>CAVXIC010000001.1:0-160319 GCA_963761755.1 uncultured bacterium
GCGCGCGGACACCCGCCAGTCTCGCTCCGAAGTCGGCGGCGGAACCCGCCTCCTTGCTTGAGACAACGCGCACTCTCCGCGGAACACCCCCAGGCCTACCTCCACTAACCGAGCCTCCCTCTGATTTCCCACTTCATTTCGCTTAACCGCCCGCGCAAGGTGGTGATGGCGGGAAGCTCCAGCTGGCCGCGAGGGATGAAGAGGGACAGCTGCTTGGGTTCGGGCTCGTCGGCACGAGGCACGATGGCGGAGCGCAGCTTGTGGTGGGCTGAGAGCACGCCGTAGTACAGGACGGTGTGGGCCCGCGGAGGAGGCACGAGGGCGCACAGCCGGGCGAGAAAGGTGTCGGGGGTCATCTGGGCGAGCACATCGTCCTCGTCCTGTTCCTCGAGGATGCCGAGCTTGGCTCGCATGCCGCGAGTCCACGCCGTCTGGTAGCGGAGCCCGAACGCCTGTAGGGCCTCCTCGGTGGCGGCCGTTTCGCTACCCTGTGAGCCGCGCATTCACCGGTGCCACCGCACGACGCCAGCGATACCGCCGCATCCACACCGCCGGAAATCCGCGTTGCAACTACTCAGGCGCAACCGTGCTCCGTTGTTGCTGGCCCTTGGGTCCCGTACAATCGCGGCATGTGGCGACCGGCGTTGAGCTGCTTGGCTTGGACTGCGTTGGCTTGCTTGCATGCATGTCATGGCCCCGAGCACGCCACGATCGAACCCACGGTGACACCGGTCGCGACCGCGGATCCCGTCCAGACCCAGCCAACGGTGACCGGGACGGTGGTGGGGCCCAACGGCGCTCCGGTCGTCGGTGCCGTCGTCGCCATCAACGATGTCGAGGGGCATCCACTGTCGATCGTCGCGACCAGCCAGGACGGGCGATTCGAGGCCGAGCGTCCCTCCGAACGTTTCGCGATCACCGTGACCAGTGAGGTCGGAGTCGCCGCGTTCGTGCCGCCGGCAGACACCGAGACGGTGGCGCCGGTGGACATCAAGCTCGCACCGGCCGAAGAGGGCTTTGTGATCGAGGGAGCGCTATCGGTGTCGGCTGGCAAGCCACCCGCCGGTGCACTCATCGGGGCGGGTCGTCAGAGTCAGGACGAGGGCGACATCTTCGTCGCACCCATCGCGGAGTCTGGAACGTTCACGATGAGGGTTCCCCCGGGAACCTACGGCTTGCGTCCGGTGGGAGAAGAACTGCTGGCCGGCTGGACCAACGCAGCCGGGGCGGCAGGAGATCGCGCGAAGGTGCAGATCGAAGCGTCGTTGCGGGAGCCCGCGCCGGCTGGGGCAGTTCGCTGGCTGTCCGACAATGCGTTGCCCATCGAGACCACCGACGTCGCCGCCCCGACTCAGGACCTCGAGTCCGTGGCTGCGTTGCTTGCCCGTGCGCGCATCATTGGCATCGGAGAAGCGACGCACGGAACGCGCGAGTTTTTCCAGCTCAAGCATCGTCTCGTCGATCGCTTGGCGTCGCACCACGGATTGACCCTCCTGGCGATGGAGGCGAACTTCAACACGGCCGAGCGCGTCGACGCGTGGGTCCGCGGAGGCCCGGGCACGGTCGAAGAGGCCATGAAGGCCTTGTTCGTGGTATGGCGCACCGAAGAGATTCGCGAGCTCCTGCTGTGGATGCGGTCGCGAAACGCCGGCAAGAAGCGCCGCGAGCAGATCGGCTTTCGGGGCTACGACGTGCAGGGGACGGACGCATCGCTGACCGCACTGCGCACGTACCTGACCAAGGTCGAACCGTCCAAGGCGTCGGATCTACTCGATGGGCTCGCGCCACTGGACCCGGCAAAGAACGACAACAAGAGCGAGTTTGGCATGCTCGTGCTGGGCGAGGCGGAAGCGACAGCGACACAGCAGGCCATCGAGCGGCTCGGCGAACAACTACGCAGCTCGCGGCGGCGATACGTCGCGCGTTCGAGTAGGTCCGAGTTCGAATTGATGCTGCAGCACGCTCGACTGCTAGAGCAAGCGCGGGCGCGGTTTGCCGCCAAAGGGTCTCGGGCGCAGTTCGCCGCCCGCGACCGGGCGATGGCCGAAAACGTGCTGTGGTTGGCCGACCAACTGCCGGACGACGAGCGCGTCCTGGTGTGGGCACACAATGGCCATATCCAAGTGGACTCGTCGAACTTGTTGGGCACCGGGATGGGAACGCACCTGCGACGAGAGCGGGGGGACGACTACGTCGCGGTCGGGTTTGTCCTCGACGAGGGGAGCTACCGCGCGTGGGTCGAGCCCAACGCGCCCGTGATCGCCGATGTCGTGGTGGGTCCACGAAAGGTCGGCTGGGCTGCCGAAGCCTTGGCGCGCGTGGGTCTGCCGATCTTTGCCGTCGACCTGCGGACTGCGCCCCAAGGCGCCGCGCACGACTGGCTGTGGTCGCCCCGAGTCATGCACTCGTGCGGCTGGCTCGTCTCCGAAGGCGAGCGTGAGGGGACCGTCGACGTGCTCGGCCGCCTGTTCGACATCGCGATCTACGTTGGCAAGACCAGCAGCGCGCGCCAGCTGGGTGCCGTCGTCAAACAGGCGCCGGACGCACCGTCCCAATAGCTCGCGAGAGGACGGCCCCTTCGCCTTCTTGACCTCGGAAGCGACCATGGCGCAGGGACTGGTTCGCGCCAAGCGCAAGATCCGAGATGCCCCTCGGGATGCCGATCATCGGGCTCGGTGAGCGGGTCGAGGCGCGCTGCGACCCGACGTCTCTGCGACAGGCAGGGGTTCGCCCACCGTCGTCGCCCGAGTCATCGGGCTCACTACGACGCCTGGGCTGCCCGATGGCCCGGCAGTTGACCCACCGGTGGGCCGCTGGTTCGCCGCGGATCGGCCAAGCCCCCGAAACGACTCGGCTGAGAGAGCGGCTCGGGAAGCGCACCGACACCGGCGGTGGCCGGCTGTCACGCTGCAGCGCAGTACATCCCACGCAGCACCCAGGACAGCGACGCCCTCGCCGTCGTGCGAGAACACTGGCCGGCGGTTCGCGACCGCCTCGAGGAGCGCGCGGGTTCCCTGCCTGCGTTCGTTCGTGATGAGCTCGAGGCATTCGTCACCTGCGGCGACTTCGAACACGGCTTCCTCGTCGCGCAGTGCCAGCGCTGCGGCGACAGCCTGCGGGTCCCCGTTGCCTGCAAGAGCCGCGGCATCTGCCCCTCGTGTATGGGCCGGCGCGTGGCCGAGACCGCCGCCCTGCTGGTGGAGCACCGCCTGCCCGCGGTCCCCTGGCGGCAGTGGGTGCTCTCGTTTCCCGGCCCGCCCTCGGTCCGGCTCGGGCATGACCAGGCCCTGCTCGGTCGCGTGTGCCAGCGGTTCGCCGCCCGAGTCATGCAGACGCTTCGGCGGCTCACCAAGCGCACACACGGCCTGGCGAGTGGCGCTGCCCTGCACCCGGGCGTGCTCATCGTCGTGCAGCGCTTCCGCAACGACCTGGGGTTGTTCGTGCACCTGCATGCGCTCGTCACCCCCGACCGAAGTGGGGCTGCTTCGACGCCTCCGACCCGGACGAACCTCGCTTCCGTCCCATCGCAGGGCTCGCCGATGAGCACCTCGTCGGCATCCTGCAGCGCGTGCACGCCGACTCCGCGGCGCTCGAGGCCGACCACGATGACGACGGGGACCACGAGGTCGATGCAGCCATGGCCGCCTGCGTCCTGCTCGCCCTGCCGCTGCGGGCCGCCGCCCCCTCGCCCCGCGCGCCCTCGCCGGCGCCGCCCCTGTTCGTGACCGGCTTCGGCATGCAGCTGCATGCCGCCGTCACCGTGGGCGGTCGCGACCGGAGTCGTCTCGAGCGGCGGTGTCGCTATCTCCTGCGGCCACCGTTTGCTCAGGGCGCCGTCCAGCGCACCCCGGACGGCCAGGTCCGCGTGCATTTTCAACAAGCCCACGCGCGCTGGAGCCACCTACGCCCAGATGACTCCGGACACCTTCCTCGCTCGCCTATGCGCCCTGGCCCCGCCCGGCGCCCACACCGTTCGATACTACGGTGTCCTCGCGGGGCATACTGCGCTCCCGCATCATTCCTCGGCCCGACCAGCCCCCGCGACCCAAGCTGCTCGCCCTGTTCATTCCTCACGGGCCTCTCGAGCTTCCCGCCATCACCTCCTTGCTCGAGTCTCAGCTGCGCTCCGCGGCACCCCATCGCCTCTCGTGGATGCCGCTCCTCGCTCGCGTATTCCGCATCGACATCTCCGTCTGCGCCCGCTGTGCCGGACCCATGCGCCTCACCCGGGCCGTCACCACTCCCGAGCAAATCGCCGCCGAGCTCCATGGTGCTCGGCCGCCGCCGCGGCCCGAGCCTCCCGGACAGCTCCTCTTGTTCTCGCCCGGCTGCCGAGCCTTGCGACCAACTACACCGTGCCCTGACCCCCGGCGCGCTGGTCTCGTACGTCCGCGGGCCGGCCTCGTCCTCACTCTTGCGCGCGAATACGCGCAACCTCACCTCCAGACCAGCCCGCGGACCCGCGCGCGCATCTCCAACACCGCGCCCACTCTCCGCGAGACCGCCGCCGCGCCCCTCCCGCTACCCGACCCTCTGTCTGATTTCCCACTTCATTTCGCTTATCCGCACGCCCAGATGACCCCGCACACCTTTCTCGCGCGCCTGTGCGCCCTGGTTCCACCGCCTGGAGCCCACACCGTGCGGTACTATGGTGTCCTCGCGGGGCATCACGCCCTGCGCGCCCGCATCATCCCTCGGCCCGAGGAGCCGCCGCCCCGCAAGCAGCTCGCCCTCTTCGTCCCCCAACGGGGCGGAATCCGGCCGGTTCGGGCCGCGGTGGCGCCAAGCCCAGCGGCACACGAGTGAGTGCGCCGCGCTGCGCCCGCGGCCAACTCTGAGGTTGGTGCAGTTCGCGTGCGCGATGCTCTGGCTCGAATCGAGTTGAGGACACCAATGTCTCTCATCGAGAGCCAGGGGCTGTGGGGGTGAACTTCGACTGGTTCGGGGTCGGTGTTGTCCTCGGGTCACGCGGTATCCTTCGCGTGATGGATGTCGCCCTGGCGTGCGAAGAGGAAATAGTCGGCCTGCACCGCTTCTTCCAGGCGTGGTTTCGCGGCGAGTTCTCCGATCGCGATCGCGGCTTTCAGCGTTTCGCCGGCGTGATGGATCCGGGCTTCGTGATCGTCTCGCCCCGGGGCACGGCGACCGGGCTCGATGCTCTCTCCACCGGACTTCGTGGGGCCTTTGGCAGCTGGAACTCCGGCGAGTCGATCGAGATCTCCGATGTTGCGCTTCGGCATGCACATGCCGATCTCGCGCTCCTTACGTATGTGGAAACCCATCGGTCGCGAGACTCGGAGACCGCGAGACTGAGTACCGCGCTGATGCGTCACCGCGAGGCCACGCCCAATGGGGTGCAGTGGCTGCACGTGCACGAGACCTGGATGCCTGCAGACGCACCCTGATGCGCGCAAACGAGATGCGCGCAAACGAGCTCAGCGTGGGCGGGCGTGTCCTGCGGGCGTGTCCTGATGGGATCGCTGGAGGCGGGCATGTTTGGCAAGTCCGGAATCACGAGCCTGGGCCGATGCCAGATGCTCGAGACGCTCGGCCGCGAGCAATGGGCGTCGTCTACGAGGCCTACGACCTTCAGCTCGATCGGCGGGTCGCGGTGAAGGTGGTGACTGCGGCCACAGACGAGGCCCGGGAGCGGATGATGCGTGAGGCGAAGGCGTTGGCGAAGCTCAACCATCCCAACGTGGTGACGGTGCACGAGGTCGGCGAAGACGACGGCTTATTCCCACTTCATTTCACCTAACCGCCTGATCTCGCGTCTCACGGAGCTGGCCCCCGCATGGTCCCCGAACTCGCCCGACTCACCGCGATCTGCCGAAGCGCCGCCGAGGTGCGCGCCCAGCCTCGAGGGGCCCTGAACTGACCGCCGGCGGCGCAGCTGCACGCTCGCGTGGTTGGCGGTGCGAAGGCACCACACCTCGCCCGGGGGGGTGACTTGGGTGATCGAACGCTGCCCGCTACCGGCGACTTCATCGCGGCTCCAGTCGCTGCGAACTTGCACCCGATCACCCGCGGACGGTGGAAGAGTAATGCTCGGCGCCTGCTCGGTATCTCCGATCGATCGCGCGAGCGTCGCTTCCCGTCGAGCTGGCGGATCGCCGGTGTGAGATTGGAGCTCGACCGGGCTGAGCACGTCGACCTCAAAGCCAAGCGCGAGCAGGAACGCGAGAGGCTCGCACGTGCGCTCGAGAGGCCCTCGAAGCTGAACGGGCCCGCCGATGGCTCGGCAATCTTCCAGCGCGCTCCTGCGGCCGTTGTGGGGCTCGCATCGTCGACGCCGTCACCAAGCATGGGCACCGGCTGGGGTTGGACGTAAAGCCGGACCCCGCCGGGCACTGGGGCGAACAGTCGCGGTGCGTGTCCCCGACCGCGTCCCCGTCATCGCCCGGGCCCTCGCGCTCCATGCCGGCGAGCGATACGAGCTGCACGAGCGGGTCTGCCCGCGGCGTCGACCCGTGCCGGATCGGTGGGGGCAGTACGTGTTTCCGGCCGTCTCGAGGTTCATGCGGCGGGTGCAGTTGCGACGACCTCGAAGGGCGAGACCCAAGCCCGTCTCGATCGGGTGGCAGTTGTCGATCGCGGTCCCGTGGCATCACGCCCGCAGGGGCGATTGCTTTCGTGCCGTGTAGGCTGGTCTGGGTTAGACCTAGGACGACGAGTACGGTCACGCCGGGCGCCCCACTCGTCTCGCACCGCCCGCGCGACCTCGCACAAGGGCCTGTCCACCCTCCGGCCCGGGGAGAGGTGAGGCCCAACGGCGCGAGCGGAATGTCCATGCCGGGGAAGTCGACCATGATGGGTCTCCCAAGTGTGTACACTAATCCAATGATCCCAGTGTGTTACAGTCGTCCTATGACCACCGAAATGGACGCCAATACTTCCCTCGCCGACCGTGTAGAGATCGACCATGCCGCCCGAATCAACGACCCCGCGCACGTCTCACTACGAGATGTGAAGCTTGCGCGTCAGATCGACGCCACCGCGCGGGATATCTACGTCGAAGACCGGTACCCCCACGTCTACGTCACCGAGCGCGACGCCAATGGGGAAGCGAGCGCGCACTGGGAGCTGAGCAACGAGGTCCTTGAGGGTATCGGCGATGGCGACGTGGTCGAGGGGGCGATCGTGGCTTACCTAGCCGATGCGGCGCGCTCGGGCCGGTTCTTGGAGAAGGGCGAGGAGTTCGCGCTCCGCCCCGTCGCCGTCGTCACTGGCCCGACCTTCCTGACGCCCCCGCATTCGATGCTGCTCGATTCGGGGGTGAGCCTGAGCGCCTGGCTTGAGGCGAACCCGTAGCAAGCGTGGTCTCACTCCATGGCGCCCCTCAACCCTCCCCCTTCGGCGCTGGTGAAATCTCAGCGCACGGGCCCGGCCCGGGGTCCGTGAAATCTTCCCGGTGAACCCGCGAGATCGGCCGTTTTGCGCCCACGACGCGCGACCACGCTGGGCTCGTGGCGCTGATCAAGCGCCCCCGACCGCCGCCGAGAAGCTGGCCGAGTACGCCCGAGAGAGGCTCGCTGAGGCCCGGACACGGTCGGATGCCCTCGGCGCCGGCCCCGAGCCTGGCGAGGGATCCACGGCAACCGCGTTCGCGTACGTCGACGGCCAGCGCCTCGAGGTGCCCCTGGGCGAGGCCGAGCAAGCCGCGGCCATCAAGGCGCACCGCGCAGCCCGGACCGAGCGCGACGCCAAGCTGCCCGAGAACCGGGCCGAGGATGAGGCGTTCCGGCGCGCCACCGAGGCCGAGAGGCTCGAGCGTTGGCCGGCCGAGACCGATCGGCTGCGGCTTCGAGCCCGAACCCGCAAAATCCGATCGGATGAACACCGCATGCACTCCAGCCACCCATCCCTCTCCCTCGACCTCCTGACGGTCGCAGCATGTACACCTTCACCAACCTCGCCGGCACACGCGATGTCGGGTGGTCCGAGACGAGACCCTCCAGGCCTCTTGGAGCACGACCCGGCCTCTTGGAGCACGTCATGCGTCCAGACGACATACGTCCATACACCCGACGTTCGTCCATACACCCGACGTTGAGACGATTCGGGTGAAGCGAGCACGGATACGCGTTGGCGAGACGACCCGCGCAACCGTCGTGGCAGGCA
This sequence comes from uncultured bacterium, assembly GCA_963761755.1. Classification (GTDB taxonomy): domain Bacteria; phylum Myxococcota_A; class Polyangia; order Nannocystales; family Nannocystaceae; genus CAJXVA01. Next base: position 8,122 of record CAVXIC010000001.1, read on the forward strand.
TCGACGGCGATCCTGCAACCGGACTCCGGGTCGACGAACTCGTCGTCGATGAGGTCTCTGCGAAGGTGCTCACCGTGGGCTGAGCGTCACCCCGGTGGGATCAGACCGAGGACGAAGACGCCGGCCAACCCGGCGAGGACCACGAAGATGACCACCAATGGAAATATGGAGCGCGTCGCGCGTTGCGTCGCGTGCCTGCGGACCTCGAAGTACACGTCATCTTGGACAACCTCTCCGCGCACAAATCACCCACGGTCAAGCGGTGGCTCGCCCGTCACCCGCGCTTCCGTTTCCACTTCACGCCGACCTACTCATCGTGGCTGAATTTGGTCGAACGCTTCTTTGGCCTCCTGACCGAGCACGCCCTGCGCCGCGGTTCTCACAAGAGCGTTCCGGACCTCCGCAAAGCGCTCCACGAATACGTCGAGGCGCACAACGAAGAGGGCAAGGCCTTCACATGGACGAAGACCGCCGACGAGATCCTCGAGTCAGTGAAGCGATTTGGGCAGCGGACGATCCAGGTTCTCGGGGCTCCGACCAGTGACTGACTTTTTCAAGAAATCACCGATCCAGGGCACTAGACGGATGTTGGGAAACTGGATTTTCGACGTCACCCGCATCGACGACACCATCTTCGTCCGCACGTCAGCCCCATCGAGTGGAAGAACGTCGTCCTCCACGCCCAGTACGGCATCAGTGGCTGCTCCCCCGGTAGGTCGTCGACCCTGCCGGGCCTTCTGCGTGGCGAGTGGCCGGAGTTGGAGAACCTTGATACGGTGCAGCATGACGACGAGCGCGGCCGACCTCCTCGACGGACTGAGGCTTGATCTGAAGGGTCGGGGCAGTGCAAAGCGGTTCCATGAAGCGCTCGAAGGTCGCATCCGCCAGCTCGGGGCCAACATGGTGGATGGAAGCGTGCTCCCGGCCCAAGAGGCCGACGCGTTGCGTGTCTCGATCGTGAACCTTGTCCGCGAGCAGGTCACTCCATACTTCGTCCAGCGCGACCCCGACGGCGGGCTTCGGATCCTCGCAATGATGCGTGCATACGGTTGGCCCGAGTTGCCCGAAGCGGCAGAGACTCTCCACCGCGCGCGTCAGGCCAAACATCCGCCTCCGCCCCCGGGCAAGTGGTCAGAGCTCGACGCGATTCGGTCGTGGGTGGACGAGAACCCCAACGTTGGCAAGCTGGCGCCGGGTGTCGAGCACGTCGCGTTCGTTGGCGACCTGCATCGCGACGAGGGCGTACGGCTGCCGGCTGAGATCGTTGAGTTGTACGCTGCCGTCGCGGAGTTCAGTCTCGCATGTGCGGTCGAAGCCACGACGCAGGCGTTCGCTCTGATCCCCGGAGCGTCGCTGGAAGTGCTCGATGCCCACCGCGGCTATCCGGCTCGCGCGGCTGCCTTCGAGGGGATGGATGGCGAATACATCTCAGTTTACACCGACCGGAAGGCTCGTCCGTGGGCCGTGTTTGACGCTGATGCAGAGCCGGTTGCGAAGCGCGCGCTGGACGTGCCGAGTCTCTTGCGTTTCGGCCTCTTGCGCGCGGCCTGCAGCGACGCGTCGACTCTGATCGACGGCGAACTGAGATGGGACGTTTTCTTTGATGTTCCTTGAGCGTTGATCGGTGCCGCCGCACGGGGGTTGTCGGGATCGTATAGTACCACTCCGGTCGCTTGAACGTTACCACTCCGGTCGCTTGAACGTTCGCGTCTCTCCGAAGCGCCAGCCGTACGTGCTGAACCCCGGCCACAGGTGCCCCCACTTGACCAAGCCCGCGCACGGGGCATTGCAGTCCGAATACGCGAGGTCGTTCAGCGTGTCGTCGTCCGTCGGCGTGACTGTGTCGCACGAGCCCCCGCCGCTCCAAATCGAATCAAAGCGTCCGAAGCGAGCGTTCAGCCCTTTGGCGAGCGTTTAAGCGAAATGAAGTGTGAAAAAGCCGGGATGGAGGAGTAGGGCGGGCAGCAGTAGAGCGCGGTTGTCAGGCAGGGGACCAGCAGCGGGGTGTCGAGCCAAGCTGGGGCGGTGAGAGCGGAGCCATTTGAGGGGGAAACGCGCCGCGACAGGGAGCACGGCCGCACGGGGTACGCCATCGAGGCACGCCGAGACGAGCGCGGTTGGAAAGCGACGCGCTGGTAGAGGGAGACTCAGGGGGCTGTGGGCGGAGGCGAGAACAGCAGGAGTTGTCCGACAGGAGAGGCACGAGGCGGCGGCCGAGCACCGCGGAGCTCGGCGGCGATGTCCTGCGGAGCGGTGACGGCCCGAGTGACGCGCATGGGCCGATCTGAGGCACTAGTCACTGAGCAGGCACTCGCAACTGCCTGCACTGTGACTGCGCGGCACTGTGACTGCGCGGCACTGTGACTGGGCGTCACGGGTGTGTCGTCACCGCACGGTGCGTGGCCGCCGAGTGCCTGCAATCTCGTGGCCGGTTTGGCCGGCATCCCTCCTGCACGGAGAGGGATCATGTTCGACCAACACCAAAAACTCGCGATCGCTCTGTCCGGCCTGTGCGCGGTGGGGTGGTCGACCGCTTGTGACGACATCAAGGGCGCCGAGGAGGAGCGCGAAGAGGAACGCACCGAGGTGGTGGCAACGCCGACAGTGGAAAAGGTCGTCGACAACCCTCGGGCGATGGACGGGCGGACCCTCACCCTCTACGGCGAAGCCGACGAGGTCTACGGTGACAGGGCGTTCGTCCTCGAAGGCAACGACTGGATCTTCGACCACGAGCTCTTGGTTCTGACGCGTGAGCCGATCGACCTCGGGAGCGACGGCATCCAGGATGATGAGAAGCTGGCCGTCACCGGAAAGATCCGGAATCTCCAGCTCGTGGAGGTGGAGAAGGAGCTCGACTGGGATCTCGACACCGAACTCGAGACCGAGTTCGAGAACCGACCGATCATGATCGCCGACTCGATCACCGCCACCCGAGGCATGGCCCAGTGGACCGACGAGCCGGAGCCTGCATTCCTGTCGTGGACGGCCGTCTACGCCGTGCCCGAGCCTGAGGCGCTCGAGGGTCGCGTGGTGGACTTCGCCCTGGCCGAGGTTCGGAGCAAGACCGGAGACGCGCTGTGGATCGGGCCGTCCCACGGCACGCAGCTGCTGGTGGCACCGCCCGAGCACGCAGGGGACGAAGAGATCGAGGTTGGAGACACCGTCGTGATCCAAGGGTTCCTGCGCAAGATGCCGAAGGCCAGCGAAGCGATGGAGCGTTGGAGCATCCCCGAGGTGATGAAGGGGCAGCTCGCCGAGGAGGTCCTCTACGTCGCGGCCACCATGGTCAAGCCGATCGACGTGAATGCGGAAGAAAAGTCGGCCGCCGCAACGCCGACGAAGTCAGGCGCGTAGCCGCTCCTCGTCCGAGGTTTGAAGGGCTGTCGGGTTCGGTCTTTTCCCTCCCGCCAGGCCCCCTATCGTGCCGCCGGCATGCAGCCCCGGCCCACGCCGAGCGGCTGCGAAGCGGGATCGGCGATGGCAGCCATGGGCCCCTCGGCGCAGGCCTACCCAGGAGCGAAAAATCCAAACCGATCCGCCGCGCCGAGTTTCACCACCGAGCTGCTAGTCCGGGACTAGTCCGGGACGCGGGTGCGCCACAGACCCGCACCTTCGCCGGCGTGCCGGAAGAAGAACAGATCGTCTCCGAGCAGGACCTCGAAGCTCATGGTACTGGCGATGCCATCGGCATCGGGGGTCAGCTGCGTGGTCTCGAAGGTGGTCGTGTCCACGTACTCGAGGGGCCGCCGCCCATCGGCGGCCAGCCCGGGGAACACCAGCGCGCCCTGTCGCGATCCGAAGCGGTGGAAGTGTCGATCACCGGGATAGCGCAGGACTTCGTCGACGCCCTTGGTCCGCGGATTCACGCGCTCGACCACCCGCTGCGCCACTCCATCCGCGCGCTCGATCTCGAGCTGGCCATCCACGCTGGAGAACGACGGGTCGCCGTGCACCCGCGTGTCGTGGTCGAGCGCGTACACCAGGGCCCCGGTGCGATAGTCCCAGACCTGGTGGTGGCCGTCTTCGCGATCGATGTACGCCAGCCAGTCCCCGACCAGGTGGAAGTCGCCGGGGTCGTCCAGTGGCCGGGGCGCAGCATAGGTCTCGCCCTCGAGGATCGAGAACAGCTGCCCGTCGATCACGATCATGGACCCCCACACCTGCTCGATCGGGCCTTCGATCGACGGACCAGCACCGATCTCTCGGTAGTCGTTGTCGAGCAGCGTGCTCGAATGCACGCCGGGCGCGAAGAGATCGGCATCGGTGGCCAGCAGCATGTCGCCCGAGACTCGATAGCGGGAGCTCGGCAGGTCATCGAGCCGCGTCACACTCCGGGCGGCGACTTCGATTCGATAGAGTTCGCCAGCCTCGTGCCGGACGAACGCGTCCACCGGCGACCGGTGGCGGACACCCCATCGCCCCGCGTAGAACGGGAGGTCGCGCGGGTCCGCGGTCACGGGTTCGAGCGGGACGTCGAGGACATGGGGCCCGTCGGCGTCGAGCAGGACCAAGCGCTCCTGCGAACCATCGGCGAGGAACACGGCGTTGGAGAAGGACTCGCGGAGCGTGCAGTCGAACGTGCCGGGCTCGGGCTCGCTCATGATGCCGGTCTCGAGGTCGACCCGCGCCAGCGTCCCAAGGTTCGCATCGCACCCCCACAGCTGATGGTCGACGACGTAGGGGACGACGTCCTCGGGCAGCGCGACGGATCCCGCGCCGCACGGGTCGACGACATGGGCGCCCATGCGGGGCGCGACGTCTTCATTGGCGTACCAGTCGGCCACGAGGTGCTCTCCCACTGGTTGCACGCTCCAACCCGCACCTGGGGGGGAGTCGACCTCGAGCAACGAGACGGGGCCCTCGGTCTCGCACAGGCGCGGCACATACGGCTCGTCCGCCGCTTCGGGACCACATCCGAGGCTCACGGCGAGGATGACAGTTCCTAGAATCGTCCGCACACCCAAGCACAACACCGGCGATGCACGCCGTCAATCACACACACGGAGCGCGCCGGCCTTTCGCATCGAAATGGTCGTCCGCGCGTTGGTACCCTCGGGTTCTGCTCAATCGCCTCATGCAGCATGCATTCCGCGTGGTGCTGGCGGCTGCGGCGCTGGCCTCGTCGGGTTGCCTCGAGCTGTCCACATCGGCCGCCCTGCGAGGATGAGATGACAAGCGGGTCGATGTCGTTCTCAGAGCAAGAGGCGAGCGTGCGGCTCGAGGGCCTCCCCGGCGAGATGGGCGTGGATCGCCGCCTGAGTTGAGCTGAAGGACGGCGAGCGGGACGCTGTGAGGCTCTGGAATACCGAGGAGAGCGGTTGGTGGGCTCGGGGTCGAAGGGGCTCGCGTCGAGGGTCGAACGGGATCAGACTGCACGCGAACCATGGCGAAGCGAGAGTCGGAAGCGGAGCAACGGGCACGTCGAGAGCGACTGAAGGACCCGAAGATGAAGGAACTCGGCGCGCTGGTCGGGGAACTGGCCGATGAGCGATGCGGACCGAACGCCGACTTCGAGACGCGGTCTCGTGCGGCCCGAGAGGTCTTTGAATTTTTGGTGGCGGAGTACGTCGATTCGTCCACCGATGGTGAGGAACGCGAGAATCCCGAAGATTGATCGTACCAACCGGCTCTTTCAGCAGGCGCACCGAATGGTGGCCAAGCTGGCGGAGCTGCGCTGCGAGGACGGCAGCGACTTCTGGACGCGCTCGATGGCGGCACGCGGCGTCATGGCGGACCTCATGTGGGAGGACGAGCAGCAGCGACTCGAAGCGGCGTGCACGGTCGAGCCCGAGATCATGCTCGACGGCGAGACGTACCGGCGACTTTCGCAGGCGTCGTCGGTGCTCGTGCACGGGCTGTGGGGTGCCCACGTCGTGCGCGAGTCGCTGTACCGGCTGGTCGGAGTGCACAACGGCCCGACGATCAAGCCATTGATTCGGCGGATCGGTGCGGTCGATCAGTCGCTGCTGCCCGACTTGGCCAACGAGGCGGGCGCGTTGCTGTCGAAGATGACCAGCCGAGAGGTGGAGGAGACGCTGCACACGCAGGGCTTTCGCCCGCCGAGTCGGACGACGCTGCGCAATCGCCTCGGTGGGCTGCTCGAAGACATGTCGAGGGCCGCGCGCGAACTCGAAGAGCAGTGCCGGGAGCACGATGAGTTGGAGTTCGAGCTGGGGGCCATCACGTGCGGTCTGGACCGATTCGCCGCACGCATGGACGAGACCCTGCCGGACGGGCCCGAGCGCGACGACAAGCTCCGGGCGCGCCGCCCGTCTCGTGAGTACCAGCGCACGCCTCCCGAACCGTACGTGTGCAGCTGGAGGATGGCATGGGCCGCCAACGTGACGTTGTACGACACCGAAGGGCAACCGCGGAGAAGCTATCGCTACGGCGCCGACGCAGGGTACGGAGCGCAATACATCGCGGCGCGGATGGTCGACGACATCGTTCATCTCTGCCACGGTCGACGCGATGTCCACGTCGCCTGCATCCAAGATGGAGCTGGTGAGCTGGAGGTACTGCGACGCGAACTGCGAGAGCGTCTGCCGGAGGGGGTTCCCCGCCAGTGCCTCGTCGACTTCCATCACGCGGTCGGCTACCTGGACGCGGTCGTGGCAGCGGAAGACGATGGCGACCCGAGCAACATGGCTGGCTGGTACCGGATGAAGCTGCTGACCGACGACCACGGCGCCGCGCACATCGTCAAGCATCTCCGACGTCGCGTCGCGGCATACGAGCGCGACACCTGCTCCAATCTTGCGCTTGGCGACGCCCTTGCCAACGCCCTGCGCTACTTCGAGAACCGTCGCCCTCTGATGAAATACGCCGAGGCGAGAGCCGCGAACCTCCCGGTCGGTAGCGGTGCCACCGAGTCCACTTGCGGCCTGCTGCAGCTCCGCGTCAAGCATCCGGGGTCCCACTGGCGCCCGGTCGGCCTACGCCGCATCCTCGCTGCGCGAGCTTTCGAGCTCTCTGGCCGCTGGGAAGCCGCGTTCCGATTGCATCACGCCACCCTCAAGAGCGAGGATCGGAAGGAGATTTAGGTCGATCTGTCGCAGCTCCACGCCTGGACGGTACCAGTAGTAATGCACACTGTGCATGTATTCGAGGACAATAATGCACTGGCAACATGTCGAGGTCGCGCTCAGGATGAGCGCGAGGAGAACGAGCGACATGACGACGATTCTGATCACCGGCGCCACGGGAACCGTGGGCCATCAACTGGCGACTTCTTTGTCCAAGAGCGGAGCGAACGTGAGGGCAGGGGTACGCACACCAGGCTCGCCCGCCGCCGACGCGCTACGCGCTCTGGGCGCCGAGGTAGTGCCCTTCGACATGACCGACCCCGACTCGGTGGCGGCGGGGATGACCGGTGTCGATCGCGTGTTCCTTCTGACGCCGTTCGTCGAGGACGCCAAGCCCCTGGTGCGGCATGTAGTCGACGCGGCCAAGCGGGAGGGGGTGCGTTTCATCTTGCGCATGTCGGCCAGCGGCGCCGAACCGGAGTCGCCCTTGGCGCTGGCCCGAGAGCACGCGGCGGCGGAGTCGATCGTGCAGAGCGGCGGGGTCCCGTACGCGGTGATTCGTCCCGCGTTCTTCATGGACAACCTGATCAGCTTTGGTGCTCAGAGCATCCAGCAGGGGCGGTTCTACGGCGCCGGGGGGGATGGGGAGGCGGCCTACATCAGCACCGCGGATATCGCGAAGGTCGCCCAGGCGATTCTGCTGAACCCCGAGCCGCACCATGGGAAGGTGCACGAACTCACCGGCGCCGAGGCGCATTCGGATGCAGCGCTCGCGACGGCGCTGAGTGATGCACTCGAGCGGGAGGTGACCCACGTGGCTCTGACGGCCGGACAGCACGAGGCCTCTCTGCGAGACGCGGGCCTTCCGTCCTGGATGGTCGATGCGCTGGTAGGCCTGGAGGGCGTCAAGCGCAACGGCTGGGCAGCGGCCGTCTCACCCTCGGTGACTGACATCACCGGAGATCCCCCCGAAGGCCTCGGTGCGTTTCTTCGACGCAACCGGGTTGCGTTCGGTTGACGGGCCGGCTCGACCGTCGGCATGGATGCATCCCTCCCAGCCGTCGAGGATGCAGCGGCCGCGTCGAAGGCCGACCCGATGACGCAGTCCCCGACCGCATCGCCGGCCTCGGCGTCTACGGGCGAACTCAGTGACCTCGTGTGTTCGGGCACCGGCTACGGGACGACGGTGCAAGAGGCCTGGCTCGATCTCCACGACGAGCTCCTCGACTGCGCGCGGCTCGATTCGAGTTCGAGCACATTCATCCTCAACGCATTCGTCGTTCACAACGAGGCCAAGTTCGGTGGAGCACCGCTCCCCGGACATGGGTTTGCCGTCGGCACCGGAGGCAAGGAGGTCGACAGAGCGGCCTCCGAGTGTCTCGGGGCGATTGCCAGATGTCAGGCCAGGTCAATCCGACGCGCGGTAGGGACCCCGCTACGGTCGCCGCCCGACCCCGGCCTCGGCGAGCGCGGTCAGGAGCTCTTGCCGGTTCGCGGGCTTGAGCACGAAGCGCGTCTGGGCCGTCTCCTCCTCGTCGCTGGGGATGCGGGCGGGGTCACCGGTCAGCAGCACGACCGGAACGTCGCTGCCCCGCTCTCGCAGGGTCTTGAGCGTCTGGGGCCCGCTGAGTCCGGGCATCATCACGTCGAGAACCACGAAGTCGTGCTCAGCGAGCCGTTCGAGCGCGGCCTCGCCCGAGGGGACAGCATCGATCCGCGCCCCGCAGGTCTCGAGCAGCCGCTTGATCGCGTGCCGAACCGCGGGGTCATCGTCGACGACGAGTCCATGGCGGTCCTGCAGCAGGCCCTCGCTCGTGGTCGGGCGGGCCGTGGTCGTTGGCGCCTCGGCCCGAGGAAACGCGAGCTCGAACGTCGTCCCCGCACCGGGGGAGGAGTCGCACGCGATGGTGCCCCCCACCGAGAGCACGCACTTGCGGACGAGCGCCAGGCCGAGCCCCGTGCCGCCCATGTGTTCCTTGGTGGTGAAGAAGGGATCGAAGATGCGCTCTGCGATCGAGGGCTCCATGCCGACACCGTTGTCGTGCACGCGGATCCGGACCGGCCGCTCGGCGTCCTGAGTGACCTCGGCCTCGACGCGAACCCACCCCTCGACGCCGCACGCCTCGACCGCGTTGAGCACAAGGTTCAGGAGCGCATGCGACAGCTCGGACGCGTTGGCGGGCACATGCGCGTCGGACCGCCCGTCGACGGAGACCCGAACGCTCCTGGGCGCCCCTGTACGCACCAAGGACACCACGTGCTCGATCACGACGTCCACCGACGCGACGCCGCGGCCCGCGTCGCTCTTGCGGGCGAAGCGAAGCAGGTTGGACGTCACCGACTTGCCGTGCGCGAACGCCGTGCGGGCTTCTTCGAGCTGGGCGCGCATGTCCTCGGGGATCCGCTCGTCCGCAGCCCAGCTCTCGACGAAGGCCGCCAGGGGTGCCATCGCGTTGTTGAGCTCGTGGGCGATCCCTCCGGTGAGGGTGGTCATCGTATCCATCGACAGCCGCTGCCGGTCCGAGGCGCCGCCGAGCAGGACGACCCCCAACCCCGCTTCCCTCGGCGTGTAGCGAGCAGGAACCCGCGTCCCGTCGGCACGCAGCAGCTCCAGCTTGAGCTCGCGGCCGCGCGCCGGCGATCGGTCCAGCGTGGGCTGAGAGCCGGCGGTCATCAGGAGGCGAAGGTTGGTCCCCTCCACGTCTTCGGGGGCTCGCCCCAGTATGCGGCTCGCCGCAGCGCTCACATGCACGATCGTCTCGTCCGAATCGACGAGCACCGGACCGCTGGGCATGCGGTCGAGGACGTCGAGCAGCCGGCGCTTCTCTTCCTCGAGGTGATGGCGGGTCTGGGCCGCGGCGGTGTCGTCCCGATGGGACACCAGCACGCCGCCGCCCTCGATGGCAGCGACGTCCATTGCGAACCACCGCTGGATGCCGTTCCCGTGGCATGGGTAGACGAGCTGCCCCTGGGACGTGGTCCCCGCGAAGACGGCCTGAAGGAGCTCGCGGGCCTCCGCGCTCGTCGGGTCGGCCGGGTCGATGGACGAGAGGTAGTCGACGCCACTCCACGTCTCGCCTCTCCAGCCGTTGTCCTCGCCGAAGTTGCGCCACCGCCGGTTCGTGAACGTGATGAGACCCCGTTCATCGAGCACCGCCAGGCTCTGCGGAAGCGCATCGATGATGCGCTCGGTCTTGGCGCGGGCCAGCTCGAGCTTGGACTCATCGGCGAACAAGAGCATCACCCGCGCCGACGTGGCCCGCGGGGCTACGGGGTGGACCTTGAGCTGGAACCGTCCGCCCCCTTCGGTGCGCAGCTGCCGCGTGAGCGGCACCTGCGTCTCGAGCACCCGCCGCGCATCCGCGACGAGATCCAGCGCCGCAACGTAGGGACGGAAGATGGCCAGCGAGCGGCCGATGTCGGCCTCGGTGATCGGGACGAGAGCCGAGACGTCGCCCACGACGCGGGTGATGCGAAGGTTCGCGTCGAGGAACATGCCAGCGATTCGCGCTTCGACGAACATCGCCTCGACGTCGTCCCGCAGCGCGGTGAGCTCGGCGATCCTCGCGTCGCGCTCGGCGTTGACCGAGAACAGCTCTTCGTTGGTCGCCTGGAGCTCCTCGTTGGTCGCCTCGAGCTCCTCGTTCGTCGCGAGCATCTCCTCGTTGGTCGACTCGAGATCCTCGTTGGCGGTGCGCAGCTCCAGCAGCGACTCCTCGAGGTTGGAGCGCGCGTCTGCGAGCTCCTCGTGCAGGGACGTGAGGTCTTCGGTGCCCGCCGTTTCACCCACCACCGCCTCCAGCAGCAGCAGCGCGTGGCCGCGCCCATCGCCCAGCGGAAGCGCGCGCACGCGAACCGGATCGAGTCCATCCAGCGGCCCGCTGAGCAAACTGACCGGCTCGGACGTGCGGCGCAACCGGGCGAGGGCCGCCGCGACCACGCCCCGCAGTCTGCCGTGCGCCATGGACTCGGCGCGCGAGGACATCGGTCCGCTTCGCAGCCGCAGGTAGGGCGCGGGATCTTTGAGCACGTGCACGACGTCGCCCGCCGCGTCCACGACGACGGCCCGGGGACCTGCCAGCGTCATGAACGCGCGGGTGGCCAGGGCGCCCAAGGTCTCCTTCGCGGCCCTGACGCCATCGCGCGGCGTGTTGCGGCGAAACGTGAACGACTGCGGGCGCGAGGGCCCGACCTTTCGAGCCAGCGGGATCCGAGCCTGGGCGAGGCTCGCGAACCCGTCTCCGAGCGCCTCGGCCGACTCCCCGCTGCCCAGGGCGAGCAACCCGCCCTCACGAAGCGCGAAGTGTAGGCGCCCGACCGCATGGGTCGCGGCCGCCGGCCGCAAGTAGATCAGGACGTTCCGAAACAAGGCCAGATCGATGTTGCTGAAGGGTGGGTCCCGAAGGATGTCGTGGACCGTGAAGAGCACCTTCTTGCGGAGGCCTTCCCGCACCTGCCAGCTGTTGTCGACCGGCTCGAAGGACGCACCCCGCAGCTCGTTGGGAAACGACTGCAGCTGCGCGTCGGAGTAGCGGCCCGCCGCGGCAGTGGCCAAGATGTCGCGCCGGACGTCGGTCGCGAACACCCGCAGCTGCGCCTTCGACCCGGCGTTCCGAAGCTCGTGGTCGAGCAGCGCCGCGACCGAGTAGGCTTCTTCGCCGGTCGAGCAGCCCGCAGACCACACCCGCACCGTCTCGCGCTCGGCCACCATCGGCACGACGGTTCGGCGAATGGTCTCGAAGAGTCCCTGATCGCGAAAGAACTCGGTGGTTCCCACGAGGATGCGGCGCGCCAGCTGACGCCGCTCGTCCTCTTGGGCCAGCGCGAACTCGACGTACGCGGGCACGCTCGCGGACCCGAGCGTCTGTGCCCGCTGCGCGATGCGGCGGTACAGCGTCGGGATGCGATAGGAGAACAGGTCGACCTCCATCTGGGGCCGAAGCTCGGAGAGCAGCCGCCAAAAGCTCGGCGCATCGTCGCGCGGAACGTCCCCGTGTTCGCCACCCGCCCCCAGCTGCAAGGAATCCGCAATGCGACCGGCAATCTCGCTGCACGTCCCCACGAAGGTCGCGAGCTCGGACTCGACGACCGCGCTGGGCATCCCCGCGAACTTGGCCTCGACGGGCGACTGGCACAGCACGTCGGCCCCCGCCGCGCACAGGGCGGAGGCGCCAGCGCGACCGTCACGGCCGGTGCCCGACATCACCACGCCGATCGCCTTGGCACCCCACGCCTGCGCCGCCGACTTGAACAGCGCGTCGACGGCCGAGGGCGGATGCGTCGGCTCGACCGGCCGCGCCAGCGCCCGCGTCTCGTCGACGATCAGGTGATGTCCCGCGTCGAGGACGTACACTGTGCCCGGCCGCAGCACGGTCGGCTCCTGAACGGTCTCCACCGCCAGCGACGTTCGCCGAGCCAGGATCGGACCCATCATCGACGCGTGCTGTGCCGACAGGTGAAACGCCACGACGCACGCGATCGGCATCGATGGATCCAAGCGTTCCAGCAGGTTCGAGACCGCATCGAGGCCGCCGGCAGATGCTCCGATCACAATGAGGCGTTCGACCTCTGACATCTGACCCGAGCGTACCGAGTTTTCGCCGCCTGACCGCGTCCCGGAAGGGGTCGCAGCGGCCAGAAGTCGGCCCGGCGGCCGGCTCTGCGGCTCAATGACGACTGAGCATGGAGAGGTCCCGTTGGGCAGGTTGGGCGAGGTCGAGCCCCGTCGTTTGGTCCCAATCCGACCCCGAACGAACGCAGCATGCAGCAGTCGACGGAGCGCTCGTAGCCTGCGTCCAGCTTGGCCTGCCGCTGCGTGCAGCCCCAGTGACGCGCAAGGGCCGGCAGCAGCCGGCGAGAGCGCCCCGATGCCGGAGGTGGTCGGGGAGTACGAAGACGTGGTCCAAGATGCGATCGACGGCGTACGCGCCGGTGGACCTCAATCGGCAATTGGGGTTCGCGTGCAGTCCCCCGAACTCCACGCGATGGTTGGGCCGGCGTCGACGACCTCGAAGTCGGACCACTGCAGCCCCTTGAGGTCGTGGGGCCCCAGGCCGACGTCCTCCCAGGTCGCGGTCATGAAGTCGTCATCCGCGGCAGTGAACGTGATGTTGCCGCCGTCGGCCAGGAACATGCCGTAGTTCTGAAGCGCGGTGGCGACGACGCGAGCGGCGGGATTGAGGCCGGACAGGTCGGCGTCAGAGCGTAGGCGAAGTCGAGCCGAGTACGGCGGTGCGTCGCCGGGGCCTGCGGTGGCGCCGGTGGAGTGGGTGCCGGGGCGGACGTACTCGTCGGCGCGGATGTGGTCGTTGGGCAGGATGAAGCGAAGCGCGTGGCGGATCTCTCCAGCCGCGATTTCATCGGCCGTAAACAGGAGCGGAGCGATTGGAAGTCCGGCCGCGTCGGCGCTGGTGCAGAAGTCCCCCCGCAGCGTCTCGTCGTAGGCGCGATCGAGCTCCCAGATGGCAAGGCAGCCGCCATCGAACTCGCCGGGCCCGGCGTAGTTGGCCCGCCATTGTTCGTAGAGCCGACAGTTGTCACGGTCGATCACGATGAGATGGCAGTCGCCGTCGTTGTCGCACGTGTATGCGGACTCACCTTCGATGTGTCCGCCATCGGGCACCGGAATCGGCGCGGGGTCGCAGTCGCCCTCGAAATAGTCGTCGGTGGGCGCAAACGGCTGTCGGACCGTCTGGGCGTCCGCCTCCAGCAGCGTGAGCGAGAAGTCGATCTGGAAGCGTGCGTCGCTTTGTACGTTGACCTGGAGGTAGTCGATCACCGCGTCCGTGTCCGCGGCGGTGGCGGCTCCGTCGACGCGGGTGTTCCAGGCCATCTCGGGCCGGAGCAGTTGGCCTTCGGCGTTTCCGCAGCTGCCGACCGGAGGCTCTCCAGTGCTGGAGTCGGCGGAGCCGGAGGCGGTGGGCATCGACGACGCGCTCGTTGCCGTCCCGGTGTTGCCCGCTGTCGTCCCGCCCGAGTCGCTGCCGTCCCCCGAAGAACCGCTGGGCGCGACAGTCGTCGAGGGCCCCGAAGAGGCCGTGGGTGTGCCTTCTCCGCCAGCATCATCGTCTCCGCAGCCCAAGACCGGGCCACACAGCAACAACGCCCCGACCAATCGAACCGTCGATCTCATGCTGCCAATGTACCAAGCATCGTGGCCTTCGGATGTCCAGCCGTGGCCCTTTCGGCCGACCGACCCCGATCGAGGGTGCGACGTTCATGCCCGACTGCACGCAGGTGCTCGCGGGTCTTTGCGCGCTGCCGCTTCACAGCTGCCGGAGCAAGACATCCGGTCCCGCGACGGACCCCGACTCCGTCCAGAAGTTCATCGGGAATCGCCACTCGTTGCTGTAGAAGTGAGACGAGCTTCGTTCCACGGCCGGAAGGAAGTCCTCGCCGGGATTGAACACCTCGGTGCGCAGGACGCCTACGAGCGCCAGTGCTTCGAGGACTCTGGAGCGAGTGTGCTTGTTGCCACCAAGGGGCTTGGCCGTCGCTTTCACGAGATCGGTGAGCGACGAGCCTCGACCCAGTGCTTTGATGCTCGCGCACACTTCAGTGAGCCAGCTCGGCTTGGATGAAGGCGAGACGGTTCCCAGGTCGAGCGTGATGGCTTCCACTGCGGCGAAGCCAAGGTTGGTGCGAGGTGCAAGCGAGAGTCCCAGCTTGGCGCTCGCGTAGGTACACATCGCGGCGAAGTCCAGCGTGCCTGGAGGAGGACAAGAAGAGAGGTTTTCTCGTGACAGTCCCCGAAGTGTCGCGGACGTCATCAGAGGCGACATGCCCCATGCGTTCTGTGCGGGGACGGCATTCAAGAATCGCTCGACATGCGCACCGAGACCTTGCTGCGCAAACGAGAGGGCGCGGGCGACGACTTCATCGACGGAAAGTTGCTGCGTGCGGCTCCACCGAAGCCCGTCTTCCAACACCTCGAGGGAGGCCTCGGGGATCTCGTGCCGCTGCGCGTTGGGCACCCAGCAGAAGTTGTCGTTGTCGTAGTTCCACGAGCGGCTGACGAGGGCTTCGACGAGGGGCAGGGGAAGCGCCGACCGCTTCGCCAGGCCCTTCACCTTGCGTTGCGACTTGGGAGCCTTGTTTCGCGCTTCGAAGGGAACCTGCCGCACCATGGAGAGGTACATTCGGTGCGCGTGCACCGCAAGGGGCGGTTACCTCCTCCGCGCTGTGCGTGCGGGGCCCCTCGGAACGAGTTTCAGCGCGCGTTCAACGCTGGGCGCTCCCCTTGGCCTTCGACGCATCAGCGGACATAGGCGGCAGGCATCTCTCCCATAGCCGCTGCCTATGCCTCGGCCGGGGCGAGGAACGACTCGATTCCGTGGTTTCCCGGGCATCGGGGGAAGCAGCGTTGCTCCAGCACCGAGCACTCCCGCATGAAGCACCGGTTCACACCCGCCCCGGACGCCGCCGCCTTACACCGCCATTACAGGCGCAGCGCGGCTCGGTGCTAGCTCGAGCGCATGCACCGCTCGAACCGCACTCGGCTTCGTGCCTCAGGCTCATTGCGCGTCCGACTCGGAGGACACCGGTAGATGCGTCTGTCGACGCCCCGTCCCACAGCGTCCGGGCTCGACCTGACGCAACTCCGGTACTTTCAGGGGATCGCGCGCGCGGGAAACATGACCCGCGCGGCGCGGTCGCTTCGAGTCAGCCAGCCGACGGTGAGCCTCGCCGTCAAGCACCTCGAGGCGTCTTTGGGGACCACGCTGTTCCAACGTCACCACGCTGGGGTGTCGTTGACGGCGACTGGAGAAGAACTGCTCCGGCACGTCGACGAGGTCATGGAGGTTCTCGACCGCGCAACCCATCGCATCAGCAACCTCGACCACCGACTGACCGGGACCTTCTCGATCGGGAGTGACGAGTCCTTCGGCGCGTACTTCCTGCCTCGGTTCCTCGAGCGCGTGTTGGGCGATGCCCCCGACTTGACGGTCTCGCTGCGCAACGCCTCGTCGCAGGCGGTGCTCGACGCCGTGGTCTCGCGGGAGGTGCACTTCGGCATCGTGGTCAACCCGGAGCCACACCCCGATGTCGTGCTCACGGAGCTGTTCCGCGACGCGATCGACGTCTTCGTCGCCGTCCCCGACGGTGCGGTGACCGACTCGCACGGAATCCGGTTCTCCGACCTCGAAGACGCCCGCGCATACTTCCAGAGGCACCCGCTGATCCATCCCAGCGGCGTCGACGGATGCGCCGTGCTGACGCAGCGGCTGGCGTCCGCCGGCTTCGCCCCACTGCGGAAGCTCGAGTGCGGAGACTTTGGGCTCGCGAAGAGCTTGGCCCTGTCCGCCATCGGCCCAGTGCTCCTGCCCCGCCGGATCGCAGGGCATCGCACCGCAGGTCAGCTCCAACGTTTGCACCCCAGCCTGCCCGTGTTCGAAGACTCCGTTCAGCTCGTGTTTCGTGCCGACCTCCACCGCACGCGCGCCGCGACCTACCTCAAGCAGGAGCTGATTCGAAGCGCCAAGGCGGTCACTCGACCGTGACGGACGCGCCCGAGGGGACGACGAAACGCGTCGCGCCGCCGCCTTCGGTCCGCTCGACCAGCGCCACGCCGTCGAGGCCGGCGTCGACGAGGTCGTTGCGCAAGCGGTGCAGCAGCACGCCGACCGCCGACCGAGTCGGCGTATCGCCAGGCCAGACACGCGGGCTCAGGACCTCATCGGGGATCGGATCGCCCGGTGCGTAGGGTGCGGGGGGTTGGAGCAGGCACGCCGCGAGATCGCAGCGGCGACCGGGGAGGTACACGGTCGTCTCCTCGCCGCCGAGCACCACGAAGAGTCGCCCTCCTCGAGGCAGGAACTGCAGCCGCACCGAGGGCGGCTCCGTCATGTCTCGTGCCGCCGCGGCACCGCGCCCGATCGTGGTGCCCAGATGCGTCGCTCCTCCCACGATCACCGAGATCTTGGCGGAACCCAGATGCACGACGTTGCCTCGGGAGAGACGATGCAGCGTGCCAGCGGTCAGTCGAACCACCCCGCCCTTTTGGGAGGAAACGCTCAGCTCGACCCCCGCGTCGAGGAGGAGCTGCCCGCCCGCGACGCGGAACACGGCAGAGCGAGGTGAGCAGCCGGCGATGTGAAGGTCGTCGTCGGGTCCCTTGCCGACCGACAGCCCCCGCTCGCTGACGCCAAAGATGCCGCCCCCGTGGTGCCGCAGCACCCAGGACGGATCGCCGTCGCTGGCCCCCTTCGACGCGCGGACCGTGACCGTCAGCCCAGGAAAGGTCAGCCGCATGCCATCGCAGAGCGGGGCGCTCGTCTCATGTTCCACATCACGACCCAACGAGACCAGCGCCGCGCCGTCAGCGGTGAGGTGGACGATGGCGTGGCGTCGACTGGCGTGGTCGTCGTGCAGGACGAGGTCGCAGTCGGGGCTGCGACCGATGAGCAGACCTGCGGACCCCACCCGGCGTCGGGTCCCGTCTGGAAGCTCGAGCCACCACTGCGTGGAATGACCGGGCATCGGCGTCACTTTGGCAGCGGATGTGACTGCAGCCAAGCCTCGACCTCGTCCTGCCGCCCGGGCTGCTGGTCGGGGGTCTTCGCCATCACTGCCCTCGCGTCTTCGACCAGCCCGCGCGCCGCCGCACGGTCCGCGCCGTGGAGCCAGCGAAGCTGGCCCAGCCGGACGTGCGCACGCGCGAGGGCGAACGCGTCTGCTCCGCTCCGCTTCAGGGCGGCCGCTTCCTCCTCCTGCGCCGCGATGGCTTCCGCCAGCTGCCCTTTGGCCTCGTGCGTCTGGCTCAACGTATGCCAGCACATGGCGACCGCCGCGTGGTCGGGACCGAACGCCTTGGTGAAGATCTCCAAGGCTTCCTCGATGAGCGGTTTGGCTTCGTCTGGCCGCCCCATCTCGAGCATGAGCACGCTCAGGTTCTGCAGCGAGCCCGCGACCGCCGCATGCTCACCGCCCAGCGCCTTCCGCTGAATCTCGAGCGCTCCGCGCTGCAGCGCCTCGGCTTCCTCGTTGCGGCCACCTTGGTGTCGGTAGGCGTCGGCGAGGTTTCCCATCGCGATCCCGACATCGGCATGCTCGGGGCCGAGGCTGGCGGTGCGAATCTCGACGGCCTCCTCGAAGAACTCGACGGCGCCCTCGACGTCGCCCACTCGCTCGAGGATCAGGCCGAGGTTGATTGCCGTGGCCGCAAGGCTCAGGTGCCGGGGTGGGAGGACGGCGCGCTTGATGGCCAACGCGCGCTCCTGATAGTCGCGCGCGGCCGCCATGTCTCCGGTGCTGTACGCCAGGATGCCCAGGTTTCCCAGGGACATTGCCACGTCGGGATGACGAGGCCCGAAGGTCTCTTCCCGGATCTGCAGGGCCCGCAGGTGCTGCTCGCGAGCTTCGTCGTAGCGGCCCAGCGTGGTCAGGACCGCACCGATGTTGCTGAGGACGAACCCCATGTCGATGGGGTAGTCGCCTGGCAGCGCCTCCCAGAGATCCCGCGCGGTGGAGAACTCGACGAGCGCGCGCTCGTAGTCCCCCTGCGAAAACGCGACGTTGCCCACTGCGTTGTGAAAGCCTGCTTCGGGCGCTTGTTCGCTCAGGCCAGCACGCTCGAGCATCGTCGCACCGACCGTCGTCCACGTGTCCGCAGCCGCGGGAATCTGGAGATCGGATCCGATGACGACGAGAAGCTGGGCCGAGGCCTCTGCTGCGCCCGCATCATCGCGTGCCGTCGCCGCGCGCTCGAAGGCCTCGACGTACAGGGCGCGAGCGGCTTCGTATTCGCCTTGCCTCACGGCAAACGAGGCCTGCGTTCGCAACGCCTGGGCGGTGAACGGGTCGTAGGCGAGCTCCCGGGCGCGCTCGACGACGGCCAGCGCTCTCCGGCGCCCCTCGGCGTAGTCGCCGGACAACTCGAAGGACGCTGCGTCCTCGAGCGCGACCGCGAGGCGCTCGAGTTCTGCCTGCAGGGCGGGATCTTCGGGGGGCCGCACCGTCGCGAGGAGTCCCGGAACGTCGGCACACGCCTCGAGTTCGGGCAGCTGGAACGCGGCGGCTACGGCACCGCGTACGACCTCATCGTTGGCGTTCGAGAAGGTCTCGACGAGGCTGGTCAGGGTGCGCAGACGAGCGTCGAGGCAACGGCTGCGGAGCGCGTCGATCTCGGCCGTTCCGGGCCCTGCCGACCGACACGCGCGCTCCGCCTCCTGGCTCCACGCCGCAACGTACTCCGAGACTCGCCCCGACGCTCGCTCCCATGCCTCGGCTCCATAGCGAGCCGCGCTGCGCTCGAACGCGTCGGCACCCGCTCGTCGTGCATCGGCAGACCAGATCTCCGAGGCCGCGAGCATTCGAGCTTCGCACGCGTCGTCCTCTCGCTCGGCGCTCCACCACCACCCACCGCCGACGACGGCCGCGAGCCCGACGGCCGCGATGGGCACGAGGGGACGGCGAGACCGGGTGGGGAGCTCCAGAGCATCGAGCAACGCGGCGATCGTCGGATGTCGCGCGTCCGGCTCGAGCTCGAGCCCTCGGGCGATGGCCGCGAAGACCGACTGCGGAACCGGGCTCGTGTCCGGTGGTGGCTCAATGCCGTCGTTGTGCATCGACAGCACGAAGGCCGCGACCGTGTCGCCTGCGAAGGGCCGCGCGCCGTAGAGCGCCTCGTACAAGGTGACGCAGAAGCTCCACTGATCGGTGCGCGCGTCGACGGTTCGGCCCTCGAGTTGCTCTGGCGGCATGTAGGCGGGCGTGCCCAACATGGCGCCGTCGCTCGTGATCGGGACGGACAGCGACTTCTGGCTGGTGCCGACGCCGGTTGCCGACACATCGGACCCGGTCGTCACGTGCCGGGCCTCGACGAGCCCGTCGGGGGAAGCGCTCCGCGCCAACCCAAAGTCCAGCACCCTCACCCGCCCATCGTCGCCGACCATGACGTTGTCGGGCTTGAAGTCGCGGTGGACGAGGCCGGCTTCGTGCGCCGTGTGCAAGCCGAGCGCAGCCCGACGCATGGTCTCCAGCACCTCGGTCCATGCGCGGGTCTCGTCTTCGAGCCACTCGCGCAAGGTCACGCCCTGGACGAACTCCATCGCGACGAACACCCGTCCGTCGACCGTCCCCGCGTCGTAGACGGGCACCACGTTGGGGTGGCTCAGACGCGCCATCGCTCGGGCCTCGCGCAGGAGCCGAAGGCGTGACTCTTCGCCGATGACATCCGGCGCGAGCAGCTTGATCGCGACCCGCCGGTCGAGCTCCGGATCATAGGCGGAGTACACGACCCCCATGCCGCCCGCGCCAACCCGTTCCAGGATCGCGTACCGACCGATCTTGGTACCCGGTCCGAGTTCGACCGTTGGAGGCGCCGACGCCGGGGTGGTGGCGTCCGAATGGAGGGCGTCTGCCACGAGCCGCTTCCATCATGGGTCATGGCCGGCCGGTCCGTCTAGATCGGAGGCGCAATGTCCCGCAGTTCCGAGTCCTTACCGTGCGAAGGCTACGATCGCACCCGAGAAGCCGTCGTGGTCCACGGCTCCGTCCGGCGTGCCCAGAGAGCCGCGCTCTTCCGCGATGAATGACGAATCTGAAGGGCGCGCACGCTGTCCCCTTGCCGCGAGGCGTGAGACCTTTGAGGGGTCCGATGTACCCGAGTCGTCTTCTCGTCGCCTACCTCCTGCTTCCTCTGGCGTGCACGTCGACGGGGACGTCGCAGCCCACCTCATCGCAGGGCTCCGATGGCGGCGAAGTCGCGACGACCACCGGAGGCAACTCAACGAGCGATTTGCCCTCGGGAAGCTCCTCCTCCGCAGCGGGTGCGACCGACTTCGCAAGCACGTCTTCGACGACCGGTACGGCCGAGACCGGCGACGAGACCGGCGGAAGCTCGACGGGCAGCGACCCCGTGGACCCGGCCGCAGACTGCATCGAGGTCCCCCAGTCCAACGCTGAGCTCATCAGCCCCGAGCCCGACCGGAGCGCAATCGAGGCCGCCATCGCACAAGCGCAACCCGGCGAGCACATCCTGCTCCCGCCGGGCACGTTCCAAAGCGTTACCTTCGCGTTCGAGGGCGGACAACTAGGGGCTGAGCCGATCGTGGCGCGCCCGGCTGACCCGTCAGACCCTCCGATCTTCACGGGTTCCAACGAGGTCTCGGGTGACAACTTCATGCTGCTCGGCGCGCGCTTCGATGCGACCGGCACCCCCACCTCTGGCCGCATGCTGAGGATCCGCAGCGTAGACACCGGCGTCTTCGCCTACCTCGAGTTCGACAAGACCGACAACATTGCCATCGAACTCGAGGGAAACGTCACCAATACCCGAGTTCACCGGGTTCACATTCGGGGAACAGGAAGCACGGTGGACGACCTCAACGGTGGGGAAGGGATCAAGGCGGGCGTCAGCGGAACCGGCGGAGTCCTTCGGAACAACCAGATCGACCACAGCTTCATCGAGGACGTCTTCGAAGAGCGAGAGACGATCTCGGTCAAGGAAGGCGGCCTTTCGCTCTACCGAATCACGTTCTCGAACTGCAAGGACCTTTCGATTCGCCATGGCGTCGCAGCGCGCATCGAGGAGTGCGTCGGCATGCGAGACCTCGTGGTCACCGGACCGAATCACGTGGTGCGCAACTGCGAGGCCGAGCAAAGCATCGAGGTCTGGTCGGGCTCCTTCGACGGCTCGACGCCATACGGTGACATTCCAAACGGAGACGGCGATATCTACCTCTCCAGCGTCGATGCTAGACTCGAGCACTGCGTCGGGTCGCTGTCGATCGGGAAAGCCTCCTACCAGGGCGGAGCGTTCGTCGCTCAGGGCACCGTCGTCGCGGACCACGCCGGTAGCATCGACACCGACCTCGGTGCGACGTACGACTCGGGTGATCCGAAGTTCCCCGCGTCGGAGCCTCTCCGCATGTCGGCGGAATCGACCGGACTTGCCGGATACGCCCTTTGCTCTCGCTGAGCCGACCGCCCGACGAGCTGCTTCGGCAGAAGGGGCGCGCGTCGGAGGCCCCCGGACTCCACCGACTCCGACGACGCCACCTGGGATTCACGTCGACGACAACGGCTGCGTCTGCGGGGGTGGGGTCGGCGTCGCGCATCGGTAGCGGATGTACGACTTCGCCTTGACCTCCTCGGCACTCACCTCACGCACGCTGGGCCCCATGGGCCCAACCCGGAGTTCCACGCCGCTGGCGGCTCCCTGTGGAACATCCCCAGGTTCGAGCGGAACGACTCGATAGCGCCCAGACCCACAGTGTTCGGCCATGGCCCGCTTCGCGTCCTCTCGAGCCCGGTCCTCGTTTCCGCGGGCCTCGGACCCCGACTCCGTCCAGAAGTTCATCGGGAATCGCCACTCGTTGCTGTAGAAGTGAGACGAGCTTCGTTCCACGGCCGGAAGGAAGTCCTCGCCGGGATTGAACACCTCGGTGCGCAGGACGCCTACGAGCGCCAGTGCTTCGAGGACTCTGGAGCGAGTGTGCTTGTTGCCACCAAGGGGCTTGGCCGTCGCTTTCACGAGATCGGTGAGCGACGAGCCTCGACCCAGTGCTTTGATGCTCGCGCACACTTCAGTGAGCCAGCTCGGCTTGGATGAAGGCGAGACGGTTCCCAGGTCGAGCGTGATGGCTTCCACTGCGGCGAAGCCAAGGTTGGTGCGAGGTGCAAGCGAGAGTCCCAGCTTGGCGCTCGCGTAGGTACACATCGCGGCGAAGTCCAGCGTGCCTGGAGGAGGACAAGAAGAGAGGTTTTCTCGTGACAGTCCCCGAAGTGTCGCGGACGTCATCAGAGGCGACATGCCCCATGCGTTCTGTGCGGGGACGGCATTCAAGAATCGCTCGACATGCGCACCGAGACCTTGCTGCGCAAACGAGAGGGCGCGGGCGACCACTTCATCGACGGAAAGTTGCTGCGTGCGGCTCCACCGAAGCCCGTCTTCCAACACCTCGAGGGAGGCCTCGGGGATCTCGTGCCGCTGCGCGTTGGGCACCCAGCAGAAGTTGTCGTTGTCGTAGTTCCACGAGCGGCTGACGAGTGCTTCGACGAGGGGCAGGGGAAGCGCCGACCGCTTCGCCAGGCCCTTCACCTTGCGTTGCGACTTGGGAGCCTTGTTTCGCGCTTCGAAGGGAACCTGCCGCACCATGGAGAGGTACATTCGGTGCGCGTGCACCGCAAGGCGCGGTTACCTCCTCCGCGCTGTGCGTGCGGGGCCCCTCGGAACGAGTTTCAGCGCGCGTTCAACGCTGGGCGCTCCCCTTGGCCTTCGACGCATCAGCGGACATAGGCGGCAGGCATCTCTCCCATAGCCGCGGCCTATGCCTCGGCCGGGGCGAGGAACGACTCGATTCCGTGGTTTCCCGGGCATCGGGGGAAGCAGCGTTGCTCCAGCACCGAGCACTCCCGCATGAAGCACCGGTTCACACCCGCCCCGGACGCCGCCGCCTTACACCGCCATTACAGGCGCAGCGCGGCTCGGTGCTAGCTCGAGCGCATGCACCGCTCGAACCGCACTCGGCTTCGTGCCTCAGGCTCATTGCGCGTCCGACTCGGAGGACACCGGTAGATGCGTCTGTCGACGCCCCGTCCCACAGCGTCCGGGCTCGACCTGACGCAACTCCGGTACTTTCAGGGGATCGCGCGCGCGGGAAACATGACCCGCGCGGCGCGGTCGCTTCGAGTCAGCCAGCCGACGGTGAGCCTCGCCGTCAAGCACCTCGAGGCGTCTTTGGGGACCACGCTGTTCCAACGTCACCACGCTGGGGTGTCGTTGACGGCGACTGGAGAAGAACTGCTCCGGCACGTCGACGAGGTCATGGAGGTTCTCGACCGCGCAACCCATCGCATCAGCAACCTCGACCACCGACTGACCGGGACCTTCTCGATCGGGAGTGACGAGTCCTTCGGCGCGTACTTCCTGCCTCGGTTCCTCGAGCGCGTGTTGGGCGATGCCCCCGACTTGACGGTCTCGCTGCGCAACGCCTCGTCGCAGGCGGTGCTCGACGCCGTGGTCTCGCGGGAGGTGCACTTCGGCATCGTGGTCAACCCGGAGCCACACCCCGATGTCGTGCTCACGGAGCTGTTCCGCGACGCGATCGACGTCTTCGTCGCCGTCCCCGACGGTGCGGTGACCGACTCGCACGGAATCCGGTTCTCCGACCTCGAAGACGCCCGCGCATACTTCCAGAGGCACCCGCTGATCCATCCCAGCGGCGTCGACGGATGCGCCGTGCTGACGCAGCGGCTGGCGTCCGCCGGCTTCGCCCCACTGCGGAAGCTCGAGTGCGGAGACTTTGGGCTCGCGAAGAGCTTGGCCCTGTCCGCCATCGGCCCAGTGCTCCTGCCCCGCCGCATCGCAGGGCATCGCACCGCAGGTCAGCTCCAACGTTTGCACCCCAGCCTGCCCGTGTTCGAAGACTCCGTTCAGCTCGTGTTTCGTGCCGACCTCCACCGCACGCGCGCCGCGACCTACCTCAAGCAGGAGCTGATTCGAAGCGCCAAGGCGGTCACTCGACCGTGACGGACGCGCCCGAGGGGACGACGAAACGCGTCGCGCCGCCGCCTTCGGTCCGCTCGACCAGCGCCACGCCGTCGAGGCCGGCGTCGACGAGGTCGTTGCGCAAGCGGTGCAGCAGCACGCCGACCGCCGACCGAGTCGGCGTATCGCCAGGCCAGACACGTGGGCTCAGGACCTCATCGGGGATCGGATCGCCCGGTGCGTAGGGTGCGGGGGGTTGGAGCAGGCACGCCGCGAGATCGCAGCGGCGTCCGGGGAGGTACACGGTCGTCTCCTCGCCGCCGAGCACAACGTAGAGTCGTCCTCCTCGAGGCAGGAACTGCAGCCGCACCGAGGGCGGCTCCGTCATGTCTCGTGCCGCCGCGGCACCGCGCCCGATCGTGGTGCCCAGATGCGTCGCTCCTCCCACGATCACCGAGATCTTGGCGGAACCCAGATGCACGACGTTGCCTCGGGAGAGACGATGCAGCGTGCCAGCCGTCAGTCGAACCACCCCACCCTTTTGGGAGGAAACGCTCAGCTCGACCCCCGCGTCGAGGAGGAGCTGCCCGCCCGCGACGCGGAACACGGCACAGCGAGGTGAGCAGCCGGCGATGTGAAGGTCGTCGTCGGGTCCCTTGCCGACCGACAGCCCCCGCTCGCTGACGCCAAAGATGCCGCCCCCGTGGTGCCGCAGCACCCAGGACGGATCGCCGTCGCTGGCCCCCTTCGACGCGCGGACCGTGACCGTCAGCCCAGGAAAGGTCAGCCGCATGCCATCGCAGAGCGGGGCGCTCGTCTCATGTTCCACATCACGACCCAACGAGACCAGCGCCGCGCCGTCAGCGGTGAGGTGGACGATGGCGTGGCGTCGACTGGCGTGGTCGTCGTGCAGGACGAGGTCGCAGTCGGGGCTGCGACCGATGAGCAGACCTGCGGACCCCACCCGGCGACGGGTCCCGTCTGGAAGCTCGAGCCACCACTGCGTGGAATGACCGGGCATTGGCGTCACTTTGGCAGCGGATGTGACTGCAGCCAAGCCTCGACCTCGTCCTGCCGCCCGGGCTGCTGGTCGGGGGTCTTCGCCATCACTGCCCTCGCGTCTTCGACCAGCCCGCGCGCCGCCGCACGGTCCGCGCCGTGGAGCCAGCGAAGCTGGCCCAGCCGGACGTGCGCACGCGCGAGGGCGAACGCGTCTGCTCCGCTCCGCTTCAGGGCGGCCGCTTCCTCCTCCTGCGCCGCGATGGCTTCCGCCAGCTGCCCTTTGGCCTCGTGCGTCTGGCTCAACGTATGCCAGCACATCGCGACCGCCGCGTGGTCGGGACCGAACGCCTTGGTGAAGATCTCCAAGGCTTCCTCGATGAGTGGTTTGGCTTCGTCTGGCCGCCCCATCTCGAGCATGAGCACGCTCAGGTTCTGCAGCGAGCCCGCGACCGCCGCATGCTCACCGCCCAGCGCCTTCCGCTGAATCTCGAGCGCTCCGCGCTGCAGCGCCTCGGCTTCCTCATTGCGGCCACCTTGGTGTCGGTAGGCGTCGGCGAGGTTTCCCATCGCGATCCCGACATCGGCATGCTCGGGGCCGAGGCTGGCGGTGCGAATCTCGACGGCCTCCTCGAAGAACTCGACGGCGCCCTCGACGTCGCCCACTCGCTCGAGGATCAGGCCGAGGTTGATTGCCGTGGCCGCAAGGCTCAGGTGCCGGGGTGGGAGGACGGCGCGCTTGATGGCCAACGCGCGCTCCTGATAGTCGCGCGCGGCCGCCATGTCTCCGGTGCTGTACGCCAGGATGCCCAGGTTTCCCAGGGACATTGCCACGTCGGGATGACGAGGCCCGAAGGTCTCTTCCCGGATCTGCAGGGCCCGCAGGTGCTGCTCGCGAGCTTCGTCGTAGCGGCCCAGCGTGGTCAGGACCGCACCGATGTTGCTGAGGACGAACCCCATGTCGATGGGGTAGTCGCCTGGCAGCGCCTCCCAGAGATCCCGCGCGGTGGAGAACTCGACGAGCGCGCGCTCGTAGTCCCCCTGCGAAAACGCGACGTTGCCCACTGCGTTGTGAAAGCCTGCTTCGGGCGCTTGTTCGCTCAGGCCAGCACGCTCGAGCATCGTCGCACCGACCGTCGTCCACGTGTCCGCAGCCGCGGGAATCTGGAGATCGGATCCGATGACGACGAGAAGCTGGGCCGAGGCCTCTGCTGCGCCCGCATCATCGCGTGCCGTCGCCGCGCGCTCGAAGGCCTCGACGTACAGGGCGCGAGCGGCTTCGTATTCGCCTTGCCTCACTGCAAACGAGGCCTGCGCTCGCAACGCCTGGGCGGTGAACGGGTCGTAGGCGAGCTCCCGGGCGCGCTCGACGACGGCCAGCGCTCTCCGGCCCCCCTCGGCGTAGTCGCCGGACAACTCGAAGGACGCTGCGTCCTCGAGCGCGACCGCGAGGCGCTCGAGTTCTGCCTGCAGGGCGGGATCTTCGGGGGGCCGCACCGTCGCGAGGAGTCCCGGAACGTCGGCACACGCCTCGAGTTCGGGCAGCTGGAACGCGGCGGCTACGGCACCGCGTACGACCTCATCGTTGGCGTTCGAGAAGGTCTCGACCAGGCTGGTCAGGGTGCGCAGACGAGCGTCGAGGCAACGGCTGCGGAGCGTGGCGATCTCGGCCGTTCCGGGCCCTGCCGACCGACACGCGCGCTCCGCCTCCTGGCTCCACGCCGCAACGTACTCCGAGACTCGCCCCGACGCCCGTTCCCATGCCTCGGCTCCATAGCGGGCCGCGCTGCGCTCGAACGCGTCGGCACCCGCTCGTCGTGCATCCGCAGACCAGATCTCCGAGGCCGCGAGCATTCGAGCTTCGCACGCGTCGTCCTCTCGCTCGGCGCTCCACCACCACCCACCGCCGACGACGGCCGCGAGCCCGACGGCCGCGATGGGCACGAGGGGACGGCGAGACCGGGTGGGGAGCTCCAGAGCATCGAGCAACGCGGCGATCGTCGGATGTCGCGCGTCCGGCTCGAGCTCGAGCCCTCGGGCGATGGCCGCGAAGACCGACTGCGGAACGGGGCTCGTGTCCGGTGGTGGCTGAATGCCGTCGTTGTGCATCGACAGCACGAAGGCCGCGACCGTGTCGCCTGCGAAGGGCCGCGCGCCGTAGAGCGCCTCGTACAAGGTGACGCAGAAGCTCCACTGATCGGTGCGCGCGTCGACGGTTCGGCCCTCGAGTTGCTCGGGCGGCATGTAGGCGGGCGTGCCCAACATGGCGCCGTCGCTCGTGATCGGGACGGACAGCGACTTCTGGCTGGTGCCGACGGCGGTTGCCGACACATCGGACCCGGTCGTCACGTGCCGGGCCTCGACGAGCCCGTCGGGGGAAGCGCTCCGCGCCAACCCAAAGTCCAGCACCCTCACCCGCCCATCGTCGCCGACCATGACGTTGTCGGGCTTGAAGTCGCGGTGGACCAGGCCGGCTTCGTGCGCCGTGTGCAAGCCGAGCGCAGCCCGACGCATGGTCTCCAGCACCGCGGTCCATGCGCGGGTCTTGTCCTCGAGCCACTCGCGCAAGGTCACGCCCTGGACGAACTCCATCGCGACGAACACCCGTCCGTCGACCGTACCCGCGTCGTAGACGGGCACCACGTTGGGGTGGCTCAGACGCGCCATCGCTCGGGCCTCGCGCAGGAGCCGAAGGCGCGACTCTTCGCCGATGACATCCGGCGCGAGCAGCTTGATCGCGACCCGCCGGTCGAGCTGTGGATCGTAGGCGGAGTACACGACCCCCATGCCGCCCGCGCCAACCCGTTCCAGGATCGCGTACCGACCGATCTTGGTACCCGGTCCGAGTTCGACCGTTGGAGCCGCCTCCGCGGGGGTGGTGGCGTCCGAATGAAGGGCGTCTGCCACGAGCCGCCTCCATCATGGGTCACGGCCGGCCGGTCCGTCTAGATCGGAGGCGCAATGTCCCGCAGTTCCGAGTCCCTACCGTGCGAATGACGAATCTGAAGGGCGCGCACGCTGTCCCCTTGCCGCGAGGCGTGAGAACGTTGAGAGGTTCGATGCACCCGACTCGTCTTCTCGTCGCCTACCTCCTGCTTCCTCTGGCGTGCACGTCGACGGGGACATCGCAGCCCACCTCATCGCAGGGCTCCGAAGGCGGCGAAGTCGCGACGACCACCGGAGGCAACTCAACGAGCGATTTGCCCTCGGGAAGCTCCTCCTCCGCAGCGGGGGCGACCGACTCCGCAAGCACGTCTTCGACGACCGGTACGGCGGGCGCGAGACCGGCGGAAGCTCGACGGGCACCGACCCCGTGGACCCGGCCGCAGACTGCATCGAGGTCCCCCAGTCCAACGCTGAGCTCATCAGCCCCGAGCCCGACCGGAGCGCAATCGAGGCCGCCATCGCACAAGCGCAACCCGGCGAGCACATCCTGCTCCCGCCGGGCACGTTCCAAAGCGTTACCTTCGCGTTCGAGGGCGGACAACTAGGGGCTGAGCCGATCGTGGCGCGCCCGGCTGACCCGTCAGACCCTCCGATCTTCACGGGTTCCAACGAGGTCTCGGGTGACAACATCATGCTGCTCGGCGCGCGCTTCGATGCGACCGGCACCCCCACCTCTGGCCGCATGCTGAGGATCCGCAGCGTAGACACTGGCGTCTTCGCCTACCTCGAGTTCGACAAGACCGACAACATCGCCATCGAACTCGAGGGAAACGTCACCAATACCCGAGTTCACCGGGTTCACATTCGGGGAACAGGAAGCACAGTGGACGACCTCAACGGTGGGGAAGGGATCAAGGCCGGCGTCAGTGGAACCGGCGGAGTCCTTCGGAACAACCAGATCGACCACAGCTTCATCGAGGACGTCTTCGAAGAGCGAGAGACGATCTCGGTCAAGGAAGGCGGCCTGTCGCTCTACCGAATCACGTTCTCGAACTGCAAGGACCTTTCGATTCGCCATGGCGTCGCAGCGCGCATCGAGGAGTGCGTCGGCATGCGAGACCTCGTGGTCACCGGACCAAATCACCTGGTGCGCAACTGCGAGACCGAGCAAAGCATCGAGGTCTGGTCGGGCTCCTTCGACGGCTCGACGCCATACGGTGACATTCCAAACGGAGACGGCGATATCTACCTCTCCAGCGTCGATGCTAGACTCGAGCACAGCGTCGGTTCGCTATTGATCGGGAATGCCTCCTACCAGGGCGGAGCGTTCGTCGCTCAGGGCACCGTCGTCGCGGACCACATCGGCAGCATCAACACCGACCTCGGTGCGACGTACGACTCGGGTGATCCGAAGTTCCCCGCGTCGGAGCCTCTGCGCATGTCGGCGGAATCGACCGGACTTGCCGGATACGCCCTTTGCTCTCGCTGAGCCGACCGCCCAACGAGCTGCTTCGGCAGAAGGGGCGCGCGTCGGAGGCCCCCGGACTCCACCGACTTCGACGACGCCACCTAGGAATTACGTCGACGACAACGACTGCGTTTGCGGGGGTGGGGTCGGCGTCGCGCATCGGTAGCGGATGTAGGACTTCGCCTTGACCTCCTCGGCACTCACCTCGCGCACGCTGGGCCCCATAGGCCCAACCCGGAGCTCCACGCCGCTGGCGGCTCCCTGTGGAACATCCCCAGCTTCGAGCGGAACGACTCGATAGCGCCCAGGCCCACAGTGTTCGGCCATGGCCCGCTTCGCGTCCTCTCGAGCCCGGTCCTCGTTTCCGCGGGCCTGGAGCAACCCACCTTCGTCATCGCGTGACCACACATCCACGTGCCCACAAGCAGGAACGATGAGTATCGTAAGCAGGGTCGCGGACAGCTTCCAAGAGCGACCCGCGGCGGCCTTGCGACGGAGATCCATGGTCATCCGACGCCGCGAACGTGGTCGGCATTCGATCGCGGCGTGGCAGGTGCCGCCGCACGTTCCCCCGAAATGCGTCGCCGCGTGCCAGCTCAGCTTGGCTCCACACCCGCAGGGCTGAAGCGGTACGCCTCGTGGAGGAGGGCCGCGCGCCACTCCCGCGCGCGCTGGTCACGACCGACGGACCGGTCGCTGAGGAGCAGCCCGCGCTGTATACGACTGTGACAATCCGGTCCCGGCTGCGAATCACGGTCGCAGCGGATGTCCTCGCCTGACCGCACCATGACCGAGGTCGCCAGACTCGAATTCACCGCTGTGCTCGAGCAGCACCGAGGCATCATCTTTCGCGTTGCGAACGCGTACGCCTGGACGCTCGAGGAGCGCGCAGACCTCGTCCAGGATATTGCACTGCAGCTGTGGCGAGCCTGGCCACGATACGACCCGGCGCGCAGCGTGACGACCTGGATGTACCGCATCGCCCTCAACGTGGCGATCTCGCAGCTGCGACGACGTCCTGCCACGTCCTCGCGCGACGCCACGCCCTTCGACGAAACGCGGCACGTCGTCGCCGACATCAACGCACGTTCGCAGGAGGCACGAGAGCAGATCCGCCTGCTGCAGGCGGTCATACAGACGTTGTCCCCGCTCGACCGCGCACTCGTGCTGCTCTACCTCGAAGAGCGAAGCACCCGCGAGATCGCGGAGATTCTGGGGATCTCGGGCAGCAACGTCACGACCAAGATCAGCCGCCTCAAGCGACGGATTCGCAACGACCTCGACGTGATCGAACCCACCTGATGGAGACGACGATGGACCTCGACGACCTCAAACTGGCTTGGAAAGCGCTCGACGACGGGCTCCGGCAAAACAATGCGCTCGCGCTCGACGCCTACCGGGAGCGCAAGACGAAGCAAGCTCGTCGAGGGCTCCGGCCGATGATGTGGGGCCAGACCGCGCAGCTGCTGTTTGGGCTGCTCTTCATCGCGCTCGCCGTCGCGCTGTGGACGGCCCCGATCGAGCGCTGGCCTCCGGCCCTCGTTTTCGCGGGGGTGGTCTTGCACGCCTACGGCGTCGCTGTGGTCATTGCCAGCGGTGTGGTGCTGGGCAAGATTCGGCGCGTCGACTACGACGCACCGGTCATCAAGATCTACGGGCAGCTCGCTCGCTTGCGCCGCGCGTACGTGCACGCCGGAATGATCGCGGGCCTCCCTTGGTGGTTCATGTGGATGCTTCCGGTCGTCGTGCTCGCATGCCTCGCGGGGGAGGAGGAAGGTCTTGCTTGGCTGGGCGCATGGCTGGGCCTGGGCACGGCGACCGGCGCGGCCGGATTGGTCGGCACCTGGTGGTTCTACCGCTGGGCGCGACAACCCGGCCGCGAAGCGCTGGCACGGCGTCTCGATGACGCACTGGGTGGAACCAGTCTTCGCAACGCTCGAGCCGCCGTCGAGGAGATCGAACGCTTCGAGGACCCAACGACGTAGCCGGCCGCTGGCCGCGTTCAGTGCAGAGCGCGTGCCGAGGCAGCTGTCGCCGCACCCCGACGTTCTCCGATGGCAGACGGAGCCACCTCGGCGGCCTGCGCCTGCTCATCGCGCCCCTTGATGAGCAGCCAGCGTCCATCGTCGTCGCCAGCGGCGCCAGTGCGCACGAGGTGCCAGCGGCCTCGCAGCTTCTCGCCGCTGAGTTCGAAGTCGAGCTTGCCGCGATCGAGGCCCTGCTCCACGTCGCCCAGCGGAGTCCAGCGGCCGCGGTCCCAGACGATCACGGCGCCTCCGCCGTACTGGCCCTTGGGAATGACCCCCTCGAAGCTCGCGTACTCGACGGGGTGATCCTCGGTCTGCACGGCCAATCGGCGCTCGCCCGTGGTGTGCGCGGCGATACCAGCACGATCGTGCGGGCACGCTCGCAGGTACGCACGCTCGCAGGGACGCACGCTCGCAGGGACGGAGGAGCTCGATGCGAGATCGTGGGTTGCCAGCAGCACGAAGGCCAGCGTCAGTCACCGTCGCCGCCGAGCTGCCAGCCGCGGAGCACCACGAACATCAGCGCGAGGCGCTCGTCCCCCGGTGAGCCGCGAGTCGCGGCGCGCGGCGGCGTGCGTTCTTCCACCCTCGTTCAGGCCCGGGTGCCGCGCCACAGACCGATCTTCGCCCGCGGCTGCTGGTGCACACCCGGGCGAGCAGCATCGAGACGAACGCGAAGAGCGCGCACGTCAGGCGCCGATGATGTGCCGCTGCTCGTCGAATCGAGAAATCTCGAAGGCCATGGCGCCGGTCGGCGCGGGCGCGGGGGCGAGCAACTCGAGTGTGAGGCACACGTGGTCCGTCGCGAAGGCGGCCTGGGGAACCGTGAGCTTGGCTTCGGCGAGCGCAGCCCGGGCGGCGTCTCCCTCGTACGCTGCAACTCGATGGCCGGACTCGAAGCGAACAACTTCGTCTCCGCTGATCTGTAGGGCCGGTCCCGCCCGCATGCTGAGGCTCACAGCGTGACTCGACGGAGCCGGGGTGATCATACCTTCGACCTCGTGGAGGAAGAGCAGGGTATAGGCGCCGCTCTCGATGCCGATCGCTTGGGCGGCCTCGAGCAGAATCGGACGTTCGTTTGCGTCGCGGGTGGGCTTCCAGCCCATGGCCCGCTTTAGCTGGCTCCCCACCTGACCGATCGAACCGCGGAGCGCGAGGATGATGTGGTTCGTCGCTGCGGCGGACGACGCGTCGACGACTTCGACACCGGGGCGGCCGTCCTTGCGGGCCATCGTTCGGGCGGCGTTGCGATAGCGCCGGACGAGCTCCGCCTCGTGTCGGTCGATCGCCACTTGCAGCGCCGAGCGTCCGTCGGGGCCTTCGATGCGAGGGTCGGCACCTGCTGCGAGCAGCTTTCGGGCCTGCAGGAGGGCCCCGGCCACGGCCGCGCGGCACAGCGGTGGGCTTCCGTCGTCCAGTGGTGCGTTGGGGTCGCGCTGCTCGGAGAGGATCGAGGCGAGTGTCGGGTCCCCGACGTCCTGGGGAGGGGGTGGGGCTGCAGGCGCGCCTTCGGGGCGGGCCTGCGACTCTTGCGTCCGCTGCAGCGTGCGCTCGTAGATCGGCCCCGTCGAGCGGTAGTACTCCAGCAATGGCTCGACCTGCACGTTGCAGGCCTCGAGTCTCCCACCCCGGCCCATCGGGTGTTTGGGCGCCAGCATGAGGCCGAAGTCGAGAGGTTCACCCACCGCGCTGGATACCTGCCGGTAGAGCCCGTCGTCGAAGAAGCCCGGAAGGCGCTGCTGTCCGAGCCAGCGGTCGTGGAGGGTATCGAGGGTCAGGTCCTCGGGCGAGAACACGGAGACCCGAAGGGGGTCGACAAGCGCGACGCGGAGGGTGCCGTCGCCGCCCGTCGGGTCGTCCATCGCGATCAGGGCGCCGAGTGCGTTCTTCCCGATGACCCATCGTCTGCGTAGCGCGTCATCGAGGAACGACCACGCGCGCAGACATGGGTCGAGGTCACGCAGCGGCTGCACGAAGAGGTGAACGAACCCATCCATGAACGATCCATGGCCGGTTCGCGTCACGACTTCGCGACACCGGTCGCCGACCGGCCCATCGGGAAAGTCCAGCGGCGGTCCGGCGTCTAGGCGAGACCCGAGGAGGCGGTCGAGCGACGTCACGAGGCGATCGTACGCCATCCCCTGCGCCCTCATCCAGACGGCACGATGGACGCCTGTGAACACCCCGCCGCGTTCAGACCCGCGACGAGTTGGCCGCTCACCGGTTTCGCCACGGGCTGCTAACCACGCGCGGACGCGTCGACGCACAGACCGACGGTTTCGCTTCCCGGGGGCGGCTCGCCTTCTTCGAACCACGGCATGCACACCATCTCGCCCGGGCAGGCTGGGGCGCTCAGATCGCACCATGGAAGGCAGCAGCCTGCTGCATCCGGCGAGCAGGCCTCCGAGAGCGCTGGGTCGACGCATGCTGTCCCCGGGTCACACGCGTTGAGGAACTCGCATCCGCTCAGCGGTGCACCGCCCTCGCCAGAAGCATCGGGCGCACAGTGGAGCGATCCGTTGACCGGATAGCACCCTTGGCCCGGTGCGCACTCGTCCTGGGTGAGGGGGTTGCACCATGGGTAACACAGGGCCAGGACACCGTCTCCGCCGATCTGGCACACCTGCGTGGCGTCCTCGCACACCGGAGCCTGCGGCGATCCGGTGCAATGCGCGTAGCAGGTCCCCTCCAAGTTGGAGTCGACGTTCCAGCACATCGAGCCCCGTTCGCAGCTGTCGATCCCGCTGACACCCGACCCTTCGGCGGTACAAGGCTCCCCGGCGGCGGCGGGATCACGCGCCATGGGAACACAGCGCGTGGCGTTCCAAGCGTTGCCGCCATCGTTCGCCCACGGGCTGCACTTCTCGCCTTCCGGACAGTCTTGCTCGAAGATGCTGCATTCCACGCCATCCCCAAGATCGAAGTCGCAACCCAGGAAGGTGCATCCACCCCGGGTGTCCGAGTCGGTGGTTTCGAATCCTCCGGTCGTGAGGTCGTAGGGATCCGTGGTCGTCGGTGGAGGGGGTGGAGGGGTGGGGGGGGTGGTGCTCGCCGAGCCCGGGCCACCGGTGGTCGAAGCATCGGTCGATCCTCCGGGGTCGGCTGTGGATGCGTCGTCCTGCGGGAGTTCGATCGCTGGGCTGCAGGCAGCCAGGATCGCGAGGGGTAGCGCGTGGAGGGAGCGTCGAGCGCTGTCGTTGCGTGTCTTCGGCCGGGTTCGGGTCACAGGGTCACCTCTTGTTGGACGCACACGCCCACGTTCTCTTGCCCGGCCGCAGCGTCACCGCGTTCGCTCCAGAGCACGCAGGTGGTGGGCTCGGGGCAGACCGGGTCTGCGAGATCGCACCAGGGGGTGCAGCAATGCCCGGCCCCGCGTGGGCACGTTCCGAACGGTCCGCCATCGCCTCAAGTTTCTACCAAATTCGGTTGGTTTTGGAAGCTTTGTATGTTTTTTAATGGTGGCTATGTAGGGATCCATATCGCAACGGCACCCTGCGAACCGCAACATCCAGCGGCGGACCAACGGGCTTGGGTTCGTCGGCCTGGGCCGCTGTGGGACTCGAGCCGGCTCTCGGTCTTCCCCTCTTGCGAAGCCCCAAGCTCAGCATCAACTTCGATGGAACGTACGACTTCACCTCGTTCCACTTCGAGGACCAGACGCTGCAACAGGTGTCCGGGCCGCTGCCTGAGACCATCCTGGGTTTCAACCCCGGTCTGCGTCTGCACCCCGACCTCTACCGAGGCGATACACTTCCGCCGATGGTTCGTTCGGCTGGTCTCGCGGCGTGCATCCTGCTCAGCGTCAGCTGTCAGCGGGAGACCTTCTTTTGCGACACGTCCGAGGACTGCAGCTCCGGGGGCGGCGGCGGAGCCTGCGAGTCCACGGGGTATTGCAGCTTCCCTGATCCCGAGTGCGACACGGGCCGGCGATACGGCGACCTGGCCCCCTCGGGTCTTGCGGGCACCTGCGTTCCGCGGATGAGCGACACCGACAGTTCGGGCGGTGCAGACCCAACCTCCGGATCCAGCACCGGCCCGTCCGATCCGACGCTTGTGGATCCCACATCGTCGAGCACCAGCGACGCCAGCACCACCGAGCCGCCCAGCGAGTCCAGCACCTCGACTTCGGGCGGCGAGAGCTCCACCACCGACGACACCCCTGCGTGCTGCGATGCGTCTTGCTCGGTCTGCGGTGACGCATGCCAGTCCGAGGTCCTCGACAGCACCGACGAGGGCGAGGCACTTGCAGTCGTCGTTGTCGGGACAACACTCGTGTGGACCACCGGCTACGCGAGGGAGGTGCACACGATCGATCTTACGAGCGGGGAAAGCACCCTGCTCACCACGGCCAACGAGACGATCACCAACGTCGCGACCGACGGCGAGCACCTCTACTACCTTAGCTACGGCGACGGCGTCGTCCGCCGGATCAACCTCACAACCGGCGCGCAGGGCATCGTTACCGATGCGAACGACGCCGAGGGCGCGATATCGTTTGAGGCCGGATTCGGGCAGATCGTCCTCGACGACTCCGACGTGTACTTCGCACTCGCCAACCCTTCGAAGACAACCGGAGGTGGCGCCTTCCGGGCACCCAAGAACCCCGTAGAGGACCAACCTCCCGAGCGGATCGGAACACTGGAGCGCCCTGTAGGCATCGGCGTCGACGAGGAGAGCATTTATATCTCCGACCAAGCCACAGACGCCCTGTTCCGGTTCGACAAGGGCGACCTCGAAGGCGGCGTCACGATGCACGAAATTACGCTCCCGGGTCACATCTTCGTCACGCAGCCCGACGTCTACGCGACGGGGTCCGGGCGAGTCTTCCGCATTCCCAAAGATGGCAGCCCCCCCCTCCAACTCGCCACGACCGGCGGAGAGATCCTCGGCATCACGGGCGATGAGGAGCACGTGTATTTCAGTGACATCCAGGCGGGCAGCGTGACCCGGGTCTCGATGTTCGACACCGAACCGCCGGTGCAGATCGCCACGTCGCCAGGCGCATGGGGAATTGCGACAGACTGCAGCCACGTGTACTGGTGCGAGAACAGCTCGCTGTCCGTGCTCCGTCAGCCCAAGTAAGGGCCCTGGTCGTGCACCTCGGTTTGACCCGCACCGCCCTGGCCGGTTTGCTCAGCGGGCCATGTTTCGGATTCGTGCGTCTGGTCCGTCAGCGTAAGTCCTGCGGTCCAGCGCGTCGGCCAGGCGCCGAAGCAGTTCCCCGCCATCGCCGACGAGCGTCGAGCCGTGCATGCAGGCGAGCACGGCAGGATCGGTTGCCGCCAACGTGTCGAGCATGGAACGCGCATTGGTGATCGGCGCATAGGGGAAGGCTGCGCGAAACGACTCGCTGCGCTCCCAAATCTCTTCGACCGCCGGGGTGGATGGGGGGACTTCGGCGCCCCCCTGAGCGAACAAGTCGCCGCACAGCAACGTTCGAGTGGTCTGCTCGAAAATGTAGCCGGTATCGAGACCATGCGGGAGGTGTGGCGTGTCGAACCACTGAAGACGCATTCGCCCGATCGATCGGACCTCGGCGTCGGCCATCGATACGGGAGGTCGAGTCGAGAGATCGGCGACCGAGACCATCGCCGCAACTGTGCTGCACAGTGGCTGGGCCCGTGGAGCCGCCGCGAGCCAGCCGTCCAAGGCTCCGCACTCGTCGGCTTCGACGTGGGAGATGGCGATCCAGCGGATCGTCGTGGGATCGATCACCGAGGCAACCGCCGCGCGGGTCACCTCGAACAGTTGCCGGGGTCCTGTGTGCATCAACACCGGCTGTTGGTCGACGAGCAGGAATTGGTTGAACGTAAAGCCTCCGGGCACGACCGAGGGAGGGACTGGGGTTGAAATCCGGTGAATTCCAGGGGCGATTTCGTCGACCCGCGTTCCGGTCGTCTCGTTGATCACTGGCATCGTGTGCTTCTCCATACCGATGAACGCTCGGCGCGCTCCACCGGATCACCTGTTCGTCTCAGCGATCCGACTTGAAGCGCGTGATTCGCTGCGACGCTGACCCCCACCACCAACACTCCCCAGCGCATTGCGGCGGACCCTCCCCAAGGGCGTGGCTCGAGTTCGGCGGGTCGCTTGGACGAAGTGTCACCGCGATGGGGCGCGCTCGACAGCTTGGCGCCGGGCCGCCCCCCGCTGGGTTCAAACCATGCCGGTTTTGGCTGGCACGCCACTTGTAGTAGCCGCTACCCGATGGACTATCGCACCACCCCTCTCGTTCGTACGGGCTGCCTGGCGGGTCTGTTCTTCGGAGCCGCAACGGTTGGTGGTTGCGTGCCAGCCCCGGTCGAGCCGTTCGCGGCCGAAGACGAGACCTGGATCGACATCGGGGTGCAGCTCAACGCAACGGCAACGCCGGTTCGCCTGATGGCGCTGCCGAAGGACGGCTCGCTGCACGGGTCCTCGGTCTACGCAGGCGTGACCGGAGAGCACCGGCTGGGTCCGCTCCCGCCGGGCGACTACGACGTCGTCGTGTATTCGACGGATGAGGGCTACGCAACGGTTCACAACTACCCCATCGCTTCGGTCACCACAGCTGTGGGGTCGCCTGCGCGGGCAGACGTTTCACAGCCCGGGGAGGGGTCGGTTGCCGTTGGTTTTGCTGGGCCCCGTCCCCCTGGAACCATGGTCACCGCAGTCACGGTTCTCGATGGGATGCAGCACGTCGACTCCCACGCGACGTTCACCGAGCTGTACGAAACGGGAGGCTACTGGCGACGCTCTCGCAACACGATCTCGGCCGAGAATCTCGAGACCACCTTCGAAGGACTCGCGCCGGGCCCCTACACCGCCTGCGCGACGGTGAACCTTGGAGGCGTGGACTTGCGGGTGACCTGCGAAGTGTTCGAGGTCGTGGAGACGCAAACGCCCGCGGTCACCCTGGACGTCGCCGCGCTCGCGGGGCGGTACTCGGCGTAGGGCAGGGCGCTCGCGCGCGCGGCAGGAGCGCCGCGGAGCTGCAGGCGGCCAGGTCGAGTCAGCAACTCGCAGGCCTGACGAGGGGAGGGTGGCGTCCCTCACTCACTGAGGGTCGTTGCCGCGGTGAATCCGTCCCAATCTGCCGGCCCGGTAGTCCTCGAATGCCGTCACGATCTCGTCCTTGGTGTTCATGACGAAGGGCCCGTGGCGCGCGACTGTTTCTCGGAGGGGGACCCCGCCCAGCACGAGCAGTGATGCGGTCGCGTCCTCGGTGCGCATGTGCAATGCATCGCCTTGACCCAGCACCGCGAGCTGTCCAGCCTGCACGACCCGGCGATCCGGTCCGAGCGCGAGCTCGCCATCGAAGACGTACACGCCCACGTTGTGGTCAGGCGGCAGGGGCTGGCTCACTCGGGCGCCCGGGGCCAGCTCCCAGTGGTGGTAGATGATCGGGGTGCGGGTGTCGATGACTGCCGAGACGCCGAGCGCCGTACCGGCGATGACGCGAACGGTTGCCAGTCCGTCCTGGGTCGCGGCCTCCGGTATCTTCGCGCTGGGGACTTCCTGATAGCGCGGCGCCATCATCTTGTCCCGCGCGGGCAGGTTCACCCAGATCTGAAACCCGTGCAGCGTGCCCCCCGTCTCCTGAAACCGTCGTGAGGGCATCTCCGAGTGGATGATGCCGGCGCCGGCGGTCATCCACTGCACGTCGCCCGGTCCGATCCGGCCAGCGTGGCCGGCCGAGTCCTCGTGCTCGGCCTCGCCGGCCAGGATGTAGCTGACCGTCTCGAAGCCGCGATGCGGGTGGTCGGGGGCGCCGATGGCCTTGCCCGGCGCGTGCTCGACGGGACCCATCTCATCGATGAGCAGGAAGGGATCGAGCAGCTCGAGGCCGGCGGTGGGGAGCGGACGACGGACGATGAAGCCCGCGCCCTCGCGCTGAGAGTGGGCCGTGACGATCTGGCGGATCCGCCGGGCGTTGGGTTCGTTCGGGTGCGACATGGTCGTGCTCGGGTCATCTCGGTCAGGGAAAGCTCACCACCTCGTTCATGCTCAGCGCTCCTGTGGGTCGGGGTCAGAACTTGAACGAGGGATCGACAGTTTGCACGCGGCGCGCGATGAGCCAGCGACCGTCCACCTTGCGCCACTGGTCCTCGTAGCCGCCCGACGCCACGATCCCGGGCGCGTCCGCGGCTTCGACCACGAAGTACGAGGAGGTCGCCGTCGCGGTGGTCTCGGAGAGGAGCTTGGCCGAGACGGGGCCGATCATATGCCGCTTGCCCTTCGTGACGCCGCCTTCGTGCCACTGTCGAATGGTCTGGGCGAGGGCCTCGGTGCCGGCGGCCTCGCCGAAGGGCGACACGTAGACCCCGTCGTGGGTGAAGTGCGCCACGAAGGGGGCCACCTCGTGGCTGTCGATCGCGAGCAGGTAGCTGTGGTGGGCCTCTTGGATGGCGAGCTTGTCTTCGATGCTGGACATGCCCGTAAACTAAGGGGTTGCGCATCGACAACAATGTGGCAAAAAGGGGACCTTAGGTTGCATATGGACAACCTCAGGAACCTGAAGGATCTGGCAACCTTCGCGGAGGTCGTCTCGACCGGCAGCCTTACTGCCGCCGCGAAGGCTCTGGGCGTGCCCAAGTCGACCGTGAGTCGCCGGGTCGCGCGGCTCGAGGTCGAGCTCGACGTGGCGCTGGTGGTGCGAGGCCCGCGTTCCATCGCCATCACCGAGGACGGCCGACGGCTCTACCGACGCACGGCTGGCGCGCTACGCGAGCTGTATGAGGCAACGCGCTCGCTGGGGGGCGAAGCGGAGGCGTTCGGGGAGCTGCGCATCGCGGCGCCGCACGACCTGGGAGAGTCTCGCTACTTCGGTCAGCTGCTGCAGACGTTCAAGGAGCGACACCCGCAGGTGCTCCTGCGCGTGTCGCTGTCCAATCGCCTTGTCGACCTCGTCGACGAGGGCGTGGACGTGGCCTTTCGGCTGCACATCGCGCCGCTCCCGGACGCAGTCGCGCTCAAGGTGACACGGGTGCAGCGCGTGACCACGGGGCTATACGCGGCGCCGGCTTACCTCGGCGACGCGGGGCGCCCGCTCCGTCGCGCCGATCTGAGCCGCCATCCGTATCTCTGCCACACGCACGCGCCGCGGGTCCCGGTGACCGGGCGCGGTGGAGATTCGAGCCTGGAGCTGCCAGACCCGGACATCATCGTGAACTCGTTCACCGCCGTCATCGATCTGGTCCGTCGCGGGCTGGGCGTGGGGTTGATTCCCAGGTTCTTGGCCGAGCCCTACGTGGCCTCGGGCGCGCTGGAGCGCGTGCTCGCGTCGGTGCAGTCACCCCAGGGCTGGCTGTCTGTGGTCTGGCCCGCGAGTCGCCAGGGACAGCCCCGAGTGGATCACTTCATCGCGGTGGTCAAGGAGCTGTCGACGCCTCCGGGCGAGTGACTCGACGCAGCCGGGCTGCTCGCTCCGTCCCGAGCGCAACCGCTACAGCGCTTGGGCGCGGCGCAGATACACGCTCTTGGGGTCGACGACGCGAAGCGCCTCGATCGCCTCGTCGCGACGACGGACGTCCCCAAGTTGATGGTGGGCGCGGATCGTGCCCCAGCGGGCTTCGGCCGCGAGCGTTCCCCCCTTGCGCATGTACTTCTCGAACGCACGCAGCGCTGCTCGAGCCCGGCCGCGCTGGAGTTCGAGCTTGCCGATCGAAACGTTGGCTGCCTGCGCCTCAGCCGACTGCGGATGGCGACGTTGAAGGGCTCGATACGCCGCAAGCGCGGGGCCGACATTGCCCGAGGCGACATGAGCACGGGCTTCGACAAGAAAGTCGCCGGGGTTCGATGTGACGCTCGCAGACGCGGCCTGGCGCGGCGGAAGTCGCTCGACCACGGCTTCGCGAACAGGCTCGGGGTTCACCACGTCCTCGGGCACGACAGCGGCCTGCGAATCTGCGGGCTGGGGTGTCGCCGCGACCGGCGGCCGCCCAAGATCGTACCGCTCTCCGACCGGAACCACGACGACGCTGCCCGCCTCGGTTAGCTCGACCGTGCCACGATGTGCGAGCACGAACCGCTCCTCACCCTCGATAGAGACGACACACTCGCCATCGATTGTGCGGACCGTGGCGGCGCCAAGGGTGACCGCCGCGCTCCCCACGAGCTCGAGCGTCCCAGACTCGAGCTCCAGCTTTGCGTCGTGCACCCGTAGTCGCGAGGCCGCCTCGGCGCAGCCCGTTCCGCCGGGCACGCGGACACATGCACGCCCGCGGGGCACCAGCCACCGGTCGATAGGGACGCTCTCGCCTTCCTCGAGCACCACGCCGTCGAGCGTGAGGGATCCACGAGCCACGGTGTAGGGTGAGATTTCAGTCGCCGCCGTCGGCCGCGGAACACTGCGCCACAGCAGGAAACCGGCCGCGCACGCCGTGGCGACAGCGACTCCGCCCATCATCCACCTCCTCCACGCACCGCGACGCCGGTCCGCCTCGAACTGCGCCACGGTCTCGAGCGACCGGCGTCGGTCCTCGGGGTCCAGCGGCGCGAGTTGGGCTGCGGCCGCGAACAACCGGCCGAGATCTTCGTCCACGGGCTCATCTTCGGAGGCGGGCGTGGGATCGGTGCGGTCCTGCGTCACGGTGTGTCCTTCACGGCGCGGACGCCCAGCTCGGGTTCCTTCTGAATCATCTCTCGCAGGGCTCGACGACCCAACAACAGCCGTGACTTCACGGTGTCGATCGGCGCACCCACCAATGTAGAGACCTCGGCAACGCTGTACTCCAACACGTGTCGCAGCACGAGCGCCTCTCGCTGTTTGTCCGGTAGCCGACCGAGGTAGTGCGAGATTTCACTGTGGGCGCCGAAGCGCTCCGTGGAGGATGGGGAGGCCGGGAGCTGTCCGTCCTCGGGTTCGGCACGCGTCTCGATCACCCCAAGCCGGCGCTGGTTCTGCTCGCGCGCCCGCAGGCAGACATTGGTGGCAACCCGGCGAGCCCACCGAACCAAAGACGACTCCCCGCGGAACGTGGGCAGGCCCTTCAACACCCGCATGAGCGCGAGCTGGACCGCCTCATCGGCATCGGCCCGGTTGGAGAGGATCGCGTTGGCGACCACCCGCAGATGCGGCACGAGCAGCTCGACCATCGCCCCTTGCGCCCAGGCATCGCGCCGCAGCACTCGACGCACCAGTGCCATCTCGTCCAAGGGCATCCCAGACCCGACATCGTCTTTGTGCGAGGGCACGCCTCGCGGTGCGCGTCTCGTTGGGGAGCCCGAGGTCATCGATCCCGACCCTGCCCAGCAAACCCCGGCCGCGGGGACCCGGCAGCTTGACAGGGTTGTGGTCGAGCCAAGAGGCACCGTGAGGTCCTGATACTTCGACGCGCGGAAACGGGTGAAGACCGGGTACGAATTGTCGTGAGACGGGCGATCGGATACGGTGCAAGGGTGCGTCGAGGGGCGACAGCTGTCGCGGTGCTGCTGCTGTTGAACGCGTGTTCGGACCAGGTCATCGGCGAATTCGGCGACGCTCCCGATCCTGGGACGGCGAGTTCGAGCGGCTCCGACTCGACCGCTGGCCAAGGAACCGTGTCGACGGGCGACGCCGAGGACCCGAGTTCTGGAGACCTGGAGACCGCAGGCCCAGTACCCGCCGACGAGATCTGCGATGGCGTCGACAACGACCTCGACGGCTTGGTCGACGAGGTGGGTGCGACGAACTCCAGCTGCGGCGGGTGCACCCTCACGCAGGGCGTCGGACAAGCCTGGTGGGTCTGCGACGACACGCTCCTCGACTGGGAGGACGCGACCGCCTTTTGTGAAACGTTCGGGGCCTCGACTGCGACGGTCCGGGACGAGGCCACGCAGCTGTTCCTGGAGGCGAGGTTCGAGGTGGCATGGTACTGGATGAGCGTCCGCCAGCAACCCGAGGAGGGGGACTGGCTCTGGCCCGACGGCAGCGCCCTCGCGTACGAGAACTGGGCCGGGCAGCAGCCCGACAACTGGACCCCAGACCAAAACTGCGTGCGCCTCACGCTGGGCCTGATCGATCCCCCCGACTGGTTCCACGGCGCGTGGGACGACTTCGAGTGCGCCGAGACCCTCGCCGTCCTTTGCTCAGCCACGCACACCCTCGAGTGAGCGCGGCAGGACCACGACGAACCCCGCGCGGATCCGCGGACCCACCGGCCACGGCGTCAGGGCCACCCGTCGGTCCTCGCCGGAGCAGCGCGTCGCGCCGCGGCGGCACTCGACATACGACACCCGATTGAGCGGGATGCCCACCCCGGTCGAAACCCAAAACCACAGGGGGCCGCGAAGTCGCACACTGGCCGCAACGCCCACCCCCGAGGTCGCCACAGCTCGCCAGCCTTCGTCTCCCGTCGAGGGGGAACGCCACCGCTGCGCCTCGAGCCCGAGTTCGGCCAGGGCTTCGACCGCCCAGCGCGCCCCCAGCGGACGGCGCACGCCGCCGTGCATCGAGACGC
The DNA here is from genome assembly GCA_963761755.1 of uncultured bacterium. GTDB lineage: Bacteria > Myxococcota_A > Polyangia > Nannocystales > Nannocystaceae > CAJXVA01. The sequence goes on from CAVXIC010000001.1 coordinate 52,377, forward strand.
GGTGTCGCCACGAAACCGACGAAGCCTCGCCGGGTGGGAACAGCACCGCATACTCCAACCCGAGACGAGGCCAGCGCCCAAGGTCGACGAAGCCGCGCGCGGACAGTCCAGATTGCCACGGGATCGCGCTTCCCACCCCTTCGCCAAGGTACGACAGCGAGAGTCCGGTGGCTGCAACAAGCCGGGGTTTCACGGCGACTTCGACCTCGGCAGCGTTTTCAGCAACATCGACCGGGGCCGGAGTTGGTTCGGCCATGGGCGGGGGCGGGTCCGGGTCCTGCGGAAGCTCGGTCGGCTCCATCGCGACCGCGCCGCCGCGGCTCAGAGACTCGGCCCCCGATTCGACGATCAGCCACACCGATTCCCAAGCAGCTTCTCCGCTCTGCACGCCGCCAGGGACGCGGCGGAGGTAGGTCTTTTCGTCCCTGTCCCGCAGCCAAACATCGATGAACCCAGGCCCGACCTCGACCCAGAACACGCCGTGGACGGCAGCGCCCTCGACACGCTGGCGGGCCGCGACGGATGCCACCTGACCGGGCTCGAGATGCTCCAGGGCAAGGACCAATCCCTCGGCGTCCAAGGTCGTCCGGGCCGCTTCAAGGGCCGAGAGCAGCGAGCGGTCTGCATCGGAGTCCACGAGCACGAGCACCCGAGGCCGCGCATCAACCTCGTCGGCGGCAGACACCTCAGGCGCGGGTGCGGCCCGAGCCTCGGGCTGAACCAACATGAACGAGAGCATGAACGAGAGCATGAACGCGAGCGCGTGCACCAGCGTGATGCTCGGCGTCAGCACCCGCGGATGATACGCGCTGCGCACCGAGGCGACGGGCCGCTCATCGTTCACCCGAGCAGCCCAGCTCATGCGGGCGAACTCGCCCTGCCACGATGCGGCGGATCGGATGACCGGGGTTGAAGCTTCCCGCCGGCAGGGCGGTCCAAGTCAGTCCGTCCTCGCTCCGGTACAACGCCTGGTCCTCGTACCAAACCAGCCAACCATCTCGCTGTGCCACATACGTCCCCTCCGGGCTTCGCCCAACCGCGCTCAGTGGCGGTTGCTGCGTGGCGTAGGGCGTCGCCTCCCAGGTGACCCCATCAGCGCTCGTGTAGCGGGCGGATTCGCCAAAGCCGACGAACGCGTCTCCGGCCCAGGAGAGGCCGCGCACAGCTTCGGGAAGCTTCGCCGCGGTGAAGCTCGCCCCCAGGTCTTGGGAGACGCAAGCCGGCACGGCGCTGCCGGGATTCGTTGCGATGACGATCGAGCCACCCCCGGCGCTGATGTTTGCCACCTCTCCCCCGCAGGACTCTGCGCCCACCGCACTTTCCCAGGTGTCCCCATCGGACGCGCTGACGACCACGTCCCCCTCCCCACCGCCTCCGCCCGCCAACACGAAGATCCCGCCTGCGAGAGGCGCGAACGCGATACCGCGAGGCGTCCACGCGTCCAATCCGCTGTCGCCCAGCTCTGCCCAGCGCTGCCCAAGTGGCCCGGCGCGATAGGGAAACTTCGACGCGGCCAGGAACGTGTCATTGCCCCACGCGGTGCCAGCGAACGTCGGGCCGACCAGGACCGTGGTCCACTCAACGCCATCCTCGCTGAGCTGGATCTCCCCTTGCGTTCCCCAGCCCCACGAAGCGACGAACAGCCCGTCTCCATAGGTCAGCCCCGTGGCGCTGCCCTCGTGGTGGTCACAGTCCAAAGGCTCGAAACATCGAACCGCGTCGTCGAGGGACTGATCGGCGGTCCACGTCAGGCCATCATCGCAGGAGATCATCGTGCGCCCCATGTGGCCTTGGGCCACGAACGCGGGCACCCGCCCATCGGGCTCCACGTCCTCGCCTGTCGATTCATCTCCGTCTCCAGTGCTTGTGCTCGAGGACGGCGGATCTCCGCTGGCGTTCATTCCGGTCTCGCCCGAATCTGCGGCCGACGTCCCGCCAACGGGCCCCCCCTCTCCGGTCGTTCCCACCGAACCGGTCTCAAGCGTCGTCGACGCTTCGCTGTCCATCGCCTCGGGGCCGTTCGCATCGCACCCGGCCGCGAACGCGAGCACCGCGAGAGCCCCAAAGCGCAAGACGACAGGAGTCCGTTCCGCTTCAGGCATGCGCATGCGGGCCCGGATACGCAAGCCCGCCGATCTGGGTGAACGCCAGCTCCGAACACCGCCCAATCCGCCGTTTTCGTAAGCGTGACCACGCGTATCACGAGAGTCCGATTCGTGGCTGCGCGACTCACCCGGCCAAGACCCGCCGCGTATCCAGACCTCCCGAGCGCGTCCGGTACGTCCATGACACCTTTGCGATCCCCCAGTTCCCTTGTCGTCCAGACGCTGCTCCTCGCGTCGCTCCCGGGTTGTTACTCCGGCACCAGTCTCGACACCGACACCGACACCGGGGCGGGCGCGGGGACAGACGCCGGAACCTCCGTGGACGAGGAGGGATCGGGCAGCGACGAGGGCGGTGGGTCCGACGGCCCTGTCCCGGCCTGCGACGACACCCGCGTACCCGGGACCGTCGCCTTGCGTCGCCTGACCCGGACCCAGTACGACAACACCATCGCGGCGCTGGTGCGTTGGGCTGCGCCGGACGACGCGGCGGCCATCCTGAGCGAGATCGACCCGCTGCTGGCGCAGGTGCCCGACGACCTCCGGCAGCCCTCGGCGGGACAGCACCTCGGCGGCTATCGACGACTCGACCAGGCGGTCCAGCAACAACACATCGATGCGACGTATCGGGTCGCCCGCGCCGTCGCGCAGGCTATCGCAGTCCCGACTCGGCTCGAAGCCCTCGTGGGGACGTGCGCAACCGATGCGGACCCGAGCAACGACGAGGCCTGCATCGACGCGGCGATTCGCTCTTTTGCGGAGCGTGCGCTTCGACGACCGATCTCCGACGAGGAGACGGCCCGTTTCCGAGCGATCTTCGACGGGGACGGGACCACGTCCGGGACCGAACCAGAAGCATTCGTCGATGTCTTCTCCGCACTCATGGTCTCGCCGCACTTTCTGTACATGGTCGAGCACGGGACCGACGAGAGCCCGCAGCTTCCTGGCATGTTCGTCCTCTCAGACTGGGAAGTCGCCTCGCGCCTGTCGTACCACTTCTGGCAAGGCCCTCCCGACGACGAGCTTCGCGACGCCGCGCGCAGCGGGATGCTCTCCACCGACGCCGGCTACGCGGAACAGGTCGAGCGCATGTTCGAAGACCCCCGGGCCCGGGCTGCAGTCGGCTCATTTTATCGAGACTGGCTCTGGCTCGACAGCGTCGCCGCGGTCGACGGACTGCTTGGAGACCCGCGCTACGATGCCTTCCTCGGCGCCACACCGGTCGACGACCAGACGCATCTCAACATGGTGCAGGAGGTGATCGACATGGCCACCTACTACACCTTCGACGTCGACGGCATGTTCGACGACCTGCTCTTGAGCGACCGTTCCTTCGCCCGCACGCCCGACCTCGCGGGCATCTACGGCGTTGCACCTTGGGAGGGCGGGGAGCCCCCCGTGTTCCCCGACGCCGAGCGGGTGGGAGTTCTTGGTCGCGCCGCGATGCTCTCCAACCGGTCCGAGGCGACCCGTCCCATTATGAAGGGGGTCCTGATTCGCACCGCGATGCTCTGCGACCAGCTTCCGCCACCGCCGCCGGACGCCGAGATGAACGTGCCCGAGTTCGACGGCGAGATGACCACCCGCGAGATCGTCGAAGCGCTGACCGAGGACCCTGCGGGATCGTGCTCGGCGTGCCATACGCCTCTGATCAACCCTCTGGGGTTCGCCTCGGAGGGCTTCGACGCTCTGGGTCGTCACCGCACCGAACAGCGCATCTTCGATGCTGACGGCAACCTGGTCGCGGCTCGAGCGGTCGACACCACCGTGACCCCCAACATCGACCCCGGCGACACGCGGGAGGTCTCGAACCTGCGCGAGCTCGCCGAGCGCCTCAGCGAGAGCGAGAAGGTTCGGGCCTGCTTTGCCCGAAACTACTTCCGGTTCACGTTCGCACGCGATGAGGATCTCGAGCAGGACGCCTGTGCGTTGCAGAGCCTGGTCGACAACCTCGAGGGAGGCGCAACGCTCGCCGAGACCCTCCGAGACATCGCCCTTCGCCCTGAGTTCCGGCAGCGCAGCTTCGACTGAAAAGGACCGCCATGACTTGGACACCGAGTCGACGTCACTTTCTCCGCGGCACTGGCGGCCTTGTGCTTGCCTTGCCCATGCTCCCCTCTCTGCTTCCCCAAGGCGCCCGCGCCGGAGGATTTGCGAGCCCGCGCCGGTTCGTCGCGATGCGAACCGGCCACGGTTGCTGCTGGGAGTCTCTCTTCTTCCCCGATGCTCCGGCAGACGAAACGATGGACTACGCCGGTCATGCGATTCGGCGAGGTGCCTTGACCCCCACGATATCCGGAGGCGAGACGCGCCTGAGTTCGGTGTTGCGAGCGCCCTCGGCCAACCTCTCGCCGAGCATCGCCGCTTCGATGAACGTGATTCGCGGCATCGACTCCTTCGTGCACGTGGGGCACAACACAGGCGCGTTCTTGGGGAACCCCAACGCGACCGACGACACCGCGACCGCGGCGGTGACCACCCCCCGGCCGACCATCGACCAACTTCTGGCCTGGTCCCCCTGGTTCTACGACGACCTTTCCACCAACCTCGAGCGCTCGCTACACGTCGGAGACGGCATCTCGTACGGATGGTCGAGCCCCCAGAGTCAGTCCGGTGAGATCCAGAGAACCGGCAGCTCCGGAAGCCCCCTGGAGATGTTCAACCTCATCTTCGTCCCCGACGACGGCAACGAGCCCGACCCACGCCCGCTGATCATCGACGGCGTCCTCGAGGAGTACCGGTCCTTGCGGGAGGGGAATCGCCGGCTCTCGGGTGCGGATCGGCAGCGACTCGACGACCACATCGAGCGCATCGACGAGCTCCAGCGCAAGCTCGAAGTCGTCGTCGACTGCGGCAGTGCCACAGCTCCCGAGCTCGCCGGCGACAGCTACCCGTGGACCCCGGGCTACTATGGGGACGTCGCAAAGAACCGGGCCTACTGGCAGGCCTACAACGAAGTCATCGCCGTTGCCTTCGCCTGCGACACGTCGCGTATCGCCGTGTACTCGCTGAGCGATCAGTCTTCCTTCTCGGACTACACGGGCGACTGGCACCAAGACATCGCCCACATGTCACATGTCACCGAGGCCACAGGCGGTCAACCGCTGCCGCAGACGATTCTCGCGGACTCGTATCAACGCGTGTTCGAGAGCGTGTTCCTCGACCTCGTCGGACGCCTTGACCTCGACGACGGCCAAGGCGGCACCATTCTCGACAGCAGCCTGGTGGTGTGGGGCCAAGAGTCCGGTGCGGCCACTCACAACTGCACCAACATGCCGTTGGTCACCGCGGGATCCCTCGGGGGCCTCGTGCAAACCGGCCAGGACCTAGACTACCGCAACCTGAACTCCACGTTTGTCGGCGAGTTCGGCGGACCCTCCCCACCCAACGGCGAGCCCGTGCTCACCGGACTGACCACCAACCAGTTCCTGGGGAGCATCCTGCAGTTGATGGGCCTCCCGCCCGAGGACTACGAGACCTCGGGAGCCGGCGGGTATGGCGAGCCCGACGCGACCACGGACCGGGCGCCGTTCTATCCCGCCTCCATCACCTCCCGAATGGGCGAGATCTTGCCCTGGCTCGGTCGCTGAGCCGCCGTCGAGCGTGTGGGTCCGCGAATCAACTCTTTCACACGCGGGAAGGCCGAGACGCAGGGCGGTCAGTACGGAGCATTCCGAAGAAGTGCACGGGATCGAAGCTCTGTGGGCGGGGACCGGACTCCCTGAGCAGAGTAAAGATCACCCAGTTGTGTCGGAATACGACTCCTTGCAGCGGAACTCCCGAGCCATGCAACGATCGAATCCAGCTCTGCGCGCCTGGAGCGCTACGTCATCGCGTCTGCTGCGGCCCGACCGGCTGCGGTCACTGCGAGTCCCGTCGTCGCTCGCGCTGGCCGTGGTGAGCCTCGCATGTGGCGCGTCGAATGGTGGTGCCATCGGCGATGGCATCACGGGTACCGGATCGAGTAGCGGGATGCTCGGCGGAGGTAGCGACGGTGACGACGCCACCACGCAGGGCAGCGCGGCGACCGATGGGGGCTCGTCGACGGGATCCTCGAGTGACAGCGCGGCCGACTCGACCTCGACCGGGAGTGAGGGCAATAGCGAGGCCATCGCGCCGGACCTCGTCGCGTCGCGCACCTCGGGCCCGGCCCCGCTGGCCGTGCACTTCGATGCCACTGGCACCACCAGCAGCCTGACGACGATCCCATTCCACGAGGCGACGTACGCCTTCGAGTTCGGCGACCCGGACGCGGGGATGTGGGCGCTGACCGGCGCTGACAAGAACTCGCAAGTCGGCGGTCCGCTCGCGGCGCACGTGTTCGATACGCCAGGGACGTACACCGTGTCGGTCGCCGCGTCCTTCGCGGGGGAGACCAGCACGACCAGCGTCGAGATTGAGGTGACCGATCCAGCAGCACAGTGGCCAGGGGCCGCGACGATCGCCGTCTCGGGAGTCGGTGACTTCCGGGGCGCGCCGCGGGGCGCCGAGCTGCGCACCACGCTGCCCCGATCGTTCGCGGGCAAGCGGGTGCTCCTGCGCCGCGGCGAGACGTTCTCGTCGATCGGGCTTCCGGGCGATTCCGACGACGTGCAGCTCGCGACGTTCGGAGACGGCCCCAAGCCCGTCGTCGCATCGGTGTCGCTGGGTGGCAACGCGGAGGTCGCCGAGTGGCCGGACGACGTCACCATCATGGATCTCGACATCACGTCGGGCTTCTCTATTTCAGTGACGGGGTCGCGTGTGCTGTTGTATCGCTGCGACATCGACACGCCCTCCAACGCCGAGGCGCAGGTCGATGTCGGGTCGGGCTTCGGCTACTACGTCGCCAACGGCAGCCTGCCGGTCTCGGCCTACGCGTGGCCGCGCGAGGTGTTTCTGGTCGACAATGTCATCGAAGGCGATACCGATGGTGACAACACCCCAAACCTCGTTGTGATGGGTTACTTCATGCGCTCGGCCATCCTCGGCAACGTGATCAACCAAGCGACCGAGCACTCGCTGCGGATCTGGGCCGCGAACGCGGCGTTCATCGCCCACAACCACATCGGCGGCGAGCACTACGCCCCCAATCCGCCGGGGGTCCGAGGCGCGATCAAGATCCACTCCGCGGGCATCGACGCGTATGCCGACGACGTCGCCACCTCGGGCCTCGCGATTGCGACCCGCCACGTCGTGCTTGCCGACAACCTGGTCGGATCGCCGGACTACCCCGGCTCGTGGCTCGGTGGTTTCGGTCCACAGAACGCCGACATCGGCACCGTCGAGGCCGTGTTCGACGTCATCTACGAGCGAAACATACACACCCGGGGCCCGTACACGACGCTGGAGTTCCACACCGCGGCGAAGGGCTGCACCACGCGGGACAACACCACGGTCGGCGGCAGATTCGAAGGCGACGTTGTGACGCCCGAGGAGTGGAACGGCGACCCGGGCATGCTCCCGTACCTCGGTGACTACTACGGCCAGCTGCAGTAGCGACACGAATCGTTCCACTCGACGAGCGGCTCGAAGAACTCGCCGCGAAGGGCTGCTAGGATGCTCCGCGGCGGGCGGCTAGGTGAAATGAAGTGGGAAAAAGGCGGGATTGATGAGTACGGCGGGCCGCAGAAGCGCCGCGGAGCTGCAGACGGGGGTCGAGCGAAGCTGAGCCGGGGAGAGCCGAGGCCTTTGAGGGGAAAACATGCTGCGACAGGGGACCGCGGCCGCACGGAGTGCGCCATCGAGGCACGCCGAGACGAGCGCGGTGCGAAGCGACGCGCTGGTAGGTGCTGGCGTTCGTGCCCGACCTCGCCGGTGCGGCCGAGGCCTACTCGACTTCCGGGTCGATGTAGAGACCGGCCGAGCCGTTGACGCCGTTGACATCTGCGGCGCCGGCTCGCTCGAACGTCGAGAACACGCCATCGTCGTCGAGGTCACCGAAGGACCACACCTCGTTGCCGGCCCAAGCCGAGGGAGCATACCCGTCGCCGGGGGTGCAGCGACCGGCGGGCCCGTGCGAAGTGTTGGCGTGGAACGTGTCCCCTCAGACACCGTCTTGTGCATCAACTGCGCGGTAGGGCATCTGAGGCGTGAGGGGGTCAGCGCGGGCTGGCGCTGCCAGACACACGACGCCGCTCGAATCGCCGCACGTCCACTTCGATCCATGCGTCGTAGTCCCAGTCGATGAGCGTGAACTCGAGGTCTCGCCATGCCCACGTGCGGAGGCCCTTCGGAGGCCTGAGCGAGGCGGTGTCCGTCGCCGGCTCTTGTCCCGGCGAGTCCCAACGAAGATGGACGAGCAGCGGCGAGGTTTGTCCCTGGCGGGTTCGTTTGTGGCTGTGACCGGTGAACTCGACGCGGTCACCGTCCCCAAGCTCGAAGCTCTTCCCTCGAGCGAGGCGGTGGCGCTGCGGCGGGCCCGGCAGGAGCGTGTCGCCGACGGTCTCGATGACCAACGAGACTTTCGGCTCGAGTTCCATGTCCCTGACCTCGACCAGGCTCACGCGAAAGTTGTCGAGCCAGGCGACGAGCTTCGGGTCGTAGCCGTCGGTGATCTCCAGAAGCGAAGCCCGCTGCTGGTAGAGGTCGCGCTCCAGCAACAGATTGACCTCAACCGCACCCCCTGAGGGATATGCGCCGTCCGGTGAAGGCTCGATCGTCTCGATGACGACATTCTCGACCGCAATCGTATAGCCGTCGCCAATCGCGACGGGCGTCTCGAGCGACAAGGTATGCGTCGGTTGTGGTGTGTCAGGCGGGGTCACGGTGGCGGGCTGCGAGGCCTGGGGCTGGCCTTCGAGAGCAGTGTCGACCGCTGGCGAAACTGGCGGCGGGGTGCTGCGAGGAGCGGGAGTCGTGCATGCCAAGCTCCACGCGCTGATTCCAAGGAAAACGGCCCTTCGCATCGGTGGTCAAGCTATCACCGCCCAATGACGCCTGTCTCGGCGACCCAGAGGCGTTCACGAGTCTGGCGTGGTCTCCGTGAAGGGCGACCCTCCTGACCCGCTCAGTCGCGGACTCACCGGTGTTCGACATTTTCACGTCGTCCGTGGCCGGGGACCTGGCCAACGCGGCGGCCGAGTTGCGGCGGGCCGAGACCGTTGCCGGAGGTCCCATCGTGCTCGCCAACGGTCTCACCGTGGATGCGAAGGGAGTCTCGGCGTCGTTGATGGCATCCCGCGAGGGCATGTTGTCCGTAGTCAAGATGCAGACGACTGGGGCGAGGCCTCGGGCTATCTGACCGCTGTTCTGGCCGGCCTCGACGAAGCGGGCAGCGCCTCGCACCCGGGGTGAGGGGCTGAGCAAAGATCGGCGCGACGCGTTCCGCCGAGCAGGCCGCTCGCGAGCGCGCAGACTCCAGCGATCCCAAGCTCCGCAACCCCGACAACCGCGCTGGATGTGGCAGCAGCCACGAGCGTCCGGGCGATCGTACCAGGCAGCTCATTGCTTGGTGCGGAGAACAGCACCGCGCTAACGTAGCGCTGCCACCCGCTTCGCCGATCAGTGTCGTTGGTTTGGCTCAGTTGCCCGCGCCGCGCTCCCAGATCCAACGCCAGTAGAAGTCCTCGTACGCGGGGACGAATACGCATGCGGCGACGGCCGGCTCGCACCGTCCGCTGGGACCACAGATGAGGCCTGTCCCAACGCCGCAGCTTTCGATCTCTCCGGGTTCGCACGCCCCCCCTTCCGCGATGTAGGGCGTGCAGACGCCGGTGTCGCCAGGGGTCGCCACACCGCGGCAGTAGCCATAGCCGCCCTTGTTGCAGGCCCGTGGGGCGTCGCAGCTCTCCCCGAAGGACCGCCCTGGTTGGCACGTGCCCTCGAGGCCGCAGTACAAGTCTTGGCCACAAGTCTTTGCCACATCCAGCCCGCACGGCGCTCCCTCGGGAAGGATGTTGAGGCCCTGCTGACAGGTCCCATCGACGCAGTGATCCCCCGGATCGCGGCAATCCGTCGGGGCGAACGGCGACGTGTCGGGGTGTCCCTCGAGCTCACATGACGCCCCACTGGCGCGCGCGCCTTCGAAGATCATGCAGTCGTCGATGTATCCCTCAAAGTTGCACGAAGGTGGCTCCGCACCCATGAACTCCGTGATCCGCTCGAAGCATCCGCGATCGAACTTGGCGCCGCTGGCATCGTCGAGTCGCTCGAACACGCGTATCGAGCGGGCTTCGCAGTCGCTGAGCAGCTCCGGGTTGCAGTCGCAGCTCGCGGCGAGCTCGCACACCGCCGTTGCGTAGCGCTGTGCGTCCTCGGGTTCGGTGGGGTCGCCCGGATCCTCCACGTCGCAAGCGGTGATGGCAAGAAGGAGTACCCATCCCGGATATCGCATGGCGACAACCTAGTCGGAGACGCTCGCGCGTGGTTAGGGCTTGGATCACAGCGCGCCATTCGAAGTGCGGCGCGGAGGAGCGTTTCGAGAATCCGTCCCTTCTTTGTTGACGGGAGAAGCAGGCGGTCCACCGTCGGGATCAGCAAACCCAAGCGCAAAGAGACCGCCGTCCGAGAACGCATTGACCATCGGCCGCCGCAGCGGATGCGTTTGTAAGTTTGTAAGCAACGTCGCCCCTGCCATCGCGTGCGGCAGTGGAGTTTGCTCCGCGTTCAGCGCCGACTTCGGAATCCGCCGCACCGCGACGTCCTCTCTCCCCTGCATCATGGCCTTCGCCAGGCGATGCAGGCCATCCATGATGCACAGCCGGCCCTCGTGCTCCATCGTCTAGCTCGAGCGAACCGCCGGTCCGCGGGCAGGTTTGTATCGCGAGCGGCGTTCGTGATCCGCTCGCCCGCTTCATGACTCTTGGGGGTGCATGATCGTCACCAAACTACAACAGTTCGGCGCCCGCGTTCTCCGGGCGTTCACCCCCATCGCGCTGTCCGCATCGCTCGTCGTCGCGGGCTGCGAGACGCTTCCGGAACCCGAAGTGATGGACGCTCCCATCAACCTGCGTGCCAGTGAGAGCGGACCGTCGCCGGAGATCGTCGAGAACGCCAAGGACATCGCGGCCGGGATCGTGGCCGACGAGGCCTTCGAAGAGCTGGTCGGGGTTGCGGTCGAGATCATGGTCGACATGCGGCAGGCCCAGCAGAAGCTCTCCGACGAACAGGTCGACGCGATCGCCATCACCACCACCGAGCCCTCGTTTGGCGAGATGATGGGCCCTGGCACCCTGCTCGGACACCTCGGCAGTGACCCCGAGCTGCTCGACCAGATGGAGCTGCTGCTGACGGAGCTCCGGGACAACCACGGCCTCAAAGGGGCCTCGCCCGCTGACGTCCGCTACGTATTCCAGACCGTGTTCGAGAGCGACGGCGGGACATATGTCGTCGAGGAGGCTGTGAAGGACGAGTTTGAGGATGACGATGCCTACGAAGCCTGCAAGCAGGTCTGCCTGAACGCCCAGTTCGCCGCCGTCGTGCTTGCCCTCTCCTTCTTCGTCGTCGAGATGGCGTTCGGGGTCTTCCTGTTCCCGTGGGGAATCCCGATCATCTTGTGGGCGATGGCCCAGCTCAGCTACGCCTTGACCAAAAGCGAAGCGGAGTTCGAACGATGCCTCGCGGCCTGTGAAGGCGGCGACATCGACCTCGACATCAAGACGTGTGGGGACGACGAGGTCTGCACCGACTCCGAGTACTGCTGGAAGGGCGTCTTGGGCATTGGCAAAGACGAGTGCCGTCCGAAGAAGGCTCAGGGCAAGGTCTGCTCCGACGACGACCACTGCCAGTCGGGCTGCTGCAAGTTGCACGCGTGGACGAACCCGGTCAGCAAGACCTGCCGCCCAGCGAGCGCCTGCAACTGAGGGTCTGGGCGCACGCACCTCCGGCCGGTCGCGTGTCGCGGCCGGGCGTGGCGGAAAACAACAGGGCGTGTGCAGCACGCGTGCCGGGGCCATCTCAGGTTCGAGCCGTTGCCAGGCGTTGGCCGGGCCGGGTCCGCGGCGGTGGGACGAGAGCACACAGTCTGGCGAGAAAGGTGGGTCATCTGGGCGAAGGTGGCCCCAAAGCGGTTGGGCTTCCGCGAACCCCCCCCTCTGTCAGGGTAGTTGCCGCATGAACCGGGCGACGGCGTAGAAGCCGGAGCCTACGGCAGTCGGGGCGCGAAATGAGACGAAAACCATGGCGTATTCCGTCGCCTTCAAGGCGAGTATGATCAGAAAAATGACGGGCCGCGGAGCGGTCACGGCGACAGCGTTGGCGGATGAAACTGGGGTTTCGCAAGGCACGTTGTCGCGGTGGAAGCGAGACGCGAGTAGCGTGCTCTACGTGGCCGTCGAAGACAAACCCGCCCCGCGAGAAGAACCGGGCAAGCGTGCTCAGGACTGGACGCCGGAGGAGAAATTCCAGGCGGTGATGGAGACCGGCGAGCTGAGCGAAGCCGAGCTCGGCGTGTACGTGCGTCGTCACGGCCTGCACGCCACCCAACTCGACACGTGGCGCGCCGAGGTGCACAAGGCCGCCGTAGCTGCGCTGGGTGGTGCCGCGGCGAAGGGCAAGCGCAGCAACGAGCAGCGCGAGATTCGGAGGCTCGAACGCGAGGTCCTGCGCAAGGACAAGGCGCTCGCGGAGACCACCGCGCTGCTGGTGCTCAAAAAAATTCAATGCGTTGTTCGAGGACGAGGGCGACGACACGAACCCGAGGAACGACAGATGATCCTCAAGCTGGTCCGTGAGGCTCGCGCTGCAGGAGCGCGCCTGGGTCCGTGTTGCGAGATCATCAACATCGACGTGCGGACCGTCCAACGATGGCTCAAACACGGGCTTGAGGGCGGCGAGGATGGGCGTCGAGGCCCGAAAACCACGCCGGCGAACAAGCTCAGCGATGTCGAGCGGGCGCAGATCCTCGAGCTGGTGACGTCCGCCGAATTCCGCGACCTGCCGCCGTCCCAGCTCGTGCCGCGGCTCGCCGACATGGGCATCTACGTTGCGTCGGAGTCGACGATCCACCGTTTGCTGAAGCAGCACTCGCTGAACGCCCACCGTGGGCGACATCGACAAGCGAAGAACACCAAACCTCGCGAGCACTGCGCGACCGGACCCAATCAGGTGTGGTGTTGGGACATCACGTACCTGCGCGCGCCGACCCGCGGCGCGTTCTTCTATCTGTACCTCTTCCTCGATGTCTGGAGCCGGAAGATTGTTGGCTGGCGGGTGCACGATCGCGAGGACAACGAGCTCTCCGCCAAGGCCTTCGTCGAGATCTGCGAAGCGGAAGGCGCGGACCCGAAGAAGCTGGTCCTGCACTCGGACAACGGTGGGCCGATGAAGGGCGCCACGATGGTCGCGACCCTCGAGTCGCTCGGCGTCACGCGCTCGCTGTCGCGGCCGAGCGTGAGCAACGACAACCCATTCGTCGAATCGACCTTCCGCACCGTGAAGGGACACCCAAGCTTCCCCGACAAGCCCTTTGAAAGCCTCGAATCTGCGGCGACCTGGGTCGCTGAGTTCGTTGCCTGGTACAACGAAGAGCATCGTCACAGTGGCATCTCCTTCGTGACGCCGGGTCAACGTCACACCGGCGTTCACGAAGCGCTCCTCGAGCATCGTGAGCACGTTTACGCCGCCGCCAAGGCCCGCCATCCCGAGCGCTGGACCGGCAACACTCGTCGCTGGGATCGCCACGCGACCGTCCGCCTCAACCCAACACACTTGCCCTCAGCAGGGCAGGACGCCAAGGCCAACACCGCCGCGGCGTGAAACGACTTCATGCGGCAACTTTCTTGAAATCCACCGACCCTGTGGCCCGCCACATTGCCAATCACCCCGATCTCGAAGCTGCTAGCATCCGCGGCATGAAAGCTTGGAATGGTTTATTGACGTTGGCTGCCCTCGCAGGGCTCACCGGCTGCCCTGGAGATGACACGACGACCCCCGCCGACGACGGCACCACGACGGATGCGGCCACCGAGACATCGTCGCCGGGCACGACCGAGACGACCTCGATCTCGGACACGACCACCGAAGCCGACACGACCATCGGCGTCACCACGGAAGCGGAGAGTTCTTCGTCCTCGCGCGGATCTTCGAGCGAGGGGGAGACCGGAGCAGGCTGCGGCAACGACGTGATCGACGGGGCCGAGCTCTGCGACGGCGGGGATCTGGGGGGACAGGACTGCGCGTCACAGGGCTTCGAGGGCGGGACGCTGGCGTGCGCCGATGACTGCTCGGGCTTCGACACCAGCGCCTGCTCAGACACCAGCTGCGGCAACGATGTCATCGACGGCGACGAGGCGTGCGATGGCGCCGACCTCGGCGGACAGACCTGCGATTCGCAAGGCTTCGATGGCGGGACGCTGGCGTGTGCGGAGGGCTGCGGCGACTTCGACACCTCGGCCTGCACCACGTCTGATACGGGGGCGTGCTGCGCCGCCAACGGGACGCCAGAGTGCGAGAACATGGCGTGCACCACCGCGGTCTGCGCCCTGGATTCGTTTTGCTGCGACACCGAGTGGGACGACGTCTGCGCCGAAGCGGCGATCCTCGCGCCGGCCTGCGATGGGGTCTCGGACTGTCCCGACTGCGGCGACGGCGTGTTGGAGATGGCCGAGGTGTGCGAGGACGGCCAGCTCGGCGGTCAGACCTGCGAAGGGCTCGGCTTCGAATCGGGCACGCTCGGATGTGCGGCCGATTGCGGCGGATTCGACACCTCGCAGTGTGTCGCAACCATGAACTGCTGCTCCGCCAACACCGTGCCCGAGTGTGACGACGCGGGCTGCACGGCGGCGATCTGTGCATTGGATCCGTACTGTTGCGATACGGAGTGGGATCAGATCTGCGCCGATGCAGCCCTCCTCGAGCCCTCGTGTCAGGGGGTGAGCGACTGTCCCGACTGCGGCAACGGCATGCTCGAAGGCATCGAGCCGTGCGACGGGGCCAACCTCGGCGGCGAGACCTGCGAGAGCCAAGGCTATGACTCGGGCACGCTCGGCTGCGCGGCGGACTGCCTGTCGCTCGACGAGTCCGCCTGTCAGGGAGACGGAGCCTGCTGCGCGCCCAACGGCACCGTGGGCTGTGAGGACATCGCCTGCACCAACGCGGTCTGCAACGTCTTTCCGCAGTGCTGCGACGAGCCGTGGAGCCAAGCCTGCGCGGACGTGGCCGCGCTGGAGCCCGCCTGCCAGGGGGTTACGGGGTGCCCGAACTGTGGCAACGGCGAGCTCGGGGCTGGCGAAGTCTGCGATGGCGCCAACCTCGATGGAGAGAGTTGCGCCAGCTTGGGGCTCAATACCGGCACGCTGGCGTGCGCTGCGACCTGCGTCGAGTTCGACACCACAGGGTGCTTTGCCGGCGGGTGCTGCGAATCGAACGGCTCTCCGAACTGTGAGGACGCGGGCTGCACCGCGGCGATCTGCGCAGCGGACCCGTACTGCTGCGACACCGAGTGGGATCAGCTCTGCGCCGACGACGCCGCGGCGGAGCCCGCCTGCGTAGGCGTGGGCGGCTGCGCTCCGTAGCTGGTGCTCGACCGCTAACCCGCGAAAAGAACGAGCCCCGGGGGACGACCGGGGCTCGCGCCCTACGAGTTGTACGACCCGTAGGGCGCACCGATCGAGCCGATGTGCAGCGCCAGCCTCCTCCGCGGACGCGACGAACAACTCCGAAACGAGGGCGACCATCGGTGATCGTTGGGCGGGTTTGGGATGGACCCATCAACGCGCAGGGCTGAAGCGAAGGTCACCGAGGGGGATAGGTGCACGTGGTCGCTGGCGTGACGCGGTTGGTTGCCTGAGGAGGGTTCGAACAATGAAAATTTCCTCTATGATGGATTGGAACCAACATGTCGCATCGGCAAATGCGGGGCAGGACCTCCCGCATGTTCAAGACGATGCTCCCTACATCGTTGTTCCTGGGCTTGCGCTCTTCGCGGCGTGCGACGACGGAAGTTCCGCCGACGCCGACGCTGGATCGTAAACGGAGGCGCTTGATAGAGAATCCGCCCCCTCCGAAATGACCGGGACTGAAGCCCCTGCTCAGCGCCACCCCAACGAACTCAAAGAAAGATCAAAATGCGGTTTCGCTACCTCACTGTGTCACTGATGCTCACGAGTCTCTTCACACTCCAAGCGTGCGGGGACCCCAAGGTGGAGATCGTGGCCCTCGATGACCTTCCGTCGACGATCCCGGAGGGGCAGACGTTCGAGCGTCGCTTCGAGGCCATGCCACCGCTCGACGGGGGAGCCTTCACCGACTGTATCGGCAATCAAGACCCCAAGGTGAAAGTTACGCGGGACGGCATATTGACCTACCCAGCAAATACTGAGGGGCTAGAGGTGGACCTTTGTGTCGCGTACCGAAATGGCGATGGTGGTCACGTTGCCAAACACGCATTCAAACTGACTGTCGGCCCCCGCGCTCGGGCGACCGACGAAGACTTCCAAGCCCCTGTGGCCACCCACCGCAAGCAACTTCGCGCACTGGTCAAAGCGGTGAGGACCGGCAAGATCGCCGCTGGCAACGCTGACGCATGCGCCGAGTTTGCGGTTCCAGTGGCAGAGCCGCTGCCTTACACTGTCTACGACAGCGGCTGGGTGGATGCCGCCCTGGACCCGGCCGCGCCCGATCTTCAGGGGCCGGTACTTCTGGGACCCGCCCCTAAGATGCGCGCGAACCTGACGGAGACCGAAAGCCGGCTGGACAACGAGTCGAAAAGAGACATTGGGCGGGCCTACGCCGTGGTCGTCGTCCCGGAGACGTTGGTGATGCCCAACTTGATAGTTCCGGAACAGTTCGCGGCGGTTCAAGCGCCGAGCTTCGAAGCGGGCTCGTTTGAGGGGATGCTCCATATCGGGAATTTGGCAAGCGGGGAGATCGTCTGTTCTATGCCGCTATCCTTCAGCTCCAGCGAGTCGGTGTCGTGGACCGACTGGTTTCAGGAAGGAGAGGCGCGGGAGAGCACGACGGGCCGACTCCGCTTCAAGCTTCTGGAAGACTTTACGCGCAACGGGGGGACGGCCGTGCGAGATGCGATCGCCCAGCAGCGCGGGTGAGCATGTTGTCCGAGAGGAGAGGGGCGAGGTGGTGATGGAGGGGAGCTCGAGCTGGCCGCGAGGGGTGAAAAGCGAGAGCTGCTTGGGCGCGGGCTCGGGTTCGTCGGCACAAGGCGCGACGGCGGAGCGAAGCGCGTGGTGGGCGACAGAACGTCGCGGCGGGGGAGCGGGGTGCGTTCGATGTGCTGCATCGCGATCACCACCGCGCGGTGGTTCGTTTGGCGATGGGCATCGTCGGGGAGCGACTGCGACAGGGTCCTCCACAAAGGGTGGACTCTGTCGCACGTCGGCGCGCTGTTCGGAAACGTCGGCGCTAGCCTAGAAGGTCCTGGGGCGCGACCGGTGGGGAGGTCGCGAGGGCGGCGGCGAGCGCTGGCGGAGGGCGGATCCGCTGCAGCCCGCGGTGCGATGGCGGGCGCGCTACTTCTCGACCTTCACCGGCCCGTCGTCGCTCAAGATCGTGAACTCGATCCGGCGGTTGCGAGCGCGGCCTTCTGCGGTCTCGTTGGTGTCGATGGGTTCGTCGGGTCCGACGCCGCGGGTCTCGATGCGGCCCGGCTCGATGCCTCCCTCGACCATCGACGTGCGCACGGCCTCCGCGCGGCGTCGGGACAGGTCGACGTTGTGCGGGTAGGCGCCCTGCGCGTCCGTATGTCCGGTGATCCTCACCCGGAGGTCGGGGTAGCGCTTCATGACGTCGACGGCGTTGTCGAGCCTGGGTTGGGATGCGGACTTGATCGTCGCCTTGTCGGTGTCGAAGTTGATGCCTTCCATGATGCCAGCGAGCTCGTCGAGCTCGGGCGGCACCTCGTCGGGACAGCCGTCGCCGTCCTCGAAGCCGTTGCGGGTCTCGGGGTCGTTGGGGCAGCTGTCGATCGGGTTCTCGAGACCATCCCCGTCGTTGTCGTCGATGCAGACTGTGGGGCACCCGCGCGGGCCGGGCCCGTAGACGTCGGGGCAGTAGTCGTCGCGGTCGATGATGTGGTCACCGTCTCGATCACCGGTGGTGGGCCGGCCGCTCTGCTTCTTCTTGCGGCCGAGCGTGATCGTGAGCCCCAGCAAGATCTCGGGGCTGGAGGTCAGGCCTTCACCCACGCCGATGCGGTTGCTGACCACGTTTCGAACGTCGAGCCGCAGCATCACGCGGTCGTTGATGAAGAACTTCGCACCACCGCCGAAGTGAATCGCTACGTCTTGCTCGGAGCCCAAGGAGGCCGGCGGCGCCTCGCTGTCGACCCCCAGCAGCCCGGTGCCGACCAACAAGAACGGCGTCACGCTCCACAGGCCGAGCTGCGCGATGAGGTGGCCGCGCAGGGCCCACGCGGTGGCCGGGTTGCCCGTGTCGCGCGTTCGTGCCGGGATCACGCCGCCCTCGAGTTCGGCGCCGAAGAACCGAAACGGGTAGTAGCCGGCGCGCAGACCGACCTGTGGGGCGACGGTGCGCAGGGACTGGTGCCCATCGCCCGGAAGGCCCGCGATGGGTTCGAACAGCTCGATGCGAGGGCTCGGGAACCACACCCCGCCGTAGACCCCCAGCTCCCACATGTTGCGCGTGGGCGCGTGACGGTAGATCCACTTGTCGCGGTCCTTCGCTTCGCCGCGCTCGGAGAGTTGCCGCCCCGCCTCCACCTCGGCCGAACCTTCGGCCGAACCTTCGGTGGATGAAGGCGTGGGCGCAAACAGCAGGCTGGTCGATGCAATCGCAAGTTGTTCGAGCATTCCCTATTCCTCACACCCGCAGTTGAGCTCGACGATCACCACGCCTTGCTGAATCTGGGCACACGCCTCGCCCTGGAGCTCGATCTGCATCGGCCCCGACTGCGTCCAGCCATCGGGCGCATCGTAGGGGACCGGGGTGTCGTTGACCGTGACCTCGCACCCTGGCGCTTGCTGATCGGAGAGCGGATCGGCCAGGTCGAAGGTGCACGAGCGGATCCCCGCGATGATGGACTCGAACGCGCCGAGCAGGGAGCCGGTGTCGTTGGCGACGTAGAACTCGGCGTCCGGGTCTCCGTCGGCCACGCCCTGACCGGCGTTGGCGAGCTCTCGCAGGTGATCCTCTCCGACCTCGTCGCCCACGCTGATGACGAAGGTGCGGATGCCTTGGTCGAACGCCCCGCGGACGGCGTCGACCGCCGAGCCTCGTGCCTGTGCGATCTCCTCGTCCGTCTCGGGCTGCCGCTCCTCGCAGGTGTCGGGCTCGCCATCGGTCGTGAGCACGATGATCTTCTCCCCGGGCCAGTCGTCGGCGAGAAGGTCTTGGATGATGAGGTCCATGGACTCGCCGGTGGGCGTGTCTCCGGCGGGGCTCGACGCGTCGAGCAGCGTCTTGATCTCGTCCGCGGCGTCGAGCTGCGGCGCGAGGGTGTCGATGCTGGGGCAGGTGTTCGCGTCGATGGGGTTGCTGTACAGCGCGACGCCAAAGCGGATCTGCGACTGCAGCTGGGTCACCACGCCGTCGCCCGGAGCGATGAGGGTCTCCTCGGTGGCCTCCCACCGCGACAAGCCGCCGAAGTCTTCGTCCATGCTGCCACTTCGGTCGATGACCAGCTGGAACGTGGGCGTCTGCGGAAGCAGGATCTCTTCGAAGTCTGGGCAGTCCAACCCGCCCCCGCCGCCGGAGCCCGCGGTCTCGTCCGCGGACGCTGTCCCTTCGGCGGAGTCGGAGTCGGTGTCGGTGTCGGTGTTCGTCGCCGTCGCCGTCGCGTCGGTGTTGGTCTCGGCGCTCGGACACCCGCCTTGCGCCAGTCCGTCGTCGAAACACGGACTCGCACATCCGCCGAGCAACGTGCCCAGCGTGGAACCAAGGACTGTCGCCGTGAACCCCCTCATCAGACCAGCTTGGGAGGAGCCCCCACCAAATGCCAGGCCGAAACGCCGCGGATCGATGCGTGAATGGGCAAGTCCACGCGCACAACGTGGTCCATCCCAATATCTGGGCGAACACATGTCCTACTCAAGCCCGGCTTCACCGGAGTCGCGGCACAACGTGCGACCGCGGCTCACGTGCGTCTTCGATCACCCCGCGCATCGCGAGTCGTCGAGGGAGCTCGGGCTGTGCAGCGTCACCGTCCCGACGGGTAGGGGTGGGTGGGCTGGAGAGAATCGGTCGTCGCCTTGACGCTCAGCGACGCGCGGATTCTCAGAACGATATCCAGATCCGCCTGCTGCAGGCGGTCAGCCAGACGTTGTCCCCGCTCGAGCGCGCACTCGTGCTGCTCTACCTCGAGGAGGGAAGCACCCGCGAGATCGCGCGGGCCGTATCGCCGGACTCGCGGCGCCACGATGACGTCAGTAGTACGGCCTGAACCCCGACCACAGCAGGTAGCTCAACTCCCCGCTCCCTTGCACCTCGAGTGCGCAGCCAGCCGGCACGAAGATCCGCATCCCCGTCAGCTGTAGGCGCGTCCGGTCGGGGCGCCGCGTTCCGGCCGTCAGTCCAGTCGGATGTGTTTGAAGTAGAACTCGTCCCCGCCGGTGACGTCGTTGTCCAGGAGGAGCCAGTGCAGCTTCGCGGCGCCAGGGCCCGTTTGAATGCCCGGGATGTCGGCATCGGAGGCGGTGAGGTCCCAGTAGTCGATGCCCTCCATCTCTTGGCCCTTGATGGGCTGGAAGCCGTTGGGGCTGATGAAGTGCTCCGAAACCACTTTCGATCCGGCGATGTGGTAGACGTAAATTCCGCTGTCGTCGCCGTCGTACTCGGTGAGGTACAGGTTGCCCGCGGGGTCAAAGGCGCCACCCTGCACGCCTTCAAAATGCCGCGGCAGGTCCACGCGGTAGATCTGCCCCTGGATGAACGCCCCGTCTTCGAAGTCGCGGTCGTATACATGCACGACGGTGTTGCCGGGATCGTCGTAGTCCGACGAATACATGAGTCCATTGATCGGGTTCACCGCGACCCAGGGCGCGTGGTCCTGGTTGCCGAGCAGGAGCTGGCGGTCGAAGAGGAAGTCGCCAGAGGGCCCAATGTGGTAGACGGCGATGCGGTCACCGCCCGCCCAGTTACCGCCTTCGCAGCCCTCCAGCGGGATAAAGAGTTCGCCGCTGTAGTAGTCGAGGTCGCCGATGTGATTACACTTGCCTGGGATGTCTCCGACGTGCAGCTCGGGACCATCGTAGACCTTCGAGTTGAGGTCCGTGGTGATGGGTACGCGGGCGATCTCGGTCGTGTTGGCAATGAACCAGTGGTTTGCGCTGTGAGCGACGCCCTGAATGTTGTTCGACAGCTCATTGTTCCGGTGATGCGGATGGTTCGACGCGTATTCCCAGCTGGTCCAGCCGAGTCCTCCGAGTGGGCGAAACTCGATGGACGACACCTTGTTGTTTAGTGCGAAATCCGTGAGTGCCCAGACGTAGCCTGGGAGGTTCGGGCCAAAACGATGGCACGTGCCGCGATACGCGATCTTCGAGCAGGCCGTCGCTTCTCGCCCCGGTGGCACGAAGATCGAAGAGATGTCGTTGTCCACGGCACCTCCGGTGTTCCACGTCAGGCCCGCGAGATCGACGTCCGAGCCAAACAGGGTCTTCGTTCCGCCAGACTTGACGAGGTCATAGAGCGTCAACGGCGACAAGTTGCTCCAACCGCCGAGGGCGCTCGTGTTGGCTTGCGGTGGCACCGTGGGGGCCAGGGAGGTCGAGGCAGTGTCCGCCGGGGAATCCGGCCGAGCCAGGTCGCCGGCGTCGGGTCCCTCGGTTTCCTCCTCGGTTTCCTCCTCGGTTTCCTCGGCGAGCGGGATGTTGGTTTCGCCATCCTCACCGAGCATGTCTTCGTCGAGCATGTCCTCGTCGTGCGTGCCCTCGTCGAACATCTGCAGTTCGGAGTCTTCGGGGCCGGGGTCGCAGGCCGCCAGACTGGCGAGGGACAGCGCGCAAGCTGCCAGCGACGGGGGAAGACGGAGTGGGGTCGGAAGCGTGGGATCGATCATCAGCAGGACTCGTGATCAAGGACGCTCTTGGGGGGCGGGCCGGATCACAACAAACGTAGATTCTTCAGGACGCACGCCCAACGCGCTCCAGGAGCTGCACGGCACTTCCGGGGCAATCGCCGCCAGGGCTGTGCGGCTCCTATCTGGCCGGCTTGGCCCGTTGAAGGACCCGCGTCCGGGTGATCCAGAAGACGGCGTTCTCGTCGGCGATCATGCTCGCCTTGAAGGCGATGGAATACGCCTCGGTTTTTGTCTCATTTCGCGCCCCGACTGCCGTAGGCTCCGGCTTCTACGCCGTCGCCCGGTTCATGCGGCAACTACCCTGACAGAGGGGGGACCCTCGTCCAGGAGACCGGCGTCACCCCGACAATCAACCAGATCGAGCTGCACCCTTCGTTTCAGCAGCGCGCGCTCAGAGCGGTCCATGCACGGATGGGCAACGCTCTACACTTCGAGCTGTCCGAGGACGACATGACGCCGCTCGACGGGCTCGACCGCGAAGATGGACGCATGGGTCCAGACCCGCGCTCGTTCTGCTGAGCTTCGAGTCGAGCTGCTGGGTTCGACCTAGGAACCCGTATCGCGCGTCTTCCGCATTCGGATGGGACTGCGCGGAAGTGGGCGCGCATCGCTGCGCTGAGCGCCTGCGGGTCACCTCGTGCGGGACACAGGTGCGCCGGTTGGCTACGCTGTCCGGCAAGGTGAGATAGGGGATCCGAACACCATGACGGACAGGATTGAAGAAGTCATCGATGCGTACATCGATCAGAGCTCGGAGATGGACGCGATGCTGCTGCTCAAGGCGCTCGCGCATCCGCAGATGGGCGGCTTGGGGTACCGCATCGAGACGATGAACCCGACGGTCGACCTCAACGGGTACGACGTCAACCTGCGCGACAGGGTCATTCGACTCGACACGCGTCCGTTCATCGGCGGTGCCTACTCCACGCGAGACATGGCGCAGGCCCTCAAGAACGCAATCGACATCGACGTCTTCGAGCGACGGCAGTCCCTGACCTACCGCATTGGATGGGGCAGCGCCCAAGTCGTGCTCGGCGCGGTCGAGACCGTGGTCGGCGTGGTCGGCATCATCGTCCCCGAACCCGGAACCACCGCCGCGGGCGTCGTCGTGACCACCCTGGGCGTCAACACGGTCGCAGCTGGCATGAGCCAGCTGATGGGGCACAACAACGGCGACGGGTACAACATCCTCGGAGAGGGCTCGGCGTGGGTCGGGTCGCGGGTCGCGGACCTCGCGGGGGGCGACCCGCAGCGCGGCGCCGAGCTCGGACGGCTCGGGTTCGCCGTCACCTCGCTCGCGGTGGGTACCGTGGCGAGCATTCGGATCCTGCGGGTGCCCGGGCGACCCATGCTCCGATCCACCGGTCCCAGCGGCGGCTCGGGTGCCGGGCTCGGACGCATCGACCTCTGGTACGGCAACGGCATGCGCAACGCCATGGCCGGCAACGGTTCGATGACGGTCTTCTCGATCAACACCAACGCCGGCCAGAGCTTCTTGCGCGTCGTCGTGCAGGCTGTCGATGGCAACGCGGCGCGCCTGTACTTCAACGGCCGCATCATCGCGTCCCAAAACCGGTGGGTCATGAAGCACGAGAGCAACTGGCGCGTGGTGGCCAAGGGCCTGGCCCAGCTGCTTCAGCACGGAGCAAGAGCCGGTTGGCGATAGCCACACTCCCGGGACCGGAGGCGTCGGCCGACGCCAAGCGGGACGTGGTCCGCACCATCCTGGATGGACTGCGGTCGGAGCGAGGCGCGCCGGTGGTGTACCTCGTCATCCCCTCGCCACCGACGCCGGTGGACCGACCCCGCGTTCGCGCGGCCGTGTCCGGGGACGCGGTGATCGTGGATGAGGCCCAGGGACGCTTCGCCATCGCGACTGCAGATGCCGCCGCGGCCACGCTCGCTGGCGTCATGTTCGTCGACGCGCTGGTCGACCAGATCACGTTGGCCGCAGTCGAGCATCGGGGCGACATGTCGGCGCAGGACGTCGCCGGCTGGATCGGGGCGCTGCTCGCCCGCCCATGGCCGGCCAAGCGAATGCCCAAGACGTCGGCGCACGTCTACGACTGGGGCGAGCTGCTCGAGCGGCTCACGGACGTGGGCTGGACCATCGTCGACCCGAAGCTCGTCGGCGGCTGATCAGCCACGCTTCGTGCTCGTAGGATAGGCTAGCGCTCGCGATCCATGGACGACTCGACTCCGTACGCACTTCCGGTTGACCCTCAGGTTCCCGTCGCGCCAGCGCGGGTCATGCATCGACTCGACGTCACGACCTTCGAGGTCGGCGTCCACCGAGCGTTCATCGAGCTGGTGGGCGACGGCCTCGCTAGCGGGATCCGCATTCCCGTCCTGATCGCGCGGGGCCCCACCCCCGGTCCCGTGTTCGGTCTGACCGCTTCGGTCCATGGCAACGAGCTCAACGGCATTCCGGTCATTCACGAGCTCTTCCGCGACCTCGACATCGATCAGCTTCACGGGACCCTGGTCGGGGTCGTCGCGGCCAACATTCCGGGCCTGCACCTCAACCAGCGCGGGTTCATCGACGGTAGCGATCTCAACCGCATCATGCCCGGCCGACCGCGAGGATCCGTGGGCGAGGTCTACGCCTACCGCCTGCTCCACCGCATCATCGACCAGTTCGAGATGTTGATCGATCTGCACACCGCGAGCTTCGGTCGCATCAACTCTCTGTACGTGCGTGCCGATCTCAGCGACGAGCGCACGGCGGCGATGGCCGAGCTCCAGCACCCGCAGATCATCGTGCACAACGCCGCCAGCGACCGGACGCTGCGCGGCGCCGCGATGGAGATGGGCATCCCCTCGATCACCGTCGAGATCGGAGATCCGCAGCGCTGGCAGCGGTCGTTCACCGACGGCGCACTCGCGGGTGTGCGACGCGTCCTGCAGTGGGCGGGCATGCTCGATCACCAAAAGGAGCCGCGCACCGAAGACCCCATCATCTGCAGCGAGTCGGCGTGGATGTACACCGATCGCGGCGGTCTGCTTCGCGTGCTGCCGCCGCTGCGTGCTCTGGTGCGCGAGGGGGAACGCATCGCCGTCGTGCACAACGCGTTCGGCGACGCGATCCGGGAGTACCGGGCCCCGCACGACGGCATCGTCATCGGGAAGAGCACCAACCCGGTCGGCTACACGGGCGCCAGGATCGTTCACCTCGGCCATGTCGCCAAGCCCGACGCGTTCGCGGCGCTCGGCAAGACGATCTAGCGCTCCGTCGCCCGCCCGAGGCTCAGCCTCCCATCCATTCGACGATTGCCTGCACCTCGGCGTCGCTGAGGACCGCCTCGTCGAACGCCGTCATGTAGCCGCCGCGGTTTCCATAGTTGGTGCCGCCTTCGCCCCCGCGAACCTTGTCGATGGTGTCGCCGAGTCCCTCGCCCGCGATGTCTTCATTGATGACGCCTTGGCCGGGTTGCGCACCGTGGCAATTCGCGCAGTAGTCGGCGTAGAGTGCCTCGCCGGTCGTGGGCTGCTCGAACGCGTCCAGCCAGTCGAAGAGCTCGCCCAGCTGCTGGTCGTTGAAGATCTCCTGGCCGTAGGCCGCCATCTCCGACTCCGGGAACTCGATGCCTTCGCGCCCGTTGCGGATGACGAACGTGGCGAGGCCGCGGTCGGGGTGGCGAAGCTCGTAGGCCTGATCGGTGCCCTCCGCCTCGAGACCGTGGCAGCCGGAGCACAGCGAGAGGTACAGCTGAGGCCCGGTGGGCACGGGCATTTCGCCGCCCTCGGATGAGCCGCCGCTCCCGCTGGAGTCGCCGCCGCCCGAGCTGCCGTCTGCGGTCGTGCTGCCGGAGCCGCCGGAGCTTCCGGACGCGTCCGTGGTTTCCTCGGTCTCGGCGGACGCACCCGTCGAGGAGCCTCCCTGCCCGGCGCTGTCGGCCGGACCGGACGGATCGCAGGCGGTCAGCAGCAGGATCGTGGCGAGGAGCATCGGCGTGCGCATACACGGACCCTTGCCCGCAGGTCGGCCGTCGTTACAGCTGATTTCTGTTTTCGAAGGTTCGCCTCAAAACCACAGCGAGAGATCGAGTCCGAGCCCCATCTCGATGCCACCCAGCCGCGCGAAGGGCGTGGTCCCCGTCGCGTTCTCGGCGGTGAAGAGCACGGTGCTGCCCCCTTCGTCGGGCACCAGGCTGGCATCGAGGTCCACGCGCGCGCCCAGGTGAAGGAGCGGACTCTTGGATCGGCCGGTGTGAAGCAGCACGCCGGGCGAGGCCCGCAGCCCAGCACCGAGCAGGGGACGCGGGGAAACCCCCCGGGATTTGTGCAGGAGCTCGGCGCCGTCGCCATCGCTGCGGACCCACCAAGGCTCGACGAAGACGCGGCCGAGCGCGAGCATCTCGAACGCGCCTCGGCGGAAGCGAAGCCCGCCGAGTGCCGCGATCCGGGCGCGAAGGACTCGGAAGCCGGAGGAACCCGACCCCAGGAAGCGCCCCTCCACGCCGACCACGGCGCGTGGCCGCAGGCCCACCAGGACGCCGACGCTGCCACCACCGCCCAGAAGCGCCGGCCCGCGGGCGGGCGCGAGGCCCAAGCCAACCGCAGGGGCGAGCGTCACCGCGATGCGGTGCGCAGGCTCGGGCTCGGGCTCGGGTTCGGGCTCGGGTTCGGGCTCGGGCTCGGGCTCGGGCTCGGGCTCGGGCTCGGGCTCGGGCTCGGGCTCGGGCTCGGGCTCGGGCTCGGGCTCGGGCAGCGGGACGTCGGTTCTCGATGGTGCAATCGTCCCAGCACCCACGGCATCGATCAGGGTGGTGAGCTCGACCGCCGCGGTGCGAAGAGGTTGCTCGACGACAGGCTCTAGCGTGCGGTCGTACGCATCCCCGTTGGGCTGAATCAGCGTGACCCGCAGCTTCGGCGCCACGAAGTCGACCAAGGCGTAGCTGGCCCCAGGAGGCACGGCGCCTTCGCTCCACAGCAACACCTCTCGTTTCGCGAGTCGCAGAGAGAGCGCCGTCTGAAGTTCTGCATCGTCGAGTCCGCGGACGTCGAGCACCATAGGGGGCGGCGCCGGTACGGGGGTCTCGGTCGCCGCACTTTCCTCGAACTCGCTGGGCTGAGCGAACGCAACGCCGCTGGGGGTCGCCGAGCCGAGAAGAGCGACGAGGAGCGCGGCGACTACAGGTCTTCGCAGTCGCCGTCGATACACACTTCGTCTCCGTCGCAGGCGCGGTCGCACTCGTCGCAGTGCAGTGGGTGGGTCTGCACGTCCACGCAGCTTTGCCCGCACTGCGTCAGGCCAGGAGAGCATTCGACATCCTCATAGCACTGGCCCGTCTCGCAGACGTACGTTTCTCCGGGTTCGTCGAGGCAGTCCTCATCGCATTCCCCGCAGAATGATGCATTGGTCTGGAGATCGACGCATGTGTCGCCGCATGCCGTGAAGCCGACGCGGCACATGCACGTCCCAACTGCGCAGACCTCGGTGTAGCGGTCGCAGGCGTCGCCGCAGGCGTCGATGCAGTCGCCTGCGACACAGGAGCCCCCAGGGCCGCAGTCTTCTCCGCACTCTCCGCAGTGCTGGGGGTCGCTGTCGGGATCGACGCAGGCGTCGCCGCAGGCGAGCATGGGGGCCTCGCACGTTCCCGACGTCTCCGTGGGATCCGTCTCGGAGTCGGTGGAGCTGCCGGTGGTGGTCGCTCCCGTGTCCATCGGGACGACGTACTCGATCTCGCAGCCGGCGAAGGCGCAGAGCACCGCGGAGCTCAAGAGCGCCCGGATCACGGCAGTCGCTTCAACCATTGCCATCATTGCGCCTCGCCCTTCGCGAGCTCGCGGTGCGCGCGCTCCGCGTGGGTGCCCTTGGGGTGCGCCTCGAGGTAGCCAGACCAACACGCCGCCGCGACCGTGTCGGCCGCTCGCATGCAGAGGCCAGCCCGCGCATCGTCGGCAAAGCGTCCCTGCGGGAACTGGCGAAGGTACTGCCGCCACGCGCGAGTCTGCTGAGCGCTGCCGCCTCGCTGCTTGGCGATCGCGAACAGGTCACCATACGCGAGCTCCGCCTTCGCGCCTCGGCCCGCTCGATCGATGATCTTGCGAAGGATCGACTCTGCCGTTCCAAGCTGTCCGGCTCGCCACGCCGCCATCGCATCCGACTCCAGCTGATCGAGGCTCACCCGGGCCTGCTTGGGCTCTGGCTCTGGCTCTGGCTCTGGCTCTGGCTCTGGCTCTGGCTCTGGCTCTGGCGCTGGGACCACAGCTCGTTGCGGAGGGGTGGGCGCCCGGTGAGACCATGGGTTCTCCTCGATGAGCTTCGCAACCGACTTCGACGCTTGGCTTGCAGGACCCGTTCCTGGGCCGAGCTGCGCGGGCGTGCCCAGATCGAGGCTCATGCCCAGCACGGCGATGGCGACCGCCGCGAGCGCGAGGACGGCAAGGCCCCACCGGCGCTGAGCGTGCACGACGGGCACGCGGGTTTGCGGCCCGGTCGCCGGGTGCATCGTTCGGGTGCGCACCTCGTCCTCGATCTCGTCGCGAAGCGCTCCTGCGAACGCGTCCAACTCGGTATCGAAGCGCTCTGCGGCGTCGAACTCCAGCTCCAGCGCCTCGAGCCCCTCGGGAACTGCGTCGTCGTCGATCGCGCGGGCTCGGGCCAGCACATCCGCCAGGTCGGGGCGTCCGCGGTGCTCCTCCAGCTCCAGATCGATCAACGCACCCAGGTCGGCGGCCGCGAGAGCGAGCAGGTCGGGGGACATCTCGTTCATGTCCGTGCCTCCATCGCGCCCATCTCGGTGAGGATCGCGCGCAGCTTCTCTCGCGCGCGGTTGGCTCGGACGCGGATGTTCCCCGGCGTGGTCTCCAGCCGGGTCGCGACTTCGTCGACCGGGATGCCCTGCACGTCGCGAAGGACGAACGTCTCTCGCAGGTTGGCAGGCAAGGACTCCAGCGCCTCGGAGAGCGCGCGGGCTCGAGCGCGCCGCTCGAGGTCACGCTCGGGATCTTCGCCTTTGGGCTCGGCGACCTCGATCGTCCGTCCCAGGCCGCTGTACGCACGCCCACGCCGCTCATCCTTCCGCCAGACCCGGCGCGCCAGGTTGTGGATGATGCCGCGAATCCAGCCGGCAAACGAAGCGCGGCCGTCGAACTTGCTCAGCTGCGTGAGGCCGATCGCAAACGCCTCTTGGACCAGCTCCTCTGCCGTGGCCGCGTTCCGACTGAGGTAGCGTGCATCCCGATACAGGCTGTCGAAGTTGTCCTGGTAGAGCCGGGCCCAAGCGGCCGAGTCTCCAGCCATCGCCGCGGACACCAAGGCGCGCTCCCGGTCCTGCGCCGAGCCCTCCGAAGAAGGTATGCCGTCCACGGCGCGAAGGTGTGGTGTCTTGCCGGCCATCTCGCTCTACGAGAGCTTGCCCGTATTGCTCGCTTCGTTACAGAGGAAGGCGGACTTCGCGGGGGCGGCGCCGATCGCACCGGTCCGCCCGGCATTCGCGGTGTAACGAGGTCGGGGTATCGGTCACGAGTGTTCGTAGGGCGGAGAACCGCCCAAGGACGACACCATGAACTTCAAGACGCTCCTCGTGACCCTCCCTCTTTCCCTCTCCTTGCTGTCCCTCGCGCCGGCCTGTGACACGAGCCTCGAAGACAGCAGCCTCCGTGATCTGCTGCAGGACGAGGTCGACGGAGCCGACGTGTCTCTCGCGGAGGCCATCGGCGCTGCGCAGGCGGCTGCTCCAGGCGCGGTGGTCATCGATGCGGAGTTGGATGTGGATTCGAACCCGGTCTCCTACGACATCGAGTTGCTCGACGGGGACGTGATGCGCGAGATCGACATCTCGCCCACCGATGGGAGCGTCGTTCGAGACCGCACCGAGTCGCTCGACGCCGATGACCTCGTCGAGGCGCAGGCGGACGCGGATCTTGCTGCGGGCGCGAGCTCGTGGGCGGAGATCATCGCGACCGCCGAAGCCGAAGCCGGCGGCGTCGCCTTCGAGGCAGAAGCCGACGCGGATGACGGGGTTCTCCAAGTCGAGCTGCTCGTCGACGGCGTGATCTGGGAGGTCGAGCTGTCCGCCGACGGAACGGTGACCAAGTCCGAGGTCAGCGACGACCAGCTCGACGACTCGAACTCGAACTCGAACTCGGATGACGACGACTCGGATGACGACGACTCGGACTCGGATGACGACGACTCGGATGACGACGACTCGGACTCGGATGACGACGACTCGTTGGATGACGACGACTCGGACGACGACTCGGACTCGGATGACGACGACTCGAACGACGACGACGACGACGACTCGAACGACGACGACTGAGCGCCTACGAGGGCGCAAAATAAAGTGCCCCGGGCACCCGGCTCTTCGCTACCGTTGCTACCTTCCGGTCCTGGCGGAGTTGACGAAGAAACCGTCGCCCGAGGCATGAACCCCTTACGATCGACTTGCGGGGAGTGTTGGCTTGGCGGAGAGGGCGGGATTCGAACCCGCGGTGGGTTGCCCCACACATGATTTCCAATCATGCACCTTCGGCCACTCGGACACCTCTCCAGGTGGGCCTTCACTCGTGTTGTTGATCGCTTGTTGCTGGGTTCGTCGCGGTTGCTTCGCCCGAAACCCTCGTGGGTGCCGGGCGAAGGCTTGTAGCGGAGAGGGAGGGATTCGAACCCTCGGAGAGCGTAAACCCTCACCAGATTTCGAGTCTGGCACCTTCAACCACTCGGACACCTCTCCAAGTGTCGTTGGGGGGCGGAGATTACCAGGATCCTCCGCGTCGGCAAGCTCGATCTGAGGCGGCGTTCTGCGTGAAGTGCGCAATGCGCCTAGGTTCCCGATAAGCGAGGATTAACCCGATTCGGCGCTCCGGTTGGAGACGCTGGTCGGGACGTCCTGCCGAACCGTGTCCGCTCCCCACGATACTGCGACCGCAACTTCACCCGGCGATGGTGCAGTCGGTGAACGCTGGGCCCGGCCCGCGCCGGGCACCCTCCTGGGGCGCTACGCGCTGGACGAGAAGATCGGGGCGGGCGCGATGGGGGTGGTCTACGCGGCCCGAGACACGGTCCTGGGCCGCGAGGTCGCGCTCAAGGTCATCCGGCCCCGGCGCGTCCACAGTGAGGATGCCCAGCGTCGCTTCGAGCGAGAGGCTCGCCTGCTCGCCGCAGTCGAACACACCGCGGTGATCGACGTCTACGACGTCGGCCAGCATGCCGGTCGCTGCTACCTCGTCATGCCGCGGCTTCCGGGTCGCACCCTCCGCGACTGGTTCGCTCAGCAGCGCAGCGTCCAGGAGATCGTGTCGATGTTCGAGCAGGTCGCGGCCGGGCTCGAGGCGGCCCACGCCGCTGGCGTGCTGCACTGCGACTTCAAGCCGGACAACGTGTTGCTGGACGCTGCGGGACATCCGATCGTCGCCGACTTTGGTCTCGCTCGGCTCTCTTCGCTTCAGACTCAGCCCGAGGATGAACACGATGACGCGTCGAGCGGCCAAGCATCGGGGACCCCCGGCTACATGGCGCCCGAGCTGCAGCGGGGGGCCGCGCCCTCCATCTCGACCGACCTCTACGCGTTTCACGTGTCCTTGTTCGAGGCTCTGGCCGGTCGCCGGCCGTTCGCTGCGGGAGGCGGGCGTTCGCTGCTCGAGGCCAAGCTGCACGGCCTGGGCCCCACAGGGGCCGCGCGTCTGCCCCGGCGTCTTCGCAAGCCGCTGGTGCAGGCCCTCGATCCCGATCCTGGCCGTCGACCGCGTTGCTTTGCTTCGCTCGCGCCTCCGCGCGCAGGGCTCGGCGGGATCCTCGGCGGGCTCGCGGCCGCGGGCGCGTTGGGGGCGATCGCAGCCGTCGTCCCGATGGCTCCCGACGCCGCGCCCTGTCCCGATCGGGCACGTGCGGCAATACTGGACTCGGCGCACTGGCAGGGCTCGACGGGCAGCGCAGCGGTCCGGGCGACCGTTCAACACGTCGAAGCTGGGCTGGACCGCTGGAGAGGTGGTTGGCGGGCCGCGTATGAACAGGCCTGTGAAGCAGGCGACGACGCGCGGATCGAGTGCCTGACCAAGATCCGCGTCGCGGGCGAGTCGTGGATGCGACCGCAGGTCGGTGCCACGGATCTGGATGCCGCGACGGCATGGGCCGGCAAGATGGTCGCCCTGCCGGAGCTACCCGCGTGTGCGCCGGGGCCCGATGAGCGCGTTCCGGATGCCGCGCTGCTGGAGGCCTTGGAGGAGGCACGCTTCTCGCACGACCGCGGCGACGCGCGAGAAGCCGTGGCCCAAGCGCTCGCGGCGGCAGCGCGGGCGTCCGCGATGGGGGAGACCGACCTCGCGTTCAAGGCTCGCATCCTCGCCGGCGAGGCGTTGATCGAGCTACGAGAGTTCGACCAGGCGCGCGCGATCCTCGATGACGTCGTCGCCGCGGCCGAGGCGACTGCGCACTGGGAGGCGGCCGCGCGCGCGATGACCCAGCTCATCTGGGTGATCGCGGCCGGCGACGTGGACCTCGGTGGCGCGCGGCGGGCCGCACGAAAGGTGGATGCCTATGCGCGTCGCTCCACCGATGAGGCGTTCCTGCGGGCGGAGATGCTCGTCGTTCTGTCGGCCGCGTTCGAGCGAGTCGGGGACAACGACGCCGCCGCGGAGCACACCGATGCGGCCCTCGCGCTGTGTGCTGCACATCCCGAGGACCGTCGCTTCGACCCGGTCCTCGATATCCTCCTGGCGCAGCGCATTTCGGTCGCAGCCAAGAACAACGACTACCCCAAGACCCTGGAGCTCGCAGCGCAGCTCCCCGTGCTCGAGGACGCGGTCGGGCCCTACGCGCTTCCGGTCTTGATCTCTCGAAGCGCGCTCGCCCATGCGCACGGAATCGCCGGGCGATTCGAGCCCTCGATCGCCGGTTTCGATCGGGTCGCGGATCGATACGCGCAGATGGGCCACACCATGGGGTTCTGGGCCCAGCAGACCCGAGTCAACGCGGCCGAGATGGAGCTGAGAGCAGGGCACCCGCAGCGGGCCCTAAATCGACTGCAAGCGGCCTGCCCGGCGATGGCTGCAGCGGTCTCCGAGACCCACGGCAACGTCCTGCTGTGCTCGCTGATCACGCTGCAGGCGCAGACACACCTGGGGGCTCCGGTCGACTTGGCCCAGGCGGAAGAGATCCTGGGCACCCTCGAGGCGCGCTTCGATTCCACACGGTTCGTGGTCCAACAGGCCCGGGGCATCGTCGCCGACATCGGGGTGGCGCTCGGAGAGTCCGGCCGGGTGCGGGCGCTGCTCGATGTCACCGTCCCGGTCCCGGCGCTCGAGGCCGAGCTGGCCTGGCTGCGCGCGCAGGCCGAGCCCCAGAGCTCGCGGGCGGTCGCGAAGTACGAGGCCGTTTGCGAGGTGACGTCGCAGACCCTGCGCCCCGATCTGTGTTGGCGCGCGCTGAAGAAGATTCGGGCCCTGTCGGTGACCATCGATCCCACGCCGCGACTGCAGGCGCTCGAGCGTGCGGTTCCGGAGCTCACCCAGCTTCGGTGATCACCTCGACGCTGGGACTGAGCCGATAGCCGACCGCGTTTCGCTCCAGCAAGTCGGCCAACCCAGCCTTTCGCAGTGAGCTCAGCGCAACGTAGAGTCGGTTGCGACCGGAGCGGCGCACCAGCTTTTCATCGGGCCAAACCTCCAGGACGAGCATGTCCGGATCGATCGCTTCGAAGCTACCGGACGCGCGTCGGCGAGCGAGCGCCCACAGAACCCTGGCCACGGGGGAACTCGCGCTCCAGTCTTGGCTCGTCGTCTCGCCCCACGTGAACCGGATGCCACCCTTGGCGACGACCAACGCCTGGGGGCTCGGCGCGGCGGAATGGGCAGGCCGGACGTCGAGCAGGGCGTCGAGGTCCGCGGGGAGAGAGATGACGTCGTGCCCCTCGCTCGCGGCGATGCAGTGTTCGAGCACGCCCTGCAGCTGATGGAGGTTGCCTGGCCAGTCGTAGGCCAACAGCCGGAAGACGAGCTCGGGGTCGAGCATGGCGCCTTCATCGTGCTCCCGCACCACCTGTGCTGCAAACGCGGGGATGTCCGCCCGGCGGTCTCGGAGCGCGGGGACTCGGACGAATCCCGCCCCGAGTCGGCTCGCGATCTCGTGCGGGACGGGGCTGCCGGAGAGGAACGCCTCCAGGGGCAGGCCCGTGGTGACGACCAGGCGAACCCCCGCATCGAGGGCTTGCGCCAGGCGGGCGGTGGTCGGGCGCGGATGGAACTCGATCTGCTCGATGGCGACCCACGTGCCGGGGTCGAGCACGCTTGGCGTCGCCTCGCCGGGGCGCCAGCGGGTCAGGGGCCTGCCTCTGGCGACCCAATCGATCAGCTCGTTCCTCCCGGTCCCCGGCGGACCCGAGAGCACCAACGGACCATCGTTCGCGACCCCGCGGCGAATCGCCGCGAGGGCGATGGAGAACGAGACGCTCGCGGCCGGGGTCGGGTCGCCGGCCGCGGAGGGGGCGACCTCGCCAGGCTCCACCAAGATGAGCGTCCGTCCGAGCCCGAGGATCTCCGCCGTCCGCAGCGAGGCCCGCTCGAACCGCTCGGCGTTGAGGAAGGAGCCGTTGCGGCTGCCCATGTCTCGCGCGATCAGTTCACCGCTGGGGTCGACCGACAGCTCGAGGTGTTTGCGGGACAGGCGTGCGTCGGCCAGGTGTTCTGGCGACCCGAACGCGAGCCCGCCTCGGCCCAGGACGAGCGACTCGCCCTTCTTCAGTGCGCATTGCGCCCCGCAGCGGGGCCCGGTGGCGAGGGTGAGCGTCCAGACACGCGCCCGACGCTCACGCCCGACGATGTGGGATGCGGTCTGCGTCTCGCCGCCGTTCACCTCATGCACGATAGCGGCTTTTCAGTGCCCGCACCGGCCATGCTTCGACCGCGGGGGCAGCTGGCCATCAGCTGGGCGAGGCGATAGGTTGTCGTGATGCCGAAGGTGCAGCCGCTCGACAAGGTTCGCGAGATCATCGCAGCGCTGCCCGAGACGCACGAGAAGCTATCGCATGGCTCGCCCACGTGGTGGGGTGGCAAGAAGACCTTCGCGTGTTTTCACTCGGGAGGGTACGACGAAGGTCGAGAAGCCGTGTGGATCAAGGCCCCGCCGGGGGCTCAGGAAGACCTGATCGACGCCGATCCTGCGCGGTTCTACCGTCCCAAGTATCTGGGTCCCAGCGGCTGGGTCGCGATGCGTCTGGTGGGCAAGGTCGACTGGGGCGAGGTGCGCTTCTTGCTGCTGCAGGGGTATCGGATGGTCGCACCCAAGCGCGCGTTGGCCCTGCTCGACGACGCATGAAAAGAACCTCGCGGCGGAGGATGCCGGGGCGGGGGCGTGCGGATGGACGGGACGGAACGGCAACTCCTTGGCGGCGTGGTCCCTCGATGCGACCCTGTCCTCGATGACGGTGACGCGCGCGTTCAGGGCTGGTGTCGTGGGACTCTTGACGCTCGGCGGCTGCGAGAAGGGGCCGGCGACCGCTGAGCCCACCGCCACCTCGGCTGTGGACGCGGATCCCCTCGATGAAGCCGCGACCCTGCTGCTCGATGCGCTGCAGCGTGGCGACTACGACCGCTTGGCCGGGGAAACCTCCGAGCCCCTCACGCACGATCTCAGTCGAGCGGAGTTCGACGACCTGGCCGCCATCGTGCAGTGGCTCGGCGAGGTGCAGTCCCGAGCGGTGGAGGACCACGATGCGACCTATGGGGGCGGGCAGCGGTGGTACGCGCTGCAGTTCGAGCGCGGCGCCGGGCTGACCCTCGAGGTCTCGATCGACGAGGGTGGGAAGTTGGTGGGGTTCGAGTTCGCAGGCAAGGGGTTCGAGGAGGCCGAACGAGGGGTGTTGGCGGAGCCGTGGCGCGAGTTCAAGGTCTACGACTTCCACCTCTTGGACGCCGAGCTCCAGCCACTGGCCGATGGCGAGCCCGTGCTCGGGACCCGGGTCGAATACGAGATCGTGGTCGGGGGCATCGAGGCGCTGCTCGGAGAGCATCACCTGAGCGTCGAGAAGACCGTCGTCGATGCGGCGGGCAAAGAGGTCTTTCGCGAGCCGATCGAGTTCGACACCAAGTTCTCCCAGGACGCGTTGGGGGTCCCGCGGGGCACCGTGCGGGGCTTCGTCGAAGTTCCCGGACCCGGGTCGTGGACGATGGAGCTCCGAATCACCGACGAGAACGCGCACCGCGACATCGAGCACACGCAGCCGTTCGAGACGAAATGAAGGTGCCCCACCCCGAGGATTCGGGGTGAGGCGGGGCGGGGCGATGCCGATGCGGAGGAGAACGTTAGCGGCGCGCCGTCTCGCCTTTGGCCTTGCCGTTGCTCTTGCCCTTGGCCTTGCCTTGCCTTTGCCTTTGCCTTTACCGCGCTTGCCTTTGCCGCGCTTGCCGTCGTGGGACTTGTGGGCTGCCTTCATCTCTTCGGGCGTCAGGCTGCCGTCACCGTTGGCGTCGATGCGAGCGAAGTGCTTGGCGAGCTTGCTCCCTTCGACCTCGGCCTTGCTCAGGCTGCCGTCGCCGTTGGCGTCTCGGGCGGCGAATCGCTCCGCCTTGCGCGCCTGGTGGGCCGCTTTCATCTCGTCTCGGCTGAGCTGACCGTCGCGGTTGGCGTCGATGGAGGCGAAGCGCTCAGCCAGCGGGGTTCCCTCGACCTCGGCGGCGCTCAGGGTGCCGTTTCCGTCCGTGTCGAGCTGCTGCATTTTGGCTTTCTTGCCCGAGCGGCCCTCAGGAGCGCCCTGGGGGGCGGCGAAGAGGAGAGCAGCGGGGACCAGGAGAGTGAGGATGGCGTTCATGGGCGGTTCGTTCCTTCCAACCCATCGTGCGCCTTCGAGGCGGGAGGCGCCCCTTGCCTTTCGAGCCGCTTTCGATGAGGGGTCCAATGTGAAGCGGGCGTGAAGGACGACGTTGCGTCCTGCTCGGTCCCGCGCGACGCTTTGGTGTGCCCGAAGCGCTGCCCTCCGCGTCCGATCTCGACATCCCCCGCATCGGCGAGGCCACCGTCGACTCTCCGCTCGGCGATCGGATCCCGTGGATGAAGGAAGACCGCCGGGTTCTCTTGGTCGGCGACGCGGGGATGCTCGATGATCTCGTCAAGCAGGGGGAACCGCTCCCGTCGTTCGAGCGCGCGGGTCCTCGGCACAAGCTTGCCTTCGACGCCGAGACGATCGCCTGCGGCATCGTCACGTGTGGCGGTTTGTGTCCCGGACTCAACGACGTCATTCGATCGATCGTCATGACGCTGCACCACTGGTATGGCGTGCCTCGCATCCTAGGCTTTCGCTACGGCTACGCGGGGCTGAGCAAGGACCCGCCCGCTCCGCCCCTGGAGCTCACGCCGCAGATGGTCGCCCGCATTCATGACGACGGTGGGACCGTGCTGGGGAGCTCGCGCGGTGAGCAAGACCCCGCCGAGATGGTGCAGACGCTGGCCGACCGCGGCGTCTCGGTGCTGTTCGCGATCGGGGGCGATGGCACGCTGCGTGGAGCCTCCGCGATCGCTCGAGAGGTGAAACGTCGGGGCCTGCCCATCGCGGTGGTCGGCATTCCCAAGACCATCGACAACGATCTGATGTGGATCGAACGCTCGTTCGGGTTCCTCACGGCGGTCGAGGCGGCCCGCGGCGCCATCGCGGCAGCCCACGCCGAAGCCCAAGGCGCGTGGAATGGGGTGGGGCTGGTCAAGCTCATGGGGCGGCACAGCGGCTTCATCGCGGCGGAGGCCACCCTGTCCAACAGCGACGTCAACGTCTGCATCGTTCCCGAGGTTCGTGTCGATCTCGAGGGCGAGCACGGCTTCCTGGCCGCGCTGCACCGCCGGCTCGAGACTCGTCGGCACGCCGTGGTCGTCGTGGCCGAAGGGGCGGACGAGATGTTGATGAAGGACGACGGACCCGAAACTGCCGACGCGTCCGGCAACCGCAAACTCGGCGACGTCGGTGCCTTTCTGAGGGACCGGACCAAGCAGTACTTCGACGGGCTGGGGTTCGACATGACCGTCAAGTACATCGACCCCAGCTACATGATTCGCGGCATCCAGGCGAACGCGTCCGACTCGGCCTTCTGCCTCGCGCTGGGCCAACACGCCGTTCACGCGGGCCTCACCGGTCGGACGGACATGCTGGTGGGCTACTGGAACCAGAAGTTCGTGCATGTGCCCATGGGCCTCGCCACCGGGGGGCGGCGGAAGATCGACCCTCGCGGCGCGCTCTGGCACCGCGTGGTGCTGTCCACCGGTCAGCCTCGGCTTTGGGGCTGACCGATCGGGACCCCCGTGATCAGCAGCTCGTGCTTGCCGGTCACGAACACGCGCTTGTGGTGCTGCTGAAGGTACTTCTTGTAGAAGGCCACGCCCTTGAGCACCAGCGAGAGCTCGGGCTGGCGAAAGTTGACCATGCGGGCCCCGTGCAGGAGCTCGCCGTCGACGTACCGGCAGTTGGGCAGACCGAGGATCACCGAGCCTCGCGGCTCGACGAGGTGCTGCACCACGTGGCGAAGGACGGCCCGGTCATCGACCCCGGGGCTCTGGAGCGTGTCGATGCACAGGACCAGATCGAACCGCGGAAGTTCGGGCAGCTGCGTGATGTCGGCCGCGAAGAAGCGATGCGGAGGGCCGAAGCGCTGCGCCGCGACCGCGAGCGCCGCGTGGTCGTGGTCGATCCCCGTGAACATGGCGTCGGGGTGCCGAGCGCGAACGGGTTCGAGCTCCGTGCCGGTGTTGACCCCAAGGCTCAAGACGGTGGGTGCGCGGGGGAGAGCACAGCGCTCCAGCGCGTCCTCGAAGTCGAGCAGGAAGTCGGGATCTTCGAGCTTGCTGGCGCGGTCGAACCCCGAGCCCGGCGCGTACTTGCCCGGGCCCGAGGCCTTCGGGGACAAGAGCGTGGCCGTGGGATCGAGCCGTTGAAACGTGAGCTCGATCCCATCTTCGTGGATCACGGGCGTTCGCAGGCGGGCGACCAGGCGGTCCGCGAGATCGGTCCAGACGCGAAGGGGCCGATGTCGCGGGGCATCGGGGGCGCCGTGGTGCCGCTCTCCGGGGTACAGGCCGGCGCCGCCATCAGGGTTGGGCACGCGAATCGTCGCGGTTCCGGCGTGCCCGAGCTGGTCTCGAACGTGTCCAACGACGTCCGAGAGCGGCTCGTGGGTGAAGGATCGACTCACACCCCACCGGTGCTGGAGCTCGAGCCGGAGCCGCTGCTCGAGCCGTCGGTGTCGGTGTCGGTGTCGGTGTCGGTGTCGGTATCGGTGTCGGTATCGGTATCGGTTCCTGAGGAGGAGGAACTCGACGACGAGGAGCCCGAAGAAGACGAGCTCGACGAGGACGAGGACGAGGGGCCCGACGACGAGCTCGGCATGACGGTCGTGCCCCCCGTGTCTGTTCCGGTCGTCGTGTCGTCGAACGTCGTGCTCGCCGGCTCCACCGTGGTCGCCGTCGATGTCGTGGGTTCGCTCGAGGTGATCGTGACCCCAAGGGCTTCGCAGTCGCCGATGCACACGGCATCTCCGACACAGCCCCCCAGGACCAGGGGAAGCACCAACAGGGTGCGGACGATCATTCGAGGATCATCCGCAGGGAGCGGCGACGTCGATCAGCGTGGACTCGCCAAACGTATCCGCGAACGTCGCGGCCGCCTTCCGGGCTTCCTCGGTGCGTTGACCCCTGCACAAGGTCCGTACCCGAAGCGCCGCGGCTTCGATCGAGAAGGTCCCGCGCGGAAAGTCGCGCAGGTAGCGGTCGATGCGGTCGAGCGCTTGACGGGTGTCCCCGCGACGCGCAGCGACCTTGGCCTGTTCGAAGCGCTCGAGCTCGGCTGCGAACGGCTCGGGCTTGGCCTCGACGCCCTCCACCTGGACGTTGCTGCTGGCTTTCTTCGACGCCTTCGGGGCACCCGAGAGCAGCGCGATCATCGAGGGTGCGAGCGGAACCTCGGCCGAGACCGGATGGGCTCGCGGGGCGGGAGCGGGGCGAGCGGACGGGGCGAGCACCGGCTCGACGAGGGGTGGCTCCGTGGCAGGGTCGACCCCGGCGGCGCTGGCCGCAGCGATGACCGGTCCGTCCGCGGAGGCCTGCGGGGTGGCCCGCATGGAGACGACGGCCAGTGAGCTGCCACCGACCACCGCCGCCGCGAGAGCGGCCTTGCTCAGCAGGGCGCTCAGGCCCGCACCGAGCCCTCCGGTGGCGACCGCGGCCTTGGCGGTGATGCCCAGCTTGGTGGCCAGGAGGAGCCACGTGCGCTGGCGAGCGCCCGCTCCAGGGCGGGCGTGGGCGACGGTGCGAACCGAGGCTCGATAGCCCTCCATGTTGGCTTCTCGACGCGCCCGGCTGGAGACGTGGAGGCGTGCCGCTCGAAGCCGGGCGTACACGGTGTTGAGGTTGGCGCCGAGCATCGAGGCGATCTCGGGCGCGCGCATCTGCTCGAATTCCGAGAGCACGAACACCGCGCGCTTGTCCTCGTCGAGTTCATCGAGCCACGACTGCAGCCGCTCGAGCGCTTCGTTGCAGCTCAGGGCGGTGTCGGGTCTCCCGAGCTCGGTCGGGGTGTCCGCTTCGGGCTCATCCTTGGCGCGCCGGCGGGCGCGATCGCGGTACCGCAACGCGATGCGGCGGGCGATTGCGAACAGCCAGGTGCGGACCGCCGCGCGACCCTCGAAGTCATCGAGCTTGCGGTGGACGACGATGAACACGTCCTGGACCGCGTCGTCCACCGTGGAATCCTCCACACCCAGGCGCAGCAGGCTGCGCCAAACGAAGGTGTAGTGGCTGCGATAGACCTCGCGGAAGCTCGGCGGCGGCTCCATCACGGGCACCGGACGACTCACATGGGATTCCGCTGCAGCTGAGACCGACACGACGGGTACAGTGTTGTGTAGTTTGGCTCGGAGATCCGTAAGAAAATTTCGTTTCGGGCATTTTTCTTGCTAATGGCAGCTTTGCGCAGCGTGCGCTTCGATGATTCCTGTCCCGCGCGAGACCCGCGACCCATGAGGTGAGGCCTGTTACTGTGGGTTGCGGATGCCGAACACTCGGGAGGAGACGCCGTTCGAGGCGGTGTCTTTTGGAGACGATGCCCCACCGGCACGTTTGGGCCGGTTCGCGGTACTCCGCCGGCTCGGCTCCGGCGGCATGGGGGTCGTCTACGCGGCGTACGACGATCGTCTGGATCGGAAGGTCGCGATCAAGGTGCTGCACGCCGAGGCGACCGAAGAAAGCACAGGGCGAGCGCGGCTGGTGCGGGAAGCCCAGGCGATGGCGAAGGTTTCACACCCCAACGTCGCCCACGTCTACGAGGTGTCGCAGCACGAGGGCCGGGTCTACGTGGTCATGCAGTTCATCGATGGTGTCGACCTGCGCGCCTGGCAGGAGGAGCGGTCGCCAGCGTGGAGCGAGGTGGTGCAGGCGTACATCCAAGCGGCGCGAGGCCTTGCTGCCGCGCACGCGGCGGGGCTCGTCCATCGCGACTTCAAGCCGAGCAACGTGATGATCGACAAGGACGCCCACGTGAGCGTCTTGGACTTCGGCATCGCGCGGCTCCAAGACGAGCTGTTGCCGACGCCGGCGCTCGACTGGGCCCCCTCGGACCTCGAGCTCGACGCGCTTCGAACGCGGACGGGCGCCCTGGTCGGCACCCCCGCCTATCTGCCACCCGAGGTCGTGCGCGGAGGCCGAGCCGACGCGCGCAGCGACCAGTTCTCGTTCTGTGTGTCGATGTTCGAGACGGTGTACGGCGAGCGACCCTTCGGTGGGGCCACGACCGCCGAGGTCCTGCTCGCGATGTTGGAGGGCCGTCCACCGCAGCGGCCCGAAGGGAACGTGCCCAGCTGGGTCCATCGGGTGCTCGTGCGCGGTCTGTCGCTGGACCCCGCCGAGCGCTTTGCGTCCATGGACGCCCTCGTGGAGGAGATCGAGCGCAACGTGAGGCCGAGGCGCGGGCGGGTTGGCCTGTACATGCTGGCCGGGGTGGTGTGCGCCGGAGGCATCGCGACGGCGGTTCGCGGGAACGCCGAGACCGATCCCTGCCCGATCGATCGCGGGTCGATGGGCGAGGCGTGGAGCGAGGCCCGCCGAAGCGACGTGGAGCTGGCGTTTGCAGGGTTGTCGGCGAGTTTCTCCGACGCGACCTGGTCCCGGCTCGACCGTCGGCTCGAGGGATACGCGCAGGAGTGGGTCGACGCCATGCGCGACGCATGCGAGGCGACCCGAGTCCGAGGTGTGCAGTCCGAACGCATGTTCGACGCCCGCAGCTCGTGTTTGGCTGACCGCCGGCGAAGCTTCGATGCGCTGACCCGGGTCCTGAGCGACGTCGACGTCGAGATGCTCGAGCAAACCGACGACCTGCTGGCGACCCTGCCACCTGTGCGTGCGTGCGACCAGCCCACGACGAAGGTCGAACCCGAGGCTCCGCCGGGGTCCAAGGAGACCATCGCGGCGATCTTGGACGGCCTCGCGCGGGCGCGCGCGCTCGACTCGGTGGGCAGGCGGGAGGAGGCCTCCGAGATCGCGGACACCCTGATCGAGCGCGCCGACGCCGTGGCCTATCCGCCTCTGCAGCGAGCGGTCACCCACGGTGTCGGCCAACTCTCGCGCAATGCGACCCAGTACGACCGCGCGCTCTCGTTGTTTCGCCGGGCTTACTTCGACCATGTGGGTGCGGGGGACATGGACGCTGCGTCCAACGTCGCGCTCGACCTCGCTGAGCTGCACGTCCAACGCGCAGAGCCGTTGGCGGCCACCGAGTGGGCACGGCATGCCGAGGCCGCGCTCGCGAGCATGACTCCGGAGCCTCCAGCCCGCCGCATCGATCTGCTTCGGGCTCGGGCAGGGATCGCGCGCCACGCCGCCAAGCACGAGCAGGCGGTGGGCTTGCTCGAGGGCGCGCTCGAGATCGCCCAGGACAACGATTTGTCGACGCACACCCTGCAGTCGGAGCTGGCCGTCGTGCTGTCCTGGATGGGCAAGTGGGGACGGGCGATCGAGCTGCACGATGCGGAGATCGCCGACT
Organism: uncultured bacterium; assembly: GCA_963761755.1. Classification (GTDB taxonomy): domain Bacteria; phylum Myxococcota_A; class Polyangia; order Nannocystales; family Nannocystaceae; genus CAJXVA01. Next base: position 95,351 of record CAVXIC010000001.1, read on the forward strand.
GCGGCGAACGTCTGGGTTCCGAGCACCCCGAGTGCTTGCGGGTCGAAGCCAACCTCGCCTTCGCGCTGCTCAAGAAGGGAGACGTCGAGCAAGCTCGAGTGCGATTCGACGACCTGATCGCGCGCGCCCGCTCCACGTTCACCGGCGACCTCGTCGGTGGGATCGACGCCATCCTCAACAACGCCGCCGGCGCATACGAGCGGGTCGGGCTCTACGACGCGGCCATCGGGCTGTTCGAAGAAGTACATGCGAGCCGTCTGGAGCGTCTGGGCCCCGGCCACCCCTTGACGGCGCATCCGCTCAACAATTTGGGCAACGTCTACGCATCCCTCGAGCGGTGGGACGAGGCCGAGTCCAACTTCTCGGGAGCACTGCAGATCCTAGAGGAGGCGCAGGGCCCGAAGCACTTCCACGTGTCGTTTCCGCTGCACGGCCTAGGCCTGGTGGCGCGGGCGCGGGGGGATCACCGGGCCGCAGTTCGCCACTTCGCTCGCGTTGCCGAGATTCGCGAAGCTGGCGACGCGTCACCCGAGTCGAGAGCGGGGGCGTGGCTGGAGCTGGCCAACGAGCGCCTGAAGCTGGCAGGGCAGGCGGACGCGGCGAGAGCCGCCGCGCTCGCTGCCGCCGAAGCGCTCGCTGCCGCCGGGAGCGAGGAAGGCGAGGACTTGGAGTCGCTCCGCGGCGAGGTCGGGCGCTGGCTCGACGCCCACCCGCCGCTCTAGCGGGCTCTCAGGAGATCATTCTCCCGAGGTCTCGGGCACACCGTACTCGGGCCCGCCGATCGTCGTCGTGCTGATCTCACCGGTGGAGGAGCTTGCGTCGCCCGAGCTGCTGGAGGGGTCGCCCGAGGATGAAAAGCCGGTCTCTGCGACCCCGTAGTCGGGCGCGAAGGAGGTGCTGCTAGGATCGATGCTGGTGGTGCCGGGATCGATGCTGGTGCTGCCGGGATCGGAGGTGCTGCCCGGGTTGGTGGTGCCCGACGTCATCGTCATCGAGCTCGCGCCCGTGTCGTCGTTGTCGTCATCGGCCGGGCACGCGGTCAGGGTCAGCCCCATGAGGACCGCGCCGGCCGTGCGGCCGATCGACCCGCGCTCATTGCGAATGTGACTGTCACAATGCGGGCACGAGGTCGCGGTCGCGTGAACGTGGGCGCTACACGATGGACAGGCGATCAAACTAGGCATGGGAAGCAGTGTACCAGGGGGTCCTTGCGGCACAACGTGTCACTCGCTAGCTTCCCGGCCTTATGCGTACGCGACGACTTCCCCTGCTCTTGTCCTTTGTGGTTGTTTCGGCGTGCGGAGACGACGTGTCCTCCGCCGACGGTGATGGCTCCAGCTCCTCGACCAGCACCGGCTCCGCGACGTCCGGTCCCACTGGGGACGACACCACGGGTGACTCGACGAGCACGACCGGAGCGACGCTCGGCACCTCGAGCACCTCGGCCCAGGACACGACCGCCGGGTCGAGCAGCAGCTCCGGCTCGGAGACGACAGGGGGCTCTTCGTCCGACTCCAGCTCAGACTCGTCCTCGTCGGGGGAGACGACGGGCGGCGCCGCCGAGGCGTGCGAGGATGGTGGCCAGCTGGTGCTCTCGTGGGGTCTGCAGGTGCCCGGCGGTGTCTATCCCGACGACATCCCGACCGACCTCGACGCGACCTGCGCGTTCTCCCCATCGGCCACGCCGGGCGAGCTGCCGTTGGCGTGCGGAAAGGGGCTCGATCTCCTCGTCACGGTCGAGAGCGATCCTCCGGTCGTGCTTCCGGCCGAAGGCCAGCCGGTCGAGGTGCGCGTCCATCGGCAGCCCGGTCCGCTCGGGTTCCCCGACTTCTGGGTGGAGCTGACCTTCGAGGAGGGCAGACGCTTCTCGTTCGTCAGCAGCTCCGTGCTCGTGCCGAACAACGAGACGGTCGAGCTGCCCTTCGACATGGCCCTCAGCGCCGCCGACTGCGGACCGTTCAACATCGGCACTCCCTTCGAGCCGGAGGACCCGTGCGGCGATCAGATGTGGCTGGGTCTGGACCTCTCGCTCGACGATCCGCTCACCGTGTTTCACGGAACCTACGGCTCGGGCATGAGCGGCGGCGACGAGGTCGGCGTCTGGGTCGGGACGGCCCGTGACTACGGGGTCCTTCCAAAGTTCTGCGACATCGCGCCCGCGTTCTTCACGACGATGGTCGTGTCCGGATAGCGCGCTAGAACAGCTTGAGCTCGACGCCCAGGTTCAGCTGGACCCCGATCGGGGCCGACGTGTAGAGGCTGTCTCCGTCCAAACCCACGCGGAACGAGGGGCGCCGTAGACCGGCGAGCACGCCGAGGCCCCCGTAGATCCCGAACTGCGGGATCGGAGACCAAACCGTGGAGGCGTCGGCGACGAGCCCAACCCACGGGCTCCAGGCGACTTCGGGGGTCTGCGCCCCGGAGGTCGCTTCGCCGCGCAGACCGCCCGCCCGAACCCCACCGCACAGCGGGAACTCCCACCGCTCGAAGCTGGACACCCAGCATCCCCGAAGCGTGCCGTGCAGCGCTTGGAACGACGCCGCGACACCATTGCGCCGGAGCACCCGGGGGACGGCGTAGTCCACCTGCACCTCGAGCCGAAACGAGCGCCTCTGGTACCCGCCGGCGAGCCCGACTCCGCCGAAGAAGCCCGGCCGCTCGCCGAGACCCCCGTGGGTGATCAGGCGGAGCAGCCCGGCCCGGTTGGGTCGGCGGGCTGGAGGCCGTCGGCGAGCCTCGTTCTGCTCCGCGCGCGTGCGGACGGCGACGGTCTCCGGGACGGGGCTGGACTCGACGACCGGCGAGACGCCTTCGCCGCTGGGGGCCGGCTCGTCCGGCTCGTCGACGGACAAGAAGTCCTCCGGCGCTGCGACGAGCTCCCGAACCCCCTGGCTGGTGCCGACGACGTCCACGTGGACCGCGACGACGAGCGCGGCTGCCTTGGAGAGCATGGGGCACGTGGGCGCGTCGAGCTCGCGAACGGTCGTTTGCCCGGGTCGCGCGAGCGTGAGGCTCAGGTGCCAACTCCGGGCGCGCTGCTCGACCCTGGCGGTCACGTCGAGCGCATGGTCGCCGCCGTCGGCGAGGTAGAGCTCCACCTGGTCGGCGAGCTCGCCCGCGCTGCCGCAGCCCTCCGGAGCGCTCCAGGCAAGCTCGAGTCCGCCCCGCGTCGCCCGATCGGGGGATGGCTCGGCGGGCTCGATGACGGCCGGCGGATCGGGGGGAAGCTGCGGCGGCCCAAATGGCATGCGCGGGCGCAACGATGCCACGTTCGGACGGGGACCGGGGCGCCGTTACAGCGGATACGACATCGCGACGTCGCAGCGGGTGTAGCGGCAGCCGAAGCGCTGCAGGATGCGTTCGTCGTGGACGAATCCGTGCTTCTCGTACAGATGGATCGCCGCCGCGCAGATGCTGTTGGTCAGCAGGAACAGTTCGTCGAGCTCGCCCAAAGCCTTCAGCTGCCCGGCGCGGTCCAGGGCTGCGTCGAGCAGGTACGCCCCCGCCTTCTTGCCGCGCGCCTCGGCCACGACGCCCATCTTCGTGAGCTCGAACGCCTTGCCATGTGAGCGCATCAGCGCACAGGTTCCGACGATGCCCAACCCCTCCGCTTCGACGAAGAGGATCTGCCCTCCGGGGTCGAGGATGGTGGCGCGAGGGTCGTCGATGATTGCGCGGTCATTGGCCTCCAGCGAGAACATGTCCTCGACCCAAGCCCGGGTGATCGACGCGAAGGTGGGCGCGAGCGCGTCCTCGAACTCGACGATGCGCAGGCCCGCCCCGGACGTGCGCGCTGCGATGCGAGCCTCGAGCGGGGATGCTTGCATCCTGTCTTCGACCCGGGTGATCAGCGCGAGCAGATCGCCGGGCGGCCCCTCGGCGAGCGCGGCGGCGGCGGCCTGGATGTGCGGCCAGAGATCGCGCTTCATGCGAGCGATCAGGGCGTGTCCCTCGTCGAGTTCGCGAAGCTGGTGCGGGCGATCGACGAGGGCTGAGGTCAGCCCGGCGGGGGCAAGGTCGTCACGCACTCGGTGAGCGGACCGGTGATGCCGCTCCAGCCCGCGGGCGAGGATCCATCGGGATCTGGCCCGGTCACGAGCACGTCGGACGTGGCCAGGGTGACCGGGTCCGCTTCGCGCAGATTCGCGTCTTGATCGAAGACGTAGAGCCGAGCGATGCCGTCATCGAAGAGCGGCCCGCCCAACGCGTGCACACCCCAGGTCCCGGCGTTGCCCAGCGAGGTGCCCGTGCCGGTGTTGTAGTCGAACTCGTACACGTTGCTGGTATCGATCGCAAAGCCCTGGCCGTCGGTGATCTCGCCGTCGGCGTCGATGCCGGGGCCCATGTCGTCGATGTCGGGCGCGCTCGCGTTCTCGAGATCGGTGATGACTTCGAAGGATAGGTCACCGCCGAGGTAGTCACCGGTGAACCGAATCAGGCGGTTGCCGGTGGCGCTGCCGACGTCGGCGCCCGTATCCATCAAGTACACCAAGCCTTGACAGTCGGTGTACAGCGCCTCGATGCGAAGGCCGTCGGGCACCGAGCCGAGCAGCTCGACCTCGATCTCGCTGGCGACCGTCGGCGGATCCTCGACGTAGTAGATCTCCGTGCCCCCCGTGCTCTCCCGCGACAGCAGCAGCGCGCCGCTCTCGAGCATGGTGATCCCGTTCTGGCCGCTGATCATCTCGGTGGAGATCGTGCTCGTCACCAGCTGGGCGACGGTGCCGTCGGCGGGATCGATCTCGATGTAGTGCAGCTGGTCGTCGACGCTGTACCAGAGGTTGGGGGAGATCCACAGCGGGTGCGGTTCGGCCTCGACGCCGGTGGAGCTGCTCGAGCCCTCGCCCTCGCCGGTGGTGCTGCTCGATTCGCCGAGGCCCGTGCTGCTCGACGACGTCTCGGCTGCCCCAGACGACGAGCCCGTGACCTCCCCGGAGGTGCCCGAGCCGGAACCCGTGACCTCCCCGGACCCGGTGCCTCCGGACGACCCGCCGACGGTCGAAATCCCCGATGAGCCGCCGGAGCCCAACGAGCCCCCATTTCCGTCGTCACCACAGCCAGCGACGACGAGCGCCACGATCCCCAAGACTCGCGAAAGCCCCACGCAACTAGTGTAGACTACTCTTCGCCGAATGCCGTACGTCGAGTACGCCTGCGAGGGGCGGCTGCTCTTTCGCACCGAGACCACCGAGGGGGCGCAGTTCGTGCCCCGGGTCCATGAGATCGTCGTGATCGACGACGAGCCGTATCAGGTCGTCGACGTCGAGTATTGGGCCCGTCGCATGGGCGCAACCGACCGTCGCTTCGTGTGGCCCACCGTGTATGTCATCCCCGTACCATCCGACGAGTGGGAGCTGAGGCTCGCTCGTCGCAACGCCAAGACGAGCTCCGGCACCCCGCCGGTGCGGTACTGATCGACGGAGGTCCGACGTGCTCGGTCGCAAGCGCACCCGCAAATACGCCAGCCCCCTGCTGCCCCCCCGCGAATGGGCACGCGTGGAGTCCTACATGCTCGATGATGCCGGGTTCGGGACCGACCGCTTCGGGACGGACTCCGACATGCTGGGGCTCGGATACGCGCTGGGCTACTGGCTGCATCGCTACTACTTCCGCGTCGTGTCGAGCGGCCACGACCACGTGCCCAAGAAGGGCGGGGGTGTCGTCGTCGGCAACCACAGCGGCGTCCTCCCCTTCGACGCGATGATGATCGCGACCGACGTCTTTCGGCACACCGATCCCCCGCGCTTGATGCGGTACATGGTCGACTACTTCGTCTACCGGGTGCCCTTCCTCGGGGTCTTCTTCCGCAGCATGGGGCAGATGCCCGGAACGCGCGCCAACTTCGACGGGCTCATCGAAGAAGGCCACCTCATCGGCATCTTTCCCGAGGGTGCCGAGGCGCTCGGCAAGACGGCCGACAAGGCCTACGAGCTGTACCCGTTCACCCACGGCCACGTCGAGCTCGCCGCTCGCCATCGCGTCCCGGTGATTCCGTTCGGTCTCGTCGGGGCCGAAGAACAGATCAACATGGTGGCCAACTTCGAGCCGCTCGCGCGGATCCTGCGTCTCCCCTACTTCCCGATCACGCCGACCTTCCCCTGGCTGGGGCCGATGGGGCTGCTGCCCAAGCCGGTGCGCTACTTCATCACCTACGGCAAGCCGATCGAGGTCGACCCCGCCGCGCTGACCAGCATCGAGGCGCGTGAGCGTGAGGTCCAGCGGGTCCGAGACGCCGTCGTGGAGCTGATCGACGAGGGGCAGCGGGTTCGCAAGCGGCACGCGGGAGGGATGGACACGTGACCGAAGACGCAGACGTCACCGTGGTGCCGACCAAGCCGACCAAGCCGAAACGGCGGGACACCATGCGCCGCGCCGCCTTGGTCACGCAGGTCGACGACGGCCCCGAGCCGGGCACGCTGCGCGAAGGACCGCGGCGCATCCTCATCGCGGGTGCGCACCGGCTGGTCGCGGTTCACCTGATCGAGCAGCTGCTCGCCGATGCCAACGTCGACGTTGTCATCGCCGTCACCCGCGGCACGTGCCCGCCTTCGCTGCTCGGGGCCGATCCCGAGCGCTTCCTCTTCGTCTCCGCCGACCTGTCCAAGCGTCGGCAGGTCGACAACCTGTTCCTGCTCGACCGCCTGCGAGAGAAGCCGCTCGACACCGTGCTGCACCTGGCGTTCCAGGGCGACCCTTCGGGCTACACGAAGCGCAACCACGACTTCAACGTCAACTCGGCCAAGCACCTGCTCGAGGCCAGCCTGCGCCACCTCGTCGGCAAGTACATCTTCTTGTCGAGCGACGCCGTGTACCGCATCGGCGCGCGCGGCGACTACAAGGTGCGCGAGGACGCCGAGCTCAATCTCGACCCCAAGGTGCACCCCATCTTGCGGGACACGATCGACGCCGAGTTCATCTGCCGGGCCAAGATGGACGACCTCGAGACCGAGGTGATGGTGCTGCGACCCAGCGGCGTCTTCGGAGGCGGGGTCATCTCGGGCCTCAACCTGCTCTTCGAGAGCAATCCGCCGGTGCTGCCGGTGGGGTTCGATCCGATGATCAACCCCACCACCAAGGAGAACCTCTCGCGCGACTTGATGCTCGCGATCAACCTCCACGGCAAGGGCGTCTACAACGTCGCCGGCGTCACCGTGGGGCCGCTGAGCAAGTTCCTGGAGGAGCGGGGCATCGCGCCGCTGCGCGTGCCGGGTCCGGCGCTCAAGCTGCTCAACCGGGCCCAGCGCCTGCTCGGCATGACCCGCTACCACGCCGGCTTTCACCCGCGACGCCTCTACTACAGCCTGGTGCTGGACGACTCTCGGTTCGAGAAGATCTTCCGGGCACACCAGAATCGCGTCCCCGGCGTCGGGGGAGGCTGAGGCTGAGGCTGAGGGCTCGAGCGGTCCAGCCGCTCAACTCGGCCGGGATACTCGTCCGGAATGTCGAGCACGATCACCCGCGTCTCGCCGACGTCGAAGGGTTGGTCGCGCGAGCGCAGCCGAGACTAGCGTCGGCCCAAAAAGAAACGGCCCGGGATCGCCCGGGCCGTCGCGTCACATGGGCGGACGCGCCTACTCGCAGCTGTACGAGCCGCCGTCGAACGGGACTTCGCCGCAGTCGGAGGCGTCCGTACAGCCCGGCGCCGTGCAGAAGCCGTCGGCTCCGCAGGATGAATCCTCGCCGCACGAGTCGTCGTCGTCGCACAGGCAGACGCCGTCGCCACCACACGTAAAGCCTTCGGGGCATCCCGCCTCTTCGCAGCTCACGGGTTGGGGGAGGCAGGTCGTGTCGCCGTCACCAATATCGGTGCAGGTTGCCGTGTCATTGCCGCACACCGTGACCGTGTTGCCGTCGACGTCGGTGGCCTCGACCTCGGTGAGCATGGCGGTCGCACACTCGAAGAACTCGGAGGGCTCGGTTGCGCAGCCGCCGCCGCCGTCACCCAGGTCGATGCAGACGCAAAGTTCGCAGAGGTATTCACACTACGCATGACGCTTCCGGTCGGTCTGCACGGATCTGTCGCAAACTGCGGCTGTATCCTGCGGCGCGGTGCTTCCCTACGACGACCGTCCGATTCCGCAGACCCATCCGCGTCGACTGGAGGCGTTGGGCTGCGCGTGGGGGCTTCGACCCGTCGCGTGGGGGCGGGCTCGCGTGCTCGAGCTCGGCTGCGCGCGGGGCGTGAACCTCATGGCGATTGCCGCTCGGGCCCCCGAAGCGCGCCTCGTTGGCATCGACATCGACCCCGCAGCGATCGATGTCGCTCGGCACCGTGCGGACGCCGCAGGTTTGAACAACGTCGACTTTCGGGTCGGAGACGTCTCCGACGACACGTTGCGTCTGGAGCCGTTCGACTACGTGCTCGTGCACGGCGTGTTCTCCTGGGTCCCCGATGCCGTGCGCGACGCCCTGCTGCGGCTCGTCCGACGCGCGCTGTCCCCACAGGGGATCGCATACCTCAGCTACGACGCAAAACCGGGGGCGTGCGTGCGCGATGCGCTCGGGCACGCGATCCGGGCGGCGGGATGCGACGACGCGGCCCAGATGCGAGAGATGCTCGGCGCGCTGCGGGGGAGTCCCGCGCTGGAGGGGATGGCGACGGGGCTGTGGCTCGACGCAGAGATCGACGCCGTACTCTCGCGTCCTGGCTCGTACGCCGAGCACCAGTTTGGCGCTGCGGGACAGCGGTCGTTTTGGGTGTCCGAAGTGTGGGACTGGTGGGCGCGGCACGGGCTGCAGTACCTCGACGACGTCGCGCCGACCGGGCTCGACTCCGAGGCTGTCGCCGCGACCCGGGCCACGCTCGCGGCGAAACACGCCGATCGCCCGGTGGTGGAGACCCTGCTCGACGTCGCGATCATGCGGCAGTTCCGGGCCACGGTGTTGGTGCGCGATGACCTGCGACCCCGGACGACGGCCGGGGCGGTCGAGCCGTTCGAGGTGCACGGTGGCGAGGTTTCTCCGCGTCCCGCTGTGCTCCCGTTGACGCGGCTCGAAGCGCGGGAGCTCGGCTTCGTGTCGACGCCCGAGCTCGGTCACCGGACCCTGGCTCCGCTGCACGCGTTTCTCATCGAGCATCTCGATGGGACGCGGGACCCGGGTGCGCTCGTAGCGCTCGCGAACGCGGCCGTCTCGGCGGGCGAGCTGCCCATGTCGACCGTCTCCGGCGCCCCGCCGAACGCGCTGGAGCTTGCCCAAGGCCTGCCCATGGCCGTCGACGCTGCGCTCCGAGATCTCCGTGAGAGCGGGCTGCTAGTCGAGCCCAGATGACGGGCGGCGGCCCCGCTGCCGTTCCAATTCTCTCGGGTCTGCCCACCTCAAGTCGGCCAGGCAGCCGCCGATGGTTCGAGCGGGCGAGCGCGCGCGGTGGTGCCACGCCCAAAGAGCACCATGACCGAGGCATTCGTAGGACGACAGCCCATCTTCAACCGCGACCTGGAGCTGGTGGGTGCGGAGTTGCTCTACCGAGACTCGCGCGAAAACTTCGCCAACATCAAGGATGCGACGGCCGCGTCTCGATCCACGGTGGTCACGGCGTTCACCGAGATCGGGATCGACGTCCTGGTCGGGGACGGCGTGGCCTACGTCAACTTCGCTGAGGAGATGCTGCTCAGCCTCAACGCGGAGGCGCTCCCGGCATCGAAGGTCGTCATCGAGGTCCTCGAACACGTGCCCGCGACCCCCGAGGTGTGCACGGCGCTGCGGCGACTGAAGGCGGCGGGCTACACCATCGCGCTCGACGACTTCATCTTCATGGAGAGCCGCAAGGCCCTGATCGAGTTCGCCGACATCATCAAGATCGAGGTCATGGACAAGACCGTCATGATGCAGACCCTCGAGGCGCTGAAGCCCTATGACGTCATCTTGCTGGCCGAGAAGGTCGAGGACCAGGCTGACATGAAGCTGTGTCTCGACCTCGGTTTCGAGCTCTTCCAAGGATACTTCCTGTGCCGGCCCGAAGTGGTCGAAGGGGAGAAGCTGCCCGCCAACCGCATGGCCACGCTGCGGCTGCTCTCTAGGCTCAGCGACACCAGCGTGGACTTCGACAGTCTCGTCGAGTTGGTCAGCGCCGATGTCTCGCTGACGTATCGACTGCTTCGCTACCTCAACTCGGCTCACTTCGCGCTCCGCAAGCCGCTGACGGACGTGCGCCAGGCGATGGGCATGCTGGGCTACAACAAGCTCCGGGCCTGGGTGGCTCTCGTCGCGCTCTCCAGCGTCGACGACAAGCCGCCCGAGCTGCTGCGCATTGGCGTCGTCCGGGCTCGGATGTGCGAGCTGCTGGCCGACAAGCTCGACGTCGACGGCCCAACGGCGTTCACGGTTGGACTGTTCTCGATCCTCGACGCGCTCTTCGATCGCAGCATGGTCGACCTGATCGGGCCCCTGCCGCTCGACGAGCCGCTCAAGGTGGCGCTGGTCGGCCGCGAGGGCGCGCTGGGGCAGCTGATCACCTACGCGGAGCAGTACGAGGCAGGGCGGTGGAGCGCGCTGCTGGAGACCAACTTCGAGCCCGTCGAGCTGGTCAGCGCGTTCCTTGCCGCAAACCGGTGGACCACCGAAACGCTGGCGGCCCTTGCGACTTGAGGCTACGGCGCGACGGTGGCCTGCACACCGCGCGCCCACGACTCGAAGTCGTCGTCCGATTCGACGCTGAGCCCGCGAGCGAGGGCCGCGGTCGAGAGCGCGGCGAACAGACGCTCGCGCGCGAGGCGAAGCCGGCTGCGAACCGTCCCCTCGGCGATGCCGAGCACCCGGGCGAGCTGGGGCCCCGTCATCCCCTCCCAGAAGCGGAGCTCGAGCAGGACCTGGGTCTCGAGCGGAAGCTCGCGCAGCGCCTGCAGCACCAGCGCGTGCTCCTGCCGCTGCGCGATGATGGTGCTCGGAGATGGGCTGAGGTCCGCGACCGAGGTCTGGGTGGCGTCGAAGCTTCGCCGGGTCTTGCGGTAGTGCATGTAGAGCTGGTCGCGGGCGACCACGAACAAGAACGTGCGAAAGCACCAGCCCTCGGGGATCCGATCCCGACGCTCTACGCACGTCAGCAGCGTGCGCTGGATGAGGTCCTCGACCCCGACGTTCACCTTGTTGCGGAAGAAGCGGCACAGCGCGGCGAAGTGCCGCTCGAGCAACTCATCCGCCGCGCCACGGTCTCCTTGGCGCCAGGCCGCGAGCAGCTCGACGTCGGAGCTCACGTGGACAGGTTATCACGACCCGTCCACGTGTCCTTGAGCTTCAGCCACGGCCTTTGCGCCCTGCAGGTAGGCGTCGAAGGTCGGACCGGCCAGGGCGTTGAAGCAGCCCTTCGCCGACCGTCGCGATGAGCGCAGCTGCGCAGGTGCGCCCGACGCCTTCCACGCCTTGCAGTCCTCTTCACCCAGCTCGTCGCAGAGCTTGTCCTCCAGCATGTCGCAGGGGACGCCGCACGCTGCCATGAAGCCGGCGAGCGCGACGAACGTTGCGATGAGTACGGTGGTCTTGTTCATTGCCGCCGATCACTGCGCGGGGCCGGCGATCGATCACTTCTTTTTTCTCTTTTTTCGATCCTCTCGGCCGTACCCTCCGGTCGTGCGGGTCGACGACTTCGAAGCGCGTCGATGGAAGGAGCGGGTCCGGCACGGGCTCCTCGGCGCCACGCCGACTCGGATTGGTCCCTACGAGCTGCACGGGCAGATCGGGCGGGGAGGGATGGGGCTGGTGTATCGGGGGCATGACCCCCGCCTGGACCGACCCGTCGCGATCAAGGTGCTGCGCCGGCGGGAGGGGGAGGAGGCGGTTCGGCTTCGCGACGAGGCGCGGACGTTGGCCGAGCTCGACCACCCCAACATCGTGCGGGTGTTCGACGTCGGGCTGTTCGAGGAGCGGGTGTTCGTGGTGATGCCGCTCATCGAGGGAGAGACGCTCGAGGTGTGGACGCGCGGCTCGGTGACCGACACCGCCCGGGTGGAGGTGCTGGTGCAGGCCGGGCGCGGCGTTGCGGCCGCACATGCCGCCGGGATCCTGCATCGCGACATCAAGCCCGCCAACGTCATGGTCGAGCCGGGGGGATGCCCCGTCGTGCTGGATTTTGGGCTGGGCAAGTCGCTGTCGGCCGACACCCTGAGCTCCGAGGGCACGGGCACCACATCGCGCTCGGCGAGCGGTACGCCCGGATACGTGGCGCCCGAGCAGGCCGCCGGTGGACTCGTCGATGCGCGCGCCGATGTCTACGCGTTTTGCGTCACCGTGCTGGAGTGTCTGAGCCAGCGCGCACCGGTCCCCGCTCACGGTCCGGTCTGCTCGGCCGAAGAGCTCGACGGGCTGATCGCCGCCGTCCCCCGCCGCTGGCGTCCCATCCTGCGGGCGGGCGTGGACCACGATCCTGGGCGTCGTCCGCGAAGCATGGACGCCGTCCTGCAGGCGCTCGAGGGTGCACCGTCGCGGCGCCGGTGGTGGGCCGTGGCCGGCGTGCTCGCCGTCGCGGCCGGGCTGGCATGGCCTTCGGGGACAGAAAGGACGTCGCAGTCCGTGTCGGTCAGGCCGCCACGCGCGCCCGATGCGTCGGTGGCGAGGACGCTGGCCGCGGCCGAGGCGTCCGCGGGCGCGGGCGACCTCGGGCGCGCTGCGGACCTCGCACATCAGGGGGTCGTCGCAGCCCAGCGCATCGACGACGACGTCGGTCTCGCCGAGGCGCTCGCGCTTCGGGGACGGCTCGCTGCGAGCCTGGGTCACGACGTCGCCGCGCTGTCCGATCTCGAGGACGCGCACGCGATGGCGCGGGCGCAGGGCCGCGTCGAGCTCGCGTTCGAGTCCGCCTTGACGATGGTCGATGTCCTCACCGAGCAGCGTCTCGGCACCCGGGCACAGGAATGGCTGCGCCACGCCGAATCGCTCCTGGATCGAGTCCCGATCACCGGCGCACGCGCACGCTGGCTGCTCGCGGCATCGCGCGTCGCGCGGGTTCGAGGTTCACTGGAGGACGCAGCCCGCCTCGTTGGGGAGGCGGCCGGCGAGGACGCGAGTCCCGCTGTGCGCGTCGCGATTCGGGCGCAGCAGGGCAGGGTCGAGATGCTCCGAGGAAACTCCCGAGCGGCCGTCTTGAACCTCTCGGCAGCCCTGGCCGACGCGCGGGCAACCTGGGCACCCCGTGACCCCCGGATCGGCCGGGTCCTCGCGGATCTGGGCGCGGCCCATCTCTCGCACGGCGACGTCGAGCCGGCCCAGGAGGTGCTCGACGAGGCGGTCGAGCACCTCGCGTCGTCCCTGGGAACGACGCACCCGCAGTACGTGATGGCCGTTCAGAATCGGGCGATCGTGCAGTGGCGACGTGGGGACTTGGAGGGAGCGATCGCCTCGTACAGGCAGGGCGTGCGCAGTCTGGAGGCGTCGCGTGGCCCCGAGCATCCGGAGGTCGCCCACGCGCTCGAGAACCTCAGCACCGCGCTCATCTATGCCGGCGAGTACGACGACGCGTTGCGCCAGCAGAACCGGGCGCTGGTCATTCGCGAGTCGGCGTTGGGCGCCGCCCACCCCTCGGTCGCGCGCACGCTGGGCTACATCGCCCAAAGCCATGAGGCGCTGGGGCAGTGGGAGCAGGCCAGCAGCTTCGCCGAGAGGGCGCATCGGCTGGCCCTGCAGACGGTCGGTCGGGAGAACTCGGCCACGGCCGAGGCCGTGGCGGCCCGGAGTCGCATCGAAATGGGGCTGGGCCGGCCAGCCGAGGCGCACCGGTTTGCCGAGGAGGCGCTCGCGATCTACACATCGATCGGCGCTGGGCCCCTGGAGCTCGGGTCTGCGCATGCAACCTTGGCGTATGCCCTGTGCGGCGTCCCCTCGACCCTGTGCCGACCGGGAACGGCCGCCCGAAGCCAAGCCGACGCCGCGATCGCGCGGGCCCTCGAGCTGTACGCACAGGCCGGGGAGATAGCGACCCCGAGCGCGGACGCGCTCACCGCGTGGACCGCTGACCTGCCGTGAATCCTCCTCTGTGAGCGATTGCTCCTTGCACAGGCGTGGCACCCGGTGCCAGGATGTGTCCGATGCTCGCTACCCACGTGTCCCGACTCCACGCTTGTTGCCTGCTCCTTGCCCTCGCTCCCGCCTGTGACAAGGATGAGGACGCGAAGGAAGAGGGCCCGATCGACCCGCCGTTTGCGGTGACCGTCCACAAGGTCGAAGTCCTCGACGAGGTCGCGCCCAACGAGACGTACCTGAAGAACGGGCTCGGCACCAAGGCCGGCGAGGGAAAGACGTTCGTCTGCGTGCAGTACGAAGTGACCAACGAGGGCGGCGCCGAAGCACGCACCGTGGGCGCCGAGGATGGCCTGAAGGTCAAGGTCTCCGGGTTGCCCCTTCCCAAGGTCGTCGGCCCGACGGGCACGGAGACGGAGGTCAGCGTCCCCGCGGCCGGGGGCTACCAGCCCGCCGACTGGAAAACAGAGATGGGAGACGTCGAGCCTGGCAAGACCGCGAAGAAGAAGAACTGTTTCGCGGTCGCCCAGGGCGAGACCGAAGGCCTCAAGATGGTGCACACCGACAAGGTCGACGGGCGCTCTTGGACGCTGGAAGTCGCGCTGCCCCCGGCCACGAAGTCCTAGCAGGCTACGGCTGATACGCTGCGTTCGTGCGCGTCTACACGAGCCCTCGCCCACCCGTCGACATCGCAGCCTCGTCGATCACCGACTTCGCGCTCGTCCACGCTGCGCACTTGGCGGACAAGGTGGCGTTCATCGACAGCACGACCGGGGACGTCACTTCCTACGGCGCGCTGGCCTCTGGGATCCGCAGGCTCGCGGGGGGCCTTCGAGCCCGGGGCGTGGGCCCGGGGACGATCTGGGGACTGATGGCGCCCAACGTCCCCGGCTACGCCGTCGCTTTCCACGGCCTCGCCTACGCGGGGGCCACCATCACGACCCTCAACCCGACGTACGGCTCCGAGGAGATCGGCCATCAGCTGCGCGACTCCAAGGCGACGGCGCTCGTGACGACGGCGATGTTCCTGCCCACCGCCAAAGAGGCGGCGCAGGCGTGCGGCATCGAGGAGATCTACCTGCTCGACGAAGGCGACGCCCCGTCCTTGTCGAGCCTCGAAGGCGAGCCGCTCACCGAACAGGTCCCGGTGAACCCGGCCGAGCACGTGGTGGTGCTCCCGTACTCTTCGGGCACCACCGGCTTCCCCAAGGGCGTGATGCTGACGCATCAGAACCTCGTCGCGAACCTGTGCCAGGCAAAGTCATCGTTCTCATTGAGCGAGGACGACACCTGCTTTGCGGTCCTGCCCTTCTTTCACATCTACGGCATGCAGGTTCTGATGAACATGGCGCTCGCGCATGGGGCCACGGTGGTCACGGCGCCTCGCTTCGAGTTGGTCAAGATGCTCGAGCTGATCCAGGAGCACCGGATCACGCGGCTCTTCCTGGTGCCGCCGATCGTGCTCGCGATCGCCAAGCACCCGGTCGTCGATGACTACGATCTCTCCAGCGTCACGCAGATCTACTCGGGCGCCGCACCTCTGCCCGAAGACGTCGCGGCAGCCGCGGCCAAGCGGCTCGGCTGCACCATCGGGCAGGGGTACGGCCTGACCGAGACCTCTCCGGTGCTGACGACCACCGACACGCAAAACTACCGGCCCGGATCGGTGGGCGTCGTCGTGCCCAACACCGAGATTCGGCTGGTAGATCCCGACTCGGGCCAGGACGCCGAGCCGGGCGAGCGCGGCGAGCTGTGGGCGCGAGGTCCTCAGGTCACCTCCGGCTACTTCGGCAACTCCGACGCGACCACCGCGACGATCGACGACGAGGGCTGGATTCACACCGGCGACGTCGCGGTCGTCGACGATGACGGCCACTTCTACATCGTCGACCGGCTCAAGGAGCTCATCAAGGTCAACGGCTTTCAGGTGGCGCCGGCCGAGCTGGAGGCCAAGCTGCTGCAGCACGAGAGCATCACCGATGCTGCGGTCATCGGGATCCCCGACGACGAGGCTGGCGAGCGACCCAAGGCGTTCGTCGTGCAGGCGCCCAATGCGGGGCTGGACCCGGCGACGGTGATCGAGTTCGCGGCCGAGGGCCTCGTCTCGTACAAGCAGCTCGCCGCCGTGGACTTCGTCGACGTGATCCCCAAGTCCGCCAGCGGCAAGATCCTCCGCCGCCAGCTGCGTGGGTCGGACGACGACCGGTAGGGGCGTGCTCGGACCCCGCTCAGGGCGCGACGGGGACGTTCGGATACCCATCGCGCTCCCGTGCGCGACCCTCGAGCAGGCGCATCATCGCCAGCACCTCGGGCTCTTGCCACGGGCGACCCACGATCTGCACGGCGACCGGAAGTCCGACGCTCTGCGCCTCGATCTCCGCCGCCCGCTTCTCGACCCGATCGCGCGGGTTGTCTCGGCGCGTCTCGTCGACCCGCACGCGGGTGATCGGCACCACGCCGCACGGCTGATCGAGCAGGTTGTAGCGGGCCATGTTGGCGAACGCGACCGTGAAGTCGTGGCTGAGACCGTGCGGGACGGCGGGGGTCGCCAACGTCGGCGTGAGCAGGATGTCGACGCCTTCCCTGTCCCAAAACGACATCTCCTCGCGCTTGAGCTCGTTGCGGCGGTCCGCCAGCGCCCACATCGCGTGCGTGGGCTTCGCGCCGAGGGCGTCGAGGAGATCTGCGGTGCGGGTCTCGCCCATCATTCGGGCCACGTGCGCGAGTCCGGCACGCACGTGCTTGGGGGCACGACCGACCAGGCCCACGCTGCGGATCGCCTGCGCGAAGGGTTCGCCATCGAGCGCGGCGAGGAGCGTGTGCAGACCGTCGCCGGACATCGCTCGAAAGTACGTGTCGAGGTTCTCGAAGACGTTGGGCGGGCGCACCCGCTTGACGGCGACGCCGGCGTCTGCGAGCAGGCTCGCAGCCTCTTCGACCGCCCGCCGAACGGAGGCCGCCGGGGTCAGGTAGCCGTCGTCATCGTAGTAGCCGACGCTGAGGGTCTGCGGATCGATGGCGTCGGGATCGGCGAACGGCACCGGCGGAATCGAACGGTCGCGCGCGTAGTGCTCGGGCCGGTCGAGCGCCTTCATGAAGAGGATCAAGTCGTCGGTACAGCGTCCCATGGGGCCGATCTGCGGCCGGATGAGTTCCTGGCCGGGGAGGGAGCCTCGCGACCCTTGGTTGGACCAGCGACCGGCGGTCGGCTTGAGCCCGTAGACGCCGCACAGCGCGGCCGGGGTTCGGATCGATCCGCCCACGTCCGTGCCCACACCCAGCACGCTGGTGCCCGAGGCGAGCGCGGCACCCTCTCCACCGCTGCTCCCGCCCGGTGCGCGCCCGAGGTTCCACGGGTTGTTGGTCGTCCCAAAGAGGGCGTTCGCACACTCGAACGGTGCGAGCAGCGACTGCGGGACGTTGGTCTTGCCCATCACGATCGCGCCCTGCTCGACCGCGAGCTGGACCACGACGGCGTTGGTGTCGGGGCGGTCGTCGCGGCGGGCCTGAAAACCACATGTCGTCGCGACGCCGGTGGTGTCGACCGACTCCTTGATCGTGACCGGAATGCCGTGAAGGGCGCCCAAGGGACGACCGGCGCTGCGGTCGTGATCTCGCTGGTCGGCGTCGTCGAGCGACCGCTCGCGGAACTGGTGCGCGAAGGCGTTGACCCGAGGCTCCACCTCGTCGGCGCGTCGGTGCAGATCCTCCACGATCTCCCGCGAGGTCACGTGTCCCTCGCTCAGCAGGCGCTCGAGCTCGGACGCCGTGTGGGCGTGCAGCGGTCGACTCATGCGCGGATGATACCGCCTGGGCGAAGCGAGGTGCTCGTCGTCGTCGTGCCCGGCTCAGCGCATCCACAGCGCGGCGCACCAGCCCACCATCAACACGTTGAGCGCCAGTGCGCTCAGGAACACGAAGCGCACGCAGCTGCGGCGATCGGACGGGTCGGCGTCGCGCCAGGTTAGCGCGCCGAGCAGCAGGATGGCCGCGGGCCCGACCTCGACCGCGAACCACGTCGACTGCTCGACGCCCGGCAGCACGAAGGGGGTCATGAACGTGGCGAGGCCCAGGAGCTGCAGCGTGTGCTTGCGGGCGCGCCCGAGCCCGAACCGAACGGGCCACGAGGCCTTGTCTGCCGCCGCATCGGCGCGCGCGTCCGGCAGCGCGGTGTTGATGTTGCCCGCAAATCCGACGAGGAACAGCGGCAGCAGGGCCGGCCACGGCATCGCCTGCAGCGAACCCGTCACGGTGTAGAAGCCGATGAGGGGGAGGACGACGCCGAGCCCCAATCCTTGAGCGACCTCGCCCTGGCCTCGATAGGACAGCCGAAGCGGTGGGTAGCTGTAGGCCCACAGAAGTGCGATGCCCACGACCCAGCCCGGGAACAGCAGTGGGCGGTCCATGCCCAGCGCCATCGTGCCGGCGAGGCCGAGCAGCGCCAGCGCGGCGAGCCACGACGCGCGGCGCAGCGCGGACGTGGTGATCTTGCCCTCGACCAGGACGCGTGAGCCGCCCGAGAACGGCGTCGCGTCGGCGTTGTTTCGATCGCCGGCTTCGTCGGCCACATCGTTGGCGAATACGATGAACAGCTGGTCGAGGACCGCGGCGAGGTGGGTGAGGGCAACGAGCCGCAGGTCCCACGTGCCGGTCACCGACCAGCCCAGCACCTCACCGACGAGGAGCGGAATCGCGATGTTGGCATGGGCGAGCGGTCTCGCCGCTTGGAGCCAAGCCGTCAGCTTCACGCGCCGAGTACAGCACACTCGCGCAATCGGTGGTGGAGTACGCGTGATACCGTAGACCCGGTGCGGAGGGTTGCTGCGACGTGGCTGGGCTTGCTGGTGGGCGCTTTGGCGTGCTCCTCGGGCTGTGTCACCTCGGTCTACCAGTGCGCCAACGACACGGAATGCGGTACAGATGGCTTCTGCGAGGCTTCCGGCTACTGCTCGTTCGCCGACGGAGGCTGCGCGAGCGGTCGCCGCTACGGCGCCTTCGCTGGAGAGGCGCTCGGTGACACGTGCGTTGCGGTCCCCGAAGGCTCGACCGGCGCAGTCGGTAGCACCAGCAGTACCCCCGACCTTCCCAGCAGCTCTGGGCCGGGGGGCACCACCACCACCACCAGCGACACGGGCGGGTCCACCTCCCCGATCGTGAGCGCGTCCGGCACCGGGAGCACCAGCGAAGGGACTTCGGGCGAGGTGTCCAGCACGGGAACGGATGGCGCGACCAGCACGGGCACGGAGCCTGGGCGGATCGAGGACGGCCTCGTGGTGGACTATCGCTTCTACGAGGGCGCGGGCACCACCGTTCACGACAGCGCGCCCGTCGACCCGCCGATCGATCTGACGCTCGAGGGTGATGGATACGCCTGGCTCTCCGACGGGCTTCGCTTCGAAGGGGACGTGCTCACGATGGCCGCGTCGACCACGTCGGTCACCAAGGTCAACCAGGCGTGTCAGGCGTCCAACGAGCTGACCGTGGAGGTCTGGGTCACGCCGTTCGACGTCGAGATGACCGGACCGCCGCGGCTGGTGACGTACAGCCTCGATTCGGCGACGCGCAACGTGTCGTTGCTGCTCGGACGAGACGTTGCCGGAGAGCAGGAGCCGGCGCTGCGGGGCCGGATTCGCACCACGTCCCTCAACGGATTGCCGGAGACCGACACGCCGGCGAGCGTCGCCCTCGAAGGGACGCCAACGCACGTCGTGTTTGCCCGCGATGCCTCCGGGTTGGAGCGACTCTTCGTGGATGGGGAGATCGCGACCGAGACGACGCGTGCGGGCGACTTTTCGTCCTGGGACACCAGTGGTGAGATGCGCCTCGCGCTCGGCAACGAACTCAGCCTCTCGCGACCCCTCGATGGGGCGCTGCACCTGGTCGCGATCTACTGCCGAGCCCTCGACGAAGCCGAGGTCGGCCAGAACTTCGCCGTCGGCTACTGAGGCCGACTATCGCTTGCCGCTGCTACGACGCGGAGCCGAGCGCGAGGGGCTGCTGCGCGTGGGCGCGCTGCGGCTGGGCGAGGACCGGACCGGAGCAGAGCGTGTTGGGGCGCTGCGCCGCGGTGCGGACCGCGTCGGGCTGCTGCGGACCGGGCTGCTGCGACGGGGTGCCGAGCGGGTGGGAGCCGAGCGGGTGGGTGCCGAGCGGGTGGGAGTCGAGCGGGACGCATTGCTGCGGGCCGGGGACCCAGAGGGCGCGCTGCGAGCCGGGGCGGTCCGCTGGGGCCCGTTGGCGTAGGACGACCCCCATGAAGGCGTGGGCTGCGTCCGGCGCGGGCTGGTGGTCGCTCGGGTGTTGGTCCGGACGGGTGCAGGGGCGCTGGTGCGAGTGGGGCCGGCTCCGGAAGGCTGCGCGCGCGTCGGGGCGCTGAAGGCCGGGACGCGACCGACGGTGGAGGGTCGGGTGGTCTTGGATGGATTGCGGCGCACCGCCGGGCTGGTTCGGGTGGCGCGTGGATCAACGACGGTGATGCGCTGGCCGCCGGCGGTGGTGTAGCCGTTGGTCCGAACCGCAGCGGTCGGGTTGGTGCGGCTGGCGAGGGCGTTGGTCGGCGCAGGATTCCGGCGCGTCGGAGCGTTGCCCTTGTACCGGCCAGGGGTCGTGCGCGTCGCACCTTCGGCCTTGCCTCCCGAAGGATTGGTGCGGCGGGACCGATCGACGGGTTCGCCCTTGTGGACCGGTCCGGTGGGGCGGCCAGCGTTGGGCACGGTGGCACCGGCGGTGCGAGAGGGCCGCGGGTCGCGACCCGGCCGCCGGCTGTTCTGGTGATAGCCGTGGTGGTGGTGGTTATGGTGGACGACCGACAGGCCGTAGGCGTGATAGCCGTACATGCCGACGCCGCCCCAGTACCACCCCGGCCCGTAGTAGCCGACGCCCCATGCATAGGGGGCCCAGGGGTAGTAGCCGTTCCAATAGGTGACCAGCGGTCCGGGCGGTCCGAGGTAGTAACACCAGCCCCAGCCGTCGGACCAATACACGAAGTCGCCGTGCACGTTGTAGTAGGTGCGTCCGGCCCACGCGACCTGCGGGAAGGTCTCGATCTCCTCGGGGTAGGTGTGCACGTACTCGACGACGACGACCTGCTCACCATTGCTCAGCTCCTCGTAGCCGAGCGCCTCGGGGTACGCCGCAGGGGGCGCGTCGTAGCGGACGGCCTGTTCGACGTAGACGTCCTGGCGGGCCGAGGGCTCCGCCATGACGGTTCGGGGCGGCGGGTAGGACGAACCCGGCGTGACGGTCGACTGTTTTTGCTTGCCGCAGCCTGGGGCCAGCGCCAAACCAAGCAGAACGGCGCCCAACGACGCGCAACGACGACCAACGCTCAAAAACCGCACATAGGACAGTGTGTAGGGTCGAGAAAGGGACAGCAAGGAAGGGTTTCCACGGGTATGGGGTCGGCGTCACGAACGCGACGTCGGGCCAAACCGCCGCTGAGGCGGTATGAGGGCCTGCTCTGACGACGTTGGGCGTCTGGGCTGCATTCGATTCCGGCCCGCGAGGAGTGTTTGACCTCACCTCCTACCGCGCCGTACCGTGGCTCCAGCAGATGCCGGAGTCCGCCGTTCCAGTCCTCAGCTTCTTGCACGGCAAGTACTCCGGTCGCGAGTTTCCCCTGATCGATCCCAGCGTGATCGCGGGTCGAAGCTCGGAGGCCGACCTCGTGCTCGCCGACGATGCCGTGAGCCGCAAGCACGTACGCTTCTACGCTCGGCGTGGGCGCATGTGGCTCCGCGACCTGGGCTCGCGCAACGGCACCCATGTCAACGGCAACCCGGTCGAGCTGCACTGCCTGCGCGATGGCGATCGCCTCCTGATCGGCTCGAGCTTGGCCGCGGTCGAGTACAAGGAGCCCGCGGATGTCTCCGAGGCCCGGGCGGGCGAAGCGCCGCGTCGTCGCGGCACCGCGGAGTCGAGCGCGCACTCCATGGCGGGAAGCATCGAGGAGATCCCGCTGATGGACGTGCTGCAGTGGCTCGCGACGAGCCGCAAGGCGGGCGCGCTCAAGGTCCGCGATCTCGAGAGCGGCCGCACCGGCAGCCTGCACCTCTCCGACGGGCTGGTGTTCTACGCCGCCATCGACGGCAACCCGCGTCTGCACCCCGAGAAGGCGCTGATGCGAATGCTGCTGTGGCAGAAGGGCAGCTTCGAGCTCGAGCAGGCGGATGTCGAGGAGCCGCCCAGCCGGATCAATATGTCCCTCGAAGGCATGCTGATGGAGGCCGCGCGTCAGCAGGACGAGATGGCCGCGCTCGACAAGAAGTTCTCGCTGCCCACCGGGCGCGACCGCGTCTCTTTGGTCAAGCAGTCGCCGGTGCGCTGGAGCAGCCTTCCCGACGACCAGGTCGACCTCATCCAGGACATCATCGAGATGGGCGGCTGGAAGAACGTGCTCGACACCCGCGAGACCGACGACCTGACGCTCAATCGCCTGCTGGCCAAGCTGAAGAAGTCCGGCATCGTGCACTGGTAGTGCACTGGTAGTGCACTGGTAGTGCGCTAGTCCCTCAGTTCTGAAGTCCGTTCCGGGTTTGCGCTTCAGTCACGAGGTACTAGAGCGGCGACCAGTTTGATTCCATGCGCTGATGCACGCCTGGGGCCCCACCTGACGGTGTCGCGCGGCGCTCGTGGTGTGCCCGACACAACTTCGGCCACGCTCCTACCCAGGAACGGCCCCAGACGCACCTCAGCACCCGGAATCAAACTGGTCGCCGCTCTAGCCGCCTGGGATCGAGACCTCGACCGGGGTGCCGCTGAACGCTGCGTTGCCCGAGACCGCGTCCACGCGCTGGTCGTCGGTGAGGTCGTTGATGCTTGCGCCGGGGTTGGCGGCGGCGTGCGTCCATCCGACGCCCTCCCGGCCGTGGCCGTACCCGTGGGGCAGGCTCACCACGCCGGGCATGATCTCGTCGGACACCCGCAGCGGAACGGTGATGGCACCGACGGCCGAGCGCACCTCGACGCTGTCTCCGTCGCCGGCTCCGACCGCGGCGGCGTCGTCTGGATGCATGACCAGCGTGCAGCGAGAGGCGCCCTTGGTCAGGCGCTTGGTGTTGTGCAGCCAGCTGTTGTTGCTCGAGAGCAGGCGACGGCCGATGAGCACCAGCCCGGTTCGGCTCCCCGCGGTTGCCGCGTCCAGCCGGTCGAACGCGGGCGCGTAGAGCTCGGGGCACAGATCGATCCCCGGCCAGTTCGATGGCATTCGCTGCCGCAGGCACGGCGCGAGCGGGCCCAGGTCCAGGCCGTGGGGATGCTTGCCCAGCGTGCGCAGCGACATGCCGCGCAGCCCCGTGCGGACGCCGTGCGGTCCCAGTCGCAGCCCGACCTCGAGCATGCCGCGCGGGCCGAGGACCCGGGTCGCTGCGGTGGCCAGACGTTTTGCCCGCGAGGTGCCCCAGAGCCGCTCGAGGCGCTGCTGCAGCTCGACGGCGACCTGCCAGTCTTGGCGCTCCTGGGCCCGCGTCGGCAGCACCGGACCGACGTACTTCGCAAAGTTGCGGACCCCCAGCAGCCCGAACGCCGCGTCGTAGTGATCTCGCGACAGCGGCGGGACCACGGGGAGGATCAGGTCCGCGTGGCGGTTGGTCTCGTTGACGTACAGGTCGACCGACACCATGAAGTCGAGCGATGCCAGCGCCTCGTCGAGCTTTGTGCCGTTGGGGCACGACAGGACGGGGTTGCCCGCCCAAACCACGAGTCCGCGAATCCGGTCATCGCCGGGGGTGAGGATGTCCTCGGCGAGGGTGGCGACCGGGAGCTCGCCGGCGGTCTCGGGGAGCTCCCGCACCCGGCTCGTCCATCGGCCAAAGCGCGTCTTCGAGGGTCCCGGCTTGCCGGTGGGCGTGTGCACGCCGTCGAGGGCGGGTTGCGTGAACATCATGCCGCCCTGGGTGTCGAGGTGGCCCGTGACCGCGTTGAGGGCGACGAGCAGCATCGCCGTCGTGCCGCCGAACTCCTGCGTGCACGCTCCCATCCGGCCGTACACCGCGGCCCGGGGAGTGTCTGCCAGCTGCAGCGCCAGCGTCCGCAGCGTCTGCGCCGGGATCCCCGTCGCCTCGGCCACCCGCGCCGGAGGAAAGTCTGCCGCCCGCTGCCGGAGCGTCTCGAGGCCCCGCGCGCCCTCGCCGAGGTGGCGTAGGGAGGGGCTGCGCTCGGCGAACACCACGTGGAGCATCGCCAGCAGCGCGAGCGCGTCGGTCCCAGGCCGAATGAAGTGATGTGCGGTGGCGATCGTGGCCGTGCGGGTGCGCCGAGGGTCGAACACGTGCACCTCGCCCCGCGCCGCGATTCCTTGGAGTCGCTTCTTCATATCGGGCGCCGTCGCGATGCTTCCGTTCGACACCATCGGGTTGGCGCCGAACATCAGGAGCAGGTCGCAGCGGTCGACGTCCGGGACCGGCATCAGCAGCTCGTGTCCGAACATCTGCAGGGCGGCCAGCATGTGGGGGAGCTGGTCGACCGAGGTCGCGCTGTAGCGCCGGCGGCTTCGAAGCGCTCGGAGCAGACCGGGCATGAACAACAGCGAGCCCAGATTGTGCACGTTGGGGTTGCCCAGATAGGTCGCGACCGCGTCGCGCCCGTGGTCCCGCTGCAGTCCGTGCAGCCGCGTCGCGACCTCCTTCATCGCCGCATCCCAGGAGACGCGCTGCCAACCCGACGGCGTCTTGCGCATCGGGTGCGTCAGGCGGTCCGGGTCATGCTGGAGGTCGGCGAGCGCCGCTGCCTTTGGACAGATGTGGCCCCGGCTCGAGGGGTCCTGGGGGTCACCCTCGACGCGGGTCACCTGCCCACCGTCGACCGTCACGAGGATCCCGCATGCCGCTTCGCACAGCGTGCACGTGCTGATGTGCTGCGTCACGCAGCAAGCCTACCGCGATCGATCTGCACCGCTGGGGGGTGTTGCGTGTGCTCGCAAAAGTCACTGGCCGGGGGTGCTCGCGTGCGGTCTGACCGGATGACGCGTCCTCGCGGGCCTCCAAATCCCCGTTGGAGCGCCGGCGGTTCTCCCCGACTCGCGCCCAGATCGATTAAATGACACCGCGTGCCTTGCTCAGGTGTGCACGCCCTCCTACCATCTCGACGTGGTCATGCGGCACCCCAACCTGGCTTCATTCGCGGGAATCTTGGCGGCTCTGACGAGTCTCGCGTGCGGCGACGATGCGCCGCCGACGGAGAGCGGCGGGTCGACGGAAGCGACCGGCTCGACCACCGCGCCCGCGACGACCATGGCCGACACCGGCTCGAGCGGTTCGGCCGACAGCGGGAGCACGACCGGTGAACCAGAGCCGAGGCTGATGGGCGTGGCCGATCTGCATCTGCACATGTTCGGCGAGGAAGCCTTCGGCGGCGGCTGGTTTCACGGCACGGTGAACGGCGACGTCGAGACGGCGTTGGGCCCGTGCGATGGCGGCGACCCCGGTGACCACGGGCGCCTGCAGGACGATCTCGCGCCGCTCATCGGAGAGTGCCCGAACATGACGGTGGAAGAGTTGACGGAGCTGGTGCCGCTGGCCAACACGATCGTCAACGGTGGTGGATCGGTCATCGGAGAGTTCATCGCCAACATTCCGGGCAGCACCGGAGACACCGGTGAGCACCTCGACCGCACCGGTGGCCACCCTGGCTTCGAAGGCTGGCCGCGCTGGGACGCGATCGCCCACCAGCAGGTCTGGCACGAGCACCTTCGCGAGGCCTACGACAAGGGCCTCCGGATCGAGGTCATCTCGGCGGTCTCCCTGGACTGGCTCTGCGAGGCGATCGCCGACGAGAACGTGACGCGTCCGCAGTGCAACGAGATGGACGATGTGATCCTTCAGCTCGAGATGGCCAACGCCTTTGCGCAGGAGCATGACTGGGCCGAGGTCGCCCTGACGCCCGCCGACGCGCGTCGCATCGTCGAAGAGGATCGGCTGGCGCTGATCCTCAGCGTCGAGACCTCGCACATCATGAGCGAGGGCGACTGGCGTCCGCAGCTGGACCAACTCTACGATCTGGGGGTGCGCACGCTTCAGCCGGTGCACCAGCTGGACAACCGCTTCGGTGGCGCCGCGCCCCACAACACGATCTTCCACATCGCGCAGTACGCCGAGAACTGCCACGTCGACTACGACTGTGGCTTGACCACCCCGACGGTCACGCTCGGATTCGACGTGGATGAGGAGTGCCGCAACGTCAAGGGCCTCACCGACGAGGGCAAGGCGCTCGTTCGCGAGATGCTCGACCGCGGGATGCTGGTCGATGCCGCCCACCTCAGCGAGGCGTCGGTTCGGGACCTCTTCGAGATCCTCCAGGAGAACGACTTCTACCCGTTCTACCTCTCGCACGGGCACTTCCGAGAGATCATGGCGCCCGAGAAGTCCGCCGAGGAGAAGACCACGCCGTTCTGGGTGGCCGCGATGCTGCGCCAGACCGGCGGGATGATCGGGCTGCGGACCGCGCACGAAGAGACGAGCACCTACGAGCCGTCTCCGATCGACAACACCTGTCAGGGCTCGAGCCGCTCGTTCGCGCAGGCGTACGACTACGGGCGCATGGGCTTGGGCGTGGCGATCGGTCTGGGTTCGGACCTCAATGGCTTCATCCAGCAGACGCGCCCGCGCTTTGGACCCCAGGCGTGCTCGGCAACCTTCCCCGAGGAGGGGCTGTGCCAGGCCAAGGCCGAGCGCGACGCTGGAGCGCCGCGGCTGGGGAGCGACTTCGACGAGAAGGGGATGGCGCACATGGGCGTCGTGCTCGATCTGATCGACGATCTCGAAGCAATGGGGACGGATGTCGAGCCGCTGCGAACCTCGGCCGACGACTGGGTGACGATGTGGGAGCGGACCGAGGCGGTGCGGACCGGACCGGTCGAGCCGGCCGACGACATCGACACCTCCGGCGTCACGGTGTTGCCCGCGCAAGGCCTTCGGCGCGCCGAATACCCGACCGAATGCGACATCTCCTACTGCGCGGGCGGAACCGTCAGCGGTGAGGCGTGCCGCTTCGACGCGCAGTGCGAGAGCGGGACGTGCGAAGGCGCGGGCGAGTGCGGCTCGCCGCGGGGCGTCTGCCAGTAGGGCGGCGGCTCAGAGGAACGAATCGAGCCAGGCACTGGCCTGCTCGAAGTCGGCGAAGTCGCGACCGTACAGCGGCGAGTTGATCGCCAGGATGCGCTGAAGCTGCATCGCCTGGACGGTCGCGCTGCAGACGATCGCGATCGGCTTGCGGGCGCGCTCGAACGACGCGAACGCGGTCGTCAGTGCGCGCTGCGTCCGGGGTCCCGAGAAGGGAGGGGCGAGACGAACGTCGAACAGCATCGCGTCGACGTCGTCGCGTCGGGCGAGCGCCTCGAAGTGGGCGATCTTCTCCTCGGCGCTGCGTGCTCCCGCGGCCGAGTCGAGGTCGGGTCGACGCCACACCGAGCAGCACGCCCGGCCGCGGTCGAGCTCGATCCTGTAGTTATCGCCTTCGGCGAAGAGCACGTACCTTCGCTGGTAGCTTGAGCCGCACGCGGATCCAACCCCGAACGTGCTGCTCGTGGACGATTGGGGAAACCGGTGGGCTGGACGGGGGCGCGTCGCTCGGGACAGAATCACAACCCCTGGAACGCTGCACGTCGCTCGGTTGGATGGGCCGAGGCGCTACCACCGCCCGCTCTTCCGCGATTCATCTACTAAACTGAACACCGATCCAGCATGCTCCCCCGCAGTGCGAATCGATTGGGAGCAGCTGACGATCGACGTCGGGTTTCGCGAACTGGTCGCAGATTTCGACGCCCGACAGATCGGTCGCGGTGGCAGCCGTCTCCGCAACGAGCTCGGCCGGCGGGCCCACGCGCGGGTGCAAGCGGTCGAGGCCGCGCGCTGGAGGGACCGGCACGAAGTCGAGGTCCCCGTCTCGCTGACGCTGAGGCTCGACGAGTTCACGGTCACGGTGCGGGGCCGCATCGACGCGCTGCTTCGCCGTGACGACGGCACCGTCGAGGTGCACGAGTACAAGTCGGTCCTGAGCCCAGGCCGGCTCGATCGCAAGTCCGCAGCGCGCCAAGCCTGTGGCTACGCGCTGGCGCTGCGCCGGCAGGCCGACGATGTGCCTCTGCGGACGTTCGTGGTGCAGATCCCTCTGGATCCCGACGGCTTCGATCCGATTCGTGACGAGGTCGAGTTCCACGCGGAGCGCACCGAGGCGCTGCTCTTGGAGCGCCTCCGCGTCGAGCTGGAACGAGCACGGCGTCGTCGCGCGCTCGCGGAGAGCCGACGGGTCTGGACCCAGACGCTGGCTTTCCCGTTTGCCAACATGCGCCCCGGTCAGGTGACCCTGCTCGATGCGTTGTCCGAGGCGTTCGAGACCGGTCGTCCGCTGCTGGGCTCGGCCCCGACGGGGAGCGGCAAGACGGCGGTCGCGCTGCTCGGCGGTCTTCGCTTTGCTGGCCAGCGCGGGGCCCGGGTGTTCTACGCGACCGCCAAGACCACGCAGCACGACCACATCGGCCGGACCTTCGCGCAGCTGTGCAAGCGCAACCCCATGGCCGAGGGGTCCCCCGTCCCTCGCGCGATCAGCCTTCACGCTCGCGCGCGGGTGTGCCGAGGGTGTCGGCCCTTCGACTGTGAACGGCGATCTCAGCACGGCCTGCGCATCGACGCCGCCCGAGCGCGAGCGGAGCGCGAGCCGGCGGGCTACCTCGACGAAGGGTGCCTCCGCGTCATCGCCGATGAGACCGAAGTCTGCCCGCACGCGCTCGCGCACGACCTCGCGCAGGAGGCCGACGTCGTCATCGGGGACACCCACCACTGGTATGATCCGCATCACGTCGGGCTCACCGGTGGCGAGCGGCCGACGGTGGTGATCGTCGACGAGGCGCACAACCTGCCCGACCGGGTTCGCGTGGCCCTCAGCTGGGTCGTCTCCCGCTCGGACATCGACGCGGCCGTCCGACTGGTCTCTCGTGACGATCCACTGTCGATGGACGTGCAGTCTTGGCTCGGCGATCTCGACACCATCCTCGAGTCGACGTCGGTCGATGACGGGTCCTTCGAGCTTCTGCAGTACGAAGACCGCTTCGAGCTGCCCGAGCGACCCAAAGCGCTCTGGGAGCTTGGATTGCGGGCCCAGCTGCTGCTCTTTCGGTGGTTCGGACGCGAAGGTGGAGCGTCACTCGAAGACGACCCCGTCGCGGAGATGCTCTCACTGGCCGCGTCGCGCTGGGCCAAGCCGGACACCGGAGACGTGCGGGTCCCGTGTGCCCGCGTTCGACCTCGGGCCCTGGCCGAGATCTGCGTCGATGCGGGGCCGTCGATGGCCAAACGCCACGGCAAGGCGCTCGGCGTGGCCGCCCTCAGCGGAACGCTCGTCCCCCTCGACGCGTGGGTGGATCGCTTGGGCTTCCGCGGCCTCGATCCGGTCGTCGTGGGCGTGCAGTCCGACATCGATCGAAGTCAGCGGCTGGTGTTGGTGGTCCCATCGATCTCGCTGCGAGCTCGCGACCGCGATCGCAGTCTTGGCGCGATCGTGAAGACGGTCCTCGAGGTGATGCGCGCCCGCCCCGGTCCGTACTTGCTGTTCACCTCCAGCTTCGCGATGGCCACCGCGGTGAGCGGCGCGATCCGTCCCACCGGACTCTCCGTCCATCTGCAACCTCGCAGCTCCGATCTCGGTCAGCGCAAGGCCGTCCTGGAGCGCTTCATCAGCGCCGAAGGCCCGCGGCTCTTGGTCGGGGTTGCCGGAGGTGTCTTCGCCGAAGGCATCGATCTGCCTCATGGCGCCGCGCTCGGCGTGATCGTCTTGGGCCCGTGCCTCCCCCCGCCCAGCTTCGAGCGGGCCGCCATCGCCCGGCACTACCAACAAACGCTCGAGGCCGGCTTCGCGCACGCCATGCTGATTCCCGGCCTGCAGCGCGTCATCCAGGCCGCGGGTCGAGTCGTCCGCGGGCCTGAAGACCGCGGCGTCGTCATCCTCATCGGCGGCCGCTTCGCCGAGCCCGGCGTCTTCGATCTCTTGCCCGACGACTTCGTCCGCGGCGATCCATCCGAGCTCGTCGCGGAAGATCTCCCCGCCTCGCTCCGCGCCTTCTGGGACGGCGGCTAGAGCGCCGACCGGTGCCCACCGAACGCCTCCGGCTTCATCGGTCGACGGCGTCGACCCGCAACAACCCTGGGTCCGGGCCGTCGTCGGGGACACGGGGATCGAGTTCCGCGGCGAGGGGGGAGGTGCGGGGGACGATGAAGGCGTGCAGCTTCTCGTCGTCGGCGATCGAGTCGTACGCGGCGGCCCGGAAGAGGGAGAACAGCACGAGGCTGACGGCGGGGGTCGCGACGGTGACGAAGAAGCCGGCGGGGCCGAAGAAGCCCAGGGCGGTTGCGGAGATGACAGCGCCTACAGCGGAGGCGACGAAGTAGACGAGGAGCAGCGCGGTCGAGGCCGCCAAGACGTCTTCGGGAGAGACGCGGTCGAAGGTGTAGGCGACGGCGACGGGGTACAGGGAGAACATCGTGGCACCGAGCGCGCCGGCCACGAGCAGCATGGACCCCGTGCCCTCGACCCACATCCCGCACGCTGCTGCGGTGGCGCCGAGCGCTGCGGCGGCGGCGATGACGAGACGTCGATCGAGCAGGTCGGAGGCTTTGCCAACCGGCCATTGAAACACGACTCCGCCGACGACGAAGGCGAGCATGAGCAGGACCACCTGCGCGTCGTCGTAGCCGAGACCCTCGGCCATCGCCGGGGCGACGCCGTAGATGGCACCGTTGGAGAGCCCCGCGACGGCGGAGCACAGCAGGCCCAGCGAGGCCAAGCGCGTCATCGTGCGGAACTCGAGCCGCTTGGGGACCGCCAGTGGCGGGGCCTCCGAACGCGTCAACGCGACTGGGACAGCGGCGAGGCACACGGTCGCGGCGGCCATCATGAGGCGCCGCGTGCCGGAAGGATCCGGGACCGCGAGGAGGAGCTGACCCAGCGCGAGCCCGCCGTACACGGCCATTTGGTAGACCGCCAGCACCCGCCCGCGCTGCTCGCTGGGCGTGGCGAGCGTCAGCCACGACTCGATGACGACGTACAGCCCGCCCATCGCCGCGCCGATTGCAAAGCGGGCGACCAGCCACACCAGCAGATGCGCGGACAGGGCGATGGCCAGGACGCTGGAGGCCATGACCGCGCTCAGAGCGGTGAAGGTGCGGACATGGCCGACGCCGGTCAGCAAGATGCTCGCCCCGAAGCTGCCGCTGGCCAATCCCGCGAAGTACACCCCGCCAACGAGCCCGATGACCCATCCCGCCGTCCCGCGCTGGGCGAGCTGTGCCGGGACGAAGGAGCCCACCAGCCCAATCGTGACGAGCAGCAGGGCCGTGCCGACGAGCAGCGCGCCCACGCGGAGCAGGGTGGGGCCGATCGAGGCGTCGACGCTTTGATCGGTGCTGTCGGAACTGACGGGCATGGCGGGCCGGGCACTCTATAGCCGAGGTCGTCCGTGCTCCGCGACCACCCCATCCTCCCGTGAGAGGATCTCTCGGGCCCCGTTCGTGGGCCCGCTTCGCTACTCTGGCAGGCCCCAGGCCCAGTCCTGGTTGGCGACCGACGCGTGGCAGTCCACGCACGATGGGGGCTGTCCGCCCAGACGGATGCTGCCATCGGGGTTCACCAAACCGAACCACCAGTCCCCGGAGTCGGGTGCGTAGCCAGCCGGGCCCTTGTACATGACCGCGACGCTGTTGAGCGTGCCATCGGCATCGAGCTGTTCCTTCAAGATGATGGTCTGCGGGTCGAAGCTGGGCGTCCCTCCCAGGGAGAGACCCGCGTAGTCCTGGGCCGCAGCCGCGTCGACCCACAGGTTCATGGTGTCGGCCAGGCCATGCTGGCTGGTCAGCGGCGTTTCGTTGATCTTCTCGAGGCTCTCGAACGCGATGGCCTGCTCCGCGATGGCCTGCTCGTCGACGTCGGGCTCTGCGCCGGAGCTCTCGTCGCCCTCGGTGTCGGCGCCTGAGGTGTCTGCCTCCATCGCGTCGCCGTCACAGCCGAGCGTGGAGACCAGGAGGATGAGTGGGAAGAAGCGCGGTGCAAGCATCACAAGCAGGGTCTACGCCGAACCGGCGCAGATGTTTCACGGATGCGGGGCACCGAAACGCGATCAACGGGCGAGTCCGCTGACGATCTCCAGCAGCTCGTCGATGTCGACGGGCTTGGTGAGATGGACGTTGAAGCCGGCTTCGGCGGTCCTCGCTCGGTCGGAGGCGCTGCCGTAGCCGGTCAGAGCGATGAGCGGAGGAGTGCGGTCGCCGAGGGTGGCGCGCAGACGGGTGGCGAGTTCGAGCCCGTCGAGGCCGGGGAGCCCGAGATCGATGATGCCGACGTCGGGCGGAGCCGCGGAAAGGTGTGCGAGACCAGAGGGTCCGTCGTGGCACTGCTCGACGTAGTGCCCGGCGGCGCCCAGCAGCAGGGTGAGCAGCTCAGTTGCGTCTGCGTTGTCGTCGACGACCGTAATGCGCAGGCCGGTCGCGTTCGGCTTCGGTGGGGGGTCGGATGCCAGCTCGGCATCCTCAGGCTCGTGTTTGGGCAGGCGAACCGTGAAGGCGCTGCCCTTGCCGGCACCCTCACTGGATGCCTGCACCGTACCGCCGTGCATGCGGACGAGCTGCTGCACCAGGCTGAGCCCGAGCCCCAGTCCACCCTCGGCGCGGTCGGTGTCTTGGGGGGCCTGCACGAAGGGCTCGTAGATCCGCTTGAGCATCTCGCGGTCGATGCCGATGCCGCTGTCGCGAATCTCGAAGGCGACGTGCTCATCCTCGAGCCGCGTGCGCATAGAGATCCGGCCACCCTCGGGCGTGTAGCGGGCCGCGTTGACGAGGAGGTTGGCGAGAACCTGTGCGATGCGGGCCTCGTCTCCGAAGACGTGGGCGCCCGACGGCAGCGGGGAGACCGAGAGCTCGTGGTTCTTGCTCTCGATCGCCGCGATGGCCATCTCGACCGCCTTCGTGACGCAGGCCTCGACCGATACCGACGCCTGGCGCAGCTGTAGCTTGCCGTGCTCGATACGGGAAACGTCGAGCAGATCGTCGACCAAGCGGGTCAGGTGACGGGCCTGCCGCTCGACCACCTGCAGCACGCGTTCCAGCGGCGCCGTCGGGTCTCGGCGCATCACGTCCACGGCGCCGAGAATGGGCGCCAGAGGGTTGCGTAGCTCATGCCCGAGCAGGGCGAGGAAGTCATCCTTGGACCGGTTGGCTGCCTCGGCCCGGGCGCGGGCGTCTTCGGCTGCCTTGAGCAGCGCTCGTCGCTCTTGGGAGAGCCTGGCGTTGTCCAGGGCCGTCCCGATCACCCGCCCCAGCTCCACGAGCACCGAGAGATCGTCCTCGTCGTATCGAAAGCGCCGCCCGGCGGTCAGCAGCAGCACCGTGCCATACAGCTGCGAGCCGTGACCCAGCGGAACCGCCACCGCGCTCGTGGGATCGACCGCGCGAATCTGCTCCAAGTGAGATGGCGTTCGAGACCCTTGGGCCAGCTCCTGATGACCGAGCGACGGGTTGAGCACCGGGCCGTCCTCGAGGCCGCGCAGCGGATGTCCCGAAATCAGCGGAAGCTCCAGCGGGTAGTCTCGCAGTGCGGCCGCAACGCTCGCCTGCGCGGGGTCGGCGTGCGCGACCGCCAGACGCCGGTTTCCGCCCGGCTCGAACAGGTCGACGATGGCCCAGTCGGCCAGCGTCTCGACCGCGACGTTGGCCACCTGCTCGAGCGCGGCTTCGATGTCTTCTCCAGCCGCGGCCAGCATCTCGCTGGCGAGCGCACGGAAGCGATCTCGGTTGCGCGCGCGCACGATCTCGGTGACTTCCTCGCCCTGGACCAGGATGCCTTGAACCTCCTGCTCGACGTCGAGAATCGGCTGATAGACGAAGTCGAGGTAGAGCTGCTGTGGCGGCGCGCCGGGGGGCTGCAACGCGACCAACACGTTGCGTCCGATGTATGGCTCGCGCGTCTTGAACACGTGGTCGAGTCGGTTGAGGATGCCTTGATCGATGAGCTCGGGAAGAGCCTCTCGTACGGTCTTCCCGACGAGGCGGCGGTCTCCCACCAGGCGTTCGTACGCATTGTTGCAGTACTCGAAGACGTGCTCGGGCCCGCGCAGGAACGCCATGAAACCGGGCGCTTGATTGATCGTCTGGATGAAGGCCCTCAGCTCGACGTAGTCACGCTGGACCTGCTCGGCGCGGCTGAGGACGTTGGCCATCCGCAAGGGCTCGCCCTTGAGCGTCGTGACGTCCTCGGTGTGCTGCAGCACCGCCTCCACCGCGCCGTCGGCATCGAACAGCGGGACGTGCGTTGCGCTCCAGATCCGAAGCTCCGGCTCTGCCTCTGCCTGAGGATCTCCCCCGACACGGTAGGGAATGAAGGCCAGGACGTCGCGCTCCCCGGTGCGGAGCACCTTCTTCAACGACGTCTCGAGCATCCTGCGCGGCTCGTTGTTGGGGTCGTCGGGGTCGTTGGGAAATCGCTCGAAGACTTGCCGCCCACGCAGCTGCTCCCACGATGACCCGGTGACCTCCAGATACGCCGGATTCGCCGCGAGATAGCGCAACTCCCGGTCGAGGATCATATAGGCATTCGGACTGGCCTCGAACCACCGTTGGGCGTAATTGGGTCCGCACGTCGCACTCAGGACGCTAGCATGCGTCGGGTTGGGAGGGTACGAACGGGGTCGTCCTGTCGCCGTCGCTGCAGGTGAGCACCGTTTCGTTCATGGACCGCAGCAGACCGAGCCTTCGACGGCGACAGGTTCGCCCTGTTCGGGCTTGATCCGACCCACAGGCGACTTCCCGTTGCTCTCGCACGTGTAGTCGGGCTTGTGAATTGCGCCATCACCGATGTCTCCGACGATCGTGCCGCCGTCGGCTTTGCAGGCGGACGCCGTGATCATGGCTTTGGGGCTCGCCGGGTTCGACGGCAGACTCTGCGATTCGGCCGTCAATGGCTGAGCCTGGGCCGCCGGCTTCTCCGGGGACGGCTTGGTGTTGCAGGCGACGAGGAGAACGAGGAAGACAGGTGCGAGAGGTCGGGTCATGATCGAGCGTCGTCCGAAGGAGGAGAGAGCATCACGCAGGTGAGGTCGTTGGCTACCAAGACCTCTCCGCCGTATCGGTCGGCGATCAGGCGCTTGATGCCCCGCGCCGGGGCGTCCTTGGGCGGCGCGCACCCGCCGACGAGGAGCAAGACGCAGGCCCACCGACGCATGCAAGCGCTCTATCCCGCGAGCGGCATCCGTCAAGCAGCTCGGGGTCGTTTCAGCTGCCGCAGCACACGGAACCTTCGATCGCGACGGGTCCGTCGCCGTCCGCTGCAATGCTCGCGGTGGGCGGCTCGCCGGTGCTCTCGCAGACGTAGTCGGGCTCGAAGATCGCGCCGTCGCCGATGTCGCCCACGACGGTGCCGCCAGCGAGTTCACACTCGGAGGCGGTCAGGGTGGCTTGGGGCCCACCGCCGCCGCTGGGAAGGCCAGCGGAGTCATCGGGCGAGTCGGTGGCCGGCTGCGTCGAGGGTTTGCAGGCGACCAGGAGCAGGAGTGCCAAGGGCAAGCGCTTCATGCCCGCACCTTGGCCCATCCGCAGGCCGCTCGCCACCGTTCACCCCTCGGGCGCGCAGGCGACCGAGCCCAGCGCGTTGCCGGTCATGTCGGAGTACGTGTACGGATCTCGCAGCCCCGTGAACACATCGACCGCGGTCATCGTCGCGACGTCGATCTTGAACGCGCCGGCCTCGGACATCGGGTCTTCGTCATCCCGATACGTCACGGCCCACAGGTAGCCGTCTGCGTCGAAGCTGACCCCCTTGACGGACTCGTCCGTGGTCCACGTTCCCATGATCTCCAGGGTGTCGATGTGGACCGCCAGCACGTTGCTGCCCTGGCTGATGTACATGAGGTCGTCCGGGCCCTCGGCGAGACCCGAGCCTCCGCCGATGCCGGGGACGACCTCCCACGTCTCGGTGCCGGGGTCGAAGCGTCCCGCGATGCTGCCGAAGTTGCTGGCCAGCCAGACGCGGCCCTTGTGGTCGACCGTGATCCCGTAGGGCGCAACGCCGGGGGGGAGGTCCCAGATTTGATAGGTGAGCGAGTCCTTGTCGACCTTGCCCAACAGGGCCGCACCAAACCCGCCCAGCGGGCTGAAGTAGAGGTTGCCCGCGCCATCGACCGCGCCACCGTAGGCGCCGAAGCTTCCGCCGGGGAACGCAGGAATGTCGACTTCAGCGTCGATCGCTCCGGTCAGGCCATCGACGAGCGAGGCGGTCACGCCTCCTTCACCGCCGAGCCCGGGGAAGAGTCCGGGGACCGTCGAGGTCACCGTCCACACCTGAGAGACGCTCGCGTCGCAGTTGCCCGGCTCGGTCGTGTCACCGGTCCAGGCGACCGGGCGCTGGTTGGTGGTGGGGAAGCTGGTGAACCACGCGCGACACTCCTCCTGATCCCAGGGCAGCACGTCATCGGGGCCCGTGCTGGTTTGAATGCCCGGGGTACCGTTGGTGTCGAGGCAGTTCTGGGGGTTGGCGTAGAACTTCACCAGCCCGCCGTGGCGGTTGGCCACCGCGACGTCGCCGGAGAGGTTGACCGAGGTCCGCGACGGGTTGCCGTTGCCATCGGCCCGGGTCAGGTATCGGCCCTCCTCGACGAGCGTGCGGGTGTTGATCTTGGAGACCGTGCCTTCGACGTGGTCGGCGACCCACAGATAGGTGAGCTCGCACTCGCAGCTGCCGAAGCCGCCCTCGGGCGCGCCCACGTCGAGCTTGACGTCTTCGCCGGTCTCGTCGATGCCGGTCTCGTCCTCCCCCGTGGCGCCCGACGCTGATGCCGAGCTGGTGCCGCCGGGATTCGTAGGGCTACTGGCGCTATCGCTGTCCGGGTTGGTGACGCTGGAGCTCGAGCCTCCATCGGCCACGGAGTCGAACGCGTCGCTCGAGCTGTCTCCATTGCACGCAAAGCCCAGCGACAGCGCACTCAAGAGCGCAACTCCAGTTGATGTTCCCCACCGCATATCCATCCGAGTGCGCACAGGATCCCTCAGGGTTCCCGATCGGGATGTGCGTTACCCAACTACATCGGCTAGCGGTGTAGGCGCCGGCCGCAAATGCGCGGCTGGCGACCACTGTTGACTACAGTTGAACACGACGTTCGATTCATTGACCTGGTTAGAACGATCGATGGCGCCCATACCTGGCCACCGAGCGGACCTTCACAACGAACCGAGGCGGCATGCGGGTGCAGCCTCGACCCAGTGAGACCCCAATCATGTCCAAGAAACTCAGCACTCTCGTTCTCCTCGCCCTCGCCCCCCTCGCCTGTGACTCCGGTGAGTCCTTCGAAGGCGTGACCCCCGACGCTCTGGGCGCTCCCGCCGGCAAGGCCGATGGCTCCGAGGTCTCCATCTCCGAGGGCGGCGCGTACGACGTGCTCTCGATCCGCGGCGATGCAGCGACCGATCTGTTCGACGTCTTCGACGCCTCCGGCGGCTTCACCGAGCTGACCCGCGATGGCCTCGAGTACCGCTACGGCATCTACAGCATCTGCGTGAGCAACGGCTCGGCCGCGGCCTGCAGCCTGTACTCCCGCGCCGCGACCCTCGATGAAGGCGGCTTCCTCGCCACCATTCATGGCGAGCGCTTCGACTCTGCCAGCAGCGAAGTCTTCGGTGCGATCGCTCGCGCCCAGGGCCAGTCGCCCGCCAACATCTCCGAGGTCCGCGCGGGCAGCTTCTTGTGCGCCAAGACCAGCGCCGACGTGTGGTGCGGCGTCAGCGAGACCAACGACGACGCGCGGCTCGAGCTCTCCTTCGCCGACCTCCCCGTGCTCGGCGACGACTACCTCTACGAAGGCTGGTTGATCACGTCCGACGGCCCCATCACCAGCGGCCGCTTCACGGTCGACGGCAGCGAAGGCAGCCACACCTTCGTCATCGATCGGGCGCTCATGGAAGCGAGCCAAACCTTCGTGCTGACGATCGAGCCCAAGGTCGGCGACGTGCCGGAGCCCTCGAGCACCCACATCCTGGCCGGTCCGTTCGTCGAGGGCGTCGCACAGCTGACCATGGACCACGGTGCGGCCTTCGGCACGGACTTCTTGGGCTCCGAGGGCGGCTACATCCTTCAGACCCCGACCACCGCCGACATCGCGGAAGACTTCGACCAAGGCATCTGGTTCCTCGAGCCCGCCGCGGGCCCTGGCCCCGGCTTGCGGCTTCCCGAGCTTCCCGCCGGCTGGCGCTACGAGGGTTGGGTCGTGGGTGAAGACGGCCCCGTCTCCACCGGAACGTTCACCGATCCCACGATGGCCGACCGCGACGGCGCCGGACCCACGGCGGGTCCCGATGGTTCGCCTCCCTTCCCGGGACAGGACTTCATCAACCCCCCGATGAAGCTCATCGGCTCCAGGGTCGTGCTCTCCGTCGAGCCCGACCCCGATGACAGCCCGATGCCGTTCTTCATCAAGCCCCTGGCCGGTGATGTCGCTCAGGAGGGCCCTGGCGTGTTCCAGTCGCTCGGCAACATCGCCCAAGAGACGCAGGTCTCGGGCCTCGCAACGTTCGAGTAGGAGCCGGAGTAGAGGAGTCGGGCCGAGGCGCCCCACCCATACCGCATTCCCTGCCTCGGTCCGGTTGTCGAACCCCCGGTGTGTCATCCGATACACCGGGGGTTTTTTTCGGCCTACGCCGTCTCGACCGGAGACTGCGAGGGCGTCCAGGTCGCTGCGTCGGCGCTCGCCTGCTCGCCCACGACGATGTCCTTGACCTCGTCGGGCTCGTCC
Organism: uncultured bacterium; assembly: GCA_963761755.1. Lineage (GTDB taxonomy): Bacteria > Myxococcota_A > Polyangia > Nannocystales > Nannocystaceae > CAJXVA01. The sequence continues at coordinate 134,052 of CAVXIC010000001.1, forward strand.
TTGCGGCCGGGAAACCAGACGTAGCGGATGCCGACCTTCTCCGCCCACTGGATCTGTTTGCCGTAGGCGGAGGCTCGGTGGGACACGACGCAGGCGATGCCGCGATCGCGAAGCTGCTTGGCGATGGTGTGCGACGCGGACACGCTGTCCTCCCCGTGCACGACGACCAGGACCTGCGCGGTGGTCTTCTGCGCGGCCGGCTCGAGCATGCCGAAGTGGAAGCCCAACGCCATGAGCCGGGTGACGCCGATCGACACGCCCATGCCCGGGAGCTTGATCTTGTCGTCGCCGGCCAGGTTGTCGTAGCGGCCGCCCGAGCACACCGAGCCCGCCTTGGGCTGGTCGACGAGGACGCCCTCGACGACGGTGCCCGTGTAGTAGTCGAGGCCTCGGGCGATGCGAAGCGCCGCGGAGACGTTGTCACCGGAGCCGTAGGCGAGCACCGCGAGCAGCTCGGCGAGCCCCTCTTCGACCAGGTCGTTGGAGACACCCAGCGCGCGGACCTTCTCTTCGAGCGACGCGTCGCTGGCCTCGATGGTCGCGACCTGCACGCAGCGTTCGGCGGTCGCGGTGGCGATGCCGGCTTCGTGCATCATCTCGACCGTTTTCTCGGGGCCGATCTTGTCGATCTTGTCGACGATGCGGAGCGCCTGCGCGATGTCTTCGATGCCGAAGCCGCGGTATAGACCCTCGAGCAGCTTGCGGTTGTTGACGTACAGCTGCACCGCTGGGATCGGGAGCTTGGTCATGATCCCCGCGAGCAGCCAGACCATCTCGGCGTCGTAGATCGGGTCGAGCTTGCCCTCACCGATGATGTCGATGTCGGCTTGCAGGAACTCGCGATAGCGACCCAGCTGCGGTCGCTCGCCTCGCCAGCACGGCGCGATCTGGTAGCGGCGGAACGGGAACACGAGGCTGCCGCGGTTCTGCATCACGTACCGCGCCATGGGCACGGTCAGGTCGAAGTGCAGCCCCAGCTTGGCCGCGCTGCCGACCTCGGCCTGGAGCCGGCGCACGCCGTAGATCTCCTTGTCGGCGTCCTCTCCCTTCGAGGTGAGGACTTCGACCGGCTCGACGCTGCGCAGGTGCAGCGGCGTGAATCCGTGCAGGCTGAACTCATCCCGCAGGATCTGAAGAACTCGAGCCTGGACGAGCTCTTGCTCGGGAAGCCACTCGGGGAAGCCGCTCAGAGGCGCTATCGAGGCCATGCGCGTGGCATACCAGGACGCGCGAGCCTGCGTCTACGGGACCGGCGTGAAAGCCATCCGGACCTCGACCTGCTGGTCACCGTCCGCGAGGTTGTACACGAAGGCGTCGTCGCGCCAGCCGTCTTCGAAGTCGATGGTGATCTCGTGATCGCCGAGGTTGTCGTCGCCGTTGAAGGCGCCGTCATGCTCGCGCAGGTTGATCGAGATCGTGAAGTGGTGATCCGGCTGCGGCACGACCGGGATGATCTGGGACTCGATGGTGCCGGTCTGAGGCCAGGCCTGCCCGGTGTTGATCGTCACCCACTGGTCGTCGTTGCGCTCCATGAGCGGGTAGGCGTTGGACTGCTCGTCCCAGCCGCGGATCCATCCGTAGACCTCCAGGTCGTTGCCAGTGTCGCCGCCGTCGTTGACGACGTAGATGTTCTGCAGGGTGAGCTGGACGTTCTGGGTGACGCGCGTGCACTCCTTGACGTCGTAGTCGGTGGTGAGCGCGAAGCCGGCCGGGCTGTTGTCGGCCAGGTACTTCATCTTGTAGGCGATGGCTGCGCCAGGAGAGTCCGGCGAGTAGGTGCCGCCGCTCTGCAGGAAGTCGGCGATGCCCTCGGCGCCTTGGATGGCCTGCACCGCCACGTTGCCGTCCCCGCCGAGAATGAACGCGGTGATCTGAGACTCGGAGAGGACCTCCGAGTGGGTCAACGAGACGCTGCCGTCGACGTCCACCGCGCCCGTGGAGAAGCCGAAGTCGAGCGCGGCCTTGAGCTCTTCGCTCGAGAAGTTCGACGTCACCGCGAAGTAGACGATGCGGCCGTAGGTGACCGAGGAGACGTACGCCGGTGGCTCGCCTTGCAGGGTTTGCTGCACGTCTTCGAGGGTGACCACCTCGTCGATGTAGTCGCTGGGTCGCGACGGGGGGTCGACGTCGACCGTGTAGTAGGCCTGCGTGAAGTTGACCAGGTAGCGGCTGTTTCGGTCCTGCTGGTCGAACTCCATGCTCGCCGAGACGTCGCCGGTCATCCACGACACGTCCAGGCCCAGGGCGAGGCTGAGCTGCTCGGAGCTGTGCACCTCGCTCATCTCATAGGCGATGTTGGCGGGCGTGTTGCCGATGATGTTGGCGTCGAGGATCTTCGACATCGCCTCGCGGAAGGCGCTGAGCGTGGGCTCCTCCAGGGTTGCCGAGACGTCGCCATCGAGGACACCCTCGAGCGAGGCCGAGAAGGTGAGCGGCGCGCGGTCGAAGACCTTGGGCGTGAGGGTGCCGTCCGAGAGCGTATCTGCGCCGATGATGGCTCCGGGGTACAGGGTGCCGGAGTTGTTGGCGAACGCGACGATCTTGCTGAACTGCTTCGTCTCCAGCAGGTTCGTGGTCGAGCACTGATAGTCGCCACTGGTGGCCGGCTGGCTCGGGATGCCCTCGAGCACTTCTGCGGCCGGCAACTCGATGGTGCCCAGCCCGTAGATGTACTCGTCGATGCCGTTGGTGCCGGCGGGCTCGCCCGAGGAGCCGTCGTCGGGCTCGCCAGAGGAGTCGCCCTCGGCGGTGTCGGAGCCGTCGTCGGTGTCGGAGCCGTCGGTGTCGCCGTCGGGGTCGTCGGCCTTCCCGGACGCGCTGCCCTGGGGCCGGTCGTCGATGTTGGGCTCTCCCGCGGCGCAGGCGGTCCCGAGGGCGAGGGTCAGCACGCAGGCCGTCCGTCCGAAGTGTTTCACGTAGTTGTCGTCGTGTCCGCGCATCATGTGTTCCCCGCCCTTGCGCAGCGTATCGCCAACCTGACTACATGTCTTGCGCCTCGGTGCCTTTTTTTATGTCAATCCGGTCTCAGATGCGCGGTATCGAGCGAACTCGCGCTGACCCGGCTATCGAACCGAGCAGCCTTCGGCCGCGAAGTCCGGATCGATGTTCTCGTAGGCTTGGGCGCCCATGGTGAAGCTGGGGTCGTCCGTGATCAGCGTGGCGTTGTAGCTGTCGGCGGACACCGCCGCGATGTCGGTGGCGGGGATGTCGTTCCAGTTGGTGCACCACACGGCGTCGGCCTCGGAAACCGAGCGCGCGATCGAGCTGTCTTGGTCGAGGTCGTAGAGCTTGGCCCGGCTGTCGTCATCCATGCCCAGGAGCGTGGCGACGCCATCCGCGAAGCCGCCGAGGTCGGCGTCCGTGCGGGTTACGTAGACGACGTTGTCGCAGCCCATGTTGCGCAGCACGAGCGTGGGGTGCAGGTCGGACCAGCCCCCCGCGGAGACCGTGCCGTCCGGGAGCTCCAGCGCTCGCGCGAGGCCGGGCTCGGCCGGGCTGTAGGACAGCGCCGTGCGCCAGGAGGCGGGGCCGATGGCGTGGAACTTCTCGGTCTTGATGTCGTCGAAGCCCGAGGCGTTTCGGCCCGCGGTGTCGAGGTCTTCCTGGGCGCCGAAGTAGCCGAACTTCACGTCGCTGAAGTCGACGCCGAGCTCGAACTCTCCTCGGCCACTGAAGTAGCTGTCGCGAGCGAGGGACCACTGGTCGACGCTGGAACCGGTGATGACGGAGGTGGAGATCAGCGCGGGAATCTCGTCGCCGATCGCGTCGTCGATGCGGGAGTCGTACTGGTCCTCGTTGGCGACGAAGTCTGCACGCCACGTGGTCGCGAGGCCGCCGAACATCTCGGCGCAGTTGAGCCCCGTGTCCCCAACGGGCAGGGCGGCGACATCCGACCACCCCATGCCGCGGCCGGGCGTGGCGCAGGCCTGCATGAAGGTCTCGAATCCGGCGGCGTCATAGCGGCCGTAGCCGGCGTAGAAGCTGCCGATGCGGCCAAACTTCTCCGCGACCGCGGAAAAGTCGATCACGCCGGGGCGAACGAGGATCGCGGGGTCATTGGCCTCGAAGCTGGCCAGGCCGCTGAGCGCGTTGGCGACGTCTCGGACGTGGAACGAAGGCTCGGGCGAGTTCTGCAGCAGGACCAGCAGCTCGGGGTTGACGAGCTCACGGAGGTCCTCGGAGGACAGCAAGTCCTCCAGGGCGACCATCGCGGCCTCGGGATCGGTCTCTGCCAGCGCGGCGATGTCTCGCGCCGCGGTCTGCTGGGCGAGCGGGATCAGCTGCGAGATGGCGGCGGCCTCCGGCGTCCCTGCGAGCACGCCGACGTAGCCTTGCAGGCTCTTGAGCAGCAGCGCCGCCCGGTTCGCCGCTTCTTCATCCGAGCACGCCTCGTCACCACAGCGCGTGACCGCCGGGTTCATTTGAACCGACTCGAGCAAGAACGAGCTGATCGAGCCCGAGCTGCCCCCGGACATGCCGGAGACGAGCCCGTAGTGCTCGATGATGCGAGACAGCGACGCGAAGTGGGCGCTGATCAGTTGGCCGTTGCCGCGAATGCCCACGCAGTAGCTCTGCTGCGCGAACGCGTCGGGGTCCTTCGATCCATCCGCGTCGTCACACTTGGCGCCGTCGCACGCGCCCGCGCCCGTGGCGGAGTCGGCCGGGTCGGCACACGCAGCAAGGGAGAGGCACAGCACAGCGGTGAGGGTCGAGCTGGAAAGTCGCATTGGTAGGAGCCACCCGGAAAGGTGGCCGACTATCCCACATGTCGGCGCTTCAGGCTTCGGAGAATCTCGCGCGAAGGTGCAGACGCCCCGCACGGCCAACCCAAGCTCCGTCGCGAACATGGCCAGCCGACGGGCCGCATTCGATGCGGAGCTCGCGCCGAACCGGCAGGTCGAGCCACCCGCGCGCCGATTCACTCGGCGGCGACGTCGGAGGCGCGTGAACCCAGGCGGGTGGTCTGGCCGATGAAGTCTTCTTCGCGATCGAAGAACTCGCGGGTCTTGGCGTAGAACGGCCGCGCGACGACCAGCGAGGAGTGGCCGCCGGGCATCACGAAGTAGTCGTGATCGGGATCGACCCCCTGCAGCGGCTTGGCCAGCGGACACATGCCGTCTTCGGCCGCCTGGATCATCCGCACCGGCAGGCCTTCGGGCAGCGGCGCCTCTCGTAGGTCTCGGAGGAAGGGGCTCATCGGAAGCACCTGCCAGACGCTCTGGCTGACCGCGCCGATGACGGCAGCGCCGGCGAGCCCGACCCATGTGCCCTCGACTGGCGCTCCGAGCAGCGCGAGCCGGCGAACCATGCGGCTGGCCTGCAGGAACTTGATGGCGTGCAGGGAGACGAGGCCGCCCATCGAGAAGCCGACCACGTCGAACACTTCGACGCCCAACTCGCTCTGCAGCCGCTCGAGCTGCTCGACGAGCCCCTGGGCCGACGACCGCAGCGAACGCATCTGAAACGTGCCGTGGTGGTAGCTGAAGACCACGCGCCCGTCGGATTGAAAGCGCTTGGTCATCGGCAGCATCGTGCCGCGCGTGCCGAGGAACCCGTGGCATAGGATGACGGGAGGCTGGCCCGGCTGCGTCCAGGACATGTCCCCGGCGAAGCGATTGCCCCGGAGCAACCCACGAGCGTAGGCGGCCCCATGGCTCACGGTGCGTCGCACGAGCTCGAACTTCCCAGTCTTCTCCCGATCTCCCACCGCACTCAGATTCTAGCAGCGCTAAACACTGATTCGATGCAGATAAACGCATTTCGCGGGGTATGCGCTCGAAACGCACCCGGCCCGGAATCGGTAGAATGTCTCGCAGCGTACACGAATCGCTGTTCTACTCGTGCGTCAGCGCACCCCGTGGTCCTTCTGCGGTGGCGCAAAGCGCCGGCTGAGGGTAGGGAGTGACCAGTGGCGTCCGCCCTCGAGCCGCTGCAAATGCTGGTCGTCGACTCGCAGCTCGCCATCGCCGGGCTGGGGCGCCTGTTCATCGCCGCAACGCTGGCGCCGCCCTCCGCAGCTTCGGTGGAGCGCTATCGTCGCTGTTTGCTCGAGCGCCGCCAGGCCATCGGCGCGCCGCTGCTCGGCGTGTTCGTGCCGGCAGCAACTCGACCTGGCCTCGATGCGGACGGTCGCGCCGCCATCTTGAGGATGTGGGGCGAGCTGGAGGGGCAGCTCGAGGGGTGCGCGGTCTGGATCCGGCGCCAGGGGTTCATCGGTGCGATTCAGCGGAGCCTGGTGACCGGTTTGTTGATGGTTCGGGCGCCGGCGATCGTGACGGAGGTGGTCAGCTCCGCGGATGAAGCGGTGCAGGTGCTCTCGCGGCTCGATCCGGCCCTGAGCTCCCGCGTGCTGGCTGCCTGGTCCGCCGCCCTCCTCGAATTCGCGGAGGAACATACGGCTGGGCATTGATCGGGCGGGAGCCTGCTTGCGGGGTCTCGAGTCGAGTACCCTGGCGCAGGGTCTGAAATGGTGTTGTCGACGCTCGCTTCCTCGCTGTTGTTCCTGTCGCTCACACCCGGTGCTGACACGCTGGCCGAGCGCCCTCACGGGGCGGTGATGGGTGATGGACTGGGCCTGGGCTCTGCCCCGACGCCCGGACCAGTCCCCTTCGGCGGCGGCATCTGTGCCGACGACGAGACCGTGTTCGGCATCGACGTTTCGTACTACCAGGGCAACATCGATTGGAACGCCGTCGCCGCGGACGGGGTCGAGTACGCGATCGTTCGCGTCTCGCACAGCACCCAGTTCTTCGACCCCGAGTTCTACGACAACCTCGAAGGGTCGCGGGCCGCAGGAATTCACACGGGCGTGTACCAGTACTTCGAGCCCGACGAAGATCCGATCGCGCAGGCCGACCTGCTGCTCGACGCCCTCGGACAGATGCAGCCCGGTGACCTGCCCCCGGTGATCGACGTCGAGTCGACGGGTGGACAGAGCCCTGCGGCCGTCGCGAGCGCGGTGCGGGCGTGGGTGGACCACGTCGAAGCGGCGCTGGGCGTGCGGCCGATCATCTATACGGGCCACTACTTCTGGCAGGACAACGTCGCCTCGGCCGAGTTTGGTTCGTACCCGCTGTGGATCGCTTGGTATGGCGTCGAGTGCCCGGGCAATGTGCCCACCGGGTGGAGCCAGTGGGCGTTTCACCAGTACTGCGACTGCGGCTCGGTTCAGGGCATCTCGGGCGCCGTCGACGTCAACCGCTTCAACGGTTCGCTCGCGGATCTCGGGGCGTTTGCCGGCATGGCGGAATGCGGCGACGGAGCGTGCACCGGAGGCGAAGATCCAATCTCGTGCGCCGAGGACTGCGAGCCGTGCGGCGTCGTGGGGTCCGCTGGTGGCGAGATGGACAACGGAGACGCCTGCTACACCCTGTTCGGCAACGCCGACTACTGGCGTGAAGAGAGCGCGGGCGTCGGCGGTTCGCTGGTGTGGACCAACGCAACGGACAACCCCGACCCGGCCAACGCCGCGGTTTGGACGCTCTTCTTCGAGGAGTCGGGCCTCTACGATCTACAGGTGCACATCGTCCAGCCCTACGGGGAGACCACCCAGGCCGGCTATGTGGTGCGGCACGCCGACGGCGAGGACACCGTGTTGGTCGACCAATCCGCCAACGACGGCTGGGTCTCGCTCGGGGAGTTTCAGTTCGATGCCGGGGCGCTTCAGTCGGTGCAGCTCGGCGACAACACCGGCGAGCCGAACGAAGCCGAGCTGTCGCTGGTCTTCGATGCCCTCCGCCTCGAGCGGCTGGATGCACCAGCGGGGACGACGTCCGGTGATGCCGGTGACACGACCGGCGACGACGGCGGCGATGGGTCGAGCGGAGAGGTTCTCGGGACGACCACCACCGACCCGGAAGACGCAGGTTCGTCCGGTGGCGGCCCGGCGCTGCCCAGCGCCGACGCGGACGAGGGCGGCTGTGGCTGCCGCAGCCGCGACGCATCCCCCGCACCGTGGCTGCTATTGCTGGTGCTGGGGTTCCGCCGCCGTCGACGCTCGGTCAAATGAGTTCCGCGTTCCAGGTCCCGGTGCACATGGCGATCGGGCAGGCGAACGTGCCGGAGGCGGAGCCCGCGTCGTCGATGGTCCCGTCGATCGTGCACGTATCGAGGATGACGTCGGCCGTGCCGTCGACGGTGCCCATCTCGTCGACGGTGCCGTCGACGGTGCCCGTGCCGACCGTCGACGAGACCGTACCGCTGAGCGTTCCATCATCGGCCACGGTGAGCTCGAGGGTTCCCATCAGGGCGACGCCCTGACACAACGCGTCGACGCTGCCCTCGTAGTCGCCCGCATAGACGGAGTCGCCGCCGGTGCTGGAGCTGGAGCTGGAGCTGCCGGAACTGGAGCTGGAGCTGGAGTCGCTCGAGCTGGAGCTGCTGGCGTCGCCCGAGCTGGAGCTACCGGAGTCGCTCGAATCGTCCGAGCCCGTCGATGCGCCGGTCGTGCTGCCCGCAGCACCGCTGCTGCTCGCCGACGCGGCGGTGCTGCCGCTATCGGCGCCGCTGGTCGAGCCGTTGCCGGTTCCCGACTGGCTGCCCGTCGCGGTGCTCGTTTCGACGTCGATCGGCGGCCCCCCGGTGCTGCTGCTCGACCCATCGGTGTCCGACGTTTCGGGCACGGCCGTGAAGCCTCCGCACGCGGCGCTCAACGAAATCAACGAGGCAAGAGCAAGTCCATGACGCATCCACGAAGCCTACCGAATCTTCGTGGTGCGGCGAGGTCACCGCGGAGGAAAAAAGCTACGCAAGAAGGTAAGACTCCCTCACCTCGAGCCTTTGGGCTCGGCGTTCACGAACCTCCCATGAAGAAACGAAGCGTAGACGTGGCCATCCTCGGCGCAGGCACGGCCGGACTTTCGACCCGACGTGCGGCCAAAGCGGCTGGAGCCTCGGTGCTCATGATCGACCCCGGGCCCCTGGGCACCACGTGCGCGCGCGTCGGATGCATGCCCAGCAAGCTGCTGATTGCGGCGGCCGAAGTCGCGCACTCCGCTCGCGTCGCGAGCCCATTTGGAATCAACGTGCCCACGGTCGAGGTCGACGGTCGAGCCGTGATGACGCGCGTTCGAGCAGAGCGGGATCGCTTCGTCGGCTTCGTCACCGATGCGACCGAGACCGCGCAGCGCGAAGACGAGCTGCTCGTCGGTCGAGGCCGGGTGACGGGCCCGGGCACGCTCCAGGTCGACGATCATACCGAGGTGTCCTTCGGCCGCTTGGTCGTCGCCACCGGGAGCCACACCGTGACGCCGCCACCCTTTCGCGGGCTGGCCTCGGTGACCCTCACCAACGAGGACGTGTTCGAGCTGGAGGACCTCCCGGAGAGCCTGCTGGTCGTCGGTCTGGGCGTGATCGGGCTGGAGCTGGGGCAGGCGTTCGCGCGGCTGGGCGTTCGGGTCACGCTGGTCGGCATCGGTGGCGCCATCGGTCCCTTGACCGACCCCGCGGTCAAGCAAGCAGCCCTGCGCACGTTCGGAGCGGAGCTCGATCTGCACCCCGACTACGAGCTTCGCAGCGTGGCGCTGGAGGATGGCGGTGTCCGCATGAGGTTCCGCGACGGTCAGGGCGAGGAGCGCGACGAGGTCTTCGAGAAGGTTCTCATGGCGGCGGGACGCTCGCCCAACCTGGGCGATCTGGGTCTGGACACCATGGGGATCGAGCCGGATGACGAGGGGCAGTACGCGATCGACGTGGCGTCGACCCAGCTGGGCAGTCATCCGGTGTTCGTGGCGGGCGACGTCAACGCCCTGCGGCCGGTGCTGCATGAAGCGACCCACGAGGGACGGGTCGCGGGCCGCAACGCCGCGCTCCACCCCGAGGTGGAGTCCCCGGAGCGGATGGTGTCCATGGGTGTCGTGTTCTCGGACCCGCAGATCGGGATGGTCGGAAAGACCTACGCCGAGCTCGAGGAGTGCGAAGCTGTGGCCGGGGAAGTCGACTTTGGCCGGCAGGGTCGCGCGCGCGTGCATCGCAAGAACGCCGGCCTGGCCCGCATCTACGCGGAGAAGGGCACCGGTGTGCTCTTGGGAGCTGAGATGGTCGGCCCGATGGTGGAGCACCTCTCCCACCTGCTCGCGTGGGTGATCCAGCGGGGGCTCACGGTGGCGGAGGTGCTGACGCTCCCCTTCTATCATCCGGTCATCGAAGAGGGCCTGCGCACGGCGCTGGTGGATCTGCGCACCAACCTCGAGCAGGGAAAGCGGATCAAGTGCGAGGTCTCGGCGTTCGGCCCCGGCGCGTGAGCGCTCGAGGGGTCGGCCGACCAGATCGGGCGTAGACTGCCGCGATGGTGATGGAGGTCTTTGGAGGGCTCGTCGAGGGGGCTCGGCTCGAACGTTTGACGGACAGCCCGTACTTCGACGGGGAACGGTTCCGCAACCCGGTGGAGACGCCACTGGCCCGGCCGTCGCTCGGGCTTGCGTGGGAGTACTTCACCAGCGGAGCCAATCGGGTTCCGACCGAAGCGTTTCCGCTCACCCATCCGGACCCCGGCTCGCTGCAGGCCGGACGGGGTGAGGATCTTCGGGTCACGTGGCTGGGACACAGCACCACGCTGCTCGAGATCGATGGCGCCTTGGTCCTCACCGACCCGGTATTTGGCTCGCGTGCGTCCCCGTTTGGATGGATGGGGCCCAAGCGGTTTCACGCGCCGCCGATCGAGCCCGAGCAGCTGCCGCCGCTCGACGTCATCCTGGTCTCGCATGACCACTACGACCACCTCGACTACCCGACGGTGCAGAGGCTGGCCGCTCGGGACACCCCGTGGGTCACCTCGCTCGGGGTGGGGGCGCACCTGGAGCGCTGGGGGGTGCCCGCCGAGCGCATCACCGAGCTGGGCTGGTGGCAGAGCGTCGAGATCGCCGGCCTGGAGCTCACCGCCTGCCCTTGCCGCCACTTCGCGGGGCGGGGGCCAAGCGCGAGCAAGGCAACCTTCTGGTCGAGCTGGGCGATCCTCGGGCCGAAGCATTCGGCCTGGTTCTCCGGGGACACCGGCAACTGGGAGGACGCGTGGGATGAGATCGCCGAGCGCTTCGGTGGTTTCGACCTGAGCATGATCGAGATCGGCGCGTTCCATCCGGCCTGGGGCAGCATTCATCTGGGGCCCGAGAACGCGCTGGAGACCCACCAGCGCGTCAAGGCCAAGACGTTCATGCCCGTGCACTGGGGCACTTTCAGCCTGGCCCTACACGCGTGGGATCAGCCGATCACCACCCTGCTCGAGCTGGAACCGGAAAGACAACCAGTCTGGAAGTAGTGTGTGTCACATGCAGCCGTAGTTGCCTGAACCGCGACCCAACGTACGAGCACACTGTCGCGGGGTGCCCGCCACCTGGCCCTGAGGGCCGTGTATCCCTGGCCCTCACGGCCAGGTATCCGGCACTCGCCGCACCCGAGAACCAACGTGAGCGGACGAGCCTTGGCTCGCCTCCAGCAGATTCAGGTTGTTACTCCTAGCCTTAGGCGGCCAGGATCAGGTCCAGCGGGATGGGCTCAGTCGGCACCTTGTGCCGCAGCCGCATGCGGACCGTGCCCGCCGGAAACACGACGTCGCGCTGGCCGGCGTTCCAGCGGTCGAGCGCCTCACGGTACTCCTGCAGAAACTCCCGCCGTAGCTGCTTCATCCGGCGCCGCTGCTCGGCCGTCTGCGTCGAGAAGGTCGGTTGGCGAGTGAACAACTCCTCTCCCTGCCTCGGGACGGTCGACCAGTGCACCTTCTCGGCGGCCTTCATCCCCAGCACCGGCTTCCCGGCCCGCTTGACGTGGAGTTCCGCCTCGCGGACCTCGAGGTCGGCCCGGACCTTCGCTCGCAGCTCGGCATCGGACAGCTCGGGCATGAGCCGAGGCCGGTCCAGCTTGAGAATGGAGAAAGACAACCAGTCTGGAAGTAGTGTGTGTCACATGCAGCCGTAGTTGCCTGAACCGCGACCCAACGTACGAGCACACTGTCGCGGGGTGCCCGCCACCTGGCCCTGAGGGCCGTGTATCCCTGACCCTCACGGCCAGGTATCCGGCACTCGCCGCACCCGAGAACCAACGTGAGCGGACGAGCCTTGGCTCGCCTCCAGCAGATTCAGGTTGTTACTCCTAGCCTTAGGCGGCCAGGAGCAGGTCCAGCGGGATGGGCTCAGTCGGCACCTTGTGCCGCAGCCGCATGCGGACCGTGCCCGCCGGAAACACGACGTCGCGCTGGCCGGCGTTCCAGCGGTCGAGCGCCTCACGGTACTCCTGCAGAAACTCCCGCCGTAGCTGCTTCATCCGGCGTCGCTGCTCGGCCGTCTGCGTCGAGAAGGTCGGTTGGCGAGTGAACAACTCCTCTCCCTGCTTCGGGACGGTCGACCAGTGCACCTTCTCGGCGGCCTTCATCCCCAGCACCGGCTTCCCGGCCCGCTTGACGTGGAGTTCCGCCTCGCGGACCTCGAGGTCGGCCCGGACCTTCGCTCGCAGCTCGGCATCGGACAGCTCGGGCATGAGCCGAGGCCGGTCCAGCTTGAGAACGGCGGTGTCGGGCATCTTGGAGCGACTCGCAAACTTCGCCCGTCCCGAGCGGCGAGAGCCCTGCCGGCTCTTGTGGCGCTGTTTCTCCGACCACATGCCGAGCTTCGGCTTCTTGATGACGTACTCCCGGCCATACTCCATCCGGAAGGAGTTCAAGCCCTTCCAGTGGCGAGTCTTGGTGACGATGCCGGCGGCAACGGCATTGGCGAGGGTGTAGACGGCGTGGGCGAGAACGCGCTGCTCGCCGAGAACCGTCTGAATGCCGGGGTCGCGGGCGAAGACCGAGCCGCTCGTGCCCCGGAGGGCGTTGAGTTCCCGAGCGACGAGGGCGTTGAGCTCCTGGAGGAAGTCGGTGATCTTTCCAAAACGGTCGTAGACGACCAGGTGGTAGTGGTTGGAGAGGAACTCGAACTCGTAGAACTCCATGCCCCACGTCCTCCTGTACTTGTCGGACACGACCGCGAAGACATACTCGAGAATGCGCCTGACGCGTTTGGTGGGGACGAGGCGGAAGCTGCGGTGGACGGCGCGGCAGGTCACGTAGAGGGTGGTGTCAGGATAGATGTTCCTCGGGCTCGACATTGCACGGGTCCCGTCGGCCACGGCCCGTTCCTGTTGCATGAAACATGTCTTCCAGACTGGATTTCCTCTTTCCTTTCCTGTTGCACGAAACATCTCTTCCAGCCTGGATTTTTCCACGTTCCCCAGACTGGATTTCCTCTTCCCTCTTCCCCCTCGAGCAGGCGCAAGAAGTCCTGCCCGAGGATGGCGACCTCGCCGAGACGCTCACAGTCCTAAAAGCGCCTGTAGTTGGAAGGCCTCAGATCGGGTCGGCGTCGAGCGTGAAGGAGAACGCCCACCCGCCCGATCCGGCGATTGTGCCTTGAGCGCTCAGCGCAATGGGATCGCCGGCCGTCTCGGGCCACGCGGTGACTTGCATCGAGCCCTCGCCGTCTTGATACGAGGGGTCGTAGACGTTGCTCTGCGTGCCCTCGGTGTAGTCGTACGACAGCTTCACGGCCGATTGGTCTCCCGTTTCCGACTGGGCGAAGTCCGTGGCGAGGTCGTACGTCCCTGCCGACGGTACGGAGACCCGCATGGAACTGCTCGTACCCCATTGCACCCACAGCTCGAATCCATCGACCGTCGAGTACAAGCACGGCGGATCGACGGGGCTGGTCGGCTGGTCCTCCGCCATGACCGTGTGCTGCTCGAATGACATCTCGAAGGACGACAGCTCCACCCCACCCAGGCTCTCGCAGGCGTTGACGGGAGCTCCGGACTCGCCACTCCCCGAAATCGAGTCCGACGCAGACTCCTGCTCCGTTGGGCTCTCGCCCGCCTCGGACGAGCTTGCCAGCCCGCTCGAGGACGATGACGCTTCATCACTTCCACCTCCTGAGTCACAGCCGGCGGCGGCGACTGCCCAAATCATCCCGATGCTCAAAATCCAATGTCTATCCATGGCACAACGGTACCACGAGCGGCGCCTGCGCACGACGGGCATGGCCCCGAACGTGCCTGAACTGCGCACGGACGGTCAAGCACCGATACGGCGCAGTTGGGTAGCTTGGGGTCATGAAACACGCAGAACTCGACGCTCGGGTGGTCCACGGCCTCTCGATTCGCACCTCGCACGCCACCGCTCGGGACGATATCGGCCCTCTGTGGGGCAGGGTCGCTGCGGCGGGAATCCTGGACGGGAAGGCGCAGGCGGTCGCGGTCTACCATGACTACGAAGTGCGTCCCGATGGCTACGAGGTTACGCTGACGGTCGGCTCCGATGCTGCGACGAGCGACGACGTGCCCGCGGGCCTAGTGCGGGTGGAGGTCCCGGCGCAGCGGTGTGCCGTATGGGAGACCGACGGATCCGTGGAGCAGGTCGTGGCGGCGTGGCAGGACGTGTGGGCGCGATGGCCCGACGGGGGACCGCGCTCGTTCGCGGCGGACGTCGAGATCTGGACGCACGGTTCAGGCGATGTCGCGCAGATGGCGCTGGTCTATGTGGGCGTGCGAGACTGAGGACCACATGAGGGCTTCGACCCATGCCTCGTATCGGGCGCGCATCGATCGCGCGCGCGCCTGGCTCGACGAGCACGTGCTCGAGGAAGTTCGTCCGGCCGACCTCGCGGAGGTGGCTCATTTCTCCCCGCACCACTTCCACCGGGTGTTTCGCGGAGTGACGGGCGAATCCGTGATGGAATGCGTGCGGCGGCTCCGGCTCGAATACGCCGCCCGACGCCTGCATCATTCGGACGCGTCGGTCCTGGAGATCGCCCTCGACTCGGGCTTCGAATCGCACGAAGGCTTCACGCGGTCCTTCAGCGCTCACTTCGGCTCGTCGCCGTCAGCCTTCCGGGCGAAGCCTCATCCCCGTGAGGCTCGAACCCTCGACATTCCGCCCCTACGACCCGCCGAGGTCCACATTCGAGACACGGAGGGATTCACGATGACGTGCATGGGTCATCAAGGCTCGTTCGGCGAGGCGCCCGACGTCTGGCGCGACTTCCTGCAGAAGGCTGGCGCCGCGGGGCTCTTCCACGGGACGCAGCAGCTCGTCGGTCGGTACCCTGACGATCCGGACATCACTCGGGCTGATCGGATGCGCTATGACGTCGGACTCCTCAGTGAGAGCGCGACCCCGCTGCCGCCGCCGCTGTTCCGACGCAGAGTCCCCGGGGGTCGCTGGGCGGTCGCGATCCACGAGGGCAGCTACGCGACGCTGTCGGAGACCTATCTGCGCCTCGTCGGGGGGTGGTTTCCCACCACGGGCACGCCCTTGGGGGATGGGCCGTGTCTGGAGTTCTACTTGAACCTGCCGCACCAAGTCTCCGCGTCCGAGCTGCGCACGGAGGTTTGGGCGCCGGTCCGAGAGTCCTGAGCGCACCCCCTGGTTCAGCATGCACCCCCCAGCCGATGGCTGTGTCTACGCACGAAGTCTCCCAGCACGCACGCCTGGGACAACCAGAAGAAGTCGAGGATGAACGTGCGCACGGCGTGAACCAGGGGACCTCCCGGGAGCCAGGGGTTGGTCACGAAGACAATCGCCGATACCAGCGCACAAAGACCGGAGAACACGACCGCGGTCCGCATGTATCCATCGCTCAGCTCGCTGATGATCCGCCACCACGCGCCGGGATGGAACGCGGACAACGCGGAGTTCGTGATGTACACGCTGAGAATGATGGCGGGCCCGAGCAGCGCGCCGACAGCGAGACTCCCATAGGTCATCATGGGATAGAGGCTCGAACCCTCCGCCGGGCCCCACAATGCAACGACGGCGAACGGTATCATCATGGCCAGCACACACGCGATGCCCCTGCCGAGCGCCGGCGTGATCTCCTCGGCCGCGATCGACTCGAAGCGGGGGATGCCGGGGAGGCCGCGGGCGACATGATCGATTGTGAGGAAGTAGTACGCGACGAGCCCTGGGTAGTAGAGGAAAGCGATCCACCAGCCGATGAGGGGGACGTAGCCGCAGAGGATCGGAATCACCAGCCCCGCGCTCGCCGACACTCCGCCCACGCTCCACGGACGCAAGAGCACCTCGCTGAGGGTCTCTGCATGTTCACCGGGAGCCGCGGCATCCACGTCGTGTGAACGCATCGAGGGACCGCACGGACCGGCCGCTGCACGACCATGGACTGCCGGCGCAACCCTGGTCGCGGCGAGATAGCCGAGCAACGCCTCGATCGCGATCGTCCGGTTGCGAAGATCCCCGGCGCTCGCGCCATGGCTGGCCTCGTCCGACAGATGCTTCTCGAGATGTGCCGCCGTGAACCGCGTCGGGTGCAAGGATGGGTGACTCCTACAGAACGCAATCACGTGGTGTGAAAAACCTCTGAGATGTTCCTCGCTCATGCCCTGCGAGCGCAGATGCGCAAGGAATCGACTCCTCAGCACATCGATGGCCGAACTGCGTTCGGTGACGAAGGTCATGCCTCGTTGGTGTCGCCTGCCGTAATCTCGCTCCCCGAAAACGTCGGAACGCCCCGGAGCGTCACGGATCAGTAGCCGATGCGGAGTGCGTATCGAACCGGGTCGCGCCGGTCCACGTCGAAGGCCTGAGGCTCGATGCCGCAGACATCCAGGCCGCCGCGCCAGATCCCGCACGTGAACGGCAGCGGATCCCACACGTCGTCGAAGGAGACGTGCACCAAGCCGGGCTGCGCACGAATCACTTCGAGCCTGCCCCGGCCGTTGCAGACCGAGTAGGCTCTCGGGGCGAGGCGGGCGATCGACGGGTAGTCGCGTCCGGCGACGGAAAAGATCGCTTTGCCGATCATCGTGGTGGCGAAGTGGGGGTAGAGGTTTCGGCCGAGCTCGAACAGGGCTGAGGCGAGCGGGACATCGGGCGAGAGCTCTTCGCACGCCGAGAGGAGCGCAGCGTTGTAGGCACGGCGCTCGACTTTGGCGAAGGGGAGCTTGGGGAAGTCGGGCGGCAGGATCCCCGCGCGTGCATACGCCCTGCGGATCAGGTCGTAGAACATCGCTCGAGTGTAGTCGTCCGTGGGGCACTGCGCGACGTAGGGGCGCGCATCGAAGTCGGTGTGCGCGTCGAACGGCTCGAATGCCACGATCTGGACGATACCAGCCGAGCGGCCGCTTGTTCGAGCCCGGTGCGGACGGGCGCGCAAGGCCCGATGCGCGCACGTCGAGAAACTCGGGAGCGAGAGCGGTTGGCGAACAACAGCCTGAATGGAGGGGGATGACACATGCCCCGCGAGCCTGAATATGACTACCTATTCCGACATCCTGCCTTCCCTTCGTCGCTCTCGCCGAATCGGGCTGCTCGCCTCCCTCGCTTGCACCGGGTTGCTTGGCTCGCAGGTCGCATCCGCCCAGGCCCATCGCCAGCTCACGTCCGAGGTGCGGCCTTCGAAGATCGTAGGGGGCGCGGCCCACACTGGCGACCCCTCGATCCCTCTGCTGGTGGTCTACGGTAGCGACGGCGAGCAGTCGATCTGTACCGGATCGCTCGTTGCATCGCGGTGGGTTCTAACCGCGGCTCACTGTCTGGATTCGGCGTCGCTCGGGTTCGAGCCGGCCGCCATCGAGGCATACTTTGGCACCGAGTACAGCGAAGCGGATCCCGCCTTCTCGTTCTACACGTTTGCCGACGGCTTCACCTATCACGAGGCCTGGAACGCGGCTGAACTCACGGCCGGCTACGACATCGCGGTGGTCCACCTCGAGGAAGACGTCTCTCTCCCCATCGTTCCGCTCATGCCCCGATCGCTCGTCTCACAAGACGTGGGGGCGGAGGTCCGATTGATCGGGTGGGGGATCACGCTCGGAGATCGCGAGGACTCGGGGCTCAAGCGGCAGGTCGTCTCCACGCTTCTGGACTTCGACGAGACTCTCGTCCAGATCGGCGATGCGACAGCGAACGTCTGCAGCGGTGATTCCGGGGGTCCTGCGCTCGCGACGATAGACGGTCGCGAGGTTCAGATCGGCGTTACATCGTTCGGGGACGCGCAGTGCGTCGAGGTCGGGATCGACACGCGGGTCGACGTATTCCTCGAGTGGATCGAGGCTGCGACTGGTGGGGACGTCTCGGTCGAAACGCCAGCGACGGACCCCGGGCCCTCTACGAGTCCGGCTGGTTCCGCCTGCAGGTCCTCCGAGGATTGTGGGGCAGGCGTCTGCATTGCCGAGGGGGGGAAGAGCGTGTGCGCGGATCGCTGTGCGTCGGCGATCGACTGTGCTGCCGGCATGGACTGCTTTGGCACCGACCTCCCGCAAACGAACGTGTGTTGGCCTGCGGATGCTCCCGACACGAACATTCCCGCGCCGGGCGACTCCGAGCCAACCCTTCCGGGTGCTGACGATGACGACGATGACGACGATGACGATGACGATGACGATGACGACCGTCGTTCCGGGCAGGAGGGGAACTCTCAGGGGTGTTCGGTCGGTCCGCGGTCGTCGGGAGCTTGGCTTGCCCTGGTGCTCGGGATGCTCGGTTTTCGGAGGAGGCGATCGTAGGGGCGGGGAGGAGAATGCAGTCCTCGGACTTTCCGAGCACGTCGATGCCTCTGGCATCGTTGCCGGGCGAGCGCTCGGGATCACGGGCGTGCTCAGCGCGGACTTCTCCGCGCTGCGCTACCTCTCCCTCGACCGCGTTCCTGGCGAGCATGCCGACCGTTCCACCGCCGTGGCGCCCGACGGAACCTACGCCGCCTTCTTCATGCTGCTCGAGTAGCCGCTGGCGCGATTTTTCTCGGAACGCTTCTCCGAGCTGGGCAACTGCCACGAGGAGGTCGTTCGCAATGCCACGACAACACACCATCGCGCCGGGGGAGACGTTGGCGGCGCTTGCGGCTGAGCATGGCTTCTCCCGCGGATCCCACATCTTCGAGCACGCCGACAACGCCTCGCTCCGTGAACACCGCGACAACCCGGACGTCCTGGCTGCCGGAGATGTCGTCGTGCTGCCCGATCCGGTCCTTGGGACGGTCGAGGTTCGGGTGGACGTGAGGCACCGGTTCCAGGTCGTCCGGCCCCGCCAGCACCTCCGCCTGAAGCCGGTCGGGTGTGACGGTCAATCCCTCGACGGCCGGCGGTACGTCCTGGAGGTCGAGGGGGCGCGATTCGAGGGCGTCATCGACGGCCGCATCGAACATGCCATCGGGGTGGGGGCTCGTCGGGCTCGCCTCGAAGTGGAGCCCGAGAGCGAGGGCCAAGCCTCGATCATCTGGGAGCTGGAGGTCGGTCATCTGGACCCCGTCGAAACCGCCGCGGGTCTGCAGGCTCGCCTCAACAATCTCGGCTTCTGGGTCGGGCCCGTCGACGCCGATGTAGGCCCGAGGACGGAGGCGGGGATCCGCAGATTTCAGGAAGCGCACGGTCTCGACGTTGATGGCACGAACTCACAGGAGGTGCTCGACAAGCTCCGAGAGGAACACGGGTGCTGAACGATGGGCGATCCCAACGAAGACGTCGAAGAAGACGCTGCCGAAGAGGACGAAGGCGAACCCGAGGACGAGGACGAGGGGGCTGCGGCTCCGGCCGAACCTGAGCCGGCGATGCGCGTAGGCGCCACCCTCGTGGCGCCCGCGTCGGACGGCGCAACAGTCAACGTTCTGGCACCACCCACGTCGATCTTGGTGACCGTGCGACGAGACTTTCCGCTTCGACGCGGCGAACGACTGGGTGAGTGGGCCTGGAGCAGCGCGGACAGTACGAGCCGGAAGGCTCCCCAGCGATGGACATTCGAAGGCGACGCCTCCGGCGGCCCTCCTGCAGCAGACGTGGAGCTGCAGTGCGAGGACGACCGCCCGATGATGGGCTGGGGAATCGGGCGCACCCAGTTGGGCTCTGCGGGCGACAACGCGGGGCAGAAGACGACCGACCGCGGAGAGGTGATCGCAGCGACTGTCCGGCTGCGAGGCGAGAATGGCGAGCTGCTGGCTGAGGCGCCGACGACGGGGCGAGACGGTGCCACGCGGCTCATCACCGCCGGTGCGACCGGGGTGTTCCATGTCGAGGTCGAGCCCGAGGCCTTGACCGACGACCCCGCGGGCCCCGGCATGGAGAGCGAGCGTGAACTGCTCTATCGGGCCTCGTCGACGCGCATCGTCCTTCGGGCTGGACGGATCGCGGAAGTGGACGACCCCTACGATCCCCCATGTGGCCAGACCGACGTTCGCGTTGGAAATCGCAAGGTTTGGACCCCGACAACGACGCATCTACCCTTGAGCCTCAAGCCGCAGTGGTGGAGAGATCCGGGATCGCGTCGACGCCGAGGCGGCACGGCCGCGGTTCGAATGCTCGTGCTGCATTGCACGGGCGGTTCGAGGATGGGCAACCCCCTCAACCGCTTCTTCGCGCGACGAGGCAGCGGCTACACCACCGCTGGGGCCAACTACATCCTCGATGTCGACGGCCACGCGATCAAGCTGGCCGCCGATGATCGCACCAAAGTGCACGCAGGGGTTGGTTGGTGGGGAGGAGACCGCGACATCATCAACCACTCGTTCGGTATCGAGATCATAAATCCAAACACCGGCGACCCCAATGAGTACATGGCGTGCGCGAAGCCTCCGTACACCGAGGAACAGTATGCCACCATCCTCCGGCTCTCCGCGGCGATCGTCGAGGCCTATCCCTCGGTGGGTCCTCGGATCCTCGGGCATTGCGATGTCGCTACCGGTAACGCGCAGCGTCAGACAGGGGTTCGCCCCAACACGTACGGAAACAAGCGCAACTGGGACCCCGGGATGCACTTCGAATGGGAGCGCCTGCAGAGCGCCGGCCTCGGCATGGTGCCGATCGATGCCTTTGACGCGGAGACGACATACGCTGGCGTGTTCGGCCGATTCCCCAGCCTCACCCTTGACGTCAGGGACGCGGACCCGAGCGGGTCATCAGCTGCCCGCTACGGGGGTGAGGAGCGTCCCGAGATCTCGGCACCCGCGGCTGCAGTGGAGGAGGTCCAAAGGGACCTCGAAGACATCGGGTACTGCCTCGGCGTCACGGGTCGATTCGATGACCGGACCTTCGCCGCCGTCGATCGCTTTCGACGACACTTCGTGCGCGAGGGCATGAGGGGGTCGATGCAGGGCGCCGTCGACCTCATGGTCGCGCAGGCCATTCACAACGCCGCCGCCGGCGTGCGAGCGGCGGCCTCACCATGATGAGGGTTGGCGCTCGTTGCTTCGGCCGGCTGCAGCTTGCAGGATTCGAACTCTCGGCGGAGTGTGGTCCTCCGCGTCTCTCCCACGTGCCGTTCGAGGTCGCATCCGAGCTGAAACAACACGCCGAAACGCAAGGGGGGCGCGAAGAGCTGGCAGACTTCTTGGGTCTTCAGACCCGAGCATGCACATCCGAGGTCGTCGAGCGCGTGGTCCGAGAGCTGGAGTGGGGACACCTGGTGTGCACGCCCCGTCGCTTCTACGGCGCCGCGTCTTCGTCCGCGGTCATCGAACTCGAGATGACCGCACTCTCCGAGCTGAGTGACCTAGAGCCCGCCGGAGTCGAATACACGGTGGAGCTTCAGCTCGTCGACCAAGACGACGCGCCTGTCGGTGGCGTTGCGTATCGCCTGACACTCCCGGATCGCTCGATCCGCGAGGGGATTCTGGATGACCGCGGAGCGGCGCGCGTCCGCGGGCTGACATCCGCTGACCCGTGTGAGGTCTGCTTCCCGACCCTTGATGCCCAAAGCTGGTCCTACGTCCACGCGACCCCGCTGTAGGCTTGAAGGAGGGAGGAGAACCAGTATGGGGAGTCGTCGGAGAATCAGTCTGGAAGGAGTGTGTCTCACATCCGGCCTTCGCTGCCTCGAAGGTCCGTACAGCCCTGGCCCTCACGGATAGTTTCCCGGCAGTCCACAAACTCGAGAAGGTCGGTTGGCGAGTGAACATCTCCTCCCCGTGCCTCGGGACGGTCGACGAGTGCAGCAAACCGACACGCCGGTGTCAGGCCGTGTGCGCCCTGACACCGCGCCTCGACCTGTCTATCCTCGTTCCATGAAGCGCAGCAGTCTCGGCGTCCTCGTCGCGTGTTCCGTCAGCTGTGGCGGCGGTCCGACGGATGCCTCTGGCAGCGGCTCGTCGTCGGGCGGGGGCACGGGTCCGGCGACCACGGACGCGCAGGCGAGCACGACCGTCGCTGCGTCGAGCGGTTCGTCCTCGTCTGGGGCGAGAGGCGGCTCTGGTGAAGGCGGAGTCGTCGTCCGGTGGCGACTCGATCGACCCTCTGCTGCGACGACCTCGGGCTTCCTCGCCGCCGACCGTCTCGACGCGGGGACCGCGCGCATGGGGGAGGCGGCTGCCGGAGACTTTTCCGTGGTAGAGCGTCACCTTCGGTGGGTGTCGGCGCTCGCCGAGAGACTCGGTCGCGGCTGCGACTCCTACGTGTTGGTGAACACCGGGCAGCGCGAGCACATCGGGGCTGCGGAGTACGGCGACCACCGAGCTGTTCGAACGCTCGGCCCTCGATGTGACTACTTCCTCTTGCCCACCTCCGGTGACGCGGTCGCGGGTGCCGGCAGTGGCAGTCGACGATGGAGGCGCCCTCGGCGGGCCTGGATGCGGCCGGCCAGGAGCACTGGTCCTCGCGGGTGCGCTGCTCGTGACCGATCTGCTCGGGCGGTGTGGGCCGACTTCCTCGGTGAACGCCCAGACCATCTCACGTTTCGCGATGATCGCGCCCGACGGTCGACCCAGGCTCGACGAGCGACACCGCCCCGGCGGAGGCTTCGCCCCCGCGGCGCCGAGTCCTGTGGTCCTGGCTCGGCACATCGCGCGCTACTACAATGCCGCTACGCCCAAGACCTGAGGCTGGCCGCGCAGCGAGATGTCACCGAGGTGGACGTGGTGCTCGATGCAGGTTCGGCTTGAGCCGAGTGTGAGGGGTACTTCTCGGGCTTGCCCGACGGACCGTTCTCCAACGGCGACAACTGGGTCGCGTGGCCGGCGCGTTCCGGACGCGAAGGCGATGGCCGCGTTTCGACACGATGGAGGTCGTGGTCACCGGCTCGATGTGGGCGCGATCGCGACGCCGACTGTGGTCACTGGGACTACGAGGCGATGCTCAACCTGTGCGACGCGGCTGCTTGCGACTGGCAGGTCGGCGCGGCGAGCTGGCGCGTTGGATCCGCCGTGCCCGCCCTGGCACCGGCGCTGATCGGCGATCGACCGCCTCGCACATGCTCGAGCTTTCGCCGGTGCGGGAGGGCGGCATCCACTGGGTACGGTTCGGAGTAGATCATCTGGAACATGAACCCGTCCGTTTACGCGGACATACACCGCAGCGTCGCTGCGAGAGATGCCGGCAAGGACGCGACCGTCGCGCCAACCATCCCCGCGTTCGCGGCCAACCGTGGTTTCAACGACGACTACAACGACGCGTGGAATCCGATCGCGTTCACGCCGCCGGTGGGCACGAGCCGCGTCGAGTTCACCGCGCTGATCTCTGGTCACGGGCAGGAGGCCGACAATTGCGCCGAATGGTGCGAGCGCCAGCACGAGTTCACCGTCAACGGCGAGACCGTCTACGTCGCGACTTCCGGCCAGGTGACTGCGCAGCGCTGCGGCGAGGCGGTCGACGACGGGGTCGTCCCGGGCCAGTGGGGGAATTGGACCCCGGGCCGGGCAGGCTGGTGTCCGGGCGCTCCGATCGAGCCCTGGACGATCGACATCACCGACGCGGTGAGCATCGGGGAGCCCAACACGCTGGAATACCGCGGCCTGTTCGGGGGCGTGCCGGTCGAAGGCGGCCGTGGGCGGATCCGGTTGTCGAGCTACGTGACGTTCAGCGAGTGATCAGGCCCCGTCCGGGTGCTGGCTTGATGGGCCTGGCCCCTCGGGCGATCGAGCGAAACGAAGTGGGAGGTAGCCGGCGTGGCCACCCGGCGGGCCTCAGCCACCCGGAAGCAACGTCGCGGTCGAACCCCGCCCCACCGCGTCGTTGGACGCTACGACACGGCGCTGGCACTCCACGCCGCAGTCCGAGCGGGAATCGGGCTCGCCTTCATGCCCTGCATGTACGCCGGCGCCGACCTCGTATGCCTCCGTCCCACGGAACCGGAGTTCCAGTACGGCATGTGGCTGCTCGTGCATCCGGATGCCCGCGCCGCAGCGCGGGTGCGGGCGTTTCTCGACCACGCCCTGGAGTATTTCGAAGCCCGCATCTGGTGGGGCGACGCTGGCTAACGCGATCTCGCCCGGCCGAATCCGATGAAGCGAACCGAAACTTCGAAGTGAGCATAACGCGCACTTCGGTCTCTGTCGATGTGCGCGAAAGCGAGCAAGGAAAGTCCTCATGGGGAGATTGACGAGTAAACCGGCCCTATCGGCCCGATTTTGCGTCCGGGTTTCCCGCATCTAGGCGAGCAGCCTCCAGGCCGGTTGCTCAGCTGGGGGCATGTACTACAGGCACCCACCCTCCGCGATGCAACACGACGTGCAAGTTCAGACGCTCCGTCAGCTCCTCGAACTCCGAGAACACGGCCGATACGAGATGGCGCAAGAGGCCACGGAAGTGTCCGTCAGCCGGTACATCGATCCGGCCCTCTTCGAGCGGGAAATCGAGCCCGTCTTCCGCCTGTTCCCACAGCTCGCCGGCCACGCGTCACACGTCCGCGAGCCCGGCTCCTTCATGGTGAGCGACTGGAAGAATTTCCCGTTCGTCGTGGTCCGCGGGCAAGACGGGGTGCTCCGCGGGTTCCTCAATCAGTGTCGCCACCGAGGCGCGCGCCTGGTCTCCGAGGATACGAAACGCACCCATCTCAAGGCTTTCGTGTGTCCTTTCCACGGTTGGGTCTACGGCCTGGACGGAGCGCTTCGCTCTGTGACCCGAGAGTACATGTTCCCGAAGCTCGACCGCTGTAAACGCGGACTGGTGGAACTCCCGGTCACTGAGCGCGACGGCCTGGTTTGGATTCACCCCAAACCCGGAGCGGCGCTGGAAATGGAGGACTACCTCGGGCCGATTGGAGACGACCTCGAGCACTTCGACCTCGGCGGACTGGTGTCCTTTCGCAAGAACGCGGTCATTCGCAAGGCGAACTGGAAGCTCCTAATCAAGACCTACCTCGAGGGATATCACGTGCCCTTCTTGCACCGCGACACGATCGCGGAGGTCTTCAAGCAAGGAGTGATCCATCCCATGACCTACGGGAAACACATTCGCCTTTCGGCCGCTCGCACCAACATTCGCGACGTCCTGCAGGTCGCCGAGCAGGACTGGAAGATCCTCGAGTATGCGTCGGTCTACTACTCCCTCTTCCCGCAGGCGTTCTTCATTCTTCATCCCGACTACGTCTCCATCAACATGTTCCACCCGCTGGGAGCTTCCGGAGAACGCTTCTGGACCCACGAGATGCTCTACCGTCCCGAGGACTTTCCCGGCGAAAAAGGCCAGGCGGGACTGAGGAAGCGCTTCGACTACACCAACGATGTCGTCTTCGACCGCGAGGATTTTCTCGTCGCCGAAGACGTCCAGCGCGGCATCCGTTTCGGGGCCAACGAGTACCATACGATTGGAACCGAGGAGGCGCTGATCTCCCATTTTCAAGCCAACGTCGACCGGGTCACCGGAGACGAACCTCAACCGATTCGCAGCTGAAATCGAGCGTGGTTCGACACAAGAAAGCACACTCATGGGCGGCGCAACAGCTAATGATATTCAACACCACTACGACGTCGGGAACAGTTTCTACGCTCTGTGGCTCGATAAGCACTTCGTCTATTCGAGCGCGCGTCCAGAGCGGGACACCGACCCCCTCGAGGATGCCCAGCTCAACAAGCTCGACTATCACATCGACGCACTGGGGCTGAACAATAGCAACGCGCGAGTGTTGGACGTGGGGTGCGGATGGGGGGCCTTGCTGAAACGCGGTCTGGATCGCGGCTACTTCCAGAATCCGCACGGCCTCACGCTCTCCCAACAACAAAAAAATGCCTGCGAGGCAAACCTCGGGACTGACGCCAGCGTCAGCCTCGACTTTGGGAGGAGCACCACGCGTCTCCATACGACGGCATCATCAGCATCGGCGCTTTCGAGCACTTCGTGCGCACCGATGACGATCGACGGACAAAGACCGCCCGGTACCGACGTTTCTTCGACTTCTGCGCTGAGCACCTCGTCCCCGGCGGCTGTCTTTCGCTGCAGACGATCGGCTATGGCGTGATGCCCGGTGGCAAGCTCAACCGCTTCATCGCAGACAAGATCTTTCCTGGCAGCGACCTTCCGTACCTGGCAGAGATCACGAGGACGCGGCCCACGGCGTGATGAACATCGAGTCGGTGGAGAACCGGCCCTCAG
>CAVXIC010000002.1:0-38358 GCA_963761755.1 uncultured bacterium
CAGTGTAGTGGCTCACGCTTTGCCGTGGAGTTTGTCTCGGGCTACTTCCGGGACTTGCGTGGGGGCGCACGTGAAGTCTGGTCCTGATCTTGTTGTGGCCGCATGAGGTCGAGCTCGCCGCAAGCATCGAGGATGGTGGCTTCGTCGACGAATGATTGATCGCGATCGTGGGCGAGCATCAGCGAGGCGCGCAGAAGGTGGGCGGTGGTTCGAGGGTTGCCTCGGCCGACGCGGTACAGGACCTCGAGGGCGGGGTCGGCAACGACCTTCTCGGTAGCGCCTGCGACTGCGAGACCGTGTCGGACCATGGCGAAGAGTTGCTCGCGGGTTTTGGGGCGGAGTTGGTTGGGCGAGACGATTCGAGTTCGCAGCGCGCTGTGAATGCCCATGTCCAGTCGGGCCCTCAGCGACGGCAAACCGACGAGCCAGATCGTGAGCAAGTCTTGACGGTCGAAGGCGAAGTTGAGGAAGCCAGCGAGGTCGTAGAAGAAGTCGTCGGATAGATGTTGGGCCTCGTCGATGACCAAGATTGGGACGACGCTGTGCTCATCGAAGAGCTTGCGTATCTCGTGCTTGAGCTGACGCCACAGGGCGTCGCGGCGATACTGGGGTGTGAGCCCAAGCTCGGAGGCGAGGTTTCGGTAGACCGATGCCGCGGTGCTCGCCGTGTCGCACAGGTAGACGACGCGGTGCTCGGGCACGGGCAGCTGGTCGCACAAGTGACGCATCAAGGTCGTCTTGCCGAGGCCGGCCTCGGCCGTGAGCACGCCGAGTCCAGGCTCGGCCGCGAGCCAGTTGAAGACACGGCGAAGTCTTTCAAACTCGGGCGTGTCGAGAAAACAGTTCTTGCCCGATGCGTCGCGTGGCAGCGGGTCGTGGGCAAGCGCGAAACGATGACGGTAGGCGCTCATTGATCATCTCCCTGTGCGTCCTCGTCGTGCTGCCCGAAGTCGGTTCCGTAGTGCTCGCTGAGCAAGTCACCGACCGCGTCGAGTTCCTCGGTTGACAGCATGGGCTCGGGCTCGGGCAGATGAATGCGTTTGCGCCGACGATGCGAGTTGGCGTGCAGGTCGAGCCGGCGCGTGTCGCAGCAGAAGGAGCCATCGACGTACACCTTCGGCGAGCTCTCCGCGTCCTGCGGATCGAAGCGCAGCTCGACCTTGCGGCCGGCCATGCCCACCGCTGTCACTTCGAGACGGCGGCCATCAAAGAAGATCGTGTTGTCCTTGCGGACCGTTCGCTTTGCGCGATGCAGGAAGACCTCGTCGAGGTCGATGCCGCGCGGCAGCGCACGTACCTGGCCCGCGCTGACTTCGGCCAAGAAGTGTTCTTGGGGCGCGCGCTTGGTCGTGGCATGCACGCGCACGTGATACTCGCGCGCCAGCCAAGCTCGGTGCACAGCCGACAGATGCCCGAGGTCGAACACCTCGCCTTCGAGTTCGACCCCAACCTCCGCCCGCCACGTTCTGTGCCAGCGCTCGATCGATCCCTTCGCCTCCGCATCGCGGGCCTCGGTGAGGCGAAGGTGGATCCCAAGGTCTGCGCAGATCGCTCGTAGCGACCCGCTCACGTATGCCGCACCGCGGTCGACGTAGTACGTCCTGGGTCGACCGTGCACCCGAAATGTCTGTCGAAGAACGGCCTCGTGGTCGACAGCCGCCTCCGCAAATCGAAATGTTGACCCGACCAGGTATCGCGTCGCCGCGTCCAAGATGCTGATCAGGTACGTCTTGCGCAGCCGCCCCTCATGCCGAACTCGCGGGCCGTGCATCACGTCGCCGACCCACAGGTCACCGGCGTGCTCGGGCAAAAATGCGAGACGCTGCTTGTCACCGTGAACCTTCGGGCGCTGCGTTGAAACACCGGCCCGTTGCAAGACTCGGTGGACCGTTGCAGGAGAAAGTTGGCCGGGCGCGACCTTGCGCGCCCGCACCAGGATTCTGATCAGTTGGCGGATCGCTCGCCGCGGTCGAGTCCGCTTGGCGCGGATGAGCAGGTCCACGATCTCCGCGGATAGGGCCCGAGTTTTGTGGGCGTCTGAGCGCGTGCGCGGCTCGAGGCCCTCGAGCCCGCGACGAAGATACGCGTAGTACCAGTCCTCGATCGTGCGTGGCGATAGCTGCACTTTGCGGCCGCATGGACGTTCGTAGATTCGACGCGCGGCGCTGCGGAAATGCTCGCGACGATCGCCGTACTCGAGGCGAGCGCTGACCAGCGCCCCGAGAACGGAGTAGCGCCACAAAGCGAGCGCTCGACGTTGTTCGTGGTTCATGGACGATCCCTATCGAAAGGTCCGCGCCACTTTGGGTGGTTTCGATCCAGGGCGACCGCGCAGACCCCCAATCCCCGCGTCCGCGGTCACATGAGGCGGACTCCAGGCTCGAGGTGGTCGATGATGGCGGCGAGGTGGGCGAGCCGGTTCGGACCACCCGCGGCTGCGACGACATCGACGCGCGTCGCGTCCATGCCAGCACGGACAGCGACCTCGGTCCAATCGTGCGTCGCCGCCTGGCCGAGCAGAGCGACCACCACGGCAGCGGCGCTCGCAAGCCGCCGCCGCCATCGCAGCTGGGTCCGCCGAGGTACGCGATGCCGACCGTCCTCGAGCACCACGCCGACCAGCGTCCAACGACGCCACAGGTGCCGCGCGAGGAAGTGCGGAAGGACCCGCCAGGTTGCGCCGCACTCGGCTCGGCGGCTGCAGCGGAACACGAGCACCTCGGTCCGGCCTGGCCCACCGATTTCGCCCGCGAAGATGCGCTCGCGGCGGTCGTGTACGTGCACGACGCCGACCTTGCAGGCGCCGCAGCGACTCAGCTTGAAGAGCGCGGGGTCGCCCAGTGCCGCCTGATGCTGCTCGAGCGTGGTCACATCGCGGGCGAGGAGCGTTCCCCCCTTTTGTTTGCGAGGACGGGGTCGATTGAGGTATGCGCGAGGAAGACTGCTCGCGTCGGAGGGGAGAAGGCTTTTCACACCACCTGCTGCCCTCCGGCGTTTTTCAATTCCAGAAAACGGTGAGATTGGGCATCGCCGCGACCGCTTCGCAAGGCTTCACGCCTCTTCTGCGAAGGCGGACGCGGCCGTGATCCCGTTTCACGTTCTTGTCGGAGACTTCTCGCACCCCAACCCCCAACTCCCGGGCTGTGCCTGAGACGAGCCGCCTCGAACTGCCCGGATCAAACCGGGACATCACAGCAGGAGTTGTCCGACAGGAGAGGCACGCGGCGGAGGCCGAGCACCGCGCAGCTCGGCGGCAATCTCCTGCGGTGTGGTGACGGCCTGGGTGACGCGCATGGGCCCGCTGCAGCGGGAGCACACGGAGATGTCGATGCGAAAGACGCGGGCGATGAGCTTCATCCAGGACAGCCGAGAAGGGGCAGCATCACGGAGCTGAGCGTCGAGCAAGGTTGTGATGGCGGTGAGCTCGAGCCGGCCGCGAGGGATGAAGAGGGACAGCTGCTTGGGCGCGGGCTCGGGCTCGTCAGTGCGCGGCACGACGGCACAGCGCAGGGCGTGGTGGGCCGAAAGCACACCGTAGTACAGGACGATGTGGGCCCGCGGCGGCGGGACGAGTGCACACAGCCTGGCGAGAAAGGTGTCGGGGGTCATCTGGGCGAAGGTGGCCCCGAAGCGGTTGGGCTTCTTGAAGTGCACGCGCACCTGCCCATCGATGGTGCGCTGGACAGCATCGAGGGCGAAGGGCGGGCGCAGGAGATAGCGGCAGACACGCTCGAGACGCTTGCGGTCGCGGCCGTCGACAGTGACGGCGGCGTGCAGCTGCATGCCGAAGCCGCGAACGAGCATCGGCGAGGCCGACGGCGCGGCGCAGGGCGAGGGTCCGACAGCACGCTGCGGCAGGCCGAGCTGGACGCAGGCCACGAGCGCTTCGTCGACAGGCTCGCCATCACTGGCTTCCTCGAGGTGCTCGGCCAAGTCGGCGTGCAGGCGCTGCAGCGTTCGCAACAGGGCCTGCTCGCCGAGGCCGATGGCCGGCATGAACGCCGCCGCGTCGCCCACCATCGCCGGCACCTCGAAGCAGCCATCGGTGACCAGCGCATGCAGATGCACGAACAGGCCCAGGTCACTACGGAAGCGCTGCACCACGACGAGCACTCCGGGGTGCAGAGTGCAGCTGCTGCGCAACCAGTGTTCGCGCTTGGTCTGTTGCTGAAGCGTCTGCATCACCCGCTTGGCAAACCGCTGACACACGCGCCCGAGCAGCCGCCGGTCGTAGCCCAGCCGGACCGCCATCGCGTTTAAGGGCACCTCTATCTATTGGCTCCCGACGCGCTCACCGTGGCGTGTGTCTGTTACCTCACGTCAATTCACCTCAGTCGGAAGCGAATATCATCGAGACACGACGTTTCAAGGGGCGACTCGATCCTGTGGAGCGGAGTTCCCGGTCCGACGTTGCGATTGTCGGCCGCCTTCGTTGTTGCTCAAGCCGTGGACGGTCGTCTGCTGAGAAGACCGAATCTCGACATGTTGTAAACCAGGTTTCGCATTCCGATGACGAGGTCGGCTCGGGCCTTTCCTATGACCCGCACCATCGCTCCTCCTGCTCGTTGCGCTTGCCATCCGAAGACGTGTTCCACACGAGCCCGCGTTCGGGACCGTTCCCGATTCCGTTGCCTCTGCTCCTCACTCAGCGGGGTCGACCGCGTGCCTCGCTCGTTGAAGTGGCCACAAAGCTCCCGCTCCGCCATGAGCCGGTCGACATCCTTGCTCTTGTACGCCGCGTCTCCCCACCAGTCCTTCGCTGTGTTTTCCACGTCCAGAAGGTTCTCGAGCTCCTTGACGTCGCCTCGGTTCGCCGGCGTCACCGTGTGCTTCCGTATCGTAAGTGCTCGCCGTGCCCCGCATAGACGGGCGCAGCGGACCGCGCCACCGTCGTCGATGTGACTGCCGCCGATCGCGACGAGCTAAGACGAAGGCTGGAGCGGGCGCGGCGGAACGCCGCGGGCCGGCGAGAGTTCGATGAAGACGTTCGAGCGGAGGTCGTCGACTACGTCAGCGCCCGCGTCTCGGAAGGCGCGAGCAAGTCCGAAGCGACGCGAGAACTCGGGCTTGAGCAGCGGACGGTTTGGGGGTGGATGCAGCGGATGGTTCGACCGGTTGTCCGCCAGGTCGAGGTCACGGATACGCCGTCGACGGCGACACCTGCTCGGACGTTCGAGCTGCGCCTCGTGGGCGACGCCGTCATCGGCGGTCTCACGCTCGAGGACATCTCCGCGCTGCTGAGGTCCAACCGATGATCGGTGCACTCGGCCGCGTGAAAGTGTTCGCGTACTGCGAGCCGACCGACATGCGCAAAGGCTACGAGGGGCTTTCGGGGCTGGTGCGCGAGGCCATGGGCAGCGACCCGCTTTCGGGCGCGATGTTCCTGTTCGTCAATCGTCGTCGCACACACGCGAAGGTGCTGCACTTCGATGGCACCGGCCTTTGCGTGCTCGCGAAGCGACTTGAGAAGGGCCGGTTCGTCGCGCTCTGGGAGGTTGCGAAGGACTCCACGCTCCGGCTGCACCGCTCCGAACTCGAGCTGTTCCTTCGTGGCAGCCATCTCATTGGGCGCTTCAAACTTTCGCCCGACGACCTCTCCGAGAAAGACCTTGCCGTCGGATCCTGAGCTGGCATCTTGATGCCGTGGCGGACCTCGAACGCTTCGAAGCGATCGACAACGTTGATGAGGCGAAAGCCTATCTTCGGATGTTCGCCGTCGAGAACGACCGGCTTCGCGCGCGGCTGCAGGAGCTGGTCAAGGAACTCGCAGCGCTCAAGGGTGGCGATGGGTCCGAGCAGCTCAGCCTCGAACTCGATCGGCTGCAAGAGCAGATCGCGACGCTGAATCAGAAGGTCTTCGGCGACTCTTCGGAACGCCGGCCGACCGAGAAACCGAAGAAGGAGAAGCCGCCGCAGAAAGGCCACGGGCCGCGCAAGCAGCCGAGCCTCGACGTCGTGCAGGTGCGGATGGCACTGGCCGATGGCGACCGTACGTGCACCACGTGTGGCGAACACCTCCGCGAGCTCAGCGGGCTGAACGAGAAGTCCGAGTTCATCGACATCATCGAACGCAAGTTCACGCTCGTGAAGATGCAGCGCCAGAAGTACAGCTGCGACTGCGGCATCTACACGCCACCTTCCCCGACCCGCCATCTTCCCGGCGGTCGCTACTCGCTGAAGTTCGCGGTCCATGTTGCGCTGGGCAAGTACCTCGACCACGCACCGCTGAATCGCCAAGCGCGGGTCATGGGACGCGAAGGCCTTCGCATCGACAGTCAGACGCTCTGGGACCAGATCGACGCGCTCGCCAAGCACCTCGTGCCTGCGTACGAGAAGCTCCGGGAGTTCATTCTCGGCGCTGACGTTGTCGGAGCAGATGAGACGTGGTGGCGAGTGATGGGCACGAAGGGCAAGCCGTCTTCGGGCAAGA
Organism: uncultured bacterium; assembly: GCA_963761755.1. Taxonomy (GTDB): domain Bacteria; phylum Myxococcota_A; class Polyangia; order Nannocystales; family Nannocystaceae; genus CAJXVA01. The sequence continues at coordinate 6,431 of CAVXIC010000002.1, forward strand.
AGTGGTGGGCCTGGTCGATGACCGCACCGGGCGCGGTCTGGCACGGCATCGCCCCGTCGCGGTCCGCCGACGCGGCTCGGCAGTACCTTGGCGAGTTCGACGGAACGCTGGTGGTCGACGGCTACGGCGTGTACGACACGCTCGAGAAAGAGAACGACGCGTTGCTGCTCGCGCATTGTTGGGCGCACGCGCGACGGAAGTTCGTCGAGGCCGAACCAAACTACCCTCAATGCACCGAGGCGTTGACGTTGATCGGCGAACTGTTTGCGATCGATCGCGATACAGCGAATCCCAGTGAACTCGAAGGCGACGCGAAGCTTCAGGCTTGCGAAGCACGACTGGCCGCGCGGCAGGAGAGAGCGCCTCCGATTCTCGAGAAGCTCCGGGCGTGGGCGCTCGAACAACGCGGACTGCCGAAGTCGGGCCTTCGCAAGGCCATCGACTACATGCTGAGGTACTGGCCGGGGCTCACCGTCTTCGTCGACGACCCGTACGTGCCGCTGGACAACAACGCCACCGAGCGAGCGCTCCGGGGCATCGTGATCGGGCGGAAGAACCACTACGGCTCACGCTCGAGGCGTGGGACCGAAGTGGCGGCGTTGTTCTACTCGTTGCTCGAGACCGCCGCGATGCAGGGCGTCGACCCCGCTGCGTATCTCACCGCCGCCACGCACTACGCCGTCGAGCGCAACGAAGCCTTGCTTCCCTGGGACTTCGCCCGCCTGAGCTCCGCGAAGTAGCCTCCGACCGCCGGCGTAGCGAGAATGGAACGCCCGGCGGCGCTCGTGTCTACGCGGGGCACGGCGAGCACGTACCGACCACCGACCGGGCCCCAACCCTCTCACCCTCTCACCCAGGGCAATCGCATCAAGACTTAAGCAATTCCGATCGGTTGCGGCGTGATTTGCATCGACGCAGGCAAACGTGATCTCTTTCGACGGATGGCGACGGCTACCAAGGGTGCGAAACGGAGACCAAAAATCCAGGCCTCGATGGGACCAGCGCCGGACGTCGACTCGTTCATCGAGTTGCTTTCGCAGGTGCCGGACCCGCGAATGAAGCGGACCCGCCGACACAGCCTGGAGTCTGTGCTGTTCCTGTGCTTGTGCGGAGTCGTGTGCGGCGCGAATGACCCGGTGGCTGTCGAGCGATTCGGAAACTCGCGCCTGGAATTCCTTGAGGGCTTCGTCGAATTTCCGTCGGGGATTCCCTCCCACGACACCATCGGCCGCGTCCTCGCGAAGCTCGACCCGGAACCGCTCGAGGCCATGTTTGCGACCTGGATGCGGGGCGTTGCGGCGGCCACGAATGATGGCGTTGTCGCGATCGATGGGAAGGTCTTGAGACGGGCGTTCGAGAAGGCGAGCGGCGGCGGATTCATCACGATGGTCAGCGCTTGGAGTACCGCGAACGGCGTCGTCCTCGGCCAGGTTGGGACGACAGAGGGATCGAATGAAATCGAGGCCATCCCACGCTTGCTGAAGCTGCTGCACCTCAAGGGCTGTCTCGTCACAATCGACGCTGCGGGGTGCCAGACCGACATCTCCGAGAAAATCGTGGAGAAAGGCGGGGACTATTTGCTCGCTGTTCGCGACAACCAACCGAAGCTGTCCGAGGCCGTCACCAACGCATTGGACGCTTTCCGAAGCAGCGATCCCGATCCCGTTCTTGATGGCAAGCACTACGCGGCGAGCACAGAGAAGAAACGAGGTCGAGAGGAGACGCGCAAGTGCTGGGTGCTGCCGATCTCCGCCGAGTGGGAGTGTCTGAAGTTTTGTGTGTGAGGCCGACTGGCTGAAGATGGGCTCCCGAGAGGAGCAAGCATGAACACCAGAAATCAAGAAGTCGAAAAACTGCTGGACCAGCTGAACATCCCGAGGGACACCCAAATTCTAGGAGAGGGTGGGCTCGTCAAGGAGCTAACCAAGAGGCTCCTCGAACGGGCGCTCGAGGGCGAAATGACCGCGCACCTCGGCTACGAGAAGGGCGAGCGCGGGCCCGAACCCCGCAGCAACCCGCGCAACGGATCATCGACCAAACGGGTCAAGACAGGCAACAGCGAGCTTGAGATCGAGGTTCCCCGAGATCGCGACGGCACGTTCGAACCGGTGATCGTGAAGAAGCACCAGGGCCGTCTCGACGGCTTCAACGACACCGTCATCTCGCTGTACGCCCGCGGGATGAGCACCCGAGACATCCGCGGCCACCTCGAGGAGCTCTACGGAGTCCAGGTCTCGCCCGAGCTCATCTCGAAGATCACCGACGCCGTTCTGCAAGACGTGGGAGCATGGCGAAAACGGTCTCTCGCGGCAGTTTGGCCGATCGTCTACCTGGACGCGATGGTCATTCGCGTGCGCGAGAGCGGCAGCGTTCGGCGCAAGTCTGCGTACCTGGCGATCGGCATCGGCGTGGAAGGTCAGAAGGAAGTCCTCGGCCTGTGGCTCGAGGAAACCGAGGGCGCCAAATTCTGGCTCTCGGTCGTCACCGAACTCAAGAACCGCGGCGTCGAGGACATCCTGATCGCGTGCGTCGACGGTCTCAAGGGCTTTCCCCAGGCCATTGAGGCCGTCTTTCCCAAGGCGACTGTCCAGACGTGCATCGTGCACATGATCCGGAACTCAACCCGATATGTGTCCTGGAAGGACAGGAAACAGGTCGCCAGAGACCTCAAGCCGATCTACACTGCGGTGGACCGTGAAGAGGCCGAGGCCGCGCTTGCCGTATTCGAGGAAGCGTGGGGACGCCAATACCCCATGATTACGCAGTCCTGGCGTTCGAACTGGGAACGCGTGGTCCCCTTCCTCGACTTCCCGCCTGACCTTCGGAGGATCCTGTACACCACCAACGCGATCGAGTCTTTCAACGCGCGGGTCCGGAAGCTCGTGAACGGGAAGGGACACTTCTCCACCGACGAGGCCGCGTTCAAGGTCATCTACCTGGCCGTCGTCGCCGCCGAGAAACGATGGACTCGGACGCCCAAAGGATGGGCTCAAGCCATTAACCAACTCGCCCTACACTTTGAGGGCCGACTGCCCATCTGAAGCTTGCGGGGTCTCCGCAAACACAAAAAATCGGACACACTCCGCCGAGTTCCCGCAGGAAGTGCGGGAACGTTGGAAGGGGCTGGCACAACTCGTACTCTTCGAGTCCACGCGCATCATCGACGGAGAGAAGAGCTGCGGAAGCCGGTACTTCATTACTTCGCGCGAGGCCATGACAGCCGAGCAAGCGCTGGCGTCCGTTCGTGGTCACTGGCAGGTCGAGAACAAGTTGCACTGGGTTCTCGACGTGGCGTTCCGCGAGGACGAATCCCGCCTGCGAGCAGAGAATGCCGCCGAGAACTTCACCATTATCCGCCACGCCGCACTCAACCTCCTACGCAACGTGAAGGGCTCCAAAGTCGGCATCAAGAACCGGCGCCTCGAAGCCGGCTGGAACGAGCTGTTCCTCCTGAAGATACTCTCGTCGGGAGGGAATTAGATGCGTTTGCCCTGCCCTCTCACCATCTCACCATCTCCGCCACCCGCTCCAAAACCACCGGCCGAACAACCACCGTCCCCAACCGCCCCCCACCAACCAACCCCCGCAACCCAATCCTCGCCTCCCTCGCCCCCGCCGCGAGCGTCGGATACAGAATCACCGCCTCATCCACATCCCCCTGCCCCACCGCATACAACGCCAGCTGATACAGCATCTCCCGCGGCAGACTCCGCTCCCACAGATCCCGATACTTCGCATCCAAGATCGCCACCACCTTCCCCCGATCCAGCACCGTGAAATCCGGCCGCGGCGTCGGAGCCTTCCGCCCCTTCGGGTTCGCTCCCGCCTCGTACGCAAACATCCCCCGCAGCCCCCGCTCGTCACGAACCTCCAGCGGCGCCAGCGTCTCCCGCAGAACCCGCAGCATCAGCGCCTGGAAGAACCGGTTCATGTCGAACGCGAACCCCGGCAGCCGAAGCCTGCGCCCCGGCTCGTCGAGCAGGGCCGGGTCGTGCCCCTCGTACAGCAACGTGATCAGCTCCAGCGCCGACCCATAGCCCGCCGTCAGCCGGTCCAGACCCCGCTTCGCATCCCCCAGCACCGCCGCCGACAGCTGCAGATCACCCACCCCCATCTGCAGCACCCGCGCCAGCCGACGAAGCTGCGTCGCCAGAGCCCCGCTCTCACACGCCCGCGCCGCCAGCCACAGCCCCGCCAGCAGCACCCGGTTCAGCAGCGAGTCCTCCACCCGCTCGTGATACGAGCACGGCAGCGCCGCCCGAACCGTGCCTCCCGCTGCGGCCAGACGCCCAACGTCCACCCGGCCGCGTACCGTCGGCAACCAGCCCTCGCGCCGCTCGTACGCACGCCGAAGCCCGTACCGAAGCAGCTGCTCCACCTCGCCCAGCAGTTGCTCCGCCAGCAGGTCCGGGAACAACGCTCCCCCCTCCGAGAACTCCGTCGCCTCGAACCGCTTCGCATCGTCCAGCCCATACGCGTATCGGAACAGCTGCCGAAGCGGCTGCCCGCCCAGCTTCGGGTGCATCGTTACCTGCACCGGCCCCACCCGAAGTCGCCCCACGAACGCGTACGTCTGCACCTCCAGCCCGTCGTACCGCTCCCGCACGGTCACGATCCGCTGCCGATGCAACTGCTCCGCCAGCTCCCGCGACCGTGCGTCCAGCACCAGCCCCGCCAACCCCGGGCAGTCCCCCGGCGTACGCCTCGACCACTCCGGCAACGTCACCGCCGCTGTCCGCAGCCCCTTCATTCGCCCAACTCGCCCTCCGCGTCCTCGTCCGGCAGCTCCTCGTCCTCCGCCTCCTCCGAGGTCACCGCCGCCGTCGCAGTCTCCAGCCCCTCGAACGCCCGCGAGAGCGCCTGCAGCAGGTCACCGCGGCGTGACGGCTCGAACAGCTCGTGCGCGATCCGCTGCTCCCCAACGTCCACCAGCTCGTCCCCCAGGATGCGCCCCAGCGTCTCGAAGTCCTCGTAGCAGTGCTCCTCCAGCAGCGGCACGATGTCGTCGTGCAGCGCCGCCGCCAGCCGGTCCTGTGATGCGATCGGCTGGTCGCCGTGCATCAGGTACGAGTGCCCGATCTGCAGGTTGCGCGCATCTCGACCCAGGTACTCCAGCACCCGCCCGTTGAGCTGCTTCGACCACGCCCCCTACGGAACCCCCGACACCGCCGCCTTCTCGAACACCGCGTAGTCCGGCATCAGCTCGATGAACCCAAACCGCCGACGCAGCGCCGCGTCCAGCAGCGCGATCGAACGATCCGCCGTGTTCATCGTCGCGATCACCGACACGTTGCCCGGAACCGAGAACCGCCGACCACTCACCGGCAGCGAGATCTCCACCCCCCGCTTGCTCCGCTCCAGCACCGTCATCAGCTCCCCGAAGATCCGCGGCACGTCTCCCCGGTTGATCTCGTCGATCATCAGCACATAGCGGTGCTCCGGATCCTTGCGCGCCCGATCGCACAGGCGCTTGAACAGCCCGTCGCGGAGCTCGAACACCATCGTGCCGTCCTTCGCCGTAGGCCGGTAGCCCTCCAGAAACTCCTCGTACCCGTACGCCGGGTGGAAGCAGCACATCTCCAGCGCCTCGCATGCCTCCAGCTCCCCACGCTCCGTCTCGCTCAGCTCGCTCCACGAGCGCTGGAACCACGAGCGCGCCACCAGCTCATGCGCCGTCTTCTGCGACCAGTACGTCTTCCCCGTCCCCGGGGGTCCGTACAGGATCACCTGGCCCTTGCGCTCGAGGATCGAGTTGATCCGTGCCGCGTGACCCGACAGCGGGCTCAAGGGTGCTCGGGCTTCGGTCGCATCCGACGTACGTCCCTTCGGCGACTCCGATACGTCAAGCAGCCGACGCTCGACCTCGATGAGGTTCTCGTCGTACTTCCGAAGCGGAACGCACGTCGTCCGCAGGCCTTCCCGCTCAGGCAGCGTCCACTCTTCCAGCGAGAGCCACTCCACCGGACGCCGGTGCGCGAACCGGCTCGGGCCCTTCGTCTCGAAGTAGTAGTCCCCCGTCACGCGGCCGATCCCGATGACCGTCCCGCCATCCGCCGCAAGGATCAGGTCTCGCTGCTGGATCCGCCCCATGAAGTCGAACACCTGCTTCGTCGCGCGACCGACCTGCTGCGGGTTCGACGGCCAATGCGGAGCCAGACCCTCGCGGATGCGCTCCTTGCCTTCGCGCGTCACCGGAACATCGCTCAGATCCCCCAGATCGTTCCATCCGATCGCCGCAAACCCGCCGTCGCGCATCGCCGGCCACTCCCCCCGCCCTGGCTGGTCATCGGCGCTCGTACCCACCCTCCAGTAGCCGTGGGGCGACCCGTTTCGCCCGTTCATCACCGACCCCAAGCCCGTGACCGGCATCTCCAGCTCCCGCGCCACTCGCAGGAACGGCTCCGCGTTGTGATACCGGCCCCCAGCCGGCGTCTGCAGGATCTTGATCAGGTGGAAGCGTTGGTAGTCGGGCGCATGGTAGTCGTCGAGCAACGTCGGGTAGCACAGCGCGAAGTACTTGTGCCCCCACCCCGAGTCCGCCACGTCTGGCGCCACCTCCAGCATCCGCCGCTGGATCGCCTCGTAGTCCGCGCTCTGAGGGCTCCCCACGTACTCCTCGAGCACCGCGCACCCGGCCACCAGTTGGTCGCGCTGCCGTTCCGCAACCGCGACCGCCTCCGCGATGCCCAGTCGGCGCATCTTGAGCGGCGGCCCCGTCATCCACTCTCCCGTCTCCCGGCTGCTGTAGATCTCGAACTTCAGCGCGCTGCCGCCCGCGATGCTCCCGAACAGCCTCCCGGGAAACTCCTCGTCCGCCTTGAACTCCAGCCAGTACACCAAGCTGTCGTGCGTGTTCCGCTCGTGCAGCTTGAGGAGCAGCCGCTCGCCCGAGAGGGACGCAAGCACTTCCGGCCCGAACACCCGGCGGAACGTCTCGTAGTAGCGCGAGAGCTGGTCGGGTCGGTGCTCCGGCTTCGTAGCGAGCAGCTCTTCGTAGCGGCGGCGAAGGTCAGCGGCGAGACGTGGGTCGAGCGTCACCGGACCCAGGTTAGGTGCCGGCTCGTCGGTACGAAACAACGAACACGACCCAGCCAACGACCAGGTGCCGCACACGGATCGGCCAACAGGCCCGAAACCGGGGTTCCAAGCCCCGTGCGCCGCCGGTAACCCGCACTCGCGCGACGGCGTTCGCTTTCGTTGATGAGTTCCACCATCTCCATCCCCGAGCTGAGCGTCACCCAGATGTCCAAGATGTTGCGCAACCTAGAGGCTTGGCTCGGGAAGGCCGAGGCCGACGCCCAGGAGCGGGGCTTCGAGGTCGACGTGCTGGTCGGGGCCCGACTCGCGCCCAACCAGTTCCCGCTCGCCCGTCAGGTCCAGGGGGCCTGCGACACGGCCAAGTTGACCGCCGCGCGGCTGACGGGGGGGAAGGCCCCTGTCCACGCCGACGAGGAGACCAGGGTCGCGCAGCTGCGCGAGCGGATTCGGTCGACCTTGGCCTACCTCGAAACCGTGACCCATGATGCGTTCGACGGCTCGGCAGAGCGCGAGATCCAGCTGCCCTTCGCCAAGGGCAAAGCCTGCACCGGGGCCGACTACCTCGTCGAGTTCGCGGTGCCCAACTTCTACTTCCACGCGACCACGGCCTACGCGATCTTGCGCCACAACGGCGTGGCCGTCGGAAAGCTCGACTACATCGGCAGCGTGAAGATGTTCGATCTGCCGGCGTAGTCTGCCTTGCACGCCCCAGCGAGGCCGTGCGTGGCAAGACAGGGGTCCCACGGGCGCGACCGAGCCGAGGGTCCGAGGTCTCCAACCGAGACCGAGAAAGGCGTGCCCGACGAGGTCGGACACCTCGGGCGCGGGCACCTTGTCGAGGAAGAAGCGCGTCGCCCGGGCCAGGTGTGCGGACATGTGTTCGTATCGCCGCACACCGACGCGGCCTCACCATCTACCTACGCTGGCCCGATGGCGTGGCGATCGATCTCTGTGGCGGTTGGACTGGGAGCCCTGACCTCCGCCTGCGGTGCGTTTGGGTTCATCGGCGACGCGACCGACGACGACGGCCCGAACGACGGGGAATACTGCGAAGAGGACAGCGACTGCACCAGCGAGCGCTGCACGCCCTCGAACCTGTGCGGCCACAGCTTCTGCACATGCGAAGGAGATGGGTGTAGCCCCGGAGGACAGGAGGTCTCCGACTGTGCCGGCGGATGGATCTGCGTCGACACCGAGAACATCCTCGATCCCGTGGTCGAGTTCTTCGGCGGTACGCCCCGCGACGACAAGGGCTACTGCCAGCCGTTGTGTGCCGCGGGCTGCCCCGAGCACTACGCGTGTGACACCCAGGGCATACACTGTCGACCCGACACCCAGTGGGCCGCCCCCATCGCGACGATCAGCTGGGAGGGTGGCGCGATGGGGGAGCTGCGCGGCGACGGGCAGTCCCAAACCGTCGAGGTCGAAGAGGGGCAGGCGGTCACGCTGCAGGGTGGCGCCGAGTCTCCCAACGGCGCCGAGTTCAGCCGCCAAAGCTGGAGGACCACGTTTGGACATGGAGAGCGCGCCGAGTACGACACCGAGGGCATCGAGGTGGTCGTGCCCGAGGACTCGTACGTGCGGGTGGAGTTCAGCGCGTCGGACGTGAACCATCGCAGCGCGAACCTGACGGTGATCTTCGACTCCTGCAACGGCGCGGGCGACACGTGCGGTGACCAGGGGTCGGGCTGCTGCAACGGTTGCGACCTGGAGACGAACGTCTGCCTGGGCGCGCCGGAAGGCGGCTGCGGCACAAAGGCGGGCTCGTGGGTTGCACGCTCCGTCCGGTCGTGGGAACCGTCGCGTGATGCCACAACGCTACAGGTCCATGCTGTTCGCGCTCTTGCCGTTGCTGGCCGTGTGGCTCGCTGGGGCAACGCCCGCCTCGGCCGCTGTCGCGCCGCCGGAGGCAGCCCAGGAGGCTGCCGAGACCTCGGAGCCCAGCACAGGTCGCCGCTGGCATGGCCGGCTCGCCCGTATACTCTCGTCCATCCGTTGGAGGTCGAAGCGCCGTCGTCCCAGCAGCCCGTACCGTGCACCGCGTCATGACGAACATCTCGGACGAATCGGGTGATGGGTTGGGTTGGCGGGTGCTGTCGGTGCTCGTCGGCGCGGCGGCCGTGGCCGTGGCGGCGCAGTGGAGCTTCGCCCTGCCCGGCGTCGAGCTCCCGCAAACCGCTCAGACGCTGGCGGTCTTGCTCGTCGGGGCCGTGCTCGGGCGCGTCCGCGGCACGCTGGCGATCGCGCTGTACTTGGGCACCGGGGCGATCGGCCTGCCCGTGTTCGCCGACGGAGCCAGCGGATTGGAGACCTTCGTCGGTCCGTCCGGAGGTTATCTGCTGGGCTTCGTGGTCGCCGCAGCGCTCGTGGGGCAGGCGGCCGATCGCAGGCAGCTCGGGCGCCCGTGGTGGCGCACGTTGGGCATCATGCTGCTCGCACACGCGGCGATCTTGCTGCTGGGCGGCGCGGCGTTGTCGGCCCGCATCGGACTCGCTCGCGCGTGGGCCGGGGGCATTGCGCCCTTCGTACTCGGTGCCGTGGTCAAGTCGGTGCTCGCCGCCCTGATCGTCTCGGTTCGCGACCGCGTGCGCATGCGCTGAGATCGGCGATCTCGGGTGTCGTCAGGCCGTCCCAATGGTCGAGGCCCAGCGCGATCTGCTGGTCGAGCTCGAGCGGTTGCGCGCCACCCGAAACAGGTCGGCACGAAAGCCTCCGCTGCGAAGTGCCACGGCAAGAATGCCAAGGCTGAGGCGTCCGCCAGCGTCTGAGGGCCCACGCCGCCGGGCCGGCGAGGAGGTCGTCGACCGCCGCGCAGGCTCGACCCGGGCAGTGGGCTTCGGGCCCGGAGGCTCTCGGCGTCCACCTCAGCTGAGGCTCGGCGCGCGACAGACGCTCGTGCGGCGTCGATCGTGGCTTGCCGACTCTCGGCTTATTGTTATAGTTGAGCTATAACAAGTGCTCATCTCCATCGACGCATCTTCAGAGACGCCGCTGTTCGAGCAGATCGCGGCGCAGCTACGCGCCGCGCTGTCTCGGGGCGAGCTCGACGAGGGCGAGCGGCTGCCGTCTGCGCGCGAGCTCGCCGAGTCCCTCGAGGTCAACATGCACACGGTGCTCCGTGCCTACGGAGCGCTGCGTGACGAGGGGATGGTGGAGATGCGCAGAGGCCGTGGCGTCACCGTGCTGCCCACCGCGGGCCACCGAGCACGGCTCGTCGAGCTCGCGCGGGCCTTGCTCGACGAGGCTCGAAAGCAGGGCGTGAGCGCTGAGCAACTCGAATCGCTGCTGAAGGAGATCCAATGAACAACGAAACGATCGTGTCCAAAGTCCTGGCGGGGGTGTCCATCCTCGCGACGCTCCTCCCCTTCGTCGTCTTCTGGGGACGGATGCCGGAGCCGATGGCCTCGCAGTGGTCGTTCTCGGGTGCGCCGGTCAGCGCGCTGCCGCGTGTTGCCGTACTCGGGATCATGCTCGGCCTGTCCCTGAGCGCTGCGTTCGGGCTGCTGCGCGCCTTGGGCCGCGCCAAGCGGTCCCCCGACGTTTCGTCCGCGGTGGGAGCCTGCCTCGCGCTCGGCTTGTTGTGTGCCGAGCTGAGCTGGAGCAGCGTCCTGTGCAATCTCGACGCGAGCGGGTGGAGCGACGCCGCACCGCTGCCTCTGCCGATGGTCGCGGCCATGCTGGCCGGCTCCGCTGCTGCCGCGGTTCTGGGTCGCCGCTACGCGCGAGGGCTCGACCGGCTCACCCGTGCCGAGGATCTGCCCTCGGCGGGCGTATCGCCGGGCCACACGGCGGTGTTCGTGGGGAGCGTCAAGGCGCCGCTGTGGAGCCTGGGTGCCCTCGTCTCGGTGGGCCTCGGGTTCGCGTCCTGCGTCAGTGCCCACCTGGCCACGGGTGTCACGCTGGTCGCGATCGGCGTGGTGCTCGCGCTGTTCTCCAGCCTCCGCGTCCGGGTCGATCGCAGGGGCGTTCGAATCGATTACGGCCCATTCGCGTGGCCTCGCCAGCGAATCGCGCTGGAGCGCATCGAGTCCGCAACCGCCTCCGAGATCCGCCCGATGGCCCACGGTGGCTGGGGCTACCGGGGCAGCCTGACGCTCATGGGACGGGCAGCCGTCATCGTCCGCGGCGGCGATGCTCTGCACCTGCAGCTCGACGGCGGCAAGCGGTTCGTCGTCACGGTGGACGACGCCGCCACGGCCGCGGGCCTCGTCAACGATCTGAAGGCACGTGGGGCCTGAGCTGAGCTTCGCGCGTGGCCGCATGCCGAGCGAGTACCTCGAGCCCGTCGGATGGTCGCCGCTCTAGCAGGAGTTCGCCACGGAGCCTCGTAGCGGCGCTGAGCGAGCGTCGCGAGGTCAGTTCAGGCGCCGCTCGAGGTGGATGACCACGTCGTCGCCGTCGGACTTGCCGATCTGCTTGCGAATTGCCGCGGCGATCGGAAGCTTGTGGGTCCCGTCTCCGAGCGCCATGAAGGCGCCGCGAAACGCAACGCCGTCGACAGTGCCCGAAACCTTGACGAGGCCTCGGGTGCCAAAGATCTCGGCCGAGTCCGGGAGCTGGACGCAGGTCCACGTGTCGCCCTTCCGGACGCGTCCGAGGGTGGCTTCGAAGGTGATGTCGAGCGGGCCGACCGTGCTCTTCTTCATGGCACTTTCTTTCAGCAGAACATGCCGACGATCACGCCGATCGCGGCCAGCTTGAGCACCCAGTCGCCCGCATGAAGTGCAGCCCGTCGGACCGGCACGCCTTCGTGGAAGACGGAGCCGGCCAGCAGGACGACGGGCAAGACCGACAGCGACAATCCGAGCACCAGGCCATCGAACACGCCGCTCCGGCTCGCCCCGGCCAGGAGCCAGCCCACGACCGCCGCGACCGCCAGGCTGCGGGCCAGCTCGACCACGACGAGGGCACGCATGGACCGCTGGGGAGCCGCGGGTGAGGGCGTGGTCTCCGACGACACGACGCCGTAGTAGACACCTCCGATTACGAACGCCCCAATACCTCCGAGAACAATGCCGACTGCGATCACGCGTTCACCACCCCTGTGACGTTCGTCTGCCTCCCTCCGACACTAGCGCTGGCATTTAGTACGGTCAAGTACTAAAGTTGAGCAGATGCGGGTTTCTACGTGCGGCCCCAAGAAACCGGGACGTCCTGCGGGGTGCCAAGGGGCTGAGCTCCTCGCCGTTGCGAGGGAGGCATTCCTCGAACTCGGCTTCGCCGGCACCACCATGCAAAACGTCGCGGCCCGGGCTCGAGTCTCCAAGAGCTCGCTGTACCGCGAGCATCCGTCCAAGGATGCCCTCTTCGACGCGGTGGTCAGAGACTGGGCCGCGCGGGGGCGGGACGCGATGCGGCCTCACCTCGACCAGCTGCTCGCCGCCGCCGACGTTCGCTGCGCCCTGGTCGAGCTGGCCACGAAGCTGCAGGCGGCCGTGCTCTCCCCCGACGTGGTGGGGATGCGACGCCTCGTCGCCGCCGAGGCCGACCGCTTTCCCGCGACGGCCGCCGCCTACCTCGCCGACAGCTGGACCCGCAACATCGCCGCCCTGGCCGACGCCCTCGCCCAGCTCGCCGGTTCGGGACGGCTTCGGGCCTCGGATCCATGGCTGGCGGCGCACCAGTTCACGTGGACGGCGGTCGGGGCCGCACTCAATGCGCGAACGATCGCCGGGGACACGGCCACCCTCCCTCGCACGGAGCTGGATCGATTCGCCGCCGCCGCCGCGGAGCACCTCGTGGCCTCCCGAAGCTGAGGCCTCAAAGCTCGGTGCGGAAGAAGGACACGAACTTGCTGAGCAGCCGTCGGTACCAAGGCCGGCTCGCGACGTCGCCGGGCTCGATCCGCTCGCACAGCTCGAGGTCTTCGTCGAAGTCGGCGTCGAGCTGAGCGACCAGCTCGGTGTCCGACGTGGTCAGGATGAGCTCGTCGTCCTTGCGCAAGGAGCGATAGTTGAAGTTGGCCGAGCCGAACATCGCGAGCGCGCCGTCGACGGTCACGATCTTCGCGTGCATCATCGATGGCATGTAGGTATGGAGCTCGGCGCCTGCCTGGAGCAGGGGGATGATGCGCTCGTCATTGGCAAGAGCGACGAGGGCCTCGTCTTGGTGCGGGCCCGGGACCAGGATCTGAACTTCGACATCGGACCTCACCTTGTCGATGAGCAGCCGGTTGAGGTGCGAGTCCGGCATGAAGTAGGCGGTTTGAATTCGAATGCGAGACTCGGCGAGGCTGAGGGTGGCGTGGAGCGCGGTGGCGACGTCGCTCCAGCCGACGCTTGCGGTCCCTCGAACGACTTGAAGGGATGTGTTGCCCGGGTGGCCGCGGCGCCTGTTCGGGGTCGGTCGGGGCTCGCTCCAGCCCAGCGGAAGCGTGTGAACCGTCTCCATCCACGAGCCCACGAAAGCGGACCACAGCGTCTCGACGGCGGGTCCCTCGATTCGAAAGTGGTCGTCGCGCCAGCACCCGGGCCGCTTGCCGTCGCCCTCCCACTCTTTGGCGATCCCGACCCCGCCCGTGTAGGCGACCGCGTGGTCGACGACGAGTAGCTTTCGGTGGGTCCGGTGGCTGATGCGCCAGATCCTCCACGTGCTCTTGGGCCGAAACCAAACGACCTGGGCGCCGGCGCGTTCGAGTCGCTCCACGAGCTCGGGCCGCATCTTTGCCGCCCCGACCGCGTCGAGGACGATCATCACCGTCACGCCCCGATGAGCGGCCTCGGCGAGCGCCGACGCGAACGTCTCGGCGATGTCGCCGGTCCAATACACGAAGGTGATGAACGCGATCGTGTGCTGCGCGTTCTTCACGGTTTCGAGCATCTCGGGAAAGATCTCGTCGCCGTTCTTGAGCCGCCGAACGGCGTTGCCGGTCGAGAACCTGTAGCCCAGCGCGCGCTCCAAGACCTGCTCGCGTGTAGGCGGATCGAGCGTCGAGTGCGGCTCGCCAAGATTCGTCTCCAGTTCCGCCCGAGCTACACCCATCACCCTGCCAGGTGTCCTAGTGAGCGACGCGCGCCCGTCGAGCGGACGAGGGCGATTCTTTTCGGCGGGGCCCTACGCCGCCTCGCGGGGGCCGAGAAACTCGGAGCGGGGGGGTGCGTCTGGCGTCGGATGTACTAAGGCGCCCGCAAACCCTCGTCGCCGGCCCCAACGGCGAGATCGGTCGCGGACCTCACCGGGCATCCCGGTCATCGGGCTGTTCAGATGAACTGATGCCGAAACCGTCGCGCAGGGCGTGAGGCTGCCTGTGGCGGGGCGTGCACTGCAGTTGCCCAACCCCTGGCTCAGACCTAAGGTCCCGGCCATGGGTTTCGCCGACCTGTTCCGTCCCAAGTGGAAACACAGCAAACCCGCGGTTCGCACGGAGGCTTTGCGTGCGATGGGGGCCGATGCGACGGACATCATCGTCGAGATGGCGCGGACCGACGCCGAGGACACGGTGCGCCGCGCGGCCATCGAGAAACTCGTCGACCCCGAGGTGCTGGCCTCGATCGCAAGGGACGACGCCTCGCAGGTCGGGGTGTTCGCGGGGGAGCGCGCCGCGGCGCTGTGGGTGGATGCCGCGGCCTCGGCCCGTGACGCCGAGGGGGCCGAGTCGGCGCTGTCGCGACTGTCCGATCCCAAGCGCATCGTGAGCGTGCTGCATCGGGCGGAGGCGGCCTCGGTACGACGCGCCGCGCTCGACCGACTGAGCGATCCCAAGGTGTTGCTCGATGTCGTCCGAGACGCCAGCGATCCCCAGCTGCGGCTCGAGGCGCTGCGCAAGATCTCGGACGTGCCAACCCTGCGGGGTCTCGCGGTGAGTGGCGATCCGAAGGACGCCGCCTACGCGGCGATCGAGCGGCTCGAGGATCTCGACGCGCTGGCCTCGGTCGCCAAGAGGGGCAAGAGCAAGGGCGTCCGCAATCGGGCCAAGAAGCGGCTGGCATCTGTGGCGCCCCCGGTCGCGGAGGAGCCGGCCGCGACCGGCGTAGACGCGCGTCAGTGGCACGCCGAGCAGTTGGGATTGGTGGAGGCGGTCGAGTTCATCGTGGCCGAGGCCGCGTTTGAACGGGCGGAGCAGGTCGCCGCGGTCCGGGACACGTGGGCGAGGCTCGCCTCACCGGACGAGGCCCTCAGCCAGCGCCTGAGCACGACGCTGGAGGCTTTCGATCGCGGTTACGTGGCGTATGCCGAGGCCCAGGCGCTCGCGCTGGCCGAGCGTGCCAAGGAGGAGCAGGCGCAGGAAGCCGCCGCGCGAGAGCGGGAAGCGGCACGCAAGGCTCAGGCCACCGAGCGGGCGGCGGCCGAAAAGGCGCAGCGCGACCCAGAGGCGGCGCAGCGCGTACCGACGGAGCCCAGCCCTGCCCAGACCGCGGATCGCCCGCAGAGCAAGCGTGAGGCCGCACCAATCAAGCCCGCGCGCAAGCCAGCGCCCGAGCCGGCGCCCGCACCGACATCCGAAGATCTCGCCGAGCAGGCAAGGGAGAACCAGGCGCGTCTCGAGGCGGTCTGCGACGAGCTCGAGAAGGCTCCCGCGACCACGACGCTGCGGGCCGGGAGGGCGCTGCTCGACCGCGCCGAGGCCGTGTTCTCCCGCCGAACCCATCTGCCCAGCGCGCAGGTCCGCGCGGCGTTGTGGGAGCGCTACGAAGCGGCGCGGGTGGCCCTGCTCGCGCGGCTCGAGGAGCTGACCGAAGCTGCTGAATGGCTCGAGTGGTCCAGCCGAACCCAGCACAAAGCGCTCGTGGTGCGAGCGCAGGCCATGCGGGCGGCCATGGATACGACCGAGGCGGCTGCCCTCGCAACGCAGGTCAAGGCCCTCCAGGACGAGTGGAAGGCGATCCCCAACGTGCACAGCGCCAAGGCGCAGGCGATGTGGGAGGCGTTCAAGACCGCCTGCGACGCGGTGTATGTGAAGGTGAAGTCCGAGCACGCCGCCAACCTCGTGCTCAGGCAGGAGCTGTGCCAGCGCGCCGAATCGCTGCAGGAATCCTCCGACTGGGCCGGGACGGCCACCGCGCTCAAGGACCTTCAGGCCCGCTGGAAGGCGAGCGGGCCCGTGGCGCGATCAGAGGACCGCCAGGTCTGGGAGCGTTTCCGCGGCGCGTGTGATGCCTTCTTCGCTCGCCGCAAGAAGGCGTTTGCGGGCGTCGCCGACGAGATGGCGAAGAATGCCGAACGAAAGCAGGCGTTGATCGACGAGGTGGAGGCGTTGCTCGAGGGCATCGTCGACGAGGTGACCTGGAAACGGGCGACCGACGACACCAAAGCCTTGCAGAAGGCGTGGCGCGACATCGGCCACGTGCCACGCAAGGACGCCGATCGCTTCTACAAGACGTTCAAGGCCGCTTGCGATGGCGTGTTTCGGAAGCTCGAGACGATGGAAGAGCAACGGCGCGCGGCTGAGGCCGAGCGGATCTCGGCGGCGCGGAAGGAAGCCGCGACCACATTGGCGTCGGGTGATGTGACCGCCGAAGCGCTCAAGGACCTGTGGTCGGTCGTGCTCAAGTTGGACGACCCCGCGCTCGTCTCGACATGTCGCGAAGCCTGCCTACGCGCGTTGGAGGCCGACGCCGCCGCGTTCGCGGGCACGGAGCTCGACCCGGCGAACGCGATGCGCCGTAAGGCCAAGCTGTGTGAGCGGATCGAGGCCTTCGTCGGGTCCGATGCCGAGCCGCAGAGTCTGGCCGAGCAACTCGAGGCCGCGCTGACGAACAACGCCTTGGGCGTCCAAGACGACTCGCGCTCGCCGCAGCACGAGGTCGAGCGAGCGCAGGCGGCCTGGGAGCGGATCGGCCCCACGCCGGGTGAAGACGGGGCCGCGATGGACACCCGTTTCGCCGCGGCGTGCTCGGCCGTTCTGGGCGTCTGAGAGATGAGGGACTCTGTGGTTCGAAGTGTGACACTGCGCACATGGAAAACCGTGCATAGCGAGGTGCTTCGCGTCGTCTGCGGGGATGCCATGAGTAACCGCCTCCCCTTCGCCTTCGCGCTCGCCCTCGCCTCCACCACCGCAGCGTGCGACATCGAACCGAGCTCGAAGGCCGCCCCCGAGCCGTCGAAAACGACGGTGCGAACCGAGTGTGACATCGAGGCGCTACGGTCGATCGCACACCGCGTGACCACCGCCCGAGCGGCCTGGACGCCCGCCGACGGGCACGCGTTCCAGGAGGCGGATGCGGTCGCGGAGGCGCTGATGCAGAGCTGCACCGCGGAGTTCTCGTCGCCCTACCTCCCGCTCTTGAAGCACATGAAAGAAGACCAGGTTTCGGGATGGCCGCTGTATGACAACTGTCGGGCGCGGCCGAGCGGGAGCGTGTGCCCGGACATGCAGTCGGTGACCGAAACCTCCCATCGGTCGGTCGCATCCGACCGCGCCTCCGTGTTCTACGACGGATGCGACCTCGAACGCTTCGACGCGATCGTCAGCCGCGACGAGTTCATCTCGATCGGAGCGAACAGCGGAGCCGTCGCGCTGCTCGCTCTGGGCACCGAGCTTCGCAACATGCTCTCCGAAGAGACGGCGGACGCGTTGACGCGCGAACTCGTGCTCGCGTCGGGGCGGAGGTTCCAGTTGCCCGACGCGATTCGCCTTCCCGTGGCCGAGAACGGAGCTCCGCTCGGTCCTCGTCCTGCCTTCTTGGTGCTCACCTCCGACGGCCGCTACACGCTTCGAGCCACGTTCCCCATCGAGCTTCGCCCCTTCGAACTCGACGAGGTGTCGTGGAGTCTCGAAGACTGGCGCGAGAGGGAAG
Organism: uncultured bacterium; assembly: GCA_963761755.1. Taxonomy (GTDB): domain Bacteria; phylum Myxococcota_A; class Polyangia; order Nannocystales; family Nannocystaceae; genus CAJXVA01. The sequence continues at coordinate 24,205 of CAVXIC010000002.1, forward strand.
CCGAGGCGGCGAAGAAGGGTTCCCCCACGCAGTCCTGGATTCTCGCTGCGGATCGAGACGTGGGATGCTCTCAGCTCCGCGACGTTCTCGGGCGGTTCGAAAAAGAGGGCGTCGAGATGCCGAAGCTGTTGGTGCTCACCGCGGACGACGCGTCCCCCTATCGGACGGTCGACGCCCCGGCGTGTTCCACCACCTCGAAGACGCTGCGCGAGGTCGTCGAGTCTCCGTAGCCCGCGCGCGATCTGCTACTCGGGGTCCGTGGGGTCCGTCGCCGCAGGATTGTTGGTCTCCAGCGAAGCCAGCATCGCACCCCACGCGTCGTGCCACTTCTCGAGGGTCTCGGCGGGGCCCGTGGCCTTGAAGAACAGCGGGTCCCCCGACCCTTCGACGATGGCCGCGAGGAGCCGGGTGTTCGGCTCGTCATGACGCTCGGCGCTGCCGGGCAGCATGGCAGCGGTGTAGTGGCCGGTGATATCGAGGGTGTGAACGGTCAGATCGCCCACGTCCTTCTCCTGCTGCGTGGCCACGTCTTCGATCGACGTCCCCTCGGCGGGGGTGAACTGGCCCTTCCATCGCGTCATGTTGGCCTCGATTCCACCCGCGCCACCCTTGAATCGATAGGCGACCAACTCCGCGTCTCCGCCGGGACCAGGCAGGACCCACTGAGCGATGCGCATCGGCCCACGGGGCTCTCCCTTCTCCCATTGCCGCGGAACCGCAACCGCGAACTCGTCCAGCGTCACCGCCGCCGTGCCCTCGTCTGGCGCTGGATCCGAGCCTTCGTCCACCGGTCGCGATGTCGGTCCTGCGGCGGCAACCTCGGGCGACTCCTCGACGGTCGACGGCCGCGTGGCGCCCGGACCCTGCTCGGGTGTGGTGGTCGTGTCAGCCCTGCACGCGGTCACGCAGAGCACAATGGAAGCGTAGAAGGCCGACTTCATGGGTCCGGACGATACCAGCGCGCGGGCGCGCCAAACATCAGAACCGCGCGTCAGATCGAGGCGCGAAGAGGGCGCTGGTTGAACACCAGCAACCGGTGAATTCGCGCTGAGCTGGCGTGCGGGGGCGGTGTTTGGCCGCTCAGAACAACACGGTCGGAGGACTCGTTGGGAGCGCGTCGCTTCACACCGGGCTCGTCGCGGCGTGCCTCGTTGCGTTCTCGGTGTCCGGCTCGCGACGCGGCCTTACGAAGACGTGCCGCTTCCGCTCGAGTCGCCGCGAGTCGTGTCGCCCGAGTCGCCGCGAGTCGTGTCGCTCGAGTCGCCGCGAGTCGTGTCGCCCGAGTCGCCGCTTCCGTTCGACGAGCTGCCAGCGGCGGTCGGATCGAGGCTGTCGTCGTAGGGCTCCGTAGGCGTTCCGGGGTAGTTGCCGCCCACACAGTGGCATTCGGTGTCGTTGCATTGGAGTACGCCGTCGACATAGTCGGGTGAATCGAAGCAGCCGTACCCGCATTTGCCCTCGGCTCGCCCTTCGCATGCGGCGAAGTCACGACCGCGGAGGCCCACACATTCTTCGTGTCGCGGCACGCACAGACGTGGTCCCGTCGTGAGAGCACAGGTCGTGCTGTCGAAGTGAGCTCCGGGTTGAAGGCAAATCTCGTCGGCCGAGCATTCGTCCGAACCGCAGGATGAGGGACCATCCGGTGCGACTTCAGTGTCAGCATGTCCCATCGATGTCACACCCTCGGTCGCGGCTCCAGGTCCGCTCCCGTAGGTCTCGAAACAGCCGGTAGTTGTCAGAACACACACCGCTAGCGCCGATTTGAGCAGTACTGCGCGCCGCGCTCCCCAAGGTCCGCCACGTTTCAAGCCAAGCACAGCAGCAAGGAGAAGCAAGCACCGTGCCGGTGAATCTGCTGCGGTCACGGTCATGGCGACGCTTGAAGTCCAGTAGGTCGCCGTACTCACCAATCCCGGCTTCTTTTCCTACTTCATTTCGCCTAACCGCCGCCCGATCGCAGACCGTCCGCCAAAGACCCGGGCTCTCCGCTTTGCTCGCCGGGGGCCGAGCCTGGCAGAGCTGGTTCATGACTGAATCTTGGCAGGTGGCGCTGCTCTCTTTGGGCGCCGGGCTGGCGATCCCGCTGGGCGGACTGCTCGCGTGGGTCGAGAACATCCAGCCTCGCTGGCTGGAGTCCGAGATTCGCCACACCGTGACCGCGTTCGGTGCCGGGGCGCTGCTGAGCGCCGTATGTCTCGCGCTGCTGCCCGAGGGGATCGAGCATCTGCGCTGGCCGGCGGTCGCCGCGTGGTTTGCGCTCGGCGCGCCTGACGTTCATGGGTCTGGACGTCCAGCTCGCCAAGTTCGACTCGCCGGCCGCGAATCTCGTCGCGACGCTCTCGGACTTCATCCCGGAGTCGATCGCGCTGGGTGCCGCGTTCGGAGCCGGGGGCGGAGGCGGCATGTTGCTGGCCCTGCTGATCGCGCTGCAGAACCTACCCGAGGGATTCAACGCGTTTCGAGAGATGCGGGACGCCGACCTCGCCAGCCCCGCCAAGCTCCTCGTCGCGTTCGTCGGCCTCGCTGCCGTGGGACCCGTCTGCGGCCTGACGGGGTTCTTCGTCCTCGCCGGTCATCCCGTGATCCTGGCGTCGATCGCCGTGTTCGCCTCGGGCGGGATCCTCTACCTGGTGGTGGAGGATATCGCGCCCCAGGCGAAGCTCGAGAACCATCGCGCACCGGCGCTGGGCGCCAACGCGGGCTTCGGCTTCGGCGTGGTGGCGCACCCTCTGCGGGGTCGACCTCTTCGGCGTCCGGGCTGACGACTGGCGTGACCTCCGGGGGGGACAGCTCGAGCAGCACAAGCGCGGTGGACTCGAGCGGGAGCAGCGACTCTTCCTCGGACAACTGCTCCGACGAAGTCTTCCCTGGCAAGCTGGCCGACGTCGATATCGCGATGGTCATCGATGGGAGCCCGGCGATCGCGGACAACGCCCTCGACATTCAGAACATGCTCGATGATCTGTCCGCGACTTTCCCCCTCGACATCGCGCACCGGTTCATCCTGACCTCCCCGGTTGAGGGCGCGGTCCCGCAGTTCTGCGTGCCACCACCGCTGGGCCAGCAGGTCTGTGGAAACCCCCGATTTCCGCATTTCACCCACCGTGATGTCGAGACCTCCGTTCCGCAAGGTGATCCGCTCGGGGTTTTGGCGATGGAGTTGAACGCAGGGATCCCAGAGGTTCGTCCGGCGTCGCAGAAGCACTTGGTCGTCGTGACCGACGGCGACATCAGCACAACGCCGGCCACTGCGGTCAGTACGGTCCGTGGGCTGGGGCCAGGGTTTGCCAACGTGCGTATTCATGCGGTCTCGGGTGGGAAGAGCGTGGGCTGCCAGCTGAGTCCAGGCTTGGACGAGGCGGTGGCCCTGACGTTCGGGACCTCGACCCCGCTGTGTTCGTTCGAAGGTGCCGACGCTTTGGTCCAGGAACTCCTCGCGCCGCAGCCGAGCTGCATCTTCGACATCTCAAACCTGGAGCGCGAGAGCATCGCCACGATGACGCTCGCGGCGGGTGCGTCGGAACTCGGCTTGGAGCTCGTGGGCACGCTGCTGGAGTGCGCGAGCGATGTCCCTGGCGCCGCAATCACGCCGGTGATGGGCGTTCAGAGCTTGGTGCTGTGTCCGAGCGTCTGCGCGATGTACCAAGACGTTTCGTCGCAGTCCGCGGGCGAGCTGACCGTCAGCGTTTGCGAGTGAACGCGAGCGCGGACGCACCCGCGGGAAGCCAAGTTTGCTCCAGCCACCAGGCGGGCATCACGTTGACGGGCGGGGATGCTCCGGCAGTCGTAAAGTGATGAGCCTTGTCCTGCATCTCCGTCGTTGTCTCGTCCTCGCCGCTATCCTCAGCAGCGGCTGCATCATCGTGGATGCCAGCGACGACGACGACGCGGCAACGACATGGTCTGCGACCAGTGGCGCGACATCGTCCCACCACCGGCGGTGAGACGATATCGGAAACCACCGGCGCCGAGTCAGGCTCCAGCGGGATCCCGACCCGACGTCGCTCTTGGGCACACAGGGGGACCTCACCATGAACTCCTTCTGGATAGGACTGCTCCCGGATAGGATTGCTCCCGCCTACTCGACGACGATGGCCTTCTGCCAGGGTACGTTGCCCGCCGTCTCGAAGAAGCGAACGCCCTCCTCCACCCCATCGAGTTGAAATGTATGGGTGCCCGGGCGGGTTGGGGCGGAGAACTGGAGGTCGATCGTCACGGTTTCGCCAGGCGCCACCACCCCCGGAAGCTCGCTGCGTTGGTAGTCGAACTCAGGCGACTGGCCGGTCCCCGCTGGCGCGACCGGGTCGGCCGACAGTCCCCACGCGATACGCTCGCATCCACGGCCCGCATCGCCGCTGCCGTCGCAGTCGCCCTCGACTGCATCGGCGGGGACCCAGATGTCCCAACCGTCGTTGCGCACGTCGACGGTGGCCGACACGTTCGACCCCGCCGCAACGGTCGAGGGCAGCGTGTGGGCGACCACCGAGAGTCGCTGCTCCACGCTCGCACCACGGTGCGACCGGAATAGCTGCATGAACGTGTGGGGGTCGACCACATCGAAGGCGACACCGTTCTCATGGGCTGCATCGACGACCGCCTCGACGGCCTGTTCCGAGACGAACACCCCCCGGAACACGGAGAACGGTGAGGGGTTGGCTGCGATGCCCGAGGCGAGACTCGCCGCGCCGGCTTCGACGGACGTTCCGGCGGCGAAGAAGCTGAGCAGCTGCACGACCGGCAGGTCGCCCTCGAAGACCTGGGGTTGGGACGGTGGCGCGTTGTAGTAGATGCCCTCGGGCGCGATCTTGCGGTACAGCGCGCGGATCTTCTGGCCCGCGGCGTTGGAAGCCGGGACGTCGCTCCACCCGGCGGCGTTGAGCACCCAGCCGGTGCGGATACCCAAGGGGCGATGCAGCGCGGTGCTCCATGCGGCCCAGTCGTCGACGACCGCATCGGGCAGGTACCCGGGGTTGACGTAGCCTGCGCCCGAGTCGGGCATGACGAACCACTGGTTGTCGGCCTTCGTCTTGGCGAAGTACGCGAAGATGGGCGGCGTGTCGCGGTTGGCGTAGGCGGTCAGCCCCACCCCGCTGGGGATGCCGGCCTCGCGTGAATCCCATACGAACGGGTGCACGCCGATGGGCACCAGCTGCATGGCCATCGGGAAGTCGTAGTCGCCCAGGAAGAACTGGACGAACTCGCGATCTCCATCAACGTTCATCGTCGTCACCCCCAGCAGCACGGCCTGGTCGAATGCCACGTTGGAGCCCGCCGTCTGCAGGGCGACCCTCAGACGGGCCTGGGCCGCGTCCGCGCCGACGTGCTGAAATCTGCAGGCGATGGTCTCGTAGTCGGAACGCGAGACGATCACCGTCTGGTTGCACACCGAGGCGCCTCCGACATCGACCGACAGGACGACGGTGGCCGCCTCCCCCGAGGCGATCCGCGCGTCGATCTCGAAGCCGTAGTGATGGCCTCTCGAGATCGAGGCAGTCACGTCTTGGTGGAAGCCGGCGCCGAGATCGGCGGTGGCCACGTTCACCTGTAGGAAGTGGTCGCCCTCGCTGGCGTGGGTGGGCTCGTCGTAGACGGCGCGATTAGTCGCCGAGAACACCCAGGGTTCGCTGCCTGACTCGAAGGAGTGATTGCGCGGAGGACCGCTCACCCAACCGCGGCCGAGCAGCTCGCGCGGCGAGGCGGGGGATGGCGATACAACCAGGTCGACGCCCGGCCCGTGGCGGAAGAAGCTCTTGTTTGCGCTCTCCTTGGCGTAGAAGCCCGCGGGTCCGCCGTGCAGCGCGCCTCCGTGGGTCGAGAGGAATCGCGTCCACTCCCACTCCTCGCAGTTCACGTGGTCGGAGGCATTGATCGCGCCGTCGCCGTTGCAGTCGAACGAATACTCCGACGAGGGCCAGCCGCTTGCCGAGAAGATCGAGTTCGGTCCGACGCGGTCGCGAATCGCGTCGAACACCGACTCCAGCACCATCCTGCCCTCGCCGGCAGGCACGGGGCGACCCTGCGTCGGGTCGGGTGCCTGCGCATGGACGCCGTACCCGATGAAGTAGGTGCGGTCGGCGATGAGGTAGTCGCGGGACACCAAGCTCTGGCCGACCTCCTCGAAGCGTCCCTCCAGCATCTCGTGCTGGGCCCAGCCGTCGGTGTACAGCGCCACAGTGGGCTCGAGGACCTCGGTCGCCAGGTAGGTCTCGGTCAACCACTCGTACGCCGAACGCTTGGACTCGAAGCGGTCGGCCAAGGACTCGATGACCGCGAACGTGGCGACGGTCTCGTCGTACCAGGCTGCGCCGGGCCGCACCACCAGCAGGTCTGCGGCGCTCGAGAGCGTGAACGCGACGTTGAGCGTATACGGCTCTTCCGCATTCCACGCGACGCTCCCCGCGATGGCAGGATGATCGGCGAACAGCTCCAGCAGCTCGTCGACCGATCCGAGGTCGTGGCGCTGCGCGTCCTCGAGCCAGATCCCCGCTTCCGGGAGGCGTTCGAGCCAGGACTCGTCGGGCTGCGACTCGGCGATGAGATACAGCGTAGGGGCGTCGCGATTGACGATGCCTTGCAGGCTGGTGACGAGCGCCAGGGTGTCGCGGTCGTCCACCATGTCGTCGACCGTCTTGCCGGGCGGTGGCTCGCCCGAAGTGCAGCTCCCGACGCGATAGCACCAGTTGTTGAAGTACGCGTCGCTGACGTCGAGCACGTAGAAGCATCCGCTGACCTCGAACCAGTCGTCGCGTGTCCAGTCGGGCTCGGCGCAGTCGTACGTGATCGGAGCGCCGGTGTCGTCGTCCTCGCCTTCGGTCGCGGGCGAAGCCGTCGGGTCGGCCGTGCTGCCCCCGGTCGCCGTCGCCGGACGCCCGGTCGCCCCCGTGCCCGTGTTCGCGTCGGTTGCGGAGCCGTCCGCGCCGACCTGGTCACCGTCGCCCGAGCACCCCATCGCGGTGCACAGAGCGAACACGAGCGCTGCACGAGACCGACCCACCATCGCATCGAGCGTACCAGTCACCTCCGTCGAGTCGTTCGGCGGAATGAGGCGAGAAGTGGTGCTGACGTTGCCGAACTCGTGCGCCGGCACGCCAAGCAAGCGCTCGAGGGCGCAGCTTCGCGCGCCGCGAAGCGGTTGGCCGGGTGCTCGTCAATACAGGCCGGTCGTACCGATCATGCCCGACGCCGCCCGAACCGTCTCGCTGGCCCGCACCTCGTGGCGGGCGATGGGCCCGTGCTCGTCGTGCGGCACGGCGGATCTCGTTGGCGCGGCCATGCGGTCGCGGGCGTCGCCCAGCGTCAGCTCCACATCGGCGAAGCACACCACCGGGGTCATGAAGTCCGAGATGGTCCAGCTGTGGGTTAGGGCCCCGACGTACGAAGACTTCGCGCGCCTCGTCGGTGGAGGTCGCCGACGAGAGCCCTGCGGATGGTGCGTCCAAGCGAGATGAAGTGGGAAAAAGCCGGGGAGGAGTACGGCGGCGGGGCATGAGATGGCGGCGGGAGCGCAGGGGAGCGCCGGCCCACGGCGCTGACGACCATCAGCGCCGGCACGAACCGGTAGCTCGCCCGGATTTCGTAGAGCAGGTGCAGCAAGCGACAATCCCCGGGCCGCCCTGGACGCCTGAGGCGATCGCAGGTTGGGACGATGACCGGGTGCTGCAGACGGCCGAGCTCGCTTCGACCTCAACGGGGACCCCGCGCTGCACGCCGCGGATCCGTGGGCGTTTCGGAGCTCGGACGAATCTGGGCACGACGGCATCTGGCTGGTAGCCACGTCCTACACGTCCTACGACCACACCATCACGGTCCTGCGGCCCGCGGAGACCGTCTCACACGAAATCGAGGGCCGGGACTTCGCGTTCTCTCCGGACAGCTCCCAGCTTCTCGTGCTCGAGGACGACCACATGACCGTGGAGCACCTGGGGATCTGGGACCAAAAGGTGCTCAGCGAAAACGGGCGGCTCATGGTAGCCTCCTTGCGGCCGGTCGCCCCCGGATGGCGCGCTCGCAGGCGCCGTTGTCGATCTCCAGGCGTCCGTCCTCGAAGCAGCGTCGCACGTAGACCACGTAGACCCATTGTTGAAGCGCGTATCGGGCAGCTTCGGTGAGCTTCCCGGTCTGCCGCCCGCGGTGCTCCTCAGCTCCGGCTTCTTCCCACTTTTTCACCTAGCTAGTCCTCGCTACTAGAGCTGGGCCACGGGGGCTTCTACCCAGGGCAGCGCAGCGTCTCTGCTAGGGTGACCCCATCATACTGGGGCGCCTTCTTGGCATCGAGTTCCGCGGCATCCTCGGGTCCTGTGACCGGCCGCTCGGGGACCGTCAGCGTTTCCGCGCCCGCGGCGTCGAAGTAGATCTGCGGCGGGTGCGAGCATGTCCCAAGGTCGCCATCGAAGCGCAGGCGTCCGATGTTCTTCTCTGCATCGCGGTACACGTGAACCCGCGCCATCGGCCCCGCACACGGTGACGCACACACGCGGGCGAGAACCTCCGCAGTTGGGCCCGCTGCGTTCTCACCATTGGCCGCGCCCTCCGGTTCGGACCCGGCACACGCCACTCCCGAGGTCGCGAGCGCGAGAAGGCCCAGTCCCAACTGGCGGAGCGCCGACGTCGTCATCCTCGCAACGCTACACTCCCGATCAAGAAGGAACAACCCGCCTCGAGATACGGCTTTTAGTGCCCAGGCGCGGATCTGAACTACAGACACCGAAGCGCTTCATGCCGCCCGGCCGCCACCGCGGCCCTCACCTCGCGGACAACGCATGTCGTTCCTGGACCTGAGCTCCGCGTTTATGCGTCCGCCTCCTGCTGCCGTCGTAGAGCCGCGCCGACTCGGCGCGCGACCGACTGCGGCCGTCCTCGGTATGAACGGTATGAACGGTGCGCTGGCCCGATTCATCCGCTGTGCAATTCACCACTGCGCACCGATGCATCGGACCACTGGCATCCTTGGTCGTATGGAACGCCGCTTGCGTCTCGGAAGAGCGGCCGAAAACCGGCGCGACGCAGGGTCAAGCCGCCAACACGTCGAGCACATCGACCTCCGAGGTGTTCGGACCACGCGCGATGAGTTTGCTGCGTCGAAGCGGTAGGGCGCGTTGAGGATGTTCACCGTCGTATCCGCGTAGCGGTAGCCGAACATGCCCGGCGTGATCGGTTGCCCGACGAGGGCCCCCGTGGTGCTCTCTACGGACGGAAGTCTTGGGTTCGCATCGACTACGGCGCGAGCTCGGGTAAGAACCGAGCTGAGGTCGTCCAGCCTCCCCAGGTGAGGGGGCGGGTGCGGCCGGAGGGGAGGTCGATCAGCAGCTGCACGCCCTCGGGATCCTCGACGTCGAACCCGAGCAGCTTGTCCGAAAGCTCGAGTGTGCCGCGCAGGACAACGGGGCCTTCGGTCGTGTCGACCCGGCGCCGAGCCGACGATTCCGCCCCACACCAAGCGGACGGTCCGCGCGGGCCGGCAGTTCCCGGTCCCCGCGCGGTCGGTCTGGGTCCTGCAGCGCGATCGCCCCGAGGCGACCACGGGTTTGCTGTAGTTTTGCCCCGCGACGAGTTGCGCCACGGCCTGCTAGGCTTGGCCGCAGGTGCGAAGCGAGGGTCCGCAGACGGAGGAGCCGTTCTACGAGGTCGAGATGCAGCCCCATGGGGCGATCGTTCGCCGGACGAAGCGGCGATACCTGGACCTGTCCGAGGTCGCCCCGAGCTTTGCCACGATTGACGAGCAACTGGTCGCCCTCGACCCCGAAGCGTCGTTGTTGGTCGACCTCAGGGCCATCGTCGGGCGGAACGACGAAGCTTTCGAGAACCTGCTCGCCCCCCTGCGCCGAGGCCTGCTGCGCAAGGTTCAGCGCTCCGCTATCATCGTGCGCACCACGATCGGGCGCCTCCAGCTCGAGCGCTACCTCGCCTCGGACGGGATCCGGGCCCACGTGTTCTCGGACGAAGCGCAAGCCATGTCTTGGTTTCGCCGCGAGGCCTGACGGCCCTTGGCCACCAGGTGAGCGGCCGAATCTTCACACGGCTGCTATCATCGGCGCGCCATGTACGAGCTCTATGCATCCCCGTTGTCCCAGCATTCTCGGCGCGTCGTCTCGCTTCTCGAAGAAGCGGGCATCGAGTACACGGCCAAGCCGGTGGCGCTGGAGAAGGGTGAGCACATGTCGCCGGGGTACCTCGCCATCAATCCCAACCATCAGGTGCCTGCACTCGCGGTCGACGGCGAAGTCCTGCTCGAGTCCCACGCGATCCTGCGCTTCTTGTGTGACCAACACGAGCTCGAGACGTGGTACCCCAAGACGCCGATGGCGCGGGCCCGCGTCGATCAGTGGCTCGACTGGAACCAATGCCGCCTCGCCGAGCCGGTGAGCCAGCTGGTCGTCAACGAGGTGTTCCTGGGCGACAAGGGCGACAAGCAGGCGATCGCCCAGGCGGAGCAGAGGCTCCCGGAGGTGTTCGCCGTGCTCGATCGACACCTCGAAGGCCGAACGTTCGTCGCCGGCGATCAGCCGACGATCGCGGATCTCTCGATCGCGTCGAACGTGTTCCAGCTCGGGTTCGCGGGCGCCGTGCCCAATGCACCGAACATCACACCGTGGTTCGGACGCGTGAACGAGCTCCGTGGGTTTCGGGCCTCGCTCCCGTCATCGCCGGCAGCCTGACGCACGCTCTTGGGCGGGGCGCGCGGGGGCTGCTAGCGGACTCGCCCATGACGAAGCGTCAGGGGCGTCGCCGAGTTCCCGTGCAGCACCATGGAGAGCGCCAACGCGAAGCTGCCCACGCGGTTAGCGGTTGAGCGAAATGAAGTGGGAAAAGCCGGGATTGGGGAGTACGGCGGGCGCAGGAGATAGCGGCACACCCGCTCGAGACGCTTGCGGTCGCGTCCGTCGACGGTGACGGCGGCGTGCAGCTGCATGCCGAAGCCGCGGGCGCTTCATAATCAAGTCCAACCAGGAGGGTAGTCCTGGCCGGAGACGGCGTCGACCCGACTGCGAAATGATGCCGCGCGGCCCCGGCGAGCCCGCCTCGACTCGGTACGCCGCAAGGGGCGGCGCAGACGACGGATCCATCGTCGCCCGCCGCCGAGAGCGAGCAGTGCGAAAAGGAAGAGCGGGGGGGCGCCGCGGTGAGGGCCGGCGACCGAGCATCCGCCGTCGAAGATCGCCTCGGGCTCCACGTCCTCGCAGGACTCGGCGACATCCGCCTCGTTGCCCGCCGCGTCGATCGTTCGGACGGCGACGCAGTGGGTGCCCGACGAGAGCTGCGAGCGATCGACCCCGAGGGTGAGCTCGAACGGGGTCCCATCGGCCGGGGGCGGAAGCGGGAACGTCGACCGCAACGGCGCCCCATCCGGTCCGCGGATCTCGATGAGGTGGACCAGACCGCGGCGGGTCTCTTCGGGATCCGACTGGATCGAGATGTCCCAACGCAGCGTCTCGATCGTGCGCGATGGCTCGTTGCAGGGGTGCGTGTTTCGTTCGCCGGGCGAAAGCGAGACCGAGACCGCGGGCGCCGCCGGTGGAGTCTCGTCCGGTGCCGTGGCGACGACGCGAATCGGAGCGGGATAGGTGCAGTCGAGCAGCCAAAGGTCGGTCGTGTCGTCGGGAGGCGCGAACGTCACACCGATCTCGGCCCCCGCGGGCGGTGTCGGAAACAACCGAAACGCGGGCACGGGTCCGACGGCGACGAGCTCGATGCCGCTCCCGACACCATCGACAGTCGCCTGCACCGCCTCCTCCGAGATCCCGCAGGTGGACTCGAGGAGGAGAATTCCGTTGGCCGGCATTTCGGGCCCGACCGGCAGCTGGACTTCCATGCTGCCAGGTTCGGGCGAGCAGGCTTCGGCCCGGCCTTGGGCGACGAAGGCGGCGCCGACGCCGATCACGGCGGCGAGGGCGACCCGCGCTCCACGGCCGCATCGACGGTCTGGGCGAACAACTGTGCGTGCGGGCTGGGGTTCGGCTGGCATCTTCCCGGTCCATGGCGCGAACCCGCCCGATCCTTCACGGGCTCGCGCGGGGGAGCCCGCGCGGGCTCGAAACGCCAGCCTCAGCCGGTGTGGTAAGCGGCTTCGAGGGCGGCGATGTCGATCTTCGCCATGCCCATCATTGCTTCGGTGGCCCGATCCCGCGGCCGCGGGATCGGGCAGGCAACGCCGGCCCGAGATCGCGGATCCGCAGTGGCCACAGGCGTCGCGCGAACTTCCGAACCCCGTCCCCGTAAGTTCCCGTCCCCTGGATGCCGAGGCCGCGGGGGTCGATGTCGTGGTCCTCGGACGAATGACGAGCCCGATATCGGCCTGCCTAGCCAAGAGGACATGGAGCCGTGCATCCCTGTTGGTGGCCGGCGGGATCTCGACCCGCGGAGACGCAGAGCAGCGCTCGTGACCAGATCCACGAGCGTCTGCTCGCGGCGTTCGAACGTCACCGCGTCCCGCGGGTATGGGGTTTCATCAACGGGGCCAGCGTGCAAACCGACGACGATCGCCGCGCGCTCGAGCGTTGGGTCTAGGCCGGCCATCCGCTGGGGAACCACACCTGCTCGCACCCCGATCTTCGCACCATAGGTGTCGCCGACTACGTGGCCGACGTCCACCGCAACGAGCCGCTCCTCGCAGGGACGACGGCATCGCGGAAGCGCCGGACACCGCAACCGACAGCCAGACAGACACGGACCCCGGATCGAGCAGCGGCGTGGCCAACGACACCGACACCGACACCGACACCGTAGGCCCCTGCGCCGAGGTGGAAGAGGCCGCCGATGTCCTGGACCTGCGCGAGTGCGGACTCGAGCCGAGCTGCGAGCCCATTCGTTTTCATAACTCCCCGGATTCGGCGACGTGACCTGCGCCCGGAGTCTCGCCACCGAAGGAGACGCCGGCGTTCTGGCCATGGTGTACGAACCCGGGCCCGGCGGCCTGCGGGCGGAAATACTCAGCGTGCTGCGCGGAGACGGGACGGTCCTGACCCAAACCGCGACGCACCACTTCGCGTTCGATGACTCATGCACCGAGGTGACGGAGATCGGCCCGCTGCAGATCTGCGAGGTGACGTCGGACGCATGCGGGGATCCCGAATCCATCGACTGCCAGTTTCTCCCCTGGAACTATCCCAACTGCACCGATAGCGACGACCTCACCTGCGAAGACGTCCGCGCGCTCATCGAACCCGCTCCGTGACGCGGCCGAGCAGCCGGAACGCCGCCGCGGAGGGTCGAGCTCAGGCCGAGCAGTCGGCGTCGCAGACGGCTTTGGCCACGTCGACGCAGACCTCGCCCCAGGCGTCGTCGCAGCAAAACGCCGCAAGATCGCAAACGCAGCTTTCGACCGCCTCGACGTCGCAACCGCCGGACTCTGCCGTCTCGCAGCAGGTGCCGCCGGGCGTCTCGTTTCTCGTGATGTCGAGGTCGAACGTCACCGTCCCGTCGTACCCTTCGACCGTCACGATCAACTGCTCGCCGGCCTGCACGTCCTGCGCGACCAGAGACTGCGACACCTGGTTGTAAAAATCATCGTCGTTGCAGGACACTTCCGCGTTGACCGCACACGCCGGACCGCTGATCGCGAGTACGGTATCGGAGCTCGAGCTTCCGGTGTCGAACACGAAGGTCCCAGACTGCGGCGCGGTCCAGGCCATGGAGTGATCCGGACTCGCATTCATGCCGCAGCTGAGATCGAAGTCGTCGTCGTCGTCGGTGGTCTGCGCGGTGACGACACCGGCCCCGACGGCGCCCAGAAGGTCTTCGTCGACGCAACTGGTGTCTTCGGTCTCCTGGACGATGTCGAGTTGCACATCGCCTTGTGCGTTATCGCCGGCGGCGACGGCCAGAACCAGCGCCTCCCCCTCTTGCAGGTAGCGACTGACCCGTCCGGTGCTGCAGACCGAGTACCCGGAGTCCAGTCTTCGAAGACGCCGATCGACGCCTCCGCCAGCGCCGAGTGCTTTGGAGGCGAGGTCGACGACGTCATTGCTGCCGCAGAGTTCCTGTCGAGTCGCCCCGACGTCGATCCCGACCGCATCTATCTGGGAGGGCACAGCACCGGCGGGACGATGGCATTGCTTGTCGCAGAGTCCGACCGACCGGTTCCGAGAGGTGTTCGCCTTCGGCCCCGTGACGCATCCCGTGGTGTACGGGGCCCAGGGATGCTTCCGAGAATCCCTG
>CAVXIC010000003.1:0-15404 GCA_963761755.1 uncultured bacterium
CGAGCCTGCCAGTCGTCTCGAGCCAGTGCCGGTGTTCGTCGGAGCCACCAACATCTGCTCGGGCACCCACCCTGCGGCCTGGACCGCACGAATGGTCGGCGAGCGTTCGAGGACGTGCGCACGCGTCTGGGCCCTGTGGGCGGCGCGCAGGCGGTTGCCTCGCCGCTGCGCCACACCCAGACCGAGCGCAGCCAGCCCCATCCCAGCAAAGTAGACGTACGCGAACAGCTTGGTCACGGCGCTGTGGAGGCCCGCGTGAATGAGGGGCACCGCAAAGACCAGCGTGCAGATCCCCAGGCCCACGATCTCCCAGGACCGCTGCGTCATGGACTCGAACAGGCCCGGCACCCGTGGATGCAGGTAGGCGAAGCGGTCGATGCCCAGCTCTCGCGACACCCAGCGGTCCCAAACGAAGGTGTTCTCGCATCCTCCCATAGGGCACACGATCGCCGCTGCCAGCGCCGACGGCCGCGGAAACCACGCCTGCTCGCCACAGTGTGGACAGCGGATGTGCGTGTCGACTTCCACATATTCTTCACGCAGTAGACCCATGACCCGACGCTAGCAGCCGCACCTGATGTGCGCCGCTCACTCGAGCACGGCGGCGCGGGGTCCCTGGCGAGGCCCGCCGCCCGCGTCGGGTCAGCCTGCCAGGCCACGCTCGGCCCGCCAGGCGTGGACGTCCTGGCGGGGCCGCGTCCACCCCGGACCCAAGTCGGCGTAGGCGGCTTCGGCCTGCGCCGACAGCGATGCTGCCGAGTCCTTCTCTCCCCGCGCCCAGCGTCCGCGCGCGACGGCGAACTGCACCATCGCCGCAGCCTCCCCCTCGAGCTTCAGCTGCTCCAGCAGATCGGCCGCGCGCTCCAGGGTGGTCTCGGCGGCCTCCGTCTCGCCGCCCTCGAGCTCGCATTGCCCCTGCCCGGTCATCAGCTGGGCGAGCACCGCATCCGGATCGAGGCTGAGGTCGTTGTAGATCCGCAGCGCGTCCCGATACACGCGCCCCGCCTCCGTGCATCGCCCCAGGGCGCGCAGGCTGTCGGCCACGAAGGCGGCGGCAGCGGCGACCTGCTGGTGCTTGGGGCCGTGCACCTCGACGAGAAAGTCGTGGGCCTTGCGATAGCCGGCGAGCGCCCCTTCGTCGTCCCCTCGGGCCTGGTGCATCGAGGCGACGGCTTGGTCGTACCGGGATACGCGGAGGTCCTTGGCTCCGCCCAGGGCGCGCGCCACCTCGCGGGCGGCGGCATAGCCAGACTCGGCGTCGGCGAATCGGCCGTTGCGAAACGCCACCTGTGCTTGGTTGTCGAGGATCGAGATGCGGTTGACGGGGTCGTCGTTCTCCGAGGCGTCCAGACGGCGCAGCGCCTCGTCGAAGGATTCGCCTGCGTCGTCGACCCGCCCCATCGCGAGCTGCGCGATGCCGGCGTAGTTGAGCGCGAGTGCGCAGCTGGTGTGGTTGCGACCCAGCGCGGCCTCCCAGGCCCGCAGCGCCTCCATGTCGTGCTCGATCGCCTCCGCGTAGGCGCCCTCGTTCGCCAGTGAGGCACCCAGCGCGAGCGCGAACGCTCCATACATCGGGTGAGACGTGCCGAGCCCCTGCGCCGCAATGTCCAGTGCCTTGCGCTGGTCGGCCCGCGCGGCCTGCAGCTCACCGCGCGCTGCCGCCAGCCCAGAGCGGTTCGAGTAGGCGTTGGCGAGTTCGTCCGGAGGCGGGCGCTCGAGCCCCTCGAGGATCGTGATGACCTCGTCGATCGCCGCTGCTGCGCCCTCGCGATCTCCATTCTGGTTGCGGACGACCGCCTCCGCCGCCTTGAAGTACGACCGCGCTCGGGGGTCATGGGTGCGGGCGGCCGCGGACTCGCCCGCGGGCAGCATGCCCAGCGCCTCGGCTGCGCGCCCCAGTCCGGGACCGATGACGAACATCAAGGTCCCCGCCGCCCTCGCTTCGACCGAGGTCTCGCGCGCTTGGGCGGCCAGGGTGGAGGCCTCGCGAGCGTGGGTCTCGGCCTGGGCGAGCAAGCCTGCCTGCATCTCTCCGCGCGCGAGCGTCTCGAGGACGGCCGCGTGCACGGCATCGAAACCGACCGCGCGGGCCCGGACTTCGAGGTCGGTCGCAAACGCGACGACTTCATGATGTTGCCCGGCCAGCAGCATCAACCGCGCCTTCGCAAGGTCGCGCTCGATGGGAGCCAGGGCTTCGCGCTGCGCATCGGTGGGCCAGGTCGCAGCCTGCAGGACCTCGGTGTTCGAGCAGCGATCGATGCGACGCAGCAGCGAGACCGAGGACAGCGCGCCATCCACGAGCCGCCCTTCGCTCTCCGAGAGGATCGAGACGAACGTGTCGGTCGCCTGTCGAGCGTCCTCGAGGCAGGCGCGTCGAAGCTCGTAGGTCGCCGCCGGGTGCAGGCCCGAACGCCGGTCCTCACAGGCAGCGTCGACGCCGGCGATCCACTCTGCCCGGCGAGCGTCGAGCGCCTCTGCCACCCGCTGGAAACCGTCGGGGCCTGCACCTCCACGCGCCTCGAAGGCTGCCTTCATCGCAGCGCGTCGCTCGTCGTTCCAGGTGGGCTCGAAGTCGGCTCGGGCATCCCCGCAGTCGAATGCGGCCATGGAGTCCGACTCGCCGGCGCCACCGAGTGCGTAGGCCACCGCGCCCACTGCGAGCACGCCGACGCCGGCCACGGCCCACGGCCATCGCGGGCGAGCCGGAGCCGGGTCGAGCGCGTCCAACAGCGCGTCCATCGTCGGATGCCGCTCGTGCGGCTCGCTGCGAAGGCCCCTGAAGAGCGCCTCCACGACGGCGTCGGGTACGTCGTGCTCGGTCACCGGCCGGACCGCGCCCGACTGCATCGAGAGCAGGACCGACCCAATCGTGTCGCCCTCGAACGGGCGCTCTCCGAAGAGCGCCTCGTAGAGCGAGACGCAGAACGCAAACTGGTCCGAGCGCGCGTCGACGCTGCCGCTGCGGTACTGCTCGGGCGGCATGTAGGCCGGCGTGCCCACGATCGCCCCGGTTCGCGTGAGCCGAGCCGAGCCGTGGTCGATGGACACCTCTTCGTCGAGGGTCGACGCTTGCGGACCCTCTCCGAGCACGCCGACGATCCCGAAGTCGGTCACCCGCACGCGGCCATCGCGACCGATCAACACGTTGTCGGGCTTGAAGTCGCGGTGCACGAGCCCCGCCCGGTGCGCTGCGACGAGCCCTCGGCCCGCTTGACGGTACACCTCGAGCACGTCGGTCCAGGCGCGTGGCTCCGCCTGCACCCAATCGCGCAGCGTCCCGCCATCGACATACTCCATCACCACGTAGACCTGGTCGTCGTGGGTGCCGACCTCGTGCACGGCGATGACGTGAGGGTGCTGGATCTTGGCGACCGACTGCGCTTCGCGAAGCAAGCGCACCCGACCATGCGTCCCCGCGCCCCGTACCCGCACCAGCTTGATCGCGACCGGGCGCGCCAAGTCTGGGTCGTGGGCCAGCAACACCACCCCCATCGCGCCGGCCCCCAGGCGGCGCTCGACGACGAATCGACCCACGCTGTCACCGGGGCGAGGCTCGGGGTGTTCGATCTCGCTCCGCCCTCGGCCCGGCGCCGTACGCTCCCCGAGACCGGGCATCGTGGCCGACTCGGACGCGTCGCCGAGCAGCGTCGCGGCCTCCGCATCGGAGGACCCCGGGAGCGTCTCTCGCTCCCCGAGGCGGGGTCTGTCGGCGCCGGACATCTTCGGGGGAGTGTACCCTCCTCTCCCACCGATTTTGTTCGGGATCACTTTCGGCGGAGCGCAGACCTACCGGACATGAAACGCCATGTTCGCAACCTCGTGGGGTTCGGCGCCGTCGCCATGGGCCTGTGCGCCCCGATGGCGCCCGTCCAGGCCGATGCGGCCACGCCGAGCTACTCGATCTACTGCCGCGGGGGGCAGGGACGGGCAGAGTTCCACCTGAGCGCAGGTGGGCTCGTCGCCGAAAAGCAGTTCCTCCACGCCTCTGCGCCCTACGACGCGTCCACCCTGGCCCCCTCGACCTGCGCCTGGCCGGACCGCGCGATGCGGGCCAGCGAAGCGGCACGACTGGTCTACGCGCGTCCGTTCAAATCGGTCGGCGACCGCGTCACGGTACGCAGCAACATGCAGCTGCAGCTCTCCCGACACAGCCGCAATACGCTCATCGAGCAGCCCCTGCCCGACGACATGGCCGCGCTCAACAAGCTGCAAGATCCCAACTTCATCGTGGAGTTCCGCGTCCACAGCGACAGCTTCACCAAACGAAGCCGGACGGGCGCCGAACGGACCGTGAACGTGCTCCAGGTCAGCGAGGTTGGCGTCGTGCGCCAGATCGGCGCCAGCAACCGAGGATGATCATGCAGACCAATCCTCGCAACCGCGTTCGCCAGGCCCTCGGTCTGACCGCCATCTTGTTTGGGCTCGCTCCGGCCCTCGCGCCGCGGCGCGCCGAGGCTCTGCCCGAGGCGTACACCCTGTACTGCCGAGGCGGCCACGGCCGGACGGACCTCGTCATCCTCGACGGATCGAAGAAGGGGAACAGCTACGCGTTCAAGAAGCACGTGCTGCACGGAGACGAGGCCTTCGGCACCGGGGAGCTCGCGCCTGCGGCCTGCGTTTGGGCCGACCGCGGCATGCGGGTCGCCGAGCCCCGACAGCTCATGTTCGTGGGCCAGTGGCTGGGCGGCGTGCACATCTCCAGCTCTGAATTCACCATGGGCAAGGGTCTCTCGAAGGACGGCAGCTGGTGGGCGCGGGTCATGCCCGGAAACATGTCGCAGCTCAACCACTTGCAAGACCCGAACTACGTGGTGGAGTTCAAGGCCTATCGCCAGGAGAGCTCGTGGGCGGTCGAGGGGCCAACGAAGTCCGTGTCGGTGCTGCGGATCTCCGGAATTGTGCGCTCGTTCCAAGTGGACGCGCAGAGCAACCGCGGCTAGCCCTCAATCGAGCGCTCCTTTCGAGAAGTCCAATGATTGCTGACGTGGACCGGCTGATTCGCCAGAAGACGGGCAAGGGCTACGCGGAGATCTGACCGTTCATCCCCAATGGCTCAGATCCCGTCCATCTCCTCCAGGAACACGTTGAACTCGGCGGCGCCCTCGTGGTGGAGCACCTCGTAGGCGTGCGCGGGCGTCCGCGCGTTGAAGAGCTGGGTCTGGATCGCGGGATCGGAGCCGATGCTGCCGGCGATCATGGCCAGCAGCTGCAGATGACGCTCGGGCTCGTCAGGGCTGGAGAGCAGCAGGATGACGCAGTGCACCGGCCGACCGTCAGGGCTCTCGAAGTTCAGACCTCCGCGGTTGATCCCCATCACGCCCAGAGAGCTCAGGCCCGTAGGCAGCCGGCCGTGGGGGATCGCGACGCCCCCGCCCACGCAGGTCGACGCCTGCCGCTCGCGCTCGAGAACGGACGCCAGGATCGGGTCGTGCAGCTTGGGATCGAGGTGGTGGGATCGGACCAAGAGGTCGACGAGCTGCTCGATCGCCTGCTGCGGGGTGTCGGCTTCCAGCCCGACCTTGATGTTCTCCTCATGGATGAAGTCGAGCAGCCGCGTTCGGTCTTGCCCCACCTCGCCCGACCGACCCAGCGCCATCCGGGTGAGGATGGGTCCGACCACTTCGTTGGCGACGACCGCGGTGAGGATGATCGGGGAGAAGAGGTCGACGGCCTTGGGCGCGAGCGCTTGAAGGGTGGCGTCTGCGTTGATCAGCACGACCAAGCCCACGGCCACCCCCGCCTGGGGAATCAACGCGAGCCCCATGTTCTGGCGGACCCGCGCAGTCGCGCCCGCCAGCCGCATCGCGAGGTACCCCGCCCCGAACTTTCCCAGGCCGCGCGCGACGAAGAAGACGACGGCGAGCGATCCTGCGACCGACGCGTGCTCCAACGACAGCTCCATGCCAGCGAGCGTGAAGAACACGGCAAGGATCGCCGGCTCGAAGTCGCGGAACAGCCGATCGACGACGTGCTCGCGACCTCGGGTGAAGTTGGCCTGAAACAAACCCAGAAAGAGGCACGAGAGCAGGGCCGAGTAGCCGTAGTGCTGGGCGATCCCTACCGTGAGCAGCAGCGCGATCAGACCGGCGGTCGTCAGCACCTCGGAGCGCCGAACCGCCTTGGACACCACGATCATCGCGAGCGCGCCGAGGCCTCCGGTGACCGCAGCCTCCAGCAGCTGGGACGACGCCCCAACGAACACCTCGCTGATGTGCGGTGTGCCGTACCGCAGGGTCTGGCCCGCGAGGCGGCGGCTGAGCTCGAACCCGAAGATGCACGCCATGTTGTTGAGCGCCACCGCGGCGACCATCGTCTTGACGAAGACCCCTTTGGACCGGGTCTCCCGCACCAGCGCCACGACGGTCGCCGGCGCGGTC
This sequence comes from uncultured bacterium, assembly GCA_963761755.1. Lineage (GTDB taxonomy): Bacteria > Myxococcota_A > Polyangia > Nannocystales > Nannocystaceae > CAJXVA01. The sequence goes on from CAVXIC010000003.1 coordinate 6,378, forward strand.
GAGATCGCGATGCACCCGAAGATGAGCGCGATGCTGGGTTCGACCGACGGAAAGAGCGACAGCGCGGCCGTCACCGCCACCACCACGAACACGGTCTCGAGCAGCAGCAAGATCAGTAGGCGACGAAAGGCGTTGCGCAGCTTGCGGAAGTTGAGGTGCGCGCCGACGCTGACGGCCATCAACCCGAGCGCAAACTCGGTGATCGGCGCGAGTCCGTGCTCCGCATGGGCGCCGAACAGGTCGAACCCGGCGCCGCCGAGGAAGACGCCGGCCAAGATTTGCCCGGTGACCGACGGCAGGCGCATCCGCTTGGCTCCGAAGCCGAAGAGGGTGCCAACGAGCAGGATCACCGCCAGCATCAGGAGCGGCTCGGTGTGTTCAGCTGCGGGCATGGGACGCTCGAGGGGCGTTGGCCGCACCCTAACATCGCGGGGTTGCAATCGCTCAGGGAGGGTCAAGACCGTCGGCGACGATGTCCAATCGGCTGCTGCTCGCGATCGTGATCGGAGTCGCCCTCGCGGTCGGCACAGTGCTCGTATTCGGGGGCGGAGCGGCCCACGTCTACATCATCGGGCAGCTCTTCCTGGGCGCGCTGCAGATGCTGATCGTTCCGCTCATCATGCTGTCGGTCATCAGCGGCATCACCGAGCTGGGTGACGTGCGCAAGCTGGGCCGCCTTGGGGGATGGACCGTCGTCTACTACGGCGCGACGATGCTCATCGCCGCCTCGATCGGGCTGGCGGTCGTCAATCTGCTCCGCCCAGGGGTGGGCATCGAGACCGCGGGGCTCTCGCTGTCGGTCGACGCCGCCCGCGACACACCGTGGACGGACGTGCTGCTGGGCTTCGTGGGCTCGAACATCTTCGAGTCGATGGCCAACCTCGAGGTCGTGCCCGTCATCCTCTTCTCACTGTTCTTCGGCGTGGTGCTCAGCACCCTCGGCGAGCAGGGGGAGCCGTTGGTCCGCGTGATTCACGTAGGCAACGAGGTCATGATGAAGATGGTCCGGGCGCTCATGTGGGTCGCCCCGGTGGGAATCTTCGGCCTGGTCGCCGGGCGCTTCGGGAAGGCGATCGCCCAGGGGGGCCGCGAGGCGTTCCTCGACCAGCTGATGGCCGTGGGGCACTACGTCGTCGCGGTCGTGGTCGCGCTGGGGGTGCACGCGCTCGTCGTGTTGCCGCTGATCTTGTGGCTCGTGGGACGACGCAACCCCCTGCGCTTCGTCCGACAAATGGCCGCGCCGCTGCTCACGGCGCTGTCCACCTCCTCATCGAGCGCGACCCTGCCGGTGACGATCGATGCGGCGATCGAGGATGCCGGGGTCGATGACAAGGCGGCGCGGTTCGTGCTGCCGCTGGGCGCGACGATGAACATGGACGGCAGCGCCTTGTACGAGGCGATGGCCGCAATGTTCATCGCTCAGGCCGCTGGGCTGGACCTCGGGCTCTCCGACCAGCTCGTCATCGTCGTCGTCGCAACGTTTGCGGCGATGGGCGCAGCGGGCGTGCCCGAGGCGGGGCTGGTCACGATGGTCATGGTCCTCCAGGCGGCCGACCTCCCGCTGGAGGGTCTGGAGCTGCTGCTCCCGATCGACTGGCTGCTCGACCGGCTGCGGACGACCGTGAACGTCTGGGGCGACTCGGTGGGCGCCGGCACGCTGGAACGCACCGTCGGCGGTGCGGAAGCGTCGGGTTGACATCGCGCAGGGCGCGGGAAAGAGTCCCCCCCTTCGCGTCCGATGGCGCATGCAGGGCTGACATGAAATTCGAAACACGAACACGAGCGATGATTCTTGCGACGGCGATGGCGGCGGCCGGATGTGGCGACGACGCCCCCGGATCCGACACCGACGGCTCGACGGGGAACGCGAGCACGGGCACCACGGACGACGAGGGCACCACGCCGGGCACCACGACGATGCCCGGGACCGGGTCCACCTCCTCGGCCGACACCACCGGCAGCAGCACCGGCGCCTCGGACACGGGAACGGACAGCTCGACGGGCACCACCGGCGGGTCCGAAAGCAGCTCGGACAGCTCGACGGGAACCGGCGACACCGCCACGCTCTCGGGCGTCGTGTCCGACTTCGCCATGCCCACCCCGCTCCCGAACATCGACGTGTGCGTCTTTGGGCAGGACGACATCCCGTGCGCCACCACCGACGCCGAGGGTGCCTACACCCTCGAGGGCGTCCCCCCGACCGAGGGGGCGATCGAGTTCACCGGGTCGAACCGCTTCCCGTCCCTCTTCTGGGGCGAGGGTCCGATGGAGGACCAAGTCCTCGACTACCGCTTGCTGTCCACCATCGCTTCGGTCGTGCTGGCAAACTCGCTGGGCGAAGAGATCGACGACGCGTTGGGACACCTCGCGCTCGCCGTCTCCGATGGCGACGGCGCGCTGCTCTCGGAGGTTTCGTTCACCATGACCCCGTCGTCCGGCGCGCTCGGATACCTCACGACGACCGGCATTGACCCCCTCCTCACCGAAACGACCGAGGTCGGATTTGCCGGCTGGCTCAACGTCGACGTCGGCGAAGTCGAGATCACCGCCAGCCACCCGACGCTGGACTGCGTACCCGGCCCCGGCGCGCTCGTCGGCTCGACGCCCGACGCGCTGCGCATCGACGTCACCGCCGGGTACCTGGGAAGCACGTTCCCCTTCGTGTGCTCGTAGCCGGATGAGGGGCAAACCTGCTCGTGCGTTGAACCCGTAGTCGAGGCTACGCGTTCAACGTCCGCGCCCGCCCGATCCGCCGATTGCGTTCGAGCGCGCACACAAAGTCCGTTTGCGGACCGCTTTGCCAGCTGCGACCCTAGAGACGAGATGCGAGTCGGGGGGTTGGTCATCGCGAGCCTGTTATCGTCGGGCTGTTACAACGGTTGGGAGGGATCCGCCGGGAACGCCGATGGCGAGGATTCAGCGTCCGCGTCCCACGGAGACGACGGAGACGACGGGGACGACGGGTCCGGCGACGAGACGGGCGCCGACGACGACCAGCCCCCGGTCGAGGAGCACCAGCAAGACAGCCAGTTCCCCCGACTGAGCCACCGGCAGTGGGAGAACACGGTCCGCGACCTGTTCGGACTCGATGCGCCCACCGGGCTGTCGGACGCCTTCGTCGGCGACCCGGTCGCCGGGGGGTTCGACAACGCCGGCTCCGGGTTCGACGTCGGCGCGACGTTGTGGGCCGACTACCAAAAGGCGGCCGAATCGCTCGCCGAGCTCGTCATCACCGACGACGCCATCTTCGACCGGATCACCCCGCCCGACGTCGGTCAGGACACCTCGGAGCGCGGACGCGAGTTCATCGAGACCTTTGGGATGAAGGTCTATCGCCGGCCGCTTTCCAGCGCCGAGGTCGAGGACCTCTCGGCCGTGTTCGACGGCGCCGCCGCGGACTATACGGACCTCGATCCCTTCGCCGCCGGAGTCCATCTGACGCTGCAAGCGCTGCTGCAGTCGCCGGTGTTCGTTTATCGCGTGATCGACGGAGAGCCGACCGACAACGGCCGGATCAAGCTGGACGGCTACGAGGTCGCGTCGCGGCTCAGCTACGCGCTGTGGAACTCGATGCCGGACGACGCGCTGTTCCTCGCGGCGGAGCAGGGCGATCTCGATGGAGTCGAGGGGATCCGAGAGCACGCGGCGCGGATGCTGCTCGACGATAGAGCCCGCGACACCGTCCTCGATCTGCACCGACAGCTCCTCAAGGTCGACCTCTACCTCGACCGCAGCAAGGACCCCGATCTCTACCCGCTGTTCAACGCCGAGCTCGGGCGGATGATGCAGGAGGAGACGTACCGGTTCATCGAGGACATCGTCTTCGACCAGAACCAGGGCTACACCGAGCTGCTGACCTCGACCCACACCTTCGCCAACGCCGAGCTGGCTGCGCTGTACGGGATCACCGACGGCCCCGCCGGAGAGGCCTTCGAGCGGGTGGAACTGGACGCGACGCGGCGCTCGGGCCTGCTCACGCGCCTGGGCTTCTTGATGTCGCGCGCGTATCAGATCGACCCCGATCCGATTCATCGGGGCGCGTTCATCAGCTTCGAGCTCCTGTGCAACGAGCAGCCGGCGGTGCCGGACAACGTGACGGCGGTCGAGCCGGACCCGACGAAGACCAACCGGGAGCGCGTGGAAGACCACACCGGAGATGGAACCTGCGGGGCCGGATGCCACAACCTCCTCATCAACCCACCCGGCTTCGCCTTCGAGAACTACGACGCGATCGGGGTCTACCGTACCCAGGACAACGGCCAGCCGGTCGACGCGACCGACGAGTTCTTCTTCGACGGCAACCTGGAGCCCTTCGATAACGCCGTGGAGTTCAGCAACCTCCTCGCAGACAGCAAGCAGGCGCACGACTGCTACACCCGCCACTTGCTCGAGTACATGTATGGCCGTGACCATCGAGACGCCGACGAGCAGACCCTCGACGCCCTCGGCACAGCATCGGTCGAAGGGTCAATGACGGTGCTCGAACTGCTCGCCGAAGTCGTCACCACCGACGAGTTCCGCCATATTCGCGTTGTACAGGAGGGGACCTGATCATGAAGGACATCAATCGCCGACGATTCCTCATTGGCACCGGCGGCGCCGTCATGGCGCTTCCGCTCCTGCAGTCCCTTCTGCCCCGGACCGCCCGGGCCGGAGGGAAGAGCCCCGGCTTCTTCGTCGCGATGCGGCAAGCCAACGGCGTGCAGTGCCAGACCGACGGCGAGGACAACCGCTTCTGGCCCACGTCCCCTGGTGCCCTGACCACCGAAGGCATGCTCGCCGACGACAAGGCCGTCTCCGAGCTGGCCGACTATGCGGACAACCTCCTCATCGTGGGCGGCACCAGGTTTGCGTTTCCCGGCAACGGCTGTGGACACTCGGGCGGGGGCAACCAGTGCCTGACGGCGGCCCGGGTCTCCGACACGCCCTCGGGAAACGAGTCGCTGGCCGAGGGCGAGTCGGTCGACAACGTCATCGCGAGACAGCTCAACGACGAGGGGGTCGAGCCGCTGACGCTCTATGCCGGGCGCATGTCCGGCTACATCAACGAGGTCCTCTCGTACCGCGGACCCCAAGACCTGCGTCCGGCAGACCCCAACCCGCGGAACGTGTTCGAGCGGGAGTTCGGTCTGGTCGGGGTCGATGCGGAGGTCGTGGCTCAGATCCAAGCCCGACGCACGAGCGTCAACGACCTGGTCAAGGAGCAGATGAGCGCGTTGCTCGGCAACGCACGGCTCAGCGCGCTGGATCGGCAGCGGCTGGAACTGCACCGTCAGTCGATTCGGGACCTCGAGGTCAACCTCAGCTGCGCCCTTCCCCCCCAAGAGGAGATCGACGCGATGGAGGCGATGGGGGAGTCCGCTCAGGACAACGACAACCGCGAGGTCATCGCCCGCATGCAGGCCGACCTCATCGCCCTCGCGTTCGCGTGCGAGCTCAACCATGCGGCCACGCTGCAGATCGGGGACGGGAACGACGGCACCGAGTACACCATCAACGGTGAACGGCTTCCGAACTTCCACATGGTCTCGCACCGGATCTTCGCTCACGGGTCCGAGGGCGACCCCATCCCCGGCGCGGAGATGATGCACCACGAAATCGACCGCATTCACGGACGGATGTTCAAGCACCTGCTCGACCGCCTCTCCGAGTACGTCGATTCGACGGGACAGCCGCTGCTCGACAACACGATCGCCCTTTGGACCAACGACCTGGCGGATCGCTATCACAGCTACAACAACATCCCGCAGGTCATCGCCGGCAACGCAAACGGCTACCTGCGTCAGGGGCACTACATCGACGCCGGCGGCGTCACCCACAACCAGTTCTTCAACACGATCCTCAACGCGGTCGGCTGCCGGAAAGACGGCGGCGCCCCCATCGACGACTTTGGCGACGCGTCCCTCGAGGGCGGTGAGATCGTGTCCATGAAGGCCTAGTAGGCCTCGTTGGCCTCGTTGGCTACTAGGCCTCGTTGGCCTACTGGGCCTCTTGGGACGACTAGGCTTAGTTGGCCTCGTCGACCTGGACGAACTTGGCCACCGACGGCGTCCCGGCGGCATCGACCACAAAGAGCATATAGAAGCCCGGCGGCGCCACCTGATTGGTCGAGGGCGCGGTCACTGCCAGCGCGGCGTCATCGATGCGCTCGAAGGGCAGCTCGATGAACCGCCCGGTGCCCGTGTGATGAGTCTCCGAGTTCGGGCTGAGCATCACGACGTGGGTGATGGCCTGTCCGTCGGCGAGCGCCACCGGGAGCTCGAAGGTTTCGTTGTAGCTGGCCCGGGTCGCCTCGGGAGGCACGGCCGGCCGCGCTCGCGCCGAGCCGTCTGCGGCGAACAGGTAGGGCGGGCTGTAGATCTCAAAGCTACGGATGTCGCGCTCCCTTCCGCCCAAGAGCTTTCCGGCCCGCGTCGGATCTTGGCCGCCGGTGACCAGCACGCGACCGTCGGGCAGCAATGTCGCGGTGTGGTGATACTGCCGGGGATGCATGAGAGGCTTGGTGCTCGACCATGCGTTCGTCGCGGGGTCGTACATCTCTGTCTCATAGATGTAGTCGATGACGAAGTCGTTGCCCTGCTGCTCGTCGTTCCACTGCCCCCCGGTTTGGCCGCCGACGGCCCACGCCTTGCCATCGGGAAGCATCACGACGCTGACGTTGGCCCGCGCATGCGCCATCGGAGCGAGCGACTCCCAGCGCAGCGGGGCGTCGCCGGCTCGGGTCAAATCGACCTGCTCCACGAGGTTGGTCTCGGGCGCCTGCCCCTGCTCGCACTGGGGATCGGGATGGCTGTGTCCACACGTGGCGTCCAGACCCCGCGCGTCTACGATGCCGCCCGCGTAGGCGCGCATCAGGGCGCGCGCCGGCTGGACGGTGTCGTCGACATGGAACGTCACGTCACCGTTCTCGTGGAACGCGTTGGGTCCTTCGGCATCTTGCCAAGCGACGGCGTCATCGGGACCCAGGGTCAGCAAGACCGCCGCGTTCCCGTGATCCCAGCCAATGCGCGGGCTGTAGATGCGGCCGTTGGGCAGCACCCGCATGGCTGGATAGCGCTCGGGGAAGGACTTCTCACTGCCCTGAAGCGTCGTCCAGCGGTTCGTGGCGGGGTCGAAGATCTCCAAGGGATCCGTGCCAGACGTCCCGGACACGACGAGCGCGCGGCCATCGGGAAGCGTGAACAGCGAAGGATACCAGCGCCGCTCCTCCATGCTCGCCACCTGGGTCCACGTCTCGGCCCGCGAGTCGAAGCGCCACGTCGCGCGGTGCTTGAGGACTGAGTTCGGCAGGAACCCGCCGCCGGCGACCAGGAAGTCGCCGTTGGGCAAGAAGGTGTGGTGGGCGCAGAAGACGTCGTCGTCGTAGGCCTGCGTCTCGAACGCCCCGCTGAGCGGGTCCCACGTCATGGAGATCAGGGGGTAGTTGGAGCTCGCGAACCCCCGACCTGCGAACAACAGCACGCGGCCCGAGGGCAGCAGCCCCACGTGCATGCCGAAGATTCCGGTGCGCCCGGTCGGGTCGTCGCGTCCGTCGTCGGTAAAGTAGCTCGGTGGCGTGAACTCACCGGTCCGCCAGGGCTCGCGCGCCGGCTCGAACGCCGTGCAGGCCGCCTCGTGGCAGTACAAGCCGTCGTTGCAGAAGTCGTCGTAGTCGTCGCAAGAGTCCCCTTCTCCGGGCAGGGGCTCGCCGTCGGGATCGTCGGCCTTTCCACCCGCGGATCCCGGACCAGCGCCGTCGGTCGACTCCGGCTCACCGCATCCGGTGGCGAGCAGGATGGATGCGAGGGTGAACCCGAGATGACGTGCAGATTTCACAGACGAACGTTCCGAACCTCGCAGCAGCTGCGAGCGACGAATGTAGCATGAGTTCCTACATGGTCACCCGTCGACACGACGGTGGAACGCAAACAGGACGAGCAGTCCAAAGACGCTCCACGCTCCGCCCTCGTCTCGACAGCGACAGTCGCATCCGCCCCCCGGCGGCCCGTCAGCGGCGGTCGGCTCGCTGTCGGTGCCAGCGTCGTTCGCAGTGGATTCGCTGCCGGCCGGTTCGCACGCGGGATCCATGACGAAACCGGCCGCGCAGTCGTCGGGTTCGGCACCGCATCCGGCCGACCCGGACGCGAGCACCACGTTGAGCTCGCCCTGATACGCGGTGTACGTCGCCCCGTTGGGGTCGGTGAAGGCCACGCGGAGGATGGTCGACTCACCCCCCGCCTCCGGCGGTGCATCCCACTGCAGCGTGAAGCGCTCGCCCTGCACCGGAACGTCCTGCGCGAAGGGGATCCAGGCGGGCTCGGGTCCTGCCGTGCCGGGGTTGATCGCGAAGGAGCCGGTCATCGTCGTGCCCGGCAGCGCGTCGACGCATCCTTCGATGGTGACCACGTCCCCGACGCACGGCGACTGCTCGCCGGTGGTGATCGCCGCAGCGGGACCGTCCGCCGCGGGTTCACCTCCGTCGTAGACCCGCACGACACCTCCGACGCGGGGCGCCCACGCGTTGAAGACCGGCTCGTAGGTGTACCCCCACACCGAGTAGACCCCGACGGGGATGGCCGATGTGTCCCAGATGACCGGTTCCGAGGCCATCGCATCGGTGATGGGGCGTCGGTCGGCGTCCTCGGTGATCCGGTGCCAGCACCCGTCCCAGTCGGTCGCACGCTCGAGGATCTCGTCGTCGGACGGCGTCACGAAGTCCTCGTAGTTGAGCAACGTCTGCGCGACGTCGGTCATCGTGATCCAGCTGGGCAAGGACACGTGAGGGCTGGTCGCTCGACACAGCGCGAAGAACTGATGGGTCCGCGAGTCGTCGACCTCCTCGGGCGTGACCTCCGTGTCCTCGAACGGGATCCCGTAGACGAGCGCGTAGTTCGCCTCGACGCTGCGGTCGACGAACTCCATGCACGTCACCTCGTCCCACTCGACGGGAGTCCGCGGATGCAGGGAGTTTCCGGCCTCGGCATCCCCCGACGCCGCGACGACACCGAGCGCAGCGACGACGGACAGGACACAAGAGGGAAACGCCCG
>CAVXIC010000004.1:0-13367 GCA_963761755.1 uncultured bacterium
CGGCGCCGTACGTCACCACCGCCCTATCGAAGTCCACGGTAGCCTCCGCACAGCAAACGCCACCGATGCAGTCTTCGGCGCCGTCGCAGCTGGAGAGCGCGGGGGCGAGGCAGCCATCGGCTTCACCGCACGAGGGGGTGTCCACCCAGCAGCACGCCTCGTCGCTGCATGACGCGCCACCGCATGCGACACATGCGCCGTCGACGAGTGGGTTGCACGGGAGGCTCTCTCCCGTCGATTCACCGTCGTCGGTATCGCCCGTGGGGGTGGTCGTCGTCGGTTGCGTCTCGGTTTCCTCCCCGTTGTCGGAGGGGCCGCCGGTGGAGGTGGACGAGGAGGCACCGTCCGCGCTGTTCTCGCTCGCCGTGGGCGTCCCCGTCGAGCCCGCCTCGCCCGTCGTGCCGCACGACGCACCATCGCAGTCCTCAGGCGTCGCGTCCGGATCCGTCGAGCAGCCTGGGAGCGCGGCGAACGCAAGGATGAGTCCCAGTCCCGCCCATCGGCGTCCGTGCGTCGTCTTCGTCGGGGGTTCGATGTCCATCGCAGCGGGGACGAGACCACCCGCGGGGTCGTCTCAGCGGGAACGCTACAGTCTTCGTTCGGCGACACGTTTGCACTGGGTCGAGCCTGCCAGTCGTCTCGGGGCTGTCCCGTTGGTCGTCGGAGCCACCAACATCTGCTCGGGCACCCACCCTGCGGCCTGGACCGCACGAATGGTCGGCGAGCGTTCGAGGACGTGCGCACGCGTCTGGGCCCTGTGGGCGGCGCGCAGGCGGTTGCCTCGACGCTGCGCCGCGCCCAGACCGAGCGCAGCCAGCCCCATCCCAGCAAAGTAGACGTACGCGAACAGCTTGGTCACGGCGCTGTGGAGGCCCGCGTGAATGAGGGGCACCGCAAAGACCAGCGTGCAGATCCCCAGGCCCACGATCTCCCAGGACCGCTGCGTCATGGACTCGAACAGGCCCGGCACCCGTGGATGCAGGTAGGCGAAGCGGTCGAGGCCCAGCTCTCGCGACACCCAGCGGTCCCAAACGAAGGTGTTCTCGCATCCTTCCATAGGGCACACGATCGCCGCTGCCAGCGCCGACGGCCGCGGAAACCACGCCTGCTCGCCACAGTGAGGACAGCGGATGTGCGTGTCGACTTCCACATATTCTTCACGCAGTAGACCCATGGCCCGACGCTAGCATCCGCACCTGATGTGCGCCGCTCACTCGAGCACGGCGGTGCGGGGTCCCTGGCGAGGGCCGCCGCCCGCGACGGGTCAGCCTGCCAGGCCACGCTCGGCCCGCCAGGCGTGGACGTCCTCGCGGGGCCGCGTCCACCCCGGACCCAAGTCGGCGTAGGTGGCTTCGGCCTGCGCCGACAGCGATGCTGCCGAGTCCTTCTCTCCCCGCGCCCAGCGTCCGCGCGCGACGGCGAACTGCACCATCGCCGCCGCCTCCCCCTCGAGCTTCAGCTGCTCCAGCAGATCGGCCGCACGCTCCAGGGTGGTCTCGGCGGCCTCCGTCTCGCCGCCCTCGAGCTCGCATTGCCCCTGCCCAGTCATGAGCTGGGCGAGCACCGCGTCTGGATCGAGGCTGAGGTCGTTGTAGATCCGCAGCGCGTCCCGATACACGCGCCCCGCCTCCGTGCATCGCCCCAGGGCGCGCAGGCTGTCGGCCACGAAGGCCGCGGCAGCGGCGACCTGCTGGTGCTTGGGGCCGTGCACCTCGACGAGAAACTCGCGGGCCTTGCGATAGCCGGCGAGCGCGCCTTCGTCGTCCCCTCGGGCCTGATGCATCGAGGCGACGGCTTGGTCGTACCGGGATACGCGAAGGTCCTTGGCTCCGCCCAGGGCGCGCGCCACCTCGCGGGCGGCGGCATAGCGAGCCTCGGCGTCGGCGAATCGGCCGTTGCGAAACGCCACTTGTGCTTGGTTGTCGAGGATCGAGATGCGGTTGACGGGGTCGTCGTTCTCCGAGGCGTCCAGACGGCGCAGCGCCTCGTCGAAGGATTCGCCCGCGTCGTCGGCCCGCCCCATCGCGAGCTGCGCGATGCCGGCGTAGTTGAGCGCGAGTGCGCAGCTGGTGTGGTCGCGCCCCAACGCGGCCTCCCAGGCCCGCAGCGCCTCCATGTCCTGCTCGATCGCCTCCGCGTAGGCGCCCTCGTTCGCCAGTGAAGCACCCAGCGCGAGCGCGAACGCTCCATACATCGGGTGAGAGGTGCCGAGCCCCTGCGCCGCAATGTCCAGTGCCTTGCGCTGGTCGGCCCGCGCGGCCTGCAGCTCGCCGCGCGCTGCCGCCAGCCCCGAGCGGTTCGAGTAGGCGTTGGCGAGCTCGTCCGGAGGGGGGCGCTCGAGCCCCTCGAGGATCGTGATGACCTCGTCGATCGCCGCGGCTGCGCCCTCGCGATCTCCATTCTGGTTGCGGACGACCGCCTCGGCCGCCTTGAAGTACGACCGCGCTCGGGGGTCATGGGTGCGGGCGGCCGCGGACTCGCCCGCGGGCAGCATGCCCAGCGCCTCGGCTGCGCGCCCCAGTCCGGGACCGATGACGAACATCAAGGTCCCCGCCGCCCTCGCTTCGACCGAGGTCTCGCGCGCCTGGGCGGCCAGGGTGGAGGCCTCGCGAGCGTGGGTCTCAGCCTGGGCGAGCAGGCCTGCCTGCATTTCTCCGCGCGCGAGCGTCTCGAGGACGGCCGCGTGCACGGCGTCGAAACCGACCGCGCGGGCCCGGACTTCGAGGTCGGTCGCAAACGCGACGACTTCATGATGTTGCCCGGCCAGCAGCATCAACCGCGCCTTCGCGAGGTCGCGCTCGATGGGGGCCAGGGCTTCGCGCTGCGCATCGGTGGGCCAGGTCGCAGCCTGCAGGACCTCGGTGTTCGAGCAGCGATCGATGCGACGCAGCAGCGAGACCGAGGACAGCGCGCCATCCGCGAGCTTCCCCTCGCTCTCCGAGAGGATCGACACGAACGTGTCGGTCGCCTGTCGAGCGTCCTCGAGGCAGGCGCGCCGAAGCTCGTAGGTCGCCGCCGGGTGCAGGCCCGAACGCCGGTCCTCACAGGCAGCGTCGACGCCGGCGATCCACTCGGCCCGGCGGGCGTCGAGCGCCTCTGCCACCCGCTGGAAACCGTCGGGGCCTGCACCTCCACGCGCCTCGAAGGCTGCCTTCATCGCAGCGCGTCGCTCCTCGTTCCAGGTGGGCTCGAAGTCGGCTCGGGCATCCCCGCAGTCGAATGCGGCCATGGGGTCCGACTCGCCGGCGCCACCGAGCGCGTAGGCCACCGCGCCCACAGCGAGCACGCCGACGCCGGCCACGGCCATCGGCCATCGCGGGCGGGCCGGAGCCGGGTCGAGCGCGGCCAGCAGCGCGTCCATCGTCGGATGCCGCTCGTGCGGCTCGCTGCGAAGGCCCCGGAAGAGCGCCTCCACGACCGCGTCGGGTACGTCGTGCTCGGTCACAGGCCGGACCGCGCCCGACTGCATCGAGAGCAGGACCGACCCGATCGTGTCGCCCTCGAACGGGCGCTCGCCGAAGAGCGCCTCGTAGAGCGAGACACAGAACGCAAACTGGTCCGAGCGCGCGTCGACGCTGCCGCTGCGGTACTGCTCGGGCGGCATGTAGGCCGGCGTGCCCACGATCGCCCCGGTTCGCGTGAGTCGAGCCGAGCCGTGGTCGATGGACACCTCCTCGTCGAGGGTCGACGTTTGCGGACCCTCTCCGAGCACGCCGACGATCCCGAAGTCGGTCACCCGCACGCGGCCATCGCGACCGATCAACACGTTGTCGGGCTTGAAGTCGCGGTGCACGAGCCCCGCCCGGTGCGCTGCGACGAGCCCTCGGCCCGCTTGACGGTAGACCTCGAGCACGTCGGTCCAGGCGCGTGCCTCCGCCTGCACCCAATCGCGCAAGGTCCCGCCATCGACATACTCCATCACCACGTAGACCTGGTCGTCGTGGGTGCCGACCTCGTGCACGGCGATGACGTGAGGGTGCTGGATCTTGGCGACCGACTGCGCTTCGCGAAGCAAGCGCACCCGACCATGCGTCCCCGCGCCCCGTATCCGCACCAGCTTGATCGCGACCGGCCGCGCCAAGTCTGGGTCGTGGGCCAGCAACACCACCCCCATCGCGCCGGCCCCCAGGCGGCGCTCGACGACGAATCGACCCACGCTGTCACCGGGGCGAGGCTCGGGGTGTTCGATCTCGCTCCGCCCTCGGCCCGGCGCCGTACGCTCCCCGAGACCGGGCGTCGTGGCCGACTCGGACGCGTCGCCGAGCAGCGTCGCGGCCTCCGCATCGGAGGACCCTGGGAGCGGCTCTCGCTCCCCGAGGCGGGGTCTGTCGGCGCCGGACATCGTCGGGGGAGTGTACCCTCCTCTCCCACCGATTTTGTTCGGGATCACTTTCGGCGGAGCGCAGACCTACCGGACATGAAACGCCATGTTCGCAACCTCGTGGGGTTCGGCGCCGTCGCCATGGGCCTGTGCGCCCCGATGGCGCCCGTCCAGGCCGATGCGGCCACGCCGAGCTACTCGATCTACTGCCGCGGGGGGCAGGGACGGGCAGAGCTCCACCTGAGCGCAGGTGGGCTCGTCGCCGAAAAGCAGTTCCTCCACGCCTCTGCGCCCTACGACGCGTCCACCCTGGCCCCCTCGACCTGCGCCTGGCCGGACCGCGCGATGCGGGCGAGCGAAGCGGCACGACTGGTCTACGCGCGTCCGTTCAAATCGGTCGGCGACCGCGTCACGGTACGCAGCAACATGCAGCTGCAGCTCTCCCGACACAGCCGCAACACGCTCATCGAGCAGCCCCTGCCCGACGACATGGCCGCGCTCAACAAGCTGCAAGATCCCAACTTCATCGTGGAGTTCCGCGTCCACAGCGACAGCTTCACCAAACGAAGCCGGACGGGCGCCGAACGGACCGTGAACGTGCTCCAGGTCAGCGAGGTTGGCGTCGTGCGCCAGATCGGCGCCAGCAACCGAGGATGATCATGCAGACCAATCCTCGCAACCGCGTTCGCCAGGCCCTCGGTCTGACCGCCATCTTGTTTGGGCTCGCTCCGGCCCTCGCGCCGCGGCGCGCCGAGGCGCTGCCCGAGGCGTACACCCTGTACTGCCGAGGCGGCCACGGCCGGACGGACCTCGTCATCCTCGACGGATCGAAGCAGGGGAACAGCTACGCGTTCAAGAAGCACGTGCTGCACGGAGACGAGGCCTTCGGCACCGGGGAGCTCGCACCTGCGGCCTGCGTCTGGGCCGACCGCGGCATGCGGGTCGCCGAGCCCCGACAGCTCATGTTCGTCGGCCAGTGGATGGGCGGCGTGCACATCTCCAGCTCTGAGTTCACCATGGGCAAGGGTCTCTCGAAGGACGGCAGCTGGTGGGCGCGGGTCATGCCCGGAAACATGTCGCAGCTCAACCACTTGCAAGACCCGAACTACGTGGTGGAGTTCAAGGCCTATCGCCAGGACAGCTCGTGGGCGGTCGAGGGGCCAGCGAAGTCCGTGTCGGTGCTGCGAATCTCCAGAATTGTGCGCTCGTTCCAAGTGGACGCGCGGAGCAACCGCGGCTAGCCCTCAACCGAGCGCTCCTTTCGAGAAGTCCCCAACGGTTCAGATCCCGTCCATCTCCTCCAGGAACACGTTGAACTCGGCGGCGCCCTCGTGGTGGAGCACCTCGTAGGCGTGCGCGGGCGTCCGCGCGTTGAAGAGCTGGGTCTGGATCGCGGGATCGGAGCCGATGCTGCCGGCGATCATGGCCAGCAGCTGCAGATGCCGCTCGGGCTCGTCAGGGCTCGAGAGCAGCAGGATGACGCAGTGCACCGGCCGACCGTCGGGGCTCTCGAAGTTCAGCCCTCGGCGGTTGATCCCCATCACGCCCAGAGAGCTCAGGCCCGTAGGCAGCCGGCCGTGGGGGATCGCGACGCCCCCGCCCACGCAGGTCGACGCCTGCCACTCGCGCTCGAGAACGGACGCCAGGATCGGGTCGTGCAGCTTGGGATCGAGGTGGTGGGATCGGACCAAGAGGTCGACGAGCTGCTCGATCGCCTGCTGCGGGGTGTCGGCCTCCAGCCCGACCTTGATGTTCTCCTCATGGATGAAGTCGAGCAGCCGCGTTCGGTCTTGCCCCACCTCGCCCGACCGACCCAGCGCCATCCGGGTGAGGATGGGTCCGACCACTTCGTTGGCGACGACCGCGGTGAGGATGACCGGCGAGAAGAGGTCGACGGCCTGGGGCGCGAGCGCTTGAAGGGTGGCGTCTGCGTTGATCAGCACGACCAAGCCCACGGCCACCCCCGCCTGAGGAATCAAGGCGAGCCCCATGTTCTGGCGGACCCGCGCAGTCGCGCCCGCCAGCCGCATCGCGAGGTACCCCGCCCCAAACTTTCCCAGGCCGCGGGCGACGAAGAAGACGACGGCGAGCGATCCTGCGACCGACGCGTGCTCCAGCGACAACTCCATGCCAGCGAGCGTGAAGAACACGGCCAGGATCGCCGGCTCGAAGTCGCGGAACAGCCGATCGACGACGTGCTCGCGACCTCGGGTGAAGTTGGCCTGAAACAAGCCCAGAAAGAGGCACGAGAGCAGGGCCGAGTAGCCGTAGTGCTGCGCGATTCCTACCGTCAGCAGCAGCGCGATCAGACCGGCGGTCGTCAGCACCTCGGAGCGCCGAACCGCCTTGGAGACCACGATCATCGCGAGCGCGCCGAGGCCTCCGGTGACCGCAGCCTCCAACAGCTGGGACGACGCCCCGACGAAAACCTCGCTGATGTGCGGTGTGCCGTACCGCAGGGTCTGGCCCGCGAGGCGGCGGCTGAGCTCGAACCCGAAGATGCACGCCATGTTGTTGAGCGCCACCGCGGCGACCATCGTCTTGACGAAGACCCCTTTGGACCGGGTCTCCCGCACCAGCGCCACGACGGTCGCCGGCGCGGTCGAGATCGCGATGCACCCGAAGATGAGCGCGATGCTGGGTTCGACCGACGGAAAGAGCGACAGGGCGGCCGTCACCGCCACCACCACGAATACGGTCTCGAGCAGCAGCAAGATCAGCAGGCGACGAAAGGCATTGCGCAGCTTGCGGAAGTTGAGGTGCGCGCCGACGCTGACGGCCATCAACCCGAGCGCAAACTCGGTAATCGGCGCGAGCCCGTGCTCCGCATGTGCGCCGAACAGGTCGAACCCGACGCCGCCGAGGAAGACCCCGGCCAGGATCTGCCCGGTGACCGACGGCAGGCGCAGCCGCTTGGCCCCGAAGCCGAAGAGGGTGCCGACGAGCAGGATCACCGCCAGCATCAGGAGCGGCTCGGTGTGTTCAGCTGCGGGCATGGGACGCTCGAGGGGCGTTGGCCGCACCCTAACATCGCGGGGTTGCAATCGCTCAGGGAGGGTCCAGACCATCGGCGACGATGTCCAATCGGCTGCTGCTCGCGATCGTGATCGGAGTCGCCCTCGCGGTCGGCACCGTGCTCGTGTTCGGCGGCGGAGCGGCCCACGTCTACATCATCGGGCAGCTGTTCCTCGGCGCGCTGCAGATGCTGATCGTTCCGCTCATCATGCTGTCGGTCATCAGCGGCATCACCGAGCTGGGTGACGTACGCAAGCTGGGCCGCCTTGGGGGATGGACCGTCGTCTACTACGGCGCGACGATGCTCATCGCCGCCTCGATCGGGCTGGCGGTCGTCAATCTGCTCCGCCCAGGGGTGGGCATCGAGACCGCAGGGCTCTCGCTGTCGGTCGACGCCGCCCGCGACACACCGTGGACGGACGTGCTGCTGGGCTTCGTGGGCTCGAACATCTTCGAGTCGATGGCCAACCTCGAGGTCGTGCCCGTCATCCTCTTCTCACTGTTCTTCGGCGTGGTGCTCAGCACCCTCGGCGAGCAGGGGGAGCCGTTGGTTCGCGTGATTCACGTGGGCAACGAGGTCATGATGAAGATGGTCCGGGCGCTGATGTGGGTCGCCCCGGTGGGAATCTTCGGCCTGGTCGCCGGGCGCTTCGGGCAGGCGATCGCCCAGGGGGGCCGCGAGGCGTTCCTCGACCAGCTGATGGCCGTGGGGCACTACGTCGTCGCGGTCGTGGTCGCGCTGGGGGTGCACGCGCTCGTCGTGTTGCCGCTGATCTTGTGGATCGTGGGACGACGCAACCCCTTGCGCTTCGTCCGACAGATGGCCGCGCCGCTGCTCACGGCGCTGTCCACCTCCTCGTCGAGCGCGACCCTGCCGGTGACGATCGATGCGGCGATCGAGGATGCCGGGGTCGATGACAAGGCTGCGCGGTTCGTGCTCCCGCTGGGCGCGACGATGAACATGGACGGCAGCGCCTTGTACGAGGCGATGGCCGCAATGTTCATCGCTCAGGCCGCTGGGCTGGACCTCGGGCTCTCCGACCAGCTCGTCATCGTCGTCGTCGCCACGTTTGCGGCGATGGGCGCAGCGGGCGTGCCCGAGGCGGGGCTGGTCACGATGGTCATGGTCCTCCAGGCGGCCGACCTCCCGCTGGAGGGTCTGGAGCTGCTGCTCCCGATCGACTGGCTGCTCGACCGGCTGCGGACGACGGTCAACGTCTGGGGCGACTCGGTGGGCGCCGGCACGCTGGAACGCACCGTCGGCGGTGCGGAAGCGTCGGGTTGACATCGCGCAGGGCGCGGGAAAGAGTCCCCCCCTTCGCGTCCGATGGCGCACGCAGGGCTGACATGAAATTCGAAACACGAACACGAGCGATGATTCTTGCGACGGCGATGGCGGCGGCCGGATGTGGCGACGACGCCCCCGGATCCGATACCGACGGCTCGACGGGGAACGCGAGCACGGGCACCACGGAGGATGAGGGCACCACGCCGGGCACCACGACGATGCCCGGGACTGGGTCCACCTCCTCGGCCGACAACACTGGCAGCACCACCGGCGCCTCGGACACGGGAACGGACAGCTCGACGGGCACCACCGGCGGGTCCGAAAGCAGCTCGGACAGCTCGACGGGAACCGGTGACACCGCCACGCTCTCGGGCGTCGTGTCCGACTTCGCCATGCCCACCCCGCTCCCGAACATCGACGTGTGCGTCTTTGGGCAGGACGACATCCCGTGCGCCACCACCGACGCCGAGGGTGTCTACACCCTCGAGGGCGTCCCTCCGACCGAGGGGGCGATCGAGTTCACCGGGTCGAACCGCTTCCCGTCCCTCTTTTGGGGCGAGGGTCCGATGGAGGACCAAGTCCTCGACTACCGGTTGCTGTCCACCATCGCTTCGGTCGTGCTGGCAAACTCGCTGGGCGAAGAGATCGACGACGCGTTGGGACACCTCGCGCTCGCCGTCTCCGACGGCGACGGGGCGCTGCTCTCGGAGGTCTCGTTCACCATGACGCCGTCGTCCGGCGCGCTCGGATACCTCACGACGACCGGCATCGACCCCCTCCTCACCGAAACGACCGAGGTCGGATTTGCCGGCTGGCTCAACGTCGACGTCGGCGAAGTCGAGATCACCGCCAGCCACCCGACGCTGGACTGCGTTCCCGGTCCCGGCGCGCTCGTCGGCTCGACGCCCGACGCGCTGCGCATCGACGTCACCGCCGGGTACCTGGGAAGCACGTTCCCCTTCGTGTGCTCGTAGCCGGATGAGGAGCCAACCGGCTCGAGCGTTGAACGCGTAGTCGAGGCTACGCGTTCAACGTTCCGGCCCGGCCCGATCCGCCGATTGCGTTCGAGCGCGCACGCAAAGTCCGTTTGCGAACCGTTTTGCGAGCTGAGACGCTAGAGGCGAGATGCGAGTCGGGGGGTTGGTCATCGCGAGCCTGTTGTCGTCGGGCTGTTACAACGGTTGGGAGGGATCCGCCGGGAACGCCGATGGCGAGAATCCAGCGTCCGCGTCCCAAGGAGACGACGGAGACGACGGGGACGACGGGTCCGGCGACGAGACCGGCGCCGACGACGACCAGCCCCCGGTCGAGGAGCACCAGCAAGACAGCCAGTTCCCCCGACTGAGCCACCGGCAGTGGGAGAACACGGTCCGCGACCTGTTCGGACTCGATGCGGTCACCGGGCTGTCGGACGCCTTCGTCGGCGACCCGGTCGCCGGGGGGTTCGACAACGCCGGCTCCGGGTTCGAACGTCGGCGCGACGCTGTGGGCCGACTACCAAAAGGCGGCCGAATCGCTCGCCGAGCTCGTCATCACCGACGACGCCATCTTCGACCGGATCACCCCGCCCGACGTCGGTCAGGACACCTCGGATCGCGGACGCGAGTTCATCGAGACCTTCGGGATGAAGGTCTATCGCCGGCCGCTCTCCAGCGCCGAGGTCGAGGACCTCTCGGCCGTGTTCGACGGCGCCGCCGCGGACTATACGGACCTCGATCCATTCGCCGCTGGAGTCCATCTGACGCTGCAAGCGCTGCTGCAGTCGCCGGTGTTCGTTTATCGCGTGATCGACGGAGAGCCGACCGACAACGGCCGGATCAAGCTGGACGGCTACGAGGTCGCGTCGCGGCTCAGCTACGCGCTGTGGAACTCGATGCCGGACGACGCGCTGTTCCTCGCGGCGGAGCAGGGCGATCTCGATGGAGTCGAGGGGATCCGAGAGCACGCGGCGCGGATGCTGCTCGACGACCGAGCCCGCGACACCGTCCTCGATCTGCACCGACAGCTCCTCAAGGTCGACCTCTACCTCGACCGCAGCAAGGACCCCGATCTCTACCCGCTGTTCAACGCCGAGCTCGGCCGGATGATGCAGGAAGAGGCGTACCGGTTCATCGAGGACGTCGTCTTCGACCAGAACCAGGGCTACACCGAGCTGCTGACCTCGACCCACACCTTCGCCAACGCCGAGCTGGCTGCGTTGTACGGGATCACCGACGGCCCCGCCGGAGAGGCCTTCGAGCGGGTGGAACTGGATGCGACGCGGCGCTCGGGCCTGCTCACGCGCCTGGGCTTCTTGATGTCGCGCGCGTATCAGATCGACCCCGATCCGATTCATCGGGGCGCGTTCATCAGCTTCGAGCTCCTGTGCAACGAGCAGCCGGCGGTGCCGGACAACGTGACGGCGGTCGAGCCGGACCCGACGAAGACCAACCGGGAGCGCGTGGAAGACCACACCGGAGATGGAACCTGCGGGGCCGGATGCCACAACCTCCTCATCAACCCACCCGGCTTCGCCTTCGAGAACTACGACGCGATCGGGGTCTACCGTACCCAGGACAACGGCCAGCCGGTCGACGCGACGGACGAGTTCTTCTTCGATGGCAACCTGGAGCCCTTCGACAACGCCGTGGAGTTCAGCAACCTCCTCGCAGACAGCAAGCAGGCGCACGACTGCTACACCCGCCACTTGCTCGAGTACATGTATGGCCGTGACCATCGAGACGCCGACGAGCAGACCCTCGACGCCCTCGGCACCGCATCGGTCGAAGGGTCACTGACGGTGCTCGAACTGCTCACCGAAGTCGTCACCACCGACGAGTTCCGCCATATTCGCGTCGTACAGGAGGGACCTGATCATGAAGGACATCAATCGCCGACGATTCCTCATTGGTACCGGCGGCGCCGTCATGGCGCTTCCGCTCCTGCAGTCCCTTCTGCCCAGGACCGCCCGGGCCGGAGGAAAGAGCCCCGGCTTCTTCGTCGCGATGCGGCAAGCCAACGGCGTGCAGTGCCAGACCGACGGCGAGGACAACCGGTTCTGGCCCACGTCCCCTGGCGCCCTGACCACCGAAGGCATGCTCGCCGACGACAAGGCCGTCTCCGAGCTGGCCGACTATGCGGACAACCTCCTCATCGTGGGCGGCACCAGGTTTGCGTTCCCCGGCAACGGCTGTGGACACTCGGGCGGCGGCAACCAGTGCCTGACGGCGGCCCGGGTCTCCGACACGCCCTCGGGAAACGAGTCGCTGGCCGAGGGCGAATCGGTCGACAACGTCATCGCGAGACAGCTCAACGATGAGGGGGTCGAACCGCTGACGCTCTATGCCGGGCGCATGTCCGGCTACATCAACGAGGTCCTCTCGTACCGCGGACCCCAGGACCTGCGTCCGGCAGACCCCAACCCGCGGAACGTGTTCGAGCGGGAGTTCGGTCTGGTCGGGGTCGACGCGGAGGTCGTGGCTCGAATCCAAGCCCGACGCACGAGCGTCAACGACCTGGTCAAGGAGCAGATGAGCGCGTTGCTCGGCAACGCACGGCTCAGCGCGCTGGATCGGCAGCGGCTGGAACTGCACCGTCAGTCGATTCGGGATCTCGAGGTCAACCTCAGCTGCGCCCTTCCGCCCCAAGCGGAGATCGACGCGATGGAGGCGATGGGGGAGTCCGCTCAGGACAACGACAACCGCGAGGTCATCGCCCGCATGCAGGCCGACCTCATCGCCCTCGCGTTCGCGTGCGAGCTCAACCATGCGGCCACGCTGCAGATCGGGGACGGGAACGACGGCACCGAGTACACCATCAACGGTGAACGGCTTCCGAACTTCCACATGGTCTCGCACCGGATCTTCGCTCACGGGTCCGAGGGCGACCCCATCCCCGGCGCGGAGATGATGCACCACGAAATCGACCGCATTCACGGACGGATGTTCAAGCACCTGCTCGACCGCCTCTCCGAGTACGTCGATTCGACGGGACAGCCGCTGCTCGACAACACGATCGCCCTTTGGACCAACGACCTGGCGGATCGCTATCACAGCTACAACAACATCCCGCAGGTCATTGCCGGCAACGCAAACGGCTACCTGCGTCAGGGGCACTACATCGACGCTGGCGGCGTCACCCACAACCAGCTCTTCAACACGATCCTCAACGCGGTCGGCTGCCGGAAAGACGGCGGCGCCCCCATCGACGACTTTGGCGACGCGTCCCTCGAGGGCGGTGAGATCGTGTCCATGAAGGCATAGGTCGGCCTCGGTTGGGATAGGTTGGCCTCGGGCGACTCGTCGGACGGCGTCACGAAGTCCTCGTAGTTCGGCGACTTCTGGGGGACGTAGACGAGCGCGTGGTTCGCGTCGACGCTGCGGTCGACGAACTCCATGTTCGTCACCTCGTCCCCTTCGACGGGAGTCCGCGGATGCAGGGAGTTTCGGCCTCGGCATCCCCGACGCCGCGACGACACCGAGCGCAGCGACGGCGGACAGGACACCAGAGGAAGACGACCGCACCACCGTATTGTTTAGCGTCCTGGGGCGCCCCGCTAAAGGGCCCCGGCGGCGGGATGCACGTCGGGTGGGACGACGCGCTCGATCAGCGCGCTGACCCGCCGCGCGTCGTCCTCGGAGAGATCGTCGATGTCGATTCGGCCCCGCCGCCCACGAATCCACAGCGTCGTGCGGTCTGGCGTGCGCCCGGCGGCATCCGACTCCGCGATGGGATCTTCACGGGTCTCGATGGAGACCAACACCG
>CAVXIC010000005.1:0-40904 GCA_963761755.1 uncultured bacterium
CGGGCTCCCTGCCCACCTTGCGAGTCATCCGTCTCCACCCATCTGCCCCGATGCCACCACCGAGTCTCCCCGCGAGGTTCACCTAAGCGGTCAGCGTGGGTCGCGTGGCTTCGTCGCGGAGCATCGCGATCATGTCGGTGACGCCGGGATCACAGCCCTGCTGGGTGAGCAGGGTGGTGATCTGGCCGCGGTGGTGGGTTTGATGGTCGAAGACGTGCGCGACCGACCACCACAGGGGAGACTCCTGGCGTTGGCCGCGGCGCGTGATGACCAGCGGTGCCGCGAGGTGTTCAGGAGTGAGCCCGGCGACCCAGGCCGACAGATCGTCGTCCGTCCGCACTCGCTCGCGGCGGAGTTCCTCGAAGTCGGCGTACAGCTCTTGGTCGAGCGTGCGGATGCCGCTGGGGCCCATGAAGCCGTCTGGCACGGTCACGCCGGTGAAGCGGCCGAGCCAGACTCGGTCGGCGAGCAAGATGTGATTGAACGTGCCGTGGAGCGACTTGAAGAACGCGCCGCCGTCCCGCTTGCGGTCCTCGTCGCTCAACGTAGCGGCGAGCCCGTACAGCTTGTCGTTCATCCAGCGGTTGTACCGCGCGAGGGCACCCAGCCATTCGGGACTCATCATCACGATCACGGTAGGACGGCGTCACGGCCCTGCCAAGCGCCGCCCGTCCCCAACTCCCGCGCATTCCCGCGCAGTCCCGCGCAGTCCCGCGCCGGCCCGTCCCCAGTCTCGCGCCGGCCCGCGGACCAACGTGGCCATGACTGCCCGCGGTGTTTTCTTCGAGGTTCCACGGCGGTGCCGCTGAGGCCTCGATTCTCGGAATCGAGGCCCCGCTGGGCGGTACTGACAGGGCATGAGACCCGAGACGTTCCACTCCAAGATCGACACCTGGCTGGACGCCGCCGTGGTCCTGGCTGCGGGCTCGACCCTGTGGTCCTGGACTCGGGTGTCCACACGAGCGCTCGCCGGGCCGACCCATCTTCCTTCGGCGGTTGCGTCTGGAAAAGTCCGAGCCCTCGAAGGAGGTCGAGTAGACTCGTCGTCGTGCCTTCGTTCAGTCGCGTCTGTGGCGTCATGATGCTGACCTTCGCCGTGCTCACCGCGGTCGGCAGCTGTGACAAGCCGTCCGCGTCTCCGCTCGACCTCGGGTCGGAGTCGGTCTCGGACGAAAGCGGGGAAATCGTGGTCGAAATTGCGCTGCTGGACCGCCCGGGCAACGAGACCGAGCTGCGCTTCGCGCTCACCGCGGTCGGCACGCAGGAGATGGACAAGCTCGCGCTGGACGTCGCCCTCGACGAGATGTTCTTGGTCGAAGGCGGGGCCCAGTGGTCCGGCTTCGTCCCGCCCCGCCAGCCCCAGTCGCACCGCGTGGTGGTCAAGCCCGTCGACAACGCGACCGCACCGGGGGTCCGCATCAGCGTCAGCCGCTTCCGCGACAGCGAGGTGCTGATGCTGCGGGAGGTCCGCTTCACCCCCGAGGGCGGACACATCCCTGAGTGAGCGGGCGGCTACGCCGGCTTGCGGTACACCGTCGCAAGCCACGGCTGCTCGGACCTGGGCCGGCCCTGCGGGCGGTAGTAGTGCTCGATCTCGACGAAGCCGCACCCGGTCACCAGGCTTCGCCAGCGCGCGTGGTCGTGGAAGCTCCCGTAGCGGGCGCCGTTGAAGCCCTCTTGGTTGTCGCCGCGCGGATTGGACGCAAACAGCACGCCCTGTGGCCGCAGCGCCGCCCACAGCTCGGACAGCACCCGCGGCAGCTCTTGGGCCGGCACGTGGAAGAGCGAGGCGTTGGCGAAGATGCCGTCGAACGCCTCGTCCTCCAGCGACAGATGCAGCAGGTCCTGGTGGAGCACCTCGCACCCCGCGTGCGCCCGCGCCATCTCGCAGAAGCGGGACGCTCCATCCAACCCCACCGGATCGTGCCCCGCGGCCGCGAAGGCGATGAGGTCGCGACCGGGTCCGCACCCGAGGTCGAGAATCCGCGCCGGAGCCTCCGCCCGCAGATTCCGAAGCAGCGCAGCTCGGTTCTGGCTGACGTCGTGGTCCCGCGTCCCCTCCCAGAAGTCTTCGGCGCGCGACTGATAGTGACCGAGCGTGGACGCGCTGATCTGGGCCAGTGCGTCTTCATCCAACCGGGGCACCTTCGACATCGCGTTGGATGTACCGCACCTGTGGGGGGGTCACGTAGCCCTACTTCGTGAGCTTCTTGAGCTTCTTGCCCTTCTTCTTGCCTTTGCTCGCCTTGGCCGGCACCGCGCCGCCCTTGGGTTTCGCGCCCGGCAGCTTCGAGGGCCCGGCCCGCGGCGTGCTCCCGGGCTTCAGCGGCAGCTTGCCCTTCGGCGGCGGCGCTTCCTTGTCGGACATCGAGTACCCGACGCAGCGCTTGTCGGCGTCCGGGCACCCGAAGCGGATGTGCATGTGGATCGTGTGCCCGGGCTCGTGGCTGATGAACGCAAAGTACTCCTCGGCCAAAGCAGCGCCGACGTCGGCCTCCGCGGCTGCGCGCAGCCACGGCTGCTCGGTCCGGTTGAGGAAGATGTCTCGAACGTCGCTGTCGTCGATCAGGGTCTTGACCAGGAACCATGTGCGCTCGGCGTCGAAGCCGTCCCCGGCCGCGTTGGCGATCAGCCGGATGTCGACGTCTCGACCCGTCTGATGCGACTGGTGCCCGTAGATGTTTCCGCCGCGCCGCGCCGAGAGCTCGCCGACTTGGACGGGGTCCGATTCGGGGAATCGACGTCCGTAGGCGACGAGCGCGGCGGTCACGGCGGCGATCGTCTCGGTCGTGGCGAACGCCCGACCGCGATCGGGGGGAAGGCGCCACGCGGGCCCCTGCGGGAGCGGGACGCCTCCGATCAGGCGGCCATCGTTGGGCGGGCCGATCGACATGCTCTGCCCCAGCGCGGCGGTGTGCACGATGACCTCCGCGCCGGCCTCGATCTCGCCGCCGCTGGCCAGCTCGGGGTTGAGCCTGCGGAGCACGTCCAGTGGGACCGTCCACGCCCGGCTGAGTTCCTCGAGCGTCGCGGGGACGTCGGTCGTCCAGGCGATCTCGTCGAGGGATGGGACGACTCCGGCCTTCTTGGACGCCACGGCCGCCGAGGTCAGCGCCTCTGCCGCGGCGGACGCAGCGGCCGCCTTCGACGCGTCCACCGCGTCCGAATCGTCATCGACGACGCGCCCGGACGCGTCTGCGGTCGCGTCCGAATCGTCGTCATCGTCGGAGGTCACGACGAAGTACGCCGCAACCCCCAGGGCGAGGACGCCGAGGAACACGGCGCCGGCCAAGACGGCCTCCGCCGATCCCCCGCGGGGGGTCGGGGGGCGCTGCACTGGACGCTGAGGCGTCGAGGGCCCCGGAGCGTTCCATTCCCATCCCGACGAGGTGGAGCTTGAGTGGTCTGGGCGCATGGTCCTGCTCCGCCCTGAGCATGTTGGACGCACGGCGGCGTCGAGGGCGTCAGTTCGCCCAGGATACCGGACGCAAGGCGCTTCTCGGGCGCTCCAGCCCCACCGATGTACCCTCAGCAGATGCGCCGCACCCTCGCCCAAGTGATCATCGTCGGAAGCCTGGTCGGGATCGCGCCGGGCTGCGGCAGCGCTGACCCTGGCGCGGGCGACACCCAGACCGCGTCCAGCAGCTCGGAGACGACCGACCCGACCGGCGCGGACTCGACGAGTCCCGGTCCCACCACCGACCCCAGCGACAGCGGGACCGCCGCGAGCACGTCCAGCGCCTCGACGACCTCGGGCACCGCCAGCACCGAAGGCGACGCATCCTCGAGCGGCGATCCGTCAGCGTGTCCCGACACCGTCCTCGAACCCGGCGACTACGTCGACCTCGAGCTCGAGTTCGACGGCCGCACGCGGACCTACAGCCTCTTCGTTCCCAGCGGCTACGACGGGACGGCCACCCCGCTGGTGTTCAACTTCCACGGCTTCACCTCCAACGCCGCACAGCAGATCTTCTTCTCCGACTTCAACGTCGACGCGCAGGAGCGGGGGATGATCGCGGTGTACCCCAACGGCGTCGCGAACTCCTGGAACGCCGGGGCGTGCTGCGGCGTCGGCGTCGCCGAAGACGTGGACGACGTCGCGTTCGTCCGCGCGCTCCTCGACGAGATCGCGCAGACGCTGTGCATCGATCGCGACCGGGTGTATGCGACCGGCATGTCCAACGGCGGTTTCCTCGCTCATCGATTGGCGTGCGAGGCCGCCGACATCATCACGGCGGTCGGCCCCGTCGCAGGCCCGCTGGGCATTCCCACCCAAGACTGCCAGCCCGCCCGTCCCGTCCCCGTGATCCACTTTCACGGCACCGCCGACACCGTCGTCCCCTACCTCGGCAACCTGACCGGATTTCCTCCCGTTGAAGCGTCGCTGCAGGGATGGGCGGACCGCAACGGGTGCGACGCCGAGTCCACGGTCACGCTGGAGATGCTCGACGCGTCGTGCCAGACCTGGGATGGCTGCGACGAGGGTGCCACCGTCACCCTGTGCACCCTGCTGGGCGCCGGGCACTGCTGGCCCGGCCAGGCGTTCTGCCCCGGGGCGCTGAGTTCGCTGACGATCCGGGCCAACGCGCTGATGCTGGATCTGTTCGAGCAGCACGCGCTGGAGTAGTCACCGCAGCCCCCGAGCCCGGCCGAGGGTCAAACCCAGCGTCGAACGCGACGCTTGTACGCGAGGTACGCGTCGCCGAACGTGCGCTCGAGGTAGGCCTCCTCGGGCTCGATGGCGAGCTTCTGCACGACGAAGGCGGCCAGCGCGGCCGTGATCGCGAACCACCCGTTGCCCAGCACGTAGCCGATCCCGACCGAGACGAGGGCCATCCCCAGGTACATCGGATTGCGGGTGATCGCGTAGGGGCCCTCGGTGAGGATCGCGGGGCTGGGGCGCCAGGGCTTGGGGTCTTGCCCGGTCCGGCGGTGCTGGCCGAGCGCGTTCGCGATCAGGGAGATGCCGCCGAGGACCGACAGTCCACCGACCACGAAGCCCAGCCACCCACCGACCCATGGATTGCGCGGCCACATCCATCCCAGCACGCCCGCCACGACGAGACCGGCGACGAAGACCAAGGGCGGCGGCACGCGTACGGTGGCCGCATCTTCGATCTGCTCGTCTCTGCCGGGTTCGTGATCGGTCATTGGGCACCCTACTCCTTCCATGGCCGCCGCGCAGCAGCAGAAGTCCTCGAGCGAAGCCGCCCATTTGCGACGCCGCCCCGCACCGGGCAATCTGGTGGGGATGCGACCGGAGTTCCTCGTCGCCATGGAGCGGCTCGGCGTGCCGCCCCATGCGCTCGAGCGCGCGCTGGGGACCGTCCCGTTCGGCGTCCTCGTCAGTCACGTCGAAGACGGCTGCATCTACGCGAGCGACGAGGTTCTGCGCATGTTCGACATGGATTGGAACGCGTTCAGAGGCTTCGGGTGGATGTCGGCCGTCATCCCGGCCGACGTCGAGGCGCTGCGTGCCACGTTCGAGCGCTACCAGCAGGACAAGACCGAGATCGAGGTTCAGTACCGGATCGCGGTCCGCGATGGTTCGACGCGTGCCGTCGTGGCGACCGCAAGCCCGGTGCTCGACGCCAACGACGAGCAGATCGGCTCGGTCGTCGTCGGGCGCCTTGCAACCCTGGAGCGGGCGCTCGCCGAGCAGAGCACGCGGTCCCAGAAGCTCGAGGCCATCGGTCGGCTCGCGGGGCGCGTTGCCCACGACTTCAACAACGTGCTCACCCCGATCATCTGCTCGGCATCCCTGCTCGAGCACGAGCAGCTCACCGACGAGGAGCGCGAGTACGTCGCGACGATCGTTCAGGGCGCCCAACATGCGGCCGCCATGACCCGTCAACTGCTCGGTCTGTCGCGCCCGTCGGAAGACACCGCGTCGCTCTCCAACCTCGACGCGGAGATCGGAGCGTTGCGCACGATGTTGATCCAGCTGCTCGGCGAGCAGGTCGAGCTCACCCTTGATCTACAGTCCCCGGGCGCGTGGGTCGGCCTGGCCCCGCACGAGATCGGCCAAGTCCTCCTCAACCTGTGCGTCAACGGCCGCGATGCCATCGGGGACAGCGGCCGTGTCACCGTCACGACCCGTCGCGACCGCGCGTTCGTCGAGTGTCGGGTGCGGGATTCTGGGACCGGGATCACGCGGGCGGTTCAGGAGCGCATGTTCGAGCCCTTCTACACCACCAAGGCACCCGATCGCGGCACGGGCCTGGGTCTCTCGACGGCACGCGACCTCGTGCGACGTGCCGGCGGTGACATCACGGTCCGCTCGAGCTTCGGCTCGGGCACGCAGATGATCGTGCGGGTGCCAAGCCTGGCCTCGACGCGCACCGCAGATCCTGCGGGCAACCGGCGCGTCGAGATGGACCCCCAGCGTATCCTGATCGTCGACGACAACGCGGCGCTGCGGCAGACCCTCGCGTCCGTGCTCGCGCGGAGCCACCACGAGGTGACCACGTGCGCGAGCGTTGCCCGTGCCTCCCAGTGGCTTGGCGAGGTGGCGTTCGACGTCCTCATCACCGACGTCCTGCTGCCCGATGGTCGCGGGGATGCGCTCGCCTCCGCCGCGCTCGCGGCTCTCGGGGAGCTCCGGGTCGTCTTCATCACGGGCTTTGGCGGCGATGACGTCGTGCTCAGCGCGCACCGCAGCGCGCGGTGCACCGTGCTCCACAAGCCGTTTCATCCCGACGACATGACCGACGCCATCGCGCAGGTGCTTCGGGCCGACCTCGCGGTCGGATCCCCCTAGCAAGGCGGGTCGCAGAACGGGGACGCTCAGAGCTCGGCGTCGAAGGTCGCCAACATCCGCGACCACGCCCGCTCGGCCTGCGCCTGGTCGTAGACCGGCGAGTCGGTGACGCACCACCCGTGTTGCGCGGGGTAGACCTCGATCTCCGCGGCGCGGCCGGCGTCCTGGGCCGCCTTGCGCAGCACCACCTTCGCCTCGGGATCGCGGGCGTCATCATTCTCGGCGATGCAGATCAGCGCTGCGGCCTGCATCGTCTCGAACAGCAGGTGCGGGCTGTCCTCCCCCTCGCGGACCAATCCGCCGCCATGGAAGGACCCGATGGCGCCCACGCGCTCCGGTGCCGCGGCGGCCGTCCGAACGGTAAAGGGACCGCCCATGCAGTACCCGGTGGTGCCGATCTTCCGCGCGGGATCGACCTGCGGTTGCGCGTCGAGCCAGGCCACGAAGGCCGCGGCATCGCGCGCGATCGCGTCGTCGGTCAACGCCTCGCGCATCGGGGCGATCTTCGCCTTCCCCTCCTCGGTGGTCCATTCCGAGAACGTCTCGAGGATCGGAAGCGACGACGAGCGGTAGTACGGGTTGACGGCCAAGGCCGCATACCCCTCGCCGGCCAGGCGGGTCGCCATCTGCTCGAAGGCGTCGCGGAGCCCGGCGACGTCGGGCCAGATCAAGACGGCGCGGTGCCGCCCCTGCGCGGGCGCGACGAAGAAGGCTTCGGCCGACCCGTCGGGCGTCTCGATGGTGACGATGCCGCCCATGGTGGAGCCATCCTGGGTGCGGGCGGGGACGACGTCGTTGCCCTGGGGGGGCGGCGATGCGGGCGAGTTGCTCGACGCCTGCGGGGGACTCGTCTTTGGACCGCATCCCACCAGCAGCGCCGCGCCGGCGCCCAACCCCAGCTGCCGCCGCTGGATCTGGGCGGCGAGAAAGGCCTCGTTCTCGGCTTGGGTTCGCTCGTCACACATCGCAGGACGCTCGCAGTCGTCGAAGGGTCATCATCGCGCCTACTCTACGCGCCCCAGTGACCTTCGATCGAGCCCGCTTCGGCCAGCCGGCCCGCTCCGTTCGACCACGAAGGGCGACGCACGGCGCGGCCGTCTCATGCGACCATGGTGCGCATGCGGGCCGCGACCGACGAGCAACGGCGCCCTGGCCGCGGAGCGGCTTGGGACCCCGAAGAGGTTCGCCCCGCAGCGGGCGGGCACACGACGGTCCTGTTGATCGAGGACTCGGACCCAGACGCGGATCTCGTCAAGGAACTTCTGTCCGACGAGGCGCCGGAGATCGACCTGCACCGCGTCTGCAGGCTGTCCGAGGCCGAGCGCGTCCTCCCCGACACCTTCGAGCTCATCCTGCTGGACCTTGGACTGCCCGACGGCGTGGGCCTCGAGGTCGTCAAGCGGGTCCGAGGTCTGGCGGGCACCACCCCGATCGTCGTGCTCACCGGCCTCGGAGATGAACGCCTCGCGCGTCAGTGTCTCGAGCACGGTGCCCAAGACTTCGTCCGAAAGGGCGACCTGGACGGATATCTCCTGATCCGCGCGATCGAGCACTCACGCGCCCGCGAACGTGCTCGGGATCTCGAGCGACAGCTCGAGTCCGCCGACCGCCTCGCCACGCTCGGTCAGCTCGCCGCAAACGTCGCGCACGAGGTGAACAACCCCGCGACCTTCGTGCAGCTCAACAACGACGAGCTGCTGACCGTGATCGAGGAACTGCTCGAGCAGCGGGGCATCGATGGACCGCTCCGCGGCGCGCTCGAAGAGATGCGTGCCCTCCTCGAGGAGAACCGCACGGGAATCAACCGGATCGTCGCCCTCGTCCGCGATCTCCAGGCCCACACCAACAACGCCGTCCGAACCGTCTCCACTGCGGACGTCAACGCGCTGTGTCGCTCGACCTGCAGCCTCGCATCACGCCACCTCAAGGACCGGGTTACGCTGCGCTTCGACCTTGCTCCGGTTCCCATCCTGGAGCTCGATCCGGGCCGGCTGGGACAGGTGCTGATGAACCTGCTCATCAACGCGTCGCAGGCCGGTGCGCAGGACGTCCCCCAGCTCGAGGTCTGTGTCGCCACGCGATACCGCGAAGGGTGGCTGGAGCTGAACGTCTCCGACACCGGCGTCGGCATCGCGCCCGAGCACCGCCGGCGCATCTTCGAACCATTCTTCACGACCAAGCCGGCCGAGAAGGGCACGGGGCTGGGCCTGTCGATCTGTCGCGACCTCATCGAGGCCATGGGCGGCACCATCACGGTCGCGGCAGGGCCGGGGCGGGGCTCCGTCTTCTCCATCCGGGTTCCCGCCCGGCCTGCCGCCGCGCCCCAGCCCACGGAGCCGTCACTTTGCGCCTCGCCTCGCAAGCGCGTGCTCCTGGTCGACGACGACCGAAACATTCTGCGCACCCTCACCCGCGCCTTGGCGCCCTACCACGACGTGACGCCTGCGAACGGCGGGCATGAGGCGCTGCTCAAGGCCGCGCAACAGCAGTTCGACGTCATCGTGTGCGACCTCGTGATGCCCGAGATGGACGGCGTGCAGCTCATCGAAGAGCTCTGCTCCCGGTATCCCGAGTACACCTCGCGGGTGTGCGTACTCTCCGGTGGTGCGACGACGATCCGAACCGCCACCTTCGTCGAAGAATCGGGCATCCCGCAGCTCACGAAGCCGGCGTCGGTCCGTGATCTTCGATCCATGATCGAAGAGGTCACGCGCACACCTACCGGCTCGGAAGCTGCGCGGCGCTGAACCAGAACCGCTCGAGCGTCCCCACGAGCCGTTCGAACTGCGCCAGCTCCACGGGTTTGGTGAGGTAGCAGTTCGCGCCGAGATCGTAGGCCGCCCGTACGTCCGACTGTGCGTCCGACGAGGTGAGCATGATGATGGGGACGGCCCGCAGGGCCGGATCCGACTTCGCCTCCCGCAGCACGGCTCTGCCGTCGACCTTGGGCAGATTCAGATCGAGCAAGACGAGATCGGGCAGGAGCGTCACCGGGTTGCGGAGGAGATCGAGCGCCTGCTGGCCGTCGGTGGCCACCTCGATCTCGTGGTGCATCGCGGTCGCCGCAAACACCTCGAGCGTGAGGTCGACATCGCCTGGGTTGTCTTCGACCAGGAGGATTCGGATGACGCTGCGGTTCATGATTCGCCGACTCCGCGGGGCAGCGTGAAGAAGAAGGTCGCCCCCTGCCCTTCTCGCCCTTCGGCCCAAACGCGTCCCCCATGCCGCTGCACGATCTTGTGCACGATCGCGAGACCGACCCCGGTTCCGCCGAACTCGCCGCGGCCGTGCAGGCGCTGGAAGACCTCGAAGATGCGCCCTGCGTGCTGCTGCTCGAAGCCGATGCCGTGGTCGCGAACGCGGACTTCCCACCCCTGCGAGGTCTCGCGCGCCGAGACCTCGATGCGCGCAGGCGCATCTCCGCTGAACTTGACGGCGTTGCTGAGCAGGTTCTGAAACACCCGCGCCAGCTGCACGCGGTCGCCTTGCACCGTCGGAAGTGCGTCGACCGTGAGCGTGGCATCGCTTCGGTCCAAGGCCAGCGCCTTCGAGGCCTCCTCGAGCACCTGGCCCAGGGGCACGTCTTCGAACGGATGGGCGTCGGAGCCCACACGGGACATCTGCAGGACATCCCGAAGCATCGCTTGCATTCGACTCGCTCCGTCCACGGCGTAGCCGATGTACTTGTCGGCGCGCTCGTCGAGTTGACCCTTATACCGTTTCTCGAGCAGCGCGACGTAGCTGGAGATCATCCGCAGCGGCTCTTGGAGGTCATGCGAGGCGACGTAGGCGAACTGCTCGAGCTCGGCGTTCGAGCGCTCGAGCTCCCTTTGTTTGGAGACCAGCTCCGTCAGATCGACGACCGCGGCGAGCACCAGCGTTCCTGTGGCCGTCTCGACGGGGTTGATGCCGACTTGAACCGGGAAGCTCGTGCCCTTCTTGCGCCGCGCCGTCAGCGAGCCGCCGCCCCCCTCGGGCGCCGTGGGCACGATCAAATCGAGCGGCTGACCGACGAGTTCGTCCCGACCATAGCCGAACATCGTCTCGCACGCCGCGTTCACCAACACGATCCGCCCCTTTGACGACGCGACGACCATCGCGCTCGGAGAGGCCTCCACCGCGAGTTCGAACAGCGCCTCGGCGTGTTTCTTCTCGGAGATGTCTCGCCACGCCGCGCGGCTGAAGGTGATGTGCCCGGCCTCGTCGCGGACCGCGGTCATGTTCATGCTGACATCGATGCGCTTGCCGCTCTTGGTCCGCACGACGAGCTCCGCGTTGTCGATGCGGCCGGCTGCAGCGAGCCCCTCGAGGGCGGCTTGGGCGTCGTGGCGAGAGCTGGGGTCGTACAGGTCGATGAACGACTTGCCCAGCAGCTCATCGCTGGCGTACCCGAGGCGCTTCAACGCCGTCTCGTTGCACTGCGAGATCGTCCCGGTCTCCGCGTGCACGGACACGTACATGTCTGCCGCGTTGTCGTACAGGTCCCGATACAGCGCGGTCTGCCTGGCGATCTCGGCCTCGAGCTCGTCGGGCGAACGCCAGCGCATCGCCCCTCGGGCGGCGGGAATGATCGCCAGCAGCGTTCCCCACGAGACCACCGCCGTGCACAGCTTGTTCAAACCCGCCAGTCGGTACACCGGCATCCAGAAGATGACCGCTTCGAGCAGATGCCCGACCCCGCAGAACGCGATGAACGCCCCAAACCACCAAAAGATGGGCGCGAAGGGCACGTTGTCCCTGCGAATCACGAAATAGGTCAGGACGGCAGGAATGCACATGTACGCGCTGAAGATCGCGATGTCCGAGCAGATGTGGAGCCAGCCGTGGGCGTCCGTCCAGTTTCCGCAGTGCCACCGCGCGGGGAACCCGTCGGTGTCGAAGAGGGAGTCGAAGACGTCGGGCATGCGATGCGCTTGCGAGCACCGTACCAGCGCGACCGGGCCTCGCTGCGGTTCGGGGCTTGTGACGCCCCGAACGCAGTTTACGCGCCGTCATCGGGCGTCGACGAGCGCGCGAAGCCACGTTTCGAGCGCCGCATGGACCCTCGGGTCCCACAGCAGGTCCAGATGCGCCGCCCCCGGAACCTCGAGGGTGTGCTCGGGCGGAAACGCCAACGTCTTCTCCGGCGCGTCGTGCCTGCCCAGAGCGCTGTCCACGGGGACCAGTCCGTCGCCGCCGCGGCCTCGTCGGCCGGCGACGGCGTAGCAGGACACGCCCGCGGGCAGGGGGAGAGGACTGCGGGCATCGGCCCCGGGTTCGAAGCGGTCACGCCCTCGCCAGTGCTCCTGCAGCACGTTGCCAAAGCGAAGGTCGGTCACACCCGCGCTGCGAATCTTGCCCAGGCCCGCCAGCGGGGCGCTGTAGGGGCTGACCTCCAGCAGCACGTCGATCCAGTTGCCGCCCCGCTCCAGCGGCGCCCCGTGGTGCGGCGTGCCCAGGCAGACCAGACCCCGGAGCGAGGACCGCCAACGCCGTCCGACCGCTTCGGCCGATCCACACGCCGCTCGGGCGACGAGACCGCCCATGCTGTGGGCCAGGATGACGATGCGCTCGACCCCGACGGGCCAGGCCTCGTGCAGCGCCTCGAGCTGGTCCGCGAGCAGCTCGCCGTTGCGCGAGACGTGCAGTCCGCTGTTGTAGAGTACGTCGACGCGGGTCCAGCCGAGCGCACCGGCGAGCGCGTCGGCATGATCGTGCCCCCGGCGTCGCCACTGGAGATCGTTCATGCACGAGCCGTGCACGGTCAGCAGGATGGTCCCAGTCGCCTCGGGCAGCGCACCGGCGAGCGCACCGGGGTCCGAGAGCGGCAGCGGCGTCCCGCTGCGACGCAGCTGCATCTGCAGCGCGAGAGGATTGTCGGTCTGCTCGAGATAGTCGCCGAGCACGCCGCAGAGCACCGAGAGCACCGCCTCCCGACCCGGGCCCGCCGTGCTCTCGCCCAGCAGCGGACCCAGACGCGCCAGCGCACCATCGATGCCCGCCCCGATCGCGCTGCTCACCCCACGAATCGCCCCGTAGACGGCGGCCGTCCCCACGCGCATCGGCGTCTGCAGCGGCCGCCCGAGCACAGCGGGCCCGCTGCCGATCGTCCGATGCATCGCCTCGACCAGCGCGGTCACGCCCCGCGTCGCCTCCAGGGCCAGCCGACCGGCGCCGCGAAGATCGTCCACATGACGTCGGGAGTTGTCGGCCATCGCGACAAGGATCGCACGTCGGCACCGGGAAGTACCGCCGGTGGCTCGACGCTCGCGCGCAACGGCTGGTGAGCGTCACGCAGCCGGCTGCGCCGACGGCTCGGGAATCCGCGTCCACACGATCAGCCCGGTCACGGTGATCGCCGCGGCGGCCAGCAGCGTGCAGCCCAAGAACCCCGCGTCGGCGTAGACCCACCCGGCGACGGCGCCCCCGAGCCCACCGCCCACCTGGCCGATGGCGACCACCAGGCTCATCAGCGCGCCGCGCTCGCGCGCGCTCGACAACGCGGTGAGCAGGGCCTGGAAGGGGGAGATCCGCATCGCGACCAGCACCATGATCACGAAGAACATCACCCACGCCGTCGCGGCGGAGACGACGACGAAGGTGGTCGCCGCGAAGACCGTGGCCGTCCCGATGCACGACGCGAGGATGAGCGGACGCCGGCCGAAGCGGTCCGACAGCCGGCCCGCGCGCGGTCCAACCAGCACGTTGGCCACCCCCCCGATGCCGAACATCAGCGCGATGTCGGCCGAGTCCATGCCCAGCGAGGATTCCCCCCACGCGGGCAAGAAGACCACGAAGTTGGAGATCGAGAAGAACATCGCGGCGTAGGCCAACGCGGCGCCTGCGATCGCCGGCTTGGCCAGAAGCCCCGCGTAGGCCCGCAGCGCCCCCCGAACGCTCAGGGCATCGGAGCGCTCGACCGCAGGCTGCGGCAGGCGCGTTGCCGTCACGATGAACGCGCCCGCCATCGCGACCGCGAACAGGATGAAGGGTGACTCGTAGCCGTAGCGCCCGGCCAGGAGCGTCCCCGCCGGCACGCCCGCGATCTGCCCCACGGCGAAGCCGCTCATCACCCATCCCGAGGCCCAGCCGCGCCGCTCGTAGGGGAAGTAGTCGCCAACGTAGGACACCGCCGACCCGGTCAGAATGCCCCCTGCCGCGCCCGCCGCGATCCGGGCCGCCAAGAGCGTGGCGTGGGTGTCGGCGAAGGGGTGCAGGCCCAGCGCCACCGTCATGGCCCCGGTCCCCCACAGCAGGATGCTTCGGCGTCCGATCCGGTCCGACACCGGGCCAGCGATCAGCGCCATCGCCGAGAGCGCGACCGCGTAGCCGGTGATGAGCGTGCCCAACTGCCCTTGGGGCACCGACAGGGCCTCGGAGATCCGGGGCAAGATCGGCGCGATGATCATGACCTGGCTGCTCGAGGCCAGGACCATGAGCCACAGCGCCACGAGGACGGTCAGGTCCTGGCGTCGATCACCCATGGACCGGGGACTCCGCTGGCAGGGTTGAGCAACGCTTCGTAGAGATCGATCTGCGCGGCGCGGTGATACTGGGAACGTCCGATGTGTAGACACCGGGCGCGGACGGCCGCGTAGTCGTCGTCATCGCCGAGCAGCTGCTGCAGCCGCCGCGTGAGCGCGGTGAAGTCCCCCAGGGGCGCGAGCACCTGCTGGGCGAGCTCGGGGTCGGCCGCCAGCAGGTCGATCAGCCCCTCGCAGCGCCACCCCATGAGCACCGTCCCGCTGGCCATCGCCTCGAGCGCGACGAGGCCGAAGGACTCGGACTCGCTGGTGACCAGCGCGACATCAGCTGCGCGAAGGTGAGCCGCGAGCTCGGGCTGAGGGAGCGGGTCGATGAAGACCACCGCGCTGCCCAGACCCATCGAGCGCGCGTACGCCTCGGTCGCGGGACGCAGCGGTCCATCGCCGACCATCACGAGACCCACGGGCTCGCCTGGGGACCGCGAGGCATTGAGCGAAGCCACGACGTCGATGCAGTCCATCGGGCGCTTGACCGCCCGGAAGTTGGATGCGTGGCAAAGCACCCGCGGCCGGTCGGGCGCGGCGGATTCCCCCGGATGGAACAGGTCGGTGTCGACACCGTTGGCCACGACGCGCGGGGCCCGTGAAAGCTGCAGCCGCCCGGCGGCCGCCCGCGACAGTGACGAAGAGACGGCCGTGACCGCGTCCGCGGCCATCACGGCTTCGCGCAGCAGCGCGCGCTGGACCGGGTCCTCGGTGAGGTGGGTGACGTCGGTGCCATGCAGCGTGACGACGACGCGCACCCCCACGCCGCGAGCCGCGAGCCGGTCCCTCGCGGCGATCGCGGCCGCCGCGAGGCCGACACCATAGTGCACCGAGAGCACGGCGAGCTCGTGCCGGAGCACGGCCGCGTAGAGTTCGTCGGCGAGCAAGCCCACCCACTGCGCGTCGGCTGGTCGAGGCGTGGTCGGGGCGCCCACCGCCTGATGCTCGACCTCGGGCGCGAGCTCCGAGACGAACACACCGTGCGCCGAGGTCAACATGACCACGTGATGACCGCGCCGCGCCAGACCCAGCGCGACATCGTGGGCGACCCGTCCGCTGCCGCCCAGGCCGCCCAGTCCG
The DNA here is from genome assembly GCA_963761755.1 of uncultured bacterium. Lineage (GTDB taxonomy): Bacteria > Myxococcota_A > Polyangia > Nannocystales > Nannocystaceae > CAJXVA01. The sequence goes on from CAVXIC010000005.1 coordinate 15,349, forward strand.
AGCACGCCGACCCGCGTCGGTTCGCCCACGCCAGCAGACAACGGCGCCATGCGGGCTCGGCTCAGCATCCGCGCCCCCCGCCGTAGAGGTGCAGCGTGCCCCCGGAGGACAGCTGGGGGTGCTGCAGCGCCGCGAGCACGGCCGCCGGCGCGCGCTCGCCAAACCGCGCGACGAACTCGACGCAGGTCTGCTCGCGCTCGGGGGAACCGCCGCAACGTGCCCACGCCTCGACGGCCGAAGCGGCCGCTCGTCGACCGTCGCGGAGCAGCGAGCGGCGCAGCTGATGCAGGCGCCGCCCAATCCGCGTGAGCGCACGCGTCGATCCTTCGCCGCTGTCGAGAACCAGCCGGCACAGGGCGCGATGATGGTCCGGCCAGCTCCGACGGGTTCGCAGCCCAGCGAGGGCCACGGCGGACCCCTCCTCGAGCGCGGCCAGCCCGGCTTCGACCGCGGCGTTCTCGGAACGGACCCCGCTTGCGCCGCGCCTTCGGACCTCTCGCTCGTCCCGCGCGCCCTGCATCATCTGCTCGAGCGCGCTCAGCCACCGCGTGGCGGCCCCCGAGAGCCCCGCGCGACCGATCCGGGTGTACGGCTTGGGGTCGGTGCGCAGCGCATCGAGGCCACCGCAGGGCTCCAGCGCCGCGAGGTCCTGCAGCTGGACCGGGTGCAGCAGCGGTCTGGGCACGATCGCGGAGGGGGCGATCTGCGCCCAGGGATACAGCCCGCGCATCTGCGCCAGGTAGAGGCGCTCGGTGGGCCCAGCGATCGTCGCCACCGCCGGGAGCACGAGGTCTTGCACGACCGGTCGCAGCAGCGCGGCGGGCGAGAATCGCTCGGGGCTCTGCGCGAGTCGCTGCTCGAGCACCTCGCGGCGCATCTGCCCTCCGCGCCACACCACTCCCCGCTCGGTTCGTCGCAGGCGCTGCCGGACCCCGTCGTCGTCGACGAAGAAGACCTGCGAGACGTCCCGGTCGACCGGGACGATCGCCTGCGCCTCGGACGCTCGAAGCGGCGTTGCGGCGGACTCGGGTCCCAGCAGCTCGCGTTCGTACACGGGCCGGGCGAGGGCGGCGAAGCGGGCGTCGGCGGGGTCGAGTACGAGCAGCCCCGTGCCGCCGGTCAGCGCGCAGAGCAGCGATCCGAACGCCTGGGCGTAGGTGCGACCGGGGACATAGTGGCGCTGGGCCAAGGTTCGGGCCGCGCCCGCGATCGCCTCGGGCAAGCCCGCCGCCCACGACTCGATGGCGTCCTCGATGGCCTCGCTCAGGACGGCCGCCCCGACGGGTCCGCGGGTCTCGAGCATCGGGGCTCGGACCGCGCGCGCGCCCAGACGCGGCGCCGTGCACACCTCGAGCGCGTCGTGGTCCTGCGTGGCCATCCAGAACACCGGCACCGCCGCGATGCCCTGCCGCTGCAGACGACGCGCGAGCGCAACGGCGGCCAGCGCCTTGGTCAGGGCGTACGCCGGGCCACCGAGCCAGCCGACCTGTTGACCGGCGACCACCACGACGGCTTCGGGCCGGCGCAGGGTCTGCAGGCTGCGCAGCGCGGCCGCGTCGGGGCCCTGCGAGATCGTCTTCAGCTGGGCGGCCATCAGCGCGACCAAGGTCTCTCGGTCACGGGGCGCTCGAGCCACGCGCGCCGCATGCTCCCGCCACGCGGGCGCAGAATCGTCAGACTCGGGGGTGCCGGCGGGCTCGGGAACCGCGAGCAGCCACGGCGTCCCAGACCGCGCCTGAACTCGGCGGGTGGCTTCGCGGCAGGGGATCTCGTCGTCGGCCAGCGCCGCGACCAGACGCCGGGTGGAGTAGGCCTGCGAAGCATAGGCGGCCAGCGCGTCTGCCTTTGCCGCTCGGTCGACCGCGAACGTGTCGTTGGGCGCGTCGTCGGCCGCGGGCAGGAACGACGCCGTCGCGACCCGGTGGTCGGCGCATGCCCAAGCGGGCACGTCGGCGGCGTATGCCGGGTCGGCGGCCAGATGAAACGCCACCGCCAGCAGCACGCCCAGCCCCAGGTGGTGACCGTGCAGGGACAGGTTCGGGTCGACGTTGGGATCGAGGCCCAGCACCGTGCGCGGGCGGTGCTCCCGGATGACCGCGACCAGCCGCGCCAGCGCCTCGGGCCCTCCCCACCCCTCGATCGCGTCGGCCGCCCGCAGCGGAACCGTCCGATCGCGGTCGCGGTACTTGCCGGTGTCGGGCCAACCCAACGTGGCCACGGAGGCGATCCCCAGCCGCGCGCAGGCACCCAGCAGCTCCTTCGCCCGCACCTGGGCCAGATCGTCGCCGCCGCCGCGTCCCGCCCCCCCGTCGGTCGCGACGATCAGGTGGACCGACTGCCCCGCAAGGCGCAGCGCGGCGATCGTTCCCCCGAGGTAGATCGTCTCATCGTCGGGGTGCGGCAGCACCACCAGCACGTCGCAGCCGGGGACGCCCGACGTCGCCGTGGTGTGGGTCGGCCACGGCAGCGCGTTGGCGTCGATCGAGCCGTCCTGCAGCTGCGCGGACAAGGCCTCCTGCAGCCGGCGTGATTGCGCGCGAACCACCTCCGGCTCGCCGCGCACCATCGAGCACGGCCCGACGAAGGGCGCTGCCCTCAGCGCCTGCAGCACGGCCGGGCGATCGACGCTCATGGTGCGGTCCAAGGTGTGCAGCGCCGCAGGGAGGATCGCAGCCGGTCGCGGGTCACGGGCGATCGCCAGGCCGCCAGGTCCGCGCGAGACGTCCAGACCGCAGGCCCGCGCGGACGGACCCGCGGATTCGGGGAGGATCATGGTGCCCCCGGCCGCCAGCCGCGTCGCGAGCCAGGTGAGCGGGACATCCTGCGCACCGTCCCACAGCACGAGGTCCGCATCGTCGAACCGGACGCCGCGAGGCGGTTGGCCGGAGTCCAACGCGACCACCGCATGGTAGGAGCCGCGGGCTGCCGGCGCGTCCACTCCCGCGACGCTCAGCCGGATCACCCGGGCCCCGACCTCGAGGTAGGCCCCGGTCCGGATCTGCTCCTCCCCGCACGCATCGACCACGCGCACATGGGACGCCGGCGCGACTGCGGCGACCGCGGCTTCTGCCAGCGAATCACTCGACGGGGCCTCGCCGCGGGGCGGTGTCCCGAGGGTCGAGCGTATCGCGCGGGTCTGCATCTGTACGCGCACTCTGATTCGTCCGCGCCGGGGTGCACGTTACAAAGCGCCTGCGGGTCACCGGGGGGCGCGCTCGGCACCTGCTCGGGGCCGAGTCTCGACTGACGCGATCCCCGCCGCGCCGTGCGATCGGCCCCATGCGGCCGATAGATCGGCTCGCAAAGCGTCGTAGGCTGCGCCGGTGATCTACCCGCACAGCAACGAGACGCAGACCCAGTGGGATCGTGGCGAGCTCCAGGTTCAGCTCGTGCAGCCCAACAACCCGCGCCCGGTCGGCTTCTGCGATGGAACACCCGCCGACGTGGCCGAGCTGCAAGAGATGGCCGAGTCCGAGGGTGCCGACACCTTCTCGATCGACAAGAAGCTGCTCAAGAGCGGTCGCGAGGTCTGGACCCTCTCCGGCGGCGCGTGACGCCGCGACCGGGGAGAGCCCGGAGGCGTCAACGCGCCGCGCAGGCCTCGAACCCCGCCCGCAGTGCGGCGTCCTCGAGGCCGAGCCCGAGGATGACGAGCCGACTGTTCCGCTCGTCCTCGCGCCATGGCGGTCCCAGCGTGACCTCGATCGCCTCGCCGACGCCCTGCACGACGACGCGCTCGAGCGTCCCGTGTACCGCCAGGATCCCCTTGACCCGCAGGACGCGGGCCTCGATCGCCCCCAGCGCGCGCTCGACCCAGTCGCCAAAGGCTTGCGCATCGAGCTCACCGTCCAGCACCAGCGACACCGCATCGATCCCGTGACGGGCCACGCCGTCGCCCTGCTCGGGCAGCGCCCGCAGCACCTCCGTGCGCGCATCGAGCAGCTCGACCAGCGTCTGGGCGCCCTCCTCTTTCGCGCGGCCGTGCTCGGCTTGAATGACCACCGCACCGGGTGCGTAGGACCCCAGCTGCTCCTCCAGGGCCGACAGGTCCGCGTCCTCGCACGCGTCCACGTGCGAGAGCACGACGACGTCGGCGAAGCCCAGCTGCTCGATCGTCAGGGCATAGGCCATCGCGCGCTCGGCCCGGGACGCATCGAGGACCGTGACCACCCCGTCCAGCCGCAGCTCTCCGCGCGAGGTCCCCCACGTGAGCGCCCGGATCACCCCGGCGGGCGAGGCCGCGCCGGAGGTCTCGACGAGAATCCGCGCCGGTCTCGGGGTCGACGCGGCAAAGTCGGTCAACGCGGCATCGAGGGCCGCCTGCGTCACGCAGCACACGCAGCCGCCGGTGATCTCGCGCAGCCGGACCGCCCGCGCCCCCAGCAGGTCCCCGTCGATTCCGACCGCGCCCTGCTCGTTGACGATCACGACGGTCTGCTCGGGCAGCTCCCCCAGCCAGCGCTCGAGCAGCGTCGACTTGCCGGCCCCGAGAAACCCGGTGACCACCGTGACCGGAATGGGCGCGTCCACGTCGGAAGGTTATCGCGTCTGCGGCGGAGGCTGTAGCATGGGCGACCATGAGTGAGGTTTCCCCGGCGATCCGCGTGCGCCTGTGCATCGAGGACATCCTCCGCAAGCGCGTCCCGCTGTTCGATGGCGTCGAGACGCTGCTGGCGCTCGGCGCCCACGTCCCCGCGATCGGTACGGGCCGCGACGTTCGACTCCTCGGTGAGGTGCTCTCGAGCGCCGAGCACCTGCCGATCGGCGCCGCTCGAGCCCACTGGGGCCGCGAGGCGCTGCACGAGAAGGACCGCGAGCTGCTCGAGCTCGAGCGACGCCACGAAGACTCGGTGTTCTACGCGTGCCGCCGAATCCTGCAGACCCTCGACGCCGCTTGAGCCCCATGGAGGACGGCTCGCTGCGCGCGACCTTCCTGGGCCACCAAGGCTGGCTGCTGGGCTCGAGCACCACCCACGTCTTGGTGGACCCGCTGCTCACCGAGCGCTTCGGGCACGGCGGGCTGGCCGGGCGCGTCTTTCCGCCGCGGTCCATCGACCGACGCAAGCTGCCACCGATCGACGCGATCGTCCTCACACACGAACACGACGACCACTTCGACATTCCGACACTGCTGGCGGTGGAACGAAGCGTCCCCATCTACGTCTCGGGTCGTTCCTCCCCCGCGCTGTCCGGGTTTCTGCGCGCGCAGGGATTCGAGGTGCGGCCGATGTCCCCCGAAGACACAGTCGAGATCGGCGCGCTGCGCTACCGCTGCTTCGTGGCCGACCACCGCTCGAGCCCGAGCGCGGACGAGTGGGACGTCCTGCCCTTCGTGGTGACCGACGCCCGCGGGCGCGGTGCGTTCGCATCGTCGGTCGACGTCGCGATGCCCCCGGCGATGATCGAGACGCTGGCCACCACGCCCGGCTGGCCCGGGCTGCTGTGCTTGGCGAACAACACCACCGACACCCGCTTCGTCCGTCGCGACGCCGGACGACTCGAACCTACCGATGACACCGACGTGTTGGCGCGGGTTCTGGGGCGGCGCTGGCAGGCGCTCGCCGAGCGGGCGGGTGCACCGCGGATGACCGCGATCACCGGCGGGGGGTGGAGCCATCCGGCCGACGTCGCGTGGCTCGATGCCCTGGCGTTCAGCATCGACCCGCAGCGCCTCGCGAGGGCGCTGCAGTCCCAGTGCGGTGCTCCGGTGGTCGTCGCGCGCCCCGGGAGGGGCGTCCGGCTCGGTGCGCGCGCCCTCGAGGCGATCCGCTCGGAGGCGATCGTCGCCGGCGACCCAGCCCGGCCGCCCGCGAGCGCCGTGTGCGTCCCCGATCGGTTCGCGCCGGTCCTCCCCGCGCAGGCCCTGCACGAGCGAGCGTGGTCGCGACTAGAGGCGGGCCTTCGAACGCTGGCCCGCCACTGGTTCGGGCGCGCTGCGTTCGTACACGCGATGAGCGCGGCGACGGCATCGTCGATCGCCTTCGCCGTGCACGGCCCCGCGCTGCCGTGGGACGCCCCGCGGGTCTACGCCTACGCCCCCTGGGCGGGCGCGTTCGTCCGCAGTGCCGCCACCGATCCGTACACCACCTTCTCCTCGGGCTTCGAGTGCTGGGCCGGCGATCTGCTCGCCCTCTTCGAGGGCCGCATCGGCCCCTCCGCCCTTTGTTACACCGGCCGCGTGCGCTGCTGGAACCGCAGCCCCGACCAGCTGCGGGTCTCACCACACGATCTTTGGAGCTTCGCGCACCCGATGCGCTGTCCCGAGCTGGCCCTCGCGCTCTACGAGCACGTCGCCGGCGAGCTCGGCCCGGTGTCGATCGACATCCGAGGCGCCCGCGATGCCTGAGATCAGCCGAATCGAAGGTCAGACGAGACGAGGGGACCGCCGCTGCACCCGAAGTGGACCCGGCCGCGCACGAGCCGCGCCCAGACGCGAAGAAAAATCGACCCGCCGACGGATCAAAACCCGGTGAGCCCGTACATCGGGCCCATGCCACGCCTTCGCGCACTCGCGCTCGTGCTCACCGTCCTCCCCGCGACCGCCTGCATCGTCGTCGACGACGACGCAGAGGGCGACACCGACGCCTCGGGGCCAGCGTCGGCGACCTCCAGCGGTTCCAGCGGCACCAGCTCGACGACCAAGGCAGGGCCCGAGGACAGCTCGGAGTCCGGCGACAGCTCGGGCGCCGGCGACACCTCCGGCGCCGACGACACGACCGAGTCCGGCGCGTCGAACGAAGACTTCTTCGAGTTCACGGTCGAGGGTGCCGACCTGGACCGAACGGTCGCCCGCTCCTTCTCCACCCAAGAGGCGTGGGGCAACGTCGAGCGGGTCACCGTCGAGGACCAGGAGGTGCAGCGGCTGTACCTCGCGTTCCCCTTCGGCTCGGGCAACATCGCTTTGAACCTCATCGCATCGGAGCCGGGCACCTTCGCGCTCCCCCAGGACATCGTCGTCTATCCGGACATCCTCGACGTCAGCTTCATCGAGGGGAGCGAGCTGATGAGCTTTCGCTCGACGAACGTCTCGCTGACCCTCACGACGCTCGAGTACGGCTTCGACCCCGACGCCAAGACCCACGCCGGGGTGCCGGTGGATGGATACGCCAACGTCGAGGGCACCTTCTGGGGCACCTTCGAGGAGGTCAAGGCCAACCCCGGTGACACCTCTGCGAAGCTGGAGATCGAGGCCTCCGGTTCCTTCCGCTCCCTGGAGAACCTCTGAGCCCGACCGGCACGAGAACACCCGGTCCGCCCGGCTACACCGACGACCCGCCCTTGGCGTCGTCCTCCAGGCTCGGAATCTCCCGGCCCGGAGGCCGCCCGGGGGGCGACATGCCCGGTCGGGCCCGGCGGCCCGACTTGTCGTCGGGTGCGCATGAGGCGACCATCACTGGCCGCCATGTCCTCGTCCTCGCTCCCTCACGACCCGCAGCGCTCCAACCTCGTCACGGCACAGACGCTGATCATCGGCTTCGGTTTTTCCGTGATCCCCCTGCTGCGCGAGCTGGAGGCGCGCGGGCAGGAGTACACGCTGATCTCCAACGGCGAGCCGATCTGGCAGCAGCTCGCCGCGAATGACCGGCTCGACTTCGACCTGGTCAGCTCCTTTCACGCCTCGTTCTACGCCGAGGACCAGGTCGCCGCCGACGTGGTCGAGAACTACTACCCCACCGCGCGCGAGTTTCACGCCTACCACGAGCGCCTGTTCGCAAAGTACCGCCACCGGGTCGTCGACGAGCGTGTCGTCTCGGTCGACAACCATGGATCCTACAGCCGCGTCTTCACGCAAAGTGGCACCGTCTACCAGGCGACCAGCGTGGTGTTCGCGACCGGGCTGGGCCGCCCGCAGAACGAGACGATCAAGGACCTCGACCTCGGCGAGATCGAGGGCGAGACCGTCGTCTTCAACGGCATCGGCGACACGACCAACATGATGCTCGCCAAGCTCGTGCCGCAGGGCAACGAGGTGGTGCTGCTCAACAACGGGTTCGTCAACCTCGACAAGTATGTCGTCTTCGAGACCCCCGGCCCCAAGTCCCAGTGGTACCTGCCGATCTTCGGCGTGCGGACGGGGAAGCGCTACTGCCTCGACCTGGCGCAGCTGGAGTTCCACAACGTCGGCCGGCTGTGGCCCAAGTTCTACAAGGACCTGTTCTCCATTCCGCTGGGCCCGCCGGACCCCGAGTCCTTCGTCGCGCGCACGATCCTGCCGCACGTCTTCCACGTCCGGTTTCCGCAGACCTACCGCCGCGACGTCGTGCGCTCCAACGCCGAGGCGCCCGCCGGCCACGGCAACGGCATGAGCGGGATCAAGTACTGGCCGATCGACATGTACCAGGAGCGCTTCGGCGACGACCTCGAGGACCGGGTCCGCAACGGCGTGCTGCTCAACGACATCGTCTTCTGGCACACCCAGGGGCTGGTGCAGACCTGGTCCAAGGACCGCACGAGCGTCGACCACGACAACCAGACGATCTGCTGCGACGGCAAGACGCTCCACTTCGACCGCTTCATCGACGGCGGCAACGAGCGGCCCCGGCTGCCGCCCATCTACGCCGTGGACGAAGACGGGGTCCGGAACCGCTACACCTACGCCCATCGCAACACCTACCTGGGCGTGGTCCCCGAGGATCTCCGCAACGTGTTCTTCATCGGCTTCACGCGTCCGTTCACCGGAGGTCTGGCCAACATCACCGAGATGCAGAGCCTCATGGTGCACAAGCTGCTCTCCGAGCCGCTGTGCGCGGGCGCGCTGTACGGGGAGATTCGCGAGCGCATCGCGGCATACGACGCCAAGTACTATCCGCCGGGCCAGCGCCGCACGCCGACCGACCACCTGGTCAACTACGGGCTGTACACCGCCGACGTCGCGGAGTTCGTCGGCATCGACCGCACGCTGTCGTCGGCCGTCTCGTGGAACCCCTGGAAGACCTTCTTGGGCCTGCGCTTCGAGCTGCTGCACCCCAACAACTCGCTGAAGTTCCGCATGCGGGGCGCGTACGCGGTCGAGGGCGCCGAGAACCTCGCGCGCAAGGTCGCCGCACACAACGAGCACTGGAGCATCATCATGTTCCTGCTGCTGGCGTGCCTGTGGGACAAGGTGCTGGGGTACCTCTTCGTCGCGATGCTGATGGTGCGCTTCGTCGTCCAGCCGCTCCTGGAGGGCTTCAGCCTGGACATGCTGCCGGGGCTCGTGGCCTGGACGGGCGCGTGTACGGCCGCGGGCGTCCTCTTCCACCGCAACCTTCGGATCGTCAACCTCTCCACCTACAGCCTCACGGTGCCGCTGTTCGGGCTCAAGGCCACGACCACCCCGCTGGCGATGCTCTACATCATCGCCACGGGTCAGTGGTACCTGTGCCCGGCGCTGTATGGGTTCTGGGCCGCCGTCGCGTTCGCGTTCCGGCAGTTCCACAAGCCGCCCATCTCGGGGCGTTACCTGTTCGCCGACTGCAAGTACAAGCACACCTACCGCCCGTTCTACGAGCGGTACCGCAGCGTGTACCTCGAGGCTCGGCAGGAGCGTCGTCGCGCCAAAGCCCGCGAGGCGCAGGCCCAGTCCGCGCAGGAGTGAGGCGACCGTCTCAGCCGGGCGCGCAGCATCCGCCCGCGCCGTCGGGCACGCACACCGACTGCAGCACCTCGTCGATGGAGCCCGCCGGATTGGGGATGCCCCCCCCACCCTGCGGGTACATGAAGACGAAGCCGACCGCGGTGCCGCCATACTCCCGCAGGCGCATGTCGACGACCGCCCGGCCCGCGGACTCGCTGAACGAGAGATCGAAGGCGAGCTGCGTGATGCGCCAGTCTCCGGCGATGGACTGCGAGACCTCCGGACTGGAGCCACCCACGGCTTGGGCCACGCCAGCCCCGCTGTCGACGAACGAGGCCTCGAGCTCGGCGATGGAGCGCTCGAAGATGTAGGCGCGGGTCCACAGCGCGAGCCAGCTGTCGCTGTTGGGCCAGGTGTCGTTGCCCATGTGCGCGCCGCAGCGGTCGAAGGCCAGCAGCATGTTCGCCACCCCCGAGTACTGGGCGGTCCACGGCCCCTGCCCGCTCTGGGCGGTCGCCAGCTCGTCGTCGCTCGCCAAGACGGTGGACGTGACCGCGTCTTGCACCAGCTGGGGCACCGCGAAACGAATGCCCGAGGGCAGCAACTCGACGGTCGTCCCGTCCGCGTACAGCACGCCCGTCGGCTTCGCCACGCCGTCGAAGTCGCACCCCAGCGCCACCGTGCCGGTCGAGCCGGATGAACCCCACGGGCCCGACGACCCCCACGTCCCCCACGACCCCGTGGAACCCCACGAGCCCGAAGAGATGTCCTCGGTCAGCGAGTCGCCCTGAGTCGAGGGCCCGCCCGAGCTCGGCACCGACGGCCCGCCACCGGGTCCTGCCGTGCCCTCCGAGGGCCCCGTACCACCGCTCGAGCTCGCGCCCCCCGGCGCGGCGACGTCCACCACCGGCCCACATGCCGACACAGCCACGACCAGCGCGAGCGAACGAGGCACGGGACCGTGGACCATCTCGACCACGATACCAACACCGCATCGCAGACGCTCGTCCGGCGACTGGGCGGGGCCCATCCCCGCGCGTCCGAAGATAAGGCCCAACGACCCGCCAAAGGCAACGCCTGGGTTGTTATCGTCTGCCCGTGGCCCGCACGATCGTCGTCTCCCTAGGCGGAACCGAGTCGAGTTTCGGCTTCTCCAAGCTGGATCGGAAGAAGCTCTACGCGACCCGCAAGCGCATCCCGCTCGACGCCAACGGCGACCCGTGCCAGCGGGCCTCCCTCACCGAGGACGGCTCGATGCTGGTGACCTCGGGCATGACCGGGCAAGGCTACTTCGACGAGGCCGGTCGCTGGGTGCAGACCGCCGAGCTGGTCGGCCTCGACCCCGAGGGCAACCCGGTCGACAAGCACCCCTCCACCCTGGGCACTCCGCAGCCGCTGGACGAGGTGGAGCCCGAGGCCCTGCTCGACGCCGCCGTCTCGTCCGTCTACGTGCTCGAGGGCGACGAGGTCGACGACGCCCTGCAGGCGCAGCTCGACGCGGGCAAGATCTTCCGCTTCGCGTTCAACATGCGCGCCGACTACCACCCGGAGACGGCTTACCTGGTCGCCAACGAGCACGGCACCTTCGCCCTGCTGGGCGACGGCTTCGAGGTGCCGTGGTGCAGCCTCGATATGCCCTCGCTGCCCGACGACGACGACGAGAGTGACGACGACCTCGACTTCGAGATGTTCTAGGAGCCCCGACATGCGACAGATTCACATCGCCAACGCTGGAGGTCGTGATGCCACGGTCACCTTTGCGACACCCAAGGTCCCCCCGACCCCGCGTCCGGGCCTCCCCGGACACTCCGTGGAGTTTCGTCGCTACCTCACCGCGACGCCCGACACGATGCACGAGGCGCTCGAGGCGAGCCACGGAGAGGACTACGCCGACGCGCTGATCGCCGCCGACCCGGAGGTGGACCTCGAACAGGTCGGGCGCAGGTTCCTGCCCGCCGCGCGCGTGTTCCTGACCGGGAGCGGCGAGGTCATGCACGCCGTGCCCCACATGGTCGAGGTCATCATCAACCCCGACGGCAGCGAGCGAGAGCGCCGAGCCCCGCAAGACGTGCACGCCAACGTCAACGCCGAGGTGCCGGTGCGCTGGACCGGAAAGACGATGGCCAAGCGGGACGCGGTGCGCAAGTTCGCGTTCACCCGCACCGTCGCGCTGTCCCACGTCGATGGGCTCAGCTTCGACTACCTGGCCGCGATGGCCAAGGACCTCGCCGAGTCGGGCGAGGTGGTCCTGCTCGGCGGCGGCGCCAGCGGGAAGGAGCCCCTGGTGCTGCAAGAGAACGGCTCACCCTACCGCGCCTTCCTCGAGGGCCGGGTCGACGGCGACCGCTTCGCGCTGCTCCTGCACCTGAGCCACCTCGAACTCAAGCGACCTGCGCCCCAAGAGCCCCAATCCGAGGAACGATAGCCATGCCCAGCTACAGCACCGAAGGCGCCCGCCCCTGCGGCAAGGGCCAGCACTCCCCGGGGGGCTCGGTCACCAACCCCGAGCTCGCCTCCGCCATCCGCCGCTACAAGCGAGGCATCGCCAGTCGCTACACCGCGCTGGTGCCCGACGAGATCGGCGACAAGCTGCCGCCGGGACCCTACCTGGTCTCGCCCAAGGTCGACGGCGAGCAGTGGTGCCTGGTGTTCGAGGACGGCGAGGTCTTCCTGGCCAACCCCGCCGGGCGCGTGCTCAGCGGCGACCTGCCGCTGCTCGTCGAGGCTCGCGCCATGGCCGGGCGAACCAAGGGCGTCACCGTCATCGCCGGGGAGCTGTTCGCAGCCCGCAAGGAGGGGCGCTCTCGCCACGGCGATCTCGCCAACGCGCTCTCGGGTGACGAGAAGGCCGCGGTCGAGCGCGTCGGCTTCATGGCCTTCGATCTGGTCTGGGGCGGCGACGCCGACACCACGATGCCGCTGGCCAGCTACCGCGAGCGCTTCGACGTGGTCGGGCGCGTGCTCGAGGGCGGCAAGCGCCTGCACCCGGTCAAGACCGAGACCCGCGAGGACAAGGCCGAGGTGGCCGAGCTGTTCGAGACTTGGGCGGCCGGAGGCAAGGCGGAGGGCCTGGTCGTGCGCACCCCCTCCCAGCACACCTTCAAGGTCAAGCCCAGCGTCACCCTCGACGCGGCCGTGATCGGCTACACCCAGCGCGCCGAAGATCCCCAGCAGCTCAGCTCGCTGCTGCTCGCGCTCATCCGCCCCGACGGCCACTTCCAGATCATCGGTCACTGCGGCAACCTCGGCAGCGAGGATGATCGTCGGGCCCTGAGCAAGCAGTTCGAAGGGCTCGACTGCGGCTCCAACTACAGCGAAGCCAACAGCCGCGGAGCGCTCTTCGGGCCCGTCCAGCCCCTGCGGGTGGTCGAGATCAAGATCAGCGACGTGCAGGCCGACACCTCCAGCGGAGACCCCGTCACCCGGATGGTCCTGGCGTACGAAGACGGGCGTTGGCTGGCGCGGCAGCGCATGCCGGGGGTGAGCATCCTGCACCCGCGCCTCGTTCGCCTCCGGGAAGACAAGCAGGCCGTCGAAGGCGACGTGCCGGTGCGGCAGGTGTTCGAGCGCGTCTTGGTCAGCGACGCCGATTCCGCCCCCGCCGCCGAGGCCTTGCCCAAGAGCGAGGTCTTGCGGCGCGAGGTCTTCACCAAGGTGACCAAGGGCAAGACGGCCGTGCGCAAGCTGCTGGTGTGGAAGACCCACAAGCACGAGGCCGACCCGACCTATCCCGCGTTCGTGGTGCACTTCACCGACTACAGCGCCGGGCGCAAGGATCCGCTCAAGCGCACCGTTCGCCTGGCGCCCGACGAAGAGTCCGCGCTCGCCATTGCCCAGGAGATGCTCGAGGGCGAGATCAAGAAGGGCTGGAGTCCGGCCTGACCCGCTGAGGTGAAGCCCGGCCGCGGGTCAGGCTCGGCGCGCCGGCTCGCGCTCGCGGAAGTAGGCGATCGTTTGCGCCCACCCTTCCTCGAAGCTCAGCAGCGGCACGTACTCCAGGTCTCGCTCGGCCCGAGAGATGTCGAACCACCGGTCGATGAGCAGCATCTTCACCGCGAAGGTGTTGAGCTTGAGCTTGCGCATCACGTGCGGGTACGGGGTGCCGGTGGCCCTGGACATGACCTGGCCAAGCCCCATCGTCGCCCGCGCCGCGCCCATCATCAGCCACGGCGGCAGCGCCCGCTTGGCCTTGAGCGAGGACAGGCCCACGCCCGTGACCGCCTGCTCGAGCGCATCCCACAGCAGCTGCGGCTCTTTGTCGGTGCACAGGTAGAACTTGCCCAGCGCCGGCGAGCCCTCGCGGAGCGCCTCGGCGCCCAAGATCAGCCCATGGCAGTAGTTGTCCACGTGGGTGAACGAGATCTTGTTCTTGCCGTCGCCGAAGACCCGCAGCTTTCCACCACGCGCGGCCTCGAGGATGCTGGGCAGGAACAGCGGGTCGCGCGGGCCGTACACCTGGTGCGGGGCGACGGCGATCGTCATCAACGTATCGCTGCATGCCTCGAGCACCGCCTGCTCCCCCATCGCCTTGGTGCGGGCGTAGGTGGCGTGGAACTGCGGCGAGTAGGTGCCGCCATTGTCGGCCTCCAGCTCGTCCTCTCGCTTGCCCCGGACGTTGGGGTCCGGATAGGGAAAGCGCGTGCTGGGGCTGCTGCTCATCACCAGCTTGGGAATGCCGTGCGCCCGGCAGGCCTGCAGCACGTTGAGACAGCCGCCGTAGTTGACCGCCTCGTAGGTGTGCTCCTCGTGGTAGGGGCCCACGAGCGCGGCGAGGTGGAAGACGCACTCGACGCCTTCGGCCGCGTCCCCGACGGCCTGCACGTCGGTGATGTCGCCCTGGACGGTCTGCACCTGCGGCTGCGTGAAGGGCTGGGGCGGCGCGCCGATGTCGAAGGCCACCACCCGCTGGGCCCCGCGGTCGACCAACATCTCCACCAGCCGTTGGCCGACGAAGCCGCTGGAGCCGGTCACCAGGGCGGTCTTGGGCACGTCGCGGAAGCCGGGCTTCTCGGAGAGCTGCGTCATCGCCGGCAGCATGGACCCAGCCGGGGCCAGCGTTCAAGGCTGCAGGCGTGCGCGGGAGCACGCAGCCCCTCCCTTCCACGCTAGGCGCCGTTTTCTGCCGTCGAACCTTCGGCCGGGTTGGCCTCGCGCTCGGCCTGCTCTGCGGCGATCTCGGCCCGGACCGCGTCCATGTCGAGCTCGCGAACCTTGGTGATCATCTCCTCGAGGGCGGACGGCGGCAGGGCGCCGGCCTCCTGCGCGAGCAGGATGTTGTCGCGGAAGACCATCAGCGTGGGAATCGAGCGGATCCGAAACGCCGCCGCAATCCCCTGCTGGGCCTCGGTGTCGATCTTGCCGAAGGTGATGTCGGGGTGCTTGGCCGCGGCGGCCTCGAAGGTCGGACCGAACGCCCGGCACGGGCCGCACCACGACGCCCAGAAGTCGAGCAACACGATGCCGTCCTTTACGGTCTCCGCGAAGTTGGTCTCGGTGATCTCGAGCGTGCTTCCTTGGGTCGTCATGTCTTTCTCCTTGGGCTGTGGAACGCTCTACAGGCCGCCATGGTTACTCGAGCGTGCTCAGAGGGTGGGCAGACCTCCGCTGCGCCAGCCGAACAGACCGCCTTCGAGGGACGCCGCCGCGGTGAACCCCATGGTCCCCAGCGCCAGCACGACCCGACCGCTGCGGCCGCCGGACGCACACATGACGACCAGCGGTGCGTCGTGATCGAGGTGTTCCGCTTCGCCGACGAAGCGCTGCATCTCGATGTGCTCGGCATGCGCCACCCGCCCAAACTCCGCCAGTTCCTCGGGCCCGCGGATGTCGACGAGGCGAAAGCGGCCGAGGTTGTCGTGCACCCAGCCCGCCGAGACTTCGGGCAGGCCATTGGTGCGAAACACGGCCTCGGCGAGGTTGTGCGTGTTCGCAATCTTCTCCTGCTCCCGCGCGCCCTTCTTGCCGAGCACGTCGAGACTCCACGCCAACATTCCACCCTCGACCGAGGCCACCGCCGGATGCCCCGCCTGGCGCAGCGCCTCGGCCGCCATCGACGAGCGACGACCCGAGCGGCAGATCAACACCACCGCGGCGTTCACGTCGACGCGGCCGGGATTGCCCACCAGCTGCAGCAGCGGCAGGTTCTCGGCCTGCGGCACGCTGCCCAGCGGACCGGTCAGCTCGTGCGGCTCGCGCACGTCGATCAGCTCCACCACGTCGAGGTTCTGCACCAGCCACGACGCGGAGACCTCCCCGCTGCCGCTGTGCTTCAAGGCTTCGATGAGCTGGCTCGGGTCGGACTGGGTCATCGCACCCGGAGTCTGAAGCACCATTGGTGCCAAGTGAAATAGCGCCCCGATGACGTCGGCGAGGCGTGACCCCGTCGCACGTCTTGAAACGCTCGTGTCGACGGGGTCGAACGTGCAGGGCGCGGCCGGCCCGCCTCGCCGGCTATCCTTGGGTCATGTCCCGCCGCGCCAGCCTCCTCCTCGGCCTGATCCTCGTCCCGGCGGTGGGATGCGACCCAGGGAGCAGCGGCGATGGGTTGGGCGACAGCGAGGCGACCGGGGGATCGACCGGCGTGGCGTCGACCGATCCCCAGACCGGCCAAGGGACGAGCGGTGGCGACACCTCGACCACGGGAGGTTCGAGCGGCGATGCGGGCACCGGGTCGCAGAGCACGACCGCCGCGGACGGCAGCGAGAGCTCTGGCGATGGGACCGGCGGGGCCGAGACCGACGTGCCCGTGCTGGTGTGGTCGATGCACGGCGGCCGCTTCACCCGGTCCTGCGACCAGGGCCAGACCTGGAGCGAGGTCTGGGAGCAGAACCCGTCGGCCGACTGCTTCCACGACGCCGACGCGCTCTACCAACCCGCGGTCTACGGTGAAGGCCTGTTCGTCACCGCGTCGGGCTGGGGCCCGTCCGGCGCCATCTACACCTCGCCCGATGGCGCGGCGTGGACCCGGCGGGAGGGGCCGGACTTGTTGAAGGACCCGCCGAACATCTTCAGCAACGGGATCATCTACGACGGCGAAGGGTTCGTCGTGATCGGGAGCCTGCTCAGCGAGGACGGCGTGACGTGGACCGTCGGCGGGTCGGACTACCTGCCGCCGGGGATCTCCAACGTTCGACGCACCCGCGTGACCCCGGACGCGAGCATGGTGGTCGTCGAGGGCAACGACGGGCGGGTCTGGGTCTCGACCGATGCCGGCGTCAGCTGGACCGACCCCGAATCCTCCACCGGCGTGTGCACCACCAGCATTCAGCACCGCGGCGACATCGCGGTGCACGACGGCCGGATCGTGATCGGCTCGGACATCGTGTGCATCAGCGACGACGCGGGCCTGACCTGGAGCGCGGGAGGGGACCTCGGCGACCGCGTCGACGACCTCTTCGTCACCGACACCGGCTTCGTCGCCTTCCTCGGCGATCGCCGGGTCGTCGCCAGCCCCGATGGGTCCACGTGGACCGACGTCGGCACGCTCCCGGTCCGCTGCTCTGCCGGCGCATGGGGTGGCTCTGCAGGCGTGCTCGTGGGCTTCGAGGAGGGCGGCGACGGCCAGATCGTGCGCTCGACCGACGGCGGCGCGACCTGGGCCGTCGCGACCAGCATCCCCGTGGGCCCCGGCTGCGGCCGCCAGAACCTCGAGGTCTACTGGGCCCCCGCGCAGACTTGCGACGAGCGCGGCGACACGCGCGGCGTCACCCGGCGGACGAGCCCGGGGCGAGGTACCGATCGACCCGGAGGGTGATCAGCCCGTCGCGCTCGTCCACCTCGAACCGCGCGCGACCCCGCGTCCCCACCAGATCCGCGGCCTCGCAGGGCGGATCGAAGCGAACCCCGGTGCTGCGGCACAGGTCGCGCATCTTCCACGTCGTGCGCTCCCCGAACACCACCCGATCGGTGATCCGCAGCGGAGCCCGCTTCGAGCCCGGGGGCCCCACCTCGATCGCCAGCTGCAGCCGGATTCCGTGCGACCCCGTCTGAAAGTCCGTCTCCTCGCACGCCAACACCTCGAACCCATACGTTCCGGCCTTGGGAACCGGACCGAGCACGTGCTGGGGGTCGTAGCGCAGCGCCATCGCAGCCGTCAGTGTCCGTCAGGGTCACTGCCGTGGCAACCGTCGCGCGGTGCGGGACGCAGGGGGATCTCTCATTGCGCCGGGAGGTCCACGTTCTCGAAGTCTGCGCCGGTCCAGTCCGCGAACACGAGGTTCGGGTGCTCCAGCGGCATGCGGAAGTCGAAGCGCGCCTTGGTGACGTAGCCCTCCGCGCCGACCTCGAGCACGTGGACGTCGAAGCCCAGGGTCTCGATCACCTGCCCGCGGCGCAGGGGTGTCGCCGGCTCGCGGAAGAACGCGGAGAACGGCTCCCTCCCGTGGCCCAAGGGATCTTCGATCTCCAGTGCGCAGCATCCGTCTCGTTGAACCTCCGGAGCGTCCGAGATCCACAGGTACCAGATGAACGCGGGTCGAGGCAGCCGGTTCACGAAGCGGCTCTCGAGCAGATGCGTCACGTCCTGCACCGAGGGCGCGCTGATGAGGACGAGGTTTCGAGCCTTGGTCCCCTCGAGCACCAGGCCCAGTGGTGGATCCGGCTGGAAGTTCAGCGCGTAGCCGACGAAGAGCGCGGGAGAGATGAGCAGATGGGTGACGGCTGTCGCGCCTCCGCCCAAGCGCCTGCATCGTCCCGGACGAAGGGTTCCGAGCACCGCCGCCGCGATAGCGGGGCACAACCCGATGAACGCGATCGTCAGCAGGCGCTCGACGGGGATGCTCGCGACCAGGGGGAGCAAGGCGAGGACGCCTGAGGCGCACCATCGCCGGTACTGTGGACGCATGGCGGCAACGCAGACCGAGATCGCGCAGACCGAGAACGGCAGCAGCAGCGCGGCGCGAGCGGCAGCGGGCAGCTCGGAGCCGGTCAGCAGTCTCAGCGGCACCACAGCCATGCCGCCGAGCGTGACGAGCCTCTCGGGCAGCACGCTGAGGAAGAGACCCGGCGAACGGATGGGGTCGACGTACGCGCCGGATCCTACGGCACCAAACCCGTAGCGGCTGTAGAGCAACCTCCAGCCGACCGTGAGCGAGATGAGCACGCCGACGGCAAGCCACCGACGACGCCGGCGATCGGTCTGCGCGGTCGAGAGCTGCTTCGGCAGCTGCAGCGCGATCAGCAAGCCGAAGATGCCGACACTTGCCTCGGCGCTGAGAAGCGCCGCCACGAGGCAAGGGGCAGCAAGCAGGCCTCGCAGCCTGCCAGCGCACCAATCCTGATACAGCAGCAGGGTTGCCACGCTGAAGATCCCTGCCAGCAAGGCGTTGCGATTCGCAATCCACGTGACCGTGGACGCATGGTCGACCGAGACTGCGAACACGACAGCGGCCACGGCCGCCTGCTTCGCCGAGAAATGACGCCGATACAGGGCTGCGACGAGGCCGACGAAGATGAGGTGCAAGGCGACGCTGTGCGCGTGCATGACCCAAGCGGTCCGTGGCCACCAGGCGTAGTCGATGAGGTGGGAGAGCGCCGCGACCGGCCGAAAGAACCGGACGTGAAGTCCGTCGACGGTCCACCACGGCATCGCCCCGCTGAACCGCTTCCCCGGATCAAAGTCGGCGAGGAAGAAGATGTCCCACCACGCCGACTTCGGTGTGCCCGCAAGCGTCGCGCGCAGCTGCCCGCCGTGCAGGTAGTCGTCCAACCGCAATCCCGCCGAAAGAGTCGTCAGGCCCACGACGAGCGCCGCAACGATGGGCAACGCGATCCACATCTGGGCCGGCGTGGGTTTGGACCAGGTCACGGGCGCTCCGCTGTGAGGCGCGGATGCATTTCCGATGAGGGCAGCCGACGGGTCAAGATGCAATGTTCTACCGCGGGCGGGCAACGCGGGATCCTACCGCGGCTACGGATGGTGTTTTTCCATCCACCACTCGCTACGACGCTCACCGCCACCAAGTGGGAGGCGATGCTGCGCGGACACGTACACGTATCCGAACCGGTCGGTCTCGACGTCCGCCTTGAAACCAGGGAGGAAGAGAACCGGGCCATTGAACTCCGCGTCGGCGCTCTCCGCGAGATGTTCCCAGCGCAGCTGCCCGTCGCCGTCGTAGCTCCGCAACGCGAGGACGCAAGAATCGAACAGACCTCCGGCAGCGTTCAGCTCACAGGATTCGGTGGAGGCAACGACCGTGCGACCGAAATCATCGACGGTGACCGCCTGTGCAAAGTCGCCATTCGCCGCCCCGAGAACCGTCCAACGCTCCACCAACCCCGCGTCGTAGGACCGAACGAGTCTCATCCATCCATCTCCCTCGTTCGCGGTTCCAGCCAATACGAGTCCAGAGTCACCCCAGGCAACGTCGTAGCCGATCGACGTATCGAACTCAGAGTTGAGGGTGAGCTGATCCTGAAGGTCGCCGCTTGCGTCGTAGATGCCAAGCCAAACCCTATCTGCGCCGACCACTCGTGATCCAACGACCGCGATCATCCCGTCATCTCGCACGTCGAAGTCGTAGGCGAAGGGAGAGCCGTCGGTATCTGGGGCGCCGGAAACATCTCGTTTCCAGTCGACGGAAAGATCGTCGGAGAGTCGCAAGAGATACGACGAGGGCGCGGCGCTCCCGTAGAAACCCATCACGTACATCCGGGAGTCGCCGTCCTGCTCCAGGCCGAGAGCCCAGTTGGTCGTCCCGGCGTTTGGTGCTCCGTTGATCGAAGCTTGGCCCATCGACGCCCCCCCAGCGGAATAGCGAAACACACCGGTCGTCGTGTCGCCCCCATTGACCAGTGAGCCAGCAACAACGTAGCCGCCACCGTCCAGCCTGGTGACATCCGCGCCAAAAGTGCTGTTGGTGTTCTGGTTGGACTGCCAGTTGCCGCCCTCCGCTCGATCGACTCTGAGCGCCACCGTGTCCGCGGTGAGTTCGGCCGCCCCGGTCCAGACGAGGTCATCGCCATCGGGCGATGTATGAATCCCATACACGGAGGCGCTGAATCCGTTGTCAAAGTTCCACCCCTCGATCAGTCCGCCGTTGGGCATGTCGAACTCGGAGTTGATGGATGCCGTGGCGGCATTTCCGTCGTCATCGGTCACGATTGCCCGAAAAGGCGCGGCGCCGTTGAGCTCTGCCCCCGATACGACCCACTCAGCGTCGTAGCCCCCTCCAACGCTCACGCCCACCCCGATCTCGCCGTCGTCGTAGAGAAACTCCACCGAAACAATCTCGCCGTCATCGACTGCCTCGACGTGATGCTGGACGGCGCTTGCCTGCGTGACCTCGAGATCGGCCTCGACTCCGTTGGCGGTGAACACGAGAATCTGCGGGCCCGAGTTCTCTCCGGACGAACTCGTGTCGGCCGACTCCGATGTCGTCTCAGAAGAACTCCCCGTGGAATTGTCGGTTCCGCTTGACGATCCGGGATCGGTTGGCGCCGTCGTTTGGTCGGCGGTACCATCGCTGCCAGAACTTGCCGGCCCGTCGGTGTCCGCAGGCGACGGCACGGAGGGCGCGAAGCAACTCGGAGCGCAGAGGGTGAGCAGAAGTCCGTAGGAATGCAGTCTCATCAAGAATGTCCTCGACCGTTCACGCAAAGCGTTGCAGATTACTTGCCGAGCGAGCAAGGACCGGACACCTAGGCTACCGTACGGGCCGTGGAAACGGCCTCATCGACGCGGCCACCGCGCGAGCTCGGAGGAGACGCACCCGCCGCTGCGGCGACCGATGGGTTTGCGGCCTTCGGGCGCATCGACCTTCTCATCGTGTTGCTGGGGGCGCTACTCGTCGCTCCGAGCCTCAGGGTCGGACTACACTCGGACGACATTCCGATGATCCAGAATCTGTCGACTACGGCTCTCGGGCTCGAGCGAGCAGGCGTGGTGGGACATCTTCGAACTCGATCGGGCTGATCCTGCGCGCCGCTTCGGCGGGCGCGTACCTTGGTGGTCCGTCGATGGTCTCTTCGCGCACTTCTTTCGACCCGTCGCTGCCCTGACCCATCTCTTCGACTACGCGGTGTGGCCGTCGCGCCCGATCGCGATGCACGCGCACAGCGTCGCGTGGTTCGTCGCACTCATCTGGGCGTGCTTCGGTTCTATGGGCTGGTGCTCCGCGATCGGGTCGCGACTGTGCCGGCATCTTGTTCGCCAGTTCCTACGTGCACGCCATCCCGGTGGGTTGGCTGTCGAACCGGAACGCCGTGATAGCGGGTCTCTTCGGGCTCTCGTCCTGCTCGGCGTACGTTCGTTGGCGAGAACGGGACGGACTTGGCGGCGCCTGGGCCCCACTCCTGTTGCTGCTGAGCCTGCTCTCTTCGGAGGCGGGTATCGCGACGATGGCCATCGTCGTCGGCTTCGAGTTGACGAAAACAGCTCCACGCAACGTGAGGCCGAGCGCCAAGATCTGCTCATGATCCTCGTCGTCATCCTGTGGCGTGTGGCTACTCGTGGGAGGACTTTGGCGCGATGGGGTCAGGTGGCTATATCGACCCGACTTCGATCGCCCGGGATTCTTCTTCGTGAAGTCGGACCTCGCCTCTGTGGTTACTCGACTTTTCTCTTGAGCCCTGTGCGGTGCTCATCGCCCACGGGGTCCCGATGGTACTCGCGGTCGCCGTGGTCGCCGTGTTCGCGGTCGCCGCCGTGTTGGTCGTCCGAGAAGCGATTCGGGCTGAGCACCGGCTTTGGCTGATCAGTGCCCTGTTGTGCTTGCTGCCGGCGCTGGCCGCCGCGCCCGGAGAGCGGTTGCTCACCTTCGCGATGGCCTGCCTGTCCCCGATCGTCGCGGCGACCCTGCTTCGGCACGCACCGACGCCAGGGCGCTCTCGCGTGGCCACCGCTGCCCTGGTGGTCACCTACTGCATCGCGTCTCCGCTCGTCCTGCTGCTCGGATCGTTCGATCAGTCCTACGATCTGCGGCGGGTTGACCGGGCGCTTCCGACGATGGCCGGCGTGTCCGACGAAGAGATTCGCGGCAAGAACCTCTTCATCCTGCACGCGCCGGGCCAGGCCGCCGTGCACATCATGCGATCGTCGAGAGAGAAGGCAGGCATGGCCGTGCCCTCCTTCACGTGGAACCTGTTTCCGACGGACACCCCACCGGAGATCCAGCGCGTCGGCTGCTGCAGCCTGGAGATCGGGCACCCCGACGGGCTCTCGCGCGGCCCCTTCGTGGTGTACTTCAGGGGCATCGACAGCCCGATGCACGCCGGGGAGATCGTCAAGACGCTCGCGTTCACTGCGGAGGTCCTCGAGGTCACCGACCGCGGGATTCCGACGAAGGCTCGATTCACGCTGGGAGAGCCGCTCGAGTCGTATCGAAATGTGTTCGTCACCTGGAACGGCGAAGACTTCGAGCGGGTGCGGGCCGAGGATTTGTGAGCTCCGATGGACCCGCCCGAGGCCCACCGACCGAGACTGCGTCAACCCCGCAGCCAGACCGAAAGAATCTGCGAGACCGGGCGCAACAAAAAGTGGCACTGAGCGTCATATTTTCACATGACCACCTCTGCCATTCATCGCGCCGCCCACGACGGAAACCCCGATGACCTGCTCGCCGCGCTCGCGGCCGGCGGCTCGGTCTCCGAGGTCTCCTCGGCTTTGGTGACCACCAGCCGCTGGCTGTACGGGGGCCAGAGCCAGGCGTCCGACACCCAGCTCCAGCCGATGCACGTCGCGGCGTGCAAGGGACACGCGTCCCTCATCCCCGCGCTCCTCGAGGCCGGGGCTGACCTGGAGAGCAAGAGCAAAGGAGGACGGACGCCGCTTCTGTTCGCTTGCCTCTCGGGCTCGACGAGCATCGCCAAAGCCCTGCTCGACGCCGGTGCCGATGTCGCGGTCACCGACGCCCGGGGCTTTGGCGCGCTGCACTGCGCGGCGTCGGAGGGGCACCCCAGCCTGGTCGAGCTGCTCATCGCTCGCGGGGCTCCGCTCGATCTTCCGTGTGCGGGAATCGGGGCGATTCATCACGCCGCGATTGCGGCCATCCAGCTCGAACCCAAGATTCACGGACGCTCGGAGCGCGACTCCAAGGGCCGGCAGATTCGCGTCGTCAATGGCCAGATCCTGATCGCAGGCAAGGCGACCCCCTGGGAGACCGTCGCGCAGCTTGCCGACGACGAGTCGCTCGACGACGCGCTGCGGCGGTACATCGGCCTGGTCGAGTCCGCCCGGATCCTCGCCGCGGCCGGTGCGGACCGAACCCTGACCAACGGCGGCAACACGGTCGAGCACTGCTTCGCCGAGCTCGGTGAGCCGGCCCTCGTCGCGTTCATCACCAACTGGACCACGACGAACGACGTCGGCAGCACGCCGTCCCATGGGTTGGCGACCTGCCAGCGCGAGGACGGCGTGCGCGCCGGCATCGAAGGGGGCGCCGATCTGTCCGTTCGCAACGATGCCGGACTGCGGCCCATCCACTTCTTCGCCGACAAGGGCGGACCGGTCGCCGTCCTGGAGGCCTTGGTCGCCGCCGGCGCAGACCCCCAAGATCGCATCACGGGTTCGGGAACCTACCCCGAGGGCTGGACGCCCACGGACATCGCCAAGAAGTGGAACGACACCGAGGCCGTCGCCGCCCTTGAGCGCTTGGCTCAGGCGTAGCGTCTCGATTGGATCAGCTCGCGAGGCGGACCCAGCGACCATCGCGCCACGTGAGCAGGAGCAGATGCGGAGCGTCGAGCGAGGACTTCCACTCGAAGGTGAACGCGCGGCCGTCGGATGCAGGGGTCGCGGAGAACCACAATCCCTCGAACGACGCCTCGCCAGGCCGAGGCGAGAAGAGATGCGCGGCGGCGTCCCCGAAGGCGCCATGCGGGGCGGAGACCTGCAGCGTGCAACACCCCTCGCGCGAAACCTCTGCATCGCCGGTGACGAGCACGAGCCACCACCGCGGCCACGGGAGCCGCCGTTCCATCAGGGCTCGCTGCAGCGCGTGCACGTGACGGTAGTCGGGCGGGTCGATCAGGACGAGCGTAGCGTTGGGCAGCGCAGCGGCCGACTCGAGTACGACCGAGACCTCATCGGCCGGCGCGGGCTGTCGCATCTCGTGCCGGGGGAGCGACCACTGAAGCATGAACAGGTGCAGCACGCCGAAGGCGGCGAGCGTGAAGACGCGGAGCCCGGTGTGCTTCGCCGTCAGCGCTCGAGTCACGAGCATCGACGAGAACAAGGCGGAGAACGACAGCAAACGCTCGTGCGGCTCACCCACGCTGAGCACGCCGCAGCTGACCACGAACACGGTCGCCGCGTAGCGGACCGATGGATCGGCCCAGTTCGAGACGGACCACCAAGCCAGCGCGCCGACGAGCACGACGCCGAGCGCGAAGCCCGGCCAGTGTCCGAGCTCGAACGGAAGCATGCGATGGGGGATGAGGTGCAGCGCCGCGAGCTCTAGAGCCCGCAGCGGAGCAAGCCGCACGAAGACGCCAGGGTCACGGAGCGGGTCGACGTACGTCCCTGACCCGAAGGCGCCGTAGTCCAAAGCATGATACGCGAGCCGCCAGGCCGCGAGCGTGCACAGAGTCGTCACGCCGAGGATGATCCCGCGGCGCCTTGGGCCGAGTCCGAGGAGGACCATCGCTCCCAAGGCCACTGCCGCGACCGCTCCACCTTCGGAGCCCAGCATGCTCGCCGTGAGGGCGGTCAGGGCCCCGACGAGCGCTCGCCACCGGCCGTCGCGTAGAAACGCGGCGCCTGCCGACAGTGCCAAGAGCGCGAACATCGTCGACACCAGCGCGTTGCGCTGGGCGATCCAGGCGATCGGAGACGCGTGCACGTACGCGACCGCGAACAGACCCGCGGCCACCCACGCCACTGGCCTCGGAAGGATCCGCTCGAGCAGGACCCAGGCTGCCGCGCAGCACCCTCCAAACCACAGGGCGCTGTGCAGATGCATGGCCCAGAACGCTCGGGGCCAAAGCGCATAGTCGAGCACGTGCGTGGCGGCACCCAGCGGACGGAAGAACGCGATGCGTAGGTTTGGCGTGCTCCACCACGGTA
>CAVXIC010000006.1:0-815011 GCA_963761755.1 uncultured bacterium
GGCCGCAGGCGTTCGGCGCACTGTTCCGCATGCTGAAAGTGGTTGGCAATCTCGAGGCGGATCCGGTGGTGAAGAAACACATCGAGGAAGCATCGGCGCTCCGGGTGAAAGAGCATGAGGAGGGCCCGGGATGAGTCGGTTTCCAGCGCTCGTGCTCGTGCTCGCGGTGAGCTGCAAGCGGGATGCACCGGTGCAAGCGGTGCGGAGCGAAGAGGCCGCGGTTCAACCCCCGGAGGCGAGGACCGATGACACGGTCGCGCCGGTGAACCCCCCGCCGACCCCGACCGGAATGGTTCGCATCGCCGGCGGACCCGGGCCGCAGGGGCGGTACCGCGGCCGAGCCGTCCGGTATGCGTTCTTCATCGACGTTCTCGAAACGACGGTGGGGGAGTACGCCCAATGCGTGGCCGCTGGCGCCTGTACGCCGGCGTGGGACGGCCAAGGCTCTTACGAGACCGCGTGCACGGTGGGCAAAGACGAGAAGCTGCCGATCAACTGCGTGAACATCGAGCAGGCGCGGGCGTACTGCGGCTGGCGGGGCAAGCGCTTGCTCGTCGATCACCAGTGGCATTGGGCGGCTCGGGGAGAATCGCGGCCGACGCCGTGGGGGACCATGGAGCTCGACTGCGAGCATTCGAACACGTCCAGGGGAACGCCGGCCGCGTGTGGGTTTGCAGGGCCGTGGCCCGTTGGGCATGCGCCCGCAGGCGCCACGCCCCAGGGCGTGATGGACCTGCTCGGCAACGTGGCTGAGTTCGTCGAGATGGGCCGCGGTAGCCCCTTCACGCGCATCCAGGGGCGGAGTGCGGGCGGGAGCTGGGACTCCAAGCTCGAAGAATCTGACCCGCTGTGGAGTCCATTCGGTGTCGGGGGGGCGCATCGCAACGATCGGATCGGGATCCGGTGCGGTGCCGACGCGGTGGTCGAGCCGAAGGCCCCACCTGCGATGGCGTTCCACTACGAGGGCGGGACGGTGGAGGTGCGTGAAGAAAAGACCCGTATCGACGAACCGTTCTTTCTGGACACGTTCGAGGCGACGGTCGAGGAGTACGCAGCGTGCGTCGAGTCAGGCGCCTGCACGCCGGCCCATGCCTCGACGAAGGAGCAGCAGTGCACGGCCGACACGGCCGGTCCCGCGAAGCGCCCGATCAACTGCATCACGCAGGCGCAGGCGGAAGCGTTCTGTCGAGCCGAAGGCAAGCGCTTGCCCACCGCGGCGCAGTGGCAGTGGGCGATGCAGAGCATGGAGCAGGAAAACAACTTCCCATGGGGCCAGGACAGAACGCGGCGGTGCACGGTCGCGAACGTGCGTATGGAGAAGGAAGAGCCGGGGTGTGGCTTTGGGGGACCGTGGCCCGTCGTTCAGGGCTCGCTCGGGGACACGCTGGCCGGGGTGCACGACATGATCGGAAACGTGGGGGAGTGGACCTCGAGCGCGGGCGATGCACCTGATGAGCGCCTCCACGCGGGGCGCGGCTGGAAAGCCACGCTCGAGGACCTGAGGTATCGGTTGGCACTGGACCGGGGGAATGTGGAAGACCGTCCAGGCACGATCATCGCGTCGGCAAAGGCGGAAAGCTGGAGCGACCAGATCGGCGTTCGGTGCCTGCAGGACGCACCCCCCGCGATCGAGTGACGACGCCGGGACTTCGTCCACCCGCACGTGCCGCGTGATTGTCCCGTGCACCCGCGCTGCGCCGCCCGCCTCGCCGATGCTCGTCGGCGGCTTCGGCATGCAGCTGTACGCGGCCATCACCGTCGACGGCCGCGACCGCAAGCGTCCCGAGCGGGTGTGCCGCCATATCCTGCGCCGGCCCTTGCCCTCGATGCCGCGACGCGGGCAGGGGACAGGTGCGGGGAGCGGCCCGTCAGCCGTCCGGGAGGCCTCCGTCGCGTGGCACCCGCGTCGCTCAAGCTTCGAGGCCCAGCTGCCGCCCCAGCACGCGGGTGACGAAGCGCTCCCCAAAGGTCTCGCGTGACACCACCGTTCGGATCCTGGCCTGCGTCTCCGCGACCTCGCCCAACTGCTCTGCCGCCTTCATCGTATGCGCGTACGCGGCGAGCACGTCCGCGCCGGTGATGTCGTAGCCATAGCCCTCGACCAACCACTGCAACGCACGGATGCCAGCCTCGAGCGCGAAGCTCGGGTTGCTCTGGGCGAAGTCGCGGGCTGCCCTCGTCAAGGTCTGAGGCGAGCACGGCGCTTGCGTGGCCAACTCGATCGCCTCGTCGAACAGCTTGGCCGACTTGGCCGCCGCGAACCACTTGCCCTCCTCGCCGGGGGTGTGCGCCACGAGATCGGCGAGCACCTGGGCCTTGGGCTTGCCGGGGTACTTCTTGGCCACCGCCCGAAACCAGGCCAGATGGGTCCCGGCCTGATTCGCGATGAGCCCATACCGCGCGTACGCCTCGTCGGCGAAGCCCGAGGAGAGCAGGATCTCCTCGCAGGCGCGCGCGATGGCGATGGGCCTGTCGTTGCGACCGCGGCTGTCCTCGGCGTATCGAATCGCCTCGGCCTTGCGCCCCATCGCCGCGAGTGCTTTCACGCCGTACCGCCGGTCGTGCCACATCTTGTACGGCGCCATCTCCAGCAGCGCGAGAAGGTCTTCATGACGGCCGGCGGCCAGCAGCGCGCTCAAGCAGTTGGCCGTGCCCGCGAAGAAACCGCGCAGCTGCGGGTCGGGGCTCCAGGCCATCTTGCAGGCGCCCATGAGCCGATCGGCCCAACGCGACGCGACCTCAGGGCTCGCGCAGAGCTCACCCCAGGCGTGGCCGAGCGACTCCAGGTAGGGGACCTGGTCGTCCTCGTACGCGGCCCAGAGGCGATCGAGCCACTTCGCACGGGTGCGAGGATCTGCAGGCGCGGACGCGATGATCTCGACGAGCACGCCGATGCCGTTGTTGACCGCGGTGCCGATCGCACCCGAGGAGCTGTCCACCTGCTCGATCGCAGCAGAGAGCTTCTCCAAGAAGAGCACCGCCCCTTCGGCGGCCAGCAGCGGATCCTTGCGTGCGGCCTTCTTGATCTCCGCCACCGCCTCCTTGATCCGCCCGATCGCCGGCTGCGACTTCCATCCGAACGCGTGACGGCGGAAGCGAGCGCGGAAGGTCCACTGGTGTGCGGGTGCTTTGGCCACGGCAGTCCTCGGTGAGGTGCTAGACCGATCGCACCCGAGATGTCCAGCGAATGAAGGACGCGATCGTCCGCGTGAGCGGAGGTCGTCCTCACCACGTCAGCTGTGGCCCCATGCGCTGCAGCTCGTCCTTGCGGCGATCGTCGTCGGGCATGGCCTGGCCCAGCCGGGTCCAGCTCCCCCAGCGCTTCTGCTGCTCGCGGAAGAGGAGCTCGGGTACGGGTACGGGGACGATGGCCGAAGGCGAGTTGCGCTCTGTGGCTGAACCTGTCCCAGAGTGCAGCCTGCTCGAGACTTCGACGGCACCCCGATGATACTCGTACCCTCGGTGGAGCCTGCCGAAGTCCCCGTCGAACTCGAGCCCGAGCCCGAGCCCGAGCCCGAGATCGATACGCCGGAACGGGGCCGCAGGCGTTCGGCGCACTGTTCCGCATGCTGAAAGTGGTTGGCAATCTCGAGGCGGATCCGGTGGTGAAGAAACACATCGAGGAAGCATCGGCGCTCCGGGTGAAAGAGCATGAGGAGGGCCCGGGATGAGTCGGTTTCCAGCGCTCGTGCTCGTGCTCGCGGTGAGCTGCAAGCGGGATGCACCGGTGCAAGCGGTGCGGAGCGAAGAGGCCGCGGTTCAACCCCCGGAGGCGAGGACCGATGACACGGTCGCGCCGGTGAACCCCCCGCCGACCCCGACCGGAATGGTTCGCATCGCCGGCGGACCCGGGCCGACGCGAGACCATACGCAGCGAGCCGTCCGGTATGCGTTCTTCATCGACGTTCTCGAAACGACGGTGGGGGAGTACGCCCAATGCGTGGCCGCTGGCGCTTGTACGCCGGCGTGGGACGGCCAAGGCTCTTACGAGACCGCGTGCACGGTGGGCAAAGACGAGAAGCTGCCGATCAACTGCGTGAACATCGAGCAGGCGCGGGCGTACTGCGGCTGGCGGGGCAAGCGCTTGCTCGTCGATCACCAGTGGCATTGGGCGGCTCGGGGAGAATCGCGGCCGACGCCGTGGGGGACCATGGAGCTCGACTGCGAGCATTCGAACACGTCCAGGGGAACGCCGGCCGCGTGTGGGTTTGCAGGGCCGTGGCCCGTTGGGCATGCGCCCGCAGGCGCCACGCCCCAGGGCGTGATGGACCTGCTCGGCAACGTGGCTGAGTTCGTCGAGATGGGCCGCGGTAGCCCCTTCACGCGCATCCAGGGGCGGAGTGCGGGCGGGAGCTGGGACTCCAAGCTCGAAGAATCTGACCCGCTGTGGAGTCCATTCGGTGTCGGGGGGGCGCATCGCAACGATCGGATCGGGATCCGGTGCGGTGCCGACGCGGTGGTCGAGCCGAAGGCCCCACCTGCGATGGCGTTCCACTACGAGGGCGGGACGGTGGAGGTGCGTGAAGAAAAGACCCGTATCGACGAACCGTTCTTTCTGGACACGTTCGAGGCGACGGTCGAGGAGTACGCAGCGTGCGTCGAGTCAGGCGCCTGCACGCCGGCCCATGCCTCGACGAAGGAGCAGCAGTGCACGGCCGACACGGCCGGTCCCGCGAAGCGCCCGATCAACTGCATCACGCAGGCGCAGGCGGAAGCGTTCTGCCGAGCCGAAGGCAAGCGCTTGCCCACCGCGGCGCAGTGGCAGTGGGCGATGCAGAGCATGGAGCAGGACGGCAACTACCCGTGGGGGCGGCCGGAGTCGCGGCGGTGCACCGTCGCGAACGTGCGCATCGACAAGGAAGAGCTAGGGTGCGGTTTTGGGGGACCTTGGCCCGTCGTGCACGGGTCGCTCGGAGACACGCTGGCCGGGGTGCACGACATGATCGGAAACGTTGGTGAGTGGACCTCGAGCGCGGGCGATGCCCCTGATGAGCGTCTTCACGCGGGGCGCGGCTGGAAAGCCACGCGGGAACAGCTGCAATATCGGATGGGGCCAGACCTGGGGCACCCGATCGGGGAGCAACCGAACACGATCATCGCGTCGGCAAAGGCGGACAGCTGGAGCGACCAGATCGGCGTGCGGTGCCTGCAGGACGCACCCCCCGCGATCGAGTGACGACGCCGGGACTTCGTCCGCCCGCACGTGCCGCGTGATTGTCCCGTGCACCCGCGCTGCGCCGCCCGCCTCGCCGATGCTCGTCGGCGGCTTCGGCATGCAGCTGTACGCGGCCATCACCGTCGACGGCCGCGACCGCAAGCGTCCCGAGCGGGTGTGCCGCCATATCCTGCGCCGGCCCTTGCCCTCGATGCCGCGGCGCGCACCCCCGACGGGCAGGTTCGGGTGCGCTTGAAGAACGCCAACCGCCTCGGGGTCACCTTCGCCCAGATGACCCCCGGCACCTTGGTCGCCCGGCTGTGTGCTCAATCCCGCCGTGGCCTGAACTTGCGCCGGCCGCAGCGACAACGCCGACGCGACCCCTTCGATGCGAGGCTCCATCGGCGTCGGTCTGTCGCGTGCTCAGGCCTGCGTCGGGTCGACGAGCTCCGAGACGAAGAGCCGCTGCAGGCTCTCCCCAAATCGGCTCTGCATGGCCCCCAGCAGCTCCGCCACGGCCACGTCGTCCTGAACCAGGGCCCTGGCCTCGGCGTCGAAGCGCTCTTGGAGCTGCGTTCGGGCGTGGGCGAGCCAGCGAGACATCGTCGATTCGTGGACGCCGTAGGAGCCGGCCAGCGCGTTGGCCTGGACACCATCGAGATATCGCAGGCGCAGCAGCGCGCGCTGGCGATCCGCGAGCGAACGGAACGCCTCGCCCAGCGCCTTCATGAACAGCTCGCGTTCCGAGGTCTTCAGCTGCGCGAACTCGGGACTGGCGTCCAGGAGATCGGGGGCCCGGTCCAGCGACTGCGCGCCCTTGCGATCTCGGATCTCGTTGAGTGCGAGCCGGGCGGTCAACGTGCGGGTCCAGCCCTCCAGGCTTCCCCAGCCCCGATACAGCGCAATGCGGGGAGGGGCATCCTCGGTCGAGACCAACAGCCGCACCCGAACGCGCTGCGCGAGCTCGCTGCGCTGGTCGTCACTGAGTGAAAACCGCCCCAGGGCGAGACCGATCTCAGGGCCCAGTCGATGCTCGAAGATCCGAACCGCCTTCGCGTCGCCCTGCGCCAGCGCTGCGCATAGCCAGACGTCGGCAGCGTCGAGGGTGTCCAGGTGCGCGGCCCAGCCACCGCGTTCGTGGCCCTCCAAACACGCCGCGAGCTGCCGCGCGAGCGCCTCGGCGCCGGGGGCGAAGTCGCCGTGGGTCTTCCTTGCGTCCGCGGTCAGGGCTGCCACCGCCGCGTGGAGTTCGGAGTCATCGCCTGCCTGAAGCAGGAGACACACTTCGCCTACCAGAGGGTCCGCTGGCCGCGCTATCGTGTCCACCTTGTCGATGGTGGCACACCCTTGCCCGAGCGACGATCAGCTTCTGGCCTTCGCGGAGGGACTGCTGGGCGAGTCCCAGAGAAGAGTTGCGGAGCAACACCTCGCCGCATGCGCCGACTGCAGCGCCATCGTCGGCGCCACATACCGTCAATCGAGGAACTCCGAGGTCACGCGCGTGGGTCGCTACGAGGTCCGTGAAGAACTCGGGCGCGGCGGCATGGGCCGCGTCCTCAAGGCCTACGACCCTTCGCTGGACCGCGACGTGGCCATCAAGCTGATCTTGCCCTGCGCACTGTCGGGCGTCGCCAAAGAACGGTTCGCGCGAGAAGCGGAGCTTCTGGGCGCACTGCGGCATCCCAACGTGATCGAGGTCTTCGACATGGGGGAGTTCGACGGCGATCCGCACTTTGTGATGGAGTTTGTCGATGGTGACAACCTCGACGCCTGGAGCCGGGGACGCAGCGCAGTGGAGATGCTGGCGTGCCTGCGAGGCGCAGGCCGCGGACTCGCGGCCGCCCATGCTGCGGGCGTGCTTCATCGCGACTTCAAGCCTTCGAATGTGATCGTGGGCAGGGACGGCCGGCCCAAAGTCGGTGACTTCGGGCTCGCGGGAATCGAGGTGGCCCAGACGGCGCCGCGCGACGGTGGCGCCCTCGACTCGCTGACCAAGACCGGCGCCGTCATGGGAACGCTGGCATACATGGCCCCCGAGCTCCTCGATGGCGGCAAGGCCACCGTGGCCAGCGACCAGTTCGCGTTCTGTGTGACGGCGTACCAGGTGCTGTACGGGAGCCGACCGTTTTTTGGGGGCGACGCGCGCGCACTGTCGGCCGCGATTCGGCGCGGCGAGATCCCTCCGCCTCCGGCCCACGTCACCATCCCCGGCCGGGCCCGCCGGGCCCTCGTTCGAGGCCTGTCCCCGCACCCCGGGGATCGCTTCGAGTCGATGGGTGCGTTGCTCCATGAACTCAGGCCGGCGCGCCGCGGGTCCGCGCTCGGCCTCGCCGCGGCGGGCTCCGCGGTGGCCCTCGTCGCGGTTGCTGCGTTTGCGCTGACACGGACGCACCCCTCGTCGTGTTCGGTGGGGGCGCTCGATGGCGTGTACGACTCAGCCGCGCGTGATCGGATCCGAGCCGGATTTTCCGGGTCGGACCTGCCCTACGCCAAGGCTTCGTTGCGCAGCACGCTGGAGGGGTTGGACGCCTATGCCCAGGGATGGAGGCAGGGGGCGATGCAGGCGTGCCGCGCGTCCGAGCGCGGGGCGCTGCCCCCGGACGCGCTCGACGTTCGCATGCGCTGCTTCAAGCACGCCGCGCAGAGCTTCGAGGCCATGGTCACCGTACTGGAAGCACCGCAGGAGAAGCACATCGAGCGCGGAGGCGAACTGGTGGCGGCGCTTCCGGATCTGCACATGTGCTCCGACGCGGAGGCGCTGCGGCAGTTCAGCGTGTTGCCCGCCAACGCGGACGAAGCCGCTCAGCAGGAAGCACTCGGCCCGCTCCTGAGTCGGGCCTTCACCTTGGTGTTGGCCGAAGACTACGACGCGGCACAGGAAATCTTGGAGGCCAATGGCGAGGCGCTGGAGGCTGCTTCGTATCCGCCCTTGAAGGTCCGGGCGCTCGGGCTGGAAGGGCGAATTCTGCTGAAGCGGCTCGACTTCGAGGGAGCGAGGCGCGCGAGCCTGCAAGCCCACCAGCTCGCGGTCGAACATCGGCTCGACCGCGATGCATCGCGAACCGCTACGTTCCTGGGAACGATCTGTTCTTCCACCGGCAGGGCGCAGGAAGCACAGCGATGGTTCGACGTCGCCCTGGCGCTCGCCGAAGCGGCGGACGCCAACCAGCTCAAGGCCTTCACCCTCGCGGCGGCGTCGAGATTCTACGTGAAGCGCGGCGAGCTCGACCGCGCCGTGGATGCCGCTCGAACGGCGTTCGAGTTGATCGAAGACGACAGCGCCTATCCTGCGACCTCTCGAGCCGAGGTTCTGTTGGCATACGCCGATCGGCTGTTCACGCGAGGGGGCGGCGATGACGGGTTGGTGCAGCTGCAGGAGGCGCAGCGGATCCTCGTCGCGCTTCACGGGGAGAGTCACCCGGCCATCGCACAGGTTCACCTGGCGCTTCAGGTTCGGGCGTCTCGCCGCGGCGACTACGAGGGCTCCTTCCGACACGGCGCGCAAGCGCACCGCATCGTGGCGTCGGTGGAGGGCGAAGGGTCCCTGCAGACGATCGCGGCGTCGGTGAACCTGGCGATCGCCCACAAGGAACTTGGTCGCTACGACGAGGCCGCTGAAATCCTCCAACGCGCGGACGAACTGCTGCTCGAATCGCCGGCGGATGTTTCCTCGATGCGGATCCCGGTCCTGACGAACCTTGGGAATGTACGGTTGGGGCTCGCGGACACCGAGGCTGCCCGCGCCGCCCTGGGTCGAGCGAGTGCGCTCTTGGAAACGCAATCAGACCAACGTAGTCGATCCGTGTTGATCGATGGGCTTCGCTCGCACGTGGAGCTGCTCGACGGGAACGTCGAGGAAGCGCGGCGTCTCGCCAGTGGTGCCCTCGAGGTCTCCATCGACGTGTTCGGCGAAGATCACTTTCACACCGCCGATGTCCTCACTCGCCTGGGCCATGCCGAGCTCGAGGCTGGGAACTTCGCGCTCGCACGAGACCTCCTGTCGCGGGCGCTCGCGGTCGAGGAGACGTCCGAGGCCGATCGAGGGGGGACGAGTTTCCTGCTGGCACGCGCCACCTTCGAGGACCCCGAGGCGACTGTCTCGGCTCGCGCTCGAGGCGTGCGACTGGCGCGCACGGCCGCGCTCGCGCTCACCTCAAAGCCGGCCTACGGCGCGCTGAGGGGCGAAGTCGTGACCTGGATACAGCGGCATGCCCCTGCCGGCTGATACCGGGCCAGGGTTGAGTTGAAAGAACGTCTCCGGTTCGTCCTGGCGTTCGCCGTTGTGCCCACAGCGGTGGCCGGCAACGCCAACAGCCAAACAGCCGGTCTCGGTCAACGACCTCGAGTCGTACGCGCTCGTCGTCGAGTGCGACGATGTCGAGTCCACCAGGCTCAACGAGGCGATCGGCAAGGCGATCGGCAAGGCGATCGACGAGGTTGGGGCATCGGCGGCAACGCGGGTGAAGCGAGACGCTACGAGCCGGTGCGGAGGCCGGTTCAGGGCCCGCGCACCGGCTCGGTCGGCTCGGTCGGCTTTCGGACCCTCGAAGCCACGAGCAGCGCCCCCTACCACTGGCTCGGAGACTTTCCCAAGCCCGTGGTCACCCACGAACTGCTTCCGACGAACGAGCTTCTTCGTCGGTCGTGCAAGTCGGGATTCGTGGCGTGTTCTCCAGTCGGAACCGGCGCGGGGCCGAGGTCCCGCCACCGGGTCTACAACAAGAGACACGACACGATGAAAAAGACCTTCCAGCAATCTTCCTCCAGATCCACCAACCAGGCGATCAGCGCCGACGAACTCCGCAGCGTGCAGGGCGGCGGCTTGTGCTGTGCCCCCGGCCCCGACGGGAGTCCGGGACCCTGCGGGCCCGAAGGGAACTGTCCCGATCCCGAGCCCAGCTCGCCTCCGGCGACGAGCCACCGCAGCTACGGTGGCGGCGGACTCCTCGACATCGACCACTAGTCGAGCCCCAGACGTCGGGGTGGCCATGCACACCCCGACGTCCCTCCGGTTGACCTCTCTTCCACGTGTCCCGACCGATGCTCGTTGCCCAGCCCAGTCCGACCGTTTGGCCTCGCGTGCTGCTGTACGCGATGGATCCGAGATGCGCGGCGTGGTTGGCCCACTGCCTCTCGCACACGGCAGAAACGATTCTTCTCCCCGACGGCGATCTGTCGGCCCTGGGTCGCATTCCCGGCGCCCGCGCGATCATCACGGGTCATCGCTGCGACGATCCCGCGCTGGGCACCCTGCTCGAGTACGTAGGTGCCGGAATGCCGGTTTTCGTCATCGGACAGCGGGGCGCATCGCAGGTTCCGACCGACCCCCGCATCTTCTTCGTCCTCTCTGCCCTGCTGCCGCCCGCGGACATCACCGCACTCGTCGACAGTGCGTTGCGTGGCCGCAGCTCGCCTGAGCCTGAGCTTCTCTCGCCCGAAGCCGCCGAGCACCTCACCCGGGTCCTGGCGCTGGCCACGGCGTTCGCGAGCCGCAGCGATCTGCCGTCGGCCGCTGCATCCGCCGAACATGCCGCGCAGAGGCTGACCGGCGCAGACCGAACGTATTGCCTCTTCCATGACATCGACAGCGGCGCGCTGTGGGCCGAAGGCGCGACCGACCGGGAAGGGCAGGCCACCGTCGGCCTCGCCGGCTTCGTCGCGCGTACAGGACGTGCGTGCGTGACCGAATGCGCGCGAGTCGACCCCCGCTACGTCCAGGCGCTCGACGATCCCCTCGGGGACGGCAACGAGCGCCTGCTCGCCTACCCCGTCGTGGGCCCAGGTGGTCGCGTTCACGCGGTGCTCGTCGCTGTGCGTAGCCCCGCCCGCCCAATGTTCTCCTTAGGGGAGCAGCAGCTGCTCGCCACCTTTGCGGAGAGCACCGGACCGATGATGCATCACCTCGCTCGCATGGTCGAAGCGCAGGGCGTGCTTCGTCTCGAGCGCGAGCGACGGTCCGACATGTATCGCCCGGAGGCGCTGACCGCATACGGCCAGGTCGGACATCGTGGTGACGTCATCCGGGTTTCGCCGGGGTGGATCCGCTGGGCCTTTTGGGCGCTGCTAGGCCTGATCGCCGGGAGTGTCGCCTATCTGTTCCTCGGACGAGTCCACCGATATAGCGTAGGGCCGGCGATCGTCCGTCTACACAAACGCACCGAGGTCACGGCACGCAGCGGGGGCGCTCTGCGCTCGGTAGAGGTCGCGCCCGGCGAGCACGTCGAACAGAACCAGCTCCTGGCTCATCTGGACGATCGGCAGGCTCGTGCACGGATAGACCAGCTCCAGCGAGAGTTCGACGACCAGCTTCGCGCCCATCTGCTCGACCCATCCGACGTCGCGGCGAAGCAGCGCGTCTTCGCGCTGCGCGGAGAGCTTGCCAGTGCCCACACGCGACTCGAGCAGCACCAGCTACGAGCGTCGGAGGCTGGTGTCGTGAGCGACATTCGCATCCGTCCCGGACAGCACATCGTCGAGGGGGACATCGTGCTCTCGTTGCTCGCCGCCGACGACGACCGCCACGTCAAGGTCTTCGTCCGAGGTGCTGATAGCCCCCAGCTCGCCCCGGGCATGCCGCTTCGCCTCGAGATCGCGGGCTACCAGTATGCCTACCAAGACTTGACGATCGACGCAGTGAGCGACGAAGTCATCGGACCGGCCGAGGCCCGTCGATACCTCGGCCCTCAAGTCGCCGATAACCTCCGAATCGACGGCCCCGTGGTGCTCGTACGCGCGCGCCTCCCCGAGTCCTACTTCGAGGCGAACCACGAAGTCTATCGGTTCCACGACGGCATGCTCGCCACGGCGCGAATCGCCGTGAGGACTGAGCCGATCATCTCGACCCTCCTCCCCTTCTTGCATCGAGTTCGACCATGACGGAACACTCGTTGGTCGGGCCACTGGGCCGGGCGACTCGCAGCCGCGCCGGAGCCAACGTGGCCACGGACTTTCCCGCGCTCCAACGCTTGGCGAGACGGTCGAAGCGGAAGCGCGTCCCCTTCGTGCAGCAGTTGCAGTGGGCCGACTGTGGTGCGGCGTGCTTGGCGATGGTGCTGCGGTTCTTCGGCCGCGAGGTTCGCCTCGAGGATGTCCGCCAGAGCGTCGGGGTGGGCCACGACGGAGCGAGCGCGCTGTCTGTCCTCACGGCTGCGCAGGGGTACGGCATGCGTGGGCGCGGTCTGTCGATCGAAGCGGCAGACCTCGAGTACCTTCCCAAGGCGGCAATCCTTCACTGGGAGTTCAGCCACTTCGTGGTCTTCGAGCGCTGCGTTGGTGACGCGGTCGAGATCGTCGACCCCGCACACGGCCGACGTCGTGTGCCCATGGCCCAATTCCGTCGCTCGTTCACCGGCGTCGCCCTCGTCATCGAGCCGACCGAGCAGTTCGAGCCTTCGAAGTCGGGGCGCAGCCGGGCATCGCACTACCTTCGAGAGCTGATGGGGCAGCGACGACTACTATCGCAAGTCGTAGCGACCTCCGTCGTGCTTCGCGTGCTTGCGCTCTCGCTGCCTGTCCTCACCGCGCTCATCGTGGACCGAGTCGTTCCACGCGGTGATACCTCGCTGCTCGCCATCGTTGGTGTCGGATTGGCCGCGGCGATGGGCTTCCAGCTCCTGTCCACGCTGATCCGGGCGCACATGCTGCTGCAGCTTCGCACCAACCTCGATACGAAACTGACTCTCGGGTTCCTGGACCACCTCGTGAACTTGCCCTACGCGTTCTTCCAGCACCGGTCCGCGGGCGACCTGATGATGCGGGTGTCGAGCAACTCGACCATTCGCGAGGCGCTGACCTCCAATACCCTCTCTGGCCTCCTCGACGGGGGACTGGTCTTCGTCTACCTCGGTCTCATCGTTGCGATTCACCCCGGCGTCGGGCTGCTGGTGTTCGGCCTGGGCGTACTGCAGGTGCTGGTGTTCCTGGTCGCGCGCAAGCGGGAGTCCGACCTGATGAGTGAGAACCTCGAGGCGCAGGCCCGGGCGCAGAGCAACCTCGTGCAGATCCTCGCGGGCATCGAAACGCTCAAGGTCGCGGGCGCGGAGCACCGCGCCGTCGAGCATTGGTCCAACCTCTTCGTCGACGATCTCAACGTCTCGCTGCAACGCGGCCGGATGGGAGCCGTGGTCACCACGGTGATGACCGCGCTTCGGTCGGCCGCGCCGCTGTTGGTCTTGAGCCTCGGCGCAATCGAGGTCATTGAAGGCAACCTTTCGTTGGGAAGCATGCTGGCGCTCAATGCACTTGCAGTGGGCTTCTTGATGCCACTGTCATCGCTCGTGACCAGCGCCCTGCAGCTGCAGCGCTTGGGCTGCTACTTCGACCGCATCGACGATGTTCTCTCGGCCGAACGTGAGCAGGGCAGGGGCCAGGTCCGCCAGCCTGGCCGACTCAGGGGACACATCAAGCTTCGCAACGTCTCGTTTCGCTACGGCCCGAACTCGACGGATGTGGTGCACGATGTGTCTGCAGACATTCGACCGGGCGAGTGCGTGGCAATCGTCGGTCGTTCGGGGTCCGGCAAGTCGACCTTGGCACGTCTACTGCTCGGCCTCTATGCGCCGACGCAGGGCGAAGTCTACTACGATGGTCAGAACCTCGCCGATCTCGATCTTCGCCAGGTGCGGCGGCAGCTGGGCATCGTTCCGCAGCACCCGTTCATTTTCGGCCGGTCGGTCCGCGACAACATCGCACTGTCGGACCCGTCGGCGACCCTCGAGGAAATCGTCGCCGCAGCCCGACTCGCCGCGATTCACGACGATATCTCGGCGATGCCGATGGGCTACGATTCGCTGCTCGCAGATGGGGGAGCTTCGCTCTCGGGAGGGCAGCGCCAGCGCATCGCCATGGCGCGGGCCTTACTCGACACGCCGGCCGTCTTGTTGCTCGACGAGGCGACCAGCTCTCTGGACACCGCGACGGAGAAGACGGTGATGGACAACCTCGCGGCCCAGCGTTGCTCGAGAATCATCATTGCGCATCGCCTCAGCACAATCGCGTTCGCCGATGAGATTATCGTGATGGACGAGGGACGAATCGTGGAGAAGGGCTCGCACGCCGAACTCATGGCGCGGGGCGGATCGTACCGTGCGTTGGTGGTCGCGCAAACGAACCCTGGTCAAGTCTCGGGAGCGGGAGGCTCGCTCCATGGGTGACCGCATCCGACGACTGCTGCTGGGCAGCGCTTTGGGTCTCGGTACGATCAGCTGCGGCGACTCGGTGCCATCGCTCGAGGCCGAGCCTGCACAACGGGTGGACGCAGTTGCCCGCCTTCCGCCCCGGCCGAGTCCGCCGGCGGGACCGCCCTCACGCGGATACGTCGCGGTCGTGTACGCGGGGGAGTCCGTCGATATCGCGCCCAACACCACGGGCACGCTGCGTACGGTCGACGTTCGGGCAGGAGACAGGGTCGAGGAGGGCGATCGCATCGCCACCCTCGACGACACCCGAGCCCGAGAAGAGCTCGTGATGGCTTCGGCGCAGCTTCGCTCCGCACAGTCCCGGCTCGAACAAGCCGAAGCCGCCGCGAAGAAGGCGAGCCGGAGCTCCGCGCGAAGCGCGTCGCTCGCGAAGTCCGGCCACATTCCCAGCGCCGAGGTGGAGGATGCATCAGCCGAACGAATCCGGACCCAGGCGGCGGTTCGCGAAGCGCGAGCGGAAGTCTCCGGTCTTCGCGCCGCCCTCGCGCAGCGGCAGCGACAGCTGGACGAAACCGTCCTGACCGCTGCATTTTCCGGAACGGTCGCTGAGCGCTATGTCCACGGGGGCACGGTGGTCTCGGCTGGTTCCCGGGTTGTTCGACTGCTCGGCACTGGCAGCCCCTGGGTTCGCTTTGCCGTGCCCCCCAGCCACGTCGATCGCCTACAGGTGGGCGACGTCGTGCTCGCCGAGTTCGAGGGCGCCTCCAATCCGGTGAGGGCCACCATCGAGCAAATCGCTCCGGAGGTCGACCCATCGTCACACCTGGTCTTGGTCGAGGCTCAGCTCGCGCTGCCCGATGGCGAACACCAAGGCCGACATCCGGGAGCGGCCGCCTGGGTGCGTCTGCAGTGAGCAAGCGCTGGGGCTCGCGTAGGCGCTCGGTGCGTTGCTTCAGTGTCCGCACGTTCGCCCTTGTGGTCGCGCTTGGAACAGGGGGTCGCCAAACCTCCACTCCGCAGCAGGCCCGCGATCCGTCGCCCCGGGTTCCGCGATCGAGTGACTACGCGGGGACTTCGTCCACCCGCACGTGCAGCTCGATCGGCC
Source organism: uncultured bacterium (assembly GCA_963761755.1). Lineage (GTDB taxonomy): Bacteria > Myxococcota_A > Polyangia > Nannocystales > Nannocystaceae > CAJXVA01. The sequence continues at coordinate 15,398 of CAVXIC010000006.1, forward strand.
CGCTCACCCCTTGGAACGACGCCTGATCGCCCCGGACCTCCCGGTCCACGCCCCCGCCGGTCACCCGCAGCGTCGCGGTCACCGGGGTGCCGTCCTCGAACGCCAGGCTCACGCGCACCTCGTCGGGGCGCACGGGTTCGTGCTCGGGCCCGGTGGGGACCGGAGCAAACGGCCCGGGGGGCGCGTCGTCATCACCCCCGTCCGCGTCCGCGTCGTCTGCACGTTCGTCTTCGTCTTCGTCCGCGTCCGCGTCCGGATCGTCGGGCAGCTGCTCGTCCACCGCGCGCGGGGGCAGGATCACCCCCTCGAACGCGTACGTGCTCGCCGAGGGCAGGGCAAAGCCCTCGGCGCGCGCGAGCGAACCGTCCAGCTCGCCGGGCTGCGCGCCGGCCTGGGTGCTCAGCGTGTAGCGACCCCCGTGGACCGGTTCGCCGTCCAGCAGCAGCTCGACGCTCACGAACGCGTTGGGGTTGGGGTGGATGACCAGGACGTGCCGCTTGCGGGTGCTCAGGCCGACCGAGGCGCCGAGCTCGTAGCGCAAGCCGTGGTCGGGCCCGAGCATGCCCGAGGGGCTCGCGTCGCCGGAGAGCTCGAAGTGCACGGTGCCGCCGCCGGTGAGATCGTCGAAGCGAACCGACGACCGAGCGTCCAGCGTGACGAACTCGGTGCGTCCATCGGGCAGGCGCATCCGCCCGCGCGCCCCGGCGTAGCCCTCGCCCTGCGGGGACACGCAGACCACTTCGATCCAGTGCAGCCCCGGCTGTCCTCCCGGCGTGTCGTGGTCCGCGTCCTCGTCGCCGCCCCGGGGCAGCAGGTCGATCAGATCGATGGTGTCGGGCGCGTCGAACACCACCGGTTCGGGCGGCAGCTCGAAGAACAGCGCCGACTCGTCTTCGAGCTGCTTGCGAAGCTCGGTGAAGACGCCCTCGGTGTCGGTCGAGGGGGGCGTGAGCAGGGCGGCCCGGATCGCCGAGACGTTGTCGGGGGTGACCAGCGTGTACGCGGCCCGGCGGGCGCTGAGGTACCCGGTCCACCGCTGCAGGTCTCGCGCGGGGACGAGGTGGACCTCCTCGCCATCGAGCCGCAGCTTGATCGGTCGCAGTCCCATGCGCGCGGCCAGTCTCGGCGAGCGAAGGCACCCGCGCAAGCGGGCGACGCGTCTGGGGACACCTCGTGGCTGTCTCCAGGACGAAGCGATCGCACTGCAAGGATGCTGCACCAGCCCGCGGGCCCGCGCCGTCTGTGGGCCAGTGCAGCCTGCGCGCGTCCCTCGTGCAGCGTCCTGCGTCCGCCACCGCGCGCGTTCGGGCGCTGGAGACCACAGAGTCGTTGAACGACCGACGCCGAGCTGACACGCTGCAAAGGTGGGAGGGCTGAGCACATGAGTCGTGAGATCCAGGTTCCGAACCTCCCGAGCATCGACGGTGAGGAGGTCGAGGCGTTCGGTCGCATCCGGTCGCTGTCCGGGGGGGTCTCGGTCTACGCACTCCCCGGCGCTGGCTCTCGCGTGCTGGCCAACCTTCGGTTCAACGACCGCGTCTTCGTCATCTTGCGGCTGCGCACGCCCTCGGGCTGGCTGATGGTGTCGACCGATGACGGGGCCGTGGGCTACGTCGACCAGACCAAGGTCTCGGTCGGTGCGCCCGATCCGGGCGCCAGGCTTCACTACGTTCGCCCAGGCGAGACCGCCCAGGTCATCGCGCGTCAGTACTACAGCGAGGGCGTCGAGCGAGGGCGTGACGAACGGTTCTACGTGAACGTCCTCGTTCACGCCAACTGGAGCGAGACCGGCGAGGCGAGAGGAGTCTACCGCGAGCGACTCGACGGACCCTGGGACACCACGCAGACGCGGGCGAACTACCTCATCTGGGTGCCGAGCGTCGAGTTTGCAAACACGCTCGAGGGCCAGGTCTCCGCGGGTTCATTCCGCCGCGATCTCTGGAATCGGGTGGCGCGGACGTTCGAGCAAGCGTGGGAGTGGGTGAAGTTCAGCGCGGGGTTTCTCGGCGGCCTCATCCACGGTGCGCTCGAGTGCGTCTGGGACATGGTCGTTGGCATCTTCGACCTGGTCGGCTTCGTTTGGGACTTCATCAAGCTCATCGTCGCCGGAGAGCTTCTCAGCCGGGCCAGAGAGCTGTGGGACTCGCTCTCGCTCTCGGGAATCCAGCAGGCCGCGACCGGACTGTTCAACGACTTCGTCGCCAAGTGGAACCATGAGTCTGCCCTTCGCCGCGGGCACTTTCGCGGGTGGGTCGTCGGCTATCTCATCGCGACCGTCCTGCTGACGATCTTCACGCTTGGCGGGGCTGCGCTGGCGCTGACTGGGCGTCTGGGCGCGATCATCCGGTGGGCCCGGACGGTCCGGGTGTTGAGCAGGGCGATGGACACCGCCGTGGCTGCAACGCGAGGGCTCAACGCATCCGCCCGCCGCGCGCGCGATGCCCTGCGAAACTCCTTCGGGCGCCGCCGTACGGAGCCCTCTCGCACCCCCGCGCACGAAGACCTCAGCGACGAGCTGCGAGCCGCCCATGGCTCCGACGCGCCCGAGGGAGGGGCGGCGGCGGTTCCCGACAACGCAACCTCCAGGCCAGCCCGTCGAAATCCCGGCGCGAGAGCGCGAGGAACCCCTGAACACGTCGACAGACGTGCGCCTCGAGACAAGCAGCTGAAGGTCAGTCGGCAAAACGAGTCTGCGGACTACCTCGCCGAGCAGGGCTTCGACATCCGCCACAACGACAATCCGCTGCCCAACGGGAAGGAGCCGGACTACTTCATGGAGGGCAACTACTGGGACCACCTCAACCCGACGAGCAACAATGCCGATCAGATACGCAAGGGCATCCGCAAGAAGGCGGATCCCGATCCTCAGAAGCGACAGGCTGACCGCGTCGTCGTGAGGCTCGACGACTCGAGCGTATCGACCCAAGAACTCGTCGATCTCCTTCAGCGCAGACCGATTCCCGAGCTTCAAGAGGCGATCATCATCGAGAATGGGTCGTTCACGATGTTCCCGCCACGGTAGTCCATGTCCAGCCCATACCAAGTTCTCATTCGGACCTCGTCGAGTGCAACCGGCGCTCAGGTACACAGGGACCTCGAGCAGCGCCTGCGCGACTCCGGCGGCCGCGTCGAAGTCGGCGCGCCTGACCAAGAGGACGCCCAGGACGCGCAGCGCTTCTTCCGGCTCTCGCCCAACCTCTCCGCCGACGTCACCCCCAGTCGCTCCGGCCAGGAGGGCGCCATCTTCGTCGCGCTCATCTCCTGGGCTCGCACCGCGGGAGCCGACATCGTCATCTTGCTGGACTGGGAACTCGTCGCCTCGGTCCGCAGCGGGGCCCTCGAAGCGATCAGCAGCGAGCGTGAGTTCTTCGAGCGCGAAGTCCTGCCGAACCTCGGCGGTTCGGCGACCTTCGTCCAAAGGAACTGAGGCGGACGCCCGCCAACGCGGGCGGCTCGGGCGCGGGCCCGTCGCCTACGTGCCCAGCGCCGCGTCCAGATCGGCCGCGATCTCCTCGGGCGTGGTCTTGGGCCCGTAGCGCTTGACCACGTTGCCCTTCGCGTCGACCAGGAACTTGGCAAAGTTCCACGAAATCTCCGACGTGCCGTCCTCGCCCGGCGCCTGCTCGCGCAGGAATGCGTACAGCGGCGCGGCCCCGTCTCCGTTGACCTCGATCTTGGCGAACATCGGGAAGTTCACGTCGTACTTGGACTTCGCGAACGCGTGGATCTCCGCGTTGGTGCCCGGCTCCTGCTTGCCGAACTGGTTGCAGGGGAACGCGAGAACGTTCAAATCATCGCGGCTCTCATGCAGCGTACGCAGACCTGCGTACTGACCGGTGAGGCCTCAGCGACTCGCAACGTTGACGACCAAGCAGGCCTTGCCCGCAAACCGACCGAGCTTCACCGTCTCACCGGTGATCGACTCCATTTCGAACGCATGAAACTTTGACATGCCAGCAGCCTACCGGGCTGCGGCGGTGACGCCAGCGGCGCCCTCACTTGACGATGTTCTCGGGTGCGAAACCTTCATGCTGGTCGACGAAGCACATCACAGCGTCGGCGTCGATGGTCTCGAAGGTCCACACCCAGCTCCAGCTGATCGCCGCGAAGCGGGTCGGCAGCTCGACGTCGCGCGTCACGAGGATGCGCATGTCGGGTCGCTCGGCGACCACGTCCGCGAACGCCCGAATGTCTTGGGCGCAGTCGGTGCAGTTGTAGGCCAACACGATGCCGCCGTGCTCGAGGTTGTGCACGTAGGTGCCCCGGTCGACCGTGCCCTCGTGCACGCCCCAGTGCGTCGCGCTGGGGTAGTGGGCGCCGCTGTGGGGCGGGTTGCTGTCGTAGCGCAGGGCCGACCCGAAGGGCACGTGCCCGGTGCCCTCGCTGCACAGCGATTCACCGAGCGTCTCTGGGCACCCGGCGATCTCCAGCGACCGGGACCGGACGCAGTTGGGATCGTCCGGGTCGACGCCCGACGCCTCCTCGCCCGCGTCGCAGCCGCTGAGCACCGCCGCCAGCGCCCACCCGATCGCCTTGGCCCGCATGACCAGGGAGTACGCCCGAGGGCGCCGAGGTTCCCGGCCGCCCGCTGTGGGCCGTCAGATGCTGCCTGCGCGCGTGCTAGCGTGCTTCGGTGGACGATTCCGCGCGCACGGCCGAGCCGACGATGGACGCAGCCCAGACCGCGGATGCGGTCGACAAGATGCCCGTCGGCGCCCGGGTGCGCCGTCTGCTGAGCTACGCGTGGCCCTACCGGGTGCGCATGGGCATCGCGCTGTTCTGCCTGGTCATCGGCAGCGGCCTGGGCCTGCTGTATCCGGCCTACTTCGGCGAGGTGATCGATGCCGCGTTCAAGGACAAGGACGTCACGGCGCTCTCGGAGCACAGCGTCACGCTCATCGGCATCTTCGCGGTGCAGGCGGTGTTCGTGTTCTTTCGGCACTACCTGGTGTCGTGGGTGGGCGAGCGCGTCGTCGCCGACCTTCGGGTCCAGCTCTACCGGCACCTGGTCACGCTCTCGCAGACCTACTTTCACAAGCGCCGCACAGGCGAGCTGCTCTCGCGACTCGCCGAGGACGTGGGCAAGGTGCACGGCACGGTCAGCTCGGACCTCTCGATGGCGGCCCGCAACGCGCTTTCGCTGGTCGGAGGCATCGGGATCTTGCTCTACACCAACCTGCAGCTCACCCTCGTGATGCTGGCGGTCGTGCCGCCGCTGGCGATAGCGACCGTGTTCTTCGGCCGCAAGATCCGCAAGCTCGCGCGCAAGGCCCAGGACGAGCTGGCCCAGGCCAACGCCGAGCTGGCCGAGGGTATCTCGGGCATCGAGACGGTGCAGGCCTTCACCCGCGAGGACTTCGAGGTCGAGCGCTACGGGCGGTCGATCGCGCGCAGCTTCGACCTGTTCATCAAGCGGGTGCTCGCCGGGTCATGGTTCATGAGCCTCTCGAGCTTCCTGGCCTTCTCGGCCATCGCCGGCATCTTCTTCCTCGGCGGCCGCATGGTGGCCACCGACGCCATCTCCCCGGGCGACCTCACCGAGTTCATGCTCTACACGATGATGGTCGCCGGCGCGGTCGGGGCCATGGCGGGCATCTGGGCCCAGCTACAGGCCGCGCTCGGGGCCACCGCGCGGATCTTCGAGATCATCGACACCCGCTCCGACCTCGTCGAGCCCGAGCACCCCACGGCGCTGACCGATCTCCAGGGCAAGGTCGAGTTCGACGACGTCGGGTTCAGCTACGGCGACCGCGACGCGGCGGTGCTGCAGCACGTCGCCTTGCGCATCGAGCCCGGCCAGACCTGTGCACTCGTCGGCACCAGCGGCTCGGGCAAGACCACGCTCGCCCGCCTGCTGCAGCGCATGTATGACCCCTCGCAGGGGCGGGTGACCATCGACGGCATCGACCTGCGCGACGTCGCGTTGGCCGACCTGCGCGGCGTGATGGCGGTGGTCTCGCAAGAGCCAATCCTGTTCTCCGGCACCATCCGCGAGAACATTCGCTACGGCGATCTGACCGCCTCCGACGCCGACATCGAGCGCGCCGCCAAGCAGGCCAACGCGCACGACTTCATCGGCGAGTTTCCCGACGGCTACGACACCAAGGTCGGCGAGCGAGGCGTCCAGCTCTCCGGAGGACAGCGGCAGCGCGTGTCGATCGCGCGGGCCATCTTGCGCGACCCCAAGGTCCTCATCCTCGACGAGGCCACCAGCGCCCTGGATGCCAAGAGCGAGGGCGTGGTCCAGGACGCGTTGGAGAGGCTGCAGGCCGGCCGCACCACCTTGGTGATCGCGCACCGCCTCTCCACCGTCCGCGACGCCGACCGGATCGTCGTGCTCGATCACGGGCGCATCGTGGAGTCGGGCACCCACCAGGCCCTCATGGCCAGCGGGGGCGCCTACAGCGAGCTCGTGGCCCGCCAGGCGGAAGCTGCCGCCTGAGGTTCCCGCTCGCCGGGGCCCGTGTTATGCCGCAAACATGGCGGACGCCACCGAAGATCGCATGCAGAAAATCGTGTCGCTGTGCAAGCGGCGCGGCTTCGTGTTCCAGAGCTCGGAGATCTACGGCGGTCTTCGAAGCGCCTACGACTACGGCCCGATGGGCGTCGAGCTCAAGCGCAACCTCATGAACGAGTGGTGGCGCGCCATGGTGCACAGCCGCGAGGACATCGTCGGCCTGGACGCGTCGATCATCATGCACCCGCAGGTCTGGAAGAGCTCGGGGCACCTGGCCAACTTCTCCGACCCGCTGGTCGACTGCAAGGTCTGCGGCGAGCGCTTTCGGGCCGACAAGGCGCCGCGCGCCGAGCCCGGGGCGCCGGCGCCGATCGAGCTCGCGGACAAGGGGCGGGCCAAGGCGGCGCTCGACAAAGTGCAGACCCTGGCCGAAGGCATCGCGCGCGACGGCAAGACCCTGACCGGCGCCACCGTGGACGCCCGCGGCTACGTCTGCACCAACTGCGGCTCGCCGTTCCTCTCCGAGGAGCGCCAGTTCAACCTCATGTTCCGCACCTCGCTGGGTCCGGTCGATCCCGTCGCGGCGATGATCGACGCGGTCAAGGGGTCGGTGGAGGCTGGCGACGACGAGGCGACCCTGCGCGGCAAGGTCGAGGAGGCGATGTCCGACAGCGCGGTCTACCTGCGCCCCGAGACCGCGCAGGCCATGTTCGTCAACTTCCTCAACGTGCAGCAGAGCACCGGGATGAAGGTGCCCTTCGGCATCGCCCAGATGGGCAAGAGCTTCCGCAACGAGGTCAAGGTCGAGCACTTCATCTTCCGCTCGTGCGAGTTCGAGCAGATGGAGATGGAGTACTTCGTCGAGCCGGGGGAGGGACCCACCATGCTCGACTACTGGAAGGACGCGCGCATGGCCTGGTGGAAGAGCCTGGGCATCAAGGAGGAGAACCTTCGCCTGCGCGCCCACGACAGCGATGAACTCGCCCACTACAGCGACGGCTGCTACGACGTCGAGTACCTGTTCCCGTGGGGCTGGGACGAGCTGGAGGGCATCGCCAGCCGCACCGACTACGACCTCAACGCCCACACCAACGGCTCGGGCAAGAAGCTCCAGTACTTCGACCCGCAGAAGCCAGACCCCGACACCGGCAAGGACGGCTGGCGCTACATGCCGCACGTGATCGAGCCGGCCGCCGGCGCCACCCGTGGCCTGCTGGCCCTGCTGTGCGACGCCTACGACGAAGAGCCCGGCGACGAAGACGGCAAGGGGGCCCGCACGGTGCTCCGCTTGCACCCCCGCCTTGCGCCGATCAAGGTCGCGGTGCTGCCCTTGGTCAAGAAGGACGGCATGCCCGAGGTCGCTCGCGAGATCGTCGACATGTTCTACGCCGCGGGCATCAACGCCAAGATGGACTCTCAGCACGCCATCGGGAAGCGCTACGCACGTCACGATGAGATCGGCACCCCGTATGCGATCACCGTCGACAACGACACCCTCGTCGACCGCAGCGTCACCTTGCGCATGCGCGACGACCGAACCCAGACGCGGATTCCTCTGACCACGGCCGTCGAGGTCGTCACCCAAGCCCTCAGCCAAGCCTGAGCGAACGCGACGTCATCATGAACAGCCCACGCACCGTCCACTGCAACAAATACGGCGAAGAACTCCAGGGCCTGCCCTTCAAGCCGTTCCCCGACGACTTCGGTCAGAAGATCTACGACCACGTCAGCATGAAGGCGTGGAAGGAGTGGCTGCAGGTCTCTCCGCGGTACATCAACACGTACCGCATCGACCTGCAGTCCGACGAGGGCAAGGAGTTCCTGCGCAAGCAAATGCGCATCTTCTTCGGCTTCGAAGAAGGCGACCTCGTCGAGACCGCCTGGGTCCCGCCCTCGCAGGGGTGAGCTCAGCCGGGCAGCCAGCCGACCCCGACGTCCGCGAACGTCATGTCCTCGAGCGTCTCGGTGACCCCGTCGAGGGTGACCTCGAGCCCCGTGATCGTCACCGTCGCCGAGCCCTGCGTGCCGAATTTCGGGGCGTCCTGGTCGGGCACGATCTCGATCTCCACCGAGCCGGCGGTGGCGACCCACGTCTGGTCGATGGCGTACGCGTCGGGCTCGAGGGCGTCGTTGCACTCGGGGTAGGTCACGTTGGTGCCAACCATCACCTCCAGCCGGCCAAACTCGCTGACATCGTGGGTGGTCGTGACGGTCTCGCCGGCGTCCACCGCGTCGGCCACCGGCGTGAAGTCTCCCCCGGTGGTGAGCCCGAGGCCGATCGAGCCATCGGGGCTCGCGGCGAAGATGACCATGTCGGCGCAGCCCGAACCGGCCAGGGTCGGCTCGAATCCGGCGGGGAGTGACGGGCCCCCGCTGTCGGTTTCGGAGGCGGTGGTCTCCGAGCCGGTCGTCGCGGGGGCTGTCGTGGCGGAGCCGGTGTCGGAGCCGGAGCCACCGTCGGTCTCGGTCTGGGCGCCCGTCATGCTCCCTGGCGAGCCCGTCTGGGCGGACCCGTCCGAGGTCATGCCCGAGTCGGAGGTGGAGCTGGATTCGCCCTCGGTCTCTTGTCCCACGGACTTCTCGGGGGCCTCGCAGCCCAGCAGCGCAAGCGAGCATGCCAGCGCGAGTGAAGTCAGTTCGGTCAGGTCAATGGAGCGTGTCATGCCTCGTCGGTGTGCGTCGCGAGGCGAGCCCATCACCGCGGCGGCGATTTTTCTGAGGGCATGCACGAGGTGCGCACCTTGTTGAGCAGGGCCGTGTGTCCTTGGGCAGCGTAGGCCTGCGCCTTGCCAGCGGCCGTCTCGGGGTGGGCCAGACAATCGACGATCACCACCAAGGCCCGGCGCTCGGGTGCGAGGACGCCGCCTGGAAACTGCGCGGCGTGCTCGCGCAGCGTGGACGCGGCGGCGGCGTGGTCCTCGCTGCGAACGTGGTCCCATGTCTTGGCGATCAGCCGGTTCTCCGCCGCCAGGGTGCTCGGAGACGGCGGTTCGGGTTCGGGTTCGGGCTCGGGCTCGGGCGCGCGCCGACGCCGGCTGGGCACCACGGGCTCGGGCTCGGGCTGGGGTTCGGGCTGCGCGAGCGTCTGCTTCGGCGTGGCCACGGGTTCGGCGGGCGCGACCCGCATCGGGGCGGGCCGAGGCTGGGGCTCGGCCTGGCCGGTGCCCCCAGGCAGGGGCTGCATCGGCACCTGGGCCGCTGGGTCCGCGTCGCCCGAGCCGCGGCGGGCGTCCCCGATTCCGACCGCGGACCACACCAGCAGGGCCGCCGCGGCGGCACCGATCGCGCTCCACAGCCACACCGAGCGACCGACCGGCGCCGGCGCGACGTCGCTCTCGAGACGTTCGTGCACGCGCGTCCGGACCGCGTCCGGCATCGGCCGCGCCGCGCGATAGGCCTGCAGCAGCCCCTGCGCCTCGGACGACAAGGTGGGCGGTGGCTCCGTCACGCTCGCGTCTCCTTCACGAAGGCTTCGAAGCGCCTGCGCGCCAGCCGTAGGCGCGAGTACGCGGTGCCCAGCGGGATCCTCAGGGCAGCGGCGACGTCGGGGCCCGCGAGGCCCTCGATGTCGCTCAACACGAACACCTCGCGCTGGGCCTGGGGCAGCCCGTCGAGGAATCGCTCGACCAGGTCCGCCGCGTTGGCGCGCGCTGCCGCCTCCTCGGGGTTCGGCGCGGGCTGGGGCGCTGGCGCGAGCTCGAGCCGTCGCCGGGCCCGATCGCGAGAGCGTCGCAGGTTGGCACAGACGCCGCGGGCGATCGCATACAGCCAGGTGGAGGGCGCGGCGTCTCCTCGGAACCCCGAGAGCTTGCGCCGCGCGACCATGAACACCTCATGCACCGCGTCTTCGGCGTGGGCGTCGACGATCCCCATCCGCAGCACCGCACGCCAGACGAAGTCCGCGTGGTCCCGGTACAGCGCGTCGAGGGTGGGAGGATCAGAGCCATCGGGGCCAGGTGATCGGTGGGCGGATGCCCGCACGTCTCGTTCGTGTCCGTCCGGCGGTGCACCCATCACCACGTCCGTCGATTCCTCAACACGAGAGCCACTCCGGCGCGGACGCCGGCCAGGCGCGCCTCGTGGACGACGCCCGTGGGCTCGATCGAGTAGATGGGGCGATACAGCGCGAGGTGCCCCGAGAGCTGGAGCCCCACGCCGAGCCAGGGGAGGAGCCAGCCCACTGCGCTGGGCTGCACGCGAGCGGCGATCCACGCGGTGCGGCGGGTTCGAGCGTCGCGAACCTCGAGGCCGCGGGCCTGCATCGGGCCGATGACCGCCCCGGCGCACAGTGGGATCGTCCATCGCGCGGCGGGGGTGAGCACGCCGCACCCCTCCACGCCGAACGCTGCGAGCCAGATGCGGGCCGTGCTTCCGGCGGCGGTCTGGGCCGTCGACGGGGTCCAGCCTTCTGCGGTCAGGTGCGCTGCCCAGTGGAGACCCCCGAGCCCCGCGGCGGCCTCGAGCACCGCGCCCGCGCTGGGGAGCGGCCCGAAGCCGACGCCGGCCGACACGCGACCGCTGGCGTTCACGGAGGGCGCCGGTTGGAGCGCAGGCTCAGGCGCTGACTGAGGCTCAGGCGCAGGCGCTGACTGTGGCTCAGGCGCAGGCGCTGACTGTGGCTCAGGTTCAGGCTCCGGCGCAGGTTCAGGCTCCGGCGCAGGTTCAGGCTCCGGCGCAGGCTCAGGCTCAGGCGAAGGCGCAGTCTCAGGAATCGCGAGCGGGTCGAGCGTCATCACCATCAGCAGCACCGCGGTGTCGACGGCCTCCTCGCAGGTGCGCCCCTCGAACGTCCGGGTGGAGCGGGTGCCCTCGCTGTCGAGCGTCAGGGACACGGTGACGCCGGAGGCGGTCGACTCGATCCGTCCCTGGGCCCGCAGCGTTCCGTCGGGCTCGGGGCGGGCCTCGAGGCGAGCCCAAACCCGGTCTTCGACCGCTTGCGCGCTCGGGCACGTCGCAGGCGCGTCCCATCGCAGCTCGAGCCCTCTGCGCGTGTGGGCCTCCCCACCCGGAGAGAGCGCTGCGATGACGAGCCAGCCGAGCATGCGAGGCGGCTGGGATCATACCCTGGGTCGCCCGAGAGCGCGCAGGACGGGCATTTGGTGAACTCTGTGTCACGCTCCGCCCATGGCCCCTGAGCTGAAGCCCGCGCTGGACGGCGCCAAGACCGGTGACCTTGCGACCGTTCGCACGGCGCTCGATGCCGGGTTGCCGGTGGACGCCGCCGACCCCAAGGGGATGACGATGCTCATCGTTGCGGCCACGGCCGGCCATCCCGAGGTCGTCCGGCTGCTGCTCGAGCGAGAGGCCGACGTGGAGAAGGCCAACGAGGGCGGCCGCACGCCCCTGGCCAGCGCCGCCTTCGGTGGCCACGTGGAGATCATCCGCCAGCTCGCCGATGCGGGCGCCAAGCTCAACTACGTGGACGCCTCGGGCCGGACGGCGCTGATGTACGCGGCGATGTTCAATCAGCCCGACGCGGCCTGGGCTCTGGTGGAGGTCGGCGCAGCCCTCAAGGTGCAGGACCCCGGGGGCCGCACCGCGCTGCAGCTGGCGCGGGCGGTCGGCTCCACGCGAGTGGCCGAAGTGCTCGAGGGCGCGCTGAGCCCGTCCTGAGCCGGTCCTTCGGCCCAGCGATCACATCGCCGGGACCCGAACCGTCCGCGCGACGTCCCGCCGGCGCAGTCGCAGCATCCACGGTGTGACCGCAAACCCGACGAGGAACCCGCCGAGGTGCGCGAACCAGGCCACCTGCTTCGCGCCCCCGCCGGTGCCGAAGAAGCCCATCACGACGTGGAAGGCGACCCACGCCAGCAGGTAGACCCACACGGGGATCTTCAGCTGGATCCACAGCACCACCTGGAACAGGCGCTGCCGCGGGAAGGCCCACAGATACGCCGCGAGCACGCCCGCGATCGCTCCCGATGCGCCCACGATCACGGTCGCCGTCTCGTGGGTCAGCCAGGTGTGAATCACCCCCGCCAGCAGCCCGCATCCAGCGAAGAACAGCGCAAAGCGGATGCGCCCGAACAGGTGCTCGATGTTGTCGCCGAAGGTGTACAGGAAGTAGGCGTTGCCCAGGATGTGCGGCACGCTTCCGTGCATGAACATGTACGCCCCGAGCGTGTACAGGTCACCGTCGTGCTTGAGGCGCCCCGGCACGATGCCGTAGTAGTTGGTGTCGAGCTGCTGCAGCTCCTGCATGCCGAAGACGACCGCGAACACGAGCAGCAGCGTGTAGACGATCCACGGCGTCCCGCGGCCGGGGTTCTCGACCTCGACCGGCAGGTGGGTCAGGACCTGCGCCGCCCAGATGGCGCCCCGCTTGAGCCATCGCTGGGTCCGCGTACCTTGACCCTCGCTGGTGGTGGCCTTGGCGAGCTTGCGGCGCTCGTGACCATCGAGCCAGATCCCCCCGCAGGTGCTGCAGCGATCGACGGGGGTGCGAATGATCCCCGGGAGCTCGTGCTCCTGCATGGGGCCGTGTCCGTGCGGACAGGGCCGGCTCGTGGCTTTGGCGTGCGGGTCGAGGATGTCTTCGACGCTCTCGAGCTGGTCTGCGAGGACGTCCAGCTCCCCGGGATCGAACCACGCGCCGAAACACACCGGACACGCGTCGATCTGAACGTCGGCCTTGCTCGTATCCACATTGTTGCGACGGAACCAGCCCGGTTTGTCGATCTGGACCCAGGTCTGGCTCTCGTCCCGCTGAAGGTGTACGGGCACCAGCGCGCTCAGTCCGCACGACGCACACTGCGCAGACACCTCGTGGTGATGGGTCGGTGTCGCCTCCTTGACCACAGTCTCCACCCCAATCATAGCGGTGTGGCGAGCAATACGGAATAATCTCTATGCGGAGGTCGTCGAAGACCATCGCGCGCGCCAAGGTTGGCGCCCAACCACGGGGAAAGCACACGGAATCATGGCAAGCATCGTTCGGTCTTTGGGTCTGCTCACTCTCGTCACTGCGTTCGCGCTGCCGGTCGTCGGCTGCAAGAAGCCCGACAAGGGGCGTCAGAGCAAGCGCACGGTCAAGGCCACGATCGCCGAGTTCGACCCCGCGTCGATGACCGTCGACCTCGACAAGTACGGAACCGAGCGGGTCGATGACTGGGAAGTGCAGCAGGCGTTCAACCGCAGCTTCGACGGCCTCGATGCGTGCGTGATGAAGGCCAAGGACCGCCACAAGGTCAGCGACGCAGACGCGCTCGACGGGGACGTCGACTTCGCGGTCAAGCTCGACCCCGACCAGGCCAAGCCCTTCGCCGTCAACGCCACGCTCAGCGCCAAGAAGTGGGACGGCGACGAGGAGCTCAAGGACTGCCTGCGCGACGCCGTGGCAGGCGTCGGCTTCCCGACCTACGACGGACCGCCCCAGGTCGCCGAGTTCTCGACCCAGCTCGACCCTGGGTCGCAGTGGGAAGAAGAGTAGAGCGGCGCCGCGGGCTCGCGCGAGCCCGTTTGGCCCGCGCCCGTTTGGGGTGAAGCGAAGGGCGACGTGTCGGCCGCAGCGAGGGGCCTTTTCGAAAGGCCCCTTGAAAGACACAGCATTAGCGCGGCGGGACGAGTAGCTGCGGGTCGATCCGCGCGTCCAGCCAGTTCATGCGCCAGTCCAGGTGTGGCCCGGTCGAGCGGCCCGTGTTCCCGAGCGTGGCGATCGTCTGGCCCTGCTTCACCTCGTCGCCGACCTTCACCTTGATCTTCTGCAGGTGGAGGAACGAGGACGTCAGGCCGTGTCCGTGGTCGATGATGAGCAGGTTGCCCGACAGAGGGACATCCTGCTCCGCGAACACCACGACGCCGGGGGCTGGCGCCTTCACTGCGGCGCCCTTGCGGCCCGCGATGTCGACACCCCAGTGCACGCCCTTCTCCTCGCCGTTGAGGATGCGCTTGCGTCCGTAGGTCGAGGTGATCTTGCCGCGGGCGGGCCACGCGAAGCCGTCGCGATAGTGCGGCACGCTCGACGCCTTGCCGCGCACCTTGCCGATGCGGGTCTTGGACTGGGCCAGCGCCCGCTTGGTCTCCTTGTCGTAGTTGACGTACTCCTCGGGCAGGCCGTCGATCGCCTCGGGTTCGAAGGATCGCGGGGCGAGGTGCAGGATGTGCCGAATCGGCGGTCCGTCATCGAAGCTGAAGGCCAGCAGCGCCCGCGGTGGAGCGTTGAGGCCGAACCCGAGCACGAAGTCGCCCTCCTCGGAGACCGGAAGCTTCGTCTTGTTGAACCAGACCTTCGTGCCTGCGGGCGCCTTGCCGACGATCAAGCCGCCAGGGGTCACCTCGCCGCGCAGCGTCACGCGGGGATCGGGGTGCGCGAGGTAGTTTTCATCGGCGCGGACCTCGAAGCCGACGCGCTTGGTCGTTCCGTCGGTGACCGCCAGCGTCAGCGTGCCCTGCAGCTGCATGTCCACCGGCAGCCCCGCCGCGAGGTCGAAGCGGGCCCGGAGCTTTGCTTCGCCCTCGAGCGCCGTCACCGGAGCACCGAACGCCGTCGCGGTCGTCGGGATCTCGCCGACCGCTCGGGACGGTGCCATGAAGGCGACGCTGCCCTTGACCTCGAGCTGGTTGCCATCGAGCTTGGTGGCGGTGCTTTGAACGCGCTCCCACGTGGTCAAACCGAACACGTCGAGCGAACGCTGCATCGTCCAACTCGCGCCCTTGCTCAAGCCTTCGGGGGGCGTCGTGATCGCCAGATGGCCGAGCGCGAGGCGAAGCGCGGAGGCCACCGCGTTGGCGTGCTCGTCCTGGGGCGCGGGCCAGGGCAGGGCCTCCAGCGCGTTCCACGAATCGGTCTCAAGGGTGTAGGTGGTCGGTGGATCGCTCGGCGCGAGGGCGGCTCGAAACGCGGTGAGGAACGCCTCGTCCACCCCGTCGGTCCGCGGGATCTCGATGCTGCGAGGTGT
This sequence comes from uncultured bacterium, assembly GCA_963761755.1. Taxonomy (GTDB): domain Bacteria; phylum Myxococcota_A; class Polyangia; order Nannocystales; family Nannocystaceae; genus CAJXVA01. The sequence goes on from CAVXIC010000006.1 coordinate 30,752, forward strand.
CCAGCGGATCTGCGCCTGCTCGGGGTTGCGGGAGAGGACTTCGACGTCGGCGACCACCCGCACCGGCGGGACGTGCAGTCGCTTGGCGCGGCCCTCGGTCAGCTTCACCCAGAACACGATCTCCCGCGCGGTGCCGGGCGTGAACGCGGGCAGGACCACCGGCGGCGTCTTGCTCGAGTCCAGCCGCACCACGGGCTCCGAGGGCTGCTCGTCGAGACGCTCGACGCCCGCATCGAGCTGGCCCTCAGGCTGGCCCATTGGGTCGCCACCTTGGGGCGCCTCGGTCGCGGATTCGGTCGCCGGGGCCTGCGCGGCGGTGTCGCTCGATGACGTGTCGTCACACCCGAGCCAGGCGGAGCACAGGATCACCGCGAGCCAGTGAACGCGTCGCATGTCCGCAGCTTATCGGCGATCGCCCAGGCCCACCTGCAAACCGCATCCGTGCGCAGCGCGTAGTCGCAGGCACGGCATTGGCCGCCGGCGGGCGTCCGGCTCAGCGGCCGATGCCGTCGTACTTGAAGCCCATGGCCTCGAGGGCGTGGCGGTCGTACTGATTGCGCCCGTCGACGATCACTGGATTGTCGTTCATCAGGCTCTTGACCCTGGCGAAATCCGGCGAGCGGTACTGTCGCCACTCGGTCATCAGCAGCAGGCAGTCTGCCCCCTCGACCGCCGTGTAGGGGTCGGAGACCACTTCGAAGCTCCCGGTCTGGTCCTGAAGGTCGCGCACGAAGTTCTCGGCGCCCTCGGGATCGTGGCCACGCACCTTCGCACCGTCGGTGATCAGGGTGCGGGCGACGCGAAGGGAGGGCGCTTCTCGCACGTCGTCGGTGTTGGGCTTGAAGGCCAGGCCCCACATCGCGAAGGTCTTGCCCGTGGTGTCTCCGACCAGGTTGCGGGCCTTGCGGACCATCAGGACCTTTTGCGCCTCGTTGATCCGCTCGGCGGCGGCCACCAGGCTCATCGAAAGGCCGTGTTCGCGCGCGGTGTTGATCAGCGCCCGGGTGTCCTTGGGAAAGCAGCTTCCGCCGTATCCGGCGCCGGGATACAGGAACTTATTGCCGATGCGGGGGTCCATACCCATGCCCGTGCGTACGTCCTCGACATCCGCGCCGACCAGATCGCACAGGTTGGCGATGTCGTTGATGAACGAGATGCGCGTGGCCAGGTACGCGTTGGAGGCATACTTGGTGATCTCGGCCGAGCGCGGCGCCATGAAGAGGATGCGCTCCGAGGACCGAAAGAACGGTTTGTACAGCTGATGCAGCACCTCGCGCGCGCCCTCGTCGTCCACACCCAGGACCACCCGGTCGGGCTTCATGAAGTCCTCGACCGCCGCACCCTCCTTGAGGAACTCGGGGTTGGAGGCGACGACCACCCTGTGCTTGGTCTGCTCGGCCATGATGCGGCTGACCCGCTCCGCGGTCCCCACGGGAACGGTGCTCTTGTTGACGACCACCACGTCGTGGTCGAGGTGCTCGGCCACCTGCTTGGCGGCCTCGAACAGGTAGCCCAGGTTGGCCGAGCCGTCGGGGCCCGAGGGGGTGCCTACGGCCATGAAGATCACCTGACCGTGCTTGGCTGCATCGGCGTTGGAGGTGGTGAACTTCAGCCGGCCCGCCTTGACGTTGCGCTCCACCAGCGCCTCCAGGCCAGGCTCGTAGATCGGGATCTCCCCGTTCTCGAGCATCTGGATCTTGGACTCGTCGATGTCTGCACACACGACGTCGTTGCCGTGGTCGGCAAACCCGGCCGCTGCGACCAATCCCACGTAGCCCGTACCGATGACGCTGACCTTCATAGTTGTCGGGACTGTACGGTAAAAGAGTGGGGGCTGCCACGGTGAGCGAAGCGTCGAATGGGGACTCCGATCTGCTGACCTCTCCCCTTGGGGGAGCGTCTGTGGGCCGGCTGTTCGTAATTGGAGGCCCGATCTGCCTCGCGGTCGCGATCGTGGTCAGCCTGTGGGTCTCGTATCTGCACGTGCGTTTCACCGCGGTCGTGCAGGCTCCCACCACCCTGCAGGCCACAGCGCCCCTCGTGGTGCGCGCACAGGTCGTGCCCGAGGGGTCCGCACCCATTCCGCCGCTGGCGGCCCAGGCGTGGCTGGAACAGGGCGGGGCACGGCTCGAGCTCGGCGCGCTGGAGCCGGCGGGCGACGGCATCGTGCAGGCGAGCTTCACCGCGCCGGCGCTCGCCACCGGCGCGGCCACGCTGTACGTCGAGCTGCGCTCCCGCAGCGGCGAAGGCATGGAGCCGATCACCGAGGCGACGGAGGTCGAGGTGGTCCAGACGCTGCCCACCATCGAGGCGACGCCCATCGTCGCCGGATCCACGCTTCAGCACGGCGATGACTCGCAGCCGCAGCCTCCGGGCGCCCGCATCGTCGTGCGTCCTCAAGGGCGCTTGCTGTCCGAGTTCGACAACACGCTGTACGTCCGCGTCACCCGGCCCGACGGGACGCCATGGCAGGGGGAGGTCGAGGTGGCCCTCATCAGCGGAGGCTTCGCCGACGCGACGCCGACCGACGGAACCCAGCCGGTCTTGGCCCGCGGCGGGCTCGACCCGTGGGGCCTGCTCGAGTTTCGCGGGCGGCTCACCTCGGCGGTGCTGCGGGTGCGGGTGCGGGTGTTGGGCCACGACGGCGAGGTTCTGCACGAGCGGACCGTTCGCATGGTGAGCTTCGCCGGAGGGGTGGTGCTGCTTCCCGATGCGCAGGTGCTCTCGGCGTCGGCGCCGGCGCTGGAGCTTTCGGTGGCGTCGCTGCGCGCGAAGCGTCCGGTGTACGTCGACGTGCACGGACCGGGCGGCGCGTGGATCTCCACGCTCACGCCGCCGCTTCGGGTCGGCGAGCCGCCGCGCTCGTGGACGGCCGAGCCGCTCGCGCCCGGGGTCGTGCAGTTCGAGGCCTACCCCGCTCCCCACGCGCCCGGGGAGAGCACCGCCCTGGCGCGGGTGCAGGTCGTCCAGGGCGATGCGTCGGCCGCCGCGTCGTTGAAACCGCTGCTGGCGCTCCAGCGCGAGACGATGCGGGCGCCGCGGGTCGAAGCGGGCTTCGACGACGCGCTGGAGACCGCCTACCTGCGCAAGGTCGAGGGGATCGAGCTCTCCGCCGCGCAGGTCGGCCGAGCACGTGGCTACCTGCTGGGCACGCTGCCGCTGTCCGCCTTCGGCCCCGAGGTCGCGATCGTCAACCGAGACCGCGTGCTCGGGGCGATGGCAGCCAAGAAGCACGCGTGGACGATCGGCATGCGCTGGGTGCTGCTGGGCGGCGGCGGCTTCTTCTTGCTGTTGATGACCCTGACGATGATGCGATCGCACGCGCAGGGCGCCAAGGCGACCGCCGAAGCGCTGTCGCGCATCACCGACGAGGACACCCGCGCAGACGCCGAACTCGCCGTCACGCAGGCCAAGCGCGCCGCGCTCTTCCGAGGCCTCGGGGTCATCGCGGTCATGGCGTTGGCCTTGATGGGCACGACTCTTATGCTCGAGTCGCTGCTGTGGGCGCACTAGCAGCCCGACTACGGTGGTTCGTCCCCCTCTGCGAACATGGCCAGTGGCCGGGCCGCAAGCGCCTGCTGCCCAGTTGAGACGCCGACTTCCTACGCGCCGTTCTTTCGCTGGACTCGGGGACCGGACCTGCGCGCGCCGGTCAGCCCGTGCCGCTCCATGCGCCGGTACAGGGTGCGTCGATCGATTCCCAGGATGTTGGCGGCCTGCGTCTTGTTGTCTCCGGAGGCCGCGAGCACCGAAGCGATGTATCGGCCCTCGAATTCTTCGAGCGTCGGCATGTCGGTCGCGTCCCTGCCCAGGGCGAACACCGGTGGGGAGCGATGCTCTCGGATCTTCTTGGGGAGGTCGGCCAGCATGATTTGGTCGTGGGGTGTCAGGGCCACGGCACGCTCGATGCAGTTCTCCAGCTCCCGTACGTTTCCCGGCCAGGGGTAGGCGAGCAAGCGCTCGGCGGCGACCGCATCCACGCCTCGAATCCTTCTTTGGGCCCGGGCCGCGAAGCGGTCGAGGAACGCCTGGGTCAACAGCAACACGTCCCGGCCTCGGTGCCGCAGCGGTGGCAAGTCGACGCGGACCACGTCGATCCGGTAGAAGAGGTCCTCTCGAAACCGGCCGGCCTCCACCTCCGCTTCGAGTTCGCGGTTGGTCGCGGTGACCAGTCGAGCGTCGAAGGCAACCTCGCCATCGCCCCCGACGGGCCGGACCGTGCCCTCTTGAAGGGCGCGCAGCAGCTTGGGCTGAAGGCCCAAGGGCAGCTCACCGACCTCGTCGAGGAAGAGCGTCCCACCGTTGGCCTGCACGAAGAGTCCATCGTGGTCGTGCTTCGCGTCCGTGAACGCACCTTTGACGTGGCCGAAGAGCTCGCTCTCCAGCAGCGCTTGGGGGATGGCAGCGCAGTTGACCGCGACGAACGGGCCCTCTCTCCTGCGGCTGTGCTCGTGCACGGCGGTGGCCACCAGCTCCTTTCCGGTCCCGGTCTCACCGATGATCAGCACCGGGACATCGGCGTCGGCGATGCGGCCGACCAGGTCGAAGACGCGATGCATGGCTGCGCTGCGGCCCAGCAATGGACCAAATCGATCCGTGTGGGACAGGGCTCGGCGAAGCCGCAGCACCTCGACGCCCAGCATCCTTCGCTCCGCGGCTCGGCGGACGGTGGGCACCAGGAGCTTCACGTCGAGCGGCTTGGAGAGGAAGTCGTACGCCCCCGCCCGGAGGGCGCCGACAGCCGTGTCGACGTTGGCCCGTCCGGTGACGACGACGATCGGAAGCTCGGCGTCTATCTCGTGGACCCGGCGACACAGCTCGATGCCGTCCATGCCACCCATGTGCACGTCGGTGACGATGGCGTCGACGGAGCTTCGCTGCAGCGCCGCGAGCCCAGCTTCTGCGGATGCCGCCTTGACGCAGTCGAAGTCGGAGGCCTGCAGCGCGAGAGCGATGAGCTCGCGAGACTCGGCGTCGTCGTCGACGACCAAGATCACCGGACGTACCGGCGGTGTCGCCGGCGCGCCGCGTTCAGCTCTGCCCGCCAAAGCCAGCGCTCTCCATCTGGCCCAGGACGTGATGGGTCGAGAGGATGGACTCGCGGCGCTGCTGTGCTTGGGCACACGATTCCCCGGAGTCGTCGCCGCCGGTGGGGACAGGCAGTCTGCGCAGGAGCGCGGCGTCGGCCTGGGTCATGTTGGGCGCCATCACCTCGAGACCATGCAGGAACGCGGCGCACGGCTCGGGTGCGCTCGGCGCTTGCCAAAGGTCGTGGCGGGCGTTCTCGTGGGTGTCGACATCGTCCCATCGATCAGACTCCCGCAGCCGGTCGAGCACGCGGTGTCGGTCGACGAAGCCCAGAGGCCGATGGGTGCGGTTGACCAACTCGAGCAGGAACGGGTCGGCCGCCGCGCCGAGTCGTTGGAGCGACACGTCGATCGCTTGCTGCTCGAGCGCGGGGTCTCGCAGCACGTCGGTCAGGTCGGAGGAGAAGCGAGGGTCATCGCGGAGCGCCTCGTCCTGCGCGACGGCGCTCGCGAAGCGCTCCAGTGCGCGGGCCGGCATCCCGGCCGCCAGCAAGGCACGGCCGTCGCGCCACAGCAGCTGCGCATCGTCGGGGTGTTCGTCGAGCATCGTGGTCAAGACCTCATGAGCGCGCTCTGGGTCCCCGTGGGCGAGCGCGTGGTCTGCTTCTTCGGTCGTCATGACGCTCAGGCGTCCGCCGGGTCCAAGGTCCGCCGACGGCTCCGAGAGCATCGCGGCGCCGAGTCCGATGCTCACCGCGAACGAGGCTGCTGCTGCCAGCGCGAACGTGCGCCACCAGCGTTGGGACGAGGGGGGCTCGTCCGGGACGGCAAAGCCCGAGGAGACCAATGGGCCACCGTCGTGGGTGCGCACGTCTTCCAGCGCCTCCAGGGTCGTGGTCGCGGAGTCGTAGCGCGCGTCGGGGTCCTTGGCGAGCAGCCGGTACACCACATCGGCCAAGCCCGGCGGGACCGACTCGGGTAGAGGCGGGGGCGTGTCGTAGATCTGCGCCCGCGTGGTCTCGATCGGGCTGCGGCCGTCGAACGGAGGGTGTCCGGCGAGCATTCCGTAGAGCAGAGCGCCGCACGCGTACAGGTCGGCGCGCGCGTCGACGGGCTTGCCCGAGGCCTGCTCTGGACTCATGTACTGCGGCGTTCCAAACACGACCCCCGCGGCGGTGAGGCACGAACCCACCGGAGCGCTGACCAGCTTGGCGATGCCGAAGTCGACGATCTTGAGGCGCTCCTCTCCGTGGGCGTCGCGGCTGACGAGGATGTTCTCGGGCTTGAGATCTCGGTGAACGACGCCGGCGGCGTGGGCGTGCTCGAGCCCGCAGAGCACCTGGCGGATGCGGCGGACCGCGAGGTCGGGGTCGATGGCCGTACCCATGGAGTCGCGGAGCTCTTCGCCTTCGATGAGCTCGGTGGCCAAGAAGTGGACGTCGTCCTCGGTCACGCCATAGTCGAGCACCCGCAGACAGTTGTGATGGTCCAGGCGCGCCAGAGACCGAGCCTCGCGCTCGAACCGTTCTCCATAGTCGCCCGACCCTGCCAGCACCGGACACAGCAGCTTCACCGCAACCGCCCGTCCCAGGCCCAGCTGTGTGGCGGCGAAGACGGTCGCCATCCCGCCCGCAGCGATCGGATCGCCGATGCGGTAGCGGCCCGCGAGCACGCTTCCGGGCAGGTCGCGAAACTGCGGATCGAGGTCCTCGGGCTGCATATCTTCGGGCTAGCATCCGTGAATCTGGACACAACCGAGCTGAGCAAGAACGCCTCAGTGTGGCAGGAACGCACAGCCCTCGAGGCGTTGCAATGGCTTGATATTGTGAAGCTTTTTTGTATTCGTGTCGCGGGGCAGCCGGCCCAGAGCCAGACGTTCATGGAATGAGGAGGGAAGGGACGACTGCTACGCTGTTCGCGAATGCGGCTGTGGCAGGTCATCGTCTCTGCGCGTGAAGAGCTCCTCGAGGTCTTCGTGCGCAAGCTTGGCGAGGCGCGCGCCCCCGGAGCTGTCCCCGTCGTGGAGCCGCCGCCGCAGATCACCGGGTTGCTCGACCAGCTCACCGTCTCGCTGCGGGCGCTCGACGTCGGTCGAAACGCCACGTTGCTGCCCGAGGGCCGAGGTCTCGCGGGAGACATCGGGGAGGCCAGCGCGGAAGGGGGGCGAACGATCTCCGAGCTGGTGTCCGACTTCCTCGCGCTGCACGAAGCCATCTTGGAGGTCGTCGGAGACGCCGTGCCGGGCATCTCGTTTGGGGAGCACCAGGTGCTCACCCGCGGCATCAGCCGCGCAATTGCGGCGGCGGTCGATCGCTACGCCGAGGCCCGAGATCGAGAGCTGGAGCGGGCGCACTCCGAGCACTTCGCGTTCCTCGCCCACGAGCTGCGGTCCCCCCTGTCCAACATCAAGATGGGCATCGACCTGCTGGGCCAAGGACTCGATGCCCAGACCCTGTTGCCGCGGGTCCGGGTCTCCGCGGACCGGATGCGCGAGCTTCTCGACAACGAGATCTCCAGCGCTCGGCTGAGGGCTGGCTCGGCGCTGCATGGTGAGCAGCTCGACCTCGTCCCGCTCCTCGAGGCGATCGTCGAGGCGTTGCGCATGCAGGCCACGGACCGCGCCATCACGCTCACGCTGGAGGCCCCCGAAGCGCTGCTCCTTTGGGGCGATCCCCGGCTGTTGCGGTCGATCTTCACGAACCTCATCGGCAACGCGGTGAAGTTCACCGCGCGCGGAGGGTCGATCGTCGTGCGCGGCCGATCGGACGCACAGAGGATCGTCTGCGAGGTCGCCGACGGCTGCGGCGGCATCGCCGAGGAGTCGGTCGATCGCTTGTTCCACCCCTACGCGCAGGTCGGCCGGGACCGCAGCGGCTTTGGGCTGGGTCTGTCGATCGTCGCGGAGGCCGTGCGCAGACACGATGGCGAGGTCGCGGTCGAGAACCGCCCCGGGCACGGATGCACGATGTCCGTGTCGCTGCCGCGGGCGCGCGGCTGACGGACGTACGACAGGGCGCGCAAGGTCGCCACACCGTGCGCCGGCGACACCCCGATGATGCGGGGTCCGGCACGAAGATCGCGAGCAAGCGCTCGAAATCACGAGTTTTTGGGCCTTGGTCTCGGGCTTGCTCCTCCAGCGTGAGGAGACCCCATGAAGCACCAACCCCGAATGAACCTTCACTCCGACGTCCCCGAAGCCGTGGATCAACCGCAACCGGCTTTCCTCGAGATCTTGCCGAGCCTGACGCTGGAAGAAGCCCGAGACTTTCTCTTGGACGCCGCCATCGAGCGCGCCCCCGTGGCGGACGATGAGCGGGTGCTCGGGGTGATCAGCCTCGACGACCTCGATGAAGCCATCGCGCTCGGGGCGGATCCCGAGCAAGAGGCGTCCAGCCTGTTCGGCCGGCCGACTCGGTACGCCGTGCCCACGGCCTCCTCGGATCGCCGCCCTTCGAGGCCCAGGCCGTCGGACCGTCGTACCCCCCTGTCACCGCCGCGGTCGACCTCGCGCAACGGTACGCTTCGGGTGACCATCGCCGAGATCATCGGCAACGCCACCGAGACCCACAACGCCACCGAGACCCAGGAGGAGCGCGGCCACGTGGCCTCGCCCGCTGGCGCCAAGCTTCACCCGCGGTGAGCAGCCCAGGATCTGCGCGGCACCGCAGTCGGGGGGACCTCCGGGCATCCCCGGGTCCGCATCTTTTTTCGCGGGCCTGGGTTCGTCCGGCGGCGGGACTCCGTCCTGGTGGGGCACCATGCCCAAAGCGTTTGCCCTCCCCTTGACGTTGATCCTCTGCGGCACCGCTTGCTCGAGCTCCGACCCCGAGCGCGGGACGGACGATCGAGGGCCTGCCTGTGGACCCGACGGACCTCGACCCGAGCGACCCCATCGACTACGAGAACTGCTCCTTCGCCCAGGACCCGCCGATGTTGGTCGAGGGGTCGTCCGAGCCGGAGCAGGACACCGACTCGCGTTGGACGTGCTCTCGCAGCCGCCTCGCCGTCCATGGGCAGCGGGCGCGACTCACGTGCGCGCGCGCCACCGGTTCCGCTCGGCCCGGCGGAGCTCGGCGTTGTCCCAGCGGCGCCGATCGTCCGCCGTGATTCGCTCGAAGCGCGGGGCCTCGCACGGGCCGCCCTCTTCATCCATGGCCACCATGAGGAAGAAGCAGGACATGACGTGGCGCTGCGAACGGGTGCGATGATTCTCGGCAACGACCCGGATCCCCACCTCCATCGACGTGCGGCCGACCCAGTTGATGCAGGCGCGGAACGTGACGAGCTCTCCGACGTGCACCGGGGCGCGAAAGATTGCATCGTCGAGCCTGGCCGTGACGACGTACTGACCGCTGTACCGCGCAGCGCAGCTGTAGGCCACCTCATCGAGCAGCTTGAGCAGCGCGCCGCCGTGCACCTTGCCCGAGAAGTTCACCATGTCCGGCGTCATCAATGAGGTCAGCTCCAGCCGTCGCGGGTGCTCTTGGGTCGGGTCGGTCACCGCCGCAGTGTAGCTCCGCCGGGCGCCGCACTCGGTGGCCGCGGCCGGTGCCTCCCCGACGAATGCGGAAGATCGATGCTCGGTATCGACGTCGGGCGGTGGCCTCGAGTGCTGTAGACCGGTGGCCCTGACCCTCGGGGTGCCGGCGGCCGCCTCGGGCGTCATGTCGCTGGTGTTGTCGGGGGCGGCAGGGGAGCGGTACGGTTTCGCCGACCGACATGCGGGCTACGCCATGGACGGCAGGCAGATCGTTGCGTTCGCGCTGGGGGGGGCGCGAGGATGGCCGGGGCCGCGCTCGTGGTGGTCGGTGGCCTCCGCGTGACGCTGCGGCGCTGTCGGTTCTCGGGTCCAGTTCGACTTGACGAGTTGTCGTCTCCAGCTACCTTGCGCGGGCCTTCGCGCAGGACTCCGTCGTTTCCGCGGACGACCCTGCGCATCGCAGGCCATGTGCACTGGCCGCAGCCCATCGCCGTCGTCGGCGGCATGACGCACCTCAACGTGGACGGGCGAGCGATGCTGCTGACAAACCGCGGGGGGATCCGAAGGGCCTCGACGCGCAGAGCGTCCGGCCGTAGCATCCGCGAGATGACTGTCCAAGCGCTCGAAGCGTTCGTAGGCGAGATGACCGTGGCCGAGTTGTGCGGCCGCACCGGGCGCAGCGTCGCGTCGCTGATTCAGTTCTGCGACTCCGCACCTCGGACTGGGTCGGCCCCAACCCCGAAAACCTCCTCGAGCGGCCCGGCAACGGCTGCAGCGAAGCCGGCAGCGAAAGCTCGGCGAACCCGCGCGAGCAGCCACGAGCTCGCGACGCTCGATGAGAGCGTCATGAAGGTGCTCGAGGGCGCGCCGCAGGGGCTCGGGGGTCGAGAACTCGCGGATTCGGTCCAGACCACCCTCCCGCAGCTTCGGGGATCGCTCAAGCGCTTGGTCGACGCCAAGAAGGTCCGTTTCGCCGGGAAGACCTCCGCACGCCGCTACTGGCTGCGATGATTTGCCTTCGCCGCCCTCCTTGGGGCACACCGGGGGGGTGAGTGCTCCGCGGGCGATGATCTTGGCGGCTGGGTTTGGGACGCGCCTGGGTGAGCTGACCCAGCAGCGGCCCAAGCCGATGCTTCCGATTTGCGGGACGCCCTTGGTGCGGTGGTCGGCGCGGTGGCTCGCGCAGCACGGGGTGGGGGACGTGACGGTCAACCTCCATCACCTCGGCGCGCAGATCGAACGGGAGCTGACCGAAGGCAGCCCGCTGGGCACCCGGGTTCACTTCTCCCACGAGGAAGGCATGATCCTCGGGACCGGCGGCGGCCTACGCCATGCGCGGGCGCACCTCGATGGGGGCGACGGCGCGCCGATCGTGGTCGTCAACGGCAAGATCCTCGTCGACTTCGATCTGAGGCATCTGCTCGACGTGCATCGGGACAGCGGCGCCGAGGCGACGATGGTCCTGCGCCCCGACCCCAACGCCACGACGTGGGGCAGCCTGCAGCTCGGGGCTGGGGGGCGGGTCGTTCGGCTGCTACAGGGCGTGCCCGACGCGGATCCGGAGGCGCAGCCGGTCTCGGAGCCCCTGATGTTCACCGGGATTCACGTCTTCGAGCCGCGCTTCCTCGATCGCATTCCGCCCGAAGGCGAGCAGTGCATCATCCGCACGGCGTACCGGCAGCTCTTCCACGAGGGCAGGGGCCTGCACGGGGTCGTGACCGAGGACTACTGGTGGGAGCACTCCACGCCCCTGCGGTATCTTCAGGGCGTGGCCAACGTGCTCGACGGCAAGGCTCGCCTGCCGCACGCCGAGCATCCGCTGCGGGGCGTGTCGGCGCGTGCGCAGGTCGACCCCTCGGCGGAGATCGTCGGACCGGTGTGGATCGGTGCGGGCGTGCAGGTGGGGCCGCGTGCGCGGATCGGGCCCCACGTCCAGCTCGCGGAGGGTGTGCACGTCGCAGCGGATGCGGTCCTCGAGCGGGTCGTTGCGTGGGAAGGCGCGCGTCTCTCCGGCACCATGCGCGATCGCGTCGTCCTCTCGCCCTCGTGATCTGCGGCGTTGCGACGCAACACGCGTTCAGCCGAGCCGCTCCGGGAGCGCGGTTCGACAGGCAAGGTCTGCGCGTCGTGTGCGAGTCCGGTATCCTGGAGGGGAGATGGTCGATGATTCGACGCCGACGCGCGAGTCTGATGCGCCTGCGGCAGGGAGCCGGGTGCCGATCATCATCGTGTGCTCGAGCGCCGACCTCGAACTGGCCGATTCCACCGCCGCCGGGCTGCGCAATCGCGGATACGAGGTTGCCTTGATGGGGGCCGCCGAGACCGACCACGATGGCGCCGCGCGGCTGGTCGAGCTGGTGCAGCGCCACGCGCGTCAGGGGCTCTACGTGCTGTGCCGCGGGGGCGAGCTCGATCGTGACGGGATCGACGGACTGCGCGCGGTGCTTCGCGCCGAAGAGGTCCCCTTCGGTCGCACGCTGACCCTGTCGACCGCCCAAGGAGGGGCCCGTGGTCTCGAGGAGCGCATCGTCTCCGTCGCGCGGCGGATGGTCACCGGCCGCTTCGATTCCGCCCCTACCCAAGGCGATGCCGATGGCGGCGACGTTGCGGCGCGCGATCCCTCGGTCTCCCCCGTCCCACAGGCCTCCGTCGATCCCCTGGAGGTGGACCGTTGGGCGGATTCGCTGGCGGGCGGTGTGGTGCCCGCCCCCGAGCCCGCGGTGGCTGCGGCCGACGAGGACGACTACGTCCGGGTCGACCGGACGCTGGTGTCCCGTCATCCTGCGCCCGAACTCATCGGGGAGACGCCGCCGCAGGAGTCCTCTGCGCCCGCCGCAGCCCCGATGCAGGGACCGCGGACCGCTGAAGACCATGACGACCATGACGACCTCGACGACCATCGACGACCTCGATGGGTCCGCGTTCTCGTCTGGACTGAACCCGCGATGGACGAAGTGGATCATCGCCTCAGGTGCTGCCGTTGTGTTGACCATCATCCTCTCCATCGCCCTCTCCTCTGGATCCGACGACCCGCAGTCCGGCCCTGCTCAGGACGATGCTCAGCCTGCTCAGGACGACCAGCTCGCGCGCGTCGAAGACCGACAGCCGCAGGCTCCGCAGACGGCCGATGCGCCCTCGGACGACACGCCCGATACGCCCGATACGCCCGATACGCCCGACACGCCCGAGGTGGTCCTCGAGCCCGACGACGCGAAGTCCACCGCCGCCATCGCAGCGCTGGACACCGCCGGAGCCCACAAGGCGATGGCGCATCGCAGCCAGGTCGACCCGGCGCTGCTCGACGACGCACCCCTGCCCAGCCGGGCCCCCGAGGAGCGCGCGGCCATCGCCCAGGCGCTGGAGGAGCGGGAGGTGCGGTCGTGGAACGCGTTCCTCCTCGCCGGTGACGAAGCGCCCGCGATGACGTTCAGCGACGCGGAGAAGTTCTGCAAGACGCTCACCGCTGGCGGCATCTCGGGCTGGCGCCTGGGGTCGCTCGGGGAGCTGCTCTCGCTCGCCGGGGCGAAGCTGCTCGACCGCAAGAGCGTCGTGTGGAGTGAGACCCCCGGCGACGCCTTCGGCGACACCAGAATGGTCGTCAACGGCAAGAAGGGCTCGACGAGCGCAGTTTCCACCGATTGGGACGGCGCCAAGCCGCTGTGCGTTCGCGTGCGCGAGTAGCCGTCCCGCGGGGCTTTGCGGAAACCCCAGAAAACTGCCAAGCTCCGCAAACCATGCGCTCGCACGCAGACTGGCGGTGGACTGTGGTCACGCTCGCTTGGGTCCTGGCGGGCTGTGGACGCTCGGACACCCAAGCCCAAGCTGGAATCAGCATCGGCGGCGGTAGCAGCAGCGGCGGCACGACGTCCACCGATGCGTCGAGCACCACGTCGGGGCTGCCCGACACCTCGACGGGGACGCCGACACTGGACACCTCGACCGGCTTCGAGGAGTCGACGGGTGCGCTGACCAGTTCTGGAAGCACCGGCACGGGCACCGGGACCGGCTCGTCTTCGTCCAGCACGGGCACGCCGCCCGACTGCGACAACGGACCGTGGGTGGGCAACACGAGCGTGGTCGACGAGGCGGAGCTCGAATCCCTGCGCGGGTACACCACCATCTCGGGCAACCTGGTGCTCTTCGGCATCGGCGGCGCCTCCGATCTCAGCCCGCTGGAGTGCCTCGAGTCCGTGGGCGGGTCGGTGGAGATCCGGCAGAACCCCGACCTGGTCACACTCTCGGGCCTGCAGCGGCTCGAGGAGGTCGCAGGCAACCTGCACGTCGGCGACAACCCCTCGCTCGTCTCGGTGAGCGGACTCGACGGCTTGACGTCCGTGGGGGGCTTCGCCTTCGTCCAGAACAACGCGTCGCTCCAGAGCGTGCTCGGCCTGAACAGCCTCGCCGCCGTCGGCGGACGCTTGCGGATCTGGAACAACGACTCGCTCCCCTCCCTGGCGGGTCTGGAGGCCTTGTCGGGCCGGGTCGCGGGCGCGGAGATCGGCGAGAACGCCCTGCTGTCTCAGGTCAATGCGCTCTCGGGCATCAACCAGGTCACCGGCCCGATCATCGTCGCGGACAACGGCTCGCTCGCCAACGTCTCGGGGCTGGGCAACGTGGTCGGCGGTGTCTCCGGTCTGTGGATCCAGCGCAACGCGGTGCTGCCACACTTCGACGCCCTCGCCGGCATCACCGTCGTCGGTGGCTCGGGCGCGCGCGTCGAGGGCAACGCCAGCCTCGACAGCGTCGCGGGTCTGTCCACCGTCGGTTCGATCTCGGGCAACCTGTGGATCGAGGGCAACGGATCGCTTCCCTCGCTCGATGGCCTCGAGGGGATCACCTCGGTCGGCGGCAGCGTCGTCGTCAACAGCAACGCTTCGCTGCTGAGCGCCGCGGGGCTCGCGGGTCTCGAAGAGGTCGTCTTCTGGCTCCTGGTCGATGGCAACGCCTCGCTGACCACCATCGACTTTCCCCAGCTTCAGAGCGTGGGCGGGGTGCTGAGCATCTCGTTCAACCCTTCGTTGCAGGGCCTGGGCGGCTTCGCCCAACTCCAGGAGGTCGGTGACCTGCTGCGCGTGCTGACCAACGCCAGCCTCGTCAGCATCAACGGATTCGGCGGACTCCAGTTTCTCGAGGGCGATCTCCGCTTCGAGGGCAACGGCGCGCTGTCCACGATCAACGGCTTCGGGGCGCTGCAGGCGGTCCAAGGGCGCATCGCGGTGCAGAACAACGCAGCGCTCCTGCACGTCGACGGGCTCGACAGCCTCACCTTCGCGGGCGAGAGACTGATCTTCATCAACAACGACAGCATGGTGCGCGTGGACCTGCCCGCGCTGGAGACCGTGGGCGATGGGTTTCAGCTCCGCGAGAGCGCGAACATCGACGAGATCTCGATGCCGCAGCTGCAGTCGGTGGGCGCGTTCTTCTACATCGGCGAGAACGATGGACTCGTCTCCGCCGGGAACTTCGGCGCGCTCGTGTCCGTCGGCACGAGCTTCACCGTGCGCAACAACCCTTCGGTCAACGCCCTCGCCGGCTTTGGCCTCCTCGACGCGGTCGGCGGCAACTTCGAGATCTCGGGCAACCCCTCGCTTCCCACGTGCAGCGCCCAGGGCCTCTCGCTCCAGCTGTCGGTCGTCGGTGGTGGCGTGACGATAGCGGGCAACCTCGCCGACGCGTGCGGGGGATGAACGAATCGCCGCGGCTGCGCTGGCTTCGCGGTCTTCTGCGGCCGCTGCTCGTGTTCGTCCTGACCTTCGCCGCGCTCGCCGTCATCGCCGGACCGACGCTGACCAAGCCCAGCGCCAACGATCACTTCGTGCATCTGGCGTCGGGCTGGCTGCAGGGGCGGCTTCATCACGACGGCAAGCCGCCGGGGTACTGTGACGCGAAGCGCCGCAGGGCAGGGGAGTGTCGCTACCACCAGTACGATGATTGGGCGGTCCTGCGCACGCTCGAGCTCCCGAGCGGCACGCGGTTCCGGGGGTTTCCGTGTCAGACGCAGCCGTGCAAGGAGGCGCGCCGCACCGAAGGCATCGAGACCTGGTACGTCACCGGCCGCGGGTGGACGGACTACCCGCGTGGCCAGCCGCGGCGGATCTCGGAGACCTGGTACGTCAGCTTTCCTCCCGGTCCCGCGGTCGCGCTGCTGCCCGCGGTCGCGCTGTGGGGACTGCACACGCCCGATGTGCTGCTCACCGCCTTGGCCGCGGCATGCATCCCCGTGCTGCTGCTGACCTTCCTCGACCGCACCCGCGGCGTCGATGAGGGCCGCGGCGGCGAGCACCTGCTGCTCGCCGCGGCGGTGGGGCTGGGATCGCCGGCGTGTTTCCTGGGCGCCAACGGCAGCGTGTGGTTCACCGCGCAGATCTTCGGGGCGCTCGCGCTGACCGGCTACCTCAGCTGCGCGTGGGGCCTTCATCGCCCAGCGCTGGCGGGCGTGCTCCTGGGGTTTGCGGTGGCGTGCCGACCGACGATGGCCGCGGCGGTGATCTTCTTCGGCTGGGAGTGGTGGCGCGCAGGCCGTCCGATCCCGGCACTGGCGCGCTTCGCCGGCCCCGTCTTGCTGATCGGTGCCGCGCTGATGCTGCACAACCTGGTGCGGTTCGACGACGCGTTCGAGTTTGGGCACCGCTTCCTGGACATCCGCTGGCAGCCGCGCATCCAGCAGTACGGCCTGTTCCATCCCCGCTACCTCGCGCGCAACCTGGAATGCCTGCTGTGGCTGTGGCCCGAGCAGGTGTGGCCGCTGCGCGTCTCGATGCACGGGACCGCGCTTTGGGTGCTGTCCCCGTGGGTGCTGTTGATCTTCGCGGTGCGCGGTGCGTTCTCGCAGAAGTGGGGCCTGGTCCTGACCCTGCTCGCGCTGATGGTGCCGGCGCTGCTCTATCAGAACAGCGGACAGACCCAGCCGACCTACCGCTTCGCCATGTTGTGGCTTCCGGTCCTCGCCACCCTCATGGCGCACGGCGGTGCGTTGCGTCTTCGACGCCTCGCGTTGGTTTTGGTCATCGTTTCGATTGCGCTGCAGTCGTGGGTCGCGTGGATGTTCGTGCGGAACAAGGCGCAGCTGTTCGTCACAGACCCGCTCGGGTGGCCCTTCGAAGCCGAATTCGACGAGGTCTGAGCACGACGCTCCAGCGGGGCGTCGATTTTCTTGTTGCGGATTCGGAGCATCCGATCAAGCTGACGCGCAGAGGTCCACGCGTGTCCATGCAGCGACAGTACGTTTGCCCGATGGCAGTGCTCCCGAGCTTCGCGCTCGGTCGGAGCACGGCCTCGCACGGCAGCGCGCTGAAGGACCGCTGGCTGCGTGCATCGTTCCATTGTCCTTCGGGCCCCCTGGGCCCTTCGCGGCGCTGACGCTTCGCGTCACGCCACTGAGTCGAGCGTGCTCGGGCGAACAGCCCGAGTCTGGAGGTATGCAATGAACTGGACGAAGAACGAATACGACACCCTCACTACGCGCCCGAGCCGGGACGCGCAGTTCTACCTGGCACGCCATCGTCGGCGACAGGGGCTGTGCATGGAGGACGGCGGCGGCCGCCTCGCTCGGTTCGGACACATTGCCCGGTACAAGCAGACTCCGGTGCGAGACGTCGTCGCGGGACGGCTCGACCGAGTCTACGAGGCCGAATACAACCACTACATGTGGCGCGTGCGGCCGTACTGCGCGTACTGCAATGAACTGCTGACGCGGTCCACGCTGACCCGAGACCACGTGGTTCCTCGGTCGGCCGGTGGCGGTCCTGGGGACAACCTCGTCCCCTCCTGCGCCCCGTGCAACCGGGCGAAGGCCGACCTCTCGCTGCTGGAGTTCCTCGTCCGGCGCCGGGACACGGCGCGCGCGCGGATGAACTGATCACCCTCGCATGCTCGCATGCTCGCATGCCGCGGTGGTGTCGCTGCTTCGGCGGTGTCACCACCGTGGCCCCCCGGTGGCTGCAGTGGCGGCTGCAGTGGTGGCTGCAGTGGTGGCTTCAGTGGTGGATGCCGTGGTCTAGCCCTCGGTGATCTGGACGCTGTAGTCCACGACCATCCGGCTGCCGTCCCACGTGGGAAACGTCGACTCGTAGACCGAGCGCCGAGCGCAGGCTCGAACGATGGGCTGGTCGAGTTCCTGCGACGTGGTGACCGAGACCGCCGAGACCTTCCCGGTGGGCTCGAGCTCGAACTGGAAGTCGAGCGCGCCCGTCCCAGGCGTGTCGAGCTCATAGCAGGCGGCGAGGTCGAGGCACTCGAACAGCGCGCCCTGAACCGCGAGCAGGTGCTCGTGAAGCTCGTGATCCTGGAGGAAGGCTTGCCCCTCGTTGCGGTTGTCCCGCCGGTCTCGCGCGCGCCGGTACTCGGGGATGGAGGAGTCGTCCAGCAGCGACTCCATCGGCGGGACCTCGCTGCGCGCGAAGGGACACTCGGCGGTCAGGCGCTCGTGGGTCGTGCCTTCGTGGAGGCTGTGGTTGGAGATCGTTCGACCGCCCACCAGCAGCGGCGTGTCGCCCTCGCACATGCCGAGCTCGCAGTCGGGGACGTCGGTGCATTCGCCCCCTGCGCAGTGCCCGGTGCTCTTCCCGCTGGCGCACCCGACCGCGACCATCGCGGAGAGGCCTGACAGGCCCAAGAGCACGACCGTCCTCATCGCGTTCGATCCGCCCGTGCCCACGAAGAGACTCTACCAGCTCCCGTCCAGTTTCGACGCTCGCAAACGCGGTTTCACGAAGTTTCGTCGGACACTGTGCCCCAAGATCACACCCGACCACCTGCCGCGACCACCTGCTAGTGTTCTGGGTGCATGGAGGACGACTTCGAGCTCCTCGGGCGGTGGCGCGCCGGGAACGTGGCGGCGGGCAGCGAGCTGCTGCAGCGCTACTTCGACAATCTCTATCGCTTCTTTTCGAGCAAGGTCGATGATGAGGTCGAGGATCTGATCCAAGGCACGATGCTGTCGTGCGTCCGCTATCAGAAGTCGCTGGAGGGACTGCAGAGCTTCCGCGCGTATTTGTTCACCGTCGCTCGCAACACGCTGTACCGACATCTGCGCACGGTCGCCAAGCGAGACGTCATCGACTTCGGCAACTCGTCGGTCATCGCGCTGGGGGTCTCTCCGACGTCGATGGTCGCCCACCGCCAGCAGCAGCAGCGGCTGGTCGCCGGCTTGCGGGGGCTGCCGGTGGACCTCCAGATGCTGCTCGAACTCCACTACTGGGAGGGCTTGTCCACCTCCGAGCTGGCCGAGGTGATCGACGCGCCCCACGGCACGGTCAAGAGCCGGCTGCGGCGCGCGCGAGCGCTGCTCGCCGAGGCGCTCGAGTCCGACGAGGGCCCGATGCTCGCCGAACTCACGCATCGCGACGTCCTGGCGTCTTGGGTCCGTGACGTGCGAGGCGGCCGCTCGGGAACCTGAGGGCCCCGCAGCTGTCGTGTGGGCGGAGGACCTCCGCCATGCCCAAGAAGAAGCGCGCAAAGATTCCACCCCTGGACGTCGATCTCATCCCGGTCCTCAGCTGCATGTTCCTGCTGATACCGGCCCTGCTCTTGGCCATGGAAGCCGCGAACTGGGCCTCGATCCCGGTCGCGCCCCCCAGCCACACCGCCAGCGACGCCCACGCCACGGATTCGAGTGACCTGCCGCGCCTGCGGATCGAGGTGCGCGAGGACGGCTTCGCGCTGTGGCTGGGCCGTTGCGCGCGATGTGGCGAGCCTCCCGAGCTCGTTGCCCATGACGGCGACGATGGACTCGAGGGCCTACGAACCGCCGTGGGCGGCGTGAAAGCATCCTATCCCGAGCTCGATCAGGTGTATCTCAGCGCGGAGGCGACGATCCCCCTGCAAACGCTCGTCGAGACGATGGACGCGCTGCGCGGTGACACCTGTTCGCTCTCGCCGGACGCCGACCGTCGGGGATGTTTGTTTCCCCGCGTCGTCATCGACAGCTGAGTCACTCGATGACGTGGTCGATGTACAGACCAATGGCGGCGTTGATCCCGTTTTGGTCCGCGGCGCCCGAGCGCTCGAAGGTCGAGTAGACGCCGTCGTCATCGAGGTCGCCGAAGGCCTGCGCCGTGAACTGGCAGGTGCCGAACCCGGTGTTCGAGTTGCTCGACACGTAGTTGTAGTGAAAGTAGTGGCCCTGCTCCATCCCGAAGTT
Organism: uncultured bacterium; assembly: GCA_963761755.1. GTDB lineage: Bacteria > Myxococcota_A > Polyangia > Nannocystales > Nannocystaceae > CAJXVA01. The sequence continues at coordinate 50,400 of CAVXIC010000006.1, forward strand.
GAGGGCGTTCCACATCGGGTTCGCGCCCCACTGTTCCATGGAGTAGAAGCCCGGCCCCGCGCCGCCGACCGCGGGAATGCAGCGGCCGCCGGGCCCGACGTTGCAGTTGATGTCCGGGGTGAGGCCCGCTGCGCCCCCGGTGGGGGTGTTCGGTGGGTGGGGGCACCGGTGTGTCGCACCTTCGGCCACCACGCCGCCGTCTCCGATCTGCGTGACTTCGCCACGATCCACGCGATCGCTCGTGAAGAAGGCATTGGTCGCGTCGAAGAGCTTCGCGAGGCTGCTGCTCGCCTCGGAGGTCTTCGCGCGCCGCATGTACAGCGTGAAGGTGGGGATCGCGATGGCTGCCAGGATGCCGATGATCGTGACCACGATCATCAGTTCGACCAGCGTGAAGCCGCGTTGTCTCGGAGATCCCATCTCGGTACCGTTCGGCAGCCACACTGCAGCTGCCTTGCCGAAGAAAACAACAATGATCTCGGCCCGCAGCTGCAATGAATCGGCGCAGCGACCGACGAAACGCGGCACGGGTGCCGAAAAACGGCACGTTCGAGCGCGCGCTATCGCTCCGGCGTTTCAGGATACCCTCCGCTCACTTTGGCTGCGGACGACTCCAGCGGGCGCGTCGTTGACCTCGAGGACACGGGCTGGGCCCGCCTCCTCTTTGCGCTGCTCTCACAGCGCTTCACGGGGCGTGCGGAGCTGCAGCAAGCCGGCTGCGATCGCATCATCGTCTTCCGCGGAGGCTTCGCCGTGTGGACCGACTTCGAGACGCCCGGGACGGGCGTCTCGAAGATCCTCTGCTCCGCGGGGATGCTCGATGCGACCGACGCCGAAGCTGTGCTCGCGAAGGCGCCGGCAGACAGCCTCGATGCTTGGGATGTCCTCGAAGAGCAGGGGGTCGTGGATGCCGAGACGGTGGTGATGGCCCTGCGCGATCAGTGCGAGCGCCGACTCGTCGCGGCCGCCTCCATCCGCAGCGGCCCACTGGTCTTGTACGACCAGACCGGACTCGACCAGGACGTGCTCGATGGCCTCTCTCCGGCGAGGACGCTGCGGGCGATCAACCATGCGGTTCGCGCGTACACGAGCCCCGACCAGGCTCACGAAGCGATGGCGGAGCTCGAGGACAAACAGCTGTGTTTCACGCCTGGCTACGCGAAGCACGGCGCACGGTTTGGGTTCGTCGAGACCGAGCGAGAGCTGCTGACGCTGCTGGAACAACGCGGGACCTTCGCCCTCGACGAGCTGCTGCACATCTCGGCGTTCGACTCGGTTCGAGGCTCGCAGCTGCTGTTCACGCTGTGGGCGTGTGGCATGTTGGTCGAGGCCGACTCGTTCGATCTGTCCGCGGAGCAGTCCTTCCCCGGGCAGGCTCCCCGGGCCCCGGTGCTGGAGATGCTCGGCGCGAAGATCGAGGCCGGCAGCAGCCCCTTCGAGGTGCTCTCGCTGGGGTCGTCGGCAACGCTCGCAGAGATCGAAGCGGCCTTCGAACGACTGGACCTCAAGATCCAGGAGGCCAACGACACCGAACTCGCGATCGCGCTGCGCGATGTCTATAAGGCCGCGCGCGGTCAGCGATGGATGTCTGCCAGCTCGACCGGCAAGCGAGCGCTGTCCGATCGACGGTGGAAACGAGCAGTCGCTTCGCTGGCGGACGTGGTCGAGCTCAACCCCGACGACGCGGAGTCGAAGCTGGATCTCGCCTGGGCGCGCTGGAATGCCGAAGACCAGCGCGAGGCCGAGGCCCGCGTGCTCGAGGCGGAGATTCGCTCGATGCTCGATGCGCAGGACCTGGTCCGGGAGCGAGCACGGGCGTACTTCTACCGCGGTCATCTGCGAAAGCAGCAGGGACGCCGCCGAGAGGCCATCGACAGCTTCGAGCGGGCCGCTGCGCTGGACGAACGCTTGCTCGACGCCCAACGCGAGGCTCGGGCGCTCGGCGCGAACAAGGACGCTCCGGCTCCCGCGCGCAGCGCCAAGAAGACACCCGCGAAGTCCTCGGGTGCCAAGCAGAAGGACAAGGCGCCTCGCTCCAAGTATTGGAGCGGAGCGTGGCCGGTGATCTGGGTGCTCACCGGGCTGCTCTTCGCCGGGCTGCTCGCCGCGCAGGTGATCCTGCGCCTGGACATCGAGCTCTAGGATGACCCGCGACCGCTCAGCCCGCGACCGCTCAGCCCGCGACCGCTCAGGATGAACCGCTGGCGTGCACGAAAGCTCGCCGGGCGCGGGCTTCGAGCCGCGCCAGATCCAAAGAGGTCGCGTCCGCCAAGGACCCGGGGATCTGCGCGGCATCGAGCCACGAGGGCGCCTCCGTCAGGGTCGGCGTCGGATCGGTGCGCATGGCCTGAGCCGCGAGCCGGCACCGATCGACGACGCCGGTCTGGGCGTCGTACCAGTCGTAGCCGTGAACGGCCGCTGGCGCAGAGGCCTTCGTCCCGCGGTGCCGCATCAGTAGCCCTGGGGGTGGGTGCGGTGCCAATCCCAGGCCGTCTGAACGATGGACTCGAGCGAGGGATACGCAGGCGACCAGCCCAGCTCGGCCTTGATCTTGGTGGAGTCGGCACTGAGCGCGGGTGGATCGCCTGGCCGTCGCTCCCCGATGATCCTCGCAATGGGGTGGCCGGTCACGGCGCGGGCCGTGTCGATGACCTGCATGACGGAGAAGCCGGTGCCGTTGCCGAGGTTGTAGATCCTGCTGCGTTGCTCGAGCGCACCCAAGGCCAAGATGTGGGCTTGGGCGAGGTCGATGACGTGAATGTAGTCTCGCAGGCAAGTTCCGTCGGGGGTGTCGTAGTCGTCGCCGAACACGGTGATCGACGCACGCGTCCCCGCCGCGACCTGCAGCACCAGGGGGATCAGGTGGGTTTCGGGGTCGTGGTGCTCACCCCGCGTCGCGCTCGCCCCGGCAGCATTGAAGTAGCGCAGGCACGCGTAGCGCATGCCGTGGACCCGCTCGGCCCAGTGCAGGACGCGCTCGAGCATGTGCTTGGACTCGCCGTAGGGACTGCCGGGGATGATGGCTTCGCTCTCGTCGATCGGGATCTTCTTGGGCTCGGCGAACAGCGCCGCGGTCGAAGAGAGGATGAAGCGCTTCACGTCGTGCGCGACCATGCTCTCGATCAGGTTGAGTCCGTTGCGGACGTTGTCGCCCACGTAGAGGAACGGGTGCTTCATCGACTCTCCGACCTGCGAGCGAGAGGCGAAGTGCATGACGGCGTCGGGTCGGTGCTCGGCCAGCAGCGCGTCGACCGCGGATCGATCGGAGAGGTCGCCAACGACGAGGGTGGCGCTGGGATGCACGGCCTGTGCGTGGCCCAAAGAGAGGTCGTCGAAGACCACGACCTCGGCGCCGGTCGCGACGAGCTGCTCGACGGTGATGCTTCCGATGTAGCCGGCGCCTCCTGTCACGAGGATCTTCATGCCGCGGCATCGTACCGACCTTTTTTTCTGGTCGCGACCGATCCGGTTCGCGGTCCGCCCCGTATTCGGTGTGGCTGCCCTGAGGCGGCGAAGGAACGACATGAAACGAGCATCCAACCGATGGCTTCTCGCGCCTGTTTGCGCGGGCCTACTCTCGATGGCGTGTGGCGATGACGGTGGCGGCGACGATGAGACCACCGCCGCCGGCTCCACGGGCGCGACCACCCAAGACACCCAAGACACCCAGGACACCCAGGACACCCAAGACACGATGGCGTCGACCTCGGATCCGACGATGGCATCGACCTCGGCGGGCACGAGCAGCGGTGGCGACGAGTCGAGCGGTGGCGGTGACTCCAGCAGCAGCGGCGGCGAAGCGGCGTGCATGACCGACATCTGCGCCACCTATGGTGCGGCGGTGCCGGGCGTGTCGGCGGAGATCGTCATGCAGGCGGCGGCCGACCCTTTGTTCATGGACGACTTCGCGCCGCTGGTCGCTGCGGGGGACGACGCCGTCCAGGCGTTCATCGACAGCCTGGCCAACTTCATCACCGACGCGTACGGCTGCACCGAAGGCGCCTACACGGGCCCTTCGATGGTGGACGCGCACACCGGCCTCGACATCACCCAAGACGAGTACGATGCGTTCATCGCGTTGATCGCCGGTGTGCTGCTCGATGCGGGCGTGCCCGAGGACGACGTCAACGCTTGCTTTGCGCCGCCGCTGGTCGACCCGGCCTTCGTCGCGACGATCGTGGGGCTGTAGACGATGCGACGCGCACGAATCCGTAGACTCCTGGGTGGATCGGTGGCCACGGTCGTGGCCGTCGTCGCCTTCGTCGCAGTGGCACACACGCCCTTGGGCCGGCCCGTGCTGGGCTGGCTTCGGGGAGCGCCCGGCTGTCCGATCGGGGGCGAACTCGACCCGGCCACAGCTGCCGCGGTTCGTGCGGATCTCACCGGGCCGCTTCGCGGGGACGCGGACGCTCCCTCGAACACCGTCTTGGGGGGCCTCGACATCGGGGAGGCGTCGCGCGAGGACGTGCAGCGGTGGGCGGCGGAGCATGACCTTCGGTGCACGCCGACCACCCAGCGCTGCACGGGCACGCTGCTGGGCATCGAGGGGACCGTCGTACTCCACTTCGACGAGACGCGGCTGCTCGACGTCGAGGTCTCGGCGCGCAGCCCCGACGCGGCGCGGGCGCTGGCAATCGCCGACGTCCTCGACGGTGCGGTTGGGCACGGCGCCCGCCCGTGGCGAGCACAAGGTGCCATGAGCCCGGATGCGCTGGCCGCAGCGCCGCTTCGCCAGAGCCGGCGGGAGTACAGGTTCACGCAGCGCCGAGCCGAGGTGCGGGCGACCAATCTCGGCCCACGCGGGTACCTCGTGCGCGGCTTTGCGCAGTCCATGCCGGACGCCGAGCCTGGTGGCGACTCCATCCGGTGACGACTGGGTGACAAACCGCATCGGGGGACAGACGCCGCTTGAACCAAGCTCCGAGGGCACGCTAAGCCGGGCCGGCTATGACTCGCTTGCATCGTGTCTCTTGGGCTCTGCTACTCGTTGCCGCCGGATGCGGTGACGACGTCACCGGACAGACGGCTGGATCCACCGGAGAGGAAACCTCCAGCTCGACCGGCGGTCCTCCGATCGACATCTCCACGACCACGATCGATCCAACCTCGAGCAGCTCGTCGAGCTCGGACCCGACCCTCGATCCGGACAGCTCGAGTTCATCCTCGTCGACGACCGAGGCCGACACGGGCAGCACCACCACCGAGGACGACGGCACCAGCTCGAGCACGGGGGATGAGAGTTCTTCGTCGAGCACCACCGCGGGTCTGGACTGCGGAAACGACATGGTCGACGAGGGCGAGGACTGCGACGGGGCCGAACTGGCTGACGCGACCTGCATCTCCGAAGGGTTCGTCAGCGGCGAGCTGGCCTGCGCGGATGACTGCACGTTCGACGTGTCCGCCTGCGACACTTGCGGCAACGACGTCGTCGACGCCGGTGAGGACTGCGACGGGGCGGCCCTGGCAGACGCCACCTGCGCCAGCATCGGCATGGGATTCACGGGCGGCGCGCTCGCCTGCGGCGGCGACTGCTCCTTCGACACCGCGGCCTGCACCGCCCTGGCGCTGCCCGGCGCGGGCCAGGTCGTGATCTCCGAGATCATGCCCAACCCCACCGCGGTGGCCGACGGCGACGGGGAGTGGTTCGAGCTGCACAACCCCAGCGAAACCGACACCTACCAGCTCGGCGGCTGCGAGGTCTCCGGGCTGGAGGGCGAAGCGGTGATCGTCATCGCCGTGGACCTTCCGATCGGCCCGGGCGAGGACCTCGTGTTCTCTCCGATGAGCATGGTCGACCCCGGCTTCACGCCCGACTACGGCTACACGGAGAACTACTTCATCGCCAACGGCGGGGACATCATCACGCTGAGCTGCGATGGCACGGTGATCGACACCGTCGACTACGACACCTTCCCGCCCGGCGCTGGCGAGAGCCTCAACCTCGACATCGACACCCTCGACGCGACCTCGAACGATGCGGCGGAGAACTGGTGCCCGGGCACCACGATCTACAACGACCCCGATCTCGGCACCCCCGGGGCGCCCAACGTCGACTGCATCCCGCCGACGACGTACAGCGTCGACTTTTGCCGGCTGCAGTTCCCCGAGGTGATCAACGAAGACGCGGGCACCGACGTCACGGTCTACGGCCGCCTCTTCATCGGCGGTCTCACCGACCAGACGGCCGGGAACGACGTCGCGCCCGAGGTCAGCGGCCAGGTCGGCTACGGCCCCGACGGCACCGACCCCGCCGTGGACGCCGGCTGGACCTGGATCGACGCCATCCCCAACCCCGGCTGGGACGGCTCGGAGGCGAACAACGACGAGTACCAGGCCGTCCTGCCCGTCCCTGCCCCGGGCGAGTACGACTTCGCGTACCGCTTCTCGGGCGACACCGAGACGACCTACACCTACTGCGACGGCCAGGGACCAGGGTCTTCCGACGGGTATCAGGTGGAGAACGCCGGCCAGATGACCTCGAACGCGATCGCGGGGGTCTTCGACCTCTATTTCTCCGAGTACGTCGAGGGGATGTCCAACAACAAGGCGATCGAGATCTACAACGCCGGCACCGAGGCGGTGGACCTCTCGGCGTGCCAGATCGTCCAGTACAACAACGGGAGCACCGAACCCACGTACACTTTGCCGGGCGCGGGCACGATTGCCCCCGACGACGTCCTGGTGCTTTGTCGTTCCACCGGCAGCGCCGCGCTCCTGGCCCAGTGCGACGTCGTGACCAACAACAACGTGTTGGGCTTCAACGGCAACGACGCGCTCGCCCTGTCGTGCAACGGCACCGTGCTCGACGTCATCGGGATGATCGGCGAGAACCCGGGAGCCGAATGGCCGGTCGAGGCGGTCAACCCAACGCCCACAGCGGGGACCGAGGACGAGACGCTTCGGCGGAACTGCGACGCGACCCCGGATGCCGACGGGACCGATCCCTTCGATCCGTCCATCGACTGGACCTCGTTCGAGTTGGACACCTTCGACGACCTCGGCCAGTACATCTGCGATTGAGGCATTGCGCAGACCCCGGGCCGAGCGGCGCAGCGCTGCTCGGTCCGTCGTCGTCGCGGGCTGTGTCCCCGCTCGCTTGCGCTCGCTCCCGTTCCCTGAAACCCTCCGCTGCACCTGCATGCGCCGGTTTCTCGTCATCGCCATCGTCGGTCTTTGCTCGGCCTGTCTGACCGCGCCGCCGCTTGCCGACGCGCCCGGTGGGCCGGGGTCCGAGGCGACGGATGCCGCGACGGCGGCGAAGCGGGTGTGGCCTGGGGTCTCACCGTCGGCCGCCTATCCGGTGGCACAGACGCGGGCCTTCGAGTTCGTGCAGGCGGATCGGCGCATCGGGCGGTCGTGGGGCCGCTACATGGGGGAGGTGCCCAAGGAGCCGGGGCACCATCGCTTCGAGACCCGCATCGAGCTCGAGCTGCCCGGGCGCCCGGCGCTGCGCAGCGCCGGGGAGCTGATCCTCGACGACGCGGGGGCGCTGGTCCGCGGGTTCGAGCGCAGCGACGCGGCCGAGCTGTCGTTCGTGCGGGATGGCGACACGCTGCGGATCACCGACGGGCATGAGGAGCAGCAGGTCGGCTACGCGCCGCAAGAGACGCCCACGGCCGTCATGGCGCACTCGGCGATTCTCCACGAGGAGCTGCTGCTGCGGCTGAGGCCGCTGGAGGTTGGCGAGCTGCAGCTGCAGCTGCTGTCGCTCTCGGGCGGCATCCCGGCGCAGTGGACGGCGCAGATACGGGAAGAGGACGACGCGGTGATCGTCGAGACCAACCTGGGCGAGCGGATCACGCTGCGCGAGGGGTTCATCCAGTCGATCGTGGTCGAAGCCAGCGACCTGAGCATCACCCCGGTGGTGGAGACCTGGCCGGACTGGGAGATCGCCGGGCCTCGCCGCCTGACCTACGCACCCGCGGCCGACGCGACGTTTCAGCGGCGCGAGGTCGAGATTCCCGGGATGGCCGGGGGGACGGCCGGGGGCACGCGCGAGGCCCCGACGCTGGCCGGTGAGGTGCTGCTTCCGCCCGGCGAGGGTCCGCATCCGGCGGTGCTGTGGGTTGGAACGACCGGCCGCGAGGATCGCTACGGCTTCGCGGGTCCACCGCCCGTCGATCTCGGCGGACACGAGATCACCGACGCGCTGGCGCAGGCCGGATTCGCGGTGATGCGCTTCGATGAGCGGGGACGGGGCGGGAGCGAGCCTGGTCCGTCGACGTTCATCGGCCAGGTCGAGGACGCGAAGCGGGCGCTGGGGCTCCTGCTGGTCCAGCCCGAGGTCGATCCCGACCGCGTCGTGCTGGTGGGTCATGGCGAGGGCGGACTCCGGGTGCTCATGCTCGCGGCCAACCTTCCCACCGGCGTCGTGGGCGTGGCGCTGCTCGGGTCTCCAGGGCGGCCCTACCGCGAGGTCTTTCTCGAACAGGCCGAGTCCGGGCTGGGCGAGCTGCCGCCCGAGCTGCGGGCCGGTGCCGCCGCGCAGCAGCAGAAGATGGTCGATGCGATCGAAGGGGACACCGAGGTTCCGCCCGAACTGGAAGGCGAAGCGCAGTGGCTGCGCGAGATGTTCGCCGTGCGCCCCGTCAAGCTGCTCGCTCGGGTGAAGGCGCCGCTGCTGGTCGCCCAGGGGGGCAAGGACTTCGAGGTCGACCCCGACAAGGACCCCCTCGCCCTGCGTCGCGCTGCGAAGCTCGCCAAGCTCGACGTCGAGCTGCGGCGCTACCCGAAGCTCGACCACCTCTTCAAGCTCGAACCGAGCGTCTCGGTCCCCGAGCGCTACCTCGAGCCGGGCCGTCACGTGGACGAGACCTTCATCGGGGACCTCGTCGCGTGGGCGTTGGCACGCGTGCGGGCGGACTGATGCCTCGGAGCAGGACGCTCGCCCCGACTCAGTCCGCGCGATCGTAGCGCCACATCGTCGAGCCGGCGCCCTCCGAGACGGTGAAGTAGGCGTCCGCATCGGCAGACAACGCCAGCGTTTCGCCCTGCTGCTGGAGTCGCAGGGGCAACGGGCAGGGCTCGGTCTCGAACGCGTCGTGCAGCGCCATGCCTGGCGCTCGCCGCCAGGCGAATGCGTGGGTGTAGGTCCGCACCACCACCAGCGAGCCATCAGAGGACACGTCCCCTGCCGTCGTCAACACCACGCCGGGCAGGGAGGGGTCACCGAAGGGAATGGACGCCACCGACTCCAGCGTGGTCGTCGACGCCGTCGCCTGAGGAAACGGGTATCGGAACACCAGCGAGGGCCCTTCGCGCTCCTTGGTGACCACGTAGAGGTCGCCGGTACGCGGGTCGGAGAGCACGGTCTCGGCATCATGGGGCCGATCGGCGTACACGAAGCGCAGCACGTCCACGGCGCGGGCCGACTCGATCGATGTGCCATCGACGGCCGGCTCCGGCACGCGGAGGATCTCGACCGACGCTCGAGCCTCGAGATTGTCACCGATGTCTGCGATGTACAGGTAGTCGACGCCGCGCTCCGGCCCCGGTCCGAGCGCAAGGTCTTCCCAGTCGACCGCGGCGATTCCCTCGAGCGCCACGGTCCCGATGGAGGTGCCGTCGTCGCGCAGCGCGAACAGACGGGCCGAGTCGCCCGAGTCGTTGTGCGCCCACATCACGCCGGGTTGGCCTCGGCTGACCGTCAACCCCGAGGCTTCGTCCAGCTCGGCGTCGTCCAGCGCGCCGGCGTCGATTGCCGCCTCGAACAAAGGACACTCCAGCGGCGCGCTCGCACCAGAGCTTCCGGCGTCGCTGCTGCTGCTGCTGCTGCTGCTGCTGCTGCTGGTCGCGGAGGATGTCGCCGTCTGCGGACTCGTCGAGCTCGAGCTGGGGAGCGATGTGGTCGAGATTGGGGGCGACGCGGACGGGGCCTCGTCCACGGACGGGCCGCATCCGGCGACGACGAGCAGGACCGGCAGGCCCGGCGTCGACCTGCGTGAGTTCCTGCGCCAGGGCCCACCGAGCAGGAGCAGCAGCAGCGGCAGCATGGATGGGCCCGGCCGCCCCGCGCTGCATCCACTCGCCTCGCGTTCGCTGGGGTCGGTGCCCGAGCTGTCGCTTTGGGCCGAGGTCGAGTCGAGGGCCCCGGTGGTCGTCGGATCGTCCGTCGCCGCCGCTGCCGAAGTCGTCGAGGACGCGTCGCCGCCGCTGGTCGTGCCTCCCACCGATGCGCACTGGGGCAGGTCGTCTCCGGCAGGCGCGACGAGCTCGATGTCGGCGCAGCTGTAGTACGCCTCGTTGCCGGTCGCGGTGAACTGCGCCAGCTGCAGGGTACAGTCCGCACAAATGCACATCGGCAGCGGCACCGGCTGTTCGTACTCCAGCACGCCCGCGTCATCGGGTCGTGAGCCCAGCACGCCGTCTTCGAAGCCTTGGTCGCCCGCCGGGCTGAACGCGACCCTGTACACGTTGAAGTGCGTCTGCGTGGCGACCCATCGCAGCGCGACCGTCGACCCGGCTTCGAGCCGCGTGGACTCGCCTCGGGGCACGCCTCCGCACGGTCCCTCCATCAAGAAGTCCTCGTCCGATCGCGAGGGCGGCTCGACCAGGCGCGAGTGGGCCGAGGCTGCCGCCGGAGCCATCCACGCGAGCAGGGCCAGCGATGTCCACCGCGTCATCCCCTGTGGATATACCCGGTGTGGGGTCCGATCGCCCGATCGCGGGCCAACGAACGCAAACGGGCCCCGCAACCCGAGGGTGCGGAGCCCGTGGCAAACGAACACGCGCGAGGCTAGAAGTTCTCCAGCAGCTGGGCGCGCTTGCTCTTGTACTCCTCTTCGGTGAGCAGCTCGGCTTCGTACGCGGCCTTGAGCTTGCCCAGCTTCTCCTCGAGGGAGCCGGCGGCAGGCGCGGCCGCCTGCTGTGGCGGCTGACCCTGCTGGGGATAGCCCTGCTGCGGCGGGCCCTGCTGGGGATAGCCCTGCTGAGGGTAGCCCTGCTGAGGGTAGCCCTGCTGGGGATGTCCTTGCTGGGGATGTCCTTGCTGAGGATAGCCCTGCTGGGGATAGCCCTGCTGGGGATAGCCCTGCTGGGGATAGCCCTGCTGAGGATGACCGGGCATCGCGTGCCCCATCATGCCGGCCATCATGTTGCCCATGCCCACACCCATGCCCAGGCCCATGCCCGCTTGCATGACGCCCGAGCCTTGGCCGGGTTGCTTCGCCGCATCACGCATCGCCTGCATGCCCTCCCAGGCGAGCGTGTTGTCGACGCCACGCGCGGACTGAGCCGCGGCTGCGTCGAGGGCCTTCTCGATCTCGGCCGGCAGCGAGATGTTCTCGACGATGAACGACGTGAGCGCGACGCCGATCTCCGCGATGTCGGCGTTGATACCCTCCAGAACGCCCTTGGCGAGCACGTCGTAGTGGGCGGCCATGTCCGCAACGGACAGTTCGCTGGATGCGGCGGCCTTGGTGAAGCCCGAGAGCAGGCGGCTGCGGACGTAGCCTTCGATGTCGTCGCTGGACATGAAGCCCTGCGTGCCGACGACCTCGTCGAAGAACTTGCGGGGATCGACGATCTTGAAGTTGTAGCTACCGAACGCCCGGATCCGCACGCGGCCGGGGCGGTTGCCCACCGCGAACTCCGGATCTCGAATCAGCACCGGCTTGGGCGTGCCCCACTTCTGGTCGAGGTACTGCTTGAGGTTGATGAAGTAGATCTCGGCCTTGTAGGGGCTGCTGAAGCCGTACTTCCAACCCTTGAGGCGCGAGAGGATGGGCAGGTTCTCGGTCGAGAGCGTGTGCGTGCCGGGTCCGAAGACGTCGGCGGTCTTGCCCTCGTTGACGAACACGGCGGCCTGCCCGTTGCGGCAGACGAGCTTGGCGCCGTTCTTGATCTCGTGGTCTTCATCGGGGAAGCGCCAAACGAGCGTGTAGTTGGTGTCGTCGAGCCACTCGATGATCTCGATCAGCTGGCTCTTGATGAAACTCATCAGTCCCATGGGTCAGGTTCCTTTGGTTGGGGCCTTGCGGGCGGAAGGGCGGAGGTGCGTACCGGGTCGGTCGTTGCGCTATTCCAACGACGCGTGGGAAGCTTGTTGCTCGAGGTCGCCGAACTCGGCGTTCGACAGGCCGAACGCATCGGCGATCTCACCCAGCGCGTGGCGCTCGGCTTGGCTGTACTCGCCATCGGCTTTGATCATCGCGATGGCGGCGGTCACGAACATCCGCCGCTGGAAGCTGGTCTCCAGGACCATGGCCGCCTCACGCATCGAGAACTCGGCGTCCTTCTTCAGCGCGTCGAAGGCAACCGTGCATCCGGATTCGTCGATGAATTCGCGAAGCAGGTCTTCTTCGCGCTTATCCATGCCGTCGACGTTGGCGAGGTAGAAGAGGCCGCGCGCGAACAGGTCGGCGGCTTCGGTGGACAGCCCGCTGTTGGATTCGGTCATCGTCGGGCGCAATGCTACGACAACACCTGGGGCCCTGCCACGACGGTCACCGAAGCCTGAACTGAGCACGCCCGCGGTGGCGCGGGCGTGGAGAGCACGGGGTTCTTCCCTGTCACCGCCACAGCGACGGGCGTCCGCCGCTACAGCGAGGGCGCCTGGACCACGAACTCGCGGTGGAACAGGATCCGGGGCTCGGTGCCGTCGTCGGTGCCCACAGCCGGGGTATCCTCGAGCACGTCGACCTCCCAGTGGCCGGACTGCTCGGGCGCGATCTCGAAGCGCGTGCCCAGAGCGAGCTTGTCGGTCGTCAGCAGCGTCCCAGGGGTTTCCACGACGAAGTCGTCGTGGCGCCAGCGGTAGACCACGCGTCGACTGTTGGCCAGCCCGTCGGCCCGAACGTGCAGGTACACCGTGCCCACGTTGGCGCCGAACTCGGCCCGGTCCTCGAGCGGACCTTCGGCCTCGGAGGCGAGCACCGCCGAGACCCGAACGGCCTGGGAGACCTGGCCCGGCTCGGCCGAGAGCGCCGCCTGCTGCATCCCACCCGCTGCATAGCCTCCACGGAGGGTTCCGTCGGCCTGCAGCTGGTCGGCGGTGATGGGTGCGTCAACGCACGCAACCAGCGTGAGCGTCAGCGTGGTCAGGGCGGCGAGGGCACCGAGAGTGTGGAGAGCTAGGGCTCGCACGAAACGGCGAACACAGCATGTTCCGTGCCACCCCACCCGTTGCGCCCGATCAGAGCGTTACCGCGGGATCGTCTCGCCAATCGACACGAATGATGACGCCAATGACGTGAAACGTGACCGCGACGAACCCGGGACCACGCGCGCTATGCTGCGGGTCCATGCTTTCGCTTCTGCGACGGGTCGGCGGTCTTCTTCTCGCGGGGCTCCTGCTCGCGACCGCCTGCAAGAGTAGCGACGCTTCGGTTCCCCACCAAGATTCCAGCAAATCTGGAACCGCGGCCGGAGCGGAAACGCCCGCCCCCGACCTCGCGGACCGCGCCTTCCCTCTGCTGGCCTGGGCGGTGCACCTGATCGAGACCGAGTACGTCGCGCGGGAGCGCTTCGACGCCCGCGCTCAGCTCGTCTCGGCCCTCGAGGGCATCGGCATGCACACCCCAGAGTTCTTTGCCGAGGTGCGCGGCGACGCGGTCGAGCTGCGCGTGCGCTCGGCGAGGTCGCGATTCGAGATCGGAGAGATCGAGACCCTCGACGACGCGGCGCGGGTGCTGGAGTCGATGCTGGTCTTTGCCCAGACCGAGCTCGACCTGGCGCCGGAGGACCTGCACGCGGTCGAGTACGCCGCGATCAACGGTCTGCTGGCGCCCCTGGATCCGCACACGATCCTGCTGACGCCCGAGGAGCACGCCGACCTCGGGGAGCGCACCCGCGGCTCCTTCGGTGGCATCGGGGCAGAGATCCGGGCGGACCGGCGCGCCATCTTGATCATGCGCGTGCTGCCGGGCATGCCGGCGGAGCTGGCCGGGGTCCAGGCCGGCGACGTGCTGCTGCGCATCGCAGGTCAGTCGACGGTGAGCATGAGCGTGTCGGAGGCGCAGCAGCTGCTGCGCGGGCCGGTGGGGACGAACATCGAGGTCAAGCTGCGCCGCAAGAAGCGGTCGCTCGATCTGACGATCGAACGCGCCGTGATCCGTTTGGACAGCGTCACGGCAACCACGCTGCCCGGCGGCATCACGCACGTGCGCATCTCTCACTTCCAAGAGGACACGGCCGACAAGCTTCGGGAGGCCCTCACCAAGGCTGGTGAGACCAAGGCGCTCAAGGGGGTCGTGCTCGACCTGCGCGGCAACGGAGGCGGCCTGCTCGTGCAAGCCACCCAGATCGTCGACCTGTTCGTGCCGCGCGGCGCGCTGGTCATCGTGCGCAGCGTGTTCGGGCGCGAGGTCGACGAGGCCCAAGAAGCGATGGCCGTTCCCGCGGACGTGCCGGTGGTCGTGCTGGTCGATGAGGAGGCCGCGAGCGCGGCGGAGATCGTCAGCGGAGGGCTGCAGGCGCTGGGGCGCGCGACGGTCGTGGGGCGTTCGACGTTTGGAAAGGGCTCGGTGCAGGTGGTGCGTCCCGCGGCGCCCTATGGCCGCGAGCTCGCGCTCAAGCTGACCATCGCCGAGTACCTCGTCGCCGGCGACAAGCGCATTCAAGCCCGGGGCGTGGTGCCGGATCTCGAGCTGCTGCCCGTGGAGCCCACCGGCCTGGACCACGTCGTGCGCTACTACGATCTCGAGCGGTTCGAGCGGGCCCGGGAACGCGCCCGGATGGCGAACCACCCCTCGGCCAAGCATGACGCCTCCGACGCCGCGCCGGCGGGTGCGCCCGCGCGCCTGCGCTACCTCGCGACGGCGACGCTGCCCTCCGAGCTCGCCGAGGAGGCCGATCTGCCCGAGGTGATGCTCGACCCCGAGGTGCGCATCGCGGCTGCGATCGCAGGGGCGGTGCCCACTGGGCTCGACGCCTCGAAGCGGGCCGCGGCCGTGCAGCAGGTGCGGGAGCGCCTCCGCGGGGCGGAGGAGGCGAGGATCTCCGAGGCCTTGGCCAAGGCCGACGTCACCTGGGGCCCCGAAGGACCGCGCGACGTGCCGCTGCAGGCGACCGCCCGCATTCTCACGCCCCTGCCGATTCAGGCCGGAGAGACGTTCGAGCTGGAGATCTCGGTCACCAACGATGGGGCGGACGTGGCCCAACGGGTGCACGCGATCACCGATTGCGAGCGCGAACGACTCGACGGGATCGAGGTGCTCTTCGGGGACATCGGGGCCGGTCAGACGCAGTCGCGAACCGTCGAACTCCACGTCATGCCTTGGTATGCCGACTTCGTCGGCGAACTCGACGTGGAGGTGCACGTCGGCGAGCCGGACGAAACCCCCGACGCGAAGGCGCGGGCGATCTTCGAGACCTCTGCCAAGCCCCGGCCTGCGCTGTCGTACGACGTGTGGATCGTCGACGATCCGGCGCTGGTCGCCGACGCTCCCCAGCGACCGCCCTCGGAGCCGGTGCCCGGGTTGCCCGCCTTCACGGTGCAGGGCAACGGGGATGGCATGCTGCAGCCCGGCGAGCGCGTCTTGCTGGCGTTCCGCGCCTACAACCACGGCGAGGGCGACAGCCCCGATGTTCGAGCATTCTTGCGCAACCTCAGCGGCGACCAGGGCCTGCTCGAGGAGGGCTTCGTGTCCTTGGGTCCCCTGCCGAAGGGGGAGTCGGTCTCGGGGGCGTTCGGCATCTGGGTCCAGGCGGACGCAGATCCGTCTCGGCCCTTCCTGCTCGATCTGACGGTTGGGGATGCCGTGCTTCGCGACACCGCCTCCGACGCCCTCGAACTCTCTGTTCTGCCCTCGTCCTCACCGCGGGCCGAGAGCGCCAAGACGGTTCGCGTCCAAGCGGGACCGGTGAAGCTACGCAGCGGTGCGCACGCCTCGTCGTTGGTGACGGCGGACGCCGCCGCAGGTGCGGTGCTGTCCTTCGAGGGCACGTTCGGCGCGTGGCTCTACATGGCCGCGCCCGGGGAGCCCAGCCGCCGATGGTTCGTCGCGGCCGACCAGGCGGGCGTCGAACCCCATCAGGGAGCCCCACCTGCAGCGAAGGGGCTGGTCGCTCGGCGGACGGTCCGTCCGCCCACGCTGACGATCCAGCCCGTGCCGCGCCGGACCACCGCGGCGACCGTGAAGCTCCGGGGGACCGCGTCCCACCCCCGTCATCTGCGGGACGTCGTGGTGATGGTGCGGCCGCCGGGGCCCGGGCAGCCCGACCGCAAGGTCGAATACGTGGCCGCGGAGGGAACCTCGCTCGAGTTCGAGGCCGACATCCCGCTCGAGCCCGGCGGGAACCGCATCGTGGTGCTCGCCCGCAGCGATGGCGACGTACAGACGCCCCATGAGCTGTGGATCTACCGGGGCGAGCCCGGCTGAGTCGGGGGGCCCTGGGCCTGCATGGTCTCGGGCTCCGCCTCGTCGTCGAGCCGGCCTTCGGCGATGATTCGGTCCAGGGTCTCGGGACGGGGCGCCACCGGGTCGAGCGCGCGTGCCCGTCCCGAGAGCGTCAGGCGAACGCGCTCCGCGGTGCCCTCGGGGATGGTCTTGGCCGGCAGCGTCTCCACGCGCCACGCATCGACCCCGCGGGCGGCCAGGGCCGAGCGGAGCGCGCGAGCTCGCGCGTCGGCCAAGTCGCGGTCGGCGTCGGGATGCTTGGTCGCCGGCACGTACACGGCGACCTGAAGGCGTTCGATCCAGGGGTTGAGCCTGAGCAGCTCCGCGACCTCGTCGAGCTGCGCGTCGAGGGTCGCGTCCAGCTGGGCGGAGCCCCGCGCGAAGTGAAGCGCGGGCAGCAGCCGGCGTGGATCGAAGGTGTCGAAGGTCTCGCCTCCGTCCGCGAGGCGGCGGTCCGGGCAGCCGTCGAGATCTCGGTATCCATTGACCACCTCGGGCGCGAGCGGGCACAGATCGACGACGTCGGGCAATCCGTCCCGGTCGTCGTCGAGCTCGGGGCAGCCGTCCGCGTCGTCGGTCCCGTCGAGATCCTCGGGCACGGAGGGACAACGGTCTGCGCTGGCCAGGACGCCATCGCCGTCGGGGTCATCGCGGGCAGGGGGCGCCGAGGGGGGTCCGGCGTCTGCGGAGGCGAGCAGGGCCCGATCGTGCGCGCGCGCCAGGGCGACGGCGCCAGGGCGCTCATTGCCTTCGAAGGCCGGCTCGGTGCGCATGCGGCTCACGGGTGCAAATCCAGCCGAGAGCCCCAGCTGCATGGTCGGCAGGCCCAACGTCTCGACGATCGCGCCGCCACCCCACAGGTTCATCACCAGACCGCCGCGGGTGCTCCACCGGAATCCCCCGCGCAGCGCAAGCGGCGAGTCGGCACCGCGCACCATCGACGCGCTGCCATCGAGCTCGGCAAAGAGCGCGAACGCCTCGCGCGGGGAGACGGGGACCCGCGCCGCCAATCGATACTCGACGGCGTCGCCTCCGATCTCGGAGGCGAGGTTCACCTCGGGGCGGACCGCATAGCCGAGGTTGGCCGCAAGGGTGATGCCGCGGACGCCCCGGTACTCGGCGAGGGCGCTCGGGGTGTACGTAGGGCCACCGAGGGTCGTCAGCGCGGATCGGTCGCCGGTGGGCGCCGTGACGTCGAAGCCGACGCCGAGCCCGAAGCCGCGCCGGGGCGTGCGCAGGATCGTTCCCCGCGCGCCGACGCGGAGATCTCCCAGCGCGGCGCCCGGAAGCGTCACGAAGCGACCGGCCTCGTACGTGGTTCCCCGCTGATGCAGGATCATCGGCAGCGAGAGATCGAGCTGCGCGTGGTCGGCGATGCCGAAGGCGACCAGCAGGTTGGACTGCAGCCGGGCATCCACACGCAATGGCTTCGATTCATCGCCGCCGATGCGTCGCAGGTAGGTCGTGGCGACCGCGGCGCAGGGCGTCCATGCGGGCAAGACCTGGCTCGACTCGGTCGCGATGTGGCCCGTGACGCTCGCTGCGTGGCGGACGGTGTCTCCCGGAGCGGCGCGCGCGACCGAGGCCGGAACGCTGAGCAGGGCACCCGCGAGCACGAGCGAGGCGATGCGAGGACGAGCCACGGGCGTTCCATCGGGCGGGCCCCCGGTCGCCTTGAGCCCGCGGCCAGGACCGTCCGGGCGAGGGTCGGCGCGCGTGTTGCGCGGCCTCGACCGGGACATTGGGAACCTTTAGCAAGCACGGCGGTCTGTGGTCGTGCAAGATCCCGATGCGAGGTCCCGTGAGCGAGTCCAACGAGCACCCCGACCAACAGGAGCCCGAAGACGTCGGCGAGGATGTCCGCCTCGGCGACATCCATGAGGATGGGGGCGCGCTGGCCGACCCCGGCGCCCCAGACGATCCAGACGACGTGGGCGACCTCGATGATTTCGACACCCTGGGCATCGACGGCATCGTCGCCCAGATGACCGGAGACGAGCCGCCCCGCGCCTCGCGCCGACGACCGGTGTGGGTCTCGGTGGTGGTCATCCTCGCGTGCCTCTACCCACTGGTGAGCATCTGGGGAGACTTCCGGTTCTGGTTGCGAGACGACGAACCCGAGCCGCTCGGTGACGCCGCGGCGCTGTTCGAGCCGGGTGCGCCGACGCCCTCCCTGGCCGATCGCTACGTCTCGATCGAGGGCACGCCCGACGTGCAGTGGGCGACGGTGCTCACCAAGAAGAGTGGCGCCAAGGTCAGCTACTTGCGGGTGATCGAGGGCGGCGGCCGGCTGTTCGCGGCCGTGCCCCGACCCGAGGGCAAGAGCAGCAAGACCCCCGAGTACCCCAGCGGGTTCGTGGGGCGTGTGTCCCGCTTCGGTGACGCCACGGCGTTCGACTGGATCGCGCGGTTGTATGCCCAGGAGGGCGTGACGCAGCTCTTCGATCTGCCCGTCGACGCGCTGGAGGGGCTGGCATCGACCGGCGTACCCATGCCGGTCACCGCAGCGTCTGGCGAGCGGGTCGAGGTCGAGGCGGGCGATACCCTCCGCCTGGTCACCAAGCCCGACGATGCGCGCATCTTGCTCGGCGTCGAGTCGTTTCCCGACGCCGAGGCGGCCGAGGCTGCCGTCGCGGAGCTCGGCTACCCCTACATCTCCTTGGGCGAAGGGCGCACCGATCTGCGCCGGTACGTGGCGCGCATCCCCGAAGCCAAGCGCGACGACGCCCGAGGGGCCCTGCTCGCCAAGGTGGCCAAGGAGGTCGACCCCAACGATCCCAAGGAAGGCGTGTCGGTCTTCGGACTCTCGGCGACCTACATCACCTCCGCCGAGGCGCTCTCGGTGCAGCAGGGCGCCGTCGTCTTCCCCTACGGCGACAACACCACCGCCCCGGGCTACGTCGAGCAGGGTGGGGTGCTGGTCGAGGCCACCCTCATCGACGACCAGATGCGCGTGCCGCTGACGTCGGTGCACCACGCAAGGGTCGAGAAAGCCGTGCAGGTCGATCCCGACGGCTTCCTCGTCGAAGTCGGCGTCACGCCCGGCTCGCAGCGAAAGTGGGGGCTCGCGTGGTTGCTGGTGCTGGCCGTGGCGCTGACGAATGTCGTCGTTCTGGTCGGTAGCCTGCGCCGACGCGCAGTGTAGAGGTGCGCGGCATGCTCTCGTGCGCGTCTTTTGGACCATTGCGGCGTGGATGGGCTACCGTCATGTGACCCGTGGGCGGGCCCTCGCACATCACACTGCAGCTTTTGGGCGCCGGCGGGGCGTTCACGCGAATCTACGGCACGACGTGCTCGGTGCTCTCCGTCGAGGGCGAGCGCTGGCTCATCGACTGCGGTCGCCAGGCGCCCGACCAGCTGCACGCCGCTGGCATCGGTTGGCACGACATCTTCGGCCAGCTCGTCACCCACGTACACGGAGACCACACCTACGGGATCGAAGACTTCGCGTTCTCGCGCTTCTTCTTCGCCCGCGACGGCATCGATGGGGTGCGGCAAGGCGGCCCGCGCCCCAAGCTCGTGTGTCACAGCGCCGTGCAGGCCGAGCTTTGGGAGTCGCTCGCGTCTTCGCTGAAGTACGTGCCGCCCCCGCTCGCGCCCAAGTCCGGCACCCTCGACACCTACTTCGAGACCATCGCCGCGCACGCCCATGAGCCGCCCCGCGACAACCCGTGGCATCACGCCGAGTCGTTCGCGGCGGGCAAGCTTCGCGTGCAGGCCACCGAGACCGAGCACGTGCCGGGCAAGCCATCCACCTCCCTGACCATCGACGTCGGTGACGGCAAGGTCGCCTGGT
Source organism: uncultured bacterium (assembly GCA_963761755.1). Classification (GTDB taxonomy): domain Bacteria; phylum Myxococcota_A; class Polyangia; order Nannocystales; family Nannocystaceae; genus CAJXVA01. The sequence goes on from CAVXIC010000006.1 coordinate 70,533, forward strand.
GGAGCGGGGACAGCACGGTCGACGCCGACATGCTCATCGCGATGGAGCCTCGAACCACCGTCTTCTTCCACGACTGCACCTTCGTGGACTACCCCGGCCAGGTGCACGGGTCGTTCGCTGCGCTCGAGCGGCTGCCCGAGGCGGTGCGGACGAAGGTCGTGCTCATGCATCACGAGGACGACCTGCAGACCCACCGCGTGCGCGCCGAAGATCTGGGCTTCCGGGTGGCGCTGCCCGGACAGCGCTACGACCTCGTGACGGGCGACAAAGAGCCCACGCTCGCCGACTGAGGCTGCTAGCGTCCGGCGCGGATCCTCTCGAAGAGCATCGGGAAGTTGCAGGGCTGGTGCCGGCTGTCGAGCTGCTGAATCAGAATGCGATCCATGGCGGTGCGGACGGCTCCGGTCGAGCCGGGCAGGGCAAAGATGAACGTGTCGCCGCACAGGCCGGCGGTGACCCGGCTTTGAATGGTGGAGGTCCCGATCTCCTCGTAGCTGAGCATCCGAAACAGCTCCCCGAAGCCGGGGATCGGCTTGGTGATCAGGGGCTCCAGCGCCTCGGGCGTGATGTCGCGTGGGGTGACCCCGGTGCCACCGGTCGCGATCAGGACGTCGATCGTGGGCTCGGCGATCGCCTCTCGCATGGCACCCCGCACCGCCTCGATGTCGTCGGGCACGATGCGCTTCCAGGCCAAGACGTGGCCGGCTCCCTCGAGTCGCTCCGCGGCCAGTCGGCCTGAGCGGTCGGTCTCCTCGGTGCGGGTGTCGGAGACGGTGAGAACGGCCGCGCGGACGGGGACGAAGGTGTCGGAGACCACGGCCGCCACGATAGCAGCCGGGCATGACATCGATGTCATGCTCGCCCCTTCGATCGCGCCGTCCGTGTCGTGATGCGCGCGCCGTGGGTCGCCAAACCGCCGTATCATGACCCTCAGGCCAGGATTTCGAGCTGGCATCGTCCATGCTTACTCAGCGGTGGCGGCCTGAGAAGCGGACGGCGCGGCGTACCCGCTGTCGCCTGGCCGGTGGCGTGCACCTTGGGTCCCCTGTGGACCGAGAACTTGGAGAACCGATGAAACGACTTCTTGCTGGATCGATGTTGACCATCCTCACCGGTGCCGTGCTGGTCGCGGCGCCCCAACCGGCCCAGGCCTGCGGGGGCTTCTTCTGCGATGGAGGCCCGCAGCCCATGCCCGTCGATCAGACCGGCGAGGACATCCTCTTCGTGATGGACGAGGGCGAGGTCGAGGTCCACATCCGGATCGAGTACGAGGGGGAGGCCGAGAACTTCGCGTGGATCATTCCGGCGCTCTCGGTGCCCACCGACTTCAACGTCAGCTCGCAGGCGCTCTTCGACGTGATCAAGGCGGCCAGCGTGCCCACCTATGGGATCACCAACCAGCCCGACGACTGCAGCCTGGACGACCCCGCGGGATTCGGCGACACCGGCGGTGCCGACCCCGGAGCCGCGACCGCAGGGGGGGACAGCGGCGCGGACAGTGATGGGGACAGCGGTCCGGTCGTGCTCGCGCAAGAGCAGGTCGGCGCCTATGAGATCACCGTCATCGGTGAGGGCGAGAGCGAGCTGACGGCCCAGCAGGTCTTCGACTGGCTCGCAGCCAACGACTACCAGCAGGACGAGTCCGCGCTCCCGATCATCGAGGAGTACCTGGCCGAGGATCACAACTTCATCGCGATCAAGCTCAATGGAGGCGCCGGCGTCGAGGAGCTGCACCCGATCGCGCTCCGCTTCGATCACCCCGAGCCCTGCGTTCCGCTCCGCCTCACCCGCATCGCGGCCGTGGACGACATGGACGTGCGCACGTACTTCCTCGCCGACGACCGCGTCGTGCCCAAGACGTTCCGCCACGTGCTGGTCAACCCGCTGAAGATCGACTGGATCAACCAAGCGTCGAACTACAAGGAGGTCATCACCAAGGCGGTCGACGCCGATGAGGCCGACGGTCGGGCGTTCGTCACCGAGTATTCCGGTCCCAGCGACGTCGTGCAGACCTGGAGCGTGTTTCAGGAGCAGTGGGACGCCTCGGCGTTCGTGGGGCTGGAGCCCGAGCTGGTGCTGCAGACCCTCATGAACCAAAACCTGTTCGCGTGCGGGTGGGATCCCAACACCGGAGACGAAACGTGTGCAGGGCTGCACCCGATGATCGATCCGCTGCTGCTCGAGTTCCTCGTGCCCGAGGGCGTCGACCCGCAGCAGTTCTACTTCGACCCGGCGGCCTATGCCGATCAGATCGACCTCGAGACGTGGGGCGGAGGCGAGGTGTTCGCCGATCGCCTCCGCGAGCGGGTGATCGAGCCAGGTCAGAACGCGGTCGAGATCCTGGGTTCGCACGACACGCTGACCCGCATGTACACGACCATCTCCCCCTCGGAGATGACAAAGGATCCGATGTTCCACATCAACCCCGACCTGGAGGCCGTGGACAACATTCGCACCGGCACCAACCGCACCCTGTGCAACGGGGACAGCATCTGGACCCTGCCCGATGGACGCGAGGTCTACGTGCCGGCCGGCGAAGCGTGGCCCAACATTGGCGGCGATGCGTTCTGGGAGGAAGAGGTCACCGAGATTCCCGCCTCCGGACCACCGATGCAGCTGGTGAACAACACCGAGCAGATCGACGTCGCGCTGGTCGCGTACAACCGCGAGCAGGGTTGGGACGGCGTCGCGCCCGAAGAGGGCGAGAGCGCCGGGGCCGACGATGGACCCCAGCCGGGCGTCGACGGTGGCTGCGGCTGCACGACCTCGGATCCTCGAACGGGTGCGCTGTGGAGCCTTGGTCTGCTGTTCGGGCTCGGCGCGCTTCGACGCCGCCGCGACTGAGCACGCGCGGCGCGGGGGTGCTCGTTACTCCAGCGCCCCGTACACGAGCTCTCCATCCACCAGCGTGGCGCGCACGCCGACGGCGTGCAGCTGCTGGGGCTCGACGCTGAACAGGTCGCGGTCGAGGATGGCGAGGTCGGCGCGCTTGCCGGGTTCGAGGGTGCCGACGAGGTGCTCGTGGCGGTTGGCGTAGGCGCCGGCGGAGGTATAGGCGGCGAGCATGGTGGGCAGATCGAGGGTCTGTTCGGGCAGCCAGGCTGGCCCCGGTGGCAGGCCGGGCTCTCGGCGGGTCAGGGCGACCTCGATCGCGCGCAGCGGGTTCATGGACGATACGGACCAGTCGCTGCCGCCGACGAGCATGGCGCCGCTGTCGGCGAGGCTGCGCAGGGGGTAGAGCCACGCCGATCGCTGGGGTCCGAGGACGGGGACGGTGAGGTCGGTGATGTAGGGATCGGCGTAGGCCCACAGGGCCTGCACGTTGGCGATGACGCCCAGGGCCGCGAAGCGCCCGATGTCGTCGGGGGCGATCAGCTGGATGTGGGCGAGCATGTGCCGACGGTCGCGGGGCGGGTTGTGCTCCTGCGCGTACGCGATGGCGTCGAGCGTGGCCCGGACCGCGCGGTCACCGATGGCGTGGACGTGGACGTCGAATCCTCGGGCGTCTGCCTCGAGCACGAGCGCCTGCAGCCGCTGCGGATCGACGTTGAGCTCGCCGCGTGAGGTGGTGCCCTCGTAGGGCTGCACAAGGGCCGCGGTGCCGGCCTCGATGACGCCGTCGGCGAAGATCTTGATCGAGCTGGCGCGCAGCCTCGCGGGGTCGACGTCGATCCCCTCGCGCGCTGCGAGCAGGGCATCGAGCTGCGCGACGCCTTTGGAGGGATCGGTGTGCTGGGCCACGACGACGCGGGCGGTCAGCTCACCGCGCTGCGCGAGATCGACGTAGGTCTGCAGCACGGGCGGGGTGGCGTTGGCCTCCTGCACCGAGGTGATGCCGAAGCGGTGGGCCATCGCCAGGGCCCGTCGCAGGCCGTCGCGTCGCAGGGCGTCGGTGGTCGGGGGCAGCTGGGCCTCGGCGATCGCCATGGCTGCCTCGCGCAGGGTGCCCGTGGGTCGCCCTTGTGCGTCGCGCTCGATCCTGCCGCCGGGGGGATCGGGGGTGTCCACGGTGACTCCGGTCTCGCGCAGCCCCGCGGTGTTGAGCCAGGCCGAGTGGTTGTCGGCGGCGGTGAGGTAGACGGGCCGGTCGTCCACGAGCGCGTCGAGCTGGGCCGCGGTGGGGTTGGCGTTGGAGAACAGCGTGAGGTCCCAGCCGCCTCCGACCAGCCAGCGGCCGGACTGCGCGTGGTCGCAGGCCTGGATCCTCGCGAACACCTCCGCGGTCGTGGTGGCCTCGTTGAGGTCGCACTGCCCCGCCTCGACGCCGCCGGTCACGGGGTGGACGTGCGCGTCGACGAAGCCGGGCAGCACCATGGCGCCGGGCAGTGACACCACCTGGGTGTGCGGGCCGATCAGGGGCTCGAGCTCACGCGTGCTGCCCACGGCAACGATCGCACCGGACCGGACCGCGATCGCCTCGGCGGGGCCATCGCCCGCGGCGGTGTAGACGGTCGCGTCCACGAGCACGAGGTCGGCCGGCACGCGGGCACACCCGCACGTGAGGACGCAGAGCAGGGCGGCACGGCAAGACCACGACACGTCCGCAGGGTACGGGGCCAGGGGGTCTGTGGTCGATGGGGCCGCTCCAGCCGCCCTACATCGGGGGCGTGGCGGCTACGCGCCGGGGGGCAGCATCCGCGCAGCGTCGTCCTCGGCCTCCATCAGCGCCTGCGCGGCGACGGCCTGCGCATGCGCTGCCCCGCGCCCGAGCTTGGCGAAGTTGCGGAAGATCAGCGCGGCGCCCAAGGCCCCCAAGCCGATGCCGCCCAGGACCAGCGTCGTCGCGCCGAAGAGCCAGCCCAGGGCGAGCATGGTCAGGCTGATGCCCCCCACGCCGGTGGCGGCCAGGCTCTGCACGCCCTTGCCCGCGGACGTGTCGATGTCGACGCGGACGAGCGCTCCGCCGGCTCCATCTGCAGTGCTGCGCACCTTGTACGTCAAGCCGGCGTCGTCATCGACCAGGTCGGCCTGGTCGTCGCTCTGTCGGTGGCCGGTCCGGCCGGTCTGCCGCTCGAGCGATCGGCGGACCGCTGCGAGTGCGTCCGGCGGAGGGGAGGGGATCTGGGACTCCACGTGGCCCGAGGACACGCCGCGCGTCAGGGCACCGACGGCACTGTGGGTGTCCGCGCTGGCGGGCAAGTTGCCGTTGCGTTCGGCGAGCGCGATCCGAAGCTCCTGGGGCGAGATCCCAGCTTCTGCGGCGGCTTGCTTCAGCTCCTCGTCGGTGAGCTTCGACATCGCCGCAAGCCTACCCTACGGGACGGCCCATGGTGACGGCCTCGGGGAACGGCTTCGGGGAGCGGTCTCAAGCGGTCGGCAGCGGCAACGGACCGCTGACGCGATTTCGTCCACCGCGCTTGGCTTCGTAGAGGAACCGGTCCGTGTCTTCGACCAGCTCCGCGCCCGATCGGTGCTTCGCGGGGTCGTAGGTCGAGACGCCCAGCGACATCGTGACCGGAATCTCCTTGGCGCCGTAGACGAAGCGCGTGGCTTCGATCAACGCGCGGAGCCGGTCGGCGAGGACCATGGCTTCTTCGGCGGCGCAGTCCCGCATGATGATGCAGAACTCCTCGCCACCCATCCGGCAGAAGGCATCTTCGGCCCGAAGCGAGCCCATCACCGCGGCGGCGAGCCTCTGCAGCACGTGGTCGCCCGCGGGGTGGCCGTGGGTGTCGTTGATCTTCTTGAAGTGATCGACGTCCATGATCACCAGGGACAGCGCCAGCTGGTGCCGGGAGGCGTGGCGGAAGTCCTTCTCCATTTGGTCGGAGAAGAAGCGCTTGTTGTACGCCTGGGTCAGCGGGTCTCGCGTCGCGCTCTCGTAGAGCTGCTGCTGGAACTGCTCCTCGAGCGAGTCTTGGTAGGAGAACTTGAGGATGGTGACCGAGCCCACCTGGATGCGGTCGCCGTCGCTGAGCTCCATCTCGCTGACCCGCGTGCCGTTGACGTAGGTTCCGTTGGTGCTGCCGTTGTCGTTGAGCACCACCGTCCCGTCGTCGCGTCGCTGCATGCTGGCGTGGAAGCGAGACACCCCTTCGTCCTCGAGGCGAACGTCCGCTTCGAGAGATCGACCGAGCGCCACCTGTCCGATGGGCACCTTGAACATCTTGCCCACCGATCGCCCCGAGAGGACGATCAAGTACGCGTTGACTTCGTTGGACGCCCAGCCCTCGACGGGTTGACGGCGTCGGATGACGGTCTGCTCTTCGTTCACCCTGCACTCCCATCGTAGAACAGACTCTCGCGGCGGGCCAGCGACAGTTCCGGCCGCCGGGCGGTGTGGGGCAACCTCCGAGCGTATGCGCGGGCCGCCGTGGTATATCCGCCGGCGTGGACGCAGCGACGCTCGACCGGCGGTTGCTCGAATTCGCGGCGCAGGGCGTGGAGATCGTCGATCCTCGTCAGACCTTCATCGGCCCGGAGGTTCGGGCTCAGCGGGTGCGACCGGGTGCGATACTGCACCCGGGGACCCGGCTGCTGGGGTCTCGAACGCTCATCGCCGAAGGGGCGCAGGTGGGGGTCGAGGGCCCGGCGACCATCGTCGACGGGGTCCTGGGCCGGAGCGCGCGCGTGGCCTCGGGCTACGTCGAGGGCGCGGTTCTGCTCGAGGGCGCGAGCTTGGGGTTCGCCGCACACGCGCGACCGGGCACGCTGCTCGAGGAGGCGTGTTCCACCGCGCACTGCGTCGGGCTCAAGCACACGATTCTTGCTGAGCTTCGTGACGTTGGGATCGCTCATCAACTTCTGCGACTGCCTCATGGCCGGCGGCACGTCGCGACAGGACCACTCCGAGGTCGGCAGTGGCTTCATCCACTTCAACTTCACGCCCTGGGGTGCGCGGGGCGACAAGGCGACCCCATCGCTGGTGGGCGACGTGCCGCGCGGCGTCTTCTTGAACCAGCGTCGGATCTTCTTGGGCGGGTCGGGCGGCCTCGTCGGACCCGGGCACGTGGACTACGGCGGCATCACGGGCGCCGGACAGGTCGTGCGCAAGCCGGTCGCCGAAGGGCGCCTGAGTCTGCAGCCGATTCGAGCGCTCGACGTGGTTCGCGCGCGCGGGCACCTCGACGATGCGCAGCCGCGGACCGGTCGAAACGTCGCCTACATCGCGAACCTCGTGGCGCTGCAGACCTGGTATCGCGAGGTGCGACTCGTGCGTGCCCGCGATGCGACCCAGCGCGCCGTGCTCGAAGCAGCCCTGGAGACGTTGGCGCTGTGTATCGATGAACGCGTGAAGCGGCTGAGATCGTTCCTGGGCGAACGTGGCGAGTCCATGCCGGTGCTGAACTTGCGGCCCCAGGTGCCATGCCCCCTGCAGCACGCCCTCGCCCAGCGGACGGACGAAGACCACGTCTCGTGGGTGCAGGGGCTGGATTCGCAGGCGATCGATGCCGGCACCGCGTGGCTGCGATCCCTCATCGACTCCGTGGCCGGCTGATCGCGGTCCGAGCACGGTCGCGGACCATCCGATCTCCAAGGGGTCCCGACGTGCTCCTGGGTGTCCCACAAGCGGACGATCCACGCGCGGTGTGGCACCTCCTTGGACCTGGCAGGGGCAGAGCCTCGCCGCATGTTCGTTTCACCGGTCAAGGACGAACCATGAAACGAAACACCGTATTGAGTCTCTTCGCTGCAGCCCTCCTCGTTGGAGGCTGTGGTGATGATTTTACCTCCAGCGGCTCGGATAAAGTCGACGCCGATGAGCAGGAGATGACCCTGGATCCCGACGGCGACGGCGTTGCCGAAGGGCAGAAGCAAGGCGAACTCGCCTCGATGGAGTTCGAGCTGGAGGAGCCTCTGCCCGAGATCTCCGGCGCTGCTCGAGGCGAGGACGCCCACCGCGCCTTCGATGGCACCACCGACCTGGCGCTGGAGAGCGTCGCCGAGGCCCTCGACATCACCGTCTCCAGCCCCCGAAGCGGGGTGAGCGTCTCGCTCACCGCGGACGGCATGCTCGTACCGGCACCTCCCAGTGCCCCCGGCGAGTGGAGCATGACGCTCAGCGACAGTCGCAAGATCGTCTCCTTGCAGTGGTACAACGAGGTCGCAGGCGGCGCACGGATCGAAGCGGGACAGACCTACGACATCGTGTACTCGCTGGGCTCCAACTGCTGCCTCGTCAGCGTCGGCGAGACGGCAATCCCGTTCATGCTCGGAGGCTGACATGGCCCGAGGGCTCGCTCCTGCAGCCCTCTTGGGCGCTTGTTTGCTCGCCCCTGGGGTGAGCGCTCGCGAACCGGTCCACCCCGATCTGGGACCGGTTCGCTTCGAAGACCCCGCACAGCCCAAGGCGCTGTGGGTGGGTCTCGATGTCGGGGGCGCCGTCGTTCCGCGTCGCCTCGGCTGGTATGAGAACCGCGTCTGGACCGCCCGCGCCACCCCGGCGTGGGCGCTTTCGTTGGCGCCAGGCCTCAGCATCGGCGGCCGCCACGGGATGTCGTTGTACGACGTCACCGGCCGCAGCACGGCGGTTCGGCTGCGGCTGCACGAGCATCAGCTCGAGCTGTCGCTGGGCCTGCTGTCGCGGCGTGCCGACGTGGAGGCGCGTGATCGACTCTTCGTCGGCGTGCAAACCCACGCCGTCGCCGAGATGAAGGTGGACGGGGTCGAGGTCCGCCCAGGGGGTGTCCGTGACACCAACCTCGACGTCGGCTACGGGATGGTCCACCCCTTCGGTGCCCTTCGACGCTGGTCGGCCGGGTGGCGCCTCAGCGGTCGCTACACCTGGGTTTTTCGAGACACGCAGCGGATCGGCATGGCCGCCGCTCGGCTGAGTTTCCAGCCCAAGCCCCAGCACGCCCTGCGCGCGGAGGCTCAGGCGTTGCTCGTGCATCGTGATCCGATCGGAGCCAAACGGGTCTCCCACGGACGTCTGTCTGCACACGGTGTCTTCACAGGACAGTACAGCTGGATGAGCATCGCCGGCGTGGGCCCCTTCGTTCGCGGCGAGTTCGCGACGCACTTCGCCTCCGGCATGACGCCGGTGTTCGAGACCCGGGCCGCTGCCGTCGACGCGGTGTTCGGCGAGCTCACCGTGGGCCTTCGCGCCCACTGGTGAGCGACGCGCTCACGCGGCCTTGTTGGGCGCCTCAGGGCGTCCCGAGGCCGTCGGGCGGTGCATGTCGCTGCCCACTTCGTCGATCCAGCCCTCGGACTGCAGGCGCTTGACGAACGACTGACGCGGGTTGGATCGGCCCGCGGGCGGCGTGCGGTTGACCTGGAACTTCGCTCCGGCCGCCCGCAGGTCCTCGAGCACATCGAGCCCCGATTCGCCGCGTAGATAGCGGTAGCGCTCGACGTGGGCGATCAGCGGCGTGTAGCCGCGGTCGACCAGGGCGAAGCAGACGTCCATCAACGTGGGCGGAACCTCCGAGCCGGTCGGGGTCTCGAACAGCACGTAGCGCTCGGGTCCGAACGCCAGCACGTTGCCCGCCTCGACCCGGCCCAGCAGGGAGCCGTCGAGGTAGTGCTCGGCGCCGAGTTCCAGCGACACTTTGATGTCCTCGCGCCCGCGCGCGGCGTCGACCAGCGCCTCGAAGGCGGGCCGAAGCGCGTCGGGCTCGTTGTCGAAGCGCCCCGGAAAGATGTGGGGCGTCGCGATCACGTGGGTGACCCCTTGGTCCCCGAGCATGCGCAGCATCGTCAGCGACTCCTGCATCGAGCGAGAGCCGTCGTCGACCTCGGGGATGACGTGGGTGTGGCAATCCCTCGGGCGCAGCGCGACCGTCCCGTCGTGGGCCGGGCGCGACTTCTTGCGGAACAAACCGAACATGCTCGTTCCATAGCGTCGGGGACCGGCGGATCCAGTCCCCGGCGGCCGTTTACGGCACGGTCGTCGGAGCGATGGCCGCCGCCTGTGTGGCGACGTTCGTTCCGCCTTGGGCGGCGAGGCCCAGGGCCTGCGCGCCGGCCAGGAAGGGCAGGATCTGCTGCATGTAGCGACTCGACGTGGACAGGCCGGTCGGCGCCACGACCACCCGGTCGCCCGGACGCAGCTGGATCTGATGGTCGATGAGCAGGGCTTGCTCGAGGTCGATGCGGTAGACGACCGGCTCTGCGAAGCCGCCTCGAATGATGGCCAGCTCCCGGCGCGCTCGGGCAGGGGTGGGCCCGCCTGCCGTCGCAAGGGCTTCGGCCAGCGACATCCTTCCGTCCACGATCGGGACGGGGACCGGGGTCTTCACCTCGCCGAGGACGAACACCTTGAGCGACGCAGCGTCGGGCACGTACACCAGGTCACCGCTGCGCATGAACACGTTGCGCGACACGTCCCCACCTTTGAGCATCTTCGAGAGGTCGATCGGCAGCAGCTTGCCGTCGCGAACGACGGTCGCGGATTCCAAGCTGCCCGAGTCGCCGACCCCTCCGGCGAGGGTGAGGGCCTCCAGGAGCGTGGTGTCTCCGTCGACCGGGAACGAGCCAGGGGTGCGGACGTGGCCCAGGACGTGGAACTTCTGCGACTCGTGCTGGAGGATCTCGACGTGGACCTGCGGTTCCACCACGTATCGGGCGGCCGCGGTCTTGAGGGCGGCTTCGAACTCCGTGACCGTCAAACCCGCGGCGGGGATCTTGCCCACGACGGGCAGGTAGACGTTGCCGTCCTTTCGAATCGTGGTGCCGGCGATCTCGCCGAGCCCGACCCGCTGCGAGCTCATCTCGGGGTGCTCCATGACGAAGACGTCGAGCACGTCGTTGCCGCCGAGGCGGTACTCGTCGCGCTGTGCCGCGAAGTCGTACTGGACGCTCGATCGCTCGACGGAGGCGTTGCCATCGGCGATGAGGTCGTCGAGGTCGCGGAGGTCGACGCCATCGCGTCGCTCGTTGAGACGATCGTACCGAAACGTGCCGGTCGCACAGCCCGTGAGTGCCGGCTGACCCAGCATCAAGATCGCTGCGGCGGTACCGAATCGGGCGGAGGCCCGGATCCGGCCGGAGATTCGAGCGCGGACCCTCGATGTCCCGTTGCCGGCTTGGGGCGCGCGCCCTACGTGATGGAGGCCTTGGTGACGAACTGAGAAGGACTTCTTCATGACGGCCGTGGACACTTCATTGAGAACCGAAACCGAACCCGCAAGTACCTCTGGGGAATCTTCGAACCCGAACCGGCGGCCGGGGCTGCCCGTGGTCCCATGGGGCTTTGCAGCCAAGCTGGCCGTCGATACGGCCGTTTTGGGCGCCGCGGCGTCGACCGTCTTGGCGCTCAGCCCGATCGACGCGACGCGCGGCGCCCTGTTGGGGATGTCTGTGGGCGTGGCGTCGTTTCGCATCGCGATGCTGACGATGGCCGGCGCCTACACCCGCAGCTGGCGACACACTTCGCTGCGTGACGCTGCGTCCCTCGTGCCGGTGCTGCTCGTTCCGTCCCTGGCGATGGGCGTGGCTGTCCTGTGGATGGGGGCCGCGGAGCTGATCACGGTCGTGGCCCTCGAGGGCCTGCTGTCGACGTTCGTCGCGCTCGCCGCCCGCGCGACGGTGCGATGGCTCGATGAGGGGCGCGAGCGCTCTCAGCGTCACGCCAGCGCCGAGGAGCCGCAGCGTCCAGTGTTGTTGGTGGGCGCCGGGCGGGCGGGCACCAAGGCGGCTCGGGAGCTTCGCCGTCGGCCGGACTTGGGCTACGCGCCCGCCGGATTCCTCGACGATGACCCCGCGCTCCACGGACGCCGCATCGAAGGCCTGGCGGTGCTCGGATCGACGCACGATGCCGAGCGCATCGCGGCCGCGCACGGTGTCGACTGTCTCATCCTGACGTTGCCGTCGGCGACCCAGGCCCAGCGGCGCGCGGTCGTGGCCCGCTGCAACGACGTCGGCCTCGAGGTGCGCACCATTCCCGACTACCAGGACCTGCTCAACGGCACCGTCGAACTCACCCGCATCCGTCCGGTGCAGATCGAAGACCTCCTCGGACGCACCGTCGTGGAGATGGACGCCAAGCGCTGGTCGAGCATCGTCGGCACGGTCGCGGGCAAGCGCGTGCTGATCACCGGCGCTGGTGGGTCGATCGGCTCGGAGCTGAGTCGTCAGATCGCGGCGCTGGGCCCCGAGCGTCTCATCCTGCTCGAAGGCAACGAGAACAACCTGTTCGAGATTGAGGGCGAGATCCGCAAGGTGCTGGGGCAGCGCGCCGTTCCCTGCCTCGCCGACGTTCGAGACGCGGAGCGCATGGCCCGGGTGTTCGGCCACCACCGTCCACAGGTCGTGTTCCACGCGGCAGCCTTCAAACACGTGCCGATGATGGAACTGCACCCCTTCGGCGCGATCGCCAACAACGTCTTCGGGACCAAGACCGTCGTCGAAGCCGCGGAGTCGGTCGGCGTCGAGCGGTTCTTGTTCGTGTCGACGGACAAGGCGGTCAACCCAGCCAACGTGATGGGGGCGTCCAAGCGCATGGCCGAGATGGTCGTGCAGGCGCATGCCTCACGGAGTCGGGGCCGCTACTGCTGCGTGCGCTTCGGCAACGTGCTGGGATCGCGAGGGTCGGTCGTGCACACCTTCCGGCGCCAGATCGAAGAGGGTGGGCCGATCACGGTCACGCATGCCGAGGTGACGCGCTTCTTCATGACGATCCCCGAAGCCGTCCGGCTGCTCATCCAGAGCAACGCGGTTCAGGAGGGGGGCGAGGTGTTCCTGCTCGACATGGGAGAGCCGGTGAAGATCATCGACCTGGCCCGGCAGATGATCGCGCTGTCCGGTTTCGATCCCGGAGACATCCCGATCGAGATCTGCGGCTTGCGCCCCGGCGAGAAGCTCTACGAGGAGCTGTTGCGAGACGAGGAAGGCACGCTGCCATCGAAGATCGACGGGGTCTTCCACGCCAAGCTCGCACCGGTGAGTCCCGAGTCGCTGCAGACGTGGCTCACCCCGCTGCGCGTCGCCGCGGTCGCGCACGACGAGACCACGATTCGGCGGATCCTCGCGATCGCGGCCGGCTATCGACCCGACCCCGAAGCGGCGCCCGTCCCCGAACCCCTGCCCGCCGTCGCGGCGAGTCGTCGAGAGGTTGCCTGACCGTCAGCGAGGTCGCCCCTACGGCTCCCAGTCTTCGTACGCCCATGGCTGCACGCCCTGGGCGGTCAAGCTGTCGAGGAACGCGACGAGTGCTCGCACCTGGGCGCCGGTGAACGTGCGGTCCAGCTGATGCTTGGCCATGAGCCGGACCGCCTCCTCGAGCGACTCGACGCTGCCGTCGTGAAACCAGGGCCCGGTGTGCGCGACGTTGCGCAGCGAGGGCACCATGAAGACCAACGTGTCGTCGCGGTCTCCGGTCAACTCGAACAGACCCAAGTCGGCGCGGCGCTCCGCAGGCCACGGTACCTCCTTGCCCAGCTTCGCGTAGTCGACACCGCCGACGCCCGCCCCGTCGTGGCAGTTCGTGCAGTTGCGGCGGAAGATGCGGTATCCGCGACGCGCGTCGGGGCCGATCGCGTCTCGATCTCCGTCGAGGAAGCGGTCGAATCGGGAGCGTCGGGGCAACATCCGCTGGTACGCCGCCAGGGCGCTGGCGACCTGCTCGACCGTGGGCCCCTCTTCCCCGGGAAAGGCCAGCGCGAGCTCGTCGGCCCACGCTGCGCCGACGTGCGCGAGCAAGCCATCCTCGGTTTGGCCCATCTCGTCGACCGCGAACAAGGGCCCGGTGGCCTGGTCCTCGAGGGTTTCCGCGCGCCCATCCCAGAACTGGCGCTCCTTGAGCGCGGCGTTGAACACCGAGGGCGCGTTGCGGCGAACCGTCGCGCCGCCGGTGCCCTCGGAGCGGGCGAGGCCGTCCGCGCCAAACTGCGCTGCGTCGTGACATGACGCGCAGGACACGTCGCCGTCCCCAGACAGTCCCGGGTCGAAGAAGAGACCGTGGCCCAGCCGAACCCTGGCGAGCTCCGTGGCATCGAGCGCTTCGGGGTCCGGGTTGTCGATCGACTCGACCTCGCCACATCCCAACGAGGTGAGCCCCAGCGTTCCGGCGACCACGCCTGCGACGAAACCGCGCGCCCAGAGCCATCGAGAGCCACACATCAGCATGGTCACAGCGTGTCTGGACCCGCGCACGGGCGGAAGTGGCCGAAGCTGCCATCGTGTTGTCCGGTCCGGACAGACTCGGAGTCGCCGGGCCCCGCCGGTTCGGCCGCTCAAGCCTCCGCGTGCAGCGTCTCGCGATAGACGGCCGGCGTCGTGCCGAACCACCGCTTGAACGCGCGATGAAACGAGGCCTGGTCGCGGTAGCCCAAGAGGAACGTGACCTCGGCCTGGCTCAGCGTGGCATCGGCGAGCAGGACGCGTGCGCGCCGTTGCCTCACCGCGGCGAGCAGCGAGCCGAACGTCTCGTCTTCTTCGGCCAACCGCCGCGCGAGGGTTCGCTGGCTCATGCCCAGCTCGCGGCCGACCTCGTGTGCGGTCGGGGTTCCGTCCGCGAGCCGGCGCTCCAGCAGCAGACGCACCCGTTCGACCCAATCGAGCGCTTGCGGGTCGGGGATCGCCCGCAGGAGCTGCCGGCTGAAGTAGTTGGACAGCTCCTCGTCGTGCGTCGGCACCGCACGCGCGACCAGCTCCAGTGGGCACGACAAGGCGGATTTGGCCTGACCGGTCACCCAGGGCGCACCCGCGAACCGCTCCCAGGCGATCCGCTCCGCGTCGGGGATGTGATCTCGTCGGGAGTGCAGCGCCGTGATCGGCACATCCGGTCCGAGCAGGCTTCGCAGGAGCTGAACCGCGACGAGCACCGTGTACTCGGAGATCAGCATCGAACCCACGGTGGGCTCGCCGAAGCGGGTCTCTTCGATCCGCAGCGTGGCGCCCGACGCCAGCGCGTCGTAGCGCGCGGTTCGATTCGTCAGGGCCTGGAATCGTCCATGGCGCTCCAGCGCCTCTCCGAGGTTGGCGGCCGTCTTGCACGCCAACCCGACGATGCCCAGGCTCGCGGCCGTGTGACGCCCGACGGCCTCCAGCACGAACCGTCCAAAGTCGGGGCGTGAGGCCATCCACTCCATGTGCGCGTAGGTCGACGTGCCCGTCACGGTCGCGCCGTCCCGCTCGAGCAGCGCCCCAGACCAGCCCAGTCGCGTCTGCAGCTCCGCCTCACGCACACCCACGGCCAAGGAAGCCTCGAACGCGGGGCGGACGTTGCAGACGTCGATGTCCAGTCCATCCAACGGATGCTCAGGGTCGACCACCGGTCCGCACGAGGTCAAGCGGGGCATCGGTCGCGGACCCTGCGCCGCGACGGCTGCCGCAGCGCGTGGAGGTCGGAGCCCCCCGGCGGGCTAGCGTGTCGCGAGGCGCAGGACCTTGTCCACCGCCACCGCGATGTCGTCCATCTCGGACGCACCACAGGTGTGGTGCACCTTGAAGCACAGCGACGTCTCCCCGAGCTCTCGCGTCACCGGCAGGCGCTCGGCGGGCCGCCACTCGGTGGGGAACGCCTTCTCGAGGTAGATCTCCGAGCAGCTGCCGCTTTGGCAGGGCACCCCCTCGGCGCAGATCGCATCCATGACGCGATCGCGGTCCCAGCCCGGTGCCAACGCTTCGGGGCGCAGGTACGCGTAGAGTCGATAGTAGGCGTGCCGGACGTGGTCCGGTGGGGTGGGGAGACGCAGGGCAGCGTGCTCCTGCAGCCGGGCGATGAGCCGATGCGCGTTCTCCCGCCGCGTCTGGACCCATCCGGGCAG
Source organism: uncultured bacterium (assembly GCA_963761755.1). Classification (GTDB taxonomy): domain Bacteria; phylum Myxococcota_A; class Polyangia; order Nannocystales; family Nannocystaceae; genus CAJXVA01. Next base: position 86,186 of record CAVXIC010000006.1, read on the forward strand.
CTTCGCGAGCTGTACGCGCCCGATCGCCGACTGTACCTCGGTGAGCCGGCCGTTGTTGCCGACCGACTCGTGCAGCCACCGGAACCCCGGCGGATGCTCGCGCTCGTACACCGCATCCCAGCTCTTGCCGTGGTCCTTGCGGCTCCACATCCGGGCCCAGACCTCTGGGTCGGTCGTGGTCACCATGCCGCCTTCGCCGGCGGTGGTCATGATCTTGTCTTGGCAGAACGAGAACGCCGCCGCGTCGCCGAAGGATCCGACCGGTTGTCCGTCGATGCGCGCATCGTGGGCTTGGGCGCAGTCTTCGATGAGCGCCCAGCCCTTGCGCTCGCACAGCGCCCGGATCTCGTTCATCTCCGCCGGCCAGCCCGCGAGGTGCACGACGATGACCGCGCGCGTGTTCGCGGTGGAGGCGGCCTCGATCGACGCGGCGGTCACGTTGCCGGTGTCGGGGTCGACGTCGGCGAACTGGGGTCGTCCACCGCACAGGGCGACCGCATGTGCGGTGGCCACGAAGGTCCGCGAGGGCACGACGACCGCGTCTCCAGGCCACAGGCCGATCCCATACAGGCACAGCTCGAGCGCGACGGTTCCGTTGCTGCACGCGATCGCGTGATCGACCTCGGCGAACGCCGCGAACTCGCGCTCGAACGCGCGGCCCTCGTCGCCGGTCCAATAGTTCACCTTGCCCGAGCGTCAGAACCTCGGTGCACGCCGCGACTTCGTCGGCGGGAAACGTCGGCCAGGCCGGCCAGTCCAAGGTGCGTACCGGCGCACCACCGTCGATCGCGAGGTTGTTCAGGTCTACGGCTGCACCCACGGAAGTCTCCTGGTCGAGGGAAGGCCCAGCCCTTGGACGGACCGGAACCCTCTCCTCATGGGACTGCGGGCGGGCCGTGGCCAGCGGTGCGCAGGTCCAAGGTGGGCCGGATCAGCCCAGCGACGGCTTCAACAGCGCAACGGCCCGCGCCGGGGTCATGATCGCGAGCAACGTGCTCATCTTGGGCCCGCGGTCGCGTCCCAGCAGCAGATCGTAGACGACGGGGAAGAAGGCCTTCATGTCGACGCCGCTCTCGGACATCTCCTTCATCTTCTCGCCCAGTGCAGCCTCGGTCGCGCCGGGATTTGCTTCGAGGATCTCCACCAAGGTCCGCAGGGGGGCGCGCTGGTCGGCCGGGACCTCGATGTGGGCGGGCTCGGTGCGGATCCGATACCGGAAGTCCTCGGGCGCGTACTGCTCGACCCAGTGCCACACGCAGCGGGCGCGCTGCTCGAAGCGTGCGCGATCCGGCTCGGGCAGCTCGCCGGTGCCGACGAAGTAGTCGGCCGTGGCCGCGATGTCCCCGTCGAAGGTCTGCAGGACCGTGCTGAGGTGGCGGAACGCGATGAGGGTGGGCGGCTCGCTGCCCGGCTCGATCATGCGCGGGCTGATCGAGGCCAGCTCGAGCGTGCGACGGGCCGTTTGGCGCTTCTTGTCCTTCTTGCCCCCGTCCTCGGCTTCGTGGGCCAGGCGGACGGTGCGATCGTAATCCTCGTAGAGCTTGATGACGTCGAGATCGAAGGAGATCGCGAACTCGGTGTTGGGGCGGTAGCTGGCGAAGAGCCAGCGCAACACCTCGGGCTCGTAGACCTCCAGGCAGGTAGCCACGTCGACCACGCCACCCTTGCTCGAGCTGAGCTTGCCACCTTGGCCCTTGGCGGACACGAAGTCGTAGCCGACGTACTCCGGCGCGGTCCAGGCGTAGATCTCGCGCACGATGCCCTTGGCGGTGTCGTAGCTGCCGCCGGCCGAGCTGTGGTCCTTGCCGCCGGGTTCGAAGCAGACCTTCTCGAACGCCCAGCGCATCGGCCAGTCCACGCGCCACGGAAGCTTGAGGTTGCCACCCTCCCGCAGGTCGACGGCTTCGGCGTGCGCACAGCCGTTGCACTGAACCTGCACGGTCCAGTCCCCGTCGTAGTCGAAGGCCACATCGTCCTTGCCGCAGCTGGTGCAGAAGCCGGCCAGCGGAAGCCACTGGTCGGGGAGGCGCGAGCGGGCGCCGGTGGCTTCGCGAGCGGCGTTGATCAGGTCTCGAATCTCGGCGGCGTGTTCGAGCGCGGCTCGAATGCCCTGGGCGTACTTGCCCGAGCGGTACATCGCGTGCTGGCGGATGAACTCCGGCTCGATGCCCAGCGGCCCGATGCTCGACTCGAACCGCGCGATGTTGTGCGCGGCGTAGCTTTCGTGGGTGCCCCAGGGATCGGGCACGTCCGCGATGCTCTTGCCCAAGCACGCCGTCAGCATCTCCTGTTCGGGTGCGTCCTTGGGCACCTTGCGCAGGACGTCGAAGTCATCCCACGAGTAGATGAATCGGACCTCGACCCCGCGAGCCGCGAGCGCGCGCGCGACCAGGTCGACGGTGATCACCTCGCGAAAGTTGCCGATGTGCACCACGCCCGAAGGCGTGATGCCGGCCGCGACCACGATGCGCTCGGCGTCCGGGTGCGCGCGCAGGGTCTTGTCCGCGGCGTGGTCGGCCCAATGGTTGAGGTAGGGATCTCGCGGTCGGCGTTCGCCGGACATTTGGGGTTTGTATCACCCCATGCGGGTCGCGGGACCCCCTTGCCGACCACCCCTGAGGATCAGTCGGGCAGCTTGCAGCCGAACTTGTCGGCGAGCCCGCGCGGCCCTTCGACGAGGAAGTCGGAGACCCCCGCCGTCTTGAAGTGCTCGTAGGACGCGACGGCGTGGGTGCAGATTCCCGGTTTGTCGCCCTGATAGCGCGACACGGCGGCCAGGCCTTCTTCGACCCGGCCCATCAGCGCGTCGGTCTCGTTGCCCGCCTTGGCGACCTCGGCGGCCGAGGCGTAGGCGGCCTTCGCTTCCTCGAGGTCCGCGGGGTTCTCCACCTGGTCGCTCGCCGAGGTCCCAAACGCGCTCCCGATGAGGGCTTCGGCCCGCAGGATGTTCGCGAGCGCCCCCGCCACGGTCTTCGGACCCACCTTGGCGGCGTTCGTGAAGGCGGCGGTTGCGGCGGTGTAGTCCTCGTTGCCCATCAGCATCGCCCCGTGGGCGAGCTGGGCGACGGCCTTGACCTCTGGATCTTGGGTTCGGTCCGCCATGGCGATGGCGTGCGCGCTGGGCTTCTTGCCGCTCTCGAACACGATCTGCGCGTGGGCGAGGGCGAGCCAGCCGCCGGCGAGGCCGCTTGCGCGGTACTGCTTCCGTTCGACGAGATCGGCATAGACCGGCGTCAGCAAGTCGATTGCCTCTTGGTAGTGCCCGAGCAGGTACTGATGCGAGCCCTCGGCGACCTCGGGGGGGTCCGGCTCCTGCGGGACGTCCGGCTCGGTCGGCTCCTTGGGCTGGTCGGTGTCGGCGGTGTCCCCCGCGTCCGCGTCGCCGGCCGTGGCGGCGGCGTCGTCGGGGTTCGTCGGAGGCTTCTTGTCCTTGCCGCAGGCCAAGGGGGCAAGGAGGGCGAGGGAGAGAGCGATGCGTTTCATGGCTGCGCAGAGTCGGTGGTGGGTTGGGCCGGGTCCTCGCCCTCGGGTTTCGGTCGCGCGAGCAACCGCAGGTCGAGGCCATCGGCGTGGGTGAGCGTACCGTACACCCGCTGCGCGGGGGGTCCTTCGGCGTCGCCGAGGGGCTCGGGGGTAAAGTTCCCGTACACCTCGACCCGATCGCCCAGGTACAGCGAGACGTTCTCGTGGTGGTAGGTGTGCTTCTGGGCTGCGGCGATCACGTAGGCGCGCTCGAGGTCTTCGATACCGCAGCAGCCGGTGTCGTCCTGGAGGATCACCATCTCGGCGCCGACCGCCGACGCCGCGCTGGCCCCGGCCCGGTTGCGCCAGACACACTCGCGTCCAGGCCGTCCACCGAGGTTCCCCGACGCGTTGACCAAGACTCCTCGCAGTCGGATCGGACCGCGCTGGGCCGTGGCGGCTTCGCTCACGGGGCGCGCGTCGAGCTGCTTCACGGTGGCCCTCCACCGCTCGCTGCGCTTGCGCGGGGCATCGAAGAGCACGCGTCCCCGGGGGCGCAGCGCGTGGGTGCCCCGCACCTTCGAGAAGCGCCGGGACCCGACCCACACCACCATCACGGCGACCGGTATCAGCAGCGCGAGCATGAAGAGCGGACCGCCCGCGTCCGCCAGCATTGCGAAGGGGTCGTGCTCGTCGGTGGTCGTCGGCGGCAGGACGAGCGCGATCACCAGTACGCCTCGGAGAGCCCCAGCGTGAAGTGGCCCTCCGACTTGCTGCGTGCGCCGGAGCCGACCTTGCCCTTGACCAGCGAGCGGCCCACCTGGCCCGGGGCGATCTCGTCGACCGTTTCGCCGAGCAGGTTGGGACCTCCGGTGAACTGGACGTTGGGGATCACGTCACGCACCGGGACGGTGCTTCGGTTGTGCACCTTGATCACCCAGTGCACTCGGTCGCCGTACATCACCGGGTCGCCCTCGATCTCGAGCTCGACCATGGGACCGATGTCATAGGCTCGGTTGGGGCGAACGTCGGTGTTGCGGGGGATGAGCAGCATCCGGCCGTCTTCGAAGTCGATGCGGGCCATGAAGCGACGCATGACGTTCTGGCCGAGCAGCCCGGTGTGTCGGCCATTGATGCACTTGTCGCACACCGACACCACCAGCCCCTCGATGCGGACCTGTCCCAAGCGCAGGGCCGGCAGATAGACCATGCGGCTCTCTCGACGGCCCTTGGCCGTGTCGAACTCCAGCACCGGCGCGTCGACGGGGATCTCGATGCCGAGCTCGGCCGCGGCGTCGGTGCTGATGGTGGTGTAGGAGGCGCCGGTGTCGAAGAGGTAGGTCTTCTTGGCGTGTCGGCCTCCGTACCCCTCGAGCCCCACGTCGACGAAGATCGCCGTGCCCTGCTCCTCGAGCGCGACGCTGATCGCCTTGCTGAAGTCGACCTCGGCCGACTTGATCGGGAGCGATGCGACGCCGCGGGTCGCCACCGTGACCGGGGGCTCGGGATCGACCGCGTCGGCGGCGTGGTGTCCCAGCGCCGACATCACGCGCGTGGTCGAGTGCGAGTCACCGACGCTGTCGGACGCAACCCAGGCACCCTGACCGCGCAGGGCTTCGCCCACGATGTCCGGCACCAGCTGGGCCCCGACGAGCAGCCCGAACGTGTTCCACACCATCGGCAGCCACGCCATCGTCAGGCTGATCTGCCGCGGCTGATGCTGGTGCTTCCATGCCGCGAGCGCGAACGGGAACCCGAGCGTGACGGCGATGGCCGTGAACCAGTGCAAGAGCGCGCTTCCACCCCCATCGGCGGCGGCGCGCGACAAGGAGAGCACGACCCACAGGGCAACGACGGCGCTGGCCAATGAGCCGAGCCCCAGCAGCACCCAGAGCAGTGCGAACAACACCGACGTGACCACGGATGTCGGCCGCGGGGTGGGCTCGGCGGGGCGGCGCGCGGGCCGGGTCGGGCCGCGCGACTGCGCGGAGCGCCGAGGGTGCTCAGAGTTCACTGTGGGTGAGTGTAGAGGAAGTGTCGGATGGCCGCACGGATCGAACGCCGTCCCGTGCGCGATTTCGAGCGACCCACGAGCCTGCCCGCGAGCCTGCCAAAATGGTTGGAGCGGCCGCACGAATAATCGTACGGTTGGTTACGCGTGGCGGAGCCGAAGCAGCAGGAAGCGCATCCGCGCAGGACGGCGCCGACCTTCGGGGTTCACTTCGAGTCCCGCGATGACTTCTTGGTGGAATACGCCGACCGACTTCGTCACGGTCGCCTGCGGCTCCCGGTGACGCCTGCCCCGGCCTCGGGCGCGGCGGTCAGGGTGAAGCTGACCCTGCCCGATGGTGCCGTGCTCTACCTGCGCGGCGTCGTTGCAAGGCTCAGCACGCGGGAGGGCGACCCGGTCGTCGAGCTCGAGGCGTTCAACCCCGCCCAGCGGGCAGCCCTCGAGGACTGCGTCGATGGCGTGGTCGGGCGCGAGGAAGACGCGAGCACGCTGCCTCACCCCGCGCCCGCCCAGGAGCCGCTGCACGTGCTGGTGGTCGACGACTCGGTCGGCCATCGCATCGAGCTCGGGGATGTTCTGCGGGCTCGGGGCATGCGCGTGCGCGTCGCCGAGAACGGGCTGCTCGCGCTCTCGGCCGTGCTCAAGAAGGTCCCCGACGTGATCCTCACCGACGTCGAGATGCCGCAGATGGACGGCTGGTCGCTGCTGCGCTCGATTCGATCGCGCAAGCGCCTGCGCTCGACGCCGGTGGTCTTCCTGACCCGGCTGTCCGACGAGCTGTCGCGGCTGCGGGGCTACCGGATGGGTGCGGACGACTTCTTGCCCAAGGACATGGCCGCCGACGAGATCGCGGCCCGGCTGCTCGGGGTCGTGATGCGACGGCGGCAGCTTCCGGGGGCCTCCGATACCCACGGCCTGCGCGGCGAGCTCGAGCACGTTCGGCTCGGCAGTCTGCTCGCCTTCTTGGAGTCCGAGCGCCGCAGCGGGGCGCTGCGCCTGCGCCGGGACACCGAGGTGTCGACCCTGCATCTGCGCAACGGCGCCTTGGCCAAGGTGGAGCAGCTCGGTCGCAACAGCCACCCGCACGATCGGGTGTTCGAGCTGCTCGGTTGGTCGCGGGGAGAGTTCGACTTCGAGTCGGCCGGCAGCGCCGACGAGCCGTTGCCCGGTCCAGCCAACGACGCCGCCGCGGTCACGCCCGTCTCCTACCTGCTGATGGAACACGCTCGTCGCGAGGACGAGCGTGGGGCGGACTGACGGCGAGCGGGCGCGGACTTACCGGGCTGGCTTGGCGTCGTCGCCCGGTGCCGGCGCGCTCGCGAACACGGCACAGACGCCGTCGACGTTCCACGTGCCGCCGGACTCGTAGGGCTCGACGTTGAGCACGTAGAGCTCCGCGCCTTCACGTCCGCACTGGTTCTTGGCGACGTCCATCGCCTCTTTGACGGTGGGGGCGCGGCCGCGATAGATGCCCAGCTCGGTATAGGCGTTGGACAGGTCGTCCTTGCTCTTGACGACCCTGACCTCGCCGGCGGGGACCGGTTGCGTCTGCGTGTCGAAGTTGGTCTGGCGGTAGGAGGACTTGTAGGCGCAGCCGACGAGGCTGCTCGAGGCCACGAGCGCGAGGGTGAGGACGGGGACGAGACGTTGCAGAAGAAGGGTCATGGTGGACTCCAGTGCGCGGCCCCGTTGTGGGGCGCGGGGTTCGACGAGGGCGGAAGGGCCGGCATTCGACCCGTACACCCCGGCGGTGTGAACGAGACGTAACTGGGCCCGGCCGAGGCCGGCTCATGGGGCAGGGGGGCCCGCCGGGAGGGTGACACGAAAGACCGCGCCGGGGAATCGCGCCCCAGGCAGGGGGTCGCGGAAGCCGTGGGGCTTCAGCGTCAGCGCGCCGTCCATCGATTCGGCCAGGCCCTGGCAGATCGGCAGGCCGAGGCCCGTGCCCTCGCCGGCCTTCGCCGTGGTGAAGAACGGCTCGAACAACCGCTCGCGCAGGTCGTCGTCGACGCCCGGTCCGCTGTCTTGCACGTCGATGTGCGTGCGGTCGCCATCGGCCTCGACATGGAGGGTCACCATCGCCGCAGCGTCGAGCTCCCCGCTCGCTCGGCACGCGTTGACCACGAGATTGCGCAGCACCTGGTCGAGCAGTCCAGGGTCCGCGAAGAACGCGGCCTCGTCGTCGCCTACGACCCGCAGCGTCGCGGCAGCGCAGCGCGGGTCGTGCTCGAGCAGGCGCACCAGGCTCTTGGCTGCGTCGCTCGCCCGCAGCGCGATGGGCTGCTGCTGCGCCGGCCGGGCGTAGCCCATCAGCTGGTTGACGATGTCTTGAATGCGCTCGATCTGGGTGCGACTGCGTTCGAGCATGTCACGCTGCGTGTCGTCGAGCGCGGGCTTCGAACGAGGGTCGAGCAGGAGCTCGACGTAGCCGAGGATCGCCGCGAGCGGGTTGCCAACCTCGTGCGCGATGCCGGCGGAGATCCGACCGACGGATGCGAGATGCTCCGCGCGAACGAGGCGCTCGCGCTGGCGCTCGATCTGCTCGACGCGGTCTCGGAGCGCCTCGGTCATCTGGTTGAAGGACCCCGCGAGCGACTGGATCTCGGCGGGTCCCTTCTCGGGGACCTGGGCCTCGAGATTGCCCATGGCCACCTGGCCCACGGCATCGCGGACGTGGGCCAGGGGGCGCAGGACCTGCATCTCGATCAGCCCGATGCCCAAAACCAGCATCACGGCCCCGACGCCCAGCGCGAGCACGGCGATCTCGGTCCAGTCCTGGTTGCGGGTCCATGGGACCGGTCGCGCGACCACCCGCAGGATCAGCGTGCCGGCGTTCCGCGACCCGCCGAAGGTCCGCAGCGGCCGGTCCACGACCACCAGCCCGCCGGTCTCGAACACGCGCTCGGACGTCGAGGGCGGGAGTGCCTCGGGCGCGGGGAGAGGCGGCGCGAGGCCGACGGCGATCCGGGCAGGCTCGTCGGGCTGCCCGGTGACCCGGTGCACGGCGATCGCCTCGATGCCCAAGGTCCCCACGCTCGCGCGCAAGACCGGCTCGAGCTGACCGCGACCGGCCGCCGCGAGCGCGCCGCTGCCCAGCTGGGGGCTGATGAGCGCCGCGAGGCCTCGGGTGTGCTCGGCCAGCTGGCGCTGCTGCGCGGCATCGTGGCGGCGCCGTCCCAAGAACTCGTTGGCGAGCGAGAGCGAGACGACCGCCATCATGAGGATCACCGCGAGGGTGACCACGAGATCCCAGCGCAGCGAGCGGGACGAAGGAGAGCCGCCGCGGGTGGTCACGGCCGCTTCGATGGCTCGGGTGCGAGCACGGGCAAGCGAAGACGCACGCGGGGCAGGGGGCGCGCTCGATCACAGCCCGCGCAGGCGGAGGCCGAGCCGGGGCGCGCCCAACGCCAGCCGAGCCACGCTGCCGCGCACAGGACGGCGAGCGGGGGCAGGCCCTCTTGAAGCAGCGCGAGTCCGGTCGAGGCGTCCATGGTCGGGCCTCACCGCTCGCTCGACTTCTTGCCGTCTTGCCCGTCTTGGTTGGGACAGGACCCGCCCTTGATGCCCCGTGCGCGCGGGCACAGGCCGTAGAGTTCGTGTCGGTGGCGCATGAGGTTGAACCCGAAGCTTCGCGCGACGCGCTCCTGCTCCCGCTCGATCGACTCGTTGTGAAACTCGAGTACGTGTCCGCACTCGATGCAGATCAGGTGGTCGTGGTGTTCGGTGTCGCCGGCGGTCTCGTAGGTGGTCTGCCCCTCGCCAAAGCGCCGCTCCGCCGCCAGGCCGCACTCGGTCAGCAGCTTGAGCGTGCGGTAGACCGTGGCGTACCCGACCTTGGGCGCGTCTTCACGAGCCAGCGCCAGCAGCTCCTCGATGGAGGTGTGCCCGTCGGTCGCGAAGAAGCGCTCGGCGATCACGTCCCGCTGCCGGGTGGACTTCAGGCCCTGCTGCGTGAGGTAGGCCCGGAACTGCTCCATCAGCCCCTCGACGTCCATCGGATCTCTGGCCACGTCCGACATTGCTGCGCACCATAGGACGCTTCCTACCGGCCCCGCAAGCGTCGCCCGCGCGAGGCGTCGGAGACGCGTTGCGGGGCCGAGGGCTGGACCCCTATACTCCGCGCCGTCCATGGCACGGACCACGAAGAAGAAGGGCGACGCCTCGAGCACCACCGAGGCGGCCGCAACGAGCATCGACACGATGCTCGATGGTCTCGAAGCGGTCGTCGCCCAGCTCGAGTCCGGAGAGCTTCCCCTGGAGGAAGCGCTTCGGAAGTTCGAGGAAGGCGTCAAGCTCGCCCGGCAGGGGGAGCAGATCTTGGAGTCGGTCGAGGAGCGCATCGAGGCGCTGCTGGCCGACTCCGAGGGGACCGAGCCGTTCGAGGCTCACGCAGAGGAATCCACATGAGCAGCTTTGATCTCGAGTCCTACCTCGCTCCCCGTCGAGACCGCGTCGACGCCACCCTCAGCGCATTGCTGCCCGAGCCGACCGGAGACGATCCGGGCAAGCTCCGCGAGGCGATGCGGTACGCGGTGTTGCTGGGCGGAAAGCGCATGCGACCGCTGATGGCGATCGCCGCGGCCGAGGCGGTCGGCGCCCCGATCGAGGTCGCGCTCCCCGCTGCGTGTGCGATCGAGCTGGTGCACGCGTACTCCCTGGTCCACGACGACCTGCCGGCGATGGACGACGACGCCCAGCGGCGCGGAAAGCCGACCGTGCACGTCGCGTTCGGTGAGGACAAGGCGATCTTGGTCGGCGATGCGCTGCTCACTCTGGCGTTCACCGCCCTGGCCGGCGGCGTCGACGGGCGCGCGGCGACCGGCCGCATCGGCGAAGCGGTGGCCAAGCTGGCCCACCACGCCGGCATCGACGGGATGGTGGGCGGTCAGGCGCTCGACCTGGTGGCCGGCCAGGACATACACGACCTCGAGCTGCTCGAGCGCGTGCACGCCCTCAAGACCGGGGGCCTGTATGCGGCCAGCGCAGCGATGGCAGGCCTGCTGGCGGGCCAGGACGACGACAAGGTCGGCCGCCTGGAGCGCTACGGCCTGAAGTTCGGCATCGCCTTCCAGCACGCCGACGACGTGCTCGACGACGACCAGCCCGCGCTTCGCGAGAAGGCGTTGGCCCGAACCGACGCGCTGGTCGAGCAGTGCATCGACGAGGTCGCGCCCTTCGGCGACCCCGCCGAGCCTCTGCGCGCCATCGCCCGCTGGGTCGGCGCCCGCGCCCACGAAGCCGCGGGGTCGTAGCGGCTCACCGCGCGGCCCCTGCCGTCTCCGCCCGGTGCGGGGATCTTCTGGAGCGAGTGTTCAGATTGTGTGCGAAGTCCCAGGGCAGCAAGGCTTCGTTGCGTGCGCTCGAGGGCGTCGTGCGTGGCGACGGTCAGCGCCGCAGTTACCCCGCTGGGTCGACTGCATTGGGGCGGCAGTGCAGTCTCGAGCCGCTCCGAGCGTGGGCCGGGAGCGCCGAAGGGCGGCTCTACGGGTCGGCGCGAAAGATCTCGATCTCGTCGAAGATCACGGTGGCCGGCTCGTCGTCTTCGCCGGTCAGCTCGGCGTCGAAGAGGCCGTGATCGTTGCGGCGAAGGACGGCTGCGAGCGTGGCGGTGGTCTGGCCGGATGCCGGAAGGGACGCGGCGGTGCTGACCGTCTGTCCGCGTCCTTCGCCGGGCGTGCGCGCCACGACGGCGATGTAGCCGGGGTCGCAGTCGGGGTCGGCGGTGCACTCGGGCATCTCTTCGTCGTAGTAGACGTGCGCATGCCCGATGCGGGCCGCGGGGTCTTCGACCGGCGTGTCGGCCACGTCGAAGGAGAAGTTCAAGGTCGCCACTTCGATGTCGACCAGCGGGGTGCCGAGGTCGAAGGTGTCTCCGGGCCACGGCTTGGTGATGGCGACGTGCGGCTGGCCGTCGTTGATCCAGTACAGGCGGGTGACGAAGGCCTCGGCGTTCTCGAAGGGGGTGCCGTCGGCCCGGAACGCGCGGGCGCTGAGGCGGTGCGGGCCGGCTTCGGTCGGGCGCTCGAGGTCGGTGCCCTCGAAGTCGATCTGCACGCTCTCGGTGATCGGGCCCATGGTCACGTCGGTGAACTCGCCGTCGAGCGCCACGCGAACGAAGCCCGCGTTGGGGTCGTCCACGTCCGAGCTCAGGGTCAGGCCGGTGGCGCGAACCCGGATCACGAGGTCTTCGGGGGACTCGAGGACCTGCCCGGCGGGGTTGGAGCCCTCGGGGAAGGTGATATCGACCTTGGGCACCTCTTCGATGCACACCTGGCCATCGCAGGTGAGGTCGCTCGGGCAGCCCGCGTCGGGATCGCCGATCCGGCACACGAGCACGCCCCCTTCGATGCCGTCGAGATCCGCAACGTAGCAGCTGGACGAACACAGGGCGGCGAGCGCCACGAAGGAGAGCCGATCGAGATGCATGATTAGAACCGTCCTGTCAGCGAGAGCCCTGCAGCGCGCCCCGTCCACGTTGGCACGAGCGCGGTCGATGAACCCGCGGAGGCCTCTTTCTTGCGCCGCAGGCCCACCACGAGCAGCGCCACGCCGGTGATCGCCACCGCGGCGCCGGTCGCGGCCATCACGACCTGGAGGGTCTCCAATCGGCGGCCATCGTCTTCGAGCTGCTGCGCCTCGGAGAGCGTGAGGCCATCGGGGTTGCCACCGGACACCACGTCTTCGACCTGCAGACTCTTCGAGCGGGCGGCGAAGCCGAACCCCACGCCGCCTCCGAGGGCCACCGCGCCGCCCACCCCCGCCAGGACCGCGCCCGTGATGATCAGGGGCCGGGAGGGCTTCACCGCTGGCTGCTCGGGCTCGGGCTCGGGCAGCGGCTCGGGCTCGGGTTCCGGTTGGTTGGCCGCGTCTGCGATCTGCTTCTCGAGATCGAAGATGCGGTCCTCCACGTTGGCCCGGTCGTTCGCATCGGGCTTGGACCGCAGGTAGGTCCGGAAGGCGCGGATGGCTTCCTCGGGCTGGCCGAGGCGCTCGTAGCAGAGCCCAATGTTGTACTGGAAGTCCGCAGAGGCGTAGCGCGTGGCGGCCTCCTGGAAGTGCCCCAGGGCGTCCTCGTAGCGAGCCGCGTTGTAGGCTTTCTTTCCGAGCTCGTAGGACTCCATCGCCCGCTCGAGCTTTGGATCCTCTGGTTGCTGCGCAGGCGGAGCCGGCTCTGGCTCGTCGGCAGACTGGGGCGCCATCTGGGCCACCGGAGCTCCCAGGAGGGAGGCGGCGAGGGGCAGGGCCAGCAGTGGGGATGCGAAATCCATGGATTCAGGGCGACGCTGGGCGCCGGAGGTGACTATACGCTCCGCTGCGGTCTTGTTGCCAGAAGTCCGCTGGCAGTTCTACGATGCCCGACGGATGTCCAAGACCACGATACGCCTGGAGCCCGACGGGCTGACTCGAGCGCGCGAGGGGAAGAAGCGGGCATTCGTGGTCGTGCTCTCGGGCGATCGCATGGGGGAGATGTTTCCTCTCAAAGAGACTGCGCGCACGACCATCGGTCGGGGATTGCAGACCGATGTCAGGATCAACGACGAAGGCATCTCGCGCACCCATGCGGCCGTAGAAGGGGAAGACGGTGGCTATTACCTGCTCGACGCCGGTTCCACCAACGGTACGTACGCGAACGGGAAGAAAGTGGATCGCTACGCGCTCGAAGAAGGGGACAAGATTCAGATCGGCGCGCAGAGCGTCCTGAAGTTCACCTACCACGACGACTTCGACGAGGACTTCCAGCGCAACCTCTACGAGTCGGCGCTGCGAGATCGCCTCACGGGCATCTTCAACCGCGGCTACTTCAACAATCGTCTCGAGAGCGACGTCGCGTTCGCGCTGCGACACGGCAAGCCCTTGTCGCTGGTCCTGTTCGACATCGACCACTTCAAGAAGGTCAACGACACCCACGGGCACCCCGCAGGCGATCAGGTGCTCAAGGATCTGGCCGACCGCGTCGCCGGCACGACCCGCAGCGAGGACATCTTCGCCCGCTACGGCGGTGAGGAGTTCGCGCTGATCTGCCGCGACGTCGATGCGCTTCGGGCGGCCCGCGCGGCCTACCGCATCATGGACACCGTCTCGAGCAAGCCGATCCCGCTCGACGACCGGAGTGGTCCGTCGCTGGAGATCACCGTGAGCCTGGGCGTCGCGGACCTCGGCATGCTCGTCGAGCCGACCGCCGACGCGCTGATCGAGGCTGCGGACGCCGCCCTGTACGTCGCCAAACGAAACGGCCGCAACCGGGTCGAGATCTACGACCCCGAGAGCGAGCCGACGCGGCTGGTATGAGCATGGCCTTCTCTCCCCGGTTCACCAGGTCCCCGATGCCCTTCTCGCTCTTCGTGCCCCTGCTCATCGGCTCGTTCGCGCTCGTGACCGCGTGCAAGAGCGAAGGTCCTGCCGCCGCCGTCACGGCCGCCTCAGACGAGCCCGCGGACGTCTCCGAGAAGACCGCGGACGCCAGACCGCGTGAGGCGGTCCCCGAGCCCGACCGCGCGCTGTGGTTCGCCGATGGACTCGGGCGAGCCGCCATCCTCGCGCGAGAGCGGGGAGACCACGCCGAAGCGACGCGCCTGCTCGACGCGCTGCTGCAGACCCAGCTCGATGGATCCCAGCGCGCTGGCGCCCAGTGGCTGCGCGGGCTCGAGGAGCTGCACGCGCAGCGCTACGCGTCGGCTGCCGACTTGTTCGCCGAGGCGGCCAAGGCACCCGCCTTGGCGCCGGTCCGAGCCCGGCTGGTGCGGCTGGAGGCTCGCGCCCGCCTCGACGCGGCGCAGCCCGACGCGGCGCTGGAGCTGGTGCGGAGCGTCTCCAAGGCCGACCGCCGCGCCGCGGGGCTGGAGGAAGACTTCGCGGTGCTCGAGGCCGATGCGCTGCTGCGCACCAAGTCGCGAGCCGACGCGCGCGCGGCCTACGAGGGCTACCTGTCCGCGTATCCCAAGGGGGGGCATCGCGTCGGCGTGACGATCAAACTCGCGCGGATGCTCGCCGCTCCCGAAGCCCTCGAAGAGGACCCGCAGGCCAAGGCCGAGGCCGTCGAGTACTACGAGGCGCTCCTGCTGGAGGCGCCGCTGTCCGACTATGGCCAGGAGGCGGCCGAGGTCTTGCCCGCGCTGCGCATCGCCGCGGGCACGAAGCGCTCCGCGAAGGAGCGCGCCGAGTTCGAGCGTAAGCTCGCGGTCGCTCGCATGGACGCGATGCTGGGCGCGCGGCAGTACACCGCCGCGATCAAGGCCGCCGACGCGCTCGTTCGTAAGGGGCCCGACCCGTCCACGCGCTGTCAGGCGCTGTACATCAAGGGCTCGGCCATCTTCAAGCAGCGGCGACGCGCCGATGCTCGGCCGGTGTTCGAGAAGGCAGCTGCGGCCTGCAAGGCGTCGGGGGGCGTGACGAGCTACGAGGTCAAGTCGCGCTACCAGGGGGCCAGAGGGCTGTACGCCGAGGGCAAGTACGCCAAGGCCGCCGAGGCCTTCACGTCGCTGGCCAAGGAGCACCCCAAGGACTCCTACGCCGATGATGCCTGGGTGCTCGCTGGAGAGTCTTGGGCCGAATCCGGTGACGCGGCCCAGGCCACCGCCGCGTTCGAGTCGGCCTTGGCCGTCGCGGGCGACATGAAGGAGGAGGCTCGCCGGCGGCTGCTGCTGGTGGCGTTCTCCCAGGGCGACGCCGCGCGAGCGCTCGCGCTGTGCGACGACGCGCTCGCCTCCACCATCGAGGCGCCTCGGGCCGAGGCCAAGCTCCGCTACTTCCGCGGTCGGGCGCTCTCCATGCTCGGGCGCGGCGACGAGGCAGTCTCCGCCTGGGTCGAGGCGATCGAGGCCGAGCCGCTGGGCTACCCCGCGGCGATGGCCATGTCGCGGCTCAACGAAGCGGGCGCGCAGCCCTTCGAGCGCGGGCTGGCGATCCTGCAGCGCGAGACCCCGCGGGCGGAGGTCGAGGTCGCCTCGGAGGCATCGCACCGGGCCGTGCTGCTCGCGCGCCTGGGGCTGGGCGAAGACGCGCAAGAGGAGCTGGACGTCGCAGGCGTTCGGGGCTGGCCCGCCATCGCGGTGCTCAACCAGGCGGGGCTCTACTCCGCGGCGCAGCGAGCCCTCGCCAACCTCGGCACCACTTGGCGACGCACGCCTCCGGGCAAGGCCAACCTCGAGGTGTGGCGGCTCGCGCATCCACGGCCCTTCGCCGACCTCATCGATGGCTACGAAGCCAGCCATGAGGTCCCCGATCTGCTGGCGTTCGCGGTCATGCAGACCGAGAGCCGCTTCAACCCCGGCGCCACCTCATGGGCGGGTGCCCGCGGCCTCATCCAGCTGATGCCGGCGACCGCCAGCGGCGTCGCCAAGAAGGCTGGACTCCAGGTCGACAAGGAGGACCTCTACGATCCGGCCACCAACCTCGACCTGGGCATGCGCTACCTGTCGGGCTTGATCTCGCGCTACGGCGGAGGGCCCGGCGCCGTGGCGCTGGCCATCCCCAGCTACAACGCCGGCGCAGGCGCGGTCGACAAGTGGCTCGGCGAGCGCGGCAGCTGGGACCTCGATCTGTTCATCGAGGCCATCCCCTACGACGAGACGCGGAACTACACCCAGTCGGTGTTCGGCCGCTGGTGGACGTACAGCTGGCTGTACGGGCAGGGCGACCCGGCGCAGCGAGTCCCGCTGCTGCCCAAGACCACGCCGAAGAAGCCCTGATCGCCCTCAGTCGCGGCGCTTGCCGTTGAACTTGCGCTTGCCGTAGTTCCCGCGCGGAGGTCCGCGCCGGTTGAACCGGCGGCCAGTGCCGCGGCTGTCGCCTTCGCGCTCGGGCTCGGGCTCGATCACCATCGCCGACATGGGCTCGCGTGGCAGCCGGGGCTCGGCCATCTCGAGCAGCGTGGCGATGACCAGCGCCGGGTCGCGCTTCTCCATGAGCGCGGTGGCGTAGGCCATCGTCTTGTCGTCAGGCATGGCCTCGTCGTCGAGCCGGGCGTGGAGGTCACGGCGCAGGTTCTTGGTGATCGTCTTGCGCACCTTGCCGGGCGTCGGGACCGGCTGCCACACGGCCTCGACCTTGGCGGCGCGCAGGAGCTGGCGAACGTAGTGCTGGGCCCGCGGCGGGACGAGCAGCACGCTGCGGCCTTGCCGACCCGCGCGTCCGGTGCGGCCCGAGCGGTGCGTGTAGTCGTCCGGGTCCTGGGGCGGGGTCATGTGCACGACCATGGCGATGTCGGGGACGTCGATGCCGCGGGCGGCGACGTCGGTGCTCACCAGGACCTGAATGGTGCCGTTGCGGAACGCGCTGAGGGTCCGCGTGCGCTGGGCTTGGCTGAGGTCGCCCGAGAAGGGCAGGGCGGCGAAGCCGTCTTCGCTGAGCTTCTCGGCCAGCTCGGACGCGCCCACCCGCTTGTTGACGAAGACCAACACCTGCTCGCCGAGGGTCAGCAGCAACGCGTTGACCAGCGCCTCGTAGCGCTGACCGTGGTCGACCAGCTGCACCACGTGCTCGATGTCCGTGTTGGCCTTGCCCAGCGTGGTGCCCTCGATGTGCAGGGCGTCCACTTGGAAGCGGTCCGCGATCGTGCGAACGCCTCCGGCGAAGGTGGCCGAGACCAGGTGGCTTCGCCGCTCCTTGGGGACCGCATCGATGATCGCCTCGAGTTCCTCGCGAAAGCCCATGTCGAGCATGCGGTCGGCCTCGTCGAGGGCCACCGTGTCGACGGTCTCGCAGTTGAGGGCCTCGCCGCGAATGTGGTCGAGCATGCGGCCGGGCGTGCCGACGATGATCGCCGGCGGGTTGCGAAGCATCCGGTAGTCGCCGCGCATGTCGGTTCCGCCGACGACCGACTCGACGCGGATGCCCTCGACGTTGGCCAGCAGCCACGAGAGCTCCTCGCAGACCTGGGTGGCCAGCTCTCGGGTGGGGGCGATGATCAGCGCCCGGGGTCCCTTGGCCTTCCTGTCGATCGGCGGCCCTTGGAGGAACGCGGCGCCCAGGACCAGGCCCAGCGCGACGGTCTTGCCCGACCCGGTCTGCGACGAGATACGGAGGTCCCGTTCCGAGGAGTCCTCACCGACGACGGCTTGCTGGACCTTGGTGAGGGTTGTGAAGCCTCGGTGCGACAGCGCGTCTCGCAGCGGAGCGGGCACCCCCTCGAAGGGGTCGGTCTGGGACTGCGGCGTATCGTCGGATTCTTGCGCGGGGGCAGACATCGGTCTCTCGAGGCGCCCGGCGGACCCGGACAACGGCCCCGTGTATCACCGTTTCTGCGTCCACGCCCCCTGCGCGTCGCGCGTTGCATCACGCGCACGCGTTGGCACGGCCGCCTTCTCAGATGCGGTCGAGCAGCTCGCCGATCGCGTCGATGCGCGCCCATGGGTCGTACCGCAGCAACCGTTCGATGGGTTGTGCGCCATAGCTCACCGCGATTGCGCGAACACCGGCAGCGCTGGCCATCTGCAGGTCCCAGTGGCTGTCGCCGACGAGGACCGTCTGTTCGGCCGCGACGCCCACCTCGTCGAGCAGCTCGTACAGCATCTGCGGGTCGGGTTTGGACCGCGTCTCGTCCGCGGTCCGGGTCGCGACGAACGTCGCCTCGACGCCGGTTGCGCTCAACTCCCGGTCGAGGCCTGCGCGGTTCTTGCCCGTCGCGACGGCGAGGGGAACGCCGCGAGCTCGAAGCGCTCCGAGGGTCTGTGCGACCCCGGCGAAGAGCGGGGACGATGGCGGTCCAGATGCGAACCACTGCTCGCGGTATCGCGCGGTGAACGCCTCGACCATCGACGCGTCGGCGTTCGGAATCAACGCCCGGCCGACGTCGTCGAGCGACAGGCCGATGACCCTCGCGAGCTCGTCGTCGTCGCCGCTGGGCACCTCGAGGGCGTCGAGCGTGTCTCGCAAGCACCCGACGATCTTGGTCTTGGAGTCGGACAGCGTGCCGTCCCAGTCGAAGATGACGAAGGAGGCGCTCACGATGCGTCCGGCTCCGGCACGGGTCCGAGGTCGGGCAGGCTCACCGTTTCTCCGCCCACCTTGGCGTCCGGGGTCAGGATGGCCAGCACGAGCCGACCGGTGGCACAGACCGCACCTGACGCATCGGTCACGCTCGCCCGCCAGCAGGCGCGGAGCTCGTCGTGGGGGTCGCCCGCGGGGGTCGCTTCGGCCCGCAGACGCGCGCCGATCCGCGTGCCCCGAGAGAACCGCGTCGTGTTCTCCAGACCCACGACGTTGTACCCGCGGGCCAGATGCAGCATGGCCGCGCCCACCGAGCACACCGACTCCACCATCGTGGCGTAGACGCCGCCGTGCACCAATCCGTAGGGCTGCAGATGCGCGTCGGTGATCTCGAGCGTCGCGACGACGCGGTCGCTACCCACCGTCTCGTAGCGCAGCCCCAGGAGGCGGTCGAGGCCGGCGCGGTGCGCATCGAATGCCGCGGCCCGCTCGTTGGGTGGCAGCTGGACGAGGAGGGTGGCCAGTTCAATCGGGGTCGGCATGGTGGTCGAGCCTTCGGTCGGGAGGCCGCGCGGATCACCCAAGCGGCGTGCTCCGAGAGGTCGAGGCGTCATCGCCGACCGTGCCGGGGCTCCCAGCGGTGCACCCGGAGATCCACAGTCCGAGCACGAGCCCCTTGAACCGTCGCACGGGGCCAGGCTACCACTGCCTCGCCGGGTTCAGAGGTAGCGCTCGAGGACGGCCATCAACTGCGCGCGGGAGAAGGGCTTTCGCAGCACCGGCACACCCACCTGCTCGGTGAAGCGCTGCGCCTGGGCGGTGACCGTCGCCCCGGTCATGAAGACGAAGCGGCTGTGGATGTCGGGGTTGTGCGCGCCGAGGGCCTCGAAGACCTCCATGCCGGTCATCTCGGGCATGATCAGGTCGCAGAGGATCACGTCGAAGTGCACCCGGGTCGCGAGCTCGATCGCCACGGCGCCGCGGTTGGCGGTGTGGACCTCGTGGGCCCGCAGCGAGCGCGCGAGGGCGGAGGCCAGCAGTTCCTCGTCGTCGATGATGAGGATGCGGAGGTCGAGGGTTTCGGCGGGCGCCGGGTCGTGAATGCGAACCAACTTCGGTTCCTCGTCCCGGGTGGTCACCACGGTCGGCAGCCACACCGACGCCCGTGTTCCGCCCCCGTCGACCGGTTCGAGCCGGATGCTGCCTCCCAGCGACTGCACGATGCTCCTGCACACGTACAGCCCCAAGCCGGTGCCCTCGCCGACCTCCTTTGTGGTCACGAAGGGCTCGAACAAGCGCTCGATGTGCGTCAGCTCGATGCCCGGACCGGTGTCGAGAATCTCGATGCTCACCCCGTCGGCCTCGCGGGATGTCTTGACCGTGACGCTGTTCTTGCTCGGAGCGCCGGGCTCGATCGCCTGGATCGCGTTGACGAGGAGGTTGAGGAAGACCTGACCCAGGCGGGCAGGGTCGGCGTGCACGCGCGGAAGCTCGGCGTAGTCCCGCGTCACGCGGGCCCGTTGGCGAGCCTCACCCTCGCAGATGCGGATCGACGCGTCGAGGACCTTGTGAACATCGACGTGGACCGACTCCCCGGTCGCGCCGGGGTGGGACAGGTTGCGGAGGTCTGCGACGATGGTCGCGACGCGCTGGGCGCCCTCTTCAGCTTCGCTCAGGCACAGCCGCAGCTCGTCGTCGTCCGAGGTCTCCAGACGGCTGCGGATCAGATCGAGGTTGGCGAGCAGGAAGGTCAGCGGGTTGTTGATCTCGTGGGCCACCGTCGCGGCGAGGGTGCCCAGGGCTGCCAGTCGATCGGCCCGGAGCAGCTGCGCTTCGAGACGGTCGGCGGCCCTGTGCTCCTGCTGCTGCCGTGCACGGGCCGCGCGAGCCCACAGGGTCAAAGCGGCGGTGCCGAAGAGAATGGCCAGCACGACCAGGGTGTACAGGGCGTCCCAGTGCTCGCCGAGCTCGGCGGACCGCATCGCGGTTTGGCGTCGAAGATCGGGGACCAAGCCGCGCAGGGCCTCGTCGAGCGCGGCGGGCATCCGCGCCTGAGGGTCCTCATCCAGGGCTCGCAGGATGCGGAGCACCGCCTCGCGCGTGGGGTGCAGCGCTGCGTCATCTTCGGAGCGCGCCACCAGCTCGGAAAGCTCGGTGTCGATGCTCGTCAGCGCCGCGCGGCGCTGGGCGACGTCCTCGGTCTCGACCGCGACCTCGAGCTCCCGCGCGACCTGAAGCCACGACACGCGGCGCTCGACCTCACCGCGCAGCGTCGAAACGTCGCGAACGAGTAAGGCACACCACGCTGCGAACACGACCAGAGATGCGGTGGCCACCCCGACGGTCGCGATGAACGCAGTACGCCGCGGAGGCTTGGTTTCCCCCATCACCATCCCCAGTGTCCTCCAGGAGGAAATTAGCGAGCCGGCCCGTTTTGGGCCGGTCGGCTGCTAGCCTCCATGGGGCTTCGGGGGCGGGAGCGCGCCGGGACCAGGGCCTCCAGCGGGCAGCGCTTCCTTGGCCATCTTGCGCTCCATGCTGCGAATCTTGGCGGTGAAGAACGCTTCGGCGCCCGCATAGAGGCACACGAAGGTCCACACCGGGGACAAATGCGTGATCCAGGCGAGGCTCCACACCGCGAAGACGAGGGATGCGCGCCCAACATCGCCGTTGAGCAGCTGGCCGGTGCCCGGAAGGAAGAGGCTGAGCAGGCCCGCGGTGACCGGAAGCCGAGGCTCCTCGGGGTCCTCGTCGTAGGCGACGAGCGCGTCCTCGTCGTGGCTGATCGGGACCAGTACGCCCTGCTCCCCCAGCTCGACGGCGGCCTCTCGAAACATCGCTTCGAGCCGCTGCTTCTCCGCGTGCGGGACGCGAAACCGTCGGGAGGCATCGCCCCGCTCGATGAGCTCGCCCGACTGCACGAGCGCCGCGACGACGGTCTCGACGTCGGTGCGGGGCGCCTCCAAGGACCGCGCGGCCGACTCGATGGTCACCCACTGAACCCGAGGGTCGGAGAAGAGGCTGAGCAGTCGCGCACCCAGGTGCGTGGAGGGATCGGCCGCCGCGAAGGGCGGATCGACGGGCCGCTCGGTGTGATCCCAGCCGCTGCCGAAGGAGCCCGAGGACGGAGCCGGCGGGAGCTGCCCGCGAGGGGCGTTGGGGGAGCCGTCGGAGCCCATGGAGCCGAGTCGGCCGCGCCGGAGTCGACCCAGCATGCGGCGGCCGCGGTTGGCTCTCGAACTCACCCTTCATACGTAGCGCAGCGAGCAGACGTGGTCCACCCTCCGACCTTCTCGATCGTACGCACCGCCACGCCAAGCGCTCAAAACCCGCGCATACGGCTGGCGGGTCGGGCGCATTCTTTTCGCCCTGGCCCGATCGGTCAGGCTCAGACGGACACGTCGAAGGTGCGCAAGGCCTCGTTGAGGGATGTGCGCTTGTCGGTGGACTCCTTGCGCTGCCCGATGATGAGCGCGCAGGTCAGCTCGTACTCACCGGCGGGAAACTGCTTCTTGCGGGTGCCGGGGATGACCACGCTGCGGGCGGGGACCCGGCCCTTGAGCGTCACCGGCTCGCTCCCGGTCACGTCGATGACCGGGGTGGAGGCGGTGATCACCACGTTCGCGCCGAGCACGACCTCCTTCTCCAGATGCACGCCCTCCACGACGATGGCGCGCGATCCCAGGAAGCAGCCGTCCTCGATGATGACCGGCGCGGCTCCGGGCGGCTCGAGGACGCCGCCGATGCCCACGCCGCCGGCCAGGTGCACGTCACGGCCAATCTGCGCGCAACTCCCGACGGTGGCCCAGGTGTCGACCATCGTGCCCGAGCCCACCCAGGCGCCGATGTTGACGTAGCTGGGCATCAGGATCGCGCCGCGCTCGATGAAGCTGCCGAAGCGCGCGGTGGCGGGCGGAACCACCCGGACGCCGGCCTTGTCCCAGTCCCGCTTGAGGGGGATCTTGTCGTAGTACTGGAACGGCCCGACCTCCTCGATCCGCATCTCCTGCACCACGAAGTACAGGACGATGGCCTGCTTGACCCACGCGTTGACCGTCCAGGACGCGCCGGCATCCGACGGCGGTGTCGCGACGCGAAGCGTGCCGTCGTCGACCAAGGCGACGGTGTGGCGCACGGCCGTCCGGTGATCGGCGTCGTCGAGGAGGTCGCGGTTCTCCCACGCCGCTTCGACGCGGGTGCGAAGCTGGCTCAGGTCGGCGTCTCGATGGGTGCTCATGCGCACTCCTTCCCACACGCGTGGCGCGTGGACAAGGGGCGTCAGGCCGCCGAGCGAAGGGGAGCGCTGGGCTCGTTCGCGCTGGGCTCGTTCGTGCTGCGCTCGTCCGCGCTGAGCGAAGCCGCCAGGTCGATGGTGGCGTGAATGAAGGCGATCTCGGCCATCGCACGGGACGACCCCTCGACGCTCGCGTGGTCCTGGGCGCCGTCGATGCTCGCAAGGGCGGCAGCGGTGAACTGCTCGGCGGGCGGCCGGAAGATCGAGGGTGGCTCGAGGCCCAGCCCCGCGGTCCAGCGCGGACGCCACGGCTCGGGGAGATGGGGCGTCAGCAGCCGCTGCATCGTCTCGTCGGGGACCGGCCAGTCCGCGTCGGCGCCAAAGCTGGTGTCCAGCGCGGCCCAGTACACGCGGGCGGCGTCGCGGTCGAGGCGGGTGAGGGGGGTGAGCAGCAGCGCCTGCCCCGGCGCGATGTGGGGAAGGGTCGGATCTGGCGCGCCGGATCGGGCTGCGCGCGACTCGAACGCCCCGAATCTGGAGGGCCAGTCGATCGGTGGCTGATGCAGCGACGCGCACAGCCTGGCCTCGAATCGCGCGTACACAGCCCGAGCCTCCTCGCTGCGCGCACAGCCGCGCATCTTGAGCAGCCCCGCGAGGCAGCGAGGTGCGCCCGCGAGCGCCTCGAGCAGCGGCGGCCAGGTCCGGCCCCGATGGGACCACTGCGCCGCGACCCCGGCTGCAACCGCGCGAAACACCGATTCATCCCGAGCCACCACCTGCTGTGCATCGGTCTCGAAGCGGGACCCTTGAGTTCTTCGCGTGGGCGCCGATGGACCGCGACGGGCCGCAGATGGCGAAACGAGCGCGTTGTGGGACCCCGCCCCGCCGAGCCGCCCCAAAAAGTCGACAAAAGTCGTCGCCGGGGGTTGCACGCCGAACCGCACCTCACAATAGACCCCATTGAGCGAGGAGTTCCCCAATGCAGGCCGCCGATCTTGCCCAGTCATTTCCCGAATCCATTGCCGAGAGCCGTCTCAAGAGCGCTCCGCCCACCTTCCGGGGTCATTCCCCGGCCGCCCGCCGCGTGCAATCGATGATTCATCGCGCCGTCCGGACGAACCTTCCCGTGCTCCTGGTGGGCGCGAAGGGGTCGGGCAAGGAGACCATTGCGCGCATCCTTCACCACTTCGGTGGTGGCGAAGTCCCCAACGTGGAGGTCGTGGGTGCCAAAGAGCAGGGCCGTCTGGTCAGCCTCGGTGCATTCACCTACCTCTCCAACCTCGAGGACCTCAGCCTCGAAGAGCAGGCGCGCATCCCCGCGCTGACCGGCCTGGGCCGTGTCGTCATCGGCACCGAGCTCAAGCCCGAGAGCGAAGCGGGGCGCCAGCGCCTGCACCCTCAGATCGTCCGATGGGCGTGTGGCGTCCGGATCGACGTTCCCACCCTCGCCGAGCGCATCGAGGACCTGGAGATGATCTCGATGGACGTCATCTCCAAGACGCCCACCCGCCGTCCGATCGGAGGCATCGCCGACAACGCGCTGGACTGCTTGCGGTCCTACCGCTGGCCCGGCAACATGGACGAGCTCGAAGAGGTCATCCGCCAGGCCGTGATGTCCGGCGCAACCGAGCAGATCGAGCTTCGCGACCTGCCGGCCAAGATCCGGGTGCGCGACGCCCACTACGCGCGGGTCGAGTCGCCCGAGCGTCAGCTCTGCCTCGAAGAGGCCGAGAAGCAGGCCATCCGCCGGGCCCTCAACTACGCCCGCGGCAACAAGCGCAAGGCAGCCCGCCTGCTGCACATCGGGAAGACCACCCTGTACCGCAAACTCAAGCAGTACGACCTCGAGTAGGCGCAGGTCGTCCATACTTCCTTCGCCCTTGCGCCCTCGAGTTCACCATGACTCGAGGGCGTTTGTGCGTTCCCACACCGATGCGCCGGGGTTGCAAAGCCGGCTCGCGGGCGGTTTGCTGCGGTCCTTGAGCGCCGAACGTACCGACTCCGCATCCTTGGGCGCCAAGGTGCCATCGTCTCCCACCGAGGACGCCGACGACATCCTGGAGCGCTTCTTGGCGTGGGTCGCCGAGATTGGACTCGAACCCTACGAGGCCCAAGAAGAGGCCTTCTTGGAGGTGATGGCCGGTCGGCACGTCATCCTCAATACGCCGACGGGATCGGGCAAGTCCCTCGTCGCGCTCTCGATGCACTTCAAGGCCGTCTGCGAGGGCAAGCGGGCGTTCTACACCAGCCCGATCAAAGCGTTGGTGAGCGAGAAGTTCTTCGACCTGTGTCGCTCGCTCGGCGCGGAGCGGGTGGGGATGATGACCGGGGACGCCAGCATCAACCCCACCGCACCCATCATCTGCTGCACCGCGGAGGTCCTCTCCAACCTCGCGCTGCGCGACGGCGAGTGGGCGGACGTGCACTACGTCGTAATGGACGAGTTCCACTACTTCTCCGACACCGACCGGGGGGTGGCCTGGCAGATCCCGCTGATCACCCTGCCGCACGCGCAGTTCTTGCTGATGTCCGCGACGCTGGGCGACACGTCGGTGTTCGAGACGCGCATCCCGGCCTACACCGGCCGCGAGCTGTCCGTGGTGCGCAGCGCGACCCGGCCGGTCCCGCTGGACTTCGCCTACCGAGAGACGACGCTCCACGACACGATCACCGAGCTCGACGAGCAGGGGCGGGTGCCGGTGTACGTCGTCAACTTCTCGCAGCGCGAGGCGTCCGAGCAGGCGCAGAACATGACGAGCGTGAACCTGTGCTCCAAGCCGGAGAAGCAGGAGATCGCCAAGGCGATCGGGGACTTTCGCTTCGACACCGTCTACGGCAAGGACGTGCATCGCTTCCTCAAGCACGGCATCGGGGTGCACCACGCGGGGCTGCTGCCCAAATACCGCACGCTGGTCGAGCGGCTCGCCCAGCAGGGGCATCTCAAGCTGATCTCCGGCACCGACACGCTCGGGGTCGGGGTCAACGTCCCCATTCGCACGGTGGTCTTCACCAAGCTGTGCAAGTACGACGGCGAGAAGGTCCGGATCCTTTCGGTCCGCGACTTCAAGCAGATCGGGGGCCGCGCGGGGCGCAAGGGCTTCGACGTTGCCGGCAGCGTGGTGGTGCAAGCGCCCGAGCACGTCGTCGAGAACAAGCGGCTCGAGGCCAAGGCCCTGATGGCCAAGAAGAAGAAGTTCACCCGCAAGAAGCCACCGGAGCGCGGGTACGTCCCCTGGGACGAGAAGACGCTGGAGAAGCTGCGCGAGAGCGAACCCGAGCCGCTCACCTCACAGATGCAGATGAGTCACGGTCTGCTGCTGTCGGTGATGCTGCGCGAGATCGATGCCAGTCGCCTGCACGGGGGGTACGGACGCATCGTCGAGATCATCGGTCGTTCCTATGAACGGGAGGGCCGGCGCAAGCGGCATCGCCGATACGCGGCCCAGCTGTTCAAGGACCTGCGCAAGGCCGGCGTCATCGAGGTGCTCGACGGGGCGGTGCAGGGCCGCCGAGCGGTGCGGGTGACCGAGGGGCTCCAGCGCGACTTCTCGCTGCACCAGACGCTCTCGTTGTTCTTGCTGCAGGCGATCGAGGAGCTCGATCCGGACACGGACACCTACCCGCTGGACATCGTGTCGATGGTCGAGGCGATCTTGGAGAACCCGACCGCGGTGCTCAAGCAGCAGGTGAGCCAGGCCAAGACGGAGCTGGTGGGTCGCCTGAAGGCCGAGGGCATGGAATACGAGCAGCGGATGGAGGCGCTGGAGAAGGTCGACTTCCCCAAGCCGTGCGCCGAGTTCATCTACGGGGTCTTCGACCGCTTCCGGACCCACCACCCGTGGCTCCGGGGCGAGAACGTGCGGCCCAAGTCGGTCGCCCGAGACATGATCGAGCGCTTCGCGAGCTTCAACGAGTACGTCAAGCTCTACGGCCTGGGCCGCAGCGAGGGCGTGCTGCTCCGCTACCTGTCCCAAACGTACAAGGTGCTGGTCCAGACCGTGCCGGAGGCGTATCGCGACGACCGGATCGAGGACATCATCGCCTACCTGCGCGCGACGCTGGCCCGGGCCGATTCTTCGCTGGTGCGCGAGTGGGAGGCGATGGCATCGGGAGGGGCAGCGCTGCCGGAACTCGATGCGACCCCCGATCAGCCGCTGCCGCCGCCCGACCCCGCCGCGGACCCTCGCGCGTTCGCAGCGAGGCTTCGCGCCGAGATGCAGGCGCTGGTGAAGGCGATCGCCGTCGGAGACTTCGAAGAGGCCGCGATCGCCTCGCGGCCCACGGACCCTCCCTGGGACGAGGACCGGTTCGAGACGGCCCTCGCGCCGTGCCTGGAGGAGATCGGCGCGATCGTGTTCGATCACCGCTCCCGCATGGCGCATCTGACCCACATCGAAGCCGTCGGCGACCGCGTGTGGCGGGTACAGCAGACACTGTGCAACGAGGACGGCGACACGATGTGGATGCTCGAGGCGCAGGTCGACCTGCCCATGCCCAGTGCAGACGAGCCGACCCCGGATGGCCCGATGATCGCGCTCGAACGCATCGGGTGCTAGCGGCGCGTTTTGGCCCATTTTCGCGGTTGCCGACCGAGCAACCCCGTGTCAGGTTACGTACCGCTCGGTATATGAGGATCGGCGACAAATGCGCGGTCAGGCCAACGCGGGATGGGCCGCGGGATGGGGCGCGGGATGGGCCGAGGGATGGGCTTGCGGCCAGCATCCTCGACGAGGCCGTCCGCATGTTCGCCTCGCGCGGCTACGCATCCACGTCGGTCCGCGAAGTGGTCGAGGCCGCCGGCTGCACCAAGCCGGCGCTGTACTACCACTTCACCAACAAGGTCGGCCTGTATCGCGCGGCGGTCGTGTCCGCCGTCGAGCGGCTCGCGCACGTGTACGAGCACGTCGCGGGGGACGACTCGTTTGCGCAGCGACTTCGCTCGGGGCTGGCGCGGCTGCGGGCCCACGCCGCCGAGTATCCCGACGACCTGCGCCTGCTGCTGCGCGCCGATGGCGAGGCGACCATCGATCCTGAACTGCTCGACGTGCGCACGATGCGAGCGCACGACCTCTCCCGCGTGGAGGCGCTGCTCACCGCAGGCGTGCAGGCGGGGGAGCTTCGGGCCGACCTCCCGATCAAGGGCGCAGCGATCGCGCTCGTCGGCGCCATGCACTTGTGGCTTCAACTGTGGCTCGACGGACATCCGCTCGACGCGGAGTTCGAGGAGAGCACCCTGAGTTTGTACATGAACGGAGTGTCCCCATGAAGACGTGGCGATTCGCGGCTATGGCTACGGCCATGATGGTCGCCGCCGGCTGCAACGGCGCCGCCCAGGCCGAGAGCCCTCCCGAAGGCGCCGAAGCTTCGGAGGCCTCCGAGCCGAGCACGCCGATGGCCCGCGCCACGTGGGTCGAGGCGGCCACGATCGAGCCGTCGTCGGCGACGCTCGATCTGGTGCTGCCCGGCGAAGTCGAAGGTGCGCGCGACGCGTGGCTCGCCTCCTCGCAGGGCGGATACGTGGAGGCGGTCTTCGTCGAGGTCGGCCAGAGCGTGAAGCAGGGCGACGTGCTCTTCCATGTCGATCGGTCGCTCTACCAGGCTCGACTCGCCCAGCTGGACGCCGAGGTGAAGTCGACCAAGCGCGAGTTCGACCGGGCCACCAAGGCGGGTCGTGCGATCTCCGGCGCCGAGAAGGACGCCGCGCACGATCGGTACATCTCCGCGCGCGCGTCGCAGCGCGTCTCCCAGCTCCAGGCGGCGCGGGCGACGGTTCGGGCGCCCTTCGATGGCGTGCTGGCGGCGGTCGAGCTCGAAAAGGGCGAAGTCGCGAGCCCCGGAACGCCCGCTGCACGGCTGGTCGTGCTCGATCCGGTCAAGGTGTCGATCTCGGTCGCCGACCGCGACGTGGGCCTGCTCAAGGCGGGGACGGAGGTCCAGGTCTCCGTCGACGCGCTGGCCCAGCCGCGCAGCGGGGTCATCGCGCGCATCTTGCCCGCTGCGGATCTCGACACGCGTACCTTCATGGTGGAGGTCGAGGTCGCCAACCCCGATGCAGCTCTCAAGCCAGGCATGATCGCCCGCGTCGACATCGAGCAGAGCCTCGAGCAGGACGCGCTGCTGCTTCCTCAGGGATTCCTGGTCACCCAGCGCAAGTCCAACGGGGTCTTCGTGGTCGACGAGGGGGTCGCGCGGTGGCGAGAGCTCGAGCTGGGGCCGTTGGTCCGGGACCAGGTCGTCATCGCAGGCGGTCTGGAGGTCGGGGAGAACATCGTCGTCGTCGGGCAGCGTTCGCTGGCCGACGGCGATAGGGTCATCTTGTCTCGACAGGGCACGTGCTGCAGCAACGGCCGCCCCGAGTTTGGACGAGCCGGAGCGCAGTCGGGATCATGATTGCGGGACTGGTGCGTCGAGGGTCCACCGTCCTGCTGTTGACGGTGTGCATCTTCATCTTCGGGCTTCAGACCTACCTGACGCTGCCTCGCGAAGCGTCGCCGGACGTGGAGATTCCCGTGGTGATGGTGACCACGCCGTACATCGGCGTGTCGCCCGAGGACATCGAGACGCTGGTCACCAACCCGCTCGAGGACGAACTCGCGGGCGTCAAGGACCTCAAGAAGATGAGCTCGACGTCCGCGGAGGGCATCAGCCTCATCACCCTCGAGTTCGAGCCGGAGGTCGTCATCGACGACGCGCTGCAGAAGGTGCGCGACCGCGTCAGTCGAGCCCGACCGGATCTGCCCGAGGACGTCGAAGAGACCTCCGTCTCCGAGGTCTCGTTCAGCGACTTTCCCATCGTCATCGTCACGATCGCAGGTCCGGTCGACGAGGAGGACCTCAAGGACCTCGGCGAGCGGCTGCGCGACGACGTCAAGGAGATCGGCGGCGTGCTCGACGCCAAGCTCACCGGCGGTCGCACGCGCGAGATCCAGATCCAGGTCGACCCGGTCCGGCTCAACCACTACGGGTTGGCCTTGGGCGACGTGATCGGGGCGATCGGGGACGAGAACGTCAACGTGCCCGGCGGCGACGTGGATGCCGGCGAGGCAAGCGTGCTGCTGCGGGTGCCCGGCGAGTTCGAGAGCCCCGCGGAGATCGAAAATGTCGCGATCAAGCGCAAGGGCGACCGACCGGTGTTCATTCGGGATGTCGCCCGAGTCGCCGACGCGTTCGAGGACCGCGAGACCTACGCCCGCATGAACGGGCAGCCCGCGGTCTCCTTGGCGGTGTCCAAGCGGACCGGAGCCAACATCCTCGAGGTCGCATCCGCCGTGAAGGCGCTCGCGGCCGAGCACGAGGAGAAGTGGCCCGAGGGCGTCACGTTCCGAACCCTCGGCGACCAGTCGGAGATGATCTCCTCGATGGTCAGCGACCTCGAGAACGGCATCGTCACCGCGCTGCTGCTCGTCGTCGGCATCTTGATCATCTTCATGGGGGTCCGCAGCAGCCTGTTCGTCGCGGTCTCCATTCCGTTGTCGATGCTGCTCGCCATGATCGCGGTCGCGGCGTTCGACATGACCCTGAACATGATCGTCCTGTTCTCGCTCATCCTCGCGTTGGGGATGCTCGTGGACAACGCGATCGTGCTGGTCGAGAACATCTACCGCCACGCGGAGATGGGCAAGAGTCGCCAACGCGCGGCGATCGACGGCACCAAGGAGATCGCGATCGCCGTGGCTGCGTCCACCGCGACCACCGTCGCCGCGTTCGCACCCCTGGTGTTCTGGACGGGCGTGATGGGGCAGTTCATGGGCTACATGCCCAAGACGGTCATCATCGTGCTCATCGCATCGCTGATCGTGGCGGTGGGCATTCTGCCGGTGGCGACCGCCAAGTTCATGCCGAAGTCCATCGGCACGAAGGCCCAGGAGAATGCCGGCTACGGCCCCGCGATGGAGGTGTATCGCCGCGTGCTCGCGTTCTCCATTCGGCATCGCTACCTCTCGGCGGTCGTCGGCGTGTTGTCCTTGGTGGGCACGGTGGTCGTCTACGCCGGCAACAACCACGGGGTGGAGTTCTTCCCCGAGACCGACCCCAACCGGGCGACGATCAGCGTTCGAGCGCCGGACGGGACCGGGCTCGAGGCCACCGACGCGATCGTACGGCGCATCGAAGCCATCTTGGCCCAGGAGGGCAACGTCGACGTGTTCGTGGCGGAGACGGGCATCAGCGGGGGCGGAGACCCCATGACCGCCGCGCAGCCCGCGGCCAACTTCGCCCGCATCACCGTCGACTTCCTGCCGGACGAGGCCTCGGCCCTGGAGGGAGAGGCGATCCGCGTCGAGCAGACCACGGAGACCGTCGACAGGATCCGCCAGGCGATCATGGAGATCCCCGGCGCGGAGATCTCGGTCGAAAAGGAGCGGATGGGGCCGCCGGTCGGGTCACCGATCGCCGTCGAGGTCTCCGGGGACGACTTTCACGAGGTGGGCGAGCGCGCCGCGTCGGTGCGGCGTCAGCTCGCCGAGGTCCCCGGCGCGACCGACCTGACGGACAACTACCGCGTGGGGCGACCGGAGATGCGGCTGCGCATCGACCGGGGCGCC
Organism: uncultured bacterium; assembly: GCA_963761755.1. GTDB lineage: Bacteria > Myxococcota_A > Polyangia > Nannocystales > Nannocystaceae > CAJXVA01. The sequence continues at coordinate 117,363 of CAVXIC010000006.1, forward strand.
GCGAAGCGCGTGGGCACCAGCACCTCGGCCGTCGCCAACACCGTGCGCACGGCGGTCGCGGGCACCAAGGCCTCCTCGTTCCGAGACGGTGATGACGAATACGACATCACCGTCATGGTGGACCCTCGATTTCGGGCAAATCTCCAGTCGGTGCTCGGCCTGCGCATCCCCGGCAAGTTGGACACCAGCCCCGACACCTTCCCCGTTCCGATGTCGACGGTCGCCTCGTTCGACCTCGCCGGCGGAAACGGGAGCATCTATCACATCGATCAGGACCTGGTCGTCACGATCGAGGGCGACATCGCCGAGGGCAACAACGAGACCGAGGTCCGCGGCGCCGTCATCAGTAAGCTCGACGAGCTCGAAGCGGACATGCCTCCGGGCTACGGGCTGCGACTGGGCGGCGCGCAAGACGAGCAGAAGGAGGCGGAGGCGTTCCTCAGTCGCGCGTTCCTCATCGCCATCTTCTTGATCGCGGCGGTGTTGGTCACCCAGTTCAACCGCTTCGACCTGCCGCTCATCATCCTGGCGTCGGTCGTACTGTCGCTCGTGGGGGTCCTGTGGGGCCTGATGATCACCAAGACTCCCTTTGGGGTGATCATGACCGGCCTGGGCGTGATCTCGCTGGCAGGCGTGGTCGTGAACAACGCGATCGTGCTGCTCGACTACGTGCAGCAGCTCAAGGCCAGCGGCATGGCCACCGTCGAGGCGCTGATCGAGGCCGGCAGTGCCCGCTTCCGACCGGTGATGTTGACGGCGGCGACCACGGTGCTCGGCTTGGTCCCGATGGCGCTGGGCATCTCGATCGATTTTCGCAACCTCCGGATCCTCTCGGGCACTCAAAGTGCGCAGTGGTGGGGCGCGATGGCGGTCGCGGTGATCTTCGGGCTCGCCTTCGCCACCGTGCTGACGCTGGTGCTCGTCCCGACGCTCTACAGCATCCTCGACGACCTTCGGGCGCTTCGCGTGCGGCTGTTCGGGAAGGCTCCGGTCGAGCCAGACGACGTGCTCGACCCAGTCGGCGAGGTGCCACCGCAAGAGGCTGCGGCGGGTCCAGAGCCTCAGCGTCCCCGAACGAACACCGTGCCGGCGCCGAGCCCCGCGGAGTGAGCTGCACGTTTTTCGGGATCGTTGTGCGCGCAGCGAAGACCTGATGGTCGATGCCCATTCCGCGTCGACACTCCCTTGGCCTTCCTCCGACCTCTTCGGCCCGATGGGCCCCGCTGTGCGTGCTCCTTGCCGCACATGCGGTGGCCTGCGACCCCGGTGGGGGGTCCGGCGGCGGCGAGACGACCTCCGACACCGACGGCGCGACCTCCTCCGGGTCGGGCGGCGATGACGCGACCACGGCCGGGGACTCGACCGGGGGTCCGGCGACCGTCGGCCGCGCCGGGCTGACGTTCAAGGCCTTGCTCGGCCCCGACCCCAAGAGCCAGTTCGATGGGGCCGCCAAACCCTTCATCCCCGAGGACACGAGCACGGACCGGGGAGACCTGCTGCTGCTGCTGTGCGCCGCCGAGAACACCGACTGTACGGACCCCATCGTCCGGCGCGTCGACAAGGACGACCAGAACGAGTGGCCGCTCGACATCGGCGGTCCGGCGCCGCTGCAGGAGAACTTCGGTCCGCAGATCACCGTGGCCGACCTGCCCGCCGGGACGTACCGCCTGATGGTGGTCTACGACAGCCTCGACTCCCAGCGGCGAGACCACGGATGGGACGATGACTTCGAGACGGACGAGGTCGCGTGGGGCGGGCTGGTCTCGGAGACGGACCTGATGCTCTCCAGTGACGCGCCATCAGCCCGCGAGAACCCCGCCCCGCAGACCCTCGAGGTCACGCTGAGCGACGACGAGACCCTCGACCTCGGCGAACTCACCCTCTCCCACTACCACGAGCGCAAGCTCTCGGAACCGCCTGCGTCGGACACCGGGGTGCTCGTGGTGGGCAACAAGACCGACAACGCGATGCGCATCGTCGCCTTGGGTGACTACACCGTCGAAGACGTCGGGGGAGGCGGCCACGACATCCCGCTGGTCGACGGCGAGGGCAACGAGATTGGCGGCTCGATGTGCAACGTCATCGAAGGCCCCCAGGACACGGTCTATGCGCTGTTTACGGCCTCGGGCACGGGCAGCGACGAGGCTGGGTTCGCCGCGCAGTTCGACGTTCGGACGCGGGAGCAGGTCGGCGGCCTGGTGTCGTTCCCGCTCGGCACGGCCCAAGCTGGCCCCTGTCGCGCGGTGTGGCACGAGCATGATGGCGAGGACTACCTGTTCGCGGTCGCGGCAGACTCCACCAACCAGGGGGACAACCGGGGGTTTTGGTACGCGAACGTTGGAAGCCTGTCCTCGGGGGACGTCGAGGCGACGCTCATGACGATGGCCGACGATCTGTTGTTCGACCAGCCGCTGATGAACGTCGCCGCCTGGCAGGGGGAGGTCTACATCGGCACCACCACCACCGACATGCCCGAGTGCGATGGCGAGAGCTGCCTGTACATTGCGGACCTCGAGGCCAGCGGGCGTCCCACGCTGCGGACCGGTCCACAGGGCCGCGAACTCTACAAGGCGGGCTCCCTGCGGGCCGACGTCACCGTGTCCGAGCTCGGCGGTCAGACGGTGAGCTGCGCCGACGTCGAGCAGGGCGTCTACTACTTCGGATTGTCGGTCCAGAGGTTCGAGAAGACCTCGACGGACTACCTCGTCGTGGGGAACTGCCACAGCGTCGAGATGGTCGATCTCGCGGCGGGTGAGGTCGTCGACTTCGATCCCGACCAGCCCGGTGTACAGGGGCTCGTTGGCGCGCTCTTCGGTGGCGGCTTCTACGATTTCGACCGCTCGCCGGACGGCGACCTGCTGTGGGCGGTGCCGGCCAACAAGTCACGCTTCATGCACTACCCGGTCGCGTACGAGCCCACCGGAGAGCTGGGGGACGGGCGCATCACGATCGATCGTCACGCGTTGATGCCGATCCACTTCGGTGCCGGGGCGCCGGGCGACCTGCCGAGCATCGACGACAGCTGGGGCAGCGACCGCGACGGTTTCGAGGGCCTGCCCGACGACGGCATCCAAGACTACGCAACCCCGGGCTTCGATCCCGGCATCGACATTCGGGGCGCGTTCCTCAAGATGTACTACCTGTTCTGGAACCGGTCGCTCTCGGGGTCGCTGCCCAATCCGTTCCCGGTGGGCCCGTCGATCGCGGTGGCGCCCAACTCGATCTGGCTGCGGGGTGCTGGGGCAGACCTGGGCGACGAGGGTCCCTCGGGGCTGGGGAACGGTGGCAACCTCAGCGTGTTCGACCTCGACGCGCAGCGGCTCGTGCTGTGGCCCCGCACGCCCCAGGGGGACTACTACCGCGCGTTCGTCGGCCTCAAGCAGTTCGTCTTCGGGTTCGATCTGACGCCCGAGCGCGACACGCCGGTCGCGACGGCGGGGCTGGTCTACATGGACCTGTGAACCCGCGGGTCGTCACGCCTCGGGGCGGTCGCCGTAGACGATCTCCTCGATGGTGAAGTAGACCTCGCCGCGCGGTCGGTGGACTTCGACTTCGTCGCCGACCGCCTTGCCCATCAGCGCTCGCGCGACCGGTGACTCCATGCTGATGTGACCCCGGTCGGCGTCGCTCTCGTCGGGGCCGACGATCCGGTAGCTCTTGCGCTGCCCGTCGTCGTCGTCGTGGAGGACCACCCAGGCGCCAAACCCGACCTTGCCCGCGCTGGCCGCCTGCATCGGCGGCGTGATCACCTTCATCCGGTCGAGTCGCTTCGAGAGAAACCTCAGGCGGCGGTCGATTTCCCGGAGTCGGCGCTTTCCATACTGGTACTCCGCGTTCTCGCTGCGGTCCCCGAGCGCTGCTGCGGCCTCCACTTCGGCGGTGACTGCGGGCCGTTCGACCTTCCACAGATGCTCCAGCTCCGTCGTGACCTTCTTGTGTCCTTCGGGGGTGACGAGAATCGGCAGGTCCTTGGACATGATCCGACCAGTATTGCACGCGTTGTCGGACCGGGGCCGGGCGGATATTCTCCGCGATATGGCTTCTTTGATTCGCCTTCGCGGCTCCGCGCCGCTGTGCGTGTTTTCCATGGCGCTCGCGACGGCCGCGCTCGCTTGCGACAATGGTGGCGGAGGCGGCGGCGGCTCGTCGTCCGGTTCGGGTGGCGGCACGAGCGATCCCACCAGCGGCACGAGCGATCCCACGGCGACCGCAACGGAGCCCATGACCTCGAGCTCCAGCACCGACGCGGCGAGCAGCTCGTCGACGACGAGCGCCGAGGACTCGACGTCTTCGGGTGGCGATGGGTCCTCGTCGACCGGTGAGCCGTGCGACGTCGGCACGCAAAACTGCGCCTGTGACGATGGCGCGTGCGAGGGCGACCTCGAGTGCATCGACGAGGTCTGCTACAACCCCGAGGGCTGCCAAGGAAAACAGACGGACACCGAGCCCAACGAGACCGAAGACACGGCCATGGTGCTTCCGGGCGTGTCCTGCGGTGAGCTGGCCTCGACCGACGGCAGCAGTGAAGTGGGAGACGTCGACTACTTCTCGGTGCCGGTCGAAGACCTGGGCGAGGACTGTCCCAACAGCGACGGCACGATCGCCATCGTGACCGCGGATCAGGACCTCGAGGTCTGCATGTTCTTCTCGTGCGCTCAGGGGGCGGTCTCGGTCAACTGCGGGCCCGATGACGACGCGACCTCGCCGGACGGCCTCGCCGGCTGCTGCGGCACCAACAGCGTCGAGCCCGGCTTCTTCTGCTCGGGCGTGACCAACAACAGCGAAGTCTGGCTGCGGGTGGGCGAACTCGACGCGAATGCGTGCGTCGACTACGCGCTGGCGTACCGGGTGCTGTAGCGCTCAGTCGTCGAGCGTGTCGATGAGATCTCGGAGCAGGTCGCTGACGTGCTCCCGGGGATCGTCGATGCTCAGCTCGTCGTCGTCCGCCAGCCACGACCACATTTCGCCGAGCAGCGCATCACGGTGCTGATCGTTCATGTGCCCTTGCTACCCGACTCGGGGGCCCCTACGCCATTTCTCGGGGAATCCGGCGGAACGCGCCGGTCGCCGTCTGGGCAACGCGTTTTTTCCCCCGGGCCGGATGTGCGATACTCCGCCCCGCAATGGCGTTGCACCTGGGAACGGGCCTGATCGAGACCCGCGGGGAGCCCCCGCTCAAGCTGCCGAAGCTGGAGAAGGCGCTGGCTGCCGCGCTGGACGAGCTCGGTTGGGAGCAGACCTATGAGGGAAAGGCTCCTCCGGAGGAGGACCCCGAGGACGAAGCCACGGTGTTCGAGCTGCTCGCGAACCCCGAGGGCATCCTCGGCATTCGCATCGCGGAGGTCAACGTCGTCCGCGACGTCGCCCGACACGTGCACGCGTCCGTGGAGTCCCCGCTGATGGTCTTCACCACCAAGGGCACACTCTTCGGGCGCCGCTCTGTGGAGGTCACCTGCCGGAAGTTCGAAGTGAAGGAGGGGGAGGTCGAAGAACTCCCGGTGATGGTCACCCACACCGCCGAGGTCACCGATCTGGAGCACAACGAGCTCCGCCAGGCCCCCAACGCGCTGAAGGCCCGCATCACCACCGCCAACGACTCTCTGCTCGGCGCCGAGGCCAGCGCGGAGTTCAAGCTCAAGAAGGTCTTCCGGTACAAGCGGGCCCACAAGAAGGTGAAGTTCAGCTCGCCTCGCTTGGGCCGACTCATGGCGCTGCTCGAGACGTGCGAAGCGTTCGAGGTCGTCCACGAGGGGGAGCAGCGGATCGTCAAGGTCGTGCTCAGCGGCGGCGCCAAGAGCCTCGCGTACCTCAAGCCCGACGAGCTGGTCGAGCTCGAAGAGGCGATCGAGCTGCGACCCGAGATCGCGCGCCGAGGCGCTGACGGCGAGGACTAGCGGCCCGGCGGGCGGTTCGGCTCCCCACGGTCGCTAGCGCGGCACGACGTGACCGCGGGCGATGTGGTCCACCAGCAGCAGCAGCGTGGGCATGCGATGGCGGCCGTGCATCGAGCGGACGTGCTCCCCTGCCTCGGCGTGAGTCATGCCCGTCGCCGTCACCCAAAGGGGCGTCGCGCTGCTGCCCCGCAGCACGTCCTGCGCGGGCGCGCCCTCGAAGGGCGTCTTGGCGACACCGACGACCGCGGGCCGCAGGTCGTCTTCGGCGAGGGCATCGGCCACGTGGCGCCCCAGGCCCGGCGACGCGCCGAGGTCGACGTACCCGTCGACGACGATGGTCGTGATGTCGTGGGCCGCCAGGACCCAGTGCAGCAGGGGCAGCAAGCACGGAAGCTCTCGCTCGAAGAAGCGCCCCGGCACGTAGGGAGCGAAGCCCGTCGCGGGCTCCGCGTAGGTGGCGAGCGGCCCCGAGTCGTCCCAGCGCTCGAACACGACCGCGGCTGCGTGGGCCTGCGCGTCGCTGACGTAGTGCACGTCGGTCGCGACAATCATGCTCCAGCGTATCGCACCGTCGGCTGCGAGCCCATGCGAGACTCGGCACTGATGCGAGGTCCTTGCCCATGCCCACGCACCTGATCCTCGTCCCGGGGTTCCTGGGGTTTCAGCGTCTCGGCACGATGTCCTACTTCGTGCGCGTGGAGGAAGTCCTCGGCCGGCTCGCGCACCGCATCGGGCACGAGGTCGAGGTCCGCTCCATTCGCACGCTGCCGACCGCCTCGCTCGGAGCGCGCGCCGCAAAATTGGCCGAGGTGGTGGCCTCGCTGCCCGGCGAGGACGACGTGCACCTGCTCGGACACTCGACCGGGGGCCTCGATGCGCGTCTGTTCCTCTCGCCGGGTGCGTCACTGCCGACGACGGTGAACCTCGAAGCTGCCGCCGCTCGCGTCCGCAGCGTGGTGACGGTGGCCTCGCCGCACCACGGCACGCCGCTCGCCCTGTTCATGACTGGCGTCAACGGTCATCGGCTGCTGCGGGTGTTGTCGTTCGTCATGACGAAGATGCTCTCGACCGCCCGGGGGCCGGCGCGGGCGATCGGGTCGGTGTCCGAAGCCGTGCTGCTGCTCGACAGCCTCTCGGGTCTCGAGCGGCACGTGCGCAAGCCGCTGGCCGATCGCCTGGGCCCGCTGCTGGCCAAGCCGGCCGATGCCGACGTCGACGACGGGGGCGCGCTGCATCCGTTGATCGAGGACATGGGTCATGACAGCGCGCTGTTCGAACACCTCACGCCCTCGTCGATGGAGTTGTTCAACACCGCCGTCGGGAATCGAGAGGGCGTGGCCTATGGATGCGTGGTCGCAGCCGCGCCTGCCCCCTCGGTGCGCGGTCGTTTGCACGTGGGCCTCGATCCGCTCGGCCAGCTAGGCTACGCGCTGTTCAGCACCCTGCATCGGCTCTGCGCGCTGAGCCGGCCGCGTCATATGGCGGTGCTCACCGCCGCGCAGCGGAGCGCGCTGGAGGCCGGCCTCGGCCGTATTCCGGGGATGGACGACAACGACGGGTTCGTGCCGTCGCTGTCGCAGATCTGGGGGACGGTGATCGAGGCTCGCAGCTGTGATCACCTGGACTTGATGGGGCACTACGGCGCGCCCGGACGAGATTTGTTGCCCTGCGGCGCGGACTTCGGGACCACCGAGTTCGAGCGCGTCTGGGAGCGCGCCGGTCTGTTCGCCTTGGATCGGGAATGAGCGCGGGCCGAGGCCCGCGGCCCGGACGCGCTCAGTAGGACTTGGCCATCAGCACGCGCTGCGTCGATGGTTTGCCGGACTTGATGCACGTGCCCGGCTCGGGTGCAGGCCCTTGGTCGGGCAGCGGAACGCAGCGGATGGTGACCTTCGTCTCCGCCTTGATGGCGGCCTCGGTCTCGGCCGTGCCGTCCCAGTGGCACCACGCGAAGGTGCTCGCGTCGCCCTTGAAGGTGTCGACGAACTGCTCCCACGTATCGAGCGTGACCGTATTGTCCGCGACGCGCTGCTTGGCCGCTTCGAAGAGCTCGGCCTGGTAGGCGTCGAGTCGAGCGCTGATGCCCTCGACGAAGGCGTCGGTGTCCAAGAACTCCTTCTTGCCGGTGCCGCCGGTCCGCATCTTGACGCAGACCTGGCCCTTCTCGAGGTCCTTGGGCCCGAGCTCGATGCGCATCGGCACCCCGCGGCGCTCCCAGTGATAGAACTTCGCGCCCGGCCGCATGTCGCGGTCGTCGATCTGCACCTCGAGGAAGTCTCGGTAGCGGACGCCCTCGGGAGCGATGTCGATGCTGACCAGGCGCTTGCGCAGCGCCTCGGCGGCCTCCATCACCGCGGCCTTCTGCGCGTCGTCCCGGTAGATCGGGATGATCACGGCGTGAATCGGGGCCAGCGCGGGCGGTAGGACGAGGCCCTCGTCGTCAGAGTGCGTCATGATCAGACCGCCGATCAGACGGGTCGAGACGCCCCACGAGGTCTGCCAGACGTACTCGAGCTCGCCGCTCTCGGCCTGGAACTTCACGTCGAAGGCCTTGCCGAAGTTCTGGCCCAGGTCGTGGCTGGTGCCGGCTTGCAGCGCCTTTCCATCCTGCATCATCGCCTCGATGCACAGGCTCTGAAGGGCGCCGGCGAATTTCTCGGTCTCCGTCTTGATGCCGCGGATGACCGGCATCGCCATCGTCTGCTCGGCGAACTCGCTGTACACGCCCAGCATCTTGCGGACCTCGCCCTTCGCCTCCTCGTGGTTGGCGTGCGCGGTGTGCCCCTCCTGCCACAGGAACTCGGTCGTCCGCAGGAACAGCCGTGTGCGCAGCTCCCAGCGCATCACGTTGGCCCATTGGTTGATCAGCAGCGGCAGGTCTCGGTGGCTGGAGATCCACTTGCCGAAGAAGTGTCCGATGATCGTCTCGGACGTCGGCCGGATGACGTAGGGCTCCTCGAGCTTCTCGCCGCCGGCGTGGGTGACCACGGCCAGCTCCGGCGCGAACCCTTCGACGTGCTCGGCTTCCTTGGTGATGAAGCTCTGCGGGACCAGCAGGGGGAAGTAGGCGTTTTGGTGCCCCGTGTCTTTGAAGCGGGTGTCCAGGCCGCGCTGGATCTTCTCCCAGATCGCGAACCCGTAGGGCTTGATGACCATGCAGCCCTTGACGACCTTGGCCGACTCCGCGAGGTCGGCTTCGCGGATCACGTCCTGGTACCACTGGGGGTAGTCCTCGGCGCGCGGGGTGATCTTCTCGGGCTTGGCACTCATCGCGGCGGAGCATGGCCCGCCCCGCGCTCGGGGTGCAAGCGGGAACGGCCCGGCCACGCGGCGATGGCGAGACTGCTCACTGCGACCGCGCCGATCGCCCCGAAGATCCACGCCATGCCCGGATGGCCGAGCCGCGCGAGCTGCCACGCGCCGACGCGAAGCAGATCGGGCCTCAGCGACGCAAAGCCCCACGCTGGGCTTCCCCGCAGCGTCCAGTGCGAGACCCACAGATACCCGGGGCTCGGGGGTGTGTCTGCGTTGAGGCGCAGCATCCACTCGAAGATGGAGTGCTGCGCGAGGTGTGCCTGCAGCGCGACCGAAGCGATCAGCAAGAGCACCAGCCTCAGACGGCGGTGTCTCGTCCCCGAATCCCACGCTGCGACGATGGGCACGAGCGCGAAGGGCAGGGCAGGGATGAGGAAGCGGGGGCCCAGTGCCCAGCCTCCCCACCAGTCGGAGCGTGACGCGACGAAGAGCAGCCGCGAGGCGACCAGCGCGAGCGAGAACCACGCCGCTGCGGGCACGCGCTCCCGAAACCGTCTCCACCCCGGTACCGCTCCCAGGAGGATCGGCGAGGTCAGCCACAGGCTGCGTCCGGGCGAGACCAGCAGCGCCAGCAGCTCGGTCCCAGGAACGATGAAGTGACTGTACAGACCATGACGCCCCGACTCGAAGGGGCTGCCGAACCGCGCCGCGTGGCTGAGCGCGAGCGCGAGCACCCCGGTCGCGCCCAGCACCAACGCGACGCCCCATTCGCGCCGCATCGCTCGGCGGTCCGTCCACGCCGGGCCGAAGGCGTACCCGGCAAAGGCCGGGACCGCGACCAGGTTGAGGAGGTGGATGTGCGTGGACCATCCGACGATGAGCGCGGCGGCCCACAGCCAGCGCGCGGCGGTTCCATCGCGCTGGGCCCGAAGCCGGTGGTGGCGCTCGAGGGCGACCGCTGCCGCGAGAAGGGCTGCGGTCGACAGGGGCTCGCTGAGAAAGGTGCGAGTGTAGGGCCACAGCAGGGTCCCGAACGCGAGCGAGATGCCCATGACCCAGCCGGCGGCGCGCGAGAAGCCCAGCTGCCGCACCCAGGTCATCGCGAGCAGGACGACCAGCGGCGCGATCAAACAGTTGGTGAGGCTGACGAACAGCCGGGTCCAGTCCCCTGACGGACTGCGACGGTGCACGAAGAAGTGGTCGGATCGGATCGCGTGACGCCACTGGGGTGGGGCGGTCGCGGCCGCGATCGTGCCCGCGCCGTACATGGGGAGCGCGACGACGGACAAGGCGTGCCCGAAGAAGCCGTAGCGCGCACCATCGGGACCCCGAGCCCACCCGAACGTCCCGGTTGGCTGCCCCTTGGGCTCCCCGGTCCGGCGCGGGATCCCCTCGATGTCCAGCGCGCCACGTTCGTACAGGGCGGCGGTCGTCTGGTAGACGATCTCATCGTCCGGAAAGACGATCCGTCCCGAAGCGCTGAGCAGGTAGGCGCAAACGCAAAACACCAGGAACGCGACGATGCGTCGTCGTTCCTGGTGTGTCGGCGTCGAAGTCACGACGCGCGCGATCAGCCGGAGGTGCCACCGGTGTCGGACATGCACATCGAGGTGTCGAAGGTGCACATCACCGGGTCGCAGCCGAGCGTGCCGGTGCCCAGCCCGAGGGCGGTGCAGTCCAGGCCCTGGAGCTCCGCGCCGTCGCACTGCTCGCCGGGGCTGACGACCCCGTCACCGCATCCGCCGCCCTCGGTGGGGTCGGCCGTGGTCGAGCTGCTGCTGGTGGTCGCGGGGTCGGTGGGGTCGGTCGTGCCACCATCGGTGGTGGGGGTGCTGGTCGCCGACGGATCGACCGAACCGGTCGAGTCGTCGGCGGTGCTTCCGGCCTCACCGTCGGTCGTGGACGGCTGAGCGTCCATCGTCGTCTGGCCAGCCGACGCGGTGAACCCCGGGTCTTCGACGTCGGTCGTGCAACCAACCAGCGCGCTCGCCATCGCGACGCAAGCAACCCCCAACCCAATGCGAATCATACGGACACCTTAGATCGCCAGCGCCGGGTTCGGTCAAGGAAAAAGCGGCTTTGGCCGATTCAGCACCTTGACATTCCTCGCGTGCATCGAGCTTCGCCGCCGCAAGGGGCCATAGCGCGGTGTCGGGTGAGAGGAGGGAACCTTTTATAGACGCGCGAATCTGGGGGCGGGAGAGCGATTTCACACCACGCCCACCTGCGGTGCGGGCGCAACTGGAAAGCGATCCGAGTCGACGCCGAGGAAGCCCGGCGCGGGCCGAGCGAAGAAGTACCCCTGCATCCATGCGCACCCCGCATCGAGCAGGGCGTCGCGTTCGCGGGCGGTCTCGACTCCCTCGGAGATCGTCTTGGCCCCGATCTCGGTCGCGAACTGACGCATGCGGCGAAGCAGACGCTGCTTGACCGGGTGCAGGTGCAGGTCGCGAACGAGCGCCATGTCGAACTTGATGAAGTCGGGGTCGAGCTCGGCGAGTGCGGTGAGACCAGCGTAGCCGCTCCCCAGGTCATCGATCGCCAGACGGTATCCGCGAGCGCGCAGCGAGGCGAAGAACGTCTTGACCCGGCGGTAGTCCTCGATCGCAGCGCGCTCGGTGAGCTCGAAGACGATCGACGAGGCGTGTGACGTGAGGACCCCGTCCAGGGCCGCCTTGGCGAACGCAGGATCGTCCAGATCGGAGGGGTGCACGTTGATGAAGTGCAGCCGGGGCGTGTCCGCGGTGGCCGCGAGCTCGTCGGCCATGATCGCTCGGAGGACGTCGCCCAGCGCGTGCACTCGGGCGGTCCGCTCCGCGACGCCGAAGATCAGGTCGGGAAATTTCATGCCGTCCATCGTCCCCCGACAGAGCCACTCGTACGCGACCACCGACCGCTCCGCGCAGTCGATGATCGGCTGGTGGTGAAAGTGAAAGGCACGCTCCGCGATCGCCCGGTCCAGCAGGAACGCGGAGCACTCGAGCTCGTAGCCCTTGGGGTCCGATGCCGCCCGCGACGCAGCCGCGACCGACCGAGCGAACGCTTGGCCCCGATGGCTGGGTCCCAGGAGCAGCGGGACCCGGGAGACGCTCACGCCGGCCGCGTCCGCGGGGCTCACCAGCGGGCGGATCGCCTCGGCGATCGCCTCGCGGAGAAGATCTTGGTGAAGCTCGGTGCCACCGGCTCGACGCCACGCGATGAAGTCGTCGGCCGGCCAGTGACGGACCCCATAGGCCTCGCCATCCAGGCCCAGGACCCCGACGATGGCCCGTCCCGCCCTATCCAAGAGCTCAGCGTGTGCCCCATGGCCCGAGCGTCGCTCCAGCTCGTTTCCGAACGGCATCCGCACGTAGAATAGGTCCATGGGGCCTTCAGGCCCTCTTTCGAGGGGTTCTGGCACCGTCCAAGCTGAGTCCACGTGAAAGGTCATCTCGACCCTGAAGCCATCGACTCGGTCTTCTGGGTGCTTGAGCGCCGGATGTGGGCCGCCTCCCGGGGTAAACCGCGGCGATGGACGTGTGCGCCGTTGCGCACAATTTCGTCCACCTCGCTCCGAACGGTGTTCCGCCGCGCCTAGCGCGCTTGATCGGAACCCCTTGGGATCAGTACACTCGACGACGGTGTTAGGGGGTCCATCGGCATTGCCGGGAGATGCTGCGGGAACGCGGCTCGGCAAATATCAGCTTCTGCGTCGCCTTGCGACCGGAGGCATGGCCGAGATTTTTCTCGCGCGTGCGCAGTCGATGCACGGCTTCGAGAAGCAGGTCGTGCTCAAGCGCATCCTGCCGCAGCACGCCCAGAGCGAGGACTTCATCCGCATGTTCTTGGCGGAAGCGCGTCTGGCCGCCACGCTGCACCACCCCAACATCGTCCAGGTCTACGACATCGGTGAAGAAGGCGGGACCTACTTCTTCACGATGGAATACATCCAGGGCGAGGACTTGCGACGGCTCGTTCGTGCCGCGCGTCGCAAGCAGACGCCCATCCCGCTCGCCCACATCCTGCACATCATCATGGGGATGGCCGGTGGTCTGCATCACGCCCACGAGAAGGTGGGTAACGACGGCAGACCCTTGGGCATCGTGCACCGCGACGTGTCTCCGTCCAACGTGCTCGTCACGTACGAAGGCGACGTGAAGGTCGTCGACTTCGGTATCGCGAAAGCCGCGGCCGCCCAGGTCTCGACGATCGCCGGCACGCTCAAGGGCAAGATCCCGTACATGTCTCCCGAGCAGTGTCGGGGCGAGGCGGTCGACCGGCGCAGCGACATCTTCTCGATCGGCACGCTGCTGTGGGAGCTCACCACCGGCAAGCGTCTGTTCGCAGGGGAGAACGAGTTCGCGATCCTCAACCGGGTCGCCAAGGCGGACGTGCCCCCGCCCAGCAGCGTGCGTCCCGAGTACCCGCCGGAGCTCGAGGCGATCGTCATGCGGGCGCTGAACGTCGACCCGGAGCGCCGCTACGACACGGCGATCGATCTGCAGATCGACCTCGAGGACTTTGCACGCGAGGCGCGGCTGCCCGTGTCCTCCGCGCGGATGGGGCGGTTCGTTCGCGGTCTGTTTGAAGAAGAGCTTCGCGCAGCGCAAGCCGAGCTCGCCGAGGCCCGGGCGGACGTCGGCCACACGATGATCGTGTCTCCGAGCAGCTCTCCGGAGGGCTTCTCGGATCTGACGCCCAGCGAGCTCCGCCTGCACGCCGAGCCGACGCCAGGCCTCATCGGTGACGGGAGTACCGGGTCGGGCACGGACATCTCCGTCGCCAAATCCCTGCCGCGGCGAAACCCGGCGATTGCACTGGGCGCAGGGTTCCTCCTCACGCTGGGTGTCGGGGGTGGGTTGTTCATGGCCTTCGGAGGTGGCGACGGGCCCTCTGGCGAGCCCGCAGCTGCCGCGGTGAGCCAGCCCGATTCCCCCAGCGTCCAGCCCACGACGCCGGTCGCAGCGCCCGACGGCGAGCCCGAGGCCGCCGACGGCCTTGTCGGTCCAAACGGTGCGCACGGAGACCCAGGGGCGGTCCCGAACGCCGAGAGCCCCTCGGGGATCGAAGACCCCTCGCTCGACCCGACGGCGGGTGCCGCACTGGACGCTCCCGGCGCGAAAGACCCGGACGCCGAGACGTCCGATCGGGCTGGTGATCGGGCTGGCGATCGGGTTGGCGATCGGGCTGGCGATCGGGCTGGCGGCGACCCGTCGTCCCCGACGGACGCCCAAGCGCAGAAGAAACCTCCGCGATCGGTGCGCAAGAAGAAGCCGCCCAAGGCGTCCGAGCCCAAGGTGCCCAAGGCACCCAAGGTCAAGGACCCGCCGGCGGAGGTCACCAAGAAGAAGAAGGCGGCGTGGGATGCAGACTCCGCCCGTCTGCCCGACTTCTAGAGCGCCGTGGTGAAACCCGGCGCGGCGGATCGGAGCGAAAAAGACGCGTGAGACGTCGTGTCTGGTTTCACCACGGGCTGCTAGAGCGGCGACCAGTTTGATTCCGGGTGCTGAGGTGCGTCTGGGGCCGTTCCTGGGTAGGAGCGTGGCCGAAGTTGTGTCGGGCACACCACGAGCGCCGCGCGACACCGTCAGGTGCGGCCCCAGGCGTGCATCAGCGCATGGAATCAAACTGATCGCCGCTCTAGACGCCCTTGGCGCGGCTTTGCTCGACGCAGGGGGTCCGCATTGGGCATGATGAGGGAGGCCCGCCTTGAGACGTACGCGCAGAAGCTCCTTCGGTCGCGCGACCTCGCTGAGTGTCGCGCTTTGTCTGGCGAACCCCGTCGTCGCGTCGCTCGCTGCGGCCGCGCCTGCGGAGTCCGAAGACGAGGCCAAGGCCAAGGTCCTGCTCGATGCGGGGATCGCCCTGTTCGACGGCGGTGACTACGAAGCGGCCCTGCTGAAGCTGAACGCATCCATCGCGCTCGATCGAAGCCCTAAGGGCCTGTACGCAAAGGCCCAGACTCTCTTCAAACTCGAGCGCTGCGTCGAGGCCGTGCCTCTGTACAACGAGATGCTCGCGACGCTACCCGAGGACAGCCCGGCGTGGTTCGCGGTGAAGGACGGTCTTGTCGAGTGCGTGGAAGAGATGACGGCCCAGCAGGCGGCGCAGCCCGCCGTCGCGCCCGTGGACGCCGACCCCGACGCGAACCCCGATGGAGACGTCGACGACGTGGATGACGACCCCCCCGCGGGTCCGCCCCCGAAGGCTTGGTACAAGGACCCCTACGCACCGGTGCTCCTGGGGCTGGGTGCGGTGGGGGTCGGCGTGGGTGGCTTCTACCTCTCCGAGGCGAGCAAGGAGAATGCCTCTCAGCCCGAGCAGTACGACGACTTTGCGAAGAAGGGAGACCGGGTGCGGCAGCTTCAGATCCGCGGCGGCGTCATCCTTGGCGTTGGCGGTGCGCTGGTCCTCGCAGGTGCCATCCGCTACGCGGTTCTCGGTGTCCGCGGCAGGCGAGCCGCGACGGCGTTCGTTCCAGCCTTCGGTCCGCGATGGTCGGGCGTCTCCATCTCGGGGCGATTCTGACCTCGGGTCCCGCCCCATCGAACGGGGTCGGTTGCGACACGCGCGGACGGAGCTGACGCTCGCCACCCAAGTCTCGCCAAGTCTCGGCCAAGTCTCGTAAGATGGGAGCAGTTTTGAGTCTGCGAACAACACTCGCCGTGGCCATCGGGTCGCTTCTCGCCCTCGGCGGCGGGCTCCCGGTCCGGGCGTCCGCGGCTCCGGAGCCGTCCTCGGAGTTCCACAGCAATCGCGCGCGCACCCTGTTCGAGAGCGGCCTGGTCAAGTTCGATGCGGGCGACTACGAAGGTGCGCTGCGGGACCTCGACGCGTCCTTGCGACTGGAGGTGCTCGCCAAGACGCTGTATGCCAAGGCGCAGGCGCTCAACAAGCTGGACCGCTGCCGAGAGGCCGTGCCGCTGTACAACGACGTTCTCGACGCCGTCCCCAAGGACAGCGAAGCGGCATCCCTGGTCAAGGATGCGCTGGTCTTGTGCGCCGAGAAGCTCGCCGAGAGCGGCGAAGAGGCCGACGACGAGGATGAAGAGGAGTCGCCGGACGAGGACGAGCCGCCCGACGAGGACGAGCCGCCGGACGAGGACGAGCCGCAGGACGAGGACACCGAACCCAAGGAGGACGCCTGGTTCAAGGACATCCCCGCGCCCATCTTGTTGGGTGTCGGCTTGGTCGGTGTTGGGGTCGGGGCGGCGTTCCTCACCCAGGCTGCGCAGCTCGACCCCGCCGCAGCGAGCGACTACGGCGTGTTCGAGAACCAGCGGGAGCGTCAGCAGTCCCTGCGGATCCAAGGCGGCGTCGTCCTGGGAGTCGGCGGAGCGCTCGTCGTCGGCGGCGTCGTTCGCTACATCGTCGTCGCTCGACGGCTCCGCAAGGACACGCCCACCACGGCGGTCACGCCGATGTTTGGTCCGCGCTCGGCGGGGTTGTCGATTCGGGGGCGGTTCTAGCAGCCCGTGGTGAAACCCGACACGACGTCTCACTCAATCAAGCGCTCTTTCGAGAAGCCGAATGATTGAGGGCTCGTCGGCGCCAAAAGGCGCCCGTTTCGGGTGAAGCGAGGGGCGACTTGTCGGCCGCAGCGAGGGGCCTTTTCGAAAGGCCCCTTCAAAGATTGGCGGCTAGCGGCCAAGGCGAAGTCGAGGAACGAACCAGGCCCAGCCGGCGAACAAGGGCAGCAGACTGGCAGGACCGGGCAGACCGAGCAGCAGGCCGACGTTCGTATGGCCCGCCCCGGCGGAGGGGGTCGCCTCGAGCAACCTCCCGATTGCAAACTCCCACAGCGGGTCGCCGCTCTGCGCGACCTCGGGGCTGGCAAACGCCAACAGCAGGGCCTGGGCGACGCTGACGACGCCCAGTACGCACGTCGCCCGCGGCACGGAACACACGGCGGGTACCAGCCCGAGCGCCAGGAAGCCCAGCGAGGGGACCATGTGCCGAGGTCCCGCCGACGCGCCGCCGTCCCACATGTAGTAGCCGGCGTTGAGCAGCCAGAAGTAGGCGAACACGACGAGCGCGGCGGCGTGAACCCGTCGCGTCTTCGCAGAGCGCAGGCCCGCGATGGTGCCCCACGCCCCGAGCAGCAGAACGGGGCTGAGGTAGAAGAGCCCTCGAAAGCTCCCGAACAGCAGCTGGAGCGCGACGCGCGGATCCGGTGGACCCAGCCCGTAGCGGACCGCCATGCCCCGCGCGAACTCCTCGCGATAGACGAAATCGTAGCCGGTGGACAGCGGGCTTCCGAACGCGAGCGCGTGATACCCCGCGAGGGCCAGGGCCCACGGGATCCCGCCGAGCACCACCCATGTCGCGTCTCGAGGACCGCGGCGCCACAGCGTGTACCCCACCGCCAGTCCCGCGACCACGGCGGCTGGGTACTCGGTGAACACCGCCGCTCCAAGGAGCGTCCCGGCGGTCAGTGGCGCACAGCGGTGCGTGCGGGCGGGGACGAGCTCGACGATCGCGAAGCCCGCGAGCAGGAGCGCTCCGCACAGCGCGTGGCCGTACAAGGCCGTCGAGTAGACCCACACCGGGGTCGCGAGCCCGAACAGGAGGGTGACGATGCGCGCGCGGCGATCTGCATCCTGGTCCCCCATCATCGAGCGCGCCAGCAGGAACACCGCGACGCCGCCCAGGCCCGCGGTCGGCACGACCACGACGACGAACGTGCACAGGTACAGCGCGAACCGATACGAGGGGCTGTAGCCCAGACGGTCGCCGGGCAATCGGTCCTCGGGGTCGAGGACCGTGCCGAGGTCCCGGGCTCTAGGGTCGAGCGACTGCACCGCGAAGCTCGGCGCGTCGCCGCCGAAGGTGCGCCGCAGCACCGTCCCGATCGCGTGGGGCAGCGCAGCGAACACGGACACGCCTGGCGCCTTGTCGCTGTAGAAGTGGCCGTCTCGAAAGCTCTTGTCGCCCGTCGTGTGGTGACTGCCGTCGATCGTGACGCTGCCGTCCTCGACGAGTCCACGCGTGAGTGCAAATCGCGAGTTCTGGTTCCAGGCCGGCGCGCCCACGAAGTAGGCGAAGGAGAAAATGAGCACGCCAACGAGCGGCAGCAGGGATCTGCGGCACGGTGCCAGCGCGTCCGACAGCCATTGGAACCGGCGCTGGGCCTGGGACTGGGCCTGGGCCTGGGCCTGGGCCTGGGCCTGAGATCGCGCGCCCGACATGGCGGCGGACTAGCTGGCTTCGATGCGCCGGAGCATCACCGTGACGGCCTCGCCGAGGGCGGCGCGGCTGGTCTCGGCGAACTGGGCCTCGGGGCTCTGCGCGAGGCGCTGCAGCATCTGGTAGGCGCCGCTGTAGCGGCGGCCGGGGTCGCGATCGAGGTTCTTGCGCACGATCTCCGAGAGCTTGGGCGACAGCCCCGAGACCCGCCGGCTGGCCTGGCTGATGTCGAAGCGCGTGATGTTCTCGCGGGTTTGCTCGTCGCTGTCCCCGGCCAGGCATCGCTCGCCACGAAGCATCTCCCACAGCATGACGGCCATGGCGAACAGGTCGGTGCCGTGGTCCGCCGCGCCCCCAGGGACGATGCGCTCGGGCGCCATGTAGCCCAGGTCGCCGGCGTCGGGCTGGTCGTACTCCGCACGGAGCCAGGCGCTCGTGGAGCTGCCGAAGCCGATGAGCACCGCGTCCCCGTTGCGCGAGACCATGACGTTGGTGGGGTTGATGTTGCGATGGACGAGCGCCAGCGGCGTGGGGCTCTCGTCGTCCATGAACTCCATCGTGTGCAGGTGGTGCAGCGCGTCCGCGAGCTGCCCCATGATGTAGACCGCGACCTCCTTGGTGAGCGCCCGCGGCTGCCTCTCCTCGTGGCCGAGCAGGGTCGAGAGCTGCACACCATCGACGCGATCCATCACCATGTAGGGGATGCCGTCCTGGTCGCCCGACGCGTGCAGCGTGGGACACGACGGATGGTTGATCGACTGAAGCATCTCGATCTCGTGCTCGAACGCAGCGCGACGACGCTCGGCGTCGGCACCGACCGACGATCGCGGGGGCTGGAACAGCTTGGCCACGTAGGTGGGGCGTTCCTCCTCGGGTTCGTCTTCGTGACGCACCAGGTACACGCGGCACGACTCCCCTGCCACGGGGAGCTCGGTGACGAGTCGGTACTTGCCGAGGCTGCGCAGCTCCATCGTCGTGCAGTGTGCATGGGCCCGATCCCCGTGTAAAGGGCGGCCAGGCGGGGCAGCAGGGCCGTTTTGCGCGGCGGCGGTGGCCCGGTATCGTGCGTGCCGTGTCGAGTGATTCCTCCGCGGTGCACCTCGTCCTGGGAGCTGGGCTCACGGGGTTGTCGACCGCCTTGGGCGCCGCGAGGGCGGGACACTGCCCCGTCGTGCTGGAGCGAGGAGCCTCGGTCGGTGGCAAGGCCCAAAGTCGACGTCGCGACGGATACACCTTCGACGTGACCGGCCACTGGCTTCACCTTCGCGACCCTCGGGTTCGAGCGCTGGCGCGGGACATCTTCGCGGACGGAGATCTCGTCGAAATCGAGCGTCGAACGGGAATCCATACCCACGGCGTCATGCTTCCGTACCCGTTTCAGGCCAACCTGCACGGCCTGCCGCTGCCGGTGGTGCAGGAGTGCCTCGCGACCTTCCTCGAGGCGCAGGTGGCCGCGTCCGCGCCCGATGCCGCCGCACCACGCACCTTCGAGGACTTCGCGATCAAGCGCTTCGGTCGAGGCATCGCGGAGCAGTTCTTCATCCCCTACAACCGCAAGCTGTGGGGCACGGCCTACGACGACCTCACGCCCGACTGGATCTCCCGCTTCGTTCCGCTGCCCGACGTGCGGCAGGTGATCGGGGGGGCGATCGGTCTGCGCCAGGATGGCTTGGGGTACAACGCGACCTTCCTCTACCCCGTCCAAGGAGGGATCGACGCGCTGCCCCGCGCGCTGGGGAAGGCCGCCGTGGACGCAGGGGTCTCGCTTCGCTTGAACGCCGACGTCGTTCGCATCGACCCCCGCGCTCGCCGGGTGCATCTGGCCGACGGAAGCGCGCTGGACTACGGCAAGCTCGTCTCAACGCTCCCGCTTCCCGAGCTGGTGGCCCGCATCGATGGCGTGCCGGCGGACGTTCTCGACGCCGCGGGGGCGCTGCGCTGGGTTCGGTGGCGCTACCTCGACATCGCGACCAAGAGCGCCGTGCCGATGGACGAACACTGGGTATACGTGCCCGACCCCGACACGCCGTTCTTCCGGGTCGGGTGTTATTCCAACGCGCTGCCGGCCATGGCGCCCCCGGGGTGCGGGTCGCTCTACGTCGAGCTCGCCGACCGCGCGAGCGCGCCCGACCTTCGGGCGATCTTCTCCGCCCTGGCGCAGATGGGTGCGCTGTCGCATCCGGACGACGTGGCGTTCGCCGAGGTGCACGACATCGAGTATGCCTACGTGGTGTTTGACGAGGCCTACGCGTCGGCTCGCGAGTCGCTGCTCGCCTACTTGGACGACCTTGGCATCCGCAGCTGCGGGCGCTACGGCGCTTGGATCTACAACTCGATGGAAGACAGCATCCTGGCGGGAATGGAGGCGGCACGGTGGTCGAGCGCCTGACGAAGACGGAGGACGGCCCCGAGGTCACCGTCGTCATTCCGGTCTACAACGAGGCCTCCATTGTGGCGCAGAGCGTGCAGGACCTGGTGGACGGTCTGCGGACGCTGCTGGGAGAGGGGTCCTTCGAGGTGTTGTTGGCCGAGAACGGCAGTCGCGACGGGACGCCCGAGCTCGCCGCCGAACTCGCCGGGCGGTTCGTCGAGGTCGAGACCTTCTCGTATCCCGAGCCCAACTACGGCGGTGCGCTTCGCGAGGGCATCTATCGCGCACAGGGACGATTCGTGATCTGTGAGGAAATCGACCTGTGCGATCTCGACTTCCACGCGCGCGCGCTCGAGGTCCTTCGCAGTGAAGCCGCGGAGCTCGTCATCGGATCGAAGGCGATGCAAGGTGCCAACGATCAGCGTCCGCTGAAGCGACGGGTGGCGACGCTCGCCTACAACGGCCTGCTTCGTGTGACGCTGGGATTTCGCGGGACCGATACCCACGGCCTCAAGGCATTCGCTCGGGTTCCGCTGCTGCCGATCGTCGCCGGCTGCGTCGTGGAACACGACGTCTTCGCCAGCGAGCTGGTGATCCGCGCACAGCGGGCCGGGCGAATCTGCACCGAGATTCCCGTCGAGCTCAACGAGAAGCGGGCGCCTTCGGTCCGCCTCGCGGCCCGCGTCCCTCGGGTCCTCAAGAACCTGATGCGGCTGATGGTCTCGATTCACCTCACGCCCGATGCACAGGCCTCCGCGCCCGGTACGGCCGGCGATTGATGTCCACGGCGGTCAGCGTCGATCTCGACGATCTCCAGTGCTACTACGCCATCCACGGCGTGGCGCGGCAGGCCCCCAGTCTGGCCCTCACCACGTGGCTGCCGCGGTTCCTGGCCCTGTTCGAGCGACTTCGGATCCGGGCGACCTTCTTCGTGATCGGCCACGATCTCGAGGCCGATCTGCGCGCCGGCGGGCCGGGAGCTGCGGCGCTGCGGCAGGCCGTCGAGGGGGGGCACGAGCTCGCCAGTCATTCGTACGCCCACGCCTACGACATGAGCACGTGGAGCGAGCAGCGGGTGCTGCAGGACCTCGAGCGGTGCGATGCCGTGCTGCGGGAGGTGGGCGCGGAACCTCGTGGGTTTCGGGCGCCGGGGTACACGCACGGTCCGGCCATGCTGCGAGCCGTCGCCGCCATGGGCTACGCCTACGACAGCTCGGCCCTGCCCTCGGTCCCCTACTACCTCGGCAAGGTCGGGGTGATGGCCGCGATGGCGCTCCGCGGACGTCGATCGACGTCTTCGATCCGCGGGCTGGCATCCTTCGTCGGTCCTCGGCTTCCGTATCTTCGCCCGGACACCGACCTCGTCGAGCTGCCGATGAGCGTCACACCCCGCCTGCGGATTCCGCTCATCGGGACGACGTTGCTCGGCGGCCCTTCAGGTCTGCGGCACGGGCTGGTCCAGCGCGCCCTGGGTCTCGATCATTTCCACCTCGAGCTGCACGCGATCGACCTCGCGGACCCGGAGCGCGAGGAGATCGAGCGGTCGCTCCCCGAGGTGCGGACGCCCTGGGCGGTGCGGAAGGCCCGGCTCGAGGCGCTCGTGCGCGGACGCGGCCCGACGATCCGTCTGGTCGAGCTGGCCGCGCAAACCCGCGAAGCCTGCGGCTGAGCGGCGGCGTCGCGCCTCAACGCCGCCGGGGACGCTCGCGCGGCTGCGCCGAACTCTCGCGCCGGGTCGCCTGGGTCGCGAGGTGGTCGGCTTCCTCGTTGCCTGGATGCCCCGCGTGGCCCTTGATCTTGAGCAGCTCGAGCTTGGGCAGGCGCTCCATCTGGGCCCGAATCGCCTCGATGAGCTCGAGGTTGGTCTTGGCCTTCCACCCGCCGATCAACACGCCCAGGCTCCAACCGCTGTCGGTATACAGATGGATCCGGGCGCCCTGCTCCGCCTCGGTGATCTGCTCGAGCGCCCGAAGGATCGCGGTGAGCTCGGCGATGTTGTTGGTCCCGCTGCCGATGTATTCGCTGAGCTCCAGCGTGGTCTCGGGCCTCTGCATGTACACGCCGATGCCGGCGGGGCCCGGGTTTCCCGAACAGGCGCCGTCGGTGTAGACCACGATGGTGTGCTCGTCCGCCGGTTCGAGCGGCTGCTCTCGGAGCGCGGTCTTGCTGGTTGCCGCGCGCGCCGAGCTTCCACCCATGTCGGCATCGCTGACGATGTCTCCGTCGATGTCGACGATGTTCTCGGGGGCTGCGCGGTACGATTTCGACGCGCCGATGCGATATCGGAGTTCGACGCGGCCCCGGTGCACGATGGGTTTCCCTTCCGGGAGAACGCGCACGTAGACCTCTTCGTCTTTGAATTCGTACTTTTTCCAGGGCATCGAGGCGCGCAAGCCTACCGATCCGAGCCTTCGGCGGCCAGCGGTCCCAGGAATTCGGTCCCCAGCCGCGCAACCGCACGCTCGCGCTCTCGTCTACACGTGTCGGGGTGGGGCCAACGACGCCGATCCCCACAGAACTGCCATTTTTTTATGCTTGCGGACGGTTTGGGCGTCGACTAAGAACCCCGGGATGATGATCCGGACGCTGGCCACCACCACCTGCGCAGCAGCCCTCCTGACTCTCTCGGCATGCAAAGGCGGCGGAGCTGCCGGCGACGCGGCGAAGCTCATCCCCGATGCGGCAACCGTCATGGGCGGCGTCAACGTGCAGTCGATGATGAAGAGCCCGCTGTACGAGGACAACAAGGGCATGCTCGAAGAGGGCGATCAGAAAGAGGCGATGGACGCCGCCAAGGCGTGCAACCTCGGCCCCGACACCTGGAAGACCGTCGTGTTCGGCTTCGATCCCTCCGGCGGCGACTCCAAGATGGCGGTCGTGCTGACGGCAACCGGTCTGGGCAAGAAGGAGAACCTCGAGTGCATCTCCGGCAAGATCAAGGAGCAGAACGAAGGCAAGGAGCCCTGGACGATGGAAGAGAAGGACGGAAAGCTCGTCCTGACCATCGATGAAGGTGACGCCACCGGCTACGTCGTCGACGACAACACCCTCGCCGTCGCAGGCAAGGACTGGGCCGGCGCGGTCAAGGAGCTGGTCGATGGCAAGGGCAAGCCCGCGCTCGACAACAGCCTCAAGGACGTTCTGGGTCGCACGGACATGTCCAAGACCATCTGGGCCGCAGGCTCGGTTCCCGCCGAGATGGCGCAGGGCCCCGCCGAAGGCATGAAGGACGGCGCGATGTGGGTCGACATGTCCTCGGGTCTCGAGCTGATGGCCTCCGTTGGCCTTGCCGATGCCGACACCGCGACCAAGAAAGCCGAGGAGTTCCAGAAGCAGTTCGACGCAGCCAAGGGCATGGCCGGCGGCTTCGGCGTTCCGCAGCCCGTGGTCGACAGCGTCAAGATCGAAGCCAAGGACGCGGCGATCAACGTCTCGGCCAAGGCCTCCAAGGAAGAGCTGACCACCATCAGCGAAGCCGTGAAGAAGAATCTCGGCGGCATGATGTAGCTCACGCGGTCGCGTTTGCGACCAGCGAGAAAATCCAGCAATGTTCGCGCCCCGGTCGTCTCGGCCGGGGCGTTTCGCGTAGGGGCAACCCTGCGCCCTTGTAGCCGCTGTTGGCGGTGAACATCGAGGACCAACCAATGCGAAAAACTCCCCTTCAAATCGTCAAGGAGCAGTACGGCTCCAAGTCGGACCTGATCAGCAAGCTCACCGGGCTCATCGAAGCCGAAGACGGCGAGTCGTCGGACGACCACAAGCGTCGTCTTCGCAACGTGTCCAACGCGAAGCTGCTCCACCTGCTCGACATCGGCGAGCGCGCGAAATCGGCCGGCGGCCGCGACGGCCTCGTCAAGAAGGTGCTGGAGCTCAAGGGCCAGAGCAAGGATCACGAGTACGGCGACGCGCTCAAGCGGCGTTCGCTGGGCGACCTTCTCGACACGGTCGCGAGCCTCGAGCATCGCGCCGCAGGCAAGGCCAAGAAGAAGCCCATGCACCTGCGCAACCGCAAGAGCTAGGGCATCGCCCGACGAAGGGCACTGAAGGAAGCCGGGGCTGTCGCAGCCTCGGCTTTTTCGTTGCGCCTCGATCCGGTCCGACAGAGCCGCCGTATCCAAGGCGTGTCGCACTTCACGCCTGCCACCCTCCGCCGCGCCGTCGGTCAGGACATGTTCTACAGCATCGTCGCCGAGCTCGATCGGCCCAACGCGGCGGGATGGCTGGAGATGGTGGCGGTTCAGCGCGACTTCGCGCGAGGTGAGGCGACCTATGATCGCGACACCCGAACCTACAGCGAGTCGATGCGCATGACGCTGCACTGGTCGCTGGTGCTCACGTTCGAGTCCCAGCTGATCCGCGCCGCCCGAGCCTCGTCCGGCGGCGTCTTCGGCCACTTCGTGCGCCTGCATCCGACCGCGTTCAAGGCCAACGGCGCGTGCGAGCTCGACCCGCGCGGCATGGCCGAGGTCATGTTCAACACCCGGGGCTCGATGATGAGCCTTCAACACATCGGCTGGATCGCCCAGGGGCTGACGCAGCGCTACGAGGTCGCGATTCAGGCGGCCGAGCAGGTGCGTTCGGATCGCCAGCGCCAGGGCAAACCGGTCACCATCGATGGCTACCGAGAGCCGCGGCGCATGACCCAAGCGCAGCGTCGCTTGATGGCTCGGCATGACCGCGGCCGTTCGCTCCACAACGCCTCGGCGCACTAAGGCGGCGTCCCTCGTTCGACTTCTCGAAACGAGCGCTTGATTGAGGACTCGCGCTCGAGCCGGGGCGCTCGCTCGGTTCCTACTTCGTCAGCAGCACCGGGGCCATGACCATGTTGCCCGACGCGTCCCGAACCCGAAGCACGATGCGGTGCTTGCCCGAGGACAGATCGCTGGGCAGGTCGAACACGACCACCTCGTTGGGGCTGTCGAAGAGGCCGTCGAGCGCGCCGGCGGTGCGGAAACGACCGCCATCGACGCTGTAGGCGGCGTCGTGAACATAGCCGCCTTCGTCGGTGGCGTTGGCCGTGATTCGCAGTCCCTTGACCACGGGCGTGCTCAGGGTAGGGCGGCTCCGGTCGACGACGAAGGGATCGCTGACCGCCTCATCCGTGCGGGCGGCGGCGCTGCCGTTGGTTGGCTCGTCGCTGGCACGCACGCCGACCTCGTAGACGCCATCGGGCACCGTCGACAGATCGAGCGCGACTTCTTGGTCGGTGACCGGCTCGCCGTTCTCGGTGATCGTCACCCACGCGCCCTCCGAGGCGCCCTCGGGTCGGATGCGGACGTCGTAGAGCAGCTCGTCGTCGTCGCGCGCGTCGGCGTCCCACTTGATCTTGACCTTGGGGCTGGGCTCTTCTTCGTCGCTCGTCTTGAACTTCGGGGCGTCGATCGAGACCTGGGTGACCAGGGGCGCCAGGTTCTCCGGCGCGTAGAAGGCCTCGAGCGAGCGCAGCGACGCATCGGCTGCGTCCAGACCGACTTCGATCTCCAAGAAGCGACGCTTGGGGAGCTTGCCGAGGCTGCCTCGGCGCCCATCGGTGGCGCCGCGCAGCGGGATGTCGATCCACGCGCTCCAGCGCTCGTCGGGCTCCTCGGTCGGGCCGACCCGTGCCCGAACGCTGAGCTTGCCCTCGCCGCGCACGATGACTGCGCCCCACGCAGAGGGGTGAATGGCGTCGTGCACCTTGGTCCGGTACTTGGCCTGGGAGGCGACGGCGGCGCGCAGCTGGTAGACGGCTGCACCGTGGGCCGTGGTCGCGAACGCTGGACCCTTGGGCAGCTGGCACAGGGCCGTGGTCTGGCGCTCGTCGAAGTCGGCCACCGTGGCGACCGCCTTGGGCCCCGAGACTCGGTAGACCTTGCCGCTCTTGGAGGTTCCCACCAGCGCGGCGTCCTCACTGCTCAGCAGCGACGTGAAGTACTGCTCCTTGCGCTCGAGCCAGCTCTCCCACGGGGCCTCGGTGCTGCGCGCCAGGTCGAGCGTCTTGCCGAGGTCGACCGCGAACACCTGCCCATCGGCCTCCGGAGGCCGCTCGTTGCCCGCGACGCCGGTCGGTGCCGCGCCGGTCAGGCTGGTGCGCTGCAGGGTCTTGCTCAGCGCGTCGAGACTGCTGATGTCGCGCTCCTCGAAGCGGTTGATCGCCGCGACGAGGTGCGTCCCGACGACCGCGAGCGCGCGAACCTCGTCTCCGGAGAACGCGTGCAGCAGCTGGCCGTCCACATCATCGGTGACGCGGTAGAGGTTGGGCTGCGGCGACGTACCCACGACGAGGGCGTCTCCCACGGCGAGCACGCTCAGGATGTCCTTCTCCTTGGAGTCGAAGATGACCTTGGGGCTCTTGCCGCCCAGGGTCATCGAGAAGAGCTCGCCCTTGGGGCCGGTGGCGGCGATGAGCTTGCCCTGGTGGACGACGAGCGCCCAGATCTGCTCGACGGGCAGCTTGGCGAACTCCGAGACCTTGCCGCGCCCGTCGACCTGGACGATGGTGCCGCCGGGAACGGTCGCCGCGACGAGCTTGCCGCCGGGCAGCTTGGCCATGGCGCTGACCAGCACCCCGTCGAGCGCCGCGACGGTCTCCACCTTCAAAGTGGCCTCGGGCGCGACGGTCTTGCCCTTCTTGCCGACCTTGGAGGGTTTGGTCTTCTTGCCGGGCTTGCTCGAAAGGTTGGGATAGACGCGCAGGATCGCCGCGTCGTCGGCGGTCCCGATGAGCACGGACTTGCCGTCGGCGACGCAGCTGAACGCGGTGGTCTGCTTCACCTCTCCGCGCTGCGGAAGGTAGCCGACCGTGACCCGCCCGTCGGACTCGATGGCAGCGCCCTGGGTCTCGCCGGCGTCGAGGGCCTTGTAGTCCGAGACCTTCAGCGTTTGGGTTCCGCCGGCGAGCGCGGTGGAGGGCACCGCGAGCGCCGCGGTGAGCGAGCAAAGGAGGAGGGATCGAAGAGCGGTAGTCATCGGAACGACGGGGGAGCCTGGACGTTGAGCTTGAGGCGGTGGACGCCCACGATGATGGACTTCGTGGGGATGACGCGCCGCGAGAGTTGTTTGAGCCGGATCGACGGCTGCGTGCCGCCCTGATCGATCATCGTCTCGAGCACGCTGTCGGGGAGCGCCGGCATCAGCCCCTTGCGGGTGGCCAGACCTTCGTGCTCCCGGAAGATGCTGACGACCACAGAACGCGACGGATATGCCTGCGTCAACGTGGTGATCAGGTCGTCCAGGTCGTCGGAGAGCGGACGGTAGGGGACCGCCGCGTCGCCTCCGGCCAGCTCGATGACGATCTCCTCGCCGGCCGCATCATCGGGCACCCGGATGGGAAAGATCTCGGTGCGGGCGTTACCGTCGTGATCACGGAGGGTGACCTCGACTTCGAGCAGGTCACCTGCTTGGACCCTCTCCTGCACGCTGCGGACGTTTTCGATCTGATCGATGGGCGCCCCGTACTCCATCGAGATGGCGTGCCGAACCGCCTTGATGCCCGCGACCTCGAAGTCGTTGTCGAGCAGCGCGAGGATGGCCAGCACGCTGCGGGTTCGGCCCGCGATGCGTCCGATGAGCCCGCCGGGAAAGAACACCTCTTCGTCGAAGTCGAGGTCGTGTCGGCCCTTGGACGACTCGTACTCGATCTCCGTGTGCAGCTTGAAGACCACCTCGGCCGAGTCTCGACCGGCTTCATCGAGCGCCTCGGCGAGAATGGAGGCGACGAGGTTGGGCGTGAGCTCCACGCCGAAGGCCACGCGGTTGGTGTAGGTGCGCGGCGGCAGGTCGCGGTCGGGGCCTTGAACCGTGGTCGTCACCGGAATCATCGGCGCCTGCAGGTCGGTGCGCAGGGCGATCGCCGCCTGCCGATCCTGGTACATCAACCCGTCGATCGACAGCGGGCTGCTGACCTTCACCGAGCGCTGGTAGCTGTTGATGATGGTGTGCACCCGCGCGTGGCCCATCGGCACGTTGGTGGGTCCGTCGTCGAACATGGAGTGCCCGAAGGCCAGCAGGCGGTCTCCCTTGGGGTTGACCCACGTGACGGTGCCGTTGCCGGCCACCGAGCTGTCGCCGTCGATCAAGATGACGGAGACGGAGTCGCCGCCGACCCAGCCCTTCTTGTTGGCCTTGCTGCCTGCGCTCTGACCAGCCTTCGCGCTCGCGCTGCCGCGTCCGCCGCCCCGAACGGGCGTCATGCCGAACGCCTCGCCGAGCATGCGGCTGGACTGGGGACCGAGCCCGGAGACCGACAGGGGGATGCTCAGCGGGACGAGCGAGTCTTCGGCGTCGAGTTCCCGAGCGCGTCGACGCGCCGGCAGCGGGGAGGTGTCCAGGCCCAGCATGGTGTCGGCCCACGCCTGCGTGCCGCGGCGCTTCTTGCCGCGGGTCTGCCCGGGTTCGGGGTGGGGCAAGACGTCGGGGCGAAAGGGCAGGGCGCCGACCTGCTTCATGTTGTCGATCGGCGTGAGCGCTCCGAGGGCGTCCTTGTTGAAGGGCCAGCCGTACGACAGCGCGCCGACGAGCTTGCCCTCGATGAAGATCGGGCTGCCGCTCATCCCCCCGACGATGGAGCTGTGCTCCAGCCGCGGGTCGTTGGATCGGAACAGGACCGCGTCCTGTTTGGGCAGGTAGTTGTGGATCACGTCCACGATCTCCACCTCGAACTTGTCGGTCTGCTCGCCCGAGAACACGGTGACCGCGTGGCCGCGCATCCCCGGTCGCACCTCGGAGACGGGCATGGTCTCGACGGTGCGGGCGGCGAGCACGGGATCGGGTCCTGCGAGCAGGCCGAGACCGAGGGGCGCGAGCGCACCGGCGCCCAAGAGGACGCCGCGCAGACGCCTACGAGCTGGGCGGGTTTCGTTCATGGCGGGAGAGAGCCTTTCGCATCACGCCGGCGAGGTCGTCCCCGGGCGTGTAGAAGAATCGGTGGCGCGAGCGCGCCTCATTGGTGACGGTGAGGTCCTCGACGCCTTCGGGGGAGAGGAACACGACCCGGGGAATGTAGTCGCCATCGGGGGCGAACTGCAGCGCGCGCGGCTCTGCGTCTTGGTCGACGTTGACCATCACGAAGCGCTGCGCGAGGTCTTCAATCTCCTCGGTGGAGAACGCCGGCTTGAGGTCCTTGCATCGCTCGCACCAACTGGCGTGCACGACCAGCATCACCGGCATTCCCTTCGTCTTGGCGTGGTCGAGCGCGCCATCGAAGGGCTCCCAAGGAATGTTGTTGCCGAAGCCGTGGTCGGGCGCGGTCGCCTGCCGCGGAGGTCCGGCCGGTGTCGAGGCGTGATCGTTGGCTGAGCAGCCTGTCCCGCCGAGACCAAGGCCGAGCGTGAGGACGCCGCAGAGGCTGAAGACGAGGCGTTGCACCTGGCGCGGACGATATCACGGAGACCGGCCCGTGGACCCCCGTCGGGCCCCCTTTCGAGGCCGGCGTGGCCGGCGTGGCCGGCGTCCGGGACGTGTGGCCCACAGGGGGGACACGCGGTCCGCCAAGGTCCCGTCCGAGGCGGGCTGGTCGCTGGCACGAACGTTGAACAGGCGGACCGTATGCAGGATTCCGTCGTCACATCGCTCCACCCCAGCGATCGCCCGCGCGAACGGATGGCGCTGGTGGGAGCTCGGGGCCTCCGCGACGTGGAGCTGGTCGCGCTCGTGCTCGGAGGGGGCCGCTCGCTGCTGCGGGCCGCGGCCGCGCTGTCGGTCGTCGGTGGCCTCCGAACGCTCCGCTCGGCCACGCCCCACGAGCTGCTCCAGGTGGAAGGCTTGGGCGAGGCCGGAGCTTCGGGGCTGTGCGCAGCGTTCGAACTCGGGCGGCGGGCCGCCCTGCTGGACCTGCCGCTGGGGACCCCGCTGCGCACGCCGACCGACGTGGGCACCTATGTCCGGGCGCGCTTGGGCGACGCGCCGGCGGAGCACTTCATGGTGCTCGGGCTCGACGCACGGCAGCGGGTCCGGGTGGTCGAGACGGTCGCCATCGGCTCGTTGTCCTCGGTCGAGGTCCATCCTCGAGAGGTCTTCCGGCCGCTGGTGCGGGCGGGGATGCACTCGGTCATCGCGGTGCACAACCACCCCAGCGGAGATCCGTCGCCCAGTGATGCCGACCTCGAACTCACGCGTCGGCTGGCGGATGTGGGGGTCCTGCTCGGCATTCCTCTGCTCGATCACCTCGTGGTGACCCGGTGCAAGGTGGTCTCGATGGCCGCCTTGGGGCTGTTGGAGTGAGCGTCGCGTCGCGCGCGGCCGGGGAGGTCCCCGGCGAGGACGAGCCTGGGCCGATGATCGCGGCCCTGGGGAATAGGCCGGGCGCGCGTCGGTTGTCACCGGCTACACTCCTGCTGAGCGATGAACTGGAAGCGCGTCAAAGCCGTCAGCAAGCTCTTGCTGCTGTTCGGCACCCCGTTGCTCGTGGTCCTGGGCCTGTTCGGCTTCGGGGTCCACGTCGGCAACCTCTACCGCCATCCGATCACCTCGTTCGAGCGCGAGTGGCTCGGCCTCGATGTCGAGCTCGCGCCGCCGCTGCCTCCGATGGAGGGTGCCGAGGACGACGACCCGTCCCCCAGCGACGAGGCGCCCAAGCCCGACGCAAAGCCCGACGCGAAGCCCAAGCCCGACGCGAAGCCCGAGCCCGACGCGAAGCCCGAGCCCGACGCCAAGTCGGAGCAGACACCCGAGCCGACCCCGCCGGCCCCCGTGGCCCCTGTCGTCGCGCCCGAGCCCCAGCCCACCGTCTCGCCCGAGCCAGCTCCGGCACCCGTCCCGGCCCCGGTCGACCCCCTCGAAGGGCCGCTGGCCAGTCGCCTCGGCGTTCCGGTCACCGTCGGGGTCAAGGCCCTGGTCGACGCCAAGCTCATCGAGCAGCACCCCGATTGGATCGACTACGTGCAGCGGACGGTCAGCCAGGCCTCGGCCGTCTACGAGCAGCAGTTCGGCATCACGCTCGAGCTGGTCTCGGTCGGTCGCTGGAACGTGGCTACGGCTGGGTTCTCGTCCGGCGAGCTGCTGGAGAACGTCGAGGCGCAGCCCCGCGAGGCTGCCTCGGTCATCGTCGGATTCACCGGGCGCCCGCTGGACGACCGCACCTCGGGCAAGGCCTTCACCCCCCAGGACGAGGGCCCGTTCAATGGCTCGGCCGCCGTCGTCTACGCGCGCGCGGGCAGCAACGCCCACGTTCGCGGGCTGCTGCACGAACTCGGCCACCTGTTCGGCGCGCTCGACATCACCGACCCTGCGGCGCCGGGGTACCAGTCGGGCAGCTGGATGAGCTACGCACCGGTCGCGCCGAGCCAGGCACCACAAGCGCAGTGGATCGACCCCGACAACCGGGCCCGCATCTTGCGGCGCAAGGACAAGCCCTTCGCTGCCCCGGGCAGCATGCAGGCAGCCCCGGAGCCCGAGGCACCCGCTCAGCCCGCCCACGATAGTTGGGAGAGTCGGGATGGGCGCGATGTGCGCGATGGCCAGGAGGAGACCAACCGATGAGCGACAAACCTACGCCCAAGGCCAAGACGTCGGACAACGCCCCGGCCGTCAAAGGGTCGCTGCAGACCACCGAGGACGAGGCCGGGGGCAAGAAGCGCGGCCCGGTGGGCTGGCTGCTGGGCTGGGTCGCGTTGCCGGGGCTCGTTCTCGCCGGCATCTTCGGCGGCGGCGTGTTGATCGGCGCGAACTTCCATCAGTCCTGGTTCACACGCGCGTTCGTGTGGCTGTTCAGCTGGTAGCGCCTGTCGGCACGAACTCGGCGCTCGCTGGACGCTCACTGCGGCCGCGTGAACATGTGCACGCGCGCACCCTGGGGCGTGGGATCGACCGGAGGATGCTCGGTCATCTGACGCTCGATCACCGGGAGCGCGCGCGTGATGGTGGTCTCGGCGTGTAGCGGAGAGAAGGACGCGTCGAAGAGCACCAAGAGCCGGTAGATCGCCGCAAACGACCGGGTCATCACGTGCAGACCGTCGCGCTCCCACGACCAGTCGCCGCGTTCCGAGGACGCCCGCGCCACCGCGGCAGCCATCAAGAGCAGGCGCTCGGGCTCGGCGTCGTCGAGCATCACCTCCAGCGTTGGGAGAAGCTCGCCGAGCCCGCCCGGCGGCGGCGGCAGCTGCTGCCCCTGGGTCCAGCCCACCACCGTCTGGGCGGAGGCGTCTCCGATCGCCGCGCCGATCGTCCGCGCCCGCTCCAGGCCGTCGAGCCAGTCCCCGCTGCTCGACACGCCCCAAACGATCGGAGATCGCTCATCGATGACCCACGCTGCATGGGCACCGACGCGTTCGACGAGCGCGTCCAACGTCTGCCGCAGCTGCGGATCGGGGCTGGAGCCGACCGCTGGATTCGGCGCTCCCGTCGTCGCCTCGATCGTCACGTGTTCGAAGGAGCGGGCGAGCTCGCGGAGCTTCGTCGAGATGGCCTGCGTGTCCTCGACCGGATCGGGGAGCGCGGCGCACAGACGCCAACCGTCGCGGACGGGGATGCTGACGATGCTCGAGCCGCTCGGGGGGGCGCTCGCGTACTCCAGCCACGCGCGCGTCGCGGAGAGGTCACGGCACACCAACGCCAACAATCGGTCGAGGGCTTGCACAGCCCGAATCTAGCAGCCCGTGGTGAAACCCGACACGACACAGGCTGCTGGCAGCCCGTGGCGCTGGGGTTCACGGTGGGCCGCTGCGCGGCGATGCGCTCGCACGCGCCGGCTCGATGCGGGGCTCCCGGCGGGTCTCTGCGCGGACCTCGTCTCGGTACCGCTCCAGCTCGTCCTCGATTTCGGCCCCCGCGCCGCCCCGTGCCTCGACCAGCAGCGTCGCCAACTCGCGAGCCACCGGGCCGCCGAGGTTGGGGTCGGTCAGCGCAAGCGGCAGTCGTCGGCGCAGGACGTCCGAGACGTGTCGTGCGCCTTCGTGGGTGACCGCGTGCATCAGCTCGATCCGCCGGTAGGGCAGGTCGGGCACGATCCGAGCCTCGAGATGCTTGGCACCGCGCGCGGCGTCGGCCAGCAGCCGGGCGGCGGGGCCGTGCCGCCCATGGAGGTCTGCAAGGAGTGGATCGCCCCGCTCCGCGTCGGTCAGCGGCGGCAAGGGAACGAGC
Source organism: uncultured bacterium (assembly GCA_963761755.1). Lineage (GTDB taxonomy): Bacteria > Myxococcota_A > Polyangia > Nannocystales > Nannocystaceae > CAJXVA01. The sequence goes on from CAVXIC010000006.1 coordinate 151,104, forward strand.
GGCGAGTCCTCGGTGGAGCAGGGCTTCGCCGGCGGATGGTCGTCGGGCCACTGCTCGGTCAGCCGCCGCACGACGAGATCGACCACCTCTTCGGCCATCGCCCGAAAGGTGGTCAGCTTGCCGCCGACCAGGCCCAACGCGCCGGAGTCTCCATGCACGATGCGGTGCTTGCGGGAGACCTCGACCGAGTCTCCCACCGCGCCCTCGGGTCGGACCAGGGGCCGCACACCCGCCCACGCGCTGATGATGCGGTCGGGATCCAAGCGAGCCCCTGGAAGGACGCCGCTGACGGTGTCCAGCAGCTCTCGCTCTTCGTGCTCGAGCACGCCGCAACCGCTCGGGTCCCCCTCATAGGGCGTGTCGGTCGTGCCGACGTAGGTCCGAGTTCCCCACGGGACGACGAAGAGGATCCGGCTGGCGTCGCCGGGGGCCTGCACGACGACCGGGCGCTTCACCGGCACGTCTTCGGCCCGCAGCACCACGTGGACCCCCTTGGACTTGAGCACCACGCCGTCGCCGGGCTCGCCCAGGAGCGCACGGCCCGTCCACGGCCCGGTCGCGACGACGACCTGCCGCGCGAGCGCGACCGCGTTCTCGCGCAGATGGACCGCGAGACCGCCGGGGTCGCGCTCGATGCGCCCGACGGGCGTGTACGTCGACACTTCGGCCCCGTGGCGACGCGCGTCCTGAAGGACGGTGAGCGTCAGACGGGCATCATCGGTGACCGCATCCTCATAGACGACCGCACCGCGGAGCCCGTCAGCGCGGAGCAGGGGCTCGACTTCGGAGCAGCGCTGCGGTCCCAGAGCGTCGTGACCTTCGCCCCGGAAGAGGTTGAGCGCGTCGTAGAGCGTCAGACCCATTCGGAGCATCCACGGGCCCAACCGATCGCCGGCGTAGGCGGGGAACAGGAATCGGGCGGGCTCGACCAGATGGGGCGCCGCGCGGTACAGCCGTGCGCGCTCGCGCAGCGCCTCGAAGACGAGGCCGAGTTGGCCCTGCTCGAGGTACCGGACGCCCCCGTGGATGAGACGGGTCGAGCGAGAGCTGGTCCCGTGGGCGACGTCGGCCGCATCGAGCACGAGCACGCTCAGCCCTCGCCGCGCGGCGTCCCGGGCCACGCCCGCTCCGCTGATTCCCGCGCCGACCACCACGAGGTCCCACCGGATCCCCTGTGCGATTCGCCGCTGGATCTGCTCGAACTCCTGGGCCCCCCATGGCGTGAGTGCGGCATCCGCGAAGAGCGCGGGAAGGTCGGTGGAGGGGGCTTTGTGGGTCTCGTCGGGCACTGAACCGGGTGAGCGTCTACGCCACGGATCGGTCATGGTCAAACGTTCCGTTCTCGGATTGTTGCACGGGCGCGGTTGCGTTGAACGCCGTGCGTTGTGACACTCCATGTGCCCAACCCGAACAGGACCTCGATGGCGCTGTATACCCTGTACGTTCAGTACGCGGGACGACCCCCCGAAACAAAATCATTCGACAAGGAAACGATCGTCCTCGGACGCGACGTCGGCGACATCGCCCTGCAAGACCCTCAGGTCTCGGGCCGACACGCCGAGATGCGGTTCCAGGGGGGACGACTCGTGTTCCAGGACCTCGGATCCACGAACGGATCGTTCCTTCCCACCGGGGAGCGCATCCAAGCGCCCGTCGACCTCGGCATCGGCCAGGCTGTCCGTTTGGGACAGTCCGTCATCACGGTGCAGCACATCGACTTCCCCGGCGCCGTCGGGCAGAGCAAGACGATGTTCGCCGGCGCTGGCTCGGCACCTCCGCCGGCCAGCCCCCCGGGTGGTCAGCAGCCCTTCGCGGCTCCGTCTGCGCCTCCCATCCCTGGTGCGTCGCAGCAGGTCCGACCTGCGGGGCCCCCTCCGGGCCCGCCGCGACCAGGCATGCCCGGAGGTCCGGCACCGGCACCGGCACCGGCACCGGCACCGGCACCGATGGCGGCTCCGGCTCCGGCTCCGGCGCCCGCGCCCATGGCCGCTGCACCGCAGCCGATGGGGCCGCCCCCCGGCCAACAGCCGATGGGCCAACCGGGCTACCCCGGTCAGCAACCGATGGGTGGACCGCAGGGGCAGCCCGGCTATCCGGGGCAGCCCGGGCAGCCTGACTACCAGGGCCAACAGCCCGGCCAACAGCCGATGGGCCAACCGGGCTACCCAGGCCAGCAGCCGATGGGCCAGCCGGGGTACCCGGGCCAGCCGCCGATGGGCGGGGCACCCGGTCAGCCTCCGGCTCCGCAGCCCCAGCCCGGCTACCCTGCGCAGCAGCAGGGATACGGTGGTCAGCAAAACGCGATGCAGCCCGCTCAAAACAACGACCCCTTCGCGGGGGCGGACACCGAGGGCGGGTTCATCTCGGACGTCAAGGCCGGCTTTGCGCTGCTCAAGCCCGTGCTCATCCCGGTCCTCCTGCTCGGAGGCATGGTCGGCGTTCCGCTGGTCCAGCTCGGTGGTCCACTGTTCATCTTTGCCGCGGGAATCGTGCTGGTGCGCCAGCGCATCGGCATGGAGTCCTCGGCCGGGACCGCGTTCAAGTACGCGGCCAAGGACGTCGTCGGCAACTGGATCAGCGCCTTCCTTGCCGTGGTCGTGCCCTTCGCCGGCACCGTCGGCGGTATCCCCTCGAAGATCGTCGAGGGCAAGGAGAAGGGAGAGGCACTCAGTCGAGGCATCGAGATCCTCAAGCTCGACATCGGCCGCGTGGTCCTCGCGACGATCGTGGCATCCATCGGTGGAAACATCGTCGCCTCGATCGGCGTGACGCTCTGGGGGATGATCCCCTACGTCGGTTTCCTGGTCTGGATCCTGCTCAGCGTGCTCGGGTACGGCTTCATGATCGGCCTCGTCCTGGCGACCGGCGTCCACCAGTACTTCTCGCTGCGGAAGCAGCATGAAGGCGCTGACGTCGAAGCCGAAGCGCGGGCGGCCATGGAGCGCATGGACGCCGAGATGGCGGGCGCCGCCCCGGCTGGCGGCGGTTATCCTGGACAGCCGCAGCCCGGTCAGCCGCAGCCTGCCATGCAGCAGCCCGGCGGATACCCGGGTCAGCCGCAGCCTGACATGCAGCAGCCCGGCGGATACCCGGGGCAGCCGCAGCCTGGAATGCAGCAGCCCGGGGGCTACCCCGGTCAGCAGCCGCAGCCTGGAATGCAGCAGCCCGGGGGCTACCCCGGTCAGCCGCAGCAGCCCGGGGGCTACCCTGGTCAGCCGCAGCAGCAGCAGCAGCCCGGGGGCTACCCTGGTCAACCGCAGCAGCAGCCCGGGGGCTACCCCGGTCAGCCGCAGCAGCCGCCCGGAGGCTACCCTGGTCAACCGCAGCAGCAGCAGCCCGGGGGCTACCCTGGTCAGCCGCAGCAGCAGCAGCCCGGAGGCTATCCGCAGCCCGGGGGCTATCCGCCGCCCGGTGGTCAGCCCGCGCCGCAGCAGGGATATCCTCAGCCCGGCGCCCAGCCCGGCTACCCGCCCCCGGGGGGCTACCCGCCGCCCGGAGGCTACCCGCACCAGTAGGCTCGCCCGGAACGGTTCGGACGACCAGGGGCGGTGCTCACGCGAGCACCGCCCTTTTCCGTGGTTGTCGAGGGCCCGCTTCGTGATGCAGCGCGTGGACCTGAGCGGCCGGAATTGCGTAGGGTTCGCGCGGAGTTCCAAGCCATGCCCGACGCCCCCAGCACATCGCCGCGGTACGACCTCTCTCGCCTCAGCCAGTTTCCCGAGCTGACGCCCGACGTCTTGCGCCTCGCCTATCGCGAGGCCTGCTTGGCGCGGATGCACGTCGAGCGGGTGGTCCAAGAGTGTCTCAAGGGCGTGGTCAAGTTTGCCATCTGGGGTCCGGGCGAGGAGATTCACGGCACCGCCACGGCGCTGGCCGCCAAGGCCGAGCTCGAGTACGACAAGTTCGCCATCTGTGGTCACTACCGCAGCGCGACCTTGCTGGCGCTGTGGGCCCGACTGCAGGGGTACGAGGACTTTCACCTCGACCACATGCGGCAGCAGCTCTCGCGGGTGACCGACCCGTGGAGCGGGGGTCGTCAGATGACCGCGCACTTCAACGACATGCGGTTCGGCATCCTGCCGGTGCAGTCGGCGCTGGGCATGCAGGTCTCCAAGTCGGTCGGATACGCGTACGGCAACAAGCTCAAGGGCATGACCGACGCGGTGACGATGGCTGTCGTCGGCGATGGCAGCTGTGCCGAGGGCGATCTGCACGAAGGGATGACCGGCGCGTCCATTCTGGGCCTTCCGTGGCTTCTGACCGTGACCGACAACAACATCGCGATCAGCGTCAAACCCGAGGACGGCCGCGGAATTCAAGACTTCGAGTCCTATGCGAAGGCCTTCGGCTTCGCCTACTTCGCATGCGATGGCAACGACTTCGTCGATGTGTACGAGACCAAACGCAAGGCGATGGCGTTCTGCCGTGACAACCAGAAGCCCGCGCTGGTGTGGGTCCGCAACCTGTCCCGACTCAACGACCACAGCTCCGCCGCCGACGTCACGTTCAAGTTCGACCAACACGATCCGCTGCTGGACTTCGGTCAGGCCCTGGTCGAGCGTGGCGTCCTGTCTGCAGAGGACATCATTCGCCGCAAGGACGGCCAGTCCAAGGACTACTTCTTGCGCCACGACCTCGGGACGATCGGAACCCAGGCCGACCAGTACATCGTCGGCACGATGACGCAGGCCGAGTCGGAGCCCGAGCCGACCTATGCGTCGGCGTTCGAGGACATCTACGACCCCTACCCCGAGGTGGTCGAGCCCGAGCCGCAGGGGCAGGGCACGATCATCTCCATCAACGGCGCGATGCGAGCCGCGTTGGGGGCGATCTTGCGGAACAACCCCATGAGCTGGGTCTACGGTCAGGACGTGGGTGCCAAGGGCGGCGTCATGCAGGCCACCCGCGGTCTGTTCGATCAGTTCCCCGGCCAGGTCAAGGACGCCCCGATCAACGAGCCGCTCATCCTCGGCGCGGCCACCGGCTTCGCGCTGCACGAGGGCTCCACGGCGCTGCCGGAGATCCAGTTCAGCGACTACAGCCTCAACACGCTGCACTGGCTGGTCTACCTGGGCAACCTCCTGTGGAGCTCGGGCGGCACGATTCACGCCAACGTGATCGTGCGGCTGCCCGTCGAGCCCCTGCACGGCGGCGCGATCTACCACTCGATGTGCATGGAGGGTCTGTATGGGTCGATTCCCGGGCTCACCATCTGCGCCCCGACCACGTCGCGCGACACCTACGGCCTGCTTCGCAGCGCGGCCGAATACACCGGCCCCGTCGTCTTCTTCGAGTCCAAGGGGCTGTACCGCATGGCGCTCGGCGACGCGTTCCCCGGGGAGCCCACCGACAAGACCGAGATCGCCAAGCTCAAGCGCGCGATCGCGTTCGAGGGCCACGCACCGGACATTCCCGACGACTTCCGGGTGCCGCTGGGCAAGGCGGCCGTGCGCCGCGAGGGCTCCGACCTCACCATCGTCACGTGGGGCCGCTGCACGCTGTTCTGCAAGACCGCCGTCGAGACGCTGGCCGCCGAGGGGATCGACGTCGAGATGATCGACCTTCGCACGATCGTGCCGCCGGACATGGAGACGGTGATGGCGTCGGTCGACAAGACCCGGCGCCTGCTCGTCGTGCACGAGGACCGGGTGTTTGCGAGCCTGGGACGTGAGCTGCAAGGATCGGTCGTCGAGGCGATGGCCGGCACGCCCCTGGCCACCCGGGTGCTCGGTCAGGACCCCGTCCCCGGCATCCCGCAGAACGCCCACCTCGAGGAGCAGCTGGTCGTCTCGCCCGACAAGGTCGTCCAGGCCGCGCGCGAGGTGATGGCCCTGTCCCTGGGCAGCGGCGCACCTGCGGCAGCGCCCGCACCGGCGGCAGCACCCTCGGTGCTGTGGACGCCCAACCGCAACTTCGTGGCCTGAGCGGCCACGTCCCCGTCGGGCTTGCCGTGGATTTTGGTGAAGATACGCTGTCGGTCGCGGGGCTCCGGCTCGAGGGCGCCACGCGGGGCGGCATCGCGACCAGCCTGCGGGTGCCCGAGCTGGGGCTGCTCTTCGATGCGGGGGTCCCGGTCGGTGGACAGCTCCGTCACGACCGCATCCTGATCTCTCACGGGCACCAGGACCACCTCGGCGCGCTGCCCTACCTGCTCTCGCAGCGCCACCTCGCGCGGCAGGAGCCGGCGAACGTCCATCTGCCCAGCGAGATCCTCGAGCCCTTCGGGCGGATCCTCGCGGCGTGGTCGGAGATCGAGAACTTTGGGCTCGAGGTGCATCTTCATGGGCATCAGCCCGGCGACGTGGTCGGGGTACGCAAGGGGCTGGAGGCGGTCGCGCTGCGCTCGGTGCATCGCGTGCCGTCGCTGGCGTGGGTCGTGCGGCGGGTGACCAAGCGGCTGCGATCCGAGTTCGAAGCGCTCGCGGGGCCGGAGATTCGCGACCTGCGGGCCGCGGGCACGGACGTGACCGAGACCCACGTCGAGCCGCTGCTGTGCGTGACCGGCGACACCAAGATCGAGCTGTACGACCGCGAGCCGCTCGTCCGTCAGGCCAAGGTCCTCGTGCACGAGGTGACGTCGTGGGACGACCGGCGCGACGTGGAGCACACGCGGACGTGGGGACACACGCACGTCGACGAGATCATCGAGCGGGCGGAGAGCTTCGAGGGCGAGGCGCTGGTCCTGGTGCATCGCAGCGCTCGCCACTCGAGGAGGCAGGCCGAAGAGGTCGTGGCCACGCGCTTCCCTGCGTCGGTCCGGGACAGGGTGCATGTCTTCGGCCACTGACGCGGCGCAGATCGTGATCTTGGGCGCCTCGTTCGCGGGGATCGAGGTCGTCTATCAGCTGGTCCGCGCCTTCGACGGCCGGCCTCCGTCCATCGTGGTCGTCGATCGCCAGGAGCGTCACGGCTACCTGCCGCTGGTGCAGGAGCGCTTGTGCGGGGTGATCGATCCCGACGCGTCGCGGCTGAGCACCCGCGCGTTCGTCGAGTCCGTTCCCGGGGCACGCTTCGTGCTCGGCGAGGTCGAGGCCTTCGATCCCCAGACCAAGACGACGAGCCTCGCCGACGGCACGACGATCACCGGGCGATTCGTCGTGGTCGCGCTGGGCTCGGGCTTCGACGCGCCCCGCGGCATCGAGGGGGCGCAGCGGGTCCTGGGCTACAAGGGCGCGGAGGACTTCGAGCGCACGCGCGAGGCGCTGCGCGCGACGCTGAGCGCGTCTGCCGAGACCCCGGAGGTCATGGTCGTGGGCGGGGGGATCAGCGGCTGCGAGCTGGCCGGAGAGCTCGCGGCGCTGAGCAAGCGGCGCCCGGCGGGGTGGGCGGCGCCCGCGGTGCGGCTGGTGTCCTCGACGGCAGCGCTGGTGCCCGGGATGGGGGCGCGCGTCTCTGCGAAGGCGCAGCGCGCGTTGGTCGATCAAGGCGTGATCCTCGAGCTCGCGACGCGGCTGAAGGTCACGCGCGATGGCGAGGCCGAGCTCGAGCACGCGGGGTCCCGGCGGACCGTGCGAGCGGACTGCGTGCTGTGGGCCGGGGGGATCACGCCAGCGCCGATCCTGGATCGCCTCGGCCTGCCCAGGACCGAGGCCGGGTGGCTCCGCGTCGGCCCCACGCTGCAGTGCTTCGCCGAACCCGAGATGACCCGGCCAGACATCTTCGCGTGCGGCGACGCCGTTCGCATCCTCGGCGGCGAGGGCGAGTGGGCCACGATGCAGCGCGCGATCGAGTGCATCTGGCAGGCCAAGGTGGTGGCACAGGGGATCCGCACGCTGCACGAGGAGCCCGAGACCTACGCCGACGGCGTCCCGCCGCTTCCACCTCACCGGCTGCGCCGCGAGTTCTTCTACGGGCTGAGCCTGGGTGCGCGCTCGATGGTGGTCTACCGAGGGCTCGGGCTCGACGTGCCGGGCGTCGACCATCGCTTTCGGCGCTGGCTGATGCGGCAGTACTTCAGCCGCTACGCGCCGCTGCCCGGATGATCCACGCTGCCGAAGGACTTCGCAGGACGGGTGGTCATACTCGAGACTCGAGGTAGTAGCCTGCCGCCCGTGCGAACCGTCGGTGCCCTCGCCTTGTGTCTGCTCGTCGCGTGCTCGGCTCCGAGGCCTCCCGCCGCGGTGGCGCCCGCGGACTCCACGTCCCCGCCAGCGCCGGGCGCCACGTCCGTGCCCGAGCCTCGCGCACCCCCGCCGGTCCCCGAGGCCCGTGCACCGGGGCAGGGCTTTCGGGCCCCGGTCGTCGAGGCAGTCCGCATCACGACGACCACCGACGTCGCCGTCGTGCTCACCCGGGCCGACGACGTCGCGCCGTGGTCGGGCCCGGTTCGCTACACCGCCGAGCCGTTCACGGTGACCGGTCGCCCTCGCAAGGGCTTCGTCGCCGAGCGCGACGTGTTGGGGTCCAAGCGCGCGTTCGATCTCGACGGCGATGGTGACACCAAGGATCGCTTCGGGGCCGGCTGCGACGGGCCGGCGATGACGCTGGGTACGGCGCTGCGGCTGGAGCCCGTGATGAGCGGACCGGCGGTGCTGCGCAGCTATGCCTATGCCGACGCAGACGGGCGGTCACGCATGGGCACCATCGCCGAGGGGGGCGCGTCGAGCATGCTCTACCTCCCGTGTGCGGACGACGGCACGGTGAGCCTGGGCTGGGGACCGGCGCCGATGGAGGTCCGGGAGATCCCCGGACCCGCCCTGATGGTGCTCGCGTTCGGAAACCCCAAGGGCCCGCCGTCGATCCCGACCGACGGCGTGAGCCGCGAACCTGCGATGGAAGCGCTCGTCGACCAGCGCTTCGACGCTGCGGTCTTCGAACAGGTGGCCGACGCGCCGCGCTGGTACGCGGTGGCCGGCGCGATGGTGCAGCTGGATCCGCAGGCGCCCAAACAAGAGGTTCGAGTGTTCTTCGACGGGGACGTCGAACACGTGCAGATCGCGATCAACGAGGGCAACGGCACCATCGACCGCGTGCGCAGCTACGTCGCGACCCAGACCCTCGGGTCGCGCTAGCGCACGCTGAAGCTGACCCCCTCGAAGGCCGCCGACGCCTCGGGATCGACCGGTCGTGCGTAGACCTCGTGGTCGCCGGGTTCGAGCGCCGCGAGGACGCGGTAGGGCGGCTCGGATTTGCCGACGACGGCGCCGTCGACCACGAACTCGACGGCTTCGGGCCGGGCGCGGGTCGGCCCTCGCCACGACGCCGTGAGCTCGACCCGATCGTGGTCGCTGTCGCGAGGTCCGAGCAGAATCACGGATCCGACGTGCGGTGCGGTCATCGAGAGGGTGGGCCGTGCCGGGCTCTCACCGCACGCGGCGACGTCGTGGCCGCGCAGCCAGGCGGTGCCGTGGGGGTCGAAGCCCGGCGCGCCCGGCGGCTGCGTCTCCAGCCAGCCGTCGAACGCCTCGGGCAGGACCGCGACCACGGTTGGACCCTGCGGATCGCAGACGAGGCCCGCGGGCGACTCCGAGACGTGGCGATGCACGGCACACGGCTCGTTCGGGACGGCGTTGGGGGCGAAGCGTCGCGCGACCGCGTCGGGGCAGGCGTCGGTGGGGATGGCGCCCGAGAGCGGACAGACGTGCGCGATGCTCAGCGCGTCGGCAGGCCACAGGGGCCCGCGCGTGGGCACGTCCTCCATGGCCCTGCCGCATGACGTCGGCGAACAAGGGCCCCGCGCCGTTGCCACCGGTGACCTCGCGCATGGGCGATCCGTCGGCGTTGCCCAGCCACACCACCACGGTGCGCTCGTGCGTGAACCCGGCGGTCCAGGCGTCGCGGTAGCCCGAGCTGGTGCCCGTCTTGAGCGCCAGCGGGTAGCCGATGTCGAAGGGGCTGCGTCCGTGGAGCATCCGCAGCCGCGCCGCAGGGTCGGCGAGTGCCTCCACGACCGCGGCCGTCTCCGCTTGGGGCAGGATGCGCCCAGGGCTGGCCTGCGGATCGTCCTCGCGCACGCGCAGCGCGATCGACTCGCCACCGCGCGCCAGCACGACGTAGGCCCGGGCGACCTCCAGCGGCGTGACTTCACCGCTGCCCAGGGACAAGGAGAGTCCGTAGTGGCTCGCGGCGCGGTCCAAACTCTCGAAGCCCAGGGCGCGAAGCCGGGCCAGCAGGGCTCCTTGGGGCAGCTCGGCGGCCAGGCGAATGACGGGCACGTTGAGACTGGCCGCCAGGGCCTCCCGCGCGGAGATCGGACCCAGGTAGCCGCCGTCGAAGTTGTGGGGTGCGTAGACGCTGCCTGCGCCCTCGACGAACTCGGTGGGCACGTCGGCCAGCATCTGCGCGCCGTGGTGCCCGTTCTCGAAGGCCAGGCCGTAGACGAACGGCTTGAGCGACGAGCCAGGCTGCCGCTTCGCGCGGAGCATGTCGACCTGCCCGGCGATCTCGGGATCGAAGAAGTCGGCGCTTCCGGCATAGGCCAGCACGTCGCCGGTCCGGTTGTCGACGACCACGGCCGCCGCGTTGTCGGCCGCCCGCTCGCGCATCTTGGCCATGTGTGTGGCCACCAGCCCCTCCACGTCCGCCTGCAGGTCGCGGTCGAGCGTGGTGGTCGTGGACGCGCCGTCGGCGAGTCGCTGCTGCGCGAGCAGCATCTCGACGAAGTGGGGCGCCTCGAAGGTCCGCGAGCGCGGCGCGAGCTTCACGGGCTCGGCCTTGGCGCGCAGCGCTGCGTTCTCGTCCAGCAGTCCCGCGCCGCGCAGCTGGTCGATCAGCGCGTGCTGGCGAAGCTCGACGCGCTGTGGATGGCGGTAGGGGTCGAGGAAGGAGGGCGAGCGCGGAAGGACGGCGAGCCACGTCGCCTGCGCCCAGCTCAGGTCCGCCGCGCGCACGCCGAAGTAGCCCCGCGCGGCGGCCTCGGGCCCGACCCAGCCGTGCCCATAGGGCAGACGGTGGAAGTACGCCTCGAGGATTGCGTCCTTGCCCGCCTCCTCCTCGAGGTTCTGGGCGCGCGCCGCCTCTCGCAGCTTGACGCCCAGTGAGCGCGCCCCCGGTGTGCCCCGGGTGTCGAGCAGCTTGACGAGCTGCTGGGTGATCGTGCTGGCACCGGAGACGACCTCGCCGTGGCGCAGGTTCTGCTCCGCCGCCCGCAGGATCGCGACGCGGTCGAGGCCGTCGTGGTCGGCGAAGCGAGCGTCTTCGGCGGCCAAGGTGGCCAAGACGAGCCGCTCTCCGACCTCGGTCAGCGGGACTGGGCGCCCGCGCCGGCCGTCTTGGGTCGGCAGCTCGCGCAGCAGGGCGCCGTGCCGATCGAGGACGCGGTGCCCGGAGTACCAGTCGTCCTGCAGCATGCCCGCGGGGGTTCCGACCTGTCCTCGGTAGGCAGTCCATCCTGCCCACAGCAGTCCCAGCGTCGCGGCCGTCAGCAAGGCCATGCGCCACATCCAGCGACGTGGCGGCGTCGGGCGAGGCAGCGGAGCGCTCACGGCGTGACCACCACCTTCGCATCCTTGGAGTAGCCGGTGCTGTCGGGCTCGTACATGAGCTCGGCCATCGCCGGCGGGACGGTGTACGTGCCCGGCGTGGTGGCGCGCATCGTGTACGTGCCCGCGACGTACTCGCCCCAGAAGCGGTCGAAGTACAGGTGCACGCGATCGTCGCGCAGCTCGACGTGACTGGCGTCGACCGAACCCCACTGCAGCATGTCGTACATTGGATGCACGTCGGTCAGCTCGGCCGGACGCGAGACCGTCCACAGGTCGGGCTGGATGGGTTCGAAGCCGGCGGGCAGACGATCGGTCATCGCCAGGTAGCCCCGTCGGCTGTGCTCGAGGTCCTCGGGCACCCGGGCGAGCAGTGCGACGCGCACCACCGTGCCGGGGGCCAGCGCGCTCATGTCCAGGGCGTTGCCCTTGGGGTCGGTGTAAATCCGGTAGACCTCGGGGCCGTGCTTCGACGACGTCTCGACCTGGGTGTCGCCCGCCGCGAAGGGACGGCGCCAGATCGAGGACACCTGGAACGACACGGCCGTCTCCCCGGTGCTCTCCAGGCGCAGCACGGCGTGGCGACCGGCGACGTCGGCGAGCGGGATGGTGAAGTGACCCGCGGCCTTGCCCATCTGGGTCGACAGCGCTTCGTCGGGCGCGAGCGCCACGCCGTCGAGGCGCGCGACCATCCGGGCATCCTCACCCTCGTCGGCGACCACCTTCTCGCGCAGGGCGAGCAGGCCGAACGCGGTCGACTGCGTGGTGTATGAGCCGGTGTCGCGCACCAGCGCGTCCATGAGCGGGGGGATCAACGTGGAGGTCGGGCGCAGCCGGACGAGGGCCAGGGCGGCCTGGGCTTGGGTGCGCGTCGTCGAGCCGAAGTACATGAACTCCTGGTCGGTGTCTTCGGTCGGCACGGGCGCGCCATCGGCTTGCAGCCCGGCCTCCATCGCGTCCAGGGCCCCGGTGACCTGGTCGGCGTGGCCGTCGAGGGACGAGAGCGCGAGCGCCACCATGGCCGCACCGAACGGACCTTGGTGGGGCAGCGTGTCGACCAGCATGTCCGCGCTGGATTCGGGCAGCGCTCCGGCTTCGGCCAGGGCCAGGGCCAGGGACGCTCGCTGCTCGACCTCGAATCGGCGCTCGCCGATCGAGTCGTCCAGACGGTCCGCCAGATACTCCGTCACGCCCTCCAGCAGGCCCGGCACCTCGATGCCCTGCTGCTTGGCCAGCGCGATCGCCCGCGCAGCGTAGGCGGTGCCATAGAGGTTGGGCTCGGTGCCGCCGGGCCAGTAGGCCAGGCCGCCGCTGCTGGTCCGCATCGAGGCCAGTCGCTTCAGGCCCGACAGCGCCATCGCGTCGATCTCCTCGGGGGTGAAGCGGAAGAAGCCCAGGCGAGGCAGCACGTCTCGCGCCGCGAGCAGCGGCAGGGTCGAGGAGGTCGTCTGCTCCACGCAGCCGTGGGGGTAGTCGACCAGGTACTCCAGGCGCGAGCCGAGCTCGGGCCATGCGTGGTGCCCCATGGTGATGGTGACGAAGGCCTCGTCGGCCAGGTCCGTCGCCACGCCTTCGGGGATCTCGAGCAGCACTTCCTGGGCACCGGTGAAGGCACCGGAGAGTCGCGGCCGTTCGTCGATGCCGGCCGCCTGCACGGGCACGATCGCCTGGACGCGGTCGCGCTCCTTGCCCTCGCCGTCCTTGACCGAGAACACCATCGTGCGCGGTCCGGGCGCGCTCGCCGAGGTGTCGAAGGCCACCCGGGCTCGACCCAGGGGACCGAGCTCCACGGTCTTGTCGGAGCCGTCGAGGCTGACGGTGGCGGTGGTGGCCCGCTCGAGGCCGTTGTGCACCATCACCGCCGCTTCGAAGGTGTCGCCCTGCAGGGCGAAGCGCGGCACCGCGGGCTGGATCATCAGGGGCTTGCGCACGTTGAACGCGCCCTTGGCCGTGCCGCCACGGCCGGTCTCGTCGAGGACGACGGCCATCATGCGGAACTCGGTGAGGTTGTCGGGCAGATCGAGCTCGACCTTCACCGTGCCGTCGGCGGCGGTCCGAAGGTGCGGGCGCCACAGGGCCGTGCGGACGAAGTCCTTGCGGGTGGACACTAAGCTGGCGTTGCCATCGGCTCCCGCGCCATCTCCGGCGGTGTGGCTTCGCTGCAGCAGTTCGGCCAGCTCGGTGCGGGTGTCCGCGATCGCGAAGCGGAAGGCCGCGCCGGGGCGCAGCGCCGTGACCGGGTCGGGGGCCTGGTAGTTGGTCATGCGCAAGACGCCCTCGTCGACCACCGCCAGCGCGACCTCGGCTCCGGCGACGGGCGACCCGCCGCGGGTGACCGTCACCTCGATCCCGGCCCGTTCGCGGGGCTCATAGGCGTCGGCATCGGCCGCGACCACGACGTCGAGCCGGGCGTCCTTCAGGGAGACCGGGAGGCGCACCGCGCCGAACTTCCACTGCGTCAGCTGCTCCCCCCGCACGTCGCGGGGCAGGAGCGTCACCGAGGCGAAGACGTGTGGTGCGTGCTCGGCCTGCAGGGGCACCTCGAAGCTCACCGGTCCGGCCTCGACCTCGCGAGACTCGTGCACGAGCACCGTGCCTTGCTCGACGGTGAAGATCGCGGTCGCGTGCTCGAAGGGGTTCTGCGCCACGACCTTGGCCTTGGTGCCGGACGTGTACTCCTTGGCGTCCGCCACCAGCTCCAGGCGGTGACCGGGTTCGGGCTCCGAGCCCGACCACCCCGATCCCCACGCCCAGACGTGGGCGGTGCCTCCGGGTCTGCCTCCGAGCGTCGTGCGGACCTCGTAGGAGCCGGACGTCTTGGGCGTGAGCTCGCACGAGACCACGCTGGCCGCCGAGGTCGCGGTGCAGCGGCCCGAGGGGATCTCGACCTCGTGCCAGTCGACGCGCGTGGACCCTCCGGGTCCGGGCTTGCGGGTGCGCTTCCACTCCATCCGCACGAGCTCGGCCACGACGGACTGGCCCACGACGGCCTTGCCGTCGGTGTCGATCACGCCCAGCTCGAGCTCGAGCGGCTTGCCCACGTCGGGCCAGCGCTCGGTGACGCGCACGCCGGCGTAGGCGCTGGCGGGGTGCACGGTCACGCTGTCTCGGCCCGCGATCGCCCGGTGGCTGCTGTCGGTGACGGTCGCCTCGAACATGAACGACTGCGGTCCGGCGTTCGCGGCCACGTCGATGACCGGTGCGGCGTGCAGCGTGCCCGTGGCGTCGAGCGTGCCGACGCCGGTGCGGGTCCAGTCTCCGTCCACACCGTCGGCGCGGAACTGGAGGCCGCGTGCGGACAGGGGGCCGCTGGGCATGGGGGCGGAGCTGCGTCGAACGACCCAGCTCGTCTCGGCCCCATCCATCGCGGCGCCAAAGAGGTACTTGGCCACGACGTCGGCCTCGACCTTGTGTTTCGCACCGTCCTTGGCCGCCTTCGCCTCGACGTCGACCTTGAAGCGAGGTGGCTCGAACTCGGCGATCTGGACCTGGGCGCTGCCCAGTGTCTCCTCGCCCGGCAGCGACTGCAGCAAGACCTGATAGCGGCCGATCGGAGCGCCGGGCTCGGTCGTCCACGAGGCGCTCACGCTGCCCATGTCGTCGGAGGTCAGGTCTTGCTCGAAGGCGGTCTTGCCCGTGGGGTCGACGATGCGCAGACGGGCCGCGGTCTCGGCGACGGGCAGCAGGTCGCCGCCGGAGGGTCTGCGCATCATGCCCTTGGCGTGAATGGTGGCGCCGGGCCGGTACACGCCGCGGTCACTCATGACCAGGCCACGAACCGTGCCCGGCCCAGTGGTGGTGCCGCCGGCGAGCTCGGGCACCAGGTGACGCTCGGTCTGCACGCGATGACCCATCGGCAGGATGGTGCGTGAGGCGCCGGCTTCGACCCGGAGCAGGGCGTTGCGCGAGGCATCCGCGGTCACGTCGAGCACCGCGACGCCGTCGCTGTCGGTTCGAACACCGGCGGCCTCGACCCCGTCCACGAAGAGTCGCGCGCCGGAGACCGCCGCGCCGCTGGCCATGTCGGCGACGTGCACGATCGTCTTGTTGCCGCTCCCGCGGGCGTGCACGACCAAGGCCTTGTCGTCGTTGACCATCAGCAGCGCCAGCGGCGGCTTGCTCGCGCTGGACCAGCTGGGGTGGCTGGGGACGGGGGCACCGAACGCGATCGACGTCCGCTTCAGCTCGACGACGTAGGCCTTGCCGCCCTCGAGGTGCTCGAGCAGGTTGATCGACGTCTCGATGTTCTTGTCGCGCGTGGCGGCCGGCGAGAGGTCGATCGTGACGGTGGGGTCACCGGTGGGGGCTTCGCGACGACCGACGCGGCCGTTGGCGTCCCTCCACGCGGCGTCGCTGTCGCCCACCTCCCAGGCGCGCAGCTGCAGGCCATCGACGTTGCGGCTGGTGACCGGGAAGCTCCGGCTGAGCGCCTCGTCGAGAAACTGCAGGCCCTCGGGCATCGAGGTGCTGGCCGCGATCGGCGTGGTGCGAACCTTGACCACGACCGGCTTGGCGAGGGCCGAGCCGTAGGTGTCCTTGGCGCGGGCCAGCGTCACGGTGTAGCTGGTGCTGGGCGCGAAGGCGCCGCTGATGGTGACCTGGCCGTCCGCGCTCCAGCGCTGCGACCACACCGAGAGGTTGCGGATGGGCGGGTCGACGCTCACCGCCGTCTCGAGGGCTTTGCCACCTTCGATGACGTTGTTGAAGTGCAGGGCGATCTCGCGGCCGCCGATGTGCAGGGTGTCTCCCTTCACCGTGCACCCATCGGAGTCGTAGCGACAGTCGGCCTTGGTGAACGCGAGCCGCTGTGCGACTTCGAAGGCGATGGTGTCGCCCTCTTCGGCTTTGGCTCCGTGGTCTCGAACCGTGAACGAGCCCTTGCTGCCGGGTTTGAGGGCCCGCTTGGGCCTCGCGATGATGACGTTGCGTTTGTCGGCCTCGGCCCCGTCGAAGAGATTCTTCCTGGGGTGGCGGGTCGAGAACGCGAGGTCGGTCTCCGCCGAATCGCGCAGGTCGATGAGCGCGCGGGCCTGCTTCGGGGTGACCGGTTGGTCGAAGAGCACGGTCACCTCGGGGCGCTGACCCTGCTTCATGCCGTCGTAGGGCACGTGCGCGACCACCCGAGGCTTGCCGGGCTCGGGGATGTAGGTGATCAGCTTGCCGCCGATCCAGATGTGCGGGTCGGCGCGGAAGTTGCCCTTCCAGCGCAGCGTCTGGCCGGCCTCGTCCTCGATGGGCCCAACCGCCATCGTGTAGTCGACGGCGGGATCGAAGGGATCGTCGGCGACGAAGGACAGCGACCAGTCGCTGTTCCAGCGCGCCTTGCCCTGCACCGCTGGGGTGACCGTGACAGGCGGTGGCGCCTTGCCCTCGCGCTTGACCCGATGGTTGAGCCGAAGCGTGATCGTCTGCCCGGAGGTCTCCCAGCGGCCCGCCGCGTCCAGCTCGGGCCACTGCACGGCGAGGGCTTCGGTGGGGTCGTCGTCGACGCCGGCGAGCCTGGGAGGCAAGGGTCGTCGATCCCGCCGACTGAGCGCGGGCGGGAAGAGCAGGGCGGGTCCGTCCGAGGGGATCTTGCTCGTGTCGGTGTCCGCGGGCGACGAGGAGTCCTGTTCGCCGGTTGGTGCCGAAGAGGTGCACGCGAGCGCGAGGAGCAGCGCTACGCGGGCGGGCGAGGAGAGAAGCGTCGAAGCACGAGCCATGGGCACCACGTCCACTGTGCATGGACCGGGCCGAGTGTGTTCTCGACGTCGTGGGTCACTTCGGGCGCTTCACTCGCGTCGAATGCGTACTTCAATGACATGATTGATGTCCAGCCGGGTGGCATTGGAGCCAATTTGCTGCATATGGGCCACGAAACTCGGCGTGCAGGCGTCTCGTGTTGCGGCGGCCCGATCAAGGGACATCCGGATCGGCCGCGAGAGGATTCGCAGACCGGGCTGGGTTTCCGATTGGAACGCCAGACCGCAAGCTACCGATGATGTCGGAGTCTCGGTACGACGCCCTGTTCAACCCCACGCCCGAACACCAGATGATTCGGGAGACGATCGCGGAGTTCGCGATCAAGCACGTCGAGCCCCAGGCGGCCGAACACGACGAAAAGGGGGTGCTCAACCGGGACCTCTTTCGCCAGCTGGGCGAGCTGGGCGTGCTGGGCATCACCATTCCCGAGGAGGCCGGCGGGGTGGGGATGGACACCGTCGCGGCGGTCATCGTCCACCACGAGCTCTCGAAGTACGACCCGGGCTTCTGCTTGGCCTACCTCGCGCACTCGATGCTGTTCGTGAACAACTTCTACTACTGCGGCAACGAGGAGCAGCACGCCCGCTACCTGCCCAAGGTGCTCTCGGGCGAGTGGGTGGCCGGCATGGGCATGACCGAGCCGGGCGCAGGCACCGACGTGCTGGCGATGACGACCACCGCGGTGGCCGACGGCGACCACTACGTCGTCAACGGCACCAAGACGTACATCACCAACGGATGCGAGGGGCACTGCTTCCTCTTCTACGCCAAGGTCGACGGCCGTATCACCGCGTTCCTCGTCGACCGCGACTGCCCGGGGTTCTCGACCAGCAACCACATCGACAAGTGCGGCATGCGGGGCTCGACGATGTCCGAGCTCATCTTCGAGGACTGCCGGATCCCCAAGGCCAACCTGGTGGGCGCCGAGGGCGATGGGCTCACCCACATGATGCGCAACCTCGAGATCGAACGGCTGGCGCTGGCGGCGATGAGCGTCGGCATCGCGGACCGCTGCGTCGACATCATGGTGAACTACTCGGTCGAACGAACCGCCTTCGGCAAGCCGATCGGAGCGTTCGGGCAGATCCAGCGCTATCTCGCCGACGGCTACGCGATGACCGAGGCCGCCAAGTGCCTGGTCTACAACGTCGCCCGTCAGGTGGGTCCGGACATCCGCAACCGGATCGGCTCGGATGCGGCCAAGCTGTTCGCGGCGCCGGTGGGCAAGACCGTGGCCGACTACGCGATGCAGGTCATGGGCGGCGCGGGCTACTGCCGCGAGTATCCGGTCGAGCGGCTGTGGCGAGATGCCAAGCTGCTCGAGATCGGCGGGGGCACGATCGAGGCCCACCAGAAGAACCTCGCCAAGGACCTCGCGCGGGAACGCGCGCGGTAGGTTTGTGGCTTACGGTCTGCTGCCCGCCTGTCTCCAGCGGAGGCGCAAGGCGTGCAGCGAGCGTGGCCTGGGGTCCGCGGGGGTTTTGCCCGCCCTTCGAAAAACCCGCTAGACGGGGGTGGCATCGCGGGTCACCATGCTGGAATCAACCGGGCCCATGGCCACGGACCAGGAGACTAGGGTGAAACTCGATCTACGCTTTCTTTCCTCACTTTCTCTCGTAGCTGCGCTCGGCTTTGGCACGGGCTGCCCGGCGGATGACGACCCGGACGCCGGTTCTGAGACCGACGACGGCAGCACCAGCGCGCCGACCACCGATCCCTCGACGGATCCTTCGGACCCTTCGGATCCCTCGGACCCCTCGGATCCTTCGGACCCGACCGCAACCTCCGGCGCCACCGAAGGAACGACGGAAGGACCCGGAAGCTCGGAGACGACCGATCCGACCGGCGAAGATCCGCTGCCGGACGGCTCGATCTGTGGCTCGGACACCGACTGCGAGTCGGGCATGTGTTCGCAAGTCTCCGCGCTGCTCGACGGCGTGTGCGGCGAGTGCAACGGTGACGACAGCTGCGAGTTCGGCTGTACGCCAGGCATTCCGATGCTCGAGCCGATCTTCCCCGCCCCCGTGTCGCCTACGTGTCACGACGGCTCCAACGGAAGCACCTGCGAGAACGCCGACGCGTGCGCCGAAGAAGGCGCGCTGTGCGTCCCGATCATCGACGAACAGGGCATCCTGACGATCAGCGCCTGCTCCTCCTGCGAGACGACCGCAGACTGCACCGACCAGGTCTGCAACCTCGCGATCGACGTCGCGACCGTGTCCGGCCAGTGGAGCTGCGTCGACGCGAACTCGATCCCCGACGGCGAGACCTGCGACCTCGACGGCGACGGCACCGAGGCGTGCATGGGCATCTGCGGACCGGTGTCCGTGGGCGGTCTGATCGACGTCGGCGTCTGCGGCGAGTGTGCCAGCGACGACGACTGCGACGGCGGCACCTGCGAGCAGGGCGTCTTCGCCGACGACGGCTCGGTTACGCCCGCAGCCTGCATCTGAGCGGCTTGCGGTGGCGCCCCCTTCGCGGGGCGTAGAAAAAGGATGCTCCCCAGCGTGGGGGGCATCCTTTTTTGCGTGGGGGGTGCGCCGTCACTCGGGCGGCGGGGGGTCGGTGGGCGCCACGTCGTCCTCGGCGCCGCCGCACCGCTCGAACAGCGCCTCACATCCGGCGGAGATCGAATACTCGCTCTCGTCGGGGTAGTCGCCGTCGGCGAAGCGCTCGCACGTGGTGGCCTTGACGACGCGGTCGAGCAGGACGGCAATCTCCTCGTAGCACGCCGAGAACTCGCCGACGGTGGCGTCGCAGGACTCGATCCCGTCGAAGTTGCACTCCAAACCCTCGTCTTCGATGTCGAACTCGGAGGGCTCCGACAGGCACGCCTCGCGGGCGGCCTTGCACGCGGCGAGGTCGAAGGACCCGTCTTCGTCGGCGACGGCGGCCGTGATGCCCTCGGCGTTGCACTGCACAGTCGGTAGGTCGTTCCCGACGATGTCTTGCGCCCATTCCTTCGCTTCATCGCAGAAGGCCTGCTGCTCGTCCTCGTCGAGGTCGTCGATCGGCTTGGACTCGGGGACCGACTCCGGTTGGAAGCGCGGCGTCGCGACGTCGTCGTCGTCGCAGCCGCCGCACAGCACGAGGGCCGTCAGGCCGGTCAGGAGGGCAAGGTGGCGCATCACGACCGTATTGAACGATGAGATGGCGCCCACATTCAATCGGGGTCGGGCGGTTTGATCTGCGAGAGGAACGCGGCGGCCATGTCCCCCATGGCATCGGAGGTCAGCTCCTCCTCGGAGGCGATGTCGTACACCGCGATGCCGTCCTCGGGCAGCTCCTCGATGAACCGGCTGGGCTCGCGCGTCACGGTCTTGCCGCGCTCGACCCGGTTGCTGGCCCGGCACAGCCACAGCGTGTCGCGAGCCCGGGTGATGCCGACGTAGAACAGGCGGCGCTCTTCCTCGATGTCTCCGGCGATCGCATCGCTGGCCCGCGGGGCCGAGACGCGCCTGTGCGGCAGCACGCCCTCCTCGATGCCGATGATGAACACATAGTCCCACTCCAGGCCCTTGCAGCTGTGCAGCGTCGCCAGCGAGACCTGTCCCTTGCGCTTGGCTTCGGCCTCCTTCTCTTTGTCCTTGTCCTTGTCGTCGTTGCTGTCGAGGGTGACCATGCCGAAGTACTCGGCCCAGCGCGGACGTTTGTCCTGCTGGCGCATGCGGGCCTCGTAGCGGGCGATGCTGCCCTTGAGCCAGTCGACACCCTTGAGCCGGGCCGCAGCGGCCTCGTCGTTGCCGATCTCCTTCTTGACGTGGTCGGTGAAGTGGACCGTTTCGAGCACGTAGTCCAGCGCCGACGCGGCGTCGTTGTGCTCGCGCGCGCGAATCTGGGCGCTCTTGATCATGCGAGAGAAGCGATCGAGCGCCTCCCGGGCCCGCGAGCCGATTCCCTCGACCTGCCCAGCTCGGTGCACGGCCTCCAGCATCGAGACCTTGTTCTCGCGCGCGTAGCTCGAGAGCTTGCCCATGCTCACCCGTCCGATGCCCCGCGGCGGGGTCTCGAGCGCGCGGCGAACCGCGAGCTCGTCCCGGGGGGTGAGGATCGTCTTGAGGTACGCCAGCGCGTCCTTGACCTCCTTCTTGTCGTAGACGGACTGGCCGCCGAGCACCCGGTAGGCGATGCCGTGCTGCTGCAGCTCTTCTTCGATCGACTTGGCTTGCAGGGCCGAGCGGTACAGGACCGCGATGTCGTTGGGAGAGACGTTCCGCTCGACGATCAGCGTGCGGATCTTCTTGCCGACCCACGTCGACTCTTCAGGCCCATCGGCGGCGATGACCATCTGGACCGGCTCGCCGCCGCCGCGCGTCGCGATGAGGGTCTTGTCGTGGCGCGTCTTGTTGTTGGCGACCACCTCGTTGGCGCAGTGCAGGATCGGCGCACGGCAGCGGTAGTTCTCCTCCAGCTTGACGACGGTGGTGCCGCCGAACATCTGGTCGAAGCGCAGGATGTTCTCTACCTTGGCGCCGCGCCACCCGTAGATCGCCTGGTCGTCGTCACCGACGACGCACAGGTTGTGCGGAGGCCGGGACAGCTGGCGCAGGAGCTCGAGCTGCGCGTCGTTGGTGTCCTGGTACTCGTCGACCATCAGGTAGTCGAAGCGGCTGCACCACCGCTCCTTGACCTCGGGGTCCTCGGCGAGGGTGCGGGCGACCAGGCACACGAGGTCGTCGAAGTCCACCGCGCCCAGGGTGCGCAGGCGGTCTTCGTAGTGGGGGTAGATCGAGGCCGCGACCGCGTCGTACTCGTCGATGATCTGAGCCTCGGCTGCGTCCTGGGTGAAGGGGATGAACGCGTTCTTCCACAGCCCCACGCGCTGCGCGATCGCGGGGATGTCGAAGCGTCGGTCTTCACCGGCGCCGTGGTGCCCGTGCTCGCGCATCAGCGAGCGGATGAGGCCGAACACGTCCCCTTGGTCGAGGATCGAGAAGCGCGACGAGGGCAGCCCGAACCCGTCGGGATCCATCCGCAGCATTCGGGCGCCCAAGCTGTGGAACGTGGCGAGCAGCACCTCGCCGGCGGTCTGCTGACCGACCATGCCCGCCAAGCGCTCCCGCATCTCGCCGGCGGCCTTGTTGGTGAACGTCAGGCCGACGATGCGGTCGGGCGGTACGCCCAGCCCGATGAGGTTTTGAATCCGGTGCGTGATGACGCGGGTCTTGCCCGAGCCGGCCCCGGCCAGCACCAGGAGCGGGCCGTCGATGCACTCCACCGCGGCGCGCTGACTCGGGTTGAGATGGCTCAGGTCCATCGAGCAGTGACTTGTACTCGGCCGGTGCAGTCCGGTTCAACCGAGAGCCGACATCCTCGCTGAGCGTCGACGGGGACCACCCCACGCCGCGAGATCTCAGCCGCGCGGTCGCCACGGTCCGGGCAACGCGTCGAACGCCACCCCCACGCCGGCCATGAACGTGACCAGGTTTCGGCGGTCGAGGGTGCCGTCGGGGAAGCTGCGCCGCGACGTGGGTCCGATCATCGGCCCAGCCCACAGCTCGAGCCTGAGCCGCTCGTGGACCGGCTGGCGGAAGCCGACCGCGAGCATGCCCGCGTGGTTGCCCCAGCGATCGCGGGCGACCTTGCCCTCGAAGAAGGGTGGGGTGAAGCGTCCGTCACCGAAGGCGTGCAGCGCAACGTACTCCGCGCGTCCGAAGATTCGCCGGCCGTAGGCGCCCAGGCCAACGCCGCCCCCGACCGCGCCGGAGAACACCTTGTCGGCCGCCACGTTGCCCACGATCCACGGCCGGGCGTGCATCGAGAAGACGCCCGCCAAGCGCACCCGGACCTCGGCGGTCGTGCCCAAGCCGAAGAACCCGCCCCGGGTCTCGCACTGGGCGGCCTGCGGGCGGCACTCCTGGTTGCCGATCGCGTGGGGTCCGGCCATCAGCGAGCCGGCGATCGCCACGCGAGGGTTGGCGCGCGCTGCCTTCTGCCCGGGGCTGAGTTCGGCGCCCGGGGCGGCTGCGAGCCAGGCGATCGCGGCGAGCGAGATGACCCCCGGAAGCATGCGCTTCATGGTGCCCCGCGCAGCTCGAGCACGCCAGGCGTTGGGGACGGCTCATCGCGCCGCCGCGGTGGGGCGCCCGCACCGCCGCGGCACGTCTCGGCTCAACCCTCGGGGATCGGCAGGCAGGGCGCGGTGTCTTCGGGGTTGGGGCCGACGTTCTGCCGGAAGTTGTTCCACGAGTTCCAGTTGCGGGTCTCCTCGAGCGGGATCGTGCCGTCCTCGGAGATGTTGGTGACGTGATACGTGTGCTGATTCCACAGCATTCGCGCTTCGACCCACTGGTCTCTGGGGTCCTCGAGCACGTATACGCCGGGCGTCGCGCCATGCCCGGGAACGACGATCTCCGCGTGGCCATCCATGTCGACGTCGGCCACCACGGGGTTCTCCAGAATCGTGCCCGACGAGATGTTGAACTGCGAGAGGATCGCGCCGTCGAGGCCGTCGTAGATCCGCAGGATCTGCTCGTCCCGGTAGACGACCTCGACTTGCCCGTCGCCGTTGAAGTCGAAGAGCGTGGACCCAGTGGAGCCCGACGAGAAGTCCTGACTCGGCTGACGCCACCGGATGCCCACGGCGACACACTCTTTGGGCAGCGGGTTGTCCAGACACTCCATGTCGAACACGTGATAGTCGTTGTAGCCGGCGACGGCGACTTCGGCCTGCTCGTCGCCATCGAAGTCACCCACCGTAGGGGGTCGTGCCGACGGAGGCGCTGTCGCTGTTGCTTCCGGTCGAGGTGGGGGGGCTCGACGTGGGACTCGTCTGGGTGGTCAATCCCTCCGTGCCGTCGTTCCCTTCGGCGTCATCGCCACCGCACGCGAGCAGCATCGAGGCTGCGACTGCCATCGTCTGTTTCAGCATCATTGCGTGGACCTTGCCGCAAGGGTACCGTGCTCGGAGACGTTGGGACGACTGCGGAGGCGCTGGTGACCGCGTCACGGGTGCACGGCGTGCCGCAGTGGGGCACCTCGCGCGCCCGCGAGCACGTTGTCGATCGCGATCCGAGCCATCCGCTGCCGCGTGGCCTCGGTGGCGGAGCCGATATGGGGGGCGATCAGCACGCCAGGCTGAGCGTACAGCGGATGGTCGGCGGGGAGCGGCTCGGGGTCGGTGACGTCGAGCGCCGCACCGGCGATGCTTCCGGTCTGCAAGGCGTCAAGCAGCGCGTCGGTGTGCACGATGGCGCCGCGGGCGGTGTTGACGAGCAGGGCGGTGGGCTTCATGCGGTCCAAGGCGGCCGCGTCGATGAGGTGCCGCGTGCTCGGGGTGAGCGGCACGTGCAGCGAGATCACGTCCGCACGCTGGAGCAGCGCGTCCAGCTCGAGCGCGCGTGCACCCGAGACGATCGGTGGCACCGGCCGATGGTGGGCGTAGACGATCTGCATGCCGAAGGCCTGGGCGCGCCGTGCCACCGCGGTGCCGATCTTGCCCGGACCCACGATGCCCAGGGTCGCGCCACGAAGCTCGAGGCCGAGCCACCCGCTGGGCGACCACGGTCCCCAGCGTCCCTGGGCCGCGTCGCGGGAGGCGGTGGGCAGGCGTCGGGCTGCGGCGAGCAGCAGCGCCATCGTGAGGTCGGCGGTCGCGTCGGTCAGCACCCCGGGCGTGTGTCCAACCGCGATGCTTCGGCGCGCGCAGGCCCGCAGGTCGATGTTGTCCACGCCGACCGCCATGTTGCTGACCACCCGCAGCTTCGGCGCGCGCTCGAGGAAGGCTTCGTCCACGCGCTGGGTGAGGAGCGTGAGCACGCCGTCGGCGTGGGGCAGGGCGGCGGCCACCTCGGCCGTGAGTGACAGCCCATCGGTGGGCCCCGCGACGACCTCGGCGGCCTCCAGGAGCGGGGCCATCCAGGACGCGGGCAGGGCCCGGGGGACGACGATTCGGGGACGGGTCATGAGAACAGGATCGTGAGGTCGCCCACGTTGGTCCCGGTCGGGCCGGTCCTCACCAAGTCCCCCAGCCCGTCGAAGAAGCCGTACGCATCGTTGCGGCGCAGGAACGCGTCGGGATCCGTGCCCGCCTCCACCGCGCGCGCGATGGTGGTGCCGTCGACCGCCGCCCCGGCGGCGTCGGTGGGGCCGTCCTCTCCGTCGGTGGCGAGGGTGACGAGCAGCGCGTGCGGGTTGCCCATCAGCGCGGGCGCGGCGGCCAAGGCGAGCTCCTGGTTGCGGCCGCCCCGGCCCTCGCCGCGCACGGTGACGACGGTCTCTCCACCGGCGATCGTGCATCGCACGGCGTCGGTGGGCGGGGCCCCCATCCGGGCCTGGGCCCAGCGGACGCCGGCCACCCTGGCTTCTCCGGTCAGCGGCTCGGTCACCTCGACCTCCGCGCCGGCACGCCGCGCCGTCTGGGCCGCGGCCATCACCGCGGTGACGTTGTCGGCGAGCAGGTGGGTGATCACCCGCGGGTCGTCCAGCGGGCCCGAGCCCACCGCGTGGGGTCCCGCGCCGATCACATCGCCCAGGACGACGGCGTGCACGGCGATGCCCTCGGGGACCGCTCGGGCCAGGCCGCCAGCCTTGAGTCGGCTCATGGCGCGCCGCTGCGCGTTGAAGGCCTCGATCGGGGTTCCGTCGCGGAGGCGGGCCGCGGCGTGGCGACGGAGGTCGTCCAACGACACGCCCTGCGCCGGGGCGACCGCCAGCGCCGACGCTCCGCCGCTGACCAGCGCGACGACGGTCTCGCCGGCTCGCGCGGCGGCGGCGGCTTCGAGCAGCGCCTCGCCGGCGGCCAGGCTCGACGCGCCGGGCACGGGATGCTCGCCGAGGATCGAGGACAGCCCCTCCAGTGACACGGCGTGTTTGGCCACCACGAGGCCGCCCACGACGCGGCCCCCGGCGGCATCGAGAACGCCCGCGGCCATCATCGCCGCGGCCTTGCCCACCGCCAGCACCCGAATGGCCTGGGCATCGTGCAGGTGGACCCGGGCCCACTGGGCGGCACGGACGCGCGGGTCGGCGGCGTCCAAGGCCGCCCGCAGCACCTCGCGCGCGAGCGCACCCATCGGATGCCGCTGCAGTGCGTCGCAGCCCCACGCCTGCGGAGGCAGGGTCATGGTTGCCCGGTTGGAGCGAGCATCTTGCCCGTCCACAGTCCCAGGCCGACGGCGAGAAGACCCACCGCGACGTGCAGCAGCACCTGCGCCGCGAACACGCCGTAGCGGCCGGCGTTGGCGTACTCGTAGGTGAGTAGACCGAAGGCGCTGTAGGTGGTGAAGCCGCCGAGCAGGCCGCCCAGGAGGATCGGGCGCAGCGGGCCCTCGGGCAAGGCCGTCGCGCCCAGGCCGATCATCAAGCACCCGAGCACGTTGACGATGAAGGTGCCGGCCGAGGGCAGCGACGCCTGGAGACGCTCGTCGAGGATGGGGACCAGGGCCACCCGCAGCGAGGCTCCCGCGCCGCCGGCCACGAACACCCAGACCATGTCGCGCACGGACAGACTACGCGCCTCCGTAGAACGCTTCGATCACCTCCGCGTACTTCTCGTTGACGACCTTGCGCTTGACCTTCATCGTCGGTGTCAGCTCACCGCCTTCGATCGACAGGTCCGCGGGAAGAATCGCGATCTTCTTGATGGTCTGCACGCGGGCGAGATGCTCGTTGATCTCCTCGACCTGCTTCATCAGCCACGCCTTGACCTTGTCGTCCCCGGCGGCCTCGGCCATGGTCGTGGCGCTGCTGCCCGCCTCGGCCACGATGCTCTCGAGCTTGGTCTCGTCGAGCGTGAACAGGGCGCTGAGGTGCTTCTTGCGGTCCCCGACGACGACCGCCTGCGACACCGCAGGGATCGCCTTGAGCTGGCCCTCGATCACCTGGGGCGCGATGTTCTCGCCACCGGCGGTGATGAGCAGGTCCTTCTTGCGGTCGGTGATCTGCAGGAAGCCCCGGTCGTCGATGACACCGATGTCCCCGGAGTGCAGCCATCCCTCTGCGTCCAGCGCTTCTGCCGTGGCTTCGGGGCTCTTGTAGTAGCCCTTGAACACGTGCCGGCCGCGCATCAAGACCTCGCCGTCCTCGGCGAGCTTCATCTCGGTGCCGGGGAGCTTGGGTCCGACCTTGCCGGTGACGTAGCTGCCCGGAAGGGACACGGTGGCGGGTCCCGTGCACTCGGACATGCCGTACACCTCCATGATCGGGACGCCCAGGCTCAAGAAGAACTCCAGGGTGTCCTTGCTGATCGGCGCCGCCGAGGTGATCTGGACGCGCGAGCGGTCCAGGCCGAGCTGTTCTCGGACCTTGCTGAACACCAGCTTGTTCGCCAGCCCGAAGAGCATCGGACGCGGCTGCCCCTTTTGGTCGGCGTAGCCCCCCGCCAGCCCCTGCGCCCGCGCCCACGCGCCGATCTTCTTCTTGAGACCGGTGTTGGCGGAGGCGGCTTTGACGATCTTCCCCTGAATCTTCTCCCACACCCGCGGCACGGCGAGGAACATGGTGGGGCGCACCTCCTTGAGGTTGTCGCCGAGCTTCTCGATGCTCTCGGCGAAGGCGGTGCACCCCTGGGTCACCATCGGTCCGTGCAGGCTCATGATCTGCTCTGCGATGTGTGACAGCGGCAGGTAGCTGACGACCAGATCCCCGTCGGCATAGCCGAGCGTGTCCAGGGCGGCCTTGGCGGTCCACGTCACGTTGTCGTGGCTGATCATCACCGCCTTGGGGTTCCCGGTGG
The DNA here is from genome assembly GCA_963761755.1 of uncultured bacterium. GTDB lineage: Bacteria > Myxococcota_A > Polyangia > Nannocystales > Nannocystaceae > CAJXVA01. Next base: position 178,941 of record CAVXIC010000006.1, read on the forward strand.
TGCCCGAGGTGTAGATGTACTCGCACACGTCGTCGGGGCGCTGCGCGTCGATGCGTGCCTGGAGCGTGGCGTCGTCGACGTCCTTGCTCCTCTCGAGGAACTCCGGCCAGCCGTAGACGTCCTCGTGGCTCGAGTCGCCGCGCATGAGGATGAAGGCCTTGACCTCGGGCAGCCGGTCGCGGACCGAGAGGAACTTGTCGAGCTGCTCGGTGTCCTCACACACGATGACCTGCGCCTCGCTGTGCTCGGCGACGTAGTGACACTGTTCGGCCGAGTTGGTCGTGTAGATGCCCGCTGGTCGGCCGCCGGCGTAGATCGCCGCGACGTTGGCCACGACCCACTGCACGCAGTTGAACCCGATGATCGACACGCCCTTGCCCGGCTGCAGCCCCAGCGAGATCATCGCCTTGGCAGCCTGGCGCACCTCGTCGCGGTACTCGCTCCACGTCTTGGTCTTCCAGCCGCTGCCTTGTTTCCACTGGAGGGCCGGGCGGTCGTGCTTGCGCTCGGCGACCCGCTCGAAAACCTCCATGACCGTGCGCTTGTCGTCACTCATCGCTGCCGCAATGTAGCAGGACCGCCGAGGCTCGTTGTCTCGATCCCTGCTACCGTTGGTCGCGATGGGTCGGGGACCGCACCAAGCCGACCGGGCGCTCTTCTCCGCCGAGGTCATCCCGGCGCTGCAGGACGCCACCGCAGACCTGAGTTGGCTGCTCGGTCGGGGGTACGTCGACCCCTCGGCGAGTGCGCTGGTCGGTGATCGGTACCGACTGCGGCAGCGCCAGCGGACGGCGGTCTCTCGATGCGCCGCCGGTGGAGAGGCTCGGGCCTTGCGCGCGTCCCGTCAGCGGCAGCCCGAAGCGCTGAGGGGAGCGTCGCTGGCGATCGACGCCTTCAACGTCCTGATCGGCGTCGAGACGGCGCTGGCCGGCGGGGTCGTCCTACGCGGCGTGGACGGGGCCCTGCGGGATCTCTCGAGCGTTCACGGCAGCTACCGGAGGATAGAGGTCACCGCGTCGGCGCTCGACGCCCTGTGCGCCACCATCGCGGCGTGGGCTCCGGCGTCGGTGACCTGGTTCGTCGACCGCCCGGTGTCCAACAGCGGCCGCCTCGCGGGCTGGATTCGGGACCGGGCACCCGGGGCAGACACGGTTTGGGCGGTGGAGCTGCCCCACGATGCTGACGCGGCGATCATCGAGCAGGACGCGGTCGCCTGCAGTGCGGACGCCCGGATCATCGAGCAGGCGCCGGGGTGGGCCGACGTGGTCTCGGCTTCGCTGGCCGTCCACGTGCCCGACGCCTGGATCGTGGATCTCGGACGCCGGGCGGGGCTGGTAGGCTCGGCGCACCCATGAGCGAGGCTCTGCGCAGGCTCGGTCGCGGTCTCTTCACGGAGGTCCGTCGCGTCGCATCGTATGCGACCCTCGCGGTCGTCACGATGGCCGCCGCGATCCGCCGTCCGGGCGAGGGGGGGGCCGTCGTGTGGACCCAGACGGCCCGGCAGATCGTCTTCACGGGTGTCGAGGCGATCCCCTTGGTCGTGTTCCTCGGGGCCGTGGGCGCAGGAGTCTTCGTCACCGCGGCGCTGACGTACTTCGCCGGGGCCGAGGAGACCCGCGTCGTGATCGACGTGCTCGCGCGCCTGCTGGTGCGCGAAGTGGCGCCGCTGTCCACCGCCGTGGTCGTCGCGCTGCGATCGGGCGCGGCGATAACCGTCGAGTTGGGCTCGATGAGCGCGCGCGGGGAGGTCGAGGGCATCGAGTCGGTCGGGATCGACCCGGTGCGCTGGCTGCTGCTTCCCCGCTTCGTCGGCATGGCGACCGCCACCGTCGCGCTCACGATGGTGCTGGCCGCATCGGTCTTCGTCGGCGCGTTCGCGGCGGCCGTCCAGGCGGGGGTCGTCCCCGCCGACCTCTCCGTCGGTCTGTCCTATCTCTCCGCCGTGCAGCCCTCCGACGTCGCGATCGCGCTGGGCAAGGCCGCGCTGTTCGGCTGCGTCTCGGCCTCCATCGCCTGCTACCACGGGCTGTCCGTGCGCGGTGACGTCACCGAGGTGCCCCGCCGGGTGGCGCGTGCGCTTGTCGAGATCTTGATCCACTGCTCCGCGCTCGCGGCGGTCTTCGCCCTGCTGGCCCTCCACCGATGACCTCCGCGATCGACGTCGAAGACCTGCACGTCGCCGGGGTCGGTGCGAGCCTGCAGGGGGTCTCGCTCCGGGTCGGGGCGGGGGAGCGCGTCGCGGTCGTCGGACGGCATCAGCCCAGCCTCAGTCTGCTGATCCGGGCGTGCGGGGGCTTCGAGCGGGTTCAGGCAGGTCGGGTGCGCGTGTGCGGTGTGGACGTCGGCCGCGCCGATCGCCGCGCGCTGTTGCGGTTGCGGCGGAAGTTGGGCTACGTGTCGATCACCGGTGGGTTGCAGGCGAACATGACGGTGCGGGACAACCTCGAACTCGCGCTGCGTTACCACGGTACCCCGCCTGGGGACGCCTCTGAGCAGGTGCGCGCGCGGATCGATGCCGCCGGGTTGGCGGCGCTCGCCGACGTCCGTGCGAGCCAGCTGCCGGCCGAGATCCTCAAGTGCTTCGGGTACCTGCGGGCGCTGCTGTTCGAGCCGGTCGTCCTGTTGGCCGAGGACCCCAGCGCGTTCCTTCACCCGCAGGGAAGACGCATCGTCACGGACCTGCACCTCGAAGCCCGGGATCGCGGCATCACCGTGCTGGTGGCGGATGACGACGTCGAGTTCGTCACGCCGATGGTCGACCGGGTCATCGACTGGGATGCAATGGAGGCCACTGCGTGAGCGTGCCGTTCCGCATTCGGCGGGCCGAGTGGCTCGCCGGCGCGATGCTGGTGGTCGTCGGAACCGTCGCCATCGTCGCGATGCTGTTCGTCTCGCGCGGGCGAGGCACCTTCGAGACCCCCTCACGCTACGTGCTGCGGCTGACCGACGGCCACGGCGTGGCGGAGGGAAGTCGGGTGCAGATGCTCGGCGTCGACGTCGGGCGCGTGTCGAGCGTGCAGATCACCGGGACCAACGAGGTGGAGGTCGGGCTGGAGGTTCGGGCTGCCTATGCGGACAAGGTTCGTGCCGACACCCGCGCACGCCTGGAGGCCTCGTTCGGGCTGCAGGGCGTGCTCGCGGGGATCGGCGTGGTGCTCACGCCGGGGTCGCCTCCGTCCCCCGCGCTCGCCGATGGCGACGCGATCGAGGCGATCGAACCCGACCACATCGTCGACATGCTTCCGGGGGTGGGGTCCGACCCGCTCGTCGAGGACATCGAGGTCCTGATTCGAAACCTCCGCGTGCTCTCCGAGCAAGCCGCTGATCCCCAGGGGGACCTGCGGCAGGCGTTGGCCAGCCTGGCGGCGGTCTCCAAGCGCATCGAGGCCGGGGAGGGGACCGCGGGCAAGATGCTCTCCGACGACGCGGCGCTGTACCGAAAGCTCTCCGCGGCGCTCGATGAGGTGGGCGGGACGCTGGGCAAGGTCGACCGTTTGGTCCAAAAGACGTCGGGGGTCGTTCAGAAGTCGTCGACCGCGATGGACTCGGCCGACGACCTCGTCGATGGCGCCGAAGCGCTGGTCGCCAGCGCCGATTCGATGGTGGACTCCGCCGACACCGTGCTCGACAAGACCGGACCGGTCCTCGATCACACCGACGTCGCGGTGGGCAAGCTCGAGGGCGCCATCGTCTCGTTCGGCGACGCGACGACCGAGCTGCAGGCGGTGACCAAGCGGCTCGAGACGTTGATCACCGAGATGCTCGTGCTGACCCGAGCCGCCGGGCGGGTCTATCCCATCCGGCGACACATGAAGAAGGCGCGGCGGGAGCAAGCGCCGTAGACAACCGCGGCGAGACCGTGTCTGCAGGAGGCTACAGGGGCCAGGCGAGCCGCAGTGCACCGTCCGCGACCGAGACCTCGACGCCGTAGCGATCCGCCAGGCCGCGCAGCGCCTGCAGCCGCTTGGTCTCCTCGGCGCGTGCCGGGCTCGCGGGCGTGGTGGAGATGCGGAGGACCAAGTTCGGCTCCCGTGCCAGCCGAACGTCGATGGTGCCGCCTTCGAGCCCCGTGCGCTCGATCGCATCGTCGACGGCGAGCTGCAGCAGGCTCTGGAACACGCCCTTGCGCAACACGTGGGTGCCCATCGCCTCGGGGTGGTGGACGCGGAGCAGCACCCGCTTGGGTGTCCACTGCTCGGCGTCCTCGGCGATGCTGCGCGCGACGGCGACCACGTCGGTCTCGGTCGGCGTCTCGGACGCCTCGTCTCGGGCCCGCTTGAGCCTGCTGACGAGCGCGACGCAGCGCCATGCCGCGCGTTCGAGTTCGGCGCCCTCGCCAGGGGACGAGGTCAGCGTCGCTTGGCCCAGCAGTCCGGCGAGGGCCTGGTCCAGGTCGGAGCTCACCACGGAGGCGACGTCGCGACCGTCGGTGGAGCCCGGTACCAGGCGATGAATCCCGCACGCACGGCGCGGGCGACCGCGCTCGTCTCGCGCGACGATCTGACCGCAGTCCAGCACGTGTGCCCATCCGCCGTCCTTGCGACGCATGCGAATCTGCACCCGGTAGTGCGGCGCCGGGCCCTCGAGGTAGTCGTCGAGGGCCCGGCGCGCCCGCGGGAGATCGTCCGGGTGGACCAGCGTGCCCCAATGCGACAGCGTCGAGGTGATCTCGTCCGCCGTGTACCCGAGCATCGTCGCGCAAGCCCGGTTGTAGACGATCCGAGCCGAGCGCAGATCGTAGTCCCAGACCCCGTCTCCAGATGCGCCGAGGAGTTCGATGACGTCGTGCGGCTCGAGGACGTCGTGGGGCTCGACCGCCTCCCGCGCTGGCTGTCGCACAAAACCGGCGGCGGCGGCGGCGACAAGGGAGGAGCCCATCAAGAGCATGCTCGACCAGGCCGGGACTCCGCCGGCGGCAACGAACCCCGACACCGCGAGACCGAGCGCACAGACGGCGAGCCCGGTCCGTAGTCCGAGGATTGCGGCGCGCCGGGACGGCAACGCGACTCCAGCCAGACTCCATTCCATTCTGCTGCCCACCTTAGCAGCTAGGTGCAAACCGCAAGGGTCTCTTCGAGACCGTGTTCCGGATCGGAACCCTGCGGTCGGTGTGGCCGCTGGATCGTCCCGACCCGGACGGTCGGCGGCCCGTGGACGGGACGGATGCGCGCGATTCCAACCATCGACCCGTGATGCACTGCCGATGGACGGCGTGGATCCGCGCGCGTGCATCTGGCCCAGGTCTTGCTCCTGCCGCGACCATGCTCGCGCGTGCGTACTGTGCCGGTCTCGAAGGTGTCGATGGCTTCCTCATCACGGTCGAGGCCGACGTTCGTCGAGGTCTGCCGGGACTCACGGTGGTGGGGCGGGCGAGCGGGGCGGTGGGCGAGGCGCGGGAGCGGGTGCGCAACGCGCTGGCGCACTGCGGCCACGAGATCCGTCCGCGCAAACAGGTGATCAACCTGGCGCCGGCCGATCGCCGCAAGGATTCTCCGGGCATCGACCTCTCCATGGCCGTGGCGTTGCTGGCCTGTCATGAGGTGGTGCCGGCCGCGTCGCTGGGGTCCTTGATGCTGTGGGGCGAGCTCGGGCTGGACGGGGTGGTGCGGCCGGCGGTCGGCACCCTCGTCGTTGCCGACTGCGCGCGGCGGCTGGGCTTCGAGGCGATCGCCGTCCCTCGGGCGTCGGCCGACGAGGCCGCGCTGTGCCCCGGATTGAAGGTCCTGCCGATCGATGACCTGCCGGGCCTGGTTCGGCATCTGCGCGGCGAGGCGCCGATCGCCCCCCACGTCCGGGCTCCGGATCCCGACGACGCGCCGGCCGGGCCCGACATGGCCGACGTGCAGAGCCAGGCGGCGGGGCGTCTGGCGGTCGAGGTCATGGCCGCCGGAGGGCACAATCTGCTGCTGCACGGGCCTCCGGGGGTCGGCAAGACCATGCTCGCGCGCCGGGCCGCGGGTCTGCTGCCGAGCCTGCAGGGGGACGATGCGCTGGCGGTCACCAAGCTGCATTCGCTGCGCGGTGGTCAATCGCCGCGAACGCTGTGGCGTCGACCTCCGGTCCGCATGCCGCACCACACCGTGTCGTCGGCGGGCCTGCTGGGGGGAGGCTCGCCCGCCCGGCCCGGTGAGGTGTCCTTGGCCCACTGCGGACTGCTGTTCCTCGACGAGTTGCCCGAGTTCGCGCGGGCGTGCACCGAGGGGATGCGCGAGCCGCTCGAGGACGGGGAGGTCTCGTTGGTCCGAGCAAACTACGCGCTGCGCTTTCCCGCGCGATTCCAGCTCATGGCGGCGATGAATCCGTGTCCGTGCGGATACCTGGGGCACCCCGAGCGCCAGTGCACCTGCTCCTCGGCGTCGGTCCAGCGCTACCAGGCGCGTCTCTCCGGCCCGCTGCTCGACCGAATCGATCTGGTGGTGCCGTTGCGCCCGCCCGCGTCGCTCCGGGGCGGCCCGCAGGAGAGCTCCGCGCACATTCGCGCCCGCGTCGACGTGGCGCGGGCCCGGCAGGGAGAGCGCCTGGCCGGGACCCCCTATCGCAACAACGCGCAGATCCCTACCGACGGCGGCGCGATCGAGTCGATGTGCCCGCTCGACGACGCTGGCCGCTCGCTGCTCGATACGCTGGCGACGACTCGCCAGCTCAGTCCGCGCGCCCGCCATCGCCTGCGACGCGTCGCGCAAACCGTCGTGGACCTTCAGCGCCCCGGCGACCCGGTCGACTCCGCGATCGGTCGGCGCGAGGTCGCGCTCGCGTCGTCTCTGCGCCGCCTGCCCGATCTCCAGCCCGGGTCGTGAGAGGCTGGTACGCTCCAACTTCCATGACCGACGACCACGTCGTGTGCATCTACAATCCGGTCTCGGGAGGGGGCAAGACGCGCAAGCGACTCGCCTCGGTTCAGCGCGCGCTCGAAGCGGCGTTCGAGAGCGTCGAGCTGCGCCCGACCGAGGGCCCCGGTCACGCCACCGTGCTCGCCCGTGCTGCGCTCGAGCAGGGGGCGTCCCTGGTCATCGCGTTCGGAGGCGACGGCACCACCAACGAGGTCCTGGCCGGATTCGTCGACGCGCAGGGGCGCAACGCGTTCCCCGGCGCCGAGCTCGGCATCATCGGCACCGGGACCGGCAGCGACTTCGTGCGCCATCTCGGGGGTGCCTCGGTGCACGAGCAGATCGCGGCGGTCACCGCCGGCCCCGCCTACCCGGTCGACTACGGCGTCGCTCAGATGATCTCCGGCGATGGCCAGCCGCTGACGCGCCCCTACCTCAACGAGGCGAGCGTGGGCGTCGCGGGCCTGGTCAGCAAGTACGTGCAGCGAGCGCCCCGCCTTCTGGGGCCCGCTGCGTCCTATTTGTGGGCCTCGCTGCGGAGCCTCTCCGAACATCGGGACAAGCCGGTCACGCTCATCCTCGAAGACGACGTCCCGGTGCGCATCCCCCTGACGCTCGCCGTGTTCGCCAACGGCCAGTACTTCGGGGGCGGCATGTGGATCGCGCCCGAGGCCCGGTGCGACGACGGCTGGCTCGATGTCCTGTACACCGGTGGGCGCAGCAAGGCCTACTTCGTCTCGCTGCTCGCCCGGGTGTTCTCGGGCAAACACGTCGCCGCCTCCAGCGTGCGCGCGGCTCGATCCCGCACCGTTCGGATGGTGCCCGAGGACCCCAGCGACGTTGTGTTGATCGCGCTCGACGGCGAGCAGCCCGGGCGCCTGCCGGCGACCTTTCACGTCGTGCATCACGGCATTCGCATCCGCGCCGCGGGGCTGCCCCCGCCGGCCCCCGCCAGCAGCGGCGCGTTCGAGCCGGTGGGCGATCCACAGGTCGAGCCCGCCGGGGTTCACATCGCGCGGCTGCTTCACTGAGCCAGCCGCAGCAGCAGCTGGGCGTTCACGGCGTGGAACACCACCGCGGCGACGCTCGCCAGGCTCTCGCCCGAGACGTGTTCGAGGTCGTCGGCCCCCGTGTGCCAGGCGTCGTAGTCGTAGTCGATCAGCAGCACCGAGGGGATCCCAGCGCGGGAGAGGAACACGTGGTCGTCGACGATCCCGTGCGGATAGCTCGCGTCGATGAAGGCCCGCTCCCCTCGCTGCGCCGCCGTGCTCCACACGGTCTCGACGAGTTGTGGGTGCTGCCGAAGCGAGTTGGGTTCGCGCGCGATCGAGAGCTCGGCGTCGCCGACCATGTCCAGCACGATGCCGAAGCGAGCCCGCCGCATCGCCTCGGGCGCGGTCTCGGGGTGCTCGGAGAAGTACGTCGAGCCGGCGCAGTAGCCACCCATGCCCGGCCGCCCCAGCTCTTCGCCATCGAAGAGCGCCACCGTAAAGCCAGCCTCGGGCGGCAGCGCGTCGCGCAGGGCCGGCACCAGGGCGAGCAGGACCACGACCCCGCTGGTGCCGTCGTTGGCCCCGGGAATCGGCTGCTCGCGACGCTCGGGGTCGGGGTCGGACTCGGCCCACGGTCGCACGTCGAAATGCGTGGCGAGCACGAACTGCATCGGGGCGTCGGGGCGAACCGAGCCGTAGAGGTTCACCAACTCCATGCGCTGGCCGGTCTGGGGATCGACCCCGCGGTGGGGCTGGATGGATACGTGCGCGCCCGCGAGCTCGAGGCGACGGCGCAGCGTCTGGATGCCCTGGGTCCGCCGAGGGTCTCCGAGGACCCGCGGGACCTCGAGCAAGGCCGCCGTGTCGGCCAGCAGCACGTCCGGGTCGAAGCGCGGGGCGGGTGCGACGGGTGGACGGGAGCCCCCGGCCGGAGCGCAGGCACAACACAGTCCCAACCACGCCAAGGCCTGCCGCATCGGCCGAGCATAGGTGCCGATGGCCAGGCCTGGCCACCGGGTGTCCGATGGGCGGGCCACCGACCCCCCCACCGAGGCGCAGGTCCTCGCAGGGAGGGCATCGAAGCGTTGGCACGCGAGGCGCAATGGGGAGCGGCATGGCAAACAAGCCCTCCAAGAAAACCGTCTGCGACGCGAGCTCCCGGCCCAAGTCGTCCGCCGAGTCGATCAAGAAGGCGGTCGACACCATCGTCAGTCGCTTCGGCAAGGGCGCCCTCATGGCGCTCGGGGCCGATGCCGGCGACATGCCGAGCTTCGAATCCATCTCGACGGGCTCGCTGGGTCTCGATCGCGCGCTGGGGATTGGGGGCGTGCCCAAGGGGCGCATCGTCGAGATCTACGGCCCCGAGGCCTCCGGAAAGACGACGCTGACCCTGCACATCATCGCCGAGGCCCAGCGACAGGGCATCGTCTGCGGCTTCATCGATGCCGAGCACGCGTTGGACATCCAGTACGCCAAGGCGCTCGGGGTCTCGCTCGAGGAGCTGCTGGTGTCGCAGCCCGACTTCGGCGAGCAAGCGCTGGAGATCGTCGACACCCTCGCCCGGACGGGGTCGGTCGGTCTGCTGGTCGTCGACTCCGTCGCCGCGCTCATTCCTCGGGCCGAACTCGAGGGGGACATGGGCGACATGCACGTGGGGCTGCAGGCGCGCCTGATGTCCCAGGCGATGCGCAAGATCGCCGGTGTCGCCCATCAAACCGGCACGACCGTGGTCTTCATCAACCAGCTCCGGCACAAGATCGGGGTGCAGTTCGGCTCCCCCGAGACGACGACGGGCGGCAACGCGCTCAAGTACTTCGCCAGCGTGCGACTCGACATTCGCCGCATCGCGACCATCAAGGAGGGCGACCGCCCAGTGGGCAGCCGCACACGGGTCAAAGTGGCCAAGAACAAATGCGCACCTCCCTTCGCGCTGGCCGAGTTCGAGATCGCGTTTGGGCGCGGCATCGATCGTGAGGCCGAGATCCTCGACGCCGGTCTGTCCAGTGGGGCGGTCGAGAAGAACGGGAGCTGGTTCAGCTGCGGGAGCGAGCGGATGGGGCAGGGGCGAGCGGCGGCGTTGGAGTGGTTGCGCGAGCATCCCGATGAGGCAGCAGCCATCGTGGGCGCGACGCTGGCGCCCGCAAAGCCTCCAGCCGTCGTGGCTGCCTAGGCCCCCGCGAACAGCGCGTTTTCTCTAGGGGCGTGGGTGCGGCGCACGGGCCCATCGGGTCGTGCAACACGTGGATGGACCGTGCGTCCCTCCCAATACGCAGGTTCTCGCGGTTGCGCGGGGCGGATCGGCCTTGCGTCGGTCCGTCCCCGTTGCGAAACTCGCGCCCACTCCCCGGAGGAACGAGTGAGTAGCTACTACGTTCTCAAGATCCAATACGTCAATCGCCCGCCCGAGACGCGCAACATCAGTGCTCCGACCACCACGGTCGGCCGAGAGACGGGTGACATCGTGCTCAACGACCCCCAGACCTCGGGTCGACATGCGGAGATCGTTTTTCAAGGCGCTCAGGTCCGGGTTCGGGACGCTGGCAGCACCAACGGCACCTGGTTCAACGGCCAGCGCCTCACCGACTTCGCGATGGAAGCCGGTCAGTGGTTTCAGGTCGGACAGACCACGCTTCAGCTGATGGCCGTGCACGGCGCAGCGGCGCCCGGGCCCTCGTCGGGGCCAGCCAAGACGATGATGGCGATGGGGGCACCTCCTCCGGCGGCGGGTCCAGCAGCCGTGCCGGGCAGCGCGTCCGCCGGGCCCAGCGGCTGGGCTCCTCCCGGGCAGGCGCCTGCACCCGCGCCGGCACCGGCGGCTTCCGCTCCAGCGCCCGCGCCGGGCGGAGGGTACGGACCTCCGGCGGGGAGTCCTCCCGGCGCCGGAGGCTACGGCGGGCCACCCGCAGGTGGGCCACCGCCCGGAGCCGGAGGCTACGGCGGGCAGCCGCCGATGGGCGGGGGTGGCGGAGGCTATCCGCCGTCTCAGCCCGCGCCCGGAGGCTATCCGCCGTCTCAGCCCGCGCCCGGAGGCTATCCGCCGTCTCAGCCCGCGCCCGGAGGCTATCCGCAGTCTCAGCCCGCGCCCGGAGGCTATCCGCAGCAGGGCCAACCGCCCGGGATGGGCGGACCTCCGCCGGGGATGGGCGCTCCGGCGCCAGCGCCGGGCATGGGTGGTCCTCAGTACGGCGCGCCGGGCATGAGCCCTCCGCAAGGGATGGGCGGCCCGCCAGCCATGGGCGCGCAGCACCCGGGCATGGGCGGCCCCCAGCCAGGCCATCCGGGCATGGCTCCGGGCGCGATGGCGCCGATGGGATCGGCGGCGCCGATGGGCGCCGCGCCCCCGATGGGCATGCCACCGGTCGGCATGGGTTCAGGCGGCGTGCGACCCAACTTTCAGGGCTCCGGCGGCGAGCTCTTGGTCACCGTCCTGATCGGCGCGTTGCTGTGCATCATCACCGCGTACATCTACCTGCCCTGGTTCATGTGCAAGATGGGTCGCTACGTGGCGAACAACACCACGCTCGGTCCAACCCGGCGCGGTGAGCTTCGCGTCGAGTTCACGGGAACCGGCGGCGAGCTCTTCGTCAGCTACCTCGTCGGCATGCTGCTGACGGTGATCACCTTCGGCATCTACGCCCCGTGGTTCATCTGCAAGCTGCTCAAGTTCGCGACCGAGAACACGCAGGCGGTCGCACCCGACGGGACGCGGTATCGGCTCGCGTTCGACGGCACCGGTGGTGAGCTGTTCGTCACCTATCTGGTCGGCTCGATCCTGACCTCGATCACCTTGGGCATCTACACGCCGTGGTTCATGTGCAAGATCACCAAGTGGCTCTTCGGCAACACCCGCATCGTCGAGAACGAGCAGCCCGTGGGCTCGCTCGACTTCGAGGGGACCGGCGGTGAGTTCTTCGTGACCTACCTGGTCGGCTTCCTTCTGGTCTCGATCACCCTCGGGATCTACACGCCTTGGTTCCAGGTCAAGGTCACCAAGTTCTTCGCCGAGAACACCCGGGTCAACTACCAGGGGCGCATGCTCCAAGGCGCCTTCCACGGTTCCGGTGGCGAGCTGTTCGTCATCCTGCTCCTGCACGGCTTCCTCACGATCATCACCGCGGGCTTCTACCTGCCCTGGTTCCTGGTCAAGCAGTGGGAGTTCGGAATCAACAACCGCGAGTTCAATGAGATGGGCGCCGCGGGAGCCGGCGCGGGCGGACCCGCGTTCCAGCCGCAGATGCCTCAAATGCAGATGCGCTGAGTCCAGCGACACCTGGAGCGTCCGACCCTCGAGGGTCGGAGCACAGGAGGCGCTGCCCGCAGGGGCGCGCCTCCTTTTGCGTCTGAGACCCGCGCCCGCCTCGGAGCTACTTGCCGACGCGGACGTAAGAGAGGAGAGCCGTGGGGGCTCTCCTCTTCTTTTGTGAACGGCCGCGAACGGGCGGGGGGAAGAACGCGCTACAGGGCGTTCTTCAGCTCGGGGAAGCGCTGGATGATCTTCCCGACGTAGCTCCCGTTGGGGTAGGCCTTCAGATAGGCACGACCACGGTCGAGGGCAACGCTGATGCGACCGTCCTCGGTGGCCGCGAGCCACAGGCGGTACTGCGCTTTTTCGACCTGACGGCCGTTGGGCGCGCGCCTCAGGTAGGTCTGAAGGTCGACCTCGGCGGTCTTGTAGTCGAGCGCGTAGTCCATGCGGAGCATGCCGCGAAGCAGGTAGGCCTCGGTGGCGAGCGGGTGATCGTCGTATTCCGTGAGGAACTTTCCGATGCAGGTCGCGGCCAGGTATCGCGTCTCGTTGGCGGAGTAGAGGTCCCGGCAGTTGGCCAGCGCTGCACGCAGCTCCTGCCGACGTGCCGCGGCGGCACCCCGCATCAAGTCGGCGATGAGGTCGTCGCCATCGCTCTCCACCCGGCGCGGCGCCGGCTTGACCGGCAGCGGCTGCGGTGCCGGGGCGGACGCGGCGCTGCCGCGGTTGCCATGCCCCCCGTTGCCTCCAGTCCCCATGACCCGAATGGACGGACCCTCGATGACGCCGCCACGCGCTCGCTCGGGAACGTAGGCAAGGGTGCGGTTCTTGGGGTCGGTGGGAAGCCCCGGCACGTGCCAGCTGGGCGGCACGCGAGCCTCGAGGGAGCCGCCCGACGCCGCATCCTTGGAGATCGGAAGCGCGGACTGAACCTCGAACCGGCCCACGGTGTCGTAGTTGCCGCGCGCGACGTCGTACCGGTCTCCGGATTCGACCTCGGCGACCGTCTGGTTGGTGGTGGGGTCGAGGACCTCGACCTGCCCGCGCAGCACCGAGACCGCGCTGCCTTCTCCCTCGTCGACCTGCACGGTGAAGACGGTTCCAACCACTCGCACGACCGCCGTCGGCGTACGAACCTGGAGGATCGGGTCGCTGGCCTCGCGGTCGTAGCGGACGGCGAGCATGCCTTCGTCGACCCGGAGCTCGACCAGGGACGGCGAGCCCTTGACCCAGGTGACCTTGGAGCCCGGGGTGACGTTGGCCACCATCTTGCCGAGCAGGCCGATCTGCAGCGATTCGTTCGCATCGACCTCGAACCGCGTGCCGACCTCGAACGTGCTGGAGCGAGATGCGTCGCCGTCGACGTCGACCATCGTGGCGGTGCCAGCGACGACCCGGCCATAGGCTTGGGCAGCGTGGCGGATGCTGGACTGCTCGCCGGTGTCACCCGAGAATGTCCCGCTCGCGCCGCTCCCGCCCGCGACGTCGGCCTGGACCAGCCCTGCCTCGGACTCGGCGGCACCGCCCGTCAAGCCCATCGAGGCCGGTGTCACGCCCGCCAGCGACAGCGCGAGAGCGGCGGCGCTCGCTCCGAGGACGCCCACGCCGGCTCGCAAGGTGAGCGTGTGGTACCAGGGCGCAGGGCGCTCGTCCTTCATGCGGCGAAGGACGGCGTGGAACTCCTTCTCCTCGGCGATGCCGGCGGGCACGAGGGGAACGGCGGGACCCTCATAGAGCGCGTACAGCAGCCGGTTCATGTGCCGGCAGTCTCGGCATCCACGAAGGTGCTGGTCGAACAGGCTCCGAACCTCAGCGGTCGCGCGGTTGCCCATGACGAGCTCCGCGTCCTCTCGTGCTTCAGGGCAGCCGTAGCGAGCCGGAGTAGTGGATGAGTGCGCCATCGTAGTCTTGCTCTGAGAAATCGAGATCCAGGATCGAGCACCTAGGAGGCGACGAGCTCCCGGAGCTTCTTCCGTGCCCGGGTCAGGCGGTCGCCGACCGTCGAGACGGGCTTGTCGAGGATGTTCCCAATCTCTTGCAGCGTGAGGCCTTCGTAGTGGTAGAGGACGAAGACTTCCCGCAGGTCGGGGTTGAGTCGTTGCAGGATGCGGTGGGCTTCGTCCCGGGCTTCGACCCGGCTCGAGCTGACGCGGTCGGCTTCGCGACCGGCGTTGAACCACGACAGGGCCGTCTTGACCCGATCCCTTCGGAAACGCTGGCGCAGCAGGTTGTGCGTGGTGTTCGCCGTGATTCGATACAGCCACGTGGACAGGGCGGAGTTGCCCTGGAACTTCGCGATGGCGTTGAATGCCCGCGCGAACACGATCTGCGTGAGGTCATCGATCTCGCAGTCACGTCCGAGCAGCCGGTACAGGTGCGCCCGGACCTGCGCGTTGTGCGAGTTGTAGATCTGGCGCAGGGCGCGGTGTTCCCCGGCCTTGGCACCAGCGACCAGCTGTTGTTCTTCAGCGCTCAGGCAGCTGGCGCTGCCATCAGGGCTCCATTCGGCGGCTGGATCCGTCCCGTCAGGCACGCTGGGTGCCTGGAGCGGGAGAGCCATGTTGTCCGCTTGGTGGGCCATGTCCGACTTGGGAGAACGTTCCTGCATGTAGGACACCCCTTCGCTCCGCATTTCCGGAGCCTTTTTCGAGGGTACCGCTCACTGGCAGATTTAGAAACCTCAATGAGCGCGATTACGGAGGGGGCGCGGGTTGTTCCACCGCCCTCGATGTCGCTTGCGTCCTCGGGGCTGGGTTGGGCATCGTTCCTCGACATGATCGGGGTTCGCATCGCCACCGGGACCGCAGTCGCGGCCGTGCTCGGCGCCGGGGTCTATCTCTCGGGCAAGATCGAGCGAGACTCCCGCAGCCGGGTGTCCGACTACGCGGCCGCGGCCCCGTCCGAGGCCAAGGCCGAGCCTGCCGGCGGCGGATCCGAGGCCGGGCAGCGAGCGTTCGCGCTGCGCGCGTTCGACGACGGAGTGCGGGCGGATGCAGCCTCCTTCGGCCTCGCCGACCCGGATGTCGTCTCCGGCGTGCATGCCGCCCAAGACCACGCCCTCGAGCTCGAAGCGCCCATCGTGCTCAGCCCCGGCCGCGCGTGGACCTCCGCCCACCTCGAGATCGAGGCCGTGCTCGACAAGGTGAAGTACCAAAAGCTCGGGGCGACGGTCTCGGCGCGCCACCTGCTCGCGGTGGTCCGCAACATCAGCAAGGTCCCCGTCGCGTACCAGGTCTGGTTGAGCTCGAAGGAGCGGGGGCGCTGCGAAGTTCACGGGGCCCGGCAGCACAACGCGATGGCGCTCATGCCCGGGGAGGAGGCGGAGATCGTCGTCTGTGCTGGTGGCGGAAAGCTGCAGGTCGATCGGGTGGAGGTGCTGGAGATCTCGAAGATGGGTCACCGATACCTCTCCCGGGTTCCCCCGCGGGCGGTCGGGGTCGACAGTCTGTCCGCCCATGCACATATCCCTCCGGCGGGCATCGACGCCTGCGAGACCGTCGACAGCGTCGGAATCTCCCGCGCGCTGCGCGACGGCGTGATCCAGTGGGTCGACGTGGTGGACTTCTATAGTCGGCACAGCTGCGACCGCTTCCGCTACGCCGAGGCGTACCGCTACCAGGTGGGGCCCCGAGAAACGCTTCCTGCCCCCCTCTGAGCCCGGATCTGACGGTTGCGGGAGGTGCGCGCGACGTGTCGACGGGGCGCGCCGTGGCCGGAAAACCGCCCACAACGGGAGCGCAGACCCGGACCCGAGGATTTCCCTTGAGATCTCGGAGGCTTTCCCACTACGATCGCTGCCGAACGCGGCATTCGTCCACGGGCGGGCGCGGAACGCGAAGTTGGCGACAGTGACGAAATCCGAGCTCATCGACGTCTTGGCTCAGGAGACCGGCCTCACGAAAGGCCGGGCTGAGCTGGTGGTGAACACGGTCTTCGACTCGATGGTCGAGGCGCTACAGCGCAGCGAAGGCATCGAGATTCGGGGCTTCGGCAGCTTCACGGTGCGCCAGTACAAAGCCTACGAGGGCCGCAACCCCCGAACCGGCGACACGGTGCACGTCGCACCCAAGCGCCTGCCGTTCTTCAAGGTTGGCAAGGACTTGAGGGAGCGCGTCAACGGCACGCGGTCCGGTGGAGGCGCTCCGATCGCGCGTCGCCGGGCCGAGGCCAAGGCGCAAGCGGCGGCGGTGGCCGCGACCAAGCAGGCCAAGCGTCAAGATCCGAGCGTCACCGAAGACGCGATCTGAAGCCGCCCGGTCGTCACGTCGATCCTGGCCAGCTGGCCGTCGGGCACGGCCGTGCTGCCCCTGCAGCCGATGAGGCCGCTGAGGCCCAGCTCCCGCAGCATCAGGGCGGCGTGACTGAGCGCGCCGCCGTGCTCGCAGCACACCGCGCGCAGCTGCAGGCTCGCGATCGCGAGCGCCGCCTGGGCGGTCAGCGAGGGGAGGACGACGATGCAGGCGGGATCGGGTGGCCGGCGCAGCAGATCCTCGAGCCCGGCCCGCTGCGCGATCGGACCCTCGTAGGCGGACCCGATCGGCACGCCGCGAAGGTGATGCCGAGGCAGCAGCGGCAAGGGTCGACCCTCGTCGAGCACGGCCGGAGGTCGCAATGCCGCCCAGCGTCGCGTCCGCGCGAGGTTCTGCGCCGCGATGGGTCCGGGGTCCGCCATCTCGCCGGCCAGCGCGGCGTCGAGGTCTTCCAGCGGGAGGCCGAAGGCATCGTCGCCGAGGCCCAAGTGGCGGCCCGCTGCTCGGTACACGGCCCGCAGGGGTGCCAGACCCAGGGCGAAGAGGTGGTCGTCCCACTCGGTGAGCAGGACCGCAGCCTCGAGCGGGTCGGTGGGCAGGTGGACCTCCGCGTCGTCGGGCTCGAAGCGGGCGAGCTCGCCGAGGGTCGGGGCGGCGAGATCCCACGCCGCGGGCAGGACGTCGGCGTGGGCGGCCCGGCCCCGCAGGCTCAGCGGGGCGCTCGGCGTCGAGGCCACGGTGCGACCCGCGGCGGCGCGGACGGGCAGCAGCACACCCAAGTACACGTCGATCATCGCGAGGAAGGCCGAGAGCGCCGCGTCCCGAGCACTGCGGATGCCGGTCGCATCGGCGGCGCGCAGCGTCCGTTCGACCTCGGCCAGTCGGCGCCGCGCCTGGGGAAGGTCACCGTCGCGCAGCCGCGCGAGCGCCTGGGCCGGGGTGAGCACGTGGTCGATGTGGTGCCCGGAGAGGTGGCGAACCCGCGTGCGGGTGTAGAGCCATCCCAGCAGCGGGCACAAGCCCCCGCTGGAGGGCCGCTGTCGCGCGAGCCACTCGATCAGCGACGCGTGCGCGGGCGAGAGCGGTGCGGGGTTGTGCTCGGCATCGAGGACCTGGATGCCGCCCAGCCGTGTCCCCTGACCGGCGTCGTGAACCGCCTGCACGAAGGCCTGCCCCTCGGCCACGAGGTCCCGGGTCAGGGGGCGGACCTGAACGAGGTACGCGCAGCCGTCCGGGTCGACGATGGCCTCGACGTCCAGCCCGTTCTCGCGCATGGGCAGCGTGCCGCGGATGGCCGCGGCGAGTTCGTTGAAGGCTCCGGACCTGGCGTCGTCCCACCGCCCTGCGACACCGGAGAAGTCGGGTGTGTCCCCGTGGGCCAGGGTCTCGAACCCCGACGTGTGCACCTCGATGTAGTCGAGGCCGTCCGGAAGCAGGGCGGCCACGACCAGCGCGTCGCGGGGAACTTGGTGCTGCAGAACGAGGCGATCCTCGGGTGTCCCGGCCGTGCCGCGGTACTGCACCAGCCAGGGGTCCTTGCGGGCGGCGTCGATGGACACGACGGCGTCGCGAACTCCAGCGAGATCGACGAGGTCGCCCACCGAGCGCCCCAGTCCTGCCGCCGAGCGAGAGGGCCCATCCTCTCCGCCGAGCGCGGCGCGGGCGATCACGGGACCATCCCGAAGCAGGGTACGCGCGGCGTCCTCCAGGGCGCTGCTCCAGCCGACCGAGTGCACGACGCCTCTGGGCACGGGAAGGCCCGCCGCAGCGGCCTCGCACAGCGTGCGCGCCTTGGGGGGCAAGGAGTCCTTCGGTCCATCGTGAAGCCAGTGCACCACGGACACAGTACGTCGTAGGGTTGCCGAGGTGCTGTTCCCCGATCACCTGCTGTGCCCGCCGCTGGGGCACGTGGCGGCCAAGCTCGCCGGAGAGGAGGACATCGCCGTGTGGACCCTGCCGGACTGGTCGCCGCCGCGGTTCGTGCAGAAGGTGGCCGCGCAGTGGCCGACGCTGACCCAGTGTCCCGACGCCGCGGTGGTCGTGCTGTTGACGTCGCTGCCCGGCGAGCATCCCAGCACGATCGTCGGGTCCATGGCCGGGCGCACGGTGGTGGAGATGGCCAGGCTCTCCGAGGCGCTGCTCGGCAATCGCTTGTTCTCGACGCGCCGGCGCTCGCGGGCCGTGTTCGCCGCGGTCGAACGCTTCGCGGCGTGGCGCGAGGCTGGACTGCTCGACGCAGAGCAGTGGGTCAGCACCAAGCCCGCCGATACCGTCCTCACCGTGGGACGCCTGCCGGCAACGCTGCGCTCAGGCCATGGCGACGGCCTCGGCCCAGGCCGCGCGTAGCTCGGCGAGTGCCTTCGCATCGCCGGCGGGCGTGAAGGTGCGGTCTTCGACCCAGGCGTCTCGCAGCGCCGAGGTGTCGGTCCACAAGCCCGCGCCCAAGCCGGCCAGCGACACCGCGCCCAAGGCCGTGGCTTCGAGCATCTTGGGGCGCTGCAGCGGGAGCCCGAGCAGGTCCGCTTGAATCTGCATGAGCAGGTCGTTGGCAGCGGCACCCCCGTCGACCCTCAGACCTGCCAGCGGGGCGCCGAGATCGGCGGTCATCGCGTCGAGCAGCTCGGTGATCTGCAGCGCCATACCCTCCAGGGCGGCCCGGGCGATGTGGGCCCGGCCGGTGCCGCGGGTGAGCCCGCGGATGAGCCCGCGGGCCTCGGGTTTCCAGTGCGGCGCGCCGAGTCCGGCATGGGCGGGCACGAGCACGACTCCGCCCGCGTCGTCCACCGTGCGCGCGAGGGCCTCCACCTCGGCTGCGGACGAGAAGAAGCCCATCTCGTCCCGCAGCCACTGCACCACCGCGCCGGCCATGAACGACGAGCCCTCGAGGCAGTAGGTCGTCTCTTCGCCGACGGTCCAGGCGACCGAGGTGAGCAGGCCGTGCTTCGAGGGCACGATCTTGGTGCCGGTGTTCATGACGACGAAGGCGCCGGTGCCGTAGGTGCACTTGGCTTCGCCGACCTCGAAGCACGCCTGCCCGAACAGCGCGGCTTGCTGGTCGCCGGCGATGCCGCAGATCGGGATGCCGTCGGGCAAGCCCGGTACACCCGAGGTCGTCCCGAAGCGGTGGGCGCTGGGGTGGACCGCGGGCAGCATCGCCTTGGGTACGCCGATCAGATCGCACATCGCATCGCTCCAACCACCGCCTCGCAGGGGCCACAGCATCGTGCGCGACGCGTTGCTCGGCTCGGTCGCGTGTACGACCCCTCCGCTGAGGCGCCACAGCAGATACGTGTCGATGGTCCCCGCCGCGAGCTCGCCCGCCTCGGCGCGCGTGCGTGCTCCCTCCACCTCGTCCAAGACCCAAGCGAGCTTGGTGCCCGAGAAATAGGGATCGGGCACGAGCCCGGTGACCTCGCGGATCGTCGCCTCATGTCCTCCCTCGCGCAGCCGTACGCAGGCGGGCGCTGTCCGGCGGTCCTGCCACACGATTGCGCGATGCAGCGGCTCGCCGTCGCTGCGGTCCCAGATGAGCGAGGTCTCCCGCTGGTTGGTGATGCCGATCGCCTTGATCCGGCCCGGGTCGGCACCGGCGGCCTCGAGGGCTTGGTGCAGGGCGGCGCACACCGAGGCCCACAGCTCGCCGGGGTCGTGCTCGACCCACCCCGGTCGGGGGAAGTGCTGGGAAAACTCGACGGTCGCACGGCCGTGCACGCGCATGCTGGCGTCGACGAGAAGGCACGTGCTTCCGGTGGTGCCCTGGTCGATGGCGAGGATGAGATCGGTGGCGTCGGTCATGGGGTGGTCTGGTGCGGCGGGGAGTGTTCGTCCAGGAGGTCCAAGGAGTCGATGAAGCGGACGATCGACGCGCAGGCCTGCGCCCTGTCCAGGTCCAGGCCGACGCCGTGAAACGAGCGCGGCAGGATCTCCCGCTCGACGCGGCTGGAGCCCAGCGCTTGGGAGACCTCGGCGCTCAGCTCCACCGGCGCGGTGTGGTCGTAGCGCCCGTGCAGCAGCAGGGCCGGGGCGCGGACGTGGGGGAGCAGGTCGCGGACCTCTTCTTGCAGCGCCAGCAGCTCCGCGAGCGCGGGATAGGGGAACCCCTCGAGGCTGGGCGAGTCGTCGACCTCCCGCATCACGCGGATGTCTGGACCACCGTCCTTGGGCATCACGCCGACCGCAGCGCGCAGCATGCGGTTGCCGCGGAGCTTGGCCATCGTGAGGATCGCGCGCCGCTGCCACCACGAGAAGCGCAGCGGCACCGAGATGGCGACCACCCCTTCGAGCTCGCGCGGTCGCAGGGCTGCCAGGCGCAGCGCGAGCAGGGAGCCCATCGAGAAGCCCACGACGACGACCCGGCGGTTGCCGCCATCGCGCAGCGATTCGAACGCGGCGAGTGCAGAGTCGTACCAGTCGCGCCACGTGCTGCGCTCGAGCGCGTCGAGGTCGGCGTGCCCGGCCAGCAAGGGCGCACGCACGGCATATCCCGCGGCCGCGACGGCGTCGGCGAACGGGTGCACCTCGTACGGCGTGCCGGTCAGGCCGTGAAGCAGGAGCACGCCAGCCTCGGCGTCTCCGCGCGCGATCGGTCGAGGGTCGACCGGCAGGGCTGGAGCGGCCACGAGCGCACAGAGTAGCAAGTCGGTTGAGCCAGCGGGACAGCTCGGGGACACTGCGGGGGTGACCGAGCTGCAGCCCGCCGACTTCGACGCCTTCTCCCGGGTTCTGGTCGTCGACGACGAAGAGCCGGTCCGCCACATGCTCACCCTTCTCCTGCGCCGAGAGGGCCTGGAGGTCGTGGCGATGGACAGCGCGGAGGCGGCGATCGAGCACCTGAGTGCCGAGCCGGTCGACGCGGTGCTGACCGACGTGCGAATGCCAGGGCAGGGGGGTCTGGCCCTGGTGGCCTGGTGTGCCGAGCACCGGCCCGGGCTGACGGTCATCGTGATGAGCGCCTTCGGAAGCATCGACCTCGCGGTCGAGGCGATGCACGTCGGTGCGTACGACTACATCTCCAAGCCGTTCAAACAGGACGAGGTGGTGCTCGCGCTGCGCAAGGCGCAGGAGCGTGAGCGGCTGCGGCGAGAGAACGCCGCGCTCCGGGGGCGGCTGGCGGCGCACGACGCGGACTCCGATGACCTCGGGGCCATGCTCATCGCCAGTCCGCCGATGCGTGCGGTCGCCCGCACCGTCCGGAAAGTGGCCGCGTACAAGACCACGGTGCTGGTGCTCGGGGAGTCCGGGGTCGGCAAGGAGCTGATCTCGCGCGGCATTCACGAGCACTCACCGCGCGTGGACAAACCGTTCGTCGCGGTCAACTGCGGTGCCATCCCCGAGCCGTTGCTGGAGTCGGAGCTGTTCGGGCACGTCAAGGGAGCGTTCACCGATGCGAGCGTCGACAAGCGGGGGCTCTTCGAGGAGGCGCAGGGCGGCACGCTCTTCCTCGACGAGATCGGCGAACTCACGCCGCCCCTTCAGGTCAAGCTGCTGCGCGCGCTCCAGGAGGACGAGATTCGCCGGGTCGGAGACACGCGCAGTCGGGCGATCGACGTGCGCGTCGTGGCTGCCACCTCACGCGATCTACACAGCATGGTCGAGGACGGTTCGTTTCGGGAGGACTTGTTCTACCGTCTCAACGTCATGCCGATCGAGGTGCCGCCCTTGCGCGAGCGCAAGGAAGACATCGGCCCGCTCGTGCAGCGCTTCGTCGAGTCCACCAACCGTCGGCTGGGCACGCACATCGAAGGTCTGCACGACGCCGCCTTGGGCGTGCTGCTCGCGTATCACTGGCCGGGGAACGTGCGGGAGTTGGAGAACACGCTCGAGCACGCGGCGGTGATGGCCGAAGGTCCCATCATCGGCGTCGAGGCGCTTCCGGAGCGGACGCGTTTGGGCGGCGGGACGCGGGGCGAGACGTTCAGCATGGCGTTTGCCGTCGACGACCTCTCGGTCAAACGCGCCGGGCGAGCGTTGGAGCGAGAGTTCATTCTCCGCGCGCTCGAACAAACCGACGGCAACCGGACCCACGCCGCGAAGCTGCTCGACCTCAGCCATCGTGCGTTGCTGTACAAGATCAAGGACTTCGGGCTTTCCTGAGTCCCAACCCATCGAACGCTGCGCACGCGCGCAGGCCCCGTGCCCTCGAGATCGCTGGCGGCCTCGGCTCCGCCCTCCATCGACCCTGGAATTGCCTCGTTTTTGGGCTGGGTCACCCCGGCGTGAAATGCTCCCCGGTGAGCGCGAGTCGCATGTGGTTCGGCAATCGCGCGGAACGACGTTTTGTCCAATGAAGTCAGGGGTTTGATGCTGATCTCCCCGTACTGTCCATGCGTGGAAAGCGCAAGGAGATCACTCAAATGACGTATCAATTCCCTATCACTTCATTTCTTTTACATATCACTGAAGCGGAATCTACGCGTTGACTGACCTTGATTCGGGGCCGAGAATGAACGTGCACCCAACGCATGGATCCCGAACCGAACGAGGAGACGATGGTCTCCGACCCCTCCGACGCGCGGTCGGGTGGGGGCTCCAACGACTCGCCCCAAGGGGACGCAGCCGCTGGTGTCGTGTCGACGTCCGCGGGTGCGACGACGGTGACCGGCAGCACGGGCACCGCCCAAGCATCGGTGTCGACGTCGGCCGGAGCGACGCCTGCCCGCAAGGGTTCTCGGTCGCGTCCCAAGGCGGGCACGCACCCCAACAACGTCCGCAAGCTGCGTCAGCGCGCCATGATGAGCAAGGCCGAGCTCGCGCGACGGGCTGGCGTGAGCCCGTTGACCATCGATCGCGTCGAGTCGGGGTGTCCGTGCCGCATGGATACCAAGCGAAAGATTCTCGAGGCGCTGGGCATTGCGCCTGCGTCTGCCGTCGAAGTGTTCCCCGACGTCGACCTCGGCTGAGGTTCACGGCGTCCCCGGACACGCGGCACCTTCCATCCGCGAAGAAGACTGCGACGAACGTGCAGGGCCTCGAGGCCATCGCACGTCGTCGCGCATTGACCCACATGTTCGAGACGGGGCCGGCAGCGCACCGATGCGGACGCGTACACTGGACGTCGGAGGCTAGCCGATGAGCAAACAATGTATCGGGATCGACATCGGCAGCTCGGCGATCAAACTCGTCCAGCTCAAGGTGGGGCGGCGTGAGCTGACCTTGCAAAACTTCGGCATCGAGCCCGTCCCTCCCCAGACGATCGTCGAGGGTGCCGTGATGAACCACGGCGCGCTCGTCGATGCGATTCGAAACCTCGCGCGTCGGATTCGGCTCAAGGGCAAGCGCGCCTCGATCGCGGTGTCGGGCAACGCCGTCATCCTCAAACGACTGACGATCCCGGCAATGGACGGCTCGGCGCTCGCCGAACAGATGGAGTGGGAAGTTCAGCAGAACATCCCCTTCCCGCGCGACGAGGTGCTCGTCGACCACGAGGTCCTCGTCAGGCAGACGCCGCAGGGGCAGATGGAGGTTCTGCTGGTGGCGGCCAAGCGCGACGTCATGCAGCAGTATCAGGCGGCGGTTCGAGACGCCGGGCTCAACGCGGTCATCGTGGACGCCGCGGCCTTGGCCCTGCAAAACGCCGTCGAGGGCGGGGTGGGCTTCGTCGCCGGCGAGACCGTCGCGATCATCAACGTGGGCGCGAGCTTCTCGACCATGTCGATCGTCTCCGACGGCCGGCCGCAGTTCAACCGAGACATCGGCGCTGGCGGCAACACGTACACCGAAGCGATTCAGCGCCAGCTGGCCGTGCCCATCGATGGTGCCGAGGCCTACAAGGTCGGGGGCGCGATCGCGGCGATGGGGGCCGCGGCCGACGTGGTGCCGCAAGAGGTCCACACGATCCTCGCCCAGGTCTCCGAGCAGGTCGCCGAGGAGTTTCAGCGCTCCTTGGACTTCTACATCAGCGACGCCGTGGACGCGCGACTGTCGCGGATCTACCTCACCGGTGGCTCGTCGCTGGTTCCGCAGCTGCCCAAGGCCATCCAGGATCGGTCGCGCATCCCGGTCGAGATCATCGACCCGTTCGCGCGCGTCGCCGTCGACAGCCGTCGCTTCGACGTGGACTACCTGCGCGCCAACGCGCCGGTGGCTGCCATCGCGTTCGGCCTCGCCCTCCGCGCTCAAGGGGACTCCCAATGATTCGGATCAACCTCGCCCCCACCAAGAAGAAACGCGCACGCTCCTCCGCGCCGGTCAGTCAATCCAAGAGCTCAGGGTCGTCGGGCCAGGCGTGGCTCTTGGGGATGGTCGTCGGATGGATGGCGGTCGGTGGCGCTTGCTACTGGCTCCAGACCATCGAGGAAGAGGCGGCTGATGCCCAGCGTCGGATCGCGGTCGCCAAGAACAAGGAGGCGGCGGCCATCAGCAAGGAGATCGATGAAGAGGGGCTCAAGAAGCGGGAGGAGCAGGTCCAGCAGATGGAGCTGGCCGAGAAGAAGCTCAACGCCAAGCGTCGCACGCCCGTGTTCGTCATGTACGAGCTGTCCTCGATGCTCACCGACGCTGCCCAAGGCGGCGGGGTCGACAAGGACGAGGAGAAGTATCGAGCGGGCATCGCCGCCGACCCGCAGAGCGCGATCAACGAGAAGTGGGATCCGACCGGGCTGTGGATCGATTCGGTGCAGCAAAACGGCCCGAGCTTGGCGATCGAGGGCCAGGCCCGGGATGCCGCGGACCTCTCCGAGTTTGCGCGCCGCCTTCGGGCCAGCGCTCGCTTCGGCGACTCGAGCAGTCCCGACTTCGAGCGAGAGGGCAGCGCCTCCAACACTGACGAGGCGCGCTACTTGCGTTGGAAACTCAACGTGCAGGTCCGGCGCTGGAACTGAGGGAGACGACCCATGGAACAGCTTGCAAAACTCCCCATCTGGCAGCGGATCGTCTTGTTCGTCGTCGTCGGCGTACTCATCGTCGGCGGCTGGTTCTTCTTGTTCTACCAAGATGCCGTGTCTGCGCACGAAGGCGCGACGCGGTCCGTCGCCAAGGCCGAGCAAGAACTCGCGAGAGTCAAGAAGGAACAAGAGAACTTCCTCGAGCGCCAGCGAAAGCAGGCCGAGGTAGAGGCGCAGCTCCAGCAGAAGGTCGCCGTCCTGCCGACGAGCAAGTCGTCGCTGGACAACTTGATGCAGACGTTTCAGCAGCAGGCACGGCTGGTCGGTTTGACCGTCGAGAGCTGGACGCCCGAGCCCGAGCAGAAGGAAGACTTCTACGCTCGTCTGCCGGTCAAGGTTCGTGCGACCGGCACCTGGTCCCAGGCCGGCGAGTTCTTCCGCCGAATGTACGAGCTGGGGCGTGAGAACAAGGGCCGCATCGTCAGCGTGGATGCGCTGGTGCTGCGGAACAAGTCTGCAGGCGGGGCGGAGCCCGGCGATGGCTCACCGATGCTCGAGATCAGCTTCGAGGCGGCGACCTATCGATTCTTGACCGAGGCCGAGCGCACCGTCGAGAGCGGCAACAAGCGTCAGGCGGCTCGGAGCCGGAGGAAGAAGTGATGTCCAAAGCCAAGACCCTACTGCTGACCGTCCTGCTCAGCGCCGCCGTCGGCTGCGGAGACGAAG
The DNA here is from genome assembly GCA_963761755.1 of uncultured bacterium. Taxonomy (GTDB): domain Bacteria; phylum Myxococcota_A; class Polyangia; order Nannocystales; family Nannocystaceae; genus CAJXVA01. The sequence continues at coordinate 204,804 of CAVXIC010000006.1, forward strand.
AGTCCGAGACCACCGGGGTTCGGGGCGTCGGGGCCTCGAAGAAGGATGGGTCCAAGCGGGCCGCCAAGCCCGCTGGAGGCGACCCGTCTGCGGACGACGAAGACTTCGTCGATCCTGGCCCGCCACGTCCCCCCGTCGCGCTCGACAGCAAGTCCTTTCAGCGGCGGCGGGATCCGTTCCTGAGCTTCGTCGCCAGCGATGAGCCGCTTCCCGAGCCTCCGACGACCAGTGTTCGGGCAGAGCGACGGGTCAAGATGGCGGCCTACGCATTCGAAGACCTGAAGCTGATCAGTATCGTCGGAGGTCGAGGGGTTGCTCCGCGCGCTCTTTTTTTGGCGTCTGACGGTAAATCCAAGACCATTCGGCAAGGCGAGTACTTCTCCAGTTCGGAGGTCAAGCTCGCCGCTGTCAACCGCGACTACGTAGAGATTGAGGTTGTCGACGATGACTTGGGAAGCAGCCTCAACCTACAGCGCGGTGAACGTCGCGCAATCTACCTTCGAACCGACTGAGCGAGGACCGTCGAACCGATGACGCGCTCGAGCAACATCAATCCCCGGGCGCGTCGCTGGACGCCATTGAGCCTCCTGTGCGCCCCTGCATCCCTCCTGCTGACCCTTCAGCCGCAAGCCGCCGACGCGTCCCTCGGGATGCCGACCGCCGGCGCGGTCCTTCCTCAGCTCGTGGGGGTGGCCAACCGCGTGGACGGACTGTCCGTCGAAGAACTCGACGACGGGACGACCGTGCTCCGGCTGCAAGGTACGGCCAAGCCGACGTTCAACGTCTACCGCTTGGATGACCCCGACCGCCTGGTCGTGGACATCTCCAAGAGCTCCAAAGGATCCGTGGTGCCGCATGTGCCACTGGACACTTGGGCCTGTGGGCGGGTGACGATTGGTGGCGTGTCCGAGCGCGGGACCAACTTGGTGCGCGTGGTCGTCGAGCTCAAGCGCGAGTCCAGCTACATCGTGGTTCCCGACGGCGACGCCCTGGTCGTGACGGTGACGCCGCGCGAGGTCGCGCCCGAGCAGTACTTCGCCCGCAAGAGCGCGGTCAAGCGCCGGGCCGAGCTCGAGTCGCAGCAGCGCCGAACCGAGAAGCTCGAGGCAGACGCGACCAAGCTCAAGGCCGAGGCGAACGAAGACGCTCAGGCTGCGAAGGCTCGGGCCGAGGCCGCCGCCCAGAAGGTGCGGTCCGCCGAAGCCGTTGCCCGCAAGGCTCGCTCCGCCGAGGCCCGTGCACGGTCGGCCGAAGCCGAAGCCAAGCAGGAACTGCAGAGCGCCAAGTCCAATCGGCTCGCCGTCCGCCGGGCGCTGCGCAAGGCCACCAAGGAGCGCGAGGGCGCCGAGTCGGCCCGCAAGGCGGCGGAGGCCAAGCTCATCACGGCCGAGGTCGCGGCCAACGCCAAGCGCAAGGAAGCCGAGCGCTTGCTCGCAGCCGCGGAAGCGGTCGCAAAGCAGCGCATGGCCGAAGCCGCCGTGCATCGTGACGCGGCCAAGCGAGAGCTCGCAGACGCGCGCGGATCGAAGGAAGCCGCAGCGGCGGAGCTCGAAGCCGCGCGGGCCGAAGCGGCCAAGTCCAAAGCCGCATCCAAGGAAGAACTCGCGGCCGCCCGTGCGATCGCGGCGAAGTCGAGGGCGGCGTCCGAGAAGGAACTTGCGCGGGCCAAGGCGCTCTCCGAGGCCGCCAAGGTCGCCTCCGCGAAGCAGCTGGCCGAGGCTGCGGCGGTCGCCAAGGCCGCCAAGGCGGAGGCTGATCGGGCGCAGCAGGCCGCGACGCGTGCCGACGCCCAGACCAAGCAACAGCTTGCCGAGGCCCAGTCCAAGGCTGCGCTCGCCCAGGCAGAGGCGGAGCGCGCCAAGCGTGCGGCGGGCCAGGCGGACGCCGACGCGAAGGAAAAGCTGGCCGAGGCGGAAGCCGCGGCCCAGCGGGCGAAGGCTCGAGCCCTCGAAGCCGAACGTGCCGCCAGCCGCACCGACGCGGACGCGAAGGAGCGTCTCGCGCAGGCCGAAGCCAAGGCGAAGGCCGCAAAAGCCGAGGCGCAGCGGGCCAGAACCGAGGCGAGCCGGGCGGATGCCGACGCCAAGAAGAAGATCGCCGCTGCCGACAAGCTCGCCAAGGCCCGCCTGGCCGAAGCGCAGACCGAGCTGACGGACGCGAAGGACGCCCGCGCGAAGGCCAAGGAGCGCCTCGCGGACGCCGAGCGACGCGCCGCGCAGACCGAGGCCCAGGCGCAAGCCAAGGCCGCCGCGATCCTCGCTGCCGCTCGCACCCAAGCCGCCAAGGAAGCGGCGGCGGAGCTGGCCGGCGCGAAGCGTGCTGCCGACGCCGTCGTGGCCAAGGCCAAGGTCGATGCGGAGGCGCTCAAGAAGAAGCGGCTCGCCGAGGCCGAGGCGGACGCCAAGGCCAAGGTTGCGCGGGCCGAGAAGGCCGCCCGAGTCGCGGCGAAGGAGCGGCTGGCGACGGCGGAGACCGAGGCGAAGCACAACCTCGCCCAGGCCCGGAAGAAGGCCGAGAAGGACGCCATCGCCCAAGCCGAGCGCGAGCTGGCGCGCGTCCGAGAGCAGGGCAAGACCTCCGTCGCGACCGCGGTTGCGACGGCTCGGACCCAGGCCCAGGCCGACGTGAAGGAAGAACTCGTCGCCGCGCGCACGCGCATCGAGGCCGACGCCGCGCGACGGATTGCCGTGGCCGAGGCGAAGGCCGAGACGGCCGAGGCCGCGGCGCAGACGAAGCTGAACCGGGCCGACGCCATGCTCGCGTCCGCGTCCAAGACGCTGGCCGAAGCCAAGGCGGACCGCGCCTCGGCGCAGAAGCTCCAGGTCTCGGCCGAGAAGAAGCTCGCCGCCGCCGAGCAAGCGCGTGTCCGTGCCGAGTCGGAGAAGGCGAGCGCTGAGTCGGCGCGCAAGGCCGCCGAGCTCGCGCTCGCGCAGGCCCGGGACGCGGCCGCGGAGAAGCGCGGCAAGGCCGGCCGCAAGGCCAACGAAGAGCTGGCCGACGCGCAGCGCGAACGGGACGCCGCCGTGGCGCGTCAGCGCGCGGCCGCGAAGGCGCTGGGGTCGGTGGAGCGCCGCGCCGAAGAGGCCCGCAAGGCGCGGGAGACCGCGCGCAAGGAGAAGGAGCAGGCCGAGGTGCAGCTCGCATCCCTGACCGTGGAGCGGGACAGCCTCAAGTCGCAGCTCGCGGACCGGGACGCGGCACTGGTCGCGATGAAGCGAGAGGTGTCTGCCGCGACGCAGGCCCAGGCCAAAGCCGAGGCCTTGGCGCAGACCGAAGCGCGGGCCAAAGCCCAGGCGCAGGCCCGGGCCGATGCGCAGGCAGCCAAGGCTGCCCAGAGGCCAGCCGCACCGCCGTCCCCGAAGAAGGACGATCGCACGGCCAAGGGCCCCGCGAAGGTCCGAGACGTTCGCTTCGAACACGACGCCGACGAGTCGCGGGTCATCGTCGAGTTCGACGGCGCGGCTCGCTACGACGGCATGTCGCTCACGCCGACGATTCAGCTGCTCAAGTTCTCGGGCGCCAAGCTGGCCAAGAAGCTCGAGCGCTCGCTGGACGCCAGCAAGTACGACGGCTCGGTTCGCGTGGTCACCAGCTTTGCCGAGGGGGATGACGCAAAGGTCATCGTCTCGACGCACGGACCGGTGCGTGCCCGGCTCGAGGAGCGACCCGGCCAACTGGTCTGGCACTTCCCCGCCGGCGCCAAGGCCAAGGCCGCTGCGCCTACCACGGTTGCAACCAACGCACGCACCGAGCCGCAGGCGGTCTCGGTGGACGGCGCGAAGGTCGGAGGCTTTGCCTCGATCCCCAAGCCTGCGTCCAACCTGGCGCCCGCGACCGACGGGCAGGCCGACGTCACCGAAGGCCGGCGAAGCTCTCGGGGCCGTTGGCGCGGCGAGAGAATCGACATCGAGCTGCAGGACGCGCCGATCAAGGACGTGCTGCTGCTGTTCAGCGACATCGGTCGCGTGAACATCGTCGCCGGCGACGGGGTCGAGGGCAGCGTCACGATGAAGCTCAACGCGGTGCCCTGGGATCAGGCGCTGGACATCATCCTTCGCTCGCTCAAGCTCGGCTCGACCCGCGAGGGCAACGTGGTCCGGGTTGCGACCCTCGATGCGCTCGAGGAAGAGCAGCGGCAGGCCATCGAGCGGGCCAACGCTCGCGTGCAGCTCAAGCCGCTGGAGACTCGGCTCGTGCCGCTGTCGTACGCGACGGTCGACGAGATGATCGCCAAGGTGCAGTCCGTGCTCAGTCCGCGCGGAACCGTGACGCCCGACTCGCGCACGAACACGCTCATCATCATGGACGTCGCGGCCAACATCGCCCTGGCCCAGGACCTGGTGAAGAGTCTCGACACCCAGACGCCGCAGGTCCTCATCGAGGCCCGCATCGTGGAAGCTCGCACGACCTTCACCCGCCAGCTCGGCATCCAGTGGGGCTTCGACTTCACCGCGAGTCCAGGTACGGGCAACCCGACGGGCCTGCTGTTCCCGAACTCCATCGGGCTCGGCGGTGGCGGTACGGGGACGCCGGCGGACACCCGGGGACTGCTGCTGCCCGGTGCGGCGGCCAACCCCAACTACGCGGTCGATCTGCCCGCGCCGGTCGGTACGGGGGCCGGTGGTGCCCTCGGCATGTCCTTCGGCAGCATCAGCGGCAACCTCAACACCAACCTGCGCCTCTCGGCGGCCGAGTCCACGGGGGAGGTCCGCATCATCAGCGCACCCAAGGTCGTGACGCTCGACAACTCCGAGGCGACCATCGAGCAGGGCGTTCAAATCCCGATCTCGCAGGTCAGCGCGCAGGGAGTGAACACCCGGTTCGTCAACGCGACGCTCTCGCTGCAGGTCACGCCCCACGTCACCAATGAAGGCGCCGTCCTGCTCGACGTGACGGTGCAGAAGAACGAGGCTGACTTCGTCAACACCGGCGCCCGGGGTGACCCGACGATCCTCACGCGCAGCGCCAACTCGCGGATGCTCGTCAACGACGCCGACACCGCGGTCATCGGGGGCATCTACACCCGGAACAAGGCGGTCAACTACACGAAGATCCCGTGGCTCGCCGACATCCCGATCGTCGGGTGGTTCTTCAAGAACAAGTCCGAGGCCGACACCCGCTCCGAGGTGCTGATCTTCCTCACCCCGAAGATCGTCAACCGAGCCAGCTCGATCGGCGGCTGACGCATTCACCCCGCCCTTGCGGCCGGGGCTCGACCGGCGCACCCTCGCTCCCGTGGGCGCGCCGGTTTTTCTTTGCGGCATGATGGGCTCGGGCAAGAGCACCGTCGGGCGGGCGATCGCCGGCCGGCTCGGGGTGACCTTCGTCGACCTCGATCGCCGCATCGAGTGCGTCTTCGGCGTGGCCGTGCGCGAGGCCTTTGCGCAAGGCGAGGCGCACTTTCGAACCCTCGAGCGCGAGGCGCTGCGCTCGCTGCTCGCCGAGCCCGCCTTCGAGCGCCGCCGCAGCGTGGTGGCGACCGGTGGCGGGGCCGTCCTCGATCCGGGCAACCGGGCCCAGATGGACGCGGCGGGACCCCGCGTGCTGCTGCGCGTCCCCACCAGCGTGCTCGCCGTCCGGCTTCGCGGGGCCGCCGAGGACCGACCGCTGGTCGCCGCCTCGAACGACCTCGAGCGCGACCTCGAGCAGCTGTGGACGTCCCGGGCTCCGGCCTACGAGACCGCGCCGGTGGCCGTCGACGGGGTCGGCGAGGTGCCCGTCATCGTCGACCGCGTGATTTCAGCCCTTGACCTGGGCCCGCAAAGCGGCGAAAGGGGCGCTTGAAGAGACGCACCATGGTCCGGCCCGTAGCCCTCGAAGTCGCAGTCCCCTCCGAGGACCTCAGCTACCCCGTCCGCGTCGGTGACGGCATGCTCGAACGGGTGGGGGAGACCCTGCGCCGCGTGTGTCCGCGCGCCAAGCGGGTCGCGCTGGTCTCCGATGAGAACGTCATGCCCTTGTACGGGCCTCCGGTTCAGGCGTCGCTGGAGCCCGAAGGCCTCGAGGTCTCCCTGCACGTGATCCCCGCGGGCGAGCACAGCAAGACGCCCGCCCGCATGCTGGAGATGGTCTCTGCGCTGCTCGCCGCCGGTCTGGGTCGCTCGGACGTCGTGCTCGCGCTGGGCGGCGGCGTGGTCGGCGATCTGGCTGGCCTGGTCGCGTCGGTCTTCATGCGGGGCATCGACATCGTGCAGTGCCCGACCTCCCTGCTCGCACAAGTCGACGCGTCGGTCGGGGGCAAGGTCGCCGTCGACCTGCCCGAGGGCAAGAATCTGCTGGGTGCGTTCGCGTTTCCGCGGGCGGTCGTCATCGACCCCTCGGTCCTGCAAACGCTGCCCGACGAGGAGCTCGGCTGCGGCTTGGCCGAGATGCTCAAGCACGGGGCGCTCTTCGACCCCGAGCACTTCGCGGGCCTCGTGGCGCAGGCCGGGCCCATCTACCGCCGCGACGAGGGCGTGCTGGGTCCGCTCGTCGCGACCTCCGTCGCGCTCAAGGCGGCGTGCGTGATCCGGGACCCCCTCGAGCGGTCCGACGCCGGCAAGGGCCGGGCCCTGCTCAATCTGGGCCACACGGTCGGCCATGCCCTGGAGGCCGCGGAGGGATTTGCGCTCAAGCACGGTCAGGCTGTGGGGCTGGGGTTGCTCGCCACCGCGCGCCTGTCCGCCCGGCGCGGCGTGGCCAGCCCCGATCTCGAACAAGACATCCGCGCAGCGCTGCAGGCCCTGCGGCTGCCCACCGACCTCGACGCTCGCCTCCGGGCCTCGCAGCGGCCCGCCATCCTCGCCGCGATGGCGCGCGACAAGAAGCGAGGCGCCCATCGCAAGCTCACCTACATTGGACTCGCGCGACTGGGCGAGCCGGCGGTGTTCTCCCTGACCCCCGAGGAAATCCTCGACCTGCTGGTCTGAGCTGCGGCGTTTCTTTGGAGGGGGGGCAGGGGGCTTGCTACGCTGACACGCACGCTGCCCGCTGGCGGTGCCGTGGTGTCATGAACGTTCTCAAGCTCACTTCCGCCGCCGTCGCTCTGGCCTCGCTCGCCCTGGGGGGATCGTGCGCGGACCAAGAGGAGTCGATCATCATCGCGGGCGCGCCGGCATGGCAGGGCTCGTGTTCGGTCAGCGTCCCAGCCTCGGTCTTCCTCGCGCAGGGGCTGCTCGACGTACGTTTCGAGACCGGCTACATGCTGCCGCTGGAGATTCAAAACCAGCTGATCGGGCAGATGGGCGACTCGGTCAACAGCGGCATCGACAACTCCGAGCTCCAGCTCGTCGGGGTCGACGTGACGCTGACCAGCCAGCAGCGGCCGCAGCTCCTCGACGCGCTCCCCGAGGACTTCGTCGACTTCAGCCCGCCGATTCCGACCAACTCGCTCTCCGGGGGCGGGTCCTTGGGCTTCTTGGTCAACGTCATTCCCGACGCGACCACGACCGAGATCGCGCGAGATCGGGTCGAAAGAGCAACGCAGGCGGGCGTGGACGCGCAGGAAGACCTGCGCCTGGAGGTCGAGAATCCGACCGAGGCCGAGCTCGAGTCGGCGCGGCTCTCGGCCGAGGTCGGCGTGTTGAGCCAGCGGGAGACCATCGTCGCCACCGTCGTCGTGCGGGCTCGCCGAACGGGCAACGCGGTCGGCACCGTCGGCGAGATCGAAGCGCGGGAGTTCAAGTTCCCCATCGAGGTCTGCCACGGCTGCACGATCACCTGTGCCACCTGCGAGTACGAGGTCGACTCCGACGCCGACGGCGAGGCCGATGACACCATCAGCGGCGTGTGCCCGCCGGGATCGGTGCCCCCCGAGCCCACCGAACGGGTGTTCATCAACAACTTCACGGGGATCGCGTTGGGCTGCCCGACCGCGCAGGACGACACCTTCGTCCCGGCCACGCCCGACTGTGCCCCCTGAGTGTCCTTGACCCTGCGTGTGCGTTGGGCGAACCTCTCTGAGGCGCCGCCCGGGCGCCCCACGGACCGCAATGCTCAACGAATCGCTCGAAAAGATCGTCCAGAACACCCCCGGTGCCGCCGGTGCCATTCTGATGGGATTCGACGGGATCGCGGTCATGCAGTACGTCGACCCCAAGTACGCCGACGTCGACATCGAGTCGACCGCGATGGAGTTCTCGTTCCGCTACGTCGAGCTTCGGCAAGCGGCCAAGTCGCTGCAGATGGGCGACGTCACCGACATCACCGTCAAGGCTGAGAACCGGGCCGTGGTCTGCCGGGTGCTGACAGAGGAGTACTTCGTCGCGATCGTCCTCGTCGACAGCGCCCACATCGGCAAGGGCCGCTGGATGCTGCGCTCCACCTCCCCCGAGCTGCAGTCCGAACTCTAGACCTCAGGCCGTGGACTACACTGCGGGCGATGGCCGCCCGCGTCACCGTCATTCACGGTCCCAACCTCAACCTGCTCGGAACGCGCGAGCCCGAGGTCTACGGCTCCACCACGCTCGAGCAGCTCGACGCGCGGCTGGCCGAGGTTGCCGGCCGGCACGGCGCCCAGGTCGAGTGCCACCAGCGCAACTCCGAGGGCGCGATCATCGACCTGATCCACGCGGCGCAGGCGGGGATCGTGATCAACCCCGGCGGCTACACGCACACCTCGGTGGCGATCGCCGACGCGCTCCGGGCGGTACCGGCTCCCGCGATCGAGGTCCATCTGTCCAATATCTACGCGCGGGAGCCGTTTCGGCAGGTTTCCCTCACCGCCGCGGCGTGTGCGGGGGTGGTCATGGGACTGGGCGTGAACTCATATCTCTTGGCGCTTGAAGCGGTTCTGGAAATGTTAGGGTCCGGCGCCGAGAGGTCCTAGACCGACCCCGACCCGAATCTCGCGAGCCACCATGCCCAACGAGACCGACTCCAAGCTTCCCGACCTCAGCTACATCCGCGAGCTGGCGAGCATCTTTCAAGACCACGAACTCGATGAGCTCGAGATCGAGACCGGCGAGACGCGCATGCTGCTTCGTCGTGGCGACATGCCGGTGCCGGCACAGGCTCCTCAGCTCGCCGCGCCCGCAGCAGCGGCTGCGCCCATGGTCCAAGCCGCGCCCGCGCCCGCCGCATCCCCGACGCCCCAAGAGGTTCCCGGGGACTACATCACCTCGCCCTTCGTCGGCACGTTCTACGGCTCGCCCCGTCCGGACGCGCCCTCCTTCGTCGAAGTGGGCAGCAAGGTGCAGCCGGGCAGCACGGTGTGCATCGTCGAGGCGATGAAGCTGTTCAACGAGATCGAGGCCGACTTCGCCTGCACCATCGAAGAAGTCCTCGTCGAGGCCGGGCAGCCCGTCGAGTACGGCGCCAAGCTCTTCCGGGTGACCAAGCAGTGACCCAGCCCATTCGCAAGGTCCTCATCGCGAACCGCGGCGAGATCGCGCTTCGCGTGATTCGTGCGTGTCGCGAGCTGGGCATTCGCACGGTCGCCGTGCACTCGACCGTGGACGCCGAGGCGCTCCACACCCGGTTTGCGGACGAAGCGGTTTGCATCGGGCCGGGGCCATCGCCGGCGAGCTACCTGCACATCCCCAACCTCATCGCCGCGGCCGAGCTCTCCGGGGCAGACGCGGTGCATCCGGGCTACGGGTTCTTGGCCGAGCGCGCCGACTTCGCGCAAATGTGCATCAAGTGCGGCCTGAACTTCATCGGGCCGCTGCCCGAGCACATGTCGCTGATGGGCGACAAGGTCGCGGCCCGCACCAGGATGCAAGAAGCGGGGGTCCCCGTCCTCAAGGGCACCGGCGTCCTGCAGTCCGGCGCAGAGGCGGTCGAAGCGGCACAGGCGATCGGGTTTCCGGTGATCGTCAAGGCCTCCGCCGGCGGCGGAGGCCGTGGCATGAAGATCGTGCACGACCCGGCCGTGCTCGCGCAGACCGTCGAGACCGCGCAGTCGGAGGCTCAAGCCGCGTTCGGCTGCGGCGATGTGTACCTCGAGCGATACGTACAAAGCCCGCGGCACATTGAAGTGCAGGTGATCGCCGATCACCACGGCAACGTCGTCGATCTGCTCGAACGAGAGTGCTCGGTGCAGCGCCGGCACCAAAAGATCATCGAAGAAGCGCCTTCATCCTGCGTTCCGCAGGCGGTGCGGGTCGCGATGCGCGAGGCAGCGGTCACGGCCGCCAAGGTGATCGGGTACCGGTCCGTCGGTACGGTCGAGTTCCTGCTCGACGGCGACAAGTTCTACTTCATGGAGATGAACACCCGTATCCAGGTCGAGCACTGCGTGACCGAGATGATCACGGGCGTGGACCTGCTGCGAGAGCAGATTCGCATCGCCACCGGAGAGCCGCTGGGTCCGCTCGACCGCGAGCACACCGCCGATGGCCACGCAATCGAGTGTCGAATCAACGCCGAAGACCCGGTGACCTTCGCGCCTCAGCCAGGTACGATCACCGCGTTGCACTTCCCCGGTGGATACGGCGTTCGCGTCGATAGTCACGTGTACCAGGGCTACACGGTCTCTCCGCACTACGACTCGATGATCGGCAAGCTCATCGTGCACGCACCCACCCGTGAGCAGGCGCTCGCGAGGATGCGTGGCGCGCTCGACGAAACGATCGTGCGCGGCATCGGCACCAACCTGCCCCTGCATCGATGGATTCTCGATCAGGACGCCATCGTGCAGGGGGGCTATGACACTCACTTCCTCGCGCAGAATCTCGACGTGGACGCCGTTCGGGCGCTCGCTGCAGAGGAGAACTGATCCAGGAGTCCGCCGTGGCCTTCAGCAAGGAAAAAGCCCACGACCGGGCGGAGAAGTACGCGGCCCGCGGCCAGCATGACCGTGCTGCCCGCGAGTATCAGACGATCGTCGAGCACGACCCCAAGGACGTGCGCGCCTGGCTGATGCTCGCCGACTCGCTCGCACGAACCGGGGACCGCGCCGGCGCGGTCAGTCGCTACCAGCAGGTCGGGGACTTCTACGCGTCCGGCCGCGAGTACCAGAAGGCGCTGGCGGTCTATCGCCAGGTCCTCAACCTCGACCCGGCCCGGCTCGACATTCACTACAAGTGCGCCCAGCTCAACATGGAGGTGGGCCGGGTCCACGACGCGATCGCCAGCTTCGAGTCGATCGCCCAGTCTCAGCTGTCCGGAGGGCGGGTCGCCGAGGCGCTGCAGACCTACCGCACCATCGCGGACGCCGACCCCAGCGTGGTCTCCAAGCGATTGCGGCTGGCGGAGCTCTACTCTCGGGAGAACATGGTCGCCGACGCCGTCCGGGCGTTTCGACAGGCCGGGCAGGTGCTGCTCGATGCGGGCCGACACGCGGACTTCGTTCGCGTCGCGGAGCGGCTCGTCTACCACAAGCCCGACGACCGAGAGACGGTGCGTGCGCTGGCGCGGGTGTACCTGCACCTGGGCGACGCGCGGCACGCCCTGATGAAGCTCAACGGCTTGCTGCAGGGCGACCCCGGCGACGCTGCCGGCCTGGAGCTGCTCGCCGAGACGTTCATGGCGCTGGGCAAGCCCGACAAGGCCAGCTCGGTGATCGCCGAACTCACCCGGAGCCTGCGCGAGGTCGGCGACGAAGCGGCGGCCCAGCGAGCGCTCGACATGGGGCTCGATTGGATCCCCGGCGACCGCGAGCTGCTCGCCCTGCGCGACGCGGCCGGCGCCGCCGCCGCGTCGTCCCGCGACCGCGCTGGCCAGGGCACGCCGGCGCCGGATCCCCTGGGCGGCATGGACCCGGACGACGACATGCATGATGCGCACGCCGACGTCGGCGGCGACATCGATTTCGAGCTGGATGACGCGGACGTCGTCGAGCTGGACGAAGCCGACGTCGTCCTCGCCGATGACGGCCCAGGTGCCGGCCCGGGCGACTCGTCGGCGGGCATCGAGCTCGACTTCGGCGATCTCAACGACGACCCGCCCAGCGACGCCGCGGCGAGCACGTCGATGACCGATCACGTGCTCGAAGAGGTCAGTCAGGGCGCGGCGCGGGCGTCCCTGCTGCAAGAAGCCGCTGAACCGGTCGACCCGGAGTCGCTGACCGACTCGGACAAGCTCCTCTTCGAGGCGCGGGTGTACGTGAAGTATCGGCTGTTCGAGCACGCGCTCGAGCACATGCAGCCCCTGCTCAACGAGCAGCCCAACCACGTCGCGGCGCTGTCCCTCAAGGCTCGATCGCTCTCCGAGCTCGAGCGGGTGGAGGAGGCCGCCGCCACGCACGCACGGATCGCAGCGCTCGTCGAAGGCGGCGATCCCAAGCTCGCCCGCGAACACGTGCATGCCGCGCTTTCGGCGGTCCCGCGCCACCCCGAGGCGCTCGCGGTTCAGTCCCGTCTCGAGAGCCAGACGCCGCCTCCGATGACCCCCTCGGGCGGCATCGATCTCGATCTCGATCTCGACGTCGACCTCGACGTTGCCGCCGACGCGCTCGACCTCGTCGACGATGACATCTCGATCGACCTCAGCGAGCCGGAGCCGGAGTCCGAAGACGAGCCCGACACCAGCCCCATCGTGATCGAGAACCGCTTCGGGATCAGCGAGGCCGGACCCCTGCCCGAGGCTGATTCGAGCCAAGGCCTCGCGCTCAGCATCGCGCCGACCGAGCAGATGCAGGCGCTCAAGCGTGCGCGCGCCTCCGCAGACGAAGGGACGCCTCCCGCGGCCTTCCTTCCGCGTCCGCCGGCGGAGCCCGAACACGCGCGCCGCGGTGGCCAAGAGTTCGTTCCGACCTCCGTCGACATCGAAGCGCTCGCGTTGCGGCAGGTCGAAGAGGAGGCCGAAGGCGCCGTCGCCGAGCCGACGAGCCAGCTGCTCGTTGGCACCGACAACACGCGCATGTCCGACCTGCTGGATGAAGACAGCAGTATGCTCGTGCTGGACGATGCGCCGCTTGGGGCGGAGCCGGCGGTCGCCGAGCCGGCCGGGCCGGACGACGATGTGCCGCGGCAGGGATCCGACGCCGACTTCGACGCCGACTTCGACGCGGCCTTCGACGACGACTTCGACGACCTCCTCGACGCCAATGCGCCCGAGCCGGTGCTCACCCCCGAGCCCGAGCCCGAGCCCGAGCCCGAGCCCCAGCCCGAGTCGGTGCCGGCGGCCGAGCCCGCCGCGGGAGCGCCTCCCGGTGGCTGGCCCGATCTTTCGGACGACCTCGCAGAGATCCGGTTCTTCCTCGACCAGGGGCTGGACGAGGACGCCGAGGCCGCGTTGGCCGACCTCGAGGGCGAGCACCCCGGGCACCCCGAGATCGCCGTCGTGCGCGCCGATCTGACCGGGGCCCAGGATCCCGCCAACGAGTCCGCCGGCGCCACGCCGCTGGTCGATCTCGATGGCCCTCCGGAGGCGGACCCCGCCGAGCCCGACGAGCCCGACGAGCCCGACGAGGGCGCCGACGAGGACGCCGACGAGGACGCCTACCTGTCGGCAATCTTTGGCGGCGCCAGCGACGACGCCCCGTCCGGCTCCGGGTCGCCACGGGCGCGCAAGTCCGGCGGCAAGCCCGGCCGCGTCTCGGCCAAGGCGCAAGACGTCGCCGGCGCAAGCGCGCGCGACCGGTTCGACCTCGGCATGGCGTATCGAGAGATGGGTCTCGTCGATTCGGCGGTCTCCGAGTTCGAGGCGGCGAGCGACGACCCGCAGTGGGAGTCGCGGGCGCTGGTCATGCTCGGCACGCTCCGCGTGCTCCAGGGGGAAACCGACGCCGCCATCGCCGATCTCGAACGTGCCGCGGACCGAGCGAGCACCGACGAAGAGCGCAACTCCGCGCAGTATGAGCTGGCGCTCGTGCACGAGAAGACCGGCAACACGGCGGTCGCCACCGCGCTCTTGGAGGGGGTCTCCTCCGGGTTCCGAGACCGTGACGACATGCTCGTCCAGCTGCGAGGATGATGGCAGTTCATGGCGGTGGATGACGCGCCCCGTCGTGGCCCCTCGACCCGAGCCGTGCACGACGGCGAGGCGGACGTGCGCGGGGACCGGAGCATCACGACGCCCATCGTGCACGCGAGCACCTATCCGTTCGCCGACACCGCCGAGCTCGTGTCCTTCATGCAGGGCGAGCACGAGCGCCCTCAAGAGTACGGTCGCTACGGGAACCCGACCGTGGCCGCCTGTGAGGCCAAGCTCGCCGCGCTCGAGGGCGGCGAGGCGGCCCTCCTGACGGCCTCGGGGATGGCGGCGATCACCACCACGCTGCTGTCCATGCTGCGCGCGGGGGCCCACGTCGTGTTCACCAGCGACGTCTATCGGAAGACCCGCCAGTTCGCGCTCTCGGTCCTGTCTCGCTACGGGGTCGAGGTCGACATCGTCGCGCCCACCGTCGCCGCGCTCGAAGCGGCCATGCGTCCGCAGACGAAGGTGATCTTCACCGAGGCGCCCACCAACCCGTACGGCCGGCTCGTCGACCTCGAGGCTCTCGTCGCGCTGGCGAAGGCGAAGCGCGTCAAGACGATCATCGACGCCACCTTCGCGACGCCGATGAACATGCGGCCGCTCGACCACGGCGTGGATCTGGTGGTGCACTCCACCACCAAGTATCTTGGGGGGCACAACGACCTGCTCGGAGGTGTGGTGGTGGGCAAGGGGCCGATCATCGAGGCGATCCGAGATCAGCACGGCACCCTCGGCGCCCTCGCGGATCCCCACACCGCCTTCTTGACGATGCGGGGCGTCAAGACGCTGGGGCTGCGCGTCGCTCGGCACAACGACAGCGCGCTCCGGCTCGCGCGCATGCTGGAGGCCCACCGGGCCGTGGCGCGCGTCTGGTATCCCATGTTGCCCAGCCACCCCGACCACGCGCTGGCGCAGCTGTACCTCCGGGGCGGCGGAGGGGTGCTCTCCTTCGAGCTCTGTGGCGGACTGGAGGCCGGTACGAAGCTGGTCGATGGCGTCCGGATCCCCAAGCTGGCGGCCTCCTTGGGTGGCGTGGAGAGCCTGATCGAGCAGCCGCCGCTGATGAGCTTCTTCGAGCTCTCGCCCCAGCAGCGCGCCGATCTGGGCATTCGAGAGGGTCTCGTGAGGATGAGCGTCGGAATCGAGGACGCCGACGACCTCGAGGCCGACCTGCTGCAGGCCCTGGACGCCCTGCCCTGAACCCGGGCTCCGGGGGTCCGAGCGGATCGCGCGCCCGAAAAACGCACGACGGGGGGCTTTGTCACGGGGCCTCGACTTTGTTATGCAGCCGTCCTCTCGCGACCCGAGGTCCTAGAAATCATGAAGAGCAGCATCGAGCGCATCAGTCCCGTCGAGTGTCGAGTGAAGGTGGAGATTCCGTGGACGGACGTCTCGGAACGACTCACCGACAAGATGCGCGACCTTCGTCGTCGCGCCCGCCTGCCCGGATTTCGGGCCGGCAAGGTCCCCCCTCACGTGCTCGAGAAGCGATTCGGCAAGGGCGTCCGCGAGGAACTCGCCGGCGAACTCGTTCAAGAGACCTTCCAGACCGCGGTCACCGAGCACGAGACGCAGCCGCTGACGCAGCCGGTGGTCGAGGAGTCCTCGCTCGAGAAGGAGGAGCCCTTCCGCTACCAGGCGCGCTTCGAGGTTCGCCCAGACCTCGAGCCCAAGAACTACACCGGCGTCGCGGTTCGCCGCCGTCCCGCGGTCGTCGACCAAGCCAAGGCGGATGCCGAGCTCGAGTCGCGTCGTCAGAAGCTGACCGAGCTGCGTCCCCTTCCCGATGAGCCTGGACGCGAAGAGACCGCGGCCGGCGACGTCTGGACCGTCGACGTCGAGGGCACGTTGGGTGAGCAGCGCATCACTCGCAAGGACGTACGCGTCGACATCGGTGAGACCCAGGGCGAGTTCCTGCCCGGTCTGAGCGCCGCCCTCGAGGGCACCAAGCTCAGCGAAGTCGGCTCGATCAAGACGATCCGCTTCGTCCCGCCCGACGACCGCATTCGCCCCGAGCTTCGGGGTCAAGAGGCCAAGCTCGAGCTGGGCATGCGTGAGGTTCGGGTCAAGTACGTGCCCGAGCTCGACGACGAGTTCGCCAAGGACACCGGCGACGCCGAGACGCTCGACGAGCTGAAGACGAAGATCGCATCCGATCTCCAGCAGGCGGACGCCGACGAGGCCGAGCGCGAAGCTCGTCGTCGCCTCGTCGAGTCCGTCCTCGAAGCCAACGACTTCGAGCCCGCACCCTCGATGGTCGCCCGTGAGGTGTCGGCCCAGGTCGAGCAAACGAAGCGTCAGCTGGCCCAGCAGGGCATGCGCCTCGAGCACGTGGGCACCAACGAGCGGCAGCTCGCCGCGCGCATCCGGCCGCAGGCGCTGTTCAACGTCAAAGCCTTCCTTCTGCTCGACGCGATCGGCAAGACCGAGACGATCGAGGTCAGCGACGAGGACTTCGAGGCCGAGCTCGCCAAGATGGCCGAAGATTCGGGACAGAACATCGACCGCATGCGGGCTTCGATGGAGAAGAGCGGACAGCTGCTGATGCTCAGCGCGCAGATGCGCGAGGAACGAATCTTGGATTTCCTCATGAACAAGGCCGAAATCACCGAGGCTCCAGATCCGGAGCCCGAGGGCGGCGCCCAGGGTGAGGCGGAGCACGTTCACGACGAGAACTGCGACCACGACCACGACTGATGGACCCCCGATGACCTCGGCGTATCGCCGAGGAGAAAAGGACGCTCCACGCCCGGAGCGTCCTTTTTCGCGCGTACCGGTGGCCTGGGCC
Source organism: uncultured bacterium (assembly GCA_963761755.1). GTDB lineage: Bacteria > Myxococcota_A > Polyangia > Nannocystales > Nannocystaceae > CAJXVA01. Next base: position 221,431 of record CAVXIC010000006.1, read on the forward strand.
GCCAGGCCGGGGCGGCCTGCCTCAGGCGAGGACATGTGGCAATCTGGGCCGTGCGGTCCTCCATGTGGGCCGGGGGCCTGCCGAATTGGGCCACCTGTGGACCTCAAAACAGCCGTTCTGGCGCCGATGACGACACTTGCATCGTGAGGCCAGCCCGGCCACCATTGCTGCCAGACGACTTCGCGTCGTCAACCTGGGGGCTCCTGTCTCCGGGCCCTTGCGCCGCCCCGCTGGGCATCGCAAAGGAGACGCTGAAGCGTTCGCGCCGCGAACCTCCCAACTGACCCCGACCTCATGGCCGACTTCAAACCGTTTGGTGACCCTTCGATGCTTCCCCCGCCCGTGGCGTGGGGTGGTGAGCCCAGCGCGAACATCCCGTTCGTCATCGAGCAGACCGTCCGTGGTGAGCGCTCGTGGGACATCTACTCCCGACTGCTCAAGGACCGGATCATCCTGCTCGGTACGCCGATCAACGACCAGGTCGCCAACTCGATCGTCTCGCAACTCCTGTACCTGGAGTCCGACGACCCGGACAAAGAGATTCGGCTCTACGTCAACAGCCCCGGCGGCGTCGTGACCGCCGGCTTGGCGATCTACGACACGATGCAGTTGATCCGGCCGAAGGTGGCGACCTACTGCATGGGGCAAGCCGCGTCCATGGCCGCGGTCATCGTCGCCGCCGGCGCTCCGGGCAAGCGCTTGGCCCTGCCCAACGCGCGGATCATGATTCACCAGCCTCACGGCGGCTCCCAAGGGCAAGCCACCGACATCGAGATTCAGGCGAAAGAGATCCTGCGCCTCAAGGCTCGGCTCAACGAGATTCTCGCCACCCACTGTGGGCGCGGGGTCGACGACATCTTGCGCGACACCGAACGGGACAAGTTCATGGACGCCGAAACCGCCAAGCGTTACGGTTTGGTCGACGAGGTCATCCAGAAGCGAACCGAAGAGGAGAACTCCTAATCCTCCGTTGATTGGGGGTTGGGAACTGGAAGGATCGAAGGACGGCAGATGAGCACTTCGAAACGCGACAACGGCCACGGCAACCTGAGCTGCTCTTTTTGTGGGAAATCCCAGAAGGAGGTGAAGAAGCTCATCGCAGGGCCATCGGTGTACATCTGCGACGAGTGCATCTCTTTGTGCAACGACATCCTCGCGGAGGAGGTCCAAAAGGAGGAGCGCCAGCAGGGGCAGGGCAAGGTGCCCAAGCCCAAGGAGATTCGCGAGATTCTCGACGACTACGTCGTCGGGCAGAACGCGGCCAAGAAGATCATCTCCGTGGCGGTCTACAACCACTACAAGCGGATCAACGCCAAGAAGAAGGCCGACGAGGCCGAGCTTCAAAAGAGCAACATCTTGCTGATCGGGCCGACCGGCTCGGGCAAGACGCTCCTGGCGCAGACGCTGGCCCGTATACTCGACGTGCCGTTCGCGATCGCCGACGCCACCAGCCTCACCGAGGCCGGCTACGTGGGGGAGGACGTGGAGAACATCATCGTCAGCCTGCTGCAGAACGCGGACCACGACGTCGAGCGAGCCCAACGCGGCATCATCTACGTCGACGAGATCGACAAGATTGCCCGCAAGGGGGACAACCCCTCGATCACCCGCGACGTCTCTGGCGAGGGCGTGCAGCAAGCCCTGCTCAAGATCCTCGAGGGGACCGTGGCATCGGTGCCGCCCAAGGGGGGGCGCAAGCACCCTCAGCAGGACTTCCTGCAGGTCGACACCACCAACATCCTGTTCATCTGCGGCGGTGCCTTCGCCGGCATCGAGGACATCGTCGAGCACCGCGTCAGCGCCAAAAGCATGGGCTTCGGTGCCAAGGTCGAGTCCAAGAAGGAGCTGCGCAGCTGGGAGCTGATGCAGGAGGTCCAAAACGAAGACCTCCACAAGTTCGGGCTCATCCCGGAGTTCATCGGTCGTCTGCCGGTCGTCGCCCCGCTGCAGGAACTCGACGAGGACGCGCTCGTTCAGATCCTCACCGAGCCCAAGAACGCGCTGGTCAAGCAGTACGTTCGCCTGCTCGAGATGGACGGCGTCGAGCTCAAGTTCACCGACGACGCCCTGGTAGCCGTCGCAATCAAGGCCAAGAAGCAGCGCTCCGGCGCCCGCGGCCTGCGGTCGATTCTCGAGAAGGCGATGCTGGACGTCATGTACGACATCCCCAGCGTCGACAACATCGCCGAAGTCGTGGTCAGCAAGGAGTGCATCACCGAGGACAAGCGCCCCTCGGTCGTCTACACCCACGAGAAGAAGGAAGCCTCCTAGGCCGCTGTTCGGAGACCTTCACGCAGGAACGCCTCGCAGCCCTCGGGCCCGCGGGGCGTTTCTCGTTGGGGCGCCGGCCTTCCGCGCGCCCGCTGGGTTACGCCATCAGTAACAAGGCGGGCGCGGCGTGAGGTCGTAGGGCTCTGGGGACGGCAGGATCTGACGCAGGTAGTCGTACTCCTCCAAGCAGAATCGCGACGGGCCGGCGCCCTCGATCTCCGAGCGCTCCTCGAAGGGTCGGTCGGCGTCCATGAGTCTGTCGGCCTGCTCGCCCTCGTTGTGGATGCTGGGTCCGTAGGGGTCGGCCAAGCCGAGGCTGTGGCCGAGCTCGTGGGAGATCGTGCTGCCGACGAGCGTGCCCAGGGCATGAATCGCGCAGGCGATCTGCTCGCCTCGTTCGGCCGAGCCCGCGGGCAGGGCAGGGCAGTCGCTGCCCTCGACGCTGGGCAATGCCGCGGAGAGATCGGCTGCCAGCACCGGATGTCCATCGGTGTCGGGCCGGAACGGATCGAACAGCGCGTCGAACCGCGCGTCGGGGCGGACCGGCTCCGCGAGATCACCGGGGTGTTCCGAGTAGCCGAACAAGGACTCGATGAAGACACCCCCGTAGCCCGGGAAGCCGTCCTCTTGGGTCCGTGCATTCGCGCCGCCGATCCGGTCGTAGAGGCGCTGGTTCTCGGTGTCCTTGCCGGGCGTGTTGTCGTAGCCCAGCAGGCCCAGCCCGTTGGGGTCTTGGCCACCGACGTCGACCTCGCAGTACAGCGCGAAGTCGACGGGTCGCTCCTCCCGGACCTCGACGTTGAGGGTCGAGAAGTCGCGCCGGATCACCTCGAGGGCACGGTCACGAATCCGCCGGTCGACCGCACGAAGTCCAAAGGCCCGAAGCGCCTCGGTGTACGCGGGACTGAAGTTGACCCAAACCACCTGCCGAACCGGCTCGAGCCGAAAGCCCAGGGGAGAGGGGGTCCCCTCGACTTCGACGCCCGCGAAGCTGATGAGGGGAGTCACGAGGCCTTCGAACTGACCGGGCTGGTCGCGCACGTCAATCCGCGAGGCGAGCCCGTCCTCTTCGTTGACCACGTATCGGATGTGCCGCCCGTCCGCGAACTCCGTGAAGAGCAGCTCGTCGAGCTCGATGGGGGCCCCGGTGTCGTCGGGGGTGAACACGCCCTCGAAGCTCAGGACCGTGTCGCCTCCGGCCGGGCCCCCCAAGAACCCGGCGCCTTCGATGGTGAGGTAGCGACCCAGGCTCGCGGTGGTCGCATCGACCCCGTACAGCGTCGGCTCGACGAGGTCCCAGGTGACGGCGACGGGATCCGATGTCTCGACGTCACCGCTGATGTGCGTGTTCCGTATCGTGACCGTGCCCTCGAACCGCCCCGGCTCGATCCCGGCGATGCTCGGCACGAATGCAAAGGTCCCCTCGCTGCGGGCGAGCGGATCGTCGGGCACGATCGGGACCGCGACGGCATCGGTGGGGGCGCAGCTGGCCTGCCCGCTCCGGGTGAAGCATCCCTCCAGCACGGCCCCGGTGGTCCCTTCGCCGGCGAGCAAGAGCCCTTGGCCGGCGACCGCGAGCGGCTCGTTGGGGAAGATGACGCTGCTGGGGGTCAGCAGGTCGAGCTGGGGCTGCAACCGCGCAGCGATGGCGAGCCGGACGTCGGCGGCGCGAGAGCGGTACAGCCGTCCATCCACCGTGCTTCGGACCTCGATCGACGCGGTGCCGCGAAAGTCTGCGGACTCGCCGCTGCCGAGCAGATCGAAGGCCTCGGCGTCGATGTCGACCTCGAGTCGCGTGAAGTCGACGAACCGCGCGGGCAAGCGGACGAGGCGGCCGTCGACCCCCTCAGGGGTCTCGATGATGCCATCGAGGACGAGCGTCGACTCGCCCCAGGGGTCGTCGACGAAGGCGTCGCCGGTGATGACGAGCGTGGAACCGGGCAGGATGATGCCGGGGTCGACGGATCTCAGCTCGAGGTCGACCAGAGCCGTGTCCACCGCGCGCCGAGATCCAGGCTCCACGTTGCACTGCGTGAGCGCCAGGAGGGCCACCAGGCCAGCGATCCGCCTCATCGCGGGACCACCAAGGCGACGGGCTGCGCACCCCCTGCACCCGGGGGCGCAGGGCCTCCCGTGGCGGGCTGCTGCTTGGCCTCTTGCTCGAGTCCGCGCGTTAGGCCGAGCAGGGCCCCACCGAAGAAGAAGGGAAGCTTGGTGAAGAGGCTGTTGGGCAGCAGGTCCACGGCGATGAGCGCGCAGATGATCGTGAGCGCATCGACGAACAGGCGCCCCGACCTCGGGATGCGGTTCGCCCGGCGCCACGCCACGAAGATGGGCGCGAGGATCAGGCCGAAGGTCGCGATGAAGCCCACGACGCCGCGCGAGCCGACCCGGATGATCCACTCGCCGTCGGTCAGGCAGATGTCGCGCCCCCGCTCGTCGTAGACCCGGTTGCGACCGTAGCCTCCCCAGCCGAAGGTCAGGCGCTCTTCGGCCCGCTCGTAGAGGATGTCCTCGTTGTAGAAGCGGACGTACAGCGAGTCGGCCCGGTCGGGCGTGAATCCCTCCAGCCATTCGATGAACCCGTACACGTCGAGGGCTTGAGTGGATCGAACCGGCGGGTAACACAGCACGAGGATGGCCAAGATGAAGCCCGCCGTGATCGCCAGCTTCCCACGGGACAAGAAGATGATCGGCACCGCGACCATCACGTAGAGCAGCGCGGCAAGGTTGTGCGACAGCGCCAACGTGACGGCGAGCACCGCGAGGGGGGCGAGGGCAGGGAGTCCGAACACCTTCTCCTTGCGCTTGGCGAGGACGGCCGCGCACGCGGTCGCGCAGAAGAGAAAGGCGGCCACGGCAAGGCCCGAGTTCTGGAACATGACCGGCTTGAAGCCGTCACCCCGCACGACCCCGGCGAATCCGGTGGGGTAGTAGCCGTAGACCCAGTTGTGGATCTGCGGCGAGATGCGTGCCTCGAGCAGGCAGCCGGGGACGTAGACGAGCGCGAGCTGGACGATGCCGCGACACAAGACGCGCGCATCGTCCAGCGTGCGAAAGGCGATGCGGCCCAGCAGGTAGGGCACGTACATCGAGAGCATGTCCCGCACGGTGAGCGCGATGATGTCCTTCGTCGTGTGGCCCGAGAGCACCAAGGGCTCGAGCACGAGGTTGCCCTCGTTGTCCCACCAGTACAGCCCGAAGCTCAGCTCGTCCTGATTGGTCAGGACCGTGCCGATGTTTCCGATCATCAGCAGGACGAAGAAGAGATCGACGCCTCGGAAGGGCTTGGACTTCAGCAAGCGGTCGCGGTGCACCATGAACGCGGCGACCAGACTCATCAGCCCCGCGAACTCGTACTTCGTCAGCGGGGGGATGAGCGGGGCGTCGAAGGCGACGAGCTCCGGCAAGAACATGACCCCGCCAAAGAAGATCCAAAAGAGCGAGCGAGTGGCATGCTTCTTGGCGGCAGTGGCTGCAAAGCCCAAGGAAGCGGGCACATACAGCAGCAGCGCCACGAAGGGGCGCACGTCCGGCGGTGCGGGCACGGGTGAAGGATAACAACGCAGCGGCGCAGGTTCGATTGCCAGGGAAAACCGTCTTGGGATAGCGTGCCGCACCCGATGGGGAATCCCTCCGACGTGTCGTCTACGGACGATGTTGCACCCCCCGGGCCAGGCCCGCAGCCGGCGGCGGACGCCGCCGAGGTCGCCGACACGGGCGGGGACGGTGCGCTCCGGCGGGCCGCGGCCAAGGGCGCCCTGTGGGTGTTCGGCTCCTTCGGGGTGACGCAGATCGTGCGCCTGGGCGGCAACCTCGTCCTGACGCGGCTGTTGTTTCCGGAGGTGTTCGGCGTCATGCGCGTGCTCAACGTCGTGGTGACGATCGTCGGCATGCTCTCGGACGCGGGGCTGCGGGGCAGCATCATCTACCACGAGCGCGGCGACGAGCCGGACTTCTACAACACCGCCTGGACGTTGCAGTGCCTGCGCGGGGTGGTGGTGGCCGTGGTGGTCGCGGCTTTGGCCTGGCCGCTGGCCGAGGTCTACGACATGCCCGACCTCGTCGTGCTGCTCCCCGCGGTCGGGGTGTCGTTGATGCTGCGATCGGTTCAGTCGACGTCGATCTTCACCCTGACCCGTCGGGTCGACGCCAAGCCCGGCGCGCTGCTCGAGATGTGGGTTCGCGTCGGAGGCGTCGTGCTGATGATCGGCCTCGCGTTCGTCTGGAAGAGCGTGTGGGTCATGGCCCTGGGCATGATCTTCGCCAACGTTGGCCTCGGGTTGGCCTCGCACCTGCTCATCCCCGGCTATCGCAACCGATTCCGCTGGGACAAGGAGGCGGTCAAGGCTCAGCTTCACTTCGGGAAATGGGTGTTCCTCAGCTCGGCGCTGGCGGCCTTCCTGGGGCAGGGCGGGTCCGCCGTCGTGGCGAAGCTGCTCGACAGCGGCATGCTCGGCATCTACTCGATCGCGCTGCTGCTGGCCGACTCCGCCACGCAAGCGATGCAAACCATCGCGACCAAGGTCCTGCAGCCGCTGTACGCCAAGTTCGTCACCGGGGATCGCAGGCGCTTCCGCGGGCGGATGTTCCGGGTTCGGGGCGCCCTGCTCGCGCTCGCGTGCCCCCCGTTGTGGACCCTGGGCGTGTTCGGCCAGGAGATCGTCGAGCTGCTCTTCGACGCCCGCTACGTCGAAGCTGGCTGGATGCTCCGGGTGTTGTCCGTCGGCTCGATCGGCGTGCTCGTCATCGGGACCGCCGAGATGGTCTTCGTGGCCGCCGGCGAATCGAGGGCGCACTTGGTGCACAAGACGGTGGGTGCGGCGCTGTTCGTCGTCGCCATGGTGACGGGCTACGTGCTCGCCGACTTCACCGGCGTGCTCATCGGGATGTCCGTGGGGCGAATCTTGGGCTACGTCCCGATGGCGGTGTTGCTGCAGCGGCGCGGTGCGTGGCTCCCCAAGCTGGACGGCCTGGTGTTCTTCGCCTCGGCGGTCGTGCTCGGGCTCGGATTCTGGCTCCACCCCTTGGAGATTTCGCTATGAGCTCGGGTGCTGCGGGGCGTATGCCCGACTTCCTTCTGATCGGCGGGATGAAGTGCGGCAGCACCACGCTGCACGACTACCTCGTCGAGCACCCCCAGCTGGCCGAGCCTCGGTACAAGGAGCCGGGATTCTTCAGCCGGCCCGAGCGCTTCGAGCTCGGGTTGGCCTGGTACCACGATGTCTTCGCAGGCGCGCAGCCGGGGCAGCTCGCCTTCGAGTCCTCGACCTGCTACTCGCGCCACCCCCACTTTGGCGAGGTCGCGCCCCGCATTCACGAGCATCTGCCCGACATCAAGCTGGTGTACATCATGCGCCACCCCGTCGATCGGCTCTACTCGCACTACCGGCACGCGATGCTGGAGCGACACAAGAAGGGGACGGGCCCGATCGTCTCCCTGCAGGCAGCGCTCGCCGAGACCGACGAGCTCTTCGACACCGGCTGCTACCTGCGCCAGATCGAGCAGTTCACGGCCCACTACAGCCGCGACCGATTCTTCTTCCTCACGCTCGATGAACTCAAGACCGACCCCGACGCGGTGCTCAGCCGACTGCAAGCGTTCTTGGGGATCGATGTGAAGGCCGATCTCTCCTCCACGCTCCAGGGGGCCTCCAACGCCATCCGGGCGCGGGCGGTGGCGACGAGCGCGGGGTCGGCCAAGGAGCGGCTGCGTCGCAACCCCATGGTCCGTCTGGCCAAGCGCATCATCCCCAAGCAGGCCCGCAGCGCGATCATGGCCTCGCTGATGCGCTCGCCGCTGGTCAAAGCGCGCATGAAAGCGAAGGCCGACGCGTTTGCGGCGCAGCTCTCGTCGCTCTCGGACGCCGCGCGGGCCGACCTGCTGCAGCGATACGCGCAGCCGAACGCCGACCTCGAATCGTTCCTGGGCACGCCGCTCCCCGGGTCTTGGGCCCGATGAGCGGCAACGCGTGAGCCTGCACGCGCAGCCATTGCGGGCTCCTTTGGAGCGCCGCGGTGCATGCTGGTGCGCGTGATATCTTCGGCGTCGAGGTCGCCCGTCATGCTCATCAACCCGCTCGACAAGGACGCGCTCCGCAAGCAGTTCCGCAGCGCGAAGCCGTTCCCGCATCTGGTCATCGACAACTTCCTCGAGCCGTCCTTCCTGCGGCAGGTCGTCGAGGCATACCCCTCGTTCGACCGCGCGTGGGCCGACGCCAAGGGCACCCGCGACGCCTTCGACGCCCTCAACGAGAAGCTCAAGGTCCAGGTCTCGGACGCCGAGCGGTTCCCCGGACCCGTCAAGCAGCTGCACGATGCACTCGCGTCCAAGGCCTTCCTCGACGACCTCACCGAGGTCACCGGGATCGAGGACCTCCGGGCCGATCCTGCGATGCGCGGCGGCGGCATGCACCTCACGGGTCCACGCGGTCGCCTGGATGTTCACATCGACTTCAACTACTCCGAGGAGCTGAAGATGCATCGGCGTCTGAACATCCTGGTCTACCTCAACGAAGACTGGGATGAGGCGTGGGGGGGCGCGGTCGAGCTGTGGGACCGTGAGGTCAAGAACTGCGAAGTCTCGGTGATGCCGGCCCTCAACCGCTGCGTCCTGTTCGAGACCAGCGACATCAGCTTCCACGGCGTTCAACCCGTCACCTGCCCGCCCGGGCACGGTCGGATCTCCTTTGCTGGCTACTACTACACCGAGCAGCCCCATCAGAGCTGGAACGGCGAGCACCACTCCACCGTGTTCAAGGCCCGCCCCGATGAAGCGCTGCGCGACCTGGTGTGGGGGAACGTCGACCGGCTGGGGCGTGCGGCCTACCGCAAGCTCCGGCGCGGTCGTCGGATCGTGAACATGCTGCGCGGGCGCTGAGCGACTGGCTCAGCGACTGGCTGAGCGACTGGCCGAGCTACTGAAACGTGTCGACGCGAAGCTTGCCGCTGGTGGTGAACTCCGCGTTGGCAGCCCGCGCCTCGCGAAGCCCACTGGTGCGAAGCACCCACATGCGCTTGATCGCCACCACGTCGTCATTTTGGCGGGCGTGAACCTCGATGATGTTGTTGCCCGGCGTCAGCGGCACCTCGGCCGAGAAGTCGAGGGCGCCCGAGGCCGGATCGCCGCTGGCGACGTAGTAGACCTTCTCGCGATCACCGAAGAGGTTGCGCGAGGGGTTGTAGACCGTGATGAAGACGTCCCGCAGGGCCTGCTGGTCGGTCGCGGTGCCCGAGAGCGTGACGGACTCCTTCTCAGTCTTCATCTCGGACTCGTCGAGCGAGATCTTGGGGGGTGACACCTCGAAGAACCCGTCCGTGGCGGGAGGCTTGGCCGAGCCGTCCCCGCGGGAGACGTCCGCGCTCTTGGCGAAGGCCATCGACCCTCCCGCAAGGTGCACGCGTAGCCAGCCGTTGCCCTCGGCGACGACCGGCATGGTCACGCCTTCGGCCACCTGAGCGACGGCGCGGCCGGGCGTGAGCGGGCTGGCGTAGAGATCGATGGCGCGCGTCGCCTTGGCGGTGCCCTTGGCCTTGCTCAGCGATGCACCGCGCTCGGGCACCGGCAGGTGAATCTTTTCGGACAGGGCTTCGGCGATCTTGTTGTCCGACACCGTCAGCTGGAGCTCGACCTCGCCCTCGGGGGGGCGTTCCTTGAGCTCGAAGTCGAGGTCGACGATGCGGGTCTCTCCGGTGGGGATCTCCTTGAGCTCTTTGCGACCCTCGTGCAGGAAGACGGCTTCGCCCGCGCGGTTGCGGAGCGTGACCCACGTGTCGAGCGCGGGGCCCTCGCCCTGGTTGGCCAGCGTGACTCGAAGCCGAACGCGCTCGCCCTCTTGCAGGGCTCCATCGCCGTTGCCGACGATCTTCTCGCCGAGGGCGGGGTCGTCGATGATCTGGTAGCCGTAGACGAACTGCGGGCGCGGGAGCCCCTCGGCGCTGATGTCGATCGAGGTCGTCGAGCCCTTCGCGAGCTTGGCTCCGTTGGCCTCGAAGAGGTACAGATCGATGCGGTCGGTGCGGCTGAGCTCGTGCTCGGACACCGAGAGCTTCAAGCTGTAGGTCCGGGACTCTCCGGGCGCGATCTTGCCGAACAGCAGCTCGCGCTCGTCGAAGTAGCGATAGTCGCTGTCGGTGATCGCCCGGACTTGATAGGCGGTGCTATCCCCGACGTTCTTGACGGTGGCGGTCACGGTTCCGCGTTCGCCGCCGCGAATCTTGTTGCCAGGCTTGTCGCTGGTGACGGTGACCTCGAGCTTGGCGCCACCGGACTGCGGCTTGGGACCCACGGCCCAGTCGATGTCCCGGGCGGACAGGCTCTCCGTGATTCGGGCTTGCTGCTTCTTTTCCTGCTGCTCGACGAACGAGCCCATCTCTCGGAGGAGCTCGTCCCGGCTGGAGGAGGGGGCCCAAGCGACGAACTCGGCGGCCATGCGGATTTCGGGATCGTCGAGGAAGGAGGGCTTGGAGGACGCGCCCTCGTCGACCTCGTCCGCCGCGTCATCGTCGTCGTCGTCGTCGCCCTTGCCCTTCTTCTTGGGTTGACCCTTGCCGGGAAGCACCGAGCCTGCATCGAGGAAGTGCAGGGACCCGTAGGCGATCTTCTGAGCCTTGGCGTCGGAGGTCAGGTGGGTGGCGAGGGACTCCTCGCGCAGCAGATCGAACCGGCCGCGGCCGAAGTAGTAGATCTGATCCTTGCCGATCCACACCGGCACGGTCTCGATGTCGGGGCTGACGCCCACCGACTGAATCGAGACGTCGCCGGGGGTGAGGTACTGAGCGATGGTGAGCTTGAGCGCGAGCTCCTTGTCGCCGGCGCGCCGCTCGTGCAGGACCTGAACGCTGCCCTTGCCGAAGGTGCGACGGCCCATCAGCACGCCGCGCCCCAGGTTGCGGAGCGCTCCGGCCACGATCTCCGAGGCGCTGGCCGAGCCTTGGTCGACGAGGACGACCAGCGGAAGGTCGGGGAAGTTGTAGCGGTCGTCGGCGCGGTTCTCTTCCCGCGGGGAGGCGTCGCCGCCGACCGTGGAGACGATGGTGCCGGCGTCGAGGAACGCGTCCGCCACCTCGACCGCCGCGTTGAGCAGTCCGCCGGGGTTGTCGCGAAGGTCCAGGACGATGCCTTCGACGCCGGCTTTCTCGAACTCGTCGAGCTTGGCGCGAAGCTCCTTGCCCGTGGTCTGCGCGAAGTTGCGGGGGATCTGAACGAGGCCGACGCTGTGCTGCTTGCCGTCGAGACCGGCGACGTCGAGGCGTTCGCCGATGACCGAGTCGAGCTTGATGGTGGCGCGGGTGATCGACAGATGCTTGGGCTTGGCGAGGCCCTCGCGCAGGATGTGGAGGCTGACCGCCGTGCCCGCGGGGCCCCGAAGACGGTCGACCGCCTCGTTGAGCGTCATCGTCACCGTGGACTCCGAGCCGATCTGGACGATCTGATCGCCGGGCTGCATGTCGACCTCGGAGGCCGGGTTGCCATCGATTACGCGGATGACGGTGATCTTGGTGTCGCGCATGCCCACCTCGATGCCCAGGCCGCCGAAGCTGCCCTTGGTGCTGGCCTTCATGTCGCTGAAGTCCGAAGGGCGCAGCAGGTTGGTGTGGGGATCGAGCGTGCCCAGGACGCCGGCGACGATGGCGTACTCGGCCTCGCGCTGCTCATCCTCGGTGAGGTCGGTGTGTGCCGTGACGAAGCGGAAGACTTCGCGCACGTGGGGCCCCACGGCCCACAGCGCCTCGATCTCTCCGAGCTCGAAGATCTTCTCGTGTGTGGCCACGCGCACGCGCACGCGCTCTCCGTTGCCGATGGGCTGGACGAGGACTTGGGCCACCTGCTGTTCGAGCGCCTCGAGCCCGGCCAAGGTCATGGCCTGCGGGTCGACCCGCTCCGGCTCGACGTAGTACTTGGAGACGTTCCACAGGGTCCAGTCCAGGACCCGGAGCTCCGTCGCGTCGTGGTTGGGCACCAGGCGCGAATGCTTGCGCGGGTCGTTGCGCTGAGCCTGGGCCTGCTGATCGCCGACGGCCGTGAGCCCGAGGGAGAACAGCAGCGAGCCGACGATCGCGGCCGGAGTGCCATAGCGAGCCGTGAAACGAGACAGGATCCGGGGACGGCCACGGGGAGGCGTCAGTCGACTCACATCGGGCAGTCTAGCAGGCGTTCAACGCTTCGCCGCCCGCCGAGGCTCGTCAGAGCGGCGCGAATTCCGGCTACGGTGAGGAGAGGTCGCATCTCGCTGGGTTCCCGGCGTAGACTCCGCGTGACCCGCTGCGCAGCCATGGCGAAGCCCAAGTCCCAAGAGCGGTCCAAACCCGCCAACGCCGGCTCGACCGGATCTCGAGAACCGATCGACGTCGAGGTCGTCGAGCGCGCCCCCGGGCGCAAGGCCCCCGGCCGCGACGATGACGACGCTGCCGCGGCTGAAGCGCTGGCGGAGGTCGACCCGGTCTCCGATGACGAGCTCGAGGAAATCGCCAAGGAGCTGGGCCGCAGCAAGGCGGCGCCCGAGGGGACCACCGCGCTGGCGCGGCGCGATCCGATGGCCGCGTACATGGCCGAGGTTCGGCGGCACAAGCTGCTCACCCGCGAGGAGGAGCACGAACTCGCGGTCCGCTGGGTGGAGGAGGACGACCAAGCCGCCGGCGCGAAGCTGGTGACCTCCAACCTCCGCTTGGTCGTCAAGATTGCGCACGAATACCGCCGCGCCTACCAAAACCTGCTCGACCTGGTCCAAGAGGGCAACGTCGGCCTGGTCAAGGCGGTGCAGAAGTTCGACCCCTACCGCGGGGTCAAGCTCAGCACCTACTCGGGCTGGTGGATTCGCGCCTACATCCTCAAGTACATCCTCAACAACTGGCGGCTGGTCAAAATTGGGACCACCCAAAACCAGCGCAAGTTGTTCTTCAACCTGCGCAAGCAGCGGGCCGCGCTCGAGGCGGCGGGCATCGAGCCCAGCTCCGAGGCGATCGCCAACGCGCTCGACGTCCCCGAAAAGGACGTCGTCGAGATGGAGCGCCGCATGGCAGCCCCCGACATGTCGCTCGATACGCCGCTTTCGGGCGAGGATGGGGACGGCACGCGCACGCGGCTGGACCTGATCGAGGACGACTACGCCGACCCCGAGGACAACGTCGACGCCGCCGAGTTCAAGTCGCTGATGCAGTCCAAGCTGGTGGCCTTTGGCGCCGACCTCGAGGGCCGCGAGCTCGAGATCTTCTCCGACCGCCTGATGGCCGATGAGCCGGTCACGCTGCAGGACCTCGGTGACCGCTGGGGTGTCAGCCGGGAGCGCGCACGCCAGGTCGAGAAGCGGATGATCCTGCGGCTGCGGGCGTACCTGCAGCAGGAACTCGGCGACGCGGTCCAGGTGGCGCTGGGGCACGAGCCGTGAGCGGCACGCTGGTGCTCGTCGGAACGCCGCTGGGCAACCGCGCCGATCTCAGCCCCCGCGGGCGCGAGGCTCTGCTCACCGCGGACCTGTTGTTCTGCGAAGACACCCGGAGCCCGGCGCGGCTGCTCGGCCCCGAAGTGACGCTGCCGCCGCGGCGCAGCTGCTTCGTCGGCAACGAACACGAGCGGACCGCCGAGCTGCTCGAGGCCCTTGGGGCCGGCAAGACCGTGGCCTTCTGCTCGGAGGCGGGGATGCCCAGCTGGAGCGACCCTGGGCAGTTCCTCGTCCGCGCGGCCGCAGCCGCGGGGCACCGCGTGGACGTCGTGCCGGGCCCGACCGCGGCATCGGCGGCCCTGTCGCTCAGTGGCTTCGACGCGGTCGGCTCGGTGTTCTTGGGCTTCGTCGCGCGCGACGGCAAAGCACGAACCCGCGCCTTGGAGGCCATCGGCGCCGCGGAGGGGCCGAGCATGCTCTACGAGGCTGGCAACCGAACCCCAGCGCTGCTGCGCGACCTCGCGCGCGCGCTGCCCGACGCGGACACCCGCTCGGTCGTCGTGTGCCGAGAACTCACCAAGCTGCACCAAGAGGTCCTGCGCGGAACGGCGGCCCAACTCGCATCGGGGGTCACCGAAGCGCTTCGCGGCGAGGTCACCCTCGTCATCGACGGCGCATCGGCGAGCGCCGACCACGAGCAGCGCGACGCGGCCCGTGCGGTGCTCGAGGTGATGCTCGACCCCGCGCTCAAGCCTCGCCCCCGCGCGAGAGCCCTCGCCGAACTCACCGGCCTGGACGCCCGCGAACTCTACGAGCGCCTTCGCGCGGCCAAAGCCCGGTGAGTCCGGTGAGTCCGGTGAGTCCGGTGATGGAGCACCTCGTCGTCGCGCTCGCGCGCTAGAAGACCAAGGTCAGCCGCAGGTAGGCGTGCATGTCGAACACGTCGTCCACGGCGTAGCGGCGTCCGACGTTGTCGACGACGTCGCGGCGGACGGGGTTGACCTCGCGGGTGCCGGCCTCGACCTCATCGGGGTTGGTGCCTCCGCTGCCGGAGAGGTCGGCGTTGCCGCGGCCGGCCGCCGTGATGAAGTGCCGGGTGTCGGTGTTGGCGTTCACGCCCAGGCCCAGGTGCGCAATCTTGCCGAGGGTGAGGTTGAGTCCGCCGGTGAAGCCGAAGGAGGCGTAGTCCTGCAGGTCGGTCACGCCCTCGAACTTCTGGCAGCCCGGGCCCCCCGCGGCGAGGTAGCCAGAGTCTCCGGGGCTGGTCCGGGCGTAGTCCAGCGCGAGGTCGCGGTTGCACGAGTCGGGCTCGGTGGGGTTGTAGGTCCCCGCGAGCGAGGGGCTGTCGGCGAGCAGCTCCCACACCTCCGAGTAGCCGCGGCCCCCGTAGTGGAGGATCGAGCTGCCCTGCAGCACGACGGCGACCTTGAGGTTCTTGGCCTTGCGCTCCCACGGCACGATCTCGGTGCCGACCGACAGTCCGGCTTGGGACTGCGGCAGGAGGGTGTCCTGCGAGCCTTCGCTGGAGAAGTCTTGGAACTTGCTGCCCGCGGCGCGCAGGGACTGCCGCCAGTGCGCGGTGAAGAATGGGTCGAGGAAGTCGTAGCGGCGCGAGAGCGCGGTCCATACGCCCAGCTCGTGGATGCGTCGGCCAACGCGGGTGTTGCCGTCGGGTTGGCCGCCCGCAATGTTGCGGCTGAAGGTTTGGGCCCGGCCCACCGCGAATCGGCCTTCGAAGGCCATGATCCACGTGGGCATGTGGGAGCGCTTCTCTTGATTGAGGATCGCGTACTTGAGCCCGATGTGGAGCTGGTCGAGGCCGCGGCGCACCGGGCCCTTGAAGATGAGCTCGCTGTTGGGTCCGCCGAAGGGCAGGTAGGGGTTGCCGGTGTTGGTCGCGTCGAAGCCCGAGGAGGGCAGGATCTCGTCGCGCAGCGTGGTGCTGTTGCCCTTGTTGACGCAGTTCGCGACCGGCGAGCCGCCCGGGCTGCCGAAGACGCAGTCGTCGGCGCGCTGATCAAAGCTGTACTGGCGCGCATCGGACAGGACGATCGGCAGCGAGAAGTACAGGCCCAGGTCGCGAAACACCCCGAACTCGAGGGTCGGGGTCAGCGTGTGGCGGTACCGCTCGTAGATCAGATCCTTGACGAGACGGTTTTGGTTGTCGCCGGGTCGGCCGCTGTTCCACTCGCGCAGGATCGCCGCGCGCTTGTAGTTGAAGTCGTACGCGACGCCGAGGTGGACGTCGAAGACGTTGTCGTCCTCGAAGGCCGTCGCGACGCGGGTGACGTCGGCGGCTCGGGCGTCGCTCGCACCCGCCAGCGCGCACGTCGCTGCGGCGAACGTGACCGCCAACCGGCGGCGGGTGCTCCGGGCGGAGCGGGTCGAGCTGCGAGGTCGGGAAGTCGAGCGCGTACGCATGGTCGGATCGCAGGTTGCACGGGCCCAAAAGCCCGTTCGAGCGAGGGCACGCTACCAGCGCACGGCGCAGAACGTCAATGTTTGTCGGCACCTGGCCCGCGAGGTGTGGGGGCGCGTGGGAGGCGAGGTGTGGCTGGGTGTTCAGCTCTCGCGCAGGCCGAGCTCTTTCATCTTCGACTGAAGACTCCGTCGACTGATCCCCAGCAGCCGGGCCGAGCGCGTCACGTTGCCGTGGGTCTGCTCCAGCGCCTCGGTGATCAGCGCCTCTTCGACCAGCCTCGAGCCGGCGCGGACGGCCTCTTTGAGGTCGAGGCCGAGCGCCTTGAGGGGGAGGCGCAGCAGGCGTTCTTCGTCTCTGCCCTCGGCGGGGGGATCGGCCTCCCGCCCCCCATCTCGAGCGGGGGCGGGCCGAGGCTCTTCGTCTTCGGACGCCGAGGTCCCCTCGACGAAGGCGTCGGGCAAGGCGTCGGGGTCGATCCGGTCCGCAGAGGCGAAGAGCACCATGCGCTCGACCAGGTTCTCCAGCTCGCGAATGTTGCCGGGCCAGCCGTACTGGGCGAGGACGTCGAGCGCTCCGGGGGTGAAGCCCCGAACGTCCTTGCCGAGGCGCTCGTTGCAGCGCTCGACGAAGTGGCCGATCAGCAGCGGTAGGTCCTCGATTCGCTCGCGCAGGGCGGGCAGGGGCACGGGCACCACGTTGAGGCGATAGTAGAGGTCCTCGCGGAAGCGCTTGTCGCGAATGTCGTCCTCGAGGTTGCGGTTGCTGGCCGCGATGAGGCGCACGTCGACGCTGAGCGTCTTGACGCCGCCGACGCGCTCGAACTCGGACTCCTGGATCGCGCGCAGCAGCTTGACCTGGATCTCCATCGGGATCTCGGAGACCTCGTCGAGGAACAACGTGCCGCCGTCGGCGAGCTCGAAGCGGCCCGCGCGAGAGGAGACGGCACCGGTGAAGGCGCCGCGCTCGTGGCCGAAGAGTTCGCTCTCGACCAGCGTGGCCGGAATGGCCGCGCAGTTGACCCGGATGAACGGCTGATCGCGGCGCGGCGAGCCCAGGTGGAGCGCGCGGGCCACCAGCTCCTTGCCGGTGCCGCTCTCGCCGGTGATCAGGACGGTGGAGGGGCTGGCCGCGGCGGTGCGGACGATCTCGCGGACCTCTTCGATCTTGGCGGAGGCGCCGATCATGCCGACCTCGACGCTGGGGTCGAGGGCGTCGGAGGGAGGATCGGGCCGGGTCGGCGTCTGCTCGCCCGGGCCCAAGGACGCGCCGCTCCGGGCCCGGCGGGCGACCGCGCGCCCGAGGACGGAGCGGATCTGGTCGCGTTCGAACGGCTTCTCGAGGTAGTCGAACGCGCCCAGCTTCACCGCCTCGACCGCGTTGTCGACCGTTCCGTGCGCGGTGAGGATCACCACCGGCAGGTCGGCATCTTCGTCGCCGAGGGCCTGCAGCAGCCCCATCCCGTCGAGCCTGGGCATCCGCAGGTCCGAGACGACCACGTCGAAGGTGCCCGAGGGGACGCTGCGCACCTTCTCGAGCGCAGCTTGGCCGTCCGCCTCGGCGTGAACCTCGTAGCCTTCCTGTCGCAGCAGCGCGCCCAGGACCTTGCGAAGGTTGGGCTCGTCGTCGACCAAGAGCACGCGCGCGGACGTCACACCCTACCGTCCCACACTCGCGGCAGGCTTTGCTACCTCGAGATCTGGACCCGATTCCGGGTCCAGATCGGGCGGCAGATCGGGCGCTAGATCGGGCGCTAGATCGGGCGCTAGATCTTGGGAAGACTCGCTGCTGCTCGCGTCCCCCGACTTCGGCGCGGCGGGCCCCAGGCGTCGTCCGACCGAGCTGGCGGCCGCGTCGGCTTCGGTGACCGGGAGGAGCACGGTGAACCGTGCTCCTCCGCCGGGTCGGTTGCCGACCTCGATCACGCCGCGGTGGTTGGCGACGATGCGCTGGCTGATCGGCAGCCCCAGCCCGGTGCCGCCGCTCTTGGTGGTGTGGAACGGAACGAAGAGGTTGGTGATCGTCTGGTGGGACAGGCCATGGCCGTTGTCCCAGACGGTCACCGCGACCGCGTCGGCACGCAGCAGGCCGCGGCGACGGAAGTCGATGTCGACCCCGATGCGGCCCTCGTCCCCCCGGGCCTCGATCGCGTCGAAGGCGTTGAGCACCAGGTTGTGCAGGACCTGGCGCAGGGCATCGGCGTCCCCGCGGACGGGGGGAAATCCTGGGGTTCTTGGAAGCTCACCCGCTCGCGCTGATCTTCGGGCAGCAGGCGAATCGTGCCGCGCACGACGTCGGACATCTGGACCTTGCCCAGCTCGCCAGCGAACGGGCGCGAGTAGGTGAGGAACTGCGAGACCACGCGATTGAGGCGGTCGACCTCCTCGACGATGATGTCCAGGTACTCCTGCACGTCCTCGTCGAACTGGTCCTTGCTGGGTTCGACCACGAGCACCGCGCCCTTGATCGCGCCCAGCGGGTTGCGGATCTCGTGGGCGAGGCCGGCGGCCATCTCCCCGAGCGCGGCCAGGCGGTCCCGCTCTTTGCGCGCCTCGTAGACCTCGGAGTTCTGCAGCGTCGTCGCGGCCTGGGCGACCACGCCCTCGAAGAGTCGGACCTCCTCCCGCGAGAACGGCTCCAGCAGCCGCTCGTCGTCCACGAACAGTGCGCCCAGCAGCTGAGGGGAAGCCCCCGGATCGTCGATGTCGCGCCGGGCCCGGCCCACGATGGGCAGCGCGAGGGACGCCTTGAGCTCCTCGAGCGTGGAGAGCACCTGGGTGTGCTCCGCCCTGTCCTCGGGGCGCTCGCGCTGACGGGAGCGCTGAAGTACGTCCCGAAGCAGCGGGCCGTCCTGCAGCAGCCGGTCGAGCAGGGGACGACGGGCCGCGAGGTCCAGCCGGGGAAGCGTGGTGGGGCCCAGATGGCTCGTCAGGGTGAGCGAGGTCCCCTGACGATCGATGAGGTACAGCGAGGCGCGCGTCACCCGGTGCGAGGCTTCGAGCTCCTCCATGACCACCCGGGACATCTCGTCGGAGTCGATCACACCGGTGAGCTTGTGGCGCAGCTGCACCAAGATGCTGCGCAGGATCGGGCGGTCCCGCAGGAACCAGCCCTCGATGCGGCTCTCGATCTCCGTGCGGACCGGCTCCATCAGCACGATGACCGCGAAGGAGGCCACCGCGGCGTTGAACAAGAACAGCGAGCGCGTGCCCTTGACGGTCGTGGGGATCCACAGCAGCAGACCCGCGTACAGGCCCGTGACCACGACGATGAGGATCGCCATCGAGGCGATGCGCAGGGCGACCTCGGGCAGGTCGAGCAGGCGCTCTCGCACCAGCGTCTGCGCGACGAAGTACAGGTAGACCGCGGTGACGATGGGTCCGACCGCGGGCACGAAGGGGGAACCCAGCGCGAGCGCGATGAGCGTGGCGTAGAAGAGGTAGCGCAGGCGCGGCGCCGTGGCGGTACCCTCCGCGGCTCGGGCCGCCCGCCACACCCGCGTGGCCGCGAACAGCAGCCCGCCCATCACGAACATCACCAGCACGAAGGGCACCACGTCCCACAGCGGGTGCTCCTCGAGGTTGGGGAAGAACAGCGAGACCGTCTGCGCGACGACCAGGAACAGCCCGGTGAAGCGCTGGATCCGGCTGCCGCGGTGGTCGACCGCCGGCACGAAGCTCGACAGGGCTCGGTCGGCGCTCCAGGGGAGCAGCAAGGAGACGGTCTGGGCGAACCATCCGAAGAGATGGACCTGCGAGAACCCGAAGAAGAACTTGCCCAGGTGGTACAGCCCCAGGTTGAAGCAGAAGAAGGCGAAGAGCACGAACTGCTCCCGCTTCCGGTCCCGCAGCACGACCGAGGTGCCGATCGCGAACGCGACCGTGGCCGCCAGCAGCGAGCTGAGGGTCTCGCTGAGCGAGGTCAGGGAGGGGTCCACCTCCGTTCAGTCTGCCACGGGCGCGGCCGGGCGACATGTGCGTCCAGGCATCCTGCCAGGGGTTGGCCCGCCGGGCTCGTCTCTGGCATGCTGGCCGCGATGGCCGCAATCATCGACAACGAAAAGCGTGCGCAGCAAAAGGCGCGGGCGATCGCTTCGGACATCTACCTCTACAACAAGGCGAAGATCGAAGAAGCCCTGAAGAAGGACGCGTTCTTCGACGACCCGGAGCTTTCCGAGCTGATCACCGAGGGCCGGGACCTGTTCCGCAGCGGTGTCACCCCCGAGATGTTCAAGCAGAACTTCTACGATCGCGCCATCGTCGACCGGGTCATCAAGCCCATGGCCGCGCTCGATAGCCCCATCTGGTAGAGCCGCGGACTCTGGCCGCGCCCATCCACATCACGTTGGGCGAGGGGGCGTTGGGGCACCGCCTCGACCGCGCGCTCGTCACGGCGTTGCGCGAGGCCGGCCACGTCGTGTCCCGCAACGCGCTGCGGGCCTCGTTCGACGCCGGCGAAGTCACCGCGGACGGCCGCCGTCTGAAGCCGTCGCACGCGGTCGAGCGCCCGATGGCGATCGCGGTCGTGCTGCGCGCGCCCGCACCCCTGTCCGCCGTGCCCGAGCCGGTGCCGCTGTCGATCCTCCACGAAGACGACGACGTCCTGGTCCTCGACAAGCCCGCCGGCATCGTCGTGCATCCCTCGGCGGGCCACCCCGGCGGCACGCTGGTCAACGGCGTGCTGCACCACCTTCGTCTGGGCGCCGCGGGGCTGCCCGTGCTGCCGGGCAACGACGCGACGCGGCCCGGCGTCGTCCACCGCCTCGACCGCGACACCTCCGGCGTCATGATCTTCACCAAGACACCGCGCGCGGCTGCATCCCTGGCGAACCAGTTCCAGGCCCACAGCATCCAGCGGCGGTACCTGGGCATCCTCACCGGCGAGCCGCGCTTCGAGACCCAGACCCTCGACACGCCGCACGGTCGCGACCCGGCCGAGCGCAAGCGCTTTGCGCCCGTGGCGGGCACCAAGGCCCGGCGCGCGATCACCCACGTCGAGGTGACCGAGCGGCTTCGCGGCGCCGCGACGGCTCGGTTCACCCTGCAGACCGGGCGCACGCACCAGATCCGAATGCACGCGCGGCACCTGGGCGTCCCCATCTTCGGGGACGCGCTCTACGGCAATCGCCCGCGAGACGAGCCCCGCCGAAGCCTGTGGGACGGGTTGGGACGTCACGCGCTGCACGCCGAGATCTTGGGATTCGTGCACCCGAGCACCGGGGAGACGCTGCGGTTCACCTCGCGCCTCCCCGAGGAGCTCGCACGACTTCTCGAGGCGCTGCGCGGCTGAGTACGCTGCCGCCCGAGTCACCGCGACTACGCAACGGACACGTCTGCGTGGCGTGCCGCCGTGCCATGCTCCCTCGATGCGCTCCACCTCGCTGTTGTTGGGAACCCTCGTCTTGGCGACTGCCTGCGGCGCACACGATGGCGCAGACGATGCGGCGACCGACACCGAGATGAGCGGGACCGAGGGCCCGACGGGGAGCACGGGGGCCGTCCCCAGCGCGGGGACGACGTCCGGCACGACGCAGGCTCTGGCCGAATCTTCGTCCTCCTCGAGCGGGCTCGCAAGCACCGGCGAGCCCGACGACGACACCGGGAGCAGCGACAGCACCGGCGCACCCGTCGTCTGCGATCCCCCCGAGTCGCTCGGGGTGCTGTTCATCGGAAACAGCTTCACCTTCACGCACGACCTCCCGGGCATGGTCGCGGATCTCGGGACCTCGGCGGCACTCCCGATCGTCACCGACTCGATCACCCAAGGCGGCCAGCGGCTCTCCTATCACGTGCAGAACGAGGCGACGCTTCCGCTGATCCAGAGTCAGCCGTGGGACTACGTCGTCATCCAGGGGCACAGCCTCGAGACCCTCGACGACCTCGAGGGGTTCTTGAGCAACGGCGAGACCTTGGTCGGGTGGATCGAGGATGCTGGCGCGCAGCCCTTGCTCTACGAAACCTGGGCTCGGTCGCCCGCGCACAACCTCTACGACGATCCCAACTTCGACTACGCGACCCCCGACCAGATGCAGGCGGGAATCCACGACGGCTACCAGATGCTGTCGGACCTCACTGGAGCCAGGGTCGTGCCCGCCGGCACCGCGTGGCAGCTGCTGTGGTCTTCCAATGCGGTCGAGACGGTCTACCCCTGGGGCGGCGACGAGTACCATCCGTCGGTTGCCGGGACGTATCTCAACGCCAGCGTGTTCTTCGTCGCGATGACGGGGTTGTCGATGGAGACCGTGGAGGGTCCGCAGCCCGTCGAACCCGATGCGGCCGAGGTGCTCCACGCCATCGCCGAGCAGGCTGTCCCCCCTGCGGCTGACCTGCGCGCTTGCGTTGCGCTTGCGTTGCGCTCGTGATGCGCGAAGATGGGGCCTGCATCGATGAAACTCTCGCTGCCCCTTCCCGTGCTCGATCCGCGTCGGCGTTGGGCCGAAGTCATCGAGCCCATCGTGGACGTCGTCGAGCCCGTTCGGTCGCTCTCCCATGGACTCGACCCCGCCACGCTCGGCCGGTGGTCCACCGCCCGAAGCCGGCGTGCGCTGGGGCGCGACCCGTCGTTTCGCGAGCATCGGGACCGTGTCGAGCAGACCCTGTCGGGATTCGACTGGGACCTTCGCGCGACCGCGGAGCCACCGGACGCGCAGCGCACCCGCGCCGTGCTTTGGAACATCGAGCGGGGCAAGCGGTTCGACGCGCTGCGGCACGTGCTGGAGGGCGATCCGGCGGTGGGCGACGCGGACCTCTACCTGCTGTGCGAGGTGGACTGGGGGATGGGGCGCTCGGGCAACCGGCACGTCGCGCGCGCGCTCGCCGAGCAGCTCGGGCTCGGCTACGTCTTCGCGCCCAGCCACCTGGTCGTCTCGCCGGGCGATCTCGCCGAGCTCGACCACGGTGAGCCCAACACCACCTCGCTGCACGGCGTGACGCTGCTGACCCGATACCCGGTCCGCCGCGTGTGCGGGGTGCCGCTGCCCGAGTACGTCGACAAGTTCCACGTCACCGAGAAGCGCCTGGGCTGGAAGCGAGCGCTGGTCTGTGAGATCGAGTTCCCCGACGGACCCGTGACCGTGGCGGTCGTTCATCTCGATCCGTTCGCGCCTCCGCGTCACCGCGCTCGTCAGATGCGCATCATCGTTCGGGCCATCGAGCGCTTCGGCAACCCGCGCGTCTTGCTGGGCGGCGACCTCAACACCAACACCTACGATCTGGGGAGCGCGCCGGGGCTGGCGATCAACGTGGTGCGCAAGCTGGCCTTCTTGGGCTTCGATGGGACCGTCAACGCCTACATGATCCCCGACCGCACCTTCGAGCGACGCACCTTCAACGCGCTGCGCAACGCTGGGCTGCAGACCGAGGGCTACACCAACCCCGACAAGGGCACGATCTACTACGACCTCAACGACCCAGAGGTTGTCGCCAAGAGCCTGGAGTACCTGCCCAAGCCCGTGTTCGAGTGGCTGCGCCGACGACTCGAGCCCTGGAACGGGTGCGTGCCGCTGCGCCTGGACTGGTTCGCGGGGCGCGGCCTCAACCCCCGAAACGCCGACGTGCTCGAGCGACCCACCGCCGATGGTGCGCACGTCGCCGACCACAACCCGGTGTGGGTCGAGCTGGAGCCCGGCGGTTGAGGCGAGCGCGCTGCGCTCGACCTCGAAGGGGCCCGTCGAACGCCGGCTCTTGCCTCGTTCCGGTCGATGGCTACTCGCCGTCCTTGGGCGGGGTATCCCAGTCGACGAAGGTCTCGCCGCGGGCGCGGGAGAGGATGTCGATGGCGGCCGCGGCACCGTCTCCGGCGGAGATGATCGCCTGGCTGCGGCCGGGACGAGCGAGCCGGCCCACGACGTAGACGCCCTCGATCTCGGTCAGGCCGTTGCGGTCGGCGGGGACTCCGCTGGACTCGTCGTAGGTCAGGCCCAAGGCCTTGGCGAGCTTGGGGTTCTTGCCCTCGGAGAGCACGAGGTACGTGCCCGAGACCGTGTCGCCGCCCTCGAGTGTGGCTACGAAACCCTCACTGGTCTTCGCGACGGTCTCCACCCGCGCATCGCGAACGGTTGCTCCCTGCTCCGTCGCTTGCTTGCGGGCGATCTTCTGGAACTCGCTGCCGTGCATGCGTTCGATGCCCGGGTAGTTGTAGAGCATGGCTGCGTGCATAGCGGTCTTGTCCTGCCCGAGCACCACCGTGTCCATGCCGTTCTTCGCGAGGAACAATGCTGCACTGAGCCCGCCGGGGCCGTCTCCGATGATGATGACGTCGCTCATGGCGTGGAGTCTCTCACCGAGCGGACGTGTCGTTCCAGGGCGTTCGGTGAGCCGGGCGCAGCCCTTCCCAGACGGGGAGGGCGGCGCCACGAGGCGCCGGGTTCTGCCTCGGTTGGTGACCGCTGGCGATCGCCGCGGCGCGACCGCAGGTGGCCCCAGCATGGCGTGCCCTGTGCATACGGGTCTGCGCATGCCCACGCAACACACCACCGTCGCCCTCTCTTGCGGAGGCACGATCGCCGGATTTCGCACCCAAACTGGCGCGGCGCTGGAGCGGTCGCTGCAGACGCTGAGCGCTCTATCCTCGAGAATACGGGCTGTCCAAGGTGGTCGCTCGATCTCCGCCTCGCTCGTCGTGGGCGGAACGTCGTCGCAGTTCTGTGAGCCCGGTGCGCCAGAGCGGGTGGCGAGCGCACTCGAGGCACAGGCCCGTCCCGTGTTGGATCGTCTCAGTGGGTCAGGATGGGACGTTTTCGACGGCGGTGCTCCGACGCCGTCGGACCCCGTGGTGAGGTCGCGACGCGACGCCTCGGACGCCGACACGCGCGAGTTCGCCGCCTGCCCACCCGCGAATCCTGAAGCCGGGCTTCCCACAGGCTGTGGCCTCGACCGCGCAGGGGACGTCCCGCGCACCATCGATGCACGCATGTAGGCTCCCCACCGGCGCGACCGCCTCATGGACAGCACCCAAAACCCTGGGGAGGGCGCCGGCGGCGGGGCTACGCGGACTGGTCGGCGACATCGACCGGCGCTGCGCAGCGCTTCGAAGGGGACGAAGCGTCGGGGGATCTGCAATACTCAAGGCCGTCCGCCATGGCGGCGAACGAGATGTACCGATGCGTGTCCGATCGAAGCTTCTGCTGGGTGCCGCGATGCTGATGGCGTGCGCGGGCGGCAGCGAGGCGAACACCGGCGCCGCGGATGCGGGCCCGGGCACCTCGGGCGCGGATTCGACGGGCGGGGGCACGGAGTCGGTCATCGAGACGACGGGCATCTCCGGAACGGGTCGTCCCGCGACGTCGACCTCGACGGGCGACCCGTCGGTCTCCGGCGATGGATCGACGAGCGGTGATGCGTCGACGACCCGCGCGTCCACGGACGCCGCATCGACGACCGACACCGGCGAGTTCGACACCGACACCGAGACCGGCACCGACACCGAAACCGACGCGGGCACCGACACCGACGGCTGCGATCTCATCACGCCGGACACCACCTGCGAGATGGCCATCGCGCTGGATGCCGTCAGCGGGGACGATGGATCGATGGTCGCCGAGACCGGGTCGGGCGCGACGTGGTTCCTGGTGCAGGTGCAGGAGACCAACGGGAACATCTTCGAGGAAGACCTCAGCTACACGGTGGCGCTCGAGTCCCCGCCGGGGGTCGACTATGACCTCTACGTCTACGAAGGCCCTCAAGACGGCGATCCGGACTGCGAGGCCGTGCCCGAGCAGGGCATCGGCGAAGGCGGGCTCGAGGCGGTGAGCGCGGATTGGGACGACGACCAGGGGATCGGCGGCCAAGACGACAGCCTGTGGCTCGCGATCGAGATCGTCCATGTCACCGGCGACGCGTGCGACGCCCAGTGGACGCTGACGGTCACCGGCGGGACCTGAGCGGGCCGGGCACGCAGGGGTCCGGCGGACGAAGGCCGAGCGCGTGGCCGCAGCTTTGGTAGCCTGCGTTGATGCTCGAAACCAGCGCGTTGCTCTCGGAGGTGCCCGGCCTGCGCCACGGCTTCACGACTCGGCTCGGAGGGGTTAGCCAAGGGTCCTTTGCATCCCTCAACCTCGGCCTCAAGTGGGGCGATGATCCGGACGCAGTCGCAGAGAACCTGCGCCGTGTCGCGCAGGCCGGCGGCTATCGCCCCCAGACCCTCCGACGGGTCCGGCAGGTGCACCGGGGCGATGTCCTGCGGGCGACGTCGCTGCGCGAGGCCTCGGAGGCCGACGGCTTGTGGTGCGCGCGCGAGGACGGGCTGACCGTTGCGGTCTCCACCGCGGACTGCGTGCCCCTCTTGCTCTGCGACCGCGCGGGGAGGGTCGCGGCGGCCGTGCACAGCGGCTGGCGAAGCACGGTCGTGGGCATCGCTGCGACCGCCGTCGCCGCGCTGGCGGTCGATCCCTCGACGCTGCTCGCCGCGATTGGGCCGTGCATCGAGCAGCCGGCCTTCGAGGTGGGTCCCGAGGTTGCCGAGCAGTTCGACGCGGCCTTCGTCGACCGGACCTCGTACGCGAAGCCGCACGTCGATCTCGTCGGCGTCGTCACCGCGCAGCTGCGGCGGGCCGGGCTGGCGGCCGAGAACATCGAGCGGGTCGGGGCGTGCACGCACGCTCGGGCGGACCGGTACTTCTCCTACCGCCGCGACGGCGCTGGCACCGGCCAGATGATGTCGTTCATCGGCTTGGGCTGAGCGCAACCACGCCAAACGCCCCGCGGGGCTTCGTGACCGAGCCGCGCGAGGCGTCGTCGTGGATGGGCTCTGGGCCTATTCGGCGGCCGGAGCCGGGGCTTCGGCGGCTGCGGCAGGAGCGGCGGCGCCTGCCTGGTTGAGGTTCTTGTACTCGCCCGCGAGGCCTTCGGTCTTGGGCATGATCATCCCCTGGACGGAACCGACCAGAATCCAAACGAAGAACAGGGCGAACCCGCTCATCAGGATGATCTGGGCGAGGCCAGCGGCTGAGGTCAAGGGGGGCTTGGTGGCCTGGAGCTCCCAGCGGTTGTCGGCGATTTCGGCTGCTGACATGTCGTTCTCCGTCTCCGATTCGAGGTGGGCGCCCGTTCGAGGCGCTTCATCCACGGCAGCGCAAGTTATCACGCGCCGAGGAAGTCCGACAACTGGGACAAGCGAGAATGGGGCGGGGTTCCCGCAATTCGCACGGGTCAGTCGTCGGCAGGCACCAGGCCGTAGGCGGGAAGGATCTCGCCATTGAGCGCCTGCAGCTGGGCCAGCGTCTGGAGATAGGTGATCTGGGCCGACAGAGCGCTCGCGGCGGCGTCGTCGATCTGGTCGAGGCGCTCCAACACGTCGAAGTTGGTGGAGCGTCCGACGTCGAAGCGGGCCTGCTCCGCCTCGAGGTTCTCCATCGCCAGCTCCAGCGACACCTCCGCGACCTGAATGGACTTGCCCGCGGTGCGCAGGCCGCTGGCGGCTCGAATCACGCTGGCGGAGATCTGCTGGCGGACCTGCTGGATCTGCTCCTGGGTCCGCCGCATTTGAAGTTTTGCGATCTGGTGCTGCGCCTTGGGGGTCCGGTTTTGCACGTCCCACGTCAGGGACAGCGAGCCCTGCACGGTCCAGTCGGCCAGGACGCCGTCTTGCGCGACGTCGTCGCTGAAGATGTTGCCAAAGGCCTCGCCCCAACTGCCGGTGGACCCGGGGTTGCCGGTCTGTGCGCTGGGCAACGCGTCGACCGAGCGGCCTTGCGGCGTGATCGATCCCTGGAAGTCCAGCTGCGGCAGCCGGTTGTTGGCCGCGACCATCTCGTCGATCCGCAGGCTGGCGTGCGCGAGCTCGAGCTGCCGAAGCTGCGGGTTGGCCCGCAGGGCCTGGTCGATCTCCTGCTTGATGTTGGTCTCGCGCGGAACGACGACGGGGTCGGTGATCGGCAGGACGCCCAGCAGGTCGCGGTCGGCAAAGTCCTGCCCGAGGAACGTGCGCAACGTCAGGCTCGCGTCGAGCAGGCCGTTCTCGGCGGCCAACACTTCGGCCTCGCGGGTGGCCATCGCTTGTTCGACCGCCTTGATGTCCACCGGGGACAGACGGCCCGCGGCCACGAGCGCTTCGGTCCGCTCCAGTTGACGCTGGATCTGCTCGACGCTGCGACGCTTGTTGTCGAGGTCGCGGTGGGCGAACAGGACGTCCCAGTAGGCGCTGATGATGTCGCGCGCGAGGTTCTGGGCCGTCAGCTGGCGGCCGGCCTCGGCCTGGGTCACCGCGATCTCGGCTTTGTCCCGGCTGGCGCGGTTGATCTTCAGCCCGGCCCCGCGCAGCAGAGGGTGCGAGACGGTGAGGTTGGGGACGATCGAGTACGACGCGAGCGTCGTGGAGCCCTGGCTGGCGTCGAGGAAGCTGATCGGTTGCTCGGTGAGGGTTCGATTGACGCCCAGGGTCAGCTGGACCTGTCCCCCCGTTTCGAGGGCCCGCAGGAATCCCACGTTGGCGCCGGCCGAGCGGGACCCGAGGGCGAACGCGAACGACGAACCCCGCTGCGGGCTCTCTTGGACACTGGCGTTGACGCCGGCGGTCAGGAACACGTCGTAGGCACCGATGGCCGCCATGATCTGGGCCTCGGCGATCTCGATGTCGGTCTGACCGAGGACGAGGTCGAGGTTGGAGGCGACCGCCTCGTTGAGCACGCCGCTGAGCTCGAGCGGCTCGGAGGCGAAGGGAGGCTCGTAGTCGTCGCGCAACCCGACGGACGGCTGCTCGGGCACGGTGGTGGCCGGCGGGGGAGCGGCGCTGGGCGGGGGCGGCTGGGCTGTTGAACTCGGCGCCGCATCCGGGGGCGTTTGCTCACTGGGCGCGGCATCGGGCCCGGTGGCGGGGGCCAGAGCGAGGAGGAGCGCAGGGAGGAGCGGAGAGGGCACGGCGAAGGGCTCGCAAAGGGAAGGCAGGTGCAGCGGTTCGCAGGGGGCGATACCGTCAGGGGAGGTCCGGGTCAATGCCTGCGCGGCAAAAACGCGGCTCGTGGGGCTTGGACGTCACTCCGCTGCCCGCGGTTTCGTCACGCGGCAGGTTTTCCAGGTCAGCCGGCCCGATGTAAGGTCTGGCCGGGGCTCGCGTTGAGGGGGCGAAGGAGCACCCGTCCCCGTGACGCCCATTCCAGCGGTCATACCCCAGGGCAAGCCTGCCCGGGCCAGCGCGGCAACCGCGCAAGACCGCCAACGCAGTGGGAAACCGGTGACGGCAGCGACCAACGATGAGTCCAAGGACGACGAACGAGCGCTGGTGGAGCGTGCCCAGGCGGGAGACCGGGCCGCGTTCAGAGCGCTCTATCAACGGTTTGCGCCCTCGGTGTATCGCTACGCGATCGTGCCCACCGTGCACGACCGGACGCTGGCGGAGGACCTCCTCGCCGACACCTTCGTGCGCGCCCTCGAGAACCTGCACCGGTTCACGTGGCAGACCCGCGGGGTGCTGCCGTGGCTCATTCGCATCGCCAAGAACCTGTGCCTCGATCACCTGCGCAAGAGCGGCAGGGTTGGGGCCTGGCCGGTGGGCTTCGAGAACCTTCTGCCCGACACCGCAGACATCGGCAGCGAGGCGATCGTCTCCCGAGAGCAGATGGCGGATCGGATGCGCGAGCGCATCGACGGCTGTCTCGAGGACATCAACCCGCGCTACCGCAAGGTCGTGCAGCTCCGGCTCGTCCAGCAGCTGCCGCGGGACCAGGCCGCCGAAGCGATGGACGTGTCGATCGGTACGCTCGACGTGTTGCTCTTCCGGGCGTGCAAGGCGTTCAGGAAAGCCTATGTACAGCGCTACGGTGAATCGCCGCAGCGAGACTTCGAAGGGGCATCATGAACGGTCCTAACCGCAATGCACCAGATCCCTCGGTCGACTTCGACCGCATCGCGGAAGAACTCGCGGCGCTCGGGGAAGATCCTCTGCCCCCCGACGGAGACGACACAGACGGCGAGTTCGGGTTCGTCGCAGCCGGAGGTCGGCCGAGCGAAGACATCGACGTCTCCACCGTGCAGACGCTGGCCAGCTGGGCCTCACCCCCGCTCGCCCCTCTCGATGATGGCAATGGTGGTGATGGTGGTGATGGTGATGATGACGCGCTCTCGGAGATCGCCCAGGCCAGGGTGTGGCGGACCGTCGAGCTGAGAACGCGGGGCGCCCTGTCCGAGGAGCGGTCGCCGTCGCGGAGCACGGGTCCGGTCGTGCTGGGCATCGCGGTCGCGCTGCTCGCCATCGCAGCGGGCATCGTGCTGGTACCGGTGCTCACGCCCGATGCGCCCAATGCTCCGGATGCCCCGGATGCTCCCGATGCGCCCGGCGTCGCAACGCGCGACGCGTCGCCTTCGGTCGGCCTCTCTGCCGAAGAGCTCGATGTGATGTCCATGCAGGCCCGTGCAAGCCTCGATGCCCTCGACCGTCTCAGCGGCGAGCCACGGGGCGCGAAGCGGGTCGAAGCGCTCGCGGCCGACTATGCGCGGCGCCTCGAAGCGCAGCGAGGAGGCCAAGGATGAGCGCACGACGACCTCTCCTCGCGTTCAGCCTGGTCGCGGCGCTGTCCTTGGTCGGAGGCTGCGACGAGGACAGCGCGCCGGCAGCCGAGCTGGCAGTCGAGCCTGCAGTCGAGCAGGGCGAGGATGCACGGGTTCGAACCGGCGAGCCCGATGGGCGCCTTCAGACCCACGAGATCGTGCCGAGCACGCCCACGCCGGAGGGACTCGCATACATCGAAGCGGTGGCGAAGGTGCATCGAGATGCTGATGCTGCACAGGGCCAGGGGCGCCTTGCCGCGCTGCGCCGCGGTCTCGAGCTCGAGGTGCCAGGCGGGCTGCCCGAGGCCGAGGTGTTGCGCCTCGAGCTGGCCTCGCGCGTCGCCGCGGTGCTGCTCGAGCAGTCCAAGGCCGGCGAAGCCCGCGACCTCCTCCAGCCGCTGCTGGACCCAGCACGCTCGGTGCCTCTGGACAGGGCGAGCGCAGAGGCTCTGGTCATCCTCGGTGACGCCGCGGCCCGAACGGGCGATGATGCGCTGGCCGCAGGCACCTATGGCCGCTCGATCCGAATGATGTCGATTCTGCGAGAGGAGCTCGAACAATGAGCGGCACAAACCGCACAAACCGGATGGCGCCGCGCCCGAACCCCCGATCCGCGCTCGTGGTCTTGGGACTGTGGTCCGCGGTCGCACTCTCCACCGGCTGCAGCCCGACCGCGGGCGGCACCGTCACCCCGGGCACGCGGCCGGCCACGACCAAGGACGGCACCGACCCCGTGGGCGCCCAGGAGGGCGACAGCATCCCCGAGCTGCAGAAGCGTCTGGAGCGGCTCAGCGGAGAGCAGGCGCTGCGAATGTCCGATGCGATGGACGACGCGGAGGCGTGTCACGATCTGTGCAGCCTCTCGGCGAGCATCTGCGAGGTGGAGGTCAAGCTGTGCGAGATCGCAGACCGACATCCGCAGGAGAGCAGCTACCAGGCGCTGTGTCGTGAGGCCCAGCAGGAGTGTCGCGAAGCCCAGGCCAGCTGCGAGGACTGCGTCGGGGAGCACGCGCAGGACGCGGTTCCCGAGCCTCAGTAGGCACGCGGCCCCGACCTCCCCAAGGGCGCGCGACGCCTCAGTCGCCCTCAGGCGCGTCGCCGTACTGCGGAGCGTCGCCGCCGATGTGGTCCCACGGGGCCTTGGATCCGACGAACAGGTGGAACGCTATCTGGACACCCGGATCCCCGTCGACGCATCCGAGCGTCACGCCGTGGACGTCTTGGCCCGCCATGCCGGCAAGGGTCGAACCGCAGCGGCTGCAGAAGGCCATGCCCCACGTGCCCTGGGTTCGGTACACGCTCAGGATGTCCTGGCCCTGCGTCCACGAGAACGCGCCGGGCTCCACTTCGGCATAGGCAGAGCCCGCGCCGCTGAACGCTTTGCGGCAGCGCGAACAGTGACAAGCTCGAGCCCGCAGCAGCGGCGCGCCGACCCGGTAGGTTACCGCGCCGCAGAAGCATCCGCCGGTGAGAGGCGCGGGCATCAGTGCCCCGAGAGGACCGCCGCCGGCTCCATGCGAGCGGCCCGTCGCGCGGGCAAGAAGGCACCGAGCACGCAGAAGCTCACCGAGAACCCCAGCGCGGACGCGAGCAGCCACCACGGAAAGATGAAGTAGCTCTCGGGCTTGTAGGGGAAGTCTGGGATGTAGTTGGCCGAGACCGCGTCGAACCCCATGCCGGCGCCCAGCGCCAGCAGGACCCCCGCCACCCCGGCGAGCAGCCCCAGCGTCGCCGCTTCGCCCAGGATGATGGTCGTGATGTCTTTACGGGACGCACCCACCGCGCGCATGATGCCGATCTCGTGCTGGCGCTCGTACACCAGCATGAAGAACACGTGCATGATGTTGACGGCGGCGATGCCGACGATAACGGCGCTGACGAGGCTGAACACCGCGATGAAGATCGCGATCAGCAGGGCCGCCTGTTCGGCGCCCGTGTCGGCGACCTTGAGCCCCATCGCCTCGACCGCGACCGCTACGGAGGCGACGTCATCCTTCTCGGGCACCTGCAGGATGACCGAGTGGAAGCGCTGCGCGTCTTCGGGCTTGCCGAAGGCCACGTTGAAGCGCTTGGTGTAGCCGATCGGCATGGTGATCCCCAGGGTGATCGCCTTGTTGGAGAAGCCGACCAGCATGCCCTTCTCGCGGATGATCTGGTCCTTCTGGGAGGCGCTGACCATCGACGCGCCGATCTTGAGGTCGAACTTGAGGCCGATGACGAAGTCGGGGTTGAGCTTGGGGAAGCCGTGGGCCCGACGCAGCGCGCCGTTGTAGAGTTCGACGACGTGCTCGGAGGCGATGATGGGGATGTAGTGCCGGCAGACCTTCTTCGGCGTGTCCAGCTGCCCCTCCTCCTTGCGAAGCACCGCTTCCTGGTAGCCCGCCGGCATGCCGCAGTAGCGGTCTTCTCCGCAGTCCGAGCTCTCCTCGCACCGCTGGGGCGGCTCGCGATCGGGGCCGTTGGGATCGTCGTGGTCGACGAAGGGGTGCTTGCGCCCGAGCTCGCCCTTGACCAGGTCGGGCTCGATGCCGTCTGCGACCATCTCCGAGCGCAGATCGGTGCCGAGCACTTCCTTGCCCCCGATGCCGAGCGACGGCACGGTCAGGCGCATCTTGGGGTAGACGACTTCGACCCCAGGGATGGCCTGAAGCTCTTCGACCTTGGCTTGGTCGATCACGCCGCCGCCGCCCAGCGCGAGCGGGCCGACGGCGAGATCGAGCGACTTGGGCACGACCTCGAGCTTGTCGAGCGGGAAGATCTTGCCCAGCACGACGTTGCGGACGCCCAAGCCCAGCGAGATGAAGAAGGCGAAGGTCGCGATCCCGACGACGATGCCCACCGAGGCGAGCAAGAAGTGGTTGCGACTGCGGTTGAGGTTGGCGGTGACGACCCGCAGCAATCGGGCGATTCTCATGGGTTTGCCTCCTCGGTGCGGTCCTCGTGGACCGCCGCGTCCGACGACCCCTCGACCTCGGTCAGCGTGCCGTCGTCGACGAGGATCTTGCGCCGCGTCAGGGCCGCGAGCTGCGGGTCATGGGTGACGATGATGACCGTGATGCCGTCCTCCTCGTTGAGCTTGCGGAACAGCTCGATGATGGCGCCGCCGGTCTTGCGATCGAGGTTGCCGGTCGGCTCGTCGCACAAGATGACCCGTGGGTGGTGGAACAGCGCCCGGGCGATGGCGATGCGCTGTCGCTGACCGCCCGAGAGCATGGTGGGCAGCGCGTGGGCCTTCTCGCCCAGGTCGACCTGATCGAGCACCACCTTGGCGCGGACCAACGCGGCCTCGTGGTCGCCCGTCTGCTCGCGCTTGAAGACCGAGGGCAGCGCGATGTTGTCCAGGCACGTCATGTGGGACAGCAGATAGAACGACTGGAACACGAAGCCGACGGTTTCGTTGCGGTAGGCGCTGAGCTCGGCGTCGCTGAGCTTTGCGAGGTTCCTGCCGTCGACCTCGATCGAGCCGGTGTAGTCGCGGTCCAAGCCGCCGATGGCGTGCAGCAGGGTGCTCTTGCCCGAGCCCGAGGGTCCGATGACGGAGACGAACTCGCCCTCGTCGATGTCGAGGTCGACACCGCGCAGCACCTCGGTGACCACCCTGCCGGTGGAGTAGCTCTTGTGCATGCCGCGGATGCGGATCATCGCGCGGAGACTAGCAGCCCCGTCCCCCGCGCGTCACCGAGGGGTCAACGAGCCTTGTAGACGTACTCGTAGCGCTCGATCTCGAAGTCGGTGCTCTTGCCGTCGGTTCCGACCGCGGCCTTGAACTTGGTCTTCTTGAGGGCCTTGACCGCGATCTCGTCGCATCCATTTCCGATGCCCTTGACGACCTTGACGCTCCGAACCGACCCGTCCGCTCGGACCTGCACCTTGAGGATGACCTCGCCGGAGATGCCCAGGTCGCGGGCGGCGGGGCACTCGAGCTTGACCGCCTTGAGGATTCGAGGCTGCTGCGCGATGTACAGCGGGTTCTTGGGCGCCCACGCCTTCCCCGTGCCGGTGGCGGGACCACTGGGCGCGGTGCCCTGGCCGCCCTTGACGGTGCCCTTGGCGCCCGGCTTCCCGCCTTCCACGCCATCGCGGCTGCCACCGGCGACGCCAGGGCGCGACTTGTCGCCGCCGATGACGCTGACCCCGGAGTTGCCGCTCTTGATGACCGTGTCCATGGGCATCTCGATCGCGGGGGCCGGCGGGGCCTCGGCCGGCGCCGGATCAGCGGCGGGCTGGGGCTTGGGCGGCTTCTTGACGTTCTTGGGCGGCGGCGGCGGTGCCTCGGGCGGAGGTGGCGGCGGGGGTTCGACCGGCTCGGGCTCGGGCTCGGGTTCGGGCTCGGGCTCGGGCTCGGGCTCTTCGGGCGGCGGCTCGAGCTCGACCTCCCGCAGCTCCAGCTCCAGCTCGCACTGGGCGTTGCACCCGTCGCCGTCGACCAGGTTGCCGTCGTCGCACTTCTCCTCGCCCTCGATGATGCCGTCGCCACAGACGGGCTCGATCTCACACTGCGGCGAGCAGCCGTCGCCCCACCGGAGGTTGCCGTCGTCGCACTCCTCGGTGCCGCTGACCCGGGCGTCTCCGCACTCGGGCTTGATCCAGTCGATCACCAGGTATCCGCAAAGGTGCAGCACCAGCGAGGTCACCAGGGGTGGCAAGACCTCGAGGATGATCGAGCGGGGGCGGGCCATGGGGATGGGTCA
Source organism: uncultured bacterium (assembly GCA_963761755.1). Lineage (GTDB taxonomy): Bacteria > Myxococcota_A > Polyangia > Nannocystales > Nannocystaceae > CAJXVA01. The sequence goes on from CAVXIC010000006.1 coordinate 256,673, forward strand.
GCCTTGGGCGGCTGGCTTCTTGGTCGCGATGGCGTACTTCTTGACGCCGGCGTCTCGCAGCAGATCGATGAGCCGGACCATTTGGCCGACGTTGGAGTTCTCGTCGCACTGAACGATCCCCTGGACGTTGGGATCTATCGCCAGCTTGGCGGCGATCGCGGATTTGATCTCGTCGTCGCTCGAGACGGGCTTGGCATCGACGGCGATGTTGCCGTCGGGATCGCACTGGATCAGGATGCTCTCGCCCTCGATGGTGCTGCCCGAGGTCGCCTCGGGTTTGTCGATCGCCAGGCCCTCCTGATTGGCGATCACCGAGGTGGTCACCATGAAGATGATCAGCAGCACCAAGGTGATGTCGACCAGCGGCGTCACGTTGATCGCGGCGATTTCGCCGTCGTCGTCATCGATTGATCCTCCGGCCATCGCTCAGTCCTCGTCCTTGCCCACGGAGGGGTGGGCGTCGTCGTCGTGCTCGAGGATGATCGCGAACGCGGACGTTGCAAGGCTCTCCGCGTGGGCGAGCGTTCGCTTCACCTTGCGCTGGAACATGTTGTAGGCGACGACCGCTGGGATGGCGACGAGCAGGCCGACCGCGGTGGCGACGAGGGCCTCCGAGATGCCGGCCATGACCGCGGTGCTCTGCTGTCCGCCCGCGTTGACGCCCGACTTCGCGAGCTCGTTGAACGCCTGAATGATGCCGAGCACCGTGCCGAACAGGCCGATGAACGGGGCGTTGGCACCCAGCGTGCCCAAGAAGCTCAGGTTGCGATCGAGCCGAAGCTTCTCCTCGGCCCTTCCGCTGCTCATCGCGGCTTCGAGCGCAGCCTTGCCGCGGCTGGCGACGGCCACCATCTCGCCGATGATGCGCGCGCCGGGTCCGGCGGTGTCGCGGGTGAGCTTGGCGGCCTTGTCCAGGTCGCGGTCTCCGAGCGCCTCGAACAGCGAGCGACGCACGTCGGCGTCCGCTTTGGTGGCGGTGCCGAAGTACAGCAGCCGCTCGACCATCACGTAGACGCTGATCAAACTCAGCACGACCAGGACCCACATGACCCACTCCGCGCCGAGCAGCGCAAAGTCGAGGAACTTCTCGGTAATGTTGAACCCCATGGCGTCGACCGCGGAACGTTAGCCGATAGGGCCCCAGGGGGCCAGCGATCGCGACCCTGCGAGGCAGGAATCGGCCGTGGGAGCGACGCGGATCACGGGATGGGACGTGACAAGATGTCACGCTCGGGTGTTCAGGACTCGGGGCGCGTCACTGCGCGGTCATCTTGAGGTAGACCTTGCAGCTGCGGTTCTCCGGGTCCTCGGCCAAGACGTGCTGCCACTCCGCTCGGGCCTCGGGCACCCGCTGCGCGCGCCACAGGGTCACGCCGAGGTGAATGCGGGCCTGCAGGTAGTCCGGGGCCGACTCGCGGATCGCGATGAACTCGTCGAGCGCCTCGTCGATCCGGTCGAGATCCCGCAGCGTATTGCCGAGCTTGGTGCGAATGTCCACGAACGTAGGGCACACGCGCAGCGCCTTGCGATACTCCTTCGTGGCGTGGTCGAGCAGACCGACGGCGACGTAGGCATCGCCCAACTCCGCGTGCATGTTGGCGATCTTGCCGCGCACGAAGCTGTCGAGCTTGTCGATCCCCGTGACGTCTCGTTGGCCTTGGGCCTGTGAGTAGACGGCCTTCGCCTCGTCGTACTTGCCCAGCTCGTTGTAGACCACCGCGAGGTTCAGCGCGGCCTCGGTGTAACGGGGGTTGATCTTCAGCGCGGTCTCCAAGGACTCCCGCGCCTTGATCGGTCGTCCCGCCTCGTAGTGAATGACGCCCAGCATGTTGTGCACGTCGGCGAACTGGCCATGCGCCTCCAGTACCGCCTCGAGGTGGGGCGTTGCCTTGTCGAACTCCCCCGCTTGGTAGAAGTCACGTCCTACCGTCAGGTGGTGCTTGAGCTGGGCGTCCATGCGACCAGCGTACACCCGTTGGCGGCGATGCTCAGCTCCCCGAAGCGGTCGGAGTCTGTGGTGCGGCGGGGGGCGAGCCCGAAGCCGGCGGCGTGGTGCCCGAAGCCGGCGGCGTGGTGCCCGAAGCCGGCGGCGTGGTGCCCGAAGCCGGCGGCGTGGTGCCCGAAGCCGGCGGCGTCGTTCCCGAAGCCGGCGGCGTGGTTCCGGCCGGCCGCGCCGGGGCGCGCTCGGGGTGGGTGGGCTGCGTCCGATTCTTGGGCACCTTGGGCGCCTTGGGCACCGGGGGCGTGCGGTCGGGCCGAGGCCGGTTGGGGTCGGTTGGGCCGAACTCGTCGTAGATGTACTTGAGGTAGATCCGAGCCTGCTTGCCGTGGTGGTGACCGGGGTGCTGGGTCTGCAGCTCGGTGAAGGTCTGCCGCGCGAGCTCGATCTCGTCCATCCGCAGGTACGTGATGCCGAGCAAGAACAGCACCTCGGCGTCCAGGCCGATGCCCGGATAGGTGGCGTGCGCGGTCTCGAGGCGACCGATCGCGCCTTCGGGCTTGTCACGGTCGAGGTAGAAGCGCGCGACGTACAGCTCGTGCTCGAGCAGGCGGCGCTTGACCTCGTCCCGCAGCTTGACGGCGAAGGCCTCGGTGTTGGTGCCGCTGTAGTGATCGAAGTAGTAGCGCAGCTCGAGCATCGCCTCGCGCAGCGGCGTCTGGTCGCGCTGCTCGGCGGGCGGCAGCAAGAAGAATCCAGACGGCGCGTTCATGAACGCCGACGCCGCCGCCATGAAGCTCGCCCAGCCGTTGCGCGTGTGCTGGTGCGTGGGGTGAAGCTTGGCGAACTGGCGGAACGCGTCCTGGGAGGTGATGTAGTTGCCCTGCTCGAACTCGGCCCGCGCGATCAGCAGCTCGGCTTCGACCGAGTATCGCGAGAAGGGGAAGCGGATCCGGACGAAGTCCGCGTATTGGATCGCTTCCTCCCAGTCCTTGTCCGAGAACTCGCCGACCGCGAGCTCGTAGTTTTCGCGCGCGGTTTGGGCGTAGTCCGCCGACAGGTCGGGGCCGGTCTTGCACCCGGTCGCGGGAGCGGAGACGAGCGCAGCCGCGAGGATGAGGCGTGGAAGTCGCACGGAGAGCCGCGCGACCGTACTTTCGGCCCACAGGGGTGTCAACGCGCGTGCCGCGGATGTCACACGCTGGCTGCGCCGGGGGAACAGCACCGCGTGCTCGCGCGTCCTTGGGCGAGACGTGCCCGGCTAGGGTACGCTCCGGCTCGTTTCGTCCGTGTCCGTTTCGCCCCAACAGACCCGCGCCCTCGGAGCGCTCCCGGCCATGGCCCTCGTCGCGGGATCCATGCTCGGGATCGGGATCTTCATCGCCCCCCCGGTGGTGGCGGCCCAGCTCGACCGGCCCGGGGCGTTCCTCATCATGTGGATGATCGGTGGGGTCTCGGCGCTGTGCGGGGCGCTCTCGGTGGCGGAGCTGGGCAGCATGATGCCGACCGCTGGCGGAGACTATCCCTATCTACGGCGCGCCTACGGGCCCGGATGGGCGTACGCGGCCGGCTGGCTGCAGCTGCTGGCCATTTTTCCAGGGTCGCTGGCCGCGATGGCCGTCGCGACCGCCAAGTTCCAGTTTCCCATCGTCTTCGGCACCGCCTTCGACGTGCCCGCGATGCTCGGGGTGCCGATCGACCCCGCGATGTTCTGGGCGGTGTTGATCGTCGTGTCGCTGACGGGGCTCAACCACGTGGGGGTCGTCCTCTCGGGGCGCTTCCAGGTCGCGCTCACCGGGATCCCCGTCGCAATCTTGGTGGTCGCCAGCGTCGCTGTGCTGTTGTTCAAGGGCACCTCGGGCGCCTGGTCTACCGTCGACGCCAGCACCTTCGAGCTTCCGGGCATCTCTTCGCTCGCGCTCGCCTTCTTGCCGGTCTACTTCGCGTACTCGGGCTGGAACGCCGCGATCTTCGTCGGTGGGGAGATCCGCAACCCTGGTCGCAACCTGCCCCGGGCGCTCGTCGGCGGCACGCTGGGGGTCACGGTCCTTTACTTCATGCTCTGCGTGGGCTTCTTGGCCGTGTTCTCGATGGACGACCTCGCGAACACCGGCGAAGCCGGGACCGCCGCGGCGCGCTCGCTGTTCGGGGCGATCGGGGTGGTCGGCGTCACCACGCTCATCCTCATGGCGATGCTCGGATCGATCAACGGCACGGTCATCACCGGGTCGAGGATCGCGTATGCGATGGCGCAGGACGGACATTGCGTGCCTTCGGCGGGACGTCTGGGTCGCTTCGGCACCCCGGCCGCCGCGCTGTGGCTGCAGGCGGGGTGGACCTGCGTGCTCATGATGACGCAGAGCTTCGAGGCGCTGGTCAACTACACCTCGGCCGCGATGCTCGTCACCGGCACGATGACCGTGATGGCGGTGCTCGTCTTGCGTCGCAAGTTGCCCGACATGCCCCGCCCCTACCGCACGTGGGGCTACCCGGTCACGCCCCTGCTGTACGCGGTGTCCAGCGTCTTCGTGCTGGTCATGCTGGCCAAGGATCTCGACGTGTCGGTGTTCTTGGCCTTTGCATGGTTCGGGGCCGCGTGGGCGTTCCATCGCTACGTCATCGCGCCTCGCTCGCAGCCGGGCACAGAGGCGTCACTGGCACCGGACAACGCCTGAGCCGCGGCCTTGCCAGCGGGGTCCGTCCGGCGTCGACCAGATCTGCGACCACATCTGCGGGGACTTCGAGCCCGAGGGCTCAAGCGCAACGGCCCGCCTACTCGTTGGGCTCGGACACCCGCGGGATGGGGGCACCTTCGGCCAACGCCATCGTGACGCCCAGGACCAGGGCTCCGATGTCGGCGATGCCCTGGAGGTTGATCGCCTCCACCTCGTCCGAGGTGCGGTGATAGTCGTCGTGCAGCCCGGTAAAGAAGAACAGGGTGGGAATCCCCTGCCGCAGCCAGTGGGCGTGGTCGCTGCGGCCGGTCACGGACGCGGGGTGAACGACCTGGAGGCCCCCTACGCCGGCCGCCTCGAGGATCGGGGGCCACGCGGGGCTGGTCCGCTCGCCCCCGACCTGCAGGCCATCGGGGCCGTAGCGTCCGACCATGTCCATGTTGATCATCGCGACGACGGTGCCACCGAGGAACGGGGCGGCGCTGGGCGGGGACTCGGCCAGCGCCTTGGAGCCGAGCAGACCCAGCTCCTCGCCCGCAAAGTGCGCGAAGACCAAGGAGCGCTTGGGACGGTATCCGGACGTTCCCATCGCGCGCGCGATCTCCATGAGCAGGGCCGTGCCGCTGGCGTTGTCGTCCGCGCCGTTGCAGATCGTGTCGTCGGGGTCGGCGTCGTTCTCGGGGCCTCGACAGAACGTGCCGAAGTTCTGGGTGCCGATGTGGTCGTAGTGGGCCCCCAGCAAGATGATCTCCTCGGGGTGCTCGCTTCCCTCGATCCACGCCAGCACGTTGGGGGCCAGCGCGGCGACCGACGTCTCCGAGCGGGTCAGCGAGAGTCGAACCCCCTCCAGCGCCGTTGCGGTGGGCGGCGGCGTACCGCTGGGCAGACCGAACGCCTCGTGCGCCATGTCCCGAGCGATCCACGCGGTGGAGACCGGCATCGACGCCGCCGTGGCTTCAACCTCGGGCACCGTGTCGACGACGAAGAGGACGGCCGAAGCACCAGCCCGCGCGAGCGCCTCGACCCGGTCCTGCATGGGGCCGGTGGGGGCGGGGGTCACGACCACGTATCCCTCGACGCCCGCGGTCGCGTCGCCGGCGATCCACGCGGGCGCAGCGACCACCGCTCGCCCCGCGCCGAAGCCGGCGGCGGGGACGTCCTCCTCGGGGATCTGCCGCGTCTCTCCGGCGCGTTCGACCCAGAGGTAGAAGGCGTCTCCAGGCTCCCTACCGGCGGGATACTCGAAGTCGATGCGGTACGAGGAACCGACGGGCTGGAGGCCGGCGGCGTGGTGGCTGGCCGCGATGTAGTCCGCCGCGGCCCCGAGGTGCTCGAGGTCCTTGGTGAATCGGCCGGCCCAGCCGTCGTCGGCCAAGGTGCGCAGGTCGTTTGCGATCGAATCGGCGTTCAGGGCGATCGCCGGGGGCTCGGAGGACGCCGGACCCGAGGTTGGACGCGACGGGTCGCGGCCGGCCGGGCGCGTGCACGACACACATCCCAGGGCGATGGAAGCGAGCAAGGCGAGCCCTTGATGCATCGCCGCGAACGATACACGCTCACGTGTCGCGCGGCGCGCGGTGCCAGCCATCGCTCTCCCACAGCTCGCACCGCTCGTCGAGGAACGTGATCAGGTCGAAACAGGCGTCCAGGGCGTCGCTGGGCGCGCTGCTCAGATGGGCCTCGAGCTGCCGCAGGCCGCCTCCGAGCCGGCCGAGATCCTCGACGCCCAGCTCCAGCAGTGCACGCCGGCCCAGCTCGAGCGCCAAGGCAGAGGCGTCCCTGCGGACCTCGGCGAGGCGCTCACGCAGCGCATCGTTGAGCTCGTCGCGAGCGGTCTGGTCCAGCAAGTGGGTGAAGGCCGGGCGCATCCGCTGCTTGGTCTGCATCGACGCGATGGTGCGGTCTCGCTCTCGTAGCTCGGCGTAGCGGGTGCGGGCTTGCTCGGGATCGATCATCGGTTCGGCGCTCCTGTCCAACCATAGATCCCCGGGGACCATCGAGGTCCGGGAAACCTTTGACGCTCGCGTTCGCACTGGAGGACCGGCATGATGACGGGGACATGGCGGACGTGGCGGGCGGTTCGATGAGACGGTGGCTGGGTGTGGCCCTCGCGGTGATGGGCCTGGCGGGATGTCCGAGCGATGCCGAGCCCGCGACGATGGCGACGCAGGGCAGCACCGAGGCCGAATCCGGGGGGGAGACGACGTCCGCCGCGAGCACGGGGCCCTCGGCCACGGGCACCTCGGTGGGCTCGACATCCTCTGCGAGCGGTACCAGCAGCGGCAGCGACGGCGCGGACGAGGCGTCGGGGGACACGGGCGAGACGAGCACCACCGGGACGCTCGACCCCCGCGACCCGCTCGATGTGCTGTGCGGAACTCCGGCACCGCAGGGCGCGCAGATGCCCGCACCGCTTCCGGAGCCCTCGGGCGTGTGCCCAGCGTTCGTGCCGGGATGGAACACCTTCGCGAGCTCGGGCAATGGGCGCGAGGTGTACGTGGTGGCGCCCAGCGATCTTCAGCCCGATGAGCGCTTGCCCGTTGCGGTGCTCTGGCACTGGCTCGGTGGCAGCGCGCAAGGCTTCGTCGAGGAAGCCGACGTGCAGACCGCCGTCGATCAGTTTCGCTTCTTGGCCCTCGTCCCGGCGGAGAAGGGCGACCTGTTGTTCCGGTGGCCGTTCTCCGCCGTCGATTCGGATGCCCGCATGCAGGAGGAGTTCATCTTCTTCGACGACATGCTCGCCTGCGCGGCGCAGACCTATCCGGTCGACAACACCTGCGTCAGCTCGATCGGTGTGAGCGCGGGGGCGCTGTTCACCTCGCAGCTGGGCTGGGGCCGCAGCGAGTATCTCTCGTCGATCATCGTCCTGTCGGGCGGCACCGGCGGCTTGGTCAAGCCGTGGGGCGGGGCGTCGCACATCATGCCAGCGATGGTGCTCTGGGGCGGTCCGGAGGACCAGTGCATCGCGCTGGACTTCACGCAGACCTCGGCCGACCTCGAGAGCAACCTGCAGGCCGAGGGCCACGTGGTCGTGGAGTGCGAGCACAACTGCGGACATGCGGCGCCGCCGTTCGAGAGCGGCGTGCCCGAGCTGACGCCCTTCGCCGGCATGTGGACGTTCTTCCTCGACCACCCCTACTGGCTCGAGGACGGCGAGACGCCCTGGGCGACGGAGGGGACCCCCGAGACCTTGCCGCAGTGGTGCTCGGTGGGCGTGGGATCGTCCACGCCGCGGGTGGGCGAGTGTCCCAGCGGCGGCGGCTGTTGACACCCGAGCGTGCTCCCGTACAGTCCCCGCGACCATGGCGGGCGAGCTGAGCATCTGCACCTGGAACGTCAACTCGATTCGAGCCCGGCTCGACCACGTGACGATGTACCTGGCCGAGCACGAGCCCGATATCGTCTGCCTGCAAGAGACCAAGGTCGAGGATGCCCTGTTCCCCAAGGTCCCCTTCATGGAGCTGGGCTACCAGGTCACGCACCACGGGGGACGGGCGCTGTGCGGCGTCGCGACGCTGACCAAGTCCACGCCCAGCGAGACCCACGGCGGATTCCTGGAGGGTCCCCCGGACAAGCACCCGCGCATCCTCAACGTGCTCGTCGATGGGGTGCGGGTCTACAACCTGTACGTGCCCAACGGGACGTCGCTGGGGAGCGCGGCCTTCGACTACAAGCTCTCGTGGCTGGAGCGTCTACGCGCCGAGATCGAGGCCAACTACAGCCCGGAGCAAGACGTGGTCGTCGTCGGAGACTTCAACATCGCCCTCGAGGATCGGGACGTCTACGACCCCGAGCGCCTCCGGGGCCAGATGCTGTTCACCCACGACGAGAAGTCCCGCCTGCGGGCGCTGTTGGCCTTCGGCTTCACGGACTGCTTTCGCAAGCACGAGCCCGAGGGAGGCCACTACACCTGGTTCGACTACCGGACGCAGGGATTCGAGCGAAACGAGGGCTTTCGCATCGACCACGTCTACGCGACACCCTCGATGGCAAAGCGCTGCGTCCGGGTCGTGCACGACCCCAAGCCGCGCGGGTGGGACACGCCGAGCGACCATATCCCGGTGACGGGCTTCTTCGAGCCTGACGCCGGGCGCTGAAGCCGGGCGCTACTTGATGATGTTGCCGAGCTTCATGGCGACGGCCATATCGCCATCGAGCGAGAGCTTGCCCAGCGAGAAGGCGGCCATCGGGTCGAGGTCGCCGGCCATCATGGCGTTGAGGTCGGCGAGCGAGAGCTTGACCGTACACGCGGCGTCGTTGTTCTCGTTGTTGACCACGTTCGGCACGATCGTCGCGTCCAGGAAGATGACGCCGTCGTCGCCGCAATCGAACTTGAGGGTCGAGGCGAGCCCACAGTCCTCGCCTACCTTCTCTTTGATCTTCGTCGTCGCCGCGTCGATGCTCATCGTGCCCCATTCCTACCATCCCGGGGCCCCGTGAACCATCCTGCGAGTTTGCAGTCTCGGCCTGCAGTCGCCGAGCTGCGATGCGAATCTGCAGCCATATCCGGTTCGCTGCGGGGGTCCGAAACTCGGTAGGGTCGACGGTGCGCGATGAGCTACCGATCCGTGTTTCGCCCTGGGTTGTTCGAAGGCCAGACGATCGTCGTCACGGGGGGAGGGAGCGGCATCGGACGTTGCACCGCCCATGAGCTGGCGGGGCTCGGGGCCACGGTGGTGCTGCTCGGGCGAACCCGCGAGAAGCTGGAGACCGTCGCCGCCGAGGTCGCCGAAGACGGCGGGTCGGTGGACCTCGAGACGCTCGACATCCGCGACGAAGCGGCCGTCAAGGCGGTGGTCGGCGCGCTGATCGAGCGGCACGGCGCGATCGATGGGCTGGTGAACAACGCGGGCGGTCAGTACCCCGCGCCGCTGGCGATGATCAACCAGAAGGGCTTCGAGACCGTGGTCCGCACCAACCTGGTCGGAGGGTTCCTGATGGCGCGGGAGGTGTTCACGCAGTGCATGAACCGCCGCGGCGGCAGCATCGTCAACATCGTCGCCGACATGTGGAATGGCATGCCGGGCATGGGGCACTCGGGCGCGGCCCGGGCGGGCATGATCAACCTGACCAAGACGGCCGCACTCGAATGGGCGCCGGCGGGGGTGCGGGTCAACGCCGTCGCGCCGGGCTGGGTGGCGAGCAGCGGCATGGACACCTACGACGGAGCGGTCAAGGCGATGATCCCCAAGCTCAAGGAGTCGGTCCCTCTGAAGCGACTCTCGACCGAGGCGGAGGTGAGCGCGGGCATCTGCTTCCTGCTGTGCGAGGCCGCCGCGTTCATCACGGGCATCACGCTGCCGATCGACGGCGGTGCGCCGCTGTTCAGCAACGTCTGGCCGACGCCCGAGCACCAGGCATCCAAGCCCTACGACGGCTTTCACCGGGCCGTGACCCCCACCATCTTGACGGAGGGCGACTAGATGCCCCGGCTGCGCTCCACGGTCGCTCCGGGCTCGAAGGGCTTCGCCCACAACCGCGAACAGATGCTCGAGCTCGTCGCGAGGTTCCGCGAGCTGGAGGCCAAGGTGCGCGAGCACTCCGCCTCCAAGGCGGCCAAGTTCACCAAGCGCGGCCAGCTGCTGCCCCGAGCGCGCGTGGAGCGTCTGCTCGACCGCGGGGCGCCCTTCCTCGAGCTGTCGACCCTGGCCGGATACAAGATGCACGACGACGACGGCAAGTCGGGCATCTCCGGCGGCAGCAACGTGATCGGAATCGGCTTCGTGCAGGGCCGACGCTGCCTGGTCTCCGCGTCGGACAGCGCCATCAAGGGGGGGGCGGTGTCGCCGATGGGCCTGCGCAAGACGTTGCGGGCCCAGGAGGTCGCGCTGCAGAACAAGCTGCCGATGATCAACCTGGTAGAGAGCGCCGGCGCGAACCTGCTCTACCAGAGCGAGCTGTTCGTCGAGGGCGGGCGGGTGTTCGCGAACATGGCCCGGCTCAGCGCGGCGGGCCTGCCCCAGATCACGGTCGTGCACGGGTCCTCGACCGCCGGCGGTGCGTACATCCCCGGCTTGTCCGACTACGTGATCGTGGTGAGAGGACGCTCGAAGATCTTCTTGGCCGGTCCGCCTCTGGTCAAGGCCGCGCTGGGCGAGGACGCGGACGAGGAGGCGCTCGGTGGCGCGGTGATGCACACCCAGGTCGCCGGCACGGCGGAGTACATCGCCGAGTCGGACCCGGACGCGCTGCTCGTGGCGCGGGAGCTGATCGGCAAGATCCGCTGGGACCGCGCGCCGACGTCCGCTCTGGATCCGGTGCTGCCGCCGCGCCACGACCCGGACGAGCTCGCGGGCGCGGTCCCCGTGGACTACCGCGAGCCCTACGATGTTCGCGAGATCATCGCGCGGGTCGTCGACGACTCCGACTTCCTCGACTACGGGCCGGGCTACGGCCCGCAAACCGTGTGCGGACACGCCCGCATCCAAGGGCACCCGTGCGGCATCATCGGCAACAACGGGCCAATCTTCGCCCAGGGCGCGGCCAAGGCCGGCCACTTCATCCAGGCCTGCTGCCAGTCCGGGACCCCCATCATCTATCTGCAGAACACCACCGGATACATGGTCGGAACCCAGGCCGAGCAGGCGGGCATCGTCAAACACGGGGCGAAGATGATTCAGGCCGTCGCCAACGCGACGGTCCCGCAGCTGACCGTCTTGGTCGGGGGGGCGTTCGGGGCCGGCAACTACGGCATGTGCGGTCGGGCGTTCGATCCCCGCTTCATCTTCGCCTGGCCCAACGCCCGCATCTCGGTGATGGGGGGCGCGCAGGCGGCCAAGGTGATGGAGATCATCACGGTCGCCAAGTTCGCGCGCCAAGGCGTGGTCATCCCTCCGGAGAACCTCGAGAAGATGACCGGTGCCATTCGAGACAAGCTCGATGGCGAGTCGGACGCGTTGTTCGGGACCGCCCGGATCTGGGACGACGGCATCATCGATCCACGTGACACGCGGCGGGTGCTGGGCATGGCACTCGCGACGTGCCGAGAGGCCGCCGCCCGCACCCTGCATCCGAGCACGTTCGGCGTCGCCCGCTTCTAGACCCCCACCCACAACCCCACAGGAGCACTCATGAAACTGACCGAAGAACACGAGCAGCTGCGCGACTCTCTGCGCAAGTTCATCGACCGCGAGATCAACCCCCACGTCGAGGCGTGGGAGGCGGACAAGATCTTTCCCGCCCATGATCTGTTCAAGAAGCTCGGTGACCAGGGGTTCTTGGGCATCAGCAAGCCCCAGGAGTACGGCGGGATGGGGCTGGACTACTCCTACTCGGTCCTGGCCGCCGAGACGCTCGGATGGGCGGACTGCGGCGCGATCCCGATGGCGATCGGGGTGCAGACGGACATGTGCACGCCCGCGCTGGCCAAGTTCGGCAGCGACGCGCTCAAACGCGAGTTCCTCGAGCCCGCGGTCGCAGGCGACGTGGTCGGATGCGTCGGGGTCAGTGAGCCGGGCGCGGGCAGCGACGTGGCCAGCATCAAGACCACCGCGCGGCGTGATGGCGACGACTACGTCATCAACGGCACCAAGATGTGGATCACCAACGGCATGCAGGCCGACTGGATGTGCATGCTGGCCAACACCTCCGAGGGCAAGCCGCACAAGAACAAGTCCCTGATCATGGTGCCGCTGGACGCCAAGGGCGTGGAGCGGGCCCGAAAGCTGGACAAGATCGGCATGTGGGCCTCCGACACCGCGCAGCTGTTCTTCGACGACGTGCGGGTGCCGGCCCGCAACGTGATCGGCCAAGAGGGCATGGGGTTCACGCTGCAGATGCTGCAGTTCCAAGAGGAGCGGCTGTGGGGCGCGGCCAACGTCATCGGCGCGCTCGAGCACGCGCTGAAGATCACCCGGGAGTACACCGGGCAGCGAGAGGCCTTCGGTGGGACGATCCTCGACAACCAGTACGTGCACTTCAAGCTGGCCGAGCTCTCGACCGAACTCGAGTGCCTGCGGGCGCTGGTCTGGAGCGCGACGGAGCTGTACATCTCGGGCAAGGACGTCACGCGACTCGCCTCGATGGCCAAGCTCAAAGCAGGCCGGCTCGCGCGCGAGGTCGCGGACGGATGCCTGCAGTTCTGGGGCGGCATGGGCTACATGTGGGAATCGAAGATCTCGCGGTTCTTCCGCGACGGTCGGCTGATCTCGATCGGTGGTGGTGCCGACGAGATCATGCTGAGCATCATCTGCAAGCTCGAAGGCACGCTGCCCCGGCGGAAGACGAGCTGATGACGCTGCCGCAGACCCAGCACCTTCGCCTGTCCCTCTCGGACGGGGTCTTGACCGTGCTCCTCGACAGACCCGAGGTCCGCAACGCGATGAGCTTGCACACCGTCCGCGAGCTGGAGGCGGCCTTCGGGGCCGTCGCCACGCGCCGGGACGTGCGGGTGGTCGTGCTGCGGGGCGCCGGGGGCAACTTCTGCGCTGGAGGGGACATCAAGGACATGGCCGCGGCCCGGGGCAAGCCGCCCAGCGACGATGGTGTCGATGCGCTCGCGCTGGTCAATCGGCGCTTCGGCGAGGTCATCACGACCGTCGACCGGGCGCCGCAGGCGGTGGTCGCGGTGTGCGAAGGCGCCGTGTTGGGGGGCGGTTTCGGTCTGGCGTGCGTCGCCGACGTGACGCTGGCGGCGGCCGACGCAACCTTCGGGCTGCCCGAGACCGGGCTCGGCATTCCGCCGGCCCAGATCGCGCCCTTCTTGGTGCGTCGGTTGGGGCTCTCGCAGGCGCGGCGGCTTGCGGTGACCGGAGGCCGCTTCGACGGCCGGCGCGCGGCCCAGATCGGGCTGGCGCACGCGGTGGCGGACGACGCCGATGCGCTGGAGGCCGAGCTGGCCGCGACATGCAGGCAGATCCTGCGCTGCGCGCCGGGGGCCGTCGCGACCACCAAGGCGCTGATGAACGACGTCGGGGTGGTGGAGCACGAAACGCTGCTCGACCGGGCCGCCGCGCAGTTCGCAGACGCGGCGCGGAGCCCTGAGGGCGTGGAGGGCATGATGGCGTTCATGCAGAAGCGGATGCCGAGCTGGCCCGCCGGAGGGGAAGCATGAGCGGATTGTCGACCGTGCTCGTGGCCAACCGGGGCGAGATCGCTGTGCGCGTGCTCCGGTGCGCGCACGCGCTGGGGTACCGCACCGTGGCCGTCTACTCGGATGCGGACGCCGACGCGCCGCACGTGGCGATGGCCGACCTGGCGGTACGCATCGGGCCAGCGCCGGTCGGCCAGAGCTATCTGTGCGCCCAAGCCATCCTCGAGGCCGCCGCGAAGGCCGGGGCCGACGCCATCCATCCTGGATACGGCTTCCTCAGCGAGAACGCTGTCTTTGCGCAGGCGTGTGCGGATGCTGGGCTGGTGTTCGTCGGTCCGCCGCCCGAGGCGATCAGGCTGATGGGCGACAAGGTGGAGGCCAAGCGTCGCATGATCGAGGCGGGCGTTCCGACCGCGCCGAGCTTCTTGGGCGAGGACGCATCGATCGAGACGTTGATGACCGAGGCCGAGGCGCTGGGCATGCCGCTGCTGGTCAAGGCGACCGCCGGCGGTGGCGGCCGAGGCATGCGCAAGGTGACCGAGCCCGGGCAGCTCGCCGAGGCGATCGCATCCGCGCGGTCCGAGGCGGCCTCGGCGTTCGGCAACCCGAGGGTCTTCCTCGAGCGGCTCGTCACCGGGGCCCGACACGTCGAGGTGCAGATCTTCGCCGACATGCACGGCAACGTGGTGCACCTGGGCGAGCGCGAGTGCTCGGCCCAGCGTCGCCACCAGAAGGTCGTCGAGGAGGCGCCCTCGCCCGCGGTCGATGCAGCGCTGAGGGCGAAGATGGGCGACGCCGCGGTGAAGGCTGCGCGCGCGATCGGCTACGTCGGGGCGGGCACGGTGGAGTTCCTGCTCGATGACGACGGCGCGTTCTACTTCCTGGAGATGAACACGCGGCTGCAGGTCGAGCACCCCGTGACCGAGTGCGTCACCGGGCACGACCTGGTCGCCTGGCAGCTCGACGTGGCGGCCGGCAAGACGCTGCCGATGTCGCAGTCGCAGCTGCGGATGGACGGGCACGCGATCGAGGTGCGGCTGTACGCGGAGGACCCCTACGCCGGGTTCTTGCCCCAGACCGGACCCATCGTGCGCTTCGACCCTCCGCCGGGCGTGCGCACGGACGCGGGCATCCGCAGCGGCGGGGAGGTGTCGGCGTTCTACGATCCGATGCTCGCCAAGCTGATCGCGCACGGCCGTGATCGGGACGAGGCCCTGCGCAAGCTGGCCCGAGCCCTCCGGCAGACCGTCTTCTTCGGTCCGAGAACCAACCTCGCCTACCTCGGCGAGCTGCTCGAGGACCCGCTGATGGTGGCCGGCACGATCAAGACGGACACCCTCGACGCACGGACGCCCCAGCGACCCCAAGTGCCGGCGCTGGCGTGGGCGCTGGCGGCGTTGGTGCGCGCGCGCGCAGGAGCGAGGGCCCAGGGGGCTGGCTGGCGCAGCAGCGGCGCGTTGGCGTCCCCGATGACCCTGCGGTTGGGCGAGGAGGACCGCGAGGCGCTGGTGAGGTTCGAGCACGCCGACGCGGCGGAGGTCACGGTCGGGGAGGAGACGGTCTCGATCCAAGTGACCGCTCAGTGCGATCCCTGGCTTCGCTTCGTGCACGAGGGCGTGCAGCGATCGGCCGCGTACGCCAGCCACGACGCGACGACCTGGGTGAGCCTGGATGGACACGTTCACGCGTTCGAGGAGCCGGACCTGCGCGACGAAGCGCCCCAGGCCGGGGGCCGCCACGCCGGCTCGGTGCGCTCCCCGCTGTCGGGCACCGTGTTGGCGGTGCATGTCGAGGACGGCGCGACGGTCGAGCACGGACAGCTGCTGGTGACCGTCGAGGCGATGAAGATGGAGCATCGCATCGAAGCGGGCACCGCCGGTGTCGTGCGGGAGGTGACCGTCCGCGCCGCAGATCAGGTGACCGGCAACCAGCTGCTGATGCAGATCGAGTCGAGCGACCCCCAGGAGAGCCAAGCATGAGTGACAAAGCCGTCGTGACCTGCGCCTTGACCGGCGTCCTGACCAATCCCACGCAGCATCCCGTGCCCGTCAGCGCGGCGCAGATGGCCACCGCCGCCAAGGACGCGTTCGACGCGGGGGCCTCGGTCATGCACGTGCACTACCGCCGACAAGAGGACGGCATGGGGCACCTGCCAACGTGGGAGCCGCAGGTGTGCGCAGCGATCACCGACGCCATCCGCGAGGCCTGCCCGGGGGTCGTCATCAACATGAGCACCGGCGTCATCGGACCTGACGTCTCCGCGCCGCTGGCCGCGATGGCCGCGGTCGTCCCGGAGATCGCCGCCTGCAACGCGGGTACGCTCAACTATCTCAAGACCCGCCGCGATGGATCGTGGGCCTGGCCGCCGATGGTCTTCGACAATCCGGTCTCCAAGGTCCAGCAGATGCTCGACGCGATGAAGGCGATCGACGCGAAGCCGGAGTTCGAGTGTTTCGACACCGGCATCGTGCGTTCGGTGGGGCTGTTCGTCGACAACGGCATGGCGCAGCGCCCCCACTACAACTTCGTCATGGGGGTCGCCTCCGGCATGCCGGCCGACCCCGACCTGCTGCCGCTGCTGCTGCGCTACATCGAGCCCGGCAGCACGTGGGAGGTCACCGCGATCGGCCGCGCCGACATTTGGGCGCTGCACCAACGGGCCGCCGAGCTCGGGGGTGCGCTTCGCACGGGGGTGGAGGACACGTTCTATCTGCCCGACGGCGAGCGCACGACGGGCAACGGGCCACTGGTCGAGGCGATCGTCGACTGTGCCCGGCGCGCCGGGCGAGACGTCGCCTCCCCGCAGGAGGCTCGCGCGCTGCTCGGGCTTCGGGAGGCTTGAGCACGGGCGGGCGGCCGGATCTCAGGGCAACACGTGGGAGGGGACGCTGCCGCTGCTCGAGGGAGGACGCGACCCGGCGCAGCAGGACAACGTGAACGCCGCCCTCGCTCCGATCGTGTTCGTCCAGAGCGGGTATCCGCAAGACGCCGAAGTGGTGGACCTCGAGGTCTGGACGGAGGCCTCGACCCGCGCGCCGGGCAGCCCGCCGCGCGCGTACGTGGAGGGAGACCTGGTCATGCACGACGGTCAGCTGTATCGCTGCATCCTGGGCAACACCGGCCAGGCTCCCTCGCAGAGCCCCGCCGCGTGGACGATGCTGCCCGCGCCGGTCGACGACCTGCGCGTGGTGGCGGGAAGGCCCTACGAAGGTATCGGCATCGAGTAGGACCGCCTCAGCCCCCGCGCGGGCCGGTCTGGGTCCCAGGCCGGAGCCGATGCGCGCGACGCCACGCGCGGACGGCTTCGGCGAGGGGGTCGTCGAGCTCGGCGTAGAGCGTCTCGGCCTTGGCCGCCAGTGCATCAGCGCGCGCGCGCTGATTCGGAAGGCGCCACAGGTCGCCGGCGAGGTCGAAGGCGAGGTTTGCCTCGAGGACCGGGACGGTGGTGCCGTCGATGGCCTCGAGGACCGCCCACGCTCGCTCGGCGGCTGCGCGCGCCGCCTCGTGGTCGCCGCGGATCCGATGCAAGCCGGCGATGTAGTCGAGCGCGATGATCACGTCGAGGTTGGGTGCGCCCTCGTGGAAGGCCTCGAAGCTCGCGAGCGCGGCTTCGAAGTGCACCTGGGCGGACGCGAGGTCGTCCGCGTCGCGGGCGATCTTGCCCAGCATGAGGTGGGCGGACGCGGCGGGTCTCGGCCCGTTTGCGCCCATCTGCGGCAGCAGGTCGACGATGCGCCGTGCGTCAGCTCGTGCCGCCTCGATGTCCCCTCGACGAAGCGAGAGGTCGGCCCTGGCCAGCAGGTGGTCGGCGAGATCGAGCGGCGACCCGGCCGCGCTGGCTTCGACCACGGCGATGGCGCGGTCGAATGCCTCTCGGGCGAGACCGAGTTCTCCGCGGCTCTGGTGGATGCGCGCGAGCGTTGCGTGGGTGAAGGCGGTTCCGGCTGCCTCGGGGCCGCGATGGGTCTGCAGGAGCGCCAGGTGGCGCTGAGCGACGCGCTCGGCGTCGCTCAGGCGTCCGAGGCTCATGAGTGCCCGGGCAAGGTTCGACAGCGGTGCGTCGAGCGTGATGTGCTGGGGGCCCACGGTCGACTCCAGGCACGCGATCGACTGCTCGAGCTCGCTCGCGGCGCGCTCCCAGCGGCCCCCGCGAAGATGAACGATGGCGAGGTAGCCCAGCGTGTGGCAGACCAGCGGGTGCTCGCGGCCGTGCTCGCGCTCGAGGACCGCGCGATGGCGCTCGATGTCGGCGACGGCACGCTCCGTCTCTCCTGCGCCCGCGGTGGCGAGGGCCTTTGCCGTGGTGGCGCGCGCCCGCGCTTCGTCGTGAGTGTCGGGCTCCCGCGCGAGCCACTGCAGCGCTCGGTCGAAGGCAAGGGCGGCCTCGGCGTCGCGTCCGACCCTGTGCAACAAGAGTCCGCGGGTGGTCTCCAAGTCCGCCCGCAGGTCGACCGGATCGTGCGCGCGCCGAACCGCGCCCTGCGCGAGCGCGAGGGCGAAGAAGGCTTGGTCGTGGTGGTCGCTCGCGCGGGACCGCAGGTCGCCCAGCAGGATGCCGATCTCGGCGAAGGTGGTCGGATCCCCCGACGCTTCGGCTTCGGCGAGGGCGCGCTCGAGGTGCAGCAGGCTCCCGGACTCGTTGCCGAGCGCGTCGTCGACGAGCGCAGCGGCGAGTCGGGCTCGCGCCGCTGCCGCGGGGTTGCCCGTGGCCTCGGCGCGCTCGACGAGCACCATCGCGTTTGTGCGCATGTCCTGCGTGGAGCGAATCCGAAGCTCGGTTCTCAGGCGCGCCGTTCGAGCCTCCACACGGGTCAGTTCCCGGAGGTCATGGGGATCGGTCGGAAGCGGTGACTGGCTCGCCAACGCGGCCGGGTCGGAGCACGTCGAGAGAGGAAAGAGGTGCTCGGCCGCCGTCGGGCCCCGCGCGACCACGTCGGCATCGGGTGCGGCGAGGGTTCCCAGCAGTGCCTCGAAGCTGACCCAGCCTCGCTGAAGGCACGCCATTCTACGATCGAGCAGGTCCTCGGACTGCGTGCCGTGCATGCGCGTCGCAGCACAGGCGCCGTCGCGAACCTCCGTCCAGTCGCGCGCCCACGCGTCGAGCTCGCGCTCGATGTGTCGCCACGCTCGGTCGGCGTGGGGGAGGGCAACGTCGCTGAAGCCTGCGGCCAGCGCCCGCTTGTGCGCGTCACTCCACAGCGTGCCGACCCGATCGGCGCTGTCGCTGCAGGGCTCGGGCCGAGCCGAGGCCGCCGCGCCGTAGGCGATGCCTCCAACCCCCGCCACGAGTGCGACGCTCGCCCCCGCCCACATCCGAGGGCCCCGCGCGTCGTGGGTCCATGCGCGCAGCAGCGCTTGCATGTCCGGGAAGCGCTCGGCGGGGTTCATGGCGAGCCCGCGCTGGAGGACCTTGGCGAGGCGCCGCGGAACGCCGTCGGCGACGGGGATCGGGCGCTCCATCGCTTCGCGCAGCGTCTCGAGGCTCGCCCCTTGGAGGGGGTGTCGACCGCCGAGGATCTCCAGGGCCGTCAGACAGAACGAGAACTGATCCGACGCTGCGTCGGCACGGACGCCCGCCCGCTGTTCGGGCGCCATGTAGGCCGGGGTTCCGGGGATGCCGCTGCGCGTGCGCGGCTGCTCGCCCGACTCGAGTTCCTCCGCTGCGTCCTCGCGCGGGGTTTGAATCGATTCGGTCCACCCTGCGACGCCGAAGTCGACGACCTTGACGTCGCCCGACGCGCTGATCATGACGTTCTCGGGCTTGAAGTCGCGGTGAACGATTCCGTGGACATGCGCCGCCGCGAGACCGCGACCGGCTGCGGTGAGCACGTCCACCTTTTCGCGCAGCGAGCGGGGGCCTTCGTTCCAGCGCCGCAGGTTCTCACCGTCGACGAACTCGATCGCGATGAACCGCAGCGGCGTCTCACCGAGCTCTGGGACGACCGCTTCGGCGAACTCGTAGATCGCCGCGACGTTCGGGTGGGAGAGGCGAGCCATCGTTCGCCCCTCGGCGGCCAGCTGTCGATCCCCCGCCGGGCTGCGTTCGCCTTTGAGGACCTTCAGCGCCACGCGCCGGTCGAGCGACTCGTCGTATGCGACGTAGACCGTCGCCATCCCTCCGGCCCCAATCCGGCGAAGGACCGCGTAGCGACCGACCTGCATGGTCGCCGGCGCAGGCGATCCAAACAGTCGGCGTCCGATGGAGGCCTTGCGCCGCGCGAGGTCCAAGGGATCGGCGGCCTGTGGTGACGGGATCGACATGGCCAGCTATCATCGATTTGAATGTCAGCCCGACAGAGCGACCAGAGCCTGCTCGAGCTGTGGCGGGATGGGGACACGCAGGCTGGAGAGGCGCTCTTTTCTCGGCACTTCGAGTCGGTGCACCGGTTCTTCAGCAACAAGGTCTGGGACGGGGACATCGACGACCTCATTCAAGAGACCTTCTTGGGGTGCGTTCGCGGGCGCGATCGCGTCGCCAGCTCGTTTCGGGCGTACCTGTTCGGTGCGGCGCGAATGCAGCTGCTCAAGCACATCGAGCGCGCCAGGCGAGGCCGACGGGAGGACGAGTATCACTCGGCCCGGGTGGCGGCACTCGATGCCTCGCCGTCCCAGCTCGCCGTGGGCCACGAGGAGCAGCAGCTGCTGCTGCGAGCTTTGCGCCGGCTTTCGTTCGAGCACCAAATCCTCCTGGAACTCTACTACTGGGAGGAGATGCGCAGCCTCGAAATTGCCGAGGTCCTCGACATCCCCCACGGGACGGTGCGCAGTCGGCTTCGTCGAGCGAAGGCCCAGCTCGCGACGCTCGTCGAGCAGGTGGCGAGCTCGCCCGAGCTCGCGCGCTCGACGTTGGGCAACTTCGAGGGCTGGGTCGGATCGCTGCAGGCCCAGGTGCGCGGC
Source organism: uncultured bacterium (assembly GCA_963761755.1). Lineage (GTDB taxonomy): Bacteria > Myxococcota_A > Polyangia > Nannocystales > Nannocystaceae > CAJXVA01. The sequence continues at coordinate 277,215 of CAVXIC010000006.1, forward strand.
GACGTCAGCGAACCCTGAAGGAATCTTGCTGCAGGCGCAGCGCAGCGCTCCACTCCCGCCGTGACTCGTCGCACGCATCGGGTCGAAGCACGCCGGTCCCCGGCGGTGTCCAATCCCGACCATGCGCACCGCAACGTTCGCCCTCTTCGCCCTCGCGCTCCCGGCGTGTACCGGCGTGCTCAACTTCGGGGACGTCGACGATCGGTCGAGCCAGACCCACAGTCGCGACGTCGACGCGTTCAAGGCCATCGCCATCGAGGGGTCGGTGGACATCGAGGCCAAGGTGGGGGAGGCCAGATCGGTGGAGGTCGAGGCCGCGGGCACGGTCATCGACGACGTCGAGACGACCGTCATCGGGGACACCCTCCACGTACGTCTCGAGCGCGGCGTGCACGTCAACGTCGGGCGCATGCTGGTGCGCGTCACCGTTCCGGAGCTCGAGGCGATCGCCGTGTCGGGGGCAGGCGACGCGCGGATCTCGTCGGTGGATGCCAAGGCGTTCTCGGTGTCGATCAGCGGCAGTGGCGACGTCGAGGTCGATGGCCAGGCCGAGACGATCGACGTGTCGGTCTCGGGGTCGGGCGACGTCCGTGCGCGCAGCCTCGAGGCGGGTACAGCCACCGTCACGGTCCGTGGCAGCGGCGACGTCACGCTCACCGCATCGGACACCGCGACCGGGACGATTCGAGGCAGCGGCGACGTCACGGTCCACGGTGGGGCGACCTGCACGATCGCCGTGCACGGCAGCGGCAACGTCGACTGCTGAGCCGTCCGGTCGCCGGCGGCCGCCGATTTCGTGAATCCGAATCGACCCCCGGTGCGTTGCACAGGTCCCGATGCCCGCGACCGAAGCGCCCTGTGCCCCTCCCGTTCTCTTGCGTGCGGCCTCGCTCGTCGTCTTCACGCTCTCCTGCGTCGCGGCGATGAACGCGTACGGGACCGCCGGGGTGGGGTGTGATTGGCTGGCCGCGTGGGTGGCGGCCAGCGCGCTGTACTCGGTCGCAGGGGTCGGGCTGTGGCGTGGGGAGGCCTGGGCGCGAAACCTGGCCCTGGGGATGGTCACCTGGGGCCTGCTCGCGTGGGTGCAGTCGACGTTCGTCGGGCTCGGCGGGCATCCCCTGATCATCGGTGTCATCGGCGGACACGGGCTCGCGGTGGTGTTGCTCGCCTTCGCGCCCGCCGGCCTGGAGCGTCGCCACCGATGGTCGCTCGTGCTGGCTGGTGCCGCGCTTCCCGGGGCGTTGATGTACGGCTTCGCGCCGCTTGCGGAGCTCACAACGCGGGTGCTGCTCGTCGGCGGTGCAGCGCTGCTGTTCTCGATGGCGATGGGCATCGCCCGAGGCCGGACGTGGGGTCTGCTCGCGGCAGCCGCCGCCGTGCCGATGCTGTGCGCGGGTGCCTTCGTGGCGCCGCCGGTGGTCAGCACTGCGCTCATGCATCCTCTGCTGCCCGCGGGCGTGATGCCGCACGGGATGCTACTGATCCGCTTCTTGGGGATCAGCGCGGGGGTGCTCGCGCTCGCGTCGGTCCTGCCCTTCGCCGGGCCGATCGTTCGCTTCGTCCGTCGCTAGCGTCCGGGCACGGGCACTGGCGCGCCGAGACCGTTCAGCGCGCGGGTGGAAACCAGAGGATGAAGCCGCGTTCGAGCAGGGCGTCGGTGGCGTCTCCGGGCTCCAGCACGCCGTTCTCCGCCGCTTCGAGGGCCGCGCGGACCTCGGGCGTCTCCTCGAGCACCCGGGGCTCGCCGGCCCAGCGGATCGCGATGAGCGCAGCATCGGCCTCGAGCCCCGGCTCGCTGGGTTCATCGCTGAGCAGGGCATCGAGCACGGTCCGGGCAAAGGTGCCTCGGCGGGCTGTCTCGTTGAGCCGAACCCTTCCTGCCTCGGTGGTGTCCTCTGGCAGCGCGGCGAAGCGCTCCGCTTCGAGGTCCTGCGCAGGTTCGTCGCGAAGCCAGGCTTCGAGCCGGGCCAAGTCGGCCCACGGGGACGCCTTGTGGGCGGCGTGGGCGGCGAAGCGGCTCGCCAGCGGGGTTGGACGGGGGAGGTGATCCGCCTCGGCGAAGCGGGCGGTGCTGGCGACCAGGTCGGCCTCGTCGACGTCGGCGAGCGACCGCGGCAGGGCACCGCGCAGACCGGCGGCGAGCGACCGCTGGGCGCCGGGGGTGCTCGAGGACCACGACCACCCGGTGGCCAAGGTCCGCTCCGCGGCCGCGGGGTCGATCGCCCGCAGCCGGCGCGCGAGCTCGGACACCGCCCCATCGAGGTCCTCCCCGGCCGCCAGCGCGTCGACCCACGGAAGCAGGGCGTCCTCGGCCGCGTCGGTGTCGAGCGCCTCCACGTGGAGCAGCACCCTGTAGGCCAGGTCGGCGGCCGCGAGCCTGTCACGAGCCTGACGACGCTCGTCGGCAGGCGCCAACGCGGCGGGCCGCTGCAGGAGCGCCGCGGCGAGGTCCCGTACGTGCTCCAGATGCTCCGCGCACGTCTGCAGGTGGCCGCCGCCGAAGCGCTCGACCCACGCGCCGAAGCTCCAGGCGGTGATGCGGTTCCAGTGGGCGCGCAGGTACCCGACCGCGTCGCTGCTGGCATCGAGCCCCGGACGCGGGGTCACCACGGCGCGACCGTGCTCGAGCTCGCGGGCACAAGCACCCAGCTCGGTCTGCAGGTGTTCGAGTGCATGCGCCGCCGCGCGTTCGGCCTCGGGGAGGCCCGCACCCGCCTGCCAGTGGGGTACGAGACCCCGCTCGCAGGCGATGCAGTGCGTGCGATCGGGGCGCACCCCTCGGTGCTCTTCGCACGCGTAGCGGCCGATCTCGTCGAAGCCGTACCAGTGCACCACGGGCAGCAGCTCGCTGAGCCGCGCGGTCAGGTACGCCTCGAAGCGGGTGATGTCGGGGCGCCAGGCGAACCCCGAGAGCTTGTGCAGCAGCTCGTGGGGCCGCCACTTGGCTCGATGGCTGGGGTTGAACACTGGAAGCGGAGCCTCGAGAAACGCCGAGAAGTACTTCGGCACGTGGAGGACCCCGTCGATCCAGTCTTCGGGGATGAACTCGCCCTCCCCGAGCCCGACCTCGAGCTCGGGTCGCGCCGCGTCGGGAAGCAGGGGGGAGAGGCGGTGTTCGTGGTGCACGAAACAGCGGCCCTCGTTGGCGGCGAGCACGGCGACACGGGCCGAGACCGCGCTGGCCTCGAGCTCGACGGCAGGCGCACCCAGGAAGGACGCGACCTCGTCCAGCGGAGCGGCGGCCTGCTCGAGGACGGCGCGGGCGAGCGTTGAGGCATCGGCGTCGGAGGCGACCAGCGGGGGGAGCTGCACCGCCGCAGGGTAGTGGGCCCAGCCTCGCCTTGCTACAACTGCGCTCGATGCCCCACGCAACCGTCGGTGCACTGCGCCTGGACTACGATCTGCGAGGGCGAGGAGAGCCGCTGCTGCTGATCATGGGGCTGGGCGCGCAGAAGGTCCTGTGGCCCGAGGGGCTGTGCGACATGCTCGCGGCGCGGGGCTTTGCGGTGGCGCGTTTCGACAATCGAGACGTCGGAGCCTCCAGCCGGCTCGACCATCTGCGGGTGCCCTCGTTGCGCACCGCGATCGTCCGCTGGCTGCTCGGGCGCGAGGTGGGGGCGCCGTACGGCATGCGCGAGCTCGCCGCGGATGCCATCGGCGTGCTCGATGCGCTTCAGTGGCCGCGAGCCCACGTCGTCGGCGCTTCGATGGGCGGGATGATCGCGCAGCGGATGGCCATCGACTGGCCGCAGCGGGTCGGGTCGCTGACGTCGATCATGTCGCACCCCGGCGATCGGCTCTCGAAGGTCCCGCAGCTTCGAGCGATGCAGGCCATGTTCGCCCCGCGGCCCCGGACGGCGGAGCAGGCGGGGGAGGCCTGGGTGCGGCTGTTCTCCGAGATCGGCAGTGGACCGCCGCACTTCCGCTTCGATCGCGAGGCGATGTTCGACATGGGCCGGCTGCACTTCGAGCGCGGTCCTTCGCCGGGCGGCTTCTTGCGCCAGAGCCTGGCGATCCTGGCCAGCGAAGACCGGCGCCCAGCGCTGCGCGCACTCGATCTCCCCGCGCTCGTGGTCCACGGGACCCGCGATCCCCTGGTGCGTCCGCGGGGAGGTGTGCAGACCGCGGCGTCCCTTCGCCGCGGCGAGCTGCTGTCCATCGAGGGCATGGGGCACGATCTGCCCTGGGCCATGTGGCCGCAGCTGTGCGATGCGATCGCGTCGACCGTCGCGCGGGCGACGTGAGTCAGCTGGTGGGTTCGGCGAAGTCTCCGATATCGGGGTTGGTCACGCCTCGGGGCCCCCACGGATCGATCAGCCCGGGGGCGGGTTGTGTTCGAGCATCGTGTCGGGGCCGTCGTAGAAGAACAGGAGCGAAACCCGCAAGCGGACCGGGACCCCCGGCGCGTCGTCGGTCAGCGTCGCGGCGTCGAGATGCTCGATGACGCACGCGTCGCCGAGGCCGTCGACCACGTCCCCACCGACGACCATGACGTCTTCCACCTCACCGGTGGCGGTGATCGTCAGCTCGATGGTCGCGTCGGTCTGGAGCTCTCCGCCGCGCGCGGCCGCGGCCTGGTAGCAGTCGCGCAGCTCGACGCGCGAGCGCTGCAGCAGCCGGCGCGAGAGCACGCGAAGTGTTCGGCGCTCGGGCTTTGCGACGCCCTGCAGCGCGACGAAGGAGACGACCCCCGTCTTGCGCACCATCGGTCGGGGCCCTGAGAGCACGGCGACCCCGGGGCTCGTCATGTACGTGTATCCGCCAGAGTCGGAGAACCACGACTCGAGCTGTTCGCGTACGCGCGGGTCATCAGGGTCGTAGAACCACTCGCGCTGGACACGAACCTCGCGCGTGATCTCGGCCTCGAGGTCCTCCCCGGCGTGGAGATCCACAGCGGGGCCGGGCTCGACCCCGACCGTGCCGTCGGCCCCTGGGGCGACCTCGACGGCCTGCGGCGCATCGATCCGCTCCGAGAGTGACTCGGCCTCGTGCAAGAGCTCGTAGATTTCGTTGCGCTCGGTGTTTCGGGCCTCGCCGAAGAGGTCGTAGTGCCGCTGCCCGTACGCGGTCAGCATCGTCGCCGCGTTCCGGGCGTGGGCGCCGTCCTCCTCCTCGTGCGCCGCGAGCAGCTGAACGTGGGCCATGCGCAGCACCAGGGCGTGCCGAAGCGCGTCGTTCTCCGCGGTTCGGGGAAGGGAGAGGATCGCGTGGCGCATCAGCCGTACGGCATCGGCGTGGGCGCCGACCTCGACCAGCGCCTCGGCGGTCTGATACATTCGCGCCGCGCTGGATCTCGAGGGACCCATGGGCCGCTCCTCGCTCGGCTCGATGGCCATCAGGCCGGGCCGTTGCGCGCACGCGACCAGCAGACCCGCCCACAACGTGAATGCGAGCCATCTCACGGGCTCTCAACGCGGCCGGGACGCCGTCCTTACAGCGGCTTCAACCAACCGGGACGAACTCGTCGCAGGCCGAGCCGATCGTGTCGACGGCGGACTCGAAGAACTCCACGTAGCTGTCGGAGCACACCGAGCCCACGATGCCGTGGTCGCCCCAAAGCTCGATGAACTCCCGAATCCTCGGCGCCGGTTCGGCACCGTCGAAGGTCATCGGGTCCAGCGGTGCGCAGATTCCCGTCGGAGAGTCTCCGTCCCCGATGAGGGCCATCGAGATGATGGCGTTCTCGTTGCCGTTCTTCGCCTCGATGAGGGCCTCTCGCCACGCCGCCGGGGATCCGGTCGAGTCGCCCTCGAGGTCGTCCGCATGAGGGCCGTTGTCGTCTTCATCGGTGATGACCACCACGACCAGGACCGCGTCGTCTCGAAGGAATCCTTCGTTGCAGGCGGCGACGTCCCCGGAGCCGGTGAGCGCTTGGATCATGGCCTCCATCGGCTTCTCTCCCAACGAGGAGTTGGTGCCCACGCGGGCGGCACACTCGAAGGCACCGAAGAGGTCGGGCTCGCCCGAGGCGATGAATCGCCGGCCCGAAGCGAAGTTGCAATCGACGTTGGAGGCGTCGCGACCGCGGGGGTGCGTGACGCCGGCACCCATCACGTCCTCACACGCCATCGGCTCGGTCTGGCCGCAGGCATAGTCCCCGATCTCCGTGCACAGGGACCGCAGCGCGCAGGGATAGCCGCAGTCGCAGCTGCCGTCGTCGCTGCGGGCCTCGCAGGTGGCCGCGTCGGTGCATGCGTCCTCGCAGCCGCCGTAGACCCACGGGTCCACGTCGGAGACCATGACGTGGTAGCTGCCGGTCCCCGGAGGCAGGCGGGCTTCGATCGCATCCACGAACCCGGGGACCGAGTCGACCAGCTGCTGCTGTTCGTCTGCCATCGAGCCGCTGTTGTCGATGACGAACAGGAAGTCGACCGCGTCGCACCCGACGTCGGCGTCGGGATCGACACCTGGCCCCGGTGCGCCGGTGGGATCGGTCGAGCTGGAGCTTTCGGGCTCGTCGCCGGTGGACCCGGGCGCGGTCGAGCTTCCGTCTGCGGTCTGCGCGATGTCGGTGTCGAAGGCACCGCTGCCGCGGTCCGCCTCCGTGCAGCCCAGGGTGAGCGCGGCAGCGACGACGGGAAACCAGGCGGGGTGCGGGGCGCAGCGAGCGAAGGTCATGGGTGCTTCCGCGGGGGATGTGCGTCCGTGTCGCGGAAGGTTCCCGCGACGCCCGAGCCGCGAACCTGCGCAGGTCTCGGCCGGGGTCTACGACGGCGACCACAGCGCGTCTCGGAGCCCCGACGCGCGCTCGACCCGGCGCTGCACCGACTCTCGCAGGACGTCCGCGGTTCCGTAGAGGGTGACCTCGCGCTTGGCCCGCGTGACGCCGGTATAGATCAGCTCGCGGGTCAGGACGGGGGAGAGGGCCGGCGGCAGCAGAAGGCCAACGCGGTCGAACTCCGAGCCCTGGGACTTGTGGACCGTCATCGCGAACACGCTCTCGTGCGGGGGGAGGCGCGAGGGAAGCAGCTCTCGCAGCACACCGCCGGGCCCGTGAAAGAAGGCGCGCAGCGCTCCCTCGTCGTTGCGGGCGATGACCCCGATGTCGCCGTTGAAGAGGTTGAGCTGGTAGTCGTTGGCGGTGACGAGGATCGGGCGGCCGTCGTAGTGCGGGCCGACGTCGCGCTCGATTCGGCCCGCTCGCGTCAGAATGTCCTCGATGAGCTCGTTGAGTCGCTCGACACCAAACGCACCGTGGCGGTGCGCAGACAGCAGCCGATAGCCGCCCAGGGCGTCCAGACGAGCCTGGGGTCCGGTCGCCTCCAGGTACTCGGTGAACGCGCCGAGGACGACGGGTCGAAGCGTCGACTCCAAGGCCACCTCGCTGGACAGCGGGCGCATCGACACGGCCGGGTCGTCGGTCTCGAGTTGCGCGAGCGCGGCCGCGGCGTCACCGCTGCGAAGGGCCTTGGCGAAGCGCCCGATGCCCTCGTCCCCGGCGAACCGAAAGCTGTGTGTGAGCTCGACGATGCAGTCCCAGGGGCCCGTGCGGGCGGGTCCTCCCAGAGGCAGCGAGCGAGCGTCGTCGCCGAGGACCTGCAGCAGCAGCGCGCCGAAGGGCTCCGAATAGGCCCGGGTGCCGTGGGTGTTGCAGATGTCGCCGAGAATGGCCCCCGCCTCGACGGAGGCCAGCTGGTCTTCGTCTCCGAGCAGGATCAAGCGCGCGTCCTCGGGGACGGCGGCGACGAGCTTGGCCATCAGCGCGAGATCGACCATCGACGCCTCGTCGACCAGCACCACGTCGGCGGGCAGCGGATCGCTGGGCCCATGGCGAAACCGGGTGGGCGCGAAGGGTTGGTAGCCCAGGGCTCGGTGCAGCGTTCGGGCTTCCCGGGGCAGCGCGGCCTTGACCTCGTCGCTGCACGGGAGCCCTGCGACGTTGTTCGCCACCGACTCCGACAGCCGGGCGGCGGCCTTGCCCGTGGGCGCGAGCAACATGAAGCGCGGTGGTGCCTCGCCCCGCCGGAGGGCTTGTTCGGCCAGCAGGGCGAGCACGCGGACCACGGTGGTCGTCTTGCCGGTCCCCGGTCCGCCTGAGATCACGGTGAAACGTCGGGCCGCCGCGACCACGGCGGCGAGCATCTGCCGCGCGTCGGGGACCTGCCCAGCGTCGCTGCCGAACAGGCGACGCACGTCCGCACCCAGCTGCGCTGCGTCCAGGGGGAGCTGCGCGGTCGCTCTGGAGCGGAGGGCGCGGGCGAGGGCGTCTTGGTACTGCCAGTAGCGGGTGAGATAGAGCCGGGCTTCGCCGTCGAAGACCATGGGCGTGGGCCGACTGCCATCGGAGCACAGCGAACTCTGTCCCAGCTCCATCACCCACTCGAACAGCGTCGGCAGCCGAACGTCCTCGAGCACCTCGCCCGCCTCGTCCACCAGCGGCCGCGCGTCGAGCTGCCGGAGGTCGGCGCAGATGTGGCCGTGGGCGATCGCCCGGCTGGCAAAGGCGGCCCCGAGCAAGACCTGCTCGGACGCTCCGGGCTGAAGACGGCCCAGCGTGCGGGCGAGCTGCACGTCGAGCGCCGAGAGCACGCCAGCGCTCTCGAGGCGGCGGAGCAGGGAGGTCACTGCGCACCTCCAGGATCGAGGAGCGCGTCGAGTGCTTCGATGCGCGCCCGCGGCGGGCGATCGGCGTAGATCCCCCGAGCGGGGCCTCGCTGCGGGTCCATGCCCCGAAGGAACAGGTAGCGAGCACCTCCGAAGTGCGCGTCGTAGTCGAAGCCGGGCTGGCGAAGACGCAGGTATCGGCACAGCGCGGCGGTGTACAGGTGGTACTGCAGCACGTAGTGATCGTGGCTCATCGCGTCCGACAACCGCTCGGGGGCGTAGTCGTCCGGGGATGGTCCGAGGAAGTTGGTCTTGTAGTCGACGACGAACCATCGGTCGCCGTCTCGATAGATCAGGTCGATGAACCCGCGCAGGAACCCGCGCACGGGCAGGAAGGACAGCTGCCCGAGGCGGTCGAGGTAGCCCGGCGGAAGCCCGGTCGGATCGGCTGCGAACGCGCGACGGAGCGAGGATGGGGCCAACGCCGAGGACGCCGAGTCCCCATCGGTGAGGGCGGAGGCGACCGGGAGTACGAAGCCCAGCTCGGCGAGCGTGTGCGCCTCGGGCAGGTCGCGCAGGCGGATGCCGCCTTCGTCCAGAGGGCAGTCGAGCACGTCGCGCAGCCCGTCCACCGCGAGCTGAGCGTGCTCGCTGCCCTCGATGCCGTGCTTGCGCAAGCCGGCGACGACGTAGCGCCGCAGGGTCTCGTCGTCGCTGGCGAACGGCGCGTGTTCGAGGACTTCGTGGAAGAAGTTTCCGACGTGCGCACCCCGGGGAAACGCCGCGAGGCGCACGGGTTCTCGCGGCTCGCTCGGTGCGGTCTGCGTCGCCAGCGGCTGCGCAGCGGGGACGAGATGATCGACGTCCCGACCCGCGCTGAGATCGGCTGCGCCGTGCCGGACGGTGATGCCCGTGAAGCTGGTGGTGCGGTAGAGGCGGTCGATCGCGGAGCGAGGCGCGCGGGCGTGCAGGTCGGTGGGGACCGCCGCGGGCTGACTCGGCAGCGGCACGGCCGTCGCGTCGAGTCTGGTGATCGCCCACGACGGGTGCTTGCGATCCCCGAGCGCGGCCCACTGCTCCTCGTCGGACCACTCCTTGATCGCCCGTGGAACCGCCGTGTACGGGTCACCGCCGCACAGCGGTCCGAACAACAGGTAGCCCAGCGGGCTGTGGTGGAAGCGTTCGAAGCGACCCCACACCACGACGCAGCGGTGACGGGCTCGGGTCAGCGCCACGTACAGCAGGCGCAGCCCTTCGGCGAACGCTTCGACGCGTGCCTGGCGGACCGAGGGGTGTTTTTGCTTGGCCTTGGGATGGTCCGGCTTGGGCCCGACATCGACCTCGAGCCGATGGTCGTGCTCGGGGTTGTGGAACTTGAGGTTGGCGTATTCGCTGTCGAAGGGTTCGGCCGGGCTCCACAGGTAGGGGCAGTACACCACCGGGTATTCGAGGCCCTTGCTGCGGTGAATCGTGATCAGCTGAACCGCCTCGTCGTCGCGCTCGAGGCGAAGCTTGACCGCTTCTGCGGCGAGCTTGAGATCGCCCTTTTGCTGATCGGCCAGCCAGTGCAGCAGCCCTGAGGGACCCAGATGCTCCCGGTTGGCCGCGTCGTGCATCAGCTCGGTGAGGTGCAGCAGGTTGGTCATGCGCCGCTCACCGTCGGCCAGACGCAGCAGCACCTCGCCCAGCCTCATCTGCGCGATCAGCTGCCGCAGCATGTGGATGAAGCCTCGCTGCAGCCACGTGGCGTTCCAGCGGCGGAAGCGCTGCGCCCACCGGTCCCACGACTCGTCATCGTCGGCCATGGCCTCGAGCTCGCCGCCGCTGACGCCGAGCATCTCGGTGGTCAGGGCGGCGCGCAGCAGTCGCGTCGACGCCGGCTCGGCGACGGCGGCGAGCACGTGCTGAAGCTCCTTGCACTCGGTGGTGTCGTAGACCGAGGAATCGCCGTACACGACCCCGGGAATGTCGAGGTCGCGCAGGGCCGCTTGCACGTCCTGCGCCTGCTTGTTGGTCCGGCTGAGCACCGCGATGTCGCGCGCTCGGATGGGGCGGCCCTCGATCTCCGCCCCGCTGGCCAGCAGGTTGCGGATGTCGGCGGCGACCCGCTGCGGCAGCTCGCGCTCCACGAAGGCTCGACCGATCGTGTCGGCTTGCTTGCCCGTCGGCATGCCGTCCTCCAGCGCCTGCACCTTGATCTCGAACGGGGGCAGGGGCTGGCCGCCGACCCGCAGGCCGTCCTGCGCACCGGGCCGCGGCCCCACCGGAACGAAGTCGATGTCGTCGAGCAGGAACGGCTGCGGTGCCGCGAAGAGGTGCTCGATGGCGGTCAGCAGCCCCGGATCGGAGCGCCAGTTCGTGGTCATCGTGTGGCGCCGGCTCGGCTCGATGCCGGCGCCGGCGTGCAGGTACGCGAACACGTCGGCGCCGCGGAAGCCATAGATCGCCTGCTTGGGATCGCCGATGAGCAGCAGCGGATGGCTTCCGTCACCGCCGGCGAAGATGCCGTGGAAGATCTGGAACTGGATGGGGTCGGTATCCTGAAACTCGTCGATCAGCGCGGCCTTGTAGGTGTCGCGGATCGTCTGCGTGAGCGCCTTGCCGCGCCGGGGATGTCCGACCGCCTCGGCGAGGCGGTGCAGCAGGTCGTCGAAGGACTGCACGCCGTTGGCCTGCTTGCGGCGCGGCAGCACCTCGTCGATGTAGCGCGCCAGGCCGTGTTTGAACGCGAGCGCTCGCGCCTGCAGCTCGTCGTACAGGGGTCCTCCAGCGGCTTGGAGCGCGCTGCAGGCGTCGAAGAACGGGTGCGAGGGCGGCGTCTTGTTCTTGTTGGTGCCTTCGACGAGCGCCTCGGTGGTGAGACGCTCGAGGCGCTCGAAGGTGAGGTGCTCGCCGGGATGCTCGGGATGGAAGAAGGCGTCGGCGTTGTCGAGCCAGCGGCCCACGGAGCTGGGCTTGTACTTGTTGCCGTTGAGCACCTTGACCTTGGGGTGCAGCAGGAGGGTCCGCACCTCACTGCGGTGCGCCTGCCACAGCGCGCGGGCCTGGGCGAACGCCGCGATGAAGGCGTCCTCGAGCGCCCCGGTGTCGAGGTCTGCGGGCGGGGGTGGCTCGGGGATGAGCGGCACGCCGGGGTTGGCCGCGGCGACCCACGCCAACGAGATGAGGTCCGGCGGCTTGAGCCCGTTGCGCAGCGCGTGGGTGACGAAGCGCGAATCGGCGCCGTAGAGGCTCTTGGCCCAGAAGTCCCGGACCGCCTCGTCGAGCAGCGGCTGCTGGTTGGCGACGAGCTCGGTGTCGAAGGCGGTGCCGGTCTCGAAGGCCGCATCGTGCAGGACCCGGTGGCAGAACCCGTGGATGGTGCTGATCGCCGCCTCGTCGAAGGATCGCAGGGCCCCCCGGACCCGCAGCAGGTCCTCGTCGCGGCTGCTGGCGCGTCGCTCGAACCACGGGGCCATGGCCGGATCGGGCGTGGCCGATCCGCGCAGGACGGCCGCCGTGTCGTGCAGGCGGGTGCGGATCCGATCGCGAAGCTCGGCGGCGGCGGCCTCGGTGAACGTGACGACCAAGATCTCGTCGGCGCGCATGCCCTGCTCGACGATCAGCCGCACGAACAACGTGGCGATCGTGTAGGTTTTGCCCGTGCCGGCGCTGGCCTCGATGAGGTGTTGGCCTCGAAGCGGGATGCGCAGCGGGTCGAGGACGTCGTCGGTCACCACGGCGCACCTTCGTCCAGCGCGTCGAACAGCGGCCCGAGCACCCGCTCCGCCACGGCCATCGCGTCCCCGGCCTGCAGCGGGACCGGCAAGGGGGAGTATCCTGGCTCGAAGACGTCGTCGTCGCCGCAGACCCGCTGGATCTGCGGGTCGCGCTGCTCGAAGGTCTTGCCCCGCCACTTCTGAGAGGCTCGGATGCGGGCGACGTAGGGGTCACCGCTGCCGCGCAGCTCCTTCACATATGCCCACGACGCGTCGGGGAAGAGCAGCAGTGGCTCACGCTGACCCAGCCAGTACAGGGTGCACAGATCGCGCAGCAGCGGCAGCGGATCGTCGACCGGGTAGAAGGTGCAGACGTCTGGTGGGGCATCCGGCGCGCCGCGGGCGACGAGCATCGAGCGCTGGCGCTGGTCTCGTGGGGCGCTCGCACACAGGGCGAGGTGCCGGATCCAAAGGGCCAACAGGGACTTGGTGCGGCGCTTTCCGTACTGCAGCTCGACCCGCCCGGTCTCCCATCGGGAGTCGAGGCTGCCGACCAGTCGCGTGCCCGCGTCCGGCAGCGGGAGGTCGATCGTCAGCAGCTCGAGGGGCTCGCCCTCGCGGAGTCGATTCGCCATCGACAGCAGCGGCGCGACGACGCGGTGGGTCTCCTCGTGCGTGCACGCGCCGGGGGTGCCCAGCGGAAGCATCCCGCTGCCCCGCGTCAGGTCCAGCGACGTGCTCAGGTCCATCCCGGACTGCTCGTGGCGCAAGATCGCGTCGCCGAGCTTCCAGTGCTCCAGGCCCCGAAGCTCCATCGGCTCCCGATCGCTGTAGTCGCGGACGTCGGACTCCAAGCGAACCCCCAGGCGGCGCTTGACCAGGTCGGCGACGGGGAGCTTGAAGAACGTGATCATACGCTCCAGCGAGAGCGTCGAGGCGCCGGGGTCGAGGGTGCGGGGGTCGGGCAGGGCCGCGGTGAGCAGCGCGGGGCGGCCCCGAAGCTTCGTGGGATCGACCAGGGCCTTGGCGCCCTCGCAGAAGTCACCCGAGAAGCTGAACAGCCGAGGATCGTCGTCGGCACCGAAGTAGCGGGGAGAGAAGGGCTGCATCGGGTGGCGCAGCCGAACCGCGTCGCGCACGTCTGCACCGGGGACCGGCGCGGAGGCGGTGGCGACGAGCTGGTCGAGCAGGTCGCTGACCACGACCGAAGGCGGAAGGTCGGCGTTGTCCTGAATGCTCTGGCCGACGTAGGACAGATGCAGGCGCTCCCGAGCCGCGAGCAGGGCTTCGAGGAAGAGGTAGCGGTCGTCGGCGCGACGCGACCGATCGCCGGGCTTCGGATCGGCGGCGATGAGGTCGAACCCCAGCGTGCGGCCCCCCCGGGGGAACGCGCCGTCGGAGAGACCCAGCATGCACACGACGCGAAAGGGGACCGAGCGCATCGGTAGCATCGCGCAGAAGGTCACGCCCTTGGCCAGGAAGCCTCGCGGAGGCGCGTCGGACTCGAGCCTGGTCTCGACGAGCTCGACGATGGCCTCGAGGGAGAGATCATCCTCGAAGTGCGCCTGCGCAGCGTCGGTGGCGATGGCGTCGAGCGCGGAGCGAAGCGGCTGCGGGTCCCAGGTCCCGTCGTCGGCTTCGGGGAGCAGCAGCGAGCGCATCATCGCCTCGAGGTCGCGCTGCCACGTGGGGACGCTGCGCGCCGCTTGCAGGCCGGTGATCGCACCGAAGAGGGTCTCGCAGAACTGACCGAAGCGGCCCAGGAGGTCCGCGGTCGCGCCTTCGATCTCGTCGTAGGGCAGCACGTCGGCGAAGGTGTCCAGGCCGCGGCCGGGCATCGCGACGCCCACGAAGAGCCGATCGAGCCCGAAACGCCACGTGTTCTCGGCGAGGGCGGGCTGGCCGTGCGTGGCGCGGTGCGCCGCGTCGATGCCCCACCGGATCCCCGATTCGTCGACCCAGGTTCCGATCTCGTCGAGTTCGTCGGCGCTGATGCCGAAGCGGGCCTGCACCGGCTGCAGCGCGAGCAGGTCGAGCACCTCGGAGGCGGTGACGCGGCCCCCGACCATCTCCGCCAGGCGGATGAACGCGTCCACCAGCGGGTTCTCGCTGCGCACGGCTCGGTCGGCGACGCAAAACGGAATGAAGGCGGGGTCCTTGTCTGGGCGCTCGAAGACCGCCTCGACCAAGGGTGCGTAGGTCTCGACGTCCGTCAGCAGCACCGCGATGTCGCGTGGCTGAAGCGTTGGGTCGTCGGCCATCATGGACAGCAGCTGGTCGTGCAGCACCTCGACCTCGCGCATCGGCGAGTGGCAGGCGTGCAGCGCGATGGCGCGGTCCTCCGCGTGCAGCCGATGAAGAGTTGCGTCCGCACCGCGCAGGTGGAGCAGCCGCGACTGCAGGGCGGTCAGCAGCGTCGCGTCCCCGGGGTCTTCGTAGAGATCGCGGGCGCCCTCTTGGTACTGCACGTCCTCGAGCACGCCCTGGAACTCCCGGCCTACCGCGCCCAACGAGACCAGCAGCGGCGGTACGGTGTCTTCATCGACCAGGTCCAGGTCGCGCTTGCGCAGCTCGGCCCAGTACTCCTGCGACGGCGAGACGATGAAGAGATGGACGGGGATGACCTCGCTGAGCGCCTGCAGGATGTGGACGTAGAACGGCGGGAGCGTGGAGACGCCGAATACGCTGACCCGGGCCGGGAGACCTCCTGGGGGGGTGTCCTCGAGCGCGTCGACGAAGTCCTGGGCCGAGGCTGCGACGTGCTGGCCACCGAGGCGCTCGGTGACCGCCCGCCAGAGCACCGCTTGCCAGTGTTCGTCGGCGCCGGCGTCCCAACCGAGCACCATCTGAGGCCGAAACACCGGGTACTGGTCGAAGACTTGCGCGATGCGGTGGGCGAGCTGGAAGAGGTTCCGGCCCCCGTCGTCGCGGTCCACGAAGCGCCGCAGCTCCGCGAAGGCCGGCGTCTCGAGATGTCCGGGGAGCTCGGCCAGCAGCGGCCACAGCAGCTGCTGGGGATCGCGCCACGCCGGCCCTCGAGGCGCGACGAGCGTGAACATGTCGTCGATGAACCGCCGGGGGAACGGAAACTGTCCACCTGCCCATACCCCGAGTCGCTCGGAGAGGCGCATGGACAGCCACGTGTTCATGCCGCGGCTGCTCACCACGATGCACTCGGGCTGCAGCGGATCGGGCAGCGGTTGCTGTACGACCTCCGTCAGGGCGTCGAGGAGGCGCTCGACGCGGTTGCTCCGGTGCACGCGCATGGCCGATTGGGGAGCCTGCCGGGACTGTGCGCGGCTTTCAAGGGTTGCACGTCGAGCCGAGCCACCCCGCGGCTCTTTTCGGTCGTCCGTTCCGAAGAGATCTCCACCCACGGTTGCTACAATCCCCGCAATGGTCGCACGGGCGATGATCGGGGTTGGAGTGTGTGCGCTGCTGCTGGGATGTGACCCCGCGGTGGACGACGAGCGGGGCGACACCGACGGGTCCCAGACGTCGGCGGCCGCGGACGGGAGCGACGGCAACGGAGGCGACGGGGACGGCCTGGTGCCGGCCAACGCCTACTGCGATCCGGTCGCCTCGTGGCCTGATGGCATGACCGAGTTCGAGGAGGAGGTGCTCATCCTCGTCAACGAGGCGCGGGCCGCTGGTGCCTCGTGCGGAGCTCAGAGCTTCTCGTCCGCAGCACCGCTGTCGATGAGCGGATCCCTGCGCTGTGCCGCCCGCGTGCACTCCAAGGACATGGGGGAGCGGGGCTTCTTCGATCATACCAACCTCGATGGTGAAGACCCGTTCACGCGGATGGAGCGCGCGGGCTACCGCTACTCCACGGCGGGCGAGAACATCGCGGCCGGCCAGACCTCGCCCGAGCAGGTGATGCTCGGCTGGATGGAGAGCCCGGGCCACTGCAGCAACATCATGAACCCCTCGTTCACCGAGCTCGGCGTCGGGACCTTCGAGGCTCCCGGGGCGCAGTTCCCGTTCTTGTGGACCCAGACCTTCGGGTCTCCGTGAGCTGCGCGCGCCCGGCCCACCATGGGCCCGTCGATCGGCGCGCCGTCCTGATGTTGCCCTTTCGACCGGGCCGCGCGACGCGATGGGATCCATGTGAGCGGTCTGCGATCTCCTCGTCACGGTCCGAGCCTCGTGCGCCACAGCATCGACCTGTGGAAGGTCGTCGCCCCCGTCACGATCCTCGAAGACCTCCTGTTCGCGTGGGAGCCCGGGATGATGCGAGAGAACGCAGCCGCCTTCGTGCTGGCGCACCAAACATCGGCGGCATCGCTTCGGCGCGCGGCGTGAGGCTCAGCCGCTCGGCGCGTCGGCGAAGCGGGCCTTGAGCTCGTCGATGAAGGTCTGCTCACCGGTCGAGACCTCGCCGTCGGCGTTCGCGATCGCCTCCAGGTCGGCGACGATCCTGGCTCGCGCCCCGGCGTCCGCGAACGTGGCGAGGTGTGCCGCTCGGTCGCGCGCTGCCGCGAGGCGTTCTCCTGCCGGGACCTGCTTGTAGTCGCCGACCGCACCTCGAATCACCGTGCCGATCTCGCCCAGGTCCGCGCCTGGAGCCCAGCCTTTGACCTTCTCGGCCAAGGTGCGCATCTCCTCCATCGACAGGGATCCGTCGGTGGCATGGCTGAAGGTCAGGTACAGGAACGCGAGCGAAGACAGGGCGTCGGTGTTGGACATCGCTGGATGAACGGTAGCACGCAAACTCTGGGGCATGCCGGCCACGCTCAGCGGAGCGAGACCCGCTGAGCGACGGTCGCCCGTCCCCAGTCCTTCGTGCTGTAGGTGGTGTTGAATACCAGCGTGCCGTTCGCGGAGAACGAGGGGCCGAAGTGCCTGCCCCACTCGTTGACCGCGACACGCCGGGTGCTCTTGGTCGCGAAGTCGTACACGGCCAGGTTCTGCTCGAACTCCGACCCGCGGTCGACCGGGAACGCGGCGCGCGCTCCATCGGGCGCAATCTCGAGGTGGGTTGGCGGGGCCTCCATCGCGACGGGGCTCGCCACGGCGGCGTCCGCTCGAAGCGCTCGAACGCCCGCCGAGGCGTCGGCGACGAACGCAGGCTGGGGACGCGAGGCGTCGAGGGCAGGCTCGGAGAACACGTCGTCGAGCTTCGCGTCGAAGGTGTAGGTCATCAGGCCTTCGGGACCGGTCGTCAGGAGCTGGAGCCCGCCTTCGGACGGACGAAGCCAGAGCTCTGGGTTGGCGCGATGGGCCTCGGAGAGCGGGAGCGCGAGGACGGACCCGTCCTCGACGCTCAGGATGTACAGCCAGCGCTGCAGCGGGATCGGGGGCGCAGCGGCGGGATCGGGGGGCGCGGCATCGCCAGGGTCCACGTCCAGGTCTTCTTCGGCCCACAGCGTCGGCGCGGCCGGGCGATACTCGCACGCCGCGGCAAGATGGGTGGCATCCAGCCAGATCGGGTGCGTCGCGGCCGTGCATCCGGTCAAGGGCCAGGTCTGAGGATGGTCTGCATCGGGGGTGTGAATCTCCGCGATCACGCCGTCCTCGCCGGCGGCTGCGCGCGCGACCTTGCCGCGGCCGTCGGCGTGCCCCCAGCCGGCTGCCCCCGCGCCGACGGTGCCGGCTTGAGACAGCGCGCACCCGGGGGCGTCCGCGTCGACGGTCCACACCATCAGCTCTTCTCCACCCCACGCGCTCAGGATCGCAGCCCCGTGGGCCTGCAGCGCGAGGCTCGTCGGTCGCAACCGGTCGCCCACCTCGCAGCGCGATCGCTCGCCGGTCTCGGGCGCGAGCACCCACGCCCGTGTGTCGCCCGTCCAGTCCAGCGAGACGTCGTCGCTCTTGGGGTTCTCCAAGATGGCCGCGTCGACGAGAAGCAGCACCGACCCGTTGGCCAGTGCATAGCCGTGCGTGCGTTCGATGCCCTCGGTGAGCACCTCGGGCTTGGGCGTGCCTTCCTCGCTGTGCACCACGTATTCCTCAAGACGCTCGCTGGCGGCGCGGGCCTTGTGCTCCACCATGCCGTAGGCGCCGTTGATCCGCACCGCCGCCTCGACCCGGCCGAACAGCGGTCTGGCTTCGATCGAAAGGTTGGTCTCGCCGACCAGGGTCGCGGCCAGCTTGTCCTGCTCGAAGAGCGCCCGCAGCAACTCGACGTAGGGCGGCAGATCGTAGCGCCTGGGGTTGGGATCGACGGTGACCTTCGGACCGCTGGGCGCGAGGTCGCCGACGCTGAACACCGCGTACCGTCGATCCTCGGGGATGGTGGCCGAGTCCGCGCTCACCGATCGCTGGCCGAAGTCCAGGGTGCCGGCGTCGGCGAACGCCACGTAGCCGAAGCCCTGCACGTCTGCGAGGTGGAGGACCGCCTCGATGTCGTCGGCACGCTCGGAGCCCAGACTGCGACCCTCGGCGGCAGCCTCGGCGAGATCGCGGCGTTCGACCGTGAACCCCAGCTGCCCCATCAGGGGTGGCGTGGGATCCTCGGCCGCGATCAGCATCACCTTGGAGGGGTCCTCGGGCGCACCGGCGGGGCCCTGCTCGCGGCCCAGGAAGAACCATGCGACCGAGCCCGCCGCCGCGAGGGCGAGCCCGGCCACGAAGAGCTTGGGGCCCCTGGGCTTGACCGCCTCCATGTTGGTGAGCGATTCGGTCATTGCGTCCGCAGCGTCGCACGGGGCTGCGGGCGGGGAAAGCTCAGACGCCCAGCGCGAGGTCGGTTTCGTGCCCGGTCTGGGGGTCGCGCAGGATGACCCGCTTCCCGCCGTGTGCCGCGTGCCGCAGCGTTCGAAGCACGCCCAGCGCCTGCAGCACCACCTCGCCGGGCGTCTTTGCGCCCATCGATTGGGCCAAGTCCACGAGTAGCATCGCGGTCTTGCCTGGAATCTCGATGCTCATCGGCCCGGGATCTGCGGGCGGCTCATCCGGAGAATCGAAGGTGCGCACCACGAGAGCATGGCACGGCGCGACATTCGATGCGCGCACGCGAGGCTCCGGCGCCGCGCCCCGTCTTTTCCGTTCGGGGGCTGCCTGGCCCCCGTCTGCATCGGGTACCCTCCGGCCGTGCTGCCCATCGTCGACGTCGCCGCCAAGCTCGGTCTGGAGCCCAACGATCTCGTTCCGTATGGACACGACAAGGCCAAGGTCCGGCGCGAGGCGTTGAGCGGCTCCAGCCCGGGCACGCTCGTGCTCGTCTCGGCGATCACCCCGACGCCCGCCGGCGAGGGCAAGACGTCGACCACCATCGGGCTGTGTGATGCGATGGCCGCGCGCGGGCTCTCGGTCTGCGCGGCGCTGCGCGAGCCCTCGCTGGGGCCGTGCTTTGGCATCAAGGGGGGTGGAACCGGTGGTGGAGAGGCGCAGCTCGAGCCCTCGGCCGACATCAACCTGCACTTCACCGGCGACTTCCACGCCATCACCAGCGCCCACAACCTACTGGCCGCGATCGTCGACAACCACCTGCACTTCGGGACCGAGGTCGGGCTCGATGCACGCCGCGTCCGGTGGAAGCGGGTGCTCGACGTCAGCGACCGGGCCCTGCGCAACGTGGTCAGCGGGGTGGGGGGGCCGAGCTTCGGCGTGCCTCGGGAGTCGGGCTTCGACATCACCGCGGCGTCGGAGTTGATGGCGATCCTCTGCCTGTGTGAAGACGCCGAGGATCTTCGGCGGCGCATCGATCGCATCCTGGTCGGCTTCACGTCCGAGCGCGCGCCCGTGTTCGTCTCGCAGCTGGGGGCGACCGGCGCCATGATGGCGATCCTGCGCGACACGCTGCTGCCCAACCTCGCGCAGACGAAGTACGGCACCCCGGCCTTCGTGCACGGTGGCCCCTTCGCCAACATCGCGCACGGCTGCAACTCCGTGACGGCGACGCGCGCCGCGCTGGCTCGGGCGGACTGGTGCGTGACCGAGGCGGGCTTCGGGTTCGATCTGGGCGGAGAGAAGTTCTTCGACATCAAGTGCCGCGCGGCGGGGCTGGATCCGGCGGCCGTCGTGCTGGTGGGAACGGCCCGGGCCCTCAAGATGCACGGAGGCGTGGCCGTCACCGACCTCGACGCGCCCGACCCCGAAGCGGTGCGCCGGGGCTTGCCCAACCTGGCCCGTCACGTCCACAGCGTGCGCACCTTCGGCAAGCCGGCGGTGGTGGCGGTGAACCGCTACGCGAGCGACACCGACGACGAACTCGCGGTGATCGAAGCGTGGTGCCGAGACAACGGCGTCGCGGTGGCGATCTGCGACCACTTCGCACGGGGCCCGCAGGGTGCCGCGGGGCTGGTCGACCCCCTGCTCGACGCCGTGAAGGAGAACGCGGGGCCAGCAAAGCTCATGTACTCGCTCGACGCATCGATCCCCGAGAAGATCGCGTCGATCGCCACCGGGGTCTACGGCGCATCCGGGGTGAGCTTCTCGAGCGCGGCCCGCAGGACCCTGGAGCAGGTCGAGGCGCTCGGCTACGGTGATCTGCCGGTCTGCATGGCCAAGACGCAGAGCTCGCTCAGCGACGACCCCAAGCTGCTCGGGCGCCCCGATGGCTTCGAGATCACGGTCCGCGACCTGGAGATCAACGCTGGCGCAGGCTTCATCGTGGCCCTCACCGGCCAGGTGCTTCGGATGCCTGGGCTCCCGCGGAGGCCCCAGGCCGAAGCCATCGATCTGCGCCAGGGCGTCATCACCGGACTGCGATAGACCCAGGCCTTCACCGCTCCCAAGGTTCCGTCGCCATGTGGCTCGAGCTCGTCATCGCCATCCCCTTGCTGCTGTGCTGGGTACCCCTTTGGGGTAGCCGCGTCGCGGGCCGCAATGGCGCCGCGTGGGCCGCGGGTGGGGTCACGATGCTGTCGGTGCTGTCGCTTTCGCAGGTCGCCTCGCCGGTGCTGGAGGGGGGACTCGTGCTGGCGCGGGTCCCGTGGATGCCGACGCTGGGCATGGACCTGGCCTTGCGGCTGGACGGCCTGGCGCTGCTGATGTGCGGCCTGGTCCTGGGGATCGGGCTGTTGGTCGTGCTGTACGGCCGCTACTACCTGTCGAGCTTCGATCGCGACGATCGGTTCTTCGCGTTCCTGCTGCTGTTCATGGGCGCGATGCTCGGGGTCGTGACCTCGGAGAGCCTCTTGGGGCTGGTCGTCTTCTGGGAGCTGACGTCCGTCAGCAGTTTCCTGCTCGTCGCGTTCAAGAACGACAAGGCGCAGGCCCGTCGAGGGGCTCGTCGCGCGCTGGGCGTGACGGGACTGGGCGGGCTGTGTCTGCTGGGCGGCGTGCTCCTGCTCGGCGAGGTCGTGGGCAGCTACGAGCTCTCCGCGGTGCTGGCCTCCCATGACATCATCGTCGCCGACCCGCGCTACCCCTACCTGCTCGGATTGATCCTGCTGGGCGTCTTCACGAAGTCGGCGCAGTTTCCGTTTCACTTCTGGCTGCCCGGCGCGATGTCGGCACCGACACCCGCGAGCGCCTATCTGCACTCCGCGACGATGGTCAAAGCGGGCGTCTTCCTGCTGGTTCGGCTGTGGCCGGCGCTCTCGGGCACGGCCCTGTGGTTCGGCGTCGTGACCACGGTGGGGCTCACCACGATGGTCTTTGCCGCCTTCGTGGCCCTGTTCGAGCGCGACATCAAGGGCCTGCTCGCATACTCGACGATCTCACACCTGGGCCTCATCACAGCCCTGGTCGGTCTCGACACCGCCATGGGTCTGGTCGCGGCGGTGTTCCACATCCTCAACCACGCCACGTTCAAGGCGTCGCTCTTCATGGCCGCGGGCATCATCGACCACGAGACGGGCACCCGCAGCCTCGATGAACTCGGCGGGGTGGCGAAGTACATGCGCTCGACCGCCATCCTGGCGGCGGTCGCAGCGTCGGCCATGGCCGGCGTCCCGCTGCTCAACGGGTTCCTCTCCAAGGAGATGTTCTTCAAGGAGACGCTGGTGGCCGGCGACATGGGGATCCCCGGCTGGGTGCTGCCCGGTCTCGCGACGCTCGGCGGAGCGCTGAGCGTCGCGTACTCGGTGTGCTTCGTGTGGGACGTGTTCTTCGGCAAGGAGACCGGCCGGCTGCAGACCACGCCTCACCCGCCGCCGACCTGGATGCAGGCTCCGGTCTGGCTGCTGGTGATCGTCTGCGTCCTCGTCGGCGTCGCCCCGGCGTTCTTCGTCGGTCCAGCCATCGAGGGCGTCGCGCGCAGCGTGCTGGGGGCTGACACGCCACCCATCGAGCTGCATCTGTGGCACGGCTTCAACGTGCCGCTGCTGATGAGCGCGATCGCAGTGAGCGTCGGCGTCGTCTTGTTCACCCAGCGGCCGCGGCTGGTCTCGCTGCGGCGGCGTCTGCCCTCGGTGCCGCGCGGGGTCACGCTGTACAACGACGCGCTCGGGCTGGTGTACCGCTTGGCCCGCGTCGTCACCTCGGTCTGCTACACCGACTCGCTTCCGCGCTACACGGCACTGGTGCTGGTGAGCGCCCTCGTGCTGGGGCTGAGTCCCTTCGTGGGTGCGGACCTCTCCGACACCTTCGCGCCCCTGGAGCCGCTGCGTGCCCAGGAGCTGCCGGTGCTCGCGTTCGTGGCGCTGCTGGTCCTGGGGGCGGTCTTCACGGTTCGCTTTCGGCATCGCCGGGTGCTCGCCTTGATCGTCTTGGGCCTGACGGGGCTGGGGACCACGCTGCTCTTCGTCGAGCTCTCGGCGCCCGACCTCGCGTTGACGCAGCTGTCGGTCGAGTTGGCCACCACGGTGCTGATCCTGCTCGCGCTGTACTTCTTGCCCGAGGACAGCGCGCGCGAGGGATCGGGTCGCAGGCACCTGCGCGACCTCGTGATCGCAGCCTCGGTGGGCCTGGGACTGACCGCGCTGCTGTACGCGGTCCTCACCCGACCGGCGTCCTCGATCGCCGAGTACTACATCGCCCACAGCAAGTCGCACGGCGGGGGCACGAACATCGTCAACGTCATCTTGGTCGACTTCCGGGGCTTCGACACGATGGGCGAGGTGACCGTGCTGGCCATCGCGGCCATCGCCATCGCGGCGATGCTCGAGAACGTGCGGCTGGTGCGGCGGTCCACGACGCTGGGGGCCACGGTCCGGTCGAAGGATCGGCATCCCTTCTTGCTGTCGATCATGACTCGGCCGCTGCTGCCCCTGCTGCTGCTGGTGGCCCTCTTCATCATGCTTCGGGGCCACAACCTGCCCGGCGGAGGCTTCATCGCCGGGTTGGTCACCGCCGTGGCCTTGGTGCTGCAGTTCCTCGCCAGCGGGCTGCGTTGGGCCTCGGACCGCCTGCGGTTCAACTACGTAGCCGCGACTGCCCTGGGCCTGCTGATCGCGCTGTCCACCGGGCTGGCGTCCATGGTCTTCGGTGCGCCGTTCCTGACCAGCGCCTTCACCCACGTGCATCTGGGGCCGCTGGACTTCGAGCTCGCTTCCGCGATGGCCTTCGACCTCGGGGTCTTCATCACCGTCGTCGCCGTACTGCTCATCATCTTGGTGCGTCTGGGCGAAGTCGGCGAGGAAGCGAAGGCGCAGCCATGATGGCGCTGGCCTTCGCCGCGGGCGTCGGCATCGTCGCTGCCTGCGGGGTCTACCTGCTGCTGCGCGTGCGCACGTACACCGTCGTCCTGGGGCTGGCGCTGCTCTCGTACGCGACCAACCTGTTCCTCTTCGGGTCCGGGCGGCTCACCATCGGGCAGGCACCGATCTTCAGCGAGGGCATCGGGGGGTACGCCGATCCCATTCCGCAGGCGCTGGTGCTGACCGCGATCGTGATCGGCCTGGCGATGACGGCGTTCGTCGTCGTGCTGGCGCTGGTGGCCTATCGAGAGCTCGGCGACGACCACGTCGACGCCGGTGGGGAGGACGACGAACCATGATCATGCAGTTCGCGCATTTGCCCATCGTGATGGTCGCGCTGCCGATGCTGACGGCCGCCATCTTGTTATGGCTGAGCACGCGACCCGCCGACGCCGCGGTCGCGCAAGCTCGGCAGCGGGCGCTGGGGCGGGCGTCCCTGCTGGTGATGCTCCCCCTGGCGGTGTGGATGCTTGCGGCCGTAGATCAGGGCCCGGGGCAGGTGCTGGTCGTCCGGCTCGGCAACTGGCCGGCTCCGTTCGCCATCGTGCTCGCCGTCGACCGGCTCAGCGCGCTGATGGTCTGCTTGACGGTGCTGCTCGCCGTCTTCGTGCAGTGGGCAGCGCGGGGCGGGACCGACGAACAGGGGCGCTACTTCCACCCCCTGCTTCAGTTCCAGGTGATGGGGCTGTGCGGGGCGTTCATGACCGGCGACCTGTTCAACCTGTTCGTCTTCTTCGAGATTCTGCTGATCGCCTCGTACGCGTTGCTGCTGTTCGGACGGGGGCGCGCGCGGCTTCGGGCGGCGCTGCACTACGTCATCCTCAACCTCATCGGCTCCGCGCTCTTCCTGCTGGGGGTGGGCGTCATCTACGGCCTGCTGGGGACGCTGAACATGGCCGATCTGGCCCGCCAGGCGAGCCTGGTCTCCGAAGCCGACGCGCCGCTGCTGCACGCCGGTGCGCTGCTGCTGCTGCTGGTGTTCTTCGTCAAGGCCGCGGTCGTGCCCGTGCACCTGTGGCTGCCGGCGACCTATCACGCGCCGTTCGGCCCCGTCTCCGCCCTGTTCGCGATCATGACCAAGGTGGGCGTGTACGCCATCATTCGCGTGTTCATCCCAATCTTCGGACCAGGTCAGGGATGGGCATCGCAGGTCGCCGAAGCGTGGGTCTTGCCGCTGGGGCTGGTCACCGTGATCGCCGGGGCGCTCGGCGTGCTCGCCTCGACCGATCTCAAGAAGATGATCACGTACCTGGTCGTGGCCTCGGTGGGCACCCAGGTCACCGCGGTCGGAATCTTCACCGAGGCGAGCCTTGCGGCCGCGACGTTCTACATCGTCCACAGCACGATGCTCACGGCGGGCTTCTTCTTGCTCGCCGATGCGATCATCGAGCGGCGCGGTGAGGCGGGGGGCCGACTCTCGGCGGGACCCCTGGTGCATCAGGCGCGACCCCTGGCCGGGCTGTACCTGCTGGCGGCGATGTCCGCGGTGGGTCTTCCTCCGCTGTCGGGCTTCATCGGCAAGGTGCTCATCCTGACCGCGGTGCCTCAGGGCTGGCGAACCGCGGTGTGGACGGTCATCCTCGTGAGCAGCTTCGTGCTGCTGGTCCAGCTTGCGCGCATCGGCAGCGTGTTGTTCTGGAACCTCTCTGGAGCGAAAGCACCGCCGGACCCCTCGGCGCCCCGGGGCACGTCGCTGCTCCCGGCGACCGGCCTCCTGGGGTTGACGGTCGTGATCGCGCTGTTCGGCGAGCGTCTGGACGTGTTCTCCCGCGCCACCGCAGCGCAGATTTACGACCGCCAGGGATCGGTGCAGCGCGTGATGACCGACGCCGACCCGCGGCCCAAGACCTGGCCCGAGACCTGGCCCGAAACCGGGGAGCCGCGGCCGTGACCGGGTCGAAGGCACCACGGACCGGACTGCTGCCGCGGCCGCTGCTCTCCGCGATCGTCGCGGCGACGTGGCTACTGGCCAACAACAGCCTCTCCATCGGGCACGTGCTGCTGGCCGTCGCATCCGGGGTGGCGCTGCCTCGCTTGACGCTGGAGTTTTGGCCGGATGCGCCGCGGCTGCGGCGGCCCACGGTCGCGCTGCGACTACTGATGGTGTTCGCGTACGACGTCGTGATCGCCAACTTTCACGTCGCTGGGCTGGTGCTCGGCCCCAATGATCGGCTGCGGCCGGCGTTCGTCTCCGTGCCGCTGGACCTGCGCGACGAGTTCGGCGTCGCGCTGCTGGCCTCGATGGTCACGCTCACGCCGGGTACGGTCTCGGTCGACCTGGACGAGGAGTCGTGGACTCTGCTCGTGCACGCGCTGGACACCGATGATCCGGTGGCGGTTGCCGAGCTGATCAAGCGCCGCTACGAGCAGCCGCTTCGGGAGGCGCTGGGATGCTGAACATCGCGATCTGGATCTCGCTGGCCATGCTGGGCGCCGCGATGGTGCTGGCGCTGTACCGGTTGCTTCGCGGGCCGTCGATCGCCGACCGGGTCCTGGCGCTCGACACCGTGTTCATCAACACGGTGGGCGTGGTGCTCGTGCTCGGGGTGCTGCTGGAGACCAACCTCTACTTCGAGGCCGTGCTCATCATCGCGATGATGGGCTTCGTGGGCACCTGCGCCCTGGCCAAGTATGTCCTTCGCGGAGACCTCATGGAGTGATCATGGTGGACGTCGTCGTCAGCGCGGTCTTGTTGTTCGGTTCGGCCTTCGTGTTGCTGGGATCGCTGGGCTTGGTGAAGCTCCCCGACATCTACGCGCGGCTGCACGCGCCGACCAAGGCGACCACCTTGGGCGTCGGCGCGCTGTTGGTGGCCTCCGCGGTCCACCACACCGGGCTGCGCGGAAGCCTCAGCGTCCAGGAGCTGCTCGTCACCGGCTTCTTCTTTCTCACCGCCCCGATCGGCGCCTACCTGGTGTCCAAGGCCGCGCTGCACCTGCGGCTGAAGGCGGGCCGTGCCGAGCTCCCGCCTCGGGAGTGAGCGCATCTGGGACGTTCGTCGAGGGGCGGAGCTGAGCGGTCCCCGTCCTCACAGCCGCGCGGTGAGCTCGGCGAGCTTGTCCGGCTGGGCGAAGGTTCGCAGCATCTGAAGCATCGCGGCCTCGGTCACTTCGTCCACGCTCTGATCCATCTGTCGATCGATCCACAGGGAGAGCCGAACCTGGCTCATCGCAGTGGCCGTCCGCGCGCACAGCTCGGGGTCGTCGCGAACGAACCATCCCTCGTCCATGCCCGCTTCGAAGGCGGTGGCCATCATCATGCGGCCGGCTTGCCACGCTTGGGTCTGCTCGGGCGTACGGAGCTGGTCGGTCGTTCCCCAGGGCACCCCCTCGCGAAGCTGGCCCCGCAGATAGTCGGGGTGCCCCATGTGAAAGCGCAGGTAGCCCTCGATGCCTCCGCGAAGGCGCTCGAAGGGATTGCGCGCGTTCATCACCTGCGCCCCGACGCTTCGCATGAGGGACTCGAGTCGGTCCTTCTGCAGGGCGCGGTAGACGTCGTGTTTCTTGGGGAAGGTGCCGTACAGCGTGGCGAGGGAGACGCCGGCGCCCTTGGCGATGTCGGTCACCTTGGCCTGCTCGTACCCGTGGGCCGCGAACTCGCGCTCCGCGGCGTCCACGATCGCCTCGCGGTACAGCGCCCGTTTGGCCTCCTGGAGGCGCTTCTTCGGGCTGTGACGTGGCTGCGTTGACATCGGCGCGGTCCCGGAATATTCCCTGCGAGAAACAGAATTGCAATTCTGTTCGTCGAGGAACCCCCCATGACCGATCTCAGTGGACACGCGTCCGGCCCACCGCCGTCGTTCGACGACGCCACGACCTTGCGCCAGAAGGCGCGCTCCGCCGGGATGGATCCCGACTACTGGTATGCGGTCGGCCGCAGCGAGGACCTGCAGCGAGGGGGCCACTTCGAGACCAAGTTCTGGGGACGCTCGATCGCCATCTTTCGCGGTGACGACGGCCGCGTGCGCGCGGTCGAGAACCGCTGCGCACACCGGCACCTCAAGCTCACCGAGGGCAAAGTCGTCGGCTGTGAACTCGTCTGCCCCTACCACGGCTGGAGCTACGACGGGGAGGGCAACGCCTCGATCCCCCACGACCTGTTCGGGAAGAAGCACCCCAAGCTCCGCATCGAGGCCATGCCCGTGCGCGAGCGCTACGGGCTCATCTTCATCTTCCCCGGAGACGCGGCGGTGGCCAAGACCCGCGACATCCCGTCGATCCCCGAGCTCGAGGGGCCCAAGCCGTGGCCGCACGCGATCGTGCAGTTCGACAGCCCCGGGCACCACTCGATGCTGCTCGACAACGTCAGCGACTTCACCCACGGCTTCTTGCACCGCAAGTTCCAGCCCTTCGAGGGCACCGACCTGCTGCGCTGCGAGACGATCGGCGACCGCGTGGAGCTGGAGTACCGCTCGAAGATCGCCGCAGGCGCGATGCAGGACATGTTCATCGATCGCTCGGAGTCGGGCGCCGATCACATGCTGGCCTGCTACGACTACCCGTACCACTGGTCCAACACCGACAACCGGATCAAGCACTTCTTGTTCACCCTTCCCAAGGACGACAAGAGCAACCGGCACATCTTCATCTTCTACCTGCACCCCAAGGCGATCAAGCTGCCCTTCATCGGTCCTCGGCTGCCGCACTGGCTGATGCAGAAGATGATGCGAATGACCCGCACCGTGACGCTGGAGCCGCTCCTGGGCCAGGACGTCTGGGTGCTCGGACACGAGCAAGAAGGCTGGGAGAAGTTCTGGAACCGCCCCGCGCCCGAACTCTCGCCGGTCGTGCGCGAGTTTCAGAGCCTGACCATTCGCAAGTGGGAGGCGTTCGTCCAGCGCTCTGCCCAAACCGACGACAAGCGACACCTCGACGTGGTCGCCGAAGGAGCCGCCCAATGAACGCCCCCATCTCCACCCCCCGCGCTGCCGCTCCCGTTCGCATCGACGCCGAGCCCGGCACGATCGCGTGCTTCGACCCCGCCACGCGCGCGAGCCTCGGCTCGGTGCCGGTCGACGACGAAGCGGCGGTCGTGGCCGCCATCGCGCGCGCTCGGCGAGCCCAGACCGGCTGGGCGCTCAGCAGCTTCGCCCAGCGTCGCCGGGTGCTGGGGCACATTCGCGATGCGATCCTCGATCGCACCGACGAGATCTGCGAGCTGATCGTTCGGGACTCGGGCAAGACCCGCGAGAACGCCCTGATGGGCGAGATCTGGACCGTCTGCGAGAAGCTGCGGTGGACGATCGGCCAGGGCGAGAAGCACCTGCGGCCCGAGAAGGTCAGCGCCGGGTTGTTCGTGCACAAGAGGGCCCAGCTGGAGTTCCATCCGCTGGGGGTCATCGGCGCGATCATCCCCTGGAACTATCCGTTCCAGAACATCATGAACCCGGTGATTCCGGCGCTGATGTCGGGCAACGCCATCGTGGTCAAGCCCAGCGAGTGGGTCGCATGGTCGGCCGGTCCGATCGTGCAGATCGTGCACGACGCCCTGGAGGCGGAGGGCTTCAGCCCCGATGTGGTGACGCTCGTGCAGGGCTTCGGTGAGACCGGACGCGCGCTCGTCGAGTCGGGCGTCGATGGCCTGGTGTTCATCGGCTCGGGGCGAAACGGGCAGAAGGTGCTCGAGTCCGCGGCCAAGACGGTCACGCCCGTCGTGCTGGAGCTCGGCGGCAAGGATCCCTTCATCGTGTGCGACGACGCCGATCTCGACCAGGCTGCGCACGCGGCGATGGCCGGGTGCTTCATCTCGGCCGGCCAGAACTGCGTCGCGTCCGAGCGGCTGCTGGTGTTCGACCGCGTCTACGACCAGTTCGAAGCCAAGGTCGAGGAGCTCGTGCGCCAGATGAAGCAAGGGGCCGCCAGCGAGGGCGAGCTCGTCGACATCGGCGCCATGGTCACCCCGATGCAGCTGGACATCGTCGAGGCGCTGGTCGCGGACGCCAAGCTCAAGGGCGCGCGCGTCGTGGCGGGAGGCGAACGGGTCATGCGTGAGCGCGGCGACTACTTTGCGCCCACGATCCTCGCGGACGTCACCGCGGACATGCGGATCATGAACGAGGAGACCTTCGGCCCGGTGATGGTGCTGTGCCGCGTTCCCGACGAGCACCACGCCATCGAGCTGGCCAACGGGTCGGGCTTCGGTCTGTCCGCCTCGGTCTTCTCGCGCGACCAGGCCCGAGCGCGCCGAATCGCCTCGCGCGTGCAGTCGGGCATGGTCGCCATCAACGAGTTTGGTGGGATGACCTACATGGCCCAGGACCTGACCTTCGGCGGCGTGAAGAAGAGCGGCTTCGGTCGGCTCAACGGGCGCGACGGACTGCGGGCGTGCTGCAACGTCAAGGCCGTCCTCACCGACCGCGTACCGGGCCTTCACTTCGCCAACAAGCTGTTCCCCGTCGTCTCCGGGGACTTCGAAACGATCAAGGGCGCGGTCGAGCTGGTCTACCGCCCGGGCCTTCGCGGGAAGATCGCGGGCCTGCGCGACCTGGTCCGCTCGCTCGCTTCCAAATAGAACCCCAAGAGGATCAGTCATGACTCAATCGTTCGACTACGTCGTCGTCGGTGGCGGCAGCTCCGGCTGCATCGCGGCCGCAGGCCTCGCCGACAACCCCGACAACGCCGTGCTCTTGCTCGAGGCGGGTCCGGCCGCCGAGGATCACCCCGAGACGCTCTCGGCGGACGGCTACAAGCACGCCTTCATCAACGACCAGGTGTTCTGGGAGCGCTTCTCCGCGCCGCAGCGGCACGCCGCGGGCAATCGCGTGTTCATGGGCACGGGCTCGGTGCTCGGCGGCAGCGGCTCGGTCAACGGCATGGTCTACACCCGCGGCAGCAAGCACGACTACGCGGAGTGGCCCACCGGATGGCAGTGGGACGACGTCGTCCCGCACTTCGAGCAGCTCGAAGCGAAGCTGCGGCCCAACCAGCGCCCGCCCACCGGGTGGACCGAAGCCTGCGTCTCCGCGGCCGTCACCAACGGCTTTCGGTTCAGCGAGGACTTCAACGACGGCGACCTCAGCAACGTCATCGGCTACGAGTGGATGAACTACGAGGGCGACCGCCGACGCAACTCGTACGTCGCGTTCATCCAAGACGCCGAGCATCGTCCCAACCTGCAGGTTCGGACCAAGTCCAAGCTGCACCGCATCGTCTTCGACGAGCACAAGCGTGCGGTGGCCGTCGAGTTCGAGCACGCCGGCAGCCTGCAGCGGGCCCAGGTGCGCCGCGAGGTGGTGATGTGCGCCGGGGCGCTCGAGACGCCCAAGCTGCTGATGCTCTCGGGGCTGGGCGCCGACCAGGCACTTCGCTTCGCCGGGGTTCGGCAGGTCGCCGAGCTGCCCGGCATCGGTCAGAACCTGCACGACCACCCGAACGTTCCGCTGTTCTTCCTCAGCCGAGGGAAGGTCGACTGCGACTACCCGCAGCTGTACAGCTTCTTTCGGACCCACGAGGACAGCGACCTGCCCAAGGGGCAAAGCGACACCTGCTACGTGTTCTGGCCCGCGCGGTCGGCTATGAAGCAAGCCGTCCAGCGCATGCTTCCGGGCATGGTGCTGCCCCCCTCGCTGTACGGCGGGCCCATGAAACAGGCGGTGCGCAGCGCGGTCGGGGCCGCGTGGGCCGTCCCGGCGGTGCCCAAGCTGGTCGAGTACCTCTACGGGATCGTCGTCATCCTGGGCAAACCCTACAGCCGTGGCAGCGTGCGCTTGGCCAGCAGCGACCCGGCGCAGGCGGCCACCTACGACCCGGCCTACTTCTCCGATCCTCGCGACATGGAGACCATGGTCCGAGGTGTTCGGCGGGCCCGGGCGATCAGCAAGCAGGGCGGACTGGGGGCATGGAACAGCCAGGAGCTGATGCCAGGGTTCTGGAACCGCAGCGACGCGGCCATCGCCAAGTGGGTCGCGAAGAACGCGATCACCACCTACCACTTCGCGGGCACGTGCCGCATGGGCGAGGACACAGCGGCGGTCTCGGACACGCGGCTTCGCCTCCGCGGCGTCACCGGGGTCCGCATCGCCGACGCGTCGGCGGTCCCGGTCACCCCGGTCTCGGCCATGAACGCGCCCAGCATGCTGGTGGGGCTGCGGGCGGCGAAATTCATCGCCGAGGAGCGGGCCGGCGGCGCCGAAGTGGGCGCCGCCTGAGCGTTGCGCGGTCGCGGGTCCGGCCCGCGGCTCAAAGCTCGCAGTCGTAGCGGTCGAGTCGCCGAGGGTCTTCTTCGATCCGAATCTGGTCCTCGACCACGTTGAGATCCAGCGGCGCGGCGGCGGGGCCTTCCCGCTCGCCTTCGGCCCGCTCCCACATCTGAATGTACAGCTCGGCGGAGCTGTACAGCTGCGAGGTGTCCGCGCCCATGTTCTCGATGTCCTTGACCAGGTCCATCAGCAGTCCGGTGTGCGCCAGCCCGAGCACGTCGAAGTCGGTGCCCAACCGCGCCACGTCGGCGTCGTTCTCTTGCGCCTCGGCCTGGCACACCCGCTCGGCTCTGAAGGTGTCCGAGCACGCATCGGGCCCGAAGCGCGGGCGGGCCTGCTGAATGAAGCCGTTGAAGTCCGACCCCAGTCCGATGTCGATATCGAGCACCTTGCGGCCGAACTCGTAGGCCTGCGCGAAGGAGCGTGAGGAGCCGGCGCAGGTGTTGGCCACTTCGGCGCCGCGGAAGGTGTGGGTGGCCTCGGGCCCGGTACGCAGCCCGAACATGCCGCCGGTCTGGCGGATCATGTCGATGGCCCAGGCGGGGCTGGACTTCTCTTGCTCGCCCTTGTCACCGCGCATGATGTCGCGGAAGTGCCCGTGCGAGATGTAGATCGGATAGAAGTCGCGGTCTCGCGCGATCTCGAAGATGTCGACCATGGCGCGCTCGGAGAAGTGCGCCGTGTCTACGAGCATGCCGCGATCCATCATCTCGTCGATCAGTGCGACGCCGTCGGCATGAAGGCCGGCGCTGTTCCTGCACTCCTGGTCGACGTCGAATCCGAGCACGACACCGTGCGGGCAGTCGTGGTCCACGTGGCAGGTGTCGGTGTACTGCGCGAGCTGGAAGATCTCGTTGTGCATCGCCGTTCCGGTGAATCGGTTGTCCAGCGAGTGCACCGGCTGCAGGGTTCGAACGCCCGCGTCGTAGAAGGCTTCGAAGGGCACGCGCCAGTCGTCGAACTCGTCCATGATGCGGTCGGCTTCGACGCTGAGCACCAAGGCGAGCTTGTCCTCGGAGATGATGCGGCGCGCTTCGGCCGGCGAGGTGGCGATCTCCGCCCACGGGGTGCGTTCGGCGAAGGTGTGCGCCGCCTCGAGCTGGACCATGACGTCGTCGAACTCCGAACACTGCGGGCGGGCCCGGTTCTCCTCGGGGAGTGCGTTGCACAGCCAGCCCATGCTGACCGCCGAGATGACCTCGAGGCGCAGCCCGTCGCGATAGGCGTCTTCGAGCTGGCCTTCCCAAGCCTGCTGGTGGGCGATCGTGTCCCAGCGCGGCCAGCCACCGAAGCCCGGGTAGCCCTCGGTGCGGTCGTCGTGGGCGCCGGTGTCTCCGTCCGACCCACGAATCTTGCCGATCTGGTCGCCGACGATGCCGCCTCCGGCCACGAGCATCGCGCCGGCCAGGGGCATCCTCAGCGCGAGCTCGAACTTGCTCATGCCCTCGCATGTGGTCGGGGTGAGGGACGGCGCGAGGTCGCTGCGCAGGACCGCGTGGTCCTCACCGCCGTCACAGTCGACCAGCGCGTCTCCAGGCGTCACCATCGTGGGTCCCGTGCAGCCACGCACCGCCGAAGGCGTGCTCACCGAACATGTGCAGGTGAAGGTCCGCGACGCCCACCACCGGTTCGGGGGCCTGCGCGTCGGGGTCGTCGGCTTTGCCTCCAGCCGAGCTCGCCCCCGGAGCGGCGCCGGTCGTCTCGGGCTCTGCACAAGCCAGGACGAGGAAGGGGAGCGTGACGAGCGCGACGGAGCGTGTCATTGAAACCCACATTAGACGACAAGTCGCAGGCCGTCGAGCCGCAGTCGGGGTGCGGCCGGCTCGGACGGAGGACGGGGCGCTTCGCGTCATCATGCGCTAGAGGGCGCACCCCGGTCGATCTTGCACGCGCGCGACGATTTCGGTCCGGCGGGGTCCACGCCCGCAGCCGGCGCTGGGCCGCAGCGGGGTCGGTGGGGCTCGTCTCGAAATCTCGAGCCCTCGGTGCGACAAGGCCCACCGCGGTCCGTCCTTGTTCGCGTCATGGGAGCCATAGCAGCAATCGTCACCGCGATTTCGATCGTCGTCCTCATCTACGGGCTGTTCATGCGACGCAAGGCGTCGCGGATCACCAAGGCCGCGCACCTCCAGTCCGGTGCGGCCGCCGGCGCTGGCGAAGGCAAAGCGGTCAGCGTGCAGGGCCGGCCCGTCGCTCAACCGCTCGTCTCGCCGGTCACCGGCACGCCCTGCCTGTACTACGAGGTGGAGGTCGAGGGGTTTTGGAAGGCCGGCGACACCAAGAAGAGCAAGAAGTACTACGAGGACAAGCAGGGGCAGGTCGGGGTCGACGACGGCTCGGGCGTGGTGCCGCTGAACCTCGCCGGCGGGGGCGACTTCGACCTGCTCAAGAGCTTCGAAGAGCGGCACAAAGAGGGCATGTTCGACGACCTCAAGAACGCGGTCGGCAAGGGCAAGCCGGTCATGTTCGGCAACTTCCAGTTCCACAACCCCGTGAACTCGAAGGCCAGCGAGTTCGTCTGCACCGAGAAGGTGTTCAAGGCCGACGGCGGCACCGTGTACGCGGCGGGCTACATCAAGCAGGGCGTGCTCAGTGGCAAGGGGCTGTTCGCCCTGCTGGTCAGCCCCAAGACCCGCGAGCAGCTGCTCGATGAAGCGCTCGGCAACGCCAAGAAGGCGCTCATGGGCGGCGGCATCGGAGCGGGCGCCGGCATCCTCGTCGGCATCATCTCCAACTTCGTCTGAAGCCCACCGTCCACGTCAGGAGCCCTGGACCCACGCCGTGAACGCCGCCATGAAGGCGGCGAGGTGCTCGCGCGTCGCAGCGTCGGTCAGGGAGCCCTGCGCGTCGAACTTGGTCTTGGCCAGGCCCACCAGCACCTCGGGGTACGCGAAGACCGGGGTCGCCATGCCGAGCAGGACGTTCTTCAGATGCGCCTGGGCCCGGGCGGTGCCCACGACGGAGAAGGAGGCTCCGAGCACGGCGGTCTTCTTTCCGGAGAAGACCGACTGGTACGCTGGGCGGGACGCCCAATCGATCGCGTTCTTGAGCACGCCGGGGATGGAGTAGTTGTACTCGGGCGTGGAGATGAGCACCGCGTCGGCGCGCTCCAGGCCCTGCTTGAACGCTCCGACCGGCTGCGGGTCTCCGAGCGCGGCGAGATCGCCGTCGTAGTGGGGCAGGGCGCCGATGTCGAGGGCCTCGAACGTGACGCCGGCGGGTGCCAGCTCGGTACAGGCCCGAACGAGACCGCGGTTGATCGAGGCTTGGCGAAGGCTTCCAGCGATGGTGGCGATGAGCATGATGTGTCCAGGTCAGGGGAGATCGAAGACGAGGACTTCGGCGTCCTGCGTCGCGGTGATTCGCAGGGTACCCGCCTCGTCGGTGGCGAGCGCGTCGCCTGCCCCAAGCGCCGTCTGGGCGGCGACGACGGCACCCTTGGCGACGTGAAGCCAGACGCGGCGGCCCTCGGAGAGGACGTGCTCGACCGATGCATCCGCCGTGAGGGTGGCGACGTGGATGCAGGCGTCTTGCTTGATCTGCAGCGAGTCGTCGCGACCGTCGGGGCTGGCGACGACCCGCAGGGTGTCGAGCCGCTCGGCGCGCGGGATGTGGCGCTGCCCGTAGCGCGGGTCTCCGCCGGCTTCGTTGGGCATGATCCACAGCTGCAGGAAGTGAACCGGGTCTTGCTTGGAGGCGTTGAACTCGCTGTGCGTGACCCCCGATCCGGCCGACATGTGCTGCACGTCGCCGGGACGAATGGTCGAGCCGGTGCCCATCGAGTCGCGGTGCTCGAGGGCCCCGTCGAGCACGTAGGTGATGATCTCCATGTCGCGGTGCGGGTGGGTCCCGAAGCCCGCGCCGGCGACGACGCGGTCCTCGTTGATGACCCGCAGCGGGCCAAACCCCATGTGCTGCGGGTCGTGGTAGCCGGCGAACGAGAAGGTATGGCGGGAATCGAGCCAGCCGTGCTCGGCGTGGCCCCGGTCCTCACTGCGGCGAATCTGTAGCATCGTGAGGCCTAGCGTAGGCTCGACCATGATTCCGTCAATCCGATAGTTTCTGCATCAATCCATCACAAAATGTGATGTCCCTGCGCTAGCATGGGAGACCGTGCGTGCGGTGTCGGTGCAGCGATTGACGATCGACCAGCTCCGCGTCTGGGTCGCGGTCGTCGAGACCGGGAGTTTCTCGGCGGCGGGTCGTCGGCTGGGCAAGGTGCAGTCGGCGATCAGCCAAGCCGTCGCGACGCTGGAGGATGCGCTGGGCACCGTCGTCTTCGACCGCGCGGCCGGTCGGGGACGGATGACTGCGGCGGGAGAGTCGCTGCTGCCCGAGGCTCGTGCGGTGCTCGCCTCGGTATCCCGGCTCGGTGGCCACGCGCGCGCCCTCGAAGCGGGGCGCGAGTCGGAGCTCTCGATCGCGTGTGATGCCGTCTTTCCCCGTGCGGTCATCGTGTCGCTTGGGCTGGCGCTCGCCAAGGCGTTCCCCGACGTCGACTTGCGCACGCAAACCGAGGTGCTGCAGGGCGTCGTGCAGCGGGTCGAGCGCGGAGCTTGCCGACTCGGCGTGATCGGCCCCGACGTGGAGGTCCCGGGCGCGCTCGAACGCACGTCGATCGGCTCGGTCCAGATGGTGCCGGTCGTGGCACCGAGCCACCCCCTCGCCGGGCGCCCGTGTCCGGACGCTGCGCTGGCCGAGCACGTCCAAGTCGTCCTCCAGGGCGCCGATGGGGCTCGGGAACGCGACCGGGCCGTCCTCTCGCCCCGCACCTGGCGGGTGGACGAGCTCGCGACCAAGGTCGCCCTGCTGCGGGCGGGTGTGGGATGGGGGAACCTGCCGATGCCGCAGATTCGAGAGGACCTCCGCCGCGGCGACCTGGTCCGGCTGCGCGTTCGAGCCTGGGGGGAACACGCGCATGATCTGGGCATGTCGGTGGTCTACGCGAGAGACGAGGGGCTCGGCCCCATCGCGGCGTGGGCCATCGACACGCTGCGCTCGCTGTGCAGCGAATCGCGGTAGCCTGGACGGGCGTGTCTCGGGTTCAGCTCTCGTTCTTCCTGGTGCTGTGTGCGTGCGCGACGAGCGACCAACCTTCACCGGGAGCCAGCTCGTTGGGGGGAAGCGCCTCGAGCGGCGCGGCGGACACGGAGGTGGCAACGACATCGATCTCCGGGACGGCGGGCGAGGGCACCGGTGGCAGCACGACGTCGACCACTGCGGGTGCGGAGTCGACGGGAACAACCACAGGGGATGTGTCCTCCACAGACACATCCGTCGACTCGACGAGCGGTCCGCAGGAGAGTTGGCATCGCTACTCGCTCGACACGGTCGCGGGCACGTGGTCCGTGGTGTCCCTGGACGCGCTGTGGACCGGGGCGAACGCACCGCCGTCGACGGGGATTGCCGCAGCGGTCTCGCTCACCCACTTCGACCGGCTGTTCGTGCTCACCGAGGACGGCGTGGTCCATGAGCAGGCCGACGGCGTATGGCAGTCGCCCGAGCCCATCGCGCGGCGCTTTCCCATGGCCGCCGGCATCGACGTCTCGTCGATCGTGCACGTCCCCGGGCAGGCGGCGGACGACAACGAGGAGATCTTCTTCATCGCCACGCCCACGGCCGTCATCTACCGGCAGTTCGAGAACGGCGGACTCGAGCTGGTCGAGGTCGTCGAGCAGCAGGACGAAGACGGTGGGGCCCCGCAAGGAACGGTCGCGAACGACTGGGGGCTGACGATCAGCGACCCCACGGGAATCGGCTCGGATGCCGACTGGCTCGTCTGGTACCGGGCGTTCGCGAATGGTGAGATGTGGCGGTTCAACGCGGCGGCCCAATGGATGGTGTTCCCGCTCGAGGACAACCCCTTCTTCGGCGTCGCGGCCGGCGAGCCCGACCCGCTCCAGGTCCGTGCGGCGTACTACGACGACGCCTTCGAGCGCGCCCACTTCATCGCGCCGTGAGCAGGACCTTCGAGCGAAGAGCTCCGCGGGGCCCCTCGCTCGAAGTGTGGACGCTCTAGTCGTCGCCCTTGATCTCGCCACGGGCGAAGATCGAGGCCACGTACGTCAGCACGTCGGTGGCGGAGATCTCGTCGTAGCCGTAGTTGCGGATGAGCCGCTGCTTGACCACTTCGATCTTCTCCTGCGCTTCCTTGTCGACGACGTTCGAGACCAGCGAGGTGAGCTTGATGCTGTCCTTTTGGTCTTCGAAGAGCTTGAGCTCGAGGGCCTTGTACAGCCGCTCGTTGGTCCGGAAGTCGAACTGCTTGCCCTCGATGGCCAGCGCGCCGATGTAGTTCATGATCTCGCGCCGGAAGTCGTCCTTGCGCGACTCAGGAATGTCGATCTTGGTCTCGATCGACCGCATCAGGCGCTCGTCGGGCTCTTCGTCTTGGCCCGTGTAGGGGTTCTTGACCTTCTCCCGCTGCGTGTACGCCTTGACGTTGTCGATGTAGTTGCCGCACAGGCGGCTGATCGCGTCTTCGTCGGCCGAGATGGCGCGCTGGACCTCGTTCTTGACGATGTCCTCGTACTCTTGCTTCACGACGGCGAGCAGGTCCGTGTAGCGCTTGCGGTCGTCCTCGTTGGTGATGAGGCTGTTGTTGCGCAGTCCACTCTCGAGTTCGTTCATCACCATGAACGGGTTGATGCTGGTCTGTCCGCGCTCGGAGACCAGGCAGTTGGCCAGCTTGTCCTGCACGTAGCGTGCGGAGATGCCGTCCATGCCCTCGCGGTTGGCTTCCTTGCGGAGCTCCTTGACGGTGTCCTGTGTGAAGCCGGGCAGGGTCTTGCCGTCGTAGAGCTTGAGCTTCTGCATCAGGCTCAGCTGGTGCTTCTTGGGCTCCTCGAGGCGGGTGAGGATGGTCCACATCGCGGCCATCTCGAGGGTGTGCGGGGCGATGAAGCGACCGCGCACCTTCTTGGGGTTGTAGTCCTTGACGTAGATCTTGGTCTCTTCGGAGAGCTTGGTGATGTACGGGATGTCGATCTTCACCGTACGGTCGCGCAGCGCCTCCATGAAGCGGTTCTCCAGCAGCCGCTGGTACTCGGCCTCGTTGGTGTGGCCGAGGATGACCTCGTCGATGTCGGTCTGCGCGAACTTCTTGGGCTTGATCTTCTGCTCCTGCGTCGCGCCGAGCAGGTCGTACAAGAAGGCGACGTCGAGCTTGAGGATCTCGACGAACTCGATGATCCCGCGGTTGGCGACGTTGAACTCGCCGTCGAAGTTGAACGCGCGGGGGTCGGAGTCGGAGCCGAACTCGGCGATGCGGCGGTAGTTGATCTCACCGGTCAGCTCGGTGCTGTCCTGGTTCTTCTCGTCCTTGGGCTGGAACGTGCCCACGCCGACCCGGTCCTGCTCGCTGATGAGCAGCCGGCGGACGCGGATGTACTTGATCACCTCGGACCAGTCTCCGTTGTGACGCTGCATCAGCTCCGCGAAGATGTAGCGGCAGGCGGGGTTGAGCTCGCCTTTGACGTGCGGTCGGTACCCGTCCTTCTCGAGGCCCAGCTCGGTGATCGCCTTCTCGCGCCACTCGGGCGGGATGAGCTTGAGCGGCTCTTCGTGCATGGGCGAGGGGAAGGTCTCCGTCCCCGCGATGAGGTGGCGCAGCTCTTCGGGCAGGACCCACTCGTACGTGTACATCGCGCCCTGCGGGGTGCGGCTGTACTCCTCGATGCCGATCTTCAAGAGGCGCGCGATCGTGGACTTGGCCGAGCCGACCGGACCGTGCAGCAGGATGATCCGCTTCTCGGTGCCGTACCGCATGGCGGCGGCCTTGAGCACCGAGACCAAGCGCATCAGCGGAATGTCGAGGCCGAAGATCGCGTCGCGACCACCGTGCGCTTCGTCGTCGAAGAACCGGTAGTGGACGATCTTCTTCTTGTTGTCGACGTACTCCTCGGTGCCATGCGAGATGAGCATGTCGTAGAGGCGTTCGTGGGCGGTTCGAGCGACCCGAGGGTTGTTTCGGACCAAATCGAGGTAGTCCTCGAACGTGCCCGACCAGTGCAGGTCTTCGTACAGCTTGAAGTCTTGGAGCGCGGCAATCCGTTCGACGAGGCTCGACATGATGTTGCGCGACGGTACCAGCAGCGACCGGTGAATTACACCTTCGAGGACGGGTGCGGGGTTGGCGCGCCGTGTTCTCTTCTCGGTCGGTGTCGATCAGGGCGCGGCCCGAATGGGGCACCGTCCACATTCGGAACCTCGACGCACTCCGACGTCGCGGGCGCAGCCCAGCCTCGAAGCCGAGCGGGTCGTCGCGGACTCGCCGACGATCGAAATCCATGACGACGACCTCGGTGACCGCCAGCGGACCCGAGGGCGTCGTTGGGCGCATGCGCTGCTGTGCGCCCCCTCGGTGGTCCCGGGTCTTTCGGCCTTTGCACCGGTCGACACCACGCGCGGCCTGTTATGCTCGTGGCTGCGCCGAGCCATGATCTCACGCATCGACAAGGACCACAGCCGGTTCCGCGAAATCGTCCGAGGGAAGATTCGCGACAACCTCAAGAAGTACATCTCGCGCGGGGACATGGTGGCCCGGAAGGGAAAGGACACCGTGTCCATCCCGATGCCGTCGATCGACATCCCGCGCTTCCGGCTCGGTGGTGGGCAGCAGTCCGGGGTCGGGCAGGGAGACGGTGAGCCCGGCGACCCCGTCGGCCAAGGCGAGGGGGAAGAAGGCGAAGGCGGCGGCAAGGCCGGCGAGGGCGAGGGACACAAGACCCTCGAGGTCGACGTCACGCTCGACGAGCTGGCCTCGATCATGGGCGAGGAGCTCGGCCTGCCGCGGATCGAGCCCAAGGGCACCGAGAGCCTGCATACCAACAAGGATCGCTACGTCAGCCTGCGAAGCACCGGACCCGAGAGTCTGCGTTCGTTCAAGGCCACGTTCAAGCGCGCGCTCAAGCGTCAGCTCGCCAGCGGCACCTACATGCCCGGCCGGCCGATCATCACGCCGGTTCGCGAGGACAAGCGCTACCGCTCCTGGCGCACCGACCCCAAGCCGCAGAGCAACGCCGTCATCATCTACATGATGGACGTCTCGGGCTCGATGGGGGACGAGCAGAAGGAAATCGTTCGCATCGAGTCGTTCTGGATCGACACCTGGCTGCGCAGTCAGTACCAGGGGCTCGAGTCGCGCTACATCATCCACGACGCCACCGCGCGCGTCGTCGAGCGCGACGTGTTCTTCCGAACCCGCGAGTCCGGCGGCACGATGATCAGCTCGGCCTACAAGGTGTGCTCCGAGCTGATCGACAAGGAGTTCCCCTCCAACAGCTGGAACATCTACGCCTTCCACTTCTCGGACGGCGACAACTGGTCGGTCGACGACACGAGCACGTGCGTCAGCCTGCTCAAGAACACGCTCATCCCGTCGTGCAATCAGTTTGGGTATGGGCAGGTCGAGAGTCCCTATGGCTCGGGCCAGTTCATCAAGGACATTCGCGCCGCGTTCCCGAGCGACGAGAAGCTCGTCACCTCGGAGATCACGGGCAAGGACGACATCATGGGCTCGATCAAAGAGTTCCTCAAAGGTGGTCGGTAGTGGCTCCCATCCCGCAGTACCTCCGCGACATGCAGGTCGAGATCCAGGGCTATGCCGATGGGTATGGCCTGGACTACTCCACGCAGATCTTCGAGATGCTCGACTACCGGGAGATGTGCGAGATCGCCAGCTACGGCGGTTTCCCGGTCCGCTATCCGCACTGGCGGTTCGGCATGGAGTACGACCACATGATCAAGAGCCACACCTACGGGCTCTCGAAGATCTACGAGTTGGTCATCAACACCGACCCCTGCTACGCGTACCTGCTCGAGGGCAACAGCTCGGTCGACCAGAAGCTGGTCATGGCCCACGTCTACGGGCACAACGACTTCTTCAAGAACAACAACTACTTCGCCCGCACCGATCGACGGATGATCGACGTGATGGCGAACAGCGCCTCTCGGGTGCGGCGCTACATGGATCGTCACGGTGTGAGCACGGTCGAGTCGTTCATCGACGTCTGTCTCTCCGTCGACAACCTCATCGATCCGTGGGCTCCGTTCCGAGATCCTGCGCGGACCGAGGCTGCCGCGGAGGGCAAGACGGAGGATGACCCCAACGGTCGGCTTCGCAACGTTCGCGGCTACCTGGAGGACTACGTCAACCCGCCCTCGTTCATCGCCCAGCAAAAGGAGCGGGCCAAGGCCGAGAAGGAGGCGAGCAAGCGCAAGATCCCGCAGCGACCCGAGCGCGACGTCCTGGGCTTCCTCATTCAGCACGCCCCGCTGGAGTCCTGGGAAGCCGACGTCTTGGGCATCATCCGCGAGGAGGCCTACTACTTCCTGCCGCAGATGCAGACCAAGATCATGAACGAGGGCTGGGCCAGCTACTGGCACTCCCGCATCATGACCGAGAAGGCGCTCAAGGCCCCTGAGATCATCGACTACGCCGACGTCGTCTCCAGCGTGTTCGCCACCGCGCCCGGACAGCTCAACCCCTACAAGCTGGGCGTGGAGCTGTTCCGCAACGTCGAGGACCGGTGGAACAAGGGCCGCTTCGGCTCGGACTGGGACAACTGCGACAACCTCCAGGAGCGGGCGCGGTGGGACAAGGAGCTGGGCAAGGGCCGCGAGCGCATCTTCGAGGTTCGCAAGCTCTACAACGACGTCACCTTCATCGACGAGTTCTTCACCCTCGATTTTTGCCGCGAGCAAAAGTTCTTCACCTTCGCCGAGAACCGTCGCAGTGGCCAGCTGGAGATCGAGACGCGCGAGTTCGACAAGGTCAAGACCAAGCTGCTGTCACAGCTGACCAACTTCGGGCAGCCCTTCATCTACGTCGTCGATGCCAACGACCTCAACCGCGGCGAGCTGCTGCTCGGTCACCGGCACGAGGGCGACGATCTCAAGCTCGACTACGCCCGCGACACGCTGCGAAACCTCGAGCGAGTGTGGCGGCGACCGGTCTCCATCCTGACGGTCGTGGACGACAAGCCCAAGCGGGTCCGCTACGACGGCTCCGAGGTCACCATCTCCGACGAGCCCGCGGCCTTCTCGGTCTGAGTCGAGCATGACGCATGCCGAACATGGGGAACCTCTCCGAGCCCGGGCTGTCTGGGTCGCTAAGCGTTCAGGCGCGCACCGATTTTCCTCCGACGAGGGGGCCTGGTAGGGTGAGCAAATCGTGCGGGTGATCGCTTGGCCGGCGACCGATGTCGGTCGCGTGCGCAGCCACAACGAGGACAGCCATCTCATCGATGGGGAGCTCGGGCTGTACTTGGTTGCCGACGGCATGGGTGGTCATGCCGGAGGCGCGCATGCCTCGGCGCTGTGTGTCGACGTCGTCGACAAGGTCATTCGACGGGGCGTGGCCACGCTGTCCGCGGTTCCGCCCGATGACCGCAGCCGGACGATCTCCGAGGTGCTGTGTGCCGCCGCCAGCGAGGCGAGCGCGCGGATCTACGACCAGGCCGCGGCGGACAGTCGTCTGCAGGGCATGGGCACCACGCTCACGGGCCTGCTCGTTCACGAGGAGCGGGCCCATGTGGTCCACGTGGGGGACTCGCGGGCGTTCCTGCTCCGGTCGGGATCGGCACGGCAGCTGACCAACGATCACTCGTGGCTCAACGAGCAGGTTCAAGCCGGACTGCTCACCGAGGAGGAGGCCGCGGTGTCGGACCTCAAACACATCATCACGCGC
Organism: uncultured bacterium; assembly: GCA_963761755.1. Classification (GTDB taxonomy): domain Bacteria; phylum Myxococcota_A; class Polyangia; order Nannocystales; family Nannocystaceae; genus CAJXVA01. Next base: position 320,871 of record CAVXIC010000006.1, read on the forward strand.
TCGGTCGGCTTCGAGCGGCACGTCGAGGCCGACGTCGTGTCGGTCAGCGTGACGCCCGGTGACGCGTTCTTGCTGTGCTCCGATGGGCTGTCCAACTTCGTCGAGCCCGACGAGATCGCGACCTTGGCCCGGGACCACTGGTACGCCGATCTTCCGCGCATCTGCACCGACTTGGCCAACCGCCGGGGCGGAGACGACAACATCACGGTGGTGGTCGCGCTGGTCTGCAACGACGTCGACCAGCGCCGCACGCCGCGGACGATTCCGCGCACGTCGACCGATACGCTGCCGCCCGCCGGCGCATAGCGCCCTGCCAGAGCGCCGAGATCGCTGAGCTTTTCAGCGGTCGCTCGGCAAACCTCACTTTTTTGCGAATGCACCGGAAAAACCCCGGGGCATGGCGTCTCACAGGTCGGGTTCTGTGAGGCGCAAGGGGTCAGGGTACGGCATGCATCGAGTTGTAGCAGGGGTTGTGAGTCTGTTGGCCGTCGTCGCGGGCGGCTGCGATGGTGGTGACGCCCAAGGGGATGCCTTTGCATCCGGCGGTGAGATGCCCGGTATGACCGGTGCGGACGGCGAGGGCGGCAAGCACGACGATGGCGATGAGGACCCCGACGGCGACGATACGGGCCCCGACGACGGCGATGATACCGGCAGCGGGGACGGGGACGACGCCAAGGCGTACATCGACGAGGCCAAGAAGGAGTTTCCGACCTACGAGGAGATTCACGTCAAGGTCATCCAGCGCACCTGCACGCCGTTCCAGAACGTCTGCCACAACAACAAGGAGTATCCGGATCTGCGGACCCCGCAGGGGGTGATCGACCGCATCGGGCGTCCGTGCAACCTCAACGAGGTCTACAACGACCCCGAGTCGGTCTTCAACGGCTGCGAGCCCGCGGGCGACCTGCTGCGCTTCGTCGGCGGGGGCAACGACGGTTTGGCGGTCGAGATCGGCTACGTCGAGGTGAGCGACGATGGAATGGGCGGCGGGACGGTGGCGATCGCGGTCAAGGACGCCATCCCGTCGAGCATGCTCTCGGCTGGCGTTCCTGAGACGGCGATGATCGAGCGGATGATCGGGGGACAGATGCAGACGGTCGGTTCACTCGACGCGGTGCTGACCTACGCCCCCGGTGGCGACACCGTCACCGTCACCACCAGCGCAGCATTCGAGGCCCACGCCTCCCTGCTCGAGACCGACGTCACCTACGGCGATCCCAACCGCGACGGCATCTACGGCGCCTCCATGGACCAGCCGATGCTGGAGATCGCGCCCGGGGATCCGTGGAACTCCTACCTGCTTCAGCGGCTTCAGGGCAACGTGCCGGGGAGCCCGATGCCGCTGGCCAATCAGCCCCTGAGCGCCTCCGAGATCGTGGCGATCGGGTGCTGGATCGAGGGCACCGCCGATGCTGGCGGCGCCGAGACCGACAGCGTCATCGACTATGACGGCTGCCAGTACGCGGCCGAGCTCGAAGCACCGCCCGATGGCGGCGGCGCAACCCTGTCGGGTCACGTACAGCCGATCTTCGACCAAGCGTGCGCCTTCGCGGGCTGCCACAGCAGCAACAGCCCCGCCGCGGGCCTCGATCTCACCGAGGGCAACTCGCGTGACGCGCTGCTGGGCATCGCCTCGCAGCAGAACCCCGAGGTGCCGCTGATCGAACCGCTCACGCCGCCGAACAGCTACCTGATGACCAAGCTGCTGGGCGACGGCGTCTCGGGCAGCCGCATGCCCCTCAACGGCGAGGCGCTCAACGAGAGCCAGCTCGAGATCGTGCGCACCTGGATCATCCAGGGCGCGCCCGACAACTAGGCCGTATCTGTGAAGGGGCCTTTCGAAAAGGCCGCTGGCTGCGGCCGACGAGTCGCCCTTCGCTTCACCCCAAACGGACGCCTTTCGGCGCCGGCCTCTATCAATTCGACTTCTCGAAAAGAGCGCTTGATTGAGGACTCGTGTCCTGGGTCCATGGTCCGTACACTCGCTCGCTCGGCTCAGACGCTGAGCGCCAGCGCCACGATCGCAGGCACGCCCTGCAGCGCGAAGATCGTCCAGCGAACGCTGAGCGCCCCGACGACCGACATGGCGATCACGAAGGCGAGCAGGGCGAGGATGGCCGGCGCGTTGCCGGTGGCGAGCGCCCAGGTGAGCAGGCCGGCGACGCCGAGGTTGTAGAAGCCTTGGTTGAGCGCCAGCGGACGGGTCGCCTCGATGCGGGCGGCGTCGTAGCCCAGCCGCCGGGCGAAGCCGCTCCAGCCGACGGTCTCCGCGGCGGCGAAGACTGCGTGGAGCACTGCGACGAGAGCGACGGCGATGGCGGCGGACATGGCGGCAGCCTAATTCGTTTCGTGATCGAGCGCTCGATCGAACTTCGCACCGCATTCGTGCAAATCTGATACGAATGCACGTGGATCTCAACGCGTATCGCGCATTCGTGCTCGCGGTCGACCACGGCTCGATCACGGAGGCCGCGCGGGCGCTGGGCGTCTCCAGGCCCACGCTGAGTCGCCAGCTCTCCGCCTTCGAGGAGGGCCTCGGGCTGGCGCTCCTGCACCGCACGACCCGTCGCGTCACCCCGACGCCGCGGGGTCGTCGTCTGTACGACCAGCTCCGTCCGTTGATCGATGACGCGGAGCGAATCGAGGAGCGACTGCGGGAGGAGCGGACGGATGCGGTCGGGTGGCTGCGCGTATCGGTCCCGCCGATCATCGCCGTCGACATCCTGCCGACGTTCGAGCAGCTGCGCGCGCGCCATCCGCGGCTGCGGGTCGAGCTTCTCGCGGACGTGCGGTGGGCCGACCTGCACGCCGATCGGATCGACGTTGCGGTCCGGGCGGGCCGGGGTGGGGATCCCTCCTTGGTGCAGCGAAGACTGGGCATGCGCGACGTGTATGCTGCGGCCTCTCCTGCGTACCTCGATCGGTGCGGCCGCCCAGAGTCGATCGATGCGCTGATGGACCACCGTGTCCTGCGGGGGCATGACCCACGCGGCGAGGCGCAGACGTCCTGGCCGACGCGGCAAGGCGGGCGCGTCGCGATCGACGGTGACTTCGTGTCCAACGACCAGCGCGTGCTGCTCGAGGCCGCCTTGGCCGGCGCTGGCATCGCCCTGCTCAGCGACGTGAGCGCGGCGCATCCGGTGGCGCAGGGGCGACTCGAGCGCGTGCTGCCAGAGGTGCTGGGCACTGCCTTGGTGCTCCACGCCGTGTTCGCTCGGCGAACGCTGCAGCCTGCTTCGGTGCGGCTGTGCATCGACGCGCTGGTCGGGTGGGCGAGCCGAGGCGGCACGGCGCGTCTGACGGGGCGGTGAGCCCAGTGTCGTCGCCGCGCGGGAGCGGGTATCGTTGGGAGTGCGCGCTCGCATCGGCTCGTGGGTGGTGTGCGCCCTGCTGGGCGCATGCACCGAGGCACCCCGCGCGGTCGTGAGGACCGACGAGCGGCCTGCGCTCGACTCCCTCGGCCCGGCCGTTGCGCTGCACACCGAGGGCGGCTACGTGGGCTCCGAGGCGTGCGCGCAGTGTCACGAGGCCACGCATGCCTCGTGGACCCGGAGCTACCACCGGACCATGACGCAGCGTCCCTCCGCGGCCGCGATCGCGGGGCGCTTCGACGACGCCGCCCTGGATCGAGCGGGCCACTATCGGGCGCTGCGCCGGGGGGAGGCGTTCATGGTCACGCAGCCCGCGGCGGACGGGAGCGTTCGGGAACAGCGGGTCGAGCTGGTGACGGGCTCACACCACATGCAGATCTACTGGGTCGCAGGGGAGCGCGGCGCGCTCGAGGCGTTCGCGTTCGCGTTCCTGCTGCCCGAGCAGCGGTGGGTGCCCAACGAGTGGACGTTGCTGCGGCCGCCGCACCCGGCCGATGCGCTGGCCGGAGACGCGGTCGAGGCGGTTTACACGTGGAACCGCGTCTGCGTGAAGTGCCACGCGGTCGACGGGAACCCCGGATTCGACGCGCGCACGGGCGCTGTCGAGAGCTCGGTCGCCGAGCTCGGCATCGCCTGTGAAGCGTGCCACGGGCCCGCCGGAGAGCACGTGGGTACCCATCGGGCGCGCGCCGAAGCGGGGCGACCCCCGCGCCAGTCCGACGCGGGCGACCCGACGATCGTCCAGCCTCGAGCGCTCGGCGCCGCGGGGGCGTCGCAGGTCTGCGCCCAGTGTCACTCGATCTCGCTGTTTCACGACGACGACGCGTGGGTCGCCCGCGGCCGGACCGAGCGCAGCCCGGCGCCCATCTCGGGCTGGGGGCGCGTGGTCCGGCATCCGCTGCGGGAGCATGGTGCATGGACCGACGCGGTCCTGGACACCGACCCAGACTTCTTCGCCCAGCGCTACTGGAGCGACGGCGAAGTGCGGGTGTCGGGTCGGGAGTACAACGGGCTGCTGGAGTCGCCCTGCTCGGTTTCCCCGGACTTTGGCTGCACCAGCTGCCACCGCATGCACGAGTCGGCGCTGCAGGTCGAGGGCCGGGCGTGGGTCGAGGGCCAGCTGCGCGAAGGGGCGCGCACCGGGCGGGTCTGTGGTCGCTGTCACGAGGCGATCTCCGCCGATCCGGCTGCGCACGCCCGGCACCCGGGGGCGAGCGTCGATTGCCTCGACTGCCACATGCCCCGAACGACCTACGGCCTGCTCGGCGCGATTCGCAGCCACACGATCACCAGCCCAGACCTCGAGGCGTCGTTGACGACCGGTCGACCGCTCGCGTGCAACCTGTGCCACCTCGATCGATCGCTGCAGTGGGCCAGCGACGCACTCACCACAGACTTTGGTCTGCCCGCGGTCGAGCTGCCGGGCGAGCAAGGCCCCGCCGTGGTCCAGTGGCTGCTGGCCGGGGACGCTGGGCAGCGAGCGATCGCGGCGTGGCACTTGGGGTGGGCCCCGGCGCTGGAGGCCTCGCAGGCGCCGTGGGCGGCCGGGCTGCTCGACGAAATCGCGCGCGACGATCCGTATCCCGCGGTGCGATTGGTCGCCGAGCGGGCCCGTCGGGCGCTGGGCGTGACCGCGCAACCGGCGGGGGGTCTGGACTCGACGTGGCTGGAATCGTTGCGATCTCGACGCGACGATCGTCCGGTCCGGCTCGCTGAATGATCCTCGCGCGGGGGGGCGCGGCGGCCATTTCGCGACGGCGCAAAGTTTTCTACGATGGAGCCGGAAAGCGGGACGTGAGGAGTGTCTTACGTGTCGTAGCGTGTGCGGAAGAGGCCCAGGGGGAGAGGGGTCAGGCGCCGAACACCCAGATCGAGGTCGGACCGCGTGAACGGATGCGGTTGGACGCGGGCGAACGCGCCCGAGCAGGGGATTCGACATGACCAGCAAAGCAGTCAGGACTTCAATGGTGTTTGCGCTCGTTGCAGGCACTTTCGCATGCGGGGGCGACCCAGCCGGGGGTGGCGACGCTTCGGACACCGACATGGCGTCGGGACCCGACACGACACCTTCGGGCGACTCCAACGAGAGCGAGGACGGGTCTTCGGGCGAGGACGACAGCGGTGACGACACCGGCGGGGACACGGACGAGCCGCCGATCACCGACTGCGAAGACGCGACCTTCGACAACCTGATCGACGAGGCGATGTGCCCGCACGTGCAGGCAGAGGGCGTCACGCCCGAACCTGCCGATCAGGTCGAGGTCTGTCGACGCCTCTACATCGACCTGCTCGGCATCTCCCCCACGTCGGTCGACTACGAGGTGGACTGCAAGGGCCGAACGGTCGAAGAGATCGTCGACGACTTCATGGCGCGGCCCGAGTACGTGCTGATCAGCCAGCGCTTGTGGGCCGACGTGTTCCACATGAACAGCGAGCTGACCCACTACCAGTACATCGCGGACCTGGACGCGATGGTGGGGCAGGTCTACGCGACCAACCCGGCCGATCAGATCACGCTCGACACCTTCGCCGTCCACGCCGTCACGCACCCCGCGTTCGTGGGGCGCTGGGATGGCCTCGACCTGGTCGGGTTCAACTTCCTGAGCCACTTCGGCCGCGACGCAAGCGGTGCTGAGCGCCTCGAGCTGTTCCCGCTGTTCCGCATGTGGGAAGAGCGGGACGTGACCGACCCGGTGCAGGGTGCCACCCGCCGCGTGGTCCTCAACACCAACAACTGCGTCAACTCGGCACTGTGTAGCTCCAACTACTGGCAGGCCGGCGATCAAGTCGTCGTCGCGCAGCCGAACCCGGCGGCAGTCGACCCCGAGGAGAACGTCATCGACGTCGACGCGCTCACGCCCGAACAGTGGCTGGCGCTGCGCGTGCCGGGCCAGCGAATCGCGGACAGCGGCGAGTTCTACGAGGCGTACATCGATCGGACCCTCGAGCGCTACTTGGGCTACGACCTGGGCACCGCGGTCCCGGCCGCACGTCAAGCGCTCGTCGATCTGCTCGAAGAGAACAACGGCAACGCGCGGGTCGTCGACCGCGAGATCCTCACGGCGTTGGTCTACACGGCCACCAACACGTACGAGGAGGAGGCGAAGCCGGACCCCTCGGATTGGGACCCTCCCTACTGGCATGGGCCCACCAAGCAGATGGACGCCGAGGCGTGGCTGCGATCGACGCAGCGCCTCGTGGGCCAAGTGCCCGGCTCGTGTGACCATCGCTACCCCGAGGTCGTCGGTACGCACCCGCACAGCTATCCGACCACCGACGGCGCGACGCCCGACTACGCGTTCCGCGATACCGCTCGCCTGCTCGGCGGGTGCCCAGACCGGGAGTCGTCGTTTCGCGAGACTCGGGCGGGGCTCATCGCCGCGCTCACCCAAGCGACGCTGACGCGAGACTTGTGCTTGTCGGCGAGCGTCGACTCACCCATCTACCCCCAGCAGTTCATCGAAGACCCCAACGACGAGGACGAGCTTTCGCTCTCCAACGCGGCCAACCAGATCTACGCAGCCGCGCTGATCAAGCCCATTCCCGAGACCGCGAGCGATGCCCTCATGGCTGGCGTCGACGGATGTCGCGACGACTCGACCTGCAACCCGGCGCAGTTCGCCGAACACACCTGCCGACTGGTCATTAAATCGTCGGACTTCTTGTTCTACTAGGACACGAGACTCGGAAGGAACCAGACGATGGCGAAACTCAAGGCAAACCGGCGCAACTTCCTGAAGATGGGTCTGGGCGGCGCGGCAGCGGCTGTGGCAGCCCCGATGATCTACGTGCCCAACCGGGCCCGCGCGAACTTCCTGTACGGGGACAAGGACAACCACCTCATCATTCTCAACCTCGATGGTGGTGCGCGGACTGTCCCGATGTTCAACGGCGGCATGTCCGGCCGCTACAACCCCTACGCCAGCCATGCTTCGGCTTCGGAGTGGACGGTCGGTGGCGTGTTCGCGAACGCGGCCATGCCCTTCGATGTGGCCTCGGGGTTGACCGGGCAGCTTCCGTCGATGGCGGAGATCTCCGAAGACATGTGCGTCTCGGTCACGATGGACCACACGCCCGACGCGGCATCGGGCGAGGGCAACCACACCGTGGCGCGCAACTGGATCGCCAGCGGCTACGACGCGGGGGGGCCCGGCGTCATGAGCCAGATCATGAAGCTGCACAAGTACTACGGCGCCGAGGTGGCGGAGTTCGGCAGCTTCCCGCCCGTGGTGATCGGCGGGGGTGATGCGACCACCCCCTTCGCCCGTCCGGCGGGCGACTCCGAGCCGCTCAAGACCACGAGCTTCGCCGAGTTCGCCTCGCAGTCCGGCGACGGCGACGCCGGCGAGCCGCAGCCCGACTGGGCGCGGGCGTTCGAGTCCGGTCTCGATCACCACATGCGCGACACCCACAGCGCCTCCGACCGGACGACGATGTCGCGGTTGGCCCTGGGCAAGGACGCGGTCGAGCACTTCCGCAACGTGTTCACCGATCCCGCGCTCAAGGTCGCCGACGCGCCCACGGCCGAGAAACACGGGTACACCAACGCGCAGCTGGCCGCGATCTTCGGCACCAGCACGTTCGGTCGCAACGCCGCCTTGGCCAGTCGGTTCCTGATGGAAGGCTCGACGGCGATGGTCGTCGGAAACAACGGCTGGGACACGCACTCCAACGAGATGCAGGCCTACACCGACAGCGCCCAGACGCTCGAGCGGGTGCTCACCGGCTTCAACTATCTGCTCAAGAACTTGCCGCACCCCAAGGGGGGCACCTACTGGGAGCGCACGGTCATCTGCACCATCTCCGAGTTCGGCCGCGACAACATGATGGGCTCTGGCTACAACTCCGGCGGGGGATCCGACCACACCGGCACCCCGGCGATGCGCAACCAGGCCTGGTTCATGATGGGTGGGCAGGTCAACGCGGGTGCCCAGCTCGGCGCGACCAACCCCGACGACGTCTCGGTGGTGACCGGTGCGAAGGTCTACTCCACCCAGAACTACCTTGCGACCTGGCTGGCGTGGCTCGACATCGACTACGCAGAGGTCTACCCGGGCGCAGCGCCCATCGAAGACTTCTTCGCATAGACCCGGACCACTGCGGTGTCATCGCCAGCTCGAGGTCATTCGCACCTGGATGATTCAGGGCGCACCGGACAACTGATCCCGCTGGGCTTTGTCGCCGGACGTCTCGTCTGGCGCACCCACCTGGGCTAAGCTTCACCGATGTTTCGAGGCACTCTGTCGGCGACGCTGGTGGGCGCTGCGCTCGCTGGATCGGGATGCGGCGGGCCCGAGGAGGACTGCGGTCAGTTCTGCACCGGGGGGACCTCCAACGCGACCACGCCGGCAACGGCGACGCAAACAGGGGACGGGACCGAAACCGAAACCGAGCCCGGCGGTGACACGACCGGCGGACCCACCTCGGGTGCGTCGACCGGCACCGACCCTGGCCCCGATACGGACACCGATACGGACACCGATACCGGCTCGGGCAGCACCGGCGCGGGACCCATCGTGCCGTGCATCGGGGTCAACATCGTGTTCGTGGTCGACAACTCCGTAGGCATGGCTCAGGAGCAGGTTCGCTTGCAGGCCACCGCGTTCGCCTTCGTCAGCCAGGTCGCGCAGCAGGCCGTCAGCGCGATGGGCAACGTGAGCGTCGGTGTGATCACCACCGACGAACCCGAGTTCGTCGTGCCGACCGGGAAGGCCGCCGTCCCGTACTCCAGCGGTGCGAACTTCATGCGGTGGGACCCCGCGTCGGTCGACGGCAACGCGACGATGCAGGCCGAACTCAACGCCGCGGTGGTGGTCGGGGAGGCCGGCGACCCCAACGAACGCCCGATGGACATGCTGCTCGAGGGGCTCACCGGTGAGACCGCCGACGGATTCAACGCCGAGTTCGTCGAGGAGGATGCGCTGCTGGTCGTCGTCCTGGTCTCCGACGAAGAAGACGACATCGAGCAGCCGACGATGTGGGGGTCCGACGGCGACCCAGACGCGTGGGTCGAGCAACTCGTCACCCTCAAGGACGGCATCCGAAAGGACATTGCGGTGTTCTCGATCGTCCCCGACATGAGCGCGGCCGGATGCGCCGACGAGACCGACGCGACTCGGCTCAAGGCGTTCACCACGAGCTTTCCGACCCACGGCACGCACGACGTCTGTCAGCTCGACTACTCCGCGTTCCTGCTCGCGCAGGTCCAGCCCGTGGTCGACGCGTGCAACGACTTCTCACCCCCGTAGCATGTGGGCGCATCGCTCCACGGCGATGCGGAGGTGGCCGTCGGTCAGCCAGCGGGGCGCGTTGAGCAGGCCGCCCACGGGGACCCAGGTCAGCGTGCGCTGACCGACGCCGACCTCGGCAGCTTCGAGGGCCAGCGGATGGACGACCTCGGGCGTCGCGCCGGTCGAAGGGTGGTAGCGACCGCCGAGCCACGCCGAGTCGCCGGGTTCGACGCCGTACTCCTCACGCAGGCGCGCGAAGACGAACGCGCGCGCGGTCTCGAGGCCTTCGATCGCATGCGGCAGGCGCCACGCGGGCGTCACCCAGATCTCGGAGTTGCCGCGCATGCACTGCGCGGCGGGGAGGTCATCGTCATCGAGCCCGATGTAGACCTCTCCCTGCATGCGTCGCAGTAGCGCGACGCTGATCGTCCGGGCCGACAGTGGCCCGGGGACCACGTACTCGAGCGCCCGGGTCGCGACGACGTTGCCGTGGCGGTCGAGCTCTTCGAAGGTCCGGCAGTGCAGCTCCAAGAAGCCTGGGCTCTCCGGGGGCTGGGCGCGCGTGAAGACCCGTCGCGGCGGCCGAAGCAGCGCGTCCAGGCCCCGCGCGTCGGGCAGGTTGGGACGCTCGGGCAGGACGAAGGTGTCGCCGATCCACGGTCCGGGCGTGCGCCCGCGTCGACGCAGCAGGTCGTAGACGTTGACCTCGAGGCGCGCGTCGGGAAGTCCGCCGACCTGAGCTGCCCGCAGCAGCTGCCGCGCCTCCAGGGCGCAGACCCGGCCGGACGACGAGAAGCCCGACACGTCGGGGACCTCGTGCTCGACGTAGTGGGGCTCGAGGCGGACGAGCATCGAGCGCACCTCCTCGCGCAGGCCCCCCGCAGAGGGCATCAGAGTGCTGCCGGGTTCCATGGACACGATGCGGTCGACGCTGACGCCCGCACGGTGCTCGAGCGCGTGTTCGATGGTCTGACCCAGCGGAGCGTCGCCGGCGATGATCGTCAGGGGCTCGGTGACCCAGCCCGGTGGGGTCGAGCCGTCGAGCGCCGGCGCGTTGGCGGCGGCCAGGACGGGACGCGGGTAGCTCATGCGCGCGAGCACGAACAGCTCATCGTCGTCTTCGAACCAGGGGATTGCATCCACCGTGAGGTTGGGGCGGCTGACCAGGTCCACCACGCCGCCGTCCGGACGCCTGAAGTGGCTGAGGGTCAGGAAGTCCAGCGGCTCTGCGCTGGCTGTGGGGCGCATCTGCACGCCGACACCATCGGGGACCCGCTCCCCGACGATGACGTAGTTCGTCGCCGGAAGCTCGATCGCCGGGCCCCGAGGTGTGCTCAAGCGGAAGCGACCGACGTAGCGGTTGCGCACGATCCACGGGTTGCGGATCGGGGTGGAGGCCAGCACGCGCAGACCCAGCGACGCGTAGCTGGCCTCGAAGCGCTCCTGCGTGAAGTAGGTGTACTCCTCCTTGACCTCCGCCTCCCAGTCTCGCCGGTAGTCCTTGCGCAGAATGAACTCGACGGCCATGCGGTGATCGAGGGCGAAGCGGTGCCACTTTGGCTCGGGACTGCCGAGGTCTTGGAGACGGAAGCCGGGCGTATCGTGCAGGGCACGAAACTCGGTGGAGAAGCGGCGCAGCAGGGCGGCGCTCGAGCACGCCCGCGGATCGTCGGCGCCTCCGTCGGCGTCCTCGCCATCGTCGCCATCGTCGGTGGGAAGGTCCAACCAGACCTCCCCCGTGCCGGGGTCGAGGAAGTCACGAACGATCAGCACCCCGTGGGGTGCGAGCTGCGGCACTTGGGCCTGCAGCGCTCGATGGGCGGCGTCGTGTTCGTAGCCTCCGAAGGAGGTCACGTGGTGCAGCACCGAAGAGTTCAAGATCCCCTGCAGCGCGCCGGGCTCGAAGACGGGTTGCGCGATGTCGCCGAGCTGAAAGTCGAGGTTGGGACGGTCGAAGCGCTCCTGGGCGAGCGTCACCATCTCCTCGCTGACGTCCACGCCCGTGACGCGCAGACCCGGGTACAGGGCCGCCAGGGCCTCGGAGCCCGAACCCGAGCCCATGCCCATATCGGCCACGCGGCCCACGCACAGCAGGTGCGCGGCCGTCAGCGCAACCTTCTGCTGCATGGATGCGTCCATGCCGGCGAGGTAGCGGGCGTAGTCCCCTCGGTCGCCGCGTTGTTGCCCATCGTATCGGCCGCTCACGATCGTGAGGGTATCGTGGACACTGATGCTCGTGTTCATCCGACGCGCTGCGGTTGTGGTCTCGCTTGGGACGGGTTGCTCGCCGACCTACGCCCCGCCCGTCCGCTCACCGGAGTTTGGTGCTCCGGCCCGGACCGGCCGCGGCGACGTGGTCGTCGCGGGGTCGAGCGTCGGGTTGGTGGCCCCGGTGCCGCAGTACGGAGGTCCCATGGTGGCCTACGGGCTCAGCGACAGCTGGGCTCTCGAGGCCGGGGCCGACTTCGGCAACAGCTGGAGGATGGGGTGGGGTGGTGCGCGCTACACCTGGGCGCCCCGGCGGTACGCCAAGCACTATCTCGCCATCGACTCCCACGCCGCGCTCGGGGCCGGGGTGGGGGGCACGCTCGGCGGCAACGATGGCGACGACAGCGACGGTCGAAGCGCCTTCGATCGCGTCGCGGGTGGAGGCCTCGCCGGCGCGGGCGTGGCGGGCCACTTCTCCTTCTTCTCGGTCTTCGCCCGCGTCCGGGGCCAGCTCACCGGGGCCACCAACGTGCCCGCCACGGGCTGGTGGACGGCCGGTGCCGGGATTCAGTTTCGCATCGCGCAAACGGTCGACATCTACGCGCAGAGCGGCCCCAGCGGCTACGTGAACCGAGCCGACCAGATCTGGAGCGTCTTTACTGAAGCTGGCCTCGCAATCCGCATCCCGACCTGGCCCTATCGCCAGCGCTGGTGGTGAACCAAAGAGAAACGCGCCCACCGGCAGAGGTGGGCGCGAGGACGACCGCGGGGGTCGAGGTCGGTTCGGACTAGTTGCGGCGGCGGGAGAGTCCGAAGAGGAACAGACCGCCGAGCAGGAAGGCGGCGCCGCCCTGCATGTCGCTGCGCGCGTCGGAGGCCGTGCAGCTGCAGCTGATCTCGCCTTCGGCCATGCAGCTGTTGCCTTCGCAGCTGGCCGAGCCGCTGACCATGACGTCGAGCAGTCCTCGGAGCGAGGAGACGCACTCCTGCAGGTTGCCGTCGTGGTCGACGTAGTTTCCGTCGCAGAACAGCGCGCCTTGCTCGCTCTGGCACGCGACCTCGCAGCCGCCCTCGAGCTCGGCGTAGCAGCCCTCGAACTTGGGGCGCTGGCAGTCGACTTGGCAGTCGAAGTACGCCTGGCCGCTGGCCTCGCAGGACGCATCGCAGCTGGCTTCACAGCTGGCGGCGCAGTCGGCCACGCCCGGCTCGTAGTCGCACACCGCGGAGCACTCGGCTTCGCATGAACCCTCGGCGGCCGCGAAACACTCGTCGTCGCCGGTGCTGCAGCGCGCCTCGGCGCGACCCTGACAGTCCGCGAAGCACGCTCCGCGGCAGTCGAAGCTGGGCGGGTCGATGGAGCACGTCGACATGCAGTCGGCCTGGCACGAACCGCTGCACTCGACGTCGACGGAGAGCTCTCCCTCGCACCCGCCTCGGCACTCGAGCGTCAGGTCGGCCGCGCACTGGGCCTCGAAGCGAAACGGCTCGCACTGGGCTTCGCACGCGATGCCGCCTTGCACCTCACACTCCGCTTGGGCTTCGACGTGAATGTTGCCGCAGGCGGCGATGCCAGCGTGCGCGGTTTGGGCGATGGCCAGGGGGGCCAGGAGGCCGGCCGCGAAGAGGGCGAGTTTGGCAGTGAGTCGCATGGGTGTTGGCTCCAAGGTCTGAGGGCCGCGGTCGGGCAGGCCGTAAGGTGGACTGTAGACGAGGGTACCGGGCGATCGATGCAAACCCCAATCGGCGTGCGCCCGAAAAAGTGTCCGCGGTGACGCAGGTCGCACCGTGGACCCAGGTTCGGCCCGAGCCCAGAGCTGATAATGTCGCCCCGGAATGACTGTTCCGGAGATCTTCGAAGCCATGCCGGCCCGCTACCGCAAGGGCTCGGCGTCCGCTCCTCGCACGTTCTACTTCTCGATCGGCGACCACAAGTACACGGTCAAGGTGCAGGCCGATGCTTGCTCGGTCGAGTCGGGCAAGACGGTCGAGAACGCGGATGTCGTCCTCAAGACGACACCCGAGCTGTTCGAGAAGATGGTCGTCAAGGGCAAGATGCCCGGCCCGATCGACATCGCGCGGGGCAAGATCAAGACCAACGATCCGAACGGACTGCGGGCGCTTCGGGAGTGGTTCGACTTCTCATGAGCGGCTCGAAATCGATCGCGCGCACGGCTGCGACCGGTGGCGCGCTGGATCCGGAGTTCCTCGCCTGGAGCACGTCGCTGCCGATCGACATCAGATTGCTCGAGGATGACTGCCGGGGCTCCGTGGCGCACGTGCAGGGCCTGCGAGCCGGCGGCCTGCTCACCGACGATGAAGCTGGCACGCTCATCGCGGCGCTGGAATCCCTGCCGGGCAAGGTGCGCGCCGGCGAGGTCGTCCTGCAGGCCGACGAGGAGGACGTGCACATGGCGGTCGAGTCCTGGCTGCGCGGCGCGGTCGGTGAGGTCGCGGGCAAGCTGCATACCGGTCGCAGTCGAAACGACCAGGTCGCCACCGATCTCAAGCTGTGGTGCCGGGACGCTGTTGGGCGACTCGAGGCGCAGATCGATGCCGTGTGCGCGGCGGCGGGGGCGTGGGGCCAGCGTCACGACGAGGTCGTCTTGCCGGCCTACACCCATCGGCAAGTCGCCATCCCCACGATGGCGCCGCTGTGGATCGACGGTGCCCTGCGGCTGGCCCTGCAGCGGGATCGGGCGCTGCTCTCGAGCGTCCGCCAAGAGCTCGCCGAGTCGCCGCTGGGTGGCGGTGCGGTCGGCGGAACCACGCTCCCGGTCGACACGGCGGTCTCGGCTCGAGCGCTCGGGTTTGCCGAGCCCCCGCGCAACCCGCTCGATGCGATCGGGCAGCGGGACCATGCGCTCCTGCTCGTGTTCGTGTGCGCCCGCGTGGGACTTCACTTGGGTCGCTTCAGCGCCGACGTCATCGAGCTCGCCTCCGATGGATTGGTCAAGCTCGGCGGGGCGATCGCAGGCGGGTCCTCGATGATGCCGCACAAGCGCAATCCGGATCTGTTCGAGCTCGTGCGGGGCCAGTCGGCCCTGCGACAGGGTGAACTCGTCCAGCTGATGGTCACCTTTCAGGGCTTGGGCGCCGGCTATCACCGTGATCTGCAGCAGGACAAGCAGGTGCTGTTCGCGGCGGTCGACGGCGTCATCGCCTGCTTGCGCATGATCGAGATCTCGCTGGCGCACTTCGATCTCCTGCCCGAGCCCTGCTTGCGCGCGCTCGTGCAAGGCGACGCGGTGGCGACCGACCTCTGCGAGGGGCTGGTCGCCGGCGGCATGGCGTTTCGTGACGCCTACGGCAAGGTTGGCGCGCTCGTGGCTGCCCAGCGCGAAGCGGGCAAGAGGCTCGCCGACCTCACCGAGGACGACCTGCGGGCGTCGGGAATCGATCCGAGCCTGAAGGCGCGGCTCGACCCGACCGACGCCGCTCGACGTCGGGCAGCGCGTTTCAGCGTCGACTGAGCCCGCGGGGTCGCAGGCCTCCCGGCGCCGACCCCGACCCCGACCCCGGCCCCGACCCCGACGGTGGCGAGGTTCGCAGATGGTTCTAGACCGATGGGGACGCCTTGGTCGCGCGCTTCTCGGGCGCGGCCTTGGCCTTGGGCTCGCTGGAGGTCTCTTCCTCGGGGAAGAGGCCCTTCCAGTAGATGAGCCGGCCGCAGCTCTCGCAGGAGAAGATCTCCTCGCCTTTGCGCAAGGCGACGAAGGTCTGATGCGGCACGTGCATCTTGCACGCGGTGCATCGACCCTCGGAGGCTGCCACGAAGGCCATGCCGCCGATGCGCTTGCGGATCCGCTCGTAGGTCCGCATCGTGTCGAGGTCGACCTGGCTCTTGAGGGACGCGCGTCCCTCCTCGAGCTTGTCCAGCTTCGCCTGAAGCCTGGTCTGCGCCTTGGTGAGGCGCTTGGCCTCGTCGTCGGCCTTGGCGCGGACCTCTTCGAAGCCCTCTCGCATCGTGGCGAGCTTGGCTTCGGCCTCTTCGAGGGCCTGCTTGATCTTGAGGATCTCGTCGGTGCGCGAGGCGGCCATCCGCCGGGTCGCGTCGATCTCCCGCTGAATCGCGTTGAGCTCGCGGGGGTTCTTGACCTGACCCATCTTGGCGCGGGAGTTGGAGAGCATCTCCTCTTCCTCCGCGAGCGCGTGCTCGTGGGTCTGCTGGAAGGCGCGCGTGTCCTCGCACTTTCTCACCTCCCCCGCGAGCATCGACTCGAGGCGTTTCATGTCGTCCTCGAGCTCGACGAGACGCTTGGGAATGAGGTCCAGCTTGCGCTCGAGCACGTGGAGCTGGCGGTCGCGTTTTTGAAGATCGAAGAGGGCTTGAATCTGCGGATGCATGCAGGTGCCGAAGAACTGTAGTGGGCCCACCTGGGCTTGAACCAGGGACCAGCCGGTTATGAGCCGGCCGCTCTAACCAACTGAGCTATAGGCCCGAAAGAGCGAACGATGCCGCGACCATAAGAGGGCCTCGGTCGGCCGTCAAACTGCGCAAGGCGCGCGGTGTCCGTGGCGCGGCGGCGGCGCGATCGTGGTATCGCCGGGGCGCGTCCAGGAGGCCGCGCTATGAACATTCGATCATCCCACGCTCCGAAAATCGCTCTCATCTCCTCCTTTGCAGCCCTGTCGACCCTCGCCATGCCGCTGCTCGCTCACGCCGCGCCGGCCGCCGCCGACGGCCGTTTTGGCGACTTCGATGGCATGGCGGACAACCCGGCGGTCCAGCTTGGTGCGCGGGTCCTGCTCGCTATCGCGTTGTTCGTCGGCGGGTGGATCGTGGCCAAGCTGATCAGCTACGCGGTCTTCCAGGTCCTCTCCCGGACCGACCTCGACAACCGGGCCGCCAAGAAGCTGGGCCTGTCGATGCTGCTGAGCGACAAGAAGGCGCAGGCCGAAGGCACGGTCGAGCGGTTCATTGCCCAGGTCGCCTACTACGTCGTCATGCTGCTCGTCGTCGTCGGCGTGCTGCAGTTCGCCGGGCTCTCGCAGGTCGCCGGACCCCTGGAGCGGTTGGTCGACACCGTCGTGCAGTCGCTCCCGCGCATCGCCAAGGCCGCGCTGATCCTCATCGTCGCGTACTTCGCAGGCAAGGTCCTCAGCAAGATCGCCACCGCGGCGCTCGACCGCTTGAAGTTCGACGCACGCTTCGCCGAGCTCGCCGAGTCCGGTGAGCAGAAGCCTGCGTTTTCGGCCACGGTGGGTCGTGTCATCTTCTGGCTCATCATGCTCGTCGGCCTGGCCGGCGCGTTCGAAGCCCTGGAGAT
The DNA here is from genome assembly GCA_963761755.1 of uncultured bacterium. GTDB lineage: Bacteria > Myxococcota_A > Polyangia > Nannocystales > Nannocystaceae > CAJXVA01. The sequence goes on from CAVXIC010000006.1 coordinate 337,950, forward strand.
CACCCCGATCGCCGAGCCGCTGCATGGCGCGATCGACAGGCTCGTCGGCGTGCTGCCCCGCATCGGGTTCGCGGTGCTGCTCGTCGCCGCCGGATGGTTCGGCGGCCGCATCGCCCGAGCGCTGGTGCGCAACGTCCTTCAGGGGCTTGGCTTCGACAGCCTCGCGCAGAAGGTTCAGCTCGACCGGGTGACCGGGAAGACGTCGCCAAGCGACGTCGTGGCGACCGCGCTGATGGTGTTCATCATCCTTCAGGCCTCCATCGCCGCGCTCAACGAGGTGGGACTGACGACGCTCAGCGAGCCGCTCACCGACATGATGGGCCAGTTCTGGAACCTGCTGCCGAAGCTCGCCGTCGCGGTCGTCATCATCGTCGTCGCCGTCTTCGTCGGCCAGCTGCTGCGACGCCTTGCCGCCGGTGCCCTGCACAACGTCGGCCTGGACCGGTTCATGGCGCGGCTGGGCTTCCAGAAGCTCTCCGAGCGCGAGGACCGGCTCGGCGAATACAGCGAGATGCTCGGCTTCGCGATCCAGGTCGGCGTCATCCTGCTCGGTGTCGCCCAGGCGCTGGCGACCCTCGAGCTGTACACGTGGTCGAGCTACGTCAACGCGTTCCTCGGCTACATCGTCAAGAATCTCGCGGTCGCTACGGTCGTGGTCGCCGTCGGCTTCGCGATCGGGAACTACGTGCGTGATCTCGTTCAAGCCCGGGGGGACGACGAGGCCAGCCGGTGGATGGGGGAGTTCGCTCGCTACGCCGTGTTGGTGTTCGCGTCCACGATGGCGGTCCGTCAGCTCGACGTCGCCGAGGACTTCGTGCTCCTGACCTTCGGGCTGCTCTTCGGCGCGCTCTGTTTGGGTGCCGCGCTCGCGTTCGGCCTGGGCGGTCGCGAAGTGGCCGGCGACATCGTCAAGCGTCGCTACGACGAAGCGCGTCGGCAGATGAACCGACGTGCGCCAACGGTCCCGGTCAACCCCGCAACCGCCCCGATCCCCAAGCCGGCGCCCCCGAAGGTCGACTGAGGGAAGGGGCCCGAGCACGTGTGCACGCTGATCGTTGCGGTCTCGATGTGGGCGAGGGCGCCCTTGGTCGTGGCCGCCAACCGGGATGAGGACCTGAGCCGGCCGGCGGAGCCGCCGTCGGTTTGGGACAACGGTGGCGTGCGCGTGCTTGCACCCAGAGACCTGCGAGCCGGCGGCACATGGCTCGGGGTCAACGCGTTTGGGGTGTTCGTGGCCATCACGAACCGCTTCACGCGTTCGCCGAATCCGGCCGCTCGCTCGCGCGGCCAGCTCGTGCTGGACGCGCTGCGAGCCGGCTCGGCCGCGGATGCCGCCCAGCGGGTCGGCGCGGAGGACCCCAGGGTCCACAACCCGTTTCACCTGGTGCTCGCCGATACAACCAGCGCGCACCTGGTCTGGAATGACGGCCACACGCACCGGCGGCACCGACTCCAGGCCGGACTGCACACGATCACGGAGAGAAGCCTGGGGGCCGCCCCGTCCAAGCGCCTCGAGACGCTGCCCGGACTGGTCCGCCCGCTCGCCGGCGCGGGGGTGCCGTCGCTGACCCAGTGGCGCAGCGTCCTGACCTATCGGGACATGGCAGGCTTGGAGGGGGTGACGGTGTTGGATACCGAGCGCAACTACGGCACGCGCAGCTCGACCCTCGTGCAGCTCGGGGACGACCCGCAGCGCCTCGCGTTCTTGCACGCTCCTGGCCCGCCCGACGAGGTCGGCTACGACACCTACTCGGCTGCGCTGCGCGAGCTGCTCGTCGCGGGCTGATCGAGCAGCGCCTGCACCCGGGCTCGAAGCCCCTCGGTGCTGACGCGCCCGGGCGGCACGGGCTCGCCGGCGACCAGCTGGATCTTGGACCAGAACCGGCGCGGCATCCCGCGCATGGCCGGCCCGCCGCGTCGGCTGAAGAAGGAACCCCACATGCCCCGCAGCGCCAGGGGGACGACGGGCACCGCAGTGCGCTCGACGATTCGGGTGACGCCATCGCGGAACGGGTTGAGCGCGCCATCGTGGGTGATCATGCCCTCGGGAAAGATGCAGACCAGCTCTCCGCGTCGCAGCGCGGCGGCCACCTGGTCGTAGGCGGACTCGAGCAGGTCTGGATCGTCCTTGGCGCGCGCGATCGGGACGACGCCCACGGCTCGAAAGAACCAGTTGAGGGCCCGGTGACGGTAGATGCGGTGGTCCATCACGAAGCGGACCGGGCGCTCGAAGGCGGCGCCGACGATCAGGGCGTCCACGAAGCTGACGTGGTTGCAGACCAGGACCGCAGGGCCGTGCGGAACGGCGCGCAGATGCTGGGTTCGCAGCCGGTATGCCAGGCGCACCCCGACGCGGATGGCGGTGTGGAGCGTCTGCTCTCGGAGTCGACGCCAGGTGGCCGGGAGGAACCGGCGGACGAGATAGGTCGAGGTCGAGGTCGAGGCGTGCATGACCCGGTGAAGAGCACGCATCATGCCGGGCGAGTTCGCTTTGATTTTACTGGAGAAACTCGATTCGAAGCTGTGGTCGATGTACATTCCGTGCGCGTGGTCGTGCAACGAGTGCCCGGGGAGCTGACCGAAGAGGATACCGCCTTCTTGGCAAAGGTGTCGGCGGCCGTGTTCCACAATCCGTTCTCCGCGGCGCGCGAAGACGTCGACCTCGAGCTGGCGAGCGCCGAAGCGTCCACGCCGCGCGACGTCCTGCTGGACCGCGTCGTCGCGCGGGTGGAGAGCCGGCTCATCGAGATCGCGGGCACGGAGACGCTCAACCTCCGGCGGCTCCGAGGTGACGCGCGGGAGCGTCTGGAGCACGCGGTGTTGTTCCTTCTCTTCCACCGCTACGCCGATCGCTTCGACGCGTTCATCGAGGCGGAGCTCGACGCGCAGCCCACCGGCGGGACGCTGTCGTTCACGGCGGCGCTGATGTCGGACCTGGAGGGGTACGGGTTCCACAAGGACGCCGCCGCGCACATGGTCGCGGTGTTCTTCCAGATGCGCCGGGCCTTCTACTTCATCGACCGCAGCTTGGTCGGTCGCGCGCCGTGCATGCGAGCGCTGCGGGAGCGGTTGTGGAACAACGTGTGCACGGCCGACATCGGGCGGTACGCGTCACTGCTGACCACGCGGATGGAGGACTTCTCGACGATCGTCCTGGGGCCGACGGGGAGCGGGAAGGGGGCGGCGGCGGCGGCCATCGGACGCTCGGGGTTCATTCCCTACGACCCTCGGCGGCAGCGCTTCGTCGATGCGTTCACCTCCGCCTTCATCCCGATCAACCTCTCGGCCTATCCCGCGACGCTCATCGAATCGGAGCTCTTCGGCCACCGCAAGGGCGCCTTCACCGGGGCGATCGACACCTACGACGGGGTGCTGGGTCGCTGCAGTCCGCACGGGGCCGTCTTCCTCGACGAGATCGGCGAGGTGTCCATTCCGGCGCAGATCAAGCTGTTGCGGGTGCTGCAGGAGCGGAGCTTCACGCCGGTGGGAAGCCACACGGCCATGCCCTTCCGCGGGCGGGTGATCGCGGCGACGCACCAAGACCTCGGCGTGATGCGCCGCGAAGGCACGTTTCGCGACGACTTCTACTACAGGCTGTGCTCGGACGTGATCGAGCTCCCGCCCCTTCGGCTGCGGCTTGCGGAGGACCCCGGTGAGCTGGAGCTGTTGCTCGAGCACCTGCTGGCGCGCATCGTGGGCCACGACGAGCCCGCGCTGGTGGAGGAGGTGGCCGCGGCGCTGCGTCGCGACGTGCCGCCGGACTACGCGTGGCCGGGCAACGTGCGCGAGCTGGAGCAGGCCACCCGGCGAATCTTGATGGGCCACCGATTCACCGGAGACGACGGGGCGCGGGCGACCGACGACCGCCGGGCGCTCGTCGAGGGCGTCGATGCAGGCGCGTTGACGGCCAAGCAGCTGGTCTCGCTGTACTGCCGGGTGCTGCACGGCCGCCACGGGACCTACGAAGAGGTTGCTCGCCGGGCGGAGATCGACCGGCGCACGGCCAAGAAGCACATCGTGGGCGAGGGGTGATTGCGCGTGGCGCAACGGCGCGTTGCGCGAAGTCGGCGTGCACGACACGCCGGGGTGTCTAGAGTGACCGGCCATGAGTGCTGCCAACGTCGCGATCATCTACTACTCCTCCACAGGAACCATGCACGCGCTGGCCCAAGCCGCCGCGGAGGGAGCCTCGGCCGCCGGCGCCGAGGTCCGCATGCGCTTGGTCCAGGAGACGGCGCCCCGGGAAGCGATCGAGTCCCGCGACGAGTGGAAAGCGTTCGTGGCCGCGCACGAGAACGAGCCCAAGGCGTCGACGGACGACATGGAGTGGGCCGACGGCATCATCTTCGGCGCCCCGACGCGCTTTGGCAACGTGCCCGCCCAGCTCAAGAACTTCCTCGACAGCCTCGGCGGCCTCTGGTTCCAAGGCAAGCTGGCCAACAAGGTGTACTCCGGGATGACGTCGGCCCAGAACCCGCACGGCGGCCAGGAGTCCACCCTGCTCGCCCTGTACAACTCGGTGCACCACTTCGGCGGCTACATCGTCACGCCGGGATACACCGACGAGCTCGTGTACAAGGCCGGCGGCAACCCCTACGGCGTGTCGGCGACGGCCAACGGCGAGCCCCCCGAGCAGGCCAACCTCGATCACGCCAGCTACCTGGGCAAGCGCGTGGCGCAGACGGCCGCAAAGCTCAAGTAGGGGGGCGAGGGGTTCTTCGTCCCGTTCGTGCAAGCGGCGGAGCCGTGCACGACGACGCGCCTTCGCAGCGTGAGTATGGTCGTCGCTTGCGCTCAGCGCTGGCAGAGCATCGTCCAGCCCGAGGATCCTGGGGACTGATCGAGCGGCGCAGGAGGGGTCTATACTTCGCCGCCCATGGTGATGACCCGCTCCCGCATGCTCCCGCTGGGCTCCGACGCGCCCGCCTTTTCTCTGCCCGACGCGCACGGCAAGCCCGTCTCGCTGGACGACTTCGCGGACGCCAAGGGCTTCGTCGTCGTGTTCATGTGCAACCACTGCCCCTTCGTCAGGCACCTGCGGGGCGCGCTGGCCAAGCTCGGTCGCGACTGCAAGGACAAGGGCGTCGCCATGGTCGGCATCAACAGCAACGACTTCGACCAATACCCCGACGACACGCCCGACCGCATGCGCTCCGAGGCGAACACCTACGGCTACGAGTTCCCCTACTTGGTCGACGCCGAGCAGGAGGTCGCCAAGGCCTTCCAGGCCGCCTGCACGCCGGACTTCTTCGTGTTCGACGCAGACGAGAAGCTGGTGTACCGCGGTCAGTTCGACGACAGCCGACCCGGCAACGAGGTGGCCGTGACCGGCGAGGACCTCTACGCGGCGATCGACGCGGTCGTCGCCGGGAAGCGCGTCCCCGACGAGCAGAAGCCGAGCATCGGCTGCAACATCAAGTGGAAGCCCGGAAACGCGCCGGACTACTTCCGGTGAGCTCGGGCGGCCGCTACGCGCGTTGCCGCAACGCGCGTTGGCCGCTACGCGCGTTGGGTGTAGCGGCGCGCGGCGATCACCCGGCTCATCGCGCGGCGCAGGGCGACGCTGGCCGTGCGTCCGTCCAGGACGCCCGCGGTCTCGACGTTTTCGAGCAGGAGCTGAAGGTCCTCGAGCGCCGCGGTGAGTTCGGCATCGATCGCGACGGGAGCGGCGATGTCGGGTCTGATCTCGTCCTTGATGACCAGGCCGAGGCTCAGGAGTCGATCCATCGCCTCCCCGACCATCTCGCTGCTTTGGCCGTAGATGGCGAGCGCTTCGCCGAGCTGGCTGAGGGTGAGCAGGCGACGCCGTAGCTCGCGCAGGTACGCGCCATCCATCGGCTCCAGCCCGTGGGTGTAGGCCCACTGTGCGCGCTCGCTGCTCTTGCGGTCCCAGCTGCCGTCTTCGGCGGTGACGTAGGCCGACTCTGGACACATCGCCTCGGTCGCGTGACCGCGGGCCGACAGGGAGAAGCGTGAGTGAATACGGGGGGGAGGGGCCGCGGGGGCGTCGTGCATGGTGGGCTCGGGCAGCCGAGGCAGCGAGCCGCAGGTGCAGGGTGCAGGTGCAAAGTGTGCGGCGAGCGTCGCCGAAGGGCCATTCTAGCATGCCCGTGAAAGGCCCAACCCGCGATTCAGTTGGAGGCGGTGACGGAAACCCTGCGGGCGCTCTACGAAGCACGTGATGGTCGCTGTGCTGGTCTGGGGTGTCTTGGCGCCGCTCCTGCCTGGCGGCGTCGCAATCCCGTCGCCTGGTCCGAGCCCCGAGCCCATCGTCAACGGCACGGACGCGGCGAGCTGCGACTTCCCGGCGACCCTCGCCATCGTCAACGGTGGCGGGACTGCGTTCTGTACCGGCTCCACCACGGGCATCGACGTGCCCGATGCGACGACCAGCAGCGGCGGCGGGGGTGAGGACGGGCAGACCTCGTCGGGCGCGGGGCAGGGCGGTGGCGGCGAGGACGGCTGCGGCTGCCGCTGGGGGTCCGGTGGATCGGCACCCTGGTGGTTGTTGTCGATGGTCGCGGGTCGGTCTTCGGTGGGCGCGCCCTCGACGTGTTGCATGCGGGGACACGTGGGGCAGACCGCGTTGCCCCGGGCCCGACGTAGGGGGAATGCCCTCGTTGACAACCCGATCTCGGGGGAGTACGCCCACGACATGCCCGCGGACCGCTGTCTGCATCTCGACGCCACCCCGTCGAGCGCCCACAGCGAGGCCGACCGGCGGCGGTGGACCGTGCGTCTGTGGCTCGCGGTCGGGGTCGTCTTGGCGATGCTCGCGGCAAGTGCGGGCTGGGCGAGTCCCGCGCCGGATCGGCCTGCCGACTCCGGCGTTCGTGCTGCCTCCACGCAGACGCCGTGCGCTGCGGGGAACGGGGACCGGGACCTCCCGCGTGGTCATGAGCCCGCGGGCGAGCTCGAAACCGACGGCGAGACGGAGGACGATGGGCAGGCCTGCTCAGCGGAGGCCATGCGGGCCTTGGGCCTCGGCGCGTCGCTGGTGCGGCCACGCCGGGTCCTCTGGCTCGCGTCGGGACCGGACCGATTGACCGTGTCCACAGGGCTGAGCCGGGGACCCCCGTCTGCGATCGCCTGAGCGTCGAGCGTCCCGCGTCGCGACCTTCACCCTCGGTCCTCGCGCCGACGGCGTGGTTGCGTCGTCATGTTCAACCTTTCTGCACAAGACTCCCTTGGATTCGCTTGCCCTTGCCGAGCGCGGCCGTACGCATGATGCGGACGAGCAGACCGTGACCGGCTCGGTCTCGGAGGACTCGAAATGATGACTCGATCTCGATGGATCACCCTCGCCCTGGCGGCGCTCATCCTGTCAGGGGGCTGCAAGAAGCTCCTGGATCAACCGGTCGCGCGTCCCGAGAGTCGCGAGGTGCCCGAGACCTTCGGCGGTGAGGCTCCCGCTGGACCCACCGTCTCCGCGCAGGAGCACTGGGACTCGTTCTTCGCCGATGCCCACCTGCGGGGTCTCATCGAGACCGCGATGGCGAACAACCAGGAGCTGAACATTGCGCTGCAGGAAATCATCGTGGCCAAGAACGAGGCCGCGGGCTTGCAGGGCGAGTACAAGCCGCGGCTGGACGCGGGCGTCGGCGCGGGGATGGAGAAGGTGGGCAGCACCACCTCTCAGGGGCGAAGCGATGCCGCGCACGGCGTGCCCGAGTACCTGCCGGACTTCCGCTTCGGCCTCAAGGCGTCGTGGGAGATCGACGCCTGGGGCAAACTTCGAAACGCGGCCAAGGCGGCGGGGCTGCGCTACGCGGCGACGGTCGAGGGCAAGAACTTCATCATCACCGAAATCATCGCCGAGCTCGCCAACTCCTACTACGAGCTCGTCGCGCTCGATCAGAAGATCGAGGTGCTGCAGAGCAACATCGCGCTTCAGGAGCGGGCGCTGGAAGTGGTCAAACTCCAGAAGGCGGCGGCACGGGCCACCGAGCTGGCGGTGCGCAAGTTCGAGGCCGAGGTGCTCAAGAACCAGGGGCGCCAGTACGACCTCGAGCAGCAGCGCGTCGAGGTGGAGAACCGGATCAACGTCTTGGTGGGTCGCTTCCCCCAGAAGGTCGAGCGGGACGCGAGCATGTTCGACGCCACGCTGCCCGCGTCCGTGCAGGTTGGCTTGCCGGCCGAGCTGCTCGACAACCGACCTGACGTGCGGCGTGCCGGGCTCGATCTGGAGGCGGCGAAGCTGGACGCGAAGGTGGCCAAAGCCCGCTTCTACCCGTCGCTGAGCATCGAGGCCGACGTCGGGTACGAGGCGTTCAACGCCCGGCACCTCATCGACACGCCCGAGTCTTTGCTGCTCGGAGTGGCGGGCAACTTGTCGGCGCCGCTGCTCAACCGGGCCGCGATCAAGGCCGACTACCGCAGCGCCAACGCGATGCAGATCCAGGCGGTGCTCAGGTTCGAACAGACCGTCTTGATCGCCTTCACCGAGGTCGCGACGAGCCTGGCGCTGATTCACAACCTCAGCGAGCAGTTCGATCGACTCTCCGAACAGGTCCAAGCCCTGGAGCAGGCGACCGACGTGTCGGGCGTGCTGTACCGCAGCGCGCGGGCCGACTACATGGAGGTGCTGATGACCCGGCGCGACGCGCTGGAGGCCCAGATGGAGCTGATCGAGGCCCGCAAGGCGCGCTTGCAGGCGATGGTGGGGGTGTACCAGGCCCTCGGCGGCGGCTGGCAGACCTGAGCCTCATTCGAATGCGTCGATCAGATCGCGGGTCGCATCCTTGGCCTTTTGGCCTTTGGCCTCGGCCGCGTCGTCGATCTCCTCGGCCCGCTTGGGGTCGATGCGCTCGAGCAGCTTGAACTCGAGATCCCAGTCGCGACCGCGGACCCTCTCTTCGGTCGTCTCGCCCTTGTCATTCGTCTTGGTGCGCGTCGTCTCGTGCTCGAGCTCGACGCGATACCCGTCCGAGGAGGACTTGACGCGAAGCCAGCGACGCTGCTCCTCACAGGTGAAGGTCTCGTCGGCTTTGGGCGTCTTGGGCAGCGCGCAGTCGTACTCGTCCCACAGGTCGACCGCCTCGCCCCAAAGCTTGTCGAGGTCATCGTAGGTGGCCTTCTTCAGCGCGTCCTGACGCACCTTCTGTTCGGCGACCTCGCCCATGATCCAGCCGCAGGAGGCCAGGCTGAGGAGACCCACCAGCAGTCCGTGTCGAATGCCCATCGCGGATAGGATCGCCGGCGCCGGGGCTGCCACACAAGTTCTCATTGTGCCCGCGGACAGCTGGCTCGCGGCGCGCTGCGGCCGATGCCCGTCATGACGCCGTCTTCGTGGGCCTGGGCACCGCGGCGGCGGCGACGTCGCAAGGCGTTGACGCGCGCGCGGCGATCCGGCTGCATGGCTGCATGTCGGTCGTCTCTCGCGTTGCCCTCCTCCTGGTGTTCGGCATGTCGGTGCCCTCGGTCGCGGCAGCCGCTCCGGTCTGGGTCGGGGATTTCGAGACCGGAGACCTCTCTCAGTTCGACAACCTGCTCAACCCCACCGTCGGCAAGCTCGACTACATCACCATCGAGGACGGAGAGGTTGCGCAGGGAGACCACGCCGCGCGCATCGAGCTGCACGATGATGCGATCTGGCCGAACAACGGCCTGCGCCGGGTCGAGATGCAGCACCGGCCCGAGGCCGCGCGAACCGCCGAGGGGGCCACGACGTTCTTCGCCTGGAGCCTGTTCCTTCCCGCCGAGCTGCCGACCGAACCCAGCCAGCAGATCGGGTACTGGGAGTCCAACAACAGCTACCAGCAAATGATGACCTTCAGCGCGGTCGGGACCACGCTTCAGTTCATCACGCGTCGCCCTGGGAACGTGGTGCAGTGGGAGGGCGCAGGCGTGCTGACCGCGGGAGCGTGGCACAGGATCGCGATGTCGGTGACGTGGTCGACCAGCGCGGACCAAGGACTCGTCAGCGTCTGGTTCGATGGTGAGCAGGTCGTCACCGACGGCCCCGCGCAAACCCTGGCCGACGGCAACGCCCACTTCACGCAGCTGGGTTTGCTGCGCGGCAACGCCGACTTCGACGACGTCCCGGTGATCCTGCTCGACCACGTGCTGGAGGGGGACTCGCTACAGGACGTGGAGTTCGACGCCTTGCCGAGCGAAGGCGGTGACTCGAGCACCGGCGGTGACTCGAGCACCGGCGGCGACCCGACAACGGGTCCGGTCACCTCGGCCGGCGACGGCACGACCACCGAGTCGACCACCGGCGAGACGTCCGGCGAGAGCACCCCCGGAGGCAGCACCCCCACCAGCGGGCCCGGCGCGACGACCGGAGATGCGGACACCGACACCGACGGTCCGAGCGCATCCGGCTCGAGCGGCGGCTGTCGGGTCGGCGGCGACCCCCTTCCGTTCGCGCTGCTGGGCCTGCTAGGCCTGCTTCGCCGCCGCCGCGTTCCGTGACCCCCTGTCGTGCGTGCGGATCGTCGCAGGACATGGGACCCTGTAGCTCATGCGATGGCCAGGAAGGCTGCTCGTCGCCTCGACGTTCCTGGCTTCGGGCTGCGTCTCGCGACTGATCACCGAGGGGGACTCCGCCGGCGACGGGGACGGTGGGGTGATCGACGATGACGATCGAGACAGCTACGGCGAGTCGGAGGGAGACCCCTGTCAGGCCAACCCGTGCACCCCGGAGCAGGCCCACTGCTGCGCAGCCGGAAGCGGCTGCACTTCGCAAGGCTGTGAGCAGGCCTGCAGCGCGGAGGTGCTCTGCGGCCCGAACTCGACGGATTGCTGCGACAGCCTCGAGGTCTGCATCGAAGGGCACTGTGCCGCTCCCGACACGCCTTGCGGCGATGGCTACGACTGTCCCGAAGGCGAACTCTGCGATCCCATCTTGGGGGTCTGCATCCCCTCCGATGGGGGGGGCTGTGTCGCCGTCGGTGCCTTCGACCAGCTTCAGACCCGGGTGGAATGGACGGCTGAAATGCTCGACGTGCTGTCGATCCCCGTGGTCGCAAACCTCGACGACGACCCCCAGTCGGAGATCGTCGTGGTCAGCGCGCGCTCGGACGAACTGGGCGGGAGCAATCCTCCCCACACCGAGAATGGGGACCTGTGGATCCTCGACGGCCGCACCGGGGACGTGCAGCTGCATATCGATGCAGACGAATCCAACCCCGTGTTCCCCAACGCGCTGCCCGTCGACACGCCGCTGGGAATTGCGGCGCCTGGCTTGGCCGACGTCGACGGCAACGGTTCACTCGAAATCGTCTATGGTGCCCGGCGCATCGACGACACGGACTACTCGTGGGTGCGCGCCGTTTCCCTGACCGGCGAGGCGCTGTGGCAGACCTCGAGCCTGCAGCTGGCCATCCGGCGCTCGTCACCCTCGATGGCGGATTTCGACGGAGACGGACGCGCCGAGGCCGTGTTTGGGGCGGCCATCGTTGGGGACGGCGGCGTGATTGTGGCCACCGCGGCGTATGGAGGCAGGGACGAAGACGCGCCCTTGCACGGGAGCAACGACGCGATCGAGCCCGGAATCCCCCGGGGTAACGGCGGGCTTTCCATCATCGTGGACCTCGATGGTAACGGTGACCCCGAGGTCATCACCGGGCGGCGAGCATGGGACCTGGTCGACGGCTCCCTCGTAGAACTCTGGGACGCCGGGGGCTCCGACGGGTGGCCGGCGATCGCAGATCTCGACCTGGACGGCTTGCCTGAGGTTGCACTCGTCTCCGAGGGGACCGTCCGGGTCCTGGATGCTCGAACGGGCCAGCCGTGGCGAGGGCTGACTGCATTGAGTCTTCCTGGCGGTGGACGGGGAGGCCCGCCGGCCATCGCGGACTTCGACGGCGACGGCTTGCCCGAGATCGGGGTCGCGGCGGCCTTCAACGTGCTCGTCCTCGACGCCGATGCGGACGGTTTGCGCGTACGGTGGACCGCATCGATCGTCGATGAGGCGTCCTCGGGAACGGGTGTGAGTGCGTTCGACTTTCAGGGCGATGGTGCGGTCGAGTTGCTGATGGGCGACGAATGCGTCGTTCGCGTGTACGACGGATCCGACGGACACGTGGTGCTCGAGTTGCCCAATACCCAGAGCACCAGCCGCGAGTATCCCCTCGTCGCCGACGTCGACGCGGACGGTCGGGCCGAGATCATCACGGTGGCCAACACCTTCGCCTCCGAGAACTGCCCTGGCCAGGCGGCGCAGCGCGGTGTGTTCGTCTACGGCGCCGAGGGCCAGGTGTGGACGCCGGTACGTCGCGTCTGGACATCCCACGCGCACCGGCTCACCACTTCCGATGGGTTCGGCCGCGTCCCTAGGCAGCTCACCGAGGACTGGGGCGACCCCGTCCGCAACAGCATGCGCACCGCGGGCTTTGGGCCAGGGGCGACCGCCGCCGCGGACCTCGACGTCGATGTCTCTTCGAGCTGCAGTGCAGACCGCGTCCTCATCGTCGCTCGCATCCGCAACGGCGGCGCGGTCTCGGCCAACGTTGCGGGTGTGGAGGTCGAACTCCGGGGTCCGCAGGGGGAGCTGGTGTCCAGTCAGACCCTCACCAGCATTCTCGTGCCCGGAGAGGTCGCCCAGGTGGTGTTCGAGGTCGCGTCTCCTGCTGTGGGCATGGTGGTGCAGATCGCTCCAGCGCCCGCGTTCGAAGAGTGCGACACGACCAACAACGCCGCAGACGTGCCCGATCGGTCGTGTCCGTGACCCCAGAGCCTTGACCCGGCGCGGCAGGGGGCGCGACAGTGGGCGCCGCATGTCCTCCCCGAGCCTGGCCGACGCCATCGCCGAGACGCTCTTCACGCGTGAGCAGATCGACGCGAAGATTCTCGAACTCGCTGCGGCGATCAAAGACGATTTTGGCGGCAAGAACCCGCTGGTCGTCGGGATTCTCAGTGGCTGCTATCCGTTCATCGCTGACCTGACCCGGGCGCTCGACATGCGGCTGGAGATCGACTTCATGGCGTGCAGCTCCTACGAGGGAGGGACGCAGACCAGCGGCATCGTCCGCATCCTCAAGGATCTCAACACGACGATCGAGGGGCGGCACGTCCTGATCGTCGAGGACATCATCGATACCGGGCTGACGCTCAAGTACCTCGTCGAGAACCTGCAGACCCGCCAGCCGGCATCGATCTCCATCTGCACGCTGCTCGACAAACACGAGGCGCGCTCCGAAAACGTGACGGTTCGCTACCGGGGCTTCGTGTGCCCCAACAAGTTCGTCGTCGGGTACGGACTCGACTACGACGGGCAGTTCCGCAACTTGCCCTACATCGGCGTGCTCAAGCCCGAGGTCTATCAGGGGTGATGGGCAACGCAGATGACATGAGCGGTTCGGTGCACCTGCGTGGGGGCACCCTCGTCACGATGGATCCGCAGCGCCGCGTGCTGACCGGCGACCTGCTCATCGAGGATGGCGTCATCACGGCGGTGGGGGACGCTTCGCCGCCCGCAGGCGTGCCCTCTATCGACGTGAGCGGACTGGTCGTTTTGCCGGGGTTCATCCAGGGGCACGTGCACCTTGGGCAGGCCCTGCTGCGCGGCCTCAGCGAGGGGCGCGAGCTGATGGACTGGCTTCGGGATCGGATCTGGCCGCTCGAGGCTGGGCACACCCATGACAGCGCGTACTGGTCCGCGATGCTCGGTGCGGCCGACTGCATTCGTTCGGGCACGACGACGATTCAGGAGATCGGGCTGGTCACCCACATGGACGCGCTGTTCGAGGGCATCCGCGACAGCGGCCTTCGAGCGATCGCGGGCAAGTGTCTGATGGATACCGGCCTGGGCGTGTCCGAGGCGCTCATCGAGCCGCCCGACGCTGCCGAGGCCGCTTTCCGGGACCAGCACGCGCGCTGGCACGGTTTTGAGGGCCGGATCGAATCGTCGCTGTGCCCTCGCTTCATTCTCTCGTGCAGCACGGCGCTGTGGGAGCGAACGGTGGCGCTGGCGACGGAGCTGGGGCTGCCGGTGCACACCCACCTGCTCGAGCACCCGCGCGAGGAGGACGAGGTTCGTGAGGTGCTCGGCGAGGGCCAGATGCAGTACCTCGATCGGCTCGGGGTGCTCGACACCGACCTCCGCATCGCCCACGGCGTGCAGCTGGACGAGGGGCATCTCGAGATCCTTCGCGGCCGTAGCCTGCGGGTCTGCCACTGTCCTTCGGCCAACCTCAAGCTGGGTTCGGGCATCGCCCATTTGGGCTTCTTGGGTCAGGCCGAGGGCATCTCGGTCGGCATCGGGACCGACGGGGCGCCGTGCAACAACGACATGGACATCTTGGAGGAGATTCGACTCGCAGCGCTCCTTCAGGGGGTGCGGCAGAAGCCGGGCGCCTTCTCGGCCGAGGCGGCGCTGGCGTTGGCGACCTGCGACGGCGCTGCTGCCATCGACAAGGCCGACACGCTCGGCAGCCTCGAGGTCGGCAAGCTGGGGGACGTGGTGGTGCTGGATCTCGAGCGGCCCGCGTCGTTCGGTCCGTGCTCGAGCGTCTATGATCGCATCGTCTACGGTGCCGGCCGAGACGCCGTGCGCCACGTCGCGGTGGCGGGGACGATGCTGCTTCGCGATGGCGCGCTGGTTACGATCGACGAGCCGCGGACGATGGCGCGGGCCGGCGAAGAGGTTCGCGCGCTGGTCGACCGCGTGCTCTGAGCCCGCGTCGCCTCTACCGTGCGCTGGCGGACCGCGCGTCCCATCCAGGGAAGCGGCGGGCCAGCGCGGCCTTGTTGAACTGCTCGAGCAGCCGCCACAGCTCCTGCATGTTGGGCAAGGCCACGCTGTGCGGCCGACCGGTGTCCTGCAGCACCGGAGTGTTCACTGGGGTCGGCACGTTTCGCTGGGGACTCCGCCGCAGAGATGATCGGTGGACGCGTAGTCGTGCGCATGGCCGACCCGAAGGTCGCAGGCGCTCGACAGCGCGAGGAGGGCGAGGCACACAGTGGTTGCCAGGATCTGCTTCATGGTGGGGACGAACCTCAGGGTTGGCCTCCGCACGGCGCGTCTGGGACGGCAGCGAAGCTGGCCGTGCACCGATGGACGTCGTCGTCGCGGCGGACGATGGCACCCGCTCCAGTGGGGTGCTGCCTGGGTTCGACCCTCGCGGTGCTGGGTTTGTTTCCGCCATGATGGGTTGCGCCGGTCCCGAGCCGAACGCCCCACGGGGCCATGGTGTGGGCACGCGTCGGGGCGTCGGCTTGTCAACGCAGCAGGCCCGACGCGCTTACGCGTTGCGTTCGATCCACTCGGCCACGTGCCGAGCGCCATCGGGCGGGCAGCTCTGCGCGCAGGCCTGGGTCATGGTGGCCCGCAGACCCTCGTCTTCGAGCAGGCGGGCGAGGGGCTCGCGGAGCGCTGCGGCCGTCGCGTCGGCGTCCACGTGATCGGTGACGAGCAGCGCGCCTGAGGCGTGGACCATCGGCTCGGCGTTGTGCCGCTGATGCTGGTCCTTGTGGTACGGGTTCGGCAAGAAGATCGTGGGCACGTGGTTGGCCCAGGCTTCCGCGACGCTTCCGGCTCCGGCGCGGCTGATCACCACGTCTGCGGCTCGGTATGCGGTGCCCATCTGCGCGCAGTAGTCGACGACCCTGGCTGCGACCCCGGCGTCGTCGTACGCGGCCTGCAGCTTTGCGACGTCGAAGGTGCCGCACTGATGGAACACCTGCCAGCGGTCGAACGCTGCCGCGGCCTGCGGCGTTGCGACGAGCGACATCATGGCGAGGATCAGCGATTCCGCCCCATGCGTGGCCCCCGTGATGAACACGGTGGGCCGCTGTGGGTCGAGTCCCAGCGCGGCGCGGGCCTGGGCAGGGCTGGCATCGCTCACCGAGACCGCGCGCAGCGGCAGGCCGATGCGCTCAGCGTCGGGCAGAAGGTCGCTGGGGTACGCCGAGAACACCTTGGTGCAGATCCCCGCCAAGCGGCGGTTCGCCTGCCCGGGCACCGCGTCGAGGTTGACGAGCACGCGGGGAATCTTTCGGCGGGCTGCCGCGACCACCGCCGGGCCGGAGACGAAGCCGCCCGTCGCGACCACGCATCCGACGCCGTGCGCGTCGAGCAGGGCCATCATCTGGCGGGTCGAGCGGCGCCACCCGGCGAGGAAGTCCAGGGCTTTCCACGGCTTTCGCGCCGGGGGCAGCGGCCGCGCCGGCGAGCTGGTGTACGGGTAGCCGAGGGCGTCGAGGATGGTGGCGTCCGAGGGCCGATCGGAGACGAGGAAGTGGACGCCCTCGCGTCCGTGCGCCGCCAGACGCTCGACGATGCCGACGTTGGGATAAATGTGCCCCCCAGTGCCACCGCCGACGAGGAGCACCGTCTCTCGCTTCGCTGCCATCATCGGCCCGGACTGTACGCCACGGCCCTCGGTGGGTGAAACTCTAGCGTGGTGACGATCGGCGGTTGGGAACCTTTGGGCCTCCATGTCGGACATGGACGCACGGTGAGGGAGAACAAGTTCAGGTATGGAGTGCTGTTGGCTGCCCTTGGCGCGACGCTCATCCCGGCGTGCGCGGAGGACGAGTCACGGGCGGGCATGGGTTGGGACCCGGACGCGACTGCGGGCTCCACCGGTTCGGAGACCGATGAGGTCGAGACCGATGCGTCCAAGGGGAGCGAGAGCGACGCGGGGACGAGCACCGGTCCCGAAGGCGACGAGTCTGGCGATGCGCCCACCGGTGGACCGGTCGGCACGTGCAACGCCGGCATGGAGCGGCAGTGCCTGTGTGACGACGGCCTGCACCTGGGCGTCGAGGTCTGTGACGCGGACGGCCAGGGGTGGGGCCCGTGCGCGTGCGAGGAGGGGACCGGCGGGGAGGAGGGGACCGATGGCGACGTCGCGCCGACCGAGGTGTGTTTCCCCGGTGAGGACAACAGCGGCACCACCTGCTTCGAGCTGCACTATCTGCAGCCCCCGGGCTACGACTACCCGCCCGCGCTCAACGGCGACCCCAACTACCGCCAGCCGATCGCGTACATCGACCTCGAGCAGATCGAGCCCAGCACGATGGTGGCCCCCAACTTCCGACTCGACGAGTTGGCCGAGGCGTTCAAGGGGCGCTATGCGATCGTCCAGCCGCACGCGGTCGAGTCGCTGCAGCTGCTTCGCGATGACGTGGGGTCGATCACGGTCAACTCCGCCTACCGCTCGCCCGAGTACAACGCCGGCGTCGGCGGTGCGACGCACTCCCGGCACATGTACGGGGACGGCTTCGATCTCGATCCGGCTGCGGTCAGCCTCAGCACGCTCGAGGCGGCCTGCACGGACCGGGGCGGCATGCTGGTCGAGTACAACACCCACGTGCACTGCGACTTCCGCTTCAACGACGCCTCGGTCGAGTTCTTCGGGGCTGCCGGAGCGCAGGTCGCCGCGGAGCTACCCGTCTTCTCCGCCTCGCTCGACGAGCAAGGCAGCGACGTCTACACGGCGACGGCGGAGGGCTTCGATGAAGGCGAGCCGCTGCGCCGCTGGTTTGCCTACGGGGACGACGGTGCGCTGATCGACGAGGCCATCGGACCCGTCTACGTTGCGCCGCCCGAGGCGGTGCGGGTCCGGGTGCTCGTCGGCGCCCAGGTGGACCTGGAGATGTTGCGCTGAGCTCCCCTGGCGTCAGTAGACGAAGGGGATGATGCGGTAGGGGACTTTCTCGCAGTACCGGTCCCAGTCGTCGCCGTACTTGCGTTGACACATCGCGTGATCCCGACGCTCACGGTCGAGCAGCAGCGGCACGAAGTAGATCACGTAGAAGTACGGCACCACGCTGCCCAAGCCGCAGGCGAGACACCACGCCAGCGCCATCATCATGTCGCCCATGTAGTTGGCGTGGCGGGCGATGCCCCACCAGCCCGACAGCAGCAGCTTGGTGCCGCGTCGGGTCTGCATGCTCTGCGGCGTCTTCCCCCAGATCGGCTGGCTCGGGTCGCGCCGGAACTGCTGCTTTTGCAGGTTGGCGCTGCGGAAGACGTAGTAGCCGGCGATGTTGAGCAGCAGCAGGCCGATCGCGGCCACCGTGGACAGCTCGGGCCCGGCGGCGAGGATGTACTGCTGCTGGAGCGTGAAGTTGAACGGCATCCACACCAAGAAGGCGAGCCACAGCATGAAGCCGAGGTTCTCTTCGATGATGTCGATCATCGACAGCAGGTTGGCCTCGAGCACGAAGAAATCGACGATGTACAGCGCCTGGCACAGCGTCACGACCAGCATCGCCGTCGACAGGGTCCCGGTCTCTTGCAGCTGGGCGGCGGGCAGCAGGATTGCGAAGGCAGCCCACCCGCCCATGCCGACCCGCGACTCGAAGAAGAACTTCAGATCGTGGCGCCGGATGCTCGGGTTGAGGATGGTGCCCATGAAGAAGTCGTAGACGACGTTGCCGGTGCTGCGCTCCAGAGCGCCGCGGCGTCGACCGGCGACGTAGCACCACGCGGCGGCGACCACGGAGAACACCGTCGCGACCGTCAGCAGGGGTCCCCACTGCGCGAGCACGCTCTTCGCGGAGATCCAGCCCAGCGACAGCGCGGCGATCAAGGCCACCGAGGTGACCGCGAAGGCGAACAGGCCGTTGATCCGGTACTCGGCCCGCTCACCGTTGGGGGCAGGCCGACCGAGCACGACCGCGCCCGGCCCCAGCGCGTACAGCACGGCGTGCACTGCGATGAACGCAGCGAGCAGCGCCGTGGCCTGCAGCGTGGGCGCGGGCACCATGCGGCCGAGGTCGGCGAGCGAGCGGGGCAGCCACAGCGAGCCCCCGTGGTGGTCGACGGCGGCCCACAGATAGAAGCCGGCGATGGGCATCACGATGCTCAGCGTCAGCGCTCCGATCGGCCCGCCGAACTGGTCGGGCTGCGGCGAGTCGTGCGAGGCGTCCACGGTCGCTTTCATCGCGGCGGACTATAGCCGAAGATGCCCCGGTGGCTAGAAGCGGCTGAGGATCTGCAGCATCACCCAGTGCTCGGGGTTGGGCCGACGGAACGCGGTCGTGTCCCGGTCGTCGAGCCAGGCCCGGACGTCGTAGCGCAGGCTGGGCTGTAGCCAGCTCTGGAACCGGTAGCTCGCCTGGATGTACCCCCACAGCGTCTCCTGGAGGTACTCGCGGTCGGAGATGGCGTCCTTGTCCCAAGAGACGCGCATCCGAAGCCGCAGCGGATCGATGGGGTTGACGCCGACGATCCCCACCACGCGGGCGTCGTTGGAGAAGCGCCCGGGGAAGCGGTTCCGGTCGACCCACGAGTACTGGAACTGGATCTGCGCGTTGACGCGCTTGTGGGGGTCGACGCGGATCCGAGGGCGAATCTGATAGCGGACGCCGCTGCACCCCAGCTGCTCGCCCTCCAAGAAGGCGTCGTAGCTCGTGAACTCCGAGTCGTCGTCGATGTTGTTCTCGGCGGAGAAACATCTGTCTCGCCCGCGCGCGGAGACGTCGTTGCTCTGAAAGTCCAGCCACAGCCCTGGCATGAGCCAGGGGGTGGCCTGCACGTCGCCGCGGGCGAAGGTGCGCAAACTGGTGGTCTCGGTGCTCAGCTCCTGCCAGACGTCCAGCAGCGTGCGCAGCTGGACGCGTTCGCCGATCTGCCCGGTGTACTTGAGCCGCCCACCGGCTTCATCCGAGGCGCGCAGACCGTCGGTTTGATCCGCCGCGGCGATCGGCCGCGCGTAGGGGTTGCGGTAGTTCTGGTCGTAGAAGCGGCCGCTGACCTCGATCTCGTGCGTGTCCCAGCTCGCGGTGTGCCGCACGATGGCCGCGGGGCCACCTCCGCTCTCGGTGGAGACGGAGTCGAACGAGTACGAGACCTCGGCGAAGAGGTCGGCCCACTTGCGCCCCCAGCTCATGTCGGCACCTGCGGCGCCGAACGGACCCCCGTACGGCGTCCGTTGCCACTCCTGAAAGTCGAGGTCGGCGCCGTCGACCAGCCAGTTGACGCTGCTGCCGTAGCCGGTCACGCCGACGTGGGTTCGCCGATCGAGGAAGTACGAGACGTTCCCGCCGCCGAGGACCTCGTTGTACATGTTCGGCAGCGACGCGTAGCGCAGGGTCGGGGCCGGGGTCAGCGGGTCCCGAGCGTCGCCCTGATAGACCGGCGGCGCACTGCACTCCTCGAACAACTCGGACGACAGCCGAGGGTCGTCGCACACGTCGGCGTTGTAGACCCCGGTCCAGTAGATGGGCTTGGTCTGGTGAGAGAAGAACCCATAGGCCTGCATCCACCCCACGGGCATGTCGATGTGCTTGGCGCCCACGGCCACCCCGCGTTGACGCACCCGCTCGCGGTAGTCGGGCGTGACGTAGCGCCGAGGCTCGCCGGTGCCGGGGCAGGGGGTCTCGGCCAGCTCGCCGGTCGACAGCCGGCACTCGCTGGTCAGGTTCGTCGTCCGGTACATCGTGTCGTCGAGCACGAAGCCGTTGGGCGTGTAGCGCGAGGTCGTGTCGAAGGTCAGCCGCTGGCCGAACCCGATGTTGTACGTGCCCGCGATGACGCCCCACTTTGGGGTGTCCCACTGCGCGAAGTACTTGGGCAGGCGCGGGGTCGTGCGGGGGCCGTTGCTCACCAGCGCGTCGCGGTTGGGGTCCCACACCGCGTTCTCGAGCCGGTTGCGATCGAGCACGGCGACCGCCCCGACCGTCAGGTGCCGAAGCATCGAGACCCGGGTCTGCAGCAGCATCGGAGGCACGCGGTCCTCCTCGGGCGTCCAGACCGTCTGGTACTTGACGTGTCCGCGGACCCCGGCTCGGCTGCCCTCGGGCGCGGGCACCAGCAGGAAGGCCGAGATCGACTCGAGCTTGCGGCGCGACAGGGCGCCGGCGAGCACCAGCGCCGCCGGGTTGCCGATGCGGCCCGCTTCCTCGCGGTAGGCGAGGATGGCGTCCACGTCTTCATACGTCAGGTTGGGGAGCGCGTAGAGCTGCTCCCGGGTCGCCAAGTTGAGATCGACGCCCTGACGGAGCAGGTCGACGAGGATCTCGAACGTGCCGCTGCCGATCTCGTTGGCCACCTGAAGGTCGTAGAGCTCCTCTTCGTCGTCGACGTCGACGAAGACCTCGTACTGCGCCGCGTGGGCGACGGAGGAGCCTAGAAGAGCCACACCAAGGGTCAAGGCGGGAAGAAGGCGCTCAGTCACACGTCACGTCCTCACACGCGCCCCACACCCCGACCATGGCCGCGCGGGCGTCGGCTTCGAGGGCTTCGAACTCGTCGACCCGGTCCACGCCGTTGGGCGGAATGTGCAGCACGCAGGCTGCCCCACGCTCGACCATCAGGCTGTTGATCTCGCGTCCGTCGACGTCGATGTACGCGAGCAGGCGGTCGAAGCGGTCGGTGCACTCCGCGTCGTAGCGCAGGGTGACGCTCTTGCCCTCGACCAGCATCCGGTTGAGCTCGGTCGCCTCGGTGCCGAAGCAGTCGTCCTTGCCACCGGTGCTCTCGGGGGTGTCGATCATCAAATAGCGGACCCGGGATCCGTCCTCCAGCTCCACCGTGTCGCCATCCACCACCCGCGCGACCACGGCCTGCGTGGGCCCACACGAGGAGCCCGCGGCATCGTCGCACGCGGTGGTGGTGGTGGTGAGCAGCAGACCCAGCAGCGCTACTCGCATGCGTTCTCCGCCCCCGGCGTGCCCTGGTCACCAGCGCCGTAGGGGGTGTTCGACGTGCAGTGGTTGAGCGCGTCGTCGTTGCTGGCGGGGTCCTCGGATCCGGGCGCGACGCTCGTGGAGCGCCCCGCATCGGAGCCGACGTAGGTGATCTGATCGAGGACCTCGCCGCCGATGCCCACGAAGAGGGTGCCGCCGCTGTTGCTCAGGCTGAAGCCGGCCTCGATGGCGGAGTCGAGCCCTCCGTTGGTGGCCATGTCGGGGTTGCGTGCGAAGACGATCCGGGTGCCCGCGGTGACCGGGATGCACGCGCCCGTCGCGGCGATGGTCGTGTCCGGGTCGTCGGGATCGTTGCCCAGCTGCACGCCGTTGAGATCGATGTCGGCGGTGACCAAGACCTCGAACCACTCCCCGGCGGTGTCGGCGACCGCCGAAGGGTCGGGCATCCATTCGGTGATGACCAGGTCGCCCGCGGTGGGCGTGACGGTGTCGCGCACGGTCCCGCCGTCGTCGCAGGTGCCCGGAGGCGTGCCGCCGCACGCGAGGTTCTCCGCCGCCGGCGTGCCGAAGTCTCCGTCGCCGTAGGGCTCCTGCGCGTCGCACCAGTTGGCCTCGTCATCGTTGCCTTCGGGTCCGGAGATCGAGGGGTCGAGCGAACGGGAGGCGCCGCTCGCAGTCCCCGACCACGAGATCACGTCGAGGATCTCGCCGTCGGTCCCGATGAAGAGGCGGCCGTTGCTGTTGAGCAAGGACAGGCCCAGCTCGTAGGCCACCGCCGGCAGGCCGCCGTTGGTCGCGGCCTCGGCGTTCTTGGCGAACAGGATGAAGTCCCCGGGCTGCACCGGCGCGCACGTGTCCAGCTCGACCGCGTCCTCGACCTCGTCTTCGCGTCCGAACTCCAGCGCGTTGAGGTCGAAGGGCGCGTTGGCATAGACCTCGAACCACTCCCCGTCGGTGTCGCCGACCGCGGAGGGGTCGGCCATGAACTCGGTGATCCACAGATCGCCCACCGCGGGCGCCACGATGTCGCGGAGGACCCCGTCCTGGGCGCACGTGCCCTCGGGGGCGTCGATCGGGCACGGCGGGTTGGCCACGCCCGGTGAGCCGAGGTCGCCGTCGCCGTAGGGCTCCTGCGAGCGGCAGAACGCGCCCTCTTCGTCGTTGCGGGTCGGGTCGAGCAGGGCCGGGGAGAGCTGACTGCTCACTCCGGTGCCGCTGGTGGTCCAGGTGACGGTGTCGAGGAACTGCCCGCCCCAGCCGACCGAGATGCCCGTGCCGTTCTCGGAGGTGTTGGACAGCGAGAGGTTGAACAGGAAGTCGACGTCGGGCAGACCGCCGTTGAGGCCCGGATCGGCGGAGTGGGCGAAGAGCAGGTAGCTGCCGGCGGTCGCAGGGATGCACTCGGTGGAACCGACCACGTCGGTGGGCTCCTCATCCCCGAACTTGGTGATCGACAGGCCGTTGAGGTCGACGTCGGCCGCGACGTAGATCTCGAACCACTCCCCTTCGTCGTCCCCGACCGCGTCCGGGTTGGGCATGAACTCGGTGATGACGATGTCCCCCGGAGACGGCGGGACGATGTCTCGCGGCGTGCCGTTTTGGGTGCAGGTGGTGGGCTGCTCGGAATAGCAGGGATCGTTGGGGGCGCCGGGGGTGCCCAGGGCGTTGGGGGCGTACTCGGTCGCGGAGTCGCACCACGCCGACAGGTCGTCGTTGCCCACGGCGTCGGGCTCTCGCGTGCCGTCGTAGGCCTTGGAGACGCCGTCATCGTTTTCCTCGTAGATGATCCGGTCGAGGAACGACGTGCCGCAGCCGACCGACAGCTCGCCGCCGCCGTTGGCCAGACCGCTGCCGCCCAGATCGGAGCCGTACGCGTAGTCGACGTGGTCCGGAGGCGTCACCTCCGGGTTGGGGTCGGCGTCGCCAAAGACCAAGTACGCGCCGGGGCCGATGACCGTGTCACGGATCCGGTGGATCTTCTCGCCGCTGCCGTCCGCCTTGCGGAAGCGCAGCAGCACCCCGGTGAGGTCGATCTCTTCGTCGGTGGGGTTGTAGACCTCGAACCACTCCAAGCCCTTGTCGGCGCCGTCGGGGTTGGCCATCACTTCGGTGATCACCAGATCCCCCGGCAGCAGGTTCGAACACTCCCCGGCCCCATCGGTGCGGCCCGAGCTGCCGCCGCATGCGGAGGCGAGAAGACACAGGGCCGCGAGGCGGCGAGGATGGGCAGTCCAAGATCGGATCATGGGGGGGCTCCAACGGGTGTGGCTTCGACAGCCGGGGGGTCGAGGGGTGGAGGGGAATCTTCGGAGGTGGCGTCCGCGGGGGCTGGAGGCGGCGGCGGCGTCTCGCTCTCGAGGGTGTCGTAGGGATCGGGTGCGTCCTCGGGCTGGGGCGCGGGTGTCAGATCGTTGCGGCTGGGCGTCCCCGGGGCCGTGTCGGAGATGATCACCTGCTGGGCACCCTTGACCTCGATCTGCAGCTGGGTCCGGTCGCCGTCGCTTCGGCCGCGCCGCGACTTGTAGGTGTAGGCGCTGACGGTCCCGCGCACCCGGGCGAACTCGCCCCGGGCCTCTTCGATCCGCGAGCTGAGGAACACGTCCTGGTCGAAGAAGATGAGGGGGAAGTCCGAGAACATCCGGCGGCTGAGCATCACCCGCGTGGGACGCGGGCCGTCCCCGGGATAGATCTCTCCGACGCCGGCGAGGACCTCGACCTCCTGGCCTTCTTTGGCCGCCAGGCGGTCCAGCGAATCCCAGTGCCCGAGCATGATCATGTCGTCGCGGCCCTGGGCATCCTGCTCGAAGCGAGCGATGAACTCCGCCCGCGCGTCCCACCACGACAGCCGCTGGTCGTAGTCGCGGTAGTGCTCGAGCGACGGGTCCCAGATGCCGCGCCGGGCAGCACGGGCTTCGTCTTGGGCCGCCACGAACTCGTCGTGGAAGCGCCGGGAGTAACCATACTTCGTGAAGTACGGGCTCATGCCCGCCCGAACCGCCTCGATGTTGTAGTTGATCCAGTCATCGCCTCGCTTGACGTACACGTACGTCAGCAGGCGTCCGAAGCGGCCGCGCATGTCCTTGGGGTGGTCGCGCTCGAGCCTGACGCTGATGTCGCCGACGAAGAAGTCGAGGGCGAACTTCTTGGCCAGCTCGCCCAAGGGCGTCGCGCACTTGGGCGGGCGATCGGTGCCCTCGCTCTTCTTGGCCAGGTATCCGTCGAAGCCCAGCGACTCGTACAGGCGCAGGTCCTTCTCGGACTTGAAGGTCTCCTCGGTGTCCAGGCCGAGCAGGCGCAGGCTGGCGTCCAGACCCCCAACCTTGATCGTGTCTCCGTCGACGACCGCGCCGGGGGCGAGCGCAAACTCGCCGATGAGGAGGCCGGCCTGCGCCTGCGCCTGTGCGTCGCCGAGGGCCTCTGCCACGTCATCGCGGCTGTACTGGACGGTCGTCCGGCCGCAGCTCACCGCCATGAGCAGCGAGCAGACCCAGCGCAAGACGGGAGATCACTTGACGCACCTGCGGTTCTCCTCCTGCGGGGTGCCGGGCAGCCCGATGAACGTGCGCGGCTCCCCGGGTTCGAGCTCCTCTTGCGCGTCGTCGACGCACAGGTTGCTCGCGTCATCGTTGGCCTCCGCGTCGGGCTCGAGGGCGCCGTCGAGGATCAGCGAGCCTTCGCTGGGCAGGGTTTCGTATCGCAGGCGATCGATCAGCTGACCGCACGCGACGAGGTCGATCCTGCCGGCACGCTCGAGGTCCTTGGGCTGGCGGCCGGTGAAATCCTCCGGCTCCAGGCCCAGCTCGAGCAGCGCGAGTTCTTCGTCGGCGTCGGGGGCACGCGTCGTGAAGTAGTCGGTGATGAAGGTGTAGTCGACGAAGCCAGGCTGGGTGAGCGGATCGTGGTTGCCGAAGGTGACGTACGTCCCGGGCTCGATGGTGAAGTCCTCGGCGCGCACGAGGATCGGTCGGCCCGGCGGCGCCAAAGAGCCCTGGCGGTTGTAGAACTCGACCCGGAGTCCCCGCAGATCGATCGCCGTTTCGGCGGCGTTGTAGACCTCGAACCACTGCCCACGGTTGTCCCCGCCGGTCTGCGGGCCGCGGATCTCCGTGATGATCAATTCGCCTTCGGCAACGTCGGGGCAGAACTGGCCGACCGGCGGACGGCTACAGCCAGCGCTGGCGATGGCCACCAGGCCTGCACACAGGGTCCGCATTGCCCGACTCACAGACTGCGAGTCTATGGCAACCGGTGCCGGATCGGCTACTGTGGGCCGCCAACCATGGCGAGCCTCTCCCCAGACCTGTTTGCGAAGCTTCCCAAGACGGATTTGCACGTCCACCTCGACGGATCGATGCGGCTGTCGACCCTGCTCGAGCTCGCACAGGAGCAAAACGTGGAGCTCCCGGCGACCGACGAGGCCGGGCTACGCGCCGCGATGCGGCTGGGCGAGAACACCGGCAGCCTCGTCGAGTATCTCCGGGCCTTCGACATCACGCTGCGGGTGCTGCAGGTGCGCGGCGCGATCTACCGGGCGATGTTCGAGCTGTGCGAAGACGCTGCCGCCGAGAACGTCCGCTACATGGAGGTGCGCTACTCCCCCATGCTGCACACCCGACAGGGCCTGCGCCTCACCCAGATCGTCGAGGCGGTGCTCTCGGCCGCGCACGACGCCGAACTCGAGTACGGCGTCGTCACCCGCGTGATCCTCTGCGGCATTCGCAACATCTCGGCCGAGAGCTCGCTACAGATGGCCGAGTTGGTCGTCGCCTACAAGAACCGAGGCGTGGTCGGCTTCGATCTCGCCGGCGCCGAGTATGACCACCCCGCCGTCGATCACGCAGAGGCGTTCTTGCTCGTTCGCAAGAACAACATCAACGTCACCATTCACGCCGGAGAAGCGTACGGCCCCGCCTCGATCGCCCAGGCGATGCACGACTGCGGCGCGCACCGGGTGGGGCACGGCTGCCGATTGCGGGAGGACGGTGACCTGCTGCACTACGTGGTCGACCACCGGATTCCGCTGGAGTGCTGCCCCTCGTCCAACGTGCAGACCGGGGCGGTGGAGAGCCTCACGTCCCATCCGATGAAGCTCTACTACAACCTCGGAGCGCGGGTGACCGTCAACACCGACAACCGCTTGGTGACCGACACCACCATGTCCAAGGAGCTGTTCATCCTGCACCGCGACATGGACTTTGGGCTCGAGGACATCAAGCAGGTGATCATGAACGGGTTCAAGTCGGCCTTCTTGCCCTTCCACGAGAAGCGCCGCTTCCTCGAGGCGATCGGCAAGGAGCTGGCGACGTTCACCGACGCTGAGGCGGCGGACGCGTAGTGGAGCGCCTCATCTCGGTCGGGGGCGCGGCGGTCATGCTCGGCATCGCGTTCGCGGCGTGCCGGCATCGCAGGTCGATCTCCAAGCGTGCCGTCGTCTGGGGCGTGGTCGCGCAGTGGGTGATCGGGCTGCTGCTGCTGCGCCTCTCGGCCGGCCGCGCCGCGCTGCAGACCGCCTCGGCGGGCGTGACGGCGGTGCTGGAGAAGTCCTACGAAGGCTCCGCGTTCGTGTTCGGTGGCCTGGGCGCGCAAGGGGGCGGCGAGAGCAATCTCGGCGTCATCTTCGCGTTTCAGATCCTGCCCACGATCGTCTTCGTCGCCTCGCTCTTCTCCATCCTCTACTACCTCGGCGTGATGCAGCTGATCGTGCGCGGGCTGGCCTGGGTCATGGTGCGCACCATGGGCACCAGCGGCGCGGAGTCGCTGGCGGTCGGTGCCTCCATCTTCATGGGGCAGACGGAGGCGCCGCTCACCATCCGCCCCTTCTTGGCCAAGCTCACCGAGAGCGAGCTGTTCTTGGTGATGGTGGCCGGTATGGCGTCGGTGTCCGGGGCCATCTTGGGTGCCTACGTCGCGATCGGACGGGTGCCCATCGAGCACCTGCTGACTGCGGTGGCCATGACCGCGCCGATCTCCGTGGTCATGGCCAAGCTGGTGGTGCCCGAGACGCAGGTCCCGGTGACCGCCGGCAGCGTGGACGTCGAGATCCCACAAACCGACGCCAACCTGCTCGACGCCGCCAGCAGCGGCGCGAGCGAGGGCATGAAGCTCGCCCTCAACGTGGGCGCGATGTTGATCGCGTTCATCGCCTTGGTGGCGCTGTGCAACGCCCTGCTGGAGGTGTTCAGCATCGGCGGCGCTCCGCTGACGCTCGAGCGCGTCTTCGGGTGGTTTTTCATGCCGCTCGCGCTGGTCATGGGGGTGCCCTACGAAGAAGCCTTCGAGGTGGGGACGGTGCTCGGGACGCGCACGGTCGTCAACGAGCTGGTCGCCTTCGAGGTGCTCCGCAACCTGGCGGGGGTGCTCTCCGAGCGCAGCCACGCGATCGCGACGTTCGCCGTCACCGGCTTCGCGAACGTCTCGAGCATCGGCATCCTCATCGGCGGCTTGGGCGGCTTGGTGCCCGAGCGCAAGCACGACATCGCCCGGCTCGGCGTTCGGGCCCTTCTGGCGGCCACCTTGGCCAACTTCTCCTCGGCCTGCGTGGCCGGGGCCCTGCTGTGACCCATGGACTTCTCCACGCCCTCCCATCTGCAGCCGCTGCTGAACGCCGCGGCTGAACTCGTCGCCCGGCTCGAACCGCTGGAGCGCACGGCGATCGGCAAGGGGTTCTTTGCCGCCCTGCCCGAGCTCGACGCGATCCGACAGGAGGTCAAGACGTCCGCGCTGTGGCTGCCGCAGATCCCGACGTCCGCCGGCGGTCAGGGGCTGAGCGTGCTCGAACACGGGCTGCTCACCGAGGTCCTCGGCGCGTCCCCGCTGGGGCACTACGCCACCAACTGCCAGGCACCCGACGCGGGCAACATGGAGGTGCTGCTGGAGTACGGCACCGACGCCCAGAAGGAGACCTTCCTCGCGCCGCTGCTCGCCGGAGACACCCGCAGCTGCTTCGGGATGACCGAGCCGGGGAGGGCGGGGTCCAACCCGGTGTGGCTGGAGACGACGGCGCGCCTGGATGCGCAGGAGGACCAGTGGGTGCTCGACGGGCGCAAGTGGTTCACCACCGCCGCCGACGGGGCGGCGTTTTGCATCGTGATGGCGGTGACCGATCCCGACGCGCCGCCCCACCAGCGCGCCAGCATGATCCTGGTGCCCACCGATGCTCCCGGGTTCGAGCTCGTCCGCAACATCCCGATCATGGGCGAGGCCGGCGAGGGCTGGATGAGCCACGCCGAGATTGCGCTGCAGGGCGTGCGGGTGCCCAAGGACAACCTGCTCGGGCAGCGGGGCGCAGGGTTCTCGATCGCGCAGGCCAGACTGGGGCCGGGGCGCATTCACCACTGCATGCGCTGGATGGGCATCTGCCGCCGCGCGCTGAACATGATGGCCAGCCGGGCGGCCTCCCGCATGCTCACCCCGCACGAGTCGCTGGGCGAGAAGCAGGCCGTGGCCCACTGGCTCGCCGAGTGCCAGGCGGAGATCGAGGCCACCCGGCTGCTCGTCCTCGACGCGGCGTGGAGCATCGATGCGGTCGGCGCCAAAGCGGCCCGCCAGAAGATTTCGATGATCAAGTTCTTTGCCAGCGACGTGCTGATGCGGGTGATCGACCGCGCAATCCAGGTGCATGGTGCGCTGGGCATCACCGACGACACGGTGCTATCGTGGTTCTACCGACACGAACGCGGCGCCCGCATCTACGACGGTCCGGACGAGGTCCACAAATCGGTCGTGGCGCGTCGCATCTTGAAGGAAGCGAGGAAGGATGACCGCTCCCATGGATGAAGCCGCCCCGGTCCGCGCGGGCGAAGCGCTCGATCTGGCCGCCCTGGACGCCTATCTCGGGGAGGCGCTCCCCGAGCTCAGCGGCACCCTCAGCGTCGACCAGTTCCCCTCCGGCTACTCCAACCTCACCTACTTGCTGAAGAAGGGCGACAACGAGTTCGTCCTTCGCCGGCCGCCGTTTGGCGCCCAGGTGAAGTCGGGGCACGACATGGCGCGCGAGTACAAGGTGCTCTCGGGCCTCTCGGTGGTCTACGGTCCCGCCCCCGAGCCTCTGGCCTTCTGCGACGACCACGACGTGCTGGGGTGCGACTTCTATCTGATGGAGCGCCGCCGAGGCCTCGTCGTCCGCAATGCCCTGCCCGAAGCACTCGATGGCGACCCCGCGCTCTTCGGACGCATGTGCACGGCGGTCATCGATGGCCTGGCGCAGCTCCACGCGGTGGACGTGGACGCCGTCGGCCTGGCCGATCTCGATCGAGGCGAGGGCTACGTGGTGCGCCAGGTGGAGGGCTGGCTTCGCCGTCTAGACCGAGCCAAGACCTCGCCGCTGCCCGACTTCGACGCCATCGGGACCTGGCTGCGCGAGAGCATGCCCGCCGACACGCCCTTCACGTTGATCCACAACGACTACAAGTTCGACAACGTGATGCTCGACCCCGGTGACCCGACGCAGATCGTCGCGGTGCTCGACTGGGAGATGTGCACGGTCGGAGACCCGCTGATGGACCTGGGTACGACATTGGGCTACTGGACCGAGCCCGGCGACGACCCGGCCTGGCAGGCCATGGGCCTGAGCCCGACCGCCAGCCCTGGGGGCCTGACGCGAGCCCAGGTGGCGGCCCGCTACGGCGAACGCAGCGGCCGCGACGTGTCGAGCGCGCTGTTCTACTATGTCTTCGGGCTCCTGAAGATTGGCGGCATCGTGCAGCAGATCTACGCCCGGTACGCCCAGGGCCACACGACGGATCCGCGCTTCGCGAAGCTGGACGCCGTGGTCGCGGCGCTGGGGCGCATGGGCACGGCGGCGGTCCAGCGCGGCGCGATCTGAGCGCGCCCGGGCCGAGGTTGATACCGTAGACCTGCGCGGCGCTCCGCACGTTCGCGCAGGGACTCCGCCGTGCAGCCTCAGCAGCCTCACTACGTTCTGCAGATCAACTACGTCTCTCGTCCGCCCGCGATGCAGACGTTCACGGCCACGAGGGTGGTCGTGGGGCGCGACGGTGGCGACATCGTGCTCGCGGACACCGAGGCCTCGGCGACGCACGCAGAGCTGGAGTTCCAAGATGGACAGCTCGTCGTGCGCGACCTGGGCAGCAGCAACGGCACGTGGCACGAGGGCCGCTCGATGCCTCAGTTCGTGCTGAGCCAGGGCGACTCGTTCACGTGCGGAAAGACGGTGATCACGGTGGTCCAGATCGCGGGCACCAAGCACATGCCCTCGGGAGGCACGGTGATGGGCGATGGGGCCGCGATCATCGCTGCAATGGAGCATCACAAGGCCGGCGCGGCTCCACCAGCAGCGGCAGCGCCCACCAAGTCCAGCGGGGCGGGGATCGCCGTGGCTGCGGTCCTGGGCGTGCTCGTCTTGGGCGGGGGCGGGGCGGCTGCGTGGTTCTTGCTCGGCGCCGAGGACGACGAGGACGACGACCTCGTC
This sequence comes from uncultured bacterium, assembly GCA_963761755.1. GTDB lineage: Bacteria > Myxococcota_A > Polyangia > Nannocystales > Nannocystaceae > CAJXVA01. The sequence continues at coordinate 368,926 of CAVXIC010000006.1, forward strand.
GCCGCCGCCGACGAGGCGCCCGAGATCGAGGAACCCGAGGCGGCGCCGATGCCCAAGCTCGACGTGCCCGCCCTCGCGCCGGACGAGAAGGACCCCGACGAAGACGAGCCGGTGGTCGAGAAGGACATGGGCGCGCTGTATCGACAGGTGGGCGCAGCGACGGTCGTGATCCGGGTGCCGGGCAGCGTGGGGTCGGGCTCGATCATCGATCCCAAGGGGGTGATCTTGACCAACCACCACGTCATCGACGGCGGCGAGCGAGACGGGCTGCGTATCAAGGCCAACGTCACCTTGGGGGACTGGTCCGAAGAGCTGCAGGCCTTCGAACCCCAGGAGAAGGCGCTGGAGGCGTATGTCCTGAAGATCGACATCGATCACGACCTCGCGCTGCTGCAGCTGGTCGACCCTCCCGCGGGTCTGCCCGCGCTGACGCTCAGCGAGAAGGCGCCCTATCCTGGCCAGCGCGTGGCCGCGGTCGGGCACGCCGGGGCGGGCTTGTTGTGGGCGCTCAAGGGAGGCGAGGTCTCGAGCACCGGCAAGCTCGCCGGACATACCGACCTGGCGATCGGCGACGCCTCGGGGGCGCAAAAGGAGCATCTGGAGAAGCTCAAGGCGCAGATGGACAAGCAGGGCCGGGTGGTCCAGTCCACCGCCAAGATCCTTCCCGGTGACAGCGGTGGACCGCTGGTCAACACGGCTGGGCAGATCGTCGCGGTCAACGCCTTCGTGCGGCGCGACATGTCCACCAACCAGTGGCTGAGCTTCCACGTGCACCTGGCCGAGGTGCAGCGACTGACCCAGACCATCCCAGAGCACCCGCTGGACTTCATCCCCGATCCTTGGCAGGTCGCGGCGGTCGAGGTCAACGGCGGGGACATCGACCTCGACGGGCACCTGGAGACCATCGTGGCCTCGGAGCCCGGCGTGTCGGGCACGCGCGCGTACTACTTCGACCTCGACCAGAGCTCACTGGGCAAGGGCAAGCCGCTGCCGTCGTGGCCGGAGCTCACCGAGGACGACCAGCGGCCCTTCGACGCCGAGCTGGTGGTCATCGACCGGTCCGGGACGCGCAACGTCTGGTACGACACGACGAACGACGGGCACTTCGACCTGTTCATGCTCGGAAGCATCGGCAACCTGACGCAGGCCTACACGGTGCCCAAGGACGGGGGCGCGACCGAAGACCGCGACAAGCTCCGCAAGGACGGGCTCGACGCCGAGCTGTTCCCCGAAGGTCCGATTCGCGATCGATTCACGCAGGTAGGGGAGGTGGTCTTCCCCGGGGCCGTCGGGGCGACCGACGGCACCATCAAGATTCCCAACCCGATCGCCAAGGCCGACGCGTTCCTCGCCGCCGACCACGACGGCGATGGCACCCTGGATACCTTTGCCGAAGCCTCCTACTTTCATCGGCGCTTCCTCTTCGACCTCGACCAGAACGCCGGAGTCGGCAGCGGTCACGAGATGGTCGGAAAGGTAGGCAGCGCCGACATCGAGGTGGTGGTGCTCGAGCAGGGGCCCTCTCGCTGGGTCTGGTACGACGCCGACGACGATGGCAGCCTCGAGACGGTGCTGCACACCGCCGTGCTGGACTTCGACGGGACCAGCGCGGCGTGGATCTCGGGGACGCCGAGCACCGCATCCCTGGGGCGGGTGCTGCTGCGGCAGGACCTGGTCCCCGAGGGGGACGCCCGCACGCGCTTCGCTGCCGTGGCGCCCAAGGCGATGCCGGCCGCTCCGGCTCCCGGTGCACCCGGCATCGGCAGCTTTCCGGCGCTGAGCTTCGGCCCTCGAGCGTCGGTGGCCATCCGTGACTCCGGCGGGCTGCGCAACGCGGTCGCCATGGTCACCGAGTATGGCCGCGATCTCGTGCTCATCGACCTCGACGGCGACAGCGCGGGCGCGGACGCGAACCACCAAGAGCTGGCCAAGCAGGTCCGGGCCGGGGAGTTCGACGCCGAGTTCGCCATGCTCAAGGTGGCCGATGTGCGCTGGGCGTTCTACGACACCGATGGGAAAGGGGGCTTCGACCACGTCGTCGTCGCCACCACGCCGAAGGATCGGGCACCGACGGCCGGCTACACGATCGACAAGCAAGGCGTCGTGACCGCGGTGGACGACCCCGGCGCATCGCTGCTGCGGACCTCGGTCTTCGGCAAGCAGAAGCTGCGGGACGCGTTCGAGAAGGCCGCCTCGCCGCTGTTCCCGGGGCAAGTCGAGGAATAGGCTCGACCCCGGCCGGGTTGGCTCGGCCGTGGATCTCGCCAGCGGGACCGATACGGCGTCGAACGACGCCGTTCAAGCGCGGTTCGAAGCGCACGAAGTCTCTGCGCGCCGGGAGGAGGCCGATTTCGGTCGGTGGTTGTCGCACATGAACGCCATGCGCTCGCTCGCGGAGACGTGCCGGGGCCTGCGCCTCCGATTCGCGTCGTCGTGGCTCCGGACCGGTCTCGACGCGGCGTCGGTCCGCCACGGCGCCGTGCAGAACGACCGGTCCGCCTACCTGTGGTCGGTCGACGCCGCGCATGCCGGGCGGACCCACGGTGCGGTCCTCTTGGGGCACTGCTATCGCGACGGTCGCGGGGCTCGCCGGTCGATGCGCCGCGCGCGGAGTTGGTATCGACGAGCGGCGCGCGGTGGCTCGGTCGAGGCCGCGTTCTGGCTGACCGCCACCGACACCCATGTCTCGAAGTGGCTGCTGTATCGCGGGCCGGCCCTGGAGTGGGTGGGGCTGGGCCTGCTCGTGCTGCACGTCCTGCGCACGCCGTGGGTGTTCGCAGCCGGGGCGGTCGTGGCCTACCTCGTCCTCGCGCTCGGCGGACAGCTGCTGGTGCGCTGGCTGGTCGGACGCGCCGCGCCGGATTCGGGCCTCGTCGACGCCTCGGCCGGCACCGCGCTGGTCGAGGACCTCGTGCGTCGGCCGTGGCGCACGCTGTTCGTCGCGGGTGAGGAAGGGCTGGTGCTGGTCCCGTTCGTGGCGCTCGGGGCCGCGTTCGGCTCCGGCATCGTGCCCATCGCCCTGGGCGCGGGCGCGCTCTTCGGCCTGCTCCACTTCCCCAACTTCTCGTGGCGGGGGTGCGTCGCCAAGGGCATGTCCTACGCGCTCGCCGTCGCGGTGGTCGTCCCCTGGGGCGGTGTGCTCGCCATGGCGCTCGGGCACGTCCTGCTCGACGGATTCATCGTCGCGCTGTCATGGAGCGAGCGCTCACGGCTTCGGCGCCAGCTGGGGAGCGGGTAGCACGTCGGCGTAGGCCGCCAGCCCGAACACGCCGCCGGTGTGCACGAACAAGACGTTCTTCATGCCCGCGAAGCGCCCCTGCAGCTCCGAACACAAGGCGTGGAATGCCTTGCCGCTGTAGACCGGCTCGAGCACGATGCCCTCGGTGCGGGCGAGGGCGACCAGGCTCGCGCGCTCGGCCTCGCTGCTGACCCCGTACCCTCCGCCCACGTAGCCGCCGAGCAGACCGATGTCCGGCGCGAGCACATCGGTCGGAAGCCCGTAGTCACGGACCGTCTGACTGCACAGCTGGGCGATCTTCTCGCGGAAGAACGCCTCGTCGTCGCAGACGGGAACGCCCACGACCTGCCCCGTGAAGCCGAAGAGTCGGGCGCCCAGCTCGATGCCCGCGGCCGTGCCTCCACTGCCCACGCCGCTGACGATCGCGTCGAAGCGGAGGTCTTCGGACTGCTCGAACGAGGTGACCTCTCGCATCGCTTCGATGTAGCCCCACGACCCGCTGGGCATCGAGCAGCCCTCTGCGACGACGAAGGGACGCCTTCGGGCCGCGCGCAGGGACTGGGCGCGGTCCTGCATGATCGCGTCCTTGTCGGCGTAGGCCTCGGCGTCGCGCAGATGGAGCGTGGCACCCAGCAGGCTGTCCAGGAGCAGATTCCCCTCGGTCCGCTCGGGCATCTCGCCGCGCAGCACCAGCTCGACGTCCAGGCCCATGCGGCGCGCCACGACGACCGTGGTTCGCGCGTGGTTGGACTGCAGGCCGCCGCAGGTGATCAGCGTGTCGGCGCCCTGGCGCATGGCTTCGGCCACCGTGTACTGGAGCTTGCGGATCTTGTTGCCGCATTCGAGGGACCCGGTCTGATCGTCGCGCTTGACCCACAGCATCGGGCCACCCAGCCGAGCGCTCAGTCGAGCCAGGGGCACGATGGGCGTGTTCAGGCGGGCGAGGTCGAGGCGATGCGGTAGCGAGCCATCCCAGGGCATGGGTGGACTATAGCGGGGCGGCTTCACACCGGCGCCGAAGGTCTCGTTCGCGCTCCGAGGACGCGAGGGTGCGAGGATGCAGCTCGCCATACCGACGCACCGTATGCTGCGTCGCCCGCCGGGCCGCGGACATCGCCTGTCGACAGTCGCCGCCGCGTTCGAAGGCATCGGCGGTGAGCGACCAGGCCTGCGAAGCGTCCGTGCCGGTCGGGTCGGCGTCATCGAGCTGCTCGGCCGCCCCCTGGAACGCGGCTGCGGCGGCTGGCCACTGCCCCGACGCAGCCGCGAGCCGTCCGCGCGCGACCGCGACCTGGGCCCGCACCTCGCCATCGCCGTCGAGGAGTCGGTCGGCCGCCTGCTCGGCGACCCGGAGCCAGGCGCGTCCCCGGTCCGGTGCGTCGAGGTCGACGACCGCCACGGTTGCGAGCTCACTGGCGACCCCGGCGGCCTCAGCGATCGCGCCCGAGCGCTCGAAGTCGTTGTACGCCAGGCGCAGTGCCTCCAGCGCTGCCTGTGGGTCGTGGGCGCGCACGAGGGCGGTCCCGCGGAGCGCGAGGAGCTCTCCGCGGCTCCAGGGGTCGCTCGCCGACCCGAGCCGTTCACCGAGGCGCGCGGCCTCGTCGGCCACCGCGTGCGACTGGCCCGCGGCCAAGCGCGTGCGCAGGCGAGCGGTCTCTCGACGAAGTTCGGCGTCTTGCGGCGCTCCATCGGGGCTGCCGGGACGGCAGGGCACGTCGAGGGTCGCGATGATTTCGGGGACCGACGCCCGCGCGGCGGGGGTTGGACGCTCGAGCAGCTCGATGGCGGTCTCCAGCGCGGCTCGGCGCTGCGCGAGGCAGGCGTCGGCCGCACCCGGAGCCCGGCACACGGCGCGGGCATCGGCGGTCCACCGCGCCGCGGCTTCGTTCAAGCCCGTGACCGCCAACCGGCTGGCTGCCCGTCGCGGGTCATCGCCGTCGTCGAGGGCGGCGACCAGCGCCGCGCTGCGCAGGGCAGCCCAGTCCAGCGCGATCCTCGAGCAGGGGTCGTCGTCGTGCGCGACCAGTGTCCAGGCGCCCAGCCCGATGCCCACGCTCGCGGCCAGGACGAGCGCAAGATGCTGCCGGCTACCGCGCGGCCGGAGTTCGGCTTCGAGGGCCGCGATGACCGGCAGCATCGAGCGATGGCGGTCCTCCGCCTCCGGTTGCAGCCCCTTGCGCAGGACCGACTCGAGGCGTTTCGAGATGCCCTGTGTCGGCGGCGGTCGAGCGATGTCCGCCTCCGCGCGCATCCAGGCCGCCAGATCGAGCTCGGCGAGCGGGTTGACCCCGTACAGCGCCTGCCAGGCCACGACGCAGAAGCTGAACTGATCGGACGCGGCGGTGACCGCCAGGCCCAAGCGCTGCTCGGGGCTCATGTAGGCGGGCGTGCCGAGGATCGCACCGGTCACCGTGAGGTCGGAGAAGTCGGCGCGAAGGTGCTCCGATGGCGTGTCCTCACCGGGCTCGGGGTCGGAGGCCGCGAGCCGGGCGAGGCCGAAGTCCGCGACCCGCACGCGTCCGTCCAGGCCCAGCAGCGCGTTGGCGGGCTTGAAGTCTCGGTGCACCAGACCCAGGGCGTGCGCCGCACGCAGCCCTCGCGCCGCCTGAAGCAGGAGTTCGGTCCGAGCCGCCGCACCCCTCGTCGCGTCCGCGAAAGCGTCCTTGAGGGTGCCCCCTTCCACCAGCTCCATCGCGATGTAGACGAAGTCGTCGGTGCGATCCGCGTCGTGAACCGCGACCACGTTGGGGTGCGAGAGCTTGGCCAGCGCTCGGGCTTCGCGAAGCAGCCGCGTCTCTTGTTCGGCGCCGACTCGGCCGCGGCGGACCAACTTCAACGCGACCGGTCGCTGCAGGGTGTCGTCGTGGGCTGAGAACACCTCTCCTGCGCCTCCGGCTCCAACCCGCTCGCCGACCATGAACCGGCCGATGCGGGAGGGGGCCTGCGGTCGGTTGGTGCGGGTCACCCACGCGGGGAGCGTGGGGATCTCATCCTCGTCCGAGCGATGGGACGACTCGGCATCAACCGTCACCACCACAGGATAGTAGGTATGGTAGCTTGAAGGCGTGTTGAATGAGGTCGCGCTGCTCGGGGCCTGGAAAGCCGGAGACCGATCCGCGGGAAATGAACTTCTCGCCGAGATCGTGCCCGCAATCCGACGGTTCTTTCGCAACAAGGTCGGGAGTGAGGTGGACGAGTTGACCCAACAGGTCGTCCTCAACTGCGTCCGAAGCCTCCACAGGTTCGAGGGCCGCTCCACCTTTCGGACCTACGCGCTGTGCGTCGCGCGACGCGAGCTGTACGCCTTCTATCGGCAGCGGGCCAAGGTCGGCGAGGTGCGGGACTTCGACCAGCTGAGCATCGCCGAGCTGGCCGACTCGCCCAGCTCGATTCGAGCCCGTCAGCAGGAGCACGTCTTCTTGCTGCAGGCGCTGCGCGAGGTCCCACTGGAACTCCAGGCCGTGCTCGAGCTCCACTACTGGGAATCCCTGACGACCCAGGAGATCGCCGAGGTCTTGGAGATTCCGCGAGGCACGGTGAAGAGCCGGCTGCGACGCGCCCGCGAGGCCGTCTTGGCCCGCCTGCGCTCCCTGGACCCCAAGCGCGACCGCGTCGAGGGGGTCGTCGCCGAGTTCGACGCCTGGGCGCAGAGTCTGCGCGCGCTGATGGACCGCGAGACTGCCTAGCAGGGTGCTCAGCTTTCCGCGTCGGCGCAGACCCGCTCGACGACGATCGCCGAGGGCTCGACGGCGACGTCTTCGATCGTGAAGGCGGCGCGAATGCGGGCGGCGGCGGCGTCGGCGTCGGCTTGGCTGCGGGCGTGGATTCGGCACAGGGGCGCGTTGGGTCCGACGCTCTCGCCCACGCCCATCACCGCGGTCAGCCCCACGAGGGGATCGACGTCGTCTTCGGCCCGCCGGCGACCCCCACCGAGGTCGACGACGGCGATGCCCACCGCGCGCGTGTCGATCGCTTCGACCACCCCTGGCCTGTGGGGGGTGACGTCCATGGACACCTCCGGCAGGGGAAGGTGAGCGTCGGGCGCGTCGACCAGATCGGAGGGGCCGCCGAGCGCCGCGACCATGGTCGCGAACCGCTCGGCCGCGGTGCCGTCGTCGAGGGCGGCCTGCAGCGCATCGCGAGCGCTCTCCAGATCGGGCTGAAGCTCCACGCCGACGAGCAACTCCGCGCACAGGGCGAGGGTGACCTCGTGCAGTCGCGGCTCCCGGGAGGCACCGGTCAGGTAGTCGATCGCCTCTCGGGTCTCGACCGCGTTCCCGGCGGTGCGACCGAGGATCTGGTTCATGTCGGTGAGCAGCGCGGTGGTCGGAAGGCCCGCGCCGGTCGCGACGTCGACCAGGCTCCGGGCGAGTTCGCGAGCCATCTCGTAGGTGTTCGCGAAGGCGCCGGAGCCGAACTTGACGTCGATCACCAGCCGCTCGAGCCCGGCGGCCAGCTTCTTGGAGAGGATCGACGCGGTGATCAGCGGGATCGACTCGACCGTCGCCGTCACGTCTCGGATCGCGTAGAAGCGGCGGTCCGCGGGCGCAATGTCCCCGGTCTGCCCGATGATGGCGCACCCGGCTTCGTGCAGCGCCTTGCCCCACTGCTCTGCGCTGGGCTTCGCAACGTAGCCTTCGATCGCCTCCAGCTTGTCGAGGGTGCCTCCGGTGTGTCCCAGGCCCCGCCCCGAAATCATCGGCACGATGGCGCCGCAGGCCGCAAGCATCGGCGCGAGCATCAAGCTGACCTTGTCGCCGACGCCGCCGGTGCTGTGCTTGTCGACGATGGGACCGGTGAACCCGTGCGCCGACCAGTCCAGCACGTCGCCCGAGCGCGTCATCGCCTGGGTCAGGGCGATGCGCTCGTCCATGGACATCCCCTGGAAGTACACGGCCATCGCCATCGCGGCGACCTGCCCCTCGCTGAACCCTCCGTGGGTGAGGCCGTCGACGAAGGCTTGAATCTCGTCGTCGTCCAGCGACTTGCCGTCACGCTTGCGGCGGATGATCTCTTGGGGAAGGTAGGAAGGCATGGTGGTCACTCTCCGTAGGGGACCCAGATGTTCTTGACCTGCACCGCGTGGCGCAGGAACTCGCGGCCCTCGCCCTGTCGTGGGTCCGTCCAGTCGCGTTTGCGACCGTCCGCGGTCCAGGTACGCTTCATGTTGCCGACCGAGAGTTCCTCGACCATGCGGCAGCCTCGCTCGTGGCCCGCGTACCACAGCGCGTCCACCCGGTCGTGACCGGCGAGCACTTCGGCGAGTGTATCGCGTGGACCGGTGACGATGTTCACGACGCCCCCGGGCAGGTCGGAGGTGTCGAGGACTTGGTAGAGGTCGGTCGCCGACAGCGGGTGACGCTGCGACGGAACGGCGACAACGCGGTTGCCCATCGCGATGGCGGGCGCGACCAGCGAGACGAACGACAGCAGCGGGTGCTCGTCGGGGCACACGATGCCCAGGATGCCGATCGGCTCATGCATCGCCAGGGTGACGTTGCGCAGGGGAGGCGAGTGCACGCGACCCTCGAACTTGTCGGCCCACGCACCGTAGGAGAACAGGCGCCGAACCGTCATCGCGACCTCGGCCGCGGCCTCGTCGGCGGAGGCGCCGGTCGTCGAGCGCAGGCGCTCGCCAAACTCGGCGGCCCGAGCCTCCAGGTTCTCGGCGATGAAGTAGATCACCTGCGCTCGATTGTGCGCGGTGGCGCTGGGCCAGCCCGTCTGCTTGCGGGCGGCCTCGACGGCGTCGCGGACATCCTTGCGGTTGCCTTCGGCTACCTCGCCGACGAATGTGCCCTCCGAGGACAGGACGCTGCGGCTGTAGCCGCCGTCCGGCCGGGCTTGTTTGCCACCGATGTACTGCTTGGGCGTGCGATCCAGGCTGGCGGAGCCTTCCGCAAGTCCGCCCTCGGGCAATGCCCCCGGATACGAGGGCTCAGCCTCGTCGTCGTCGGCATACTTGGGCAGCGAGGCCACGAAGTCCGGCTGCACGTACGCGTGCATGCCTTCGATGCCGCCTTCGCGTCCGAAGCCCGACTCGCGGTATCCCCCAAAACCGCAGGCGGCGTCGAACATGTTGGTGCTGTTGACCCACACCACGCCGGCCTTGATCCTCGGCGCCACGTCGAGCGCCTGGTTGAGGCTCTCACTCCACACGCTGGCGGCGAGACCGTACTTGGTGTTGTTGGCCAGCTCGACGGCCTCGTCGGGGGTGCGGAAGGTCATCGCGACCAGCACCGGCCCGAAGATTTCTTCTTGGGCGACGGTGGAGGCTGGCTGCACGCCGGTGAGCAGGGTGGGGGGGTAGAAGCAGCCCTCCGAGGGGACCGCGGCCTTGGGCTGGTGGAGCGTCGCGCCCTCGCGCACGCCCTGCGCGACCAGGGCTTCGATGCGCTCGACCTGCACCGGAGCGACGATCGCACCGACGTCGACACACTTGTCCAGCGGGTTGCCCACCCGCAGGGTGTCCATGCGCGCCTGCAGCTTCTCGATCATCGCATCGGCGATCTCTTCTTGGACCAGCAGACGCGAGCCCGCGCAGCACACCTGGCCTTGGTTGAACCAGATCGCATCGACGACGCCCTCGACCGCCGAGTCGAGGTCGGCGTCGGCGAACACGATGAACGGGCTCTTGCCGCCCAACTCGAGGGTGAGGTGCTTGCCGCTGCCCGCGGTGGCCTTGCGGATGATCTTGCCGACCTCGGTGGAGCCGGTGAAGGCGACCTTGTCGATGCCCTGGTGCTCGACGATGGCGGCGCCGGTGCTTCCGTCCCCGGTGATGACGTTGAGGACGCCCGGCGGAAGTCCGGCCTTTTGACACAGCTCCGCGAACAGGAGGGCCGAGAGGCTGGTGAACTCGGCCGGCTTGATGACGACCGTGTTGCCGGCCGCCAGTGCCGGCGCAACCTTCCACGCGAACATCAGCAGCGGGAAGTTCCAGGGGATGACCTGGCCGACCACGCCGACGGGGGCCATGCCGGCCAGCTCGGTCTCGAAGAGCTGCGCCCAGCCGGCGTGGTGATAGAAGTGCCGGGCGACCAGCGGCACGTCGAGGTCGCGGGTCTCGCGGATCGGCTTGCCGTTGTCGAGCGTCTCCACGACCGCGAGCAGCCGGCTGTGACGCTGCACGAGCCGGGCCAGGGCGTACAGGTAGCGGGCGCGGCCAGGGCCGCCGAGTCCCGCCCACGCCGGCTGCGCGGCGCGGGCGGCCGCGACCGCCTCGTCGACGCTGCGGCCGCCGGCCTGCGCGACCTTGGCGAGGGTTTCGCCGGTCGCGGGGTTTTCGGCCGCGAAGTACTTGCCGGTGTCGGGCTCGACCCAGGTGCCGCCGATGAACAGGCCGATGCGGCCTTGATGCGCGTCCAGCCACGCGCGGGCCGGGCCGTCGCCTTCGGGTGCGGGGCCGTACTCCATGGTCTCGAGAATCTCTGCGACGGTGCTCATCGGGTGGTCCGTGGGGGGCCAGTTCAGGCCATGGGGTGACGGTAGCCGGCCGCGTAGCGACCGGTGAGGAAGTGCTCGAGCTGCCGCTCGATGTCCAGCAGCAGGCTGCTCGCGCCGAAGCGGAACAGGTCCGGCTGCAGCCAGCGATCGCCCAGCTCGTCCTTCATCATGGACAGGTAGGTGAGCGCGAGCTTGGCGGAGCTGATGCCCCCGGCGGGCTTGAAGCCCACGATGTGACCGGTGCGCTCCTGATAGGCCCGGATCATCCGGACCATGACGAGGCTGACCGGGATCGTCGCGTTGACCGACTCCTTGCCCGTGGAGGTCTTGATGAAGTCCGCGCCCGCCATCATGCACACGAGGCTGGCCTTGGCCACGTTGCGCAGGGTGTTGAGGTCGCCGGTGGCGAGGATCGTCTTGAGGTGGGCGTCGCCGCAGGCTTCGCGGTAGGCCTTGACCTCGTCGTACATCGCCTGCCAGTTGCCGGTGAAGAGGTGCGCGCGGGTGATGACGATGTCGATCTCCGACGCGCCGGCGGCCACGGAGGCCTCGATCTCGGCGATGCGCTGCGGCAGGGGCGAGAGGCCGTGCGGAAAGCCCGTGCTGACCGCAGCCACCGGGATGCTGGTGCCCTCGAGGGCGTCGATCGCGGTCGGAACCATCTCGTGATAGACGCACACCGCTCCGGTGGTGAGCCCGACGTGGTCCAGGCCGAGCGCGGTCACCATCGAGGCGGTCAAGGGCTGGCGGGCCTTGGCGCAGAGCCGGCGGACGCGGCCGGGCGTGTCGTCGCCGGACAGGGTGGTCAGGTCCATGCACTGAATCGCACGGACGAGCCACGCGGCCTGCCAGGCCTTCTTGACGCTGCGACGACCGGGGATGGTGGCGGCTCGCCGCTCCACGGCGCTGCGGTTGACGCGGACGTCACGAACCCAGTCCAGGGCCAGCGCGGTGCCCGGGTTGCGCTCCAGCGTGTGCCGCTGCTGCGGTTCGTCGACGGCGCGGAGCGCCTTGTCCTTCTTGTCTTTCTTCTTGCCCATGGCGCGTTGCTTTCGGTTCAAGCGAAGGTCGCGATGAAGCCCTTGATGAGCTCTTGCAGGCTGGCGGAGGCTTTCTGCGCGAACTCGAGGGTTTGGTCGTGGCTGAGCACTTCGTCGGCCAACCCGGCACCCATGTTGGTGAGCACGGAGACGGCGGCACACTCCATGCCGCAGTGTCGGGCGACGATGACCTCGGGGACGGTGGACATGCCGACGGCGTTGGCACCGACGGCCTGGCACATGCGGATCTCCGCGGGGGTCTCGAACGTCGGCCCGAGCAGGGCCATGTACGTACCCTCCCGAAGCGTCAGGCCCTGGGCGGCCGCGACGTGCTTGATGCGGGCCCGAAGATCCGCCGAGTAGGCTCCGGTCATCGGCGGGAAGCGGGGGCCGAAGCTGTCGTCGTTCTTGCCGATCAGCGGGTTGGTGCCCTGGCCGTTGATGTGGTCGGTGATGAGCATCAGCTGGCCCGGCTTCGCGTCGAGGTCCAGCGCGCCGGCGGCGTTGGTCAGCACGAGCGTCTCGCAGCCCAGGAGCTTGAGGGTGCGGATGAGCGGCTGGACGGTCGTGGCGGGGTGCCCCTCGTACAGATGGACGCGGCCCTGCAGGCATGCGACCTCGACCCCGGCGAGTCGGCCCACGATCAGGCGGCCAGCGTGGCCTTCGACGGTGGGCTCGGGGAAGCCGGGCAGCTCGGAGAACGAGAACGCGGTCGCGTCCTCCACCTGATCGCCCAGGCCCCCGAGGCCGGATCCGAGCACCAGGCCGATCGTGGGATTGCGCCCGGGGGCACGGTCTTGGATGAGGGCGGCTGCCTTGCGGGCGTCTTGGGACACGTCAGTCTCTCCGTCGGTCGCGCGGACCGAGTCCGGCACGATACGATCCCGGACTCGGAGAATCCATGGCCACACCCAAGAAGCTGCGGCTGGGCCCCCGCGCCCGCGAGCGCCTCGTGCAGGCCGATCCGGCGCTTCGCAGCGTGCTCGACGAGGTCGGCCCCTTCCGCCTGGTGTCTGTGGCGGTGGCTCGACGGGCCGGGCGTGGGCTGACAACCTCGCTGCATGCAGCAGCTGCGCTCGGGAGCCGATGCGACGCGACGGTCCGCTCACTACCTCGGGGTTCGCGAGACGATCGACGCGTTGCTCGCGGACGAGGACGACTGGGTCAGCGCGATGGCCACCGTGGCCTGCGAGCTCCACCACGCGTTCGAGGACTTCCACTGGACGGGCTTCTACCGGGTGGTGGCCCCGAGACTGCTGGCGGTCGGGCCCTACCAGGGCGGCCACGGCTGCCTGCGCATCCCGTTCGAACGCGGGGTTTGCGGGGCGGCGGCGCGAACCCGGGCGGTCCAGCGGGTGGACGACGTGCACGCGTTCGAGGGCCACATCGCGTGCTCGAGCACGACCCGCTCGGAGATCGTCGTCCCGATCCTCGGCGCCAGCGGCGACACGATCGCGGTCCTGGACGTCGATTCCGACCTTCCGGCGGCCTTTGACGAGGTCGATGAGCAGAGCCTCGGCTCGTTGTGCGAGATGCTTGGCGCGCGCTACGGTACCGCGCGATAGTCCGCTGCACCGTCATGCCCTACGAGTTCTACAAAGTCCTTCACCTCCTGGCCATCTTGGTCCTCTTCACGGCGATGGGTGGCCTGGTCATGGTCGGGCTTCGCGGAGGCACCGACGAGGAGAAGAAGCGCTTCAGGAAGCCGCTGATGATCACCCACGGCGTCGCGCTCTTCGTGATCTTCGTGGCCGGCTTTGGTCTGATGGCCAAGCTGCAGATGATGGGCGCAGGGTGGCCGACGTGGATCTTCGGCAAGTTTGGCGTGTGGATCGTGCTGGGCGGGATTGCGGGCGTCGCCGCCAAGCGTCCGGCGCTGGGCAACGCTTGGTACCTCGTGCTGCCGGTGATCGGCGCCGTCGGAGCTGCGCTCGCGGTCTACAAGCCTCTGTGAGCGTGGCCCCACGATGTCCTGGTTCAGCCGCCTGACCACCGCACTGGCCGACGGGAGCGCGTTCTCGTTCTCGGGGCTGGGCATGCTCGTGGTCGCGGTGCTCGTCGCGGCGCTGCGCTTCACGCTGCCGCAGGGGGAGCGGGTCAGGCTTCGAACGCCGCTGGGGTTGTTGGTCGCTCACCTCGTCTTCGTGCTGATCGACGCGGCGGCGGAGCAGGGCAGCAACACCTCCTCGGTCGCCGGCACGATGGCGATCTTGCTGCTGCTGCTCGCCGGCGCCCGGGCGGCCTTCTTGCTGGTGGTCGACAACCTGCTCACCCGTCGGCTCGCGCGGCCGATGCCCAAGATCTTTCGCGACATCTGCGAGGGGCTCGTCTACTCGGCCGCCGTCTTGGTCACGCTGCGCTCGGCGGGGGCCCAGCTCGACGCGCTGCTCACCACCTCCGCGCTGCTGACCGCCGTCATCGGCCTTTCGCTGCAAGACACGCTCGGCAACCTCTTCGCCGGGCTGTCCATTCAAGCGCAGAACCCCTTCGAGGTCGGCGACTGGATTCAGTACGACGGCGACGGCAACGACATCGGCAAGGTCATCGAGATCAACTGGCGGGCGACCAAGGTGCTGACGCTCGACGACGTCGAGATCGTCATCCCCAACGGTCCGCTGGCGCGCGCGCCGATTCGAAACTTCACCAAGCCCACCGCGCTGAGCCGGCGCAGCTTGCACGTCGTCGTCCCGTTCCGCGAGCCGCCGCACCGGGTCCAGGACGTGATCCTCCACGGTTTGGAGCACACGCCCGGCGTGGTGCGTCGGCCGGCCCCCTCGGTGGTCACCGCGGACTTCGAGGAGCGGGGTGTTCGGTATTGGGTGCGCTACTACACCGACGACTTCGAGCGACGGGAGCAGACGGACTCGCTGGCCCGGGACCGCATCTGGTACGCCCTGCGTCGGGCCAACATCCCCATGGCGGTGCCGGTCGCCGACCTCGAGCTCCACCAAGACGACGAGTCCCATCGCAGCGCCGCCCGCAGCGAGGCCAAGGAGCGCCGCCGCCGGGCGCTGCGCAGCGTCGACTTCCTCGCGACGCTCAGCGACGAGCAGGTGTCCGAACTCGCCGCGTCGTGTCGCGAGCGGCCCTACGCGCCCGGGGAGACGATCCTGCATCAAGGCGACGAGGGCAGCGAGCTGTTCATCGTCCAGCGCGGCGAGGTCGAGGTCGTGCTCGAAGCCGACGGCGAGTCGGTGGAGGTCGCTCGCTTGGGTTCGGGGGCCTTCTTCGGAGAGATGTCGTTGATGACCGGGCAGCCGCGGCTCGCCACGATTCGAACCCTGCGCGAGACGCTGGTGCTCGTGGTTTCCAAGGCCGCGTTTGCCAAGGTGCTCGACGCGTCGCCACAGCTCGCCGAGAAGATCAGCGATGTCCTGGCGTCGCGACGTCAGCAGCTCGACAGCGCCTCGTCCAAGCAGAGCGCGCCCACCATCTCGGGCAAGAACAAGGACGCCTCGCGCAACGAGCTCCTGCACCGGATCAAGGAGTTCTTCTCGCTGAGCAACTAGTCCTCAATCGAGCGCTGCTTGACTTCACCCGAAACGGGCGCCTTTTGGCGCCTACGGGCCTTGAGTCATTCGACTTCTCGAAAAGAGCGCTCGGTTGAGGACGCGTGGATCGTGCTGGCGCTACGACGGGCGGGCTGCGAGTCTTTGGGCATGAGAGCGCAGAACTGTCTCGCCGGCGCGTTGCTCCTGTGTGCGTGCCGCACCCAGCCGGTGCAGCCCACGCCCGCGGCGAGCGGTGAACACGGGGCTCGGTCGCGCGGCGACGCCGACGTGGTCGAGCCCGCCCCCGCGCCGGCACCCGTGCAGCCGCAGAGCGTCGACGACCGGGCGCGGGCGTTCGCGCTGCGGACCATCGTGCTCGATGGGCACATCGACGTGCCCTGGCGACTCGAGAAGTCTGCAGGGCCTGACGGCGCGCCCAGCGAGGATGTGGGCACCGCGACCGAGGCCGGAGACTTCGACCTGCCCCGGGCGCGCGCCGGAGGGCTGGATGCGCCGTTCATGTCGATCTACGTGTCGCCCGACTTCGAGATGAAGGGCGCAGATGTGCAGGCGGAGAAGCTGATTGGCATGGTCGAGGGCATCGTCGCCGCGCACCCCGACGACTTCGCGCTCGCGCCCACGGTGCAGAGCGTTCGCGACAACTTCGAGGCCGGCAAGGTCTCCTTGCCCATGGGGATGGAGAACGGCGCGCCGCTGATGGGCAAGCTCTCCAACGTGGCCCACTTCCACGCCCGCGGCATTCGCTACATCACGCTCGCCCACAGCGAGGACAACCACATCAGCGACTCGTCTTACGACACCGGGCATACGCACCGGGGCCTGTCGGCCTTCGGCAAGGAGGTCGTCGCCGAGATGAACGACGTCGGCATTATGGTCGACGTCTCCCACATCTCCGACGAGGCGTTCTGGGACGTGATGAAGGTGTCCAAGGTGCCGGTCATCGCCTCGCACAGCTCGTGCCGCCACTTCACGCCCGGGTGGGAGCGGAACATGTCCGATGAGATGATCGAGGCCTTGGCCCAAAACGGCGGCGTCATCCAGATCAACTTCGGCTCGGGCTTCATCGACGACGAGGTGCGCGCCGGCCGGACGAAGCACGAGAAGGCGATGAAGGCCTACGTCCGCGCGCAGGGGCATGCGCTCGACTCGGAGGCGGGGCGGGCGGCCTCCGCCGCGTACACCGAGGCGAATCCGGCACCACGAGCCACCCTCGAGAAGGTGGCCGAGCACATCGAGCACGTCATCGCGCTCGTGGGCGTCGAGCACGTCGGCCTCGGCAGCGACTTCGACGGACTCGGCGACTCTCTGCCCGAGGGTCTACGCAGCGTGGCCGACTTCCCCAACCTGTTCGCCGAACTCATGCGGCGAGGCCTGTCCGAGACCGACCTGGAGAAGATCGCCTCGGGCAACGTGTTGCGGGTGTGGTCCGAGGTCGAGGACTACGCCGCCGATCACTGAACTTCGAACGCGTAGCTCAGCGCGTAGTCTTCGCAGACGGCCTCGGGGTTTCGAACGCGGATGGACGCGTACGTGGACTCGTCGGAAACATTGTTGCAGTCGACGTCCATGCGGACGGCGGTCGTGCTGCAGCAGCCGAGGCCGGCGCCTACGTTGTTGGTCCAGTTGACGCCTTCGACGCAGAAGTAGAAGGCGGTCGCTTGCTGAGCGCAGGCCGGGGAGACACAGACCTCGACGTCGTCGTCGACCACGTCGACCACGATCCGCGGGTTGGAGCTGTTTCCGCAGGTCCACTCACCCAGAAAGGAGAGCCAGTCGACATCGTCGCCGTCGGCGATCGTGCCATCGAAAATCAGCGGCTCGGGTCCGCACTCGACGGTTCCCAGCGAGATGAAGTCCCCATCCTCGACGAGATCGTTGGGCTCCTCGTCCTGCTGCTCGCACACCTGCTCCCCGGTGCTCGTGCTCGTGCTCGACGTCTCCCCTGCGGTGGTGGTCGACGTCTCGCCCTCGGTGTCGGTGTCGACGGTGGTCTCCGTGCCGGTGTCCGATCCCGTGGCGACGTCCGTGGTTTCGGTGGTCGGGTCGGTGGGGTTCGTCGGATCGGAGGGATCCGTCGGGTTCGTTGGATTCGTCGTGTCGATGGGGGTGGTCGAGCCGCTGGCACTCGTCGCGGGTTGGGTGGGGTCGGTTCCCGACGCGCCCGTGGTCGAAGCCCCGCCCGAGCTGTCGTCTTCCTCGCCGGTGTCGAGGTTCGTGCCGATGAAGCCGCCGCAGGCTCCGAGCACGACGGCCAAACCACCTACGAGGACGCGATGACCACAACCCATGAGGATGACGGTACCTCGCTCAGGCCCGTGCAAGCCAGCGGTGGGTCCCCGATGCCGGGCCCGGGGCCCCGAACCGTGGGCAACGCTGCGGACGCCCGCGCCGCGCTCAGCTCTCGACGAAGGCCTTGAGCCGCTTGCTGCGGCTGGGATGACGCAGCTTGCGGAGGGCCTTGGCTTCGATCTGCCGAATTCGCTCTCGGGTGACCGAGAAGTCTTGGCCGACCTCCTCGAGGGTGTGGTCGGAGGCCTCACCGATGCCGAAACGCATCCGCAGGACCTTCTCCTCCCGCGGGGTGAGGGTCGCGAGCACCCGCCGGGTTTGGTCGGCGAGGTTGAGGTTGATGACCGCCTCCGAGGGGGAGGTCATGTTCTTGTCCTCGATGAAGTCGCCCAGGTGCGAGTCTTCCTCTTCGCCGATCGGGGTCTCGAGCGAGATGGGCTCCTTGGCGATCTTGAGGACCTTGCGGACCTTGTCGAGCGGCAGCTCCATCTTCTCGGCGATCTCCTCGGGCGTGGGCTCGCGGCCGAGCTCCTGCACCAGGTAGCGGCTGGTGCGGATGAGCTTGTTGATCGTCTCGATCATGTGCACCGGGATGCGGATGGTGCGGGCCTGGTCCGCGATGGCGCGGGTGATGGCCTGCCGAATCCACCAGGTGGCGTACGTCGAGAACTTGTAGCCGCGCTTGTACTCGAACTTGTCGACGGCCTTCATCAGGCCGATGTTGCCTTCCTGGATGAGGTCGAGGAACTGCAGGCCGCGGTTGGTGTACTTCTTGGCGATCGAGACGACCAGGCGGAGGTTGGCTTCGACGAGCTCGGCCTTGGCCTTCTCGGCCTTGCGCCGGGCGGACATCAGCTCGTCGTGAAGCTCCTGCAGATCGGGCGCGCCCATGTGGGTCTCTTGCTCGACCTGTCGGATGCGCTTGGTCGCCAGGCGCATGCGGGCCTCGATCTCGTGCAGCTCGGAGGGGTGGAGGCCCAAGCGGCGGCACAGCTTGAACTCTTCCTCTTCGGAGAGGCGGACGTTCTTGAACAGGCCGCGAAGCTCTTTGAGGTCCATGCCGGCCCGGCGTTCACACTCGGTGAGGTCGCGCTCGGCTCGGTTGACGCGATTGACGAGCTGGGAGAGCTCCTCGACGATGCCGTCCACGGGCCTCTTGGACAGGTTCATGTCCCGAATGGCCTCCGCGCAGGCGCGGTGGTGGTCTTCGAGCTGCGCGCCGAACTTGTCGGCCTTGCGCTCCAGCTCTTCGAGGTTGGAGCTCGCCAGCGACTCGCGGATCTTCTCGATTTCCTTTTGGTGGCGGCGGACCTTGTCGATCTGCTTTTGAAGGTTCTCCAGCGCGGCTTCCTGGTTGGCCGGCGTGGTGTCGTCCTTCTTCTTCTTGGGGTTGTTGTCCGAGGGCGCGGTGATCTGGATGACGTCCTTGACGCGCACCTGGGCCCGACGGACGCGGTCGAACATCTCGAACGCGTACGGGACCGCGACCGGGCTGCGCAGCGCGATCTCGAGCATGTTCTTCTCGCCCTGCTCGATGCGCTTGGCGATCTCGACCTCTCCCTCGCGGGTGAGCAGGGAGACCGAGCCCATCTTGCGCAAGTACATGCGGACGGGGTCGTTGGTCCGGGTGGACTCGTCGTCGTCCTTCTTCTTCTTCTTGTCGACGGCCCGCTTGACCGGCCGGCGTGCGGTGCGACCGGTGGCGACGTTGACGGCCTTGATGTCCGCTTTGGACAGGACGTGTACGCCCTCGTCGACCAGCAGCTTCTCCCAGTTCCCGATCTCGTCTGGGGAGACGATTTCGGGCGGGAGCAGCTGACGCAGCTCATCGGCGGTAATGTGGCCCTTCTTCTTCCCGAACGCGATCAGCTGCTTCTTGAGCTTTTCCTGGTCGACGTTGCGCGCTGACGCTTTCTTGGACATGAGCTTGGCCTTCGAATGAATGCAGGGGGCGGGTTAGTTGAGAGTCGAGCCGGCGGGAGGCTCGATGGGGCCGGTCGCGAGGAGGAGCTTCTCGGTCTGGCGTTTGAGGCTGATGAGTTCTCGTGAGAGATCGCGGGCCTTGTCGGGAAAGCCCTCGCGCAGGGACGCGCTCATCTGCTGTTGGATATCTCGGATGCGATCCTCGAGCTGCCCGACGTGGCACTTGCGGATCAGGTCGCCGAGGACGGACTGGGGGTCCGCGCCCTGCTCGGCCAGGCTTCTATACTCCCCGGCGAAGACGGTGTCGTAGAGCTGCTGGTGCGCGCCCGGGTCGACGTCGGCGAGCAGGTTGGCGAGGTCGGGGTCTTGACCATCCTTGGCGCCCTCGATCACGGCCCGAACGACCGGCGCCAGGCGGGCGTCGGTGATGCACTCCAAAGCGCCGCTGCGCTCGGCGACGCTCGCCAAATGCGGAACGTCGACCAGCAGCATGGCCAGTCGAGACTGGCCCGCTGGCAGGGGCGGCAGGGGGCGCACGGCCGCGGATACTGGCATATGTGGGTTTGAAGTCGAGGGTTTTCGACGAGAGTTTTCTTGCGGGCCCGGCGGCCGGGGTCCGGTCCGTCGTAGACCACTGAGGGTCGACTCGACCCGATCGATGGGCATCTTGAACAGCTCGGCGGCGCGGTGGGCGTAGAGCTGGCGGGCGCTCTCGCTGCGCACACGTGCCACCAGGGGCAGCAAGCGGTCGATGGCCTTGCCCCGCGCGTGCGCCGCGTCCCCGGCTTTTGCAGCGACGCGAAGCATCATTTCCTCGAGCGCGGGCCGGCTACCGCGGAGCAGCGCGCCAAATCGCTCTTCTCCAATGCTGTCGGGGTCTTCTCCATCGGGCAACAAGACCATGCGCACGTCGAGATCGGCATCGATGAGGTGGGGCAACGCCGCCCAGGCGGCCTTCTTGCCGGCCTTGTCCCCATCGAAGCACATGACGACCTGCTCGGCGAATCTTCCGAGCAAACGCGCCTGCTCCTCGGTGAGTGCGGTCCCCAGCGGTGCCACCGTCTCTTCATGGCCCCACTGATGCAGCTTCGCCACATCGACGTTGCCTTCCACCAAGATCGCCCGCTTCTTCTCGCGGATCGCCGAGCGCGCCGTCGCGAGCCCGAAGAGGTGCTTGCCCTTGGTGAACAGCAGCGACTCGGAGCTGTTGACGTACTTCGGTGGCGGGTTGCCGCCGCGATCGTCTTCGTCGTGCGGCGGCACGATGCGCCCGGAGAACGCGATGACCTCGCCGCCGGCCTGAATGACCGGGAACATGAGGCGCCCACGAAACTTGTCGTAGCGGTTGCCGGTGCGCTCACTCTTGCCCACCAGGCCCAAGGTCTCCGCGACCTCGAGGGACAGGCCGGCGCGCTGCAGGTGCTGGCAGAGCGTGTCCCACCCGGCCTCGGCCGGAGCCGGCGCGTAGCCGAGGCGGAAGCGGTCGGCAAGGTCCCGCGTGAGGCCGCGGCGCTCCAGGTAGGCCTGTCCGGTGCGTCCCCCCTGGGCATCCCGCAGCAGCCCTTCGTAGAGCTCGCAGGCGGCGCGAGCGACCGCGTAGGCGGCGTCCTTCTCGTGCGGGCTGGGTCCCCGAACACCGCGCATCGTGTCGGCCGGCAGCTGGACCCCGTACTGCTCGGCGAGCTTGCGCACGGCCTCGGGAAAGCTCTTGCCCTCGATCTCCATGACGAAGCCGATGGCGTCGCCGCCGGCGCCACACCCGAAGCACTTGAAGCCCTTGCGCTGCGGGTTGACGTTGAAGCTCGGCGACTTCTCCTGGTGGAAGGGGCACAAGCCCTTGAAGTTGCGACCGGCCTTGCGCAGCTCGACGTACCGACCGACGAGGTCGATGATGTCGACCTTTTCGCGGACCTCCTGCACCTTCTCGTCGGGAATGTTGGCCATGCTCGCCCTCGGGCTGCTGACGGCCGACGCGAACGTGTTGCCCAGACACGTCCGCGTTTTGGACGGTCCGCCACCGGATGCGGACCGAGTGCGTAAGGTTCACTACAAAACCCGGGGATGCAAGGCCGGCGCTGCGGAAAACTTGGAGGAACGGGTGCGGGCATGTCAGGCCAATCTCATGTCCTCTCTCGCGACGACTCCTCACGCTGCGCCGACCCCCGAGACGAGCTGTCGGCGCGATAGCGGCCGCCGCGCGAGGGCCCGAGATCGCTTGATGGACCGGGCGACCCAGCCCTACGAGCCCAACGCGGCGCTGCGCGGCGTCAACAACATCGGCAACTTGATGCTGTTCGTCGACGACGATCTCCGCGAGACGGCCCTGGCGATGACGCGCATCGAGGGGTATCTGACCCGGACCCTCGCGGTCCTGGAGTCCGAAGGGCTGCGGCGCAAGGACGTGCAGGCGCTCGCCGCCGACGTCGACGTGTTGGACCAGCTCGACCAGCTCAACGAAACGCTGGAGAGCCTGCGCGGACGCCTGGCCAGGCTCGCGGGCGAGATGAAGCGCTGAACCTCTGCGCCTCCGGCGGCGCCGCCGGGTTTCACCACGGGCTGTTAGGAATCGATCGCGGAGTCGTAGAGCCAGCGCCCATTTGCGCGGACGAACAGGCTGCGCTCGGTGAAGCCGACCGGCGTCGTGTCCTGCAGGAGCTCGGCGTGGAACAGGACGTACGCCCGGTCGGCGTCCTGCTCGACGCCGTGCTCGAGCACACGCAGACCGACGAAGGTCGTGGCGCGGCAGTACTCGCGGAGCTCGGCTTTCCAGGCCGCGACGTCGTCTCGCCACTGTGGGCCGCCGGGGTGGGTGGTGCGCACGATGAAGTCGACCGCCCCGGTCGCATAGGCGGTGTAGCGGGCCCGCATGAGCAGGTGCGGCGGCGCCGGGCGGCCGCGGTGGAACAGGGCGCAGCACTTCTTGAGCTTGCGGTCGCTTCCGCAGGGGCACGGGGCGTTGGGGGACGGCTTCATGGGACCACGGCATCGATGGCGTCCCGCGCGGCCCGCAGCCGGACCTCGTGCGGGCCGGCGATGGGGACCGTGGGGAGGTTGCGGCGGGCGAGCTCCGCCTCGAACACGGCATGCAGCTGCGCGCGCACCTGTGGTCCCTCGCGCTGCCCGGGGTCGGCGACCCACGGAATGTCGGGCTGGCAGAACAGATAAAGGGCGTACTCGCGGGCGGCCAGCGCCTGCTCCAGCCACGGCTGCGAGGCCTGGAAATAGTGCCGGGCGTACAGGAGCGTCGAGAGCAGGTTGGTGTCGTGCAGGACCACCGGGGCGCGAGGAAAGCGATCTTCTTCGGCCAGCTGACCCCGCGCGATCGGGTCGAGGTCGTGCGCGGCCAAGGGGCGCTCCAGTCGCGCGACGTAGTCGCGAACGTACTCGGTGGTGCACGGGATTTGGAGCGCGTCGGACAGCGCGGCGGCCAGGGTGCTCTTGCCCGTGGACTCGGCTCCGATCAAGACCACGCGCTTCATGCCGCGGCCTCGCTCAGCGTGTGCTGCCAGCTGCGGTGACCGTGCACAGCGAGCGCGACGAAGACGCCGAACAGGCCGACCGTGAGCCAGTAGCCCTCGCGGCCGTACAGCACCATGAAGCCGACGTCGGAGGCGAGCCAGAAGGTCCACGTCGCGATGGACTTTCGAGACAGGAGACCCTGCGCGATGAACCCCGCGGCGGTGGACCCTGCATCGAGCCACGGCGTGGTGCTCTGGCCCCAGATCCTCAGCAGGACCGTGATCGCAACGCTGGCCCCGACCCACGTGAGCGCGGCGGCGACCCACACGCTGGGGGAAGTCGCGCGGACGCCCGCGTCATCCCCATCGGTCTCGCTGCGTCGCCACGTCCGCCACCCCTCGATCGAGAGCACCACGAACACCGCGTTCATCGAGGCGGCGGCGAACAACCCCGCGCTCGCGCTCAGCCACGCGTAGGCGGCGTAGCAGGCGATGAACAGCGGCCACGCGGCGAGGTGCTGGCGCACGCTGAGCGCGACGGCGAGCAGCCCGGTGACCGTGCCGAACCACTCCAGGGCGGAGGTGGCCAGGAGTTGCTGCCAGAGGAGGGACACGCGTGCGGCGCACAGTCTCGCATAGCCCGCTGCCCGCCCGGGAGGCTGCTACGCTGCAGGTCGTGGCTGGGCGATTCGAGCTGATGTTGATGCGTCACGGTGAGGCGGAAGACTTTGCCGAGGGCGGTGATGCGCAGCGGGTCTTGACGGCGCGTGGCCACGCGATGGCGCAGCGCGCAGGCCGGCTCATCCAGACGCTCCGGTGGACGCCAACCCTCGCGTTGAGCAGTCCCTTCGTGCGCGCCTGCCAGACCCTGCGAGGGGTGCTGGACGCAGCGGCGGTCGACGTCTCGACGGACACCGAGGCGCGGCTGGTGCCCGGTGCCCCGCCCGGCGGCGCCATCGCCTCGCTGCTCGAGCGAGCGGCGCAGGCCTCCGCGACCGACGTGCGCGTGCTGGCCGTCGGCCACAACCCCTGCGTGACCGGCATGCTGGCCCAGCTGGTCCGCGGCGACGAGCGGATGGCGTTCGCGGTCTCGACCGGGGACCTCGCGCATCTCTCGGTGGATCCGCACGATGGCTCGGCCGTGGTCCTCAGCTATGTGCCGGCGCGCGTGCTCGAGGCCCAACAGGGCTAGCAGGGGCCGACAGGCGCCCGTTTGGGGTGAAGCGAAGGGCGACTCGTCGGCCGCAGCGAGGGGCCTTTTCGAACGGCCTCTTCAAAGCCTGAAGGCCTAGTACGCGTTCTCGCCCAACGTCACCTTGCCGCGAAAGACCCAGTAGACGATGCCGGTGTACGTGGCGACCAGCGGCATCCCGATCAGCGCGATGATCCCCATGCGGCCCAGCGTGTCTTGGCTGGAGGCGGCGCTGTAGATCGACAGGTCGGGGGTGCCCGCGGTCGACAGGACGAGGTTGGGGAAGATGGCCATCATCGCCATGAAGGTGAGCGCCGCGATGACGCAGCAGCTGCTCGAGAAGGCGTAGGCCGGACGGTCGCGATGGATGGCGCGGGGGATGTTGGCGACCGCGAGCACGTTGAGGCCCACGATCACCCAGGCCACGGGGAATCGGGCGAAGTTGTCGGTGAGGTGCGGCTGGGTGTACAGCGCGAACCCGGTCACGCCGACGTACAGGACGGCGAAGACGGCGAAGGTGCGCGGCAGCCACGTCCGGACGCGGGCCTGCAGATCGCCCTCGGTCTTGAGGTACAGGTACAGGGCGCCGTGCATCGCCGCACCCGCCACCGCGAGAGCGCCGACGCAGAGCGCGAACGGGTTGAGCAGGTCCAGCAAGGTGCCCGCGTACTCGCCGTCCGCCCTCAGCGGGACCCCCGCGACGATGTTGCCCAGCGCGACGCCGAAGACGAAGGTGACCGTGAAGCTGGACAGGAAGAACGAGACGTCCCAGTAGCTGCGCCAGAACGCCTTCTTCACCTTGCTACGGAACTCCAGCGAGACCGCGCGACCGATGAGGCCGAGCAGTACGATCATCACCGGGAAGTAGAAGCCCGAGAGGATCGTGGCGTAGGCCTCGGGGAAGGCGGCGAACAGCGCCCCGCCGAAGGTCACCAACCAGACCTCGTTGCCATCCCACAGCGGCCCGATGCTGTTGAGGACCAGTCGGCGGTCGTGATCCCCGCGGACGAAGAGGTGCACGATGCCCACCCCGAGATCGAAGCCGTCGAGGACCGCGTAGCCGATCAGCAGCACGCCCAGCAGCACGAACCATACGATGTTGAGGTCCATCTCAGCCCTCCTCCGCGCCGGTTCCGGTCAGCGAGGCGCGGTCGCGACGGGCCCCGATGGCCGCCGCGAGCAGCCCGACCTCGTCGTGGGGATCGGCCTCGGGCTCGCTGGGGCCGTGGCGGATCTTCTCGTTGAGCACGAAGACCCACAGCACGAAGAGCGCCGCGTAGGCGGCCGAGAACAGCACGAGCGAGCCGACGACCTGGTCGGCGCCGACGACTTTGGAGACCGCGTCCTCGGTGCGCAGCAGCCCGTAGACCACCCAGGGCTGGCGGCCGACCTCGGTCGCGATCCAGCCGGCCTGGTTGGCGAGGTAGGGCCCGATCACGGCGAGCACGAAGATCCACAGCAGCCATCGCCGCTCGAACAGCGTGCCTCGCCACAGCAGGAACAACGCCACGGATGTGAGCCCGATGAACGCGGTCCCCAGCCCGATCATCACGTGATAGGTGACGAAGGGGATGACGATCGGCGGCCGGTCTTCGGGGGGGATCCGATCGAGCCCCGGGACTGGCGTCTGCAGGTCCCCGTGCACCAAGAAGGTGAGCAGTCCGGGCACCTCGAGTCCGTAGCGGACCACCTGGGCGTCTTCGTCGGGCCAGCCGAACAGATACAGCCCGGTGGGTTCGTCGGTCGTCACGAAGTGTCCCTCGAACGCGGCGATCTTGGCGGGCTGGTGCTCGGCGACCATCTGGGCCTGCGCGTGCCCCGAGACGAGCTCTCCCCACGACGCGAGGCTGGCGACGATCAGCCCGATCACGAACGATCGCTTGGCGAAGTCGTCGTGGCGCCGGTGCAGCACGTACCAGGCGGAGATGCTCATCACGAAGAAGCCGCCGAGGATGAACGCGCCCAGCAGCACGTGCCCCAGGCGGTGCATCGAGCTGGGGTTGAACACCATCGCCCAAAAGTCGATCACTTCGGCTCGGATCGCGCCGTCGTGCTCGACGAGGACGTGACCGGCGGGTGTGTGCATCCACGAGCTGGCGATGACGATCCACACCGAGCTGAAGACCGAGCCCGCGAACACCATGGTGGTGGAGAAGAAGTGCATGCGCGGGCCCACCCGGTCCCAGCCGAACACGAGCACCGCCAGGAAGCCGGACTCCAAGAAGAAGGCGAAGATGCCCTCCGCGGCCAAGGCCGACCCGAACACGTCGCCGACGAAGCGGGAGTAGGTGGACCAGTTCGTGCCGAACTGAAACTCCATCACGATGCCGCTGGCGACCCCGACCGCGAAGTTGACCGCGAAGATGCGGGTCCAAAACCGAGCCATCGCCTCGTAGCGGCGCTCACCGGTCTTCATCCACAGGCCCTCCATGATCACCATGCACAGGCCCAAGCCGATGGACAGCGGGGGGAACAGGTAGTGGAACATGATCGTAAGCGCGAACTGGGCGCGCGAGAGCAGGACGAGATCGAGTTCCATCGGGGGTCCGAGAGGTGCGTACCGCCCGGTCGTTCGCTTGGCAAACCGGGCCGCCAGCTCGCAGACGGTGATGCTCGGGACGCGGGGCCCGCGCTTCGCGTAGACTCGCGCCAGCGTGGCCCAGACCCCTCCACCCGCGCCGCGAAGCGGCAGGCGCATCGCGACGCAGGCACTCGCCGCGACGGGGGGCCTGTACGGGCTCTACGCGGTCCTCGGCCTCGTCGGCCTTCATCCCGATCTGCGCTACCTCGTGCTCGTCGGCGCGTTCTACTTCCTGCCGCAGTGGATGCTTCGGCGGGACGAGGAGCGGCAGGCGCGATATCAGGTGGGTCCGGGCCCGGTGGTGCCGCCCTGGGAGTGGCGCGGCGCAAGGGTTGCGGGGCTGATGGCGCTGGTGGTGTTTCCACCGTTCGTGCTCGCCTTCTTCTGGTTCTACCAGCAGGTGTGCAGCGGTGACCTGTCCCTGCTCTCGCCGGTGATCGGGCTGGAGTCACTCACCCCGGCCGAGGGCGGCCTGCAGACGTACCTGACCCGCCTGTGCCGGGCCCACGGCGGGGGGTTTTGGCCGGACGCGATTCGGTTGCCCGGCGACTGGCTGAAGTACGGTGGATTGGGCGTCCTGCTCGCGGTGGCGGTGGAGGTCTTTGCGATCGCGCTGCCCGAGGAGCTGTTCCATCGCGGCTACCTGATGAGCGCGCTCGAGGAGCTGTGGCCGCCCAAGCTACGCATCCTCGGTGCCAAGCTGGGGCTGGGCGCGGTGGTGGCCAGCGCTCTGTTCGCCGTCGGGCACCTGGTGGGCATGGCCGAGGTGTCTCGACTGGCCACCTTCTTTCCCTCGCTGGTGTTCTCGTGGCTGTGGCGACGCAGCGGCACGCTGTGGGCACCGGCGCTGTTCCACGCGGCCTCCAACCTGTTGATGGCGATCCTGCTGGCCAGTACATTCCCCCGGTAGGGCCCATGAGCATCGGCGCGTTCTTCGACATCGACCACACCGTCCTGGAGATCAACTCGGGCACCAAGTGGGTCGGCCATCAGTGGAAGACGCGGAAGATCAGCCCGTGGCAGCTGGGCCAGGCCCTGCTCTGGCTGGCCCAGTATCGGTTCGGGCTGCTCGACTACGACGCGATGGCGCGCAAGGTGCTGGCGCGTCATCGAGGCGATGCGGTCGCGCCCGTCTACGAGGAGGTCGCCGCGTGGTTCGAGAGCGACGTGCGATGGTCCATCTGCAGTCAGGCGCGGGAGACCATCGCGTTCCATCGGGATCGAGGACACACGCTGGTGCTGCTCACCTCCGCCACGCCCTTCTTGAGCAAGCCGGTCGCCGAGCTGCTGGAGGTGCCGCACGTCCTGTGTACGAACCTCGAGGTCGTCGAGGGCAAGCTGACCGGCAAGCACTTCGAGCCGGCGTGCTACGGGGCGGGCAAGGTGGACCACGCGGAGCGATTCGCGGCCGAGCACGCCCTGGACCTGGACCGCAGCTACTTCTACAGCGACAGCATCTCCGACCTGCCCATGCTCGCGCGCGTCGGCCATCCCCACGTGATCAACCCCGACCCTCGGTTGAAGCGAGAAGCGCTCGCGCGCGGCTGGCCGCTGGCCACGTGGACCGCCGAAGGACGACCCCCGAAAGACGACGATGCAAGACCTCGAGTTCGGTGACTTGGACCGCGTGATTCAGCGCGCCTTCGACGAAGACCTGCCCGCCTCCGACGTCACGACGGTGGCGACGGTGCCCGCCGATGCCATGGCGTCCGCCAGCATCGTCGCCAAGGCTCCGCTGACCCTGTGCGGTCAGGCCGTGGCGGCGCGAACGTTCGCGATGATGGACCCGGCCATCGAGTACATGGCGCGGGTGGACGACGGCACCACGGTGCCCGCCGGTACGGTCGTGGCGAGCATTCAGGGGCCCGCGCGCCCGATTCTGGTCGCCGAACGCACCGCGCTCAACTTCATGCAGCGCCTCAGCGGGACCGCGTCGGTCGTGCGGCGCTATGCCGACGCGGCGGCGGGCAAGTGCCGGGTGGTCGACACCCGCAAGACCACGCCGGGGCTGCGGGCGCTGCAGCGCTACGCGGTGCGGTGCGGTGGCGGTCACAACCACCGCAACGATCTGAGCTCGGGCGTGCTCATCAAGGAAAACCACGTACGCGCCGCTGGCGGCATCAAGGCCGCGATCGGGGCCGCGAAGGCTCGGGCGCCGCACGGCCTGCGCATCGAGTGCGAGACCACGACCCTGGACGAAGCGCAGGACGCCGTGGACGCTGGGGCCGAGATCATCTTGCTCGACAACATGGACGACGCGCAGTGTCGGCAGGCCGTGGCCCGGTTCGGGGGGAGGGTGATCCTCGAGGCCAGCGGCAACATCACCCTCGAGCGCGTCGCGGCGCTGGCCGAGATCGGCGTCGACGTGATCAGCGTCGGCGCCTTCACCCACAGCGCGCCCGCGGCCGACCTCTCGCTTCTGTTCGACTTTGCCTAGCATGCGCGACGATCTGCGAGGACTCGGTGCATCGCTGCAGACGCGGGTCGTCGGGCACGCCCACGAGCACCACGCCAGCGTGTCGTCGACCAACGACCGGGCCGCGGCCTGGCTGCGCGAGGGCGGGCCCCATGGGCTCGTCGTGAGCGCCGAGACGCAGACCGCGGGGCGGGGCCGTAACGGCCGGGTCTGGAGCTCACCGCCGGGCCACAACCTGTACGTCAGCATCGGGCTGCGGGTCGCTTCGGCCCGCCGGGACCTGTCTGCGGTGGGGCTCGCGGCGGGGCTCGGGCTCTATGAAGGGCTGGCGGCAAGACTGGGGGACGGGCGACCCCGGCTGGGTCTGAAGTGGCCCAACGACGTGCTCATCGGCGATCGAAAGCTGGCGGGCGTTCTGTGCGAATCTCGATGGGGCGCCGCCGTGGAGCTGGTCGTCGGGTTCGGGCTCAACGTCCGGCGCGACGGCATCGATCCCGCGCTGGTCGACGTGGCGACCGCGCTCGACGAGGTGGATGTCCGGCCGGGCCGGGTCGCGCTGCTGGCAGGGCTGCTCGCGGCGGTGGAGTCGCGGCTGGACGCCTTCTTGATGGTCGGCTTCGAGCCGATGCGGGCGCCGTACGAGCGGGCCAACGTGCAGCTGGGGACCCGGGTGCGCGTGACGTCGGGAACCGAGGTGTTCGAGGGGCTCGCGCTGGGCGTCGACGAGGGTGGGGCGCTCCGCGTACGAACCGGCGACGGCGAGCGGGTGGTGCGTGCGGCCGACGTGACGCGCGCGCGGTGATCATCCTCAGGCGGCGCGCTGCATGCACTCGGCCGGGTCGGCGTGGCGCCGGGCCTTGGGTGGCTCGGGCAGGAACGGGCGCTCGTTGGCGGCGGCGAAGGCCACCGGAACCCCAGCCCGGTGCTCCACGTAGGCCGCCATGTTGGCGGCCTGAACCGAACGCTCGCCGAAGAGGTAGACCTCGACGTCGTTGAGAGCGATCAGGCGGATGGCGGTGGCGTCGGGCGTGTTCATGACGGTCATTTCAGTGCTGACCCTTACTGCGATTTTGGATCCGAACTTGGCCGCCTAGTAATTCCGATGAGTTGCGTCGGTTCGTGCCGATCGACGGCACGGTGACGGTCAAAGGCCCAACGCTCGAGCGTCATTTTGGTGGCCCGAGCGCCGGCGGATGGACGGTCGGGCACGCGGAGCGCGTCCTCTCTCCCCCTGTGGATCGCTCGCGCTCGTCGGTTCCTGCCCACATCTCACCCCTGATACGCTGGGAGACGATGCGAAGCCGTACGACCCTGGGGATGCTGAGCGGGCTGGCGATCGGTGCGGCAGCGCTGACGACGAGCGACGCGCAGGCGCACTTCCGGCTGGAGGCGCCCGCGGTGATGACCGAGCAGAACAACTTGGGCGATCCACAGAAGGCCTACGCATGCGGAGGCGGGGCCGATGCCGCGCTGACCGGTGACGTCACCGCGTACACGGCCGGCGACACGATCACCATCACGATCGACGAGACGATCTACCACCCTGGGCATTACCGGGTCGCCCTGGCAACCGGCGACGTGAGCGAGCTGCCGCCCAGCCCGGTCGTGACTCCGACGGACCAGGACGACTGCGCGATGACGGAGATCATGAACCCGCCGGTGTATCCAGTGCTCGCCGACGGCATGTTGCTCCATGACTCGGCCTTCGACGGACCCCAGTCCTTCGAGGTGACGCTGCCCGAGGACGTCTCCTGCGAGAACTGCACGCTGCAGATCCTCGAGTTCATGTCCATGCACGGCGCGCCGTGCTTCTACTACCACTGCGCGACGATCTCGATCGCCCCGTCCGAAGGCGGGGACACCAGCGGTGGCGCGCAGACGACGGGCGAGCCGACGACCGGGGATCCCACCGGTCCAGACACCACCGGTGATCCCACGGGCGAGTCGACGACGGCGGGAGCCTCCGACTCCAACGGCGAGACGAGCGACGGGCCCGCTCCGGCGAGCACAGGTGGGGACACCCCTGTCGCGACGGGCACCGATGGCAGCGCCGACCCCAGCGGGGACGACGATGGCGGCGGCTGCTCGGTGGGTGGCTCGGGCGCAGGCGGGCTGCTCGCCCTGCTGCCGATGTTCGCGTTCAGCCGGCGGCGCCGAGGAACCCCAGGCTCGTCGCTGCGGCGCCCACCGTCGTCGCGATGACCTTGTACGCGAAGTCGTGATCGAGGTCCTCGACCCGGTCCGGCTCGGGGTTGCAGTGGTAGTTGGGGAAGCGGAACTCGGACGTGTCGGTGATCATCATCGCCGGCAGGTTCGCGTCCCAAAACGGGGCGTGGTCGGACCTCCGCAGATCCGAGAGGAGGGGGCTGGACTTGAGCTCGGGGCCGAGCTCGAGGTGCACCACGGGGAGCTCGAAGCGCAGGGCCTGCGCCTGCATGTTGGCCGCGGCATCGGCGATCAGGTCGTCGGCCACCAGGGTGATGAAGTCGCCGCGGTACTCGTTGGCCGCGACCTGGGCCGAGCCTTCGGGAAAGACCACGTCGAAGCCGGCGGGGATCGACTGAGAGCCGGGGGTGTCGTCGGTGTAGCCGATCATCTCGAAGTTGTAGTTCGCGAGCACGACGTCACCGCGATCGACCGCTGCGCCCACGTACGCGCGCGACCCGATCAGACCGAGCTCTTCTTGGTCCCAGAAGGCGATGACGAGGTCGTGTTGGTACTCGCCCATCGCGAGCACGCGTGCCGCCTCGAGAATGCCCGCGACCCCGCTGGCGTTGTCGTCCGCGCCGGTACAGTTCGGGACCGAGTCGTAGTGCGCCGAGAGGATCACGTCGCTCTCGCCCAGGGTGCCGGCCAAGCGCCCGATGACGTTGATGCCGGTGCCGTACACGTCCAACTCGACGTCGTAGCCCATCGCCGCCAGCTGCTCGGCGAGGTGGTCTTGGACGACCTGCCAGTGGGGCTCGGCCGGGTTGCGGGTCTGGGCCACGAACTCGAGGGTCTCGAGGTAGCGCGACTGCTCCACGCAGTCGGCCATCGCGTCGGGGCTGTCGGTACAGGCGACCGGGCCGCCCGAGGATTCGTCGGCACCGGTCGAGACGGTCCCCGCGGTGCTGGTGTCCGAGGCGCTCGAACTGGCGGTGTCCGATTCGGCCGCCGGGTCGACCGCGCTGTGGCAAGCGGCCGTGACGAGCAGGCAGAGGAAGAGCGCGCGTCTCATGGCCACAGGATAGCGCGAGGGGGGACCGGCCCCCCAAGGTCCTGATATCGTCCGTCTCGTGTTGATCGCAGAACGCCTGCGCCACAAGCGGCCGGTCTTCAGCTTCGAGTTCTTCCCCCCGAAGACCGAGAAGGGGGAGGACGCGCTGCTGCGCTCCTTGGAGCGACTGGCGCCGCTGGAGCCCGACTTCGTCTCGGTGACCTACGGGGCCGGCGGGAGCACGCGGGCCCGCACCGTTCAGCTGGTCCGACGGATCCGGCACGACTTCGGCATCGAGCCGCTCGCGCATCTGACCTGCGTGGGGGCCGACCGCGACGAGCTGACCGCCGTGCTCGACAGCCTGGGCGAGGCCGACGTACGCAACGTGCTCGCCCTGCGCGGGGATCCGCCCCGGGGGGAGTCCGGTTTCGTCGTCACCGACGGCGGCTTCGCCTATGCGAGCGAGCTGGTCGCCTTCGTCAAGCAGCACGGCGACTTCTGCGTCGGGGCAGCGTGTTATCCCGAGGTCCACCCGGAGGCGTCCTCGGCCGAGGAGGACCTTCGCCACCTCCGCACCAAGGTCGAGGCGGGCGCCGACTTCCTGGTCTCGCAGCTGTTCTTCGACAACCTCGCCTTCTACGCGTGGCAGGCCAGGGCCCGGGCCCAAGGGATCACCGTACCGGTGCTCGCGGGCATCATGCCGGTGACCAACGTCTCGCAGGTCGAGCGCTTCACCCAGATGTGCGGGGCCAGCATTCCGCCGCCGCTGCACGAGGCGCTGCGGCGGGCCCAGGACGATCCCCACGAGGTCTTTTGGACCGGCGTCTCGTACTCCGCGCGGCAGTGCGAGCAGCTGCTCAACCCTCCTGCGCCCGACCCGTACTCCAGGCGGCCTCGCGGCGTTGCCGGCTTGCACTTCTACACGCTCAACAAGAGCCCCGCGACCCGGGCGATCTTCGAGATCCTGCAGATCGCTCGATCGGCGGTGGTGTAGTGCTGCCCGCGGCCGCGCTCGTGGTCGCGTCCACGCTGGGCCTGGCGGGTACCGAGTGGGCCGCACACGTCGCGGCGGTCGTGCTGGCGCGCGACCAGCTGGGCTTCCGCGCCTATCAGACCGGGACCGGTCGCTGTCCCGAGGCCGCGCGTCGCTGCGTCGGCCTGGCGGTGCACGTGGTCACCTCGGACGGGACACCGCAGGGGGAGCCGGTGCAGACGCCGCTGTGGCTGCACGATCAGGTGGCACACGCCAACGCGCTGTTCGCCGCGATCTCGGTGGGCTTCGAGGTCGCCTCGGTCGACGCCCAACCCGCCGCGGTCGGCGACGTGCAGACGCGCGGGGATCGTGACCAGCTCGGCAAAGCCATCTTCACGCGCGGGGTCGTGCACGTGTTCGTCGTCGAACGACTCGCCGACGTCGACATCGATGGCGAGGTCATTCGAGGCGTGCACTGGCGCTACCGTCCCGATACCGCCAAGCGCTGGATCATCCTGTCATCGATCGGATCGTCCACCGTCATGGCGCACGAGCTCGGCCACTTCTTTGGTCTGCCGCACTCGACCTATCGGGTCAGCATCATGAACAAGCGGCCGCGCGCGCTGCCGTGGCCCGAGCGCGTGTTCGCGAAGCCCGAGGTCGAGATCATGCGGCGGCGAACCGACGAGATGCTGGGCGAGGGCATGCTCGAGCCCCGCTCGCGTCGGCGCTGAGTCATGGACCAGGCGCTCGACAACGCGCTGCGCTTGCTCGAACTCGCCGTTCCAGCGCTCGTTGGCGCGGCCTGCGGAGCGCTCGGGTTGTTTCGCGAGCCGCGGGCCGCGGTGGCCGTCCTCAACCGCTACGCGCTCCATGTCGGCTTTCCGGCCCTCGTCGCGCGCGGCCTGCTCCTGCCGTCGACATCGATCCCCGATCAGCCGGCGTTCTGGCTGCTGTGGCCGGCAACGCTGCTGGTGGCGCTCATCGTCTCGCGAGGTGCCGCCCGACCTGCGGTCGGGCTGGGCGTCACGTTCGGCAACGTGGCCTATCTCGGGCTGCCCTACGCGCTCGCGGTCATGGGGGCGTCGATGGCCGGGCCGGCGGCGCTGGCGGTCGCGGTGCACGTCATCGGGGCGGTCACCGTGGGTCCGGTCCTGCTCGCGCGGCATGGCGGGACGCCGCGACCCGTCCGAGCGGTCGTCGGTTCGGTCGCGTCGATGCCGCTGTTTTGGGCGCCCATCGTCGGCCTCACCGTGCGCGCGGGACCCTCGAGCGCTCGAGCGCTCGCCGGCGATGTGCTCGCCCCCTTGTCGTCCAGTGCCGCTCCCATCGCGCTGTTCCTGCTCGGGCTGCACGTCTTCGTCGAGCGCCGTCGCGTGCTCGGGCTGGGTCGAGCGGTGCTCGGCCTCGTCGCAGCCCGCATGGTGCTCGCGCCGGCGATCATGCTCGCGCTCGCCTGGGGCGCTCACTGGGCGGGATGGCTGCCGGCCGAACTGGCGCGGCTACACGTTCTGCTCGCCGCGATGCCGCTGGCGATCACGACCTTTTCGATGGCCCACGACGCGGAGGTGGAGCCGGACCGCGTCGCGGCGGCCGTGGTCGCCTCATCGCTGCTGGCGCTCGTGATGCTGCCGCTGTGGGCCGCGGTGACCCAGCTGCTGTAGCAGGTCTCACCCGCCGGTGACCCAGGTCAGCGCGGCGCGGAACAACGCGATGCCAGCGGGCTGGATCGTCACGATGGGGTTGGCGCCCTGGTCGGCGTCGAAGCCCAGCCCGATGCGCCGGCCCGGCGCGACGAAGCCGTCGAGCATGGCGTCGCCGGCTTGGTACGCGAACTCGACGATGTCTTCGTCGTCGCCGGCGACCGAGGCCACGATGGTCGCGCCCGCGGGCGCCGGCGCGTAGAACAAGCCCGAGCCGAAGCCGGTGATCGCGCTGAGGTCGCCGACGAGCCCCGCGGCGAGTGGGTCGCCCTCGGCGAGGATGGTGAGGTTGGTGGTGGTGGTCGAGGTCGCTTCCGCGGCCATGCCCATGTCATCCCAGACCAGACCCTCCAGACAGATCAGCGGCGCGAGCGTGTCCGCCATGGTGCCGGCGATGTCGGTGGACTGGGCCGTCTCCGAGATGACCACCACATCGACGCCGTTGCCATCCTCGAGGACGACCTCGGTGTCGGCGAAGTTGAAGATCACGTAGCCCTCGAGCTCCAGCGCCGCGATGAGGCCCTGGTCGTACGGGTTGATGTCGGTGCCATCTTGGGTGATGAGGACGACACAGGGATCGACGCCGTCGTCGCTGCAGTCCGATCCTGGGGTGACGCCGTCGGCCGGATCGTCGTCGCCCCAGCCGTCCTCGTCTTCGTCCTGCATGCAGATCGTGTCCGAGTCGTGCTCGGCGGCTCCGGGGAAGGTCTGCGCGCTCTGATCGTCGCAATCGTCGCCGTTGGGGACGCTGCCATCGGGCGGATCCTCGCCATCGGGCACGTCGACGCAGGCGTCCGCATCGCCGAAGCCATCCTCGTCGGCGTCTTCGCAGTACTGGGTCGTCTCGCCGTCGGTGTCGGACGCCGTTGCCGAGTCGGTGTCCGACGCCGTGGCGGACGCGGACTCCGTTTCGGAGTCGGATGCGGACGCGGATTCGGTCTCGGTGTCCGTAGCGGAGTTGGACGCGCTGTCGGAGTTCGCGGAGTCGGAGGCCGTCATACTGACCGAGTCGGATGCGCTGTTGGTCGCCGTCTCCGTCTCCGTCGCCGTCGCCGTCGCCGTCTCCGTCTCCGAGTTCCCCGCGCTCGCATCGGCAGGGCACGCGCCGTCTTCGGACTGGATCAGCCCGTCATCTTCACAGGGGTTGGCACAGGCCGGCACGAGCGCGAGCCCCAACACCCACAGCAATCCACGAGTACGCGAGCGAGAGCGGTAGATCATGCGTTCACAATACCCTCGAGGGTCCGCGCTCGCGCTTCCATTGCGGTACCACGCCCCGCCGCGTTCGCACCGCTGTGGTTCGCTGTCGCAGCTGCGAGTACACGACCGTTACTCTTGCTCGCGCAGCCGGTCGGGAAGCGCAACATTGATCGACTCGCGCAGCGGGCTGCCGCTGGGCACCGCGAGGGCTGGGCGCGTCGCGGACCACCGCATCGATCTCGAGGTGCTCGGCTTGGGCACACCAACCTTCACGTTCCGCAGGTCGGACGCGCTCCGGACGCGCTGCGGTGCCACCGCATCCTCGAGCGCCGCCTCGAGGATTTCGGGCGGCACGTCGAGCCGCAGCTCGAATCGAGGGCGGACGTCGAACTTCTGCACGGCGTCGCTACGGTCGTCCGTTTCCAGGAGGAGCGGCCGGCAAAGGTTGCCGGCCCGCGAGAGTCTTCGGGCCGATCAGGCGCCTGGTTTCTCTTGTTTCGGCGCTCCTGCCCGTTTCGTCAGGCGTTGGAGGTCGGCCTTGAGCTGCTCTCCGCTCGCGAGAAGTTCCGCGCCGATGGCGTCGGTGGCGGATTCCACCTTGCGCTCGAACGCCTGCAGCTTGGGCTCGAGCTTCGTCCAGGCCTCCTTGGCATCCATCCCGGCCAGGTGCATCTTTACACGAACTTCGTCGGCCATTTGGCGCAGCTGCTCCACGATGTCTTGCGGCTTCATCGCGACACAGTAGCCACGACTGCCAGCGATGGAAGTCGGTGGTGACGGCAACAACTGCGCCCTGAGAGCGAAGAGCTGGAGGCCTCGCCGGTACTCGGCTCTCGACCTCGGATCCCTAGCTCGGATCCTTGAAGCCCAGGCTGCGCAGGTTCTCGTTGAGCTGGTTGCGCAGACCTGCTTCGCTCATGCCCAGCTTTCCCGCGGCCGCGCCGAGATCGTAGCGGATCTTTCCGACCCGCAGCTTGGGGTTGGCGCCCAGCTCGAGCCGGCCGTTGTTGCGGACGGGCCGCGTCTCGACCCCGACGTAGACGTTCTTCTGGCGCAGCGGCGGAAAGGCCCGCAGTGCGCCCTCGTACAGGCCACGGTCGGAGTCGGACATCTTCGCGTCCTCGATGCGCGAGAGGTCGAGCACGACGCCAGCCTCGAGCCGACCGTTCTCGAGCACCGCCTTCGAGGCACGAACGGCATCCTTGCCTGCACCCTTGCCCCGCCGATGAAAGCCCCGCAGGACGTAGCGCTTGGGCTTGGAGGCGCGCTGGGGCGCCGGCGCTGCGGCTGGCTGGCCGGTGTTGGGGCCGGGCTGTGGCTCGGGGGGCAGGGCCTCGGCCACCTCGAGCGGCAGCGACGGCTCGCTGTCGGACTCCGCTTCCCAGGCGATCGGAGCCTCGGGATCGAGCGCCTCCTGCTCGGCCACCTCCGCCTCCGCCCAGTCCGGGAGCGCGGTTGCACGTCGATACAGCACGAACATCGCGATCGCGGCGACGAGCAGCAGCGCCCCGAGGGCGAGAAGGACCTTCTTGAGCATCGAGGGGCCCCTACCTTAGCCCACCGACGAGTGGACGGCGACGCCCGGCTCGAGGCGAAGAGCGAGCGAGCAAGCCCGACAGGGCGCCCACGAGGGGGACGGCGAGGCCCCCCGCCAAGCGAGGAGCGAGCGAAGAGCGAGCGAGCAAGCCCGACAGGGCGCCCACGAGGGGGTGAATCGAAGGCAGCTTTGCTGCCGAAGAGAGGGGGACTGTGAAGTCCCCCCCCAAACCCCCCTACCGGGTGAGCTTGCGGTACTTGATGCGCTTGGGAACCATCGCGTCGTCGCCCAGGCGTTTCTTGCGGTCGGCTTCGTAGTCGGCGAAGTTGCCCTCGAACCACGTCACGGTGGAGTCGCCCTCGAAGGCCAGGATGTGCGTCGCGACGCGGTCGAGGAACCAGCGGTCGTGGCTGATGACGACGGCGCATCCGGGGAAGTCGAGCAGGGCGTCCTCGAGGTGCCGAAGCGTCTCGACGTCGAGGTCGTTGGTGGGCTCGTCGAGCAGCAGCAGGTTGCCCCCGCGCTTGATCAGTTTGGCCAGGTGGACCCGGTTGCGTTCACCCCCCGAGAGCACGCCGACTTCCTTTTGCTGGTCGCTTCCTGTGAAGTTGAAGCGTCCGACGTAGGCCCGGGCGTTGAGCTCGACGCCGGCCATGTCGATGGTCTCGGCGCCCTCGGAGATTTCCTCGTAGACGCTGTTCTTGGGGTCGAGCGCGTCTCGGCTCTGGTCGACGTAGGCCAGGTCGACCGTCTCGCCGATCGTGATCTTGCCTTCATCGGGCGTCTCCTGGCCGACCAGGAGGCGGAACATCGTGGTCTTGCCCGCGCCGTTGGGGCCGATGATGCCCACGATGCCGCCGGGGGGCAGGGTGAAGTTGAGGTCTTCGAAGAGCAGCTTGTCGCCGTAGCTCTTCTTGACGCCCTCGAACTGCACCACCTTGTTGCCCAGCCGCCGGGTGAACGGGATGCGGATGTTGGTCGTGTCGACCCGGACGTCCTGTGACTGGGCCAGCAGATCGTTGTAGGCGTTGATCCGGGCCTTGCTCTTGGCCTGCCGGGCTTTGGGCGACATGTTGATCCACTCGAGCTCGCGCTGCAGCGTGCGCTGGCGCTTGCTCTGGGTCTTCTCCTCCTGGGCCAGGCGCTTCTGCTTCTGGTCGAGCCACGAGGAGTAGTTGCCCTGCCACGGAATGCCCGCGCCGCGGTCGAGCTCGAGGATCCACCCGGCGACGTTGTCGAGAAAGTATCGATCGTGGGTGATGGCGACGATGGTCCCGGGGTAGTCGTGCAGGTGCTTCTCCAGCCAGGCCACGCTCTCGGCGTCGAGGTGGTTGGTGGGCTCGTCGATCAGCAGCAGGTCCGGCTTCTCGAGCAGCAGGCGGGTCAGGGCGACGCGCCGCTTCTCGCCACCGGAGAGGTTGGTCACCGGGGAGTCCCCCGGCGGCGTGCGCAGGGCGTCCATCGCGACATCGAGCATGTGGTCGAGCTCCCACCCCCCGCCAGCTTCGATGATGTCCTGGAGCTTGCCCTGCTCCTCGAGGAGTCGGTTCATCTCGTCGTCCGAGGTGACCTCGCCGAGCTTCATGCTCACCTCGTTGAACTTCTCGAGGGTGTCCTTCATCTCGCGGACGGCCTCCTCGATGTTGCCCTTGACGTCCTTGGTCTCGTCGAGCTGAGGCTCCTGGGGCAGATAGCCGACGCGCACGCCCTCGGCCGGGGCCGCGTCCCCCAGGAATTCCTTGTCCACGCCTGCCATGATCTTGAGCAGGGTCGACTTGCCGGCCCCGTTGTGCCCGAGGATGCCGATCTTGGCCCCGGGGAAGAACTGGAGGTTGATGCCCTTGAGGACCTCTTTGCCGCTGCCGAAGACCTTCTTCAGCCCGCGCATCGTGTAGATGTACTGGTACGACGCCATCGTAGATTCGCCCGCGCAGCGGGGGCCCGCACCATACACCGCGCTGTAGGCGGCGGACATTGCGTTTTGTCGCTTGCGGGGGGGCCCGCTGCGGATGTACGGAGTGGGGGTCATGGACACCCCACAGGGCAACTTCGTGATGGAAAACTCGCTGCGCCGCTACGGCGTGGAGCGGTGGGGTGCGGAGTTCTTGGGCGTCAGCGAACAAGGCCACCTCACGTTTCGCGCGCCGGGGCTGCCGCCGGTGGACCTGCATGCGCTTTCGCTCCACCTCGAAGCGGAGGGAATCCGGCCGCCGTTCGTGATTCGTTTTCCTTCGATGATCCGCGCTCGCCTCGAGCGGCTCCGCGACGCGTTCTCCAACGCGCTGGCCGAGAACGAACTCGACACCGGCTACACGGGCGTCCTTCCGGTCAAGGTCAACCAGCGCCGCGCGGTGATCGAGGCCGTCCTCTCCGAGGACGCCGTGCCGTGCGGGCTCGAGGCGGGCAGCAAGCCCGAGCTCCTGCTGGCGATGTCCCGCGCCCCGACGCAGCGCGCACCGCTGCTGATCAACGGGTTCAAGGACCGCGAGTTCATGCGCATGGCGTTCCACGCGGCAGAGCTGGGGCACCGTGTCATCATCATCATCGAGTCGATCCGCGAGGTCGTTCGCTACGTCGACACCGCGGCGTCTCGGGACTGGTCGGTCATCCCCGAGGTGGGCGTGCGCGCCAAGCTCTACACCAAGGGCAGCGGCCGCTGGCAGAGCTCCGGCGGTGAGACGTCGAAGTTCGGCCTGACCACCTCCGAGATCCTCGAGGTCGTTCGCCGGCTCGAGAACGCGGAGCTGGCCGACAAGCTGGTGCTGCTGCACTTCCACATCGGCAGCCAGATCACGCGCATCAAGCAGATCAAGCAGGCCGTCCGCGAGGGCGCGCGCCTGTACGCGGAGCTGCAAAAGGGCTACGCCCCCAGCATGCGCTACCTGGACATGGGCGGCGGTCTGGGCGTCGACTACGACGGCTCGCGCACCTCGTATCCCTCGTCGGCCAACTACTCGGTCGAGGAATACGCTTCGCAGACCGTCTACGAAGTGGCCGACGTCATGAAGCTCACCAAGGCTCGGCCGCCGCACATCATCACCGAGAGCGGCAGAGCGGTGGTCGCCACGCATGCGGTCACCATCGCCGACCTGCGCGAGGTTCAAGGTGACCTCCTGCCGCTGCCCGAGCCGGCCGAGGACGAGCACCGCTTGATTCAGACCTTGCGCGAGACCCTCGAGTTGGTCACGGCGAAGAACTACGAAGAGTACTTCCACGACGCCATCGACCTTCGCGAAGAGGCCCTCTCGCTGTTCTCGCAGGGCTACCTGACCATCGAGGACCGGGCCAACGCCGAGGGCCTGTTCCAGCGGGTGCGCCTGAAGATTGCCCGGATCGTCTCCACGCTCAAGCGGCCCTCCGAGGAAATCGTGGACTACCTCGGCACCGCGCAGCGCAAGTACCTGGCCAACTTCTCCATCTTCCAGTCGCTGCCCGACACGTGGTCGATCGACCAGGTCTTCCCCGCCGCGCCGCTGTCCCGTCACGGCGAGCGGCCCAGCGTCAACGCCGAGATCATCGACATCACCTGCGACAGCGACGGCTGCGTCAAGAGCTTTGCCCACCCCGAGGACAACCTGCGCTTCTTGCCGCTCCATGAGCGCCGAGACCGTAGTGAGCCTTACTATCTAGGCTTCTTCATGACCGGGGCCTACCAAGACTCTCTGGGCAACGACCACAACCTGCTTACCCGGACCCATGAGGTGGTGGTGAAGGAGCAGGGGGCGGCGCCCTCGGCGACGCCTGGAGTGACCAGGGTGGAGTTTGCCGAGGGCGTCGTGCTCGACGTCAAGTACGGGTTGACCAACGATGCGGCGCTCGCCCAGATGGACTTCGACGCCGACAGCCTAAGCCACGAGCTGCGACAGCGTCACCTGGGCCTGAAGACCACCTTGGGCGAGGCGTGGGCGATGGGCATGATGCAGAGCTACCCGTATCTCACCCGAGAGTAGCGCCGAGGCCCTGCTACGATTGCAGGATGAGGTTGGACATCGCAGCAGGGGTGGCGCTCGCGGTTGGCTCGGGGTGTGGCGGCTTCGTCGAGGTGGAGCAAAGCGAAACATCCTCGGCATCGACCAGTTCACCTTCGTCCTCCGCGCACGGCGGCCGCGCGACGGAGGAGCCCCGCGACAGCTCGGCGACGAACTCGACGGGTGTGGCCACGGAGGCCGGGACGACCAGCCTCGAGGCCACCTCGGCGACCTCTGGCACCACCGAGGCGGAGGTCAGCACGAGCACGAGCACGAGCACGAACACGTCCACGGGCTCGACCGCGACCAGCGTCGGCACCGACTGCGAGGACGGCATCTTGGGAGGCGAGGAGACCGACGTCGACTGCGGGGGACCGTGCGATGCCTGCGAGTTTGGCGAGCAATGCCTCGTGGGGACGGACTGCTCCACCGGCTTGTGTGACCCGTCGGACACCTGCGGCGTGCAGGCGCCCCTGGTGTGGCTCGACGCGAGCGACGACGCGACGCTCTACGGTGATGACGCCTGCACCGTGAGTCCTCCGGCCGATGGCCAGCCGGCGTTCTGCTGGTCGAACAAGGGCACCGCGGCCGGCTTCTTCCTCGCCGGTGGAAGCCGGCCGGCCTACATCGCGGACATCGACGGGCTGGAGTTCAACGACTCTCCGCTGGTCTCCGATGCGGAAATCTTCGGCGGGCCCCTGGGTGACGTGACGCTCTTCTTGGTCCAGCAGGAGTGGGCGAGCCGCAACTCGTTCGACTTCAACCTCAACCATCCCGCCACCGGGCCGAATCGGTACTCCAGCCACATCCCGTGGGGCAACAACAACAGGCACGTGACCTTCGACATCGGGGGGGGCGGGGCCGGTCGGATCGAAACCCCCCCGGGTCTGATCGAAGTCGACGAGACGCACCTGTTCAGCTTCGTCAACTCGCCCGAAGAGAACCTGCGGCTGATCAACATCGACGGCACCGAAGAAGCCTCGGGTGTCGGAAACCTCTCGGCCGATGCCGGCACCGTCTCGATCGGCAATGACAGCCGCGTCAGGGTGTTCGAGGTTCGGATCTACTCGCCCTCGCCGACGCTGGGGCAGCGTCAGCTCATCGAGGGACAGCTCGCGTGCCGCTGGGACCTGCGCCACCAGCTCCCCGACACCCATCCCTACTACGACGCCGATGGCGCGCAGGAGGCGGGCTGCCCACCAGAGCCGTAGCCTCTGCGGCCCCTGCGCCCTGGGTCTGGACCAACCCGGGCTCGGACGCGCGCTGGCCCTTGATCGACTCCATGGCTTCGACGGCGAACACCACGTCTTCGTAGATCGCTGGCCACGGGAGCTCGCCCGGCTCGTGATCGCGCAGCGCTCGCTCCAGGGCCTTGTTATACGCGCCGCCGAAGTACGTGCGGGCTTCGCCCGACCCGCATCCAAAGCTGGGGCGTTCGCTGGCCGTGGCCGTGAGCACGGTGAGGTTCGGGACCGAGAGCAGGGCGTCGGACCCCGCAGACGCGGGGGTTGTGGGATCGACGTGGTGGTCGATGAAGCCGCCCGAGAAGCACGCCTGCAGGATGACGACCTTGCGCGCGGTGCTCGGAAACGCGGCCAGCAGCGGCGCCAGCGTCCGGGGGGTAAACGCGACGTCGTGCGGGGGTGCTCCGCCACGCAGCGCCTGGACGATGGCCCGAGGCTCGCCGAGTGCGGGTCCGTCCCCGGCGTCCAATCCGATCGCCGCGGGTTCCAAGACCGCCCGCTCCGCAGGATTCAACGACGCGACGAAACGCTGGGTCCGGGCGTGCGAGGAGGTCTCGAGGGCGCGCAGCTGAGAGGGCAGGCCGTGCGAGGTCACGTAGAGGTAGACGAAGTCGGACGAGGCCTCTGCGGCGACGCGCAGGTCCGCGGCGATGCGCGCCGGGCTCGCTTCGCGGCAGGACGCGAGCGCGGTCGCCAGCCGCCGATACTGGGCGTGGTCACTCGCCCAGCCGGCGGGCGTTGGCCGAGCCCAGTAACAGGCGATCTCGTCCTCTGCGAGACCGGCCCGTCTCCAAAGGGTCCGCTG
This sequence comes from uncultured bacterium, assembly GCA_963761755.1. Taxonomy (GTDB): domain Bacteria; phylum Myxococcota_A; class Polyangia; order Nannocystales; family Nannocystaceae; genus CAJXVA01. Next base: position 412,650 of record CAVXIC010000006.1, read on the forward strand.
CTCGAGGACCTCGGCCGCGAAGTTGGCGACGTCCGTCCCGCCTGCGACCAAGAAGACCTTGGTCGCAGGCGAGCCTGGGCCGGCGGCGTAGGGCTGGTCGCTCAAGGCGTTCGGGGGTGCGCTGGGTGGCCCGTCGCTGGGGCGGCAGGCTGCCACGGCGACCAGCAGGAGTCCGGCCGCGCACCGCCTCATCGACCCCCCTCGCGCAGCCGCGCCATGTGGCGGCGATAGGCCGGGCCGAGCGAGCCCATGTGATCGCCGGGAACGTAGACCACCTCGAAGGGTGCGCCCACGGACGCCGCGACGATGCGCACGCGCTCGACGTTGGGGTGAAACCATCGATCTTCCTCACCCACGTACGCGACGTGGGGGCGCTGCAGATCGGCCTCGTTCCCGACGAGCGTGCGCAGTCGTCCTTCGTCGGGATCGGTGGCATCGAAGCGGATCAGCGGCCCGTTGTGCGCGCTGCTCGACCACCGCTCGAAGGTCTTGGGCACGTAGATGCCCCCGACGCTCGCCGTCTCGCGCAGCGGGAGATCGGGGACCAGCGCGAGCAGTGCGCTGAGGCCTCCGCCGACCGAATGACCGAGCGCGAACACGGCGTCCGATTCGACCTCGGCCCGTGCGGCGAACCAGCGGACGGCAGACACCGCGTCATCGAGCTCGCCGGCGAGCAGCTCGCGCGCTCCGGGGTTGCCGTTCTCGCCGCGCCAGGTGGGCACGAAGACCGCGAAGTCCCGCGGCGGAAAGGCATCGCCGAGCGGGTCGAACTGGGCGGCCGACGCGGCGAACGCACCGTGCAGCCACACCAGGCCTGGGAACGGTCCGGGGCCGTCGGGAATCGCGATCCAGCCCCGCATCGGACCGAGGGGTCCGGGCCACGTCACCGCTTCGAGGCGAGCATTCAACGCGGCGTCGTCGTAGGCGGCCGGTCCTGGAGCCGGTCGTTCGAAGGTGCTGGGGTTGTCGGCGCGCCACCGCGCATAGGGTGTCCGGTTCGGCGCGATCGAGGACGTCGGCCTGCAGGCGATGCATCCCAGCGTCGCCAGGCCGAGCCACTGCCTGCGTCCAACGAAGGGATCCATCGCTTCGAGGGTACCCGATGCGGCAGCATCGCGGTGTAGGCTGAGACTGCTGGCCAAGACGATTCCAACGCTCGATCCAGGTCGCACGCTCGGGGCCTCGGGAACGCCGACGGCGAGGTCTGCGTACGCCGAGCTGCGGCGCGGGGACCTGGTCGGTCGCTATCTCGTGCTGCGTCCGCTGGGGCGCGGGGGCATGGGGGCGGTGTATGCCGCTCACGATCCGCAGCTCGATCGCACCGTGGCCCTGAAGATCGTCCACAGCCCGGGCGAGCGCGCACGCAGTCCCGAAGCCTCGCTCAAGGACGAGGCCCAGTCGCTCGCCCGCCTGTCTCATCCCAACGTCGTTGCGGTGCACGATGTCGGCGAGCTGCCCGATGGGCTGTTCATCGCGATGGAATACGTCGACGGGCAGACGCTTCGCAAGTGGGCACAGGCCCATCGCGACGACGTGCGGGCGCTCAACGCCGTCATGCGCGATGCCGGGCGCGGACTGGCGGCCGCACATCAGCGCGGCTTGATCCACCTCGACGTCAAGCCCGACAACGTGATGATCGCCGACGATGGTCGCGTGTTGGTCCTGGACTTCGGCCTCGCGCAGCCTCAGGACCGGACGTCGACGGGGACCGATGTTGCGCCCGCCGGGACGCCTGCATACATGGCGCCCGAGCAGCACGCTCGAGAGCCCGTCGACGCGCGCACCGATCAGTTCGGTTTCTGCGTGACGTGGTTGGAGTGTCTGATCGGTCGGCGTCCGTTCCCGGGCACCTCGCCGTCCGCCATCGCCCGTTCGGTCATCGCAGGTGAGCTCGACCTGCCGCAGCGTCCACCGGCCATGCCCCGGGACGCTTGGCAGGCCGTGGTGCGCGGCGTGTCGGGGGACCCGGAGGAACGCTGGCCGAGCATGGATGCGCTGCTGGCTGCGACGGCGCCGGCGTCGGGATCGAAGGGCAGGACGGTGGCGGTCGTGGTGGCGGCCGCGGCGATCGGGGGCGCGGTGACCTGGGCGTTCTCGGAGGTGGACGCGCGATGTATCGACGCTGCGGCCGGGGTCTCGAAGGTGTGGTCACGCTCGGAGGCGGCGCTGCTCGCCGAGCGCGCGGTGGGACCGGACGCACCGCTGAGCGCTGCGCGTGCGGACCAGGTCGTGGCGCGCTTGGACGCCTACGCAACGACGCTTGCGCAGGGGTACCAAGAAGCGTGCCGGGTTGCCGCCGACCAGATGCCGCGGCAGGTCTGCCTCGACTCGCGGCTCGAGCAGCTGCGTGCCGTCGCCGACGTGGCCTTGCACGGCCGCAGCGCCCAGACCGAGTATCTCTTCGAGGCGCTCGAAGACGTGCACGCGTGCCGGCGGGCGGACGAGGAGGCGCTGTACCGCGAGGTCTCGGATCCGGTTCGAGCGCAGTCCGTGCTCGGCGGCCTCGCTCAGGGAGACGCCTTGCTCAAGGCGGGCCGTCACGAAGATGCGCAGCAGCAGCTCGCGACGGTCGTCCAGGAAGCCCACGCGCTCGGCTGGCAAGGGGTGGAGGCGCTTGGCCGGGTCTCGCTGGGGGAAGTGGCCGGGATCCGCGGACAGACGCAGCGGATGCACGAGGAGCTCGACCTCGCGCTGCAGCTGGCCGCAGCGGCAGGATCGGACGAGGCGACGATCCGGGCCCTGGGCGCGCGCCTTCAAGAGTATGCGATGGCCGGCGACGCGACGTCGGTCGATGCGCTGGCACCTGCCGTCATGGCCGCCGCGCGCCGGGCCGGGCGCGGCGGGGCCAACGTCGCGCTGGCGCGCGGGAACGCGCTGCAGTTCACCGGCGACTACGACGCGTCCGAGGTCGCGTACCGGGAGGCGCTCGCGCTGGCCGAGACCGAAAGCGTTCGGCTGGGCGCCCAGTCCAACCTCGGCGCGTTGGCTCTGTATCGCGGCAAGTATCTCGACGCGAAGGCGCTCTTCGAGCAGGCCACCCCGGCGTCGGAAGCCGAGCACGGGCCCTCCGCGGTCGCGACGCTGAAGATCGTGGCCAACCTCGCCGATGCGGACCAGCAACTCGGCCACGCCGAGGATGCCCGCGTCCGCTACGAGGCGACGCTGCAGCGATACGCCGAGGTCGGGTCCGGCGACTCGCGCCCCGCGGAACACGTCAAGCTCAACTACGCCCTGCTGCTGCTCTCCCTCTCGGCCACCGATGACGCGGAGCGCGTCGGCGAGCCGGCCGCGCGACGGATGATCGCGCTGCATGGCGAGTCGCACGTGTTCTCCCTGGGGGCGCGAGACTTCCTCAACTCCCTCGCGATGGCCCGTGGCAAGCATGCGGAGGCCATGGCCGCGAGCCGGGCGCTTCGCGCGGACATGGTGGCGGTCTTGGGCGACCAGGCGCCGATCCTCGGGTTCATCGACCTGCAGATCGCCAAGGCAGCGCTGGCGCTCGGCGTGCCGGGGGAGGGCGTGCAGGCGCTCGAGTCGGCGGAGCCTCTGTTCGGGTCCCTGGAGCCTTCGCACCCGGCTCTGGTCTCGGTCTTCCGGCTCCGGTCCGAGCTGCTCCGGGAGGCGGGGGACCTCGATGCTTCGGTCTCCGCTGGACAGGAGGCGGTCGCCCGAGGGGTCGACGAGAACGTCCACCCCGTGGAGCGCGGCCTCGCATCCCTCGCGCTCGCCGAGGCTCGGCTCGCCCAGGGCGCGAGCGTGGACGAGGTCCGCGAGACCCTTCGAGCCGCGGCTGCGGGCTTTGCCGAGCTTCCGCGACACGCCGACGCGCGCGGCGACCGGGTCGCGGCGCTGCTGGAGCACTGAGCGGCGGGGCTGAGCGGGGCGCTATCGGTTCGCGCTGGCGATGACCTCGACTTCGAGCTTGAAGTCGTACGGAAGGCGCCGAACCTCGACGCACGTGCGGGCCGGAGGCGCTTCCACGTCGAAGAACTCGGTGTAGACCTGGTTGAACAGCCCGTAGTTGCCCAGGTCGGTCATGTAGGCGGTGACCTTGATGACGTTCTGCAGGCTGGATCCGGCCTGCTCCAAGGTGCGGCGCAGGTTCTCGAAGGTGGACCGAGCCTCGGTGACGAAGTCCCCATAGGTGAAACGCAGTTCGTCGACGCTCACCGCGGCGTGGCCCGAGGTGTAGATCAGACCGTCGTGCTGCTTGGACCACGAGAAGACCGGGCCGTACTCCAAGGTGCGCGTCGAGGGGTGGCTCATCGACTCACCTTCTAGCAGCCGGCGGCCGCCGTGATGTCTTCGATGGCGGCCGCAATCGTCTCGGCGTGGGTGCGAAAGCTCAAGACGCAGGCGCGCACGGCCACGACCTCGCCGTCCGGGTCTGGAAGCCGGGTCGTGCTGACCATGACGCGTCCTCGGGCACAGACGGCCTGCGACAGCCCGAGCGTTCGCGCGTTCCAGGCCGCGAGCCCCTCGTGGTCGCGGCGCCGGCATCGAAACGCGACCACGGAGAGCGCCTGCACCTCGTCACGCGACGGCTCGAGCGCGGTCATCGCAGGTCGAGTCGCTTCAGGTAGCGGTCACGCAGTTCACTCTGGCGGGACCGCATGGGAATGGCTCGGCCGCGGATGTAGACCGCCTCGGGCACCGTCGAGAGCTCGAAGGGATCGGCGGGCCACACGACGAGGTTGGCGACCTTCCCGGGCTCCACGGTGCCGTAGTCCGCGTCCATGCCGTAGGCCGTCGCAATGTTCGCGGTGATCGCCGAGAGCGCTGCGCCGTGGGGCAGCCCGTTGGCGACGGCAATGCCGGCCTCTTGGGTGATGTTGCGCAGGTTGTGGGCGCCGTCGGGCTCGGCGATGCCGACCGTGACCCCCGCGGCGTGCAGCAGCGCGGCCGCGTCGAGGCGTGCACCAATGCGATCGAAGCTGCCCGGGAGGTTCTCCGAGGGCTGCAGGATGACGGGGATCTTGGCCTCGGAGAGCGCATCGGCCACCTGCCACGCCTGCGCACCTCCGACGATCGTCACGCGCAGCGCCTGGTCCCGCGCGAGCTCGATGATCGCCAGCAGATCGCTGACCCGGTGCGCCTCGAGGACCAAGGGCACCTCCCGCTCGAGCACCGGACCGAGGGCTTCGAGGTCGAGGCGGTGTGCCGCGAGGTCGCGCGAGGCTCGGCGGTCGAAGGCGGCCTTGCGGCTGCGGTAGAAGCGGGCGTCGTCGAGGACTTCGGCGAGGTGCGCGAGGGTGGCCGCGCGCGAGCCTGCGACGCGTTGCCCCAGCCCGCCGGCCACCGCGATGCGCGGCCGAGCGACGATGTCGCGGTGGTGACCCTGCAGGACGTCGATCCACGCGACCTGACCCGAGAGCAGACCCCCTTGGGGAGTGACCGCCGCCGAGGTGACGCCGTCGATGGCCTGAATCGCCAGCAGGCTGCTGTTGGCGTTGACGGCCCAAGAGGCATCGTAGCCGGCGCGGATCGGTTCGACTCCGTCGCGGCTGGTATCTCGGGTCGACGACTCCATCCCGATCTCGACCAGACCCAGCGGGGTCGAGGCCGCGATGATCCCCGGCGTGAGCAGCTTGCCCGCGGCGTCGATGACGGTGGCGCCGGCGGTGGGCGCCCCGGTCCCGACCCGGACGATGCGAGCGCCCTGGATCTCGACGACCGCGTCCTGCACGACCGTCCCGGTGCCGTCGTGCAGGGTCCCGCCGACGATGGCGATCCGAGGCGCCCTGGCGTCGGTGGCGGCGTCGAAGGACAGGGGGGCCGCCAGGGCCTCGGGCACGGCGAGGCCAACCCAGGCGAGCAGCGTGGTGAGGACGATCAGGAAGGAGGTTCGCGTCATCGTGCTGCTCCCGCGGCGGGCAAGCCCACCTCGAAGTCGGTGCTGGGCTGCAGTGCCGGGTCGTCGCGGTCGTAGATCAGCGCGCCGCCCAGGTAGACCTGCTGCGCGTGGCTGTAGACGCTGAACGGGTCGCCCGACCACACCACGACGTCGGCGAGCTTGCCTGGCTCGAGCGTCCCGGTCTGCTCGTGAACACCCAGCGCCCAGGCCGGGTTGGCGGTGATCCAGCGCAGCGCCTCGTCCTCGCTGATCGTCAGGCCCGCGCGCAGACCGGCCGCCCAGGCCTTGGCGGCTTCTTGGTTGAGGCGCTGGATTCCGTACGGAGAGTCGGAGTGAATGATCGCCCTCGCGCCCGCGGCGTGCACGATCGCCGCGTTGGCGCGGATGGTGTCGAAGGCCTCGGCCTTGAACCCCCACCAGTCCGACCACACCGACGCGCTCACGCCCGCGGCGGCGAGCCGATCGGCGATCTTGTAGGCCTCGACGGCGTGGTGGAAGCTGCGGATCTCGAACCCGAACTCGTCGGCGAGCGCGAGCATGCCGAGCATGTCGTCGGCGCGGTAGCAGTGGTTGTGCACGAGGATCTCTCCGCGCAGCACGCCCACGAGGGTCTCGAGGCCCAGATCCCGATCCGGCGGCGCCCTCCGCTTGCCGTCGTCGTCCCGGGGGGCCTTCCGAAACGCGTCCCAGGCTCGCTGGTACTCGGTGGCCTTCTGAAAGGCGATACGAAACCCGGCCATGTTGCCCATGCGCGTGGTCGGACCGCCCTTCTCGCCATGCACCCGCTTGGGGTTCTCGCCGCAGGCCAGCTTGAGTCCACTCGGCGCGCCCTCGAACGCCGCGTCGTTCACCGACAACGCGTCCGGCACGGTGCGCACGACGATCGAGCGGCCTCCGATGAGGTTGGCGGAGCCGGGAAGGATCTGCAGGGTGGTGACTCCCGCTGCGCGGGCCCGGGAGATCTGGGGGTCTTGCGGCCAGTAGCCATCGGCGGCCCGCACGTGGGGCGTGCTCGCGGCGCTCGACTCGTTGCCGTCGCTGTGCGCCTCGAGGCCGGGCGCCGCGTACACGCCCAGGTGCGAGTGGGTGTCGATGATGCCCGGGGTCACCGTCTTGCCGCGCACGTCGACGACCCTGACGCCCGGGGGCGTCTCGAGTTCGGCCCCGACCGCCTCGATCGAGCCCTCGCGCATCAGCACGTCGCCCGTCTCGTAGATCACGCCCGCTGCCGTCATCACCCGGGCGCCCCGCAGCAGGACCGGGGGCGGCGCTGCGCGGCGCTTCGACGCCTTCGTCTTCGGCTCGGAGGGGCCGGCGGTGCGCTGCGCGTCGTCCTGTGCCGGGCTGGTGGAGCCGCGCTTGGGCCCGCAGGCGAGCGACATCGTGACGCACGCGAGGATCCCGACGTGCGAGCACACAGAGAGCGGACGGGGCACGGCGGCGACGCTACGAGAGAACCCGGGGCGTTCACAAGCCGCAGTGCGCAAAACCGCGTAGACTGCCGCGCGTGAGATCCACGTCTGCGCGAGAGCGCTGGCTGTACGCGCTCAAGCCCGGCAGCTGGCCCAAGCTCCTCGTCGCGGCCCTGCTCGGGCAAGCGATGGGCGTGGCCGCGACGGCGCAGGTCGACCTGGGGGCGCTGGTCGCGGGCTTTGCCTTCACGATCCTCCACCTGTCGTTCGTGGTGCTGCTCAACGACTGGGGCGACCAGGAGGTCGATGCGCTCAAGCGCCGCCTCTTCCCCGAGGTCTCCAGCCCCAAGACGATCATCGACGGCATCCTCGACGCGCGCTCGGTGCTCTACGCCGGGCTGGGTGCCGGGGCCGGGGCTGCGGGCGTCGCCGTCGCGGCGCACCTGTGGCTGGATCGCCCGGGCCTCATCCTCGGGGCGGCGGTGTGCATGGGCCTGTTCTGGGCCTACACGCTGCCTCCGCTGCGGCTGAACTACCGCGGCGGCGGTGAGCTCCTGGAGATGATCGGGGTCGGGTTCGCCTTGCCGTGGTGGAACGCGTACCTCCAGTCGGGACAGGCCAACCCTGTGGGCATGGTCATCCTACCCGGGTTCTTGCTGCTCGCGCTCAGCAGCGCGCTGGCCTCGGGCCTCACCGACGAGCCCAGCGACAGGCTCGGAGGCAAGCGCACCTTCACGGTGATGTTCGGCGCGACCGCGGTGCGGCAGGCGGTCGAGGGCCTGGTCCTCGGCGCCATCATCGTGTGGGCGCTGCTGCCGGTCCTCGCGCCAGGGGCCATCTCCGGGCTGCTGTTGGCGCCGGTGGTCGTGGTCATGGGCAACGAGTACCGAGCGCTGCGGGAGGCGGGCGCGTCTGCCGAGGCGGAGACCTACGCGGGCCTGCGCCGCTACAAGGACCACCTGCATCACTGCATCTGGCGAGGCACGGTGGTCTTCGCCCTTTTGCTGGTCGCCAGGGCGCTGATCCTCGGGGTCCCAGGCGGGGGCGGCGGTGCCTGACATCTCCACCCTCGATTGGGACCTCGCTGCGCGGGAGGCCTTCTGCACGCTCGAGCCGGGACGCGAACGCGCGCGTCTTCCCACCGAGCTGTGCGATCGACTGCTGCTGCCGTCCGACTCGACCGCGCTGAAGTCCGCCTTCGTCTCCGGGCTCGCCTCTGCCATCGAAGCGATGCTCGCAGCGTTCCCGGACAACCTCCTGTGGGACCTCGAGGGCCTCGCCGCGCGGCAGCTGCACCAGGCGCGCGCGTCGGCGGATCCCGCCTCGACCGCGGCGCACCTGTGGTCGCGCATCGCCGCGCTGCAGCACGTCTTCGGCGGCAGGGGCCCCATCCACTTCCGCTACATTCACGACTTCGTCTACGGCTTTGACTGGGCCAAGTGGGTGGCCAAGGCGCCGGCCGAGCGCGCACGCATCGGCCCCTACGACGCGGCGTTCGTCGAGCGGATGCATCGCCGGGGTGGGGAGCTGCTCGCTCTCATCGAGGCCGGCGACACCAAGTATGGCCCGCTGCCGGGATCGGATCCCCGCAACCCCTTCGCCTTCTCTCGCAAGCCCGACGACGAGCTCGCGCTGCATCGCCGCTTGGCCGCGCAGGGCTCCCTGCCGGTGCAGGCCTGGTCGGCTGCCGCCGCGCCCGACTGGCGGCGGCCCTACGCTCGCCTGCGCGAAGAGGCCGCCGAGGCGCTTCGCATCTCCGCGTAGGGCCGACCCAGACCCGCTCGTCCCCGGTGCGCACCGAGGCTCGCGTCGCTCCTTGTGGGCCGCGTACGAGCCCGGTAGCGTGGGCCCGCACATGGCGAAATACGACTTCGATCTGTTCACGATTGGCGCCGGTTCCGGCGGTGTGGCTGCGAGTCGGCGTGCCGGGGCGTACGGCGCGCGCGTGGCCATCTGCGAGGAGCGTCGGGTCGGTGGCACCTGCGTGCTGCGCGGCTGCGTGCCCAAGAAGCTGCTCGTCTACGCCTCGCACATTCGCACCGAGTTGGCCGACGCGGCCGGCTACGGCTGGAACATCGGCGAGGTCAGCTTGGACTGGGGACGGCTGATCCACGCGAAGAACGCCGAACTCGACCGCCTCGAGGGCATCTACCAGCGCATGCTCGGCCAAGCGGGTGTCGAGGTGCACGCCGGGCGCGGCGTGATCATCGATCCTCACACCGTCGAGGTCGAGGGCCGCACGTTCACAGCGGAGCGCATCCTGGTGGCGACCGGGGGCTGGCCTACGCTGCCCGAGATTCCCGGAATCGAGCACGCGATCACCTCCAACGAAGCGCTCGACCTCTCCGAGGTGCCCCGCCGGGCGGCGGTCGTCGGTGGCGGCTACATCGGCGTGGAGTTTGCCGGCATCTGGAACGGCGCGGGCAGCCAGGTCACGCTGCTGGTCCGCGGAGACAACGTCCTGCGGGGCTTCGACCACGACGTTCGCGAGACGCTGAGCGAAGAGATGCGCAAAGAGGGCGTCGAGCTGCGCTGCTCCACGCGGGTGCACGCGATCGAGAAGACGGATGAAGGGCTCGAGCTGCGGCTCGACCGCGGCGAGCACCTGGTGGTCGATCAGGTGCTGTTCGCGACCGGTCGGCACCCGCACAGCACGGAGCTCGGTCTGGAAGAGGTCGGGGTCCAAACCAACGACGCGGGCGCAATCATCGTCGACGAGTGGTCGAAGACCAGCGTGGATGGGATCTGGGCGGTCGGTGACGTGACCACCCGCATCGCGCTGACGCCCGTCGCGATCGCCGATGGCCGCGCGTTCGTCGAGACCGAGTTCCACGACAACCCCACCCCGGTCGACCACGGCGCCGTGCCGACGGCGGTGTTCTCCGACCCGCCGGTGGGCACGGTCGGCATCACCGAAGCCGCGGCGCGCGAGCTGGGCACTGGGCCCGTCGACGTGTACCGGGCCGAGTTCCGCCCCATGAAGTTCGTCCTGCCCGGACGGGACAGCAAGACGATGATGAAGCTCATCGTCGATCGGGAGACCGACCGCGTGCTGGGCCTGCACATGGTGGGCCCCGATGCACCCGAGATCGTCCAAGGCTTCGCGGTCGCGCTCAAGGCCGGGGCAACCAAGAAGCAGTTCGACGCGACGGTCGGCATCCATCCGAGCTCGGCCGAGGAGTTCGTCACGATGACCACCCCGGTCGGCGGCGGCTGAACGTCCGCAGAGTGAGTCGGGGATGCCCCTGTTTCGCGGGGCGCAGGGACGGGAAGCCGTGCGCGGTCCCGCAACCGCTGCTATGCCTGAGGATGCGGGATGCCGCGTAGGACGACCTGCAGTGGTTGAAAGCGCAGTGGACACGATCCTCCCCGAGGAGGAGGTCGAGACGTCAGCCCGCTCCGTTGGGCACGATGGAGACGTTGGGCACGATGGGGGCGGCCCCTACGTGACCGCGTTCGAGCCGGCGCCGGGGCTCGTTCTCGCCGAGCGCTACGAGCTGATCGAGCCGCTGGGGCGGGGCTCGTCGGGCTGGGTCTGGAAGGTCCGGCACGTCGTCATCCGCAAGCACTTCGCGATCAAGATCTTGGCGCCGCGCTCGGGCACCCTCGGCGATGCGGCGGCAGTTCGCATGCTGCGCGAGGCCAAGACGCTCTCCAGCGTCGAGCACCAGCACGTGATCGCCGTCACCGACTTTGGTTACGCGCAGCGGGGCACACCCTTCATCGTCATGGAGCTGCTCACGGGGCAGCCGCTGCGGGCCAGGCTCGACGAGGGGCCGCTTGCTTGGACCCAGGCGCGAACGTGGGCGCTGCAGATCTGCGACGGCGTCGAGGCTGCGCACCGCGAGGGCGTCATCCATCGCGACCTCAAGCCCGCCAACCTCTTCGTCACCGCCAAGGACGCGCGCATCAAGGTGCTCGACTTTGGCCTGGCGCACATGCACGACGATCTCGGGGCGGGCGCGGGTCGTCTCACCGCGGCGGGCGAGGTCTTCGGCACGCCGGCGACGATGAGCCCCGAGCAGATCGCCGGCGGCGACGTCGACGCCCGCAGCGACCTGTACAGCCTGGGGTGCGTGCTCTACGAGATGTTCGGCGGGCGCGCTCCGGTGCGCGGCGCTCCGGCCGAGCTGCTGTACCAGCACGTCTACGCCCAGCCGGACCCGCTTCGGTCGATCGCGCCCGCGGAGGTGCCCGACGAGGTCTGCACGATCGTCGACCGCTGCCTCGCCAAGCGCCCGGGGATGCGTCCACAGAGCATCTCCGAGGTTCGCGAGGTCTTGGACCGGCCTTCGGTGACGCGGCCCTTCGAGCTGCGAGCACCCTCGCGCCCACCGCCCGCGCCGGCGTCGGGCACGGCGTGGCGGCGCCTGCTGGGGGCGAGCGCCGCCGCCGGAGGCTTGTTCGCCCTCGTCGCGGCGGGATGGCCACCGCCCGCCCAAGCGCTGCGTCCGGTGTCGGTGTCGGTCCCGATCGTGCGCCCCACCGAGATCGCGGTGCACGGGCTGCACGCCGAGCTTCCCGTGCTCGAACGGGCCGTGCCCAAGGCCCCCCTCCCGCGGTCACTGCGCGCGCCGCCGCGGCCCCGACCCGCGAGCCCGCGCGCAGCGTCGCCGCAGACACCCCGGTCCAAGCGGCCCGTCCGGCCCCCCGCGACCGACGAGCGCAACGCGGATCTCAAAGATCCCTTTCCCCGTCGCTGACGCGGCGCAGCAGCAGCAGGTCGCCGTACTTCGCCTCGGCCCGGTAGTCGCGCTGCAGTCGCTCGCGCAGCGCCTCGAACGCTTCGAGTGGATCTCGCCGCGCACCGAAGGATGCGGTGAAGGAGGGACTGATCACCACGTAGGTCGGCGGGTGCGCGTCGAAGTCGGTGATGAACGCGGTGGCGTGTTCGCCCGGGGTGAAGACGATGTCGCCGCCGGCGTCGAACTCGGTGTTGGAGTTGAAGGTCGTCAGTCGACCCAGCGCCTTGTAGTAGCGGCCCGGCGCACGCCGATCGGCCCAGAAGTACACGCGCCACGCCGTCCAGCCCCAGCCGTAGATCGTGTCGCCCGGCCCGGTGCGGGCGCGGATGTGGGCGCCCGCCGCCTGCGCGGCGCTCTTGCCATCGCCCAGTCGACGCGCGCGTGCCTCGTAGCGGTGTCCGTCACCGGTGGCGACCGTGTAGACGCAGCCCAATGCGATCGCCGCCACGCCGAGCATCGCCGCGCTGCGCCGGCGGGGGCTGTGGCTCGCCTCGCCCATCGTTCGTCCGAGCGCCGTCGCCCCCACGAGGACCGCGAGGGCGGGCACCAGCTGCGGCAGGTAGTGCATGTAGAAGCGTCCGCCGCCCAGACCCGTGCCGACGATGGACGCGACGAGGAACAGCGCGCCCGGTCCGAGATCTCGATCGCGCTGCGTCCACGAGACGACGCTCCCGGCGACCACCAACGCGAGGGCAGCGGCGAAGGTCTCGGCGAGCAGCGCGGGCAGGTGCACCACCCCTGCGAAGAACCCACCATCGGCGCGATGGGTGTACTCGCTCACCAAGGACAGGGGGACCATCGCCTCCAGCAGCGTGCCGAACTCGCCGCGGACCAGGTACGGGACGCCGAAGAGCAGGGCGCCCAGCCCCGCGCCGGCCACCCATCCGAGCAGCACGGTCCACGGTGGCCCGTCGCGCCGGGCCTGCGCGAGGAACAGCACCAGCGCCACCGCCCCGATCACGCCCGCTCGCTGCATGATGCCGAAGGCGAGGGTGGAGGCGAGCCCGGCGCCCAGCGCCCAGCCCAGGCTGCGCGCGGACAGACTCCGCACGATACCGGCGTAGGCCCAGGCGTACACCGGCATCATCCACGCGGTGTAGTTGTAGGTGAACATGCCTGCGTAGTACAGGTACACGAACAGGGCCAAGGCGCGGGCGATCTTGCCCGCGCGCGCGGGAACGCCCAGCGCAACGGCGGGCAGGCCGATCAGCAGCCAACCCGAGTAGAACCACTGCAGCGCGTCCAGGTCGCGCCCCAGCGCCCAAAAGCTCGCGGCGACCAGGTAGAAGGACCCCGGCGGCTTGAACTCCGCGTTGTCCACGAAGGGCAGCTCGCCGCGTAGCAGGCCGTCGGCGTTGTAGAGGATGCCGGAGATGTCGGGGTTGGGGACCTCGGTATCGAACACTTGCATGCGGATCGACGCAAACAGGGCAAGGCCCAAGCCCACCAACAGCGAGGGCAGGGCCGCCGTGATTCGACGCAGCTGCGCGTGTGGGTCGTTCATCCGAGCGCTGGGTGATCGCGAAGAGGACTTCGCCGCACACCGGCAAGGGTATCGGTCGCCGCCGAGTCCGGGAAGATGTGGGCTCGACATTGCGGTGACATCGAGGAGCCGACGATCGTCGCTGCGATGCTCACCCCCATGCGATGGCGTTCGATCATGCTGCTGCTCACGATGCCACGACGTTGATTGAGGGCTACGGCAGCGGGGCGGGTCCGAAGCGGGCTTGGGCCAGCGCGCGCACGCGGTCGAACTCTTCTCGGTTCTTGGCCGCGGCGAGCGCCTGAAGGTAGGCCTGGTACACGCGCTGCTCGTCGGGGGTTCGCGCGAGCATGCGCTCGAAGAGGGTCCGCACGTGTTGCGGAGCCCGGGCACCGGTGAGGTAGAGCATGCCTCGTGCCGAGGCAAACTCGGGCGCGGCGTCGTAGGCGTCGAGGTAGCGGTTCAGCGATGCCTCGGGCAGCTGCGCGAGGTCCCCGGGGTTGGGCATCTGGCCCCGAATCGCCTCCGCCTCGAGGTGGGCATCGATGGCGGTCGCGAAGCGCCGGGCGTCCTTGCCCCACCGAGGGTCCGTCCCCTCCGGCAGCGGAAGCGGGGTGCGGTGCTCGAGCATGGCCGAGAGGTTGGTCCACCCGCGCCCGCGGTTGCCCTCGTAGGCCACTTGGGGCGCCTGCAGCATCACGCGAGGGTGCAGGTCGGTGTTGCGCGGTCCCTCCCCGGCGAACGCCTGCAGCCCGGTCCGATCCATCACGAAGGCCCCGAGGAGATCGCGGGGCTCCTGCATCAAGACCTCGGCGTAGATCGGCGCGGCGACGGCTTGGGCGATGCGCTCGGGGTCGAGCTGCAGGCTCCCGGTGTCGGCACCGCCGATCAGAGCGATGGCCGGCGTGTCGACGTTGTAGAGCCCCAGCCAGGCCTGCGCCGGATCGAACACGTCGGTGAACGTGCGGATGACGATGCCGAGCGTCTCGGCGTCCATTTGGTACAGCGGGATCCACTGCGCGAACAGACCGCCGGGCGCCAGGTGATCGCGGACCGTCTCGAAGTGCTCCTTGGCGTAGAGCCCTCCGGCGCCGCTGCGGCCGGGGTGGAAGAGATCGGCGACGATGACGTCGTAGGTGTGGGGCGAGGCGGCGACGAAGCGGCGCGCATCGGCGGCGTGCAAGTGCACGTTGTCCGCGTTCGCCACGCCCCCGTTGATCGCCTCGAAGTAGTGCAGCTGGTCGAGGACGGCGGGGATCAGCTCCACCGCGTCCACCCGCATCAGCGCGGGGTGGCTGGTGACCGCACCGAGCGTGGCGCCGGTCCCCACGCCCAGGAAGAGGGCGCGGCTCGGGCTGTCGTGGAGCAGCAGCGGGATGTGGCCCATGCGGCGCTCACCGAACGCGCGGGCACCCCCCATGCGAAACTCCTGACCCACCTGCAGCCGGCGCAGCGGGGCCTTCGCGCCGGCGTCGGGCTGCTCCTGCTCGCTGACGATGACCAAGCCCATCATCGTCTCTTCCTGCTCCAGCGTCTTCCAACCCTCCTCGGGCGCGGCCAGCAGCAGGTTGGCCGGTGCGGTGAAGGTGAGCACGACCACCGCGATGATCGCCGCAACCTGGACCTTGGCGGAGAAGCGCCGGTACCAGGTGAAGATGCCGAAGACCAGCAGGTAGCCGTACAGAACGACGAAGAGGCTGTCCCGATAGCCCTGCGACGGCACGACCCACAGGGCGAAGAGCAGGGGGGCCAGCGCGCTCCCCAGGGTGTTGACCGCGTAGGCCCGACCGATGCCGCCGGGCGCGAGCATGCCCACGGTGTGGCTGAACGTGGCGCCCATGACGATCGTCGGCACGCCGAAGACGAGCGCGGCCACGAGGAGCTCGGCCCAAAGGTGGGCGGTCCAGGCGGCTTCGCTGGGCGCGAGGGCCTGCATCACGCCCGGTGCGCTCGCGAGCGCGAACGCGGTGAGCACGACCGATGCCGCTTGCGCGATGAGCAGCGCCGCCAGGACGGTGGCCGGACGACCCGAGACGGCCGGCTTGACCCACCGCGCGTAGCCGAACGCGCCCAAGGAGGTGCCCAGCAGGTAGACGGCCAGCGTGTGCGCGAAGGTGTAGATCGTGTTCTCGAGGCTCTGTGCGAGGATCTGGACCCCGACGACCTCCAGCCCGACGCCGCACACGCCGGTGCCCGCGAGCACGACGAGCAGCAACCACGGCTCGCGAGCGACGTCGGGATCGGGGTCGCCCGAGCTGTCCACGATGGGCAGGTCGTCGCTGGGCGGCAGCGGTGCGTGGTCACGTCCGGCGGCCCATCTGCGGGCGATGAGGGCGCTGCCGACCCCGAGGGCGGCGAGCACCACGGCTCCGGCCGCCGTGCCGAGGTTGGGCAGGATCAGATAGGTGGTGAGCAGGACCCCCGCCGTCGCGCCCATCGCGTTGGCGGCGTAGAGCCGACCGACCCCGCGACCCTCGGGCTCGCCGTGCAGCGCCCGCCGGCGGGCCTCGACGAGGGCGGGCAGCGTCGCGCCCATGCAGAAGGTGGCCGGCAGCAAGGTCAGCGCGGACACCCCGATCGCGATCGCCAGCGCGAGCCCGGAGTCGTTGTCTCCGGCGACCGGGCCGAGCATGCGGGGGATCGCGCCCGAGAGCGCGTACAGGAGCCACGGCGAGAGCACGGCGTAGCCCGCCGCGACCAGCTCCAGCCGCATGAACAGCGCGACCGGGTTGGCCGAGGCCTTGACCCGGGGGTGCAGCACCGCGGCGCCGGCGGCCATGCCTCCGAAGAACCCGGCGAGGACCCCGAGGACCCCGAGGGTCTCGTGTCCCAAGGCCAACGACAGCAGCTGGGTCCACAACAGCTCGTAGCCCAGCGCAGCGGCGCCCGAGAGCCCGAACGCGACGATCAGCCACCGGTCTGCGCGAGCCGCCATGCCGCGCGGAGCATACACCGTGAAGGTTCTCACCGCTTCACATCACGGACCCGCCGCGCGCGGGGTCCGTAGACTCGGCGGGTTCATGAAGATCGGCATCATCGGCGGTGGTCCTGGAGGTCTGTACTTCGCGCTTCTGATCAAGAAGCACCTGCCGCACCACGACGTGCACGTGCTCGAACGGAACCGAGAAGGGGAGACGTTCGGGTGGGGGGTCGTGTTCTCCGACGAAACGCTCGGCAACTTCCTGGACGCCGACGCGCAGACCCACGAGCGCATCCGCGACGAGTTCGTGCACTGGGACGCCATCGACACGCGCTTCGCTGGCGAGACGGTCCGCTCCAGTGGCCATGGGTTCTCGGGGATCGCCCGCCGTCGCCTGCTGCAGATCCTCCAGGGCCGCTGCGCCGAGCTGGGCGTGAAGATCCAGTTCGAGGTGGAGGTCGAGGGCATCGAGGTGTTTGCCGACGCCGACATGATCGTCGCCGCCGACGGCATCAACTCCAAGACGCGCACCTCGCTGGCCGAGCACTTCGAACCCGACATCGAGGTCGGCACGGCCAAGTTCATCTGGTTGGGCACGCGCAAGGTCTTCGACGCGTTCAAGTTCTTCATCCGCGACACACCCCATGGCCTGTTCCAGGTGCACGCCTACCCCTTCGACGCCGAGACCAGCACGTTCATCGTCGAGTGCGACCAAGAGGCGTTCGACGGCGCGGGCCTGGGGGAGATGAGCGTGGAGGCGTCCGTCGCGTGGTGCGAGCGGCTCTTTGCCGAGGACCTGGACGGACACGGCCTGCTCACCAACCGCAGCGCGTGGATCAACTTTCGCCGGGTCAAGAACGCCACGTGGTTCCACGACAACGTCGTGCTGATCGGTGACGCGGCCCACACGGCGCACTTCTCGATCGGATCGGGGACCAAGCTCGCCATGGAGGACGCGATCGTGCTCGCCAAGGCGGTCATCGAGCACGGTGACGACGTGGGCGGGGCACTGCGCGCGTACCAAGACGCGCGGTGGGTCGACGCCGCGAAGCTGCAGAAGTCCGCGACGACCAGCCGGCGCTGGTTCGAGAACATTCGGCGCTACCGCGACGTGCATCCGCTGCAGCTGACGGTCAGCATGATGAGCCGGAGCAAGCGGGTCACCCACGACAACCTGCGGCTGCGCGATCCCGCCTTCATCGAGCGGGTGGACCGCTGGTTCGCCACGCAGGCCGGCGTGACCACCGAGCCACCGCCTCCGCCGATGTTCACGCCCTTCACGATGCGCGAGCTGACGGTGTCCAACCGCGTGGTGGTCTCGCCGATGTGCCAATACTCGGCGACCGAGGGCAACCCCGACGACTGGCATCTGGTGCACTTGGGGGCCTTGGCCACCGGCGGCGCGGGCCTGGTGATGACCGAGATGACGGACGTCTCGGCGGACGCTCGCATCACGCCGGGCTGCACGGGGCTGTATACCGATGAGCACACCGCCCGGTGGCGGCGCGTCATCGAGTTCGTCCGGGCGCACAGCGGGTCCAAGATCGGCGTGCAGCTCGGGCACGCCGGACGCAAGGGCTCGACGCGGCTGATGTGGGAGGGGATGGATCGCCCGTTGAAGGACGGCAACTGGCCGATCGTCGCACCCAGCGCGCTTCCCTACCGGGACGAGAACCAGACGCCCAAGCCGATGGACGACGCCGACATGGCGGGGGTGAAGGCCGACTTCGTGGCCGCGACCGGGCGTGCGCACGAGGCCGGCTTCGATCTGGTCGAGCTCCACATGGCGCACGGCTACCTGCTGTCCACCTTCATCTCGCCGCTGACCAACCAGCGGACCGACGGCTACGGCGGCAGCATCGAGGGCAGGATGCGCTACCCGCTCGAGGTCTTCGACGCGATGCGCGAGGTCTGGCCCCCGGGCAAGCCGCTGATCGTGCGCATCTCCGCGAGCGACTGGGCGCCCGGCGGCCTGAGCGAGGAGGACGCCGTCGCGGTGGCGCAGATGCTGCAGGCGCACGGCTGCGACCTGCTGGATGTCTCCACCGGACAGACCGTGCCCGAGGCCTCGCCCGAGTACGGACGGATGTACCAGACGCCCTTCTCCGACCTGATTCGTCACCGCACGGGCATGCCGACCATGGCCGTGGGTGCGATTCAGAACTGGGACCACGTCAACACCATCGTCGCCTCCGGTCGCGCCAATCTGTGCGCGCTCGCCCGGCCCCACCTGCTCGACCCGCACTTCACGCTGCGGGCGGCGGTCGAGCAGGGGTACGCGGGCCCGGCGGTGCACTGGCCCAACCAGTACATCGCCGTCAAGCCGCGCTCACGGGGCGCGTAGGCCCGCACTCAGCGTCGGCGTCGCAGCAGGGGCGCGCCGAGACCCAGCAGCAGCAGCAGCCAGCCGCTGCCGGAGCCTCGCCCGTCGACGTTGCACCCGCCGCCGCCCTCTTGGTCCGCGCCGCCGTCGGAGTCCGAGCCGCCGGAGCCCGAGCCGCCGGTGTCCGAACCGCCGGAGCCCGAACCGGTGTCGGTTCCGTCGCCGGAGCCCGAGTCGGTGCCGGTGTCGTCGCCGCCGGTGCCATCCCCCCCGTCGTCGTTCCATGGTTCGCAGGCCATCGGGTCCCACGCGTCGCCGAACGCTGGGTCGATGGCGCACGTATAGGCCCCGGTTTCGCAGTTGGCCTCGAGGTCGGCGGAGACGTCGAGGTCGATCTCGCCCAGCGCGCCGGGCTGCCCGCCATCGGCCAAGGACGTCACGCTCTGGACCGTGCTGCCGTCGACCAGGCTCACGAAGCGCAGGGTCGCTTCGAACGCCTCGGGGCGGGTCGTGCCGAAGGTGTCTCCGATCCGCGAGGCCAGGTCGCCATCGATGACCTGCCCGTCGACCAGCAGGTCGACGCGCACCGACGTCGCCAGCAGCGGGTCGAGGTTGGCGATGTCGAACAGCGCGCTGGCGCGCCCGATGCCGCGCGCTGCGGCGCAGTAGCCATCTTCCCAGTACACTTCGTCGATGCAGCTGCCGACCTGCAGCTCGGCGTAGGCCCCGTCGCAACACACGACGGTGTCGAGCAGGAGCTGCTCGTAGACGCTGTGCTCCGACGCGAAGCCCACGGAGGGGAGCTGGAGCGCGGGAAGCATTTGATCCGCCACCGGCAGCGCGAAGGGACCGTGATCGTCGACGCCGCACGCGTTGTCGGGGTCGAGCGCGTCGTTGTCGACGCTGACCGAAACCTGGAGGGTCGTGCCCCCGGGCAGCGCTCCCTCGGGGCGCCACAGGTACAGGCCGCCCTGGTGCTCGAGGGCGCCCGCGAGGGGCTGCGCCTGGTCGTCCAACACCGCGACCCGCATCGCCCCCAGGACGTCTTCGGGGGACGCGATGGCGTCGTCACCCTGCTCGGTGTGCAGGACGATCACCCCGTCGAGCGCAACCTCCGCATGTCCGAGCTCGATCTGTAGGAAGCGCGGGGAGTTGGCGCACTCGGGGGGGCTGCAGGCCTGCGCATCCGCCGGCGCGAGCGCGAGGGCCCCGGCACACAGGGCCAGCGCAGCCGAAGTACGAACATGAAGGGAGCCACGATAAGTCATCGTGCCAGCGTAGCAGGCGCGCCCGAGACCACCATCGGCTGGTACCGTCCCACCCGATGCGTTCCGTCCTTCTCTTGCTGTGCGTCGTCGCCACGGGTTGTCCGCAGCCCGAGCCCGACGCGCCCGGGTCTCCCTCGAACCCCGTCGAGGTCTGCAAGGAATCGGGCCAGGTGTGCAAGCGGGGCGACGCGCCGCTGGGGGTGTGCACCACCTCGACCACCGCAGCCTGCGAGCAGCCCCATGGGTGCTTCGTTTGCATGCCGCAACACTGAGATCCGCTAGCCTCGGGGCATGTCGGTCGCGGACCTCGTCGCGCTGCTCGCCGGGCGCCGGTTCGCGGTGCTGACCGGCGCGGGCATCAGCACCGAGTCGGGCATTCCAGACTACAGAGGTCCCAAGACGCGGGACCGACCCCGGCGTCCGATCCAGCACGCCGAGTTCCTCCGCGACGCCGCGGTCCGTCAGCGCTACTGGGCTCGCGCGACCATGGGGTGGCCACGCTTCGCCGCCGCGCTTCCCAATGCCGGGCACGCCGCGTTGGCTGGGTTGCAGTCGGCCGGACGCTTGACCGGGTTGGTCACGCAGAACGTCGATCGCCTGCACCACCGCGCCGGGTCGGAGGCGCTGGAGCTGCACGGCACGCTGCACGAGGTGGTGTGTCTGGCGTGCGGTGGTGTCGAGTCGCGGGCCTCCGTCCACGACCGCATGGCGGATCGCAACGAGGGGTTCGCGGCGCAGGTGCAGGCGGTCGCGCCCGATGGTGACGTCGACCTCGACCCACGGACCGTCGCCTCCTTTGCTGTCGCGCCGTGCCGCGCGTGCGGCGGACCGCTCAAGCCCAAGGTGGTGTTCTTCGGGGGCTCGGTGCCGCGTACGACGGTCGACGCGGCGTATGCGATCGTCGATGCCGCCGAAGCCTTGCTGGTGGTGGGATCCTCGCTGACCGTGTTTTCAGGCTACCGCTTCGTGCGGCGGGCGGCGCAGCGCGGGCAGCCGGTGGCGGTCCTCAACCTCGGAACCACCCGAGGCGATCCACATGCGGCCGTGCGCGTCGACGCAGAGGCGGGCACGGTCTTGCCGCAGCTCGCGCGGGCGCTGCTGGAGACCTGAACGTCGAGACAGAAGGCGCTGGGGCAAGAACTTGGACGAGGTTCTCGCCAAGGGCAAAACTCCGCGCTCGATCGGAGTTCGTGATGAGAGTCACTCTTTTTCCGTCGATCCGGGTCCGATCCGATGCATCCGATGGGGTGCACCTGGCGACTACCCCCGCGTCACCGAGCGCCCCGCTGCGCTCGCGAAGCTCCTGACCATCCGTTCCCGGCTCCAGCGCGAGCCCGCAGGTACCCGCACCATGAAGATCGTCGACGTTGCCGAGTCCTACTCCAAACACGGGGGGGGCGTCCGTACGTACATCCACCACAAGTTCGCCGCTGCAAGGGCCGCGGGCGTCGAGTGCGTCGTGGTGGCGCCCGGGACTGAAGACTGCGAAGAGGAGATGGAGGGCGGACGGATCGTCTGGGTCAAGACGCCGCGGTCTCCCTTCGACAAGCGATACGGGCTCTTCAACGACGAGCGCAAGGTTCACGCCGTGCTCGAGCGTGAAGACGCGGACCTCATCGAGGGATCGTCGCCGTGGAACGGCGGCAAGTACGTGGCCAGCTATCACGGTCGCGCGAAGAAGTCCTTCGTGTTTCACACCGACCCCGTCGCGGTCTGGGCCCAGACCTTCTTTGGTCGACACGTCGGCTTCGACCGGGTCGATCGTCTGTGCGCGCCCATGTGGAAGAAGCTTCGCGCGCTCTCGGACGCCTACGACACCACCGTCGTCAGCGGTGGCTGGCTCGCCCGACGTCTGCGTCAGTTCGGCATCGAGCGGACCTCCGTGGTCGACTTCGGCATCGACAAGGAGCGCTTCTCGCCCACCCACCGCGACGAATCGCTTCGGCGGGAGCTGCTCGCCAAGTGCGGCGTGCCGCAGGCCCAGATGCAGCAGGCCAAGCTGCTGATCGGGATCAGCCGCCTCGACCCCGAGAAGCGCGTCGCAACCTTCATCGACGGCTTCGCCAAGGCCAGCCGCCACCGCCCCATGGGCCTGGTGATCTTTGGCCGCGGTGCCCTGCAGAAGTACTACGCCCACAAGGCGGAGAAGACCCCCGGCGTGCACCTGCACGGCTACGTCTCCGAGCGCGACTTCGTCTCGCGCGCGCTGGCCAGCTCCGACGCGTTCCTGCACGGCTCGGCCGCCGAGACCTACGGGCTCGTCGTCGCCGAGGCGGTGTGCTCGGGCGTGCCGGTCATCGTGCCCGACCGCGGCGGCGCAGCTGCGCTGGCAGGCCCCGACTACAGCGCCCGGTACCGCTCGGGCGACAGCTCCGACTGCAGCGAGGCGATCTTGCGCCTGCTCGCCCGTGACACCGCTCAGCTCGCCCGCGGCTGCCAAGTCGCGACCGAAGACATCGGCACGATGGACGGGCACTTCTACCGCCTCTTCGAGCTCTACGGCGGCATGAGTGGTCGCAACGACTTCGCCGTGCCCGACCGCCCCGTGGCTCCGGTGTTCCCGCTTCGCGCCGCGAGCTAGCCCGGCCGATCCTCGCGCCGTGACGCAGGCCCCAGGCGCGTCCGGCGTCCTCGTGCTAACTCACCGGGTAGATGGTGGAGCAGCAGCAGGTCCCCGCCTGGGCGCACGGCCTGTCGTCCTTCATTCATCGGCGCTTTCGGCTGGTGATCGCCGTCGCGGTCGTGTTTGCGGTGCTCAGCACGCTCGCCGCTACGCGGCTGCGGATCGATCAAGAGCTGCGACGGCTGCTGCCCTCGACCTTCCCGTCGGTGACCCGGCTGGACCGGCTGCAGGCGCGGGCCGGTCAGCAGTCCGATCTCTACGTCACCATCCGCTCCCCGTCGCGGGAGGCGAACGTCGCGTTTGGCGAGGCGGTGGTGGAGGCGCTGCAGGGCCGCGATGACCTGCGCTACGTGGTCTTCCGGCGGGACCTCTCGTACTTCGACGAGCACGCGCTGCTCTACGCCAGCCTCGGCGATCTGCTCGATCTTCGCCGCCGCGTGATCGCCAAGATCCGCGAGGAGGTCGGCAAACAGGCCTTCGGAGATTTCTCCGACGGCGACACGACGCCGACCGCCGGAGGCAAGGAGGATGCGGACGCGCTGGGCTTCGACCCCGACGAGATGCGGGATCGCTACGGCGTGTCGGAGGCCTCGCAGGAGTACATGGAGGCCGACGAGGGGCGGTTGATGGTCGTGAAGATGCGTCCGACGCAGCCGGCGACCGACCTCGAGTTCGCCGAGGCGCTCACCGAGGACGTGCGCCGCGTGACCGAGGCGCTGGAGCCGGCGAGCTTCCACCACGAGATGGCCATCGAGCTCAACGGCAGCTACGTGCAGCACCAGGAGCGGCTCAAGTCGGTGCAGAGCGAGGTCTGGGGGGGCTCGATCGCAGCCATGCTCGCGCTGCTGGTCACGCTGGGGATCTACTTCCGCAGCCCCCGAGGCGTGGCCCTGGTGATGGTGCCGCTGCTCATCTCGGTCGTCGGAGCGCTGGCGTTCGGATGGCTGGCGTTCGGGGTGCTCAACCTCGTGTCGGCCTTCATCTTCGCGGTGCTCTTGGGCCTGGGCATCGACTTCGGGATCCACGTGCTGGCGCGTCTGCGGCAGGAGCGGGGACGGGGTCTGTCGTCGCAGGATGCGTTGGCCGTCTGCCTGGCGACCAGCGGAAAGACGACGGCGGCGGGGGCGGCCAGCACGGCGCTCGCGTTCGCTGCGCTGACGATCGCAGACTTCCAGGGCTTCGCGCAGTTCGGGCAGGTGGCGGCCGTCGGCGTGGTGCTCTCGGTGCTCGGTGCGGTGGTCCTCATGCCGGCGCTGTTCGTCGCGCTCGACCGCGTGCGCCCGTGGCGTCCGCCCGCGCCGCCGTCCACCGCCGCAGGCTTGGGTTCGCATGCGCGGCTGCTCTCGGCGCTCGCCGTGCTGCTGGTCGTGATCGGCACCGCGGTGGCGGTGTGGGGCGGCCTGCATCTGGGCGACCTCGTGTACGAGCACGACCTCAAGAAGCTGGGCCCGGTGCGGCCCAAGTCGGATGGGCCGGCGCGCGCGGGCTACCGCGACGCCGTCGGCAAGGCGCAGACCGTCGACCCGGCGGTCGTGCTGGTCGACACGCCGGCCCAAGCCCTCGAGGTGCAGCGACAGCTCGACGCGCTGCTGGCCATGACGCCCGAGGAGCTGGCGGCCTTCGACCCCGCGGCCCCGCCGGCGCGCGCCATGCCGCAGCCGCCCGAGACGCTCGAGGGCAGGATCGACGCGCTCGAGGAGGAGGGCGACGACCAGGACGCGGACGACGAGGACGACGAGGACGACGAGGGCTGGGACGACGAGGGCTGGGACGACGAGGACGAGGACCTCGACGACCCGGTCTTCACGGCGCTCGAAGCGCTCGCCGTGTCCGCCGCCGTCATGTCGCCGCAAACCGCCGCGCTGCTGGGCGAGTACGAACCCGAGCGCCTCGCGATCATGCGCGCGCGCCTGGCCAAGGTGTGGTCCGTCCACGCCTTCGTGCCCCGGCAGCAGTCCGAGAAGCTGAAGGTCATCGCGGACATTCGGGCGCGCCTCGACGCGAAGAAGGCCAGCATGTCGGCCAAGAGCAAGGCGCAGATCGACCAGTGGTACCCGTACCTTGCGGTCTCGGGCCCGGTGGAGATCGAGGCCTTGCCCGGTTGGGTCACCGGACAGTTCGAGGACACCAGCGGCGATGCCTCTAGGTTCGTCATCGTCGCCACCAAGGGCTCCAAGGCCGACATCCAGAACAGCCGCGAGATCTACAGCGCGTACGCGTCGCTCCACACCGGCACCGGCGAGGTCGACCTGGCCGCGGACTTCTTCGTCATCCCCGAGATCTTCGATGCCATCGACGCCGATGGCCCCAAGGTCATGGCGCTGTCGGTGGCGGTGATGCTGCTCACCGCGTTCGTCCTGCTGCGCAACGTGTGGGGGATGCTCGGGGTCGCCATCACCGTGGGCTTCTCCTTGATGTGGCTCGCCGCGCTGTTCGTAGGGTTGGGCTGGAAGCTCAACTTCTTCAACATCATCGTGCTGCCGCTGCTGCTGGGCATGGGCCAAGACGACGCCCTTCACCTGGTGGAACGTCACCGCGAGGAGGTGGAGCGGACCGGCAAGGGCAACCTGGGTCGGGTCCTCCGTGAGGCCGGTGGCGCCATCTTCATCACCACGCTGACCACGGTGTGGGGGTTCTCGGGGATTCTGTTCGCCAACCACCGGGGGCTGGAGTCGATGGCATGGGCGGCGGTGCTGGGGATGGTGCTTGCGCTGGTCGCTTCGGTGGTGATTCTCCCGTTCCTGCTGCAGATCGGGCTCGCGCTCGGACGCCGGCTGCGAAAGCGGTGAGGCCTGGCATGCGCGCTCGCCCGCTCTCACGCCGCGTGCGTTCGACCCCGGGTCTCGCGAAGTCGTTTTCGAGTTCGGTAGGCCCACGCCGCCACCGCAGCCGTGCTCATGTCCAGCAGGCAGGCCACGTCCTTGTGCTGCAGCTCCTGCACGAACAGCAACTCGAAGAGCGCATGGTCTCGGCGCTGCATTTGTGGGGAGGCCCGCTGCACGAGCGCACAGACCTCGACCCGCGCTTCGACCTGCAGCGCTTGCACGCCATCGTCGCTCAGCTCGAGCTGTGAGGGGTCGAAGCACGCGGCCCATGGATTTCCTCGGGACTGGCCAAAGATCCTCGTCAGTCGGCGCCGTGCAAGCAGCCGCACGAAGCTGGTCTGCGAACGACCGCGCTCTGGAGTCCACCGCCTCATTTCACGTGCGCCGTGGTCGAACAGCGCGAGCAGCACCTCGTGCACGAGATCGTCGGCGTCCTGCCGGGGGTCGCGTGCGGAGCTTCGGGCCCGCTTTCCGAGGAAGACTCGGACTTCCGACCGGACGGCCGCGACGACGTCGCAGGACCATGACTGTGGGTGGTGCTCCGGCTGGATCATCGATGCTGCTGCAACCGACTAGAGTCATCAGGGGGGCACTTGGATCACGGTCCGCAGCATTGACTGGGACGCCGCCCGCATGCGCACACCGCGGCGACTCGCCGTCCGTGCAGCTCGAAATCGGGCGCCAGGCGCGGAAACGCGGCCCGGCGCGGCCGTTCCTTGTGAGAAGCCCCCGATCATGCAACCAACCGCGGGTCTGCAGCGACAACCGCTCCCGAACATCCCCGCGTTCCGTGCCCCCCAAGCGCGGGGATAGCGCCTTCTCCAAGGACTCCGCATGACCATCGTCCGCCCCACGCAGAAGATCGACCTCCACGTTCACAGCAAGTACGCGGGCCGGTTCAAGCTCTTCGTGCTCAACTCGCTCGAGGTCGAGGAGTGCTACACGGAGCCCGAAGACCTCTACTCCACGATGATGGAGCGCGGCATGAGCATGGTGACGATCACCGACCATGACGCGATCGATGGGTGCCTCGAGATCGCCCACCACGGCGACCACGTCTTCATCTCCGAGGAGGTCTCGGCGCGGTTTCCCGAAAACGGCTGCATCGTCCACGTGCTCTGCTACGGCATCACCGAGGCGCAGCACGAAGAGCTTCAGCGGCTCCGCTACAACATCTACGAGCTGGTCGACTACATCCGCGAGGAGAAGATCCTGCACTCGCTGGCGCACCCGTTCTCGCCGGTCAACCAGCGCCTGACCCCCGACCTGCTCAAGAAGTCGTTCCTGCTCTTCGACACGGTCGAGCTGATCAACGGCCAAAAGGACTCCGGGCACGAGCGGTTCATGCGGGAGGTGCTCGGCAAGGTCGATCAACCGATGCTCGAGCGGTGGAGCAACCGGTTCGACATCCCCGTCGCGCCCGGTCGGCAGTGGAAGATCACCGCGGGTTCCGACGACCACTCGGGCCTGACGATGGCCCGCAGCTTCGTGGAGTTCGAGGGCGACCCCACGATCGACTCGCTCCGCAGCGCCATCGAGAACCGCGACGTGCGGGTCGACGGCTTCGAGAAGACCTGCAAGAGCTACGCGCACACCGCCGCGATCGGCACCATCCAGTACTTCCGCCACAGCGACGTCCAGAAGGCAGACAACAAGCCCGGCGTCTTCCACACGCTGGTCGACATCATTCAAAACCAGAACCTGCCCGACGATCCGTCCGAGCTTCCTCCAGCCCTGCAGCGGCTCATCCCTGCCGCGATGGAGACGTTGGCCGAGATGGACGCGTTCCCGGACTTCAAGAAGCTGATGGCCAACGGCCACAAGCCCGAGACGCACGACGAGATCTACTCTTTGGTGCAGACGGCGCTGCTGCGGGCGTTCCGGTCGTCGACCGATGCGATGAAGCAGGCGGTCGAGACCGTCGACCTCGAGCCGCTGATCGACGAACTGCCCACGCTCATCCGACTGACGCTGCTCAACATGCCGTACTACTTCGGCATCCGGTTCTTCTACGGGGAGCGTCGCCGCGCTCGGGGTCTGTACGAGAGCCTGGAGCTGCCCAAACCGATGGGGCAGGGCAAGAAGGTCGCAATCCTCTGCGACACGCTCGACAACGTCGATGGCTTGAGCATCAACCTGCGGCGGCTCGTCGACGAGATGCGGGCCGATGGCAAGGAAGTCTTCCTGTGCGGGGCGAAGCCGGACGGCTACGAGCCCTCGGTCGACGAGCAGGGCATCGTCCGTCTGCCCACCATCGCCAGCTTCCCGCTGCTGGGCTACGAGAGCTACCAGCTCGGCTGGCCCAGCATGCTGGAGACGGTCCGGTGGATGGACGAGAACGAGATCGACCTCATCGTCGCGACGACCCCTGGACCGGTCGGTCTGGTGGGCATGATGGCCGCCCGTCTGTTGGACACCCCGGTCATCGGCCAGTACCACACCAACGTGCCCGAGTATGCGTTTCGCATCATCGGCGACCGCACGATCGGGCGCATGGTGCAGGCCTACACCGCCTGGTTCTACAACCAGATGGAGGAGGTGCTCGCGCCGACCTACGCCACCCGCGAGGTCATGTCCGCCAACGGCATCCAGTCCGGCAAGGTCACGATCGTGCCGCGCGGCGTGGACTCCGAGCGCTTCCACCCCTCCCACGCCCAGGCGGGGTTCTGGACCCAGCACGGGCTCACGGGCAAGAACACCCTGGTCTACGTGGGGCGCGTCTCGCCGGAGAAGAACCTGCCCTTCCTCGCCAGCTTGTTCAAACATCTCGTCGATGACCGCGGCCTGCAGGTCGAGCTGGGTGTCGTGGGGGAGGGCCCCTACCTCGAGAAGATGAAGCAGGAGCTCGAGGGCTACCCCGTCGCGTTCACCGGCTACCTCAAGGGCGACGAACTCTCGGCCGCGTACGCCTCGTCCGCCGTGATGATGTTCCCCTCGACGACCGACACCTTCGGCAACGTGGTGCTCGAGTCGATGGCGTGCGGAACCCCAGCGCTGGTCTCCGACGTCGGCGGACCCTCGGAGATCGTGCACCACAACGAGACGGGCATCGTCTTCCCGGCCGGGCAGCAGCGCCGCTGGGCCGACGGGGTCGCCGGGCTGCTCGAGGATCAGGCCAAGCTCGAGCGCATGTCGACCCAGGCGCGGACCTTCGCCGAGAGCTGCACCTTCGAGCGGGCGCGACGGAAGACCTGGGAGTTCTACAGCAAGCACATCGAGACCTATCGCGAGCGGGTCCGCGCCGACGCCGTGTAGTCGGCGGGGCACGCAGGGGCGGCGCGTCGTATGATGCGGCCGCTGTGAGCGACTCCGTGACGTTCGAAGAGTTCGAGGCCACCAGCCTCGAGCAGTGGCAAGCGCTGGTCGAGAAGAACGCGCCGGTCTCCGCGCTGCGTGGGAGGGTCGACATGACCGGGCAGGGGCCCTTGCGGACCGAGCCGCTGTACGAGGCCGCCCTCCGGGCGTGCAGCGTGCGTGCCTCGTCATCCCCGTGGGTCGTCGCCCAGGAGTATCGGCACCGACGGGCGCAGACCGCCGGGTCAGCGATCGGGGTCGATCGCGGGTTTGGGCTCGGGGCCGCGTGGGTGCGCTTGGCCGCCGAGCTTCGCGCACGCGCGTCGGTGCCGACGGGCCGCGGCGGCGTCGCGATGACCGAGCGCGAGCACGCCACCGCCCTGGTCGAGGCGTGCGGCGACGCAGCGCTGTGGATCGATGCGGGGGCGGGGGGCGTCAGCGCGCTGTCCAGGCTCCTCGAGGCCGGGCGCGAGCCCTCGAGACTGCGCGGCGGCGTGCTGTGCGATCCGCTGGGTGCTCTCGCCGAGCACGGGGGCCTGGGCGAGAGCGTGCCCGAGGCGATAGCGCAGCTCGGGCGGGTCGTGAAGCGCGCGCAGGTCGAGGCGCCCCAGCTGCGCACCGTGCTGGCCTCGGGCATCCCGTACCACGATGCGGGGGCGTCACCCTCGGTCGAAATCGGTGCGGCGATCGCTACGCTGATCGACGTCACGCGCCAGCTGGCAGGCACCGGCGCCGACCCGGCCTCCCTGTGGTCACAAACCGTGGTGCGCGTCGCGTCGGACTGCGACGTCTTCGTCGCGATCGCCAAGGTGCGCGCGGCTCGATGGTTGGCCGAGCGCGTCGCGGCGCAGTGGGGTGCGAACGCGCCGGCCTGCATCGCGGCGCGGACCTCGTGGCGTGACCGCACCCGCGACGACCCTCGGGTCAACATGTTGCGAACGACCCTCGAGGTGTTCGCCGCTGCCGCAGGCGGCGCAGACGAGGTGGCCGCGCAGCCCCACGCCGAGGTGCATGGCGTCGGGGACGACGACGCGCGCCGCTGGGCCCTGACGACGGCGCACATGCTGCGCGAAGAGTCGCACCTGGCCGGCGTCAGGGACCCGGCGGCGGGAAGTGGCTACGTCGAGGCGCTCACCGGGGACATCGCGCAGCGCGCGTGGGCGTGGGTCCAAGGGGTCGAAGCCGCCGGCGGCATGGCGGCAGCGCTCGTCTCCGGTCGGGTTCAGGCCGACGTGGCCGCCTGCGCGCAGGCGCGTGCGGGCGCGCTGGCCACCGGAAGACTCGCACTGACCGGGGTGTCCATCTTTCCGCAGCTGGACGAACCCGACGTGTCGCCCGGCACGGACCCTCCGGCCTCCGGCGTCGAGTTCACCGGTGGCCCACCGGCGGTGGTGGTGCCGCCGATGCCCGCCGAGCGACTCGCCGCGCCGTTCGAGCGCCTGCGCGAGGCGTCCGGGCGCCAGCACGAGGCGACCGGGCATCGGCCGCGCGCCCAGCTCTACGTGCTCGGCCCCCGCAGCGAGCACCGCGCACGCCTCGACTTCGCGCGCAACGTCGTGCAGGTCGGTGGCTTCGTCCCGCAGATCCTCACGACCACCGACGACGTCGTGCCGGCCTTGGCCGTGCTCGTGGCCTCGGATGAACGTCTGGAGTCCGACGGCGCGGCGACCCTCGGGGCACTGCGCGAAGCGGGCGCCATCGCCGTGTGGGTGGCCTCGGCGCCGCGAGAGGACCTCGCCCCCGACGGGTTCTTCCACCGGGGCATGGACGTTCCCCAAACCCTCACGACGCTCCACGAAACCCTGGAGGTGGGACGATGACCGCGCGCAAACCCGACTTCTCTGCCCTGTCCTTCGAGGACCTCGTCGCCGACACGCGCGCGCGCACCGCTGGCGGCGATCCGTGGCCGACCCCCGAGGGCATCGACGTGCTGCGGGACTATGGCCCCGAGCATCGCGACCCGCTGCCCACCGTCGGCTCCAAGCCCGGGTTCGCGCCCTTCCTCCGCGGTCCGTACCCCACGATGTACGCGCAGCGCAGCTGGACGATCCGGCAGTACGCCGGCTTCTCGACGGCGGAGGCGAGCAACGCATTCTATCGCCGCAACCTCGAAGCGGGGCAGAAGGGTCTGTCGATCGCCTTCGATCTGGCGACGCACCGCGGCTACGACTCGGATCATCCCCGGGTGCTCGGCGACGTCGGCATGGCGGGGGTTGCGGTGGACTCGATCCTCGACATGCGGATCCTGTTCTCGGGCATTCCGCTGGACCGAATCAGCGTGTCGATGACGATGAACGGCGCAGTGCTGCCGATCTTGGCGCTGTACATCGTCGCGGCGCGGGAACAGGGCGTCGGGCCCGAGCAGCTCGCGGGGACCATCCAGAACGACATCCTCAAGGAGTTCATGGTCCGCAACACGTTCATCTATCCGCCGACGCCGTCGATGCGGATCATCGGGGACATCTTCGCCTACACGGCGCAGCACATGCCCCGGTTCAACTCGATCAGCGTGTCGGGCTACCACATGCAGGAAGCGGGAGCGACGGCGGACATCGAGTTGGCCTACACGCTCGCCGATGGCCTGGAGTACGTGCGCACGGGTATCGCGGCGGGGCTCGACGTCGACGCCTTTGCGCCGCGGATCTCGTTCTTCTTCGGCATCGGCATGCACACGTTCATGGAGGTCGCCAAGCTTCGCGCGGCCCGGATCCTGTGGGCGAAGCTGATGCGCGGCGTCGGGGCCGAGCATCCCAAGAGCACCATGCTGCGCACGCACTGTCAGACCTCGGGGTGGAGCCTTGCCGCGCAGGACCCCTACAACAACGTCGCGCGCACGTGCGTCGAGGCGTTGGCCGCCACCACGGGCCACACGCAGTCGCTGCACACCAACTCCTTCGACGAGGCGATGGCGCTGCCCACCGACGCCAGCGCCCGGATCGCTCGCAATACCCAGATCTTCCTGGAGCGCGAGGCCGGCGTCACGCGGGCGATCGACCCGTGGGGTGGGAGCTACTACATCGAGTGGCTGACCCAAGCGCTGGCCGACCGGGCTTGGGCGCACATGCAGGAGATCGACGCGATGGGCGGCATGGCCAAGGCGATCGAAGCGGGGCTGCCCAAGCGTCGCATCGAGGAGGCCGCGGCCCGCACCCAGGCACGCATCGACAGCGGACGGCAGATGCTGGTGGGCGTCAATGCCTACGTCACCGACCACGCGCCCGAGATCGACGTGCTGGAGATCGACAACTCGGCGGTGCGAGAGGCTCAGCTGCGTCGCTTGGCCCAGCTCCGGTCCGAGCGGGATCAGACGGCCGTCGATGCGGTCTTGTCTCGACTCACCGCCGCCGCGGACGACCCGGGCCAGAACCTGCTCGCGCTGTGCGTGGAGGCGGCCGCGGCCAAAGCCACGGTCGGTGAGATGTCCGCTGCGCTCGAGACCAAGTGGGGTCGCTACCAGCCGCGATCGGAGGCAATCTCGGGGGTGTATCGCGCAGAGCTTCCCCCCGAGGCCGTGGCTGCCGTCACCGCCAAGGTCGAGGCCTTCGAGGCCGCGCACGGCCGTCGGCCTCGCTTGCTCGTCGCCAAGATGGGCCAAGACGGCCACGATCGCGGCGCGAAGGTCATCGCCACCGGCTTCGCGGACGTCGGCTTCGACGTCGACATCGGGCCGCTGTTTCAAACGCCCGAGGAGACCGCTCGGCAGGCGGTGGAGAACGACGTCCACGTGATCGGCGTCAGCTCGCTGGCTGCCGGGCACCTCACCTTGGTGCCCGCGCTGCAGGCCGCGCTGAAGGCCGAGGGGCGCGCAGACATCCTCATCGTCGTCGGTGGCGTCATTCCGCCCCGGGACCAGCCCAAGCTGCTCGCGATGGGCGTCGCCGCGGTCTATCCACCGGGCACGGTCCTGACCGAGGCCGCCTCCGAGATGCTCGACAAGCTGCAAGCCCTCTCATGAAGCGGCCCTCTGCGCAGCAGCTGTGCCGCGGCGTGCTCGCGGGCCAGCGCGCCATGATGGGCCGTGCGATCACGCTGGTCGAGAGCTCTCGTCCGCAGGACCGCGGCGACGCGAACGCGCTGCTCGAGCGCCTCATGCCGCACGCGGGGTCGTCGGTCCGCATCGGAATCACCGGGTCACCGGGGGTCGGCAAGAGCACCCTCATCGAGACGTTCGGCCGCCGTCTCACCGCCGCCGGTCACCGCGTCGCTGTCTTGGCCGTCGACCCGAGCTCGGGCCGCAGTGGCGGGAGCATTCTCGGCGACAAGACGCGGATGACCGAGCTCGCCCGCGACCCGAACGCGTTCATTCGGCCCAGCCCCTCGGGCGGGACGCTCGGGGGCGTCGCACGGCGCACGAGAGAGACGATGACGGTGTGCGAGGCAGCCGGCTACGACGTCGTGCTCGTCGAGACCGTCGGCGTGGGCCAGTCCGAGGTCATGGTCGCGGGCATGGTCGACTTCTTCGTCGTCCTCGTCCTGCCCGGCTCGGGCGACGAACTCCAAGGGATCAAGCGCGGCATCCTCGAGCTCGCGGATCTCCTGGTGGTGACCAAGGCCGACGGTGATGCACAGGCCGCCGCGCTGCGGACGTGCCAGCAGCACGCGGGGGCGCTGAGGCTGCTCCCGCCCAAGCTGGCGGCGTGGACCCCCGAAGCGTTGACGTGCTCGGCGCTCAGCGGTGAGGGCGTCGATGCGATCTGGGCGTCGGCCACGTCGTTCCGCGACGTCCTGCGCAGCGCCGGTCACTGGGACGCGCGCCGCCGAGAGCAGCGGGTGCGGTGGATGTGGCGAGCGCTCGAGGACAACCTCATCGATGCGCTGCGCCGGGACGCGGTGGTGCAGGCGCGCCTGCAGGCGCTGGAACCCGACGTGCGGGCGGGGACGCGCACGCCCGACGAAGCCGCCGCGCTGCTGCTCGCCGCGTTCCGCAAGGGCTGAAGGCGTGCACCGTTCGAACCAGGCGAGGTTCAGCCCGGTGCGTTCGATCCTCGGATCCAGACGATCTTCGACGACGAATGAGCACAGGAACGCTCGTCCGTGCGTCCCACAGGGGGCGGGCTCAATCGTCGCGGACCAGAGCGTCGGCCGCTGCCGAAACGACCGTGCGCATGACCTTCTCGGTGAAGGGCAGCGAGAGGCTCTGGACCGTGTCCTCCCCACCGATGCAGTGGTAGTTGTCGTTGCGGAACTCCCCGGTGTCGGTGATGAACATCGCGGGCAGGTCGGCGTTCCAAAAGGGCGCGTGGTCGGATCGCCGTAGATCGCCGAACAGATCGCTCTTCTTCTGGCTGGCCGTCAGCTCCACCGCGATGACGGGGAGGGCATAGGTCTCCGCGTGGGCCTCGAGGCTGGCGAGCGCGGTGCCCGAGAGGTCGTCGGCGGCGATGAACAAGAAGTTGCCGCGGCTGTCGTTCGCGTCGATCTCGGCCACCTGGTCCGCGAAGATCAGGTCGAAGCCGGGCGGGATGCGCTGCGTATCGGGATCGTTGCTCGCGTAGCCGAGCATCTCGAAGTTGAAGACGTCGAGGATGTCGATCTGCTGAGCGACCGCCGCATCGACGAACGCCGATGATCCGATCAGTCCCCGTTCTTCCTCGTCCCAGCACGCGACCACGAGATCGTGCTCGAAGGATCCCATCGCGAGCACGCGGGCGGCCTCGAGCGCAGCGGCCACGCCCGTCGCGTTGTCGTCGGCCCCCACGCACCCGTCGATATGGTCGTAATGCGCGCCGATCATGACGACGCCGCCCGTTCCCGAGCCCGTCCGCGTCCCGAGAACGTCGACGCCGGAGCCGTACGAGAACATCTGAACATCGAACCCGAGCTCCGCGAGCCGATCGGCGCAGAGCTCTTGTACCGCCTCCCAGTGCGTCGAGCCGGGAACCCGAAGATCCGCGATGAACTGGAGGTCTGTTTGGTAGCGTTCGGGCTCGACGCACGCACCCAGCTGCGTCGGCGGGCAGCCCAGCGGATCCCCGGTCGTCGACGCGCTCGAGGTGGACGAAGACGCGGTCGTCGTCGCGGAGTCGCCAGCGTCGCTCGACGTCGAGGTCGAGTCCGGGCTCGTCGGTTCACCGGAGGCCTCGGATCCCGTCTCCGCGATGCCGGGGTCGCCGGCCGCAGCGCAACCGCTGCCCAGCAGGAAGGTCGCGCCGACGAGCAAGAGGGGCCGTGACGACATCGACGCATGTCACCACGAAACGCACCCGTCGGCGATCGGGCGCCCGCACCAGCGGCGGGCACCCAGCACGGGGGGTGTTCAGGCCGCGCGGAGTCCGCAGCGGCGCGGCACGGGCTCGCTGCAGGGCTCGAACTCGGGGAGCGCGACGGCGGTGGCAAGTCCGACCATCGTCAGCTGGAAGGAATCGGCTTGCACCAGCTTGCGGGCTCGAAGCTGCGCGATGAGCGCGTCAACTTCTTCGATGGCCAGCCCGCACAGACGGGAGAGGAGATCCGCGCTCGCGCGGAGATCGGCGTCCGAAAGGTCGAAGACTGCGCGCAGGAGGTTCAAGGCGGCTGGTTCCGGCTTCGTGCTGCTCATGTCTGTACTTTCGGGCAGCACTGCGTGCATGTCTAATTTTCTGCAGAATCGTTCAGGTGTTCAGATGAACCGGCGGATCCGACGCCGGATCCAGTGTCGGATCCGCACCTTCCCTACAGGTGTGCAGATGTCGTGGATTCTCTTGTAACATGGGATACCGGTACTACATCGACCAAAACGATTTCGGGTCGGCACCAGAAGCGGATCCGGGGTGCGCCGGCGCGCTCCATGCCCACGCCTCGCGACACGATCAGCGTCGCGCCCCCGTCCAGCTCGGTGCGCCCGGCCGCCCAGGCGCGCGGGACCTTGGAGAGGGTCAGCAGCGGACCCCAGCCAGGAAGCGCGACCTGTCCTCCGTGGGTGTGTCCGGCGAGGAGAAGGTCTGCGTCGACGTCGCCCAGCGCGAATGCGGGCCGATGCCCGAAGACGACGTGCAGCCCTGGACCGACCCGCTCGACCCCCAGCGCGGGGTCGGCTGAGGCGCGCAGACCAAATCCGGTGAGCACGACGTCCGCGCGCACGCGCTGCGAGGCGACATCACGCGACCACACCCGCAGGCCCATCGTGGCCGCTTCGTGCACCCACGCGTCACCGTGGGGAAACTCCGAGTCGCCCTCGACCAGATACATGCCCAGCGGGGCGTCGAGCTGCAGCGGCTCGGCGATCTCCCGCAAGTTCGCCCACGCTCGGGCATACGCCTGCGGATCGTGCTGCTGGATCACGTCTCCGACGAAGAGGATGAGGTCCGGTTTCGCATCGGCCACCGCTTGGAGCGCGGCTCGTTCGTGCGGCCCCGGTGCGTCGGTCTGCAGGTCGGCGATCACGGCGATGCGAAGCGGCGTCTCGATCCGGTCGCTGTACACCCGATGGGTGGACACCTCGAGGTTGCGGGGCTCCCAGGCGAATGCGTACACGGCCAGCCCGACGCCCAGCAGGCCGAGCCCGAGAAAGCCCAGCCGCATCCATCGCCGAGGCCCGCTGCGCACCGCGAGCGCGAAGGCAGTGCCCGGCAGCACGACCGCCAGCGTCCACGACCACACCAGCAGCGTGGAGAAACCACCGGGTCCAGGCGCGGTGAGCAGGCCCAGCGCCGCGCTCGCGACCGTCGTGAGGGCGAAGATCCGCAGCGCCGCGCCCGGGCGAAGGGGTCTGCCGGCCCGCGCGATCAGGACGAAGGCCACCACGAATCCGAGGCAGACGTGCACCACGAACGCAGGGACCAGGGACGTCTGCGGGATCATCAGGCCCAACGATCATGAGCCATCGGCCCGCGGCCCGCAGGCTGCAGTCGCGCCGGTGGCCCGAAGCGGGGCTCGGGCAGCGCCCCGGGGCCGGCGAGCGGCTGCGAGGCGCGAGATCACCCCAGCAGGGCGCGGGCGATGAC
Source organism: uncultured bacterium (assembly GCA_963761755.1). Lineage (GTDB taxonomy): Bacteria > Myxococcota_A > Polyangia > Nannocystales > Nannocystaceae > CAJXVA01. The sequence continues at coordinate 449,319 of CAVXIC010000006.1, forward strand.
CAGCTTTTGAATCTCGCTGGTGCCCTCGTAGATCCGCAGCGCGCGAATCTCCCGGTACAGGCGCTCGGGAACCTCGCCGACCGTGACCCCGCGGCCGCCGAACGACTGCACCGCGCGGTCGATCGTTCGCTGCGCGGACTCGGTGGCGAACAGCTTGGCCATGGCGGCTTGGTCACCGGTGGTGCGTCCGTGATCGCGCGCCGCGGCGGCCCGGTACACGAGGAGCTGGGCGGCGACGTGGTCGGTGGCGATGTCGGCCAGCGCGAAGCGGAGGCCCTGCTGCTTGGCCAGCGGCTTGCCGAACTGCACGCGCGCCCGCAGATGAGCGACGGTTTCGGTCAGCGCGCGGTCGGCCAGGCCCAGCGCGGCGGCACCGACGGTGACCCGAAAGACATCGAGGTTGGCCAGCGCGATGCGGAGGCCCGCGCCCGGATCGCCGAGTCGGTGGGCGGCCGGGACCCGAACGCCGTCGAAGCGCACCCGTCCGATCGGGTGCGGCGCGATGACCTGCATGGGCTCGACGCTCAGCCCCGGCGCGTCCCCGGGCACCCAGAACGCACCGAAGCGCGGCTTGCCGCCCTGGCCATCCTCGGCTTCTCGCGCAAACACGACGTAGCTGTCGGCCACGCCCGCGTTGGAGATCCAGCACTTCTCGCCGTGCAGGCGCACGCCGCCGCCCTCGGAGAGGGAGTCGGGTTGGGCGCGGGTCTGCATCCCGGAGACGTCGCTGCCCGCTTCGGGCTCGGTCAGGGCGAACGCGCAGATCGCCTCGCCGGCCACGACGCGCGGCAGCAGCTGGGCGCGCAGCGCCTCGGAGCCCCCGAGCGTGACCGGGTTGCTGCCCAGACCCTGCATGACGAAGGCCGTATCCAGCGCGCCGCTGTGCCGAGAGAGCCACTGCCGAATCAGACACAGCGGCGTGGAGCGGACCTTCGCGTCCGCACCGCCGTAGGCCGCGGGGGCCACGTAGCGCAGCAGCCCGGCGCTGGCCAAGCGCTGCACGTAGACGCGGGTGCTGCCGTGCTCGTCCGATTCGTCGATGTCGGCGCCCGCGAGCTCGGACACGAACGCCTCGAGGCGATCCTCGAGCGCCGCCAGCTCCGCGGCGTCGCCGGTCACGCCGACGTCGCGCTGCGTGATCCTCGGGTCTGCGACGCTGCTCATTTCCACACCGGGTCCCGCTTGGCGAGCCACGCGTCGTTGGCTTCCTTGAAGTCCGGGTGCTCCATGCACAGCGTTTGCGCCTGGGCTTCCGCCTCGATGGCGTCCGCGAAGCCCAGGTCGAGTTCCTTTTGCAGCATCACCTTGGTCATGCGCAGTCCAAAGTGCGGACCGGCGGCGAGCGTCTTGGCGAGCGCGAAGGCCTCGGCGTCCACGTTCTGACGATCTTCGTCATCGACGACGCGGGTGGCGAGCCCGATCTGTGCGCATCGCTCGGCCCCGACGCGCCCGCCGAGCATCAGGATCTCCGAGGCATGCCCCAGCCCGACGACGCGCGGCAGCAGCCAGCTCGCGCCCATGTCGGCGCCGGACAGGCCGACCTGAGGGAACAGGAACGAGAAGAAGGAGTTCTTCCCCATGACCCGCAGGTCACAGGCGAGGGCCATCACGGCTCCGGCGCCGGCCGCGACGCGCTTGACGCTGGCGACGATCGGCAGCGGGCAGCGCCGCATGTTCGCGATCAGCTCGCCGGTCATCCTCGTGAAGCGCAGCAACCCCTCGGTGTCCCGTTCGAACAGCCGCTTGATGATGTCCTCCACGTCGCCGCCGCTGCAGAAGGCCTTGCCCTCGCCCTGCAGCACGAGCGCCCGCGCGCCCCCGTCCGCCAGCGAGCGGCGCTCGATGGTCGCGAAGAAGTCGGTGAGCTCGCGATAGACCGCGAAGGTCAGCGCGTTGAAACGGTCCGGTCGGTCGAGGGTGATGATGCCGACGCCGTCGCGCTCGTCGTACGAGAACGACTCGGGGGAGGGCAGCGGCAGGGGTCGGAAGTCGGGGTCGTGTTCGGTCATCACGGGGTCTCCTCGGGCAGCACGGCCAGCGCTTGAATCTCCACCTGGGCTCGATCCTCGAGCAGTGCGCTGACCTGTACGAGCGCCATGGTCGGATAGTGCTTGGGCATCAGCTCGCGGTACGCCGCGCCGAGCGCCTTGATGCCTGCGAGGTAGGCATGTTTGTCGGTGACGTAGATCGTCAGGCTGATGATCGCCTCGTGGCTGGCGCCGGCGGCCTCGACGACGTCGACCACGTTGCGCAGCGCTTGGCGGAACTGCGCGACGAAGTCGTCGGAGACGATCGTTTCGGTCGCGTCCCAGCCGATCTGCCCCGCGATGGCCAGCAGCTGTCCTCGGGCGGTCATGCCGTTGGCGTATCCCTTGGGACGGGGCCAGTCTTCGGGAAGGATGGTGGTGCTCATGCGGTCTCGCCTCCGTCCAGCGGCAGGGCAGCGCCGGTCAGGGCGGCGGTGGTGTCTTGCACGAGGAAGAGGACGAGCGCCGCGACTTCCTCTGGGGTGATCAAGCGGTTCATGGGAGAGAAGGCTTCCAGACTCGCGCGGGCCTCGGCCGCGGAACGGCCGGTCTTGCTCGAGATGTTCTCGGTGGCGGCCTGGACGATGTCGGTGTCGGTGAAGCCGGGGCAGATGGCGTTGACGGTGATGCCCGTCGGCGCGAGCTCGACGGCCATCGCCCGGGTCAGCGCGACCAGGGCCCCCTTGCTGGCCGAGTAGGCGCCGGTGAACTTGTAGCCCTTGAGCGCGGCGGTCGAGGCGATGTTGACGATGCGTCCCCAGCGGGCAGTCTTCATCCCCGGGATGACCGCACGGGACAGCTCGAAGGGCGCGGTGGCGTTGATGGCCATGGTGCGGCTCCAGGTCGCGTCGTCGGTGCGATGCAGCGGCGCCGAGGGGGCGATGCCGGCGTTGTTGACCAGGATCGCCGGTTTGGTCGAGCGGAGCTGATCGCACAGCGCGGCTCGGTCTTCGGGCCGCGCGAGGTCACAGCACGCGGTCGTGGCGTCGCCGCCGAGCTGCTCGGCGGTCTCCGCCAGTGCCTGCGGATTGCGGCCCACGAGGAGGACGTCGTGCTGTGCCCAGAGGGCCTCGGCGATGGCCCGTCCGATCCCGCGGGTGGCTCCGGTGATGACGGCGAGCGGTCGCGACATGCCTCGAGTCTACCCGCGCAGGCCCTCTCGTCCCCGTGAGAACAGTCCTACCGATCGCGGAGAACGACGCGACTGCTCACCGGGGTCGAGGTCGAGAACAGACCGACGTCCCGGACGTGCACGACGTCGCCCGGTCCTGCGGACTCCAGCGCGAGGGACCACCGCACCGGGTCGGTCGCGGCCACCCAGCGCAGCGGCTTGGACTGCCACGTCCCCCGTCGATCGTCGGGAGGATCGATGCGCGCGACGACGTCGGCGTCGGCGCGGAGCACCAGACGGGCATCCTCGGAGACGTCCGCGCGCGTGAGCGTGACGACGATGTCCACGGGGCCGCGATGGGGCACGAACTCGGGCCCGAAGCGAAGGGCTTCGTTGGGGGTGACCACCATGCTCAGTCCGGCGATGTCCGGGGGCGGGGAGAGGTCGGGTCGATAGCGCGACAGTCCGCGGCCCTGGACCCACGTCGTTGGCTCGATCGGATGTCCGAGGTCGATGGCCGGGCCGAACGTGGAGGCGTCGATCCGGGCGAGCTCCACCTCGGTGTCCGGGGCGAGCCAGCGGATCTCGGCGAGACCCCCGTGCGGGCAGGGAGCGCCCGGATGGCTGCGGTCCAGCGCCCCGATCCGCAGCGCCGAGGCGGTCGCGACCGGGAACGGGCCGAGCGTGTCGCGGTGGCGTCGGCCCGCCCGCACCCGCTGGAGGCCCACAGGTCTCCCGTCGATGGAGAGCGTCAGATCGGCGTTGCTGCGATCGGTTCCCGGGGTCATCACCACGACGAGCGATCCGCTGCCCAGACCCTCGGGCAGCCGTACCGTGAGCTGCTCGCCGCGGACCAGGCACACGCCGTCCGCGGCCGGGGTGGAGCGCCCTTCGAGACGGACCGTCCCCGGTCGGTTCAGCGGCCAGCGCTGCTCACCGGCGTGCTGGGGATCGACCTCGAGGCGGACGAGCACCATCCGCAGCTCGTCGCGCGTGACGCGGCCGGGCACGGTGCGCTCCACGGGCGTGAGCCGATCGGTGAACAGCTCGTAGGCGTGCACGGGCCCCGCCCGCAGGGGTGGAGGCAGCCGGTCGTCGAAGGCCGCACGAGCGGGCGCGTCGGGGCTGGGTCGGTAGTGGTGCGTGGCTTCGCCCAGCAGGAGATAGACCGGGCGCGGCGGCTCCCCTCGCGCGCGCGGGCCGGAGACGAGCAGCTCGTAGGCGGTGGCGTACATCGCCTCTCGACCGTAGTACGGCAGCACGTCCACCCCGTGACGCATCTGCAGCGCGCCACCGACTTGGTTGAAGGTGTGCCCGTGGTGCCAGCCCTCGCCTCCGGCGATGACGACTGCACCGGGCTCGAGCGCGTCCGCGATCGCGTCCACCAGCCGGTCGGCCCCTTCGAACTCGCGGAGCCGGACGGTGGGGGTCTGCACCAGCGGCAGCGCGACGCTCCAGGCCAGCGCGACGACCGCGGTGACAGACCAGATGCGCGCTGGCCACCGGGGGAGCCGTGTGGCGACGGCGTGCAGGGTGGCCGTGCACAGCACGACCGCCACCGGCAGCAGCTCGGGCGCGAGGTATCGGCCGTAGTAGAACAGCCCCGCTTGGGGGAGGTTGCGCTGGGCGTACAGCAGCAGCGTCGCGACCATGGTCGCGCAGATTGCCGTGAGCCACACGTCGCGGGCTCGGGTCAGCTGCACCCGCGACGCTGCACCCGGGAGTGCGAGCACGGCGCCCGCGATCACCACCGGCCCCAGCAGCGCCCACGCCGGGTCGAGCCGGGCGTGGGTGTCGGGGGCGGATGCCCAGCGAAGGACGCCGTAGAGCACCACGCCGCCGAGCGTCGTCGCGGCGACCAGCTGCGGCAGGAATCGGCGCACCCAGGCCCGGCGCGGGCCGTCGTCGCGGCCGTCGAACCACAGCGCATCGACACTCGACCACGTGATCGCGAGGAAGACCGCCCCGACCGCGAGGGTCCACGGCGAGCGAAGCCAGGTCACATGGACCTGCTTGTTGAGCTCGTCGGCGAGGTAGGGGAAGGTCGATCCCGCGTGCGCGAGCACGCCGCCGACGAGGACGGCCAGGTAGACGAGGACGGGGCGCCGGCGGTCGGGTGCGTGGCCGGGCAGCAGCCACAGCACGCCCAGCAGCAGGGGCGCGGTGAGCCAGCCGTTGCCGCGAACCCATGCCGTCGCCCCCAGGAGCAGCGCACCTCGATGGAGCCCGCGCATGTTGTGGTCGGGGCAGCGAACCACGGAGAGGATCGCCGCCCACAGCAGCAGGCTGGTGGGGGTCTCGGTGAGCGCGGTCCGGTGCACCCAAATCGCGAGCGGATTGGCGGCGATGACCAGCGCCGCGATGGCGGCCCAACCGGTCGAGCGCAGGATTCGGCGGGCGACGAAGAACAGGACCAGAATGAGCAGGAACGCCTCGAAGAGCACCAGCGCGTGCATGCCCGGTGGCCCAAAGACCATCCCCGCGATGGCCATCTGCGTGGGGTGCAGGTGGAAGAACTGCGGAACGACCTTTCCCCGATCTCGATCGACGAGGTACCAGCCGGGCCGGTATGCGCCTTCGTAGACGTCCTCGCGCCACGCTTCGGTGCGCGTGGGCATCACGCCCAAGATGTCGCCCGGTCCCGGGCGGGAGCCACGCTCGGCGCTGGCTCGCGCGAGCACGGCGTCTCGGTGCTCGAAGCCGCCAGTGCGCAGCAGCTGCTCGGCGCGAAGCGTGTACGTCCCCTGATCGCGTCCGGCCAGCGCGTAGTCGGCGGCCGGGAGTCGCAGCCCCACCGCGAGCAGACCGATCGCCAGCGGCAACCAGACCCGGCCGCGCGGCGGTGCGGGACGGGTCACGCTTCGCACGCTGCTCCAGGGCCAGAGCATGCCCGCCAAGGTCAGGTTTGCGATCGTCAGGGCGACCGGGTCGAAGAGCTCGAAGAGGCCGAGCACAACGCCGGCCATGCCCACGTAGGTCAGCGCCACGATCGCGCACAGGGTCCACTGCTCGAGGCGGTCCCCGTGGTCCTCTTCTCGCGACGCGCGAGCGAGGATAGAAGCCGTGACCGCGGCCGGACCCAGCGCTACCCAGAGCATGCGACCTCCTCCCTTTCGCGGGTCGCTACTCCGCGAGGAGCGAGAAGCTCTCGAAGAACTGCTTCGCCGGTGACGGCGCGGAGGCCTCGGAGACCGCGATGAGCTGGTACATCCGCGGCGAGACGAAGAAGAGGCGGGCTTCGATCCTCATCGCGACGCCGGCATTGTTTGCCTTGGCCTCGATGGCCCGGGCGGGGTGTCCCGCAAAGTCGATGTGCTGCTCGGAGACGATGGTTCCGCCGATGTTGTTGATCATCCCGTCTCGCCCCCCGTCGAGTCCGCCGTCGACGTCGAACTGCGAGAGTGTCGGCTCCGGCAGGGTCATGACGTTGACACCCAGCGCCTGCTTGCCTTGCTCGGCCATGTACATCACGTTGGGGATGGTTCCGCCCAGCGGATTGGGCGCTTGGAAGGTGTCCTTCTTTGGCGCGACGGGAAACCTCGCCTCGAAGCGGTCGTCCTTGGACGAGAAGGCCATCCAGGTGCCCGGCGCGGCTTTGGCGGGCGAGATGTCGACCGTCTCGTCGGTCTTGGCGCCTGGCTCTGGCGCCGACCGGCCCTCGGAGGCCGACGCAGGCGCCGGGGACGGGGCCGCCGAGCCCGCGTCGGTCTTCTCGGCGTCGCAGGCTGCGAAGGAGAGGGCGAGCAGGGCGGCCATGCGCAGGCGCGAAACCATCTGCGGAAGCTATCACATCCCGCTGGGGAGGACGGGGCGCGCCGGAGGCGGTCGCAACCGTGCAGCCGGCTTCGCAGGCGCGGGTTGGGCTGGCAAGGAGGGAACAACCTTGGCATAGTCCGGCCGCGGCGCTCGGGCGCGGCAGTCCCAACAACGCGTGCGGTCAGGTGGTGGCGTGAGGCCGACCGCCGATGTCGCCGCACCGAGATCGAGATCCGGAGGAAGCATGGTCACGTACATGGACGGCAAGTGGTTGGACGACGCAGACGCCACGGTGAGCGTGCGCTGTCGAGCTCTCAACTACGGCATGGGTTGTTTTGGTGGCGTGCGGGGCTACCTCGCCGATGATGGGAACGAGGTGTTCGTCTTCCGGCTCGACGCGCACGTGCGGCGCCTGCAGCATTCGGCCCGAATCCTCCACCTCCGCCTCCCGGGCGACGTGGCGGAGGTTTCGCAGCTGCACCTGGAGCTGCTGCGTCGCAACGAAGTCCATCACGACATCTACATGCGGCCGCTGCTGATTCACAACAGCAACGAACTCGCTCCCGTGCTCGATATCGAGTCGACCTCGTTCATCATCTACTCGATGCCCCTGAAGCGGTACATCGACAAAGATGCCATCGACGTGTGCATCAGCTCCTGGCGCCGGGTCCGTGACAACGCGATTCCCTCGCGGACCAAGCCGACCGGCGCGTACCTCAACAGCGCGCTCGCCCGCCGAGAGGCCTTCGACAACGGCTTCGACGAAGCGATCTTCCTCACCGAGGGCGGCAAGGTCTCCGAGGGCAGCGCCGAGCACATCTTCATCATCCGTGACGGCACGCTGTTCAGCCCGCCCTCGACCGAGGACAACCTCGACGGCATCACGCGCCGCACGCTCATCGAGCTCGCCACCGAAGACCTCGGCTTGCGGTTCGAAGAGCGATCGATCGGCCGCAGCGAGCTCTACGTCGCCGACGAGATGTTCCTGTGCGGGACCGGGGCTCAGGTCACGCCGGTCCGCAGCGTCGATCGCCGCATCATCGGCGTCGGCGGCGGCGGGCAGGGCGGGATCGGGACGATCACCAAGAAGATTCAGACCCACTTCCAAGACGTCGTGCACGGACGCGTCGAGCACCGACGCAGCTGGCTCACACCCGTTTGGGGCTGAGGCCCACGGCTGAGGCGTAGTGGGCAGCAGTTCAGACGACACACCCGCCGAGGCGATCCATCCCATCGTTCGCGCACGGTGGATCGTGCTCGCCGTGTTCGCGGCGCTGTGCGCTTGGCTGGTGCCCGGCGTGGGGTCGCTGCAGCACGACGACGATGTCCTGGCCTTCCTGCCTCCGGACCATCCCGACGTCGTGGCCTTCAACGAGGTCGCCGACCGGTTTGGAATGCTCGAGGTCGCCCTGGTCGGGCTGCGCAGCGACGGGACCGACCTGCTCCAGCCCGAGTCGACGGAGCAAGTCCGCGCGCTCGGGGTCTCGGTGTCCGAGCTGCCCGGGGTGCGGCTGGTGCTCTCCTATCCCGATCTTCCCGACCCCAAGGTCGAGGGCGACACGCTGGTCGTCGAGCCGCTGGTCCCCAAGGGCACCACCGATGCAGTCGAGATCCGGCAGCGGGTGCTCGGCAACCACAACGCGGTGGGCAACCTCGTCTCGAAGGACGGCACGGCGGCCGTGCTGCTGGTGTACATGCTTCCCTCCGACGACGCGACCACGCGCTCGGAGCAGCTCCAAGGCATCCGCGCGCTCGTCGAAGCGCAGTGGAGCGGCGAGTCGCACTTTGGGGGGGGCCCGTTCGCTCAGAGCGCCGCGGCGCAGTCCAGTCGCGCGGACATCGAGCGGCTGTCCCCTGCGGTCATCGGCGTTCTCGTGCTCACCTCCGCCTTGCTCCTGGGCAGCCTCAGCGGCGCGGCGCTCAACCTCGTCGTGACGGCGCTCGGGGTGGGGCTGGTCATCGGCGCGCACGGTCGCTTCGGTGAGCCGCTGACGATCGTCAGCAGTACGACGCCGGTGATGATGGTGGCGCTGGGCGGCGCGTTCGGCATGCACATCATCTCGGGCTACCAGCGCCAGGTCGGGACTCCCGTGCAGCGGGCATCGGCGACGATCCGCGAGCTGCTGGTGCCGGTGGTGCTCTCGGGCATTACCACCGCGACCGCCTTCTTCGCCCTGCTGGTGATGCCCCAGGTGCCGATGCAGCGCTTCGGTGTCGTCGCGGGGCTGGGGGTGCTGCTCCTGCTGATGCTGGCGCTCTTCGTGCTGCCTGCGCTGCTGTCCCTGCTTCCGGCCCGAGCGCTGCCGACCCGCACCGAGAGCCGGATCAGGCTCCCGTGGATGCCTCCGCTGTGGCTCCTGGGGCTCGTCTCGGTCGTCTGCGCTGCGCTCGCAGCGACGCTCTCCCCCGATGCGGACACCCGCAACGTGTTCGACCAGGACAGCGAGCCTGCCCGCGCCGACCGGTTCCTCTCCGACAACTTCGGCGGATCGCAGTTCGTCCAGATCGCCATCGAGGGGGACCTGCAGGAGCCCGCTGTTCTGCGGGCGATTCGAAGCGTGACCGAGCCGCTCGCGCGCCTGGAGGGCATCGCCGAGGTGCGCAGTCTGCTCGGACCCGTCGCAATGCTGACCGAGGGGTTCGGGGGCCGTGAGGGCATTCCGTCCACGCCCGGCCGTGCGCGCAGGGTGGTCAGCAACCTCGCCGACCAGGCGCCCATGGCTCAGCTGATGACCCCCGACCAAGCCGGGGCGATCGTACACGTCAAGCTGGCGCCGGGATCCAGCGAGGAGATGCAGGCGAGCACCGCGGAGATTCGGGCCGTGGTCGAGCAGGCGCGTGCGCAGCTCGTCGACGGGTCTGTCCGCGTCGCGTCGTCGAGCGTGCCGGCCGTCGCGGCCGCGCAGCGTGAGACGGTTCGGGAGCGAGTGCAGCGGCTGCTCGGACGCCCCTTCGACGACGCGGCGCTGCGCACCTTGCTTTCGGTGGAGGAGGACGATCCCGCGCTGGCCTCGGCGCTGAAGGCCGTCCGCGAGCGTGCGCTGGGGACCGATGAGGTCATCGAGCCTCTGGAGGCTTCGGAGTACGAGGCCGTCCCGCTGTCCGCCGTCGCGACCAAGCGCGGCGCGGCGCTCGAAGCGGTGCTGCGCCAGCACTTGCCCACGCTGGTCGAGAAGGATCCCGAGGGCGTCAAGTTTGCCGCGCAGCAGCTCGGGCAGTGGGCCGACGAGCTCCTCGAGCGCGACCGGGTGACCGCGGCCTGCACCTCGCTGGGTCTCGAAGGGGCCACGCCGGATCCCGAGCCCGTGGAAGACGCGCCGGACGATCCGATGGGCATGGAGGAAGACCTGCCTGCAGCGCCCAAGCCGGTGGGTCCCTGCGGCGAGCTGCTCACGATGCTGTCCGAACTCGAGGACGAGGAGTGGACGGCCCCGGCCGACGTGCCCGAAGAGGCGATCTCGCGGGTGCTGCCCATCTCGCTGTCGGTCACCGGCCAGCCGATCATCGGTCAAGCGTTCGCGGACTCGGTCTACACCAGCCTGGGGCTCTCCACGCTGGTGAGCATCGGCGCGCTCGCGCTGACCCTGCTGATCGCCGGCCACCTCCGCGCGCTGATTCCGGCGGTGTGGACGCTCCTGATCACCGGAGGCGTCATCGCCCTGCTGGACCATCCGATCAGCATCGGTACCAGCATGGTGTCGTGCATCGCGCTCGGTGCCGGCGTCGACTTCGCGATTCACCTGGGCGTCCGCGCGCGGGCCGAGGGCGGCGACGGCAAAGCGGCGGTCGACGCTCTGGGCGGTGTGGTGTTGATCACAGGTGTTCAGCTCGCGATCGCGTTCTTGGTGTTGGTGGCCTCTGGCATGCCTCCGCTGCGGCAGTTCGGCGTCGGGCTGGCGATCGGCTTGCTTGTCGCGGCTGCCGGCGCGGTCTGGCTCACCCCGCGTCTGCACCGGCGATGAGTCTCTTTTTCGAGCGATTCGCTGAGTGATTTCAACGACTTGATTGATCGCATGGCCAGGCCGAGGCAATATCTTGGGCGAGCGGGCGTCCAAACACTGGCTCACGCGGGGCGCCTGCCCCGGTACACTCCTGGAGACCTGACGATGAAGAGAACCCTGTTCGCTGCCGCGCTCTGCCTCCCCTGCCTGTTCGCCGGCCTGTTCGCCGGCCCCGCTGCTGCGGCCCCGGTGCCCGCGGCGTCGATGGCTGTCGATGCGAACCAGATCCTCGCGGAGATCGATCGCCGGGCCAACGGCTTCAGCGACCAGCAGTACATCGCCCAGATGAAGATCTTCAAGGGGGAGGAGCTCGCGAAGACCCTCACCTTCGAGGCGACGATGCAGGGCGCCGACAAGCAGTTCATTCACTTCACGGCGCCGGGCGACGTGGCAGGGATGAAGATTCTGATGCAGGACGCAGCCACGCTGTACCTGTACCTGCCCGAGTTCAAGAAGGTCCGCAGGGTCGCCGCGCACGCGATGAACCAGGGCTTCCTCGGCAGCGAGTTCACCTACCAGGACATGACCGAAGTGCAGCTCGCGCCGTTCTACGACGCCACGCTCGCGGGTCGAGACGGCAAGGAGACCACGCTTGCGCTCATGCCCAAGGCCGGCAAGGAGACCAGCTGGTCCAAGATCGAGGTGGTGATCGACGCGACCAAGGGCGGCGTCACGCAGCTTCGCTACTACGACGGGTCTGGCGCGCACGTGCGCACGCAGACGCGCGACGACTGGAAGAAGGTGGGCGGAGAGCTCATGCCCACCAAGGTTTCGATGGCCAACCTGAAGACGGGTGACACGACCGTCATCGAGTTGAGCGACGTTCGGGTGAACACGGGGGTCGACAGCGGCCTGTTCTCCCGGCGCCAGCTGCTCCGCTGAGCACACACGGGAGTCTTTTGAGCACGGCAGCACTCTCTCTCTTCGTTCGCTTTCTCTTCCCCGCCGCCGTCAACGTGGGGGCTGATGCCCCTGCACCGAGTCTCGACGCCGACGCGCCCGCCGATGATGCGGACGCGCCGGCTTCGGCGCGTTCGGATGACGCACCCTCCGGTGACGGGACGTCGCAGGACGAGCCCGCCGACGACGAGCTGGACCCCGCGACGGTGCCACAGAGCGTGACGGATGGGTCCGAGCCCGCCGCGCCCGCCGAGCTCCCGGACGCGAAGCCCACCGCGCCCGCCGAGCCCGCGGACGCGGAGCCTGCAGCGCCGGCAGCGGCCGGGTCGGAGCCCGAAGCAGGAGGAGATTCGGAGCTCTCGATGGACGACATCTTCGGCACCGAGGAGGATCTCGAGGACGTCGAGGTCGTTGCCCCGCCAGCCTCGACCGCCGGTGGCGACGCGAAGGGGAGCCCGAGCATCACGGCCGCGCCGCGCAAGAGCCGGCTGGCGGACAAGCTCGACTTCAACCTGCGGATCGTCAGCTCCGCCTACTTCGACGTGGCGGGCGTCCAGGAGCGCCAGTTCAGCCGGAACGAGAACCGACTCGAGTTCACGCTGCGCTACGAACCGAACGACCACATTCAGCTGGTGGGCAACGTCGAGCCGGTCTTCTTGGGTGTCTCTCAGGCCAAGAACCTCGATGACCTGGCGACCCGGCAGATGCTCACGCCGTTCCACATCGAGTCGGATGCTGCCTACGTGGCCGTCTACGACCTGCTGCCCAAGCTCGACCTCAAGGTCGGTCGGCAGATCGTGCACTGGGGAACCGCCGACCAGTTCAACCCGACCAACAACCTCAACCCCGACGACCTCGAGGACCGGCCGCTGTTCACCGAGCCGATCGCCAACCAGATGGTCGTGATCGACTACGCGCCGCTCGACGACAAGCTGTGGTTCGAGGCGGTCTACATTCCGCTGTTCTACCCCGCGTTGATCCCGCCCTCGGCGGCCGCAGGCCTGCAGGATCCCCAGTCGCCGGTGCCCTTTGCGGAGGAGTCCGATCGGGCGAAGATCGACGAGCTGCAGCGGACCCTCGATCTCAACCCGAGCCTGGTGCCCACGGTCGGCGCGACGGTGCGCATGCCCAAGCGCCGCTTCTCCGATGGCCAGGCCGCCTTGAAGCTGGCCACCTCGCTCTCGGGCGTGGACGCGTCGATCTCCTACTACAACGGTCGGCACGACATCCCGATGCCCTACCGCGTGGACTCGTCCACGAAGGACCCTCCCGAGGGTCCGGTCGACGAGGCCGAGTGCTGCTTCCGGTCCGACGTGGTGCTCAACTACCCCCGCATGCAGGTGCTCGGGCTCGACTTCGCGACGCAGCTCCCGTTCCTCAACAACATGGGACTGTGGGGGGAGGGGGCGCTGTTCTTCCCGACGGGCCAAGACCTGTACATCGAGTTCCCCATCCCCGTCGACGTCACGCCCGACGACGACGCGCTCAACCCGGTGGAAGAGCTCGCCGGGCCTGCGGTCGCAGATCGCCCCTACATCAAGGCGACGGCTGGCTTCGACTACACCTTCGGCAAGCACGTCTACGTTCAGGCCCAGTACCTGCGCGGGTTCATCGACGAGTTCGGCGCCGACCACATCGGCAACTACCTCGTCGGAGGCACCGAGCTGGTGTTCTTCGGGCGACACCTCTTGTTTCGAGCGTTCGGCGTGGTCGACTTCCCGACGGGCCCCGACGACAACGGGTCGTACGTGCTCTATCCCGAGATCAAAGTGGTGCCCAAGTGGGGCAGCATCACCTTCGACGTCGGGAGCTTCTTCCTCATCGGGGAGAAGGACACGAAGTTCGGCCAGCCCGCCGCGGGGAGTTCGATCGTCTTCACCAAAGTCACCGGCGCGTTCTGAAGGACGAGAGCGTGTCGACCACGGGCAATGAGGCCTCTGTGGGGGTGTTGCGCGCGAGCGCACCTTGGATCGGACTTGCCGCGGCCGTGTTCACGGTCGTCGCGACGGTGCTGGTCTTGACCGCCGACGAGGCGCCGCCCTCATCCGACTCGGGTCCGGCCCTTGCGTCGAGGCTCGATGTCGGCGCGCCGCCGCCCGAGCCTGGGCCCGATCCGTCGGGCGGCGCGACCGATGCGCTCGAGGCCCCGCCGCCGCAGGTCCCGACCGGGTCGGAGCCCGGCGGTGACCTGACGGGGGAAGACCTCGAGGACGAACGCAAGGCACAGGGGGAGGTCCCTCCGGGCGGCCTTCCGAAGGTACCCGTCGTCGAGGTTCCCCCAGGCCGCGTGGAGCTCGTCGAGGGGAGCCGAGATTGGCTCGTGCACCGGGTGGTCGGTCGGGAGACGATCGACCAGATCGCATACCGCTACGGCGTGAAGCCTCGGTCTGTGCGCATGTGGAACGGGATCTCAGAAGGCGCAGAGCGAGCGAAGCGCGGCGCCCGGCTGAGGGTGAAGGCTCGAAAGATCCCGCCGGCACGCGTCGCGCTGAAGTATGTGGTCAGGCCGGGCGACAGCTGGGCCAGCATCGGCGTTCGGTTCGGTGTCGACTCCAACGAGCTCCGCGCGCTCAACTGGGAGCAGAGCGCGACGCTCACCGTCGGGCAGATCATCGAGATGTGGGTGGACCCGGTCGTGTTTCACTGGGTTGCGACCGAAGACGCCGACCCCACCAAGGTGCGGCCAGGTGCCGTCGGTATCGGGCCGCCCCAGTCGGGCGCACTGGTCAACGGCGTGCAGCTCCCGCACAACGACTACTACCAGCTCCGCTTGCCCCCATCGTCCTACGGCACCACGTTCTCGATCGAGGCGGTGCTACGCGGCATCGTTCTGTTCGAGGCTCGATCCGACTACGGACCACCGCTCATCTTCGGCTCGATGAGCTGGCGACACGGCGGACCGCTCACCGGACACGTCTCTCACCAGAGCGGACGCGACCTCGACATCGCCTTGCCGCTCCTCGAGAAGCACCCTCGCGGCGTCCCGATCCGCGCCGATCGGGTCGACTGGGACGCGACGTGGTCCCTGGTGACCGCGATGTTCGACACCAAGGACGTCGTGGTCGTGTTCCTCGACTACGAGCTGCAAAAGCCGCTCTTCGAGGCCGCGACGCGACTGGGGGCGACGAGCGAAGAGCGTGCGCAGTACCTGCAATACCCACGAGGGGCGCAGGCGCCCGGGCTGGTCCGCCACAGTCCCGGGCACGACGCGCACGTCCACATCCGCTTCGCGTGTGGGCCCTACGAGATGGAGTGCGCCGACAACTCGCTCGGCCAAGAGATCGAGTGACTCAGGCCTCGAAGACCGACGCGTCTCCGCCCACGCCGCGGACGAGGACCGCCATCGCTTCGCGCTGGGCCGGGACGAGGTCGCCGATGTCGGCGGCGATGCCCTTGGCGACGCCGAGGATTGCCTTGCGGGTCGCGGGCGGGGCGTCGTTGGCCAGCGAGAGGAAGGTCTGCGTGCAGTCCTCCGGCTCCCCGTACGTATTCCAGATGCGGATGACCGCGGTTTCGGCCCATCGCGGGGCCCGCGCGTACAATGCGGGCAGGCCTTCGACGAGCGCGGCGAGGTACGCGTCGTCCATGTTCTCGGCCAGATAGAACGCGCTCCACAGAACCCCGTAGGGATCATCGTCCTCGAGGGCGCCGAGCAGCGCGGGCAGCAGCGCCGGGGTGGCCTGGGCCTCGAGTTGCTCGACCCACTGCGGCGTCTGC
The DNA here is from genome assembly GCA_963761755.1 of uncultured bacterium. GTDB lineage: Bacteria > Myxococcota_A > Polyangia > Nannocystales > Nannocystaceae > CAJXVA01. Next base: position 464,831 of record CAVXIC010000006.1, read on the forward strand.
TCGGGCAGCGCCTCCCCTGGAGGGGTGGCCGCCGCGCTCGTCACGGCCGCGAGCAGCTCGTGAGAGTCGAGTGCGGGCTTCTTGGACGCGGGCTTCTTGGACGCGGGCTTCTTGGACGCGGGCTTCTTGGAAGCGGTCTTCTTGGAAGCGGTCTTCTTGGAAGCGGTCTTCTTGGAAGCGGTCTTCTTGGAAGCGGTCTTCTTCTTGGAAGCGGGCTTCTTCTTGGAAGCGGTCTTCTTCTTGGAAGCGGGCTTCTTCTTGGAAGCGGTCTTCTTCTTGGAAGCGGTCTTCTTCTTGGAAGCGGTCTTCTTCTTGGAAGCAGTCTTCTTCTTGGAAGCGGTCTTCTTCTTGGAAGCGGTCTTCTTCTTGGCCGCAGTCTTCTTCTTGGAAGCGGTCTTCTTCTTGGCCGCGGTCTTCTTCTTGGCCGCAGTCTTCTTCTTGGAAGCAGTCTTCTTCTTGGCCGCGGTCTTCTTCTTGGCCGCAGTCTTCTTCTTGGCCGCGATCTTCTTCTTGGACGCGGTCTTCTTCTTGGCCGCGATCTTCTTCTTGGACGCGGTCTTCTTCTTGGCCGCGACCTTCTTCTTGGACGCGGTCTTCTTCTTGGCTGCGGTCTTCTTCTTGGCGGCGGTCGAGCGACGCGCGCTGGCCGAGGTCTTGGCGGGCACGGCCAGGTCTTACGCGATCGCCGATGCGGGGCGCAACCCGGTCGGGGTATCGTTGTGCATGGCCTCCCGAACCGTGGTCGACAGCGTCGAGCGTGTCAGTGGTCCTCCTGCGAACGTGGCTGCGCTCGAGTCGGCGCTGGAGGAGCTGAGGGGTCGATACCCGGAGGTCACGCTGCGGCGGTATCTCGACCGGATCCCGTCCGTCGACCCCACGGCCTACCTCGCCCCGACTGCCGCGCTGGTCGGAGACGTCACGATCGGGGCTCGCGCGAGCGTGTGGTATGGCTGCGTGCTTCGCGGGGACGTCAACCGCATCGAGCTCGGCGAGGACAGCAACCTGCAGGACGGCACCGTCGTCCACCTCGGGGATGAGGATCCGACGATCATCGGCCCCGAAGTCGTCGTCGGCCACCGCGCGGTGGTGCACGGATGCACGATCGGCGGCGGCACGCTCGTTGGAATCTGCAGCACGATCCTCGATGGTGCGGTGGTCGGGGAGGGCTCGATCATCGGATCTGGGGCCGTCGTGACCGCCGGGACCGTCATCCCGGCCCGGAGCCTGGTCCTGGGTGTGCCCGGCAAGGTCGTTCGCACCCTCACGGCCGCCGACGAGGCGTTTCATCGCAAACTGGCGGGCAAGTACGTGCGCCTCGCCCACAACCACCGCGTGGGATGACCCTCAGCCGGCGGAGCTGTCGGAGGCACCGGACGAGGACGACGAGGATCCGCCGGACGAGGACGAGGACGACGACGAGGCGCCGCCGGACGAGGTGCTCCCTCCGGACGTGCCGGTGTCTTCGGAGGTGCTGCTGCCCGACCCGCTGCTGGAGCTGGTCCCGTCATCCTGCGCGTTGCAGAAGCCGTCGACGGGGTTGCACGTCAGCCCGTCGCAGCAGCTGCCATCGTCTCGGCAGGCGCGGGCGAGGTCCCCTGCGTCCACGCACGCCTGAACGCAGACGGACGGACCGATCGTCTGCGTCCCAGGGTCGTAGGGCGCCACGCAGTGGCCGTCGGCGCAGTCGGTGCTCTGCACACATGCGTCGGGGTCCGAGAACGTGGTCGAGGCGCCGCCTGGCCCGCCCGTGGAGCTGCTCGTGTCGATCCCCTGCGGGTCGTCGTCGTTCGACGGCGCGGGAGCCGGGTTGGACGGACACGCACACAGCGCGAGCAACCCGCACAGCATGGGGGCAGATCGACCCACAATGGAACCACAGTGCCCGTCGCCGCGCTGGACCGCAAGCCGGCGGACGTCCTGGGCCCAAAGAGGCGGAGGCGTCGGGCGGTGAGACGTCGTGTCGGCTTTCACCACGGGCTGTTAGGGTATGCGGGCGTGAATCCGTCCCCACCACGGTCGGTTCGCAAGGGCACACTGCCCGCGGTCCCCAGAAGTCTGGACGCCGAGGACCCCGACGTCCGTCGGTCGCTCGGTGACTTCAAGCCTGGAACCCAGGTTGGGCACGCCAAGGTGTTCGACATCGTCGAGCGCGTCGGGGAAGGCGGCATGGGCCGGGTGTATCGGGCCTTCGATCCGGTGATGGACCGCTACGTCGCGATGAAGGTGCTCAAGGCCGACGTGCCCGCGAACGAGCGGGAGCGCTTTCGGCGAGAGGCCGTCATCGCGGCCAACTTCTCGCATCCCAACCTGCCTCGGGTGCTCGACCGAGGGACCATCGATCAGTCCGGCCTGGAGTGGATGACGCTCGAGTACCTCCGCGGCCGGGACCTGGGGGCGATCATCGATCGCAGCCGCAAGGTCGCGCTGCCGCTGCTCGTGGACATCTTCTCGCAGACGCTCGACGCGCTCGACTACATGCACACCCGCGGGATCGTTCACTGCGACGTCAAGCCGGACAACATCTTCATCACCCGCGATCCCTACGACCGTCGCATCGTCGTCGTGAAGCTGATCGACTTTGGGATCTGTCGCCTGATGGACGAGCCGCCTCCACCGCGACTGATGGGGGACCCGCGCTACATGAGTCCCGAACAGACGTACCTCGGCCGCAACGTCGATGGACGGGCCGACCTCTACGCGCTGGGGATCACGCTGTTCGAGACCCTGGTCGGTCTGCATCCGTTTCCGGGCGCGGATGACGTCGAGCCGGTCGAGTTGCTGCGGATGCATCGGTCCAACGTCGTCCCGAGCTTGGGCGCGGTGCTCCCCGAGCTTCCCCTGGCCGTCAGCGAGCCGCTCGATGGTGTGCTGGAGGGATGCTGCGCCAAGGACCCCGACGCGCGCTTCCACACCGCCCGCGCGATGAAGATGGCGCTGTCTCAGGTGCTTCCCCGTTGACTCCAGTGCGTGTCTGCCCCAGCGAGGCACGCTGCCTCACGGGGCGGTTTGTCTGCGACGGCGGGGCGTGGCTTGCTACCCTTGGGGCGTGACTGGTTCGTCTCGCGTTCACGCACTGTGCCTGCTGGCGGTTCTCGGTCTCGCTCCTGCCTGCGGCGACGGCGGGGGCGGCGGTGAGGCAGGGGCGACCAGCACCAGCGGGGCCACGGGCACCTCGACCGGCCAGATCAGCACGGCGGGCAACGGGAGCTCCCAGGGATCCTCGACCGCCGCCGCCGACGAGACCACCTTCGAGGACTCCGAGGACTCCGGCCCGGCGGGGGAGTGCGTGCTGTGGGAACCCGACGACTGCGGTGAGGGTCGCAAGTGCATGCCCTACTCGCTGGAGGATGACGGCATCCCCGATCAGATCCAGTGCTGCGAAGCGGTCGACAACCCCGCGCTCGATGGCGAGCCCTGCGAGGGCGTCGAGTACAACGGCAGCTGCCTGGACAACTGCGAGCCGGGCAGCATGTGCGTCCTGGACGACAACGACTCGCTGACCGGCTTGTGCCGCAGCTTCTGCGACCCCAGCGGCAACGACTGCGAACCCAACCAGACGTGCAAGGCGTTCTTCGAGCTGCTCTCGGCGGTGCCCAACCTGCCCACGTGCATGGACCAGTGCGATCCACTGCTTCAGAACTGCTCGCAGCCTGGATGGCACTGCATTCCCGATACGCCGACGGAGTCCGGGCAAAGCGGCTTCCTGTGCACGCCGCCGCCGCCGGGAACCCCCGCGGGCATGTTCGACGCCTGCGCGCTGGCCAACCAGTGTGAGCCGGGGCTGGTGTGCGTCACCGACGATCGCGTCCCGGGCTGCACGTTCGCGTCGTGCTGCACCGCGTATTGCGACCTCGATGACGGAGACGCGGCGTGCCAGGAGCTCGACCCCAACATGGTCTGCACCGACTGGATGTCGCCCGACCCCTCCTGGGAGAACGTCGGCGCCTGCACGCTCCCCCAGCAATAGGCCCCGGCAGCGTCAGGGCGCCAGCCACAGGATGCAGGCGTCCCAGGCCACGTGGCAGGTCAGCACGGCCCACCACGCTCGGGTCCGAAGGGCCAACGCGCCCCAGACCAGGCCTGCGAGAAACGCGGCGAGGACGAGGACTGGGGGGCCCGAGGTCGCGTGCGCGATCGCGAAGGCTGCCGCGCCGAGCACCACCGCGGCCGCCGGTCCGAGGCGGCGACACAGACCCAGCGTGATGCCGAATCTCCACACGAGGTCCTCGCTGCCGGCGATGACGGGCAGCAGGATCGCGGTGGTTGGCACGGACCAGGTCGAGGACCAGCCGTAGACTTCTGCGGCGCCGCCCATGAGGCCGGGGGCGACCGCGCGCAGCAAGGGCACCAGGCCGAGCGCGGCCGCGATCATCACGGCCGCGACCGCGAGGCCGATGCCGACGTGTTTGGGTCTGCCTCGCAGCCACGTCCCCAGCGGTGCACCGGCGATCGCGAGGCCGCCCACCAGGCCGACTTCCAAGACCAGCATGCGCAGCCAGAGATCCGCGATCAGCAACGGCCCGACCAGCAGCGCGAGGACGGCCACCGCGGGGAAGACCCACGGCACGGACCACGCGGCGGCGTCGCGTCGGTCGGCCGCGCTCGGGAGCAGGCGGAGGCTCACCGCGTCGGTCGTCGCGGCCACCTCCCGGATGCGCTCGGGGCTCAGCGCCCGCGGGGCGAAACCCAAGGACCCTCGCGCGTGGTCGTGCTCCCCGTACAGCCCCTCGATCAGCATGCCCAGCTGCGTCGGGGTGACCACAGGGGTGGGCAGCAGCCGCTCCATCACGGCGGCGCCCAGGCGCATCAGCCCTTGGGGCAGGCGCACGACCACGGTCGGGATCTCCAAGGCCTCGGACACGGCGCGGACCAGTCCAGGCAGGTCCGTGCGGACCGGGCCGACGATGTCCAGCGTCGCTTCGAGGGTCGTGTCCGCGTGCAGGGTTCGCAGCACGGCCTGCGCGACGTCCTGCACGTCCACGGTCTGCAGGGGTCCGGTCGGGCCGCTGGGCGCCGGGAAGATCGGCGCAAGCCGGACGAAGCGGACCAAGTTGGAGAGCATCGCGTCGCCGGGGCCGTAGACCAGGCCGGGCCGCAGGATGCTCCAGGCCTGACCGCTCGCCCGTACCGCGGCCTCTCCCGCGCGCTTGGTCCGGTGGTACGCGTGCTCGCTCGACTCGGGTCGCACGACGCTGACGTGGATGAAGCGCGGGGTCTCCAGCGACGACGCCAGCGCGAGCAGGTGCTCCACCGCGTCGACGTGCGCGGCCTCGAAGGTGTTGGTGCCACGCTCGATCGCGATGCCGACGAGGTTGACGATCGCCTCGACGCCCTCGAAGGCGAGCGGGTCGAGCGGGCCCGCGGCGATGTCGACGCGGACGTGCGCTGCGCCCGGCGCAGGCGGACTGCGACAGGCCGCGACCACCTCGTGTCCGGCCTCGATCAGCGCTCGGGTGACGACGCGCCCGATGAACCCGCTGGCGCCCGCGACCAGGACCTTCATGCGAGCCTCGAGCGTTCGACGATGGCCAAGACGTCCAGCGCACAGCCCCACGAGAGCGTGACCCCTGCGCCGCCGTGCCCGTAGTTGTGCACGATGCGGCGTCCTGCGGCGTCTTCGAGCTCGAGCCGAACGTCGTGCCGGCCGGGCCGAAGTCCGACGACGTCGCGCAGCCGCTTCGCCGTGGAGAGTCGGGGGTCGAGCCGAGCGCAACGCTGCACGATCGCCTCGGTCTCCTCGCTGCGTGGCTCGAGGCTGTCGTCGTGCGGCGCCGCCGTGCCCCCCAGGACGACCTGGTCGCCGCGCGGCACGGCGTAGGCGATGCCGCCGCCATCGCGTTCGTCGAGCAGGACGCTGTGGAGCCCCGGGTTGTCGACGTGCACCAGCTGGCCCCGGATGGGATGCAGCGCGTCATCCTTGCACAGCGATCGGGAGCCCAGGCCGCAGCAGTTGATGACGGCCTCGCCCGCGGGGAGCTCGGCGAAGTCTTCGACCGTGCCGCGTCGGACGGAGCCTCCGGCTCGATCGAGCCGGGCGAGCAGGTAGGGCAGGTAGGCTCGGGTGTCGATCACCGGGGCGTCGAAGGCCCAGCCGTGCTCGAAGCCCGGTGGGCACTGTTCGGCCCGAACGGGGCTGAGGTTGCGCACGGCGTCCGCCCACCACGGTCGCTCCAGCGGCGTGCGGGAGACGTCGAAGGCTCGGCGCATGCGGACGGCGGCGCGGGGCTCCTCGCACAGCGCCTCGAAGCACCGGTACGCCCGGACCGACCACCGGACCGCGCGAGGTGTCGGCCGGGTCCGGTAGGGGTACCAGAACGCGGCGGCGACGTTGGAGGTGGTGTGGGGCGGGAGGGACCGCGCGAGCACCTGGACCCGCTGGCCGGCTTCGGCGAGCACGACGGCGGTGGTGAGCCCCGAAACTCCGGCCCCCAGTACGATCACGACGCGCACGGTATCAGGGGCGGGCGAGCGCCGCACGGTGGGGTATGCTCGCGCCGCTCGCGATGAGTCTTCTGCCCAAGCGACCGCTCCACCTTCCACGGCTGCGCACCTACGTGCCCGAGCCGTCGGATCCCAAGATCTTCTGGTTCAACAGTGAGCGCTCCGACATCCTGCAGGACGTCGTGCGCCGCATCATGGAGCGCTACGAGGCGGACGAAGCCGTCGAGCTCGTGATCGGTGACGCCGCGTATCACGAGATTCGCCGCCTCGAGAACCGTACCGATGAGGCGGGGCGCAAGGGTCTCGAGTACTGGCGAGGCGTGATTCGGCGGGTCGGCCGCATGTCCTCCGAGGGCAAGCACGAGACGCTGCGGGAGATCTCTATGCGCATGGCGACCGACGTCGCGGGCAACTTCGATCCGCGGGTCTACAAGTTCGCCGCCCGCGCCGTCCCGGGGCTGCTGACCGGGGTGATGAACCCCTCCAATCTCCTGCGCAACATGCTCGATTCGGGCACGCGGCTGGACGAACTCGTCGCCGCCGAAGGACCGCTCGAGAAGCTGCGGACCCTTCAGCGCAAGGGCACGATGCTGTTGCTGCCCACCCACAGCTCCAACCTCGACTCGCTCGCAATCGCGTGGGTGCTGTTCCGCGAGGCCTTGGCGCCGGTGGTCTATGGCGCGGGCAAGAACCTCTTCACCAACCCGATCATCTCGTTCTTCATGCACAACCTCGGGGCGTACCGGGTCGACCGCCGCATCCGGGCCCGCCTGTACAAGGACGTCCTCAAGGCCTACTCGTCGATCATGGTCGAGCGCGGGTTCCACTCGCTGTTCTTCCCTGGCGGCACGCGAAGCCGGTCGGGGGCCATCGAACAGAAGCTCAAGCTGGGCCTGGCCGGCACCGGCGTCGAAGCCTTCGCGCGCAACCGGGCGCGCGGGGTGAGCCGGCCGGTGTTCTTCGTGCCAGCGACGATCAACTACGCGCTGGTGCTCGAGGCCGAGACGCTGATCGAGGACCACCTCAAGGAGGCCGGACGCGCCCGCTACATCATCGAGGACGACGAGTTCTCGCGGGTGGAGCGGTGGGTTGCGTTCTTCAAGCGCCTGCAGAGCGCCGAGAGTGCGTGCGTCATCCGCTTCGGCGAGCCGATGGATCCGTTCTGCAACCCGGTCGACGAAGAGGGGCGCTCGCTCGCGCCCGATGGCCGCGTGCTGGACCCCGGTTCCTACGTCTCTCGCCGAGGGATGGCGACCGTGGATGCAGCTCGAGACGCGGCCTACACCCGCGATCTGGGGCACGCCATCTCCAAGGCCTACGTCAAGGAGACCGTGGTCATGGCCACGCAGCTGGTCGCGCACGTCCTGTTCCGGCGGCTGTGCCGGGCCACGCCCGGTCTCGATCTGTTCGCCCGGCTGCGTCACCGGGGCGACATCGCCGTCCCGATGGACGAGCTCGTCGCCGACGTGGCGCAGGCCCGCGACGGGCTGCGCAAGCTCGAGCGCGACGGCCGCGTTCACCTCAACGCCCCGATTCGACGCGCCGAACCGGACACGATCGTCACGCAAGCCCTCGAGGCCTGGTCGGGGTACCACCAAAAGCCGATCGCCCGCGTCTTGGGCGGGTCGGTCATCGCCGAGGACCCCAACTTGCTGCTGTTCTATCAAAACCGCATCCGGCACTTTGCCCCCGAGATCGCCGGCCCCGCGGACATGCAGGCCGCGATCGAGATCGCCGCGATGGAGGGAGTCCCATGAGCCCCCCCATCGGCATCGTCGGCGCGGGCACGTTCGGACGGGCGCTGGCCACCGCGGCCGCCCGCATCGAACGGTCGGTCATCATGTGGAGCCGGACGCCGCGAGACTTCGATCATCCGAGGATCACTGGCACCTCCGACTTCGAGTCCCTCCGCGCCGCCGAGCTGGTGTTTCTCGCGGTGCCCTCGCCCCACGTGCCGGGGCTATGCCAGGAGCTGGGGCGGCACCTCGATGGTGCGCACCTGGTCGTGCACGTCAGCCGCGGGCTCGTCGGGGACGACCTCCAGACGCTCACCGAAGTCGTGCGCGAGACCACCCCGGTGCGACGGGTGGGGGCGCTGGCCGGTCCGCTCGTCGCGCGTGGACTCGCGGAAGGCGAACCCGGCGGGGGCATCGTGGGCACGCTCTTCCCCGAGGTGGCCGACGCGGTCCGCGGTGCGCTCGGCGGCCCGACGCTGCGCATCTACGACACCCACGACGTGGTCGGCGTCGAGCTCGCGTCGGCGTTCGTCGGCCTGGTCACGCTCGCGATGGGGTACGCAAAGGCGGCCGGCTTCGGCCCAGGCACGCTCTCGGTCTTGGCAACCCGCGGGATGGCCGAGGCCACGCGGGTGGTCGAGGCCCGCGGCGGGCTCGATCGTACCTGTGCCGGTCTGGCTGGCTTCGGAGACCTTCTCGCGGCCATGGCCGAGGATGGGCGACCGGAGCTCGAGCTGGGCCGTGCGCTCGCCGAGGGCGAACCGCTCGACGAGGCCGCCAAGCGCCTTGGAGCCTACGTCGAGGGCGTTCGCATCGCCGAGCAGATCCAACGCTTCGGCGCCCGGAATCGGGTGGAGACACCGCTGGCGGCCACGATGGCGGGTCTGATGAACGGATCGCTCGACCAGAAGCAGGCCGCCGCGGCGCTCATGCGGCGCCCGACCGGCGGCGAGTGAGGACTTCCCCCGCTCACTGCGGCGTGGCCGAGGGCACCTGGGGCCGCTGGGGCTCTGGGAACACGCGGGCGGTCCGGAACGCCTGGACCTCGGTGCCTGGTTTGGTCGCCGCCGCCGCCGACGCGTACGCCTCGAAGATCACCGCGTCGAAGCGCTTGGCGATCTCGGGGTGCTGCATCGTCAGGTATCCCTGCAAAGCGTCGGCCTCAAGCTCCAGGGCGTCTTGGATGAGCCCGGTTGGGGTCACGTAGCGGACGACCGCGGACAGGTCGCTCTGCGTTGCCGTCACCGCGAACCCCTCGATGTCGTAGCGTTGGCCGCCGATCTCCCATACGCCGAGTTCGCGCTGAAACTCCTGGCTCTGCGCGACCGCATCGAGCTTGTCCGAAATCGAGAGCTCCGCGTCGAGCTTGAGCGATCCACCGCGTGCCGCGAGCTGCTCGGCGAGCGTGAGCACCAGATAGGCCTCCACGATGCGGCGCTGCTTCACGTAGGCGTCGGCGAGCCGCACGTAGTCCGCGGCCGTGCGTCCGCGGTAGGTGTCCAGACCCACATGAACGCCGACGAGACGCCAGGCGTTTGCGCTGCGTCGCAGCTGAACCGTCGTCGCGAAGCCGAACGGGTCTCCGTCGGAGTGCAGGGTGACCACCGCGATGTCTTCGTCCCCCGCGTTGGTGATCAGCGTCAGCCGCTCGGGGTCGTTCTCCTCGCCACACGTCACGCGTGCCAGGTCGGTGGCGCCTCCGCGAATGTCGACGAAGAACGCGTGGGACAGCGTCGCCGTATCGGCGCCGGAGGCCAGGCGACGCTCCATCGAGGCGAGCGATTCTCGATAGGCTTCGCGCTGGTCCTCGTGTCGTGCCTGCGGGTGCAGGGCGTCCCAGAGCGTGTCGTGCTGCCCCGATCGAAGGAGTCCAAAGACCGTCTGCGCGGCTTCATGGATGGCGCCCGCCGCATCGGTCTTCAGGGTCGAGGTGGCGACGCAAGACACGCCGATCGCGGTGTTGCTCTTGGCTGGGGTCTGATCGCCCGAGCCCGAGCCCGAGTCGTCCCCTCCGCAGCCGATCAGGAAGAGGCTGGTGGCCAACGCTGCTGCTGCGCGACGCATGCGCGGCTTCTAGCAGTCACGGGCCGCGGGTGCGACCCGAGCTGTCCCAGAATGCCCGGGCGCCAATGGCGCGAACCACTCGCGGTGCCGCGAGTGTGACAGAATGTCAGGCGCCGGCAGACGCGGTGACAAAGCGGCGGCGAAGACGGTCCTTCGTCGCCGTAAATGCCTGGAATCCAATACCAAAGACGGGGCTTGAATGTTGCTTTGGTGACTGTGCCCACCAGGAGTTGCTCGCGATGTCCACGAATCTTCCGCCCAATCCCACCGTCCTCGTCGTCGACGACGAGGTCAGCATTTTGGAGGCCCTCGGCAAGGTCCTCGCCAAAGAGGGGTTGAGCGTGCTGACGGCGAAGAACGGCCGCGAGGCGCTCGACGTCATCCGAACCCGGCCCATCCACGTGATGATCACCGACCTCCGGATGCCCACGATGGGCGGCGACGACCTCCTCAAGGCGGTCAAGGCGGTCACCCCCGAAGTGGAGGTCATCCTGATGACCGCGTACGGCACGGTCGAGGTCGCGGTCGAGGCGATGAAGCGGGGGGCGTACGACTTCATCTCCAAGCCCCTCAAGCGGGCGACCGTCGTGGCGACCGTCCGCAAGGCGTTCGACAAGGTGACGCTGGTGGCCGAGAACCGGGAGCTCAGGGCGCAGCTCGAGGACAAGCGCAGCAAGGAGATCGTCGGGCACTCCCAGAATCCTCCGTGCGACCCTCGAGATGGCCGAGCAGGCCGCGAACTCCTCGGCGACGGTGCTCCTGCTGGGCGAGAGCGGCACCGGCAAGGAGCTGCTCGCGCGCCACATTCACGACCACAGCCCGCGCACGAGCAACGCGTTCGTGCCCGTCAACTGTGCGGCGCTGCCCGAGACGATCCTCGAGTCCGAGCTCTTCGGGCACGAGAAGGGCGCCTTTACCGGCGCCGTCCGAAGCAGGGACGGGCGCTTCAAGGAGGCGGAGGACGGGACGCTCTTCCTCGACGAGATCGCGGAGATTTCGCCCACCGTCCAGGTCAAGCTGCTGCGGGCGCTGCAGGAGGGGGAGATCGAACCCGTCGGCGGACAGCGGACCCACGTCGACTTCCGGCTGGTGTGCGCAACCAACCGGGACCTGAGCGAGGAAGTGAAGCGTGGCAGCTTCCGCGAGGATCTCTTCTATCGTATCAACGTCATCCCCATTCGGATCCCTCCGCTGCGCGATCGCGCCGAGGACATCCCGCTGCTCGCCGAGCACTTCCTTCGGATGTACGCCTCCAAGCACCAGAAACCCACGCACGTGTTCGCCGACGAGGCCGTGCACGCGATGACCAACTACGCGTGGCCTGGCAACGTGCGGGAGCTCGAGAACGCGGTCGAGCGCGCGGTGGTGCTGTGCCGAACCGAAGCGGTCGGCGTCGCGGACCTTCCGCCCGAGCTCCGAGACCCCGGCGCGGGGTCGGGTCGACAGGTCACGTTCTCGGTGGGCAGTCCTCTGGCGGAGATGGAGCGCCGCATGATCACCGAGACGCTCAAGTTCACCCGTGGGGACAAACGACTCGCCGCAGATCTGCTCGGCATCGCCACCCGCACCATCTACCGCAAGCTGGAGTCGGGCTTCGTCGCCGACCCGCACGGACCGGGTGCTTCGAGCCCTGCCGGCACCACCCCTGCCTCCCCCACCTCGGAAGCCACGACCGCCGACGGCGACGCCGACGGCGTGCTTCACTGACTCACACCTGCAACCGACCCACCAACGATGGAAGCCTTGTTCAAAAAGTACTTCTGGGTGGTCCAAGGGATCGGCCTGGCCGTGATCGCGGGCTTGGCGGCAAGTGCCGTGGTCACGCAGCTGGGCACGGTCTTCGCCCTCGACACCGAGGTGTCCGAGTCCCAGGACGAGGGCGACACCGACGGCGAAGAAGGGGATGAGGACGGCGAGGATGGCGACCTCAAGCCCAAGAAGCTGCCCCCGCGTCGACCCCTGTCGTCGTCCTCGGGCAGCTCGACGCTGGCCGCCGCCAAGCGCAAGACCGGGGAGGATGTTCAGAAGCACAACGTGTTCTGTCCGTCCTGCGTTCCGGTGTCCGAGATCCCCGAGGTGAACGACACGCCCGTGGACCTGGGGCGCCCCGACGGCATTCAGCCCGGTGAGATCAAGTCGGCCCTCGCGCTGCAGTTGATGGCGACGATGGAGTCGACCCAGGCCGATCTGTCCCTGGCGACGATCTACGACGCCGACGTGCAGATCACCGGCGCCTATCGTCGGGGCGATGCCGTGCGCAGCGGCGTGGTCATCGTCGGGGTGGACACGGGGCTGGTGCACCTGCGCAACGGGGCCCAGCTCGAGTACCTCACCGTCGACGACGACGCGCCCCCTCCTGCGCGTCCCTCGACGGCGGCCAAGAAGGACGACGAGCCGGCGAAGAAGAAGACCAGCAAGTACGCGATCGACGGGGCCGATGACGCGATCAACTGCCCCGACGAGAACACCTGCGTGGTCGAGCGCGCCTTCGTCGAGCAGCTGATGGCCAACCCCGCGATGCTCGCCAAGCAGGCGCGCATCGTGCCCTCCCAGCGTGATGGTGAGACGCAGGGATTCAAGTTCTACGGGATCCGCCGCGGCAGCCTGCCCAAGCTGCTCGGTCTGAAGAACGGCGACATGCTGACCGAGGTCAACGGCGAAGAGATTCGGTCCGTCGACAAGGCCATGTCGCTGGCGATGAAGCTCCGTCGCGCGAGCAACCTGTCGGTCACGCTCGTGCGCAAGGGCAAGCAGATTACCAAGGAAATCCAGATTCAATGATTATCCGACGATCGTTCCCGGCCGCGGCCCACGCGATGGTGGGTGTCGCCGCCGCGCTGGCGCTCGGCACCTCCTTGGTGCCCGTTGCCCATGCTGCGCCTCCGGCCACGCGACCCTCGGCAACGCCGACGCCACCCCGCGGTGGCAGCGTTGCGCCTCCGACCGCCGCGCCGACGCGGGGCACGACTGCGCTGGGCCCCGCCGCGACCACGGCGGCCCCCGATGACACCGAACTCAGCGGTGATGAGGGCGGCGCACTGGGCCGCAACTCGTGCCGCAAGCAGCCGCGTGGGGCCAAGTTCCGCATCACCCTGCCCGAGGAGGCCGAGCTCAAGGACCTGGTCAACTGGATGATGTCGATCAGCTGCCAGAAGTTCATCTGGGACCCCAAGGTGCGCGGCGGCAAGGTCACCATCCTCTCGCCAGAGCCGGTCACCGTCGACGAGGCCTACGCGGCGTTCTATGCCGCGCTGCAAACGATGGGCCTGACCGTCGAGCCGTCGGGGCGGTACTTCAAGATCGTCGAGAGCACCGGCGCCGAGTCCAAGACGCTGCCCGTCTACGGACCCGCTGGTCGCGCGCCGGCCAACGACCGCTTCGTCACCCAGCTCATCCGACCCAAGAGTGGAAACACGGCCGACATGGTCGGCGTGCTCAACAAGCTCAAGTCCAAGCAAGGGTCCGTCGAGACGGCAGGCGACCTCATCATCATCACCGACACCGGCAGCTCGGTTCAGCGGCTGATGAAGATCATCCGCGAGATCGACGATCCCGAGATGACGGATGCGGAGAAGATCTTCTTCTTCCAGCTTCAGGCGGCCGACCCCGAGCAGACGGCGGAGACCATCCGCGAAATCTTCGGGGAGAAGGACGCGAAGAAGGGGGCCAAGGCGGGGTCCAACGACTCCTCGGCCGCGTTCTCGCGCGTGGTGGTCGACGAGCGCACCGGCACGCTGGTCGTCGTGGCTCCGGCCGACGACTACGAGGTCATCCGACGGCTCATCGAGCGACTCGACGTGCCGTTGGCCGGCGGTGGCGGACGGATTCACGTCTACAAGCTCAAGAACGCCGACCCCGAGGAGGTCGCCAACGTGCTCACCCAGCTGGGGACGGGCGCCAAGGCAACCTCCAACACCGGCAACAACAACCGCCGCGGCGCCAACCGCAACGCCACGCCCGCCGCGGCCGGGGCGGACGGCGCCGCCGAGCTGTTCTCCGGAGAGATCAAGGTCACCGCCAATCCCGCGACCCGCTCGCTGGTGATCCTCGCCTCGACCTCGGACTTCAAGGCGCTGCTGAGCGTGATCGAGGAGCTGGACCGCCCGCGCAAGCAGGTCTACATCGAGGTCTACCTGCTCGAGCTCACCACCGGCAACGTCCTGTCCGGCGGCGCGGGCGGCCACTTCGGGAGCCCGGTCGACACCGGGCAGGGCCAGGGCCTGGGCTTCGTGTCCAGCACGCCCACGCCCGACCAGAGCAGCATCGTGCTCAGCCCCAGCGTGCTCTCCGGCCTCGCCGCTGGGGTCATCGGTCCGCAGATCCCCAACAGCTCGGCGTTGCTGGGCACCTCGCAGGACATCCCGGCGTTCGGGGTGGTCATCCAGGCGCTGCACGAGCTGACCGACGTCAACTTCGTCGCCGAGCCGCACCTGTACACCGCAGACAACCACGAGGCGTCGATCGAGGTCGGACGCAACGTGCCCACGCCAGGGGCGCTGTCGTTCGGCGGTGGCGCGCAAGGGGGCGGCGGTCTGGTCCCACTGCAGTCCGTCCAGCGCCAGGACGTCACGCTCAACGTCAAGGTCACCCCGCACATCAACGACGCCGAGCAGCTCACGCTCGACATCGAGATGGAGAACAACGACATCGAGAGCATCAGCGAGACGCTCGGCGTCACGACGACCAAGCGACGGCTCAAGCTCGAGCAGGTGGTCGCGCGCGACGACCAGCCGGTGGTGCTCGGCGGCCTCATGCAGGAGGTCGAGCGAATCAGCACGGCACAGGTGCCCGGTCTGGGCCAGATCCCGCTGCTGGGATGGCTGTTCAAGTCCAAGCGACGCGAGCGCACCAAGGTCAACCTGATGATGATCCTGGTCCCGCACATCCTCGAGACGCCCGACGACGTGCGCCGGATTCACGAACGCCGGATGAAGGAGCGGCTGGAGTTCCTCGAGCGCAACACCGCCTTCAAGCGGCGCGATCTCGACATCAACATCAACTACCGCAAGAAGTCGGGGCTGCTCTCGGCGCTCAATGCCGAGGCGATCCGCATGAGCGAGGAGGACGTGTTCCGTCAGCAGGCGGAGTACGAGCTGCAGCAGACGGAGATCACCGGAGAGCTGGGGCTCTCGCCCAGCTTCACCGAGGAAGAGGCCGACCCGGCCGCGAATCCACCCGGGTCGACCAGCTCCGTCACGCCCACGACTCCCGCAACCACCTCCGGCGGCGCGAATGGCAAGAAGCGTCGCCGCAGGAACCGGAGCACCAACCCTCAGTAGCGCGCCATGGCCACCGAACTCGCACAACCGATCGCGCCCTTGTTGCCTGCCCAGACGCTGCGTCCCGACGCGCGTCGGGTCGGAGAGATTCTCGTCGAGGCGGGGTTCATCAACCCCCAGCAGCTCGCCGAGGCGCTCTCCGCCCAGCACCTCGAGGACGAGCGCGTTGGCGAGACGCTGGTGCGTCTGAAGTACGCGACCGGCTGGCAGATCTGCCAAGGGCTGGCCAAGCAGTTCGGGATGCCGTGCATCGAGCGCGTCAAGCACGACGAGGTGGAAGACGAACTCGTCGAGTCGCTGAGCATCACCTACGCCCGCGACAACATGCTCATCCCGATCGAGCTCGACCGGGACACGGGCGTACTGCACGTGCTCGCGGCCGACCCGCACAAGCTGCTCGACCTCGACGACCTCGCTCGGGTCTACGACGCGGAGGTCGAGGTCACGCTCATGCCCGCAGCCGAGGTGGGGGAGCTGATCAACGACGTCTACTCCAAGCGGGCCAAGGACGTCGACCTCGAGAAGAAGGACGAAGCCTTCGACGAGGAGGACGAAGACCTGCTTCACGCCTCGGCCGAAGACGCGCCGATCATTCGCTTCGTCAACAGCCTCATCTTCAACGCGAGCAAGGAGAAGGCCTCCGACATTCACATCGAGCCTGGTGACAAGGAGGTCGTCGTTCGCAACCGGGTCGACGGCGTCCTGCACGAAGTTCGCCGCGCTCCCAAGGCGCACCTGCCCTCGATCATCGCGCGGGTGAAGATCATGAGCGGTCTGAACATCGCCGAGAAGCGGCTGCCGCAAGACGGTCGAATCCGGCGGAAGATCGCCGGCAAGGAGGTCGACATGCGGGTCGCCACCGCGCCCACCTCCAACGGGGAGCGCGTCACCATCCGTCTGCTCGACAAGAGCGCGATGGCGCTGAGTCTGGAGGTCATCGGCCTGGCCCCCGACCACCTGCACTCGATCACCGAGACGATTCACCGCCCGCACGGCATCTTCTTGGTCACCGGACCGACCGGTTCGGGCAAGACGACGACGCTCTACTCGGCGCTCTCGACGATCAACCGTCCCGACCTCAACATCCTCACGGTCGAGGACCCCGTCGAATTCCAGCTGCCGGGGATCAGCCAGGTCCAGATCAACCCGAAGATCGACCTGACCTTCTCCAGCGGCCTGCGCTCGTTCTTGCGTCACGACCCCGACGTCATCATGGTCGGCGAGATTCGGGACAAGGACACCGCCGAGATCGCGATCCAGGCGTCGCTCACCGGCCACTTCGTGCTGAGCACCATTCACACCAACGATGCCGCCACCGGCATCACGCGGTTGGTCGACATGGGCGTGCAGCCGTTCCTGGTCGCCTCGTCGCTGGTGGCTCTTCAGGCGCAGCGCCTGGTGCGTCGGGTGTGCCCGCACTGCTGCAAGCCGCACAAACCGCTGGCCGACGAGCTCCGCAACCTGGGGGTGGACGCCGAGCGGTTCTTCGCCGGGGAAGGCGCGGCGGCTCTGAAGGCGCCGGTGAACGACGCGCAGGGCAACCTCCTGCCGCTCGTAGCCATGAACAAGTACAGGCTGCCGCCGACGGGTCATCTTTGGGAGGCGGTGGGATGCGACGAATGCAACGGCCAGGGCTACAGCGGCCGGACGGGCGTGTACGAGGTGCTCGAGATCACCGAGGAGGTACGCCGCCTGGCGATCCGCAACGCGGACGCCTCGGAGATCAAGCGCGCGGCCATCGACCACGGCATGCGAACCCTCCGGGACGACGGGGCGCACAAGGTCCTGTGCGGCACGACCACCATCGACGAGGTCATGCGTGTGACCTCGGAGGAAAGCTGACGGAGGGACCTGATCGATGCCGGCGTACGAGTACACAGGGCTGAACGCGAAGGGGAAGAACACCAAGGGGGTGGTCTCGGCGGACACCGTCGCGGGTCTCAAGGCCGCGCTTCGGCGCGACGGCGTGTACTTGACGTCGGTCCGAGAGACCAACAGCACCGGTGCGCCTTCGAAGTCTTCTGGAGGCTCGCGGGAGGTCGACTTCGGTCGTTTCCTCGACCGGGTCAGCCCCAAGATGGTCGCGCAGAACACCCGATTGCTCGGGACGCTGCTGGGCTCGGGCGTGACGCTGCCCGAGTCCCTGCTCGCGCTGACCGACCAGGTCGAGAGTCAGCGCTTCAAGGGCATTCTCTCGGCGATCTCCGAGCAGGTGAACCAGGGCAGCGCGCTGGGCGACGCGATGGCCGAGTATCCCAAGGTCTTTCCCACGCTGTACACCAACATGATTCGGGCCGGCGAAGCCTCGGGCGCGCTCGAGACGGTGCTCTTTCGTCTGGCCGAGTTCATGGAGAAGGAGCTGGAGATCCGCTCCAAGGTCAACTCCGCGATGTTCTACCCGGTGCTGCTCGCCTTCTTGGGCTTGGTGCTGGTCATCGTCCTGATGGTGGCGATCGTGCCCAAGTTGACCAACATGTTCGACTCCATGGCTGCCGAGCTACCGTGGAACACCAAGCTGCTGATCTGGATGTCCGACACCATGAGCAGCTACTGGTATCTGTTCTTGCTCGGCGCGATCTTCTCGGTGTGGGCGTTCCGCAAGTGGCGGGCGACCGAGGTCGGGCGCAAGCAGGGCGATGCGATCTTGCTGCGGGTTCCGGTCGTCGGCGACTTGGTGCGCAAGGTGGCCATCTCTCGCTTCGCGCGGACGCTGGAGACGCTGCTCGCCAGCGGCGTCCAGCTGCTCGAGGCGCTCGACATCGTGCGCACCCTGTTGGGCAACGTCGTGCTCGAGGAGGTCGTCTCCGACGCTCGAGACAACATTCGCGAGGGTGAGGGCATTGCGCCAGCGCTCAAGCAGAGCGGTCAGTTTCCCCCTCTGGTCACCCACATGATCGGGGTCGGTGAACGGTCTGGACAGCTCGAGCAGATGCTCGGCGATGTCGCCGATGCCTACGACCGGGAAACAAACACCACGATCGCTCGTTTCACCTCCATGCTCGAGCCCTTGATGATCGTCGTCATGGGCGTGGGCGTGGGCTTCGTCGTGTTCTCCATCATGCGCCCGATCATGATGCTCACCGAGATGGCTGGGCAGAGCTGAGGCGCCAACGTGTTCAACCCCAACCCACTCCAAACATCAGACGGAACTCTCATGAAGAAGCTACAGAGCCTTCACCAACGCCTGCTCACCCGCCAGCTCATGCTTCGGTCCGTGGATGCCGCCTCCAGGCAGCGCGGCATGACGCTGATCGAGATCATGGTCGTGGTCGCGATCATCAGCCTGGTCCTGGGCGGGGTCGGCTTGATGGCGTTCAACCAGTTCAAGCAGGCGCAGACCGACACGGCGCGCAAGGACGTCGTGCAGATCCAGATGGCCGTCGAGATGTACATGACGCAGAAGCGCGGCAAGTGCCCCAAGACCCTCCAGGATCTCAAGGCCTCCGGCGTCGCCGCCAAGGTGTCCAAGGACCCGTGGGGCAACGACTACGAGATTCAGTGTCCCGGTGAGAAGACGTCCGTCGACGTCATCTCGGCCGGCCCCGACGGCGAGGTCGGCACCGAGGACGACATCAACAACTACACCGACGAAGCCGCCGACGAAGTCACGGCCGACTAACCCTGCACGCGAGCCCCGACATGTTCGTTCATCGCTACCTGCCAGTCCCCAGACCGGGGCGGCCCCGCAGTCGCGGGATGACCATCATCGAGATCCTCGTCGTCCTGGCGGTGTTCTCGCTGATGGTGGCGATGGTCGTGGTCGGGTTCGGGACCACGCGGTCCGCCGAAGTCACCAGCTCGGTCAACAACCTCGCCAACATGATCCGCTACGGCTACGACCGGGCGCGGGTCAACGGCACCTACCACCGGCTGCTCATCGACCTCGACAAGGCCACGTTCACGCTGCAGGAAGGGTCCGACCGGATGTACCTGCCCGCCACCGACCGTGACGGCAAGATCGTCGAGTTCGACCCCGGCAAGGCCGAGGAGCAGGCCGAGCGCGACAAGCGGGCCGCAGACGCCTACAACCGGTCGATCCAGTCCGAGGTTCTCGGCGAGGGGGAGGGCGGCAGCGGCGGTGAGGTGCAGGCCTACGATCCGTACCGACCGCGTGAGAAGATCGTGCCCCGTCGCAAGCCTCCGTTGTTCGAGGGCTTCGAGGAGGAGAACGCGATCAGCGGCCTGGTCAAGCCGATCAAGCTGCCCGAGGGTGTCAAGGTCACCTACGTGCGCACGGCCGACGACGTCAAGCCGATCACCGAGGGCGAGGCCGCGCTGTTCTTCTTCCCGCGCGGCATGACGCAGGAGTGTCACATCCTGCTCGAGGACGACGAGGGCGACAACCGCTGGACGATCAAGGTGTCGCCGCTGACCGGGCGCGTCACCATCGAGGAGGGCCACGAGGAGCTCGACCTCGAGGAAGTCGCCGACGAAGAAGAAGACGAACTCGGCCGGAGCCGGTCACGGAGGAGCTTCTAGTCATGCCGTCCACGTCTCCCAAACGACCCGAGTCCGCACGAGCGGGGCAGCGCGGCGGCTACGGCCAAAGCGGCTTCACCCTGCTCGAGGTCCTGGTGGCGGTGGCCATCCTGTCCATCTCGATGACCTCGCTGCTCACCTCGCAGATGAACGCGCTGCGGGCCACCCGCTACGCGCAGAGCATCACGGCGATGGCCTTCTTGGCCGAGTCCAAGCTCATCGACATCGAGTGGCAGATCAAGGAGCTCGATGATGGCTGGGGCGACAACGACAAGGAGTTCGAGGGTGACTTCTCCGAAGAGGGCTGGCCCGACGTCACCTACAAGTGCGTCGCCGACATGATCGAGATGCCGGACTACTCGGCGATGCAGCAGGCCGTGGACGCCTCGGAGAACGCCGAGACCCAGGCGAGCGGGGTCGACGTCCAAGACGCGGGCGAGCAGGCCTTCGACAGCCTCGGCATGGTCTGGCCGATCATCAAGGAGGCCATCGAGCGCGCGATTCGCAAGTCGTACTGCACGGTCTACTGGACCGACGGCAAGATTCAGCGCGAGTTTCGGGTCGACACCTTCTGGACCGATCCCACCGCGCTGCAGCAGCTGCCCTCGCTGGGCGGCGAGCAGGGGGACGAAGAAGACGAGGACGGTGACGGTGACGGTGACGACGGCGGTGATGACGGCGGCGGCGGCGGCGGCGGTGGAGGAGGCGGCGGCGGCGGCGGTGGAGGAGGCGGCGGTCGCGGAGGCGGAGGAGGCGGCATCCAAGGCGGTGGCGTCGGAGGCCCGGCCAGCATTCCGAGCCGATCCGGGAGGGGTGGCTCATGAGCACGCCTCGACGCTCTCGCGGCATGACCTTGGTCGAGGTCATGATCTCGTTCGCCGTGCTCGGCATGATCGTGGTCTCGGTCTGGAGCAGCTTCTCGGGCACCCTCAAGGGGATCGAGATCACCGAGGCCATGCAGCAGCGCTACTCGATCGTGCGCAACGGTCTGGCGCGCATGACCTCCGAGCTCTCGATGGCCTACCTCTCGAAGAACCGGCCGCTGGACACCACGCGCCACTTCACGCAGTTCGAGGGGCGCGACAACTTCGACACCGACAGCCTCACCTTCTCGGCGTTCTCGCACCTGCGGGTCCGCAAGGACGCCAACGAGAGCGACCAAACGGTGGTCCAATACTTCATCGAGAAGGACCCCGACGACGGCAGCCGGACGCATCTGTATCGGCGTGAGGCTCGGCGCCTGACCGGTGACCTCCCCGAGAACATGGAAGAGTTTTGGCCGGCCTACATCGCGATCGAGGACGTCGTGAACTTCGACGTCAAGTACTGGGACACCCAGCAAGAGGACTGGATCGACGAGTGGCGGACGACCAAGGTCGACATGCAGCCCGACCGGCTGCCCGCGCGGGTTCGGATCACGCTGGGGGTCAAGGACTTCGACGGTGAGACCGTCACCTTCACCTCTCAGGCGGTGCTGATGATGCAAGAGGCGATCGACCTCGGACAGATGGTGGGGAGCTGATGGCCGAGCCTCGAGATCAAGACACGAAGGCCACCGGGGCCCCTGAGCACGTCAAGGGCCAGATGGGCATCGCGGTGCTCATGGTGCTGGTGTGCCTCGCGATGCTGGCGCCATTCACGGCCAGCTTCAACTACCAGTCGCGGGTCGACTGGCAGTCCGCGATCAACGTGCGGGACGAGGTCGCCGCGCGCCAAGTGCAGCGCGGGGCCATGCAGCTGTCGCTGCTGCTCTTCGAGATCCAGCGGATGGTCTTCAACCAGAAGCAGTTCCGCGACTTCATGGGCAACTGGGACATCACCCAGGTGGCGCCGTACCTGATGTCGGTGTTCGGCACCGAAGACGGGGCCGAGGGCATCGGCGCGATGGTCGGGATCGACACCACCGCGTTCAGCGAGCTGGCCATCGAGGGCGGGACCTTCGAGTACCGGGTCTACGCCGAGAGCGGCAAGATCAACGTCAACTGCCTCGCCAAGCAGGCCAAGGCGGGCGCGCGGAACAACCCCGCCGGTCGCACGATCGAGTCGATCGAGGCGCTGATGCTGCCCACGATCTACAACCCCCTGTTCGAAGAAGAGAAGTCCGACGGGCAGTACTACACCCGCGCGGCGATCCTCTCGGCCATGGCGGACTACGTCGACGACGACACGCAGGGCTTCGACCTGGTGAAGCTTCGATCGACGTCGGGCTCGGAGCGGTATCGGTACTCGGAGCTGCACGACCCCTACCAGGCCCGCAACGGCCTGCTGGACTCGGTCGAGGAGCTCCACCTGGTCGAGGGCATCGACGACGACTGGATGGCTGCCTTCAGCCACGAGCTGACCACCTACGGCGAGTGCAAGGTCAACCTCAACTTCGCCAGCGCCGAGCAGCTCGCGCTGGTCATCCGGCACTCGGTTCAAAACCAGTTCCGGGACAAGGTCGAGGGCGAGAACTTCCTGCTCAAGGTGATGCCGCTGGCCAACTACGTGGTCGAGATGCGCGAGTTCTCACTGTTCCAGAAGCCCGAAGACTTCAAGGACCTGGTGGACAAGCCCGACCAGTTCATCAGCCCGCTCGCTGCGCTGGGCGGTGACGTCGAGGACAACCAGAACCTGCCGCGCATCCCCGAGGGCATCGGGATCAACATCAATCCGCCTCAGGGCAAAGACACCGAAGAGGGCTCCGGCGGGCTCTCCGAGGTCGCGACGGTCAAGCCGGAGCGAACCTACACCATCGAAGTGATTACCGAGGTCGGCGCCGTGACCAAGCGTCTCACCGCCACCTACGACATGCAGTACGCGCGCTCGCAGACCCAAGGCAAGGGCGCGTGGCTGTACATTCGAGAGGACTGAACCCGCATGGCGCAGAAATTCGTCGGCATCGACCTGGGGTCCCACCACATCAAAGTGGCGGTGGTCACCGCGGGAATCCGAGGCGTCCAGCTCGTCGACACGTTCGCCGAGCCGGTGGGCCCGCTGCCCGAGGTGCCCCCCGAGGGCAGCGAGGCTGCCGCGACCACCGACCCCTTCGACCATCATCTGCGGGTGCTGTTCTCGGCGCTCCGGGCCCGGGGCCTGCTCGGGCAGGCCACCTCGGTGTGCCTGCCCTCCGGTGACGTCAGTTACCGCTTGCTCTCGTTCCCCTTCAACGACGAGCGCCGCATCGCGCAGGCGGTTGGGTTCGAGGCCGAAGGCCAGTTTCCGCGGCCGATCGAAGACCTCGTCTACGGTCACGTCGTGGTGCCTTCGAGCGAGGGCGGCGGCCGGGCTCTGGTCGCGGCGGCGCCCAAGGATCGCGTCAACAAGATGCACGCGGTGTTTCAGCGCACCTCCGCCGACGTCAAGGCGATCACCACCTCGGGCATCGCGCTGGCCGCGGTCGGCAAGGTCACCCTCTCGCTGCCCACCCCACAGATGGCGGAGGAAGGGCGGACCCCCTGCGCGCTGTACGTCGACTTGGGGCACCGGCACACCCAGTTCGTCGCCATGGGGCCCAAGGGGCCGCTGGCGGTGCGCGCGACTCGTCGGGGCGGGCGACAGATCACCGCGGCCATCGCCAAGGCGTACTCGTTGCCGATCGACGAGGCCGAGGCTGCCAAGCACGCTGACGCCTTCCTGCCCCACCGAGGGGTCAGCGGGCTCACCGACGCGCAGATGGACTCGGGCACCGTCGTCGCCAAGGCGTTCGAGCCGGTGCTGCGCGAGCTCGAGCACACGCGCCTGTGGCTGCGCTCGACGTACCACCTCGAGGTCACCGAGCTGGTGCTGCTCGGCGGTGGCGCCAATCTCAACGGGATCCGGGAGTACGTCACCGAGCACACCGGCCTGCCGATCGGTGAGTTCGCACCCAAGGCCCCGGGCCTGAAGGTCGACCCCTCGGCGGCCAGGAATCTCTCCGAGTTCGGCGCGGCGCTGGGTGCCGCGTACGGCGCTGCTCGACGCCCCCTGCTGCAGCTTCGCAACGCCGACGGCGGGGCCATCGAGGGCAGCTGGATGCAGGAGAAGATGGTGGGCCTGATCGCGATCGGGGTCGCGGTCATGGCCTTCGGCGCGCTCGACACGATCGCTCGGGTCAAGGCCGCCGACGCGCAGCTCGCTGCGTACGAGGGGGAGCTCGAGACGGCGACCGAAGAGGCCTTCGGCAAGGCGGTGGAGGTCGGCGAGGTCAAGACGGTGCTCGACGGCGCCGAGGGGGCGGACCTGACGAGCCTCGTGCCCGAGCGAGGGGCGCTGGAGACGTTGGCGATGATCGTCAAGGCCGCGACGCCCTCGGACATTGCCGACAAGCCGCCACCGGTCCCCGTCATGCCGGGCGCTCCAGGCATCCCCGGTGGCCCGGGGATGATGTCTCCTGATGACATGCTCGACGGCATGCCTCCAGACGGCGTGATGATCGGGCCCGACGGGCAGCCCATCGACCCTGCCGCGGTCGAGCCCAAGCCGATCGGCCCGATCCCTGCGAACGCGGGCATCGTCCTGGTCGACGAACTCACGCTCTCGGTCGTCGACATTCGTGCGCTGAAGGTGGAGATCAAGGCTGGCGCGAACACGTCCTCGGCCCAAGACCGGCTGGCTTCGAAGCTCGCCGGGCTCGGGTGCATCTCGAACGTCTCCAAGGGCAAGGTCCGCGGTGAAGAGCGCAAGACCTTCCAGATGGAGATGGACAACAACTGCTACTTCAAGAAGGCGGCGGCGGAGGAAGAGGACGAGGCGGACGACGCGGACGAGCCCGACGACCCGTCCGACAGCGCGGATCAGGAAGAGGGGGAGGAGTAGAACATGGCAACCGTCGTTCCACCCAAGACCGGGTTCTTCTCGAGTCTATCTCCGCGGGAGCGCACCCTCGTCATGGCGCTCATCCTCACCTTCTTCGTGATGGGGACCCTGGTGCTCTTCTATCTGCGCGGGCAAACACTCCGAGAAACGGAGTCGGCGATCGACGCCCACAAGCTGGCCCTGCAGCAGGTCTACACCCGTGGGGCGGTCTACAAGGACCGGCTCGAAGCCAAGGAGAAGCGGGAGAAGAACATTCCCTCGTCCTCCGTGCAGTTCTTGACCCTGGTCGAGGCCGCACAGGCCACCGTCGAGGGCGTGACGGTCTCCGACCAAGAGGAGGTCACGCCGCAGACGCTCGAGGGCAACCTCATCAAGCGATCGTTCAAGTTCAAGCTGCGCAGCGTGACGCTGGAGCAGGCGATGAAGTTCCTGACCACGCTCGAGAGCGAGCCCGGTCGCATCATTCTCACCGAGCAGCTCGCCGTTCGGTCGTCATCCTCGACCGAGGACCGGCTCAACCTCGACGTCGTGATCTCGACCTGGGAACGAGAGGCCGTCGCGGTCGAAGAAGACGAGGAAGAAGAGGAGTAGACGATGCAGCTTCCGAACCTCTCGATCACCCGGGGTGCCGTCCCCGCCGGAGACGCAGGCCCCGCCCGCACGCGAGACTGGGGCCGCGCCATCCGGCGGTTCCTGGGCTGGGGCTCGCTGGGCTTGTTCTTCTTCCTCCTCTTCGCCTGGATCGCGCTGCCCACCCAGGCGATCGCGTGGCGGATCAGCCACGAGGCCAAGAAGGCCGGATACGTCATCGAGGTCGAGGACGTCTCGGTGATGCCGTGGGGCTCTGCGACGCTCGAGAACGTCACGTGGACGTTCGAGCCCTCGCGGCCGGATGCGCCGCCGCAGCAGTACTTCATGGAGGAGATCGACATCTCGATCAGCCTCTTTTCCCTGCTCGCCGGCGAGCTCGACGTCGAAGTGGAGACCGAGCGGGAGGAGGGCCGCATCTGGGCGCGCTTCGCCCAAGGGCCGGACGAAACCAAGCTCGAAGTGGACGTCGACGGGCTCCCGCTCTACGACGTGCCCAAGGCTGCCCAGGCGCTCAACGTGCCGCTGTTTGGGCTGCTGAAGCTCAAAGCCGACATCACCGCGCCGGAGGGCAAGTTCGCCAAGGCCGAAGGCAAGATCAACCTCGTCTGCGCGGCCTGCCGGGCCGGGGACGGGGAGTCGAAGCTCTTCGTGCCCGGGGGCAGCAAGGCGCTGCGCGATGGCCTGACCGTGCCCGAGGTCGACTTCGGCACGGTGACCGGTGAGCTGTCGGTCAAGAAGGGGACCGCGACGATCGACGAGCCCATCGCGACCGAGAGCGATGACCTCATCATGTCGCTCACGGGCAAGCTCAAGCTCAAGGACCCGTTCGCGACCTCGCGGTTCAACATGGTCCTCAAGCTCGAACTCACCGAGGCCTTCCTCAAGCGGAGCGAGCGCGTCGCCTTCATCTATCGGGGCGCCAGCGCAGACGCCAAGCTCGATCCACCCGAGCGCGGCTTGGGCTTCAAGCTGGCCGGGCCGGTCGCCAAGCCTCGCTTCCGAGGTGCCAAGAGCAAGTCCACCGCCGAGACGCTCGCCGAGCGCCGCAAGAAGCGACGCGACCGCGACCGCAAGCGCGCCGAACGCAAATCCAAGCGCAACAGCGGCAAGAAGACGCCCGATCGAAGCGATGACAAGGACGAGGACAAGGGGGACGACAGTCCCAACCTCAACATCCGGCCGCTCGACGAAGACCCCGACGGCTCGCGAGATGATCAGGAGCGCCCCTCCCTGCCTCCTGCGAACGAAGACGATGAGGTCGAAGTGTTCGACCCCGAAGGCGGGAACGAACCCGTCGAGGAGCCACCCTCCGACGATGACCGGTACGGCGGCGACGGTCCGGGTGAACCGACCAACGACGGTCGAGACGGCCAAGTCGACGATGGCCAAGACGGGCAGGTCGACGACGGACAAGACGGGCAAGACGGACAGGACGGGCAATGACGGTCAGGACGGGCAAGTCGACGACGGCCAAAACGACGGCCAAAACGACGGCCAAAACGACGGCCAAGACGACGGTCAAGGCGACGGCCAGGGCGATGGTCAAGGTCCGGGGGGCAGTGGCGGCCAGCAACAGCCGTAGCGCTCAGCCCGCCCAGTAGGCCGGGCGACCGTCCACCAGCGTGCCAAACACCGGCGCATCCCGAAGGCGCATGGGCTCTGCCTCGTCCAGGACACGCCCGAAACAGGTGAGGTCGGCGCGGTACCCCACCGCGACGCGGCCCAGCTCGCGCTCGCGGTGGGCTGCGTAGGCCGCTTCGCCGCAGAACCCACGGAGCGCCTGCTCGAGGCTGACGCGCTGATCTGGTTGCCACCCCCCGGCGGGCTGACCCGCTGCGTCCTGCCGGGTGACGGCCGCGTACAGGCCGTGCGTGACGTCGGGCAGCTCCACCGGAAAGTCGCTGCCGAAGCACAGGTGCGCACCTGCATCGAGCAGGCTGTGCCAGGCATAGGCGCCACCGGCCCGGTCCAGCCCGATGCGGTCGGGCACCCACGCCATGTCCGAGGTCGCGTGGGTGGGCTGCATCGAGGCGATGACCCCCAGCGAGGAGAAGCGCGGGATGTCTCGGGGATCGAGCAGCTGGCAGTGTTCGACCCGCGGCCGCGGGTCGTCGCGGACGGCGTGCCGGAGCTCGCGCTCGTAGACGTCGAGGACCGTCCGGTTTGCGGCGTCGCCGATGGCATGCGTCGCGACCTGCCATCCCCCGCGAAGCGCCGCCCGGACGACGCGCTCCAGGGACGCGGCGTCGTGCTGCAGGAGACCCCGGTGATCGGGCCGGTCGGCGTAAGGCTCCAGCAAGGCCGCGCCGCGGCTGCCCAGCGCGCCGTCGGCGTAGATCTTGACGCCGCCCAGCGTGTAGCGGGAGCCCAGGAGGATCGGGTCGGGCGCTTGATCCTGGAGGTCGCCCATGAACCAGCCCTCGGTGGCGTAGGCATGCACGCGGACGCGGAGCCCCTGGGGCGTACCCGCCAGCGCTCGATAGGCCGCGTCGGCAGCCGGCCCGATGCCCATCTCGTGCACACCGGTCAGCCCGCGCTCGAGGATGTGGGCCTGCGCGGCTTCGATCCACGAACGAAGCGTGGACGCAGGCGGCTGCGGAACCTCGACCACATCCATCGCGGCGTCGACGAGCACGCCGGTCGCCGCGCCGGACGGATCGCGGAGGATTTCACCGCCTGCGGGGTCGGGGGTCTCGGACCGAATCCCGCTCTCCCGCAGCAGCGCCGCGTTGCCCCACGCCGCGTGGCCGTCGACGCGCTGCAGCCACACCGGTCGGTCCGGAAAGGCCTGCGTGAGCGGGTGATGCGTCGGCATTCGGCCCCCGTCCCACAGGTTCTGGTCCCACCCGCGACCCAGGACCCACCCGCTGCTCGGGGCGCCCTGCTGCAGACGCGAGACGACCTCGCCCATGGACGCAGCACCCCGCAGGTCGACGGTCGAGAGCGCTTCGCCCAGCCCGACCAGATGCCCATGGGCGTCGACGAGCCCGGGCGTGACCGTGCCGCCGCCTGCATCGAGCACCACGGTGCTCGGTCCCTGCATGGGTGCGACGTCCGCATCGCTGCCCACGGCCACGAACAGACCGTCGCGCACGGCCACCGCGCTGGCGGTCGGTCGGCCGGGGTCGAGGGTTCGAATCTGGCCGCCGCGCAGGATCAGATCTGCGCTCTGCCGCCCCCAGGGGGCTGGCGGCGCGGCGTCCGGGGGGGCGACGCCCGGTGCATCGCGTCGCCGGCACCCCGCGACCGGGGTGGACAGGAGCATGGCGAGCATCGAGCGGCGCGTGGGGCGAAGCACGTCGGGATGGTAGAGGCGCGCTACCCTCGCTGTCATGCCCGAACTCCCCGACGTCACGGTCTACGTCGAGTTGCTCGAAGGAAAGCTCGTCGGAGCCACCCTGCAAAGCGTCGTGATGCGCTCGGTGTCCTTGCTGCGGACCTACGAACCATCGCATCGCGAGGCGATCGGACGACGCATCGTCGGGGTGGAGAGGATGGCCAAGCGCATCGTGTTCGCGTTCGAGGACGAGCTGTACTACGCGCTGCACTTGATGCGCCTGGGGCGACTGCGCTGGGCCGATCCCGGGAAGAAGGCGAAGCACGCCGCAGGCAAGGTTCTGCACGCGGTGTTCGAGTTCGACGTCGGCACGCTGCACCTGGTGGAGATGGGCCCCAAGAAGCGGGCCAGCCTGCACGTCGTGCGGGGTCGCGACGCGGTCGATGCCCTGGATCCCGGAGGGCTCGAGGTCTTCGAGGCCGACTTGGATGCCTTCGCGCAGCGACTGCGACGCAAGAACCACACGCTCAAGCGGGCGCTCACCGACCCCCGCATCTTCAGCGGGATCGGCAACGCCTACAGCGACGAGATTCTGCACGCCGCCAAGCTCTCGCCGATCAAACTCAGCCAGAAGCTGGGCGACGACGAGGTCGAGCGTCTGTACCAGGCGACCCACGCGACGTTGGCGACGTGGACCGACCGGCTGCGCGCCGAGGGGGCACAGACGGGCTGGCTGGAGAAGGTCACCGCGTTTCGACCCGAGATGGCGGTGCATGGCAAACACGCTCAGCCGTGCCCGGTGTGCGGGGCGAAGGTGCAGCGGATCAAGTACGCGGATCGCGAGACCAACTACTGCGCCGTGTGCCAGACCGGCGGGCGTCCCCTGGCGGACCGGGCGCTGTCGCGCTTCCTGGGCAAGGACTGGCCCAAGACGCTCGAAGAGCTCGAGGAGCGCAGGGGCAGCGGGTGAGTCAACCCCGGTGGCCAGCGCCCGACAATGCGCTACACCCTGGCCATGCACCGGGCTCTGCTGCTCGCGCCGCTGCTCGCTGCCGCATGCGGGGCGCGCACGGGCGTCTCTCCCCAGGCGATGGCCGAGGCCAAGACGATCTGGAGCGAACGCTGCGCCAATTGCCACGGCCCCGGCGGCATGGGGGACGGACCGGGGGCTCGGGCGCTGCCCGTCAAGCCGCGCGTTCTCGCAGACTCGACCTGGCAGGCGCAGGTCTCCGACGAGCACATCGCGACGGTGATCACCGAGGGCGGCAGGGTCGTGGGGCTGGACCCCAACATGGCGGCCAATCCCGACCTCAAGGCCAAGCCCGACGTGTTGCGGGCGCTGGTGCTCGAGGTTCGCTCGCTCGCGCCGTGAGGCCGCGCGCGGCTATAGTGCCGCGGTGACCGCCTGGCTGCAGGCCCAACGCGTACTCCTCTTGGCGGCGATCGCCTCGTGCGGATCGCTGTGCTTCGGGCTCGCCTCTCCGCCCAGCGCGGTCGGAGCCCTGGCATGGTTGGGCTTCATCCCCCTGCTGCTCGCCGCGATCGGGGTGGAGCGGGCGCGGGCGCGGGCGCAGTTTGGGGTGGGGTGGGCCGGCGGCCTGTGTACCGGCCTGGTGGGCTTCCCGTGGATCGGCCAGACGCTCGCCCGCTTCGCCGACTTTCCGGACTGGCTCGCCTTCCTCGGCTTGTTCGTGTTCGCTGCGTTCACGGCGGTGCCCTACGGCCTGTGGGTGGTCGCCCTCGCGCGGGGTCCTCGGCGGGGGGCGCTGCGCTTCGCGTGGGCCGGCGCGTCGTGGGTGGGACTCACCTCGATGTGGCCCGCCCTGTTCCCGTACACGCCTCTGATCGGGCTGGCGCAGCTGCCCCCGTGGATTCAGGCGGCCGAGCTGGGGGGCGTGCCTGCCGTGGAGCTGTTGGTGTTGGCATTCGGCTACGCCGTCGTCGAGGCGGCCCGGGCTCCCCGCGGGCGCGCCCGAACCATCGCGGTTCTCGTCGCGGTCGCGCTGCCCTCGTTGTCGTGGGTCGCGGGCTCGTGGCGCCTGTCCAGCCTGGACGCGCAGGCCGTAGACGCGCCGGCGGTTCGTTTCGGCATCGTGCAACCCAACACCGCGCTGCTGAGCACGGCCCGGCTCGAGAAGATGAATCGCCTGTGGACGATGTCTGCGGATGCCGCTGCGCAGGGGGCCGAGGTCATCATCTGGCCCGAGGCTGGCATCTACCCCTTCGTGCAGGAGCGTCCCTGGACACACGACGGCTACGGCGTGCGGCAGGTCTTGCGCGCCCATCGGCTGCCCACCATCCTCGGCGTCGCGACCCACGAGCGGGGCGATCCCTACGAGTGGAACACGGCCGTGGTGATGAACGCGCGCGGGGAGGTGAAGGCCTCCTTCGACAAGACGGTGCTGGTCCCGTTCGGCGAGCGGGTTCCGCTCGTCGACCCGCAATGGGCCCAGGAGGTCGTGCCGGCGATGTCGCACAACCACGCCGGCGAGGATCCGGCGTGGTTCCCGGTCGAGCTCGCGGACGGATCCGCGACATACGGCGCTGGCCCCCTGATCTGCTACGAGGACATCTTCCCCGACTTCGCGCGCGAGGTGGCGGCGCAGGAGCAGGGCATCGAGTTCTTCGTCAACGTCACCATCGACACCTGGTTCGGCGACACCGCCGAGCCGTGGGAGCACCTCGCGCTGGCCCAGTTTCGCAGCGTGGAGCACCGGGTGCCGATGGTGCGATCCGTTGCCGCCGGCGCCAGCTCGGTGATCGATCACGGCGGTCGGCTCGTCGCCTCCCTGCCGGTGACCGATCCGCTTCCCGGTCGGCCCGTGCCTGCGCAGCGCCTCGTGCACGAGGTTCGACTGCCGCGCAACACGGCCCAGGCCCCGACGATCTACGCGCGCGGCGGATGGCTGCTGGGCTGGCTGTGCATGCTTGCGACGCTGCTGGTGCCGCTTGCTGGGCTCGTGCGGAGCAAGTATCGTCCGCGCGCGAGCGACGCTGCCTCCTGAGGAGGTCTCGGTCTCGCGGAGTGCCCCCATGCATGCGCCCCCGTCCAAGACCCAAAGCCGCGGCGCCTTCGGCTCCCGGCTCGGCTTCATCCTGGCCGCCGCCGGCTCGGCGATCGGTCTGGGCAACATCTGGCGGTTCCCCTACACCGCCGGCGAGAACGGCGGCGGGGCCTTCGTCCTGCTGTACCTGGTGTTCGTCCTTGGCCTCGGCCTGCCGGTGCTGCTGGCCGAGCTCTCCTTGGGCCGGGCGAGCAAGAGCAACCCGGTCGGCGCGTTCAAGCGCTTCGTGCCCGAGAGCTGGTGGCCCTACGTCGGCGGTTTGGGCGTCCTGACCGGCTTCGGCATCCTCGCGTTCTACGTCGTGGTCGCCGGCTGGAGCCTCTCGTACCTGGGCCGCGCGCTCACCGGGACCTTCGACGCCCAAGTCACGGCCGAGGCCTCGGGCCAGCTGTTCACGACGATCATCTCGAGCCCGACCGAGACGGTGGCGACGGCCGCCGTGTTCCTGCTGCTGACCGGCGTGGTGGTGCGGGCCGGCGTCGGTGGAGGCATCGAGCTGGCCTCGAAGATCCTCATGCCCGTGTTCTTGGTGCTCTTGCTGGTCCTCGCCGCGCGCTCGTTGACGCTGCCGGGCGCCCAGCAGGGCATCGACTTCCTGTTCGGCACCGACTTCAGCAGGCTCTCGGGCAAGGGCATCATGAGCGCGCTGGGCCAGGCGCTGTTCAGCTTGAGCCTGGGCATGGGGGCGATGATCACCTATGGCTCCTATCTGCCAGACAAGGAGAACCTGCCGGTGGCAGGCGCGGCGGTGGCGTTCTTCGACACCCTCATCGCGCTGCTGGGCGGGCTCATCATCTTCCCGGCGCTGTTCAGCCAAGGGGTCGCACCCGACGAGGGTCCGGGGCTGGTGTTCGTGGTGCTGCCCACGATCTTTCACTCGCTGCCGATGGGGAACCTGTTCGCGATCGCCTTCTACGGGCTGCTGTGCATCGCGGCGCTGACCTCGACGATCAGCCTGCTCGAGGTCGTGGTCGCGTACTTCGTCGACGAGCGCTCGTGGAGTCGCAACAAGGCCGTCGCGGTGGTGGTCCCGGCCACGCTCGTGCTCGCGGTGCCCTCGGCGCTGTCGCAGGGCGCGTCGGGCTTCTTCACCGACTTCCTCGCCGGCAAGGGCTTCCTCGACCTTCAGGACATCCTCTTCGGCAACATCTCGCTGTCGATCGGTGCGCTGCTCATCTCTGTCTTCGTCGGCTGGAAATGGGGCGTCGATCGAGCCCTCGAAGAGATGAAGGGGTTCTCGCTGGGCCTGGTGTGGTCGGTGCTGATCCGCTTCGCGAGCCCGGTCGCGATCGGTGCGGTGTTCGTGACCTACGTCTACGGGCTGTTCGAGGCGTGAACGTCGTCCTGCTGGATCCGTCCGAGGTGGATCTCGAGGGGTGCGCCACGCTGGGCGGGCGCCGGGCCGAGCACGTGGCCAAGGTGCTCGGCAAGGCGCCCGGCGAGACGCTCACCGTGGGGCAGCGCGGCGGCCTGCTCGGCACCGCCGAGGTCGTCGCCTCGACTCGGCAGACCCTCGAGCTGCGGTCGATCGCGTTGACGCGCGACCCTCCGCCCAAGCGCGCGCGCACGCTGGTGCTGGCCCTGCCGCGGCCGCCGGTGTTTCGGCGGCTGCTGCAGCACGTGACCGCGCTGGGGGTGCAGCGGATCGTGCTCCTGCATACCCGCCGGGTGGAGAAGAGCTATTGGATGAGTCCCGCCCTGGAGCCCGAGGCGATCGAGGCTCAGCTGCAGCTCGGCCTCGAGCAGGCGGTCGACACCATCGCGCCGAGCGTAGAGCGGGCGCGCGGCTTCAAGGCCTTCGTGGAGGACCGCCTCCCGCAGCTCGCGGAGGGCGCGACGGTGCTGGCGGCGCATCCAGGTCCGTTTCCGCGCTGTCCTGCCGACGTCTCCGGCCCGGTCGTCCTGCTCGTCGGCCCCGAGGGCGGCTTCATTCCGCATGAGGTCGAGCGACTTCGAGACGCGGGCGCCCGCGGCGTGTCGCTGGGCGAGCGCATCCTCAGGGTAGAGACGGCCACGCTCGCGCTGCTGGGGCGGCTGGGCTGACGCGGGTCCCGGGGCGTGTTTCACTCCCCCCATGCTGCAACGCATCGTGACGCATCCGGGCGGCGCCCACAAAGACGACCTGCTCGCGGTGTGCGTGCTCGTGGCCCAGCACGGGGTCCCAGTGGAGCGGCGAGACCCCACGCCGGAGGAGCTCGAGGACCCCGCGGTGGCGATCGTCGACATCGGGGGCTCCCACGATCCGCAGCGGATGAACTTCGACCACCACCACTTCGACCGCGAGCACCCCCCGACGTGCGCGCTGAGCCTGGTGCTCCAGCATTTGGAGCTCTACGAGGACGCCAAGCGCTTCTGCGACTGGCTCGAGCCGGCGGAGTGGTTCGACAGTCGCGGGCCCAAGAAGACGGCGGCGTGGCTCGAGGTCCCGCGACGAGCGATCAGCCAGCTCAACTCGCCGATCGACATGACGCTGCTGCGACGCTTTGCCGGATCCGCCACGCACGCGCCTGGCGAGACGCTCTACGGCTACATGCAGATGGTCGGGCAGGATCTGCTCGGCTACCTCGCCACGGTTCGAGACCGCATCGCCTTCGTGCGAGAGCACGGCCAGCGATGGCAGGTGGAGGCCGGGTCGGAGACGATCGAGGCGGTGTTCTTGCCGCGCACCGATCCGGCGCCCGACGAGCCCAGCGCGGCGGCCAAGGCCTTCGTCCGTGCCGAGGGTCTCGAGCAGACGGTCGCGGCGATCGTCTACCCGGATCGGCGGGGCGAAGGCTTCGGCATCGCCCGCTACGAGGACCACCCGCGGCTGGACTTCTCTCGGGTCGGCGACCAGGACGACGTGCACTTCGCCCACAAGAGCGGCTTCATGTGCAAGGTGACGGCGACGGATCCACAGCGACTGCAGGCGCTGATCGCCCTGGCGTGGGCGTGAGGCGGACGCGGGCGCCCGGGGCTGCTACAACGGTGGCGATGCGCCGCGTTCTCGTTCTCACGCTCATCGGGGGGTGTTTCTCGGGCGAGGGCACGCTCGGAGGTGCATGCGAGGCCGATGCGGACTGCGGGCGCGATCAGCTCTGCGCACGCTCGATCTGCAGCCTTTGCGGCGACGGCATCGCGCAGGCCGGTGAGGTGTGCCTCGATGGTCCCGATGCCTTGGGCGTCGAGGCCGAGGGCGTCACGTTCATCGCGCAGCTCGACGTCGACGGGGATGGGGCGCTCGACCTCGCCTGGCCCACCGGATCGGGGTTGGCCGTGTCGGTGGCCACCGCAGACGGCTTCGGGGCCGCGCAGGAGCGTCCGTTCGACGCGACCGCGGTCTTCGCCGGCGACGCGGACGGGGACGGCGTGGACGAGCTGCTCGTACGGGACGCGACGGGCGCGGCGGCACTGTGGAGGCCGGATCTCCAGGGAGGGTTCGCGCTCGTCGAGACGATCGACACCAGCCCGTTGACCGGGTTGAGCGCGGCGGTGCTTCACCCCGCGATCGGGGTGGTCGGAGCGCGCGGCGAGGACGTCGTGCGGGTCGACGCCGAGGGCCAGGCATGGGACCTCGACGTCGGCGCGAGCATCGAGCAGATGGTGCTGAGCGTCAGCTTCGATGGGGACGCGAGCCCGGACGTCTTCGTGCGGACCGACGACTACACGCTCGTCGGGGTGCGGACGACCGCGATGGGTCTGGAGGCCATGGGCCCGGTCCCGATCCCGGTGTCCACGCAGCACATCGAGCCCGCGCGGTGGAACGCCGATGGGTTGGGGGACCTCGTGCTCTTGCTCGACGACGGGACGGTCCTGGTGTGGCTCTCCGACGGGACCGGAGGGTTCGTGGACGGTCCGAGCTCCGCGGTCCCGCGCTCCAGCACCGGCCTGCGCGTGGTCGACCTGACCGACGACACGCAGCCCGACGTGCTTGCGTTCGGGAGCGAGCCCGGCCTGGCGCTCGCGGTCCGTCGAGGTTCGGAGCTCGACGCCGACGTTCGGATCGACGACGGCGGCCCGTGGCTGTGGGTCGCTCCGGTCCGCGTGGGCGTCGATCCCTTCGAGGACCTCCTGCTCTACGATGGCGCGGGCTTCTCGGCGCTTCGGAGGGATCCATGATGGCGGTGCGAGGGATGGCGGTGCGAGGGATGGCGGTGCGAGGGATGGCGGTGCGAGGGATGGCGGTGCGAGGGATGGCGGTGCGAGGGATGGCGGTGCGAGGGATGGCGGTGCGACGGAGCGTGGCGCTCGGTGCAGTGCTGGCCACCGCCGGCGCAACCACTGCTTCGGCCGCGCCCCCGGCCGTGTCCGAGCCGCCGCCTCCGGTGGTCGACCCGGCCTCGACTGGCGCGGAGCAGGAGCCGCAGCCCGGCCGGAAGATGGCGATCGCCGGAACGGTGCTCATCATCGCCAGCGCGGGCGGCTACGTCGCAATGGCCGTCGGGCTGGGTATCGGCACCAACGCCGAAGCTGACGTCCGCGCGCTGGGGTCGCTGGACGAGGTGGAGGAACGCCGCGACGTGATGGCGCGCGGGCGGATGGGCAACCGTCTGGCAGTGGGCGCTGGCGTCGCTTCGGCCGTGCTCATGGCCACCGGGGTTGCGCTGGTGGTGCTGGGGCGGCGCAAGGCCCGGGAGGCTGACGAGGCTTCCGTCTCCGCCGTGTCGTGGCTGCCCCTGCCGGCCGGCGCTGGGGTCCAGCTCGGCGGACGGTTCTGAGTTCCCGCGACCAACGTTGAAAAGATCACGCCGGAGCGAAAGCATCGGCAGGGGTCCTCGTTGGGTTTGACAGGAATGACCTGTTTCACCGTGTGGATTCTTGCTCTCGCGCCAACGACGCAGGCTGCGCCGAAGAACGAGGTCTCAGTGCACGCGACGTTCCCCTTTCCACGCTGGGGCGCGGCCGTCGGCTACCAGCGGAGGCTCTCCGGGCACATCAGCGTGGGGGCCC
Source organism: uncultured bacterium (assembly GCA_963761755.1). Classification (GTDB taxonomy): domain Bacteria; phylum Myxococcota_A; class Polyangia; order Nannocystales; family Nannocystaceae; genus CAJXVA01. The sequence continues at coordinate 501,468 of CAVXIC010000006.1, forward strand.
AGCTCGAGACCGTCGTGCCGCCGCGGGGCTACCTTCACCTGCCCGGATTCGAGGAGTTCCTCTTCCTCTCCGCGTGGCTTCGGGAGGTCGGCGATGGCCCGTACCTGTCTCCAACAGTCAGTTTCGCCCACAACGTGTTCTACCGGCTGCCCGAGCAGTCTCGCCACCTGGTGCGGCTGGGCGGCGAGCTCGGCTGGAGATTCGCGCTCAGCCGCAGGCTCAGCGTCGGGGCCGGGGCAGGGGCGCAGTGGGGAGCGGCGGTCGGAGATGCGGGAAGCATCTGCACCTACGCGTACCAGTGCGCCTCGACGCGTCCGGGGGCGGTCGTCCGCGCACGCGTGAGCGTGGGGGTGCGATGGTGAACAGGCGCACAAGCCTCATGGCGATGGTGACGCTGTGCGCCGGATGCAGCGAGCTCCCCGAGGTCCAGTACCACCGGGACGGATTCGACCTCGCGGTGGAGTTCGAGCATCCGGTCTGCGAGGGGACCCTGCTGGCGATGGAGGACCGGGTCCGCCGGGTCGAACGTGAGACGGATCGCCGGCGAGACGCGCCGATGACGATCTACTGGCTGGCCGGAGAGCTCGAGCGGATCTGCCCGCGTCCCGTCTCGGGATGCTTCATTCCCGGGACCCAGATCGTCGCGTCGACCGGCGCTTCGCTCCACCACGAGATCGTGCACGCGGTGCTCAACACCCGCGGCAGCAACCCCTTTGCCGAGGAGGGGCTGGCCGAAGTGCTCAGCGGTGTCGCGGCGTTTCAGAGCCCGGCCGAGCGCGTGCATCCGCTGCGGGCCCTGAGCGCGACCCGCAAGGACGCCCGGGAGGGAGACATCGACTACGACCGCGCCGCCCACTTCATGCACTTCGTGCGCACCCAGTCGGGAGAGGAGACGGTCGCCGCGCTGGCCGATGCCATCGATCGGGACGATGCGCCCGAGCGCTTCGTGTCGCTGCTCGAGCAGCAGTTCGCTCTGAGCGCGGCGGAGATCGAGCACGCGTACGCGGAGGCGCCGGCCTTCTACCCCAGCGGGCGGGCGGCGGAGACCGAGCCTGTCACCAGCTTCGACCTCATCGCGGGCATCAACTTGGCGTTGGATTGCCACCACCCCTCGACCTTCGGCCCGCTCTCCGAAGACGACGGCGGAATGTTCCACCTGCTGCGCGTCGTCGTCGACGAGCCGGTCGAAGGCACCTTGGTCTTCGAAGCCGACGGAGGCGTGCGCGCGTCCTTGTTTCACGAGGTCGACCCGGACGGCGCGTGGGTCCAGGACTGGTGGCGACCGCGTCCGCGCCTCGACCCCGGTCGAACCGAGCTTCGCGGCGGCGAACGGGCCCAGGTCTCGCTGGACCCGTCGACGCCGATGCTGCTGATGGTGCGGGCGAGCGCCTCGGACCAAACCCGCGCGGCCAGGCTCCGGCTGCTGCCGAGCGAGCAGCCGGGGTGAAGCTCGGCGCGTTCCGCTCAGGCGTCGGGTTCGGACTCTAGATAGACCTGTCCGCCGCTGTCCCGAAACTCCTTCGCCTTGTCGGCCATGCCCGCCTCGATGCGCTCCGCCTCGACCGGGTCCATGTCGCGCACGTCTTGGGTGAGCTTCATCGAGCAGAAGTGAGGTCCGCACATCGAGCAGAAGTGAGCGGTCTTCGCCGCGCCGGCCGGCAGGGTCTCGTCGTGGTAGGAGCGCGCGGTGACCGGGTCGAGCGAGAGGTTGAACTGGTCGTTCCAGCGAAACTCGAACCGCGCCCGCGACAGCGCATCATCCCGGTCTTGGGCGCCCGGGTGCCCCTTGGCCAAGTCAGCGGCGTGGGCCGCAATCTTGTAGGCGATGACGCCCTGCTTGACGTCTTCTTTGTTGGGCAGCCCCAGATGCTCCTTGGGTGTGACGTAGCAGAGCATCGCGCAACCGAAACTGCCGATCATCGCGGCACCGATCGCCGAGGTGATGTGGTCGTAGCCGGGGGCGATGTCGGTGGTCAGGGGCCCCAGCGTGTAGAAGGGCGCCTCGTGGCATTCGGCCAGCTCGCGGTCCATGTTCTCCTTGATCTTGTGCATCGGCACGTGGCCGGGACCTTCGATCATCACCTGGACGTCGTGCTTCCACGCGAGCTTGGTCAGCTCTCCCAGCGTCCGCAGTTCGGCGAACTGGGCCTCGTCGTTGGCATCGGCGATGCACCCGGGTCGTAGACCATCCCCCAGCGAGAAGGAGACGTCGTACTTGCGCATCAGCTCGCAGATCCGCTCGAACTCCGTGTACAGGAAGTTCTCCCGGTGGTGATGCAGGCACCACTTCGCCATGATCGAGCCGCCGCGCGAGACGATGCCGGTGACGCGGTTGCGGGTCATCGGCACGTGGGCGATGCGAACGCCGGCGTGAATGGTGAAGTAGTCCACGCCCTGCTCGGCCTGCTCGACCAAGGTCTCCATGAAGACGTCGATGTTCAGGTCTTCGGCTTTGCCGCCGACCTTCTCGAGGCACTGGTAGATCGGTACGGTGCCGATCGGGACCGCAGAGTTGCGCACGATCCACTCGCGCGTCTCGTGGATGTTGTCTCCGGTGGACAGGTCCATCACCGTGTCCGCGCCCCATCGGGTGGCCCACTGCAGCTTCTCGACCTCCTCCTCGATGGAGGACGACACCGCCGAGTTGCCGATGTTGGCGTTGACCTTCACCAAGAAGTTGCGGCCGATGATCATCGGCTCGAGCTCGGGGTGCCGGATGTTGGCCGGGATGATGGCGCGCCCGGCCGCGATCTCGTCCCGGACGAAGGTCGGCTCGACGTTCTCTCGGATCGCGACGAAGCGCATCTCCTCGGTGATCGTGCCCGCCCGCGCGTAGTGCAGCTGGGTGTTGTTGCCGTCGCTGTCGGCGAGGCGCTGCTCGACCCAACCGTGCCGCAGGCGCGGAAGTCCCTTGCGCGGGTCGATCCCCTGCGGACCGCTGGTATCGTACACGGTCAGCGGCGACTCGCCCTGGACCTCGATGCGCCGAACCGGGACGCGAAGGTCGCCGACGTGATGCTTGGTGCTGCCAGGAAAGTGCTCCTGCAGCGGGGGGAGTACGGAGACGTTCTCAATGGTGTCGTTGGCCACGCGCAAGCGCGTACGGCCGTTTTCGGTCGTGTCGGTCATGGTCGCTTTCCTCCGCCGGTATGATCCGGATCAGGTTCGAGGGGTCTTTCTCAGGTCCGCTGCGCTCACCGCGGCAGGCCACCCCCAGCGTTTGTGGACGTACTATCGCCGCCCGAACCTCGGACTGCAACCGTGCCCGTCTTTCAACTCACCGAGGAGCTGGTCTTTCCCGACCCGGCCTTGGCCGAATCCGAAGGCCTGCTGGCCGTGGGCGGTGACCTCTCGCCCGAGCGGCTGGTGCTCGCCTACCAAAACGGGATCTTCCCTTGGTACAGCCAGGGGCGTCCGATCCTGTGGTGGTGCCCCTCGCCGCGGCTGGTGCTCCTGCCCGGCGAGCTGCGTATCGGACGGACGCTGCGAAAGCGCATGCGCAAGGCGCCGTACCGGATCACGTTGGATACGGCGTTCGAGGCGGTCGTCGACGCCTGCGCGGGCACGTCGCGTCCGGGGCAGCCCGGCACGTGGATCACCGACGACATGCGCGCTGCCTATGCGCAGCTGCATCGCTTGGGCATCGCCCACTCGGTGGAGGCGTGGCAGGGCGACACGCTGGTGGGTGGGCTCTACGGACTCGCGCTGGGCACCGCGTTCTTCGGTGAGAGCATGTTTGCGCGGGCGGCCGACGCCTCGAAGATTGCGTTCGCGACCTTGGTGCAGCAGCTTGAGGCGTGGTCGTTCCGGCTCGTCGACTGCCAGGTGGTGACCGAACACCTGGTGCGGTTCGGCGCGCGAGAGTTCGAGCTGGGCGACTTCCTGGGCCGGCTCGACGTGGCGACCGGCGAGCGGCATCGGAAGGGACCGTGGCGCTTCGAGCCGCAGGAGGGGTCCGAGCCGTCACCCCTCAGCTTCCGGTGAGCAACCAGCTGCCCAGGGTGCTGCGGGGAATCTCGAGCACGGCCGCTGCCTTGCGAATGCTGCCCTCCGTGTCCACGACGGCCCTCAGCAGCGCCTGGCGCATGGTGATGAAGGTGCCGCGGGGGATGGTCAGCGAGGGCCCGCGCGCACCCTGGGACGCGCTGGGAAGCAGCATGGATGCCGTGATCGGTGCGCCTTCGGCGAGCAACGCCGCCCGCTGCACCGCGTTGCGAAGCTCCCGCACGTTGCCCGGCCACGGCGCGGTCTGGGCGAGGGCGCGCGCGTCGTCGGTGAACTGGACCGCCGTGCCCACCTCGGCCGTGAACGCGGCGGCGAAGTGATCCAGCAGCGCGCCGACGTCGCAGGGGCGAGCGCGCAGCGGCGGCATCTCGACCGTCAGGACGGCCAGGCGGTGGAAGAGGTCCTCGCGGAAGGTGCCCCGTGCGACCATGTCCGCCAGGTCGCGATGCGTCGCGCAGACCACCTTGGCGTCGATGGTCGTCTCGGACTCGGACCCTACTGGGCAGACGCGGCCGGTCTCCAGGACGCGCAGCAGCAGGGCTTGGCTGGGGAGCGGGAGCTCTCCGATCTCGTCGAGGAAGAGGGTGCCGTGGTCGGCACGGGCGAAGGCGCCGCGGTGGTGGCTGACCGCGCCCGTGAACGCACCGCGGGCGTGCCCGAACAGCTGGCTGGGGGCCAGCGACTCGGGCAGGGCGCCGCAGTTGAGGGCGACGAGGGGTCCGCGGCGCCCGCTGCCGGCGTGGACCTCGGCGGCCGCGAGCTCCTTGCCCGTCCCGGACTCGCCGCGGACGAGGACCGGGGCGGAGGTGCGCGCGAAGCGACGCAGCTGGTCGCGGGCGAAGTTCAGCGCGTTGGAGGTGCCCACCCACCGCGGCGTGTGCGGCCTGTGCGGCCGGGGCGTCGCGGCATCACGCCGCGGGGGCAGGGGTGCATCGTCTGCCCGCGTCGGTCGGGCGTCGGGGGGCAGGGGCGCGACGGAGATGGGCACGTCAGGGCTGTCGGCCGCGGCGGCGAAGCATTGCAGGGAAATCTGCGACCTGCACCCAGAGGTCGGGTGTCCTGTCCCCTACGGACCCTGTCCGATCCAGGTCGCGCCGCTTTGCGCGACCTCCTTCTTCCAGATGGGTACGTCTTCCTTGAGTCGTTCGATGGCCGCCCGGCACGCCGCGAAGGCCTCGGCTCGGTGCGGAGCGCTGGCCGCGATCACCACCGCGGTCTCGGGCACCTGCAGCACCCCGATGCGATGGTGAATCGCCACCCGCGTCCCGTCGATCTCCGCCTCGATCCCATCGGCGATCGTGGTCATCACCGCGGTGGCCATGGGTGCATAGGCTTCATACTCGAGGCGCTCGATCGTCTCGCCACGAGAGTGACGCCGGACGTTCCCGGTGAATGTCGCGATCCCGCCGGCGCCGGGGTGCTCGACCACGGCGACGACGTCGGCGAGGCGCAGCGGTGCGGCGGTCAGCAGAATCCGGGGCGGGCCATCGTGTCCCCCGCTCACCGGCGGGATGATCGCCAGCTCGCGGGCTCCGTCGACCGGGTCGGTACCGTCGGCGAAGACGTGGTCGATCGCCAGTCTGCAGCCGCGCACCCGGCCGCGGAGCGCCGGGAACTGCTCCTCGACGCGCGCGAGGAGATCGCTGGCGGTCGCGCCGGGCGAGACGTCGACCGCGATCGTCTCTGCGCGCGCAGCCTCGCGCAGCCCTGCGAACAGCATCACGGTCATCGTGGGCATGGGTGGAGGGCGTCCTGCGCGAGGGTGGGTGGGAGTCCAGGGGACACAAACACAGCACTGAAGAGACTGGCACAGCGCCACAATCGGCAAAACCTCGCCACTTTTCGCGGATCATGAGGCCGTGCTCCGATCGCTGTGGACAATTTCCCGGGGCCCGTTTGCTGGATCTAAGCTTGGTCCACGCAAGGGCGAGGGCTGCCCGCCGCATCGTCTCCGCGAGCGCTGCCGAGTCCGCAACCCGCTTTCGCGATCCGTCCGTCATGATCCAAACTGCGCAAGGCCACGCCGTCGCGGCCCGTGATGCCCTGATGAGCTCCTCCAAACCCCGAACCAGGCGCGCTCGCGCCGCCAAGCAGGTCCGCGCGGACGTGGGTTCACAGCGGGATGCACGGGGGGAACTCGATGAGCTCGATCTCGATCCCGCGCTCGATCCCGAGGAGCTGCTCGATTGTGCGGCTCCGGCGAATCCCGCGGTGCCTCGGGTGTGGACGACCCTCTCGCCCGCCGACCAGGACGCGCTCCGAGAGGGCCTTCAGACCCGCCTGTCGGCCTATCTCCGCAAAGGGCGCGCCCGCGTGATGTTGACCGACAACCTGTACTCGATGGTGACCATCAAGCGAGGCGACGGGGTCACGACGTTCCGCGTGCACCACATGTTCGCCGACGCGCCCGCAGCCGTCATTCGCGCGCTGGCGCAGTATGCCGACACCCAAGCTCGCGAGGCCTCGGACCTGCTGCGCAACTACATCGACGCCAACGATCTTCGCGTCCGCCAGCGCGACGCGCCCCGCCCGATCACCGTCGACGTCCAGGGGCGACACCACAACCTCAAGGAGATCTTCGATCGCCTCAACGAACAGTACTTCGAGGGGACGATCGAGGCGCGGATCTCGTGGGGCCCTCGGACCAAGCGCGCCAAGTCCCGGGACTCGATCAAGCTCGGCAGCTACACGGTCGAGGACGCGCTGATCCGCATCCACCCGGTCCTCGACGCCGCCGACGTGCCCGCGTTCTTCGTGGAATGGGTCGTCTACCACGAGATGCTGCACGAGGTTCACGACATGCCGGTCGTCGACGGCCGACGCGTCTACCACACGCCCGAGTTCCGCCGCGCGGAAGCGCAGTTCGATCGCTACGCGGAGGCCGTGATGTGGGAACGCACGCATCTGTTGAAGCTGCTGGAGCGCTGAGCCCACGGACCACGCCGGCCGCCCAGCCTGGGGCTCTGGCTGCGCGCTGCGGCACGCAAGGCGTGCAATCCAGTGCGCACGCAGCCCACCGAGGGCCCGGCGTGGCGTTGACCCGTCGGCGTCTCGTTGCTATCGCGTTTGGGTGCCTCCTGGCGAGGTTCGACGCGAAGAGACCGCAGCCGTGCAGCGCTTCAAGATCATCGGCACCGGGAGCTATCTGCCCGAGAGGGTCGTGACCAACGACGAACTCTCGGAGCGCGTCGAGACGTCGGACGCCTGGATCCGGGAACGCACGGGCATCGGCACGCGGCGGTTCGCACCCCAGACCTCGGCAACCTCCGATCTCGCCGCGCATGCCGTCCGTCGCGCGTGCGCGGATGCGTCGATCGAACCCGCCGAACTCGACGCGCTGATCGTCGGCACCTGCACCCCGGACACCCTCTTTCCCTCGACGGCGTGCTGGGTGCAGCAGCGGCTGGGCATCGGAGGGATGCCGGCGTTCGACGTGATGGCGAGCTGCACGAGCTGGCTGTACGGACTCAAGGTCGCCGCCGACATGATCGCCCCGAACCGCTCGCTCAAGGTCGCGGTGGTGGGCGCAGAGATGTTCAGCACGATCCTCGACTTCGAGGACCGGCGAACCTGCGTGTTGTTCGGCGATGGTGCTGGGGCCGCGATCTTGACGGGGACCGCGGGCGAGACCGGGCTGCTGTCGTACAATTGGGGCTCGGACGGCACCCTCGCCGGGCTCCTGGGCGTGCCGGCGGGCGGCTCGGCCAAACCCGCTTCGGCCGCCACCGTGGAAGCCGGCGAGCACTTCGTCTCCATGGAGGGCAGCAGGGTGTTCAAGAACGCCGTCACCTCGATGAGCTCGGGCATGCTCGAGGCGCTGCGCGATGCGGAGATGACCGCCGCCGACGTGGACGTCTTCATCCCGCACCAGGCCAACAAGCGCATCATGGACGCGTGCCTCGACCGCACCGGGATCGACGAGAGCCGCGTGTACTCGGTGCTCGAGCGGTACGGCAACATCTCGGCGGCGTCGATCCCGGTGGCGATCGACGAAGCACGCAAGTCCGGCGCGCTCCGCGAGGGGCATCGCCTCGCGATCACGGCGTTCGGCGGGGGCTTCACCTGGGGCGCTGGCGTCGTGCGCATGTAGTGCCCCGAGCGTTCGTTGTACCCTTCGTGGGGTGAGACGTATCCCTGGCTCCCTTCGTGCCGTGCTTGCGGCCAGCGCCTGCGTCGTCGTTGCGACCGGATGCCCCGCGGACGAGCCTCAGGACGGGACGAGCACGGCGGCGTCCTCGGTCGGCGAGGGGGACTCGACCGGTGAGGCCTCCAGCGGAGGATCCAGCACCGGCGCGGATGCATCGAGCGGGAGCAGCAGCGAGGCGTCGGACTCCGGTGGGGTGCGCGCGGACTACGAGGCCGACGTGCAGCCGATCTGGAACGCCGCGTGTACCTGCCATCTCATGGGCCCCAGCGGGACCATGGCCGCGCCGTTCCTCACCCTCAACCCCGGCATGTCCCACGCGCAGCTGGTCGGGGCGGCCTCGGAGCAGTCCGCGGTGGACAGGGTCGTGGCCGGGTCGCTCGCGGAGAGCTACCTGTGGCTGAAGCTGACCAACATGCACGCCGAGGTCGGCGAGGGCACCGTGATGCCGCAAACCGGGGCGCTCGAGGCCGACCAGCTCGCGGTCATCGAGACGTGGATCCTCGACGGCGCGCAGCCGTAGCAGTGTGGGGACGGTCCTCGGTGTGCCCCGCTGCGTACGCGAGCGTGTTCCAGCGTCCGCCGTCGGCGGCCAGCGAGAGGGCGTGATCCATGCCGATCCATCCCAGCACGCAGGGCAGCTGGGTATGAACCGTGCCGAAGGTCAGCGAGACCTCGGCATCGGATCGCGTCGTGACGACCGCGACGCGGGTCGCTCCGAGGGCTTGGGCGCGTACCAGCGCATCGATGAACGCGGCCCCAGGTGCTCGGCGGTCGATGGCGGCTGCCACGACGCCCTCGCCGTGCAGCGCGTCTGGCCAGCTGTTCGGACCCAGCTGCTCGTGGCCTCCTGCGTCCAGCTGCAAGGGCAAGACGTGCAGGCCTGAGCTCTCCACGCCGACCTCGGAGCATCGTGCGGCGACCGGAAGCTGCACCGCCCACGACTGCATCGGAGGCAGCGCCCGAGCGCGGGCGTCGGCGCGCCACGGCGCGCGTCCCCGGCTCAGTGCGCTCATGGGGCCACGGACCAAGTCCTCGTTGGCGAAGCGACTGGTCGACCACGCGGCGAGGCCGACCAGCAGCATTGCCTGTGCGAGCTGGTAGAGACGACGACCGACCACGTGACCGCGGGAGGCGGCGTGCACGACGATGGGGGTGGCCGCCATGAGTGCCGTGGCGGCCAGTCCGGCCACCATCCACTTCGAGGCCTCCAGGGCGTGCCACCCCGACCAGATGGCACCCTCGGCGGAGGGCTCGAGCATCGCGGTGGCGATCCAGTGGACACCGCCGCATGCCGCGAGCACCGGGACGCTCAGGGCGAGCACCGAGGCCCCGGACGCTACGCGGCTGGACCGCTGCGCGCCCCGGTCATGCAGGCACGCGCAGACCCACGACAGACCGACCAAGATGCCGACGCAGGTCGCGGCGACCGTTTGGACCCTGGCGAGCGCGTCGAGGGCGGGGCCGAGGTCGACGCCGACCGATGCGACGCGGGTCCAGCCGTCGGGTGCGGGGGCGAAGGCACCGGCCATGATCGCGTGCGTGATCCACCACTGGGCCGCGCCGGCGAGGGCGGTGACGACGGCCGCGCCGACGAGGGCGACCAGGGGATGCCCGAGATCCGAGCAGCGTCGGGCGCCGCGGATGCGGAGCCCGGCGAGCCCGGCGAGCCCGGCGGCCACGACGAGCCCGGTCAGCACCGGGAGCAGCACGCCCAGCGCGGTGGCGAAGCCGACGACGTGGTCGATGGTTGCCATCCCCATGGCTCAGCGCTCCACCAGGTAGGGGAGGTACAGGTCGAACCCGGTCCATTCCAGCGCCGCGGTCGCGGCGAGCGCCAGCCCGCAGCCGGCGAACCACAAAGCCTTGAGGTTTCGCATCTCGATCACTACCGACACCGCGCGGGGGTCCCTGGTTCGCTGGGGGTGTTCGTGCCCGGCCTCACGTGCTCTCGCGGAGTGGACAACCTCAGCGCTGCTCCGTATTGTTCGCCGTCATGCCCGCCCGGTACATCGTTCGCGCGTCGACCGAGTTCTCGGCCGCCCACGTGCTCTACGGCTATCCGGGCGCCTGCAACCGGGTGCACGGCCACAACTTCAAGGTCGAGCTGGAGGTCGAGGCGTCGGGCCTGGACAGCGTCGGCATGGCCGTCGACTTCACCGCCCTGGAGACGATCGCGGCGTCGATTGCGCAGGATCTCGACCACCAGCTGCTCAACGAGATCCCGCCGTTCAACGAGGTCAACCCGACCGCCGAGAATCTCGGGGCCTACTTCTGGACCCGGACCGCCCGCGCGCTCCGCGAGCGCGGCATGCTGGATCCAGCCCCAGCGGGCTCAGGAGTCCGCCTACGCGCCGTCACGGTCCGGGAGAACGACCGGACGTCGGTCACCTACACCGAACTGCCCGAGGGTGCTTGACAAGGGCCGGCCCCTAGGACACCTTCGCCGCCCCTGGAGCGACCGCAATGGCTCAGATCTGCATGGTGACCGGCAAGAAGCCCCTGACGGGGATGAACGTTTCGCACTCTCACGTCCGCACGAAAAAGCGGTTGCTGCCGAACCTGCACAGCAAGCGCTACTGGGTCCCGGCGGAGAACCGCTTCGTCCGGCTGCGCCTCTCGGCGTCGGGCATGCGGCTGATCGACAAGCTCGGCATCGACGTCGTCCTCAAGGACGTTCGCGCGCGCGGCTACAAGGTCTGATTCGTCGCTCCCGTGAGGCGCTTCGCACCCCCCCGGGTCGAGGCGCCTCGCTGCGTTTGCAGGGCTACGGCTCGTAGCCCAGGGCCCCGCTGAAGTCGTCGAACCAGGCCGAGCAGTTGGTGCCGAGCTCGCGATCGCACGAGAGGCGGATCCTGACTCGGCGGGTCCCCGCGGGGACGGTCGAATCGAAGGCGGTCGACTGCCAGCTGCTGTGGTTCATGTCCGTCCGCGCCTCGGCGCCCAGGACGGTCTGGGATGCATCGAGGAACGTCACGTGGATGTCGTGCGGGTCGTCGTTGAGCGTCGAGCTGTAGGCCCGCGTCCAGCCCACGAAGTGGAAGGACATCGGCAGCGCGTCGATCGAGTCGGCCCACGCGTCGAGGCCGATCTCCTGACTCATTTCGGTCTGGGCGGTATTGCCGGCGTAGAACGAGCGAGAACCGCCGGGCTCGTGGTTGTGCTCGCCGTGCGCCTCGAAGCTGCTTCCCTCGGCCGCCCACCCGGTGAGGTCGCCGGTCTCGGCGTCGGGGTTGATGATGAGGTTGGGCCCGCGGCCTGAGGCGATCATCGTGATGTCGGCCTTCGCCGACCCCGTGCCCGCCAGGTCGTCGAAGCGGACCTCGAGCGCGCCGGCGGCGAGTCCCGGGTCGCCGGCGTCGACCGCGAGCTGGACCGTGCAGGTGGCGTTGGGAGGGATGGGTCCTTGGCATGTGCCCTCGAGCCCGGGAAACGTGCCCCCGGCCCAAATCAGCGGGGCGGGCGGGTCCTCAGCCCCGAGGATCTGCGCGGCAGCGTCTCCGACGTTGGTGAGCTCCAGCGTGACCGCCTCGGGTCCCGCCAGCGGACGCGTGCCGAGATCGATGGGCGCTGGATCGACGAAGACGAGCGCGGCTCGCGGCTCGCTGGGGTCGCCCGAGCTGCTTTCGCCGCCCGAGGTCATCGTGCTGGTCGTCAAGTCGGTCGTCGTGCCGCCCTGCCCATCGGTGGCGAGGGTCGAGCCGCTGGTCGGGCTCTCGCCGCCGGTGGCCGCAGCTGTCCCGGCCCCTGAGGAGCCCTGCGTCTCCTCGAGCTCGGTGATGCCACCGCCGCTTCCGTCGCTCTCGAAGGCGCATCCTCCCGCGAGCGCGAGAAGACCCGCCAGCCACCGGCCGCGCTGCGCCACGTTGCTTCCCATCGAGGCAAGTCTAGCAGAGCGCTGCCGGGCGCAGATCAGCCGGTCGGGGGGACCTGCGTGGTCTCCCCGAGTCGCGACATCGCGCGCCGCATCTCGGGCGTGGCGCCGGAAACCGCCCACGCCCAGCCCGTCTCGCCCGAACGAGGATCGAGCTGCTCGTGGATCCACCGGGTCACGGCGGCGGGCTCGACCGACAGCATCGCGGCGGCGTCGAGCGCGAGCGCGCGCGGGATGTCGGCTTCGGTGTCCGCGAGGTCCATGGACTCACTCCACAGGGCCGTCCAATCCTCGCCATCGAGGCTGGCCTGGACGACGCGGGCGCCGAGCCACAGCTGGGCCGCGGTGAAGAGGCGCTGCGAGGGAACCCGGGTCGCCCCGGCCGCCGCGAGCTGGTCGGCCAGACCCCGAGCCCGCGTCTCGACGCTTCGGTCGGTGACGGGGGTGTTGATCGTGAACACCGCCAGCGGCCCACAGACGGCGAGTCGGGCATCCATCGTCTCGGCGAGGACGCGCTGCGCGAGGCGGGCGGTCGCCCGTGCCTGCACGGTGTCGGTGCGGATCGCTCGGCCCAGCACCAGCTTGGCGCCGCCGCGGACCGGTTCGGTCGCGACCCGTAGCGGGGCGGAGTCGCTCGTCATCAGGTGCTTGGGCGCGGCGGCGGGCTGCGGCGCCCATCGCAGGCGCGCCAGACTGGTGCCCAAGGTGGCGATGCGCGCGTCCGCGGTCCAGGCTGCAAACCCGGCGAGCAGCTCGGGCATCGCCTCGGGATTGCCCGGCGCGTGCACGACGAGGGTGCAGCGCCGCGGATCGAGCATGCGGCTCCACGCCTCGCGCATGCGCTCGGGGTTGGCCGCAGCGGCCCGGGAGGCGTCGACCCGCTGGGTGTCCAGGCGCAGTCCGAGCAGATCACCGACCACGCACGCGGTGGCGACGTCGAGCGCGGTTCGTCCCTCGCCGTCCCGGGCGACGCGCGCGCGCGCGCGGCTCAGGGCGGTGTCGAGGCTGCGGGGGTCGGTGTTTCCTCGAAGCGAGGTCGCCAGCGCGCCCGCCAGCCGGGGCAGCGCGTCGGCCGGTCCGGAGAGGACCAGCTCGAGCCGGCCGGCCCCGCGCTCGTAGCGAACGCTTGCCCGAACTCGCCCCAGACGCCGGCGGACCGCGTCCGCGAGCGCGTGCACGACCAATCGGGTGACGATCGCGTCGAAGGGCGCTCCACCGCGCTCGGGGTGATCGTGGTCGGGGACGAAGAGGCGAACGTGCGCCCAGGATGCGTCATCATCGCGCAGCCAGTAGGTGAGCAGCCCCGATTCGAGCGTCGCGCGGGCGGGCGCCGGCCACGGTGGCGCCAAGCGGCCCAGGGCCTCGGCGAGCTCGGGGACGGGGGCCTCGTCCCAGACCTCGGGGACGACCGGGTCACGGCTGCGCTTGCATGCCGCGGCCATGGCCGCGGCGGTCCCGAGCATGAGTGGACGGCGGCCGAGCTTCATGGTTCGGAGACCTCCGCGCCCGCCGTCGCGCCCAGAGCTGCCGGCGCGGCGCTCGGGGAGACGAGGCGGACCGCGCGGTCCAGCGGCAGGAGAACGCGCAGGGGCGTGGCGGGCTGGGTCAAACCGGTGGCGCCGGTGAGCGCCTCCACCGTCGAGCGACTCGGTGGCGTCGTGCCGGCCCGAAGCGGGGGCAGGGGAGCGGCCGCCGCGAGTCGGCGCGCCAGCCCCAGCGGCGTGGACGTCTCCTGCTCGAGCGTCTGCATCAGGCGCCGGGTGGGACCACGCAGCAGCCGGCTGGGCGCTGCCGACAGCGCCGCGAAACGCTCGGCGAGCAGCGCAGCGGGATCCCCGGGCGTGCGCACGCGGATGGTGAGGCTCGGGCGGCGCGGGTCGTCGTCGAACACGCAGCGCACCCGGTTGGGCTTGGGTTCGCTCTCGCCCCTGCGTTGGCGGCTGATCGCCTCGCACCATGCCTCGGCCCACAGGCGCGATGCCGGGTCGCCGGGCACGCCCCAAACGAAGGTGTCGCCGCTGGCCTTGGGCAGGGCGACGGTGGTGCCGCTGGGCGTGACCACCCGAGGCGGGACCACCCGGGCGCGGACCGGCAGATCCTCGAACGCGGCTTCGACCTTGGCCATCGTGTCCTGCAGAGGCAGGGGGGCGACGACGACGAGCGTCGCGGCTTCGTAGCGGGCAAAGCGGGCCAGCGTGGTCTCGATGGTGGTGACGTCGAGCTCCCGGAGCGCGGCCGGGACGACTCGGGTGGGGTGCGACAGGCCCGGAGCACCGTGTGCCACGGCGGCGGCGGCCTCGGGCGTCGTCCGCTGCAGGGGCGTATCTCTGCGGGCCGAGACGAGGGCCTCCTTCCACAGGCTCTCGGTGATCGTCGGCGCCCGGAAGCGGTTGGCCTCCGCCTCGATGAGCTCGTCGAGCACCGAGACCGGGATGAGGGCCTCGAAGCGAATCTGTGCCGGTCCCGTGGCGAGGAATGCCAAACCGCCCGCGTCCTGCACCATGCTCTGGATGGCTCCAGGGGCCATGTCGCGGTTGCCCATGAGCAGCTGATAGGCGAGCGCGTGGTGCAGGCCCCGAAGCGCTTCGGGGTCATCCTCGCTGCCTCGCTCCAGCGCGAGCACGATCGAGGCGACGGGAAGGGAGTCGTCGCGTGCGACCAGGACCCGGGTACCGCACGGCAGGACCCGATCCAGCACGGGGCGTCCGGCGGGGGCCGTCACCTCGGGTCTCGGCGCGTCCTCCTGGGGATCCTCCGCGAGGTCCTCCGCGAGGTCCTCCTGGGGATCTCCGCGTCGGACGGGGGGACCGGTCCAGGGGCGATGGCACGGGCAGGGCTCTGCGCAGGGGCATCCTCGGCAGGCGCCGGATCTGCGCCGGGCGCGTCCGTCGCGGGAGCCAGGCCGACGGCCCCCGCGAGCAGAGCTTTTGCAACGACGCGTGCAATCACCGGGGTCCGAACACCTCGCGGCCAGGGTAGCGCGCGGTGCTCCCGAGCGCTTCCGCGATGCGAAGCAGCTGATTGTATTTCTCGACCCGATCCGATCGAGACGCGCTTCCGGTCTTGATCTGCCCCGACTCGACCCCGACCGCGAGGTCGGCGATGAAGTCGTCCCCGGTCTCTCCGCTTCGGTGGCTGACGACCGAGGCGTACCCGGCGCGGTGGGCCATGCGAACCGCCGTCTGGGTCTCGGTCAACGTGCCGATCTGGTTGACCTTCACCAGCAGTGCGTTCGCCACGCCACCGTCGATGCCCCGCTGCAGTCGCTCGGGGTTGGTGACGAAGAGATCGTCGCCGACCAGCTGGACCTGGGACCCCAGCGCATCGGTGAGCTGCTTCCAGCCGTCCCAGTCCTCTTCGTCCATGCCGTCCTCGATCGACACGAGCGGATACTTGCCGGCCAGCTCGACGTAGAGGCTGGTCAGACCCGCCGCGTCGAGCTCCCGGCCACCCTCGCCGGCGAGCGTGTAGACCTTCTTGCTGGAGTCGTAGAACTCCGAGGCGGCCACGTCCAAGGCGAGCGAGATCTGCTCGCCGGGTCGATAGCCGGCCTTCTCGATCGCGGCGGTCAGCAGCGCGAGGGCCTCGGCGTTGTTGGCCAGGTCCGGCGCGAAGCCTCCCTCGTCGCCGACCGACGTCGCCTTGCCCGACTCGTGCAGGATCTTCTTGAGCACGTGGAAGGTCTCCACCCCGGCACGCAGCGCCTCGGCGAAGGTGTCGAAGCCGTGCGGGACGAGCATGGACTCCTGAAAGTCCATGTTGTTGTCGGCGTGGGCGCCCCCGTTGATGACGTTCATCATCGGGACGGGGAGGGTTCGGGCCAGCGTGCCACCGATGTAGCGGTACAGGGGCAGCCCGACGTCGTGCGCAGCGGCGCGAGCGACCGCCAGCGAGACGCCCAGCAGCGCGTTGGCGCCGAGGGATTTCTTGTTGGCCGTGCCGTCGGCCTCCAGCATCGCTTCATCGACGGCGACCTGGTCGGTGGCATCGAGCCCGACGACGACGTCGCTGAGCGGCCCGAGCACGTTGTCGACCGCTCCGCTCACGCCCTTGCCGGCGTAGCGACTCTTGTCGCCGTCGCGAAGCTCGTGGGCCTCGAACTCTCCGGTGCTCGCGCCCGAGGGCACGGCGGCGCGACCGACGTTGCCAAACTCGGTGGTGACCTCGACCTCGAGGGTTGGGTTTCCGCGGGAGTCGAGGATCTCGCGGGCGTGCACGTCGACGATCGTACTCATCGGCGAGCACACTACCCCCGCCCGCGCCGGGGCTCAACGGCCCGACGCCGTTGTTGACGGACCCTCGCGGCCGGCCGTACGGTGCCGGCATGCGCGAGGTCGTCATCGGTCTGCTGGGGGCCGGCAACGTGGGAGGCGGCGTGGCGCGTATCCTGCGAGAGAATCAGGCCGACATCGAGCGACGCCTGGGCGCGTCGGTCCGGATCAAGAGGATCCTCGTGCGCAGTCTGGAGCGGGACCGTGACGCCTGGATCCCAGAGGCGCTGCTCACGACCGACCCCAGGGACGTGCTGGAGGACCCCGAGATCCGCATCGTCGTCGAGGTGATGGGGGGCATCGAGCCGGCCTTGACGATGACGCTCGAGGCGCTCTCGCGCAGCAAGCACGTGGTGACGGCCAACAAGGCCCTGATGGCCACCCACGGGGAGGAGCTCTTTGCCGAGGCCGAACGCCGCGGGGTCGCGATCAACTTCGAGGCGGCGGTCGCCGGAGGCATCCCCATCCTCCGGGCGCTTCGCGAGGGGCTGGCCAGCGATCGCATCGGGCGGATGACCGGCATCGTCAACGGCACCTGCAACTACATCCTCGATGCGATGAGCCGGACCGGGGCGACCTACGACGACGCGCTGGCCGGCGCGCAGGCGGCCGGCTTCGCCGAGGCCAATCCGACGCTCGACGTCGAGGGGGGCGACGCCGCCCAGAAGCTCAGCCTGCTGTGCCTGCTCGGCTTCGGTCTGCGGGTCGACCCCGAAGCGATTCCGACCGAGGGCATCACGCGGGTGCGACCCTTCGACATCGTCGCTGCCGACGCGCTGGGCTACGTCATCAAGAGCCTGGCGGAAGCTCGGCAGACCCCTGCCGGCCCCGCGCTCTGCGTGCACCCGATGCTGGTGCCCAAGGAGCACATCCTCGCGGGCGTGCGGGGCTCGTACAACGCGGTGCTCGTCGAGTCGCGGGCGATGGGCCGAAGCCTCTACCACGGGCGCGGGGCGGGCCCGATGCCCACCGGGATGGCCGTCGTCTCCGACATCATCGAGCTGTGCCGCCACATGTTCGCCTTCGACGCCGGTCGACCGCCACCGGAGGCGTTCAGCACCGTCGTCCCTGCCACCCCGGCGCCGCTCTCGGACGCGTCGCACGAGAACTACCTGTGCGTGCACGTCACCAACGTCCCGGGCGTGCTGGGACGGGTCGCGTCGTGCCTGGGGCGGCACGGGGTGAGCGTCAAGCGGCTCGAGCAGGACCTGCGCGGACCCGGTGAGCCGGTGGAGATGATCGTGATCACCGAGCGGGTGCCCGAGTCGTCCGTGCGGGCGGCGGTCGCCGAGATCGACGCCAGCGTCGACGTCGGCGCACCCACCCATCGCTTCCGGATTCGGGAGCCGGACTCCATCGAGTGAGACCATGGCCCGCCCCGAACCGGTGTGTCCGCAGATCGACGCCGCGTCGCTGAAGTCCGTCGCGACGGCGCGGGTGCTCTACGCGGACACCGACAAGATGGGCATCGTCTATCACGCGTCGTATCTGCGGTACCTGGAGATGGCGCGCGTCGAGTTCATCCGCGGCGCGGGCGTGCCGTACAGCGTGCTCGAAGACGCTGGCCTGGCGCTGCCGCTCTCCGAGCTCGCGATTCGCTACCAGTCGCCGGGCCTGTACGACGACGTGATGACCCTCGAGGTGGGGCTGAGCTTGGTCACACCGGTGCGGGTGCACTTCGACTACCGGGTGCGCGTCGCCGCGGGAGGCCGGCGCGACCTCGCGCACGATCTCGACTTGCTCCACGCGCAATCGCGCCACGCCTGCGTGCGAAGTGCGGATGCGCGGCCGCAGCGGCTGCCACAGGACGTCTTCGAGGTCCTGCGTGCCCACGTGACGGCGCCGTGATGGACGCGCGCCTTTCGGCCGGCGCCGCTTTCCTGCTACAAGCGGCGAGTTGGAGTCTGTCGCCATGGATCGTACGCTCGTTCTCGAATTCGTCCGTGTCACCGAAGCCGCCGCGATCGCGTGTTCGCACATGGTGGGCCGCGGTCAACGAGATGCCGCCGACGCGCGCGCCGTGCAGGCCATGCGTCAAGCCTTCGATCGCGTGCCCGTCCGCGGGACCGTGGTGATCGGAGAGGGCGAGCGAGACGAAGCGCCGATGCTCTACATCGGTGAGCAGGTCGGCCCCGACGACGCGAGCTTCCCCGAGGTCGACATCGCCGTCGATCCGCTGGAGGGCACCAACCTGTGTGCCGAGGGCGCCTCGGGTGCGCTCGCGGTCCTGGCGGTCGCGCAGAAGGGCGCGCTGCTCAACGCGCCCGATACGTACATGGAAAAGATCGCGACGGGCCCCGAGGGCCAGGGCGTGGTCTCCCTGCTCAAGACGCCCACTGAGAACGTGCGCGCGCTCGCAGCGGTCAAGGACTGCAAGGTCAGCGAGATTACGGTCGTCGTGCTGGAGCGACCCCGGCACGAGAAGCTGATCGCCGAGCTTCGCGGCGCGGGCGCTCGGGTGTTCCTGATCACCGACGGTGATGTCGCCCCCGCGGTCGCCACCTGCATGCCCGAGAGCTCGATCGACATGGTCTACGGCATCGGTGGTGCGCCCGAGGGCGTGCTGGCGGCCTCGGCCCTCAAGTGCATGGGCGGGTGCTTCCAGGGGCGGCTGCGCTTCCGCAATGACGGCGAGCGAGAGCGGGCGCTCAAGATGGGCATGCCCGATCCGGACGCCTACCTGGAGATGTCCGACCTGGTCCGGGGCGAGGTCATCTTCTGCGCCACCGGCGTGACCTCGGGACCCATGCTCAAGGGCGTGCGCCGTATCGGCGACCGACTGCATCTGCAGACGCTCTCCATGCGGAGCTCGACGAGCACGATTCGGATCGTCGACACGTCGGTCAAAGCGGCGCGCTTCTCCGAGCTCTACGCGGGCTGATCGCGGCCCGCTCGCCCCGCTCGCCCCGCTCGCCAGAGGCGGAGCTCCTCGGGGATGCTGAAGAGCACCGGCACCGTGAGCAGCGTGACGAGCGAAAGGCCGATGCCCCCCACCGTCGGCAGGGCCATCGGAACCATGAGGTCTGCGCCCCGACCTCGCGAGGTGATCACGGGCAGCAGGGCCAGCAGCGTCGTGGCCGTGGTCATCACGCAGGGCCGCAGCCGGCGGGCCCCGGCTTCGACGATGAGATCGCGAAGCGCCTCGATGGACGCTGGCGGGCGCTCGCGAAACGTCTGGGTCAGGTACGTGGCGACGATGACCCCGTTGTCGGTCGCGACGCCGAACAGGGCCAGGAACCCGACCCACACCGCAACCGTGATCGGGGTCGGTTGGACCGCGAACAGCACGCGAAGATCGACCCCCAGCGGCGATGCGTCGAGGAACCAGGGCTGCGCGTAGAGCCACAGCAGGTAGAAGCCCCCCGCAGCGGCAAGCGCCATGCCGCAGAACACCATCAGCGCCGTGCTGGTGCGACGGAACTGCAGATACAGCAGCATGAAGATCACCGCGAGTGCCAGGGGGACCAGCACCGCGAGTCGTTTCTGGCTCCGCAGCTGGTTCTCATAGGTCCCGGTGAAGCGGAAGCTGACCCCATCGGGGACGACGAGGGACCCGTCGGCGATGGCCGCGGCGAGCCGAGCCGCGGCGGCTTCGACCGCCTCAACGTCGCCGACCCCCGGCGCGGGATCGAAGGTGACGTATGCGTTGAGGAAGGTGTCCTCGGCCCGAATCATCTGAGGACCGCGGACGTAGCGGAACGTGGCGAGCTGCTGCAGAGGAATCTGCTCGCCGCTCTTGCCTGCCACGAGCACCCGCTCGAGCGCCTCCACGCTGTCCCGCTCTTCTCTCATGTAGCGCACCCGAACCGGGTATCGCTCGCGGCCCTCCACCGTTCGTGTGAGGGTCTTGCCGCCGACCGCGATCTGCAGGACGGTTTGCACGTCGACGATGCTCAGTCCGTAGCGCCCGATCGCTTCGCGGTCGACGTCGATCTCCAGGTAGGGTTTGCCGACGATGCGGTCGGCGAACACCGTCCGAGGATCGATCGTGTCGGTGAGGGTCTGAAGGCGAGCCTCGAGCTCCAGACCGAACGCCTCGATCGTCTCGAGATCGGGGCCCTTGATCTTGATCCCGACCGCCGAGCGCATGCCGGTCTGCAGCATCACGATGCGGGCCTTGATCGGCATCAGCTCCGGAGCGCCCGTCAGACCCGGGTACCGGGCGGCCTCGGTGATCTCGCGCCAGATGTCCCGAGGTGTTCGAATGTGGTCGCGCCACTGCCGAATCGGCGCTCCTGCGGGATCGGGGATCGGGTCACCGTGGTCGTCGAGGACGAACGCTCCCTCGCCATCGACCGTAAATCGGCCGATCCGGCCGTCCGCGTCCTGACGATACTCGGACTCGTAGTTGATGATCGTCTCGAACATCGAGATGGGCGCGGGGTCCAGTGGTGTGTCCGCGCGCCCCAGCTTGCCCACGACTTGATCCACCTCGGGGATTGCCGCGATGGCGGCGTCGACCTGCTGCAGCATCTCCTTGGCTTGTCCGATGGAGGCGTGCGGCGTGGTGCTGGGCATGTACAGGAAGGAGCCCTCATCGAAGGCCGGCATGAAGTCATCGGGAATGCCTGGAAACGCCGCCTCGATCCGGGCGTAGGCGCTCGTGTCCTGCGCGCCCTGCGGCAGCCACCACAGCGTGGCCGAAGCGCCGCGCCACGCGACGACGCCGCCGAGAACGAACAGCAAGTTCCCGCTGAGGAACAGCACCCTGTGGTGAAGGCACCATCGCAACAGTGGCCGATAGCCGACGCTGAACAGGGCGAACCCGCCCATGAGCAGCGCGACCATCACCGACACGAACACGAGGTTGGCCAGCAGCGAACGTCCCGGCCCCATCGGGAGCCAGAACTCGGTCAGCGCAATCGTCACCGCGACGACCGTCACCGCGTTGGCGAGCAAGGGGGCGGCCTTCCTCCACCGCGGCGGCCCGGCGGCCTCGCCCAGGCGAATCGCGCCCACCGCAAGGACGAGCGCCCCGAACGTGGTCGTGCCCATCAAGAGCATCGCCGCACCGCAGCCGGTGATCACCCAATCCCCGCCCGCATCATGGCGAAGCAGCGCCCGCCACCGCTGACCGCTGCGCGTCCGGGGAGGGGCACGCAGCACCCAATGGGCGAGCGCCGGCAGTACGACCAGGGCCAGCCCGAACGCCGAGGCCAGGGCGAACGTCTTCGTGTAGGCCAGCGGACTGAACAGCTTGCCTTCGGATCCGGTCAGGCCGAAGACGGGGATGAATCCCAGGATCGTCGTGAGGATCGAGGTGAACACTGCCCCCGCCACCTCGGACGCCCCTCGGCGAACCGCGCGGGCAGTGTCCACCCCATCGGGCTCGGCCTCGACGTGATGGACCATGTTCTCGGTGAACACGATCCCCATGTCGACCATCGTGCCGATGGCGATCGCGATGCCCGAGAGCGCCATGACGTTGGCGTCGACGCCGGCGGCTTTCATCAGGACGAACGTGCACAGCACCCCCAGCGGGAGCAGCATCGAGACCAAGATCGAGCTCCGCAGGTGACGCATCACGAGCAGGACGACCACCACCGTGATCAAGATTTGCTCGATGAGGGCGACCCAGAGGGTGTCGAGCGTCTCTTCGATGAGTGCGCTTCGATCGTAAAACGGCACCACACGGACCTGAGCGACGGTTCCGTCGGACATGGTCCTGCGCGGCAGCCCGGCCTCGATCTCGGTGAGCTTGTCGCGAAGCCGGTCGATCACGGCCATCGGGTTGGCACCGAACCGCACGGTGACCACCCCGCCCACGGCCTCGGCGCCGGCTTTGTCGAGCAGGCCGCGCCGAAGGGCCGGACCCAAGGTCACGTCGGCGACGTCGCGCACCCGGATGGGGATGTGGTCGCGATTGGCCACGACGACGCTCTGCAGGTCCTCGACGGTCTCGACGAATCCGAGCCCTCGGACGACGTATTCGGCGCGGTTGATCTCGAGCGTCCGGGCGCCGACGTCGAGGTTGGCCTCCTGCACGGCTCGCGCGACCTGACCCACGGTGACGTCGTGGCCGAGCAACGCCTCGGGATCGACGTCGATCTGGTACTCGCGGACGAAACCACCCACCGAGGCCACCTCGGAGACGCCCGAGACCGACTGCAGCGCGTAGCGAACGGTCCAGTCCTGCAGCGAGCGGAGCTCGTGCAAATCGAACGCCCCTGCGACGGGACGACCGTCTTCGTCCAGCGGCTCGAGGGTGTACCAGAACACCTGGCCCACAGCGGTCGCATCGGGCCCGAGGGTGGGGGAGACAGCGTCGGGGACCGTACCCTCGGGCAGGGACGCGAGCTTCTCGAGGACCCGGGAGCGTGACCAGTAGAAGTCGATGTCGTCCTCGAAGATGACGTAGATGCTCGAGAAACCGAACATCGAGGTGCTTCGAACGGTGCGCACCCCTGGAACGCCGAGCAGCGCGGTGGTCAGTGGGTAGCTGATCTGGTCTTCGACGTCTCGGGGCGACCGACCCGGCCACTGGGTGAAGACGATCTGCTGGTTCTCGCTGATGTCCGGCAGAGCGTCGACGGGGACCGGGTCGCGCGGTAGGCCGCCCAGTTGCCACCGGAACGGCGCGTAGGCCAGGCCCGCGAACACGAGCAGGCCCAGCATGGTGAACACCACGAGCTTGTTGCCGATGAAGAACCCGATGAGGTGGTCCCAGGTCGAGTCCTCAGCCGAGGTCGGTTGGCGGTCCGTCATCCGATCCTCAGTGCTGAGGTCCCGCCAGCGGGTCCGTCGCGGTTGCGCTGCTCACGGCAGTTGGCAGACGCTCTGCGGGTCCAACCGTGGCTCGAATATCGCCGCAGCGGAGCATGGCGGGGCCGTAGTAGGGGTTGGCCAAGGTCTCGCCTCGCTGGACCCACTGGGCGCCGTCGTTGTCGAAGGCCATCGGGCAGAACGCCACGCGCAGCGGCTGTGCATCGGGGTTGCCCAGCTCGGTGAGCAGGTCGGCAATCGAGGCGCTCACGCTCTCGAACGCGCGCCGAACGTCGGCTTGGCCGGTCGCAGTCGCTCCCCGTCGCCCATGCCCGGCGAGCGAAGACGCGAGGCTGTCCCACGCCTCTCGCGTTTCGCGAGGCGCCGCGAGGTCCACGTCGTTGGCGGCCTGTGCGAGGGCGGTCAACGCGTCTCGTGCGCCGTCGAAGTCGTCCTCGGCCAGCTTGGTCTGCGCGCTGATATAGGCATCGAGCACCGGTTTCAGCGCCGTCAGAGCATCCGCATCGAGGCTGTGATCTGCGTGGGCAACGGCGCGGTCGTCGGGTCGGGTCATCATGCTGGACCCTCCGCGCAGCTGCAGGTCCGCGTCCACGACGAACGCGCCGTTCGTCACCACCCGCTCGCCTTCGGACAAGCCGGTGAGCACCGGGACCATCGGGCCTCCGCGCCCGCCCACGCGCACCACCCGAAGCGCGTAGGCCCCCGGTTCGCCTGGCACAGCCACATAGACGATGGACCGCCGGCCCGTGAAGAGGACCGCGCTGCGCGGGACGACCAGCTGCCCCTTCGTGGTGTCCAACTCGGTCTGCACCACCGCCTGCGCAAACATCCCCGGCCGAAGCGTCCCGGCCGCGTTGTCGACCTCGACCCGCACCCGGGCCGTTCGCGTTCGCTCGTCGAGGACCGGATCGATGAAGGCGATGTTCCCCTCGAACGTCTCGCCAGGGAGGGCGTCGACTTCGAGGACGACGGCGTTGCCCCGCGCGAGCAGGGAGAGGTCTGACTCATACGCGTCGATCTGCACCCAGAGCTTCGACAGATCGGCGATGTGGTACAGGACCGTGCCGGCTTTGACGTAGTCGCCCTGCTCGACCTTCCGCTCGAGCACGGTGCCGGCGAAGGGGGAGCGAATCGAGACCTTCTTGGGGGCGTTCCCCGAGCGCTCGATCGCCTCGATCTCACCGTCGGAGAGACCGATGAGCCGCAGCTTCTCCCGCGCCGAAGACAGCGCCGCTGCCGAGACGTTGCTCGATCCGTGCAGTCCCGCCCCGGACAGCCGCTCGGCCTGCTTCTTGGCCACCAGCAGGTCGCGCGTGCCCGCGTAGACCTCCGGGCTGTAGAGTTCAGCCACCACCTGTCCCTTATGGACCTTGGTCCCCGTGACGCGAACGCGAAGTCGGTCGATGCGGCCGTCGGTCCAAGGCGTGACCATGCGCAGCCGAGTTTCGTCGTAGTCGACTCGCCCCAGGAGGCGGACCTCAGCCCGCGGATCCGTACGTACGACCGCCGTCGTGCGTACTTCGGCGAGTGCCCGCGCCCGCGCACTGAGGGTGACCACCTCTGGGTTGGCGGCGTCATCGTCCGCGGTGCTCTGGGCCACGACGAGATCCATGCCGCAGATCGGGCATTGTCCGGGTTCGTCCATGCGAATCTGCGGATGCATCGAGCAGGTCCAAGCCTCCGAGACGTCGTGGCTCTCGTGGACGGTTTGGGGCTGCAGGTCTTCGCCGCCGATGCGTCCAAGCCCGAAGCCAACCCCAAGGACTGCGAGCAAGGCGAGGGACAACCCTGCGTTCTTGGCCGCGCGAGCGATCCAAACTCGGCGCGCAGGGGGCGGTGCGCGGTCGATCGGCTCGTCAGGCACGTCCTGCGCCCGGTCTTGGTCACTGTCGCTGGTCATCGACGTCTCCGTTGTTCGGCGCAGCGGTCGTGCGGACAGGGCGACCCACGACGCGTTCGAGCTCAGCGAGATCGGTGGCATAGTCGGCTTGCGCCGATACCCGGTCGCGCTTGAGGCCCAGCAGCGCCGTCTGGGTGAGCAAGAGCTCTCCTACCGTGGAGCGACCTGCCGCGTAGCTGGCGAGCACGGACTCGAATGCCGCTTCAGCCTGCGGCACCAAGGTCGTGTCATGGACGCGGACCCGGCGAACATCGTCGCGTATCCGGGCCGCCTGCTCGCGAACTCGAGCGATGACTCCGTTGCGAGCGTCGATCTCGCGGGCACGCCAGGCTGCGCCCTTGGCTCGGGCCTCGTTCCCCGCGGCCTTGTACGCAAAGCCCCACAGGGGGACCTTGACCGACAAGGAGAGCGCAACCGCATCCATTCCGGTGTCTGGGGGCGCAGGGTTGCCCATCGACGGACCGGTGAGAATCCAGTCGACGCCGAGCCCGAAGCTCGGCGCTCTGTCGGCCTCGGCTTCGCGAACGCGCTCGCTTTGCGCATCCCTCAGGGCGGCGAATGTCTGCACCTGCGGATGCGCGCCTGCGTCGGTATACAGAGCCTCCAGTGGTTCTTCCAAAGCGTCAGCGCTCGGAGCCTCCGCCCGGATGGGCGTGGCAATCTCGACCGGCGCTCCGAGCACCCGCACCAGCCGCGCCTCTCCAACGCGCGTTGCCTCCTCGAGACCGGCAAGGCGGTCGCGAGCGCGGGACAAGGAGAGGTCGACCTGGGTCAGGTCGGCGAGGTTGGACGTGCCCACCTCCACGCGCACCCGCACCTGTTCCGAGAGGCTCGCCAAGACGACGACCTCCTCGGTCAAGACCTCTGCGTGGCGTTCGAGCTTCCACAGATGCCAGTACGCCGTCGCCACTTCGGCGCCGATCTCCAGGGCATGGGCCTCGAACTGGCGCTGGGCCGAGACGGCTTCCAGCTCCGCCGCATCGCTGCCCGCGCGAAGCTTGGTCGGCCAAGGAAACCACTGCGAGACGCCCAGGCGGTGCCGCTGGGGCCCAACCCGCGTCTGCACGCTGCGCACGAACCCCGCGTACGTCACGGTCGGCTCGGGGAGTCGTCTCTGCTGTGCGGGGCGGTACGTCATGGCGCGCCAGGTCTCGAAGCGCGCTCGCAGGGCCGGGCTGTTGGCAAACGCGTAGCCGAGGTAGGCGGCGAGCGATCCGTCGAGGTCGACCGTCTGGGGTGCAGCGGCAGGTTCGCCCGAGAGGTTGAGCGTCGCCCCTGCATGCTCCAAGGAGCGGGCGGTGGCCGAGTGCAGGGCCGTCGGTCCGCAACCCATGGCGGACGCGATGGCCAAGCACGCGGCTTGACGATTGATGAAGTGCATGTCGATGTGTCGCGGAGACGAAGAAGACCAGCGAACGCGCCACGCGTTCGCACCGAGGCGGGTCGAGGCTTCGTTTCAGCGAATCAGGCGACGATGGAGGAGCCACCGGGGGGGCCCGGTGTTCGAGGGTCCCGGTCGCGGCCGGACGCGCACGAGGGCACGCTGGTCGCGCTGGGCGATCCACAGCGCGCAGGTCCCCAGGAGACAGACCCGGTCAGGCGGAGGCTGGTGCGCCACCGTAGGGGAGACCTGCTCGGGCTCGGCAGTGCAGCACGAGACTCGCCGGGCGGTCGTCTGCGCGTCTGCGCCACTGACGCCGGCGCAGGGACAGGCGCAGCCAGCGTCCAACGAGCCCGCGGCGATTGCGCGATCTGGCAGCCATAGCGCCGCCACAAGGGCCAACAAGAGGCCCCAGGCGGGAAATCGGCGCTGGCATTGGCCGGGCACTGCGACCAAGTGTCGCACCCCGGTCAGGCTTGCGCAAGGTTGGCGCCCGAGGTTGTGCTCCAGCGAGGGCGCCTCACGTTGCGACCATGGTTCGCGCCAAGTCGTCTTTCGAGCGTGCCTGTCCGCAGTGTGGGCAGCGCAACCGAATTCCCGCCAAGCATCTCGCCGACGTGGGGCGGTGCGGCGCGTGCAAGGCCGACCTACCTCCAGCATCGTCGCCGATCGACGTCACCCCGGCAGACTTCGACACACTGATCGCAGGGTCCGCTGTGCCGGTGCTCGTCGACTTCTGGGCGCCTTGGTGCGGGCCGTGCCGCATGGCCGCGCCGGCGGTCAAGCAGGCCGCCTCGGCGCTCGCGGGCAAGGCCATCGTGGTGAAGGTCAACACGCAGGACCACCCCGAGCTGGCCCAGCGCTTCGAGGTGCGTGGCATCCCGATGTTCGCGGCGTTCGAGGGCGGCGCCATGGCTCGCACGCACACGGGTATGGCGGCCGCCGGCGAACTTCAGCGACTCGCCCTGGGCTGCTAGAGCGGCGACCAGTTTGATTCCGGGTGCTGAGGTGCGTCTGGGGCCGTTCCTGGGTAGGAGCGTGGCCGAAGTTGTGTCGGGCACACCACGAGCGCCGCGCGACACCGTCAGGTGCGGCCCCAGGCGTGCATCAGCGCATGGAATCAAACTGATCGCCGCTCTAGAGCTTCTGCGCGGTGAGGTCGTCGAACCACGTGGCCGCGTCGGCCTTGGTCCACAGGCCGATCCGGCCGGGCCCGGGCAGCGTGTCGTCTTCGGTGACCAGGACCGAGGTTCCGTCCATGAACAGCTCCAGGCGGGTGCCCTCGGCGAGGATCCGCATCGTGTGCCAGCTGGAGGGGTCGAGGTCGATCTCCGCGGCCGCGAACGCGCTGCGTTGCTCGCCGACTACCACGTAGAAGCGGACGTTCTTCTCCAAGGGATTCCAGCGCGCGACGTAGTAGTCGCTGGCCCCCTTGGCCCGGAACGCGAGGCCCCCGCCCTGGTCTTGCTCGCCCGACGAGGGCTTGAGCGAAACGGAGAGGTCGACGTCGGTGGCTTCGAAGGTCGGCGCGAGCGCGACGTTGTAGGTTTGGCCGAGGTTGGTGGTCCCAAGCACGCCGAACCCTCGACCACCCGAGGGGGCGGTGCCGTCGGCGACGACGCCCCAGGTCGCGGGGGTGTTGGTGCTGGCGGTCTCCAGCGCGTCGAAGCCCGCCGGCATCGTCCCCACGGCGGTCGCGTCGAACGCCCACTGCTGCAGCGTCGAGTCGGACGCTTCCGCCGGCGGGGGCGGCGGGGGCGTCGGGTGCGGCTCGGGTGCGCTCGGGGTGTTGCATCCCCACGTCAGTGCACAGCACGCCATCGCAAGGACCGTCCGCACGGGCCCAGGGTAGCAAGGTCTGCACGTCGTCGCGGTGCGGCGGTGGTGTGAGAGACTGAGGCCGTGCACGTGCGAGCGCATCGCCTGCGACTGGGGGTCGATCTGGGGGGCACCAAGACCGAACTCGTCGCCCTCGCGGGCTCGACTGCGCGGTGGCGCAAGCGTGTGCCGACGCCGCGCGAGGACTACGCGTCCATCGTGGGGGCGATCGTCTCGCTGGTGCGCGAGGCCGAGGCGGACTTGGGAGAGCAGGGCACCGTGGGTGTCGGCGCGCCGGGCTCGGTCTCGCCCAAGACGGGCCTCATGCGGAACTGCAACACGGCGGTGCTCAACGGTCGGCCGCTGAAGACCGATCTGGAGGCCGCCTTGGATCGCACGGTGCGATTGGCCAACGACGCCAACTGCTTCGCGCTCTCCGAGGCCAGCGATGGCGCCGGTCAGGGTGCGGACGTCGTGTTCGGTGTGATCCTCGGCACCGGCGTCGGAGGCGGCGTGGTGGTCGGGGGGCGCGTGCTGCCGGGTGTGAACGGGGTGGCCGGGGAGTGGGGACACAGCCCGCTGCCCGCGATCCTCGACGACGAGCGGCCCGGGCCACCGTGTTACTGCGGACGGCGCGGATGCATCGAGACCTTCCTCAGCGGCCCGGGGATGGCCGCGGAGTTTCAGCGGCGGCACGGGCAGACGGTCAGCGCCGCCGAGCTCGCCGGGCGCGACGATGCACGTGCGTCGATGGCCTGGGCGCGCTACGAGGACCAGCTGGCGCGCAGCCTGGCGACCGTGATCAACCTGATCGACCCTGAAGTGATCGTCCTGGGCGGCGGTGTCTCCAACCTCGCGCGCCTGTACACCGGCGTGCCCGCGCGGCTGCCCGAGCATGTTTTCTCCGACGTGGTGCGCACGCGAATCGTGCCCGCGGCGCACGGCGACAGCAGCGGCGTGCGCGGTGCGGCGTGGTTATGGCCGGCGACGGCGTGCGAAGAGGCCGAAGAGTCCGAGCGCGAGCCAGGCCGGGACTGATCCGCGACCGCCCGCGGAGCACGTCCCGACCGGAGCCGTCCCGCCGTCGGCGCCCGCGGAGCTCGACGCATCCGTCGCTGTGGTGCCCTCGGTCGCGGGTCCGCCCGAAGACCCCGCCGACGACGTGTCGCCGGTGCTGGCGTCCCCGCCGGTGCTGTCTCCGACGCCGCACCCCGGGCTGCCGATGAAGCCGCCTCCGTCATCATCGTCGCAGCTCCCGGACTGACCCGGGAGCACGTTGATGAGGTCGGGCATGTGCGCCTCGTAGCGATTCCCATCGGGGTCGGTGACGATCACCCGCACCAGCAGCCGCTTGGTGCCGTACGCCTCGCCGGGCGTGAACTCCAGCGAAAAGGTCTCCCCATCCATGGGGATGCCCTCGGCGAAGGGGATCCACGTCGGCTGCCAGTCCTCGTCTTGGCCGTTCTCCGGCGTCAGCGCGAACTCGCCGTCGAGCGTCGTGCCAGGGGCCCCGCTCACGCAGCCCTCGATGACGGCCGCCTCGTCGGAGTAGACGATCAGCTCGCCGTTGGTGATCGCCGCCCCCGGGCCGACGGCGTGGGGATCACCATCGTGCACGATGACCACGTTGCCCGAGCGCTGGCTCCAAAGGTTGAACGCGGGCTCCCAGGTGTAGCCCCACAGCATGTAGACGCCCGGGTCGACGGCGGCGGTGTCCCACTCGACCCCGGTGGCGGCCATCTCCTCGGAGATCGGCCGGCGCTGGTCGTCGGGGGTGATCCTCTCGAAGTCTTCGGACCACAGGGGGCTGGACTCCATCATCTCGTCCGACTCGACGGTCGACGCGGAGATCAGCTCCTTCTCGAGCGCCGCATCGACGTCGGCCTGGGTGATCCACAGCTCGGGGTAGTCCGTCTGCGGGTTGCCCTGCTTGGCCAGCGCAAAGAACTGGTGGCGGCGGGAGTCGACGACCTCGTCGGGCAGCAGCTCCTCCCCCGGCTTGGGGTCCTCGGCGGCAATCGCGTAGGAGAACCGGTAGACCGGGTCGGCCGTCCGGTCGACGAACTCCAGGCAGGCCGGCTGAGGCATCCATTCGACGGGAAGCCGCGGCTTGATTCCGTTCTCGGCCTCCGCGGCGCCGGGCATCAGCGCTGATGCGGCGAGCGCGGCACACAGGGCGGCGGAACGCAGAAGCCGAGCCATGCCCACAGTGTGGGCGTGCTCGGCTCCAGGCACAAGGGCGGTCCCTGCGCGATGACGGACCTGGGCCCGCGATCAACCTGCGGACGCGCCGCCGGCAAGTGCCGCGGTGAGCTTGCCGAGCGCGTCGGCGCCGAGCTTGGGCACCGACATGACCGTGGTCTTCGCGTCGCCGACGGTGGCCTTGATGTCGGCGTTGAACTTGACGACCAAGTCCAGCTCGCCCTGCAGCTCGGCCTTCTTCTCCGCGTTGAGCAGCGGGTTGGCCAGCTTCCCTTGCAGCGAGGTCTGCAGCTTGGTGGCGATGGCCGTGGCCTTGACCCCCAGCTCGGCGATGTTGGCCGCGGCGGTCTTGGCCCGGGCCGGGGTCTCCTTGAGGCCCACGGTGATGCCCTCGACGGTGCCGAGCATCGCCTCGATCTCGGCCTTCGCGTCCCCGGAGACGTCGGCGCTGAACTCGATCGAGCCGCCGTCCATCTTGGCGCTCGCCATGGCGGCGAGGTCCGAGGCGTTCATGCCGTAGCGGCTGGGGATCGAGGTGAGCTGGTCGATGACGACGTCGACGTCGGTGATCGGCTGCAGGACCACATCGACCTCGGCTTGAATTTTTTCGGGGATGGCCTGCAACTCGGCCATCGGATCTGCGTCTTGTTCTGCAGCCTCATCGGGAGAATCGGTGCCCTTGTCGTTCTTCTTGCACCCCATGGGGGTGATGGCGAGGGATCCGAGGACGAAGAGGGTAAGGAGTCGTTTCATGGCGGTGTCTTCTGGCGTTGTCTGGGCGTCGTGATTCGGACGCGGGTCAGCGTCACGGCGTGCTGCACTCCCCGGCCAAGGGCTGTGGAAGCGCAGGCACGACCGACCCGTCGTTTCGATGTCGGGTGTCGCGTGGTCGCGTGGGTGATGCCCCTCGCTCTGTAGGGGGAGACGAGGCGCCATGCCCCTGGTTGCGCCGTCTCGGACGACGGACATGAAAAAACCCGTGAGGCATCACGGGTCTTTTGCAATCGGCGACGGTGCAACTGCTTTGTGTCTTTTCCGCTGCGCATCCCTCCGGGACGCTCAGCTCTGTTGCTACGTAACGGTCGGGTGGGCGCAAACCCGGAACGGACTTCAGAACTGAGGTCCTAGGCGCGCGCTTCGTCGTCGTCCGAGTCGCCGTCGTCCGAGTCGTCGGCGTCGGCTTTGGCGGTGCCCGCCGCGGCGCGCTCCTTGGCGATGCGCTCGGAGTCCTTGGCGTAGTCGAGATCGTCGGGCTTGGGCCGGCGGACGAACAGCAGCCACAGCCCGGCGAGCAAGAAGCTGACGGTGAACCACTGGGCGGGGGTGAGCCCGGCGTAGCGCGCATCCGGGGTGCCGATGACGCCAGCGGCCGCTTCATCGGCGCGGGCGAAGTCGAGCACGAAGCGGAACGGCGCGTAGGCGGTGGCGACGAGCCCGACGAGCCAGCCCGGCCGCTTGTTTCGCCAGTCGACCACGAAGTAGACCGTGGCGCACAGGGTGATCGCGAACATCAGCTCCAGCAGTCCCAGATCGTAGCGCCAGGTGCCGTCGGGCCACGGGCCCACGGCCAAGAAGGTGCCCTCCTCGACGATGCGGCCGGGGTGGTCGTGCACGACCGAGCAGCCCATCCGTCCGAAGCACCATCCCAGCAGCAGCCCGAAGATCGTGGCGTCGGCGTAGACGATGACCGGCTGCTTCTTGAGCTTGAGGTAGGTCATCATGCCGACGAAGGCGCCGAAGAAGCCGCCGACGCTCGACAGGCCGTTCCACACCCGCAGCAGCACCCAGGGGTCCTCTTCGACCTGCTCGGGGAAGTAGAAGAGCACCGAGACCCAGTGGGAGATCACGAACGCGGAGACGAGCAGCCAAAACAGGTAGTCGCGAAACAGGACCTCATCGATGTCCTTTTCCTTGGCGTACTTGAGACACTGCCGCCAACCCAGGATGACGCCCGTGGCCACCAGCGGGCCGAACGGCTGCAGCTTCAGCGGCGCGTCCATCAGCGGCACGTTCTCGACGAGCGTCTTCGTCGGGATCTCGATGTAGGGGATCAATGCCTCGAGCATGGAGTGGGCGAACCCTAGCCTAGGCGGCTACCTCGGGCAAAACGTCCCGTCAGGACCCTTCAAGACCCTTCAGGGCGGCCCGTGGGCGGCCCGAAGCCGCCGCCGCCGGGCGTTTCGACCCGGACCACGGTCCCGGCCGGCAGGGCCTCGGAGAAGCGGCCTGGCCGCGATCGACCGTCGATCTCGGTGCGCCCCGGGGCGCCGGGGTCCCCACCGGCGAGCCCGAACGGAGGCCGGATGCGGCGGTCGGAGAGCATCGAGACCTGCAGGGGGCGCAGCAGCGTGAACTGCCGCACGACGCCCTCGCCCCCGGGCTGCGCGCCAGCGCCCCCCGAGCCGGACCGGATCGCGAACGCGTCGAGGCGGATCGGGAACCGAAGCTCGAGCGTCTCGGGGTCGGTGATCCGGGTGTTGGTCATGTGCGTGTGCACGCCGCTGCGGCCCGGCGCGGTCGCGGTCGCGCCGTCTCCTCCGGCGATGGTCTCGTAGTAGCCGAAGCTGCCGTCGCCCAGCGTCAGGTTGTTCATCGTGCCCTGGCTGGCCGCCTTGCGACCGACCGCGGCGAGCAGGACGTCGACGACGCGCTGGGCGGTCTCGACGTTCCCGCCGGCCACGGCGCAGGCGGGCTCGGGGTCGAGCAGGCTGGGACGCGGGATGATGAGGGTGACCGGCTCCAGGC
The DNA here is from genome assembly GCA_963761755.1 of uncultured bacterium. Lineage (GTDB taxonomy): Bacteria > Myxococcota_A > Polyangia > Nannocystales > Nannocystaceae > CAJXVA01. The sequence goes on from CAVXIC010000006.1 coordinate 534,531, forward strand.
AGCCGCGGTTGAGCGGGATGGGCTCGCCGACCAGGGTGCGCAGCACGTAGAGCACCGCGGCGACGGTGACCGCACGCGGGGCGTGAAGGTTGTGCGGACCGCATCCCGAGGTGCCCGTGAAGTCGACCTCGAGGGTCTCGCCCTCGCGGCGCAGCGTGACCTGGATGCGGTGGCCGTCGTCGGTCTCGTCGGCGAAGGTCGCGTGGGCGAAGGGAAGGGCAGCGATCGCCTGGCGGACCGCGTGGGCGGCGTGGTCCTGCACGTGTCGCATGTGGGCGCGGACGACCTGGCTCCCCACGTCGGCGCACAGCGACTGCAGCAGCGACGCGCCGGTCTGGTTGGCCGCCACCTGTGCCTGCAGGTCGGCGACGTTGTCGGCGGGGCGCCGGGCGGGGTGGGGCCCGCCTTCGAGCACCGCGCGCACGGCCGCGTGCTCGAAGCGCCCGGCGTGCACGATGCGGGTGCCGGGGAAGACCACGCCCTCCTGATCGAGCGCGGTGGCGTGCGGCGGCATGCTGCCCGGCGAGATGCCGCCGACGTCGGCATGGTGCCCGCGCGAGGCGACGTAGAACGCGACCTGCTCGCCCTCGAAGACCGGGGTGACGACGGTGATGTCGGGAAGGTGGCTGCCGCCGGCGGTGGGGTCGTTGGTCGCAAAGACGTCCCCGGGGTCCGGGGTGGGGTGCTGGCGCGCGATCGCGGCGACGGACGCCCCCATCGCGCCCAGATGCACCGGCATGTGGGGCGCGTTGGCGACCAGGCCGCCCTCGCCGTCGAACACGGCGCATGAGAAGTCGAGCCGCTCCCGAATGTTGGTGGACAGCGCGGTGCGCCGCAGGACCTCGCCCATCTGTTCGGCGATCGCCATGAAGCGACCGCCCATCACCTCGAGCGCGACGGGGTCGCGTTGGACCGAGACGCGGGCCTCGGCGCCCGGATTGTCGTCCTCGAGCAGCAGGACGCCGTCGTCCCTGCGCTGGACTCGCCAGCCCGGGTCGACCACGATCGTGCCGGTGTCCTCGAGGATGACGATCGGCCCGTCCACCTGCGCGGGCAGATCGGCACGGTCGAAGACTTGCGCGTCCACCCAACCCCCCGCGTGTCGCAGGCGCGCGTGGCCGCGGGGGAGGCCGGTGCCCCAGGGGTGGGCAGGTGGGGGCGGCGGCGGGACGTGCCGGACCCACTCGACCCGCACCGCGGCAATCTCGATGGGGTGCGCCGGGCGTCCGTAGCCGAAGCGAGCCTCGTGGCGGGCCTCGAACGCGGCGCGCATCTGGTCCGCGTCGGTGAGCGGCACCTCGAGCGCGGTCTGCGTGCCCGCGTATCGCAGCGAGGCCGAGCGGAGGGCGACGCCGTCTTCGCCCACGGCCAGCGCCGCTTCGCGCAGGAGCTCATCGAGGGCCGGCTGCACGGCGGCCAGGCTCTGCGGGCTGAGCTCGGCGGCGGCGCCGTCCCGCTCCCCGTGCCAGCGCACGTCGGCCTGCCCGATGCCCCAGGCCGAGAGCACGCCGCCTAGGGGATCGAGCACCAGCGTGCGCACGCCCAGCGCCCGCGCGACCGGGCAGCCCCACTGTCCCCCGGCCCCGCCGAACACGACCATCGCGTGCTCGCGGACGTCGTGCCCCCGGGCGACCGTCACGGCCCGGATCGCGCGGGCCATGTTCTCGACCGCGATGGAGGCGAGCCCCTCGGCTGTGTCCTCGAAGGACATTCCGGCCTCGTGTGCGAGCGCTGCGACGCCCTCGCGCGCTCGCCGGACGTCCAGCGGGAAGGGGAAGCGGTCCGGAGGCAGTCGCCCCAGGCAGACGGCCACGTCGGTCAGGGCCGGCTCGCTCGCCTGAGCATGGCCATAACACAGCGGGCCCGGTGAGGCGCCCGCGCTGTGCGGACCCACGGTCAGCCGCAGCCCGTCGAAGCGGCACAGCGAGCCTCCGCCGGCGGCGACGGTGTGGATGGCCATCATCGGGGTGCGGATCCGGACGCCCGCCAACGTCGTCTCGTGGACGCGCTCCAGCGCACCGCCCCAGCGCGAGACGTCGGTGGACGTGCCGCCCATGTCGAACCCGATCACCGCCCGAAGACCCAGGCGATGGGCGAGCGCAGCGCAGGCCACGACGCCCCCGGCGGGTCCGGAGAGCACGGCGTCCTTGCCCCGGAACGCGGCGGCGTCGGCCAGTCCGCCCGAGGACTGCATGCCGCGCAGCACCGACCCGGTCTCCTCGGGCTTCAACGCGCCGGCCAGGTGCGCGAGATAGCGTCGCAGGGGCCCGGTGGTGTACGCATCGACCACGGCGGTGTCCGTGCGCGCGAGCAGCCCGGGCTCTGCGCTGACGTCGGTCGAGCAGACGACGACCCCGAAGCCGTGCGCCTCGATGCGCTGCGCGAGCGCGCGCTCGAACGAAGGGTTGGCGTGGGCGTGCAAGACCGCGAGCGCGACCGCGTCGATGCCCTCGGCCCGCAGCGAGGCGCAGATCGAGGCGAGGTCGTCCCCACAGGGGGTGGAGGCGACGCTGCCGTCGGGCCGCAGACGGGCGTCGATCTCGACGATGCGCCGGGGCAGCACCGCGGGCTCGGGAAGCTCCAGCGCGAAGAGGTCCGGCCGGGTCTGGTCTCCGATGCGCAGCAGGTCGCCGAAGCCCCGGGTGATCAGCAGCGCACACGGCTCGCCGCGGCGCTCGAGGAGCGCGTTGGTGGCCAGCGTGGTGCCCAGACGCAGCTCGCATGGGGGGATGTCCCCGCCGGCGGGCAGCCCGAGCAGGTCGCGCAGGCCGACCAGGGGCGCGTCGTCGCTGGAGAGCAGCTTGGTGACGTGCACGGTGCCGCGGTGCGTGTCCACGCCGACGCAGTCGGTGAAGGTTCCGCCGCGGTCGACGAAGAACCTCCACCGCGGCGGGGCCTCAGACGCCATCGCCCCGTCCTGCCGCGGTGTACTGCGCGACGCGCTCGACGTACGCGCGCCAGGAGAACTCGATGAACTCGCGGTCCTCGGACGTGCTCGCTCGCAGGACCCGCATGGGGTTGCCGACCACGACGGTCCCCGCCCTCACGCGCTTCCCCGGCGGGATGACGGCACCAGCGCCCACGATGCAGCCGGTCTCCACCACGGCGTTGTCGAGGATGATGCACCCCATCCCGATGATGCAGTCGTCGGCGATCGTGCAGCCGTGCAGCACCGCGCGGTGCCCCACGGTGACGCGGTCTCCAACCGTGGTGGTCGAGAGGCCCTCGGTGTTGTGGACCACGGTCCCGTCTTGAATCGAGGTGCGCGCGCCGATGCGGATCGGACCATCGTCGCCGCGCAGCACCGCGGTGGGCCACACGCTCGAGTGCGCGCCCACCTCGACCTCGCCGATGACGACGGCGGCGGCGTGCACGAACGCGTCGGCGTGAACCTTGGGATGGTGGCCCTCGAACCGCTCCTGCATGCCGCTTGGAGATAGCACGTCGTGCGGGCTACGAGCCCTTCGTCAATCGACTTCTCGAAAAGAGCGCTTGATTGAGGGCTAGGCCTCTTCTTCCTCGCGCAGCCGGATCGGTCCGACGTCCTCGTCGTGAAAGCCCTTCATGTGCTGAGGCTGGTAGAAGGCACGGATCTCATCCATGTCCTTCTTGATGTCTCCGGTGGGCATGATGGGCTCTCCGAAGCCGCCGCGCTTGTGGCCGAAGTCGAGGTAGCCCGGGACGATGGGCACGCCCGCGCCGACGGCGATGTGATAGAAGCCCGACTTCCAGTAGTCGCGCCGGCTGCGGGTGCCCTCAGGGGGCACGATCAGCGCGAACTCGTCGCGGTCGGCGAATTGGTCGACCATCTGCTGGACCACGCCATTGGTCTTGGTCCGGTCGATGAAGACCCCGCCGACGCTGCGGACGATCTGCCCGAGCACGGGCTTGTCGACCGCATCCTTGACCATCCACGACATGGTCAGGCCCATCTTCTGGGCCATGAGGACCATGAGCAGTCCGTCGAGGTTGGAGCTGTGCGGCCACGCGAGCCCGACGAACTTCTTGGGTGCGGGGCGTTCCCCGACGGTCCAACCGAGCGCTTGAAGCGAGACGCGAGACGGATACGCCAGCAACGACATCGTGCGGACGTATCACGGAGCGAGCGGTTCGTTCAGCCAGAATACGCACGCGCGAGCGCAGCGTTGACGAGGGCCGACCCGCTGTAGGCCGCGCTCTCCGGGTCGCCCGAGCCCAGCGAGGCGGCACCCAGGTGCGCCGTGATGCCGTCCCCCCGAAGCCCCTTGCGCAGCCGTCCTCGGAGGACTTCGGTGCCCTCTTCGGCCGTCTCGGGCAGCACCATCACGAAGGTGTCCCGGTTGTAGCGGGCGACGATGTCGACGTCGCGAGACATGCCGGTCAGCTGCCGAGCCACCCGGCTGGCGATCGCGTCTCGGTTGGCGGCTTCGGGCGCGTGCACGACGATGATCGACAGCGGACGACCGTAGCGGTGGGCGCGGGCGGCCTCGGTGGGCAGCCGGTCACGAAGGTAGGCAGGGGTGTACACCTGGGTGACGGGGTCCTTGGCGTCGACCTGGCCACCGATGGGATGGTTGGCGGCCGGCGCCGTCGGGCGGGGCATGGAGGGCTCGCCATGGGCGTAGTGAGACTGCCCCAGGCGAACGATCAGGTGCGTCCGGGCGAGCAGCTCGACCTCGGTCGCACCGAGGCGGAAGAAGTCGCATCCGGTCCGAGAGTACGCGTCGTCGATGATGCTCGCGGGGGCGTACTCGCCGACCAGCGCGATGATCGGGACCTCCTTGGTCTTTGCATCGGTCGCGAGCAGCTCGAGCGCGCCCAGACACAGCGGCAGCGGCTGGTCGAGCGTGACGTAGATGATGTCCGGACCAAAGGTCGCGGCCGCCACCGGGAGCTGCGAGGGCGCGCGGGTGATCGGCAGCCGGCCGATCATGTAGCCCGCGTCGCGCAGGCATCGCTCCGCCGGCGTGTCGTCTGCGCCGCCGGTGCGCACGTGAAGCACGCGCCCTCGGCCGGTTTGTGTCGAGAAATCCTGCAGCTCTTCCGCGGTCCAGAACGGACTGTCGACCGCGAGCTCCAGGGAACGAACGGTTGATTCGGTCGGGCCCACGAGCCCACCATCGACCGGGTCCGGGACTACTTGAGGACGAACATGTAGACCGCCGCGCCAACGCCGGCAGCGAGCAGCAGCACGATGGCCAGCAGCGGGACGATCGAACGCCCGCCGTCGCTTCGGCCCGTTCCCGTGCCGCCCATGGGCGTCAGCGTCGGGTGGCCGCCGGTGCGGTGCATGCCCTCGGGCGCCGTGGCGCTGGACGAAGCATCGGGGGGCGGCGTGGGCTCGTGCTCGGTGTCGCGGCCGGCGTGCCGGGGCGAGCGCGGCAGCGGGATCTCCAGCGAGGGCTCCGCGGGCGCAAAGTCGTCCAGGGTCAGCGGCGCCGACGGGTCGTAGTTGATGGGCGCGTTGCCCGTCATCAGCGAGTCGAGGGGCTGGGAGCCACGCTCGGGCACGTCGGAGTCCTCGTCGATCGACTTGAAGTTGGTGAACTCCTCCTCGATGAGCTGCAGGATGACGTTGGAGTGCTCGGGCGGTTTGAGGGCGGGTGCCGGCTCGGGGTCCTTTTGGCGCAGCTCCTCCAGCAGGCCCCGCAGCGAGCGGGCGCTGACCTTCATCTTGCGCGAGAACAGGAACCCGAGCAGGTCGTCGGCGAAGTCGGAGGCGTTTTGGTAGCGGTTCTTCGACTCGCGGGCCAGCGCGCCGCGGACGATGTCCTCGAGCTCGGCGGGGACCTCGGGGTTGATCGCCCGCATCGAGGGCACCTCGGCCCGGCGGACGTTCTGGACCGTGTCGTAGTCGGTCTCGGCGAGGAAGAGCCGCTGCCCGGTGAGCATTTCGAACGCGAGGATGCCGACGGCGAAGATGTCTGCCCGATGGTCGACCTCTTCGCCGTGTGCGGCCTCGGGCGCGAGGTAGGCGAACTTGCCCTTCACGACTCCGGGGTCGGTGGACTCCAGCTGGGTGGAGGCCTTGGCGAGCCCGAAGTCGGTGAGCTTCACCTCACCGTTCCACGACACCAAGATGTTGGGCGGGGAGATGTCGCGGTGGACGATGCCCAAGCTTCGGCCGGAGTTGGGGTCGGACAGCTCGTGTGCGTAGTCCAGGCCCTTGAGGATCTCGCCCAGCGTCCAGACCGCCAGCGCGATCGGCATGGGGCGCCGCTGCTTGGCGAGGTACTGCAGGATGTACTTGAGGTTGGTGCCCTCGACGTACTCCATGACGATGAAGTACGCGTTGGCGCTCTTGCCGATGTCGAAGACGCTGACGATGTTGGCGTGGTTGAAGTGCAGCGACAGCCGCGCTTCATCGAGGAACATGCGAACGAAGCGCTCTTCTTTGAGCAGCGCCGGCAAGATCCGTTTGATCGCGACCTTCTTGGTGAACCCCGCAACCGACTCCGCCTCGGCGACATAGACCTCGGCCATGCCTCCTGAGTCGAGCTTGTAGATTGGGCGGTAGCGGTCGGCCATTTGATCGCGGGGGTTCGCGGGGGTTCGCAGGGGCGCCGGCCGGACACGGTGAGCGGTCGGATGGAAGGGCCCGCTGGGGTGCGTACGACCTGGGCAGAGTGTAACGGAGTCGTCTCCGGTCTGGGGCCCGATTTTGCGCCAATCGGCCGGTCAGTCGGTACGCGGAGTTGCTTGGGGAGCCTGCACCTGGGGGTCGTCGCGGGTCGAGCGTGGGGGCGGGTCGTAGGCAGAGAGCTCGAGCCGGATCGAGCCCACCCACATGTCGCTCTCCATCATCAGCGGGATGCGCCGCGCGTCCGCGCTGATCCAGGCGCGCAGGCCGAAGGCCTTCTTGCCCGGGATCGGCTGGTCGTGGGCGTCGACCCGGGTCAGCGTGCCTTCCAACTCGACGATGTCCTCGGGCCCCAGCTCCAGGGCCCGCGTGATGCTGGGCAGACGGTCCGGTGCGCCTCGGCCCTTGGCCTCGATCTCGACCCGCATCAAGGTGGTGCCGTCGACGACGTGTGCTTTGTAGTGGGTGCCGACCTCGAAGGGGAGGGTGCGCACCCACGCCATCGCCGACATGGGGTCGAAGGTGTCGACAGGGACGGTCTTGAGCTTGTGCTTCGCTTTGTCGTCCTTGGTGTCGACGATGCGGACCTGGCCCCGGCCCTCGTAGCTCTGCTCGGTGACGCGGTGCTTGTACTTGGGCGCAAACCCGTCGTAGTGGAGGATGTTGGTCGAGTGGATCGGGGCTCCGGTGCGGGCATCGATCACCGAGCGGATCTCGTCGGTGGCCGTGGCGAAGATCGAGACGATGCCCGAGGTGCGCGCGTGGCCGAGGATCTCCAGCGTGCGCCCGCCCTCGGGGGCCTGGCCCCGGCGATCGGGCTTTCCGGCCACGATCTCGGCTTCGGCGAGTCCGGCGGGGTTGCCGGCGAAGTTGACGTCGAAGCGGAACTTCTCGCCCGGCTCGAGCATGTGGCCGAAGGGGGCAGGGCGCTCGGTCCGAGGGATGCGGCGCCGGCCGTCGGGGAAGGGGCTCCGCAAGGTGGCCAGGGTCCAGCCCGAGGTGGCGCGGGCGGGATCGGCCCTGCGCCCGTCCTGCGCGTGACCGACGATCGAAGGCGAGCGGGTGCGGGGCAGCACGCTGCTGTCTCCCCACGATGACCCGTGGCCACCGGCGGCGGGAGCGGCACGTGCGTCGGACCCGAGCCCGGCGCCGACCAGACAGCAAAACAAGCCCAAGGCGACGCGGCGCTCCATGGACGAGATGGTAGGATGCCGCGCTGTGGTGCGCCAATGATCCCCGCCACCCACGTCGACTCGACACCGCTGGTCATCACCCAAGGGGACCCGCGCGGCATCGGTCTGGAGCTGCTGTTGCGGCTGGCGGACGAGGGCGAGTTGCGCCCCTGCGATCGCGTGATCGCCGACCCTGCGGCGCTGGAGCGCTGCGCGGCGGTCGTTGGGACGCCATGGGCGCGCCGGGGGTGGGAGCGGATCGCCCCGGCCGTGGAGGGGGTGGCGGGGCTGCGGCAGACCGAAGCCCTCGCCTTGGGCGTCGATGCGGTCCTGCAGGCGCCCCAAAGCGCGTTGGTCACCGCCCCGATCGACAAGAAGGCCTGCCAAGACGAGGGCTTCGCGTTCCCGGGGCACACCGAGTATCTCGCGCATCGGGCGGGTGACTGCGAGGTCGCGATGCTGATGGCGGGGCCGGTGTTGCGGGTCGTCCTGGCGACGATCCACATCCCCCTGGCCCAGGTCGCGGCGCGGCTCGATGCGGCGGCCGTCGTGCGGGCCGGGGGCCTGCTGGCGCGGGGCCTCCGTGATCGCTTCGGGATCGCGCGGCCGCGGGTCGCCGTGCTCGGTCTCAACCCCCACGCAGGCGAGCGCGGCATGCTCGGCGACGAAGAAACGACCGTCATCGCGCCGGCGGTCGAGCAGCTCCGCGCCGCGGAGGTCTACGCGACCTTCACCGACCCGCTCCCCGCCGACACCGCGTTCGCGGCCCACCACCAGGGGCGCTACGACGGGCTCGTCGCGATGTACCACGATCAAGGCCTGGGTCCGTTCAAACTCCTGCACTTCCACGACGGGGTGAACGTGACCCTCGGGCTGCCCTTCGTGCGGACGTCCCCCGACCACGGCACCGCGCTCGACATCGTCGGCCGCGGCATCGCCAACCCGGCGAGCATGCGGGCCGCGATTCGGCTCGCGCGGGGGGAGATGCACGCGGGGTGATCGGCCCGCGCTTGGTCGTTCGCGGGGCGCGGACGCACAACCTGCGGGACGTCGACGTCGATCTGCCCCGGGACAAGCTCGTCGTCATCACCGGCCCCTCGGGCTCGGGCAAGAGCTCGTTGGCCTTCGACACCATCTTCGCCGAGGGGCAGCGGCGCTACGTGGAGAGCCTCAGCGTCGCGGCTCGGCAGGCGCTGTCCCAGCTGCCCAAGCCCGACGTCGACCTGATCGAGGGCCTCTCCCCCGCCGTGGCGATCGACCAGAGCTCGCGACCCCGCAACCCGCGATCCACCGTCGGAACGGTGACCGAGATCGATGACTACCTGCGCCTGCTGTTCGCGCGGGTGGGAGAGGTCTACAGCCACCGCTCGGGGGAGCGGCTGCAGCGTCACAGCATCCAGGACATGGTCGAGGCCGTGCTCGCGCTGCCCCTGGGCACGCGCTTCTCGCTGCTCGCACCGGTCGTCGTGAACCGGCCCGGGGATCATGCGGAGGTCCTCGACGGCCTGCGACGGGAGGGCTTCACGCGGGTGTCGATCGACGATGAGGTGCGGGACCTCGGAGAGCCCCAGACGCTCGACCCCGCATCGCGGCATTCAATCGCGGTCTACGTCGATCGGCTCAAGCTCAAGGAGGGAATCCGGGGGCGCTTGGCCGACTCGATCGAGACCGCGATCCGCCTGTCGGATGGCGTGCTCGAGGTGCTGACGGTCGACGGCGAGGCGCTTCGGTTCAGCGAGCGGTTTGCCGACCATGCCCACGACCTGGCCTATCCCGAGCTCACCCCCAGCCTGCTTTCGTTCAACTCGCCGTCGGGCGCCTGCCCCGAGTGTGACGGCCTGGGGACGCGCTACACGCCCGACCTGGCGCTCGTCGTGCCGGACCCCGGACGCGCCGTGGAGGACGGGGCCGTGGCACCGCTGGTCGGGCGGGCAGGCGCAGCCGTCCGCAAGCAGGCGCTCGGGGTGCTGGGCGCGCACGGCGTCCAGGCCTCGACGCCGTGGCGGACGCTGCCGGCGGCGGCCAAGCTCGCGGTGCTCGAAGGCACCGGCGCCGAGGTCCTGCCGGGGATGCGCAAGCCCTTCGAGGGGGTGTTCGGCTGGCTGCGGCGGCGGCTGGCAGACGACGGCGACATGGAGGCCGACGCGCCCGATCCGGCGGAGTCGGCCCGGTCGGCGCGAGCGTTCTTCTCCGACAGCGTCTGCCCCGCCTGCGACGGGTCGCGCCTGCGGCTGGAGGCGCGCATGGTCAAGATCGACGGCCACGCGCTGCACGAGGTGTCGCGGTGGCCGCTGCGGGACGTTCGCGCGTGGGTCGAGGGCCTCGTGCTGCCCGGCGCCGATGGAGAGGTCGCGCAGGTCGTGCTGGCGCAGGTCAAGAAGCGGCTGGGGTTCCTCGACGCTCTGGGGCTGGGCTACCTGACGCTCGAGCGGCGGGCGCGGACGCTGTCCGGCGGCGAGGCCCAGCGCATACGGCTCGCGACCCAGGTCGGCGCGGGCCTGGTCGGCATCACCTACATCCTCGACGAGCCCAGCATCGGGCTGCATCAGCGCGACAACGACCGGTTGATCGCCGCGCTCCACCGGCTTCGCGATCTGGGCAACACGGTCATCGTGGTCGAGCACGACGAGGACACCATGCGGGCCGCGGATTGGCTGGTCGACATGGGGCCGGGCGCGGGCGTGCGCGGCGGCCAGATCGTGGCCGAAGGCACCTTCGAGCAGGTTCGCGACCACCCGGACTCACCGACCGGCGCCTACCTCAGCGGTCGCGTCCGTGGACCGAGCCCCTCGGGGCGGAGGCTCGGCCGAGGCCGCCTGCGGGTCGTGGGCGCCCGGGGCAACAACCTGCAAGGCGTCGACATCGAGATCCCCGTGGGCGCGTTGACCTGCGTCACCGGCGTCAGCGGCTCGGGCAAGAGCTCGCTGCTCATCGACACCCTGCTCCCCGAGGCCGCCAGGGTGCTCAACGGCGCGTCCCGCCGCGGCCTTCCGCACGACGCGATCGAGGGGTTGGGCGCGTTCGACAAGGTGGTCTACGTCGACCAGTCGCCCATCGGACGCAGCGGCCGAAGCAACCCCGCGACGTACACCGGGCTCCTCTCCGACCTGCGGACGGTCTACGCCGGCCTGCCCGAGTCCAGGCTCCGAGGGTATGGGCCGTCGCGATTCTCCTTCAACGTCAAGGGCGGCCGCTGCGAGGCATGCAAGGGGGAGGGGGTGCGCCGCATCGCGATGGACTTCCTGCCGGACCTCTTCGCCGTCTGCGACACCTGCAAGGGGCAGCGGTTCAATCGCGAGACGCTGGCGGTGACGATGCGCGGCAAGAACATCGCCGACGTCCTGTCCATGTCGGTCGCCGAAGCCTACGACGTCCTCGTCGCGTTTCCCTCGATGCGCGCGAAGCTCGAGGTGCTCCGCGACGTGGGGCTGGGCTATGTCCCGCTGGGACAGAGTGCGTTGACGCTGTCGGGCGGAGAGGCGCAGCGGATCAAGCTCGCCCGCGACCTCGCGCGCAAGGCGACCGGTTCGACGCTCTACGTGCTCGATGAGCCGACGACGGGTCTCCACTTCATCGACGTCGGGTTGCTCGTCGGCGTGCTGCAGCGCCTCGTCGAGGGCGGCAACACGGTCGTGGTGATCGAGCACAACCTCGAGGTGATCGCGTGTGCCGACCACGTCATCGATCTGGGCCCCGATGGCGGCGATGGCGGAGGGCGGGTCGTCGTGACCGGCACGCCGCAGGAGGTGTCCGCACACCGCGGCAGCCACACTGGCGCGGTGTTGCAGCCGGTCCTCGAGCGGCTCAGGTCATCGCGCTGAGGCCTTCTTGGTTCTTGAGGACAACGGTGCGGCCGTTGAGATCCAGGAGGTTCTTCTTCTTGAACTGGGCCAGCGTCAGCGAGATGGTCTCGCGCGTCGACCCGATGAGGTTGGCCATCTCCTGGTGGGTGATCTTCAGGCCGATCTGAAGCCCGTCTTCACACTCCACCCCGTACTCGCCCCCCAGCTCCAGCAGCAGCGCCGCGAGCTTGGCCTGCACGTCGCGGAAGACGAGGTGCTCGAGCTTGGTCTCGATTTGGCGGCGCCTGTCCCCGATGATGCACGCGAAGCTGAAGCAGAGCTTGTTGTCGCTCTGCAGCAGCTCGGTGAACAGCTCACGCGGCACCTCGGTGATGATCGCGTTCTTCATCGCCTCGGCCATCTCGTCGCGAGGGGTGCCGTCGATGATGCAAAGCTCGCCGAAGAGCTGACCGGCCCCACGGTAGGCGAGTGTCAGCTCTTTCCCGTCACGTGTGACCTTGCTGCACTTCACCCGACCTCCGTTGATGAAGAACACGCGATCTCCGGGATCGCCTGGCAGGTAGATCACCTGCCGGCGCGGAATTTCCCGAATCTCGACCGCCGCCGCGAGCTCCTGCAGACGCGCTTGATCGACCCCTTCGAGCAGCGGGATCTTGCGCAAGTACCACATTGCGCGTTTCTCGTCCTTGGCCGGATCGTCCTTTGCACCGCGAGCCATATGCGTCTGCACTGTACGCAACTTCACGAAGCTGCACAATCCTGTTAGCTCGCCAACACCTCATGGCCCCCATCAAATGCCCCATGGGGTCGGAGGTTATTGGCGAGGGGGACCCACGCGCGGCACAGCGTTTGCACAACTCTTCATCCTCGCGATGCCCACGGACCCTTCGAGACGCTGGGCGGTGCCCTGCGGCGGGAATTGTCCCGTCATCACCAAGACTTCCCCGGTTCCCTTCGAGGCGGCGGGTTCACTCGAGTCGCGCTTGCCTATGCAAAGAGTTCACAGTTCGAGCGACGCTTTACGGACTTCGCTCCCGTCGGCGCGCGGATTCACGCTGATCGAGCTGATGGTCACCGTGGCGATCCTGTCGGTTCTGGCGGCAGCGGCCTTGGTCGGGTTCCGGCAGAACCAGTACAGCAGCCAGTACAGGCGCTTCGTCGATGATGCGCGAGGTGCGCTGATGACGGCGCGAAACGCCGCGATCGACGACCAGACCCTGGTCGACGTCGAGGTGACGGCCACCGAGATTCAGGTCAACCGCCTCGACCAGGAGAACAACGTGTGGGAGCCACTCATGCGGGTGGCGCTCGACCGGCAGACCGCCGAGCTGATCGAGATCGACGAGCGCGTGTGCATCTATGGCTTCGCCTCGGGTGTCCAGACGCCGCGACAAGCCGTGGCCTCCGCACCTCCGGCAGGCTGCCTCGTGGGCGCGCAGGTGCTCCGGTTTGGACCCGACGGCAGCTTCTCCGATCGCGACGCGGCCTTCACCGACATCGCCAACGCCGGGTTCACGCTGTGGATCGCGAACCGGCACACCGGGGGCGACACCAAGCTCGCGTTCATTCAGCTGTTCCCCGGCGGCCTGATCCGCGCCTTCGACAAGACCACCGCGGAGGGCGCATGACCCCGGCGGTTGGACGCGCGAGGGTCGTGGCCCGACTCGCCCGCCAGCGTGGCTTCACGCTGATGGAGGTGCTCGTCGCGCTGGTGGTCTTCGCCATCTCGGTCGTGGGTCTGGTCGCGCTGGAGTCGCGCAGCATCGATTCGCAGCGCGCGGCCGCCGAGCTTCGCGAGGCCGAGCGCATTGCCCAGCAAGAGATGGCAGCGCTGACCTCCGGCGGCTTCCTCGAGCTCATCGCGCGGGACTTCTCGGGCAACGCCAACCCCACGTTCCCCTACGACGACGAGGCGGTCGACCCCGGCCTGCGTCAGCGTGACTACCACCGGCCCCCCGCCGACATCGCCAACACCGACACGGTCGTCGGAGAGGTGCGGGGGCAGTACCTCGTCTCGCGCCGCGTCGACTGGATCGTCAACCCGCTCAATCAGCCCTCGTCCAACCCGCCCGTGGTCGCCGAGTGGGTCCTGGTGACGGGGGTGGAGGTCGAGGTCACCATCATGTGGATCGACACCACCAACCCTGCCTTTCCTCCGCCCGCAGGCCTGCGAACGATCGACCTGACCCCGGCGATGGTCGATCCCGCAGACCCCGCGTTCTCCCCCTACGTCGGTCAGGTCCGGCTGCGGACGGTGCGGGTCAACGACGCGGTGCTTCCGCCCGCCGATGGAGTGGCTGGACCGTGAAGAACGTCTCCGCCCTCAACCCTTCGCCGCGGCGGTCGATGCAGTCCGTGCACGAGCTGGCCATGGACCTGCGCCTGCCCCGACCCCCGATCGTGGCGATGCGATCGCGCAGGGGCTTCACGCTCATCGAGCTGATGGTCGCGATGGTGGTCTCGTCGATCGTCGTGCTGGGGATCTTCGCCTTCTCGAGCATCCAGCAGACGACCACCGGCATCCACGAGCGCAACGTTCGCGTGCAGCAGGCCCTCGAGGGGGCGATGTTCAGCATCGGCCAGGACGTGCGGGCCGCCGGCATGGGCTGGACGCGCATGTGCACCGAGCTGCGGGTGTGGGACGCGGCCAACAACCGGTTGATCAACCCCGGGGGCGCAGCCAACCCCGCGGCAGCCGTGACCGATGGCGTCACCGGCGAGGCCTACTGGGTGCTGCGCGATGGGGTTCAGGCCCACTGGAACTCGGGCCCGGGCGCTGCCCTCGATGGACCCGGAGGTGCGGACGCAAGCTCGGCACGGCCCGACTCGGCCGCCGACGCCCTGGACGTCATCGTCGCCGAAGCGAACTATGCCGGCAGTACAGGGGTCTTCACCCTCGCGACCTCGCTCACCGGCGCCGACACCGAGATCCGGGTGCAGACGGGGCCTGCCCTGGACTCGCTCACCCCCGGGCACCTCGCCGAGGTGCAGCAGCTGTTTCCCCCCGGCTCCTTCATCCTGCTGGTCAACCCTCCCAACCTCTCCTTCCGCGCCGAGCTGCAGAGCCAGTGCGTGCTCATGCAGCTCACCGGAGACGTCGCGGCCGGGGGCGTGGCGCAGGAGTTCGTGCTGCCGGTGGGCCCTGGGTCGGACTTCAACAACCTCGGAGGCCTGATCGCCGACAACAATGGCGCGCCGCCTGGAGACGACTGGGACCCCGCCGTGTCCGTCAACGTCGCCGGAGCCAGCATCGTCCCTCTGGGGCGGCTTCGCTGGTCCCGCTACGAGATCGATTACTCCGTGCCGACGATCCCCTACCTCGTTCGCTACGACATCATCGGCTTTCAAGATGGTGTCGACCCGGCGAACCTCGGCGCGGTCGACTACCCGCACTGCGATGCGGGCTCCTGCCCGCAGCCAGGCCTCCACCTGCCCGCCGGCAACGCTCCGCCGCAGGCGGTCGCCATCGGTCCCATGATCGAGGACATGCAGGTCTCGGTCGGCTGCGACGGCTACACGGTCGCCGGCGTCGCGGCGGCGGACGCCACGATCGCGGAGCCGGCCATCGGTTTCGAGGAGGCCGGTCCCGCGGAGGGTCCCTTCGCGGGCACGCCCAACCTGGCCGTCGACGAGAACTCGGTCGCCAGCGGCGAGCGAGACGCGGACGAGTGGCTCGGCAACGCGATCGACGAGTCCACCGCGCCCGACTGCGTCTGGTACGGCACCGCCGAGTACGAGGCGGCGGGGTGGGAGGCGGTCGAAGGCTCGCTGAACCCGCCGCCGCCGCATCGCATGAGTCCGCAGACCCTGCGCGTCACGCTCGTCGCCTCCGGTGAGTTCGACGAGGAGGCGGGCGGGTTGGGGACGCTCGAAGTGCTCGCGGTCGAAGATCGACCCGCGATGGACTCCCCGGTCGGCATCCGACAGCGCTTCACCCTGACCGAGCGCTTCAGCCCCGAAAACCTGCGCTGGCGCGACCCTCAGATTCAGTAGTGACCCCAACGAGAGCCCTCGAGATGACCGTCCTCTTCAGCAACCAGCCCCGTCCTTCCCGTCTCGTGCGACAGCGCGGGGTGACCATGGTCAGCGTCATGCTGATGACCGTGTCGCTGATGACCCTCGGCCTGCTCGCCGTGCGCTCGTCGGTCCGTGAAGCGACGCAGGCCGGGCAGCTCGTCTCGCGCGAGCGGGCGCTGATGGTGGCGCAGGCCGCCGTCGATCTCGCCTCGGCGCAGTACGTCCAGTACGAGGGGGACGAGGTCGACGAGGCGCTCGTCGGCTACAACTCTCAGGGCGCGGCCTGCTCGGATCCGCTCTCGGACTGCATCCCAGGCGCCGACCCGACCTCGGTCACCGGTCAGCGCAACGACCTGCTGGCGGGGTCCTCGGTCGGCTGTGGCGGCCAGATCTGCATGCGCCAGGGCGCGGTTGCGTTCCTGCGCAACGGCGCCGGCGCGCAGGAGAACTGGGCGGACGTCCCGTTTCGGGACCTGGTGCCCAACGGCGACCCCGACGCGCGGGTGACCGTCTGGATCCGGAACAACTCGGCCGACGCGCTGGGTGTCAGCGGCTCGGGGGTGTGGACGGACGACTCCGATGGGCGGGTCGTGGTCACCGCGCAGGCGCGGGTTCGGCACACGGTCGTGACCGTCGAGCAGGAGATCGCGCTCTCGGGGCCCGCGGGCCTGGAGGTGTTGCAGCCGCAGAGCCCCGACGAGGGGTACGGCGGAGGCCACAACAACGACAACTCCGCGGTTTCGGTGTGCACCGACGACTACGTGGCGGGCGCGGTCGCGGGCGGCTGAACACGCGTCCTGCGGTCGTTGCCGACGGTAGGATGGGCGTCAGCGCTGCGACCGAGGTACCCTCGAAGGCGCGTTGGCCAACGACATCGAACTTCCCATTCCGCTGCGAAGGCTGCTGCTTCGCAACGACCTGCAGCTCGATGCACCGTTCGATCGGCGCATCTTCACGAATCGCGACTTGAATCTGGATCATGTCAGCCTGCTGGGCTTCGACATGGACTACACGCTGGCGATCTACCTGCAGAAGGCGCTGGAGAAGCTCTCGCTGGAGTCGACGACCGAGAAGCTGCTGGCGCGTGGGTATCCGGTGGAAATCGGCAACGCGGACCCGGATCCGCGGTTCGCCATCCGCGGGCTGATGGTGGACAAGAAGCTCGGCAACATCATCAAGCAGGATCGCCACGGCTACGTCGGACGCGGCTACCACGGCATTCGCCGCCTCTCGGATGCCGACCGCCGTCCCTACCGAGACCAGCGCTTGGGCAAGGAACTCGAGCGCTTCGCGCCGGTCGATACGCTCTTCGCGCTGCCCGAGGTGACCCTGTTCGCGCAGGCGGTGGAGCTGATCGACCATCGGCCCGAGCTGTGGCCCGCGGGCGCTCCGAGCTACACCGAGGCGTGGACGGACGTGCGGGAGTGCATCGACGAGGCACACCGCGACGGCTCGATCAAGGACGTGATTCGGCAGCGTCCCGCCGACTTCATCGAGCAGGACCCCGAGCTCCCGCGCACGCTCCACAAGTTCCGCTCGGCGGGCAAGAAGATCTTCCTGCTCACCAACAGCTTCTTCCCCTACTCCAACGCCGTCATGGATTTCCTGCTCGGCGGCAAGATGAGCTCGTACCCGGACTGGTTCGCCTACTTCGACTGGGTGGTCGTCGGGGCCAAGAAGCCGAGCTTCTTCACCACCGGCGCACCCTTCCAGGAGCTGGACCGGCAGGGCAACCCGGTCGGCCCGCCGCGCCAGGACGTACAGCGCGGGAAGGTCTACCAAGGTGGCAACCAGATCGGCCTGCAGGCGTCCTTCGGCTGTCACGGCGATGAGGTCCTGTACGTGGGGGACCACATCTACGGGGACATCGTGAAGTCCAAGAAGAGCTCGGGCTGGCGGACCGCGCTGGTCGTCCAAGAGCTGCAGCACGAGCTTCGCGTGCGGCATGCACGGGACATGACGATGCAGGAGATCGAGAGCCTGTACCGCTTGCGCAGCCAGCTGGCCGAGAAGATCAGCGCGATGCGACACGTCGCGCGCGTGATGGCTCGACTTCCGGTCGAGCAGCTGGTCGCCGAGGGAGACCTGACGGCCTCGGAGGCCTCCGAGATGCTCGAGCGCACCCACGCCCGGGTGCGTCGTCGACTCGACCGTCTGCGGGCCTACGAGAGCGAGACCCTCGAGACGCTCGAGAAGCGGACGCGCGAGGTCGACGAGGCGTTCAACCCTTACTGGGGCAGCAGCTTCTCGGAGCGCTACGACACCAGCCGCTTCGGGGCGCAGGTCGAGAACTACGCCTGCATCTACACCTCGCGCGTGAGCAACCTGCGGTTCGTCTCTCCGGCGAAGTACTTCCTCTCCCCCCACAACTCGCCCCCGCACACCTCGGTGCGTTGAGCTGGCGCGGGTGTTGCACTTCGGGACGGTTGGAGTGGCGTCGCCGCTCCGACGCGCCATGAATCGCCCCCAGCACCACGTTCGTCGCTGCGCTTGTTGCGCGGCTGTGCAACTCGGTTCGAGGGCTACGCATCATTTTCATAGCGCCTCCGTGATGCCCTGAGGGACTCGTCCAATGCGCTCGAACACCTCCACGACCCGACCCGTCCATCCGCTCGCCCGCGCCGTCACCTGGCTCGGGTTCGGTCTGCTCATGAGCATGCTGTGGCTCGGACAGTCCGGGTCCAGCCAGGCCCGCCTCGATCCCTACTACGTCGTGCGAGGTGCCGCCTTCGGCGCGATCACGCCGCGCGTCCTGTTCGTGCTCGACACCTCCGGATCGATGACCCTGCGGGCCAACGAGGCGGCCGAGCGCTGCCGCTGGTCTCGCTGCGAGAACCCGGCGTACTACGGCACGGACGAAGAGAGCCGCATCTCGGCTGCGCGGCGGGCGATTCGAGAGGTGGTGGCGTCGGCGGGCGAGTCGGCCGAGTTCGGGCTGATGACCTTCGTGCAGAACATGCCCGAGGACAACGCCTCGCCGCCGATGTGCTCGTTCGGGGGGACGCCGGTTCGCTTTGCGTGGGTCAACGAGTTTCGGGATTGGGCAAACCCCTGGTGGGACCTTCGTCGCCAGGAACCCGGTCCGCAGGACTATCGCGGCGGCGTTCGCGTGTGCCAGGGGTCCGCGCGCCGACCCTACGCCTACATCCGTTGGGACGAGCTGGGCAACGGCTCGGCGATCGGGAGCAACAACGAGGTTGGGGCCGTGCCGGCCTCGCCGCTCATCAGCATGGACGCCTCGGACTACGCGTCGATGGTGACCCTGCAGCGTCGCGTCCAGTTCTTCCCTCGCTTCATGGGCGTGCGTGCTCAGCTCAACAACACGACCGATCCAGACCAAGACATCCTCGACCGGACCGTTGGCGACTACGATCGCGCCACCGAGGTCTGGAACAACGACTTCTACTACTGGCCCTACGTCGATGGCTTTCCGGGCTATGGCGAGCTGCGGGTCCGCTACGACGATGGGTCGACGACGACCGCGTTCACCGGCTCGTCTCGCTCGGGTATCTCCAGCGACGAGGACTACTTTCCGGGCGTCTCCCTGCACGCGCCGTTCTATATCGACCTGTCCGCCACCGCGATTCCGGAGGCCAACTGGGGCCCGGCGAGCGCTGAAGACTCTCTGCAAGAGACGCTCAACCGCACCGCGCCGATCATCGAGGGCGGAGTCGATGCGGTCTCGAACACGCCCTGGTCCTCGGCCGTGGGCGACGAGCCGGCCTCGCCCGGAGACATCGTGATGAACAACGCGGCCGGGTCGCACGCGTC
Organism: uncultured bacterium; assembly: GCA_963761755.1. GTDB lineage: Bacteria > Myxococcota_A > Polyangia > Nannocystales > Nannocystaceae > CAJXVA01. The sequence goes on from CAVXIC010000006.1 coordinate 553,853, forward strand.
CATCGCGTCGTATCTCGCGTTCCTGAGCGAAGCGACGGACGAGTCCGCGTGCTCACCCACCAACGTCGTGCTGTTGACCGACGGTGAGCCCTCCCCCGGTGAGGGCGGCTCGACGCTGTATCGGCGGCTCGCTGCGCTGCGCAACGACCTCGGTGCCCAGGTGTACGTGGTGGGCTTCTTCCTCGGGACGGGCGGAGAGCTCAACGACATGGCGTGCGCTGCCGCGGGCGCCTGCGATGGTGGCTCCTGTAGCTCGCCATGCGACGACACACCCGCAGAGGAGTGGGACACGTGTCGGGATCCGGAGAACCCAGACTCGACCTGCGCCTATGTAGCCTCGAGCACGGCCGAGCTGCAGTCGGTGCTCGCGGGCATCATCGACGGTGCGCTGGAGGTCAGGGTGGACTCTGGCCAAGGCGCGGCGGTCAACGAGTTTGGGCTCACCGACACCGTCGATGAGACCGACGCGGTTCAGACGGTGTTCACGGCCAGCACCGACTACCCCGGTTGGCGGGGGCACGTCGAGCGGCGGTACTGCACGACGGTCGATGGCGGTGGCGCGCTGCTGCCGACCTGCCAGCCGCCCGTACCCGAGTTTCCGCCCGATCTCGAAGCGGCCTTCAGCACGTTCGGTCCGTGCGCGATCGGTCGCGATTGGGACGCCGGTGAGTGCTTGCAGCTGATGGATTGGCGCGAGCGTCGCGTCTACAGCCACGACGCGAGCAACGCCGTCTATCGCATCTCGAACCCCGATGGGTCGGCCTCCGCCACGTTCTTGGCCGAGCTGACGGCCATGGGCCACGTCGGTGGCGCGAACGCGCAGGACGAGGCCGACGCGATCGCGGCGTTCCTGCTCGGTCGGGACGCCGTCGACGGCTGGAAGCTGCCCGGGGTGAGCAACTCGGCGCCGGTCACCGTTCGCCGGATCCCCATGTACGACGAGGAGCGTCTGCCCGAGGTCGCGCTCAACGACCCCCACTGCGCTGGCCGGGTGTACGGAGAGCTCGACGCGGGCACGCTGCCCGACTCTCTGGAGACCTTCGCGCAAGACGCCTGGGACGAGGACCAGGAGCCGAACTACGCCTACCAAGAGGCTGTGGTGGTCGGGGACGACTTCGGCATCGTGCACGCGTTCCAGCTCAACTCCGGCAACGAGCTGTTCGGACTGCTGCCTCGCTTCGCGATCGGCAACGCGGTGCTCCAAGCGGCCAACGGCCCCACCAACATGGGGCAGCCGGTGGAGGACCTCGAGGACCACATCTTCGGCGTGGCCTCCACGCTCGACCACGGTTGGGCATACGATGCCGCCGCGACCCGGTGGCGACACGTCGGCGTGGTCGGCATGGGCGCGGGCGGCCATGAGTTCATCGCCTTGGACCTCAGCCACATGAACCCCGACCTCGGCGTTCCGGTCGACGTGCTTTGGACCACCGAAGACACCGCCGATGGACGGAACGTGGAGTATGACGAGATCCTTGGCGAGACGTGGGCTCGACCGGCGCTGAGCTATCACCCCGGCAACGATCAGATCGGGACCGAGCCCGAGACCTTCCTGGTCGCGGGCAGCGGCTACCCCGAGGGCGGATCCCCCGACCCCGATCAGGGGCGCACGCTGTTCGTCGCCAACGCCGTGACCGGCGAGCTGCTCGATCGCGCCGTGTTGCCGCCGCTGGTCGACGACGTCTACGAGTCGTCCTTCGGTACCGTCGTCGACCCTGCGGTCGGAAGTCACTGCATCTCTCGGTACTGGGCCGAGGCTCAGGAGACCTACGTCGCCGACCCTGCGGGTCGTCTCTTCCGGTGGGACCTCGGCCGCGACACCGCCCCGCTCACGTTCAAGAACGAAGCGGACGGCGGGGGGGCGTGGGCCGGCGTGGCGAACGCGTCGCATCGGTTCCCCGCCTGTACGGGGACCGGCGCCTCCTGCTCGATCTCCAGCTCCAACCCCGGCGATCCGTTCATCTTCGGGCCGGCGGTCACACCGTTCAACCGCATCGACGACATCACCGCGGGGCCGCTCGCCGAGGTCGAGGAGAACGACCAGTTCCTCATCGCGTTGGTCTCCGGATCGCCCAACGAGAACACGCTCGATGGTGGGGATCCGGCCAACGACTTCCACACCAGCCTCTATCTGCTGGCGGACGATCACAGCAGTGACCCCAGCGGCGGCTTCTCGATCCCGACGGGGGCGCCCAAGTCCGGTGGCGCGTTCGCAGCGGGGGACTCGGTCTCGGGCAACCCCAGCTACATGCGCATTGCGATCAGCGACATCACGCGCACCCGAACGATCACGCCCTACGAGGGCGCGACGCCCTTCTCCGAGACGCGCGCCTTCTCCAAGGCGGCCCGTCCGGTGCGGGCGCCGCGGATCTACGTGACGGGTGTGGTCGACAACGACACGGGGACGCCGGTGGTGATCCCCGACGCGGAGGTCTACTTCATCAGCTACTACATCTACGAGCCGGGGACGGGATCCTGCGACCCGCGGTTCTATGACGAGAGCACCAACACCTGGTACCCGGACCGCGGCACCACCTACGAGGTCACGTTCCGCCTGACCGCGGATCCGGACAGTGGGTTCGAGTTCAACAGCGGCAGCAACGGCGGTTCCTCGCCGGTCGACTTCGGAGCGGGATTCGAGACGGGGCTGCAGCTGGCGTCGGTCGAGCAGCAGGTCGTCTCGGAGTGTGCGTCGGGCAACTGCGGCGCGTCGGTGGCACCCACCGCGCTCACGCCGTGCAACAACAACGACCCCGACGTGCCGGCTCTTCCGCCCTCGTCGTACGTGATCCCGATGGCCAGCAGGACGCTCGACGCCTTCACGCCGGTCGAGAACTGAGCCGCTGCTGGGCTCGGGGCCCCGTGGTAGGGTCCCGGCCGCCGTGAGCGCTCCGCAGAATCCCTCTCCCTCCGACGCACCCGTTCACGCCGTTCGTCTCGCGACCCGCGGGGCGACCGGCGGTGTGTTGATGGGCTTGGCGAACCTGGTGCCGGGGATCAGCGGCGGAACGATGCTGCTGGCGGCGGGCGTATATCCCCAGTTCATCCAGGCGATCGCCGAGCTGACGACGCTCAAGTTTCGCCGCAGCTCGATGATCGTCCTCGCCTCGGTCGTCGCTGCGGCCGGGTTGGCGATCGTGCTGTTCGCCGGCCCGGTCAAGACGTTGGTGGTCGACTACCGATGGGTGGCCTACAGCCTGTTCATCGGCCTCACGCTCGGCGGCGTGCCGATCGTGTGGGCGTTGATTCCCAAGCGGACCGCTGCGGTGTGGGTCGGCGCTGCGATCGGCTTCGCCGCGATGGCAGCGTTGGCCGTCGCCCAGGGAGGCGGAGCCGGCGCAGAGGGCGGCACGGCGCAGCCAGGCTTCGTGTTGATGCTGCTCGCCGGGGTCGCCGGCGCGAGCGCGATGATCCTGCCGGGCATCAGCGGGGGCTATTTGCTGCTCGTTCTGGGCGTCTACGTGCCCATCCTCGCCGGGGTTGATGCGGTCAAGGTCGGCTTGAAGGCTGGCGACATCGCGGCGCTGCAGGCTCCGATCCTCGACGTCGTCCTTCCGGTCGGCATCGGTGTGGTGGTGGGCGTGGTCGTGGTCAGCAACCTGCTCAAGTGGCTGCTGTCCAAGTACGAACTCCCCACGCTCGGTTCGTTGCTCGGTCTGCTGGTCGGCGCGGTCGTGGGTCTGTGGCCGTTTCAGCGCGGGGTCCCGCCCGAAGTCGGTGCCGTGTTCAAGGGGCAGCGCGTCACGGCGCAGACGCTCCCGGAGCTCAAGGTCGAGGACTTTCCCACCGAGTTCTTCACCCCGGACGCCACGCAGGTCTTGGCGGCGGTGGGATTGATCGTGCTGGGCTACCTCGTCACGGTCGGCGTCGCTCGCCTCGGTGGCCGCGGGTCTTCGCTCGAATCCCCGCGCGACTGAACCCAGCCCAGGGCCGGTTCGCCGCCGGGGGTCAGTCAGTTGGGCGCGACGACGGTCAGCTCGATCTCGGTGCCTGGCGGGACCTTGTCGCCAGGGCTCGGCGATTGACGCAGCACGTAGTTCTCACCGCGCTCTGGATCCTCGATCCGCTGGACTTCGCCGACCGCCAAACCGGCGCCGACGATCTTCTTCTTGGCGCCCGAGAGGTACAGCCCCCGCAGCTGCGGGACCTCGATGGCGGCCGGCTCGGCCACGGTGAGTCGGACCACCGAGCCTTCATTGGCCTCGCTGCCGGCGGCGGGAACCTGCTTGAGCACCGTTCCGGCTTCCTTGTCGGACACCTCGGTGCGGGGCTCGGGGACCTCCAAGCCGGCGTCCTCGAGCGTCTCGCGGGCCTCCTCGACCGGCGTGCCCGTCACGTCCGGCAGCGCGACGATGCTGGAGACCTTGGCGACGAACACCCGGATCTCCTTGTTGCTGGAGAGCTCGGCCCCCGGGGAGGGGCGCTGCTGCACGATCGTTCCAGGCTCCGCTTCGGCGACGCTGCGCTCGCCGTCCTCGATGATCACCAGCCCCTTCGCGCGCCAGCGCTCGCGCGCCGAGTCGATCGTCATCCCTTCGAGGTTGGGTGCCGAGAGCTTCTCACCGGTCGAGTTGGGCGCATCGACGCTCGGGCCGGCGGCGGGCGGGCTGCTGGCCGTCGCAGGTGCCGTGCCCAACCCTTGGAGCTTGATGATGTAGGGCGTGAGCAACAGCTGGCTCGCCACCGAGGTGACGAGCGCGATCAAAAACATCTTGAAGTAGTCGTTCATCGACCCGGAGCCGGGCAGGGCGCGCCCGGCTCCGCAGAGTCTACCCCACCGAGCCCGCGGCTATCCCCGACGCCGTGTACGGAGGTTCAGCAGGTCGGGGTCATCGGGCGTGGCGCCGTCCTCTCCGACGTCGATCTCCACCGTGGCACCGGGCGGATAGGACCCATCGAGGATGCCGCGGGCGAGGCGGTCGACGACGTTCCGGGCCAGAACCCGGGTCAGCGGGCGGGCGCCGAAGTTGGGGTCGTACCCGGCGTCGGCCAGCATTGCCTTGGCGGCCTCGGTGATCTGGACCGTCAATCCCCGGTCGGCCAGGCGGGGCTGCAGCCGGCCGAGCTGGATCTCGAGCACCTGCTTCATCGCGTCGCGCGACAGCGGCGCGAACTCCAAGACGCCATCGAGACGGTTGAGGAACTCCGGCCGGAAGTGCCGACGCAGCGCCTCGTCGCGCGCGCTCGCCTTGGCCTTCGCGTCCATGCCGTGATCGACGATGGTCTCGCTGCCCACGTTGCTGGTCATCAGTACGATGGTGTTGCGGAAGTCGACGGTCCGACCTTGGCTGTCGGTCAAGCGCCCATCGTCGAGCACCTGGAGCAGGACGTTGAACACGTCGGGGTGCGCCTTCTCGATCTCGTCCAACAGCACGACGGAGTAGGGCTTGCGGCGGACGGCCTCGGTGAGTTGACCGCCTTCGTCGTAGCCGACGTAGCCCGGAGGAGCGCCCAACAGCCGGGACACGGCGAACTTCTCCATGTACTCGCTCATGTCGATGCGCACGACCTGGCGCTCGTCGTCGAACAAGAACTCGGCCAGCGCCTTGGCCAGCTCGGTCTTGCCCACGCCCGTGGGTCCCAAGAACAGGAACGAGGCGATCGGCTGGTCGGGGTCGGCCAGGCCGGCCCTGGCCTGTCGGATGGCCGCCGCGACGCGCTGCAAGGCCGGGTCTTGGCCGACCACGCGACGCCGTAGGTTGTCTTCCATCCGCAGCAGCTTGGTCTGCTCGCTCTGGAGCATCTTGGAGACGGGAACGCCGGTCCAACGCGCCACGATGGCCGCGATGTCTTCGTCGGTGACCTCCTCGCGAAGGAAGGACCCGTCGGCGGACTCCGTCGCCCGTTTGAGCGCGTCGCGAGCAGCGTCGCGGCTGGTCTCGAGATCGCGCAGGGTGCCGTAGGTCAGCTCCGCCGCGCGGTTGAGGTCGCCGGTCTTCTCGGCCATGGCGGCCTCGGACTTGACCCGCTCGATGCGGGACGAGATTTCCTTGATCTCGTTGTGCTGGTCCCGCTCGGTCTGCCAGCGCGAGCGCATGGCGTCGACCTCTTCGCGGACCGTCGCGATCTCCCGCTGCACGGCCTCGAGCCGCTCGCGTTGGCCAGGCGCGCGATCCTTCTCGCGCTCGAGGGCGGCGCGTTCGATCTCCAGGCGCGTCAGCCTGCGTTCGCGCTCGTCGATCGGCGTGGGCACGCTCTCGACCTCCATCTTCAGCTGGGCCGCGGCTTCATCGACGAGATCGATCGCCTTGTCGGGCAGGAAGCGATTCTGAATGTAGCGGTGGCTGAGCGTGGCGGCAGCGACGAGCGCCGCGTCCTGGATGCGGACGCCGTGGTGGGCCTCGAACTTGCTGCTGATCCCGCGCAGGATCGCCACCGTGTCGTCGACCGACGGCTCGTCGATCATCACGGGTTGGAAGCGACGCTCCAGCGCTTTGTCCTTCTCGATGTGCTTGCGGTACTCGTCGAGGGTGGTGGCTCCGATGCAGCGCAGTCCGCCGCGGGCCAGCGCCGGCTTGAGCATGTTGGCAGCGTCTTGGGCGCCTTCACTCGCCCCCGCCCCGACCAGCGTGTGCAGCTCGTCGATGAAGAGGATGATGCGTCCATCGGCGGCGTCGACTTCGGAGAGGACCGCTTTGAGGCGCTCTTCGAACTCGCCTCGATACTTCGCGCCGGCGACCATCGCGGCCAGGTCGAGTTGGTACAGCTGCTTGTTGGCGAGGCTCTCGGGCACGTCTGCGCTGGCGATGCGCTGCGCGATGCCTTCGGCGATCGCCGTCTTGCCGACCCCGGGTTCTCCGATGAGCACGGGGTTGTTCTTGGTGCGGCGGCTGAGGACCTGCAGCGCGCGGCGGATCTCTTGATCGCGGCCGATGACCGGGTCGAGCGCCTCCCTGCGCGCCAGCGCGGTGAGGTCGCGGGCGTACTTGGCCAGCGCCTCGTAGGTACTCTCGGGATCCTGGGTCTGCACGCTCTGCGTTCCTCGAACCTCGCGCAGGGCTGAGAGGACCAGGTCGGGAGAGGCTCCAAGGCCGCGCAACACGGCGCCTGCCTTGATGCCCTTTTTATCGGCGTCGTCGCGAAGGAATGCGAGCACCAGGTGTTCGGTGCTCACGTACTTGTCGTGCAGCCGCTCGGCCTCCTCGGCGGAGGCATCCAGCGCGGCCATGAACTCTCGGGCGGGCCGAACCTCGGCACCTTGCACCTTGGGCAGCTGCGAGAGGCTCGCGGAGATCGCCCGATCGAGCGCTGCTCCGTGGACGCCGGCCCGTTCGAGCAGCGGTCGCACGAGGCCGCCGTCTTGGCTCGCCGCGGCGGCGAGGAGGTGAATGCTGGTGGTCTCGGGGTGACCGAGTTCTTGGGCCATGGCTTGCGCGTGAGCGAGCGCATGGCGAGTCTTCACAGTTGCGGATTCCGCCTGAAATGCCGGCATCTCACACCTACCTTTTCTGGGCTCGTCATCACGGCCCGCGCGTAACCTAGGCACGAGCGCGCGCTGGGCAACCCCGCCACGACGGCCCGCGCGCGCGACGTTTGCGTAACCGGTGGGGGCCGGGCACGGTTGCGGTGTCCATGGGAACGCAACGCTGGCCGTCGATCGCTCTCCTCTTGGGCCTACTCGCCGGCTGCGAGGGAGGCGACGACGCGCCGAAGAAGGCGCCCGCACGCGAACCAGGCGGCGTCGCGCAACCCGAGGCGGCCTCGCCCGAGGTCGAGCCTGTCGAGGTCGCGCCCCGATCGCCGGGCGTGCAGGCCGACGGCTCGGTGGTGTCCGCCGTGCACTGGTTCGAGGGGTCACTCGAGGCGGCGCTGGCCAAGGCCAAGGCCGAGGAGAAGCTCGTCTTCGTCGACGTGGGCGCCTACTGGTGTCCGCCGTGCCAGCAGCTGGAGGAAGAGGTCTTCGTGGTGCCCGAGATCGGGGCAGCGATGGACGCGGGGTACGTGGCCGTGCGCATCGACGCGGAGAAGGCCGAAGGACCCGAGGTCGTGCGCGAGTATCACGTGCAGGCGTACCCGACCCTGCTGGTGCTCCAGCCCACCGGGGTCGAGAAGGGCAGGGTGGTGGACTTCCTGCCGGCGGCCGATCTCCTGCGGGCGCTGGAGCGCATCGAGCAGGGCCACAGCGTGCTGGCCGATGTCGTCGAGCAGCTCGAGACCAAGCCCGACGACATCCCCCTTCGTCAGCAGCTCGGGCATCTGTACGTGCTCGCCGGCGATCGCGAGCAGGCTGCGGCGCAGTTCGAGCAGGTCATGGAAGCCGATCCATCCGGGGAGATGGGTCTGGCTCCCAAGGTCCTGTACGACCGTGCCGTCTTCATCCAGTTCAAGCTCGACGACGATCCTGCCGGTGCGATCGCGTCCCTGCGAGCGCTCCAAGAGCGCTTCCCCGACAGCCCGGAGGCCCTCCGCGCGCATCGGCACATCGGCCGCATGCTCAACGGGATGGGAAAGCCGGACGAAGCCATCGCCGAGCTCGACCGGATGCTGGCGGCCGATCCGAACGACACCAGCTTGGCCAGCAGCTACGGATGGTTCAGCTTTCGGGAGGCGTGCAAGCCCGAGCGAGGCCTGGAGGTCGTCGAGTCGGCGCTGAAGCGGGAGCCCGAGAACGCCGACCTGCTCTACCTGCAGGCCGAGCTCTCACACTTGACCGGTGACGACGCGGCCGCGCTGGCCGCGATGCGTGCAGCGAGCGCGGTGGAGCCAGACTCCGCCTTCTTCCGCCGCCAGGTGCGCCGGTTCGGAGGGACGAAGTGAGCGCGCTGGTCTCCATGCTTGCGCTGGCCCTGGCGGTTCCACCTCCGGAGTACGACCCGGACTCGGGCGTGCCGCCGGGGGGCTACTGGGCGCCGGGCGAAGCGCCGGTCATCGAGCCGCCCGACGGGGAGGAGCAGATCCTCATCGGCGCGATCATGCTTCCGCTGGGCGTGCTGGCGACGTCGTCGGCGTCCGTCATGGTCTGGGCGACCATGCCCGACCACTGTCCGCGCCGGCTGCAGTCGTGGGGGATTGGCGCGAACGCCGACCAGTGCACGGGCCTGTGGATCTACAACCTCATCCGCGTCTCGTACGGCGGCGCGGCGGTCATCACGGGGGCGGTCTTCCTGGGCCTGGGACTGCAGCGCCGACAGGCGCACGCGAAGTGGAAGGCGAGGCGCTTTCAGAGTCTGCACCAGCGCTCGCGGCTGAGCTTGGCCCCCAGCCGGCGCGGGGCGACCCTGGGCTGGACCCTCCACTTCTAGCCGTCACTGGACGTCTGTCGCGGGTCCAGCTCCGGCATGCGTGCCAGCGAGCTGGCCCAGGTCGGATGCGTGTCGACGCTGGAACAATCATATAAACAACGGTATGATCGCTTACGTGTGAAACTTTCTCGGAAGCGCGCTACCGAGCCGGTGTCTCACGTTGAACAGCGGCAACGCCTGTGGGGGGAAGACCTTGAAAACGACCATGTTTCATCTGATCCAACGAACCGTGACTTCGGCTGCGCTGTGTCTGGTGGGGGGATGCCCCTCGGCCGACTCCGGGGGCGACTCCGGGGGCACATCCGGGGGGGGAATCGACTCGTTCGGCACCGGAACCGACGGTAGCTCCGGCGCCGACAGCACCGATCCAGACACCACACAGACCGGCACCGACGCCGGGTCCAGCAGCTCTGGCGAGCTCAACTGCGGGGAGCAGGAGTTCGTCCTCGAGGCCGTCCCACCCAACGTGGTCCTGGTGCTGGATAAGTCCGGCAGCATGGTTCAGAACTCCTGGGACGCCGACAGCGACCCCAAGACGGCCGAGGAGACGCGGTGGCGCAGCCTGCACGACGTCGTGTCCTTCGTCGTAGGGACGTTCGAAGCGGAGATCAACTTCGGCGCGGTGCTCTTCCCGTCGACGAGCGCGATCGCGGAGCTCGATGCGGGCGCCTGCTTCGTCAACACCACCCCAGAGGTGCCTGTCGCCGGGCTCAACGCTGCGGAGGTCCTCGATGGGATTCCTCCGGCCAACGCGACGACCTCCACGATCGTTGGGGCGACGCCTGCAACAGCGGGCGTGCAGACCGCGCTCGACCACCTCAAGACCCTCGACGAGAGCATCGACCGGTTCATCATTCTCATCACGGACGGGGCGGCGAACTGCGGCGCGGAGGCAGACACTTCGATGTGCCCTGGGATCAGCTGCGGCCTGATGGTCGACTATGACCTGAACCTGCCGCTGGTCGTCGGCGACGCGTTTGCGACGGACGCCATTCCGACCTTCGTCATCGGGATCGACATCCTCGACGAGGAGGTCAGTGAGCCTGGCCAGGTGGCGGTGAACACGTTCACGGAGCTGAACGCCGTCGCCGAAGCCGGTGGCCGTGCGCGCGACGGCTCGGAGAAGTTCTTCAACGCCACCAACGAGCTCGAGCTCCAGGATGCCCTGGCCGAGATCGCGGGGCAGGTCGTCTCCTGCACGATTCCATTGAGCGAGGAGCCGACCGATCCCGACTTCGTCGAGGTCGAGATTGGCGGCATGGCCTTCGAGAGGGTCGGGGACTGCGAGAGCGAGGACGGCTGGGTCTACGTGAACCCAAAGGGCCCCTACGACGCGATTCAGCTGTGCAACGCGGCGTGTGACGCTCTGGCCGAGAGTGGTGAGCTCGACGCCACGTTCGGGTGCCCGCCGCCGGGCTGAACGAAGAAGGAGATCTGCCGCGCCCGCGGGCGGTGACGGTTCGGAAGGACTGTCGCCGTCGGCGGGTTTCGCGTTAGGCTCGCGCGCGCTTCGTATGGCTCCTGCACGCAAGAAGAAGACCGCGGCGAAGAAGACGTCGATGAAGAAGAAGCCGGCTGCTGCGGCGAAGAAGAAGACCGCGGCGAAGAAACCGGCGGTGGCAAAGAAGAAGCCGGCTGCGGCGAAGAAGCCGGCTGCGGCGAAGAAGCCGGCTGCGGCGAAGAAGCCGGCTGCGGCGAAGAAGCCGGCTGCGGCGAAGAAACCGGCTGCGGCGAAGAAGCCGGCTGCGGCGAAGAAACCGGCTGCGGCAAAGAAGAAGACCGCAGCGAAGACTCCGGCTGCGGCGAAGAAAGAGCCCGCGGCGAAGAAACCGGCTGCGGCGAAGAAACCGGCGGCCGCAAAGAAGAAGACCGCAGCGAAGAAACCGGCTGCGGCGAAGAAACCTTCTGCGGCGAAGAAACCGGCCGCGGCGAAGACAGAGCCCGCGGCGAAGAAGCCGGCGGCCGCGACGAAGAAGAGCGCAGCGAAGAAACCGGCTGCGGCGAAGAAGAAGCCGGCCGCGTCGAAGAAGCCGGCCGCGTCGAAGAAGAAGCCGGCCGCGTCGAAGAAGCCGGCCGCGGCGAAGAAGCCGGCCGCGGCGAAGAAGCCGGCCGCGTCGAAGAAGAAGCCGGCCGCGGCGAAGAAGAAGCCCGCGCGGAGCGGCAAGGCAGCCTCCGCGGCACCGGCCAACACCGCCTTCGGCGCGTTCGGGCCTCAGCTGATCGAGTTCCTGACGGAGCTGGGCATGAACAACGACAAGGCCTGGTTCGACGAGAACAAGGCTCGGTACGAGGCTGTCGTTCGCGAGCCAGCTCGGGCCTTCATCCGGGCCATGGGCGAGCGACTCGAGGGGATCTCCAAACACTTCATTGCAAGCGACAAGAAGGTGGGAGGTTCACTCATGCGGGTCTATCGGGACGTGCGGTTTGCCAAGGACAAGACCCCGTACAAGACCAACGTGGGCATCCACTTCCGGCACGAGATCGGCAAGGATGCGCACGCGCCCGGCTTCTACCTGCACATCTCGCCCGCCTCCCACTTCATCGGCGTGGGGATGTGGCGGCCGGAGTCTTCTGCGCTCGCGGCGATTCGGGAACGCATCGTCGAACACCCCGAGGCGTGGGTGGCCGCGAGCCAGGACGCTGCCTTCGCCGAACGCTTCGACTTCGGCGGCGAGAGCCTCAAGCGGGTGCCCAAGGGGTTCGACGCCGAGCATCCCCATATCGAGGACCTCAAGCGCAAGGACCACATCGCCGTTGCGAACTTCGACGACGAGCAGGTGCTCGGCGAGGGTCTGGTCGAGCTGGTCGCGGAGTCGTTCGAACGCGCGGCGCCCTACATGGCGTTCCAGTGCGCGGCGCTGGGCATTCCGTTCTAGGCGCGCACCTGCTCGAACCAACGTGCTCGACCAACGAGCCAACGAACCAACCGAGAGAAGGCGACGCCCGAGGGCGCCGCCTTCTTCGTATCGGCGATCCGAGACCCTACTCGAGGGTGATGAACAAGCACCACTCGTTGAGCGTGCCCGTGTCTCCGCCTGCGTCGTCGGTGATGGACAGGGTCCACTCGCCGTTCGAAGCGCTCCCGTCGTAGACGCTCAGCGGTTGCTCGGGGATGAGGTTGCCCTCGATACCCACCGGGGCAATGCATGCGGCCGCGGCGAGGAAGTCTCCCTCGTCGTTGTACGTGGCGAACACGTCGTCGTTGCCGCCGCAGTCATCGAAGCTCAGGTTGTTCTGAAGGGCGAGGTCGTCGGCGATCAGGGTCATCTCGAGGTCGCCGTCGAAGGTGTGGGTGATGTCCAAGAACACGTCCACGTCGGCGATCGTGCCGACGTCGGGGATGGTGATGGTGTCCGTCGTGGTCGGGAAGGCGCTGTCGATCGCCGCCGCCGGGCTCGAGCACACCACCACGAGGTCGTCGGAGCACTCCGCGGTGTCGTAGTTGCAGTCCGAACCGCAGCCCATCGGACCCCCGGCGAAGCCGTCTCCCATACACGTCGCGCCACCGAGTTCCCCGAGGTCGCACTCTTCCCCTGCATCGAGCTCGCCGTTGCCGCAGTCATCGCCGCAGGCACTGGTATCGAACTGACACGTCGCATCGCAGCTGAGCGTGCCGCCGCCCAGGCCCTGCGAGAAGCACGTCTCTTGGATGAGGCCGTCTTCGCACTCCTCACCGAGCTCGATGAAGTCGTTGCCGCACTGGGGCAGGGTCACGTTCAAGACGTAGTCGCCGCCGCCACCGAAGCGGCCGTCGACGATCATCGTGATCTGTTCGTCGGCTTCGAGCGGCACGAACAGCAGCGAGTCCAAGCCGTCGCCATCGTCGTCATCGCACTCGATCTGGGTGCCGGCGCAGGCTGCGCCGGCGAAGTAGTACAGGACGGTGTCGAAGTCCGAGCCGTTGGTGTCGAAGATGTAGGTGCCGGCCACCGGAGCCGTGAAGGTGTAGGCAACGTCGTTGGACGCGCCCGGGCCGCAGCTGCCCGAGCTGGCGTTGGTCTCGAAGAGCGTGTTGCCCACCACCGTGATCGGCAGATCTTGACCGAGGTCGAAGTCGGGGCACTCATCGAAGGCGATGTTGACGTCGAAATCGCCGGACTGCCCGTTGGCTCCATCGACGACGAAGAAGATCTCGTCGTTTTCCGCGAGCGTCACGTTGAGCCGAGATGTCGCATCGACCCCCGCGTCGTTGTTGCACGCGAGGTCCGGACCACCGCACGAATCGATCGTGTAGAGCACCGTGTCGAACGCGGACCCGAGGGTGTCGATCGTGTAGACGCCGGCCTCCGGAGCGGTGAAGGAGAAGGAGGTGCCTGGGGCTCCGGCGCCGCCGCAGCTGCCGGTGCTGGCGTCGAGCTCGCCTGCGGTGGAGCCCGAGAAGGACACGGGCAACGTGTTGTCCAGGACGAAGTCCGGGCATTCGTCGCGCTCGACGGTGACCGTGTAGTTGCCCTCTTCGAGGTTGGCACCGTCGACGACGACGTTGACCTCTTGGTCTGCGGTCATCAACAAGTTGAGGTGCGAGGTCTCCGTGGCCAGCACGTCGTCACTGCAGCCGAGTTCATCTCCGCCGCACCCATCGAGCACGTACAAAAGTGTGTCGAAGTCGGAGCCGGCGGTGTCGAAGGTGTAGACGCCGTCCTGCGGCGCGGTGAAGGTGAGCTGGTCGTCGTTGGCCGTGTTGCCGCCGCAGCTGGAGAACACGGTGTTGTCCGCACCCACGGTCGTACCGGTTGCCACGGCGGGGACGGTGTTGCCGAGATCTCCATCGGGGCACGCGCCGGCGAAGAAGGTGACCTCCAGGTCGATGGTGCCGCCGGCGAGGGAGAAGCCATCGAGGACGACGGTCACGTCCTGGCCCTCGGTCAGGGCGACGCTGACCTCGGCTGCGGTCGTCCCGCCGTCGATGTCCTCGTTGCACGCGAGCTCGGGACCGCCGCAGGTTCCGTCGTAGACGGCGACGAGCGGGTCGACCACGCCGTTGGGGCTGGTCGCCGTGAAGTAGTACGTCCCGTCGGCGGGCGCGATCAGCGTGTACGACACGTCGGGGGCTCCGCCACCGCCGCAGGAGTTCGTGAACTCGCTGTCTTGTCCGGCCGTGCTGGTGCTCAAGACGTCGGGCGCCATCAGCTGTCCGTAGGGGCACTCCATCATCTCCATCGTGCCGGTGGTCGACGATGAGGACGAGGACGAGGACGCGTCACCTGTGGAGCTGCTCGTTCCCGCGTCCGTCGTGCTGCTCTCGGCTCCGGGACCCGTCGTCGAGGTGAGATCTCCGGTGGTCGATGAGTCGGCCGCCTCGGTCGTGTTGTCCGCAGACCCGGTGGTGCTCGACGTCCCGGCGGTGCTCGGGTTCGTCGTGGCCGTGGTCGAGCCGTCGTCGGACGTGGAGCCGGCGTCGGTCGTCGCGACGGCGTCGTCGCCACAGGCGGTGGCCAGGGCCAGCGCGCAGAGCAAGCACAGACGCACGGAGCGGTCCGTGAGGGTCATTTTCATGTCGTAGGGCATGGGAAATCCGAAGACGGTCTGGGTCCCCTGCGCCAGGTCCACGGGTCGAACGCCAATGGCTGCGCAGTCCTCGAACGATACGCGAACCGCCGCCGCGGATGAACGGGGCCAGGCGTGAGATAGAGCCCTGCGCGCAGCGTGGACCGCGGAACGGGCCGCCCCCCCGGTCATGGCGGTCTCGCCGCGCGATCAGCCGGCCGGACGCCCGATGGGGGAAAGATGGCTTCGCGCGGCGCTCTGCCTCGAATGCGCTCGATCGCGACCCCTGGCGCCGAGGTCGTGAGATTTGCTGTTCGATCTTTCGTTGTCATCCGCGATCGGCGCGGCGTACCATGCAAGACGACCGCGGGGGGACGTGGCGGGCACCTCGGTGTTCCAAGATGCCGACGGACGATGGACACGGGCGGGGACAGCACTCGCCGATGCGCGGCTTGCCGACGACCGGACTCGATTCCGACCGATCACAACGATCAAAAGGGTACGCAACAATGAACACTTACCGACTCGGCCGGTTGGCCACGATTTCGTTCGCTTCACTTCTCTTCGTTGGCTGCGACGACGGCTCGTCCGGCGGCAGCGCCGGCAACAGCGGAGGCTCGTCCTCGGATGGCGGCGAAACCTCGGGCCCGACGACCGGCACGAACCCGACCGCGGGTAGCGAGAGCAACAGCGGGAGCTCGACGTCGACGTCCGAAACCGCGGGGGACTCCGGTACCTCCACTGGACCCGACACGGATGACGGCAGCGACTCGTCGACGGCCGGGGAGACCGAGGGCGTCACAAGCTCCTCCAGCGGCGGCGACGAGTCTGGATCGTCCTCCACTGGCGACACCGGCGACAGCGACGACAGCGGCAACAAGGTCGACATCTGCGAAGCGCCCGGCAATCTCATCCCTTGCGATGACGGCACCACGAACGCGTTCAACGCGATCGGGCTGGGATGCGAGGGCGGGCCGAACAACTCGATCCCGATCTTCAACCCGATCTTCGCGTCGAACGACGCGACCGCGTGGCGGATCATCACGCAGTATGGGTCGCACATCGATCCCATCGACGGCCTTCCGACGTGGCGCCCGCGCGAAGGGTCCTCGATGCTCATCGTCTCGACCGGGCAGATCCCTGCGCCGGACGCCAACGGCGTGCTGATCGAAAACACCAACAGCACCGACGGGACGACCAACCCGGACAACTCGCAGCTCCCGGCGCCGATGAGCCCTCAGCAGGGCAGCGCGGGTGGAGCGGGCGGCACTCCCTTCGTCAACTGTGACGGCGTCAACGACTGCTCGGACAGCCTGATCGAGCAGTGGAACCTCGGCGGGAGCGACGGGAACGACCTGCTCTGGTTCCAGTTCGAGACGCCGGTGCCCAGCGGAACCTACGGCTTCTCGTTCGACTTCGCCTACTTCTCCGAGGAGTTCCCGACCTATGTCGACACGACGTTCAACGACATGTTCGTCGCGTGGTCGAACTCGGAGAGTTACACGGGCAACCTCTGCTTCGTGAACGATGAACCCTGCACGGTCACCGCGCTGGCGTATGCCGACGACTACCCGGAGTACGACGCACTCGATCCGGTGCTCGACGGTACGCAGTTCGGGAACACGAGCGCCTTCGACACCAGCGGTGGCGGGACCGGGTGGTTCCAGGCCCAGGGCACGACGGTCCCCGGCGAGCTGCTGCAGCTGACCTTCGCGGTCTTCGACATGGGCGACACCATCTTGGACACGTCCGTGCTCATCGACAACTTCCAGTGGGACTGCGAGGGCTGCACGCCCAGCGAAGTTGACCCCTGCATTGGTATCGACCCCGTCTAGCTCAGCTTGAGGCGGCGGCTGCGGCCGCAGCGCGGGCGCGTTTCACCCCCTCCGAGGGCGTGGACGCGCCCGACTTCGATTCCCAGACGCAAAGGAGGAGGGGGCGCTCAGCCCTCGGGGACGAAGCTGACGCAGGCCGCGACGAGGCCCTCGAGCGCCTCATCGAAGGTCTGCGCGAGGTCGCCAGCACAGATGTCGGAGGTGATCCCGCGCTCGCCGAAGGTCCGCACGACCGAGCTCAGCCGCCGGCCCGGGGACGCGGTGCCGTAGGGTCCGGCGCAGGTCGTCTTGGGTGCTTCGAACACGCCGGGGTCGCCGGCGATCGCGAGCACGACGAGGCGAGATCTGTCGCCTCCGACCGCCGAGAGCAGCAGCTCGTGTTCGAGGACCCGGGTCGCGCCCAGGCCGAGCGTGTCTTCGTCGGTCAGCATCACGACGAGCACGACCGAGTCCTCCCGCAGGAAGTCGGCGTTCGCTGGGGCGGTCAGCGCCTCGGCCGCGTTGCGCGAGGTGGTCTCCAGCGTGCTCGTCGCGGTCGTCGCGGCCACGCAGGCGAACTGCGCCTCGAGGTCGTCGCCGGGCGCCACGATCCACGGCTGGGCCAGCCCGCAGTCGGTCTCGGGCGCCGGCGCGAGCGCGGGTTGGTCGCGGTGCGTGTGCAGCACGACATCGCCCGGCTCGGCCGACACCACGCCGATGCGGATGTCCTCGAGCGTGTCCAGGTTCAGCGCGAGCGCGTCGGTGAAGTCGGCGAAGACCGGGGGTCCATCGACCCCTCGCAAGGCCGCCTGCTCTTCGGACATCGACAGCGACCCGTCGACGACGAACAGGATGTCGATGTGCTCGCAGCCGCCGGGGGGCTCGGGCACCTCGGGCTGCTCTGCGCTCTCGCAGGCGTGCACGACCGCGGGCAAGAACGCCTGGAGGGACGCGTCCAGATCGTCCTCCTCCCACTGCGCGTGCAGGGCCAGCGGGTGCAGAGCGAGCGAGAACGCGTGCAGTTCATCGGCGTCCTGACCCATCGTGAAGCTCAGCGCGCGGTCGCGGTCCCCGCCGGCTGCGAGTCGTACGAACGCCTCGCTCGCCAGCCCCGGCCGGGCATACATGTTGTTCTCGTCGTCGTCGCTGTTGGCCAACATCATGCTGAGCGACACGGTGCGCTCGGGCGTGGGCCAGTCCGCGTGCTCGAGGAAGGGGAACATCAACCCGGTGAACATCAGGTCCCCATCTGCGTCGGTGTCGTGCGGCGAGTTGCGGACGCCGTCGTAGACGCAGTCGAGCTTGGGGCGGGCGCCGCTTCGGGCCTTGCCGTCTTCGCCCCACACGAAGGTGAGCCCGTCGGCGGGACCCTCGGCGTCGAGGGTGCAGTCCCACTGCGGCGGGGTGGGGGCACCGGTGTTGGGGAACACCCGAACGCGGGCACCGGTCTGCTCGGTCAGATCGTCGAGGAAGTTTGCAACGGCGCGCCGCGCCTCGATGGCGTAGATCGGGGCCTGCCGGTCCAGGACGAGCGAGACGTCGATGGCCTCGCACAGCGCCCGCGGCCCCTGGCCACCGGAGCCCTCGGTGCTGGCGGCGCCGCCGGTGGCCTCGGTGGAGCGGGCCCCACTCGATGAGGTTCCGCCGGGGCCCGAGGTGCCGCTCGACCCTGGGCCTCCGGTCGAGCCCTCGTTGCCCTCGCCGAAGCCCACGCCCGCCGGGGACTGCGTGCACGCGGCGAGCAGCGCGAGCCCGGGGAGCAGTCGGCGTCGTCGCACGCCCTCAGCGTGCCACAGGCGTGCGTGCGATCGCGATGCCCAGGAAGCCAAAGGCGATCGAGAGCAGCGGGTTGACGTAGTTGAGCACCGCGTAGGGCAGGTAGGCCCCGGTCGGGACCGCGAGCGTCGCCGCCATGAACGCCCCGCAGGTGTTCCACGGGATCAGCGCCGAGGTGATGGTGCCTCCGTCCTCGATCGCGCGGGACAGGTTCTTGGGGTGCAGGCCCTGCTCGGCAAACGCGGGTCCGAACATGCGCCCGGGGACCACGATGGAGATGTACTGGTCGCCGGCGACGACGTTGATGCCTGCGGCGGTCAGGACCGTGACGGCGATCAAGGACCCCACGCTCTTGGCCAAGCGCAGCAGGGTGCCCGCGAGGGTTCGCAGCATGCCCGTCCGCTCCATGACGCCGCCGAAGCTCATCGCGCACAGGATCAAGATGACGGTGCTGGCCATCTCCAGCATGCCGCCGCGGCTGAGCAACTCGTCGACCGCTGCGTTGCCGGTGGAGGCGACGTGCCCCGAGAGGGCCGAGCCGATCACCGCGTCGGCGCCGTGACCACCGACGATGGCGAGCACGCCGCCGAGGCCAGCGCCCAGCAGCAGCGTGGGCAGGGCCGGCTGTCGCCGCACGACGAAGACGAGCACCACCGCCGGGGGGATGAGGTGCTGCAGCCCCGGGGCGTAGTGGGCTCGGATGGTGGATTGGATCGCGTCGACCCCCGCTGCGTCCACGCTGGCGTCGTTGCCCAGGCTCAGCGCGGTGTAGACCACCATGGCGACGACCCACGCCGGACCGGTGGTCAGCAGCTGGTGGCGGATGTGTTCGAACAGCTCCGCCCCGGCCATCGCGGGGGCGAGGTTGGTGGTGTCCGACATCGGCGAGAGCTTGTCGCCGAAGTACGCGCCGCTGATCACCGCGCCGGCGGTCATCGCAGGATCGATGCCCAGCGCGCCTCCGATGCCGATCATCGCGATGCCGACCGTGCCAGCGGTGGACCAGGAACTTCCGCTGACGAGGCTCACCACCGAGCAGACGGCGCACGCGGTCGGGAGGAAGAAGGACGGGGACAGCAGGCCCAGGCCCCAGTCGATGAGGGCGGGCACGACCCCGGAGACCAGCCAGGTCCCCATCAACATGCCGATGACCAGCAGGATCAACATTGCGCCCATCGCCATGTTGATCGCGGCGTGCACCCCCTCCTGCAGGGCGGCCCATCGCCAGCCGTAGACGCGTGCGACCAGGCCACCGGTGACCGCCGCCATGATCAGCGGCAGGTGTCCGGTGCCCTCGAACCCCCGGTAGTGCCCCGGCAGGACCAGGATGAAGAGGCTCAGGAAGCCGACGAGGGCCAGCACGGGCACGAGGGCAGCCCACAGCGGGATTGGCCGGCCGTCCGCGGCGCCATCGTCCTCGGTCACCGGCGGACCGTACCACGCGCTACGCTGCGTCGCGTGAGCCGCATCGCGTTCTGCAGGGCCCTGCCCAAGGTCGAGCTGCACGTGCACTTGGAGGGGTCGGTCACGCCGGAGCTGGCGCTGGTGCTGGCGCGGCGACGAGGCTTGCGATTGCCCGGTGATGCGCGGGGTCCGGACGGCCTGCGGGAGGCGTACCGGTTCGACTCGTTCCACGACTTCTTGCGCTTGTACATCGCCGTGTCCCGATGCTTGGTGACGCCGCAGGACGTTGCGGACGTCGTGGTGGACCTGGCCCGACGCCACGCCCAGATGGGGGTGCGCTACGCCGAGGTTACGTTCACCCCGCTCACCCATCGTGCCCGAGGCATCACCGCGGAGGTCCTGTGGGGCGGGCTGGCCTGGGGCCGCGCAGAGGCTGCGTCGCGGCACGGCGTCGCGATGCGGTGGGTGTTCGACGTCGTTCGGTCGATGCCCGATCAAGCCGAGGCGACCGTGGACTTCGCGCTCGGGATGGACGCCCGCGACGAGGGCAGCGTGGTCGGCATTGGCGTTGGGGGCCCCGAAGCCGACCACTACCCGATGGAGCAGATCGGCGCCGCCTTCGACCGCGCGCGCGCGCTCGGCTACGCCAGCCTTCCGCACGCCGGCGAGAACGCGGGCGCGCAGTCGATCTGGACCGCCGTTCGCCGCCTCGGCGCCGCTCGCATCGGCCATGGCGTTCGCTGTCTCGAGGATCCGCAGCTGCTGCATCATCTGCGCGAACACGGCATCGCGCTGGAGGTCTGCCCCACCAGCAACGTCGCGCTGGGGGTGTGCGCCTCCCTCGAAGCGCATCCGCTGCCGCGACTGCTGGAGGCCGGCGTGTCCGTGACCCTGGGCAGCGACGACCCACCGATGTTCGGCACCGACCTGCTGTCGGAGTACGTGCGCTGTGCCGACGCCTTCGGCTGGGATGACGCGACGCTCGTCGCAATCGCTCGCGCCGGCGTAGAGCACAGCTTCGCCCCCGACGCGCTGCGGGCCGCCCTGCTGGCCGAGCTGGACGTCCCGGCCCGCCCGGGCTGAGCTTCCCCGCTAGCGGACCTTGGTCTTCGCGCCCGCCAGCTTCAGGACGTGCTGGAAGTGCTCCTTGCCGACCGGCTGCACCGAAAGTCGGGAGCGCTGGGTGACGACCATGTCCTGCAGCGCGGGGTCGTTCTTGAGCTCCTCCAAGGAGACGAGGGTCGGGGTCTTCTCCACGAACTCCACGTCGACCATCTCCCAGCGGGGGGCGTCCTGGGGGGACTTCGGGTCGAAGTAGTTGCTGGTCTCATCCCAGGCCGTGTGGTCGGGATACGCCAGCTTGCACACCTTGGCCACCCCCACCACGCCCGGAGGCTTGGCGTTGGAGTGGTAGAAGAGCACCAGGTCGCCGACGTTCATCGACCGCATGTTGTTGCGAGCCTGATAGTTGCGAATGCCGTCCCAATGCTCGGTGCCATCGCGCTGCAGATCGTCGATCGAGTAGGCGTCGGGCTCCGACTTCATCAGCCAGTATTGTCGCTTGGATGCCATGGGCGCGCCGACCGTAACAGGGCGCGCCGGGTTTGGGGACAAGGCGGCGGCGCGGTCACTTCATGGCGCGACGCAGGCGGGCGAGTGGACCGGGCAGGCCGTGCCCCTCGACCTGGCCGCCGGGTCCGATGCGGACCTCGAGCCGTGCCCCTCCCGCCCACAGCGACGGGTCCGCATAGCGATCCGTGCGGTGGTGCAGGCGTTGATTGCTCGAGCCGATGAAGCGTCGCGCGGGCTCGCGATGCTGGAGATCGAAGCGGCCATCGATCAGCGTGTCGACGTGCTGCCACACCGGCGAGAAGCCCGGCCGCGTCTGCGCCTGGGCGAGCGTGTAGCCGGTGAAGACGATCGTGCCCAAGCCTCGCCGCTGCGCCTCCCTGAGCAGCCAGGACACGCCACCCATCTGCTGCAGCGGCTCGCCGCCGAGCACGGTGATGCCCTCGAGGCCCGACGCCGCGGCGTGGTCGAGCACGTCGCCCACGGACGCCTCCGACATCGCGCGTCCCGAGGCCGGGTCGAAGAGCTCGGCGTTGCAGCAGCCCGGGCAGGCCAGGTCGCAGCCGGAGACCCACAGGGCGCAGCGCTCGAACGGACCCTCGGCCGTGGTCTGCGGCACGATCTTCGCTACGCGGAGCATCAGTTCGGGGGGCTCACTTGGGCCTCGCGGCGCCGGACGAGCACGCCGATCACCGCGGCGAGGCCCAGCAGCGCGGCGGCGCCCCCGACGTGGGAGGGCAGCACGTGGAGCATGCCCGAGTGGGGGCAGTGCCACGTCACCACGTTGAGCGCGACCAGAGCCAGCCCAGAGGCGAGCCAGAACACCGCCGACACCCGCTTGCGCTGCACGAAGGCGCCGCTGACCACGCCGATCCCGAGCATCACGACGCCGATCGCGACCGTCACGGAGAAGCAGCCCACAAAGGCGCCTTCCCGGGCGTGGTCGTGGGAGAGCCCCGACAGCGGCCATCCGGTCGAGGCCACGACCGTCAGGGCGACGGCTGCCATCGCGAGGACGACCCGGGTGGTGCGGCCCAAGAAGAGCAGGCCCACCCCGATCGCGGGAAACACGACCAGGCAGAGCACCCACAGCAGCACCTGCACGCCGAGCTGGGCCGGCGGCAGCTGCCACAGGTCGGGCCGCACGCCCATGATCACCAGCGGCGCGAGCACCACAACGAGCGAAAGCAGCAGCGCGGGCCGAAAGTGGGCCCGACGGGCGCGCTGCTGCGCGCCGAGGTCGCTGCGAATGGCCTCGAGGGCCGGGGAGGGGCGGGGCGGGGTCATGCCTGCACGGAAGCTACGGTGACGGGCGGCTCGATGTTTCGCTCGTGCCGTCCGCGCGTCATTTCTTCGTGTGCGCTTCCATCCAGTCGAAGACGACCTCGTGCCACTGCAGGCTGTTGTTGGGCTTGAGCACCCAGTGATTCTCGTCGGGGAAGAACAGCAGCTGCGACTCGACGCCTTGCCGCTGCAAGGCGGTGAAGGTGCCCAGGCCCTGGTCCTCGGGCACCCGGTAGTCCAGCGCACCTTGGATCACCAGCATCGGGGTCTTCCACTTGTCGACGTGCAGCGCTGGGTTGTGCTTCTCGTGGGCCTTGGCCCGCTCGTAGTAGGGGCCGCCGTGCTCCCACTCCGGAAACCACAGCTCCTCGGTGGCGTAGTACATGATGCGAGCGTCGAACACGCCGTCGTGGTTGACCAGGCAGCGGAACCGGTCGGGCCACTGGCTGGCGATCCAGTTGATCATGAAGCCGCCGTAGCTGGCCCCCAGGGCGCAGGCGTTGTCGGCCTGCAGCCAGGGGTAGGCCTTCGTGGCGGACGCGAGGCCCTTTTGCAGGTCGGTCAGTGGCTTGCCGCCCCAGTCGTCCCCGATCGCGTCGGTGAACGCCTGGCCGTAGCCGGTCGAGCCGTGAAAGTCGATCATGACGACTCCGTATCCGGCGCCCGCGTAGGTCTGGGCGTTCCAGCGGTAGTGGAACATGTTGCCGAAGGAGCCCTGGGGGCCTCCGTGAATGAGGAAGGCGATCGGATAGGTCTTGTCGGGGTCGAAATCGACCGGCTTGACCACGTAGCCGTACACGGTGTCGCCATCCGCACCGCGGAACGAGAACTGCTCGGGGTCCCCCATACGAGCCGCTGCGACCTTGTCGTCGTTGATGTGGGTCAAGGCCGTCAGTGGCCCGCCGCCGGTCGGCACCGTGTACAGCTCGGTCGGGTGCTGGAGGTCGTGCTTGGCGAGCAGGATGCTGTCCCCCAGCGGCACGGGGCCATCGAGACTCCCGTCGTGGACCAGCTCGCGGATCTCGGCCTTGGGCTCGAGGGGGACTCTGAACAAGGAGCGCTGCCCGAAGTTCTGCGCCACGACGAGCAGCGACGCGCCATCGGCGTCGAAGCTCATCGAGCTCGCCGAGCGATCCCAGTGCTCGGTGAGCGAGGTTGGGGTCCCCTCGGGCCACGCCATGGTCCGGATGGTGAACTTGTCCGCTTCGTAGCCGGGGCGCTTCATGGAGGCGAAGGCCAGGGTGCGTCCGTCCGGGGAGAACACCGGGTGTGCGTCCCAGGCCGGGTTGTCCGCGGTGAGCAGGCGCGGCGTGCCCCCGGTGCTCGGCACCGCGTAGAGATCGAAGTTGGTCGACCACGGCTCGGTCTTCCCGGCCAGACGCACCGTGTAGACGATCTGCGCTCCATCGGGCGAGAAGGCGAAGTCCTCGGCACCCCCGAAGGGCTTGGTCGGAACGTCGCCGTCGACGCCCGCGGTGACGTCCACCGGCGTGCCGCCCTCGGTCGGCTCGACGAACAAGTGGGCGCGCCGACCGTCCTTGTAGGTGTCCCAGTGGCGCACGAAGAGCCGGTCATACAGGCGCCCGGTCCGCGGACCCTCGGCCCGTTCCTCGAGTCGCTTCGCGGTGCAGGCGAGGTCGGGGCAATCGACGAAGACGTCGGTGGAGAACGCCAGGTGCGCGCCGTCGGGGGAGACGGTCAATGCGCTCAGGGGCAGG
Source organism: uncultured bacterium (assembly GCA_963761755.1). Lineage (GTDB taxonomy): Bacteria > Myxococcota_A > Polyangia > Nannocystales > Nannocystaceae > CAJXVA01. The sequence goes on from CAVXIC010000006.1 coordinate 578,147, forward strand.
GGGTGATCCGTGCGCTGCGTGGGCTCGCCGCCCGCGGCCGGCATCGACCAGACCTGCGCCGAACCGCTGCGGGTCGACAGGAAGTACAGGGTCTTGCCGTCGACCGAAAAGCGAGGATTGAAGTCGCCGGCGGGGTCGGTCGTCAGGCGGGTGGGGGACCCGCCGGCGGTTGGAATCGACCACAGATCCGTGCGGCCGCGATCCTCCTCGAGGTCGGTCACGCGGCGCACGAAGACCACCGTGGCCCCGTCGGGCGACACCTGGTGGTCACTGATCCGATCCATGCCCAGCAGGTCCCGCACGCCGAAGGGGTGCGGGTCGGTCGATGCGATCGGGGCGGGGTCGGCCGCGGGAGCCTCGCTCGGCGCCGGCCCGGCCGTGTCGGCGTCCGAGGGTGGGTTGGTCGCGGGCGCCGGTTTCGAGGAACAGCCGGTTCCCACGGCGGCCAGGAGGAGGAGCGCGAGCGGAGTCCGCATGGCGCAGAGGGTAGACGAGTTTGCGCCTCGCTAGCCCTGAAAGAAGCGAGACCCAAGTCGTCCTCGGGTCCGACTGCAGCGACCCCTCTGGCTTGGGCGGCGCGGTGTACGTCACGTCGGTGGCACCACGCGTTGCGGTGTTGCCGAGGGAGAGGGAGCTATTGTTGGCCGAAGTCTCGTCTTGGCCGGTCTGCGGACGCGGTTTCGCTTCGGCGTCGAGCCGATGAGCGTTGCCGAAGACCGGCGATGGAGGTCGAGTCAGCCCTGGAGGACGCGAATCGCTCCGATGAGTTCGCGCGAGAACCGATGCGCGCCGAGACTGCGGACGGTCCAGCACCACACCTGGTTGGGTGCGGTCGCGCAGTGTTCCCGAGGCTTGTTGTTCTTCGCAGGTCGATTTCGTCCGCGATGAGCATTGAGCGAGTGCTGTCTGAGCAGGCGGTGAATGGTCGACTCCGACGCAATGTAGATGCCCATGTCCGCAAGCCGCGGAACGAGCTGGGAAGGGGCAGGTCGCGGAATTCGGCAGAAGTCACCAGCTCGATGACCCGCTGCCGCTCGGCTTCGCGAGCTGGTTCGCCGGCGCAGTCTTCGGGCTCGACGCCCATCTTCGCCACCGTCCGCCCGTGCTAGCCAACGTTGGACGGTGCGGACAATGCACCGAGGCGTTGACGTTGATCGGCGAACTGTTCGCGATCGATCGCGATACGGCGGACCCCAGCGAACTCGAAGGCGACGCGAAGCTTCAGGCTGCCGAAGCAAGACTGGCCGCGCGGCAGGAGAGAGCGCCTCCGATTCTCGAGAAGCTCCGGGCGTGGGCGCTCGAACAACGCGGACTGCCGAAGTCGGGCCGTCGCAAGGCCATCGACTACGTGCTGAGGTACTCGGGTCCGCCGTCGCGCCCGGACGTCCGGGACCGCATTGCCCGGGCGAGCGCTCCGGGGCATCGTGCTCGGGCAGAAGAACCAGTACGGCTCGCGCTCAAGGCGTGGACCGAGGTGGCGGAGCTGTTCTACTCGCTGCTCGAGACCTTCGCGATGCAGGGCGCCGACCCAACGGCGTATCTGACCGCCGCCACGCACTACGCCGTCGAGCGCAACGAAGCCTTGCTGCCCTGGGACTTCGCACGCCGAGCTCCGCGAAGTCGCGAAGTAGCTCCCAACCGCCGCCGCTGCGAGAATGGAACGCTCGGCGGCGCTCATGTCTACGCGGGCCACGGCGAGCACTTGCACAGAACGCCGCAGGCAGAGGCTGTGCCTCGACGATTCGGTCCGGTTCAGTCACAGAACGCCGCAGCCACGCAGGGGCGCAGTGCCGGTGCGCGCTCAATCCTCGAACCGGTGCTGCCGCACGCTGAGAGCGTCTCCGTCTCGCACCGCGTAGACGATCCTGCCGGTGTCCGGCGTCCAGGTGTGCGTGAGCATCGGCTCGTTGACGTCGCCGCCGAAGGCGCCGCTGATGATCTCGGTCTCGATGAACTCGACGTCGACACCGGGGCGCGCGCGGTACAACTGCAGCAGCTCGGCGTCGTCGGGGCTCACGGTAAGGCCGGTGACGGCGGAGCGTCCGTAGTAGGCGTGCACGGAAACGGGCGAGAAGAGGTAGGGCTCGCCGTCCTGGATGGGGTAGGCCCAAACGCCGTCGGTCCGCTCGACGAGGACGAGGTCGTTCCAGGCCACGCCGGCGACCGAGGCTGGCTCGCCGGCGTCGGTCCAGGGGCGCGAGGAGAGCACCTCGACCTCGAGGTCGACATTCGGCTGCTCATTGGGATCTGGACGACCTGCAGGGCGTCGGGGTGATCACGAAGACGCGCTGCGCATCGAGGACCGTAAAGCTGTAGCGTCGATGGGAAGCGACTCGGAGCATCCCACGACGGTCTGTAGACGGCCGCGGGGCCGGCTTCGGATGCGCGGGGCTGGCTGCGTACGAGCAGCAGGCCATCGCGCACGCTCACGGCGTCGGCCAGCTCCGAAATCCACGCCGCGAAGGGGTGAACATGCGCCGGTGGCCAGCTCGACGGCGTAGATCGGAGACTAGACTAGTCGCCGGGGATCAGGACGCCGCAGGTGTCGATCGGTGGCACGCCGATGACCAGCTGAATCCGCGTATCGGCCGGAGCTGCACGACCTCTTCGATCTGTGGCAGGCGGTGCGATGGGGTCGGTGGCGCCGACGGTAATTCGGGTGTCTAACGAACAGGGGTCGGTGCGGTAGACTGGCTGAGCAAGGTGAGCAGAGGTGCTGGTTGAACTGAGGTGTAGCACTTCTACAGCAACGACGAAACGGACAGGGTAGTCTGCGCACTGGTGGGATGAGATCGCGCAGTCGTGGAGCAGGTGTAGAGCCTGGAGAGGACGGACAGAAGCTGTGCGCGGTGTGCGGTGAGACTTGGCTGCTGGACAGGGAGTGGTTGCGTACAGTTGTGAGAGGAGTGTGGTCTGGTGCTGAGGGGTCGGATGCTAGCAGAGATAAATAATTATAATAATTATAAATATAATTTTAAATATTTTTGTAATTAATATATTGTATTTTATATATTTATTTATAATTGATATATTTAATTTTATTATTTTATGATTAATGATAATAGTTATATTATAATTATTTAATATTATTAATAAATATTAAATTTTTTGTTAATATATTATAAGTAAATACAAATAGTTGATTACGATGGAGCGGGAGCGTCCAAGGCTGCAGAGAATTATATATTTTATTTAGATATATAAATTTTTATTTTTATTAATATATATTTATGTATAATAATAATTTATATAAATATTTTGTATATATTTTGAATTAATATAATTATTTTTATATTATTCAAATTTTTGTATTTAAAATATTTATATAATTTATTTAATAAAAAAATAATATAGATTAGAACCAGGTCACGCCGTCCAGCGCGGCCTCGTCGGGCGAGCCGTAGTCGTAGTCGTAGTCGTAGTGGTAGCCGTAGCCGGTCGAGCCGCTGCCGTAGTCGCCACCGCTGGAGCCCGAGCCGCCCAGGCCCGTGGAGCTCCCGGAGCCCGACCCGGAGCCTGACCCGTCCGTCTGGGCGCTGCCGGTGGTGGTGCTGGTCGGCGAAGGCAGCGTGGTCTGCGGCTGTGGGCCTCCCGAGGTGGTCCCAGAGGTGGTCCCGCTGCTGCTGGTGGACGAGGTCGGGGTCGTCCCGCTCTCGTCGCCGGTGCCGCCGTCCCCGACCGAGAGCGACGTGGAGGTCGGCATGTTGCCCGGTGCCGCCGAGGCCATCCGAGTCGAGCCGACGGCCCACCGGAGCCCGCGCATGCGGATCGGAAGGCACCGATCGCGAGCCAAGAAGGTCTGTGCTGCGAGGCGCAATCGGACGCGCGAGTCGCAGGTCCGCCAGGGGCGTCGCGAGCGGGCCAGGCGCCAGCCGGCGAGCGAAGCGTGCGCGAGTCGCCGAGGGGCGGATAGAGACGGTGAAGGTGCGTGGAGTCGGCCGGATGGGCGATCGGCAGCAGGAAGTCGTGCGAGCGTCGCCGTGATGTCGATCAGGTCTCCGCCAGCAGGAGCAGTAGCTGCATGGGATGCCGTGAGTGTGAAGAAGAAGTCGGATCAGGGACGAAGTTGCCGTCGCCGGGTGCGGAATCGACTCAGCGTTCTGATGCGCGGGCGCGGCTGGCAGGACTGGAGCCAGCTCGTTTCAGACCGGCTGAATGTGGCGAGGTTCGCGTGGCCGTCGCCGGATCGAGCTCGAAGCGCAGCCGTCGACCAACCGTCGCCGTTGATGTCGACCAGTCGGTCGTTGCCGGCCAGCAAACACCGGAAAACGGCGCGATCGCAGGTTGCGGCAGTTCTGGCGTGCCAACGCTGAAAGCGGTCGCGCGGCAGCCGTGGGCTGCAGGCTGCCGGCCGGGGTCGAGACGATGTACTCAAGGAGAAGTACTCGTTGCGCTGGTCGTCGGGCAGTGGCGTCTGCGAGGTCGAGCTCGGGTCGAACGCGGGGGAGACCAGGAGCGAGCTGACGCTGGTGCCGTCGAGCGGCACCACCAGCGTCTCGTCGAATGCACTGCACCGGACACCCGTGTCGTAGAGACTCATCGCCGGTGCGGTGCCGCTAGACCACGGTACGGCGGAGCGTCACTCTCCACATCAGCTGTCCCGGCGGTCTCCCCATCGTGAGTGCGAGCACCAGCTCCCGTTCAAGGGCCCAGAGCCACGACACATCCAGAAGTCGGTCAGACCGTTCCCGTCGTGATCAACGGGCAGGATAGTGTGGACCGACCCCCCGGGGTCCAGGGGGAAGTTGCCCAACGTGATCCGGTCCGGGTTCGCATATTCGTTCCAATCTGCGCCGTGCGCGACGACGAGCCAGCTCGTTTCCTCTTCATCCGGCCCGCCAAAGACGCGGGGGAGATCGGGTAGAGCAGGCTGTCGACGCCACCACCGAACATATTGACGGACATCGGCCCCAGAGGGGGCGTGGCCCGCGTCCAGTTGGGAATCTGAGCCGGGCTCAGCCCAGCACCCGCGTCGAGCACGACGTCCCAGGTGTCGTTATAGCTGGGGTCCTCGCTGGTCCCGTAGCTGGTGTTCGCGACGTAATCCGCCAGCGCATCGCGCGACAAATCTGTCCAGGTCGGGGAGTCTGCGGAGGAGCAAAGAGGTCGGCTCGCCGTGAAATTGCGCGTGTACTCCTCGAAGGTGGAGCGGCTCGGCAAAGCCGCTTCGGGAGGCGTGAGGTCTTGACTTGCTGGAAAGCCTAGTGGAGATAGTGGATCGAGATTGGCGTGCTCCAGTTCGGGCGGCATGCCCTCGATGGACCGAGACCATCTCGAAGTCGGTCGACGTCCGTGCAAATCCGCCGAGGCCGTCATCCGTCGAGATCGACGACTTGTACACTTCCGTAGATCAGGCCGGCGATCACCGAGGGATCGCTCGTGATGGAGGCCGGCTGCCCATACCCGTCGTAGAGCGTGTCGAGCCCGGTGCTGCCGGTTTCCGGGGACCACGAGAAGTCCGTTGCGGGCAAGCAAACGCGGAAGGTGTCAACAGTTTGAGACCACGAGGTCGATTGTTTAGTGAGCAGCCCGGCCGAGCTGCGGGTTGGGTAGGAGTAGTTCGGGCTGGTTGATCCACACCTCGGTTGGGGGCATGGCGGGGATGGGCGGGCCGTTGGGGAAGCGCTCGGGGTGGAGGGCGTGCGCGGCTTCGAGGACGCGTGCTCGGGCTGCGACACGCTCGGCGGCGAGTCCATGGTGCACCTCGTTGGGGGTGAGCATGGCGAGCCCGCTGTGGCGGTGCTCGTCGTTGTCCAGGAGAGAAGTCGACGCAGTGGCTCCTCGCATGCAGTCGACGAGCCGAAGCGTGCCGGGAACTCGGGGCGGTACTTCAGCGTTTTGAACTGGGCTTCGGAGAACGGGTTGTCGTCGGAGACGTGCGGTCGAGAGTGGGTCTTGGTCACGCCGAGGTCGGCGCAGAGGAACGCGACGGGCTCGCTGGTCATCGACGAGCCGCGGTCGGCATGAAGCGTGAGCTGGCCCGGCCGGATGTTCTGCTTGCGGAGCGTTTCCTCGATGAGCTTGCGCGCGAGCAGCTTGGTCTCACGATGGGCGACCATCCAGCCAACGACGTAGCGACTGAAGACGTCGAGGATGACGTAGAGGTAGTAGTAGGTCCACTTCCGCGGCCCAAGGAGCTTGGTGATGTCCCAGCTCCACAGCTCGTTGGGGCGCGTCGCGAGCAGCTCTGGCTTGACCAGGTCCGGGTAGGCGCGGACGTTGCGTCTCTCTCGGCTCTCGCGACTTGATCGGCGATCCGGTACATCGTTCGAGCCGAGCAGAGGTACGTCCCCTCGTCGAGCAACGCCGCATGAACCTGTGGGATAGCGAGGTCGACGAAGCGCGGCTCGTGCAGCACATCGAGCACGCGCTCCCGCTCCACGGGCGTCAAGGCTCTGCCTCCCGAGCGGGGTTTGGGCGGGCCGAACACGGGGTCGTCGACCCAGCGGAGTAGCTGCCTCGCGGCACCCCAAGCACCCGACACGCGGTGCGGATGCCCACCGTTGCGGCCGCGCGTTGAACGATCGCTGTCACTTCGGCTCGCTCTCCGCGCCGAGTGCGGTTCGAACAGCGCCGCCATTTTTTTTTGCATCTCGACCATGAACTCGGCGCGCTCGGCTCGCGCTCGCAGCTTGGCGTTCTCGCGCTCGAGTTCGACGATGCGCTTGGCGTTTTCGTCGACGACCTTCGGCTTCGGCCCACGCTTGCGGGGTGCTCCTACGAGCTCGCCTTGCGCTCGCGCTGCTCGCCACGCCGTCAGGTGCGAGGAGTACAGGCCTTCGCGGCGCAGCAGAGCGCCGACCTCTCCCGGCTTCGTGCAGCTGTCAGCTTGAGGAATGTTGAGTACGGCGGAGCGGTGTGTGGGATTCGGTTGCATGGAGATGGTTGATGATTAGGTTTAGAGGCAGTAGGCAAGCGGGATGCATTTATCACCGGAGCAGTGGCGAAGGGGTTGAAGGGAGGGGGAAGCTCGGGCGGAGCTGCCATCCGCCCGCGACTCAGCCTATCACGCTCAGCGACGGTGCTCGATGGATGCCGCGACCAAGGGCTCGAAGGTGAATCCTGAGCGCAGGTTTCCCGCCAGGCCGGCGGCGAGGTCGAACGCGAGGGCGACCGTGACGTCGGTGTCGACGACGAAGTCGCCCTCGACTTCGACCTCGTCGGCGTCGAAGCTGGCCTCGTGCCAGCCGTCGGCCGTCGCGACGCGAACCCCGGTGAGACCGAAGGAGATTCGGTCGTAGGACTGCATGCGCATCGGGACGTCCGCGATGGCGCCCGAGCGGGGCTCGGCGATGAGCGTGAGCGGGGTTTCGTCGCCGCTGAGCAGCACCCACCGATCGTCGTGGGCGCGGTGAAGCGCGACGCTGTCGACGGTCAGCTCGACCTCGACCACGTCGGCGTCCCGAGGCATCGCCTCGACGCCGAGGTCCACCGAGGCGCGCGCAGCCTCCTGAGCGACGTAGTCCGAGGTGGTCGGGTAGACGGCGAGATCGCAGCCGGCGGTGAGCAGGCTGGTCATGAGCAATGCGGCACTCAGGTGGTTCGAGGCGTTCATCGATCGTCGGTCCACTGGCCTCATCGTCCGAGACCGGTCCGGCTTGAGCCCCGACGTTCGCGGCCGGGCCGCCTCAGAGGGGACGAGGGTGTATGCCGGAGAACGCGGCCTTGAGGTCGCAGGGGCAGTGCTGGCCGCTGTCCAGCGTGGTGGGCAGCTCGATGTCCCCGAAGCGCACGCGCGCCAGGCCCACGACATGGGACCCGAGCGCCGCGAAGATCCTGCGCACCTCGTGGAACCGTCCTGCGGTGATCGTGATCGATGCGAAGGCCTCCGCGTCGGCCGGCCGATCCAGCGCCGGGTGGAGCGAGTCGGGGTCCCGACGCGTCAGCTCGAGGATCTCGGGCGTGTAGCCGTCCTGGAGCGTCAAGGTCTCGGGTCGCTCCTGCGGCTCTGTGGCCAGCGCGACGTGGTAGGTGCGCGGCACGGCGTAGCGAGGGTGGGTGATCCGATGCAGCAGCGTGCCGTCGGTCGTCCACATCAGCAGCCCGGAGGTCTCCTTGTCGAGCCGGCCCACGGCGCGCAGCTCCGCGAAGAGCGGGGCGTCCCGCAGGAGCGCATAGGCCGTCGGGTGCCGGCGATCCTCGTGCGCGGTCACGACGCCCAGCGGCTTGTGGAGGATCAGCTCGTAGCGGCACCGCAGGGTGAGCGGCGCGTGATCGAAGAGCACCTCGGTGGGAAGATCCGAGGGCGGCACGTTGGTCTTGGCGGCCAGCGCCGTCCCGTCGAGCGCCCGCACCCGGCCGGCCCGGAACGCTCGCGTGACCTCGCGGCGCGACATGGGCTTGTTTCGGGCCACGAGCAGGTCCAGACGGGGCATCAGCCGGAGCTTGGCGCACAGGCCGCCCATCGCGCTACCCTCCACCTGCGTGAGTGCGCGCCCTACACCTCTGCACGACGAGCGGGCGATCGTCGAGCGGGCCCAGCGCGGTGACCGACAGGCGTTCGAACGGCTCTACCGCCACTATGCGTCGACGATCTACGGGTACGTGCTCGTACCGATGCTCGGGGACCGGGACGACGCGCACGACTGCCTCCGAGAGACCTTCATGGCGGCGCACCGGGCCCTGCCGGACTACGCCTGGCGCGACCCGAGCGTGTACGGATGGATCAAGACGCTCGCCAAGAACAAGGCGCGCGATCTCCTGCGCGCATCTGGGCGGCGCCAGCGCCTGCGGGGATCCTTCCTCGACCACGTCGAGTCGATCGGTGGTCCCCCGCCGCCGAGTACGGCCGGCGAGGAGGAGGTGCGTCGCGCGGAGCTTCGCGCGCAGATCGAGTCGGTGCTCGAGACGATGAACCCTCGGTATGCGAGCGTCCTGAGGATGCGCCTGCTCGAGGATCTGGACCGCAAGACCTGCGCGGAGGCGCTCGAGGTCAAGGTCGGCACCCTCGATGTGCTGCTCTTCCGGGCGTGCAAGGCTTTTCGAGCCGCCTGCGAGAAACGGGGCGTGCCCCTGGCCGGAGAGCTGCGATGAACCGATCCACTGCGAAGTCCCGGCGGGCGATCCGCCAGCGTTCCACCCTACACGGGCGCCCGGGGGCGTCTGTCTCCGAGCCGGAGGTCAACGAACGAGAGGCCGTAAGCTTTCGTTCAGCACCGGCGTTCGGGGAGCACAAGAGAGGCGACACAGGTCATGAGTGACGAGAGACCGGGGGTGCTCGACCCCCATTGGGAAGACGTGCTTCGCGCAGGTCAGGAGGCTGAGGCCGGGCGGGGCTCGGTCGAGGAGGAGCTCGCCGTCGTGCATCTCTTCCGCCACGCCGCGGGGCCCGAGGTGCTCGAACCCGATGCGGTCGACGCGGGGTGGGCCGAGCTCTGTGCGCAGATCGACGCCGAGTCTGGCTTCGTCCCGTGGTGGCGCCGCATGCTCGACTGGCGGGTCGGTGTCGGCCTTGCCGTCGCAGGCGCGGCGGCGGCGGTGCTGCTCCTCGCCGCGCGTCCGCCCGAGCCCGAGCCCGAGCCAGGCGCGGTCGCCCAGCGCGAGGCCGCCGCGACCGGGATGTCCGGCACCCTGTCGGCCCAGTTCGAGCTGCTCGCCCCGACCGCTCGGGCGGCGATCGGCGTCGAGGTGGACGATGGCCGCAGCGCAGTCCGCCAGCAACTGCTCGCGGGGCTGGCCACGCCGGGGACCGCCGGAGGTGCACCATGAGACGCCGCTTGGCTTCGCTGGGCACGCTGGCCCTGGGGATGGGGCTGGGTGCCGCCGCGATGTTCGCGGGTTTGGCCCAAGCCGACCGCCTCGCGCCGGCTCGGCCCGATGTCCTGGTGGCGCTCGGGCAGCGGCTCGAGGTCGAGCACCGAGCGGTCGACCTCAAGGTGGACTCCGGCGACATCGCCGGGGCGATCGCCTCGCTCGAAGGGTTGCGCCAAGGACCGTGGCCCTCGGCCGATGACGCGACGCCGGTCGCGGTCGCGCTGCGTCACGACGCCTATGGGCGGCTCGTCCGGCTGCGCATGGATCATCCCGACGTCGACCCCGTGCCCGAAGGCACGCTGCTGGACGTGGTCGACGAGGCGCTGGGCGAGGGCGCCGCCGACGAGGCCCTCGGCGAGGACGAGGCCAACCCGTTCACGGCCCGCCTGTGGGCACTTCGCGGCGAACTCTTCGAATCGCAGGGCCGCGACGACGAGGCGCTCGCGGCCTACGAGAAGGCGATCGAGATCAACGCGCTCTTGCTGGAGCGCGAGCTTGGAGGGACGCCATGAACCGGCGCGTCGGGCTGGCTCTGATTGCCTGCGTCGCGGTGGGCTGCGCCAAGCGTGCCACCTCGGAGACCGCAAGTGCTCCACAAGAGGCGCCCTCGATGGACTGACGCCGCGGACGCCGCGGACGCCGCGGAGCACGATGAGGACGATGAGGACGATGAGGACGATGAGGCGCGCGCGCCGGGCCGCTCGTTCGCGGCCTCGTCGGGGCTGGACGCTCTGCAGGCCGAGTTCGACACGCTCGACGCCGAGCTCTCCGCGCAGGGCATCCTCCGGCTGGGGGAGGTGACGCCCGACCCGGAGGCGGCCGGGACGAAGAAGGACGAGGCGAGGGACGGCGGTGTGGCGCGCTGCGAGCGAATCTGCGCCCTCGAGCAGGCGATCTGCGACGTCTCGGAGCGCATCTGCGCCATGGCGGACGAGCCGGCGCACGCGGGCGATGACGCGTACGTGCAGGCGTGTACTCGGGCCGACGCGCGCTGCGAGCAGGCGACTCAGGCGTGCGAGGCGTGCCGCTAGCGTCCTGAGTGCGCCGCGCCTGGGCGGTCACTCGTCGGGGCGGGCGGTGGCTGCGGTGAGCCACACGTCCACCTCTTGGGCCGCGTTCGCGTCGGGTCGCTTGCCCTTGGCGAAGGTGTCGCGGGCCTTGGTAGCCAGCTCCCTCGCGCGAGGGTGGTCGCCGCCGGTCGCGTGCAGGGCCTGCGCCAGCGCGAACTGGGTGCGGGCGAGCAGGTTGGGGTCGAGGCCTCGTCCGCCGCGAAGCTTGAGCGCGCGCTCGAGTCGCTCGACGGCGCGTTGGGCTTGCTCGGCGCGGACGTCGAGCAAGCCCAGGCTGGTCAGCGCGTAGGCGAGGTCGGGGTGATCTTCGCCGCGGGTTCGCTCCCACATGCGCAGCGCCTGCATGTGGCTGTCGGCGGCCTCCTCGAGCGCCCCGGACGCCTCGAGCTCGCGGCCAATGTCGTACAGGACCGCGGCGACCTGCGGGTGATCGCCCAGTCGCGACCGCTGCAGCTCCAGGATCTGTCGCTTGTGGGCGACGGCCTGCGGGTGATCGCCGTGCTGGGCGTGGCTGTCCGCGAGCGCTTCGAGCATCGGCACCAGGGCGACGTCGGTGGCGGGGTAGACCTCGCGGGCGGCGGCGAGGGCGGTCTGCATGCCGGCGAGCGCTTCGTCGTGTCGTCCTTGGGCGTCGAGCACCCGGGCCAGGCCGAACGCGGCGAGCGCGACGTCGGGATGACCTTCCCCCAGCAGCTCCACGCTGCGAGCGCGGGCGTCTTCGAAGGCGTGGTGCGCTTCGCCGAGCTGACCCTGCTGCAGCCGGACCTCCGCCAACGCACGCGTCGCGTCGATCTGATCGAGCTGCGAAGCGGGCACGGTCTCGTAGATCTCCAGCGCCCGGAGGAGGTCGGTTGCCGCGCCGTCAGAATCTCCCGCGTCGCGCCGGATGACGCCGACGTCATGGAGCAGTCGCGCTTCCATGGAGCCGCGCGCCCCGATCCGCTTGATCGCGGCCTCGGCGTGACGCGACCACCCCAGGCCATCCTCGTGATCGCCGCGCTGCCGGCCGACCAGATGCACCAGCGCGCTCGCGGAGGCGGCAGCGATCGCGTCGTGCTTGACCGACGCGCCCTTCCACTGCGCCTCTTCGAGGTTCTCCTCGGCTTGTTCGGTGTCGCCGCGGATCCCCTGGGCCTGACCGAGCCGGAAGCGAGCCTCGGCGAGGACGGGCGGGTAGTCGACGGTGCCGGCCGCATCGTAGGTGGCGCGGGCGAGCGACACGGCCTCGTCGTAGTGACCGAGCTCGCCGAGCACCTTGACCTTGGCCAGGTCGGTCCGCAGCGCGGCGACGGCCTCGCGCAGGGTCTCGCCCTGCGGCGGGTCGACGGCCGACGCGAGCGCTTCGGTGTCCGCGCATGCTGACAGCGGGCTGATGTGGGCGGCTGCGTGGGCCGCTCGAGCGGCCATCGAGGGATCGGGTGTCTCGAGCAGATGCGCCCACGCGTCGATCTCGTCGAGGCGTTCCTGAAGGCAGCTTCGACGCAGCTCGAGCAGTCGGGCAGACTGCTCGCCGCGGACGTGGGTCGCCTCGCAGGCCTCCGTGTACATCTGCGTCCAATCCTCCCCGTAGCCGTCGACGATGCCGCGCGCGGTCGCCCAGGCGGTGGCGGTCCCCGGTTGGTTCAGCCCGCCCAGCGCCGCTTCGATCGCGTCGGCCCGGTCCTCGTTCCACACCGCCCCCACGCGATCGGCACCGTCGAGGCAGATCGACGGCGCCCGGTTGCGCCAGTACTGGATGCCGCCCACGCCGCTGGCCACCAGGACGGTCGCGCCGGCGATCGCGAATACCTTTCGCCGCCGCACTCGGGGGTCGTTCTCGAGCGCCTCGAGCAGGGCGTCCATGCTCTCGAAGCGCGCGCTCGGATCGGGGCTGAGACCGCGCAGGACGTGTCTGCGCACCCAGGTGGGGACCCGCGACAGGCCCGGCGGAGAGACGATCTCGAAGGTCGACTTCTGAGTGATCAGCGCCGCGGCGTCGGCACCATCGAAGGGGCGGACCCCGACGAGCGCGTGAAACAGCGAGACGCAGAAGGAGAACTGATCGCTGCGCGCGTCGGTGGGCTTGCCCAAGTGCTGCTCGGGGGCCATGTACGCGGGCGTCCCCAGCGTCGAGCCGGTCTGCGTGAGCATCGGGTCCACCACATTGCGCTCGCCGCCTTCGCCCGCGGCGGGCGGCTCGTCCGTGTCGTCGTCCGACGCGTCGCCTGGGCCCGGTGGGATCCTGCCCGTCTCGCTGTCGCCCTGCATCGGGCGCGCGAGCCCGAAGTCCATCACGCGGACCCGGCCGTCGCGTCCGATCAGCACGTTCTCGGGCTTGAAGTCGCGGTGGACCAGGTTCGCGGCGTGGGCGGCCGCAAGGCCCCGCCCCGCGGGAATGAACACCTCCAAGACCTCGTCCCACCGCCGCGGCTTCACCCGCATCCACCCGCGCAGCGTGTCGCCCTCGACGAGCTCCATCGCCACGAACACCTGGTCTCCATACGTGCCCACGTCGTAGACGGTGATCACGTTGGGATGGGCGAGCTTGGCCAGCGCTTGCGCTTCGAGCAGCAGCCGATTGCTCGAGGCCTTGCGCTTGCGCTCGAGGTTCCGCGGTCGCAGCAGCTTGAGCGCGACCTTGCGGTTGAGCTCGGGGTCATAGGCTGCGAAGACGACGCCCATGCCGCCGGTCCCCAGCTCCTCGAGGACGACGTATCGACCCAGCCGCGTGCCGGGGGTCAGGGCGGCGAGCGCGGAGCCCTCGCCCTCACCCTCGGACACGGACTCGCGTTCGCCTTCGACGACGGTCGCGGCGTCCGCGTCGTCCGAGACCAGCCCGCTGGCATCGTTTGGCTCGACAGGCGGCATCGTCCCGGTGATCATGCCGCACCCGGCGTCGGGCCTCAACGACCGCTGTGGGATGCCATGGATGCCCTGCCGGACGGATTGCTGCAACGCCTGACGACATGGTCGATCGCGCTGCACGTCGACCCGCCGGCCGAGACGCCGTGGCGGGTTCTCGGGGCGCTCGAGGTCGCGCTGCACTGGAGTGATGGCCTTCGGGTGCATCTGGGCCCGTGGTCGCGCGCGATCGAAGGCGCGGACGCCCCCGAGGCGCTGGAGCTGCTGGCGGCGGGGCTGTTCGGACGCGCCCGCGTGTGGGCATACACCCACGGCACCGAACCCGCAGGACACACGCTCGAGATCGACACCGAATCCGGCTGGGTCGAGGCCGGTGGGCAGGGCCCCCACAGGCGGTGGTTCCGGGCGCCGCAGCGACTTTTGCTGCACAACAGCCGCGCCGCGCCGGCGGACGTGCAGTGGGGCACGCCGGGGCGTCTCCCGCATGCGCCGTGGGTCGGCATGCTCGCCGAGGACGAGCTCGGGCCCGGCACGCTGGCCATCGACGGTGAGCTCGACCTGCATCCCTTTCGACCCAAGGACGTGTCGAAGGTCGTCGAGGCCTACCTCGATGCGTGTCTGCAGGCGGGCATCGTGGAGCTGCGGCTCGTGCACGGCAAGGGGATCGGCAACCTCCGCCGCACGGTCCACGCCGTGCTCGAGCGGCACCGGGCCGTCGCGTCGTATCGGCTCGGCGGGATGGGGGAGGGCGGCTGGGGGGCCACGCTCGTCACGCTGCGTCCCGCGGTGGACTGAGGGGGGAGCCGGGTTCACCGCGTTGGTCGCAGCGATCGCAGGCCTTGGGATCTTTGGTACCCTTGCGATGGTGGTCACGGCGTGGACCCAGATTCGGCAGGGCGCAGTGGGAGCGCGTGCGCGAGGGCCGAAGCCGGTGTGACCGGAAGTCCGCGCATGCAGTGTCCGATCTGCCAAGCGTCTGCGGAGCCCGAAGCCGAGCAGGGCGACTCGACCTCGTGCCAAGCCTGCGGGGCGCTCGTCGTGCTCGCGACGCATGACGTCATCGCCGACGAGCCCCCGACGCCCACGCCGTGGACGTGCAAGAAGGCAGAGCCCGGGCGGTTCTGCGCCACGAGACCGTGGCGTTCGGCTGCGCTCGTCTTCTTCCTCGGGACCCTCCTCGCGCTCCTCGCCCTCGTCACGATGCTGCTCGCGGGCATGGCGTCAATCATCGCCGTCGGCCTGCTCGGCGCGGGGGTCATCCTCACCACCTACGCCCTCGCCGCGGCGGTCCTCAACCGGTCGCGCCTCGAAGCCGACGCCCACAGGCTCTCGTACACCTGTGCGCCACTGCCCTTCCCGATGCCCTCTCGCGTCGAGCTCGAGTGCTCGCAGATCCGTGCCCTCGCCTTCGTGCCCACCAGGACGCTGGTGACCAACCACGGGCGAAGCGTTCAAACGCTGCGAACCCAGTCGACCGGCCAGCGACTCGACGCCGTGCTCGCCGACGGCACGCATCGAACGATGGTCCCCAACGTCGCGACGCAGGGCCAACAACGATGGCTGCTCTACCACCTGCGAAGGATCGGTCTCCCGGGGCAATCGGTCGACCCTCCCCAGCGCGCCCCGCACTGATCGGCGAGCCGGGCCGGCTGGACGAGGTCGAACTCGGGGAAGACCCGCTGCCGTAGCGGCGCCCGAAGTCCGCCAGCCGAGCGGTCTGCTACCGTGATGGGCGATGTTGGACCTTCGGATCTCGACCACCGTCATGGGATGCCTCGTGGCGACCTCTGTGTCCTGTGACCTGCTCGACGACGCGCAATCGAAGCCGACCCAGGCAGAGGCGGCCGCCACCTCAGAGCCGACACCGGACGAGCCCGAGCCGAAGGCGGCCGCGAAGGCGGCTGCGAAGGCGGAGCCGGTCGCCGAGATCGAGGGGACCATCGACGGCGCGCCGTTCGCGGTCCACGGTGTCCTCGCCCATCGACGCCGCGCAAACGATCCGCAGCTCGAGATCCGTTTGTTCGACCGCGCCGTGAGCTGCACGAGTTTCGACGCCGACTACGAGAGCCGGCCCGGTGAGCCGCTGGCCATCATCAATCTCGGGTGGCCGAAGGCCAGAGGGGACCGCGTTTCGTTTGGCGCCGCGACGCTCGAGGACCGACTTCAGTTTTGCACCGGGAAAGAGGGCAGTGGCCGGGCGTCATGCGAGCCCCGGGCGCAGACGCAGGGCTCGCTCACCGTGCTCGAGGCCAGCCCCACCAGCGGCGCCGCGACGCTCGAGATAGACAGCCCCAACGGCAGCCTGACCGGCCGCCTCGAGTTCACGCTCTGCCCCGACGCCCCGTAGGGTGGCTTTCAGCGCGCCGGTCGCAGCGTGGGCGTGGGCGTGGGCGTCGGCGTCGGCGTGGGCGTGGGCCCCGGTCGCGTCTGCGGTCGTCGGGCCAGTGCGCATGAAGGCACACGACGCGTCTGATGGTGGTGTGCACGGGCCGCTACGGCGCCCTCGAAGCGGCGCCGGGCTCGGTGTTCACGGGCAGGAGGAAGAGCGCAGCGAGACACACGACTCCGCCGAGCAGGAAGTTGGGTCCGTAGCCGATGCTCGAACGCGACGAGCAGGGCGCCTCCGCCCGCGATCATCCCCACGCGGTAGCCGGCGAGCTGGATGCCGTTGCCCAGACCTCGTTCGGCGCGGGTGAGGAGGTCGACGGCGAGTCCGTCGGTCGCGATGTCCTGGGTGGCGGCCAGGAGGTTGGTCAGCAGGACGCCCAGGACCAACCAGCCCAGGGCGTGTGTCGAGTCCACCAGGGCGAGCAGCACGAGCACGGCGGCGCTGGTCAGCTGCAGCGGGAGCAGCCACCCTCGGCGACGACCCAAGCGGCTGTGCCCGCGCCGCTCCACCATCGGGGCCCACAGGAACTTGAGGCCCCAGGGCAGGGCGAGGACGGCGGTCAGGCCGATGGCCGTCAGCGAGACGCCTTGCTGTCGCATCACCGCCGGAAGGGCTTGGGTGAAGAATCCAAACGGCAGGCCCTGGGAGACGTAGAGCGTCGCGAGCAGCCCGAGTTTGGCGGCCGTCGCTGGAGGGGTCATTCCCACCCCCAGCGCCGCAGCAGCGGCCATCGCCAGGGGCGCGAGAGATGCTTGAGCGAGAGCCACAAGAGCGCGCGTCGCTTGGCCCGGACGCTGGGTGCCAGGATGACGTGCACGTGCGGGTGCGAGCGCCGGCGGGTTCGTCCGGCATTGCACAGCAGGGTGAAGCACTCCGGATCGCCGAAGCGTTGCGCTGCCTCCCGGCGAGCGACGCACTCGGCCGCCGTCAGCAGCTCCGCGAGCGACCGGCCCTCGACCGAGGCGGTGACGACGAAGTAGCCGGGCACCAGCGGGACCCGTGGCCAGCGCACCGAGAAGCGTGCATCGATCATCGGCGTGGCTCCGGGTCGAGGATCCGACGCAAGGTGTCGCGCAGGCTTCCGGCAGCGCTTCCGGTGGGGACGAGGTCGGTGCTGGCCGCGAGCTGGTAGTAGCCCTCGATCGTCGCGAGTGTCGTGACCGAGAGCGCGACCGCATCGATGCTCACCCGCTGCTCCCGCGCCACGTCGCGCAGCAGGCGTTCGAGCGTGGCCCTGCGACGCTCGACCACGTCTCGATAGAGCTCCCGCAGCCGCGAGTCCTTGAGCGCGTGCGCCCCGAGCCAGACCCACGCGGCGGCGGCGTCCGGATGCGCGCCGTCTCCCAGGTCGAGATGCGCGTCGATCCAGGCATCCAGTCGGCCCCACGCACCTGCCTCCCGCGTGGAGAGTCGCTCGAGTCGCGCCTCGAGCAGCGCCTCGAGGTGCTCGGGCAACGCGTGGAGGATCTCCGCCTTGCTCGAGAAGTGGTGGTGCACGAGACCTGCGCTCAGCCCCGCCTCGGATGCGATCGCCTGCACCGAGGCACCGTCGAAGCCGGCGCGCGCCATCACGCGCACGGTGGCTTCGACGATTTGCGCGCGGCGTGCGCTCGCGTTGGAAGGACGTCCCATAAGTTTGTTGGTTGACCAATCAATAAACCGGGAGAGCACGGTGTGCAAGCCGATTCGGCGGGGGTCGGGTCAGCACGACCCACCGGAGCCCGACGCGCTCCGGGCCGAGGTGGAGAGGCTGGAGTCGCCGGGGTCGGTCTGGCTCGGCGACGGCGAGCGGACGCCCCGGCGCCGGTGCCGGAGGCGTCCACACGCATCAACGTCAGCGGTGAGCGCCGGCGGGCTGCGGGGCGGATGATGACCAGCGGGAGTGGAATCCCGACGGTGGCGAGGAAGGTTGGTTCGCCGAACCCAGCGGGCACGCCCGGGGCGGGATCGGAGACCAGGACGGCGACTTGGATGAGCAGACCGAAGCACAGCCAGATCCACAGTACGACCGTGAGAACGAGGACCGGCGCAGCAGCTCGCGGGCTTCGACGAGCCGCTGGCGATGCCGGCGGTCCGCCAGCTTGGCTTCGCGTGAGCGTCGGTGGTCCCAGACCCCGGCGGGATGGGGGAGGGCGACAGCGGGCGATGCTCGTCACGACGCGCCCCGCGGGGGGCGCAGGGTTGGTAAGGTGCCGGCGTTGGTCGACGCGATCGACATTACCGAGCCCTCGGAGATCCACGGGCACCTGCCGGCGCCGGTGCTGGTGGTGCTGGCCGATGGCGACGCGCAGGTCGACGCGGGGCGCCCGGTCTTGGGTCGAGCCGCGCTGGCCCGGCTCATGGTGGCCGCGGCCGCTGCCGGGTTCGACCGCACCATCTTGACCCCGGGCACCGCGATGGGCATCGAGGGGGCCGAGGCGTTCGTGGAGGCCGCGGTGCGGGCGGGCGAGAGAGCGCTGCCGGTGGAGGAGTCGGCGACCGGAGAGCCGCTGCAGCGGCCCGCGCTCGTGGTCTTCGAGGGGACGCTCCTGCATCCGGCGCTGCTGTCCTTGATGGTCGAGCATCCGCTGGAGCCCGGAGAGCGCTACACGCTCTACGACGAGGTCGGTCGCCCCGCGGCGTGTTTCCACGGCGAGCTCGCCCGCATCCCCGCGATGCTGCCGCTGACCGAGGAACTCCCGTGGCCCGAGCAGTTCGGCCCGCGCGATGTCGTGCGGCAGGTCGACCCCCAAGACCTGGCCCGCGCCCAGGCGCTGACCCTGCGGGCAGCCGAGATCGAGATCCCCGACCAGCGAGGCTGGCGACGGGACGTGGAGCGCCCGGCACTGCGGTGGATGGCGGACTCCGGGCGGCCGCTGGCCCAGCTCAATCTGCTGGGCATCGCGTCGGTCGGGGCGGCGCTGCCCTTGGCGCTGGTCGCTGGCTTCCTCGGGACGCTGGGCGCCGGGCTCACGCTGATCTTCGGCGTGCTCGTCACCTCGCTGGTCGGCAACATTCGCCGGCTCCGGCTCGCCGGCGGCGGGCACGTCGAGACGGTCGACGAGCACCTCTCTGCCGCAGCGCGTCCTCTGGGCCACGCTGCGATCATGACGGGTCTGACCTACGCGATCGTCGCGGAGACCGATCGCTCGTCGGTCGCCGCGGTCGTGCTGCTGGTCGCCGGGGGTGGAGCGGTGCTGCTGTCGCTGCTGCAGGCGCGTCTGCTGCTGCGGGGTCGCGACGCGGAGATCTTCCGGCTGCCCGACGCACAAAATGCCGCGCGTCGCCTCGGTTTTCCGTGGTGGCCCGGACTGGACCACGCGCCGCTGTTCGAGCTGCTCGTGCTGGCCGCCTCGCCCTTCGCGACCCCTGAACTCCCGTGGAGCGTGCTCGCAGCAGGCGCGCTCGCACGCCTTTGGCGCTGGTATGCCGGGCCTCCGGTTTCGCTGCGAGAGGCGGTCGGGGAGCCCGAGCCTCCGGGCGGACGGCCGACGTCGCCCTCGCCACACGGGTGAGGCGGGCGCGGCGTCGTCGTTCCGTCCGAGCCGCGTCTTTGTACCGGTGTCCTCTGTGGGGACACCTGTGTTTTCAAGTGCATGAGATCAGCGAATAAAGACGGAACCCCGACGCAGCGCGAGGTTTGACCGGGTAGGGGGGCAGTGCTACGGTCGGCGATGGTCTCGGCGGAACGAGACAACAACCTTGCGTCCGCCCGAGTCGACCAGAACGAAGTTCCATGGCCCGAAAAATTCCGCTCCTTCCGCTGCGTGAGCTGATCGTCTTTCCCCACGAGGTCGTGCCGCTGTTCGTCGGCCGCGAGAAGTCGATCAACGCCTTGGAGGAGGCGATGGCGGACGATCGCCACATCCTCCTGTGCGCCCAGAAGAAGGCGAAGGTCAACGACCCCAAGCCCGAGGGCATTCACGCCTTCGGGACCATCGGCACCATCATCCAGCTGCTGCGTCTGCCCGACGGCACCGTCAAGGTGCTCGTCGAAGGCAAGACGCGCGCGCGCATCGAGGAGTACCTCGACACCTCCAAGTTCTTCTTGGTGGAGGCCGAGTCAATCGAGTCGCCCAAGATCGATCCCGATGACGATCCCGAGCTGGCCGCGCTGATGCGCTCGGTGCAAACCACCTTCGAGAACTACGTCAAGCTCAACAAGCGCGTCCCGCCCGAGCTGGCCGTCAGCGTTCAGAGCATCGACAATCCCTCCCGTCTGGCCGACACCATCGCGGCGCACGTCAACTTCAAGCTGACGGCGAAGCAAGAGCTGCTCGAGACCGAATCGGTGCGCTCTCGCCTGGAGAAGCTCTACGAGCTGATGCAGAACGAGATCGAGATTCTCCAGGTCGAAAAGAAGATCCGCACGCGGGTCAAGAAGCAGATGGAGAAGAACCAGAAGGAGTACTACCTCAACGAGCAGATGCAGGCGATCCAGAAGGAGCTGGGGAGCCAGGACGAGTTCAAGAACGAGCTGGCCGAGCTCGAGGACCGCATCCGTCGCAAGCGGATGTCCAAGGAGGCCACCGAGCGCCTCAAGAAGGAGCTGCGCAAGCTCAAGATGATGAGCCCCATGAGCGCCGAGGCGACCGTGGTGCGCAACTACATCGACACGGTCCTCGCGCTGCCGTGGCAGGACCGGACCGACGACAAGCTCGAGATCGACGACGCGGAGAGCATCCTCGACGAGGACCACTACGGCCTCGAGAAGCCCAAGCAGCGCATCATCGAGTACCTGGCGGTCCAGAAGCTCGTGAAGAAGATTCGCGGCCCCATCCTCTGCCTCGTCGGGCCTCCGGGCGTCGGCAAGACGTCGCTGGCCAAGTCGGTCGCGCGCGCGACGGGTCGCAAGTTCGTTCGGGTCTCCTTGGGCGGCGTACGCGACGAAGCGGAGATCCGCGGCCACCGGCGCACCTACATCGGCGCGATGCCGGGCAAGATCATCCAAGGCCTGCGGCGAGCCGGAAGCACCAACCCGGTGTTCCTGCTCGACGAGATCGACAAGATGTCGATGGACTTCCGCGGCGACCCCAGCTCGGCGATGCTCGAGGTGCTCGACCCCGAACAGAACAACACGTTCGTCGATCACTTCATGGATCTCGACTACGACCTCTCCGAGGTCTTGTTCCTGTGCACGGCCAACTCGCTGCACACCATCCCGCTGCCCCTCAAGGACCGGATGGAGATCATCGAGCTCAGCGGATACACCGACGAGGACAAGCTCAAGATCGCCAAGCAGTACCTCATCCCCAAGCAGACCGAGCTCAACGGCCTGGGCGGCGTCGATGTGGCCATGAGCGAGGCCGCGATCAAGGAGCTGATCCACCACTACACCAAGGAAGCGGGCGTCCGCTCCCTGGAGCGCGAGGTCTCCGCGGTGCTGCGCAAGCTGGCCCGGGACTACGTCAAGGACGACAAGAAGAAGAAGTCGTTCAAGGTCGACGCGAAGACCGTGCAGAAGCTCCTGGGGCCCCAGAAGTTCCGCTACAACAAGGCCGAAGAGCGAGACATGCTCGGGATGGTCAACGGCCTGGCGTACACCACGCTCGGTGGCGACCTGCTCCAGGTCGAGACCACGATCACCTCCGGCAAGGGCAAAGTGACGCTCACCGGCAAGCTCGGCGACGTGATCAAGGAGTCGGCGACCGCCGCGGTCACGTACGTGCGCGCACGTTCGCTGGCTCTGGGGCTCGACCCCGACTTCTACGAGCACGTCGACTTCCACATCCACTTCCCCGAGGGGGCGGTGCCCAAGGACGGTCCCTCGGCCGGCGTCACGATCGTCACGTGCCTCGTATCGGCGCTGCTTCGGGCGCGGGTGCGTCGCGACGTGGCGATGACCGGGGAGATCAACCTGCGCGGCAAGGTGCTGCCGATCGGCGGTCTCAAGGAGAAGGTGCTCGCGGCCTACCGGGCGGACATCAAGACGGTGATCTGCCCCAAGGAGAACGAGAAGGACCTGCACGACATCCCCAAGAACGTCGTGCGGGCGATGGAGTTCAAGTTCGCCGAGAACATCGACCAGGTGCTTCGCTGGGCCCTGGCGGACCTGCCCGAGGATCACCCCAACGCGCAGCTGCGGACCTTCCTGTCCAACGAAGACATCACCGACGAGGACGACTGGCACGCGGTGCGCGACTGGATGCGCGAGCGCGATCGCAAGAATCGCGAAGCGCAGGGGTCCGGCCGAGAAGTCCACTGAGGACGAGCGCGTCCGCCAGCGGCGGCCCAGGCCCGAGTCGTTCGCGACTCGGGCTTCTTGCGTTTGGACCGGCAGGTCGGCGCCACGAGCACGCCCGCGGTCGCCTGCTGCTAGACTCCACCCATGGATTCGAGAGGTGGACCGTGGGTTTGGGGCATCGTCGTCGCGCTGAGCGGATGCGCGAGCGAGTCTCGGGACTCCGATGGCGCTCCCACGCAGCTGACGACCCTGTCGGGAACGTCGAGTCCGAGCACCAGCGTGGGTGACTCTACGGGCGTGCTCGATCTGGGCGATGGCACCGGCGGGGTCACCGGCGCGGGGGATGAAGGAGGCGGGTGCGCGGCGGAGGACATCCTGGATCCGAACGCGACCCTCGAGGGCACCGTGTTCGCGCCGAACCTGGAGATCCCGATCAGCGGCGCGCTGGTCTACATCACCAACCGGCCGATTCCCGAGATCCCCGATGGCTCGTACTGCTCGGAGTGTGTGGAGCTGGAGTGCGATGTGAACTTCGTGCTCACCGAGGCCGACGGGTCGTTCTCGCTGCCCGCCGTCGCGGCACCGGGGCAGCAGCTCGTCGTGCAGAAGGGCGAGTTTCGCCGGGTCGTCGACCTGGACGTCACCGAGGGCACCAACGCCGTGGCGCCGATGGACAGCGCGCTGCCCGGACGCTGGGATCCCGACAACGGCATGTGGATCCCGCGGATCGCCGTCTACGACGCGGACCCGGACCGGGTCTACAACGTCCTGGCCAAGTTCGGACTCGGCGAGGTCTCCGCCAACGGGGAGCTCGTCCCGGGGACCCAGCAGTTCGACCTCATCAGCAGCGTCGATGGCTCATGGATGGACGACCTCACCAACCTTCGTCCGTACCACATCGTTTTCGTGCCGTGCGCGGCCACCAAGTTTTGGCCCGAGGCCCCCGGCGTGTCCGGCCTTCGTGCGCAGAACATTCGCGACTACGTCGCCGGCGGGGGCAAGTGGTACGCGACCGACCACTCCAACGAGTACATCTCCGTGCCCTTCGACCCCTACGTCGACTTTCACAACGAGGCGATGCCCGACCTTCAGCCCGCGTTCGATGTGGTCGGCCGGGTGCTGGACCCCGACATGCTGGCGTGGCTCCAGGCGCTGCCCGCCCCGCTGCAGGACATCGGGGGCGGCTATCCGACGCTGGGCAACCTGCCCAACGTCGAGCTCGAGCTCAACTACTCGGGGATCGACGCCGTGCACGAGATCCTGGTCGAGAACGACGAGGGCGAGGAGGTCAACGTCGGCCCCTACACCTACGTCGAGGGCCCATGCACCAGTTGCAGCGACGCGAGCAGCAGCCGGCCGATGGCGTTCGTCGGGCAGTTTGGGTGCGGGCGCATGATGTACAGCACCTTCGAGACGTCCTCGGTCGCTCACGCCGGCTTGAGCCCGCAGGAGCTCGCGCTGCTGTACATGATCCTCGAGATCGGGGTCTGCCACGACACGCCGCCGCCGCAGCCGCCCCCGGTGGGCTAGCGTCCGTTGAGCCAGGTGATGGTCTCGCGCCACGGCTCGGGCTCGGGCTCATCGGCCTCGTCGCACAGCCGGGCGAAGTCCGCGAGCCGGGCGTCCTCCACCGAGCGCACGGCCACCCGGACCAGGTTGCGTCCGATACTGCCCCAGACCTGGCCTTCGTTGGGCAGGACGCTGGGCTGCTTGGCATCGCCGTGCAGCAGCTGCACGGCGGCGCCCTTGGGCCACGCCAGGGGGGTCTGAACCACGACGAAGCGCGAGCCCCCCGGTATGACGCCTCGCCCGATGACGATGGGCAGGCGGTGGCCCTGCGACCGGGACGGAAACCCGCGGCGGAGCTCGGTGAGGCGCATGTTCTTTGGAGCCCTCCGTCGCGCGCATCGGTGCACCAAAACGTTCGGCGGTGGGCTCCCAGTGGGTGCTGATGAACCTCGTCCTGTCGTGCGAGCACGCATCCAACGCCGTCCCGGCCGGTCTCGAGGACACCCTGGCCATTCCGAACGACGTTCGATGGAGCCACCGAGGGTGGGACCCGGGCGCCGAGGAGATGTGTCTGCACCTCGGGCGGGCCTTCGCGACGCCGGTGGTGCTGGGGCGGGTGTGCCGGCTCGTGGTCGACCTCAACCGCAGCGCCAGCAACCGCCGAGCAACATCGGAGTATGCGCGTCACCTCAGCGAGGACCAGCGGGCCGGCCTGAGGGCGAAGCACCACGCGCCGCATTGGCAGGCGGTCGCGGCGGCGATCGACGCGGGGCGCCAGGGCGGCGCCGCCGTGGTCCACGTGTCGGTCCACTCCTTCACCCCGGTGCTGGGGGACCAGCCGCGGCGGATGGACATCGGCCTGCTCTACGACCCTCGGCGTGCGCTGGAGCGCTCGGCGGCCGGGCTCTGGCAGCAGGCCCTGCGCGCCCGGGGGCTCCGGGTCGCTCGCAATGCGCCCTATCGGGGCCGGGACGACGGGGTGACCGCGGGGATGCGCAAGCGCTACGCGCATCGCTACGCGGGCCTGGAGCTCGAGGTCAACCAGGGGCGACTGCGAGGGAAGCGATTCGAGCCAGCCCTGGTGGACGCCGTGACCGACACGCTGCGCTCGGTGCTCGATAGCTTGCACCCTCCGAGGTCGTCCGGGGCTCCAACTGCCCGCTCGCCCGACCTTCGATGAACGCGCTTCCCTTCTCCATCCACGCGCAGCCCGACGGGCGCAGCTGTGGCCCAACCTGCCTGCACGCGATCTACGACTTCTGGGGGCTCCAGATGCCGCTCGACGAACTCGTCGGGTCGATCGACCAGCTCGACGGTGGGGGAACGCTCGCGGTCCAGCTGGGCACCCACGCGCTGAGCCTGGGCTTCGAAGCGACGATCTACACCTACAATCTGCAGCTGTTCGACCCGACCTGGTTTCATCCTCCCGTGCCGTCGTTGGCAGCCAAGCTCCGCGCCCAGCTCGAGCAAAAGGGCGCCTACGCGCGGCTGATCGACGCGACTCCGCGGTATCTGGCCTTCCTCGAAGGCGGCGGCAGGGTCGAGCACGTCCCGCTCTCCCCGGGCATGCTGGCGGGCTTCCTCGACGAGGGCGTGCCGGTGCTGACCGGGCTGAGCTCCACCTATCTCTACGATGCTGCGCGAGAGGTGCCCGAGAGCGACGAGTCGGACGACCTGCGCGGCGAGCCGACCGGGCACTTCGTGGTCATCTGCGGCATGGACCTCGTCGCCGACGAGGTCGCCGTGGCCAATCCGTGGCCCGGGCCGTCGGGCGAGGCCGGCACCGCCGTCCACTCGACGTGGCGCGTGCTGACCGCGATCGCGCTGGGGACCCTGACCTACGACGCCAACCTGCTGGTGTTGCGACGGGGGTCGCGATGAGCCGCGTCGAGACCGTCATCGTCGTGACCGATCCCGCCGACTGGCGCACCCCGAGCGAGGGCGTGGACGTGGTCTCGGCCAAGGACTACCTGACCGACCCGCGATGGGCGGAGCGCAGCGGCGTGCGGGTCGTGAACCTGTGTCGCTCGTATCGCTACCAGCGCTCCGGCTACTACGTCTCGATGCTGGCGCTGGCGCGCGGGCACCGTCCGATGCCCACGCTCGAAGCCATTCAGGACGCGAAGTCCAAGACGATCACGCGCCTGCTCGGGGATGAACTCGACCCCCTGATGGAGCAGGCGCTGCGGGAGTCCGAGGCCCGCGAGATCGTCCTGCATCTGTACTTCGGAGAGGACGCGATTGGCCGGTATCCCGCGCTGTGCCGGGCCATCTTCGCGCGGGCACCCCTGCCGCTGCTGCGGGCGGTGCTGCGGCGCAGCGGACGGGAGGAGCGCTGGACGCTGGTGTCGGTGGGTGCGCTGCCCCTGCAGGACGTGCCGCCCGAGGACGACGAGCGTCTCCGCGCCGCGATGGAGGCCTTCTTGCGCCGCCGGGTTCGCTCGCCGCGCTCGGACGTCAGCGGCTACGACCTCGCCATCCTCGTCGATCCTCGAGAGGCCCAGCCGCCCTCGGACGAGATGGCGCTGGGTCGCTTCGCCGCCGCCGCTTCGGCCGAGGGGTTCTCGGTCGAGTTCGTCGGCAAGGAAGACTTTGCGCGGGTCGCCGAGTTCGACGCGCTGTTCATTCGGGAGACGACCGCGGTCAACCACCGCACGTTTCGGTTCGCCCAGCGGGCCAGCAAGGAGGGGCTCGAGGTGATCGACGACCCGCAGTCGATCCTGCGGTGCACGAACAAGGTGTTCCTCGCCGAAGCCCTGCAGCGCAAGGGGATCCCCATGCCGCGCACGCACATCGCCCATCGCGGCAACCTCGACGAGGTGCTCGAGAGCATCGGCCTGCCCTGCGTGCTCAAGCAACCCGACAGCAGCTTCTCGCAGGGGGTGCACAAGGTCGACACCGAGGCGGAGTTCGCGACGGCCACCCGAGACCTGCTGCGGCGCTCGGAGCTGGTCGTGGCGCAGTCCTTCATGCCGACGGACTTCGACTGGCGCATCGGAGTCCTCTCGGGGCGTCCGCTGTACGCATGCAAGTACTTCATGGCGCGACGGCACTGGCAGATCGTGCATCGCGACGAGGAGTCGGGCGCGATGGAGGACGGTCTGGTCGAGGCCGTCGCGCTGGACGACGTGCCCAAGGAGGTGCTCGACACCGCGGTCCGGGCGGCGGACCTGATGGGGCGCTCGCTGTACGGCGTGGACCTCAAGCAGACGCCGCAGGGCGTGGTCGTCATCGAGGTCAACGACAACCCGAGCATCGACGGGGGCTATGAGGATGCCTTGCTCGGCGAGGCCTTGTACCGCGCGATCATGGTGGAGTTTCGCGCCCGCCTCGACGCTCGGCATCAGCGCAGGAGTGAATCATGAACGACGTCCTTCATCTGTTCGAGGGGGTGGGCATCGAGCTCGAGTACATGCTCGTCGACGCCCAGACGCTGGCCGTGGCTCCGGTGTGCGATCGGGTGCTCGAGGCCCAGGCGGGCGAGCCCACATGCGACCTGGAGACGGGCACGATCGGGTGGAGCAACGAGCTCGCGCTGCACGTGCTGGAGCTCAAGACCGCAGGCCCGGCGGACGCGGTCAGCGACGCGGTGGCCGAGGCGTTCTCCACCGACATTCGCCGGATCGATGCGCTCGCCGCCGAGTTCGGCGCCCGGGTCATGGGCTCGGCGATGCACCCAACGATGGATCCGCAGCGGGAGTCGGTGCTGTGGCCGCACGATGGCCGCGACATCTACGCGACCTACGACGCGGTGTTCGGATGCGAGGGCCACGGGTGGACCAACCTGCAGAGCTGTCACCTCAACCTCCCCTTCGGCGACGACGACGAATTCGGCCAGCTGCACGCGGCGATCCGCGTCGTGCTGCCGCTGCTGCCGGCCTTGGCCGCGAGCTCGCCGTACGTGGAGGGGGTCTTCGACGGCGTGCTCGATCGTCGCCTGGCCGTCTACGCCCGCAACCAGCGGCGGGTGCCGTCGATCATCGGGGCGGTGGTTCCAGAGCCGGTGTTCACGCGGGCGGCCTACGAGCAGGAGATCCTCGCGCCGATGTACGCCGACATCGCGCCGCTCGACCCCGGGGGCGTGCTCGCGCACGAGTGGCTCAACTCGCGCGGTGCCATCGCGCGATTCGAGCGCGATGCGATCGAGATTCGGGTGCTCGACGTGCAGGAGTCTCCGTGGGTGGACCTGGCCCTGGCTCGGCTGGTCGTGGCCACGGTGCAGGCCTTGGTCCGAGGCCGCTGGGTCGACCCCGCGTCGCTGCGCACGGTGGCCACCGCGGGCCTGCGCGAGGTGTTCGACCAGACGGTTCACCACGCCGAGGCGGCGGTCATCGACAACCCGCAGCTGCTGCGGGCGCTGGGCCGCCCGGAAGGCTCCATGACCGCCGGAGCGCTGTGGAAGGGGGTCTACGGCGATCTCGAGCGCGATGGGCTCGGCGACGGCTCCAAGCTCGACGCGCTGCTCCGCCGCCACCTCGACGCCGGGACGCTCGCGACGCGCATCCGGGCTGCAGTGGGCCCTTCGGCGAGTCCGCAGGGGATCCTCGAGGTCTACCGGGCGGTGGCGGCCTGCGCAGGCACGGACGCCTTGTTCCTCCCCTGAGCGCGCCTGCGTCCCTGCAGCCTCCCGCCTGCCGGTGTTTGCCGCTACTGTGCCCCCGGTGAGCACGCACGCTTCACACCTCTCGCTCCGGTACCGGACGCTCGCGCTCGCGCTGGTCTTCGCGGCCTGTGGCGGGTCGTCGCCTCAGGACGACGCTGCGCAGTCGCAGGCCGAGGCTCCGCCCAAGCCCAAGCCTGCGCCCGAGCCCGAGCCCGAGCCCGAGCCCGAACCCGAGCCGACCAAGACCCTGCCCACCACGCTCGCTTCGCTCGAAGAGGTGACCGCGGCGGCGGCCGACATCTACAGCCAGCATCGGCGCACCTTCTACTGCAACTGCGCCTACACACCCCAGGACCGGGTGGCGCGAGGAACCTGCGGATACAAGACGCGCGCCGATGAGAGCCTGTCCAAGCGCATCGCGTGGGATCGCGTCGTCCCCAACCGCGCCTTCGGCCAGCACCGCCAGTGCTGGAGGGAGCCTGTCTGCAAGGACGAGGCGGGCCTCCCGTTCTCGGGCGTGCGGTGCTGTCGGTTGGTCGACGAAGAGTTTCGGGCCATGGAGCTCGACCTGCACAACCTCGTTCCAGCCGTCGGAGAGCTGCAGGCCGACCGCTCGGACTTCGACTTCGGCGAGCTCGAGGGCGAGGCGCGCATGTACGGGGCGTGCGACTTCGAAGTCGACCGGTCCCAGCAGCGCGCCGAGCCAGCTGAAGAGACTCGTGGGGACATTGCCCGCAGCTATCTCTACATGCGCGAGGTCTACGGCGAGGGTCTGCCGCTGACCCCCGAAGACATCGCCCGCTTCGAAGCCTGGCATCAGGCCGACCCCGTCTCGCGGTGGGAGGTGCAGCGCAACAAGCGGATCGCCGCCCTGCAGGGGATCGGCAACAGTTACGTCCCCATGATCGCGCCCGATCCTTCGCCCGAAGAAGAGGCGGAAGAAGCCCAAGCGGCGGAGGATGCCGAGCCGGCCCCAGCGGCGCGCGCGCCGAAGGAGGCATCCGCAGAGTCGGCCGCACAGGCGCCGGAGGAACCTGCGGAGGAACCTGCGGAGCCCCCGGCCCAGGACGCACAGCCCGACGACGCACAGCCCGACGACGCACAGCCCGACGACGCACAGCCCCGGTGAGGCACTCGCCCGAGCGCGTCACCCCCGGGCATCAGAAGCGCATGCTGAAGGACAGCCCGCTCTGCGTCCCGTCGGTGTAGGGCGCCAGCGAGTACTTGCCCTGCTGGATGGCCTTCTTCTCCTTGTAGCCTTGGCTGAGCAGGACGGCGCCCGCGGCGATCATGGCGCCGCCCAGGACGGTGACTCCGATGCTGCCGCCGACGCCGGCGCGTCGGTCGCTCCGGTCGCCGATGCGGCTGCTGCCGACGGTGCCGGCGACTCCGGCGAGGAACACGATCGCGCCGATGCCGCCCACCGTCCATCCGATGGCGATCTTGCTCTCGGACTTGTCCGCCGCCTGCGCCTTTTGCCGCTCGCGTCGGACCTCGGGGGGCGGGGTGTAGCCGGTGTCGAACTCGATGTCGGCCGACGCGCTGTCCTGCGCACCCTCGGTGGAGCTGGGGGCGAGGGTGCTCGTCTCTACACCGGCCTCGATCTTCTCGATGCGCGCCTGCAGCTCGTCGATGCGGTCCTGCGCCTTGGTCACCTCCGCTTCGGTCTCGGGCGTCTTCTTGAACATCGCCTTGTAGCTGGCCTGCCACGACTGCAGGAGCAGGACCGCCTGCCGCAGGTGGGCGACGTCGCGGTCGACGTCGTAGGCCTTCTCCTGCGCGAGCGCGATGTTGTAGACCATCGCGTTGCGCACACCGGCCTGACTCTCGGGGACCTTCGCGTAGGCCTGCTGCCACAGGTCGATGGCCCCCTCGTAGTCGAAGGTGTCGTACTTCGACCGTCCGCGCTCGAACATCGCCCGCGCCTCCGCGAGCGCCGCCTCATCATCGCCGGCGGGCTCGGCGAGGACGACGGTCGGCACCAGGGAGGTCGCCGCGGTCGTGGGCACCGCGAGGGCGAGCGTCAGGGCGGAGCAGAGCAGGCGCTGGACCGGCGAGCGTGCAGGCACGCCGCGAGCATACATGGCTCGCGGCGTGCGTGGACATGCCCCGCGGCCCTCAGGCCCCGTAGTCGGCGAGCGTCTTGTCGAGCCTGGGCAGCAGGACCCGGATGAACAGGGCGCTGGCACCTGCGAGACCGGCGAGCACCAGGAAGAACGACACCGGGGAGAGCGACCCCTGGATTCCGCCGAAGAAGCCCGAGAGGTTGTTGCCGAACGCCGTTGCCATGAACCATCCACCCATCGCCAGCCCGACGAGCCGGGCCGGCGTGAGCTTGGTGACCAGGGATAGGCCCATCGGTGACAGTAGCAGCTCGCCGATCGTGACGACGCCGTAGAAGCCGACCAGCCACATCCCCGACACTTTGAGGCTGCCGCCGTCGCTCATCAGGCCTGCCACCGCCATCACGACCATGCTCGCGGTCGTGAGTACCAGACCCCAAAACACCTTCTGCGCCGTCGAGATCTGGACGCCCCTTCGGCCCATCAGGCTGAAGAACCACACGATGAGGGGGGTGAAGGCCACCACGAACAACGCGTTGAAGGACTGGTACAGCTCGGGGGAGACGATCGTGACGAACGACCCGGGGGGCAGCAGCTGCGGCGACGCGTCGAAGCGGTCCTCGTAGCCCTGGTAGATCTCGGTGAACAGTCCCTGCTCGACGACGTAGACGGCCAGCGGTTCGCCTTCGACCTGCCGGACG
This sequence comes from uncultured bacterium, assembly GCA_963761755.1. Classification (GTDB taxonomy): domain Bacteria; phylum Myxococcota_A; class Polyangia; order Nannocystales; family Nannocystaceae; genus CAJXVA01. The sequence goes on from CAVXIC010000006.1 coordinate 609,239, forward strand.
AACGCGACGCGCTTGATGGGCTTGGCGCCGTCGGGAACCTTGGCCGTGGTGACCGAGCCTCCGTGCCCGTCGTCCGAGGTCTCGATCGTCACCTCGGGGTAGACGGTCGCGGAGCGAGCGGACAGTGGCCCCGTGTCCTCGATCGGGAGCTCGCGGACCTCGATGTCGGCCGCGGTCTCGGCGATCGTCGCCACGGCGTTCTCGTCGAGCTTCTGCTGCCCATACATCGAGGCCGCGGTGCGGTCGGTGACGGCGAGCAGGCTGCGAGGATCGGGCCTGGGCGTGTCTGCGCCGGCGTTGGGGTAGTAGCTGGGAAGACCCTCTTGGGTGAAGTTCACGTCGGTGAAGAACACCTTGGAGAGCACCGAGCCGGCGACCTGGGCCGCCCCGACGCCTCCGGTCCGGTCGGTGTTGTCGCGGGCCCACTGGGTCATCGCCGACCCGTTGAGGTGCAGGATCATGAAGAACGTGCCGCCGGCGACGTAGATGGGCAGCAGGGCCTGAAGGCCCGGCCGTTCCTTTGCCGGGGCCGTGGTGCCCATGCGGACGAAGAAGATGACCACGGGGATCATGCCGACGAGGAAGCCCAGGACGGCGGGGCGCACGGGGCCGTCGGGCATCACGTTCTGTCCGATGAGGAAGCCGACGAGGCCGGCCCCCAGCGCGGGCATGAGGATCTTGCCGAACACCGCGCCGAAGCTGGCCGCGTTGGGGTCCTGGGCAGGGGGACGGTCCGCCTTCTCGAGCACCTTCCAGCTCAGCAGGAGCACGATCGCCGCGACGACCAGGCCGATGCCCGCCACGCGGAAGGTCCACAGCCAGCCGGCGCTGTTGCGCACCGCGGAGCTGAGGAACGACGCCACGAACGCGCCGATGTTGATGCCCATGTAGAAGATGTTGAAGCCCGCGTCGCGCTTGGGGTCGCCGGCCTCGTAGAGGTTGCCGACCATCACCGAGATGTTCGGCTTGAAGAAGCCGTTGCCGACGATCAGCCCGACCAGTCCGGTGATGAAGTAGGTCGACCCGGGGATGCTCATCAAGAACAGGCCACCGGACATGAAGACCGCCCCGATCAGGACCGCCTTGCGGTAGCCGAGGTAGCGGTCCGCGAGCATCCCGCCGGGGAAGGGGGTGAAGTAGACGAAGGCGAGGTACAGCCCGTAGATCTCGTTGCCCTCGGCCGATGTCAGGCCGAGGCCGCCCCGCTCGCTGTCCGTGGTGTACAGAAGCAGGATGTTCAGCATCGTGTAGAATGCCAAGCGCTCCCACATCTCGGTGAAGAACAGCCGGTAGAGCCCAGCGGGGTGTTTTTGCGCCACCTTCGCGGACTAGCACCGGTGCGGAATCCGCGTCAAACGCTCGCGGAATGCGCGCCCGTTTGTCTTTCCCGTCCGGGTGCGCTACGTGCAACGCGGTGAGCACCGGGCAGTCGGCTCTTTTGCAGCGCCGCTTCGTGTTGATGACCGGCAAGGGGGGCGTGGGCAAGACCACGCTCGTCGCGGCGCTTGCCGTGCACGCCGCCTCCTTGGGGATGCGACCGCTGGTCGTCGAGCTCGGGCACCGCGAGTCGATGCGCAGCGTCTTCGCGGTCGACGACATCGGGTTCACGCCGCGCGACGTCGGGCACGGTGTCCACGCGATGAGCGTCGATGTGGACGTCGCCGTGCTCGACTACATGCTCGAGCACATCCCCTCCAAGCGGATCGCGAAGGGGATCGTGCAGAACAAGGTCCTCGAGCGGCTCTTCGCGGCGATGCCCGCGGTCGGTGAAATCGCCACCATCAACAAGCTGCGGCAGCTCGAGGCGGAGACGCTGCCCTCGGGCGGCCGGCGCTGGGGTCCCATCTTGGTGGATCTCGACGCCACGGGCCACGCGCTCATGTTCCTGGAGCTCAGCTCGGTCATCGACAGCATCATGGGTGCAGGTCCAATGAAACGCCTGGTCGAGGAGACCGCTCAGATGCTCGCCGATCCCACCATCACGCGGCTGTGCCTGGTGGCGACGCCCGCAGAGCTTCCGGTGACCGAGACGATCGAGCTCTACGGCAAGTTGGTGGGGCAGGGCACCGTCACCTTCGACTCCGTCTTCGCCAACCGGGTGCCTCGGATCCCGCTGAGCGCCAACGATGTCGCGGCCTTGGGGTCCGTCGAGTCGGCGGCGGTCGCGGTCGGCCGGGCCGACGTGGTCGCCGACGTCGCGTGGGCCCGTACGGCGGTGCGGCAGGTGGAGGCGGCCCAGATCCAGCTCGATCGGCTTCGCGCCGCGGTCGAGCTTCCGATCGTCGAGCTTCCGCTGCTTCCCGCGGCGCGCATGGACGCGGTGGTGCTCGCCCGACTGGGCGCGATGGCGGCAGGAGGTGCATCGTGAGCCTGCAGCGCATGGTGGCCGAGCAGTCCCTGATCGTCTGCGTGGGCCCCGGCGGGGTCGGCAAGACGACGGTGTCCGCGGCGGTCGGTCTCGCGGGCGCCCGCGCGGGCCGCAAGACGGTCGTCCTGACGATCGATCCCGCCCGCCGGCTCGCGGACGCGCTGGGCTTGCCCGGTCTCGATGATGAGATCCGTCGCGTGCCCGTCGACCGGCTCCCCGCACGTGAGGACGGCAGGGCCACCGCGCCGCTGCACGCAGCCATGGTCGACACCGCGGCCAGCTACGCGTCCTTGATCCGCCGCATCGCGCCCGACGAGGACACGCACCAGCGCATCGTGGGCAATCGCGTGTTCCAGGCGGTGTCGCGCTCGCTGGCCCGCTCGCACGCCTACATCGCGATGGAGCGGCTCTACGACGCGATGGAGAACCACGACTACGACCTGGTGGTGCTCGACACGCCCCCGGCCCGCAACGCGCTGGACATCCTCGACGCGCCGATGTCCTTGGCCAACTTCCTCGACAGCCGCTTCGTCGACTGGTTCCTGCCCGGCGAAGGGCCCAGGGGCATCCGCGATCGCCTGATCGCCAGCGGAGGCGCGGTCGCCAAGCGCATGCTCGGGCTCGTCACCGGCAAGAAGCTGCTCGAGGAGATCGTGTCCTTCCTCGAGGCGTTCGCCACCCTGCGTGAGGGGTTCGCCACGCGGGCGACCCGGGTCGACGCCAGCTTGCGCGATCCCTCGTCCAGCTTCGTGCTGGTGAGCTCCGCCAACCCCGCGAGCGCCGACGATGCCGCCTGGCTGCGGCACGACCTGCAGCGCCGCAAGGTTCCGGTCGGTGGGGTCGTGTTCAACCAGAGCTACCTGCCGCTCGAGCCCGGCAACCCCCTGGCGCGGATCTCGGCGCTGCGGGACGACGACCTCGACGCCCGGGTGTCTGCGCTCGCGCCCCACCTGCAGGCGGCCGACGACCCCGCCCGGCTTCTGCGCGAGATTCGAGCCCTGCGAGTCGAGGCCGCGGCGGAGAACGCTCGGTTCGATGTGATCGTCGAGGGGTTGTCCGCGGAGCTGGAGTCGGACTGCGCCCGGGTGCGCGTGCCCCGGTTCGGGGACGAGATTCGGGATCTCGACGGTCTGCTGCAGCTGGTGCGCGTCTTGGTGGGCTGAACGGCGCGTTCGCTCGGGTACCGCAGAGTCAAACCGTGAAGGTTAGGTTCACGATCTTTCCAAGATCGTTGCGCCCGATTGCATCAAGACCAGCCCTTCGATTACTGTTCTCTCCGCCATCGTGCCGGTCTCAGCGGTTCGGCAGGATGGGGAGGGTTGGAAGCATGATCACGTTTGTTCGAAGATTCGTTGCGATGCGTGCAGTCGGTCTGCCTGCGGTCGGTCTCACGGTTGGGCTCGGCGCCGCCGCACCCGCAGCTGCCGCGGAGTCTTCACCCCCCGCGTCCGGGTCCCTCGAGGAGCTCCAGGCGATCGGCCTTGGACAGTCTCGCGGCATGCCCGTCCCGGTGCCGCCCGATGCTCCGCGCCTGCGCAGCCCCAGTACGCCGCAAGCCCACGCCATGCCCGGCACGATCTTCGTCAACTTCGACGGTGCCCAGCTGTCGTCGGGCTTCGATGACGCCATCAACAACGTCACCCAGATCTCCAACCTCGCCGGGGCGTTCGCTCCCTACGGGGCGGGAGCCAAGCGGGAGGCCGTAATGCAGGCGCTGGCGACCGACTGGGCCGCGTACGACGTGTTCATCACCGACGCCCGTCCGGCGTCTGGCGACTACACGATGAACATGACCGGGCCGACCAATCCCTTCGGCGGCGGCGTGTTGGGCATCGCGCCGCTGGACTGCATGGATTCGCAGACGCACAGCAACATCACGTTCGCGTTCCACAGCGCGAACGACCAGTTCTCTGCGGCGATCCAGGCGACGACCGTCAGCCAAGAGGTGGCGCACTCCTACGGGCTCGAGCACGTCGACGAACCCGGCGACATCATGAACCCCTTCAACGCCGGCGGGGACGCGTCGTTCATCGATGCCTGCATTCCGATCGTGACCAACGGTCAAGGGATCGCCTGCGGTCAACAGCACGCGCAGAACTGCCCCGGCGGGACGTCTCAAAACGCCCACCTCGAGCTCCTCGAGCTGTTCGGGGCCGCGGTGCCCGACACGGCTGCACCCACGGTCGCCATCACCTTCCCGGCCGATGGGGACGTCTTCGAGCCCGGGGCGAGCTTCACGATCATGGTCGAGGCGACCGATGACATCGAAGTGGACGAGGTGCAGCTGTTCAACAACGGCACGCCCCTGCAGGCCGACGGCAGCGCGCCCTTTGGGTGGGAGGTCGAGAACATCCCCCAGGGCGAGTACACGATGTACGTGATCGCCACCGACACCGCGGGCAACGAGACCACCAGCGAGTCGGTCTCCATCCTCGTCAGCGCCGCGCCCTCGGGCAGCGGGACCGGCGGTGGCGATGGGAGCAGCGGCGGGCCCGAAGACGACGACTCCGTCGGCAGCGGGACCGGCGGCGATACCGACGGCGTGGACAGCGTGGGTCTGGACGACGATGGCGCCCAGACGGGCTGCGGGTGCACGCAACGGCCTGCGCAAGGCTCCGGGCTGCTCGCGCTGGCGCTCTTCGGGCTGGTCCGGCGCCGCAGAGCCCGATGAGTCTCGGGACCCGATGATCGTTCGAGGCTGGGCCGGCACTACCCGGTCGTGCCCCCCTCGAATCATCGGATCCGTGCCGTCGCCGAGGTCACCGCGGCGGCCGCGGCTTTGGCGGCCTGCGTGGCGACGAGTCCTGCCCCCTCCGGACCCGGCGAGCCCGATTCTCTGACCACAGGTGGGGACGATCCGCAGGTCCAGACCGCAGACGTCGTCCTGCACAATGGGCTGGACGCCACCGCGGTGGTCCGGGTGCGCCACTTGTCCCCAGCGGTCGACCTCGAGTGCACCGCGCTCCGGGCCGATCCAGGCGCGCTGTTGACCGAGGCCTTGCTCGGGCCGACGCAGACGTGGACGATCGCCAGCGGCGACAACCTGGGCATCGACCCGACCCAAGGGCGGCCGTGCGCGGTCGTTCGACTGGACGGGGATGGCGTCTCGCCCCGCTGGCTGCTGTGGGAGCCCGGCGTGCGGCCGCAGGTGACCTTCGAGCCCGGCGTGCCGCCCGAAGGTCCCCGCGTCGTCCGCCTGCGTCCGGGGGGCTCGGGTGCGGTGCCCGAGGGAAGCGACGAGCTGGTGTTCACCCCCGACGATCCTCCACGCGGCACCGAGGCCTGCGCGCCGGTCGGTGACGGACAGCGCGTCGAGTGGGGCGAGCCCGTGCCCGCAGGCGGGGTGCTGCGTTCGGCGTCGTGGGGGCCCGACGGCTGTGCGGCGGTGGTGCTGTCCGCCGAGGATGATGATGAGCCCAGGCCCTGGTTCGTCTGCATCCCCGAGGCTGCGTGGCCCTTTGCGGTCGGCGACGAACTCCAGGTGCAGCCGCTGTTCGGATCCGGCACCGAAGCGGTCGAGTTGGTCTCCAGGGACGGGGACGACGTCGCGGCTCGGCTGCAGGTTTCACGGTCCGCCGAGGCCTCGACCCTCGCAGGTCTGAGGGTCGTGTACGGTGCCGACGAGGGCTGCGGATACGATGTGGAGCCCGGCTGCGGGACCGTGACGCGGGTCGGTTGGGTGGACGTCTTGTGGGCGCCGGACCAAGCGCTTCGGCTGCACCCCGGGGAGTCGGCCGAAGGCATCGTGCTCGAAGACGACGGGCTCGAGACGCGGGTGGAGTTGATCGTCGCGCAAGAGCGCGTCGCCCTCGATCCCGAGTGTGCGCTCGGACCCGACGTTCTAGGCCCAGACCTGGCCCTCGTGGTCACCCAAGAGGCGGAACAGTGATGAACGAGATGAAGACGAAACTCACCGGGTGCGTGTTGGCGCTGATGCTGGGCGGGGGCTGCTTCTCGCCCAGTGCAGACCGATCGGACGATGCCGCGGCCGGCGACGACTCGGCGGGCACCGGCGGCGGGGGCGTCGGCCCGGCTCTCGGACAGGGCGGGGCGCAGGACTTTGGCCAGTTTCGGCAGATCCTCGAGGACGGAGGCATCCCGGGCCCCGAGACCATCGACGACGTCGGCTTCTTCGCCGAGCATCGCATCGACCTCGGGCAGGCCGACTGCGAGGACGATGTGTGCCTCGGTGGCGCGCTCGCGGTGATGGGCAACATGGTCAATGGCGGCAACTGCACGATGCTCATGCTCGGCATGACCACCCCGATCGACATCGCGTCGATGCCTCGGCCGCCGCTGAACCTCGCCATCGCGATCGACACCAGCGGCTCCATGACCGGCACCCCGATCGAGTACGTGCGTCGCGGCTTGCTGGAGATGCGCGAGGTCTTACGACCCGAAGACACGGTGACCCTGATCGGCTTCTCGGACGATGCGGCGGTGCTCGCCGATGGTGTCGCGGGCGATGACCCCGCGCTGACCGATGCGATCGAGTCCCTGTCCGTCGACGGGCGGACCAACGTCTATGCGGGTCTACGGACGGCCCTCGAGCACGTCGACGCGTCCGCGGACGCGCAGCTGCAGAACCGGGTGCTGCTGCTCTCCGATGGGGAGACGACGACCGGGGTGGTCAACGACGCGCGCGTGCAGGCGCTCGCCGAGGCGTACGCGACGCGGGGCATCTCCGTGTCGACCATCGGCATGGGCGACAGCTTCGATCCGGCGCTGATGCGGGGCTTGGCCGAGGCGGGCGGCGGCGCGTTCTACTTCGTCGAAGACCCCGCGGCGGTCGAAGAGGTGTTCGTCGAGGAGGCGCAGGCGTTCCTGCTGCCGCTGGCCCTCAACGTGACGATCGATGCGGAGGTCGCCGACGGATACACCCTGCGTGGGGTGTTCGGGACCCAGCGTGCCGTGGTGACGCCCGGGCGGACCCGCATCGAGATTCCGACCCTGCAGCTCGCCCACCGCATCTCCGCCCACGACGACGCCGGCGGCAGGCGTGGGGGCGGCGGCGCGATCGTGATCGAGGTGACACCTGGCGCCGAGGCCAGCGGGACCGACGTCGGAACCCTTCGCTTGGCCTACGACACCCCGTGGTCCGACGAACGCGTCGAGCAGGAGGTCGAGATCGTCTCTCCGCTCCAGCCTGGGGAGACGCCTGAAGACGGCTTCTTCGAGGTGGAGGGCACCCGCAAGGCGTTCGTCATGCTCAACCTCTACGTGGGCTTCGAGATGGCTGCGACCCGCGCGGCCGCGGGCGATGGCCTGGGCGCGCTCGCGGTCCTCGAGCCGCTGCGCGAGGCCGTCGCGACCTGGTTGCGCGTCTTCCCCGACCCCGACATCGAGGACGATCTGCGCTACGTCGACCTCTTCGTGGAGAATCTGGAGGCCGCAGGCGTCGCGGTCCCGATGGAGCTGCCGCCGGTGGCCGAGGATCCGTGGCCGCAGGATTGACCCGGTCGTTGCGATTTCGCCCGCTCGGGTCACACTGAGGGACGATGGACCGCGTTACGCGCGCCAAGCTGGACTCGCTGGTCCACGAGCTGAGCATCCGCGAGCCCCTGGGCACGCTGGCATCTCAGGAGGACATCGAGGAGATCGCGCGGAGGTTCCAGCTCGATCCGATGATCGTTCGGCGGGTGGCCGAGCAGCAGGGTCTGCGGGTGGGGCCCGGGTCCGTCGAGGACGAGCGGGTGCCCACGGCCGAGGCCGACCCCAACCAGGCCACGCAGGTGATGTCCTTGGAAGAGCTGCTCGAGGAGCAGTGAGCACCGGCTGCGGGTCCCACACGTCGGACTTGGTGCCGCCCATCCGCACGCGGGGATGGCACCGCGTCGAGGCCGCGGTGTATCGTGACGCTCGATGCTGAGCTTGACGGTCTCAACGTGGCTGGTGTGCATGACGGCTCTGGCTCCCGGTGAGGGCCAGCCACCCACCACCGATGACCCGACCGGCGAATCCGCGGCCCCTGAGGCGAACACGAACGCGGAGGTCGGTGAGCCCGCAGTGGCCGAAGAGGATCTGCCCGCCGAGCCAGAGCCGGCGCTCGAACCGGAGCCCGAGCCCGAACCGGAGTCCGAGCCCGAACCGGAGCCCGAGCCCGAGCCCGAGCCCACGTCCGCGCCCGAGCCCGTGACCACGCTCGCGCCCGAGCCCATCTCGGGTGCGATGGATGCCCTCGAGCCCACCGAGCTGCCGCCGCTGGGACCCAAGCATCGCCTCGTCTACAAGAACCTGTTCGCCGCCCGCTACAACCCGCTGGGGCTCGTCAACGACAACGCCATGGGATGGGCGATGCGTCTGTACGACAAGCGCGGCGCGCTGTGGGAGCCGGCATACGTGGGCGTCAAGATGCACACGTACGTCTCCCCGGCGTACTCGCGGATCGGCCCGCAGCTCGAGTTCTCGCCGCTGGCCATCTTGAACCTGTCCGCAACCTACGACTTCACCGGCTACTACGGCACGTTCAACCAGATGCAGTCGTTCCCCTCACCGGCGGCCGACTACTCCGACACCCAGCTCGAGCTCAACGATGAGCAAGGCGCCTCGTATGCCACCTACGGCAGCCTGCTGACGCTCTCGGCGCTGCTTCAGGCCAAAGCGGGTCCCATCGCGGTGCGGGACAACCTCAAGGCGTACTACAACGACTTCAAGCTTCGTGACGGCGGGCGCGTCTACTACGACCAGATGCTCGACATCATGGTGCCCGACCGCGGCTGGGCGCTGACCAACGACCTCGACGTCCTGGTGCTCTTCGACAACGGCCTCAAGCTCGGCGCGCGCTACACGGTGACGCAGGCCTTCTATCAGAAGAAGCACTTCCAGCCGGGCGAGCCGCAGACGGAGCCCAATGGACCCACGCACCGGATCGGACCGGCGGTGCTCTATACGTTCTGGGACAAGCCCGAGCGTCGCTTCAACAAGCCGACCTTGATCCTGCTCAGCCAGTGGTGGGCGCGCCACCGCTACCGAACGGGGGCGGACGTCAGCGGCGCGGTCCCCTATCTGGTGCTGGGCTTCTTGTTCGAGGGCGACCTGCTGCCCGACCCCAGAACGATCTACGGCAAGAAGAAGAAATGATGACGATGGCTACGTGGAAGCGCTGCAGTACCTGCAAGAAGGACATCGCCTTCGAGGCGACCTACTACCTGTGCAACGTCTCGACCTGTCGCCGCAAGCGGACCGGTCTGGTGTTCTGCTCGGTCGACTGCTGGGAGGCGCACGTGCCGTTGATGCGTCATCGGGAGGCCTGGGCCGAGGAGGAAACGGCACCCACGCAGGCGCAGTGGGCCAAGGAGCAGGAGGAGGGCGACGCGCCGAAGCGACGCATCGTCGAGGCGAGCTCGGACGACACGAGCAGCCGCCGGCGCGTCGTGGGAGCCAAGCGGCCCACCGTGCCCGAGGGTCCGCGGGACGTCCTGGTCGTGGCCAGCCGGCTCAAGCACTTCGTCCGCGAAGTGTGGGGCATGAACACCTCTGACGGCGTGCTCGATCCGCTCTCGGAGGAGCTGCGTCGCCTGTGCATGAAGGCCGTCGAGAAGGCCAAGGAAGAGGGCCGCAAGACCCTGCTCGATCGCGACTTCGAGTTCCTCGGGTCCTGAGCCCGGCCCTACGCGCTGACCTCGACGTGGAACCACCACCACGTCACGCCCTGCCGACCATCACGCAGCACGTAGAATAGCGTGGCGCGCCCGCCGGGCGGGACATCCCCCTCGTCGTCTTGCTCCCCGCGCTCGAGCGTCCAGCTGTTGAGCGAGAGCGGATCGTCGCTGCTGCTGCTGAGCAGCGTGCCCCAGCTGACGTACCAGAGCCCGTCGTAGGTCTCTCGCTCGTCGACGAAGCCGCTCTCGGTCGGGATCGGGAACGTCTGCAGATCGCCCTGCGGCGCCATCGTCTCGAGGTCGAGCTGGTTGCCGGCGGTGACCTGCACGACTTCGCCGCGTCGTGGCTGATGGACCGCGACCTCGGTGCCGCCTGGGTCGAGTTCGCGAACGACGAAGCTCTCGATGCGCGGATGGGTGTCGGCCTCGGGCAGCGGATCGGGGAGGTCGCCGACGCCCTCGATGTCGGGGATGCCCAGCTGCGAGGCCAGGTCGATCAAGACGGGATCGGGCCCGATCGCGACGCGTTGCGCGATGAACAGACAGCTCTCGTCCGCGCCCGTGCCTCCGGCGAGCAGCTGCTCGTAGCAGCGATCGCTGCTGCCGCTTCCGGGCCGATGTCCGACCATCGTCACCTCGACGTCGCCTCCGATGAGGTAGGAGAAGTCGAAGGCGACGGTGAACTCCGGCTGCGCGAGGGTTCCGGTGACGATCTCGCAGGGGCTGGGGAAGGTGGGCAGCTCGCCGCTGTCGGGGTCGATGGCCGAGAAGTCGATCATCGGACACGCGGGGACCTCGGAGGGCTGCAGCGGGGCGGCGTTGGCCAAGCAGCTGCCGATACCCTCGATGGGCGCGAGGTTGCAGGCCAGCCATCGTGGCTCCAACTCGTCGGCGATGCGCTGCAGCTCCAGCGGCCCCTGCGGCTCCACGATGAACGGCACGATGCGCACCGTCTCGAAGGGCAGGGCTTCGGCGCGGACGGGGGCGTCCTCTCCGGCGGCGGGATCGTCGACCTCGACGCGCATCGCCAGCGGGCGGAGTCCAGCGATGCGTTCCTCCAGCGGCAGGCTCATGCCGCAGCCAGCACCGGTGACGAGCGCCCCGAGGAGGAGAGCTGCCACGGCGGCAGGAGCGGCGGAGTTGGACTGGACGCGTCGCATCAGAACTCGATCTTGGTGCCGAGGGAGGGGATGATCGGGAGGCTGGCGATCTGCGAGCGCTGGTTGAAGTCGAAGGAGTAGTTCCAGAACTCGGTGTTCTGGGCGTTGTAGACGTTCTGAACGTCCAGGTAGAGGGTGAGGCTGGCGAGCTTCCAGATCCAGGCCTTGTCGACCCGAATGTCGAGCTGATGGAAGGTGGGGTAGCGCTCGGAGTTGCTCGCGCCGTTGATGGGGATGTAGAAGCCGCCCGAGGCGTCGTACTGGCTGCCGACCACCGGGGTGTTGGGGTTGCCCGACACGACGCGGAAGCGGGCGCCGACCGTCCAGTTCTTGGGCAGCTTGTACGAGCCGATCAGCGTCAGGATGTGCGTCTGGTCGAAGTCGAAGACCCGGAAGTCGTCGTCGGCGGAGTCCCGGCGCTCGCTGCGGCTGAGCGTGTAGGCGATCCAGCCAAAGACATTGCCGGTGAGCTGCTTGCGGGCGAGGATCTCCAGCCCGTAGACCCGGCCGACCCGCGCGTTGGAGAAGTTCTCCGGTCCGATCGAACCGTCGGGTCGCTGCACGGTTTCGGGCGACTGCGCGACGTTGTCCCACAGATAGTTGTAGAAGACGGTCCCGTCGACTTCGATGCCGTAGTCGAACTGCTGGGTGACGCCCAGGCTGTTCTGGACCGCGCGCTCGGGGCCGATGCGAGGGTTGCCGAACTGGGCGCTCGCCTCGACCGGTTGGGGTGCCTGCGAGTAGATGCCCGTGCCGCCCTTGAGCGTGGTCCGGTCGGCAACCTGCCAGCCGAAGCGCAGGCGGGGGTCGAAGGTCGCGGTGTAGAAGGGGTCGCCGTACACCGCGACGCGGACCCCGGGGTAGAAGGTGAAGTCGTCGCTGATGCCGATCTCGCCGGTCGTGTACAGGGCCGGGATGGCGGTGTAGCCGTCGATCTCGACGTCGAACCGCCCCGTCGTGGAGCCACCGTTGCTGTCGGGCAGGGGAGGCGCTTTGACGGCGACCGTGAACAGGTAGGACTGGAACTCGGTCCCGAAGGTGATCGCGTGGCGCTTGCTCAGCTGTGCCCGGGCCTCGGCGCGCCCGTTGAAGTTGTGGGTGCGCAGGTCGAACGAGAGCAGGTCACTGATGCCCAGCTCGAAGAAGTCGTAGCGGTACGACGGGGTGACCAGGAACGACCAGGGGCCCTTCGACTTGGTGTAGGCGATGTCGGCCCGGTGAAAGTACTGGGCCGTCTCGAAGCGGTTGCGCTCGTCGGGCTCGACGTCGTTGGGACTCGAGGCGACGATCTTGGTGCGGTCGTCGGACCCGAAGCCGCGCACGCTGAGGTTGCCTCCGGCGAGCGGATAGTCGAACAGGACCTGGTAGTCGTAGTAGCGAGGGGCGACGGTGAGATCGAGTCCGGCGTCGTCGGGCAGGAACACCGGCAGCAGGAAGTCGATGTAGCTACGTCTTCCCGAGACCGCGAACGAGCCCTTGCCGACCGGGCCCTCGAAGAGGATGCCGGTGTCGAAGACGTCCGAGTCGATGTAGCCGTGGTAGCCGTCCCGCCGACCCTTGCGGGGCGTGACGTCGATGATGCCGCCGATCGCGTCGCCGTAGCGCGAGTCGTAGTTGCCCGGAATGAAGTCGATGCGCTCGATGATGTCGGAGTTGAACACCGACGTGAGCCCACCGAAGTGAAACAGGGTGGGGATCTCGTGGTAGCCCAGGTAGACCGCGGAGTCGTTGGGGCCGGTGCCGCGAATTGCCAGCAAGCCGGCGCCGAAGGGCGCGCGCGCGACCCCGGGAAAGTTTTGAACCGCTTTGAGGGCGTCGCCTTGGGTGCCGGGAAGCACGTTGATCTCCGCGGCGCTGATCGAGCGTCGGGCGACCTCCTCGCGGCGGTTCTCCACCTCGACCACCGTGCGGAAGGGGTTGGTCGAGGAGCGGGAGAGGTAGTACTTGACCGTGATCTCCATGCCCTTGGAGAGGGACTCGACGAACTCGACCCGTTCGTAGCCGGGCGCGATCACGATGACCTTCGCCTTGCCGTCGCCCGTCCCGCGGACCTCGAAGGCGCCCTGGCCGTCGGAGGTCGCCTGGGCCTGCCACGCGGGCTCGGTCTGGGCCGCGTAGTCCTTCTTGTCGATCTCGCCCAGCTTCGCGTCGGCGTCCGCCGGCACGACGACGATGGTGGCGCCGGGAATCGGGGTGCGCTGCCCGGCCTCCAGCACGACGCCGCGAATCCGCAGCACGCCGGGGTCTGCGTCGGTGGGCTGGGTCGGCTCGGTCGGCTCGGAGGGCTGCGCGGACGTGTCGCCCGTTTCGGCGGGCTCGGGCTCGGGCTCGGGCTCGGGCTCGGGCTCCGGAGGCGCGAAGTCGATGCCCAGCCGGGTGATGATTTCGACCGGCGCGTCGTCGAGCGTGGCGGCCTTCCACCGCAGCTGCTCGACCGCATCGAGGGCGAGCGCGTCGAGGGTGGGGTGAATGCCGGACTCGACCTCGAGATCCTTGGGCACGCCATCGACCCCGATGGTCAGCTTGACGACCACCTGACCCGCCGGTGGGTCATCTTGTTCGGCGAGGTCCTGCGGGTACTCGACCGTGACGCTGTTGAGCAGCTCGGGCGGGACCAACCCTTCGGGCTGTGCGGCGAGGGCGTGCACGATGCTGGGCGGCACCGCGGCGGCGGCGGTGCTGGGGACGATGCTCGATGCCGCGCCGAGAAGTCCGGCGACGAGGAGAGCCCTGCGGTGTTGGCGGTGTCCCATCCGGAGCGCGGCCCGACTATGAAACACCGCGGCGCCCGTGTCGATTGACTCCGTGGTTTCGCGTGTTTGCGGCACACTACGGCCTGCGGAGCCAGCGCAGCTTGTCCTCGGTGAGAGCACCGCGTACATAGCCGCCCATGGCTCGGTTCACCCGCTTGTCCTTTCTTCTCGTCCTGCCCGTGCTTGCACTTGGTTGCCCCCTCGAGAACTCCGGGGATTCGGAGTCCATGTCGGAAACCTCGGCCGGCACCGGCACCGGCAACGCGGAGACGTCCGCGGATGACGGCTCGACCTCCGGCTCGACGGACAACCCCTCGACGTCCAACACGCCCACGACCAACAACCCCTCCTCGGGGACCGATGGCGGCGGCGAGAACACCGACGCGCTGTGCTCCGATGGCATCGACAACGATGACGACGGGTTCATCGACTGCGAGGACTTCGAGTGCTCCGACGAAGGCGTCACGGTCTGCCAGCCCGATGTCTGCCCCGAAGAGAGCCCCGAAGACAACGACGCCGCGTGCTCGGACGGCTGCGACAACGACGCCAACGGCTTCGTCGACTGCGACGACTTCGAATGCGCCGGCCTTGGCGGGTGCGAAGCCGATCCGTCGAAGAGCGGCGAGGATTGCTCGGACGGCGTCGACAACGACGGCGACACCTTCGTCGACTGCGACGACTTCGACTGCAACGGCGTCGGCGAGTGCGGAGAGAACACCGACGAGGAATGCAGCGACGAGCAGGACAACGACGACAACGGCTTCATCGACTGCGAGGACTTCGGCTGCAACGACGCGCCCAACTGCGAGAACGGCGATGAACTCTGCGCCGACGAGATCGACAACGACGGCGACGGGCGCACCGACTGCGAAGATGGCGGATGTGCCACCGCAGCCAACTGCGAGACCGGCGACGAGCTGTGCAGCGACGGCGTCGACAACGATGGCGACGGGTTCGAAGACTGCGACGATTTCGGCTGCCAGGGCGACGAGATCACCGTCTGTCCGTAGTCGAGCGTTCTCAGCCTGAACCGGCGGGTGGGTCGTCGCGGGAGCTGGGCTCCTCGAGGGCCGCCCGGGTCTGAACCGCGCGCTGCTCCGCGAGGGCCGCCCGGGCCCGCGCGCGCTCGAGCGCGTCGCGGGCGGACTCGGCGGTCGCCGCAGCGCGACGCAGCGCATCCTGGGCGTCCGCGTCCGAGGCCTCCGCACTGCGCAGGACGGCCGACGCGTCGTCGAGCGCCGCGAGGGCGCGCTCGTGGTCGCGCCGGACGGCGGTGCGCCGGGCCTGCGTCGCCGCGTCGGCAGGTCCGGTGGCCCGTGCCGGGGGCGGGGCCGCGAACCCGAGCACTTGGCCAAACCCCGGTGGCTCCAGGTCGGCGTGAAGGCGTCCGAGCCGGGCGTCGCTGCCGAAGCTGCCCCCGGCCGCGCTGGCTTCGAGGCTCGCCGTGATCCTGCGCATCGTGGCCGCCGAGGCCGCGTGTCCGGCCTCGGCCAGCAGGTCCTTCGCCGCGGTGCGCAGGCGGCCCAGGGCAGCGCGTCGTGCCGCGTTGGCGGGCTGGCCTGCCACCGCGGAGCCCTCGCGCTGCAGCGCGGCGAGCTCGGCACCGGCGGCGTGCAGCTCGTCGTACGCGCCGCGATGGCGCCACCACAGCTGATTGATCGCCCAGGCGGTGACGCTTGGCTTGGGCAGCCCGCGAACCCGTTGGCCCCCGGGGAGATCCCCCGCGACGGTGCAGCGCTCGGCGAGCGCGTTGCGGGCGCGCACGAACGCCTCGCGCGGCCCTTGGTAGAGCGCATCGATCGCTGCTTCCAGGTCCGAAGTCACGGAACTCACGTGCCGGAGCGGAGCCTACACGCTATGGTCCCCGGCCGTGAAAGCGGTCGCGGTCGCGGCCGTTGAAGGGACGCTCTGGTGACGACCAAAGGACCACGAACGCCGGCCGCGCAGCCTCTGTGGCGCACCCTGCTCATGGGCGGGGCCGCGGTCATCGCAGCGGGTGCCGCACTGACGTGGATGCTGCGGGCCTCGCCCGAGGCCGAGCCGGTCCCCGAGGGCATGGTGCTCGACGAGGACGGCCAGCTCGTCGATCGCCGGGAGCTGTTCGAGGCTGATCTGGAGGCGCAGCGGCAAGCGGCGCTGCCCAAGTCCACCGCCGCGATGATTCTGAGCACGCTCGAAGGTGCCGGGCCCGGTGCGGCGCCGCTGTCCGACGTGGATGCCGCGCGGGACGGGTTCTCGACCGTCATCGCGGAGCTCGAGCGCTTGGCCGAGCGGCCCCGCGCGATGCGGCAGTCCGAATGGCAGGCGGCGTATCGGGCCGCAAACGACGCGTTCTCGGCCCTTTCGACCCAGCTCGACGCGAAGGACCCCACCCAGGCCAAGGAGCTCGAGGCGGCGCACAAGCAGCTGGTCACCGCGCTGTCCATCGTCCGGGTCCGGGGCGGGAAATTTCGGAACCGTTGAGCGGGAGTTCCCGGGCTATCTTGCCACGCGTGTATCGTCGCGACATCCTGGGCCACACCTTGACGGGATTGGGCGCGCTGCTGGTCGGCGGCTGCGCCTCGGGCAAGGGCGGCGGCAACAACGAGGACGAGTTCGTCGGGCTCGGCAAGGTGGGAGCGTCGTCGGAGCCGCCCCCGGGGGTCTACCGGCCGATCGTCGACGGCGATCTCGCCGCCGTGCAGGACCGCGGGGTGATGCTCTACAACCTCGAGCGATCGCTGAAGCTCGGGTTCGAGCAGGGCGCGCAGTCGGTGGGGACCACCGAGGGGGACATCATCCTGCCGCTGGCCGACGTCGACCCCGGCGGTCGTTCGGCCCAGGTCATGTTCATCCGCTGGAACCGCAGCGCGGTGGGTGCCGATGGCAGCTTGCACCCCAAGCACGCCCAGCGGTGGCTGCTGGTGTCGCTGATGCTCGAGCCACAGCGGGTGCTCGACCGTGAGCTGCTGGCGGGCGATGTCGGCGAGGATACGGTCGAGTTCCATCGCACCGCCGCCATCGTGGCCGCGGCCAAGGCGCTGCGCGAGAAGGCGCCCGATACGGCGTTCCACCTGTTCACGTTCTCCGAGCAGATCCAGACCCAGGGCCGCCGTCCCAAGATGATCATTGCGACCCGGGTGTATGCCCTGGCGGTCTCCCCCGAGGGCCCCGACTACGAGGTCCTGGTCGACGCGGCCAAGAAAAGTCAGATCCCCGACGTGCTCTCGATGACCGCGGTGCACGCACGTGGGGAGGGGCTTCGCGTTCAAGGGGCACAGCCCGCGCCCGCTTCGGTCGCCCGGGCGATGCTGGGCGGCACTTCGGGCCCGGTCGAGGTGGAGTCGTCCTCGGGTCTGTGGCTCGTCGATGCCCGGACCGGCCGCGTGTCCCGCCCCTGAGCCGTCCGTGCGGGGTGCGGGTGACGGAACGGGCTTGTGTGGGCTACCGTCGAGTCTCTGCCGAGCGACGAACCACGCCTGGTGGGGCCCGAGTCCACCGCCGACCTGCCCGCAGGCACCGAGATTACGTTCCCGAAGAGCTTTCGCGTCGTCGAGCCGCTGGGCGAGGGGGGCATGGGCAAGGTCTTCAAGGCCTTCGACCCGTTCATGAATCGCTACGTCGCCCTCAAGGTGATGAAGCACGACGTCCCCGAGAGCGAGCAGCGGCGGTTCCGTCTCGAAGCGCGGCTGTGCGGCAGCTTCTCGCATCCCAACTTGGTGCGGGTGCTCGACGTCGGCACCATGAAGGAGCGCGGCCTGTACTGGTTCGCGATGGAGTTCCTCCAGGGCACAGATCTGTGCGGGGCGATGGGGCGAGGGCGCGCCGTGCCCCTGCACGTGTTGTGCGAGATCTTCCGCCAGACGCTGGAGGCGCTGCACTACGCCCACCTGCGTCGGATCGTGCATCGCGACATCAAGCCGGCCAACATCTTCGTCTGCCGCGATGATCACGACCCGCAGTTCCGTCCGGTCAAGGTGCTCGACTTCGGCGTCGCCCGGGACCTCAAGGACGTCAACCCCGAGGAGGGGGGCTGGATCCTCGGCGACCCGCGGTACATGCCGCCCGAGCAAACCAAGCCCAACCTCGCGCTCGATCACCGCGCCGACCTCTACGCGCTCGGCATGACCTTCTACGAGGCGCTCACCGGGATCCATCCGTTCGAGGATCTGGTCGGCCAGCATCCGAAGCTGCTCCTCAAAGCGCAGCGCGAGCGAGAGCCGGCCCCGCCCAGCGCACACCTGGGCGCCGACACGCCGCAGCAGACCGCCGAGATCATCGACGCGTTCTTCAGGCAGGCGTGTGCCAAGCACAAGGAGCATCGCTTCGCCGATGCACGCGCGATGCAGCACGCGATGACCGTGCTGCTGCAGTACGCTTGAGCGCTCGCAGGGCTCAGGAGCGGTTGGCGGTCCGCGCAGCGCGGCGTTCCATGCGTCGCGCCCGTCGCATCTCGCGTCGCATCTCGCGTCGCAGGCGTCGTTCCTCGCTCCGCGAGCTCGGCGCGTAGAACCGATCGTCCGGCGGTGGGACACCGCCGGTCACGTACCCATCGTCGGGGAGGGGACAGCTGGGAGGGGACTCGGCGTCCGCCGCCGGGGGGGCGGAGCGGGGTCCCTCGTAGGTCCGCTCGGATACGGCGGCGGGATCGGGCGGCTCCGCGGCGGCGGCGACCGGGATCAGGGCGGCGACAGCACCCGCAGCGAGGGCAGCGGCGACGCCACCCACCGAGGCGGTGCTCCGGCGAAACACGATGTCGCCGCCCGAACCCTGCGCGTAGCGGATGCAGGGCTTGGCGCGTCCCACGAACCCGTACAAGAACACGCGGGCCTGCAGCTCGGTCATCGCCGACAGGTCGAAGACCGGCTGGCTGCAGTGCGCACAGTGCAGCTGGGCTCCGCTCCCGATCAGGCGCTCGACCTGCGGACAAGGGCGCGCGATCGGGAGCCTGAGCCTCTCGCGCACCATCGGACTACTCCAGCCAGTCGTTGCGCATGCGCATGCCGGACATGCTGTCGCCGGGGCCGATGCCGCCGAGCGTGTCGCCGCCGACGCGGCGGCTGTTCATGCCGGCGAAGGTCTGCAGACTGGGGGCGCTGCGCGGCAGGTGGTAGCGGTCCAGCAGGCTCGACATGTTGGCGCCCATCATCCAGGCGGCGTCCGAGTAGGCCAGCGTGCGCACGACCAGCTGTTGGGCGGTGTCGAGCTCGGCATACTCGGCCAGGCGCCGCGACTCGCCGTTGCCGAACGCCAGGCCCAGCAGCGTCTCGGCGATCGCCAGCGCGCTGCTCGGGTCGGAGCCGGCCAGGAACTGGGCCAGGGTGGGGACCGCGTGGCTTGCCTTCTCGCCACCGATCGCGAGCAGGGCACGGGCCGTGGCCGCTGGGGTGTTCTCGTCCGCCCAGGGTGACTCCGCGTGCAGGGTCTCGATGGAGGAGGGGTCCTTGAGCGCGAAGACCAGCGCCTCCACGACGGCGTCGTCGACGTCGTTGAGGGCGAGGAAGGCCAGCGATCGCGCGGCTGCCCACCGCACGTAGGGCGCGTTGTCGTGTTCGACGAGGTCCAGCAGCCGCACCCGCGTCAGCGGCTCGTCCCCCAAGCTTCCCAGGGACTCGGCGATGCTGGCCCGCACGACCGGCTCCGACTCGCTCGCGAGTCGCCCGCCCAGCACGGGGATCGTGCTCGCGGCGTCATCGCGAAGCCCGCCGATCAGGAACGCCGCGGCGGCGCGGGTGTTCGGGTCGTCGTGGGACAGCAGGTGTTGGTAGGCCTGCAGTCCCTTGCGGACCGCGAGCGTGGCCGCGACGACCCAGGATTGGTCCTGAGCGATCTTGGCGGCGAACTCGGGCGTGTTCCGCTCTTCGTCGTAGATGCCGTGGTGCTGATGCACCTCGTGGTGCGACGCTCCGTTCGCCAGCGCGCTGAGGTAGATGAGCAGCCAGGGGCGATCGACGTGCTCGGCGTGCTCCAGCAGCTCGACCAGGTAGGGAATCGCCGGCGGAGTCGCCTCGTACACGGTGCCGTGCGACCACAGCGTCCCGTAGAGATCGTACTGCGCCTTCGCGCGGGCTTCGTCGTCCTCCGCCGCCAGATCGCGGATGAGGTCCGGGATGTCATCCGCGGGTCCAAGGGCGTGTCGCAGCTTCGCCCAAGGAACGTCGTCGAGGCCTTCGAGCATCACCCACCACCATATTCCAAGCAGGGGCCCCCGCGGGGCGTTCGTCCGCGTTCCGCCGTCATGACCGAAGTCACGGGGTCCTCCGCCAGAATTCACCCGACCGCCGGTTCGACCGTGAGAGCCAATGCGCAGCGAGCGCGCCGCGGTCGTCGGTCGGTTTGCCCCCGGGTGCAGTGGCCGAGCGCGTCGAATGATGGACAAAAGAAAGAGGCCGGCTCGTGGAGCCGACCTCTTCGAAGTGGAGGCGAGGGGGATCGAACCCCTGACCTACGCGCTGCCAGCGCGTCGCTCTCCCAGCTGAGCTACGCCCCCGTGGAGAACTATCCCGCCAGTTGGCGGGGCGCTTGAACTACAACGACCTGCGCGCAGCGTCAACCTCAAAAACGACCCGTGGGTTCGAAAACCGGTGGTGGGGTCGCCCGCGAGAATGAGGCGTCGGGCGACCTTGCTCGCCGCCTCCCGGCCGGGCCATCATTCCGCGCCACGAGCGTGCGCCGAGACCTCTCGGCGGCGCCGCGCACCGACTCGCATCACTCCACGCATCATTCATGGATATCGCCGAACTCTTCGCGCAGGGCGGTGCTCTCATGTGGGGCATCCTGGCCGCGTCCATCGTGGGCGGAGCCGTCTTCATGGAGCGCCTGTGGTCTCTGCAGCGCTCCCGCGTCCTTCCCCGCGACTTCGTCGACCGGATTCGCGGCTTGGTGGGCCGCAAGAAGACATCCGAAGCCCAGGTCCTGTGCGAAGAGAACCGCTCGAGCATCGCACTGCTCATGCTGGCCGCGATCCGGTCGCACGGGCACGGGAAGAACCGGGCCGAGATCAAGGAGTCGGTCGAAGAGGTGGGCAATCGCGAGGTCGCCCACATGGATCGCAACGTGGAGATCGTCGGCACGGTCGCTCAGGCGGCGCCGCTGATGGGTCTGCTCGGCACGGTGATCGGGATGATCTTCGTGTTCCAAGACTTCGTCGAGTCGTACAAGCAGGGCACGGTCGGGCCCGACACCTTCGCCCAGGGCATCTGGCAGGCGCTCATCACGACCGCGTTCGGTCTCACCGTCGCGATCCCGATGCTCGTCGCCTACAAATACCTGCAGGCGCGCAACGATCGCCTCATCGTGGACATGGAAGAGGACGCGATGGGCGTCATCGACCTGCTCGAGGACTCGGATCGACGGGCGCGCAAGCGTGACGACGACGCCTTGGACGATGACGGGGAGCGGGAAGACCGGTGAGCTTTCGCGGTGGGGGGTTGGGGGCGCGGTCGCACCGACGCCGCCGAGAGACGTTGGTCGACCTGACGCCGCTCATCGACATCGTGTTCCAGCTGCTGATCTTCTTCCTGCTGACCGCGACCTTCCAGGACACGCCGTCGTTCAAGGTCAAGCTGCCCAAGGCCAAGAACACCGACGTCAGCAAGGAACCCAAGGCCATCGTGGTGACGCTGCGCTCCGATGGCGCCTACATCGTCGATGGCAACACCTTGGACGTCGCGGAGCTCGAGAGGCGCCTGTGTTTGGCCGCCGAGGGCGACAGCACGGGCGTGAGCATCAAGGCCGACGAGGCGACGCCGCACAAGTACGTCGTCGAGGTGATGGGTCTCGCGAAGTCCTGCGGGCTCGAGAAGCTGAACATTCTCCACGGGCGCTGAGCCCTGGGGCGAGGCGCCTGCGTGCGGGCAGGCGTGCGCGCTTCGATGCGCACGCCGCATCGACTATGATCCCGTGGTCCGGGGGCTTCGTGGTCCTCGGCGAGGATCGTCGAGCGAGGATGAGTCGAGCGAGGATGAAGAGTCTCGTCATAGCCAGCCAGAAAGGTGGAGTGGGGAAGACGACGCTGTCGCTCAACCTCGCCTACGCGTTCGCGCGGTCGGGATACCGGACCGTGCTCATCGACACCGACCCGCAAGGCGCGATCGGGCTGTCCTTGGCGAAGTCGCTGACGACCCGGGTCGGGTTGGCCGACTGCGTCGCAGGCGAAAGCACCGCGTCCGAGGCCCTCGTGTCGACGCGACTGGACGGCTTTTCGCTCATGCCCGTGGGAACCCTGGCGCCCATCGAGACCCAGAGCTTCAGCGCAGTCATGGCGGACGGGACCCGCTTGCGCGCGCTGCTGGAGGAGCTGGCCGAGCGCTTCGACCTCGCCATCGTCGACACGCCGTGCGGTTTTGGTGGGATCACGGCAGGTGCGCTGCGGGCGTGCACGCACGTGCTCTCGCCGATTCAGTCCGAGCCGATCGCGCTTCGTTCGGTGACGCAGCTGCTCGAGATGGTCAAAGCGCTCGGCGCCCAAGGCGAGGTGGCGAGCGTC
The DNA here is from genome assembly GCA_963761755.1 of uncultured bacterium. Taxonomy (GTDB): domain Bacteria; phylum Myxococcota_A; class Polyangia; order Nannocystales; family Nannocystaceae; genus CAJXVA01. The sequence goes on from CAVXIC010000006.1 coordinate 631,588, forward strand.
TGCGGGTTCGTGCTGAGCATGCTGCAGACCCGACGACGACGCGTCCATGCAGGTCGCCCGAGACGTGTGGGAGATGTTCCCGCGGGATCTTCTGTTCGACGTCAGCATCCCCCGAGACAAGGTGTTCCTGGAGGCGACCGCGGCGGGCGTCCCGGTGGGGCTGCTTCGAAGACCCCAGCCCCCCGTCACCCACGTCTTCGATCTCGTCGCGGCCGAGCTGGCGCGGCGCATACAGCTGGACTCCGCGAGGTTCGTCGATGGCCCACAGTCTCTCCTGGATTGATCCCGAAGCGTTCAAGCGCCTGGTCTCCGAGACCGTCGACCGCGACTTCGGCGACGAAGGCCAAAGCCGCCCCGAACCCTCGGTGCCCCGCCGCTCCGACCTCATGGGTCCCAGTGGCCCTGCGCGCGAGCCCCAGCCGGATCCCGCCAGCGCACCGAACCCGGCCCGGCCTCAGGCCCCCAGCGGAATCGGTCGGGCGACGGTGCGACGCGCGAGCCGTCCTGCAGCTGCACCGGTGCCCCGGGATCCGAAGCCGGGGCCGGAGCCGTTCTCCGCGGACCCCGGTGCCTCGCTCGACGCGCGGCTACGGTCCTTGATGGCGTGGGCGTGTGACCTCACCGGTCTGACGCGGGTGCTCATCATCGACGCGCAGGGCTTGCTCGTCGCGTCGGAGCGCGCGGGCGCCAACGCGATGGACGAGGCCGCGAGCGTGGTGGACCTGTGCGCGCGGCGGGTCCCCGCAGAGGTGTCGGCGCAGGACAGCGGCACCGTGACGATGAGGGCCGGAGCGCGGACCCACGTGGTGGTGTGGCAAACCACGCGACACGGCCGGACGTACATGACGCTGTGGGGTGCTGCGAACCCGTCGCAGTCGGCACTCTCCTTGCTCTGCGGGGCGCTCCCGGAGGTCCTGTGACGAGGAAACGGGTGGAGTCATGACCTCTGACGTCGATCTCGCCGACCTGGTTGGGGACATCGAGCCGCTGCTCGCGTGTTTCATCGTCGAGTCGCGCAGCGGTGCGCTGCACCGCCAGTTTCGGCGCGGCGAGCTGTCGGTGCAGCCCGAGGAGGTCGCGCGGACCGTGGCCGGACTCGCGCGCGCGCAGACCGACTTGGTCGGACACTCCCGGCCCGCGGCGATGTGCACGCTGGAGTGGCCGGACGTCGTGGTCGTGGTGCGCTCGGTCTCGGCCGAGGCGTTGGTGGTGTTCTTCTTCCGGCCCGAGATCGGGCTGGGCATGGCCCGGATGCAGATCACGCAGCTCCTGGACGTCCTGGGTCCCCTCCTGCCCGCCCTGGGCACGCACACCCTCCGCAGCTTCCCGGCGCTGTCCTCGGCGGACATTCCACCGCCGCCGACGGTCGAGTTCGACGACCTCGAGGCAGACCAAGACGCCTCGCGTCTCGAGCCAGGGCTCGATCCGGAGTCCGACGCCTCGCCGGAGGCCCTCGGCCGCGGACGCAAGCTGCTCGACTATCTCGACGACCACGCTCCGGACACTCATGCGGCGCTGCTGCGGGTCTCCCTTGCAGACGGGCCTCCCGCTGTCGCTCTTGGAGACCCCCGACCAACTCTCCGAAGACCAGTTCCGCCAGGTCACGGCGTCGGTCCGTCGGATTCTCGGCGTCGAACAGCTCCCCGTGTGAGGACGCCATGACGATCGACCCTGACGTCTGGTCCATGCGCGACCACCTCGCGGACCACGAGATGGATTTCTTCGCGGGGTCCCAGGTGGTGGTGCACTGCCACCACTTCAATCTCTTTTGGGACCAGACGATGGACGACGCGCTGGGGGAGGAGGCCGGGCGGGCCGTGCGGACGCGGGCCGCCCACAAGGCGAGCTCGAGGTTTCTGCGGAGCTTGGTCGAGTCCGCCGGCGCAAAGACGCCCCTTCGAGCGCTTGCAGCTCGCCGCCGCGGTGTTCGGCGCGATGGGACACGGCAAGCTGCACCTGGCCGTGGGTCGCAGCGGAGGTCTCGTGCGCGGGGAACATCTCCACTACGGTCTGGGGTGGTGCGAGAAATACGGGGCGACGCTGAGCCGCAGTGAGCCCGCGGACGCCTTCGCGACCGGCTTCAGCGCCTCGGCGACCGAAGTTGCCTACGACCTGGAGCCCGGCACCCTCAGCGCGCACGAAGAGCGCTGCGTGGTGGACGGCAGCGCCGGGTGTCAAATCCGGGTGCGTGGGACCTCGCCGCAGCCCCTGCTTCCCGTCGGCGTCGACGCCATCGGGGCCCGAGAGGTGTTGCCGCACGGTCCGGAGGGCCTGCACGAGGACCGCATCGCGCCGATGGTCACGGGGCTGCGAGCGTTGCTCTCCGGGGTGACCGGGGATGACCGCGGCGTGATCGAAGCGTTCGGTGTGCTGGTCACCCAGCACCTCGCGGACTACTACAACCACGCGGCCAGCGACGTGCTCGAGACCATCGCGTCGAGCAAGCCGGGCGGCGTCGCGGCGTTTCGTGCGTTGCTCGTCGAGGCTGGGCACGCCTGTGCGTTCCACACCTTCGGCGGGGTCCTGGCCTCACCGCAGTGGGAGGCGATGGTCGGTGCCCCCAGCGGCGACCCGCTGGAGGTCGTGCTCGGCTGCGTCGCCCTCGGGCGGGCGCTGGGCTTCGGCAAGTGGGCGATCGAAGCCTACGAACCCGACGCACGGCTGGTCCTGACGAGTCCGGGCACCTACGAGTCGCTGTTCTCCAGGCTGATCGCCGCCGACGCGGCCGGGGGCCCTGGCGGTGTCTTCCTCGGGGCTGGAATTGGAATCATGCAGCTCGCCCACGGCGTGCGGTGGCAGCCTCGTCCGGCCATCGACGCTGCGCTGTATCTCTCGCTGGCGCGGGCGAGTCCGTGGAAGGTCGAGCAGATCAGCTCCTTCGCCGCCGGAGACGGGGTCGACCGCGTCTGGGTGACTCGAGTATGAACGCATGCTCCGTCCCGACCTGACCCACGACCGCGAGCACCCCGCGGACTGCGCAAATGCGAGGTCTGCCAGAGCGGACCTCCGGGGTCCAGTTTTTTGGTGCCCGCGGCAGGTCTGAGTAGCTTGAGCCCGCGAGGCGTCCGCGCCGACGCGACCCGCGGACCCATGCATTGGCTCAATCGCATCCTGCTCGCTCTGCTCGTCGCCGGCGTGGTCGCGATCGCCCCCCGACAGTTCGAGACCGCCTCCGACAACGACGACCTGACCCGGGTCTCCGAAGAGAAGGCGGCGTTGATCGAGGCCAACACCGCGTTGGCTGACGATATCGAGCTGCTTCGGTCCGAGGTCTCGGCCCTCAAAGGGGACCGGGCCGAGGTCGCCCGGATCGCGCGCGAAGACCTCAACCTCGTCATGCCCGGTGAGGTCGTGTTCGAGGTGGATTACCAGCGCGCGGAGGACGAGCGATGAGCGCGCTCGCCAAGGGCCTGTACGGGCTTCGCCGCCAGGTGAGCGGGCGATGGCCGGTCCTGGTGCTGCTCGCCGTCTGGCCGATGCTGTGGCTGGGCGCCCTCCAGGGCGAGGCCCTGTGGCAGGCCAAGCTGCCCCAGGTGTCCGCGGTCGCGCTGCTGACGGCGGCGCTGTCGTGGTCGGTGCTGCGCGAGGTCTCCGGACCCCGCAGCGGACTCGAGCGCTCGGCGGCGGCAGAGCTCGAGCTGGGCCTGCTCCTGGTCACCGGCGTCTTCGTCCTGCTCGCCGCGACCGGGGGCGCCCGCTCCTTCCTCTATCCGCTCGCCTACGCCGTCGTCTCGTTCCTGATGGTCGTCCACCGCAGCCGCGCCGTGGCCATCTCGCTGCTGCTCGCGACCGGTGCGCTGGAGCTGGCGCTCGGCTACAACGCCCGCTTCGAGGGCGCCTGGACGCTCACGGCTTACCACCTGACCTTCCTCGGATTCTTCGCCGCCGGCAACCTGCTGGTGCTCAGCACCCTCGTGCGTCGTCTTCGCAGGACGCACGCCGCGGAGGTGGACGCAGCGCTGGCGCAGATGCGTCAGGAGGCGCGGGACTTTCGACTGATCGGATCGTCGCTGCCGCCGCAAAGTCGCGCGCGATCGCGCGACGAAGAGGAGCTCCGCATGGCGCACGCGGCCGTCGAGGGGATCCACGAGCAGCTGTTTCACACCCTCGAGCTGCTGCGTACCTCGATGCAGCTGCGCTCGTGCGTGCTGCTGTGGTGCGAGCAGGATGGACCGGGGAAGATCAGCGCGCGCAACCCTCCGCGACTGATCATCAAGGAGATGGCGACCGACAGCGAGTACGCGGTCGACGATCGGGTGCTCGCGGGACCGGGGCTGCTGACCTCGCTGATCGCCGATCCAAAAGAGGTTCGCCTGCACGCCCTGCGAGGCAAGCGGCTGCCGCCCTACTATCAAGGTCCCGAGTCGGTCACCGACCTGTGCGCGGTGCCGCTGCTCGATGGCGCGAGCCTTCGGGGCATTCTGTGCGCGGATCGGGTCGACGACCAGCCCTTCTCCGACGATGACGTGGCCGTGCTGCGGCGAGCTGCCGACCACATCCGCCGCGTGATCGAGCACGAGCGGGTCTTTGCCGCCGTCGAGCGCAGCAAGTACGAGCAAGAGCAGTTCTATCGGGCCTCGGAGATGCTCTCCGAGGCGCTCACGCTCGAGCAGGTGTACGAGAAGACCTTCGCCGCGATCCGTGCCATCGCCGGATACGACCTGGCGGTCTTCAGCGCCGTGGACAACGCGGAGCACGAGGCGCTGGCCGTGGATGCGGTCGAGGACGAAGACTTCAGCGGCCTGGTCGAGACCCTGCGGGGTCGTCGGTGGAGCGACACGCGCTCGCTGGTGTCGATCGCCGTCAAGAACCGTCACTTCATGCCGGCGACCGGAGAGATGCAGGACCCCGACGGGCCGCTGTTCGGCGCTGGCGTTCGGCTCCCCAAGGCCAAGAGTCTGCTGGTGCTGCCGCTGACCCACGGCGACCAGGTCCTCGGCGCCATCACCTTGGTCGCGCGGCGCGGCGGCGTCTTCCCGACCGCGACCCGAGAGATGCTCCGCGTGATCGGGCACCACGTCGGGGTGAGCTTGCAGAACGCGCGCATGTACCAGTCGATGGAGATGCGCGCGACGACCGATGGCCTGACCGGCTTGACGAACCACCGCGCTTTCCAAGAGCGTCTGACCCAGATGCACGCCCTCGCCGAGCGCACCGGGCAGAAGTTCTCGGTCATCCTCACGGACATCGATCACTTCAAGAGCATCAACGACACCTACGGTCACCCCGTCGGTGACCAGGTGCTCAAGCGCGTCGCGGCGATCTTCTCGGGCCGAGCCCGAAAGGTCGACACGGTCGCGCGCTACGGGGGCGAAGAGTTCGTCCTGGTGCTGCCCGATACCGACGGCAAGGGAGCCGAGCACTTCGCCAACAAGCTTCGCGAGGAGATCGGGGACCAGGTCATGACCAGCGAGCACGGCAGCTTCAAGATCACGATCTCGATGGGGGTCGCCGAGTTTCCGCTCGACGGCAAGGACCGGCTCGGCCTCGTGGAGAAGGCGGACCAGGCGCTGTACTACTGCAAAGAGCACGGTCGCAACCGCGTGCGTCGTTGGGCCGACGGCGCCTGATACTCTGCGCTGTGTCGCCACTTTGCGGAGCACTCGGTCTCGCCGTGGCACTGGCCGCGGCGCGCCCCGTGCCCGTGCCCGATGGGTCGGTGCAGGTCTCCAAGCCCGGCGTGCTCGCTCCGGGGGAGTCCGGCGAGCTCTCCGCGACAATCCTCGAGGAGCCGTTCTCGGGCATCCCCATCGAGCTGCGGCTGTCCGCGGGTGCCGTGAAGGTCGTCGAGAACCGGCTCGGGTGGTCGAGCGTCGTCGATCCTCAGGCGCAGCAGCCCCGGATGCGCACGCGCTTCGTCGCCCCCGATGAGCCCGGCACGTACCGCGTCGAGGGGGTCCTGCGCTACGTCACCTGCGCGTCGGAGCGCCGCTGTCTACCGCACGCGGCCGTGGTGCAGTGGACGGTGGTGGTCGCGACCGCCGACGAGACAGCGGAGCCCTGACCGCTGGGCCCCGGCGCTGGGCCACGGCGCTGGGCCACGGCGCTGGGCCACGGCGCTGGGCCACGCCTTCAGCCCTCGCGCTTGGGCTCTCGCAGCAGGCGCTCGCGGACGCGCTGATACTGGCGACGCTTGTAGTCCTTGTGCGAGTTCTCGCCGGTCTCGTTCGCGTCGCGATGGCCCAGGTCGACGAGCTGGAACTCGGCCAGCACGAAGACCACGTTCCCCTTGCCCTCGGGCAGGTGGTCGTACAGCTCGTCGACGCGGACGGGAAGGTCGGCCACGAAGTTGAGGATCTGATAGCCGCGACCGGAGAACTCGTTGGAGAGTCCCGTCTCGGGGGGCAGCGGGAGCGCGTGGAAGTCTCGCGCTCGACTCACGCGGCGCTCGATGGAGCCCGTGTCGACCAGCGTGTTGACCGTCTGCCCGGCGACGATGAAGTTGAAGGGCACGAAGCGCTGCAGCATCAGGTGCAGGGTGGGGAGCAGGTCTGCAGGCCGGTCGACGACGACCCGAAACCGCAGGCGGTCGAAGACGCGGGCAGCGTTGGACTCACGCTTGACCAAGAGCTTGGTGATCAGCGAGTCCTGGGTCTTGCGCGACCACGCGAACTCCTTGACGGGCACCCCGGCGGTGGCGAGCTCGTCGAAGAGGGTGACCACGCTCTGCTCGACATGGGCGAACAGCTCGTTGTCGGGGATCGGCAGCAACAGTCTCAGCTCGCGCGCGTCGAGGTGATAGATGATGTGCATCACCTTCAGCAGCGTGCAGGCCTCCCGGCGGTGCTTCCCGCGGTTGGACGCCAGCAGGAAGAGTTCCTCGAGCGGCGCGTCCGTGCCGACGGTTTCGCCCATACGCAGACCCAGGGTCTCGCGGATGTAGTCGACGGCGCGGTTGCGGACGTCCTCAGCGCGGGCGCGGTCCGCGGGGAGGGTGGGGTCGATGCCGTTGACCCGGAGCAGACGCGCCACGTCCTCTTCGTCGCGCAGGCCCAGCCGGTGCCAGTCGACCACCGAGTCCCCGCGCAGCAGCAGCCGGATTTCGTGCACGTCCTGCAGGCTCAGCCGGGCCAGCGCCGACGCGAACGGTTGCGATCGACCGGGAAGGAAGACGCTCCGCTCGGCGGACGATGTGGGGCGTTCTGCCATCAGGTGCGGCGCACTCTTACCATCGTCTCGGGCAACATGAGCACGCGAATGTCGACGGCGCGGCGCACACCGTCTGCGGACGGATGCCGGAGTCAGCTCAGGCGACGCGTATAGCGAAGCGTGCCAACCAAGAGGCCAACGGTGACGAGCGCAGCACAGAGGTTTCCGAGGTAGATGGCGGTCATGGTCTGTTGGGCGGGTTGGAGGCGAGGAGCACGCTGTCTCAGCCGCAGATGGTGGGCTTTTGTGCGACAGGTGGTTCCATGTAGGCGAGGCTAGCCTCGTTGGGTGGGTTTCGCCAAAAACCCGCACGGTCAGGAGGCATCCCGATGACGCGACCGGGGGCCTACCACATTCCGGATTCCGAGGGAACGATGTGCGCGAGTCACGCGGTCGGACGTGTTCCCCGTGCGTCGCTGCCCGGATCGGACTACGGTCTCGTTGGAACTATGGACGACGACGAGTCTCGCGAAGACCGCAACCGCTTCCGCCGCTTCGGCGACCAGCTCTCAGGGCTGCTCGATCCTGAGGGCGCATTTCGGCGGGGGCAGGGGCTGGTCAGCGGCGTCACCTCCACCACCAAGAACGAGATCACGCGGATCGTGGGGGCGGAGGTTCGCAACTTCCTCGACAAGATGGACATCGCCGACCTCGCCCAGCAGATCGTCGCGGGGCTTCAGGTCGACGTGAACATGACGGTGAAGTTCTCGCGGGACGAGGACGGTCGCACGCAGCCGGAGATCACCAAGAGCGAGGCCAGCGTGAAGACGTCGGCGGACCCCGAAGACGGGGAGCCCGCGCCGCGCAAGCCTCGCGCGTCGGGCCGCGGCCCCGAGCGCCCCGAGGCCGGGAAGCGGGACGAGTCAGGCGACTGAGAGGTCGCCGGCGGGCTCGACCTCGTCCTGATCTTCTTCGGGCTCAAGCTCAAGCTCAGGCTCAGGCTCATCGGGTTCACCCGGTTCGGAGCCGGGCATCCCGGTGGGGTAGCCGGTATCTTCGGCCGCCTTCTTGTCTTCGGGCTTTTTGCTCAGACCGACTTTCTCAGCCACGAAGCGGCCGAGCTCGGCTCCGATTTTGTAGCCGAAGCCGGTGACGATGGCGCGTAGAAGCAGGGCAGGCATGGGTTGCCCCTAACTCTGACACGAATGCGGTCACTCGCTCGGAATCCGTCTCCTTTGCGGGAGGCAGATGCACCCCTGTGGGGATGAACACGGGACACCCGCCCACACTTTATGCGTGTTTCTTGGACAAATCGTCAGGCTGAGAGATCTCTCCCGTGGGCGCCGGAGATCTCGGCGCCGCCAGCTCGAATCGACTCGAGATTGCACGCGTCCCTTGACGTCGATCTCTTTTTCCCGTACACACGTTCAGTAGGAAGGCGCATCATGCGCGGCTCCACATTGTCCACTTCTACGACCCCGATCCACTCCTCCGGAGATCGCACCATGCGTCCCATGCTCACCGACCGGCAGCGCCAAGCACTCGACTACATCTCCGAGTGTCTGACCCTGCGCGGATACCCACCCACCCTTCGCGAGATCGGTGAACACATGGGGATCCGATCGACCAACGGCGTGAACGATCACCTCAAGGCGCTCGAGCGCAAGGGGTACCTGATCCGCGAGGAACTCAAGAGCCGCGCCCTGCGTCCGGTCGACTACGGCGACAGCAAGGACAGCAAGCGGGACGAATCGTTCGAGATCGACATCGTTGGCCGCGTTGCGGCGGGTGAGCCGATTCTCGCCGAGGAGAACGTGATCGACAAGGTCGTGGTCGATCGCCACTTCCTCGGCGCGGTGAAGCAGCGCGAGGTGTTCGGCTTGGTGGTGCAAGGGGAGTCGATGATCGAGGATGGAATCTTCGATGGCGACTACATCTTCGTCCGCAAGCAGAGCACCGCCGAGACCGGCGAGATCGTCGTCGTGATGGTGGACGGGGAGGCGACCTGCAAGCGCTTCTTCCCCGAGGGCGACCGCGTTCGCCTGCAGCCCGCCAACGAGTCGATGTCGCCGATCTACGTGGATCGCAACGACTTCCGGGCCGTGGACATCCTCGGCAAGGTCGTGGGCGTCTACCGCCGGGTGCACTGAGCGCCACCGCCCGCTGCCCCGCTGCCCCGCTGCCCCCAGCGGGGGGGGGGGACCTCGGCGCCACGAACCGCGATGGAGGATGACCCCCACTGCGCTCGTGGCGTTTTCCGTGGTCGCGGCCCGCCCGGTTCCGCCCGATTCGGGCCGTCTCGCGGGCGGGCGCGGAGGGTTTCTTGTACATTGCTCGGGTGCGTCGGCGCCGTACCACGCCGCTCGTGTTGGCCGCGTGTCTGGCGCTGTCGATCGGGCTCAATGCTGCCCTGCTCTTGGGGGTCGCGTGGTGGTGGCGCTACGTGCCGAACCCGACGCCGCCCAGCTCGGACCGCGAGCCTTTGGTCGTGCAGCTCGACGACGTGCAGCTTCCGCAGGACGAGCCGCAGCCGCCCGAGCCGCAGCCGCCCGAGCCGCAGCCCCCGAAACCGCTCGAGCCCGAGCCACCCAAGCCCGAGCTCGAACTCGAAGAGCTCCCCGAGCCGCGAGCCCGAGCCCGAGCCCGAGCCCGAGCCCGAGCCCGAAGAAGAGGAGCCGCCGCCCGAGGAAGAGCAGGAGAAGCCCGACTTCGAGCTGTCGCAGCTCAAGATGGTGGAGCAGCCCGACGAACTCGACGAGAACGAGGAGCCCGTCGACGCCGACTTCCTGTCCAACATCAACAACAACACCCCCGAGAACACGCAGGCGCAGATCACCAACCTCGACAAGGATGCGGTCGATCCCAAGGCGGCGCAGCTCGAGCCCAGTCCCAAGGAGGCGCCCGGGACGGCCAATGAAGAGGTCATCGCGCAGGACAACACCCAGGAGAGCCGGCTGGACAAGCAGGCTCCCCGCGAGAAGGTCTCGCCCGAGGAGGAGCGGCCCGAGCAGACCGACCCCAACCCCAAGAGCCTGCTGGCGATGCGGGAGCTCGAGCATCGCGACCACGAGATGGCCCAGGAGGAGCAAGAGGCGCTCGCGGACCAGGCCGACGACGGGGTGCTGCAGCGCGACAAGGAGAAGCAGTCCAGCATCGCCAAGCAGGACAAGCAGGCTCGCATCGACCGCAAGGACGAGACGTACAAGTTCAAGCTGACCCAAGATCAGCTCGAGGCCCTCTACGGCAAGGACAAGGTCGCCAAGCGGGATACCGAGTCGTCCAAGGAATCCAAGCAGGTCGGCGTGTGGGAGAAGCAGCGGGAGCGCTACCAGTCGCCGCTGCAGAACTTCGTGCCCGAGGTGCAGCCGGGCAACCAGACCGCGCTGCGCAGCCGCAAGCATCCGTTTGCTCGCTACATCGCCCAGATGCACCGCAAGATTCACGAATCTTGGGCCTGGGGATTTCTCGAGCAACTCGATGGACGCAACGGTCGCCACCCGCTCAACGACTACGACCTGTGGACGCGGGTCGAGATCGTGCTCAACGGCGATGGGACCATCGACAAGGTCATCACGGTGCGGCACTCGGGCAAGACGGCCTTCGACGCGGCGGCCCGAGAGATCATCTTCGCGGCCGGTCCATTCCCCGACCCGCCGCAGTCCATCCGCAGCCCCAACGGCAAGATCTACATCCACTGGGCGTTCCACCGGGATGAGCGGGCGTGCGGAACGTTCGGCGCCGACCCGTTCATCCTCGACGGCAGCGCCGGCGGTGGCGACCGTCCCGACGCGAGCCGGGTCGTGCAGATGGGCACGGAGTCGATGCGTCGACTCCAGCGCAAGCCCAAGGCCCAGGGTCCCGAGGGTCCCACCGCGCCGCCGCGCACCGGTGGTGGTGCGCCGAGCCCCAACCACGGCGATCACGATCACGACCACGAGCAGCCCGAAGCGCAGCCGAGCCCCCCGCCCAGCCTCACCGCCGACCCGGACGCGATGGCCGACGACCCCGAGGCGCAAAAACACGCCAACGCGTGGCTCGCCTACTTCCACAAGAAGGCCGTCGACCGCGTCGTCGGCAAGTCATCGCTGCCGTTCCGCTCCGGCGATCAGATCGTCGCGCGAAGCCGGAACGAGCTCAAGGAACTCGTGCGCACGATGGTCGACGAGGCCCAGGGCCAAAAGCCGAAGAAGCCCAAGCTCTTCACCGCGGCCGGCCTGCGCAAGGTGTTCGGCTCGGTTCCCGCTGGGGTCAGCGAGGGCGAGGCGCGGGTCTACGCGCTGACCAAGGTCGGAGGAGACTTCCTCATCCTGGTCCTCGAGAAGAAGTTCGGCGCCTACAAGGTCGTCGGCATCACCCGCTGACCGCTACTTGCGACTGATCGTCACCGACTCCAGCTTGACGGGCTCGAAGGGCCGGTCGTTGCGGGCCGGGTTGACCTTCACTTCGCTGATCTTCGCGATGACCGACGGGTCGCACTTGCCGAACACGGTGTGTTTGCCATCGAGGTGCGGGGTGGGTTTGACCGTGACGAAGAACTGGCTGTCGCCGGTGTTGGGCTTTTCGTGGTTGGCCATCGACAAGGTGCCCTTCCACTTGTGCTTGAGCACCTTGGTGTCGATCTCGTCGGGGACGACGTAGCCGGCGCCGTACGAGCCCGAGCCGGAGCGGTCGCCGGTCTGGGCCATGAAGCCCTCGACCACGCGGTGCCAGACCATGTCGGCGAAGTAGGGCTCCCCCTCTTTCCACGTGTCCGTCTTGCGGTCGTACCAGGGGCGCGTGCCCAGGGAGAGCCCGACGAAGTTGGCGACGGTGATCGGCGTGTGGGCCTCGAAGAGCTCGCAGTCGAAGCTGCCCATCGAGGTGGCGAGCGTGGCGGTCAGCGTGCCGTTGCTCGGGTCGGCGAGCTCGGCACGCCCGCCGAAGGCGTCCTGCAGCGAGAAGACGCCCCGCTTGGGATCCCCTTGCGCCTCGGCATACTCCCGAATCTCCTCGGGGGTCATGCCGCCGGGGGCGGTCTGGCCCTTGCGGTACTTCAGGGACTTCTTGGGCGCGGGTGCCGGCTCGGCGTCGGCGGGCGTGTCTGCCCTGGCCTGGTCCTGGTCCTGGTCCTGGTCCTGATTGGGGGTGGGGTCCTCGGCGTCCGGCTCGGAGGGCTTGCTGTCGCAACCGGGGATGAGCAAGCACACCGACAGTGCGAGGGCGGGACGGAGCGTCATGCGAGGCGAATACCGAGCCCCGGCCGGAGGCGTCAACCTCGAGTGATGACGACGCGCTCGAGGGTCGCTGGCGCGCCGCGAAGGACGGCCTGCTCCAGCTGTCGCACGGTGGCCTCGCCATCGCACGACCCCAAGATGGTGTGGTGGCCCGCGAGGTGCTTGGCCGGACTGGTCGTAATGAAGAACTGTACCGAGCTGGTGTCGGTCTCGCCCACGCCGGCCATCGCCATCACGCCGGGCCGCCCGAAATCGTCGCCGACGCCGATCTCGTCTTGGAGCAGGAACCCGCCGTCGGCGAGCTTCCCCCGGCGCCCGGTCTGGACGAACTGGCCCTCCAGCGCGCGATGCCAGGGCACGCCCTCATAGTAGGGTGCCTTGCTCCACTGACCGGCCTCGTCGCGGAAGGGCCGCAGGCCGCGAGCCAGCCCCACGAAGTTCGCCACCGCCAGCGGCGCGTGGCCAGGATCGAGGGTGCACGACACCTCGCCCGCGCTCGTGTACAGCGTCGCCCGCAGCGCGCCGCTCTCGGGCAGTCCGGCGACGGCCTGTGCATAGGGGAACCGGCCGGCGTAGGGGTCGCCCAGGGATGCGTTGGCCGCCGCGAGGTCCTCGTCGACCGGCGGCATCGACCCCGGCTCGCCGAGGGCGGGGGCGCACGCGAGGACCGCGAGGCATGCGAGGCATGCGAGGCCCACGGGGCACGCGAGCACGGCGAAGCGTTCCATGGCAGCGGGAGGATACCTGGCTGGTCCGGGGATTGGGCCGGGGTGCGGGGGGCTGCTACGGTGAGCGCGATGCGTTTGGCCCGCCCGCGTTTCGCTCCGCGCCGTCTCTCCTGGGTGCTCGCCACCTCGTGCATCGCGTTGGGTGCCTCGCTGGGTGCTTGCAAGGAGCGCAACACCACCGGTGAGCTCTCCTCCCCCAGCGACGCGACCGCCTTCGAATCGCAGCACCGCAAGGCCTTCGACGACGACTACACCGATCAGAACGTCGAGCTGATGGGCAGGGCGCCCAATGACGTCCTCGACCAGCAGCTCTTCGCCGAGCGCCTGGGCTTCGCCGACGTGCTGGCGCGCGTGCGCGTTGCGCAGGTGTTCGGGAAGGGCCGCTACGAAGGGCGCAAGGACCAATACGTCGCGATCGCCATTGAAGAGGTCATCCTGGGCTCGCTGCCCGAGGGCACCGAAGACGACCAGCTCCTGGTCATCAAGGGCGACGTCGATCTGCCCCGCGATCTCAGCGACGATGAGCTGCTGCTGTTCGTGAAGTGGGCGCCCGGTGACGTGCCCTCGTACCACCACCACCTCATGCCCGCCGACGAGGGCGTCATCGAGATGATCGAGGCCATGGTGAAACACGCCCAAGAGAAGGGAGTCCTCAACGCGAATGGAGAGGTCTCCAAGGGTCGGAAGAGTCGCAAGGCCCAGCGCAAGCAGCAGGAGGCCGAACAGGCGACCCCCGACGCCGACCCCGAAATCTAGACTGCGGGATATGCGCAGTCCTCCTCGTGCCGGCTCGTTCTCGGCGTCGCAGCGGTGTGCCTGGAATCTTGCCGCCGAAGGCTTGACGAGAGCCGAGCCCCAAAGTACAAAGCGCGTCCGCTCGGGCGTGTAGCTCAGCTGGTTAGAGCGCTGCCCTGATAAGGCAGAGGTCGGAGGTTCAAGTCCTCCCACGCCCACCAACTCCGAGCCCTGAACGACCACGGTTCATCGAGAACACCTCCTGGGGGATTAGCTCAGCTGGGAGAGCGTCGGCTTTGCAAGCCGAAAGTCATCGGTTCGATCCCGATATCCTCCACCAAGAAGGCCTCCGCAGCATCGTCTGCGGGGGCCTTCGCTTTCGCGGGTGGTACGCACGCGGGGACTCCAGCGCGTAGACTGACCCACACGGTCATGTCTGAGTCTCCGTACGCATCGCTGCTCGCCGCTCCCGTTCCGAGGCCGAAGGCGCTCGTCGGTGCCTACGTCGAACGCGGCACGACCAGCCACCGGAAGACGGCCTGGGGCTTCGTCGGCCTCTTCATCGCCTTCGCGCTGCTGAGCAGCTACCTCTACGCGTCCGGGACGCGGACCTCGTCGTTCGTGGTGAGCTTTGCGACGTGCTTCATCCTCGTGCTCTTGGCGTCGATGGTGTTCGCCGGACCGGTGCTGCTGTTTTGGTCGGTGAACAAGACGGCCCTCCACAAGCACCTGCGGGGCGGGCACGTTCACCTGGCCGGGGAACGTTCACGCGACCTGTTCTACGTGAAGGGCGCGCCCTTCGTCCGGGTCGTGGTCGAGTTTGGCAATGACCCCGGGCCGCGCCTTGCGTGCCGCTTCGAGGTGCCGCTGCAAGAGGGTCCCATCCCGGGTGCGGAGCTTCGCGTCCTGTTCCGGGTGGGCACGACCGCGGCCGTCCTGTGGCCGTATCACGGCGTGGCGCTGGGTCGCATCGTCTCGCCCTGATCGCGCTGCGTTCGCCCCGCGAGCGCCCCCGAACGCCGGCTGGCCGACCTGCTATGGTCCGCCGATGTCCTCTGGCTTCGCAACACTCGCGCTCTCGGCTGAACTCCAGGCCGTCGTCGCGGAGCTCGGCTACGAAGCGCTCACGCCCATTCAGGCGCAGGGCATTCCGGTCTTGCTCGAGGGCAAGGACCTCGTCGGGCAGTCCAAGACGGGCAGCGGGAAGACGGCTGCCTTCGCGCTGCCGATCCTGCAGATGCTCAACCTCGAGGACCGTGCCCTGCAGGCGGTGGTGCTGTGCCCCACCCGTGAGCTGTGCGGTCAGGTGGCGCGGGAGTTCCGCAAGCTGGGTCGCCGTCACAAGGGCCTCGCGGTGATCACCGTGTGCGGGGGCGAGCCGGGTCGTCCGCAGTCCGAGGCGCTGCAGCGCGGGGTTCACATCGTCGTGGGCACGCCCGGTCGAATGCTGGATCACCTCGGCCGGGGAACCCTGCAGCTCGGAGGCGTCCGCGCCCTCGTGCTCGACGAAGCCGATCGCATGCTCGACATGGGCTTCGAAGAGGACATGGAGACGATCCTCGGGCAGATGCCCTCCGCGCGGCAGACGGCGCTGTTCTCGGCGACCTTTCCGCGCTCCATCGTCGCGATGAGCGATCGATACCAGCGCGACCCGGTGCGCGTCACGATCACCGACCCGGCCGAAGACGACGGCCAGATTCAGCAGGCCGTCGTCATCGTCGAGGCGGCGCACAAGTTCGAGGCGCTCGCATCGGTGCTTGCGAGCCACCCGCACGAGTCGGCGCTGATCTTCTGCAACCTCAAGGCGTCGGTGCGGGAGCTGGCCCGACGGCTCACCGAAGTGGGCGTCGCCACCGAGGCGCTCCATGGCGACCTCGAGCAGTTTCAGCGCGACCGGGTGATGGCGATGTTTCGCAACCAGAGCGTCCGCGTGCTGGTGGCGACCGACGTGGCGGCCCGCGGCATCGACGTGGCGGACCTCGAGCTGGTGGTCAACTTCGACCTGCCGCACGCACCAGAGGTCTACGTGCATCGCATCGGGCGGACCGGTCGCGCGGGCGCGTACGGGATCTCGGTGTCGCTGGTGACGCCCGGCGAGAAGCGTCGTCTCCGCGATGTCGAGGAGCATCTGGGCGCGTCGATCGAGCGGCTCGAGCTGGGGTCGGAGTCTCGCGAGGCGGTGATGGGCCGACTCGCTCGAGCGGCAAAGATGGCGATGCTGCAGATCTCGGGCGGCCGCAAGGACAAGGTCCGACCCGGCGACATCCTCGGCGCGCTCACCGGGGAGGCCGGTGGCCTCGACGCGAGCGAGGTGGGCAAGATCGAGATTCACGACCGCCTGTCCTACGTGGCCGTCGACGCTGGGCGAAGCCAGCACGCGATGCGCAGCATCAACGAGGGCAAGATCAAGGGCCGTCGCTTCCGCGCCACCGTGATTCCTGCGCAGCCCCAGGGCTGAGATCGAGGCGGACCGAGGTCTGCAGCGCCCCCATGGGTGCTGTGGCGGAGGCCTGCGGACCCCAACCTGCGGCGCAGCGTTGGAGTACGATCGGTGCGTGTCGAGGCAGGGGAGTCGAACACGGATCATGGTCGCGTTGCTGATGGCGAGCTGCGTCGCGGAGGATGGCGAGGAGGGCGGTGCAACCCAGGCGAGCTCGTCCAGCACCGGCGCGGACTGGGCTGCGGCGTCGTCGACCACCGACGTCTCCACCTCGAGTGCAGGTACCACCGCGGAGGTGTCGACGACGTCGGCGGGCGTCACCTCGTCGACGACCACCGAGCCGACGACCGAGGTCGGCGACGACACCTCGGGCGGCGAGCCGCTGCCGGAGGGACCGGGCTGCAGCGTGCAGGTCGTCACCCATGGCGAGCTCTTCGACCCGTTGCCCAAGGGTGAGGAGGCCGGGGTCTTCCCCACGAGCGTCGGCGAGACCCTCGAGGACTACTGCGGGTGCCACACCCTGTCGAGCAACGCGCAAAACGTCGAGCATCCCGGTCTGCTGGCCCCCGGGGGCACGCTGTTCCTCGACTATGCCGACATCGGTCGCGCCTTCGGCGGCGGGACGCTGGGCCAAGCGATGGCCGAAGAGGTGTACGGCTACGCGATGCCGCCGGGGAGCTGCTCGTACCCCAGCGAGCCCGCGGCGATCCTCAGCAAGTGGTTCGACGAAGGCCTGCCCGATGGCAGCAACTTCACGCCGCCGTGAGCCTTCACAGCGGGCTCGTCTGCGTCTTGCCGCTGAGCAGGAGGAGGCCGATGAGGGCGCAGACGAGTCCGGCGACCCGTCGGGCGTCGAGGCTCTCCCCGAAGGCGAGCAGTCCCACCGGCAGCAGGAGCAGGGCGACGGCGGCGTTGCTGTACAGCGCCGCCACCGACACGTTCCAGCCCGCGCGGTAGGCGAGCAAGAATCCGAGCTCGAGCGCGATGATGGCCAGCCCCAGCGCTGCGCTCTGCCAGCCGAGCTTGCCGAACTCCTCCGACACCGAGGCGCCCCCGCGCACGAAGGGCAGGGCGATGAGGCAGGCGAGCAGCGCGGTCGCGTAGGTCGCGATGAGCGAGACGATGGGGCTGAGGTCCGGCCGAATGGTGCGCTGGAGCAGGTGATAGCCGATGTTGGCCAGGATCGTCAGGGCGATGGAGGTGACGTACAGCGTCATGGGGGCGAGCTCTGGAGACTGCGGGTGACGTGGTCGGCGAGGGCGAGGGCGCTCGTCAGGCCGGGGGATTCGATCCCGAACAGGAGCACCAAGCCCGCGAGGCCGTGGTGCTCGGGGCCGCGGACGCAGAAGTCTGCCCTCGCGGATCCTGGCGCCTGGACCTTGACGCGCACGCCGGCGTAGGCGGGTTCGAGCGCCCCGTCGGGCAAGCCCGGCCAGTAGCGGCGCACGGCGGGATAGAACCCGCGCAGGTCCTGCTGATCGACTCCGTAGTCCAGCGTGTCGACCCAGCGTTGGTCCGGCCCGAAGCGAGCAGCGCCGCCGAGGTCCACGGTGAGGTGCACGCCCAGCGACGCCGACGCAGGCACCGGGTACACGAGTGTCTGGCAGGGGCTGGGGCCGCGCAGCCGGGCGTAGCTGCCCTTGGACAGGTAGCGCGCCGGGACGTGCCGCGCCGCGAGATCCTCGAGCGTCCCGGCGAGCGCCTGGGCACCCGCGCCCGCGGCGACGACGACCTCATCGGCCCCCAGGGGTCCTTGTGGGGTTCGAACCTCGAAGCCTGTCGCGCTGCGTTGCAGCCCGCTGGCAGGGGTGCCGTAGGACACCATGGCGCCGGCCGCCTCCGCGTCGCGCAACAGGCAGCGCATGAAGGTGTGGCTGTCGAGGATGCCGGTCGAGGGGGACCACAGCGCGCCGCAGGTGCGCAGCGCAGGCTCGCGGCGCGCGACCTGCTGGGCGTCGAGCCACTGCACCGGCCCGCCGCCGCTGCGTGCCGCGCACTGGGCGATGCGCTCGAGCTCCGCCGAGCTCGCGGGGGGACGTCGCGACGATGAGCTTGCCGGTCAGGCGATGGGGCACGGCGTTGTCCCTGCAGTACGCGAGCAGCTGCGCTCGGCCTTCCCCGCACAGGCGGGCCTTGAGGCTGCCCGGGGGGTCGTACAGGCCCGCGTGAATCACCTCGGAGTTCCGGCTGCTCGCGTGCTGGCCGTAGGTCCTCTCGGCCTCGAGCACGACGACGTCGCGGCCGAGTCTCGCGAGCGCACGCGCAACCGCCAGGCCCACGACCCCGGCCCCGATCACCACCGTCTGTGCGCGGGCGGGCATCGCCCCGATGGTGCCACGACTGGGGGCGGACTCAGCGGGGCGCGAGCACCTGGCCCCAGGTGGTGAAGTCGGGGCTTTGCCCGCGCGACCACGTCACCAGCCAGCCCCCAGGCGTCCAGGTCAGCGACGGCGGATAGGGCGGCGACATCGTATCGAGCTCCAGCGCGTCTCCGAGCGCCACGACGGCGTCCCCTTCGATGGCCAAACGCTGGAAGACGACCGCATTGTTCAACCCCGCCACGTTGCGATGGAACACCACCGCGAGCGCTCCGCCCGGGCCCAGGGCAAGGGTTGGACTGTGCTCGAGCGCGCCGCCTTCGCCCAGCACCAGCGGAGCGCCGGTCCCCACGGCGATGCCCAGGTCGAAGCCTCCGCCCGATGCGAGCGCGGCCGCCACGAGGGGCGCTTGGGGTGCCTCGGGTCGCGCCAGCACGTGTCCGCCCTGCGCCGGACCTCCTGCGAAGGCCGCGACCGCCTCGGTCCCGTCGGTGATCCACACCTGATCGTCGGCGTCGCCGCGTCCGTAGGCCAACCATGGGCCCGAGCTCGAGGCCAGCAGGTGGCTGACGCCCGCTTCGATCGGAGCGCCCCACGCCTCGCCGAGCAGCGCGCCGTCGCCGTCGAGGTCCTGGACGAACGCGACGAAGGCCGGGCTTTGCGGATGGGCGCGCAGTCCCGCCACCGCGAAGCCGCCCGAGGCGGCCGTCACCACCCCGAAGGTGTGGTTCTCGGGGATGGGGGTGCCCTCGAACGCGGTGGTGATGCGCTGCTGCGTCTCGTCTTGGGGCGCGCCGGCAAGGTCGTAGGTGCGCGCGTTGATCTGCAGATTGCTCGATCCGCCCGACCCGTCGTCGGTGTTCCACACCACCATCACGCGCTCCTCCGAGACGGCCACCGATGCGTCGATGTCGTTGCCCGGCGCGGTGTTGACGAGCATCGGCGCGACGTCGACGTCCTGCGGGCAGCGCAGGTGCATCAGCATCACGTCGAACAGGCTGCCGGCGGGCTCGGGCGCGACGAAGGTGAACCACGCTCCGGCCCCGTCACCCGCCGCGTGCGGGTGGATGCGCGTGCTCGAGGCATCGGCGGCGATCTCGAACGCGTCGCCGGGTTCGAACGCGTCGCATTCGGCCTCATCGGTGGTGCTCGAGTCCTCGGACGCCGAGGTCGTCTCGCCCGTGGGACCCGAGCTCGTGCCCGTGGATGCCTCGGAGGTCGACGACGCGGCCTCGGTGGTGCTCGAATCGGTCGTGCTCGAGCTCGTCTCGCCCCCGGAGGTGCCGCCCGCGTCCGAGGGCGCGTCCGCGTCACACGCGGGCGCGATGCTCAGGGTTGCCGTGACGATCCAACGCGCAGGTGTCATCCATGATCGATAGTTCGGCACCCGGTGTCACGTATGCGAGAAAACGCTCACGGCGGGTCGTGGTCGTCGGCCTCGACCGCCCGGGCAGCGAACCATCGCATCGTGAAGACCGAGACCATCGCCACCAGCAGCGGCGGTGCGTAGGCCACGACGGGGATGCCGAACAGCCCCAGCGACCACGCGGTGTGCCCGTGCGCGATCGCGACCGGGACCGCGAACAGCGACGACGTCGTACAGGCCGTGCAGGGCGATCGCCAGCCCGAGTCCGCCCAGCATGCCCGGGCCTCGACCATCGAAGCGCCGGCGGGCGGCGAAGTAGCCCAAGATGGCGCCCCACGCCGCGTGCCCCGGGACGGCCAGCAGCGCTCGGGCGAAGAACAGCGAGATGAACTCGCCCAGGGAGTTCGGGATCAACAGCAGGTAGGCGACGTTCTCGACCAGCGCGAAGCCCAGGCCCGCCCGCGCGCCGTAGACGATGCCGTCCATGCGCTCATCGAACTCGGGTCGGCGCCACGCCACCGCGAGCATGCAGCCGAGCTTGGCCAGCTCTTCGGGGACCGCGGCGACGACGAAGGCGTCGTAGAAGGCGGCCGCATAGGTTCCGGGCAGCGGACCCATCGGCCTCAGCAGCGCGCCGACGGCCACGATGAGCACGGCCGAGAGCGCCCCCGCCAGCGCCACGAGCCGCAACGTGCGTCGCGGCTCGGGGCGCTTGGCGTCGAGGTGGTCCACGTAGGCCATCGCGAGGATGGCCGGCAGCGCGCCGAACAGCGCCAGCTGAAACTGGGCTGTCACAATCGAGCGGACTCAGGCGGTGCGGTGGATGATGTGGTAGCCGAAGGGCGTCTCGACGACGCCGCTGGTGCCCCCGACGGGCAGGCCGAAGGCGGTCTCTTCGAACGCGCCGACCATCTGGCCGCGGCCGAACTTGCCCAGGTCGCCACCTTGGCTGCTCGAAGGGCAGTCCGAGTGGGCGCGGGCGAGGTCGGCAAACGCTTCGCCGGCCTGAAGCTTCGACTCGATCTCGGCGATCTGCGTCTTGGCGTCGTCTTGGCTGCGGCTGGCGCTGCTGCGCATCGAGCCGGCATACATGAGCAGGATGTGGGAGGCTTGAACTTGATCAGCCATCGTAGGGCCGCAGTGTAGGCGATCAGGCGCCCGATCGCTCGATGCCGTCCTCGAGGGCCTCACGGTCCAAGACCTGGCCGGGGCTGCAGCGGGTGAGCGCAGACACCGGCTCCGCCCGTTTCGTCAGCAGATCGAACAGCGCGCCGTTGGTGATGGGGTCGTCGATCACCTGGTGGGCCAGCCCGCAGCGCCACGTGCGGCCCTCGAGCTCGAAGGTGTGCTCGGCCGAGCGTCGCGGCAGCGACTCCAGCAGCCCAGCGGCCTCGGCGTAGGGCACGGTGAGCGTTGGACCGTCTTCTTGGGGCAAGAGGATGCGATCCACGCTCGGCAAGACGAAGGCCATCGAGGCGACCCACACCACCGCCGTGTGGGCCGCTGCCGGGTCGAGGGTGGGGGCAAGGATGATGACCGTCGGTACGAAGGTCGGCTCGAGCTGCGCGTCGCCGAGCACCTCGAGGTACGCCTCTCGCATTCGGTTCCAGCGCCAAACCCCGGTGTTGGCCGCCTGGGGCAGGGACAGCCTCGCGCTCCCGCTGCGCGCCGTCGCCGAGACCGCGCGCCGATTGGCCGCCTTCCAGCCCTGCAGGAACGCTCGCCGTTCGTAGGGCCTGGTGCCCGAGCTGCCGGTTCGGGTCTCTTCGATCTCCAGCCCGAAGTGCGCGACGAGGGACGCAACCTCCGGCTCGGCCTCCCGTCCGAAGAACGAAGGGCGGTCGTCGTCGAGCGTGAAGGACACCCCGCGGCCCGGCGCGATGTCGAAGACGAAACACACGCCGGTGCTCGGGTTGTCGTATCGAGCTTGACTCGGGGTCACCTCGAAGCATGGGCGGTCCGAGACGTAGTCGCGCAGCGCCTCGGCAGACAGGAGCGTGGGGGCGCGGAAGTGAAGTGCGTAGGGCATGGGCGCAGCGGTGGGTGGGTGCAGGGGGGGCGCGTGATCATGGGGTTCGCGACGGGGCGAACCCGAGCTGCTGCGCGAGCCTGGGGTTGTCCGGCCCGGCCCGCCAGATGAAGCGGTCGAGCATGTAGTGCGTCGCTTGGGGCACCGTCAGCAGCGCGACCACCAATGCCATCGCAAAACCGGGCAGCTCGAGGTCGCTCGAGCCGAAGACGCTCGGTCGGTCGTGCCAGACCAAACGATCCCACAGCGTTTCCTCGGTCAGCGCGAGCACGACCAGCACGCCGTAGAACGCCAGCCCGATCAGGGCAGGGCCGGCCTGCTGCAGGCGCGTGGCGATCAGGTCGCGACCGCCGGCAACCCATACCAGCGCGAAGTAGGGGATGCCGTGGAAGAAGACGTTGGTGATCGTGAACACCCGGTCGTCGTCGAAGATCACCATGCCTAGATGCCAGTTGATCGCGGGCAAGACGACGAGCCCGAACAGGAACGGGTTGGTGTGGCCTCGTCGCCACCGGTGCACGCGCCGGGCGACGAAGGCCACCCAGATCGGCAGTTGCCCCCACAGGGCGAGCGGGCCCAGCCAGGCGGGGGCGCCGGTCAGGAGGTCGCCGGAGACGAACCACGTGAAGCGCGTGGGCAGATGGGCGTGCCAGTACAGCACCGGTCCGAGCGTTCCGGCCCAGACCGCGGCGACGGTGAGTCTGCGGTCCAGCGCGTCTTCGTGACCGGCCCGCACGTAGAGCAGCGCGAACCCGAGGTGCTGCTTGATGAAGTGGAAGATCGCGATGTACGCGAGCACGCTCCAAAACAGCAGCGGCGACTCCAGGTGCAGCAGGGTGCCAAACCACAGGCACAGCAGCGGGATGACCCACAGGCGCTTGCGGTGGAGCCTGCGGGCCTGCGGGTCGAGGTAGGTGCGGTACAGCGAGGCGTAGACGTGGGCGACGTCGACGAGCACGACGCCGAGGATCCACAGGCCCAAGCCGCCGCCCTCGCGCGCGACGCTGGTGGCCGGAAGCAGCCCGACGCCCAGTCCGGCGAGGGCAGCAACGATGCCCGGCAGCACGAACCACGTGAAGTCGTGCCGCGAGGACACGAGCGTGGGGGTGCTTGCGGGCATCGCTGGGGGGAGCGTATCGAGCGGGGGCGGCGGGGCCAACCGGGGTCGTCCGCTGACGGCCTACGCCGCCCTCGCGACGCGATCGGGGTCACCGCTGCGTGACGCGCCAGTCCTCGACCCGAAGCGGATCGGTGATCATCGGCGAGGCGAGCGCCTCGACGTCGTCCGCATCCAGCACGCCCGAGGGTCCGATGGTGATCAGCTTCGCGTGGACGACCGCGTGCACCTGCTCGTCGACGCGGAGGACGGAGTCGACGAGCAGCAGGCGGCCCTCGAAGCCGGTCGCGCGAGTATCGATGCAGTAGCGCTGCCCGGGCTTGAGCTCGCGCCGGTAGACCAGGCGCTGTTCGGCGACCAGCGGCTTGCAACGAGCCTTCCACAGGCGCGCGAACAACCCCGAGCGGATGACCCAGTCGGCGCGCCCGAACTCGGCCACCCTCGCGTAGGACGCCTGATTCATGTGCAGGTTGATGTCGCTCTCCGAGAGCCGCACGCGCCGGCGAAGGCAGGACACCAGCGACGTGTTCCGGCGCAGCGCCGCGCGAATGAACACGGGCAGCATTCGTGCGGAGTTGCCGAGCATGGGCCGCGTCTTAGCCGGACGCAGGGCCGACGGCAAGGTGCCCTGCGCCCGGGCGCCTCTCCTCAGCCGGGTCCGAACGCACCGGCCACGGTCACCGCGGCGGAGGCGTTGGCCTGCAGCGACTGCGAGCTGGCGCTCAGCGCACCCGCGGCGTCCGGGAGCTGGAGGAGGGCGCAACCCGCTCCGACGGCCGCGAACACTTCCCCGCTGTCTTGCAGCTCGAGCACCGCGTCGCGAAGCGCACCGTCGGCGCTGACGATCAGGTTCGCGGCCGCCCCGGCGACGACCTCGGCCTCGGCGCGCGCGGCCACGAGCGCGGAGAAGTTGGCGCGAAATCCCTCGAGCCAGGCGCGGAACTCGGCGCGTCCCTGCGCATTCACACCCCCGGCCCACTCGAAGGAGAACGCGAGGGTCGGCGGCGTGCACTCGACCGACGCTGACGCTGCTCGCCGGGCTTCACCGAGAACGAAAAGGAGTGGCGCATGCCTTCGTCGTCGCTGGACACACTCGACCTCACCCGCCTCACCGAACGCAGGCCGGTGTCTGAGCGTGCTCGCACACGTGAGCCGGTCGGCCACAAGAGATCTCCGAGATTCTCGCTGACCTCGAGCGGCCCCGCGACCGCTTGTCGACCCTCTGGGGCTGCGTCTGCGCCTGGTGTGGCCAGGTCCGATGTCTAGGCACGCAGCTTGCAGCACTGGCCGCTCATGAAGGAGGCACTACCAGCGAAAGGGGACTGGCTTGCCATCGAGACCGCCGTGCTGGACGTCGACAGCCCCGATTTCGACCGCGCCGCGCTGGCCGCCGCCCCAGCCTCCCCGCCCGGCGATGAACCCGGCGATGAGCCCGGCGATGAGATCGAGGTCAACACCGACTGGACCGACTCCGGCGCGCGCCCCTCCGCGCCCAAGCCTGAGAAGCCTCGCCGCTCCAACGATCTCGCGGGCGCCACGCTGATGGGGCGCTACGCGGTCGAGAGCGTCATTGGGACCGGCGGCATGGCGACCGTGTACCGCGGCCGACACCTGACCATCGAGCGACCGGTCGCAATCAAGGTCCTCGACAGCGCGATGTCGGTGCCCGACGCCCAGCAACGGTTCCTGTTCGAGGCGCAGGCGACCTCGCGCATCCTCCACGAGAACGTCATCGAGCTGACCGACTTCGGCACGACCAGCGACGGCGTGGTCTTTGCCGTCATGGAGCTGCTCACCGGGGAGACTCTGTACGACCTCCTGGAGGCCGAGGGTCCACTCGGGCCCGAACGCGCGGCGCACATGATGAAGCAGATCTGCGCCGGACTGCACGCGGCGCACGAACGTGGGGTCATCCACCGCGACCTCAAGCCCGACAACATCTTCCGGACCCCCCGCACCAGCAACGCCGACTTCATCAAGATTCTGGACTTCGGGATCGCGAAGCTCAAGCGCTCCGCTTGCGCGGAGGTGAGCGCCAAGCCGTGCAAGACCAAGGACGGCATGATCGTCGGGACGCCGCAGTACATGGCGCCCGAGCAGGCGCGCGCCGAAGCGTGCGACCGCCGAACGGATGTCTACGCCGCCGGCGTCATCCTGTTCCAGATGCTCGCGGGCGAGCTGCCCTTCGACAAGCCCAGCGCGGCGGAGCTGCTGTCCCAGCAGCTGTACGCCCCGGTTCCCCCGCTGCTGAACATCGACCCCTCGCTGCCGCCGGCCCTGGTCGACGTGGTCGAGCGCGCGATGGCCAAGCTGCCCGAGGATCGCTTCCAGTCGATGGCGGAGATGTCGGACGCGATCGACGCCGCGCTCAATCCACCGGTGCTCCCAGTACCAACGCGGCGGCCCCCCACGAAGCTGTTCTCGCTGGGCGTGGCTGTCGCGGCCTTCGCCGGCGTGCTGGCCTACGTCTCTTGGCCGGTCGCGGGCGACGTGGCGACGCTCGAGCTCGAGCCGGTGCAAAGCCTCTCGGCCGACTCGGGCGTCCGCGCCCCGGCCGTCGGCGCTGCGCTCGTCACCCTCGGCGATACTGCGCCCACCGGGAACTCCGACGCGAGGCGCACCACGCCGACCCCGGTCGTGCCCGTCGTCGCGCCAGGTCCCGACTCGGTCGAGGGCAGCCAGGTGGCCGCGGATGCGGCGATGGATCCCACCGACGAAGCTCAGCCCGACGTGGGTGCAACCGCAGCACGACCCGGCCCGCGCAAGAGCGCACGCCGCCCGTGGCGATCCCGTCGTGCCCCCGATCGCGACCTCGTCTACTCGCCCCCCAGCGAGCCGGACCCGAGCGACCTGGACCCCAGCGATCCGGAACGCAGCGACCTGGATCCCAGCGGCGATCCACTCTCCCCGTTCGCCGAGAACGCCGGCGAGCTGCCCGACGTCGCGCCCGAGCAGCCGGCGACCGAGACCGAGCCGACCTCGCCTGCCCAGACCGCTGCTCCCGCGACCCCCGCGGCGGTGGACAAAACCGCCACGCCGGCGAGCAACCCTCCTGCCGTGGACCCATTCCTCGGGGGCAAGGCGCAGGACAAACCGGTCGTCGACCCGTTCCTCGACCGATGAGATCGCCACACCGCTAGTCTCCGCCGCAGCCGCCGCAACTGGACCCGCAGCTGGAAGCACAGCTCGAGCCGCAACTCGATCCAAAGTTCGAGTCGTCGGAGCCTCCGTCGGACCAGCCCCCGTCGAACATCCCGTCGAGCCAGCTGGACGCGTCGGTGCCCGTGTCTCAGCGGCCAGCTTTGGTGCCTCGCGACGAGTGTGGAGCTGCGCCAGCTAGAGTAGATCTTTTAGGCGAGGGTGACGGGTATCGAGCGTCCTTGCGAAACTTGCCCTTGCCAGTCGCATTCGTGACTTTGCCGTCCCGACGGGGATCTGGAGGACCTCCGCAACCTCATCAAGGCGCAGTCCCTCCCAGTAGTGGAGCTCGAGCGGTTGACGCAGCCGATCGGGGAGGGTGGACATGCATTCGATGACAGCGGCGGAGATGTCACGGCGTTGCAAGTGCTCGCTCGGGGTTGTTCTCTCTTCGGCGATCGAATAGCTCGGGAGGGGGTCGACTGGGCTACCATGCTGGCTTCGAAGGCTATCGATGAGGCGGTTTCGGGCACACCGAAGGACGTATGCTCGCAAACTCACCGCCCGCAGAGCCCCGTCCACATTACGCAGGAGGGACAGCATGGTCTGCTGGATGAGTTCGTCCGGGTCTAGAGCTGTTCGCCCAGTGAAAAAACGGCGGAGCAGAGGCACGAACTCAGCAATTATCGTGGCCCCTACGTCTTGATCTCCAGCCGCCCACTGCTTGAGACGTTCTTCCGCGTTCTCGCTCATCCTGACCTGCCTGTTGGGGCGTAGACCATCGCCATTCGTCGGGGGCAAACAACGCCTTCCATCAAGGGTGTTCGAGGCCCCTCAGAGGTTGAATCTTGCAGCGACGCGCGCGCCCACCGTGTCGACACGGCCCAGTGCTTCATCGACAGCGCGTCGAAGGTGGCCGCGGCTTTTTCGAGCGACGAAAGGGCGACCGCAGGATAGTCCGGGAATGACACGAGTCCTGTGATTAACGAAGCGTAGCCCGGCCCAAGAAGGCCGGGTTCTTTTCGAAGCCGACGCGCAGCCGCTCGGGCGTGACGGCGTGCAGCGGAGCAGCCTCTCGCGAGGAAGACGGCCGCAGCCGCACGTCCCACCGTGCCATCCAGCTGAACGCGAAGAAGCGTCAACTTGTGTCCCATCTGGGAGCGCACGAGCTTGTTTGCTCGCAGTGCCTTCTCCAAAGCGGTGTCCAGTTTTCCCTGATAGAGGTCGGTCCAGACGTGCCCCAGGTGGACGATCGCATGCGGCAGAACGAAGCCGTTGCCCGGCCAGTCGTGCAAAATCGTCTCGAGGGTGCTTCGGGCTTGTTCGGGTTCGTTGTCAAAGAGGTGGCAGCGGTGCTCGTCTGCGCCCATCGTGAGCGCAAGAACGTGGTTGCCGCGTCGCGACGCCTCAGCTCGGAGTCGTGTCACGCGTTCCTTGTACTGAGAAACCATGCCGAGGAAGTCCATAGCGTTGGACACCGCGGTGTGTGCCGCAAGAAGGTCGTGGGGGACGCCGACGCTTTGTTCTCGAAGGCTCTTTTCGGGTAACCGTTCACCCCCCGGTGTTCGCAGACGTGCGGATTAACACCCCGAGGAGGATCGACCTCGCGACCGCGGCGTGATCAAACCGAGGGGTGCCGGTCAGTCCCGAGGAGCACGCCTCCGTCCTCGCCGAACTCGGCGAGACGAAGGCCGAACTCGGCGAGACGAAGGCCGAACTCGGCGAGACGAAGGCCGAACTCGGCGAGACGAAGGCCGAACTCGGCGAGACGAAGGCCGAACTCGGCGAGACGAAGGCCGAACTCGGCGAGACGAAGGCCGAACTCGGCGAGACGAAGGCGCGGCTGGAGGCGCTGGAAGCTCAGTTCGCGACCGCCCTTGCCACGATCGACCGCCTGACGGAGCAGCTGAAGAAGAACTCGTCGAACTCGAACTTGCCGCCCTCGAGCGACGGGCCGGGCGCTGTGTCGCGGGGTATTCGCGCGCCGAAGAAGCCAAGGTCGAAGCGAAAGCGCGGCGGCCAGAAGGGGCACAAGGGGAGTCATCGCGCGCTGCTGGACCCCAGCGAAGTAAACGAGTTCAAAGATCTGTTCCCCGAGGCGTGTGAAGCGTGCGCATGCATCTTGCCGCAGACGCCCGATGCTGCGGCACACCGCCACCAGCTCATCGACCTGCGACGAGGGGGGCGACACGTCCTTGAGTTTCGCCGCCACGCAGTCGAGTGCAGCTGCGGGCACACCACGGTGGCGCTCTACGACCCCAAGCAGATTCCCGCGTCGCCCTTCGGGCCTCGGCTGGTGAGCGTGGTCGCAATGATGACGGGCGTATTCCACCTCAGCCGTCGGAACACGCTGCGCTTCCTTCGCGAGGTCTTCGGGATACACATGTCCATCGGGGCCATAAGCCAAGCCGAACGACGTGTCAGCAAGGCCCTCGCCCCCGCGAGCGAGCAGGCCCACGACGAAGTTCTGGCGGCGATGGTCAAGCACACCGATGCGACGACCTGGTTGATGGCCGGCGTGACGATGTCGCTTTGGACCCTGTGCACCACGTTGACGAGCGTGTTCCGCATCTTCAAGGATGGCGCGCGAGCGACCATCGAGTCGATGTTCTCGGACGAGGGCGGCAGCAAGACGGGCATCTTGGTCAGCGACCGAGCGTCGGTCTTCGGGTTTTGGGCGATGGCGCTGCGACAGGTCTGCTGGGCGCATCTGCTGCGGCTATTCGTCGGGTTCTCACAGCGAGCCGGTCCCGAAGGGGCCTACGGTCGCGAGCTGCTCGAGCACGCCGCGCTCGTGTTCGAGTACTGGCACGATTTCGTCGCGGGGACCCGCTCGCGCGACGAACTTCGGCACTTGATGAAGCCGGTCCAGCACAACTTCGAGGCGCTGCTACGGCGCATCGTGGCGGCCGATATCCGTGTTTTGTCGGGCTCGTGCGCGAACCTCCTCGCGCACGCTCCAGCACTATGGACGTTCGTCGATGTGCCCGGCGTCGAGCCGACGAACAACCTCGCCGAGCGTGACCTTCGCTCCCTCGTCATCTGGCGCAGGCTCTGCTACGGCTGCCAGAGTGAACGCGGCCTTCGTTTCGTCGAGCGGGTCATGACGGTCTGCATGACCCTGCGCAAGCGACGATGCGACGTGCTCGACTTCATCGAGCAGTGCGTACGGGCTCGCGCCGCAGGTTCGCCCGTCCCCTCGCTGCCCGAGCCCCTCGCCGCGGCCTGAACTACCTCCTCGAGCTCGGGTAGTAGCGCATGCGGTTGCGCGCGCCCGTCGTCCGCAGCCTGCCGTCGCGACGCAACATCGTCATCGGCAAGTTCAGCTCGCGGACACTCGACCCCAGCCGCCCCGCGTAGTGCGTCATTACTTCCCCGGGCTCGGACGCGACGCTCGCATAGAGGCGTTCGGCCAGCTCCGCGACCTCGCTGCGGCTCCGTCGCTTCCCGGATGCTCGCCGCTTCGGTGCCGACGCCATCTTCTTCGGGGCGCGCGACCCCTCGAACGCGCGCTCGAGCGCGGCGGTCGCCTCCGCTCGAACCTGCGCGAGATG
The DNA here is from genome assembly GCA_963761755.1 of uncultured bacterium. GTDB lineage: Bacteria > Myxococcota_A > Polyangia > Nannocystales > Nannocystaceae > CAJXVA01. The sequence goes on from CAVXIC010000006.1 coordinate 661,315, forward strand.
GTCGCGCACGAGTTGGTCGATCTGCTCGACGAGATTGCTGGCCTTCATCCCCCGAGCGTCCGAGCCGCGCCATCGTCCTTCAAGCCCGGGGGTGAACGGTTACCTTTTCGGCGGCCAGTCCAAACTCAAGGGCTTGCTTCCACTCTGCTCGGTTGAGAGAGGCGTGGGCGTTCGCCAACAAGACGAGTGCTTGAGCGTAGTGGTCGTTGAGCCTGATCGCTTCGACGCGGGCAGTGTTGAGTGCGTCCCGCACGCCGGGGGAATACGGAGCCATCAGAGAGCGAACGTTGGCGGCTCTTGCCAGCGCATGGGCGATTCGTGTGTTGCCGACCGCCAACATCCGCGTGATTGCGTGCGCGAGGGCGAAGGCGAAGGCCCCGGCGATAGCCGGGGCCCGTTGTTCACGTCGAGGGGGTCGCCCTCGGTTTCCTGGGAGGGCGTTTCGTCCGCGCGGCACGCTTCTGCTTGGCGAGGGCGGCAGCCTCCTTGGCGCGGTAAGACTTGCCCTCGAGCTTGACGATCTCGACGCGGTGGCAGAGGCGGTCGATCATCGTCGAGACGCAGGCCGCTCCCTCGAAGACTTGGTTCCACTCGGTGAAGGGTTTGTTGGTGGTGATGATCGTGGAGACCTCGGCATCGTAGCGGCGAGAGATAACCTCGTAGAGCAAGTCCGCGAGGTGGCTGTCGTACCGGAGGTATCCGAGTTCATCGACGACGAGCAGCGTCGCGTTCGTATAGCGGCGAAGCCGCTGGGTCAGCATCGACCCCGTCAGGCCGCCGAGCGCAGCCAGCATGTCGCTGGCCGAGGTGTAGCGCGTGCTCACGCCGCGTGAGACCGCTTCGTAGGCGAGGTTGCGCGCAAGCATCGTCTTTCCGATCCCGTTGGGACCGACGAAGACCACGTTGGTCCCTTCGCCGATGAAGTCCAGCGTGAACAACTCGTCGACCTGCAGGCGGTCGGCCTTGGTGGGGTGCTTCCAATCGAACTCAGAGCGGTCCTTGAAGGCGCCAATCTTGGCGTTCTTGAGGCGGTACTCGTGGCTGCGGCGCGCTCGCTCGGCACGTTCCATCTCGAGAAGCTTGGGAACCCACGGCGACTTCGCGATCTCGCCCCAGTTGGCCAGGAGGCCATATAGCCGCAGTTTCAACGCGAGTTTTCGGAGTTCGTCTTCAGGAAGCTTCGCCATCGTCGTCCTCCGTGAGCGCGTCGTAGAGCGAGAGGTCGGCCGACTCGACCACGATGTCTCGAAGCCGCGGGTCGGTGAGTTTCACGGGGCGCGGCACGGTCCGACCTTGGGCTCGAATCAGGGTTTGCAAGGCGACCCGAACGGGGCTGGCCCCGACGCGTTCGTGGGCATTGGCCTCGGTGAGAGCCTCTTCGAGTCGCGCCGCGCCGTACAGGTCGAGCAGCTCCAGGAGCTTGGCGACGAGGCCACCGATATTCTGCCCTCGCTGAGCCGCCCGCTCGAGCATGAGCGCGGCGGCCGGAGCCGATCGGGTCAAGCGACTCATGCCGGCCCCTTCTTTCGCACGGCGCTTCTTCGCAACGAGGTCGCGAAGGTGCGCCGGGTCTTCGACCGTGGCGCGCCGGTCGAAGCTGCGAGCATGCTCGGCGACCATCTCCCCGTCGACGACGATCCGAACGCGTCGGTGGTTGGCGACGACGGTCACCTGCCGGCGGACGTGCGCACACGGCAGGGAGTAGTCGTTCTTGTCGAAACGAACGAAGGGCGTTCGGCCTACGCGAACCTCGATGCGCTCGGTCGCCTCGTAGGGCGTCGCAGGCAGGGCCTTCAGTGATGCACCTTCCTCTTTGAACTGAGCACCGACCGTCGTGCGGTCGTCTTCTTGCCAGCGCCTCGATGCGCTCACCTGCATGGTCCAGTCCAGCGCCTGTTCGTTGAGATGCTCGATGTCCCGGAACTTCCGGGCGGCGAAGAAACTCGTCCGAATGTACCGGATCGTTCGCTCAACACGCCCCTTCTCGTTCCCTCGTCGCGGTGCCGCGAGCTTCGGCTCGAAGCCGTAGTGCGTCGCAACCTCGAGCAAGGACGTGTTGAACACAATGGCGTGGCCTTCTCGCTCGATGCAGGCGCTCTTGAGGTTGTCGTAGACAATCTGCCGAGGCACCCCGCCGAAGAACGCCAGAGCGTCCACGTGTCCGCGCAGGAAGCTGGGACGCTTCATGTCGTGAAAGAACTGCAGCCACGTCATCCGCGACCAGCACAGCGTCATCACGAAGGCGTACAGAGGGCGGCGGGCTCGTCCGACGTCGACATGCCCGAAGTGCCCCCAGTCGACCTGGGCCTGCTCGCCAGCGAGCATGTGCAAACGGGCAAACGGCTCGGGCTCGGGCCGCGGCCGCATCGTGGCGATGAGTCGACGAAAGTGCGACTCGCTGCCCTGATATCCGCGATCGCGGACCATGTGAAACAGGCGCGAGGCGTGGAGCTTGGGATACTTGGCCAACGTCGCCTCGACGAAGGGCAGGTAGGCGTCGAGCATGCGTTTCCGAGTGACGGTCACCGTGGTGATGGGTGAGCTCGCCCCGCGCTGCGCGAGGACGCGTCGAACCACGTCGTGGTGCACACCGAGTTGCCGCGCGACCGTTCCGATGGGCCAACCGTCGACGAGATGGTGGCGAACGATGTTGTGCTCGACTTGAGGGTCGACCTTCTTCACCGCTCACCTCCGCGGTGGGGCTCGAGGTGGACGCCCACGTCTTTCGCGCTCGGTCGCGCGTGGAGCACAAAGCGCCAGACGCTCGGTTCGCACGTACGGGCCGCACCAGCGGCCGCAGATGCAGCAAGGACGCTGCCCTTCCTGCGGTCGTCCTTGCGTCGTCGTGTTGGCTTCCTTCTTGGAGCCAGCCTCCGCTGGAAGGGATTGAGGGGTTGATCGTTGCGTTTCATCGGTTGAGCGCTCCAGCTTGGGAGCGGCTTGCACCGTGGACTCGGGGACCACCAACTCGGAACCCTGATGCGTCACGCTTTCTCGCCGCCGTTGCCTCTCCCGCTGGCGTCTCCGAAACCGGCGCTGGCGTTCGCGGTGCTTTGCGCGACCCCTCGCCGTCGCCTGGTAGCGCCGCGCCGCCTCCCGTCGCCGTTGCACCCGGGCCCGCTCGCTGCACTCCGGACCGCAGTACACGTTCCCGCGGTCGCACTTGCGGCAGATCACCACCAGCCGGCGACAGCCCCGACAGCAGAACTGCCTTCCTTCATGGGCTTCGGCTGTTGGGTCTGTCGCGTCGATGAGCCTCCAGGGCGCATCGAGACGAAATTTGACCTGCGCTCCGCACTCTGCGAAACACGGGACCTGTCTACTCCCCTGAGGGACGTGGACGGGTATTCGAGGTCGGCGACGTCTTCCAGGACTGCGGCGCCGGCCTCGTTCTTTTTGATGGCCGCGTGGAACCTACGCCGCTCGCTGCTCGTTCCAAAAAAACGCGGCGGGGTCGTCCGTGTTCACGCCGCAACCTCGCTCGCGCACGGGATCACGCGGATCCCCGTGATCGCCGACAATTCGTGGGGGGTCGTCTGCTTGCCGGGCGAGCCAGTTGGTGAGGGTGGAGAAGTACGCGGCGAGAAGCATATCGGTCTGCGAGACACCGTGAGAGATGGACCAGCACACGTCGACGCGAACCGTTTCGGAGTCTTTGCGGCTTTGGGCAGGGCGGGCGCTTGCTCGCCGGAGTCCGAAGATCCTCAACATCGACATCAGCCAGAGCGTTCGGATGATGAGCGACACTCGCGACGCCGGGAATGGCACCCGCAGTTCTCGGAGAAGGAGCCTCATGTGGGGTAGGGCGGCCTCGGTTCGCCCTGCCCGGAGAAGCTCGCGGACTCCCATTCGTCGTAGGTCGATGCGCTCGGACTCCGTGGTGCTTCCCGAAACCGCCTCGAGGAAGCAAGTCGCCGCGACATCTGAACGTCCACTCGCTCGCTCAGCCTCGGCCATCGCCATCAGGCTCTCGTGACGCGATATCGAGTCCTCGCTCAATTCGAAAGCGACGCGGTGCAGGGCGGCGGCTTCCGGGAAGTTCAGGCGAGCTTCGGCTTTAACAGCGGCCTTTCCTAGCCAATCCCGCGATTCTTGTGGGCGGCGGCCCTGACGGAGATGGAAGGCAATCGTTCCGGCCTCGCTGGCTGTGTCATCATCCGCCTCGAGCGCGCGCGCAAGTGTGAGGTGTAGCGATTCACAGAGGTCGCTCTCGAGATCTGAGGCGACGGCGGCCCGGATCTGGTCGTGGTACACGTCGAGACGGTGCCCTGGTCCGGACACCCTTCGTATGAGCCTTTCTCGGATCAGCAGCGAGGCCTCGAGGGAGTGCTTTCCGATCGCAGCCTTCAATACTCGTCGGGAGACCGGGCCTTGTGAGACGGCGAGGAGTTGAAGAAGCCTCCGTGACTGTGGTTCGAGCCGTGTTGCTCGCTCACAGACCATGCCGTGAAGTGATGGCGGGGCGTCCGCTCGCGTAGCGGCCCAGGCGAGGAGTTCTTCTAGGAAGAGTGGGTGTCCGGTCGAGCTCCGGACAAGCAGGTCGAGCTGGTCCGAAGTTGGGAGAGCGTGCCCGGATAACCTTGCAAGGGCATGGGCATCTTCCGGTGCGAGCCCGGAGAGTTGCAGGACATTAGATCGGCCGCAGAGATCCTCGAGTCGGTTCTTGAGTTCCGAGGCCGACAGTTCCTCGGTCCGGGCGCTCAGGAGTATTCGGACCCGCGGACGCAGTAACCGTTCACCCCCCGGTGTTCGCAGACGTGCGGATTAACACCCCGAGGGGGATCGACCTCGCGACCGCGGCGTGATCAAACCGAGGGGTGCCGGTCAGTCCCGAGGAGCACGCCTCCGTCCTCGCCGAACTCGGCGAGACGAAGGCCGAACTCGGCGAGACGAAGGCCGAACTCGGCGAGACGAAGGCCGAACTCGGCGAGACGAAGGCCGAACTCGGCGAGACGAAGGCGCGGCTGGAGCCGCTGGAAGCTCAGTTCGCGACCGCCCTTGCCACGATCGACCGCCTGACGGAGCAGCTGAAGAAGAACTCGTCGAACTCGAACTTGCCGCCCTCGAGCGACGGGCCGGGCGCTGTGTCGCGGGGTATTCGCGCGCCGAAGAAGCCGAGGTCGAAGCGAAAGCGCGGCGGCCAGAAGGGGCACAAGGGGAGTCATCGCGCGCTGCTGGACCCCAGCGAAGTAAACGAGTTCAAAGATCTGTTCCCCGAGGCGTGTGAAGCGTGCGCATGCATCTTGCCGCAGACGCCCGATGCTGCGGCACACCGCCACCAGCTCATCGACCTGCGACGAGGGGGGCGACACGTCCTCGAGTTTCGCCGCCACGCAGTCGAGTGCAGCTGCGGGCACACCACGGTGGCGCTCTACGACCCCAAGCAGATTCCCGCGTCGCCCTTCGGGCCTCGGCTGGTGAGCGTGGTCGCAATGATGACGGGCGTATTCCACCTCAGCCGTCGGAACACGCTGCGCTTCCTTCGCGAGGTCTTCGGGATACACATGTCCATCGGGGCCATAAGCCAAGCCGAACGACGTGTCAGCAAGGCCCTCGCCCCCGCGAGCGAGCAGGCCCACGACGAAGTTCTGGCGGCGATGGTCAAGCACACCGATGCGACGACCTGGTTGATGGCCGGCGTGACGATGTCGCTTTGGACCCTGTGCACCACGTTGACGAGCGTGTTCCGCATCTTCAAGGATGGCGCGCGAGCGACCATCGAGTCGATGTTCTCGGACGAGGGCGGCAGCAAGACGGGCATCTTGGTCAGCGACCGAGCGTCGGTCTTCGGGTTTTGGGCGATGGCGCTGCGACAGGTCTGCTGGGCGCATCTGCTGCGGCTATTCGTCGGGTTCTCACAGCGAGCCGGTCCCGAAGGGGCCTACGGTCGCGAGCTGCTCGAGCACGCCGCGCTCGTGTTCGAGTACTGGCACGATTTCGTCGCGGGGACCCGCTCGCGCGACGAACTTCGGCACTTGATGAAGCCGGTCCAGCACAACTTCGAGGCGCTGCTACGGCGCATCGTGGCGGCCGATATCCGTGTTTTGTCGGGCTCGTGCGCGAACCTCCTCGCGCACGCTCCAGCACTATGGACGTTCGTCGATGTGCCCGGCGTCGAGCCGACGAACAACCTCGCCGAGCGTGACCTTCGCTCCCTCGTCATCTGGCGCAGGCTCTGCTACGGCTGCCAGAGTGAACGCGGCCTTCGTTTCGTCGAGCGGGTCATGACGGTCTGCATGACCCTGCGCAAGCGACGATGCGACGTGCTCGACTTCATCGAGCAGTGCGTACGGGCTCGCGCCGCAGGTTCGCCCGTCCCCTCGCTGCCCGAGCCCCTCGCCGCGGCCTGAACTACCTCCTCGAGCTCGGGTAGTAGCGCATGCGGTTGCGCGCGCCCGTCGTCCGCAGCCTGCCGTCGCGACGCAACATCGTCATCGGCAAGTTCAGCTCTCGGACGCTCGACCCCAGCCGGGCCGCATAGTGGGTCATCACTTCCCCGGGCTCGGACGCAACGCTCGCATAGAAGCGTTCGGCCAGCTCCGCGACCTCGCCGCGGCTCCGTCGCTTCCCGGACGCTCGCCGCTTCGGCGCCGCCGCCGTCTTCTTCGGGGCGCGCGACCTCTCGAACGCGCGCTCGAGTGCGGCGGTCGCCTCCGCTCGAACCTGCGCGAGATGGTCGCGCACGAGTTGGTCGATCTGCTCGACGAGATCGCTGGCCTTCATCCCCCGAGCGTCCGAGCCGCGCCATCGTCCTTCAAGCCCGGGGGTGAACGGTTACCGGACGCATATCTCCCTGTAGGAGAGCGCTCAAGAGCCGCCACGCGCCCTCCTCGAGCCACTGGGCGTCATCAAGCCACACGACGACGGGGGCTTTCGTGCTCACCCTGGCCAGGACGTCGCGCAGCGCGAGTGATGCGCGATACGCGACCTCTTGTTGATCGCATGGAATGTGGCCCCGCTGCGTCGACGCGGGCAGCCTGTCGAAAACCGGGATCGCCGCGGCAAGTTCTTCTCGGTACTGCGGCTCGTAGAAGTTTCGCTCATTGGCTGGCTGAAGTTCGATGAAGCTGCAGATGGAATCGGCCAGTCCGTCCAGCGTGTTGAGCTGAGCCGAAGACTGGGAATAGCTACGTGCAGAAAACACCCGCGCGAGTTCGCTGGACGCGAGTTCCTCAAGCACAGCGCGGGCGAGGGTCGTTTTGCCGATCCCGGACTCCCCGACCAAGAGGGAGATTACCGTCCCGGATCCGGAGGAGGGGGCGAGCTACTCGGCGAGTTGCTTTCGTTCGGTCGCACGGCCAATGAATCTCGGCTGCGCACCCGAGTCGGCTTGGAGATTGAGGGCCGCATTGATCGCCGTATGGGCGCTCGCATCCGAGTGGGCAGAGTCTGTCAGCTTGGATGCCAACGTCTTGAGCCTCGCCGCCGCCAATTCCAGCGTAGCGTCGCCTTTGCGGCTGCATCGCGCGGCGGCGAGAAGGCGGGTGAGGAGGCGTCCGAGTGCGTACCAGTCGTCGCTTGGGCGCTGTTCTGGAGCGTCGTCGGGGGTGTTTCCTGCGGTGCGCCCGCGGCGACGGCTGCTCTCTCCTGGGGCGGTGTTCGACGCGAGTCCGAAGTCGAGAAGTACGACGCGGCCTCCCTTTTCGACCAAGGCGTTGCTTGCCTTGATGTCACCGTGGGTGACTCCTTGGGCGTGCAAGTACGACAACGCGGCAGCAATCTGGCGCACGACCTCCCCGACTCGTCTGGTCAAGTCGCTTGATGAGGCCACCCACTCGGCGAGCTTCTCGCCGGAGAGCAGCTCCATGGACACGCAATGCAGCTCGTTGATGTGGTGCAGGCCGTGGTAGCGAACGACGCCTGGATGGCGAAGGTTGCCAAGCGCACGAAACTCGGCCTCTGCGTTGTGACGAGGGCGGTCTCCGTGGAGGACTTTGAGCGCGACCTGACACCCAAGCTGGGAGTCTTCGGCCTCGTACACTGTTCCGGAGCCTCCCCGCCCAGCGCGACGGGTGAGGGTGAAGCGTCCCAACCGCACCGGTTCTGGGGTCCCGCCCATGAGCCGTGAAACTGAGCCTACGACGACCGCATCCTCGAGTTGCTCCGCTCGGGTCCCGGGCACGCCGTCGAGATCGGAGTCGTGGGTCGCCGTTTGCCGGGTCGTCACGCTCAGAATGATATTCGGGCCATTGTGTGAGAGCCCCGACTTTCTGACGGCAAGGGCAGGAGGGCGGGTGTTCAGGCGGGTGTCTCACCGTCGCCAAGGCGCCGAGGATCGTGGTACGAGTTCGACGATGCTTCGCCGTCAGCGCCCCGAAGGCAAGCCGGCCCCAGGTCCAGGTGCGCTCGCCCTCCTGCAAGGGCTCAGATCGCTCCAGAAAGACCCCCTGGAGTACGTGACGCGGCTACAGCGAACGTATGGCGACCTGGTGCGTATTCGGTTGGGGCCCCAGGACATTTTCTTGGTCACCGAGCCGACACTGATTGAGGAGAGCTGCCGCAGCCCATCGGCATTCACCCGGGGGACGATTGCGCGTCGAGCGCGCGAAGTTATCGGCCCATCGCTGATCGTCTCCGAGGGGCACGAGTGGAAGCGTCACAGGCGGCTCATGAGCCCCGGATTTCGGAGCAGCTTCATGGCGAATCTTCGTCCGGCGGTCGACGATGCCGCGACTGAGATGACCCAGCGGTGGGTCGAATCTGGCCGCAAAACCGTCGATGTGGAGGCGGCGGCCCGTCACTACACGCTCGATTCGACGTGCCGAGCTCTGTTCGGTCGCACGCTTCCTACGGAGGCGGACGCGCTCGGGCGGGCTCTGACGGACGTCTTGGATTTGACTGTGCGTCGGGCGAGGGAGGTTCTGCCCCTTCCTCTGTGGGTCCCAACATCGCGTCACCGCGCGTTTGCAGAGCGACGTCGCAGGGCGGACGCGTTGGTCGATGACCTCCTTCGAGGTGCGCAGCGGCTTCCCCCCGAGCGATGCCTTGCCTCGCGCCTTGCCCACGACGCGCATGTCTCCGGAGATATGAGTTCGGAGCAGCTGCGGGCCGAGACCTTCGGTCTTCTCTTCAGCGGCTACGAGTCTCCGACGCGGGCGCTCACCTGGACTCTCTCTTTGCTTGCCAGACATCCTGAGGTTCAGGTCCAGGCTCGGGCTTCGGCCTCTAAGCAGGTCGATGGGGGAGTCTCGCCCGCGGACGACTTCCTCGTCGCGACCATCAAAGAGGCCATGCGCCTCTATCCGCCGGGCTGGATTCTTGGCCGGGAAGCGAGTCAAGACACTGTGCTCTGTGGGTGCCGGATTCGGAAGGGTGCCTTCTTGATGTACAGCGCTTGGGTGACCCACCGTCGGTCCGACCTCTGGGAGGCGCCCTTGGAATTTCGTCCGAGTCGTTTTCTCGAGCGAGAGCGCCCAGCTGGGACTGATTTCTCCTACTTCCCGTTTGGCTTGCCTCCAAACCACTGCATTGGCGCCGGGTTCGCGCTTCTCCAGGCTCGCGCCGCGGTCGCGAAGATCTTGATGAACTTTGAGATCCGGGCTTTGGGAGCTTCGCCGCATCCCGTCGCCGAGGCGACGGTGCGGCCATCGCGGCCAGTCGTGCTTTCTCTGCGTCCGCTGCAAAAAAAGTGATCCAGATGCTGAGGCTGACCGCCTTGGTTGGGGAAGGCGCGCTGGTGCGTCGTCGCAGGACGTCTCCTGACTTGAAAGCCCCGGATCGATGTTGGCCGAAGAAAAGTTGCGCGCTGCGAGCCCTGTCGTTTCCGGACGAGGGCTGAGGAGAGCGGCGGTGAAGGTGCGGGGCTACGGCTGCGTTCGCCGGGGAAAGGACTTCCCCGGCGGCGATCTTCGCCAAGGGGCGCATTGCGAAGGCGGCTTGGGTGCCTTCTCCGAGGTTGGTGGGCGAGCGCGAGGACGCGGCTTTAGAGCGCGCGCTGGCCATGGCGTAGGCGGGCTGCTTCGTTGCGCGAGACGGCCAAGAACAACAGGGAGCGTCTTGAGTCACGGAGCGGTGGAACGCACTCGAAGCTGCCGTCTGGGCCCGCGACTGGGCAACAGCAACGAAGTTGGCTCAGTTGTATGCCGACGAGTGGCCGAGCGTTCGGGACTTGGTGCTGCTGTTTGCAGGCGAGGGCGCGGAGGCTTGGTCAAAGAGCATCGACGACGCGGTGGCGGACATGATTGCAAGCCTCGAAGCGCGATGGGTAGATGCCGTAGTGGTGTGGTCGAAGGGGTGATGGCGCGGGCGCGAGTGTTCGTTGTTCCGGACATATCGGCGGGACGAGACGCCCCACCGTGAGGTCGAGTTGCATATCGATGCTCGGCGTGTGGGATGCGCTCCCGAAGGGGAGGGGGCTCTGCGGGTCAAGGGGCGAGCAAAAGCCGAGGGGGAATGGTGGGGTGCTGGTGGGGGCCGACCTGTCCTTCGTGCCGATTTCAGTTGGACTTTCCATGGACCGGGCCGTAGACCAGGGCGGTCGGCTGTCCGAGACCGGGGTGAGGCGTTTGCCCTGGGCAGCTGAAGGAGAACTCGAGCGAGGTTCGTTCGAAGACAAAGGAAGACCTCATGACAGTTGCGTTTGATGCGTATCGGCGTCGATTTCGGCGTCGCCCCGGGAAGTTGCGCTCTCCTGCCGCGGAGCAGATGTCGCGTCTGCCCGGTCCATTGGGGCATCCGGACTCATGGGTGAGCTGCTGGGAACCTCTGCAGAAAGCGACCTTATGCACAGCGAGCCACGTACGCTTCGGCGTGTGCCCAGAGTTTCAACAACAGCGATGACTAGGATGTTCAACCTCAACCGTTTTCCTTCCTCGCTCCGGCGGGCCGCGATTCTGGTCGCTGCCGCGGCGATTCTGTGCGTGGCTGAACGCCAGGCCTTGGCCGAGGCCCCATCCGGTCAGGTTGCGACGCAGACCCCGTCTCATGCGTCGGGGGACATCGACGGTGATGGGGGCACGGACCACGTGTTTGGCTACCCTTCATGGAACGGCAGTCGTGGGGCAATCGTGATCGTAACCGCGAGCGGGAAGGCCACCCAGCTGACCGAAGACTTCTCAAGCCCGTCGGACTTCTTCGGCGACAGCGTCTCAGTAGGCGATATTGATGGAGATGGCTTCGACGACGTCGTCGTGGGTGTTCCTGGGGACTGGGTCGGCGGGTTCTCCGATGCTGGCTCGATTCATGTGTTCTACGGCTCCAACGACGGGCTTTCGGCCGTCGGAGACCAGCTCATCACTCGAAATAGCGCGGGGATCGATTCGACGAGCGCGGCTTGGGGTGATCGATTCGGAGAAGCCGTAGCTGTCGGAGATTTCAACTGCGACGGTCACGAGGACGTGGCGATCGGCGCTCCGTTGGACGACGCTCACACGGGGCGGACCGACGACGGTTCGATCAACGTCATCTATGGAGACTCGGGCGGTCTGACGACGGTCGACTACCTGTATCACCAGGGGACGTCCCAAGTCAGCGGTGCACCTGAGACCGGTGATCAGTTTGGCGGGGCTCTAGCTGTTGGGAACGGGGCTTCGGGATTTCGGGTGGGTGCCGGAGCCTCCTGAAATCGCCTAAACGGTGCCGTACCGTTGCATAGGCGTCCCCCTGGCCCCGAACAGCTGCCCGGGTGCATGATCGCTTGCAGATGCGCGACCGAGACCTCTACGCGAAGCTCCTTGGGATCGAGGCCCCGTGGTTCGTTCGGGACGTCGACGCGCGCCTCGACGAAGGCAAGGTCGAGGTCGTGCTCGGGTTCGACAAGGATGTGCGACTCGCGTGTCCGGACTGCGGAGCGAGCTGCGGCCGCTACGACACCAGAACACGATCGTGGCGACACCTCGACACCATGCAGTACCGGACCGTGCTGACCGCAGATGTCCCCAGGGTTCAGTGCAAGGAACACGGCGTCAAGCAGGTCGCCGTTCCCTGGGCGGGCCCGGGTTCTCGGTTCACCGGGCTGTTCGAATCGCTCGTAATCGACTGGCTGCACGGGGCGAGCATCACGGCGGTCGCTCAGATGCTCCACATGAGTTGGGACGAAGTCGACGGCGTCATGCAGCGGGCTGTCGAACGCGGACTGAAGCGCCGTGAGTCGCAGCCGCTGCGTCGCATCGGAATCGACGAGACGTCCTTCCAGAAGCGGCACGAGTACGTGACCGTCGTGTACGACGTTGAGCGCACCCGAGTGATCGAGGTTCTCAACGGTCGCAAGCAGGAGGACCTCGAGAACTTCTTCTGGGATACGCCTCTGGAGCACATCTTGACGCTGGAGTCGGTTTCCATGGACATGTGGCCGGCGTACATCAACGCAGTCAGCGGCCACATTGAGGACCCCGAACTCAAAATCTGCTTCGACCGGTTCCACGTCGCGAAGCACCTCGGCGACGGCGTGAACAAGGTGCGGACCGAGGAGACAGGTGAGCTTCGGTCTCTCGGGGACAAGTCGCTGGTTGGAACTCGCTTCCTCTGGCTCCAAAACCCGGAGAACATGACAGCGAAGAACAAGGCTCGGTTCGACTCCCTGCGCGATGCGACCTTCAAAGTTGCTCGGGCATGGGCGATGAAGGAAGTCGCTCGCGGGCTGTGGAACTACAAATCGCGCGGTTGGGCAAAGCGAGGTTGGGAGAGCCTCATCAGCTGGATGTCGCGCTCTCGACTTGGCCCGATGGTGAAGGTCGCGAAGATGCTCCGCACGCACCTGTGGGGGATCATCAACGCCATCGTCCTGAAGGCGACCAACGCCGACCTCGAGTCGACGAACGCTAAGATCCAAGCCCTCAAGAAGCGAGCGTGCGGGTACCGGAATCGAGACCGTTTCCGTCACGCGATCCTGTTCCATTGTGGAAAACTCGATCTACACCCGCGACTCGCGACCCACACAGTTTCCTGAAGCCCCTTGGGAACTTCAACGGCGATGACTACGGCGGGATAGCGTGCATGGACCTCGCGGTCGGTCTCCCAGGGGAGAATACGGATCACGGCTACGTGGTTTTCTTCTACGGCAACCGATTCAGCACGTGGTGGAATAGCGACCTCGACTTCGCCAATGGCACTGGCTTGTCGCAGAACACATCTGGCGTGGGCTGGGCTTTTGAGCCCCACGATGCCTTCGGCGCGATCATGTGGCCGTATCACGATGGTGGGATACATGACGACCTGCTTGTCGGCGTGCCCGGAGAGGTCTGCAGTGATGGGACAGAGGGGGGCATACACCGATTCTATGGAACGGACGACGGCTTCGTCGTCGGTGGGGCGCTGGTCTACTCGTTGGACTTGCTAGAGTGCGTCGACTGGGACGATGTAGGCGTTCAGACCGCGTTCCTCGACTACGAGGACTGCCTTGCGCAATCCCGTGTGGATTGCCTTCCGGACACCGAGGGCACGCTGAACTCCGGTGGCCTGCTGACCTTCGCATCCACGACAACCGCGTGCCTGAACGCGATCGAGGTCGCCTCTGACCTTTGCGATCATTGGATCTCAGATCCCGTGTGCGACATCGATGCGTGCATCGCCGCAACTCTCGAACTCAACACGATGGCCAACGAGTGCGCCCTCGAAGGAGACATCCTGACGCATGCTTACTCAAACTAAGAGGAGGATACTGGCATACGCTCTTGTTCTGCTGTTCTCGGCGTGCGAGGGGAAGGCTCCGCCGAAGGATATCGATGCGGTGTGGGGCGACCTGACGTCGGACGAACGCGTCGCTCACCTCGAAGGTGAACTCGAGGTCGCGGAAGCGGAGCTGCGTGAGGCGGCGAACGTTGAGGAGTGGGACCTGGCGTACCAGCGGGGCGCATCGGCTCTGTCACTCCTGCGGCCCGAGATTTGGACCGACGAGCGTGAACGCTACGTTCGAACTGGAGCTGGAGCTCGAGGCACTTGCGAGGACCACGAGAGACGCTCTTTGAGCCAGGAGGCGAGACGATGGCGAAGTTGAACGGAAAACAGAATCACCCTGTTGGGCGTCGCGTGGTTGCGGGCCTCTGCATGTTTGCGTTGTTCGCTGCGCCAGCTTGTCGAGGCGGAGCCGGTGGATCCGGGACGCCGCCGCCCGAGCCGCAAGACGACGGTGTACTTGCGACCGATCCTGCGGAGTCTCGGTCGTTTCCTACGTCGTTCGACCCGAATGATCAGATTGACCCCTCTGAGCGGGTAGGCTCGCTTCCGGGCGGTCTGATGGTGGGCCCCGACGGATCCGCTCGCTACCGGATCGACTTTCTGTTGGCTGAGGAGTTTGGTGGGAACACGCCGAATCTCGGGCTTGTGTACAACGGCCGTGCTTCGGGTGGTGATGCGGGGCGGGGTTGGTCGCTCAGCGGTCTATCTTCAATCTCCCGGTGCCCAATCACGTCCGCGGCAGGTCCGTATGTCGAGAGGCCGGACGGGCAGGCGCTACCCACTGAGGGGCTGCGGCATCCCGCGGGGATCGACGCTCTCGATAAAGACGACTTGTACTCGCCCGGAAATGGTCCAGGTGCTGGGTTGGCGGCCGCTGCAGAGCGCTACTCGAACCTCTGTTTGAACGGTGCACTACTGTATCAGGTGCCTCTCGGGAGGGCGAACCCACCTCCTGAATCCGAGCGCGCGTTCCGCGTCCAAGGGCGACCGTTTGCCCGCGTGTTCCTCATGCCGAATGGAAGCTTCGAGGAGCACGCCGAATCTGGCCTTGTTCGTCACTATACGGGCACACGGCTTGCGCGAACTCGGGCCGGGCGTATGACGCGCTCGTTTGTGCTTGGGCTAGAACGAGATCAGTATGGGCACGAGGTTTCCTATCAATATGCTTGGGAAGGGGACGACCATGATAACCATCGGTTGACCGAGGTTTCCTATACTGGCGGTCGGGTAGAACTCGAGTGGGGCGAATCCGAAGAGCGGTTCGGCTACTTCCACGGAATGCGAACAACGTCGACGGCATTGCTCGAGCGCGTTCGTGTCTATGGTGGCAACGACGGTCTCGCGCGAACCTACGAGCTGAGTCAGGAGCAATCCACGCTTTCTGGCCGAGACCTGCTGACCAGTGCCACGGTTTGTGACCGTGACGGAGTGTGCTTGCCCGCGACGCGGTTCGAGTACACCGAGCCGGAGCTCACGACCGACTTCCTGAGCGGGCAAAGCGGATTCGGCGTAGAGTCCGCACTCACCATTACGGATTCGGATCGGGAGACGGCCGCGTTCTCGGATGTCGACGGGGACGGTATTGCAGACCTTGTCGACTTAACCGAGACCCCGGCAATTCTTCACCGGATCAGATCTCGTACTCTCGGTCCGGCACGGTGAGGGCTCGGGGTTGTTCCTCCCAGCGCGTGAGTACGCTGTCGACCTGCCTGGTCTGGAGCAGGGCTCGAATCACCGTACCCTGCTCCAGTTCGCGGACGTCACTGGGAACGGCCTGGCCGACCCCCTCATCATTTCAGGATTTCGGGACCACATCATCTCTGGGATGGATTGGGGGGGGGCGTTTGTAGAGGCGGTTGATGCCTCGGACCGCGAAGGTGCGATTTCGACGAAGTACACGTGGCGGGTCGGTGGCGACCTGCCCTGGGGGTGTGATTCAAGCTATATGGAGCTGTGCGGTGGTGGTGGGGGCCCCACGGTATGGGACTCTGATCCGGACGATTGGGCCAGCTCGGCGTATTACGGCGAACAGGGGTTTTCCGAGGCCCTTTCGGACTTTGACGAGTCCGATTTTTACGAGGGGGATGGGGAGGGGAAGGAGAAGTGCCAGTTTCCACCGGACCCCTCGGACCAGTGTCGGGCCGCGGTGCCTCTCGGTGTCAGCTTTATGGATCTCAAAGGGAACGGTGCCGAAGAACCTTTGCCATGCGTCGGATTCGTCGATGTCTTTGAAGGAGAACGGTCAGGCATCTATTGGGGAAATGCAGACGAACTCTACTCGTTTGTGTCGAACTCCGATTGGAATATCCCGAACGGAGTCTTTGGCCCGGAGGACCCAGAGTCTCGCACCACTTGTGGGAGTTGGCAGTGGGGGCTTGCTGCGTTTGCTCAGCTCGATGTGACAGGCGAAGGCACTCGTGACATCTTGACGATCGGAACGCTTCCGCCTGAATTTGACGGAGATCGGGTTCGGTTACGGTACCGTTGACGGGACGTACTCCGCGCGGAGCGTGGAGTTCGGGATGGTCGATGCTGCGCCAACTGGTCTCTATGTTGACTTGCTTCAGAGGTACGCTCGCTTAGACACGCGAGGCGAGGAGGACGTCCTGGAGGCCGCTGACACTGGGGAGTCAAGCTACAATGATCTCTTCACGGGGGATACGCGTGGCGGCCCGTCAGGTGACCTGCAGGCGGACCTGAACGGCGATGGCCTGGTGGACCTCGTTCGGCTCGAGCCCAACGCTGGGTTCGTCAATGGGAGCCCCGGAGAGATCGACGCCTTCATAGAGAGTGATCCCCGACTTGCCTGCAAGGCTGGGACGGCGGAATCCGAACTTCCCGCGCGCGCGGCGGTCTACTTCAACCGTGGTGATGGCAGTTTCGAACAAGGTAAGTGCTCGCCGTGCCCCGCATAGACGGGCGCAGCGGACCGCGCCACCGTCGTCGATGTGACTGCCGCCGATCGCGACGAGCTAAGACGAAGGCTGGAGCGGGCGCGGCGGAACGCCGCGGGCCGGCGAGAGTTCGATGAAGACGTTCGAGCGGAGGTCGTCGACTACGTCAGCGCCCGCGTCTCGGAAGGCGCGAGCAAGTCCGAAGCGACGCGAGAACTCGGGCTTGAGCAGCGGACGGTTTGGGGGTGGATGCAGCGGATGGTCGACCGGTTGTCCGCCAGGTCGAGGTCACGGATACGCCGTCGACGGCGACACCTGCTCGGACGTTCGAGCTGCGCCTCGTGGGCGACGCCGTCATCGGCGGTCTCACGCTCGAGGACATCTCCGCGCTGCTGAGGTCCAACCGATGATCGGTGCACTCGGCCGCGTGAAAGTGTTCGCGTACTGCGAGCCGACCGACATGCGCAAAGGCTACGAGGGGCTTTCGGGGCTGGTGCGCGAGGCCATGGGCAGCGACCCGCTTTCGGGCGCGATGTTCCTGTTCGTCAATCGTCGTCGCACACACGCGCGGTGGATTTCAAGAAAGTTGCCGCATGAAATCGTTTCAAGCCGCTGCGGTGTCGGGCGTGGCGGCCTGGCCTGTTGAGGGGAGTTGTGTTGGGTTGAGTCGGACGGTCGCGTGGCGATCCCAACGACGAGTGTTGCCGGTCCAGCGCTCGGGGTGGCGGGCCTTGGCGGCGGCGTAAACGTGCTCTCGATGCTCGAGGAGCGCTTCGTGAACGCCGGTGTGACGTTGACCCGGCGTCACGAAGGAGATGCCGCTGTGGCGATGCTCTTCGTTGTACCAGGCGACGAACTCCGCGACCCAGGTTTCCGCGGCCTCAATGCTCTCAAACGGCTTGTCGGGGAAGCTGGGGTGTCCCTTCACGGTGCGGAAGGTCGATTCGATGAACGGGTTGTCGTTGCTCACGCTCGGTCGCGACAGTGAGCGCGTGACGCCGAGCGACTCGAGGGTCGCGACCATCGTGGCACCCTTCATCGGGCCACCGTTGTCCGAATGCAGGACCAGCTTCTTCGGGTCGGCGCCTTCCGCTTCGCAGATCTCGACGAAGGCCTTGGCAGAGAGCTCGTTGTCCTCGCGATTGAACACGCGCCAGCCGACAATCTTCCGGCTCCAGACATCGAGGAAGAGGTACAGATAGAAGAACGCGCCGCGGGTCGGCGCGCGCAGGTACGTGATGTCCCAACACCACACCTGATTGGGTCCGGTGGCGCAGTGCTCCCGAGGCTTCGCGTTCTTCGCAGGTCGATGTCGCCCGCGGTGGGCGTTGAGCGAGTGCTGTTTCAGCAAACGGTGGATCGTCGACTCCGACGCAACGTAGATGCCCATGTCGGCGAGCCGCGGCACGAGCTGGGACGGGGGCAGGTCGCGGAATTCGGCGGACGTCACCAAGTCGATGATCTGCGCTCGCTCGACCTCGCTGAGCTTGTTCGCCGGCACGGTCTTGGGGCCTCGACGGCCATCTTCGCCGCCCTCGGGGCCGTGTTTGAGCCAGCGTTGAACGGTCCGGACGTCGATCTCGATGAGCTCGCAACACGGACCCAGGCGCGCTCCGGCAGCGCGAGCCTCACGGACCAGATCGAGGATCATCTGTCGCTCCTTGGGTTCGTGCCGTCGTCCTCGTCCTCGAACAACGCATTGAATTTTTGAGCACCAGCAGCGCGGTGGTCTCCGCGAGCGCCTTGTCCTTGCGCAGGACCTCGCGTTCGAGCCGCCGAATCTCGCGCTGCTCGTTGCTGCGCTTGCCCTTCGTTGTGGCTCCGCCCAGCGCAGCGACGGCGGCTTTGTGTGACTCGGCGCGCCAGGTGTCGAGTTGGGTGGCGTGCAGGCCGTGACGACGCACGTACACGCCGAGCTCGGCCTCGCTCAGACCACCGGTCTCCATCACCGCCTGGACCTTTTCCTCGGGCGTCCAGTCCTGAGCGCGCTTGCCCGGTTCTTCTCGCGGGGCGGGTTTGTCGTCGACGGTCACGTCGAGTACGCTACTCGCGTCTCGCTTCCACCGCGACAAGGTGCCTTGCGAAACCCCAGTTTCATCCGCCAACGCTGTCGCCGTGACCGCTCCGCGGCCCGTCATTTTTCTGATCATGCTCGCCTTGAAGGCGACGGAATACGCCATGGTTTTCGTCTCATTTCGCGCCCCGCTGCCGTAGGCTCCGGCTTCTACGCCGTCGCCCGGTTCATGCGGCAACTACCCTGACAGAGGGGGCGCGAAGGTGCTGCACTTCGATGGCACCGGCCTTTGCGTGCTCGCGAAGCGACTTGAGAAGGGCCGGTTCGTCGCGCTCTGGGAGGTTGCGAAGGACTCCACGCTCCGGCTGCACCGCTCCGAACTCGAGCTGTTCCTTCGTGGCAGCCATCTCATTGGGCGCTTCAAACTTTCGCCCGACGACCTCTCCGAGAAAGACCTTGCCGTCGGATCCTGAGCTGGCATCTTGATGCCGTGGCGGACCTCGAACGCTTCGAAGCGATCGACAACGTTGATGAGGCGAAAGCCTATCTTCGGATGTTCGCCGTCGAGAACGACCGGCTTCGCGCGCGGCTGCAGGAGCTGGTCAAGGAACTCGCAGCGCTCAAGGGTGGCGATGGGTCCGAGCAGCTCAGCCTCGAACTCGATCGGCTGCAAGAGCAGATCGCGACGCTGAATCAGAAGGTCTTCGGCGACTCTTCGGAACGCCGGCCGACCGAGAAACCGAAGAAGGAGAAGCCGCCGCAGAAAGGCCACGGGCCGCGCAAGCAGCCGAGCCTCGACGTCGTGCAGGTGCGGATGGCACTGGCCGATGGCGACCGTACGTGCACCACGTGTGGCGAACACCTCCGCGAGCTCAGCGGGCTGAACGAGAAGTCCGAGTTCATCGACATCATCGAACGCAAGTTCACGCTCGTGAAGATGCAGCGCCAGAAGTACAGCTGCGACTGCGGCATCTACACGCCACCTTCCCCGACCCGCCATCTTCCCGGCGGTCGCTACTCGCTGAAGTTCGCGGTCCATGTTGCGCTGGGCAAGTACCTCGACCACGCACCGCTGAATCGCCAAGCGCGGGTCATGGGACGCGAAGGCCTTCGCATCGACAGTCAGACGCTCTGGGACCAGATCGACGCGCTCGCCAAGCACCTCGTGCCTGCGTACGAGAAGCTCCGGGAGTTCATTCTCGGCGCTGACGTTGTCGGAGCAGATGAGACGTGGTGGCGAGTGATGGGCACGAAGGGCAAGCCGTCTTCGGGCAAGAAGTGGTGGGCCTGGTCGATGACCGCACCGGGCGCGGTCTGGCACGGCATCGCCCCGTCGCGGTCCGCCGACGCGGCTCGGCAGTACCTTGGCGAGTTCGACGGAACGCTGGTGGTCGACGGCTACGGCGTGTACGACACGCTCGAGAAAGAGAACGACGCGTTGCTGCTCGCGCATTGTTGGGCGCACGCGCGACGGAAGTTCGTCGAGGCCGAACCAAACTACCCTCAATGCACCGAGGCGTTGACGTTGATCGGCGAACTGTTTGCGATCGATCGCGATACAGCGAATCCCAGTGAACTCGAAGGCGACGCGAAGCTTCAGGCTTGCGAAGCACGACTGGCCGCGCGGCAGGAGAGAGCGCCTCCGATTCTCGAGAAGCTCCGGGCGTGGGCGCTCGAACAACGTAAGTGCTCGCCGTGCCCCGCATAGACGGGCGCAGCGGACCGCGCCACCGTCGTCGATGTGACTGCCGCCGATCGCGACGAGCTAAGACGAAGGCTGGAGCGGGCGCGGCGGAACGCCGCGGGCCGGCGAGAGTTCGATGAAGACGTTCGAGCGGAGGTCGTCGACTACGTCAGCGCCCGCGTCTCGGAAGGCGCGAGCAAGTCCGAAGCGACGCGAGAACTCGGGCTTGAGCAGCGGACGGTTTGGGGGTGGATGCAGCGGATGGTTCGACCGGTTGTCCGCCAGGTCGAGGTCACGGATACGCCGTCGACGGCGACACCTGCTCGGACGTTCGAGCTGCGCCTCGTGGGCGACGCCGTCATCGGCGGTCTCACGCTCGAGGACATCTCCGCGCTGCTGAGGTCCAACCGATGATCGGTGCACTCGGCCGCGTGAAAGTGTTCGCGTACTGCGAGCCGACCGACATGCGCAAAGGCTACGAGGGGCTTTCGGGGCTGGTGCGCGAGGCCATGGGCAGCGACCCGCTTTCGGGCGCGATGTTCCTGTTCGTCAATCGTCGTCGCACACACGCGAAGGTGCTGCACTTCGATGGCACCGGCCTTTGCGTGCTCGCGAAGCGACTTGAGAAGGGCCGGTTCGTCGCGCTCTGGGAGGTTGCGAAGGACTCCACGCTCCGGCTGCACCGCTCCGAACTCGAGCTGTTCCTTCGTGGCAGCCATCTCATTGGGCGCTTCAAACTTTCGCCCGACGACCTCTCCGAGAAAGACCTTGCCGTCGGATCCTGAGCTGGCATCTTGATGCCGTGGCGGACCTCGAACGCTTCGAAGCGATCGACAACGTTGATGAGGCGAAAGCCTATCTTCGGATGTTCGCCGTCGAGAACGACCGGCTTCGCGCGCGGCTGCAGGAGCTGGTCAAGGAACTCGCAGCGCTCAAGGGTGGCGATGGGTCCGAGCAGCTCAGCCTCGAACTCGATCGGCTGCAAGAGCAGATCGCGACGCTGAATCAGAAGGTCTTCGGCGACTCTTCGGAACGCCGGCCGACCGAGAAACCGAAGAAGGAGAAGCCGCCGCAGAAAGGCCACGGGCCGCGCAAGCAGCCGAGCCTCGACGTCGTGCAGGTGCGGATGGCACTGGCCGATGGCGACCGTACGTGCACCACGTGTGGCGAACACCTCCGCGAGCTCAGCGGGCTGAACGAGAAGTCCGAGTTCATCGACATCATCGAACGCAAGTTCACGCTCGTGAAGATGCAGCGCCAGAAGTACAGCTGCGTCTGCGGCATCTACACGCCACCTTCCCCGACCCGCCATCTTCCCGGCGGTCGCTACTCGCTGAAGTTCGCGGTCCATGTTGCGCTGGGCAAGTACCTCGACCACGCACCGCTGAATCGCCAAGCGCGGGTCATGGGACGCGAAGGCCTTCGCATCGACAGTCAGACGCTCTGGGACCAGATCGACGCGCTCGCCAAGCACCTCGTGCCTGCGTACGAGAAGCTCCGGGAGTTCATTCTCGGCGCTGACGTTGTCGGAGCAGATGAGACGTGGTGGCGAGTGATGGGCACGAAGGGCAAGCCGTCTTCGGGCAAGAAGTGGTGGGCCTGGTCGATGACCGCACCGGGCGCGGTCTGGCACGGCATCGCCCCGTCGCGGTCCGCCGACGCGGCTCGGCAGTACCTTGGCGAGTTCGACGGAACGCTGGTGGTCGACGGCTACGGCGTGTACGACACGCTCGAGAAAGAGAACGACGCGTTGCTGCTCGCGCATTGTTGGGCGCACGCGCGACGGAAGTTCGTCGAGGCCGAACCAAACTACCCTCAATGCACCGAGGCGTTGACGTTGATCGGCGAACTGTTTGCGATCGATCGCGATACAGCGAATCCCAGTGAACTCGAAGGCGACGCGAAGCTTCAGGCTTGCGAAGCACGACTGGCCGCGCGGCAGGAGAGAGCGCCTCCGATTCTCGAGAAGCTCCGGGCGTGGGCGCTCGAACAACGCGGACTGCCGAAGTCGGGCCTTCGCAAGGCCATCGACTACATGCTGAGGTACTGGCCGGGGCTCACCGTCTTCGTCGACGACCCGTACGTGCCGCTGGACAACAACGCCACCGAGCGAGCGCTCCGGGGCATCGTGATCGGGCGGAAGAACCACTACGGCTCACGCTCGAGGCGTGGGACCGAAGTGGCGGCGTTGTTCTACTCGTTGCTCGAGACCGCCGCGATGCAGGGCGTCGACCCCGCTGCGTATCTCACCGCCGCCACGCACTACGCCGTCGAGCGCAACGAAGCCTTGCTTCCCTGGGACTTCGCCCGCCTGAGCTCCGCGAAGTAGCCTCCGACCGCCGGCGTAGCGAGAATGGAACGCCCGGCGGCGCTCGTGTCTACGCGGGGCACGGCGAGCACGTACCGAACAACGCGGACTGCCGAAGTCGGGCCTTCGCAAGGCCATCGACTACATGCTGAGGTACTGGCCGGGGCTCACCGTCTTCGTCGACGACCCGTACGTGCCGCTGGACAACAACGCCACCGAGCGAGCGCTCCGGGGCATCGTGATCGGGCGGAAGAACCACTACGGCTCACGCTCGAGGCGTGGGACCGAAGTGGCGGCGTTGTTCTACTCGTTGCTCGAGACCGCCGCGATGCAGGGCGTCGACCCCGCTGCGTATCTCACCGCCGCCACGCACTACGCCGTCGAGCGCAACGAAGCCTTGCTTCCCTGGGACTTCGCCCGCCTGAGCTCCGCGAAGTAGCCTCCGACCGCCGGCGTAGCGAGAATGGAACGCCCGGCGGCGCTCGTGTCTACGCGGGGCACGGCGAGCACGTACCGAACAAGGGCCGACTCGTGCCGGCTTTGAGTGGCAGGACTACTGCCGCAGATTCATGCAGGCTGCCGCCGCTTTCGATATCGATGGCGATGGGCGATCTGAGGTCGTTCTTCCGGGGTCCGACGGGGCGTCCTTCGAGGTGCTGGAACTTGCCGGCGATGGTGGCCTGGAGCTAAACTCGACCACACTTACCGGCCCGGAGGTCTCGTGGGTTCGCCAGGCGAAGACGGTCTTCGTCGCCGATGTTTCTGGGAGGGGCCAGGCCTCTCTCGTTGTGGCCCGTCCGGGGCCGACCGAGGGAGTCAGCACTCTGTACGCGACGTCGCTCGACGCCCCGGCTGAGTTGCTGGCGTCGGTGACGGACGGCTATGGTGCGCAGACGTTCGTTGAGTACGGAGGAGCGCAGGATGTCTTCGCCGCAGTTGACTGCTCGGCCCGTTCGGCGGAGCTCCAGTCCCACACGCCGCGGTGGCCGCTTGTCTCGGCCATAGTTCGCCCGAAGGCTATCGGGGGCGGTGTGCAGAGAAATGACGTGGACCTGCATCGCTATCGCGGGTGGTGCAACGGAGCCATCGCCTACGGCGGTGGGTTCGAACAGCATATCGAGACCGCGGTCGTCGATGTTGGGTCTGGGGTCGAGCCCGGTGTCTACCAGGGGTTCGGCGTTCCTGTCGCGACGGGTACGACCACACGCGATGACTACAGCGACCGGATGGGTACGTTCAGGGGAGACGTGACCAAAAGGGAGGAGCTTCGCTGGTTCCCTGAAGAGGGTGGCTTCACGTACAATCTCGATGAAGCGGTCGACAGAGAGTACTCGGATGGGTTTCTGCATGAGTGGGGAGTCGACGAGTTCTACGAGAATGAGGTCGGTGTTCCCCTTTGGCATCCGGTCGGTGTGAAGGGGACACGTGTCAGTGAGGCCTTGACCTTCTACACCCCGGGGACTTGCGATCTCGAGGGGGGGCTGATGAAGTGCGAAGCCTCATCCGGAGCGGAGCTCATCCATCATAGTCGCGAAGAGCGTACCTTCGATGAGTTCGGCGTGGTTGGGTCCTCGAGTTCGACTTCCGGCGAGTACTGCAGTGACTACGAAGTCTTGGCGTGGGCTGAGCTTCCGTTTGTGCGCCGGCCTCAGGAGGTCCTCAGTCGTGAGGGTAAGCGGGCAGGCGGTGAGTGCGACTTCCAGGATCCGAGCTTTGCACCGTTCGAAAATCGCGAGCGGTGGAAGTTCGACTCGAGAGGAAAAGTGGAGGTCCATGCGCTCGACGAAGGCTCCGAGCTTGGAACCATCACAACCTACAGCTGGGACGGAGACGGGACTCTCCATACTCAGACCGTGGAAGAATCCCAGTGGGGTGGGAGCGGTCGCACATGGGAGTATTCCTATGACCTTCATGGAAATGTCGACGAGGTGATCGACCCGGTCGGACACTCGACGTCGTTTTCTTGGGTGCCGGACCTTGGGCTGCTCGTTGGAGCTCTCGACGTCAATGGCGTGTTGGCGACCACTCGATTCGATGGGTTTGGTAGGGTGACTGGTGGACGCACGTTTGCCGGAGTCGGCGGACCTCCTTTGTCGCCAGGAACGACGACCCGGTATGAGCGACTCCTCGGCTCTCCCTTGGACGCCCCCAGTCCACTCCGAGTCGTCTCTACGGGACCATCTGGAGGGGAACAGCTCGTGGAGTACGATGAACACGGTGTTGTCCGCTACTCGGAATTCGACATCTCCGGTGACCTTCGAGTCTTCACCCAAGTTGACGACTATTGGGCCGGGACTGGAGTGCGCGTCGCGAGCTCGACGCCGGCCGCGGTCGGAAACTCGCCGGGCCCGGCGGAGTCCGTCGTGTACGACCTCCATGGTCGCGAAGTGCTGCGGACCCCGGCCACGACCGCCCTTGGCGTGGGTGAAACTCGTCGGCGGTACGGCCTCCAAGACATCGTCGAGGAAGATGGAAGCGGGGAGGAGTGGACAAGCACGTTCGCGGACACCGGAGAGCTGGTATCGACCCTGGACGCGGAAGGGATCTTGACCTGCTTCTATTATGGCGCGGGAGTTCGACTTCGTGACGTCGTCGTGAACCCGGCGGGAGGGACCTGCGATGGGGTCATCCCGGTTGACTCGACCGTGCGGACATCGACGCACTATACGTACGATGCGGTCGGCCGAACGATTTCGAGGAAGCTTCCTGGTCGCAGCGCGGAACTATACGAGTATCGCGGGTTTCCGGAACTCGTTCGGTACGAGGATGGGGAGAACTCGATTGACTACGAGTATGATGTGGCCGGCCGACTGCTATCCAGCACGGACGAGAACGGGACGGTTATCAGTGAGCTGGAGTGGGATGCTGATGCCGACTGTCCGTGGGGAGACGGGCTTCTTCGCCGGGTCAAGTCGGAGGTTTCCGTCGACGGTACGGCAACAGAGCGGACCTTCACGTACGACCGCTTCGGTCGGTTGTCCTCCTCGGTGCTCGACCTCGACAGCGGAGCCCGGCAATTCCGGGTCGACAGACGGTTCGATGAGATTGGCCGGCTTGCGGAGATCGGCATGGAGGGCCAGGCCCCCGTATCTCCTACCAGCACGACGAGGTTGGAGCGCTTTCGCAGATTCGCGTCGGAGATGCGCCTGTGTGGACGGCGACTTCGCATGACGTGTCCGGTGCGTTGAACGGCATCGAGTTCGGAAATGGCCTCGCTGAGGAGCGCAGCTACCACGCCGGTGTACTCGAGTGGCTCACGCTTCTCGCGGACGACCCGGTCATCGCCTATCCGGGGTCTCCAGACGCGTCGACCGTCGTCGACTCGGTCAGTCTGGAGTACGACTCCGTCGGCCGGATGCTGCGAAAGGAAATTCCGCACCTCGGTGTAGAGGAGGTCTACGAGCACGATGACATCGGTCGCCTTCTCCGCTCCGAGCTGTCCCGCGACGGTCAAGCCACGGTGGCGATGGTGCACCAGTATTCACCGATCGGTTCGGTGCTGAACCGGTCGACGGTCGGTGACTTCGTCTACGGGGACGCGCAGCGCCCTTTGAGCGTGACCACCGCGGGTTCCGTGACCTACGCGTATGACTCGAACGGACGCCAGATTGACCGAGCTGGAGTCGGCCTGACTTGGAACGCATGGTCGAAGCTGGACCACGTCACCGACGGCGAGGGTCTCCATGTGGAGTTCGCGTACGACGGCTACGGAACGAAAGTTCGTCGAGTGGAGTTCGGGCCTGATCCTAGCGCCACGTACTTCGCGGATGGACTCGACCTGACGGTTGACGACGAGGGGGAGACGCGCCGCTATCGAGTCAGCGGACCCGAAGGCGCCGTGGCTGTCGTGGTCCAGGCCGGCGATATGGAGTCGATTCTCTATGCCCATGGCAACGAGATGGGCTCAACGAGTGTCTTTTCGAACGAGAGCGGAGACGTTGTCGAGCGGCAGGATTTCGACCCCTTCGGGCGTCGACGAGCGCCACTTGGTGGTGCCGCCACGTGGAGCGGCGATTCAGGCGTGGATATCGGGTTTACGGGGCATCGCCGTGAGGAGAGCTTCGGGCTCATGGACATGGGCGGGCGGTACTACGACCCGCACCTCGCCCGTTTTGCTGCGCCGGACCCGTTTGTCTCAGCGCCGACTTCGTCGCAGGGATACGACCCCTTTAGCTATGTGCGGAACGATCCGCTGACGTATACCGACCCGAGTGGCTACATCCCGGTGCCCGGATACGAGGGGGATTGGCAGTCCGAAGGGCTCGACAGCAGCGAGGAGTTCTGGAATTTCTCGTGCATTGAGGGGTGCCAGGTCGACGAGTTGGCGATTAGCGCGGACTCGCTCGTTGAGCTCACGGGCGCGAATCGGAGCTTCCTTCTCGACTTGCAAGGGAGTACTGCGGAGGCGGCTTCCGACTCGGTGGCGAAACGGGTAGAGCTGCTTGGTCTGCGCCAGGAGAATGAAGAGTTGGCGCGTCGGCGCCAAGCTTCAGTGAGTCCTGCTAAGGAGTCAGTCGGAGACGGGGTCGTGGGAGATCTCATGGTGGAGGCCGCGTGGGACTTTGCACCAGGACCCGCCCAAGCTCGCGACGCGTGGGGGGTGGTCGAGGCTGGTCTTGCCTACGACGAAAGGTCTCCCGGCCTCTCTTGGACGCGGATTGGGCTTGCGTCCGCCGCCTTTGTTCCGATGCTCGGGATGTTCAAGGTCTTCGGCAAGCGCGGTTCCGATGCCGTCAACCTGGCGCCGAACTTCGGAGACGGCTTCGGAGATGGGGTGGAGATCGTGCTAAAACGACCATCTGGGGTTAGCGATGCGGCTTGGACGAAGAAGCTTGATGCTCTCAATGAAGCCGCCGCCGCAGGCAAGGCGAAGGTCGTTCATAAACCGGTTCGAAATGGAGCCGCACAGCGAAAGGCTCGTCGCGACGGGAGCATTGCGGATGGCGACGATGCGGACCATGCTCTCGACCTTCAGTTCGGCGGTGCTGACGATCTCGGTAACATCATGTCAACACAAGAGAGGGTGAATCGGAGCGTTGGCGGACAGGGCCGCCAGCGCATGCAGTATCCTGATGGTACACCGATCAAAGGATTCGTTGATGAGTAGCGTCGTTGAGTTGATTCGTTCTTCCTCTGAATCGTGGGTTGAAGGCTATTCAGGCGTTGAGAAGGTTGTTCGGGGGCAAATGCTCCCTGGTGACTACTGGCGCGTCGTTCAGGCTTCTGACGGGTTCTCGACAGAGAACGGCTTCTTTCGCTTCTTTTCGGTGGCTGAGGTCGTTTCTCGAAATGAGGCGGAATGGGTTGCTGCATATGGCCGGATCCTGGACGGGTTTGTGTTTGTGGCTGAAGACATATTCGGTGATCTCTACGGCTACGCGTTCGACGTAGAGGGTGGTAGCGTTTTGACCAAGTTGTTCTGTGAGGGAGGGGGACGGGAAGCCTGCGAACCTGGCGTGTTGGCCGATTTTCTTCGGGAGAGGGTTTTCTCGGGTGACCCGGCTGCGTTCGACGCTGGCCTTGCGGAGAGGGCCCTGCTGTCAGGGATAGCGCCGTCTGGCGACGAGCACCTCGCATTCACTCTCCCTCTTGTTGCCGGAGGGGAGTATGCTCTTGAGAACTTGAGTGTGGAGCCCGTTGCGTTACACCTTGGGGTGTTGGGGCAAATGTCTCTTGCTAACTTGGAAGCATCGGATGGCGCGCTAATCGGAGGATTTCGAGAAGAGTAGGTGCGTTTGGGAGGCATGGGATGTGTCGTTCAGGGACATACTGTCCTTCTTGGACATAATCTCTATTGTCGGCGTTTTTGCCACGGGTGGGTAGGGGGCCGCGGGTCGGAAGATTGTTGACGTTCGCGCTGGATGATCCCAACGCGCTCAAGCTGTCTGCCTCCGAGCGCAAAGGGCGTGCGCCCTCTGTGCCAACAAGTCTGAGACCACCTGCAACCCCGAGTTTACTGAAGAGGGCAGGCACGTGATGATTGATGACGAACCCCATCTCCATGGCAAAGAAACCGGACCCGGAGGTCGCGGCCAAGGGCAAGCGACGGCGCTTCACGAACGCGTACAAGCTCAACATCCTCGCGCAAGCTGACAGCTGCACGAAGCCGGGAGAGGTCGGCGCTCTGTTGCGCCGCGAAGGCCTGTAACTCCTCGCACCTGACGGCGTGGCGAGCAGCGCGAGCGCAAGGCGAGCTCGTAGGAGCACCCCGCAAGCGTGGGCCGAAGCCGAAGGTCGTCGACGAAAACGCCAAGCGCATCGTCGAACTCGAGCGCGAGAACGCCAAGCTGCGAGCGCGAGCCGAGCGCGCCGAGTTCATGGTCGAGATGCAAAAAAAAATGGCGGCGCTGTTCGAACCGCACTCGGGCGCGGAGAGCGAGCCGAAGTGACAGCGATCGTTCAACGCGCGGCCGCAACGGTGGGCATCCGCACCGCGTGTCGGGTGCTTGGGGTGCCGCGAGGCAGCTACTACCGCTGGGTCGACGACCCCGTGTTCGGCCCGCCCAAACCCCGCTCGGGAGGCAGAGGCTTGACGCCCGTGGAGCGGGAGCGCGTGCTCGATGTGCTGCACGAGCCGCGCTTCGTCGACCTCGCTATCCCACAGGTTCATGCGGCGTTGCTCGACGAGGGGACGTACCTCTGCTCGGCTCGAACGATGTATCCGGATCGCCGATCAAGTCGGCGAGAGCCGAGAGAAGACGCAACGTCCGCGCCTACCCGGACCTGGTCAAGCCAGAGCTGCTCGCGACGCGCCCCAACGAGCTGTGGAGCTGGGACATCACCAAGCTCCTTGGGCCGCGGAAGTGGACCTACTACTACCTCTACGTCATCCTCGACGTCTTCAGTCGCTACGTCGTTGGCTGGATGGTCGCCCATCGTGAGACCAAGCTGCTCGCGCGCAAGCTCATCGAGGAAACGCTCCGCAAGCAGAACATCCGGCCGGGCCAGCTCACGCTTCATGCCGACCGCGGCTCGTCGATGACCAGCAAGCCCGTCGCGTTCCTCTGCGCCGACCTCGGCGTGACCAAAACCCACTCTCGACCGCACGTCTCCGACGACAACCCGTTCTCCGAAGCCCAGTTCAAGACGCTGAAGTACCGCCCCGAGTTCCCGGCACGCTTCGGCTCGATCGAGGCACGCGAGGAGCCACTGCGTCGACTTCTTCTCCTGGTACAACGACGAGCACCGCCACAGCGGGCTCGCCATGCTCACCCCCGACGAGGTGCACCATGGACTCGCCGCCGAGCGTGTCGCAGCCCGAGCACGCGTCCTCGAAGGGTTGAACCGCCCCGGGAATTCCGGAAGAGCTGGTTACGTAAGTCCAGCCGCGTTGGCCGGGGTGTTGTTGAGCTGATGATAGCTTCTTTCGAACTCGGCCTGGAGGACGTCGCCGAGAGCGCGCAAGGTAGCCGCTTTCTTGTTGTTCCACCAGTCGACCCACTCCAAGACGGCGAACTCGACCTCGTCGACGTTACGCCACGGGCCGCAGCGGCGAATGACCTCGGCCTTGAACTGACCGATCGCGCTTCTCGGCGAGCGCGTTGTCGTACGAGTCGCCGACGAGGTTCCGAGCCGAGGCCTCGATGCCCGCCTCGACGAGACGGTCGGTGTAGTGTCAAGGCTCGGGTGAACTGATCGCGCTCAGCTCGGCTGAACTGATCCGGTGACTCCGACCCGGCGAACCTGGTGAGTTCCGTGCGAGCGAATCGAACCTCCAGCTCGGCTGAACTGATCCACGCAGACGCGCCGGAGAACCATCAGGACGCCTTCTTCTTCGGACGCGATGGCGGGTTCCGATACGACGCGCCGGTGACTTCGATGACATGCACGTGGTGGAGCAGACGGTCCATCGCGGCGTTGGCGACGAGGTCATCGTTGAAGAGCGGCGCCCACTCTTCGAGCGCCCGGTTTGATGTGATCACGGTCGAAGCCCGTTCGTAGCGCTGACGAATGATGTCGTAGAGGTCGATCGGTTCGTCGCCGGTCAAGGTGCGCAGGCCCAGGTCGTCGATGATCAGCAGGTCGACGCTGGAGTACCGAGCGAGGCGGCGTTCGTGTGTCCCGTCGGCTCGGCAGGCGCGGAGATCTTTGAGCATCTTGTCGGCGGGGGTGTAGAGGACGTCGAAGCCCGCGAGGCAGGCCCGATGACCGATAGCCTGCGCGATGTGGCTCTTACCCACGCCGGTCTGGCCGACGATGCAGACGTTCTCGTGCTTGCGGATGAAGCCACACGTCGCGAGGTCGATGATCTTGGCTTTGGGGACCTTGGGGTTGAACGTGAAGTCGAAGTCGTTGAGGGACTTTCGGTGTTCGAAGTTCGCCTTTCGCAAGCGTGTGTCGAGCTGCTTGGCGTCGCGACGTTCAACCTCGTCACAGAGCAGCCGCAGCAGGAACTCGGCCGTCGAAATGTCGTCGTCGACCGCTTGGCGGAGCCGCATGTCGAGCGTCTCGAGGACGCCCGAGAGGCGCAGCTTCTTGAGGATGGGGATGAGGTCTTCAGTGGGATGCATCGGGATCATTCGGGGTGAAATGCAGGAGTTCTTGAACGTTGCGGGCGAATCTGGGGGTCCCTGAGGGGCGTCGTTCGGGCATGGCGAGTTGCGGCAAGGGCTCGAGGTCGAGGCCCTTGCGCAGGATCTCCTTGATCGGGCCATAGCCGTAGTTGCCGAAGAACGACGCGCGCCGACACGCCGCGTTGGCGCGCTGGGGTGGGAAGGTCTCGAGATGGCGAACGATCGCCGTCACCTTGGTCAGCTGGTGGAGCACATCGTCACTGCCGAACACCTCGTGGACATAGCGGAGGACGTCGGCGCCAAGGGCTTCGGCACGTTCGACCCAGTAGCTGCGCTCGCGCATCCGATATTCACCGCGCTCGGGCGGGAGGTGTTCAGACGTGATGCTGCGGCCTCCTGGAGCCTGTCGTTCATGCGTCGCGACGCGGGTGTCATCCCAGTACAGCTCGATCGACTTCGCGGTCACCCGAGCGAGAAGCTTCTTGCCGACGAGTCGCCAGGGGGCGGAGTAGCGAGCTTTTGCCACGAGCACGCAGCAGTCGCGGTGCATCGTGGGCTCTTGCCACGAAACCGGCTCCCATTTCTGCGCCGGAAGGCAGAGCAGGGCGCCCCGTTCCGTGGCCTCGAAGAACTCCAGCGGCGGCCTATACGTGGTGCCGTGGACCCTGCGTCCGGCGACCTCGAGCACCCAGCGCTCGAGCAGCGCGTTGAGGGTGTCGGCGTCGCGTTCGTCGCCCACCGTCTTGATGAAGTTCCTTTGACGTAGCGGATGCCCGATTCGACTTTTCCCTTCTTCTGCGGGCTGTATGGGGGCGTGGGGTCGATTTCTAACCCGAAGTGTCGGGCGAGTTCGCGGTAGCTGCGGTTGAGGACCGGCTCGGTGCGGACGTCGAACGCCGCTCGGATCACGGCGGACTTGAGGTTGTCGGGGACGACGGTCTCCGGCACGCCGCCAAACCACTCGAACGCCGCGACGTGCAGGGCAAGCCACGTATCGACCTTCTGGTCGAAGACGATGCGCGCGAACTGATGGCGCGAGTGTCCCAGCACCATCAGAAACACGTACGCGGTGCGCAGCCGCTTCTCCGTCGCGTCCCACAGCTTGCCGACCGCGCCGAAGTCGACCTGGGCGACCTTTCCCGGCAAGGTCACGACCGGAATCGCGACGTCCTGCGCACGTACGCCGCGTGCCTTGGCGATGCCGGCGACCATGCGCTTGATCGCCGACGAGCTTCCGCAAAACTCCTCGTGGTCGACTCGTAGCCGGTCGAAGATGGCCTTGGGGGTCGCCCCCGCGGTCACGAAGGCCTCGACGTCTTCGCGCCACCTCTCGACCGACGACTCATGCTGCGGTGGCGGCCGTGTCGGTTTGTGAGCCTCGATCGCGAGCCGGAGCGCCGCGAGGTCGGGCAACGACTCTGCATCGCCAGCGAGAAGACCGGCGGTCTTGAGCGCGTTCCGATACTGACGCTCGGTGTTGGGGCTCATCCTCAACTGCCGGGCGATGCTGCGGGCGCCCTCGCCAAGTCGGTACAGTCGAACGAGTTCTTGAAGCCGATGCATGCTGATCCTCCGCATCTCGACAGCATCGCCGGTCGCGCCCTTGCGATGTGCTGGCCTCCCGTTCAGGTGGGAGGATCAGTTCTGCCGAGCTGACGTGGATCAGTTCAGGCGAGCTGGGACCGGATCAGTTCTGCCGAGCTGGCCTGGATCACATAGCCCGAGCCACAACAGTGTAGCGGATGGACACGTACTGCACCCCTCGATCGCTGTGGTGGATGAGTCGCTCGGAGGGGCGGCGGTCGTGCACCGCCTGCTCGAGCGCGTCGAGGACGAGGTCGGTGCGCATGGATGTGCTGACGCGCCAGCCCACGATCACGCGGGCGAACACGTCGATGATGAAGGCGACGTGAACGAACCCGCGCCAAGTTGCGACGTAGGTGAAGTCGGCGACCCGAAGCTGGTTGGGGCGCGTCGCTTCGGTGACGCTCCACGAGGTCCTCCGGTCGTGCAGCATTCTCGTCCGGTACGGTCGTGACTTTGAACGCAGGCCCCCGCGTGACGCCTCTGAGCCCCGTTTTGCGCATGAGCCGTTCAACCGTGCATCGCGCCACGTCGACGCCCTCGCGCAACAGCTCCTCCCAGACCTTGCGCGCTCCGTAGACCCCGCCGTGGCTCTCCTCCCAGACGCGCTTGATGTCGACCTCGAGCTCATCGTCTCGTTTCGCTCGCGCACTTCGACGCTCTGGTTCCGTACGCTTGCTACGGTGTTCGTAGTACGTCGACGGGGCAATCGGCAAAACGCTGCAGATCGGCTCGACCCCGTGTTCGCTGCGGTGCTCCTCGATGAAGTCCACCATCACTTCCGTCCGCGGTCGAGCTCCGCCTGGGCGAAAAAAGCCGATGCCGGCCGGAGGATCGTGTTCGCCCGCTTCAGCTCTCGGTTCTCCCGCTCGAGTTCCTTGAGCCGCGTTCGCTCGTCCGTCGTCAGGCCTGCCCGTTTCCCGGTGTATCGTTCGGCCTGCTTGAGCCACTTGTCGAGCGTCTGCGGCGAGCAGCCGAGCTTCTTCGCGATCGACTCGACGGCTGCCCACCGGGAGTCGTGCTTGTCCATCGCCTCCTGCGCAAGCCTCACGCCGCGCTCACGAAATTCGTTGGAGTACCTGCCCATGTCTCTGAGTTTCTCTCTTTCTGGAGTCTCCGAGAAACCCGGGGCGGTTCAAGCCCTCAAGAAGCGAGCGTGCGGGTACCGGAATCGAGACCGTTTCCGTCACGCGATCCTGTTCCATTGTGGAAAACTCGACCTACACCCGCGACTCGCGACCCACACAGTTTCCTGAAGCCCCAATGAAGTCTTCATCGCAGCAGTTCGTGGTCGTGGGATGGCACGATGGGATCACCGAGGGATTCGTTCAAGGGACCGATGGGCAGTGGAAATACGCTTCGATGGTCGCATGGGACCCTGATCGCAGGGTCCGGGTTTTCGGGATCGTCGCCGTTGATGTTGCAACGGTCTCGGAGGTTCGTGAGTTGTGTGAAGCTGCAGACAGCGGTGGGGCGAGTGCCGATACCTGGGCGCTCATCCGCGCTCGGATCTCCGAGTTCCTATCGACGGTCGAAGGTGACGCGGAGTTGCGGATGTGCGAGCAGCTGGATGGCGAGACGAAGGACAGTCGACGAGTCAAAGCGACGGCAATCATTGGCGACCTGGGCTGCGAAGTCGACGAGATCTCCGAGAGCTCACGTTTCGCCTCCTGGATCGCGAAATCCAGCTCTGAAGAATAAACCAGAGAGGCGGTCGGTCTCGCGGTCTAGAGGTGGTGATGGCGTCCAACATGTCGACTGGGTACTGCCCCAAGCCTGAGTGCTGGGGGGCGCGTCGGTACGCGCGCGAGAGTTGGGCGGATGATCGTTCTCCCGGGTTGGAGATTCGGTCGAGCGGCAGGGGCTGTCGCCGCACCACGGCGACTTCGGGATGCGCGTCCACTACGCGTTCCTCGGAGATCCCGCGACGCAGCTCGTCGCCGGGGGTGGGACAGATCCTCCGGATCCATGCGGATGATGGTGGATGCACGCCGACCTCGAGCGTCATTCCTGGCGAGAACTGTCTGGTCCGCGAGGGGACGCTGGGGCACCTGCCACTGGGGACCCCGTCACACCTCGACGTCCAGACCGGCCGGGATGGAACGATCTTCGGCTTGTACGCGTGGGGCGAGAACCCTTACCAGCCGTGCGCAGACGAACCCTGTGTTCTGCAAGAAATCGACCCGGACACCCGGACTCTGCTGCGCGAACGGGAGATCACCACCGGCGAGCTTCGCCACCGATCTGGAGGCCTCGAGCGGCTCGTGGGAAGCGTACTACGCGGGGCTTTGAACCGGCCTGGCACCGCGGGAATCCCCGTGCGACGGTCCTTGCGACCTCGTGGCGACGGCGGAGGGGACGACGGGAACGTCGATTGGCAGACCGACGAGCCGAGCGACGCAAACGGATGCGACTTCATCACGGAGGAAGGCGGGTGCGGTCGCATCTACGGTTCGGGCGGCGAACGAGCGTCCGAGATCGCCGTAGGCAACGACTCGGGGCTTCTGTCCGGGTACTGGGGGCAGAGCGACGGCTCCGGCATCGGCATGCGGAACGGCATGCGGATGCAGCAGATCGCCGAGCTCCGTGGCTTCGCGGCGCGCCAGCAACTCAAGGATGAGCTTGCGTACTACCGGGACGGCATGGGCATGAGCTGCCAGGCCTCGGGGAACGCTGGAACGTGCGGGTTCAAGGCGTCGAACAAGAGCATCCAGCAGGCGATGTCTGGGGCCTTCGCCCTGGCCAGAGGACTCGACATCGCGGGAGAAGGGATCGCCGTCGTCACCCCGCTCGGCGATGGCGTGGAAATTGTCGACGCCATCGTAGAGGGTGACGACGCGGCGCTCGCCATGGCCGTCGGGATGGCGGTTGTCGGACTCGTCCCGGGAGTGAAGGGCGCGAAGGCTGCGAAGAAGATTGCCGATGTCGCGGACGGCGCGCACGACGCCGCGAAGGCCGCAGACGCGCTGGGTGGCGCAGCCAAGGCCGCAAAGGGGGGACTCCCGAACAGCGCGACGGTCGCTCGTGGCGGCGCCAACATCACACCCGAAAGCATCGTGAAGGGAACCGGGACCCACCCCTCCGGGGTCACTGGGTTCTCGGCCGAGTGCGCCGGTGGAAACTGTCTGCGGGAGCTAGGAAACTGGATAAGGCACAACAAGATGGGCACGACCACGGTGGGGGACATACGCGCGGCTGGCGGACAAGTGGTAAAGATCAGTGGACGTAGCCCTGACCACGTCACCGTCACCGGTCTCGACCCCTCTGACGCGTCACGACTCCTGAGCCCGTCCGTCCCCAACCCGGTTCCCAAAGCCGAACGAGCGATCTTCAAATGACAGCGACCACGGTCTACGCCGATTTTCACAACGCCGACCCGTCAGGCCGTGTGCGCCTCAACTTGCACGGCACGGCGGAGGACCTGAAAACGCTGTCTATAGAGCTGTGCGAGGGCCTCAAACTCGTGTTGTCGGATGGTGAACTGTCGGTCGAAGGCGTCGTTCGTTTTTCCACGGAGGAGCAGATCTGGGTCGCCGAGATCGACTGGAACGAGATCGTCGACGACGAGTAGCCAGCTGCCAAGCTCTCGGGGGGCACAGCGACCGAGACGGCCTTCCTGTGTTGAAGTAGAACCGCACCGTTATCTTCGGCGCGGGACTCCGCGTCCTGCGCCGGGCCGCATCGACCTCGCGTCAATTTCTCGAGGCCGAATCCGAATTGAGTTCTACATCCGCCTCCACGGACGGGGCGTCGAGGTTTTGAAGTCGCCGCCCAAGTCGAAAAACCATCCCTAGAAACTGGTTTTCGACTCGCATCCGAGGTTTTGGGGAACCCAAACCCCACCTAGACCTCGACGAAAGTGGCCAAAGTGCTCGGCCAGGGTACTTTGGAACCACAACCAACACGCTCTCCCCGTCGGTCGTGGTCATGTGGTCGCGGCCGGCGGGGCCTTGACCGAGATGGCCGGGCGGCTACGGTCGAGGCAGCGTGTTGGTGGGCTGGCAGATCTACAGCCACGGCTTCTGCGTGCGCCTGCGCGTGGAGGACGGGGCCCGTGGCAAGACCTTGGAGGCTCTGCGTCGCCATCTGGGCTTCGGGAAGCGGACCCGATGGTCTCGCCGGGGTGAACGCGACTGCCTGCGGGGCTCCGGGTGGCTGACGGCACGACGACCGGGACCGAAGACCTGCATCGGGAAGCTGAACCGGGCCCGCAAGCTCGCGCTTTACAACCTCGCCGTCGCCGACCGCGACGACGGCCTGTTCATCGACATCCAGGGCGTCCGCAAGGGCGACCAGAAGCGCGTGATGGAGGGCATCCTCGGGCTCGAGGCGTCCGACTGGAGCATCGAGTACTACCGCAGGCTCGAACGCTACGTGGTGCTCTCGCAGCCCGAGGCCGAACGCCTCGCCGACGAGCTCGGCTTCGAGGAGATCTACGAGGAGCTTGGCCGGCGGACTCGTCTGGAGTGGCTCATCCACGAGGACGAGGTCCCGGTCACTATCCGGCACCGGGCCAAGGCCAAGGCGTTCGTCAAGCTCTACAGGGTCAAGCCCGAGCGCGGGGCCACCGCTGCGTACCGGCTCGAGGCGTGGCTCGAGGGCGACAAGCGCGGCAAGACGCACTTCTGGGAGAAGGACCAGGCCACGCTCGACGCCATCCTCAAGAAGTACGTCGCCGAGCATGAGCTGCACCCCATCGAGAGGCCGGCGGTGTGGGAGGGCGAGGGCGACTCGACCCCCGCGTTCGTGCCTCGAGACGCCCTCCTGCGCCGCCTGGCGATGAAGTCCTACCGGGGCAAGCGGCCGGGGAAAGCAAAGTGTCACCCACCCCGCGACGGCAAAGGCGGTCCAAGGCTGGTTCTGGGCCGGTCTGGGGGCGTACTGTCCCCGGCCCCCTGTATTAGCTGCCCCTCTCCGTCCTCGACCCCCTCACACACCCCACCTCGGCCTTTCTCCCCCGGTCCTTCTCCCCACGGTGAAGCCCAGCTCGCCTACCAGATCGCCCACGACTCGGTCTGCCTCCTGTCCGAGGTGGTGATGGACGCCCAACGAGACCCCTCTCCCTTGGTTCGTCACCTCGTCCACGAGCTCGGAGGTCCAGGAGACGTGGCCGTCGGGTACATCGGACAGGACGACACCTGGTACGGCGTCC
The DNA here is from genome assembly GCA_963761755.1 of uncultured bacterium. GTDB lineage: Bacteria > Myxococcota_A > Polyangia > Nannocystales > Nannocystaceae > CAJXVA01. The sequence continues at coordinate 699,078 of CAVXIC010000006.1, forward strand.
ACGAGCTCATCGAGGAACTTCCCGAGATCACCGACGAGGAGATGGCGATGATCATCGTCGTCGAGCCCGACATGGTGAGCCTGCTGACCGAGGACATCTGGAGCAGGGATGATGGTTCCTTCGACCGGGACGCGCTCAAGGCGGCCGCATCCCGCTGGGTCGGCCAAGGCGAGCGGACGGGATGCTCGGGGATCTTGACCGACGCGCTCGACGACCTCCGCAGCCTCTGCGAGACGACGGGCCTTCGGGTGGTGTTCGTGACCGTGGACGACCGCAGCAAGTACGCCCTGGACGGGCAGGCGTCGCCCTACACCTGGTCGGGTGCCATCGTCCGCAGCCAGCTCGGCAACGACGGGCGCTACTTCGCACACTCCCGGTACCTGGTCGAGGACGAACGAGTCGTGATGTGGAAGGACGAGCGCCACGGGCGCCCAGGGACCATCGCGTGGCAGCGTGAGGCCCCGGCACCTGCGTGGGATGTGGACGAGCTGCTGGACTCGCTGACGGTCGAAGACGCAGACGAGGGCGACGAATTTGAAAAGGGGGTTGGCGACGAAGCCCTCGAGGTCACCGCCCAGATCGCCGTGGGCGACGACGACCCCGCGAAGAACGGGGGGTTAGACCCCTGGTTGGAGATCACCGTCGTGGGATGCGGAGGAGTCGCCGCACCTGCTCGGGATGCCACGCCGAGCCCGTGCGGGTCTGGAATCCCGCCTCGTCGAGACGCTCGGCGACCTGCCGGAGGGACAGGCCCTCCTCGCGGAGGCGACGAGCAAGGCCCGCTGCTCGGCGTTCCCGGAGGTTGACGATGAGGTTCCCGTCCTCGTCGCAGGCGTGGCCGAGGGGGACGCTCCCGACACGGAGGCCCCGCGTCCGTCGGACCTCGAGTGCGGCCCTCGTGCGCGCCGGGATCAGGTCGCGCTCGTGCTCGGAGACGGCGTCGAGAACCCGCCTCATGAACTTGGCACCGGGGGCGTCGTCGTTGCTCGCATCGGCGGCCATGAGTCGAGCGCCGAGCCGTCGGACCTCGCGCTCCACGAGCACCAGGACCTCTACGGAACGAGCCAACCTGTCCCGCTTAGCGACCACGACGGTGCCGGCGTCGAGCGCGTGGAGGCTCTGGAGGGCCTGCATGAGGCCCGGACGGTCTGCCAGCTCGGCGGCGCCGGAGATGCCCCTGTCCACGAACTCGGCGACGACCTCGATGCCGGGGTTCCTGGCCCACTCGGCGACCATTTTGCGCTGGGCGGCGGGGCTCAGCTCCTGTCGTTGGGTCGATGCGCGCAGGTAGAGGACCGCGCGCTTGGGGTCGAGGTTCGGGGGCGTGGAGGCGCTGCTCAAGGGGCTCATGGTGGGGTCCGAGCAGCCGGGCCGTCCGTCACAAGCCGAGGAGTCCGTGACGAGGGATTTCAAGCTGCTCCCCCCATGTACGCCGCAGTTGCCATATTTTCACGAAACTCCTGTCGTCGGTGGAAGGTGAATTCTGCCTCGAAGGTGGGCCTGCGAGGCGCTGTGGGGCATCTTGTCGTTTCGTGAAATTCACCGTCGGCGCTCGGCAGCCGGTCGGTGAGTAGACGAGGAGTAGAACGCTCGGAGCGTGCTGAACTTTGCCGAAGCGTGGAGACAAGAAACCCCGCCCACCGATGGGCGACCGTGAACGAGCCGAGACCTTGGGGGACCTCGCCGAGGCCCACCTGCACCGCCTGCGCGTGCGGAGCTACTCGCCAAGGACCGTCGAGAATCACGAGTCCTACCTGCGTCTGTTCGTCGAGTGGGCTGCCGCCAGGGACATCACCGCGCCCGGCGACGTGAGCATCTTCGTCCTCGAGGACTATCAGAGCCACCTCTACGAGGTGGAGAAGCCCGACGGGACAAAGCTCAGCCCCAACGCGCGGAACACTCGCCTCATCCCGCTGAGGCAGTTCTTCTCGTTCATGACGAGGCGGCGGTACATCACCGCCAACCCGGCCGCCGACCTCGAGCTCGCCAAGGTCGGGCGTCCGCTGCCCAAGGGCGTGATGAACGAAGAGGAGGTGTTCCGGGTCTTCGAGCAGGTGGACCTGGGAAAGAAGACCGGCCTGCGCGACCTGGCCATCATGTGGGTCGCCTACGCTACGGGCCTCCGCCGCAAGGAACTCTGCGACCTCAAGCTCCACAGCATCGACCGCGAGCGCGGTGTCGTCACCGTCCGCCGGGGCAAGGGCAATAAGGACAGGATCGTGCCCATCCTGCGCGAGGCCGTCGCCGTCGTGGACGAGTACGTCGAGACCCGCCGACCGGGTCCGGCCTCTGGGTTCGAGGACTTCCTCTTCCTCACAATGCAAGGACGGCGCATGACCGAGAACCGGATGACGATGCTCGTACGCGAGTACATCCGCGCCGCCGACATCGGTGATCGTGGGAGCTGCCATGCCTTCCGCCACAGCATCGCCACGGCCATGCTCGACAACGGCGCCGACATCCGGCACGTCCAAGCTCAGCTCGGCACGCCGACATCTCGACCACGCAGTTTCCTGAAGCCCCTATCTTCAAGCGGCAGGTCGATACGAGCCTCCCGCACGTCATCTTCCACCCGCAGTAGCCCGACACCATGGCAAAGACAGAAGACTTCGAGGTTTTGAGTGACGCAAGCAACGCGGTCGTGGCGCGCCACCCCGCAAGGAGTCATCCGGGCGTCCTGATACAAGGGGACAGCCTTCGGGCACTACTCGACGACGTGGATGAACTTGTTGAGGAGGCCGAACGCGGGGACCAGGAGGCGGTGGCGGAGATTTCTCGGATCGTCCAAGGTCGCATCAGAGAGCTACTCCAGCACTACGAAGCCGTTCTCGACCGGGAGGGGCGCGAGCTTCCGTACGCGAACCGAGTGTCCGAGTAGGTTCCGAAAACCGCACCGTTACTTCCGGCGCGGGACTCCGCGTCCTGCGCCGGGCCGCATCGACCTCGCGTCAATTTCTCGAGGCCGAATCCGAATTGGGTTCTGTTTCCTGCTCGACGGAGGTCACGACCCGACGCGGGGTTTCACGTCAATCCTGAATCATCGCCCCGGACGGCACCCCCGCAACCCCCAACGCTTTCTCCGCCGCCGACACCCCATTGCAAAACGCCTGCTCGAACAGCGGCACCCCGCCCACATCCGTCGCACACGGAATCACCACCCCGACCGCCTGCTTCGCCACCTCTAACCCCTCCCCAAACAACAACCCCGGCACGGGCCGGATCATCGCGTGCCCCCATCGCGCAAACTCCATGCTCCGAATCGTCCCCTCGATCCCCGGATGCATCCCCTCCAGCGCCGCGGTCACATCCCGCCCCAGATCCTCCAACCCCGCCCCCAGCAACGCCCCGCGCGCCAGATCCAGCCCTCGCTGCGGCGTCGCCACGTACGCGTCGTAGAACGACAGCACCGTTCCGCGCTGCGTGTTCGCATCCACCAGCGACTCCCCGTGCGTCGACACCACGTAGCCCAGGTGCGACGCCTCGACGTCCACGTTGTCCCACGCCAGCGGCGCCCCGATCCCGCCGGGGCGCTCGTCCACCGCCACGTTCGCCACCAGCCACGGCGAGTACGTCAGCGCTCCGCGAGGCAGGGGATCGCCACCGACCACGTGCGGCAGCACGAAGCGCGGCGCGGCCCAGATGATCGTCCGGGCCGAAATCTCCACCACCGACTTCTTCGCAAAGTCCCACGCGTTCGCAACCCCAGCGCTGGCGTCGATATCGAACACGATCAACCCCGTGCGTCGCCGCGGCTCCAACTCCGCCGCGTCCGCAACCTTGGCGACCAGCTCTCCGTTCCCGCCGGGCCACATCAGCGTCACGCGCTCGTGCGTCTCTTCCAGCCCGCGACAAAGATAGTGATGCAGTCCCGCAAAGGCCGACGTGTCCTCCAGCCGCGTCCCGTAGTCGTCGCGGCACGCGTAGTCCACGGCCCACCGCAGCCGCCAGCTGTCGAAGCCATGCGCTCGCAGGTACGCGTCCATGCTCACCGCATCCAGCTCCCGCCGATCCGCGCTGCTGTGCTCCACCGGCAGCGCGAACAGCCGCCGCCCGTCCGAGCCCAGCGTCTGCTCCAGGCCCCGCAGGTGCTCCCACCAGCGATCCCACTGCGCTGCCTCCTGGGCGCTTTGGCCCATGCCCGGGTACAGACCCTCGAACCACTGACCCTTGTAGCGATGCCGCTCCACCGGAGCCCTGCACACCACCGACGGGTCGTACTCCGCTCGCCCCGCCGCATCCGTCCCGAACTCCACCCCCAGCTCGCGCAGCAGCAGGTGCATCAGCTCGAAGTCCGGGTGCGGACTGGGCAGGTAGTGCGCACCCATCGGGTACTTCGAGCGCGCGCTGTGTCCCGACGCCGCCGTCCCGCCTGCGACGTCCTCCAGCTCCACCACCAAGAAGTCCTCCATCCCCGCCCGGTGCAGCCGCCACGCCGCCGCCGTCCCGGCCGCCCCGGCGCCCACGATCAGCGTGTTCACCGAGACCCGCTCCGCCGCCGCCTCCGATGGCTTCCCCATCCGCAGCATGTGCCCGCGCTCGGGGCTCTGCCCCACGAACCGCAGCGCCACCGGCTCGCGGGTGCCGCGGCGCTCACACCCCGACGCCGCCGCCGAAGCAGCGATCCCCGCCAGCACCGTCCGTCGCCGCATGCTCATGGGCGGGGTCGCTGCACGATCGGGTTCTGCAGGTCCGCCTCGTAGTAGTGCACCAGCATCTGATCGTTGAGCCGGTTGATCTCCACGTCCAGCGGCTGCTGGTCCGCCGGAAACACGAACATCGTGGGCAGCATCTCGTCACTGAGGAACTTCAGCTCGAGCTCCGGCGGCAGGGACCGCGTCGGCTCGATCCGCTGCGGGCTGATCAGCGCAAACCCCCAGTCGCCAAAGCTCGGGACCAGCGCGTGGTAGGGCACCGGATGGAGGTCGGCCGCGCGCAGCGTCTCCACCACGCACCAGTATGATCGCGGCGCCAAGTAGGGGGAGGTCGCCTGCACGACACCCACGCCGCCGGGCTTCAGATTGCTGCGCAGCAGGCGGTAGAACGCCCGCGTGTACAGCTTGCCCAGCGAGAAGTTGTTGGGGTCGGGCAGGTCCACGACCGCCAGATCGAACCCCGGCTCCCCGCTGCGGCGGTGCTCCAGCAGCCACTCCATCGCGTCGGCGTTGTGCACGTGCACGCGCGGGTCGTCGAAGGCGTGCGCGTTGAGACCGCTGAGCACCGGGTGGGTCCCGAACAGCTGCGTCATCGTCGGGTCCAGATCCACCAGATCGACCCGCTCCACCTGCGGATGCTTCAGCAGCTCCCGAATCCCCAGCCCGTCGCCGCCGCCGAGCACCACCGCCCGGACCGGGCCGCTGTGCGCCGCCATCGTGGCCGCCGGGTGCACCAGCGCCTCGTGGTAGCGGTGCTCGTCGGTGCTCGAGAACTGCAGGTTGCCGTCGATGAACAGCCGGATGTCGTTTTGCCAGCGGGTGATCGTCAGCCGCTGGTAGGGCGTCTTGTGCGAGAAGATCACCGGGAAGTCGTACAGCTGCGACTCGCCGAAGGACTCCAGCGCAGGGCCTACCGCAAACCCGCACGCCAGCGCCAGCACCACGATGCCCGCCTGCAGCTGCATCCATCGCGCCCGCCGCAGCGCCTGCGCAAACGCAAACGCCGACCACACCGCGATGCCGCCGTTGAGCAGCCCGAAGAACAAGCTGGTCCGCACCAGGCCCAGGTAGGGCAGCAGCGCCAGCGGAAACAGGACGCTGGCCGCCAGCGAGCCCAGGTAGTCGAACGCCAGCACCCGGGCCACCAGGTCCTTGAGGGAGGCGGGCCGGGCATCCTCGTCGTCTTCCCCGGCGAGAATGCGCATCAGCAGCGGGATCTCCAGCCCGACCATCGTGCCAATCGTGATCAGGATTCCGAACAGCAGCGGCCGCACCGAGGCCAGCCACGCGAAGCCCAGGAACAGCGCCGCCGCCGAGAACCCCCCGACCAGCGCAATGATCAGCTGGATCTGGATGAAGCGCGCATGGACGTCGCGCTCGACGTACTTGCTCAGCCATGACCCCAGCCCCATCGCGCTGAGGTACACGCCGATCACCAGGCTCCACTGGGTGACCGAGTCGCCCAGCAGATACGAGGCCATCGTCGCGCTGATCAGCTCGTAGACGAGCCCGCAGGTCGCGACGACCAGGACCGACAGCAGCACGAACCTCGGTCGCACCGGCGGCGCTTTGGGGCTCGCCGGGCCGTACTCGGGCGAAGGCGCGGGTGCGTCGGTCTCGGACACGGGGCGCCCTTTTTTCAGGCCGTGTCTCAGCCGTGCACGGCCGCGCTGATGATCAGCGCGATGCCGATGATGACCGAGCCGATGATGATGCCCAGCGCCGTGTTCTGGTCGTCCTCGATCTCCTTGCGGATCGAGAACGGCGCGACCTTGACGATGATGAAGAACGCCAGGCCGAACAGGCCGATGCCGATCAGCGAGTAGATCAGCGCACCGAGCAGCTGCGAGATGTCGAGCATCTGTCCGACGAGGATGGAGTTGAACTGAGGTGCCATGTCATTTGCCTCCTTGGTAACCGCCGCCGAGCCAGATGAAGGCCGCCCCGCCGCGGACGGTACGCTTGCCGCTGGCGTCCGTGGTGACCTTGCCCGTCTCGGGCGTGCCCGTCAAAAGTGCCCCGCCAGGGGCCGAGAACAGCAGCATCGCCAAGGAGCCGAAGCCGCACACGCCGTAGATGATGTTTCGAATCATGTCGCCGTCCGTTTCGTTCAGCCGCTCGACGAGCTGACGTAGTCACTGTTGGCCCACCGCCGGCCCTCGTAGATCCGGGCGAGCAGCCAGAAGAAGATGGGAAAACCGAGGATGATGAGGAAGGGCAGGGCGATGTAGCGCGCCAAGACCACGTTCTCACGCAGCGTATAGGTGAGCCGGAGATTGGGAGGAGGCACCTGGGCAGTGGCGCCCTGTTGGCCCCCGCTGGGCGTGATCTGCAGCAGGTACTTGCCGCCGGGGACCTTGCCTACGGTGACCGAGGGGGACGTGTCGCCCTCGCGCCAGGACTCACCGCCGGAGACCCCGTGCCACTCCTCGGCGGTGGCTCCAAAGCCGATCGCGTTCTCCGACTCCTGCGAGATCAGCATGACCTCGGCGTAGGCCCACGCGTTGGACAGGCCCGAGGCCTGCATGTCGAACTCGAGCGTGGTCATCTCGCCCTTGGTCCCGATCTCGATCTCTTCGCTGATCGGGTCGGTCACCGAGATGCCGCTGCGCGAGGACACGACCCGGTTGGTGCGACCATCGACGTAGCTGATCGCCGCGACCAGCCACGCGACGAGCATCACCGCGAGCAGGATCCACGTCAGCGCGCGCCCCTTCTTGTAGGGGTTGGGCTGCACCATCGCCACGCCCGAGGTGCGCGGCGGCTGCCCGGGCAGCTTGAAGGCCTTCCAGACGTCGGCGCCCTCGATGTGCTGCATCTTGGTGAAGTTGACGTCCTGGCCGTCGTCGGTGGCCGCCTCTTCGATGGACAGGCTGTAGGGCGGGTCGATGAAATCGTGTGCGACCGCCTGATCGCCCACGTGCACCTGCCAGGGGAACTCGCCCTCGACGTAGCTGACCCGGGCCACGCTGGTCTGGAAGTGCTTGAACTTCTGCTTGGCGAACGTGACCTTGCGATGGCCGAAGCCCGTCTCGAGCTGCGGCGCGCCGGCCAGCGTCTCCCCGATCGCCCACGACCCGTCGGTCATCGTGAACATCAGGTAGCGGTACCCGACGTAGGGGTTGAAGAGCAGGAACTCCTGCCACGGGTACACGACGCCGTCGACCCGGCACTCTCGCCACACGATGCCGATCAGCTCGAACTCGTGCGCGCCGGCCTCGTCGGTGAACGTGCCGCGCACGTGCAGGGGCAGCACGGACTCCCGGCGCGCGCGCTGGGCCTGCTGCAGGAGCTGGAGGTCGCCGCTGTCCTGCGGGGCCAGCTCGCTGCCGCAGTAGGGGCAGTTGACCTGCTCGACCGCACCAAAGCCGTGCAGCTCGATCGGGCCGCCGCACGCGGGGCAGTTGATCGCGCCGGTCTGCGCCTCTTCACGGAAGAGCTTGCGGGGAGCGCTGGGAGCTGGGGCGGCCATCGGGGTGCGGAGGCGTGGGGGTTAGGCGCGCGGCGCTCCGGCGGGCGCAGCCGGGCCAGGCCGTCGCCAGCCCTTGAAGGGGCGCAGGGGGTGCAGGCCGACTTCGGCCAGCGTGATGGCCTCGCCCACGTAGGGGACGGGGCTGTTGTGACCGCCGTGGGTGCCGTAGTCCAGCGAGATGAACTCCCCTCGGTGGCCGCGCAGGTCGACCCCGTGGAAGCGCATGCCGGGCTCGGCTTCGAAGGGGAGGATCCCCTCGGCGCCCTTGTAGCTGGCTGCGCGCCGGTCGACGACCACCGCTGGGATGCCGTCGATGTTGAGCGTGCTGTTGATCGACACGTTGTCGTAGGGCGGCACGCGGCCCGCGACCACCTCGACGTTCTTGGGCCGGACGATCGCGAACTGGCCCAGGGCGTCGGCGAGCCACCCGGTGGTGCCGTCGGCGAAGTTGATGAACCACTCGTTCCATGAGCCGCGGCCGTACTGCACCTGCAGGCGTCCGGCGACCTCGAAGGGCGTGCCCTTGAATCGCCCGCGGGCCCCCAGAACGATCGGGGAGCCGTTGTCGACCAGCGCGGAGACCTGCCCGACCAGCTTGATGTCGACGCCGGTGCGGACGATCGTCGAGTTGCAGTACTCGCACACCAAGGACACGGCCGTGCCCCGAAATGGGGCCGGAGCGCCGCAGTTGGGGCAATGCGTTTGCGCCTGTTCCTGCATCAGGTCCGAAGGGCTGCATGATGCCACGCGAACGCGCGCGACACGAGGGGCTTACTCGGCGTCCGGTTCGGTGGGGTAGTCGGTCATGCCGCCGACGTTGGTGACCTGGGTGTACCCGGCCGCCTCCAGCGTGTCCTTGGCCTGGGCCGCGCGCCCACCCGAGCGGCAGTACAGGACGATGGGGGTGGACTTGTCGCCCCCGGTGAGCGTGTCGATCTCGGCGAGACGGCCCTGCAGCGCGTCGTGTGAGATGTTCACCGAGCCCTCCAGGTGACCCTGCGCGTGCTCCTGAGGGGTGCGGACATCGAGCAGGATGGCCCCTTCCTCTTCGACCAGGCGCTTGGCGAGGGCGGGATCTCGGTCGGGGAGGGCGGCGGGTGCATCGGCCGGGGTCTGGGCGGACGGGGCCTCGGCGGCCGGCTCGGCGGGCGCGTTGGAGCACCCCAGGGTCAGCGTGAGGGCGACGAGCGCGAGGGGTCGCATGTCGGCAGTGTCGAGGCGCTCCGCGGGGCTGTCAAATCAGGGCTTCACGAGCGCCGCCGGAGCCGTCCGTCGCGGCGCACACACGCCGGCGACGTCGGGCCGCAGCCAGGCCGTCATGGCCGAGGAGGCCAGCGCGGTCGCGACCACCAGTCCGGCCATCATCAGTGCCGCTCGACGTCGCGAGGGGGTCTGCACCCGATGCAGGGCGTCCAGCAGCGGGCGCATGCCCTCGAAGCGGTCGGCGGCCTCGAGCGCCATCCCCCGCTCGATCACCGCCAGCATCGACGACGAGACGTCTCGCCGGGCCCGGTTGGGCGTGCGGTGGCCTCGAGCATAGGCCCGCGCCTGCTCCACGGGGTTCGTGCCCGGGAACGGGCGGACCCCGTGAAGCGCCTCGTACAGGGCGACGCAGAACGCGAACTGATCGCTCGCGGGGCTCACCTCTCGGCCCAGCAGCTGCTCGGGCGGCATGTAGCCGGTGGTGCCGACCACGGTGTCGGCCAGGGTCAGACGCCGGGCGAGCAGCGGGCCATCGGTGGCGTCCAGCCACGGGTCTGTGCTGGCCCGTCCGCGCGCGAGTCCGAAGTCCAGGACCTTCACGCGCTGGTCTGGGGTCACCATCACGTTGGTGGGCTTGAAGTCGCGATGGACGAGCCCCTCGGCGTGCGCGGCGGCCAGTCCTTCTCCGGCGGCCGTGAACACCTGCAGGATTTCGTCGACCGAGCGGGCACAGCCCCGCAGCCAGCGGCGCAGATCGATCCCGCGGACGTACTCCATCGCGACGAAGGTGCCGTGGTCCGTCGTACCGATGTCGAAGATGGAGACGATGTTGGGATGCGAGACGCGAGCCAGCGCCAGGGCCTCGCGCTGCAACCGCTCTCGGAAGCGCGCGCTGGGCCGTCGCCGGCCGTCCCGGACGAGCTTGAGCGCGACCCTGCGTCCCAGGGTCGGGTCGACGGCCCCGTAGACGATCCCCATGCCGCCGCGACCGATGACCTTGTGCACGATGTAGCGGCCGACCGCCGTCCCCGGGGGCAGCGGGCGGCCCACCGCGTGCAGCGTCATCGACTTGCGATCCTCGTCGATCCGCTCGGGCACGCCGTCTCGCCGCGGCCGGCGATCCCCAGAGGGGACGGCGACCGGATGCGCGCGAATGGTGGTGCGGGGGTCCATGGGAAGAGCACCCGCGCTCGGTCCCGACGGATCGTCGCAACGTGAGTCACTCGGGGGTGTGGAGCCCCAGTGTCTCGTTTTGAAGGTTAGAAAATCTGTAATATGAGCAACGTTTTTTATCCGCGGTGACAATTTACGGCTCATCGTGCGCCGGAAGCGGCGCAAGGAGCGCGTCCACGTCGTCCTCCGACAGGCTGAAGCCGGTTCGGCCAGAGGTTCGGGCGGCGTCGGCCTGTACGGCCTCCGCGAGCGCTCGCTTGTGCTCCTGCAGGGCCAAGATCCGCTCCTCGACGCTGCCTTCGCACACCAGCCGGTACACGGTGACCGGCCGCTCTTGGCCGATGCGGTGGGTCCGATCGATCGCCTGCTGCTCGACGGCGGGGTTCCACCACGGATCGTAGAGGATCACCGTGTTGGCCGCGGTGAGGTTGAGCCCGGTGCCGCCAGCCTTGAGTGAGACCAGCATCAGGGGCACCTCTTCGGCCTGAAAGCGGTCCACCAGCGGCTGGCGCTTGCGGGTGCGCCCGGTGAGCATGAGGTAGGGCTGACCGACCGCATCCAGACGCGCCGCGATGAGGTCGAGCATCTTGGTGAACTGCGAGAACAGCAGCACGCGCTGACCCGAGGCGATCAGCGGTTCGAGCAGCGCCATGAGCTCGTCGAGCTTGGACGAGCCGTCGGGCGGGTCGACGAGCTTGGGCGCCAGGCGTGCGTCGCAGCAGATCTGCCGCAGGCGCAGCAGGGCTTCGAGCACGACGATGCGGCTGAGCCCCAGGCCCTTGCTGCGGAGCGCCTCGCGAACCTCGTTGCTGACCACGCGGCGCACCGCCTCGTAGAGCTCGCGCTCGCGCTCGCTGAGGACGACCGTACGAATGACCTCGGTCTTGGGCGGAAGCTCGGTGAGGACCGCGTCCTTGGTGCGTCGCAGCAGGAAGGGGGCGACGCGCCGGCGAAGCCCCGAGACCGCGTCTGCCGAGCCGGTGCGTTCGGCCGGCCTCGCGTAGGCGCGCACGAACTGGGCCTGCGACCCGAGCAGCCCCGGCGCAACGAAGCGGAAGATCGACCACAGCTCGACCAGGTTGTTCTCGATCGGCGTGCCGGTCAGCGCGAGCCGCTGGCGGGTTCGCATGCTCCGCGTTGCGCTGGAGATCTTCGCCCTGGGGTTCTTGATCGCCTGGGCTTCGTCGAGCGCGACCACGTGGTACAGGGCGCCTCGCAGCGCGTCGTCGCGAAGCAGGGTGGCGTAGCTGGTGAGGATGAGGTCGAAGTTCTCGAGCTGCTGCACCGTCGCGGCACGCTCAGTGCCGTGCGCCATGCCGACCCGCAGCGAGGGCGTGAAGGCGGCCGCTTGCTGGGCCCACGTGCCCAACACGCTGACCGGGCAGACGACCAGGCAGGGGCGGTCCATGCGTCCTGCTTCGCGCTCGGCGAGCAGGTGCGCGAGCACTTGCACCGTCTTGCCCAAGCCCATGTCGTCGGCCAGGACCCCGCCGCAGCCGGTGCGTCGCAGCAGCTGAATCCACGCCAGCCCGACGCGCTGATAGTCCCGAAGCGCGCCCTGGAACCCCTCGGGCACCTCGGCGTCCTGGGGACCGACGCCGCGCAGCAGCGTGTTGCCCAGGCCTGCCAGCGCCTCGTTGCCCTGCCACCGATCGACTTCGAGCTGGGCCAGCCAGGCCGCGTCGTAGGTGGACGCGCGCATGCGCAGGTCCGGGCCGCGCTCGCCGACGGTCATCGACACCAAGCCGTCCAGGAGGCGCTGCACCTTCGCCGCCGGGACGCGCAGCAGGGTGCCGTCGTCCAGCTGCAGCGTGACCGACGCTCCGACGACGATGCGGTCGTGCTGCAGGCGCCCCGACTCGATCGCCTCGAGCAGGATCGGCAGCAGGTTGACGCGCCGCATCCCCTGCGGACCCTCGACGTCGACCCCCAGCTCGAACGAGAACCAACCGTCGTCCCCGGGCTGTTCGTCGATGTCGAGGTACCACGCGGATGGATCGGTCGGTGCGAGCGCCTCGGGGGCCGACCCGGTGCGCGTCCAGCCGCGGGACTCCAGCACGGGCAGGACGTCGAGCAGCGTCAACCAGCCGCTCGCGTCCAGCGGGAGCACGCCTGCCGGACCCGGATCGGGCAGCCCAAGCTCGCTCAGGGTCGCCAGGGCCCGCTCCTCGGCCGCGGGGTCGCGGGGGGTGACCTCGAGGTGCTCGCCGGTCCACCGACAGACCTTCTCGGGTCCGCCTCGCAGCGGGACGGTCGTGGCGTCGTAGCGAAACACGACCACCGGCTCGCCCGCCTCGTGCGTCTGCGGCAGGTGGAGCGCGACGGTGAGCGGGAGATCGACGGTCTTGATCTCTCCGTGCAGCGGCGCGGGGAAGCCCAGGGCTGCGAGCCGCTGCACGATGTCCTCGCCGACCTCGACGTCGATCGGGACGGTGGCGGAGTTGTACAGCGAGCGCAGCCGCGAGGGCGACAGCTCGGTCGCCGCCGGCCCGCACCGACCGGTGGAGGGGTCGAGCCAGACCGGTCGATCCAAGGGGAGCACCAGGCGCGACGGATCGCGTGCGCGCAGCTCGAGGACCTCGGTGCCCTCGGGCTGGGGCCGCCAGCGGACGTCGATGGGCGCGGGCGTCTCCTCCCACACCACGCGGGGGCCATCCCAGCGCTGCCAGCGGACGCGGCCGGTCTGCACGAATCGGCGCAGCAGCGCGGCCGAGCCGTCCTGGGCCCGAATCGACTCTTCGTCGGTCGCCGACAGCTTGCGCAGGCTGTGCCACAGATCCAGATCCTGGGCGACGACACCGGTGGGGATCACGGTCTGGCCGGACCCGACGGCCAGCTTCGCTCCCCGAGGCTTCGTGCGGTCGTCGGCGCCGGTGGGGCCGACCCGCGGCACGAAGCGCACCGACCAGCCGCTGTCGGGATCGTGGTGCAGGGCCAGCAGGTAGCGGACTTCGCGTCCGGTCGGTTCGGGCAGCTCGGGCACCCGGATCCTCGGCACGACGCGCCGGCTCGACCGCGCGCCCGGTTGTTCCGCTGCCTCGAGCCAGTCCAGCAGCGCCTTGCGGGCCCGGACCTCCTTGGCGAGGTTGGCGTCGGCCAGCGTGCACAGGGCCGCGGCGAGGTGACGGCAGTCGTATCGCGCGTCGCAGCTGCAGTGACCGTGGACGGCGGTGCGGGCGATCTGGAACTCGACGGTCTGCGGCCGGGCCTCCCCGACCTTGGCGGTGAACCAACCGCGCATGCCGTCGGCCTCGGCGCAAGACAAGACGGCGCCGCTGCGAGCATCCTCGAGTCCTCGGCGCCACACGGCGGGCTCGAACTGCCGGGCGAGGGCGTCGAGATCGAGATCGAGATCGCTCATGCTGGGCGGCGGAGGGCGCGACCGCCGAACCGTCCGCCCCGCGTGGACGCGGTCGGTGGGATCAGGGCGCGGGCTGGAGCGGGTGCGGGCAAGGCCGGCAAGGATACCCCCGCAGCGCCCGGCGTGCTCAGCCCCGACGCTCAGCCGTTGGGTTTGTAGAAGTTCCAGCTGAGCCGGTTCGAGCTGCTCACCAGGTCGTTGTAGGTGTGGTTGAGCTTCGCGCTGGACCCCTCGACCATCCAGCCGGAGCCTCCGCCGAGCTGACGAAGCTCAGAGTCGCTGTAGGGTTCATTGTCGCGCTTGCGGCGCTTGAGCGCCTTGGCCGCCTTGAGGAGGTCTCCACCCTTGTCGATGAAGGAGCCGAACAGGGTCACCGAGTCGGCCTCGGCCTCGTTGGCCTTGACGTACGTGTCGGCCTCGTCGTGCGCCTTTTCGAACTCGGTGAGCGCCTTGTCGAGGGCGTCGAGGTCGAGGGCCTCCAGGGTGGGGACGTCGCCGGCGGCCATCAGCACCTTGGCCTTGGCCATGATGTTGGCGTTTTGGAACCGCAGCTTGCGGCCCTCTTCCTTCTCGAGCTGCTCCAAACGCCGGAGCTGAAGGGCGTCGTTCTTCTCACTGACCTGCTTGCGCAGCGCTTGATCGGCGTCCTGGAACGCCCCGATCGCCTTGGCCAGAGGCGCGTGCATCTCTTTGCCCTTCGCGAAGTCGTCGTCCTTGTAGTCCTTTTGGTCGTAGTACGAGTGGGCGTCGTGAATCAGCGGTTGAACCGCCTTGTACGCCTCGAGCCACGCCGTCGCGGTCTTTTCGAGCTCGGGATCGTCGGGCTCGGCGTCGTTGGACGTCGCGATGCCTTCCACGCACGTGCTGTCGAGTTCGTGGTCGTGGATTCCCTGGACGCTGGACTCCTTACCGGTGACGCCTGCGTCGATGTCCACCCAGCCGGCGTAGCGGTCGGCGGCATCGAGCACGCGCGGGGACGGGCCGTTGATGCACGCGATGTACCCCTCCAGCTTCATGCCCAGCTTGTCGTCATCGGAGAGGCTGGCGTCGGCCACGGCGTTGTCGGCCTCACCGACCGCCTCGGCGCCCTGCTTTGCGAGCTCGAGGACTTGGTCGCATCCGGTGGACGGAGCCGCGAGCGTGAACAGGATGGTAGGGGCGAGAAGAAGTGAACGAGACATGACCAGAGGCCCTCAGACGCCGCGAATCCTCCCACGATTCACCGGCGGCGGGGAAGGTTCGCGAACATGCCGAGCGCGCGGGCTGCATCACCGAAAAAATGAAGGCCGTCCCAAGGGAAGCTCGGGACGGCCTGGGGTGCGCGTGCGCGCGGGCTACATGCGCTCGAAGATGCCTGCGGCACCCATGCCGCCGCCGATGCACATCGTGACCATCGCGTAGCGGCCCTGCCGGCGGTGCAGCTCGTGGATGGCCGTGGCGGTCAGCTTGGCCCCGGTGCAGCCCAGCGGGTGGCCCAGCGCGATCGCGCCGCCGTTGGGGTTGACCTTGTCCATGTCGAGCCCGAGCGTGCGAACGACGGCCAAGGACTGGGCCGCGAACGCCTCGTTGAGCTCGATGACGTCCATGTCCGAGAGCGACAGCCCGGTCTGCTTGAGCACCTTGGGAATCGCCTCGATGGGCCCGATCCCCATGACGTCGGGGGCGACCCCGGCGACCGCAAAGCCCACGAATCGAGCCAGCGGGATGAGGCCGAGCTCGTCGGCCTTCGTCTTGCTCATGACGACCGCCGCGGCGGCGCCGTCGTTCATCTGCGAGCTGTTGCCGGCGGTGACGGTGCCCTTGACGTGGAAGGCCGCGCGCAGCTTGGCCAGCGCTTCGATGCTGGTGTCGGCGCGCGGCCCTTCGTCGATCTGGTGCGTCTTGCCCTCGGCGGTGGTGATCGGGAGGATCTCGTCCGTGAACCTTCCGCCCTCGATGGCGGCCACCGCCCGCTTGTGGCTCTCGAGTGCGAAGGCGTCCTGGTCCTCTCGGCTCACTTCGAACCGCTGCGCGACGTTCTCGGCCGTGAGCCCCATCGAGATGTAGTACTCGGGGTGATTCTTCACGAGGTCCAGGCTGAGGGTGGCTTTGTTGCCGCCCATCGGCACCATGCTCATCGACTCGACGCCGCCTCCGATGCCGCAGTCGATGACGCCCAGCTGGATGCGCTCGGCGACGGTGGCGATGGCCTGCAGCCCGGAGCTACAGAAGCGGTTGATGGTGATGGCCGAGCTGGAGTCGGGGAGGCCCGCGCCCAGCCCGATCATGCGCGCGACGTTGAGGCCCTGCTCGGCCTCGGGCATGGCGCAGCCCATGACCACGTCGTCGACGATCTCCTTGGGGAAGGCGTCTCCGAGCGAGGCGAGGATGCCCCGGAGCATCTCGATGGCGAAGTCATCGGGCCGGGTGTTTCGCAGGACGCCCTTGACGGCCTTGCCAACGGCGGTGCGGCCGGTGGCGACGAGAACGGCTTCTTGGAATTGAGGCATTGTCTGTGGTTCCTTTCGATGGTCGTTCCCGCGCTCAGTTGCGCAGAGGCTTTCCGGTCGACAGCATCGCTGCCATGCGGTCCTTGGTCTTCTGGGTGCCGCACAGGCTCACGAAGGCCTCGCGCTCGAGATCGAGGATGTCCTGGGCCGTCTTGGTGGCGCCCGAGGTCTCCATGCCGCCCGACAGGACGTGGGCGATCTTCTGCGCCACGAGCTGATCGTGCTCCGAGGCGTAGCCGCCCCAGGCGAACATTTGGGCGCCCATCAAGAAGCTCGCACCGCGCGAGGCCCCGATGACGGTCAGCGGCTCGTTGCGGTCCGGCGGCACGAAGCCGGCCTCGGCCATGCCGATGGCCTTCTTCTTGGCTTCGGCGATGACGCGGTGCTTGTTGAAGACGATCGTCTGGTCGGCGCCGATGAACCCGCCGGCCTTCGATTCGTCGGCGCTGGTGGCCACGGTCGCTGCGGCAGCGGCCTCGAACCCGCGGCGGACCCACGGGTAGGGGTCGCCGTCGGGGACCTGGGCCGCCCACGCGCTCGCGCGCCGAACGATCTCCTTGAGGCCGCCTCCGGCCGGCAGGACGCCGACGCCGATCTCGACCAACCCGATGTAGCTCTCGGCGGCGGCGACGGTGGCGTTGCCGTGCATGACGGTCTCGCAGCCCCCGCCCAGCGCCATGCCGTGCGGTGCGGTCACGACCGGGACCGCGCTGTGCCGAACGGTCATCAGGGCCTGCTGAAGGTCGTTGACGGCCTTCTCCAGCTCGTCCCACTTGCTCTGGCCGGCCAGCGCCAAGATGGTGAAGATGTTGGCGCCGACGCAGAAGTTCTCGCCGTTGTTGCCGATGACCACGCCTCGAATGCCGCGCTTGTGGGGCTCGGTGACGGCGTTGACCATCATCTGCCCGATGCCGTCGTCGAGGGCGTTCATCTTGGAGTGGAACTCGACGCAGGCGATGCCATCGCCGAGGTCCACGAGGCTCGCCGAGGCGTTGCTTTCGATGACCTTGCCCTGCTCCTTGAGCGCCGAGAGCACCACGATGCCCGAGGGCACGGGCACCGGCTCGAAGGATGCCTTCTCGGGCACGAACATCGTGCGCTCGGCCTGCGGACCGTCGTACCAGGTGGCGTCGTCCCCCTTGGCCTTCAGCAGCGCCAAGGCAGCCGGGGACACCTCGATGCCCATCGCCGCCAGCTGCTCGGTCGCCCACTTGACGCCGATGGCGTCCCACATCGCGAACGGCCCCTGCTCCCAGCCGTAGCCCCAGCACATCGCGTCGTCGATCGCCTTGGGGCCATCGCTAATCTCACCGAGGCGATTGGCCGAGTAGTTGAACAAAGGCAGGTAGACCTTGCGCAGGAAGTCGCCCGCGCGACCCTCGAGGCGAAGCGCGTCGTGCAGGCGCTTCTTCCAGTCGGGGTTCTTCCGGATCTTGTCGACCTCGGGGAAGTTCGGGCGGACGTTCTCGCGGTACTCGAGGGTGCCCAAGTCCAGCGAGAGCACCACGCGGCGCCCCTTGGCGTCCCGGTCGTTGGTCTTCTTGTAGAAGCCCTGCTTGGTCTTGTCGCCCTTCATCCCCTTCTCGAACATCTTTTCGATGGTGGGGTGGACGACCATCTGCTCGTGCATCTCGTCGTAGTTGTCGGCCGACGGGTCGCTGCTGGTGGCCTTCTTGAGGTTGCCGATGACCAGGGCGGCAACGTCGATGCCCACGAGGTCACCCAAGCGGAAGCTGCCCATCTTGGGGCGGCACATCAGCTTGCCGTTGAGCAGGTCGACCTCCTCGACCGTGTAGTTGCCCTCGAAGGTCGCCCCGAAGGTCAGGAGCATCTCCGC
Source organism: uncultured bacterium (assembly GCA_963761755.1). GTDB lineage: Bacteria > Myxococcota_A > Polyangia > Nannocystales > Nannocystaceae > CAJXVA01. Next base: position 717,265 of record CAVXIC010000006.1, read on the forward strand.
GATGCCGATGCGGTTTCCGATGAAGTTGGGGGTGTCCCGGCAGGGCACGATGCCCTTGCCCAGCACGTGGTCGCCGAACGCCGAGAGGTCCTCGGCGACCGCGGGGTCGGTGTACTCCGAGCGCACGACCTCCAGCAGGTGCATGTACCGGGGCGGGTTGAAGAAGTGCATCCCGACCACCCGCTTGCGCGCGGCCTCGGGCAGGTCTTCGGCGATCGAGCCCACCGGAAGCCCGGAGGTGTTGGTCGCGAGCACGGCGTGGGCCGGTGCAGCCTCGGCAATCCGGGCGAACAGGGGCTTCTTGATGTCGAGCCGCTCGATGACCGCTTCGAGGACGAGGTCCGACTCGGCGACGGCGGTCTCGAGATCGTCGTCGATGTTGCCCGCGGTGATGCGCGACGCGAACGCCTTGTGCATGTACGGCGCAGGCTTGCTCTTGAGCATCTGCTTCATCGCGCCCAGCGCAAACGCGTTGCGGGCGGCCGCCGGCGCGTCCTTGTCGACGCCCTTGGGGACGATGTCCAACAGGTGGGTGCGAATGCCGGCGTTGGCGAACTGGGCCGCGATCTGGGCGCCCATCGTTCCAGCGCCGATCACGGTCGCGACCAGCTCGTGCGGGGGACGGTTGAGACTCACGGCGCGGACGATAGCGCCCCTGGGAGCTGCGGCTCTAGAGGGATCGCGGCACCGCCGGGCTGCCGTTTTGCAGCGCGAAGGATCGCGTCGGCACCACGGGACGCATGCGTCTGGAATCACATGCGATTCTGCGAGGCTGCTCCCGCGGGCCGTGCCCGGGTCGTCGGGGCCGAAGGGCTCCGCTGGCGAATGGGGCGCACGTGGCCCAGTCCCTTGGCCGGGAGGGGCACGTCGTCCGCGTCGCGCTCGAGATCACTCGGCAGACCGACTCGAGCGCGCCGAACTCTTCGAGCAGCTCGGTGTAGTCCTCGATGCGGCGTCCGCCTCTGGGGTCGTCGAACTGGACGAAGAATCGATGCTCGAGGGGCTCGATGCCTGCGGCCTCGTAGGCCTCGGAGTCCGAGTCCGTGTTGCCGAAGGCGAACGCGGGGACGAGGCCCCGCTCGGCGAGGATTGCCAGCTGCTCGCTCTTGTATGCGACCGCCGCGCTGCCCAGCGCCCCGGTCGCCGACAGCGACGTGCGCACGATGCCCGGGGGCAGCCCGCGCTCGGCGAGGAACTCGTCGGTCCGCTTGGCGAGGAACTCCGGGCGCGCGGACAGGTACATCGGCCGGTAGCCGCGCTCGACGAGGATGTCGAAGGCCTCGGGCGCGCCAGCGTTGATGTCGGGGATCGTGTCGAGCAGCACGTCGATGAACCGCTCGAACTCGAAGGTCGTCAGCGTGCCGTCGATGTCCGAGAGGAAGATCGGCGTGCCAGGCTCGACCACCTCGATGTAGGTGTCCGTGCGGGACCCGTCGCCGCGCACCACCATGTGCACGCGGTGGCGGCCCAGCGGCAGCGGCCGCGGCATCTGGAAGTAGACCCAGCCTCCGGAGTCGGCGACACCCTCGATGGTGGGGTGCTGACCGTCATCGGTGGTGAACGCAGAGCCCAGCGGTTCGAACTCGCCTTCACACCCCTCGAGCAGGAACAGATCGACGCGCTCGCCCGCGAGGTCCCAGTCGGTGGGCCCGTAGGCGAACTTGGCCATGATCCACTGCCAGTCGTCGGGGTTGTAGAACATGTCGTAGCCGCGGTGGCGCTCCGCACCCGAGGCGGTGAGGGCAGAGGACTGCGTGCGCTCCCAGTCCAGCTCCGGCCCGGCGTCGGGGAGCGGTGCGTCGCATGTGGGGACCGGAAGGCACACCGCCGGCGCGCCGGTGCTGTCGCCCTGAGTCGACTCCGAGGCGCCCGAAGACGAGGTCTCGACCGCGCCGGTCGTGGTGGCCGACGTCGAGGCCGATGCCGAACCCGTCGCGACGCTCGGATCGACCGGCCCCGAAGAACTCGAAGCCGTGCCGCTCGACGAGCCGTCCTCGCGGCCCTGGGACGCTGCAGGGTCCGCGCCCGGGCATCCGGTGGCGACGAGAACGAGGGCGCAGGCGCTCGAGTGCAGGTGGCGAAGCATGTGAAAGGGTACAGCGCAGACGCGGCCGGGGACGCACCGAAGGGGCAAACGGTGCGCGCATCCGCACCGCTTGGGAATCACATGCAATTTGGGTCATCGATGCTACCGTGGAAGAGTAGGAATGATGGACGCTCGGAGGACCCAGAGGCTGCGTGTAGGCGGCTTGGGGCTGTGGGCCCTGACAGGGCTGATGCTCACGGCTTCGCCCGGCGCCTCCGATGCGCAGGGGGACCCGATCCCGGCTGCGACCGACGGCGCAGCGCTTCCCGACGGTCCAACCCAGGTGGCCGCCGCGCCACCGGAAGACGACGCCGCCGCCGAGCACAACGCCGACGTCACGGGCATCGACGGCCCGCTGGTCGGGCTCGATGGGGCGGCGACTGCGCTGGCGATTCACGACTACGAGACCGCGCTGCAGCTCAGCGCGGGCCAGGCCGGCGAACCCGGGGGCGATGCTTGGTTCCGCGTGGGGGCGCTCGTGGGCCGGGCGCAGCGAGCCTCGGGCCATCCCGAGCAGGCCGTCGCCACGCTCGAACCGCTGTGGTCGCACAAGCGGCTGCGCAAGCAGTTTCCCGCCGAGGTGCTCGGCTTCGAGCTGGCGCAAGCCAAGCTCGCGTGGGCGGCCGCCGGGACCCTGTCGATCGCCGAAGCCGACGCGCAGCGTCAGGACGCGGTCAAGGTCCTCGAGCGGGTGCGCAAGGCGTCTCCGATCCGCAACCTGGCCCAAGTCCGGGTGCTGCAGGCGCGGGCGCTGGCCGCCGTGCAGGGCGACGGCGAGCGGGCGAGGGTGCTGGCGGGCCGCAAGGCGGTCTCTGCGCTCGACCGGATCCTGCGCGACTATCCCGACCATCCCGACGCAGGTTGGCTGCAGCTCGACAAGGCGCGGGCGGCCGTCCGGGCGGGCAAGCCCACCGACGCGGCGGCGGAGCTGCGGGCGATTCACATCGACCGCGCCGGCGAGCCCGAGGCGAAGGTCGCCTGGGAGGAGCTCGAGGCGCTGGCCGATGACCACGGCCGGGTGCGGGCTACCCCGCTGTCGACCACCGAGCAGCTCAGCCGCGCGATGGCGGCGCGACGGCTGCGGTGGGTCGAGCTGTCCCGAGAGATCCTCGACGAGGTCGTGGAGAACACCGACTCCAAGTCGCTGCGCACGCAGGCCCGATCCTCGCGTGCCTACACGGCCTACAAGCAGCGCGACTTCAAGCAGTGCGTGGACGATCTGCGACCGGCCTACGAGGGCACCGGTTCGCTGGACACCCGCGACCGCTTGCTGCGCTGCCTCGAGCGCGGTGCCATGTACGAGGAGGCGCTGGCGATCTACGACGAGGCCGCCAAGAGCAGCCGGAAGTGGGCCGAGATCAGCGCCCTGTGGGACGCGACGGAGCTTGCCGTTCGCGCCGGTCTGTATGCCGAGGCCGAGGGCTACCTCGCGCGCTACGAGAAGCTGACCGCGGGGCATCGGCAAAGCAGGGTGTGGTTGCACGCGTGGCTCCCGATGCGGCTGGGCCGGGTCGACGAGGCGATCGCCGCGTTCGAAGAGGCCGAGCGCTACGCCTCCGACCGCTCGCGGGCCCGGTACTTCCGCGGCAAGCTCCTGATGGGGACCGCCGACGCCACCGGGCGGGCGCAGGGCGAGGCGCTGCTCAACGAACTCATCGATCGCGATCCGTTGTCGTACTACGGCCTCATGGCCCGCCAGCGGCTGCTCGATGCCGAACGACCGGTGCCCGATCCTCCCTCGCTCGAGCCCAACCGAGGCGAGCCGATTCACCCGACCCGGGCCGAGGTGTCCGCCACGCTCGCGGAGGTCGATGAGGCGTTTGGCGACGCGTGGCCCGATCTGCGGCGCTCCCGTCAGCTCTACGACGCCGGCTACCTCGAAGAGGCCCGCCGCGAGCTCCGCGTGGCGGTGCAGGCGTTCGAGACGCGGGGCAAGAAGGCCTCGGGGGTGCGCAACGAGTCGTTCATCGTCGGCTTGGGCTGGAAACCCGACTGGAACTACCCGAGGATCCGGCCCACCAAGGACGGCTATCGGACGCTGCGCAGCAAGGAGGAGTCCACCCAGCTGCAGGCGATGATGCGCGAGCTGGCCCGTGGCCTCGATGAACCCTATCGGTTCGCCAAGCTGAGCACCTCGGCCGACGGAGCGTTCAAGGCGCGCTGGCATCCGCGCGCGTTCCGGGCCCCGGTCGCCCGCGAAGCGCGGCTCTTCGGCATCGACCCGATTCACATGTGGTCGCTGATGTACACCGAGTCGCGCTTCCGCCGATTCGTCGTATCGCCGGTCGGTGCCCGCGGGGCGCTGCAGATCATGCCGTGGACGGCGCAGCAGCTGGCCGAGCGCCTCGGCGAGGTCGAGCGCGGAGGATCGTTCGACGACGACACGCTGTTCGACATCGACACCAACGCCCACCTCGCCGGCTACTACGTCGCCGAGCTCCTCGCGAAGTTCCACGGCCAGGCACCCATGGCCTACGCCAGCTACAACGGCGGCCCGTCCAACGTCCAGCGCTGGCTGGAGGCCAAGGCCAAGAGCAAGGTCCCGCTGGAGCGCGACACCTTCGTCGAGGAGATCGCCTTCACCGAGAGCTACCGCTACGCGAAGCGGGTGACCGAGGTGTCCGCCGCCTACTCGCTGCTCTACAGCGGAACGCTGCCGCGCTGGCCCAACGAGATCGACGCCGACGTGGAAGACAACATCGCGTTCTGAGCCGGCGAGCATCCGTCGCGCTCGTCGCGCGGGCTCCGGGGCCGTGCGCGGGCTGCAAACCGTGCCTTCGCTCACCGGGCGCGCACGATCCCCGCGGAGCGGCCCGCGCTAAGGTCCCCCCGTGGCAAGCACCGAGATTCAGAACATCTTCGCCGAGCTCGGCCTGACCCCGCCCGCCGACGCCGGCGACGGAGGCCTGGTCATCGAAGACCCCAGCACCGGCCAGACGCTGGCCCGCGTGGCCACCCACGACCAAGACTCCTCCTTGGCGATGGTCGGCAAGGCCCACGCCGCATTCGGGAAGCTTCGCGTGATGCCGGGGCCCAAGCGTGGCGAGCTGGTCCGCCAGATGGGTGAGGTGCTCCGCACGCACAAGGAAGGGCTCTCCAAGCTGGTGTGCGCCGAGGTCGGCAAGGGCATCGAGGAGGCCCGCGGCGAGGTGCAGGAGATGATCGACATCTGCGACTTCGCGACGGGGCTGTCGCGCTCGCTGGGCGGCCGCACGCTCATGTCCGAGCGCGAGAACCACCGCATGATGGAGCAGTGGCACCCGCTGGGCGTCGTGCTGTGCATCAGCGCCTTCAACTTTCCCGTCGCGGTCTGGTCCTGGAACGCCGCGATCTCGTTCGTGTGCGGCGACACGGTCGTCTGGAAGCCCAGCCCCAAGGCGGCGCTGTGCGCCATGGCCGTGCACGGTCTGCTCCAGCCAGTGCTGGAGAAGGCCGGCCATGGCGACGCCATGCAGCTGGTCATCGAGCGCGACGTGAAGGTGGCCGAGGCGCTGGTCGACGATGCTCGCATTCCGCTGGTGAGCGCCACCGGCTCGTGCGCGATGGGCCGCAAGGTCTATCCGCGCGTCGCGGCTCGACTCGCCCGCTGCCTGCTCGAGCTGGGGGGCAACAACGCGATCATCGTCGATGGGACCGCCAACCTCGAGCTCGCCGCGCGGGCGATCGCGTTCGGAGCCGCCGGTACGGCAGGCCAGCGCTGCACGTCCACCCGCCGGGTCTTCGTGGAGGCGACGGTCGCCGACGCCCTGATGGCCAAGCTCGAGGCGGCGTATCGGCAGCTCTCCGAGCGCATCGGCGACCCGCGGGACGCGGCCAACCTCATCGGCCCGCTCATCGACGCCGACGCCGTCGCGGCGTTCTCCTCGGCCGTCGGACGGGCCAAGGACGCGGGCGGCGACGTCCGGGTCGGTGGTCAGGCCGTGGCGGGGCAGGGGCACTTCGTGCAGCCCACCTTGATCCGGGTCCCCGACGGCAGGCCCTTCGCCTTGATGGCCGAGGAGACCTTCGCGCCGATCCTCTACGTCCAGGCGTTTCCCAAGGGGGAGCTGGGCGCGGCGATCGGATCCCAGAACTCGGTCGAGCAGGGCCTCTCCAGCGCCCTGTTCAGCGACAGCGTGCGGGCGGTCGAGCAGTTCTGGAGCGCGCAGGGCAGCGACTGCGGGATCGCCAACATCAACCTGGGCACCTCGGGCGCCGAGATCGGCGGCGCGTTCGGGGGCGAGAAGGACACCGGCGGCGGCCGAGAGGCCGGCAGCGACTCCTGGAAGGCGTACATGCGGCGCCAGACCTGCACGATCAACGGATCGGACGCGCTGCCGCTGGCGCAGGGCATCAAGTGGGAGTGAGCCGCTCGGGCCACCTTCGTTCGTCGATCGCCACGCGCTCCCGCAATCGGTGTTGCGCCGGAGGCCGCGCGCCCATAGCTTGAAGCGATGGGCGCTGGGAACGGCGCCGGGTCTCTCCCCGGAAGGGGAACGCGCGGCCTCTGACGGGGCTCGAAAGGCAAACCGTGACGATCACTCAAGAATTGTACCGGCTCGGGCAGTCGGTGCGCCGTCTCAACGACGGCTCGGACCAGCTCAACTGCAGCATTGCATCGATCGACAACCTGCTCAGCCGGTTGATGATCGGTCTGGACTACGTGCACCCGCGACCCCTGTCCGAGTTCACGAGCTACACCGAGACCGGCAAGCGGATCATCGAGGTCTCCTTCTTGGCGTACCTCAAGCTCAAGGGGTCGTACGGTCTGGTGATCAAGACCTCCAAGGTGCTGGAGTCTCGCAGCGCCGTGGCCGGTGAAGCGCCAGGGCACGTGATCTCGCTGCTGGAGGCGCCGCGGCGGCTGCGTTACCGCGCTGTCGAGCAGCTTCCCGAGCTCGTCACGGGCTTGGCCGAGCAGGTCGAAGACATGCTCGGTGCCATGGAGCGTCGCGTTGGAATCGCCAGCGCCCTGGTGGCCAATCTCGAGCAAATCGCAGGCCCGGCGGACTCTACGGAGGCCAACCGCGCGGCCGAGTCCGCGACGTCGCATCGTCGTCAAACCCTGCCCGCACTCTGAGTGGCGCGTACATCGCAGACGTCCCTGACCGCGACGGGCTCGATGAGCCTGCGGCTGCGGGCCAGCCTCGAGACGCTGCATCGGTACCGGATCGAGCAGGCCTTGCCCTCCCACGTCGGGGTCTCGGTGCAGGCCTACGACACCCACCTGCATCGTCACGTCGTGCTGCGGCTGTATGGCCCTCGGGACGAGCCCGACCGTGCGCTCGCCGGTGCCCGCTTGGTGAGCCGCGTCCGGCATCCGAGCGTCGTAGAGATCCACGACGCCGGCCTCCTGGGATCGGCCGATGCGCGCTCGGTCTACGTGGCGGTCGAGCGCCTGTCGCCCTCGAGCAGCCTGCGCGCCTGGCTGAGGCGTCGTCCGAAGGCGTCGGCCGTGCGGGCGGTGTTCGACGAGCTGGCCCAGGGACTCCAGGCCGCCCACGACGCGGGCGTGGTGCATGGTCGGCTCGATGACGCTGCGGCGCGCGTGCGGCCCGATGGACGCGTGGTGCTCGTCGAGTTCAGGGGGGACGCGACGCCGCTGCAGGATCAGCTGGCCTTGGCCGCGCTGTGGCGGGGTGCGACGGCCCGGTGGCGCAACACCAGGCGCGATGCCGTCTTGCGCCGCGTCGCGCGGAGTCCGTACGCCTCGGTCGACGCCCTGCGACGCGCGGTGCTGGAGGCTCAGCGGCCCCGTCGTTGGCCGTGGGTCTTCGGGGCCGCGCTGGCGGCGGGAGTCGCCGCGGCGCTGTGGCCCTTCGCCGACGATGCGCCGACGTGCCGGGAGCGGACGCGCTGGGCCACCGCGGCGGTGTGGTCGGCGGAGCGCGCGGGGGAGGTGCGCGAGGGGCTGCTGGCTTCTGGGAGCCTTCAAGCCGAGGCCATCGCCGATCGCCTCGTGCCGATTCTCGACGACCACGTGGGGCGGCTGAAGGTCAGCGCCACCGCTGCGTGCGAGCCGGGCGATGCGGTGCTGCCCGCCCAGGCCGGGCTACGGACGCAATGCCACCAACGACTCCTCGACGAGCTCGACGGCCTGCTGCGGCTGTTCGAGCGGGCGGACGTCGCGATCGCGGACCGGGCGCTCGAGGTCGCGCTGCAGCTGCAAGACCCCGCGACCTGCGGCCGCGGCGTGCTCGAGCCGGCGACCGCGCAGCGAGCCCAGCTCGCTGAGATGGGGTGGGTCCGCGCGCTGCAGCGGAGCGGACGGCACGAAGACGCCTACGAGGCCGCGTCCTCGATGCTGGCCGAGCATCCCGACGCGAGCGCTGCGGTCCGGGCGAGTTTGCACGACGTCCGCCTGGAGACGCTTCGCAAGCGCCGGGACTTCGACGGCGCACTCGAGGAGGCCAAGGCCACCTACGGGCTCGCAATCCGGGCGCGCCTCCCCGAGCTCCAGGTCCGCGCAGCCGCGGCGGCGGTGAGCATCGAGGGATTGGATCTTCGCAACGCGGCGCAGGCCGATGCGTGGCTGTTGCAGGCCCGAAGGGCCCTGGCGGCGTCGGGCGGAGACCCCGTGCTCGAGGCGACCATCGACGCCGCCGAGGCCAATCTCGCGTACGGGCGCGGCGACTATGAGCATGCCTTGGTCCTGGTGGACCGCGCCGTGGCGTCGCGCTCGCAGGCGCTGGGGAGCGGCGACGCGTCGGTCTTCAAGCTTCGCAACAACCGCGCGGGCATCCTCCAGGCGCTGCGCCGGATCGATGAGGCCGAGGTCGAGCTGCGGACCCTGCTGCGGTTCCAGGAGGAGGCCTACGGCTCGATGAACGCGACCGTGGCCCAGACCCACAACAACATCGGGTCCTCGATGCTCAACACCGCGCGCTTCGAAGACGCGGTCCAGACCCTCGGCCGCGCCATCGAGATCTGGAGCGCCACCAAGGGGCCGGCGTACGCGGATTTGGGACAGGCCTACACCAACCTCGGGACCGCGCACGCGCAGCTGGGGCAGGCCGAGCAGGCGTTCGAGAGCCTCACGGCCGCCGTGGACGTATGGACCGAGGCGTTCGGCGCCGAGAACTATCGGGTCGGCCTGGCCCGCAACAACCTCGCATACGCCTTCTTGCTCGAGCAGCGGTACGGTGACGTCGTCGGGCAGGCCCAAGAGGCGCTGCGGATCCTGGTGGCCAACTACGGGCCCGATCACCCCGACAACGTGTATCCGGTCACCAACCTGGCGATGGCCAAGCTCGGCCTGGGTGAACTCGAGGACGCGATGCGGTGGGCACAGGAGGGCGTGCGCTTGGTTCGCGGACGGGAGGCGGAGCTTCGAGGTGAGCACGTCCAGGCCATGCAGACCTACGCCGAGGTCGCGTTGGGGGTGGCGCGCGCCTCACCGCGGGACCCCCTGGCCGGCCAGGAGGCGCTCGGGGCCCTTCGCGCCGCCTGCCGATTGATGGACGACCTCCCCGCCACCCTCCAGGGCCGGGTCCGCTGTCACGTCCTGCATGCAGAGGCGATGCTCGACTTCGAGGCCGAGGGGGCCTTGGAGCAGGGCGCGCGAGCCCTGGCGCTGCTCGACGAGGACGACGCGGTGGGGGCGGAGCACGTCGAGGCTCGCGCGCGACTGGTCGCGCACCTCGGCGGTGCGGAGCCCTGACGACGACGGGGTCGAACCCGGCCTCGGCGCGTGTTATGCCGCGACCATGGCCAAGCGCGTTCTCGTCACCGCCGCACTGCCGTACGCCAACGGATCGATCCACCTCGGGCACATGCTCGAGTTCGTGCAGACCGACGTCTACGTGCGCGCGCGCAAACTCGCAGGCGAGGACTGCCGGTTCATGTGGGCCGACGACACCCACGGGACGCCGATCCAAGTCCGCGCTAGGAAAGAAGGCATCACGCCCGAGGAGGTCATCGCGCGTGCCTACGACGAGCACCGAAGCGACTTCGTCGACTTCCAGATCGGCTTCGACGTGTTTCACAGCACGCACACGCCGGAGTCCAAGCAGCACGTCCACGCGATCTACGAGGCGCTCCGAGAGCGCGGCAACATCGAGAGCCGGGAGATCGATCAGCTCTACTGTCCCAACGACGAGATGTTCCTGCCGGACCGCTTCGTCAAGGGCGTGTGCCCCAAGTGCAAGAGCGCCGACCAATACGGCGACAACTGCGAGGTGTGCGGCAGCACCTACAACCCCACCGACCTCGGCGACCCGCACTGTTCGGTGTGCGGCACCACCCCGGTGATGAAGGCCAGCGAGCACCTCTTCGTCGACCTCGCTCGCCACGCCGACTTCTTGCGCGGGTGGATCGCCGGCGGCGGGGTGGATGGCGGCACGCCGCTGCAGTCGTCGCAGCGCAACTACGTGATGGAGTGGGTCGAGGGCGGGCTGCGCGACTGGGACATCTCTCGGGACGCACCGTACTTCGGCTGGGAGGTCCCCGGGCACCCGGGCAAGTTCTTCTACGTGTGGTTCGATGCGCCCATCGGCTACATCGGCGCGACCCAGAAGTGGTGCGACGACAACGGCGTGGACGTCCGCGACTACTGGGGCGGCAAGGGGCGCGACGAGGTCGAGGTCGTGCACGTCATCGGCAAGGACATCGTCTACTTTCACTGCCTCTTTTGGCCCGCGATGCTGAACGCCGCCGGCTACACCACGCCCTCTTTGGTGCAGGTGCACGGGTGGTTGACCGTCAACGGGGAGAAGATGTCCAAGAGCCGGGGGACGTTCATCCTCGCCCGGACCTATCTGGACCACCTCTCGAGCGACTACCTTCGCTACTACTTCGCGGCCAAGGTCGGTGCGTCGGTCGAGGACATCGACATCAACTTCGAGGACTTCGTCAACCGCTGCAACGCGGAGTTGGTCAACAAGGCGGCCAACCTCTGCAGCCGCTGCGTCAAGTTCGTCGGGAGCCGCCTGGGTGGCACGATGGGGGCGCTGCTGCCCGATGCCGCGCCCTTGGTCGTCTCGGCCCAGGCCAAGCTCGAGCAGGCGCTCGCGCACTACCGCAGCTTCGAGTCGCCCAAGGCGGTGCGGTTGGCCATGGAGGTGGCCGAGGACTTCAACCAGTACCTGACCGACCAGGCGCCGTGGAAGCTGGCCAAGACGGACCCCGAGAAGGCGCGCTCGATCTGCTCGGCGGGCATCTTCGCCTCGCAGGTGGTCGCGGCCATCTTGGCCCCGGTGCTTCCGACCTGGGCGGAGAAGGTGCAGCGCATGCTGAACATCGAGGCGCCGCTGAGCTTCGCCACCGCCGGCGCGGTGCTGCCGGCGGGACACGCCATCGGGGAGTACGAGACCCTGGCCGAGCGCATCGATCCCAAGGCGATCGAGGCCATCGTGGAGGCCAGCAAGGAAGACGCCGCCCCCAAGCGCACCTTCGACTACGAGGTGCCGGCCCTGGCCGACCAGACCAAGATCGACGCCTTCGATGCGGTCGACCTGCGGGTCGGGAAGGTGCTCTCGTGCGAGCCGGTCGAGAAGGCCGAGAAGCTGCTCGCGCTGACGGTCGATCTGGGACCGCTGGGCGTACGCAACATCTTCAGCGGGATCGCCAAGAGCTATGCTCCCGAAGCGCTGGTCGGCAAGCACGTCGCGGTGTTCGCCAACCTCAAACCACGCAAGATGCGCTTTGGCATGAGCGAGGGCATGGTGCTCGCTTCGGGCGAGTCCGACGATGCCGTCACGGTGCTCGAGCTCGACCCGCGCTCCAAGCCCGGCGAGAAGATCTCTTGAAGAAGCCCGAGCACCAGTGGGAGACGCGGCAGCACCACGCGGTGCGGCTGCCCACAGTGCCCGACGCCTTCTCGGGCGATGCCCGCGCCGAAGCCTTCGAGCTTCGCTTTCGCGACGGCCGGCGCGGTCAGGTGGTGTGCGGTCTGGCCAGACAGGAGGCGGATGCGGTCGCTGCGGGCGACCCGGACCTCGGCCATGCGGTGCGGTGCTGGCTCGCCGCACGGGGATCACGAAGCGCGGCGCTGACCGGCCCCCATGGAGAGCTCGACGCCGGGCCGATCGACGTGGCGAGCCTGGGCACCGCGTCGACGCGGGCGGACCGTCTGATCACCCTCGCGCCGTCCAACGCCGAAGTCGTGCATGCGCTGGGTTGCTTCGACCGCGTGGTCGCCTGCGAGGACTCCTCGGACCATCCGCCGCAGACCCGTCAGCTGCCGAGGCTGGGGCCGGACCTCGGCCCGGACCTCGATCGGGTCGCCGCGCTGGACCCTGACCTCGTGATCAGCTCCCTGTCGGTGCCGGGGATGGAGCGCGTCGTGACCGGCCTGCGGGCGCGAGGCGTGGCGCAGGTGGTGCTCGCGCCGCGCTCCCTCGCGGATGTGTGCGCCGATGTGCGTCGCGTCGCGGTGGCCTTGGGCGTGCCGGAGGCCGGAGCGCGGGTCGTGGGGGACATCGACGCACAGCGGCGAGCGCTGGAAGCGGCGCGTCCGGCCGAGCCGGTGCCGGTCTACCTGGAGTGGTGGCCCAAGCCGATGTTTACCCCCGGCATCGACTGCTTCAGCAACGAGCTGATCACGCTCGCGGGCGGCCGCAACGTGTTCGGGACCCGGCCTGGATCCAGCCTTCAGATCGAGCCCGGCGAGCTCGTGGAGGCCAATCCCACGGTTTGTTTCGTCTCGTGGTGCGGCGTGGCCGAAGCCAAGCTCGATCCACAGAACCTGATCGGACGGCCCGGGTTGGCGACGCTGGAGGCGGTACGCCAGCGCCGCGTCTACGCGCTGGACGAGCAGTTCAGCGGTCGACCCGGGCCCCGCATGCTCGAAGCAGCGCGGCGCATGGCCGCAAAGATTCGCGAGCTGTAGGACCGACCACCTCGATCTGCGCGCCGTTTTCTTGCGCGCCCGATCGGGCTGTGTCTACTGTCTGAACACGCCGCTGGGACACCGATCCAAGCCATGCCCATGGGGGGCAGGCGGGTCGAGCGTGGTCGCCCGTGCGTCGGAGTGCATCGTCATGGTCGTCGAATCGCTGAACAGCTGGTTGCCGGAATCCCTGGAAAACGAGGTCTGTGACCTCTGCTCGCAGCTTCGTGACTTCAACGGTCACCGGACCGTGTGGCTCGACGCGGACGACGGCATCTGGCACGCGGAGCCGGACGAGATGCTCGAGGAGCTGGGCCACCGCTACGTCGGCACGTTCCTGCACCCCGCCCACGATGAGCTGTCCGAGGCGCTGGCCAAGCTGATGCCGGTTCGCCCCGCCGTGCGCATCCGGCCCAGCCTGCCCGCGCCGGCGTTTGCCCGCGTCGGCGCGCTCGCTCCAGCCTGAGCCGGGGCCCGAAGCTCAGCCCGAGGACGAACGGCGAGCGTCCGTCTGTGCGGAGACGCGGAGGTGGGGCGCGGCGAGGTTCTCGCGCAGGATCTGCTCGACCGCGTCGACCCACGCCGGCTCGGTGTTGAGCGAGGGGACGAGCGTCAGCTCCCGACCATCTCCAGCCTGCTCGAAGTCGGCCTTGAGTCCCATGCCCACCTCTTCGAGGGTCTCGAGGCAGTCCGCGACGAAGGCGGGGCAGAACACGACCAGCTTCTTGATCTTGCCCTCGTCGCGCATCTGCTCGAGGACGACGTCGGTGAAGGGCGTGATCCACTCCTTGGTCAGCCGCGACTGAAACGTGACGGTGTACTTGGACGCATCGAGGTCGAGCGAGGCGGCGAGGTCGCGGGCCGTGGTCACGCTCTGCGCCCGGTAGCAGTTGCGGTTGACGTCCGTGATGGTCTCGCAGCAGTTGGGCTTGGCCAGGCAGTGCGATCCGGTGGAGTCACCCTTGCGAAGGTGACGCTCGGGGAGCCCGTGGAAGCTCATCAGCACGTGGTCGGGCTGCTTGTCCTCGAGCACCGGACGGCCGACCTGCGCGAACGCTTCGATGAACGCCGGGTGGTCGTAGAACGAGGGGACCATCGTGATGAACGGCGTGTTCTCCTGCTCGGCGGCGATGCGGTACGCGGCCTCGGCGGTGGATCCGGTCGAGCTCGAGGCGTACTGCGGGTACAGCGGAAACACCACGATGCGGTCGCATCCGTCCTTCACCAGGCCCTCGATGCCCGAGCGCAGCGAGGGGCTGCCGTAGCGCATCGCGAGCCGGACGTGCACGTGCGGTTCGTCGGCGAAGCGCGCGGTGATGGCTTCGGTGAGCGCCTCGCCGTGCGTGAGCAGGGGGGAGCCCTCTTCGGTCCAGACCTTCTTGTACGCGGCGGCCGACTTCGCGGGTCGGAAGCGAAGGATGATCAGGTTGAGCAGGAGCCAGCGGCTGACCGGGTGGATGTCGATCACCCGCGGGTCATCGAGGAACTCGGCCAGATAGCGCCGCACGTCTGAGGTCTCGGGCGAGTCCGGGGTCCCCAGGTTGACGAGCAAGATGCCAATACGGCGGTTCACGGACCGGAGCCTGCGTAAAAACCCCGGCCCGCGCAAGCGAACCGGGGCTGTCCGCCGCTGCGGCGCCGGCGGCTCTACTTCTCGACCAGCGCGTCGAGCATGGACTGGATGCGCTCGACGGTGCCCTTGGGGTCGGGAACTTCGCCCTCGGCCAGATGGGCCTGGTCATGGAGCAGCTCGATGTACGCGTTGGCTCGGCTGGGGTCGTCACCGGCGCGGACCAGAGCGGCTGCGGCCTTGACGAAGGTGTGACCACCGTTGATCTCCAGGATCCGAGGCCGTGCGGAGACGCCGCGGCCGGCCATCTGAAGGATGCGCTCCATGTTGCGGCCCATGCTGCCCACGTCGTCGACCAGGCACGAGGCGCTGGAGGTCAACCGCTTGGAGACCTTCACGCCGCTGACCCGGTCGCCCAGGACCTCCTTGGCCCGCTCGAGCAGCGGCGCGAGGTCTTCGGGCGCGTCGTCGGCCGCTGAGGCTTCGTCCGCGGAGGTCTCGCTCTTGGCGTCGAGGTCGAGGTCGCCGGCGGTCACGCTGACCAGCGTCTTGCCGCCGTATTCGGTGAGGTCTTGCACGACCCACTCGTCGACCGCGTCGGTCATCAACAGGACGGCGTAGCCGCGGGCGCGCAGGGCCTCGAGGTGCGGGCTGTCGCGCAGTTCCTCTTGGGAGCGACCCGTGATGTAGTAGATCGACTCCTGACCCTCGGGCATCGTGTCGACGTACTCGCGTAGGGAGATCCAGGCGGCCTCATGCCCGCTGCTGGGGAAGCGAAGCAGCTCGGTGAGCTCATCCTTGTGGCCGCCGTCGGTGTGCAGGCCCTCCTTGAGGAACACGCCGAAGTTCTCGAAGACCTTCTCGTAGGTCTTGGTGTCGTCTTGGGCGGTGTCGGCGAGCAGCCGGAGCGTCTTGCGGGTGAGCTGCCGGCGGATCGCCGAGAGGTTCTTGTTCTCCTGCAGCATTTCGCGGGAGACGTTCAGCGGCAGATCCTCGGAGTCGACGACGCCCCGCATGAACCGCAGATACGAGGGCAGGAGACGGTCGCAGTTCTCCATCACCATCACGCGGCGCGCGAATAGCTGAAGCTGCTTGCTCTCCTCGTTGAAGAGATCGGCCGGGCGGCGGCCCGGGATGAACAGCACCGCGTGGAACTGGATGGGCGCGTCCATCGACAGGTGCAGGCGTCCCAAGGGCTCGTCCCCGGGGAGCACGAAGCCGCCCATGACGTGCTTGTAGAACTCCTTGTAGTCCCCGTCGCTCAGCTCCGAGGCGTTGCGGGTCCAGAACGCGCCGATCTCGTTGAGCTGCACCCACTGCGTGGACACGGCCTGGTCGGCGGCTTGGTCGGCCTGGTCGGCATCCTGGGCCGGCGGCTCCGCGAACTGGACGGGGTACATCACGAAGTTGCTGTACCGTTTGACGATGTGCTCGACCCGGTAGCGATCCAGGAACTCCTTGCAGTCGTCCTTGAGCTGCAGCTCGATGCGAGTCCCGCGGTCCTCCTTGTCGGACGGAGCGATCGTGAACGCACCATCGCCCGCGCTGCTCCAGTGGGTCGCGGGGTGCCCCGGTCGTCCCGAGCGCGTGTAGACGTCCACGCGATCGGCGACCATGAAGGCGCTGTAGAAACCGACGCCGAACTGGCCGATGAGCTGGAGGTCGGGAGACTTGCCTTTGTCCTTGGCCTTGGCGGCCTGCTCGAGGAATTTCAGGGTCCCCGAGTGCGCGATGGTGCCGAGGTTGTTGCGGGCCTCCTCGGGGGTCATGCCGATGCCGGTGTCTTCGATGACCAGGACGCCGCGCTCGGTGTCGGCGCTGATCCGGACCCGCAGCTCGAGGTCTTGCCCTTCGAGGTCGGACTCGACCAGCGCCGTGTAGCGAGCCTTGTCCAGGGCGTCGGAGGCGTTGCTGATCAGCTCGCGCAGGAAGATCTCGCGGTTGGTGTACAGCGAATGGGTGACGAGTTTGAGGACGGCCGCGACCTCGGCCTTGAACTCGTGCTTTTCGGGTGCAGGCGTGTCAGGCATGACGTTCGGCCTGGAACGCTAAGCACGCTCTCCGCGGCGTCAAGACGACCACGCCCCCGCTGGGGCGGATTCGGGGTTGTGAGAACTCACGACCTCGGCAGGGCCCCGCCGAGGCGCAGGGTGCCACCGGCGAACACGCCTCCCATCGTGACCGCGACGTCGTCGGAGATCAGCCCACGTGGGGTCCGCAGCATGGCCCCGACGTCGGCGTCGAGCTCGACGCGCAGACGGCCCACGGCGATCCTCGGACCGACGGACACGAGCGCCTCTCCAGTCGCCCCGCGCAGCGTCGAGGCCTCGTAACCCGGCCGCGGGGCGTCGCCGCGAACGCTCGCGAAGCCAGCCCCGGCCAAGAGCGCACCGCCGAGGGTGACCGAGCCGGTCCCGCTCCTCCAGGCCATCCCGACGCTGCCGATCACGCTGGAGCCGCGGACCTGTCCGGCGGCACGGAGGCTGCGGCCCACGTCGAATCCGACCCGTCCGATCACGGCCACGCGGGGCCGCAGCCATGCGCGAGCGTCGAGGTCGATGTGCAGGGCGCCCCACGGCGCGGACTCCAGCGCGCGCCCGCGTGCGCCGGCCCCCGCGAGCAGTTCGACCTCGCGCGCGACCGGGGGCGCCCGGACCCAGTCGCGTGCGGCGGTGGCCGCCGCATCGATGGCCGCGGGGCTCGTGCCCTGCGCGGGGGGCGGGGCGATGGGGTCGGGCTCGTCGGGCGGTGGCGCCAGCAGCAGCTCGAGCCATGACGCCGCGAACAGCTGGGCGACGGCGAGCGCCACCACGCGGGAGCGGCCGGGCTCTGCCGCGGGGGCGGGTACCGTGCGCTCGAGCTGTTTGGACGTCAGCGGGTCGAGCACGCCGATCCGCAGGGTGTCGGCGTCGCAAACGAGCTCGACCTGGAGCGGGGGTCCGTCGCGAACCTCTTGCGTGACCGCGGCCAGCTCGAGCTCGACCAGACGCTCGACCTCGGCCGCATCGAGGTCGACGCAGGTCGGCGCACGGACCTCGAGCGGGTCGGAGCCCAGCAGCGACGCCAGCCCCAGCGCGATGGTCGAAGGCAGGCTCACCGCGCCAGGATCCGTAGCATGCGGGCCTTGTGGGCCCCAGCGGGATGGCGCGCGAGGTAGTCATCAGCGGCGCGCTGCGCCTGTGCGGCGCTGCCGGCCGCCTGCCACGACGCCGCGGCTTCGGCTCGCGCATCTTCGGACAGCGCACCACGAGGCGACCGCGTCGCGCACGCATCGAAGGCGCTCGCGGCCTTCGCGTGCCGGCCGCGTGCGCGCTCGACCTTGCCCAGCTGGAACCAGGCCGCGTAGGCGCGGGCGTCGGCGCGGTGGTGGCGGACCAGCAGCGACAGCGCCGAGGCGGCAGCGGCGAGGTCTCCGCGCGCTCGAGCAGCGTCCGCTCGCGTCTGCAGCACGTCCGCAGAGGCGACCGCGGCCCTGGGTCGTCCTGCCTGGGGCGCGGGCGGGTCGTCGATGATGATGGTCTCGAGTTCCGCGTCGCTCGGGGGCGGGGTCGGAGACGGCGGCACGCCGCGATCGATCGCGAGCGTGTCGCCTCGCCCGAGGACCGACACGCGCGCGCCCCGGGTGACCTCGACGCGGCCGTGATGAACCTCGACGGCGACGGCGGCAGGCTCCAGCGTGACGGTGAAGGCGGTTCCCAGGACCCGGACCTGGGCCCCGTCGGCCTCGACAACGAACGTGCGCGCCGGGTCGGGCGTGACGTCGTAGCGTACGGCGCCCGCGGTTTGTGTCAGCCGGACCGCGGTGGGGGCTTGTTCCACGACGTCGACCTGGGCCCGAGGTCCCAAGCGAGCGGTCGAGCCGTCGGCGAGCGTGAGGACCGAGCCGTCGGCGAGCGTGGGGAGCGAGCCGGCTTCGATCTGCGGGAGGTGCCGGACGGACGAGGTCCAGTCGTGGGCGAGGACCCGGTGCGCGGCCGGGAAGCGCGCCCCCGACAGGCCCGCGGCGAGGATGCCCACCACGGCGACGACCGCGACGACCGCGACGACCGCGAGTCCGAGCGGCCCGGCCCATCCCCTAGACGAGACGGCCGGGCGGCGGGAGGCCGCCTGAATGCTTGCCAGCACCCGCTGCTCGCGAAGCTCGTCCCAGGGCACCGGCTGCTCGGCGAGCCTGCGTCGATCGTGCTCGTTCACGATGCACCCTCCAGCGGGCGCAGGCGACGGTCCAGGCGGCGCTGGGCCTCGCTGATTCTCCGCTTCACGGTCGCCAAGGACACGGCACATGCGTCGGCGACGGCGTCGAGCGGCTGCCCTTCGATGCGGTTGAGCATCCAGGGGATGCGGTACTTCTCCGGCACGCGATCGAGCGCCGCGTAGAGCTCGTCGACCCGGGTCCGGTCCTGGGGATCGGAGGCGGTGGCCTGATGCGGCTCCATCGCATGCCGAAGGCGGCCGCGCCTGCGACGGTTCTTCAGCCGCTCCGACGTGAACCGCACCGCGATCGTGACGATCCACGGTCGGACCCGCGCGGGGTCGCGCAGGGAATCGAGGCGATCGGCCACGCGCACGAAGGTGTCCTGCATGATGTCGTCGAGCTCGCTGTCGTCGCCGCACAGCCGTACGACGATGGCGGCGACGTAGCGAGCGTGCCGTCGATACAGCTGGGTGAACGCCTGCGGATCTCCGGCACGCGCGCGCTCCACCAGCGTGGCGTCGAGATCGGGGACCGCCGTGAGCAGCGGGTGGGGCGCGGGGGAGGGCACGGGGAGGAGTCATCCGCAGGACGAACGAGGGCTCGACCATGGGACGGAGCCGGCAGCGGGGATCGGCTCAAGAATCTCACAGGGGCTATACTCGGCGCCTCGGAGGCGGTTGGTGGGCAGGTGCAGAGCATGGATGCGGGCGGCGCTGCGGTGCAGCATCGCGTGGGGGGTCGGGGCATGTACGGCCCCGGGCTACGTCTTGGAGTTGTCTTCCGAGGCCAGCTCCACGTCCGTGCACGTCCCCGCGACGACCTCTGGTGGGACCCTCGAGCCGACCTCGAGCTCCGGTGACAGCACTTCGTCCGCATCCCCCGACTGTGCGATCGACGGCTCGTGCCCGGTTCGCGTCGACCTGCTGTTCGTGATCGACAACTCCGGAACGATGGGCGAGGAGCAGCTCAACCTCGCCCGGAACTTCGGCCAGCTGATGGAGGAGCTGCAGTCGCTGACCGACGCTGACGGAGAATCCGTGGCCTCCGACGTGCAGATCATGGTGACGACGACCGACATGGGGAATCCGGCCTGCGGCGAGTTCGAGCCCGCCGACTACGCCCCGCAGCGTGGCGCGCCCGTGTCCACGCCCTGCACCGACCGGATCGAGCGATTCTCGGGGCGCGGTGAGGATGCGCCCTCGATGCCCGAGGCGTGCCTGGAGGTCTGCGACGCCGACGCACCGGCCTTTCCGCGGCAGCACTTCATTCACGTCGAGCCCGGCGCGGACAACGTCGAGGGCGGGGCTGCTTCGGATGCGCTCGCGTGCATCGGACCGCAGGGGATCGATGGCTGCGGCTACGAGTCTCCCCTCGAGGCGATGCTGCAGGCGCTCAATCCGTGCGCGTGCTGGAACACGCCGCAGCGCTGCGGGGATGCGGCGGTGGCCGCCTGCGAGGGGACCCCCTACGAGGGCTCCTTCCTGCGTGACGATGCGATCCTCGCGGTCGTCTTGATCACCGATGAGGCCGACTGTTCGGTGCGGGACTTCTCGGTGATGACCGCGCCGAGATTCATGGAGGACTCGCCCGCCTCCGGGCTGCCCGAGCCGAGCTCGGCCCTGTGTTGGAACGCGGGCGTGTCCTGCACCGAGGCGCCCGACGGCACGCTGTCGGGATGCTCCGCCACCAACTGGGGCATCGACGGGACCTCGGGCGTGAGCGACGAGGACGCGGTGCTCCACCCCATCTCCCGCTATGAGGCGCTGCTCGAGTCGCTGCGCAGCGACGGGCGCGAGGTCATCATGCTGGGGGTGTTGGGCGTGCCCGAGGTGACTCAGTATGCCCCGGTACCTCCGTTTCAGCCCGTGTCCGGTGGTGTGGACGCCCTGGTGTATCGAGGTTGGAGCGACCCCGCGTACCCGGCCGGCGACATCTTGCCCGAAGACTGGGCCAGCGGCGCCACCGCCCAGACGAAGGCCTTCGACTTCGGGGTCGGTCCTGGCTGCACCGTCGTGACCGACGACTACGCCGGACAGGGCATTCCTCCGGTTCGCGTGCGGAGGGTCTGCGAGAGCCTCGACACCGCCGACGACCCCCAGACGGGCATCGACGAGTCGGAGATCCGCTGCTGCATCGAATCGGTGTGCGGGGACGACTACACGCCGGCGCTGCGGTGCCTGACCGGGTTGATTCGAAGCGCGATCGTGCCCGTCGGCTGAGCGCTTGTCATGGCGAGGGCTGGCGACCTACATTGGTGGCGTGAGGATGAGGGGGAAGCGTTGGGTGTTGCTCTTTGCGGGACTGACCGCGGCGGCGTGTGAACCGGAGACCACGCCCTCCACCCTGCCACCGCGCGGCGGAGAGTTCCCGGTGCTCAATCCGCCACCGGTCCAGCGCGTCCCTGCGCCGCTGGGGGAGGCGTACTGCCAGGTCAACGTCACCGGCACCGGCGTGATCGACCTCGAGGAGGACTACCTCCCCGCCGTGGTCACGTGCGAGAACGGCGGAGCGAACCTCGAGGCCCTCAAGGCGCAAGCGATCGCGGCGCGCTCGGTCGCGTACTACAACATGGCCACCGAAGGGGAGATCTGCGACAGCCAGGGCTGTCAGGTCTTCTCGTGCGGGACCAACCCTCTGCCCGAGGCCATTCAAGCGGTGCAGGAAACGTCCGGCATCTACTTGATGTACAGCGACACGCTCACCTACGGGTTCTACGTCGCCGGCGACAACAACACCTCGGGGCCCAACTGCGTCGGGGTCAGTGGGTCGACGGAGCAGTGGGTGACCTACAACCAGGGGCAGTCCGGGACCAACGTCGAGCAGACGGAACTGGGCCTGGTCATTCCCACCGGCGATCCGTCGTACGGGCAGAATCGCGGCTGCATGGGCCAGTGGGGTGCGCGCTGCCTGGAGAACGAGAACGGCGCCGATTACCTGGAGATCCTCCGCTTCTACTACGGCGAAGACATCGAGCTGGTGCAGGCCGAAGGGGCATGCGTGCTGCCGGTCGAGTCGACCGCAGGCGACGACACCGGCGGCGACTCGTCCAGCGGAGGCGGAACGGGCGCGTCCTCCGACCCGACCAATGCGAGCGATCCGACCACCGACCCCAGCGCATCGGGCGATGGCAGCACGGGGGTCGCAGGAGGCACGGGCCCCGGCGGTGGGAACTCGACGGGCGATGTGCCCGACCCGACCGGTCCGTCGGACCCCGCCACGGACGGCGTGAGCGAGCCCGCGCTGCCCGCCGGCTTCGGCGAAGACGCCACCAACTCCAGCTGCAACTGCACCAGCGGTGGTGGCGGCTTCGGTGGCGCCGTCGGCTTGGCGCTCGCGATGCTCGGGCTGCGGCGTCGCCGTCGGCGAGCCTGACCCGACGCCAACCAAACGAGAAACCCCGGCCGCGTACGCGAGCCGGGGTCCCCCTTCCTGAAGTCCGTCATGGACGGAGCGACAGGAGCGAATACGGTCGAGCCTACTCTTCGTCGGCGATCGCTTCTTCGGCGTCCGCGTCGGCTTCGCCGGCCATGTCGTCATCGCTGGCCATGTCGTCATCGCTGGCCATGTCGTCGTCGCTGCCCATGTCGTCGCCCATGTCATCGCCCATGGGGTCGGCTTCGGGCATGTCGGCGTCGGGGGATTCGGGTGCCTCAGGGGCAGCTGCGTCGGGCGTCGCGGTGTCGGGCGCCGACTTTTCGCAGGCGACGAGGGTGCCGGCAGCCGCAACGATGAGAAGCATGTTGGTGATCTTCATGATGGTCGCTTCCTTGTGGAGGAGCGAGCCCGAGAGGCTCGCGATTTGAAGTGATTACCCCAAGCCGACAGCCTTGTGAAGCGCCGCAGGACCCCCAAACTGCGCACAATTACACTTCAACGCAGCTTCTGTAATTCCGTCCACCCTTTGCGCGCTTGGTTCTGCCGCGGGGAGGGTGGGCTGCGGTAGGATCGCGCCGTATGGGCAGGCTACGAACCTTGTGGAGCGTCGTCCTCCTGGGTGGGTGCGCGGGGCTCGCCTACCAGGGGTGGCAGAACTCGCGGGTCCCGCATCCGGCGGACGCGGAGGCCGAGGCGATGGCGTGTGGCTCGCTGGACGCCTGCGGCGGCCCCGAGGCCGACTGGGCGTCGCTCGAGACGTCCCCCTTCTCTCGTCGGTATCGTCTCGAGACGAAGCGCGGACCGCTGAGCATCGAGTGCCGGTGGTCGGCGGTCCTCTTCGGTTCGCTGCGCTGCGTTGCGGACCGGGAGGCGACGCCCGAACCCGTCAGTGAACAGCCCGCCCGCCGCCCCCACGAGCAGGGGCGAGGGAATCGGCAGCGACGATGAGCACGGGCCCCGCGTCGGGGCCCATGACTAGATGAACGACGGAGCTCGACCGGTGGTGGTCGGCGTCAGGCGTCGGTGCCAGAGCTGAACCCCGACGAACTCTTCGTCGCGGGTGACGTGATCGGTCAGGCGCGCGGACACCTTGAACCCCAGGGTCGCGAACACCTGGTTGAACAGCGGCGCGTCGACGGGGCCGAGGCCGAAGACGCTGGCCGTATCCATCTTGCGAAGCTCGTCGAGCAGTGCACGGAGCGCGAACTCGTACTGCGGGAGGTCGTCCTCTTTGGTGGGGACGGTCATGAGGTCGACCTTGGCGTGGCCGAAGGAGCTGTCGGTCTCGGCACCGAGCCAGAGGTCGCGCTTGCCGAGCTTGCCTTGCAGTCCAACGTCGGGATGGAACATGCCCCGGCGAAACGGAGCGTAGACCGAGCCCTCTTGCAGTTCTTCGGTGATCGCCTTGAGCCGGCTCTCATCGGTGATGAACTCGAGGTTCAGTCCACGCGGCTTGCTGTCCTGGTTGGAGCGGCTCTTGACCGCTGGCCCCGCAAGCTTGGGTGCACCGCCCTGGATGGGATCGCCGTCTTCGGTGTAGACGCGGCTCATCACGTAGGCGTCCGCGGTCCGGAAGTAGCCCGGGATGGCGCCCTCGCGCGAGAAGCCGACGGACCGCCAGCTCTTGCTGTCCTGCTTCTCGACCACGGTGAACACCTTGCGCAAACCCTCGGTCCGCGCGATGCGGTCGAAGAAGTCGCGCTTTTGCTGGTAGTTTCCTACCCTGTAGTCGAACACGCGCAGGTTGTGATGACGCCGATTCAGCAAGAAGCAGAAGTCGATGTCGCCCTTGCGGTAGTAAATCTCTTCGACGGGCTCGTCCTTCTGGACGCGAGCGGCTTGCGTTGCAGCCATGCTTTAGATCTCGATTCGAGTCGGGGGAGAGTGGTCCGGGGCCTGGCGCCGGGTCAGGCGTTCATCGAGGTCCCCGAAAACACTGCGTTTTGCCGGCCTGGCAGGCCGGGATCCATGATTCCGTACCCCTACCACCTACATTTTTTCATGTCAAAGCGCGGAAGCACATTCGGCCTTGACGAACGACCCGACCGAAAGGTACCGGGCCGGGCCCTCTTCGCGCTGGGGTGCGTGCTTTCCGCTGCGCTGGGATGCCGCCCGGAGCCTGCCCCGGCGGCGAAGACGGGATGCACGAAGGATCTCGACTGCAAGGGGGAGAGGATCTGCACAGAGGGCGCGTGTGTGGATCCTGAGATCAAGCATGCCCTACAGGGGCAGGCGGCGGAGCCTCCGGCGCCGGATGACTCCTGGAGACGGGGTGGCCCGGCCGGAGACCGCCCCGCGCGGGGCAGGGGTCCCCTGGAGCCACCCAAGGCGGCGTGGCAGGTGGACCTGGGGGCCGTTGTGTTCGCTAGACCTACACTGGCCCAGGACGCGCAGGGGCGGTCGGTCGCCTACGTCGGCACGCACGCGGGTCGCTTCGTCGGCGTGGTCACCGACGGCGCGCAGCAGGGCACGATCGTCACCGACATGACCGTGGGGGGCATGATCTGGGCGACGGCCGCCGCGGATGCGGCTGGACGTCTCTACGTCGGGGCCGACGACGACACGCTATACGCGATCGAGCCTGGGGCCTCGAAGATCGCGTGGTCCAAGAAGCTGGGGGCGTGCACGCCCGCGCGGGCTCCAGGACCCGAGGGGGCCCGCTGTGACGTCGATGGGGGTCCTACGATCGGCCCCCAGGGGGATCTCTACGTCGGGGCCGACGGGGTGTACCGGATCTCTCGCGCCGGAGACATCGTGTGGCACTGGCCGCCCGGTGAGGAGCGAGCCAAACACGTCGCGTCCAGTCCCTTGGTGACCACCGAGGGGTTGGTGGTCTTCGGAGGTCAGGACGGCTTCGTCACCGCGCTCAACGCCGACGGCACGGAGGCGTGGCGGTACAAGGTCGGCGCGGACGTCGATGGGTCCGCCGCAGCGGGGATCGACGGATCGATCTACATCGGGGCAGACGACGGCCGGATGTTCGCCCTGCGTCGAGACGGCAGCCTCAAGTGGAGCTTCGTCAGCCAGAGCGACATTCGCTCCTCGGTGGCGGTGGCGACCGACGGCACGATCTACCTGTCGTCGTTCGATGGCAACCTCTACAGCCTCGACCCGGCGGGCAACGTTCGGTGGATGCTGCCGTCGGGCGGACGCATCGCCTCGTCCCCGGTGCTCGACGCCGACGAGGTCGTCTACGTGGGCAGCCAGGACGACAGACTCTACGCCGTGACGCCCGAGGGCGATGTACGCTGGAACGTCGAGTTTCCGACGGACATCGACAGCTCGGTGGCGATCACCGATGGGGGAACGCTGGTGGTCGGCTCGGACGACGGCCTGCTCCGCGGGCTGCGTTGAGCGACCGAGCGCGGTGGGCTGCCTTCTGTTAGCTTCCCCCCGTGGCGCGCAAACAGAAGACCAAACGGGCTCAAGGCCAAGCGAAGCGAGACGCCCGCAGCTCCCCTCGCGGCGCGAGCAAGGGCTCCCCGCGCGCTGCTTCGAAGTCGCGCTCGAGCAGCGCCTCGTCGTCCAAGACGTCCGCAGCCGGCAAGCCCACAGGGGCGGCGTGGGAGCCCAGGACACCCGGACGGGTCGACAAGGCGAGCGGACCGGGCGGCTACAAGGGACCGAACAAGAATCCGAGCAAGAATGGCGAACCGCGGGTTGCGACCGGCAAGCTGCTCGTCAACCCCGCCGGCTTCGCGTTCGTCGACCGCAGGGACGGAGAGCCCTCGGTGTTCGTGCCGCCTCCCGAGCGCAACGGAGGCATGGACGGTGACGAGGTCATCGTCACGTGGTGGCCGGGTGCTCGAGGGCCGGAGGGCAGCGTGCGCTCGGTGCTCACGCGGGCGCGCACCCGGGTGACCGGCGTGTTGCGTCGCCGAGGACGCCGGGTCTACATCGAGCCCGACGACCCCCGAGTGCTCGGAGAAGCGGACGTGTTGGCGGCCACGACGGCCGAGCCAGGGATGGTCGTCGTCGCAACGATCGTCGACTACCCCGATCCGTGGAACAACAGCTTCTCGGTCACGGTCGACCGCGTGCTCGGCCAGCCCGGGTCGTTGGCCACCGAAGAAGAGCGCATCCTCGTCGAGCAGGGCATCGACCCCCAGCTGCCCCAAGCGGTGATCGACGCTGCGGAGCTGGTGCCGAACCGGGTGCTCAAGTCGGACCGCGAGAATCGGGCCGACCTGCGCGAGTACGACTTCATGACGATCGACCCGCCCGACGCGCGCGACTTCGACGACGCGGTGTGCGTCGAGCTGTTGGGCAAGGACGTCCGTCGGGCGAAGATGCGCGTCCACGTCGCGGTCGCGGACGTCTCGCACTACGTGCACGAGGGCGACATCTTCGACACCGAAGCCCGCAACCGCTACTTCTCCTCCTACCTGCCCGCGCGGGTCATCCCCATGCTTCCCATGCCGCTGAGCGCAGGGATCTGCTCCTTGGTGCCGCGCAAGGAGCGGTGCGCGATGGTCGTCTCCTTCGACGTCGACGCCAGCGGCAACGCGAGCAAGGCGGAGGTCGCAGCGGCGGTGATCAAGTCCAAGGCGCGACTGTCCTACGACGAGGTCGCCGACCACCTCAGCGCAGAGCGACCGCTGGAGGACGAGGTCGGAGAGCGCGTCACGTTGCTGCGTCGGGCCGCGGATCGACTCAAGGCGGCCCGCAAGCGTCGCGGCGCGGTCGAGCTCGATCTGCCCGAGACGAAGGTCATCCTCGACGAGGATGACAACGAGAGGGTTCGCGACGTCGTCCAGTCCCGGCAGGACGAGCAGAAGAAGCGCGCCTACAACCTCATCGAAGAGCTCATGGTCGCCGCCAACGAGGGCGTCGGGCGACTCGCGGTCGAGCACCGTCTGCCGGTGGTCTACCGGGTGCACGACCGACCCGACGAGGCGCGGGTGGAGCGGTTCACCCAGGTGGCCGAGCTGCTCGGTGTCGACGTCGCTCCGGAGGACCTGCGCACGCCCTTGGCGTTCGCGAAGCTGCTCGAGCGTATCGAGGGCCACGAGCGCAGAGCCCCGCTCAACGCGCTGCTGCTGCGCACGCTCGCGCAGGCCGAGTACTCGACGCACAACCTGGGGCACTTCGCGCTCGCCAGCGACGCCTACGTGCACTTCACCAGCCCCATTCGGCGGTACCCCGACCTCATCAGCCACCGGGTGCTCAAGGCCTACTTGCGCCAGATCGGTGGGCACGCCGGACCCGAGCCCGTGCCGCGCATGCCCTCGATGCGCGACAGCACCGCGCAGGCCGCCAATGCCAGCGAGAAGGAGCGCAACGTGGTCCAGGCCGAGCGCGACGCCAAAGCGCTGCTGTGCGCGGCCTTCATGCGGGACCGCATCGGCGACCGCTTCGAGGCTGCGATCAACGGTATGTCCCAAGGGGGCATATACGTCACCCTCGATGCGCCGGCGGTCGATGGCATGGTGCGTCGCGCTCAGATCGAGCGCGAGTTCCGGGAGAAGTTCGAGATCGACGAGATGGGCGCGGTCATGACCGGCCTCAAGAGCAAGCGGACCATGGCGGTCGGCGACCGACTCATCGTCGAGATCACGGGCGTCTCGCTGCCTCGCCGGCAGATCGAGATGGCCCTGGTCAGCACGCTCAAGGCGTGAGGGCTCGCCCGGGCAGCTGCCCGGGCGGGAGGTGGTCGGCTAGAGCTAGAACTCGACCGCCAGCCCGGCGAACCATGTGGCATCGCCAACGCTGATCGCGTTGCCGATGCCGAAGTTGTCGAGCTGGCTGAACGAGAACTCGCCGAACAGGTAGGTGTGGTTGATCCCCGTGGTCTGGTCGAGCTTCTTGGCCGTGCCGCGCTCGATGAAGTCGAGCCGAAGCATCATGCCGGCGTTGAGCGTGAAGCCCCAGACGCCTCCGATGCCGCGGTCGCCGTCCGCGTCGCGTGAGATCTTGCGAAGGCCGTCGCGGGTCCACCACATCGCATACGTCGCGCCGGCCTCCGCGTAGGGCACCAGCGGCACCTTGAAGCGGTCGGCCAGCAGCTCGAAGCGGTAGCTCAGCAGCCCCGACACCGGCAGCATGGTGAAGGTGACGTCGTCTGCCTGGCTCCGGGTGGTCTCGTCGTCGGGGGCTGGATTGGTGAGGATGGCGCGGGCCTTGTCGCGGAAGAAGGCGACCTGGGTGCCCAGCGCCAGCGGACCGCCCACGTAGAAGAACTGCCAGTCGAAGCCGATCACCGGCATCACGGCGTTCTTGGGCTCGCCGTTGACGACGCCTTCTCCGTCGGTCTCGCCGAAGAGGGTCGCGTAGGGGCCGAATCCAGGCCCGTCGTAATTTCGGTCGACGTTGGGCAGGTAGGGACCGAGCTTGATGTCGACGCTGAATCGCTGCGGAGAGCCGGGGCGGCCGAACTTGTCCTTGCGCCGGTCCCCGAGCTTCACGTTGCTCTGGCGTTCGAGGGCCTCCTGCGAGGGGGTGCCCGCAGTCGCCGCAGCCGTGCCAGGGTCGTCCTGTGGCTCGGCTGCCGGGGCGGCCGCGAGGGTGGCGGCGAGCAGACCGGCCGCGCTCACGCCACGCCTCCAGCGCTGGACCGTCGTCGTCGCGCGAGCAGGCCGAGCAGCCCGGTCAGCATCAGCCAGCCGGTGCCTTCAGGCGTCGGGTCGCTCGTGCAGGAGCAGAAGCCTCCCGTGCCGCAGACCTTTCCTTGCGCGTTGCACTGCTCCCACAGGTCGGTCGTCTCGCGGGGGGTGGCAGTGAACACCTCGGAGGCTGGGACGGGGTTGCCGGCGTAGTCGAACGCGACGAGCAGGACCTGGTAGTCCTGGTCGTTGGTCAGGCCGTTGATCCGCGCACTGTTGCCGTTGGCTGCGACGAAGTCGGAGCAGACGTAGGCCCAGTCGAGCGACTCGATGCCCGAGGTGTCGAGGCCATCGGTGTCGGTCCCGCTGCCGGAGCCGCTGCTGCCCGAGGAGCCGGTGGTGGTCGAATCCGTGGTGTCCGCCCCGGTCATGTCCCCGGTCGTGCCCGCGCTGCACACGTCGCACATCGACTTGGCTTCGTTGGCACACTCCGCCGTCCAGCGATCGACGCAGCACGAGAGGAAGCCCCCTTGCTGACAGACCGCCAGCGAGCACGCGTCGTCGCTGCACTCGGCGGTCTCGTTCTCTGCACAGCAGTTGCCGGCACCCCCGCAGACCTGGCAGTAGTCGGCCGCCAAGTCGGCGCAGGTCTGGTCCCATGTGTTCGCGCAGCTGCCGCGGACGGTGGCAACCGAGGCCGTGCAGGCGATGTCGGTGCATTCGCCGGCAACGCAGCAATCGCCGCCGCCGCCATGCATGACGCCCGGCTCGGCACCGAACCCAGCCGCGCCGGTGCTTCCAAAGTCGGTGTCCCCATCGGTGTCGCCGCCGGTGCCTCCGGTGCCTCCGGTGCCTCCAGGGTCGGGCAGCACGTCATCGGGCTCGTCGGTCACCTCAACCTCGTCGAAGGGGCCGTCCGGGCAGAGGTTGTCGGCGGTGAAGTACATCGTGCCGCGGTTCTCCGCGGTGACCGACGACAGAGAAAACCCCTTGCCGCGAACCGGGCTGCCGTCCGCGTTGGCGCACAGGGCTCGGAACCCTTGCACATCGGTCGTGGTCTGGTTCTCCCACTTGATCACGACCGAGGTGTCGCCACCGACGGCTCGGAAGTTGGTGGCGTTGACGGTGGGCGGTCGGAAGTCGACCGAGAGCGCTTGGCCCATGCCGTTGTCATCGACGATCTCGGTCTGCGGTCCCTGAATGACGAACTCCTCGCTCTGGCAGCTCGTCTCGCCGTTGGACTCGACGCAGATCCAGATGCCGCCGTCGCCTTCTTGGGTGTCGCAGCCGACCGCCGCCTCGGCTTCGTCGATGCCGCGCGAGCTGTCGCGCGTGATGCCGGTGGCGAGCCACAGCGGGTTGAACTCGAAGTCGACGTTGCGGGTGTACGCGTTGGTGAAGTCATCGATCGCGACGACACAAGGGCGGGCCTGAATGTTGTTGCCCGACTCCCCCTCGTTGCAGCGAGTGCCGACATGAGTGCGAACCCGCACCGCATCTCGAGCTTCGGCACTCTGCAGGCGCACGCGGGCAGAGACGGCCTGGCCGCACTCGCAGCGGGCCTTGTTCACGTAGCCCCGCAGATCGTTGGAGGTCATCTGCCGACCGCGCTCGCCGTCCTCGTTGGTCGTCCAGTACTGGACCGTGAAGTCTTCGGCCACGGGAGGATCTGCCCGAGAGACGGCGGGCAGGGACCCGCCCAGGAGGAGGGCGAGCCCACCCAGGAGGCGAGCAGGTCTACGCTCGAATCGGACGCGAGAGTCGGTCATGACGGCTGCCAGCAGGAATCCGCGCGACTGCGGTGCAACGATGATGCCACCGCTTGGGCACGTCGAGTCATGCGGTTGGAGTCGCGCTGGGACGCGCATCGTGGACGACTTGGCCCCGGTGGGCAAGCGCTTGTGACGAAATGGCAATCAGGGGCAGCGCGACCCTCATCGGGTCGGCCACGACGGCGCAAAGGTGCCATACTCCTGCAAGACGACTCCGCGCTGCACGCGGTGATCCTCCGCAAAAGACCGAAGGCACATGGGTTTCACGCGACTTGACGACGAAATCGAGTTCACCCTCCTCAAGGCTCGCCGGCTGTTCTTCTCCGGCGGCGTGGGAGGCAGCTCGGCCACCGAGGCCATCCGCAAGCTCTGGTATCTGGAGCTCACCGGAAAGGGCGAGCCGATCACCTTGGTGATCAACAGTCCGGGAGGATCGGTCGACGCGGGCTACGCGGTCTGGGACCAGGTCAAGATGGTCACCTCCCCGATCCGCACCATGGTCACCGGCATGGCCGCCTCGATGGGCTCCATCCTCTCGCTCGTGGCGCCCAAGGGCAGCCGCTACGCGACCAAGAACGCTCGGTTCATGATTCACCAGCCCTCGATGGGCGGCATCACCGGGCCGGCCACCGACATTGCGATCACCGCCGAGGAGATCGTCAAGACGCGCGAGAAGATCACCGACGTCTACGCCGAGGCCACCGGCCAGCCGCGTCAGAGGATCGTCGAGGCGCTCGACCGCGACACCTGGATGTCGCCCGAGGAAGCGCTCGACTTCGGCCTGATCGACAAGATCGTCGACTCCTTCGACGATGTTGGTTCATAAGGGGAACCTCTCGGTTCCCCTCGCTGCGGGGGCGTAGCCCCCTTCGCTCACCCCTCCAAGGACGCCCTGACGGGCTTGCTCGCGCCGCCTGTTGGGCGGCGCTATGGTGTTGGCGGAGGGTGTGATCCGGATGGGGAACCTCTCGGTTCCCCTCGCTGCGGGGGCGTAGCCCCCTTCGCTCACCCCTCCAAGGACGCCCTGACGGGCTTGCTCGCGCCGCCTGTTGGGCGGCGCTGTGGTGTTGGCGGAGGGTGTGAGCCGGAAGGGGAACCTCTCGGTTCCCCTCGCTGCGGGGGCGTAGCCCCCTTCGCTCACCCCTCCAAGGACGCCCTGACGGGCTTGCTCGCGCCGCCTGTTGGGCGGCGCTGTGGTGTTGGCGGAGGGTGTGAGCCGGATGGGGAACCTCTCGGTTCCCCTCGCTGCGGGGGCGTAGCCCCCTTCGCTCACCCCTCCAAGGACGCCCTGACGGGCTTGCTCGCGCCGCCTGTTGGGCGGCGCTGTGGTGTTGGCGGAGGGTGTGAGCCGGATGGGGAACCTCTCGGTTCCCCTCGCTGCGGGGGCGTAGCCCCCTTCGCTCACAGGGCGCGGGTGTGGACGCTGCGGATGGCGTTGGCGATGGCGTCGGGGACTTCTTCTTGGAGGAAGTGTCCGGCGTCGGTGACGGTGAGCTCGGCGTGGGGAAGTTCGCGTTCGTGGCGACGGAGCGCGCGGCCCAGGATCGGATCACGTGTGCCCCACACGAGGGCGGTCGGGCCCTCGAAGGCGGAGAGCCACTGGGCGCCTTCGCGCAGGGCGGGGATGGAGGCGTGTTCGGGACCGTCGGGGACCATGCGCGCGAGGGCGAGCGGACCGACGCGGTCGGAGGTGCGGCGCAGAGGCCATCGGTAGGCGCGACTGACCGGGCCGCGGATCGACTGGCGGTTGCCCTGCACGGCCCAGAGCATGTTCTGCGGGAAGCCGAGGCCGCGAAAGACGAAGTCCGAGAGCACCGGCAGGCGTGCGAATGCGTGGAAGGTGGTGCCCAAGGGACGCTTGGGGACGAAGACGGCCGTGTTCGCGAGCACCAGACCGCGGACCTGGGAGGACAATCCTCGCGCGATCTGGACCGCCAGCGGTCCGCCCCAGTCTTGGCCGACCACGATGAACGGCCCCGGCACGGCGGCACGCACCAGCGCGATGAGGGCCTCTGCGTGGCCGGTCACCGTGTGGTCGACCGCGCTGCGCAAGCGAGACGAGAAGCCGAAGCCGAGCAGGTCGGGCGCCACGCAGCGAAACCCGGGCAGGGCGGCGATGACCTTGCGCCACAGGAACGACCAGGTCGGGTTGCCGTGCACGAGCACCACCGTCGGCGCGTCCCGGTCGCCCTCGTCGAGGAAGTGCATCGTTCGGCCCGCGAAGGGGCCATCCTCGAGATCGTACGCGCCCCGCCCCACCGGAAGCTGGTCGGCGAGCCAACGGGGCAGCGCGGGCGCGGGATGAAAGGGCACGGCTGGGTTCTACTTCAGCCGCGCGCCGCTGGCCAACGTTGCGTCACGCGTCGGGATCCGAGCACACCAGCGTGCTCTGCTCATCGCAGAACAGGCACGTGCCCGCGGTGGGGCCAGGATCGCAGTTGGGAACGGCGACCGGCGTGCAGTCCTGGCGGTTGATGAACTCACCGCCCGCATTGCCACCTCCGTCGTACGAGAAGATGGACTCCGCGTAAATGAAGCTGACGGTCCCGGCGTAGCCGGCCCAGACGGTAGAGTCGACCCCCTGCAGCTGCGCGAGCATCGTGTAGGCCTCCATGCTTTCGCTGGCCGCCAAGACGCACGCGGTGGCTGCCGCATAGTCTTCGGCGGTATCCGCGAGCGTCACGGTGCCGCAGTCCATGGGGACGGTCTTGCCCTCGGCGGCAGCATCCACATAGCTCGGCAGGTCGCAGTCCGATCCTGGCACGCAGTCGCAGGTCGGCTCATCGCCGTCGCACGAAATCTTGGGTTCGAAGCCCTTTGCACACGGTTCGCACGTCGGGTCGCAAACCTCCCCGGTGTCGGAGCCGCTGGAGTCATCGGATCCGCTGTCGGTGGCGTCTGAGCTGGTGGAGGCGCTGTCGCTGTCGCTGTCGGAGGCGCTGGCGCTGTCGCTGTCGGAGGCGCTCGCGGAGGCGCTGTCGGTGGCCCCGCTGGTGCTCGGCATCGGGGTCACGGTCGTGTTCGAGTCGCTCCCGGAGTTGGAGCCGCCGGTGGTGGGGTCGCCCTCGGACCCGCTCGCACCGCCCGAGTCCGTGCCGCCGCCGTCGCTGTGACCCACCGGCTCGCTGTCGGGGTCGCAACCGGCAAGCGCGAGGACACTCATCAAGGTCAAGGTTCGAAGTCTCATTGCAGGGTTGGTGTCGGACGCCGTTTCAATGTATCGAAAAAAGCGACGAGCCCGCTCGGCGAGCTCGCACGGCACTTCATGACCCTGGCAGCGGCAGCGCTCGTTTTGATCGGCTTGGGCGCCGCGCCTGCCCCCGGGGGGCCGTCGCAGTGGCGGGCGCCGCCGCAGTGTCCCTCGCAGGCCCAGGTCGACACCTGGGTTGCCGCGTTCATGCTCGATGGGGACGCGGTGGTCCCCGCTTGGCAGGGGGAGATCGAGGCGCAGGCTGGTGGAGGGTTCACGCTGCAGCTGACGGTGCGCGATCAATCCCGGGTGCTCGCCGACGCGAACTGCGAGCAGCTGAGCATGGCGGCGGCCTTGGTGGTGGCCGTCGCGACCGATCCCGTCGCGGTCGCCGGGGCGTGGAGCGGCCCCACCTCCGCGCCGGATCCGCAGGCCTCGCCGGGGCCTGAACCTGAGCCTGGGCCCGAGCCACAGATGGAGACCTCGCCGGACCCTGACGCGCGTCCCCAGCGGATTCGCGAACCTGAACCAGCACGCGCACCCGAGCGCGCGGGGCGTCGACGGCCGTGGGGCCTGGTGGGCGCGGCGGTGGGGGCCGAACTCGCCGTGCTTCCCCGCCCGGGGGTGGCCGGGGCTGCAGGCGGCGGTCTGGGGTGGACCCACGCCCGAATGGAACTGCTGGGGCTGTTCTCCAACCCGCGCGCGATCGAAGGCGAGCAGCCGGGTCTGGGCGCACGCGCCATGGTGTTCTCCGGTCAGGTCCGTGGGTGTGGCGTACTCGTCTCGTTCACGCGCCGGTTCGAGGTCCCGCTGTGCGCGGCGATGGAAGTGGGCGGGATGTGGGCGCGCGGATACGGCCCGGGCATCGAGCCGCTGCCCAAGACGCAGGCCTGGGCCGCGCTGGTGCCCAGCGTCGGCATCACCGGATGGCTCTCGCGCCGGGTCGGGATCGAAGCCCGGGTTTCGGCGCCGATCGGGCTGTACCAGCCCGGCGTGCACATCGCCGAAGGCGGCAACGTCTCGGTCTTTCGGGTCGGCGCGGTCGGTGCGCGGGCGTGGCTGGGGCCGGTGCTGCGTTTTCGCTGATACTTTCTCAGCCAGCGCGACACTCAGCCCCAGACGCCTCTGCATGCCTGCGGCCTCCGCCCATACCGCGTTTCGCGGCCTGTACGACGAGCATCATGCGTTCGTCTGGGCGGTGCTGCGTCGGCTCGGGGTGCCGGAGGCGGATGCCGAGGACCTGATGCAGGAGGTGTTCATGGTCGTGCACCGCCGCATCGACGCGTTCGAGGGACGCTCCGCGTGGTCGACGTGGCTCTACGGCATCGCGACGCGGGTCTATTGGAACTACGCCCGGCGACAGCGGTCTCGGCCGCGGGCGAGCGCGTCGGTGTCCTCGCTGCGGCTGGTCGATCCTGCGGGCGACCCCGAGCGATTCGCCGCACAGAGCGAAGCGAGCGAGCTGCTCGAGCAGCTGCTGGGGTCGCTGGACGCCGACAAGCGGACCGCCTACGTCCTGCATGCGATCGAGGGCCTGTCGGCGCCCCAGATCTCTGCGATCACGGGAGTGAAGACGCGGACGATCTACTCGCGTCTGCGGGCCGCGAAGGTGGAGATCGAAGCGAGCGCGGAGCGGGTCCGCGCGCGCGCGCGCAACGACGCCGCGGTCCGCCGGCTGGCGCTGGCCTCGACGGCGCAACCTCCAGGCGGCATGCGGCGCCGGGCGTGGGTGGCCCTGATGGCGCAGATCCCCGGGCTCTCGGGCGGCGCGGCGGCGGCGGTGTCGATGTTTGCGCCCTGGGTGGGCGGTGCGGTCGCGACCGCGGCGATCGTGCTCGTGCTCTCGGGCGCCACCGGGACGCAGGCCCCGGCCAGGCCGAACGCGGCATCGCCGGTCGCGCTCGAGGACGCCCAGGCCGACCCGCCCGCCGATCCTCCCACCGGTCCAAAGGCCAAGCCAGTGGCTGTCGACGCGGGCGGGTCGGTTGGGGTGGCCGCAGCTGTGTCCAACGCCCCGCGGGGTTCCTCCTCGGCGCCGCCAGAGCCCTCACCTGAGGCGCCAGACGCCTCCGAACGAGCGCCGGACGGCGAGGCTGTCGCCGAGCTGGGTCCGCTGCACCGGGCCCGTATGCGACTGCGCGCGGGGCAGGCCGAGAACGCGCTGGCGCTGCTGCGGGCGCATGCCCTGTCCGAGCCGAACAGTCCGCTCAAGCACGAGCGCGAGAAATCCATGCTGGTGGCGTTGTGCCAGCTGGGACGAGATGCGGAAGCCGACGCCCTGGCGGGGCGCGCGGGGCTGGCCCTGCCACCGGGGTGCCGCCTCAGCCGGTGACGCAGGGGTGCCCGCCCTGCACCGCGTGCACGAAGGCTTCCCCGTCTCGCCGCCCGAGATCGAAGGTGTCCTGGACGCGCCGCGGACTCGCGTAGTCCCACAGCGCGATCGGGACCGGGGCGCTGGGACGGACGGCCACGACGCCGTCGTAGGCGGGCAGACGATCTGCGTGGTGGGTCAGGAGCACCAGCGTCGGCCCCCGGCTCGCGACCTGTTCTACCGGGACACCATCGACCAACGCGCCATCGAGCACGCTGTGTCCACCGCGGCGCATCAGCGGCATCAGCGGCGGGATGCACGAGGACTGGAGGATCACGTCCGCGAGCTCCTGCGCGCTGACGCAGGTGTCGGCACGCAGGACGGCGGCGCGATAGCCCATGCGTTGAGGCCAGCGTGCCCGAACCCGGCGGGCGACCTTGCGCTCGAGCCGATAGGAGACCAGGCCGATCGCGGCGGCCAGGGCAGGGTGCCAGCCGCGCGGCGCGTGGGCGAGCAGGACGTGGATCTCCGGGCCGACCTTCAGCGTCGCGAGCATGGCCGCGTCGGTCATCGTCTCGATCGTCCCCCGGTACATCTCGTGGTGCGGGAACACGGGGGCGCCCCGGCCGACGTTGCGCAGGTGAAGGTTGCTCGGGTTGGCCGCCGTTCGCCGCTTGAACTCTTCGAGGACGAAGCGGGTGCGACCGCCAAACGCCGCGCACGCGAACGCGGCTCCGGCACTGACCGCGGCGACGACCTCGGGCGTGAAGAGGTGACCGGCTTCCTCCCAGAATCCGCCCTGCCAGAAGCAGCGGCACCCGCCGCCGGCGAACACGACGGCTCGAATCGACTGGGGCGGGTACACCGGGGAGTTGTAGAGCCTGGACGCCTCGCTGACCAGGGGCAACGGACGCGGGATGCCCTCACACCGGCTCGAAGAAGGTCGCGCCGCTGTTGGCCATCACCCGCAGCTCCCGCGGTACCTCATACCGCTCCCCGTATCGCGCGGCGAAACCGTCCATCTGCTCGACGAAGGCCTGGGCGCCCATGCGGTCGATGTACGACAGGGGTCCGCCCGTGTTCGGCGCGAAGCCGATCCCGAACACGCCGCCGACCTCCGCGTCGCGGCGGCGCTCGATGATGCCCTCGGCGACGGCGCGCGCGGCCTCGAGGGCCGCAATGCCAAGCAGGCGAGCGCGCAGCAGCGCGACGGTGCTCTCCTCGGGCGTCGGGGCGGCGTGCGCTTCCAGCCCCGTCCACAGTCCGCCGCGTCGACCGTCGCGGTAGTCGTAGAAGCCTGCGCCGGCGGCTTTGCCGGTGCGGCCTGCGGCGACGAGGGCCTCGACGAGCGCCACCCCGGGCGTGTCGAGCGGTCGGCCGTACTTGCGGCCCATGGTGACCGCCTTGACCCCCAGCGACAAGGTGACCTCGTCGAAGACTTGAAGCGGCGGCACGGCCATGCCGCCGCTGCGCGCCGCCCACTCGATGAGCACCGGGTCGTGCCCCTCGGCGACGAGCTGCGCGCCCTCGAGGATGTAGGCGGAGAAGACGCGGGTGGTGTAGAAGCCGTAGCCGTCGTTCACGACGATCGGCAGCTTGCCGATGCGCTTGGAGAACGCGAGGGCGCGAGCGATCGTGCCCTCGGAGGTGTGGGGCCCGACGATGATCTCCAGCAACTCCATCTTCTCGACCGGTGAGAAGAAGTGCAGGCCGATGAACGCCTTGGCGTTCGCGCTGACCTCGGCGAGGTCTCCAATGGGCAACGCGCTGGTGTTGCTGGCCCACACGCCGCCCTCGGCGAGCAGTGGTTCGGCCTCCTTGGTGACCCGGTGCTTGAGGTCGAGGTCCTCGAACACGGCCTCGATGATCAGCTCCGACCCACGCAGCGGTTCGAGCTCGAGCGTCGCGGTGATGCGGCCCAAGAGCTGGCCGCGCGCCTCGTCGGACAGATGTCGAAGCGCGGCCGCTCGAGCGCTGCAGTGGGCCTTCGCGGCTTCGAGGGTTCCAGAGTCGATGTCGCGCAGGACGACGTCATAGCCAGCCTTGGCGCACACGAACGCCAACCCGGCGCCCATCATGCCCGCGCCGAGGATGCCGACCTTGGAGACGCGCTCGGACTCGGTGCGCGGCAGGCCTTCGTGTTTCTTGGCCGCGTTGCGGTGGAACCACAGCGTGCGCATCATGTCCTTGGCCTGGTCCGAGACGGCCAGCTTCACGAACGCGCGGGCTTCGATCTCCAGCGCGCGGTCGAAGGTGACGGACAGCCCTTCCTGAACGGCCGCCAGCGCGGCGCGCGGTGCTGCGTAGACCCCCGCGGTCTTCTTCTCGAGCATGCCGGCGGCGGCCAGGAACATGGAGCGGGCATCGCCGGATCCGGGGCGAGGCCCCGGCATGCGGGCCTTTCGATCCCAGGGCTGTTTGGCGCCGGGGTTGGCGGCGATGAATGCCCGGGCGGCCTCGAGCAGCCCCTGGGGGTCGGTCGCGAGCGCGTCGATCAACCCGGCGGCCTTGGCCTTTGGGGCGCGCAAGACCTTGCCCTGCAGGATGACGTCGAGCGCGGCCTGAATGCCGACGAGGCGAGGCAGCCGCTGGGTGCCTCCAGCGCCGGGCAGGACGCCGAGGGTGACCTCGGGCAGTCCCACCTGGATGCGCGCCTCGTCCAGCGCGATGCGGTGGTGACACGACAGCGCCAGCTCGAAGCCCCCGCCGAGCGCCGAGCCGGTCAGGGCGGCCACGACCGGTACGCCGAGGGTCTCCAGCCGGCGGTAGAGCCGGCCGAGGTCGTTCACCTCGGCGAGCAGACGCGCTGCGTCCCGCTGCGCGAACAGGCTGTCGATGTCGGCGCCGACGCACCAGTCTCGATGTGCGGTGGCGATGATGAGGCCCGCGAGTCCCTCGCGCGCTTCGAGCTGATCGAGCGCGTGCCCCAGGCCCAAGCGGAAGCTCGGGTCGATGCGGTTGACCTTGGGCATGGCCAAGGTGAGCGTGGCGATGTTGCCCTCGTCGAAGTCCAGGGCGAACGCAGTGGTGTCGGTGGTGGTCATGATGAAGCTCCCAGGCCCGTTCAGACGCGCTCGATGATGGTGGCGATCCCCATGCCGCCGCCGATGCACAAGGTCACGCCCCCGGTTTGTTTGTCCTGATCTTCGAGGGCGTCGAGCAGCGTGCCCAGCAGCATCGCCCCCGTCGCGCCCAGCGGGTGACCCAGGGCAATGGCACCTCCGCCGATGTTGACGCGCGCGGGGTCGATGTCGAGGTCGTGCATGAACGCCAGCGGGACCGCGGCGAAGGCCTCGTTGACCTCCCACAGATCGACGTCGGAGGCCTGCATGCCGGCCTTGGCCAGGGCCTTGCGGCTCGCCGGCATCGGTCCGGCCAGCATGAGGATGGGGTCGGTCCCCACCACGGCGACGCTGCGAATCTTGGCGCGAGGTTGGAGTCCGAGTGCCCGGCCCTTCTGCGCGCTGGCGACGAGGACGGCGGCCGCCCCGTCGACGATGCCCGAGCTGTTGCCCGCGTGGTGGACGTGGTCGATCCGCTCGACTTGCGGATAGCGCTCCTTGGTCAGGGCATCGAGTCCGAACTGTCGGCCCATCATCTCAAAGGACGGCGAGAGGTCGGCCAGCGTGTCCATGGTCGTGCCGGGCCGGGGGTGCTCGTCGGCCTCGAGCACGGGCAGCCCCAGGCTGTCGCGCACCGGCACCAGGCTCCGGTCGAACCGCCCGTTGGCCACCGCGTCCGCGCAGCGCTGCTGGCTGCGCACCGCGAAGGCGTCGCAGTCCGCCCGAGACAGGCCCCACAGCGTCGCGAGCAGGTCGGCGCTGATGCCCTGCGGCACCGAGCCCACGTCCCACAGCGTCGCCGGGTCGAAGATGGCGCCGCCGTCGCTGCCCATCTTGACGCGCGACATGCTCTCGACGCCGCCGGCGACGACGCAGTCGTAGAAGCCCGAGGCGACCATCGCCGCGGCGTCGTTGACCGCCTGCAAGCCCGAGCCACAGAAGCGGTTGAGGGTGACGCCGGGGGTGTCCAGGTGCCACCCCGCCTGCAGGGCAGCAAAGCGAGCGATGCAGGCGCCTTGATCGCCGGTCTGGGTCACGCACCCGATCACGACGTCGTCGACCTGGGCGGTGTCGAGGTCGTTGCGGTCGCTCAGAGCCCGCAGCGTCTGCGCGAGCAGCTCCAGGGGGCGCGTGGTGTAGAGGCTTCCGCTCTCCTTGCCGCGCCCTCGGGGGGTGCGGACGGCGTCGTACAGATAGGCGTCGGGCACGGGTGTTCTCCTGCCGGCTCGCGTCGCGTGCTGGCGCGGATATACTAAGCATGCTTAGTATATCGGTGCAATGACCTCCAGCTCCCGCCGTGCACCTTCGCAGCCCACCGTCGGCGTCGCTGCAGCCACCGACGCCGGCGAGGCAGGCGTCGACCCGACGACGCTGGACCTGCGGCGCGTGCAGGCCGAGGCGTACCTGACCTTCGTGGGGATTGGGCGGATGCTGGAGAAGCGGGTCGCGGCGCTCTTCGAGACGCACGGTCTGGACGACATCACGCCCGCCCAGTCCAACGCGCTGATGATCCTCTTCGCGGCCAAGCAGCCGCTCCAAGCCCGCACGCTCGCCGAGCGCATGGAGCTCTCGCAGGTGACGGTGGGGCGGTTCATCAAGGCCCTCGAGCAGCACGGCTGGATCGCGCGAGAGCCCGACCCCGCCGACGCCCGTGCGATGCTGGTCCGACCCACCCACAAGGCCTACCGCACCCTGCCGAGCTTCATCGCGGTGTCGAACACGATGCTCGACGCGGCGTTCGATGGCTTCTCGCGCGCGGAGATCCGCCGCATCGCGACCGTCGCCGGACGCGTGCGCTCGAACCTCTGCTAGACCTCAATCGAGCGCCAACGATTCGAGGATCCACGTCGGCTGCAGCGCAGCGCCCGCATCGGGTCGACGCCCCACGCCGGTCTCCGTCAGCGCCACGTCGATCCCGGCCTGACGCGCGCCGGCGACGTCGGTCTCCAGCTGGTCGCCGATCATCAGCGGGCGACCGTGCACGCGGCGCTTGGCGGCGTCGAAGATCGGTGCGTGCGGCTTTCCGAGCCGCTCGAAGGACGGGGCGGTCTGTGGGAACCGAGCCGCGAGCCCGCGCTCGAGGATGCACGCGGCGGCGCCCGCGGTGATGCCGACGGCGCCCCCGGCCTTGGGGTAGAGCACGTCGGGGTTGGGCAGACACAGCGCCGTGGACTCGCCGGCGTGATGACGGGCGATCAACGTGGTCAGCGTGGCTTCGATGGTCGGCACGAAGTCGTAGCCGGCTTCGTCGCAGACGAGGACAACGCGGGCCCGGAGGTCGCCCGGCGCCACCGCGACCAGTCCGGCCTCGCGGGCGAGGTCCTGGGATCCCTCGGGCCCCAGCACGATCGCCTCGGCGCCCTCCAGTCCCCGCGCCTCGACCCACGGTCCGACCATCATGCCGCTGGTGAGGATTTCGTCCTCCCGCAGATCGAAGCCGAATCGCTGCAGGCGCGCGACCACCTGCTGGGGCGTGCGGGAGGCGTCGTTGCTCACCAGCAGCCGCGTCTTGTCCGCTCGGGCCAGCGCCGTCACGAACGCTGCGGCATG
Source organism: uncultured bacterium (assembly GCA_963761755.1). GTDB lineage: Bacteria > Myxococcota_A > Polyangia > Nannocystales > Nannocystaceae > CAJXVA01. Next base: position 758,725 of record CAVXIC010000006.1, read on the forward strand.
GGGCAGCGGACCGGAGCCGTCGACGAGCACGCCGTAGGCGTCGAGCAAGAACGCGTCGTAGCGGTCGATCAGCGGTGCTGCATGGGTGACGGTCGCGGTCACGGCCCGAAGGGTAGCAGTGGTAGGTTGGGCCCGTGAACGACGTGGCATTCGTGGTCGGCGCGACGGGATACACCGGGCGGGCGGTGGTTGCAGCACTGCGGGAGCGCGGCATCGAGACGGTGGCGCACGTGCGGCCGGGGTCGTCCTCGCTGTCCGAGGCCACCGCGCAGTTCGAGCAGCACGGGGCGCGGGTCGACACCACGACCTGGGTGCTGGGCCCGATGGCCGAGACCCTCGCTGCGGTCGGACCGACGCTGGTGTTCTCCCTGCTGGGGACCACGCGACGCCGGGCCGCCGCGGAGGGCATGGACGCGGCGCAGGCCTACGACGCGGTCGACTACGGGCTCTCCAAGCTGATGCTCGACGCGTGCGAGCGCTCGGCGCCCGAGGCTCGCGTGGTCTACCTGTCCTCGCTGGGCGTCACCCCAGACACGTCCAATCCCTACCTGTCCGCCCGGGCGAAGATGGAAGCTGCCCTGCGGTCCAGCGCCCAGCCGTGGACGATCGCACGGCCCAGCTTCATCACCGGCTCGGACCGAAGCGAGTCCCGCCCCGGCGAACGCGTCGGCGCGGTCGTGGCCGATGCCGTGCTCGGCGTCGCGGGGTGGTTCGGTGCGCGTTCGCTGCGAGACCGGTATCAGTCGATGGACGCTGCGACGCTGGCGCGGGGTCTCATCGACGCCGCGCTCGACCCGGGGACGGAGGGGTCGGTGCTCGAAGCCGACGCGCTCCGCCGCCGCGCATCGCGGTGATCGGGGCGTCGCCTGCGGCCGGGGACCCTACCGCGTGGGCGGCACGCGTCGGGGGGTGAGGCGCACCACCTCGGCGGCCGCCTCGCGCAGCGCGCCCAGCCCGGTCGCGCTGGATCGCCCGAAGCGGATCGCTTCGTAGCGCTCGGCAAAGCGGAGCAGGGCAGAGGCATCCTCGAACGAGGGCGCGAGCCGATCGGCGAAGCGCGAGGGGCTCTCGGTGGGCGTGCGATGCAGTCCCTGTCGGGCCAGGGCGCGCAGGACGTTCGCGTAGATCCGCTGCGCTTCGGGAAGTCGAGGCCGGCGCCGGCGTCTCCACCACAGCGCCGCGCCGACGAGGGCACCTGCGCCGGCGAGCCAGCCGGCGACGCCGCGCCAGTCCATGCGCGGGTGCGAGCCACCGCTGTTGCGCATCCCCAACCCCTCGAGCAAGGCCAGCTGCTTGCCGAGGTTGTAGTCGATGACGTACTCGAGGTAGGCGTTGCGCAGCGCGTCGACGGCCTCGTTGACCGCGGGAAACAGCGGCGCATCGTCACCGGCGGTCCTGCCCCCCGGGGGTGTGGGGTCGAAGGTGATCCAGCCGGCGTCGGGTCCGAACCAGACCTCGACCCAAGAGTGCGCGTCGGCTTGGCGAACCGCGTAGAAGTCGCCCAGCGTGTTGTAGTGGGCGCCGTAGTAGCCGTTGACGATCCTGGTGGGCACGCCGACCTCACGCCCGAGCACGGCAAGGGCGGTGGCGAAGTACTCGCAGTGTCCCGCCTGCGTATCGAAGAGGAACCCCTCCAGCGGATCGGCGCCCTCGCGAACGCGCTGCGATGCCTCGAGGTTGGTGGTGTAGGCGAAGTCCTCCAGGTGGGCCATCAAGGCCGCGACCTTGTCGTAGCGGGTAGTCGTGTTCGCCGTCAGCCGTCGCGCGAGCGACCCGACCTCATCGGAGAGACCCTCGGTCTTCCGCAGGTAGCCCGCGAAGGCCTCGTCGACCGGTGGATCGCCGAGCGTACGCAACAGGTCCTCGTCGGGCTCGCCGATGAGCGCGACGAACTCGTACTGGACGGGCCCGGGCGGCTTGTCGATGCGGAACTCACGGTGAAGCCCGGGACGGACCTTGAGGTCGCGCTGCTCCAGCGCCCCGCGTGGGTCGAGCTTGACCGCGATCGGGGCACTCGCGACGAACATTGCGTCGACGCCGATGTCCTCGAGGATCACATCGACGTTGATCTGCTGCGCGTTTAGCAACGCCGGCCTGGGCCGGGCTTCGTAGCGGAGGCTGAGCCGTCCCGGACCGTCGCCGCGCTTGGGCACGAGCAGGGGGGTGCCCTCGGGGGCCAGGGCCTTGTACTCGCCCACGCCGCGCAACCCGACGCGCTCGGCGGCCGCGTTGTCGTTGGACCATCGCCCGCTGTCGTAGACGTCGAAGGCACCGCCACGCAGGTGCCACGTCAGGCGCTCCACGCGGGGCATGTCGCCCTTGGGACGCAGTCGCGCCGCGACCGTGGTGTCGGACTTGATCCGGCCGAAGTCGCCGAGCCGGACCTCTCCGGAGAACCCGCTGCGGGTGTCCCGCGCGAACGCCCCTCGGAGGAACACACCTGCGCCCCAGCGGGGAAACAGCAGGAACACGGCCAGGGCCCCGACGCCGGCCAACGCGGCGACGCCGACCGCGGCGCGCCAGAGCATCGCGCGTGAGCGCATGGCGGCCCGAGCCATCTCGGCCATCACCCGCGTCCCGAGCCGCTCACCCTCGGCCATCAGGTGGTTGACCACCAGGGTCATGACGGCCACGACGGTGTAGGCCGCGAACAGCAGCGGGTAGGTCAGGCCGGTGTTGACGACCGCGCCGACCACCATCAGCAGCGTGCCGAGCATCAGCAGCTGCAGGTGCTCGCGGGCCCGTTGCCGGTTGAAGAGTCGCTGCACGATCAGCAGCAGGAGGAAGTCGACCCCTGCGTCGAGCACGTCCCCGACCAGGACCACGCGAAGCATCGTCGCGGCCAGAGCGAGCACTACGCCCACCGTCCACGCTCGGCTGGACCGTTTGCTCGGCGTCTCGGGCAGGGGACGACCAAAGGCCCATGCGCTCAGGGCGAGCGCGAGCGCGAAGCTCGTCCAGATCATCCCGTCGCCGGCGATCACTGCGATGGCTGCCAGCAGGGCCTGCAGCGCGCTGAGACGGTCACGGAGCTGTCGCAGGGTCACCGGGCACGCCCCTTGGTGTCGCCGACCAGCGCCAGCGCTTCGAGCAGCGCGGCGCGGGCGTGGGCGCCCGAGGCGGGCTCGAGCAGGATCTGCCCGGCGTACCTCAAGCCGACCGCGATCCCGGGCTCTTGCAGCATGGCGACCGCCTCGGAGGCGACCCGGGAGACCTCGGCTTCGAACCGGGGATCGCCGGTGACGCCGGAGGACAGGTCGAGCACGTGCTCGGTGTCGCCGAGGGCTTCGTAGTCGCGCACCGAGGGGCGCTGTCCCCGGGCGACGGTGCGCCAGTCGATGCGGCGCGGATCATCGCCCTGTCGATACTCGCGCATGCCGAAGAACTCGCCGACCCGCGCGATGCGTCCGGAGGCCTCGCCGGCGCCGGGTCGGTGGCGGTTGCTCAACTCCACGCGGACCGGCTGCAGCCTGGGGTACACCGTGATCTCAGGGGGCGCGGGCAGGTCCCGACGTTTGACGAACAGCCCGAAGGGGAAGCGGGTGGCCACCACCGCGCGCGGCAACCGGTGGCGGCCACGACGCGGCATGGTCACGGTGGTGTGGAGCGTCTGGGTCTGCTTGGGGCCCAGTCGCACCGCGAACACGGGTCCACACGCGCCGGGCTGCTCGCCGTCGTCGTCTTCGACGCTGACCGAGAGCAGCTCGCCGGACGCGCTGCCGTTGCTCAGCTCGATCCGAAGCGGCGCCGGCGTCTGGGCGTGCACGGCCTCGGCGAGGACGCGCCGCGCGTTGGCGCGAAACACCGCCCGCTCCGACAGCATGCCGCTGCCGATGATGAGCGCCATCTGGGCGCCGAAGATGGCGTGCAGCAGGTTCGAGCCGGAGTTGATCGCCGCGAAGCCCACGGCGAGGGTGAGCCCGATGAAGAGCCAGCCCGACTTGGTGATCTCGAGCCGTCGTCCGCGGGCCGTGAGCAGTCGCCGCAGGATGCGGCGGCGTCGGGTCACGGGAACTGCGGTCGCCTCGGCCATCGTCGGGTGCTCGCCTGGGCGACTCAGGTGGGAACCGGGACGCTCGCGATGATCTCGCGGACCACTTCTTCGGACGAAGCGCTGGCGTCGTCCGAGGCGAGGTTGGGGAGCACGCGGTGCGCGAGCGCGGGGACGGCGAGGTCCTGCAGGTCGTCGAGGCTGACCTGGTCACGCCCGGCCAGCAGCGCCCGGGCCCGCGACGCCGCGACCCATGCGAGCGCGCCGCGGGTGCTGACGCCCAGCCGGGCACGCGGGTGCTCGCGGGTCGCCTGGACCACCGCCTGGGCGTAGGTGGCGAGGTCGGCGTGCAAGAAGATCTTCGACGCCGCCACCTGAGCGGAGCGAACGTCTTCGGGGCCGACGACGGCGTCGATTGGACGGGTCTTGCCGTCGCCGGTGAGCAACGCCGCCTCGATCTCGGGCGCGGCGTAGCCCATCGAGAGCCGCAAGACGAAGCGGTCGCGCTGCGACTCCGGGAGCGGATAGGTGCCGTAGTGTTCCAGTGGGTTCTGCGTCGCGATCACCATGAACGGATCGGGCAGGGCCCGGCTCACGCCATCGACCGAGATCTGGCGCTCGCCCATCGCCTCGAGGAGCGCGCTCTGGGTGCGAGGCGGGGCCCGATTGACTTCGTCTGCGAGCACGAAGTTCGCGAACAGCGGGCCATCTCTGAACTCGAAGACCTCACGCTGGGGCCGCCACACGTTGACGCCCAAGACGTCGGCCGGGAGCAGGTCCGCGGTGAACTGGATGCGTCGAAACGCGCCCCCGACCGCGCCCGCCAGGGCCCGCGCGAGGGTGCTCTTGCCGACCCCGGGCATGTCTTCGAGCAGCAGGTGGCCGCCCGACAGCAACGCGACCAGCGCGAGTTCGATGATCTCGTCCTTGCCGACGATCGCCGTGGCAACGGCTTCCCGGATTGCGGCCGCCGTCTGCATGGCGGCCGAAGCGGGGCGGGGAGAGTTCGCAGCCGGAGCGGACACGTCGTTCGAGTGTACGTCACCGACGAGGCCGAAGTGACTCAGGTTTGGTCCGCGTCGTCGCGCTTGCGCGCCAGCATGATGCCATCGCGCACCGACAGCAGGACTTGCTCGACCCGAGCATCCGCGCGGACGCGGGCGTTGAACGCGACCAAGGCGTGGTCCGAAGGATCGCGGGGGTGTAGGACCTTTCCGCTCCACAAGGTGTTGTCGGCGACGATGAGGCCTCCGGGGCGCATCATGGGCACCAAGGCCTCCCAGTAGTCTTCGTACGAGGTCTTGTCGGCGTCGATGAACGCCAGGTCGAACGGCTCGCCCTCGTCCGCGAGCGCGTGGAGGGTCTCGATCGCGGGCCCCAGACGCAGCTCGATCTTGTGCCCGTGGGGGCTGCGGGCCCAGAACGTCTCGGCGAGCGCGGTGGAGATCGGATCGATGTCGCAGGTGATCACCCGACCACCCTGTGCGGTGCCGGCGGCGAGGCTGAGCGTCGAGTAGCCACTGAACGTGCCGAGCTCCACCACGCGGCGGGCAGCCGTCAGCTGCGCGAGCATCTTGAGCAGGGCGCCCTCGACCCTGCCCACCTGCATCTGTGGGTCGTCCAGCGCGGCGTACGTCGCCTCCCTGAGCTCGCAGAGCAGCGTTGGTTCGTCGGGCGCGTGGGCTTCGACGTAGTCGGCGATGTCTTCGGGCAGCAGCGTCAGCACGGCCCCCAAACGTACCCCACGCTCAGGGCCGACGTCGGGGCATCGCCGGGATCGTGCGGGATCGCCGGGTCGAACGCACCGCCGCGGGCAGCTCGAGGGAGAAGACCATCGCGGACTCGAGCTCCTCGATGTCCAGCGCGCCGCCTTGCTGTTCGAGGACGCTGGCGGCGATCGGCAGCCCGAGACCGAGGCCTCGGTGCCCAGGAATGCGGAAGAACCCCGCTCGGGCGCGCGCGAGGTCGTCGCTGGAGGCGGGGTGATGCTGGACGGTGACGTCGACGAAGACGACCGCGCCCCGCTCGGTGCTTCCGAGCTTCACGTCGATGCCGACCTCGGGGCTGTCGGTGCCTTCGTGGGCGAAGAGCAGGACGTTGGCGATCGCCTGCACCGTGCGCTGCGTGTCGCAGAGCACCGAGGGGAGCCCGGGGGCGACCTTGACCGAGAAGGTGGGCAGCGAGGGGGTCCGCTTCTTCGCCGCCGCGATGGCGCGGGTGACCACGTTCGCCACAGGTGTCGGCTCGGGGTTGAGTTCGAGCCGGCCCGCGTCGATCTTGGCCGTGTCGAGGATGTCGTCGATCTCCCGGAGCAGGTCGCGTCCGCTGCTGAGGATCACCGCGAGCATCTCCCGTTGTCCCTCCGTCAGCTCGCCGTCGATCCCCGACAGCAGCAGCTCCGAGAACCCGAGGATCGCGTTGAGGGGCGAGCGCAGGTCGTGGCTCATGTTGGCGAGGAACTGGCTCTTGAGGCGGTCGGCCTCCTTGGCCTTCTCGATCGCCACGTAGTGCGCGACGTTGGATTCGCTGATGCGGTGCACCATGCGGTCGATCGCGGCCACGAGCGCGCGCGCTTCAGCGGTCGCGTAGCTGCCCTCCGACGCCTTGGGGATCGAGGCACCGCGCACGACGGCCGCGGTGCGGGCGGTGACGCGGACGACGTCGCGGTGGACGGACCGGGCGACGAATACCCCCGAGGCGAGCCCGCCGGCGGCGAAGACGAACCCCGAGAACGCCAGGGCTGCCCAGGGACCTGTGACGTCGTCGAACGTGCGCAGGTGCAGGAGCGCAGCTGCGCACAGGGGGGCCAGCACCAGCGCGGTCGAGACGACGGCTGCCTGGGTCGTCAGGCGCTGTCGCAGCACGGCCCGGTCGGGGAAGGTTCTCAGGCGGTGCGGGGCCGTGAGGATCTGGGGCCGCACCACGGCTCTCGACGCGCCCGTCACCACGACGGCCAGCGGCGTCAGGGTGCACAGCCACAGCGCGAACAAGCCCAGCACGAGCGTTCCCCAGGACGACGCCTGGCCCAAGACCACCGCGTCGATGGCCAGCGCCCCCGCCGACCAGGACCAAAAGCGTAGACCCAGGACGCGGGGCAGGCGGAGCAGGCGAGCGAAGGCCCGCTCGGCGGCCTCTTCCGATGGAGGGGCCTCGCGCCGCGCGCGTCGATCCCGGGCGACGAAGAGCGGGGCAAACGGCAGCGTCAGCACGCCCAGCGCGATCCACAAGGCCGGGCTGGCCGAGCGGGGCGTGCTCCAGCGCTCCGGCGGACTCTCGGCGTACAGCGAGAGCGCGGTGACGGCCAGGGCCACCACGTGGGGCAGGGCCAACATGAGCCACGGCAGCCCGCTGAACTCCTGGGGGTCCAACACGATGCGCACCCACAGCAGGGCCTGCGCGGCCGAGATCGTCCAGGCGATCCCCACGGCGGCGAGCAGGCGCAGCTCGACACGCAGCCGGCCGTTGTCGATCACGGTCCGTCACCTCCGGCCAGGACGGTATCGGGCGACATGCGCTGGTGTGTCCGCGCGCGCGCATCCTCTTCGGTGATGTCGATCGTGTCCCGACGCTCGGGGGGCTCCAGAGGCAGGCGCAGGGTGAAGACCGAGCCCTCTCCGAGGGTCGAACCCGCGTGCAGCGTCCCCCCGTGGTAGCCCGCGATACGGCGCGCGATGGCCAATCCCAGCCCGGTCCCCTTGGATCGACGCTTGACCGATCCCACCTGCCGATACTCGTCGAAGATGGACACGAGGTCGTCCGCGGCGATACCGACGCCCGTGTCGATGCATCGAACGACGACCGCTTCGCGCCTCGCGTCATGGGCGACGCGCAGCGTGATCGACCCGCGCTCGGTGAACTTGATCGCGTTGCTCACCAAGTTGGTCAGGATCTGCCGCAGCCGCCGCGGGTCGCAGACGACCGGCGGCAGGTTCGGGCCGATCTCGGCGTGCAGCTGCACGCGGTCCTCGTGGACGAGGGGCTGATGGATCTTGACCACCTGCCGGACGATCTCCGCGACGTCCGTGCTGGCGAAGGAGAGCCGAAGCTCGCCCGACTCGATCATCGACATGTCCAGGATGTCGTTGATCAGCTCCAGGAGCTGCCGACCGCCGTCTCGAATCAGCTCGACGTCCTCGGTCTGGGCCTCGCTCAGGCTCCCTCCTTGGCCTTCGAGGAGCAGCTGCGCGAAGCCGCCGACGGCGTTGAGCGGCGTGCGAAGCTCGTGGCTGACGGCGCTGAGGAAACCGGCCTTGCGCGCGTCTGCGTCGCGCGTGCGCTGCAGGGCGCTCTGATAGGTCAGCAGCTCGTCTCGGAGCTTGACGCGGAGGCTCTCGAGCGTCGACAGGAGCGCCCCCACCTCGTCCCCGCGGGTGACCACGACCGGGCGTCGCGTCGCTTCGGCAGCGTTGTCGTCGTACCCGTCGAGGCGCCGGGCCAGGGAGCGGATGTCCTCGCCAGGACTCATGCCCAGTGTCGCCGCAGCCAGCGGCGCCCACGCCATCAGGAGGGCCACGCCCAGCACCCACCACACGACCTCGAGGTTCGGCGCGCGGGGCAACTGGGGCAGCAGCACCGCCACCGCAGCGACCACGCCGGACGCCAGCGCGCACGCCAGCATGATCCGGACGTAGCTGTTGGCGAGGGTGGGCGGCGTCGGGGCCAGCAAGGTGGGCTCCGCCGCGTCATCGGGGTAGGCGGCGGCGAGGACCCGCAGCAGTCGGTCGAGCACCACGCCGACGACCAGACCCACCGAGACGCACGCCGCGAACACCGGCGCGATCGCGAGGGTGAGCGAGGGGAGGGGTGGGCCGTCGGGGACGGCGACCGTGACCGACCCCAGCGCGATCGAAGCCAGCGGCGGCGTCGTCCACGATACCCATGGCAGCGAGCGGGCCACGTGGTCGGGGCTGGCGTACTGCGAGCGGACGTACAAGAACGCGAGCTGGGCCAACGCGGTGAGCAGCACGCACAGCGCGACACTTGCCGCCTGGCCGGCCCGCTCTGCGTCTCCGACCAAGAGTCTCAAGAGGATGGATGCGAGCAGGCCGTGGACGGCCGCTGCCCCCAGGACCACGGCCAGCGCCCGGACCGCATAGTCCGATGCCCCCCGCCTGGGCTTCGCCTCCACGGCCGCAGAGTACCAACGAAAAAAGCGCCCGAGCCGGTTGAGGGGCGCGGGCGCTTCGTCGGGGTCTGGGGGCCGCTCAGCCCCGCTTGGCCTTCACGGCCTCGATGAGCTGCGGGAGCGTATCCTCCCACTTGGCGACCAGGCCGTAGTCGGCGACCTGGAAGATGGGCGCCTCGGGGTCCTTGTTGATCGCGACGATCGTCTTGGATCCCTTCATGCCCGCGAGGTGCTGAATCGCGCCCGAGATCGCGACGGCGAAGTACAGGTTGGGGGCGACGACCTTGCCGGTCTGTCCCACCTGCAAGTCGGCGGGCACCATGCCCGCGTCCGTGGCGGCCCGGCTGGCCCCCAGCGCACCACCGAGCAGGTCGGTCAGCGTCTCGAGCTGCGAGAAGTTCTCGCCCGAGCCCATGCCGCGGCCGCCGGCGACGACGACCTTCGCTTCGGTGAGCGCCGGGCGAGCGCTCTTGGTCTGCTCGAGGCTCACCACTTCGGCGCCCCGCTTGGTGGGCGACCCCGCCTCGAGTGCGGAGACCGGAGCATTGGCCCCAGCCTCGGCCGGTGGGAAGTCGCTCGCGCGCGCGGTGAAGCAGATGATGCTGCCGGTGACCGCGAAGTCGGCCAGCGCGCGACCGGCGGAGAGTTCGCGCCGGAACGTGTTGTCGCCGGTGACCGCGGTGACCTCGGACGCCAGGGGCGCGTCGAGGATTGCGGCCGCCCGGGGGATCACGTCCCGCAGCGTCGAGGTGGCGGTGCCACCGAGCGCGGTAGCGCCCAGTGCCCGGCTGGCGGCCACGACCGCGTCGGTCCACGCCTCGGCGGTGAAGGGCGCCAGCTCGGCGTGTTCCGCCACGTGCACGGCCGCAGCGCCGTAGCCTGCCGCACCGATTGCGTTGGCGGCATCCGCCACGCCTGCACCGACGACGAGCAGGTGAAGCTCACCGCCGCTGTGCCCTGCGAGCTGGGCTCCGGCCGTGATGCCCGGAAGGCTCGCGCTCTTGATCGAAGTGCCGTCCGTTTCGACGACGACGAGTACCTTGCTCATAGAACTTTCGCCTCCGTGGCCAGTTTCTCGACCAGTTGTTCGACGCTCTCGACGATCTGGCCCGCGGCGCGTGCCGGGGGTGGATTGACGGCGCTGTTGTTGACGGCGCTGCCGGTCTCGACGCCGAGCTCCGCGGGCGTGAGCTGGTCGACCTTCTTGCGCTTGGCCATCGTGATGCCGCGCAGGGACGCGAGCCGGGGGCCTTCGTTGTAGGCGTGGTCGTCGGGCGTGACGCCGTTCTTGACGCTCTGCGGGAGCACGACCCGGAGATCACACGTGATGACCGAGGGCAGGGGGACCTTCTTGGTCTCGACGCCGTCGTCGACTTCCCGGGTGACCACCATGGCCTTGTCCTCTTGTTTCCACGTGACGCCGCCCGCAAAGGAGGCGACCGGAAGGTCGAGCAGGCCCGCGACGCGCTGACCGATCTCGTTGCTCTCGGTGTCTTGCGAGAGCTTGCCGCAGACCAGCAGGTCGGCGCCTTCCTTCTTGAACACGCCGGCGATGAGCTTGGCGACCGTCTGGGAGTCGAGCGCGGTGTCGTCGGCATCGACGCACACACCACGGTCGGCTCCCATCGCGAGGAACGTCGTGATGTGCTGACGCTGCGCCGCAGGGCAGACGCTGCACACGACGATTTCTGCGTGGCGCTTCTTTGTTTTCGCGTCTTCGGCGAGACGCAGGGCGGTTTCCACCGCGTACTGATCGAATTCGTTGGGGACCCATTTCGCCGACGAGTTGTCGATGGCGCCGTCCGCGAACTTCAGGCTCGCGTCGGGGTCAGGGATCCGCTTGACCGTCACAAGGATCTTCAAGGGGCAACCTCCTTCTCGCGCGGAGCCTTGCCTGCTTGGCGGCAATCGTCAACGTACGATGGCCCTGCAAAACTGCAGGGGCGGCGGCAGAGTCTGCGCATCCCGCGGGTCCAGACTGCACAGGGGTACAAGCGTTCCGGGCCGCTTGCGGCCGTGGTTTGCGGTGCGCTACCTTCCGCGGGCTTTGACACGTCTCCCGCAGCTAGCGCTTGGTGCAGGCCTTCTGGTGATGACCGCGTGCAGCCCAGCCTGCACGCCTCCCGAGGCGAAGAATCCCGATGCGCCGCCGGCCGCCGACGGCGGCAAGGCAGCCCAGGCCGACGCGGGGGCGCCCAAGGACGCGCCCGCCGAGGTTCGCCCCTCGGGCGAGATGATCATGGAGGCCAAGGGCGTGGATCTCACCAAGCTCTCCGAGTCGCAGCGGTCGACCTTCTTTCAGATCATCAACTCCGAGCCCAGCGCGTGCGACAAGCCGCACTCGCTCGCCAAGTCGCTCCGCGACGACGCCACGTGTCGCGACTCCCTCATCGCCGCGCAGTTCGCCGCGGACTACATCCAGTCCGGCGCGCCCACCAGCGAAGTGAGGACCGGACTTCAAGAGGTCTCCAAGGCCCTGCAGCCTCACGAGATCCCGGTCGAGGGTCGACCGATCTACGGCAGCGAGAACGCACCGGTCACTGTCGTCGTCTTCGCCGACTTCGAGTGCCCACACTGCAAGCTCGAGGCGCCGAAGATCCGCAAGACGGTCGACCAGTTCCGAGGGCGCGCGCGCTTGATCTTCAAGCACTTCCCGCTGATGGGGCACCCTCGCGCCAAGGCGGCGGCCGTCGCCACCGAAGCCGCCCTCGAGCAGGGCAAGTTCTGGGAGATGCACGACATCGTGTTCGCCAACCAGGACAAGCTCGATGACGCTGACATCCTCTCGTACGCCGCCCAGATCGGCCTGGACATGGCCAAGTTCAAGGCGAGCTACAACGCTCGCAAGGGGGAGGCGGTGGTCGAGGCCGACAAGCAGCACGGAGAGGATGCCGGCGTCGACGGTACGCCCGCCGTGTTCGTCGACGGGCGCCGTGCGAACGGGCGCTACATCCTCTTCGGCGGCGAACTCTCGGGCTGGATCGATGATGCGCTCAAGCGCTAGGTGTTCTTCGTGAGCGAGGTGCGGCCCTGGGTCGAGGCCTTCGCGCCGGCGACCGTGTCCAACCTCGGGCCCGGTTTCGACTGCTTGGGCCTCGCCCTGCGTGAGCGCGGCGATGTCGTGCGCGCGCGCAAGGGCGACGCCCCGGGCGTCACGATCCTCTCCATCCGCGGCGATGGAGGCCGCTTGCCCAAGGACGCGAAGCTCAACACGGCGGCGGTCGCGGTGCAGCACATGCTCGACCGGTTCGCGCCCAAGGCCTCGATCGAGCTGGAACTCGACAAGGGGCTGCCTCTAGGGAGCGGCCTGGGCAGCAGCGGTGCGAGTGCGGCCGCAGCGATCGTCGCCGCCGACGCAGCCCTGCAGCTGGGCTTGCCCGACGACGCGCTCGTCGAGGCGGCACGGCACGCCGAGGGGGTCGCTTGCGGCACGCCGCACCCCGACAACGTCGCGCCGGCCATCGTCGGCGGTGTCGTCTTGATCCCCTCCCTCGACCCACTGCGCCTCGTCTCGCTGCCGGCCCCCGAAGGCCTGTGGGTCGTCGTGTACACGCCCGGCTGCGAGGTGAAGACCGCGGATGCCCGCGCGGTCTTGCCCAAGGCGGTCTCGGTCGCCGATTGCGTTGGCCAAGCCGCTCGCCTGGGCATGCTGGTCCATGCCCTGCACATTGGAGACATGAAGATGCTGGGTGAGGCCGTGGTCGACAGCGTGGCCGAGCCCCACCGGGCGCGGTTGATCCCCGGCTACGTGGACGCCAAGGCGGCGTGCTGCGAGGCGGGTGCGCTGTGCTGCAGCATCAGCGGGGCAGGCCCGACCACGTTCGCCCTCGCCGAAGACCAGGACCGCGCCAAGGCGCTGCTCGAAATCCTCGAGGAGCAGTACACCCACGCCGGCGTTCCCGGGCAGGGACTGGTCGACCGCGTGGGCCCCGGCGCCCGCGTGACCTCGGCGACACTGCACTGAACGGCCATCAGCCGTCGCGTCCCCCGTCTACTCGATCGAGGCCAGGCCGTACTCGGTGAGGTACATCGCCGAGCCGTAGACCACCGCGTCTTCGAGGTCGACGTCCCGATCGGGCAGCACGCGCCAGCCGTCGGCGGCATGGCCGACGACGCCGACCTCGTCGGTGACGTTCATGTCGGCCAGTTCGTAGGCGACCTCGATGGGGAAGAGGAACGTGGTGCCCAGAGGTGCGACGGCGTAGCAGGAGCCGATGGAGTCACCGAACGCGCATTCGACCTTCTCGATGCTCAGCTCGACCTCGGTATCCAGCGCACCCGCGGGGATGTCCAGGCTGAACCGGCCGTCCTCGGAGGCGATCGTGCCACCGCGCGGACCGATGACCTCTCCACCCGCGTCGCATCCCCCGGCCGCAGCCGCAGACATCCCCAAAGCTGCGCAAAATGCGGCTTTGGTCGCTGTGTGGAAAAGTCCTTGGTGCGTCGTCGGCATTCTTTGTCCCCCCTGCACCTACTTTGACTCGGATCCCCCGTGCTTTTCCGGCGAGGAGCCCGACAAAATCGTCAAGAATTTGTAGAGGCTTCTAAACGCCGTTCGGTGGGCATTTTACCCAGGGGACAGATGTCGTTGTTTGCCGCCGATGTCACGAAACATACCAAGATGCCGCTATGCGCAACAAGCGCATGATTGCCATGGCTGTATGCGGTCTCACCGAGTCGGCATTTTTTGGCGCGGAAATGCGCTTGTGGCGCTATCGGGCGGGGACGCGCTGGGTCTCGCCCCACTGGGCTCGCTGCGACGCGGTGGCAAGCTCGGCGATCTCAGCGATCGGCGCCAGGGCCCCCCGGACCAAGCCGCGGGCGATGTCCGAGCGGGCGATCAGCCGGGCGACCGGAGGTGAGGCGTAATAGTAGTAGTCGACCATCGACTTGCCCAAGGGCGAACGCTCCAGATAGCGGTCCCGGACCCACCGAAGGGCCTGCACTTTGCCCTCCCACGGCGCTCCGTAGGCCGCGGTCGCGACGAAGCAGAAGCCCTCGACCACGGCAAACTCCTGCTGGGGCGTGGTGATCGCCGTCGCCGCGACGTCGCTGCTGTTGGCGCAGCGGTCTTCGTAGCGGACGCCGACCTGGTAGTTGGTCGCGCCGAACAGCTCGTCGAGCTCGCACCACGTGGTCACGCCCGGCCCGAGCTCCTCACCACAGTCCTCGGGTGCGGGCAGCTGTTGAATGGCGCTGCTGAGCGTCTCGCCGGTCAGCGGCGCGTCACCCTGCCGGTAGTACAGCCGCACGGTGCTGATGTCGGTGCCCTCGACCTCGGGCACGGTGAAGTGCACCCGGACGCGGTCGAAGTCGATCGGCTCGACCTCGACGTCGAGCATCGGAGGCAGCGTCGCGTCTTCGCAGCTTCCCCAGCCGGGGTCGTCGCCGCTGCCGCCCTCCTCGGAGCCGTGGCTGTACAGTCCGAACCGGAACGTTCGCTCGTTGAGCGTGAACAGCTGCAGCCGGTCGGCGCCGCTGCCCTCGTCGGTGCTGATCGTATCGTCGGGGACGTTGACCTCGCCGCTGGCCCCGACGAGATCGCCATAGCCGGCATAGTGGTCGGTCGAGGTGAACCCGGCGTTGGCGGGGTCGAAGGCCACCTCGTAGAGCACCGAGGGCTGACCGAGGTAGGGGATGCCGAAGCTGGCCAGGCGCGGGTCGACGTAGTGGTCGTCCTCGCGGTCGTAGGCCCACTTACCGTTCTGGTCGTCCTCGAGGTGGATCTCGATCCGGGCGACGAGTGGGCCGGCGTTCGCGACATCGGCGGGGATCAGCGCGGTGACCAGCTGGGCCGTGTATCCGGCCGGCGTGGCCCCGGAGACCGAGTCGAGGTCGTTGAGCTCGGAGAACGTGCGCACGTCGGCGTGGTCGTGCTCCTCCTCGAACTCGACGAGGTCCGATCGCGGCGGGTACACGCTGGACTCCTCCGAGAAGCGGCCCTTGTCGGACTGAAAGACCGCCGGCGAGGGGCAGGTCAGCGTATCGGTGGAGATCGTCTCGTGCTCGAGCGAGGTCAGCGGCCGGCAGAAGTACGGTTCCGGTGAGCTGGAGTTCTCGTGCCAGCCCAGCGAGTTGGCGTCGGAGGGATTGTCGTCGTGGAAGACGAGCTTGGGGTAGGTCACCTCGCGGGCGTGGGCCCAAATGGGCAGGACGCCGGGCCGCGGCCCGTAGGGAAAGCGCCAGCTGGACAGGAAATCCCAGCGGCCGGGGCGGTTGCCGATCCCCAGCGTTCCCGTCGCCTGGGTCACGAACACGTCCTGGACGAAGTTGCCCTCCTCGTCCTCCAGCCAGATCGCGATCTGTGCGCCGGGCACGGGCTGGAAGTGAAACTCGAGCAGGGTGTCGCCGTCGGCGGCCCAGGCTGCGTTCGGGCTCGCCACCACGACGGTGGGGAGCACGACGGCGGCCAGCACGACGGGCAGACGCTTCGCTCGCATGGCGCTGAGTATAGCGACACGTTGGGCCTCGTTGCCCTCGGACCCGAGTTTTGGGCCAGGTTTCCCAGGGTTTCGGCGGCGCGAGCGCAGCAACCTTCGACATGAACACGGACGCGTTCGCGGGTAGCCTCGGGCCGTGCGTGCGCTCGGGGTCGCCCAGTCTTCGCTCGTGGTGCTGGCATCGCTCGCCGGATGTCGTCCCACGCCCGAACCAACGCAGGCCGCCGCCGCGCCGGTCGTGCTGCCCGAGGCACCCGCGCGGCCCGAGCATGGACTTCCGGTCGTGGACGTCCCCGCGCAGTGGGCTCCGCCCCGAACCATCGCGGGGGACCTCGAGGGGCTGCAGCAGGCGCTGGCGTCGGCCACCGACGTCGTCGCCGCCGTGGAGCCGCGCTTGGCCAGCGGGCAGGGGTCGCTGCGCGCGGTCCTCGAGCAGCTCGGGCCGCGTGCGTCGTGGACGGTCGCGTCGCGGTCCTGGGACGCCAGCGTCGCGCCGGGTGTGCTGCCGCTGACGCGGGAGGACGGGACGTCGGGTCCGCCGCGGTACGCCGCGACCGGCGTGAGGGCGCAGACCGTCCCGGCCCAGACGCTGGTCGTGATCGCCGACGCTCCGATCGACCTTCGCACCTGGCGAGCGCTGCCCGCCGCGTGGTCGGGCTCGTGCGATCCGGCCTTCGAGGCGCTCGCGCTGAGCCAGGAGCAATCCCTCGCCTACGCCGAACCCTTCCTCGACCACGTCGACACCGTGCTGCGGCTGCGCTTCCGAGAGGCACTGGCGCGCGCGCTGCCGACCCTCGGGGAGGAGACGGCACCGTTCGCGGCTGCCGAGCCGCCGGCGGGCGCCAGCCCTGCGCAGGCCGAAGCGCACGCGTGCGGGCACGCGTCGTACCTGCGGGTGCAGGCCGCCGCCGCGTGCCTGCACGAGGATGTGTGCGCCCTCGGTCCGCGGATGGTGCTGCGCGGGGGTGCGGCGGTCGCGATGCCGGCACCCCCGTGGAGCCCCGAGGACTGCGGCGAACTGCTCGAGGGCAGCGTGGAGGCGGCGCTGCAGGGCGCTGCAACCGAGGCGACGGTCGCGACGCTCGCGACCTTGGAGCCGCGCTGGGTCACGCTCGCGGATCGGATCGGGGCGCTGGGGGCCGTGTACGAGGCCCTCGAAGATTTGTGCTCCCCACGTCGGCGCCGGTTCGCGGCCGAGGATCTCGAGGACGCGCGCGTTCGGCTGGCGCGCGTGCCTCGGGCGCTGGGCTCCGAAGTGCTCGATGAAGGCGGACGCTGGGACGTGGGCTCGATGCCCTCGTTCGTGCCCGGGACCGGTCCGATGCTCGCGCTGGCCCGGTTCGTTCCGGCCGACGGTGGCGCATCCCAGTCCGCGGTGGCGGAAGCCAAGGGCGTGCGGCGATTCCTGCTGTCACGCTCGCTGTGTCGCTCGGGCTACGGCGAGCTTCCGCTGGCCGTGGCGGTGTTCGAGCCCGGACGCACGGATGCGTCTTACTTCGGATACCTCTACGAGGAGTCGCTGCTCTGCTCGGACCTCGCCTTGCCGGCGGAGGGACGCTGGGCACCAGCTCCAGCTCCAGCGGCGGAGCGCTGAGCCAGACGGCGGCGCACCAGCGTGACCAACCCCCATCCGGCGAGCGCGTAGGTCTCGAACGCCAGGAAGATCAGCACGAAGTCGTAGGGCATGCGGTGACGCGTGCCGCCGAAGAAGATGGCCGATTGGATCATCAGGGCGATGACCTGAATCGCCAGCAGCCCCCGAACGGCTGCGCGGCGGCCGGGCACGAGAATCCACAGCAGCCCGAGCCACGACGGCACCATCAGCCAGTACAGGACCTGGTTGGTCCACCACGCCGACACCGGTCGCCACTGCCTGGGACCCGAGTCGGGCCACGGGATGTTGTGGAACCACAGCAGCGACATGTTGTCCCACGCGTACGCCAGCTGCCGGCCCCAGCCCGTCTCCTCGATGCAGCGCTTGATGTACGCGTTGTGCTGCTCCTTGTCGCCGATGTAGCCCTTGTAGCTGAAGGTGTCCCCGAAGGCCGCGTGCATGCGCATCGGGGGCTCCACGCCTTCCTTGTTGGCCTTGTCCTCGGCGTTGACGACCTGCAGCATCGGCGGCGGACGGAAGTGCACCTTGCCGTGCCCCTTGCCGTCGGGAAGCGACTCGATCTTGGAGTTGTGGCAGCGACCGAACACGAGGTTGAAGCTGCCGTTCTCGGAGATCATGCCCCACCGCCCGGTGTTGTGGTGCAGGTGGACGATGCCGACGGCGAGACACGCGAGCAACGGCACCGCCGAGAGCAGCAGGTGACCGAGCTTGATGTTGGGCAGGGCCTTGCGCCGCACGATCCAGTACAGACCCACCATGGCCGCGCCGAGCAGGATCTGGGGGCGGAACAGCGCCCCGAGGCCGGCGAAGAGTCCCAGGCCGAACGCGTCGCGCTTGCGCCCGAGGTCGGCCAAGCGGACGATGCTGAGGACGGCGCCCATCAACAACAGGGCGAATGGGGTCTCGGAGAGGATGTATCCGCCGTTGGAGAAGTGCGGATAGTAGAGGATGCCCAGCAGACCCACCGCCGGAGCGACGACTCGGAAGGGGCTCACGCGGCGCGCGACCGCGTAGGCGGTGGCGACCGTCGCCGCGCCCATGACCGCGTATACGATGCTGATCGCCGGATCGAGCTCGCCCCCGGTCACCCACAGGACGCCTGCGACCAACCAGTGGGTCGCAAAGGGGAAGAACGCCGAGTACTCGTGCGGCTTGGGGAACTCGCGCAGCAGCCGCTCGGCCCGCTGCACGTAGCCGTTCATGTCCGAGTACACGTAGTCGCCCAGGGGGTGGACCTGGAGGTTCCAGTGCAGGCGCACCACCAGCGCGCCGACGAAGATGCACAGCAGCCACCGCTGGTCCCACAGCCAGGCCCGCGCGCTGAAGCGCCGTCCTTCGGGAGGGTCGGGGGGCGCAGCGGCCCGGTCGCCGCGGGGGCGGGTCTTGGGAGAGGAGGGGGTCAACGTATCGACGAGGGCTAAGTTAGGCAGGAGTGGTACCGCGACTTGGCGACGGGCGCCAGGCCCGACCGCCCATCGGCTCGCAGGTCGGGTATCTTCGCCGTCATGGACGTTGGGCGGGGATTGGGCGCATTGGCCGTGGCGTTGCTGCTGGGCTGCGGGAACGATCCCGCCAGCAGCGGTGGAGAGCCGCTGGACACCGACGGCTCCAGCGGCCCCGGCAGCACCAATCCGACCGACGGCCCCGACCCCGACGGGACGGGGTCGAGCTCGGTGGGGACCAGCGGCGAGAGCACCGACGCGCAGACGTCCTCCTCGGGGGAGGTGCCCGACGATCCCGGGGATCCGTTCGGGCCCCTGCCGCAGCCCGAGCCGCTGCCCGATGCAGACGCAGTGGCCCTGGCGTCCACGCTGGCGGGCATCCTGGACGGTGGGGCGCTCGGTGGCGCAACGGTCGGCGCCCTGGTCGTCGACCTCGAGACCGACCAGGTCCTCTTCGAGCGCAGCCCCGACGCGGTGCTCGTGCCGGCGTCCAACACCAAGATGTTCACCACCGCCGCGATGCTCGACATCCTCGGCGCCGACACGCGGATCGAGACCGAGGTCTGGGCGGACGCAGCGCCCGATGGTGGTGGCACGATCAGCGGCGACCTTCACGTGATCGGACACCACGACGTCTCGTGGTCGACGGATTTCTACGGCGGTGCCCGAGACCCGCTCGATCGGATTGCAGACACTGCTGTACGCGCAGGGCGTCCGGTCGATCACCGGGGCGGTGGTCGCGCGCGGCGAGTTCATCTACGAGGGGTACTCGCTGGGGACCTACGACGCGGCGGCGTATCGCGCGACCGCGGCGGCGCGGATGGCCGACGCGCTCGGGGCCGCCGGCATCACCGTGCAGGGGGGGACCGCGAGCAGCACCGACTTCGATCCGCCCGCGGGCGCGGCCTCGCTGCTCACGTGGCGCTCGCCTCCGCTGAGCTCGATGGCCGTGCCGATCAACGTGCGCAGCCACAACGAGTTCGCCGACTTGTGGATGCGGCACCTGGGGTACGCGGTCGAGGGGATCAGCACCTACGCGGCCGGTGGCGCCGCGGTCGTCGACTGGATGGGCTCGCTGCCCACCGACAGCGCCGGCGCGGTGTGGAACGACGGCTCGGGGCTCAGCCACGGCAACCGAACCTCGTGCCGCAACATCGTGGACTTGCTGCGCGCGATGGAGGGCTCCACCCAGTCCGATCGCTGGATGCGGTCGATGGCGATCGCCGGCGTTCGCGGCACCCTGGCGAGCCGGATGACGGGCTCGAGCACGGTCGGGCGCTTTTGGGGCAAGACCGGGACGCTGCCCTCGATCGGGGTGGTCTCGCTCAGCGGCATCCTCTTTCACCGAGACGACGGGCGGCGCTATGCCGTCTCGCTGCTGTTCAACGGCGCGCCGGACGTGACCGGTGCGCGCGGGGTGCAGAACAGCTTCGTGCAGGCGGTCGCGGTCGACCACCACGGCATCGGTGCCCCGCCGGCCGCGCCCGAGCTCCACTATGCGCGCGCGGCCGACTCGGACGTGGTCGAGCTGGCATGGTCGGCGGTCGAGGGCGCGGACGGCTACGCGGTCTGGTTCAGTCCCGACGGTGAGTCCTGGGATCCCGCCGACGCCCGCCGGGTCGACGGGACGGAGCATCGCGCGGGCGAACTGCCGATGGGTGGCGACGTGTTCGTGCGGGTGACGGCGTTCACCGAGCAGGCCGGGATCACGCACTCGAAGGCCTCGGACGTCTACGCGGTGACCGCTGATCCGGGGGTCTCGCGGATCCTCATCGTCGACGGGCACGATCGTTGGCAGGTCCAGCGGGTGCCGGAGAACCCCCGGGCGGTGGGGCACAACTTCGCGGTGCGGTACGCCGAGGCGCTCGCCCCGGCGGTCGATAGCGCGTCGGCGTCGAGCGTGGCCGACGAGACGATCCTCCTGGAGGACTACGACGTCGTGCTGTGGATGCTCGGCGAGGAGAGCGAGGCGCACGTCAGCGTCGACGACCTCGAACAGGACGTCCTGCGCAGCTTCGTCGAGTCCGGGGGGGGTCTGCTGGTCTCCGGTTCGGAGTTCGCGTACGACCTGGGCGCGGTGGGTACGCCGCCCGACGCGGCGTTCCTCGCCGACGTCCTGCATGTGGCCTACGCCGGTGACGACGCCGGAACGTGGTGGATGCACGATGGCTCCGGGCCGCTGGAGGGCGCGCCGGTGCTCGGGTTCTCGACCCGGGACGCGATCGTGGTCGACTACCCCGACCAGCTCACCCCGGTGGCCGGCGGCGAGGCGGTCCTCTCCTACTTCGGTGGCGCTGCCGGCACCGCGGCGGTGGCGTGGGAGGGCACGGGTCGCACGCTGGCGCTGGGGGTGCCGCTGGAGTCGATCGAGAGCGCGGAGGACCGCGCCTGGCTCTTGGAACAATCGCTGAGCTTCCTGCAGTAGAGGGCGCATCGCATGCCGTGCCGCAGGTCGTTGCGGCCCGTGGGGCGGACTGTTATCTCCGCAGGCATGCGTCTGCCTGCTCTCGTCGGGGTGTGCTTGGTGTGCTTGGTGGGCTGTCGGGGCTCGGACACCCGCGCGCCCCAGGGCGGCGCTTCGCCGGGCAAGGTCGCGACGGTCGACGCCGAGCCGGACCTCTCGCCCGAGGCGATCTTCGCGGCCAGTGATCTGCCCGAGCCCTTGGCGACGCCGCTGACCCGAGACCCGATGGGGGTGACAGTCCATCGACTGAGCAACGGGATGACCGTCTACATCAGCGCCGACCGGCAGGAGCCTCGGTTCAGCGCGTGGATCGGGGTGCGTGCCGGGAGCCGGATGGATCCGGCCGCGTCCACCGGGCTGGCCCACTACCTCGAGCACATGCTCTTCAAGGGGACCGACGAGTTCGGAACCCTCGACATGGAGGCCGAGCAACCCTTCGTCGACGCGGTCGCAGCGCTGTACCGACAGCTCCGGCAGACCGACGACCCGCAGCGACGCGCCGCGATCCTGGCCGAGATCGACGCGCAGACGCAGGCGCAGGCGAAGTTTGCCATCCCCAACGAGATCGACCGCATGTACGCCACCCTCGGGCTCGAGGGCGTCAACGCGTTCACCAGCGACGAGGAGACCGTCTACATCGGTTCGGTGCCGAGCAACCGCCTCGCGCAGTGGGCCACCATCGAAGCCGAGCGCTACACCGATCCGGTCTACCGCTTGTTCTGGCCCGAGCTCGAGGCGGTGTACGAGGAGAAGAACCTCGACCTCGACGAGCCCAGCTCACGGCTGTGGTACGCGATGATGGGCGCGCTCTTTCCCGAGCACCCGTACGGCACCCAGACCACGATCGGCAAGGTCGAGCACCTCAAGTCCCCGGCCTATCAGGACATGGCCGATTACTTCGAGCGCTGGTACGTGCCCAACAACATGGCGATCGTGCTCGCAGGAGACGTGGACGCGACGACCGCGATTCCCCGGCTCGAGCAGGCTTTCGGGCACCTGCGGCCCTCGACGGTCCCGGCGCCGCCACCGGGCGCGCTGCCGCCGGTCAAAGGCCGCGTGGTGCGAGAGGTGGTCGGCGACGGCGAGCCCCAGCTGCACATGGCCTGGCAGACCGTCCCGGCGGGGCACGAGGACGCCGCTGCGCTCGAGGTGCTCGACCGCCTGCTCGATGACGACCGCGTGGGGCTGCTCAACACCCGCCTAGAGCTGACGCAGAAGGTGCCCTCGGCCGGCTCCAGCGCCAGCGCGCTCAACGAGGCCGGGTACTTCTATGCCTGGGCCGAGGCCCGGCAGGAACAACCGCTCGAGGAGGTCGAGGGCATGCTCGGGGACGTGATCGGGCAGCTGCGTGCCGGGGAGTTCTCCGATGCGGACGTCGCCGCGGCCAAGCTGCAGTGGAGCCTGGCCCGCAAGCGCGCGCTGGAGTCGAATGGCTCGCGGGCGAGCCGGATGATGGCCGCGTTCATCGAGCATCGGGCCTGGTCCGACGACGTCGATCTCGAAGCCGCGATCGCGGCCGTCACGCGGGAGGACGTGATCGCGGTCGCGAAGCGCTACCTCGGCGAGGACTACGTGGTGGCCTTCAAGCGCAAGGGCAAGGTGGCGCTGCCCAAGCTGGCCAAGCCCGCGATCACGCCCGTCCCGATCGATCCCGCGCGCAAGAGTGCGTTCGCCGAGCGCATCGAAGGGATGGACGCGCCCGAGCTGATGCCGGTGTGGGCCGAGGAAGGGCAGCACTACGATCGACGGACGCTGCCCAACGGTGAACTCATCGCGGTGTCCAATCCGCGCAACGACCTCTTCAGCGTCACGATCCAGGTCAAGCGCGGCTACCGGAAGGAGCCGCTGCTGTGCTACGCGCTGGAGCTCTTCGACCTCAGCGGTCGCGGGGACACCTCCGCCGAAGCGCTGCAGAAGGAACTCTACGCGCTGGGTTCCTCGGTCTGGACCTCCTGCGACGCCGAGTACAGCAGCATCACGCTGCAAGGGGTGGACGCCAACCTCGAGGCGACCATGGACGCGGTCGACGCCTGGCTCGAGGACCCAACGTTCACCGCGCAGCTGCAGGAGAAGCGGCTGAAGAACACGCTGAGCGCCCGCGCCGATCAGCTCGACCAGGACCAGTACCTGACCTCCGCGCTCGACGCCTACGCGAAGTTCGGCGAGCGTTCCGCCTGGAAGCAGCAGCCGTCCAATGCCGCGCTGGCCGCGGCCAAACCTGCGACGCTGCGGCGGCTGATGCGAACCGTGCTCGACTACCGCGGGCGGACGATCTACTTCGGCACCCGCAGCGCGGACCAGGCTGCGGCGCTGCTGGGTCGCGAGAAGACCTCCCGCGGGCGGACGCGGTTTCCCGACCCCGGGGATGCCTGGGTCCGCACGTTTCGCGAGGTCGACGGCCCCATCGTCTACTTCCTGGACAAGGAGGTCGCCAAGGCGAGCGTGCGCTTCGTCTATCCCAGCGCACCGATGACGCGGGAGCAGCGACCCCTGGGGCGCCTGTACACCCAAGTGCTCAGCGGAAACATGAGCGCGGCCGTGTTCCAGGAACTCCGAGAATCCAGCGGGCTGGCCTACTCGGCGTACGCAGGGGTCGACGCGGGCCGCACGCCCGAAGACGCATCGGCGCTGATGGGTGTTCTGAGCACGCAGACCGACAAGACGCCCGATGCCATCGCCCGCTTCTTGGCCCTGCTGCAGTCGCCCCCGCTGTCCAGCTCGAGGGTGCAAGAGGCGCGTGAGGCCCTCGACCACGAGTATCGCTCGACGCGGATCGCACCCCGGTGGTTGGGCCCGACGGTGGTCGAGTGGGAGGAGATGGGCGAGCGCGCCGACCCTCGGGCGTGGGAGTGGGCGCAGGTCAAGGAGGCAGACGCCGCCGCGCTCGAAGCGTTCGCGCGGACCATGGTGCAGGCGCCCGTCATCTTCGCGGTCGTCGGAGAGAAGGCGCGCGTGGGCATGGACGCGCTGCGGGCCATCGGAGAGGTGAAGGAGGTCCAGCCCGAGACCCTCTTCGGATACGGGCCCTTCCCGAGCGATCCGAAGCTCCAGGCGGCTGGGTGACGCCGATCAGACGTCGGTGTCGAACACGATGATCGCTGCCCCGCCGCCGGGGTTCTGGCTGCACGGCATGGCGATGTCCCAGCGCGCCGTCGGCGTTGAAGTCGCCCAGGGCGACGTCGAGGGGCTGACAGCTCTGTGCGCCCTCGAAGGAGAGCGTCGTGGCGATCTCCGGGGCTGCACCGCCGCGGACCACCACCGCGTCGCCGCTGACGAGCGTCACGACGGCATCGTCGATGCCATCGTTGTCGAGGTCGCCGGTCGCGACCCCCAGCGAGGCCTCTCCGACGTCCAAGAGCATCGGGGCGGCGAAGGTTCCGTTGCCCTGGCCGGCAAAGATGCCGACGTTCGAGCCCGCGGCCTGCGTCGCGATGAGGTCGACGTTTCCGTCCCCGTCGAAGTCTCCCGCGCCCAGTTTCAGCGCGTTCGATCCGGCTTCGTAGGTCTCACACAGGTTGCTCGAGAACAGGCCCGATCCGTTGCCCCTGCACACGCGGAGCCGGCTGGTCGCGTTGGCCCGGTACAGGAACGCCACGTCGAGGCTGTCATTGCCGGTGAACTCGGCGATCACCACGTCGGTGTAGACGCCGTCGGGGTGCGTCGCGCTCACCGGGACGCCCATCGCGCCATCGTTGGCCGAGAACCACGTGCTGATCTGCGAGTCTTGCGTCGTCGACTCGCTGCCGACCGAGACGATGTCGTCGAGGCCGTCGCCGTCGATGTCTCCGGTCGCGACCGCGGCTCCGGAGGCCCCGGATCCGTAGGTGTCCAGCGGGATGCTGAACGTTCCGGCGCCGTCGCTGAGCAAGACGCCGACCATGGAGTTGTCGGAGTCCAGGGCCCAGACCGCATCGATGTCGTCGTCGTTGAGGGTGAAGTGTCCGGTGGCGACGTCGACGCTCTCGGGGCTGAAGGCCTCCCCGGAGTACCCACCAAACATGCCGGTGCCGGTGCCGAAGTAGAAGGCGGCTTCGGAGTCCTGGCCCTCGGACGTGACGAGGTCGAGGCTGCCGTTTCCGTCCATGTCGCCCAGCGCGATCGCGAAGACGGGGTTGACGGTGGGGACCGCGAGCGGCTCGCCGAAGCACAGCTCGCCCGACTCCGCCGCTCCGTTGCCGCATTCGGCCGCCGCAGTGGTGGAGCTGTCATCGACGGTGCCGGTGGTGGTGTCGCCGGTGGACGCCGTCGTCTCCGAGGACGTGGTGGACCCGGTCATCGGTGCCGAGGTCGTGGACGGCGTTCCGGTACTCCCGGTGGCCGGGCCGGTGGTCGAGCCGGTCGGATCCGTCGACGCCGAGCTCGACCCGCCACCGCTGCTGCTGCCGCCCTCGGTCCCGTCCTGTGGGGGATCGTCGGGGGAGAAGCACGCGACGAAGGGCAGCACGAGCAGCAATGACCAGCGAGTCATGGCCGCATGGGGCCACGGTCGAGCTGGGGCGTCAACCCCGCCAAGCTGGCTCGGTCGGGGCGGCGCTTCGGCGCCGAAATCAGGGCAACCCAGGGCGGCCCCGCCGGGCAGCTCACGGCTCCACCAGCAGCTGCTCGCAGCCCCGGGCGCGCGGGCGCGGCAGAGGGGATGAGGCGTCCCGAGACGATCAGCCGGCGACCTTGACCGAGTCGAGCACCCTCGCCCACGCGTCGGCCCAGACGCTGAGCGTCTCGGTGGGCCCGGTGGCCTTGAGGAACAGCGGGTCCCCCGAGCCCTCGATGATGACGGCGAGCATGCGTTGGTCGGGCTTGTCGTGCTTCTCTTCGGCGCCGGGGGTCATGGCCGCGACATATCGACCGGCGACGTCGAGGGTGTGCATCGTCAGCGCGCCCACGGTCTTCTTGTCCTGCTTGGCGACGTCGTCGATGCTCTGGCCCTCGGGCGGGCTGAACTGGCCCTTCCACCGGGTCATGTTCGCTTCGACGCCGCCGGCTCCACCCTTGAAGCGGTAGACCACCAGCTCGGCGTCGCCGCCGGGGCCGGGGATGACCCACTGGGCCATGCGCATCATGCCCGAGGGCGTGCCCTTCTCCCATTCCTTGGGCACGGCCATCGCGAACTCGGCGAGCGTCTCGGCGAGCACCTCACCGCTGGGGGTGACGTCCCGCGGGGGGCCGAGGGGCTCGGGGGCGGGCGCGGCGGCCTGCATGCCCGCGTGGGGATTGCCGGGCGCGCCCGCGGGGGGCATGCCGTGCGGGTTGGTGGGGGTGCCACCTCCGTGCGCGCCGGGCGTGGGTGCCTTGGCGTCGGTCGGTTTCTTCGCAGACGCAGCCTTGGCGTCGGCCGCCTTGGCGTCTGCACCGGCAGCGGGCGCGGCCTTCTTGTCGCCGTCACAGGCGAGCAGGGACAGGGCGAGACACAGCGGAAGCGCGACTTTCGTCATGGCGGCCGCACTGTAACAGCTACCGAGCAGCCGGGGAGCGCGCCCTTGCGTGGAGCTGGCTCACTCGCAGGACGCGGGGACGAGCCCGCCCATGCCGGCTTCGGGGGGCACGCAGGTCTGCCCGAGCTCGGGGCAGTCATCGTCCGCGTTGCATTCGCCGCACACGCCAATCTCGGCGAGGGCAAAGACGTTGGCGATTCCGCAGTGGCCCGAGGCACAGGCGGCGTCGCCGTCGTCGACCGGGCATCCGCCTCCGTTGTCGACCGATTCGGGATCGACGCAGACGAACGAGCCGCCGAAGTTTTGCAGGTCGTACTCGGGGCTGCAGATCTGCTCGCCATCACAGGGGGCCGAGGGGCCGCACTGCGAGCAGAAGCTGGCGTTGATCAAGCCCCCGGTGTCGATCAGTTCGGTGCAGACCAGCTCGCCCATGCAGCCCTCGTCGGTGTTGCACATGTTGCCTTCCGAGCCGTCGGTGCACAGGGCGTACCCGGCGTCCGCTTCGATGCTGCACGTGCCGGTGTCGCAGTCCTCGTCGACCAGGCACTCCGAGCACACGCCGCCCAGCTGCGGAATCGTGTAACAAATGCCGCTGTCGCATTCCGAGGGGGCCGCACACTGGGCGCCGTTGGGCTGGGTCTGGACCGCGGTTTCGTCGCCGGTTTCGGGGTTGATGAACCCCGCGTCGTCGGACCCGGTGCTGCCGTCGTTGGCGGTCCCGGCCGAGGTCGGGGTCGTGGTGACCCCGGCGCCGGTGGCCGAGTCGTCGGTCGTCACGCCCGGGTTGGTGGTCGGTGTGTCCGTGTTCGACGTGGTGGTACCCGAGGTCGAGCTGCCCTCGTCGGTCTCCCCCTCGGTCGACAGTGCGCTGCCGCAGCCGCCCAGGGTGAGGGTCATCGTCAATCCAAGGAAGAAGCTCGTCGTTCGATCCCGCATCGTGTCGTCCCGCAGCAGCGATGATGCATGGCAGGGAGCCCGAGATCCAGCCTCAGTCGATGGGGGCCAGCATCGCGATGGAGATCTGGACGACGTCCCAGCCCCATTGCCGCAGGCCCGGCAGCGCCGGCGCGTTCACCGGCATCTCGTGGAGCAGGGCTGGCACGCCGTTGGGCACGGTCTGCAGCCACGCCGAAGGGCCCTGGGGGTCGCCATCGGCGGAGGTCCAGCGCATCGCGACGTGGGCGCTGCCCTCGATGGACACATCGAAGCGGTCGCGGCCGTCGCGGAGCCGGACGGTGTAGGTGCGCTCGGGTGCGGTGCGTTCCCACGCTTCGCGCAGCCACGCGCTCCTCGCTGGTCCGGGGCAGGGGTCATCCCAGGCGGCGGCGCGCCGGCGGGGTCCGGCGCGTCCGGTGCCGAAGGCCAGCAGGGTCTTGCTGGTCTGGGTCGGATGCAGACCGCAGCGCGCGTAGAACGGGGCCGAGGCCTCGGACGCCGGCACCAGCATCGACCGGGCGCCGCCGTCCGCGGCCGCGTCCCGCAGGGCACCGACGAGGCGCCGCCCCAGGCCCACCCCACGCCATCGCGTCTTTAGCCCGACGCCCGCCGTGCGAGCGGTGAGGCCCAACGAGGGCGGGCGACCGAGCAGTCCATAGCCGATCCATGCCTCGGGATCGGCCGAGTCGGTGCTGCGGGTCACCAGCTGCGAGGGCTCGAGCTGCACGCACTCGCGCCGCAGCTTCTGCGCGAACCACCCCTGCGCCCGCTGCCCTTGCCCGAACACGGCCCGGGCGAGCGGCTCGAGCTCCGCGAGGTCGCCGACCGCACCCGCCGAAACGATGCGCACCTCAGCGGTCGACACGCAGACTCGCGCGCTCGTGGTGCCGCGCGAGCGCCAGATCGCACAGCGTGCTGACCAGCTGCCGATAGTCGACGCCCGCGTGTTCCATCAGCTTGGGGTACATGCTGATCGAGGTGAACCCAGGCATCGTGTTGAGCTCGTTGAGATAAGCGGTCCCCGAGCTGCGGTCGAGCAGGAAGTCGATGCGGGCCAGGCCGCTGCAGCCCATGGCCGCGAACGCTCGCTTGGCGTCGTGCTGCAGCCTGCGTGCGAGCTCCTCGGGCACCTCGGCTGGGATCGCGTAGCTCGCCACGTCGTTGATGTACTTGGTCTCGTAGTCGTACCAGGTGTTCGGCGGCAAGATGATCTCGCCCGGAGCGCTCACGGCGGTCTGCGGTCCGCCGTCGCCGAGGACCGCGAGCTCGATCTCGCGGGCGTCGATGCCCTGCTCGACGACCAGCTTGGTGTCGAAGGTGCTGGCCTCGGACAGCGCGCGCTCGAGCTCGGAGCGCGTCTGGCACTTGCACACGCCGACCGAGCTGCCGAGGTTGGCCGGTTTGGTGAAGCACGGGTAGCGCAGCTGGTCCTCGATGCTCGCGATCGCGTCGGCCCGGATCGCCGGGTCGTGCAGCGTGCGGGCGTCCAGGCTCAACCAGGGGACTTGCGCGATGTCGGGCACGGTGCGGGCGATGAGGTGCTTTTGCACCGCCTTGTCCATGCACATCGCCGAGGCCAGCACGCCCGAACCCACGTAGGGCAGGCGGTACAGCTCGAGCAGCCCTTGAATGCTCCCGTCTTCTCCGTTGGGTCCATGAAGGACGGGAAAGACCAGCTCCACCTCCAGGCTGCGCGGATCGGTGACGACGTCGCCGCCGGCGACGACCGCGGCGAGGTCCTGCGTGCTGTCGCTCGTACGCCACGTCCCGTCGCGAGCGATGCCCACGGGCACGGCCTCGAAGCGGGTGGCATCGACCGCGTCGAGCACCGACCGGGCGCTGCGCAGCGAGACTTCATGCTCGGAGGACATGCCCCCGAACACCACGGCCAGACGAACGCGGCTCATTGCGCGCATTGTCGGAGCTTTCGGACCCGCTGTCATCCGTATCGAAGCAGCGCCATGACCACCCGGTCCTGCATCCGCTTCGCCGCGCCGACGTGCTCGCTGTCGACCAGCACGCTGAAGGCATAGCGGGGAGCCCCGTCGCGGTCGGTCACCACCCCGGTCAAACCCGATGCGTCGCTCAAGGTCCCCGTCTTGGCGCGGACGCGGCCGTGGGTGCGTCGCAGACGCGTCCGAAGCGTGCCCTCGCGACCGGCGACCGGTAGGGCCTCCATCACGGCCCCCGCGCGCTCGTCCATCGCCCACAGGCTGACCAACTCGACCATCGCGTGGGGCGTCACGCGGCCCCGGTCGCTCAGGCCCGAGGCGTTCTCGAAGCGAAGGCTCGAGGGATCTTGGCCCGACGCGCGCCAGAAGTCGCGGAGCACCGCGGCGCCGTTGTGCCAGCTGCCCGGAGCGTCGGCCGCCAGATGCCCCAGGGTGCGCAGGACCTGCTCGGTGGTGAAGTTGTTGGAGAACTTCAGCGCCGACCCCAAGACCTCCGGGAGCGGTGCGCTGTCGTGCGTCGCCAGCTCTACGGCGTCCTTGCCCGCGGTGCCGCGGACCAGCGGCAGGTCCGGCCGTCCGAGGGCGTCCGCGAAGGTCGAGGCCGTAAACAGGCCTGGGTCGGCGATGCGTCGGCGGATCGCAACGGTCGCGCCCGATCGCGGACGACCGTCCACCCGGACGACCGTGTGCGCTCCCGCTGCGCGCGTCGTGATCCGCACGGGGCCGCTGCGGTCGCCTCGCTCGACCCGGAGGTGGGCGCAGGGAGGGTCGAGCTCGACGCTGACGTCGCTGGGATCGCTCCCGCGACGGACGTGAACCACGACGGTGTTGTACTGCAGGGACAGGGCGCCGCTGGGGGCCATGTAGCTCAACCCCGGTCCCGCCGGATCGTAGCCGGGCCCGAAGACGCGCTCGGTGAACATGCTGTCGTCCACGACCAGGCGCGTGACGCCCTGGGCGTCCACGTCGGCGGCGAGGGCCTGGAGATCCTCGACCTGCAGCGATGGGTCTCCACCGCCGCGCAGGACCAGCGCGTCACCGTCGCGCAGGACGGTCGTGGTGAAGCGATAGTCCTCCCCCAGCAGGGTCACGGCGGCGGTCGCGGTGAGGAGCTTGTGGTTGCTCGCAGGGTTGAGCGCGTCCCGGCCGTGGTGTTCGTACAGGGTCCGCCCGGTCTGCAGGTCCTTGATCTCGATGCCGACCCGGGCGTCTTCGAGGCCCGCGGCGATGCGGTCCAGACTCGCCCGCAGCGGGCTGTCCGCGTCGGTGGGCAGGGGAGGGCGCGGCCGCGCGGGGGGCACGGCGCGCAGCCGCGACGCGATGCGGGCCTGCCAGGCCGTCCCGGTGGCCGGGGCGCTGGGCACCACGCGGCGGCGCGTCTGCAGGCTCGGCGTCCATGTGTTCACCCCCGAGGACTCGGTCGCCTCGGTCGCCTCGGCCGGCTCGGCGCTCGCGGCGGGATGCAGGAGGCTCGAGGCGAGCACTGCAAAGGCGGTCGAGAACGCGAGGGATCGGGGGAACATGGCAGCCTCCAGGTCGAGCGGTGGTGGGCGATGTGCTCGGTACACCTACAGGTATCAGTGTGTGATCTCCCGTCCAAGAAAACGGACCTACAGCCGCTGGGGAGGCGCTACCTTCGGCCCCGATGCTGGACATCAAGCTCCTGCGTACCGAGCCCGATCTGCTGGTCGCCACCCTGCGCGACCGGGGGGTGCGGGTGTTCGAAGACCTCACCGACGGACCGTGGGCGCAGGCGTCGGTCGATCGCCTGGTCGAACTCGACGAGCGCTACCGCAGCCTCCTCCAGGAGGAGGAGTCCGTGCGCCGCGAGATGAACGAGAACTCGGCGGGCATGAAGGCCGTCAGCAAGCTGCCCAAGGAGGAGCAGGGGGCCGCTCGCACGCCGCTCGTCGAGGCCGGCCGGGTGCTGCGCGACCGGGAGAAGGAACTCAAGGTCCAGTCCGAAGAGGCCATGTCTGCCCGAGACGCAGCGTGGGCCCTGCTGCCCAACATCACCCACCCCGACGTCCCGCGAGGTACCACCGACGACGACCACGTGCTGATGCACACCTGGGGGACGCCGCGCGACTTCGAGGCCGAAGGATTCCGCCCCCGCGACCACCTCGAGATCGGCGAAGATCTCGACCTCGTCGACTTCGCGGCCGGGTCGAAGGTTGCCGGCGCCAAGTTCTACTACCTCAAGAACGACGCGGTCCTGCTCGACCTGGCGCTGCAGCGCTTCGCGCTCGACATCGCGTCCAAGCACGGCTTCACGCTCCACGTCACGCCGGACCTGGCCCGCGTGGACATCCTGCAGGGGCTCGGCTTCAACCCGCGCGGGGAGTCGACGCAGGTCTACAGCATCGAAAACTCGGACCTGTGCCTGGTGGGGACCGCCGAGATCACGCTGGGCGGCATGCTCGCCGACACCATCCTCGAGCCCGAGCAGCTGCCCGTCCTGGTCGCGGGGCTTTCGCACTGCTTCCGCACCGAGGCCGGGGCCGCGGGCAAGGAGTCGCGGGGCCTGTACCGCGTCCACCAGTTCACCAAGGTCGAGCTGTTCGCGTTCGTCGAGGGAGACCTGGCGGTCTCCGAGGCGATGCATCTGCGCATGCGCGACATCGAAGAGGAGATCTTCCAGGGTCTCGAGCTTCCCTACCGGGTGCTCGACATCGCCAGCGGCGATCTCGGCGGCCCCGCCTACCGCAAGTACGACATCGAGGCGTGGATGCCCGGCCGCGGGGAGTTCGGCGAGGTGACCAGCACGTCCAACTGCACCGACTACCAGGCGCGGCGGCTTCGCATCCGCTATCGGACCGAGGCCGGTCCGGACAGCACCAAGTCCAAGGGCAAGAACCGCTTCGTGCACATGCTCAACGGGACCGCGATCGCCAACACGCGGACCATCCTCGCCCTGCTGGAGAACCACCAGCAAGAGGACGGCACCGTCCGGGTGCCCGAGGCGCTGCGCCCCTACATGGGCAAGGACGTCATCGCCCGGCGCTGATCCGGCGGGATCACTCGCCCAAGGTCCACCACAGCGTCAGCTCGAGCCCCGTGCCGCCGCGCCTATCCGCGCAGCTCGGCGAGGACCCGCCACAGCAGCCACAGCGCGGCCCAGGTGATCGCGACGTCGGCGATGCCCACGTTCGCGCCTGCGACCGAGAACTCGGCGAAGCTCGAGCCGGGCCCGGCCAGCCGCGGCATGGCATGCATGACGAGCCCGCCCCACGCTGCGCCGAGCGCGAGGGCATCGCCGCGGGTGCGGTGGCGCCATCGCAGCACCACGATGCCCAGGACCGTCGCGACCGCGAGCAATCCCAGTCCATAGACGGGGCCCAGTCCTGCCGGGAGTGGAAGGTCGAACACGGTCGCGCCGGCTCGGAGGGCGGGCCGCAGCGACGCCACGGAGCCGAGCCCTGGGAGCAGCTGCACCTCGGAGCACCCCGCCGGGACGGTCCAGATCGCGTCGAGGGCCTGCTGGAGCGTGGTCGTCGAGGGGCAGGCTCCGGCGCGGGCCAGGACCTTGACCCAGCTGTCGCAGACGCCGAGCCACGCTCCAAACAGCAGCCCAGAGAGCAGCGCGCCGCCCCCGAGGCGTGGATTGGCATCCGATTGCGACATCGTTCGGGTTTCCATCGTCCCAGAAAACGTCCCGTGCGGCCAGATGTCGTCGTCCGGGCATCGAGGGTCCTGTGTGCGTTCCCTGCCGGGGCCCGGTTGGGGTAGCATCCAAGGCGTGACGGCCCACGGGGGCGAATCCTCTCGCAAGAACGGTGGCGGGACCGAATCGGACTCGGGGGGCGAGACTCCCCCGACGAAAGGGAAGAACACGCGCGGAGGCAAAGGTCGCCGCGTCTCCCCCTCCGATCCCAAAGACGACGCCAGCGCCCTGGGCATCTACTTTCGAGAGATGGCCGCGGTCTCGGTGATGACACCGCAGCAGGAGCGAGAGGCAGCCGAGCAGATCCTCGACGCGCGCACGCAGTACTGGCGCGCGATCTTTTCCTATCCACCGTTCATTCCCGGCATCGCCACGGTCATCGGCGAGACGTTCAACGAGGACGATCGGCCCGGGGAGTTGCTCGAGAGCATCCAGCGAACCTCCCGGAAGTATCGCGATCGTCAGACGCGTGCGAACGAGGACGCCTACGAACTCGACTGCACGCAGCTCTCGGGGCAGATGGCGCGCCTGGACACCGATGGCCTCGCGTGCGAGCCGATCTACGAGGACCTCCTGTCCATCGTCGAAGGGCGGCGCGAGGAGGTGCGACTGGACGTCACGCTGCCGCCGACGGGGAGCTCGCCGTTCTCCAAGTACGTGGGCCGGGTCCGCAACGCGGGGGCCGAGCTGTGGCGACGCAAGGACAAGTTCGTCCGGGCGAACCTGCGCCTGGTGGTCACCATGGCCCGTCGGTACAACCGAGGCGCGCTGCCGCTGCCGGACCTGATTCAAGAGGGCAACATCGGGCTGATGAAGGCGGTCGACCGCTTCGATCCGGAGCGCGGGTTCCGATTCAGCACCTACGCGAGCTGGTGGATTCGGCACGCGATCAGTCGCGCCCTGGCCGACAAGGGCCGCGAGGTTCGCGTGCCCGTCCACATGATCGACGTCTATCACAAGCTCAAGCGCACCCGGCAGCGCTTCGCCACCATTCGGGGGCGCGAGCCCACCGACGAAGAGCTCTCCGCCGACGCCGAAGTCCCGATCGAGAAGATCCAGCGGCTGCGCCAGTGTCTGCTCGACGCGGGGCCGAGCCTGGACAGCCCGGTCTCGGGCGCGGAGGGGCGGACGGTCGGTGAGTTGATCGAAGACGAGACCACCCCGCTGCCCGCCGAGATGCTGCAGGCGCGCGCGATGGGCGACAAGGTGCGGGAGCTGCTCGAGCGCCTGCGGCCGATCGAGGCCGACGTCATTCGCAAGCGATTCGGCCTGGACCAAGGCGAACCGATGACCCTGCGGGAGATCGGCGAGCAGTACTCGCTCTCGCGCGAGCGCATCCGTCAGCTGCAGGAGCAGGCGCTGATCAAGATCCGCCGCGAGCTGCGTCGACAGGACCTGATGTGAACGCGGTGAAGTCTCCGACGCTGACCCTGTATCACTACCGAGGCTGCCCCTTTTGCAGCATGGTCGAGCGGTCGGTCGACCAACTCGGCCTGCAGCTGGAGCGGCGCGACATCCACCAAGACGAAGACGCCCGCCGCGAGCTTGTCGAGGCGACCGGGCGTCAGACCGTGCCGGTGCTGAAGATCTCCGAGGGGTCCGGCGAGGGGGCCCAGGTTCGCTGGATGCCCGAGAGTCGCGACATCATTCGGTGGCTTCAGCAGGAGTACGGCTGACGTCCTCGTCTGCCTCGTCTGCAGGCGCCAACGCGATGCCCCCGTCCTGCAGGACGATGCGCCGGGCCTTGTACAAGCCGCCGACGCCGCGCTTGAACGCCTTCTTGCTCATGCCCAGCGCGCGCTCGATCTCCGCGGGGTCGCTACGGTCGTGCAGGGGCAGGAAGCCACCGGCGGCCTCGAGAGCCTGCAAGACGGTGTCCTGCGCATCGAGCATGCCCGCCTTGCCGCGCGGCTTGAGCGCGATGTCCAGGCGGTTGTCGTCGCGAATCTGGCGAACGTAGCCGGTTCGGACCGCGCCCACCGGCATGCGTCCATAGACGTCGCTGTGGTGGACGAGCCCGCGGTGGCGCTGGTCGACGACGACCTGGATCCCCGCGTCGTTGCTGCCGTAGACCAGCAGCTCGACCTCGTCGTCCTCCAGCACCGCGCGGACGTCGTAGTCGAAGTGGCTGGCCAGGTGCGTGGAGCCGATCAGCCGCTCCTTCCTGCGGTCGAGACAGACCGTGACGACGTAGTCGTGCCCGAGCTCCATCCGCTGGGCTTGCTCGTAGGGCGGGATGTAGAGGTCCTTGGGGAGCCCCCAGTCCATGTACGCGCCCGCTTGGGTGATCGCCGCGCAGCGCATGCGGGCGAACCCACCCAAGGCGGCCGCAGGCGCGGTGGTGGTGGCCTGCGGGAGGCCATCCCGATCGACGTAGATGAAGACCCGCAGCCGCTGGCCGACCAACGCGTTGGCCGGGAGCTGCTCGCGAGGGATCAGCAGGTCGCGACCGTGCGCGCCGAGCAGGGCGCCCTCAGAGACGAGCTCGACGATCTCCAACGTTTGAAATCGGCCGATGTCCAGCGGGCGCCTCATCCTGGGCACCCTACCAACGCTGCGCCACCGTGGGGGGCGACTACGCCAGCGGGGCGGGCGAGAGCGGGATGCGGTCGGTCACTCGCCCTCGCGGATACCGGTAGATTGCGCTGGGGACCATCGGCCGGGGTCGGGCGTGGGCGTGGCAGCGCACGAAGTTGCGGGCGAGACGCTCGGGATCGGGCGCGGAGCGCAGCCGGTCTTCGAGGGCAGCGAAGGAGGGAAGGTCGACGAAGGAGCGCGCCATGGCTCGACCATCGCAGCGCCGGATCGAACGCCCAAAAAACGGACGGAGCGCGCCGAGTCCGCGGGAGTTGCGCCGACCGTCCCCCGGCCAGGGCGGCACATCCGCCCGGTTGTGCCAAGAAATTGACCTGGATCTCCCAAACGTTCAGGGTCGGGCCGAGTGCCGACCATGTCGCAGCTGTCGTTGTTGCCGCCCGCACTGCTGTCCGGGTCCCCCAAGCCGAATCGAGAGCCAGCCCAGGGCCCATCCGCCCGCGGGACCAGCACGCCTGCGGGGGGCCCACCCGGTGGCACCGGGGGCGAGGAGGAGGGCGATCTCGCGGAGGAGGCGCGCAAGAAGTACCTCAACTACGCGCTGTCGGTGATCACCGCGCGCGCGATCCCCGACGTTCGGGACGGGCTCAAGCCGGTCGCGCGCCGCATCCTCTTCACGATGTTCCACGAGCTGCGCCTGCGGCATGACGCGCGGCACCGCAAGAGCGCGAAGGTCGTCGGAGACGTCATCGGTAAGTACCACCCACACGGCGACACGGCGGTGTACGACGCGATGGTCCGCTTGGCCCAAGACTTCGTCATGCGGGCGACGCTCGTCGACGGTCAGGGCAACTTTGGCTCGATCGACGGCGACCGGGCGGCGGCCTATCGATACACCGAAGCGCGGCTGACAGAGATCGCCGATCAGCTGCTGACCGAGCTGCCCAAGGACACCGTCGTTCACAAGGACAACTTCGACGGCACGGGCACCGAGCCGGTCGTGCTGCCGGCTCGTTTTCCCCACCTGCTCGTCAACGGGGGCACGGGGATCGCGGTCGGCATGGCGACGTCCATTCCGCCGCACAACCTCGGCGAGATCGTCAAAGCGACCATCGCGTTGATCGACGACCCCACGCTGAGCGTTCGCAACTTGCTCAAGTTCGTCAAGGGTCCGGACTTCCCCACCGGCGGCGAGTTGGTCGCGACGCGCAACGACATCGGCAACGTCTACGAGACGGGCAAGGGGACGTTCAAGCTTCGCGGCAAGTGGAAGCTCGAGGCGCGCAAGGACGGTGCGCAGGTCTTGGTCATCACCGAGGTGCCGCACAGCGTCGAGAAGAGCACGATCGTCGAGGAGATCGGCGACATCATCCTCAAGCGCAAGCTGCCGGTGCTGATCGGGGTGTCGGATCTTTCGACGACCGACATTCGGGTCGAACTCGAGCTCGACAAGAAGAGCGAGGTCGATCCGGAGCTGATCATGGCCTACCTGTTCAAGCACACCCGCTTGCAGACCTCGGTCAAGGTCGACCTCACCGCGCTGGTCCCCACCGAGAACCCCGAGGTCGGCGCGCCGGCGCGCCTGAACCTCAAAGAGATCCTGCAGCACTTCGTCGACTTTCGCTTCGTGACGGTGCGACGCCGGCTCGAGTACGACCTGCGCAAGCTGCTGGAGCGGATCCACATCCTCGAGGGCTTCGAGAAGATCTTCGACGCGCTCGACCAAGCCATCAAGCTGATCCGGCAGAGCAACGGCAAGGCCGACGCCGCCGGGAAGCTGATGAAGGCCTTCGATCTGGACGAG
This sequence comes from uncultured bacterium, assembly GCA_963761755.1. Taxonomy (GTDB): domain Bacteria; phylum Myxococcota_A; class Polyangia; order Nannocystales; family Nannocystaceae; genus CAJXVA01. Next base: position 796,125 of record CAVXIC010000006.1, read on the forward strand.
ATTCAGACCGACGCGGTGCTCGAGACCAAGCTGTACCGCCTGGCCAAGCTCGAGATCCTGAAGATTCGCGAGGAGCTGGAGGAGAAGCGCAAGGAAGCCAAGCGCATCGAGGGCATCCTGCGCAGCAAGGCGAAGTTCTCCGCGCTGGTCAAGACCGAGCTGCAGGAGGTCATGACGCAGTTTGCGGACGCTCGTCGCACCCGGATCTGCGCGGACGATCTGACCGAGGAGTTCACCGCCGACAGCTTCATCGTCGAGGAGGACGCGATGGTGCTCGTGACGCGCGACGGGTGGATCAAGCGTCAGCGGTCGATCAACCTCGAGACCACCCGCATGCGCGAGGGCGATGCACCGCTGGCGCTCGTCGGTGGTTCGACCCGGCACTGCGTCGTGTTGTTCACCAACCAAGGCACCGCCTACGTGACCCGGATCAACGACGTGCCCGCCTCGACCGGCCACGGCACGCCGGTGCAGCAGCTCTTCAAGTTCAAGGACGGTGAGCGGGTGATCGGCGCGGTCGGGACCGACCCCCGCGTGATGCCCGAGTTCGAGTTCGATCGGCCCGAGCTCGGGGAGGACTACGAGGATCCGTATCCACACATCCTCGCGGTGTCCAAGCGTGGCTACGCGCTGCGGTTCACCCTGTGGCCGCACAAGGACCCCAGCAACAGCCGGGGCCGCATGTACTCTCGCGTGGCCAAGGACGACGAGATCGTCGCTGCGTTCAAGGTCTACGCCGAGGACGACGTGTGCGCGCTGACCCACAAGGGCCGACTGCTGTGCTGCAACGTGCTCGAGGTCAACCTGCTCTCGGGCCCTGGCAAGGGGGTCATCCTGATCAAGCCCGACGCGAGCGACTACGTCGAGGGCGCGTTCGGGGCCCAGATGCAGGTCAAGATCCACAAGACCTCGGGCGGCATGCAGAAGCTCACCGGTGCCGAGCGCGAGCCCACCTCGCGCGGCGGCAAGGGACGGCACGTGTTCAAGCGCGGTAGCGTGCAGCGACTCGAGCTGCCGCTGCCCGAGGTTCCGGTCCTGAACGAAGAGGAGTAAGAGACGATGGCGACCTCCAAGAAGAAGAGCGCGAGCAAGACGGCCGGATCCAAGAAGGCGGGCTACACCGGGTCGTCGATCCAGTTCCTCGAGGGCGTCGACCACGTCCGCAAGCGGCCCGGCATGTACATCGGCGGGGTCAACAAGGAGGGCCTGCACCATCTGATCTGGGAGATCCTCGACAACTCGGTCGACGAGGTCATCAACGGCCACGCGACGGAGATCACGGTCGAGCTCGACGCCGACCACTGCGGGATCACGATCACCGACAACGGTCGGGGCATTCCGATCGACATGCATCCCAAGCTCAAGATCCCCGCGGTCGTAGCGGTGTTCACCAAGCTGGGGGCCGGCGGAAAGTTCGACGGCAGCAACTACAAGCACTCCGGCGGTCTACACGGGGTCGGGGCCGCGGTGGCCAACGCGCTCGCGTCCTCGCTGCGCGTGACGGTGTGGCGCGACGGTGGGCGCTGGCAGGCCGACTTCGAGCAGGGCGTGCCGGTGGGCAAGCTCAAGAAGCTCGGCAAGTCGCGCGGGTCGGGCACCACGGTCCACATGCGTCCGGACCTCGAGGTGTTCAAGAAGACCTCCTTCGACCCCAGCTTGGTGCGAAGCCGCCTGGAGTCCAAGAGCTACCTGCACCGGGGCCTGAAGATCACGTTCGTCGACCCCAAGGCCAAGGGTCCCGAGACCTTCTTGCACGAGGATGGGATCAAGGAGTACCTGGGCAAGCTGGTGGCCGTGCGGGGCAAGCCGGCCGTCCACGCCGGTCAGTTCGAGCTCAGCCGGTCCGAGGAGCCCAAGATGGAGGCCACGTTCTGCTGGACCGAGGCGACCGAGGACGTCACGTACTCCTTCGTCAACGGCGTGCCCACGCCCGATGGCGGCACCCACGAGCAAGGCTTCCGCAACGCGCTGGGCAAGGCCGTGCGCGCGTACATGCAGACCCACAAGCTCGAGCCCAAGGGGCTGAGCACGAGCCTGGACGACATGCGGGAGGGGATGGTCGTCATCCTGTCGGTCTACGTGCTGGACCCGCAGTTCCAGAGCCAAACCAAGAACCGGTTGAACAACCCCGAGGTCACCGGGCAGGTCGAGGCGACGATTCGTCCGGCGCTCGAGCAGTGGCTGCACGAGAACCGCAGCACGGCCGAGTCGATCGTGGCTCGGGTCATCGCCTCGGCGCGCGCGCGCGCCGCCTCTCGCGCCGCCTCGTCCAAGGTCTCGCGCAAGGCCGCCGGCAGCGCCCGGCTCAACCTGCCGGGCAAGCTGGCCGACTGCGCCAGCTCGGATCCTCGCAAGTGCGAGCTGTTCATCGTCGAGGGGGACTCCGCCGGTGGCTCGGCCAAGATGGGCCGCGATCGGAAGACGCAGGCGATCCTTCCGCTGCGCGGCAAGGTGCTCAACGCCGAGCAGGCCTCGCTGAACAAGGTGTTGGCCAACGAAGAGCTCGGCAACGTCGTCAAGGCGCTGGGCTGCGGCATCGGCAAGGAGTTCAACGCCTCCCGGCTGCGCTACCACAAGATCATCTTGCTGATGGACGCCGACTCCGACGGCCATCACATCGCCACGCTGCTGCTGACCTTCTTCTACCGCTACATGCCCGAGCTGATCCGCCGCGGCCATGTGTTCCTGGCCCAGCCGCCGCTGTACCGGGTCAACGTGGGCAAGGAGACCACCTGGGTCTCCGATGACGAGCATCTTCAGAAGGTCCTCGCGGGGATCAAGCGCGGCAAGCCCGAGATCCAGCGCTTCAAGGGACTGGGCGAGATGATGCCCGCCACGCTCAAGGACACGACGCTCGACCCCAAGAAGCGGGTGCTGATCAAGGTGGCGATCAAGGACGAGCTGGCGACGGACCGCACGATCTCCGACCTGATGGGCAAGGACACCGCGGCGCGGTACTCGTTCATCATGGAGCGCGCGGCCGAGGCCGAGCTGCTCGACGTGTAGCGGGGCCGGGGGGACCAGATCGATTCCTCTGTGGTCCTTCTGCGCGTTTTCGCTCGATCTGGGCAGCCCCGGCAGAGCGTCGCGTCGCGGCCACCCAACCCTGCTACAACGCCCACTGCGTGAGCGGGCCCCAGCACGTCCAGGTTCAACTGCACAAACCGCTGCGGCGAACGCTTCGCCGCGGCCATCCGTGGGTGTTCCGGGACGCGCTCGCGCGCCTGTCGTGTCGGCCCGGCGACGTCATCTCTATCGTGGACGAGCGCGGCCGACTCATCGCCCGCGGGTGGGCCGAAGAGGGCCCGATCGCGGTCCGGGTGTTGACGACCCTCGATGAGGTCATCGACGTCGATCTGCTGCGGACGCGCATCGAGATGGCCGCGACCCTGCGAACGCGGATGGTGCCGCCGCAGACCGACACCTACCGACTCGTGCACGGGGAAGGGGACCGTCTGCCCGGGATCGTCTGCGACGTCTACGGGCAGTTCGCGACCCTCAAGCTCGATGGCAGCGCGACGATGGTGTGGCGCGACACGATCGTCAGCGCGCTCATCCCGGTGCTCAAGGCGCGCGGCATCGAGGGCTTGATGCTTCGCACAGGGCGGCGCGGTCAGAAGAAGGTGTCGCAGGTCTGGGGCCAGCCCTGCCCGGAGCAGGTCGTGGTCCTCGAGCAAGGCCTCAAGCTCAGCGTCGATCTGGTGCACGGGCAGAAGACCGGCATGTTCATCGACCACCGCACCGCCCGCCGGGTGGTGCGTCGGATCTCCGCCGGGCTGCAGGTGCTCGATCTCTACAGCTACATCGGCGGGTTCTCGGCCTCGGCGGGCCTGGGCGGCGCCGCCTCGGTGTGCACGGTGGACATCGCCAAGGGCGCGATCGATGCCGCGGTGCAGACCTGGGCGCTCAACGGCCTCGAGCCCGCGAGGCAGACCCCGGTGGTTGCCGACGTGCCGGACTTCCTCGAGGCCCAGCTCAAGGCCGGGCACCGCTACGATCTCATCATCGCCGACCCCCCCAGCTTCGCCCCCAACCACGCCGCCAAGCCGGCCGCGCTGCGGGCCTACGGCAAGCTGCACCAGGCCTGCTGCAACCTGCTCGCGCCCCACGGCTACCTGCTGGCCGCCTCGTGCAGCAGCCACGTCGACCGCCGCGACTTCGAGATGGCGCTGATCGAGGCCGCCGACAAGGCCCGGCGCAACCTGCAGGTCCTCGACCGCTGGGGCGCGCCCCCCGACCACCCCAGGCTGCTCGGCTTCCCCGAGGGGGACTATCTCAAGTCCGTGCTGTGCCGGGCCGTGGATTGAGCTGCAACCGCGGGCCCGAATCCGCGTCGTTCACTCCACAGCTGCGCACGGTGCTCGATGGGCGAGTACACCGCGGCGCCGCCCAGGTATAAACGCATCATGTCTCGTGGTCTTTCCTTGCTGTCCGTCGCTTCCTTGATCGCCCTCGCACCGACGTCTGCCCTGGCCGACGAGGTGCTCGACGAGACGGGCCTCGTCATCGACTTTGGAGACTTCGACGGCTCGGGTTTCGCTCCGCAGCCCGCGGCTGGGCAGCTCGACTCGGACAACTGGATCGTCACCGGGCTCAGCGACGGTGACTTCGACTTCGGCGACTCCGTCACTGCCGGGGACTACGCCCGGGGTGTGTCGGAGGGCGGAGTGATGACCGGCGGTGTCTACGCTTTCGATCCCGTGAGCGTGGAGAACGGAGCCGCACTCGGGGTCCAGTCGGGAGAAACCGACTTCACTCCCGGAGCGTTCGTACTCCGGCTCGTCAATCAGACCGGCGGGGTCCTCAACCGCGCACAAATCGCGAGCTCGGTGTTCGTCTACAACAATGCGGGGCGAAGCAGCAGCGTCACGCTCGAGTACTCGAGCGACGGCGAGACGTGGCTGCCCGTCGGTGGAGCTTCGGTGACCACGCCGGAGGACGCAGACGTCGCTCCCGCTTGGGTCGAAACCGAGACCGATGATGTCATCGACACCCTCGGGATCGCCGAGGGGGACTTCTTGTATCTGCGCTGGCTCGGCGAGGACGTGGGAGGTTCTGGTTCCCGCGACGAGTTTGCGATCGACGACATCTTCGTCCTTCCGATCTCCATCTGCGGGAACGACGTCATGGACCCCGGCGAGGCCTGCGACGATGGCAACACCGAGGACGACGACGGCTGCACCTCGCTGTGCATGTCGGCGACCTGCGGCGACGCGTTCGTGCAGAAGGACTTCGAGGAGTGTGACGACGGCAACGATGACGATACCGACGCCTGCATCGCGTGCGTGGCGGCGGAGTGCGGGGACGGCTTCGTGCAGGCGGGGGTCGAAGACTGCGACGACGGCAACGCCAACGACGAGGACGAGTGCGCCAACGACTGCACCGTCAACGGGGGCGACGACTCGACCGGTGGTGAGGGCAGCTCGGGCAGCGAGGGCTCCGGGGACGAGAGCGCGGACGACTCGACCGGCGGCGCCTCGGCGGACGGCACCGGAGATCCCACCGATGCGACGGTGAGCGGGGGCAGCGCATCGGCGAGCGCGACGGTGACCGTGACGATCACCGGCGGCGACACGGGGGACGGCGAGGGTGGAGGCGAGAGCGGCGATTCGGGCGGGGCCGCGGGCGACTCGGGCGGTTGCTCGACCGATCGGCCTGCGGACGCGGGTCTACTGGCGCTGCTGGGGATCTTCGGGCTCCTCGGCCTTCGTCGCCGACGCTAGGTCACCTCGGGCGCGGCATGTAGCCGCGCTGACATGCTCGTCGGTTGGGCCGAGAACCGGCGCGTGTGGGGCTCGCGGGCCTTGAAGGGAAACCCCGACCGCGTCATGCATGAGGCCGATGGCAGCGCCCGCGCATGATGTTGTCGGCGCGACCTCCGATGGGCGTCCGGTGCGGCGCCTGCTCGGCGCGCATCCTCGGACGATGGCGACGCTCGCCCTGGTGTTCGAGGACCAGGCGCGGCGAGAGGCTCCCCTGCGGCGGGAGCAGCAGCGGTTCGCGTCTCGAGCCCGCAGCCGCACCGGCTTGTGGTGCGCGACCGGGCTCGGCTGTGTGCTCGCGGCGCTCGCCGGCGCGTTCGGGGCGTCGCTGCTCGACACCCCCGAGCTCGACCGCTTCGAGGACGCCCTGTCGCAGGGCGGGACCTCGCGTTTGGAGCGAGCGCTGCACGAGCTCGATGACGCACCCGGCCTCGACTCGGCGCGGGCGCGTTCGGCCCGCGCGTCGGCGCTGGCCCAGCAGGCGGCCTGGGGCGGCGCTCCGCCGAGCGCGGCCCACTCGGTGCTCGCGCGCGGCGGGGATCGGGGGCCGCACGCGCCGGCAGCCTCGGCGCTGCTGGCCGCGCTGGAGGGCGAGGTGCCGGAGTCCGCGTCCGGGTCGGTCGACACCCAGTGGGCCACCGCGGTCGCGCATGGCTGGTTGCTCAGCGAGCAGATGCGCGCGTCGGAACAGACGCTGCGCGCACGCACGGGCCGACCCGCGGGCGCCTCCCGGACCCTGGCCGCGCTGCAGTTCACGCTCGGCGACGTCTCGGGCTCGCTGGCCACGCTCGATGGGGTGGGGACCTCCGGCGCGCGGGAGGACATCGCGTTCTATGAAGCGTTCACCCGAGATGATCCGCCCGAGGGCGGGACGTGGGCGGTGCCGGGTAGGGCGGCGCTGCTGCGCGCGTGGGCGTCGATTCGCCGTGGCGACGATTCGGCGGCCGTGGCCGCGTTGGCCGACGCGCGGGCCCACATGCTGCCGTGGGACCCGGTCGCCACCACGACCGCGCTTCGCCTGAGCTTCCTGGCTGCCGACGCCTCGGGCCTTCGGACCTGGTCGCAGGATGAACGAGGGCGCTGGTCCCCGTCGGTGCGCGCGTTGGCAGGTGCGTATGCGGACGCGGTGGACGGGCGCTGGCAGGCCGCACGGAGGTCGCTCGAGGCGCTGGACGTGACCGGTCCCGATGCGCCGTGGGTTGCGTACCTGCTGGGGTACGGCGCGGCCGAGCAGCAGCGCTGGCCTGATGCGGTGCGGCTGGTGTCGGCGGCCCGGCGGGGCATGTCCGGCCGCGGGGAGCTCGACGTGCTCGCCGCGTGGATCTCCACGCACTTCCTCGACGCGGGCGGATCACATGGCCGACTGGTGACGCTCAGCGAGCGCTCCCCGTGGGCGCCGCGGGTCTGGACCGCGCGGGCCGAGGCGGCGGCCGCCAGCGGTCGTCCGCAGGTGGAGGTGGTCGCCAGCTACGAGCGGGCGCTGCAGCGCGAGCACCGTCCCGCCGGCGCGGCCGCAGCGCTCGCGCAGCAGGCACCCGGCGAGGAGGCGCTCCATCTGTGGACGATGGCGTCCGAGCTGGAGCCCTCCGTCTCGTCCTATCGCGTCGCCCTGGCCCTCGCGCAGGCCCGGTCGGGCCGCCTCTGGGAAGCCTCGCGGACCTTCACCTCGGTCCGAACGGCCGACGCCGAGGCGTGGTCGATCGCGGTCGAGCTCGGCCTCGCCCTCGGCCTCGCCCGCGGACCCCAAGACGCCCGCCTCGACGCCTGGATGGCGCACGCTCAGGACGCGGGCGTTGCTTCCGACCGACTCGCGCGGCTGCAGCTTCGCGTCGAGCTGCAGCGGGGACACGACGTGTCCTCGCGGGCGCGGATGCGGATGAAGGCCGGGGATGCCAGCGCAGAGGCGGCCGCAGTGGCCGTGCTCGCGCTCGGTCGCGCCGGTCGGGTCCCCCGCGCGCGCCGGGTCGCCGCGAGCAGCCGGCGTCGCCTGGACCGGGCCGGCGACGCGCAGGTGTCCCTCGCGCTCGCCCAGGCGCTGCACGAGCACGGCGGGCGCGGCGAGATTCGAGAGGCGGCTCAGCTCGCGTTCAAGGGCTGGGAGAACCTGCCGGCCGGGGACGCGACGCCCCCGTGGCAGACGCTGTCGTACGCGCGCATCGCCATCGCCATCTGGCTGGACCTGGGCAACACCAGCGGCGCCCGGGCGATCGCGCGCGCGCTGACCGACCGTCTGCCCAGCAGTCCCGACGCGTGGCTGCTGCGGGCTCGTGTGCAGCGCGCGGCCGCGCAGGACGACTTCGCCTGTCGCAGCCTGGCGCGCGCGCGAGCCCTCGACCCGGACATCGTCGGCGCAAGCGGGGGCCTGGATGCCGACCTCACCGTGGCCCGCTGCGACGCGGATCCCTCCTGAGCCGCGCCATCGGCCGTGAACCGGTCGTGAGCCGGCCGGCGCGGACTCAGCCGACCTCGAAGTCGAAGGCGGGCATCGGCGGATCGGCGACCTCGACCTCGGGCTCGACAGCCATCGGTGGCTCGGTCGCGAATGCCGGTTCGATTCCCATCGGCGGCTCGACGGCGAGCCTGGCATCGACCGCGTCGTCCTCGTCCGCCACCAGGTCGGAGAGCTCTTGCACGTCGTCTTCGTCGGGGACGTCGCCGGTGACCGATCCCGAGGGCGCGAATCCGATCACCTGCGCCTGACCATCGTCGACGAGCTGAACGAGCCGCTGCAGCGCCGCCTCGTGCTGGTCGAAGCGGTCCGGTGGCCAGCCGAACTCCAGCACCAAGAAGTGGATGATCGTCTCCTGCGCCGGCCTTGGCAGATCGCGCAGGGTCATCGCGACCACGCGTGCATCCATGAACTCACCGGCCGCTGGGGGAGGACCCCGGCGCGCGTGCAGCTCGAAGCACTGCAGACCGTCGTGCACCCGCACGCCCCGAAGCTAGCATGCAGACGCGACACCGGCGTGACCTTGTGACCGGCGCGATAGCGGGTGAGACTTCCCACCGAGCCGCGCACGATGACCGCCCACGTCTTCGAGGAAAGCACACTGACCCTCAAAGCCTGGATCGCCCGCGGCAAGGGCGACCGGGCCAGCGCGAGCTTCGAGTTCGAGCAAGAGGGGGGGGCGGAGACCGTCGAGACCGCCGAACTCGAGTTCGGGGGCAAGGCCGAGGGCAAGAAGGAGGTCTCGACCACGATCACCTTGCCCAAGTGCAAGGATGACGAGGACTACTACACCCTGCGCTACTCGGTGAAGTGTGCCGGTGTCGAGTATCCCGGGGGCGACTTCAAGGTCTGGCTGAAGACCGCCAAGTTCAAGGCCGTGGACAGCCAGGGAAGCCCGCTGCCCGGGGTCCCGCTGACCTTCAATCAGACCAAGGACAAGGTTTACGTCACCGACGGCAATGGCGAGTGCCCGCTGCCGATCAACGCCACCGCGCCGGCCAAGGTGACCGTGCGCTCGCCGTGCTGGCTGGAGGAGTGGACCACCGAGGTCGGGCGGCTGCGCGAGGCCCGGGTCACCAAGCACGAGTACAAGGCCGTGATCGTCGACCCCAGCCTCGAGGGAAACGCTGCGGGCGCACCGCTCAAGCAGTACGTGAACCTCCCGGTCGACGCGGCCGCGCCCCGGCAGGGCAGCAAGCTCGCCGTGACCTTGAGCGGGTCCACCGACACCGAGTGCATCGCCGGCGTACCGGGCGACCCCGTCTACGTGAAGCTGAAGTTCGACCTGACCGGCGGGTCCAAGCGCAACGACCCCAAGCGCGCGCTCATCATCGATGGCGCGACGGTCGAGGCCAATGACAAGGGCATCGCCGAGGGAGAGGGCAAGTTCGATGACAAGGGGGAGGCATGCTTCGAGGTCGAGCTCGGGCTCGCCGGGGGAGATTCGGTCGAGATCCTCAGCGGGATCACCAAAGCCTGCGAAGACTCGACGCTCCACGTCCAGAACTGGCGCCGCCTCTGGTACCAGCTCACCGTCCCCGAGGGCGCGACCGAGCCCGACATGAGCCACTCCCTCACGGCGCTCGAGGAGGTCTTCATCGAGTACCTCAAAGAGGGCGAAACGGTGACGATCGCCAAAGGGACGGGGCCCGAGGGCAAGCTGTCGTGGTTCGACGCCGCGTGGATCGGCGGCACGGCCGGGGAGCAGGTGATCAACATCGGCAACCACAACCGCGACTTCTTCCACGCGCTGCTGGACAACAAGCACTCGCCGCTGCAGACCCACGTGCTGTGTTGCAGCACGCAGTATGATCCGGCTGGAGCCAACACCGAGAAGCAGTTCCTCAACCTGGAGGTCACGGCATCGACGAAGGTGGCCTGGTCGGACGGCTCACAGGTCGTGGGCGTCAAGCAGGTCGTGGGCAGGGGCTTCTTCCCCAAGAAGCTGCTCGACAACACGAGCTCGATCATCAGCGGCTCCTGGAAGGCCTCCGACAACAGCGAGAACGGCAGCATCACCGACGACGACGTTCACATCGCGGACTGGGCGTTTACCGTCAAGCTGCCGGCGGACGCGGTCACCTACCTCGACAAGGACGCCGCGAACAAAGTGAAGGTGAGCATGAAGGTCTTCAAAGCCAAGGGCCCCTACAACGGGGAATCGGCCAAGCACAAGCAGCTGCTTCGGATCGGTCGGGCTGATGAGGAGGTGAACAAGACCCTGTGTCACGAACTCGGGCACTCCCTGCATCAGGTGCCTCAATCCTCCGCGGGCAAACCGCCCGGCTTGTCTGCAGTCGCGCACGGGCGGGAGTACACGGGCAATGGACACACCGGAGGCCACTGTGCCGACGGCATGAGTGACGACAACTACGCTGCGGGTGCGGGCAAGGCGGGAAGCGCCTACGCCGGTAACTTCAAGGGCAAGGCGGAGTGCACCTGCCTGATGTACGGCGAGGGCAGCTCGACCCGCGGCAACAAGTACTGCGCGCGATGCAAGCCCTTCATCATTGCGGAAGCCGTCTCCAGCGTCGAGGGTTAGGCCAGCATGACCGGCATTCTAGGAATCTCGGGCGACGCGTACTGGACCGATCCCGGCGCCGAAGCCTCGGCCATCATCGAGCAGATCGCGGACGCAGGCGCCTCCCGGCTCGCGCTCGATGCTCCCGAGGTGGCCTCGGTCGATGGCCGCACGACGCTGCCCGTCCACTTCGTGTACGTGCGCACCCTCGCCGAGGCGCAGCAGCTCGATCCCGAGGCGTCACTCTTGCTCGTCGCGGTACGGCTCGAGGACAACCGCTGCTTCGCGGGCCGGGCGTTGTTCGTCGACAAGGACCCGGCCGAGCCGCCCTTGGTGTCGACCGAGCCGCCCAACATGGGGATGACCGGGGAGCTGTTGACCGTCGACGCCCGGGGGCAGCTCGGTCTGCCGTGGGAGCGGGGGACCTTCGCGCTCACCGGGCTGCTGCGGGAGCGGGTCACCAACACGATGCACACCATCCTGGGGCCCGAGCGCACCGACTACGTCGACCCCGAGGTCGAGGCCTACCTCCAGGAGAAGCGAAGGGCGCGCGTCCCCGCGGCACACCCCGTGTGGCCGCCCCTGGCGCCGATCCGCGGTGCGATCGCGCGGACCCTCGATGGGGGTCCTCCGCCATTCCCCAACTACCGGGAGCACGCCGACTCGCCGCCGATTCCGGCCGACGTCGGGGTCACGTTCGTCACGGAGCGTGTCGTCGACTCCGTGCCCGGGACGCGGTGCGTCCTGCGGGGCAGCTTCCGGCTGCCGTGCACCGTCGACGAGCGCGTCCCACTGCAGCCCGAGTCTGGACGACCCGCGGATGTCGGGGCAGCCGGCGCGACGGCGGTGGTGGGCATCCACGTGGTCATCACGTCCTCCCGATTCGCGGGACCGATCGTGCTGCCGCTGCGCGTGCCATCCTTCGACCCCGTGTCACCCACCGAAGACGGGGTCGTCACGGGCTACTTCAACCTCGATCTGTTCGAGCTCCCCGGCATGCCCCGCGTCCCCGACACGTACTTCTTGACCGCGTTCTCCCGCGACCGCGTCGTGGGTCCCGTCCCGATGGGGATCGCGCCCGCGGTGGTGAGGTGAGCGATGGGGCTACGATTGAGTCTGCTGACCCTGGCGACGATCCTGGCCTGCGACAGCTCCAGTTCGACCGCCTCTCCGAGCAGCGCCGAGCACGCCCAGCGCGGCGACCGAACCCGCGGCGAAGGAACCCAAGATGGCACAGACGCACCGATTCTTCTCTGCGGACGATGAACTCTTCGCCGCCGATGCCGACGCGCTCGCCGGCCCCCGACGCGATGCGTTGCTGGAAGACGGGTTCACCGGTGTGGCCATCGACGCACCGTTCTCCGTGGACGTCTCGCGCAGGGCGACCCTGCCGGTGTTCGGCGTGTTCGCCCGGCCCGCGGCGCAGCGGGCCGACTTCACGCAGGATGCGATGGTCGTCATCGTGGACCGGGACGGCCCTGGCTTCGCGTCCGCGGCAGCGCTCCTCTCGGAGAAGGGCGATCCCGGTGACGATGACCCCGTGGGCGGCTCGGGCGTGATCGCCGAGAGCTTCGCCTTCGATGCCCGCGCCCGGGTCGCTTCGCTGCCCTGGGGACGTGCACGACTCCGCGTCTACGTCGCGCATCGCGACATGCTGTCGGATGGAATCAACGTGGCCCTGGAGGGGGAGCAGGGGGGCGCGCTCGGGCCTTCGGCGCTGCTGGACGCGGCCACGCCCTCGGGGGGCGAAGCCGAGCAGGCGCCGCTGGTGCTGCATGGCCCGCCGCGTGCGACGACCGAGCCCGGCGGAGTCGTGATGCTCACCGGGTCGGTCCGCGGCGAGGGTCCGCAGCAGTGGGTCCACGTGCTGGCCCTCGGCCCCGCACCGACGCCGTTCTCGGCGTCCATGCAGGTGACGGTTCGCAAAGGACTTGGGCACCTTCGCGCTCAACCTGCTCGGCGACAACCCGCTGCCCAAGGCGCCCGGACGGTGGCATGTCTACGCGTTCTGCGGCGAGCACGTGGCGGGTCCGGTCACGATCGAGCTCACCGCCGGCGCCAAGCCCTGGTAGCCGCACAGAGGTCGCCGCTCAGATCAGGATCTCGATCAACGCGGCGGCTTCTTCGTGCTCCGAGGCGGGGCGCGTCGCTTCGATCGCCCGACGCAGCGGGCAGCTCGCGGCAGGGTCCTCGCCGCGTCGGTACGTCGAGAGCAGTCGCCGGGATCGCTCGGCGAGCATCCGACGGACCTCGCGGCGCATGCCCTTGACCCGCGGGATGGTCATGTCGTCGTAGCCGGTGGTCTGGTGCCGCATCCAGGCGATCGTGGCGGCCTCGGCCCGACGCTCGACGTCGATGCGCTTGGTCCGGGCGACGGTGCCGCTGCCCACCGGTGTGGCGTGCTCGGCGATGGCGCGCGCGAGCAGGGCCTGCAGCTCCCCGTGGCGGGGCGCGAACGCCAGGAACGTGGCGACCGCCTCCGTGAACTCGTCGACGTAGGCCTCCTGCTCCTTGGCGCGGCGTGCTCGACCCGATTCGAGGCGCTTGGCGTACTTGGGGTCGGCCGTCTCCGCCTCACGCTCGGCCTGCAGGCGCTCGATCGTCTCCGCGGGGGCCCACACGCCCTGCGAGAAGGTGCGACGACCTCGCTTGGCGCGGACGACCCAGGCCTCGCCGCCCGCCTTGACGCGGCGCGTGAGCGCAGCGTCGCCGGGCGGCAGCAGGACCCAACCTCTAGGCACCTCCATCACGGTGCCGTCTTCGGTCCGGGGCCGGCGGGGATCCGCGGTCTGCCACAGCTCCAGCACGTTCTTGGGCTTGGGCTTGGGCTTGGGCTTGGGCTTGGGCTTGGGCTTGGGCTTGGGCTTGGGCTCGGGCTTGGCCATGGCGCTCAGGCTTCGAACAGAGCGGCGTGCAGGGCGGGCACGGCTCTGGCGATTGCGGCGTCCTCGACGACGAGCGAGATGTTGTTGCTCACCATGCCGAAGCTGTGCATCTCGATGTTGACGTTGGCTTCACCCAGGGCGCGCATCACCTGGGCGCCGATCCCCGGGGTGCGATGGATGTTGCGCCCGACGACCGCGAGGATCGACATGCCCTCGCGCAGGTTCGTCTCCCCGAAGGTCTGCAGGTGGGGCATCGCCGATCGCAGCGCGTCCACGTCGTGGCTGGTGACCGAGACGCTCACTTCGGAGGTCGCGACCATGTCGATGACCGCGCCGTGCTCGGCGAGCGTGGTGAACACGCCGGCCAGGAAGCCCAGCGACTCGAACATGCGCGGCTCGGCGATCGTCAGCACCGCCTGGTTCTCCTTGTAGGCCACGCTCGTGAAGGCAGCCTCGCGCTCGGGTGGGTTCGCCGAGATGGCGGTGCCGGGGTGCTGGGGGCGGTTGGTGTTGAGCACCCGCACCACGATGTCTTGCTCGATGGCCGGCAGCAGCGTCGCCGGATGCAGGACGCGCGAGCCGAAGAAGGCGAGCTCGGCCGCCTCGTCGAAGCGCATGTGCGGGATGCTCTTGGCGCCGGGCACGATGCCGGGGTCGGCCGTCATGACCCCGTCGGTGTCGCTCCAGATCTGGACCTCTTCGGCGGCGAGGGCGGCCCCCACCAGCGAGGCGGTCAGGTCGCTGCCGTTGCGACCCAGCGTCGTGATCTCGCCGCGCTCGTTCTTGGCGACGAAGCCGGTGATGATGGGCACGACGCCGGCGGGCACGTTGGCCTCGAAGGCCTCGCGCAGCCGCTGGGGGAAGTTGGGCAAGGGTCGGGCGCGGCCAAAGTTGCCGTCGGTGATGAACCCCAGCTCCCAGGCGTCGAAGGATTGGGCGGGCAGACCGGCGCGGGTGAACGCGTCCGCGATGCAGCGCACCGACATCCGCTCGCCGAAGCTCGAGATGAAGTCGAGGCTGCGGGGAGACAGCTCTCCCACCAGCCGAATCCCGCGAAGCAGATCCGCGAGCTCGCCGAAGAGGTCACCCAGCAGGTCCTCGGGGCAGCCCAGCGAGTCGGCGATCGCTCGCTGCTTGGCGATGACGGCCTCCCCCCGGTCGCCCTCGCCTGCGGCGGCCGCCCGTGCGGCGTCGATGAGGGCGTCGGTGATGCCCTTGTGGGCCGAGCTGACCACCACCGGACTGCGGTCGACGGCGGCGGCGACGATCTGGCGGACCTTCTCGATCTGGGCGCGATTGGCGACCGAGCTGCCGCCGAATTTCATCACGATCATGGCGCGCAAGGAGTACCAGGAGCGGCGAGTGCGGTGCGCGCAACCAGAGCGCCGCGCCCTGGGCCGCTCAGCCGGCCGTCGGCGGGATGCTCACGACCCGAAGGCCGGCGCCGCCGGGGTACGCGAAGCTGACCGCCTCGTCGTAGCCGAAGACCGACACGCCGACGCGTCCGCGGCTCTCGATGATGTGTTGCCCATCGTCCACGGGGATCTGCGCGTAGTAGAACCGCTCGCCGTCCAGGACACCGAGGCTTTCGAAGGCCCCCGAGGGGATGTCTTCGTCGTCGAGGGTCACCGTGTCGGGGTCTTGCGCGACCACGGTGAGGTGGGTCTGGACGTAGCCACCGGGCACGAAGAAGGCGAGGCGCGACTCGAACTGGAGGGCCGAGGGGACGATCATCATCGCCGGGTCGCCCAGGCTGGTGTCCGAGAGCACCGCGCTGCTGAGCAGGAACTGCGCGACGCCGAACGCGTGGTCGCGCTCTTCGGCGATGACCGTGAAGGCCGCGTCCGCTTCGAACTCGACGGTCTCGCCGGCGTCGATGCGGGTGGGCGCTCCGTGGGGACGAGAGGGGCAGTACAGCAGCCGCGTGTCGTCGAATGCCCCGGTGAAGCGATACAGCGCCGGGTCGTCGCCTTCGCCTCGCACGCTCGGAGGCGGCGCGATGGCGTAGCGGCTGCTCCACGCCGTGCGCGGCGAGAGCTGGTGCTCGAGGTGGTCGGCGCAGCACGCCTCGGCGTCGAGCGGCTCGATCGTCGCGACGTTGCCCGAGAACACGGCGACGGGGGCGGTGGACCGGATGCGGGTCCCCGAGAGGTTGCCGGTCTCGCCCGTCTCCTGGGTGGAGATGATCGTCCAGACCTGACCCGCCCCGAGCACGCGGGTCCGGGTCGTGCCCCCCTGCAGCGGGGCGGTGGGGTCGATCGCGACCTCGGTGCGGTCCTCGGTCGCGACGACGCTGACGAACGCGCCTGCATTGCGGGCTTGCGGATCGGTCGGACCCTGGGCCAGCAGGATCGCGCCGCCGGTCACCGCCACGTAGTCGTCGCCCAGCGCGTGGGTCGGCAGCAGCAGCGAGGCGTCGTTGGAGTAGACCTCGGTGGTGTTGTCCAGCGGATTGAACTGATACGCGACCACCGGGGTGTCGCTGAGGACCCGGTACGCCAGGCCATCGACCGTCCCGAAGTTCGGCTCGATCGACGCGGAGGGGAGCGGGAAGATGTGCGTCTGGCGAGCGGGGATCTGCGCCTCGGCGAACGGGATGTCCTCACCGGGCAGGTAGACCTCGACCCGTGCTGCCGCCAGCCCCGAAGGATTGCTGACGGCGACCGCGAACTGCTGGTCCGCGGCGGGCGGGCTCATGAAGGTGCCGCGGTCGTCGTTGGGCAGGTCGACGGCCCAGAACTCGCATCCGAGGTTGGAGCTGTGGCCGCTGGCGCCGGCGCAGTCGAACTCGAACGTGACCCCGCCGTCGGGCGCCCCGACGTCGAACTTGAACCCGTCATCGGTTCCGCTCGAGGACGAGCCCGATGCGGCATCGTCCTCGTCGAGGCGACAGTGCACGGGGATGTCGCCGTCGTCGGACCCATCGTCGGGCGGCGCGGGAATCGTGGTGGGCGCACCCGAGCCCCCGCTGGGGCTCTGGACCGGCGGCGCGTTGCGCTCCTCGACCGAGCCGCATCCCAGCAGCGTCGCTGCGAGGCCTGCCATCGCGCGGATTCCAGAGCGTCTCACCGAACTTCGATACTGTCGCCGATGTCGCCTCGCAAGGCGGGTCGTGTGCGCCGCTGTCGTTTTTTGGCTTCTGCGCCGGCATGGACCCCCATCGGAGGCTCGCTTTGCGTATGCTCGGGGCAGATGGTTGCTCGCCAAGCCCTGCTCCAAGCCGCGACGAACTATTTGCGGAGCCATCCAGAGGAAGTCAGCCGACTCCTGCGCAACGCGATGGGGTTGCGGGTGGGCGTCCCGATTGCGGGCCTGCGCTGGCTGGCTTCGCGCGGCGGGGAGGGGGGTCCGCAGGACGTCGAGATCGATCCCGATCCGCCGGGGATCCGAGTCGGGGCCACGTTGGACATGATGGGCACCCCCGTCCGCGCGTTGACGAGCATCTTCATCGAGCGCATCCGGGCCTCGGATGAGGAGCTGCGGCTCGAGCTGCGGCTCGAAGGCACCAAGCTGCGCGTCCTCGATGAGCACGCCGAGTCTCCGGTCGCCGCGCTCATCCGATCGGGCGCGCTGGACCTGACCAAGAGCGGGTCCTTGGCCGCGAACATGCCCAAGGTCGGCGCCCTGCTGGCGGACTCCACCGGCAACCGCCTCGTCATCGATCTGATGAAGCATCCAAAGATCGGCAAGAACCGCGCGGTGCGGCGGGCGCTGGGCCTGGTGTCGTCCCTGGTGACCGTCCACGGGGTCGAGAGCGACGAGGGCCACCTGGACGTCCTGTTTCGGGCGCTGCCACGCGGCATGACCGGGGCGGCGCGGGCGGTCCGAGATCATCTCTTCAGCGATGGGCCACCGTGGTTCCGCGGCATGCTACCCGGTCGTCGCTCCGACTCTCGTCCCGGATACTGACCATGGCTCCGCGGCGCATCGACATGAGCCGGTTCGACGCGGCCGGCGCCGGCGACCCTGATGGCAGCATCTTCGGGCTGCCCTACGAGGCCTCGGAGTGCTCCGTGGTGCTGATCCCGGTGCCCTGGGAGCCCACGGTCAGCTACGGGCGAGGCACCGCAGGAGGCCCGAAAGCGGTTCGTGAGGCGTCCGCACAGCTCGATCTCTACGATCCGGAGCTGGCCCTTCATGGCTTGGCGCAGCCGTGGGCGTTCGGGCTGCACATGCTGCCCGAGGACGCACGGGTGCACGGATGGAACGAGACCGCCAGTCGGCTCGCGGCGCCGATCGTGGAGGCTGGCGGGGTGGCCGCGGGGGATCCGGCCGTGGCTCGGGTCGACGATCTGGGCGCCGAGCTCGACCGCTGGGTGCAGGAGACCGCCGCGCACTGGCACGGGCAGGGGCGCATCGTCGGCGTCGTCGGCGGGGACCACTCCTCGGCCCTGGGCGGCATCGCGGCCGCGGCCGCGGCGTATCCGGGTCTGGGCGTCCTGCACGTCGACGCGCACGCGGACCTTCGCGTCGCCTACGAGGGCTTCGCGCGCTCTCACGCCAGCGTGATGCACAACGTCCTCGAGCACGTGGGCGGCGTGGCCAAGCTGGTGCAGGTTGGCATCCGCGATCTCAGCGCTGCGGAGGCCCGGCGCATCGAGGACGACGCCAGGGTGCAGACCTTCTTCGACCACGGTCTGCGGCGCGCCCGAGGTCAGGGCTGGGAGGCGCAGTGCGCCACGATCGTCGCCGCGCTTCCGCAGGAGGTCTACGTCTCGTTCGACATCGACGGCCTCGATCCCGCGCTGTGCCCACACACCGGGACGCCCGTCCCCGGCGGCCTCGACTTCGGCGAGGCGATGACCCTGCTTCGGGTGCTGGCCACCAGCGGTCGGCGCGTCGTCGGCTTCGATCTCGTCGAGGTGGCGCCATCGATGGCCTCGGCGGGGAGCTCGGCGCGGGCACAGTGGGACGGCAACGTCGGGGCTCGCATCCTGCAGCGCCTGTGCGGGGCAGCGCTGCTCAGCCAGGGCGCACGCGACGACCGCTAGAGTGCGCAAAAAGCGGCTTTGACAACCGCCCCGGGGTCGACTAAGAATCCGCCTCCACAGTTACGGGGCGTAGCGCAGCTTGGTAGCGCGTTCGGTTCGGGACCGAAAGGTCGGAGGTTCAAATCCTCTCGCCCCGACCACTCCAAACCCTCGGGACCCCTCGAGGGTTTTTCGTTGCCCGCCATCCGAGCGGGCAACCAGCGCTCCCACCGCGGGGTGCCAGGAGCGGCTCATCGTCCAGCTTGGCCCATGCAAGCGCGCGAGGGGGGCAACCAACGG
>CAVXIC010000007.1:0-842097 GCA_963761755.1 uncultured bacterium
TACTCCCGAGCCGAGGAGACGCCGCCGCAGGTGAGCTCGTCGTCGAGTCTTGTGCGCTGCGCTGGCGCCGGGGGACCTGCGGCTGAGCAGGCAGCCTCTCCGGGCTGCCGGCGTCAGCGAACCCACCAAACGCGAGACGCCCACGTCGAGAACGCTTAGGACGCTCAGGTCGTCCCAAACCTGCAGCGCCTCGTGCATCGGGAACTCGACACCGCCGGGGTCCTCGAGACTCACCACAAACAACGCCATCAACTCGACCTCGGCAACGTGGTCGCGGTGTTGGAAGCCATTGACTCGGCGGTTCGAGACCCTGCGTTCCGGCCGTCGTAGGTGCTGGCGCTTAGTTGAGGTTTGCGTCGTGATTCGCTTCGGTTGGTGCGCGAGCGTCGCAAACGGGGGGTAACTCTTCTTACCACCTCCGTTTCCCCGTTTCGGATCTGCCTGTGACCGAAACTGATCACCCCGGCCGACTCCGGGGGGAGGCGTCTCGATCTCGACGACCCATGGGTCGGAGCGTGGCTGACGAACGGATGGTTGTGCTGGAAGCGCTCGACCTTATCCTTGTGCATGTTGTGCTCCTGCTTGAAGGCGGTAGCGTCCGAAGCGAAGGTATAGCGCTGGAACGACGAGCATGTTGAGGGACGTGGATGTTGCAAGGCCACAAAGGATGACCACTGCCATCGGCGCCTGGATCTCACTTCCGGGGTCGCCGGCTGCGAGCATGAGCGGAACCAGTCCTAGGGCCGTGGCGATGGCCGTCATCAGAATCGGGGCGAGCCGCTCCACCGACCCGCGAAGTACCGCCTCCCGGGCGTCGGCGACGCCCTCCTGCTCGACCAGGTGTCCAAAGTGGGAGACGAGCATGATGCCGTTGCGCGTGGCGATCCCAAACAAGGTGATGAAGCCGATCATCGACGCGACCGACAAGACGCCGCCCGAGATGAACACGCCGAACACACCGCCGATGAGCGCAAGGGGGAGGTTGAGCATCACGAGGAGGGCGTCGCGCGTTGAGTGGAGCGCCGCAACGAGCAACACGAAGATGCCCAATACGACACCCGCACCCACGAGAAGAAGGATCTTAGATGCCTCCTCGGCACTCTGGAACTGACCGCCGTATTCGATCCGATAGCCCGGCGGCGGTGGAACGGTGCTGCCGACGGCTGCGCGAATCTCCTCTACGACGCTCCCCAGCGCGCGCCCTGCTACGTTGCAGGACACCACGGCCTTGCGCTCCACGTTCTCGCGGGAGATCGTACTCGGCCCGACATCGCGCCGGATCTGCGCGACGGCCCGAAGGGGAACCCGAGCCCCCGTTGACGTGGTGATCATCGTGTCGCCGAGGGACTCGAAGTCTGTCGGCGCAGGGTCGAGGCGCACCACCACGTCGAAGCTGATATTGCCCTCGAGGACGCGGGAGACCGAGAGACCGCGAACCCCCGCCTCCATCGCGTCTGACGCCTGTTGGATCGTGAGGCCGTAGCGAGCAAGCGCCGCGCGGTCGAAGTGAGCCACCATCGCCGGCACCTCCGATTGTTGCTCGATGGTGAGGTCCACGACCCCGTCGATCCCCTCCATCGAAGCCCGGACCCGTTCGGCGAGGCGGCGCAGTTCGTGGAGATCCGGGCCGAAGATCTTGACCGCGACGTTGGCCCGCGTGCCTGAAAGCATGTGGTCGATTCGATGCGAGATCGGCTGTCCGATGACCACTGCCGTCCCTGGAATCTGAGTGAACTTCTCGCGCAGTGCTGCGAGGAACTCCTCCCTGTCCCGCCCGGAACCCACGTCCTCCTCCGAGAGTCGGACATCGATCTCCGCAGCGTTGACACCCTGCGCGTGTTCATCAAGCTCGGCGCGACCGGTTCGCCGCGTCGTCGAGGCGACCTCGGGCTGCTCCAACAAGATCTGCTCGACCCACGTGCCGAGGGCGTTGGACTGTTCCAGGGAGGTCCCTGGGATCGTGACAACGCTGATCGTCAGCGCACCTTCGTTGAACTCTGGAAGAAAGGCCCGGCCGGACATTCCGAGAACCACGACGGCGCCGCCGAGCAGGCCGAGACACGCAGCACTGATCGGTCGCCAGCGAGGGAGGGTCAAGGCGAGCACAGGCGCGTACATCCGCTGCAGAAGCCGGGTCGTCGCCGGTGTCGTGGTCCGACGCACGACGCGGGAGCCCGGGAGCAGTAGCAAGCACAGCACCGGTGTGACGGTAAGGGCCACGACGAGCGAGGCGAACAGCGACACGATGTATGCGAACCCAAGAGGCGCCAAGAGGCGACCCTCGACCCCTTCCAGAAAGAAGACGGGGACGAAAACGAGCCCGATGACCAGTGTGGCGAAGACGATCGAGGTTCGGATTTCCCGGCTCGCCTCAAACACGACCACCACGGCGGCCCTTTGTTGCTCGGCCGCCAAGGCTGCGTTCTCCCGCAGACGCCGAACCACGTTCTCCGTATCGATGATGGCGTCGTCCACGAGCGCGCCCACAGCGATGGCCATGCCCCCGAGCGTCATCGTATTGATGCTTGCACCGATGAACTGGAGCGCAAGGATCGTGCAGAGTAGAGAGAGTGGAATCGCGAGCGCTGTGACCACTGTGGCTCGTCCGCTGGCGAGGAACAGCAAGACGATCAGGACCACAAGGATTGCGCCGTCGCGCAGCGCGGCCGATACGTTGTCCACTGCCCGGCTGATGAAGCTTGCCTGACGAAACCCCTCCCGTTGGAGGTGCATCCCCGCGGGGAGAGACGCTTCGAGGTCGTCCAGGACGGTATCGATCCGAGCCGTGAGCTCCAGGGTGTTGGCGGAAGGTTGCTTCTGAATTCCGACTACGACCGCAGGGGAGGCCCCAAACGATCCGTCGCCGCGCTTGACCGCTGCACCCCACGCGATTTCGGCCACCTCCCGCAGAGCTATCGGGTAGCCGTCTGCTGACCGGACCATCGTCTGCGCCAGGTCTTCGGGGGTTTGAACCCGGCCGATTCCGCGGACGACATTCTCTTGCGGCCCTTCCACAAGGAAACCGGCCGCCGCGTTCTCGTTTCCACGGGTCGTCGCAGCGATCACGTCCGTGAGCGAGACCCCGTGGTCGAGGGCCTTCTCGGGGTTGACGCTCACTTGCAGCGTCTTGCGTTCTCCGCCGATGGGGACGACCTGCGAGACGCCGGGAACGGCGAGCAGGCGTGGCCGGATCGTCCAGTCCACGAGCGTTCGCACGTCCATGGCGCTGCTTTCGTCGGACTGAACCGCCACGAACATGATCTCGCCCATGATCGAGGTCACCGGTGCGAGGACGGGCGGCTCGACATTGGGGGGCAGCGTTGCCGCGACCAACTGGAGCTTCTCCGAGACGGTTTGCCGTGCGCGAAAGATGTCGGTATCCCATTCGAACTCGACCCACACGAGGGTGATGCCAGCACCCGTCGACGAGCGGATCCTGCGGACACCCGCGGCCCCGTTGAGCGCCGTCTCGATGGGAAAGGTGACGAGGGTTTCGACCTCCTCGGGAGCCATGCCGTGCGCCTCTGCGATCACGGTGACGGTCGGCGCTGTGAGGTCAGGAAACACATCGACCGGCGTGCGTGCGGTCTCCACCGCGCCCCAGGCCAGGAGGATGAAGGCCGCCGTCAGAATCACGAGGCGGTTGTGGAGAGACCAACGAATGATGGAGTCGATCATGTGGTTCCCTAGTGCGCGTGGCCGTGGGCCGGAGGAGCAGTTGAAGCTGACGCGAGCTTGACCGCGTAGGCGCCGTCGACGACAACGCGTTCGCCCAAGGTGACCCCCTCGACGAGCTGCACCATGCCGCTGTCTCGGATCCCCGTGCGGACCTGCCGGCGCTCGAAGCTCTCCCCTCCCGTTTGGACGAACACGTAGTCGAGTCCCGCATCGACGAGAACGGATTTCGCTGGGACGGACAGCGCGTCGACACTCTCGCCGACCGTCAAGTGCGCCTGCACGGCCGCTCCGACCCTTAGGGCTCCTTCTTCGTTCGGTACTGCGAAGATCACATCGACCGTCCGGGTGATGGGATCGACGAGCCCACCGCGGGTGACCAGGGCATCGGCTCCGACCTCGACGCGTCGGTCCATCCCTGTCACGCCAAACCACGCACCGGTGACCTCCGCGATCCGAGCAGCATCGATCTCAGGGACCCTGGCAGAGAGCCATAGAGTTGCGGGATCGACGACCCGGAATAGAGGGGCGCCGTCTTCGACGAACGCGCCTGCTACCGCATGAACTTCCAGGAGCGTCCCTGCGAGGGGCGTGCGGACCGCGATGCCCTGAGCGCCCTTCCCTCCGGGGCGCTGGACCCGTCGAAACTGCCCCGTGCGTCGTCTTGCGGCCTTGAGCTCGGCGCGGGCCGCCGCCTCGGCGTGTCTGGCTTCGACCACCCGCCGCTCGGGGACTGCACCGCTGGCGAGCAGACCTTCCAGGCGGTCCCGATCCCGGACCGCCTGCTCGACGTCCAGGCGAGCCGCCACACTGGCGAGGTCGAGCGAAGCTATGTCTGCGGTTCCTTCGAGGCGGGGCACCAGGCTGGCAAGGACCCCGCCGCTCTCGACCGAGCTCCCGACGACGGGCAGATGGCCCTTCGTGGCAATCAGGCGCCCTGTCGCCGGTGCGGAAACGATGACCTCTCCGTCCGCGCGCGGCTGTAGTGTCGCGTACGCAGAGAAGGACGGTCTCAAGCTGCGGCTCCGCACGACCTCGGTGGAGAAGCGCATTTTCCACTGCTGCTCCTTGAGGAAACTGATCGATCCGCTGTCCTCGAGCTCGTCCGGCGCGGTCTCGGGTAGTGCGGCGAGCACGGTGAACGTTCCCAGGGCGTGCTCCTCGCGCTTGCTCTCCGATTCCAACACCACGGTTACCTCCCGTTGCACCGCGTGGGTCGGCGCAACGATGGGTCGGAAGATGCCAGGGGTCGAACTGGGCTGCGCAGTAAACCGCTCATCCGCCGCTCCACCGCCAGACAGGATTGCCGTAACTTGACCGGACGCGACGGGTCCGAACCCGTCGAGCCACGTCAGATGGGCGGCGAACGGCGATTCGTGGCCGACGACGAGGATCGGGAACTCGAGGAACAATTCCGTGTCCTCGGTCCAGGTCGTGAGCGCGACCCTTTCACGCTGGTCGCCCGCGACCGCCTGGTGGCCATTGGCGTCCTGCGCAACGTCGTCGGAATGAGAATGCGAGCACGCACAAAGCAAGCCCGCGAGCAGGAGCCCGATGGTCGTTCGTTGGATAGTCGTCACGATTGCACCTCCGTGAGTCGGGACAAGTCGATCTCCGCCAATCGAGCGTCCATGGCCAGTTCGAGGACTGACAGGTCGGTGTTCGTCGCGCTGCGGTAGGCGTCGAGCAGTTCCATGACGCCGATTTCGCCGCCGACATACGCGGCCTCCGCGGCCGTGATCAACTCCGCGGATTGCGTCGTGCCTTCCTCGGCCAGTGTTTCGGAGGCGCGCGACAGGAGCACCACCTCTTCCCAGAGCCCAGCCGCTTGCCCGCTCGCTTCGTTGGCAGCCAAACTCGCTTGGGCCCCGAGAGACTGCGAGCGCGCGGCAGCCCGAGTCCGGTCACCTCGCTGCCGATCCACGGCGGGAATCGGAACGCTCAGCGTGAATACAAATCCGTGCGCCCGTGCACCGCCCCCGAGATCGACGCCTTTGTAGCCACCCCCGATGCTCGGGTTGGGGACCCACCAGCGCGAGGACGCACGTGCGTCGAGCCTGAGGGCACGGCCCTCCGCCTCGTGGGCCTTGGCTGTAGGTAGCTCGGTCGTCCGCTCAACAACCTCTCGCTTCGCGGCTTTCGATCGCGCCGGCAGGATGTGGCCCTCCAGGCGTGGGATGTTCGCAGCCGTGGGCCCGCGGCCGTCACGAACGTCTTCGTCGAGCAGGGCGCGCAGGAGCGCCCACGACTTGGCCCTCGCCGCTCGTTCGCGCCGAGTGCGGGCATTGATGTTGGTCAACTCCTGTTGCAGGCGGACACGGTCGTATGCGGCCGCATCCCCGGCAGCCTCGCGCTTCGTTACGGCGTCGAGGCGGGCCTCGACTCGCTCTCGCCAGGCCGCGAGTGATGCCTCGCGCTGCTGTGCGTGCAGCATGCGATAGAAGCGTCGACGAACTTCTGCCTTGAACTCGACGACGACCGCGTCCGCAGAGTGTTCGGCTGCCTCTCGACGTTCCTTGGCAGCCCGGCGTGCGAGCGCTTTTCGCCCTGAGATGTCGAACTGTTGGGAGAGCGTGAGGTAGTCCTCGCCCAACACATTGCTCCCCAGGAGTTGCTCGCGCGTATACGACAGCGAAGGATTCTGCCAAGCGGTCTTGTCCAGCCCGTTCGCGTTCACCTCGCCAACCCACCCCGCGCGAAGGTCGGCGAGAGACGGATTGGTCAATGCTCGGTGGATGGCCTCCTCCTCGGTGAGCGCCGTGCTACCGGAAGCGACGCCCTCTGCACCCTGCACGCCCACGGTGCTCAGGCACAGACAGACGGCCAGTGCCGCCGCCAAATGCCGACTACCAGTCGGTTTTTTACGGAAAGCGCCTCGTCGGTACACCATGGGATTCTTCCTAGGTCAGTAGGGAACCGAGAAGCGTCTCGGTGATGTGATGCAGCGGAACGGCCAAGCCGGTCGCAACCAGGGTGATGACCGCGATTCCCACAGTACGCGGGGGCATCGGTGGGTCGATCTTGGGCGGGGCGAGTAGCGAGCGAACGCGCGTGCCGATGTTCGCGTCTCCGAACCCGGCGCCGACGAGTGTCGGGCGCTTCGGTGCTCGCTCGATCAAGCGCCCGAGAGCTACGAGCGCGGCGGCCACATCAGCGCGGTCACCGATCTCTTGCGCGGCGCTCTCGTCGCAGGACTCCTCGCACGCCAAGGAGAGGTCATCGAGCAACATCCTGCGCACGCCAGGCAGGTGAAGCGCGGAGAGCAGGTCTCCGACCAGCTTTCGGAGCGGATCTCGGCGACGAACGTGGGCGGCCTCGTGCGCCAGCATTGCCGCCGTTGATGTCGAGTCGAGGTCACGAATCAGCGCCGAGGTCACGAAGATCCGCGGGGAGAGGAGCCCGGCCGTCAGCGCTAGCGGGAGGTCCGATTCCACAACAGAATGAGATTCGGCCCGGCCGATGGGCGCGCTCTTGTGGAGGGCGCCGACGACTCGGCGAGCCCTGCGGAGGCGAACGGCTGTGTCCCCGAACCGAATCCCTGCGGGGAGAAGCGCAGCGAAGATGAGGGCCACGGATGGCCCGAAGCTGTTGAGTCCTGGAGCATGGACCAAGCAGAGGTGGAAGTGCAGATCGTCATGCCGGGTGCAGTGGTCGAGTGCCGGCCACACGAGGCCCGTCACACCGGGGAGCAGCGCCAGAAAGCTGAGCACAAGCCCGCCCACAAGCGGAGCCGCGAGGATGCCGAGCACGATGGTGCTCCGACGTTCTCCAGAGAGCCGCTCAATCCACACCCGCGTGTAGGGATAGGCTAGTGCGATGACGGTGGCGGCGAGCGCCCCGAACGAGACGGCTGCCACGAGTGCGACGACCAAGACGCTCACTTCGTGCTCCGCTTCCCGCGTCGTCGGTCGGCGATGAGTCGCTCCAGCTGTGCGAGTGTGTCTCCCCCGGCACGCTCGGCGACGTCCACGAACGCTGCGACCATCGCATCTGCTTCCCCGTGCAAGAGCGCTTCCACGACCTCGCCGACAGCATCACGCTGGAACTCCTCCTTGGAGAGTGCGGGCTCGTAGACAAACGCGTGGCTAACCTTGGTTCGCCGCAGAAGCCCCTTCTCGTGCAGCCGCTTCATGGCGGACTGGACCGTGTTGAGCGTGATCCCGCGCTTCTTCCCGAGTTTGCCGTGGACTTCCTTCGCGTCCGCACCGTCCGAGTCCCACAGACGGTCGAGCACGGCGAGTTCAAGCTCGCCGAGGAGACCCCAAGGCGTTGGGCGCATGTCGGACCGGGACGGCACAGGGGGAGGATGCGGACGTAAAGACCGACTGTCAATCGGCATAAGTCGGAGCGTTCCTTGAAAACGCACCCAGGGGTCCCCGCCCCCGCCGCGGCGCAAATCTCCGCCACGTGCGAGCTGTCGCAGAACGAGGCCGTCGACTGCCCCGGGCTGCCCTAACAAAGCCCGGGGGCTGGCCCAGGCGGGCTCACATCCCGCGCAGCGGGGCGCTGCTGCCCAGGTACGGCGCGGGGTCGATCCCCGCTTGTTCGAGCACGGCGGCGGCGAAGTTGCCGTGCCGCAGGGGCGAGCCCTCGTCGTCGACCTCTCCGGTCTCCAGGTTCACGTTTCGCCCGCCGAAGGACCCATCGGTGGCCCCCAGCACCCGCCCGCCGCCGAGCTCGGTCCCGATCAGCATCGCCGAGGTGACCGGCCAGTGATCCTTGCCGGCGTCGTCGTTGAGCTTGGGCGTCCGGCCCATCTCGGAGACGACCGCGATGAGGGTGTCCTCGAGCAGCCCCTGCGCCGACAGCCCGGTCACCAGACGGTGCAGCTGCGTGAACAGCTCCTGCCAGGAATACGCTTGCTGGGCGTTGTCAGCGTGGGTGTCCCACCCGGACAGTTCGATCTGGCACGCGGCGGAGGTCCCCAGCTGCAGCGCTTGAATCGCGAGGTCCACCTGCAGGCTGAAGGACTGGGCGAAGTCGAGGTCGCCCATCGGGCCGAGGTCGCGCAGCTGCTGGGCACGACCGATCGCCTTCTCAAAGTCGTCGCCGCGCTGAGCGTTGCGACCCAGGCTTCCCCAGCGCGCCTTCCCGTCGGCCGCGTGCTGGGTCATGTACTCGGTGAGCAGCGCTTCCTCCTGCGGCTGCATCAAGAACCGCTCGTACCCGAACGTTCCGTCCCCCAGCGGGAACCCGGCCGCGGGCTCGATCAAGGTATTGATCTGCTTGAGGTTCCCGGTCCGGGTGACGGCCGATGCGTAGGGTCCAGAGAACGAGACCGTGCCCAGCACGAGGTACGGCGCCGCCAGGTCGTTGCCGTGCTCGATCGCCGTGATCGTGCCGATGTCCGGAGCGTCCAGCGCCGCGGTGCCCGTCATGATCCGCAGGTACCCCGACGTGTGCGAGATCGACGAGGTCTGCAGCCCGTTGACCACCGTCGTGATGTCCGCGAAGTCCTCGAAGAACGACGCCACCGCGGGCCGACTGACGGAATCGAGGATCGGGATCCCTCCGATCTCGCGAACGCTCCCGTCCTGTGGTCCGTCGATCGATGTCGAGCCGGGCTTGGGGTCGATGGTGTAGGTCGTGTCCCATCCCCCGACGGCGTTGACGATGATGAGGTTCTTGGCATCGCCCACCTCGGCCCGGGCCGGCGCGCTCCCCAGCAGGCCTGTGCCCCAGGCCGCGCCCAGGCCCGCGGCGGAACCGGCGAGCAAACCGCGTCGCGTGATCGTGTTTCGAGTGGTCATGGTTCGTCGTCCCCTCCTGCGCGCTAGTAGAACGCGATCCTCTGGTCGGCCAACATCGCCGTGAGCGTGGTCTTCCACGCGCGCGCGGCATCGCCCGATGTGGCCAGCGCCGCCTCGAAGAGCCCGTACGCCGCATCGATCGCGTCCCCGTCCGGGTCGACGCTGTGGGCGTACAGCCGCTGGTGGATGGCCGCCAGCTCGGCCCGCACGCTCGGCCCGTCGGTGACGCCAGGGGCGAGGCCCAGGAGGGTCCCCTCCCCCACCAGCGCGCGCTCCACGTCGTGGTGGGCAGCTTCCTTTGCGAGCTGCGTGAGCACCATCAGGTTGGTGGCGCCGTAGGTGTGCGCAGCCTGGGTGACGAACACCGAGTCGATGCCCCCGCCGAGCACTCGGTAACCCAGGAACGAGTCCTGCAGCAGCGGCACCCGCCCCAGGTTGAGCGGCTCGCCGGTCTCCTCGTCGATGATCGACGCGAAGTCGGCGACCCACGAGAACCCGGTGAGGTCCTCGAACATCGTCGCCAGCGCCTCGGGCCGGGCCTTGAGCATCCCCACCCGCTCCGCCAGCGCCAGCTCGGCGTCGGTGGGGGCATCGGGGTCCGCGGGCAGCACCGCCGCGGTACGGAAGTCGTCATGCAGGACGATCGCCTTGACCAGCGCCTTGGCGTCCATCTGCTCGGCGAAGCCATCGGCGAAGGTTTCGAGCACGGAATCGGGCACGTCCTCGACCGGCATCTGATGCAGGTAGGACCAGAACCGCCGCACGGTGCAGCTGGTGAAGCGTGGATCGTCGGCGATCTTCTCGCCCAGGAAGGCCAGGCCGTCTCCTGCTTCGCCGAAGTAATCCGGCGGCAGCATCGGCACCCCCAGCAGCTCGGGAAACAGCTCCTCGTACCAGGGCAGCTCCATCGGATACGCCGGGTCCGCGAAGGTCTGGTCCTGGGGTACGTACAGCGGGAAGAAGCCGCGGAAGTAGCTCGCGAGCGGGTCGAGCTGGGCGTGGCACGCTGCACAGCTGGGATTGTCGAGCACCGCGTCGGCGATCGCTTCGGGATCCGAGAGATCCACCGAGACGTCCACGTTCACGTCGGTGCTCGTGAAGTCGGCGCACAAGAAGGCGCTGGCGACCAGGTTGGCGCGTCCTCGGTTGGCGTTGGTCTGGGTGCTGCGGTGGCGCTGGAACAGCCACGAGTCGGACAACACGCCCGCGTTGTCGCGCCCGTCGTCCCACGCGGTGACCTCCCAGTCTCCCGCGCCGCCGTAGGGAATGCCCCAGACGGTGGCCACGACGTCGTTGGCGAGCGTGTAGTCGGCGGTCACCACCTCGCTGTAGGGCCGATCGTTGACGACCACGTGCTCCACCAGTCGCAGCGGCGCCTGCATGATGTCGTGGTTGATCGCGTAGAAGTCCCGACCCGCCAGCGCCCCCACGTTGGGGAAGCCGGCGGGATAGTAGGCGTAGTCCGGCTCGACCAGCAGCGCCTCGTTGTGCAGGTTCATCACCGTCGCCCCGAACGCCGGGGAGTCGAGGTAGCCCTCCACGATGCCCGCGAGCGCGTCGGGGTCCGTCTGCACCGCCTCGATCTCGTCCAGCGAGGGACGCATGCCCCGCAGGGCCATCGACACCCGCACGAGGTGCTCGACGGGGCTGAGGTACTCGACCTCCACCGGGTGCTGCGGCTCGCCGGTCGAGTCACCCGCGTCGTCGCCGTCGCTCCCCGAGCTCGACCCGTCGGCGATCGTGCCCGATCCGGGCGCGCTCGTGTCCCCCGAGCTGCCGTCGGTGTCCTCGCCGCTGCCGTCGCTGCCGCCGCCGCCGCCGCAGGCGACCAGGGCCAGCGAACACAGCAGACGCGCTCCCCACACCCGCGTCTTCGTCTTCATCATCGGTTCGACCCTCTTTGGAAGGATCGTGCCAGCTCGCCAGGCGGCCCTTGTGTCGCGTCGGGCGCACGTCCGTTGCAAAGTGCAGCTGCAGCCCGCAACGCCGCTGCAGGACGCAGGTGTCCGGGCCGCCCGGGTTCGGGGGTGGCCTCAGACCTCGCCGGCGGTGGGGATGCCGACCGTCTCGTCCGCGTCCCACCAGCTGCGTAGACGCGCGAGACCCTGCTCGAGATTCACCGCCGGCGAGAAGCCGAGGTCTCGCCGGGCCGCCGAGATGTCGAACCAGTGCGAGGTGGTCAGCTCGTGCACGATCCACCGGCTCATCCGGGGCTCGCCGGGCGCTCCCCGCAGGCGGTGGGCGGTCTCCAGCAGCCATCCGGCCGCGAGCGCCAGGCCCTTGGGTGCGCTTCGGGTCACCGGCGGCTTGCCCACCGCCTCCAACACGGCGTCGATGAACGACCAGATCTCCACCGGCGAACCCGACGAGATGAAGTATGGCTTACCTCCGACCTCGTCCGGCCGGGCCTCGAGTGCGTTGGCGGCGAGCAGGTGGGCCGCGACCGCATCATCGATGTACGTGATGTCCATTTTCTTGGGCGCTCCGGGCGTGACGATGCGGCGCAGGGACGCCGCGCGAGCCTGGAGCCGCGGCAGCAAGCTCGTGTCGCCGGGACCCCAGATGATGTGCGGGCGCAGGGCGATCGTGCGCAGCCCTGCCCCGGGGTCGTGGGCCTCCAGGACGGCCCGCTCGGCCTCGGCCTTGGTCTGCGGGTAGAACGCGTCGTAGCGCTCCGGATACGGCTGAGACTCGTCCACGCCCTCGAGATCCTCGTGAGAGAAGACGACGCTGGGCGTCGAGGTGAACACCAGCCGGCTCGCTCCGGCCGCCCGACACGCCTCGATGACGTTGCGGGTGCCGTGCACGTTGGTGCGGTGGAACGCCTCATAGGTCCCCGACGCTCCGACCTTGGCGGCGACGTGGAAGACCAGATCACAGCCCGCCGTCGCCGCGAGGACGGCCTGCGGATCGGCGATGTCCCCGCGCAGCGTCTCGACCCCCGCGCGCGCCAGCCCGACGTTCTCGCTGCGGGTCAGCGTCCTCACCGCGTGGCCCTCCCCGAGCAGCGCGAGCACGATGCCCCGGCCCAAGAACCCGCCCCCACCGGTGACCAGCACCCTCATGCCGTCGCTGCCCACGTGGCGAGCTTCTCACGGAAGATCTTGGAGTTGTGGCGGACGTCGACCGGGAAGCCGCCTCGATGATGCAGGAAGTCCTCGATCCCCTGGGTGACCGGGTGCTCGCCGGCCAGCGCCCTGAGCTTCGGCAGCACGCCCGCCCACGAGGCGCCCGGCATCAGCTCCACGCAGATCGCGGGCCGGGCCGCGCCCGGATCACCCAGCGGGACCAACGCGCTCCGGCGAACCTCCGGCAGCGTGTTGAAGATCGCCTCACAGGGCACCGTGAAGATCGGGCCGTCCGCCGACTGCACGCGGTGCGCCTTGCGACCGCACATCCACAGTCGGCCGGTCGCGTCCAGGTAGCCCACGTCTCCCATCCGATGTCGTGTGTGCGACCCGTCGGAGATCTTTGCGAGGGCCGTCGAGGACTCCCGCCGATAGTAGCCGGGCGTGACGACCGGCCCCTTGACGACGATCTCCCCGATCTCCCCGGTGGGCAGCGGCTGGGCGTCCTCCCATCGCGCGATCGGCTCGTCGGTGATCGGAATGATGGCGACCTCCATCGAGGGTACCGGATGTCCCACGCAGACACCCTGCCCTGCTTCGGTTCCGTGCCGGGTGTCCGAGAGGATCGCGTCCGACCCGATGACCGCGACCGGCAGGGACTCGGTCGCGCCGTAGGGCGTGAACACCTGCACGCCAACCGGCAGATGGGGCGCGAGACGCTCCAGCGCGGGGATCGAGGCCGGCGCCCCCGCCGAGATGACCCGCCGAAGGCCCTCGAGCGTCACGCCGTGGGCCTCGCAGTGCCGGCCCAGCTTGTCGATGAGCGCGGGCGAGGCAAACATGTTGGTGCACGCGTAGTCGCGCAGCGCGGTCAGCAGGTCGTTTGGATCGGCCTGGGCGGGCCGCGACGCGTCCATGATCGGGACGACCGAGGCCATCCCCAGCGCGGGCCCGAACAGCGCGAACAGCGGGAAGGTGGCCAGGTCGCGTTCACCGGGCTCGATGCCGAAGTTCTCCTGCAGCGCCAGCACCTGATGGGCGAACACCCGGTGCGGCGTGATCACCCCCTTGGGCACGCCGGTGCTGCCCGAGGTGAACAGAATCGCCGCCATCTCCTCGGGATCGGGCTCGAACGGCGGGTACGGGTCGTCGGAGCTCTGGGCTTCGAGCGCACACAGCGTGATGCCGCCGCCGGGCAGCCGCGGACCGACCATCACCTTGGTCCGGATCGAGCTGCGGGCCCATCGGAGCGCAAACCGAGCCACGTGGGCCTTGGGGATCCCGATGAACGCCTCGGGCTGCGCCTCGGCCAGGCAGGTTCCCAGGTTCTTGATGCCCATCCCCGGGTCGACCAGGACCGGGACGGCCCCCACCTTGAGCAGGGCGAAGGTCAGGGCGAAGAAGTCTGGGCTGGGGGTGACCATCAGCACCGTCCGCACGCCCCGCTCGATGCCGATGCGGCGCAGGCCGTGGGCCACCTTGTTGCTGCGGGCCTCGAGCTGGGCGGCCGTGAGCTCGTCGTAGACGGTGGTGCCTCCCCGGCCGCGCCGGGCCACGGCCACCGCGAGCGCGTCGGGCTGCTCGGCGGCCCGTCGGGGCAGCCACGCGGCGACGTTGAGCACCTCGGGCGTGCTCACGCGTGCACCTGTGCCGGGGCCTCGGACCGTCCGATGAACCGCGTGATCTTGGGGATCAGATCCTCGGTGGCATCTTCGAGGATGTAGTGCCCGCAGTCCTCGTAGCGGTGCACGTCCGCGTCGGGGAAGCGGCGCTCCCACTCGGCGAGGAAGTGATGGTCGAACACGAAGTCCCGCAGACCCCAGCCGATGAACATCGGCTTGTCCGCCAGCCGGATCAGGCCATTTTGCGTGGCCTCGATGGCCGCGAAGGCCCGGTCCCTGGGATGCAGCGGGATGTCGGTGACGAAGCGGTGCACGGCGACTCGGTCGGCCCACGTCGCGTAGGGCTCGAGGTAGCCCTGCGCGACGTCCTCGGGCAGCGGGCGCTTGGTGACGCAGAACCGGTTGGCCCCGCGCACGAACGCGTTGGCGCCCCGGACCAGCAGCCCGCCCAGGCCCGGCACGCGCGCCAGCGTCAGCGCGGCGGGGAACGCCTTGCCCGAGGGCAGGTGGAACGCGCCGGTGTTGAGCACGACCGTCCGCGCGATGCGGTCGGCGTGATCGACCGCCCACCCGAAGCCGATGGCCCCACCCCAGTCGTGCACGACCAGGGTGATGTCCTGCAGCTCCAGGTGCTCGACCAAGGCGCCCAGGTCGTCGATGCGCGAGCGCAGCGTGTAGTCGTAGTCGCCCTCGGAGGGCTTGTCCGAGCGTCCGCAGCCGATGTGGTCGGGCGCGATGACGCGATGGGTCTGCTGCAGCGCCGCGATCAGGTTGCGCCAGTAGAACGACCACGTCGGGTTGCCGTGGACCATCAGGACGACCGGGCCATCCCGGGGACCCTCGTCGACGTAGTGGTAGCGGTGGCCGCCGCGGTCCAGGACCGCGGTGTTGAAGGGGTAGAGCGTCTCGTTCACCAGGTGACTCCCAGCATCATGCAGTTGAGGCCGCTGCCGATTCCAAGCAGGCCCACGCGGTGGCCCGGCAGCAAGACGTCGCGCTCGTGGGCAAGCGCGGTGGCCAGCGGAAGCGCCACCGTGCCGATGTTGCCCAGGTGCTCGTAGGCGGCAAAGTCGGTGCTGGGGTCGCGCCCCAGGGTGCGCAGCATCGTGTCGCGGTGGGCGGCGCCAATCTGATGGCACACGGTGCGGTCGATGTCCTCGCTTCGCCACCGGCTTACCTGCAGAAAGTCCGCCCACGTCTCGCGTCCCAGCTTCACGCCGTGTTCGAGCACGCCGGCGGCGTCGGTGGCCGCGAAGGGACGCAGCGCGGGGTCGTCCTCGGGCGCGGTGGCGGACGCGTGAGGTTCGAGGCCCCAGCGGCACAGCCGGTGATGCGCGGGCGCGGCCCGGGTCGCGACGGCGTGCAGCTGGTGCGCGGCGCCGTAGCGGTCGCTGGTGACCAAGACCGCGATGGCGCCCGAGCCCCCGGTGAAGGTCGCCAAGGAGCTGGTGAAGCGAGCCATCGTCGGGTCGGCGTTGAGCCGGGCGATCGCAGCCTCGTTGATCTCTCGGGCGGTCTCGCAGGCGACGACCAGCCCGGCCTCGATCTGGCCCAGCGCGATCCGGTTGGCCACCTCGACGATGCCGGTGATGACGCCAAGGCAGGCGTTGCTGACGTCGAACACAGCGGCGGTGGACGCGATGACGTGGCCTGCGGCCTGCAGACCTGCCGCGACGTGGCAGGCGGTCGCGGGCTCGAAGTGCTCCCGGCAGACCGCCCCATACACGAGCATGCCGATGTCCCCAGCGGGCACGTCATGCGCGTCGAGGCAGCGCCGGGCCGCCACGATGGCCCCTTGGGCCACCGGATATCCCGGCTCCCACCACCGCCGCTCGACGATGCCGGTCATGCTCTGCAGCTGCCCGTGGGGCACCCGCAGCGCGCGGTAGGCAGGCGCCAGCTCGTCTTCGAGCTCCTCGGTGGAGACGATGACCGGCGCGAGCGCGTAGCCAAAGCCCTGAATGTGGACGTTGTCGTAGTTCATCGGGCCTCGAGTGCAAAGCGCTGCATGGCGTAGATGGGGCGGCCGTCGACGATCAGGATCCCGTCGGCTTCGACGATCCCGCGAGCTTCGTCCACCGCGATGATGTGGACCTGCACCGTGACCGTGCGGGCGTCGGGGACGACCTGCCCCCGGTACTCCCAGGCGTGCTCGTGGCCCACCGGCATGGTGGAGAACGCGGCGTCCGGGCCCAGGTCCAGCCGGTCGATCGCGTAGACCTTGAGCAGCTGCAAGAACGCCTCGAGCCCCAAGGAGCCAGGCCAGACCGGGTCCTCGTGGAAGTGGGCTGCGAAGAACCACAGGCTCGGGTCCACGTCGATCGAGCCCTGCAAGAAACCTGCGCCGTGATGGCCCGCGTCCTCGACCCACAGCTCCACGCGATCGATCATGCGCCAGCGCGGCGTGGGCATCGGCGCGGCGTCGGGCACCCGCATCGGCGGGCGGCTGCGGGCCGCTTCGGCCTCGGACAGCACGTGCGGCGTCACCTCGCGCAGGCCCTTTTGGTCGGCCAAGGCCCCATGGGTGAAGAAGCCGAAGTAGGTGGTGCCGGTGTAGACCGGATCGCCGGCGGCCCCGTACACGCCGAAGTCGAAGTGCTGGATCACCATGCCGCCGGAGCGAGAGACGGCGGTCATGCTCGCTCGCATGACGAGCACGGCGTCCTGGGATCCGACCGGTCGATGCAGCATGGCCTTGCCGCCGAGGTTCCGGAACTTCAGGTCGACCTCCGCGGTGAGTGCCGAGCCGGCGTAGGCCGCCAGCCAGCCGCAGGCCTGAAGCCCGATCTCCAGCAGCACGGCAAAGGCCATGTCGTCCTGCCGGTTGGCCTGAAGCGTCCACGCCCAGGTGTCGCGGTCGACCTCGGCCACGCAGTCGCAGCCGGCCTCGCACACGAAGGGCCTGCCGCGGACCTGGGGGACCCGGTCCATGAACTGAAACGGCGCGCCGGGAAGTCGCGCGATGCGGCGCGCGGGGCCGTCGAAGACCGCGTAGGGCTCGCCGAACGCCTCGCTGGGCTTGCCGTAGGCGTAGGCCTCCAGGCTCGCCTTGTCGTAGACCGCAGCGGGCGCGACCTGGGACGAGGCGTCCCAGCTGCGCTGCAGGTCGGCCACCGTGGCGCCGCGCAGCTGGCAGGACATGTCCTCGATGTCCACGATGCGCTTGCCGTCGGCGAACATGGTCGCGTCACAGATCACCCACGGCTCGGGGTCGGCCCCGAACTGCCGCATGGTGATCTTGTAGGTGACCACCTTGGTGTGGCCCAGCACCTGCCCCCGGCACTTGAGTCGGCTGCGCACGCCGTGGCGCGGCTCGAAGGAGGCCCGGCGCCCCGCGACCCAGCCCAGCGAGAGCAGGAAGACCCGCAGGGTGTGCAGGCAGCACTCGTACATCAAGGTGCCGGGCATGACCGGGTCGTCGACGAAGTGGCAGGTGATGAACCAATCGTCCGGGTGGATGTCCGCCTCCCCCTCGACGACGCCAAGGCCAAAGTCGCCGCCGTCCGGATCGAGCGCGGTGATCCGGTGCACCAGGTTCATCGGCGCGCCGGGCAGCGTGCGGGGATCCTCGACGGCCAGCCCGCCGAACGCCTCGCCGAACGCCGCCACCAGGTCGCCGGCCCGCAGGGCCTCCAGCTGCCCGGCGTCGAGCGTGCGGGTGCGCTGCGGGACGAAGGTGGGGCGATCGGACGGCGCGCTGCGGGGACGCTGCGCCATCAGGCCGCCGTCGACCACGCCCTTGCCGGCCGCGAGCGCGGCCTCGGTGAAGAAACCGGCGCAGCCATCCCGCATCGTCATCAGCGGCTGCCCCTGGACCGTGGCGTCGAAGGCGAAGCGGAACAGCCAGGTGTCGCCCTGGCGAAAGAAGCGCTCGATCCGGATGTCGTAGTGGATCGTCGAACCGACCGCGGGCAGGCGGTCGTGGAAGGTGACCGTGGCGTCGAGCAGGCGGTAGACGGCCTGCCCCTGGGTGTGGGCGTCCACGCCCAGGAACGCCGCGAGGAAGAGGTCCGCCTGTCCGGCCTCGACCGCGACGCAGGTGGGGATGCGTCCGGCGTCGAGGTACCAAAGGCCCTCGCGAACGTCGTGCTCGGTGACGACGCGGCCGTGGGTCATCGCGTGCGGCTCGCCGTCGATCTCCAAGATCCGATCGACGAGCATCAGGGGCTCGTCGGGCAAGCGCACCCGGGTGGGGAACGCGTCGGCGGCCGCGTAGGTGGGCCCGAGCACGTCGCCGATCTTGCCGACCGCGAAGCGAAGGCACGCCGCCCTGTCGAGCGAGCGGGGCGGCTCGGCGGCGGTCCACGCCGCCGGCGGGGTGCGCGGTCCGACAGCGGCAGGAGGCGGTTCGGCTCCTCGCCTTGCGAGCATGGCCGTGGCGGCCTGCATGAAGGCGCTCTGGCTGGCCAGGAAGGCCGCGTGGGCGTCTGCGGTGGCCGACAGGGGCGAGAGCCAGGCGGGTGGAGCTTCGGAACGAGAGCGTGCGATGGGCATGGGCGATGGGAGCACCGCGCGTGGCGCTGCGATCGGTGCCGTCGATGCGGCGGAGACGGGCTCAGGCGGCAAGGGTCCCAGCGGTGACCGCCCCACCTCGACGTGCACGGCGGCAGCGTTCGGGGGCGCGCCCGGCCCCGGACGCACGAACGGATCGGGGAGATGCAGTGGACTCAGATCGAGCCCGACGCGGTGCGTCGCGAGCCAGCCGAGCAAGCGGAGGATCGCGGCGCGGCCGTGGCTGGTCGGCGAGGACACCGAGCGGGCGAAGAACCCCTGCTGCCCCCTCCCCTCCTCCTGCCGGTGGTGGTCACGAAGGTGATCGTGGAGGATCGCGTCGATCATCCGGGTGCACGACGCGCCCGGACCGAGCTCGACGAACAGCCGGACCCCGTCGTCCCAGGCCTGGCGGATCACGGCCGGGTAGTCGAGCCCGTCGACGGCCTGGGCCGTGACCGCGTCGGCCGCAGACTGGGTCGTCACCGGGTAGCTGCGACCCCACGCTCCGCTGTAGAAGCGCACGCCTTCGGGGGCCTGCGTCGGCAGCACGTGCAGCGCGTGGTAGGCCTCCTGCACCCCGCGGACGACGTCGCAGTGCACCGTGGTGACCCCTTGGAGGGGATGGAACTCGGCGTCGAGGCGGTCCAGGGCTCCGCGCACCGCAGCGGGGTCTCCACCGATCACGCAGGCGGCGGGCGTGTTGACGATCAAGCGATAGGCCCGGTCCTCGCCCCGCAGGGCGGCGTCGACCGCCGCCGCGTCGGCCTGCACGACCCCCAAGGACCACTGGACCGCGGTGCCCTCGGGCAGGCCCCAGCGCCGAGCCGCGGCGTGGGCGGGTCCGGCCAGCTCGGTGGCGAACAGCGGGCTGTCGGCGACGCGCTGGAGCATGCCCTCGCGATCTCGCCACGCGCCCAGCGAGAACAACCCCGCCGTCTCGCCGAGCGAGTAGCCGATCACGGCCTGCGGCTGGACCCCGAACCGACGCACCGCGTCCGAGGCCAGCGTCCCCAGACGTCACCTGCGCAAGGATCAGACCCCGCGGGTCGGCGCCCTGCGCCGCGGCGTCGGTGCTCCAGCACAGCTCCGCCTGCAGCTGACTGCGCAGGTGGGCGTGCTGCGCCTCCTGGGCCTGCGCGACCTCGGGAAACTCGAGCAGCAGCCTGCGGCCCATGCCGACGAACTGGCTCCCCAATCCTGGGAACACGAACGCCAGCTCGCCGCCGGGACCCAGCGGAGCGTCGGTGAACATGACGCGACCCTCGGGACGCGGACGCAGAGGTCCGCCGGCCTCGAGTTCCTCGGCCAGCGAGCGGCACAGCGGTTCGAGCTGGGCCGGGCTCGTCGCGACGATGGACAGCGCACGCGCTGCCCCGTCGGTCTCGCCGTGCTCCTGGAACCATCCGCGGGCCAGGGCGTGGATGGGCCGCGACCGCAGATCGGCCGCGACATCCGCGAGACGGCGCAGCCCGGCCGCCAGGGCGTCTGGGTCGTCGCCGCCGATGACGAAGAGGCCCTCGGTGCGCGGAGGGGTCCACGGCTGGGCGTGCCCGGGGTGCTCGCGCAGGATCGCGTGGGCCGCGTGGCCCATCGAGGACAGGGACGCGACCGCGGCGGTACGCAGGCCGTCGGCGCGGTCGTGCACCCACCGCTGCGCTCCGGCGGGCGCGGTCTCGAAGGACGCGCCCGGCGAGGGCGAGTCCAGGACGCCGTGGTGCAGCCGCAGGGCGGTGGCGACGACGGACAGCAGGCCCGAGGTCGCGCCCGCGTGGCCCAGGCGCGATGCGGTGCACAGGTGCAGCGACGCGGCGGCACTGGCCTGCGCGCCGGCCCATCGAGACCCCGCGGCGTGATCGAGCACGTCCACGCCCGTGGCGCCCGCCTCCTCGCGCGCCCGCTCCAGGCTGCGCGCGACGGCTGCGGCGGTCGGCTCGGCCCGCAGCGCGCCCGAGGAGCTCGCGGCGCCGAGGCCATCGAGGGTGGCGTACACCCGCTCGCCCCGCTCCAGGGCGTCCGGCAGCCGCATCAGCACCAGCGCCGCGGCGCCCTCGCTCGCCGGACCGAGGCCGCCGGCGGCCTGCGTGCCAACCCACGCCCGCACGTCCGCGCCCAAGCCCACCGCCCCGACCAGGGCCAGGTCGAGGTCACCGGACTGCAGGGCGCGCGCCGCGACCGTGAGCGCGGTCAGGCCGGAGCTCTCCTCGGCGCTGAGCGTGTAGCTCGGACCGCCGAACTTCAGCTCGCGCGCGACCCGGCTCGCGCCCACGCTGGCCAGTCCGCCCATCGTGCGATCCGCCGACAAGGCCGGCCCGAGCGCGTCGCACAAGCCACAGACCCACGCGTCGAAGGCTGCGCCCGACGACGGGCGCCCCAGCGCCTCGGCCCACCGGGGCGCCTGGGCGCGGACCACCCAGCGCAGGTGGTAGTCCGTGGTGCCGAAGTCGAGCTCGACCCCCGCGAACACGCCGCAGCGCGAGCCTGGCGGGAGCGCGCCGCGGCGATCGGCCATCGCCTGCGCCGCGCAGTCGAGCAGGAGCAGCTGCTGCGGGAGCAGCTCGGCCAGCTCGGCCGGCGGGA
The DNA here is from genome assembly GCA_963761755.1 of uncultured bacterium. GTDB lineage: Bacteria > Myxococcota_A > Polyangia > Nannocystales > Nannocystaceae > CAJXVA01. Next base: position 21,187 of record CAVXIC010000007.1, read on the forward strand.
TGCGAAACCGTCCCACCGGGACATCCATGGCGTCGATGAACCATCCCGGCGGCGCGTCGGGCAGATCCCCGAACCGGGCCTTGGGCGCGGGGGCGGTGTCGTCGGCGTCGTCGAACAGCCGCTCGCGCAGCGCGTCGACCGAGGTCCAGGGCCCGACGTGGACGCCGAGGCCAACGAGGGCGAGGGGTGTCACGGGAGCCGCCGGTGCCTGGACCTGGACCTGGACCTGGACCTGGCTGCGGACTGGGGTCGCGCTCGCGCCGTCGGGATGCTCCAGCAGCACGTGGGCGTTGGTGCCCCCGAAGCCGAAGCCCGAGACCGCCGCGCGCCCCGGGCGTCCGGTCCGTGGCCAGGGCACGGCGTCCATGGGCAGCACCAGCCCCGAGTCTTGGATCGAGAGCCGATCGCTGGGCTGCCGCAGGTTGGCGATCGGGGGGATCCGTCCGTGGGTCAGGGCCAACACGGCGCGGACGGCCGCCACCGCACCGGCTCCGGTCAGCAGGTGGCCGACGTTGGCCTTCGAGGCGCCCAGGTGGGCGGGTGCGGCGTGCCCCGACCCCTGCGCGCGAAGCTGCCGCAGGCTCTCGAACTCCACCGCGTCGCCGACCAGCGTCCCGGTCGCGTGACACTCGATCAGCTCGACGTCCCCGGGGATCCAGCCGGCCTGCGAGTACGCCGCCCGCATCGCCCGCAGCTGCCCCTCGGTGGAGGGCGCGAGCAGCCGCCCGTCGACGTCGTTGGACAGGCCCGCGCCGCGAACGAGGGCGTGCACGGTGTGGCCGTGGGCCCGCGCGTCTTCGAGCCGCTCCAGCGCGAGCACGGCCGCGCCCTCCCCCACCACCAGCCCGTCGCCGGCGGCGTCGAAGGGCGAGCAGCGCCCCGAGGGACTGAGCGCTCCCAGCTGCGAGAAGCCCATCTGGGTGTACAGCGCGCTGGGTCGCGAGAGGCCTCCAGTCAGCACCAGGTCGGCTTCACGCCGCCGCAGCTTGTCCATCGCGATCTGCATCGCGAACAGCGAGGAGGCGCAGGCGGCATCGAGGGTGAACGCGTCGCCGCCCAGGCCCAGGGTGCGGGCCAGGATGCCCGCGGGAAGCCCGGCGACCCAGCGGTTCCACATCGAGGGCGCCGGCTGGGCCGACGGCGGCAGCCCCAGGCGCGCTTGCAGGGCGCGCCCGACCACCCACTGCGACAGCGCGTTGGCGCCGTCGGTGGGCAGCACGATGTTGCCCAGCACGACCGCCGTCCGGTCCCGGTTCACGGCGCGCAGGGGGGCCCAGGCCTGGGCCGCCGCGGCCAGCAGGACCTGCACCGAGGGGTCGAGCGCCGCGCGCTCGTGCGGCAGCAGGTCGAAGCCCGGCAGCGGCACCTGCCACGCCGCGTCCTCGAGCAGGCCGGCGCGATCGCAGCGGACCCGATCGGCCGCAGGACCCCCGGTGCCGACCGCCTGTCCCGGCGGCAGCACCCAGCGCCGCGGGGGCACCGGGCCCGTCGCATCGCGTCCCTGCGAGACGAGCTGCCACAGCGCGTCCACGTCGGACGCACCGGGGAGCACCGCTCCCATCGAGACGATTGCGATCGGGCAGTCCACCGCTACTCCACCCGGTTGCGGGCAAAGGCCTGGGCCAGGCCCGGATCGAGGGTGAACTCGGCTCCGGTCAGCCGGGCCAGCACCGCGCCGCTGCCGTCGTACCAGTCCAGCTCGGCGACGACGCGCGCCCCGGAGCGTTCGGCGATGCGCACCCCCAGCTGGGTCCCCTCGGCCGGGAACGGGCGGTACTGTCGGTAGGTCCCCAGCTTGCTGGGCAGCGACGGGCTGCCGGCTTGGGTCGCGCTCCACACGATCACGGCCTGCAGCCCACAGTCGATCGCCAGCGGCTCGGTGATCCAGCGGCCCCGCGCGGGCGCGAGCATCCACTCCTTGGGACGGGGCGCACCCCGGACCGTCGCGTTGATCCCCGGCCCTGCGAGCCCATCGATGCTGGTGATCCCCTGCAGGGCGGCGCCGTGGAACAGGCGGGTGGAGTACATGTGATCGACCGACTCTGCGTAGGCCGGCAGCACCGTGCGGGGGGACTCCGAGGCATGGCGCTGCGGGGCGTCGGGGGCCAGCAGCACCGTGGTGCGGGCGTGCACCACCGCGTGACCGTTGCCGCCGCCCGAGCACAGGGTCATGGGCACCTTGAAGCCCGTGCCGTCCTTCTCGACCGGCGAGGCCTCGATCCGCAGGGCGACCTTGTCGACCCGCCCCAGCTTCACGCCGCGGTAGACCTCGAGGTCCTCGATGCCCACGAAGCGCAGGCCTGGATGCTGGGCGGTCGCGGCGTGGGCGAACCACTCCAGCATCATCGCGGCCGGGAGCACCGCCTTCCCACCGATCGCGTGGCTGGCCAGGAAGGGGTGGTCCTCGACCCCGACGGTCCGCGAGAAGACGGTCTCGCCCCGCCCCGAGGCCTGCGGCTGGAAGGAGTCGTCCAGGAACACCGCGCCGGGCAGCGCGGAGCCCTCGCCGAGCACGACCACGCTCGCGGGGCCGGGGGTGGCGAGCAGGTCGAGCAGGGTGTGGGCGCCCGCCCGCAGATCGATCGTGCGCACGCCCTGGGCCGCGAACATCTTCGCCAGCGCGGGGGTCACCATGCCGCCGTCCCACGGACCCCAGCCGATCGCGCGAACGCGGGCCTGGGGATGCGCGGCGGCGAAGCGCTGCGCCATGGCGCCGAGCACCTCGTTGGCCATCGCGTAGTCGGCCTGCCCCACCCGTCCGAACCGGGCGGTCGAGCTGCTGAACATCACCAGCCCGCGCAAGGCGTCGCCGTCGAGCGCGGCGAGCAGGTGCCGGGCCGCGAGGACCTTGGTGTCGTAGACGCGCGCGAGATCGGCGTCGGTCTTGTCGACGATGGCCTTGTCCGCCAGCACGCCCGCGCCGTGCACGAGCAGCCGCACCGGACCCAGCTCCGCCTGCGCCTGCGCGACGGTGGCCCGGACGGCGTCCGCATCCCGGACGTCGCAGCAGCGGTATTCCGCCCGCGCGCCGGCGGCCGTGATGGCCTCCAGCGTCTCGCGGATCTCGGCCGCCGCCAGGGCAGCCTGGACCGCCTCTCGGAGCTGCACTGGACCCGAGGGCGGCTGGGGACCGCCGAGGATTGCGGCCCGGACCTCGGCCTCACCCGAGGCGCCGCGCAGGTGGCTCGCGGCCTCGCCCGGGGCGGGCGAGCGACCGAGCAGGACCAGCGTGCAGGCGACCTGCTCGGCCAGCGCACGGGCGACCTGCGCGGTCACTCCCCGCGCGCCCCCGGTGAGCAGCACGACGTCTCCGGGCTGCACGAGCGGCGCGGGCGAGGGCTGGGCGGCGGGCAGGCGCTGCAGGCCCACCGTGTGCACGGCTCCGTCCTGCACGCCGAGCTCGACGAAGGCCGACCCGACCGAGGGCAGCGCGACCGCGAGGTCGTCCGCCTCGGCCACGTCGATCACGTGGACGCAGACGTCGTCCCACTCGCGCGCCGCCGTCTTGGCGAGGCCGGCGAGGGCCCCCTGCTCGGGGTGCGCGGTGCCGCCGAGCCCAAAGGCCCCGCCCATCGCGGTGACCAGCAGGAGCGCGGCGGCGCCGTGGGCATCGCCGCGCAGCGACCCGCGGGCGTCGCGAACCCGCGCGAAGGCCTGCTTGACGAAATCATCGTCGGTTGCAGCCATGGCGACCACGACCAGGCCCGCCGCGTCCGGCGGCACGGGCTCGTCCCAGGCCAGCGCCCGCGCGTCCCAGCCGGCCGCGTTCAGGGTCGCCAGCACCGAGGCCGTCTGATGCCCCGTGACCCAGACCGGCCCCTCGCGCAGCGATCGTCGCGGGGTGCCGGCGGGAATCGGCGCGCCGGGGAGCACCGCGTAGCGATCGAGCGCGGTGGACGGGGCGACGCGCTGCGGCTTCGCCGGTGCCGCCGGGGTCGTCGGTGCGGGCGATGAGCCTCCAACCGCGTTGGCGACGTCGGCGAGGGTCTGCAGGCTGCCCAGCTGCTCGGGCCCGATCGCCGGCAGATCGGGGCGCTGCTCCTGCAGCGCGGAGAGGATCTCGACACGCTTGATCGAGTCGATGCCCAGGTCGGCGTCGAGCCCCATCGAGGGCTCCAGCATCTCGACCGGGTACCCGGTCTTCTCCGAGACGACCCTCAGCAGCAGGCCCATGACGTCCCCGTCGGGCGCGGCCGAGCCCGCCCCAGCGTCGGGAACAGCTCCGGCGTCCGGAACGGCTCGGGCGTCGCCGCCGAGGTGATCGATGACGTCGGCGAGTGTCTGCAGGCTGCCCAGCTGCTCGGGTCCGATGACCGGCAGATCGGGGCGGCGCTCTTGCAGGGTCGAGAGGATCTCGACGCGCTTGATCGAGTCGATGCCCAGGTCGGCGTCGAGCCCCATCGAGGGCTCCAGCATCTCGACCGGATATCCGGTCTTCTCGGCCACCACGGCGAGCACGGCCTGCGACACCCCCGACGCAGGGGCCACAGACGTGGCGGGGGCCGAGACGTCGCCGCCGAGGTGGTCGATGACGTCGGCGAGGGTCTGCAGGCTGCCCAGCTGCTCGGGTCCGATGACCGGCAGATCAGGACGGCGCTCTTGCAGGGTCGAGAGGATCTCGACGCGCTTGATCGAATCGATGCCCAGGTCGGCGTCGAGCCCCATCGAGGGCTCCAGCATCTCGACCGGATACCCGGTCTTCTCGGAGACGACGGCGAGCACGTCGGCGGTGGTGCTGGAGACCGGCGCGGGCGCGACGACCGGCGCGGGCGCGACGACCGGCGCGGGCGCGGCGACCGGAGCGGGCGCGGCGATTGGCGCCCGGGCAGCCGGGACGCGCGCGACCGCAGGCGCCGGCGGGGTCTGGACGGCAGGAGCCGGGACGCGCTCAGCGGCGAGGCGCTCAGCCGCGGAGACGACGTGCCCACCGGCGAGCGCGCCCAGGGCCTGCAGCGCCTGGGTCTGTCCTTCCAAGAACTGCTGATGCAGGCGCGCGGTCTGGGCCTGCAGGGCGAGCAGGGCCGACAAAGGGTCCTGCGAGGACAGGTCCCCAACGGTCATGGTCGACGGGACGGAGACGGGCACAGGGGGCGTGGACATGGGTGGGGGCGCGCTTGATTCGGGTCGTGCAGAAGGCGGCGCTGCCGCGACGCGGGGCCGCTCGACCGGGGCCGGTCTGAGGTTGGCGCCGCAGATCGGGGTGCGCAGGGTCGGCTTGCCGGTCGGCTGCGCGGGCTGCTCGGGATCCCACGCGGACAGCTCCACTGGATGTCCCCACGCGGCCAAGGCGGCGAGCGCATGCGCGAGGTCCAGCAGGCCCGAGCGCTTCCCGGCCGAGGCATCGATCGCGCACGTCCGCGCTCGATCGCCGGCGATCGCCTCGACGAGCCCACACAGGCGCCGTCCGGGTCCAATTTCGATGAAGGTGTCGACGCCGTCCTCGAGCATCGCTTCGATGCAGCCGACGAACTCGACCGGCGCGGCAATCTGCTGGGCGAGCGTGGCCCGCATCCGGGCTTCGTTGCCCTCGTAGGGGGCGCCGGTCACGTTCGCGAACACGGGCAGGTCGGGCTCGGCGAAGGGCACGAAGCCCAAGGACTCGGCGAAGGGCGCCTGCGCAGCCGCGACGAGCGGGCTGTGGAAGGCGGCGGCCACGTCGAGTCGGCGCACGCGGACGCCCTGTCCCTCCAGATGGACGGCGGCCGCCTCGATGTCGGCGGTGGTGCCCGAGCAGACCATCTGGGTGGGGCTGTTGCGGTTCGCGACGACGACCTCGGGCAGACCGGCGTCGCGCAGGTGCTGCTGGACCTCGATCAAGGTGGCCGAGACCGCGAGCATCGTGCCGCGATCGCCTACGCCGTCCGCCATCAGCTCGCCCCGGCTGCGCGAGACCCGTCCCAGCGCGCCCAGCGGGATCGTTCCGGCCGCACACAGCGCGCTGAGTTCCCCGTAGCTGTGCCCCACCGCGGCGTCGAAGACCACGTCGAAGCCGCGAAGCACCTCGAGCGCGCCCATGCTGACCGCGCCCAGGGCGGGCTGCGCGTTCTGGGTGGCGGTGATTGCAGCCGCTTGCGCGGCGCGGGCCGAGTCGCTCCAGGGGTGCGGTGGGTACAGGGCGTCGCGAACGTCGGGCAGATCGGCGAGGACCCGCTCGACGGTTCGGCGCATCTGAGGGAAGAAACACGCGAGGTCGCCGAGCATGCCGACGGCCTGGGCGCCCTGCCCGGGGAACAGCGCGCCCAGCAGGCCCCGCGCCTCGCCCTCGCCGAAGGCAGCGCCCGCGGGGGTGGTGAAGCGGGCCCGGCTGTCGGTGGCGATCGCGGTCGCGACGTTCGCCAGCACGGCCCGCACGTCGTCGCCCCGCCGCACGGGCACGACGACGCGGCAGTGCGCCGAGACGTCGAACGCCTGCCGGCTGGCGTGGCCATGTCGACGCACCGCGTCCCAGTCCGAGGCCGTGAACCCGCGCACCGCAGAGGCCAAGCCGTCGCGGCTCGCGGCGCACAGCGCCAGGAGCTGAACGTCGCCGTCCCACGCCGGGCTCTGTGCGCCGTCGGCCTCCTCGAGCACGCAGTGGAAGTTGCTGCCCCCGAAGCCGAAGGCGCTGACCGCCGCGCGCCGGGGATGCGCAGCGGTGGCGAGCCACGGGCGCTTGCTGCCGCTGATGTAGAACCCCGGCGCAGCGTCGAGCGCCTCGTTGGGTGCCGTGACCTTGAGGGTCGGCGGGATCACGCGGTGGTGCAGCGCGAGCGAAGCCTTGATCAGCCCCGCGACGCCGGCGGCCGCCTTGGTGTGGCCGATCATCGACTTGACCGAACCCAGGGCGCAGAAGGGTGCGGCGTCGGGCTCTTCGCCGTACACGGAGGCGAGCCCCCGCAGCTCGGTGGCGTCGCCGACCTTGGTCCCGGTGCCGTGGGCTTCGAGCAGGCCGATGGTGCGCGGCGCGACGCCGGCCTGGTCGTAGGCCTGCCGGACCGCGCGGGCCTGGCCGAGGGCGTCGGGCGCGTAGATCGCCTGGCCCTTGCCGTCGCTGGAGGTTCCCATGCCGCGCAGGACCGCGTAGACCCGGTCGCCGTCGCGTTGGGCGTCGTCGAGTCGCTTGAGCACGACGACCCCCACCCCTTCACCGAGCATCGTGCCGTCGGCGTCGCTGCTGAACGGGCGCGCGTCGCCGGTGGGCGAGAGCGCAGGTGTCTTGGAGAAACACGTGTACATGAACACGTCGTTGAACGCGTCGACGCCGCCCGAGAGCATCACGTCGGCGCGCCCGGTCTGCAGCTCCATCATCGCCAGGTGCAGGGCGGACAGGGACGAGGCGCAGGCGGCATCGACCACGCAGTTGGTGCCGTGCAGATCGAGGCGGTTGGCGATCCGACCAGCGGTGACGTTGCCCAGCAGGCCGGGGAAGGAGTTCTCCTGCCACGGCACGTAGCCCTCGGAGATCCGATCGATGACATCCTGGGCGACGGCCTCGTCGACGCCGGCCTCTCGCAGCGCCTTGCGCCACAGCGGGTGACCGAGGCGTGCGCCCAGGGGAATGACGAGCTCCAAGGCTCCGGTCACGCCCAGGACGACGCCGCATCGCTCGCGGTCGAAGGACCTGCCGCCGGGGCCCAGGCCCGCGTCCTCCAGCGCGCGCGCGGCCACGTGCAGGGCCAGCAGCTGGGTGGTGTCGGTTGCCTCGAGGTCCCGGGGGGCGATGCCGAACTTGAGCGGCTCGAAGTCCACGGGCGTGAGGAAGCCGCCGCGCCGCGCGTAGACCATGTCGGGAGCCTTGGGATCCGCGTCGTAGTGGTCCTCGGGACGCCAGTGGGTCGAGGGCACGTCGGTGATCGCGTCGACGCCATCGCGCAGGTTGGCCCAGTAGCGGGTGGGCGAGTCGGCGGCGGGGAACAGACAGTCGAGGCCGACGATGGCGATCGGGGTGGCTTGGGTGACGGTCATAGGCAGAGTTCCTCGAGTGCAGCGACGGGACGGGGACGAAGATCGAGCGCGCCGGCGGCGACGTGCACACCCTGGGCGCGCAGGGCGGAGCAGCGGGTGAGCACGGCGGCCCCGTGCAGGAGGCTGAGCGACAGCGGGACCACCCGGCGGGCGGCGGGCTGGGCAAAGTCGGTGCCGGCGGTCCAGGCGTTGAAGCCACCGATCGCCGGTCCGCACCACACCTGGTAGTCGGGCTCGCGATCGGGCAGGCCCACGTTGGCCCAGCGGGACGCCTGCCCCAGGTAGGCTCGGAAGCACAGCGCCATCTTGTGCTTGGGATCGCGATCGGCCTTGTCGACCTGCTCGGGATCGCGGGCGCGCCAAAACGCGGCCGTGTCCTCCCAGACCTGGGCCATCGGCTTGCGAAAGACGGTGCGCTCGAGGCCCTCGCGCTCGGAGTCCGGCAGCGCCTCGAGGCTCGGGTAGGCCCGGTACAGCTCCCACAGCTTGCGGGCCCGCATGGGAAAGAGCGTGCCGCGGCGCAGCACCTGGAGCTGGACACCCATCTCGAACATGTCGGCCGCCGGGGCCATCGTGACGTCGGACTCGGAGGCTTGGGCCAGCTGCGCCCGAACGGCGTCGCTGGTGCCCGACTCGACGCACGCTTGGTTGATGGTCCCGGTCAGGACGTAGGCCGCACCCATGGCGAAGACTGCGGCCGCGGCGTGGGGCGTGCCGATGCCTCCCGCGGCGCCCACCCGAATCCGCGCGGCGGCCGGATGCTGCGCAGCGATGGCGTCGCGCAGGGCGATCATCGAGGGCACCAGGGTGAGCGCGGGCCGGTTGTCGGTGTGGCCCCCGGAGTCGGCCTCGGCGGTCACGTCGGTGGCGACGGTCATCCCCGCGGCCAACTCGGCCTGCGCTTCGCTCAGCGATCCGGATTCGACCAGCGCACGCAGCCACCGCTGGGGCGGGGGCGCCATGAACTTCTGCGCGACCTCTGCCCGCGAGACCTTGGCGACGACCCGGTTGGGGGCGTGGGGCTGGCCGTCGGGGCCGCGGGTGATGCCGGCGTAGCGGTAGCGCAGCAGCGGGAGCGTGAGGTCGAGGTAGGCCGAGGCGCTGACCGTCCGCACGCCGTGACGCAGGTACAAAGCGACGACCGCGTCCTCGAGCTTGGGCTCATAGGGGCTGTGGATCAGGTTGCTGCCCCACGGGCGATCGAGAAGCCGGGTGCTCAGGCCTGCGATGGCGGCTTCGACCTCGTCCAGCCCCAAGCCGGCCGCGCCAAAGAAGGCGAGCATGCCAGCCTTGGCGAACGCTTCGACCATGGCGACCGAGGCGATGCCGCTGGCCATCGCGCCGCCGACGAGGTTGAAGCGCGCGCCGTGGTCCCGGGCGAAGCTGGGGTCGCCCAGATGTTCGAGCGGGGTCGCGGGGACCATGCCCCACAGCGCGTCGGCCCGTCCGTCGGAGCCGTGGGAGCCGTCGGATCGGGCCGGGTCGAAGGTGCCCTCGGGGGTGATCGCCAGGCGCCCGCCGTGCTCGACGACCCACAGCGGCACGTGCACCCGCTGCAGCAGCGCCGCGATGGCGGCGGGATCGTGCACGAGCCCAGCGGGGTCTCCGCGCCAGGGTCCCAGGGGCTTGCGGGCGTGTGCTGTGAACGACATGAACGCGGTCTCGGTCGTACGGCATCGCCCAACCCCGCACAACGCAAATCGGCTGAATTCAACGCCGCACGGGTGCCTAACGTCACGTTCAGCAAGACGGTGACACCACCGCATGCAATCGTGGGCGAAACGCCCCGACGCTGACATCGAATGGTGGAAGGATTGCCCCGACTCCCGGCGCCAGGCGAGCGCGCCGCCGGGAGGTCATCGAGGCTGCGACCGACGAACCTCGAACCCACGGAGCGCGTCGTCCTCCTCGACCCATTGCGTCGCGACCGCGATCACCCTGCCCCGCGGCGGACCCTCGCGACACCAGGCGATCATCGGATCCAGCGCCTCGCGCGGACCCTGGATCCAGGCGGTGACGCTGCCGTCGGGCTCGTTGCGAACCCAGCCTTCGATCGCGAGTTCCTGAGCGACGGCGCGGGCGGACGCTCGGTACGAGACGCCCTGCACGCGACCGGTGATGCGGAGTCGGGCCGCTGGCATGGCGCGGAGTGTACGGCCTGGACCCCGTGGTCGGGCCTAGAACGCCCAGCCGAGCATCACGCGCAGGTTGAGCATGTGCACGCCATACCCCTCGCCGGCGTCGCCGATCGCGATCTCGTCGTCTTCGGCGTCGCTCATGAAGCCCAGGTTGGCCCCGATCTCGCCGCCGATGAACAGGCCCTCCCAGACCGCGACCTGGACCCCCGCGCCAAGGCCAAGGTTGAAGCCCAGGTCGGTGTCCTCGGCATCGGTGGTCACGCCGACCGCGGACGTGCTGAAGCGGCTGGTGGCGACGAGCAGGCCCGGCGCGAGGTAGCCGTAGGCGAACAGGCGCCCGAAGCCGCCGCCGACCCGGAGCTCGGGCAGGATGCGGACGAGGTGCGCGCTGGCGTCGCAGTCGACCGGACCGCACCAGTTGGTCACGTCCTCGTCGAGGTTCAGCGGCGCGTGGTGAATGCCCAGACCGATGCCGACGCCGAGCCGGTCGCCCGCAGAGAGCATCAACCCGCCGCCCACGCCCCACTCGTAGCCCACGTCGACGATGTCGGAGAAATCGTCGTCCCCCAGCGGAATGCTGACGACGCCCGGGGCCAGGTAGACGTAGCCGCCGCCATCCCGGGGCGACGAAGGATCTGCGGCCTGCGCCAGGCTGGGGAGCGCGCACGCGCACAGCGCGACGAGAGAGGGGATGACGAAGGCCTTCATCGTGTTGCGTCTAGGCTACCCCGGCCAGAGGTCAAGGGTCCCAGCGACGGTCGTGGGTCCCGGCGTCCAGGCATGGGGTGACGACGGCGGTCACGATGTGCTCGCCCAGCGCCCCAAAGCGCCCCCGCAGCACGTCGCCGCGCGTCCAGGGCGAGGCATCGTGCCGGAAGGTCGCCTCGAACCCATCCATCCCCTGCCCCACCTCGACCCACATTGCCGAGAACGGCAGGAACTGCTCCGAGGATGGATACTGCGCTTTGTAGGCCGCCTCCTTGGCACCGAACATTCGCTTGGCGACGACCTCGCGTGTCTCCTTTGGCCATGTCTCAAGATGGCACATGTCCTCCTCGGTCATAACGACGTGCCAGTACTTCTCCGCCAGCGGCTTGGCCGCCTCGATGTCGAGCCCCACGCCGCGAATCTCCGGCTCGGTCGTCATGGCGACGCCCACCCACGGACCGCAGTGGCTGATCGACGCCTGCACGCCCTGCGGCCACGGCACCGCGCCGTGCACGGACCTCAGCAAGGGCTGCTCGGGGACCCCGAGCTCCCGCAGCATCCGGCGCGCGAGCAGCCGCCCGGCCGCGAACTCCCGGCGCCGCTTCGGCACCGCCTTGACGATCAGCGCCTGCTCCTGGGGCGGAAGGACGGACGGGTCCGGATCGCCGATCGGCTCGATGCGCAGCCGGACGCGGTCGTCGAAGAGGCCGTCCATGGACGCCGAGGGTACCGCGGGGCGGCCCGGGACCTGCCCGGTTGCGCTTGCATTCGGCGCGGCGCAGCGTGACGCTGCCCCCGATGAGCCCGGCCCTGGACCGCATCGAAGTCGTTCGCGCAGACATCACGACCCTCGACGTCGACGCGGTGGTCAACGCCGCCAACGCATCCCTGTGCGGCGGCGGAGGGGTCGACGGCGCCATCCACCGCGCCGCGGGCCCCGAGCTGCTGGCCCACTGCCGCACCCTGGGCGGCTCCAAGACCGGCGAGGTCACCTACACCCCAGGCTTCGGCCTGCGGGCCAAGGCCATCCTGCACGCGGTCGGGCCGGTCTGGTACGGCGGCGACCGCAACGAGCGGGCCCTCCTGCGCGCCTGCTACGTCCAGGCCTGCGCCCTGTGCCGCGAACACGACCTCCACACCGTCGCCTTCCCCGCAATCTCCACCGGCGCCTACCGCTTCCCCCTGCGCGAAGCCACCCAGATCGCCATCGAAGCCGTCCAGGAGGCCTTGCAAGCCCATCGAGTGCCCCACCGGGTCACCTTCTGCTGCTTCGCCGACGCCGACGTCAACCTCTACCGCGACGTCCTCGCTCACCCGCCCATGGACACCCGCTCCGGACCAAGCTAGGTTCCCCCCCGCCCTCGCCTCCGCGAGGCGCCGCTCGCATAGCTCAGCCGGATAGAGCAACGGTTTCCTAAACCGTAGGCCGCAGGTTCGAATCCTGCTGTGAGCACTAGCCACGGGCCGGAATTCAACAGTCGCCCTTCTCCCACCGCCGACCGGTGAACAACTGGTGAACACTGAGAAGAGGCCATCTCACCCGTTTGGCGCGGCTGGTGTACGCTGAGCCTCGATGCCGACGTACCAGCGCGAGCACTGGGCTCGAGACGTGGCCTCCGCCATCCGGAAGGCTGACCCTGAACGGAAGGACCACCACATCGTGTGGGCGGACACCAAGGCGGAGTCGCTGGAGGCTCTACGCCTACTCGCGGCCGAGCTCGAAGCCAAGGTGGTGGCGAACCGGCGCGTCATCGAGCTCGAGGGGAAAGGACGGGTCGAGGGCCACGACACCAAGAGCTTCTCGGGCTCCAGCTACTGCGTCGCGGTCTGGCTCGGGTCTGGAGAGGTCCCGGGCGAGGTGACGTTTCGCTTGGAGACGGGCCAGTACGCCGAGCTCTGGACCCCGCCCGAGCAATAGTCACCGCCGAGCGTCGGCCCGGGCCCGTGCCCTGCGGTCTTCGGAGCGCCGGATCGCCTGCTCGATGTCACGTTTGCCTGCAGGTCGATCAGTGCGTCGAGTGGAAGGCGCTTGAACTCGGACCGCTGCTGACGGCGGGACATCTCGGCTTCGACCTCCTCGAACACGTCCGCGATGGGACGACCACCGGCGCTGACTTCGATCCCGCCGGTGATGTCCCGCTGCAGCTCGAAGGCGAGCGCGAGCAGGGCTGTGTCGTCGAGCTGATCGACGTCGATCACGGCGATGCCTCCTCGGCGTCGGCGCGGTCCAGCTCGCCCTTGATCGCTTGGCGAAGAGCGGCGGAGATGGTCTGGCCACGGAGCCGGGCGAGACGTCCGAAGCGGCAGGCGACGTCGTGGTCGCACTCGACGACCAGCCGGCGGCGCGGCGGCGTGTCCCAGTCGGGCGAACGGCTCATCGGACACCTCGAAGAGAAAAAGCGGTCTGCAGCGACCCGGAGCCTTTCGCCAGGGAGAGACGCTGCAGGCCTAGGACGCCGCCACCGAGCCCACGAGGGGCTTCTTCGGCCCGATGCCGTCGTCCATGGGTGAGGCGACGACGCGGGTGGCGGACAGAATCCATAGCGGAATTCTAGTCGCGCGGATCGCACCGCACAACAGAAAATTCAATAAATCTAGATGTTTATAGCTCTCGTATGACTAGGACTACCTGTCCCCAAGGATCTGGTTCGAAATCGATTGCGACGCGAGAAGGCGCCTCACGGATCCCTCAGCGCGCTGGCGGGTCAGTCCGCACCGTGGGCGCGACGAGGTGGTGAAACGATCATCTCGTGGCTGCTGGGGGCCTTGGCGATCGTGTTCACCTACGCGTCGGCGATGCGTTGGGTGAGGGCGTCCATCGTGTCCCGCACGTGGTCGGAGTACGGCGCGCGCATGGACTCGCTCTTGCCCCCGGCCTCGAACGCCAGGCGGCGCAGGCCTTCGAGTCGCCGCTTGATCGTGGGGCGCGTCAGCCCGCGCTCTTCGAGGGCCAGTAGGTACTGCACGACCAAGGCAGGCGTCATCGGCAGCAGACGCCGCCCGTTTTCCTTGCACCACGCCTCGTAGTCGCGACGATCGGAATCGAACGCGCGACGACTGTTCGCGGAGAGCTGGGCGTACGGAACCACCGCCTCGATCTTAGCCGACGGGATCGCGGTGGAGCAGTCTGGCCACGGTCGTCGGGTGCCAGCACTTGCCACGTGGCGGGTGCCCTTCATCGGTGAGCACACGGACGATCGCCCGCTGCGAGACCCCGGCCCCGTGCAGCTCCTCGATGCGGCGCACGGCCGCCTGCTCCGCGCTGTGGGGCACGAGCCGATCGCCCTTGGCGGTGTAGCCGTACGGGACGCGCCCGCCGGTGCGAAGGCCCTGGGCGCGTTTGTGCCGGAGAATGGCAGCCGTACGCGCCCGGGTGCGCGCGACCTCAAGCTCGTTGACCGCGTCGAGCACCTGTCGCACGAAGCGGCCCTCAGCGGAGCTGTCCGCGTCGATGTCCCCCCGGTCGACGCAGTGCACCCGGGCCCCGAGTCGCTCGAGCTCGCGGTCCAGGAGTGCGGCGTCGAGGGCCGTACGGGCGAGCCGGCTCCGGTCAGTCACCACGAGCACGCCAGCGCTAGTGTCTTCCAGCTCTACGAGGGCATCCGACAGCCCGGGGCGCTTGGCGAGCGAGGCGGTGCCCGACACCCCGGCGTCGACGTGGACGCTGGCGAGCGTCACGCCTGCGGCGACAGCCCAGGCCTCGATGCGCTCGCGCTGCGCGTCCAAGGTCAGCGTCTGCGAGGACGTGCTCGCCCGGACGTAGGCGACGGCAACGGCGGGGTCGGTCTTGCGGCGGGCCACGTACTCGGGTTGGCCGGCCAGATCCCGAGTCGCAAACCCGGCCCGTGCAGGCCGCTGCATCGTGGCCGCATACTTGTCGCATGGTCGGTTGCACACCTTTCGGGCGAATGTGTGCGGCGGGGGGTAGGGAGTGACGCGGTGCGTGTCTGGCGCGGTTATCGCGTCGGTGCGCTAGCGTGGCCGTGTCGGCCCGGAGCGGTTTCGTGGTGCGGTGGTGCGGCGCGCCGATGCAACCGGCCCACGGCCGCCGGTGGCGGCGTTGTGGGTCGCGTCGCGCGGGGTTGGGCGGGTGCCCGTGCAAGCACGGGTGGTCCGTGGGGTCAGGCGCGGCTGGGTGGGTCGGATGGGTTGTGCTCAGGTCCCACCCGGTAGATGAACTCGCGGAACTTCTCACCGAACGTCGTGATCACCAGCGGGATGGGGCCTCGCATCGACACGGACTTCGTCGCGACCAAGCCCAGGCTCATCAGCTTCTCGATGAAGGCATAGCGTTCGTCACCGACATTGATCTTCCTGTACCCGTCGGGGCGGTAGACGGCGAGCATCCGTAGGAACGCCACCTCGGGGTACTCAAGTTGCGCCGCGCGCTCCCAGAAGATTCGGTCCATGCTCTTCTCGTGTAGCTTGGGGTCGAACCGGCCGAAGAACGCCTGGAAGAGAATCCAGCGCTTCTTGTGGTTGGACGCCTTCCGGCTCTCGTGGCCCAGCTCGACGAGGTAGAGCGCTGCGTCCTCGATGGTGGGCTTGTGCGCCTCGCGGACGTCGGCGGAGTTGAGGCCGTACACCTGGCTGTGGATCTCAACGAGCATCTCGTCGAGCATCTTGCGGTGCTCCGCATCCGCGAGGATCTGGTTCACCCCACCGTTCCACATGCTGTGGAAGTACTGTGCCGCCTTGATGAGCTTGGAGACGAGGGCGGTCGAGGCGGTGGCACCAGCGGCAAGCTCGGCGGTGGAGAGGTCGTTCACCACGGAGGTGAGCGTGGCGATAGCGTCGGAGGCTTCAACGAGGGCGGTCATGGTTTTTCGTGACTCAGGCCTGCGCTAGGGCAGCTTGAACACCTCAGCCGCATCGGCGACCTGGTCGTCGGCCTCAAGCGACCACGGGGGGACGGTCTTCGTGAACTTCAAGCGGTAGTCCGCCTTGACCCGCCGGTCCCGCATGCGGCTCAGAGCTTCCCCAGCATCCTGCTCTGCGCTCGAAGCATGCTTGGCTTCGAGCACACCGATCACCGCCGCGTGGACCTTGGGCGCTTTGGTAAACAACTGAGGGTTCCCGTCCCGGGTGCGAAGGTACTCCCGCGCGTGGAGGAACGCGCCGTAGTACGCTCGGTTCAGGACGCTTCTAAACGCCGCTTCTTGAAGGGCTGCGTCGTGCCCAAGCTTGCGTGCGTAGTCTTGAACATCCTCTGCGACCTCAAGCAGCTTTGCCGGCGTCATGTACGCCGGCGACTATACGCCGTGCACGGTGAGCGTGAGCGGAGCTGTCCCGTATTGGGGGTGCTGACGCCACCACGAGCGGTTCACCTTGCGCAGCTGCTGCAGCCGATCCCCGCGGGGGGTGTACGCCGCAACGTAGATCTGCTCGACCGGCTCGTCGTCCTCTGGGTCAACGAGGTACTCGACGGACAGCTCCGCGTCCTCGAACGCCTGGCGCATCTGCTCCAACGCCTGCTCCACCAACTCAAGCAACTCGGGCTCCCGCGCGAGCAGGTCTTGCGCTTGGTCATCGACCGTCGCCGTGAGGCTGAAGAGCATGTTGTTCGGGTTGGTCACGTTGTTCGCCTCCTCAGATTGTAGGACGCCGGCATCCCGACACCACAGGAATCGGCCGAAACGTTGCGAATCTTGAGTAAAGCGGCGCGGTTTGGCGTCACCCGCGCTCACGGCGCCTACCGCGAGGACTGGCGAGTATAGCCCGCATCGGGACGCGTGCGGTCAGCGGGCTGGCTGCACCATGTTCGCGATGACCATCGAGAAGCACCCCGACGACTTGCTGGAGCGGTTCCGTGTGCTCGCCGAGCAGGAGTCCTGCCGCCAGCGGGCCGTGGCCACCCTCAACCTGGCGGAGAAACACAAGCGAGACAACCTCACCGAGGACAACCCTCCCGCCGGGTTGGGCCCAGTAGCCTCGCTTCTGACAACGAATCCGGATAGCTTCCCAGGCGCGGGGCTCTCAGCGTTGCTCCGGTCGGGGCTCTCTCCCGACGACGACGCACCTCTCCGGGACCTTGCCAAGAAATTCGTGGAGGCCATCACCTCCGGTTTGAACGACCAGGCCAGCGCAAAGAAGGAGGCCCCCAACATCGTGGGCCGAATGAACTGGACCCTCGACCAGCTGCGGCCACTGGCCGAGGTCTACGAGGCGCTGGTGGCCCCAGACTACGTCTGGACCGGCAGCACGCCCTGGCGGCGGGACAGCTAGGCGGCGGTAGTTGACGCGTTGGCGAGCAGCCGCAACGCAGCTGCGGGCTCCTACGGGACCTCGAACAAGCGCAGGAGGCTGGGCAGGTCCTCGACGCCGGACACCCTCGGCTCTCGGAGGACACCGTTGCGGAGATCGTGCGCGCCATCAAGGCCATGCTGGACAACCTCGTGGTCGAGGAGGGCGGCGAAGACCCCAAGCACCGCACCGTGTGGCACGCCCGCTAGGGCTCCTCGGGGCAACCGAAGGCGCCGAAGCTCATCCGGAGGTTCTCCGGATTGGTGAGGCCTTCCAAGAGTTCCTTTGCCTCTGCTGGCTCGTCTGGAGAGGGCTCGGTGGCCTGAAGGCAAAACACGATAAACGACGCTGCGAGGCGTCTAACCCGCGGCTTGTCCTCCCGGGGACTCACCGGGTGCATGCAGGCCGACACCGTGGCGGAAATATGGTCGCCCACCTGCTCCGGGGTTAGTCGCAGCCGATTGCCGAGCTCAGTGACTCCGGCCGCCAAGGGCTCAACTGCCCGGGGATTGGGGGCGAAGATCTCGGCTACATCCTTTGCGGTCATGGGCTGGGATCGATTCACCTCCGTCGCGACATCCTGGGCTGGCTGAGGCGGCGATTCAGAGCCCCCGCCGCAAGACCAAAGAACCACTGATTGCGCAACAAGCAACGAACCGCAGCGGGTCCAAGGGCGACGAGAGAATGAGACGCCTGCCATCCATGCACCGTACCAGTTTCGCGACGCTGGGCGCCCGGCGAGTAACCGTTCACCCCCGGGCTTGAAG
Organism: uncultured bacterium; assembly: GCA_963761755.1. Lineage (GTDB taxonomy): Bacteria > Myxococcota_A > Polyangia > Nannocystales > Nannocystaceae > CAJXVA01. Next base: position 38,987 of record CAVXIC010000007.1, read on the forward strand.
GACGATGGCGCGGCTCGGACGCTCGGGGGATGAAGGCCAGCAATCTCGTCGAGCAGATCGACCAACTCGTGCGCGACCATCTCGCGCAGGTTCGAGCGGAGGCGACCGCCGCGCTCGAGCGCGCGTTCGAGGGGTCGCGCGCCCCGAAGAAGATGGCGTCGGCACCGAAGCGGCGAGCATCCGGGAAGCGACGGAGCCGCAGCGAGGTCGCGGAGCTGGCCGAACGCCTCTATGCGAGCGTCGCGTCCGAGCCCGGGGAAGTAATGACGCACTACGCGGGGCGGCTGGGGTCGAGTGTCCGCGAGCTGAACTTGCCGATGACGATGTTGCGTCGCGACGGCAGGCTGCGGACGACGGGCGCGCGCAACCACATGCGCTACTACCCGAGTTCGAGGAGATAGTTCAGGCCGCGGCGAGGGGCTCGGGCAGCGAGGGGACGGGCGAACCTGCGGCGCGAGCCCGCACGCACTGCTCGATGAAGTCGAGCACGTCGCATCGTCGCTTGCGCAGGGTCATGCAGACCGTCATGACCCGCTCGACGAAACGAAGGCCGCGTTCACTCTGGCAGCCGTAGCAGAGCCTGCGCCAGATGACGAGGGAGCGAAGGTCACGCTCGGCGAGGTTGTTCGTCGGCTCGACGCCGGGCACATCGACGAACGTCCATAGTGCTGGAGCGTGCGCGAGGAGGTTCGCGCACGAGCCCGACAAACCACGGATATCGGCCGCCACGATGCGCCGTAGCAGCGCCTCGAAGTTGTGCTGGACCGGCTTCATCAAGTGCCGAAGTTCGTCGCGCGAGCGGGTCCCCGCGACGAAATCGTGCCAGTACTCGAACACGAGCGCGGCGTGCTCGAGCAGCTCGCGACCGTAGGCCCCTTCGGGACCGGCTCGCTGTGAGAACCCGACGAATAGCCGCAGCAGATGCGCCCAGCAGACCTGTCGCAGCGCCATCGCCCAAAACCCGAAGACCGACGCTCGGTCGCTGACCAAGATGCCCGTCTTGCTGCCGCCCTCGTCCGAGAACATCGACTCGATGGTTGCTCGCGCGCCATCCTTGAAGATGCGGAACACGCTCGTCAACGTGGTGCACAGGGTCCAAAGCGACATCGTCACGCCGGCCATCAACCAGGTCGTCGCATCGGTGTGCTTGACCATCGCCGCCAGAACTTCGTCGTGGGCCTGCTCGCTCGCGGGGGCGAGGGCCTTGCTGACACGTCGTTCGGCTTGGCTTATGGCCCCGATGGACATGTGTATCCCGAAGACCTCGCGAAGGAAGCGCAGCGTGTTCCGACGGCTGAGGTGGAATACGCCCGTCATCATTGCGACCACGCTCACCAGCCGAGGCCCGAAGGGCGACGCGGGAATCTGCTTGGGGTCGTAGAGCGCCACCGTGGTGTGCCCGCAGCTGCACTCGACTGCGTGGCGGCGAAACTCGAGGACGTGTCGCCCCCCTCGTCGCAGGTCGATGAGCTGGTGGCGGTGTGCCGCAGCATCGGGCGTCTGCGGCAAGATGCATGCGCACGCTTCACACGCCTCGGGGAACAGATCTTTGAACTCGTTTACTTCGCTGGGGTCCAGCAGCGCGCGATGACTCCCCTTGTGCCCCTTCTGGCCGCCGCGCTTTCGCTTCGACCTCGGCTTCTTCGGCGCGCGAATACCCCGCGACACAGCGCCCGGCCCGTCGCTCGAGGGCGGCAAGTTCGAGTTCGACGAGTTCTTCTTCAGCTGCTCCGTCAGGCGGTCGATCGTGGCAAGGGCGGTCGCGAACTGAGCTTCCAGCGCCTCCAGCCGCGCCTTCGTCTCGCCGAGTTCGGCCTTCGTCTCGCCGAGTTCGGCCTTCGTCTCGCCGAGTTCGGCCTTCGTCTCGCCGAGTTCGGCCTTCGTCTCGCCGAGTTCGGCGAGGACGGAGGCGTGCTCCTCGGGACTGACCGGCACCCCTCGGTTTGATCACGCCGCGGTCGCGAGGTCGATCCCCCTCGGGGTGTTAATCCGCACGTCTGCGAACACCGGGGGGTGAACGGTTACCCCGGCGAGGCGACGAAACTCGGGACGCGTGCGTTCAGGAGGCCGCGCCAAGACGGCCGTGCCCCTATCCCTCGTCTCCGCCGGCCACCACCTGTGCGCCCACATCAGTCAAGCGCCAGCCGGCGGTCACACAGCCGTCGACAAGCCGCAGCCGCCCTTCAGACGCGCGCTGGAGCGTCTCTCGGGCCCAACGACGGGCGGCGGCTCGATCGCGCTCCCGGAGGCGCTGGAGCCGGCGAACACGCTGCTGTTCACCGTCGGGCGAGTTGAGCACGAGCGCGCGCAGCCGATCGGCCTCCTCGGCCGCGAGTTCCTCGGCCCACCACGCAAACGTGCCCTTGCCGCGCTTGATGAAGCCGCCCTCACGCTGCAGCACCCGGGTGACAGCGACGAGCAGGTGCTCCGAGGCGAACGGATGCGAAAGCCGCGCACGCAGGGCCTCAAGCGCCCTGTCGCGCCTGCTGGTCGGAGGCGGCGAAGAACATGCTGGTGGAGGCGCTGCCATCCCGAGCATGGCACGCACCGTGTCGACGTCGGCGTCGTTCACTACCACGGTGTCGTAGCGGCGGTAGACCAGGCCGTCGTCGAGGAGGTGAGTGGCCTGCTCGGGGTCGATACGGGCCACCGGGCTCCCCGACTCGGTGAACAGCGGGACGCGGCTCATCGCGACCCCTCCACAGCCAAGCGAACCGCCTGGACGATGCGGGCGAAGAGCTGGACGTCGGTGATCTCAGTGATCTCGACGGTGCAGTGGCCGGGCACCAAGAACTTGCCGGTCTCGAACGACGAGTCGAACTCGACGTCGGTGACCTCGACGGTGCAGTTGGGGTGGACAGGGACGAGTGCGGTGGTGGTGTTGTCGATCATGACTTGTCTCGAAGTGGCAGCGGGTGGTCGGGTCCGACCTGGAGTAGAGCGGCGTCGCCGTCGTAGCCGAGCGCCCCGGGGTTCATCAGGCAGCCGCCCTGGCCGAAGTGGCCCGCGGCGTAGTCGAGCGCCCACGCGCACTGCCGGACCGGGTCCTCGGCCAAGGTGGGCTGCAAGTACAAGACGGTGTGGGGCGCGGTGGGATCGTCGTGCTCTTCGAGCGCGTAGCCGTGGCGGCGGGCTCGGGTGAGCAGGTCGCCGAAGTGACGCACCACCAGGCGCCGCAGCAGCCCCGCGAAGGCGTTCGGGTCGCGGACCACCGCCAGGCCGTGGACGTGGTGTCCTCGCCAGCCACGGCGGTCGTGGTGGCCCGTGAAGCCGCACTCGCCCCGCTCCTGGAGTTCGGTGGCGAGCGCGAACTCGAAGCCCTCCATCCGGGCAGCGGCTTCACGGACGAGCTGGGCAGGCAGCTTCACGGCGAACGAGATCGGGGTGCCCTCGAGGTTGACGAAGCGCTGGGCCAGGTCGCTGACGACAGAGAGCTGAGCGGGGGTGCGACGAGTCCGAGGACGGCGGGGGACCGGGTTGGCGTTCGTGGTGGCTGGGGTCTTGAGCAGGGCTACGAGGAACACCGGGGCGAAGGTCTTGGTCGGCTTCTTCCCGGCTGGCTTCCCACTCGCCTGACGCTCTGACGAGCCGGGTGCTACAGGGGCGCTTCCCCCGGATCCGCGAATCGGCCGTGCACGGCGGTCCACGGGCGCGCTGCGGCGATTCGGGCCGTCGGAGGCGGCACGGCTACCGGTGGAAAACCTCTCAGCACTCGCAGACGGCCTTGCACGGCACCTTTCGCGAAGTTCGCGGGACAGCTCGCGGTCGTCGAGCGCATCGTAGAAGGTCTGGCGAGCACGGTCCTTGGAGACGAACTTCCCCGCGACCCGCCAGCCTCGACGGGCAGGCTCAACCGTCGGCATCCCGTCGGGCATGGGCTGCGCCGCGGTGCCCTGCGCGAGGGCGTCGAGCAGTTCGACCTCGGCTCCGAACGCGTCGTCGATCGCGAGGTCGCACAGCCGTCGCAGCGGGCCGAAGCTCCCGCGTGGTCGCCCGCCCTTCCGGCTTGCGTCGGTCCCCGGTCGGGGGCATGTTGCTGAAGTCGTCGTCACGGCTGCATCCGTGTGTCGGCGGTAGGGGCTCGATCGGGACGGCACATCCCATCGAGCCCTGCGCGTTCAGCTAGCCATTGACCGCGTGCTGCTCCATCCAGGCCAGGACATCGGACACCTGGTAACGGACGCAGCGGTGGCCGAAACCCGGTCAGTCGACGCGGCGGATCGTCAGACCCAACGTCGCCTCTGATTCGGTGCCCGATCCCAGCGAAAACCGATACAGCCCGTCGGTCACCGTGACCGTGTGGGTCTCGTCCGCCGCGAATAGGAACGCTCGACCACGGTCGACTTCGTTCGGGATATCGCCGTTCGAGGGTATCTCGGTCGGTATCGCGTCGAGAACCTCCGTCCAGCACCCCTCGACGCTCAGGACAGATCCCCCGTCCTGTCTGATCTCGTAGGTCCCGGCCTCCAAGGACACGGTGCGGTGGACCGCGGCGCCAACATCGTTCGAGGAACTGTAGCCCTCGAGTTGCGACGCGTCGGCACACGAGAAGGTCAGCTCTGTCTCCCAGATCCCGTCGCCTGTCCGCTCGATCTCCGGGTCGTCGCACGCATCCAGCGGTGGGTAGCCTGCAGGAGCCTGCGCCTCGTACTCCGCTGCGATCTCCTCCGGCGTGCTTCCGTAAACCGCTTGGATGTCGAAGCCTCCCCGCACAAGCTCGGCGTAGACCTCCCAGCCACGAGTTTCGACGAGGTAGCGTTGAAAGTGGGTCGCCTCGACGTAGTTCGTCAGCTCCTGCGCCTCGAACAATTCCGGCGTCAGGAGGATGCTTGGATCGCGCCGCGTGCCGGCGGTGCCTGCGAGCAACTCCGCGTTTCCCTCGCGCCAGAAGGTCGAAGGGAACTCCACATCGCGAAGGGCAGCGTGGACCAACTCATGCTCCATCGCGAACCACGGCGAGTACACGTGGTCGGCGGCCCCCCGGTAGCAGCCCCAGATGCCGTCACCACAGGGAAGCTCGTCGATGTCCATGACGAATACATCGATCCGACTCCGAGGAGGCAGCCCCATTCTCTCCTCCGCAAAGGCGACTTGGCGGTCGATGAGTTCGAGGTCTTCAGCGCACGGTGCGAGTTCAGCCCGCGTCACCCCGATACGAGCCCGCGACGATTCGAACTCGAACGACGGCAAAGAGTCCTGGTCGGTGCACCCGACCAGGACCCAGCATGTCCCCGCGGCGAGGGCTACGGGGAACACGCGACTCATACGATCTCGTACTTGAGGGTGATGATCCGACCGCCTCGGTCGATCTCGAGTTCAAAGCTCATGGTCGTCCCGTCTAGTGCCGCGTAGGCAGCCAGGTAGTCAGCCTCCGTCTGAAGGTTCTGCCCGTTCACCGAGTTGATGATATCGTCGTCCTTCAGACCGAGGTGCGACGAAAGGTCATCCCGTGCGAGGCTGTGAAGCTCGTAGTATCCGCCGCTGACGATGCGAGCGCGAGCGGAGTCGCAGTCCAGCAGCGTGCGGTCAGCCTCCAGGTCGTCAATCAGCTGCTGGTCGATCTCATACTTCCGAGTCTTGCGGTTGTATGCAACGAGGGCATCGGGGTCCCAGGAACCGCAGTTTGCTCCTTGACCGCCGCTCCCACCGCTGGCCTCACCGCCTTCCGATCCGCTGTCGGCGTTGCTTCCGCCGCAGTCCTTCTTCTCCGACCTCGCGGCCGAGTACGCCAGCCGCGTGCGCTACGGCGGCCACAGCTCGGCCCTCGCGCAGGCCTACAACCACTCGATCCTGCCGCTGTGCAACGAGGCCGATCGGCGCACGCAGATCCGCTGGGGCATCGTCGACTACACCCACCGCATCGGCCACCCTCCGCGCGGCATGTGGCTGCCCGAGACCGCGGTCGACACCCCGACCCTCGAGTCTGGCGTAGCAACTGCGGCTGTAGCAGCACCGGATCCCACCGGGGGTGGAGCCAAGCCTGGCGGGCGCCGCTGCGGGAGGTCCTGGACTGGCTCTCCGAGCGGGTCGCGACGCTGTTCGTCAGCCGAGCCAACGACGACGAGCTGCTGCGGGATCCGTGGGCGGCCCGCGACGACTACATCTCGCTGATCCTCGAGCGCAGCGACGAGGCCACCGGGGCCTTCTTCGACCGGCACGCGGTGGGCACCCTCAGCGAGTCCCAGCGCATTGAGGCGCTGCGGCTGCTGGAGATGCAGCGTCACGCCCTTCGAGGACCACGACGGTCGCCCATTCCTCGCAGTCGCGAAGCACCCGGGTACTCACTGCGACATCCACCCCCCACAACGGCTTCCTATCCGACTCCCTCACCCTCGTGAGGATTTTTCCTGGGTCGCGCCCCTGCCCTGCTGGCGAGCGTCGGCCCCCGCACATCCTGCCGGACGACGAGAACGGGACCGCGGTGCGGCGCTCGGCGGCACCGCCGGGCTGGTCATCACCGGCCTCGCGGTGCTCGGCGGTGGACTCATGGGGGTTGGACCCCTGGTGGTCATCGCCTTCGGCGGCGGCGTCATGGCGGTCTATGGCGCGGTGCTGGGGGGCATGGCCGCCTCCGCCGCGCGAGTGCAGCCGCGACGACGAGTATCGCTATCGCGCGATCGATTGGCGCGCGGCGGCGAGCAAGCGCAAGCTGATCACCCGCCAGAACCAGCTCGAGCGCAAACCAGTCGGTCGGGCCCACGTCGCCTCGAGAGCCGGCGTCAACGTCGGCCTCTCGCTCATCAGCCGCTCCCTCGAGGTGAAGGTGCGGCACCTGCCGTAGGTGCCGCTTGCCCACCCGGAACTGGGCAGAAGCGGCCTAGAAGTAGTAGCGGATCTTGAACGAGAAGTCCCCGTGGGCCAGGTCGGGGTAGACCAGGTACGGGGACCACGAGCCCTCGAACATCGTGTCCAGCGGCGCCTTCTTCCAGTGCACGCCCAGGCCCAGAATCGGGGCACGGATGAACATCGCGGCGCCGCCATCACCACACCGGCCGTAGTACCCGCGACGGTCGCGACCGTTGTAGTAGTAGTCGCCCCGGTAGTAGCAGCGGTTGGCCCAGAACATCATGCCGACGCCCAGGCCGACGTAGGGCAGGAACTCCGCGACGGGCCCGCTGGCGAACACGCCGGGGTGCCACAGGTAGTCGATCCCCAAGCGGCCGTCGCCGTGGTGCAGCGGCGCCCAACCCAGATCGCCTTGGAGCGCGTGGTTGGGGGCCAAGAAGCCCTTGATCGACAGACCCATCGGGTCGCCGAGACTCAGTCCGACCCCGAAGTTTCCGCCGCTGCCCTTGATCGTACGGCCGGGGCTGGGGGCAGCCTCGGCGGTGTCGGCCACCATCCACGTGCCCAGGGCGAGGGAGAGAGCGAGCAGTTTGCATCGTTTCATGCGCAGACCTTTCGGTTGTTGGATCCCCCGCCGCTCGAGCGGCAGGAGAAGGAGGGGCTTGCATGGTCGTGGCAGTACCCGTCGGGGTCGGCCTCGGCCTCTTCGCTGCCTTCGCAGCTGAGAAAACACATCATCATTCCGGTCGATTCGAAGGGTGCGCAGACCTGAGGCCGGTCGTCGCACTCGCCCTGTGCCGCACAGCAGTCCGCGTCGCTGATGCATTCGTGGGTGCAGTATCCGCCCGGGACCCGGTCCAAGCAGGAAATTTCGCCGGCAATTTCTTCCCTGTCCACATCGGGGTAGCAATCATCGGGCACCTCGCAAGCGGCTCCCGCACTCGAGGCGGGATCGGGGTCGTCTCCACACGCAGCGACCGCGCACAGACCGAGGAGGAGGAGGGCGAGCCGTACACCGGGACGGGCGTGATGCATCAACACCCCGATTGGACCACTCCCACCCCCTCGATTCCAAGCTCGAGTTCAGCAAAAACAGGAAGTGAGATCACCCCAACGGCAGAACGACGCTTGTGCGGTCGGACCATGAATCCCCACACGATCGTGCCGTAGAGTCCGCTTGATGCCCCGCATCGGACGATTCCTCGCCACCGCGCTCTCGAGCATCTTGATGCTCGGCTGCGGCTCCTCGCTCACGGTCTCGCGGATCAACTCCGCCGAGGCCAAACCCAACAATGTCTGGGTCTTCTTCACGGTCGAGGAGGATGAAGAGCCGGTCGCAGGACTCACCGCCGAGGACTTCGCGATCTACGAGGACGGTGCCTTGGTCTCGCCCTTCGAGAGCCAGCAGGTCATCCAGAACCCGGAGGTCGCCGCCGTCATGTACACGCACCTGCTGCTGGACATGAGCGGCAGCATCACCGAGTCCGGAGAGTCCGACGCGGTCGTCGACGCGGCGCACCAGTTCTCCGAGCGGGTCGGCGCGACCCAGAAGGTCGGGGTCTCGGCCTTCGACGGCGGCGAAGACATCATTCCGGTCGTGCGCTTCACGGAGGCCAAGGGCAGCGTGGACGGTGGACTCGACGGCCTGCGCGCGTACACACCCAAGGACCCCTCCACCAACCTGCACGGCGCGGTCATCCAGGGGCTCGAGACGCTGCGGACGGCCCTGGACAAGGACAAGCGGCCGCTGAAGTTCGGCACGCTCGTGGTCTTCACCGACGGCACCGATCGTGCCCACCGCGTGACCACCGAAGAGATGCTGGAGGTTTTAGGCTCCGAGGACTACGCGGACTTCGAGGTCTACGTCATCGGCGTCGGCGCCGAGATCGAAGAGGATGCGCTGCGCCAGATCGGCCGCGACGGCACCGAGCTCGCGACCGACGACGCCAAGGTCGAGGAGGCGTTCACCCGGGTCGCCGATCGGATCGACGCCCACGCGAAGCGCTTCTACCTGCTGTCGTACTGCACCCCCAGCCGCAGCGGCTCCCACACGGTCCGCATCGAGGCGCAGGCCAAGAACGAGGACGGCAAGCGCACCCGCAAAGGCTCGCTCGAGTACGCGTTCGAGGCCGAGAAGTTCGGGCCGCCGCCCACGTGCGACCCCCAGCGCGCGCCCAACTTCCCCCTCGACAAGAACCTCGACCCCGCCCCTGACGAGGCCGAGGGCAGCAGCTCCGGTGCGCGCGGCAAGAGCAACGGCAGCGCCAAGTTCGGCTCGCCCTCCAAGCCCGGCGACGGCTGAGCGTGGACGCGAGGGCCCCGGTCTGCGCCGCCGGGGCTCACTTCTTTGGTTTGGGGACCACGCAGGACGCCGGCACCAACGTGTCGCCCTCGACGCTCGCCGCCTCGCACGTCTCGCCCTTGGCGCAGTCGGCCGCGCCTTGGCACTCAGAGCAGACGCCAAGCGTCGCCAGGCCCTCGTAGTCGACGCTGCGGCAGAACCCGGTGCAGACCCCGAGGTCGACGCTGGGGTCGCAGTGCTCACCATCGGCCAAGGTGGTGGGCGCAACGCACGAGCGCTCCCCCCCGAGTCCCGCGAGGTCGTAGGTCGGGCTGCACGTCTCGCCCTCGAGGCAATCCTCGTTGGCTTCGCATCCGCTGCATCCACGAACCTCGAAAATGCCGGGCAGGTCGAAGATGAGCGCGCACGCCTGTCCGCCGTCGCAGACCTCGGCATCCTGACAGGCCGCCCCCGCGCCGCCGTCGTCCTCGCAGGTCGGCGGCGTCACCGGGCGCGTGAAGGGGTGCGGCGGGTGACAGCCGGCATCGCAGTCCGCGTCCGAGCCGCAGGGTCCGCAGTACCCGGCAAGGATCCCCGCCTCGAAGCAGTGGCCGGACTGACACGCATCGTCCCCGGCGCAGGGCGCCCCGTCGGCCCCCGGATCGGGCGTGGCCGAGGTCGACCCGTCGCTGGCCTCGCCGCTGGTGCTGCTGCTCTCCCCCTGCCCGGTCGAGCTCGACGAGGACCCGCCTGCGCCGGAGGACCCTGCCGCGGTGCCGCTTCCTGTCTGGGTGCCGCTGCCCGCGTCGGTGTCGCTTCCGGACGGCGGCGCGCCGCCCCCATCGCACCCGACCGCGAGCATCAGCCCCATCAACGCCTGTGCCCCCCACGTCGCTCGCGGCATCACGCCCCATCGTCGCGCTGTTGCGCGGGTCCGTAAAGGGCAGACGTCATCGAAGGTGCGTGCCATCATGCGCGCGATGGCTCGCTCGGCGCCCTCACGGACGAAAAAGGACCCTGGCGCACCCCCGGTGCACACCGATCCCATCCCCGACGCGCTGCAGGAGCGGGTCACCAAGATTCACAACCGGCTGCGCAAGGCCCAGCCCGTGCCCAAGGTCGAGCTCGACCACGACGGTGCCTGGCAGCTCCTCGTCGCCACGATCTTGGCCGCTCGCTCCAACGACAAGACGATCAACACCATCACGCCGGTGCTCTTCGAGCGCTGGCCGACGCCGGCCGACCTCGCCGCCGCACCCCCCGAAGAGGTGGAGGTCGTGGTCAAGAAGAGCGGCTTCTACCGCAACAAAGCCAAGGCGATCCGCCGCACGGCCCAGTCCGTGGTGGAGGACTTCGGGGGCGAGGTCCCAGGCACGATGGCCGAGCTCATCACCCTGCCGGGCGTCGCGCGCAAGACCGCCAACGTCGTCCTCGCCTCGGTGTTCCGCGAGAGCGTCGGCATCGTGGTCGACCTGCACGTCACCCGCTTGGTCGAGCGCCTGGGCATCACCGCCGACAAGGACGCCACGCGGATCGAGGCCCTGCTGTGCGCGCTGTTCCCCAAGCGCGCGTGGGTCGACGTCGGGCACCGCCTGGTGCTGCACGGGCGGCACGTCTGCACCGCACGCAAGCCCAAGTGCGACCGGTGTCCGATCAACGAGCAGTGCCCCAGCGCCCTGTCCGAGCCAGCCGGGGCGTGGGCGGAGCGCGCGGCGTGGGAGCAGACGCTGACCCAGTCGCGGGGCGAGACCGACACGACCGGGGCGTGAGCGCGGCTCCGCCGGCCTCGTCTACCGATCACCGTCGTCGGCGCGCATGCGGAACAGCGGCCCGTGGGGCGCGAACGTGAAGCCGCGCGCAAATCTGGGGTCGTCGACGTACGCGTAGACCTCCCGGCCGCCCTCGAGCGCGGCCCGAATCATCGGTGCGTTGGCGGCACCCCAGAACTCCACGCCCCCGCAGCCCTCGCCGGCTTCGTGCATGTACAGGAGCACCGAAGACAGCCGCCACTCGTCGGGCCGGGCCGTCATCGCCACGATGGCCCCCGGGGGCAGCACCGCGCAGGCCTGCGTACCGTAGGCCCGGGCCGCGCGATGCTGCGAGAGGTCGACCGAGGCGTAGCTCCGCGCTGCTCGTCCGCCGATCGAGACGACCGCCACCGCTGCGATGAGCAGCCCGAGGCTGCGGCGCAGATGCAGTGCGGCCTGCACTCCGTAGCCGGTCCACAGCAGCCCCGAGACGAGACCGGGCAGCAAGAACACGTCGAGGTCCGGGACGTGGTAGCGGAAGAAGAAGGCCACGTTGCCCACCAGGCCCAGGGCGAGCACGAGCGCGATGCGGCGGGCCCGCGCGGCGCTCCACAGGACACCGATGCAGGCCAGCACCGCCGCGGGCCAGCCCATGTTGTGCAGCGCGATGCGACCGATCTGAATCAGGCGCTCGAGCGCCGGCATCGGGCGAAAGTAGCCCCGGAACACCCCGCCGCGCAGATCGGCGAAGAAGCGTCTCCAGATGCGCGCTGGCGTGTCGGGGACGGGGCCCAGCGGTGTGACTGCCTCGAAGGGGCCCAGCGGGATCAACAAGAAGATCAGCGATCCCAGCGCGGCCGCGACCACGCACCCCAGGCCCCACCGCGCCCACGCCTGCCACGGCGGCCGAGTCCCAGGGCGCCAGACCGCCTGGGCCACCAGCGCGGCAAAGCCCAGGCCCCAGGTTGCGATCGACATGTGGACGCCCAGCCCCAGCCCGGCAAGTCCGGCGCCGGCCCATGCCCAGCGGGGATCGTGGCGTTCGCGGGCGTGCAGACACAGCAGCATTGCCCCCAGCAAGAAGCTCAGCCCCGGCGTGTAGACCTCGGCGACCACGGCGTTGCTCCACACCGAGGGCGCCACCGCGAGCAGCAGGGGCACAATCGCGGCGGCGACCGGATGCAGCGGCAGCCGCAGCGCCACGCGATGCAGCAACACCACGGCCAGCGCCCCGAAGACCGCCGACATGACGTTGAGACCCCAGGCCGGCTCGCCGGGCAGCCACGTGAACGCGTGGCCCAGCAGCGCGTACAGGGGGTAGCCGGGCGGGTGCGGCACGACGCGCAGCGAGGCGGCGGTGGCCGAGAACTCGGCGCTGTCGTACCAGGAGACGGTCGGGCACAGCGTGCACGCGTACAGCACCGCCGCGCCCGCGCCCAGCGAGGCGCTGAGGAAGCATGTTCGGGCACCGCCCCGCGGCGGTCTGTCGGTTTCGCCCGGCATCGCGACGCCGGGAGGCTACCAGACGCGGCCCAGGTGCAGACCCCCGCGCTGCAGGGCTGCTAGCATCGAGCGCCGTGGGTCCGCAGTTCCAACCCCGTTCGGTGCAAAGACTCACCGACGCGTCCGGGTCGAGCTACGAACTCCTGGGGCGGCTCGCCACCGGGGGCATGGCCGAGCTCTTCATCGCCCGATCCGCGGGGGCGGAGGGTCCCGGCTCGGTGGTGGTGCTCAAACGGATGCTCCCTCACCTCGCGACGGACCCGGAGTTCGTCCGCATGTTCCGCGACGAGGCCCATCTCACCCTCGCGCTTCGGCACCCCAACATCGTCCGGGCCCTGGCCATCGGGAAGAGCGACGACTTCTTCACGATGGAATACCTGCACGGGGAGACCCTGCGTTCGGTCTTCGAGACCGCGCAGGCGCGGGGCGAGAACATCCCGCTGCCGCAGATCCTCAGCATTGCGCAGGGGGTCGCGGCCGGACTCCACCACACCCACCAACAGCGCGATGCGCAGGGCCGCCCGCTGGACATCGTGCATCGAGACGTGTCTCCCACCAACGTGATCGTCGGCTACGACGGGGCGGTCAAGCTCGTCGACTTTGGCGTCGCGAAGGCGGCCGCGGGGACCCACGTCACCCAAGCGGGGACCCTCAAGGGCAAGCTCTCGTACATGTCGCCCGAGCAGTGCCGGGCCGAGCGCGTGGACCTCCGTAGCGACGTGTTCGCGCTGGGGATCTTGCTGTACGAGGCCACCACCCTCACCCGCCTCTTCGCCGGGGAGAACGAGGTCGCCGTGCTCCACCAGGTCATCTCCGGTGCCATCGAGCCGCCCTCGACGCGGCGGCGAGGCTACCCCCGGGCCCTGGAGCGCATCGTCCTGCGGGCGCTTCGACTCGACCCCGCCGATCGCTACGAGAGCGCGCAGGCGCTCGGGCACGACCTGGCTCGGTTCGGGGAGCAGATCGGCGTTCGCCCCTCCGAAGATGGGCTCGCGCGCTACGTCGGGGGTCTGTTCGGGCACAAGCCGCCGCCGTGGCAGCGCGAAGGTGGGCTGCAGCGCTCGCTGGGCATGGACGACCAGACCGTCGCCGTCGACGGCGTCGAGCCGCGCACCGAGGTCGCCCCCGCGCCGTCCGTGGGGTCGACTCGGGTCGCCGATCCCCCCGCGCCGACGGCTCCGGCGTCCCGATCGCCGGACGCTCCGGGGCCCTGGCAGCGCGCCAAGGTCCCGCTGATCGTCACCGCCGGGCTCGTTCCCCTCGCGGGATTGGGGCTGGGCCTGTCGACCCTGGCCCAGGACGAGCCGATGGCGCCGCCTGCCCCCGCGTCGGTGGTCATGCGGGACACGCCCGACCCCGCGCCGGACCTCGACCCTGTGCCGGACCTCGACCCTGTGCCGGACCTCGACCCTGTGCCGGACCTCGACCCTGTGCCGGACCCCGCGCCCGCACCGGACCGCGCGCTCGAGATTCCCCCCGAGTTCATGCGGCCCCCCGAACCGGCCTCCGATCCCGAGTTCGTCCTCACCGCCATCGTCGGTGAGGGGCGCGAGCGGGAGGCGGCGATCAAGCTGCGCGACGGCACCACGGTCCGCGCCACCTTGGGTGCCTCGGTCGGCGACTACCGGGTGGTCGCGGTCAACCCCCACAGCGTCCTGCTCGAACCCCGCGATGCCCAGCGGTCGCTGACCGTACGCCTCGAGCTGTGATCGCTCTGATGTTCGACGACTGCGCGCTCGCCCCGACTCGCCCCGACTCGAATGAAGCGCACCGTTTCCACGTCGTCGCCCCTGGCATGCGCTGAAGGGGCCCGGCGAGAGCGAGCGACGCACATCGAGGTGTTCGTGTTACACGGGCTCGTCCGATGAGCATCCGCGGTACGTCCCTTGATCGAGCCCTTCGAGGCCCCTTGGCGCTCTGCCTCGCCGTCCCCCTCCTGGGCTGCCCTGCGGACGACGCGTCCGGGGACGCGACCTCCTCGGCCCAAGGGTCGACCTCGGCCCAGGACGCGACCTCGAGCACATCTTCGGAAGCGACCGAAGCCACGTCGGGCACCACCGCCGACCCCACCACGGGTGATCCCGACTCCACGGGGTCCGAGACGACGGGGCCAACGATCGGCTGTGTGCCCGGAGATCCGTGCTGCAACGACGCGGGTGCGTACGAGACGTGTTTCATCGACGACGCGACGGGGCTGGCCTGGGAGCTGGTTCCGCAGGGCGGAAACCCCAACGTCGCCGGCGCGGTCGCGTACTGTGACGCTCTGCGCCTCCTCGGATCCGGCGGCTGGCGCCTGCCCAGTGTCGACGAGCTCCGCTCACTGATGCGCGGCTGTTCGGGCACCGGGAGCAGCGGTGCGTGCGGACTGACCGACGACTGCGCGACCTCGGAGTGTCGCGACGATGCCTGCGACGGCTGCATCGAGGCCCCCAACGAAGGTCCGGCCATGTTCGGGTGCTACTGGAACCCGAACCTGCAGGGCGAATGCGGCGGCTACTGGTCGATCACCACCCCCGGCGGTGGTCTGGGTTGGCTCGTGGACTTCGACGACGCCACCATCCGCCAGCGCGATGCCGCCCTCCCCGCCGGCCTCGTTCGCTGCGTGGCGAGCTTGGGGTAGATCGAGGGAGCGGCGGGTCGTTGGCTGCCGGCGCACCTCCCCGAGGCCTATGCCCAGCGGTCGCGGACCGTGCGTCTCGAGCTGTGATCGCCGTGCCACCCCGTGGTATCTCCGTCCGGTTGGGAACGCATGGCCGCGCCCGCGCGTTGCACGGGGCTCGATGATCGTCGTCATGTACACGACCCTGTACCGCGACGGGGGTCCGCGCTTTGCCCAGGCCGCACGGACGCTGTGCGCGGTGCTGCGCTCGGAGCACCCGGGCTCCGCGGTCGTCTGCCGCGCGGTCGAGAGCAAACGCGACGTGCGTGCGCTGCTGACCGGGTCCGGGCCGATCGCGCAGCTGCACTTCGTGGGACACGGCGGCCTGTACGGCCCGATGTTCGGGACCACGCGGTGGCCCGAGCAGTTCAGCCCCCACGAGTGGCGAGCGCTGTCGATCCCGTTCGCGCCGGAGGCCGAGGCCCACTTCCACGCCTGCCGGTCCGCGCGCTGGTTCGCGCCCTTCTTCGCCCGCACCTTCGGCGTCCGCACCTGCGGGTACCACTGGTACACCGCCTTCTCCCAGCACCCCGACCGCTTCGTGCTCGCGCCGCCGTGGCACCCAGACACCGCGCCGCTGTTCGTCGCGGGCTGTCCGGGCCGCAAGTCCCACGGTCCGCTGGCCTCGGCACGCAAGCTCGCCGGCGCGATGCCGCTGGAGCGACCCGTCTCGTTCGAACCCGGTGACGACGGGGGCAGCTACGACCCGGTCGCGCAGGACTACGACGCGGTGTTCGACGACATCGCGGTGCGCCACGACGAGCTTCGGTGGCTGCAGACGCACCTGGGCGACGCGGCTGGGGGCGCGGCGCTGGACGTGCTCGACATTGGCTGCGGCAACGGGGCGCTGCTGCACAAGCTCGCAGGGCGCCTGCGCAGCGGGCTGGGGGTCGACGCTTCGGCGGCCATGGTCGACCTCGCCCAGCGCCGGAACGAGGGCGCATCCCATCTTCGCTTCGCGCAGGTCGATGGACCCTCCCTGCCCGCAGACGATGCCAGCATCGACGTCGCAATCTCGCTGCTGTCGTTTCGGTACCTGGACTGGGACCCGCTGATGGCCGAGCTGCACCGGGTGCTGCGCCCGCGGGGGCGCCTGCTGGTGGTCGACATGGTCGACAAGCCCGCGACGCTGCGCCTGCTGCCTCGCCTGCTGGTCGACAAGATCCGGGTGGCGGCCCACGCGCTGCGGCACCCCGGCTACGCGAAGGCCCGGGCCCGGATGGTGCGCTCAGCGGACTGGGCTCGCATGCTGCGCTTCAACCCCATCCGGGCCTTTCACGAGTACGACTGGTACCTGGGCAGCCGCTTTCCCAACGGAACCCTGCAGGTCCTCAACGTCGGCCGGCGCGCTCAGGTGATCGCCTTCGACTCGGGACCCTTCGGCGAGGCGACGCTCTCGGAGATGGCCTACCCATGAGCGCCGGCCGGCTGGGCCTGCTCGACTGGGGCATCGGCGGCCTGGACGTGCTGGCGAAGCTCCGCGCGGCCGGGGTCGGCACGCCGGTGCTCTACGTGTCCGATGCCGGCGCGGTGCCCTACGGCCAGCAGTCCGGCGCGGCGCTCTCGGCTCGGGTCTGCGCGCTGCTGGACGCGCTGCGCGGGCATGGCTGCACCGAGGTGATCGTCGGGTGCAACGCCGCGAGCACCGTCTTGTCCTCGCCCGGGGTCCGCAGCTGCGCAGCCCGGCTGCAGCGCGTGCTGGGCGTGATCGACCCCGGGATCGCCGCGACGCTGGCCGCAGGGGTGCGCGAGGTGGTCGTGCTCGGTGGCGTCCGCACGATCGACTCGGGCATCTACGGCCGTGGGCTGCGGCTCGCCGGGATCGAGGTCCGCGAGGTGGTCGCCCAGCCCCTGTCCGCCCTGATCGAGGCCGGGGTGCTGGGCGGGCCCGTCCTCGACGCCGCCCTCGCGTCGATCGTCGCGCCGGTGCGCGATGCCACCACGCTGGTCAGCGCCTGCACGCACTACCTCGCGGTCGAGTCCGCGCTGCGGGCAGCGCTGCCGCAGCTGCACACGATCATCGATCCTGCGGCCGCCCTGGTCGAGCAGCACTTCGTGCCCGCGCCGAGCACCCGCACCGCCGACGTCTTTTGGACCACCGGAGACCCCGCGGCGAGCCAGACCTCGGCCCGCCGAGCCTTCGGGGTGGAGGCGAGGTTCGAGGCGGCCGGAGACCAGCTGCCCCCGCCCCTGGCGTGACCCCCACGGGCCTGGGCTGCCCTCAGGGCTGGCGGCAGTGCTCAGCGACCGCCCGGTAGACCGATGCGCAGTACTTCTTGTGCGCCCGCTTCAGGTACCGGCCCTCGACCTGCTCCCGCATCGCCTCGCACTGTGCGTAGCCGAACCGCGTCGAGGACACCGCGTCGCCGACCTCTTCGCAGTATGCGGTGCGGTCGCTCGAGCTCAGACACTCCAGGGTCAACCGCGGCGCCTCGTTGAGACACCAGCTCTCCAACCCCGTGCACGCCATCCCCCACTCCACGGTCCACGACACGCAGGTCTGCACGTCGGTGTTGCCCTCGCTCCAGGGCAGGTCCGCCGGGTCGACGGTGGCGTCCTTGTAGTCGCGATACTGCTGACGCTGCTGCAGCGTGCGCCAGCCGAACACTCCGCTGAGCACGACCATGGCCAGCCCCAGGCCGATCAGCAGGCCGCGGGCACGTACGGGCTGGGGTTGCTCTTCGCTCACCGCGGCGGACCCTACCACCGCGGCGCGGTGTAGACTGCGCGCAGATGGACAGCTGCAACGGCGGCTTCCCCCACCCCCGGTGGGTCTATGGCGCGCTCTCGGGGGCGGCGTGCGCGTACGTCGGCGCGCTGCTGCTGGCCGCGGGACCCAGCTCGGCCCTGGTCGACGACCTGTATGCGCTGGCCTACCCGGTGCTGGAGCTGGCCAACGTCAACAACGACTGGGGCTTCTTCTCCCCGGTGCCGGGCCCGGGCGATCTGCCGGGCTACGAGGTGATCGACCGCGACGGGAACACCCACCGCTTCGCGTGGATGGAGGAGCTCCGCGGCTGGGATCCGGCCTACTTTCGCTACACCACGCTGATGGTCAACGTCGTCGACGACCCCGACGCCTACGGGGACGGCGCGGCGGCGGTGCTGTGCCGCAAACACCGCGATCTGGGTCCGCGCAAGATCGTCTTCACGGTGGCGCACCAGGTCGATCGGACGCCCCAAGAGGTCCTCGAGGGCAAAGGCATCATGGACGACGCGCAGCTCGAGAAGCTGTACTTCCGGCGGTGTGCAGCCGAGCTCCCGGAGGTCGCAGAGCGCACATGACCGACGTGGCGCGGTGGCTGCGAAGCACGGCGCGGGCGTGGGTCCGGTTTTGGTTCGAGCTGGCCGACACCCGCGCGCTGGACCTGGTGCGGGTGGGCGTGGGCGCGACCCTGCTGCTGTCGTACCTCAGCGTCGCGGGGCACGTGGAGGCGTTCTACACCGAGCAGGGCTGGCTTCCGCTGGCCATGACGCCCTCGCTGACCGAAGCGTGGACCTCGCTCTCGGTCCTGTTCGTCTTCCGCACCACGGCCGCCGCGTGGGTCCTCTACGCGCTCACCATCGCCGCCGCGCTCGCCTACACGGTGGGCTGGAGGTCCAACGTCGCCAAGGTGGTGCTGCTGGTCGGGCACTACAGCTTCACGCGCCGCGCCCCCGCGGTCGCCTACGGCGTCGACGACCTGTGCAGCAACCTGCTCTTCATCCAGTGCTTCATGCCGATGGGGCACGTCCTGGCCGTGGATGGCCGCCGCCGCGCTTGTCTGTCGTTCGCGCCGTGGCGGCAGACGCTGCGATCGATGGGGCTGCGTCTCACCCAGGTTCAGATGGCGGTCATCATGGCCTTTGCGGGCCTGGAGAAGCTGCAAGGAGAGCAGTGGTGGGATGGCATGGGGGTGTGGTTCGCCATGACCGACTGGGAGTTCGCCTTCTTCCCGCTCGAGCCGCTCGCGGCGCATCCATGGCTGCTCAACGTCGCCGGCTACGTCGCGGTGCTGTTCGAGCTGGCCTACCCCGCCCTCATCTGGGGACGCCGCACCCGAGGACCGATCCTGGCGATCGCGGTCGCCTTGCACCTCGGCGTCGCCGTGATGATGGGGCTGTGGTCGTTCTCGCTGGCGATGCTGGTCTCGCACATGGCCTTCGCGCCGGCGCGCTGGCTTCGCTGGCTTCGCGTCCCGTCGCAGACCTGCGCGGCGCCTCAGAACCCGTCGGGGGCGGCCTGGGCCGGAAACAGCTCGGCGAGCAGCGCCGCGACCGAGGACCAGCGAGCGCCCGGGTCGACCGAGAGCCCCCGGGCCAGCGCCCTGTAGCCCCGGTTGTCGATCGCCGCGGGCCGGGGCGGCCGCGAGCTGACCCCCTGCCCCATCGCCCGCAGGATCGTCCCGACGTCGTGGCCTTCGAAGGGGCGCGTACCGAACAGCGCCTCGTAGACGGTGACGCAGTACGAGAACTGATCGGAGCGCGCGTCCACCAGCCCCGCGAGGTGCTGCTCGGGCGCCATGTACTCGATCGTCCCGAGCACCGATCCGGGCTCGGTCAGGCGCGACAGCGGCGTCCGGTTGACGCTCGACCACCCCTCGACGATCGGGGCATGTTCGGACCCGGTCGCCGCCCCGCCCTTGGCCAAGCCGAAGTCGAGCACGCACACCCGGCCGTCGGCCTCGATCATGATGTTGTCGGGCTTGAAGTCGCGATGCACCATGCCGGCTTCGTGCGCGGCGGCGAGCCCCTCGCCGGCCTGACGCATCACCTCGAGGGCTCTGGAGGACACCGGGCGGGCGGACAACCACTCCCGCAGCGTCTTGCCGTACAGCAGCTCCATCACGATGTACGCGCCGCCCATGTCCTCGCCACCGCCCAGCAGCGTGATCACGTTGGGATGGTCGAGCTCGGCGAGCGCCCGCGCCTCCCGCTTGAAGCGGGCGACGTTGCTGAGCCCCTGACCGATGTCCTCGGGCGAGAGGTACTTGAGCGCGACGGGACGCGCGTACTTGGGATCCCACGCCTCGTAGACGAAGGAGTTGCCGCCCCGCGCGATGACCCGGCGGATCTCGTACCGCCCGATCTTCGCGGGGACGTCCTGCGCCGGGTGTTCACTCACCGCCGCTAGTGTCGCCGGGCCCGGACAGACTGCCAAGCCCCGGGCGCGACGTCCCCGCCCGCGGCCGGGTCCAGATTGCGTGCAGCGCCTCGGCCGCGGCCGTGATCAGCAGCGCGGGAACCATCAGCACACACGCCGGATGGACGACGAGCCACAGCAGACCCAGGGCCGCACCCGGTCCGGGCTCCCCCAGATTGGCGATGGCCCCCGCATGCGCGGGAGCGCCCAGCGCCCAGAGCAGCCCGAGCGCGGCCAGCGAGAGGGCCGCGACCACCAGCGGGCCCCGCCGGCTCACGCCGCACCCCCGGCGCGCCGCCACAGGGGACCAAAGGACAGCGCGTAGCCGGCGACCGCGTTGCCGATCCGCCCCGCCGCCTGGAACCACGTGGCCCCGTCCGCGGAGGTCGGCGCGGCCGCGAGCTGCATCGATCGCAGCAGGGCGTCGCGGGTGGGCGCGTCCTCGAACGCGGCCGCCCCGAGCAGCGCCATCCCGCTGGCGCCCGGACTGGCCTGCAGCCCCGGCACCACGATCCCCGAGTCGATGTCGCGGTGTGCCGGGGCATCGGGCGGCCACTCGCGGGCCCAGCCGAAGCCGAAGGCGGAGCGATGCAGCTGCGACCGCGCCGCGGCGTACTGCTGCCGGGCGAAGGCGGGGTCCAGCAGCAGCAGGTTGTGGGCCACCATGAAGATGCTGCTGCCCTCGGGCCCCTGAAGCACCTCGCCCTCCCAGGTGTAGCTCGAGACGAGCATCCCGGTGCTGGGGTCCACCAGTCGCGCCTTGGCCACGGCCAGCCAGGCCTCGATGTGCGCGTCGTGGTCGGTGCCGAGCACCGGGTCCGCCAGTCGCAGCGCCGCCAGAGCCGTGGTGTTGCAGAAGGTCCAGCACTCGTCGGGGTAGCTCTCGCCGCTCCCGATGGGGCCGGCCTCCACACTCGCCTCGATGGCGCGGACCCGGCGGGTCAGCTCGGCCTGGGCGCGGGCCTGCGGAGCCACGGCGAGCCGCGCCGCGAGCATCAGGGCGACCTCGCCGTCGACGAAGAGGCTGCGCCCGCGCGCGTCGCGAAACGGCCGCCGCTGCGCGTAGGGCAGCAAGAAGGCCCCCTGCCCCTGCTCGGCTTCGATGCGCAGCGTGGCCTCGATCACCGCGTCGATCTGGACGAGCGCGGTCTCCCGTTGGGAGGGATCGCGCAGCGCTTGGTTGCTCCAGGCGAGCACCGCGAACAGATCGGCCATCAGCGTCCACTCGGGGTTGCGCGCCCGTTCGGCGGGGGCGAGCGCCAGCGGACCGCGCATCGCCGCGCACAGCTCGTCCGCAAGCACCTGTGGACGCGGACGCGCGAGGTCGAAGCACATCGGGGAGGCCAACCACCACCCGACCAGGGATGCCGCCAACACACCGGTGCGGCGACGACGAGACCATGGAGCAGCGCCGAACACGGCCCCATCAAAGCAGCCCTGCGCAGGCCGTGCTGCCGCCTTCGGGGCCACCGGTCCCCGCGCGTCGGCGAGCGGCCCCGGATCGGACCCGAAACGCTGCTACCCTCCCGCCGATGAGCCACGGCCTCTCGCTCCGATCGTTGGTGCTCGCACGTCGGTCTTCCTTGGGGTTGGCCGTTGGGCTGACCGTGGCGGCGGCAGGGGCGGCCTCGTGCGGCGAGGACCAAGCGCCCGGTGAGCTCGACGTGGCGGTGACCACCGCCCGGGTGTCCGCCCGCATGGACCCGGCCGAGGGCCTCGCGGTGCTCGACGTGACCGCCGAGCTCGAGGCCAGCGTCGACCTTCGCGGGGCGAGCGTCACCGAGGTGACCGTGCAGCGACTTCCGGGCGGACCGGCGATCGACTTCGACGTCAACGTCCGAGGACCCCAAGACGCCTCCAGCATCGACCTGCCCGGTGGAGAGGTCGTCGTCGTGCGCATCACGAACACTTCGGTCACCAACGAGACGCTGCTCCCGCTGTGCTCCGCCGCAGCCTCGGTCCGCATCGTGGTCGAGGCCGAAGGGGTCGAGGGCACCGCGAGCCGCGACCTCACCGTCACCTGCAGCTGATCTCGGTGCGTGCACCGCGGGTGGTGGGCCCTACGCGCGCTGCTCGACCTCGCGGCTGTAGCCGCCGGGTCCGTGGCCCGGACCGCACAAAGGGCAGAGCGCAGGACCGGGTCCCTGTCGTGTAATGCCAGCGATGGGTGGTCGTGAATCTGTATGCGAGATGGCGCAGCGGTTTGCGGACCAGGGGCGGGCCGATGATGCCGCGCTGCTGGCCGGCTTCGTCCTCGAGCGCGCGCCCGAGCACGTGCCCGCCAACATCCTCCGCGCGCGGCTGCGGGCCGATCGCGGGGACCACGAGGCCGCGGTCGACGACTTGGTCGAGGTTGCGCGCCGACTCGGCGGCCCCGAGCGGGCCGAGCATGCCGAGCCCGCCGACGTCTACGCGATGTTCGCTCTCGCGCTGGAGCTGACACCGGAGCGCCTGGAGCTGCACGTCGATCTCGCCGAGGTGCAGGCGCGCTTCGGCGACATCCCCGGCGCGCAGGCGCGACTCGTTCAGCTCTCGGCGGTCTACATCGACGCGGGGCAGCCCGACGACGCCCGGGCCGTGCTCGCCGTGGCCGGCGAGTGGGACCCGCAGTCCAGCATCGCCGGCGTCATCGAAGCCGCGATCCCGATCGAAGAGAGCGTCCCCATCTTGCTCGAAGACCTCGAGGACTTCGAGCCCGAGCAGCCCGCACCGGTGCCGCGCCGGGTGCCTCGCGCGGCGACGATCTGCACGCCCACCCTGCTGCGCGACGCCGGGGGCCAGGTCCTGCCCAACCAGGCCGCGATCCCCAAGCCGCCGCTGGACCGCGGCCGTCCCCGCCGGCGGGCCGAGCCGATCCCCGCGCCGCCGACCGACCCGAGCCTGGCGCAGAGCAGCGCTGCCCCGGGACATCGCCGGACCTTGCCGGGGTCTCGCACCTCGATCCGGACCCTGCGGGCGCGGGCCCACGTCCGGACCGAGGCGTCCGCGGGCGCTGCGGACACACCGCTGGCGAGCCGCCTGCGCAAGCTCAGCCGGCTGCCCAAGTAGGACGCGCTTCAGGCGGACAGCAGGTGGTCGAGCCCCGCGCACACGGCCGCCAGCTGCGCCTCATTGCAGATCGCGTCCGTAGCCTTGGGACTGTCGGGGTAGACCTCGGTGGTCGTCGTGAAGCGCGCCTGGGTGACCCCCGCGCACAGGCCCAGCGCCTTGAAGGGGTAGTGGATGATGCCGGGCCCGGTGACGTCCGCCCCGATGATCTGGCCGTTGGCGTCGGGCGGGGCGATGTGGGTGACCTGCTCGACCGCGGTGATGATCGCCCGCTGAAACGCCGGCTGCGGGTTCTCGCTGTCCGCGACGGTGTAAAATCCGTCGGGGATCAGGCCCGGCTCGAAGGTGGTGCCGTCACGGGCCGCGAGCGCGGGGCGGAACTCCGACTCGTCGCTGTCGGTCGTCTCGTGCAGGTCCATGTGCAGGGCGAAGGGGTGCTTCATCTCGGCCACCAGCCGCATCAGCGCTGCGGACTCCTCGGCCGGCGAGTTGGCGACGAAGGATCGGTTGGGATCGAGCGCCTTCGGGTTCCAGCGGTTGATCACCTCATAGCCCCAGGGGCTGACGCACGGGGCGACGAGCAGGTTGACCCGCCCTGCATAGTCCGTCGCGGCTTGGGCGAGAAACGCCAGGGCTCCCTGCACGCCGCTGGTCTCGTAGCCGTGCACGCCGCCGGTGATCAGCGCCCACGGTGCCTCGGGGGTGGGCTCTGCGGTCTGCGCCGCATACAGCGGATAGCGGGCGGCGTCGATGCTCAGCGCGCCGTACTGCAGGAGCCGAAACGCCCCGCCGATCCGCTCGAGGGCAGCGAGGACCTCGTCCTGGTAGCTGCGCTGGACGGTGCGCTCGGACAACCACTGGTCCTTGTTCGCCTGGGACCAGGGCTGTCCGGGCGTGCCAATGGGATAGAAGCGCTCGCGCATGGCATAGTTGTGCCAGAGCGAGGCCCTGCGTGGCTACAGGTCTCGCGCCGAGAACGTGTCGCACGCGTCCATCGAGCCGGTCTCGAACCCGACCTTGAACCACTTCATGCGCTGCTTGGACGAGCCGTGGGTGAAGGTCTCGGGCCGCACGGCGCCCCCTGCCCCAGCCTGGAGCGCATCGTCCCCGATCGCCTGCGCGGCACCCAGCGCCTCCTGGATGTCCCCCGCCTCGAGGATGTCCCGCTTCTTGGTGTCGTGCGCCCAGATGCCCGCGTAGCAGTCGGCCTGCAGCTCGACCCGGACGGAGCCGCCCTCGGCCCCTTCGTCGCGGCCCTTGTCGAGGTTGCCCTGAAGGTTCTGGACGTGGTGTCCGACCTCGTGCGCGATGACGTAGGCCTGCGCGAAGTCCCCCGGAGCGCCGAGCTTGTCCTTGAGCAGCCGATAGAAGCTCAGGTCGATGTACACGTCCTGGTCCGCCGGGCAGTAGAACGGCCCCGTCGCGCTGCTGGCTCGACCGCAGGCCGACGGGACCGAGTCCGAGAACAGCTTGAGGGTCGCGGTCTCGTAGCTCTTGCCGCGCGCGGCGAACTGCTCCGACCACACCCGCTGCGCGTCGTCGAGCACGGTGGAGACCAGGCCGATCAGCGCCTCGTCCTCGGGCGAGGTCTGGACCTCCCCGCCGCCGCCGCCCCCGAACACGCCCAGCGATCCGCCGCCGCAGAACTTCAAGCCGCCGAAGACCAGCAGCCCGACCACCGCGCCGCCGATGCCGAACCGGCGAAAGAGCATCGCGATCAGACCGGCTCCGCCGCCGCCTAGGCCGCCGCACCACCCCCGCTCCCGCGAAGGTCCTGCACGTTGCTGCTGCGATAGTCCGAGTCGTACTTCATCGCTGAATCTCGGGCCGGAGTCTAACCCGGTCCCGCAGCGACGTCGTGGCCGTTAGTTCGCCTTGACCTTGGACCCCTTGAGGATGACGTCCCCGGAGCCCTTGACCTGGATCTTCTTGCCCTTGATCAGGATGTCGCCGCTCTTCTTGAGCGCGATCGAGGCCTTGCCGCACTTGAAGGCGATCTGCGTCTTCACGTCGAAGGTCAGCTTCTTCTCCCCCTTGAGCACGTAGTCGTCCTTGGCCGTGATCGACGTCTTCTTGGCGGCGGTGATCGTCATCGCGTCTCCGGCGTCGATCGTCATCTTCTTCTGCGCCTTGATCGTGATGTCCTTGGCGCATTGGAACTTGCCGGACAGACCCGCGGTCACCGAGAACGCGCCCACCGCGGTGATGCTGCGGCTCGCGCCGGTCTTCTCCGAGTACATCCCGCCCACGGTGACCGACTTCGCGGCGCCGACGACCTCGTCGGCCTTGAGCAAGACGGTGACCTTGCTGGTGGTCGAGATGGTCTGCTCCCGCTTGCCCGAGATGGTCTCGGTCACGTCCGCCGCGATCGTGATGGATTGGTTCGCGTTGCAGGTGTACGAGGCGTCCTGGACCACCGTGATCGACTCGGTGCCGTTGATCGTCTCGGTGTGGTTGCCCGTGATGTCGATCGTCTTGTTGCCACCGACGGTCTCGGATTGGTCGACGTCCACCGTCTTGGTCCGGTTGTTGGCGACGGACAAGGTGTCGTCGGCCCCGATGGTCGTGGTCCGGCAGTTGAGCACCGTGTTGTTCCAGTCCTTCTGGGCGTGAAGGTTGATCTCCTCGGCGCCCGCGGCGTCCTCGAACCGGAACTGGTTGTAGCCGCCCCCTCCCGGCGAGCTGTTGCTCTTCCAGCCGCTTTGGGTCTTGTTGTCCGGCACCGAGAACGGGTAGCTGTTGTCACCGTTGTAGACGCAGCCGGTCACCAGCGGTCGGTCGGGGTTGCCCTCGAGGAACTGCACCACCACCTCCATCCCCACCCGCGGGATGAACTGCGCACCCCAGGCCGGCCCTGCCCAGCTCTGCGCCACCCGCACCCAGCACGAGGAGGTGTCGTCGAAGGTCATCTCCTCCTCCCAGTGGAACTGCACCATGATCCGGCCGTGCGCGTCGGTGTGAATCTCTTCGCCGGCCGGGCCGCACACGGTGGCCGTTTGTGGCCCTCGAATGCGCGGCTTGGGTGTGCGCTGCAGCGGGCGCACCGGGACCTCCAGCGGCTGGACCTCGAAGCGGTTGCGGTACCGCCCCTCCTCCCCGCCCGAGGTGCCGCCGACCACGACCTCGGGGGCTTGGCCGACGTGCACCACCCGCGTGAGCACGTACTGCACCTCGAGGTCCTCCTTGTGATGCCGCTCCAGCTCGAACACCCGGCCCGCCCGCATCACGTGCGCGTTGCCGTCGCCGCGGACCGTGCTGGCCCGAGCCTGCGCCGCCTGCAGCGAGTCCAGCGCCCGGTCGGTCACGTCGTCGCTCACGTAGCGCCGCCGCATCGCGTCGTACAGCCGGCGGGTGTACCCGGCCTCGTCGTAGGCCAGATCCGCGGTCGCCGTCAGCGGCTGGGTCGGCACCTCGAAGTCGTAGTCCTGGCGCAGCAGGCTGGTGGGCACCAGTGCAATCTTCTGCTCGAAGGCCTGGACCGACAGCAGGTCGGCGGTGTCGGGCCGCTGCGTGATCATCGGAAACACCGCGGTGCCATCGATGTTGAGCGCCTCGGTGAGGTCGGCGTTGTCATGGACGAGCACCATCGACTCGACCTCGCCATCGTGGGTGAAGATGTACGAGATGCCCTCCTCCTCGAGCAGTCGGCTGACGAAGTCGAAGTCGCTCTCGCCATACTGCACGCAGTAGTCGCGCACGCCGGTGCCGCGCGACTCGGTGCCCTTGTCCAGCTCGCGCCCGTAGGGCCCCAGGAACCCCTCGAGCACCTCGGACACGATGTCGAGCACGCTCATCTCTTGAAACATGCGGTGCTGCGTGTTCTGCCGGGCCAGCGCGAACGCCGGCGCGAGGCGCAGCCGCACCATCAGCTGGTCTTCGGTCCGGCCGATGAAGTCGACCTCGACCACGATGCCGTGCAGGAACTCGGGCTCCCCCCCCAGGCGCGCCCACTCGACCGTCGCGCTCTGGCCCAAGAAGGTGTTGGTCGACGCCTCGAGATCACCGCTGACCAGATCGACCGTCGCGTCATAGGGCCGGCTGACCGACTCCTCGAGGTAGAAGCGATACACGCTCCACGAACCCGCGGCCGGCCCGTCATCACAAACAAACGTGTAGTCGATCTGGGGGAGTTCGGAGCCTGACACCGCTCTCATAGTCCCCGACCGCGACCGCCGCGCCAAGGTCGGAGCGGTCTCATCGCGAACTCGGGCTCCCCCCGCCACGTCGGTTATTTGGAGCGATCCCTGGCCCGTGCGACCCAAACCTACGGTGGCACGCACGAAGACCTCCCGATACCGGCCCGTCAAGCGGCCCAAGATTGCGACGCTCTTCTGCGCGGAGACCCTCCGGGCGCCCGCCTGCGTGGTCCTCGACGCCCTCGCCGTCCGCGGCTGGTCCGCGCAGCTGCAGACCGGGGACGCCGCTCGCGAGGCGCTCAAGCGCTTCCGGGATCCCAACGCTGGCCTGCGCGTGCTGTGCCTGGGCGAACCCCTGGACCGGGACACCATGCAGGCCCTGCGCAAAGCGCTCGATCCGCTGGGCCGCGGTGATCTGCTCATCGTGGACTTCTTCACACCCCGTGCCGTCGTGGAGTCGATCCTTCGCTTCTCCGGCTATCGGGTCGGCGCCCGTCGGCGGACCCGACAGCGCCGCACCACCCGTTCGTACCTCGCGCACCCCACCTTGATCGAGAACACGATCGACGTCGGCTACTGGTCCCGCTACGGCATGTCCGCGGCCGCGGCCGGCGTGGCGATCCTCGGGGGCATGTCCGCGTTTTGGGCCTCGTCGGCGGGCCCCAGCGTGCCCCCGGCGGTGCACAGCGCGCAGGCCTCGGTGGGCCCACGGGGCCGCCCCTCGCTCGCCGCTGGTCGACCCGGTCGCGCTCTCGGCCACCGCGGCGCTGGAGATCTCCGGCGCCTCGATGCCGCCTCCCCGAACGGTCTCGGCACCCGAATCCGCGCTGATCGAGCCCATCCCCGAGGAGCCGGCCGCGTTCCTCGAGGAGGTTCCACTCGAGCTGCCGGTGCGGATCACGCCGGCCGTGGAGCGCGCCGTCCCGAGTCGTGCCCTGGCGCGGGGTGGCGCGCCGGATCTGCTCGGTCCTCCCTCCATGGCACCGCTCGACCCGTTCCCGCCGGTCCCCTGAGCACTTGTTCGCGCTGCGCGGGTGACCGATAGTGGCGGCCTCGGATGCGCCGCGGACTTGCCAGGATCACCGCCGTCGCCGTCTGGGCACTCGTGGGTGCCTGCGACGACGCGGCCGTGCAGCTGCCGACGGACGCCGCGTATCCGATCCGTCCCTCGGCTGCCGTCCCCGCGCCCCGAGCCCAACCGCCGGCGACCCCGGCCCCGGACGCCACGCCTGCCGAGGATCCGGTGCCCGAGCCGCTCCCGGATGCGGACGCCGATCCCGACGTGCGCCGAGCCTCCCGCAGCTACATCAAGCGGACCGTACAGCCGATGCTCCACGGCGCCCCGCTGGCGCACGGGGTCTACCGAGCGCTCTTCGGGCCCTCGGCCCGCACCGGCGCGCCCACGGCTCTCGTGCTCACGCGCGCCGAGCAGCGGCTGGCCGGCTTCGCGCTCAGCGAAGGGGAGCGCTTCGCGCTGCCGCCCCTGCACGATGGCTCGGTCCTCGATCGGGTCGCTGCGGTCGTGTTCCGCGACCTCGACGACGATCCCGACCGCGAGGTGCTGCTGCTGGTCGCCTACCGCGACGAGGACGACCCGCAGGGCAGTCCCTACTTCTCGAATGTCGTGCTGGACTGGAACGCCACCACGGCTCAGTTCGAACGCCTCGAGCAGATCGAAGGGGAGATCGAGGCGATGCAGACGGCGGGCGAAGTGCTCGCCCACCTCCGCTCGATGGGCGTGCTCGCTACTCGGCCGGCTCGATGATCGACGCGGACTTGATGTAGTCGAGCTCGGGGAAGTCCTTCTTCAGGTACGCGTTGCCCTCGCTCTGGATGCGTCCCTGCGACGGTCCGCGGCCGGAGGGCGCCCCCTCGCCGTATCCCTTGTAGAGGCTGTCGACGACATCCATGCCCTCGACCACCTCCCCGAAGGGAGAGAAGCCCATGCCGTCGAGGTTGGCGTTGTCCTTGTAGTTGATGAAGATCTGGGTGGTCCGGCTGTTGGGGGCCGACTGTTTGGCGAAGGTCACCATGCCGCGCTTGTTGCTGCCCTTGACCGGATCATCGTCGATCTGCGCTTGGCGCCACGCGCGGTTGACCGAGGGCTCGCCGTGCAGGCCGAACTGGACCATGAACCCGTCGATGGCGCGAAAGAACGCCGTATCGCCGAAGTACCCGATCTTGACCAGGTTGTAGAAGCGGTCCGCGCCCTGCGGGGACTTGCTGCGATCGACGGCGACGACGAACGCGCCCTTGGTGGTCTCGAACTTGGCCTTGAAGGCGTCGGGCGCCTGCGCGGTCGCCTTGGAGGGATCGAGCAGCACCGGATCGATGGCCGCCTCGCCCTCGGGCGCCTTCGCCTCGGCGTCGTCGGGCTTTTCGGCAGCCGCCGGCTTGGGGTCCGCGGCCTTGTCGGCACCGTCCTTCTCGGCCCCGGCGGCGGCGCTGTCGGCCGCGGCAGGCTTCGTGTCGGTGGACTTCGAGTCGCAGGCGGTCAGCGCCATCACTACGATGAGAGCGAATCGGGTCATCGGGCGGCGATATACCACGCGGCGAGCTGATAGCCTCGCGCTCCATGGACGTCGAGCAGCTGGTCTTGCGAGTGGTGCGCGGCGCGGTGGCCCGCTTCAAGTACCGCCTGCCGATCCGAACCGCGGCGGTCGGATCCAACGGGGCGGTCCTGTTCACCACCTTCACCTCGGCCCCGATCACTGCGGCCCGCGGGTCGCTCACCCAGACCCACGTCACCGGGGAGATCCCCGAGGAGGGGTTTCAGGCGCCCGTCCACATCATGGTCACCGACGCGACCGGGCGGGCCACCCTGGCGATGTTCAGGGGTGCGGGCGAACCGTTGTTCCACGAAGACCTTCCACGCGCGTAGTCCTGGCGCGAGGATTCGGTTCAAGAACCGCCACCCAAGGGCCCGGGATCTCGACGCATCTCGAGGAGAGGTCGCACCGTCGATCCCGATGCGACCCGCGGTGTGCCTGCGCGTTTCTTGGAGCGGTCGAACACATCGTCCTACAGGTCGACAGCGATGCTCAGACGACGATCCACCCGGCTCAGACGATCCACGGGATTCGCCCTCCTCGCTCTGTCCACGGCCGTCGGCTGCGCGGTCGGTGAGATCGACGACGGGCCGGCCTTCGAGCTGGGCGAGTTCGTCCGGGACACGCCCGTGCACGGCGAGCTCTTCATCGAAGTGGTCGATGTGGAGGGCAACCCGGTGCAGGCAGAAGAGGTCACGATCGCGGTCGATGGCGGCGCGTCGACGAAGGCCAGCTGCATGGAGCAGGCCGAGGGCGCCTGCATGGTCTGGACGGCCGAGTTTGCGGCCCTGGACCGGGTGACGGCCTGGACAAGCGTGTGTGGCCACCGCTTCGGCGCCCCGATGAGCTTCGGCCCGGAGATCGACGAGGCGCAGCGGATGGAGGCGGGTGTGACCATTGTCGCGGTCCGCGGCCTGTGCACTGGATCCAAGCCCACCGTGCCCTGACATGCATGTCACGCGACACGATGCCGCATTCGCCCCAGGAGCGGCCCGGAGTTGGACAACTCTGGCCTTGCCCACGGCCCGAAGACGGCTAGAGTCTCAGCTCGTGCAGGGGGCGCCGTTCGATCAACAGATCTTGTTCAATGTTGGACAAGGTTTGTTGCACCTTGGCAAATCTCGGTCAGCGTAGGCGCACAGCCAACGTCGAGTCCCTGACAGGGCGATCGAACGACTCCCAATCCACCGAGGACTATTCCTGATGAAATCTTACAAGACCAGCTCCACCACCCTGATTTCGATGCTCTCCGTGCTCGCGCTCGCGGGTTGCCCCTCCGATGACACCGGCGGCACCGGCGACGATACCGACTCCGGCTCCACCGGCGACACCACCAACGGACCCACCAGCGGCGCCACCGATCCCGACACCACCGCCACCGATCCCGACACCACCGCCACCGGCACCGACACCGAAGACACCGACACCGACACCGACACCGACACCGACACCGCAGCCGACGGCGCCGTCGTCCGCGTCGTGCACGGCTCGCCGGGCGCACCGAACGTCGACATCTACGTCGCCGGCGATGCGACCCCCGTCATCACCGACCTCGCCTACGGCGAAGCGTCCGAGTATCTGGATGTCCCCGCTGGCGACTACGTCTTCGAAGTCCGCGCGGCCGGAGAGGCCGCCGACAGCGAGCCGGTCTACAGCACCGACTCCCTCCCCCTCGCCGTCGGTGACAGCATCACCGCGATCGCAGCCGGTCAGGTCGGCGGCGAAGGCGAAGCAGCCTTCCGCGTCCTCGCGCTGACCGACGGCTTCGGCGACCCCGGTGACGGCGTGCTCGCGCGCATCGTCCACGCCGGCTCGGACGCGCCCGCGGTCGACATCGACGTCGGCAACGACGACTCCGCCGAGCTCGAGGGCGTCGAGCGCTACGCCGACTCCGGCGCCGAGGGCGTTGCCATTCCTGCCGGCCAAGCGCTGCAGGTCGGCATCCTCGCCGGCGGTGAGCCGGTCACGGCCTTCACCACGCCTGAGCTGCCCGCCGGCGGCGAGCTGTACATCATCGCGACCGGCCTGCTCGACGACATGCCCCGCGTCGAGACCGGCTTCTCCCTCCTGGCCGTCGGACCCGACGGCGTGGTCGGCAACATCCAGCAAAACCCCCGCGTCTACGCCCTGCACGCATCACCCGATGCGGGCACCGTCGACGTTTGTGTTGCTGGAGAGCCACTGCTCACCGAAGTGGACTTCGGCGAGATGGGCGGCGTGCAGGTTCCTCCCGGTGAGTACGCGCTCGACATTCACATCCGAGGTGACGAGGACTGCGCTGGAGACCCTGCGGCCTCCGCCACCACCCCCGGGCTCGAGGCCGGCGGTCAATACCTCGGCGTCGCAGCAGGCGAAGCAGAGGTCGAAGCACAGGACCCCATGGTGGCACTGCGCTTCTACGCGGAGGGCTTCGCGCTGGATGCCGATCCGGGCGACGCGGTCGTTCGAATCATTCACGCTGCATCCGCACCGAGCGTCAACGTCGGCACGGTCGAGGACACGGCGGCCGTCAACTTCCCCGCTGCCAACTTGCTCGTCAGTGGCCTAGACCACGGCGCGCAGAACTCCCGTGATATTTTCGTGACGGAGGACCAGGTGGTCGTGGCCATCGGCGACGCCGCAGACGACACAGGGCCGACCTACGACATCGAGCGCAACTTCGCGGTCACGGCTCCTGACGGTGTTCGTGCGTGGGTCGTCGCGACTGGAGATCTGACCCCGGATGGAGACGAGCCCGATCTCACGCTCCAGGCGATCCTGACCGGTCCCGGGACGTGGTCTGCTATCCCGGTCTCGGGCGTCGATCCCAACTGATCAGCACTCTTCGGGGTTTAGGTAAGAATATAGAAAGGGAGGTTGGCTTCGGCCAACCTCCCTTTCTCAGTGCCTCGCGCTGGGGTGTATGCGCCCGTTGCGAGCGCCAGCACGGTACGCGTTCACGTTCTCCTGCTCTCGAATTGCGGCTACCCTCAGCGCATGCGGCATGCATGGATTGCAGTCGGCTTCATCGGCGTGTCGGGCTGTTTCTCGCCCAACGTCGTCGACGAAACCGAAACGTTGGAGAGTTCCGGGGCCGCGTCGACGATGGGGACATCTCTGGACTCGGGCAACCAGTCCACGTCCACGGACGGGACTGGGTCGTCGACCGACGGCGGGGCCACCTCGACCCAGGGGAGCCCGACAGCCGGCACCGAGGGTGGGGAGACGAGCGTCGACCC
This sequence comes from uncultured bacterium, assembly GCA_963761755.1. Taxonomy (GTDB): domain Bacteria; phylum Myxococcota_A; class Polyangia; order Nannocystales; family Nannocystaceae; genus CAJXVA01. The sequence continues at coordinate 72,037 of CAVXIC010000007.1, forward strand.
GACCGTCGCCGACACCACCGAGACGGGCAATGCGTGTCCCGCCGGCGAGCTCGGCTGCCCGTGCGACGACGGCAGCTGCACGGACCTTGCCTGCGTCGATGATGTCTGCACCGAGGCCCCCGAGGGGATGGTCTTCATTCCCGGAGGCATGTACATGAACGGGCCCGGGCCGGCCGGGAACAACCCCACACAGGAGCGTACGGTCGGGGACCTGTTCTTCGAGCGGACCGAAGTGACGGTCCAGGCGTACCAGGCCTGCGTCGGCGACGGCGCGTGCGTCGTCCCGAACGAATCCCAGTGTCTGGGTGGAGGCCAGTTCCCCGACGAGACGCCGGCGGGCAACTCGAACTACGCTGAGGCTGGCCGAGCCCTTCATCCGGTCAACTGCGTCAACTACGAGGAGGCCGTCGCGTACTGCAGCTGGGCAGGCAGACGACTCCCGACCGAGTGGGAGTGGGAGTGGGCCGCCCGCGGGGAGGAACTGGGAACCGTGTACCCGTGGGGCGATGCCCCGGAACCGAACTGCGAGAACACCGTCGGGAACTTCGCGGGCAACACGTCCGGCTGCGGAACCGGCGAACCCGCGGTCGTCGGGAGTCGATCCCCGGCCGGCGACACGTCGCGGGGCCTGCAGGACATGGCCGGCAACGTCTACGAATGGACCTCCAGCGCGAACTCCGGTGGCATGTCTCGACAAGTTCGTGGCGGCTCCTATCGGCATCCAGAGGACCTCGTACGCGTGGACAGGCGGGACGACTCGGACACGACCAACCGCTACGACGACAGCGGCCTGAGATGCGTCGTCGATCCCTAGCGGCCTCGTCCCAGGATGGTCCGGCCCGCACGCCCGCCCCGCGCGGTACGCTTGCGGGGTGATCGAGCCCTCGCGCCACCGCCGTGCTGCCGGCGGGATCCCATGGACGCGGGGCCTGTTTGGCCTCGCGGTCGCCGGGCCGGCGCTGGCGATCGGGGGCGTGCATCCGGAGGTGCTGGCGCTGTGGGTGGTGGTCGTGGGGGCGCTGACGTGGCGCATCGTGGCGCGCGCGAGGGGTCCGCTGCAGCGGCCGTGGCCGGCGCTGGTGTTGGTGGGGCTGTCGGGGTGGACGCTGCTGGCGGCGGTGCCGGGCCTGCGTGGCGCGATGGCGCCGGGCATCGATGCGTGGGTGCTCGAGGCGACGCCGGATCTCGAGGCGTGGACGAGCGTGTCGGTCCGTCCGGCGGATACGGTGACGGAGGCGATTCGGCTGCTGGCGCTGGCTGGGCTCGCGCTGGCGGCGGCGCAGCTGTCGTGGCGGGTGAGCGCGTCCGCGGTGGCGCTTGGGGGGCTGGCGGTGGCGGGGGTGGGCTTCGTGCACGCGTTCCTGGGCGCGACGAAGATCTACGGAGCCTACGCGGCGGCGGACGTGGGCCCCTACCCCCGGACCGCGCTGCTGGGGACGTTCGTCAATCCCGACCATCAGTCCGGCCTGCTGCTGCTCGCCCTGTTCGCCGCGGCGGCGCTGGCCGTCGACCAGCTGCACGGCGCCCGCACGGCCCGCGACGCGGCCAAGGCCGAGCAGCGTAGAGACCGCGGGCTGGCGATGATCGGCGCGGTGGGCCTGCTGCTGCCGGCGCTGCTGCTCTCACTCTCCCGCGGGGCGCTGCTCTGCGTGGCCCTGCTGGGTCCGATCGGACTGGCGGTGGCGGTGGTCCGCGTGCCGCACAGCCACGGCACCACAAGGCCTCACTCCCGCCGCGGTCCGGCCCTGCTCGCGCTGCTGGCCCTGGGGGGGCTGGTCGCGGCGGTCGGTCGGCACGGTGCGTGGACGGAGCTCGTCACGCTCTTCGACGATCCCTCGTCGGCGTTCGAGCAGAAGTGGGCCCCGGCGCGAGAGGCTCTGGCGCTGATCGAGCGCAGCCCGGTCCTCGGCACCGGACGCGGCACGTTCATCGACCTGCTGCCCCGGCAGGTCCCGGGCACGGACCTGGTCTACACCCACGTGGAGTGCATGCCGATCACGGCCGTGATCGAGTGGGGACCGTGGATTGGCGGCGCGGCGATGCTCGCCTTCGTGGCGTGGTGGGTGCTCGCGCTGCGACATCGGGCGCCGGTCGCCGAGCGCGAGCGTCGGGCGCGGGCACTGCTGCTGCTGGGCATCGCGGCCGTGTCCCTGCAGAGCACCGTCGACTTCTCGCTGGAGTTCATCGGGGTGGGCGCGCCGCTGGCCGCCCTGGTCGGCGCCCTGACCCCACACGGCCCCGGACGCACCACGGGCCTGCCGCGGCGCTCGGCCCTCGTCGTGGCCACGCTCGGCGCGACCGCGATCATGATGCTCGCACCGTACACCTGGAGCCGGCGCGCCCGGACCCAGGCCGCCGTCTCGGCGGGGGTGATCGACCTGAACGCGGCGATGCGGTGGTGTCCCCTCGGTGGCGACCTGCACGTCGTCGCGGCGCGCCGAGCCCTGCGCCGCGGGGACCTGGATGCTGCAGCCCATCACGCCGGCGTTGCGACCCGCGCCTACGCCGGATCGATCGACGCGTGGCTCGCCCTGGCCGAGGTGCACGCGAGGCGAGGCGATCCAGCGCAGCGCGACGCCGCCGTCTCCGAGGCGCTCGATCTCGTGCGCGCCCCGGTCCCGGCCCCGCTGCTCGACTACATCCGGACCCGGTATCCCGACCCCGCGGACACCGGCGCGATCGTCCCGGCATCGACACTGGCCTTCTCCGCGATCAGTCGGGCGCTGATGGACGCCGGGGACACCGCATACGCCGACGCGATGGCGACGGCCCGGTCCCGCTCCCACCCCCAGGACCCCCTGCCGCTGCTGGTGCGCTCCCGGATCGCCGGTGCGGGAGGCCACCCTGCCCTGGCCCTGCACTTCGCCCTGCTCGCCCGCGCCCTCGCCCCGGACACCGCCGACTGCCAGCTTGCCCTCGCGCGGGCGACCGACATGCGCTACGGCATCTCCGCGGCGCTGGCGGCCCTCGACGAGGCCGACGCGCTGGCCCTGCCCGCCTCCGAACGGGCCCGCCTCGACGAGTTTCGCGTGCGGCTGCTGCTGCGTCGCGGCACCCCCGAGGCGTTGCGCACCGCCGAGGCCCTGACTGAGGATCTGCTGCTGCACAGCGACGACAGCGGCAACCGGCAGCGCCTGCGCACCCTCGCCCGCGACGTCGCGGCGGCCCAGACCCTCCCGTGACGCTTGGCGAGCCTGCGCGGACGTGGTTGCATGACGGTATGCGCGGCTGTGTCTCCTTGCTGCTGGTGATCGTCGGCTGTGCCTCCGCACCCCAGGCCCCCGACGCGCCCGCGCAGCCTCCACGCGAGCCGCCCGCCACCGCCGGCGCGCGCGTGCCCGGAGCCTGCTCGATCCGCACCGAGGGCTTCTCGGGCGTGACCACCACCGCGTTCACCTACGCGGACGGCCAGCGAACCCGCGCAGTGCAGCAGGGCCCCAGCGGCAGCGTGCAGACCTTGTGGACCTACGATCCACGGGGCCGCCGCGCCAAGCAGGTGGTCATCGACGGCCAGAGCATCCGCACGCACACCTTCGCGTACGAACACGGGGTGCTGGTGCGCGAGGACGTTCACGAGGGCGCCAGTGTGCTCGTCGAGCGCCACGTCCGAGAGTATGAGGGCGGCAAGCTCGTCGCGCGCTCGCTCGCTCGCCGCGTCGACGCGGCGCTCGTCGAGGTCGACCGCCATGCGCTGCACTACGACGCTGCCGGGCGGTTCGTGTACGAGCTGCGCACCCTCACCCTGCCCGAGCGGCCTGCGCAGGTGCACAGCGTGACTGTCGAGGTCGACGAAGACGGCCGCGTCGTCGCGCGCCGCATCGATGAGGGCATGGACGGCACCGCCGACCGCGTCTCGCTGTTCGCCTTCGATGCCGACGGGCACCTGACCACCGTCACCGCGATGCGCGACGATCGGGTGGAGACGGTCAGCCGTCACCGCTACGGTCCGCAGGGGCGCCTGGTCCAGACCGAGATCGAGGATGGCGCCGGCAAGACGGTGGGCACCACGACCTACGACTACAGCTGCTGGACCTGATCGGCTCGCAGGATCGGCTCGCAGGATCGGCTCGCAGGATCGGCTCGCAGGATCGGCTCGCAGCTCAGGAGATCGGGACCTCGCGGGTTGCGACCCCCGCCTCCGAGAGCATCCCGGTGCTGGTCTCGAAATCGTCCATCCATCGCGCCGGGATCTCCAGCCCGCTGGGGAAGACCACCTCCTGCACGCCCGCCTGGATCAACGACCGGGCACACCGGGTGCACGGCGGCCAGGTGACGTACGCCCGACACCCCTTGAGCGAGATGCCGATCCGCGCCGCGTGCATGATCGCGTTCTCTTCGGCGTGGCAGATCAGCGGGTACTTCCGGGCGCGGTCGGTCAGCCGCTCATTGGAGTCGTCGATGCCCCGCGGGAAGCCGTTGAAGCCGGTGCTGCGAATCTCACGGTCCGGACCCACGACCACGCAACCCACCTGGGTCGAGGGGTCCTTGCTCCACCGCGAGATGTGCACGGCGAGATCGAGGAAACGAACGTCCCACTTGGAGGGGTCCACGCGCAGACCGTAGCAGCTCGGGCTTCATTCGTGCGCCGCGACCCAGGCGTCCAGGGCGGCGCGTTCCTCGGCCCAGCCTTCGAGCCCTTGCCGGGACGCGCGGGCCAGCGCCACGGCGGCTGCTCGGTCCCCTCCGGTCTGCACCATCGCGCGCGCCAGCGCCCAGCCGGCGATCGCCTCGACATCCTCGTAGCCGTCCATCGCCGCCAGCTCCCCCACCGCCGGCTCGAGGATCGCCTTGGCCGCGGTGTACTTGCCCAGCTCGACCAGCGACCGGCCATAGTAGGCCGCGGTGTCGGGACGCAGCGGGTCGCCAGGACCGCGAAACTCGAGCGCCGCCCGGTATCCCGCCCCATACGCGTCCTGGGCCTCGTCGAGCCGACCGATCTGCCGCAGCGCGTCGCCGCGGTTGAGCATGTTGAGGATGCGGTCGGGATGACCGGGGTCCAGGTGCTCGCTGTACGCCTTGGACGCCACCTCGTGCTCGACCAGCGCCGCCGCGCCCTGTCCCCGCCGGGTCAGCAAGCGCCCCAGCGCCTCTCGCCGGTCCGCCGTCTTGAGGTGCTCGGGTCCGAAGAGCTCCGCGTCGATGGCCACCGAGCGGCGCATCACCGCTTCGGCCTCCTCCCAGCGCCCCAGGTTCTTCAGCGTGATGCCCAGGTTGACCAACGCCGCGCTCACCGTGGGGTGCTCGGGACCCAAGGAGCCCTCGAGCTCGTCCAGGGCCGCGCGGTACTCCGCGACCGCCTCCTCGTTGCGGCCCGCGCGGGACAGACCCGACGCGCGGGAGGACCGGGCGATCGCCACGTTGGGATGGGCAGCCCCCAGCGCCTCGGTCCACAGCGCCACGACCTGGTCGTAGTGGGCGAGCGCGCGATCGGTCTTGCCTTGGGTCCGCAGCAGATCGCCCAGGCGTTGGTGCACGATCCCTCGGTCGTCCAGCGCATCCTCGGGGGTGGCCTTCAGCGCCGCCTCGAAGCTCGACTCCGCCAGCGCGTAGTCCCCTTTGCGCTCGTGCAGCCCGCCGATGTTGGCCATCAGCTGGTCGCGGCGCCCCTGCGTCTTGCTCAGGGCCACCTGGGCGTGCTGCGCCCACAGCAGGCCCTCGTCGTGGCGCTCGAGCCGGACGCCGACCATCCACACCAGGCGCGTCGCGGCCTGCGCAGCGGCGTCGTGGGCTTCGGCCCCGACCGCCTCGAAGTACGCATGTTCCATGGTTTCGGTCGCGGCCTCCAGATCGCCCAGCCGCTCCTGCACCCTGGCCAGCACCAGCGCGGCCTCCGATTGGACCGGGGCGAACGCGGTGGCCTCCGCCGCTGCGAAGGCCTCGCGGGCGGCCGGGAGCGCGGCATCGGCGTTGCCGGTCCGCATCAGCGCGACGGCCGTATCGATCTCCGCCCGCGCGCGGGTCACCGCCTGCGCCAGCTCTGGATCCTCGGGCAACTGCACGCCCTGCGCGAGCGCTTGAACGTCGAGGCAGTCGTCGGGCTCGGCGAGCGCCGCGGCGGCCCGCGAGGCTCGGTCGACCAGCTCCACCCCGCCTGCGCCCTCCGGCTCGCCACCGCCCGAGGTCCACGCGTCCACCTGCGCCTGGGCCTGTCGACGCTGCCGCTCGAGGCACCGCAGGGACTGCTGCTGAATCGTGGGGCTGCTGTGGGCCGCGCAGGCGCGGCTCCACGCCTGCGCCCATGCGTCCTGTAAGGACGTCATGCGCGCGTCGACTCGCGACCACGCTTGGTCGGGCGCGCGGTGCCCCACGCTCTCGAAGCGCTCGCGGACGTCGGTCCGGTGCGCGCTCCACCCAAAGCCCTCCGTCTCGCACAGGCTGCCCTGGGACGATCCCCAGCCACCGAAGGCCAGCGGGCTGAGCCCGCCGAGCACGGCCACCGAGCCAGCCGCGACGATCAGCCCAGTTCGCCGCCGCCGCATGCCGGATCGCAACGCGGCCAGCGCGGCCTGCATCGAGGGCGGGCGGCGGCGTGGATCGGGATCGAGCCCCCGGTCGAGCAGCGCGTCGAGCCAGCGCGGCACCGCGACGCCCGGCGGGCGATCGGGAGGCTGATGCGCCTTGCGGGCGGCCAGTTCCAGCACCGAGCGGGTTCGCCACGGCAGCACGCCGTACACCGCTTGAAAGAGCGCGGTGAAGTACGCGTACACGTCGGTGCCCTCGCTGGGCGGGACCCCGTCGAACTGCTCGGGTGCCATGAACGCCGGGGTGCCGATCCAGTGGGCGCCCGGGCCCGGCCCGGTGGTGTCGGTCGGGCCCCCCTCGCCCGCCTCGCGCCCGGTGTCCCCGTGCCGCGACTGGTGCGTATCGAGCGTGTCCTGCGAGGCCCCGTCGGCCGCCGCCCGGAGGCGAGCGATGCCGAAGTCGCTGACCTTGGCCCGCCCGCGGGCGTCGACGAGCACGTTGGCCGGCTTGAAGTCGCCGTGGACCAGATGCGCACCATGGGCAGCCGCCAGCCCGGCCCCCGCTTGCAGCATCAGGTCGAGCGCGTCCCGTAGGCCCCGGGGCTCGGTCGCCTCCGGACCGCGATGCTGGGCGATCCACGCGGCCAGATCACCACCTTCGATGTACTCCATCGCCAGGTAGGCGACGCCGCCAGACTCACCGACGTCGAACACCGTGACGACCTCGGGCTCGCTGAGCTTGGCCAGCATGCGAGCCTCGCGGACCAGCTGCGGCCAGCGTGGATCGACCGTGCGCATCGGACCGCCCGCACCGCGCTCGAGCAGCTTGAGCGCCACCTTGCGGTCGAGCTTGGCATCGAAGGCGGCATAGACGGCGCCCGCGCCCCCCTCCCCGATCTTGTCGACCACCAGGTAGCGGCCCATCCGGGTGCCCGGAGCCAGCCCCGTCCCAGACCGCGACGGCGCATCCACGGGCGTCACCGCCTCGTCGAGCGGTATCGTGGGCGTGGGCGGGCTGCGCACCCCCGCAGTATCGCCGGTGGCTCCGCGTCCGTCGAGCGCGAGGCGGACCCGTCACGCAGCGTCAGGCCTCGCCGAACGTGGTAAGGCTGCTGCGAGGCGGCGAAGCGATGTCGGGCTTGGCGAACAAGCGGCTGCAGGAGTGGGATCGGGGCCACTGGGCCGACTGGGTCGTGCCCGCGGTGGTCGCCTCGCTGTGGGCGCTGCTGCTCGCCAGCGCGTCCGATGCGGGGCTGCCGACCCGCCGGGGCCTGGTGTTCGTGGGCGGTCCGGTGCTCCTGCTCGCGGGGCTGCACGCACGCACCACCGGCTACCTGCACGCGCCCTCTCGGGCGCAGCTCTTGGTGCTTCCGCTGACGCCAGCGGCCCACTTCGCGGCGGCGCGGTCCCGCCACCTGCGCGCGCTCGCCGAGACGCTCGCGCTGGGCTCGGCGGCGGTGTTGGCCGGCTTGGTGCCGACCACCGGATGGGCGGCCTCGGCCGGGCTGGTGCTGGACTGGGCGGCCCTGGCGGTCGTCGCGGCGCTGCTCGAGCCCATGATCCCGGCGATGAGCGCGGCGCTGGGCCGCCGGTTCGCGCCCGGGTCATGGGTGGACGAGATGCAGCGGCGCGCCGGCGGTGGCTGGACGCTGCCCGAGACCGCGGTGCACCTGTACGCCCCCGCAGCGGGGGTGGGGCTGGCTGCCGCCGCCGCGATGCCCCTGCAGCTGGCCTTCGACCTGTCCGCCGACGGCAGGGATGTCCCTGGGGGACTGTGGGTGGTGGGCGTGGCCGCCGTGGCCCTGGCCGCGGTCGCTTGGGTCGCCGCGCCTGCCGTGTACGCGCGGGGGGTGTTCGAGGCGGTGCCCTTCGTCGCCGAGGCCACCCGCACGCTGGCCGGGCCACCGATCCCCGAGCCCACCCCCACTCTGATCGCGACCCTTCGCGACCCGGTGCTGCGGCTGCTGGTGCTGAGCTTTTGGCGCGAGACGCCGGCCCCGACGCTGCGCCTGCTCTGCGTCGCCGGCGCGACGGCGCTGCTCCTCGCCTCGCCGGCGGTCGGCCCCGCCCACGTCGCGGTGTGGGTCGCCGCCGCGCTGCTGTGGTCGGTCCCCGCCGTCGCGCTGTCCCGCTCCGGGCCGGTGCGGGCCCGCCTGCTGTCCACCCTGCCGCTGCCGCCCGAGCAGCGCGCGGGCAGTCACCGCGGCGCCACCGCGGCGCTGTGGGCTCCCATCGCGATGGGGGCCTCGGTGGTCGCCGTACGCCTGCTTCCGTGAGAGTTCGCCATGACCCAGCCGCTGAACGCCTCCTCGATCACCAAGCGCTACGGCACCCACACGGTCCTGCGCGAGGTCGACCTGCACGTCGACCCCGGCGAGACGGTCCTGCTGCTGGGACCCAACGGCGTCGGGAAATCGACGCTGCTGGGCTGCGTCTGCGGCACGGTCGTGCCCGATGAGGGGAGCGTGCAGATCGGCGACCACGACCTGCACGCGGCGCCACTGCCCGCCCGCGCGGCGCTGCGCTTCCTGCCCCAGGAGGTCGAGGTCCCCGCGGGTCTGACCGGTGAGGAGCTCCTGCAGTTCTACGCCGACGTCCACGCCGACGTGGCCGGCATGGCGCGGGCCCGCGAAGCGACCCAGCTTGGCGACGCGCTGCTGCGGCTGGCGAGCACCTACTCTGTCGGCATGCGCCGCCGCCTGGCCTTCGGCGGCCTGCAGCTCGGCGAGGCCGCGCTGTACGTGCTCGACGAGCCGTTCGCGGGGGTGGACCGGGAGGGCCGCGAGCGCATGGCGGCCACGCTCGAGGCGCTGGTCCGACGCGGCGCGGGCCTGCTGCTGGCCGTGCACGACCGGGACATCGACGACCTGGATGTCTTCTCCCCGCGGCGCGTCGAACTCGCCCTGCCCGCGCAGGAGCGCCGATGAAGGTCGGCATCTTCGGCGCGGGCGCGATCGGAGCATCGATCGGCATCCGTCTGTCCGCGGCCGGCCTGCCCGTGACCATGCTCGCCCGCCCGCGCCTGATCGAGGCCGCCGACGCTTTGGTCAGCCGGGGACTGGATGGGACCGAGCATCGACCCGGCGCGGACCTGGTGCTCTCCGAGGACCCCGAGGTGCTGCGCGACGTGCAGGTGTGCCTGCTCGCCGTGAAGTCGCGGCACACCGCAGTCGCCGCCGGCACCCTGCGCGAGGTGCTTTCACCCGGCACGCCGGTCGTGTCCCTGCAGAACGGGCTGCGCAACCCCGAGCACCTGCGGGCCGCCCTCGAGCAGCCGATCGCCGCGGGCATGGTCAGCTACAACGTCGTGTGCCCCCGTCCTGGCGCGTTCGTCCAGGCGACCCGGGGCCCCGTGCTGGTCGAGGCGCTGCCCGATGCCGCAGGTCGGCGGCTGGATCGGCTGCGCAAGGCTGCAGACGTGGTGGGCATCTCGCTGCAGCTGCGCGAGGACATCGAGGACGTCATGGCGGGCAAGCTCCTGCTCAACCTCAACAACGGGGTGTGCGCGCTCACCGGGGTGAGCATCGCGACCTCGCTGCGCAGCCGCGACCTTCGCCGATGTCTGTCGATCCTCATGCGGGAGGGGCTGTCGGTGCTGCGCGCCGGCGGCCTGCGTCCGCGATCGATCGTCGGCCTGCCGCCGCGGGCCATCGCAACCCTGCTGCGCCTGCCCGACGCCATCGTGCTTCGGGTCGCCAAGAGCCTAGTCTCCGTGGACCCGGCCGCCAAGTCGAGCACGCTGCAGGACATCGAGGCGGGCAAGCCCACCGAGATCGACGACCTGTGCGGAGAGATCGTCCGCCGGGCCACGACGGCGGGGCTCCACGCGCCGGCCAACGCGTGCGTGACCGAGGCAGTCCATGCCCTCGAAGGACAGGATCCTCCCGCGTTCTGGTCGCCCCAGCGGCTGCTGGAGGCCCTCGAAGCGTCGACCCGCCGCAGCCCCTGAGCCCACCCGACCGGTCCGTAGCAAGACAGCGGAGCGTCCCGGAGGGATGCGCAGCGGAAAAGACCGAAGGTACCGCGTGTCGTTGCCATCGACCGAAGGGGTTCGGAAGGAACCCACACCCAAAGGGGGGTCCTTCCGAAACCCGGCACGGACTTCAGACACGAGGTACTAGACGATGAGGTCCAGCTCCGCGAGACCGAGTTCGTCGGGCGTGAGCGCCATCTGGGGGTTGAACCAGGCGTCGCCCTCGTTGAAGGGGTCGCCCTCGAAGTAGAGCTGACTGGTCAGCCGCTCCACGTCGCGGACCCACACCTTGACGTGCACGTGGGCGGGTCGATACTGCGGGCCGTTGAGGTACCAGCCCGGGCGCAGGGTCGAGAACGCGTACCGCCCCTGCGCGTCGGTGGCGACCTGCCCGTAGTAGCGATAGGCCGCGGTGTCATCGTAGGTGGCGTCCTCCTCCCCGGGCTCCGCCCCGGGGGCCACCGGGGAGGCGTGCCAGATCTCGACCACGGCGGCCTCGATCGGCGCGCACCCCTCCGAGAGCACCCGGCCCTCGATGCGCAGCGGCACGCCGTCGTCCCCGTGCACGTCGAGCGCGCCACCGACGGGAATGCCGGGACGATAGAACGGCCCCTCGATGTCGCTGGGAGTGGGCTCGCAGACCTCGGAGGCGGTGCTCTCCTCCGCGGTGCTGTCCCCGCCAGCGGGGCCCGTCGAGCCACTCGAGCTCTCCGAGGCGCCGCTGGAGGCCGACGAGGTCTCGCCCGTGACGTCACCGCTGCCCGTCCCCCCGCCCGTGGTGCCGGCGTCGGCGCTGGTGCTGCCCGGCGCTCCGGAGGTCGTCGAGTCCGCCGCGGAGCTGCCCTCGTCCTGGGCACCTGCGGCGGACTCGCCCTCGCGGGTGCAGGCGACCGCACCCAGGGGCAGCAGGCCAGCGGTGGTCGCGGCCCGCACCACGAAGCGTCGTCGAGTCCACGTCATGGCCTTCACGGTGCCTCGGATCCCGCAACCCGTCCACACCCCACCAGCGCTCGGGCTCGATCGGCTACCGTGCGCGCATGAAGCTCCAGGGCCCTTGCCTTGCCCTCCTGCTCGCCGGGTGCGCGCCGCCAGCGGCTCCCCCAGCGGCTCCCCCAGCGGCGTCCCCTCCCCCCCAGCCTGCTCCCGCCGTGACCCCACCGCGCCCCACGCCGCTCTCCGCCGCCGGCCTGTCCGCGCTGGTGGAGGACCCCAGCCGCAGCGAGGAGGACCGCGAGACCGACCGACGACGCATGCCGGCCCAGATGCTCGCGTTCCTGGGCGTCTTCGAGGGCATGGCGGTCGCCGACATCGGCGCCGGCACCGGGTACACGACCGAGCTGCTCGCCCGCGCCGCCGGGCCGGGCGGACGCGTCATCGGACACAACACGCCCTTCGTGCTGGAGCGCTTCGCCGAAGCCGGTTGGTCGGAGCGGCTCGCCAAGCCCGTGATGGCCAACGTGACCCGCGTGGACAGGCCGTTCGACGACCCCTTCGGGCCCGAGATCAACGACCTCGACGCCGCGATCAACGTGCTCTTCTACCACGACTTCGTCTGGCAAGAGGTCGACCGCGCCGCCCACAACCGCGCCGTCTTCGAGGCCCTGCGCCCCGGCGGCGTCTACGTCATCATCGATGCGTTCGCGGCCGAGGGCGCCGGCGGCTCGGTGTCGCAGACGCTGCATCGCATCGAGCGAGACATGGTCGTGGCCGAGCTGACGGCCGCGGGCTTCGACCTGCTGGACGAAGACGACTTCCTGCGCAACCCCGAGGACACGCGCGACTGGAACGCGCTGCCGTGGAGGAATGAGCGCGACGAGTTCAGCGACAAGTTTGCGCTGAAGTTCGTCCGGCCCTAGGGTACCTGCTCGCCCTTCAGTACTCGATCAGCGCGTCGACGCGCCGGTCCCCGAGCTTGCCGCGCCCGCCCAGCGCCGCAAGCTCGATGAGGAACAAGCACCCGAGCACCGCGGCCCCAGAGCGCTCGACCAGGGCGCAGGCCGCCGACGCTGTGCCGCCGGTGGCGAGCAGATCGTCGACGATGAGCACCTTGTGGCCCGGCTGCAGGTCATCGGTGTGCAGCTGCAGGGCATCCTCACCGTACTCCAGCGCGTAGCGCTCCTCGAGATGGGGTCGCGGAAGCTTGCCCGGCTTGCGCACCGGGACGAAGCCGACGCCCAAGCGCGCGGCCAGGGGCATGCCGAAGAGGAACCCCCGGGACTCGATGCCGACGATCATCTCGATCTGGCCGGCGATGTCGGCGACCGCATGCAGGTGCAGGTCGAGCGCGGTCCGCAGACACGCAGGGTCGGCCAGCGCAGGGGTGATGTCCCGAAAGAGAATCCCCGGCTTGGGGAAGTCGGGGACGGCCGCGACGTGCTCGCGCAGCAGCTCGAGTCCGGCGGCGGCGATCTTGGGGTTCAGGGCGTGCGACATGAAGTGTCCTGCGGGGTCAGTCCGAAGAGGCGTCTAAGAGACGCTGCGCGACCGAAGGGTCCGCGCCGGTGATGTCGAGTTCCAGTGGCGTGACGGCGACGGTGCCGTGGGTGACCGCGTGTGTGTCGTCGCCGGGGCCGTGGTCGGTCTCCAGCGCAGGGCCACCGATCCAGTAGTAGGTGCGCCCCATGGGGTCCTTGCGCGCCTCGACGTTGTTCTTGTACTTGCGCACGCCCAACCGGGTGACCTCCAGCGTGAGCGCCGCGGCGGCCTCGTCGACCTCCTGTGGCGAGGCGTCGTCGGTGAGCCCGGGCGGACGCGGGACGTTGACGTTGATGAGCGCGAGTTCTTTGCTGGCCAGCATGGCGGCTGCGATGCGGCGCACCGCCGGAATGGCAACCCTGGGGGAGACGCCCCGGTCCGCGGACGCCGCCAGCGCGGGGATCCCTTGGATTCGCGCCTCGGCGGCCGCGCCCACCGTGCCCGAATAGAATACGTCGGTGCCCAGGTTGTACCCGGCGTTGATCCCCGAGACGACGAGGTCGGGCTTGGTCGGGCACAGGTGATGCAGCCCGATGTAGACACAGTCGACAGGTGTCCCGCTCACGCGCCACCAGTTCTTGGCCGGCTTCTTCACCGGCCCCACCCGCAGGTGGGTGTGGAAGGTGATCGCGTGGCTCGAGCCGCTGCGCTCGGTATCCGGCGCGCAGACGATGACGTCGCCCAGCTCGGAGACCGCCTCGACCAAGGCCTCGATACCGGGGGCGAACACTCCGTCGTCGTTGCTCACGAGGATGAGCGGCATGCTGCTCGTGTACCGCGGAGCCCACCAAAAAGGAAAGCCGCCTTCGGTGAAGAAGGCGGCTCTCGGTTCGACCGGAGGAGAGATGGCGAGCCATCGGGGGATCCTCTTCCCGGTCTATCGGTCGGGGCGAGAGGATTCGAACCTCCGACCCCTTGACCCCCAGTCAAGTGCGCTACCAGACTGCGCTACGCCCCGAACGGGATGCGGCTTATACCGTGGCCCGTCGCCGAACGCAAAGCGAATCGAGCGCTTTTTTCGTCCGAGCTCCCAGTGGCCCGGCCTCAGGCGTCGCGGGGCCCTCGCGCAGGGCGGTCGAGGATCGACGCGTCGGCGTCCTCGACCAGCCTTCGCGCCCCCCCGACCTCCTCGAGAAACCGCGCGGGGTCCGCGGCCGCGGGATCGGTCCGCCCCGACGCGGCCATCACCAGGGTGTCGGCCAGCATCCGGCGCACGACGCCGAGGGACTGCTTGGCCAGGTACACCCCCGACGCGGCCGCGGGTGTGCAGCCGGCCGACGCCTCCTTGAGCTTCAGGCGTGCGCCGGCGATCGTGAACTTCTCTACGTAGAGCAGCTGCTTGATCTTCAGCAGCGTCTCCACGTCGCGTCGTCGGTAGACCCGCTGCTGGGTGCGCGACTTCTGGGGCTTGACCGCCTTGAACTCGGTCTCCCAGTAGCGGAGCACGTAGGCTGGCACGCCGACGATCTCCGAGACCTCACCGATCTTGAAGTACAGCTTGTCCGAGCCGAGATCGAGATCGTCGGCCGTTGCCTTGCGGCGCGCCACGGTTGCGTTCGCTCCGAGGGGACTCAGGAGTTGAGGGCCGTCTTGAGGACGGGGCTGGGCTTGAAGGTGAGCACCCGGCGGGCATCGATGAGGATCTCGGTGCCGGTCTGCGGATTGCGGCCCGGACGTGGCGCCTTCTCCCGCACGACGAAGTTGCCGAAGCCGGAGATCTTGATCTTCTCCCCCGTCTCGAGCGTGCACTTCATGACGTCGAACACCTTCTCTACGAGGTCGGCGGCTTCCTTCTTGGAGAACCCGCCGACGCGGTCGCAGACACGATCGATGATGTCGGCCTTCGTCATTGTGCCCTCATCGTGTCAAAGGCGACCGGGACCCCGCAAGGGGCCTCGGCGCACGTCGCCCGCGGGGCTCAGCGAACCCGAATGGAGGGGATCTCGCCCTGCAGTGCGCTGATCGCAGCGTCCACGACCGCGCTGTGGAGCGCCTGGACCTCGTCATCGGTCACGCTGCGTTCGGGCGCGCGGTAGTGCAGGCGCAGCAGCAGCGCGCGGTGTCCTTCGGGCACGCCCTTGCCGCGATAGTCCTCGACGATCTCGATCGCACCGCCGGACGTGTCCCCTCGCGACAGCCGCGGACCCTCCGCGACGTGGTCCGCCTGGGACTCCGCCGCGCGGAGCGCGTCGATGACCGCGGCCGCGGCGGTCGAGATCGGGATCTCCACCGACAGATCTCGGCTCGACGAGGGGAACCGCGGCAGCGCAGTGTGGCGCGCGATCCGGTCGCCCGACATCGCGTCGAGCCACAGCTCGCCGTAGTACGCACGAACGCCCTCGGGCAGCTCGAAGCGACCCAGAAGGTCGGGGTGCACTTCGCCCACCTCGCCGACGGGCGTCCCCTCGTGTTCCACCTGCGCCTGCACGCCGGGGTGCAGCCAGGGTGAGGGCGTGAGGGCGGGCCGCAGGCGGACCGCCCCACCGAGGCGACCGACCACCGCAGCGGCGATCTTCGCGATCGAAGCGCCGTCATAGCGGACCGCCTCCCGCGTGCCGGCGCAGATCAAGAACGCCGCCCGGGCGCGCTCCCGCGGCAGCTGGGCGTCGATCGAGGCAGTCGGCCCCTGCCCCGCTTCGCGCGCCTGCGGCCAGTCGTAGATTCGACCGACTTCGCACAGCCGCACCGGCCGGGCGTGCCGCGCCACGTTGAGGGCCAGGGCCCGCAGCAGCCCCGGCATCATGTGGGTGCGCATGGTGCTGGTCTGGATGCGCAGCGGGTTGGCAACCTGCACGGTGCGATCCGCCGGGACTCCGAAGGGCTCGAGGTCGGTGGGATCGCAGAACGCGAACGAGAGCACCTCGTGCAGATGCTCGGCCCGCATCGCGTCCAGCACGGCGTCGGCCAGCCGCGCCCGCGCGTCGGCGTCACGCTGGCCGGGATCCACCCGCAGTCCTGGGGGCTCCGAAGGCAGGCTTGGCGTGCTCGGCAGGCGGTCCAGTCCGTAGTGCCGAACGAGCTCTTCGATCAGATCCTCCTCGCAGACCAGGTCGGGTCGGTGCGTCGGGGGCGTGCAGCGCCACACGTCCTGTCCGGCCGAATCCAGCGCGACCTCGAGTCCACCGAGCACCCGCAGCACCTCGTCGGTCGGGATCTCCATCCCCAGCAGCGCAGCGATGCGAGCCGAGCGCAGGGTGATCGTGGGGACCGAGGGGACCTCGCCCTGCAGGTCGACGCCGCCGGTGACCCGCGCACCGGTCAGCGCACCGAGCAGTCGCTCGGCGCTGGCGGCCGCGGCCTGCAGCCGGCCGCCGAAGTCCACCCCACGCTCGAAGCGGTACGAGCTGTCGGTGCTCAGCTGGTGACGGCGGGCCGAGCTGCGGACGAAGCCGGGCTGGAACCATGCGGTCTCCAGCAGCAGGTTCGATGCGCCGGACTCCACGCCCGAGTCCTTGCCGCCCATCACCCCTGCCAGCGCTTGCGGCCTGCGGCCGTCCGCGATGACCAGGTCCTCGGGGACCAGCTCCAGCTTCGCGTCATCGAGCGTCGTCATCGGCTCGCCGGCGCTGGCCAGGCGGACCACGACGCGGCCGCCCTCCAGCCGGTCCCGATCGAAGGCGTGCAGGGGCTGCCCCCACTGCATGAGCACGTAGTTGGTGATGTCGACGACGTTGTTGATCGGACGCAGACCCAGCCGGTGCAGACGCACGCGCATCCACAGCGGGGACGGGCCGACGGTGGCCCCCTCGAAGGTGCGGCCGATGTAGCGGCCGCAGCGCTGCGGCGCCTGCAGATCGACCAACCCGGCGACCTCGGGCACCGCGGCCAGCGTCGCGTCCGGGGCCACGAAGGCCCTCCGGAGCTTGACCGCCAGGTCCGCCGCCACGCCAACGTGGCCCAGCGCATCGGGACGGTTGGGCGTGATCCCCAGCTCGAACACCGTGTCCTCGATCCCCGGGACCACCTCTGGAAGCGGCGTGCCGGGGACCCAATCCTCCGGCAGGATCAGGATGCCCTCGCCGTCCGGTCCGAGCCTCAGCTCGTCCTCGGCGCAGATCATGCCCTCGGAGTGCACACCACGGATCTCCCGCGCCCCGATCTCGAAGTTGCCCGGCAGCACGGCGCCCAGGCGCGCGAACGCGATCTTGCCGCCAGGGGGAGGCACGTTGGGTGCCCCGCAGACGACCGTGATGGTTCGTTGCCCGTCGAACACGTCCACCAGCCGAAGTTTGTCGGCGGCCGGATGCGGCGCGATCCCGCGAACCTCGGCCACGACCACGTCGCGCAGCCCGTGCCCGAAGACCTCGACCCCCTCGACCTCGAGGCCCAAGGACGTGACGGCGTCGGCGAAGGCCTCGTCGCCGAGCTCGGCCGCGTCCGCCGATGGGGCCAGCATGCTCTCGATCCATTGTCGTGAAATCAGCATGGGAACTGCTCCAAGAAGCGCACGTCACCGTCGAAGAGGAGCCGGAGATCGGGCACGCCGTGCAGCAGCGTGGCCATCCGGTCGATGCCGAAGCCGAACGCCCAGCCCGAGTAGACCTGCGGGTCGATGTCGCAGGCCTGCAGCACCTTGGGGTGCACCATGCCCGCCCCGCCCAGCTCGATCCACCGGCCGCCCTTGCACACGCTGCAGTGCGGCAGCTTCGCGCCGGCCTCATCGGTGGGGCAGAACGGACACTCCATGTCGAACTCCGCGCCGGGCTCGACGAACGGGAAGAACGAGGGCCGCAGCCGCACCTTCAGCTCGGTGCCGAAGAACGCCCCCACGAAGCGATACAGCGTGGCCTTGAGGTCCGCCATCGTCACGCCTTCGTCGACGCACAGGCCTTCGATCTGGTGGAACATCGGCGAGTGCGTCGCGTCGTCGTCCTTGCGGAAGACGGTGCCCATCGCCACGACGCGCACCGGGGGCGTGCGACTGAGCATCGAGCGGATCTGCACCGGCGAGGTGTGCGTCCGCAGCACCAGCTCGCTGCGCGCAGTGTCCTCGCGCCCGTGCACGAAGAACGTGTCCTGCATGTCCCGAGCGGGGTGGTCGGCGGGGATGTTGAGCTTGTCGAAGTTGAACAGCTCGTGCTCGACGTGAGGACCGTCGACGACGTCGAACCCCAGCTTGCGAAACACCCGCGCCAGCTCGCGCCGGGTCCGGGTGATCGGGTGAATGCTGCCTACCGCGGACAGCGTGTCCACCATGGACAGATCCTCGACTCGCGCCAGATCAGCCGCCCGAGCTCGAGCGGAGATCGCCTGCTTGCGCTCGTCCAGCGCCGCATCGATCGCCTGCTTGACCTCGTTGAAGGCCATCCCAAAGGCCTTGCGGTCCTCGGGGGGAAGTTTCCCCATCTGGCCACGCAGCTTGCTGACCGAGCCCTTCTTGCCGATGAATCGGACCTGCAGCTCGTACAGCGCGGAGGCGTCGTTCACCTCCGCCAGCGCAGCTTCGAACCGCTGCTGCTCGGCGTGGAGCGCCTGCGTCACGTCGTCACTCACGCGGCGCAGCATAATGCACCTGCCCAAAGCACGCCGCCCTGTGCGAGGGAACCAATGAAAAACGCGGCCGGAGTCGAACTCCGCCCGCGCTTTTTTGGAAAGGGGATGAACTCAGGCGGCTTTGCTGGCCGAGCTGAGCGCGTTCTTGGCAGCGTTGGCGATCTGCGCGAACGCTTCGGCATCGACCACGGCCATCTCGGCGAGGATCTTGCGATCCAGCTCGATGCCGGCCAGCGACAGACCGTTGATGAGACGGCTGTAGTTGAGGTCGTGCATCCGAGCGGCGGCGCCGATCCGGACGATCCACAAGCGACGCATGTCTCGCTTCTTCTGCTTGCGGCCGCGGTAGGCGTGCATCCAAGCGTGGTGGACGGCCTCGACGGTGCGGCGGTAGATCCGACGGCGCCCGCCGCGGAAACCGCTGGCTGCTTTGCGAATTCGATTACGACGGCGACGGGCTTTTACGCCTCGAGTTGCGCGGGGCATGGCTTAGTCCCTTCCGTACGGCAGCAACGCATCGATGCGCCGTTGGTCTGGCTCGGAGACAATGACGGTCCCGCGGAGCTTCCGAACGCGGTTGGCGTTCTTCTTGGTGAGGATGTGGTTCTTGTGGCTGTGCTTGCGCTTGGCCTTGCCCGTGGCAGTGAACCGAAATCGCTTCTTCGAGCCGCTATGAGACTTCATCTTGGGCATGGCAACATATCCCAGTGAGGACGCGCTACCTACCCCATATGGGGTTGCGCATCAAGTGGAAGTTGGGGGCGAGCCGACGAGCCCGCCCCCAGGGGTTGTGAGGTTTCGCGCGCTTCAGCCGGCCTGCGAGTCCGCAGAGGCTTCAGCATCGGGCTTGGATTCGGCCTGAGGCGAGGCCGGGGGTTCGGAGGCGGCGGCCTCCTTCGCAGCAGCGGCCTCCGCACCAGGTTTGTCCGCGCGCGGAGGCGTGGGCGCCTTGGGACGACGGGGTGCCTGCTGGGCTGCGTCCTTCTTGGGACCGAGCACCATGTTCATGCGGTTGCCCTCCATCGAGGGCATCTGCACGATCGCCGCAATGTCCTCCACGTCCTTGACGACCTGGTCGAGCATCGAGCGGCCGGTCTCGGGGTGGGTGACCTCGCGGCCTCGGAACTGCACGACCAGCTTCACCTTGTCGCCGTCCGTCAGGAAGCGACGACAGTGTCGAACCTTGAAGTCGAAGTCGTGGCCGTGGGTCTTGGGCCTGAACTTGATCTCCTTGAGCTCGGACGTCGTCTGATGCTTCTTGGCTTCGCGCTCCCGCTTCGCGTTCTCGTACTTGAACTTGCCGTAGTCCATCACCTTGCACACGGGAGGGTTGGCCTTGGGGTTGACCTCCACGAGCTGCAAACCGACTTCGACCGCGAGATCGAGAGCGTCGCGTGTATCCATGATTCCCCGCTGTCCGCCCTCGTGATCGATCACGCGGACTTCACGGGCACGAATGCGACGACCGACCCGATGCTTTTCGGACGGGCGAGGAGGCCGCTTCGAACTTCTTCTTCTGCCTATGACTCTTGCTCCTTCAAGGGATGGGCTCAGCTCTCGAGGGCCGACGCGTGTTCACGACGAAGGTCGCGAAGGTTGACGCGCCGAGACGACACGAGGGTCGACACGAGGGGCGAAGCCGGGGCAAGAGTGTGGCCTCGTGCGACCCCCGTCAAGCGTTCGGCTCAACTCTTCTGCAACGAGGACTTGACCGCCGCGCCCGGTCGCGCTAAGACGCGCTCCCCCAACCGGGGAACAGACAACACAGGGCCGTAGCTCAGGGGTAGAGCGCTACCTTGACACGGTAGAAGTCGGCGGTTCGAAGCCGCCCGGCCCTACAATAAGACGCCCCCGATGCGAGACTCCGCGTCGGGGGCGTTTTCGTGGCGACCCGCTTCGCCAGCTCCGCGACCGAAAAGGGGCACAGCGGCCCGTTGGACCGCTCAGGCGACCGAGTTGGCGCGGGAGCGCCCCGGGACGTCGGCACCGCCGTACAGCGCCTCGAGATCGGCGCCGTAGCGGGCCAGGACCTCTGCGCGTCGCACCTTGCGCGTCGGGGTGAGCTCGCCTGCGGCCTGCGAGAGCGGCCGTGGCGCGATGAAGACGCGCTTGATGGTCTCGTAGCGGGCGAGCGAGGCGTTGACGCTGTCGACGTGCTCCTGCACGAGCTGACGCACTCGGGGATGTCCCGCGAGATCTTCGTACGTCCGGCAGCCGAGCCCCTCCCGCTCCGAGCGCAGCAGCAGCGGCTCGGCGTCCAAGGCGATCAGGGCGACGACGAACGGCTTCCCCTCGCCGTACACCAGCACGTGCCCGATCCCCTCGCCGACCCGCAGTCGGCCCTCGAGCATGCGGGGCGCGATGTATTTGCCGCTGCCGGTCTTGAAGAGATCTTTCTTGCGCTCGGTGATCCGCAAGAAGCCGTCCTTGAGCTCGCCGACGTCCCCGGTCCGAAGCCAGCCGTCCGGATCGAAGGCCGCCGCGGTCTCCTCGGGCAGGCCGTGATAGCGCTTCATCACGTTATGCCCGCGGACCAAGATCTCGCCATCTTCGGCGATGCGCACCTCACAGCCGGGCATGGAGGGCCCCACCGTACCGAACCGGAAGCGGTCGGGTCGGTTCACGTTGGTCGCCCCGGTCGTCTCGCTCAGGCCGTATCCCTCGAGGATCAGCACCCCGCAGGCGTGAAAGAACTCGGCGATTTCTTGATTGAGCGGCGCGCCGCCGCAGACGAAGAAGCGGAGCTGTCCGCCGAACATCTGCTTGACCCGGCCAAAGAACAGCTTCTCGGCCACCGCCGCCCGCAGCGCCAGGGACGTTGGCGGCTCCTGACCGCGCTGGCGATAGACCGACACCCGGCGCCCCACCTCCATGCTCAGCTCGAAGCCCCGCTGAACGACTGCGCTGCGTCCGACGATCTCCCGCATCACCCGCAGGTACGCCTTCTCGTACATGCGCGGCACCGCACCCATGAACGTGGGCGCGACCTCGAGCAGGTTGGCCGCCAGCTGGGCTTCGCCCTCCCCGACCGCCGTGACCGCGCCTTGCTCCACGGCACCCCAGACCAGGTGCCGGGCAAAGATGTGGGCCAGCGGTAGCACGAGCAGCTGCTCGTCGGTGCTGTCGACCGGGACCACGTTCTTGATCGCCCATGCCTCGTAGACGAGGTTGTGATGGGTCAAGACGACGCCCTTGGGCAGGCCCGTGGTCCCCGACGTGTAGACGATCGTCGCGGTATCCTCGAGCCCCAGCGCGGCCGCACGCCGCTCCAGCTCGGCCCCCGCATCGGCGTGGGCCAGCGCCTGCCGGCCCTCTTCTCGGAGCTCCGCCCACGACGAGGCGGCGTGCTCGCCGGGATCGAACAGCACCACGTCGGTCCCAGGCTCGGCGGGGACGCGGCGGGCAGCGTCGGCCAAGAGGACCGCGCAGTCGGCGTCCCGAAGGATGTAGCGAACGTTGTCTTCGATCAGGCTCGGGTAGATCGGGACGGAGATCGCGCCCGCCATGGCGATCGCGAGGTCCGCCACGATCCACTCCATCCGGGTGGGCGCACAGATCGCCACGGTCGAACCGGCCTTGAGGCCGAATTTGGTGATGAGACCGGCAGCAACCTCGCGGGAGGCATCCCACCACTGCGTCCACGTCAGGGTCTGCCAGGTCGCCTCGAACTTGTGTCGGAGCGCGGGCGCATGCGGGGACCGCCGAACGCGTGCGGCAAACAAGGAGACGAGGTTGGGATAGTTGAGGCCCTCGGCGGGGCGCGGCTCGAACGCGGTGCTCATGCGAAGCGGGCGGAGGACGCTCCTCCGCCCGACGCTCTTACCACAGCGGACGTCCCGGCTGCGTCCGTGCACGCTGCGCGCGCCCCGAGGGGCCGCGCGGATCTGGCGCAGGGGTGGCGACGGCCGGAACCGAGAGGGGTACACTCCGGACACGATTCAAAGGCCATGGATCGTTGTGGACCTCGCTTCGTTCGTCGCTGACGCCGCCGTGCTTCCGCGGCTCCCCTCTCGTCTCGCTGGAGACCCCCTCGGTGTCGTCGCTCGCCGGAAGAAGACTCGACAAGTACCAAGTCGTCGAAGAGGTCGGCCACGGCGGCATGGCGGTCGTGTACCGCGGCCACGACACGGTGCTGGAGCGCGAAGTCGCGATCAAGGTCTTGCACGCCCACCTCGCGGACCGGCAGGAGTCGCGGGCCCGGCTGCAGCGTGAGGCGCTCGCGGTCGCCAAGCTGCGGCACGACAACATCCTGGAGATCTTCGACTACTCCGGAGGCGACGCGGCCGAGAGCTACATCGTCACCGAGTTCATCCACGGGCCCACGATGCGAGAGTGGGTCGACGAGAAGCTCGACCCCCGTCCCACCGTCGCCGCGATGATCGTGCACCGCCTGTGCCTGGCGCTGCGCGAAGCCCACCGCGTCGGCATCGTGCACCGCGACATCAAGCCCGAGAACGTGATGGTGCGCGAGGGCGATGGCGCCCTGAAGCTGATGGACTTCGGGATCGCCCAGATCCTCGACGATCAGAAGCTCACCCTGACCGGCCAGCTGATCGGCTCGCCCGCATACATGGCGCCCGAGCTGATCTCCGGCCGCCCCCTGGACCAGCGAACCGACCTGTTCTCGCTGGGGATCCTGCTCTACCAGCTCGCGACGGGAAAGCTCCCGTTCTCGGGTCGCAACCCCCACGAAGTCCTCAACCGCATCGCCGATGGCGACTACCCCTCGCCGGCGAGCATCTGCCCGCTGGTCGATCGAGACCTCGAGGCGATCATCGCCGTGGCGCTGGCCACCTCCCCCGACGAGCGCTTCCAGAGCGCCGAGAGCTTCGCCAAGGAGCTCGAGCGCTACCTCGGCGAGATGGGCGTCACGCCCACCCCCGACGAGCTCAAGGCGTACTTCGGCGCCCCCGAGGACTACGTGCGCTCGCTCGACGAGCGCGTCGCGGTGGCGCTGATGGAGCGCGCGTCCGAAGCCTCCGATCAGGGCCAGACCGCGCGGGCCATCGCCCTGCTCTCGCGCGTCCTGGAGATCGACAACGGACATGCCGGGGCGCGGTCGCTGCTCGACAAGGTGCGCCGTCGCGAGCGGCGGCTTCGCCAGGTCCTCATGGGCGCCGGCGGCCTCGCGCTGACCGGGCTGGTCGCCGCCGGCATCATGCTCGTGCCCAAGGGGCCACCGGCCACCGCGCGCGCCATGGCGGCCGCAGACGCTCCCCGGGCTGGAGACGCTCGGGGTACGGCGTCCGACCCGGCTGCGAACGAGGCCACCCCACCGCCCCACCGCCGAGCCACGATCCCCGTCGAGCGCGAGCGCACCTCCCCTGCCCCGACCGACGACAGCGGCGGCGAGACCAAGCCCGACCCCGAGGACGCGGACACCGAGGGGCGTCCTCGCCCGCTGGGCGGCGCGCGAGGGCCCGGTCGCAAGCCCAAGCGGGTCAACCCTGCCGTCGGCGAGCCGCTCGCCTTCTCGTGCAAGCTCGAGATCACCAACATTCCGTTCAACACGGCGCGCAACCACAAGCTTCAGGTGGGCCGCGAGACCGTCAGCATCGACGCTCGCACGGTCGAGCTGCAGCTCGAACGCCCCACGACCGTCGGCCTCACGCAGGGCAAGTGGCGTGGCACCGCCCGCTTGACCGCCGAGGCCTGCGGACTGGGCACCGTCCAGCTCAAGGCGACGCCCCAAGACGCGCTGGTGCGCATCACCGGCGTGCCCCCGACGACCGTCGTGAAATGCCTGGCCGGCTGCGCCACGCGGGACATCAACAAGAACCAGGCCGCCGACAAGACGCTGCACCCGATCCCGATCGGGTCGGGCGGATCGCAGCGCGTCAAGCTGGCCCTTCAGGCCGAGGGGTACCAGCCCCGCGACATCGAGCGCATCGTGCACCCCGGTGAGACCAGCCTCTCGGTCAAGCTCGAACCCCGAAAGTGACGGGGGGTCTCGCCACCAGCGCCGCAGGTGGGATACGCTCCGCCTGCTCTTCGCATGCTGGCGTGGCTTCAGACACTGGGCGCCCTCACGGTCGCCTCGTCGATCATGACGGCTTCCGCAGCGCCCTCGGAACGCGCGGGTCGCCCGAGGGGCCTCGACGCACCCGACGCCGAGGACGCACCGATCGCTGCGGGGCGCGGGGCTGCTGCTTCAGACAAGGACTCCGCCATCGAGGCGGCCGAGAGCGCCTGGAATCGAGGCGACTTCCTCGAGGTCCGCGGGCTGCTGGAGCCGATCGCGGACAGTGATCCACTCAGCAACCGGGTCGAGCGCGAGAAGGTCCTGATCCTGCTCGCCGACGCCACCCTCTCGGACAGCACCCTGCCCGGGGACGAGCGCCAGGTTCGCGCCACCGGCCACCTCACGCGGCTCATGAACGAGAACAACCGCTGGCGCCTGCCTCGCAAGGTGTACTCGCCCGAACTCTACGACCTGTACCTCGACGTTCGCGAGCAGCGACTCGCCGAAGCCGGCTCGCAGTGCGAGGCCGACAAGCTGGCCTGCGAAGCGGACGCGGACGCCGTCGGCGCCCAGCTCGACGACACCGAGCGTGACCTGGCCGCCCTGCAGACCAAGTACGACGCGCAGGAGGTCGCCGTCGGCGAGAAGCGCACCCGGGCGCTGGCCCTGGTGCCGCTGGGCATCAGCCACTTCCTCAACGGGGACCGCGCCATCGGCGCGGGCTTTCTCGCCGCCGAGGCGGCCTTCGGCATCGCTGGCATCTCGCTCCTCATCGTTCGCGCCACGGTCGACGGGTGCCGCCGCACTCGCAACTTTCAAGCCGGCTCCTTGGTCTGCAGCAACCCGCGCGGCGACTCCTCCGCGGAGGACGTCGTGCGCCGCCGCAAGGCCGAAGAAGCCATGGCGTGGATGTTCGTGGGCACGATCGCGTTCGACATCCTCATCGCGCAGCTTCGGTTCAAGGAGTTCGAGATCACCGACTCGGTCCCCCGTTCCGAGCTCCAGACAGAAACCCCCGGTGCCCGTCGCAAGCGACGGCGCGCCGACAAACCTCGTGCTACGGTCACGCCCAAGGCCGGAGCCTCTCCTCGGGGTGCGTCGCTGGGGGTCCGCGTCCGATTCTGACAGTCGAGACCAGATCATCGACGGGGTCCGTGCGGGGGGTCTGAGGCCTCTTGGACACCCCCGACGGGAACACGACGGTCCTCGCATCCCCCGGGTCTTTTCCGCTACGCTTCGCCGCCGACTCCGCGCTCATGCCGTATTTTCAGTACTCCCGCGACGGCCAGATCCACCGCCACGCGATCGTCCGCAACCTGACGACGATAGGTTCCGCGCCCGAGTCCGACCTGCGCCTCGATCACGCCGAGGTGGCGCCGTCGCACTGCACCCTCATCCATGAACCGGGCCGCTACCGCCTGGAGAGCACGGCCCGCAGCTGCCCATTCTTCGTCCGGGGCAAGAAAATGCGCGCCTACGACGTCAAGCACGGCGACACGATCGCCGTCGGGACGGTCGAGATCGTGTTCTCGGCGGTGGACGCCGCAGCCGAGGCCGCCGAGCCCGCGGAGGCCAAGGAAGACCTGGCCGGGGATCGGGCCCGCGAAGCCATGGCGCAGCTGCAGCAGTTCTCCGAGCTGCTGCTCAAGCCCGAGAACGCCCTGGACGCAATCCTCTCCGAGCTGATCGACCAGGTCGTGGCGATGACCCGTGCCAACAAGGGCTTCTTGGTCCTGGCCAGCGCCGGGGACGACAACTACGCGGTGCGGGTCGCTCGCAACCTCGAGCGGCAGCCCGTCGACTCCCCGGCCGAGCTGCTCTCGGACAACATCATTCGCGAGGTGATCACCAGCCGCAAGGCCCAGATCATCTCGGATGCCTACGGCGACGAGCGTTACCAAAACAGCCTCTCGGTCATCAACCTCAAGCTCAGCTCGGTGATGTGCGTGCCGCTGGTCGTTCGCGGCGAGCTGCTGGGGCTCATCTACGTCGGCAACGACTCGATCCGAAACCTCTTCCGGACCGAGCAGCTCGAGACGCTCAAGATCTTTGCCGCCCAAGCCGCGCTCATCCTCAAGAACGCGCAGGTGCTCGGCGAGCTCCGCCAGGAGAGCGAGCAGCTGGCCCAGAAGCTCGAGGACGTGAAGTTCGGCCAGATCATCGGGGGCTGCCCGCAGATGATCGAGGTCTACAACCGGGTCGAGAAGGTCGCCTCGACGGACATCACCGTGCTGATCAGCGGCGAGACGGGCACCGGCAAGGAGCTCATCGCCAAGGAGATTCACAACCGGTCCCCGCGGGCGGATCAGCCGTTCATCACCGTCAACTGCGGCGCCATCCCCGAGAACCTCATCGAGTCCGAGCTGTTCGGACACGTCAAGGGCGCGTTCACCGGGGCGGTCGCCCACCAGGCCGGCAAGTTCCTCTCGGCCGCCGGCGGCACCATCTTCCTCGACGAGATCGGCGAGCTTCCGCTGCAGCTGCAGGTCAAGCTGCTGCGGGTCCTCCAGGAGCGACAGGTGCAGCGCGTGGGCGAGGCCAAGACCACGCCGGTCGACGTCCGGGTGGTCGCGGCCACCAACCGAGACCTGACCGAAGAGGTCAAGGAGGGCCGGTTCCGCGAAGATCTGTACTTCCGCCTCAACGTGATCGGCGTGGATCTTCCCCCGCTGCGCGACCGCGGCGACGACGTGCTGCTCATCGCCCGCTACCTGCTGGGACGCTACGCCACCCAGTACGGCAAGGACGTCGACCCGCAGGACGCCTTCTCCCCGTCCGCCCTGCGCGCGATGATGAAGTTCTCGTGGCCGGGCAACATTCGCCAGCTGGAGAACCACCTCAAGAAGGCGCTGGTCCTCGCCGAGGGCCCCCAGATCAACGCCCGCGACCTCGACCTCGACGTGCTCGAGGGCAACGCCACCGAGGAGGACGTCATCTTGTCCCTGGCCGAGGCGCGCGAGAACTGGCAGCGCGAGTACATCAACCGGGTGCTCGCGCTCAACGGAGGCAACCGCACCAAGACCGCTCGCGACCTCGGTGTCGATCCGCGCACCATCTTCCGGCACCTCGAGAAGACGGAGAAGCGACCGGGATGAACCTCGTACGTGCGGCCTGTGTTGCAGCCCTCGGGCTCGGCTGCGCGTGCATCATCCCCGACACCCAGATCGACGTGCAGCCCAACCGGACCAACCCGGGCACCATTCGGATCGTGCAGCCGATCAGCCTGTCCGCCCAGGCCAACGAGGCCTGTGCACAGGAGCCGGGGTTCGAGGTCTGTCCCCTGCCCGAGGACACGGTCGTCCCGGGGCTGATCGAGATCGAGAACCAGGCCTTCTGCGTGTGCGAGGGCGGCCGAGACGGCAACGCGCTGGGCGGCTTCGACATCTTCGTCGAGGACCCCGACCTCGACGAAGACGGCGAGCCGCGCGACACGCTGCTGGGCGCGCTGCTGCTCGACGCGCCGCCGGACGCCGACCCGCTGACGCCTTTCGTGGCGTACACCAACTACTTCCCCACCAACCGTGCGGCCCAGCGATTCGCCACCGGCACGTACGAGCAGCCGATCGAGCGCCCGCCGAGCAACCTCAAGTCGTGGTCGCTGGGCATCGATACCAAGCTGGACCTGTGCAACAACAACAACGGGGCGCCCCTGGCCCCGGGCCTGCACAATCTTCGGCTGGTCGTCACCGACCGGCCCTGGCCCTTCCCGGTGCGAACGGACGAGCGAGGCTGGCCCGAGCCCGACGGCGGTGGGTTCGCGCGCAACGAAGCCGAGGACCCGCTCGTCGGCGTCCCCGACCTGCCCGCGGGCGCCAGCTACGACGTCGCCGACTTCGTGTTTCGGTGCGAAGACGAGACCTCCGCCGCCGGTGCCAGCGTCTGCAACTGCGAGGAGGTCGAAGGATGAGCGCGCGACCCCGAGCAGGTGCTGCTGCGGCCGCGCTCGCTGCCATCGCGGCGCTGTGGGTTGCGTGCATCATCCCCGACCGCGGCATCCAGTTCGAGGGCGGTCCCGCAAACCCCGGCGCCGTCCGCATCCTCGACCGCGCGCCCACGCCACAGCGGTGGTCACAGTGGTGCCTGGATCGCGAGCTCAAGCAGGACGTCGATGGCACCGACACCTTCTGCCCAAACGTCGCCCCGACCCAGCCCGGAGGGTTGATGCAGCCGGCGATGGGGAGCTACTGCATCTGCCCCGACGGCCAGCGCGATGCCCGGGCCCCGGCGCTGTGGACCATCTACGCCGAGGATCCCGATCTCGAAGGAGACGATCCCAAGGACTCGCTGTACGGCGTCCTCCTGCTGGACCCCGACCCCACCGACGACGCGCCCTACGCCAACCTCGCGTACCAGAACTACCTCGAGCCCTGCGCCGTCGGCACCCCCGTCGAACCTTCGGTCGCCACGCTGGTGCCCGACGGCAGCCGATACGCACAGCGGGTTCAGCCTCCGATTGCCCGCGACACCGCGGCGCAGTGGGCGTTCGCCGTCGACGATGCGTTCAGCGACACCATCGACCTGTGCAACGACGACAACGGGACCGCGCTGCCGGCTGGTCTGCACAACCTGCAGTTCTTGGTGACCGATCGACCCTTCTATCAGGCCACGCGCGCGGACGACGAGCTGCAGCGGCTGCAGTGCGGCGTCCCCGACATCGCCGCCGGGGCCACCTACGCGGTGACCAACTACATCTTCGAGTGCATCGACGGCACGCTCGACGAGAACGCGGACGACTGCGCGTGTGAGGAGGTCCAGGACGGATGAACCGGATGAACCGGATGAACCGGATGAACCGGATGAACCGGATGAACCGGCTGGGCCTCCTTCCGCTGGCGCTGCTGTGGGCGTGCAGCACACTCGCCCCCGCTCCGCCCGAGGTCGAGTGCACCGGCAGCGACCCCGGCGAGTGCGGCGCAGGCTTTGCGTGCGACAACGGCGTGTGTCGCGACGCCAGCAACCGTCCCCCGCTGGCGTACATCGGCCTCGACCTGCAGGAGGTCGCCGGCGCGCAGGTGCAGTTCCGGACCGAGATCGCCGGCTGCGATCAGGAGATCCGCAGCGAGGGCACCCCGATCCAGGTGCTCTCCCTGCCCCGCCGCGAAGTCGCGCGGCGCATGTTTCTGGGCGTCCTCGATCAGCAAGGCGCCCCCGTGCCCGCCACGTTCACGCTCTCGCAGGACTCTCGATTTGCGCGAGATGACCTTCGAAGACAGGTCACCTACCAGCTCCCGCCAGAGGCCGACCCCAACGCGATCGAGATCGCGTGGCCGCGCTACTTCATCGACAACAACCTGCCGGGCTACCTCGAAGACGGCGGATTCTTGGTGTGGCAGACCCAACCGCTGCCGACCGAGGACGCGGCCGCGTTGGCCTCCCGCTACCAGCTGCTGCAGCCTCCCCCGACCCTCGGAGACGAGGGGCCCAGCTGCGTGCAAGATCTCGACTGTTGCCCGCCGGACGGTCCGTGCGACGAGGAGGACGTCCGCAACGCCTGCGTGACCTCCGTGGGCGAATGTCGCAACCCGTTCGACGAGACGGTCACGTACACGTACGCGTACGAATCGGAGTGCGACCGACAGCTGCGCGGGCGCGTCGTGACCGTCACCCCCGACCTCGAGGGGATGGCGCCCCTGGAGGGCGCGAGCGTCACGATCCGCCACGCCGATCCCGTGCGGGCCGATCCGGCGGGGCTTCCGCGGCTGGACGCCGAGCCCGTCGAGGATCGCGATCCCGCGTGCGACGAGGACGGCGACTGCCCCGAGGGCTTGCAGTGCAACCTCGACACCGAGCAGTGCGAACTTCCCCTGGCCGGGCTCGCCGCCTGGACCGGCACGGTCCCCGCCGAGTCTGCGCTCGGCATCGAGGGGTCCTTCGAAGCCCGCGTGTTCAGCTACTGTGCAGGCCATCCCTTCAACGAGCCGCTGCGTCGGACCTACGACGTCAGCGTCACGCCGCCCGAGCAGACCGGGTTGTCGGTCACCTTGCAGGCGACGGTCGAGTTCCCCCCCTTCCAAGCTGGCCTGTGGCCGCCGGCGAACTTCGCCGACAACCTTTGCGTACCCGAGCTCGGGGACGCGACGCCCTTCGTTCTCGCTTTGTCGGGGGAACCACGCTCGTTGCTGCCCGAGTACGCCTGCTGCGACATCGACTGCCTGCCGCGGACGGCGGAGGACGCAACCTCCCCGCCCCCCGAGCCGCGGATGCAGTGTGGCGGCGTCGGCTCCGGCTCCGCCCCGTCGTTCCGGGTCGAGACCCCCCTGGAGTTCACGGAGGAGCAGCTGGAGCGGTGGAACGCCGACGATTCGCCCTGCGTCCCGGTCAAGGCCGACGAGAATGGCTCGGTCGGCGTGCTGCGGCGGTCGGGCGCCTGCGGGTCCATCGACGACGCGGGGACGGCCCAGCCGCAGTGCGAGCTCCTCCTTCCGCCCGCCGAGGACGGCTCGGCCCGCCCTTACACGCTTCGCATCGAGACGCCGACCGGCTCGGTCTCTGGATCCTTGGACACCTCGATCGAGGTCGAACGCAACGGCTTGACCCTCGCCGAGGTCCAGCTGCCCGATCGCACGCTGGTGCGCGGCCGGGTGATCTTGACCTCCGAGGTGTGTGATCCCGCCAGGACGCCCGACGGCGACTGCGGCAGTCCGGGTGCCCTGGTGCTCGCCGAACGGCTCCGCATGCGGGGGGAGACCGCAACCAAGACGCCGGGGCCCTACTACCACCAGGTTCCAACCTTCTACGATCCCTCGGCCCCCGCGGGGCAGCGCAGCGGGGCGTACGTCCTGCCGCTGGACCCGGGGGTCTGGGTCGTGACCGCGCTGCCTGGCAGCGGGACCCCCGGCGGCCCGGCGATCCTCTCCATCGTCGACGTTCGGGACGCGCCGGCCGAGGTCGACCGTGACTTCATCCTCGACGAGGGAATCCTCGTCACCATCGACGTCTCCAGCTTCGATCGCCGCTCACAGGTCATCCCGCTGGACACCGGCAGCTGGCTGCTGCCCGGCGAGGACCAGCTGATCCACCCCGATCGCGCCGACTCCGCGGATCCTCTGGTCGATCTCGGCGCGCCGGGCGAATGCCTGACCGCCGACGCCGACAATGACACGGGGTGCCGCATCAGGCGGCTCATCGGCGGCTCGTCGCTGCCGCCGACCCAAATCGGGCAAGTCCGCTTCACGGCTCGTGATCTCGGTTCACAAGCTGCGGTCGACTGCCGATAGCGCAGTTGGCGCGCGTGTGCTGGCCCGCCGCCCCCACCTGAGGCGGTGGCTTGACCGCCCGCGCCTACCCGCGAGACACTGCGCTCCTGGCGAAGCAGGGTTCCAAACCTCAACGGAGCCGGACCCCCTTCACCCGGTCCCTCTTTTGGGTGCGCATTTTCGGCTTCGTGGCTCTCATTGGCTACGGGGTGCTCGGTGCGTACCAAGGCGTTGTTCAACAGCGCGTCGGCCTCTCCGCCGGAGACGTCGACTGTCCTTACCGGGTCAGCCTCATTGCAGACCGGGTCGTTGCCCTGATTCAGCGTTCACCGCACCAGAGCCTCCGCGACCCCCAAGACGATGTCGTTTCCACGCTCATCCGCGAGACCCAGGCGGCCTGCCCCGACTCCGATGCCCAGCAGAGGCTGCAGAGCATCGCGGAGCGGCTGCACGCCTACCAACGCCACCGCGCCGAGGATGCACAG
Organism: uncultured bacterium; assembly: GCA_963761755.1. Taxonomy (GTDB): domain Bacteria; phylum Myxococcota_A; class Polyangia; order Nannocystales; family Nannocystaceae; genus CAJXVA01. The sequence continues at coordinate 104,082 of CAVXIC010000007.1, forward strand.
GCCCGTCATGAGCTTCTCGCGCTCTAGGAATTCCACCCATGGCTCAACCGCCGAAGTCCGAGGACATGACCTCGGACGACTCCACGCAATCCACTCCTTCCTCTCTTTCCATCGACGCCGCTGAGAGCAGCACCGCCCCCGCACACGCTGGGGCCGAGGCCGCCGAGCTGAAGTCCGAGCCCGAGGCCAAGCCTGAGCCCGAGGCCAAGCCTGAGCCCGAGGCCAAGCCTGAGCCCGAGGCCAAGCCCGAGCCGGTCGTCGCGTCCAGTCCCGCCCCGGTCGAGGACGCAGTGCACCCCGACGCACCGGATGCGTCGACCCTGCCCTCGTCGTTCCAGGAGATGGGCCTCTCGTCCGAGCTGACGGCCGCGGTCGCCAAGCTCGGGTGGCCCGCCCCCACCCGGGTGCAGGCCGCCGCGTTCGGTCCCGTCACCGCCGGCAAGGACGTCCTGGTCCAGTCCCAGACCGGGTCGGGCAAGACCGGCGCGTTCTGTCTCCCCTGGTTGGCCGCGCGCTTCGAGGCCGGCAGCGCCAAGGAGTCCGGCGTGCAGCTGCTGGTCATGACGCCGACGCGCGAGCTCGCCAAGCAGGTCTGCGACCAGCTGGTCGGCCTCGCGGGCGAGACCCCGCTCACCCCGCTGCCCGTCTACGGCGGCACCGCGATCGGTCCCCAGTTCGACGCGCTCAAGGCCGGCGTCCACGCGGTCGTGGGCACCCCAGGCCGGATCCTCGACCACATCCGGCGGCGCACGCTCGACCTGTCTCGGGTGCGCACGGTGGTGCTCGATGAGGCCGACGAGATGCTCTCGATGGGCTTCCTCGAGGACATTCACGCGATCCTCGACGCCTGCCCGCGAGAGCGACAGACCACGCTGTTCTCCGCCACCGTGCCCTCGGACATCGAGCGGATCGCGCGGCGCTACATGAAGTCGCCCGAGTCGCTCAAGCTCTCCGGTGACGACATCGCTGCGGCGCAGATCGAGCACGTCTATTACTCGGTGCCGGGCAGCATGCGAACCCGCGACCTGCTCAACGTGGTCGCGCAGGAGGAGCCGGGCTCCACCCTCATCTTCTGCAACACCCGCGAGGAGACCAACATCGTCTCCAGCGTGCTGCGGCGCGAGGGGTTCAGCGCCGAGGCGCTCAGCTCCGATCTCTCCCAAGCCGCGCGCGAACACGTGCTGGGCGCCATGCGAAAGGGCCGTCTGCGGTTCCTCGTGGCCACCGATGTCGCCAGCCGCGGCATCGACATCACCCACATCAGCCACGTCTTCAACTACTCGTTCCCGCAAAACGCGGAGAGCTACGTGCACCGTACGGGTCGTACCGGCCGGGCCGGGCGCGCCGGCAAGGCCATCAGCCTCATCGGTCCCCACGACATGGGGAACTTCTATCACCTCAAGCTGCAGTACCCCTCGATCGAGTTCTCCGAGGCCAAGCTTCCCGCGCCAGAGGAGCTCGAGGCCCGGCGCAAGGAGAACCGGCTGGACCAGATCAGCAAGCGCTTCCCCGAGCTCGTCTCACCGACCTGGACCCTGCTGGCGCGCACCCTCTCCGCAGACCCGCGCGGCGAGCAGGTGATCGCGTACCTGCTCAGCGAAGCGATGAGCGCTCCGGATCCGCGGACCGAGGTCGCGCGCGATCTCCCGCAGGGCGAGGAGGAATGGAGCGCGCGCGGTCGCGAACGCCGCGGCGGTGACCGAGACGGCGGCCGGGATGCCGGTCGCAGTGGCGATCGAGATGGCGGCCGGGGCCGTGACCGCGACGGTCGGGGCCGGCGCCCCCGCCGTGACCGCGACGAACGCGAGGACCGCGGCGGCCACCGCAGCGGCCGGGAGGACCGGGACGCGGTTCGCGCTCGCGAGGAACGCCCGGACGCTGCGCCCGCAGAGCCCGCGGTGGACGCACCGCTCGAGGCGACGCACGACACCGACGCAGCCTCCACGGGACGTCGCCGACGCAGCCGTCGCCGGGACCGAGACGATCGGGTCGAGACCCGGACCGAGGTCGCGGATTCGGGCGCTGGGGAGGCGGACTCCGACGACCACGACGATCACGACGACCGCAACGACCGCAACGACCGCAACGCCCCCGCCTCCGAGGGCGGGCGCGAAGCGGCGCAGGCCGAGGGAACCGAGACCGACGGCGGCCGTCCGCGGCGCAAACGTCGACGGCGGCGCGGCGGCGGCGCCAAGCAGACCGAGAGCACCGCATCGGACGAGGACCGGCAGGACGCGGAATCCGCGGGCCCCAGCGAGGCGGCACCTCAGCCTGAAGCCGCGACCGCGACGCTGGCCCCCGACGGCGACGTGGTCGTCGCCGAATCCGGGTCGGTGACCATCCCCGGCCCTGCCGCCGAGCACGCCGCCGAGCACGACGGTCCTGCCGACCGCGACGGCGATGCTCCGCTCGGCGCGACCGACGGGGCATCGGAGGCCGGCGCGCTGGTGACAGCCCCGAGCGAAGCCACCGACGGGCTCTGCGAGACGGACGCCGGTGCGAGCCTACGCGGCCGACGCCGACGCCGACGCCGACGTCGCGGTGGACGGGGAAGCGCGGATGGTACGGACGGTGCCCAGGCCTCGTCCGACGACGGTGGCGACGCGGAGACCAAGTCCTCGTCGTCGCGTGCGCCGTCATCGGGTTCGGACGGCGACGCCCGCAATGGCAACCGCCGACGGCGGCGCCGACGTGGCGGCCGCCCTGCGAGCGCCGAGGCTGCAGCTGCAGAGGCGCACGTGCCCCAGGACCAGATCATCATCGACATCGATGAGAGCGAGCTCGAAGTCGTTCGCGGCGAGTTCGGTGAGATCGACGAGCTCGACGACCTGACCCTCAAGGGGCGACGCCGAGGCGTCATCGATGCGCTGCAAGACGAGGTTGAACTCGAAGACATGTCCGACGAGGACACCCCCGGCGCCGAAAATGGCATCGATCAGGAGGGGAACGACGAGTCCGACCCGGACGACGATGGAGACGACGACGGGGACGATGAGGCCTCGGCGGACGGTGAGACCGAAGACGAGAAGGAGGCCAAGAAGCGGAAGCGCCGCCGTCGCCGCCGCAGCAAGAAGAAGAAAGAAGAGGCGCCTGCACCCGAGCTCACCGCGCCCCCACACAAGGACTTCTGGGAGGTCTGGTCGGCCAAGTTCACCTACAAGGAGTTCGAAGACGAGCTGTTCCGCGGTGGGACCGAGGCGATCGAGGACGAACCCGAGCCCGAGCCCCAGCCCGAGCCCGAATCGGCGCCCGAGCCCGAGCGGCGGCCCCGTCGCAAGCGCTCCCCCAAAGCCCCGAGCGCTGGTCCACAGACGGACCCCGCCCAGATCGGCGTGGAGGATGGCCCCATGGTGACCGTCTCGCTCAACGTCGGTCGCAGTCATGGCAAGAAGTCGGCGCACATCCGAGAGCTCCTCGCGTCCGATTTCGGGCTCGAGGGACGTTCGGTCCGCAACCTGACGGTCAAAGAAACCTCCACCGAGTTCCGCGTCTCCGTGACCGCGCACCAGAGCCTCGAGTCGGCCGTCCTGGGCTACGTCTTCGACGACATCGAGCTCGAGCTGGTCGTTCTCGAAGCCGCCCCGGTGGCGCTCGATGCCGACGCCCAACCGGCGAACACGGAGTCCACCGCTGGGAACGAGCAGCACGAGGACCTGCCCCCACCCCCTGTGTCCGACGCCGAGGAGGCAGAGGACCTTCCGCAAGCCGACGCGTGAGGGCCACGGACGAGCGCACCTCGGGCCTGTCGCCCTACCTCAGCCCCGAGGCGCTCTCCGGGCGGATCGAGGACCTCGCCGTGGCTGCCCGCGGCGAGGTCTTCTCGTATGGGACCTCGGTGCAAGGACGCCCACTTCGGGCGGTCGTGGTCCCCTCCCGAAGCTCGGCGTCCTCTCGTCGGGTCCTGTGTAGCGCGAACATTCACGGCCCCGAGTTCATCGGGGCCATGACCGCGCTCGCCCTGCTCGAGGCGGTCGGCGGCACTGCTCCCCGGTGGGCGCCCGACGCCGAGCTGTGGTGCATCCCCTGCTTGAACCCCGATGGGTACGCACGCACGTGGGAGCAGGGTGGACGTGGCCCGCTCGCGATGCTGCGCACGAACGCCAACGGCGTCGACCTCAACCGCAACTACCCCCGCCCCGCCGCGTCTGCGAGCTGGCTGCCCGGCGCGGGCTCGGACCGGCATGGCGACGCCACCTTCCGCGGCCCCGAGCCGCTCAGTGAGCCCGAGACGGCGCAGCTGGACGTGCTGCTGCACACCCAAGGCTTTCACGCGAGCGCCAACCTGCACTCCTTCATGGGGACCTTCATCCCTGCGTCGGTCCGCCGGCGCGACGACTTCCGCCGCTACAAGCAGCTCGCACGCGCCTTCGCCCAAGCCCAACCGCACACCCGCTATCGACGCCTGTCCTCGCGGCTCTTCGACGTCTATACCGGCGAGCAGGAAGACCACCAGCACCACGTGCACCGCACATGGGCCGCCTGCGTGGAGTGCTTTCCGCTGCTCGCCAGCTACGGGCAGCATCGACGCGCGCCGAGCACCTTCTGGCGCTTCAACCCCCGCGTGCCGCAGACCTGGATCGACAATGACGTCCCGGGTCTGGTGGCCTTCTTCGAAGCCGCCCTCGCCCTCGACCGACCCGGCAGCCCAGATCCCTAGCAGATCCCTAGCAGCCCGTGGCGACAGCCGACATGACGTCGCACTCGTCCTTCTCGCGATCCGCCGGGCCCGGTTCCACGGCCTGCTAGCCGAACGGGTTCTTCAGGTCGCTCGAGAGGCCGTCGTCGCCCTTTTTCTTCTTCTTCTTGGGGTCGGGCGGAGGGGGCTGCTTGGTGTCGGTGCCGGTGTTGTCGGGCGGCGTCGCCGAGGTCGCATCGCCCTTCTTCTTTTTCTTCGGCGTGGGACGGCCGCGCTTGGTCTTGCGGCTGGTCGTCGGGGTCTCCACGGCCTGCTTGCTCAGGCTGACCTCGACCTTCTTGTCCTTGTCGGGGATGACATCGGTGAGGAAGTCCTCGTACCCGTCGGCCCGGACGTAGATGTCGAAGGAGTCCTTCGCCAGCGGCATCAGGATCGGCTCGTTGGTGGTGCCCAGGACGCTGTCGTCACGGTTGTCGTAGACGGTGCCCTCGACCCCGGGCGTGCTCACCGTGATGCTGACCGCCGACGTCACGACGGCCACCCCCACGGAGCTGTCGTCTTCGGGCGCGCCACCGTCGGCCCCCGCGGCAGAGTCTGCGTCGTCGCCGACCTGGTCCGGCTCGGCAGCGGTCCCCTTGGCGCTGTCCCCCTCGGGGTCGCCGACCACGGCAACGCGATCGGTCACCGGATCCCCGTCTCCGGACCCTCCGCGGTCCTCGCCGCCGCCGAGGAACGCGAACCCGAGACCGCCGACCACCACGGCTGCAGCCAGCCCGAGCCCGATGAAGAGGCCGGTCTTGGGCTTGCCGGCGGTCTCGTCGTACTCGTCGTACTCGTCGTGCTTGGCGTGCTTGGCGTGCTTGTCGTTGAGGGGGCGGTTCTTGAACGATGTCTCGCCCCCGGCGGGCCGCACCATCATCTCGTTGACCACGCTGACCGCAGCCGAATCGGTGCCGACGGCCTCGATGGCTGCGCCCATGTCCGCCATGTCCTGGAACCGGTACTCCCGGTCCTTCTGCAGCGCTTTGAGGATGATGGCCTCGACCTGCTCGGGAATGTTCGCGTGCGGGACCACCGTGCTCGGTGCCGCGGGCGGCTCGAACATGTGCTTGGTCAGAATCCCCATGAACGTGTCGGCCGTGAACGGGACCCGCCCGGTGAGGAGCTCGTACAAGATGATGCCCAGCGCGTAGACGTCGACCCGGTGGTCGACCTTCTCGCCCTTGGCCTGCTCGGGCGACATGTACTCGGGCGTGCCGAAGATCATGCCCGTCCGGGTGAGATTCTTGGCGCCGTCGCCCTCGTCGCTGGTGACCTTCGCGATGCCGAAGTCCAGCACCTTGATGAAGTCCTCGTTGCTTCCCCGCCGGATCCGGAAGCAGTTCTCCGGCTTCATGTCGCGGTGCACGATGCCGGCGGCGTGGGCGCATTTGAGCGCCTCCACGATCTGCAGCATGATCCGTCGGACCCGGGGCCACGGCTGCGGGCCCTCGCGCTTGATCGTGTCGGAGAGGTCCTCGCCTTGGAGATACTCCATGACGAAGAAGACCGATCCGTTGGGCGTCGACCCAAAATCGGTGATCTCGACGACGTTCTCCTGGTCGATCATCGAGGCCGCGCGGGCCTCCTGGAGGAACCGGTCGACGAGGTCCTGCTTGTGCGAGAACTCGGGGCTCAGGACCTTGATCGCGAGCTTCTTGTTGATCGTCGTGTGCTCGGCCAAGTAGACCGAACCCATCCCCCCTTCGCCGAGCTTGCGGACGACCCGGTAACGATCGGCGAGCACCGTGTCGACCAGGTCGACGTTCATCTGGGCGGAGTGCGTCGCAACCACCGACGCCGGCGCGCCATTCGTCCCGGCCGTGATACCGGGGGAGGACCGCGAGTTCGGCGGGTTGGGTGGGGGCGCGGATGGGCTGGCAGAGTGGCCGGCCACGATGGTCGCGCTGCCCGTCCCGCCAGCGCCGCCTGGAGGTCGTGGTGGGCCGGAGGACTGGCCTGCGGACGGTTTGGATGCGTTAGACACGTGATGCGTCGGCTTTCAAAGCGTAACCTACTTTTCACCCAAACGGGTTTCGCAGATCCCCGTCGAGGGCGGGCACGGCCGGCTTCCGAGGCTCCGCGGCGGGCTTGGAGTTCGCAGGCGCGGACGGGGTGGACGCGGTGGCGTCGGGGATCTTTTGTTCGCTCGACTTGCGCTTGGGCGTTCGGCGTGGAGGCCGCTTGGTGGGTGCCTCGGCAGGGACGGCTTCCTCCGGGTCGCGCTCCGCGTCTGCGAGAGGCTGCGCCGGGTCTTCATCGTCCGCCGGTGGTTTGACTGAAGCATCACGATCCTGGCTCGGAACAACGGACGCGGAGACCCCGGGGGTCTGTTCACTCGGATCCGGTTTCCCTCCAGGCGCGGCTTGCAATGGGTCGGACGGTTCGGCTGGTTCGGCTACAGGTGCCGACACAATTTCCGCGGTCGGTGCGGCCGCGGCGGCCGGCGGACGACCGCGGTCGAAGCCGCCCAGCGCGGCATATCCCCCCAACGTTCCGACCGAGGCGAGCAGCGCGGTCGCCACGACGACCATCGGCAGCGAGCGTCCCGGACCCGTTGGAACCGGATCATCGGTGTCGTCGATGTCCTCGTTGGCCGGCTCGAAGGCCTGCGGGGGTCCGGCCTCGGGCGCGTCGGGGTTCCACGGCATCTGGCGATCGCCCCACGGCTCGGCGGGGATCGGCGGCAGCACCGGGGTCGTGACGATCCCGCCCGATCCGATCGCGACCGTCGCCCGCACGACCCGCTCCGCCGCCTCCTGCCCGAGATCGGCCTGCATCGCCTGCTGAAGGAGGACGCCCGTCTCCGCGGCGGTCGAGGGCCGGTCGGCGCGGGACTTGGCCATCAGCCGTTCGATGAGGCCTTGGGTGTGCGCGAGGTGTTCCAGCTGCGGGTCGACCACCGTCATCTTCGGCGGCGTGGCGTGCACATGACTCTGCATCGTGATCGCGACGTCGTCGGATCGGAAGGGCACCGCGGCGGTGAGCAGCTCGAACAAGATGACCCCGAGCGCATAGAGGTCGGCCCCGGCATCGACGTCTTGCCCCTGCACCTGCTCGGGCGACATGTACTCGGGCGTGCCGAGGACAGCGCCGGCGACCGTGATCCGCTGACCGGCTCGGGCAACGCCGAAGTCGATGAGCTTGACCACCGGGTCACGGCCACCCTTGGGATCGCAGATGAAGATGTTCTGCGGCTTGAGGTCGCGGTGGACGACGCCCGCTTCGTGCGAGTGCTGGAGCCCCTGGCACAGCTGCAGGGCCACGCCGAGCGCCTCCTCGGGAGAGAACGCCCCATCGTCGTCGATGATCTCCGCCAGGGTGCGGCCGCGCAGCAGCTCCATCACGCAGTAGGCACCGCCTTCGGGCATCTCGCCGTAGTCGCTGATGTCCACGACGTTGGGGTGCTTGATGCTGGAGACGATCTGGGCCTCTCGCAGGAAGCGACGGATCACCTCCATGTCGTCCCGAAGCTCGGGGCGCACGATCTTGGCGGCCAGTGCCTTGCCGATCATCGTGTGCGTGACCTTGTAGACCTGGGCCATGCCGCCCTCGCCGATCAACGCGTCGATGCGATAGCGGCGATCGAGCACGTCACCGATCCGCGCTTCCCCGCTGACCGCGGCTTGGGCGGTGAACACCGCGGACAGCGGCGTACCATCCATGGGGCAGAACCCCTCCACAACGGGGTAGGTCCTGCCGCATTCGCGGCATCTCAGCATCGGCCCCAGCCTAGCAGTCCTCGCCCACGGCCGCCGGATCCGTGTGCTGCGCGATCCGCAACCGGGCGTGTGCCGAGTCGGGCCTCGTCGTACACTGCCGCCCGCATCGCATGTCCGGTCCCAATCCCCCCCGTGCGCTCGTCCTTGGTCGTTCGTTCACCCTGCTCGACGTCCGAGACGTGGCAAACCGTCAGGTCCAGGTCGTCCTCGACCCGGACGTTCGCAGTGGTCTGCAGGCCTCACGCGCCCAGCTGCTTGCGGACGTCGATGGCGGAGCTGTGATCTACGGCGTCAACACCGGGTTCGGGGCCCTCAGCGGCACCAACGTCCCCAAGGGCAAGCTCGAGGCCTTGCAGCGGAACCTGCTGCGCAGCCACGCCTGCGGGGTGGGTCCCCTGCTCGATCCCACCGTCGTTCGCACGCTGCTCGCCCTGCGTGCCCACACCCTGGCCCTAGGAGCGTCGGGCGCCTCGCCGGAGCTGGTCGAGGCCATCTTGGCGCTGCTCGCCCACGATGTCCTCCCCGCCGTGCCCGCGCAGGGCAGCGTCGGAGCCAGCGGGGATCTGGCTCCCCTGGCGCATCTAGCCCTGCCGCTGATCGGTGAGGGATGGGTGCTCCGGCCCGATGGTGGCCGCGTGCCCGCCGGCGAGGCCCTGCAGGCGGCAGGGCTCGAGCCGGTGCTGCTGGGGCCCAAAGAAGGGCTGTGCCTGATCAACGGCACCCAGGTGACCACGGCGATCGGCGCACTGGCCACCTGGACCGCGGGCAACGTCATCGCCTCGGCCGACGTCATCGGCGCGCTGAGCCTCGACGCCGGACTCAACACCGCGTCGGCCTTCGACGCCCAGGATCCACGCCGGGAAGCCGCACCCGGGCCAGATCGAAACCGCCGCCATCGTGCGAGATCTCGTCGAAGGATCAGCCCTGCGCTCGTCCCACGCCGACTGCGACGAAGTGCAAGACGCCTACTGCCTGCGGTGCATGCCTCAGGTGCACGGCGCGGTTCGCTCCGCGGTCCGCTACGTCGCGGGCGCCCTGTCCATCGAGCTCAACAGCTTCACCGACAACCCGCTGCTGCTCCGGCGCGACGACGGTGGCTACGACGTCGTCAGCGGCGGCAACTTTCACGCCGGATCGGTCGCCGTCCCGATCGACCACCTCACGGCCGCCGTCACGACGCTGGCCACCATCAGCGAGCGACGCACCGATCGGTTCATGTCGCCGAGCACCTCGCGAGGCATGCCCGCCTTCCTCGCCGATGATCCCGGCGTGGAGAGCGGGTTCATGCTCGCGCACGTCACCGCGGCGGCCTTGGCCAGCGAGTGCAAGACGCTCAGCTTCCCCGCCAGCGTCGACACGATCCCCACGTCCGCCGGCAAGGAGGACCACGTCAGCATGGGGCCCAACGCCGCCCGCAAGCTCGCCGCGGCGGTCGACAACGTCTCGGCCGTGCTCGCGGTCGAGGCCATGGCCGCGGCGCGGGTGCTCGACCTTCGCGAACACCGCACGTCGGACCGGCTCCAGCGCGTGCACGCGACGATCCGCGAGCACGTCCCGCCGCACGACGGCGACCGCATCCTCGCCGATGACATCGAAGCGCTCGCAGGGGCCATCCGGTCCGGGGCCCTGCTGGAGGCGTCGGGGGTCGCCTCGCCCCTGACCGAGGGCTGAGGTTATTGCGTCAGCATGGAGGAAAAGTCGTTGGTCAGCGTGTCGACCGCCGTGTTGAGCTCCGGGTCCTTCATGGTCTCGGACATCAGCGACAGCTTGAGCGTCTCGACCTCCATCAAGGACGAGCCCAGGCTGCTCGTCATCTCCGCCATGACCTCTTCACTGACTTGAAAACCGCGCAGCTCGCCGAGTTCGGCCATCTTCGCTCCGAGCTCCTCCTTCTTGCCGTCCAGCAGCTTCTGGGCCTCCGCGACGCCCTGTTTCTTGTCGTCGGCCTTCTCGATGGTCTCGACGATCTGGTCGGCGAGCGAGTCGACCTCGGTCATCGTCTCCTTGACCATGTCATCCTTCTTGCAGCCGGGGGCAGCGACCAAGAAGCCCATGAGCAGTCCGATGGCGAGCATGTTGCGTGGCATGCTCTCAGGACGCCCCATTGGCCGCTAGGTTGCAAGGAAAACCCGCTAGAAGGGCTGGTTGAACAGCAGGTTGACGTTGAACGGGGGCAGCAGCGGACTCGCGTCGTCGAGTCCTTGCCGATCGGCCAGGAAGTTCGGCAGGACGCGGTCCAGGCACCGGACGCCGCTTCGGCGGATCAACGGCACGCTGGCCTCGACCCGCAGCAGCTGAGGCGTCACGCCCAGGACGGACAGCCTGGCGGTGATGCCGTACCCCACGTTTGCGTACCAGCTCTGCGCCCCGAACAAGCCTCCATAGTCCTCGCATCGACTCGTGCTCGCGGCCCCCACGAAGGCGACGCCGCCCAGGCTGCGCCCGTAGGCGAGGTGGGCCAGGTTGGCGTGCATGTTGCGGACGAACACGTGGCGGTACTCCGCCTGCACGGCCGCCTGCGCCAGCCCGAACGCCTCGTCTGCAGCGTAGCCGGACAGGCCGCCAATCCCGCCGACCCGGGTCAGAGAGCGGAACTCGGGGTCCCGGAGCATGGGCACCACGATCTCGCCGCGAATCGAGGTGGCAATGACGTGGTCATGGGCGATCGGCCACAGCTGGACCCACTGGGCGTCGGCGGCCATGTCGACCCGATGGTCCGAGACGCCCTCCCGGTCGCGGAGCGTCTGCCGAGCCACCACCCCCAGCGTGAGCTGCCGGCCTCGCTCGGGCCACCAGCCGAATCGGCGGGTGTCGTGAATGACCGAGAGGCGCTCGGTCAGGCGGATTCCGCCGGTCGGATCGAGCGAGCCTTCCGAGAGCCATCCGCCGGTGACGAACAGGCGCACCCGTCCTCGCCGGCGCTGCGGGTTCGCCTTCTTGCCCCACCAGAAGTTGACCCCGCTTCCGACGGAGATGATCGACTCGCGGTCGCGGGCGACCAGTACGTGCCCGGTGCGGCGGAGGTCTCGACGCAAGCTGGCCTCGAACGCGGCGAAACCGGCGACGGCGTTGAACCGAGCCGCAGACGTGCCCGCGTTGACGAACTCCGAGGCGGCCACGCTCAGCCCCGCCCCGGTGTACAGGAACCGAAACTCCGGCGTGTCCCGATCGTTGAAGACCGGGTCGACGTTCTCGGGCTCGATCGGCGTCTGGACCAGGCGCTTGCGCGGGTCGAGGCGAACGGCGTCGAGCTTGGCGGCCGTGTGCACGACGAAGGTGTGCTGTCCTTGCAGCGGCTCGGCGTCCAACGACCGTGCATCGCCGGCCTGCCCGTTCCACACCAGATACTCTCGACCGCCCTTCACGTCGCTGACCAGCACCTGCACCGGCTCGACCACCGGCTGTCGCGAGCGCTTGTGGATGGTGATCGCGTGCTGCCACCCCCCGTCGACCCGCTCCGAGTCGACCTCGCCGACCCAGTAGTCCACCTTCGGGTAGGTGCCGAGCCACTGGTCGAAGAACCAGTCCATGGTGCGTCCGTAGACCCGCTCGACCAGCGCCACTGGCTCGGCGGAGGGGTCGTCGAGCAGCGCGTCATAGACCGCCCCGACCCCCCTGGACCCGAGGGTGTCGGTGAGCTTGCCGTGCAGGCGTCGTCCCGTCGGGATCTCATGCGAGAACCACAGCGGATGGTTGCGCAGGGGAAGGTCGTCTTCGACCCCGCGGAAGTACGTCTGGGAGAACGACGCCTGTTGTGTGTACAAGAAGCGATCCACCGCCGGAACGAACGCCAGGTTCCGCAGGACGTCGGCCGCGAACTCGTCGGCGTGTTCTCGGCGGTTCCGCCACAGGTCCAGCAGCGCGAACGCCATGGCGCCGTGCAGCCACTGGTCGGTCGAGGGGTCGTGCTGGCCGACGAACATGTCCATCGAGAACACATCGGCCCATCCTCGCGCGATGGCCTCGAGGTGGAACTTCTCGAACCGCCCCGAGGGCAGCAACTCGAGCGTCTGGTCGCTGACGAGCAGCGTCGCGGGGTGCGGCTGGGTCACCTCGGTGCGCAGCGGACCCACGACCGCCCGCATCCGCGTCCCCGCCGGCACCGGGCGGGTCGCAGTGCGCAGCGCGATCATGTCCTGCGCGATCGTCACCACGTGCCCGGGCACATCCCGCCACAGCTGCAGGCGCGTCTCGTCCGGCGTCCGCCCGCTGGGGCGAGGGCGCCGGTGGAACACCTCGATCTCGACGCCATCCCGAACGACGCGGGTGCGGTGCCACCGCGGACCCCAGAACACCGAGGGATAGGCGATGGGCTCACCCGATCCGGCGGAGACGATGACGCGGTCGGGCGGGGCCAGCCCGATCGATCCCACCGTCACCGAGGGGGGCGGTGCGGCTGCACCGAGCCGGACGTCGAGCATCCGCCAGGGCACCGGCTGCACCACCCTGCCCTGCGCAGGCAGGTAGCGGCCGCCCTGGGCCGGCACCGAGGGCAGCGGTGCCACCGCGCCGCTGAGGCTGCACACCCGGCGAACGCACCCCAGTGGCCACGGGCGAGACGGCACGGTGACCGCGTACTCCAGCGTCACCGACCGGACGCCGGGCTCGAGGTCGAGGACCACGTCACGGCGCGGCCCGTGCCGTGAGACCGCCCGCGCTCCTTGGTGGCCTGCGATCTCCAACCGGGCCGGGTCGAAGGGCCCGTTGACGTAGCCGGCGAGCGCCGCTTCGTCGAGTTGGATCGGGTCCTCGCGCATGAACGACGCGAAGTCGAGCAACACCAAGCGCTGCCCGTCCCTGGCCGGCGCGTCCAGGTGGTAGGTGGCCCGGCCCAAGACCCAGCTTCGCTTGCGCGCGACGGTGGTGCCGTCGGGGCGTCGCTGCCCTCCCTCGAAGATCTGAAGCGCCACGTCGACCGAGGTCACCGTCGCGTCCGCGATCTCGGCCGCCTGCGCCGAGGAACTCACCGCGACCAGGGCCAGCCAGACCGCCGCGACCACGAGTGCCCCGAGACGAGCTCCTACGCTTTGCAGCGCGCGACACCAAAGGTTCGCGAAGTGGATGCGCAGAGGTCTCAAGCGCCGCCGACATCTTGCACCAACGTGCAGTCATGCGGGGTCACTGCACGCATGATGAGAGAGGAATCCGCCGGCGGCCCCAGATCCGTGAAAGAAAAATCTTCCGCGACGATCGAGGCGCTTTCGACCATTTTCCAACCACGTTAGGTTTGACAGCCCCCCTTCGGCACGGGACTCTCCTCCCATGCCGCGAGGCGTTTCCGCGTTGTCCTTGGCTGGTTTGTTGGTGCTCGTTCCCGCTGCGGCGTGGGCGGCCCCTCCCCCACTCCCCGAGGGCGACCCCGCCCCCGCGGCCGATTCGGCCGATTCGGCGGACCCAGCGGGTCCAGCGGATCCGGCGGGTCCGGCACCGGAGGCCTCGGCGGATGCCGGCGCCGACGCGGGCTTCGAGGTCGACGCTGACGCGTCGCTCGACGCATCGGCCGACGCACCCGAGTTCGACACCGGCGCCGACGCGGACGCGATGTTCGGCGGCTCCGACTTCGAAGAGTCGTTCGAGAGCGACGCGGCGCTCCCCGAGGATGACGAAGGGATCGAGGACGGAGGCGGCGGTGAGGGCGATGGACCCGGGATGGTGCAGGGACGTCGAGAGCCGATGATGCCCACCACCCGGGGCGGCATTGGACACTTCCACACCAGCCTGCCCGACGTGGGCGGCAAGTACACGCTCCGCTTCCGGCTGCACACCAACTTCTTCCGCAAGGAGGGCTTCATCTACGAGGGCCCCGCCGGGCCCGACCAGCAGTCGCGCGTCCAGGGCGGCGTCACGCTGGGCTTCTCCCCCGCGAAGTGGGGCGAGGTCTTCTTCAGCGTCAACTCGGCAGCCAACCGCAACAGCCGCCAGCAGGAGGGTCGTCAAGATGCCGAGGCGATCTTCGCGCTAGGCGACATCGACTTCGGCTTCAAGGGCGCCTGGCGGTTCAACAATGGTATCGGCGTCGGCGGACAGGCCGGCCTGGGGCTGCTCTCGGGCAGCGACCGGCTGCTCACCTCCAACGTCAACGTCTTCTTCGACGGGCTGTTCGCGGTCGATGTTCGCTACCTGACCGACAAGGAGTTCCCCTTCCGGTTCACCGCCAACATCGGCTGGATGCTCGACAACTCGCTGAGGATCGGGAACTACACCGCGATCGACGATCCGGTCAGCGCCGAGGTCACCCGCTTCTCGCTCGGTGGCAACCACAGCCGGGTGCGTATGCGCTACGCGGTCGACTTCCCGCTGCGGCTGGGCAAGGAGAAGAAGTTCGGCCTCGACCCCATCCTCGAGTACGCGTGGGACGTCGCCACGACCGAGGAGGTCTTCTTCGAGCGCGACCAAGCCGCACCCTCGCCCCTGCCGCGCAGCAGCCAGTGGTTGACCGTGGGCGTACGCGCCAACGTGATCAGCGGCCTGCATCTCGACGCAGCCGCCGACATCGGCCTGGTCTCGCCGAACTTCGAGTTCGGACCCCCCACCCCGCCGTGGCAGATCATCTTGGGCATCGGGTGGTCGTTCGACCCGACGCCGATCGTCAAAGAGGTCGAGGTCCCCAGCGACGCGGCTCCACCTCCCGCACCTGCGCCGGTGCTCGAGGGGCGCATTCTCGGCGTCGTCCTGGACACCACGGGCAACCCGGTGCCCAACGCCGTGGTCACCTTCCCAGGCCTGGTCAACGGCGGCATCGTCACCGACGCCTCGGGCAACTTCACCAGCTACCGCTTCCCCGAGGGCACCATCGCCTTCGCGATCTCCATGCAAGACCAGGTGGTGCACGAGGGATCAGCCGACGTCGTCGCGGGCGAGGACACCCAGGTCCAGATTCAGCTCGAGTCTGGGCCCGCCGCGGTGACCGGCGTCATTCGAGGCACCTTCACCGACGAGTCGGGCAAGGCGGTCGTCACCACGCTGCAGGTCACCGGCCAGGGCGTGGACGAGCCCTTCAACTCGATGCCCGACGGTCAGATCGCCCTCGAACTCGACGCCGGCGAGTACAAGGGCACGGCGAGCGCCGAAGGCTACAAGTCCAAGTCCTTCTCGTTCACGGTCGAGCCCAACGGCGACACCAGCTTCACCCAGGTGCTCGAGCTCGACGCGCCGCCGGAGACCCCGCTGGTCTCGCTCAGCGGCAAGACGCTGCGGGTCGGCAAGCGCATCACCTACGACAACAACAACCAGGTCGACGCGAGCAGCTACGACGCGCTCGATCAGGTGGCGACGTTCCTCAAGTACCACCCCGAGATCCAGGAGCTGGAGATCGGGACCCACACCGACGACAAGGGCGCCGCCAAGGCGCGGACGGACACCCGCGCCGAGTCGGTCCAGAGCTACCTGACGGGCAAGGGCGTCTCGGCGGGTCGGCTCAAGACCCGCAGCTACGGCGCGTCCAAGTCCGTGGCGATCAACCTGACCTCGGCGGGCCGGGCCAAGAACAACCGGACCACGTTCCGGGTGTCCAAGTGACCCCGTAGGGTCCGCCCCATCACAGCTGGGGCTCGGCAGCGTACGGCATGGTACGGAGGCGGCGTGGTCGAAGGACCCGCCGCCATCCTTGCGTCTCAGCGCTGGCCCGTGGCGTCGACGATCTCCGAGACCGTCCCGAGGATCTCCCCAGCTTCGAGGTTCCCTGCGCGCTGCAGCCGTCGAAGGTGCTGCTCGTAGTCCGCGATCGCGTGGCCGGCAACCCGCGGGATCCGGTCGAGCACGCCGCCGAGCTGCTCGAGCACCTCGGGGCGCATGACCCAGCCTTGCGAGCGGTGCAGGCCGAACACCCGGTCGATCCAGACACCGGCGGACGTGTGCTCGGCGAGTCCGATCAAGCAGCTCACGCAAGCCCTGGCGGCGGGGTGCTCGACGTCGACGGAGCTGGCGGCGAGCTGGTTGGTCAACGCCGTCGCGTACCGCTCGGCCTCCTTGACCTTGCCCACCCGCAGGCTCTTCTCCACCAGCTGACCGATCAGGGACGGGAACCGCGTGTCCTCGCCCGGGGCGAGCGTGCGGCGCAGGTCGTCCTCCACCTCGTCCTCGTCGAAGGAACGGTCCGCCCGGACCACGACCATGATCTCCCGCCCCACCCGGACCTTGTCCCCGTCGTGCAGCTTGTGTCGGCCGACGATCCGCTTGCCGTTGACGAAGGTCCCGTTGCGGCTGCCCAGGTCGACGAGGACCGCGGTGGGTCCCGCGACGTGGAAGCGCGCGTGCTGCCGGGAGGCGAGATCATCATCGAGCGTCAACCAACACTCGGTCAGCCGACCCACGTCGTGTTCTCCGTCGGTCAGCACGAGGGTCTTGCTGCCGATCCTGACCTTGAAATGAGGCACCGCGTTGGCCCCTCCGACTCTACCGCAAAACCCGCCGCGAACGCAGCGGGTGCGCTCACCGGACGAGGAAGCTCGTGTCGACGAAGCCGCCTTGGGAGATGGCGGCGACGTTGAGGCGAATGACCTGCCCACGAACCCCGCGACCGCTCGCATCCACCACGAACGCGACGTTGGTCGACGGGCCGGCCAGGATCCGGACCGGGTAGACCATGACGGTGTTGCCGACCACCGCGGCCTCCGAGAACGGAATGTAGCCCGCGGTCGCGTTGAAGACCGTGGCGTAGTTGCGCGGGATCCGGGCCCGATTGAACTCCCGGAACTCCGCCGGGAACCGCGTCGTGTACACCTCGCCGTTGGCATCCACCACCTCGGTGTTCGAGGCCAGGGTCACCAGGTCGACCAGGTCGAGCACCAGGCTGAGCTGCGGGGTCGAGAAACGAATCGCCGGGACCGGCTGCCCCTCGTACTCCATCTGATGGAAGAGGGTGCTGGGGTCCTCGGAGCGCCGAGCCACGATGCGGCACGGGTTGGGGTCGGAGGGCGCGGCTTCGTCGGGGTTGGGACAATCCGCAATGCCGACGAAGGGGTCGCTGAAGACGCTGTCCTGGTCGGCCCCGAGCCGCAGACGCGACGTGAGCAGTGAGCTCTCCGCCTGGTTCTCGCCGCACTCCCCGGTTTCGGGGTCGACGAAGACCCGGGAGGTGATGAAGCCCGGCGCGGGGTCCCCGATCACCGTGAAGCTGTTGCGCGTGCGGACGGTGTAGTCGACGAACTCCGAGAAGCATCGCGACCCGGGCAGCAGGGCCTGCACGCAGTCGCGCTGGCCCGGCTCGCACGGACGCTGGCACTGCTGGTCGACGCACAGCGCGCCGTCCCCGTAGTGGCCGCAGTCGGTGTCCACGTCGCACTCCAGGCACGCTGGGTCTCCGTCGGGACACGGCCCCCGGCACAGGCCGTCTGCACCGCACAAGAAGGGTGGGTCGCCGGGCCGCTGGTTGAGCATGGTGCACTGCGCGTCGGTCGAGCACCCGAGCCCGTTGGCGGGCTGCGCGACCACCCCGGGTTCGGCGGGCAGCTCGCAGGTGTACCGATCGACGGTTTCGACCAGGCCCGGGGTCTCGAGGATCTCATCCTCCTCCGGCGGCAGCCCGGTCTGGGGCACCACGGCCCGCAGATGCGATTCCAGCGGGCGATCGACGGACTGCAGGTGCAGCTCGTTCTGGAAGGCGCGCGTGACGAGGTACTCCCGCCGCACGCTCCCACACGCGTCGTTGATGAACGGCGCGCACACCTGGCGCAGCACCTCGAACTCTTGCTCGTAGGCCTGCGCCGACACGCAGATCCCCGAGGCCGTGCTGGGCGCCGTGGGCTCGCGAAGGCAGCGCTGACCGAGGCCGCAGTCGTCATCGTCGGCGCAGCCGAGGATCACGAGCTTGTCGCCGGCGAGCACGCCGTTGTCACAGAACGCGGCGGACTCGTCCACCAGCCGGGACACCTCCGAAGGGCTGTCGGGCTCCCGCACGCAGGTGCCGTTCTCCCAGCCCGGATTGTCACACTCGATCCGGCCGGTGGCGCTGCGCGTGCCGGGAATGGTGCCCTCCCAGGTCAGCCCCCACTGAACCGGAGCCCAGGCCTGGTAGTCGCGCACCACGGCGCGCACGACCTCGTTCTCGTAGACCGCGTCGTCCTCGAACAGGCCCAGGCCGTCGATGTTGGAAGGGTTGCCCAGGCTCTCGACCCGCGCGACGCGCTCCTCGGAGACGGTGCCCTCGGGCGGCAGCGTGTAGGCCAGGTCGATGAGACGCAGCGTGGGGCTGAGGGTCTGGGCGGAGTTGATGTCGCCTGGGAGCGTCCGGTTGGGCTCCTCGTCCTCCACCGACGGCAGCGCCGTGCTCAGGACACCGATGGTCGTGGGATCCTCGGACGGCCACAGGCTGTGCGGAGGGATCGACAGATCCATGATCCCCAGCGTGTCGAAGGGCGCGCTGTCCGGAGCGTTCTGGAGCTGGTTGAACACCGACAGGACGAGTCGACCGAAGCTGGTCGTGCCGACCCCCACCACCCCGGCGCTTCCGAACGGCGTGCCCGAGGACTGCAAGGGCGCCCCCGGCTCGGCTCCGGCGGTGGTCCGAAAGAACGCCCAGTCCGTAAACCCGGCGCCACCGCTGACGCGGATCCCCGGCCCCGCGGCGAACGGGCGCCGATCAGGCGCGAGGCCCTGGCCGGCGGCGTTGGGATCGATCGGGTTGCACGAGGGGAACGGTGAGGTGGAGGTCGTGGGATCCACTTGGGTGTCACACTCGACCCCCAGCGCGTCGTCGTCGAACGACCGGTCGACCACGTGCGTCGCTCCGTCGCCGCCAATGGCGTAGAGGAACTGGTGCGAGCCGTCGTTCATGACCACCGGCGGCGTCGCGCGAACCTTGACGATTCCCTGCGGATCCTCGAGGGGCAGGGACAGCACCGTGTCGGACCACGTGCCCACCGTCTCGCCGGCCTCGACCGCGAAGGGAATCTCGAACAGGGTGTCGCTCCCCGAGCCGCCGACGAACAACGAGGCGTAGGTGAGTTCCTGATCGGCGCCGAGATCGGTCTCGGGGTCGTACGTTCCGGGCTCGATCAGCTCGATCGCGTTGGGGAAGAATCCGCCCAGTCCCGAGGCGGGGCGACAGTCCGCGGGGTCGTCATCCCCGCCGGTGCAGGTGGGGGGCGCTCCGTCGGGGAACTGGATCGGGCAGTCGACCGGGCAATCGGGTGCGGTGCCGCTGTCGACGACCTGCACGCTCCCGTCCTCCGCGGTGACGAACTGGCGGCTCTGCAGCAGCCGCCCGCTGACCAGGTCGACCTCGGCCACGAGCTGACAGGTCGGGAAGGTCGCCCACACGCTGCCGTTGGCGTCGTCGTCGCAGATCTGGCCGATGTCGGCGAAGTCCTCGGTGTCGGTGTCCGGCGGATCCGGATCATCGCCCCCACCGATCGGAGCGGAGGCGCCCAGCGAGGTGGTGCTCAGCGCCGCCGGAGCGGAGAGCAGCGCGCCGGGGCGGGCGCCGAGCAGGAGCCCGTCGGAGCGCAGCGGCACCAGGCGCGACACCAGCGAGCTGGGCGCCACCTCTTGGCCAGCCTCGCCGTTGAGGGCGATCGTGGCCAACCCGAGCCCATCGAGCAGGGTGAGGTCGCAGCTGCCCGCGTTGCTGGTGACCACCCTGCAGCCCAGCGTGGTCGCCTCGATTTCCGAGGGGAACTGCCCGACGGGCACGAGCTGGTATCCGGGCGCATCGCGGTCGAGGTCGACCACGGCTGCGGTCGTGTCGCACCGGCGGAAGACGGCCACCTCGTTGCGCTCGCTGTTCGCGACGTAGCCGACCAGCTGCGGTCCGTCGTCGAAGCAGCCCGGGGTCGTATCCTGAGCGCAGTCCCCCACCCCCGCCGGCGTGACGACGCCGTCGCTGTAGCGGACGCAGGTCAGCGTCACGTCGAGCGGGCGATCGAGCACGCGGTTGGGCACGATCACGCGGGTCTGGTTGTTGCACCCCGAGGCGACCGCGAGCGGTCCGGCGAGGACCCCCACCAGGAGGGCGCGGAGCGAGGAGGAGGCGATGGCGCGGTTTCGGAGAACGGAGATCATCGGCTGAAGGGCTCCTGCAGGCCGATTCGCGCGATCTCTTTGAAGCGCGTCGGTCTCTCGAGGCCGACGTCGATCACGCTGACCGACCCCTCGAGCAAGTTGGCCACGTAGAGCATCCCGCGCACCTCGTCGAGCACGAGATCGTGCGGGCCCGTCCCGGTGATGACGGCATCGACGACCTGCTCGGCCCGCAGATCGATGATGTACACGTAGGCGGCCTGAAAGCAGCTCACGAACGCCAGCCCTTGCTCGGGCCAGACCTTGAAACGCGTGGGCTGATCGCAGACCTCGATGGGACGACCGGCGGGAATGTCGTCGGGCACGCCCGCATCCAAGGAGGTGTCCAGGCGAAGCAGCGCGCCGGGGTTGGTCTGCAGCACGAACAGCTCGTCGCCGCAGGCGTCGCCGAACTGCACGTCGCCCAGGGCCTCGGCCGTGGTCGCCGCGAGCGGATCGACGCCGCCGATCGGGAAGCGGACGACGTTGCGGATCTGCGGCTCGCACACCAGCGCGCACGCCTGACCGACGTCGTCGGGCCCGGCGCAGTAGGGGCCGACGTAGTTGCCCTGCTCATCCTCGCAGCCCTCGCGCTCGTCCGCGCCCTCGGGAAGCTCGTCGTCGTCGATGCCCGAGGCGGTGAAGCTGGTCGCGAGCAGCTGGTAGCGCAGCGAGCTGTACACCAGCGGACGCGTGCAGCCTTGGGTGACCGCCGGCACGTTGAAGCCCGGGATGTCCTCTTCGCCGGGGACCCCGCATGCCCCGCAGGGACGGGTGGCCAGGCCGAAGCCGCCGGTGAGCACCGAGCCACTGGTCGGGCGAAAGACCTCTCGGATGTCGACGATTGCGGGACGGTCATCCTCGCCGCGTAGTCCGTCGAGATCGATGACCGTCAGCCCCGGACCCGAGCTGTGCGCGATGAAGGCGTAGCGGTAGCCCTCGCCCTCGGTGACGTGCACGTTGAACGGCTCGCGCGGGAGCTCTTCGAGGCTTTCGTCGTTGCGCAGATGGGTCAGGCGGAACGCGTCGCTGCAGCGCGCCTCGTCGCGGGCTTCTCCGTCGCCGCGCGCCTGGCCGCAGTCGAGGTCGGGTTCCTCGGGCCACGCGCCCTCGACGTCGACGTACGTGACGCTCGGGTCGCCGCGAACGGGGATCCACAGCCGGGCCTTGCCCGTGGAGGGCTCCACCGACGCATCGATGAGGGTGGAGAAATCGCCCAGGCGCACCCCATCGACCACGAAGGGGCCCTCGTCACACTCGACCACCTGCGGCAGCAGGCCCAGGCGCCGGCACGGAAAGTCGTCCGAGGTCGGGGAGCCGACATCGAGCACGCAGCGACCACCGGGCCCCTCGCAGTAGGGGAAGGGCTCGTAGCTCGGCGCGAGCGCGCCGTCGGCCCCGGCGGTCTCGGCCGACCACGCGCCGAAGAACGCCTCGAGGTCGATCACGCTGAGCGATCCGCCGTTGAACGCGAGGTCGTTGTTCCCGTTGGAGACGAACAAGTACCGCGCGGCCTCGTCCGGTGGCGTGCGCGGATCGAGCAGCAGACCCTCGGGGAAGAACAGGTTGCCCACCGGCGCGTCGAGCCCGGTGTTGGGGTCGCTACAGCCCAGCAGCCCCGCCGCGAGAACGGGCGCCACGATCTGACCCAAGAGGGGGGCGAGGCGGAGGCCGGCGAGGCGGCGCAGCGACGGGCGCGAGGGCCTCGAACGCGGGGTGTGGCGGTGCGACACGGCCGGGAAACCTACCACAAGCGTCCGGGGGGCAATCGGGCCTTTGGGACCCTTTGCCAGAGCCCGAACGGACCGGGATCACGGAGCGTCGCCGCGGCTGCAATCCGTCGCGCCACGCGGCGTGAGCGAGGCCAAGAATTCGAGGGAGCGCAGCGGGCGGCGCAGGTGCGGGCGCACGACCGTCTGCACCAGGTCTCGCAGCGCGCGGCGAACCGTCGCGTCCGCGCGGGTCGCCGCGTCCCAGGCGTCTTCGGGTGCCGCGCTGCGATGCAGCTCGACCGCGAGCGCGATGGTCTGGGCGGGAATGTGCACCGGTGCGCCCACGGCGTGGGCCGGGCACAGCGCGCCGCCTCGGTCCGCGTCGAACGCGATCTCGTTGCTCCCCAGGTCGGCCTCCCCGCACACGCAGCACTCGTGCAAGGCCGGCAACAGGCCGAGGCTGTCGAGCAGGCGCAGCTCGAAGCGCCGCATCACCGCCGGCCTCGGCTCCGCCCGCAGCGTCTCGCCGACGGCTTCGGACAGCGCCGCAAACCGGCGCGCGTCCGGCTCGGGCTCCACCACCAGCACGTCCGTGAGTTCGCAGAGGTAGCCGACGTAGGCGAATCGCGCGAGATCTCGACCCAAGCCGCTGACCTCGGCCACCGAACGAAACCCATCGAGCCGCCACATCGCGCTCTCGCGGCGCCGTGCCAGGGATGCCTCCCCCAACGCGCCCGCGGGCAGCCCGCCGGCAAAGCGTCGCTTCGACGCCCGGGCGTGCTTGGCCGCGGCCCGCACCTTGCCCAGGTCGGGGGTCATCAACACGACCATCAGGTCGGCTTCCCCCAGGGCCGCCGTCGAGAGCACGACCGCGGGCGTCCGAACCTCGCTCACGCGCCCAGCCCGAGCAGGCGAGAGGCCAGCCAGAAGTAGAAGAGCAGCCCCGCGATGTCGACCGAAGTGGTCACGAAGGGCCCGGTCGCGACCGCGGGATCGATGTCGAGGCGGTCGAGCAGCAGCGGGGTGCTCGTGCCGACCGCGGCGGCGATCGTCATCGAGCCGGCGGTCCCCAACGCGACGACGGTACCCAGCCGAAGGGGGTCGGTGCCCGGTTCAGCCACCCCCGCCGACACCGAGCCGATGAGCGCCCCGAAACACAGGCCCATGACCACGCCCAGCCCCACCTCGCGGACCACCAAGCGCCGCACGCGGTCCGCCTCGATGTAGCCGACGGCCAGACCCCGCACGACGATGGTGGAGCTCTGAATGCCGATGTTGCCCCCCATGGCCGCGACCACCGGCATGAAGAACGCGAGCGCTGGGACCGACGCCAGCAGGCCGTCGAAACCGCTGAGGCTCAGCGCAGCCGCCGTTCCACCGACCGCGGCCGCCATCAGCCACCGCCAGCGGACCCGCAGCGCCCCGAAGAACGAGCGCGCGTCGGCCAGGTCTTCTCCGGCGCCCGCCATCTTCAAGATGTCCTCGGTCGCTTCCTCGCGGATGACGTCGACGACGTCGTCGACATCGATCACCCCCAGCAAGCGCCGCCTGTCGTCGACGACCGGGACGGCCACGAGATCGTAGCGACTCACCATCTCGGCCACGTCCTCTTGGTCGGTGTCGGGCTCGACGGTCGTGACCTCGGTGGACATGATGTCCCGCAGGCGTTGCTCGGGGAGCGAAATCACCAGCACGCGCAGCGAGCACACGCCCAGCAGGCGGTCCTCGTCGTCGCACACGTAGACGTAGAAGGCGGTCTCCGGCGGTTCCTCGGCCGTCTGAATCGCCGCGAGCGCGTCGCCGACGGTGGCCTCGGGGAGGCACGAGAAGAACTGCGGCGACATCAGGCCGCCGGCGGTCTCCTCGTCGTAGGCCAGGAGGTCTTCGATCTCATCGGCGTCCTCCCGATCGAGCCGCTTGAGAATCGCGCCGAGCGTCCCCTCGGGCATCGCCCCGAGGATGTCGACCGCATCGTCGGCGTCCAGAGAGTCGACGAGGCTGGCGGCCTCCTCCGGCGCCAGCGCGCCGACGAGCCCGGCGGCGCTCTCGTACCGCATCGCGCCGACGATCTCGGAGCGGCGCTCGTTGGAGACCAGCCGGAGCACCGAGAGCTGGTCGTCGGTGTCGAGGTTGTCGAGCTGACCGGCGATCTCGACGTCGTCGAGACGCTCCAGGGTCCGACGCAGACGCCGCTTGTCTCCCGCGCGCAGCAGCGCGTGCAGGATGCGAATCTTCCGGGTGCGGGTGGTGCCCATGCGTGCGCGACGGAGCCTAACGCACCGGGTCAAGCCGAGCCGAAATCAAGCCGGGTACCGTTGCACGCCGCCCAGAGTCGTCGCACGGCGGGCGATCAGGTGGGGCCGAGCGTGCCTTGGCCGAGCATGCTGAAGGCGGCCATCATCACCATCGCGACGAAGATCGCGACGAAGAGCCAGAGCATCAAGGAGATCCCTCCCGAGCCCACGCGGGAGCCGACCAGCGCACGAAGGCCGGCGAACAGCGGCGCCCGCTCCTCCGCCTCCGCCGAGCGCTGCCCGACCTCGAGGCCTGCCTGCGCAGGTCCGTCCACCGGAGCCGTCGACGCACCGGCCACGGGGGTGCGGGCGCCGGTTCCGTCGGCCCGCTCGGGTGCGTGGGGAAGCCCTGGTGCACCCGACGTCGCCGGTCGCTCCCGACGACGGGCCAGGAGCAGCTCGCGCTCGCGCTCGTAGACCAGCTCCATCACTTCCTCGGGCTCTACGCGCAGCGCCCGTGCGCAGCACCGCAGGAAGCCCTTGACGAACACCGGACCGGGCAGCGCGTCGTGCTGATCGGCCTCGAGGAACGCGAGGCTGGAGCGCGGGATCTTCGTGGCGGCTGCGAGCTGATCGATGCTCATGCCCTGCCGCTTCCGCTGCTCCTTGATGTAGCGACCCGGCGAGGGAACGGCCGAATCCGACGCATCCAGCGTGTCGTCGCGGCGGGCATCCGTCGCGGCCGCGGCGACAACGCGCAATCGACTCGTCTCAGCGTGCTGCATCGCGGCGAAGTGTTGCCCGGTGCAGGCCTCCGCCGCAAGCGGTACCCATGCAAATCCCGACTGCGCCGCTCCAGGCGCCGACGCGCGCTACTGCGCGGTCTGCAATGCCATCGAGGATTCCGTTGTGTTGGCGGGCCCCAACAGCTGCCGGCAGTCTTGGGCCTGGCAGCTCCGGGGTGCGAGTTCCACGCACTCTTTGAGGGTAGAGATCCCGGCTGCGTCATCCCCGAGCCGCATCTGCGCGACGCCGGCGATCCGCCACGCGTCTTGGATGGGGCAGTTCGGCCGCCCCATCACGTGCTTGGCGTGCTCGTACGCCTGCTCGAGCAGGCCGCTGTCGAGGTAGACCTGCGCGAGTCGGTAGTGCCCGACGCAGTAGTCTGGATTGATGAGCACCGCCTGACGCAGGGACGCGGTGGCGCTGACCGAGTCCCCATCGAGGTATTGAGCCCAGCCCAGGTTGGAGAGCGCGGAGTAGCGGTCGGTATAGAACTGCTCCTCGAGCGCGTCTTGGGCGGCCTCGGAGGCGCGCTGCGTCTCATGGAAGAACAGCGAGACGACCGAGACCGAGTTCATCGCGCGACCCCGCCCCGAGGCGCCCTGTGGATACGCGCCCGCCGCCCGCTCGAAGGCCACCCCCGCCTCGCGATGCAGATCCTCGGCGCGGCCGCGCTGCTGTACGGCGGCATCGTCTTGCAAACACTGCTGGATCTCGATCGCATCGACGATCGACTTGCCCTCGTTGAGCAGCAAGACGCCCTGCAGGTAGTGCGAGTCGGCATGCTCGGGATCGACCTGCAGCGCGCGATCGATCTGGATCTTCGCGTCTTGGTACATCCCGTTGTGAAACGATCCGACCGCGACGTCATAGTGCTTGTTGGCGCGACTGGTCTTTTCGGGGTCCTGCTCGGGCTTGACGCCCGGCGTCGACGCGCACGCGCTGGTGAGCGCTGCTGCCGCGGTCACAGCCGCAAAGCGAACGAGCTTGCGAACCACGGACAATCCACGCGAGAGCACCATCGCCCGACCCTAGCGAGACCGCGACGATGCCGCGAGAAATCGACGAAACGCGGTGTGGGGATCGCAGTCGCGAGGCCCGCACCCCACGTGCAGTCGCCCCGGGACGGCCAGGGGTTGCCCGAAGAGGAGTGTCCCGCGTCGGCAGTGGCCGAGCGTGCGTGCGCTGGTATGATCCTGTTGTGCCCACCCTCACTCTCGCGGCGATGCTCGAAGCGCGCCCCGATCGTCCATTCTGGGGACACAACTGGGTGGAATCGGTGTTCGAGACCCACCTCGCGGGATACTCCGCGAGCGGCAACCACCTGGCCAACCGCCTCGACGGTTGGTGTGTCGGCGGATGCATGGGCGCCGAGACCCTCGTACAGTCCCGTCCCGTCGCGCGACCCACGGACAACGCGGTGCGCGATCTGCTGCGGTCCGGTGCGCGGTGTTCCTTGGGTGTGTTCCACGCATCCAAGACGGCGGATCCACCGTGTGCCCACACGCCTCAGACCGCCCGCTTCCAGCGCTGGATGGCCGCCGTCGCGTCGCCGCCGCTCACGGAGGGCAGACGATCCGCGGTCCTCGGCGGCCTCCCGCAGTTCCTCGCCCGCGACGCGATCCGTGCGCCCGATGTGCAGCTACACCTGCTGAGCGTGCTCGCCAAGCTCTTTGCGGCGACCGGTTTTCAAAACGCATTCGCACAGCCGGACGCCGTCGCCAAGGCGCTGCACGAGTACGTCGCGCAAGATCCCGACGAAGCGCCGCACGCCCTGCTCATGAGCGACGGACGCACGCTCGCCATCCTGGTGCGGGAGGGATGCTTGCTGTCTTCGCTGCCGCCTCCGGACGCTCGGCCCGCCACGGGGCTGCTCTCCGACCCCCCCGGATTCATCCCGGCGTCGCTGTGGCTGTGGACCCCGCACGCGCCCTCGGATCCGCCGCGCGATGCCGAGCGGCTCGGGTCTGGCCTCTATACGGTGGACGCGGCCGACCCCGGGACACCGCGCCGACACGACCCCCCGGCCTGATCGCGCCCCGCGCCACGCCGCGCCACGCCGCGCCGCGCCACGCCCGATGGGGTTCTGGTAGTTTCCACGGCTGCACGCATGAGGGTCCACGTACTCCATCACGCTGCCTGTTTCGACGGAGCAGCGAGCGCGGCCATCTTCACGGCGTTCTACCGGACCTGCGTTCGGGAGGACGCGGCGTTCGTCTACGTGCCCAAGGCGCATCAGCCCGGCGATCCCTTCGTCGACGCCGACTTCGACGCCGACGACTCCGCGATCGTGGACTTTCGGTACAGCACCCATCCGCGGCTGGGCTGGTTCTTCGATCATCACGTCTCCGCCTTCCAGCTCGAAGGCCAGCGTGATCACTTCGCCGCCGACTCCTCGGGACGAAAGTTCCACGACGCCGCCGCGCCGAGCTGCACGGGGTACATCGCCAACATTGCGAAGACCCAGTTCGGCTGGGACCCCTCCCCCCACGCCGAGCTGCTGCACTGGGCGGAGCTGATCGACACCGCGTCGTTCCCAACCCCCTCCATGCCCGTGCAGCTCGAGGAGCCCGCCCTGCAGCTGATGACCTTCGTCGAGCAGAACCGCAACGCCGACGACGCGAGTCGATTCATCGTCGACCTGCTCGACACGCCGCTCTCCACGCTCGCCCAAGCCGGCTACGTGCGCGCGGTCGTCGACCCTGCACTCGCGACCCATCGCCGCGACATCGAGCTGATGAAGGAGCGGCTGCAGGTTCGCGGCGGCGTGGCCACCTATGACCTCAGCGACCAGCCGCCGCGGGCCTACAACAAGTTCATCGCGTACGCGCTGTATCCTCGGATTCGGTATCTCGTCGGGATCAGCCGGGGACCGGACGGCGCGCAGAAGTTCTCCGTCGGCTACAACCCCTGGCTGCCCGCCGAAGACCGCGAGCACGACATCGCAAGCGTGTGCGAGCAACTCGGGGGCGGCGGTCATCCCTACGTCGGCGGCGCCAGCTTCGGCCCCGACGCGGCGGAGGACGCACGACGGGCGCTGTACACCACCGCCAGCGCCCTGCGAGGCGAATCGTGAGCCGCGCCGACCGCGATCTCGCCGCAGAGGCGCTCGTCACCCTCCGGACGCGCGTGGACGCGCACTTCGAGGGCGCCGCGACGAGAGCCGGTCCGGCGATGCGCTGCGCATCGGGCTGCGAGACCTGCTGCCACGTCGATCTCAGCGTGTTCGAGGTCGAGGCCGACGCGATCCGAGAGGCGCTCACCGATCTGCCCGGCGACGTGCGCGCACGCGTCCGGACGCAGGCGGATCGACGCGACCGCTGCGCCATGCTCGTCGAGGGACGGTGTGCGGTCTACGCCCAGCGTCCGCTCATCTGCCGCTCGCACGGCCTCGCGGTGCAGACGGACGACGGTGACATCGAGCACTGCCCGCTGAACTTCACCCAGGCGCGGCCTGACCCCGCCGGCGTGCTGCGGCTGGCGGCGATCAACGAACCCCTGTCCGTGATGGCCACCCTGTGGGATGGCGAGGGGAAGCGCGTCGCGCTGCGGACCCTCGCGGCCGAAGGCTGACCCCGCCGGGCTGCCCCGGGCTGCCCCCGGCTGACCGCGATGGCTGACCGCGATGAGGGGCCACCTGGTCCCGGCCGTCGGGGCCGCCGGCTCAGCCCTTGCCCAACCGAGAGGCGAGGTCCGAGAGGTCCATCCGGAAGCCCAGGACCTTCTCCTCCCGCGGTTCCCGGCTCCGGTTGTCCCCGCTGGGGCCACCCTTGCCGCGGGGGCCACCCTTGCCACGGGGCTTGCCCTTGCCACGCGGGCCATCGTCACCGCGGCGCTTCCCGTCCTCGCGCGCGCGCGCAGGCCGTTCGGGACGCTCGGGCGCGGGGATCAGCGCCTTCATCGACAGCGCAAATCGCTTCTTCTCGGGGGTGATCTCGATGACCTTTCCCTTGATCCTCTGGCCGATGTGCACGGCATCGCCGGCCGTGGCGACATACTCGTGGCTCATCTCGCTGAGGTGCACCAAGCCCTCCTGGGCAATGCCGACGTCGATGAACGCGCCAAAGTTGGCCAGGTGGGTGACGACCCCCTCGAGTTCCATGCCGACGCTGAGGTCGCCGAAACTTCCCAGGCCGGGATGGAAGGCGGCAACCTCGAACGGCGGTCGCGGATCCCTGTCCGGGGCGCGCAGGGCCGCCTGGATCTGGCTGAGACCACGCGGGCCCAGCGGCTCCCCCGACGCGCCGGGTTGCCCGAGGAAGGCCTCGGCTTCGATCGCGTCGACTTTGGCGGGGTCCGAGAGCAGCTCGGCCACGGTGACGTCCAGGGCTCGGGCCATCTGCGCGACCTGACCGTAGCGCTCGGGGTGAATGGGCGTGGCGTCCAGCGGCTGCTCCCCGCCGAACACCTTGAGGAAGCCGGCCGACTGCTCGAACGCCTTGCCCACCAAGCCCGGGACCTCGAGCAGCTCGTTGCGGCTGCGGAATCCGCCGTCTTTGGCGCTGCGATGGGCGACGACCGCCTTGGCCAGCGCGACCGACATGCCCGGCACCCGAGCGAGCGTCTCGTCATCGACGGTGTTGAGGTCCAGCGCCACCTTGGCGATGCTGGTCGCGACGACCTGGTCGAGCGCCGAGCGGAGCGCCTCGGGCTCGACCTCGAACTGGTGCTGGCCCAACGACAGCTTGCGCAGGTCCGCCTTGGCCAGCGAGAGCAGCGGGTCCTGCACGCGGCGGCCGGCCACGATGGCGCGGCGGGTGGCTGCATCCGCCTTGGGGAACTCGGCCTTGAGCGCCTTGCTCCCCGCCACCGCGCCCACGGCGTCGGAGTCGATGGTGTGCACCGCGATCGTCTCCCCCTTGGCCCGGGGCTTGGGCCGGGGGGCTTCAGTGGGGGCTTCGATCTCGCCCGGGGCGGACGGGGGTGTGGCCATCGCGTCGCGGGCGAGCTTCTCGACCTCGCGGGCGCCGCTGCTGCCCACGACGATGATCAGTTCCACCGCGTGGGCCGCACACAGCTCGGCGATGCGCGCCTTCGCCTGGGGCGCCTGAAGCTTGGGCTGCAGCGGGTAGACCGTGTCTCGCGCGGCGACGTTGCCCTGCCCGGTCAGCACGACCAGGCGGCAGCCGTGCTCGGTCCCCGGGTCGATGCACAGCACCGGACGGTGGCCGAAGGCAGGCGCCAGCAGCTGCGGGCGCAACGCCTCGCACAGCGCCGGGATCACCGCCCGGTCCGCCCGCTCCTTGAGCTGGCGGCGCACGCTCGAGGTCGTCGCCTTGGCCAGGCCGGCCTGGGTCCACGCCTCGACGATCGCCTCACGCACCTGGCCGGCGGCGGGCCCGTCCTCGCGAACGCCCAACAGCTTGGCGATCTCCTCGATGACCAGCTCCTCGTCGATCTCCACGGTCACGTGCAGGAGACCGTCTCGCTCGGCGCGAGCGATCGAGAGCACGTTGGTGGGTGCCATCGAGCTGCAGGTCTCCGCCCGATCGAAGAACTTGGCATAGCGACCGGCGCGGTCCTTCTTGGCTTCGACGACCGCGGTCTTGAGCTTCCCGCGCGTCATCACCAAGCGCCGAAGCATGCGACGCACCCCTGGATGCTCCGCGATGAGATCGGCGCAGATGGTCCGCGCTCCGTCGAGCGCTGCGGAATCTTGGGGGATGTCCGTCTCGGTGACGGCGGCCGCGAGGGCGTCCCCATCGAACATGGGGATCTCGATCGCCGCGGGGGTCTGCGCCGGGGGTTGGCTCGGCTCGGGCGCGCCGACCTGCTCGGGCGCCGCCGGGCCAGAGGTGGTTGCCGCCTCGACTTGCTCGGGCGCCGCCGGGGCAGAGGTGGTGGCCGCCTCCTCGACCTGCTCGGGCGCCGCCGGGGCATCGGTGGTTGCCGCCTGGACCTGCTCGGGCGCCGCGTCGACCTGCGGGCCCTCGTCCACCGCCGGCGGCTGCGTGCCCTCGTCGCCCTGGTCGCCATCCGCGGCGGAGGACGAGCGCTGGACGTCGGGCTCGGCCGTCTTCTTCGACCGCTTGCGCTTGCGCTTCTTGTTGCCGCTGAGCGCGGACCGGGACGGCACGGCCAACCACGACGCGGGGATCGCATCCGCGTCGGCGAGATCACCGGTGCTGCCGAATTTCAGCAGCGCGAGCGTCAACGGCGTGAGCCCGCCGATGCGCGCTCGGGCGGCGGCTGGTCGCTTCTTGCGCTTGCCCACCGTCCGCAGGTCGTCCAGATCGAGCGGGTGCGTGGCCGCCGACACGGCCCGGTCGATGATGGGACCCCCGACACCTCGCGCGGCGAGCTCGCCGGCGACCTGTTGGCGCCGCAGCGCGAACCCGACGGCCTGCGCCGCCGCGGTTTGAATCTGCTCGAGGTCCTCGATGCGCAGCTCCTTGACGCGATCTCCTCGGTAACGGGCGATGAACGCCGGTTGTGCACCTTGGGCCAGCAGGCCGAGCGCCGTCTCGACCTCAGCGGGCGGGAGGCCGAGGCGCTTGGCGATCGCCGGAGCGAGTGCTGCCGGCGTGAGCGCGGCCGAGACGGCTTGGGCGTCCATAGACCGCGGAACCTATGAAGCGCCGCCGATCGGGTCAAGCCGCGCCGCCGTTTTTTGGCCCCGAGGCCGCCGGCAGCTCTGCCGCGGCGGCGCCTCGTCGGATGTGCATGGTCCGTCCGACTTTTTTTGCACGTTCACGCTTGACCCCAGCGAGGGGCTCGCCTATAAGACCGCTCCCAACGCTTGGTGCGGGGTGGAGCAGCCAGGTAGCTCGCCGGGCTCATAACCCGGAGGTCATAGGTTCAAATCCTGTCCCCGCTACAAACGAAAGCCCCGGAGAGTCCTCTCGACCCTCCGGGGCTTTTTCTTTTCGCCACGTTCTCTTCTTTCGCCGCCGGGGTGTTCACGTGTCGTCCTCCCGCTACAGCTACGGTGCTCTGTCGCGCCTGGCCTGGCCGGTCGTGCTCTCGCGCTCGGCCCAGGCGGTGATCGGCTTCTCGGACGCCTTGATGACCGCGCCGCTGGGCGAGGACGCGCTGGCGGCGACGACCGCCGGATCGATGAACATCATGTGCTTGGCGATCCTCCCGATCGGCACGGTCTTCATCGTGCAGAGTTTTGCCAGCCAGCTCTGGGGCAAGGGAGACCTCGAGGGTGCGCGCCGCTATGGCTGGCTGGGCGTGCTCTTCGCCCTGATGGCCGGCCTGCTCTACGGCGCGCTGATCCCTTGGGTCGGCCCGGCCTTGGACCACCTGCACTACGGCGCGGCGGTCCGGGCTTCGATGGCCGACTACCTCTCCATCCGGCTGGTCTCCATCGTGGCGATCGTGGGCATCGAAGCGATCGGCAGCTGGTACGCCGGGCTCGGGAACACCCGCTTCCCCATGGTCGTCGCGCTGGTCACGATGGCCTGCAACGTCGGGTTCAACTGGCTGCTGATCGAAGGCCACGCGGGCGCGCCGGCGCTGGGCGTCGCTGGCGCGGCCTGGGCCTCGGTCTTCGCCAGCGCGATCGGTTTCGCCGGGCTCCTGTGGCTGTTCATCGCGCGTCGCGGCGTTCCGGCAGCGAGCACGAGCGCCACCGACCGCCCCCTTCCCGCGCCGCCGATGCTCCACTCGCTGCGTCGCATGCTGCGCTTCGGTCTGCCCAGTGGACTGAACTGGTTCCTCGAGTTCGCCGCGTTCATGTTCTTCGTCAACGTGGTCATCGCCGACCTGGGCACCGTCGCGACCGCCGCGGTCCTCGCGACGGTGCAGGTCAACGCGGTCTCGTTCATGCCCGCGTTCGGCCTGAGCTCCGCCGGCGCGATCCTGGTCGGCCAGGCGATCGGGGCCGCGCATCACGACGCCGTCCCGGGGATCGTGCGCCGCACGCTGACCTTGACCTGCGCGTGGCAGCTGTCGGTCGGCGGGATCTATCTGCTCTTTCCCGGGCCGATCATGGGGCTCTTTGCGCCCGAGGGCATGGGCGCCGGAGCGGCGATCGTCGCGGTAGGAGCCACCACGCTGGCGCTCAGCGCCGCGTGGCAGCTCTTCGACGCCATCAACATGAGCATCTCCGAGGCCCTGCGCGCCGCAGGCGACACAACCTTCAGCCTCTACGCCCGCTTGGCCGTCGCCTGGCTGCTGTTCGTCCCCGGCAGCTACATCGCGATAAGCGTGATCGGCGGTGGCCCCAACGCCGCCATCCTGGCCGTCGTCGCGTACCTTGCCGTGCTGGCGGGGATCATGATTTGGCGCTTCCGCACCGGCGTGTGGCGGCAGATCGAACTCACGGGTTGAACCTGCAAAACGGCCAACCGGCAGGGCACCTTTCCTGCAACAATGCAGGCCGCCGTGTTCAACTGGGACGACGTTCGGTTCTTTCTCACCGTGCATCGCGAGGGCAACCTCGCCCGCGCGGGTGGGTCTCTCAAGCTCGACCCGACCACGGTGGGGCGACGGATCTCCTCGCTCGAGACCCGGCTGGGCGCGCGCCTGTTCGACCGCACCTCGCATGGCTATCGTCTCACCGCCGCGGGCACCCGCCTGCTGCCTCGCGCCGAGCGCATCGAAGAGGAGGCCCTTGCGGTCGAACGTGACGTCGCGGGCACCGACCAGCGTCTACAGGGACGCGTGCGCCTGTCCGCCACCGAGATGCTCACCACGCGGTTCATCGCCCCGAGGCTCTCGGCGTTCTACGAGCAGTATCCGGAGATCTGCGTCGAGCTGGTCTGCACCAACGCAGAGATCAACCTCGCCCGCCGCGAGGCGGACATCGCTCTGCGCCTCGCCCGGCCCGAGCACGAGGACCTCGTCGTCAAGAAGCTGTTCACCATCGAGCTGGGCTTCTATGCCCACACCGACTACATCGACCGCTTCGGCATGCCGCCGCAAAGCGGCGAGTGGAAGGGCCACCGCGTCCTCATGTTCGCCGAGGGCCGGCCCTTCCGACGGGAGAACGGATGGATGGAGGAGAATCTGCGCGACGTGCCCTGCGTGATGCGTTCCGACAGCGTGTCGTCGATCTACTCGGCCGCCAGCGGCGCGCTCGGGGTGGCGCTGCTGCCCTGCGAGGTGGCCGACCACGACACGAAGCTGGTCCGCGTGCCCTTCGACGGCGCCCCCGCGCCACGCTCGGCCTGGCAGGCGGTGCACCGCGACCTTCGGCACTCGGCGAGGATCCGGGCGGTGCTCGACTTCCTCGGCGGCTTGGTCACCCCTGCGGCGCGGCCGAGCTCGGGACCGCCTCGGTAGGCGGAGGCGGAGCCGGAGCCGCAGGCGGAGCCGGAGCCGGAGATGCGGGCGGCGCCGGCCTCATCGGGTTGGTCAGCGGCTCGGGCGGAGCCGCAGGCTCAGGTGCGGGCGTCGCCGGCTTCATCGGGTTGGTCACCGGCTCGGGTTTGGCCGCCGGCTCGGCGCGAGGGACCGTCTTGCTTCGCACCTGTGTCTTCACCTTGCGCGGCGCCTTCTTGTCGTGCAGGCCAAAACCGACCGCGACCCCGAACACCATGGAGAACCCGCGGTTGGAGAAGTCGGGGATCCCGTCGAAGCGCTTTCTTGCGCCCCACTGCTGCATCACCTCCGCACTCAACGCGACGTGGTTGGTGATGCGAGCCTCGATCCCCGCGTGCAGCTCGAAGCCGATCCGCGCCTTGGTCACGCGCCGGGTGGCGGCCTCGGTCCGCTCGTAGCGCATGCGGATGACGTCGAAGCCGAAGCCCAGGCCCGCGTACGGACGCAGCGGGAAGTTGTCGAAGACGTAGATGTTGCCGCCGAGGAACACCGGCACGGCAACGTAGGACGCCTGCGTGGCCGTGCCGGCCGGCGGCAGGTCGGTCCCTTCGGGCAGCCCCTCTTCGATCGTCCGCGGAAACGAGGCGTGACCGGCGGCGTAGCCCGTACGCAGATAGCCCAGCCATCCAGGATACTTCTTGCGCGCGGTCGTGCGGAAGATCTGCCAGCGGAGGTCGAAGCCGCGCAAGGCGGAGCACGCAGACCTGTCATCGGGGGACAGGCATCCCTTGAACCCGCTGGAGTCCACCCGCGCCGCGCCCGAGTCGAGTATTCCCTCGGGGTTCTGCGGCGTGACCACCGTGCCGAAGAAGAGACCTCCCCAGGTCCGGTCGAGCGGGTCGTCCTCGTCGTCGGACTCGACGATCACCTCCGTCTCCAGCGCTTCGTCGGCGCTTGGCGCCTGGACCTCGGACTCCGCGACCTTCGTCTCGCGTCCGTCCTCGTCGACCTCCCAGACCTCCACCCGCCAGGTGGGGTCTTCGACCGCCAGCAGCCCGCGCGTGTCGGTGTAGCCGGAGTAGTATCCCGGCCCGTACGGTGTCGCGAACAGGCCGGCGCGGAACGCCTGGTCCAGTGCGCCCCGGGCCGCGCGCTTCGTTCGCGTGAACGACAGCGCCGGCAGCTCGACGATGCCCAGGTCTCCGGCCGGGATGGTCGCTTCCTGCCCGTCCCCTGCCCCATCGGCGCTGCGCCGCGACACGAACACGTCGCCGGCCGGCAGCCGCAAGTACCCCGGCTGATCCCCCGCCCGCCGCAGATCCGCGAGTCGAACCCCCCGGGTGTCCTCGACGGTGTACAGCTTCGGATCCTCGCCCTGCGGGAAGTACAGCACCCGCTGTGCCCCGATGTCGGCGTGTCGAAGGACCGGCTGGCGCTGGTCTTGCTCGGGCGGACGCACGGTGACCGAGAGTCGAGCGCGCGGGTCCTTGACCCCGCTGTTGGCGGCCGCAACGAACGCACCGAGCTCCGAGTACTCGATGGCGCCGTCCCCGTTGAGGTCGGCTCCGCCGCGCAGGCCCGAGAGCAGCTGATGGGTGAAGATGCCGCCACGGTAGCGCTCCCACTCGTGCGTCTGTTGGTCCGCCGAGTGGGCCACGATGACGCCGGTGTTGGGGTGGCCTCCCAGGTGGTTCTTGCCCAGGTAGCGACCGACGTCCGCGGTCGCGTCGTCCGAGGTCCGGTCGTTCTTCCACGTCTTCCCCCGCGTGAGCACGAACTGCTCGCTTCGGCAGGCGTCGATGAGCACGTGGTTGTGGTCGGCCGCAGAGCGACCGAGGATCTCTGCGAAGAGTCGGTTGCGGGTGAGCTTGCCCCCCGACAGCGTCAGGTAGCCCTGCCCGTCGGGGCCCACGTCACCGTGCCCCGAGTAGTAGATGAGCAGCTCGACCTCGCCCTTCACCGCGTCCATCCGCGCCGCGAGTTCCGCCCACGCCGCGTCGAGCCCCTCGGGGGAGGGATCGCGCGCCGCCCGAACCAGGTTGGGGTGCAGCGCCTGGCTTTCGGCATCCAGGGTCGTGACCAGCTCCACGTCGTAGCCCACCTCCGAGAGCAGCTCCGCCATGGACGCGGCGTCATCATCCGCGAAGCGTAGCGGATCGGAGGCAGCGTCCAAGGTGGCGTTGCTGCCGATGACCAGCGCGAAGCGGTGTCGGGCCGCGCGCATCGACAGCGGCAGCCCCACCCCGGCGACGCCGCCGGGCGAAGCGGGGGCCGCCAGGACGTCCGCCGAGGCGGTGCTCAGCCCCAGGGCCACGAGCGCGGGAACAAGGAAGCGTTGGACAAGTGCGTTCATGGACGGGCCTCGACGATGGTGAAGGTCAACTCGGCGCTCTCGCAGGGCTGCGACGGGGGACACGCCGCGGCGAGGACGGGGTGGTCGACCAGCCTGCGATGCCACGGAGCGTCTCCGATCGAGGCCGGCTGGGTCTGGGCCAGCGTCTCGACGAGGGTGTCGACTTCGGACACGCTGAGCGCACGCGAGGCGAGGAGCCCATACAGGACGACCGGACCCGCCTCGTGATTCACGTCCAGATCCACGACCATCGGCAGCGGTGTCCACGTACCGGCGCGCGCTTGGATCCCCCCGGCGTCGATGGGCGTCGGCGCGTAGTACAACACGGACCCGTCGTCGGCCTGGCCGAACAGGCTCAGCGTCCCGGCGGAGATCGTGGGATCGACCCGGTAGGCGAAGGACAACGTGCCCTCGAGCGCGCACCCGTGCTCGGCTGCGGGCACGAGCCCGTCCCGCGCGAAGACGGCACCTGACCTCGAGGGACACAAGGCATCGATCGCCAAGCCACGGTCGTCCCCTGCACCGCGCGCGGCGAAGCCGTCGTCCGATCCGAGCTCGGCGGGCCGCATCGCGACGACGAGCACGGCGGCGGCCGCGATCGCGACGAGGGCACCGAGCCACGGTCGGCGCCACCATGCCGCGGCCGCAGGTTGCTGCGCCGCCTCGAGATCGCCGAGCAGCCAGGCCTCGACGACCTCGAACTCCGCCTGCGCCACCGGCGCCTGCTCGAGCTCTCGCAGCGCTTCGAAGACGAGATCGTAGTCGGCACGCGCCTGCGGATCGCCGCGCAGCTGGTCGAAGAGCCCCTGTCGAGCCCGGCCTCGCAGGCGTCCCCCGACGGCGTCTTCGATTCGCCCCCACAGCTTCGAGCGACTCCAGCTCATCCTCTTGTCACCCCTCCGGCCAACACCTGTGCGATGGCCAACAGCGCGATCATGGCCGAGTGGGACAGCAACCCCGCCTCCCCCTGCGCCTTGAGGAACCGCACCAACGCGGTGCGAAGCTTGGCCTCGCGGGACCGCACTTGCTGCCGACCGATCCCCAGCATCTCGGCCGCATCGCGCTGTGAGCGTCCCTCCATGAAGCGCACCTCCAAGAGCCGTCGCCCCTCTGGGTCGAGCGTCTCGAGGAAGCTTCGCACCAAGGCCTGGACCTGCGCCGAGGCCACCGACTGCTCGGGGCTGGGCTCGCTCTCCCCCCACGCGGTGACCGGCGGCATGCCTCGGTCATCCTCGTCGGCGGCGGGAAACAACACCTCTCGCTTGCGGAAGGTTCGCAACACGACGTTGCGGGCGATCGTCCGCAGGTAGGGCCCGTAGGGACGGATGCCGTCGTAGCCCTCGCGCGCGCGCGGCTCGAACGCGCGGCGAAACGTCTCGTGCAGCGCGTCTTGGAGATCGAACGCCGAGCCGTAGCCGACGAAGCGATGCGCACGGCCGCGGGACTCGAAGCTGAACCCAAACCGCAGCTGCTTGCCGACGTCGTCGGCGTGCAGCCGGTAGACGTCGCGCAGCGCCGTCGGCGTACCGGCGCGAAACCCCTGGAGCAGACTCCAAGACCATCCGTTGGGCGCGGTGCGCTCCGATTGCGCCGTGGTGCTCGTTGCGCTCACCGAGGTCCCCTAGCCGCATCGGTCCCGCTTGGGTTGAAGAAAAGCACGCGGGCGCCGATCCCGACACCGACGCATTTGCGCAAGATGCGCCAAACCGCTCGAATCCACACCGAACATGCTACTGTCTGCGGGTTTCTCTCCCCACCCCTTCCGTCGATCTCGCCCGCTCACCGGCCTCATCCCGTGCACCCCGACTCCACTGAGGACACGCAGCGGTGGCAGCAAGAGGCCGACCTGCTCGCCGAAGGACGGGAGGTCGTCGAGCGCATGTGCAGCAAGACGGCGCATCGGTACCTCTACCCCGAGGGACCGTCGCTGGCGCTGCTGCTCACAGCCTTTCAAGAGTTCGACCGCATGCGAACGGTCGGTCGGGTTCGCGGTGGGCCGTGGCGACGCAAGCGCAGGTTCAAGGCACTGGTGCGTCGCCACGTCCGCGACGACATTCAGTCCCGCAGCCGTCGTCTGTCGCACGGCTATCCGCAGCCGCGACTGCGCCCGCTGCCCTCCCCTCCGGCGGTGATCGAGCGCGCCCTCGCCCGCGTCGATGCCGACGTGCGCCCCCTGGTGCAGGCTCAGATCAGCGGCGCCCCCGATCGCATGGGGATGGCGCTGAGCGACGATGGGCGGCTGTGGGGTTCGGGCCCCGCCTCGCGAGCCCTCGAACAGTTCCGCGAGGCGGTGATCAACGAAGCGCTCGCCGACCCGGACAGCATTCGAGGCCTGCACGTCCAGCACCTGCACATGGTGGCCAGCGCGCCTCCTGTGGTGCGCCGACACCCCATCGCGACGCTGCTGCTGGTGAAGCTGCCCCTGCAGCTCGTGTTCGGCCTGGTCGCGCTGCTGGTCGTCGCCTACTTCGGCGCGTACGTCTTCTTCAACGACGCCGTGTTGGGGAGCTTCGTCTCGGCGCGGGTCAGCGGGCTGCTCGAGGGAGACCTCGACATGAAGCGGATCCACTGGCGTCCCCGGCTGATCGTCGACCTCGTCACCGGCACGCCCTCGCCGGTGGTCGTCGAAGACATCACGGTGTGGAGCCCCTACAAGCACACCAACCACGGTCGGGAGCACCGCTCTGCCCACGCGGAGCAGCTCGACGTCCGCATCATTCTGGGCGAGATCATCCCCTGGACGCGCTTGGGCCTGCCCGCGTTCCTGGACATCCCGTGGGTGCTGCACTTCACCGAGTTGCGCAACGAAGGGGAGTTTTGGCTCGACGTTCGCGAGTACAGGGACACGCTCACCGATGGGACCGAGGTCACCTACCTCAGCTTGATCAACGCGTTCCGGCCCTTGGCTCCGGACCCGGACCGACAGGGGCTTTCGTTCCAGATCGATGATGCGGTGCTCGATGGGCTGGAGGTCGAAGTCGACTCGATGTCCGTCTCGCGATGGCGGGCGGGCGCGCAGCTCGACGACGCGCACCTGTCCTTGTCCTTCGAAGCCCCCGACCCGCGGATCAGAGCACCCATCGAGCTCCCGCTGACCTTCTCGGTGGAAGCCCAGGGCTCTCGCGGCTCGATGGACATCATCGGAATCGAGTTCGACCTGCGAGACATCGAGCTGTACGCGCTCGAGTCCGGCGGCGGCACGGTCCCCCACGGCGACGTCGCCTATCGGCTCGACGCAGAGGCGGCCGGGTCGCAAGTCTCGGTGGAGGGCACCTTGCGGGACGCGTTCGGGCGGCTCAACCCGCTGCCGCGCGAGCCACCCCCCCGGGTCAAGCTCGCCGCGCGCTCCGCCGACGGAGACCGGGTGCTCGCGCACGTCATCGAGGGGCTCGACCTGCCGCCGACCACGGTCGTCGGGAATGACACCTCCTTGTCGGCCACCGTCACCGGGCAGCTCGCCGACCCCGCCTACAGCCTGTACGCGAACGGGCTCAGCCTCGACCTCATGGAAGAAGCGGCGTGGATCGCCGACGACGTCGAGGTGCAGCTCTCCATGGCCACCGCGCCAATCCCCGGGATGTGGGCCGACCGCCTCGACCCCGACGAGAGCCGCAGCATCGTGGTCTTCGACACCCTGCAGGGCACCGCGCTCGACGGCACGTTCGAGCTGGCAACGCGTCCGCCCGAGGACCCGACGTTTCCCGACGCGGCCTCTCGCGAAGCCCACGTCGTCATGCCGCTGTTCGAAGAAGACGGCTACCTCATCTCCATCCCGCTGAAGATCGAAGGGCTCAACCCAGCCCAGCTCGTCCCCACCGACCCCGATCTCGCCCCGACGCTCTCCGGCGTCGCCTCGGGCGGGGTCGACCTCGAGCGACTCGCCTTTGGTCCCGATCCCGCCGCGTCGCACCTGGCCGAGGCGCCGACCATCCTCGAGCGCCTCGAGGTTCGCTTGGACGGGGTCGACGTCCGGCGCGATCGAGGTCCCAACCAGGACGGCCTCCCGCGGGACCTCTCCGTGCAGGGGCTGCTCAGCCTCGGCGGCGACAGGGTCGTCCTCGATCCGCTCACCGTCCGGGCCGCAGGCACCGTGCTGAGCGCCGACGGGGCGCTGGACATCGCCATCCCGAGCCTCGACGACCTGCTGCTCGACCTGCGCATCGACGATGGCGCCGCGTTCTCACGCGCGTTCGGGATCCCCAAGTACTTCGACCGACTCCGGGCACGAACCCTCGCCCGCGGTCCTTTCGGCTCTCCCTCGGCGTCGGGCGGACGGCTCACGATCGGGGGGCTGCTCAGCCCGGGCACGACAACCGAGGCCTCGTTCGCGATGCAGGACGGCCGGCTCGAGCTGCGGGTCGACACCACCGATGCGCGGCTGTTCGGCGGGCAAGGCAAGGTGTCCGCCCAGATCGGGGTGTTCGAGGGAGGCTCGGTGTCCGCCAACCCCAAGCTCAAGGCCACCGCGTCCCTGCGTGGCGTCGACCTCGCGCAGCTGTCGGGCGGACTCGTCACCGGGCGGGCCCAGGTGGAGCTCGAGGTCGGGGACGGCAGCGGAGGATGGGCCAGGCTCGACGACGTCCGGGTACGAGGTGAGGCGACCGCGGAGTCCATGACCTTCGCCGGCTCCACCTACCGCAACGCGACCGTCGCGTTCGCCCTCCACAAGGACGAAGTCGCCATCGAGCGACTCACGCTCCCCATTCACCGCCCCCTGAGCCCCCATTTCGCCCGAGACGTCACCCTTCCGGTCGGCGAGATCATCATCGACGGCACGCTCTCGCTCGAGGACGACCCGACCCTCGACCTCGCCGTGGATGCGAGCAGCGTACCGATGACGACCGTGATGCGGCTGCTCGAGACCGACCTCGACGTCTACGGTCAGATCGCAAACGCGCAGCTCGCGGTCCAAGGGACGGTGTCGCAGCCCAGCGTCGACGGTCGTATCGCGTTCGAGGGACTGTCCGCGTCCGGCATCGCGCTGGGGGCCGGCGCGCTCGACGTCCGCAGCGAGGACTATCCCCGGACCGGACCGCTCGCCGGGCATCGCGAGCTGAGGATTCAGGGCGAGCTCCAGCAGGGCAAGGGCAAGGGCGCGATCCTCTGGTCCGTCGACTCGGTCGTCGCCATTGGCACGGCCCCGCCCGGAGGCGCCGTACCGATCGAAGCCCAGGTGGACGTCGAGTTCGACCGCGTGACCCTCGCCACGCTCCTGCGCGATCCGGTCGACCCGACGCGCAGTCCCCCGATCGAGGGCGAGCTGGGCGAGGTCTCGGCGCATCTGCTCACCTGCGCCCGCGGGACCACGATGCTCAGTGACTGCGTCGGCGTCACGCCGCCGGCCGATCAGGATCTCTCGGTGTCGATCGCATTCGCTATCGAGACCGCGTGGCTGCGCAGCGCCACCGACCCCCTGCCCGCCGGCACCGACCCCTGTGACAGCCCCACCACGCTGTGCACCGGGGGAGCGCTGTCCGCTGCAGTCGAATGGCCCACCGTCCGCCTCGAGGAGCCATGGAAGCTGCGGACCGGCGGGGCCGACGGAGCCACGCTCGCGTTGGCGGGGTCCTTCGATCTTTCGGACTCCGCCGTGACCTCGGGCCCCGCGGAGGAGCTGGCGTGCGTGCCACCGCGACTGCGAGGCGCACCGGTGTCCCCCGGAGCGAAGGGCGGGGAGACGTACGCCGAGCTCAGCGGTGCCGTCGACCTGGCCCCCCTGGCTGCGCTCGTCCGGCCGTATGGGGTCACCACGCTGGAGGGACGGCTCGAGCTCGAGGTTGCGATGACCGGAACGCTGTCCGCGCCCCACGTCGCGGGCCGCGCCGGGCTCGCGAGCGCGGGCGGCAGCGCCGTTCCGCTGAAGGTCGGCCTCGAGGCGCTGGGCTCCGACGTCATCTTCTCCGATCTTCGCCTCGAGCTCGCCGACGACTGGCTGCTCGCCGACGGTGCCGCCACGCTGCGCGGCGGCACGATCGAGTTCGGCTCCGTGGCGGGAGACAACACCGGCTACGCGCTGTCGGGCCGGTGCGCGGGCAACTACGGCGCCGCCGCCCAGGGAAGCTTGAGCGCCAACCTCCTCTCGAGCCTGGTGGGGCCGCCCCTGGTGGGAGGACCCGGAGGGGTCGGCTTGCGCAGCCTGGTCGTCCGCGGGTCGACCGCCCAGGACATGCCCGAGAAGGTCGACGCATCCCTCGCCTTCGACCGCACGTCCTTGGCGTTGGAGTTCTCCGAGGGCATCGCCTCCGCGCGTCTCGACCGCGGCCGGATCGAGATCCACCGATGCACCAGCGACTGCACCGACGCCGAGCGAGGCTGGTACCGCATCGACATCGGCGGAAGCGCCGGCGACGGTGCCTCCGACACGCAACCCTCGACGGCGCTGCGGATGACCGCAGGCACCCGAGGGCGAGGTTGGGTCTGGGGGCGCGCGTACCTCGACGAATCCTTCGCGCGGTCCACCGGCGTCGACATTCAGGTCCGACTCGACGGGATTCCGTATCGCGCCTACGACACCTCGGGTCGCCCCGTCTACGAGGTGGAGATCCAAAGCGACGACCTGGAGCTGCGGGGCGGCACGCCGCTGGTGGTCACCGGGAGCGCCGAGATCGATCGTGCGCGCTACGTCAAGGACGCCGTGCAGGGCGTCGAGATTCTCGCGTTCACCGATGACTCCCCGGAGATCGAGGAGCCACCGCCGGAGCTGCTGCAGGGCATGACCTTCGACATCCGCGTGGAGACCGACCGTCCCTTCCGGATCGAGAACAACGTCGCCTCGGGCTTGCAGGCCGACGGCATCGTCCAGGTCACGGGCACCTACGAAGCCCCGGAGTTCACGGGGCGACTCGACTTCGAGCCCGGCGGCACCGTCGACATCCCCTTCCTCACCGGAACCTACGAGATCCAGCGAGGCCGGGTCACGCTGCTGCGCGATCTCGAGGACGCCGAGGTCGACGTGCTCGCGCTGCGCAACGAGCCAATCTACATCGACGACCAGCCGCGCAGCGTGCAGCTGCAGCTCGGTGGCACGCTGTCGGCTATCCGCTGGAGCTGCATCACCGACGGCGGCGGGAGCGAGCTCGATACGGTTCGGGGCTGCACCGAGTACCTCGTCCTGGGCGCCGGCGACGTCCAGTTGACCGAGAACGACGTGCAGCAGTTCGGCGCCGGCGGCCTGGCGGGGGTCCGCAAACCGCTCCAGGTGGTCGGCCACCTCACCGAGTTCGACGTCGGTGAGCGGGCTGGAGAGGCCGCACCCCGACTCGACCCCTACATCCCGGACATCCGCCTGCGCCTGGGGCAGATCGGACCCGAGCTCGAGGTCGCGACCCCGACCGAGTGGTTCGACTTCGACTACGGGCGCGCGACCTTCGGCTGGGACTACACCCGCGGCTACCCCGGGTTCCTGCTCCGCCAGAGCCGCGAGTCGTCGATCAAGCTCGAGATCCTCGATCCGATCACCATCGAGTACAGCCGACGGACCCGGTCCTACCTCAACGAGCGCGTCATCTTCGATCCGCTCGAGCAACGCTCCATCGAACTGAGGTTCGACTTCGACGTGCCGAGTCTGCGCTGAGCGGGCCGCGAAGTTGGTACAACCTCCGCAGCCTACCGTGCCCGCCCCGCTCCGAGAGCTGCTGCGTCTGTTCGGCCCGATCTGCGGGCTGCTCGCGGTGCTCGTGCTCGGCGGTGCAGCCCGAGGCGCCCCCCCGCCGACGCCCGAGCCCGTCCCGCCCGCGCGACCCCCGGGCGCCCCCGAGGCGGCCACGGAGCCCGACGAGCCCGAGCCCGCGCCCGAACCCGAGGCCGAGGCCCCCGAGCCCGACCCCGAGGCTTCCGACGACCCCGAGGCTTCCGACGACCCCGCGGCTTCCGACGAACCCGTGCCCCCCGACGACTCCGCGGCCTCCGACGACCCCGAGGCTTCCGATGACTCCGCGGCCTCCGACGACCCCGAGGCTTCCGACGACTCCGCGGCCTCCGACGAACCCGAGCCCCCCGACGACTCCGCGGCCTCCGACGACCCCGAGCCCCCCGACGACCGCGTGCCTCCCGATGGCCCGGTGCCCGAGGTCGACCTGACCGA
Organism: uncultured bacterium; assembly: GCA_963761755.1. Classification (GTDB taxonomy): domain Bacteria; phylum Myxococcota_A; class Polyangia; order Nannocystales; family Nannocystaceae; genus CAJXVA01. The sequence goes on from CAVXIC010000007.1 coordinate 148,851, forward strand.
CCCGCTGGGACCGGTCGAAGCGGCGCTGGACAGCCTCGCGGCCCAGGGCATGGTCCTCTCGCAGCGATCCCGGAGCGTCAGCGCCCTGCAGGGTGAGGTGCTCACGGTCACCGTCTCGGGGCCGGAGTCCGAGCTGCTCTTCTACGTCCTGTCCCAGGTGGCCGAGGACGGCTATCAGTTCCTGCTCGCGCCGACGGCCCCCGAGACCTTCGATGTCGTCGTCCTGCGGGCTCGCCCCGGACAAGGCCGCGGGGTCGACCTGGTCAACGTCGACGACATCACGATCGACGGCACGTTTCGGCGCCAAGAGGATGGAGAGGTGCTGCGCAAGTTCACCGCACTGCCACCGGGCGGGGTCGTGCCGATCGAAGTCCGCGATGAGCTTTCGGGGATCGGCTACCAGGCGACGCTGACGGCAACGGGCGAAGGGTCGATTCGAATCCTGGTCGTCCCCGGACGCGCGCTTCGGCGGGTGCGGGTCCACGGCTACATCCCTTTGTCCGAGCGCGACGTCCGGCGCGTGTTGAGCCCGGCCGCACGCCCTGGTTCGCTGGCCAGAGGCACCTGCGTCGACCCCCGCACGGTTCGCCGGGCGCGGCCCGCGAGCGTTTGCGACAGCGACGACTTGGCGTGCCGGCAGTGGGAACGCGACGAGATCGATCGGCTGCACCGCTACCTCTTCGACAACGGCTTCCTCGAGGGCCGGGCCGAGTTGGGCTTGGCGTGTGGGCGCGATGGTGAGGCAGACCTGCACGTCTACCTCGACAAGGGCCGGGCGTTTCGGGTCCGCAATCCCAAGATCGTCGGCAACGTTCAAACCCGCGACCAAGCGTGGATTCGCCGGATGTTTCGGTCCACCGTCAGCCCCTTCATTCCGATCGGCACCCGCATCACCCGCAAGGATCTCGAAGATGCCACCGAGCGGGTGGCCTCCGAGTACGCCCTGCCGCGCAATCGCGCCCGCTCGGCCGCCCGGCGCCAGCTGCAGCTCCCCTATCCCGGCGTTCGCGTCGAGACCAACTTCGAGCGGATCTCCCGCGAGGACCTCCCGGAGAAGGGCCGTGTGCTTCCCCTGGAGGTCGACGTGCAGCTGGGCAGCGGCGTGCGCGTCGGCTTCATCGGCAACGAGCACGTCGCCGAGTCCCGGCTCCTCGATGAGATGCAGATGTTCAAGCGCCGGGAGCCCGCGACGGCGGCCGCGGCGGCTCGCGAAGCTGAGAACATCCGTCGCTACTACCAGCAGCGCGGCTACATGTTCGCGGACGTCGAGGCCGTCTTCGGCGACTCCGGGATGCTCAAGCAGATCACCTTCCAGATCGAGGAGGGTCCCCGTACTTCGATCCGCGAGATCGAGTTCACGCCGCCTGCGGGCGTGCCACGCACCGTTCGTCGCGCGATCGACCGCGAGTATCGTCAGGCCCGGGAGCTCGGCAACGGCGATCGGTTCAGCGACGCGGAGGCGCGCTCGGACCTGGCGACGGTGCTCGCGGCGTTCGCCGAGCGCGGCTACCTGTGTGCCCGGGCCCAGTTCCGCGTAACCCCGCTGCCCGACGGATTCGACAAAGAGGGCTACCACGCGGTGATCGATCCGCTGACGGAGCTCGAGAATGCTGGTCATCCGACGTGGCTCGTGCGGCAGCTGGATCCCAGCGGACTTCAGGCGCTCCGCGCCGAGCGACGCGTCGACGTCTACGTGCGCCTCGAAGTGGACCCAGGCCCGCGCGTGCTGACCTCGGGCCGCGAAGAGCTCCACGACCTCGAGCTCCCCATTCCGCCCAGCCGCGACGTGGACGCCATTCCCGAAGCAGCCCAGGAGGGCTGGGGCGCACCTCGCCTGCTCCGCGACGGGCCGCTACGACGGACCGGCGACGATCGAGCCGGCGGCATCCCGATGAAGCTGGACTTCGAGCGCGAGGTCGAGCGCGACGTGAAGGCACGGCTGCGCAACAGCGGCTATCCGCTGGCCGATGCGGAGGTACGCTGGCGCTACACGACGCCCAGCGGAGCCGTCCAGCGCGTGTCACAGGCCGACCGGCTGACCTCCTCCGCGGTCGGCATGTGTGCCGACCACAGCGACGATGGCCTGGTCACGATCGACACCGAACTCTATGTGCACGAAGGGCGCCGCGCCACGTTCGGCACCACCCTGATCCGGGGAAACTTCAAGACCCGCAACTACATCCTTCGACGAGAGGTGGAGTGGAAGGAAGGCCAACCCTACGACGCGCGGCTGATCGACGAGACGCGGGCGCAGATCGAGGGCACCGGGACGGTCTCCGCGGTCCAGATCCGCGAGCAGCCGACCGACTGCAAGTTCACCGACGACCCCGAGCGTCCCTGCGTCGTGCATCAGGTCGTCTCGGTGCAGGAGTCCAAGGATCGACTGATGGACATCTCGTGGGGCTTCGGCGCCGCCACGCTCGATCCGACCTACGGCTTCTTGTCGCCCTCGTTCCCCAACATCTTCGGCACCGGTTGGGACTTCCAGCTCGATGGACACTGGGGATTGGATCTCTCGCAGCTCGCTGATGGGCCGTGCGACGGCGAAGCCTGCTACGAGCGCAGTGCGCGAGCCGGGCTCGTCCATCCACGGATCTTCGGAAGCCCGCTGACCTTCGAGATCAGCAGCCAGATCCAGCGGCGCGTCACCCCGGCTCGCGGCCAGATCGACTCGCTGTTGGGCACGGTGCGCTTCACGTGGCCGGTCAACGAGCACCTGCGCACCTACGTGGGCTACGTGATTCAGGCGGCCAACATCTCCAAAGACGTGGTCAAGCCAACCCCCTCGACGGAGACGGGCTGCGCGGACTCGACGCAGAGCCGCTGCCGCCCCCCCAACCGCTCGGAGGCGATCGTCCCGGACCTGACCGGCGGCGTCGAGATCGGCGCGCAGTACCAAGACGTCGACAACGCGTTCAACCCCGACGACGGGTACATCGCCACCGCCGACCTGCTCTTCGCCTCCCCCTACTTGGGCGGACGCGACCAGTGGTTTCGCACCGAGCTGTCGTGGCAGCACTTCGTCCCCCTGCCCGGCTCGCGCAAGCGGCTGAACTTCCGCTACATGCTGCGCTACGGCCACGCGTTCCCGGTCCAAGGGCGGGTCGCGGACACCACGAGCATTCCGGAGGTCTGGCGCTTCTTCGGCGGCGGCACGGCCGACCTGGGTATCCGCGGCATCGAGCCCCAGACCATGTTGGTCGACATCGAGGAGATCGAAGGGCGCTACGGCACCCGCATCCTGCGACCGACCGCCCAGGGCGGACACATTCGTGCGTTGGCCACGGCGGCCCTGCAGGTGGTCAGCGTCCGCAAGTTCCTCGGCGGCCAGATCGCACACTCGATCTTCGTCGATACGGGCGTGCTCACGCAGCGATGGAGCCACGTCGTGCCCCGAAGGGACATCCGCCGCAGCGTCGGCGTGAACTTCGTGAAGTGGGACATCCGCATCGTCACGGTCGCCCTGGGCTACGCGGTGCTGGTGCCCAACGCGATCTCCCCGGGCAACGTCCGCCCCACCGACGACCAGAACGGTCGCTTCGTCTTCGACGTCGGGGCGACGTTCTAGCCGCGTTTGGGCGGCGGCGGCGGGGGTGCGGTCATCGGTTTGCCGGCGGCTTTCTCAGCAGCGGTCGCCGCCCGGACGCCGATGACCTTGACGCTCATCCCGATGTCTTGGTCGGCGAGCGGGTGCACGAGCTTGACGACCACCGAGTCGTCCCCGAGCACCTCGTGAACGACGAGCTTGATGGTCTGACCGTTCCCCACGCCGGCCTCGAACGCTGCGCCGGGCTTCAGCTCGCCTTCGGGGAGCTCGCTGCGGGCGAGGGTCTTGGTCGGCGCGTCCTGTGAGGTGCCAAAGGCCTGCTCGGGAGGGAAGGTGAACGTCCCATCCTCTCCCGCGTCCATGCCCAGCAGGCGCTCGTCGAGCCCCTTGATCAGCCCCGAGCTGCCGGCCATGAACGTGACTGGGCCGGAGATGTCGGACGTTTCGATGATCTCGCCCGACTCCGACGTGATGTCGTAGGCCAGGGTGACGACGGTCCCTTCTGCGATCTTCATGCGTGCTTCCATGCGCCGCGTCGCGGCGCCGCCATCGTACGACGATGCGAGCGCGACGGGGAGAGCCCTACTTCGTCACGACGACGGGGCTGCCCCGTTCACCCCGACCCAGAGGTGCGATGGCATGCCACCCCTGCGGAAGTTTGGGCTCGGTGAACCCGAACAGCCAGCGAGCGTCGGCTGGAGAGAGGTTGACGCATCCGTGCGATCGCACCTGCCCGAAACCCGCGTGCCAGAAGGCCCCGTGCAGCGCGATGCTACCGGCGAAGTACTGCGTCCACGGTACGTCGTCGATCGAGTAGGCCTCCTCTTCCTCGGGCTGGTCACGCATCGGCGTGGCGATGTGCTTGATCTGAACCCGGTGCACGCCGACGGGGGTCATGCCGTCTTCCTTGCCCGTGGAGACCAACGTGGCGAACACCGGGACGTCGCCCTGATAGGCGACGAGCGTCTGCTCCGAGAGATCCACGTGCACCCAGCTCTCGTCTTCCTTGACGCCGGGCGGGCGCTTGAGCTTGTAGGCCTTGCCCACGGCGTAGGCACGCATGAGCTTGCCCTCTTCGTCTTCGTAGTACTCCTTGGGCCCCATCTGAACGCTGCGCACGAAGGGATGGGTCGACAGACGCTCTGGGAACTCGTCGCTGTCGACCAGGACGTCGCTGAGTTCGCCCTCCCGCTGCTTGAACGAGATCTCGCGGCGAATGAAGTACAGCGGCAGGTCCGCAGCCCCGCCGGGCAGCAGCCGGCCCTGAAACTCCGGCGCCTCCTTCGAGTTGAGCTGATATTTGCGCGCGTACGACCCCAGCGTGGTCCGCAGGAAGCGACGCTCGCTCTTGAGTTCTTCGCCTGCCTTGGTCACGTAGTAGCCGGAGTTCATGTACTCCTTGACCACCGCCGGCACGTCGGCGGGCCGCTCCTCGCGGCTGGTGGGCATCGGATCGCGCTTGTGCTCGGCATACCAGGCGCTTCCGGCCGTGTCGGCGCCATCCTGCTCCCCAAAGCTCGGCAAGCGATGGAAGAAGGGCGTCATCTCGTCCTTCACGCGCCAGTATTCGTAGGGCAGCGGTTGGTCGACCTTGGGCTGCGGGACCGCGATCACGCCGTCCTTGGGCGGCTCGTCCCCGGCCTTGAGCCCAGCCGAGCGGCACATCCACCCTTTGGGATAGATCCGGTGCCACCCATCGGCACATCCGCCCCCGAACGTGAGTTCCTCGTCGACCCGTACCCGGGTCCCCGCGCGCAGAATCCCGAGGATCGGGGACTCGAGGTCGGCGCGTTCGCGAACGATTGCGGCCAGCGACGTCACGAGGCCGTGCCGGGGAAAGGACGCCTCCTCCTCGGCATCCATCGCCGCGATCTCCTCGAACACGGGTGGGTACGCGGCGTAGGTTCCGCTGGCGTCGGGCACCCGATAGTCCGGCACATCGCCGCCCTCACCGGGCTGTGCATCGGCGCTGGGCTCGGCTCCGCCCTCGGACTCCTCGGCCTCGTCCGCGGGCGTGCCGGCGTAGATCGAGGAGGGCTCCGAGGGATCGGGTTCGGGGTCTTCGCCCTGCGCGACCTCGTCGGTCTCGGACGTGGGCGCTTCATCGTCGCCACGGGTGATCAGCTCGTATCCCACCGCGACGACTCCGCCGCCGAGCAGGAACGCACCCACGAGCTCGAGGACCTTGGACGTCGCCGATGCCATGACCGCGGGACGGTAGGCCAGCGAACGCCGTAGAGCAACCGTCGGTGGGCTGCAGCGCCCCGCAGAATGCCTTGCGCCCGCAAAGGGCGCCCCACGGCTTGCCCTGCGGGGGGCCGTTGGTTCATGCTCCCCACGTGCGCGCATCCGCGAGATGCTCGGCCCTGCGGGCCCTGCTCGCCCTGGCCACCCTGACCCCCGCCCAAGCCTGGGCGGCGCCGTCCGATACCGCTGCCGACCCACGCGCCCCGGCCGACGCAGCAGCCGAGCCCTCGGAGGTGATCGCCCCGGCGAGCAAGCCTCCGCGGCTGTCCGGCCCGTACCTTGGCCTGAGCCTGCTCGGATCCGTCACCGCCGCGCGCGTCAACGAGTTCGGCACCGACCGTCCCTTCGCGGGCGGGGGAGGATTCGTGCGGTTTGGCCAGTTCGTGCTGCCGTGGTTCGGCCTGGGGCTGTCGGTGGGCGGCACCGGCGGCGTCGCGTCGGCGCAGGGGGCTCGCCAGGGCCTGGGTCAGGGCGCGCTGATGGTCGACTTCGAGTTCGTGCCCGCCCCCACGCGCGTCCGCGGCCTCAGCCTGCGGGCCAGCTTCGGCTTCGGCGCCGGCGCGGTCACCGAGGAGGGCGTGTCCGGCCGCGGGGGATTCGGCGGCGCGGCGTTTGGGGCGGTCGCGCGGTACACGTTCTTCCCCGGGGCAAACCGCTACCGAGCCACGCGCGCCGGCGGTTTCGGCATCGGTCCGGAAATCGGCTGGCTGGGGTTCACCCCGGCCGCTCAGGGCCGGCCCATGTCGAACAGCCTCGTCGCGGGCGCGTCGATGACGTTCTACTTCGGCGAGTGATTCGCGGGTTCGGCGAGTGATTAGGCGACCGCGTTGCGGCGCTCGAAGGCCACCGGCACGTTGGGGTCGGCGAGGGGCTCGTGCTCGGACCCGTGAAACCTGGCCATGGCGACGGTGACGTTGTCGGGTCCACCGGCCGCGCATGCGGCTTCGGTCAGCGCACGACAGCACCGTACGGGGTCTTCGTACTGCAGCATCAAGTCGAGCACGCGCCGGTCCTCCAGCGGCCCGGTCAGCCCATCGCTGCACAGCAACAGCACGTCGCCTGGCTGGAGATGCGCGCGGATCAGGTCGGGACCCACCTTCGCCTGCACGCCGATCGCCTCGAGCAGCATGTTCCGCTGCTTGACGTTGCGCGCTTGGTCCGGCGTGATCCGCCCGCTCGCGATCATCTGCCCGACGACGTTTTGGTCCATCGTCAGCTGCTGCAGCACGATGCCGCGCTTGAGATAGGCTCGCGAGTCGCCCACCTGAACCACCACCAGCTCGGGTCCGAAGAGCGCGGCGGCGGTCATCGTCGTGCCCATCCCGCGCTTGTCCGGATTGGCCTTGGCGAAGGCGGCGATCTCCTGGTTCGACGCCCGCACCGCCTCGATGAAGGTGTCCTCGGTCCCGGCGACGTCGAGAAGCGGGGCGCGCTCACGAACGACGCGCTCCAGACTCTCCAGCGCCATCTTCGAGGCGAGGTCGCCAGCGGCCGCTCCTCCCATGCCATCGCAGACCGCGACCACGGTTCCAGGCGGACCCATCTCGCGCTTGCGGGTGTTGGGCCAGATGCCGCTGGTCCCCGAGCTGAGATCGAGAACCAAGAACGCATCCTCGTTGCGTTCACGAGCGCAACCGACCTCGGTGCGAGCAAAGACGTCGAAGTTCATCAGTCGTCGAGTCGCAATCGTAGGATCTGATCGCCGACTCTGAAAGTGTCCGTGCTTCGAACCTCGGCAGATCCTCGGATCCGTATGTAGGTGCCGTTCGCAGATCCCTGATCTTCGAGGAAGACCGACATCTGCGCTCCGTGCAATTCCAGCCGCAGCTGCGCGTGCTCTCGGCTGACGAATGGGTCGCGCGGAAACAGGATGTCGCCCTGCTCGCGCCCAAAAATGACCTTGGCGCCCCGTAGATAGAACGTGTCGCCGGTGATGCCCCCGCGCCCGATGAGGGACAGCTTGCCCCACGCCGGCTTGAGGGGGGTTCCGAACAGCCGGGTGCCGTCCGGTGAGGGATGCTGCTCGGCGACCGGGTCGCTCACGTTCTCGAGCCGCAGGACCTGATGTCCCACCATGAAGAGGTCACCGGGGTAGACCGACGCGTTGCCGCGGGTGCGCAGATACACACCATTGGTCGAGCCGAGGTCCACCAGCGTGAACATCTCCCCAGAGCGCTCGACGCGGGCGTGCTGCGGGGACATGAAGGGATCGTCCGCGAAGGCGATCTCTCCGTGTTGGCGGCCGATCGAGATCGACGAACCCGAGAACGGGAAGACTTGCCCTTCCTCTCCGTCGCGGCCCACCAAGACCAGACGTGGCCCCACGACAGCCGACGCCCGCGTCTGCACGTCGTCCATGTCCGGCGGCAGCATCGACGCGCCGGATGCCGACGGATCGTGTTCGACCGCCGGCGCCGCGAGCCCACCTCCGACTCCGGGGCCACCCCCAGGAGTGGGCGCGCCGAGGTCGAGGCGTGCCTTGCCCGGCGCGGGGATCGTCATCGCGTCATCGCTGGGCACGCCGGGTGCCGGGGCGCGGGACTCGAAGCCCGGCGGGCGAGGGAGCGGCGGGCCGTCCATGAACACGGTCCGACCGGTTTGGGCCGGCGGCGGCGGCGGCTGCTGCTGCTGCACGGGCGGCGGCGGCGGCGGTTGCTGCTGGACGTACGGAGGCGGCTGTTGAAGGTGGGGGGGCTGCGGGGCTACAGGCGCCGCAGGGTCGCTGTCGATGCGCACGATCCGGGTCTCCGGACGCGCGAAGCGGTGTCGCTGGTCCAGCCCGCACACCGGGCAGAAATCGAAGCCATCGGGAACGTTGGAACCGCAGCGGGCGCACTTGTGGCCCCCCGCGTTGCTCTCGGGCTGCAGCGAGTAGCCGCACACGGTGCAGTGGTCTCCCCCGGTCGGGTTCTCCGATCCGCACATCGGGCACGGGACGGTGTCGCTCATCGCCTCCTCCGGCGCCGACCGTCGAGGACGGCGAGCGGACAAAGCGGGAGCGGAGGGAGATCGCAAGGACGACCGGGGACCCAACCCAGAGGGGAACTCGACGGTGGAGTCAGGGGATTCACGTCACGCAGGTTGCGGGAATGACGTCGCTGCGCTTGCCAGCCACAGCGGCGGTGCGGTATTGCCCGCCCGCGCGTAGGTTAATCGCTCGCGCCAGGCGTCGTCAATTGTCGGTTCTTCGCATCAGCGTGTTCGCGCTCTTCGTGGCGTCCCTGCCCGCCTGCAGCCCCATCGTCCGCGATGCGGACTTCGTCGGCGCGCGAGACCAGGTCGCGGACGTCACCCTCGTGGGGCCCTTCGACGGACAGATCGTCGACGCGACCACGGCCGAGCCGATCCAAGGCGCGACGGTCGTCGGGGTCTGGTCGTACGATCAGGGCGATGGCCTGCTCGGTCCTGCAGGTTCGGAGAGCGTCGAGGTCCGCACCGACCAAGCGGGCCGCTATCGGATCCCGAAGGCGCCGATGAAGGTCCGGACGGTCCGCGGCACCGTGACCCGGCTGGTGGCGTTCGAACTCGTCGCCTACAAGCGAGGCTACGTCGCCTACCGCTCCGACGCGGCCATGGACGGCGGCGCTCGCGACGACTTCACGCTTCGACAGAACAAGATCGAGCTGCGGAAGTGGCGGGAGTCCGACTCTCACGCCGACCACCTGCTCTTCCTCGCCGCGCCTCCGGTCATCGCACAACTCACCAAATGGGAGCGGGAGCGGGCCAACCTCGACCTGTACCGTTCGCAGGGCGGAGACGGAGCAGGCCCGGCCCCGACGACGCCGGGTGATGAAGGATCCGGCGAGGGCGGAGATCAACCGGTGCTGCAGCTGCTCGACGCCCGCGGCCTGCTCCCGCCCGACGAGGTTCGTCGCCGAACCGGCTATGCCGAGGCGTTCGCGGTCAAGGACCTCGGAGACCTCGCCCGGACCCACTTCTATCACGGCGTCCACCTGCAGGCGGTCGACCGAGACGAGAGCTACGACGTCGCCTTCCGGGTCTGGAAGGATCCTCCCGGCGGACTCACCGGCGTGCAGGAGACGTTCGAGGCCACGCTCCCGGGGGTCGAACCGAGCACCGAGATCACCGACCAGACCTGGGTCTTCGACAGCGAAGACGTGCGCGCGGTGGCCTTCCTCGACCCCGAGCAGTCCCTCGGCCTGCTGCTCACCTGCGGCGGCCAGCAGTGCGTCGACATCGAGACCGCGATCATCTTGGCGAAGTTCGCTGCCGACCATCTCGACGCCCTGACGATGGAAGACGCACCCGACGCACCTGACGCACCCTCCCCTCCCAGCTCCGCGGCGCGCCCCGACGGGACCGGAGGATCCACGCCATGAACGGACGTCGACTCCGACTCCGCGGCGCCGGCATGTTGGCGGCCGTCGGGCTCCTCGCCCTGGCTCGACCCGCGCGGGCCTGGGATCCGTCCACCACCCACGCGGCGATGACCCGCGAGGCCGTGATCCGGTCTCAGATGCACCTGCGCTGGATGGACAACAGCGGCCTCACCCGCGGGGTCTTCAGCGCCGTTCGGCTCCACCCCGGCGATCTCGACGAGGCGACGGTCCGAGAGATCCGCGTCGCCATGCACCGCGTGCACGAGGCGTCGGGCGGCGCGCCCCTGGGCGGCCCCGGCGCGTGCCCGGGCCCCGGGTCCCCGCCGTCGACGCAAACCCGCTGCGTCGAAGGGGACGTATGGGAGATGACCGCGCTGGGCTGGATTCAGCTGGGCGTGGTCCTCGAGTCCGCCCCCCGAACCCGGCTGCTCCATCACTTCGCCAACGGCTCGGATCCCGCCGCCTCCACCTGGTCCGACGTCGAGCTGCCCGGCGCCGTGTTGCGGAGCAAGTCCCGGCGCGCCGAGGGCCCCGTGGCTCGCTCGGCCAACCGCTCGGCATTCTCCGGCGGCGCAACCTCGGCGGTGGCGTGGCTCTCCGACGACACCGACCGCTGGGCGCCTCCGGCAACGCTGGCGCACCTGCAGGCCTCGGAGAGCGCCGACGACGTCCGTACGCGCGACAAGGAGTTGGCGCTGGGTCTCATCGGACTCGGCGCGCTGCTGCACGTGGTCCAAGACCAGTCCGTGCCCGCCCATGCTCGCGGCGACTTCACCGCGTTCTTTGCCCCGCTTTCGCCGACCCCGGGCGACCGTGGACTTCCGCTGCAGGAGTACGTGCGCGTCCTGTACGGCCGCCATCCGGTGCCGCAGGCGCTGAGCCTGGGGCCTCGGGATGCGGCGCCTCGCGTGATGCCGCTGGCGCCGACGCTGCATCAGCACCTGCTGGGCCACGGCGACTACGAAGGACTCACCCGATTTGGCCAGCGTCACTTCTGGTCCGAGTCCACCCTGCCCGCTCCCCGGCAGGTCTCGACCGACCTCGATCCGCAACAGGCCGCGTCGGCCGTGCTCGGCGAAGACCCGGGCCTCGACGCCGCCGAGCTCGACGGTGCACGACTGACGCCGTGGCCGGCCAGCACCGGCTACCTCCGCTCCTCCACCGGGCGGGGGCTTGCGGCATTCGACACCGACGAAGAGGGACGGATCCGACTCTTCCTCGACCGCAGGGTCTACCGGGATCAGGCCGCGCACTTGATCCCCGCGGGCATCGAGGCCAGCGCGTCGATCCTGGACCTGGTCTTTCCCGCGTTCCCTGACCACACCGTCGACTTCGACGCCGGCGTCGTCGACATCGACGTGCGCCAAGGCCCGACCGCGCCGGTGCTCACCGTCCTCCGCCAAGACGCATCCGGCGCCCGCACGCTCCTGCAGCGCTTGCGTCTGCGCGAGGGGGAACGCAACCACATCATCGACGCGTTCGACCCCGCCCTGCCGGAGAACGTCGCGCTCGTCCTGCGCGTCGAAGGGCAGAGCGCACCCGAGCACGGCCTGGCACATAGCGTGACCACGCTGGTGCGTCGGCCCTCCGCGATCGAAGCGGCGCCGGCCCGACCGGAGGTGGCGCCCGCTCGACCGGAGTCGGCCCCCGGCCAAACGCCCGGCCAAACGCCCGCCAGACGCCGCAGGCGCCGACCGAGGCGTCCACCGAGGACGCCCCTGCCGCGGCCGAGCGCGGCCCGAGCGAGACCGAACTGATCTCGCCCTACGAGCCCGCCAAGACCGAGGACGCCCCGCCGACCGAGGACGCCCCGCCGACCGAGGACGCCCCGCCGACCGAGCCCGCCCCGCCGACCGAGCCCGCCCCGCCGACCGAGCCCGCCGAGGACTCGCCTCCGGCCGAAGCAGACGGCGACGGCTGAGCCGGTCCCGGTCCCGACTACGCCGGGCCCAGTTCGCTGCGCAGCTGCAAGAGCTCGAGGTTTCGCGGCGCGACGGCGAGGCCGAGCTCGATGAGTTCGGCCGCCGCCTCGCGGTCCCCTCGCTCCAGCCGGGCCCGCGCCCCGAGCAGTTGGTGCTGGGCGTAGTCGGGCCGCAGGCGCCGGACCGCATCGGCGTGGGCGTCGGCCAACCCGCTGGCCGTCTCCTCACCGTCCGCAGCGGCGCGCCGCGCCGCGCGGGTCGCCCAGGCTTCGAAGGCCGCTGCGTTCACCGGGTCCGAGGAGAGTTCAGCCGCTTTCGCGAACGCACGCCGCGCCTGGTCAAGGCGACCGCCGTCTTGGAGCACGCGGCCTCGCTCGAAGTGCGCAGCCGGAAACTCGGGCGCGTAGTGGAGGACCTTGTCGATCTCCTTGCCCGCCGCCCGCAGCTCTCCGGCCGCGCGAAGCAGCTGCGCCAGCCGGAGCCGGGGACCAGGCGCCAGCGGATCGAAGTCGAGCCGGCGCCGCAGCAGCTTGCGGTGCGCGGACGCCTCGAGGTCCCCCCACTCGTCGATGAGGGCGTCGTGAAACTCGCCGTGGTCGTCGTAGAGCACCGAGACCTCGCCGAGCAGACCCAGCAGAAGATGGATCACCGAGGACGCCTCGGGCGCCCGGTCCCCCTCCTCGGTCAGGCTCACCACGGCCGCGCCTTCGGCCCACGGATCCGCGGGCAGCACGAACCACGTTCGGCCGCGCTCGCCGATGACCACGTCGCCCTCCATGAGCAGGACGTCCTCGCGGGCCTCCGCGTCGGCGCGGGCGAGGTCGCCCAGCGCAAAGACCCGCGCCTCACCGGTCATCAGCTCGACGCCGTCGTACAGCGCCCACAACAGCGCCGCGCCAGGCGGCAGATCCGCGGCCGCAAGCGCCTGCGGATCTGCCGGGCCGCCGCAGGCGTGCAGGCCCTGCGGCGCGGTCTCCAGCCGCTCCTGAAGACGATCGAGCGCCGCGTTCAGATCGCGCCGCTCACCGGGGTCGAGCGTTTCGTGCGGCATCCGCTCAGGCTCCGTCGGTGCCGCCGTTGGCGTCGGAGGCGTCCCGATCGAAGAGGGAACGGTCGACGGTGATGCCGGCGGCTTGGAGCCGCTCGACGAGCCGCGGCACCTCGCCGGTCGCGACGAAGCGGGTGCCGCCGTCGGCGTTCTTCTCGGCGAGGAAGATCTGCTGGTGCACGATCTCGTCGCCACCGGGGACCCTCGGCTCGATGATCTCCACGACCTGCATCGCTTCGCCACTGACCCCGACCGACAGTCGGATCAGCACATCGACCGAGCGGGCCAACGACACGGTCAGGGACTGGATGGCGCCAGCGGCGACGGTCGAGAGGCCGGCGAGACGCCAAAGCCCGTGCGCGGAGTCGATGCCCCACAGGGACACCATCGCGCCTCGCGTGGCGCCCGCGAACGCGTCCATGACGGCGGCGGCGTCCTCATGTCGGGTCCGCTGGCTGACCAGAAGGTCGACGCCGCCGCGGAGGATCACCCCGAGCGTGTCCGAGAGCGCGAGCGCGTCGCTGGGGTCGCCCACCCGGCGGACCTGCGCCCAGCTGGAGCGAGATCGACCCACCTGGCCACTGTCCGAGATCGCGACCACGCGGAGCTCATCGGGCACCTCCCCGACCATCGCGCCCATGAAGCGATCGAGATCCGTGGCCCCGGAGGCACACACGAGGATCCGCCGACATCCGCGAATGGTCGCCCGCAGGTACTCGGCCATGTTGGTGCTCAGCACGCCCTCTTGAACGAGGGAGTCCAAGTTGTTGGCGTCCGAGTGGGCACGCCGCAGGTGAATGACCGGCGAACGCAGCTGGGTCGGAGGCAGCACCGCGTACATCGTGAAGCCGTGGTCGACCTTGCCCTCCAGCACGTGGGTGCCCTCCACCAAGAAGCCCCACTTTCGGGCGAGTCGCTGCGCGGTGAGGATGAGCGCCCGGTCGCCGCTGAAGTGGCGGTTGGTCAGCTCGGCCTGGGCGCCTTCGGCCACGGCGTCGCGAACGACGCGAATCGGTCCCGACCCCACGACGTGGATGTCGCGAATGTCCGGATCGGACATCAGCTCCCCCAGCGGTCCGAGCTCGATCAGCTCCCGCACCACCTGGCCCTTGAGCGCCTCGATCTGGACGCCTTCTTCGAGCTCCTCGGCGCGGCCCATGTCCGCGATGATCGACTCCACCAGCGACACTGCTTCCTTGGCGGTCTCGGGGAGGATCTCCGCGGCGTGCAGCGGATCGAGCGCATGCACGTTGGTGAGCACCGTTTGCAGGATGCGGTTGGCCACCTGGTCGAGGTAGGACGACTCCACGCCCGCGGGCGGAACCCGGCGAGCGGAGGTCAACACCCCGCTGTCGTCGTCGCTGGCGGCGCTGCGGGTGACCGGGGCGGGCAGCGGCTTGTTGGCGTCGCGATGCGCAGGCGGCACCTCGATCTGGCGCGGCTGCGGCTTCCCGTCCGGCCCGGTGACGACGATCTCCTTGCGCTCGACCGGGACGATCGCCTCGTCGTCGCCCTCGAGCATGAGGATGTAGTCGCCGACGTAGATCCGGTCGGGACGCCGAACCCCACGCGGAGACTGGACCCTTCGCCCGTTGACGTAGGTCCCGTTGGTGCTCTGAAGATCGACGACCTCGATGCGCGCCTCGGAGCGTCGAAACCGCAGATGGTGCTTGGAGATGTTGGCCCGATCGAGAACGAGATCGTTGTCCTCTTCCCGGCCGACGCGGAACTGGTCCCCCTCGAAGTCGAACCGTTGCGTCCGTCCGCCCTTCTCGTGGACAACTACCCGAAGCACGCCCTGGTCTACCCCGGGCGCGATCGACACCGCAAGGCCGAAAGCCTCACGAACGACAATGTGCGGGCATCAGAAGCCCTCCTCGTCGTCGAGCGCGTCTTCGAGAGCGTCCAGCTCGGCGACGCTCGGTCCACTCGGAGCGCCGGCCCCGGACACCCCCGCGCCCTCGGGCTTGCCGCGGCCAACCCACTTGCGTCCCAGCATGACCAGGGCAGCCAGCGCGAGCGAGCCCCCGACGATCGTGGTGATCAGCAGAGAGTTCGGAGGCCGGTACCCGATGATCTCGGTTCCGTAGTCGGCGACGAGCGTCTGCTCGATCTCCTCTCGCGTCTTGCCCTGCTTGGCATCGGCCAGGATGCGCTCCTCGAGCTTGCGCGCCTGAGATGAGGGGCAGCTGGCGATGGTCCGGCCCGGGCAGAACGGGGACATCAGCTCCCCGCTGAGTTCGGACAGCAGCTGTTGGGCTTCCCCGTCGGGAACGTTGCTGGCTGGAGCCCACATCGTGCGCCTACCCTACCAGCGGGCCCGCCGTCTGGAAACCGGCTAGAACTCGACCCGGCGGGCCTTCTTCTTGCCGCCACCGCCGCGGCCGGTCCGCTTCTTGGGCTTGCCGCTGCGGTCGGGCGGCGTCATCGCCTCCTCGCAGAACTCGGCGTGGGCCTTGGCGACCTTGGCGTCCTCCATGTCGCGCTCGGGCCACTTGGCACCCAGGCTCTTGACGTACTTCTTGTTCTTGGCCTCGATGATGGCCCAGTGCGCCTCCTGCTTCTTCAGCTCGGTCTCGTCGCCGTCGTTGAAGGCGCGCAGGTATCCGTTCATGACCAGCTCGTGCGCCTCGAGGAAGTTCCCCACGAACTTGGACTTCTCCAAGACGCGGGGCTGCTCGGCGAAGAGCCGCTTCTGCCACCCGTCGAGGTGGGCCACGTAGGCCTGCTTGAACTGGAACCACTGCTCGGAGGTCTCACTGCCCGGCTCGGCGCCGAAGGCCTTCTCGCCCTCCACCTTCACGGCCTGCTGGAAGCATTCGAGCTGGTGCCAGTACTGCAGCATGTCGTCGAGGTGGGCCTTGTCCCACTTGTACAGGTGCTTCTCGCCCTCGGGATCCTTGCGGTCCCATGCCTTGAACTCCGCCTCGGTCGGGCCTTCCATGCCCGTGGGCCGAGGCTTGGCCTTCACCGGCTGGGCATCCGCCGCGTCCTTGCCGTCGATCGCCTCCATCGACTCGGAGAGCGACGGTCCGCTGCTGTCGCAGGCCGAGCCGAAGGCTCCCCAGAGCAGAGCGAGGCCAGCCGAGCCCGCGAGGGCGATGAAGCGCGAGGAGTTTAGGGTCCGCATGATGATCGATCCTGCCGTGGTTCGAGCCCGATCACCGGACCCGCGACGCGACTTTAGCGGGCCGCCACGGGCCGTGTAAAGGCGGGCCCGCGACAGGGAGTTGAGCCGCGTGTTTTGGCCGTGAGACCCTGCGTTCACCGTTGCCCGCGGACGCACCGTCCGCACCGAAGGAGTTCGCCATGGCCCAATCGAAACGTCCCCAGAAAAAGACCGCAGCCAAGAAGAAGACCGCGACCAAGAAGAAGACCGCGGCCAAGAAGAAGCCCGCGTCCAAGAAGAAGCCCGCAGCCAAGAAGAAGACCGCGTCCAAGAAGAAGACCGCATCCAAGAAGAAGACCGCGGCCAAGAAGAAGCCCGCAGCCAAGAAGACCGCTTCCAAGAAGAAGCCCGCAGCCAAGAAGACCGCATCCAAGAAGAAGCCCGCAGCCAAGAAGACTGCATCCAAGAAGACTGCTTCCAAGAAGACTGCTTCCAAGAAGACTGCTTCCAAGAAGACTGCAGCCAAGAAGAAGCCTGCAGCCAAGAAGACCGCTTCCAAGAAGACTGCTTCCAAGAAGCCCGCAGCCAAGAAGCCCGCAGCCAAGAAGACCGCCGCAAAGAAGACCGCCGCAAAGAAGACCGCCGCAAAGAAGACCGCCGCAAAGAAGACCGCCGCCAAGAAGACCGCCGCCAAGAAGCCCGCTTCCAAGAAGCCCGCTTCCAAGAAGCCCGCTTCCAAGAAGCCCGCTTCCAAGAAGCCCGCTTCCAAGAAGCCCGCCTCCAAGAAGCCCGCTTCCAAAGCGCCCGCTGCCAAGAAGCCCGCTTCCAAGAAGCAACCCGGCCACGACAAGCCCCCCGCCTCGGTCGACCGGACCGACTCGGAGCAACTCGAGCTGACCTCGCCGGCGCCCGATGAGGCGACGTCCACCACCGACGAGGGCGCATCGTCGCCTTCTGCCGCGATGCCCAAGGAGGCTTCCGAGCCCGCGCCGGCGTCGAAGACCAAGAACAAATCCAAGAACAAGGCCAAGCCCAAGGCCCACGCCGCAGTCCCGCGTCCGCAAGCGACCTCCAGCGGGACCGCCAAGGTCTCGGTGGGAGATCCCGCCCCGGACTTTTCGCTGGAGGGTTCCGACGGCAAGACCCACTCGCTGCAAAGTCTCGCCGGCCAGCGCTTCGTGCTGTACTTCTACCCGCGGGACAACACCCCAGGGTGCACGCAGGAAGCCTGTGACTTCCGCGACCAGCTCGGCGACATCGGTGTCCCGGTGTTCGGGGTCAGCGGCGACAGCCTGCAAAGCCACGAGCGCTTCGCGAAGAAGTATGAGCTGGGCTTTCCCCTGCTCTCCGACCCCGACCGTGCGGTCGCCGACGCCTACGGCGCGCTCGGCGAGAAGTCGATGTATGGCCGGAAGGTGGTCGGCATCATCCGCAGCACCTTCGTCATCGGGGCTGATGGCACCATTGAAACGGTGTTTTCCCCGGTCCGCGTCAAAGGTCACGTCGACGCGGTGAACCAAGCGCTCCGGGCGAGCTGAACACCCGCGCCACGGGGTATGCTGTTCCCCATGGCACGGCGGCCATCGAGCGTGGGATTGAGGGCGGTTTCAGACGCTCCCCCGCTCCTTCGCCTGCGGAGGGCCGATCTCGAGGACGCATTCCTCGAGCGGTCCTCCAACGAGGCCGCCCGGCTGCGCATCCGGGTGCGGGAGCTTCTCCAACCAGGAGACGCCGTAACCCTGGAGGTCAGCTTCGGCCCCATGGTCGACGAAGTCGTGCTGGAGGCGGTCGTGACCGCCTTCGACGGCGGCGTCGAGCACGGCGAGCACGGCTCATTCGCCGCGACCCTCACCCTCCCGCTGTCCGAAGGCCAGCGAGTCGCGTACGTGCGCGCGGTGCTCGAAGGTGGCCGCACCCCCTCCGCTCGGCGCCACCGCCGAGTTCCGGTGGACCTCGAGGTCCGCTGGCGCTGGAACGGAAGTCGCTACGCCTCCCGCGCGCGGGACCTCAGCCATGGGGGCGCGTTCATCGAGAGCCGCATCCTTCCCGAGGTCGGGGCCAAGCTCGACGTAGAGCTCCGACTCCCGCTGGGCGCCACGTCTCTGGCCTTCGACGCCGAGGTGACCTGGCGGTCCGAGCGTGTCCACGAGCAGGGCTTCGGCGTGAGCTTCAAGCTGCCCGACCGCGGTGCGGCAGCCCGCCTTCGCCAGGCCGTCCGCGAGTGCGAGATCGAGTACGGATCCTGATGTTCTTCGCGCCCTCACTGGTGGTCTCCGCCGTCGTCCTGCTCGCGCCCGAAGCCTCTGCCGAGAAGGCTGGGTACTGGCTCAGCGTCGATCTGATCGGCCCCGCCGCGGCGCGCTCCGAAGCCGCCTTCTCGATGAGCGAGGGCACCGCGCCGCGGTCTCCCCGGGACGGCCGCCTTCCCGGAGGCGCCGTGGGTCATGTGCCCGACATTCACGCCGTGGTTCGCTGGCTCGAGCGCCATGCCTTCGGATCGCAGGATGCAGCGCTCCCCTTCGACCCCGCCATGGTTCACGAGGCGGACGCGCCGGCGGTCGCGGGCTCCCTTCGCACCGGGTTTGGCGTTCAGCTGCGCGCGATGGTGGTCACCGGCGCGACGACGGCGGGTGACCGGCGGCCGATCGAGTGGCCCACCGACGCGACGCGGATCCTGCCGGAGGACACACAGTGGAAGGTCGCCGCCTTGCTGCCCGACGCGGCGCCGCTCTTCGCCGCGCCGGCGGCGGTCATTCCCACCGCCGCCGAGCGCTTCACGCTCGCCCGTCGGCGCGGAGACGTCTTCGTCGTCGGCATGGTGGACCGCTGCACGAGCGCGGCACCGCGTCACTGCACCCGATGGGTTCAAGTCGTCGTTCGGGACGGCGACCGATTCGTCCCGGGATACTTGCCCGCGGCCCAGGTCGCGCTGCGCGACCGCTGGCAGTCCTCGACCGCCGAGCACCTCCCGCGCGCCCAGCTGATCCGCGTGGGCGTGATCGGGGACGAGGCGGTCCTGCTCCTCGTCTCCCGCGACGCCACAGGCGCCCTCCACAGCCGCTCGCTCGAGGTTCCACTGGCCAAGGGTTCTGCCGGCGCGGGATTTCCGGAGGTGGAGCTGCGGGTGGACGGCGCACGAGCCACCCTGGCCCACGAGGGCACCGTGCAAGAGTTCGAGCTCGACGCCACGCTCGACGCTCGCCCCCCCCGGCCGGGCATGGAGCCCGAGACGGATGCCGACGCTCAGGGCGTGGCGGACACGTCGGACACGCCGGACACGTCGGACACGCCATAGAGCAGTTCGAGCCCGTAGAGCACGCCGCGGTTGGACGTCGCGTATACGCGCGCGAGCACGGGGTCGAACACCGGGGTGGTCGAGACCCCGCTGCCGGGGTCGATCCGCGCGAGGTACTCGCCCGTGTCGCGGTCGAACGCGAGCAGGCCCGATTCGTTGTGGGCGACGTAGACCGTGTCCTCCACCACCAGCGGTCGCGAGAGCACGCCCGGATCGACCTGGGTCCGCCACAGCAGCCGCCCCTGCACGTCGAGCGCGAAGACCCCCTCCAGCGATGACGCGCCCACGAGATCGCCGCCCGCCCACACGAGATCACCCGCGGCACGCACCCGATGGGTCCACGCGGCGGCGCCGTCCTCGACCGAGAGCGCGAACACGCCGGTCTGCTGACCGGACACGTACACCCGCCCCCGCTCGGGGTCGAGCAGCGGGGTGGAATCGCAGTCCGCGAAGTCTCCGCCCTGCGCCGGGGCGACGGACGCCAGCCACAGCGCCTCGCCAGAATCCGCTGTCGAGCGCGGCGACCTTGCCGTTCCCGAACCCGGTGTAGAGCACGCCGGACCGCTCACCATCCACCGCGGGACCCGGAGGCTCGTAGGTCAGGCCCGCGTAGCCGGAGACCGTGAACCCGGTCTGCAGCGGTTGCTCGTACTGCCACCGCCACGCGCCGGTCCGCAGGTCGAGGCCGAACACCTGCTCGCGAGAGTTCGCGATGTGGACCACGCCCTCCGCCACGACCGCAGGCGCACGGATCTTGCCGTCGGTGGAGTAGCGCCACAGCTCTTCCCGGGTACGAAGGTCGATCGCGATCTCTTCGCCGTTGTCGGTCCCGAGCAGCAGCAGGTCCTTGGGCCTGTCCGCATCCTCGGAGCCAGCGGCATTGGGCACGTCCACCGCATCGGCGGGCTGGGGCACCACGGGCGGAAGGTCGACGAGCACCGGCGCGCCGCCGATCGCCCCTGAGAGCGGGAGCTCCCAAAGCACCTCCGCGGTGGCCATGTCCAGCGCCAGCAGCGTCCCCTCGCGGGACCCGACATAGATCAGCGCTCGGGGGTGATCGATCGCGACCGCGCCCATCTCATCGGGCCGCATGACGAAGTTGTCGGGCACGGTCACCTGCTGGGTTACCGCGACGCGAAAGACCGCCCGCGCCGCGTCACCGCCCTGCGCGTGGATCACCTCGAGGCGCCCCGTCGGACCGCAGCCTCCGAGCCCGACCCCCACGAGGGTCGTGGCCAACAAGAACGAGCGCATCAGCCCCCGAGCCCCGGAGGCAGGCCGAGACCACCGAGACCGCCGAGGTCCCCCCCGGCGCGAGCCTGCTCGGGCACCAGGTCCGGGGCGAGCTCTTCGAGCCTCTCGACGACGCCGTCGCGGCCCAGCGAGTCCTGCTCGAGCGGGTACTCTTCGACGTAGGTCTTGTAGGTGGCGAGCGCCTCGTCGGCCTTCCCCTGCCCTTCGAGCATGCGCCCCTTTTGGAACAGCGCCTGGTCGCGGTAGAACCCGCCGCTGTCGGGCGCGATCTTGTCCAACTCGGCCACGGCCGCGTCGACATCCCCGCTGGCTTCCAGCGCCAGCGCCAGGCCTTCGTGGGCCAAGAAGCGCAACGGGTGGTCCCCGTTGGCCTGCAAGAACGAGGTGTACGCGCCCTTGGCCTCATCGAACTTGCCTGCCTGCATCTGACGCGCAGCTTCGAGCAGCTCGCCGAGGGACGCCGCGTCGCTGTCGCTCATCTCGCCGCGAAGCTCGGCCAAGGTGTCCTCGACCGTCTTCTCCTGCGCGGCTTCGTCGGCGAAGATCGGGTTGGGCGGCGGCAGCTTCTTGTCCGCGAGTTCCTCCGCGTCGCCCACCCGCCCGCGAACGTTCGCGGCGGCGGCCACGGCCAGGACCCGGGTCGCGCTCGCGCGATCCTCAGCCTGCTTGCCGCGATACCAGACGACGCCCGCGATGAGTCCGGCGACGAGGACGATGACCCCGATGACCACCGGCGCCTGGGTCAGCGCGGCCTTCCCCGCCTTGCGCACGCCGGCCTGAAAGCCGTCTTGCTCCTCGCCCTTGACCTGCTTGCGTTTGACGCGAGCGCGGTTCCACTTGGGCAGATCCATGCGCTCGCCGTCGCCCGACTTGCCCTCGGCCGCGGTCGTGTCGCTTGCGGCGCCCGCGTCGTCGGGCTTGTCGTCCTTGTCGCTCACGATTGGGCCTGCATACCCAAGCCGCCGGGGTCTGTCTAGCGAGGCGGTGCGAAAGACGCGGCAGGATGTGACCCCGCCCGCTGCGGTATGATGTTGGCGTGCGCCGCCCCTTCCTCGTCGCCCGTGCACGTGTGCTCGCCGCGCGGACGCTGGGGCTCACCGTGGGGTTGGTGGTCTCCGCATCCCACGCGGCCCCCGGAGACGATCCCCTCGAGCCGCCCCGCCGGGACCCCAACGACGCGCCGTTCATGCGGCCGCTCCGCGGCGGCGCATCCCCCGACGGGGCGCGGGTCTACGACGCCGACCACAGCCCCCGCTGGGGCCACCGGGACCGGTTCCGCCTCACCCTGTCCCCGCTGTATGCATCCTTGGTCACCCCGCTCGCGGGTCGGTCCAGCTCGCCGCTCAATCCGCACCGAGGCGGCGGGGTTGGCCTGGACGTCGACGTGCCAATCTGGCGGCCCCTGTGGCTGCGCCTGACGGGCTCGTACTCGGGTCACCGGCTGCCGGCCGCGTCAGCCCGCAACAGCGACGGCGAGTTCGAGCCAACCGCCGCCGCGGGAACGATGCACATCGGCCACGCCGCGCTCGCCCTCCTCTATGCGATGGACCGCGGGCGGTTGCAGCCGATGCTGGAGGTCGGGCTGGGTCCGATGTGGGCGCGAACGCCCGAGGGAATCCGGGACGGCCAGCCCGGGCGGGCCTGCCTGGCCGGAAACATCTGCGAGCTCGGCCTGCAGTGCGAGCCGGTCGAGAACGTCTGCAAACCCGCCACGACCTTCGCCGTGCACGCGGGCGTGGGGCTGAATCTGGAGGTCACGCACCGCACATCGGTCGGCGTGGGCCTGCGCTACTTCGCCCTGCTCTCCAACCCCCAGGTCTACCCGGTGTACCTGCAAGCCGCGATTCGGCTCGGTCTTCGCTTCTGAGCCCCAAACGCGAGCAGGCGCCCGCCTGCCGAAGCAGCGCGGACGCCTGAGCACCACGTCTACGAAGACGACTGCGCGACGAAGACTACTGGGGCAGTCCCGGACAGTCCATGACCGAGTTCTGCGAGAGCTGGCAGGTCGCGCTGACCTGTGCGCCGCCCGGTGCTGGCTTGCCCTCGGCCCGGATCACCCGGAACTCCAGGTTCCAGTTCTCGTCGATGCAGGCCTGCTGCATGTCGTCGTCCGGCGTGTCGGTCGACCCGTCCTTGTCGACGAGGTTGACGAAGCAAACGTCCGCACCTTCGGGGATGTCGCCCCCGTTTTGGCAGCGAGGAATGTTGTCTTCCTGCTGCGAGCCGTTGTCGTCGCGGTAGGTCTGCGTCAACACGCACTGCGGCTGCAGCCCCTCGGCCACCGGATCGGTGTCCGCCACGCACTCGGGCATGCACGCGGGTCGGAGCTGGTCGCGGATCGACTCCGCGATCGCCTCGAGCGCGGGGCTGTAATCGGTGCTGCAGACCGAGAACAGGTTGTTCTCGTCCTCGCTGACCAGGAACGTCTCGGCGAACTCCTTGAGCCGCACGGGCGGGACGGCTTCGGCGACCGAGCTCGAGCAGCCCTGCCCGATGCCGAACTTCGCTTGGAAGCTGTCGGGGTTGGTCGCGTCGGCGCCCTCGGCGTAGGTGAGCTGACGAATCATCGGGTAGTTCTCCGGCACGCCCGCGATCGCCGAGACCAGGACCTCTTGGCCCGGGTTGAGGTCCTTCTTGTCGTCCTCGAGCTGCTGGACGAACGCCGTGTACTTCGACAGCGGGTACAAAGCCGCCTCGGAGGCGTTGGTCGTGATGTTGCCGTCCACGTCCTTGTCGACCGAGGTGCACTGCTCGGCATCGGCCGAGAAGTCACAGCTCACGCCGGCGTTCCAGCAAACCGCCGAGGTCGGCGACTGCTGCACGTCGGGCAGCGACCAGAAGACCTGGTTGCCCACCCCCTCTTCACCGAAGACGACGTTTTGAAGCTCCCGGTTGAACGAGCAGTCGGCCTCGTCGGTCACGAACACGATCGAGAGGATCGCGTTGTCCCGCAGGAAGCCGAACTCGTTTTGGGTTCCGTCTTGGGCGAGCTTGAGCGACTTCCACATCGACTCGAGGTGAGACTCGAATCCGCAGCCGTTGATGCCCTGGGGGCCGAAGCACTGCATCGCGGCGATGGTGCTGACGCCCTCGGGGAGGTTGGTTGCGCCCTCGATGTTCTCGATCCACGGACGCGGCGCGGGGTCGGGGTCCTCCGCCGTCGTGGTGGGCTGGATGGCGATGTCGTCGAGGTCACAGAAGTCGGTGCACGCCGTCTCCGCGTTGGTGTCGTCGCCCGAGAAGTAGAAGTCGCCCAGGCGCGACAGGCAGCTGGAGAGCACGAACTGGCCGGACTCTGCAGCGGACACGCCTTGCCCCTTGCACCAGTAGTTACTGTCGTCGGTCGTCGTGATGCCCAGGCGGTAGTTCGCCTTCACGTCGTCGGCCTCGAGCACGCTGATGAACGAGCCGAAGTTCTCCGAGAGGTTGGCCTGCTCTTCGCCCATCGAGCCGGAGTTGTCGACGACGAACAGGATGTCGACGTCCTTGTTGACCTCGATCTGGATGCCTTCCATCTTCTCCTGCGCGGCGTCGTACTCGACGCGCTTGAGCGGGTGGTCGAGGCAGGCCAGCAGGGTGGGAAGAGCTACCGCCGTTGCGGTGAGCAGGCTCAGGCGTGCAATCAGAGAAGTGCGCATGTTGGGCATCCTTCGGTTCCGGTTCCGGTTCAGCGGGCGGGCGGGGTTCAGGCAGGGTCGGCAGCGGAGGGGGTCCGGCCCGATGTCCGCATCCGACGTGCGTACTCTATAGCAAGCGGGAGGCCAGGGAAACCGACATGGATTCGGAGACTTGGAATCCGTGGGAGAGACAAATCGCCAACAAAGTTGGCACACTGTGTTGTCTGAGCGGCAACATCGTTGCAACATCCGCGAGGGCCGCGCCGTGGCTCAGATCCACGGGCAGTCTTGCGCCTCGTTCTCCGAGACGCTGCAGGTGGCCGAGATCGTCGATCCGGGCACCCGCGGCACCCCCGCCCGGTACAGCGGTCGGAACTCGGCGGGGGCGCCGGCCTCGATGCAGGCCGGCGCCCGTTCGTCGGCCAGCGCGACGTCCACGCAGACGTTGGCGCCCTCGGGCAGCCGAGGCGATCCCCCGTCGTCGCGGTCGCAGGTGGGCACGGTCTGCTTGCCCTGGTCGGGCACCTGCTGGGTGAACACGCAGTCGTGATCCACACCGGCGGCCAGACAGGTGTCCGTGCACGCCGGCTCGAAGCTGTCGAGCAGGCGGTTGGCCAGCGCTTCGAAGGCGGGGCTGTAGCTCTCGGCGCACACCGAGCTGACGTTGGTGCCCCGATCGGGGGCAAACGCGTCAGCAAACTCGAGCAGCCGGACCGGGGGCACCGCGTCGCCGTAGACGCTCTGGCATCCCGCGTCGATGCCGTAGTCCTCGGCGAAGGGCGTCTGCTCGCTGTACGAGACCGGCACGTCTGGGTATCCGCTGGGCACGCCCGCCACCACCGACACCATCACCGAGAGGTCTTCGTTGCCCGACCGCGCGCGCTTGCCCGCCTCGATCCCCTCCAGCAGCGCCACGAAGTCTTCGACCGGGGTCAGGACGGCGTCCTCGCCGTCGACGACGCTGCCCTCCAGGTCCAGGTTGGCCGAGACGCAGTCCAGCGAGCCGTCCTCTTGCCGCGAGCACGACACCCCCGCGTCCCAGCATCCCGCGCTGCCGGCCTCGCGCAGCGCGTCGGGAGCCCGGCCTTGGGTCGAGCAGTCCGCCTCGTCGGTGACGAAGACGACCAGCAGGATCGCCTCGTCCCTCATGAAACCAAACTCGTCCTCGGTCGTGCGGTCGGCCCGCACCAGCGCCCGGGACATCGCCCGCAGTGGGGACTCGAAGCCGCAGCCGTTGACGCCCTGCGGTCCCATGCACGCGAAGGCCTGGGCCGCGCTGACGCCCTGCGGCAGGTTGGTCCGCCCCAACACGCTCTCGATCCACGGCCGCGACGCCTCCTCTCCCCCCGGCTCCAGCGCGCTGGGTCGTGGACGCAGGTCGCTCAGCGCCTCAGGGCACAGATCCGTGCACGCGCTGTGGCGCGCATCCTGGGCGGGCTCGAAGCCCGGCAGCGTGGAGAACTGCTCCAGGCGACTGCGACAGCTCGTCGCCACGAAGTTTCCGTCTTCGGGCCCCGTTCCCGCGCACGCACCGTCATCGGTATCGGTCGTCGTCACCGCGATCCGGTAGTCGGCGGAGATGTCCTCGCGCTCGAGGATCTCGATGAGCGGGGCCAGGTTGGCGGCGAGGTTCGCTTGCTCTGCCGCCATCGATCCCGAGTTGTCGATGACGAAGAGGATGTCGACGCTGCGCAGCGGCGCGATATCGACGGCGATCACCGTCTCGCCCGTCCGAGAGAGCTCGACCTCCTTGAGCGGGTGATCGTTGCAGGCCGCCGCGGCCAGCAGCGAGAGGACCAGGAGCGGGGGTACGGTTCGCCGGAGCATGGTCGGATCCACTGCGAGCATCCGGCCAGGGTTCCCGGTCCCCTTGTTTTCGCGCACCTACGGGCGTTCGCATCGGCGAGCTGCGACCACCACGTTGGCGTTCGCCCCCGGCCCGAGGCCAACCTCGTTGACGCCGAAGATTTCTTTTCCTTTTTCGGGAACCTCGGGCACATCGCGGCGTGAGACCCAGGGCATGCCCCCGGAGGACATGCTCGGTTCCTCGCTCGGTTCGTCGCTCGGTTCGTCGCTCGGCTAGGTGTTCTGCTTGTGATCGCCACCCTTGCCGCGCCCACGAACGACCACGCGGATCGGCACGCCACGCAGGTTCCACTTCTTGCGAAAGCGGCGCAGCAGGTACTTCTCGTAGGGCTCGGCCAGGGAGCGGCCATGGTTGGCCGAGATGACGAACAGCGGGGGCGAGCGATCGGCCTGGGTGATGAACAGGAGCTTGACCGGACGGCCTCGCGACAGCGGAGGCGGGTTGTGTTCCACCGACGAACGCAGCTCTTCGTTGAGATCCGAGGTCGAGATGCGCTTGCGCAGCGACCCGGCGGTCCGCTTGCACGCCTCGAGCATCGCCTCGAGTCCGTACATGTACCCCTCCCCCACGTCTCGTCCATCGCCCAGGGCGGACGTCTTGACGATGTAGGGTTCCTCCAAGAAGTGCAGCGCCCGCTTGGCCTCTTCGAGCACCTCGCGCGCGCGCTTCTTGTCGCCGGTGACCAGATCCCACTTATGCAGCAGGACCACCACGCCCTTGCCCCGGGTGAACGACATGCGGGCGATCCGCTGATCCTGGTCGGTGACCCCGTGCTCGGCGTCGACGGTGAGCACGACCACCTCGGTGCGCTCCATCGCCCGAATGGACTTGATCGCGGCGAGCTTCTCGTGCGCGCGGGCGACCTGGCGGCGGCGACGGAGGCCCGCGGTGTCGATGACCACCCAATCGTCGTTGCCGTGCTTCATCGGCAGATAGATCGCGTCTCGCGTCGTGCCCGGCGTGTCCGAGACGATGACCCGAGGCGAGCCGAGCAGCGCGTTGACCATCGTGGACTTGCCTGCGTTGGGACGGCCCAAGAACGCGATGCGAATGCCCGGCGGCATCAGCTCCACCTCGTCTTCGGTCGCCGGGACCCGCTCGAGGATGGCGTCGCACAGCTCCCCCACCCCTCGGCCGTGGACGGCGGAGACGGCGAATACGTCCCCAACGCCCAGCGCATACGACTCCGCGACGTCATCGTCGCGCTTGGGAGAGTCGGCCTTGTTGGCGACCACGACGACCGGTTTCCCACCTCGACGCAGCCGGTTGGCGATGTCCTGATCGGTGGCGGTCGTGCCCGAGGCGGCATCGACGACGAACAAGATGAGGTCGGCCTCGTCCATCGCGACGTCGGCCTGCAGCGCGATGTGGGCCGGCATGCCGTCGTCGAGGCTGGGGTCGATGCCCCCGGTGTCGACGACCGTGAAGCTGCGCCCTTCCCACTGCGCGACGCCGTACATGCGGTCACGGGTGACCCCGGGGTTGTCCTCGACGATCGCCTTGCGCGAGCCGATCAGGCGGTTGAATAGCGTCGACTTGCCCACGTTGGGCCGGCCCACGATGGCGACCAATGGCGTCATCCTTCGTTCTCCTCGCGATATCCCAACGTCTCGAGCTTGCTCGGGTCGCGGGTCCAGTTCTTGGCCACGTCGACGTTCAAATGCACGTCGCACGGGCGGCCGGTGAGATTGGCGATCCGCATCTGGCTGCCTTCGCGCAGCTTTCGGATCATGCTTCCGCCCTTGCCGATCACCAGCCCCTTTTGGGAGCTGCGCTCGACGTACACGGTGGCGGAAATGCGGTCGGTCTGCGTGCCCTCGTTGTAGCCCGTCACCACGACCGCGCAGCTGTAGGGGACCTCCTCGTGCAGGTGCTCGAACACCTCTGCCCGAATGAGCTCGGCGGCGTGCCAGCGCATCGGGCGGTCGGAGAGCGACGCGTCGTCGAAGTAGCGCGGGCCCTCGGGCAGGGCCTGGGTGACCAGCGCGCGCAGCGGATCGAGCCCTTCGCCGGTCTCTGCGGCCGTGGGCACGATGCCCACGAAGGGATGCAGCGCGCTCATCGTCTGCAGCATGGGAATCATCAGGCCCCGGTCGGCGAGCCGATCGATTTTCGTCATGACCAGGGCGATCGGCCGCCCCAGGGCGACCAACATCGACAGCGCTTCCAGGGCGACCTCGCCCGGCTCCCACGCTTCGGCGTCCTCGGGCTTGCGCAGCGCCGGCGTCTCCACCAGCAGCAGCACGAGATCGACGTCGCGCGCCCCGACCAGGGCCTGATTGACCATGTACTGGTTGAGCGCCGACCGGGCCCGGTGGATGCCCGGCGTGTCGACGAGCACGGCTTGGAAGTCATCTTCGGTCCACACGCCCAGGAACTTCTCGCGGGTGGTCTGCGGATGCGGCGTCGCCACGGCGACCGGCTCGCCGACCAACGCGTTGAGCAGCGTGGACTTGCCCACGTTCGGCCGTCCGCAGATCGCCACGAAGCCGCTGCGGTGGCCGGGCGGAAGGGCAGATGCCTGCGCGTCTGTAGGATCGTCGGTGGTCATGGGCCGAAGCCCGCACTCTATGGCCGACTTTGCCGGTTTCGTGCAATGACCAAAGCCCCTTGATAGGTGTGCAGTCATGCGCGCACATCTCGACGGAGTGATGGCATGGGTCGGGGCGGGCTTCGGCGTCGCGGCCGTGGTGGCCGCGTTGGCGTCCCTGTGGCCCGCTGGCGAGGTTCCAGCCTGGCCCGCGGGCACCCTGGGGCTGCTCGCGTTGGCCGCGCTGAGCTTCGAGGGCGACGTCCGACCTCGGGCCCTCGGCACGCTCTGCGCATCGACCGCCACGCTGGTCTGCGGGGTCGAGTTGGCCGGGCTCTGGGCGGTTGGGCAGGTGATCCCATGAACATGCGCACCCGAACCGTAGATTGTCCTACATGTAGGATTTTTGGATTCATGCTCCTACCCCGCGCAAGCTGGCGGCATGAGCGTGAGCCTGGAGCGTCGTCGCAGCAGTCGTATCGACAAGGTCTTCCGAGTCCTGATCTCGACCGAGGAGTGGGGCGACCAGTGGTTCGTCGCCCGCAACATCTCGTCGACGGGGATGTTCGTCGAGATGCCCGAGCCCTTGCCCCTGCGAACCAAGGTCATCGTGCGCTTCGCGTCGACGGGACCCCTTCCCCAGGGCATCGCCGACAGCCACGACGCGGCCTTGACCGCCATGGCCAAGGTGCAAAACCACTACTACCTGCAGTTCTCCGACAAGGACGGACTCCGGGCGCTGTGCGGCGTGGGGCTGCGCTTCTTGAGATTCCTGCCCGAAGAGCACATGACGGTGCCCGCCCACGCCATGCACTGATCGGGCCCCTGGCCGCCGCGCGCATCGGAGAGGCGCCATGACCCGTCGTCACCCCCTGCGCGCCACCAGCCTCGCGAGTCTCGCGCTCCTCCTCTCAGCGTGTCCTCAAGAGACACCTGAAGTCGAGGTGAACACCTACGTCGGGAAGTCCTTCGAGCAGACCGATCCCCAGCTCGCGCGCGAGGCAGCGCTCGAGGTGCTCTCGGCGGTCGTCGGCGAGCTGCGGGCCACAGCACCGCAGGCGCCGGTCGTCATCGACACGGTGACGACCCATCCCCCCTGGACCGCCGCGGAGTTCGATGAGCTCGTGCAGGCGGTCCGCAAGGGCCCGCTGGACGAACTCGCCGGCCCCGCGCGTCGTCTCGCGGCCACACCGGCGCGCCTTTGGCCGCAGCTGCGCGAGCGCCTGCTCGCCGAGCGCACCGCACCCAAGGGCGACTACCGCTCCTTGCTCGGCGCCATCGGAGGCGACGTCCCGAACAAGTACGGCTACTTCGCACGCGCGTGGAAGAAGGCGCACGGTCACGACGTCAAGCTCAGCACCGATTGGTTCGAGGACTTGCTCGCCCTGCCCCGCAGCAAGGTCTCGCCGGGGCTGTTGCCGGTCTATCGGGACTGCGTGCTGGAGACCTCGCTCATGCGCGCGGCCGCCTCGATCGGCGCGAAGGACCCGGCCCAGTCCGATGCGGTGGTCGACGCGCTGCTCGACGCTGCGTACCTGCACCGGGGCACGTTCCGAGACGAAGTGGGCCGGGCGCTGGTGGGTGTCGGCGACCGGGGGATCCCAGCCCTCGTGCGCGCGTCGCTGAGCCCGTCCAAGCGCGCGCGCGACCGCGACAAGCCCGAGGTCAAGCGGGCGGAGTTCGCCGAGCTCGTTTTGGACAAGATGGACCGGCTCCACCCCGCGCGGGCCACCGAAGCCGTTCGCTCGTCCCCCCGCCTGCTCGCTCGAGTCTTGGAGGCCTACGGCACGCGGCGTCCGCCCGAGGGCGCCGCGGTTCTGCTGGCCCATGCCGATGACCGCTCGGTGGCCGTGCGCGCCGCCGCCCGCGAAGCCTTCGACGCCTACGTGTCCGGTCCGGCGCCCAAGTCCGCCGGCCGCACCGTCCGGCTGCTCGGCGGCGGGACGGGGAAGGCCCTCGCCTACCTCAACTACCGCGACCGCGCCCGGCTCGCCCTGGAGGAGCGACTGGACGCCGAGGCCCCCACGCTGCGCGAGGAGCCGTGCGAGGTGGTCGACGAGCGTGGCAAGGTCGACACGCACTGCGAGGAACAGCCTGCGCGGCACGCAAAGGCCTACTTCGGCTGGCTCGAGTCGCGCCGCATCCAGACGCAGCGCGCCCAAGTCGACGCCGCGCTCGCCAACGCGGACCGGGAGGCAGCGGCAGCGTCGCTCGATCGCCTCATCGCCCAAGGCGAGCTCGCCGAGCCCGTCCCAGTCGCGACCTTCTTCGCCGCCTACGCCTCGGATCTGCGCGACGATGAACCCAGCCGAGCTGCGGCGCTCTTTCGCAAAGCCTCGATGCTCGTCCGCAGCGGCGACCCGGCTCGCGCGACGGCGCTGCACACCGAGGCGCTGGTCGTGGAGGCGTCGCTGGAGGGGCTGCCGCGAACCGGTCGCCTCATGCTGCTGGACCGGGCGATCGAGGTCTCGGACGACGCTGCCCTGCGCGAGAGCCGGGCACAGCTGGCCGCCGCGCCAGCGTTCGACGTCCCGTCCGTCTCCCGACCACGGCTGTGGGCGGGTGCGGGCCTGGTCACCGCGGTCCTGCTCGCGTGCGGGATGCTCGGGGGACCTCTGCGACGACGCCTGCGTCTGTAGCGACCAGGACCGATCGGGGAACGGTCAGGTCGGGGGCGCGGGCAAGCCCTTGAGCGGATCACGCGGCGGCTTGCTCGACTTGATCGTCTTCTTCTTCGCCGGAGCGGGCGCCTTCTTCTTCGCTGGAGCCGGCGCCTTCTTCTTCGCGGGGGGCTCGGGCGCCGCTTCAGGCTCCGGCTTCGCGGGCGCCGCTTGCGGCTCGGGCTTCGCGGGCGTTGGTGCCTCGGGCTTCGCGGGCGTCGGCGCCTCCGCGGGGACCTCGGCCTTTGCGGGGACCTCGGGGTCCGCCGGCGTCTGTGGCGGTACGCCGACCGCCGCGTCCTGCTCCGGGTCGGGCGCCTCGCCGGGGACGCTCGCGCTGTCGGGCTCCGGCGGCTCCGGCTGCGCGCCAGCCACGGGATCGGCCGCGGCCGCGCCCCCACCGATCATGGCCCACACTGCGCCCCCGCAGGCGAGCAGCACGACGGCGAACATGGCGATCCACTTGCCCCCACCTCCGCTGAGGTTGGAGTGGTGATGCCCCTCGTCGGCCCCGAGGTCGAACGACCCGCCCACGAACGAGCCACTCTCCTCGGAGCCGGAGAACGAAGGGCCCTCGGACCCGGGTCCTGCGGCTTCGCCGGAGAACTCGAACACGGAGTGGCTGCTGCCTGTGGGCCGGGGTCTGTCGTCGGGTGCCATGGTGAGGCCGGAAGGGTCCGCCGCAGCATGCGGTGCCCGGCGGTGGCTTGCAATGGGACGAGCCCGGCCGCGCGCCTCCCGCCCGGTGGGCGCGAGTCCTGCGCTCGACCACCGGCTGGTACCCTCCCACACCATGGCGAAGGGCACGTTCGTGGCGCTCGAGGGGCTCGATGGAAGCGGCACGTCGACCCAAGCGACGGCGCTGTCCCAGGCGTTGCGGGCTCGTGGACACACCGTCCACGCAACGTTCGAACCCTCCACCGGATCCCTGGGTACCCAGGCGCGCGCGTTGCTGGGACGTAAAGACCACCCCGCTGATCCGCACCTGCTCGCGCTCCTCTTCGCCGCGGACCGCCTCGACCACGTGGCCGCGGAGATCGAACCGGCCCTGCAGCGGGGAGAGGTCGTCGTCTGCGATCGCTATGTGCTCAGCTCGTGGGTGTACCAGTCGCTGCAGTGCGACGCGGCGTGGGTCGAGACGATCAACGCACGAGCACCGTGGCCCGACGCGACCTTCCTGCTGCGGGTCAGCGCCGAGGAAGGCACGCGCCGGGTCCACGCTCGGACGGCCGAGCACGACCGGGAGATCTTCGAGACGGCGCCGATCCAGCGCCGCGTCGCTGCGGCCTACGATGCGGCCTTAGAGCGCCAGCTGCCCGGCGTGGTGCCCCTGGACGGCAGCGCGCCGATCGAAGCGGTGACCGCGACGCTGCTGCGGCACTGCGACGCCCTCGGGCTGTGACTCAGCCGTCGCGAAGCGCGTAGCTTGCCACGCGGCGCCGCTGGTCGCGAAGGCTCTTGATCACCAGCGTGTCCATCGAGGGCAGCGCGTCGATCATGTTGCTGAGGGCTTGCGGCGTCTCGAGCCGGTCCCCGTTGACGGAGAGGATCACGTCACCGACCTGGAGATCGCACCCAGGCGCGCAGAGCCCTGGCTCCTCGGGGAAGACCCGCGTGATCTCCCAACCGACGAAGCGACCCGAGGCGCGGAAGGGCTCGGGGCCCAACTCGTACAGCAGGTAGCCCGGACCCCGAGCGAGCGCGTGGTCGATCTCGGAGCGGTAGATCGTGGCGGGCGGCCGGGCGTCACGCGTCCCGCCCTGCGAGGCGCCCTCGGAGAGCGGGGCATCGGGCTGACCGGCCACCGCCGGGCTCGCGGCCGCGGAGGACGGGCCTGGGGCCTCGGGCTGGGCCGCCGTCGCGGAGGGCGACGCGCACCCGCCGAGCAGTCCCAACACCACGCAACCCACGCCCCAGGGGCGAGCGACAACGGACCGGAACATCACAGCGCGAGTCTGCGACACCGGCCCGCTGCGGCCAAAAAAGACGTCGGGCTCAGCCGAAGGCGAAGTACGCCCCAACGGCCGCCGCGACCGCGACCGCCCCGGCGATCGCGTAGAGCACGACGTTGGAGCTCTTGGCCGGCTCCAGCGACGAGGGCTCGGGAACCGCAGGCACGCCGGAGCCGGGCTTGGGGCGAGCATCACGCTCCTCGGCCGGACGCGCCGGGGACGGGACGTCCCGGACGGTTGGCGCTCGCGGCGACACGCCGCCCTCGGGCTCGACCTGCCCCTTCTTGAAGTACATCGTGTCCGGCTTCTCACCGGCTGGTGCGGCCCCGGTGATGATGGTCTTGCCGCGCACGACGGGCGTGCCCACCGGCTCGGAGGTGTTGACCAGAGTCTTCGCCCCCGCCAGCTCGGCATCCGGCGCGCCCTCATCGGGTGCTCCCGGTGACGGCACCGGTGAGGGACGGGTGACCATGACGGTCTGGCCGCGGGAGGATGCGCTCGGGCCGGAGGCGGGGTCCGGCTCTTCGGCCACGGGCGCGGCGGATGCCGCAGCCTCGGCCGAGCCCGCGCGCTCGGGCGCGGGTGCACCGAATACGGTCCAGCCCTGCTTGTCGGCCGCCTCGACGCTCCCCGACGGCGCTTGCTCGGCTGCGGGTGCGCCGGCCTCGGTCTGCGGCAGGTCCTCGAGCGGCGCGTTCATGAACATGGTCCACCCGCGCTTCTTGGGCGGCTCCGCTTCGGCGTCGTCTGCCTCGGCCTCGTGATCGGGGTCGGCGACCGGCGCTCCAGCGTCCCGACCGCCTTCATCCGGCTTCGCCCCGGGCTCCATGAACATGGTCCATCCGCGGGAACTCGGGGCAGCGGCGGCCGGATCTTGGGGGGTCGGTGCCACCGCTGCAGGTGCCGCGTCGGAACCGGCCGCCCTCAGCCGCTTCATCCGCTTCGTCCGATCCTTCGTCGCCCTCCTCGTCCTTGGTGAACATGGTCCACCCCCGGGTCGATGGTGACGTCTCGGGCGGCACGGGCTGCGCAGCCGCGGCGCCGCCGTCGTCAGCGTCGCCGCGCGCCGCCTCGTCCTCGTCCGGAGCCTCCTCGTCCTTGGTGAACATCGTCCATCCCCGAGTCGATGGGGTGCCTTCGTCCGCCGGTGGCGAGGCGTCCGCGTCCTCTCCCGGATCTGCCCCCGCGTTTGCGCCGTCGCCCCCTGCCTCGTCGGGCTTCATGAACATCGTCCACCCGCGGGTCGACGGCGCGCCCTCGGGGGCGGCTTCGGGCTCGGCGGGCTGCGGCTGGGCCGGAGACGCCGCGGGTTCGGCCGCGGGCGAGGGTGTCTCGGCAGGCGCCGCGTCGTCGTCCTGCGCCTTCATGAACATCGTCCACCCGCGGGTGCTCGGCTTGCTCGGCGGCGGCGCCGGCTCGGCGGGCTTGGCCTCGGCCTCATCGTCCTGCGCCTTCATGAACATGGTCCATCCGCGGCTGCTGGGTCTGGACACCGCGGCGTCCGGTGGCTTGGGCGCGGCGATCGGTGGCGCCTTGGGTCCACCGACGCCGATCATGGGCGCCGAGACGCGCGCGGCCAGCTTGGGAGGCTCCACGCCACCCATCTGCGCGATGTCCTGCAGGAACTGCTTGAGCATCATCGGGCGCATCCGGGGGTCCTTCCCCAGCGCGCGCCGAAGCTTGGCGTCGATCGACTCCGAGGGGAGCCGGTTCTCGTGCGCAGCGAGGATGTCCGAGGGCGCGCCCGTGAACAGCGGCTCGCCGCTGAGCATCCAGTGCATCAAGCGCCGCGACGTTGTAGATGAGCGTGCGCTGGTCGACGACCTTTCCCTGGACCTGCTCGGGCGCGATGGTCAGCAGCGGTCCCGCGCCGCGCTCCTGGGGCTCGCCGACTGCGAAGCCGCCCACTTGGACCCCATCGGGACTGGGGAACACCACGTCCGCTCCGAGGTTGCGGTGAATCACCCCGACGCGCTGCGCCTCCAGGAGCGCCTCGCCAACCTGTACCGCGAGGCCTGCGGCCTCAGGCAGCGAGAGCGGGCCTTGGCCGAGGTGTTCGGCCAAGGTCTGTCCGGGGCCAGGCCGCGTGACCTCGAAGACGCCGTCTCCGTGCTTGCCCGCGGCCATCACCGCAAGGACGCGCGGCGACACGACGTTCTTGAGCTGCCGCAGCTCTCGCAAGCTGCGCTCGAGCGCGAGCCCCGACGCAAAGCAAGATCCGTCGAAGACGGTCACCCACACGGACCCGCCTTGGGCATCGGTCGCGCAGTAGGTCGTTGCACCAGCACGGGAGTGCACGGCCGCGTCGACCGTGTACGCGCCGTCCACCACAGTCCCGGGCGAAAGCTGAGATTGACTCATCGAGTTGCTCCGGCCCGCGGCAGAGCCAGGGGCGTCTGAGAGCGTACGGCGCCGCGGTGGATTCGATCAAGAAGTCGTGGTGTTCAGGCCTACAAATGCTGGCCGAACTTTCAGGTCCGCACGCTCGACCCCACCCCGGGCCACGTCACGCCACTTGACGCCACGCCACGAAGAAAGGCGGAGAACGAGACCACGCTCGCTCATCCGCCTCTTCGACGCTCGAATCACCCTGGTCGGGCTGATGGCTGATGGCTGATGGGGCCGACCGACCGCAGCGGGGCGGAGCGGGGCGAGGCCCAGACTACCCTTGGGCGCCTTGTGCCTTGCTCTGAGCTTTCGGCGCGGGCTCGCCCGGCTCACCGCAGCCCGCGAACAGCGCCTCGTACGAGAGGGTGCTGTGCTGGGCCATCTTGGTCTTGCGGGCACGGCCGGCCTTACGCTGACGGTTGGCGCGCTTGCGTTTCGAGACTTGCGTGAACGATGCCATGGCGGAGCGCTGGCTTTTAGCCGCGGCTCCGCGCCGTGTCAAGGCCTGGCATACGGGCCAATACCGGGCGTGAAGACCCGCTGCACCGCGAGCACGCCCTCGGTGGCGCGAAGCGCGGTCAGCAGCGACTGCAGCTGCTCGAGCGACGAAACCGAGGCGTGAAATGTGTTGATCGCGCGCTCGCCATCCCCATACGCCCGGCAGTTCGCCTGCTTGATGTTGACGCCGTAGTGCGAGAAGACCCGGCTCATTTCCGCGAGCAATCCTACGGTGTTGCCCGTCCGAACCTCAACCGTTACCGGACATGAGATTTCGATGTCGGGTGCCCACGCCAGGTGCACCCGACGGGCGCTGAGCTGCTCGAGCGCATCGGGGCACCCTTGAACATGCGCGGTCACGCCGCGTCCGGGTTCGAAGAACCCCAGGAGAGGATCCCCGGGAACGGGTGAGCAGCACGGCGCGAGCTGCACCAGCGCGTCCGATCCCTCGACGATGTCCTTCTTGAGCACGATCGGCATCGAGGCTTCGGAGCCTCGACCGTCGCTGACCTCGCCGCTGCGACGGCCCGGGTGGCGCTGGGGTCCGCGTACGCGGCGCATCACCCGCCCGAGCAGGCTGCCGCCGGTCGAGTCCTGGCACAGGCGATCGGCGACCGCCGTCGCGGCGATCTGCCCCGCCCCCACCGCCTCGAGGATGCCGCTCGCGCCCACATCGGGGCTGAGACCAAGGCTCTCGGCATGCTCACCCACCGCGGCCTCATCGCTCAGCAGCGCGACCTCTCCGCCCCGCGATGCGACCTCCTGCTCGACCAGGCTGCGACCCAGCGATCGCAGGCGCTCCCGCTCGCGCTGCCGCAGCACCTGCTTGATGCGCGCGCGGGCTCGCGAGCTCACGCACATCTTGAGCCACTCCTCGCGCGGCGCCGCATCGGGGTTGGTGAGGATCTCGACCGTGTCGCCCTGACGCAAGCGGTACCGCAGCGGGACGAGGTGGCCGTTGACTCTGGCCCCCGAGCACTGCATCCCCACGTCGGTGTGGATCGCAAACGCAAAGTCGATCGGCGTGCCGCCCTTGGGGAACGTGAAGATGTCGCCCTTGGGCGAGAACACGTAGACCTCGTCGGCATAGAGGTCCGCCTTGACCGCCTCGATGAACTCGTGCGGGTCGTCGACCTGCTTTTGCCAGTCCATCAGCTGCCCCAGCCACGCCAGTCGGCGGCCGTCGGTGGGACCGTCGCCCCAGTGGGCCACGATCCCGCGCTCGGCGACCGCGTCCATGCCCATGGAGCGGACCTGGACCTCGAGGCGGCTGCCTTCGCGATCGATCACCGAGGTGTGAAGTGCCTGATAGCGGTTGGGCCGCGGCAGCGCGATGTAGTCGCGAAACCGGCCCGGGACCGGCTGCAGGGCCGCGTGCAGCTGGCCCAGCGCCGCATAGCACGCCTCCCGATCGCGGACGACCACTTGAAAGGTGGACACGTCGGAGAGCTGGGACGGCTTGCGGCCGCCCCCGGACATGCGGCGCTGCAGCCGAAACATCGGCCGAAGCGTGGCGCGGACCTGGACCGCCCCGAAGACGTCGGCGCGCCACGGTGACGCCGGCTCGAGCGGGTCATCGGGGCCGGTCGTCGGCGCGCGGTCGGGGGCGAAGACGGCTTCGAGCCGCTCGATTCCGTCCTCGACCACGTGCGGATGGCCGGCGAGGAACTGGTAGACCTGCTCGCGAATGGTCGCGTACGCGGTGGGCTCGAGGTACGAGAAGCTCAGATCCTGCAGCTCACGGCGGACCCACTCGATGCCCAATCGGCCCGAGAGGGGCGCGTAGATCTGCATCGTCTCGGTGCTGATTCGGTGCTGCTTTTCCGCGGGCATGTGGCCCAGCGTGCGCATGTTGTCGAGCCGGTCGATCAGCTTGACCAGCAGGACCCGGATGTCTTCTGACATCGCCAGCAGCATCTTGCGGAAGCTCTCGGCCTGCTGCTCCTGCCGAGACAGGTAGGGCACCTTGCCCAGCTTGGTGACGCCATCGACGATGCTCGCCACCTCGCGTCCGAACGCTTCGTGCACGTCGAACACCGTCAGCTCCGAGTCCTCGACCGCGTCGTGCAGCAGGCCTGCGGCGATGCTGACCGCGTCGAGTCCGAGCTGCGCGAGGGAGGTGGCCACCCGGGCGGGGTGCACGAAGTAGGGCTCGCCGCTCTTGCGACGCTGCTGCGCGTGGGCCTTGGCAGCGGCCGCGAAGGCGCGCTCGAGCATCCCGACATCGGTGTCCAAGACCGCGCCCTCGCAGCGGGGGTGGTGCTCCCGATAGGCCGCGACGATGCGGGCGATCGCCTCGCCCCCGTCGAGGTCGGGCTCGGTCAGCTCGACCGGCGGCGGTCCCAGCGGCGCGATCGACGATGCGACGGGATACGGTCCCGAGTCACCGGACACCCGCGCCGCCCCCGAGGGGCCCGCGCCGCGTCCACGGTCGCCAGAGACTGCGGTCAAAGCAGGGACTCCTGCCCGCTGATCACGGCATCGGCGAGGGCCGACAGGCGGGAGCGCGCGTGCAGGTGGGCCAGGTAGACCGACCGCAGGGCATCGTAGGCCCGCGTGATGTCGTCGTTCATGATCAAGAAGTCGTACTCAGCATAGTGCTTGAGTTCCTCACGAGCGACACGCACCCGACGCGCGATGACCTCGTCGGAGTCGGTGTTGCGCGATCGCAGCCGTCGCTCGAGCTCCCGAATGCTCGGGGGCAAGATGAACACCGACACGAGGTCGTCGCGGAACTTCTTCCGAAGTTCGCGCCCCCCCTGGTAGTCGATGTCGAACAGGAGGTCCCGGCCGTTGTCGATGCTCTCGCGGACTCGGGCGGAGGACGTCCCGTACATGTTGCCGTGCACCATCGCGTACTCGGCGAACTCGTCGCGGGCGACCATCTCCTGGAACTCGTCCTTGGACGTGAAGAAGTAGTCGACGCCATCGACCTCGCCCGGACGCGGAGGACGGGTGGTGTGCGAGACCGAGAACTCCAGCCGTGGAAACTCCTCGCGCAGGCGGTTGCACAGGGTCGTCTTGCCGGCACCCGAGGGCGACGACACGACCAGAAGGAGTCCGCGTCCGGGGTCACTCGACATTTTGAACCTGCTCTCGAATCCGCTCGATGATCGCCTTGGCCTCGATCACGATGCGACTCCCCTCGTGAGAGGTGAGCTTACTCCCCATCGTGGTGAACTCGCGATGCAACTCTTGAGTCAAGAAGTCGAGCGTCTTGCCCTGGCCTGCCGCTGCGGGCGCGCCCAGGTGGCTGCGCATCTGCTCAAGGTGAGAGTCGATGCGGGCGAGCTCCTCGGCGACGTCGCCCCGGGCGAGCACCACGGCCACCTCCTGCGCGACGCGGCTGGCGTCGAGCTGCGGGGCCCCCGCCCGAGCGGTGAGCTCTCCGAGCCGCGCGGCGACCCGCGCCTCGATGCGTTCGGCCTCCGGCGGCAGCAACAGGGTCAGGGTCCGGACGCTGCCGGTGAGCTGCTCGACCAGGTCGCGAAGCGTCGACTCCAGCGCCTGCCCTTCGCGGTGACGAAACTCGGCCAGGGCCCCCATCGCCTCGGACACCAGCGCATCGAGGAACGGCGGGGTCTGGGGTGCTTCGTCGGGCCGATCGCCGAGCTTGACCGCACCGCAAAACCGCAACAGTTCCAGGGATGTCGGGGCGGACACTTCGAAGCCCGCCTCGGCGGCGATCCTCTGGGCCTCGGTCGCCGCGGCGACGACGACGGCGACCTTGGTGGCCTCCAGCCCGAGCCCGCGAAGCGGATCATCCTCGTCCTGGGTCGAGGCCGCGTCGCGTCGCACGTGAATCGAAACGTCGACGCGACCACGACCGACGTGCAGCTCGACCGCGGCCCGCAGCCGCGCTTCGAGCTGGGGTCCAAACGGCTGACGGAGCTTCACCTCCAAGAAGCGGCCGTTGACCGACCGGGCCTCGACGTCGAGGCGCACGCGGCCCTGCCCTTGGGGCGTCCACGCTCGGGAGGCCGCGCCATAGCCGGTCATGCTGACGACGGACACCCCCCCGCATACCGCCCTGGGCCGACCCGCCGCAAGACCCGGCTGCCTGGTATGCTCAGCGCGAATGTGCGCCGCTCGCACGATGTCCCGCATCGCCGGCCCCGCCCTCGCGATCGCCGCGGCGCTGCTGCGCCCCGCGCCAACCCGCGCCGCGCCGCCTGCGGAGCCCGCCGCTGCGGCCCAGCGGGACGCCAAGGCACCCGACGCCAAGGCACCCAAAGGGAAGGCTGCGGACGATGAGGACGACCAGGGCGTGCTCGCCGGGCCCCCGGACGGCCGCGCATTCACGCTCGGCGTCGAGGGAACGATCCTCACCACCCCACCGCTTCGCACCCGCGCGATCTACATCGACCCCCGGTTCGTGGGGCGGTCGACGGCGCTGGGAGGCCTGGGCGCGTTCCTGCGCTACCGCCCGCTCTCCTTCATCGGCTTCGACGCGAGCGTGCGCACCGGATCGCTGCGTCTGCGCTCCGAGAACGACGGTACGGCCGTCTCGTCCGACCAGGTCCTCGCCGACATCGGCGCCCTGCTCTACCTGGGCCGAGGCAAGGTCAGCCAGTTCGCGCTCAGCAGCGGCGTCGGCGGCCTCTTCCATCGCGTGCGCTACGATCTCGACTCGGGGCAGCGCGGCAGCCAGGCCTTCGGCGCCTTCACGGTCCGCGTGGGTGCCGAGGCCGAGTTCCTGGTGAACCGCATCGCGTTCATCCTCTCGTTCCGCACCTACGCGGTGGTCACCCCGCGTGCGAACACCCGCAGCAGGGGGGCCCTGTTCGAGGGCCGCAGCGGCCCGGACACGCTCGCCCCGGTCGCGACGTTCTCGACGTACCTCTCGGGGTCCGCGGGTATCGGCTATCGCTTCTGACGCAGCTAGTCCTGGGCTTCCGCGTCGAACTTCGCGAGCAGCGTGTCGATGCCGCGATAGCGCATCGCCGGCGAGGGGCTGTCATCGAGGGACAGACCCGGCTCTTGGCCGAAGCTTGCGGGGGTGTTCAGAAGGCTGACCAACATGATCCAAATGTGCATCTCGTATCTCCGTGGGCGGTTGTGGGTTTCGCTCCCCCAACCTGCCGTAGGTGGACCGACGGCGGCAAGAAACCGACGAGATCACAAATTTCCCGAGAGCCACGACCGCTCCGGCCCCAGCCGCAGCTCCGAGAGCATCGGCTTGTCATCGACGAACCGCAGCGCGCCCACGCGGTTGCTCACGACCATCACCTCGGTCGGGGCGTGAAGCAGGCTGATCGGGAGCAGCTCCTCGAGCCGGCGGGCAATCGACGCCTTGGCGACCGCCCGCTCGTCTCGGCTCTTGGCGGCCCGGTAGGCCTCCAGAGCGCCATCGAGCGCCGCATCGGCCACGCCGGTGACGTTGTTGGAGCCTCGGCTGTGCAGCAGCGGGTACAGGTCGTGGTCGGAGTGGGTGACCAACTGGACCAACGCCATGTCGAACTCGCCCTGGCGCATCAGCCCCGACAGGTACGACCAGCCGGCGGTCGCGTACGGCACCTGAACCCCCAGCGCGCGCCAGGATTCCTTGAGCATCTTCGCGAGGGCGCGGGCCTGGCTCCCCTCCCCGTCCCACATGAGCACCAGCCGGAGGTTGCCCGTGGCGCGCCGACGCACGCCGCGTTCGAGCGTCCAGTCGAGGGAATCGAGGATGGAGGCCGCGAGGGCTGCCTCGGCCTCGTCGTCGACGACCGGTTGTTCGGGGAGGCCCGCCATGCCCCAGGCGACCGAGACCCCGGCGGCGCCGAGGGCCGCGAGGTCCAGCGGGGTCGGATCCTGCAGGTCGACCACGGTCCGCATCGGGGCCGGCGGCATCCCGACCGCCTGCATCAACAGGCCGCGCGGGATCCCGCGATCGAGCGCCTCTCGCATCCGCGGCCCCGCCTGCGCGCCGTTGCGCAGGTTGTAGAGCACCACGTCGAAGTGGGGAGGCGTGAGCAGCCACGCGGAGAACCGGGGCGCCATGCCCGGCTTGGCGAGCTCATCGGGGACGTGCGAAGGCGAGACCGACGCCAGCAGGTGGAGATCCCCCCGGCGCAGCTGGGTGAGCCCCGCGGCCCCATCGGGGATCTCCCGCAGCACGATGCGTTGGACCGCATCGGGGCCGGTCGCAGGCTCGATGCGCTCGAACACGACCCGGTCCTCCTCGATCGCGACGAGCTTCATCGGTCCGGTGCCCACGGGTTCGGCGCCGAACCCCCGACCGCGGCCCCGCCGCTGCTTGCGCGGCACGATCTTCATCGCGGAGACCAGCTCCAGCGCGAGCGGCTCGGGCCGATCGAAGCCGATCCGGATCCAGCGGCCGGCGTCCCGCAGCTCGGGGGCACCAAACGGGCGATCGACGACCTCCACCGCTCGCAGCTCGTCCAGCCCGTACTGAATCCGCAGCGCGGCCCGGCGAGGGTCGAGCCAGTGCTCGAGGCTGAACACCACGTCTTCGACCTCGACGGCCGTGCCGTCATGGAACGTGGCTTCGGGGGGCAGGTGACAGTAGACGTCTCGGACCGGGCCCGAGGGCGGATCGACGACGCAGGCGTCCGCCAGCCCGGGCTCGGCAAACGGCGCCGCGGCGAGCGTGCGCCGCGTCAACCCCTCGAAGAGGAGATCCTCCATCACCCTGCGGCCCCACGGCTCCGCCCCCACCAGCGGGTCGAAGGTCCGGGGGATCGTCCGCATGCCGATGACGAGGGTGTGCTCGGCCGAGCGCGCCGCCTCCCCGACCCGCGCCCGCTCCCGCGCCAGCATGGCCTCGGCGGCTTCCTGGGCCCCCGCCGGGTCGGTGTCGGCCTCCGAGCCCCCGCCGGCGCCGCATCCCGCCCCGACGCACCCGATGAACCCGATGAACCCGGCGAGGGACAGCGCCACTGACGCGAAACGGGCGCGCCAGGGCGCGAGCGTGAAGGGATCGGCCATCCAGTGCGCGTTGTAGCAGGCGCCGCGGCCCGCCGCGACGCGGTCCGCACCCGGCGAGGCGAGGGCCCAGGCGGCCGCGTTCGCTTGATCGACGGCAAGCGCGCATGATACGAACCTGGTCGGTTCAACCTAGACCGCCAAGCGGTCCGTTTTCCCTTCTTCAGGCCCACAGCCGCATGTCCACCGCCCGAGCATCCTTCCTCTCCGCCTTCTTCCGCGTCGGCTCCCGAGTCAGCGTCCTCGCGCTCCCGCTGCTCCTCGTCGCGCCCACCGGCTGCGAGACCGAAGAAGCCGAAGCCGAAGTCGACACCGACGACGAGACGAAAGCGCCGCAAGGCCCGAAGATCAAGGTGGAGCTCCCGCCCCCACCCGACTTCGACGAGGGCAAGGTCGACGAGCAGTACGCCGACGGCTCTTGGTCGATCTACGGCCTGCGGACCGACATCGACGAGAACGTGAAGAAGGGGGACGCGGGCACCGAGGTTCTGGTCAAGGGCTATGTCCAGGAGATCTACGTCGCGCCCGAGTGTCCGGAAGGCGAAATCTGCCCGCCGCCCAAGCAGCCGCACATCTGGATCACCGACAAGCCCGACCAGCTGGGCAAGAAGCGGGCGATGATGGTCGTCAACTACCGCTTCAGCATCCCCGAGTGGGACGCCAAGCGCTGGAAGGACCAGCCCGACGTCATCTTCGAGAAGGGCAAGCAGTACACCTTCAAGGGCAAGTTCAAGCGCTTCAGCGACACGGGCTTCGCGTTCGACAGCGGCCTGCTCGAGTTCGTGGCCTACAAGCCCCACGACCCGGAGTCCGGGGCGGAGATGGACCAATGGGTCTACCCGCCCGGCTCGCCCTGGCACCCGCTGGAGGTCCAGCGCATGGACGAGGAGAACGCCGAGCTGGCCGCCAAGGCCAAGGCGGCGCTCGACAAGAAGAAGGGCGGCTGATCCCGCCGCCCCCCGAGCCGCGCGCTCGTCTTCGGACGAGGCGCGGTTTTTCTTCGTCCGGCGATCGAGTCACCTGCAGACGGCGGCTTCAGCGGGCGAGTCGGTACCGCCACGGCAGACCCCGCAGCCACAGGGCACGGGCCGAGATCACCGCGT
Organism: uncultured bacterium; assembly: GCA_963761755.1. Classification (GTDB taxonomy): domain Bacteria; phylum Myxococcota_A; class Polyangia; order Nannocystales; family Nannocystaceae; genus CAJXVA01. The sequence continues at coordinate 193,155 of CAVXIC010000007.1, forward strand.
CCACGCGCGCTCCGCTCTTGGGCAACACCCGCAGCTCCACGCCCTGTGGGGGCGGTTCCGAGACCAGCTCGAGACCGGTCGTGCGCTGCGCTGCCAGCGTCTGCAGGACGCCGAAGTCGTCCTGAGCATGTGGCCCCTCCCCGACCAGGCCCTCCCGCGTCCGCTCGAAGCGGGTCGTGTGCCCATCGGTCGTCACCTCGATGCTGCGGGCGGTGTCGAGCCAGAACTGGACCGGGTCGGTGTGCAGCAGGTCCTGGCGCAGGCGCATGCAAGCGCGTTCGGGAAGTCGGCCGGCCTGCTCGCCGACCGCCGCGATGCACGACGCGGGGTCCACGGGATCGGGCCACAGCTCCAGCACGACGACCGCCTCGTCCCCCACCGTGGGGGTCTGCTCGATCCGCAGCGACCGGGTCGGCTCCTCGGCGGGCCGGGGGACCCAGCTGAGCACCCGCAGCGCACCGGCCGCGGCGAGCACCTCTTCGAGCAGCACGTCGCTGAGCGCCGCGTCGCCCTCGGGATGCTCGGGCGCGTCGAGGCGCCAGATCCCGAGATCGAAGTGAACGCTCTGTCGGGGGCCGTCGGCCGTCAGGATCTCGAGGCTACGGACGTCGTCGACCCCGAACGTGAGCAGGTCGCGATCGACGAAGGTCGCGTCGTCGACCGCGAGCGCGAGCCCGGTGGTCCGCAGCCGCAGCAACGGACCCTCGTCGCGCTGACAGATCCGCTCGGCGCCCTCCGGTCCACAGCGCAGCCGCAGCCGCTGGGTGCTCTGGGTCGTCAGCTCCAGCTCCACCGCCCACGTGGGCGCGAGGGTCCCCGATGGCGCGAGCTCGACCTCGGCATCCATGATCGTGGCGTACCACGCGAACACCTGCGGGCCATCGACGGTGCGCTCGCCCTGGGGCGTGCTCAGCCGCCAGTCGCCGACGTTGGGTGCCAGCGCCAGCGCGGTGGGCGAGCGCTGCTCGATCCGCAGCAGGTCACCGTAGCCGTGGGGCGACAGCCGGGGCTCCAGGAGGGTGCCCTGGTCCTGGTCCTGGTCCTGGTCCTGGTCCGTGGTCCTGGTCTTGGCCCGGCAGCGGCCAGGCCCGTGCGAGCGCAGCGTCGATGCAGCCGGGCCAGCCCTCACCGCGGACCAGGACCGTGCGGGCGCTTCCGTCGGGGCAGGGTCCGGCGAGCGCGAGCGACCAGCTGCGCGCCCCCGTGGCCTCCAGCCCAATCCACGGCTGGGGTGCGCGCGGGGGGCCCTCGGGCAGCAGCGGGGAGAGGCGCGCGCTCACGAGCCGCCCCAGTCGGGCCTCGACCGCGTCAGTGGACAGCAGCGCGGACACACCCCCGACCTCCGACCGCCAGTGGCCATCCTCCCCGCGGCGCAGGGTCGCGCCGGGCAGCGTCACGGCGAGCACTTGCCCCGGATCGACCAGCAGCGCGCGCCGGGCCAACCATGCGCGCGGCGCTTGCTCGAGGATCTCGGCCATCTCGGACTCGAGCACCCAGGTCTGAGACTGCGGTCCATCGGGGTCGAACGCCGGATTGTCGATCTGCCCGTAGCGACCGGCGTCGTCCGGCGTCCGCCCGCCCACGCGCACGGTCGCCGTTTCACCCCCGAACGCCACGGTGATGCTGCCGAGGCTGCCCGCCCCGACACCGGGCCCGCCCGAGACCGCACGCACCGTCGTCGCCATGCGCAGCGACGCCCACAAGCCCTCGACCGCGCGCGGGTCCGCCGGACCCACGACGATGCCGTCGACCGCGAGTGCGTGCCCATCGGCGCTGGGCTCGAACGCGACGCTGGTCCCCTCGGCGAGTCGGAGCGTGATCGTGGCGGTCTCCATCGTCACGTCGGCCAGGGTCGGGAACACCCGACGGGCCGACGAGCGCGTGCTGACGAAGCCACCGGGGCCCTCGCCCGGGGCCTCGCCCAGGTGCACCGCGGCCACCGTACCCGCGGCCGCGACGAGCCACAGCAGCGTGGTCTTGCGCAGCTTCATGCGCGTCGCCTCCACAGCACCCACAGCGCCAAGGCGATGCCGAAGCCCGGCAGCCCGAAGATGCAGATCCAGATCATCCGCTGCAGCTGCTCGGGCAGCAGCACCAGCTTGACCGCGGTGCGCTCCCGCGGACGAATGCCCAGCAGCGTGTCCTCCGAGGTCAGCCACCCGACCGCGTTGAGGATCAGATCCCGTCCGCGATCGAAGACGACGTCCTCGCGCAGGTAGGCGTTGAGCGCGAACTGATCCGAGCCGATGACGACCGCACGCGCGTTGCCCAGGGTTCCCGCCGCGGCGAGCACGATCGGACCGCGTGCGTCGTCATCGGGGTCGAAGGCCGGAGGCTCTCCGGTGCGCACGCCTGCGATGTCGGCCTCGGCCCAGGCGCTCTCGGGGCTGGAGATGAGCGCGTCGGGGACCGAGCCGTCCTCGGCCGGCCCGAGCGCGATCTCGCGCACGAAGACGAAGCTCACCGCCTCCGAGACGAGCGCGCGGACGGCCGGGTGCGTACTCCACCCCTCGGCGATCGTGAACGCGAGCAGCGGCGTGGCGCCGGGCATGGGGTGCTCCGCGTCGACCACGAGGCGCTCCCCGGTCACGATGCCGAAGCGACGCAGCAGGGGCTCCAGGCCGTGCGAGGCCAGCCCCGACGCGCCGGCCCGCACCACGGCTCCGGCGAGCACGAGCAGCTTCCCGCCCCCTTCGACGTAGCGCCGCAGCGCCTCGACGTGGCCCTGCGGGAGCGCACCGGAGGGGCCCGCGACGAGCACCACCGTGCAGCCGTCCAGGCCGTCTGCGTCATCGAGATCGGCCACCCGACGCGAGAGTCCCGCGTCTTCGAGCAGGTCGGCCAGGTGCGCGTAGCCGCCGAAGGGCTCGAGGTTGTCGAAGCCCGGCTCTCCGTGCCCGGCGGTCGCACAGACCGTCACATCCACGGGCTGGGTCACGGACACGAAGGCCGAGAGCAGGGCCTCCTCGCCGCGAAACTCCTGCACGCGCGGACCCGTCGCCTGCACGTCGGCCCCGGTCGCGTAGGTGACCAAGTCTCCGGGCAGGCGATGGGCACGTCGCTGGTCGGCACCCTGCCCCGCCCGGACCAGGACCACGCCGTCTGCCAAGTCTCGCCCGCCCAACCCGAAGTCCGCGACCAGCTGCTCGGCTTCCTGGCGATCGCGGTCGGGATCGAGGAACTGCACCCGCAGCGCGTCGGAGGCCTCCGTCATCCGGGCCAACACCTCGCGCAGCTCCTGTGCCAAGGGGTTGGGCCGGCCGGCCCCGATCGTGTCGGGGACCAGGACCCGCACGTCGATCGGGCCGGAGAGTTCACCCAGGACGTCGATGGCCCGATCCGAGAGGGCGTAGACCTGGGCCGCCGTCCAGTCCTGACGCTCGGCGTGCCGCCCCAGCAGCCAGGCCCCGTGCGCCAAGGCGACGACGATCGCGGCCCATCGCAGCATGCGGTCTGCATCGCGCCTGGGGTCGATGGCCAGCACGGACCCCGCCAGGCACGAGGCGATGAATGCCCCGTGCAGCGCGAACCAACGGGTGTCGACGATGCCCTGGGCCATCTCCTGCATCATCGACAGCAGGCTGGTCTTGCTCAGGACGTCCGCGGCGAGGGCCGAGTCGACCTGGTCCACCAGCAGCCCCGCCAGCAGCAGGATCATGCACGCGACGGAGGTGGAGATCGCGGCCTGGAGCTGCGACTTGGCCAACGCGCTCATCAGCAGTCCCAGCGCCAAGAAGCTGCACCCGACCAGGAGCGTGCCCAGGTAGCCCGAGGCGACAGGTCCCAGATCGGGCTCGACCCCGGCGCCACGCAGCAGCACGTAGAACACCGCCGTCGGAGACCACAGCGCCACGTAGAAGACCACCACCCCCACGTACTTGCCCAGCACGACGCAGGCGGGGCTGACCGGCGCGGTCAGCAGCGCCTCCAGCGTGCCCTGGCGCCGCTCCTCCGCCACCAGCCGCATCGCCAGCGAGGCGCACAGCAAGATGACCGGGAGCCAAAAGATGAAGAAGCTACCGCCAAAGTAGTACTGCATCACCGGACCCGGGGCAGCGAGCGGATCGTTGAGCACCTGCAGCAGCAGCGCAAAGTTCCAGCCCTGCAGCAGCAAGAACAGCGTGCCCACGACGTAGGCCAGCGGCGTCACGAACAGCGACAGCAGCTCGCGGTAGGCGAGCGCTGCGGTGCCGGCTACGGCGTGGCGGAGATGCTCGAACACGGAAGGGGAACCTAACCCAATCCTCAGACGCCCCGGCCACCGGTGACCGCCGCAAAGCGCTCTTCGAGGCGGGTCCGGCCCAGGCTCAGGGTCCGCACCTCGAGGCGATCTTCGGCGCACGCGAATCCGATCGCGCCCAGCACCGCCTCCGGGTCGATCCCTGGCGGCAGACTCAGCGTCATCGAGGCGGTCGTCTCGTCGTGCTCGAGCAGCGACGTCGTGGGCGTGGGCGCGTCGCTGAGGCTGCTCCACGCCCGCTCCAGCAGCCCCGAGACCCGCTGCGGGCTCGCGGCCAGACGCACCAAGACGTGGCCGGTCAGCAGCGCGTCCCCGAGCGACTCGTCGGCCACGACCGCGCCGCGCGAGAGGATCACGACGCGATCGCACAGCGCCTCGACCTCGGCCAAGATGTGCGAGCTGAACACCAGCGTATGCGCGCCGCCCAGCTCGCGCAGCATCGCGCGGATCTCCAGCACCTGGTTGGGGTCCAGGCCGACCGTCGGCTCGTCGAGCACGATCAGCGGCGGCGACCCCAGCAGCGCATCGGCGATCCCCACCCGCTGCCGATAGCCCCGCGAGAGCTGCGCGATCGGCTGCGCAAGGCGGTCGGAGAGCCCGGTCTGCGCGGCGACCCGTTCGACCTCCTCGCGCCGCGCCCTTCGGGCGACGCGCTTGATGGACGCCCGGAACGACAGGTGCTCCCGAACCCGGAGCTCGGGGTACAGCGGCACGTGCTCGGGCATGTACCCGGCGCGTGCGCGCACCTGCAGGGAGTCGGTCGCGACGTCGATCCCGTCGACCCGAACCCGGCCGGGCTCCGCCAGGGGGAGGAACCCGCACAGCAGGCGCATCAACGTGCTCTTGCCTGCCCCGTTGGGGCCCAACAAGCCCAGCCGCGCGCCGGGCTCCACGCGAAACGACACGTCGCTGAGCGCTGGCGCAGCGGCACCCCGATAGCGGTGCGAGAGTCCGCTGACCTCGATCGCCGCGGCGGTCATCCTGCCTTCGTCGCCGGTGGGGCTTCGGCGGGCGCGTCGGGCTGCGCCCCGGGGGTATCGCTTCGGTCGCCCTTGGCGGCCTCGACGACCTCGGGGGGCAGGTCCGGGCGCTTGGGCTCCACGGGGTCGCGGTCGATCTCCGACAGTGCCCACGCGATCGCGTCCTTGACCTCGCCTTGGGCCTTGGGCAGCGCGGACTGCAGCGCCGGCGTGTAGATCGCCAGGCGCTGCACCCCCATGACCGATGCGACCGTCGTGAGCACGCCCGGGTCCGCGTCCGTCTTGAGCGCGTAGGTGAGCGCCACGGCGGTCCCCTGGTCGGTCGCCGACGCCAGCGCCTCCGCGCACGCCATCCGCTCCTGAGCATCCACGAGGTAGTCGCCCTGCTTGTTCTTGAGCGTCAGGCCATCGATGAGCCCCTTGCGGCGCGTCTCGTAGTCGACGTAGGCCGCGATGCCGGCCTTCTCGTCGCCGGACTTGACCAGCAGCTCGCCGAGCACGAGCCAGTTCTCGAGGTTGTCGGGGTCGAGCTTGGTCGCCGTCTTCTGGGTCCGGGCCGCGTCCTCGAACCGCTTGGCCTGGGCCTGCACCAGCGCGAGCGCCATGTAGGGGCCGGCGTCGTCGGGGACGAGCTTGGCGGCGTGTTCGTACTGGGCGGTCGCCGCCGGGAGGTCGTTGCGCCCCTCGTAGAGCACGCCAAGCAGCAGGGACGCGTTGGCCCGGAGGTGGGCGTCGGCGGCTTCGTTGCTCACGCGCGACAGCTCCGTCTTGGCTTCGAAGAAGCGGGCCGAGCTCGCCAGCGTGGGATCCTGCGCGATTCGATCGCGCCACACCTCCGTGCGACGGACGAAGTCGTCCTCGGTCATGGGCGCCGGTTGGGACGGCTGCTTTGGGGGATCCGTCGCCGGGGCTTGGCCCTGGGGCCCCGGCCCCCCGTCCGCCGTCGGCTCGGTTTCGCACCCCGTCAAGAGCATGAAACCCGCCAGAACCGCCGTGAATGGCGGAAAACCAGAGAAGGAGCGGCGTGTCCGGCTGTAGGGCTTCGGCACCGACGTGAGGTTGCCACAAGTGTGCGAGGTCATGGTACGATTCGGATGTGGGTTTTGGGAGTTCATGGCGGCAGGCTTGGTCGAGTGCCGCCCCCAGTGGGGGCATGCTCGGGGGTCTGAGCGTCGTCGGCTGCCTGGCCCTCGGATGCGACGCGGCGCGTGATCCCTCGACGCCCTGTGCCGCCCTCGCCTTGGGCGATGCGGATCCCGGCGCGGTCGTCAGTCGCCGACGCGCGCCGGTGCTGGCCATGGCCGGCGGCAGCGACGATCCCTTCGTCCTGCACTTCGTCTGTCCGACGCCCGAGTCCCCCGAGGCGGACTGCGAGCTGCAGCGCGAGCCGCTCGACGGCATCGGTGCGGGCGAGAACGCGGTGCTCGTGACCTCGGCCGGTGACTACATCGTCGCGACCGACCGGGACGAGGCGCGGCTGCATCTGTACAGCTTCAGCCCGACCGGGGCGCTGCAGCGCCACCCCGAGGACCTCGTCCTCGATGACCGCGAGCTGCCGGTAGAGCTGCTGGCCTCGCTGCGCAACAGCAACTGGATCATCGGCCTCGACCGCGAGCGCCGGATGCGTCGCTACATGCCGACCCAGCAGTCGGCGGACCTGGTCGCGCCCGAGCTCGGAGAGAAGCTCACCCTCGCCACCGTCGGGGAGCAGTACATCATCGGCCGCGTCCGGCACGGCGAAGAGGATGAAGCGCTGTACCTCATCGCCGTGGACGAGTCGCTCGACACCCATCATCCCCCCACCTTGCTGATGCGCGGTCGTCCAGCGACCCACCTCGTGGTGGGCCCGCGTGATGAGCATGTCGCCGTCACCCTCGGTCACGGAGACAACGCCCAGACGGTGGTGTTCCGGATCCCCGACGCCGCGTTGGTCGACCGCTTCGCCGGCGAGCTCGTCAGCGGGCGCGAGGATCTCACCGAAACCGTCGGCCTGCGCGCCGTGTCCCCCGATGGCAGCCACCTGGCCTACAGGACCCCAGCGGGCTCGGTGGCGCTGCGCGACATCGAGAGCAGCTCCGCCTGCCTGGTCCGCTCCTCGACGATCGGGGGCGACGTGAAGGTGGCCGGGTTCTCCGCCGAAGGCATGCTCTACTTCGAGTCCGAGGTGGGCCTGGGCAGCGCCACCATCTCGGCGTGGGATCCCGCCGAGCGCTACCTGGCGGTGCTCAGCACGCCCCAGGAGGATGCGCACCTCGTCGCCGTCCCGTCCCAGACCCCTCCGGGAGCCATCGCCTGGGCCATCGGCGTGCACTCGGGTACGTACATGGCCTTGGCGGACAGCCTGCCCGTCGAGCGACTCGACCTGCACACGGCGGTGTTCATCCCGCGAGACGATCCCAAGCTGTGGGTCCTGGACTCCGAGCGCAACAACGCGGGAGGCCGCCGGGTGGACGTGCACCGGGTCGGGGCCACGACGATGGCGGACGCGTCCCTGCGCTTCGGCGCGATCGAAGGCGCCGAGCATGCGGGGCCTGGAGGCGAGCACCGCGAGACGCTGGGCGTCACCATCTCCGGCCCGCAGCGGGCGTGCATGTCCGCGGGAACCCCCGGCGCCCGCGCCTATGCCTGCGGCGCGGGCAACGACGACCGCTTCCTCAGCGGCGCCACGGCACCGCAGGGTGAGGACCCCGTCCGTCCTCCGACCCCCAGCGCCGAGGTGCCCAGCTCCACCTCGGGAGCGTGCGGAGCCGGCCTCGGCCCGGTCGGCGACGTCGATGCGGGGGCGTGCACCTACGTGTTCGACGGCTGCTGCTACGACACCGAGCAGGCCGCGTGCGACGCGGCCAACTGCGCGTACGACAGCTGCACCGTCATGGGCCGACGGCCCGAATGCGGCACGAGCGCCGGCTTCCCGTAGGGTCTAGTCCTCGCGCCGGAGCGCGGGAGGTGTGGTGCACACGATCTGCGCCGGCGCCGATTCGAGAATCTGACACGTCTGGGTCGTGCAGCCTGCTGCCGCACATGCCGAGGCCGCGCTCGGGTAGCAGCACCCCGCCACCTCGTATAGACATCCCTCGTGCTTGCCGTCCCAGCGCGTGCCCGCCTGCGCGCAGACGCTGCCCTTCCCGTCCGTGACCGGGGTCGGCCGGATCGCTCCGGGAACCGTCGTCGAAGGCCGGCGGCTCCGTCGGCGGAGGGACCGACGCCGGCTTGCTGCGGCACCCCGCGCCCCCGAGCGCCATCAGCAGCACGAGACCGATGCAGGTCGTCCGAGGGCGTCTCACGAGGCGGGAGCCTACCAGGCCGAGGTCGCCCCTGCCGAGGACACTAGCCCCAGCGGAGCCCCGGCTCCCGGGGTCCGCCGCGAGCCTGCAGCAGCGCCGACAAAGCGAACGGCAGGGCCTCTGCCACCTCGAGCGCGAGCGCGTGCCCGTGCATCCGCGCGGCCTCGTCTCCCGCGCGTCCGTGCGCGCTCACGCCTGCACACGCCGCGGCGTGGGCGGTGAGCCCCTGCCCGAGCAACGCGCCGACGCACCCGGCCAGGACATCCCCGGTCCCCGCGGTGGCGAGCGCGTCGCTGCCCTCGGTTGCGATCGTGACCCGGTCTGCATCGAGCACGAGCGTGCCCGCCCCCTTGAGCACCACGGTCGCCAGGGTCGCCTTCTGCAGCAGACCGGCGGCCTCGAGTCGGCGAGCCTGCACCCGCGCCGACGTCCAGGCGCCACCGGGATCGATCCGGGACAGAAGCCGCGCAGCCTCGCCGGGGTGCGGCGTGAGCACGCGCGGCCCGGCTGACTCCGCCCGCAGCGGAACGTGCTCGAGCGCGCTCGCGTCCCACACCGCCGGCCGCGGGTCGTCGCGGTACAAGGTCTCCAAGGCGGGCCGTGAGGGCGGCGCGGTGAGTCCGGGGCCGATGACGAGGACGGTCGCGCTGGGCAACACCGGGTCCTCCCAGGGCGCACCCATGAGTTCGGGACGCAGCGCCATCGCGGCGCCGGCCCCCCCGGCGCCCACCAGCGTGCACAGGCCCGCGCCAGCGCGCATGGCCGCAACGCCGGCGAGGACTGCGGCACCGGGCGTGTCCGGACTTCCGCCCAGGATCGCCACGTGGCCGCGCCGGCCCTTGTGTTGTGCACCGGCGGTCCGCCCCGCGAGCATGGCCGCGACCTCCGACGCGACGGCCAACCCCGCCGCGGGCACGCAGTCCGGCGCGGCTGCAATTCCGATCGCCGCGACGACGACGCGGCCGGCGTGCTCGCGACCGGGGGTGATGTGGAGCCCCGGCTTGCTGCGCACCAGCGTGACGGTCACGTCGGCATTGAACGCGACGCCCGGGACGGCGCCGGTGTCCACCTCGACGCCCGACGGCACGTCGATCGCCACGCGTGGCCCCGCGCGCGACCGCAGCCACTGCAGCGCCTCCGCGATCGCCCCGCGGGGCTCGCCGCGCGCTCCGGTCCCGAGCAGGCCGTCGACCCACACCGCCTCCTCGGGCAGCGCATCGGGCGTCTCGAACATGGGGACCCCGTGCGCCTCCGCGAGCGCGCGCTGCTCAAGCGCAGCGTCGTTGAAGCGCGCCGCCACCAGCCACGCGCACACGTCGACGCCGCGTCCGCGGAGGATCCGTGCCACGGCGAGGGCGTCGCCACCGTTGTTCCCCGGGCCGGCGAGGACCACGACCGGCAACCCAGCGCGAATCGCATCGACCTCGGCCGCCACGCACAGCGACGCGCGCTCCATCAGCACCACCGAGGGCATGCCGAGCACATCGAGGGTGTGGGCGTCGGCCCTCGCCGCCGACCAAGCCGACCAAAGCTCGGCCACCGAGCTCATGCGACCGCGACCGCGACCGCGGCCGCCATGCCGCCGGCGTGGGTGAGGCTGACCATGATGCTCGAGACTCCGCGCGCGTCCGCGACCTCCTGGGCACGTCCGCGCAGAATCAGCCGAGGCCCCATCAGACCGCGCTGCGCGGGGACGACCTCGACATCGTGCCACCCGATCCCCTTGGGCGCGCCGATCGACTTGCTCGCCGCTTCCTTGGCCGCGAACCGAGCCGCGAGCGACTGGGCCATCCCGCCGACCGCATCCCGGGCGTAGGCCTGCTCCTGCTCGGTGAAGATCCGCCGCAAGAAGCGGTCCCCATGCCGATCGATGGCCTGCTTCATGCGGTCGACCGGACACAGGTCCAGCCCGATGCCCAGCACGCTCACGCGAGCGCCCCCAGTTCGCGGACCGCGGTCTCTCGCAGACGCGTCACGTAGTCGCCCAGCTTCGCCTCGTCCATGCACTCGACCATCACGCGCATCTTCTTCTCGGTGCCCGAGTACCGGACCAGCACCCGGCCCTCATCGCCGAGTTCTCGTTCGACCCCCCGGATCGTGCGACGCAGCGTCGGCAGGCGATCGATGGGGACCTTCGTGGGGACGGCAAAGCTGCTGAGCTGCTGGGGCACCCGGCTCATCACGCGGGCCAGGCGCGACAGAGGACTGCCGGTGCGCCGCATGATGGTGAGCACCTGCAGCGCGGCGACCATCCCATCGCCGGTCGTTGCGTGGTCCAAGAACACGAGGTGCCCGGACTGCTCGCCGCCCAGGTTGCACCCGCCCGACCGCATCGCCTGCACGACGTAGCGGTCGCCGACCGGCGTGCGCACCAGGGAGAGACCCACCTCGTCGAGGCTTCGCTCGAGCCCCAGGTTCGACATCACGGTCGCGACCACGGCACCGCCCTTGAGCTCGCCCCGCTGGTGGAGGTCGCGCGCACACATCGCCATGATCGCATCGCCATCGACGATGGCCCCTTCCTCATCCGCGAAGATGCTGCGGTCGGCGTCGCCGTCCAACGCGATCCCGACGTGCGCCCCCGCCTCCCGCACCGCCTCGCACAGCGCCTGCGGATGGGTCGCGCCCACGCCGTCGTTGATGTTGAGTCCGTCCGGAGACACCCCGCGGGGGATCACCGTCGCCCCGAGCTCCTCCAGCACGGTGGGGGCGATTTTGTAGGCGGCACCGTGGCTGCAATCGATGACGATCTTCAGGCCCGTCAGGTCGTGCCCGGTCGGAAAGGCCTGCTTGAGCCGGGTGATGTAGCGGCCCGCCGCATCGTCGATGCGAAACGCCCGGCCGATCGACGCCCCTCGGGCGCGATGCTCATCCAGCGCGTCGCTGGCCATGTCGGCCTCGAGCTTGGCCTCGATCTCGTCGGGCAGCTTGTACCCCTGCGCGCCGAAGATCTTGATCCCGTTGTCGCCGTAGGGGTTGTGACTGGCCGAGATGACCACCCCCGCGACGGCGCGCATCGAGTGGGTGAGATAGGCGATGCCCGGCGTGGGGATGGGGCCCACCAGGAGCGCGGTGGCCCCCATCGCGGCCAGGCCCGAGGCGAGCGCGCTCTCGATCAGGTACCCCGACAGCCGCGTGTCCTTGCCGACGACCACGCGCCCGCCCAGCCCGAAGTGGGCCGCGACCGCCATCCCGACCCGCAGCGCCACCTCGGGCGTCATCGGGTAGACGTTCGCCTCGCCTCGAATCCCGTCGGTCCCGAACATGCGTCGGACACCTCCTTGGGCCGGTTGCGCCATGGCAACCCTTGTACCGTCGTCCGCGTGCACCCGCCAGGCTTGCGGCGCGTTCACACCGGTGGGACCTCCGGGGGTGCCGGCGGTGGTGGTAACAGCACCGCCTGCACCCCATGGTCGATCGACAACGCCGAGGCGACCGAGGATGGGACGCCCTTCGCCCAGCCGAAGCGGAGTTCGACCACGCGGCCCATCTGGGTTTCGGTCCCCTCGGCCTTGGCGCTGTCCACGTTGGCCCGGGGCTCGACCCTCGCCTCGACCGGGAACGCCAGCTCGAGCCCGTCGAGGGCGCGGAAGGACAAGCGGGGTCCAGAGACCTGAACCGTCACCGAATCCGGGATGGCCCCCGTGGGGTCCAGGCCCTCGGGCACCGGGACCGGCACGGTCAGCTCCCGCGTCTCCATGATCGGCTCGATCTGAACCCGAACCTCGACCCGGGCGGGGTTGCCCGGCTCGCTGACGAGGTCCACGTCACCGCCGGGCCGCACGACGACGAGCGACTGGGTCACCGTCGCGGTCCGCCCGGAGATCTCCAGCGGCTCGGTCCCCAACTGGGTGATCCCTTGGACCCGCGACCTGCCTCCCCGGACCACCCAGACGGGCGGGGTGACCGTCGTCCCGACCACCCGGTAGCCCTCGCCCACCTCGCCGAGCACGGCCGGAGCGATGCGCTTCTCGCTCTGGATGATCGGCTCGAAACGCAGATCGACATGCGGGTACTGAACCTCGGCGAGCACCACGCCCGAGGGCATCACGATGCTGGCGTGATCGACCTCGAGCGGTCCGGGAGTCGCCACGCGCAGGTCGAGCGCCGCGGTCCCCAGGTCGTAGTCCTGCAGCCGGTTCAGACGCGTCCACGGCCCTCGGACCTTGACCGTGATGCTCGGCGGCAGGTCGGTGAGCAGCACGCGCTGCGGATCCCCGACGACGCGCAGCGGAACCTCGAACGTGCGGGTCACCTCGTCGCGCGTGAGCACGAACAGCATCGCCGCGAGGCCGATGGCGACGAGCTTGAGACCCCAGTTGCGCAGCAGCAGATCGGTGAGTACTTCGACCAGCCCGCGCATCAGCTCTTCTCCGCCGCGATCCGAGCCGCAGCCTTCGACATGTGGGTGGCCGATCGGCTGGCGCCATCGTCGGCCTTGGCGACGCTGGCAACCACCGAAGACTGCAGGAGTGGATCGATCTGCGCCGAGCTCGACGCGGACGCCACCAGCGTGGTCGAGGATGCCTCCGCGTCTTCGGCCTCGTCAGCGCGCGGGGTCGCGAGCCAGGTCTCGATGCGCTCTTGCAGGCCCGCAGAGTCCATCGGCTCCGAGATCAAGCCGCGGTGGGCGATGCGCAGCTCGCCGCGCTCCTCGCTGATGATGAGCACGAGACAGTCGGTCTCCTCGCTCACGCCGATCGCACCGCGGTGCCGCGTCCCGAACCGGGGGTCGAGCGTCTGCGCCGACAACGGCAGGATGACGCCCGCGCGCGTCATCCGGAAGTTCTCGACGAGGATCGCACCGTCGTGGGCCGTGTTCGCGGCATGGGGAATGCACAGCGCCACGAGCGTCTCGGCCTTGAGGGGTGCGTCGATCTCCGTCCCGACGCCGGTGGCGACGCTCATCACGTCGATGTCCCCTTGAAGCACCACCAACGCGCCGATGCGGGCCCGCCGGAGCCGTTCGAGCGCGGCGACGAGTTCGCCCATCGCCGACTGGGCCGCCTCCCGGCGGCTCGAGGGCAGGATCCGCTGCCCGAGGATCAGCAGCATGCGCCGTAGTTCCTGCTGGAAGACCACGATCAGCAGGATGATGATCGACTCGAAGAAGTACTTGAGCAGCGATGCCGAGGCGATGAGGTCGAGCTGACTGACGCCCCACGCCAGGAGCCCGAACACCGAAACGGCCACGAGCACGGGGACGGCTCGCGTTCCACGCACCACCTTGAGCAGGTGATAGACGATGACGACGAGCAGCCCGAAGTCCAGGGCGTCGCGCCACGTCAGCGCTGCGAGCCACTCCTGCAGATTCATGCGCGTGCCTCCTCGCGCGCGGAGGCCCGCTCGATCGCCTCGGCGACCGCAAGGGCCTGAACGGTCTCGGGCACGTCATGCACGCGGATTACGGACGCCCCGCGCTGCACGGCCACGACGGCCGCAGCCAGCGACCCTGGCAAGCGCTGCGCCGCCTCGCACGGCGTCACCGCGCCGATGAAGCTCTTTCGCGAGGCGCCGATCATCACCGGGACGCCCAGTTCGCGCTCGATCGACCCGGCGGAGGCGACCAGCGCCGCGCTCTGCTGGGGGCTCTTCCCGAAGCCGACGCCAGGATCGACGACGATCTGCGCCCTGGAGATCCCCGCAGCCAAGGCCCGCTGCACCGCTCGCCCCAGCTCGAAGGTCACCTCCGCCAACAGCCGTTCGAACGAGATCCGCGCCTGCATCGTCTGTGGATTCCCGCGAAGGTGTCCGATGACGACGCCCGCTCCGCGTCGCGCAACGACCTCGGCCATCGCGGGATCGTCGAGACCGGAGACATCGTTGACGATGACCGCACCGGCCTCCAGCGCGGCGTCGGCGACCTCGGCACGGCGCGTGTCCACGCTGATCGGCGCGTCGATGCCCTCGAGCGCGCCGATCGCCGCCGCGACCCGCTCGCGCTCCACGGCGGGGTCGACGGGCTCGGCGCCCGGACGCGTCGACTCCCCGCCGATGTCGAGCAGCCTCGCCCCGGCATCAACGGCGGCCGCGGCGGCGTGGCGGACCTTGGCTCGCAGGACGGACCCGTCGACCAGAAGCGTTCCGCCATCGTGGAAGCTGTCGGCGGTGACGTTGAGGACCGCCATCACCACGGGGTGGTCCAGAGACAACGAGCCTCCCGCATGCCTCCAGACACGCGCGCGCCTCTCGTCGGTGCTCTCGTCCATGGCCGCCCCATGGTATCGCCCCCGAGCACCCCGCGCAGGCACGATGCTCGTCTCAGCGGCGCGCGAAGAGCTTCGCGTCGATCCCGTAGCGCCTCAGGAGCTTGTGCAGGTATTTGCGGTCCATGTCGGCCTCCCGCGCGGCGCGGGAGATGTTGCCCTCGGCGCGCTGGAGCAGCCACTGCAGGTAGGCTTCTTCGAACAGCTCCACTGCGCGCTCCTTCTGCTCCCTGAACGTCAGCGTGGGGTCGAAGTCGACGGACTCCCGACCGCTTTGCACGCGCCGACCGGTGGTCACCAGGTCGATCACGCCGTCGGGCGACAGGTATGCGCTCCGTTCGACGACGTTCCGCAGCTCGCGAACGTTCCCCGGCCAGTCATAGCCGACCAAGCGCGCCATGGCGTCGGGGCCGGGCGCCTTCCACATGCCCGGCGGCAAGCGGCGCGAGAAGAACTCGATGAGGACCGGGATGTCGTCTCTGCGCTCCCGCAGGGGTGGCACCACCGCGGAGACGACCGCGAGGCGGAAATAGAGGTCCTCACGGAAGCCCCCGTCTTCGACCAGCCCCTTGAGCTCCTTGTGATTCGCGGCCAGCAATCGAATGTCGATGTCGACCTCGGTCGTGCCGCCAACCCTGCGCAGCCGGTTCGTCTCGAGCACGCGAAGAAGCTTGGACTGCAGGTCCTTGGGCAGCTCGGCGACCTCGTCGAGGAACACCGTCCCCCCCGTCCCCAGCTCGAGCGCGCCGGCCCGGACGCTCCCCCCCGGTGTCGGGGTCCCGCCGGGAACGGCCGGTCCCTCGCTGCCGAACAGCTCGGCCTCCAGCTGCTCCGTCGTCAGCGCTCCGCAGTCCACCACGACGTACGGGCCCTCTGTGCGGGGAGAGGCGAGGTGGACGGAGCGCGCGATGACGTCCTTGCCGGTCCCCGTCTCCCCCTCGAGCAGCACCGTGACGTCCGTCGGCGCGACGCGCTCGAGCACCCCGAAGATCTTGCGCATGGCCAAGCTCTTGCCGATGACCTCGCCGAATCGCTCCGCTTCCGAGGGAAGTAGCTCGGTCCTCGCATCGCGGGGCATGAAGCGCAGCTGAACCTTGCCGACGCCCAGGACATCCCCCGGCTTGAGGTAGGCATCGGTGACGCGGGCGCCACCGACGTAGCTTCCGTTGGTCGAGCCGCGATCGCGCAGGCGGTAGGCATCCCCTTCACGGCGAATCTCCGCGTGCACACGGCTGACCGAGTCATCGGGCAGGACGACATCGCAGCTGCGTGACTTGCCGACGGTGATGGTTTCGGAGAGCACATCGATCTCTCGACCGCGGAACTCTCCGGTGAGGACGAGCAGGCGATAGCCGTTGTGGCGCAGCGGGTATGCGTCCGGCTGTACCGACGTCGCCTCTGCGGGATGGGGCTTCGGGTCCGCCACCACCAGACGCTACCAGGACCAGGCTCGAACCGGGAGCGGGGTTGACCCTGGCGATGCGCACGAAAAAGGGGCGACGGACCTTCGTCCGCGCCCCTGATGGTTCTCCCGGGCCTGCGCCCTTGGGCTGAGCGAGGGTCTCAGATGTAGAAGTCGACGTCCGCGACGCCGCGGTCGGACCGGCGCGTGGTCTGCCCGTCAGGCTCCGACCCCTGCTGGGGCGCCTCGGAGATCGATGAGGGACGCTCCCGCGGCATCTCGAGCGTGAGCTCGAGCCGAGCGGGCTCGGACGCGCCGCGCCGCTTGCGCAACCGCGACGGAAGAGGCTTCGGTTTCGGGATGTGGAGCATGTTCATGGCACGCAGCCCCGCGGCGAGTCCGTCCGAGGACGACGCTGAAGGAGCCATGATTTCGCCACAACGCGGACTCATGTCCGATTTTTCCGCACATTTGGCCCAAGCCACGTGAGCGCGAAGCATCGGGTGCCGAGGAGATGCAGTCATCTGGACTTAGCGTAACGCGTGCGGCAGCCCACGCAAGGGGGCGACACAAAGTGTCCTAGGGCGCCACGAAACGCTGTAGGGTGCCCGGTTTACCTCGACACACACTGCCCGAGCGAGCAGCCCGAAGCTGCTATCGGTCCGGAGACGCGGCCCCCGCCTCGCCCAGAAAGTCGACGATAACCCACTGATCTCCTTCGCGTTCGAGGTGGACGACCTGGGTCGGTGAGACCTCGAAGGTCGCTTCATGGGCGTCGGCGACGATGGGCGCGCCCAGGTTCTCCGCGATGGCATCGCGAGCACCCCTGAGCACATCTGCGTACTCGCCTTCCGTCCACGCGGTTTGGAGATCGTCCGCAGACAATCCCATCCGGTAGCGCTTCGGGGCGAGCCGCAGGACGACGTCCCACCGCTGCGCACGCGTCGCCCAGACGAGGGCGCGAAGAGCATGTCGCGGGGTGTCCTGGGCGTAGGTCCAGGTCGGATCCTCCGCGAAGCGCCAGCCGCTGGCCGTCTGCACCACGTCGACGGGATAACCCGGGCCCAAGAAGATCACCGCCGTCGGCTCCACCGCGCGCGGCTTGTTCAGGGCCGCCTTCCACGGCCGGCGCGCGCCCTCGCCGACCACGCTCTGGACGTCCAGCCGGGCCCGCATGCCCGGCGCAGCTGTCGCAGCGACCGAGGACGCATCCCCTCGGCCCACGTCCCGACCCAGACGCGAGCTCGCGCGCTGCAGCTCGCGGGCGGTGTCGTGCCCACAACCGCCCAGCGCCAGCCACATGGACAGAATCGGAAAGACCGCGCGCATCGACCGTCTCAACCGCCCTCGCCCTTCGACCCCTTGTCCTTGGGCTCGATCACCGCGGTGATTACGGCGCTGCTCTTGAGCTCGTCGCCGACGTAGCACTCCCCGCTGAACTTTCCGACCCGCCCCAGGCGCTCGGCCCTCACGCGGATCTGAAGCGTGTCTCCGGGCGCCACGACGCCGCGAAACTTCGCCTCCTTGATCCCGATGAAGTAGCAGTGATGCAGCTGGGCATCGAAGCGCTTGGACTGGTGGGCCAGCACCACGGCAGCCTGCGCCATCGCCTCCACCTGGATGACCCCCGGAAGCACCGGGTGTCCGGGGAAGTGGCCCTGCAGGATTCCACTGCTCATCGAGACCATGTGTTCGGCCACGATCGCCTCGTCGGGCACCACCTCCAGCACGCGATCGATGAACAGGAATGGGTAGCGGTGCGGAAGGATGGACTGGATCTCGGCTGCGTCGATCGCCATGAGCTTGAGGCCTGAAATGCAACAGGCCCACTCTCCGACGCGGTGGAAGGAGAATGGGCCCCGAGCATACAGAGGCGGTGTCGCCTGCGCTACTTGTGCTGAGCGTTGTACTTGGTGATGACCGCGCCGGTGATGTCCAACGCGTCCTGAGCGTAGATCACCGTCATCTGGTCGCGCACCAGCACCAGATCGACGCCGTCGCTCTTGGCCATGGTCGCCACGATCGCCTGGGCGTTGCGATACATCTTCTCGAGCAGCTTGTTGTGCTGCTCTCCGAGCTCCTGCTCGAGCGCGTAGAGCATGCTCTGGAGCTCCATCGACTCGCGCTGGAGCTTCTCTTGGGCGGCCATGAGCGACTGCCCCGACATCCCCTCGAGCTTGGCGGCGTCGGCCTCGAGCTGCTTGCGCTTCTTGTCGAGCTTGCCCTGCTTCGCCTTGGAGCTGGACTCGAGTTCCTTGCGAGCGCGCTTGCCCGCGACGGTTTCGTTGAGGACCCGCTGCATGTCCACCATGGCGAGCTTCTTGACCGCGGGGACCTCGGCGTGAGCCTGCGAGACGGGAGCGAGCGCGGTGGTTCCCCCTACGAGGAGGGAGGCGGCAACGGTGAGGGCTTGAATGATTCGACGGGCCATGAGGGACTCCTGAGGTCGCATCACTTGGTGTGCTTCTTGTCGTAGCGCACGATGATGCGGTTGGTGAGGTCGAGTTTGGGCGTGGAGTACAAAACGGTGAGCTCCGAGCGGACGAGCACGACTTGGACTCCCTCCTCGAGCGCCACCTGTTTCACGATGGCTGCGACCTTGGTGTAGATCTTCTCGGTGAGCAGAGCCTCCTTGTTGGCGACCTCCTCCTGGAGCTCCATGCCCAGCTGCTGAAGCTCGGCTTGGGAGCGCATGAGCTCTTGCTCGCGCTTTTGAAGCTCGGCCTGCGACAACATGCTGGCCTTCGCCTGGAGGTCTCGGATTCCGGCCTCGAGCTTCTTCGCCTTGGCGTCGAGCTTGGCTTGCCCCTTGGTGAAGGTGCGCTCGAGGTCCTGTTTCGCCGTGCGCCCCTCCTTTGTTTCCATCAGGCAGCGCTGCACGTCGACGATGGCAATTTTCTCGAGTTTGGGGACCGCAGCGACAGCGGTTGCCGGAGCGGCCCCAGCGAACAGGGCGGTCGCCAGGCAAAGGGTCAGAGCTCGACGCATGATGGGCACCTTAGTGGTTGGTCTACACGGCGGCAAGCGCCGTCGGGCCTGGGACGCCCCGTGCTTGGGACGCATTCACGGACGCTGCGCGGTTTCGTGGGACTTGCTCCACGGCCGGGCGGACCTCGGGGGCCGCGACGCCGCGAGCGCGGTGATCTGGGACACGTCGCCGGCCGCGGTCGGGGCGGACGTCCCCCAGACGTGCTCTAGAACGAGTTGCCGATCGAGAACTCGAAGACGACCGGGTCGTCGGCGAGCGGATCGAAGTCGGTCCCGCGCTGGCGGTCGATCGGGAAGCCCCACTCGAAGCGCAGCGGACCGATGGGCGAGCGCCAGCGGAAGCCGAATCCGACCGAGTACCGGAGGTCGCGGAAGCGGAACCCCTGGCAGGGATCGGCCTTGGGCAGGTCCGAGGGGTTGAGCTGCTCGCAGAACAACGACTCGGTGTTGAAGGCGTTGCCGACGTCCGAGAAGATCACGCCCTTGATGTTGGCGGGCGGAATCATCATGAACTCCAGCTCGGTGTTGAGCGCGGTCAGGAGGTTGCCGCCGATTTCGTACGGGGCGAGCGGAGCTGTTGGGTCTGGGCCGCTGGCGACCTTGATCTTGGGACCGAGGCTCCGCAGGCGGAAGCCGCGGATCTCGCCGGCGCCGTAGATGCCGCCGGGGAAGTACCGCTCGAAGATCGGCACGCCCTTGCGCTGGGCGCTCTGCACGTAGCCCACCTGAAGCCGGGTCTTGAAGACCAGCCACGCCCGGAACTGCTGCTTGCTGCGAATGACCGGGAAGTAGAAGCGCGAGTCCAGCGTGTAGCGGTTGAAGCGGTTCTGCGAGCCGAAGTACTTGCTCGCGAACTCGCCGCGAAGCTGGTGGAACTGCCCCGAGGTGGGGAAGAGGAAGTTGTCCCGCGTGTCGTACTGCAGGCGGGTGGTCAGCGCCGAGGTGATGCCGTCGGCGAAGAGGTTGGAGATGAGGAACTGCTGCGGAACGGTGACCAGCGAACCCGGCGAGAACACGCCGCCGACCGAGCCGAAGCTTCCGAAGCTCACCCCGACGTCCTCGAGGTTGTAGCCGACGAACAACGTCAGGTCCCGGAGGATCGGATAGCCCCAGTCGACCCGGAAACCGGTGCTGCGGCGCTGGAAGCTGGGGAAAATGTTCTGGGAGTTGAAGACGTTGAAGAGGAAGTTCCAGCGGCTGTCGAGGAAGTACCGGGTGAAGTACGACAGGTTGAACAGGCGCCGGAGGCTGGACAGCTGGGCGACCACTTGGACCGTGGCGCCACGGCCCAAGAAGTTGTCGTAGGCGACCTGTCCCTGCAGGACGAAGTTCTCGATCGTCGAGAAGCCGGCCCCGACTTGGAACGTTCCGGTCAGCTGCTCGACCACCTCGACGTTGACGACGATCTTGTCGTCGGAGGAGCCACGGGTCGTGGAGAGGTTGACCTGGGAGAAGTAGCCCAGCCGCAGCACGCGGAACTCCGACCCTTCCTTCTTGGACTCGGAGTAGAGGTCTCCCTCCGCGAACTCCATCTCCCGGCGAATCACCTTCTCGGCGGTCTTCTCGTTGCCGGTGATGTCGATGCGCTCGATGTAGACCAGCGGACCCTTTTGGATCTCGTAGGTCACGTAGAGCTTGAGCTTCTCGGGGTCCTGTCGCCAGTTGGGGATGACGTTGACGTAGGCGTGCCCCGAGTCCTTGTACCGACGCTCGATCGCCTCGCGGATCGTCTGAATGGTGCCGGTCGAGGCGACGTCCCCCACCTTGAGCAGGGGGTCGATCTGCTCTTGGAGCATCTGCTCGGTGTAGAGTTCCTTCTCGCCGGGCTGCAGGGCTTCCTTGGCCCTGATCTGACCGATGTAGAACTGTGGGCCCTCCTCCACCGGAATCGTCAGATAGACGAACCGTCGGTCGGCCGAGAGCGAGAGCTCGGGGTCCTTGATGCTCGGGTTGAGGTAGCCGTTGTCCCCGTAGAAGCTGCGCAGGAACGAGTAGTCCTGCTGGAACTGCTCGCGGTTGAAGAACCCGCCGGCGCGCTGGGAGACCACCGAGATGTAGCCACCCACGCGGGTGGAGACGTTCTTGCGCAGCTCCGCGTCCGTGAACGCCTTGTTGCCGACGAAGTCGATCTGACGAACGATGACCTCGGTGGACTCGGTGATGACGATCGCGAGGTCGACCTTGCCGGGCTCGTCTGGCACCGGCCGCAGCTCGTAGCTCACCTCGGCCAGGAAGAAGCCGCTGGCGGTGTAGAGCGCTTTGACCTTCTCGATGTTCTCGGCGACTTTGCCCAGGTCGAGCACCTCGTTCTTCTCGAGGTCGAGCTCTTCGTTGATATCGTCGAGTTTGATCTCGTCGTTGCCCTCGACGATGATCTTCCGGACGCTCGGGCGCTCGATCACGATGTAGGTGAGCACCACCCCGCGGGGCTGCAGTTCGCCCTCGACGCGGACGTCCTCGAAGTAGCCCAGCGCCCACAGGCGCTTGAGATCGGTCGCGAGCTTGCGCTGGCTGACGAGCTCCCCGACGTTGCTGTCGAGCTCGAGCAGCATCGCTTCGGACTCGACGCGGCGGTTGCCCTCGAAGCGGACCTCGACGATCGGCTGGCCGTAGATCTCTTCGCCGACGCCCTCCGCGACCGTCTGCAACAGCGCCGCATACTGCGTCAGGGCCGAACTCACGCCTGCGCGTGCCGGGCCTGGCAGCACCGACAGCAGGACCGCCGACAGCAGGGCCAGCACGCTGACGCAGCGACGCACGCGGGTCATCGGAGCTCCGCCTCCTGGTCGGCCAGATCCTCGGCCAGATCCTCGGCCAGGTCCTCAGCCAGGTCCTCAGCCGGATCATCCATGGCGGCCGCCCGGGCCCGCGCCAACTCCTCGGCCGACTTCACCTCGCTGGAGATGAGCCGCCCGTCCTTCATGAGAATGCTGCGCGGCACCTGAGAGGCGAGCTCTCGGTTGTGCGTGACGATCAGCATGGTGATCCTCTGCTCTTCGTTGAGGCGGAACAGCAGCTGATGCACTTCCCGACTGGTCTTCGTGTCGAGGTTCCCGGTCGGCTCGTCGGCGAGCAGCAACCGGGGCTTCATGACCAGCGCGCGCGCGATGGCGACGCGCTGCTGCTCGCCACCGGAGAGTTCGCCGGGGCGGTGCGTCAGCCGCTCGCTCATGCCGACGGCGTCCAGCAGCTCCTCGGCGCGCCGCTTGGCCTCGCGGTTGGGCAGCCGCGCGATCATGGCGGGCATCATCACGTTCTCGAGGGCGGAGAACTCGGGCAGCAAGTGGTGGAACTGGAAGACGAAGCCGATGGTCTCGTTGCGAAACTTCGCGAGGTCCGGCGGAGGGAGTGCGACGACGTCGACGCCGCCGAACAGAATCTGTCCGCGGGTCGGAAGGTCGAGCGTGCCGACGCAGTGCAGCAGGGTCGACTTCCCCGCCCCCGAGGCGCCGACGATCGTCGCGCACTCGCCTCGATACAGGGTCAAGCTGACCTCGGAGAGCACGCGCAGCGGAGGCGCGCTGCTCCGCTCGAACTCCTTGGTCATCCGAACGGCCCGCAGGAGAACCTCCCGTTCGGGTTCGAGAGTCGATTCGGTCATGGTGCGAGGGAGGCGGTAGGACGGACGAAAAGGGCAAAAGCCCCGATTTCGACCGTAAAAGCCGCGGCAGCCTACGCCGGCGTGCTTCGGGGTGTCAACGCGCGAGGGAACGGTTCATCAGAGCGTCGTGACGCACGCTACGGTGCCCCGTGGCGAGGGCTGAACCTCGCCACAGGGGGTCTGGTCAGTGGTCTCCCTGACGGAGGGCGTCGACGGGACGCAGGCGCGAGGCGACCAGGGCCGGGTAGATGCTGGACAGACACACGATGACCAGCGCAGCGATCCCGACCAGCGCAACCTCGATCGGGTTGACGACCACGGGGAGCTTCTCGATGTAGTAGACGTTCTCGTTGAGCGGCAGCCCGTAGGTGTCCAGGGCCCAGCACAGGCCCAGGCCCATCCCGATTCCGCCGAAGCTGCCCAGCAAACCGACGCAGAGGCCTTCGGCGACGAACACCCGCATGATTCCCCCATCGGTGGTCCCCATCGCCTTGAGGATCGCGATCTCCTTGCTCTTCTCCATGACGCTCATGAGGTTGGAGGCGAGGATGCCAAAGCTGGCGACGAGCACGACGCACAGCAGCGCGATGAACATGGCGACCTTCTCGAGGAACATCGCCGAGAACAGGTTGCGGTTGAGGTCCCGCCAGTCTTCGACGAGCAGGTCATCGCGTCCCAGCGCAGCGACGACCCGCTCCACCTCGGCTTTGCCCGCGTCGATCGCCTCGACATCGACGAGCTTGACCTCGACGCCCGTCACGCGGTCGCCGGTCAGCAAGAACCGCTGCACGACCGGCAGGGGCGCGTAGACGTTCTTGCGGTCGTACTCGTACATGCCGGAGTAGAAGACCCCGCCGATCTTGGCAGCGAGCTGGCCGGGCACCTGGCCAGCGGGCGTGATGCGACCGATGGGGGTGATCAGCTGGACGCTGGCGCCGAGGCGGACGCCGAGTTCCATCGAGAGCTCGCGACCGATGAGGATCGGGTTGCGCGCACCCTCGATCTCCAGATTCTGCTCGGCGCCCTCGTCCGGACCCAGGGGCGAGACGTCGTCGTGCTCGCGTGCCGGCTCGCCATGTTCCGCGGCCGGGACGCCGCCCAGCTCGATGACCGGGTCTTCCCAGCCGTCGTCCTGCTCGTCGTCCACGGCCTCGAGGCCCTCCCCCGGCAAGGCGCTCAACCGATCGCCCACCGATGGGATGTCGCCCAGCAGACCCGACCGCGCCTCGTCGGAGGGCGAGGGCCCGGGGGCTGCGGGGGGAGCCTTGTCGGCCAGGCCGAGCTCGACCGCGGGGTCTTCCCAGCCCTCGCCGAGATTCATGCCCCCCGCCGCGTCCCCCGCCGCGTCGGGCAGCGCGTCGATGTCCGGGAGGGGCCGAGGCGTGGGCAGCTTGTTCTTGGGCGCGGCCGCGCCGAGGTCGACGTCGCCGGTGCGCTCATCATCGTCCACCCTCCCGACCTTGGCGTTCTTCTTTCGCTCGTCCTCGAGGTGCCGGAGGCGGTAGGGCGTTCCGGGTTCGATGATGCCGAAGGGGTCGGTCGCGGGGATCGCCTCGGGGTTCGAGAGGTAGTCGTACGACCCCTCCTCGACCAGCTCGGCGAGATTGGACACCAGGGTTTGCCGCTGCGGCACGATGCCCGAGAGCAGCGCGCCCTGCCGGTTGAGACCGGAGCGCACCATGATCTCGCCCTCGAGGTAGGGGCTGGCGCCTGCGACCCCATCGCCGCCGGCGAGCGCGTCCGCGAGCGCGGCATAGTCGGCGAACGGCTTCCCATCCGCACGCGAGACCCGGACGTGCGCCTTCTGGTTGAGGATCTTGTCGCGCAGGTCTCCCTCGAGCCCGCTCATCAGGCTCAGGACGATGACCAGCGCCATGCACCCCAAGAGCACCGACATGGTGATGACGGTGGGCAGCAGATTGAAGAAGCGCGCGAGCAAGCCGAAGACCAGCGACATCACGCCGAGGATCAGCGTGAGCGCCCCGAACGTGCCGAACCACTGCTCGATGGGTGTGGCGATGACGTCGGGCTCGATGGGCCCGAACGGTCCGTCGATCACCGGCGGCGGCGGCGTCGACAGCGAGCTGGCGTAGACCGCCATGCCCACGCCGATGACGATCAAGTAGACCGACATCATCAGCAGCGCGCGGACCCACGCGGGACGATCGTCACCGCTTCGCAGGTGGCGCCAGGCGATGAGCCAGTCCAGGGCGGCGAAGCCCGCGAGGGAGCCCCCGATCACGCGGACGCGTCCTCCGCGTCGGGCTGCCCGTTGGTCTGGGCGCCATGCTGCAAAAGGAACGCCTCGACGAAGTCGTCGAAGTCGCCGTCGAGGACGGCGTCGACGTTGCTCACCTTGAGCGAGGTCCGGTGGTCGGTCACCTGGCGGTACGGGTGGAGCACGTAGGAGCGGATCTGCGACCCCCACTCGATCGCCTTCTTGTTGCCCGCGAGCGCGGCTCGCTCGGCCTCGCGCTTCTGCTCTTCGAGGGCCCACAACCGGGCCTTGAGCATCCGCTCGGCGGTCGCGCGGTTCTTGTGCTGCGACCGCTCGGCCTGGCAGGCCACGACGACCCCGGTGGGCAAGTGCGTGAGGCGGACCGCCGAGTCGGTCTTGTTGACGTGCTGGCCGCCCGAGCCCGAGGACCGATAGGTGTCTTCGCGGATCTCCGACTTGTCGAGTTCGATCTCGATCTGCTCTTCGCCGAGGTCGGGCATGACCATGACCGAGGCGAAGCCGGTTTGTCGGCGCGCCTGGGCATCGAAGGGAGAGATCCTGACCAGACGGTGGACGCCGATCTCCGAGCGGAGGTGCCCGTAGGCGTACTCGCCGCTCAGCTCGATCTCGGCCCCACGAATGCCGGCCTGCTCGCCCTCGTTGTAGCTCAGGACGGTGACCTTCATGCCGTGACGCTCGCCCCAGCGCATGTACATGCGCAGCAGCATCTCCGCCCAGTCTTGGCTGTCCACCCCCCCGGCCCCGGCGTTGACGCTGAGGATCGCCCCAGACTCGTCGTGCGTGCCGGAGAGCATGCGCCGAAACTCGAGCTTGCCGACCAGGGCGTCGGACCGCTGGATCTGCTCCCACGCCTCGGCGACCGAGTCGGCTTCACCCTCCTCGCGCGCCATCCCGTAGAGTTCGCTGCCCTCCTCGAGCACGGCCGAAGCCTCGTCGATGGAGCCCACGATCTGCTTGAGCCCGGCCTGTTCGCGCACGACGACCTGGGCGGCCTCGGCATCCTCCCAGAAGTCGGATTCGGCGGTCTGGGCCTCGATCTCCTCGAGCCGCTCTACGCTGCGAGCGTAGTCAAAGATGCCTCCGCAGCTCGTCGAGGCGCTCACACAGCCGCGCGATCAGGTCGACGACCTTGGCATGTTCGACGGCGAGCACAGGTTCTGGCGTGGTGGTGTCGTTCATGAGGACTCCGCGATGCGGGGGCGGGGGCGGGGGCGGGCAAGCACGCGAGCGAGCGCTTCAGACTTCGATGAGCCGCAGCTGCTTGCGCCCGGGTTTGGGGTCACGAGGGATGGGATAGTCGCCCGTGAAGCAGGCGTCACAAAAGCGGCGCGTCTCGTCGGGTCCGACGGCTGCACGCAGTCCCGCGGCGCTGAGGTAGCCGAGGGAATCGGCCTCGATGCTCTTGGCGATCTGCTCGACGGACTGGGTGGACGCGACGAGCTCGGCCCGGGTCGGCGTGTCGATGCCGTAGTGACACGGGCCGTTGACCGGAGGCGAGGAGATCCGGACGTGAACCTCCGCGGCCCCGGCGTGGCGCAGGAGCTTGACGATCTTGCGCGAGGTGGTGCCGCGCACGATCGAGTCGTCGACGACGACCACCCGCTTGCCACGCAGAACCTGCGGCACGGCGTTGAGCTTGAGGCGGACGCCGAAGTGCCGGATCGAGTCGCTGGGCTCGATGAAGGTGCGCCCGACGTAGTGGTTGCGAATCAGGCCCATCTGGTAGGGCACACCGCTGGCCTGGGCGTAGCCGAGCGCGGCGACCACCCCCGAGTCCGGCACGGGGATCACCACGTCCGCCGCGACGGGGTGTTCCTTGGCCAGCTGATGCCCCATGGCGATGCGCGCCTCGTAGACCGACCGGCCGTCGATGACGCTGTCGGGTCGGGCGAAGTAGACGTGCTCGAACACGCAGGAGCGCCGGGGCGCCCGGGGCAGGTGCGCGCTCGACAACCCCCGCTCACTGATCGTGAGGATCTCGCCGGGCTCGATGTCTCGAATGCGCTCGGCCTCGATCAGATCGAAGGCGGTGGTCTCGGAGGCGACCACGTAGCTGTGCGGGGCCCCGACCAGGCGCCCCAACACCAGCGGACGAAACCCGTGCGGGTCGCGGACGGCGACGAGCTGGTCGTCGGTGGTGAGCACCATGGAGTAGGCGCCCTGCACCCGCCCCAGCGCGTCCGCGAGCTGATCACGGAACTCGACCTGCCGACTGCGGGCCATCAGCTGCAAGATGACCTCGGTGTCGCTGAGCGAAGAGAAGATTGCCCCCTCCCCTTCGAGCTCCTCACGCAGGTCTTCCTCATTGACGAGGTTGCCGTTGTGCGCGAGCGCGACGGATCGCCCTCGATACTGGGCCCACAGCGGCTGAATGTTCTTGGCGAGCGAGCCGCCGGCGGTCGTGTACCGGACGTGGCCGATCGCGATCTGCCCCGGCAGCTGAGCCAGCGCCTCACGGGTGAAGATCTTGCCGACGTGCCCCATGGCACGCACGCCGTGGAGCACCCCCTCTTGGTTCGAGACGACGCCGGCCGACTCTTGCCCGCGGTGCTGCAAGGCGTGCAGCCCCAGGTAGCTCAGGTTGGCCGCCTCGGGGTGGTTGAAGATGCCGAAGACACCGCACATGGGTCACGCCCTTGCCACGGGCACGTCCCGCCGCGTCGCTTGCCTATCACGTTTTGCCACCCTTGGGCGGCCGTGCTCGGGGCGGCTCACCCCGCCAACCGTACGACGAGCTGGAGCGTCGTCAGCGCAACCGCGGCCCACACCGTGGTCTTGAGGCTGTCGAACTCGACGCCATCACTGAGCCGGGTGGTGACCATGAGGATCAGCGCGTTGACGAAGGCCTGAATGACGAACGCACCGACCGGGCCCAACAGCGCGATCGGCAGGAACAACAGGGTGAGCAGCGCGACGAGGACCTTGCCGAGGGTGACGCTGAGCGCGCCCCCGATTGCGCCCGCCTTGAGCGCGCTGCCGGTCCCACGGACCCGCATGCCGGGGAACACCATCGGCAGGAAGAGGATCCCGAGCGCGAAGGCAACGATCGATGCGATGAGCTGGACCATGGGGCGAGGGCAACTCTAGCAGCCCGCGCTCCATTCCATGGGCGGCCCGGCCCAGCCCGCTGCAACGCCATCTGCGGGGGCAGGACGTCAGCCAAGGCCGAGATTGCGCGCGAGACGCTCTTGGGGCGGCTCCACATCCGGCTCGAACGGACGTCCGGTCAGCTGTTCGAACAGCTCGATGTAGCGGCGCGCCGCCTCGAGGCGGATCTCCGCGGACAGCGGCGGAGGCGTCCCCTCCCCGCGAAAGCCCTGCTCCACCAGCCACCGACGCAGGAACTCCTTGTCGAGCGCGCGCGGGGCCTCGCCGGCCGACATGGAGGCCTCGTAGGTGTCCGCGTACCAGTAGCGGGAGCTGTCGGGCGTGTGGATCTCGTCGATCAAGACGATGCGCCCGTCGGGGGCGCGCCCCAGCTCGTACTTGGTGTCGACGAGGATGAGGCCCCGCGACGCCGCCTCGCGCTGACCGAAGGCGAAGAGCTGCATCACGCGCGACTCCAAGTCCGCGAAGGTCTGTGGATCGATGATGCCCCGCTCGAAGAGGGTCTCCTTGGACACGCTGTGGTCGTGGTCCCCCTTGGCAGCCTTGGTGGACGGGGTCACCAGCGGCGCGGCCAGCCGCTGATGGGCGCGCAGACCCTCGGGCAGCGCGTGACCGCAGAAGGTCCGCTCGCCCCGCTCGTAGGCGCGCAGGATGCTGGTCGAGCTGCTTCCCGTGAGGTAGCCCCGCACCACCATCTCGACCGGGATCGGCACGCAATCGATGGCGCGCGTCGCCTGCGGATCGGGCACGTCGATGACGTGGCCGGGCATCACGTCCGCCGAGAGCGCGAACCAGTGCTGGGCGAGACGGTTGAGCACCTGTCCCTTGAACGGAATGGTCCCGAGCACGACGTCGAAGGCCGACACCCGATCGGTGACCACGATGATCCGCTCGCCATCGCGGCTGAAATTCTCGCGGACCTTGCCGCTGTAGCGACGACCCAGCGCGTCGAATCGCGCGTCCAGGGCGTCGAGCGTGCCCCCGGTTGCCAGAGCATTGCGAAGCACCTCGGGGTCGACGGGCATGGCGGGCGGAGCGTAGCAGACCCGCGCAGCCCTTCGCGCCACAAGTCGCGCGGGCTCGCGAGCGCGCAAGGCATCACTCGAGCCCGGACGGGTTTGGCTCGGCCAGCGTCACGCAGCAGCGAAAGCCGACCGCGCCGTCCTGCGTCGTCAGCGGGAGCTTGCGTCGGGTGTTGCACGAGGCCTGCCGCGTCGTCGCGTCCCCGCCCATGACCGATCCGTCGTCCACCCACTCGGACACGTTGCCCACCAGATCGAAGACGCCCTGGGGCGTCACGCAGTCGCCGCGCGCCCCGGAGCGACCGAGGTTCTGGGGAACGCCGCGGGCCGCGTCGTTGCAGCGCCCCTCCTGGCGGGCCCCTGCGTAGGGCTGCCGACGCCGGTCCTCGCCCTTGCACGCGCTGCGCCACTCCTTGCCCGTGCACAGTCGCCGCCCGCGGGTCTCGCACCCTGTCGTCGCCTCGACCAGCGTGACGCCCGTCTTGGGGATCTGGCGCAGGCCTGGAAACTCACCGATCTCGATACACGCAGCGGGAGCGATGGAGACCATGTCGTCCGGGCACGTCGTGGGCGGCGCGCTCGGCCCGGCCTGCACCGGATCCGGTGGCCGCGGGGCGCCGTCCGTCTCGCTCGGATCACGAACCGGAGCGCGGTCGCCGAGCAAGACCGACAGGCCGCCTCGCTCCTGCGCGACGGGGATGGTGAGGCCCACCGCCAGCAGCGTCGCGCCGAAGCCCAACAAAGCCGCCATCATGGATCCGCGCGGGCCCCGAGCCTCCGAGAGCGCCTCGGGCGGGCGAGCTGCGCCCGGCGGCTGCGCGCGCACGACCGGCGAGGGTCCCGTCTGCGCCCGGGGCGGGCGGGCTCGGGGGCGCTGGGCGTCCAGCTCCAGCCGGGCCCCCGGTGCAGGCATGCTCACCGAGGCGGGGCGCGCGGCCGCGACGTCGACCGGGGGCGGACCGGGGGTGGTCGGCGGGGTCTTCGTTGGCGCCGGTGCAGGCCTGGCGGGTCCTTTGGGCGTCGTCGCCGACGGGCCCCGTGCCCGCGGCAGGTCGAGCTCGAGCGGAGCCTCGTCGAGCAGTGCGGGGTTTCGCTCGGCACGTTCGCCGTCGACCGCGGACAGGTGAGGTGACGATTCGGCGGCCGCCAACGCACCGACGACCGCCGACGCGTCGTCGCCCTGGAATCGGCTGTCGAGGCTCTCGGAGATCGGCAAGGAGAGCCCGAAGCCGCTGTCCTCGGCAGACATGAGGTCGTGCGCCGGAGGGGGCGGAATCGGAGCGTGAACGTCGGTCGGAGGCGGGGTGGGCGTGCGCGGGCGCTGCGGCGGTGGGGCCGTCTGCGGCAGCGGGCCCGGACTCGGCGTGAAGCCGTCTTGCCCCACCCCCGGAGCCGTCAGCGGAGGCAAGACGATCGCCTGCTCGATCGACTCGGGCGCAGGCGAGCCTGCAGGCCGCGGGCCGTCGAACTCGGAGAGCTGCGCGCCGTCCGGAGGCGTCAGCGCGTCGGGATTGAGCTGTCGTGCGGGCTCATCCTCGATCCGTCTCGCCGTGATCTGAATCGGCGCAGGCGTGGGGGTTCGCTCGGGTGCTTCCTGCTTGACCTGCGCGGGCATGACCGCATCGGTGGGCACCGTGAACGGGTCGGGCTCAGGCTCGTCAGGCGCGATCATCACGCCGGCGATGGGGCTCAGCTCTGGCGGATGCAGCTCGGTGGCCGTCCGCCGAAACTGACGACGCTTGCCCGGAGGTCGGGACGGTTCCGCCGGCGTCGGTTTGGACCGGCCCTCGATCTCGTCGAGGTAGCGGGAGGCCAGCTCACGCAGCTCGGCCTGACGAGCGGCCCCGACGCTCCCCGGCTCGGGCGTCGACTCGGCGATGCGACGAAGGAGGGCGACGCCGTCGGTTGGGCGGCCCGCGGGATCGTTCGCGAGCGCGGCCTCGATGATGCCGGTCAGACCCCCCGCGGCGAGCTCCCCGTCCTCGACCGCCGCGAGCGCGGCGGAGCCCACCGTGTCCGTGGCGAGCGCTGCGACGACGGCACCCCACGCGAAGACGTCCGAGCACGCGGTGGGCGAGCCGCCCGAGCGCACCTCGGGCGCGACGACGTCGGCCCCGAGCGTTCGAAACGAGGGCGACACGGCATCGGTCGCGCAGGCGAGCACCAACCCGTGCTGCCAGATCGACACCCCGTCCTTCCACAACACGATGTTCCCCGGCGCCAGCGCGCCGTGAACCTGCCCGCGCCGATGCAGCTCGGCGAGGCCACGCGCCACCTCGACGGCGACGCGGGCGACGAGGCCGGAGGTGCTTCCGGAGCCCTCGATGCGCCGCTGGAGCGGCACGGCACCGGGCAATGCTTCGTACCCGACCACGCAGAAGTCGGCCTCGCGATCGACCAGCCGCACCGGGACCAGCCCGGGCCGCTGCGCACCGAGCTGCTCGCCCATGCGCGCCATGAACTGCGAGACGTCGATCTGGGAGGGGACCCAGGAGCGCTCGATCACCGTCAGCCAGATCGTGCGCACCTCATCGTCGTGGGAGGTCGCGACCAACGTGGCGCCGAAGGCCCGCGCCCCGACGTCGGCAGCGGCTTCTTCGTCGATCTGGACCTGCCCGCAGATCCGGTCGCCCGGCGACGGCCTCACAACCGGACTCTATCACGTCGGACCCGTCGCAACGCGCCCGGAGTGCCCTGGGGCACCCGCAGCTCAGCGACCCGTGCTGCCGAAGCCGCCCGTCCCGCGAATCGACGTTCCGTGCCCTACCTGGGGATCGGGATCGGGCTCGGGCTCGGGCAGGACGTCGCATGCCTCGAAGGCGAGGTCCGAGACCCGGGCGACCACCAGCTGCGCCACCCGTTCCCCGTGCCGAATCGAGAAGGCCTCCGCGCCGAGGTTGACCAACAAGACCTTCACCTCGCCGCGGTAGTCCGCGTCGATGGTCCCCGGAGCATTGAGCACGGTGACCCCGTGCTTGAACGCCAAGCCCGAGCGCGGCCGGACCTGCACCTCGTGTCCGAATGGAATCGCCAGGGCCAAGCCCGTGGGTACGGCCGCGCGCGCCCCGGGCTCCAGCACGAGCGCCTCCTCCAGACAGGCATGCACGTCGAATCCAGCGGCCTGCGCCGTCATGCGGCGCGGCAGCTGAGCCGACGGGCGCAGCCGCCGGACCAGCACGGCGGCTGCGTCGGGCTGACTGTCTTCAGGGGGCACGGCTCAAGCGCGCATGTTGAGGACCTCGCTCGGGTCGACCCCGAACGCGGCCTTGCGGCTGAGGCGGATCTTTCCAGTCGGATCGATGTTGAGGACCTTGACGATGACCTCGTCGCCCTCCTTGAGCACATCGCTGACCTTCTCGACTCGCTTGTTCTCGAGCTCCGAGATGTGCACGAGGCCGTCGGTGCCCGGGAGCACCTCGACGAACGCACCGAAGTCGACGATGCGGGTGACCATGCCCTGGTACACCGCGCCGATCTCGGCTTCGGCGGTCAGCCCCTCGATGAGGCGCTTGGCGGATGCGATCGACTCGGGGTTGTCCGAGGCGATGGTGACCCGTCCGTGGTCGTCCACGTTGATCTGCGCGCCCGACTGTTCGGTGATGGCACGGATCATCTTGCCTCCGGGGCCGATGATGTCGCGGATGCGGTCGACCTTGACCTGGACCGTCTCGATGCGCGGCGCATAGCGGGACACGTCGTCCTTGTGCGTCGGCATGATCTTGTTCATCTCCTCGAGGATGTGCAGCCGGGCTTCGCGAGCCTGGTCGAGCGCGTCCTCGAGGATCTTGCGGGTCAGGCCCTGGACCTTGATGTCCATTTGCAGGGCGGTGATGCCCTCATGGGTGCCGGTGACCTTGAAGTCCATGTCGCCGAGGTGATCCTCGTCGCCGAGGATGTCGGTGAGCACGGCGATCTTGTCGCCGACCTGCATCAGACCCATCGCGATGCCGGCGACGGGCGCCTTGAGCGGGACGCCTGCGTCCATCATCGCGAGCGATCCACCGCAGACCGAAGCCATGGAGGACGAGCCGTTGGACTCCATGATGTCGGAGACCACGCGGATGGTGTAGGGGAAGTCCTCGAGCGAGGGCAGCACGGGCTTGAGCGCCCGCTCGGCCAGCGCACCGTGGCCGGTCTCGCGGCGCGACGTGCCACGCATCGGGCGGACTTCGCCCGTGCAGTAGGGCGGGAAGTTGTAGTGCAGCAGGAAGGTCCGGCGAACGTCACCACGCAGGGTGTCCAGACGTTGGGCGTCATACTCGGTACCCAGCGTGCACGTGGCGTAGGCCTGGGTCTCACCGCGCTGGAAGAACGCGGAGCCGTGCGGACGCTCGTAGGGGTGGGGTTTGATCCACAGCGGCCGAACGTCGCGGGTGCCGCGGCCGTCGATGCGCTTGCCGGTGTTGACCACCATGTTGCGAACCGTCTCCTTCTCGAGCTTGGCGAAGCCCGAGGAGATGTCCTCGCCCTTCTCGGGGTGGCTGACCAGGAACTTGTCCTTGGTCTCGGCCTTGATCGCGGAGATCGCCTCTTCGCGCTCGTGCTTGCCCTTGATCTTGAACGCCTCGTCGAGCTTGGGCTGGGCGAACTTCATCACCTCGGCCTGCAGAGCCTCGTCGACCGCGGGGGGAATGTACTCGCGCTTGGGCTTGCCGACCTTCTCGCGCAGCCGGTGCTGAAGCTGGATGAGCGGCTGCGCCGACTCCTGCGCGAACATGAGGCCGTCGATCATCGCGCTCTCGGACGCCGAGTTGGCGCCGCCTTCGACCATGACGATCGCGTCCGCGTTCGCACCGACGACCAGCGAGATGTCGGCCTCGGCGTTCTGCGAGAACGTCGGCATGGCGATCCACTTGCCGCCCAGGTACGCGACGCGGATGCCGGCGATGGGGCCCGCCCACGGCACGTCGGAGATCATCAACGCCGCGGACGCGCCGGTGATCGACAGCACGTCGGGCTCGTTCTCCTTGTCATGGGAGAGGATGTGACTGATGACCTGCGTGTCGCAGCGGTAGCCCTTGGGGAAGAGCGGGCGAATCGGGCGGTCGGTCACCCGGCAGGTGAGGATCTCGTGCTCGGCCGGACGACCTTCGCGCTTGAAGTATCCGCCGGGGATCTTGCCCGCCGATGCTGCGGCCTCGCGGTACTCGACGGTCAGCGGCAAGAACGGAAGGTCCTTGGGCTTGGGGCCGGAGTTCGCACTGACGAGGACGGCGGTGTCGCCGACGCGAATGATGACGGCGTTGGTTTGTTTGGCGATGCGGCCGGTCTCGATGCTGACCTCGACGTCGCCAACCTTGCAGGTTTCAGTGATCACGTTCATGGGATTCTTTGCTCGGAGGTGGGTGGTGGCACAGCCCGAGCCTGAGAACGCCACAAGGGGCGCTGCTCGGGCTCGAGGGCTTGCGTGCCGTCATGAGCGTCGCGACACGACGCGCGTCCGAGGATCTGCCGATCCCCAAACGCGCCGAAGGGCGCATCCTTTGGCAGGAAGCGCCCATCGCATGGCAGCAGCGTTACTTTCGAATGTTGAGCTCCGCGATGATGGTGCGGTAGCGCTCGACGTCTTTGCCCTTGACGTAGTCGAGGAGGCGGCGACGACGGCCGACGAGTTTGAGAAGTCCGCGCCGCGAGTGAAAATCCTTGCGGTGGGTGCGGAAGTGGTCGGTCAAGTAGTTGATCCGCTTGCTCAGGAGGGCGATCTGGACCTCGGGAGATCCGGTGTCGCTGTCGCTGCGCTTGAACTTGCCGACGATTTCGGCCTTGCGATCCGTGGAGAGAGCCATGGTGCTGCTGTTGCTTCGCTCGAGTTGTCGAGGTTGGGGGAGACGACGACCGCCTCCGAATTCTTATTTCCGGTCTCGAAGGGGCGCAGAATCTATGCGAGGGGGCACGATGTCAAGGCCCAGAGGCACCGGACGATGGGAGGGGTCTCAACGTGCGCACTACACGCAACACCGTGTGTCCGTCCTCGACCATAAACCGGCACAGAACCAGCCCTCGCGCTGCGAGGACGGCGAGCTCGCCGTGCGGCGTGACCTTGCGGAGCGCGGGGTGTTCTTGGTCGACGGACTGGCCGTGCCCGAGCCGCCGGGCCAAGTCTTCGCCCTGCGCATCCCCCGATGCATCCAGCCGCGGGATCCCCAGGACCGTGATCGGGTCCAGCAGGTGCTCGGCGATCGCGGCCGCCTGGGACGCCCGGTCGTCGTCGGCCGCGCGGTACCGGATGCGATGGCGGGGCTTTCCGTCGGGACCCGGCGGCATCGGGGAGACCTCGAACCCGCAAAGGCTGCGGGGGTTCGCGAGGGAGCAGTCCCCTGATGCGATCCGGTGCAGCGCACCCAAGTGCGCCGGGACGCCGAGTCGGCGTCCGAGTTCTTCGGCGAACGAACGGATGAAGGATCCCTTGCTGACCCGCATCGTCGCTTCCATCTCGCCGCGCTCCTCGCGACGCACGACCTGGATGTCTCCGATCTCGTGCACGACCATCGGCCGGCTGGGGACCTCGAAGGACTCGCCGCGGCGCGCCCTCTGATGCGCCCGCTCACCGTCGACCCGCACGGCGCTGAAGGCCGGGGGCGCCAGCTCGTGCGTCCCGAGCAGCCCGGCGAGCGCATCGCCTGCGCG
This sequence comes from uncultured bacterium, assembly GCA_963761755.1. Taxonomy (GTDB): domain Bacteria; phylum Myxococcota_A; class Polyangia; order Nannocystales; family Nannocystaceae; genus CAJXVA01. The sequence goes on from CAVXIC010000007.1 coordinate 228,852, forward strand.
CGCCCAGGTGGCGTCGTCGAGCTCGGCCTGGGCGACGACGTCCCCGGCCGCGTCCGCGGTCGTTGTCGCGGTGCCGAGCACGAAGCGCGCCCGGTACGTCTTGTCCACCTCGGTCAGCAGCGGAACGAGCTTGGTCGCCGGGCCGACGCAGCACACCAGCAGCCCGGTGGCGCCCGGGTCGAGCGTGCCGCAGTGCCCCACCGAACGCGTTCGCAGCACCCAGCGCAAGAAGTCGCAGACCTCCGCGGAGGTGGGTCCTGCGGGTTTGTCGACGTAGAGCACCCCGAGCGGCTCGTCGCTCGCGGTCCGGCTACGGTTCCGCCGTGCCATCGTCGTCGCCGTCGTCGTCGCCGCTGTCGTCGCTGTCGTCGCTGTCGTCCTGCGAACCCGACACGTCGGACTCGGACCGGAGCTCGGCCAGGACCTGCTCGATCCGCGTCCCTTGCCCGATCGAGTCGTCGTGCTCGAACCGGATGGAAGGCGTTCGCCGCAGCTGGAGGACGCGGCCGAGGTGGCGCTTGAACACCCCCTGCGCCGCGTTGAGACCCTCGACGACGCGCCCGACGTCGGGACCGCCCTCGAGCACGTCGATGAACACCCGCGCCACCGACAGGTCCGGCGACACCCGAACGGCGGTTACGGAGATCATCTCCTGCCGGCGGACCCGGTAGTCCTTGATCTCACCGCGCAGGAGTGCCCCGGCGATCTCTCGCCGAAGCAGCTCCTCCACGCGTGATTGACGAGTGCTCACGTCTGCGTCCGCTCACCCCACACCTAGAGCGTGGGCGGGATCGCTTCCAGCTCGAAGGCCTGCAGCGTGTCGCCCTCTTCGAGGTCGGTGTAGCCATCGACCACGATGCCGCACTCGAAGCCGTCCTTGACCTCTTTGACATCGTCCTTGTGGACGCGGAGCGACCCGATGTTGCCGCTGTGAACGACCGAGCCGTCGCGGACGACCCGAACGTGCGAGTTCCGGGTGATCGACCCGCGGGTGACCCGGCACCCTGCAACGACGCCCAGCCTCGGGATGGGGAAGAGCGCCCGAACTTCGGCCTCGCCCTGCTCCCGCTCTCGGTACTCGGGTTCGAGGAGGCCGATCATGAGCTCACGCGCCATGTCGAGCGCCTCGTAGATGACGCTGAAGGTCCGGATCGAGACGCCTTCACTCTCGGCCACCGGGGCAGCCTTGCCCGCGGTCTTGACGTTGAACCCGAAGATGACCGCTTCGCCCGCATGGGCGTACTTCACGTCGGTCTCGTTGATCTGACCGACCTCGGCCTTGATGACCTCCAGTTTGACCTTCTCGGTCTCGTTGGTGATCTCCTCGAGCGCCTCGGCCAGCGCCTGGGCCGAGCCCTGCACGTCGGCCTTGAGCACGATCTTGAGCACCGGGACCTTCTTGCGAAGCATCATCTCGGTGATGCTCGGGCCGGTCCGCACGCTCTCCTTGCGCAAGCGCTTCTCGCGACGGTAGGCGACGAGTGCCTTGGCGTCCTTGTCGTTCTCGACCACGTTGATCGAGTCGCCCGCCAGTGGCACGCCCGAGAGGCCCAGGACCTCCACCGGCGTCGAGGGTCCCGCAGACTTCAGCCGTTTGCCCGTCTGGTCGGAGAGCCCACGCACCTTCGCGTGGAACTCGTTGGCGACGACGATGTCACCGGTGTGCAGCGTGCCGGACTGGACGAGCACCGTGACGATGGTGCCGCGACCCTTGTCGATCCGCGCCTCGAGCACCGTACCGCCGGCCTTGCCATCGAGCGGGGCGCGCAGTTCGAGCACCTCGGCCTGCACCGCGAGCGTCTCGAGGAGATCCTCGATGCCCTGCCCCGTCTTGGCCGAAACCTCGACGATGGGCACGTTGCCGCCGAACTCTTCACCGACGAGCTCATGCTCCATCAGCGCCTGCTTGACCCGGCCGGAGTTGGCCTCGGGCTTGTCGATCTTGTTGACCGCAACGACGATGGGAACCCCCGCCTCCTTGCTGTGCTTGATCGCTTCGACCGTCGTGGGCATGACCCCGTCGTCGGCTGCGACGACGAGCACCACGATGTCCGTGATCTGCGCGCCGCGTGACCGCATGGCGGTGAACGCCTCGTGTCCCGGAGTGTCCAAGAAGGTGACCTCGCCCTTGGCCGTCTTCACCTTGTAGGCGGCGACGTGCTGGGTGATGCCGCCCGCCTCGCCTGCGGCGACGCGGCTCTTGCGGATGTAGTCGAGCAACGAGGTCTTGCCGTGGTCGACGTGACCCATCACCGTGACCACCGGAGCGCGATGCTCGCTGACCACTTCCTCGCCAGCGGCGATCACTTCGGCTTCATCGAACGCGACGTCCTCGGTCGTGTAGCCGAACTCGGCGGCGACCATCTCGGCCGTCTCGAAGTCGATGGCGTTGTTGATCGTGATGCCGCGCATCCCCATCCCCCAAAGGGTCCGGAGGATGGCCGAGGCCTTCTTGCCCATCTGATGCGCGAGGTCGGCGACCTGGATGGCTTCATCCACCCGGATCCGCTTCTTCTCATTGCTCATCTCGACGGTGTTGATCTTGGGCGGTCCCGAACGGTCGTGCCCACGACCTCCACGCCGCGGCGGCTTGCGACGCCCACGCGCTTGGTGCTTCTCTTCCCGCTGCTTTCGCTGCGAGGCGCGCCCCATCTTCTCCTGCTCGTTCGCGTCGGTGATGATCACCTGCTGCTTGCGAGCCTTTTGGGGGATCTTGATGAACCCGAGGATCTTGGGCTCGGACCGCTGGGAGGCGGCGCCGACGATGACCCCGTCCTCGTTGCGGAGCACGCGGCGACCACCATCATCGATGACCGGTGGCTTGGGCGTGACCCCTTCGGACCCAGATCCAGACCCCTGCGGTGCCGGGCCGGAGCCCCCCGCCGCGGTCGAGGCCGAAGCATCCGACGTCGAGCGCTCACCTGCCGGTTGGGCGGGCGTGGCTTCGGCCGCCGCAGGCTTGCTTTCGAGAGTCCGCCGCGGCTCGGGGCGCTCGGCAAGCCGGGACGCCATCCCTCCGGGAAGACGCCGCGTGTTCGAGGGCAGCTCGATGCGCTCGCCGACCTTGGGGATCACCTTGGGCACGTCATCCGCCTGCGCATCCGCGCTGGAGCCGGACTGCATCCCCTGCCCCGGACGCGACTGTGCGGGCCCGCGCATCCCCGCGATCCCCGCGATCGTCGGGTCGGCCGCTGGGCGCGCCCGGTCGACGTGGCTGGGCACCGTTGGATCGCGCACCGTCACGGCCGGACTGCGAGGACGCGTGAGACGACGCGGACGCGCCTCCACCCGTCGACCCCGACATTCCAGGGCGACCCGAAGACGCCTGCGCGCCCTCGTCGGGACGCCGCCGATAAACGGGAGCCCCCGAGCCAGCACCGGGTGCATTCGCGGGTGCAGCTTCGACGACGTCGTCTCGCTCCCGCTCCGCCCGGCGGCGACGGACTTCGGCGCCGCGGCGACGGATGACCGTTCCACCTCGACGTTTGCCGTCGCCCTTGCCTCCGGCGATGACACGCTCTTGCGTCTCGGCCGCGGTAGCTGCTTCTTCGGGGATACCGCGCACGGATGCCCGTACGCGCGTCGCCTCATCCGGCGTAAGCGTCGACATGTAGTTTTTGATGGGAATGCCGAGGTTTCTGATCACCTTCTCCAGGGATCGGTTGTCCTCGTTCAGTTCTTTCGCGAGCTCATAGACTCGAACCTTGGCCATGAAGCACCCCCTCGTTGTGGGCCCCACGCTCGGCGAGCATCGAAGTGCGCACCAGCATGAGTTGGTTCAGGCGACGACCAGTCGTGGACCCGATGCCCACGGAAAGAGTCGTTCGCCGGAGTTGTTCGACCTGTCGTGTCACGGCTCGTTCGGCGTCCACCCAGAGGGTCGGGCCCGGGGCCGCAACTGACAAGCCCCTCGGGCCAGCAAGCGCGCGCGTGAACGCACGTCGCTTGATGGCGGTTTCGTAACAGGAAAGTGACGGACACAGATATGCACTGCGCCCATCTGCCGGCGTTACCGAGGGCACGACGTGCCCATCGGAGCGTCGACGAAAACGAAGCATGGAGCCGGCCGGCTTGCGCGTGCGACAGGCAACGCACATCCGGGACGGCGCCTCGGTGATCGCTTGGCAAGTCAATCGGCACCTCCCGCGGGAGGTGCAGCGCCGGCACCACCAGGTCCACCATGACCACCAGGACCCCCAGGACCCCCAGACATGGGGTCATCTTCTTCGGGCGGAGGCTCGGGCGGGTACTCGACGTTGAGGGCGAGGTTGCCGCTGGCGGCGTCGTTTGCGACCTCGATGATCTGCTCGGCGAATGCCAGATCGCCCAGTCCCTCGACCTGCGAGAGCTCTTCGGCGTCGGCGACGGCCAGGTCGCGGAGGCTCCGCCACCCCATCCCGAACAGGACCTCGGACATCTCGTGTCCCACGCCGGGGATGGCCGCCATCTCGGCGCGGTTGCGGGTCTCCTGCTGGCGGATCTTGCTCTCGGAGAAGATGTCGATGCGCCAACCGGTCAGCCTCGACGCGAGCCGGACGTTCTGTCCCCGCTTGCCGATCGCCAAGCTGAGCTTGTCGTCGGGGACGATGAGCTCCATCGTGTGACGATCGGCGTCGATGAGGACCCGGGAGACTTGGGCGGGCTGAATCGCGTTGCAGACGAACCGCGCGGGGTCGTCGTTGAACGGGACGATGTCGATCTTCTCGCCGCGAAGCTCCTGGACGACGGCCTGAACGCGAGATCCGCGCATACCGACGCAGGCGCCGACGGGGTCGACGTCGCGCTCGCGGCTGGAGACCGCGATCTTCGAGCGCGCGCCGGGCTCTCGGGCGCAAGCCTCGATTCGCACGATGCCTTCGAAGATCTCGGGGACCTCGTGTTCGAAGAGCTTCTCGACCAGGCCACGGTGGGTGCGCGAGAGGATGATCTGGGGCCCGCGGGCGGACTTGTCGACGTCCTTGACGTACGCGACGATCCGGTCGCCGGGGCGAAGGGACTCGCGCGGCACCTGCTCGCGCACCGGGAGGATCGCCTCGGCTTTCCCGTTGTCGACCTCGACAACGATCGAGCCGCGCTCGAACCGGCGGACGATGCCGGTCATCAGCTCGCCCTTCTTGTCCTTGTAGGCGTCGTAGAGGTTCTCACGCTCGGCCTCGCGGACGCGCTGGATGATGACCTGCTTGGCCGTCTGCGCCGCGATGCGCCCGAAGCCGCCACCGATGCCGGTGCGCAGCGCCTCGATCTCGGGGTAGTCCTTGGCCTGCTGCTCGGCGCGCTTCTTGTCTCCGGGGAGATAGAAGATCTGGAACAGCAGCTCGTCGCCTTCCTCGGCCTCGAGACCGGAGCGTTGCGCCTGCTCGAGGGTCAGCTCGCGGAGCGGCTGCGTGACGTCGTCCACCACGTAGAGGACCTGGAATAGGTTGACCATCCCCGTCTCTTCGTCGAACGAGGCCTCGATCTCGCGCTCTTCGAACACCTTCTTGGCAGCGGCAAGCACCGCTTGCTCGACCGTCTCGGTGAGCACAGGCCGCGAGATGTTCTTCTCGCGGCAAACCTGGTCGATGACCGTGCTGAGGTTGACTGCTTCTTCCATGGTCCGGGACCTTTCGAAAGCTGACCCGTGGCGCCCCTACGCTCACCCCTCGTAGACCAAATTCGCGCGGCGAATTTGGTCAAGGGTGATCACGTAGCGCGACCCTCCATCGGGGTCGACGAGGGTGACCGAACCGGAGCGGTCGTCCTCGGGGGCATGGGATGCGGGTTGGACGTCTTCGATGCGTCCGTTGAAGTTCTTTTGCTTGGATCCGGCGTCCAACGGGGAAAACGTGGTGATCTTGGCGAGACCGCCGCGGTGGCGGGCAAAGTGAGAAAGCTTGGACAGGGGCCGATCGATGCCCGGGGAGCTGACCTCGAGCACGTAGGGGGCCGCGAGCACGCGAGCGACGCCGACCGCTTGAGGGTCGGCTTCCGCCGCATCGAGCGTGCTGGAAACGATGGGGGCCATCTTCGAGCAGTCCTCGAGCGAGAATCCGCCGTCTTCGGCGCCGTCGAGGTAGACCACCAGGCGGCGATGCTTGCCCGTGCCCGAGAACTCGGTATGCACCAGCTCGTAGCCCATCGACGACACGACGGGGTCCAAGACCTCCTCGATCAACTCCGCCGGCGTGACGACGCGCGCCGAGCCTGCATGCGGAGCCGCGTCGACGGCAGCCGAGGCTTGCTGGCCTGACTGGTCGCGCGCATCGGCGGGAGGAGTGGAAGAGGACTGGCCCATGTGGGTGGAATGCAGCTTCGGCGAAAAAAAAGAGCGGGACCCAAGGGTGCCCACTCTCAAATGGCGTCGCCTTTTGAGATGCTGCGGTGCGAGCAGATAACACAGCACCCCGGACCCTGCAAGCGCGGGATGCGTTCGCGTCGAGCGGGACCGGCGGTCCCCACCTCCATGAACTCCCGCATTCGGGCCGCGTTCTGGCAAACTCCCCCCGCAAGTGGCGCGTACCCGAGCCCAGGCCGGTCTCTTCGACCTCATGGAACGCTACGTGGATGGCGACCGCCGCGCGTTCGACCGGCTGCATGTGGCCCTGACCGGGCGGCTGCGGGGCTTTCTGCTCAAGCTCGTGCAGGACGAGCCCGCCTGCGACGACCTGATTCAGCTCACCATGCTCAAGGCGCATCTGGCCCGCGATCGATTCAGCGTCCCGGGAGGAGATCCCGACGGGGCCGTCCAGGCCTGGTACTTCGCGATCGCCCGCAACGTGGCGATGGACTTCCTGCGGGACCGCCACCGGGCCAAGAAGCGCAGCGTCGCAGCCTCCGGCGGGGATGAGAGCACCGATCCCGTGGTCGGTCTGCCCGATCCGAGCCCCACCGCCCAGGAGCATGGCGAACAGGTGGAGGCGGAGCAGACGATCGTCGAGGAGGTCCGGGCCGCCATCGCTCAGCTGCCGCCCAAGCAGCGCGAAGTCGTGGAACTCCACAAGCTCAGGGGCATGCCGATGGCCGAGATCGCCGCTCGACTCCAGGTTCGCGAGGGTGCGGTCCGGGTTCGTGCGCATCGCGCGTACAAGGCGCTCGCGCGGCTCCTGCAGCCGCGCAAGCAGCCCCTGCTCGGGCAGGACGACCCGACGACGGAGGGCGAGTGATGCCGCACGACGATCTCATGGCGGCGATCGGGGCGGATCTCTCCGCAAAGGCGCGTGAGAAGCGACGCCACTTTCTGCCCGCGGTGATCGCCGTCTGTGGCCTGGTGCTCGGCCTGCTCGCCATGGCGGGCGTTCGCGGTGACTTCGCGGCCCTGCCGCTGTGGCGCCAGCTGAGCCTCGGCGGCGCGTGGCTGGTCTGCGGCCTGCTCTTCCCCGCCGTGGGCGTGGGCCTTTGGTTTCCGACCCGGGGCGTTCGCGTGGCCCTGGTCGTCGCCGGCATCGCGCTGCCGCTGGCGGCGGTCCTGGGCTGGCCGCCGCTTCGGGGTGCGTCCGCACCAGCCGCCCCCTGCGGCCTGGTGCTGCTCGCGCTGGGCGCGTGCTTGGTTGCCGTCGGCGCGTTCAGTGGCGCGTTCGCCCAGCGGCGCTCGGTGCAGGCCACGGCGTGGGTCGCGTCAGGGCTGACCTTGTCGGCGATGGCCACGACCAGCTGGGTCTGTCCGGTGGACGCGGTGGCTCACCTGGCGTGGGGCCACGTCGTCCCCGCCGTCGGCCTCACCGCCCTGGCCATGGTGGTGGGTCGCTGGCTGCACGCGCGCCAGCGCCGGTAGTCGCCGCCCCCCCTGACCGCCCGGGGCCCACCCGGTCACTTCGCGCGCGTCTGCTTGGCCAGCCGCCGCATGAGGATCCGAAACAGCCGCCCTGCCCCCGACCAGTCGACCGGGCACAGCTCATGGTGGGTGCCATCGTGCAGGGCCACCATGAAGACCTGCGTCAGACCCGTGGGGCGAAGCTCGACGTAGACCTCGGCGATGTCGGCGACCTTGACCCGGCGCTGCTGCCCCCGGTCGGGGAAGACGAGGGTGCCCAAGACCAAGTAGGGCGCCAGGGGTAGCCGCGCGAGCAGCCACGCGCGCATCCACGCGAGCAGCCACAGGCCGACCAGCAGCATCGCGATGCGGACCAGCCAGCTGTAGCCCAGCGCGAGTTCCACCCAGTCCGGCGGCAGCCTCACCAGGCCGATCGGCAGCAGCGCCATCGCCCCGACGATCACGATCGTGATCTCGGCGAGCTTGCCCGTCCAGTCGTCGGGGCAGACCACGTGCAGGAAGGGCCGGAACACGAGCCGCCCAAGCGTACGCTTCGCCGCCGCGGGGTGCACGTGTGGCGGCGCTGCTTGGCACGGCTCGGGCCTGCCCCCTATGGTAGCCCGCATGCTCCGCCCTGCGCGTGTCCTCGGCCTCGCCCTTTCCATGCTGCCGGCGTGCGCAGCCGACCTCGAGTGCACCGAGGTCGGCTGCAGCAACGAAGCGGTGGTCACCTTTCCCAGCGGACTGGTCCGCGGCCCGTTCACCCTGACCCTCTCGCAGGGCAGCGAGATGGAGAGCTACGCCTGCAACGATCCGCAGACCGCCGCGGAGCTGCCCCCCGAAGTGGTTCGATGCGATGCCGCCGGGTTCGAGCTGATCGATTCGTCCTTTGCCGCCCGCTCCTCGGTCACCGTGACCCTCGCGGACCCGGACGGCAACCTCATCGCCGGCCCGACCGAGGTCGTGCTCTCCTCGGTCGAAACCTTGCAGCCCAACGGCCCGGACTGCGAACCCACCTGCATCATCCGCAACGGCCGCCTCATCTAGACCTCAATCAAGCGCTGCTTGATTGAGGTCTAGCCTCCAGTCTTTGAAGGGGCCTTTCGCAAAGGCCCCTCGCTGCGGCCGACCAGTCGCCCTTCGCTTCACCCCAAACGGGCGCCTCCTGGCGCCTGCTAGGCCCTCAGTCTTTGAAGGGGCCTTTCGCAAAGGCCCCTCGCTGCGGCCGACCAGTCGCCCTTCGCTTCACCCCAAACGGGCGCCTCCTGGCGCCTGCTAGGCCCTCAGTCTTTGAAGGGGCCTTTCGCATAGGCCCCTCGCTGCGGCCGACCAGTCGCCCTTCGCTTCACCCCAAACGGGCGCCTCCTGGCGCCTGCTAGGCCCTCAGTCTTTGAAGGGGCCTTTCGCAAAGGCCCCTTGCCGCGGCCGACCAGTCGCCCTTCGCTTCACCCCAAACGGGCGCCTCCTGGCGCCTGCTAGGCTCCAGTCTCTGAAGGGGCCTTTCGCAAAGGCCCCTTGCTGCGGCCGACCAGTCGCCCTTCGCTTCACCCCAAACGGGCGCCTCCTGGCGCCTGCTAGGCCTTCAGTCTTTGAAGGGGCCCCAAACGGGCGCTTGATGAGGTCGAGAACGCGACCTAGAACTCGACCTCGAGTTCGTAGCCCCCCGCGTCGAGGACGAGCGAGTCGACCGAGATGTAGTAGGTGCCCGGGTCGAGAAAGACCTCGAGGTAGCCGAAGCCGGGCGTGCCCAGGATCTGGTCGCTGGTGCACTCGAGCTCGGTCAGGGAGCTGCACGCGGTGCGAACGCTCAACACCGGCCGAAAGGCCCCGGTCGCGAATGCCGAGATCCGCACCGGACCCGGGACGATCTGCTCGAGCCGGAAGACGTCCTCGCGACCGATCCCCCCGCAGAAGGAGTCGGCGACCCCCTGCCCTTGCGACAAGTCGTTGGCCCACAGGAAGCGGGACCCCACCTCCTGCACGATGGTCTCGGGGTGCAGCTCGCACTCCTCCAGCGGAACAGGTCCCAAGGACACGTCGAAGCCGTAGTTGCCGCCGCCACCGCTCGAGTCGACCGCGATGTAGTAGGTGCGGTTGCCGGCGGCCACGAAGTGTCGAGGATCGGCAGCGCCCCCGACGAGCCAGTCGTCGGTGCACGCGCGCAGGACGACCGACTCCGTCCCGCAGCCAAACTCGGTGATCCGAACGATCGGGGAGAAGTCCGTCTGTGCGGGGTCGAAGGTGATCGTCACGTCGGTCGCCGCCGGCGGCGTGAACGCATACACGTCCTCGAGGCCATCCGCCGGGTCACACTCCGTGGTGTACAGGCCCGGCCCGCGCAGCTCCCCGCTCACCGAGCTGTCGGTCGTCGGCAGCTCGATGGGGTTGGTGCACGACCCCGCCCTGCCCTCGACCGGAGGCGGGAAGTCTTCGCTGTCATCGGAGCTTCCCGCGTCCGAGGACCCTGCGGTGCCCGAGCTGCTGCTGCTGCCGTCCGGACCGTCGGTGTCGGCCACGAAGAGTGGATCACTGCGGAGTCCACACCCCAAGGCGAAGCTGAAGCCGAGGCCGAGGCCGACGGAGACGAAGCGCATGCCCAAGGTTTAGCATTGGGAGTTTTCAAGCGTCAAAGTTCGTGCCACAGCCGCTGCACGTGCAGCTTGACCCGCGCGACCCCGCGGAAGATGTCGAGCTGGGGCACGAAGACCAGGCCCACCCGCTGACCGCGCGCGGGGACGAGCGCGGCCATGCCGAACGCGATCGCCTCGGCACGCGCGTCGCCCTGACCGAGGGTGAGGGCCAGATGCCGCTCTTTGAGCACGCGATGACGGTGCACCGCGCACTGCCGCGCCACGAAGCGGGGAGGCTCGAACCCGACCCCGAACGGCCCGGCCGAACGCATCGCCGCGACCAGGTCGGCATCGATCGCGGACAGCGGGAGCTCGCTGTCGACGAGCTCCTCGTCCGCGGGCGCGGGTGCGCTGGCCCGCTGCGTCGCGACCGCCGCGTCGAAGGCCTCGATGAAGGCGGGCAGGTTCTCGCTGCGCACGGTGACCCCGGCGGCTTCACGGTGGCCGCCGAACCGCTCGAGCAGGTCTGCACAGGCCGCCAGCGCGGCCCGTACGTCCACGCCGCCGCAGCTGCGGACCGAGCCCCGCGCCAGGCCGGCCTCGTCGATGCCCAAGATCGCCACGGGACGATCGAAGCGCTCGACCAGCCCGTTGGCGGCGATGCCGACGACGCCGGGGGCCCAGCCGCGATGTGCGACCACCAGACCCGCCCGCGACGCCAGTGCCGGGTCGGCCTGAAGCGCTGCGGTGGCCTCCGCCGCGATGCTCTCGGTCTGACGCCGACGCTGGGCGTTGAGCATCTCGACCCGGTCGGCAAGCGGTCCGGCTTCGGCCGGCGTGCGCGAGCGCAGCAGGGCCAAGGACGGCTCGGCGGTCCCCAGCCGACCCGGCGCGTTGATCCGAGGACCGAGCTTGAAGCCCAGATGGCCCTCGTCGAGCACTTCGAGCCCGTCGACGCCCGCCCGGTCCAAGAGAGCACCGAGGCCGGGCCGCGCGCGCTGCCCGAGGTGACGAAGACCCGCCGCGACCAGCACGCGGTTCTCCTCGCGCAGCGGCATCATGTCGCAGACGGTCGCCAGCGCCACGAGGTCGAGCAGGGCCCGCGGGTCGGGCAGATCCTTGGCGCCGGCCTGGGCCAGGCGGGTCCGCAGTCCTGCGCACAGGTAGAAGGCGACGCCGGCCGAGCACAGGCCCTTGAAGGGAAAGCCGCACTCGGGCTGATGCGGGTTGATCAACGCGTCGGTCGGCGGCATCACCTCGGGCACTTGGTGGTGGTCGATCACCACCGAGCGCACGTCGTGTTCGCGCAGCCACGCGAGCGCCTCGACGTCCGACGTCCCGGTGTCGCCGCACAGCACCAGCTGCGCCCCGCACTCGTGCAGCGCCTTGGCATCGGGGACCCCGAAGCCGTACCCACGGTCGCGATGAGCGACCCGCACGACGGTCTCCAAGCCCAATGCCTCGAGGTAGGTCGCGAGGATCGTCGCCGTCGTCACCCCGTCGACGTCGTAGTCGCCGAAGACCCCGACCCGCCACCGCTGCTCCTTGGCCGCGACGAGCAGCTCCAGCGCCTCCGAGAAGCCCGCCATGGCGCCTGGGGCCCGCAGCTGGCCCAGCGTCGGGACGAGCAACCGCCGCTGGGCATCGAGCTGCTCGACGCCGCGTGCGTGCAGCAGCCCGACGGCGAGCGGATGCACCCGGAGCTGCTTGGCCCGCAGGGCCAGCGCCTCCTCGGAGGGCAGCGACGCATGCCGCAGCACGATCCGGGGCACGGCGGGAGAGCTCGGCGCGTCGGCAGCGGGGGCATCGAGGGGCACGCCCGCATCGTACGGGTTTGCGCGGCGACGGGAAGACGTCCTCGAGGCGCGAGCACCAGGCGGAACGCAAAAAGGAGAGACCCCCCTCGGGATCTCTCCTTTTGCGTGAACGACGGCGGGGAGCCTACTCGTCCGTGTTGGCCGGGCGCGGTCGGCGACGACGACGACGCGTCTTCTTGGGTTCGGCCCCACCCCCGCGCGCGCTGCCACCGGCGGTGCCAGCGGTGCTGGGGGGCACGCCGGGTTCGGGATCCTCTGTGCCGGAGAGCAGCGTGCCCGTGCCGTCTTCGTCGAGCATCTTGAGGTGCCCTTCGCCGCCGTAGAACCGCTTGTTGACCCACAGGAAGACCGGGGTCGCGATGTACAGCGAGGAGAAGGTTCCCACCACGACGCCGATCATCAGCGCGAAGGCGAAGTCCTTGATCGGGCCCGCCCCCATCGCGTAGGTCGCGAACACGACCAGCAGCGTCGTGCCCGAGGTCAGGATCGTCCGCGACAGCGTGTCGTTGAGCGCGTCGTTGGTGACCTTCTCGATCGGCTCGTCGCGATACAGCGCGACGCGCTCGCGCACCCGGTCGAACACCACGATGGTGTCGTTGATCGAGTACCCGATGACGGTGAGGATCGCCGCGATGGTCTGGAGGTTGAACTCCTTGCCGGTGATGGCGAACGCACCGATCACCAAGATGGCGTCGTGCGTGAGCGCCACGATCCCGCCCGGCGCAAAGCGCAAGTCGAACCGGATCATGACGAACAAGAAGATGAAGCCGATCGCGTAGAGCATCGACTTGGCGCCATCTTCCTTCAGCTGGCCGCCGACCTTGGCGCCCACCGTCTCCGAGAGGACGATCTCGGCCACGGTCCCCGCGCCGAACGCGGCGTCGAACTCGCTTTGAATCTGGGAGCCCACGCCGATGAGCGCGAACTCGGCCGGACTCTCGCCCTCCTTGGCCCCGAAGCCCTTGTCGGCCGTGCCTTGGCAGCCCGCGGCGTTCACCTTCGCCTCGAGGTCCGAGTAGTTGGGCTCGGCGTCGTACCCAAAGAACAGCTTGGAGCCGCCATCGGGGTGGTCGAAGCTGAGCAGGTTGGTCGTTCCGCTCCCGTCGACGGTGGCCACCGTCTTCGCGGCGTCCTCGCAGGCCTTGACCTGCGCGTCGTCGATCGACAGCGTCTCCTTCACCCGGACCATGACCTCGTGGTCCGAGTCGGGCACGGTCACCACCGACGCGCCCTCGTAGCCCTGCTCGTCGAGGGCGGAGCGGATGGCGTCGACGCCGGGGTCCTTGTCGGCGTCGAGCCGCAGCCGGACCTGAGAGCCGCCCGCGAAGTCGATGCCGAAGTTGAGGATCGAGCCCGAGGTGACCTGGTTGTAGACCAACGCACCCAGCGACAGCAGCACCAACACGATCGAGATGGTGATGTAGCGCCACCGCTTCGCGACGAAGGCGATGTGCGTGTCGGTGGGGATGAGCGTGAAGAACTTCTGAGACTTGGAATCAGACATCGTCTTGCCTCTCGTCCTTCCCTTAGATGGACACCCGATCGAACCCGCGACGGTTCGACTGGAAGTCGAAGAACAGGCGGCTGCACCAGACGCCGGTGAAGATGGAAGTGGCGATGCCGATCATCAGTGTGACCGCGAAGCCCTGGATGGGGCCCGATCCGTATTGGTAGAGCACCAAACCCGCGATGGCGGTGGTCAGCTGCGCGTCGAGAATGGTCGTGAACGCCCGGTCGTAGCCGGACTCGATGGCCGCCCGGGCGGTGAAGCCCTCCCGGATGTACTCCCGGATGCGCTCGAACACGATCACGTTCGCATCGACCGCCATGCCGATGGTGAGCACGATGCCGGCAATCCCCGGCAGCGTGAGCGTGGCGCCGAAGAACGCCATCGCGGCGAGGATGAGCACCATGTTGACGACCAGGGCGAACACGGCGATGAGCCCCGAGCCCCGGTAGTAGAACAGCATGAACACGATGACCGCCGCGAGGCCGACGACGAACGCGAGGAAGCCGCGCTCGACCGACTCCTTGCCCAGGTCCGCACCGACGCGGATCTCGAACTCCTTTTGGAGCCGCGCGGGCAGCGAGCCCGACTTGAGCACCTTGACCAGGTCGTTGGCCTCTTCGCGGACCGTCTTGCCCGGCGTCGCGCCGAGGGTGATGACGAAGTTGGCGCTGAGCCGGTCGTTGAAGACCGGGTCGGAGCGCACTTCATCGTCGAGCACGATGGCCATCTTGCGACCGACGTTGGTCCCCGAGAGGTCCTCCATCTGGCCGGCGCCTTGGCGGTTGAGGCTGACGGAGACCTGCGGCTGGCCGGTCTGCGGATCGGGCTGCACCGAGGCGTTGTTGATCTTGTCGCCCGAGATGCCGGCACGACTGTGCAAGATGTACGTGCGGTAGAGCAGCTCGGGCTCTTCGCCCCGTCGGGTGACGATCGGCACCGGGCCGAAGTAGACGGTGCGGTCGGCCGGCAGGCGCCACTGCGGCGGCAAGCTGGCGAAGAAGTTTTGCAGCGTCTTCTTGTCCTTGGCGAAGAACGCGTAGGGTTCCTTGACGGTCGCGCCGTTGTCGCGACCGTAGTCGCGCTCGACGTTGACCGAGATGCCCATGCCTTCGGTGACGTAGCCGGCTTCGAACAGCGCCTTGAGGTAGGGCTTGCCGGTGTCGCGGAAGGGCCGCTCGTCGTCGACGAGGTGCATCGTGAGCACCGCTTGGCGCTCGATGATCTTGAGCAGACGGCGGAAGTCGGAGCTGTCTGCGAGGACATTCTCCTGCGCCGCTTCGGACAGCGTGACCACGTCGCTGGTGGGGTCGGCGAGCACGGTCGCGTCGTCCTCCAGAATCTGCAGCTCGAAGGGCAGCCGCTCGTCGACGATGACCAGCGTGTCGGTCATCTTTCCGGCGAACGCGGCCTCGAGCGTCTCCCGAGCGTTGCCGTCGGGGATGGTCACCTTGAACGCCCAGGGGTTGCCTCGGACCTCGCCGATGCGCACCTGCGCCGCGCCTTCCGCCACCAGGACCTCGCGAAGTCGGTCGCTGCCCTGCTGGGCGGCGGCTTTGGCTTCGCTGCTGGTGTCGGACAGGCCGGGCAGCTCGACGACGATCTGCCGGTTCTTGGGATAGATGTTGGGCTCGGCGACGCCCATCGCGTCGACGCGCTTGCGCACCGTCTCGAGGGCCGTCGACACCGTCTGCGCCTTGGTCTCGCTGAGCACCGCTTCGGGCATCGTCAGCGTGATGACGCCGTCGGCCTCGGTGGGCGCATCGGCGTCCACCGGCTCGCCACGTTCGAGCAGGCCGTAGGCCGGGCCCATGACGTCGTCGGTCGCGAGCGCGAGCTGGCTCGGGTCATCGAATCGGATCCGAAGCGTGTCGATGCCGACGCGTTCGACCGTCGGACGAATGTCCTTCTTCTCGGCGAACGAGGCCTCGAGTTCGGCCGCGATGCCGTCGAGCTTGTTCTCGAGCGCCTCGTCGACGCCGACGGAGTACTCCAGGTGCAGACCCCCTTGGAGGTCCAGCCCGAGCTTGAAGTGGCGGGTGAAGGTGTCGGTGATCCACCCTGGGAGCCGCTGGGTGTCGACCACCGAGGGCAGGACCGACAGGGTGGCGAACACCACCAGGAGCAACAGGCCGAGGGCCTTGAGCTTGAGAAACCTACGCATTGAAAATCGTCCTTGAGCGGGAGCACAGGGGGCCTAGCTGGCCGTCTTTGCCTTCGCGTCCTTCGCTTCGTCCTTGCCCTTGGTGTCCTTGCTGCTCTTGGCATCCTTGGCATCCTTGGCCATGGCAGCGTCGCGGGTGTCCGAGATGTCCTTCTTGAGCACGCGAATCTTCACGCGGTCCGCGATCTCGACCATCGCAATCGTGTCGTCGATGGAGGAGACCCGGCCGAGAATTCCCCCGTTGAGGACGACCTCGTCGCCCTTCGCGAGCCCCTCCACCCGCTTCTTGCGGTCCTTCTCCTGCTTGCTCATCGGGCGCAAGATCATGAAGTAGATGACGCCCATCATGAGCACCATCATCACCATCGGGTTGCCCAGGAAGCTGGGCGCCCCTTCGGCCAGGAGCGCGGGCGAGGACGTCCCGAGAGTGGTTGCGAGCGAGCTGATCATGGCGGTGTCCGCAGAGTAGGCGAGCCCGAGCGTCCATCTGACGAACGGCGCTGCGCAGCCGCCGGGGATTAGCAGAGGGGCGATTGCCCGGTCAAGGCGCGAATCCAGGGCGCTTTTGAGTCAAGGCCCTGCAATCAATGGCTTTTTCTCTTTCGCCCTGCGCTCACGTAGGATGCGCACACGAATTGCGCGGCGCAGGCCGATCCACGGCTCTCAGCCTGGCCGAGGGCCGTAGGCCGCCAGCATCGGCTGCAAGGAGGCCATGGTCGCCTCGAACCTGCCGGCCCGGAGGCTCTCGCGCAGCACCGCGATCAGCTGGCCATAGAAGTATAGGTTGTGGATCGTTGCCAGCCGGCCGTACAGCGGGTCGTTTTGGCGGTGCAGGTGCCGGAGGTAGGCCCGCGAGGTCGTGGCGCAGCATGGACAGCCGCACCGGTCGTCGACCGGGCCCAGGTCGTCCCGGTGCTCGGCCCGGCGAATGTTGAGCTTCCCCTCCCAGGTGAACAGCTGGCCGTTGCGCGCGTGCCGCGTCGGCATCACGCAGTCGAACATGTCGACGCCACTGCGCACCGCGGCGACCAGGTCCGGCGGCGTGCCGATGCCCATCACGTAGCGGGGTTTGTCCGCCGGCATCATCGGCGCCACCGCGGCCATCGTCGCGTGCATCGCGGCGGTGGGCTCTCCCACCGAGAGTCCGCCCAGCGCCAGGCCCGAGAAACCCAGCTCGGCGATCTGCCCCAGGTGCTCCTCCCGCAGCTCCAAATCGGTGCCGCCCTGCACGATTCCAAAGCACATCTGCTGGGGCGCGAGGATCGACCCGCGCAGCTGCGCTGCTTCGCGTGCCCACCGCGTTGTGCGCTCCATCGCGGCGCGCATGAGGGATCGGTCGGCGTCCCCGGGCGGGCAGTGGTCGAGGATCATGCAGATGTCCGAGCCGAGCTTCGCCTCGACCTCGAGCACGCTGCGCGGCGTCATCCGGTGCTTGGACCCGTCGAAGTGGGTGCGGTAGTCGACGCCGGTGTCGTCGATCTTCTGCAGCCCGCGGAGGCTGAAGACCTGGTAGCCGCCGCTGTCGGTGAGGATCCCGCCGCGCCAGCCCATGAAGCCGTGCAGTCCGCCGTGCGCCGCGACCAGCTCCGGACCCGGGCGGTGCGCGAGGTGGTAGGCGTTGCCCAGCACGATTTGGGCCCCCACCCGCTCGAGGTCCTCCGGCGTCAGGCCCTTGACCGCGCCGTAGGTGCCCACGGGCATGAACACGGGCGTCTGCACCGGGCCGTGGGCGGTGAACAACACGCCGCTGCGCGCATCGCCGCTGCGGGCGACCTCGACGAAGGTGCCCACGGGGCCCTCGGAGACGGGAGACGGCGCCGCGAGCACCTGCTGGGGATCGGGACGGGCCTCGGTCATCGTTTCATGTCCTTTGAGGACACACGAGCATGCAGTCCCCGTAGCTGTAGAATCGGTAGCACTCTCGTACCGCCTCGGCGTAGGCCCCGAGCACGCGCTCGCGACCGCCGAGGCTGCACACGAGCATGAGCAGACTGCTGCGCGGCAGGTGGAAGTTGGTCAGCAGATGCGTCACGACCTCGAACCGATGCCCCGGCGTGATCATCAGGTCGGTGTGCCCCGCGCCGGGCTCGATGCGGCGACCGCCGCGGCCGAGGGTCTCGAGAGTCCGGGTGGCCGTGGTGCCGACGGCGACGATCGGTCTCCCCTCATCGCGGGCGGCCTGGATTCGGCGCGCGTCGTCGGCCTCGATCGCGTAGCGCTCGGCGCCCACCTTGTGATCGCGAACGTCCTGCGCCTCCATCGGAAGGAAGGTGCCGGGCCCGACGTGCAGGGTGACGTGCGCAGGCTGGATCCGCTCGACCATCTCGGCGTCGAAGTGCAGGCCCGCGGTGGGGGCAGCGACGGAGCCTTCGTCGGCTGCGAAGACGGTCTGATAGCGCTGCGCGTCCTGGGGGCTCGGTCCTTCGGGGCGCGCGATGTACGGCGGCAGCGGGACCTCTCCGGCGCTGCGGCAGGCGCCCAAGACGTCGCCGGAGACGACCTCGAACACCCGAGCCCGCGGGTCGATGCCATCGACGCCCTCGAGCATCAGGCTCAGGTCCCCGACACAGACCCGATCGCCGGGCTTGAGCTTCTTGGCGTTGCGGACCCACGCGCTCACCCGCGTGCCGGGTCCCTGCCCCGGACCTGGCGCGCACAGGAGCAGCTCGAAGGTCCTGCCGTCGTCGCGGACGGCGTGCAGGCGGGCCGGGACGACCTTGGACGTGTTGACCACCACCAAGGCGCCCTCGGGCAGGGCGTCGGGCAGATCGGCGACGCCGCGGTGTTCGATACTCTGGCCGAGCACGAGCATGCGAGCATCCCGGCGCGTGGGCGCGGGCGCGTGGGCGACCAGCTCCGGCGGGAGCGAGAAGTCGAAGTCCTGCGGACCCATGGGCGGGCGACTGTGAACTCCGCGCGCGCGGAGGGCAACCCCCAGGCCAGGCGGGGTTCAGCCGCCGTCGCTGCGCAGGTGGCATTTCTTGTATTTGGTGCCGCTGCCGCACCAGCACGGCTCGTTCCGCGCGGGCCGCTCGACCTTGCGGGCCGGCTCGATGGCGTGGTGATGGTGCTCGTGGTCGCAGTTGGGCCCGTGCACGTGCGGCTCGGTCTCGTGCTCATCGGCAGCGCTCATCGGCGGACAGTACATCGAGGCGTCGAGCGCGACCGAGAAAAATCGAAGCCCTCGGGGCCCCCGAAGCGGGGCTGATACGCTGCGCGACATGACGACGCAGGCGAGCGCGTGGGCGCTGGGCGCTTGGCTGACAGCGGCCGCCCCGGCGGTCCAGACGGCCCCCACCACCCAGACGGCCACCGACACCGCGACCGAAGCCTACGGCGCCGCGCAGGCCGAGGCCGACGTGCACACGGTGCTGACCGATTCCTCCAAGGCCTACCTGCTGGCGCGCGCGCGACTGGAGGCGAACCCTCAGATCGCTGCAGCTGCGCTGCGCGCGGAGCTCGACGCCGTTCCCGCCCCTGGCCCTTCGGAACAGCGTCGCCTGCTGGGCGTGCTCGCCGAACTGCGCCAACCAGAGGATCTGCCGCGCTTCGCGGCCGTGCTGCGCAGGGCGGCAATC
This sequence comes from uncultured bacterium, assembly GCA_963761755.1. GTDB lineage: Bacteria > Myxococcota_A > Polyangia > Nannocystales > Nannocystaceae > CAJXVA01. The sequence goes on from CAVXIC010000007.1 coordinate 248,217, forward strand.
AACGCGCCCGCCCGCGCCGACGTCGTGGAGCTCGTGCACCCGTGGCGGTCGCTGCTGGTCGGTCGCGGGGAGGCGGCCATCGACCACCTCCAGACGCTCGTCGGCGAACCCGCGCTGCCGATCGAGCTTCGCGTCGCATTGCTGGGTGATCTGGTGAGCCTTCAGCCCGCCGCCGAGACCGGGGCGCTGGTGGTGCTGGTCGGCCGCGGACAGCCCGAGCTCGAGAGCACCCTGCGGCGCACCCTCGCGGCCCGCAGCAAGCGCGAGGAGACGACCCGGCAGGCCGTGATCCTGGCCACCGACGCCGCACTCGACGCGGCGCTGGGGGAGCCCGCGGACGACCGCGAGCTGCAGCGACTGCCCGCGCTGCTCCGGTTCCGGGCCAACCTCGGGGATGCTCCGGCCGCCCTCGCGCAGCGGCTGGCCCGCGTCGCGGGAAACGATGCAGCGCGCTTCGGGGTCCGCGTCGCCGCCATTCGCGGTCTCGGCCAGCTCAGCCAGGACGCGTCCGAGGCGACCGGCGCCCTCCAGCAGCTCGCCGCCACGCACCTCCCCGACGCCATCGCCGGATCGCAGCGCGCAGAGATCCTCGGGTGGCTGTCGCTGCAAGGGCTTCCCGAAGCCGAAGCCGCGGCGCTCAGCGAGCAGTTCTCGCTGCGCGAGTCGGACGCCCCGCGTCTGGCGACGATCGCCTACCGGGTCTCGCCCCGCGTCCGCGACGGCCAGGACCCGCGGTGGCTCGCGGCCGCGGTTGACAACCCGTGGCCCCAGGTGCGGCAGGCGGCGTTCGAGCGCGTCGACGCGCCGTGCTCGCCCTCCACGGTCGAGATCCTCACCGGCCGGGGCAGCTCCACGGACGAGGGCGGGGACACCGACCGATCCGCTGCGCGGGCGGCGGTGGCCGGGCTGGGGCGCTGCGCGACCCCTGCGGCCCGCAAGGCCTTGCGGTCGATCCTCGTCAACGCGCGGGGCGACGTCGAGCTGCGGGCCGAGTCCGCGCGGCAGCTCGCCCAGCTGGGCGAGACCGATGCGGTGGTCGGTCTCCTGCGCAGCCGGCCCGACCCGGCCCTGGCGCGGCGCCTCGCGGCGGCGCTGCGGCACGCGCCGGCGGCCACCGACGCGCTCGACGAGACGCTGTGCGCCTACGTCGAGCTGACCGGCCCGGTCGCGCGCGCCTCCGCGGACACCCTACGCGCCCTGCATCCCGACGAGCCCCTCCCCTGCTCGCCGTAGCGAGCGCTGTTTCGGACCAGGCCCGAATCAGTTCCGGCTCAGGCGCAAGCTGTTGGCGCGCATCGTCCCGCCCCCCACCGCGCCCAGGCCCACCGCGACCGCTTCGGTGCCCGCCCACGGGCAGCGCGTCAGCGGTTCACCGTCCACCCGGACGTCGATCGCCGACGGGGACACCACGACGCTCACCGTGTGCCCGACCCCCGCGAAGTTCAGCCCCTCGTCTCGACACTGGACCTCGACCGCGCTGCCATCGGGGTTGCGCACCAAGAGCCGGACCGCCTCGGTGTCGATCGCAAGCTCGGTCCGCGCAATTGCACCGCGCGAGAAGACGACGTGGAGCTCCGGTGTCCCGTTGAGCGCCTCGAAGGCGCCCTCGAACACGAAGCGGCGGCTTCGAAAGCCTCGAAAGTGAACCCACGTCGAGGCGAACTCGGTCGGCCGATCCGGGTCGGGCTCCAGGACGAGGGTCTGCGCCTGCGCGCTGATCCGGCCGCCCATCCCCACGCGGTCGTGCAGCACCAGGCCTCCGCCCTCGGGGTCGGACACGTCCGGCGTCCCCTCGTCGGGCCCATCGAGCAGCGGCCGCAGTCGGGTGACCACGGGCGTGGCCAGCTGACCCGAGGCGGGAACCCTCCCCCCGACCCCGAGGATCGTGCCGTCGGCCAACGAGACGCTCGCCGGGCCCACGCGCGGTCCGGGCGGTCGAAAGGACTCCCCGGGCCTGGCCGCGGAGAGGTCGACGGCATCGAAGCCGGTGCGACCCAGGATGCCCACCGGAACCACGAAGCGGTCGGCCAGGACCCGTTCCCCCCACAGACCGATGAGGGAGCGTCGCTGCATGAACGTGTCCGCCACGGGCAGGAAACACGGCGCCTCCTCGTCGTCGCACCACCCAGCAAGCCGCTCGACGTGGTTTTGGTCCACGCGCCACAGCGTCCCGTCCTCGAGGGTCAAGATCACCAGTCCCCCCTCGAGCAGGGTCGCGCCGACGATGTCGCGCTCGCCGAGCGCCTCGAACAGCGCGGGACCATAGGGCGACCACCCCGGCGCGCCCGGCAGCAGCATCTCGATGTCGCGCACGCCCTGGTCCTCCCCGTCACGTCCACCGACCGCGAAGACGACGCCGTCGCGGGCGGCGAGCAAGAAGTGATCGTAGCGCGCGTGCTGCATCGCGGGGGCGGTCTCGAAGGAGACGTCGTCCGCGCCGAGCCGGATGTACACCCCCGAGCGCAGGACCGTGTTCTCCGCCACCACGCAGCGCGCCCGGTCGAGCTCCGAGCATCCCCCCTGGACGAGCACCCTGCCGTCGGGAAGGACCGCAGCGCCGTGGTAGGCGCGGCCCGTCGCGGGCGCACCGTCGAGCGCGATCGCGACCGGGGCGTGCACGACGGGCTCGCCGCGCACGATGTCGATGCGCACCACGTCCGAGAGCGCGCGCGCGGCCTGGGTCGCCCCGCCGACGAGCAGGAACGAGGCCTCGGCGATCGGCGTGAGGGTGTGCCCCACCGAGGCCTCGGGCAGCGTCACCTCGGCCGAGACGACCTCGTCGTCGTCGTCGCGAAGCAGCACGATCTCGTCGAAGAGGACCGATCCGGCCCCCTCCCCACCGACGGCGATGACGTCACCCAAGGCCCCGACGGCGAGCGAGGCTCGATCCCGTGGCTCGAGGATGGACTCGACCGGACAGAGCTGATCGGGTGGAGCGAAGTACAGCGGCTGCGTCCCGTTTCGCGGCAGGCGCGGCGTTCGGCCCACGGCGAGCACGACGGTCTCCCCGAACAAGCCCTCGACCGTGACGGCATCGACCCCTGCCGGGAGGTCGGCGAGCTCGGCCCGCCCCCCGTCCAAGAGCACCGAGTCTGCCGCGGCCGCCGGAAGGTCGCCGCGCGCCCGGACCCGAACGGTCGTGAGCACGTCTCCCTCCAGGCCGCATCCCCACAGCGGAGTGAGCATCGCCTCGAACTCCGTGGGGCATCCGGGCAGGCTCAGCAGGCCCAACGCGAGCACAGCGAGCTGGCCCCCAAGGGTCCGGCTGCGGCGCGCCCCACCGCCGGCTGCTCGCCTGCCAACGTCCCCGACCATGCCACCGCGCATGGTATCATGCGCTGCGGTGGCGACTGTGGACGCGGCAGAGGACCAGGTGCCCGGCGACGCGGACGCGGGGACGCGGGTCGAGGCCACGGTCGACCCGGTGGGCGGCCGCCAGTTCGGCAACTACATCCTCAAGCGACGACTGGCGCGCGGAGGCATGGGTGAGGTCTACCTCGCGCGCCTGGTGGGCGAGCTGGGGTTCGAAAAGCAGCTGGTCATCAAGACCATTCTTCCCGAGCTGGCCGAGAAGCCGCGCTTCATCGAGATGTTCGCCGCCGAGGCCAAGACCGCCGTCGCCCTGACCCACGGCAACATCGTCCCCGCCTACGAGCTCGGCCGCGCCTCCGACACCTTCTACATCGCCATGGGCTACGTCGACGGGCCCTCGGTCGCGCAGCTGCTCGAGGCCGCGCAGGCCGCCGGCGATCCCCCGGATCTGTCCGTGGCGCTTCACGTGATCCGCGGCGTGCTCACCGGCCTCGCGTACGCGCATCGCGAAGAGCCCGGCCGCCCCGCCGTCGTCCACCGCGACATCACCCCGCGCAACGTGTTGATCGACCGCAGCGGGCAGGTTCGCATCGTCGACTTCGGGATCTCGGCGCCCGCGCGCCGCGAGGTGGGGATCCGCGCAGGATCGGTCGGCTACGTGTCGCCCGAGCAGGCGCGCGGCGAAGCTGCCGATCCTCGGGCGGACGTCTTCTCGGTCGGCTGCCTGCTGTACGAGCTGTGCACGCATACGCGCGCCTTCCCCAAGGAAGACGTCTGGGTGCCGCCCGAGCTCGAGGACCTGCCCGAGTCGGTGCGCGAGCCCCTGCGCCGCGCGATGAAGGTCGACCCGAACGCCCGCTTCCGCGATGCGTCCGAGATGAAGGAGGCGCTCCGGGCCGCGTTCACCGAGTTCGCGAGCACCTTCGACGACGCCGCCCTCGCCAACACGCTCGGGGACATGTTCCCGCGTGGCTGGGACCGGGTGTGCGGCGAGGACTCCAACGACCAGGGCCGGGCGGTGCTCGCCGGTCCCAGTGAGACGTACGCGACGCGGTTGACCGCGGTGACCGGCATCGAGGGGGGGCTCGCGCTGGACCGTGTCCTTGCGCCGGACTCCCCAGACCCCACCGACCCGGCCTACACACCGACCGAGCCGGCGGTAGCGGCAAACCGATCCGGCGCACGCTCGGCGGAGCCCTATGCCGTAGGCCGGAGGGGACGCGTGTCCACGGTCGCGCTGCTGCTTGGCGCCCTGGCAATAGGCCTCGCCGCGTTCTGGATCGGTCGGACCAACCTGGGGTCCGACGACGACGCCGCCTCCAAGCCGACGCTGCCCCCCATCGTGGCGCAGGCCGGGGCGACGCAAGATCCGCCGGCCGCCGCCCAAACGCCCCCCCCACCGGCCCCCCTCCCCTTCGAGCCCGCCCCACCCAAACCGGTGCTCATGCCCGTGCAGCACGAGCTCACCGTCGAGCCCGCAGATGCGCAGATCGAGGTCGACGGCGAGCCGCTGGCCTCGGGGCCCCCGTACGTGATCGCCCTGCCCGACGAGGAACCGCTCCAGGTGCGCATCTGGGCCAAGGGCCACGTCCCCAAGACGCTGACCCTCTCGCGCGCCAGCCTGGACGACCCCGCGCGCCCCTCGGTGGTGCGGCTCGTGCCCAAGCCGCTCCCCAAGCCCCGCGATCCCGGTGAGCTGCGGGTGCTCGCGCCCTCAGTGGACTGGGCCGAGGTTCTCGTGGACGGGAAGAAGGTCGGCAACACGCCCACGCGCCGGATCTCGCTGCCCAGCGGCCGTCACAAGGTCGAGGTGCGGTGTGTGCCCGACGCATGCACGCCTGGGCGAACCCTGTACCGCCAGTCGATCACGGTCGAACCGGGTCGAGTGACACGCATCGACGCTGGCGCCTGACGACGCTCCGCCCGAGCATCTCGAGGCGCCAAGACCTGCCCCGAGAGGACATACTACGAACCGCCGCCTTGGGGGCGGAGGAAGTCGTCGGTGACCACGACCGACGCGGTCGACTCGCGCGTCCCGAGCAGCACGCCGGTCGTGACGGCGCCGGCAACGACGACCCCCGCGACCACCCAGATCCAAGGGCGCCGAAACCAAGGTTTGCGCGGCGTGCGGTCCTCGAGACCGGATCCCGCCATCTCCGGCGGCGCGCTCGGCTGCGTGGTCGCGCCGGGCGCTGGGGGCTCGGGCTGGGGCCACGGGCGAGGATCGAGCAGAACCCCCGCCGTCGCCTCGAACGAACTCGGGTCCCAGCGCGCCTCGACGAGCGCGGAGAGGTCGCGATGGGCGTCGAGGGCCTCGTCCGAGTACCAAACCTCGCCAAATGCCCCGCCGCCGCACGCGTAGCCCTGCACGCCCAGACGACCCTCGCGCAGTCTCGCGAGCACCAACAGCTCGAGATCCAAGCGGTCGCACACGGCCTCGGCGGCCGCCGGCGTGGTGGGCAATCCCCGCGGCACCACCACCTCGGGCGCCTGCAGCTCGACGCTCCCTCCGCGAGTGACGCGCGCCCGCGCAGCCGCCCCGGGCCAGCGGACGACGACGAAGTGCTCCCCCGGCGGTACCGGCCGCAGGCCCCCGACGCCGTCGATCTCGACCTCGGCCCCGTCGACCGAAGCCCCCTCGAACGCGGGCGTCGGCCAGCGCCGTCGCTCGCCGAGCACCTGCTGGCGCGCGGCTTCGTAGGAGGCGATGACGTCGGGGGGGACCTCTCGGCCCGACAGACGGGCTTGCGGGTCCAGGGCGATCGCAGCCCGCCATGCCGAGGTCGTCGCCTCGTCGTCGGCCTGGGTCCACGCGATCCGCCCCTGCAGCACACGCAGCCGCCACGCCATCGACGACGCCATGGGCAGGCCCGGACGCTGACGCAGTCGCTCGAGCACCACGTCGGTCTGGGCCGAAGCGGCGCGAAGATCTCCGGCGCGGAACAACGCGACCGCGAGCTCCACCCGCGCCTCGAGGTCTGAGATCTCCTGCACCTCGTCGCCACTGAGCCGGTAGGCTTCCAAGCGTCGGGCCTCGATCAGGGCGTCTTGCACCACCGTCTCCTCGGGGATTCCCAGCGCGGCCGCGACCGCGGCGCCCAAGCGTTGCTGGTCCGCCGGTTCCACCGTAGCCTGGTCATGCCAAGCCACGCCGACGCGCGTCGGCGCAACGGCCAGCCAAGCTGAGATGGCGAGCGATCCCACGGAACCCCCCAACGATAGCGCCTCGCGGTCGCCGGTGTCCGCGGCGTCGCCGGACGCTGCGCGCGAGCTCGGGAAGCCCAAGCTCCGACGCGTCGAGCGGATCGAGCGGGGCACCGACCATGAACGTGTGCTCATCCTGCGCGACCCCATGGGTGTCGCACAGAGCTTTGCCCTCGATGCCGAGTTCGCGCCGGTCCTCGACCTGCTCGACGGGACCCGCACGGCCGCTCAGATCGGACAGTCCCTGCGGATGCGCGGCGTTCTGGACCTGCCCAAGGACGACCTCGAAGCGTTCGTGGGCAGCCTCAGCGATGAAGGCTGGCTCGACGACGAGGTCTTTCGCGACCGCTGGGCGTCTCTACACGCGGCGTTCCTCGACCAAGATCCACGGCACGCTCGGTTCGCAGGGGTGCTGTATCCCCAGGATCCCGCCGAACTTCGTGCACGCTTCGATCACCATGTCGGCCACGCGATCGAGCACACCCCGGGCTGCCCGCTGGCGGGGGTCCTCGTCCCCCACGGCCCGCTCGAGCTGGTCGGCCCAGTGATGGGACGGACCTTGGCTCAGCTCCCGCCCGCGGCCGAGGTGGAGTGCGTACTCGTCTTGGGGACGGACCACGGTCCCGGACTGCTGCCCTACGCAGCGGCCCGCCGGGGTTTCCAAACCCCCCTGGGTCCGGTGCCCACCCACGGGGGCATGCTCGATGCCCTCGAACGACGGATCGGCTGGGCCTTTCGCGAGGAGGTCCGCCATCGAGACGCGCACAGCGTCGAGCTGGCTGCAGTCGCGCTGCGGGCGATCTACGGCCCGAGCGTTCCACCCATGATCGGGATCCTGTGTGGAGCCGCCGTCCTTCGCGCGCGCGAGACCGAGGCGGGTGAGCGATTCGTGGGCGCGCTGGAGCGGCTCGTCGAGACCCGTCGCGTCCTGGTGTGGGGCAGCGCGGAGCTGAGCCACGGCGGGGTTGCCTACGGTCGGCCCGCCCTCGACCGCAGTGGGGTTGCGGGGCTCGAAGACCGAGATCGCAGCTGCCTCGACGACGTCGTGCACGGTCGCCTGCGCGCGCTGCATCGCAAATGCATCGAGGACCATCCGCAAGGTCGCCCCAGCGGAGGCGCCGTCCTCAGCACGCTGCGTCAACTGCTCCCCGAGGCGCGGGCCGAAGTCGCCGCCTACCAGAGCGTCGACATCGGGCCCGCGGACAGCGAACCCGCGGACCGCGAGCCCGGCGAACATGCTCGGGGCCGCAGCGTCGCGGGGCTCGCCGGAGTTCGCTTCTACCGGCGATAGGCGCCGGTGGACACCACTGGCTGCATGGGTACTCAGGCCGGCGCGGAGGGCTGCTCGGCGGTCGGCTCGACCGTGACGGTCGACGAACGACCTCCCAGCATGTGCAGGATCGTCTGGGCCGCGTCTTCGGGCCGAACCGGCAGCTTGCCCTCGGGATGCGTCGCACTTTGAGACGCCAACCCCTGCACGAGCGCGAGCACGCAGTGGGACAGATGCTCAGCATCGCCACGGGAGAAGACCCCCTCGGTGACGCCGCGCTGAATGACCCCCTCGTAGAGCGCTCGCATGACGCGAAACGCCTTGTCGAGGGAATCGCGGAAGCTGGCGTCCTGCGGCGCCATGGACAGCAGCAGGTGCCCCAGCCGCGTCTCGTCGGGCTCGTCCTCGATCGTGCGGAGATGGGCGACGAGCAGCCTGGAGAGCGTATGGTCGGCAGGTTGGTCCGCGACGGGCTCGAACGACCACCGCGCCTCGAGCGTCTTGAGCTGGTTGTCGAGGATGTCGTGAAACAGCGCCTCTTTGGCCCGGTAGTGGAAATAAACCCCGCCCTTGCTCAGCCCAGCTTCGCGAGCGATGTCCAAGAGCCGTGTTGCGGCAAAACCCCGGCGCACGAAGCAGCGCGTTGCTGCGGCTCGGATCTGCTGTTTTCTCCACTCGTCACTTCTTTGTCGGGTCACGGGACAATCCTTGCTTTCCTCTGGGGCACAATGCCCCGCACTTGGTCAAAATACGGCGATTGCCCCATCCGGCGTCCAATAAAAAGCTGGACCCCTCATGCAACGTCGTTCCGACCAGCCGGAACATCGGTCCGCGGCAGCTCCGCGACAGGGGTCCAAGGCCCCCATGTCGAAACAAAAACCTCGGTCTCCAATTCGCTCCAGATCCGGTCGGCGCGAGGCATGACTTGACAGTGCAATCACTGAAGTCGTGAATAGGGTTTCTGCGGTGGCCGTCTGACGGCAACCCAGAGGGACGATACCGAACTATGAAGCTCATCGATCGCACGCTCAGCCCCGCTACCTTGGTCGCCATCTTCGCGATGGCTCTGGGCGGATGCTCCTTCCACGTCGGCAGCGGCAGCAGCAGCCCCAGCTCCAAACCCGCCCGCAGTTCGTCCTCCTCGGGGAGCGCGAGAAAGGCCCCCGCGTCCAAGGCCGCCTCGTCACGGTCGGGCTCGACGTCCAAAGCTCCCGCCAAGGCGCCCAGCAAGGCCTCGACGCCCACGCGGACCAACCCCGACTCCAAGTCCAGCTCCGGCGCCGTGCGCACCAACCCCGACTCCGGGTCCAAGCGCACCAACCCCGACTCCGGGTCCAAGCGCACCAACCCCGACGGCGACGCGACCCGGGCCAACCCCGACGGCGATGCGGCCCGCACCAACCCCGACTCCAAGTCCAGCTCCGGCAGCATGACGGCCAACCCGAAATCCACCAAGCCCAAGTCGGGCTCGGGCTCGATGACCGCACCCAAGTGACTCGCCGCGCCTCCGCGCAACGAGGCAAGACGACCGGGTGGACCCGGTCCACCCATACGCCGCCGACCCTCGGGTCGAGCGGCGTCTTGCGTTTCTACTCGGCCTGACCGAGCACCACCAGCAGGGCCGGCAGCACGAACAACGTGGCGAGCAGGCACGCTCCGATGCCGAGAACCATCGTCGCGCCCAGACTCACCATGCCGCCGTAGGGGCTGAGCATCAGCGCCGCGAATCCGACCATCGTGGTGGTCGCCGCGACGACGATCGCCCCCCCAGTCCCGCGCACGACCGCATCCAGCTCCGGTCCGGCATCAGCTTCACGAAGTCGATGCATCATGTGCACGCCGAAGGCGATGCCGATGCCCAGCACGAGCGGCAGCGCCACGATGTTGGCGACGTTGAACTCCAGGCCCAGCAGCGGCATCAGGCCCAGCATCCACAACCACCCGATGACGGTCGGACACAGCGCGAGCAGGGCGTCCTTGACGCTGCGGAAGTCGATGAACAACAGCATCACGATGATCCCGATCGCGTAGATCGCCGCGCGCTCGAACCCCTCCCGAACCTGACGGCCGTGCTCGACGTGCACCATCGCCAGTCCCACGGCATCCGGGTCGATCTCCCGCACGTCGGCCGCAAACCTCAACGCGACCGGCTCATCCCAGAACTGGCCTGAGGGCACGGCAAACAACGCCACCGCGCCGCCGTCCTTGGACACGAACCGGGACGCGAACAGTGGGGGAAGATCCTCGGGCGCGTAGCCTCCACGCTCTGCGACCGCCGCGGCCGTCCGCAGCGCGGGTCCGAGCAGCGCCGCGGCAGCAGGATTGATCCCCATGAGCCTGGCCGTCCCCTGCTCGTCCAGCCCGCGAACGGTCTTGGCCAAGGAGGTGAAGGCAGCCTTGGCCGCGTCCGCGTCCTTGGTGTCCATCGACGCGCCGCGCAGCGCGAAGGCGACCTCCTCCAAGAGGTCGGCGATTTCCTCCGCCGCCTCGGCGACCTCCTTGGGCTCGACGGACGCCGCGGCCAGACGCGCGGGGTCCGGCGCCCGCCCCAGGGCCACGAGCCCCGAGCGCAAGGTGCCCAGTCGCTCCTGGGTCAGCGGCGGCAGCAGGTCGCTGGGCGTCTGCACGCCGGCAACGCTGGGCAGCGCGCGAAGCTTGGCTGCTTTGTCGCGCGCGGCTTCGATGTCGTCGGCCGCGAAGGCCGCGAACACCGGCGAAGCGAGCGCGTCGTACTCCAAGAGGCCGAGGCCTTGGGCACTCTCGGTCGACTCGGGCAAGAAGTCGAAGTAGCGCGGGTTGTAGTCGAGCGATCGAACGTTGATCGCCCCGACGATCGCCAGGGCCACGGCAGCCACGAGCACCACGAACTTGCTCTTGCGAATGAGCGACGGCAGCCGCGCGAGGCCAGGCGGCTCCGGCGCGACGCGGACGGTCGTGGCCTTGCTCTGACCGACCGTGAGCAGCGGAGGAATCACCGCGAAGGTGATCAACACCATCAAGATCAGCCCCACCGCGGTCACCACCCCCAGCTCCCCATAGGCGGTGAACTCGGTGGTTGCGTTGGTCAGGAAGGCGGCTGCGGTCACGACCGCCCCGGTGAAGATGCCCGGACCGGTCCGGCGGAGCGAGGCGATGATCGCCTCGCTCGGGCTGCGTCCCAGACGGACCTCTTCGTTGCGGCGCGCGATGATGTGCACCGAGAAGTCGATGCCCAGGCCCAGCAGCACGGCAACGAAGCCGGAGGTGATGATGTTGAGGTCGTCGTAGAGCACCCGCACGACCGCGAGTGTTCCGAGGATCCCCGGCGCCAGCGGCAGCAGCGCGACGATGGTCTGGCGCAGCGATCGGAACAGCAGCAGACACAGACCGAAGATTCCGATCGTCGCCGCCACGCTGGTGACGAGCAGGCCGCGCTCGACGATGGCGAGCTCATCCACCGCCAGGGCAGGCAGGCCGGTCAAGCGCGCGGTGACGCCTTCGGGCGCGTCGGCCATCGCGTCATCGCGAGCGCCCCGCAGGGACTCGACCAGCGGGGCAAGGACGCGTCCCTCGTCGCTGGCCACGTCGGCGTACACGGCCAGCAGATTGTGCTCGCCGTCCGAAGTGACCAGGTAGCCGCGCTGGTCGATCCCTGGCTGCTCGATCGACGCCTGCCCCTCGAAGCGTGCGAGCAGGTCTTCGCCACGCAGCGCCGCGTCGAGCGTTTCGGCGAGCGTCGCGAGCCGCGAGAGTCCTTCGGCCGCCTGCTCGGCGCCTCCCGCTGGCGCGGCGCCCTGCCCCCCTTCGACCCCCGCCTCGAGCTGCGCGGCGAGCCCTTCGAGCCACCCCTGCAGTCCCGCCTCCACGAAGGCGGCCGGCTCTTGCCCCGGCCCGAACGCGCTGCCGAGCTGCGCGAGCGCTGCCGGGTCCTGCAGCAGCAGGATCGAGGCGACGTCGGTGGGGTTCACTCGACCGAACAGTCGGCCCCGAAGGTCCTCGTTCTCTTCGAGCCGGGCCGAGATGGCGTCGACGACGACTCGCCGATCTTCGGCGCTTCCTCCCGAGACGACGAAGAGCGGATAGTCGGGACGACCGAACCGCTCGTAGAACGCATTCATGCGCCGCTGCTGCGGGTCTTCGTCCGAGACCATACTGGTCCGCGAGGTGCTCACCGACAGCCCCGGAAGGGTGAGCCCGAAGCCGATGAGCACGACGAGGATGACCCCCAAGACGCGCCAGGGCCGTTGGGTACCCCACTGCGCGAGCGCACGAAAAGCGCGGTCACGCCACGAACCTTCGGTCCCAGCCATTTGGGGGACTATACGCGTCTGGGTCCGCTGCGTCAGGCGGGGTCGCGATGGTCGCGATGGTCGCGATGGTCGCGAAAGATCATCCGGTGCCGGACTCGCCGGTCTCGCTGCCACGACGCGGCCGAACCCGCTTGAGACGCGTGGCCGGCAGCTCGACGAACAGGCTCTCGTCGTCGATGAGCGCGTCGATCTCGGCGTCTTCGTCTCGGACCGTGAGCCGACGCCCGCTGGGCGCGGCGACGCCGGGCTTGGTCGCGTCGGCGACCAACGCAGCGGAGGACGACGACGTCTTCTTCGTCCGCTTCCGCTTCGTGGTCTCGCCGCCCGCGGCCGTCTTCGAGGCGACGCGCGACTTGCTGGACGTCTTGCTGGACGTCTTGCTGGACGTCTTGCTGGGCGTCTTGCTGGCGGTCTTGCCCGTCGCGCCGTTCATCTGGTCGCGCAGCTCCTTGCTGGCCTTGAAGTCGACCGTGCACGAGGCGTCGATCTGCATCGGCTCGAGCGTGCGCGGGTTGACGCCCCGCCGAGCGCTCCGCTTCTTCTTGGTGAAGGTGCCGAAGCGAGGAAAGGTGAACCGCGGCGACGAGGCGCGCGTGACCCTGGCCTTGGCGAAATACGTCGCCAGCTCCTCGAACGCGATCCCCAAAATGAGCGCGATGTCTTTCTTCGTGATGTCCGGCGGCAGCTCGCGGGAACGCGCGATTCTCTCGATGAGTTCAGCCTTCGTCATGCGCCGGGGCCCCACATCCCGCGGGGGTCGCTAACTTAGAAGTGAGGCTCTTCTACGTCAACCGTTTTCGGGATCTCTTCGGGGATCGCCTTCGCACGTCACGCTGGCGTCGGAGATGCACGCGGGCCTTGACGCCGCGCTAACGGCGTGGCTCTCGAGAGTCGTTGGCGCGTTCGAGCGCGCGCCGCAGGTCGGCCATCACCATCGACGTCGCCTCCACCTCGGCGTCTCCGCTTTGCCGAAGAACATAGGCGGGGTGATAGGTGACGAACAGGGGAATGACGAGACTGCGCGCGGGTTCTTTCGGGGAGCTGGCGTCGTACTCGAGAGACGCGCCTCGCATGGCCTTGAGGGACATGTCGTTGCGGCGCGAGAGCAGCATGCCCGCATGACGGCCCAGGCCGACGATGACTCTGGGATGGATCGCACGGATCTGCGCGCGCAAGAAGGGCGAACACTTCTGAACCTCTTCGGGCTTCGGGTCTCGATTCCCCGGGGGCCGGCACTTGAGCACGTTGGCGATGTAGACCTGCGACCGTGACAGCCCCAGTTCGACCAGCCATCGATCGAGCAGGCCCCCGGCCTTGCCCACGAAGGGTTCACCCGTTCGGTCCTCGTCTGCGCCGGGCGCTTCGCCGACGAACATGATGCGCGCCTGGGCGTCACCGACCCCGAACACGATGTTCTTTCGGGTCTGGCACAGGCCGCACCGCTGACAGTCTCCAAGGTTCTTGGTGCGCAAGTACTCCAGCTTGGTGCTGGGGCTCCAATCAGCGGCCTGAGCTCGAAGCGCGGCGCGAGCGTCCGGTGATGGCGCTCCAGGGGCCTGCGCTGCGGGTGCCGACCGCGTGGGTCCGGCGGGCGCGCGCGGCGGGAGCGGGGCAGGCATGCGCACGTACTGCACGCCATGCGCGGCACGGAGCAGCCGCAGACGTTGGGCGAGCTGGCGGGCCAGCGCGGGCAACTCGTCGTTCATGCGCCGACCTCCTCGGCGAGCGCATCGAGGATCCAGCCGGCCAAGTCCGGCTTCGGGCGGGTCGGCCCGGCGTCTCGAAGCTCGCCTTTGCGCAGCAGCAACACGCCGGTGTTGGTCTCGCTGCCGAAGCCGACCCCCGGCACGCCCACGCGATTGACGAACAGCGCGTCGGCGCCCTTGCGCTGCAGCTTGGCCCGTCCGGCGGACACCAACGCGCTGCGTACGGCCGCGTCGTCGGCGGACGCGTCGACCGTCTGTGCGCCGAAGCCCAAGAAGTACGCGTGCTCACCGTGCCGCTCGCACAGCGTCGCGAGCACGTCCACGCCTTGGACCAGGACGCCCTGCGCGAGCGCCTGGGTCATCTCGTCCTTGGGCAGCTTGCGATCGGTGGGTCGCGCGGAGACCAGATCGGACACCGCCGCCACCATCGCCACCAGGTCGACGCTCGACCCACGTAGCTCGGCATCCATGGCATCGAGCATCTCCTCCGCCGTCTCGACCCCGACGCGCCGTACACCCGGCGGCGTCGGTCGATCGACCGGACCGCTGACGAGCGTGACGTCGGCGCCTCGTACCGCTGCGACCTCCGCGATTGCGAACCCCATCGCGCCGGTGGACGCGTTGGAGAAGAAGCGAACCGGGTCGAGATAGGCGCGGGTCGGTCCCGCCGACACCAGCACCCGGCGCCCCGCCCAAGAGGCCGCGGCGCCCTCGCGGACCAGGGCCCCGACGCGTGATGCGATGACCTCGGGATCCATCATGCGCCCCCGCCCCACCCAGCCACACGCCAGGTGCCCAGCGTCCGGGCCGACGAAGTGCGCACCCCGCTCGCGCAGCGTCGCGAGGTTGGCCTGCGTCGCAGCGTGCGACCACATGTTCGAGTTCATGGCCGGTGCCCAGAGCACCGGCGCCCGCGTGGCGAGCAGCACCGTCGAGGCCAGGTCGTCGGCGATACCGTGTGCCGCCTTGGCCAGCAGGTTGGCCGTCGCCGGCGCGACGAGCACGAGATCGGGCCAGTCGGCCAGCTCGATGTGTCCCACGCTGCCTTCGGCGGCCGCGTCGAGCAAGGACGTGCGCACCGGCCGTCCGCTGACCGTGGACAGCGAGAGTTCCGTCGTGAACGAGAGCGCCGACGCGGTCGCGACGACCTGGACCTCGTGCCCCTGCTTGACCAGGGCCCGGACGAGCTCCGGCGCCTTGTAGGCCGCGATGCCCCCGCTGACGATCAGCAGCACCGAGGCCGGCGTGCTCAAGCCTCGACCTCCAGGGGGACCGTACCGGCGACCTCGATGCCGTAGCCGCGCAGCCCGATGATGCGACGGGGGTTGTTCGTCAGCACCCGGATGCGGCGCAGCCCCAGCGTCCGAAGCACCTGCGCGCCCAGACCGAACTGACGAAAGCCCTGTTCTGCCGGACGCAGCCCCAGCGACGGCTCGGCGTTCGCAGCAGAGCCTGCGGCGCCCACCAGCGAGCGGACGTCCTGCGACTCTTGGCCGATGATGTAGAGGAACACGCCCCGACCGGCCCGGTCGATCTGCGCCAACGCGCTGCGAACCCGGCTGCCCGCGCCGTCACCAAACCCGAAGACGTCGCGCAACATGTTGGCGCGCTGGGCCCGAAGCAGGACGGGCTCCTCCATGCCCCCATCGGACAGGTCGCCCTTGCACATGGTCATGTAGTAGGTGTCGGGCGAAACGGAGGACCGCCACGTGCGAACGGTCCACCCTGCGTCGGTGCTCAACCCCAGCACCGCCGATGCCAGCGGGGGGTGTTCGACCTCTTCGACGAGTTCTTCTCGCCCGAGTCGATACTCGATCAGGTCTGCAATGCTCAGGATCGGCAGGTCGTGTTCCTTCGCGAACACCTCCAGGTCGTCCATCCGGGCCATCTCGCCGTCGTCCCGCATGATCTCGCAGATCACCCCGGCGGGCGCACAGCCGGCGAGACGCGAGAGGTCGACCGCGCCCTCGGTGTGTCCAGAGCGCACCAGGACGCCGCCGGGTTGAGCGCGCAGCGGGAAGATGTGTCCGGGGCTGACGAGGTCGTCGGCCGAACACGAAGGGTCGGTCGCGACGCGCACCGTCTGGGCGCGGTCCGCCGCCGAGATGCCCGTGGTGACGCCGGCCCGCGCCTCGATCGACACGGTGAACGCGGTGCCCATGTCACCGGGATCGGTCGGCACCATCATCGGCAGTCGCAGGGCGTCCACGCGCTCGGGCGTGAGCGCCAGGCAGATCAGCCCGCGCCCGAACTTGCACATGAAGTTGATGTCGTCGGCTCCGCAATGCTCGGCCGCGATGACGAGATCCCCCTCGTTCTCGCGCTCCTTGTCATCGACGAGGACGACCATCTGCCCGCGGCCAAACGCCTCGACCGCGCGCTCAAGGGCCTGAGTATCCACTGTCTTGTCTTCTTCGTTCATCGCTCGTCCTCGGTGGCGAAGCCCGCCTCTTGCAGCAGGGCACGGGTGATGCGGGAGCGGGGCATCGCCGCCGCCCCCTCGCACTGAATCAAGCGGGCGACGTAGCGCGCGAGCACGTCGACCTCCATGTTGACGTCGTCACCGCGCTCGAGGGTCCCCAGCGTCGTGACCTGCAGGGTGTGCGGGATGATGCCGACCATGAAGCCGGCGTCATCGACGTCGTTGACGGTCAGGCTGACGCCTTGCACGGTGATCGACCCCTTGGGCGCGATGTAGCGGTGCAGCGCAGCGGGGGCGTCGAGCCAGACCTCCCAAGCCTCCCCGCGCAGGGCCTTGGACCGCAGCTGCCCCACCCCGTCGACGTGCCCGGACACCAGATGGCCTCCCAACGCGTCGCCCAGCCGCAAGGCGGGCTCGAGGTTGACCGCGGACCCGACGACCCGGGCCCCCAGCGTGGTCGCGCGCAGGGTCTCGAAGGCCGCATCGAACGCCGCGCGCCCCTGGCCGCCTTCGACGACCGTCAGGCACACGCCATCGACCGCGACCGACGCCCCCAGGACCAGATCGCGGTCCTCGAGCGGGCACTCGAGCGTGATCCGGCGTCCGTCGGGGACCTCCGAAACGGCGAGGATCTTTCCGGTCGCTTGCACCAAGCCCGTGAACACGCGCCGGTTGTAGCAGGCGAGTGTCACAGCGTCACGCCGGCGGCGACGCGGGCCGAAGCACGCTGAGCCAATCGTCGCCCAGGCGCTTGTGCTGCTCGACATCGATGCCCGGTGTGCTCGCGACGCGCGCCCAGCTCGCGCCACCGACCGCTGCAGTGCCCTCCCCGAGCACTTTGGGGGCGGTGAACCAGAACCACTGGTCCCAGGCCGAAGCCATCACGAACGCGCCGATGAGCGCGCCGCCGCCCTCGACGAGCAGTGAACGCACGCCGCGAACACCGAGCGCTCGCTTGGCCGCGCGAACGCTCACGCGCCCGTCCTTCGTCGCCTGCACCCGCACCGTGTGGACGCCGCAATCTTGCAGGGACGCGGCGTCTTCTGCCCGCGCCGCTGGGGTGTGCAACACGATCGTCCCCGGGGCGCACACCGCCTTGCGCCGGGCACCGGCCAAGCGCAGCGTCGAGTCGAAGACGACCCGAAGCGGGTCCACACCCCGGACCATGCGGACGCTGAGCGCGGGGTCATCGGCGAGCACCGTTCCGATTCCGACCGCGATCGCGTGGTGCTGGGCTCGCAGGCGATGACCCATGCGCCGAGAGGCCTCCGAGGTGATCCAGCGGGAGTCCCCGGTGCGCACGCTCAGTCGACCATCGAGGCTCGCGGCCGTCTTGAGCGTGACGAACGGAACCCCGCGCTCGACATGATGCAGGTAGTGCTCGTGAACCGCCGCGCACGCGGGCGCCGCCACGCCGGCCTGCACTTCGATGCCCGCGGCGCGAAGGATTGCAGCGGCCCGGCCCGAGGCGTGCGCGGCCGCGTCCTCGACCCCGTAGACCACCCGCGAGACGCCGGCCTCGATGATGGCGCCGGTGCACGGCGGGGTCCGGCCGTGGTGGGAGCACGGCTCGAGCGTGACGTAGAGCGTCGCTCCCCGCGCCGCGCCCTTCGCCTTCGCGAGCGCCCGCGCCTCGGCGTGCGGACCTCCGGTCGGCGCGGTGCGTCCGGTGGCCACGATGTCCTGCCCGCGCGCGAGCACGGCCCCGACCGAGGGGTTCGGGTACGTCGCCCCCAGCCCGCGTCGTGCCAGCGTCACCGCCCGGCGCATCATCGCGAGATCGCGCTCAGGTGCTGGGCTTCTTCTTGGCATGGGCCAGGGCCTCGAACAGCGTGCGCTGCCCTTCGATGTTCACGCGCTGCGCCTTCTCCATCTCGTGGAGCAGCCGCTCGAACTCCGCGACGCTCTCGAAGCTGCGGTAGACGGACACGAACCGTACGTACGCGACCTCGTCGAGCTCCCGCAAGATGTCCATCACCCGCTCTCCAACCTCGGCGGCCATAATCTCGCGGTCGCCACGGGTCGTGCTCCATTGCTCGACCTGCTGGACGATCTTCTCGAGCTGCTCCCGCTTGATGCCGCGCTTGCGACACGCAGCCTCGAGCCCACGCATGAGCTTGCCGCGGTCGAAGGGCTGCTTGGTGCCGTCACGCTTGACGACCTGTGGCAGCTGCTCGTCGATCCGCTCGTGGGTCGTGAATCGATGGCCACAGTCGTTACAGATCCGGCGCCGACGGATCGAACGACCATCTCGTCCCTCTCGGGAATCGAGCACCTTGGTGCTCGGGCTACCGCAAACCGGACATTGCACGTGCGGGGCCGATGGTACCCCGAATGACGCGAGGACGGCGCCCTCAGCCGGCCCTCAGCCGCCGCCAGCGTCCAGCGCGTTGATCTTGTCGACCCGGCGCTGGTGCCGTCCGCCCTCGAACTGCGCCGCCGCGAAGGCGTCGAAGACCCCCGTGGCCACCCCGAGCCCGACGACGCGGGCGCCGATGCACACGATGTTGGCGTCGTTGTGCGCCCGCCCCATCGTCGCGCTGAACGTGTCTGAACAAACGACGGCCCGCGCCCCGGCGATGCGGTTGGCCGTCATCGCCATCCCCTGGCCCGTTCCGCAGACCAGCACGCCCATCGCGCCCGGGTCGGCGACGACCCGCCGAGCCAGCGCCGCCGCCACGTCCGGATAGTCGGCCTTGCCGGTGGCGTCTGCGGGCCCGAAGACCTCGACCACCACGTGCCCCGCATCGCGGGCGTGGGTGACGAGGTCCTCGCGCAGCGTCACCGCGGCGTGGTCGCTGCCAAAGTAGAGCCGGCAGGGCATGTCAGGCCTTTCGGAGCACCAGCGAGGCGTTGGTGCCTCCAAAGCCGAAGCTGTTGCTCATCGCATACTCGACCTGGGCCTCGCGTGCCGTGTGCGGCACGTAGTCGAGGTCGCACTGCGGGTCGGGATCGTCGAGGTTGATCGTGGGCGGCAGGACGCCGTCGCGAAGCGCGAGCGCCGCGATACCGGCCTCGAGGCTCCCGGTGGCGCCCAGCAGGTGGCCATGCATCGACTTGGTCGAGCTCACCGCCAGCCCCTTGTCGGCGTGGTCCCCGAAGACCGCGCGAATCGCTGCGGTCTCCAGCACGTCGGCGTCGGTCGAGGTCGCGTGGGCGTTGATGTAGCCGATCTGCTCGGGCGCGAGCCCGGCGTCCTTGAGCGCCAGCCGCATGCAGCGCGCGCCCCCCTCTCCGCCGGGCGCGGGCGCGGTGATGTGGTGCGCGTCGGCGTTGGCCGCGTAGCCGACCAGTTCGGCCACGATGTTGGCGCCCCGCGCCTTCGCCCGATCCCACTCTTCGAGCACCATGATCGCCGCGCCTTCGCTGAGCACGAAGCCATCGCGGGAGGCGGTGAACGGACGCGACGCCTTGGTCGGCTCGTCGTTGCGGGTCGAGAGCGCACGCGAGGCACAGAAGCCGCCCACGCCCAGCCGGGTGACCGTGGACTCGGCGCCTCCGGCGAGCATCACGTCGGCATCACCGCGCTCGATGAGACGCGCCGCCTCCCCCAGGGAGTGCGCCCCGGTCGAGCAGGCGGAGACCATCGACATGTTGGGCCCCTTGAGCTGGTGGCGAATCGACAGCTGGCCCGGCGCGAGGTTGATGATCACGCTGGGCGTGAAGTAGGGGCTGATGCCGAGCCGAGGTCCCTTGGCCTGAACCTTCTCGAGGGTGTCCTCGATGGTGGTCAGGCCGCCCATGCCCGCGCCGATGTAGCAACCGGCGCGTTCGGGGTCGGGCTTGTCCTCGTCCAGGCCTGACATCTGCATCGCCATGTCCCCCGCCGCGATCGCGAACTGCAGGAACAGGTCGAGCCTGCGGACCTCCTTCTTGGGGAGCCAGGGGCTCGGGTCCCAGTCCCGGATTTCGCCGGCGATCTGGGTGGTGTACTCGGTGGCGTCGAACCGCGTGATGCGGCCGATGCCCGACTCGCCGGCCCGCAACCGCCGCCAGTTGTCTTCGAGCCCGATCCCCAAGGGGGTCACAAGGCCGACTCCAGTGATGGCGATTCTGCGTCGTGTCACGTCGATCTCGACTTCGGTGGCGCGCACGGGACCCCGACCGATGGGGTCGAGGCCAGAAAAGAGAGTTCGAACGATGGCGGCCGTGCGCGCCCGCCCATCCGAGGTTGGTCCGAGATTGGTCCGAGATTGGTCCGAGATACGGCCCGGCTGGCCCGAGGTCGGCCGTGGCTGGACGCGGAGACGTCGCTACTGGGCGTGGTTCTTGACGTAGCTGATGGCGTCGCCGACGGTCTTGATGTTGTCGACTTCGTCGTCGGGAATCTTCACTTCGAAGCGCTCCTCGAGGGCGAGCACGAGCTCGACGATCGCGAGGGAGTCGGCGCCCAGGTCGTCTTGAAACGTCTTGCTCTCGCTGACGTCTTCGGGTTTGACGTCGAGTTGCTCGACGATGATCTCTTTGACTTGGCTCTCGATGTCGGACATTGCAGTGATCTCCTGTGTCGTTGAGGTCCGGTCGGAAGCCGCTTAGATGAGCAAGCCCCCGTTCACGCGGAGCACGTGACCGGTGATGTACGCCGCGGCATCCGACGCCAGGTAGGCGACGGCTTCGGCGATGTCGGATGGGGCGCCGATGCGCCCCAGAGGAATGTTGCCGACCAACGCGTCGCGCGCATCGCCCTGCAGCGCGGCGTCGGTCATGTCGGTCTCGATGAATCCGGGCGCGACCGCGTTGACGGTGCACCCGCGAGAGGCGAACTCTCGCGCCATCGACTTGGTCATCCCGATGACGCCGGCCTTGGTGGCGGCGTACATCGTCTGGCCGGCGTTCCCCTGCTCACCGACGACGGACGTGAGGTTGATGATGCGACCGGCCGTCTTGGCCCGGAGAAGCGAGCGCGCAGCCGCCTTGCTGCACAGCAGCGTGCCGCGCAGGTTGACCCGCTGAAGCGACTCCCAGTCCTCTTCCTTGACCCGCATCACGAGCGCGTCGATCGAGATGCCTGCGTTGTTCACCAGGATGTCGAGGCCGCCGAGGGACTCGGTGACCTGCTTGAAGCCCGCCGTCACGGCGTCCGCATCGCTGACGTCGAAACCGACCGCGGTGGCCGTGCCGCCCGCGGCCTCGATCTCGGAGACGACCTCGGCGGCCGCAGCCTCGCCGCGCGCGTAGTTGACCGCGACGGCAGCGCCCCTGGAGGCCAGCGTGATGGCGATCGCGCGCCCGATCCCGCGGCTTCCACCGGTGACCAACGCCCGCCGCCCGCCGAGATCCAAGGCGGAAGGAAGTGCGCGCGATCTTGCGTTCTCAGGCTCCATCAGGCGCCTTCGTTTAGCACATCAATATCGTCCGGGGAACCGACGCCGCGGACACTCAAGCTGCGATCGATGCGACGCACCAACCCGGCAAGGACCTTCCCGTGCCCGACCTCGAGCGCCGATGCGACCCCCAGGTGCGCAGCCTTCTGCACGGACGCTTCCCACTTCACCCGGTGCGTGACTTGACGAACGAGGAGCGCGGCCACGCGCGAGGGATCTCCATTGGGCTCGGCGTCGACGTTGCTGATGACCGGGACCTGGAGGGGACCGATTTCGATGTCCGCCAGCGCCTCGGCCAACCGGTCGGCGGCCGGCTGCATGAGCCCACAATGGAAGGGTGCGGACACCTTCAGCGGAATCGCCCGGGCCTTGGCCTCCTTGGCCAGGCCGACCAGGCGGGCGACCGCGCCGGCGTGCCCGGCAACGACGATCTGACCGCCGCCGTTCTCGTTGGCCGGACGGACGAGTTCCTCGCCCTGCCCCGCCTCCTCGCAGAGCCTCTCGAGCGCCTCGGCGTCCAAACCGATCACCGCAGCCATCGCCCCGACGCCGGCGGGCACCGCGTCCTGCATGGCCTGCCCGCGCAGGCGAACGAGCTTGACCGCGTCCGCAAACCGCAGCGCACCGGCGGCGACCAGGGCCGAGAACTCGCCGAGGCTGTGCCCGAGCACGAGGTCCGGCGTCAGCGAGGTGCGCTCGCGGAGCGCCGCCAAGGCAGCGATCGACGTCGTGAGGATCGCCGGCTGGGTGTTGGCGGTCAGCGTGAGGTCCTCGGCCGGCCCCTCGAAACACATCGTGGAGATCTTCGAGCCCAGCGCGTCGTCGGCCTCATCGTAGATCGCACGCGCAGCAGGGCTGTGCTCGTAGAGCGCCTTGCCCATGCCGACCTGTTGAGAACCCTGTCCAGGAAACAAGAATGCGAGTTTGGCGTCCATCGTGATGACCCGAGCTACCCGACGTCGGCCGCCTTCGCGGCGTCGAAGAGTGCTTGATGCTGCAAGACCGCGGCCTCCAGCCGCGGCGTGAGCTGTTCGGAGACCGATCGCTTGGCGAGCTCGAGGCTGTTGGCGATCGCGTTGGGGCTCGCAGCCCCGTGGCAGATGAAGGCGAGGCCCCGGACGCCCAACAGCGGCGCCGCCCCGTAGGTGTCGGGGTCGAGCGCCGCCCGCAGGGACATCAGCGCCGGCTTCATGACCAACGCGCCCAGCTTGGCCCGGGTCCCCGAGGCGATCGCGTCCTTGAGCCAGCCGCCGATCGCCCGACCCGTGGCCTCCATGACCTTGAGCGCGATGTTGCCCGAGAAGCCATCGGCGACCATGACGTCCACCGATCCACCGAGCAGGTCCGACCCTTCGGCGTAGCCCCGATACTCGAAGGCCTCGCTGGGATGCTCGCGCAGCAGCGTGTGGGCCACGCGGGTGAGCTCGGTGCCCTTGCTCTCTTCGCTGCCGTTGCTCAGCAGGCCAACCCGCGGACGCGGGCGCGCGTGCTTGAACGCGGAGAACACGGCGCCCAGCACCGCGAACTGCACCAGGTTGATGGGCTTGCACTCGACGTTGGCCCCGACGTCGAGGAACGTCGTGAAGCCGCCCGAGCGGGTCGGCGTCGACGTGACGAGCGCGGGGCGATCCACGCCCTTGATCCGGCGGTACTTGAACAGCCCGCAGGCCAGCATCGCGCCGGAGTTGCCCGCGGACATCGCCGCGTCGGCCTCACCGCCGTTGACCAGCTCGAAGCAGACCGGCATGGACGCGTCGGGCTTGCCGCGTACGGCCTTGCTCGGTGAGTCCTCCATGGTGATCACCTCCGGCGCGTGATGGATGCGCAGCGGAAGGGAACCCCACGTCGGGTCGACGGCGTCGAGCGCCGGCTTCAGTTTTTCTTGGTCCCCGACGAGGATGATCTCGACACCACCAGCCCGGACGGCCCGCAGGGCGCCTTGGATCTCGGGGCCGGGACAGTCGTCTGCACCAAAGGCATCAAGAGCGATCCGGGCGTTTGCCATGGGTCAACCGTCGAGCGCTTCGAGCGAGACGTTGCGAGATACGTTGCGGGGTGAACACGCAGGCGGCCGCGCGGCCACCTGCATGCGCGCACAAGGCTAGTCCTGTGCGACGACGACGACCTCGCGGCCGCGGTAGTGTCCGCAGGCCGGACATACGCGGTGGCTCACCATGAGCTCCTGGCAGTTGGAGCACGGCCCGAGGTTCGGCGCAGTGATCTTGTCGTGATTGGCGCGACGCATATCGCGGCGCGAGCGGGACGTTCTTTTCTTGGGTACAGCCATCGGGCCCTCGGCGAAGAGGCGGGAGTGTAGTGGCGCCCCGCACCCGGCGGCAAGGGGCTCGCCACGGTTTTTGCGGGGTTTTCAGTCCGGGAGTTGGAGCTTTCTCAAGGCTTCGGCGAGGGCGCCGGTGCGGGGCGGATCCTCCGCGTCCTGTTCGGATCCCTCCGCCTGGGGCTCTCCGACCGCGCCGAAGAACTCCTGGTCGCACTGAACGCAGAATGCGCGGTTCCCGGCGCGTCGCGGCGGCGTCTCGTTGAAGTTGTTGCCGCAGCCCGAGCACAGCCCTTCGCACGCCTCGCCGAGTCCGCACAGCGCGCGCATCGGGTACGCGACCTTCACGTACTCGACCAGCACCTGGGCCAGGTCCAGCGAGGCGCCGTCGTACGGCCACGTGTCGAGCGCGTCCTCGTCGAGCACCAGGCCGTCCTCGTCCTCGTCGCGACGTGCCGCGGAGGCGTCGACCACGAAGAGGGCCTCGATCCGGGTGCTGGCGTCCACCACGGCGTCTTCAAGGCATCGCCCGCAGGGCACCACGAACGAGGCCTGCAGGTGCCCCGAGGCGATCACCGGGCCGTCGCTGGGCAGGCTGAGATCAAAGGATACGCTTCCGGGCTCCCGCACCTGCGCGTCCGTATCTTCCAGCGCGGCCGCCAGCCACTCCGCAGGGAGATCGGCCTCCACCCGACCGTGGGTTTCTCCGCGCCGGCGCATCGCCGACACGTCGACGCGCAGCGACGGAAGTCCAGGGGGCTGTGCGGCTCGGGACATGCGCGGCGGTTTAGTGCGTCCACGCGCCGCTGTCAAAAGGCGGCGGTGCTCGCGAGGGTCCGTGATCCTGATCGTGGCGTCGAACCCCGCACCATTGACCGCAAACCGCACAGTGTCGTAGACCGTCGCGACCCGTGCCGCCGGCGCCCCCCCAACCCCACCGTCAGGCTTCATGCCTGGCCTGGCTGCTCGTGCTGGCCACCGTCGCGTTCACCCTCGCGCCTCGGACGGCGCGCGCGGGATCGATCGTCGTCGTGCCGGCCGGGTCACCGGCCGCCATCGTGCCTTCGGTCCCGCCCAGCGGCGCGGTCTCGCTCGGCGCAGCGGCGACGCTCGCTCCCCCCGTCGGCGGGACCGCCGAAGCAGCCACCCAGGACGGCGAAGCAGCCGCGCCCGGCAACGCGGGCGAAGAAGAAGTCCAGCCGAGCGAAACCCAAACCGGCTCGACGCTGATCTCTCAGCGCAACGTTCCGCCGTTTTGGATCGACCGCAACTTCGACACCCACCGGACCCGCGCGGTCCCGCCGTTCTTCGTGCACCGCACGCCCAAGCCCGGGCACCCCGAGAAGCTGCTGCACGCCGATCTCTCGCTCACCTTCGGCTGGTACGACAAGAAGATGCAGCGCCGCCGCTGGGTCAACCCCGTCGGGTTGTTCTTCGGCAGCTTCTCGGAGCGCAAGTCGGTGTGGGGCGCCGTTCCGCTGCTGATGGGCTACCGCCGGGTCGGCGAGCAGTTCAACTTCGGCCAGTTCCCGCTGGTGTGGTGGTGGGGCACCAAGTTCGTCAAGAACTTCCTGGTCGTTCCGGCGCACTACCAGCAGAAGACGCCCGACAGCTTCCGCGGCGTCTCGGGCCTGCTGGTCTGGTACGGGCACAAGGACACCGACGACGCCGACCTGCAGAACGACCGCCGCCACTTCGTGGCCGCGCCGTTCTTCTTCCGGTTCCAGCGCGGCCTCAAGCGGTTCGACTACTCGCTGGTCTACTTCGGCGGCTACAACAAGCTCAAGGGCAGGAAGTTCTCCGCGTTCGCGCCCTTCGTGCTGATGCAGCAGAGCGAGTTCGGCAACCGCAAGGAGATCTGGTCGCTGCCGTGGGTTCGCCGGACCGACGCGGCCCGCGGCAAGTCGGCGTGGGCCGTGCCCTTGGCACTGAGCTTCTCGGTCAAGGACCGCGACCGCTCGGTGCTCTCGGCCACCCCGCTGGTGTGGCACGCCCGCAACACGCTCCGGGGCAGCCGCCTCACGATCGCCGGCCCGATCGGCTGGTACGACGACCCCGAGCAGCGCAACGTCGTGGGCGCCCCGCTCTTCTACCGCTTCCACGACAAGACCTACGGGCGGACGACCAACGTCTTCGCCCCGCTGGTGCTCACGCGCAGCACGCCCAACAGCAAGGCCGTGTGGACCCCGCTGGGCGGCGGTCGGCGAGGCGACGAGGGCTGGGGCTTTGGTGTCTTGCCCGCGCTCACCGGCTTTGCGCAGGGCGCCGATGGCCGGCGCTTCGGAACGGTCGCCGGGGTGCTGTGGCACGCGAAGCGCCCGGCCTCGGCCGACCAACCCGCCCGCAGCTTGTGGGTCGCCGGACCGCTGGGCTTCGGCGATCGCCGCGGCGGCCGAACGCACCTGGGACTGATCCCCGCCCTCTCCTTTGCGGGCTGGGGCGAGAACAAGCACTACCAGGTCATCACGCCCTTGCTGTGGCACGTCCGGGACCGGACCCAGGACCGCCGCACGCTCGTCGCGGGACCGGTCTACCACCATCATGACCGCGAAGGCTCGGCGGGTGGCGTCGCGCCGGTCGCGTTCTGGGGCAACGGACCCAAGTATCGCTACGGCATCGTGCCGTGGCTGCTGCTCGGTGATGTGACCACCAAGGACACCCAGGAGCGCCTGACGATCTCGCCGGTGTTCGTTCGCGCCAAGACCCCGACGTCGCGCACGCTCGGCGTCGCGGGCCTGGGCTGGGACGTGATGCGCGGCAACGGAGCCGAGCGGCACAGCGTGGTGTTTCCCGTCTACTACCGACGACAGCTGCCCGGCCGGACCGCCGTCCTCACCCCGATCGGGGGCATGTACACGCGGGGCTCCGACCGCACGGCCGTCTACGGTCCGTACTACCGCCGCAAGACCGCCGACCGAGACGGCTGGGGCGTCTTGCCGCTGCTGTACCACGACGCCCATCCGACGCCTGCGGGTCGGTCGGCCCACACCGTGGCGGTCCCGCTGTACCTACGGCGTCGCACCCCCACCGACGACCTCGACGTCTACACCCCGCTGGTGTGGCGCAGCCGGGTTCGCGGAGACAAGCCGCGCACCGGCCTGGCGGTCGTTCCTTTCTACTTCCGACAGCGTCAGCCCGGCGGCGTCGACGTGGACGCGGGCCTGCCGTTCTTCTTCTCTCGCGACCCACGACGCCGGACCCACACGTACATCGTCGGCACCGGCTTCCACCGGCTCAGCCGCAAGGGTCTCAACGCCGGGGTCGCGCCGCTGTGGTGGTGGTACGACGCGAAGGACCAGCGGCGATTGGTCGCGCTGCCGGCGATCTTCCACTTCGAGGACAAGACCAAGGACGAGCACACCACGATCGCCGTGCCGTTGTGGTTCGATCGCCAGCGCGCCGATGGTGTGCGCCGCTGGGCCGCCTTCCCCTTCGTCTTCGGCGGCAGCCGAGGCTTCGACCACAGCCGCTTCTCGCTGGCGCCGGTCGGCTACTTCGACATGTTCCGCCTGCAGCGCAACACCCGCTTCACCGGGTACGTGCCGCTGCTGTTCCGTTTCCAAAAGGGCGGGTTCCAGGCCGGTGACGACCCCAAGAGCCGCTACACCCTGTGGGGCAGCTTCCCGCTGTTCCTGTACGGCAAGGACGGCAACGGCCGCCGGACCCACGGCTCGCTGCTGTACTACTACGACCGCAAGCCGGGCAGCGTGAAGCTGTATACCCCCCTGTTCGGGGTGACCAACGAGCCTGGCAAGACGCTGGGCTGGTACGCCGGCACCTTCGGCTTGAGGACGACGAACACCCACAGGCGCTCGTTCTTCTTCCCCCTGTGGTACCGCAAGGCGCATCGCCTCGAGGACCGCAGTCTCACCCTCGCCGCGCCCCCGCTGTTCATCGCGCGGCGCCGCGAGGACCGTCGCTTCTTCGAAGCCGGCCTGGTGATCTGGCAGTGGCGTCAGAAGCACAAGGTCTCGACCGCCGTCGCCCCGCCGATCTTCTACTTCTCCGAGGCGTTCGCGCAGCGCCGCCTGTATTGGCTGTTGCCGCTGTTCATCCGCGACAACAACTTTGCCAAGGACAAGGCCGTCTTCGCGATCCCGGGCCTGTACACCCAGGTTCGCAAGGGCGAGAACCTCGACTTCGTGCAGTTCCCGCTGGTGTGGCACATCGAGCGTGGTCAGAACCAGGGCACGTTCGGCGCCTTCGCCTGGTGGGACATTCGCACCAAGGGCAACACCTTCCAGATGGTGCCGGCGCTGTTCACCCGCTGGAAGACGCCGGAGCGCGACACCAAGGTGATCGGTCCAGGGCTCGGATGGTGGACGCGCGGCAGCGAGACCGACCCGGCCGCGCGGGGCTGGCGAGTCCTCTTCGGAGCCTTCGGCGCCGGGGTCGAGAACGGCCGCAAGTACATGAGCGTCTTCGGGGGGCGGATCGACCGCGGCCCCGCCCCTGCGCAGCCCACCGAGGGTCAGGCCCGCCGAGACGCCAGGCGCGACCGACGGTCCGCCAAGCGAGAGGCTCGCGCGCAGCGGCAGGCCGCCCGGCGCACGCAGCAGCGCGCCGCCTCGATGGCGAAGCGGGACCCGAAGTCTCGCTGAGTCAGCTCACTCCGGCGGCAGCTCGTACACGTACGGACCGCACAGCGCCGCCGCCTGTGGCTCGCACTGCGCGTCGCGGCAGCGCCCCGAGCTGCACTCGAAGGAGTACTCGCACGATCCGCCGGGGCCCGTCCGGGGCTCGCAGACCTCGTCATCCCCGCAGCGCAGCGCGACGTCGCAGGTCCAGTCATCGCACGCGTCCCCGATCCCGCCGCGGGCGGAGCACGTCCCGTTCACGCAGGTCGCGTCCAAGGCGCACATCGGGAGCGTCGCGATGCATGGATCCCCGAGCGTCGGCATCGCTGCACACGCGCCATCGTCACACACCAACCCGGCGGCGCAGGTGCTGTCGAAGGACAGGCCGGCCTCGAGCCGCTCGCATGCGTCGCCCTGCTGGCCGTCGCCGACGAACAGCGGGCAAAACGCTGCGACTTCGACGGCCAGCTGCTCTTGCGGCCCCGCCGGCGCGCAGTCGTCCCCGGCGAGTTGGTCCAGCTGCATGGCCCAGCACGCCGGATCGACGTGGAGTCCGGAGCCCAAGGCAAGCTCGGCGCGCAGCTGCAGCGAATCGCGAATGTCGGCCTCGCAGACCTCCGGGTCGGCCCACCGGTCCTCGGGCGCGAAGCAGCTGCACGCCTGCATCGCCGCGCAGCGCTGGGTCGCGATGTCCTCGGCAAACCTGGCCGGGTCGGTGGGAATGCTGCCGGGGCCGGTGTCCTGGGCGTCGGTGGTCTCGGACATGGCCCCGCCCTCGCCCGAGGACGCCTCCGCGTCGTCGGTGTCCCCGAGTTCGAGGTCTTTCACGACGCACGCCGGCGCGAGCAGGGTGGACACAAGGGTGTACGTGACGAGGCGTTGGGTCATCATCACTCGCCGTGTCCATCAGGGGCATGATTTACGGACCCAGGGGTCTCTTTGTTCTCTGCGGGACACCCACCCCGCAGGCGTCGGGCCACTGGCGAGCCCGGACGCGCCGCGCGGAGCTGCGCGGCCTCGGCCTGAGCCTTCTCCGTCTGGCCCAAGCTGCACAGCAACTGCACGTGCAGGGCCACCACGGCATCACTCAAGGCGCCGGCGGGGAACTGCTCCGCATGGGCGTGGACCAACCGCATCGCCGACTCCATGTCCCCCGAAGACACCGCTCGACGAAGCCGACCGACCAGGGCCGTCTCGGCCGTGAGCGCGTCCTGGGGGGGGTCGGTCTGCGACCGCTGTGAAGACGCCCGTCGCCGGCGCGGTGGCGCGGGTGTGGGCGGCACGTCCACGTCCTGGGGCGTCGACGCCACGACGGGGTCCGCCACCGTGAGGGCCGCGAGGGCCGCGAGCACCGGTTGTGGTTCGTCGCCCTGGGGCGCGGTGGATCGAACGGTCTGGGCCACCGCACGGGGTGCGGGTGGGACGTTCGCCCTCGCCACGACCACCAGGCCCACGCTCGCCGCCCGCCACGCCCAGCGCTGCGACCTTCAGGCCGCCCAGACTCAGGCCGAGCGCTGCACTGCCGCCCAGCTGAGGCGCCAGCAGTGCCCACCCGGCCGCCGTGGCCGCCGGGCGATCGTGACGGACCCGGCGCAGCGCGGCAGGCCCCCGCACTCCGGCCTCGGCCCGAAACCGACGACGCAGGGCGTCGAGACGACCGTACAGGGTGCTGGGACGGGCGCCCAGCGCCGCGGAGAGCTCGGCCCCGGTCAACCCCTCGACGACGCCGAGCACGAAGAGCTCTCGGTCCTCGGGCTCGAGTCGCGAGACGAACCCCTCCAGCAGGGCCGAGGCCTCCAGGCGTCCCCGGTCGTCGTGTACGGGCGCCTCGCCGCAGCGCAGGACCTCGTGCTTGCGGTCCCGCCGACGCTGGCTGCGACGCGCGTTGCTGCTCACCCGCCGCGCGATGCCATACAGCCACGCACGGGCTCGGTCGCCCGGGGCGTCGTCCCAGCGCCGGAACGCGGTGAGGAACGCGTCTTGGACGGCGTCCTCGATCGCCTCGGACCGGACGCCGTGGCGGCGGACCGTGGCCCACACGAACCCGTAGTGCGCCTGGTACAGCGCACGGAACGACGGCAGCTCCTGGCGGCTGATTGTTCGGCGAACGCCCACGACTCTGCCGTGTCCACCCGCGCCCGCGATTACGGAAAAAAGATCAGGGCAGCGCGACCTGGACCCCTGCAAGCATACGCAACGAGACCACGCGCTGCTCCAGCAGGGGTTGCGCGTTCAGGACGGTGCGGCTGCCCCATGCGCGGACAGCGCCTTCAGCGTCCACGGTCAACGCGACCGGACCCAGGGACCTGCCGACCCCCACCGCGGCCAGCGGCGCCGCGTAGGGGCCGACGCGCGCGCGCGGGGGGTCGAGGCCGCGGGTGTCGACGCGCAGGCCACCAACCTCGGCGCCCGCACAGGCGCTCACGTCCCACAGACCGCCCGTGCGCCAGCAGCCCCGCGCCCCGGCCGCTGTGAGCTGGTACAGCCCCTGCGGTCCCCGACGCGGCGCCAGGTAGGTGCCGGTCAGCACCGCCCGCCAGTGCGGCCCCGCGATGCCTGCCGCGATGCGAAGGCCCAGCGCGACGTCCCGGAGCGCGCCCCACTCCACGCCGAGCCCCGCGCGCACGACGAGCTGCAGCCGCCGTGATGCGGGGCCGGGCATGGGGTCCACCGTCGCCGCCGCCGCAGGAGTGACCCGCGCGCGGGGGCTGATGGGTGCCGCTGTGGCCTGATCGGGCTCGGGCTCGGGCTCCGGCTCGGGGGCGGGCTCCGGCTCGGGCTCCGGCTCGGGGGCGGGCTCCGGCTCGGGCTCCGGCGCGAGGCCCGGCTCCAGCGACACCGCCAACAGCATCGCGGTGGCCTCCGACAGCGCCTCGCACGATCCCGAATCCACCTCGCGCTGGTCGACCGCCCCCTCGAACTGCGTCGTGAGTCGCATGTGGACGCCCCGAGGCGTCCGCCGCACGACCGCCTCGACCTCCGCGATGCCCTCCCCCGCCGCGGGCGCGCTGAGCAGCGCGGCCACCCGCGCCTCGATCGCCTCTGCGCTGGAGCACCCCTGTGGCGCCTGCCAACGCAACGTGAACCCCGCGGGTGTCTTCGGTGGCTCCGGCACGGCCGGCCCGAGCAGCCCGAGCAGCACGGCGGCGGCGACCATCCCTATCGCCGCTCGATCGTCACCTTGGTGATCTTCACTTCGGGCTCGGGTCGGTCGCCCGTTTCGGCCGTCGCGGCGATCGCCTCGCCCGCGGCGATCGTCTCCTCGGTGCACTGCCCGAAGATCGTGTGCACGCCATCGAGGTGCATCGTCGGACCGAGCGTGATGAAGAACTGGGCGCCGCCGGTGCCCGCGCCTCGGTTGGCCATGCTGAGCCGACCGGCGCGGTCATGATCCAGCGAGGGCGCGAACTCGTCGGGGATCACGTAGCCGGGACCACCTTGGCCGGTCCCCAGGGGGTCGCCGCCCTGAATCATGAAGCCCGCGATCGCCCGGTGGAACAGCGTGCCGTCGTAGTAGGGCTTGGTGATCCACGGCGCGGTCTCGGGATCGCCCTGCGGCTCTCGGAAGGGTCGCTTTCCGCGGGCGAGGCCGACGAAGTTGGCGACGGTCTTGGGCGCCTGCTGCTCGAACAGCTCGCACTCGAGGGTCGGGCCGGTGGACAGCTCGAAGATCGCCCACAGCGCCCCGTCCGCAGGCAGGTCGGCGACCGCCTCCTCGAGCGTGAACTCTCCGCGCTTGGGATCGCCCTGCGCGATGGCGTAGGCCTGCATCTCCTCCTCGGTCATGCCGACCGCCGGAGGCTCGCCTTGGGCGAAGACGGCCGTCGCGGCGTTGGGGTCACCGTCGGGGGCTGGGGCCCCAGCGCCGGCCCCAACCGCAGCGCCAGACGGATCGGACCCCTCCGCGAGCTCCTCGGGGAGAGGAGGCGGCGGTGTGAACACGCACGCAGAGGTGCTCAGCCCGACCAGGAGGCCCAGCCCGGTCGCAAAAGCAATGTTGGAGGCGGACACGCGCGGGATGAATGACACTAACGCATCGCGCTTGACAAGGCGAAAGCCGTGGGCCAAAAACGGCGTCCGTTCGAGTCCTGCCGGGCGACCTGCCCGCATTCTTCGAGAGACCGCACTGTGGCCAACCATAAGTCCGCCGAAAAACGAAACCGCCAGCGTGGCAAGCGTCGCGCTCGCAACCTGCTCCACCTCAGCACGATGCGCACGTACATGAAGCGTCTTCGTTCAGCGCTGGGATCGGGCGACGTCAACGCCGCCAAGGAGACCCTGCCCAAAGCGCTCCACGCCGTCGCCAAGGCCGCGAGCAAGGGCGTCATCCACAGCAACACCGCCTCCCGCTACTTCTCGCGCCTGACCCTCGCCGTGGCCAAAGCCGAGAAGGCCGCCTGAGCCGCTCGCTCGGCACGCACTCGAACGACGCACCCCGCTGGGTCCCAGGACCGGCGGGGTTTTGCATTTGGTTCGCCCTCAGGCCGCGGCCGGAGCCTACGCGCGCGACGCAACGCCGGGCAGCGCGTCGCAGGTCTCGAGGATCCACCGCTGCAGGGCCAGGTAGGGCGACTTGGTGGCCGAGAAGGCCCCGCCCTTGAGGTCGCGATCGAGCCGGGACAGGCCCGCGTAGGCGCGACGAAGCCGGAGATCGTCGAAGCCTCGAGCCTGGGTCGCGAGCTTCTTGGCCACGAAGGGGGGCACCCCCGCGACCTGACCGATCCGGACCGGGTTGCCGCCGGCGGCCTTGGCCGTGAACACCAGGCGCAGCTGGCGAATGAGCATCGCCAGGGTCTGGTTGGCCTGTCCGATCTCCCCCGCGGAGGTCTCGGTGAACAGGTGGGCGAGGACCGACAGCGCCTTGTCGCGCTGCCCCAGACCGACGGCATCGGTGAGATCGAAGATGACCGCATCCCGGGTGTGTCCGCAGGTGGCCGCGACGTCGGCCACCGTGACGCGCGCGCCCGCCCCAGCGTGCAGGCTGGACCGATCCAGCGCGGCCAGCAGCGCGGACTGCCCGGTGCCCACCCGCATCACCAGCTGGTCCAGCGCGTCCGGGTCGATCGCGATGCCGCGATCCCCAGCGACGCTGGCCAGGAAGTCGACCGCGTCCCGATCCCGCTTGATCGCCTCGAACTTGGCGACGAAGCCCACCTTCTTGGTGGCGGTCACCAGCCGAGACCGTCCGTCGATGCCCGCGCTGACCAGCACCAGCACCGTGGTGGGGCTGGGGTCTTTGAGGTAGGCGACCAGCGCGTCGGCGCTGGCCTTCGCCCCGTCGCCCTTGCCGACCATCTCGGGGTCGTGCAGCTCGACCAGACGGCGCGAGGCCATGAACGGGAGCTGGGCGCACGCGCCGAGCACCGGCCCCATCCCCTCGAGCTCGCGCCCGGCGAAGCGTTCGTGGTCGAACGACTCCATGCCCGGCTCGAGCGCGTGGGCGCGGATCGCTTGCAGGCACGCTTTGGCCGGACCGGGCTCGTTGCCGTACAGCAGGTAGACCGGCTCGAACTTCGCCTCGGCCAGCGCGCACCGCAGCGACTGCAGCGGCGTGCTCACCCGGCGCTCCGGGCTCGCAAGGTGGCCACGATCTCGACGTGGGCCGTCATCGGCATCAGGTCGAACACGGTGACGTCCTCGATCTCGAAGCCGTGGCTGGTGGCGACCTCGAGGTCGCGCGCCAACGTGGCCGCATCGCAGCTGACGTAGACGATGCGCCCGGTCGCGACGCGGCAGGCGGCCACCATTCCCTCCTTGCCCAGCCCCGCCCGCGGGGGGTCGAGCACGATCACATCGTAGGTGCTGCGGCTCTCGGCGAGCTTGGGCAGCAGGTTGGTGGCGCTCTGGCGCTTGGCGTTGATCGGAAGCTCGGTCGCCTTGGCGAGCCCCTGCAGGGTGCGAATCGCCTCGTGGTCGGTGTCCGAGGCCCACACCCGATGCGCGGTCCGGGCGAGCGCGCGCGTGAGGTTGCCCGACCCCGCGTAGAGCTCCAGCACCCGCAGGCCGTCCGCCTGCGCTTTTTGGGCGACGTGCTGGACCAGCGCGTGGTTGCCCGCGCCGTTGGCCTGTCCGAACGAGAACGCGCCTACGCGCACCGGAGGCAGGCGTGCCGAGGCATCGACCTCGAGGGTGCGCTTGCCGACGCTGGCCTGCTGTCGGCCGCCCCGGACCTCGATCCCGACCAGGGTCTCGTCGAGCAGAGCCTCCAGCGCCGCGAGCACCTCGGGCGTCGGCTTGACGCGGGGCAGCGCCAGGATCGTGCGGGTGCCGTCGGTCAGCCCCAGCACCTCTCCAGAGGGCGGCAGCATGCCGGCCACGAGCCGCAGCCGCTGCGTCGCTGCGTCCAGCGCGGGGTGCAGCACGGCGCACGTCGGCACGTCGACGACCTCGCGCGAGCGGGGCGCGTGGAACCCCAGCGAGAAGCCGTCCTCGCCCCGGCGATAGTGCACCCGAGCACGCCGCCGATAGCCCAGCGCGGGCCCGGCGAAGCCGACGCGAACGCCCGTGGCCACGCCGCGCAGCTGGTCGGCGACGATGCGGGCCTTGAACTCGGGCTGCTTGTTCGCGTCCACGTGCTGCCACTGACAACCGCCGCACGCACCCGCGTACGGACACGGAGGCTCGACGCGGGCGGACGAGGGTTCGACGACCTGAACCAACCGTCCCTGCACGAAGCGTTTGGCGTGCCGAACCTCGGCCGCCTCGACGAGCTCCTCGGGCAGAGCCCCGGGCACGAACCACGTCGGGCCCTCGCCGTCTTCCACGGCGCCAACGCCATCTCCTCCGTGGGCCAGGGCGCGAATGCGGATCCGAGTCGTGCTCATCGAAGGCACACCCTTGCCGCTTTGGGCCGCTGCGGTCAACCAAAGCAGGCCCGTCCGCGGCCGGGTCCCCACGGGCTGGAAGCGGCGTGAAATCCCAGCGCCAAGGTGGCCACGGATCGCGCCACCGCCGTCCGCCCCACTGGCCGGCAACGGGCCGCCGCGGGCGCCCCGCACCATGTATTTTCAGTGAGTTGGAACAATGCACGAACCGGCACGTGGATTGCTTCGTATGGAGACCATGCCCGGCACCTCCTCACGACTGGCCGCGTTCGCCCTCGCCCTGACCACGCTCGGGGGGTCCGGCGGGTGCGATGAGGGCGCGGGCGCGCCGATCGGGCCCGAGGGGGGCCTCGTCATCAGCGAAGACGGCCGGCTCAGCGTCGAGATTCCCGCCGGCGCGCTCGACCACACCGTCTTCGTGTCCATTCACCCGGTCGACGACGGCCCCGTCGGCGAACCGAGCGTCATCTGCGCCTACGCGATCGAGCCGCTGGGCACGCCCCTGGTGCGGCCCGCCCACGTCGAGTTCGACTGGACCGTGGACGCCGACGCGCTCGCCCTGCCCCTCGCGGACATCGACGACCCCGCGCTCGTCATCGAGCGGGGACCGCAGTGGCGGCAGCTGGCCGACCGCACCGTCGACATCGACGCCGGGTTCGTCTCCGCCTCGGCCCACTACATGGGCGTCGTCGCCGTCGTCGACTAGCGGGACTCGACCGGCGGACTGGCTCCAACGGGGTGCAGTCTCGGTAGGGAAGTGCGCCGGTGCCCTCGAAAGGTTCCCTCGGCCCCGCATTGACACAGCATTGACACAGCTCGGGGGGTCCTTCACCGTTCTTCAATCGGTCGCGCAGCGCGACCGCACGGAAATCCCATGGTCCGCTCGCGCCTCGCCCTCGTCTGCCTCACCACGATGATCGCCTGCTCGCAGGACCGACAAGACGATGATCTTGGCGCCTCGGGGGGACTCACCTCGCCGACCTCACCCACGTCCGGGCTGACCGGGCCCCCTTCCGGAGACGAGACCGGCGAACGACTCGACGTGGGCGGCGAGGGGACCGGCCAGTCCAGCGCCGGCGACGATGGTGGCACCGGCGTCGGGAGCTGCGCCGAAGCGGCGCAAAACGAGTCGAACCAGGGCTGCGAGTTTTGGGCGGTCGACCTGCCCAATGCCTGGGCCGGCATCAACGGCAGCCCGGCGCCCGAGAACCAGCAGTTCGCGGTGGTCGTCGCCAACACGGCGACCGACGCGTCGGCCACGGTCGAGGTGCAAAACGGGGTGACCGGGGCGGCCGTGGACAGCTTCTCCGTGCCCCCCGGCGAGATTCACGAGTTCCGCCTGCCCGCGCTCAACCAGGCCGCGCGCGCCAACACCTACGGGGGCCAGTCCTACCGCGTCAGCAGTGACGTGCCGATCACCGCCTACCAGTTCAACCCGCTGGACAACACCGTCCAGGTGTTCTCGAACGACGCCTCGCTGCTGTTCCCCACCCCGGTGCTCGACACCGACTACACCGCGGTCACCGCCGACGCGCTGCTCCTGAGCACCGACACCGAGCCCCAGGGCGACAACGCGGGCGCCTTCGTGTCGATCGTCGCCACCGAAGATGGGACCAGCGTCGACCTCTTCGCGACGTGGGGCCTGTACGCAGGGGACACGACCGAGGTCCTGCTCGACCGAGGCGAGGTCTTCACGGCCGTCTCCGTCGGCTCCGGCGGTGGCGCGGGCGCGGGGGATGGCAACCTCTCCGGATCCCGGGTCGTCGCCGACAAGCCCGTCGCGGTGTTCGCAGGCAACGTCGCGACGATCGAGCCCAACCCCGGCATGTGCTGCGCGGACCACGTCGAGCAGCAGATGCTGCCGCTGGTGGCCTGGGGGGACAGCTACCTTGCGACGCCCCCGCCCTCCCCGTCCGCGCCCGGTCAGGTCGTCGCGGCGGGCTACCGCATCACCGGGTCCTTCGACGGCACGCAGTTGACCTACTCGCCCGCGCCCCCACCGGGCGCACCCACGAGCATCGACGCCGGGCAAACGGTTCGGTTTCAGTCCAACCTGCCCTTCTCGGTCACCTCCAACGACGACCAGCGGCCCTTCGCCGTGACCCAGTTCCTGCTCAGCTCCCAAGCCTTGGGTGGGGCGAACAACCAGGGGGACCCAGCCATGATCTCGCTGCCCGCGGCGGCGCAGTATCAGGAGGATTACATCTTCTTGGTGCCGGGCGGCTACGCCAGCAACTACGTCACGGTGATCCGCGAGCAGGGTGCATCGGTCACCCGCGACGGCATCTCGGTCGACGCGGCGGGTTGGGCACCGCTGGGGCTCCTGGACGGCGTCGGCTACGAATACGTGCACCTGGGCGTGCAGACGGGGTCGCACAGCATCAGCTCCGATGCGCCCTGCGGCATCATCTCGGTGGGCTACGACCAGGACGTCAGCTACGGCTACCCCGGCGGCAGCGGCCTCGAGGTCATCTCCGAGCCGCCGCCACCGCCGGTCGGCTGAGCTCTACGGTGATTGGGTGATTCTGGGCGTCGGCTGCTCGAGCGCGTCGCCGTGCGCGTGGAGGTAGGCCTCCAGGGCCGCGGCATCGGTGCCGTGCTCCACGCGGTCCCGGCCCTCGCGGAGCATGCCGAACCCATCGCCCCCGCCGGCCAGGAAGTCGTTGATCGTCACCCGGTAGTCGGCCTTGGGGTCCAAGGGCTCGCCGGCGATGACCACCTGCTCGGGATCCACCCGGTCCCCGTGGGGCCGCTGGGGATGCCACGCATACGACGAGCCCTCCGAGAGCTGGAGCACCGTCGCGTCCGTCTCGCCATCGACCAGACGCCACTGCGCCTCGAGCAGCGCGTGAAGCTGCGCGCCGGTGAGCGTCATCGTAATCAGCCGGTTCTCGAACGGGTGGACCGCGAAGACGTCGCCGAAGGTGAGCGGGCCCTCGGCGAGATTCGTCCGGATCCCGCCGGGGTTCATGAAGGCCACCACCGATCCGTGGGCCGCCCCGGAGGCGCGCTGGGCATCGGCGACCACGGCGCCCAAGGCCGACTCCCCCGCGTCGTTGGGGGTGCGTTCCAGCGCGCGCCCCAGGACCCCGACCTTGCGTCCGGTCAGATGCTCGGCGCTCACCCTCGCCCGCTCGACGATGGCCTGGGCCGGCGCCAACGGCTCGATCCCGTGGGTGATGGGGACGTTGGTGGCGACCGCGCCGGTGACATCCCCGGACGAGGCGTCGATCCGAAGATCGATCTGGGAGAGCAGGCGGCCGTAGCTCCCCGCCGAGGTGACGACTTTGCCGTCGATCTCGCAGACGTAGGCCTGATGGGTGTGGCCGGTGACCAGCACGTCGACGGCATCGTCCATCGCCTCGGCGATCGCGACGATCGGGCCGCGAAGATCGTCGCAGGACTGCGCGTCGCCGTCCTGTTCCCCGCCCTCGTGCAGCACCACGATGATGGTTTCGATTCCTGCGGCCTGCAGCTGCGGGACCAGTGCGTTGACCGTCTCGGCCTCGTCGCCGAACGCCAGCCCCTCCACGCCCGAGGGTCGGGTGACCGAAGGCGTGTCCTGCAGGGTCATTCCGATCACCGCGACCGAGACGTCCCCGAACGTCCGAACGCCGTACCCGGGGAAGAGCGTCTCCCCCGACGGGGTCGAGACGTTGGCCGCCAGGTACTCGAAGGATGCACCCGCGAACCGTTCGCCCTCACCGCAGCCGTCCTCGGGGTGGCAGCCCCCCCGCTGCATGCGTAGCAGCTCCGCGACGCCCTCGTCGAACTCGTGGTTTCCGACCGAGGCGAACTCGAGCCCCACGGTCGCGAGCGCCTCGATCGTGGGCTCGTCGTGCAGCAGCGACGAGCTGAGCGGACTCGCGCCGATCAGGTCGCCCGCCGCGACGACGAGGCTGTGTTCGACCTCCCCCCGCAGCCGCGCGACGTGGGCCGCGAGGTAGCCGACCCCGCCCAGAGGCTCATCGGAAGCCCCCGTCTTCGGCGGCTCGAGGGTCCCGTGCAGGTCGTTGAAGCCCAGCACGCGAACCTCGACGACGCGCGGCGACGGTGACGTCGACGGCTCGACGAGGTCGACGTCACGACCCGAGCCACTGCAACCGCCGGGCCCGAGCAGCACCGCGGAGACCGCTACGCACGCAGCTACGATCGCGTGGGGATTCATCGCCGCACAGAGTATCAGCCCGAGATCGCGCCGACCTAGCCCGCGTAGCGGGCCGTGATCGCGTCGGCGACCGTGGTCCGGGTCGCTTCGCGGACGCCGGCGTACAACGCCACCGCGCGGGCATCCCGGTACAGGCGCTCGATCGGATACTCCTGCGTGTAGCCGTAGCCGCCGTGGACCTGCAGCATGTCCGAGCAGCCAGCGCTGGCCGCGGTGGTGGCGGCCAGGACCGCTCGGCCCACCGCCGCTGCGCGCCCGTCGTCGGTGCGCCCCGCCGCGATCCCGAGCATCAGCTCCGCTGCGTCGAGTCCGGTCGCGAGGTCGGCCAGCTTCCACTGAATCGCCTGGAACTTCGCGATCGGCCGACCGAACTGCTGCCGCTCGAGCGCGTAGGCGGTGCCTTCGGCCAGGGCTGCACGCCCGATGCCGGCGGCGATGAAACCCAGCGAGAGCCCGAAGTCTTGCCAGGCACGCCCGGCGTCGCCATCGAGCGGGGTCGCCGGGGCGCCCTCGAACGTCACGCTGCCGATGTCTGCCGCGCGCAGCCCGAGCGTGCGGCTGCTCTGCCCGCGAACGGTGGCGTCTCGCGAAACCAAAAACGGGCGGACCGTGCCCTCGAGGGACGCGAAGACGACGAGCCTAGGCGCGGAGGCGACACCGAACGCCGCGGCGTCGGTCCCCTGCACCGTGACGCCGTCCGCGGCGCGAGACGCCTGCAGACCGCGAGCGAAGCCCACGACGGTCTTCTGCTCCGCCGACGCGCCCACACCCAGACCCAACACATTGTGCACGGCGACGGTCACTGCGGTGGAGGCCGAGAAGCGCCCGAGCTCCTGCAGGACGGCCATGGCCGCCAGCGTCGAAAGCCCTGCCCCACCCTCCGCCTCGGGGACCTGCATCGCCAGCAGGCCCAGCTCGCCCAGCTCGCCCAGCCACGGGCTCGGCAGCGACCGTGCCGACTCCCAGTCGCGGACCGCGTCGGCCCTGTGCTTGCCCAGCTCGCGCACGCTGTCGCGGAACAGGAGCGTGTCTTCATCGAGTTCAAAGTTCATGCGCAGGACTCCGGTTCAGGCGTGGTCGGCAAAGCGGCGGGCGATGTCGCGACTGATCACGATGCGCTGCACCTCGGAGGTGCCCTCGTAGATCATCGTCACCCGCACGTCTCGGAACAGTCGCTCCACCCCAGCGGCGGCGTCGTTGCCCAGCGCGCCGAGCACCTCGAGCGCCCGGTTGCAGGCCGCGACGGCCTTCTCCGAGCAGAACAACTTGGCCATCGAGGCCTCACGGGTGAAGGGCAGCTTGTTCTCCTTGCGCCACGCAGCCTGGAGCGCGAGGAGGCGGCCCGCGTCGAGATCGGTGGCCATGTCGGCCAGCCGCCACTGCACCGCCTGGCTACGCCCCACGTCGGCGTGTTCGCGGGCGTAGGCCACCGCGAGGTCGAGCGCGGCCAACCCGACGCCCAGCGCCTGCGAGGCGATCCCGATGCGCCCGCCGTCGAGGGCCATCATCGCGGCCCCGAAGCCCTTGTCGATCTCGCCGAGCAAGGCGTCATCGCCGACCTCGACATCGGTGAAATCGAGCGCGGTCGTCGTGCTCCCGTGCAGGCCCATCTTGTGCTCGGGCTTGCCCGGCATGACCCCTGGCGCGTCGGCGGGCACCAGGAAGGTGGAGATGCCGCGGGCGCCCGGCGCGTCGGAGGTCTTGGCCCACACCACGAAGAGCCCCGCGTCGCTTCCCGAGGTGATCCACAGCTTCGAGCCATTGATCACCCAGCCCCGGTCGGTCTTGACGGCCTTGGTTCGCATCCCGCCAGGGTCGGATCCCGCGCCGGCTTCGCTGAGGGCGAACGCGCCGACCACGTGCTCGAAGTTGCACAGCTTGGGCACGTGCTGCGCACGCTGCTCGGAGGTCCCGAACGCCTCGATGACCTCGGCCACCATGTTGTTCACGCACAGCGCGACCGTGGTGGCGGCACACGCCCTGGCCATCTCGGTCACCGCGAGGCTGTACGCGACCGTCCCGGCCTCCAGCCCACCCAGGGCCCGGCAGACCCCGATGCCGGCCAGGCCGCGCGCAGCCGCCTGCGCCAGGGACTCCCGTGGGAACCCGCCCTCGATGTCCCAACGCTCGGCCGCGGGGGCGAGCACGGAGCCCGCAAACTCCCGCGCAATCCCCTGGACCTCCAGCTGTCGCTCACTCAACGAAACATCCATGGTGTTCTCCCAGACTGGCTTTCCCGACCCTCGGTGGGCTCGAAGACTCAAGCGGAGCTAGAACGCTTCGCCGACGCGACCGCGGTAGGTGTGCACGAAGTCGATCTCCGGCGGGGGGTCGAACTCCCACTGGACCACCGAGGACTCGATGCATGCCTTCATGTTGGCGCTGTCGTGCTGGCCAACGTCGGAACCCTTGGCGTCTTGTTCCCGCGTCTCGATCTCCAAGACCTTGGCCTTGGAGGTCTTCCCCTCCGTGTCGATCGTGAACTCGACGAGGAACGCCGAGCGCATGAAGCGGGTCCCGGCCTCGTCCATCTCGTCCTCGAGACACCGCTCCATGTCCTTGAGGTACACAGTGAGGATCGTGTCGTCGATGTTGGCCAAGACCTCGGGGCTGATGCCCTGGCCCTGGTCCTTGTAGTCCTGCGACCGATCGGCGGTGACGATGTCCCCCTCGTAGTCGTTGTTCTCGGTCCCGCGGTAGCCAGCGGCCACGTCGGGGTTGTCGGTGGGTTGTTTGTTCTTGCATGCGCCCAGTCCGAGGCCGAGAGCCAGGACCGAAAGCGACGCGACGACGCGGGTGTTGCTGTAGTTCATGCCGGTGTTTCCTCGCCGATGTTGGGTCGATGTTGGGGCGCTAGCCCTTCAGGAGACTCGCCGCGATCACGAGCCGTTGAATCTCGCTGGTGCCTTCGTAGATCTCGGTGATCTTGGCGTCGCGGAACGCCCGCTCCACCGGATACTCGGTGACGTAGCCGTTGCCGCCGTGGACTTGAATCGCGTCCTTGGCCACCTTGTTGGCGGTCTCAGACGCGTGCAGCTTGGCCATCGCCGACTCCTTGCTGTGGCGGCGGCCCTGCATCTTGGCCATGGCCGCGCGCAGCGTGAGCAGCCGAGAGGCTTCGATCTGCGTCTCCATGTCGGCGAGCATGAAGGCCACCGCCTGGTGCTCGATGATGCGCTTGCCGAAGGTCCGCCGGTCGCAGGCGTACGACGCAGCGGCTTCGAAGGCCCCGCGCGCGATGCCCAGGGCCTGGGCTGCGATTCCGATTCGGCCCGCGTCCAGCGTTCCCATGGCGACCTTGAACCCGTCGCCCTCCTTGCCCAGCCGCTGGTTCTCGTGAACCCGATGGTTCTCGAAGAAGACCTGGCAGGAGTGACTGGCGCGAATGCCCAGCTTGTCGTCCTTGGGACCTCTCGTGACGCCTGGCCCGTTCATGTCGACCACGAACGCCGAGATCCCGCGGTGCCCGAGCGACTTGTCGTGCATGCAGATGAGGATCCCGGTGTCGGCCTGCGGCCCGTTGGTGATCCAGTTCTTCACGCCGTCGATGACGTAGTGGTCCCCGTCCCGGACGGCCACGGTCTGCTGCGCGGCCGCGTCCGAACCGGCCTCGGGCTCGCTGAGCATGAAGCATCCGAGCTTCTCGCCGGAGGCCAGCGGCGTGAGCCACTGCTGCTTCTGCTCGTGCGTGGCCCACTTGAGCAGCGGCTCGCAGACCAGCGAGTTGTTCACGGACATGATGACGCCCGTCGACGCGCACGCCGCGGAGATGGTCTCCATCGCCAGGACGTAGGCGATGGTGTCGAGTTCGCTGCCGCCATAGTCGACGGGGACCTCGATGCCCATCAGCCCCAGCTCGGCCATTTGGGCGATGATCTCCTTGGGGAAGCGGGCGTGCTTGTCGAGCTCGTGTGCGACAGGCTTGATCTGGCGCTCGGCAAACTCGCGACACGTCGTCACGAGCGCTTCTTGTTCTTCGGTCAGGGACAGGTCCATCGTCTCTACTCGCCCTTGAACGCTGCGGCGCGCTTGTCCATGAACGCCGCCATGCCCTCTTTTTGGTCGGCGCTGGCGAACAGGCTGGCGAACGCGGTCTGCTCGTGCAGGTTGGCGTCGTCGAGCGGCTTGTTCGCGCCCTCGTGAATGACTTCCTTGACCTTGGCGATCGCCAGCGGCCCCATGGACGCGATGGTCTCGGCCGTTCGCACGGCCGCGTCCACGAGCTGGTCGGCCTCGACCACCTCGTTGATCAAGCCGATGCGAAGCGCCTCGGCGGCGTCGATCATCTCCCCGGTCATGCACAGCTCGAGCGCCCGGGCCATGCCGATCCTTCGCAGCATGCGCTGGGTTCCGCCAAAGCCGGGGATGACCCCGAGCTTGACCTCGGGCTGCCCGAAGCGCGCCTTGGTCGAGGCGTAGATGAAGTCGCAGGCCAGGGCCAGCTCGCAGCCGCCGCCCAGCGCGAAGCCGTTGACCGCGGCGATCACCGGGATGCCGATGGCGTTGAGTTCTTCGCCCAGCGCGTGCCCCTTGCCGGCGAAGGCCAGCGCCTCCCCGGGGTTCATGTTGGACATCGCCTTGATGTCCGCGCCGGCGACGAAGGCCTTCTCACCGGCACCGGTGAGGATCATGGCGCGAACGTCGTCGCTGATCGCCGTCTCTTCGACGACCTCGGTCAGCTCTCCGACGACCTGGGCGTTGAGGGCGTTGAGGGCATCGGGACGGTTGATGGTGACGATACGGACGGGGCCGCGGTCCTCGACCAGGAGGGTTTCGTAGTTGTGCATGGCGAGGTTCACTTCTTGCTGTAGTCGTAGAAGCCGCGGCCAGATTTGCGACCCAGCCACCCTGCCGCGACGTGCATGCGCAGCACGTTGGCCGCGCGGTACTTGTCGTCGCCGAGCTCGCGATGCAGCACGTCGGCGATCGCCAGGCACGTGTCGAGCCCGATCAGATCGGCCAGCGCCAGCGGCCCCATCGGGTGGTTG
Source organism: uncultured bacterium (assembly GCA_963761755.1). Classification (GTDB taxonomy): domain Bacteria; phylum Myxococcota_A; class Polyangia; order Nannocystales; family Nannocystaceae; genus CAJXVA01. Next base: position 292,579 of record CAVXIC010000007.1, read on the forward strand.
AGCCCCAGCTTGATCCCGGTGTCGATGTCCTCGGCGGTGCCGAGGTTCTCCTGCAGCGCGAAGCAGGCCTCGTTGATCAGCGGGATGAGGATCCGGTTGACGATGAAGCCGGGGCTGTCCTGCGAGGTCACCACGGTCTTGCCCAGCGCCTCGGCGAAGGCCTTGGTGGTCTCGTAGGTCTCCTGCGAGGTCGGCAGCCCGCGAATGAGCTCGACGAGCTTCATGATCGGCACGGGGTTCATGAAGTGCATGCCCACCACGCGGTCCGGCCGCGAGGTGACGGCCCCGAGCAAGGTGATGCTGATCGAGCTCGTGTTCGAGGCGATGATCGCCCCGGCAGGACACGCGTCGTCCAGGCCCTTCATCAGCGTCTTCTTCAGCTCGATGTTTTCGGTGGCGGCCTCGATCGCGAAGGGAACCTCCGAGAAGGCCGCGACCGACTCGACCGGGACGATCCGCGCCAGCGTGGCATCGCGCTCGTCGGCCGAGAGTTTGCCCTTCTCCACGGCGCGGCCGAGGATCTTGGCGATCTTGGCCTTGCCCGCCTCGGCGTGGGCCTCGTCCATGTCCGCGAGCAGCACCGTACGTCCGCTCTGCGCGACGACCTGCGCGATGCCGCCGCCCATCTGGCCGGCACCCAAAACGCCCACTTTTTCGAAGTTCACGTTGTTCATCAGAGCATCTCCACCATCATTGCGAGACCTTCACCGCCGCCGAGGCAGATCGCCGCGACGCCGCGCTTCTTGCCCGCGCCCTGCAGGGCGTACAGCAGCGTGGTCAGGATCCGGGCGCCCGAGCACCCGATCGGGTGGCCCAGGGCCACCGCGCCGCCGCGCACGTTGATCTTGTCGTCGGGAATCCCGATCTCGTCCTGGTTGGCGAGCGAGACCACCGCGAACGCCTCGTTGATCTCCCACAGATCCACGTCGTCGGCGCTCATGCCCGTCTTGGCGAACAGCTTGGCCACCGCCTTGGCCGGCGCGGTCGTGAACCGCTGGGGGGCCTGGGCTGCGTTGTCGTACGCGACGATCTTGGCCAGTGGCTTCAGGCCGCGCGCGTCGGCCTGGTCCCGGCTCATCACCACCAGCGCCGCGCCACCGTCGTTGACCGAGGGCGCGTTGGCGGCGGTGATCGTGCCGTCCTTCTTGAAGGCCGAGCGCAGCGTGGGGATCTTGTCGAGTCGGGCCCGGCCGGGTTCCTCGTCGGTGTCGACGGTCACCGGGTCGCCCTTGCGCTGGGGGACCTGCACGGGAACGATCTCGCTGCGGAACAAGCCCTGGGCGATGGACTGCTGGGCCCGCTTGTAGCTGGTGATGGCCCACGCGTCTTGGCGCTCGCGGTCGATCTTCCGCTCGCTGGCACACAGCTCGCCGGCGATCCCCATGTGGTGGTCGCCGTAGGGGTCCCACAGGCCGTCGTGCACCATGCCATCGACGACCTCGCCGTTGCCCATCCGGTAGCCGGTGCGGGCCTTGGGCAGGTAGTAGGGCGCGTTGGACATGGACTCCATGCCGCCGGCGACCGCGATCTCGGCGTCGCCGGCCTTGATCGACTGCGCGGCCTGAATCACCGCCATCAGGCCGCTTCCGCAGACCTTGTTGAGCGTGATGCACCCGACGCTGTCGGGGACGCCGGCGCCCAGGGAGGCCTGGCGAGCAGGTGCCTGGCCGACGCCCGCCGGCAACACGCACCCCATGTAGACCTGGTCGACATCCGCGCCGTCGACCGATGCACGGGAGAGGGCCTCCTTGATGGCGGCCGCGCCGAGCTGGGGCGCGGTCAGAGAGCTGAAGACTCCGCCGAAGCTGCCAATGGGCGTTCGGGCGGCGCTGACGATCACGACTTCACGGGACATCGGTTCGGACCTTGTTGGGGACGCGAGCGATCCGAGCACCGCGGGCGTCGCGGGTACACGGGGCCACTCGTACGAAGATGCGCGTAGCACGGGGCCGGCTCTCTCTCCAGGAGTTGTCGCACTCCCCACGCTCGAGCGCCGCGAAGCGTCGAGCCGGCGACCGCCCGCGCGCGCTCCAGTCACGAAGAGGTGCGCTGACTCACTGTCATCTCTGACCGAATCCCGACTTGACGAGGCGGCCTTGGCGTCGCATAACTCGCGTCCGCATTCGCGGGACCTGCCGTCGAGGTAGCTCAGTTGGTTAGAGCGAGGGATTCATAACCCCTAGGTCGGCGGTTCAATTCCGCCCCTCGGCACCACGAACAGCATCTTGGACCGACCCGACCGACCCCAGTGGAGCGCTCCTCCGCAGGCGACGACTCGGGTCGGTCCGTCCAAAGCGACCCGGCGATGGCCTCCTCCAAGACACGCAACGTCGCTGAGCTTCCGCGAATCGGATGGCGGGAGTGGGTTGCGTTGCCCGAGCTGGGGGTCGGCAAGATCAAGGCCAAGGTCGACACCGGCGCCCGCTCCTCGTCGCTGCACGCCTTCGACCTGAAGGCCTTTCGCCGCGATGGCGAGGACTGGGTGCGGTTCATCGTGCACCCACAGCAGGGCAGCCTCGCTGGAAACGTCGAAGTCGAAGCGCCCGTTTTGGAGTATCGCTCGGTTCGCAGCTCCAACGGCGAGTCGAGTGAGCGACCGGTGGTCGTCACGCCCCTGACCCTCGGGGGCACGAGCTGGCCCATCGAGTTGACGCTGGCCAGCCGCGACGAGATGGGCTTTCGCATGCTCTTGGGCCGCGAGGCCGTGCGGGGCCGATATCTGATCGATGCTGGCGCGTCCTACCTCGGTGGCCGCGAACCCCGTCGTCCGTAGTCCGGCTCGCGCAGCGGCTGTTACACTGGTGACCGGCTCGCTTCAGGTGCGCCGGTCACAGGAACGTACGCACCCATGAAACTCGGAATTCTCTCCTGCAGCCCCCGCTGCTACAGCACCCGTCGCCTGCGCGAAGCCGCCGAACACCGCGGCCACAAGGTCAAGGTCCTCGACACCCTGAAGTTCGTGATCGACCTGCAGGCGGGCGTTCCGTCCCTGTACTACCGGCAAAAGGAGCTGACCCCCTACGACGCCGTCCTGCCCAGGATCGGCGCCTCTATCACCTACTTCGGCACCGCCGTCGTTCGGCAGTTCGAACAGATGGACGTCTTTTGCGCCAACGGATCGGCCGCGATCGCCAACTCGCGCGACAAGCTGCGCAGCCTCCAGATCCTCAGCCGCCACAAGGTCGGCATGCCCCAGACCACCTTCGTCCGCGACAAGCGGGACGTGCTGCCCGCGATCGAGCGCGTGGGCGGAGCGCCGGTCATCATCAAGCTCCTCGAGGGCACCCAGGGCATCGGCGTGCTGCTGGCCGAGACCGCCAAGTCGGCCGAAGCGATCATCGAGCTGCTGCAGAGCCAGAAGCAGAACGTGCTGATCCAAAAGTTCGTCGCCGAGAGCAAGGGGCGCGACGTCCGAGCGTTCGTCGTGGGCGACCAGGTCGTCGCCGCGATGCGGCGCGTCGCTCAGGGACAAGAGTTCCGCAGCAACGTGCACCGGGGAGGTCTCACCGAGCGCGTCACCTTGGACGAAGCCTACGTGCAGACGGCGGTCCGCGCGGCCCAGATCATGGGCCTTCACGTCGCGGGCGTCGACCTTCTCGAAGGCAAGGACGGCCCCCAGATCCTCGAGGTCAACTCGTCGCCCGGGCTCGAGGGCATCGAGACCTGCACCCAGCTGGACATCGCCGGCGCCATCGTCGACTACATCGCGGCCAAGGTCGACTTCCCGGAGATCGACTTGAGGCAGCGCCTGACGGTGAGCCGCGGCTACGGCGTGGCGGAGATCCACATGCCGGAGGGTTCGGCCCTGCTCGGGCAGTCGATCGAAGCATCGGGGCTGCGGGAGCGGGACATCAACGTGCTGACCCTGTACCGCAACGAGATGGTCATCCCCAACCCCAAGCCCACCCGGGTGTTCGAGGCCGGGGATCGGCTACTGTGCTTCGGCAAGCTGCAGGTCATGCGGGACCTGGTGCCGCCCAAGACGCGCGCCGTCCGTCGACCGGCGGTCCACGAGCTGCCCGCCCAGGAACCCGCGGGCCTCGAGCCTGGCGCGTTCGAAGTCCCCCGTCGCGAGGAAGACTAGCCTCCAATCTTCGAAGGGGCCTTTCGAAAATTTCGAGAAGGCCCCTGGCTGCGACCGACACGTCGCCCTTCGCTTCACCCCAAACGGGCGCCCCTTGGCGCCTCCTCGCCCTCCATCATTCGACGTTTCCAAAAGAACGCTCGATTGAGGACTCAGGACATTCGATCCCCGGCCGCGGCCTCTCCGGCTTCGAGCACGATCAGGGCGTCGCCCCGCGCAAACTCGATCGGGAGGTCCGCCGGGGGGGCGAGAATGATCTCGCCCCCGAGGCCACCGCGCCGTACGCCGATCACGATCGAGCCCTGGCTGCGAAGCCTCGGCGCGAGGCGGCCAAACATCGAGGTCCCGCCATCTCGCGACGTCGCAAACCTCAGGCCGGACGCACCGTCGCCGAAGATCTCGGTGAACACGACCTCGAGCTGCGGACGGAGCACCACCTGGGCGAGCAGGCGCGAGAGGATGCGCGGGCTGACGAGCACCTGCGTTCCGCTGCCGCCGAGCAGCTCGAGGTTGCCCTCGTCGGCGAGCTCGACCAATACCGAGGGTGGGTCCTTCGCCTGGGCCAGCAGCGCCTCCAGGGCGATGTACGTCGAGATCGAGCGCGCATCGGATGCCTCACCGGTGGCGGGCCAATCGCTCGCGACCAGGAACACGTGGTCGTAGCGCCCCGGCTCGAGCGCGGCCAAGGTCTCGGGCACCGTCGAGATCCCCCTCGAGCTGCCGCAGCACCGTGCGCTCCAGCGCGATGCCGTGGTCGTCCAGATCGCGTTGGCGCCGCTGAAGGTCCACCGCCGAGAGCACGTCGACGCTCCACGACTCGTCGGCGGCGCGCTCGAACTGCGCCAGCACGTCCGGCATCCGGCGACTCCACCCCAGGACGAGGACGCGTCCGCCAGCGGCGGTGGTCTGCAGCGTGGGCAGCTCGAGCTCGGCCTCCGGGCGCGGCGCGGGCGACACCGGCGGGCCAGGATCGGTGTCTTCGTAGGCGCGGGCGACGAACACCAGCGCATCGCCCGTCTCGACGCGGTGCTCCCCCTGGGGCGCGACCGAGAACCCGCCGGCCGCCGTCACGACGCCCAAAAAGATGGCCTCGGGCATCCTCCCTCGAATCTGCTCCGCGGTGCTCGGGTCGCCCCGCCACGTCCGGATGTACAAGGTTCCCCCCACCCCGTGGGTGAGCAACTCGTCGAGGACATCCGAGGCGCCGGGCTGTCGAAGGTCGTCCACGATCAGCCGGCCGATGATGACGTCCGAGGCGAGCACCTGCACCGGGCCCCGGTAGGCCAAGCGCGCGATGGGAACCTTGCGGGCGTCGAAGATCTCGCAGACGCACGGAGGCAGCGACTCGTGCTCTGCGCGCGCGGCCGCGATCCCACGCAGCGTCTTGATCACCATGGCGTCGTGAACGAGGGCGTCGGCCGAGGTGGCCTCGATCCCCGGCAGGACGATCGTGGCCGCGTGCTCGACGTCCACCCTCCGCAGGTGCGCCGCCCGCAGGTAGCTGCCCGAGCGCAGCACGAACTGCTGGCGGTGGTACCGCGTGCCCAGGGCGTTGCGCAGCTCCAGATCTCGCTCGGGACCGATCCGCTGGGCGAGGATGGCGACCTTGAGCCGACGGATGCCCCGCAGCTTCAGCCACCGACTCAGCCTGCCCTCCGCCGAGGCCAGCTCGCGACAGATGCTGCGCGTGCGGTTCGTCCAGCCCAGGATGACGATGTGCCCCGACTGGCGAATCGGCGTCCGCCCCTGCTCGAGGCGACTGAGCGTGTCGTTGAGCCACTGGGTGAGGATGGCGACCATCGCCCCCAGGAAGATCACGTAGCCCAAGACGGTGAGCCCGGTGGACACGACCCGGCGCCACAGCCCCTGGTCGTCGCCGAGATAGCCCGGATCGGTGAGCCGCAAGAAGGCCCACCACGTCGCCTCCCCCAGCGCCTCGTTGGTGCTGGTGTCGAGCACCAGCAGGAGTCCGCCGCAGACGGAGACCAGGCCGATGGTGGCGACCACGAGCAGGAAGCGAAAGTGAGCGCCTCGGACGAGGAGCCGCTCGATGGCGTACAGGGCAGCGCGACGGAGGTCTGGGTTCATTCGAGCCTGAGGCGGGTCGGCCCGCGCTCGATACGGTACCAAGGTCGAGCGCACCACATGACAAACACTTGCTCTTGCCATTCGATTGCATTATGAACGGGCCATGAGACCGCTTCGGGCCCTCCCCTTCATCCTGTTGACGTTGTGCGGCGCGGCCGTCCCGGCCTGTGACGACGACGGGGCTTCGGACACCGACGGGTCCCAGAGCGAGGAGACCGAAGTGATCACCACGGTCACGCTCACGTTCACGGCGCCCGGGCAAGACCCCATCGTCGCGTCCTTCGACGACCCGGACGGCGATGGCGGGGCCTCGGGCACCGCCGAGCCGATCATCCTGGCACCGGCCACCGTCTACGCCCTCGAGGTCGAGTTCTTCAACGGGCTGCAGGACCCGCCCGAGTCCATCGGCGAGGAGGTGGCCGCGGAAGCCGAGGAGCACCAAGTGCTCCTGTACGGCAGCTCCGTGACCGGGCCTGGGTCCGCGGGCGATGGACTGCTCACCCACGCCTACGCCGACGTCGAGTCCGACTACGGCCCCAATGTCGCCGGGAGCGACCTTCCGGTCGGCCTGCTCAACACGGTGACCACCGACGCCGCCGGCACCGGCGAGCTCCGGGTCATGCTGCGGCACCTGCCCGAACTCAACGCAGCGGCTCAGAAGACCCCGGATCTGGCGATGCTGTTCGCCGAGGGTGGCACCACCGCCGGCGACGTCGATGCCGACGTCCGCTTCGTCGTCGAGGTACGGTGATCCACGCGGGCGGCTCGCCCGTACGCGCGTGGGATGACCGGGACTCAGGGAAGAAGGGCGTACGCCGCGCAAGTCACCGCGGCCTACGGCTCGGGGACCAGATCGGCCGAGGTCGCCCCCACCGCGCCCGCGCTACCACCCAGCGACGCGCCGCTGCTCTGTGACCGAGAGCACTACCTCGCGCGGGTCGACCACCGGGCCACCGTCGCGCGCATGCGCCAGCTGGTCCCCGCGGCCGCCGCCGGGTGGGTGGCGTTCTTCGGGCTCGACGTCGTCTTCGCCCTGTGGGTCCTTCCCACCGACCTGACCCCCTTCGCGTTCCTGCGCCTGGCCGGACTGGTCGTCCTGCTCGCCGCCGGGTGGATCTTGCGGCGCGTCGAGGAGCCCTCGGCTCGCCTGATCACCCTCTTGGACGTGTCGATGATGACCGCCACCGCGGGGTGCCTGAGCATGATGGGGTTGTTCGCCGGCGGCGTCTCCAGCCCGTACCACGCGTTCGTCGTGCTCGTCGTGCTCGGGCGGGCAGCCGTCGCACCCCACCGCTGGCAAGAAGCGATGTGGCGCCTGGCAGTACCCGTGGTCGTCAACGCGGCGGTGCTGGGCGTCGCAAGCGTCGCGACGCCCGCCATCGGCGCCCAGTGGCTCGACGCGGCCGCGCGAGGCCGGTCCGTGTTCTTCGCCGCGCTGCTGGTGGGGTCGTGGACGCTGGTCGTGGTCGGAAGCCACCACGCGTGGGCGCTGCGCCGACAGGTCTTCGCCTCTCGAAGCCTCGGCCGCTTCAAGCTGCGCAAGTGCATCGGACGCGGCGGGATGGGCGAGGTCTGGGTCGCACGTGACGAGGAGCTGCGACGCGACGTCGCGCTCAAGGTGCTTCGCCCGCGCGAGGACGACGACGAGGCCGTCGCGCGCTTCGAGCGAGAGATCAGGGCCACCGCCGCGCTGCAGCACCCCAACACGGTCCGCATCTTCAGCCACGGGGTCAGCGAGGACGGCCTGTGGTTCTACGCCATGGAGCTGCTCGAGGGCGAGAGCCTGCAGGAGCTCGTGCATCGCGTGGGGCCGCTGGCGCCGCTGCGGGCCGCGCACTTGCTGCGCCAGGCCAGCCGGGCCCTGGGCGAGGCCCACGGACGCGGAATCATTCATCGCGACATCAAGCCTGAGAACCTCTTCGTCACCACCCTGGGCGGGGAACCCGACGTCGCGAAGGTGCTGGACTTCGGCATCGTGCGCGAGACCACCAGCGGCGACCCGGGCTTGACGGCGACCGGCTTCATCCCAGGGACGCCTGCGTACATGGCCCCCGAGGTCGCGGTCGGCGAAGCGGCGACGGCCGCTTCGGATGTGTACGCGCTGGGTGCAACGCTCTACTTTGCCCTGTGTGGGGCCCCGCCGTTCACCGGGCCGGACGCGGGCGCGGTGATGCGGCAACACGTCAACATGCCCGCCCCCTCCCTGCCGGATCGGACCGCGACGCCGGTCTGGGCCGAGCTCGAGCGGATCTGCCAATGCGCGCTCGCCAAGCGCCCCAGCGACCGGTTCGAGTCGACCGCAGACTTCGCGGCCGCGCTGGAGCGTGTCTCCACGGTTTGAGCGGTCCGAAGGCCGGTGTAGTCTCCGCCGCGTGAGGATCTGCCTCGTGCTCTTCGTGCTCTCCTTTCTCGCGGCGACGGGGTGCACCGGCAGCCGACGGAACGTCAGACGGGCGCCGGGCCTGCGCGAGGTCTTCGCCTCGAAGCTGCCCGAGGAGACCCGCGTGCTCCCGCCCGAAGCGCTCGATTCGCGCCACACCTGCGGCCTGTGGCGCGGCGCGAGCTGGTGCACCGTGCTCATGGAGGGCTGGACCTTCGTCCCCGAGGTCGTGGACATGTGCGCCGCCGAACCCGACGAAGACGCAGCGGTCGACTGCCTGTCCTACGCCGCCGATCGAGGGTTCTCCCTCGTAGGCCTGCAGACCTGCGGCGCCCTCGACACCCCCGCGCACCGGCGAGATTGCCTCGACGCCGTCGCCGACCGCAAGCTCGAGGCCCCGCAGTACGCCTACTGTGCGTCCAAGCGCTCGCGCCGAGTGCCCGGCTGCCTCGCGGGCGTGCACGACTACACCTTCCACCCCGACGAGCTCCAGGCCATCGTGCAGCGCACGGTCGACGACTCGCCCAGCGCGGACGCTCGCACCCGCATCGAGCACCTCGAGGACAACATCGCGCAGACCTACGACCTGGACCGCTCGACCTGGCCCGACGACTACGTATTCAACTTTGCCGGCGGGGCGACCACGCACATTCGCGCGATGTACTGCGCGCTGGACGAGTACCTGCTCATCGTCGGCGCCCCGGTCAACGTCAACGGCTACTCGGGCCGCTACCCAGCAGAGGTCCACGACTTCGTCTTCACCGGACTCATGCACGACTTCGAGGAGACCGACTTCGAGCAGCACGACTTCGAGGCCGGGTCCTGGGCCTTCCTCCCCCACGGTGGGCATCGCGTGTACGCGACCGAAACCCCCACCTATATGCTCGAATACGCCCGGGGCTGGATCCCCGGCATGCTCGGCTTCGGCATCCGCCACCCCCGACGCGCGATCACCCGCGACCGCAAGAACATGAAGCAGCAGATCCGGATGTGTGCGAGTCGGGCCCTGGCGGCCAACAAGGAGAATCGCCGCCGCAAACGGACGCACCGCAAGACCAAGCGGGAGACGCTGCGGGACATTCGAGCGGCCTTGCGCGGACTCTAGCAGCCTTGAAGACCCACACGCATCCGCGCTACCACCGGGCGCGGAGCAACGCGGCATGGGGTCCTCGAGCGAGCGATACAGCCTTGATGGACACGGACCAAGAGGACATCGGCACTTGGCAGCACAAGGTCTACCTGGAGCATCCGGTCCTGTGCGATGGCGACCCCCCGATCATGCGCTTCGGCCACTGGTGCGCCGGCTTGTATCCCGGCGGCACGCCGGGGCGCGGCTCCTCGGAGATCGTCCAGGGATGAGCAAGCCATGACCGGGCGACTGACGCGGCGTGCGGTGTTGGCCGGGGGCGCGGCGTCCCTGCTGTCCCCCACAGCGCGCGCCCAAGGTCCGGGTCAGGAGGAAGAGCGCGTCCTGGAGCGCGCCCGCTCGGACTACAACGACGTCGTCGTCACCCAGGCGGGCTCGGTCCGCACGATGTACTTCGTGCAGGGCGATCGCTGGCTCATCGAGTCTCGACTGGATCTGCGTGCACCCGATGCGCTGGGCCTGAGCGTGTTCCGATCCATGCGGGCGGCGCTGCTGCTGCAGCCGGCGCCCAAGCGGGTGCTGATGGTGGGCCTGGGCGGTGGGGCGCTGAGCAACTTCCTCTTCGCGCGGATGCCGGACGTGCACATCGACGCCGTGGACATCGATCCCGAGGTGGTGCGGCTGGCCCGGGCCTACTTCCGGATCCCCGACCACCCGCGGTACCGGACGCACGTGGGCGATGGCAGGCTGTTCGTCGAGCGCCACGGGACCCCCGACACCGACCTGCTGATCCTCGACGCGTTCCGCGGGACCTCGGTCCCCTTTCACCTGCGGACCCGGCAGTTCCACGCGGCTTGCCGCGCCCGGCTTGCCGCGCACGGCGCCCTGGTCGCGAACCTGCACACCCACACCTCTCGCTACGTCGACGACCGAGCGACGTTCGCCGAGGTGTTTGCGTACGACTACGCCTTCGCCGATGAACGCGACGCCGAGACCACGCTGGTGTGTACGCAGCACCCGGTGAGCACCTATGCGATGCGGCGCAACGGCCTCGCCCTCGACGAGACGTTCGGGCCCGGGATGGCGCACCTAGCCTCGCGGCTGCAGCTGCACCCCGTCCGCGGTGGACGCGTCCTCGAGGATGACTTCGCCACCTCTGCAGCCGGCGCACGGCGACACAACGAGAGCTGCAAGCCTCGCTGCGCGGGCGAGTAGAACCCCGAGCTACCCGGTCGTCGCGTCCGTGTCGGAGACTCCGGCGCTCGAGCTTCCGCCCGAGCCACTGCTCGTCGTGACGTCCGGGGGCGCGGTGTCGGTGGCGACGCTGGTCGCCGATTCGAAGCCGCTCCCGACGCCGCCCTCGCCTTCGAGCCCTCCACATCCCGCCTGAGCGCACAAACACCCGCACAGCGCCTGGTCCTCGAACAGGTCCAACGAGGCCCGCGGAATGTCCTCATAGGACAGCGTGCACCCCTGACAGTAGCACTGCCACGAATACCCGGATAGGGGGTCCTGGGCGGGCCCCTGGTCGAAGGGGACACACGATGCGGGACCGCCCGTCGTGACGCCTGCGGAGGTCCCGTCACCGCTCGTGCTCGCCGAGGTCGCGACGGGACCGCTCGCCGACGCGCTCAGCGATTCGGTCACGGTGACCGACGCCGGACCGCCGGTCGTGCCCTCGTCGCCACCGACCGACTTGGTGACGTCGCAGGCCAGCAGGAAGAGACTCGTGGTGAGCGTGACGGTGGCAACGCGCATGGGGCTCACCTGTGTAGGCCGGTCGGTGCGACGGTGCGTGCGCCGGGCGGGGTCGGTCCTCACTTCGCGCACACATCCTCGACCGCGGTGGCGACCGGTGACTCGGGCTGTCGCTGGCTCAGGCGGCGCATCCGGGCGGCCGCCTGTTCGGTCTGCCCGAGCGCGCACAGCGTTCGCACCATCGCGCCGTCGCGGACGTCGGTCAGTCGGCCCTGACGGAACTGGAGTTCGTGCTGACGAAGCGCCCGTAGGGCGACCTCGGGCTTGTTGTCGACCAACGCGCGCTGTGCACCGGCGAGGAGCTTCGCTTCGGGATCCAGCAGGGGCGCGGGGCTGGACGGAGTCGCTGCGGGCACGCCGGGTTCGACGCGGACCCGGGCGGGCCTCGGGGACCGGGCGCGAGGCGCGGGGACGGTCGCCGCTTCGGCGACGCCGCGGCCCGGGGCCGAGACGGAGACCGAGCCAGCCGCCGACGCGGAAGGCCCGGGCGAGGACCGGGGCGAGGACCGGGGCGAGGACCGGGATGGAAGCGATGAGGACGCCCGCACCGGCGCCCGCGCCACGACGGGCGCGGAAGACGGGCTCGGTGGGCGGATCGCGAGCGCGACGATGAGCGCCGCGGCGGCGGCCAGCCCCCCGAACGCGAGCGCCTTGACCGAGGCCGCCATACCGGCCGCAGCGCCGAGCTTGGCGATGGGCATGATGCCCCCGAGCACGCGCCGCGCGAGGTCGGCCGGCGGTCGCTCGCGGGCCTCGAGCGCGGCCTCGAACTCGGCCTCGAACTCGGACCGCTGCGCTTCGAACCGCTCGAGCCGACGACGCGCGAGCCGCAGCCGGGAGTAGACGGTGTTGAGCGGAACCGACAGCGTCTGGGCGACCTCGGGGGCGGAGAAGCCATGGACCGACGTGAGCACCAGGACCGCTCGCTGCTCGGCGTTGAGGCTCTCCAGCGCCTCCGCCACCGTGCTGGCCGCCTCGTACCGCACCCCTGCATCGGCCGGCGTCGCCTTGGGCTGCTCGGCCCATGCGGTGACCCGCTGATCGAAGCGCTGCGCGTTGCGGCGCAGTCTCCACACCACCCTCCGCGCGATCGCGCAGAGCCAGGCTCGGGCCGAGGCGTGCGGGTCGAGCGTCTGCAGCCTGCGGTGGGCGACGATCCACACCTCTTGCACCGCGTCCTCCCGCGCCGCCCCGACCATGCCCAGCTGGCCCACGACCGACCAGACCAGCCGAAAATGGCGATCATAGAGGCGACGAAACTGGGCGGGACGACGAAACTGGGCGGAGGGAACGCTGGACACGACGCTTGTTCCCCATCCATCTCCAGGGGCGGCCGAATCCGTCACCGGCGTCTCCCGCGAGGTCGAAAAAACTCCACCCCGAGCAGCAGGCGAGCGCCCAAACGCGGCGTTTCGTACACCAGCGGGGCATCAGGGGCCTGAGGATCCCCAAGGACGATGTGGGCATCGACGGTGGCCACGGTGCCTTCGACGTCGAGGGTCAGCGCCCAGCGGTCCGAGGACGGCGATCCGCGCACCCCCGCGCCCGCGACGGCCGCCAGCCACGGGTAGTGCTGGGTCCGGGGGCTCGGCACGCCCAGACCCCGGGCCCGCAGCGCCCCGGCCTCGGCACCCGCGCACAGCTGGCCGCGAAGCGCCCTGGGCCGCGAGGCGACGCAGGCCAGTGCTGCCACCATGCCCGCCTGCACCCGGGCGCCCGAGCCCGACGCTCGCCGTACACGGGGCAGCCCGTACTGGCCCTGCAGGGCGAAACGGGCGTGCTCGAGGTCGAGACCCAGCGACACGCTGGGTCCCGAGGTGAGTCCGGGCGTCATCCCGGAGATCAAGCCCCACCGGGCGCCGAGGAAGGTGCGCCGCCACCGGAGCGGCGCCTCGGTGCGAAGCGAAGGGGGTACCTGTGGCGCTCGTCGGGCGGACGACCCACCGGGGGGCTCGTCCGAGAACCCCGCAGGCGGGAGTTCGGGCACCGTGGGCGCCAGCGGCACCTCCGCGGTGGTCGCGCTCGCCACCGGGTCGACCGACACGGCCACGATGAGGGCCGCCGCCCGAGCCAGCGCGGCGCACGACTCCGCCTCCAGGCGTTGACGGTGCTCTCGCCCCTCGATGGTGATCGACAGCACCAGCTGCCAGCGGCCCAGCGCCTCGTCGATGGAGGCGTCGACCTCCAGCTCGTCCGCTGCGGGCCAGCGGCCCGCCAACTCCACGACCGCCGCCTGGACCTCGGGACCGGAGGGGCAGCCCGCCCCTTCGGCCCGCCACCGCAGCGTCGCGGGGGCGTCGGATTCCGCGGGCGCGAGCAGGTGCAGGCCCAGCAACAAGCGCATCATCACGGCCCGCTGGTGATGACACGCGAGGCTCCCTGGGTCCAGTCCCGGGGCGGGCTCATTCGCAGGCTTCGTCGATCGTGAACCTGCGCGGGACCGTGCCGGGGTCACCATCGTCGGCGTCCGCGGCATCGAGGATCAGCGGCATCCCGCAGGCATCGTGGATCGCCGCCGCATACCGCTGCGGGTCAGCCATCTGGTCGAGGCTGTCGAGACCCGGAAGCACGACGGCGTAGGTCTGTCCGGGACGCAAGACGGGCCCGTGGACCGACTCGTCGACGCGGAAGCGCAGCTCCCCCACGTCCAACGCAGCGCTGGTCACCAAGCACGGCACCGCCCCCACCTCGATCTCCTCGGGCGTCGCGGTGGGACTGCAGTCGAGCCCGCCGGCCACCCGGGGTCCGTCCGGGCCGCCTTCACGGATCTCGATCTTGCTGCGGTTGCGCGGCCCGGGGTCGGGCCGACTCGAGAAGCGGATCGAGAAGTCTTCACACGAGGTGATGCGGAGGTTGTCGGTGGGGAACAGGCTGTTGGGGACGACGCGCATCTGCGCGGTCTCGAGGATGAAGCTCGAGCGCCCCTGCAGCGTCTCCCCGCCCACGGAGCGCACGTGTTGGCCCGACGATCCGTCCGCAAACGCCAAGCGGTAGGTCGAGCCCGAGCACAGCGCGAGGTCGTGATCCTCCTCGAGCTCCGCAAGGATGCGTTCGTTGGCGATCCATCCGTCGGCGGACGTCCGCTCGTCGATGCGCATCGCGTCCTGGGCACAGGTCTCCACCTTCGCACGCGCGGCGTTGCCGACGTTGGCAAGCTTGACCTGCATGCGCCCGCTCTCCTCGTCCCACCGCACGCCGCCCAGGCGCGTGACGACGGGTGCCGCGTACTCGCCCTCGCCAGCGTCGGGACCTGGCTCGGTGCCAGCGCCGATGGGGGGGGCACACCAGCCCTCGACCACGGAGGCGCATGCGGCCGGCTGCTCAGCTTCGCAGGCGCACTGTGCGATCTCGGTGAGGTCATCATCGCGATCGTAGCGCGCGATCCCGACGACCCCGGTCTGCTCGAATGGATCGCAGACCGCCTCGCCCCCCAGCTGGGGGTCGCAGCACTCCTGCTCGGTGAGCACGCCGTTTTCGTCGACATCGCAGCTCGACAGGCGTCCCTGCGTGTCCTCTCGCAGGAAGCACGCCCCACTGCCGCGCTCGTTGAAGCGAACGTCGACGCAGCGTCCGGCGCCCGCGACCTCCTCACAGGCGCCGAACCACGACGGCTGACACGTGCGGTCGGTGCAGTCCTCCCCCGCGCTGCAGGCGACTCCGGCTGCGTTGGTGCCGTAGCAGCTGTACCCTGCGACGCACGCATCGTTCGCCGCGCACGAGAGACCCGCGGCCGCGTCACCGGGGCGGTCGTCGGGATGGGTCTCGCGAACCTTGTCGTAGCGCGGCAGCGGCCACGGGCCCGCCGAGCCCGCCCAGTCGTAGGTGTACGCGACCGCGTCGTCCCGCCCGACGTCGAACACGAGGTCCCGGCACTGCACCAGGGGGTCTGCGTCCTCGTCGCACGGCAAGGCGTCTCCACCGACGATCGACCGCCGGGTCGAGCCATCCACGCCATACCGAGCAATGTTCGGACCCAGCGCGTGGTCGCACGATGAGCAGCACGTATCGGGGCCCTCGTCGCTCGCGATGCACGAGTGGCCGCCGAGGTTCGAGACCTGCCCCTGCATGGGCGAGAACGTCATCTGCGGCCGCATCTTCAGCGGACGCAGCACGCCCGCGTCCATCCACGTCGCCTCGCACTGCGCCTCCACGAAATCCAAGGTCCACGGGACACCTTGCGCGTCGAGCCTCTCGACGCAGGCCTCGTTGAGCATCGAGGTCTGGACGTCGCGGGCCCCGTCGTCCCCCCGCTGCACGTCCCCGCGGAAGGCCGTGCCCGGCCCAACCACGGAGACCACTTCGGGAAACCATGCGTAGGGCTCGACCACCCCGGCCGCGTCCAGCCGTGGTCGCGTCCGCTCGAACGAGGCGCGTTCCACCGTACCGTTGAACGCCACGCCGAGCTCGACGTCGAGCCATTGCGCGGAGAAGCGGCAGTATTCTTCGACGCCCACGGGAGAGGCGAGCGCCTCGAGTGCCTGCTCACAGGGCTCGAGCGCCGGGTCCTGCACAGCGTCGTCTTGCGGGGGACACTGCTCTCCTTCGCACAGGTCCGCGCCCAGCCGCACGATCTCCCTCGTCGCGTAGTTGGGCGCGGCGAGGAACGCGACGGAGAAGTCCTCCGCACACCCCTGTCCGCACTCGGTGTCCGTCCCCGACCCTTGGGCTGCCGTGCCCTCGTCATCGGAGTCCCCGTCCGTCCCGGCGTAGTTGCCCAGGCTCGCGTCCGGCGTGCAACCAGCACCGCAAGAGACCAAGAGTGCGCCGAGCAGGGGGCCAGCGACGCGATGAGGGAAGCCAGTGGTGTGGGTCATCGTCTGTCCCGCTTTTCCCGGGAGGTGGCGCATCCGTGTGCGCCGTGGGACCGATTGCCGACCGATTGCCGACCGATCCACCGATCCACCGATCCACCGATCCACCGATCCACCGATCCACCGATCCACCGATCCACCGATCCACCGATCCACCGATCATCGCCGCAACGGACACAGCGCCCGCAGCCGCGCGATGTGGGCCGATGCGGGGAACGCCTCGACGAAGGTGCGCACTTCGGCGTTGGCCTGGCGCGGTTTCCCCAGCGCGCACAGGGCTTCGACGCGCAGGGCCCGGCGGTCTTCGACCATCTGCCCCTGCGCAAAGGACTCGGCGTGCTGCTGCAAGGACCGCAGCGCCTGCGCCGGTTGGCCCCGCTGAAGGGCAGCGCGGGCCGCAGCGATGAGGGCCATCTCGGCCCGCAACCGGTCGGTCCTCGCCTCGAGTGTCGGAGGGACGGCGACGGGGGCCTGGGTCCGAACCGAGGGGCGCGCTGCGGCGGGTCCGGGGTCATCGGCGGCCGGCGGCGGCGCGGACGGGGGAGCGGGGACCGCCGCGCCCCCGGAATGATCGAGACCCTTGCGCGTCGCCCCGCGGACCGCGTCGCTGGGGTCCGGTGGCGCGACCAGGTCGGACGCTTCGACCGGCGTTGCTCGTCCTTGGGCTCCGCGCAGCATCGAGCTCGCGACGACGACGGTCATGAGCACGGCCGCGGCGACGCGACGCCCACGGCCCAGGCCACCGGACGCGCCGAGCGCCTCGGCTGCGTTGGAGCGTCGGGAGCATCGGGAGCATCGGGATCGCCGGGATCGCCAAGATCGGCGGGCGCTTCATCGGTGGCCTCGAGCGAGGACTCGATCTGCGACCACGTCGCGTCTCGCAGGGCGAGCGAGGCACGCTTGCCCTGCCGATACTGCCGCAGCAGCGCTCTGACCCGTGGATCAAGTCCCGCCATCGTCCCTCCTTTCGTCGCGCTCGAGCGAATCGAGAACCTGCGCGAATGCCCGGCGCGCGGACCGGAGCCGCGCGTAGACCGTGTTGACGTTCAAGCCCAGCGAACGCGCGACCTCGACCGCGGGCATGCCCTCGATGTCGGTCAAACTGAACACCAGCCGCTGGGCGCTCGGCAGCGTGTCCAAGAACGCATCGACGCGCGCCGCCGCTCGCCGCGCCGCCAGGGTCTCGTCGGGACCCGGCTGCGGACGCGGCTCGGGGACGACCGACAGCCGGCGATGATGCCGAGCCGTCGCCCGGCGATGGTGCAAGACCACCCGCTTGGTGATGCCGAACAACCAGCTGCGCAAGGTGCCGCGGGCCTGATCGAAGCTGGGCAGGCGCCGGTACGCCACCAAGAAGACGTCGTGCACCACGTCTTCGACCTGCGCGTCGCAGACACCGAGGTGGCCTGCGGTCCGGCGCACGAAGTCCCCGTGCTCGCGGTAGACCTCCGCCAGCTCCCGCGTCCAGGGGTCCCCCGCGACGCGCTTGGTCTGGCGGGACGTCTCCACCGCCTCGCCTTTCCCGGCAGTCGCTCGATCCGTGCGCCGACCCGGAGAAAAGCTCGGCGTCATGGGAGCCGGACCTCCACCCCGAGCACGCCGCGCAGCTGCACGGGTCCAACCTGGTGCAGACGCCCGAGCCCGTCGATCGTGAACTCGGGCCGGATCAGCGGGACGGCCAGCGATCCTCGGGCCACCACGGCCAGCCGCCGAACCACGACGACGCCGACGCCGGCCGTTCCGACCGCGGCCAGCCACGGTTGCCGCGTCTTCCCTGCCCCCGCGAAGCCGACCCCCTCCCCCATGGTCTCCCCCGCATCGACGCCGCCGCCCATCGGGACCTCCACGCGCGACCATCGAGGGACCCACAGCCCGCGCGCGCCCATGGTCCACTGCGCAAAGGATCCTCCCACCGCCGGGTCGAGGTCCGAGGCCCGGCGGGTCGCGAACCGGTACGACCCCTGCAACTCCAGCCGAAGCGGGCCCCGCATGGCCGCACCCACCACGGACACCCCTGCGCCCGCGCCGGGCAGCGCGAGACCGTCCACGAAGCCCCAGACTCCTGCGGCGCCGCGCCACGGCGGGCTGCTCGGGCCGCTCTCCCGCGCGGCGGGCTCGGGTGGCCGAGTCGGCGGAGGCGAGGGCGCCGCCGCCGTCGCCGGTGGGTCGGCAGGCGGCAACGCGACCCCCAGCGGCTCAGACGTCGGTGGCTGGGGATCCGGCCGCGGCGCGGAGGGCGAGGCCTGTGGCTCTGCAGCCGACAGCGCCGCGGGATCGATGGTCAACGCGATCGCCAGCGCAGCCGCTGCCCGGACCGTCTCGCAGGTCTCGGCCTCGAAGGTCCGGTGGCCCCACCCCTCCCCACCAGAGCTGAAGTCCGCCTGCAGCACCCAGCCGCTCGACCCATGGACGACGCGCACCTCGACCCGCACCGGGGCGGACATCTCCGAGTCGGCGAGCAGTCCCTCGAGGTCTGCGGCGAAGGTTTCCGAGCCGCACGCGGGCGGACCCTCCCAGCGCACGGTGATGGGCGACGCGGGCTCGCTCGCCCCCGCGGGCCAGCCGAACCACAGCCCGACGACGAGGGCAGCGACCGAGGGCAGCGAGAACACGCCGTAGAGCATCGAGAGCCGAGCCGCCGGTGTCCAGCCCCGCGGGACCTCTTCGGCTCAGACCCACCGCAGCATGGCGTAGGCGATCAGCACGCCGACCTCGCGGACGGCTCCCTTGACCCGCAGCCGCAGCACCGGGTGGACCGACCCCGCGGTGGCGACGGTTTCGAAGTAGCGACCAAACACGCGCTGGGCCCGAACGCAGTGATAGGCATCGGTGACGAGCAGGACGCTGCGGGCCGGGATTGCCAGGGCGCAGTAGCGGGCGTTCTCCTGGGTGCTCGTCGAGCGCGCCTCCATGTGGATGGCCTTGCGAGGCACGCCCAGCTCCATCGCCAGGCGGGCGGCGACTTCGGCCTCGGCGTGGCCGGAGTCCCCCGTGCCCCCGGTGGTGATCAGCAAGGGCGCGCGCCGGCTGTCGTACAGCGAGACCGCGAGCTTCACCCGCTCGAGCAACGCCGTGCTGGGCGTGCCGTTGGGGAACACGCGGCAGCCCAGCACCACGATGGCGTCATATGTCGTCTCCGGGCGCGGCGACCGACGCCCGAAGGCGTCCAGCAGCACGGCGGCGATGATCCAGACGACGGCGATGCTTCCAATCCATACGGAGATGGTCATGGTCATGGTCATGGTGGTGGGGTCTCTTCGGTGGGGCGCAGGAACGACGCCGCGCGCTGGAGGATCGACGGCGTCCACTGCAGGACGCCGTGCACACCTCCGACGAACTCCATCGGCATGCCCGGCAGGGACATCTCCTCGACCGCGACGACGCCGTCGTTGTCGCCGTGCAGGGCCCGGTTGTACCCCTGCGGGCTTCCGCGGCCTCCGGCGAGGACCAGGACCTCCGCGTTGTCGACCGCAGGCGGCAGACCGGGGAACCCGGGCTCGAGCAGAACGCGGGCAGCGTCGCCGTACAGCATGCGAAACAGCGGATTGTCGGCGTTCGCACGCGCGAGCGCCGACCCCTGGTTGGGCGGCGAGAGCATCGCGACGCGCACGGCCACGCTGGGCGCGAAGTGGGCGAGCCATGCCCGCACGACCAACCCTCCCATCGAGTGCGTGATGAAGCCGATCCGCGGCAGGTCCTCGGGCAGCCACGCGCGGATGCACGCGTCCAGCGCCCGCGCGTGGTCCTGCAGCCCGCCGGTGCGGGTCGCATACCCGAACGTGCGGGCGTCGAAGCCCAGGCGGCGCAGGTACAGCGCCGTCGGCCACATCCCCAGTCGAGACCGGAGGGCGCCGTGGATGCAGAGCACCGGAGACGAGATGCTCATCGCTTCCGCGGCTTCTTTCGAGGCGTCGTGGCGTCGGCGCTCCGGGCCCTCGTCTTCGCCCGTGCCCCGGCGCGCCGGGACTTGGCCGCGTAGACGACCCCGAGGACCACCATCATGACCGCCGCCCCAACCTGGCCTGCGTTGAGGGGACCCAGCGCGGCCGCGGGCGCGTCGGCCCGAAGCGGCTCCTCCACGAAGGCTCGAACCGCCAGGGCGTAGAGTCCGAAGCTGAGGAACACCTGCCCTTCGAAGCGACGCCGCTTGCGAACCCAAAGACACAGCACCAGACCGAGCAGGCCCAGCACCGCCGCGTACAGCTGCACCGGATGCACCGGCAGCGACTGGGCCGCGCCGGCCCGCATCAGGTTGGCCAGCGTGCGCTGGTGCTCGGAGAACGCGGGCGACCCGGTCGGAAAGCGGAGCGCGAGCGCGGCGTCGGGCGCATAGCGGCCGTAGGCCGTCCCCGCGAGGAACGCCCCCACCCGCTCGAAGATCATCCCGATCGCGAGCGCCGGCGCCAAGATGTCATACCAAGCCCAGGGCCGGACCTTGAGTCGGCTCGCCCATGCCCCGCCCACGACCATCGCGACCACCACGCCGGCGAAGGGCGCGAGCGTCCCGGCGCGCAGCGTGATGAGCGATCGCATGCCCTCGTACGCCGGCGGATGTTGCAGCAACCACGCCATGCGAGCGCCGAGCAGCCCCGCGACCGCAGATCCGACGAAGACCGGTCCGAGCGCCGCAGGGTTGTGGCCTTCGGCGCGGGACAGACGCAAGGTCTGCGCCCACGCGACCACGAGCGCGACGGCGACGAAGAACCCGTAGGCTCCGATCTCCCACCCGGTCCCTGGCAGGGTGAACAGCACCGGCTTCATCGCGACCGCATCCTACCACGCCCTACGCAGTGGTCGCGCACCGCACTCGTGGCATGATGACGACCGTCTGCATGGAGGCCTCGACGCAGAGCGACCCCGTACGCAGCTACGAGGCCGCGCGAAGGCGCCTGTTCTTCGCGTTCGGATTGCTCGTCACCGTCATCGCGGTGGGCTCCGGCGGCTATTGGTACCTCGGAGACCGCGCGGTCGCGGGCATGTGGAGCCTCGAGGACTGCGTCTACATGACCGCCATCACGATCACGACGGTCGGCTATGGCGAGGTGCTCGACCTCGAGTCCGTGTCCTTCGCGCGGGAGTGGACGCTCCTGCTGCTCACGTTCGGAATCTCCGCCAACCTCTACGTCGTCTCGGCGATCACCAGCTTCTTCGTCGAGAGCGACTTCAACAACGTCCGACGCTCCAAACGGGACCGCAAGATCATGAAGCAGATCAGCAACCACTACATCGTCTGCGGGGTCGGGCGGACGGGCCAGCACGTCCTCAACGAGCTGCTGGCCGTCGGTGAGCCGGTCGTCGCCATCGACGAACGCCTCGACAAGATCGAGGCGTTGCGCGAGCGCGGCGTGCTCGTCCACCACGGGGACGCCACCGACGACGAGACCCTGACCGAAGCGGGGATCCACCGCGCCCGCGGGATCGTCTCCACGCTCGACGACGACAAGACCAACCTCTTCGTGGTCGTCACCGCCCGGCAAACCAACCCCAAGCTGCGCATCGTCACCAAGGCGGTGGGGCCCTCGACCGCCGCAAAACTGCGCCGCGCGGGGGCCGACGCGGTGGTCACCCCCACCCAGATTGGCGGCATGCGCCTGGCTTCGGAGCTCCTGCGGCCCCACGTGGTGCGGTTCCTCGACGAAATGCTGCGGGACAAAGAGGCCGGTCTGCGCATCGAGGAGGCCACCGTCGGCCCGTCCGGGGATGTCGTCGGCCTCACGCTCGCTCGCGCAGACCTCCGCAAGCGGGCGGGCGTCCTCATCATGGCCGTCCGTCAAGCCGACGGAGATGTCGTGCACGTCCCGCCCTCGGACCTGGTCATCGAGCCCGGTCAAACGCTGATCGCGATCGGAAAGCCCGAGGACATCGATGCGCTGCGCGCGACGGTCGGGCATCGAGCCTGACCGCGCGCCCACCAGCTATCGGCCAGCCATCGGCCATCGGCCATCGGAGGACCGAGTTCAGTCGTCGGCGTAGACGGCTTCTTCCTTCTCTTGCGCCTCTTTGCACTGAATGCACAGCTGCGCTTCGGGTCGGGCCTGAAGCCGCTTGAGCGAGATGGGCTCTTCGCACTCTTCGCAGAGCCCGTATTCGCCGTCGTCGATCTTTCGCAGCGCCGTGTCGATCTTTCCCATGAGGAATCGTTCGCGCCCACGAAGGCGGAACGAGAAGGCCTGCATGTACTCGCTCGAGGCCTGGTCGACTTCGTCCATCCGCTCATCCGCGGAGATGACCATGTCGTTGTCGAGCGTGCGCTTGGCTTCGTCGATCAGGTGCTTGCGCTTCTCTTGGAGCAGCTTGGCGAAAGCTTCGAGTTGTTGCTTCGTCAAATGGGGCATGGTCACGCACAACCTGCAGAACCCGTGGGTTCGGAAGACGCAGGACAATAGGGACTTTGCCCGCTCGAAACAACGCCAAATCGTCCAGGATCGACAGGCTCGTCGTCCCCGCCGAATGACCGGCTCAAGGGCCGTGGCGCCCCGGTCGACCAGGAGCCCAATCCGGGGCCCAGCAGCGGGAGAGATCCCGTCCCCAGGGTCCAGGCGAGAAAACGCGGTCGGAACGGACCGATTTGCCGCGAAATACGGCGCGGACCGCAGTTGAGAAGTTGACAAGGCGGGCACCGCGGGCCTAACCTGGTGCGACTTTGCCGCATGATGGCGGGAAGAGTGCCGAAACATGGCCAGCTCTGACAAGCGTAAGCAAAGCCTCTACTTCCCTGAGCAGATGTTGAAGGAGATCCAAGAAGAAGCTGCGCGGCAAGACCGCTCACTCTCCTGGATCGTCCAAAAAGCGTGGAAAATCGCGCGGAAAGACATCATGAAATACCCGAGCGTCAATGAAGTGCCCGATGACGCTCCAGATGACGAGCGTGGCAAGAACGAATAGCGCCACGACCGCCTAAATACAGTCCGCACTGTACGAATGCGCACGACCTGACGGTCCCTGCGCATCCCCGCATTGTTTCGGCTGTCGCACGGCCAATCCTTCCTCGGGGCGCCGTGGCCCCACAGTCCGTACTCGTCTTCGCGGCGACGTACCTCGTTCGACCTTCCCACGACGGTTGGTCGTCTCTTATGGCGGGCTCGCCTCTTTCCGACAACCCTGACGAATCCAGCGGCGCGGACGATGACTCCCCGCCCAGTTCAGGTGTACGCGCCGAATCTGAGCGGTTCTTGGACCGCCCCGACGGCGCGTCGCTTTGCGTTCAGGCCTGGGGAGAACCCGGTCGGCCGACGATCCTCATCCTCGACGGCATCGGGTGCGCGGGCTGGGCCTTTCGAAGGATCCTCCCCCAGCTGCGGGACGAGTTCCGCGTCCTCCTGATGCACTACCGGGGGCACGGTCGCTCGCCCAATCCACCTCGGCCGTGGCGCCTGGGCATGGAGTTCCTCGCCGACGACGCGGCCGCAACGCTGCGCAGCGAGGGGGTCGACAAGGCCGTCCTGCTCGGGTTCTCGATGGGCTTTCAGGTCTGCCTGGAAACCTACATGCGGCACCGCGATCTGGTGGCCGGCATGATCTCGATCGCTGGCCCGGCAGGTCGTGCGGTCGCGAACTTCCAAGGCACCGACGTCATCGGCCACGCCCTGCCCTTCTTGCGCGCGGCCACCCGCCACGCCTCGGACCTCACCGTACGACTGTGGCGCGCGCTGCTCCCCAACCAGACGCTGCGTCGGTTCGGCATCGCGAGCCAGCTCAACACCGACCGCATCGACCTCGAGGACATCGACTTCTACCTGTCCCAAATGGCCAGGATGAGCCCCGAGCTGTTCCTGGAGATGCTGCAGCAGGCCGCCCGTCACAGCAGTGACGACGTGATGCCGCGCGTTCGGGTGCCCACGCTCATCATGGCCGGCGGCGATGACCGCTTCATTCCGCTCTCGACCATGCGCGAGATCGCCTTCACGATCCCTGGCGCCCAGTGGGTGGTGCTTCAGGACGCTTCCCACGCGCTGCCGGCCGAGTACCCCAACGTGGTCACCGACCACGTGCGGCGGTTCGCGCGGGACGCGTTCGGGCAGTAGCCCCGCCCTCGCGTCCGTCTCGACGCGTCACTTGCTCTCGCCCTTGTCGTCCTTCTCGATGGCGTACCGCGTCAGGCGCTTGAAGGTGTTGTTGCGCTCGAGGTCGCTGAGGATCTTGACCAGGTCGTCGTGCGGCTTGGAGTCGTTGACGAGCTTGCCCAAGGTGCCCTCGCCCGACTCGATGCGCGCGGTGATCCGCGAAGCGGAGGCCGTGGTCTTCTCGACGTCGGCCAAGATGATCTCGAGGTCTCGCACCAGCCGGCCTTCCTCGTCGTAGAGCAGCTTGGAGGCCAGCGACTTGTTGCTCGGGTCCTTGAGGTCGTCGAGGAGCTTGCGCAGGCTCGCCATCGTGGCGCGGGCGTCGTCCACCGTGGGCTGTAGGTTGTCGTTGACCTTGGTGAGCGAGGTGTTGGCCTGGCCGACGAACCGGTCCACGCCCAGCGCGGTGTTGCGGACGCCGCGGAGCGTCTGACCAAAGTCGGCCTTGTACTCCTCGGAGGACAGCAGCGCCCCGACGAGGCCCTCGCCGTCCGCGATCTGACGGGTGATCTCCTCGGTGTGCTGGATGATGTTCTTGACGTTGTCGAGGGTGCGCTCGTCGTTGAGCTCGGAGAACAAGCTGGAGATGCCGCCCAGCGCGGTGTCGACCTTGTCGGTGAGCCCGTCGATGCGTTCGCGGAACAAGTCGATGTCCTCGTAGAGCGACGGGGAGGACTGAATCATCAGCACGTCTTCCTCACCGTGGCTCTTGAACGACCGCGGGGACAGCTCGGAGCGCGCGCCGGGGGTGATCGCGACGAGCTGGTCACCGAGGACGCCGTTTTGCGCGATGGTCGCGCGCGAGTCCTCCCGGATGAGGTCGAGCTTGTCCTCGAAGATCGACATGCGGACCTCGACCCGGCGGTGCGAGGTGTCGTAGCGAGCGCACACGCCCTCGGGTCCGGTCCAGAACACCCGGCGGTAGCGGCTGCGGAAGTCCTTGGTGACGCAGATCTCCTCCTGCGTGCAGTCCTGCGTGGTCATGCACGGCGCGTGCAGCCCCTTGGCCGCGTAGGGCTCGAGCTCGGCGCACACCCGATCGGGGCTGCAGAACAAGAACGAGCTGCAGTCGTCCGTCCGGTCGCCATCGAAGCGACCGATGTCCTCGGTGAGCGGGTCGCACTCCAGATCGTCTCCGGAGCGCTCCACGAAGTTGATCGTGTCCACGGTGCCGATTTCGACCCCCGCCAGCTGCACCGGCGAGCCGCGACGCAGGCCGGAGATGGTGCGGAAGTCCGTGTACACGGCAACCTTCTCCGCCCACGTGCCCTCGGCTTGGCCGATGAGGAACAAGGACACGAAGCCCAGCGTCGCCAGGATGGTGACGAACAGGCCGACGACGACTCGGGTCTTCGCTTCGCGCTTACGGGACATGACGACGCGCCTCCGCTTCCCGCAGGGTACCGTGAATGAAGTCGCGGACCTCGCGCTGGGGGGACTGCCACATCTCGTCGGCGGTGCCGACGAAGGGGAAGCGCTTCTCGTAGAGCATTGCGATCCTGTCGGAGACCTTCCGCGCGGTGGGCATGTCGTGCGTCACCACCACGGAGGTCACGTTGAGTTCGCGCTGAAGCTTCATGATCATGGCGCTGATGCGGTTGATGTTCTTGGGATCGAGCCCCGTGGTCGGCTCATCGTACAGGATGACCTCGGGCTCGATCGCGATGGAACGCGCCAGCGCGACCCGCTTGCGCATCCCCCCCGACAAGGATCCAGGCATGGATTGCAGCACCCGCTCGGAGAGGCCGACCATCTCGACACACGTGCGTGCTTTGTCGAGGATCTCCCCGTCCCCCATCTTGGTGTGCTCGCGCAGCGCGTAGCCGATGTTGTCGAGCACGGTCATCGAGTCGAACAGGGCGCCGCCTTGGAAGACGTAGGCCAGCCGCTGGCGGATGGCCCGAAGGCCCGCGGGGTCCTGCTCGCCGACGACCTTGCCGTCTACCTTCACTGCGCCCGAATCAGCCTGAAGCAAGCCGATCATCATCTTGAGGCACACGCTCTTGCCCTGCCCCGAGCCGCCGATGATCGTCAGCGTTTCACCGCGCAGCACGCTCAGGTCCATATTGTCGTAGACCGTGTTGTCGCCAAACGACTTGGTGACCCCACAGAACTCGATGACCGGAGGCGCGGCTGGGTCGGCGTCGCTCACAGGAACATGAGGGTGAGGTAGAAGTCCGCGAGAATGACGCAGATCGAGGTCGCCACCACGGTCTCCATGGTGGCAGCGCCGACCGCTTCGGTGCCGAACTTGGTCGAGAACCCCTGGTAGCAGCCGATGAGACCGACGAGGTAGCCAAAGGTGCCCCCCTTGACGATGCTCTGCAGGTAATCGACGGGCGCAAGCTCGTCGACGTAGGTCTCGTAGAAGTACCCCGCGGGGACGGCGTAGACCCACTCGCCGATCAGCATGCCGCCGACCAGGGCGATGATGTTGCCCCACGCGACCAGGAGCGGCACGGCCAGCGTGGCCGCGACCAGCCGTGGCCACACGAGCTTCTTGATCGGATCCGCGCCCAGCGCGGCGACCGCGTCGATCTGCTCGGTGACCTTCATCGAGCCCAGCTCCGCGGCCATCCCGGCGGCCATCTTGGCCCCGACGGTCAGCGCGATGAGCGTCGGCAGCAGCTCGCGGACCAGCGCCAGCGAGCTGGCGTCTCCGAGCTTCATTGTGGCCCCGAAGTCGGCGAGGGCCGCCCCGAACTGCACCGCGAGGATCATGCCGATGAACAGCGACATGAACGAGGCGATCGGCAGCGACCGCACGCCCTGCTCCACCATCTGGGCCGCGATGTCGTCGATGCCGAACGGGCGCCGGGGTCCGACCGCGACCGAACGCAGGCCCAGGGCCGTGAGTCCCCCGACCCAGTCCAAGCCGGACAGGACGATCGCCCCGAAGCGTTCGATGATCCTGCGCATTGGACTACCGAGGGAAGCGGAACCCCCGCACCACCGCTGCAAAGTCGGCCTGACCGGCCGCAAAGTCGGACGCCCCCGCCGAATACCGTAGGTCGAAGAGGCACCCGTTCTTCTTCACCACCCACAGCTCGTTGCGGCGTGGAATGCCATCGAGCTTGGCGTCGACGACGGTTCGAAGCGCGGCGCGGTCGATCAGCGTGACCTCGGCCTGTTCCAGCACCGTCCAGTCGTCCCAGTCGATGCGCAGGTGGTCGGTGTACTGATGGAGCGAGCTGTCGCCCTGCTCGTCGCACTGGGCGTGCAGCTCGATCAACCCGACGCCATCGAGGTCGGCGTTGATCCACGCGACCTGGATCTCGTTGACGTCGTGCACGGGCCGCCAAGCGTCGGAGGGCAGGCCGAAGCTGTACGACTCCTCCCGGTCGGCGCTCTTGCGGGCGTAGTACGTGTTTCCGTAGTCACGCCAGCCTGCACAGGCGGACATGAGTAGACTGGTGGCCAACACGCCCACCTGGGCGCTCGGAGCGCGAAAACGAATCACGAGCGGACGGGAGCATAACAGTCTCAGGGGTTCACGGGCGAGTGATCAGCATGGGCGGCCCAACGGCCGAGATTCTCGAGCGCGCGCGGGCTTGCACAGCCAAGGCCTCGCGAGGCGCAAACAGATGCGCAGTTTTCCGTGCACGCCGCTGCACACCGCGCCGATTCCGCACATTCAAGAGTGCACACTAACCGACCGGAACAGCACGCGGTTTTCATGCTCGGCGCCGACACCGCGAAGCTTCGGCACTGGGGTTGCACGACAAGGGGACGCCGGCGCTTCACCGCGTCGCGGAATTCCCCATGCAGCTCTCGAACGAACCCGTCCGCGACAACCTCACCGATGAACGAGGAGTGAGCATCCTCGCCCGCTCCCTCTTCAAAGAGATGCGGACCCAGGGCTACTCCCCCGATCAGATCGTCGGGCTCTCGTCCGAGCTGATCGAGCTGGTCCGCGAGGACCTTCGTGCCGGCCTCGCGGCCGAGTAGCGACCTCCACCTCGAGCCCCGCGCCCTTCCGGACCCCCGGATGCGCGGGGTTTCGCGTTGGTTCTCACGTTGGCGTCGCGCGCCAGATGTAGACGTGGACCAGCGCAGGCGGCTATGTCTGCGGCCGATGCTCTCGCTGTCGGACCTCGATGTGGACAACCGCCGCGTTTTCGTGCGGGTGGACTTCAACGTGCCTCTGGCCGCCGACGGCACCGTCCGCGACGACACCCGGATCCGAGCCGCGCTGCCGACCCTGAAGGCGCTGCGGGACCGCGGCGCTCGCGTGGTGGTCGCGTCCCACCTGGGCCGTCCCAAGGGGACCTTCAAAGCGGAGCTGGGCATGGAGAACGTCGGCGCAGCGCTGGCCGAGCTGCTCGACTGTGAGGTCCGGGTCCCCGACGAGGTCGTCGGCGACGGCGTCACCAAGCTGGTCTCCGACACGTCCGCCAAGCAGGTCGTGCTGCTGCAAAACCTCCGCTTCCACCCCGGCGAGACCAGCAACGATCCCGACTTCGCCGCGGCCCTCGCGTCCCTGGCCGACGCCTACGTCAACGACGCATTCGGGACGTGTCACCGCGCCCATGCGTCGGTCGTCGGGGTCCCCCAGCGCCTGCGCGCGCATGCCCCAGGCCTGCTGCTCGAGCGGGAGCTGAAGTCGCTTCGTCGACTCACCGACGACCCGACCCGGCCCTTCGTGGCGATCGTGGGCGGGGCCAAGGTCTCCGACAAGCTCAGCGTGCTCGTCGCGCTGGTCGAGCGCTTTCGCGCCGGGGATGCCGTCCTCATCGGCGGCGCGATGGCCAACACCTTCCTCGCGGCGACCGGGTCCGAGCTCGGCGCCTCGCTGCAGGAGCCCGATCGCTACAGCGACTGCAAGACCGTGCTCGAGAAGGCCGCCGCCCGGGACGTTCGGGTCGTGCTGCCCACCGACGTCATGGTCGGCCACGGTCTGGACACCCCCGACGCCCGCCATCAGCGGCTCTCGGCGGGCGGACTCGGCTCCGACGAGATGGCCCTGGACATCGGTCCAGAGTCGGTGCAGCGCTTCGCACAGGTCCTGGGACGGGCCAAGACCGTGTTTTGGAACGGCCCCATGGGGTTGTTCGAGAATCCTGCGTTCGCCCAGGGCACGTTGGGCATCGCCAAGGCGGTGGCCGAGGCCGAGGCCTTCTCGGTCGTCGGCGGGGGCGACTCCGTGGCCGCGCTGCACCAAAGCGGTCTCGCCGACTCGATCAGCCACGTGAGCACCGGCGGCGGCGCGTCGCTGGAGCTGATCGAGGGCAAGGTCCTGCCCGGCGTCGCGGCCCTCGCGCCTCCCCCACCCCTTCCCCCCTCCGCGGAGCCATCATGACCAATCGCATCACCTGGATCCTGGGCAACTGGAAGCAGAACCTGCTGGCGGCGTCGGCGGCGGCGTGCGCGAAGGGGATCGCGGACGGTCTCGCCGACGCGCTCGCCAACCCGGTCGCGGGATGTCCCGAAGTTCGGGTCGGCTTCGCCCCGGCCTACCTCTCCATCGCCGCTGCTGCGCCCTATGCGCAAGCCAGCGCGAGTGCCAGCACCGGAGCCTGGCTGCTCGCCCAAGACGTGGCCGCCCAGGAGTCGGGCGCGTTCACCGGCGAGGTCGGAGCCGCCATGCTGCACGAGGCCGGCGTGAAGGCTGCCATCGTGGGGCACTCCGAGCGTCGCGCGTACTACGGGGACACCAACGCCCTGGTCGCCGACAAGGTCGCCAACGCCCTGGCGCACGACCTCACCGTGGTGCTCTGCGTCGGAGAGTCGCTCGCCGTGCGCGACAGTGGCGAACACGAAACCGCAGTCATTGCACAGCTTTCGGAGTCACTATCGAAGGTCGATTCGAGCCAGATCGACGCGCGCCTGGTCATCGCCTACGAGCCGGTGTGGGCGATCGGGACCGGGCGCACCGCGACCGGTGCGCAGGCCCGCGACATGCACCGAGCCCTGCGCGCGCACCTGGCCGCCACCTACGGCGATGCGGGCCGTGACAGAATCCATCCTCTACGGTGGTAGCGTCAAGCCCGGCAACGCCTCGGACCTGCTCGAGGCGGGTGACATCGACGGCTTCCTCGTCGGCGGTGCCTCCTTGGACCCCGAGTCTTTCCTAGCCATCGCGACCGCGGCAGCGCAAACTGCCCGGCCTACTTCCTGACTCGGACCCATCCGAGCCTCGCGTTTCGCCCCGACCCGCTTCGCCCCGACCCGTTTCGCCATGGACCTCTTCGTCGAGATTGTCTACGTCCTCATCACCATCGTCCTGGTGCTCGTCGTCCTGCTGCAGGCTGGAAAAGGCGGCGGCATGGGCTCAGCCCTCGGCGGAGGCGCCAGCCAGAGCGTGTTCGGCGGCGGCGGCGGTGCGGACTTCCTGGCCAAGCTGACCCAGGGTCTGGCCATCGGGTTCATGGTGTGTGCCGTCTACCTGGCCTACGCCAGCACCCACTCCGGCTCCGACCGGCTTCAGGACATGTCCGAAGAGCTGGAGGCCGAAAAGAACCTGGCCGGTGAGGACGATGAAGTGAACTACGAGCGGGTGGGCCCCAACCCCCTGCAGCTCCCCCCCGCGGGCGCGACCCCCGACGCCGGCTCGCAGGCAGCTCCCGAAGCGCCGGCTGCCGCCGACCCCGCGGCAGCACCCGACGCTGCACCGGGCGCCGAAGCGGACGAGGCCGACCCCGACGCTGCACCGGACGCCGAAGCGGACGAGGCCGACCCCGACGCTGCACCGGACGCCGAAGCGGACGAGGCCGACCCCGACGCTGCACCGGACGCGGAGCCCGACGCGGCACCGGACGCGGAGCCCGGCGACGTCGAGCCCGACGACGAGGGCTGAGGTCCTGCGGGCGGCCCGCCCGTCACGCGGCCGCGACCCTTGCGGCGCGCTTTGCGGCTCCCCATAGAGGGTGCAGCCGCATGATCGACGACCGCACCTCGAACGTCCTGTCTGCGTTGGAATTTGGACCAGCGCCCCTCATCGACGCGCGCTGGCTCCACGGCAGCAGTGAGAGCCTGACTCGGCTTCGACGCCGGGCCGAGGCCACCGCCGACTCCGGGTGCCGGGTCATCGCCGTCACCGGACCCACCGGGGTGGGCAAACGGCGGCTCGCCCGCTGGATCCGTCACCGAATGGTGGGGCCCACCACGCCCGCGGTCGAGCTGGACGCGCGCGAGGTCCCGGCCGACGCCGCCGAGATCCCCGGCCCGCTGCTCATCACCTCGGCCGAGCGTCTGGGTTGGCACAGTGCGCAGGTGCTCAAGCACCGGATCGCCCAGTCTCCGAAGACCAGCTTGATCCTCACCTCCTGCTCTCCGCTGTCGACGCTGCGGGCGCGCTCCTTGGACCATGAGCAGCTCTTCGGCCGGATGACGGAGGCGATCCTCGACATCCCCCCGCTGCACGAGCGGCCCGACGACATCGGCGAGCTCGCGCGGGCCCACCTCGACGCGGTGTGCGCAAGACACGACCTCGGCCTGCGGGCCCTGTCGCCGGGCGCGCTGGAGGCCTTGACGCGTGAGCCCCTCCCCGGAAGCGCCGCCCAGATCTGCGCGCTGCTCGAGGCCGCCGCGCTGCGCACCAGCGGCCGCTGGCTCACCGCGCGGGATCTCGGCTTCCAGGACGAGGACGCACCGGCGCCCGCGGCCGCGATGCAGATCCGCCTGCCCGGTTCGTCCCTGCGCGAGATCGAGATCAAGGCGATCACGCTCGCGCTGCGGCTCGCCGACCATCGCATCGTCCGCGCGGCCGAGCTGCTGGGGATCACCCGTCACGCACTTCGGCGGAAGATCGACAAGTTCGGCCTCTCCGACGCACAGACCGAGGCGCTGGATCCAGAGACGAGCATCTGAGCGACGAGCACCTCGCTTGACCCTCGCCGGGCTCAGCCTCACCCTGGCCCGCGTGACGCTGACGTTTCGCAAGGTCGAGGGCCTGGGCAACGACTTCCTGCTGATCGACCGCACCGCGGGCGACTACGCGTCGCTGCTCGCCGACGTGGAACGGCTGCAGCCTCTTGCCTCCGCGCTGTGTGACCGGCGGACCGGGGTGGGCGCCGACGGCCTCCTGCTGGTCGGCCCGGGCCCCGCCGGCGAGGACGGCACGATGCTGGTCATCAACCACGACGGCTCTCGCCCCGAGATGTGCGGTAACGGGCTGCGCTGCGTCGCCGCGCACCTCGCCTCACTGTGGGGCAAGGACGCGCTGGTGGTGCACACCGACGCCGGTCCGAAGACGTGCGAGGTGCGCGGTCGCGGCCGCGCCGTCGAGGTGACGGTCGACATGGGGCCGGGCCTCGACCAGGGCCCGCGCACCGTCGCGGGCGGGCGCACCTTCCGCGCGGTCTCGATGGGCAACCCGCACGCGATCGCGTTCGTCGACACGGACCCGGAGGCGCTGTGCCGGGCCGAGGGGCCAGCGGCCGAGCTCGACCGGGCGTTTCCGAACCGGACCAACGTGGAGTTCGCGCGGGTGCACGCGGGCCCCGAGGGCGGCGCCGTGACCCTGTGGGTCTGGGAGCGCGGCTGCGGCATCACCGAGGCCTGCGGGACCGGAGCCTGCGCCACCGCGTGCGCCGCGGTCTGGTCGGGTCGCGCCGAGGCGGGCGTCCCCCTGGCGGTCGACCTGCCCGGAGGGCGACTGTGGATCACGGTGCCCGCGGATCGGGGCACCGGCGTGCAGATGCGCGGCCCGGCCCGCGTCGTCTTCGATGGGACCGTGCCGCTCTAAGGCGGGGACGCCGACGGGCTCAGCAGCTGCAGGCAGCCTGGCTTTCGGCTTCCTCGACGCAGTACGAATCCCACTCGTTGTCGCAGCAGTACTCGTCCGCGTTGCACACCGCAGACGCGCAGGACGAGCACGTCGCCTCGAGGGCGCCGCCTTGCACACATTCGTCGTGTGCACAGCCGTCGCCGACACACTCGCCGCCGCAGACCGTCTCGACCAGGTTCACGCAGATGCTGTCCCACTCGGTCTCGCAGCAGTACGCGTCCTCCTCGCAGACGTCAGCAACGCAGGCGTTGCAGCTGGGGTTGAGCGCCGAGCCTTCCACGCACTGGTCGTGGCACGCCCCGGTGGTGCAGTAGTCGTCGACCTCGCTGACGCAGGTCTCGTCCCACTCGGTCTCGCAGCAGTAGCTGTCGACCGCGCAGACCGATGCGGCGCACGCTCCACACATCGGGTCGAGCGCGGAGCCGGCTTCGTCGACGCCGTGCTCGCACATCCCGCTGCCGCCGCCGCCGCCGAGCGAGCAATCGCTGAGCAGGTTGGGGCACGGCACGCACGCGCCGTATCCAGCCGCGACCGGCTGGCAGAACATGTGGATGACGTGCTCGCTGGGCCCGAACAGTTGGTCGAGCAGCAGCGCGGTCGCGACCACGCCCAGAGGCCCGAACGCGTCGCCGGCGATGTCGTCGATGTCGAGGTCCTGGCAGTCGTTGTCCTCCTCACAGGGGACACAGATGCCGCAGCTGATCGCGCCGCCGCCGGTCCCGACCGAGAGTTCGGCGCAGCGCGACATCGGGTACTCGACGATCGCGTCGTCGATCTCGTTGAAGCCGGTCAGCTCGCGCAGCAGCTTGCCGACGTTGTACTGCACGCCGATGCCGGCACAGTCGGGGTCGTCCGAGCACGCGTTGGTGACCTGTGAGAACGGCTCGGGCAGCACCACCACCCCGTTGCCGAGGTCGGAACAGCCGGCAGCGGTCGGCCCGCACTCGCCTCGGTCGTCGTTGATCGGGATGATGCAGGTGGTGTTGTCGCCCTCGCAGCCTGCACAGTCCGCATCGGACTCGCACGTCCCGGGGCTCTGCCCAGGGACGCCGCACTGCGCGACGCATACGCCCTGGTCGGTGCAGACCTCACCGTTTGGGCACGCGATCGGGACCGAGCTGGTGTTGGAGCACTCCGAACACTGGCGGTTGTGGCACGCGCTCAGCGGCGTCTGAGCGGCGTCGGTGGTCGTGCACTCGCCACAGTCGTCGTTGGTGTCGCACTCGTCGGGGCACTTGGGCACGCAGGCATTGCCCACGCAGATCTCGGTGGACTGGCAGGCATCGAGCGCGTCGCCGCGGCATTGGACGCACGCCCCGGCCGCACAGACCTGATGGTCGAGGTCGCACGCGCCGCAGTCGGGGTCGTTGTTGCACGTGACGGTGGGCTCCCCCTCGCCGTCGACGTCGCAGGTCTGGCCCTCGGGAACGCAGGTCCCGAACTCGGTGCAGGTCTCCGTGTCGTCGCACCCGGACCCCGTGTCGGGGTTGCAGGCCACGCAGCGCTTCTCGGGGCCGTAGCAGGTGTTCTTCCCCTCGTTGCACCCGCCGCACTCGAGGTCGGTCTCGCAGTTCTGCGAGAGACAGATGTCCGAGGCGGTATCGCTCTCGCTCCCGGTGGCCCCGGTGTCCCCGAGCGAGTCGGAGACGCTGCCCTCGGTCTCACCGAGCGTGTTGCCGCTGGGCCGGGCGCTGTCGCCCTCGGGACACCCACACAGACCCAACGTCAGCGCAGCCAGTGAAAGAGCACGGAGAAGATAAGGAGAACCAATCGACATGAACCAGAGCCTCAGGCGGAGTCACGGCTCCGCACGGCACTCAGTGTACAACACGCAAAAAAGGGGATCGACGGTGGTCGACCCCCTGATGATGGGAATGGCGGGGAAGGCCGGAGGCCTCAGCCCTGGCAGCCCTGGATCTCGCCGTCCCCGCCGTCGGCGGAGAGGCAGTTGGAGGCAGCCCGCTCGACGATATCGAGCGTGGGCAGGTAGCAGGTGCCGTCGCGCCCGGTCTGGCTGATCCACTTGATGAGGCCGGTGCGCCAGGCCCACAGCACCGCGCCGCGAGCGTCCTGACCGGGGCTCATGGAGAAGTCGTCGTTCCAGTTGAAGAAGCGACCGCTCCAGTTGGTCTCCTCGCGCAGGCGCACCATCGACTCCGGGGGGTCGGACATGATGGCCTCGAAGCGGATCGCGCTCGCGAGCATGCACTTGCGGCCGGCTTCGGTCCCTTCGCCGTAGCTGTACGTCGGGTTGTGACCGCCCGACCACTTCTGCCAAAACTCGGTGCCACCGAGCCCGAACCCGCTGTCCACGCTGGGGTAGGCGTACGGGAGCGCGTCGCCGCCGATGGTGACGGCGTGCACGTTCACGTCGCGGGCTTGGGCGTAGTCGTCCACAGGCGCGTCGGGCTCGACCGGTGCGGTCTGCCCGCACTCGAGGCCGTCGCAGGTCGCTTCGAACGCGTACGCGAAGTCGCCGAGCAGGGCGTTGCCCCACCCAGAGTCCACCGGGAGCGCGAGCACGGCCAACGAGGTCGGGTCGAAGTCGAGGGTGGTCGTCGTCTGGCCGCCCGCGCCGTCGGAGGCGACGGAGATGGTGCGCTCGGACTTGAGGATCGAGACCGACTGGAAGTAGCTGATGGTGACCGGTGCGGACTGCGCTGCGCCCTCTTGCGCCTCGTCCCCGTCCTCGAAGCTGCCCTCGCCCTCGATCGTCACGATGCGATACGCGTCGCCATCCTCATAGACCAGGAAGAAGCGCATGTCGGTGCCTTCGTCGCCGCCGACGGTGATCTGCAGGGCGTCCTCGAACGCGGGCAGCGCGACCAGCGGTGCCTCCATGACCATGCGCTCCTCGGAGATGTCGGTGACGCTGGACGTGCCGGTCTTCGTCTCCGGGCCGTAGGCGAGCACCTCGGTCAGGTAGGGCTGAACCTGCCGACCCATGAGCGCATCGGCCTTGCCCGTCGCGTCCGTGCTGTCGTTGAGGGCGACCGAGCCAAGCGCCCCTTCCGATGCATCCGAAGAGTCCGAGCTCCGCGCTGGGAGCTGCCTGCGCTGGGCTACTGCTGGGCCGCGAGCACGACGGCCGAGTTGATCGCCATCGCCTGGTCGCCAGCGGGGCCCTGGGCAAGGAACAAGATCCAGCCGTCCGAGCGGAAGTGCGGGAACAGGGCCCGCGTGTCGGCCGGCATGTCGGTGATCTTGTAGGTCTGCAGCGTGAGCAGGTCGGTCAGGTAGAGGTTGGCGGTGCCGTCCTCGTAGTGGTGGGTGACCGAGAACCGCTCGCCGAAGTCGATGTTCGCCTTGGCTCCCGGCGCGCAGATGAAGCGCACGGGCTGGTTGATGCGGACATCGTAGGTGCCACCGGCAGGCGAGGCTTCGACGCGGCGGACCATGTAGCCCAACGCAGCGCCGTCGGGCCCTGCGAAGCGGCTGACGACCATCTGGCCCGAGGGCGAGAGGACCGAGTCACCCTCGTAGGGCGAGTTGACCGTCACGGACTCCTTCTGATCCCAGTCGGCGCCGTTGAACACCAGCGGGCTGATCTTCATCGTCGACCCCTCGTCGAACCCAGCGCGAGGGTCGCTGTTGCCCGAGCCGGGGTCGGAGGTGAACTGTGAGTTGATGATGAAGTAGTCACCACCGTCGAGGTTCACCGCGACGTGCTGGTAGAGGTTGATGCCCTCGGCGTTGCTGCAACCGGGCTCCGAGAAGTCGATCCCGTCGGCGATGAGATCGTCGTTGGTCAGCACCGACTGGCCGCAAAGGCCGGCCCCGCCGCCTTGCATGATGAACCCGTCGTTGTTGGGGAAGAAGCCGGGGTCATACGAGCCGCGGACACCGATGTTGCGGTCGACGATCATGTCGGTGATCGTCGCACCGAAGCCACTTTGCGAACCGCCGCCGTTGCCGATGAAGCGGCCGTCGGCGCTGGCGCGCATCCAGTAGCTGGTGTTGAAGTCGAAGGTCTTGAGCAGCACCAACTCGTTGCCGGCGACCTCGTCCGACGCACCCGCAACGCGGTCGAATCCGGCGAAGCAGTTCTGGCCGTCGGTGCCGTCGCAGCCGAACATGTTGATGCCCTTCTCGACGTTCTTGGCGTGCCAGCCTTCGAACTCCATGTCGTCGAGGTGACCGGCGAACCAGGCGTCGTTGGCCGGAAGGCCGTTGGCACCCAGACCCGCGAACGCGGTGACGTCGGCACACGTCGCCGGGCGCGGCGCCTCGGGCATGACCGCCTCGAGGTTGGCGATGTTCTCGTCGACGAACCATTTGACGACGGTCGCGAACTCCTCGGCCGAGAACGGCGGGTGGCTGCCCTTGGGCATGCTCACCCGCGCCAGGAAGCGGCTGTACTCGATGGCGCCCTCGGAGCCGAAGGCGGCGTCGAAGAGCCGGCGGAAGTACGGGAACTGAGCACCGGCCGCGAACACGCCGATCTTGTACGGCGCGAACACCGACTCGGGGTTGCTCGAGTCCTTGCGCATGTGGTCGACGAGCGCGAGCGCGGCGTCCTGCGAGAGACCCGAGGGGTCGGAGAACACGTCGATGCCCGCCGAGATGGCCTCGTTCGTGCGGTCTCGCCACTCGCGGATGCCAAAGCGCGACATCGCGTGGCACTCGGCGCAGCGCTTGGTCTGCTCGACCTCGTTGTTCGATGCGTCGAGGTGGCGCGCGCCGACGGCGGCCAGCGCTGCGCGAGCAAGATCGGGACCGGTGGTGTCGATCGTGGGCAGCTCGGTCGGGTCGCCGGCCTCGGTCGGCGCGTCTTCCCAGATGCACGCCGGGTTGTCCGGGTTGGCACCACACTCGCGGATGAAGTTGACCGCGGCGGCGTACTCGGAGTTCGCCCACTCGTCTTCGTTGAGGACCTCACCGGCGTTGGGCGGCATCCAGAACACGTCTTCGAAGCCCTGATGGGACTCGGTGACCAGCTGGGCCCATGCCGCGTCCTCACCGACCATGCGATCCAGCCACGGCGCGCTGCCGCAGAACTCGCAGCCTTCGCCGGTGTCGTGCTGGCTGTTGGAGCTCCATTGGTCCAGGGCCGCAGCCGCGTGGCACTTGCCGCACGCCGATGCTTCTTCGGAGACGAGGCGACGCGGAATGATCCACCCCTGGTCGTTCTGGTCGACCAGCGAGTAGGGCCGGTTGTAGCCCTCGATGTAGTCGGGGTGCTGACCGATCTTCGGCACGACCGGCGTCCCGTCGGCGCGCAACGCTCCGTCGATCCACGGCGAGTGGACGAAGGCGTCGGTGCTGTGGCACAGGTCGCAGCCGATCCCGGTGTTGCCACCCTCGGGCCGAGAACCCCAAAGCACGTTGCCCGTGGGAGACACGTCGGACTCGATCGTGTCGCCCGGCCACGGGACTTCGGACCCCTTCGAGTCGCGGGTCATGTTGGCGTTGCTGCCCCGCAGCTGGTTTTGGAAGAAGCAGGTCTTGCCGGTGAACGGGTTGTTCCCGATCATCGCGATGTCGTTGTACCAGCCCTCTTCGTCGAGCGACTTGCGGCAGAGCAGGACCCAGGAAGTGCCCTGCTCGTTCCGCGCGCTCTGCACTCGCGGCCCGTTGGCGCCGGTCCGGGCGTCGGGCTCGCAGT
Organism: uncultured bacterium; assembly: GCA_963761755.1. Taxonomy (GTDB): domain Bacteria; phylum Myxococcota_A; class Polyangia; order Nannocystales; family Nannocystaceae; genus CAJXVA01. The sequence continues at coordinate 331,183 of CAVXIC010000007.1, forward strand.
GGCTGTAGATGTACTGCGGCTTGTCGCAAGGCGTGCCGAAGCGGTCCTGCGGGACGCCGTCGACCTCGGTCGGGATCGGCGTACCGTCGAGGCAGTTGGCCATCTCGTAGTCGCCGGGGCTGCCTTCGACCGCCGGGAAGAGCGGGTTGGGCCCGAGTTCTTCTTCGCAGGCCTGCGCGTACGCGGAGTTCGACTCGATGCGGACGCCGTCGTCGTCGGCATCGAACTTGCCGTTCTCGCCGATGAGGTCGAGGGCCTGATTGAGCGAGTAGCGAGCCTGGTGCAGGACCTCACCGTCGTTCTCGATGCAAACCTCGGCGTAGTATGTCGCCTCGAGGCGGGCTTGAAGCTCCTGCGGCGTCTCTCCCATCAGCGCATGTGAGGAGGTGGGGACCTCGAACATGTCCTGCGTGACCGCTTGGCCGCCGTAGATGCCGTTGCCACGCGAGCCGTAGGTGGGGATGCCGGACTGCTCGGTGGCGCAGTCCAAGGTGTCTCCGTCGGCCAAGCTTCGAATCCGGACGTGCACCTTCTCGCCGCCGCCCAGCGAGCGGTTGAGCTTCACCACCAGCTCGCTGCGCGCTTCGTCGAACCCGAGCTGGCTGTCCAGGGGTAACCGTTCACCCCCGGGCTTGAAGGACGATGGCGCGGCTCGGACGCTCGGGGGATGAAGGCCAGCAATCTCGTCGAGCAGATCGACCAACTCGTGCGCGACCATCTCGCGCAGGTTCGAGCGGAGGCGACCGCCGCGCTCGAGCGCGCGTTCGAGGGGTCGCGCGCCCCGAAGAAGATGGCGTCGGCACCGAAGCGGCGAGCATCCGGGAAGCGACGGAGCCGCAGCGAGGTCGCGGAGCTGGCCGAACGCCTCTATGCGAGCGTCGCGTCCGAGCCCGGGGAAGTAATGACGCACTACGCGGGGCGGCTGGGGTCGAGTGTCCGCGAGCTGAACTTGCCGATGACGATATTGCGTCGCGACGGCAGGCTGCGGACGACGGGCGCGCGCAACCACATGCGCTACTACCCGAGTTCGAGGAGATAGTTCAGGCCGCGGCGAGGGGCTCGGGCAGCGAGGGGACGGGCGAACCTGCGGCGCGAGCCCGTACGCACCGCTCGATGAAGTCGAGCACGTCGCATCGTCGCTTGCGCAGGGTCATGCAGACCGTCATGACCCGCTCGACGAAACGAAGGCCGCGTTCACTCTGGCAGCCGTAGCAGAGCCTGCGCCAGATGACGAGGGAGCGGAGGTCACGCTCGGCGAGGTTGTTCGTCGGCTCGACGCCGGGCACATCGACGAACGTCCATAGGGCTGGAGCGTGCGCGAGGAGGTTCGCGCACGAGCCCGACAAACCACGGATATTGGCCGCCACGATGCGCCGTAGCAGCGCCTCGAAGTTGTGCTGGACCGACTTCATCAAGTGCCGAAGTTCGTCGCGCGAGCGGGTTCCGGCGACGAAGTCGTGCCAGTACTCGAACACGAGCGCGGCGTGCTCGAGCAGCTCGCGACCGTAGGCCCCTTCGGGACCGGCTCGCTGTGAGAACCCGACGAATAGCCGCAGCAGATGCGCCCAGCAGACCTGTCGCAGCGCCATCGCCCAAAACCCGAAGACCGACGCTCGGTCGCTGACCAAGATGCCCGTCTTGCTGCCGCCCTCGTCCGAGAACATCGACTCGATGGTTGCTCGCGCGCCATCCTTGAAGATGCGGAACACGCTCGTCAACGTGGTGCACAGGGTCCAAAGCGACATCGTCACGCCGGCCATCAACCAGGTCGTCGCATCGGTGTGCTTGACCATCGCCGCCAGAACTTCGTCGTGGGCCTGCTCGCTCGCGGGGGCGAGGGCCTTGCTGACACGTCGTTCGGCTTGGCTTATGGCCCCGATGGACATGTGTATCCCGAAGACCTCGCGAAGGAAGCGCAGCGTGTTCCGACGGCTGAGGTGGAATACGCCCGTCATCATTGCGACCACGCTCACCAGCCGAGGCCCGAAGGGCGACGCGGGAATCTGCTTGGGGTCGTAGAGCGCCACCGTGGTGTGCCCGCAGCTGCACTCGACTGCGTGGCGGCGAAACTCGAGGACGTGTCGCCCCCCTCGTCGCAGGTCGATGAGCTGGTGGCGGTGTGCCGCAGCATCGGGCGTCTGCGGCAAGATGCATGCGCACGCTTCACACGCCTCGGGGAACAGATCTTTGAACTCGTTTACTTCGCTGGGATCCAGCAGCGCGCGATGACTCCCCTTGTGCCCCTTCTGGCCGCCGCGCTTTCGCTTCGACCTCGGCTTCTTCGGCGCGCGAATACCCCGCGACACAGCGCCCGGCCCGTCGCTCGAGGGCGGCAAGTTCGAGTTCGACGAGTTCTTCTTCAGCTGCTCCGTCAGGCGGTCGATCGTGGCAAGGGCGGTCGCGAACTGAGCTTCCAGCGCCTCCAGCCGCGCCTTCGTCTCGCCGAGTTCGGCCTTCGTCTCGCCGAGTTCGGCCTTCGTCTCGCCGAGTTCGGCCTTCGTCTCGCCGAGTTCGGCGAGGACGGAGGCGTGCTCCTCGGGACTGACCGGCACCCCTCGGTTTGATCACGCCGCGGTCGCGAGGTCGAATCCCCCTCGGGGTGTTAATCCGCACGTCTGCGAACACCGGGGGGTGAACGGTTACGTCCAGGGGACCTCCACCTCCGTTGTCGTCTCCGCAGGCAGCCGCGGTGCTCAACAGGCTCAGGCCCGCGAAGGCCTTCAGGACCATGGTGGTGGAGTGACGCTTGGACATGGAATTTCTTCTCTTGGACGAACGGGTGTTAGGAAAAGAGGACCGGAGAAAACTCGACCAGCCGGCGGGAGCCCCGCGGGTTGTCCATCGATTGGGGTAGGATAGGGTCGTACAAAGTCGACCGTCAACCTACGTTGCCCCCCTCCCCCCGGAGGTGGCTGAACGGAACTCTCGCACGGGCGCGAAACGGCGTCAATCGGCCGTAGAACCGCCGATTTCGGACCTAGAGCATCGGGGACACCCCGTCTCGGAGCGCCCAGCGCGTGCGCCAGCTCAAGGCGACTTTCGGCGCGAAGATCGCCGTCAGGACCGTCCATCCCGACCAGCGCAACACCCGCACGTGGCCGGTGTCAGCAGAACGGACGCTCGAAGTCCGTCGCGGCCTGGTCGGTGGGCAGGATTCGCCGCAGGTACTCGTAGGCCGAGTCGCAGAACACCGAGGGCCCCTGCCCCATCAGCTCGGCCCGCTCCTCGAAGGGACGAACACCCCCGGCGTCCATCAAGCGCCGGTCCCCATCGCCCAGGTTGTGAAAGCGCGTGAGGTTGGTGGGATCGGCCAAGCCCAGCGCGTGCCCCAGCTCGTGGCTCGCCGTCGTGCCGACCAAGGAGCCGAGCACCCACACCGCACACGCGGCCTGCAGCTGACGGTCTTCGGTCGGGCAACTCGCGCCGTTGGTGAGGACCGGGATGCCGCCCCCGGCTTCGTCGGCTGCCCCCACCGGTCGGCCGCGGTCGGGCCGGAACTCGTCGAAGACCTGGTCGAACAGCGGGTTGCCGATCTCCGAGGGCGGTGTGCCCGGCGGCGGATGCTCGGAGAACGCCATCAACGACTCGATGAACACGCCGCCGTACCCCGGGTACCCGTCGATCTCCTGGGTCACCACGTTGACCCCGCCGATGCGATCGCTGAGCCGCTTGTTGTCCACGTCCTTGCCCGAGGTGTTGTCGTAGCCCAGCAGGCCGAGCCCGTTGACGTCGGGGCCGTTGATCTCGAGGATCGTGAACTCGGCGAAGTCGGTCGGCTTCTCGTCTCGAATGTCGACGTTGATCGTCGCGTAGTCGCGCGCCATCACCTTCAGCACGCGGTCTCGCACCCGCTGCTCCAGCGCTCGAATCCCGAACGCGCGCAGGCTCTCGACGTACGCCGGGGTGAACTGAACCCAGACCACCTGCTTGACGGGGCGAATCTCGAACGCGACCGGGGTCGAGGCGCCGGTGACCGTCTCCCCTTCGAAGCTGACGATCGGACGCATCGTGCCGTCGAAGGTGCCCTGCGCGTACCGGATGCCGCCGAGCTCGTCGAGGCCCTGCCCGAGCTCGTCCTGCTCGTTGACGACGTAGCGCATCCGGCTCCCGTCGACGAACTCCGGGATGAACGACAAGCCGGTGACCGGGACGCCCCCCACGGCGCCGTCGGGAAAGAACTCCCCCTCCAGCTCCATCAGCGTGATGCCTTCGTCTTCGCCCAGAAAGCCCCCGCCGACGATGTCGATGTACTGGCCGACGCTGCCGCCGTCCCCGATGGAGGTCACGGTGGTGTCGAGCAGGTCGTAGGCGACCGGGATCTCGTCGCTCGACGCGCGCGTTCCGTCGGGGAAGACGTTCTCCAGGTGCAGCCGGCCTTCGAAGCGTCCTCCGGAGATCCCAGCGATGTGCGGAGAGAACGGGAACGTGGCGCGCGCGCGGCTGAACGCCGTCTCGGGCTCGATCGGGATCTCGGCGCGCGTCGACGAACCGCAGGCGTTGCCGCCGACGGGGATCGTGCAGCCCTCGACGATCGCGAAGGTGGTCCCCTCGGCGCCGCCGAGCAGAAAGCCCGAGCCTTCGAGCTGGATCGCCGAGTTGACGTAGATGGCGCCCTGCCGGGTGGCGTCCTCGAGCACCGGATCGACGCTCTGCCGAAACTCGACGCGGCCCGTCAGCGGCGGCGAGAAGTGCCGTGATCCCCCGGGCACGTAGTCGACCAGGACGCTGAGCACCCCCTCGAACGTTCCTTCTTGCGCCCCGACCCGTCCGAACGTGCTCGGGGTGATCTCGACCGTCATCGAGTCGAAGTCGATGAACGTCGCAGGCAGGTCGATCGTCGCGGGGCGGCCGTCGACCTCGCCGCTGAGCCGGAGCGCCGAGATGCCCAGCGGCTCGTCGAGGAAGGACGAGCCGTCGATCTGCATGACCGTGCCCGGCAGCACCAGACGCGGCTCGACCGAGGTGAGCTCGAGGGTCTCCAGGCCGGTGGGTCCGTCCCGATCCTCTGCGTCGTTGCACGAGAGCAGCGCGCACGCGGTGAGCGACAGGGCGATTCGTCGGGGAGCCACGGGTCCAGCGTACCCAACCCGATGGGCCGCCGCCCAGCCATCGCGCGCCCGCCCGTCGCACGCAGCTTCAGCGCCGAGTGCGCTCGTCCTCCCGGCGATTGGACCCAGGCGCGCCACCTCGACCCGCGCCGACGTTTGAATCCTCCGCGCCCGGCCGGGTCGAAGAAGCGGCGCGCGGCCGCGCTCCGCGTTAGTCTGGGGACGGTCGCGACATGTTTGATCGATACGATTGCACGAGAGCGGGGCTGCTTGGAACGGCCGCATTGATGATGGTCGTCGGCTGCAAGGAGGGCTCGCCTCCGGTCCTCGTCGACCCAGGCAACCAGGTTGCGGTGGTCGGACAGGAGCTCCGGCTCACGTTGTCGGCATCGGACCCCGACGGCGGCAGCCTGAGCTTCAGCTATCGAGCCAGCATTTCCGGGATCGAGGCCCATGCCGTGGTCACCCGGACCCCGGACGGCCAGGGCCTGTTCTCGTACACGCCCGTCGCCGATCACGAGGGCGAGCACATCTTCGACTTCGTGGTCTCCGACGGCGACTTCGACACGGTCGTCCCCATCGTCATCGAGGTGCGCGGCGCGTCGGGCATCGACTCGGCGCCAATCTTCCGCGAGCCCAAGGCCGGCTTGATCCTGGAGGCGGGTGCCGACTGCGCCTCCGTCCCGGCCCTCTCGGTGGTCGTCGAGGACCTCGACAGCATCGAGGTCACGCTGACGCAGGCCCCGCCGGTGCTGCAGGGCGCCACGCTCACGGTCGACCCGGGCTCATTCGGCAAGGAAGCCATCTGGAAGTGGTGCCCCCGGCCCGAGGATGCCCAGACCTTCCAGCACAAGCTGACGCTCTCGGCCGACGACGGAGAAAACCCCCCCACGCTCAAGGACGTGCCCATCGTCATCCGGCCCGGGACCGGCGAGGGCTGCCCCGGCGGGTCCCCCTCGATCAGCCACACGCCCCAGGACGTCTCGACCCTGCAGGACATCGCGATCGTCGGTGAGTTCAGCGACGACGTCGGCATCTCGGCGCCGGTGGTCTACTACGCGCTCGAGAACCCGGTCGTCGCCGGCGAGGTCGACTTCAGCAAGCTCGGCATCGCCAACATGACCCTCGACGAGGGCAACGCCAGCGCCGGCACGTGGCGCGCGATCATCCCCAACCCCGTCGTCGAGGGCGACCAAGGTGACGAAGCGACGCTCTACTACGTCCTGGAGGTGGTCGACACCGATGATCCCGACGGCGGCTGCAACCATCGCGCCAACTCGCCCTCCACCGGCGTGCACACGGTGACGGTCACCCATCCCGGAGACGGCCGCGGCGGCGCGAGTCTGTGCGAGCCCTGCTCGGCCGACGTGCAGTGTGGCGAGGACGACGACCACTGCGTGCAGCTGGCAGCCGGAAGCTTCTGCAGCACCGACTGCGACGCAGGCTGCGAGACCGGCTACAGCTGCAGCACGAACCCGGTGACCTCGGTCGACGGCGCCGCCGCACGGCAGTGCATGCCCAACGACGGCGCCTGCGGGGGAGGCGGAGACAGCTGCGAGGGCGATCAATACGACCCCGACGACGACACGCCCGCGGGCGCCGACGACCTGCCCATCGGCGGCGACTACTCCGGCACCCAGGTCATCTGCCCCGACAACGAAGATTGGTTCGCGCTGACGGTCCCCAGCACGGCCCAGCTGTCGATCAGCATCGAGGGCGACAACCCCCCGGACATCGACCTCAGCCTGCTCGACGCCGACCTCAACGGCATCGACGACTCGGCGACCGCAAGCTCCAACGAGTCGATCACCACCAACTGCCTCGACCCCGGCACCTACTACGCGCTCGTCGACATCTACCAAGGGGGCCAGGTCGCCGGCGACTACAGCATCGACATCGTGTTCGACACGGCCGCGTGCGCCGACGCGGTCTGCTGCGAAGCCACCAACATGCCCGGTTGCGACGGTGACTCCAGCATCGAGACGTGTGTCTGCAACGTCGACGACTTCTGCTGCGACGACTTCTGGGACAGCACCTGCGTCATGATCGCCAGCGAGCAGTGCGACGCGATGTGCCCAGTGGGCTGACCCCAGGACCCCAGGACCCCCATGCGCGCCCCACCCCTCCTCGCCCTCGTCCTGCTCGCCGCGTCTTGGGCCGGCTGCAAGCAGGACGACAACCGCGCCCCTGTCGTCGCCCCCATCGAGGCGCAGGCCGTCGCCGTCGGAGACACGCTCAGCCTCGTCGTGTTCGCCACCGATCCCGACGGGGACCCGCTGACCTACGCGGTCGAGGCCGCTGGCGTCCCCCAGTTCGAGACCACGGCCACGTTCGTGGAGGCGACGGAGGCCTCGGGCGGCGCATTCACCTTCACGCCCGTCGACAGCCAGGTGGGCACGCACATCGTCAACTTCCTCGTCTCCGACGGCACGCACGAGGTGGTCGTCTCCACCACCGTCGCGGTCACCGGTGGCGGAGGCGGCGGCAGTGCGCCGATCTTTCGCCGCCCGCTGTCGCAAGGCATCGTGCTCGACCTGGTCGAGTCCAGCTGCGTCGACTTCGGCGTCCAGGTCGAGGACGCGGACTCGGACGCGCTCGCCCTCACCCAAAGCGCCCCTGCGATCGCCGGCTCGATGCTCGAGGTGGATCCGGGCGGCTTCACCGGCCAGTGGTCGTGGTGCCCCAGCCGAGAGCAGAAGGATACCGCCGACCAATGGGAGCTCACGCTCTCGGCCGACGACGGGAGCAACCCTGCCACCCTCAAGGACTTCGTCGTCATCTTGCGCAAGCCCTCGGGCGAGGGCTGTCCGGGCGAGTTTCCCGCGATCACCCACGACGTCTCCGAGTTCAACACCGTGCTGGATCTCCAGCTCGTCGCCACGATCACCGACGATCGCGGTGTCAACGGTCAGCCAGCGGTGCTGTACGGCTTCGAGGACCCGGGCAACCCGGTGCAGCTGGACAGGCTCAGCAACGTCGCGACGATGGAGCTTCGCGACGGAGATGCCAGCGCGGGGACCTGGGTCGCGACGATCCCCAACCCGATCGCCAACGACCCCGAGGGGACCACGGCCAATCTGTGGTACCTGATTCAAGCCTCGGACAACGACGACGTCGATGGCGACTGTGACCACCGCACCGACGCGCCACCGGTCGGGGCGTATTCGGTCCGCATCACCAACAGCGGCGGCAGCGGCGGCGCGGGGCTGTGCGAGAGCTGCTCGGCCGACGTGCAGTGCGGCGAGGACGGAGACCTATGCCTCGCCGGAAGCGGCGGAGACACCTCGTGTGGCCGCGCCTGCCAAGACGACTGTCCCGACGGCTACGTGTGCAGCCCGGCCTCGACGACCTCGGTCGATGGCGCGACCGGACGACAGTGCGTGCCCGTCAGCGGCTCCTGCCAAGGCGGCGGCGGATCGTGCCAAGACGACTCGGCCGAAGACGACGACACCCCCGCCCAGGGCGCGATGCTGCCGGCCATCGACTCCGGCGAGTACTCGGGCATCCTGTGCCCGGGCGACGAGGACTGGTGGTTCTTCGAGGTGGGGACCCAGTCGGTCATCACGGGCACCCTGTCGGGTCCCTCCGGCGAGGATCTGGATCTCGCGCTCACCAATGGCAGCGGCGAGCTGATCGCTTCGTCCTTGGGCGGGGCCTCGAGTGAGTCGATCGTCTCGGCGTGCCAGGCCCCGGGGGACTATTTCTTGCGGGTCTACGAGGGACTGAGCATCGACGGGGCGGTGGACTACGACCTCGGATTGCAGCTCGAGCCCTGCCAGGTGTCGGGCTCAGACGCGTGCTGCGAGGCCCACGACAGCCCCGGATGCAACGACCCCGCGATCGAGGCCTGCGTCTGCGCGGCGGACCCGTTCTGCTGCGGGGAGGACAGCGGGTTCTGGGATGACGCCTGCGTCGGCAACGTCGGCGACGAGGGCTGCGCCCCGGCGTGCCCCTAGCAGCCATCTCGGCCGAGCGGGCGCGCCTTGAGCGAAGCCTCCAATCTTTGAAGGGGCCTTCGAAAAGGCCCCTCGCTGCGGCCGACGAGTCGCCCTTCGCTTCACCCCAAAACGGGCGCCTTGATTGAGGGCTACAGGTCCAGCTCGCCCTGGCCGCCTGAGCCGCCTCGTTGGGGCGTCTTCCCCCGCCCCAGGTGGCTCGTCGCCTTGCGGGTGACCTGCCGCCCTCGAGGCGTGCGCACCAAGAATCCGCGCTGCAGCAGGAACGGCTCGTAGACGTCCTCGAGGGTGTCGCGAGGCTCGCTGATCGTGGCCGCGAGCGCATCGATGCCGACCGGGCCCCCATCGAACGCGTCGATGATCGTGGTGAGGATCTTGCGGTCGACCTCGTCGAGCCCCTGGGCGTCGATGCCCAGCTGCTCGAGGGCGTACTCGGCGTCCTCGATGTCGATGGTGTCCCGACCGCGCACCTGGGCAAAGTCCCGGACGCGGCGGGTGAGGCGGTTGGCGATCCGCGGGGTGCCCCGAGAGCGTTTGCCAATCATCATGGCGCCGGGCGCCGTGGCGGCACAGTGCAGCAGCGACGCGGTCCGCGTGACGATCTGGCTGAGCTCCTCATCGGAGTAGAAGGACAGGCCCTCGACGATCTGGAACCGCTCGCGCAGGGGCGCCGAGAGCAGCGCGGTCCGGGTGGTGGCGCCCACGAGGGTGAAGGGAGCGAGCTCGAAGGGCATCGTGCGGGCGCGGGACCCCTCGCCGACCGCCAGGTCGATCCGGCCGTCCTCCATGGCGGAGTAGAGGCTCTCCTCGACCGTGGGCGTCAGACGGTGAATCTCGTCGATGAACAGCACGTCCCCGGACTCGAGCGCGGTGAGGTGCCCTGCAAGGACACCTTTGTGCTCGACCGCGGGACCGGAGGTGATGTGCATCCTGACCCCCAGCTCGTTGGCGAGGATCTGCGCCATCGTCGTCTTGCCCAGGCCGGGCGGCCCGTGCAGCAGGGTGTGATCGAGCGCCTCCTTGCGCTGGCGGGCGGCCTCGACGAACACCGAGAGCTTGTTCTTCAGCGCGCTCTGCCCGATGTACTCGGACATCTTCTGGGGACGCAGCGACACGCGCTCGGCGTCCTCCTCGCGCGGGTCGGCGGAGAGCAGCCCGCGCTCGGCTTGCGCAGCGGGTGCCGCGGCTTCGTCATGGCCGTCGTCATGTCGGACGCGCGCCATCGATCACTCCCACTCGATCGTGGCCGGCGGTTTGCTGCTGATGTCGTAGCAGACCCGGTTGATTCCGCGGACCTCGTTGATGATCCGGTTGCTCATCGTCCCCAGCACGTCGTAGGGCAGCCGGGCCCAATCCGCCGTCATCGCGTCGGTGCTGCAGACGGCGCGAATGGCCAGCGCGTTCTCATAGGTCCGGCCGTCCCCCATGACGCCGACCGAGTTGACCGGCAGCAGCACGCCGAAGACCTGCCACAGATCGCGATACAGACCCGCCTTGCGGATCTCCTCGATGATGATGGCGTCGGCCTCGCGCAGCTTGTCGCAGCGCTCCCGCGTGACCTCGCCCAGCACCCGCACCGCCAGCCCCGGGCCGGGAAAGGGATGGCGCCAGACCATGTCCTCGTGCATCCCCAGCTCGAGGCCGAGCTTGCGCACCTCGTCCTTGAACAGCGCCCGCAGAGGCTCGACCACCTTCATGTGCATGCGCTCGGGCAGCCCGCCGACGTTGTGGTGGGTCTTGATGGTCGCCGAGGGCCCACCGACGCTGACGCTCTCGATCACGTCGGGGTAGAGCGTGCCCTGCACGAGGTACTTGGCGCCCCCGATCGACTTGGCTTCGGCATCGAACGCGTCGATGAAGGTCGCGCCGATGCGCTTGCGCTTGATCTCGGGATCGGTGACGCCGGCGAGCTCGGCCAAGAAGGCGTTGGCGGCGTCGACCACCCGCAGGCGGTTGTGGAGTTTGCCCTCGAACATCCGCTCGACCTCGCGGCGCTCGTCCTTGCGCAGCAGACCGTTGTCGACGAACACGCAGTGCAGCCGGTCTCCGATCGCGCGCTCGACCAGCATCGCGGCGACCGACGAGTCGACCCCGCCCGACAGCCCGCAGATCACGTGACCGCTGTCCCCGACCGCGTCGCGAACCTTCTCGACGGCCTCGTCGACGAACGCGGCCATGGTCCAATCGCCGTCGAAGCCGCACAGCGTCGTGAAGGCGGCGAGGACCTCGCGACCGCGGGGGGTGTGAAACACCTCGGGGTGGAACTGCACGCCCCACATCCGGCGCTGCGCATTCTCGATCGCCGCGAAGGCGCAGTTCTTGGTGCGACCCACTCGGACGAAGCCCTCGGGCAGCGCCTCGACGTGATCGCCGTGGCTCATCCACACCGTCTGCGTGGAGCCAGCCTCGAACGCGGACAGCGGGCCCGAAGCCGTCTCGACGCTGAGCGCAGACGCCCCGTACTCCCGCTCCCGCGCCGGGACGACGGTGCCGCCCATCGCATCGACCATCACGTACAGGCCGTAGCAGATGCCCAGCACCGGCACCCCGGTGCCCAGGACGGCTGGGTCCAGCTTGGGCGAGTGCTCGTCGTAGATCGACGACGGGCCTCCGCTGAGGACGATGCCCAAGGGTTGCACGGCCTCGATGCGTTCGAGCGCCTTGTGAAACGGGACGATCTCGGCGTAGACCCCCTGCTCGCGCACGCACCGCGCGATGAGCTGGGTGACCTGCGATCCGAAGTCGACGACGATGAGCGTTTGATGATGGGACACGGTTGGCTGTCCTGGCGCGTCTACTCGACGCGGTAGTTGGGGGCTTCTTGCGTGATGATGACGTCGTGGACGTGGCTCTCGCGGAGCCCGGCGGACGAGATTCGGCGGAAGCGCGCCTTGTCGCGCAGCTGCTCCAGCGTACCGGCGCCGACGTAGCCCATGCCCGCTCGCAGCCCGCCCATGAGCTGGAACAAGCTGTCGGCCAGCGCGCCGCGGTAGGGCACCCGCCCCTCGATGCCCTCGGGCACCAACTTGCGATCCGAGGCGCCGGACTGGAAATAGCGGTCCTTGCTGCCCGCTCGCATCGCGCCGATCGAGCCCATGCCGCGGTAGGTCTTGTAGCTGCGGCCCTGGTACAGGACCAGCTCGCCGGGCGCCTCGTCGGTCCCTGCGAACAGGCTGCCCATCATGACCACGTCCGCACCCGCGGCGAGCGCCTTGACCATGTCCCCCGAGTACTTCACGCCGCCATCGGCGATGACCGGGATGTCGTGCCTACGCGCGACGGCGGCGCACTCCATGATGGCGCTGATCTGCGGCACGCCCACCCCCGCGACCACGCGCGTGGTGCAGATCGAGCCCGGGCCGATGCCGACCTTGACCGCGTCGACGCCCGCCTCGATGAGCGCTTCGACGGCCGCTGGCGTGGCGATGTTGCCTCCGATGATCTGCAGGTTCGGGTAGGCGGCTCGAATGCCTCGGACCACGTCGAGCACGCCCTTGCTGTGACCGTGGGCGGTGTCGACGACGATGACGTCGACGGCCTGCTCGACGAGCGTCTGCACGCGCTCCATCGTGTCCGCCGCGGTGCCCACCGCCGCGCCGACCCGCAGCCGGCCCTTGCCGTCGCGGATCGCGTCGGGTTGCGAGGCCGCCTGCACGATGTCCTTGACGGTGATGAGGCCGAGCAGCTCGCCGCGCTCGCCGGTGACGAGCAGCTTCTCGATGCGGTGCTTGTGCAGCAGCCGCCGCGCGTCCTCGAGCGAGGTGCCCTCGGACACCGCGATCGGTTCCTTGGTCATCACGTCCTGGACGAGCCGGTCGGTGTTGGTCTCGAACCGCACGTCGCGGCTGGTCAAGATGCCGACCGGGAGCCCGCCCTCCACCACCGGCAGCCCCGAGAATCCGTGCTGCTTCATCAGGGCCAGCGCGTCCTCCAGCCGGGCGTGCGGCGCGATGGTGACGGGGTCGGCGACCATGCCGCTTTGCGCCTTCTTGACCCGGCGAATCTCCCCGGCCTGCTCGGCCGGCGTCAGGTTCTTGTGCACGATGCCCAGGCCGCCGTGACGCGCCATGCAGATCGCGGTCGCGGCCTCGGTGACGGTGTCCATCGCCGCCGAGAGGATCGGCATGCGCAGCTCGATCTCGCGGGTGATCCGACTGTGGACCATGACGTCCGAAGGCAGCACCTCCGAGAAACCAGGCTCCAGGAGGACGTCATCGAACGTCAGTGCTTCGCGGATCTCGGGCAGGCTTCGGTCGGCCATGCGCGATGATAGAGAAATGGCCGGGCCCGCAACAGGGCCGCGGACCGTGAACCCTCACGCCCCCGGACGTGCGCGTCCGCGACGACAGCGCGCCACGGCGCCCCCCGCCGCCTCGATCGCCCCGGGCGCGTCGGTGGCCTCCCGCAGCGTGCCGAGCGCGGCCTTGGCGTCCTTGCAGCGCCCCAGATCGGACAGCACCCCGATGCGCCGGACCTGGGCCGAGATCAGCTGCGGCCCCCGTCGCACGGCCTCGTCCATCTTGGCCAGCGCGGGCTCGAGCTTGCCCTGCTTGGCCAGCGCCGTGCCCCACTCCAGCCACACCACCGCCGAGTCGGCGGCGCGCTCGGACAGCGCCGCGAGCTTGGTCTCGGCATCGGCGGCCCGGCCCAACCGCAGCAGCGCCTGCGCCTGGCCCAGCTGATAGCCCGCGTCCTGGGGTGCGGCCGCCAGCGCGCGCTCGAACGCCGCCAGCGCCGCCTCGCCGTCTCCAGCCTTGAGCGCCGCGCGGCCGCCAGCTGCATGCAACCGGGGGTCCTCGGGCGCGTGCTCGAGCGCGGCGTCCAGCAGCGGCGCCGCCTCATCCAGGCGGTTCTCCTTGATGTACAGGTCGGCGAGCAGCAGCGCCGCGTCGACATCCTTCGCGTCGAGCGACACCGCGGTCCGCAGCGCCTGCTGAGCCTTGGCCGGAGCGTCCGGGCCTCCCTGCCCGAGCAGCGCGAGCGCGAGGTTGTAGTGCGCGGCGGCGTAGTCGGGCTTGGCCACCGCGGCGGCCTGCAGGGTCTCGATGGCGCGCGGCCAGTCCTCGGCCTCGAGATACACCGCACCCTTGGCGTGCAGCGCACCGAAGAAGTCGGGCTCCTTCGACAGCGCCGCATCCCACGCCGCCATCGCGTCATCGACCCGGCCCAGCTCGCGCAGCGCGACGCCCTTGGAGAAGAGCAGCTCGTGGTCGTCGGGGTGCTCGTCGAGCGCGTCTTCGAGCAGCGTGAGCGCCCCCTGGGCGTCCCCCTGCGCGATCTTCTGGGCTGCGGCCTCGATCGGATCGGCCGGCCCGATCGCCTCGTCGCCCACCGCGTCCTGCGGCGGCGTCGTCGGCCCCGTGTCGCAGCCGGGGCTCAGCGAGAACAGCAGCGCGGCGGCGACGGTTCGAACATGCATGCGGCGATGGTATAGGACGTCGTGGCCGACCCCAACGCGGACGCACCATTGGCGGACTCGGGCTCTGGGCCCGCCCTGTGGGCCGGCACCCTGCTGGGCCGCTCCGCGGCGCTCAGGTTCCGCTGTCCAAGTAGCCGCCCAGCCGATCGGTCAGGCGCGCCTGCTGCTCCTCGGTCAGGCGCTGCACGTAGAAGGTGTCCACCACCCGCTGTGCCTCGACGTTGATCCGGGCGAGCACGATTTCGATGCCCTCGGCCGCCAGGGCTCGGGTGATGCGCACGAGCGTATCGGCTTCGGCCTCGGTCTCGACCTCGATGATCGTGCGCGAGCCCGAGGCGTCGTCCTCGAAGGTGACGGTGGTGGGCGTGCGCGCCCGCGATGACCACGCGCGCAGCGGCCGGGGCGGCGGGGGTCGCTGCAGATCTTCGGGGCCCCACGGCTTGGCGAGACCCCGCCGCATCCGATCGACGACCGCCGGCTCGATTCCCCTCGCCTCCCCGTCACGCGCCCGCACCCGAAAGACGTCGACGGCGATCGGCGGGCGATCGCGGGTGGAGAACACGTCGGCCGCCATGACGTCGATGCCGTGCTCTCCGAGCACCGAGGCGGTCTGGGCCAGCAAGCCAGGCCGGTCCAGGGCCACCAGCGTCAGCCGCAGCCCGCCCGCCGCCGCCACGAGCTCCATGGCGACCGTCTCGCCCTCGGCCAGCATCCGCTGCACCAGCGCGCCGTGTTGGTTGCGCAGGTCGGCGTCGAAGAGGCTGCGGTAGCGCTCGGGCATCCCCACCGGTTCATCTTCGGCGGGCTCCTGGCGGCGTGCGTGGGTCGAACCGCGGCGCATCTGCGCGCGCGCGAGCAGGTACAGCTCGTCGAGCAGCGCCAGCTTCCAGCCGGTCAGGTTGCCCGGGCGCACCGACGCGGTGTCCACCAAGGACAGCAGGTACAGCTCGGCCAAGCCTTGGGGGCTGCCCACCCGGCGCGCAAAGTCCTCGACGAGCCCCGGGTCGGACAGGTCACGCTTCTGGCTGAGCAGCGGCATCGACAGGTGCTCGGCCACCAGCATGCTGCATCGCGCCACGTCGGCGTCCGTCAGCCCCAGCTGCCGCGCGGTCGCCCAAGCTACCTCGGCCCCGCACTCACACTGGTCCCCCGCGGCGGCCTTGCCCGTGTCGTGCACGAGCGTCGCGAGATACAGCACCCGCAGATCGTCGAGTTCGAGGTGCAGCGAGGTCGCGAGCGGATAGTCCTTGTTGTGGTCGCCGCGGGCGATTCTCTTGAGCATCGCCAGCGCTGCCAGCGTGTGCTGGTCGACCGTGTACACGTGGTATCGGTCGTGCTGCATGCGGCCGCGAATGTCGCCGAACTCGGGGACGACCGCCTCGAGCAGCCCGAACTCCGAGGCCAACTCGACCGCCGAGGGCCGCGAGAGGTCGTCGGTGTTGGTGAGCAGCTCGAAGAACGCCGCGTGGGCCCGCGGATCGTCCTGCAGCCCCACTGAGGCGGGGACGGCGAGGACCTCGGTGATCGCGTCGAAGGTGGATCCGGCCAACGTGACGTGCCGGTCGCGCGCCCGCGCCAAGGCCTCGAAGGCGACGACGGGGTCCTCGGAGATCGGGGTACGGCCGAGGTAGCGCAGCCGGCCCTCGTCGATCGAGAAGCGGTCGTCGAGGCGACGCACCATGGCGACCACGTTGCGACGGGGCCGACAGCGATCGCGAAGCCGCTGCCCGTAGCGCAGCAGCACCCGAGCCGAGCGGTAGTACTCCTGCATCGTCACCTCGACCGCCTCGATCAGGGTCGCGTCGTCACAGCCCTGCGGGACGCGGCCCATCAGCGGGGGCAAGAGTTCCTGATAGGAGAAGCCCAGCCGCTCCTGGGGTCGCTCGGCGGCCAGGTGCAGGCCGATGCGCAGGCGCAGCACGACGTCGCGCGCCTCCTGCAGCAGCGCGGCCATGTTGGGCGGCACGTGGCCTTGCTCGGCGAGCGCGCCCAGATCGGCGCTGCGGTGGGTCGCGCGCAGGGCCCACTGCAGCGCCGCCAGATCCCGTAGCCCTCCGGGGCCGTGCTTGAGGTCGGGCTCGACCAAGAAGACGGTGCCGCCGTAGCGCTCGTGGCGCTCGCGGGCCTCCTCCTCGAGTCGGTCGAGGAACTCGGCGCGCCGGGGACCCAAGAACTCCTCGAACGCCTGGTCGCGCAGCGTCTCGGCCACGGCCTGATCTCCGAGCAGCGGACGCAGGTCGAGCAGCGCGGTGCACGAGGTGATGTCCGAGGCCGCGTCGGCCAACCACGCTGCGGGATCGTCGGCCCGCACGTTGGCGCGCATGCCCGCATCCCATAGCGGATGCACGAGCGCGCGTACCAGCGCGTCGAGGTCTGGATCGTTGGGCGACGCGTCGGGCGCGAGCAGGACCAGGTCGAGGTCCGAGTAGGGAGCCAGCTCTCGGCGGCCCAGGCCACCGACCGCGGCCAAGCACATCCCCGACACGTCGAAGGACGCCTGAGCGAACGCGGCCTGGGCCGACTCTCGAACGACCGCGTCCACCTGCTCGGCGAAGCGCAGGGCCATCTGCGCGCCCCCCTGGCCCTCGCGCAGCGCGGTGCGGAGGGTCTCGCGCTCGGTGGCCAGCCTCGACGCAGGGTTCTCGGACATCGACCGCTACGCTAGCAGGCCTGGACCGGTCTGGGCCACGTCCAGCACGGTCTCGACCTCCACGCACCGCTGCCAGTCCGCCCGGGCCATGATCACCGAGTCGGTGAGCGACCCCGCGTTGAACGCGATCCGGTCGTTGCGCAGGATCGACGCGTCGACGAGCAGCGGCAGGTCGAGGATCGGGCGCCCGATGGGGGGCACGCACCCGGGCACGCACCCGGTCAGTCGGAGCAGCTCCTCGGGGTCGGCGAAGCGCAGGCGACGGACGCCCAAGGCGCGGCGCAGCGCCTTGGAGGACGCCCGCAGCCCAGCGCTCAGGACGACCAACACGAAGCGGTCCGCCGCCTTGAGGACCAGCGACTTGCCCCCGATCGCGACCGGTTCGCCCCGGGCTTGCGCGCTGTCCTGCGAGGTCCGGGTCGGCGCGTGATGCATCAGGCGGTAGTCCACGCCCTGCGCGTCGAGGTGGGCGAGGATGGCCTGGTAGAGCGACACGGTCATGGAGCGTTCGGTGCGGCGGTTTGGGCGACCGTGGCCGGGGGCCACGGGGTCTCGTCGAGCGTGCCGAACCACTGCAGGGCCGCGTCGCGCTGCGCTCCGGCGCGCTCCACCTTGGACCAGCCGACCACCGAGGCCGTGCCGACGTCGATCATCGCGCGCGCGAGCCCGGCGGGCATGGGACCGCCCAAGCCCAGCGGCTCCGCGGGCGGCATCAGGCCGCTGTCCACGTAGCCATGAAACGCCTCCTCACCGGTGCAGACGTGCGGGCCGTCCGCTTCGGCGTGCCAGCGCAGCTCGACCATGCCTGCATCGAGCGACATCGAGACCGAGACGATGCGCATCTGCTCGCGCGTGAAGTCGTCCAGGCTCACCTCCCCTTCGGCCCCGCACGCGCGGACGTCGTCGAACATCCCGTTGGACAGCGCGGCCTGCCGCAGCAGCACCTGCGGCAGCGCGACCGATGGCCACGCCCCGGGCTGCGCCGGGCTCGACGCGTCGCGCACGGCGGTGTGGCTCGAGGACGAACCGTGGGCGCCGCAGAAGTAGCCCGCGTCCGCCGTCTCGACGAACAGTCGCGGGCCCACCCCGCCGCGCAGCCACAAGGACAGGGCGTCGACGTCTCCGTACGTCGTCTGGGTGTCCGCGGCCTCGAGCACCACCGGCGGGCCCTCGTCCATCGGCATGGCCCGCAGGCCGGGCGTCGCGATCGCCCCGACCTGCGTACAGCGCTCGGACGCCTCCTCCATGCACGCGCAGTCCATCACCGTCTTCGACGCGTCCGCCCGCTGGACATGCCACAGCCGCGATCCGTCCGAGACCGCCAGCGCCTCGCGCTCGGCGACCAGCGTCGCCGCGTCCGCCGTCGCGGAGTACCAGCGCGAGCGCACACCCTGCCCCCGGTCGAACCAGACGATCCAGTCCTCGCCCTCCGGCTGCGGGCTCGGGGCCGCGGCGTTGGGTCTTCCATCCTCGGGCGCCGCCTCCTTGGATGTGGACGGTGCGGTCGCAGACGCGTCGCACGCCCCCATCAGAACCCCACAAACGAGCCAGCGCTTCACCGCGCAAGCGTACAGCCCGGGCGCCTCGTTCACGAGCCCAGCGCGGCCAAGACCATGGCCCGCAGGCGCAGCCGGGTGCGAGGCTCCTCCAGCAGGCTCGGCGCGTGCAGCAGCAGGCCCTGGACGGCACCGCGCACCGCAAAGGCGCCCAGCGCCTGCCGCTCCCGTAGATCCGCGGGGTCGCACTCGGGCGCGAGCGCCGAGAACAGGGGCGCGATGACCTCGCCCGCCTGGGTCTCGGTGCTGGCGATGAGGGTCTCCTCCCACGTGCGCGGTACGTACAGTAGCAGGGCCCGGCGCACCGCAAAGCTGCCGATCGCATCCGAGCAGAGCACGTCGATCACGCCGTCGAGGCGCTCGGTCGCGGGCAGCTCGGAGGACACGGCCTCCTGCAGCGCGGCGAGCAGGCGTTCGTTGACCCGCTTGGCGATGCCGGCGGAGATCGCCTCCTTGTTGGGAAAGTACTGGTACAGCGATCCCACGCTGATGCCCGCCCGCGTGGCGATCGCGTTGGTGGTCATCCCCTCGAGCCCCGACTCGACCAGCAGAGCGCTGGCGGCGTCGAGGATCGCGGTCACGATGCTCTGCCCGCTCGCGCGCGCGGGCCGACGTCGAGGCTTGAGCTCGGGCATGTCCGGCAAGCCTATCAGTACACGCCGTGCAGGGAAGCGCCGGGGGCCGCGAGCGCATCGACCGTCCGCTCGATCTCCGGGTCGTCGAGCAGCGGGGGTGCGTGGTGCGCCTTGAGCCGGGCGTCGATGATCATCGCGCCCCGGCAGCCCCAGTGCTTGTGCTCGATGGACGCGCCCACCCCCGCCACGTCGTGCGAGGGATTGCTGCGGGTGAAGGTCACCCACAAGAAGTTCGCGAAGGTTCGGGCGCAAAAGTCCGCGTCGTCGACCAGGACCACCAGGGGGAGCCCGGTGTCGGGCGCCGCGAGCTGGCCGCGGGCGGCGAGATCGCGGGCGAGCGCCTCGGCGGCGCCCGGCATCTGCGCGTGCGCCGGCGCTTCGATGACGACGATTCCCCGAGCTGCGATCTTGGCCGGCCCGAATCCCTCCGGCAGCGCGAGATCCCCCGGCAGCGCGCTCGCCAGCGTGCGCAGCGGTTCTCCCGCGGCGGCGATGACCAGCTTGGACCCGCTGTTGAACCCCGTGCCCGAGTAGTCGAGCGTGTCCATCGTGGTCTTGGTCTGAAAGTGCAGGTCGCGGGAGAAGTCCACCCGCGCCAGGACGTGTTCGAAGAAGGCCGCCTCGTCGGAGAGCCGCAGCTCGCGGTCGTCCTCGTGCGCGGCGATGACCAGATACTTGGCCAGCGACGCCTGCCCGAACCCGAGCACGGCGTTGGCGATCGTCAGCAGCTCTTGGGGGTGCCGCGGCCCGTAGGGCACGTAGCGCTCGCTGCCCAGCGCCAGCAGCAGGGGGTGGACCCCGGCCGCGTCGACGGCATGCATCGCCTCGAGCCCGGGGAGCGACACCGGCACCATCGGCTCGGTGAGCTCGTGAATGAGCGCGCCGAAGGTCGTGTCCTCCTGCGGCGGACGCCCGACGGCGGTGAAGGGCCAGATGGCGTCGGGCCGATGAAAGACCCCCTGCACCCGCATCACCGGGAAGTCGTGACGCAGGCTGTAGTAGCCCAGATGGTCGCCGAAGGGCCCCTCGGGCTTGGTGGCACCGGGCTCGATCGTGCCCACGATGCAGAAGTCGGCGTCCGCCGAGATGGCGTGGCCGTGGTGCTCGGCCACGCGAAAGCGGCGCCCCGCCAACATGCCCGCGAACACCAGCTCGCTGAGGCCCTCGGGAAGGGGCATCACCGCCGCAAAGGTATGTGCCGGGGGTCCGCCGACGAAGACGCTCACCCGCAGGGACTCGCCCCGCGCCAGCGCGGCCGCGTGATGCACACCGATGCCGCGGTGGATCTGATAGTGGATGCCGACTTCATCGTCGGGCGTGTAGTCGTTGCCCGCCAACTGCACCCGGTACATGCCCATGTTGCTCTGCATCGGCCCCCGATGGTCGGGGTGCTCCGTGTACACCTGGGGCAGGGTCACGAACGGCCCGCCATCGTCGGGCCAGCTCTTGATCTGCGGCAGGTCCGAGAGCGCACACTGTCCGCGCAAGACAGGCCCCGACCCGACGCGTTTGGGCAGCGCCCGCCACCCGACCAGCGGCGCCCACAGGTACTGCCACGGCTTCTTGAGCGCCGCCTCGGGGTTGGCCTTGAGGCGGATCGCGTCGGCGGTGCGCCCCATCGTGTCTCGAAAGATGAAGCGACCGCGCTCGAGCGTGCCGAACAGGTTGCTCACCGCCGGGAACTTGCTGCCCGCGACCCGCTCGAACAGCACCGCCGGGCCGCCCGCGGCATAGACCCGACGCTGGACGGCGGCCATGACGAGGTTGGGGTCGACCTCTTCGGTCACCCGAACGAGGTGGCCGTGCGCTTCGAGGTCGCGCACGCAGTCGCGCATGCTGGCATGGGCCATTGGGGGGCGGGCATAGCATGGACTGCCCGCCTGGCCACGCATGTCGAGCGCGGCTCAGACGGGGCGGCGCAGATCGACGCGCGCCCCACCCCGGGTGCGCACGATGCCGCGCAGCGACCAGCCGGGGTCGAGCGCCAGGGTCACGAACACGCTCTTGCCGGTGCGGCGGATCCCGGTGATGCGGGCACCCTCGACCCGCGGACGCGACCGGAGGGCCGCGGTGGACGCGTCGGCCTCGACGACCAGCCGCACGATGCCCGAGGCGGGCTGCGACGCGACACCGACCACCAGTCCGCCCGACCCCCGAAGCGACAGCGAGGCCCCCTGCTTGGTCTTCGCGAGCCCGACGTGCTCCAGCTGCACGCGGGCAGCGGGCGCGGGTCGGGGCGGGGCGGGGGCGCTCGCGCCGCGGACGGCGGGCTGGGTCGGCGCCGCCTCGACCGGTGGCGGCGCCGTGCTGAGCTTGATCTTGGGCGCATCGTCGAGCTCCTCCTGGGCGGTTGACGGCGGCGTCGCGACGTCCGCAGGCGCCTCGATCGCAGCGAGCAGGGCCGCAGCCCGCCGATGCTTGGGGTCGACGCTGGTCGCCACAGACGCGGCGAGCGCGGGGTCGACCTCGCCATTGCGCAGGCTCGCCCGCGCCCGGGCCAGCAGGCCCTCGCCGTGCGCCTGCGAGAGCGCGCCGTCCAGCGTGGCGAGCAACCCCTGGGCGGGGCCGTGGGGCTCGGCGCAGCCCAGCGCCAGCAGCCCCACCATCCACAACGTGCCCGCGCGCATGACCGAGACCGTAGCAGGCGCCGACGGTTCGCCCCAAAAAGTCATCGGGGCAGCTGCAGGAGCGCCGCGCTGGGCGTGCCCGCGGCCGTCTCCACCCCCAGCAGGATCCGCGGCGACGTGCCGCGGTCTCGGTGCAGTCGTCGCAGCTCGGCGAGCCGGGCGGCGAGGTCTTCATACGACTCGACGTCGACCCCCATCACGGTCCGCACCCGCGCCCCGACCAACGCGTCGGGATCGCCCCACAGCCGGGTGCCCGGCAGCACCCGCGCCACGGTCGGTTGCGCTTCACCCCGCGTGAGCGCGAGGCCCAGCAGCTCTTCGGCGTCGATCTCGACCTGGCCGTGCGCCGTGGCGGCCGCAATCTCGACCGAAAGCGCCTGCCGCCGACCATCGCGAACGACCTCGACCGCGAGCACCTCGCCCTCGAACATGCCGCGCACGGTCTGCTGCAGATGCGCTGCCAGGGCCGACGCCGACGTGTCGGGCAGCCCATCGAGCCGCTTGCCCCGCAGCCCGACGATGACGTCTCCGGCCTGAACCCCCGCCCCGGACGCGGGACCGCCAACCTGCGTCGAGGCGACGACGAGGCCGGCCCGAAACCCCAAGGACGCGGCCTCCTCGGGCAGGGACGCGCGCGGATCGAGCGAGAGGCCGATGACCCCCGATCGCACGCCGTGCTCACCGGCCAGCGCCTCGACGAAGCCCCGCACATGATCGATCGGCAGCGCGAACGCGATGCCCTGGGCGCGCTCGGGCCGGGCGATCACGATGCCGACCAGCTCGCCGTGCAGGTTGAACAGCGGCCCCCCGGAGTTGCCGACGTTGATCGACGCATCGAGCTGGATGAGCGCACGCTGGGCGTCGCTGAGGATTCCGGTGCGCTCCAGCGCCGAGACGATCCCGCGGCTGACGGTGTTGCGCAGACCCAGCGGGTTGCCGATCGCGAACACCTCCTGGCCGACGACCAGCGCCGACGAACGACCCAGCGTCGCCGCCTCGAAGACAGCCTGCTCGCCCGGAGGCACGACGAGCTGCACGATCGCGAGGTCTTCGTCGGGGTCTGCGACCAGGACGGACGCGTCCACCCGGCGGTCGTTGGCGAAGCGTGCCGAGAGCTTGGGCATCTCGCCCAGCCGGGTCCCGAACAGCGTCGGTGGGGGCCGCAGGGCCTCGGCGAGGACGTGGTAGTTGGTGAGCACCAAGCCCGAGGGGTCGACGATGACGCCGGCGCCCAGCCCCGCCGAGGACTCGAGATTGACCACGCTGTTCATCGTGCCCGCGACGGCGTCGGCGAGCGTCGGCGAGGGGCGCTCCGAGGCGACCGACGCAGCAGCGGCCGCTGGAGATCCGGGCTCCGCCGCCGGCCCTGCAGGGACGGGGGCCGGACCCGGGCGGCCGAGGTAGACCGCCGCGCCCCCGAGCAGCACCCCGGTGATCGCCGCGCCAGCGGCAAGCCACAAGGAACTCGATGCGCGCGCGTCCGACACGTGCCGCCAGCGTAGCAGTTGACGGGGCCGACTACATCGAGTGACCCGGAGCGAGGTCGTCCGGCACCGATGCGCCCGGAGGGCTGAGCCAGCGCGCGGGGTCGTCCGGCCGTGCCTCCGCCAGCGCGCAGGCCACCGCATGCAGGCTTTGAGGCCACGGCTCCCGCACGATCTCGAAGGTGCCATGATCGAAGGGCTCGTTGGGTGCGGGCGTCTTGGGCACGAGCCGCTCACGGTCGCCGGCGCGCAGCAGCTCGAGCGCGCGGTGGTGACAGTAGGGGTTGTTGCCGCGGCGACCGGTGAGGACGTGGCCGGTCCAGGTGCAGCCCGACATGCACTCGTGCCGGTAGTAGCAGGTCCCGCAGTAGCCCCACAGCTCGGTCACCGGGCGCTCCCGGGTGAAGCGAAGCGCCCCGGCCCGCTCCCAGATGTCCTTCAAGGACGCGTCGCGCACGTTGCCACCGACGTACGCGGCCGTCGGCAGCGACGGGCAGCCCTTGATGTCCCCGTTGGCCTCGATGCCCAGCGTGTCCCGCCCCGCACCGCATCCCGACGTGTGCATGCCGTGCTCGTCACGCCGCAGCATCGACTCGTAGGGGCCGAAGTAGCCGATGTTGGTGCCCGGCCACAAGATGACGCCAGCCGCGTCGCATCGCTGCTGCATGCGCGCGACCATCGGCATGACCTCGAGCATCTGCCACGGCTGCAGCAGCAGGTCCGGGTCGTCGGCGGCCCGCCCCATCGCCACCGTGAGCTGCACTTGCCAGCTATGGATACCCAGCGGGCGAATCACGTCAAACAGCGGCTCGACCTCGCGGAGGTTCGTCGCGCAGATCTGGGTGTTGACCGACACGGCAACGCCCGCGTCACGCAGCGCCCTGAGGGCTCCGAGTGCGCAGGCATGGCTGCCGCGGACGGCCCGCAGGTGGTCATGGGTCGCCTCCAAGCCATCGACCGAGACGGACACCGTCGAGATGCCCACCTCGGCCATGGCCTCGGCACGCGTGCGATCGATGCCGCGGCCGCCGGTGGTGACCGACGTCTCCACGCCGCGTCCGATCAGGGTGGCGGCGATCTCGAGCCAGTCCTCGCGAAGGTAGGCCTCGCCGCCGATCAGCGTGATCGACTTCAGCCCGAGGTCCGCGACCTGGTGCGCGAGGTCCAGCGCCTCGGCGGTCGAGAGCTCGTCGGGACGCGCATGCCCGGCTCGGGATCCGCAGTGCCGACAGGCCAGGTCGCAGCGCAGCGTGATCTCCCAGACGCCGTAGGTGGGGCGGACCGCGTCCACGGGGCGCACCTGCCCGTCCAGCGGACGGTTGCGCACCGCCGGAGGTCCCGGCGGCGCGATGGGGAGGGAGCGCCGGCGCGTCACGGCTACTGGGGTTTGGGCTGGGGTTTGGGCTGGGGTTTGGGCCGCGGCGGGGCGCCGTACTTGGTCGCCGGTCGTGGGGGCTCGGGCCGCTCGATGGGATCGTCCACCGCGGGGCGCGGCGGGGCGCCGTACTTCCTGGCCGGCTGGCGGTCGGGCACGATCGGCGTCGCGGTCCCGTCGGGGTCGGTGTTCTCGCCCGCCTCGGGGTCGTCGGGCGCGGCCGAATCGGCCGGGGGATCGGAGGGCGCCTGAGGCGATCCTGGTTCCTGTCCATCGGGGCCAGGGTCGCCCGGTTCAGGGTCCAGCGATCCGGGTCGATCGGGCGCGCCCACCGTCGGGTCCTCGGCCCCGGGCGGCTTGGTCGGCGCCGCTGGCGGCTCGACGTCGCGGGGCCCCTCGGTGACCGGTCCGCCGTAACACGCCGCCAGCCCCAGCGGCATCATCGCCGTGAGCACCGCCGCTTTCCAGACGTGCATCGCCGTGCGAGGCCGAGCCCCGCAAAACGGGCACCCCTCGCCGTCGCGTACGTGTCGTTGGCATCCGCTGCAGACCGTGAGCGCCATGGAGGGATCATACGCCGACCCCAGCCCAGGGGAAGCCTCCGCAATCAGTCCGTTGACACCCTGCCAACCTCGCGGTAGGTCCGCGTCGCGCCGAGTTCACTTCAAAATGAAATGAACCCCTCCATGCGCGGAACTGCCCCAACCATGACCACCTCGACCCTCGATGACGCGGAACGCGCGCTCGCCTTCGCCCAGGACGAGCTGGCGGACGTGTTCGGCAACATCGCGGCGTTCTGGGGCTTCACCAAGACCCAGGGCCGCATCTACGGGCTGCTCTTCCTGTCCGAGCAGCCGATGAGTCACGGCGACATCCAGCGCCGGCTGGGCATCAGCGCGGGGTCCACCAGCATGACGCTGTCCTCGCTCGTGCAGTGGGGCGTGCTCCGGCGCGACGAGCGGCTCTACGTCGCGCAGACCGACATGTGGAAGGTGATCACCGGCGTCTTCCAGCGGCGGGAGCGGGACCAGGTCGACACCGCGATCGCGCGGGTCGAGACGATCGCCTCCGCGCTGGCGGCCCTGGAGCAGCCCTCCCGCGCCTCGAGCTTCGCGCTCACCCGCGTCCGGCAGCTCTCCGAGTTCTTCAGCCTGGGCCGTCGCTTCCTCGACGCCTTCGTCTCCCGCGGCCCCGTTCGGGCGCTGCTCACCAACATCGCGACCCGAGCCGCCACCTTCGGCAGCCGCGCCGCCACCACGTCCGCGACCCCCTCATCGACTCTGGAGCCCGATGCCCCACTCGGCCACTGAACTCTCGACCCCGGCCCGACCTGCGGCGCCCCAGAGCACCCAGGCGGCGTTCCTCGCCGGCTGCATCGGCATGGTCGCCGAAGACCTCGCCGCGGCCGAGGTGCGCCTGCGGACGCTGATGCACTCGGACATCACGGTCATCCCCGACGCCGCCGGCCATCTGGCGTTCGCCGGGGGCAAGCGGCTGCGGCCCCTGCTCGCGCTGCTGTGCGCGCGGGCGTCCGGCGTCACCGACCCCGACCGGATCACCGTCGCGGCCGTGGGCGAGCTGCTGCACACCGCCACGCTCCTGCACGACGACGTGATCGACGAGGGCGAGTTCCGCCGCGGACGCCCCTGCCCGCGCATCGTGCACGGCAACGGGATCTCCGTCCTGACCGGCGACTTCTGCCTGTCGCGCTCGCTGCAGGCCATCGCCAACACCGGCCACATCGACGCGGTGCAGTCGATGGCCAACACCGTGATGCGCATGGCCGAGGGCGAGGTCGCTCAGCTGTACGGCGCCGGCGGTGCGGCGCTGGATCGCGACCACTACGACATGATCATCGAGCGCAAGACGGCGACGCTCATCGCTTGGTGCGCGCAGGTGGGTTGCTTGGCCGAGCCCACGTGGCGCGAGCCACTGCGCCGCTTCGGGATGGAGCTGGGCTACGCGTTCCAGATCGCCGACGACCTGCTGGACTACGGCATCCGCGACGCGTCGGGTCCCGGCGAGACGGGCAAGAACCCCGGGCAAGACCTCCGAGAGGGCAAGTGGACCCTGCCGCTGCTGCTCGCGTGCGAACGCGATCGCAGGCTGCACGACGACGTCCTCGCAGCCTTCGGCTCGGGCCCGCCGCTGGCCGAGGCCGCCGCGACCGACATCGTGCAGCGCGTCCTGGCCAGCGATGGGGTCGGCGCGGCCCGAGACGTCGCCAACGCACACGCCGACGCCGCGGCCCAGGCGCTGTCCGTCCTCCCCCCCAGCCCCGCCCGCGAGGCGCTGCAGCAGATCCCCAGCTACGTCGTGAGGAGAACCAACTGATGACCTCCACCACCCCCACCGTCGATGACCACGGCGAGCGCGTTCAAGGCATGTTCGATCGGATCGCGCACGGCTACGACCGCGCCAACCGCCTGATGAGCCTGGGCATCGACGTCCGCTGGCGCAACGAGGCCGTCTGTGGCCTGCTGCCCGACGTCATGCCGGCCGACCGCCGGGCCCAGGTGCTCGACCTGTGCGCGGGCACCATGGACAGCAGCGTGGAGATCCACCGGCAGTTCCCCCAGGCCGACATCGTCGCCGGAGACTTCGCCGAGGAGATGCTGGCCAAGGGCGAACACAAGCTCGTCGGGGATGTCGGCGACCGGATCACCCCGTGCCCCATGGACGCCCACGATCTGCCCTTCGAGGATGACGGTCTGGACGCCATCTTCTGCGCCTTCGGCGTCCGCAACGTCTCCGATCTGCCGCGCGCCACCGCCGAGCAGGCCCGCACGCTTCGCCCCGGCGGACGGCTGACCATTCTCGAGTTCTTCCGGCCCACCTCCGGTCTGTCGAGGTTCCTGCACACCGCCTACAACCGCACGGTGCTTCCGGTGGTCGGCTGGGCCGCGACCGGGGACCTCGACGCGTACACGTACCTGCCCAAGAGCATCGGCAAGTTCGAGACCGTGGTGGACTACGAGGCGCTGCTGGCCGCGCATGGCTTCGAGAAGGTGTCGGTCACCAAGCTCACCATGGGCATGGCGTGGATCGTCCGCGCGCAGCGCCCGGAGGCCGCGTGAGCACCACGCCCCGCAGCATCGTCGTGTGCGTCGCGGGGGCCTCGGGCTCCACGTATGCGGCCCGGCTGCTGCAGCTGCTCTCCGACGTGCAGCAAGGGCGCGTGGAGGGCATGGACGCGATGCCCGATCTACAGGTGTCGTGGACGGCCTCGAACAACGCCGCGGTGTGCTGGAAGGGCGAGATCGGCGAGCCGATGCCCGAGCAGATCCACGGGTTTCGGCGCTACGGCAACAAGGACTTCAGCGCGCCGTTCGCCTCGGGCAGCAACGCGCCCGACGCCGTGATCGTTGCGCCGTGCTCGATGAGCACGCTGGCCCGGCTCGCGCACGGTGGCGGCTCGGACCTGCTCTCCCGCGCCGGCGAGGTCGCGCTCAAGGAGCGCAAGACGCTCATCCTCCTGGCCCGCGAGACCCCGCTGTCGCTGGTACACCTGCGCAACATGGTCGCGGTCACCGAGGCCGGGGCGACCGTGCTGCCGGCCATCCCCTCCTTCTACGCCGGCGTGCAGACGCTGGAGCAGGCCGTCGATTCGGTGGTGCTCCGCGCCCTGGACCAGGCCGGCCTCAAACTTCCGCTGCTTCCGCGCTGGGGAGACGACGCATGAGCATCAACGCCCAAGAGCTGCTTTCACTTCACCACGCGCCCGCGTCTGCCGGGCGGCGAGCCTCGGCGCGCCGGGCCGAGCGCTTCGGCGACGACATCTGGATCCGCGCGTGCGAGGCCGCGACGGCTACACCGGCGGCCTGGCCCATGTCGGCCTCGCCCGGCGCCCAGCTGCTGCTGCACGTCGAGCCGACCGACGAGGGTCGACGCGCCTACGTGTCGTGGCTGCTCGAGGTGGGCGCGACCCTGCCCGCGAGCGTCGCCGTGAGCGCCTACTCCACCGAGGCCGCCGGCCTGCACCGCCTGTGGTGCCTGGCCGCCGCGCGCTTGGCCGTGCCGGCCGAGGTTCGGGTCGAGGTTCGCCACGACCTGCTCGGCATCCGCCTCGCCCAGGTCGCCCTGGGCTTCGGGGTGGACACCTTCGCCGGGCCGCTGGAGTCCAATCGCAAGCTTCCCCTGGCCGGCGTGACCCGCCCCGACGAGGCCACCGCCGAGGGCATCGCCACCTTGATCCGCGCCGCGGGACTGCGGCCCATCCTCGACCCCCACGCCACCGGTTCCAACGATCGAGCTGCGTCATGACCGTCTCCAAAGCCGACCGCCAACGCTTCAGCACCCTCACCAGCAAGGTCCGCGACCGCGTGCCGCTGGATCTGGAGGACGGGGTGTTTCTGTACCGCTACCCCGACCTGCTGGCGCTTGGTTCGCTGGCCAACGAGGTCCGGGAGGACCGCCACGGCGACCGCACCTACTTCAACATCAACTTCCACATCAACCCCACCAACGTGTGCGTGGCCAACTGCCGCTTCTGCAGCTTCGCCCGCCTCGAGCCGGGGATGCCCAACGCGTACACGATGAGCCTCGAGGAGATTCGCGGCAAGCTGGTGGAGCGGCGGGACCAGCCGGTCACCGAGATTCACATCGTGTCGGGGCTGCACCACGACCAGCCCTTCGAGTGGTACCTGGACACCCTGCGGGTGCTCAAGGAAGAGAAGCCCTCGATCCACCTCAAGGCGTTCACGGCCGTGGAGATCCACTACTTCCACGAGCGCTTCGGCATGAGCTACGAGGAGGTGCTGCGCGCCCTGATGGACGCCGGCCTGGGCAGCATGCCCGGGGGCGGGGCCGAGATCTTCGCGCCCCGGGCCCGCAAGAAGCTGTGCGACGACAAAGCCACCGCCGAGCAGTGGCTGGAGGTGCACCGCACCGCGCACCGGCTGGGCCTGCGCACCAACTCGACGATGCTCTACGGGACGATCGAGACCCTCGAGGAGCGCGTCGACCACATGCTGCGCCTGCGCGCGCTGCAGGAGGAGACCGGCGGGTTTCAGACCTTCATCCCGCTGTCCTTCCACCCCGACGGCAACAAGATGGCCAAGCTGCCCTCCCCGACCGGCGTCGACGACCTGCGGACCTACGCGGTCAGCCGCCTGATGCTGCACAACTTCGACCACATCAAGGCCTACTGGATCATGATCGGGGTGAAGACCGCCCAGATCGCCCAGAGCTTCGGCGTGGACGACATCGACGGCACCGTGCAAGAAGAGAAGATCTACCACATGGCCGGAGCGGACACCCCTCAGGTGATGACGCGCAACCAGCTGATCCGGCTGATCCGCGAGGCCGGCCGCACGGCGGTCGAGCGCGACACGCTGTACAACGTGCTGTGGGAGGACGACGGCGCGAAGCTTCCAGGCATCCGCGTCGATGCCAGCGTGCCCTTCAGCGCAGCACGCTTGCCCGTCGTGCAGTAGCGCGCCCTCGAAAGGACCCCACCATGACCACCCTCAAGCTCTGGGCCGTTCAGTTCCTCAACGCGCGTCCGCTCTACGCGCCGCTGCAAACCATGAACCTCACCGGTTCGGACGGGAAACCGCTGTTCGAGATCCACGAGGCGCTGCCTTCGGTGTGCGCGCAGAAGCTGGCGTCGGGAGAGGCCGATCTGGCGCTGCTGCCGGTGGGCGCGTATGCGGAGATGCCCGAGCTCGAGGTGGTGCCGGGCCTGGCGATCGCGGCACGGGGCAAGGTGGACACCGTGGTCGTGGTGGGGCACTGCCCGCTCGAGGACGCCACGGAGATCCTGCTCGACGGGGCCAGCCGAACCTCGATCGCGCTGCTGAAGGTGCTGCTGCACGCCAAGGGACTGACGCCCACGCTCACCCCGGTGGCGCACGGCGAGGGGGCGCCGGCGGCCGCGGGCACCACGTGCGCGCTGGTGATCGGGGACGCTGCGTTCGGCCTGCCCGAGCGCTTCGAGCACGTGACGGACCTGGCGGCGGCGTGGTTCGAGCTGACGGGGCTGCCGATGGTCTTCGCCTTCTGGGCCGCCCAGCCCGGCGTGCTGACCGACGAACACGTCCAGGCGCTGCACGCCGCCAAGGAGCGGGGGCTGAAGTTCGCCGAACAGCACGCGCAGGCGTACCGCAAGAGCGTGCTGGAGGACGGCCGCGAGGCGCTGTCGACCAACGCCTACGCGAACTACCTGCGCAAGACGATCCGCTTTGGGTTCGACAGCTACGAGCGCGAGGGTCTGGTGGAGTTCTTGACCCGCGCGCACGACTGCGGAGCGGTCACGATCCCCGGCATGTCCGAAGGAGACACCGTGCACGTGCGCTTCAAGGGCGCGACCTATGGCGTGGCCGAGCGGGCCCGCAGCACCCGCAGAGCCGCTGAACGCCGAGGCGATCCTGGCCAAGGGCGCGGACGGGCAGCGGTTGAGCTTCGCGGAGGGGCTGTACCTGTACGACAACGCAGATCTGTTCGCGCTGGGCGAGGCTGCAGACGCGCGCCGCAAGGCGCTGCACCCCGAAGAGGTGGTCACGTACATCATCGACCGCAACGTGAACTACACCAACGTGTGCACGGCCCGCTGCCAGTTCTGCAACTTCTACCGCCCCCCGGGCAAGGAGGGCGGCTACGTGCACAGCCGCGAGGTGCTCGCGCAGAAGTTCCGCGAGACCGAAGCGCTCGGCGGGGTGCAGATTCTCCTGCAGGGGGGCCTCAACCCGGACCTGCGCATCGAGTGGTACGAGGACTTCTTCCGGTGGGCCAAGGCCAACTTCAGCCTGCGCATGCATGCGCTATCGCCCACGGAGATCATCCACATCGCGCACCTGGAGGACCTGCCGGTGCGCACGGTGCTGCAGCGGCTGCACGCGGCGGGGCTGGACTCGCTGCCCGGCGGCGGGGCGGAGATGCTGCACGACGACATCCGCAACCGGATCTCGCCGTTCAAGAACAGCACCGACGAGTGGATCGAGGTCATGAAGATCGCCCATGAGCTGGGCCTGAAGACCACGTGCACGATGGTGTTCGGCTTCCAAGAGACGGCCGAGCACGCGCTGGTGCACCTGGACCGCCTGCGCGAGACGCAGGACCTGGCGCTCTCGCGCGGAGCCGGTGGCGCGCTGCCCGAGGGTCGGTTCACCGCGTTCATCGTCTGGCCCTTCCAGGCGGCCGGCACGAGCCTGCGGCTGCGCGACGACACCTCGGCGTGGCGATACCTCCGCATGCAGGCGCTGGCGCGGCTGTACCTGGACAACATCCCCAACATCCAGGTCAGCTGGCCCACCCTGGGCCCCGAGATCGGCGAGGTCGCGCTGCGCTTTGGCGCCAACGACTTCGGGTCGGTGATGATCGAAGAGAACGTCGTGTCGCAGGCGGGCGCGCACTTCATGCTCACCGCCGAGCAGATCGAGCACCACATCCGGCACGCCGGCTTCACGCCCAGCCGCCGCAACATGCAGTACGACCGCCTCAGCGCATGACCGCCTCGCCCCGCTCCCTGTGGTCCACCCTCGCCGCCTTCGGGCGGATGGTGCGACTGTCCCACACGGTCTTCGGCCTACCCTTCGCGCTGGCCTCCGCCGCGCTCGCGCACGTGTGGTCGCTCGACCACGGCGGCGAGGGCATGACCTGGGCGCGGCTGCTGTGGATCCTGCTGGCGTTCACCGGAGCGCGCACGGCCGCGATGGGCTTCAACCGGATCGTCGACCGCCGATGGGACGCGATGAATCCCCGCACCGCCGATCGGGAGATTCCCGCCGGGGTGATCGGCGTGCCGACGGCGTGGGCGCTGACCCTGGGCTCCGCCGGCGTGTTCATGCTGAGCTCGGCCATGCTCGGGCGCTTGGCGCTGATGCTCTCGCCGGTGTGTCTGGTGGTGATCGGCGGCTACAGCCTGTTCAAGCGCTTCTCATGGTCGAGCCACCTCGTCCTGGGCATCGCGCTCGCGCTCGCGCCCGCGGGGGCCTGGGTCGCCGTGACGGGGTCGCTGCAGGGCTGGGCGACGCCGGGGCTGTTGATGGTCGCGGTGGCCAGCTGGGTCGCCGGCTTCGACGTGCTGTACAGCCTGGGCGACATGGAGTTCGACAAGAAGGTCGGCCTGCACTCCATTCCCGCCCGGTTCGGGGTCGTCGGCGCCCTGTGGATCTCCGCCGGGCTGCACGTCGTGACCGTCGGCATGCTCGTCGGCCTGCATCTGAGCGCCGGCTTGGGCTGGCCGCACGCGCTGGGCGTCCTGCTCATCGGTGGGCTGCTCGCGGTCGAGCACTGGCTCGTCCGGCCCGGCGATCTGTCGAAGCTGGGCAAGGCGTTCTTCGACGTCAACGGGTACATCTCGCTGGCGTATCTGGGGTGCACGCTGGTGGACGTGTGGGTCCGGTGACGCGACGCCGCAAGACCGACAGGTGCGTTCGCAAACCTGCGTCGGTCCCCTCAGAAGGCCGCAGACGACCGCGCGCCAGCGGGTAGCATGCGCTCGGGATGCCGCCCCCCCACCCCACGATGAAGACGGTGCAGACGGTCCCGGCGGTCCTGCTGACCCGGACGTGGCTCGATCGCCCAGGCGGCCTGTCGCTGACGTTTTGGGGCGCCGGTGCCGACGGCCCGGTCAAGGCCGTGCTCACCGGTCAGGAGGCGGTGATGTTCGTGGCCCGCGCGACCCCGACGCAGGACGGGCGTCGCCGGCCGGTGCAGCTCGCCACCCTCGGCGGCGTCCCGGTCGACGCGGTCTACTTCGAGCGTCAGCGATCGCTGCAGGCCGAGCGGCGACGGATCCGATCCGAGGGCGGCACGACGTTCGAGGGGGAGATCAAGCCGCACGACCGCTTCTTGATGGAGCGCTTCGTGACCGGATCCTTCGCCCTGCGCGGGACCTTCATCGCGCGTGACGGCTTCGGCGAGGTCCGCAACCCCAGGGTCGAGGCGGTCGAGTTCGACGCGCCCCTGTCGCTGCTGTCCTTCGACATCGAGACCTCGGGCTTCGACGGGCCCCTGCTGTCGATCGCCGTCGCCGGACACGGGGGTGACCGGGTCTGGATCACCGGCCAGACGGAGGCGGCGGCCGAGACCTACGCACAGGTCCCCGACGAGGCGACGCTGCTGCAGTGCTTCTTGGACCACGTCGCGACCGCAGATCCGGACATCCTCGCCGGGTGGAACGTCGTCGAGTTCGACCTGGCCTACCTCGAGCACAAGGCCAAGGCGCTCGGCGTGCCCTTCGCGTTGGGCCGAGGTCGCGAACAGGCGAGCGTGCTGCGACCGCGTCGCGATGGCCAACCCCACATCGCGCGCGTCCCGGGCCGCGTCGTGCTCGACGGCATCGCCACCCTGCGCGCGGCGACCTTCTCCTTCGAGAGCTTCCGGCTCGAGGACGTCGCCCAGATGCTGCTCGGACGCGGGAAGCAGATCGAGCACGGCGGCGACCCGGTGGCGGAGATTCAGCGGCTGCACGCGCACGACAAACCCGGCCTCGCGGCCTACAACCTGCAGGACGCACGCCTGGTGCTGGACATCTTCGAGACGGCAGACCTGGTCGGATTTGCGACCCAGCGCCAGGCGCTGACCGGGCTGCCGATGGACCGTCAGGGGGGATCGGTGGCCGCCCTGGACAATCTCTACCTGCCGCGACTGCATCGGCGCGGCTACGTCGCGCCCGACGTCGGCGACGCCGGCGAGGTGACCCCGAGCCCCGGAGGCTGGGTGATGGACTCCGTGCCCGGGCTCTACGACAACGTCTTGGTCTTGGACTTCAAGAGCCTGTACCCGAGCATCATCCGCACCTTCGCCATCGATCCGCTCGGGCTCGCGGTGCCCGGAGAGGACCCGATCCCCGGCTTCGAGGGGGCGAGCTTCGCCCGGACGGGCCACATTCTGCCGGGGATCGTCGAGGGGCTCTGGGCCGCGCGCGAGGGGGCCAAGCGGCGGGGCGATGCCGCGCGCTCGAGGGCGATCAAGATCCTGATGAACTCGCTGTACGGCGTCCTGGGCAGCGGCGGGTGCCGGTTCTTCAACCCCCAGCTCGCCAGCTCGATCACCCTGCGCGGCCACGAGATCATCCAGCGCAGCCGCGCGTTGATCGAAGCGCAGGGCCTGCAGGTGATCTACGGCGACACCGACTCGCTCTTCGTGCATCTGGGGCCGCAGACCCCGGCCGGATGCGCCGCTGTCGGAACCCGGCTTGCCGCGGACCTCAACGCGTACTGGACTGCGCACCTGGCCTCCACCGAGGGCATCGACAGTCACCTGGAGCTCGAGTTCGAGACCCACTACCGGCGGTTCTTGATGCCGACGATGCGCGGCTCGGACAAGGGCAGCAAGAAGCGCTACGCGGGGATGACCGGCCCCACGGACGAACTGGTGATCAAGGGCCTCGAAGCCGTGCGCACCGACTGGACGCCCCTCGCCCGGCGATTCCAGCGCGAGCTGCTGACCCGCGTGTTCACCGAGCAGCCGTGGCGCGCCTGGATGGCCGACGTGGCCCGATCCGTCCGCGCCGGCGAGCGCGACGACGAGCTCGTCTATCGCAAGCGGATCCGCCGTCGGCTCGACGACTACGCGCACAACGTCCCGCCGCACATCCAGGCCGCCCGCAAGCTCGGCCGGCCGGTTCGCGAGGTCCGCTACGTCATCACCCACCGCGGCGCCGAGCCCGTCGCGCTGCCGCACGGCCGCCTCGATTACGAGCACTACCTCACCCGCCAGCTCGCCCCCGCAGCCGACGGCGTGCTGCAGTTCTTGAACACCAGCTTCGCCGCCGTCGCCGGGCTGCAGGTCACGCTCTTCGACTGAGGGCCCGACGCGCTCGACCGCCGAGGCGTGCGCTGGCCCGGCCAAGCAGCCGGCACCGCTCGATCGACGCTGGATCCCGACGCTTGACCGCGATCGAGCATCCCCTACACTTCGCGCCATGCCTCGACCGAATCGCTCGGCTCTCGCCACCGCGGCCGCATCCATCCTGTTGGCCGTCGCGTGCGACAGCGGGCCCCCCGCGGGAAGCGGCAGCGAAGGCGGCTCGGGCAGCACCGGTGGCAACCCACCGTCCACCGACACCACCTCGCCGAGCACGGCGTCGGGCACATCGTCCTCGGCGAGCACCAACGACACCGACAGCTCCAGCAGCGGGTCGACCAGCACCAGCAGCGGGTCGAGCGACGACTCCAGCACCGCGGACGTCGTGAACTGCGGCGACATCCCCGCGCTGGGCGACGACTTCTCGTACATCTGGGTCTCCAACTCGCCCGAAGGCACCCTCTCGAAGATCAACACCAGGACGCTGGCCGAGGAGGCGCGCTACCAAACCCGCCCGGACACCGCTGGCAGCCCCTCGCGGACCTCGGTCAACCTCAACGGCGACGTCGCGGTGGCCAACCGGACCGGCGGCATCACCCTGTTTCGCGCCCGCATGGCGGACTGCATCGATCCGCTGAACACCTCGAGCGGTGCCGACGACGTCAAGGCGTGGCCCGACGGGTGCATGGGCTGGCACACCCCGTTCGACTACTCGACGCAGCGCCCGGTGGCCTGGACCGAGGGCGAGTACTCCGAGCAGACGTGCCGCTACGAGAACACCAAGCTGTGGACGGCCGGCGCCGCGACCTCGACCTCGAACATCGAGATCCTGCTGCTCGATGGAGAGACCGGGGCGCTCGAAGCCACCGTGCCCACGACGCAGACCGCAAACACCTACGGCATGTACGGCGGTGCCGTCGACGACGAGGGCAACTTCTGGGGCAGCATGCTGTCGGGCACGATGCTGTTCAAGGTCGACCTGGACGACATGAGCCTGCAGCAGTGGCCGGCCCCATCGGGCTACGGCATCGCCCTGGACACCCAAGGCCGCCCCTGGACGTGCCAGAACCAGCTGGCGCGCTTCAACCCCGGCACC
This sequence comes from uncultured bacterium, assembly GCA_963761755.1. GTDB lineage: Bacteria > Myxococcota_A > Polyangia > Nannocystales > Nannocystaceae > CAJXVA01. The sequence goes on from CAVXIC010000007.1 coordinate 367,781, forward strand.
GAGACCTGGGACACGTCCAGCTTCGCGACCATGGGTGGAGGCTGCATGGTCGACGCCAACGACACCTTGTGGGTGGGCGCGTCCAACAACCGACTGCTCGGTGTCGACGTCGACACCATGGCGATCGAACACGAGTTCGAGCTGCCCGGCTACGCCAAGGGCGTGAGCATCGACTTCGATGGCAACATCTGGGCGGTGTCCCTAGGAACCCAAGCGTGGCGCGTGGACACCACCGACGGCAGCTTCGAGACCTTCACGGGCCTGACGAATCCGTACACGTACAGCGACATGACCGGTTTCGCGCTGGCCGTCCAGGCCGGCCGCGCGCCCTGATGCGGTCATCGCGTCGGCGTCTTGGACGGCATCGGCTCGGCGCCCGGCGTGGCGCCCTTGGGCCGGGTCTTCATTCGATCGAGCTCGAGCGGCTTGGACTCTTCGATGTCGAACGCCCGATCCAGGTGCTTGGTGTCCGCGGGCTTGGACTCCTCGATGTCGAACGCTCGGTCCAGGGTCTTGGTGTCCGCGGGCTTGGACTCCTCGATGTCGAACGCCCGGTCCAGGTTCTTGGCATCCGCAGGCCGCGTGGCGGGACGTACCGCCGCGGATGGCTTCGCCGGCGCGCGGACCTTGTGCAGCGCCCCGCCTGCGTGTTCGACCCCGTCGGTGTCGGCCTGGGTGCAGGCGGTGAACAGCAGGGCCATGGCGAAGATGCTCGGAACGCGCATGAGGGGGCAGTACCACCGGGCGTCGACCTGTTACCGACCCCTGCTCGCCAGCGGGACGCTACACTGCGCCGGCGATGACGATGTTTCCGCCCGAGCGCACGCAGACCGAGGACTTCGTCATTCGGGCGTGGAGCGAGGACGACGGTCCGGCCTTGTGGGAGGCCGTGAACGCATCTCGGGCGCACTTGAAGGACATGCCGTGGATTCGGCAGTACGTCTCCCCCTATGACGCCCAAGGCTACGTCCGGGCCTCGCGGGGTCGCTACCTGCTACGTGAGGACTTCGATCTCGGCGTGTGGTCGGCGGACGAGCGCACCGTGTTGGGCTCGACGGCGTTCCACATGGGCGGCGAGGCGTTCGAGCCCGCCAAGCAGGCCGAGATCGGGATGTGGATCCGCGCCGACCGGGCTGGGCTCGGTCTGGGGGCCGCGGTGCTCGGCGAGCAGCTGCGCTGGGGGTTCGACGACTGGGGCTTCATGCGCCTGACGTGGCGCTGCAACACCGAGAACACCGCCAGCGCTCGGTGTGCCCACAAGGCGGGCCTGCTGCACGAGGGCGTGTTGCGGGGCGAGTACGACCTCGCCTCGCAGGGGCGCCGCGACACCGCGTGCTTCGGCCTGTCCTTGGTCGACTTCCGGGCTCGCCACTTCTCCGCGTGACCGTCCCGCGCTGGACCGCGGCGGCTGTGGAGCCTGCGAAGGTTCTCAGCCCCGATGACCGGCTCGGAACCAGGACTGGACACCCAGCTGCGCAACGCCGGCGGGGTCCCCGAGGTGCTCGGCGCGCTGGTCGAACCACCGCCGGTGCGACTCCGCGCGCAGGTCGAAACCGTGCGCGAGCCGCCAGACTCGGTGGATCTTCGCGCGGGCGTTCGCGCAGTTCGAGCGTGCCCTGGGCGAGGGTGCCGAGGTAGCATCCACGCGGTGAATGCCGACGACGCGACGCTGATCGAGGCCTGGCGGGCCGGGGACGTGCGCGCCGCCGATACCCTGCTGCGACGCTACTTCGACCTGCTGTGGCGATTCTTCCGCAACAAGGTCGACGACGCAGCCGAGGAGATGATCCAGCGGACGATGACCGCCCTACTCAAGACGCCCGAGCAGTTCCGCGGCGAGGCGAGCTTTCGGACCTACCTGTTCAGCATCGCGAGGTCGGAGCTGTTCCGCTTCTACAAAGAGCGCCAGCGCGACGAGCAGCGGTTCGACTTCGACGACGTCTCCGTCGCCGACATGGGTGCCTCCCCGAGCTCCGTCGCCGCGCGCCGACAGCACGAACGCGCGCTGCTCATCGCCCTGCGCCGCATCCCGCTGGAGTTCCAGATCCTGCTGGAGTGGCACTATTGGGAGGACATGACGATGGTCGAGATCGCCGCCGCGCTCGACATTCCCCTGGGCACCGCGAAGAGCCGCCTGCGTCGGGCGCGAGCGCGGCTGCAGGACACCCTTCGCGAGACCATCGAATCCCGCGACCTGCTGCAGTCGACCCTGCAAAACCTCGATGGCTGGGCCAAGCAGCTCCGCGACACCGTCGCCCGGCCCAGCGAGACCTGAGGGCGAAGCGACCTCACTCCAGGCAGCACACGGTGACCGGTCCGGTCTCCGCGATGTCTCCCTGCTCCTGGCCGGCCCCGGCCCCGGCCATGCACGAGCCCTGGTTGGACACGTTGGATCCCAGGAAGGACACGCCGTCACCGTCACCGGAGTTGAGTGCATAGCAGGATCCACCGGACTGCAGCGTGATCTGCTCGAAGCCGACGCTGCAGATCTCGGCGCTGATCGAGCACGCCTGACCTTGGGGGGAGCAGGTGCACGCCGAGCAGGAGCGCGTGTCAGTGAAGCCCTGATAGTAGATGGATGGCTCGCCAAAGCCCGCCGGACACGCGTGCTCCCCGTCCTGAGCGATGCACAGCCCGCCCGCATCCGCGGCATAGCAGCTGCCCGCCTCACCGCAGGCCTCCCCAGCGGTCGCGCCACCACAGGCGGTCTGCTCCTCGGACCAGCTGGGCGTCGCCGGCACCTCGGTGAGCGTCTGCGAGCAGGTCGCATCGGCCACCGCCGAGAGGCACTCGTCGTCGAAGGGCGGCGACTGGCAGCTCTGGGCCGGTGCGAAGGGGATGCCTTCGTTCTCGAGGTACAGGCCGCAGGACACCGACTGCACCCCGCAGTTGCATCCGCAGGTGTAGACCCCCGGCTGCAGCGATGCGTTGAGCGCCAGGCCGGCTTCGGGATACGCGGCGGGACACCCCGCGTCGGCGAGGACCACCGGACCCGACCACCCGGCGGGGACGTCGGGCACGCATCGCTCGTCGGGGCCGCACGCGTCGATCTCGGTGTCGGTCCCGGTGTCGTTCCCGGTCGTGGTCGGACTCGTCTGGGTCGTCTCGCCCCCGAGGGTCGTCTCGCTGCCGTCGGTGGTGTCGTCGGCTGCGGTGGTCGGCGAGGTGCTCGTCAGGCTCGTGCTCGTCCCCGTCGTCGCATCCGAGGTGGGCCCCACGGTGGGCCCCGATGACGTGGTCGCCGTGGAAGAGGCCTCGCCACCATCGGTGGCGCCGGCCGGATCCTCGGGGTTGAAGCAGCCGACGATCGTCAGCGCTGCTGCGCAGGCGACCCAGCCCGCGCGCAGAACTCGATGCCCTCGGGCCGGTGGGGGGGCGATGCGTCTGCCAAACCGTTGCTCGTGCACGCGGGGAGTGTAACAGGCGCCCGATCGACCGGTATCCTTGGGGGCGAGGAGCGATGGACGACGATCTCCACCAGGCCAGCAATGTCTCGACGTGGCTCGCCGAGCTTGCGCGCGCGCCCGCCCCGGCAGCCGACGACCGCGCGCTCCAGGCCGGAGATGTGCTGGGCGACGACCGCTACGTGATCGTCTCCGAGCTCGGTCGCGGCGGCATGGGGGTGGTGTACGAGGCCGAGGACCGCAAGCTCGGCCGGCTCGTCGCCCTCAAGACCCACCGCTGCAAGTCGTCGACGGGGCGGCAGCAGCTGATGCAGGAGGCCCAGGCGATGGCCAAGCTCGCGCACCCCAACGTGGTGGCGGTGCACGACGTCGGGACGTGGGAGGCGGGTGTCTTCCTCGTCGCCGATCTGGTCCGCGGCGGCTCGCTGGAGGCGTGGCAGCGCGCAGAGCACACCTGGAAGGACATCGTCGGGGTCTACATCGACGCCGGCCGCGGGATCGCGTTCGCACACGCTGCGGGTCTGGTGCACCGCGACTTCAAGCCCGCGAACGTGTTGATCGGTCCCGACGGTCGCTGCCAGGTCACCGACTTCGGCATCGCGCTCCTGGCGGATTCCGGGCCCCACACCGACGAGACCGACGCGACGCTCGAGGGCCTGTTCAGCACCAGCGCGCCGGTGGGCACCCCGGCATACATGGCGCCCGAGCAGCTGCTCGGGCTGCCCGCCGATGCCCGCTCCGACCAGTTCTCCTTCTGCGTGGCGCTGTACGAAGCGTTGTTCGGGCAGCGCCCCTACCCCAAGACCTCGCTGCAGCTCGCGGTGGAGAAGAAGCCGCCGAAGCCGACGAACCGGCGGGTCCCCAGAGCCCTCATGGCCGCGTTGCTTCGCGGCCTCGCGTCTCATCCCTCCGATCGCTTCGAGACGATGCATGCGCTGCTGGATCGTCTGCAGCGCACCCGGTCGGGAGGACGTCGGGGTCTGTGGGCTGCCGGCTCGGTGCTCGCCGGCCTGGGCATCGCGTCCGCGATCGCCACGCGCGAGGGCGAGGACCCCTGCGCCTCCGCCCCCACCCCGCTGCCGACCTGGTCTACCGAGGCTCGATCCGCGCTGGCCGAGGTGTTCGCGCAGGACGACGATGCCGCGCGTCGGTGGCCGGCGACGCAGCGCTCGGTCGACGCATTCGAGCGCGAGTGGGTGGACACGTGGCGCACCGTATGCATGTCCCGCGAGGACACAACCCAAGAGATCACGCACCGCTCGCGGCGGTGTCTCGACGAGGTCCGTCGGGATGCCAACGCCACGTTGAGCTCGCTGAGGCGCGCCTCTGGCGAGCACGCCCGTACGGGACTGGAGCGGGTGACGGCCTGGACCTCCCCCAAGGAGTGCCAACACACGGCGTTCGTCCTCGCTGCCCCCTCCCCCCCGCTGTTCGCCCTGCAGCCTCAGGTGGCGCAGCTTCGGCAGCGCATGCGCGAGATCGACAACGACGCGGAGAGCGGCGTCGACCCCGACGAACTCGAACCGAGGCTCGAGGCGCTCCGCGGGCCGATCGCACGCCTCGAACACCTGCCGCTGCAAGCGGAGCTGGCCTTCACGGAGGCCAACGTGTTGTTCGCACGAGACCGCACGACCATGGAGCCCGCGCTGGTCGCCGCGTATCAGCTGGCGCGACGAGCAGGGCACGCCCGCTTCGCAGCGCTGGCCTCCTCCTCGCTCGCGCAGCTGCTGGCCGACGAGCTGGGTCGCTCCGAGGTCGGCCTGGCCTGGGCCCAGATCGCCGTCGTCGAAGCGCGGCACGACGGCGTCCCGGCCGTCCTGGCCGTCAAAGCCGAGCTGGTGCTGGCGATCGCCTGGGACATGGCGGGTCGGTGGGAGCTCGCTGCCGCGCAGTACGAACGCGCGCTGGAGGCCGCCGACCGACTCGACGGGGAAGTCCGCGAGCGACAGCGGGCGGCGATCCTGATCAGCGTCAGCGGCTTCGAGGGTGCCCGCGGCAACACCGAGCGCGCCCTGCAGACCGGCCGCGAGGCGGTGGAGACGCTGGAGCGACTCGACGGCCACCCCACCGGGCACTCGCTCAACGCCCTGAGCAACGTCGGGCTCGCCCTCGTCGACGCGGGGCAGTTCCAAGACGCCAAGGCCCTCTTCGAGCGAGAGCTCCGGGAGCGGACCGCCCTGGTGGGTGCGGAGCATCCCAACCACATCGGGTCGCGGATCAACCTGGGCATGGTCGCCGATCGTCTCCGCGACCACGACGAGGCCCGGACCCAGTACGAGGCCGCCGATCGCCTGATCGTGCGCTTCTTTGGCGACGAGCACCCCGACCGCGCCCTGGTGGCGATGAACCTCGCGTTCATCCTCGACGCAGAAGGCTCACCCCAGCAGGCGCTCGAGCTGCGGCAGCGGGCGGTCCAGATCCTGACGGCCGCGCGCGGCGAGCGGGGCGAGGACACCTTGCTCGCGCGGATCGAGCTGGCGAACAGCCAGCGCACGCTGGGCGATCCGCAGCGTCCCTGCGCGGACCTGGACGCCATCGCAGCGCTCGCCGAGGAGACCCTGGGCGAGACCCGGGTCCTCGCACGGGCCCACGCCGGACGAGGTGCGTGCGCCCTGACCCGGGGCGACACCGCCCAGGCGCAGCAGCTGTTTCAGGCCGCGATCGCGCTCTCGGAGACGGTCTCCGACGCCGCGTCGCTTCGCCACGACCTGCGGCTGCAGCTCGCGTCGATCTCCTGGGAGAGCGGACGGCGCGATGAAGCCCAGCAGCGGGCGCGCACCGTGCTCTCGCAGACCGATGCGACCGATCCCCTGCACATTCGGGCGCAGGCCTGGCTGACGGCGCACCCGGACTGACCCGAGGTCCGAGCGCCAACTGCGCCAAGACCTCGTCTCCTGCGCGTACGCCGGGTCGCCGGAGCCCAGCGCCAGCGGGCCCGCGAGATTTGACTTTCCCCAAGAGGGCGACAATGGTCATGCAAGTGCGGTTTCCGAGCCTCGCCGCGACCGCCGTCGCACTCGCCCTGGGTGGCCTCGTGTGCGCGACGCCGGCCCGCGCCGAACCCTCCGGCCAATCCCCCGACGCCGGCGACCCCAGCGACCCGAACGACGCGGAGGCCGAGAGCTTCATCGATCCGCGCGCGCGCTCGGTCCCCCGCAAGCACCGCTTCCGCATGGGCCTGCAGCTGGACTACATGCGCCTGTCGGCGGCGATCGACGAGGAGACCGAGAAGGTCGAGCGCTTCCACTTCATCCCCCTGCAGCTCGACTTCGCCTATCAGGGTCGAATCGGCCGCTACATCATGATCCGCCCCAGCCTGGCCATCGGCGGCAACCCGGGCAACACCCTGGAGGCCATGCCCGTGGTCGTCCATCCGCAGCTCTTCTCGGGCTACCAAGGGCGACTGGTCGGCGTGGCGGTGGGGTACGGTTTCCTCGGGGCCCCGGTCCAGAACAAGGACGCCGTCTCCGACATTCGCGGCGGGTTGGGCCAGCCGATCATCCGCAACGCCCATCACGTGGGTGGCGAGCTCTCCTTCACCACCCGCGTCCATCAGCGTCGCGCGTCGGCCCCCGGCGCGGGCCAGCTCTCCATCATCCTTCGCATCGCGGGCATCAACGGCCGCGTCCAGCACTTCGACATCGATCGACGGCGCTGGCGCGCCATGTTCACCTTCGGCTTGGGCTGGTACTTCGGTGACGGCAAGCGTGCCGCCGCCCGCCGAGCCGAGCGCGCAGACATCGACGACTGACGACGCGGCGCTTCGGCCTGCCCGCCGGGCTCGGGGGGCACGTGAGGTTTCCCGGCGCCATCGCGCCCCCGCTGGATGCACCGCGCCCGCGGCCCTTGGTACTCCTGCCGCCGAGGACCGCATCCCATGACCGAGAAACTGATGAAGGGCGCCGTCGCCGACATGACCAAGGCGATCGGCGGCACACCGATCGTCCGCCTCAACCGCGTCGCGGAGGACGTCTCCTCCGAGATCTACGTGAAGGTCGAGTACATGAACCCGGCCGGATCGATGAAGGACCGCGTCGGGCTCAACTTGATCCGTGACGCCGAAGAGCGCGGCATGCTCGGCCCCGGCGGCACCATCGTCGAAGCGACCTCGGGCAACACCGGCGCCGGCCTGGCCATGGTCGCCGCCATCCGCGGCTACAAGTGCATCTTCGTCATGCCCGACAAGATGTCCTCCGAGAAGGTCGACGCCCTGCGGGCCTATGGCGCCAAGGTGATCATCTGCCCCACGGCCGTCGAGCCCAGCGACCCGCGCAGCTACTACTCGACCGCGCGCCGCGTCGTCAAGGAGACCCCAGGGGCCTTCTACGCCAACCAGTATCACAACCCCGCCAACCCCGAGGCGCACTTCCTGAGCACCGCGCCGGAGATCTGGGAGCAGACCCAAGGCGACTTCGACGTGTTCGTGTCCGGGATGGGCACCGGCGGCACGCTCAGCGGATGCGGTCGCTACTTCAAGGAGAAGAACCCCGACGTCCAGCTCGTCGGCGTCGACCCGATCGGCTCGCTGTACTACGAGTACGTCAAGACCGGTCGCCTGACCAAGGCGTTCTCGTACTACGTCGAGGGTATCGGCGAGGACTTCCTGCCCTCGACCATGAACCTCGACATCCTCGATGACGTGGTCCAGGTCGACGACAAGGAGTGCTTCTTGATGAACCGCGAGCTGGTCCGCCGAGAGGGCATCTTCTGCGGAGGGTCCTGCGGGGCCGCCGTCGTGGGCGCCATCAAGTACGCGCGCACGCTCAAGGAGCCCAAGAAGATCCTCGTGCTGCTGCCCGACAGCGCGCAGAAGTACCTGAGCAAGATCTTCAACGACGACTGGATGCGCTCCAACGGATTCCTCGACCAAGACGACGTCGAGGGCACCGTGGCCCACCTGCTCAAGGCCCGCGGCGGGGACGTCATCACCGCGCCCTCGACGTCCACCGTGCGCGACGCGATCGGCGTCATGAAGCGGCACGGCATCAGCCAGCTGCCCATTCTCGACGACAAGGGGCGGCACTGCGGCATGGTCGCCGAGCTCGACCTGCTCAACGTCCTGGTCGAGAGCGACGGCTCGCTGGACACGCCGCTGACCGAGCTGGCCGACGGCAACTACGCCACGGTCTCCCCACACACCCGCATCGCCCTGCTCAAGAACATCTTCAGCGACGCGAAGGCCGTGCTCGTCACCGACGGCAACCGGCTCATGGGTGTGCTCACCAAGATCGATCTGATCGACTACCTCGCCAACCAGAAGGGCTGAGCCGATGGCCAAACTGACCCCCGATAGCGACCACCTCGCCCACCATCAACAGGCCACCGGCCAGGCGCCTGGCCTCGCCACCAAGGCGATTCACGGGGGCCAACGGCCCGAGTCGGTCACCGGCGCCGTGTCCGTGCCCGTGTTTCAAACCTCGACCTACGCCCAGCCCTCTCCTGGCGAGCACACGGGCTTCGAGTACAGCCGCACCCAGAACCCACCCGGTTCGCCCTCGAACGCGCCCTGGCCTCCCTGGAGGCGGTACGCACGGCCTGTGCTTCGCCGCCCAGTGGCTCGAGACTCACCCCAAGATCGCCTCGGTCACCTACCCTGGCCTGCCTAGAGCGGCGATCAGTTTGATTCCATGCGCTGATGCACGCCTGGGGCCGCACCTGACGGTGTCGCGCGGCGCTCGTGGTGTGCCCGACACAACTTCGGCCACGCTCCTACCCAGGAACGGCCGCAGACGCACCTCAGCACCCGGAATCAAACTGGTCGCCGCTCTAGTCATCCGCAGTACGCGCTCGCACAGCGTCAGATGTCGATGGCCGGCGGCATGATCTCCGCGGTGCTCGAGGGCGGCCTGGACGAAGCGAGCCGCTTCCTGAGCGCGGTCCGTATCTTCACCCTGGCCGAGAGCCTCGGCGGCGTGGAGTCGCTCATCGAGCATCCGGCGACCATGACCCACGCCTCGGTCCCCGCCGAGAATCGGGCCAAGCTGGGCATCGTCGACGGCTTCGTGCGGCTCAGCGTGGGCATCGAGCACGTGGACGATCTCAAGGCCGACCTCGCGCAGGCCCTCGAGAAGGCCTGAGCGCCCGCCGCCTCCACCGTGACGCGCCGCCGGCCTCTTCAGGCCCGGCGGCGCTTTTTCTTGGAACTCTGCCGGCAGGGCCTCCGTGGGACCTTCCGAATGCCGAGCGTCGCGCATGAGAAAACCCGGGGGCCCGACCACCGTGTACGGTGGGGAGCGCCCGGGCTTTCGATCGAGAACCTGCGACGATCAGCCGGCGCGGGGACCCGAGAACGTGTACGTGAACGTGGCCTGGCCGTCCCGACGATCTTCGGGGGTGAGCTGCAGACCTTCGAGTGCCGAGACCACACAGGTCTGAACCGACTCTGGAGCGGTCGAGGCTTCGGCGGCGGTCACGTTGTTGATGATTCCGGTCTTCTTCTCGACGTTGAAGTTCACGACCACGTCCCCGGAGAGCCCGGGGTTGTTCGCGAGCTCTCGGTCGTAGCAAGAACGGATGTCGGCGTTGCGAGTCTCGAGCAGCGCACGGGTATCGGTGCGGTACTGGTCCTCGCCACGGGCGATGAAGGAGCAGCCGGTCGAAAGAGCGACAGCTGCGAGGATCACGGAAGAGATGGTTTTACGCATGTTGATGAGTCCTTCGGTACAGCGGGATCAACCGTCGACCTTTTTCTCTTCGATGACCTTCTCGTTGCCGGACTCATCGACCTCGACCTTGGTCTGGACGATTTCCTGCTCCGTGATCACGAACTCGACGCGGCGGTTCTTCTCCCGCCCGTCTTCGGTGTCGTTGCTCGCGATCGGTTGCGTCTCACCGTAGCCCTTGGCGGTGAAGTGGTCCTTCGCCACGCCGCCTTTGCTGGTGAGGTACTTCATCACCGACTTGGCGCGGCGATCCGAAAGCTTCATGTTGTGATCGTCGCCGCCTTCGGCCGAAGCGTGCCCCTGGATCTCGATCTTCTTGATCTGGGGGTTCTCCTTGATGACCGAGGCGACCTCGTTGAGAAGGTCGTGCGAGACGTCGCGGATCTTGTGCGAGTCGAGCTCGAACTGGACCTTCTCGTTGATGACGATCTTGTTGTCGCGGACTTCGACCCGCTTCTCGGGTTCCGGTTCGGCAACGGGCTCAGGCTCCGGCTCCGGCGCAGACCCCACAATGGCGAGGGAAGCGTCGTCGCTGAACACGATCGGGCCGCAAGCGGTCGTCGTGAGAAGCATGAAGCCCGCAGCAAACAGACCGATGGCCCGGCTGGGATTGCGTAGAGCGTGCATGATGTTCTCCGTAGAATGGGAAGAGACGGCGGTCCGCGCTCGGCAACAGACCGAGCGGCGGTGCGCGCGTGAACATAGAAAACGCTCAGAAATCGTCAACCCCGTGCCTAGAGCTAGATTTCACTTCTTTCGCAGGGGCGAGATGCCCCATTCTCTCGATGAGCGCTCGCTCTCCCGGTCACTTGGCGCTAGCCTACGCAAGATGACAGTGTCGACCCGGACTGCACTGGCAGCGCTTTCCAGCGCAGGCCTCGTTTTCTGCATCACCGGTTCGGCACTGGCTGCCCCGGCGGACCCAGGGGAGGCCGTTGCCGCAGAAACGCCGTCCGCCGCCCCCGAGGCACCGTCTGGGGCGCAGCCAGACGCCCCCCCTGCGGCACAAGCCCCCTCGGCTGACGCCCCCGCCACGGGTTCGGCGTCTGGCGAGGCGACGATCCCCGACGCTCCCCCGGCGGCCTCCGATGACGCCGCCGCCGAGCCGGTCCCGCCTGCCGCCGACCCCGGTCCACGTGAGGGATCCAATGTGGCGTCGGCGCCCATCTCAACCGGCCCCGCAACCGACTCGGAGAAAAACGAGGCCATCGACCCGGATCTCCTCGCCGGCGAGCCTTCCGAGACCTCCAAACCCGCCGCGACCTCGCGCGCAGTGGTCGCCGATCCGGGCGCCTATGAGGCCGCCCTCGAGGCGGCCTACGACGCGGAGTACCGCCCCGCCGACAACCCGGGCCGGCTTCACATCGGGGCCCGGGCCCTGTTTGCCAACGCCGGAGGCAAGAAGGAAATCGGCGGTCGCATGGGCGGTGTGCAGGTCGACGTGGGCCAGGCCTGGAACCGCTTCGGCTACGCGCTCACCGCCTCGGCCTGGGGTGGACGCATCCTGCTGTCCGACCGGGTCGCGGAGATGAACGCCCTGGTCGGAGCCGGACCGACGCTGACCTTGGGCCGCACAGCCCTGCAAGGGCGCGGCATGATCGACCTTCGGGTCGGCTACGACGTCATGTACGGGGTGGTCAACCAGCGGACCGACGACGCCGCAATCGTGGCGCCCCAAGACGGCAACTCGGCGTTCACGCTCGAGCAGACCCAAAACCTGCTGCCGCACGGCCCCCGCGCCATGCTGCAGCTGGGCCTGCTGAGCCCCAAGCGTCGCAGCTATCACCACGGCTTCGGCGTCGTGTTCGGATACCAGGGCCTGGTCGGCAGCCTCCGCGGCGAGCTTCCCTTCACGCACATGCTCCTGACCGGCGTGCAGTGGTGGATGGGCTGAGCAGCCCTCCGCTACCCTAGGGCCCAGTGTCGCTCCTGAGCATCACCACCGACGGGCCCATCGCCCAGATCGTTCTCGACAACCCCGCCAAGCTCAACGCCCTCGGGTGGTCGTTTTGGTCCGAGGCCGCCGAGCAGCTGCGCGCGATGACCGAAGACAGCCAGGTGCGCGTGGCCGTGGTTCGGGGCGCGGGGCGAGCCTTCACCGCCGGACTCGACATCCCCGACACGATGTCGAAGCTGCCGATCGACCCCGCTGGCGGTCCCCCCGACGGCGGGCGGCAAGCGGCACTTCACGCGATGATTCGAACCATGCAGGCGGCGATCACCGCCTTCGAGCGCTGCCCGGTCCCCATCATCGCCGCCGTCCACGGCTACTGCCTCGGCGCGGGCCTCGACCTCATCACGGCCTGTGACATCCGGTTGGCGAGCGCCGACGCCGTCTTCGGCGTGCGGGAGACCAAGCTGGCCATGGTCGCCGACGTCGGTACGCTGCAGCGTCTGCCTCGCATCGTTGGACCCGGCCACGCGCGAGAGTTGGTCTTCACCGGCCGAGACTTCGACGCCGCCCACGCCGAACGCATCGGCCTGGTCGGTCGCGTCCTGCCCGATCCGCAGTCGCTGCACGAGGCCGCCATGGTCCTCGCCCAAGAGATCGCCGCCAACGCCCCGCTGGCGGTCCGCGGCAGCAAGCACGTGATGAACGAAGCGCAGCGACACGCCATCGAGCGGGAGCTGGAGTACGTCGCGACCTACAACGCCGCCCACCTGGTCACCCAAGATCTGGGCATGGCGATCACCGCGGCGATGACGAAGCAGACGCCCGAGTTCTCTGGACGCTGAGGCGGGAATACGGGCCGTCGCGCCGCGGTTGACGGCGCCATGCCCATCGCAGCACGGCTTCGCGCCGCCGGAGTGTTCGTCCTCGCCGCAGGCCTCGGAGCGGGTTGTGACCTGGGCACCAAGTCCTGGGCCACCGATGCGCTGGCCGACGGACCCCACGCGATCGCCCCGTGGCTGCAGCTGCAGCTGGCCTACAACCGCGGCACGGCCTTCAGCGTGTTCCGCTCGCTGGGCGACGCGATGCCCGTCATGGCCGTGCTGGCGGCGGTGATCTCGATCGCGGTCGCCGTCTACGTGTGGCGTCAGCGCCCCGACCGCCTCACCACGCTCGCCCTGGGCAGCATCGTGGCCGGCGCGCTGGGCAACGGCTTCGACCGCGCGTTTCGGGCCGCTCCCGGCGGCGGCACGGGCGTCGTCGACTTCATCGCCGTCACGCTGCCCGGCGGCGGCCGCTGGCCGACCTTCAACATCGCCGACGTCCTGCTGGTCGTGGGCGTGGCGGCGCTGCTGCTCATCGGGCTGCGTCGACGCGGCGGCACCGTGCCGGAGCCCCAGACCGCGGCTTGAGGTCATCGCATGCGTCGCTCGAGCCGGCGGGCGGTGTCCTCGAGCACCGCCCGATACGCCGGCGGCACCAGCTCGACCTGGTGCCGCAAGTACGGAAGCAGCTCGGAGTTGGTCAGCTCGCGCAGCGCATGCAGGGCCAGCTCGGCGAACACCTTGTCGTTCTCGCGCAGCCGATCGCAGAGGAACTCCAGCGCCGGGGCGGTGTTGATCTTCCCGATCGCCCGCACCGCTGCGGTCCGAGCCTTCTCGGCGTCGGGGAGGTCTCGCATCGCGTGAATCCTGCGCAGGGGCTCGAACGCGTGCGGGAACACGAGGCGGGTGGTCGAGGCCGCCGCCGCCTCGCGCACGATCGATTCGTCGTCGTGAAGCGCCTCGCCGACCAGGGTGAAGGACCGCTTGAACCGCAGGCTGCCCATCGCCGCCGCCACCGCCTCCCGGATGTTGGGATCGGGGCTGAGGTAGAGCCGCTCGAGCGCGGCGATGACCGGATAGGCCCGAATCGACTCCAGCCGTCGGATCACGTCGACGGCGGGCGCCTGACCCGCGCGGCGCTCGAGATCGAGGACGAGCAGCAGGGCATGACGGCGCACGAAGTCGGGAAAGCGCCGATCGGCCATCACGCCGGAGGCGATGAGCCCGGGGTCACCGTCGAGTTCCCACTCCGCGAGATCGACGTACCAAACCTCCTCGTACTCGGGCAGCTGCTTGAGAAACTCCGGGACGGGGACCGGGCGCGGAGCATCCTGTTGCTCGCTGCCCAGACGATCGAGCAGGCGGCGGTACCGCTCGCGCGCCTTGGTCGGCAGCTCGAGCGAGGCCAAGCGTCCATACACGTCGACCACCTGCCGGTAGGCACGAACCGACGCGAAGCCCTCGGCGGCGGCGAGGTACGCGTTCTCGACCATCTGCAGCGGGTGGGCCGCTCCGAGGGCCTCGGTGGCGGTCTTCACCCACGCCTCGGCGCTGCGCAGGCGCAGGTCGTCGGCGTAGGGCAAGGCGGCCCGCGTGCAGTAGTCGGCGGCCTCGCGCAGGATGCCCGCGGCCGCGTGGTGCTCCCCGGCCCGACGGGCGAGGGTGACCAGCGCTTCGTACAGCCGCAGCGCGTCGAGCTTGAGCCCGTCGTTGCGGAGGATTCGGACGCTGTTGAGGTAGCCCTCGGCGATGTTCTCGAACGCGCCGGCTTCGGATCCGATGCGCGCGAGCAGCTGATAGCAGTCGAAGGCGCGCTCCCGCAGGCCCTCGGTCTCGAACCAGTCGGCGACCTCCTCGACGGCCGTGGTCGCCTCCGCCAGCGCCGCCCGAGCGCGTTCGTTGTGCATGCGGAGCAGACACAGCCCGTAGTTGATCTTCGCCAGCGCGAGCTCGTAGCGGCGGTCCCGTAGCTCGTCGGAGGTCATGATCTGCTGCCACAGCTCGGCGGCAGCGGCGTCGTCTCCGGCGCGCTCCAGCGAGATGGCCTGATGCACGGGCATGCGGGCCGCGGAGAACCACTGCGCGGCGGCGGAATGGTGCCCGGCGCGGGCGAGGTAGATCCCCTGCAGTCGCATGCCCCGCAAGGCCCCCTCCTCTCCAGACTCGGCCTTGGCCACCGCCGCCGAGAACGCCTCGGGCGAGGGAATCTCGGTGGCGCCCAGGTACGCCGTACAAGCGGCCGCCTCGCGCCAGTGGGCCAGCGCGCGCAAGCTCTCGGCCATGGCGCGCAGCCACTCTTCGTACTCGAAGTCGATGCGATCGACGACCTCGACCAGATGGCGCAGGTGGACCAGCGCGTCCGCGTGCCGTCCGGCCCGAATGTTGGCCTCGGCGCGGACCCACAAGACGGCGGTGTCGATCACGAGCGCCGACCTCCGCGGCCACCAGCGTCGAGGTCGCTCTGCACCTGGGCGATGATCTGCCGGGCCTTGTGGGCCCGCCGCCCGTGCGAGATGGCGTCGGCATCGATGACGTGCACCCGGTGCAGGACGTCGAGGTAGGGCAGCTCGAGCGGGCCGCTGGGTAGGATGAACACGCCGTACACGGGCGCTCGGCTGCTCAGCAGCCCGAGCTCGTCGGGAGGAAGCTGGCACTCGCCGTGGGTGAGCAGGTAGACGAGCGACTGGCCGTCCTTGCGGCGCGGCGTGGCGAGCTCGCTGTTGAGCTGCCGGATGACCCGCGCGTAGTTGCGCCCCCGCTCGGCCCGAAACTGCAGCGCGTAGGGGACCTCGGCGCTTCCGGTCCCGCTGACCTTGACGCCCTCGTACAGCCGCGAGTCGAAGAAGCGCAGCGTGACGTCTTCACCGAGCATCGCCAGCCGCTTGCACAGGGCGAGCGCGAGACCGCGCGCGAAGACTTCTCGGACCCCGCGCATCGAGGCGGACCCGTCGACGAGCACTTGATGCCGCCGACGCTCGCTGTCCTGCTGCTTCTCGTGCGTGAAGTAGAACAGCTCGCCATCGGCCAGCTTCTGCTCGAAAACGTCTTCGTCGTAGGCCAGCTGCGTGAGCACCAGGTCATCGAGGTTGCCGCGCCGCTCGATCGACGCGTAGCCATCGATCGAGAACGACTGCTGCCCCGAGTCGCGCCGCACCTCGAGGATGCTGGGCAGCAGCTCCATCGAGAAGTCGACCACGTCGGCGAGCGAGGGCGAGATGATGACGTTGTACAGATCGGCCAGGTCGACCCCGGGCAGGGCGTCGCCCCCCCGAAAGAGCCCCAGCAACCGGAGCGCATCGAGGTCCACCTGCTCGACCTCCAGGATTGGCAGCAGCCGGTGGGCGGTGATCGTCGCCAGCCAGGCCTGCGCCTCGCTCTGATCGTAGCGGCCCCAGGCCGACGTCGCCTCGACGCGCGCGTACTGCACCACGTCGACGGGCATCATCGTCGGCCGCAACACCCGGATGTCCTCGGGGAGCTGCGGAATGATCGTCGAGAAGACCCGCGCGAGCACGACGCCCACCATCGCGTCCCGATGCTTCCAGCCGGCCTGCGTGCGGACCAGCTCGGAATCCCCGAGCTCGACGAGCAGGCGCCGCCACGCCTCGCAAACCTCCGGGTCGCCCAGCCCTCGGACCTGCCCGGCGGGCTTGCCCAGTCCGGCGATCAGGCAGCCGAGGTCATGCACCACCACCAGCGGCACCGCGATCCCCAGCCGCGCCAGGGCGTTGTGCCAGGCCACTGCCCGCATCAACGCCAGCGCCCCGGTGCCCTCGAGCTGGGACATGGCCATCGTTCCCACCTGACGCTCGAACCCAGGCGCGGGTGTGGAGCCCGCTGGTCCACCACTGGGCGCAGGGGTCGGAACGCGAGGGCGGTCGCCAGCCATCGGGCTACACGAAGCGGCTGGAGGCGAACATCGTCTCCAGCAGCTTGTCGACCTCGGCGATCATCCGGGAGGCCGTCGGGTTGTCGGGCATGCGGGTGAGCGCCGCCTTGATGTCACCGAGGTTGCGCAGCTGACTGAACAGCTGCATGTCCGAGAGCACCTCGGAGCTGGTCAGCGTCTCGCGGATGACCTTGAGTTCCTCGAGCAGGTCCGAGAGGTTGGTGGGCGTCGCCCCGATCCGCGCCTGGTCGGGGTGCCGCTCGTACCACTGGTCGAGCACGGGTCCGACGACCTCTTGGAGGATCTCCTGCTGCTCGGGCGTGTTCCACACGTGACGCAGGACGAAGAAGTCGCTGTCGTTGACCGTGTCGCGACCATCGAACACCGCGGAGGCGGCGAAGAGCTTGAGCAGCTTGACGATGCGGCGGTCCGAGAGCCCGAGGCCCTCGGAGCGGATCTGAAACGCCAGCCCCTTGAAGGTAGCGAGGAACTCCTCGTTGAAGTCCAGCAGCTTGCCGAAGTTGCGCTGCAGCGACAGCAGCTCCGCGGCGCTGACCACCGGCGAGAGCGACTTGGCGTCGGGGTCCATACCTCGCGCCTCCAGCTCGATGCCCTTCTGAAGCAGACCGCGGAAGTGGTACGAGTCGAGGTAGTCCACCCGGACGCGCAGCAAGAACCGGTCGAAGAGCGCCGAGAGAGCGTCGTCGGTCGGCACTTCGTTGCTGGCGGCGAACATCGAGATCAGCGGCACCCGCTGCGACTGGTTGCCGTGGGTGAACCGCCGCCCGTTGAGGATCGTCAGCAGGCTGTTGAGGATCGCGCTGTTCGCCTTGAAGATCTCGTCGAGGAAGACCACCTCGGACTGCGGCAGCATGCCCTCGGTCCGACGCCGGTACTGCCCCTGGCGAAACGCCTGGATGTCGACCGGCCCGAAGATCTCGTTGGGCTCGGTGAAGCGCGTGAGCAGGTAGTCGAAGTACTTGGCTTCGATCACCTGGGCGAAGCCTCGCAGCAGCGCGCTCTTGGCGGTCCCCGGCGGGCCCACCATCACGAGGTGCTCACCGGCCAGCGCGCTGACGAACAGCAGCCGGATGATCTCCTCCTTGCCCAAGAACTGCGCCTCGAGCTGGCGGGCGCCATCTTGGAGCCGCCGCGCCAGCTCCGGGATCGAAGGCGCGGGCGCGTTGCCGGGAGGGGGCGGCGCGGTCGACGGCTGCGTCATCACGCACGTTTTACGATGGCGGGTACGAGCCCGGCCAGCAGATTCTCGATCGCGACCGCTGGGACCAGCTCCGCGAGGTGATCGAGGTACTCGGTCCACACGCGGCTGGCCCCCGCTTCGAAGCTCGGCAGCCCCAGACCGGTCGTGCGGTTGCTCGTGCCCGACAGCGGCGCGCCGAGGATGGGCCCGAGCGTGGGCAGCAGCAGCGGCAGGGCCAAGAACGCGAGGATTCCGGGATCACGGCTTCCCAGGGCCAGCCCGAGGCGAGCGTCGAACTCCAGCACTTTGAGGAAGTGCAGGTGGATCAGCGCGCCGACCAGGGCGCACAGCGACGCGGGGTCGGAGGCGGGCACGGCACCGGGGAGCGCGAGCATGCCGCCGGGGCGGTCGACGGGAGGAACCTTGGGTTTGGGCGCGACCGAGGGCAGCAGCGCCGACATCACCGCGCCCCCGACCTGGATCCACTTCTTGCCGCGCGCCCAGTGGTAGACGATCGCCCGGGCCAGGCCGCGCTCTTGCAGCGCCTCGACGGCCAGCAGCGGCGACCACCCCGACGGGGCGCGACGGGGCTCGAGCAGGCAGGTCAGCGGAGACGCGCGCAGCGCATCGTCGATGAGGCGGGCCGCTTCGGGCGCGTGCGAGAGCCCGAGCCACGGCCGGGTCTCGCGGCGCACGGTGCCGGGGATCGGCCCGCCGAAGAACCGACGGCGGGGTGGGTCTTGTCCCGCGAACCGGTGCTCGCCCGTGGCGTTGGTGAGCAGCGCGTCGGTGCGCTGCGCCTGCATGAACGCACCCACGCTCACGTGGCGCGCGACCGAGGCCCCGACCGAGGCGGGAAAGGGCAGCGTCAGCAGGGTTCGCGTCGCGCCTTCGACCCGGCGCCAGACGCTGGCCCGACTCCATAGCCGCGCGCGGTCGGGATGGTCGAACGCCAGCGTGTTGTGCAGGCCCATCCACAGCGAGAGCTCTTCATCGTCGGGCTCGGGCAGCGTGGGGTGCGGCGTCAGCTCCTGCGCCCGCCGCTGCCGCAGATACTCCAGCTGGGTGCCGCCGCGCATGACGTCCCCCACCCACTCCTCGTGGTCGCGCTGCCGCAGCGGAGGACCCACGCAGACCGAGCCACCGCCGAGCAAGGGCAGCACGAAGCCGCCCAGGAACTGTTCGAAGGTCGTCGCCACCTACTGCCCTGGACCCCGCTCGTCGTCGCGACCGCCCGCAGGGGATCCCATCACCGGCGCCTCGCCGCCGAACCCCCACAGCGCGAATCGTCCCAGCTTCTCGTTGCGGATCGACCCTGGCGTGAGCGCAGGCGCCGACGGATCGACCATCTGCGCGTCGTCGAGGGAGAGCCGCCCCACCAGCGCCGCATCGAGCGGCAGGAGCTGATGCGGTCCCACCCTGATCGGCGCGCGCTCGGGGCTCAGGAACAACGCGTGGTCTTCGGGACCCAAGCCGAGCAGCTGCCGCAGCAGCGTCGGTCGGACCCGGGGCCACAGCTCGAAGCCCTCCGGAAGGAGCACACCCGGCGCCGCTTCTCCGAGCCGCTGCCCCAAAGGTACGATGACGCCCGCCCCCACCCCAGCCGCCGACGCGGCCGTGCGCGGCCCCAGCGAGGACCCGGTCAGGACCACGACCCCCTCGTCCAGCGGGATGACGCGTGAGGCCGCCAACGCGCTGGGCGGGATCAGATAGACCAGGTTGCGCAGCAGCCCGACCTGCGACCACGCGATGAGGGTGCCGCGCGGCTCCTTCGGGGTCGTCGTGGAGCGGATCTGCAGCTCGACCCGCAGCGGGGCGAGCTCGGCGTCGCGGAGCTGCCCGACCTCGCGCAGCTCGTTGACGCCGGTCGACTCGACCAGGTGCCGCCCGTCCACGAAGCGCGGCGGACCGCTGAGACGCTCGACCCGACCTGCCCGACCGCGGAACAGGAACATCTCCTCCCCCGGGAAGCAGCTCTGGGCCGACGACAGCGAGATCGGGTGGCGGTAGCCGATCTCCACCGCCGCCCGCGAGCTGACCGGCGCGAGCAGCTCCACCCCCGGAATTCCCGACAGGACGTCGAGGGTTCGCGGTGGAGGCTGGCGAAGGCGCAGCAGCAGGCTCGGACGCGCATCGCCGTCGAGGTGGACGTGATACCCGGCCATCGGGACCTCCGACTGCCACAGGTACCGCAGCACCCGATCGGTCAACCCCGCCGCGACCAACACCAGCGCCATCTCGCGCAGCCCGAGCATCTCCGGGTCGCTGGAGACCCCGCCCAGCGGCTGCGGTTGGGCACGCAGCTGAAGTCGCTGGATGAGCTCGACGGGATCGATGCGATCGAGGGTCTGATAGCTGGACTGGTGGGTGACCTCGACGACGATGACGTCCTCGCCCGCGGGCACGACCGGCGCGACGAGGTCGTAGCCGAACGGCGCATCGCGCCCGCGCCAGCGCAAGAACACCGCACCCGCTCCGGTGAAGAGCTCGCCGCGGGTCGCCGTGCACAGCCGGGCGATGCGATCGACGGCGTATCCATCGGCCGACGCACACCGCAGCATCATCGCGTGCCCACCCCCCTCGCGGCGGGCGTGCTCGAGCGTCATCGTCGGGATCAGCTCGTCGAGACTCGCCTCGTCGCTGTAGGCGCCCAGGAAGGACACCATCCAGTCGAGCGACGAGAACACGAGCAACAATTCGCGTCCGACCGCGATCCCGCGGGCATCCGGCGCGAGGCCTTGCATTCGGAATCGCGTCTGGCCCGCCGCAACGGGCTCCAGCAGGGTCGAAGCCACGGCGACAGAGAGTAGCACCGCGTTCGCACGCCGTGGTGCTAAGGTCGAGGGAGGAGGCAAGAGGCCCCTGTCGCGAGGACACGACCCGCTAGCCGACCCCGAGGACCTGCTCGGACTCGGACCCACCCCACAAGGAGCGGGACGGATCCGCCTGTCCCGACGTGCAGCGCTGCGCCCCGAGGTCCGGGCCGCGCTGGCGCTGGAGGAGGCCGGAGAGCTCGAAGAGGCCGCGCGGGTGTTCGAGCACGCCGGCGAGTACGCCCAGGCGGCGCTGCTGCGCATCGAGCACGCTCGCACCCTCCGCGATCCCGCCGACCGTCTCGACGTGCTGCGCGAAGGGTGCGCGCGCAACCGAGGGTCCAGTCCGCAGGGTCGCACCCTCCACCTCGCGCTCGCCGAGGCCCTCCTCGACGAACAGGTCTCCGAGTCGGACGCCGCTCGCCGCCGCGCCCTGCAGCTCGAGGCCGCGCGCGCGCTGGAGATCGCGGGGCACTGCGCCAAAGCGGGCGAGCTCTACGAGGAACTCGGGCTGCTGCGCCGCGCGGCGTCGGCCTACGAACGCGGCGGTGAGATCGCGCGGCTCGAGCTGGTGCTCGAGGTGCTCGAGCGCCTCGACGATGCCCGCAAGCGGGAGCGCGAGGTGCTGAGGGTCTTCGACGAGGCGGTCGCGGCCGGTCAGCGACGCTTCGCGCTCACGCTGCTCGACGAGCACGACGGCCGCAACCTGCCCGTGCTCGCCTCCCAGGCCTCGCGCCTGGCCGCGCCCGCGCTGCCCCCCGCCCTGCTCGAACGACGTCGCTGGCTGCAGAGCAAGATCCTCGAGCGAGACCGCGTCGACCTGGGCTGGGGTTCGGGACGTGTGACCGCGGTGCGCATGCGCGCCGAGCTGGTGATCGGTCGCTCTCCGGCCGCCGACGTCCCCCTGCCCGCGCCTCGCCTCTCGCGCGAGCACGTTCGGCTGTCGCTGGACACCCTCGGGGGCCGGCCTCGGCTCGTCGCGACCGACCTCGGCTCCAAGGTCGGCACCTTCTGGGACGGAGACGCCCTGCTGCCCGGAGAACCCATGCCCTTGGACGCGCCCGGCGATCTGGCGCTGGGCGCCACGTGGGCCCTGGAGGTCGTCCCGGTCACCGGAGCGGCGGGTGCGGTGCACGGAGCCCTGGTGCGCGCGACCCCCCAGGACGCATGGGTCCTCTTCCTGCCCCATGGCGGCCCCCTGTGGCTGGCACCGGAGATCCGGGTGCCCGCCCGCATCCACTTCGACCACGGTCTGATCACCTTCGACCTCGCATCGGGCGTGGCCGCGACGCTGGGGGACCACCCGCTGGGCGCGGGCGCCAACATCGAGTTCATGCTCGGCGACAAGCTGTGCCTCGTGGGCGCCCCGCTGTGCCTGGAGGTGTTGGCGTGACCGCATCGTGGGCGCTGCAGATGGCTGGCGAGACGACGACCTCGCCGCTGTTCGAGACCGCGGCCGAGGTGATCGCCCGGTTCGCCGACGGCGCGGACACGCCCGCGGAGATTCCCCAGCTCGCCCAGTTTGCCGACGCGTTGTTCCGCGGCGTGCCGATCAGCGCGCTGCGATCCGACCTCGCCCAGCTGGGCCATGAAGGCTACCTGCGGGGCGCCCTGGTGGTGATGGCGACGGCCCTGCAGCAGCACGGCCGGCCCGACGTCGCCCTCGCCCTGGCGCGCGAGCTGATGGACGCGATCGACCTGGAGCTGGGCGTGCGGCTCGCCCGGGCCGTCCTGGCGCTCGACGACGTCGACCAACGCCGGCACCAGCCCGGCAGCGCCTTCGTGGCGGCGAACCGGGTCGTGGGCGAAGCGCTGCTCGAGGCGGGCGACCCCGCGACCGCCCTGCGCCACTTCGAGGCCGTGCTCTCGATCGACGTCGACGATCCTCGGGCGCTGCGCGGATGGTCCGAAGCCACCCGCAGCCTCGAGCGCCGCGGCGTCGCGGTCGAACACCGAACCCGTGGCCTCTCGCTGCTCGAAGGGCTCGACGAGCTGGAGCTCGAGGAGGGCCTCGCCGGAGACCGCTACGAAGTGCAGCGCCCCTTGGGCCGGGGACGGCACGCGGTCGTCTACCAAGCCTTCGATCGCCACGTGGGACGCGACGTCGCGATCAAGCGGCTGCTCGACCCCAGCGCGCGTACCTCCGCAGCGCCGCCCCGGGTCGTCGCCGGCCGCTTCTTCGCCGAGGCCTCCACCCTGTCGAGGGTCCGCAGCCCCTTCGTCGTCGCCCTGCTCGACGCGCAGCCCGCCAAGCGCTTCATCGCGCTCGAGCTGTGTCGCGGCGGAAACATGCGCCTGGCGCTGCGACGCGGCTTGGTCGAGCCCGCCGACGTGCCGCGGATCGGCATGCAGCTGCGCGCGGCCCTCAAGGCCGTCCACGCCGCGGGGGCCGTGCACCGTGACGTCAAGCCGGCCAACATCCTCGTGCGTGCCGCCCGACGCGGCTCCACGATCGCGCTGGGCGACTTTGGCCTGGCCGTCGGCGCATCCAAAGCCTCCGCGTCCGGACGCGGCGGCACGCTGCGCTACCTCGCCCCCGAGCTTCGCACCAAGCAAGCGCCGCACGTCTGCGCCTCCGCCGATCGGTTCAGCGCGGGGGTCGTCCTGCTCGAGCTCGCGCTGGGAAGTCTGCCCGACGCGTTCGACCACGTGGACGGTTCGTTCGATGCGCCCAGCTTCGTCCCCGACGATCTTCCGCAGGGCTGGACCGAGCGGCTGCGAACCCTGCTCCACCCCGACCCGGAGGCGCGCACGTGGTAGGTCGGCCCCCGATCCACCGCGCGCTGCTTCTGGGCGCCGGGTTGCTCGGGTCGGCCTGCGAGGAGCAGCCGCGCCTGTACAGCACCCGAGCCGCCGCCGGCGCGGTCATCTTCCGCGAAGACTTCGACGCCGCGCAGCTGGGCCCGCGCTGGCAGACCACCGGTGAGGGCGCCCGCGTCGACGACGGCATGCTGGTCGTCGACGGGATCCGCAACCACCCGCTGTGGCTCGACCTTCCCCTCCCCGACGACGTCCGCATCGAGTTCGACGCCTGGGCGACCACCGACGAGGGCGACATCAAGGTGGAGCTCTTCGGAGACGGGGTGAGCTTCGCAACGCAGCCCAACTACATCGCCAGCGGCTACGTCGTGATCTTCGGGGGCTGGAACAACTCGCTTTCCGCCCTCGTCCGCAAGAACGAGCACGGACGTCAGCGCGTCACGACCAGCGACGTCGAGGTCGAGCCCGACAAGCGCTACCACTTCGTGCTCACCCGCACGGGCAACGAGCTGCACTGGGAGGTCAACGGCGCCGAGCTGTTGGTGTACGAAGACCCGCAGCCCCTGCGCGGCCCCGGTCAGGACCGGTTCGCCTTCAGCGGCTGGGACGCGCAGACCCATTTCGACAACCTCGTGATCGAAGCGTTGTGACCGAATCCACCGATCTGCCGAGAGTCTTCGGCCGCTACGTGCTCACCCAGCTGATCGGCGAGGGGGGCATGGCCGAGGTCTACCTCGCCACCGTGCAGGTCGCCGCCGGGCTGACCAAGCGGGTGGTCATCAAGAAGATCCGTCAGGCCTACGCCGACCACCAAGAGTTCACGCGGATGTTCGTGGACGAGGCCAAGATCGCCCTGTCCCTCAACCACGCCAACATCGTCCATGTCTTCGACTTCGGGCAGGTGCAAGGCGCGTTCTACCTGGCGATGGAGCAGGTCGAAGGGGTCGACGTGATGCGCCTCTTCCACGCGGTCGCCGATGCCCAGGAGCGGGTGCCTCCGGTGGTCGCGGCCTACATCGGACACCAAGTCGCCGCCGCCCTCGCCTACGCACACCGCAAGGCCGACGACCACGGGACCGCGCTCGAGCTCGTCCACCGCGACATCAGCCCGCACAACGTGATGGTCTCGTTCGAAGGTCAGGTGAAGATCCTGGACTTCGGCATCGCGCGCACGGCCAGCGCGTCCCGCGGCGCGCACCGAGACGACGGCGCGCGAGACGAGCAGGCCCAGGCTGAAGAGACGATCAAGGGCAAGGTCGCGTACATGTCCCCCGAGCAGGCGCACGGCCATCCCGTGGACGCCCGCTCCGACGTCTACTCGCTGGGCGTCCTGCTCCACGAGCTGCTCACCGGTGAGCTGGTGTTCCGCAGCCGGGACCGACTGGCCGCGCTGGAGCGGGTCCGCAACGAGCCGCTCGCGCCCCTTCGCGAGCACGCGCGCGAAGTCCCCGAGGGGCTCGGGCTGATCATCGAACGCGCGCTGCAGCGCGACCCCGACGACCGCTATCCCTCGGCCCGCGCCATGCAGGCCGACCTCGCCGCGTTCCTGCACGGCGCCGACCCGGTGGTCGACGACGACACGCTCTCGCAGTTCATCGGCCGCTACTTCACGCCCGCGCGCCCGCAGCGGGTCGAGGACCCACCGCAGCCGCGCGACGCGACCCGAGGTGGGCAGACTTCCTATCCGTCCGTACGCGGCGCGGCCACGGGCGTGGTGGTGGTGCACATGGCACTGGGCGCGCATCCCATGATGTCCGACGAGGGCCCCGTGGACGCGGCGCCCCCCGTCGAGTTCGTCGAGCTCGTCGAGCTCGTCGCGTTCAAGCGCGACGCGGTCGTGTTGCGCAAGGACGCCAGCGCCGTCACCCTCGCGTTCGGGGCCGTCCTGCAGTCGCCCGACGACGCCGAGCGGGGCCTGCGGTGCGCATTGTCGCTGCAAGACGACGCCGTGCAAATGGCTCCGGGGCTCCTGGTGGGCGCCGTGGTGGCGCGGGTCCGAGCGACCGTCACCCGCCAGAGCAACACCGTTCAGGTCAAGATCCGGCCCGAGCTCGCGGCGCTGCTGCACGCGGTCGCCACCGACGGCATGGAGGGGCCGGTTCGCGTCGCCGGACCGCTGATCGAGGTCTTGTCCAAGGCGTGGCGCTTCGGCCCCGAAGCCTTCGTCGAGGCCGATCTCGCGCACACCCACGCTGCCCTCGACGGGGAGTTCGAGAGCGTCGCGCCGGTGCTCGGACGCGCCGAACACCCCGCGCGGCCCCGTGCGGCCGCACCCGGGGGGCGCACGCTGCTCTTCGGCCGCGAGCTGGAGCTCAAGGCCCTTCGCGACACGTTCTCGGAGTCGATCCGCGCCCGGGAGTCTCGGGCTGTGGTCGTGGTCGGCGAGGCGGGGGTCGGCAAGCGCGCTCTCGTCGAGCGCTTCGTGGGCTCCCTGCCGCGGACGGCCTGCTGGGTGCTTCGAGCCTCCGGCACCTACGCCCGCCGCAACGTGCCCTTGGGCGTCTTCTTGGATCTGCTCGCGCGCTTCTTGGGCACCGACCATCGCAGCGACGAAGCCGACGTCGTCTCCAAGCTGCAGGGGCACGGCGTCAGCGAGGCCCCGGTCTTGGGCGCCGCGCTCGCCTCGGCCCTGGGGCTCAAGGGAATCGCGGCCAACGGCGGAGACGATGACCTGGACCCCTTCACCCGACGCGACCGGTTGTGGAAGCTCGTGCGCCGGCTGACCACCGTGCTCGCGCAGCGCCGCCCGGTCCTCATCGTCGTGGAGAACCTACATCTGCACGACGAGCAGAGCGTCGCCTTGCTGCGGGAGTGGGCGCAGACGCGCCACCCCTACCCGATCCTCGGCGTGACCACTGGGCGCCCTGGCGTGCCCCGCGTGGACGCGATGCTCACCCTGTCCAACGTCGCGCGCATCGAGCTGCGCGAGCTCGACGCCCAGGCACGCCGCGAGCTGGTGTTCTCGCGCTTCGAGGACACCCCAGCCGCGCACGAGTTCACCGAGGCCCTCGTGTCCAAGGCCGGCGGCAACCCGCTGTTCATCGAGGAGAGCCTGGCATCCCTCGTCGAAGCCGGCGTGATCGGCTGGAACGCCCAGGGCAGCGCGCTGGTGGTCAGGCAGCGCGGCGCCCCGATCCACATGCCGCCCAGCGTCGAGGGGGCCCTCGTCGAGCGCGTCGAGCACCTTCCGGCCGAGGACCGCGAGGCCCTGCTGGGTGCGGCCGTCCTGGGGCGCGCCTTCCGGAGCCACGAGCTCGGCGACCTGATCGAGCGTTCGGTCGGCAAGAGCATCGACGCCCTGATCGAGCGCAACTTGCTGGAGCGGTTGTCCCCCTCCTCCCCCTTGGCCGAGAACGCACGGTTCGCAACCGTGAGCCTGCACGAGGTCTGCAAGGGCATGCTCGACGCCGCCACGGCCAACGCGCTGCACGTGCACGCCGCCCACCTGATCAAGGAGCGGCCCGACTACGCGCCCGAGCGGGACGACGGCACCATCGCCGACCACCTGGTCCAAGCCGGGCGCGCGTCCGAAGCGATCGCGCCGGCGCTCGCCGCTGCACTGCGGGCCTACGATCTCGCGGGCAACGTGGAGGCCTACTACCACCTCTCCCAGGCGGTGCGCGCCATGGAAGACGACGACCCCCGACGATGGGATGCGCTGCTTCGCCGGGAGCGAATCCTTCGCGCTTGGGGTCGTCGCCGCGCCCAAGGGGCCGACGTGCGCGCCCTGCTGCGGACCGCCGAAACCCTCGCAGACCCGACCAAGCAGGCCATCGCATCGATTCGACTGCTGCGGTTCTACTTGGAGGTCGGCCGGGTGCACCAGGCCGAGCGCCTCATCCCCCGCATCGAGGCTCGGATCACCCCCCTGCCCGCGCCCGACCCCTTCTGGGCGGTCTTGGGGGAGCTCCGCTCGGAGCTGTTCTTCGCCAAGGGGGACTTCGAAGCCGCAGAGACGACCGCGCGCGACGGACTCCCGTACTGCGGCAGCGACGCCCGCGGTCAGCGTCAGCGCTGCCGGTTGCTGCGCAGCATCGGCCAGGTGAAGGCCACCATCGGCCGGTTCGCCCAGGCCCGTCAGCGCTACACCGAGGCCCTGGGAATTGCCCGGGAGATCAACAACCAACGGCTGGAGGCGAACCTGCTCAACGCGCTCGGCGAGGTCGCCGGTCGCAGCACGCACTACCAAGAGGCCGTCGATCACTTCAAGGCGGCGCTGGCGATCGATCGCGACCTGGGGGATCGATACGCCACCGGCCGGAAGCTGGCCAACCTCGGCATCACGTACGCGTGCATCGGCCTCTCGCGCCGCGCCGAGCGATTCCTCCGCAAGTCCCTGGAGCTGCACGAAGCCGTAGGGCATCCGGGGGAGTTCAACGACGCGGCGGTTCACCTGGGCGAGGTCGTCGCGGCCAGCGGTGATCCCGAGACCGCGCGCGCACTGCTGCTGGATGCCGCGCGCGTCGCTGCGTCTCGAGGAGACATTCGAACCGAGCTTCGCGCGCGGGTTCGGCTCGCCGGGACGCTCCGCATCCCCGGGTCGAGCGAAGAGGAGCGCAACACCGCGCGCGTCACCGCCGAGCAGGTTCTGAGCACCGGCCGTGCCCAGGGCCTGCGCACCTCGACGTGTCGAGCGCTGCACGTCCTGGCGCAACTCGACCTCGACGAGGGCGACGTGTCCTCCGCCCAGCGGCGCCTCGAGGAGGCGGTCGAGCTGGTCCGAGCCGGGGCCGCCCCCGTCGACGGCGTGCTGTCGATCCACCTGCTCGGTCAGCAGCTGCGCGAGCGCGGCGACGAGGATGACGCGCGCGCCCTGCTCCAGGAAGCTGCGCTCATGGTCAAGGCACGGATCGACGAGCTCCGCGACGCCGACCTGAGATCGGGGTACCTCGAGCAACCGGCGGTACGTCTGATCCTCGCCGACGGCGGCCTGGACGCGACCAGCCCGGCCTGACCAGAGCACGCTATGCTTGCCTGCATGAAGCTCGCCCGCGCGCTCGCCGTCGCCTGCCTGCTGGCACCCGTCAGCTGCGCCCACCGATCCGGCGTGCTCGTGGCCTCCACCGGGGAGCATCGCATGACCGCCCGCGACGCCGACAGCGGCGTGACGATGGTCCTGACCTCCGGGGCGTGGACCGGGCAACCCGATGACCTGCCCCTGGAACTCACCGTCCTGCACGTGCTGATCGCCAATCAGGGAGAACAACCGATCCTCCTGGCGCCCGGCGACTTCGAGTTTCGCGACCGTCGCGGGTTCTCCTACGCGATCCTGGACGCAGGAGCCCACTTCCGTCCTGCCACCGGAGCCGAGCGCGCCCAGGGCCGCTACGACTTCGACATGCAGTCGGGCTACGATCGCTCCGGCCCCGGAGATGTCGAGCAGATCATGCCCCAAGGAGACATCGCTCGCCTGGCCCTCCCCTGGGGGGTCCTGCTGCCAGGAAGCCAAATGCGCGGCTACCTCTACCTCGAGCCGATCGCCCAGACGGCCAACGGCGGGCGACTGACCTGGCACATGAAGACGCCGGCACACCAGCCCGTCGCGGACCTCGTCTTCGAGATGTCCGTGGCCCGATGACCACGACCGAGCGCGACGCAGCCCGGTGATGAACGAACGCCGGCGGAACCCGAAGGTGCCGCCGGCGCACACAAGCCCGGACGGGGACCGGGACGTCTACTCGGGCAAGCCGCAGAAGCCGACGTCTTCGTAGCCCGGCTGCGCCTGGCCTTCGGGGAAGAACGCGATGCACTCCTGGCCCTGCGCCACACCTCCGCAGCCCGACGACGGCTCGGGGTCGGCCATGTCGCAGAAGTCGCTGCAGCAGCGGGAGCTCTCGCAGCCGGGGACCGCTGCCGCACCGATGCACAGCAAGCTCGGGTCGCAGGCGTTGGTGAACTCGCAGGCGTCACCGTAGGCACCCAGCTCGGGGCCAGAGGCGTCGGGTACGCACACGAACCCTTCATCGCCCGGGTAACACGCCGAGCCCTCGGCACAGTTCTGAAGCAGCGGGTCGCACTGGGGCAAACACAGGGGCAAGAAGCCCTCGTTGGCGATGATGCAGGTGGCTGCCGGATCCTCGCACAGCGGATTCGCAGCGCTGCCTTGGCACAGGGACGCGCAGGTGCCGGTGCCCTCTTCGCCGACGTTCCAGCACATCGAGCCGATGGCGCAGGTGTCGACGCCCGAAACACCGCTGCCCTCCACCGAGCAGGGGTCGCCAGGCTGCCCCGGCTCCGCGGCGACCGACGTGCACGTCGACGCGTTCCAGCTCGAGCCGCCATCGTTCGCCCACGGCATGCACTTCTCCCCCTCGCCGCAGTCCTGCGCCCACAGCGAACACTCCTCGGCCACGCTGGTCTCGCTCGAGTCATCGCACAAGAAGCTGCAGTCATCGGTGTCGGTGCCCCCGGGTCCGCCAGTGCTGGTCGCGCTGTCGGTCTCTTCGGGCTCGTCGGGCAACTCTTCGGGATCCACCTCGGTGGCCCCCTCGGTCTCGTCTGCGGCCTCGCCCGTTTCATCGGCGATGTCGGCGCCTGCGTCCTTCGGATCGCAGGCGGTGGAGCACAGAGCAAGGGCGGTCAGGTGGGCGAGAATCCAGGTCTTTTTCATGGGGGGGTCTCCATCTGTCGGGGGAAGAGGCTCAAATCCCGTCTGCCCCGACGCCTTCTAACGATAGCAAAACCTCCAAAACTAACAACTTATATTTAAGACAAATCTAACACTCAAATCTTACATTCATAACCATGCGCCTCAAACGAGTGAACGCCGGCGACCCCTCAGTCGCGGGGCGCAGGAGAAGGCGTCCTGCGCCGGTGACCACGAAGGCGGCTCGCAGAACCAACGAAAAAGAGGGAGCCGCCGAAGCAGCTCCCTCTCGTTTTGGTCGGGTTCGACCGAGCGCTGCCTTAGACGGGCAGAGCGCAGACGCCGACGTCTTCGTAGCCCGGAGGCACGCTGCCTTCTTCGAACCAGGGCGTGCAGGTCTCAGAACCGGCACAGCCTTGGTCGGCGGGAGTGGCGGTGAGGTCGCAGACGTTCTGGCAGCAGCCGTTGGAGCCCGACGGGCATCCGTCGACGATCTCCGGGTTCACGCAGATGTTGCCCGCGTCGCATGCGTTGAGGAACTCGCATGCGTCGTTGTCGGCGCCTTGCTCCTCACCGGAGGCGTCGGGTGCACACACGAACGCGTTGTCGATCGGGTAGCAAGCCTGGCCCTCGGCGCAGTTTTGGATCAGAGGGTCGCAGCTGGGAAGGCAGAGGATGAGCACACCCTCGTTGGCGATCGAGCAGCTCGCGGTGGGATCGTTGCAGACCGGAGCGTTCTCGCTACCGGTGCAGAACGCCACACAGGTGCCTTCGTTGGTCTGCGGATCGACGTCCCAGCACATGGACGAGACGTCGCACGTGTCGACGCCCGAGACGCCGGAGCCCTCGACCGTGCAGGGGTCACCCGCCTGCGCGGGCGTGCCGGAAAGCGGCACGCACTTGGTCGCGTTCCAGGAGTTGCCGCCGTCGTTGGCCCACGCCGAGCACTTCTCGCCCTCGTCGCAGTCCTGGTCCCAGACCGAGCACTCGATCGACACACCACCGCCGTCGGGGTCGGTGATGAAGCCGATGCCGGTCGGGTTGGGGTCGGTGTCCGACTCGGTGGTGTCGGCCGAGGTTTCCGTCTCGGTGGGGTCGGTCGTGTTCGAGTCGCTCCCGGTCGAGCCCGAAGCGGTCTCGGAGGTCGGGGTGCCGCTGTCGTCGCCGGAGGAGCCGCCTTCGTCGCCGCTGTTCGCGCCAGTGGTGCCGTCATCGTTGGCATCGCAGCCGAACCCGAAGAGGAGGGCGGAGCCCAGAAGTGAAATCAAGACCTTTTTGTGCATTGTTCGTCCCTTGCGTTTGATGAGTGCTCGCTCGGCGGTGTCGAGAAGCCGGTCCCCGTGGCTTCTTGGCTTTTGTCCATGGCATCCATGGTGGCCATGGTGGCCATGGTGGCCATGGCGTTCCTGCGAATGCAGGTCCGTGTCGTTGACTGTGCTCTGCGAGTCTCTGAGGTTCTGCGCGTGGGCCGAGAAGTCGAAACAACAGGTCGCGACCGTGACACCACGATGAAGGGAAGAATCCACAAAAACCTGCCGTGCGGCAAGGAAAAACTCACAAAAAAACGTGAGAAACCTACCGGGCGCTCGCATTTCGCGCCAGCGGAGGCGTTCTGCAAAACGGGAATGAATCCAGTGCTCCTAGCGCGAGGACGCGCGAATTCATGACCGTCTGGGGGCGCGCTGGCCGACACTTTCGTGCGTTTTGGGGATCGTGCCAGCGTCCCGGTATGCGCAGCTCCGCGCGAACGCGCGTTGGTCACCATTGGAAGCGCGGATCTAGCGCCGCACGAACGTCACAGGATGTGGCGCGACAGGTCCTCGTTGAGCAGAAGGTCCCCCACCCGCTGCGCGACGTAGTCGGCGGTGATGCGGACCTCTCGCGCCCCCAGCTCACTCGCCTCGAAGCTCAGCTCCTCCAGGACGCGTTCGAGCACCGTATGAAGGCGACGGGCGCCGATGTTCTCGAGGGACGTGTTGGCCTTCCACGCCATGTCGGCGATCGCATCGATCGCGCCGTCGTCGAACACCAGCTGAACACCTTCGGTCTCCAGCAGCGCGGCGTACTGCTTGAGCAGCGAGTTGTCGGGCTCCCGGAGGATCCGGACGAAGTCGTCGGCCCGCAGCGAGTCGAGCTCCACCCGAATGGGGAAGCGACCCTGAAGCTCCGGGATCAGATCGCTGACCTTCGAGAGATGAAACGCGCCGGCGGCGATGAACAGGATGTGGTCGGTGAGCACGGGCCCGTAGCGGGTGGAGACCGTCGACCCTTCGACCAGCGGCAGGAGGTCGCGCTGAACCCCTTCTCGAGAGACGTCGCCGCTGCCGACCTTCTCGCGACTGCAGATCTTGTCGATCTCGTCGAGGAAGACCACGCCGAGCTGCTGGGTGCGCTCGACGGCCTCCTTGGAGACCGCTTCGCGGTCGACCATCGCCGCGGCTTCCTCGTCGACGAGCAGCTCGAGGGCTTCGCGCACCGTCACCGTGCGCTTGAGGGACTTGCGACCGAGCTGGCCGAACATGTCCTGGAGCTTTTGCATCTGCGCGCCCAGATCCATGCCCGGCGCGCCCCCGAAGCCACGCACCCATCCCGCCCAGGGGCGAGCCACCGCCGCGATCGGTGAGCTCGACCTCCACCTCGCGCGCGTCGAGCTTGCCGGCGCGAAGCAGCTCCCGAAGCTTCTCACGCGTCGCGCTGGCCGCCGATGGAGGCTCGCCGGGGCGGTCGACATAGCTGCGACCGCCATCGGCCGGGTTGGGCAGCAGCAGATCCAACACCCGCTCTTCGGCCTGGGCTTTCGCCTTGCCCCGCACCGAGCGCTCCATCTCGGCCTGCACGATCTGCACGGCCGACTCGACGAGGTCGCGGATCACGGCGTCGACGTCGCGGCCCACGTAGCCCACCTCGGTGAACTTGCTGACCTCCACCTTGACGAAGGGCGCACCGGTCAGCCGGGCGAGCCGCCGGGCGATCTCGGTCTTCCCGACGCCGGTGGGCCCCACCATGATGATGTTCTTGGGCGAGATCTCCTCTCGCATCGTCTCGGGCACCATCTGCCGACGCCACCGATTGCGCATCGCGATCGCGACGGCGCGCTTGGCGTTGTTCTGCCCGATGATGTAGCGGTCGAGCTCCTCGACGACCCGGCGGGGTGTGAAGGCCTTGGGATCGGTGGTCATGCCTCGCTCTCCGACTTCAGGGTCAGCACGGTGTGCTCCAGGTTCGTGAACACGCAGATCTCCCCGGCGAGGCGCAGCGATGCTTCGACGATCGCCCGGGCGGGCATGTCGGTGTGCCGCAGGAGCGCACGCGCGGCCGCGAGCGCGTAGTTGCCTCCCGACCCGATGGCGAGCACGCCGTCGTCCGGTTCGATCACGTCACCGCTGCCCGAGAGCAGCAGCGAGCGCTCGGCGTCGCAGACGATCATCAGCGCTTCGAGCTGTCGATAGCGCCGCTCGAGGCGCCAGTCCTTGGCAAGGTCCACGCACGCCCGGGTGAAGTTGCCGCCCACCTTCTCGAGCTTGCCCTCGAGCAGCTCGAACAGCGTCAACCCGTCGGCTGCGGAGCCCGCGAATCCTCCGAGGATCTGGCCTCGAGCCAGGGTCCGCAGCTTGCGGGCGGTGCCCTTCATGATCGTGTTGCCCATCGAGACCTGGCCGTCGGCGCCCAGGGCCACCTCGCCCCCGCGCCGAACGCACAGGACCGTGGTCGATCGAATCGGCGGGGCTGAGGCTCGCTCGCCTGCATCCGTCATGGGCTGGAGTATACGTCGCGACGGCGACACTCGACGGTTGACCGCACCGCCGCGGCGCTCGAAGCTGCGGCCGTGCATTCCCCCCTTCGCCTGGGCGCCCTGGCCTCGGGGCGCGGCTCCAACGTCGCCGCCATCGCAGCGGCGATCGAGCGCGGCGACCTGCTCGCCGAGCTCGCGCTGGTCGTCTCGAACAACTCCGGAGCCGAGGTGCTGGCGTTTGCACGCGCCGCGGGCATCCCCTGCGCCCACATCAGCGCCAAGACGCACCCCGACGAGGGCGCGGCGCTGCTCGACGCGCTCGCCGGGGCCCGGACCGACGTGCTGGTGCTCGGGGGGTACATGAAGAAGCTCGACCCCCGGGTGGTGCGCGCGTACCAGGGCCGCGCGGTGAACATTCACCCCGGCCCGCTGCCCGAGTTCGGCGGCCGGGGCATGTTCGGAAGCCACGTCCACGAGGCGGTGTTGCGCTCGGGCCGCCCCGAGACCGGACCGACGGTGCACCGCGTCACGGCCGAGTACGACGAAGGCGAGACGCTGGGGTACGCCTCGGTCCCCGTGCAGCCCCACGACACCGTGCAGACGCTCGCTGCCCGGGTCCTCGCCGCCGAACACGACCTGTACTGGCGCGTCCTGGGCGAGGTCTTCGTGCACGGTCCCCGCTCGCTCTAGCGGGCCACGATCGTCGTCAGCGGTGGCAAGAGCCGGCGCAGCCAGTCGTCGAGCATCACCAGGCCCGAGATGGTCACGCCGGTGTCCACCTCTTCTCGAACCCGCTGGCAGAAGTCGGCGAGCTCGTAGCGCTCCACCATGCCCGCGACGTCGTCGCCTTCGACCAGCCGCACGATCTTGTGCAGGTGGAAGTTGAGCTGACGGCGCAGCGCGTTGACGGCCGGACCGTCCCATGGCGTCGCGATCTCCATGTGGTCGATCGCCTGGTTGAGGTAGAGGAACCCCATCGCGTCGGTGACCTTGAGGCGGAGCTGAAGCAGGTCCTGCGGGGTCCGGCCCAGCTGCATCGCCAGGCGCACCGCGTCGAGAACCGGGGTCAGATACCGCAGCCGGACCAAGCTGCCCGCCAAAGGCTCGGGCACGCCCGCGTCCACCAGCCGCGCGATCCGCCCCGCCGTCCGCCGCTTGGACCCGCCGGGCAGCACGTCATCGACGTCGGTGAGCAGCGCGAACGTCTTGGCTGCCGCCTCGTCATCCATGGCGGGCAGCGGCATCTGGTCGAGCAGGTAGTACGTCGCGTCCTCGAGCCAGGTCTGCGCCAGCTGCATCGCTCGATAGACCGCCTGCTGGTTCCGGGCGGTCTCCTCGGCGTAGAGCTTGTCCGCGAGCTCCGGCCACCCGCACGCCGCCGCCGCGTAGGTGTACGCCAGCGTGATGTCGCGGGTCGACGATCCGGTCGCGAGGGCAGCCTCGGCGAACATGCTGCCGCCGGCGCTGTCGACGATCCGGTTGATGAGCATCGTCGTGCCGATCTCCCGCCGCAGCAGGTGCCCGTCGACCGCCTCCGCGCCCGCGAGCTCGAGGACCCGGCGGGGGAAGTAGGCCCGCACCATGCGGCTGACCAGGGCGTCGGGCAGCGGCGCGTCCGCGAGCAGTTCGCGGTAGGCCAGCATCTTGGCGTGGGCACACAAGACGGCGGCCTCGTGCTTGAACAGACCCCGTCCGCGACGTGAGCGGCTCTGCAGCTCCTCGTCCCCGGGCATCGCGAACATGTCCGGGTTGAACGGGACCTGCGTCGAGAGGAACCGCAGGGCGCGGGAGTAGCGGAAGACGTCTTGCTGACTGCGCGCGACGTCGAAGGAGACCATTCGGCTCTGCGAGCGGTTGTTGTCGAGGACCCGCTCGACGACCTCGTCCTCGCAGTCCGCCAGCAGGCTGTTCCTCGCCTCGCGCGTGACGGCGCCCGAGAGCAGCAGCGGGGCAAAGAGGATCTTGATGTTGACCTCGTGGTCGGAGGTGTCGACGCCGCCGGAGTTGTCGAGGAAGGCGTTGTAGTTCTGGCCTCCGCGCTTGGCGAACGCGACGCGTCCGCGATCGGTGATGGCGAGGTTGGCCCCCTCCCCCAGGACGCGGCACTGGACCTGGCTCGCGTCGACCCGCACCGAGTCGTTGGCCTTGTCGCCGACCTCGGCGTTGCTCTCGTCCCGGGCCTTGATGTAGGTGCCGATGCCGCCCATCCACGACAGGTCGACTTCGAGGGTGAGGATGGCGCTGACGGCTCGGTCTCCACTGACCGTCTCGTCGGGGCCGAAGCCGAGCAGCGCACGCGCCTGCGGGCTGAGTTCGAGCTCCTTGGCCTTGCGCAGGAACACGCCCCCGCCGGCCGACATCGCGTCCTTGGCGTAGTCCTCCCACGTCGAACGCGGCAGATCGAAGAGCCGCTGCCGCTCCGCGAAGCTCGCGGCGGGGTCGGGGTCGGGGTCGATGAACACGTGGATGTGGTTGAACGCGGCGACGAGCTTGATCGTCTTGCTGCGAAGCAAGCCGTTCCCG
Organism: uncultured bacterium; assembly: GCA_963761755.1. Taxonomy (GTDB): domain Bacteria; phylum Myxococcota_A; class Polyangia; order Nannocystales; family Nannocystaceae; genus CAJXVA01. Next base: position 404,067 of record CAVXIC010000007.1, read on the forward strand.
AACACATCTCCGCTCATGTCGCCCACGCCGATGGCCGTGATCTCATCCACCTCCGGGTCGATGCCGAGCTCTCGAAAGCTCCGCTTGCTGACCTCCCAGGCGCCGCGTGCCGTGATGCCGGTCTTCTTGTGGTCGTACCCGTTGGAGCCGCCCGAGGCGAAGGCGTCGTCGAGCCAGAAACCGTGCTCGGCACTGATCGCGTTCGCGGTATCGGAGAGGTGTGCGGTGCCCTTGTCGGCGGCGACCACCAGGTAGGGGTCCTCGCCCTCCTTGAAGGGGATGATGCCCGCCGGATGCTGCACGACGCCGTCGACGACGTTGTCGGTGACCGACAGCAGCGCGCCGATGAATCGCCTGTAGTAGGCGTCGCCGGCGGCCCGCAGCCCGTCGCGGTCCGCCGGAGGGTTCCGCAGCACGAAGCCTCCTTTCGCCCCCATCGGCACGATGAGGACGTTCTTGACCATCTGGGTGGACATCAGCCCGTGGATCTCGGTGCGGAAGTCGTCGGGGCGATCGCTGAACCGCAGTCCGCCTCGCGCCACACGTCCACCGCGAAGGTGCACACCCTGGAAGTCGGGGTGGTACACCCAGATCTCTCGGAACGGCTTGGGGTCGCGGCCGAAGGAGAGGCTGTTTGCGGCGACCTTGAACGCCAGCGCCTTGCCCTGCTCGGCCACGTAGGCGTTGGTCCGCCGAACGGCGCGCACGACCTCGGCCACCGCCGCCAGCACCCGGTCGGCCGTGTAGTCGGTGACCTGCCGCAGCTCGCTGGCGAGCGCGGCCTCCGTCGTCTCGCGGGTGTCGGTGCCTTGAGCCTCGGGATCGAACCTGGCCCCGAGCCACGCGATCAAGGCCTCGGCGACCGACGCGTGGTCGACGAGCACCTGCCGGATCACGTCGGAGCCGAACGGCACCTGCAGCTGATGCAGGTAGGCCACGAATGCGCGGAGGATCTCGACCTCGCGGGCGTGCAGGTCACTGACCACGACGAGCCGGTTGAGATCGTCGTCGCCGACACGCCCGGCGAACACGTCGCGCAGCGCCGAGACGATGCTGCTTCGCCGGCCCAGGATCTGACCGATCTGTCCGATCCGGCCCGGACGGACGTCGAAGCGGAAGTTGTCCATGTCCACTTCGGGCAGGTGCACGATGTGAATGTTGCGGCTGTACTCGTCGACGACCTCGAACCCGAAGTTGGTGATGACCGGGAGCTCTTGGCTGAGGTTGAGCGCCTGCTTCGAGAAGATGCGGAGGTTCAAGCTGCCGGGGTGGTCGCCGAACTCGGACACGTACAGGTCGCAGTCGATCTCGAGCTCTCCGTTGCGAAGGCGCTCCAGGCATCGAATGTCGCCTTCGATGCGGCGCACGCTGCAGCGGCGCTTGTGCTCGTCGTTGAACGCGTCGGTGTAGACCTCGACCAGCTCGTCCTTCCTCGCAGCGTCGACCGCGGTCGCGGCCTCGGCCAGACGGTCGCTCCACGAGCGCGCGTGGGCCAAGATCGTCGTGCGCAGCGCTTCGGTGTCGACCTCTCGAAGCGCCCCGACGCCGGTGATGTAGTAGTGGATGACCGCGTTGTCGTAGCGGTCGATGTACACGCCGTAGTCGGCGTAGGTTCCCATCAGGTCCTCGAGCAGGATCGACTCCACCTCGCGGCGAAGCTCCTCGCTGAACTGCCACCGGGGCAGCGCGACGACCACGAACGCGAAGCGGGCCTGGTCACCGATGCGAATGTGGACGTCCGAGCCGCCCTCGGCCTCAGCGCGCAGAATCTGGTCGGTGAGCTCCCAGATGCTCTCGCGGTCCTGGATCAGCAGATACTCCAGCGGGAGCGAGTTGAACGCGTTGGTGATGTTCTTGCCGCGGTTGCTGTGAACCGAGACCTTCCCGTCGGTGAGCATGTCCTCGAGGGACCGCCGGATGATCGGGATCTGCTCGGGCGGCGTGTGCAGCGCTTTGTAGGTGAACAAGCCGTCGATGACGATGCAGCCGCTGGGCGTGCCGTCGTCGGAGAACACCGTGACCAGGAAGTGGCCGAGCTTGCCGGCCCGGTGCACCGGTGATTCGACGCCCGAGCGCTGGTAGCGAACCTGCCGGCCCTCCCCCTTGGCTGCGGCCGCGACCAGCCCCGCGTCGCGGTCGGGGTGATGAATCCTGCTGGTGCCCAGCGCCGTCGTCGGCGCCCCGGTCTGGTCGTAGCTCTCCACCGCGAGCAGGACGAAGTTCTCGTCGCACAGCCAGCGCAGCAGCTCTTCTCCCTCTCGCAGCGCCGTCGCGACTTCGCCCCGCTCCAGGCTGGCGGCGGCGAAGTAGCCGTCGGCGACCTCGCCGATCCGCGCGCCCATGGCCTCGAAGTCGCGCACCATGGCCTGGGCCAGACGAAGGCGCTTGTGGATGCGCGCGGCCAGTCCCTCGGGGACGGCGCCTCGGTTGGCGGCGTCCACCGACGAGCGAAGGCTGGCCTCGACCCGCATGAGGGACTCGTCGCGGCCTGCTCCGACCGACAGCAGCCGGCCGGCTGGATCGCGGCGCACGCGAACGATCGCGTTGAGGAAGCTCTTGATCTCGAACTGTTCGCTGGCGAGCGCCGCCCGCAGCGTCGAGACCAGGAACGGCTGGTCATCGAGGCATGTCTCGACCACCAGGACATCGCGCGCCTCGTCCCAGTGCACGTCGACCTGGATCTCTTCGCGACCACGCTCCCGCATCACGGCGAGCATGTCTTCGAGTTCGCCGACGAACGCCTTGGGGGTGACGCGCTTGAGGTCACGAACATCGACCGACGCGAGGACGTCTCGAGCCAACGCGGCGAGTTGTTCTCGGTCGGTGGTCTCGCGGCGGGGCGTGAACACCGACACGGCCTTTTGAACTTCGTGGATGAGCCGACTCGTAAGCTGGCGGGCAGACATGCACCGGGAGCCTCCCGCAGCCCAGTGCCCTACGCAAGCCGGAGCGCCCGTGAGCCAGACCGCGCGCAATGGGTTGCGCACGACCTGCTCGCGTGTCCCGCACCGGTCACGCCAGCGACAGCACGGCGATCGCCCCGAGCAGGACCGCGCCCAGCGGACCCGCCAGCGGCAGGACGAATCGAGGCGCTTGGCTGAGCACGTAGGGCGAGGTCTGGGCGGTCATGCCGATGTCATCGACGCGTCACCCTCCGAGCCGTAGGACGACATTGGGACGCGTGCGCGCTGCCGTGTCCCCTCGCGCGGCAGTGCTATCCTCCACCGCGATGGCCATCTCCCGCCCCTCGGGCGCCGCCTGCGGTGATGTTCCCCGGCCCAGCGCCGACGCCTGCGCCCAGCGTCGCGCCCGAATCGTGTCGGCCCTCGCGCCCGATGAAGCGCTCATCCTGCCCGCAGGGGGCCTGTGCACCCGCTCGAACGACACGGAGTTCCGGTTCCGACCCGACTCCGACTTCTACTACCTCACCGGTCTGGCCGACCCGGGCGCGGTGATGGTGCTTCGGCCCGGACGCGATCCCGTGTTCAGCCTGTTCGTGCGTCCCAACGACCCTGCGGCCGAGGTCTGGGCAGGCCGGCGCGTCGGACCCGACCTTGCGACCCGCCGCTTTGGAGCCGACGCTGCGTACGAGCGTTCGACGCTCGACGCCACCCTGCCCGGCCTGCTCGATGGGGTCCGGCGCGTCCATCTCCCGCTGGGCGACGCCGCCCTGCAGCGCCACGTCCTGCGGGCCCGCGACGACCTGCGACGCCGCAACCGAACCGGGGCCATGCCGCCCGAGGCGTTCGTCGACGCGCGCGTCACGGTGGGCGAGGACCGCATCCACAAGGACGCCGCCGCCCTCGCCTCTGTGCGGACCGCCGTCGACATCACCGTCGCCGCCCACGACGCCGCGATGCGGGGCGTACGCCCGGGTATGCACGAGTTCGAGGTCGAGGCGCTGGTGGAGTACGAGTTCCGACGCCGCGGCGCTGCGGGGCCGGGCTACGGAAGCATCGTCGGCGGAGGCGACAACGCCACCATCTTGCACTACGTCGACAACGACGCGCCCTTGCGCGAGGGCGACCTACTGCTCATCGACGCCGGCGCCGAGTACGATCTCCACAGCGGCGACCTCACCCGAACCTTCCCGGTCAGTGGCCGCTTCACCCCCGCACAGCGCGACCTGTATGCGGTCTGCCTCGAGGCCAACGTCGCGGGCATCGACGGCGCGCGGGTCGGCCAGACGATCGAGAACGTGCACGAGACGTGCGTGCGGGTCCTGTGCCGAGGACTCATCGATTTGGGGCTGTGCGAGGGCAGCGTCGATGGTCTGGTCGAGTCCGGGGACTACAAGCGCTACTACATGCATCGCACCAGCCACTGGCTGGGCGCGGACGTGCACGACGCTGGCTACTACTCGATCGATGGCACGCCGCGACCGCTTCGCAGCGGCTACGTGCTGACCGTCGAGCCGGGCCTGTACATCTCGGCGCAGGACGAATCGGCTCCACAGGCGCTGCGCGGCACCGGGATCCGCATCGAGGACGACGTGCTGGTGACCGACGGCGATCCCGAGGTCCTCACGGCCGGGTCTCCGAAGACGCCCGAGGCGATCGAGGCGGTGATGGCCGAGGGTCGGGCCCGAGTCGAAGCCGCGGCGCGATGACGGCGAGCGTCGCCGGCCCGATCCCCTTGACCCGCAGCAGCGCGTCCAGATCCTCGTAGGGGCGACCTTCGACGATCCGCCGCGCGAGCACCGGTCCGACCCGAGGCAGACTCTGCAGCTCCGCACCACTGGCGGAGTTGGGATCGAGCTTCACCTTCAGCGCCTGGAGGTCATCGGGATCCATGCGCCCCGCCGCCGTGCAGGACGCCGTGTCCAGCGCGTCACCGGGCCGGAGGCGACGGAGGTGGCCACAGGCATCCTCCACCGGGCGCTCCAGCTCGGCGTCGCACAGCAGCGCCCCATCGAGCTGCGCGACCGCGAGGCACTGCGGCGACCCGGCGGCGGGATCCGCGGGCGCCCGAAGACCCCAGCTCAGCGCCGCAAAACCCAGCGTCGCCAGCGCGAGCGCAGCGCGAAGGTCACGGCGGGGCATCGAGTCCGAAGGCGGTGTGCAAGCTCCGCAGCGCCAGCTCGCCGTAGCGCTCGTGCACGACGACCGACATCTTGATCTCCGAGTTGCTGACCATCTGCACGTTGATGTTCTCCGCGGCGAGCACCGCGAAGGCGCGCGCGGCCACTTCGGCGTGCGAACGCAGACCCAGCCCCACCACCGAGATCTTCGCGATGCTGCGGTCGGTCTCGAGCGTGAGCGCCTCGCCTCCGGGGCGCAGTCCCCCGAGCACCTCGATCGCCCGTTCCACGTCGGCATCGCCGACGGTGAACGTGATGTCCGTGCGCGCGTTGCGGCTGGCGTTCTGCAGGATCATGTCCACGGTCAGGTCCGCGGCCCCGAGCGCGCCAAAGACCTCCGCGATGACACCGGGCACGTCGGGCACGCCGACGAGGGTGACCTTGGCTTCGTCGCGCTGCAGCGCGACCCCACTGACTTCGATGGCTTCCATGGCGTGCGTTCCGTTCTTGCCGCGCCCCGCGGCGATGTCCTGCGGCGCGATGATCATCGTGCCTGGGCCCTCGTGCAGGCTGGAGCGCACGTGCACGCGCACCCCGTACTTCTTCGCGAACGCCACCGAGCGGATCTGCAGGACCTTGGCCCCCAACGAGGCCAGCTCGAGCATTTCGTCGTAGCTCATCACGTCGACCTTGCGCGCCCGGGGCACGATGCGTGGGTCGGTCGTGTAGACCCCATCGACGTCGGTCAGAATCTCGCAGACGTCGACCCCCAGGGCGGCGGCGAGCGCCACCGCCGACGTATCCGACCCACCCCGCCCCAGCGTGGTGATGTCGCCCCGGTCGTCGATCCCCTGGAAACCGGCGCAGACGACGACCCGCCCCCGGCCGAGCTCTTCGCGGATCCTCTCCTGAGAGATGTCGGTGATCTTGGCCCGGGTGAAGTTGCGGTCGGTCTGCATGCCGAGCTGATGCCCCACGAGGGACACCGCCTGACCGCCCCGCTCTCCGATGGCCATGGCCAGCAGGGAGGCGGAGACCTTCTCGCCGGTCGCGACCAGCTGGTCGAGCTCGCGATCGTGGGCCGGCGAGCGGGTCGCCGCCTGTACGTACGGCCCGCGCTCCCCACCGCCGGTCCCCCCGGTGACCAGGGCATTGGCCAGCCCGATCAGGCGGTTGGTCTCGCCCTTCATCGCGGAGACCACCACGATCAGCTCGTTGCCCGCGGCCGCCGTCTTCACGCAGCGGTCCGCGCACGCCCGGATCCGCTCGAGGTCGGCGACCGAGGATCCTCCGTATTTTTGAAGGACGAGCATGGGTGTGCGGCAGGGTAGTCGACCCTCGGCGCGGTGCGTTGCAGAAAAAGTCTCAGCCCTCGGCGTCGCCCCGGAACAGACCGAGCTGGTGCAGGAGCGCGGCGGGGACGGGTTTGCGCGCGCACGCCCGTCGGTGCTCCTCGAGCAGGATTCCGATTCCCCCCCGGCAGCTGCCACAACCCGTGCCGGCCTCGCAGTGCTCGCCGACGTCGTCCACCGAGGTCGCACCGCTGCGAATCGCGCGCTTGATCTCGGCCTCGGTCACGTAGAGGCACTGGCACAGCACTCGGCTCATCGTTCCCGTGCAGCGTAGCAGTCTCGGAGCCGACTACCCGGCATCCGCACACCGTGCGACCTCTTCACCGCCGCGGCGCACCAGTTCAGCCTGCACCGCAGGGTGACGCGCCAGCTGTGGGTCCCGCTCCAGCAACCCGGCGGCGGCTTCCCGCGCGGAGACCAGCAGTCGCGTGCCTTCGCCCGCAAACCCCGCAAACCGCAGCCGCGGCGCCCCCGCCTGCCGGGTCCCGAAGACCTCTCCTGGGCCGCGAAACTCCAGATCCCGCTCGGCGACCGCGAATCCATCGGCGGTCTCCGTCAGGACGCTGAGGCGACGCGCGGTATCGGACTGCGGGCCGCCCGCGGTGTGCAGCAGACAGAACGACGCCCCTCCGCCCCGCCCGACGCGCCCACGCAGCTGATGCAGCTGGGCGAGGCCGAACCGCTCGGCGTGCTCGATCGCCATCACCGTGGCGCCGGGGATGTCGACGCCGACCTCGATGACCGTCGTCGCCACCAGGACCCGGGCGTGACCGTCGCGAAAACGCGCCATCACGGCGTCCTTGTCCTTGGCGGACATGCGCCCGTGGACGACGGCGACCTCGGCGTCGTGACACAGCGGTCGCAGCTGCGCAGCGGTCGCCTCCACGTCCGTCGCCTCCAGGGCATCGCTGGCCTCGACGAGCGGGCACACGACGAAGACCTGGCGGTCTTGTCCGACCGCTTTCGCGACCGCCTTGCGCAGCGCCTGCAGCCCCCGCTTGCCGGCGTAGAGCTTGGTCAACGGCGGTTCGCGGCCCGGCGGCATCTCGTCGATGACCGCGACGTCGAGCTGGCCGTAGGCGCACAGCGCCATCGTGCGGGGAATCGGCGTGGCGGTCATGACCAGCAGATGCGGCAGATGCCCCTTTCGCCGCAGCACGGCGCGCTGCTCCACGCCGAACCGGTGCTGCTCGTCGACGACCACCAACCCCAGGTCGGCGAAGTGCACGTCGTCGGTCAGCAGCGCGTGAGTCCCGACCAGCAGGTCGATCTTGCCGTCGGCGAGCAGCGCGAGCTTGCTGGTCCGCTGCGCGCGGGGGGTCGAGCCCGTGAGGCGATCGATCCGCAGGCCGGCCGCTTCGCACCACGGCGTCAGCGTGCGCACGTGCTGGTCCGCGAGCACCTCGGTCGGCGCCATCAAGGCGACCTGGGCACCGCACGCCGCGACCGCGACCGCCAAGGCGAACGCGACCGCCGTCTTGCCGGAGCCGACGTCCCCCTGCAGCAGCCGCATCATCGGTCGACCGCTGCGCATGTCCGCGGCCAGCTCGTCGAGCACCCGCCACTGCGCGCCGGTCGGCTCGAAGGGCAGCGCCCCACGTATCGTCTCGCGATCGAGCGAGTCGCCCTGCAGGATCAGGCCCGCCGCCTGCGACCGAACCTCGGCGCGCTCCCGCAACAAGGCCAGCTGGAAGAAGAAGAACTCGTCGAAGGCCAGCCGTCGGTGCGCGCCCGAGGCTCCTCGCGCCAGCGCCTCGACAGCCTCCTCGGAGGCATCATCGTCGGGCATGTGCAGCTGCCGCAGGGCCTCGAGCTGTCCGGGCAAACCCGCCGCCTGCGCGATGTCCTCGGGCAGCGCGTCCACGAAACCGGGCTCGTCGGCCAGCGCGGACACGGCCGCACGCACGACCCGCGCCAGGGTTCGAGGGGGCACCCCCTCGACGCTGGGATAGCGCACCCCGATCGCGGGGCCCGGGTCCGCGGGGTCGCGGAGCTCTGGGTGCGCGAGGGTCAACTGTCCCTTGTACCAACGCGCCGGACCCACCGCGAGCACCCGCCCGCCACGCGCCCAGCGGTCCAGGCCGCCCACGCGGTGGAACCAGCGTGCGAGGACCGTGTGCTCGGTGCCGTCGTCGTCGGTCACCCGGATCTCCACGGTCGCCAGGAACCGCCCCCGCCCAAACCCCTGGCGGATGCTGCCCACGTCCCCCTCGATCACCGCAACCTCGCCGTCGGCGATCGCGTCGATGGCCTTGCGGTGCCGACGGTCGTCGTAGCCCGAGGGGATCACCAACGCGAGATCGACGAGCGACTCGAGGCCGCGAGCGTGCAGCTTCTTGGCCGTCGCTGGCCCCACGCCGGGCAACCCATCGATGGGAGCGAGCGCCGGCAGCGGTGCGGCCGGGGGCGCTGGGGGCTGCACGGGCCGAGCCTGGGACGGACGACCACGCGTCCGCTTGACCTTGGCTTCGGGCTCGGAGGTCTTGCGTCGCCGAGGTTTCGGAGGCGCCGCGGCGGGCTCGCGCGCGGCCGCGCCCAGGCGCATGCCTCGAGCCACGAGCACCGAACGATCTTGTCGACCCAGTCGCTCGAAGCCATCGAGCCGCGCCCGCCACCGGCGCATCTCCGTCGTCAGCTCGGGCACCGTCGCGAGCCATGTGTCTGCCTGGGACACGATCCGATCGCCGAGGCCGGGCTCGCCGACGTTGGCGAACCCGTCGACCAACGCGCAGCGGAGGGTCTCGTGGAGCACGGACCACGCGTCGTCCCCGGCTCGTCCGGCGCGCGTGCGTTCGGTGTCCTCACTCACGATACGCAGGGTGGCGCAGGGCGGGTCCGATTGGCAACGCGATCCCGACCGGGGATGCCGAGCCGATCACGAGGGCGGAATGAAGGAGAAGCGGATCTCGTGGTCGCACAGGCGGTAGGACGTGCCCTCTTGGATGAGGTGGTTGTCCACGCGCTGTCCGTTGAACTCGACGCCGTTGGTGCTCTCGAGGTCCTTGATGTAGTACTGGCCGTTTCGACGGACGACGGCGCAGTGGCGACGCGAGATGTTTGCGTCTTTGATCGGAAGGTCCGAGTACTTCGAGCCCCGTCCGATGACGAACTGGTCCTGATCGACCTCGTAGACCTGGCCGTCGTAGTACAGGTACAGCGGGCGGTTGCCGCTGGCCGCGGGGCGGCGCTGGGACGCTCGTGCGCCGCCGGGGGGTGGAAGGCCGCCGGTCGGACGCGGCCGAGACGCGGGTGCGCGGGGCTGGGGTGGCTTGGGGCGCGGCGCCTGCCCTTGCCCTTGGGCAGGCGTCTGAGCGGTCGGCGCGTCCCCGGTCTTCCGGCGGCTAAACAGCTGCACGAGGGCGGCTTGGACGACATCGTCGGTAGACATGCCGCGCCGCTGGGCAAGCGCCTCGACGCGGGTCCACACGTCGTCCCTACACTGAAACTGCCGCAGCGATTTTCCCATGGTGGGTCTCGAAGGTCCGGCCGCCCACGGCGACCGGTGGCCATCGTAGGTGCTTGCCGCCGGGCGGGTCAACTGCGTGACGATTCAGGTGGGTCCCCCAACCGACCCGGTCCCCGTCCAAAGGGGCGAGGGGGTGAACCCATCGCAGCACCGATGAGGCTATTCTCCGGCGGCTGCTCGCGATGCACCGCCCTACTCCCCGCCGGCTCGGCCGCTCCAAAGCGGCGGCGATCCTTCTGTCGACGCTCGCAGGCGTGGCAATCGCGGCCCCAGTGCATGCCGCCCCCGGACAGGCGATCCGCCTCGGCGGCGCCGAAGCGCAGGGACCCGCGACCCGCGCGGTTACCGCAATCCATCACAATCCCGCCATGCTCGGTGCCCTCGGGGGAACAGCCGTCCAGGTCAGCGGGAGCGTTGGCTTGGAGCAGCTGCGCGTTCGTCGGTACGCGATCGATCCCAGCAGCGGCGCACCCAGCTCCTCTCTCGAGTCGCCGGTCTCGGTCGTCAACCCTGCGGCCAGCTACTTCGTCGGCGCGAGTCTGTTCTTCGATCCGATCGCGTTGGGCGTCGGCGTCTACGACCTGGGCTCCCGCTACCGCACCGCCAGCGCGGACCCGCTGCGCTTCCAGCTGGCGCCCGACCCCAACCGCTGCCTGCTCATCGGCGACCGCAACTGCCCGCCCGATGGCGGCGCCGCACGAACGCGGCAGGACGTCTCGCTCGCGCTGGCGTTCGTCCGCGGCGCGCTGAGCTTCGGGGTCGGCGTGCACTTTCCTCGCCTCCGAGAGCGATTCGCGTTCGACAACGACACCGAGCTGACCCCCGCACCCGAAGAGGTCACGACCGCCCGGTGCCAAGACAAGGAAGCCCCGCGCTGCGCGGAGCGAGTCGGCTTCAAGGGGCTGAACCGATGGATTCCGCGCAACGGCGGGGTCGCCGGACTCGATGTCGCCCTGACCTTCGGCGTCGCGGTCAGCCTGCGCAACGACACCCTGACCCTCGGCGCCCGATACCGGACGTTCCCGCTTCGCCGGGCCGGGGAGGTCGCGCTCGACGGCGTGGCCTTGGTGTGTCGGCCTTCGGTGGACGCCGTGGACGGCGTGGGCCAAGACGTCGTGCCTCCATGCACGCTCGCAGAGCCGGTGCGTGCGAGCCTTCGCGAGCGTCTGCCTCAAGAGCTTGCGCTGGGGGCTTCCTTCGTCCTGGGCCGCTCCCGGCTGTGGCGTCTGGACACCAACCTCTACTGGATGGATCTCTGCCCCGGCGGGATCCGTCCCGGCTCGTGCGGGGGCCGCGATGCGCAGACCCTGCGACTGGTCGGCCTGGACCGCGACAGCTTCGTCCGTCCCGAGTTCGAGCGCTTCCGCGGCGCACAAGATCTGTTCGGGGTCGAGGCCCACGGCACCTACCGGGTGCGCTCCAACATCGCCGTGCTCATGCAGTCGCACGTCGCCTCGCCCTCGGTGCGCCGCGACGCGCAGACCGCTGCGGTGGGCGAAGGCTGGAGGCTCGGCGTGGGCGGTGGCGCACGCATTCGCGTGGGGACCAACAACGTACTGCTCTCCCCCGGATACGCGATGGACCTGCTGCTGCCTCGCACCGCTCGACCGGCGAGCGCGCTGCTCGACCCCACCGCGGCCACGGACTTCGCCGACTCCGGCGGGGACATCAACGCCGACGGTGCCGATGCATTCTTGGCTGGTCGCGCCCGACCCACCAACGCCGGCCGCTACTTCGGTCAGCTGCACAGCCTCACGCTCACGCTGAGCTGGGGTGAGGCGCCGCGGGTTCTGGAATGACGGCAGGACGGGCGCGTCCGCGCGGGCTTGATACACTCCAGCGGTGATCCGAAGGTCAGCGCTCGCCCTGCTGCTCCCTCTGCTGGCCGCCGCTCCGGCCGCGTGCAAGAACTCGCAGTCGGCCCAAACGGAGCGCCCGGCTCCCCCCGCCGGCATCGCGAGCCTCGACAGCTTCGAGAATGCCTACAACGCCTACGCTCTGCTTCCGCAGGGCGATGCTCAGCGCGTCGAGTACCGGCGCGTGATGCTGCCCTTCCTCTACGACTACCTCGACGAGGCGGTGAAGAAGAAGGATGCGGACGAGGCGATGAGCGCGCTGCAGTACGCGGTCACGCTCTTCACGCCCACCGAGCTGCGCGCCTCCGGGCCGCTGCCAGGGTTGGCGCGCCGCGCGGACGCGGTCTACGGGATGGTCGCGCGCCAAGGGGACGAGGAGCCGGCGATGCTGTGCACGGCGGTGGCGATTCACTTTGGTGATCCGGCCCTCGTCGCGGCCGCCAAGGAAGACTGGACGCTCATCGAGCGCTGGCTGGTCGACAACGGCCCCTACGCGTCCGATCCCCTGCTGCGCGAGGAGTCCCTCGAGCGGACGCTCGAGCAGGTTTCGGCGGTGTTTCCATCGCCGTTCGTGGTGGGTCGCCTCGAAGACCTCTACGTCGCCCGCTACGCCGTGGCGAAGTCCGCCGGCGGGTCCCAAGCCGTCGTCAGCTCGGTCGCGATGCGGCGGCAGCAGATCACCGGCTACCTGCTGCTTCGCCTCCACCTGCGGGCCGACGACCTCGAACAGGCGGTGGCGAGCCTCGGGCGGGTCGACGTGGAGGTTCCCGTCGCCACCCTCGGCGAGATGACGCAGGAGGCGCTGCAGACCCGACGCTCCGCCGCGCCTCTGCTCACCCTCGCCGATCAGTTCGCGCCCGAGCCCGACGCCGACCCCGGCGATCCCTACGTCACGCAGGGATGGGGCATCGTCGAGAACCTCTCTCGCCGGGCCGTGCTCGCTCACCCCGACGACGCCTACGCGCACCTGATGCGCGCGCGCGCCCTGTCCAACGCGGGCCTGCGCGAGGCCGCCGTGTGGCATCTGCGTCGCTCGATCGAGCTCAAGGAGGACGTGTTCGATGCCTGGCAGGCGCTCGCGCAGCTCCAGCAAGACGTCCTCGCCGATCAAGCGGATCGCGACCCGCAGCGCGCCCTGTCGATGCTCGCCGACGTGGAGTCCATGCACGCCCGCGCCGCCGAGCTCTGGCGGGACCGCCCGGTGCAGCCGGGCCTTCCCGAGGCGTTCTACGTGGTCGCCGAAGGCCTCTACCAAAGTGGCGACGTCGCCGACGCGGCCAACCTGCTTGAGCGGAGCCTGGCGATCGAGCCGGCGCCGGAGTCGATCGATCTGCTCGGCACGATCGCGCTCAAGCGCGACGCTCTCGCCGCGGCCCGAAGCCACTACAAGCACCTCGAAGACCTGCCCTACGACGACGAGGTCGCCCAGCTGCTGTGGGAGGCGAGAGCCCGTCAGCAGCTCGGAGAGATCGAGCTTCGAGACGGGGACACGGCCGCAGCCACCAAGCACCTTCGCGTCGCGCTGCGCCACAACAACGATCTGCTCGCCCGCGCCGCGGCGAGCCCTCGCAGCCGGGCCGAACGGTACACCGAACGCGGCAAGATCCTCTTCACCCTCGGGGACATTCGCGCCGCGATGACCGATTTCCACAAGGCCGCCGACCTCTCGCCGAGCGCGGTCAAGGTGTACGCGGACCCTCTGCGGCTCCTGGTCGCCCACGGCTACTACGACGATGCCGGAGAGATCTACGGCCGCGCCATGAACCAGGCGGCGCTCTCGGACAGCCTCAAGCTCTACTTCAGCCTGTGGATTCAAGAGCTGGCCCTACGCCAGGGACATGCGGCGCTGCCCGAGGCCGCCGCGTTCCTCTCCGCCTACGCGGGCACCGACTGGGGCCAGGCGTTGGCCCGGCATGCACGCGGCGCGCTCGACTTCGAGGGCCTGCAAGCCGCCGCCAGCAACCGAGGAGAACGGGCCGAAGCCTACTTCTACGAGGGCCTTCGCCGGTGGCGTACCGGCACGCCCAAGGAGGGCAGCGCGATGATGGACAAGGTCATCGAGACCGGGATGATGGGCTTCTTCGAGTACGACATGGCGCAACGCTATCTGCGGTGGGGCGGGCCCCCCAGCGCGGCGCGCATGCCCCTGCCGCCCCAGCTGTCCAAGCACCCCTAGCCCGGGCTCGGGGCCACCCCCCGCCCCCCGCGGAGAACGAGAGGACGGGAGGACGGGAGAAACGAGGAACGCCGCCCCCGACGAGTGTCGGAGGCGGCGTTGTCCTTGGAGGCCTGGGCCGGATTCGAACCGGCGCGTGGAGCTTTTGCAGAGCTCTGCCTTACCACTTGGCCACCAGGCCGATGGTGGGCGCAGTGTGTAGCATGGGCTCTCGGCGGTGGCAACGAAAAGCGACGGGACTGCGCTGCTGCCCAGAACCCGTCGCCCATCTCCTCGCTCGAAGCGGCCACCGGCCGCGCCCGCGCTACAGCCCGTCGAGGGGGTTGTTGCCGTCGCCGAGGTTGATCTTCTTCTTGCGCTCGTTGGTGACCGGCTTGGGATCGTCGGACTTCGACGTGTCCTTGGACGACCCCTTGGAGTTCGACTTGCGAGGGCTCTTTTTGGAGCTCTTGGTCTTCGTCGTCTCCTGCTCTTCCTCGGTCGCGGCGATCTTCTGCTCGAGCGCCTGCTTCTCGGCGAGCAGCTTGGCCCGCTCGGCCTCACTCTTCGTCTCGCTGAGCTGCTTGTTGATCCCCGCGAGCTTGTCGTCTTGCTCCTGCCGCTCCTTCTCGAGCCGGTCGAGCGTGGCTTGGAATTTCGCCCGGTCGGCGGCGGCTTGCTCTTCGAGCTTGGCCCGCTCCGCGGCGGCGACGGCTGCCTCGGCCTCGGACGCGGTCTTGTTGCTGTAGTACATGAAGCCCAGGCCACCGAGGCCCAGGACCAGGAGCGGCACGACGAACAGCGGCCACTTGGGCTTGGACTTCTGCTCGGCGAGCCTCATCTGCGCGTCGATGCGCATCTGCTCCTCGGCGAGGCGTGCCTCTTGTTCGGCCCGGCTGCGCGCCTCGGCCTCGGCAACGCGAATCCTCTCCTCGCGCTCTCGGGCCTCGCGCTCGGCGTGCTCCCGCGCGAGCCGCTCTGCTTCTTCGCGCGCCCGCCGTTCCGCGTCTTCCCGCGCGATGCGCTCCGCTTCTTCGCGTGCGCGCCGCTCTGCTTCAACCTTCGCCTGCCGGTCCGCTTCGACCTGCGCGACGCGGTCCGCCTCGAGGTTCTTCAGCTCCGACAGCGCCATGAGCGCTGAGTTTTCCGAGTTCATCTGCTGGTCTCCTCCACCTGATCGTCCCACGGCTGTGCGCCGCGATTGTTCCCACCTGATTCGGACGCCGCCGCGGTGTGGTCTCCATTCCAACAACGCCCGGGATGGGCGAGAGGGTCTGCGGCTGGCGTCACGCGATTCCGTTTCAGGCGCACCATCGAAGGCGCGATCCTGACCGGTCCAATCTGCCGAAATTTTGGGGCGATGACCAGCCCTCGCTAGCGTCGGGTCATGCTTGCGCGTCCCCCACGCTCCGCTCGGCGTGCCCTGTGGGGCGTGGCGTTCCTGTTGCTCCCCGCTTCTGCCCCTGCGGCGGCGGATTTCGGTCCCGACCGCGGCCAGGCCGCCGGCACGCGATTGTCACAGACGCGCGTCCTTCCCTACCCCGTCACGCAGGTCTGGGGCGCGTCGATCCGCTACCTGCGGGTGGACCGCGACTACGCGATCGTCGATCGAGACCCGGAGACCGGCTACATCGTGTTCGAAATCCCCCTGGGCGGGGACCTCAAGGGCCGCGGCGCGCTCGAGGCGTTCTCGACCAAGGACGCCTCGGGGCGAGAGAGCACGCAGATTCAGATCAGCACCGAAGCCGGGCCGACGCATCTGCCCCACACGTTGCTCGAGGGGATCGCCAAGAAGATCAAGTCCGAGCGCGGCCAGGCGCCCCCGCCTCCCCGGCCGACCCCGGCACCGCCCAAGGACGACGACGACGACGACGACGGGGGCGTGCCCCGGATGCCCGATCCGGTGGACCCCAGCAGCTTGCTGTTGGAGTAGGGCCTCTGGTACGGGCTCGTGTGGCCCGCATCTTCGACCTCAGAAGCGACACCGTCACCCAGCCGACCGACGCGATGCGGGCCGCGATGGCCAGCGCAACGGTCGGAGATGACTGCTATGGCGACGATCCCAGCGTGCAGGCGCTGCAGCGAGCGGTCGCTGCGGCCTTGGGCAAGGACGAGGCGGTCTTCCTCCCCAGCGGCACGATGAGCAACCAGCTCGCGGTGCGTCTCCATGCGCACCCAGGGCAGACCATCGCCTGCCACGAGACGGCGCACGTGCGCATCCACGAGGACGCGTCGGCTGCTGCGCTGGGCGGCGTGCAGCTGATGCCGCTGGGCGATCGGACCGGGTACACCGTGGCGCAGCTGGAGGCGCTGGTCCGCGAGGAGAGCTGCGGCTGGCCACCGGTCGCGTGTGCGTGGCTGGAGAACACCCTCGGAGACGCGGGCGGGGTGCCGTGGCCCCTGGAGTCACTGCGGGCGGTCGCCGACTGGGCGCACGCCCGGGGCCGGAGCGTCCACCTCGATGGCGCTCGCCTCTGGAACGCCCACATCGCGACCGGACGCCCGCTCCCCGAGCTCGCGGCGGTCGCCGACACGGTGAGCGTCTCGATGAGCAAGGGCTTGGGCGCCCCCGCCGGTTCGCTGCTCGTCGGGGACGCGTCGTGGATCGGGCGCGCGCGAGGTCTGCGGCACGGGATGGGCGGCAGCATGCGGCAATCGGGGATCCTCGCCGCCGCCGGGCTGCACGCGCTGGAGCACCACCTCGAGCGCCTGCACGACGATCACCGACGCGCCCGCGAGCTCGCGGCGGCGCTGCGCGATCTTCGGGGTCTGCAGGTGCCGGTGCCCGCCACCAACATGGTCCTCGCCCAGGTCGAGGGTCGCCCCGCCGAAGCGTTGTGCGCACCCCTGCGGGACGCCGGTGTGCTCTGCCATCCCAACCGCTACGCCGAGGTTCGCTGGGTCGTGCACCTGGGCATCGATGACGACGCCCTCGCCGCCATCATCGAGACGATCCGCGCGGTGGTCTCGGCGACGATGCCCTGAAACGACGAAGCCCCGGGTGCCGAAGCACCGCGGGGCCGTCCTGCCTCCCAGGGGCGGGTCCGTCTACATCGTGAACGGGTAGACCGCGCCCAGCGTCGACTTTTGGAACTTCTTGAACTTGGACTTCTTCACCGCAGCTGCGACGCAGTTGCCCAGTGGCGTTCCGTTGTGGGGGGCCTGAGCCGCGGCCGAGGAGACCGTGCCCGTCGAGCCCGAGATCGAGAGCTTGACCTTGACCTTGGTGCCCGGCGACGCGCCGTGCTTGCCTCCGCACGACTTGGCCGCGGCCTTGTGCGGGGCGACGCCGTCGCGAATGTCCGAGCTGGTCAGCGTGACCGGCAGGTTGGGATCGGCAGGCTTGCTGGCGCCGCTGGACGGCTTCGAGCTGCTCTTCTTGCACTTGCTGGGGTCCAGGATGCAGTCGACGCTGACGTCGTCCTTCTTGCTGGCCGTCGGGGCCTTGGGCGTGGTGCTCTTCTTGGCCGGAGGATCGCCGAACCCTGCGAGCGGATCGGATGACTTCTTCTTGCCGGAGCTGCTCGGCTTCTTCTTGGAACTCCTCTTGGAGCTGGTCTTGCTGCCTCCGGCCTCGTCGTCGCCTGCGTCTTCCTCTTCGCCGGCTTCGTCTTCCGCGTCCTCATCCTCCTCGTCTTCTTCCTCGTCCTTCTCGTCCTTGTCCTTGTCCTTGTCTTCGTCCTCGTCGTCCTTGTCCGCCACCGATGGGGCCGCGCCAGGGACTTCTTTGACGATGATCTGCGGATCCTTCTCGGGCTTGAGCAGGATGTAGGCCGCCAGCCCGCCGAGCGCGAGGATCAGCAGCACCATGAGGATGTAGATGGGCGCGTTGGAGCGCTGCGGCGGCGGCGGGGCTGCGGCCGCTGCGGCTGACGCCGGCTCCGGGCGATGTGGAGCGACCAGCGGTGCCGCCGCGAGCCCGCCCAGACCCGTGCCACCAAAGCTGGGCAACGCGGCATCGTCAACCGCCGCGGGCGACGACGACGAGTGCGCGGAGGGCTGATCACCTCCGACCATCGAGCCCAAGGCGCGAATGTCGATGAGACCCGACCCCTCGGAGCCCGGCGCCGTGGTGGCCAGTCCCTTGGTCCCCACGTGCTGGTTGGACCCGGCCGTCGGCTTCGGCGCCTGGTTGCCGCCGGTCGCGAGGGCCTGCAGCGAGTCGAGCGAGAACAACACCGAGTTCTCGTTTCGCTGCCCGGTCAGCGACGACACGCGCGGTGAAGCCGGCCCGGGATTCATCGGCGCCGAGGCGGCCACGGCTGCCGCGGAGGCCGCTGCCGCACCAGCCGCGTAGTCTTCTTGGTTCGCGTTGGCGAAGGGATCGTCCTCGTCCTGCCCGTACCCATCGTCGTAGCCACCGCCCATCGGCGCGGCGTCGGGAAGGTCGGCGAACGTCGCGACGTCGCCCAGGGGAATCCAGTCCTCGAACCCCTCCTGCCAAATCGCGGTGTCCTTGTCGATCTCGCCCCCGGCGTAGCGGGCGCGAACGTCATCTTCGGCCAAGGGCCCGACGGTCTCGCCGTTGATCGCGAGGTGCCAGCCTGGGGCCGCCTGATCAGCGCCGGAATCATCGGTGTCGGCATCCGCGGCCGCACCCTTGTCCCGAACGATGATGACGTTGCTGCATTTCTTGCAGCGAATCTTGAAGGTTTTCCCGCGGACCTTTTCATCCGCGATGGAGTACTTCGCAGCACACTTGTCGCATTCGATCTTCATTCAGGACTCTTCCGCTGGACACCGGTTGACGGCCGCCGGTGCTCGTGCAGGGTTTCGCTTGCAAACTCCACGGGTTCGAAGCGCTGGAAGTATACGCGCAGGCTCACGGGCCACACAACCGCGCAGCCGCTCAGGTGCTGGGGGGTCGTACCCACCTTTGCATTCACTGTATGCCACCTTCGGACGACCGCGTGCCCCACCGGCACGCTAGCCTTCGAACGCATCGGCCAGCCCGATGGTCTCTTCGCGTCCAGGTCCGACCGAGGCCAGCACGATGCGGACACCGACCGCCTCGCTGATCTTGTCCAGGTAGGCCCGAACTGGGGCTGGAATCGCCTCCAGCGTGCGTGCGGCGCGAAGCTTGGGCCCCAGGCCGGGATCGTCCCAGCCCTCGACCATCTCGTAGATGGGCCGGGCGAGCGCAAGATCGTCCCGTCCCGGGGTCCGTCCGTCCTCGTACCCCACGCACAGGCCGATCTGGGGCATCTCGGCCAGCACGTCGAGCTTGGTGACGCACAGCCCGGTCATCCCGTTGACCCGGGCGGCATAGCGCAGCGCGGGCAGGTCGAGCCAGCCGCAGTCGCGGGGCCGCCCGGTGGTGGCGCCATACTCGTTGCCGGCCTTGCGCAGCGCATCGCCCTGCGGACCCTCGAGCCGGGTCGGGAACGGCCCTGCCCCGACGCGGGTGGTGTAGGCCTTGGTGATGCCCCAGACCTCGTCGATCTGGGTGGGTCCCACGCCGATGCCCGTGCACACGCCGCCGGCGATCGCGTTCGACGAGGTGACGAACGGGTAGGTCCCGTGGTCGACATCGAGCATCGCCCCCTGGGCGCCTTCGAAGAGCACCCGCTTGCCGGCGTCGATCGCCGCTTGGCAGACCTCGCCCGCGTCGTCGATCATGGACTCGAGCCAGCGCGCCCACTGAGCCGCCTCCGCGAGCAGGCGGTCGACGTCGACGCGGTGAGGATGACCGAGCCGCTCGAACTCCGGGTCGGCCACCGCCTTGCACTGCAGCAAGCGCTCACGAAGGCCGTTGGTGTCGAAGAGGTCGCGCACCCGGATGCCTCGGCGGCCAGCCTTGGCCTCGTACGCCGGCCCGACGCCGCGCCGCGTGGTCCCGATCTGGTTGTCGTGGGTGCTCGCTCGATCCTCGCGCAGGCCGTCCAGAGCCCGATGAAAGTCGAAGATCAGATGCGCGCCCAACGACACCCGCAGCTCGTTGCGCTGGAGCAACCCCAGCGCCTGCAGCGACTCGACCTCTTCGCGGAACACGATGGGGTCGATCACCATGCCCGGCCCCAACACGCACAGCGTGCCTGGGTAGGTACATCCCGAAGGCACCAGGTGCGTGATGATCTGCTTGCCCTCGACGACGAGGGTGTGGCCGGCATTGTTGCCCCCGGCGAACCGGGCCACGATGTCGGCCTTCGACGCCAACACGTCGACGACCTTGCCCTTGCCCTCGTCCCCCCACTGCGCTCCCACTACAACTAAGGTCGGCATCGTCTTCTTTCTCTGTCTGGGGTCACTCCGCGGTCCATGTCGTCTCGTGACGACGATACCGCAGCACCGCCATCTCACCGTCTTGCCCCGGCTGCAGATAGGATAGGCCAGCGGCGCCTGCATCTGCGGCGACGGATTGGGCCTGCTCCAGGGTCAGCCCCTGCTGCACCCACGCCGGCTCCCCGGCTCCCCGCGCGGCGGCGGCTCGGCGAGCGGCCTCGATGCGGGCCCCGGGCGGGCAGTCTGGATGCAGGGCCACGAGGCGGCCGCGGGGTCCGCCGGCGGAGGGGCCTGCGGTGCCCAGCGCCTGCTCGAGGGCATCGAGATCGATGGCAAAGCCCGTCGCGGGCGCGGCGGCGCCGAAACGGCCCACGAGGTCGTCGTAGCGGCCACCGCGGAGCACCGGCGTCGCCACACCCGGCGCCCACACCCGCAGGCGGGTGCCGGTGTAGTAGTCGAACCCGCGGACTTCGCCGAGGTCGACGTCGAGCACGTCTGCAGCCTCCGGGTGGACGGCCGCGAGGTGCTCGGCGATCGACACGAGCGTCTCCAAGCCCATCCGTCCGCGCGGCCCGAGGTCGGGCAGCGAGATCCCATCCAAGCGACCGTAGGCGTCGCACAGCGCGCCCACCGCGGTGACCCGCTGGGCCGGGATCCCCAGCGCGACCAACCGCGCCTCGAGCCCGCCGCGGTCCTTGCGGGCCAGCAGCGCCTCGACCGAGCTCCGCGCCGCCGCGTCCAGCTCGAGTTCGTCGAGCGCGCCATGGGCAATGCCTCCATGGGACAGGTCGAAGCGAAACCCGCTGAGTCCGACCCGGCGCAGCGCGGCGTGGGCGAGCGCCACGAGTTCCGCATCGGCAGCGGGGCTGGCGTCACCGACGAACTCGACCCCCACCTGGTGCTGTTCGGTCTTCGTGCGCGGCTCGCCGGTCTTCGGGGGGCGCCGGACGACGTCCGCGGTGTAGCTCAGCCGCATCACCGCATCGGCCGGCCACGTCGTGCCGCGGTGCTGCGCGACCATGCGCGCGATCTGAGGCGTGACGTCGGAGCGCAGCGCGACGACCCGTGAGGCCGGACCCGAGACGAAGCGAACGACGTGCGCCCGATCGGCTTCGGAGAGCCCGGCGGCGAGCACCTCGTACCGTTCGAGCGTCGGGGTGACCACCTGTCGGTACCCCCACGCCCCGAGCATGCTCAGCAGCGCATCGACCAGGGCACGCCGCCGCGCCGCCGCGGGCGGCAGCAGGTCCGTGCCACCGTCGGCGCTGTGCATCGAGTGGACGGAGACCACGACCGACTCAGCTTTCCTCGCCCCCGGAGAGGTCGTAGAAGACCAACCCGTTGGGGATCTTGGGGAAGAAGAAGGTGCTCTTCTGCGGCATGACCTCGCCGCTGTCGCACACGGCCACGACGTCGCTGACCGGCGTGGCGTTCATGAAGCACACCAGCTGCGTCTTGTCGTCTCCAGACCGCGCGACCTCGACCGTCTGGTCGTAGGACTTGAAGTAGCGCAGGTTGGTCTTGGCCGCCTGGGCGTCCTTGGTGATGCCCAGGGCCCGTTCGAGCACCAGCTCGTGCAGTAGGGCAACGTCCAGGCGCTGCAGCGCCGCCGCGACGTCTCCCAGCCCCGCCGCGTCAGGATCAAAATCTGCGCGCAGGGTGAGGACCGCGAGCTGCCCCGAGCCGGGGACGGCAAGCCCGAACGCGGCGCGGTCCTTGCCCGCCTCGGCCATGCGGGCACGCATCGCCTCGGTGTCGGCTGGCAGAGGCTCCACGGCGACCTCGAAGAAGGCGCCCATCTGCTCGAGCACGGCGGGCAGATCGACGCTGGTCAGGCCGTGCACCAATCGATGCGTCGGCAGCACGACCAGCCCGGGATCATCCAGGTTGCTCAGATAGATCATGCCGTAGGCCGCCGCGGGGTGACCTCGCCCCTGCAGCTCCTCCCGGAACGCGCACATCGTCTCGTAGCGATGGTGCCCGTCGGCGATGTAGATCGACTTGTCGGCGAGATGCTCCTGAAGCGCCTCGATGGCGCTGGGATCGTCGACCTTCCACAGCTCGTGGTCGACGCCATCGAAGTCGGCGGTCAGCACCGGCTCCCCCTTGACGGGCTCGACGATGCCCTCCCAGCGCTGCTGCGGATCGGAGAACATGCCAAAGACCAGCTCGAGGTGCGCCTCGCAGGCGCGCATCAGGTTGAGGCGATCGATCTTGGGTCCCTTGAGCGTGCGCTCGTGGGCCAGCACCGGACCGTCTCCAAAGCGCGTCAGCTCGATCAGCGCCACGAGCCCCTTGCGGGTGAACGTCTCGCCCAGCGCCTCGAAGCGCTGGTGGTAGACGTAGATGCCAGGCTCCGCGTCGCGGGTCATCGCGTCGCGGACGATCGCCCGGAACGCGGAGGCGCCGCGGGCGTACTTCTCGTCGCCCTCCCCCTGGGGGAGGATGAACCGCATGCAGTTGTGCTCGCTCTTCGCCACCAACGCATCTCGGCCCTTCGCATCGACGACGTCGTAGGGCGGCGCCATCACGGGCGTTGCCGACGTCCCTGCTTCGAGCGTGTATCGCAGGCCCCGGAACGGACGAATCTTCGCCATGGCGCGCTCTATACCATCGTCGCACGTCGACCGATATCCCGGCGGAACTGCATCCCGTCGAAACGAATCCGCTCCACCCCCGCGTAGGCCTGCCGCAGCGCGGCCTCGAGCGTGGAGCCCGTCGCGCACACCCCGAGCACCCGGCCACCGGCCGTGGCAAACCCGCCTCCCTCGCGCGCTTGGGTGCCCGCGTGGAAGACGGTGACGTCATCCAGAGCGTTGGCCTCGCCGAGGCCTTCGATGACGTCGCCCGTCCGAGACCGGGCCGGGTACCCCGCCGAGGCCATGACGACGCTCGCCGCGGGCCGGCCGGGCAGCGCCCCGTCGGCGAGCACGCCCCCGGCCGCATCGAGCAGCGTTCGTCCCAGCGGCGCATCCAGCCCGAGCAGCAGCGGCTGGGCCTCGGGGTCCCCGAAGCGCACGTTGTACTCGACCACCCACGGATCGCCGACGTCATCGATCATCAGGCCGACGAAGAGCACCCCCACGAAGGGGTGCCCCTGCGCTCGCAGACCCGCCAGGGTCGGCCGCACGATGCGGTCCATGGTCTTGGCGCGAACCGACTCGGTGAAGATCGGCGCGGGCACGTACGCTCCCATGCCCCCGGTGTTGGGCCCGGTGTCCCCGTCGCCAATCCGCTTGTGATCCTGCGCGGGCAGCAGCGTCGCCATGTGGGTCCCGTCAGAGATCACGAAGAAGCTCACCTCTTGGCCCTCGAGGCGCTGCTCGAGCACCACCGTCGCGCCCGCGTCGCCGAAGGCACCCTCGAGGCAGTCCCCGAGGGCGGCCTCGGCCTCGGCGTGGGTCTGCGCGACGGTCACCCCCTTGCCCGCGGCGAGCCCGTCGGCTTTGACCACCGGCGGATGCTCGAACGTGGCGATCGCCTCCAGCCCCTGCGCGAGGGAGGTGACCGTGACGTGCCGCGCCGTCGGAATCCCGTGCGCGGCCATGAACGCCTTGGATTCGGCCTTGCTGGCCTCGAGGCGAGCCGCCGCAGCGGAGGGCCCGAACACCGCGAGACCTGCCGCCCGCAGCGTATCGGCGAGCCCATCCACCAGAGGCTGCTCGGGGCCGATCACCACGAGATCCACCACGAGCGTCTGGGCCAAGGCGACGATCCCCCGCTGATCGTCGGTCGCCACGTCGTGGTTGGTCGCGATCGCGGCGAGCCCCTCGTTGCCGGGCGCGGCATGAACCTCGTGGCCCTCGTGGTGCAGCCGCCAGCCGATCGCGTGCTCGCGGCCGCCACCACCGATGATGAGGAACTTCGCCATCGCGCGGAGGCTAGCAGCTCAGTGCCGGAAGTGGCGCTCGCCGGTCATCACCATCGCGATGGCGTGCTCGTCCGCCGCCGCGATCACCTCGGCGTCGCGTTTGGACCCCCCCGGCTGCACGATGGCGGTCACGCCCGCAGCGGCCGCGGCGTCGACCCCGTCGCGGAACGGGAAGAAGCCGTCGGAGGCGAGCACGCTGCCCGCCGCTCGCCGGCCAGCCCGCGAAACCGCACCGCGTGCGGCCTCGACCCGCGAGGTCTGACCGCCTCCGATCCCCACGGTCGCGCCGTCCTTGGCCAGGACGATCGCGTTGCTGCGCACGTGCTTGGCCACCCTCCACGCCACCTCCAGCGAGACCATCTCTTCGGCGCTGGGGGTCCGCGCCGAGGCGACGGAGGCGTCGCTGGGCGCGATGCCCAGCCGGTCCTCTCGCTGCACGAGCAGGCCTCCGAACACCGTGCGGACCTTCAGCGGCGCGACGGGACCCCCGGCGGCGAACAACCCGGGCAGCTCCAGCACCCGCAGGTTCTTCTTGGCCGCCAGGACCTCGAGCGCCTCGCCGGAGAAGCCCGGCGCGATCACGACCTCGATGAAGGTCTCGACGATCTTCGACGCGGTCACGGCATCCATGACGTCGGTGAGCGAGACGATGCCTCCAAACGCGCTCTCGGCGTCCGCCTCGCGGGCCGCGACGTAGACGTCGGCCATGCTCTGCCCGGCGCGCGCGACCGCAGCACCGCACGGCGTTGCGTGCTTGAACACGGCCGCCGCTCGCCCCAGCGGCGCAAGGTCGCGGATGATGTCGATGGCGGCGTCGACGTCGAGCAGGTTGTTGTACGACAGCGCCTTGCCCTGATGCACCGTCGCGTCGGCGATGCCCGGACGCGGGTCGGATCCCGGCGTCGCCACGAACGCGGCCTGCTGGTGCGGGTTCTCGCCGTAGCGCAGCGCGCCTTGGACAGCTCGGGACCCCTCGCCTTCGGTGAGGGCGGGTTGCTCACCGCCGACGAACACCATCATCGGCACCGCGGAGGACTCCATCGGCGTGCCGTCGTCCCCGTGCCTGGCGAGGTAGCCTGCGATCGCGGCGTCGTAGGCCGCCGTGTGACCGAAGGCCTTGCGGCTGAGCGCTCGACGCGTCCCCTCGGGCACGCCACCTTGATTCGCGCCGAGGACCTGCCCCAGCTGCGCGTAGTCGTTGGGGTCGACGACCACCGCCACCCTCGGCCAGTTCTTCGCAGCCGCCCGCACCATCGTCGGTCCACCGATGTCGATGTTCTCCACCGCGTCCTCGAACGTGCAGCCTTCCTGGGCGATCACGCGTTCGAAGGGGTAGAGGTTGACCACGACCAGATCGATCGGGGGGATGTCCTGCTCGGCCGCCTCCGCCTCATGCTCAGGCGTAGGAAGGGCCAAGATGCCGCCATGGATCCTCGGGTGAAGCGTCTTGACGCGACCGCCGAGCACCTCTGGGGAGCCGGTGTATTCGCTGACCTTCACGGCCGCGACGCCCAGCTCGGTGAGTGCGCGATACGTGCCGCCGGTGGAGAGCACCTCCACCTTGTGTTCGACCAAGATGCGCGCGAGCGCGTCCAGGTTGCGCTTGTCGGAGACGCTGACGAGGGCTCGACGGATCCGGGTGGCCACGACGCAGCGATACGCCTGGCCCCGACCGCGGTCAACCCACCGCCGATGTGCGCGATCGCCCAGACGGCTACTCGGCCGAGCGGGCCAGATAGCTCAGCAGCTCGTCCCCGCCGGCGTCCTTGAGCTTCATCAGGCCGCGGACCTCGACCTGTCGGATGCGCTCGCGGGTGAGGTTGAGGATCTCCCCCACCTCTTCGAGGGTGATGCCACCTTGTTCGGCGACGTCGAGGGCGCAGCTGTTGCCCAGCTCCCACACTTCGCGCTCGGGAAAGTTCACCTTGATGCTGCCCGTGTTGGGGTTGACGTCGATGTACAGGTGGTACTTGCACGAGACGTAGGGGCACGGACGGGCCACGTTCGAGCACTCGCCGCGCGCCTGGGGGCGCCAGTAGCTGCGCTCGGGGTAGAGCAGCGCACCGATGCGGAGCTCTTCCTTGGTCAGGCGCTTCATCGCGATCGTCTTTGCCCGACTGCGTCGAACGATGGGCTTGGGGTCGCCGCAGGGCACGGCATCGTCGTGGACTTCGGTTTCGGAGGGGGTCGCGGTCGGTTCGTACTTGAGCATGAGAATCCCGGGCGAGGTCGTGGGAGGGACCTCGTTGGTGGTGGGGCGTGAAGGAGGGTGAGAGGGAGCAGGGGGTGGGCCGAGGCCCGGGGAATCGTCAGAGCAGCTCGGTCGGACTCGCCGCCCCGCCGCCTCGCGGGCGGGAGGACTGGGACGTCGACACGAGCAATTTTTCGAGCCGGAGCACCCCTTCGAGCAGCTTCTCGGCGGTCTCACGAACCGTCGACAGCTCGCCGCTGAGACGCTTTCGAAGGCGGTTCGGCGGTTGCTCGCCGATCTTCGACTCGAACAGCTTCAACAGGTCACCGAGCGCTTCGTCCAGCGTCTCGATGTTGTCCTTGAAGGTCAGGAAGCGGGTCTGGATCTCCTCGATCGTGTACCGCTCGGCCATCAAACGCTTGATCGTGTTGATCCGGCGGACGGCACGGGTCGGATAGACGCCGCGGCTTCCCAGGTTCTTGCCCTTGCGCCCGACCCGACGCGAGCGCGGCAGCAGGCCCAGCTGGACGTACTTGCGCAGCGTCGCCTCACTGAACTTGATCTTGGCGCCTGAGAAGACGCCAACGAGCTCAGCGGAGGTGAGACCGTCGGGATGGGCCGCTTCGATTTCGCGGACCTGCGACTCGGACAGGAGAGACATCGATGGAGGACGGGAGCGGGAGAGAGCGCGGAGAACAGAGCGGTGCGCGAGAGCGGAGGAGAGATGCGAGGGGGTCGTCCAACCTGAGAAATCGTGTCAACGGAGTACCGTGTCGACTTCTTGTTGACTGTATTCCACTCAATGTATTTTAGGAAGCACTTTCCATTCTGTATTGACAACTTTTTAACGTCCATCCGCTGTCACAAGTTTCAGTGTGCTCACCTGACACATGGACGAACGTGCGGGTCCCTTCGAGAATTCGCGCCCGCGAACGACCCCAGCATCGCGACGCAGGAGCGCCCTAGGACCCGGAATTCGGGTTCCTCGGCAGCCGCACCGCCCCCCGGGCGCCCCGCGCCGTCCGCCCCGCGACCTCGGTGTCCCGCCAGGGGCCCTCTGCCACTCGACCACACGGTGTCCGAATGGGCCGCGAGCGGCCGTCCACCCCGATTCGCGACCACGTTCGCGTGACGCGAAACCGGATCGAAGCTCGGTTGATACCCTGCGAGACCGGCCGGCCCAACGTCCCGCGGCCGGTCGGTCGCGCCTGTGTCTCTCGCAACGAAGGCTCCTCCCCCGCCCGCGTCCACCGGCCGACGGATCGCGACGATGCTCACCCTCATCGTCGCCGGAGAGGCCATCTTCGGCCTCCCCTTCGTCGTCGCCCGCCTCTTCCGCCCCACCCTGCTCGACGTGTTCGGCATCACGAACCTCGAGCTGGGTGCGGCCTTCTCGGTCTACGGGGTGCTCGCGATGCTCGCCTACCTCCTAGGGGGTCCTCTGGCGGACCTGTTCTCGGCGCGCAAGCTCATGACGCTGGGGCTGCTCGCGACCGCGCTCGGAGGACTGGTGTATCTGCGGATACCGTCGGCGACCACGTTGACGCTGCTCTTCGGCTACTGGGGCGTGACCACGATCCTCTCGTTCTGGTCACCGCTCATTCGGGCCACCCGGGCCTGGGGCGGAGACGACGCGCAGGGGCGAGCCTTCGGCATCCTCGACGGCGGGCGGGGTCTGTTCGCGGCCACCTTGGGCTCGGGCACGGTCCTCCTCTTCTCGAGCCTGCTCCCCGACGACCACGGCGCCGCCACCCTCGAGCAGCGTGGACACGCCCTGGGCGGGGTGATTGCGACCTTCACCGCAGGGACCCTCGTCGCCGCGGTCCTGGTGTGGCTGCTCCTCCCCGACACCGACCGACGAACCGAGGCGCGCAACGATGTCGCAGACGTCTGGGCCAACGTGCTGAAGGTCGCGCGCAACCGGAGCGTGTGGCTGCAGACGCTCATCGTCCTGACCGCTTACTGCGGCTACAAGAGCCTGGACGACTACAGCCTCTATGCTCGCGACGCGTTCGGCTACGACGACGTCGCCGCCGCGCAGGTGGGAACCCTCGCGATGTGGGTCCGCCCCGCAGCAGCGATCGCAGCGGGACTGATCGGAGACCGCGTGGGGGTTACGCGCGCGGTCCTCGTCTGCTTCGCCGTCGGCTGTGCGGGCTACCTCGCCATGGCGATGGGCGTCGCGGGGCTCGCACTTCCGTGGATGCTCTTCCTCGTCGTCGTCACGACGGCCACGATGGTGTTCGGCCTTCGCGGGCTGTACTTCGCGCTGTTTCGCGACGCGAACGTCGAGCCCGAGCTCACCGGAACGGCGGCGGGAATCGTGTCGGTGCTGGGATACGCACCGGATGTCTTCATCGGGCCCCTCAACGGCTACCTGACCGACACCTACGCCGGCGCGCTCGGACACCACTACTTCTACGCCGCCGTGGCGTTCTTCATGGCGATTGGGTGGGTCGCCGCGCTGCTGTTCCGCCGGGGCGCCGGCTGAGCATCACTCCAGCTGCACGCCGGTCTTCGAGACGCGAATCGTGCTCTTGCCGCCCGGCACGAGCGTGATGGTGCGGCCTTGAACCCACGGCTGGTCCTCGTTGGGCTTCCACTGGATGGTGTGGGTCCCGACCGTGAGCTCGCGTCGGGCCGTGGGCTCGATCGCGATCGCACTGCCTCCATCCACGCGCACGTACGCGAACTTCAGCGGTGACCGAAGCTTGAAGGACACCTTCATCTTGGGCTTGGGCTTGGGCGGAGGTTTGGGCGTCGCCGTCTGCGCGCTGCTGCCACTGCGCGCGCCACGTCGCCGTCGCTGAGTGCGGGTCGGCTCCGGCTCCGGCTCCGGCTCCGCTACGGGCTCGGGCTCCGGCTCGGGCTCCGCTACGGGCTCGGGCTCGGGCTCGGGCTCGGGCTCCGGCTCGGCATCAGCGACGATCTCGAGCGGCTCCGAGGGGTCCTGCGGCTCCCGTCCGGACGGCAGGTCGGACGGCGCTCGGGCGGGGTTCGGGAGCGACGACCGCTGCGTCGGTGACGACCGCCACCTCCTTGGACCCGGCGCCCTCCCCCTTCATCATCACCACGACACCGACCGCCCCGGCGGCGCACAGCAGGCCTGCCCCCACCCCGAAGAGCAGCGCCGAGGTGCCCTTCTTGCGAATGACCACAGGCTCGGAGCTGGCCATGGCCAAGCCCATCGGGACCCCCGTCGGGTCCGTGCCGCTGCCGGGCGTCGACGCGGAGAGCTCAGGCGAGGTCGCCCCCGTCTGCTGCCTGGTGCTGGTCGCCGCGGTGGGCGGCGCCGTGTCGGCCATCGCATCGATGCGCGGGTCCCCGTGGGCGCTGGAGCTCTGCCTGTGGATTCCCGAACGCGGCGTGTTGACGCCCATGTAGCCGCGGACGAGACGGCTGAGCTCGCCCGCCGAGCTGCGATAGCCGACCCAGCCCTCGAGCATCTCGAGCGCGCGATCGGCCGAGGGCACGCGTCGATGCTCGTCGGGATCGAGCATCGCTTCACGAAGCGCGGCGAGCTCGGGCGGGGTGTCCGCTCGGGTCAGGGGCGGCATGTGTCCGCCCAAGATCTGGTTGTACAGCTGCATCTCGTCCGCGCCGGCGCGGAACTTTTCACCCTCCACCAGCTCATGAAGGATGGCTCCGGCCCCGTAGACGTCGACCGTGGGCGCCTTGGAGTTGCCTCCGAGATGCTCGGGCGCCATATACCGCAGCTTTCCCTTGATGTGCACGCCCGAGGTCTCGACCTGAGCCAGCCGCGCAACCCCGAAGTCGAGCAGCTTGACCTCACCCGAGACGCTGACCAGCACGTTCTGCGGGGAGATGTCCCGGTGCACGATCGTGATCTGCTGGCCCTCGTGATAGAGGTTGTGGGAGTAGGCGAGCCCCTTGAGGATCTCGCCGATGACATAGCCCCCCAGGGACAGGCTGGGCTGTTTGCCCTCTTGGCGCATGTGGGCGAGGAGCTGGGACAGGTTCATCCCGTCCACCCACTCCATCACCATGTAGAGGCGACCGTCGTCCTCGCCGGCGTCGAAGACCTGAATGACGTTGCTGTGCGAGAGCATCATCGACAGCCGCGCCTCGGACAGGAACATCTCCCGGTGCCGCTCGCTGTTGGTCTTCGATGGGATGATGAATTTGACCGCGACCGATTTGGTGGCACCACCAACACCCGTGCGGCGGCCCATCCAGACCTCCGCCATGCCGCCGGAGCCAATCCGGCGTACGAGTTCGTAGTCTCCAACCCGCGGAATCACGGGTGCCCAGCCTGACGGGCTGCGCGCCCTTCGTCAAGGCATTGCGCACCACAGGACACCTTCGCCCGCTCCACCGGGCAGCTCACAACAGGGTCCGGGGTGGGCCGAGCAGAACCCGCCACGCGACCGGGTCGTAGCGCTCGGGTCCGCCGTACTTGAAGGTCTTCTTCTCGTGCTGCCAGACCGGCCCGGAGTCCTGACATCCGTGAAAGCGGTCGGCACGGGTGCAGTAGACCCGCACGTGAAAGTGATCGTCGTGGGGTGCCGAGTCGCCCGGCTGCCGCATGATGGTCTGGGCATAGGCGATGAGCCAGGCGGGCCGGCGATGACGCCGTGCCCACCGCAGCAGGTGCGCCTTGATCTCGTCGCTGACGAAGATCCACTGCACACGCACCGAGGCGTCGGTGAGCAAGGCCTCGACCAGCTGCCAGTTGCGGCGGGCGTCGAACCGGCGGCTCTCCCAGTCCGGGTCTGCGTAGGCCTGTTTGGGGTCGGCGACGGGATTGCCCTCAGCGTCGAACTTGACCATCCCCTCCTGCAGAGGGGCGAGCGGCCGGCCGTCCGCATTCCGGGTGTAGAACAGCAGGTCGACGTCCCGCCCGGCGTGATGGGAGCTGTGCCAAATCGACCGCCCGCCGGTGTTCCGGGAGAAGTCGGCGACGCCCAGCACTGCCCGCCGGTCTTGGCTTCGCACGCGAACCGCAGCCCGCGCAACGGCCGCGATCAGCTCGTCGGTCGCGTAGTGGAAGCCGCGGCGCTCCCACCGCGGTGGGACCTGCCAGCCCTTGCCTCGGGTCGCCATCCGGTGCGGACTCCGCAAGCGACCGTCATTGACCGTGCCCAAGGAGACGCTGCCCATGTCCGACCACAGGTTGGGCCCCGCGCACCCCGCCGCCACGAATGCGGCCAAGCCAGCGGCCATCAAACGACACCATCGCACGAGTCCCCAGTCTAGCAGCCCGGCCAACCCGTCCGCGCAAACGTGACGAAGTCGCGCCCGCCCGGGGCATTTGGAAGCGGACCGCTTCGCCCGCTATGCTGCTCGGTCTGTGGATCGGATTGGGTTCATTTCAGTGATCGGCCTGTGCGCGAGCCTGGCGGCCTGCAGCGAGGGCGTCGAAAGCGCGGCCAGCTTCACCTTTGACGCGCCGGACCCCAGCGTCGGGGATGCGGGGACGACGGCGTCCTCGACCGGAGACGACCCCACCGCCGGCTCGGGCGGTATCTCGGACTCGGCGACCCCCACCACGGGCCCGAATCCGACGGATCCAACGGATCCGACGGATCCGACGCTAGGCAGTGACGATACCGCCGCCACGTCGGGCACGGGCAGCGGTGGGACCGCCTGCACCCCCGGCACGAGCCAGGACTGCTACACCGGCCCCGCAGGGACGCAGGACGTCGGCCCATGCGCGGCGGGCACCCAAACCTGCAGAGATGATGGCACCTGGGGCAGCTGCGAGGGCGAAGAACTGCCGGCCACCGAGGCGTGCGACGGAGAGGACAACGACTGCGATGGGGTGACCGACAACGGCAACCCCGGCGGAGGCGACGCGTGCAACACCGGGCTGCCGGGGCCCTGTCAGCCGGGGACATTGGTCTGCGAGGGCGGCGCCTTGGCGTGCGACGGGAACCTCGCGCCCGCGGCGTCCGAGACGTGTGGCAACGGCATCGACGACGACTGCAGCGGGCAGGTCGACGACGGTTGCAGCTGCGACCCGGGCAACCCAGGACTGGACTGCGCCGCGAACGAGTCGTGCTTTCCCAGCCAGGTGTTCGGCGAGGACGCGGTGTGCGACGGCCCGGTGGGCTCGGGCATCCAATACTCGACGTGCGTCGGCGACAGCAGCTGTGCCCCTGGCCATGTGTGTGTCGAGGCGGGCCCCAGCAGCATCTACTGCATGCAGTGGTGCACGTCCTTCCTCGACTGCCCCCTCGCCCTCGATGACTGCGTCTTCCTGGAGCCCGCGGCCTATGCCGGCGCTCAGGAGTGGGGCGTCTGCTACGATGGCTTTCCCTGAGCCGTCGGCGACGCGGCCGCAAAAAAGGGGAGCATGCCCGCAGGCACACTCCCTTCTCGCCGAACTCGCCGAAGCTCGGGCCTAGTTCTTCTCTTCGAACTCGGCGTCGATGACTTCACCGTCGTCGTCACCGCCGGCGCCATCAGCCGGGGGCGCCTCACCGCCGGCAGCACCGTCAGCGCCCGCTGCACCGGGGTCCGCTCCGGCTTCGCCGGGTTGCCCGTCGCCCTGGCCGTACATGGCCTGGGCCAGCTTGTGCGAGGCAGCGGTCAGCGTCTCCTTGGCAGACGACACTCGCTCGGCATCCTGGCTCTCCAGGGCATCCTTGGCGTTGGAAAGCGCGCCTTCGACCTCCGTCTTGGCATCGGCCGGAAGCTTCTCGCCGTTCTCGGACAGCAGCTTCTCGGTCTGCAGGACCATCGCCTCGAGCGCGTTGCGCTCCTCGACGGCCTCTTTGCGCTTCTTGTCGTCTTCCTCGTGCTGCTTGGCCTGCTCGACCATGTCCTCGATCTGGTCCTCGGAGAGACCCGAGCTGGCCGTGATCTGGATTTTCTGCTCCTTGCCGGTACCCTTGTCCCGGGCGGACACGTTCACGATGCCGTTGGCGTCGATGTCGAAGGTGACCTCGATCTGCGGCACACCGCGGGGAGCCGGCGGGATCCCGACCAAGCTGAACTTGCCCAAGGTGCGGTTGTCCCCGGCCATGGACCGCTCGCCCTGACACACGTGCACCTCCACCGAGCTCTGGTTGTCGGCGGCCGTGGTGAACGTCTCCGACTTGCGGGTGGGGATGGTGGTGTTGCGGGGGATGAGCGCCGTCATCACGCCGCCGAGCGTCTCGATACCCAGCGAGAGCGGGGTGACGTCGACCAGGACGATGTCCTGCACGTCTCCGGAGAGCACGCCTGCCTGCACCGCAGCGCCGAGCCCGACCACTTCGTCGGGGTTGACCCCTTTGCTGGGCTCCTTGCCGAAGAACTCGGAGACCTTCTTCTGGACCAGCGGAATCCGGGTGGAGCCACCGACGAGCAGAACCTCGTCGATCTCCTCCGACCGACTTCTTCGCGTCGGCAAGGGCCTTCTTGCAGGGCCCGAGGCTGCGCTCGACGAGCGCGCCGATCATGTCCTCGAACTTGGCCCGGCTGAGCTTGATCTGCATGTGCTTGGGCCCCGACGCATCGGCGGTCAAGAACGGCAGGTTGATGTCGGTCTCGGGGGCACCCGAGAGCTCGATCTTGGCTTTCTCGGCGGCGTCCTTGAGCCGCTGCATCACCAGCTTGTCCTTGGAGACGTCGATGCCGGTGTCCTTCTTGAAGGCCTCGAGCAGCCAATCCATGATGACGATGTCGATGTCGTCACCACCCAGGGCGGTGTCGCCGTTGGTCGAGATGACCTCGACGACGTTCTCGGCCACCTCGAGGATCGAGATGTCGAAGGTACCGCCACCGAGGTCGTAGACGGCCACGACCTTCTCTTCTTCGGTGCCCTTGGACAGCCCGTAGGCCAGAGCCGCAGCGGTGGGCTCGTTGACGATTCGCTTGACCTCCAGGCCGGCGATGCGTCCGGCATCCTTCGTGGCCTGGCGCTGGGAGTCGTTGAAGTAGGCCGGAACGGTGATCACGGCCTCTGTGACCGGCTCGCCCAAGAAGTCTTCCGCGGCCTTCTTCAGCTTCATCAGCACGCGGGCGCTGATCTCCGGGGGCGGATAGACCTTGTCCCCGGCCTTGATGTGCGCGTCGCCGTTGGCGGCCTTGACGACCTCGAAGGGGACGCGGTGTCGATCGCCTTCGACCTCTTCGAACTTGCGGCCGATGAAGCGCTTGGCGGAGAAGATGGTGTTCTCGGGGTTGGTGATCGCTTGTCGACGAGCCTGTTGGCCCACGAGCACGTTCCCGTTCTTTTCAAACGCCACGACCGACGGCGTGGTGCGACCGCCTTCCTCGTTGGCGATGACCTTGGGCTCGGCGCCCTCCATGACGGCAACGACGGAGTTGGTCGTTCCCAAGTCGATCCCGATGATCTTTGGCATCTCGCTGGCAGTCCTTTTTCTGAAACTTGGTTGGTGTTGAGTGGGGAAGCGTTGCGCGCTCTCCGAAGTCCCGCGCCCGGCCTCTGTCGAGGACCGGAACCCCGTGTCCCAAACCCATTTCAGAGAGCAGGTTCGAAGACTGGGCCGGGGGCCAGAGCGCTGGCCTGACGATGCGCGAAACCTAAGCCCCCCCGTGGGGGTGTCAACCCCGCGCTGACTCAGTCGTCGGTCTGCGCACTGTCCGCGGGATCGGAGACCAGAACGGCCTGCAGGACGTCCGCAACGGTCTTCGCGTAGACGATCTCCATCTCGTCCCGAATCTCCTCGGGCACGTCGATGACATCCTTCTCGTTGCGAGCCGGAAGGCAGATGCGCTTGATGCCGGCGCGGTGCGCCGCGAGCATCTTCTCCTTGATGCCGCCGACGGGCAGCACGAGGCCCCGCAGCGTGATCTCGCCGGTCATGGCCACGTCCGCCCGCACGCAGGTGTCGGTGAGCAGGGACGCCAGCGCCGCGATCATGGCAACGCCGGCCGAGGGACCGTCCTTGGGGATCGCCCCCGCCGGAACGTGCACGTGGATGTCGTGGCCTTCGATGCGGTCCTTGGGGATGCCGAGCATCTCCATGTGCGCCTTGACGAACGACATCGCCGCCTGCGCGGACTCCTTCATCACGTCGCCGAGCTGACCGGTGAGCATCAGCCCGCCCTTGCCCTCCATGCGCGTGCACTCGATGAACATGATCTCACCGCCGACGGGCGTCCACGCGAGTCCGGTCGCGACGCCGGGCTCGGAGATGCGCTCTTTCATCTCCGGCATGAAGCGCTGGGGTCCCAGCAGCTCGTTGACCATCGCCTTGTCGATGGACACCGTGCCCGACAGCTCGCCCTCGACGACGCGAACCGCGACGCCGCGAATGACGGCGGACGCCTCTCGCTCGAGGTTTCGGACCCCGGCCTCGCGGGTGTAGCTGTCGATGAGCTCGAGCACCGCTTCGTCCGAGAACTCGACGGTGACCCCCGCATCGTCGAGCCCGTGCTCGGAGATCTGCTTGGGGATGAGGAAGCGCTTGGCGATCGCCGACTTCTCCTGCCGCGTGTACCCGGGCAGCTCGATCATCTCGAGCCGGTCCTTGAGGGCGGCGGGGATGGGATCGGTGTAGTTCGCCGTCGCGATGAACATCACCCGACTGAGGTCGAAGGGCACCTCGAGGTAGTGGTCGGAGAAGGTGTGGTTTTGCTCGGGATCGAGGACCTCGAGCAGGGCGGAGGCCGGGTCACCGCGGAAGTCGTGACCGAGCTTGTCGATCTCGTCGAGCACGATGACGGGGTTGTTGGTGCCGGCGCGCTTGAGCCCCTGAATCAACCGTCCCGGCAGCGAGCCCACGTAGGTCCGCCGGTGGCCGCGAATCTCGGCCTCGTCCCGAACGCCGCCGAGGCTGATCCGGACGAACTTGCGTCCGATCGCCTTGGCGACCGACTTGCCCAGCGACGTCTTGCCCACGCCCGGAGGCCCCATCAAGCACAGGATGGGCCCCTTCTTGGACGCGTTGAGCTTGAGCACGGCCATGTACTCGACGATCCGCTTCTTGACCTTGACCAGGTCGTAGTGGTCCTCGTCGAGGATCTCGCGGACGGTCTTGATGTCGATCTGATCCTCGGTCGACACCGACCAGGGCAGCTCGACGAGCCACTCCAGGTAGGTCCGCGTCACCGTATATTCCGCGGAGCTGGGCTGCATCTGTCGCAGCCGGTCCAGCTGCTTGAGCGCCACCTTCTCGGCCTCCTCGGGCATCTTCGCGTCGGTGATCTTCTGGGCGAACTCGTCGGCCTCCCCGCCTTCGTCGTCGATCTCGCCCAGCTCGCCCTTGATCGCCTTGAGCTGCTGGCGCAGCACGTACTCGCGCTGGCTGTGGCCCATCTCCTCTTGGACCTGCGAGTTGATCCGCTCGCGCACCTTGAGGATCTCGAGCTGACGGGTGAGCAGGGTCAGAACCTTGCGCAGGCGCTCGAGCACGTCGATGCTCTCGAGCACGTCCTGCTTCTCGGCGGACTCGATGTCGAGGTTGCTGACCACCAGGTCTGCGACCTGACCGGGGTCCGAGACGCTGTCGAGCAGCGCGGCGGCCTCGCGGGGAAGCTCGGGCACCAAGGAGATCAGCTTCTTGGCGGTCTCGCGGATGTTGGCGACCAGCGCGTCCGCCTCGACCTCGGTCTCCTCGTCGGTGCTCTCGTCGATCTCCGACACGTTCGCGGTGATGAACGGGTCGGTGTCGACCAGGCTGTCGATGCGGATTCGCATGACGCCCTGGAGGATCACCGAGTAGTTGTCCTTCGCGAGCTTGATGACCTTGAGGATCCGGGCGGCACATCCGACCTCGTGCAGGTCGGTCTCCAGCGGGTCCTCGGTCGCGGCGTCGCGCTGGGTCACGATGCCGATGATCGGACGCTCGTGCGCGATGGCTTCCTCGATGAGCCGCACCGACTTGGGGCGCCCCAGGTCGATGGGAATGATCGACCCCGGAAACAGCACCGAGTTGCGCAGCGGCAACACCGAGATGGTGTCCGGAAGTTCGGGGACCTCTTCGACGGGCTCGTTCGACGACGTACTCATGCGTTGGGGCCGTTTCAGGCGCGTCACGGTAACACCCGCGGCAGGGCTGTCAACGGCGGACCCGCACGTAGCGCGCCACGCCGCCCGGCGATACAGTGAGCCGTGCCCTCGTTGACCGTGGTCGTAGCGGCGGGTCCCGACAAGGGACGCTCTGCCGTGCTGGGCGAGACGCCGCTGACCGTGGGCCGTGGCGTGGGCCAGGGGCTGCAGCTGAGCGACGCTGCGGTCTCGCGGCACCACCTGACCCTGCGGGCCGGAGTCGACGCCGACGGCAACCCCATCGTGCAGCTGGCGGAGCTGCGGGGCGTCAATCCGGTGTGGACGCTGCGCGCAGGTCAGCGGTTCAACCTCGCGGCCGGTCAGGCGCTCGCCACCGGGGAGCCTCTCACGCTCGGCAACACGACGCTGTCCTTCGAGGCCCTCGCCACCGCGGGTGCCGGCACCACCGTGGAGCTGGACGCGCGCTTGACCAACGCGCCACGCGGTCCCAATCGGCTGGCCACGCTCGCATCGCTGGGAGATCGGCTCTCCGGGTGCGCATCTCTGCAAGCCGTCTACCGCGAAGCCACCCGCTGGGCCCTGGAGGCCCTCCCCGCCTCCCGCGCCCTCATCCTCAGTACGGACGGAAGCGACGTGCTCTCGGCCAGCACCGAAAGCAGCGGCGGCAGCTCCGTGTCCGACCTGGCGGTCTCCCGTGCGCTCCTGGACCGCGTCGCCCGCGAGACGAAGGCATTTTGGGTCCGAGACGTGCTCTCCGAGCCCGATCTCGCCGATCGCCGGTCCGTACAGCTGCGCGGCATCGTAGGCGCCATGGCGGCGCCCACCTCGGGGCTGGTTTTCTATGTCGACTGGGGTCCCACCGAGGCGCTGCGGGGGAACCATCACGAAGATGCGCTGCTCTTGCTGGTCTGCGCCGCGCACCTGATCACCGCGTTCGGACATGGCGCCGCCGAGCGCAGCCAGCTGCACGCGGCCAGCCGCAGCGTCGCGGCGCGCGGAGCCTCCACGCCGCGCATGATCGGGCAGTCCGCGGCGATCAAGCGCCTGCAGGTCTTCATCGAGCGCGTGGCCCCGACCCAGGCCACGGTCCTCCTGCGCGGTGAGAGTGGCACCGGGAAGGAGCTCGCCGCCGCGATGCTCCACGCGATGTCCGACGTGGCCAAGGGTCCGTTCGTTGCCGTCAACTGCGCCGCGATCGCCGAGCAGCTCCTCGAGAGCGAGCTGTTTGGCCACGAAAAGGGCGCCTTCACGGGGGCCGTCGCGCAGCACGACGGCGTGTTTTCCCGCGCCGACGGCGGAACGCTCTTCCTCGACGAGATCGGCGAGATGAGCCTCGCCACCCAGGCCCGAATGCTCCGGGTGCTCGAAACCCGCAGCTTCACCCGGGTCGGCGGCACCAAGGAACTCTCGGTCAGCGTGCGGCTGATCGCCGCCACACACCGCGATCTCGACGCCATGGTCGAGGCGGGCACGTTCCGCCAAGACCTTCGCTACCGGCTCTCGGTCATTCAAACCGAGCTCGCGCCGCTGCGGCAGCGCGGCGACGACATCGAGCCCCTGGTCCGCTTCTTCGCCGCCTCGCTTGGAGAGTCCATGGGTCGACGGATCGAGACCATCGCCTCCGACGCGCTCGAGGTGCTGCGTCGCTACCCCTGGCCGGGCAACGTCCGCGAGCTTCGCAACATGGTCGAGCGCGCCTTGGTGCTCGGCGATGGGGACACGCTCCAGCTCGACGACCTGCCCCCGGAGATGCTTCATGCCGCCCCCAAGGGCCGAGCGGCCGACGTCGCGACCGGACCCGTCGTCACGCCCGGCACCATTCGAACCCTCGCCGAGCTCGAAGCCGAGGCCATCGACGCCGCGCTGGAGGCCACCGGAGGCAACAAGGCCCGCGCCGCCGCCCTGCTGGGCATCGATCGCACGACGCTGTACCGCAAGCTCAAAGAGCAAAAAGACTGACGCGCCCAACCAAGGGCAAGGGCCACGACACTCCCCAGGATTGGGAAGGCGCAGCCTTGCGATGCGAAACACGACCGCGACGGATGCCGCGAGACTCAATCAAGGTTCAAGCTAGTTTGCGGTTTGCTCCCACACGCCCCGCGTCAAGTACGAATCTTCACAACCCCACAGCCGCGAGCAAGCCCGACAGGGCGCCCGCCAGTGGGTGAATCGAAGGCAGCTTGCTGCCGAAGAGAGGGAGACTGCGAAGTCTCCCTCATGAATCAGTCCCAAGGCGATCGGTACTTCTTCGCCCGGTCGGGATCGAAGAAGTCGTCGTCTTGCTCGAGCGCCTGGAGCAGCTCGAGCTCCTCTTTACCGAGACGGTCGCTGCCGTTCATGCCCTCGCGTTTGAACTCATCGAAGCTCGAAAACCCAGTGCGGAAGTAGCTCATCGTTTTCCCGTTGTTCCTGATCCCGTTCATCGCGCCTCGGTGGGCGGCGAGCCGTCACCCCGCGGGGTGTTGGTGCGAGGACAGTACGTCGGTGTCGCACATGTAGGCAAAAATCTTACTCATTCACGAAGTCGCCCGTCGAAGCCCCCGCGCGCCGGCTCGGTGGTGGTAGGTATGCGAGCCGTGCCGGCGCCGACGGTCATCGCGATCAGCAATCAGAAGGGAGGGGAGGGAAAGACCACGACAGCGGTCAACCTCGCCGCCTCCATCGCTGCGGCCGAACATCGAGTTCTGCTCATCGACATGGACCCCCAAGGCAACGCCAGCAGCGCGGTGGGCTTTCCCAAGGGGGTCGCCGAGGAGGGCACCTACGACCTGCTGATGGGCCTCGCCGGGCCCAAGGCGGTCGTTCAGCAGACCGAGCTGCCGATGCTCGACGTCGTGCCCAGCTCCATGGACCTCGCCGGCGCGGAGGTCGAGCTCGTCGACGTGGAGTCCCGCGAGTCGGTCCTGCGGCGAGCCATGCCCGCGCTGCTCGATTATCGGGAGTACGAGTACGTGCTGCTCGACTGCCCCCCCTCGTTGGGCTTGCTGACGATCAACGCCCTGGTCGCCGCCACCAGCGTGCTCATCCCGATGCAGGCCAAGTACTTCTCCCTCGAAGGCCTCGGCGCGCTCAACAGCACCATCGAGGCCGTGCGCGAGTCGTTCAACCCCACCCTGTCGGTCGAGGGCATCGTCTTTTGCATGTTCGACAACCGGACCAACCTCGCCCGACAGGTGGTCGAAGAGGTCGGGGCGCACTTCGAGGGGCTCGTGTACGAGACCCGCATTCCGGTGAACATTCGGCTCAGCGAGAGCCCGAGCCACGGCAAGCCCGCGCTGCTCTACGACATCGAGAGCAAGGGCGCGCAGGCCTACCTGCAGCTCGCTCGCGAGGTGCTCGCCCGGCGTGAGGGCGGCGCACAGGAGACCCGGTGAGCAAGGCGAAGAAGCGCCCGGCGCTGGGCCGGGGCCTCGGCGCGCTGCTGCCCAACCAAGGCAAGGCCCAGGCTCCCGCCCCGCCGACGCCCGCGGTGACCCACGCCGACGCAGAGGCGCCGCGCAGCGGCGAACAGACGCTCCCGATCGAGCAGCTCGAGCCCAACCCCGAGCAGCCCCGCAAGCACTTCGAGGCGTCGAAGCTCGACGAGCTGGCCGCCAGCATCAGAACGCAGGGCCTTCTGCAGCCGATCGTCGTCTCCCCACAGGGCAAGTCGGGCAGCCCCGGCGAGCGCCGCTACCTGATCATCGCCGGAGAGCGGCGCTGGCGAGCCTCGCAGAAGGCCGGCCTGCACGAGGTCCCGGTCGTCATTCGCGAGATCGCACAAGACGACCGTCTCGAGCTCGCGCTGGTCGAGAACATTCAGCGCGCCGACCTCAACCCGATCGAGGAAGCTCAGGCCTACGCGCAGCTCATCAAGCTGCGCGAGTACACCCAAGAGGAGCTCGCGATGCGGGTCGGCAAGGATCGCAGCACCATCGCGAACGCGATCCGCCTGCTGCGGCTCCCCGAGCGCGTCCAGTCGCTGGTGACCACCGGAGCGCTGAGCATGGGGCACGCCCGTGCCCTGCTCGGCCTCGAGCACGAGGATCAGATCAACGCCATGGCCAGCGAGGCCGTCCGCGGGAACCTCTCGGTGCGCGCCACGGAGGCCGCGGTCCGCAAGCGCAACGTCGTCGCCAAGGACGAGGCGCCCTCCGACGAGGACTCCCGCCGCAAGATCATCGTCGGCGAGCTCGAGACGCGCCTGCGCCGACGCCTCGGCGCGCGCGTTCGGCTCAAGGCCAAGGGCAAGAAGGGCCAGGGCATGATCGAGATCCCCTACGGCTCCCTCGACGAGCTCGATCGTCTGCTCAAGACCCTGCTCGCCGAAGTCCAGTAGCCACCGGGCGAACACCCCAACAGTCCCGCCCTGGGCCCACTCGTGGCGCAGCACGGCCTCCGATCGGTGTTACGATCCGTCGATGCGGGACGACGAACCCCGGCGCGACGCGCGGCGAGCGGACGTGGTCTTGCAGCTGCAGTATCGGAGCGCCGGGCATCTGCTGGTCAACTACTGCACCAACCTCTCCCGCGGCGGTGTGTTCATCCCCAGCGCCTCGCCGCTCCCGGCAGGCACCCCGCTCCAGCTCGAGCTGAGCATCCCCGGCGACACCCACCCGACGCAGCTCGACGCCGAGGTTCGATGGGTGCGGCAGTTCGACGCCGCACAGGGACCTGCGGGTATGGGCCTGGCCTTTCGGGACATTGGCAGCCGGCTCGGGCAACGCATCGACATGCTCGTCGCCGACTTCGAGCCCCTGCGCGTGTTCGTCGTCAGCCGGCACGAGGGCCTGCGCGGCGCGCTCGCCTCTCAGATTCGAACCCTCGTCCGGTGCGAGACGTCCCAGTTCGAGAGCCCGGTGGGCTTGCTCGACGAAACTGCGGACGCCGATCTCGTGGTCGTCGACGCCAACACCGTCCCCGACGAGGCGCTCTCGTTCCTGCACGCGCTGATGACCCTGCAGCGGCCTCCGCCCCGGGTCGCGCTGTGCGAGGGCACCGCGGCCGAGCGCCGGGCCCGGCTCGAGCCGCTGGCCCGCGTCGTCGACAGCCCCGTGGACCCGACCGTGCTCCGAGAAGTCGTGCTCGACACGCTGTCGATCGTGCACGCGCAGTCCAAGCGCGCGGACGAGGTCTGAGGCAGGATCTGATGGACACCGGCGCGGCCGGTCACGCGCGCCGGCGGCTGGCAGCGAGCGCGACGTTGTGCATGAGGCAGGCGATCGTCATCGGCCCCACCCCGCCGGGCACCGGGGTGATCGCTCCGGCGCGCGCGCGCGCAGCCTCGAAGTCCACGTCGCCGCACAGCTTGCCGTCGTCGCCGCGGTTGATGCCGACGTCGATCACGGTGGCACCGGGCTTGATCCACTCGCCCTGCACCATGCGCGGCCTGCCGACGGCAGCGACGACGATGTCGGCGCCCGCGACGAGTGACGGCAGGTCGCGGGTGCGGGAGTGGGCCACCGTCACGGTCGCGTTGGCCGCGAGCAGCAGCTGAGCCATCGGCTTTCCGACGATCGTCGAGCGCCCGATCACCAACGCGTTGGCTCCACCGACCTCGGTCCCCGCCGCCTCGAGCAGCTTCATGCACCCCAGCGGCGTGCACGCCACGAAGCGCGGGTCGCCGATCATCAGGCGGCCCAGGTTCTCGGGGTGAAATCCATCGACGTCCTTGGTGGGGTCGATCGAGAACAAGACCGCGTCCGCGTCGATCTGCGGCGGCAGCGGCAGCTGCACGAGGATGCCATCGACGCTGCGGTCGTCGTTGAGCGTGCGCACCACGTCCAAGAGCTGCTCGGTCGTGGCGTCGGCGCCCAAGCGGTGGTCGACCGTCTCGATTCCCGCCTCCGCGGCTCGCTTCCCCTTGTTGCGGACATACACGGCCGAGGCCGGGTCGTCCCCGACGAGCACGACCGCGAGCGTCGGCCGAACATCGCGCTCGTGGAGCGCCGCGACGCTCTGGGCGACCTCGGCGAGCAGAGCCTTCGAGATCGCGCGCCCGTCGATCAGCCGAGCGGTCACGCCATCAATCTCCCGAGGCCGACGAGCCGCCGGAGGACCCGCCCGACGAGCCGCCCGACGAGCCGGAGGAACCAGAAGACGACCCCGAGGACGATCCGGCGTCTCCGCCCGACTTCGCGGCGCCGCCCGAGCTCGCGTACCCATCGGCGTACCAACCGCCGCCCTTGAGCGCGAAGGCGGTCCCGGTGATGATGCGCTTCGTCTTGCCCTTGCAGGACTCGCACTTCGAGATCGGATCGTCGGAGAAGCGCTGAATGTGCTCCTCTTCGTGGCCACACTTTTCACATCGGTATGCGTACAACGGCATTGGGTCCGAGCCTCGGCTGAGAGGGTGCGAACGTATGCCCTCCCCACGCCACGTCAACCTTTTTTCATGAGCAGCGCCGAGTCCGCGGACCCCGCTCGTCCGTTCCGTCCGCCCGATCGGCCCCCGCGGGCCCGACCGGCCCCCGCTGAAACCTCCGCGAGCCCAGGCACCTGCTAGGCTGAGGTTGATGAGCCTCACGCGCCGCCTCGCCGCGCCTGCCCTGGCCCTGCTGCTCTCGGCGCCTGCGGTGCAGGCTCACGCGGCCGGCGACGATTGGTCTCTGGAGCGCTCCTCGAGCGATCCCGCCCTCGTCTCGGCTCGGCTCAAGAAGCTCCACCGCAACCCCTTCGACAGCCGGCACTGGGCTGCCCTGCGCAAGGCAATCGGGCTCTCGGGGCTGGCGCAGAAGATCGCCGCGGGTCGTGCCCGATCTCCGTCCGACACCTCGTGGAAGATCCTCGAGGCCCGCATGGACATCGCGCGCGGTCGACCCGGGGAGGCCGCCGACAAGCTGGGGGCGCTCGAGCTCGCGACCTCCGGCGCGCGCGCGGACCAGGTGTTCGAGCTGCGGGTCTCGGCCATGGAGAGCGCTGCCGACTGGGGGCCGCTGGTCGAGCGCCTCGAAGCCCGCGCCAAGGCGGCCTCCTCTCCCAAGGCCAAGACCACCCTGCTCACGCGCGCATACGGCTACGCCGAGCAGGGCCGGCGCTCCGAAGACGCGCTGCGGCTTGCGACCAAGCTCGTCGAGCTCGCCCCAGATGACAACGCTGCCAGACTGCGGCTGGCTCGCGCTGCAACGGACGCCGACCGGCCCGCGCTCGCCGATCGTGCGTACGCGGACGCGGCGGCGCGGACCAAGGGAGACAAGCGCATGGAGCTTCAGGCGGAACGCGCCCGCGCGCGGCTGGGAGCGGATCAGGCCGCGGGGGCCGCGGACCTGCTGTGGTCGATGCTGGAGGATCCCGCGGCCGGTTCCCGCAGCGCGCGCGAAGGGTGGTGGTCCACCCTGTACAACGCGCACCGCAGGGCGCAGACGACCGACAGCCTGCTTCGCACGCTGCGCACGTGGCTGGAGGCACACGACGACGAAGCTGCGGCCTGGCGGACGCTTGCGACCGCCCAGCAGAGCTCCGGCATCGATCCGATCGACAGTTGGAGGCGCGCGCGGGCCCTGTCTCCGCGGGACGCAGAGACCCAAACCGCGCTGATCGATGCGCTCGAGACCAAGGGCCGTCACGCCGACGCCGCGCAGGAGGTCCGCTCCATGATGGAGGCCCCTGGCTTCGACGCAACCACCGCGATCGAGCTGGCCAGCAACCTCGCCGCCGCCGGGGAGCGGGAGCTCGCCTTCGAACTGGCATCCGACCTCCGCGAACGCTTCGGGCGCAGCACGAAGGTCCTCGCCGGCCTGCTCGACT
This sequence comes from uncultured bacterium, assembly GCA_963761755.1. GTDB lineage: Bacteria > Myxococcota_A > Polyangia > Nannocystales > Nannocystaceae > CAJXVA01. The sequence continues at coordinate 448,849 of CAVXIC010000007.1, forward strand.
TCTACAACCTCAACGACGACGCCGAGACCGCCCTGTGGGTCGCCCGCGCCCTCGTGAAGCTCGCGCCGCGGAAGGCCGAGTCGCGCATTTCCTTGGGTGAGCAGCTGTACCAGATGCACCGTCGCGACGAAGCGGTCGAGCAGTGGAGCATGCTGCCCAAGCTCATGCGACCTGCCCACAAGGGATGGGCTCGGCTCGCCCAGGTGTACATCGAGCACGAGATGCACAGCGAGGGCGTCGTCGCGATCGGCAAGGCGGTCGCCGGCAACCCACTCTCCCCGGAGTACGCACGGACCCAAGCGGTCGCCGTCGAAGAGCTTCGTCGGCCCCAGCCCGCGCTGGCGATGTGGGAGCGCACCCGCGAGCTGGCCGGCGCCCCCGAGCACAAGCTGCTTCGCGACGAGGCCCGGACCCGCATCGTCGACCTGCTGGTCCGGAACAACGTGCTGCGCACCAGCGCGCTGCCGGGCTGGATGAACGACGCGTCGGAGAAGCTCGAAGCCGGCAAACCGCTGGCCGACGCGATGGAGGCCGGACTGTTCCTCGCCGAGTTGCACACCCGCCAGGAGCACTACAGCACCGCCGTCGCCGTGCAGCAGAAGATGCTCAGCCTGACGCCCAACGACCCCGACCGGCTCGAACAGCTCGCCGCGGCCCAGCGACGTGCCGGCCAGATCGAGTCTGCGATGGGCACGCTCGAAGAGCTGCTGGCCCTCGACCCCTCGCGCAGCCCGGATGTCCTCGCCGAGATGTCCGAGCTCGCGTTCGAAGCCGGAGACGCCGACAAGGCCCTGGAGAATGCGACCACGGCCGCCGAGAAGGACCGAACCCATGTGGAGGCGATCGTTCGACTCGGTGAGATGCACGAGAGCAAAGGGGACATGGATGCAGCGGCCGACGCCTACCGACGCGCGCTGCAGACCAAGCCCAACGAGCCGCGGCCCAAGCTTCGTCTCGCCGAGCTCGAGCTCACGCGCGGCAACGTCGAGCGTTCGCGCTCGCTGCTCGACGAGGTGCTCAGCGGCAACGGCCCGCCGGAGCTGATGGAAGAAGCAGGCGCGCGTGCACTCGATCTCGCCGAAGCCGAGGACGAACTCGATGAGGCGCTGGCGCTGGCGGTCCGCCGATGCGCCCAGCACCCCGAGAGCGCCGAGCCGCGCCGGTTCTTGCTCGATGCCTTGGACCGTCTCGATGTCGAGGCGGTCTCCGGGTGGGTCGCCAAGGGCGCAACCGCGGACGATTCCAGCGAGGAGCAGCGCAGGCAGGCCCTGCGCACGCCGCTGCTGAGTTCGCTGAGCCGGGGATCGATCAGCACCCGCCTGCGCGCGGCCGAACAGCTCGGACGTCTGCGGCTTCCGGGCAGCGCGGCCGCCCTGGCCACGTTGGGCAAGAACCTCGCGGCGCCGCGGGACGCGACCGCCACGGTGCAGAACGCTTACGAGCAGGCGCGTCTGACCGCGCTTCGGTCCGCAGGCATCCTTCGCGACGGCGAGGCCACGGAGGTCTTCGAGGAGATCCTCGAGAGCACCCGATACAGCTGGGGCGCCCGCCGCACGGCCGCGTGGGCACTCGCACTCGCCGACGACCCGGACGCCCTCGAGGCGCTCACGCCTCATCTGCGCCTCGGAGAGGACGCGCAGATCGTCGCGCTGGCCTGCTTGGCGATCGCCGGACGGCCGACCGCCGCGCCCCTGGACGCGGACGCGGCCATTCGGACCCGGCAGCTCGCCACCGAGAGCCGCACCACCGTCGTGCGCCACGCATGTTCGTTCGCACACGCCACGTTGGCACCCCGGGAAGACCTCGCAGAGGTTCGGGCTCAAGTCGGCCACACCGATCCCCTGATCTCGGCGATCGCGGCATGGCGGCTGGGCAACGCCGGGCGGGCCGACGATGTCGACATCACCGTGCTGCTCACGCGCGCGCTGGGGCCCGGTGGACTGGCACGCGATGCGTCCGCTGCCGCCCTCGTGCAGCTGCTCGATCCCTCGCAGAACGCCCGCGGGACGGACATCGCCAGCGCTCCGGCACCCCGTGGAGACGGCTGGGACATCACCTTCGAGCGCTGGCTGCAGCGGCACGTCGTGCCGGACGTCGAGCGGATCGATGCTTCCACCTTGCAGCGGCATCCCGAAGCGATCACCGCCGCGACGAGGGCTGCACAGACGGGCACCCGAGCCCAACGCGCCGCACTCGACAGAGCGCAGACAGGCTGCGGCGAGGACGGCCAGGACGCGATTTGTATCCCCAGCGTCGCGCGCGGTCCGGTCCGAATCCCAAATTGACAACCCGAGCCGCCAAGCGCAGGATGCGAGGGCCATGGACCCGGGCCTCGTTTGCCACGTTTGCGGCACGCACAACGCTTTGTCTGCAGCGGCGTGCTCTCACTGCGGTGCAGCCTTGTCTCACCCCTCTGGGGGTGGGCACGGCCCCGGTGCACCGGGTCCCCACCCGTCGCAGCCGACCCAGCAGCGCGCTGGCACCGAGCAGGGCGACGCGCCGCGTCATCAGTCTGCTGACGCCACGATCATGGCGCCGGAAGGGATGGCACCGCTTCGCTTCGACCCTGCGACGGGCCAGCCGCTCGCCGGAGCCGGTGGCGAGGAGCCGCCCGCCGCTCGCACGCTGTTCTTCGGCGCGCTCCAGCAGCAGCCGGTCGTCCCGCGACTGGTCGTCATCAAAGGCGAGGGCGGCGACGGTGCCACCTATCATCTCCAGCAGACGACGACCGGCATCGGCCGCAACGCTGGGGACATCACCTTTGCCGAGGACCCCTTCCTCTCCCCGGACCACGCCAAGTTCACCTCCAGGGACGGACGCCTGTTCGTGCAGGACTCGGGCAGCGCCAACGGGGTCTTCTTGCGGATCAAGAAGCCCACGCCGGTCGGGGACGGCACGGACATGCTCGTCGGTGAGCAGCTCTTGCGCCTTCGCAGGCATCCGTTCTCCGACGGCAGCCCCAACCACAACGGCACCTACTACTACGGAAGTCCGCGGCCCGAATCGCGGTTTCAGGTCATTCAATGTCTCGCCGGCGGTGGGGAGGGACGCGTTTGCAGTGCCGAGGACGGCACCATGAGCCTCGGACGTGAGGGCAACACGATGAACTTCCCCGATGACCGCTTCATCTCCGGGCACCATGCCCGACTGGAGTCGGCCGCCGATTCGGATGGGGTCATCCTCACCGATACCGGCTCCCGCAACGGCACCTTCATCCGGCTCGCAGGGGCACAAGAGCTGTTCCACGGGGACTACCTGTTCCTGGGACAGCAGCTGCTCCGCGTCGAGATCGCCTAGGCCCGAGGTTTTCGTCGTGATCGTTTGTCCCAACTGCGCCAAAGAGAACCAGGACCACTACAAGTTCTGCCTGTCGTGCGGCGCCAAGCTTCCGGCAGCGGCAGCGGCCCCAGCCCCGAACCCGGCCCCGCAGGCTGAGCCGCCGGCGTCGCAGCCCCCGGCCCCGCCGATCGTGACCCCGCCCGGCCCTGAACCCGTCCCGCCGGGCGCGGTGCCGCCTCCGCCGGTGCAGCCGGCCCATCACGACGGGCCAGCACCGGTCGAGCCGATGGGTCCACAGCCGGTTCCACCGCCCCTCGCGGCGCCCGAGCAGCCCGCCTATCCGCCCTCGGCCTATCCGCCCTCGGGTGGAACGGCAGCGCCTGCACAGCCGCCCGCGGCGTCCGCTCCTGCGCCGCCCGCTCCTGCGCCGCCCGCTCCTGCCGACCAGCCCCATGGGGGTTCATCCTCCACCGCGCCCGGTGGCGGTCCCTGTCCGGGGTGCGGCTTTCAAAACCCGCCGGGGTTCAAGTTCTGCGGGCGGTGCGGCACCGTACTCGAGCCCGCCCCCGCCCCCGCCCCCGCCGACGTGGGCAACGCGAACACCATCTTCGTCTCCGACGCCTCCGAGCTTCGGGCCCTCGACACACCGTCGTCCTCGCAGAGTCCCGAGGCTTCCGACGCCCACGCCCACGCCTCCGCAACGGCCACCGCTGGCGCACCTGCGCAGGCCCACGGGGCCGACGCTCCAGCGCAGAATCAGGCGGAAGCTCCGGGCGCGCTCGACGACGAGCCCGAACTCTCCCCGACGCCGACGCCCGTCGCCTCCCCACCCCTTTCCGGGCCCCTGTCCGGGCCCGAGGACGACGCACCGGCCGCGGCCGAGCCCGACGTCCCGACGGGGCGACACCCCAGCGTCGCGCAACCTTCGCCGTACCCGGTGTCGCTGTCCGGGCCACCAGCCAAACTGGTCATGCTCGGCCCCGACGGCCAGCCCGTGGGCGAACGGACCCTCACCCCCGGCGAGAGCCTCGAGATCGGACGCGAGGTCGGGCCCCCGTGGGACGACGATGCGTACCTCGATCCTCAGCACGCGAGCATCGCGGTCACCAACGACGGCCTGCTGATCGAGGACAACGCGTCGCTCAACGGCGTGTTCGTCAAGCTCAGCGAACGGGTCGAGGTCCAAGACGGTGACCTGTTCCGCGTGGGCCAAGAGCTGCTGCTCTACGAGGACCTGCCGGAGCCGACGCCGACCGACGACGGGACCGAGCGCATGGGCAGCCCCAACCCCGGCTACTGGGGTCGGCTCTCCATCCTGGTCGACCCCGACGCCGCCTCGACCGCGTTCCCGATCGAAGGAGACGGCATCATGGTCGGGCGCGAGCACGGCGACATCACCTTCCCGCACGACGGGTACGTCTCGGGCAAGCACTGCCGCGTCGTTGGCGACGACACGGGCGTCTACATGGAAGACCTCGGCAGCAGCAACGGGACATACATGCGGGTCCGCTCCGGCGTGATCTTGCCCTTCGGCTCGCTCGTCCTGATCGGGCAAAAGTTGTTCCAGGTCGAGCGGCTCGACTGATCGACGCCGCCCGAACGCGGAGGCGGTGCGGTCGCGCGAAGCCTGGTATCCTGATGGCCTATGATTCGCTTGCGATTGGCGACGATCTGCGCGTGTTTGGGCAGCGTCGCCGTTGCCGCCTGCGGTGATGATGCGGACCCCGGCGGCGGCGGGACCAACACCACCACCGGCTCAGGGCCGACGACGTTCGCGACGTTCTCGACCACGACGCCGCCGGTGACCACCCAGCCCGGCTCGAGCGGGGCCGACTCGGGGGAGTCGTCCGGGACCGCCGGCAGCTCCGATACCGGTGGGTCTGAGAGCGACTCGTCGACGACCGACGACGGTCTTTGCCCGAGCACCCACGTGTGCACACGTGAAGCGCCGAAAGGCTGGAGCGGCCCAGTCGCCGTGCATACGCGTGACCTCGGCGAGCGGACGGAACCGACGGAGCCGAAGGCTCCCGAGTGTGGACTTGCCTACCCCAACCAGGTGGAGACTGGGTTCGAGGGCCTGCAGGCCGAGGCCGCCGCCTGTGCGTGCGAGTGCGGACCGGCCAACGGAGTCGCATGCGACAACTCGACCACCCTGCGGTACTGGGCCGACGACGCGACGTGCTCGGACACGTTCCCGCAGGCGGTCTCGATCTTCGCCTCGGCGTGCAACTCCGTGCCCAACTTCCCCGGAAACGGGCACTACACGGCCGAGCCGCTCCCCGCCGTTGGAGGTGCCTGCGCGCCGTCCACGCAGACGGCGGTCGAGGCCGCCATCTGGTCCACCCTCTCGAGTGCCTGCAGCGGCGGCACGATCATCGACGATGCCGGCTGCGCGCAAGGCCGCATCTGCGCTCCCGTCCCCGAATCCGAGGATGCGGCGCTGTGTATCTGGCAGGAGGGCGAGCACGAATGTCCCGACGACTTCGACACCCAGCGGGTGCTCTTCGGAGACATCGAGGACGACCGGGGCTGTGAAACGTGCTCCTGCGCGGCACCGCTGGGCTTGTGCGACTCGGCCTTCGTGTCGCTGTGGAACGGACCCACGTGCCTGGTTCCCTCCGCCGGCGCCATCTCCGCCAACGGGGAGTGTGACCCGACCGGCAGCGGAAACTCGGCGCGTGCGGCCAGCCTCAACGCCGGCAGCCCCTCGGCGTTCTGCGCCCCGAGCGAGCCGACCCCCTCGGGCGAGGCCGTCGGCATCGATCCCGTCACGATCTGCTGCGCAGACCAGTGAGCCACGCGCGTTACGGCGCGGGTGTCGATGCGTTGGGCTCGCCGATCCGCTTCTGCAAGACGATTCCGACCTGTTCCTCGAAGGTGAAGCCGTCTTCGAGAACCTGCTCGGTGCCGTCCCCAAACCGCAGGCGCACCGCCTGCGGGCCCAGTGTCTCGGACTGCGGCGTGACGACCCGAACGAGCCACGGGCTCTCGATCACGACGCCCTTGGCCGCGCGGTCGCCGAGGTAGACGACCAGCGGTCCGTGACCGGTGAAGTCTGAACCCTCGATGCGGAGCTCCTCCCCCCCACCCTGCTTGGCGGCGTGGGGGGTGACCCGCAAGCCGCCACCGGGCTGCCCGCAGCCCGTCCCCAGCGCGGGAATGCCGAGGGCGCCGAGCACCCCGATGAGCACAGAGCGCTGCCGACGCGTCATGGCCGCGAGGGTATCAGCCTCCGCACCTCAGAGCACGTCGAGGCGCTGGAGTTCCTCACGGATCTTGCCCAGGGCCTGCTCCTGAAGCTGCCGGATGCGCTCGCGCGACAGGGAGTACTGCTCGCCGATCTGCTTGAGCGTGAGCTCGGAGTCGTCGTCCAGGCCGAAGCGCTTGCGCAGGATGTCGGCCTCGATCGGCCGCAGTCCGGTGATGACCTGCCGCACCTGAGCCCCGACGGACGCGGCCTCCAGCTGATCGCCGGGTGCCTCACCGTCCTCGTCCCAGAGCATGTCGCCGACCTTGCGACCGTCGTCTTCGGACAGGGGCTTGTCCAGGCTGATCGGGTTGTCGACCAGCAGGATGTCCATCTTCTCGATCTTCGATGCGGTCAGCCCAGTGTGTGACGCGAGCTCTTCGTGGGTGGGCTCGCGGCCGTGCTTCGCCTCGAGCTCGCGCCGAGCCTTGGACACCTTGTGGTAGGCGTCGATCATGTGGACCGGCAGACGGACGGCGCGTCCCTTGTCGGCGATGGCGCGGCTGATCGCGTGCCGGATCCACCAGCTACCATAGGTCGAGAAGCGGAAGCCGCGGGTGTGGTCGAAGCGGTCGACCGCCTTGATCAGGCCGAGGTTGCCCTCCTGAATCAGATCCTGAAGCGGAAGTTTCCCGTGGTTGAACCGGCGAGCGATCGACACGACCAGGCGCAGGTTGGACTTCACGAACCGGTTCTTGGCGTGTCGAAGCTCGAGCGAGCGACGAATGGACGCCGCGACGTAGTCGTGGAAGGGGCGGCTGCCGCGTCGCGGCGGACGAACCTGCAGATGGGACAGGTCTCGCCCGTCGTCGTCGAGCACGCGCAGGTCGGCGAGGATCTTGTCGGCGACCAACCCATCGCAGTCCAAGCGGCCCAGCCGCTGCGCCATCATGGCCCGATCCGACTCGTACGCGTCCTTGTGGGCCCGGGTCTCACGGTCGCGCAGGGCTCGGCTCGATCGGCACAGCTCCCGTCGCTGCGCATCGGAGAGCTCCTCCTGGTCCACGTCGGCACCGACCACCTCCATGATGGCCTCGACGAACGGAGGGTAGGACAGCAGCTGCACCCACAGGGCCGCGCGAACATCCGCGATCCGGACCGCAGCCGCGAGCTCCTCCTCTGGCGTCATGACCGAAAGGTCCGACATCTCCCGAAAGTAGACACCCAGCGTGGTATCCGAGCTGTCGGAGTCCGTGCCGCGCTTGCGCTTGGTGCGAGCCGGGGCCGATGCGGAGCGTGGGCGCCTGCTCCGGGCGATACGGGGTGGTGCCCCTCGAGTGACCTTACGACGTGCCATGTCAGTGCCTCAGTTTCTTGCGCCGCACCCCACCGAGGTGGAGCTGAGGAGAGCGCAGCAGACGCGAAGCTGTGCTCCCCGATCGGGGTACGGGCGAGCGCCCGCGTTGGTTCCCCAACAACTCTTCATGCAAGTTGGGCACCGATTCTGTGAACAGAAGTTCGCCGATGGGCTCCAAGCGGCGAGGACGGCTCCACACAGGTACTCACGGCCCGTTTGAGGGCATCGTTTTCTTTCCGCCTCCACTCGTGCAGGTGGCGATGGCTGCCAACGTCAGCGCCATCTGGGTCAGGGCAGCACGACACGGAGGTCATACCGGATGCGCTGCGGTGTCCGTCGGGGTCGCGGCGAAACCTACCCGCACAGGCGCGCGCCGCCGGGCTCAATCCGCGCGGGGCTTCGGCTCGAGCACGAGCCAGATGTCCGCCGAGGACGCACCATAGAAGTGGCCGCGGGTCAGTCGGCTGCCCGAGATCTCGACGATGCGCAGGCCTGCATCCACGCAGAGCCGACCCAGCTCGTGCGCGTTGTAGCCACGGATTTGGTAGCGATGCTCGAACTGACGCCCGTCCTCGAACACGACCGTTCGGTGGATCGACAGCCGGTTGTTGAAGAAGTTCATCTGCGCCTCATCGAGCACGAGGCAGCCGCGCCCCTGCCACCACGAACGCGTCGGCAACCGGCCGATGATGTGATCGCGGTTGAAGACGTGCAGCAGCAGGCGCCCCCCCGGCGAGAGTCGGGCAGCGAGCGTGCGCAGGACCGCACGGTTCTCTTCGTCGTCGTAGTAGCCGAACGAGGATCCCATGCACAGGATGCCCTCGAAGGGCCCTTCGAGACCGGGATGGGCGCCCAGATCGCGCATGTCGCCACGAACGAAGGTGGTTGGAGCACCCAGCGCCTCGCGGGCTCGTTCAGCCCGAGCAAGCTGAGACGGCGAGATATCGACCGCGGTCACCTCGAAGCCCCGCTGGGCGAGCGCGAGCGCGTGCGCTCCATCGCCGCAGCCGACGTCCAGCACCCGGGCACCCGCTGGGAGTCCAGTGGACTGCACGAAGAACTCGGCCTCCGCCTTGGCGAGCTTGGGATGGTTTGCCCGCGTCATCGCGACGTAGTGCTCCGCGAAGACATCCTCTGGCCACCCGGGCGCCTTGGGCGTCGACGCAGGCGCGGGCGCCTTGCTGGCGGGTGCCGCGGGAAGCGGAACCTCGGGCGCGGTCACGGGCGGCTCGGGCGGCTCGGGCGGCGTCGCCTCGCCCCGAACCGGCGGCGCAGGCGGAGGCTTCGGCGCGTCCTTGGGCGGAGGCGGCCCCGGGCTCGCCGGATCCTGCTCCACGTCTTCGACTGCATCGGCGGCATCGAGCGTGTCCAGCGAATCCAGCGGGGGTGGACCCTGCGGGTCCTCGACCAGGTCGTCCGCGTGGATCTCGGAGGTGTCCTCGTCGGAGATCGAAGGATCGGCTTGTGGCGAGCCGATGACGACCTTCTGCCGGGCCATCGGAGGCTCGGGTTCCTCCTCATCGTCGAGATCGAACGCCCGAAACACGCCCGAGCTCATCGCTTGGCCCTCGTCGGGGATCTTGGTCGCGCGGGGCTGCTCGTCGGCGATCGGCGGGAGCGTGTCCCCGGTCCGCGCCGGCTCCACTTCGGTCGGAACGAGCGTGATCTTCGAGCTCACCGCTTCGGGCGGCTCGGGCTCGGGCTCGGTCGGGGCCGGGGCGATCACCGTGTGTCCAGACACCGCGGGCTCGGGCTCGGGCTCGGGTCCAAGGGTCAGCGAAGGCAGCACGAGGCCGTCAACGTCGGCGTCGGTGTCATCCTCGGCATCCTCGGCGTCGGTGTCAGGCTCGGCATCCTCGGCATCGGGAGGATGCTCGAGCGGGGCGCCCTCCAAGCCGATCTCCAGACCCGACTCCGGGGACTCCAGCGAAACGTCCAGATGCTCGGTCGAGGGCACCTCCCCGAGGGCGTCGACCTGCCCGCGGACGATCGTTTTCGCTGCCTCGGGCCCAAACTCCTCGTCAGCGACCGGGTCGATGGCGGCGGCGGTCGGCGAGGGGCGAACGAGGGTCGCGTCGGGGTCCGGAACCAACGTGGTGCCGGGCGCCGCGGTGACGGCGGTCTGCTCCAGGTTCGCGGCAAACCCCGCCGAATCCAGACGCCGCGCGACCTCGGAGTCGAAGGCGTCGAGCGCCTCCACCGGGTCAGCGGCGACCTCGACTTGGGTCCATGCGGCCCACTGCTGCGCTTCGGTAGACCAGCTGCTCACGCACGCTCTCCTTCGAACAACGCCTCACCCAGTCGCACCTTGCGTGGAAGGGTCGCCGTCGCCCCATCGCAGGCATGCATCGGGTTCTCGGCGAGGATGATGACCGTCGACCCCAGGTGGAAGACCCCCAACTCCTCGCCCTTGTTGAGGCGAGCGGGCGGGTCGTGCCGGGCGACCTGAAGCTCTCGGGGATGCGCTTCGAAGCGATGGTAGGGGCAGGACATGTTGCCCACCCCGAAGGCGGCCACCATCACGACCGCGACCCAGCCATGGCCGGTCTCCAGCAGGTGCACCATGCGTTCGTTGATGGCGAACACCCGCGGATCGAAGTCCACGCTGGCGTCGTTGACCGGCAGCAGCCGACCGGGAATCAGGCTCACCCGGTGGGCGAGCGCATCGCAGGGGGAATGCACGCGATGGTAGTCCCGGGGGTGCAGATAGATGGTGCTCGCCGTGCCCCCGACGAAGCGCTCGGCGAGTTCCTGGTCGGCGAGGAGTTCGCCGATGCTGTAGCTGTGGCCCTTGGCGACGACCTCGGTCACCCGCTCGATCGGCGCGACCTCGCGAAGCTCGCCATCGCACGGAGACACGAGCACCGCGGGACTGCGATCGATGGACCGCGCGCCAGCCCTCAGCGGCCGGGTGAAGAACGCATCCATGGTTTCGAAGCCCTCCTCGAGGACCAACGGGTCGACATCCCGCAGGTTGACCCCGAAGACCCGGGCATAGGTCGACACGGCGAACCGGCCAACCGAGGGCGTCATCTTCAGGCGCGCCGCCGCGCCCATCAGCTTGCTGGCCAGGATGGCCGACCAATCGGGCGTTGCATGCACGATGCGTGCTGCGACCCGTGCCCCGAGGGGAGTGGAGCGGCTCGACATGAACGCACAAAGCGTATCCGACCGCGGCCAGCAGCCGCAAGCTGCGCGTCCTCTCCCCTCCCCCAACACCCCCAAAGGTGCCCCCCACTCCCACCCCCCAACGACCCAATCCCACCCCGACAGGGATGACAAGCGAAGGACCCCCGCCCAACCACCGACCTCAACCAACCCAGAAGGCCGCCCTCCGGGACCGAGCAAACCCAACAGGATCACCGCCACGACGACGGAGCGAAGGAACCTCCGCCCCACCACCGACGCCCCCCCAGCACTGGAGGCCGTCCCTCCGGGACGGCCGAGCAAGCCCAACAGGACCACCGCCACGACGACGGAGCGAAGGAACCTCCTCTCGACCACCGACGCCCCCCCAGCACTGGAGGCCGTCCCTCCGGGACCGCCGAGCAAGCCCGACAGGGCGACCGCCACGACGACGGAGCGAAGGAACCTCCTCTCAACCGCCGACGCCCCCCCAGCACTGGAGGCCGTCCCTCCAGGACGGCCGAGCAAGCCCGACAGGGCGACCGCCAGGGGGTGAAGCGAAGGAACCTCCTCTCGACCACCGACGCCCCCCCAGCACTGGAGGCCGTCCCTCCGGGACGGCCGAGCAAGCCCGACAGGGCGACCGCCAGGGGGTGAAGCGAAGGGGGCTCTGCCCCCGCAGCGAGGGGGACCGCGAGGTCCCCCTCATAACCAACCCCCCCCAGCACTGGAGGCCGTCCCTCCGGGACGGCCGAGCAAGCCCGACAGGGCGACCGCCAGGGGGTGAAGCGAAGGGGGCTCTGCCCCCGCAGCGAGGGGGACCGCGAGGTCCCCCTCATAACCAACCCCCCCCCAGCACTGGAGGCCGTCCCTCCGGGACGGCCGAGCAAGCCCGACAGGGCGACCGCCAGGGGGTGAAGCGAAGGGGGCTCTGCCCCCGCAGCGAGGGGGACCGCGAGGTCCCCCTCATAACCAACCAACCACCCCCCACCTCACACGTCGAAGTACAGCTCGAACTCATGGGGGTGCGGCCGCGAACGCACCTGGTCGACCTCGTTGACGCGCTTCCAGCCGACCCACGCGTCGAGCAGGTCCTTGCTGAAGACGTCTCCCTTGAGGAGGAACTCGTGGTCGGCCTCCAGAGCGTCGAGCGCGGCCTCGAGGCTGCCGGGTGCGGACGGAACGTCCGCCAGCTCCTCAGGACCCATCGAGTAGATGTCCTTGTCCAACGGCTCTCCGGGGTCGAGCTTGCGTTCGATTCCATCGAGGCCCGCCATCAGCAGCGCCGCGAACGCGAGGTAGGGGTTCGCGGTGGGGTCCGGCGTCCGGAACTCGATGCGTGCCGCCTTGGGCTCGGTCGCCGCCGCGGGGATCCGAATCGATGCCGAGCGGTTGCGTCCGGAGTAGGCCAGGTTCACCGGCGCTTCGTAGCCCGGCACGAGGCGCTTGTAGCTGTTGGTGCTGGGGTTGGTGAAGGCGCACAGCGCCGGCGCGTGGGCGAGGATTCCGGCGATGTAGTGCATCGCCATGTCGCTCATGCCCGCATAGGCGTCGCCCGAGAACAGCGGCTTGCCGTCCTTCCACAGGCTCATGTGCGTGTGCATCCCGTTGCCGTTGTCTCCGTACAAGGGCTTGGGCATGAACGTCACGGCCTTGCCCGCCCGTCGACCGACGTTCTTGATGATGTACTTGAACCAGCACATCTTGTCGGCCTGGTTGAGCATCGCGTCGTAGCGAATATCGATCTCGGCCTGGCCTGCGGTGGCCACCTCGTGGTGGTGCCGCTCGACGGTGATGCCCACGTCCTCGAGGGCCAGGCACATCTCCGTTCGCAGGTCGTGCGTGGCGTCGACCGGCGGCACGGGCACGTACCCACCCTTGGCCTTGACCTTGTACCCGAGGTTGGGGAACTCCTCGCGGTCGGTGTTCCAGTGGCCGCTGACCGAGTCGACGGCGTACATGCCCTGGTGGGTCGACGTCGAGTATCGGACGTCGTCGAAGATGAAGAACTCGGCTTCAGGCCCGAAGAACGCGGTGTCGGCGATGCCCGTCGAGGTCAGGTAGGCCTCGGCTCGCTTGACCAGGGTTCGGGGGTCGCGCTCGTAGTCCTGCCCGGTGACGGGGTCCCGAATGTCTCCGAGCAAGACGAGCGTCGGCACGTCCATGAACGGATCGATCTGCGCCGTGCTGGGGTCGGGCACGACCAGCATGTCCGAGTTGTTGATCGCTCGCCAACCCCGGATCGACGAGCCATCGAACGCGAAGCCTGCTTCGAAGGAGCCTTCGTCGAGCTCGTGGGTGGGGACGGTGAAGTGGTGCCAAGCGCCGAGCAGGTCGCAGAAGCGCAGGTCGACCATGCGGACGTCCTGCTCGCGGGCGTAGTCGAGAATTTCGCGGGGGGTGCGGGGGGGATGGGCGTTGCTCATCGGTTGCTCTGTCTTCAGCGGGTTCAGACTGCGGATTCACCTCGTTCGCCGGTCCGGATTCGGATGGCGTCGAGGACGGGGAGTACGAAGATCTTGCCATCACCGACCCTGCCGCTGGCAGCGACGTCGCGAAGCGCCTGCACGACCTCGTCGGCGAGGCGGGCTTCGATCACCACCTCGACCTTGATCTTGGGCACGAAGTCGATGACGTAGGCGCTGCCGCGGTGGACCTCGCGCTTGCCCCCGGTGCGACCGAAGCCGCGAACCTCGGTGATGGTCATCCCACCCACCCCGAGTTCGGTGAGACGTTCCTTGACGTCGTCGAGGGCGAACGGGCGAATGAGCGCTTCGACCTTGAGCAAGCCGGTTCGAGTGAGGTCCATGGTCGTTCGGTTTCAGGCGGAGGGATGTTCTCGGGCAGGCTCTGGGTCGTGGTTGCCGACGCAGCCGATGATCTCGGCCACCGAGGCGATGCCCAGCTCCCCCATCAAGGTGCGCAGCTCGTCACGGATGCGGAGGGCGGAGGGCGGCTGGGCGAAGTTGGCGGTGCCGACCTGCAGGCAGTGCGCGCCCGCCATGAGGAACTCCAGCGCGTCTTCTCCGCTGAGGATGCCGCCCATGCCGCACATGGGGATCTGGGGGTGTTTGGCGTGGATCTGATGCACCATCCGCAGCGCGACGGGCTTGACGGCAGGGCCGGACAGTCCGCCGTACGTGGTCGCGACCCGCGGTCTTCGGGTCCGCACGTCGATGCCCATCGCGGTGATGGTGTTGATCAGCGAGACCCCGATCGCGCCGGCTTCGTACACGGCCTGCGCCATCGCGGGCACGTCCGCCGCGTTGGGCGTCAGCTTCACGACGATCGGAATCGACGTCGCGTCGACGCAGCGCTTGGTCAAGCGGTGCGCGACCTCGGGAACGGTCCCGAACTCGATGCCCCCCTTCTTGATGTTGGGGCACGAGATGTTCATCTCGAGCACGTCGATCCCCTGCCCGGCACCGGCGTCCAGCATCTGCGCGCAGCGGACGTACGCGTCCGCGTCTTCCCCGAAGAAGTTGACCCACACACTCACACCCAGCGCGGCGAGGTAGGGCAGCTTCTCGGAGAGAAAGGCCTCGGCCCCCACGTTCTCGAGGCCGATCGAGTTGATCATGCCCGAGGCGGTCTCGCAGATCCGCGGCAGCGGGTTGCCCATGCGCGGCTTGGGCGAGATGCCCTTGGTGGACAGACCCGCGAGCTGCGAGACGTCCATGAAGTGCGCGAACTGCTGTCCGTAGGCAAAGCAGCCCGAGGCCGTCATCATCGGGTGCGGGAGCTCCAGCCCCCCGAAGCGCGTGCGGAGATCGACCGTGGTGGGATCGATGCTCTGGGTGCGGACCGGAGCGCTCATGACCAGCGGACCTCTCGTGCGTCGAAGACGGGGCCGTCGGTACAGCAGTAGGCGTAGGGCTTGTCCCCGTGCACGGGGACGGCGCAGCCCAGACACACCCCGAATCCGCAGGCCATCTCTTCTTCGAGGCACAGCAGGGTGCGCACGCCGTGCGAGAGCCCCAGCGTCCGGACCGCCCGCAGCATGGGGGTCGGGCCGCAGGCGAGCACTTCCACCGCTTCACCGGCCTCGGCCGCGGCGCGCAAGCGCGCCTCGAGGGCGACCGTGACGAACCCGCGCGCCCCCCGACTTCCGTCCTCGGTCGCGTAGGTGGTCTGCACGCCCCAACGGTCGAGGTCGTCGGTGAGCACGAGATCGTCCGCGTTCCGCCCTCCATAGAACATCTCGACCGCCTCGGCCCGCCCGGCCGCGGCCGCGCGCCGGGCATGCAGGTGCAGTGGCGGCAGGCCAACGCCACCGGCCACGAGCAGCTGCGTGGCCTGGGCCGGAGCATCGAAGCCGCGGCCCAGTGGACCCGTGACGACGATCGGATCCTGGGGGCTCAGGGCTGCGAGCCGGGCCGTGCCGCGACCGTAGATCTTGATCAGGATGGAGAACTCGCCCTGGGCGTCGGCGTGAAGCACCGAGAACGCCCGCGGGTTGAGCAGCTCCCGCCCCCATGCGCCGCGAACCATCACGAACTGCCCGGGATCGATGTCGGCGAGCGGCGCGCCGGCGTCGCAGCGGAACCGAAGCGTGAAATAACCCCCGGACAAAGCTCGATTGTCCACCAGTCGGGCGCCGAACTGGGAGGGGGCCACGCACGTCTTCTATGCCAATGCCGCGCCCGGAACAACCGGGCCCGCGCTGCCTTTTTCCCGGGCCTCTTTCGGGCCCTCGGCGCTACGCCGGACGCGCCATCACGACGGCGTCGTCGGGCGGAGCCTTGTAGTAGGCCACCCGTCGCCCAATCTCGACGAACCCCAAGGCCTCGTACAGCCGCCGGGCGGGGAGATTGCTGGCGCCGACCTCCAGCAGAACCCGGCACCCCCCGCCTTGGGCCGCGCGCTCGAGCACGCCTCGGAGGAGATCTCCCCCAATTCCCTGGCGCTGCCGCTGGGGGTCGACCGCGATGCGCAGCAGATGGGCCTCGGTCTCCCCGGCCGCGACCACGTGCCAGGTGCACGAAAAGCCCACCACGTGCCCGTCCGGCTCCGCAGCAACCTCCACGTGGGCCATCGGCCGCTCGATCTCGTCGAGGTAGGCCTGCGGCGCCCAAGGATTGCCGAACACAGCCGCCTCGATGCGGAGGATCGCGTCCAAGTCTCCTGGCGAAGCTCGGCGCAGAACCACCGCCGACATCTCAAGGCTCCGCGGACTGGGGCTGCGCTGGCTCTGGGGGGTCGAGGATCAGCCGGGCAATGTCCGCCGCCAGCCCCTCGTCGCCGTGAAGACCCATCCCCGACTGGGCCGAGGTCAGCAGCACGTCGCGATGGTCGATCTCCAGCGACGCGGCGAGCTTTCGGCGCGCGATCCCTCGTTTGGAGGCGCCGAGCTTGTCGGCTTTGGTGGCCACCAGCAGCGTGGGCAGCGCGCGCGCGGCGAGGAAGGCCATCATGTCCCG
The DNA here is from genome assembly GCA_963761755.1 of uncultured bacterium. Lineage (GTDB taxonomy): Bacteria > Myxococcota_A > Polyangia > Nannocystales > Nannocystaceae > CAJXVA01. The sequence goes on from CAVXIC010000007.1 coordinate 465,218, forward strand.
GTCCAGCCCGGTGATGTTTCGGCGCAGGTCGACCAGGAGGACGAGCCCGCGCAGGTTGTCCCGCTTCTCCAGGTACCCCTCGATCATCGGGGCGAACCCCTCGCGCACCGACTTTCCCGCCGCCGCGAACCCGTACCCGGGCAGGTCGCAGAAGCGCAGCGGGACCTTGTCGTGGCCTGGGCCGCGCAGCTGCAGCGCGAAGAAGTTGAGCAACTGCGTCCGCCCGGGGGTCCGACTGACGCGCGCCAGGCCGCGACGACCACACAGCGCGTTGAGCAGGCTGGACTTGCCGACATTGGAGCGGCCGGCGACCGCGACCTCGGGAAGGTCGGGCTCGGGGCACTGGCCCACCTTCGAGGCGCTTCGCTCGAACTCGGCCGTGAGGACCTGCCAACCTTTGTGTACCTGCTCGGACACGGCGGCAGACTATACAGGAGCACGCCGCTGGCCGTACTCTTCGCCCCTGTGGACGTCTACGGGCTCACGGGCGGCATTGGCAGCGGCAAGTCCGCGGTCGCGCAGTTTCTGGAGGACTTCGGGGTCCCCGTGGTGTCCGCGGACGAGCTGTCGCGCATCGTCGTGACCGCGGGGAGCGAGGGTCTCGCCGAGGTGGTCCGGGCGTTCGGGCCCGAGGTCCTCGACGAGCGGGGCGAACTCGACCGACGCAAGATGGCGTCGATCGTGTTCCGGGAGCCGGCACGCCGCCAGCAGCTGGAGTCGATCCTGCATCCGAGGATTCGTGAGCGATTCGAGCAGGTCCTCGACGCGCTCGAGAAGGCCGGGCATGTCGTGGCCGTCTACGAGGTGCCCCTGCTGTTCGAGAAGAATCTCCAGGCGGACATGAAGGCGACCATCTTGGTCACCGCCTCGGAAGCGACCCGGGTCGCTCGCGTCATGGAGCGCGACCAGGTCACCGAAACCGAAGTTCGCGATCGCATCGCGTCCCAGATGCCCGATGCGCTCAAGCGCAAGCGCGCGGACTACATCATCGAGAACGACGGGAACATCGACCTGCTCCGACGCGAGGTCCGCTTCGTGCTCGAGCGGTTCATCCGCATCGACGCGCGCCAGCCCACGGTCTACACCGGCGGCGACGGGCCGAGCACCGACCCGGGGTCGCCGGTCGATCCCGCGTACAAGCCTCGCAGAGTCACCGAAGTCCCGACCAAGGCGCCGACCCCGAGTCGGACGCCGACCGAGGTGCCGGCGACCGCACCCGCGCCACCTTCGTCGGTCGGCACCCAACCCCACATTCCGCAGCCGGAGGGCCCCAACTCCCCGCCGCCGACCGGACCGCACCCGCAGGTGCCCGGGAGCCGCAGGAGCGCCCCGGTCCCGCCACCCCCGCCGGGATTGAAGGTGCCGGTGCCCACGCCCATCCCCGACACGCACGCCCCGGTGCCTCGGACCGGGTCCAGTCGCACCGAGCCCGCCCTGCCGGTCGTGCCTCGCTCGACGACCCAGCCGGCCCCGGCCGTCTCGAAGAAGAAGACGAAGTCGAAAAAGAAAGACGACGAGCGGTAGCCTCCTGCTCGCAGCCCGTGGTGAACCCCGGCGCGGCGGATAGCGACGGATTTTTCGCTCCTGGGTAGGAGCCGAAACGCAGCTGTACCGGGCGTACTGCGAGTTTTGGCGACGCCGCCAGGAGCGAAAAAGACCAGTGAGACGTCGTGTCTGGTTTCACCACGGGACACTACAGGCCGAGCACGCCCTCGACCGCGTCCATCAGCGCGACCCGCTGACGGGTGATCGGGCTCGTGCCGTCGATGAGCGCCCGACTCTCGTCGAGCACCTGCTGGAGGGGGAACCGACGAATCGAGGGATCGGCCGTCTTCTCCCCGCCCTCGACGAGGGGGTGCCACGCCACCATCGTGTCGGAGTGTCCTGCGAGCACCGTGTCGACGGCGACCATGCCCATCCGTCCAGCGACCATCCGGTCTCGGAACGATGGAGCCCCGCCCCGCACCAGGTGTCCCAGCACCGTCGCACGCACTTCGACGTCCCGAAGGTCCTTGAGACGCGCCGCGACACGACGCACCAGGAGCGTGCACGGGGTGGTGACGCCCTCGGCCTTGAGAATGAGGACGCGTCGCTTGCCGCGCTGCGAGAAGGCTTGGCGAATCGCCGTCTCGACCGCTTCGACCAGCTGCTCCTCGTCTCGCCCCTGCTCCCGAAACAAGACGGCTTCGGCCCCCATGGCGACGGCTGCCGCCATGGCGAGGTATCCGCTCTCCCGCCCCATCACTTCGACGACGAATGCGCGGTGGTGGGCACGCGCGGTGTCGCAGATCCGATCGCAGCTGCTGACGATCGTGTTGAGGGCCGTGTCCACGCCGATCGACAGCCCGGTGCATCCGACGTCGTGGTCGATCGACGCCGGGACGCCCACGATCGGGATCTCGCACTCTTGCGCGAGGGCGTGGGCGCCCGCGAGCGACCCGTTGCCCCCGACCACCACCAGCCCGCCCAGATCCCGCAGGACCTCGAGCGCCGGGGCTCTGCCCTGCGGGGTCAGGAACCGGGGCTCTCGTGCCGAACCCAACACCGTGCCTCCGACGGCGCCCAGCAGATCCATCTGACCGTCGACGCCCAGCGACCCCTGCCTGTCGTTGGGCTGGGTGAGCGGGGTGAGCCTTCCCTCCAGGAGGCCCGTATAGCCGTTCTCGACCCCGACCACGGGCACGCCGCGGCTCGCTGCCAGCTTCGTCATCGCTCGCAGCGTGGCGTTCATCCCCGGCGCATCACCGCCGGACGTCAAGACCCCGATGGGACGCGTGCTCATGCCCCGAGCATACCCATCTGCTCGTGGACCGTGCGGATCTATCCGACACGCGACGACCGTCAATGATGTGGGCCTGGCGGGTCTGCGAGCGGGGGCGTACTGTGGTTTTCTCGCATGGCCATGCCGCCCGAGGAAGGTCCGCCCAAGCGCCCCGGCTCCAAGCCGACGGCGCCGCGTGTACCACCACCGCCAACCTTGAGCTTCATGGGCGAAGTCTCGACGCCCAAAGACGAGCGGCGCCCATCCGAGACCGACGCCGACGCCGACGCCGAGGACGCGATGACCGTGGCGCTCCCAGGCGCCGGGGATCTCAGCGACGCGGGCGGCTCCGCGAGCCAGGCTCCGCGGCAGCACGCGCCTCCTCCTTCGCCCTCGCCCCGTCGCGGCGTTCTGCCTCCCCCCTCCTCCGCGGGGAAACGCGTTCATCCCGTCGCAGCCTCTCCCCGCGCCCGACCGCCGTCCAACGAGCGAGCACCCAGCGCCACCGGTTTGCCCGCGGGGCTTCGCGCGCCCGGGATCCCCTCGGAGACCAAGCCAGACGACACAGACGTCCTGATCGCCAGCGCCGTCGCGGCACTCACCGATGACCGTACGGCCCCCGCGGAGGCGTCCTCGTCGGCGTTCCCGGTCCCCAGCGACGCGCCTGCACCCGACGCCTCGACCGTCGGGTTGCCATCCTCCGAGCGCGGAGGGAACGGGCGCGGCCTGTGGATCGCCCTCGCAGCGGCCGCTGCCGCGGCAGCGCTCGCTTTCGTCCTGTGGCCGGATTCCGAGCCCGCGCCGGACGTCCTCGCCACCGGGGAGCCCTCCGCGTCGAACCGCGAGGCCGTGCCTGCGGCGCCGCCCTCCCCCCAGCCCTCCCCCCAGCCCGGCCCCCCCGAAGGCACGCCCGCTGAGGCGGCGGAGGTGCTCGACGTCGGCCTGCTCGACGACTCCCCGCTCGACCTCGGCGACGGCGACGACGGCGAGGATCCAGCCCAGCTGGCCGCGCTCGGGGACGCCCTGGACGTGGGCACCGCCGAGTCCGACGCCGCCACCGAGGCCGAAGACCACGCGGCCCAGGGCGACGCGCTTGGGTCGTCGAACCGCCGGGCTCGCCGAAAGAAGCGGCAGCGCACAGGTGCCACCGATCAGGGCGACCCTGCGCAGCCCAAGAGCGCGCCGGCCTCGGCTGCCGCTCCACCCGACGCTGCCGCGCTGCTCGCCGAGGCACGCAGCGCCCTGTCGTCGGGCAACGCTCGCCGCGCCTACTCGCTCGCATCGAAGAGTCAGCGGGCCAAGCGGTCGTCGGCGGCGCTGGTCATCATGGCGAAGGCGGCGTGCCGCTTCGGGAACGAGTCGCAGGCCAAGTCAGCGTTCGGGCAGCTGAGCGTCAGCGATCGTCGAGGGATCCGGGGCGAGTGCCGCGACCGAGGCGTTCGCCTGGGCCTGTGACGCCACGAGGGCCGGCTATCCGTCGAGGCGCCGTCGAACGAACCACACGACGATCAAGGCCGGCACGAGGATGGTCGCGTGGCCGGCCCACAGATGCACCGGATGGGTGCTGGGACAGTGCAGGTACAGCGCGGCCAGTCCCATCAGCGCCGCGGCCCAGACGCTCAGCGCACCGGGAATCCAGCGGGGGCCTCGCGCCCTGGACAGCGCGGAGAGTCCGATGCCGGCCAGCGCAGCGAAGATCAGCCCGAAGCTGAAGCAGGCCAGCGCGCCGGGCACGAGCTCCGCGCCCAGACCCGCCGGCATTGCGCCTGTGTGCGCCATCGAGAGCCCAACGAGCAGCCCGACGCTGACCACCCCAGCCGCCAGCGGAACGACCCGGCCCCACGCGCCCCTGCACGGCACGTTCACGGGGCGCAAGGCGCCGCGCAGGGTCAGCCCGAGCGCGCCGAGCAGCAGTCCCAGCTCGAGGGCCATGCGGGCGGGGGGAAGGACCCAGAGGTCGGCGCGGGGCGTCGTGACCACGACGACGACGCACAGCAGCAGCAGCAGCAGCCCGGCCATCGCCCATCGAGCGGTCGTCTCGAGCGCGGAGATCCGCGCGAGCAGACCCTCATCATCGAGCGCGTCGTGCAGGCGCGACAGCCCATCCCGCATCGCCTCGGAGGTCACCGGCGTCGGTGCGGCACCCACATCCGGAAACGCAGCCGCGAGGTCCGGCGGGACATCGTCGTGCAGGGGCTCGTCGTGACTCATTGCGACGTCTCCCCATAGGCCCGAGGTCCAGGCCTGGTTACAGCCGCATCCATCAATCGTCCGCGCAGCTTCTCATAGCCCCGATGCGCGCGGACCTTGACCGCGGATTCGCTCGCACCCACCACCTCGGCGACCTCCTTGAACGGCAGGCCTTCGAACCAGTGCAGCTCGATGACCTCGCGCTGCGGCGTCGGCAGCTGGGCCAGGGCCGCCCGCAGCTCCCCGGCGACGGCGGTCCGCTCGGGGTCACCGTCACGGCCGCGCGCCGGCGGTTCCAGATCGCCCAGCGCAGCCTCGGGACGTCGCCCCCGGCGCCGAAAGTACTGGCGCGCGAGGTTCAGCGCGATCGTGTACAGCCACGGCCGGAGCTTGGCGTCGGCGCGAAAGTCCCGACGCGCTCGGTGAAGCTGCAGGAACGTCTGCTGGACCAGATCGGCGACGTCGTCGGACCGCGCGATCCGACGCGCGAGCATCGAGCGAATCCGCGGCGCGTAGCGAGCGAAGAGGGCGTCGAAGGCCGCACGCTCCCCGCGCACGTAGTCGGCCATCAGGGCCTCGTCCGACGCGGACGGGTGCCCATCGGTCATGCGCCCAGCACCCGGGCCAGCGCGTCGAAGGTCGCGGCAGCCCCGCTGCGGATCCGCAGATCGACGAGCCCCGAGACCTCGGTCTGCCCAGGATTGATCTCGACCGTGGCCTTGCCCGCCTGCTTCGCCATCAGCACCGGCGCCGCGATGTACGGAAAGGCGCTCGTCGTGCCGACCGACACCACGGCATCGAATCCTGCTCGCAGCTCGCGCTCGAGGTCGGCGATGGCGCCCGTGGGCAGCATCTCGCCGAAGAGCACGACCCGCGGCCGAATCATGTGTCCGCACGCGTCACAGCGGGGGACCGCAGGGCGGTCCTGGTCGCCCAGGTTCGGCTCGAGCGCTCGAAAGTCCTCGACCTGCGACGTCCAGCGACACCGCGTGCAGTGCAGATGCTGCAGGTTCCCGTGAATCTCGATGATCGGATCGGATCCCGCGCGGCGATGCAGACCGTCGACGTTTTGCGTGAGCAGACATCCGCGAGCGGCGCGGGCCTGAAGGGCCGCGATCACCTCATGCGCGCGGTTGGGCTCCGCGCCCCGGCAGGCGCGCTCGATCTGCAGCATGTACTTCCAGCAGATCTCGGGTCGGGCGCTGAGCATCTGGCCGCTGAGCGCGGCCTCGATCGGCACCCCCTCGGCGGTGGTCCCGGCGTCGTACAGACCCCCCACCCCCCGGTACGTGGGCAAGCCGGAGTCGGCCGAGACCCCCGCACCGGTGATGAACAGGACGCTGTGGGCGCGGTCGAGCACCTCGGCGAGGCGTTCGACCGCGCGAGGGTCCACGGTCGCGGCTCCGTTCTCGTCGTTCACCCCCGCGTCCGCTCCCGTCGTGTCCTGTTCTCCGGTGCCTCAGCTCAGGCCCGTCTTGGAGACGACGCCTCTGAACATGTTGAGCGTGCGCTCCAGGCTCTCGATGACCTCCTCGAGACTGTGGGCGTCCTGTGACCGGATCTCCTGGTCGGCGCGCTCGAGCACGCCCTCGGCCTTGGCGATGGCGTCCCGGCCGAAGCTGGTGCCGGACATGATGCCCTGCACCTGCGGGAACAGCTCGCGAACGTCGGCGATCAAGCGCTCGGCCTGCTGCCGCTGCCGCTCGAATTCCTCGGATGCGCGCACCTCGACCATGTAGTTCTGGCTGCTCTCGACGAGCTTCTGCAGCTCGTCCTCGGTCAGGCCAGAGGTCGCGGTGACGGTGATGCTCTGCTCGCGTCCGGTCTCGAGGTCCTTGGCCGCGACGGAGACGAGTCCGTCGGCGGAGATCGAGAAGGTGACCTCCACTTCGACCTCGCCCCGAGGTGCCTTGCGAAGGCCCGAGAGGATGAACTCGCCGAGCAGCTCGTTCTCCGCCGCCTTGTCGCTCTCGCCCTGCAACACCAGGATCTTCACCGAGGTCTGGTAGTCGCGGACGGTCGTGAAGATGTGCGATGCGCTCGTGGGCACCGTCGTGTTCTGGTCGATCAGGCGGTGGAAGAACCCGCCCACGATCATGATGCCCAGGCTGTGCGGCGTCACGTCCAAGAGCAGGACGTCCATCGTCTCGTCGACGAGCGCGGCCGCTTGAATCGAGGCGCCCAGCGCGACGACCTCGTCGGGATGCACGCCCTTGCAGGGTTCGAGGCCGAAGAACTCCGCGACCCGCTGCTGGATCAGCGGCATGCGGGTCATGCCTCCGACCAAGATCACGTCGTCGAGGTCGCTCCGATCGATGTCCGCTTCGGACAGGGTCTTCTCGCAGATCGAGACCGTGCGATCCACGAGGTCGCGCGTCAGCTCTTCGAGCTCGTCGCGGGTGAGGGACTCCTGCATGTGGAAGGTCTGACCGCTGGGCGTCGTGTACAGGAACGGCAGGTCGATCAGCGTCTCGCGGGCCACGGAAAGCTCGCAGCGCGCTTTCTCGGCCGCGTCCTTGATCCGCTGCAACGCCATGCGATCGTCGCGAACGTCGACGCCGCTCTTCTCGGCGAAGCTCTGCGTGAGGCGATCCATCACGCGAATGTCGAAGTCCTCACCGCCCAAGAACGTGTCACCGGCGGTCGAGACCACCTCGAAGACACCGTGACCGATGTCGAGGATCGAGATATCGAACGTGCCGCCGCCGAGGTCGTACACGGCCACCTTGCGCTCGAGGTCCTTCCCAAAGCCATACGCCAGGGCCGCCGCGGTGGGCTCGTTGATGATGCGGATGACGTCCAGCCCCGCGATGCGGCCCGCGTCCTTGGTCGCCTGCCGCTGGTTGTCGTTGAAGTAGGCCGGGACCGTGATCACCGCCTTCTCGGTCGCGCCGCCGAGGTACTGCTCGGCGACCAGCTTCATCTCCTGGAGGATGAAGGCACTGGTCTCCGGCACGCTGTAGACCTGGTCTCGCAGCTTGATGCGCACGTCACCGTGCGGTCCCTCGACGATCCCGTAGGGACACGACTGCTCGACGGCCTTGGCAGCCGGTGACTCCCAGCGGCGACCGATCAGGCGCTTCGCGGCATAAACCGTGTTCTGGGAGTTCGTGACGGCCTGGCGCTTTGCGATGTGCCCGACGAGCCGCTTGCCACTCTCCGAGATGGCGACCATCGACGGCGTGGTCTTGTAGCCACCCTTGTTCGGGATGACGGTTGGAACTCCATCTTCGACGATGGCAACGCAAGTGTTCGTGGTTCCGAGGTCGATACCAACGACATTTTCCATGGAGGATTCCGGTCGGGACTCGGCGAGCCGCGGCTTCCCGCACGCATGCCTCTCTCCCGTGCCGACAGGCTACTTCGCTTTGCACGCCTTGAGAAGGGCGCGAACCTCCGCATCGTCGGGGCGCATGGAAGCGGCCAGCTGAGCCTGCTGCGTGGCGGTGCTGACTTGGCCCGCGGCCAGGAACGCGTGCCCGATCCAGATGTGCAGGCGTACGGAGACCGAGGGCTTGAGCGCGGTCCCACCGGCTTCCGACGCCCGCATTGCCTCGAGCGCCCCCATGGCGAGGTTGCGGGCGTTGGTGGGGTCTTCGGCGCGGACCATGTAGGCTGCGTGCGCCAAGTGTTCAGCGGTGGGCATCGCGTCGGCCGCCTCCAGCAGCCATGGGATCGCCTCGGCGACCTGGCCCAGATCGAGTCGCTGTTGGGCGCGAACGTACGCCTCGGCGCCGCGCTTCTCCCGCGCGGTCTTTCGAACCGCCTTCCACTTGGCGGTCAACGTGGCGTTGCCGGGATCGGCCCGGGTGGCGAGCAGATACAGGTTCGCCGCTTGAGCCAGGTTGCCGGCCGCTTCGGCGGCCATCGCATTCTGAAGCATCACCGCCGCCTCTGCCTTCATGCGGCCCACGAGCGCATCGCGCTGTCGCGTCGCGCGCTGTCGCGTCCGCTCTTCCCGGCGGACGGCTGCGGCGGCTTCGGCCTCTTCGCGAGCCTCGGCATCCTCTGCCGCCTGCAGGAGCCGGCTGTGGGCGTCTTCTTGGATCCTCCGATCGACCCACGGCGCGCGCACCTCTTCGCGCCGGAGCTCGGCGTACGAGGCCTTCGCTTCTCGGAACAACGACGACAGCATCGAGCGATACAGGCCGAGATCGCGACCGTGGTAGGCATCGGGGTGCAGGGCGCGGCTGGTCTCGTGATAGGCGCGCTTGATCGCCTTGACGTCGTGCGTGGGCAAGATGCCGAGGATCTCGAACTGAGACATCGACTCGTGTCCATCGGCCATCGCCAAGATCCACCGCTGGCGATCGAGGTCGATCGGCAGCCCACCGTCGATCCGAGGGTCGCTCGGGTCCACGCGGCGGCGGACGATGTGCTCGACTTCGCCCTCCGCGCGGGTACGCGGGGGCTCGGGGGCATCATCCTCCTGTGCATCCGGAGCTGGCGCTTGGGCGCTGGGTTTCTTGACCTTGAGGGCGGCGGCCAGGGCGTCGCGCCGACGGGCCTGGGCAGCGGCCCGCAGCTTCGATGTGCCCGACCCCGCCGACGGTGGGGGCACGCGACGCGTCTGCGAGACCAACAGCGCGCCTCCATCGACCAGCTTGCTGACGATCAACGCGGCCGTCTCGGTGGGCAGGCCACACGCGCGCACCAGGTCGCCCACCTTGACGTCCCCATCCACACGGCTGAGCACGAAGTAGTCCTCCGGCGTGAGCTGGAGGCTCGCCGGGATCGAGTCATTCCGACGGACATGTTGCGCGTGGTCGAGAGCCATGGCCGGCCCCCGATTGTAGCGCAGCTCTCACCACAAGCCCGGCACCGTGGACGAGGGAACGTTCGGTCAGTCGGGAACGGTCCCGTCGACCCTGTACCGCGCCATGTCGAGGTGGAAGTGATTGCGATGGAGGCGATCGAAGGCTGGGGTGAGCACCACGGAGAAAATGTCCTCATCCACGCTTCGACGCGCAACGGCCTGGAGGAATCGTTCATCGGGCGTTTGGGGATCGCCGGGCTCCCCGTAGTGACCCAAGACGGGAACCTCCCTGCCACCGCGCAGCGTGAAGCTACGGATGTCGATGGCGTTGCCGTAGCTGTGCTCGCTGACCCAGCCCGGGTAGGCCGCCATCTCCCGGCAGTTGTAGGTGCCCATGTGCTGGATCTTCACCACCGGCCTGCCGAGGTGACGCGCCGCCTCTTCTTGCACCACGGCCTCGAAACGACTCATCGCGAGCGCGACCGGACATGACACCTTGGGCCGGCCGCGCCAGCGGACCTCGCCGGGCCCGGCGCTGTATCGCACGACCTGAGGCGCGCCACACAGGATGCCCGCCTTCGTCTCGTGGACGGGAATTCGGCTGGGCGCGAAGTCCACGCCCGCCGCGTCGAGCCGTTCCTCGCAGCGATCGACGACGGCCGGAGGCGCGACGATGACGTCATCCCAGACGTCCAATTCGGACGGAGCCCGAAAGACCTCGCCCTCCCCCGCATCCGCTGCGTCCCCTGCATTGGGGGCCTCGCCGGAGCCCTGGGCCTGCTCACCACGGGCGGCCCAAGCGGCGAGTGCAGCGGCGAACGCGGGGGCAAACCATGTCTGGAGCGCGGGCATGCAAACCGAGTGTACGCACCGCTGCGCACGTTTGGTCTGGGACGACGGCGCGGCCGGGACAAATCCGGCACGATGGGCGCGATGTCCCGAGCACTCTTGGTGGCCCTGCTCGCCGTCGGCGCGTGCCGCCCCTCCGCCGCCCCCGCGCCACCGGGCCCCGATGCCGGGCGCCGAGCCCAGGCCCAGGCGGCGTCCAGCGTCGACCCCGCCCGCGCGACGCAGATGCACGCGCTGCTCGACGCCGTCGCCAAGGCGCAGGCCGGGCCCTTGCTCCAAGACGCCTCCCCCCGCCTCCAGGGCCGGCTGAGCGCGCAAGCGCTCGCAGCATCGTTGCGCGAGCTCACCGCGAGATTCGGCATGCCATTGGGCATCCTCGAGGAGCACGTCCATCGCGAGCAGGACAGCCGCTGGTACTCCGGGCTCGTGCTGCACGGGCACCCCGAAGGCGGCGGAGCGCTGACCCCGGTGCTCTACCAGTTCTCCTTGGACACCTCCGGCGCGCTCGACACCCTGCTCGTTCGCGAACACTGGTTCATCGAGAACCTCGAGCATCCGGCAGAGGCGTACCTGCCCGTGTCGCGCTTCCACCTGCCTGCAAGGGGCACCTGGTACGTGTTGCACGGTGGCCGCGCTCGCGCGACCAACTACCACCACGGCAACCGCAACCAGCGTTGGGCATACGACCTCGTGGTCAAACGAGACGGACGCCAGCGCCCGCGGGGCAGCGACCGCACCCGCAACGAGAGCTTCTACGCGCACGGAGAAGACATGCTCGCCCCTGCCGCCGGTACGGTCGTGTTCGTCGTCGAGGGCGTCCCGGAGAACCGCCCCTCCGAACGCGGCCGCGCCGGTGGCAACGGCATGGTGATCGACCACGGCTTCGGCGAATACTCGGCGCTGTGGCACGCCATTCCAGGATCGCTCGAGGTGCGCGAGGGCGATCGCGTGGAGACGGGACAGCGCGTGGCCAAGGTCGGAAACAGCGGGCGGTCCACCGGGCCTCACATTCATTGGCACGTGTCGTACCGGCCCCAGGCCGCCACCGACATCAAGCACGAGCGCTTGGCTCTGCCCGCGGAGATGACCGGCGTCTACGTCGACGACACCTGGCACGAGGCCACGATGCCGGTGCGCGGGCAGTACGTGCGCTCGGCGGAGCGCCCCACCACGCCGCTGGCGGGCCTCCCGAGGGTCTTCGTGGCCGCGCCCTAGCCCTCGATCGAGCGCTCTTTTCGAGAAGTCGAATGACTGAGCGCCACAAGGCGCCTCACTCCTCGGGCTTGCGCAGCCGCGCCCGGGGATGGGCAGCCTCGTAGACGTCGAGCAGTTTGCCCAAACTCAGGTGGGTGTAGCGCTGCGTCGTCGAGAGACTGGCGTGGCCCAGCATCGACTGAATCGTCCGCAGGTCTGCACCACTCTCGAGCAGGTGCGTCGCGAAGCTGTGACGCAGGCCGTGTGGGCCGACCCGAGCGCGCGCGCCGGTCTGCTCGCACCTGCGATACACCAGGGCACGAATCGATCGAGGGCCCATACGCCCGCCTCGGTCCCCGAGAAAGAGCGCGTGCGGGGGTGACTTGGGTTTGACGAGCGCGCCGCGAACGTCAAGGTATGCGGCCACGGCCTGGGCGGCCCGCGTCCCGAGCGGAACGAGCCGCTCCTTGCCCCCTTTGCCTCGCACCACGCGGACCCGCGCCCGCCCCCCGTCGGTCTCGAGGTCGCCCAGCTCGAGCGCCGAGCACTCCGAGACGCGCAACCCGGCCCCGTAGATCACCTCGAGCACCGCGCGGTCGCGCGCCCCTGCGGGTCCGGGTCGCTGCGGCATGTCGATCATCGCCCCGACGTCCTCGACCGGAAGCGCAACCGGGAGCTTCTGACGCCGCTTGGGGCTGCTGACGAGCGTCACCTCGTTGTCCTCGATGTCCCCCCGCCGCAGCAAGAACTCGCCAAAGCTCCGAAGCGTGGAGAGTTTTCGCGCGACCGTGGTCGTCGCCGTGTGGCCGTGGAGATCTGCAAGGTGCGCCCGGACGTTGCGGGCGGTCAGGTCCGACAGCGTCGGCTCGCGGTCCCCTCGCGCCTCGACGGACGCGGCAAATGCCTCGAGGTCGCCCGCGTAGGCCCGCAACGTGTGCTTCGATGCCCGGACCTCCGCGCGGAGATGCTCCAGGAACCGGTCGACGGCAGCGCGCACGCGTCAGCCTAGCAGCCGCCGGCCGAAGACCTCGAAAAACTGCACGAAGTCATACCGCCATCACCGGGCCCGAAACGGCGCGACCGTGTCTTCGCGTCGAATCTGGGCCAGCAGCGCCAGCCGCGAGCTGAACCCGAGCTTGCGCAAGAGGTTCGCGACGTGGAACTTGATCGTTCGGGGCGAGACGTCCAGCGCGCGGGCCATCGCTGGGGTCGTGCAGCCCTCGAGCAGGAGCCGCAGGATCTCTTGCTCCCGTGGCGTCAGCGCCGAGGTGTCGACACGCCCCACGGGTTCCGGTCGTGGGGCGCGCTGCGCGGCCGCATCGAGACACGCCCGCATCACCGTCGTCCCCTCCGCCGCCCGTCGAAGCGCACCCCGCACGACCGACGCTCCCACCGGCTTGCGCAGGCAGGCATACACACCAACGTGGAACGCCTCGCGGACGACGTCCTCGGGAAGGTCCGTACCGACCACCACCGCGCGGCACGGACGCTCCGCTTCGTGCAGCTGGATCAAGATGTCGTACGACACCGGATCGTCGTCGACGTCGATCAGCACCGCGTCGGGTGGATCGGAGGCCAGGTACCCCGCCGCCGCCTCGGCCCCGACGGGGCCGACCACCTCGAACTCGACCTCCGCCAGTCCTCCACCGGGAAACGACGTCGTCGGCGGCGCGACGAAGAGAACCGAGGGCCGACGCATCAGCTCGCAGGCTCTACGGCGGGGGCACAGCCCAGGTGTATGGACCATCCATAGTCGAGGAACGAAAACATCTCCGCGTACACGGCATCGACCGTGTCCGGATCGCCGATGTACGGCGCGTGCCCAGCCCCCGGCAAGATGCGGAGTTCGTGCGAACCGCCGTAGTCGGCGCCGAAGGCCTCGACGTCCGCGAGCGGTGTGATCGGGTCGGCGTCCCCCCACAGCTGCAGCAGCGGGCGGACCCCCGCGGAAGCATCGACCACCGGAAGCTCGAAGCCCTCCAACGTCGGGCCCGTCGCGTAGACGTCCGGAAACGTCGCCAGCCCAGCATCGACGGCCTGCGAGTCGGCGCCCGCGAGGATGAGCCCGTACACCGAAGGATCCGTCTGCAGATATCCACCCGGCGCGCTCTGGAACAACGCCAAGACCTCCGGGCTGAAGAACGTCTGCGCGAAGAGGTCGCTGACCGAGGTGTGCACCATCGCCTGGACCACGACGCGGCCAACGTGGTGCGTCGGAATGGGGCTGTCCTCACCGGCCAGGCCCACCGCCAAGGATGCGCCGAAGCTGGTTCCGAACAGATCTACGCGCCCGATGCCGCGCGCGGCTCGAATGCGTTCGATGATCTCCCCGACCTGCGCCATCGACCGCTGGGTCGTGACGGTCGCGCCGTCGTCGGGGATCGAGCTGCCAGGGTAGCCCTCGTACGTCACCGCGTACGCAAAGTACCCGGCGCGCGCGACCTCGTCGAGGGCGTTGAGGCGAGCGCTCGGGTCGGAGCCGGGGTCGAGGTCGTACATGTCGCCGGTCACCAGGGTCCCCGGCAGCATCACCAACGCCCGCCGCGGAAACCGGAGCGCTGCACGAGGCGAGAACCGCTCGGTCACCCGGAGCACCGCGCCATCCTCCAACTCGACCTCGTGTTCGAGCGTCCACGATTGCTCACAGAACGCTGTATCTCCAGCACGGAACATTGATTCGTCGATCATGTCTTCGTCGATCCACGATTCCGGGACGAGAGCCGGACTCGCGTCACGTTCGTCACACGCGGTGCATCCAAGGAAGGCAACTAGAAACACGCGTGAAGACTGGTTCATTTTGGTGTATCCCCGAGTACATACAATGAATCAGATGAAGCCTGACCGCCACTCCGTTCGCAAACGAGACGCGGCACACCGGAACCGTCGATCCTCGGACACCGTCCCCTCCGGTTCGGGCTCATGATCGAATCAGCGTTGATCTCATCGGTCTTGTTCGTTCGCTGGCGCACGCGCTGCGAACCCGCGGACGTCGCCCGCATCATGCAGGCGACCGAGTACGCACACCGAAGCGTCGGCGTACAGCTCGTCTACGTCGCATCGATCCCCATCGGCGTGCCGCCGCCCGACGCCACCACGAGGGCTGCGTTGCGCGAGGGGACCGAGCACGCGAGCGGACACTGCAGCTCGATGCATCTGGTCATCGAAGGACACGGCCTGCGCCGCGCAATCATTCGCAGCGTCTCCGCGGGGCTCCTGCTCGCCACCCGCGCGTCGTTCTCCATTCATACCGACATCGAACAGGCGCTGCATTCTGCGCGTGCGCATGTCTCGCTGGAGGTCAGCGAGCTGCTCGCCAAGGCCAAGGCACAAGGAGTCGCCGCGTGAGCCCTGTAGAGCAGCCTGCGGTCGCACTCGCCGCGATGCTGGATGGCTTTCGCCTCCCCCAGTGCATCCACGTCGCGTGCGCCCTGGGGATTCCCGACCTCGTCCCCGATGTCCCCGATCACGCGGCCTCGGCCACCGAAGCGCTCGCGCGCGCCGCTGGAGTCCAACCCGGACCCCTGCGCCGACTGCTCCGCGCATTGAGCACGGCGGGGGTCTTCATGCCAGCGCCACCAGACTCCTGGCGCCACTCACCGATGAGCCGTCCGCTCCGGCGCGATGCGCCCGAAGGTCTGCATGCGCGTGCCATGGCCCTGGGCGCCCTCGCCTGGGCTCCCTGGGGACAGCTGGAAGGCGCCGTCCGCACGGGCGCGCCCGCCTTCGACGCGGTGTTCGGGACCCCGCTCTTCGAGCACTTGAGCACGCACCCCGAGCTCGGCGCGCTGTTTGGACAGACGATGTCGTCATGGACCCAGCGCACCGCATCGGACGTGTTGTCGGTCTTCTCCTTCGACGACTACGCCCACGTCGCGGACCTCGGCGGAGGCCATGGCATCCTCCTGGATGCGGTCCTCAGCGCCACGCCCTCGCTGCGGGCGACGCTCCTCGATCGGCCGGAGGTGATCGACCTGGGTGCACCTGCGCTGCGCCCGGACAACGCCGGTCGCTGCACCCTGCAGGCGCTGGACATGTTCGACGATCCGCTGCCGCACGCGGATGCCTACGTGCTCTCTTGGGTCCTCCACGACTGGGAGGATGACGCGTGCGTGACGCTGCTGTCCGCCTGCCTGAAGAGCAACCCCGCGGCGGACCTGGTGGTGATCGAGATGCTGCTCGAGGAGCCCGAGCTGGGCCCCGCGGCGGCCTGGTTCGACCTCGAGATGCTCGTCCAGACCGGCGGACGCGAGCGTACCCGCGCCGAGTACCAGGCCCTGTTCGCTCGCGCCGGGCGTCGCAACCTGCAGGTGCACGTGACCGGAGGCACCCATGCGGTGCTGTGCTCACGCGGGCGCGGATAGCCCGATGCCCTCGCCCCAGCGCATCACCATCGCCATCGCGGTGGAGGTGCTCCCCACCGCGTAGACCAGCACGAGGTCTCCGGGCTCCAGGCGTCCTTCGGTCGCGGCGCGGTGCAGATTGGCTGCCATCAATGCTGGGCCAATGTTCGTAGTCTCCGAATACACCGACACGGTTCGGCCCCGATCGACTCCGAGCACGTCCGCACAAAAATGTGCATACCATGCGGTCGGCGTATTGAAGACGAACAGCGCAATGTCGTCCAGCCCGACGCCCGCCTTGCGCAGGGCGCCGGCGCACGCTTCGGTCAGATAGGGCTCGGCGGTGTCGTGCAGGACCTTTCCCGCGCCCGGCGTCGTTCGCATGCGCGCGCGGGGCTCGCCGCCCTCCACCACCAGCTCGTGCACGAACGCACCGCAGGTCTGCTGGGTGGAGATGCTGTGGGCACCCAAGTTGGCGGACGCGCCGTGGCGGCGTTCGACCATGAATGCACCGGCACCGTCGCCGAGGAACCAGGACAACGAGCTCTCCTCCTCCACGTCGCGGGCGTAGGTGCACGAGGCACTGACCAACACCTTGCTCGCGCGGCCGGTCTCCACCAAGCTGCAGGCGAGATCAAAACCCATCACCGCGCTGGCGCATGCGGTTTCGAGGTTGATTGCTGGACACCGGAGTCCCAGTCGACCCGACAGCCAGGCTGCGTCGCCGACCGCGATCGAGTCGGGGCGCATCGAGGAGACGATCGCAAAGTCGACGTTGTGCATGCTCCCGGTCCACGCGTCCATCAGCGATTCGATCGCCGCGACGTGGAGGTCGACGCTGGCCGTGTCGCCGAGCGCGACGTGCCGGCGCTGCCCGCCCTTGAAGGGGTCGGCGGCGAAGGGCTCCATCGCCCGCTCGAACGCACTGGCCTGGCCCTGCGACGCCCACAGACGAGCGAGCGCATGTTCCTGCGCGGCGGCGACCATCTGCGGGTGTTCGCGCTGCCAGTAGGCGTTGGTCCGAACCGTCTCGGGGAGCGCGACCGACAGCGCGGTCAATCCGACGGGGATCATGCGACTCCTTGCGCGGCGAGGCTGCGATTGCGTGCCCCCAGCGGCGCGGGCTCGTCCGGGTCGATCCGTACATCGATGAGGACGGGCGCGCGGGCAGCGAGCGCCTCGTGCAGCGCCGCGTCCAGCTCGCAGGGTCGCTGCACCGAGATTCCCCTCGCTCCCATGACGCGAGCGACCTCGGCAAAGTCGACGTGGGGAATGTCCAAGCCGTGCGGGCGATGCCCCAACCCTCGCATGCCGTCGGCGACCAGGCCGTAGCAACCGTCGTTGAGGACGACCCACACCACCGGCACACGCTGCTGCACGGCCGTGGTGATCTCGTTGCTCATCAGCATCGAACCGTCGCCGACGAGCGCGACCGCGGGTCGTCCGCTGGCCAACGCCGTCCCGATGGCGCCCGCGGCCATGTGTCCCATGGACCCAAACCCCATGCTGACCCGAAACCTGCGCGGATGGGCGAAACGCAGCAGGTGGGTCGCCCAGACGAAGGCGTTGCCCGCCTCGGCGAGCACGGTGGCGACGCTGCCCTCGACGACCACGCGCTGGACCGATCCCATCAGCGCGCGGCAGGACACGCCCAGCCCGCGGGTGCGCACATACCCGGCCTTCACGGGCCGCACCGGTCCACCTGCGGGGCTGCGCTCTCCGGGCGGCAGGACGTTCAGGAGCGCTCGAACGACCGCGCCAACCTCGGCGCAAACGCCCACGGTCTGCGCAAGGGGATAGGCGACCCCGAACACCGAGGGCTCGACGTCGACGTGCACCACGCGGGTGCCCTCGACGAGCCTCGGATCCCAAAACGACGTGAGTTCGCCGAGGCGTGACCCCAGCACCAAGGTCGTGTCGGCGTTGAATCGCTCGAGGCGATCGAAGACGTGCTCGTGACCACCGAACCCGGTCACGCCGAGGAAGCGGCTGTCCGAGGCAGGAAACACGCCCTTGCCCCGCGGCGAGCACATCACGCGGGCGTCGAGGCGCTCGACCAGCGCGCGCACCTCCGCCGACGCGTCTCTGGCCCCGTGCCCAACCCAGACCACGGTCCGACGTCCCAACGCCTCGGCCAGCCGGTGCGCCGCGTCATCGCTGGGCGCAAGCTCGACCCGTCGCGGAACGGGTCCGGTCATCGGCGCCGGCGCTTCCTGGAGCATCAGCGGCACCGCGACGTGTGCCACGTAGCCCTGGGGGCGCCGCAGTCCTTCGAGCAAACGCGCGCGAATCGAGGGGACCTCGCGGGCGGACTGCAGCGCGAAAGCGTCGTCGAACCATCCTCCGGGCGCATACAGGCCTCGATTCGCGAGGCTGAAGCCGTCGCTGGCCTGAAAGGCGAATCGCCCCTGCACGTCCGGCCCCGTGAGTGCCGAGAACACGACCACCCGGCCGCCCTCTTCTCGCGCCGCCGCGATTCCGGTGAGCGCGTTGGTCAACCCCGGGCCCGTCGTGGTGAAGACCAGACCAGGGCCACCGCCGGCGAGGTCGTGCTCGAGCGCCATGAACACGGCGGCTGATTCGTGCCGAGCGTGAATCGGCGCGAGGCCGCTGTCGACGAGCGCCGAGAACAGCGGCACCGCCGGACCCCCGAGGATGCCGAACGCGCGGCGACATCCGGCCAGCTTCAGCGTCTCGATCAATGCGGACGACACACTTGGCGTTGCGCCCTCGTTCGGTGTCGCATTGGACTCGGCGTGTTGTTCGATCATCATCTCGACTCCAAGGACCCCTGGGAGCATGGATCGCAAGGAGCACTGCCGCACTGTGTGCATGCCCAAAAAAGATCGCGACGGCGGCGAGGATGCATGTCGCACCTTTGTGACTCGACCTGTCCCAAGGGACAGCTCCCTTTCCCTGACCGTGTTGCTACGGTGGCGAACCAATGCAGGACAGGGGTGAGCGCGCAGCGTTGCGTGTGACGGTCCGACATCGTGCTGACGCGCTTTGTGTCGCGTCCATGATTCGCGTACTGATCGAATCCGTCGGCGCGTCCTCGCGGGTGGCCTCGACGGTGGCGACGGCGGCCACCGAACTCGCGCAGAACATCGTCTCCCACGCCCCCGCTGGGGGAGAGGTCGCGGCTTGGATCGATGGCGGCGTCGCCGTGGTCCGAGCGACGAACTGGGGCGCACATCCCCTCGGCGAACGCAGGCGCGGTGCCCGAGGACTCGGGCACGGACAAGCATCCGTCCAGCGCCTGATGGACCGCGTGGAGTTCGGCACCACCGCCGATGGCAGCCTCGTCGTCACCGCCTACCTCCGCCTCGTGGGGCTTCGACCCTCAGCATGTCTGTAACCGAGCAACTCGAGCAGAAGCTCTTCGGTGCGCTCGTGCGCTACACCTCTGAGCCGACCGCGCGCGGAATCCTCCAGCGTGCCCGACGGCAGCGACAGGGCAAGTTCGCCACCACCAACGCCTACTTCGACATGGTGATGTTCGGCGCCAAGCTCTTCGTCGACGACGCGCGCCACCCGGAGATGGTCGCCACGCTCGAGAAAGCCTGCTTCGGCGCGGTCCGGGCCATCGATCCTCTGCTGAGTCCGCACGAAATCGAGATCCTCGACGAGCACTCCTCACGTCGCGCCCGCCTCCTGGTTCGTCGGCTCGTGCGCAACGCGGGAGGCCGCGAACTCGCGGCCGTGAAAGCTGCGACCGCGCTGAGCGAGTTGACCCGCAACGCCCTGATGTACGCGAGCGGCGGAAGGGTTCGGGTCGAGATGAACGACCGAGATCGGAGGCTCCGCGTGGTCGTCCGGGACGAAGGGCCGGGAATCGACAATCTCGAGACCATCCTGGGCGGCCGATACCGCAGCAAGACCGGCTTGGGGCGGGGTCTGCTGGGGGTCCGCAAGCTCGCGGACTACTTCCACGTGCAGACGTCCGAGACCGGAACGACGGTGCTCTTCGAGATGGTCATATGAAGCTGCAGACCGCACAGCGCACGCGGCCTTGCCAGGGCTTCACCTCCTCGGGAGACCTCGCCATCGTTCGGCAGGACGCCGACACGGCCTTGCTCGCGGTCATCGACGTGCTCGGCCATGGACCCGACGCCGCCGCCGTCGCGACCCTGGCGGGCGACTACCTCGCAAGCCTCGAGCTCTCCGAAGACGTCGAGACGTGGATGGCGGGGCTTCACGCCGCGCTCAACCGAACGCGCGGCGCCGCTGCGGGGCTGGGACGCGCCCAAGGCTGCGATCTCGACGTCTCCGTGGTCGGCAACATCGCGGTGACCAGCTGCGGAACCCGCGTGGGCGTCGTCGCGAGCCCGGGCATCGTGGGGCGTCGACTTCGCCGAATCCGCTCGTTCTCCTTCTGCATGCAGCCCGGCGATCGCGTCGCCCTGTACAGCGATGGCCTGCGCCGCGTGAACCTCGCAGACTCCCGAGAGTTTTGTGCTGAACGCGCCTGTGACCACCTGATGAACACCTGCGCGAGCGCCACGGACGACGCCACCATTCTCCTGGCCGACTTTGACCATGCTTGATCCCCTCAACGACAGCGTCGACTCTCGACTCCCGATCATCTGGCTGTGGGACTGCATGCTCGTCCCCCTCCAAGGCGAGCTCAGCGATGCGCAGGCGGCGTGCCTCACCCAAGACGTACTCGAGGGGATCAAGACCCGTGGATGCGAGGGGCTGATCATCGACGTCTCCGGGCTGTGGCTCGTCGACAGCCACCTGTGTGCATCTTTGGCCGACATTGCATGCGCGGCTCGCCTGATGGGCACCCGGACCTTCCTGTCCGGGCTGCGGCCCGAGGTCGCGCTGACCCTGCTGGCCATGGACATCCCGCTGCGCGGCTTCGAGACCGCGCTCAACCTCGAACAAGCGCTCGAGGCCCTCGGTATCCGGCGGGCCACCCTCGAGCCCTCCGAGACGACCGCCTTCCCTGACTTCGAGCCTCGATGAACGACCAAGACTCCCCACTCCGCATCGCCCCGCAGCGGGTCGCCGCGCTCCTCGATGTCCTGTCGATGGTCGCCATCGGCGAACTCGACATGAACGTCATCGCCGAGCGACTCCCGCCGCGCGACGACACCTTCGGCGAGGTCGAGACCATGCTGCGCACCCTGGCCGCCGACCTCGGCGAGGTGCTGCGGGCCAACGAAGCGTACACCGATCAGATCGAGGCCACGGCCCGGGATCTGCAGGCAAAACTCGACACCATCGAGCGCCAGCAGCTCGCGATCGCGGATCTGTCCACGCCAGTCCTGGAGATCTGGACCGACATCCTCGCGCTGCCGATCGTGGGGATCGTAGACACGCAGCGCTCGGTGGAGATGACCGAGCGGCTGCTGCAGACCATCGTCGAGCGACAGGCGCGCTGCGTCATCATCGACATCACGGGCGTGGACGTCGTCGACACCGCGACCGCCGACCACTTCGTCAAGATGGTGCGCGCGTCCGCCATGCTCGGCGCCCACTGCGTGGTGTGTGGCATCGGCCCAGACGTGGCCCAGACGATGGCCCGCATCGACGTCGAGCTAACCGACGTGACGACGATGCGCAGCCTCAAGGATGCGCTGCACCACTGCCTCTCCCACCTCCAGACCGCACAGCGCCATCGCGTGCGCCCGCTGCGGCATCACCCCCCACTCGTCGAAGACCCACAGCCATGACGTGCACGACCGGACACATCGACAACCTGTACTTCGTTCGCTGGATTCGGCCCGAAGTGGCCGACAACGACCGCATCCTCGAGGAGGTCGCCAGCCTGCACGCCGAGCGCGACACCCCCATCCACTATCTCGCCATCATCGGCCCGGACGTCGATCCACCGGACGAGGACGTCCGCGCGTCGATGAAGAAGAGCATCGACACCTTGTTGCAGCACTGCGCGACGGTCCACCTGGTCATTGAGGGCCGAGGGTTTCGGCGGGCGATGGCCCGCAGCATCGGGACCGGGATCTTCCTGCTCTCGAAGAACCGGGGTCGAACCTTCGCGCACGACAGCATCGAGGATGCCCTCTCGAAGATCGGGGTCTCCGCCCAAGAAGCGCAGTCCGTTCGGACGACCGCGCTCGAGCGCGGCCTGCTGACGCCCACGAGCTGAACCCGGCGTCCTCACGGGCACTCGAAGTCGACGTCGACCCGCCCGTCGCGACTGCGCACGACGAGGACGTCGGTGCAGTCCTCCGCATCCAGGGCCGACTCGCGGGCCGAAAGGCGGTCGTTGTTGCGGAACGTCTCGTTGTTGGCCAGCGCCCGCAGGTCGCGCAGCTGCGACCGGTCGGCATCGATCTCGGTGAGCACCTCCAGCAGCTCGACCCCCTCGAGGCTTCGGACCTCGGAGTCGTGAATGTCCAACGACGACAGCCGGCTCCACTGGGCGATGAACTCCACCCCACGCAGCGGTGTATTCGAGACGTCGAGGCTCTCCATGTCGAGCAAGCCGGCAAGCGGCTCGAGGTCGGTCACGCCGGTCCCCGAGAGCCCCAAGAACTGCAGGCGAGCCCCCGCGGCGATCTGCTGGACGTTCTGCGCGGAGACGGGGGTCCCGCTCAGGTCGAGCGACTCGAGCGTGGGAAGCTCGGCGATGACGGCGAGCGAGGTTGCACCCGCGTCGGTGTACAGGACCCGCCGCAACACCTCGCGGCCGGCGAGTCCGGACAGGTCGAGGGTCTGCCCTGCCCCACCGGCGCCAAACTGACCCAGCAGCGGAAGCGTGGCGACGGCGTCGACCGAGGTCAGGCCCGGATTCTCGCGCACGTCGAGGTTGCGCAGCTCTGGCAGGCCCTCGATCGCCGAAATATCGACGACGCGGTTCTGCGCGAGCGTCAGGCGCCGAAGGCTGACCAAGGTCTCCACGCCCGTGAGTGACTCGACGCGGTTGGTTCCAAGAGACAGGGTCACCAAGTTGCCGAGTCCGGCGACCCCCTCGGTCGAGGTGATCTGGTTGTCGTTGGCGGAGATCTCGATCAGGTCCGGCTTGCCCTGAACGCCATCGAGACTGGTCAGCGCGTTGCCACTGACCTCGAGCTCGCGCAAGCCTTCGGCATCGCGAAGCGCCGCGACGGAGGTGACCGCGTTGGCATCGAGGTCGAGGTAGCGCAGCTGCGTGAGGCCCGACAGCGACTCGATGCTCTCGATCTCGTTTTGGTCCAGCGAGAGCGCGACCAAGTTGGTCAGGTTCGCCAGCGGTCGGACGTCCTCGATCGCGTTCTTGGCCAGGACGAGGTTGGTCAGGTTGGTCAAGCCCGACAGCGGAGACAGATCGCTGATCTCGTTGTCCTCCGCGTCGAGCGCCGTCAACGTGTCGAGCGCGGCGAGCGGACGCAGGTCGGTGACGCCGTTGTCATCGATGGCCACGACCTCGAGCCGCTCGAATCCTTGCAGGCCACGGAGGTCCGTCAACCGATTGCCGGACAGCTCGAGCTGCCGGATTCCAGCCAGATCTTCGATCGGGGAGAGGTCGGTCAGCTCGTTGTCCGCCAGCCCGAGCGTCTCCAAGCGCACCGCACACTCCAGACCGCGAAGGTCCGCGATCCCCAGCCCCGGAGCACGCAGCCCGGTCAGCTTCCGGAGCTCCTGGGCGAGCACGACGGGCGGAGGAGCCTCCGGTGCGTCCTGTGCGTCCTCAGGCAGCGGGGGCTGGGGCAAGATTGACTCGAGCAGCGCCCGCAGTGCCGGGTCTGGAACCTCGACCTCCCCGACGCAGAGCTCGACCTGGTCGTCCTCCTCGAGTAAATACCCCGCCCCCGGCACCGCCTCGGAGCACGCACACAGTCCCAACGCGAAACAGGCGGCCACGCACGCGAGGCGATCCATCGGCCTCACGCTACCACGGGTTCGAAGCGACGAACCCCCACTCCACGCCAGGCAGAGTGAGGGCCGCTGCAAAACGAACCGGTTCAGCCTTCGGCTGGCGTGGCGTCCTTGAGCAGCTCGTCGCGGCTCTTGTGGATCTGCTTGAAGCTCGAATCCGAGATCACGTAGAACCACTTGTCGAAGCGCTCGCGCAGCTTGGTCGCCCGCTCGGCGCCCTGACGTTGCGCCTCTTCGTCGACGCTCGGCGGCGCCTCGGCGCCCTCGGTCGGCTCGGCACCCTCCGTGGGCTCGGCGCCCTCGGTCGGCTCGGCACCCTCGGTCGGCTCGGCACCCTCGGTGGGCTCGGCGTCCTCGGTGGGCTCGGCGCCCTCCATGGGTTTTGGGGGGGTCTTCGAGGCGCCGACCGCGTCGAGCGTCGGGTCGTAGGACACGTCGACGAACATGTAGCGGTTCGCGTCCTTCCCTTCGGCATCCTCGCCGGGGGCAGCGGCGCCCTCCTCGGCCGTGCCCGCGGTGAGCGCACGCCCCGACTCGAAGGTCACTTCACCGAAGTACAGCGTGTAGACGATCCCGTTCTTGGTGATGATGGACGCTTGCCCCTCGTTGCCGAACAGCTGCCGGCCGTCCGGGGTCACGAAGAAGCCCTTGGACTGCAGCGCCTGCAGGGTGAGCCGCTCGGGCCGCGGGCGGACGCCGACGATCTTCACGTTGGCCACCGACGTCACCATCTGCCGGATCTTGGCGCCGTCGAGCAGCTTTCCGTCCGGGAGCGCCGTCGGCGGCTGTGCTGCCCAGGCATCTTGGCCGTCCCCGCCCGGGCTCAGCGCCGCGACGATCGGGTCGGTGCCGATGACCTTCCCCTGCGCTTCGTCGACCGAGTAGGGATCGTAGGCGAGCTTGACGATCTCGTCGCGCTCGACGTGAAGCAGGTCCTTCTCGATCCAGTCGCCGAAGTCCGTCGACACGTCCAGGGTGAGCTTGGCTCCGTACACCCGCTTTTCGTCGGGCTTGCGCACGTAGACCATCCCCGCCTTGCCATCGGGCTCCTTGCCGACGATGACGTCGACCAGCGCCGTGCCCGACGCATCCTTGATGATGACCCGCTGCCCCTTCTCGTCGCCCTTGCCCTCGGAGCCCTCGGGGTCGAGCACGCCGAAGCGGGCGTGGTCCTCGACCTTGTCCCCGTAGTAGACGTCCTTTTGCACGTCGATGAACGAGGCGGCGGCCTTGCCCATGCGCTCGGTCCCGTCGGCGGGGTAGTCGTTGTGGCTGGGGATGACCCAAAGTCCCGCCTTCTGCTCGACGGCGAACCGCTGCACGGTGGCCTGGTCTTCGTCCCACGACACGACGGTCAGCGCCGTCGCCGTGGCGGGATCGGTGAAGTCGGGGAAGAGCACCTCCCCGGTGTCCTCGAACTGCGCCGGTGGCAGGTCCTTGGGGCGCATGGTCCATGCACCTGCGGCGGTGCCCAGCGCGATGGCGACCATCAATACGGTTCCGCGATTCATGCCTTGCCTTCTTTCGACGTGCTCGACTTGGGCCCGGTGCCGGCGGCACCCAGGCGGCGGGCGGCGGGGATGTTGTCCCGCTCGCGCAAGCGCTTGCGCATGAAGATGAAGATGCCCATCAGCAGCGCCGGAATGGGTGGCAACAGCAGCGACCAGATTCGAATGCGGTTTTGAATCTCGTCGACGGTGCGCCGGTGCTCGGTCTCCGTCTTGGCGACCGCGCGCATCTTGTCTCGTTCGATCACGTCCGTCTTGGCGGCGAGGCGGCGGTTCTCCGTCTCCTCGGCGCTCTTGAGCAGTACCTCCTTGGTCGTGTCGTCGAGGTCGTCGCGCTCCTTGACCGCAGCGACCGCGGCCTCCAGGGCCGTCTTGGCTTCCTCGAGCTCGGCTTCCGCGGCCTTGTTGGCCTCGTCGATCGACCCCTGCCGCTTGTTCCGCGCTTCTTGGGTCTCCTCGTCGAGCTTGGTCAGGCGACGGAAGCTCTGACGACGCCGACGAAGTTCGACGAAGCGATCATCTCCGGCCAGCGAGTCGACCGCGTTGAGCAAGAACGTGACGTTGTCGAAGCGCACGTCATCGAGCCCATCGCCATCGACGTCGCCGCCGCGGGCATGCATCTGGAAGAACAGGTCACCGAACAGGTCGACGTCGGCGAGCACGATCAGGTTGCGGTCGGCGTGACCGCCCGCTCCGTCCTCGCCCTCACCGGCCTTGGCGCCCCCTTGAACGCGGGCCGCCATGACGTACTCCTCGGCCGTGGTCGGACCCAGCGCACGGGGCGGCATGGGGCCGGACAGGCCGAACAGCGGGTGACGCTGCACCATGTCGTCGAAGGGGTTCACCCCCGAGGCGGAGGAGGTGCTCAGCAGCGGGGTGAACTTGTCCTGGTAGCCCGCGCCCGGCGTGAGCATGCCCGGGTACATGAACACCACCTGGCTGAGTCCATTGACGGTCGGGTCGACGCCCTCGAACTCGGTGACCTCGGTGCCGTCGGAGCGGTGCGCGAACACGATCTGCGGCGGGACGTTGTCGAACACGGGGTTGGGGTTGGACCGGTCGTAGACGATCTGGTCGTCGGACCACTCCACCCCGAACTCGCGGAGCAGACCCACGTAGTCGCCCTTGGGCTCGGACGGAGGCGCCCCCCCGAACATGTTGTTCTGCTGCTGGCCCGGCGGCGGCAGCTTGTCCTCCCGCGGCGAGAGCCTGAGATCGAACAGCGGCATCGGGTCGACGGTGAGGAGCGCCGGACGCCCCGCGTCCACGTACGCCTTGACCGTGTCGAGCTCCTCTTGGCTGCAGCTGGCCAGCTGCGGGACCAGCAGGACGTCGACGTCCTCGGGGATCTCCGACTTGGGGTTGAGGCTCCGGACCTCGTACTGCTTCTTGAGTTCGCTGATGATCTGCCAGGCCGGCTGCTGCTGCCGCGCCTGGAGGTCGAAGTTGCCCATGATGGTGGCGTCGGTCCGCAAGACCCCCACCACGCGCTTCTTCTCCTGGGTCACGACCCGAAGCGCGCGCGCCACCTCGTACTCGACCGACAGACCCCGGTCGAGGAACGGCACGACCTCTTCGCCAGGACCGGACACGAACGCCAGGCCCATGAAGACCTCCATGCCCTCGACCCGACCCGCGGAGCGATCGGCGAGCTGCCGCGGCACGATCCCGAAGTTCTCCATCGCCTCCTCGGCCTCGAGCGAGAACGACTCGGGCTCGACGATGCGAACCGTGAGCCCGGGCCCACCCTTGGCCTGCATGGTGCGCAGGATGTTGAGCAGGCGCGTGCGCGTGGTGACGTACTCGCGCGGCACCTCCTTGGAGATGAACGCGTGCACGGTGACGGGCCGCTCGACCCCGATGTCCTCGATCACCCCGAGCGTCTCGGGTGTGATTGCGGAGAGCCCCTCTTCGGTGACGTCGGCGAAGGAGTTTGCGCGCGCGCCCATGTAGGCGAGCGATGCGGTCGCGACGGTCAAGGCGAAGAAACGGACCAGCTGATGGTTGCGTCGAGTCATGGCTACCAGTGCCTCCGGCCGAGCAAGAATGAAGCGAGGTAGAGCAGCACCGCGATGCCGCCCGCGAAGTACAGGACGTCGCCGAGTCGGATGACGCCCTCGCCGAAGCTTGCGAAGTGGTCGGTGACCGAGAGCGCGTCGAACATCTCGACGAACGTGTTGCCGTCGCGCAGCGCGTCGGCGCTGACCGCCGCATCCGCGTCGGCGTCGGGCGACCGGCCCGCCATCAGCCACAGGAAGGTTGCCCCGATGCCGCCGACGAGGCCGCCGAGTCCGGCAGAGCCCGGCTTGGCCGTCAGCACGTAGGTGACCAGCGCCGCAGCAGCCCCGACGACCGCAGCCCCCAGCAGACCGCTGGCCCACGGCTGCGAGCCGGCGAAGACGAGCCCTGCGCATCCCAGCGCCCCGAGGATGAACGCGACGGTCGCGTTCTTGGTCAGCATCGACGCGACCAGCCCGATGGAACAGAACAGCGCGCCCATGAGCAGGTAGCCCAGGTACGTGGACAGCATCAGGCCGGTGTCCGGGTCGCCCAGGTACATGAGGACCCCGACGTTGGACAGCGAGAACGCCAGCGAGATGGCGTACATGCCCAGCACCCCGAGATACTTGCCGAGCACGACCTCGAAGTCGCGAACCGGCATGGTCAGCAGCAGCTCGTCCGTGCCTCCGCGGCGCTCCTCGGCCCACGCGCCCATCGTGATCGCCGGAACGAAGAACATGAGGATCGCCGGCATCATGGCGTTGAGCTCGGCGAGGTCGGCCAGGTTGCGGGCGAAGAAGCCGTCCTGCAAGAAGGCCGCTGCCGCCGTCGTGGCGATGAACAGCGTGAGGAAGACGTACCCCGTAGGGTTTCCGAGGTACTGCCGCATGTCCTTGCGGAACACGGCAGACACCACACCAAAGTCGATACCCATCAGGCGGCTCCCTTCTTCGAGCGGCCCTCGGTGAGCGCGTAGAAGCGCTCCTCGAGGTCGCCCTCTTTCTCGAGTTCGTCCTTCGTCCCTGCGAAGACGATCTTGCCGTTGTAAACGAACACGACGTCGTCTGCGACCGCCTCGACCTCCTGCAGGATGTGCGTCGAGAGCAGGATCGTCTTGTCCTGTCCCAGTTCTCGGATGAGGGCCCGAACCTCGCGAATCTGCAGCGGGTCGAGACCCGAGGTCGGCTCGTCGAGGATCAACACCTCCGGATCGTGCAGCAGGGCCTGCGCCATGCCGACGCGCTGCCGAAAGCCCTTGGAGAGCTTTTCGATCGGCTTGTGCAGCACTTCACCGATCGCGCAGCGAGACACGACGTCGTCGATGCGCTGCTCGGTCCGCTCCAGTTTGCGGATCTGGGCGACGAACTCGAGCGACTCGCGCGGCGTCATGTCCCGGTACAACGGGCCCGACTCGGGCAGGTAGCCCAGCCGCCGCGCCAGCTCGATGCGCTTGCCGGCGTCGGAGGGGTCCAGGCCGAGCACCTCCGCCCGCCCCGAGGTGGGCGAGGAAAACCCGGTAAGGATCTTCATGGTGGTGGACTTGCCGGCGCCGTTGGGACCCAAGAAGGCGGCCACGGTGCCCTTGCGGACCTCGAAGGACACCTCGTGAAGTGCGGCGAACTGACCGTAGAACTTGCTGAGGCGATCTGCCCGGATGGTGACCGGACGCTCGCTCGGCGTCCGATAGGGGCTCTCTTTTTCGCTCATCGATGCGGTTCCTCCTGCGTGCTGGCGGCACGTTGCCTGTGGAAACGGGCCGGGACAACCGCCTCCGCCTCGTCCCTATTCCGGACTGCGGGGGCGGCGCGGACGAGAGGGTAAGTCGAGCACAGCCGTCGTCAACCGCTTGACGCAAAAAAGGCCGCTAGACCCCCGCATCGGTCGAATTCCCGCGAGGCAGGCGCCGTTCCATCGCCTCCGCAGCCGGTCCCGGCTCCGCATGCGCGCCCCCCTCGCCGCTTTGCTCGCCCGCCGCAAGGGGCCCGTCGACGAGACCAGGCGATCTCCGTCGGCGGCGATGCGCTAGCCGGCGTGTCCCGCCAGCGGGTCCTCGAAGGGACCGACGGGCGGTCCCAGCACCTCGGCGTCGCCCGCGGTCACGACGACGATGTCTTCGAGGCGAACCCCGAACGAACCGGGTACGTAGAGACCAGGCTCGTTCGACATCGCCATGCCCGGCCGAAGAATCTGGGCGCTGCCCGGACGCAGGTAGGGAGGCTCGTGCACCTGCAGGCCGATCCCGTGGCCGAGCCGATGGGTGAAGTGCTCGTAGTCGCGTCCGAAACCGGCCGCTTCGATCACCGCCCGCGCCCGCGCGTCCGGACTCCCGCACGCGGCACCGTCGCGAATCTCCGACAGCGCCTCGACCTGCGCGCGCGCCACCGCGGTCCAGGCGTCTCGCACCTCGCCATCGGGGGTGCCCACGGTCCAGGTCCGGCTGACATCGCTGCGATAGCCGTGCAGGCTGCCGCCGGTGTCGACCAGCACGACGTCGTCCCGCCCGAGCGCTCGGTCCTCGCGGGTCCCGTGCGGAAAAGAAGCTGCCGGACCAAAGAGCGCCAGGCACCAGACCTGCTCCAAACCGGCGGCCTGCTGGGCACGGGTGAGTTCGGCCGCGAACGCGCTCTGCGTCATGCCCGGCCGCAAGCGAGACGCGGCCGCAGCGATCGCGGCCTTGGTCGCCTCGTTGGCGCGACGCAGCCGCACCAGCTCCGCATCGGTCTTGCGCAGGCGGACCGCGGACAGCGGCTCCCCATCCACCCGCGCGCCGGGCACGTGCGCCGCGAGCCCGGCATAGATGAAGCCACGGGCGTCGGGATCCACCGCGACGGCCTGCCCGGCTCCGACGAAGTCCGCGGCGACCGACATCGGATCCTCGTGCTCCTGCCAGAGCAACACCTGGGCGTCCGCGGGCACGCGCTCGGCGGCCGAGCGCTGCTCGAACGCCGGGCAGATCCATGCCTGCCCACCATCGGCCCGCAGCACCCAAAGGAAGGCGCGCTCGCTTCGGCCCCACTCCACGCCGGCCACGTACTGCATGTTGGACCCCGGCTCGATCACCACCGCCCCCAGGTTCGCAGCGTCCAGCTGGGCCCGAATCGACTCCACCCGCTGCGCATACTCGGCAGCTGCGACCGGCACCACGCCGTCGCAAAACCCCTCCAGCGCGGCGTAGCCTCGGGCGGACTCGACCGGTGGTGACCCGGAGGCCGGCGAGATGACGCCGGCGACGCCCGCGGGGCCCTTTCGACAACCTGCGACGCCCGCCGCCAGACTGATCGCGCAGAAGCTTCGCCGAGACAGGCGCGGGAACGTCATGGCCCCGAACCTCCCGCCCCGAGCCCGGCGCGTCAATGCTTCGATGGCAGCCGCGCCTGCGCCAACGCGACCGCGACGACCGAGGGGGGCTGGGCCAGCCGCGCGGCCTCGGTCAGCACCTCCAGCGCCGTGGCTTCGATCCGGTCGATGGCCCCCGCAACCGCGTCCGGGCTGGCGTCGCCGCCGACGGTGAGCACGCCTTCGATGACCGCCCCGGCGCTGACGATGATGTCGGGGGCGTGGACGATGCCGCGCCCCTGCAGCGCCAGCGCCACCTGCGGGCTGCGCAGCTGGTTGTTCGCCGATCCGCACACCGCCTTGCACCGCAACCGCTCGACGACCTCGATGCCGATGGTGCCCCCGACGGCGCAGGGAACGAGCACGTCACAGGGCGTGTCGAGAATGCGGCTGGGCGCGACGATCTGCGCGCCAGCCCCCTTGGCTGCGCGAACGGCCGCGGCGGAGGTGTCGGCGGCGACGACCCGAACGCCGAGCGCGACCAGGGACTCGACCACCGCCAGGCCCACCGCGCCGCATCCCTGGACGGCCACCGCGCTGCCCTTGGCTTCGATGTCGAGGTGGCGCCACACCGCGCGCAGACCCGCCATCACGCCGCGCGCGGTCGAGGCGCCCGCATCGTTGCGCTGCGGGTTGACGTAGGGGGTGTGCCCGCGGATCCAGTCCAGCTCCCGCGGCCCGGTGCCCAGGTCGGGTCCGCAGACGTACCGCCCGCCCAGCTGACCGATCGCCTGCCCCAGTCGCGTGTAGACGGCCTCCAGGTCCAAGCCCGGGCGGTCCATGATCACCGTCTTCGCGCCGCCGGCGGGCAGCCCCGCGAGCGCGGTCTTGTGCGTCATCGCCGAGGCCAGCGCCAGCGCGTCGGCGATTGCGGCCTCCTCGCCTGCGTATGCGATCCGCCGCACGCCACCGAAGGCGGGGCCCCGCCGGGTGCTGTCCACGGCGATGATCGCCCGCAGACCCAGCTCGCGATCGCCGAGGATGACGAGCTGCTCGTAGTTCCAACCAGGACCGGAGCGGTCGAAGAGCATGGGACCTCGCTCGCCCGAGACCTCAGGCCTGTCCGAGCATGCGAGCTTTTTGCTGGTTGAACTCGTCCTCGCTCAGCAGACCGGAGATCCGCAGCTCGTTGAGCTTCTCGAGCTTGCGCGCCAGCTCGTCGGGCGAGAGTCCGGCGGGCTGCTGGCCAGGGCCCGGCTGCCCGGGGTGCGGGTAGGGCTGCTGCGCGCCGGGATACCCAGGCTGCGGGTAGGGCTGCTGCGCGTGGGGATATCCCGCTGGGTTGGGCGGGTACCCCGGCTGTGGATAGCCGCCGTAGGGGTTGTGCGGGTAGCCCGGGCCGTAGCCCGCCGGCGGCAGCATGTTGACGACCACCTGCGGCAGCATGTTGGACCCGTTGAATCGCCGGTTGAACTCGTCGGTGTCCATCAGCGCCAGGACGAAGAAGTCGATCAGCGCCAGCAGTGCGGGGATCATCGTCAGCGAGAAGAGCAGGTAGAGGATCCCTGCCCCGGTCCGACCCAGGTAGAACTTGTGCACCCCGATGCCGCCGAGGAACAGGGCGAGGATCGCCGCGACGTTCTTGTCCTTCATCCGTTCATCCGTTCATCCGTTCGTCGTCGTTCCGTGGCTCAGCTGCGCATGCGCTCGTCCAGCATCAAGGACGCCGCGGTCCCCATCTCGGTTGCATCGAACATACGATAGACCCACTGACCGCTGTCGAGATCGAGATCTTCGTCGAGCACGCCGCCATTCTTCATGTGCACGAGGGTCTCCACCAGGGCCGATTCGGTCCAGCGCAGACCCGCGGCGATCTGCTCGAACGTCGAGCGGGGCCGTTCATGGAGCAAGTCGCGGACGCGACGCGTGCGCTCCGCGAGGACGACGGGGCTCGCCGAGGGGGCCGGAGGCAGCGCCTTCATCGCCGCTTCGGATTGTTCGCGCTTGCGCTTGAGGCCGCCGAGAAACGCGATCCCGCCCCCAAAGGTGACCATGCCCCCGAACAGCGTGGCCAGCCCCATCGTCAGAGGAAGCGCCAGCCCCAGCCCCAGCCCCACCAGCGCCAGCCCACTGCCGCCCAGCAGCAAGGTCGCCGGGGGCAGCGAAGAGCGATCGATCCAGCTCTGCAGGTCGCCACGACTCGCCTGGCTCGCATCCGAGCGCACCATCGCGCGGGGGCTGCTCACGAGATCGACGCGGAGGTCTTCCACGGGCCGGTGCGCCATCGAGGTGAGGCTAGCAGCCCAGCGACGCCAGCACACGTATGACTTCATTGAGCGGCCCGGCCCGCATCTGATAGCGTGCCACCCCTCGCCATGTGCTCGCGCTCGTCCTTGATCCTCCTTGCTGCTCTCACCACCGGATGCCTGGACGTCGGTGGCGGCGAGCTCGTCACGGTCTTCGCGACGCACCACGCATCTCCGGAGGAGGACAGCTTCCCGTTCCGCGGTGACGACATGCAGCCGCGGGTCTTCGACCTCGACGATGGCTGGGAACTCACGCTCGCGGAGTCCTACGTGACGATCGCCTCGACGACACTCGTCAGCTGCTCAGGTGCAGAGCACAGCCTGCGGATGTTCTGGGGCCCCTGCCCCGAGGACTTGCGGCGGGCCGACCTCGAGGTCCTGACCGTATCCGGCCTCAAGATTCCCCCGGGCGACTACTGCGAGCTGCGGGTCGAGTACGCCCCCTACGAGACGCCGGTCATCGACGGTGAGACCATGACCCGCCACATCATCCCGACGATCGATGCGGTCGAGGGCGACAGCATCTTCCTCCGGGGCAAGGCCGAGCGCGGCGACGAAATCGTGACGTTCCAGCTCGAGAACGGCGAGGACTTCGTGGTCAGCTTGGATCTCAGCGAGTTCGAGGGCGCCGGCAACCCTCTGACCGTCCAGCGCGACCAAGACTTCCCGACCGAGCTGACCGTCACCAAGACCTACGACCGGTTCTTCGACGACGTCGATTGGGAGAACTTCGACGCCGGCCTGCTCGAGGACTCGATCGACGAGATCCTGGCCGACCAGACCCGCGTGACCCGCGGCCTGACGATCTCTCCGGACCTCTACGACTGAGGCCTACGGCCCGCCGACGGCGTCCTCGCGGGCTGGGTCCGGGTCGTCCATGTCGTCCGCGTCGTCCGCGTCGTCCGCGTCGTCGATGTCGACCGCGCCGTCCGCGTCGTCATACAGCCCAAGCAGCACGTCGCCCTTGGGCAGGGCCGCGGGCACGGCCTCCTCGACCGGCTCGGTCCCCTCGAGGAAGTACTCCTCCAGCGTCTTGCCGGTGTAGCCCTGCGCCGCCGCGCCCGAGGGCGCGAGCAATCCCGAGGCCTCATCGATCGTGCGGACCGAGACGCTCGGAGGCACGGCGAACGTCTTGGGCGCCCCGGTGGACACCGCCTTCATCGTCTGCAGCCAGATCGGCAGCGCGGCCTTTCCACCGGTCTCCCCGCGCCCGACCCGGCGAGGGCGGTCGAAGCCCACCCACGTCACCGTCACGTGCTCGGGCGTGTACCCGGCAAACCACGCGTCGCGACTGTCGTTGGAGGTCCCCGTCTTGCCCGCGGCCTCCCGCCCCAGCGCGCCCGCCTTGCGCGCGGTGCCCTCGGTGATGACGCTGCGCATCATGCTGGTCAGCAGAAACGCCTCTGCCTCCTCGAGCACCCGCTCGCGTCGGACCTCGGGCACCCAGTCGTCACGGCCGGGGACCTTGACCCGCTCGACGACGATGGGATCGATGCGCTCGCCACCGCGGGCGAACGTGAGGTACGCCTTGGCCATCTCCAGCGGGGTCACCTCCGCGGTTCCCAGCGCGATCGAGAGGTTCGCCGGCATCGGTGAATCGATCCCCATGCGGTGGGCGAAGTCGATGACCGCCTCGGGTCCGAGTTCGTCGATGAGCTTGACCGGGATCGTGTTGACGGACTTGGCCAGCGCGACCCGAGCCCGAATCTTGCCGTTGTACTTGTCCCGGCTGTAGTTGGTCGGCTTCCAGTCCTTGTAGACCTCGGGGCTGTCGTCGAGCAGCGTCGCGGGCGTGACCTTCCGTGCGACGAGCGCCGCCCCGTAGACGAAGGGCTTGAACGACGAGCCTGGCTGCCGCTTGGCGTCGGAGGCCCGATTGAAGTCTCCGCGCTCGTAGATGCTGCCGCCGACCATCGCCAGGACTCGACCGGACTCCACCTCGAGCACCACGACGGCGGCCTCGGGACCGACGTCGAGGCGCGCGTGGACGACGTCGCTGTCGTCGGGCCGCCGGGTCACCGTGACCCCGAGCACGACGCCGGAGGCGAACCGGGGCCCGTCCGCCTTGGGCGCGTCGCCCTGGCGGTAGCGGGGACCCACGAACACCCGAACCCTCCGCTCCCCGGCCCTCGCGAGGATGAACCCGTCCTCCGCGACCGCGCCGTCTTCGACGACGACCTCGAGTTTTCGCCCGACGCCGAGTTCTCCGGTCGCGGCGGCGGCCACCTCGGCCTGCCGGGCTTCGTCCGCCGGCTTCAGTCCGTGGGCGTAGCCGTTGCGGGCATCGATCGCGGCCAAGCCGTCGACCGCAGCCGATCGCGCGTCCGCCTGCGCCTGCATCGAGACGCTCGTATAGACGGAGGCGCCCAAGGTCGACAGCTCCTCCTTCCCGTAGTGCGCCTCGAGCACGTGCGCCGCAGCATCGACGAACTCTTCGGCCCCCGCGGTCGGCACGCGGCGGCCGCGGGCCTGCGCGAGCTCGAGAGGCGCCTCGATGAAGCGACGCGCATCTTCGGGCGCGGCGAACCCATGCCTGACCATCTGCTCCAAGACGTAGACCTGGCGGGTCTTGGCTTTCTCGGGGTTCTGCAGCGGGGAGTCACGCCCGGGCGCCTTGGGCAGCGTCGCCAGGAGCGCCGCCTGCCCCATGTCGATGTCGGCGACGCCCTTGCCGAAGTAGAACCAGCTGGCCTCCTCGATCCCGTAGCGTCCGTGCCCGAGATAGATCTCGTTGAGATAGAGCTCGAGGATCTCCGTCTTGGTGAACGCCTGCTCCAGCCGCCGGGCCAAGATCAGCTCTTGAACCTTTCGCTCCAAGGAGCGCTCGGAGCTGAGGATGAAGATCTTGACCACCTGCTGGGTGATCGTCGAGGCGCCCTGGGTGACCTTGCCCGCCCGCACGTTGGCGATGAGCGCCCGCACCATGCCGGCGTAGTCCATGCCCTCGTGACGGTAGAAGTCGGCGTCTTCCGCCGCCAGGAAGGCGTTCTCGACGTGGCTGGGGATCTGCTCGTAGCGGATGACCGTGCGCCGCTGCTCGAACAGCTCTCCGAGCAGCGTGGTGCCGTCGTTCGCGTAGATTCGCGTGACCTGAGGCGGGCGATAGTTCTCGAGGCCCTCTTCGTCGTACGCGCTGAGGTCGCGTCCGTAGTACCAAAACAGCCCCACCAGACCACCGACGCTGGACACGACCCCGAGCACGAACAGCACCGAGGCGGTGATCAGCAGGCGCTTGACCCAGACGTTCTTCATGACGTCCCCGACGCGACGTCCAGAAGGCTCGACCACAGTCGGTCGTCGACGCTGTCGAGGTAGTGGCGCGCGCGCAAGGTCGCCCGGGTCGCCTCGTCGAGACCCACGGCCCCAGCTGCGCGGTGCCGGGTCGTGACGTCATACAGCCCGATCGCCGCGCTCACCGAGAGGTTGAGGCTCTCGCTCATGCCGAACATTGGAATGCGAACGCCTCCAACGCAGGCCGCACGCGCCCGGTCCGACAGACCCCGCGTCTCGTTGCCGAACAGCAGGCAGATGGGCCGATCGACGGGCAACTCGCCCACCGCGGTCGGGGCGTCCATCCACGCCCCGTAGATCGAGACGTCATGCATCGAGGCGTGGCTCAAGAACGCGTCGAGGTCGGGGTGATGGTGCGTCCGGACCCAGCGATACGCGCCCTGGGTGGTGCTCTTGGCGTGCAGCGCACGCCGCTCGGCCGCCGTCACGTGCACGTGCAGCACGCCCATCGCCTCGGCCGTACGCACCACCGCCGCGGCGTTGTGCGGGTCGCTGGGCGCTTCGATCGCGACGTGAATCTGCGACAACCGACGATCGAGCAGCCGTTCAATCTTGGCTTGTCGGGGCTGCGTGATGTAGGGCCGAAGCGTTTGGGCAATGTGCTCGGGATCGTAGCGTTCCTCGAGCTGCGCGAAGGTGCGATCATCCATCGAACGGCCCCACAATGGCACGTGCAGCGCGGGTTGCACACCCCACCAACGCCCCGGACGACCCCCCCATTCCGCGCGCTCAGCGATCCATCGCCGGGACGCCGAGGTCGTCGACATTCGAGGGGTTCGAGGGGTCTGCGCTGCCGGGAAGCTCGTCGAGACTGGGCAGGTCGCCCAGATCATCCGCGGGATCCAGATCGACCTCGTCGCTGCCAAAGCCCTGCTCGGGCGCCGGTGGCGGATCGTCGAGGATTCCCTCGCCACTGAGCAGGCCCCACAGGGGTCGTTGGGTGAACGTGCCCGCCTGCATGCGCGTGATGCGGGCTTGGCATGCGCTCTGCGAGCCGCGGCGCCGCAGGTCGAACACGAGCGGCTGCTCCTTCCACAGCTCGTACTCGAGGTCGGACAGCCGGCCGCGCTCGTTCATGAAGCGCAGGATTCGCTGCACGCGCGCGGCGAACTGCGGCGAGACCTCGCCGGTGCAGTAGTAGACGCTGCGCTTGACCGGGCTGGGCAGCATCAAGGCCAAGAACGCCGCCTCGGGTGGATCGAGGTCGGCCGGATGCTTGCCGAAGTAGTAGCTCGACGCGTCGACGATCCCGTAGATGCCCGGGCCGTACTCGATCCCGTTGAGGTACAGCTCCATGATCCGGTCCTTGCTCAGGACCGTCTCGACGTACCAGGTCAGGAACATCTCCTGAAACTTCCGCGACAGCGTGCGCTCGTGCCCGAGCAGGACGTTCTTGACCATCTGCATCGTGATGGTCGAGGCGCCGAGCCGCACGCGCCCGGCGGCCAGGTTCCGCCGCAGCGCGACCTCGAACTGCGACGGCATGAAGCCGTTGTGGCGCCAAAACCCCCCGTCTTCGGTCGTGCGAATGGCCGCGGTGACGTACGGCGAGATCTGGCGAATCGATGCGAAGTCGCGCGAGCCTGGATACATCTGGACCGAGGTGGTGCCACCGTCCTTCAACAAGACGCGGTGAGTGAATCCGCCCGCGAGGCGATCGGCGTCGGCCACCGATGGGGCGGCCAGGACCTCACACCCCGCCATGTCGACCAGCCCGCCCAATGACAGCGTCTCGAGATCGGCGAAGTCCACGTGCAAGGTGACGTGCGCGCCGAACTCACCGCCGAGTCGAAAGCCTTCCAGACCCCGCGCGAAGCCTTCGGGCACCGCGTCCAGCACGCTCTGGCACGCGACCTTCGGCACGTCGACCACCAGGTCGTACCGGCGACCTCGCTGGCGCGTGGGGTGCTCGAACACGGCGGAGGCGGTCACCTTCACGCCCTCCCGCTCCACGTCCACGTAGTGCAGAACGGCGCGGCGAGCCGCGGGATCGACTTCGGCGGCGAACGAGACGTCCATGCCCAGATCGCGCACGGTCTGCCGAGAAAGTGTCGGTGACGACACACCGAATCCGCGCAGCGAGAGATCGCCTTCGAGCGCCGCGACGCCGTCCCCGAACACCACCGCCAAGTGTCCGCCGACCGTCGCTTCGTCGGACTCGACCAGCGGCAGCTCGGCGATCACCTCTGGGGGGACGCGGGCGACCTCGAAGGAATCCATGTCCACGCGAAGCTCGCCCTCAGAAAGATCCCGTTGGATCCGGCCTGCGATCGACCACAGCTTCTCCGAGTCGCTCCCCGTGGTCGTATCTCCGAAGGCACCGGAGACCTCGAGGCTGATCTCGGTCGCCACGGCGTCGGACAGCTGGACCCAGCCATCGACCCCTGCGACGGCGATCTCGTCGTTGATCGGCGCCGCAGCCCCGCGAACCTCGATGCGCAGCGGGAACGTCAACGCGTAGCCTTCGTCGGTGCGTTGGGCCTGGAGCGTCGCGCTGATCGAGTGCGCAAGGACGCCGAGGCCCTTGGCCTGGGCCTGCACGGAGGTCACGGTCGAGACCACCCGGAGCGCGTCGAGGTCGACGTCGGCGTCGAGCACCGCCGCGAGATGTCGTCCGCCGTCGGTGACGTCCACCGCGAGGTCGGAGACCTCGATCCGCTTGGGCCGCATGCGGACACGCCCCGACGAGGCGGTCGCACCCGGCCGCCGCCCGGCGCGAATGCGGCGGATCAAGTCCTCGAAGCTCGCCCGCGTCCCGACGGCCCGCCCCCCGCGTACGCGGGCGGAGACCACCTCGGCGCGGCCCGTCCACAGCGCGTCCTCGTCGAGGTCGACCACGATCGCGTCCAGTTCGATCGTGGGCTCCCCGTCCCCGCCGCCGATGCTCACCCCACTCAAATCGACCCTGCCCCAGTGCAGCGCGACGCGCTCGATGCTCACCGCCACCTCGAGTCGATTTCGAATCCGCGCCTCGACCTGTCCTTCCGCCCAGGGGATCGCGATCAGCGGGACGGCAGCGGCAGCCGCGGCGAGCAGGACCAGGACGACGAACGTGATGGCCAACACCACCCGCCAGCGGCGGGGCTTGGACTTGGCCGGTGAGGGTTGGATGCTCATCGTCGAGGGGCGGCGCGACGCCGACGCAGGAAGCGGCGGCGAACATTTCCAGCCGCAGACGGCGCGATGGTAGACGATTGCGCTCCGGGCTTCTGTGGCGAACGCGAACACGAAAAAACCCGCGCTCGAGGGGAGCGCGGGTTCGATGGGGTCCCGGCGGAGCGCGTCAGCGCCGTGCGCACTGGATCGCCCAGAAGATCCGACCGGAGACCTCGCCAGACTTGTGCTCACCATCGCTCTGGACGAAGAAGAGCCCGTTGTCTTGGATGCTGTAGTCCATGGAGAACAGGCTCTCCTTGCGGTCCTGATGCGTGAGTTCGAGGTGCAGCTTCAGCTTCGTCTCGTCTCCACCCAAGAGGCTGAGCTTCATCTTGTGACCGGTCTTGAACGCGGTCTCGGGCGACTTGCCCAGCGCGATGTCCACCTTCTTGGAGCCCAAGAGATGGAAGGACTTGTAGCGGTCGAACGGCTCGTCGGTGAGCCATTCCTTCATGAACTCGAGGTTCTTGGGGATGGTGCCGTCCCCCTCCTTCGAGGCGAGCACGGCGTGCACCTTGCAGACCCCTTTGGCCGCCTTCGATGGCGCGGCGGCCTGCGCGGCGGTTGCAACGCCGGCCACGGCCGCGAACGCGATTGCAGGGGCGAGAACGGCGGAAAGAGCCAGGGAGAGGACGCTCTTGGAACTTGAGGACTTCATAGCGAACGCTCGGTGTCTTTGGGCTGGGACTCTTCTTCGAGGTACAGAACGGTGACGGTGCCGGTCTTGGCGATACGCCCCGCGTGACCGGAGAACTCGACCCCGTGAATCTCAGCCTCAACCTTCATCGGCCGGGGCATGTCTTCCTCCAGCTCATTGTCAGCCGGCAGGGAAGACTTCATCGGTGCAGGCGAGGGCTGGATGGGGGCCTGCGCGAGCCTGTCGTCGGCTGGCGCGGGGGCGGGGGCCTCCAGACCTCTTTGAAGGGAGGGGTCGGCCTGCTGCGGGGTGGACGCGACGGCGCCTGGAATATTCGACGCCCCCGGACCCGTATCGTCATCGCCGGTGAAGGACACGACCAGGAAGGTTGCCGCCGCCGCCGCCGCCGCCGCCGCGACCGGAATGCGAACCGGGCCCAGCGCCGACCACACGCGGGACCAAAACGATCCTGTCGCGGGTTGGGCGCTCGCCGTCTCGCGAGTGAGCTGGCGATCGATTTCGTCCCAGATCTGTTCGAACCGAGCTTGTGGGACCTCGGCCGCCTTGGCGGTCAACGACTCTCGGACCAGACCGCGCACGATGCCGAGCTGAGCGAGTTCGTCGCGCAGCTCCGGGTCCGCGTCGATCTGGGCCGCAAGCTCGTGGGCCTGCGCCCCGGTGAGCTCCCCGTCGAAGTGCAGCGCAAGCTCGTCGCGCGACACCCCGGATGTTCCGACTTGAGTGGTCATGATGCTGCCTCCTGTGTGACGGAGCCCGAGGTGCCCTTGTTCGAACGAGTTTTCGATTTCTTTTCGTCCTCGTCCGGGTCACCGGCGTCGCCGTCATCGCCCGTGCTGGTCGGCACGTGCTCGAGTCGCTGCTTGAGCAGCTTCTGCATGTTGCGGCGGGCGTGAAAGAGCCGGCTCATGATGGTGCCCTTCGAGCAATTCATCGCCTTGGCCATGTCCGCGTAGGAGAGCCCCTGAAGCTCGCGCATCACGATGACCATCCGATGCTTCTCGCTGAGCTCGTCGAGGCTCGTCTCCACGGCCGCGAGGATCTCCTTGTTGCGGACAGCCTTGGCGGGGTCTCCGAGCGAGGAGATCGGCAGCTGGCTCGCGGACGCCTCATTGTCGGCGTCGTGGCGGAGCTGGTCGTCGAACTCGACGTCCTTCTTGCGGCCAGCGCGCCGGAGATGATCGATGCAGAGGTTGGCGACGATCCGATAGAGCCAGGTGTAGAAGCTCGACTGCCCTTCGAACTTGGGCAGGTAGCGGTGCACCTTGATGAAGGCCTCTTGGGTGACGTCCAGCGCATCTTCGGGGTTCCGGAGAAATCCGTAGGCAACCGCGTACACCTTGCGCTCATAGCGCTGAAACAGGGCCTGGAACGCACGTCGGTCCCCTGCCTTGCAGGCTTCGACCAGCTCGTGGTCGTCGGCTTCGGTGGAAACCACGTGTTGCCTCGCGCTTCGACGGCCGGCAGGGGGGTCTATTCAGGGGCAGTCTCTGCCCACACCCCAACGCAAAAACATGCGCGGGGCGAAATCGGGGCAGCCCGGCCAGTGACTGCCCGCCGAAGCGCGGTTATACCTTTCCTCGCCCCCGGTGCGCCAACCCCTCGGTTTTGCGCACCGTGCGGCCCGGAGCTCAGATTGGCCCCCCCGCCCTCGAACACCGACGCGCCGCTGACGCGGTTTCTGGCCGCAGCGTCCCGCATCGCGGCGCTACGGCTCGTCGCCGCCGGGGTGTTCGACATCGCGCTGATCGTCTGTGTACTGGTCGGGTTTGCGGCGTGGGCCGCCGGTTGGACCCTCCGCGGGGATCTGCTGGCCCCGGCAACCGCCGGCCTCACGGGGCTGCTCGCAGCGGGCTGGGTCGTGATCCTCGTCCGGCGAGCCGTGCGCCAGTTCGGCAACCATGCGCGTGCTGCCCACACGATCGCCCGCTGTGGCGGTCCGCTCGGACCGGACCATCCCGACGGATCTCACGCCGCCGCCGACCGAAGCCTGCGGCACGAAATCCTTGGCGCGGTCGAGCTCGCCGGCGGCGCGCAGGTCGAGTCCCCCGACCTGGCCGCCGCGTACGTCCACGACGTGGCCGGCCGGATCGCGAACCCCCGCATCGACCCGGGCCTGGCGCTCCCCAGGCCCCGCTGGAGACCTCGCATCGCCGCGGCCTTGGGGGCTGGCGTGCTCGTGGCGAGCTGCGCCCTCACCCCCACGCCCGCCGGCGGCCTGGTGCTGCTGCTCGCCGCCCACGACGGCCGCCCGCCGCCTCCGCCAGAGCCGACCTGGTCTTCGCTGACCCTCGAGCTGCGCTACCCCGACCACACGCGACGACCTCCTCGCATCGTCCCCAACCCCAGCGGTGCGCTTCGCGTCGTGGCAGGCACCGAGGTCACGCTCACCCTCACCGCGTGGCGCCCCGCTGCCGCGGCCCGAGCGGTGGTCAACTACGACCCCACCGAGGCCGTCGAACATCCGCAACCCGAAGTCGTCGATCTGGCGCCGACGTCGACGACCGACGACGCGGGCCGGAGCACCTTCACCGGGGCCTTCATCGCCCGCGGCAGCGGCACCTGGACCGTGGTGCTGTTCGATGACGCAGACGATGCAGACGATGCAGACGATGCAGACGATGCAGACGAGGCAGACCAGGGCAGCGGCGACGAGGCGCACGGGCGGCACTCGTCCCCGATGCCCTTGGTGCTCGAGGCAGACCGTGCACCTGACGTCGAGCTGCTGCCGCTTCCCGCAGCGCAACGGGAGGTGAGCGAGCGTCAAAGCGTGGACGTGCGCTTCGTCGCGCGCGACGACTTCGGCATCGCCTCCGCCGCGTTGGTCTACCAAATGCCCGACGGATCCACCCACCGCCTCGACGCGGGCACCCCCGGCCCCTCCAGCCGAGCCTGGCGACAGCGCTACACCTGGGACCTCTCGTCGATCCCGATCAAGGAGCGCAGCGAGGTGCTCTACTGGGTCGAGGTCCGGGACAACGATCCTGGGCTGGGTCTCGAGGCGTTGCCCGACCCACCGGGCAAGATGACGCGATCGGCCACGCAGTCGCTCGTCGTCAAAGACGACGAGGCCGAGCACGCCGCGAACATCGTGAAGCTGGCGGAGCTGCGCGACCACGCGGTGGATCTGCTCGCCGCCCGCATGACCACGCGCGCGTTCGAGGACGCCCCCACCGACGTCACCGGCTTGGAGATCCCCCTCCCCGTGCAGACCGCAGGCGCGCGGGAGCTTCTGAGCGGGTCCGGCGAGCTCCTGGCCATGCTCGCCGGCGCCATCGACGCGATGTCGGTCGATACCCTGACGCACGAGCGCGACGTCGCGGTGCTCACGAAGGTCCACACCCGGCTCAAGGAGCTCTACGACGCAGAGCTGGAGCTGCACGCGAAGATGCCCACCGGGGTCGCGCGCAAGGATCCCCAGGCCGCGCGCGCGGGACTCGATGCACTGTCGGAGCACAACCGGGAGGAAATTCCGCAGCTCGAGGACGAGATCATTCGCATCGACGACCTCGTCGACGGACAGGTGGTCGAGCGACTCGAGGCGCTCGTCGCACGCCTGGAGGCAACACAGCGCAAGCTGGTCGATCTCCTCGAGCAGCTCGAAGCCGGCGACGAGTCGGCCCGAGCGCAGATCGAACAGCTCGAGCAGCGCCGACGCGAGGACCTCCGACGCATCGCCGAGGCCCGCGCGATGCTTCGAGAGGAGATGGACTCGGAGTTCATGAACCTCGACGCGTTCGAGGCGCTCGAAGAGATGAAGAAGCAGGAGCAGCTCTCGGAGATGCTCCGCCAGGGCAAGACGCAGGAGGCCCTCGAAGCCGCCCGCGGCCAGCTGGGCGAAGTCCAGCAGCTGCGCGACGCCGTTCAAGACAAGCTCGGGCAGCCCGGAGCCGAGGCTCCGGCGCTCAGCGAGGAAGAGCGTCAGCGCATGGAGCTCTTGCGTGAGCTCTCCCGGCTGCAGGACGAGGAGGCCAACGTCCGGGGCCAGACCCGAGCGCTGGACGACGCCTATCGAGACGGCGTCGAGGATCAGGCCGCCGACGCCTCGCAGCGTGAGAAGGCAGGAGAGCAGGCCACGGCCCTGCGCGAGTCGCTGGAGTCGGTCAACGACGCTCGACTGGGACGCGAGGGTCGGCGGGGTCTCGAAGATGCACGCGCCGCGCTCGAGGCCCTCGAACGGGCCGCACAAGACGAGGACTCCACACAGCTCCAGCTCGACGACGCGGCACGTCAGGCCCAAAAGGGTCTGCAGCGGGCGAGCGCTGGATCGGAGGCCTCCGAGCGAGAGGGCAAAGCGCTTCGCCGCGCCGAGAAGAAATCCGACGCCCTGCGCGAGGGCACGCGCGCTCCCCTCCCCCCCACCGCCTCGGTGCTGACCCCCGAGCAGCAGACCAAGCTCGAAGAGCTCGCCGAGCGTCAAGCGGGGCTGCGCAAGCGAGCCTCGACCCTGATGGAATCCCCCGGCGCCAAGCTCCTCCCCAAAGAGGGGCGCAGCGCGATGCGCGACGCGGACGACACCATGGAACGCAGCGCGCAAGGCCTGGGCGGGGGCGGCACCCAGCGCGCGCTCGAGGCCCAAAACGGAGCCTGGGGTGCCTTGCAGCGGGCCATCGACAGCCTGCGCCAAGGGCCACCGCCCCCACCACCGCAAAGCGGTTCCGCAGACGCCAGCACCGAGGCCGAGCGCGACCGCAGCCTTCGAGACGCCCTGATGGAGGCGATGAAGGAGAACACGCCCGAGGGCTATGATGCCCCGGTCAAGCGCTACTACGAGGAGTTGCTGCGATGAGCCCCGTCCACCGTCTCCTCGCGGGGCTCGGCCTCGCCCTGACCGCAGCGACCGCCGTCACACCTGC
This sequence comes from uncultured bacterium, assembly GCA_963761755.1. GTDB lineage: Bacteria > Myxococcota_A > Polyangia > Nannocystales > Nannocystaceae > CAJXVA01. Next base: position 510,184 of record CAVXIC010000007.1, read on the forward strand.
GGACGCGGGTGCCCGTCTCACACCCGTGCTCGCGTCGGCTCGACCGCTGGCGATGATGGCCGACGATGCGCTCGAGGACGTCGACGCCGCGCTGCTCGCATGGGATCTGCCGGCCGCGCGCGCCGCGATGGAGCGCGCCCCGGCCAGCGTCGAAGCGAAGGTCAAGCGCGGCGTGCTGGCGGTGTACGAGGCCGACTACGCCCGCGCAGAATCGCTGCTCGCGGAGGCCCTGGCCGATGACGCGCTGGTCGAGGGCAGCGCGGCGCTCGAGGAAGCACAGCACTACCTGGGGCTGGCGCGCGGCGCTCAGACGGCGCTGGGCGCTGCGGTCACCGTGCACAGCGACGATGGTCACTTCGAGGCGGTCTTCGCCAGTGACGAAGACGCCCTACTCGCGCCCTACCTCTTCGACGCGATGAAGGACGCGCGCGACCGCATCGGCGCAATCGTGGGCGTCCTGCCCGATCACTCGGTCCGCTTCGAGTTCCTCGACCAGGCCACCAAGCTCGCGCTGGTCACACCGCTGTCGGTCGAGAACATTCGCACCACCGGCACGGTCGGCGTCACCAAGTATCGCCGGGTGATGATGATTACCCCGCGGGTGATGGTCTACGGCTACGGCTGGATCGACACCGCGGTGCACGAGTACGTGCACTACGTGCTCACGATGCGCACGGCAAACCTGGCGCCGGTGTGGCTTCAAGAGGGCATGGCGAAGTTCCTCGAGACCCGATGGCGCCGCGACGACCCCGAGCCTCTCGCCCCCCCAATCGCCTACCGTCTGCATCGGGCGATCGTCGATGACGACCTCGTGACCCTCTCGGAGATGTATCCCTCGGTCGCGATGCTGCCCAGCGCCGAGCGGGCCGCCCTGGCCTACGCGGAGGTCGAGACGATGCTGGGGCTCCTGCACGAGCGCAAGGGCAACGAGGGCCTCGCGCGGCTGCTCGATCGCGTGGCCGCCGGAGACGACGCCGAGGCGGCGCTCGGCTTCGCGTGGGGTGACGACTTCGAAGCGTTCATGGCCGAGTGGAAGCGGGTGACCAAGACCCGCACGGCCAGCGGCGAAGATGGTGAACTCTCGGTGCCCGAGTTCAAGGACGGCGATGCAGCCGCCGAACAGCTCGGAGACGTCTTCTCGGCGCTCGGCGGCGGCAAGGCCCGACAGCACGCTCGCCTGGGCGCGCTGCTTCAGGGTCGCGGACACGAGCACGCCGCGGCGGCGCAGTACGAGAAGGCCCGGGCGGCGGACAAGCGCGCGCGCAAGGACCCCACCCTCTCCAAGCGACTGGGGCGCCTGTATGTGAAGCTGGAGCGATTCGCCGAGGCGGTGCCCTTGCTCGACATCGCCGCCGCTTCAGACCCCGAGAACGCCAACCTCGCCGCAGCCCAAGGCCGCGCCCGGCTCCGCAGTGGCGACCCCGGCGGTGCCCAGGACGCCCTGGCTCGCGCGGTCCGCAACAACCCCTTCATTCCCACCCTTCACTGCGATCTGGCCGTGATCGCCCCCGACGAGGCGCGACGCGTCGCAGAGCAGCGTCTGTGCGACGCCAAGGGCAAGTAGCCCGGCGCCTGGGTGTTCAAGCGACGCCCAGGGCCCCGTACGCCGAGTTCACCGCGTAGCCGGACCCCGCAGCGGCGCGGCGCTTCTTGGCCGCGCGCAGGAACGTCCCGTCGATCTGCCGAAGCAGTCGGCGCAGGCTCTTGCACACCGGCGCAGCCTGGCGCACCAGGACGCCGACCTGGAAACCGATCTCGGGCGGGCCGATCCGGTCGATGACCAGCCGTACCGACCCGACCACCGCCTGGATCTCGCGGCCAGCATCCTCGCTGGGCTGAGCGTCGACATCGAAGAAGACGTGGGAGAGCCGACACAACGCGCGCGCCGCCAGCGTCGCGTCGACCTCCGGGATGCACCGTCCGGTCACGATCTCGGCGTGACGAAGCAGGAACGCACCGAGCACGTCCGGCGTCTGCGCCAGCCGAGACAGCTTCTCGACGACCTCGGGATAGGCGACCGCGACCACGTCTTCGACCGGCTCCGAGCCCACACCCGGACCCGCGGTGAAGCCACGCGCGAGCAGGCCCTCCCAGCGTCCGACGATGGTCCGAGCGCACCGCGTCTTGCCCGGCAGCCAGCTCGCCTCGGCGTCCATCCAGCCGAGCATCGCGTGCACGGCCTGCGAGCCAGACAGCTCCCCGGCGGTCGCGTGGATCGGCTGTCCGGCGTCGAGATAGATCGTGCCGACCCGCTCGGGACGGTTCGCCGTCTCCGCACAGCGTAGGTGGAGCGCACCGTGAGCGCCCGCGGCGCAGTGCAGCGTGAGCAGCATGGGGGTGGGCACTCCGGTCGTCGTGCCGGAGAAGCCTGCGTCGGGCGCGGGCTGGCGCAGGAGCTCCTGAAGCTCCTTGGCCGCGAGTGGGTACGCGAGCAACCCCGCTGCGCCCAGGTGAGACGCCGTGGAGACCCGAACATCGTCGAGTCTGTCCGCGTAGGCGACCACCGGAAGCCCTGGGAAGCGGGTCTCGATCTCCGCGACGAGCTCGGTGGCCGCGTCCACGCCGATGTCGAGGTTCGCGACGACCGCGTCGAAACCGGGGGTCGTCTCGAACGCGCGCACCGCCTCCTGCACGCTCGCGACGACGGTGACGGTCATTGGATCGGGGAGCGCCGCGGCCTCGGCCCGGATCCGGTCGACCGAAGGTGGAGACGGGTCGACGAACAGGATCGAAGTGGTGCTGGGTTTGCGCTCGGTCATGGTGGGCTGCTTCCACTCCGTGCATCGGCACGTGACCGGTTCGGTTGAGGCGCTCTCGCGTCCCGACCTCGGCCACCTCAGCCCTCGCGTTCGGGTACCGCGCACGAGCACATGGGCCTACTGGTACTCGCGGTTTTCTGCTCCGCACGGTCGAACGAACCGAAACGGGACGCGGCCAAGAGCGTCAGCGGATTGACCCCGACCGTCCAGAGTCGAATGATCCATTCGTGGCAGCGTCCGACGATTCGATTCTTCCGGGGAGCTCAGTTCTGATCGTGGACGATCACGAGCCTCACCGGACGCTGCTGTACAACTACCTCACCGCCGTCGGCTGTCAGTGTACTGGCGCCGGCGGGGGGACCGAGGCGCTCGACCAGCTCTCGAAGCGGGAGTTCGACGTCGTCCTCCTCGACCTCCGCATGGACGACCTCGACGGCATGGAAGTCCTCAAACGCGCCCGGGCGGAGGGGCACAAGGCGCCGACGATCATGATGTCCGCCGAGGGCACGATCAGCCACGCGGTCGAAGCCATTCGCCTGGGCGCCAAGGATTTCCTGGTCAAGCCCTTCGAGCTCGATCAGCTGCACGACACGGTGACGCGCGTGCTCGGCACCGGCCGGGGGGGAGCGGCTGCGGGTCCTGACCCCCGTGCGCTGTGGCGCGACGCGCACGCGCCCGGCCTCGTGGGGGAACACGCCAACCTGCTCGAGATCTTCCTCGTCCTCGAGCGGATTTCTGGAACCGACTGCACGGTGCTCATCACCGGGGAATCCGGCACCGGCAAGGAACTCATCGCGCGGGCGCTGCACCACGCGTCGGGACGGACGACGAACCCCTTCGTGCCGGTCAACTGCGGAGCGATCCCCGAGACGTTGATCGAGAGCGAGCTCTTCGGACACGCCAAGGGTGCATTCTCGGGCGCGACCCAGGCTCGTGAAGGCCGCTTCGCGGTCGCGGACGGTGGCACCCTCTTCCTCGACGAGATCGGCGAGATGTCGCTGTCGGTCCAGGTCAAGTTCCTTCGGGTCCTTCAAGAGCAGGAGTTCGTGCCGGTCGGGGAGACCCGTCCGCGCAAGTGCGACGTCCGCATTCTCGCCGCGACGAACAAGAACCTCGAAGAGATGTCCACCCAGGGGACGTTCCGTGAAGACCTCTTCTACCGCCTCAACCTGATCCCCATTCACCTCCCGCCGCTGCGCGAGCGCCCCACGGACATCCCGCTGCTGGTCCGCTTCTTCCTGGACCGCAACGCGCCCAAGCGTCCCAGCCGCGTCGATGGCATCTCCGAGAACGCCCTGAAGCTGATGGAGAACTACGCGTGGCCCGGCAACGTGCGAGAGCTGGAGAACACGATCGAGCGCATGGTCTTGCTCCACCAGGGCTCGGGCATCCTCGACGAGGTGGATCTTCCGATCAAGGTCCGCGAAGGCGGAGCGCACGCGTCGGAGTCGACCGGGGCGAGGCTCCCTGCTCGCCCGGCGCCAGGGGCACCATCGACGCCCAGCGTGCTCTCCTTTCCGCTCTCGAGCGGTACCGAGGACCGTGCCCCGGTCGCGGCGCACAGCGGGGAGCCTGCGGTGTCCGACCCGCCCGAACCCGCCGTCGCCACCGCGCCGGAGGGGTTCCTGCTCCCCGAGGACGGGATCAACCTGCGTGAGGCCGTGGAAGCGTTCGAGATGAGCCTAATCCAGCAGGCCCTCGAGCGGACCTCCGGCAACAAGAACCAGGCGTCGATCCTCTTGGGGATGAACCGCACCACGCTGGTCGAGAAGCTCCGCAAGCGCAATCGCAAGGCCGGCGGGTCCTGAGCTCGAAGCGGCCCGTACGCGGCCGCTCGAGCCGAGGGCCGACGCTGGCCCCCTGCCCCTTTGACACCGCGACAAAGCACCGTCGCGATCACGGCGGGACGGGTCGAGGCGAGGCACGGCATGCGCGCAACGAGCATTGGGCCCCTGCGCAGCGGAGGCGACCGCGGGCCGGGACCGCCGGCGATGTGCGACGGCCCGTTCCAGACCCGGTTGCCCGCGCCGCACGGGACACATTTCGTGATCGCAGCGCTGGCCTACGCCTTGCACATCAACTGGGGGCGCGGTGGTCCTTCCGCCGCATCTCCCCATGAGCAACGACTCCAACCTTCCTGGGCCTTCTGGCCGCGCCCCTGGTGAGGCGCCGGTCATCCCCTTGCGTTCACGCCCGAAGCCCGAGCAAGCACGCGTGGTCGCCATCGCGTCGGGCAAGGGCGGCGTGGGCAAGACGAACCTGGCCGCGAACTTCGCCTTGAGCCTTGGCCGACGCGGTGTGCGGGTGCTCGCCGTCGATGCGGACATGGGCCTGGCCAACCTCGACATCGTGATGGGCCTGGCACCTGCGCACACCAGCGCCGAGCTGATGCGCGGCGAAATGGACATCGAGGACATCCTGGTGCGTGCAGGACACGGCGTCTGGGTCCTTCCGGGAACCTCGGGGAGCTTCGACGCAGCCAACCTCGAAGACGTTCGCCGCTACGAGTTGATGACCGCGATCGACACGCTCGATGGTCGCTTCGACGCCGTGGTCATCGATACCGGATCGGGCTTGAACGCCTCCACGATCGGCTTCTGCGGCGCAGCAGAGGAGGTCCTCGTGGTCCTCACCGCCGAGCCCACGGCCCTGTCCGACGCGCTGGGCCTGCTGCGCGTGCTCCAGAACCAGCACGGGATTCGCAGCGTCAAGGTGGTCGCCAGCATGGTCGGCCATCCCGGTGAGGGCCGCGAATCCTTCGAGCAGCTCGAGGGCATGACCAGCCGCAGCCTCGATGTTCGGCTGGAGTACCTGGGCGCGCTCCCCCTGGACGCCCACGTCGGCCGGGCGGTCATGCGCGGCCAACCGGTGATTGAAGCGTACCCCGACAGTCCCTTTGGCCAAGCGATCGGCGAGATCACCTCGCGGTTCTTGGCTTCGACACAGCGCGACGCCCGTCCCGGAGCGCCGCAGATCTTCTGGCGCCGATTGCTGCGCCAGCGCGAACACGGAGCAGGATGATGAGCGCCGCAGCCGAGAAACTCTCCCCGATCCCCCATGACCACGCGGTCGCCGACCCAGCGACCGCACCCGCAAACACCGGGCCCGCCGTGCTTCGGCACGTCGACCCTGGCGGAGAGCCTGCCAACGAAGCGCCAGCGCGCGTCGATCCGACGCAGTACATGGACTTCGTGCGGCGTCTCGCCCGCAGGCTGGCGCGAAACCTGCCGAGCCACGTCTCGTTCGACGACCTCGTCGGGGCGGGCATGCTCGGGCTGATCGACGCCAGTCGGCGATTCGACCCGGCGAAGTCCGACCGCTTCGAGACCTTCGCAGAGTTTCGCGTCAAGGGCGCGATCCTCGACGAGCTGCGGCGCTACGACCTGATGGCCCGCAACGCCCGGCTGGCCACGAAACGGATCGCGCGAAAGACCCAAGAGCTCACGGCGAGACTCGGGCGGCCTCCCCTCGAGGAGGAGCTCGCGGCGGGCTTGGACATGGAGGTGCGGGAGTACCGGGAACTCGTCGCGCGCATCGGGAGCGTGCGCATGCTGAGCCTCGACGAGATGGCTCGTGGGGATGACGACGGCAGCCGCGGCATGGAGCTGCCCTCGCCCGGTCCGCGGCCCGACGAGATGAGCATGAAGCGGGAGATGGTGCGGCGCCTCGGCGCGGCCATTTCCAACCTGCCCCCGCGCAAGCAGAGGGTGTTGGAGATGTACTACCAGCGAGAGATGACGCTGCGAGAGATCGGGCTCGAGCTCGGGGTGACCGAGTCGCGGATCTGCCAGATCATGGGCGAGGCCACCCAGCGCCTCCGGACGATGCTGAGATCCGACACCGAGCGGTAGTGAGTTTCGCGTTCAGCCCGCGCAACTGCTCAAAAAAGCGGCCATTCGGCCGCTTTTTCTGTGGTGGGTCCAACTCGTTTCGCGGCGTCTGTGTCATACTCCGGCCGACCTCGCGGCTTGGGCTCGTCCCGTTTGGGGGCACCCACGTCGGGGTGAAACGAGCACCATGAGCAAACGGGAGAAGCCGAACCCTTCGACCGAATCCTCGGGAGACGCCCATGCTGACGCTGACGCGCAAAATCGGACAGAAGATACTGATCGGGAACACCATCGAGATCGTCGTCCGCGAAGTGCGCGGACGGCAGGTTCGACTGGGGATCTCGGCTCCGGCGGGTCTGCCAGTCTATCGGGAGGAACTCTACCAGGGGATCGCGGACGAGAACCTCAAAGCGGCGGACACGCCGACTCCGGACGAACTGGCCCGGCTCTACGCGCAGTGGAAAGCACTCGCTTCGGCCGGATCGAAGTCCCTGACGACCGACTGATCACGCTGCCGATGGGGTTGCCCGGCTTCCCCGAGGCCAAGACCTTCGTGCTCATCGACGGGGCCGGCGCCACGCCGTTCCGGTGGCTGCAAGCCTTCGAGCGGCCCGACCTCGCGCTGATCGTGATCGATCCACTCGCGGTCGCGCCGGACTTCCCCCTCGACCTGGTCCGGCGCTCGGCGTCGTTTGCGGGCATCGATCCCGACGAGGACCTCGTCGTGCTGGTCGTGTGCACCGTTTCGCAGTCCGAGGAGCCGACAGCCAACTTTCTGTCGCCCATCGGTATCGGGAAGACCTCGCGCCGAGGTGCGCAGGTGGTCGTGCACGAGTCCGGCTTCGGATCCCAAGAGCGGTTCTTACACCTCCTGGGCTAGCAGCCCACCGGTTCCAACACGGTCCACCGGTAGGTGCGGTCGGGTGTGATCGTCAACGGTCGCACGGCCGGTCGCGCCACCGGTTCGTCGACCGTCGGCGCTTTGGCAGCCCACGTCCTGGGTCCTTCACACACGGATCCGGACACTCGCCTACGTGGTGTCACCTGCATCAAGGCCGACGAGATGTCCTCACCAATGTGCCGATTATGCGGCCGTAGAGGGGTCTAGAAGCCTGTTCGTCCTCGAGGCAGGACGCGGAGGAGCGGTCGGATCGAGCGCGCGTCGCCGGGAACGGCCGGTTGGCACAGTTCGAGCAGTGCGTATGGGTGCCTACCGATTCTTCTGGGACCGCCATGCACCTCGTCACGACCACGACCCCCTCCTTCCGCGTTCTTCCTTTCAACACCCTCGGCGGTGATGAGCCCGCGAACGACTCAGGGATGACGAGGGCCAACACGCACCACGTGAACACGCTGGTCGCCGCGATCGTGGGGCAGGTCGCCGCCCGGATGCAGTCCAAACACGTGAACATCGCGCTGCACCTCGCGGCCGGTGATCCCTCCATCGCGACCGACCCCGGCGAGCTCGGCTTCGTGGTGGGCGCCATGCTCGGCGCCGCGCTGCGCATCGTCGAGGAGGAGAGCGGTGAGTACGTCGGCGTCCGCGTCTCCGCCGAGCGCTGTGCAGTCCGCATCTCGGTCACGACCGATGGCGTTCCGCCGCTTCGATTCGTCCGAGCGCTGGACCCGCGCGGCTCCAGTGGCGAGGTCGACCCCACCCTCGCCCACTGTCGCCGGCTGATCGAAGCGCGCGGCGGTGCGCTCCTGCTGACCGAGCACAACGGACGGCTCGGCTTCGTGCTCGAGCTCCCTCGCGCCATCCTGTCCCCCCGCATTCGTCTCCTGCCCGCAACCGCCGAGTTCGGCGCGCGCAAAGCTGCATGAGGACCCGGTGACACCTCGGAGCGCCAACGGACCACCGGCCCACATCCTCATCATCGACGACGAGCCCGCGGTCGCCTCATACATCAAGTCCATCGTCGAGGAGTCTGGCCACCGGGCATCGGCATGCCACACGTGGACGGAGGCCCTGCGCGTGTTCGGCCGCGGAAGCATCGACCTGGTGCTGATGGACGCCGTCATGCCGACGGTCGACGGCTTCAAGCTGACCCGCATCCTTCGCTCGCGGACGCAGACGTACATCCCGATCGTCTTCCTCACCGGTCTGGCCGACAGCAACGCTCGCGAGAGCGGCATCGAGGCCGGTGGCGACGACTTCCTCACCAAGCCGATCGACCCGCTGGAGCTGCGCGTGCGCATCAAGGCGATGCTTCGCATCCGCTCGCTCACCCAAGCGCTCGAGGAGAAGACGCGCACGCTCAGCCGCCTTGCAGCCATGGACGCGCTCACCGGGATCGGAAATCGTCGTTCGTTCGATGAACGCCTTCGCACCGAGCTGGCCGAATCGGCACGGACCGGGCGGCCGATGACCGTCCTGCTGCTCGACCTCGACCACTTCAAGTCGGTCAACGACACCTTCGGCCACTCGGTCGGGGACGATCTGCTTCGAGCCTTCGGACGACTGCTGGCCGAGAACACCCGGTCCTGCGACATCCCGTACCGATACGGCGGCGAAGAGTTCGCGATCCTGTGCCCAGACTCCAGCACCGACGACGCGTGCACCCTCGCCGAGCGGATCCGGGCGGCGTTTCAGCGTGGAAGCAAGGCAGCGACGGCCGCCGGAACGCGAACATGTTCGATCGGGGCCGCGGGGACGGACCTGTTGGGCGCGGAGCCGGCACCCCACGACGTGCTGATGGCGGCCGACGCGGCGCTGTACCGCGCCAAGGACTCGGGCAGGAACTGCGTGTGCAAGTTCGACCCGCTGTTCGACACCCGCGCGGCGTGATTCCGCTTCGCGGCCGCCGGCGTCAGAAGTCCTGGCAGGACCACCCGCCGGACTGCGCTTCGAACCACACCGTGGGGTGCACGGCGAGCCACTGCTCCGCCCGACCCGATCCGGCCACGCCCAACAGGACGCGCCGGGCCCCCGGCGCGGTGCGTGCTCGGGTTTCGACGACGACCGTGGCGCCTTCTTCGAGCCGGCGCAGGATCCAGCCGAGGATGGCGCTGGGATCCTCCAGCCGGATGGCGAAGCGCCCGCCTGGTTCGAGGTCCGCGGCCGCAGCGAGAACCCCCCCCGGTGAGGGGTCGTCGATGAATACGTAGTCGCCCCCCTCGAGACTGGCGGCGAGCACCTCTGCACAGCCGGTGCCCTGGACCAGGCACAGCGTTCCCGCTGGAATGGCGTCCGCGAAATCGGCCAGCGTCGGTCGAATGTCCTCCAGGCTCGGATCGGGCGTCGGCGACGACCCCAGACCCGGATCATAGGGGATGTCGCGTCGCTCGGGCGAGGCGGGCACCATCGCCTCGAGTTCGACGTCGTCGACGCGCAGCTCTTGTGCATCGACGAGGTTGGCCGGCTGTTCGCCCGTCGGCGGGCGAATCTCGAAGTCGGAAGGCTCCTCGTCGGTCAGGCGCCGCGACCAGCTCGGCTTGGCAGCCGGGGGCGAGGCGACCCGAGGCGCCGGCGCCGGAGCGTCGGGCACACCGATGTCCCACTGCGTCCGGCGCTTGGTCGGCCGCAGAATCGACTTGCCCGTCGAGGGCACGGACTCCCGATCCGGCTCGACCGTGTCGAGCTTGGGCAGGTCCAGCGCGGGCCCCATCGATGGGGTCTCCTTCGAGCTCGAGGCGCCGGCTCGACCGCGAACGATGATGCCGTCGGCGCCCGGCTCGGCCACGAGGATCCAGCGCTCGACGCCGACGTCGACCTCGAAGGTCACCACGTTGCCCACCGCGAGCTCGGCCTGTTGGTCGGGGCCGAGCACCTGTGAGAGGGCATCGAAGAGCTCGGACTCGGAGAGCGGATCACCGACCGTGACCGCGCCGGCGTCGGTCCGCACCATCGGCGCCTGCCCAGACTCGAGGACGACTTCGTCCGCACCTCGATCGGCCGCCTCGTGCAGGACCTGCGGAAGGGACGACATTTGCCTGCAATCTAGCAGCTGCCCCCACGCCGCGTCGCGTGCGGGCGACCGCGCGTGTAGCGCTCGAATCATGGCAGGACGGGCCGCCCTCCGCTCGGGTCGTCCTCAACCTCGACCGACGCCAGGCCGATGGTCCATCCGCAGTCCGCCCAGGAGTTCGATACCCACCGTGAAATACGCCCTGTCCCTGTGTTCCCTACTCGTGTTGGCCGCCTCCGGATGCGACCCCAGCGTTCCCCTGTTCGAACTGGCCGAGCATCCCGAAGCCCGGCCCAGCGCAAAGAGCGACGGCGGGACCGAGACGTCCGAGGATCTGTGCGCCGTCTACTGCGGCGCGTACGAAGCCCAGTGCGGGGACGGAAGTTTCCCCTACGCCTCCTACGACGAGTGCGAGACCCTGTGCCCGTACTGGGAATACGATGGAGAGGACAACGTCGCCGCCAAGTGTCGACTCGAAGCCCTCGGCGATCCGCACTTCGCCACGCAAGCGGCCCGGTGCGATGCGGCAGGGCCGGACTCCAGCGCCTGCGGAACCGCCTACGTCGTGACCTGTGAGCGCTACTGCGATCTCTACGAGGAGTCCTGCGGCGGCCACGGCATGCAGTTCGAGTCCGGACAAAAGTGCCTGAGCTGGTGCGAGGGTGAAACCCTCGATGGCCCCACGGGCGACACGATCGAGTGCCGGCTGGGTTGGCTCACCTCGCCCGCCGCGCCCCCGCAATGCAGCGCTGCGACGCCCGACAGCGACGCCTGCGAGTGAGGACCGCTCAAAACCCTCCGCGGCGGTATAGTTCGCCCGCGCCGTGGAGCTCATCGAGCAGATCCCCCGCTGGGCGTTGGAAGTTGGCTTCGTCGGCTATGCCCTGACGGTCTCCATCATCGTCCTGCTGGAGCGACGCAGGCCGAGCACGACGCTCGCGCTGCTGCTGTCCCTGCTGTTCGTCCCCTTCGTCGGCCTGCTCGTCTATCTCGTCTTCGGGCACAGCAAGGTCCGCCGCAAGCGAAAGCTCCGGCGTCGACGCGAGATCGATCCCCTCGGGGACACGGTCTCGATCGCGAACCTCGAGACACTCCCGGCCGGCCTCCCACCCGAGCAGCGCGGCCTGATCCGCCTCGCGCTGCACAGCACCTCCGCGCCCGTGCGTCGCGCCAGCCGCGTGGACCTCTTGGTGACGCCCGACGACGCGCGAGATTCCGTGCTCGCCGCAATCTTGAACGCCGAGCGCTCCATTCACGCCGAGTTCTACATCTGGCGCGATGACGACTCGGGTCGGCGCATCACCGCCGCACTCACCCGGCGGGCGCGAGATGGCATCGTCGTTCGGGTCCTGGTCGACCAGCTGGGGAGCTGGGGCCTCGAGCGCAGCCACTTCGAGGCGCTGCAGCAGGCCGGAGGCGAGGTGCACGTGTTCGGCCGCGTACGCGTCCCGATCCGCGCCGGTCGCTCGCGCGTCAACTTCCGCAACCACCGCAAGATTCTCACCGTCGACGGACGCATCGGGTTCCTCGGTGGGCTCAACGTGGGCGACGAGTACTTCGGGAGCACGGCGATCACGCGCGGATGGCGGGACCTCTTCGTGCGCATGGAGGGTGACGCCGTCCTGGGGATCGAGGCCACCTTCCTCGACGACTGGTTGGTGACCACCGGCCAGGTCGTCGACCTCCAGGGGCAACGGCCCGAAGAGACCAAGAGCATCGACGCTCGGCCTTCGCAGACCCGTCGCGCACCCCGGCCGGCGCTGCAGCGCGCCAACCCCTTCACGCCCAAATCGGCGACACCCATGCGCTCCGAAGGGCCCCTGACCCAGGTCATCCCCAGCGGCCCCGACCTGCCCGTCGCCGGCGCGATCGCGGCGCAGTTCTCCGCTGCCATCGCGGCGGCGCAACAGCGGGCCTACATCGCGACGCCCTACTTCGTCCCCGACGAACCCCTGATGCTCATCCTGCGGACTGCCGCGCTGCGGGGCGTCGACGTTCGGATCTTGGTCCCCAGCGCCCTGCACAACGACAGCCGCTTGGTGGTCTATGCCTCCCGCAGCTACTACGACGAGCTGCTGCAGGTCGGGTGCCGCATCTTCGAGTACGACGCCGGCATGCTGCACGCCAAGTACCTCATCGCCGACGACGTCAGCGCGATCGGCTCCGCCAACATGGACGTTCGCAGCTTCCACATCAACTACGAGATCACCGCGATGTTCTACGATGCCGAGGTGACCTCCGCGCTCGCCACCGTGTTCGAAGCCGATCTCGGACAAGCCACCGAGATTCGCAGCGCCGACCGAGCCGAGCCGAGCGTGTGGGCGCGCCTTCTGGAGAACTCGGCCCGAGTGCTCTCGCCACTGTTGTGAACCGGTTCCCCTACTACGCTCGCCTGAGCAGGGCCGACAAGGTCATCTACCGCCGGTCCGATGCCATCGTCGAGGTGCCCGTGTCGTGCGCGGGCGCGGCGTGCTCGCCTGCACTCGAGGAGATCCAGCGCGGCCTGCGGGAGGACGATCGCCACACCGTCCGGCGAGGCGCCGCGGCGCTCGTGCGTCTGCTGTGCAGCGACCTGCAGGTCCCCGACGTGACGCTGCGGGTGCTGGCGCGCAGGCCCAGCGATGCCACCACCGAGCTGCACGGTCTGTACGAGCGGGAAGAAGGGAAGCGTCCCATCCTGCGGGTCTGGATGCGGACCGCGGCCCAGGAGCGTCCCGTCGCGTTTCGCACGTTCGTGCGGGTGGTCCTGCACGAGCTGTGTCACCACCTCGACTACGAGAAGTTCGCGCTCGGAGACTCCATGCACACCCATGGCTTCTTCAAGCGAGAGTCTTCCCTGGTCCGCCAGCTGCTGCCGGCGAAGGCTCGACGCGCCAAGGAGGATGACACTCAGCTCGCGCTGCCCGGGTTCGACGGCTCTTGAGGCGGCTCGGGGCGCAGCATGGCCGTCGCGATCAAGGACGCGACGAGCATCAGCGCGCCGGCAGGGACCATCAGAACCAGCGGCCCTGGGTCGGTCGGGCCATGAATCAGCCCGCCCCCGACGAAACCGACCCCCACCACGAGCGCCCCCAACCATGCCGCGAGGCGAATGCGCGAGGCCCATGCCCCGGGGGTCCGCAGCCGCTCCAGCGCCCAGCCCAGCGCGAGGTTGAGCACGGCGAGCAGACCGCCGTGCGCGTGGCCCAACCGCAGAAACTCTCGCCGGATCGGGTCATCGAGCAGGGCCGCGATTCGCAGGCCGAACATTGCCTCGAGCCACAACCCCATGGCCAAGAACGCCGCGAGACTCCACAGCGACGCCCGCACGTGCGTGGCTGGACGCATGCTCGGAGTCTACCCCGCCCAGCGTCACTCACCGATCGCGATCGCGGCGTCGTCGCGCCGCAAGAGCATCAGCTGCCATGCCCGCGGGTGCTCGGCCCAAACGCTGGGGCCCAGCGCCTCGCGCAGGGCATCGACGACGACGATCCGCTCCGCCGCGTCGGCCATGAAGTCGTACGCCTGCACGCCCGCGAAGACGGCGTCGCCGGGCTCGGCGAGCGCGACGAGCCCTCGATGCGCGAACCATCGCACGGCGGGATAGTCGTCCTCGAGGCCGTCCACGAGCGCTCGCATTCGCCGGCGTCGCGCCCCCACGGCCTGGGGACGCGAGAGGGCGTGGGCCGCCAGGGCCCGCTGCACGGGGTCCCCACCCACGAGGTCACGCTCCACCCGCGAGCCCGGCTCGCCCTCGGGCACCGCCACTGCGGCCGTGCCCTGCAGCCCCAGCCCGGGCATCGCCGCAGCCGCCCAGGCCCGCGTCTGCTCGACGTGGCACTGCGTACACGCGTCGGGCATGTCCTCGCGTCCGAGCCACGCCCCTGGATCGGGCGTGGTGATCCGATGACTGATCATCCCGCGAAGCAGGCCGTAGGTGATCCGCGGCATGTGGCAGCCCTGGCAGGACACCGCGTCGTGTCCGCCGTGATCGACGAGGGCCCCAGGGTCGTGACATCTGCCGACGCACGCCCCGTCGCCCCCGGCGTCGGTCCGCAGCTGCATCGCGGGGGCCGGGCCATGCATCGTGTGGCAGTCGCCGCACGCCAGCCCCTCCCCCTGGGCGTAACACGGCGAGAGCAGCAGCCCCTGGTACTCGTAGGCGGACAGCCGGGGCGTTCCATCGGGCCAAAAGCGCGAGGCGAAGGGGCGCGAGTCCGGGGGGTCGGAGGCGAGGCGCGACGAAGCAAAGATGGGGCGGGAGACCTCGGTCAGGTCATCTCCGGGCACGAACCCGTCGCCGTGCGCCAAGATCGATCCCACGTCCTTGCCGATCCGTTGCCCATGGCAGCGGCCGCAGACCTCGCTGTGCCGCCGCGGCGACAGGCGCCCCGGGTGGGTGATCGAGGGGTCACCGACCGCGTCGGTCAGTCCGGCGAGCACGCGACGAAACGGATTGGACTGCCGCTGGCGATGCGCGCGTGCCGGGCCATGGCACGCCTCGCAGCCGATGCCCACCTCGGCGACCTCGGTCACGAAGGTGCCGTCAGGACGCAGTCCGGGGACCGGCTGCGTGTTGTGACAGAACAAGCAGTTGTCGTTCCAGCGGCTGAAGTGCCGCAGATGCGCCGCCGTATCGCCGGCGGACGCATCGGGAAACAGGAAGGCGCCGCCGAGGTGGATCCAGCGCCGGGCCTGGGGATGCCACGCGTACGGCAGGCGCCACCGCTCCAGCTCGCCGCCGCCCCGGTCGATCCGCGCGACGTACTGCTGGTACCGATGCGTGCCCACGCTCAGCTCCACCCCGGTCGCGAGCACGACTTGCGCGTCTTCGTCCCTTACCACGTGGACCCGCGGGCGCCCCTGTGCGTCGCGATCGAAGGTCGCCGTAAACCCGGCGGTCGACAGCGTTTCCCCGGCGAACGGGGCCAGGACGATCGCATCGGGGCTGGCGAGGTCTTGGGTCATCGTTCGGTGGTAGCTCGCGTGCCACGTCGCGTGCTGCTCGGGGTGGCAGCGCTTGCAGTCCGCGCTGCCGATCGTCTCGGTTCGGGGCGGGACGTCCGACCACGCGTCCTCGTCGAGCATCGTGGCCGCCGTCCCCGCCGCTGCTGCCAGGCACCACGCGATGGCCGGCCCGAACAGCAGCGCCGCACGTTTCATCCCGGCAGCATCCGCACCGCGATCTCTTGATCGTAGAGCTTGATCGTGGCCGCGCCTTCATCGGTGCGCAGGGGAATCGGCACGCCCGGCGTCAGCTGGCGGCCCATGTACTGCGTGCCGTTTTGACTCTTGAGGTCTGCGATCCACATGCGCCCCCGGTGGGGATAGATGCACGCGTGCAGCCGGCTCATTCGCGGTGAGGGCACGATGTACTGGCACGCCTCGTGTCGACCCATGACGATGGGGCCGCGTCGAATGTCGAGGACCTGCGGCGGGTGCCCCGAGAGGCACAGCTCGATCCGAGGGTAGCCCAGCGGCTCGAACAGGAACCGGTTCCCGGAGGGCTCCTGCCAGATCCCATCACGTCGTGCAGCCGTCGCAAACGCCTCGGCCATCTCCGCTCCGCTGCTGAACCGCGCGCCGGGGCTCTTGGCCATCGCCCGCCGCATGAATGCGTCGAGGGTCGGCGTCGCGTGATATCCCCGCTCGAGCCCGGCCGTGCTCTCCACCGTGGCGCCGCGCCGAGGGGCGCTGACGGGGACCTGCAGCAGCGGGATCTCGGCCTCCATGTGCTGCTGCAGCAGGTCGGGCAGGCTGCGCCCGTCGTAGGGAAGCCGGCCGGTGAGCAGCTCGTAGGCGATCACGGCCAGCGCGTAGCGATCCGTCGCCGGGCCGACGTGCTTGGTGTCGCGAAACTGCTCGGGGCTCATGTAGTGCGGCGTGCCGAACACCGACCCGGTGGCGGTCGCCGCTTCGTGCGCGAGCCACTTGGCGATCCCCAGGTCGATGATGACCGGCTCCCAGCCCTGTGCACTCCCCCGCAGCAGAACGTTGTCGGGCTTGAGATCGCGATGCACGACGCCAAGGCCATGCAGCTCGTCGAGCGAGCGCCCCACCCCTTCGATGAGGCGATGCACGCCCCACCCGTCGCCTTCGGAGATCGCCGCCGACGGATTGACCCCGTCGACGAACTCCATCGCCATCCAGGTGCGACCGAAGTCATCACTGCCGAAGTCCTCGACCTTGATGACGCCGTCGAACTGCGCCCCGGCCATCCGCTTGGCCTCCAGCGCGAAGCGCTGGCTGGCCTCGCTGCCCGCGTGCACCTCGGCGCGCAGCCATTTCACGACGATGAGGCGTCGGCCGAAGACGTCGACGCACAGGTGCACGTCGCCGACGGCACCTTCGCCGAGGGGTCGGACCTTGCGGTGGGGGCAGCCCGGCACGAGCGCTAGAGTATCAAGACCTCCGCCGCTGCGGAGCACGGTGCCGCGCGCGAAGCGTGCCTCGCGCTCGCAGCCCGCCCGGAGGTCCTACAGGCTGAGCGCGACCTCGGTGTAGGGCTCGGCGACGAAGGACGCCGTCTTGTCCCCGTAGGTCATCTCGAAGAAGCCGGGGTTGTCCAGCGTGACCGTCGCGGTCTCTCCAGCCGCGATGTCCGCCTTCTTCTTCCATGATCGCCCGACCATCCGGACCTCCAAGGAGGCGCCCGTCCCGTTGGAGATGACCAGCGTCGCCGCGGGCTTGCCCAGGAACTTCACCTCGAACGGGTAGTAGGCCTTGATCTCCTTGCTGAGCGCCTCGAGCGTGTCCTCGATGCCTGGAGCCCGGTAGGCATACCCCGCGCCCAGACCCTTGAGCTGCTCGCGCGACCACGCCAGCTCCGAGAGCGCCTCGGCGGCCCGGACCGGGTTCCCGCCGGGGTACTGGACCAGTCCTGACTTGCGCAGGGTGCTTCGCTCGGTCTTGTACAGCGAGGGCGACGTCGCCGCGAGGTAGGCCGCGGTTGCAATGTGGACCTCGGGGAGGTCCTTACCGTTGCGCTTCGCCAGCTCGAGTTCGGTGTTCGCGGCGTCGAGCTTACCGGCCTCGACGTCCTGCAGAGCCGCCAGCGCAGCGAGAATCGCGGTGACTTCCTTGTAGCCGGTCGCGGCGTCGTCGACCTTGGCGAGCTGCGCGCGAGCGTCCCCGAGCTTGCCCTTGCCGGCGATGAGCAGCACCTCTTGCAGCTGCAGCGACGCTTTGCCCGGACGCATGCTCAGCGCTTCCTTGATGTCGGCGTCGGCACCGGCGGTGTCACCGGCGGCCAGGCGCATCTTGGCGCGCGAGGCATAGATCGTGGCGACCTGGTCGCGAATCTGATCCAAGCGCTCGGGGGTCAGCCTGAGCTTGCCCTGCGCAGCAGCGTCGACGATCGACATCAGACGGGAGAGCGCCTGGTCGGGTTCTCCCTGCCGGTTGAACTCCATCGCGACCTCCATCGCCAGGCCGACCTGCTCCTCGGGCGGGACCCCCACCGGCGCGAGGTCGAGCAGCTCGTCGGCCAGCGGCACGTTCTTCTGCTCCAGCGCAAGCAGGACGACCGCCCGCCGCAGCTCGAGGTACTGCCGCTGGTTCTCGAGGTCGTTTTGGGCGACGAGTTCGGTGGCAGACTTCAGGGCTTCGGCCGAACCGCTCAGGTCCTTTTGAGCGTAGCGCGACCGCACGACCGCCAGCCAGACCGCAGCGTCGGGGATGATGTCGAGCGCCCTGACGTAGTCGGCTTCTGCCTCGCTCCAGCGACTCTCGCCCATGTAGGCGTCGCCGCGACGGATCAGCAGTACGGCGACCTGACGCCGGCAGTTGCGACAGTCGGCCTCCTTGTACCCCTTCGTCGCGATCTCCAGCGCTTCGGAATACTTGTAGAGATCTTGCAGCGCGCCGGCGAGCCCCGAGTACGCATCGGCGCTGGTGGGGTCGAGTTCCATGGCCCGGCGGAAGTACTTCTCGGCGTTGACCGCCTTGCCCTCCTTGTCGGCCGTCTCGCCGAGCTGAAGGTAGATGTCCCGCAACTCGTCCCGCGCCATGTCACCGAGGTCGGGGTCGTCCATGGCTTCGCGATACTTGTTGTCCGCGTTGTCCAGATTCCCCTCGCCATCCGCCCACGCCAACCGAGCGTCGTCCAGGGGCGTGGAGCAGCCCGCGGCGACTCCCAAAGCGGTAACCAGAGCAGCGCCCGCAACCCACCGAATCAGGGGGTTCAGACGTCCAACAGTGCGTAGCTTGTGCCGTTCCATTCGTACAGATCGCGGGTAAATCCGGATGCGGTGACGTCGTATACCGAGAAAGCAGCCGCACGTCCCGGTTTTTGGACCTTCGAGGTGCCCGAGCCGATGCCGTGAACGGGCACCGGGCCCTCCGGGCCCTCCAGCGACGCGTCGGTGCGCAGGTGCTCGTGTCCGTGCAGCACGAGATCTGCGCCAGCGGTGGCGATCACCTCGGCGAACGCGGCGCGGTCCAACAGCGCATGCTTGGGCTTCGACAAGCCGTCGACCGGCGGGTGGTGCACCAAGACCACCCGCGCGAGCCCCTCCGCCCCCGTCGCCTCCAACGCGCGCCGCAGTCGGCCCAGCTGCGGCGCCCCACACCGCCCCGTCGCGTCGAAGGCCGGGGTCGCGACGGCGCTGGAGACCCCGATGAGCGCCACGTCGCCAAAGCGCTGCACGAAGGGATAATCGCCAGACTCGCGATCACCCTCCATGTAGGGCGCCATGTAGTGCTCGAAGCGACGCGCCTGCGCGCTGGCTCGGGTGTAGGTGTCGTGATTGCCCGGGATTACGGTCACCGGGACCGAGATGCGTTCGAAGGCCTCCACGCACAGCTCGAACTCCTCGTCGAGGGAGAGGTTGGTGAGATCCCCGGTGACCACGAAGCGGTCGATGTTCAGCTCGGGGACCCGCTCGACCATCCGGTCGAAGAGCGTCTGGTCGTGATTCTTGCCCCGATGCAGCGACAGATTCAGCCGCCCGGTCAGGCGCTTGTTGAGATACCGCCACGGCATCACGCCCTCGAGGCGCAGCAGGTGGATGTCGGAGGTGTGCAGGAACCGGAGCATCGGGGCCAGCGGTGGTTGTAGCAGCCTCGGGTGCCTCGCGGCGACAGCAGAGCAAGCTCACATCGTTGCTTTGGCGATGCAGGGCGCGCGAGCGTGGCTTACGCTCCGCCTCATGTCCTTGCTCGAAGTCGGCCGCACCCACGGGTGCGGTGAGCTGCGCCGCGATCACGTCGGCGCTTCCGTCGTCCTCTTTGGCTGGGTGCACCGTCGTCGCGACCTCGGCGCCCGCGTCTTCATCCAGCTGCGCGATCGCGATGGCATCACCCAGCTCGACTTCGCCCAGGAGCTGGGCGAGCAGGCGTACGAGCTCGCCGAGTCGCTGCGCCAAGAGGACTGCATCGCCGTACGCGGCACGGTGGCCGACCGGGGCGAGAACGCCAACGCGGACATGGCGACCGGAGAGGTCGAGGTCAAGGTGACCGACGTCGAGGTGTTCTCGAAGTCGCAGACGCCTCCGTTCGTGGTCGCCGACGACGACCGCCTCGAAGCGAATGAGAACCTCCGCCTGCAGTATCGCTACCTCGACCTGCGACGGCCGGTGATGCAGCGCAACTTCAAGGTGCGCGCGCAGATCGGTTATCTGACGCGGATGTCTCTGGCCGATGCCGGCTTCTACGAGCTCGAGACGCCCTACATGGTGAAGTACACCCCCGGCGGCGCGCGCAACTTCTTGGTGCCCAGCCGGCTGCACCCCGGCCAGTTCTACGCGCTGGCCGAGTCCCCGCAGATCTACAAGCAGCTGTTCATGGTCTCGGGGTTCGACAAGTACTTCCAGATCACCCGCTGCTTCCGCGACGAGGACCTCCGCAACGACCGGCAGCCGGAGTTCACCCAGATCGACGTGGAGATGAGCTTCGCCACCCCGCAGCGGGTGTTCGAGCCGATGGAGAACCTCATGCGCACCCTGTGGAAAGAGGTGCTCGGGGTCGAGCTCGACGAGACCTTCGCCCGCATGACCTGGGACGAAGCCATGGCTCGCTTCGGCTCCGACAAGCCCGACGTTCGCTTCGGACTGGAGCTCAACGACGTCACCGAACAGGTCCGCGACAGCGGCTTCAAGGTGTTCGATGCCGCAGAGTGCGTCAGCGCGCTGTGCGTCCCGGCCGACAAGGCGGGCAGTCTGTCCCGGGGGGCCATCGACAAGCTCACCGAGTTCGTCAAGCAGCGGGAGAACGGTGGCGCCAAGGGGTTGGCGTGGACGCGAATCGGCGACGACGGCTCGTGGAGCGGGGCGGTCGGCAAGAACGTCACGCCACAGGTGCAGGCGTCCGTGGCCCAAAGCGTGGGCGCGGCCCCGGGCTGCGTGTTGTTCTTCATCGCCGACCAGTGGCACACCACGCACACGGTCCTGTGCAACCTCCGGCTGCACCTGCGCGACCAGCTGAACCTGCTCGAGGGCAACGAGAACCCCTGGCGGTTCCTGTGGATCACCGACTTCCCGATGTTCGAGAAGAACGAGGCCGGGCAGTTCGTCGCCGCGCACCACCCCTTCACCTCCCCACACGACGATCACCTCGACATGCTCGTCAGCGACCCCGGCGCGGTCCGGGCCAAGGCGTACGACCTCGTGCTCAACGGCAACGAGATCGGCGGGGGCTCGATCCGGATCCACCGCAGTGACGTGCAGGCCAAGGTGTTCACCGCGCTGGGCCTCTCGGAGGAAGAGGCGCAGTTCAAGTTCGGCTTCTTGCTCGAGGCGTTCAAGTACGGTCCCCCGCCCCACGGAGGGATCGCGCTGGGTCTCGACCGAATCGCCATGCTGATGACCGGTGCCGAGAGCCTGCGCGACGTCATCGCCTTCCCCAAGACGCAGCGCGGCCAGGACCTCATGACCGGCGCGCCGACGGTCGCGGACGACCCGCAGCTGGCCGACCTCTACCTGACGCACCGGCCCCTGCCGACCAAGGAAGACGGCTGAGCCCGCCGTGTCCGGTCCCGCTCAAAGCCTGACGCGCACGCACCGGCTCCTGCTCACGGCTGCGTCGGTGGTGCCGATGGTGCTGTGCGTGGCCGATTGGGACATCTGGCCGCTGGGCTTCGTGGCGTGGATCCCCATGCTCGCGGCGGTCGACGGCGTCAGCCCCAAGCGCGCGTTGTTCTGGGGCTGGCTCGTCGGCACCGCGACCGTGTTCTGGGGCTTCTTCTGGATCACCGAGCTGCTGGTCAAGTTCGCCGGCTTCCCGCTGATCGTCGGCAGCCCGGTGACCCTGCTCTTCGCCAGCTACCACGGCCTGCTGTGGGGCCTGGCGATGATGCTCACCGTCTGGCTCACCGCCCGCACCCGGCGGCCGCTGTGGGTCACGGCGCCACTTTGCTGGGTGGCGGTGGAAGCCACGCTGCCCAACATCTTTCCGATCTACATGGCCCAGGGCTGGGCCGCCGCGCCGCTGTGGATCCAGACCGCCGAGCTGGGCGGCGTGACCGCGGTCAGCTTCGTGATGGTTGCGATCAACGCCGGGCTGTACGTCCTGCTCCGCCGCTGGCGAGTCGACCGCACCCTCGACCCTCCCGCAGCCATCGCGACCGCCGCGCTCCTGATCGCAGTCCCGACCTACGGCGCCATCCGCATGGCGCAGGTCGAGGCCGCCATGGATGCCGCACCCCACCTGAAGATCGGGGTGGTCCAGGGCAACATGAGCATCGCCGAGATGACGCAGCCCCGGCTTCGGGACCGGGCGTTCGCCGGCGAGCTGGCCAAGAGCCGCGAACTCCAGGAGCAAGGCGCGGAGCTGATCCTGTGGGGGGAGACCGCATACCCCAACTCGCGGATCTTCCACCGCCGCAGCGAGCACGAGCCTCCCGAAGGCCACCCGTGGCGCATCCACCAGGGCTTCGACGCGCCGGTCATCGTCGGCGCGGTCACCCGCGAAGACCCCCGGGGTCTCAACTGCGGCGCCACACACAAGTGCTGGAACAGCGCGCTGCTCATCGACGGAGACGGCGAGATCATCGACCGCTACGACAAGGTGTACCGGCTGGTGTTCGGCGAGTACGCCCCGATCGTCGACCCGGAGTGGTACCTCCAGCAGATCCCCACCGCATCCCACCTGCAGCAGGGTGCCGGGCCCGCCGCGCTGCAGCTGGGCGAGCATCGCCTGGGCGCGTTCATCTGCTACGAGGACATCCTGCCGCGCTACGTCCGCGAGACCGCGCAGCAAGGCGTGCACGCCTTCGTCAACCTCACCAACGACGCGTGGTTCGGCAAGACCGACGAGCCCGCGCAGCACCTGGGGCTCGCGGTCTTCCGCGCGGTGGAGCATCGCAAGGGCATGCTCCGATCGGTCAACACCGGGATCAGCACCTACGTGGACCCCACCGGTCGCAAGGTCCTGCGCACCGAGGTCACCGACCCCGACGTGGACGGACCCCAGCGGGCCGACGGGTTCGTCGCCGACGTGCCGATGATGGACCCCGACGCCAAGACGCCCTACATGGTCACCGGTGAGCTGTTCAACGGCGTGTGCATCTTTGCCGTGGTCCTGCTCGGGTGGCGCCGCCGCCGAGACGACGCCTGAGCGAGCTGCTACGGTGCGGCCATGCGGTCGCTCGTGCTGCCCCTCGCTCTGCTCCTGCTTGCATGTGACAAGCCTCGTGACGCCAGCCCTGCCGACCCGAAGGCGGCGAACGCGACGGCTGCGGATGCGAAGGCACCCGACGCCCAGCAGGACGAGTCGGCGCAGGACCCAGCGCCCAGCGCCCAGCCGCCGATCGCCGCCGACGCGAAGGCCGAGGTCGGCGCGCCCGCTCCGGACTTCACGCTCGAAGACCTCGAAGGCAAGGCGCACGCGCTGACCGAGTATCGCGGCAAGACCGTTGTGCTCGAGTGGTTCAACCCCGGCTGCCCGTTCGTGAAGTATGCCCACACCGAAGGGCCGCTGGTCTCGATGGCGAAGGACGAGGTCGCCAAGGACGTGGTGTGGCTCGCGATCAACTCCGGGGCACCGGGCAAGCAAGGGCACGGCGCCGACGCCAGCGGCGAGGGCAAGGCCACCTTCGGCATGGAGCATCCCATCCTGCTCGACGACAGCGGCGCGGTCGGCCACGCCTACGGCGCCGAGAAGACGCCCCACGTGTACTTGATCGACGCCCAGGGCACGCTCGTGTACCGCGGCGCCATCGACAACGCGCCCTTCGGCGAGGTCGATGGGGGCGGCGAGACGAGGAACCATCTCGCCGCCGCCTTGGAGGAGCTGCGGGCTGGCAAGGCGATCTCGACCGCGCAGACGCCTCCGTATGGCTGCACGGTCAAGTACTGAGACCACCACCGCCGCAAGACCCGAGCCCCGCCCACGCGCGTTGGCACCCCTGGCACCTGCTATCGTGAGGTTCTGATGCCCCGACTCGTCGCCTGCCCGAACTGCCAATCGCACGTCATCGCGCCACAAGCCCGCTGCCCCCACTGTGATGGACCCCTGCGCCGGGCCGGTGGACACCTGGCGCTGACGGCTGCGGCGGCACTGCTGGGCCTCTCTCCGCTGGCATGCGAAAAGGACGGACCTCAGCCCGCGCCGCCCTCGGACAGCGGCGGCGTCGCCGAGCCCGAGTACGGCGCGCCTGCGACGAACGACCCGGCGGACTCGTATGACCCGGCGGACCCGGCGGACCCGGCGGATCCCGACGCACCCGCCGATCCGCACGACGCTCCGCACGACGCTCCGCACGACGATCCGCACGACGATCCCGACAATGGCGTCCCGGTGACCGACGACGATGGACCGACGATGCAGCCGATGTACGGCGTCCCGGACAGCGAAGTCCCCTCCGCGCCCCCGGATGTGCACATGGAGCCCGAATACGGCGTCCCGGAGTGATTCCCCGGCTCAGCGCTGATCGAGTGCGGCCGCAAACGATCGCACCACGTCACCGGCCGACTCGACGCGGTCGATACCGTCGACGCTGCGACCGGCCTGCCAGTAGTTCTTGTAGCCCCCGCCTTCGAGGTTGGCCCGCTTGAGCTGCCAGATCGAGCGCAGCGAGTAGTAGGTGCGCACGTAGTGCTTGAGCTTGGGGTGACGCAGCATCTTCTTGGCCAAGAAGCCCGCCTCCGTCCCCACGGCCTCGACGTAGGGCGTGTTGATCACCGCCACCGGGACGCCGGAGATCCGCTCGCTGAGCACGATGTCGTCCTCCTCGGCCTGCACGATCGCGGCTTTGTAGTCGGCGTGGGCCGTGCACTCGGTGGTCGCGATGAACCGCGTCCCCATCTGCACCGCCCCATACCCTATCGACAGTGCGTCGACGAAGGTGGACGCGTCCCCGATGCCGCCGGCGCAGACCAGGGGGAGACCGAGGTCCTGCATCGAGTCGAACAGCGCCTGCGGGCTCTGGCTGCCCGCGTGCCCCCCGGCCCGCCGATTGACGCAGATCAGCCCGTCGACGCCCGCATCGACGGCCTTGAGGGCAAACGCCCGCTCGGTGACGTCGTGGTACACGAATCCGCCTTGGGCATGCACGCGGCGGACGACCTCCCGGGGGTTGCCCAGCGCGGTGATGAAGAAGCGAACGCCCTCTTCCAGCGCGATGTCGACCCACCGCATCATGCGATCGAGGTAGATCTTGGAGCTCTTCTCGACGATCGCGTTGAAGCCGATCGGCCTGCTGGTGAGGCCCCGGATCTTGCGCAGCCCCTCGCGGAAGTCGTGACCGTGCACGAAGCTCAAGGAGATGGGCTGAACGATGCCGATCCCGCCCGCCTCGGAGACCGCTGCGACCAACTCGGGGTTGGAACACGGGTACATCGCCCCGCAGATGAGCGGGACGCTGGCACCGGTGTGGGTCTCGAACGCGCGGCGGGCATGCATGCACGAACGCTAGCAGCCCGGCCACCGACATTGTCTCGGCCCTGCCCTGCAATCGCGCCGGCCCGCTGGGCCTGGGCGGACGCAGCCCTCAGTCGGGCTGGGACAACGGCCGCAGCAGCACGTCGTGTACCTGCACGTGTCCGGGTGCGGTCAACACGAACTCCACCGCCGTCGCGATGTCGTCCGGAGCGAGCGGCTGCATGCCGGCGTACATCTCGTCGGCTCGCTCCACGTCCCCAAAGAACACGCTGCCGAACTCGGTCTGCACGACGCCCGGGCTGATCGCGCTGATGCGGATCGGGCTGCCCTGCTCTTGAAGTTCCCGGCGCAGCCCCTCGGTGAGGGCACGAACCGCGTGCTTGGTGGCGCCATAGAACCCGCCCTCCTTGGGGATGCGATGGCCGGCGAGTGAAGAGACGTGCACGATGTGCCCTGCCGCGTTGCGAGGCTTCATCTGGGCGATGGCCTCCGCCGTGCAAACGCTCAGCGCCATCACGTTCACGTCGAGCATCTCGGCCCAGCCGGTATACGTGTCGCCGCGCTCGCTCAGGGGCGCAGGCCGACCGAGGCCGGCGTTGTTGATCAGCACGTCGATAGGTCCCACCTGGGCCGCGAGCGACTCGAACATGGCGATGATGGCGACCGGCTCCCGCAGATCGATGGCGTGGGTCCACACCACCGCGCCCGGACATTCGGCTTCGATCTCGGCCTTGAGCGCGTCGAGCCGAGGCTGCCGGCGGGCACAGATCGCCACCTTGGCGCCGCGGCGGGCGAGCATCTTCGCGACCGCCGCCCCGATTCCGCTGCTCGCACCGGTGACCATCGCGACCTTTCCCTGGAGCTCTGAGGGCTGCTGCTGGGTCATGGCCTCATCCTGCTACAGCCACGGCCGCTTGGGTGCACAGGGTCTCGCAGCGACCTCGGCGAGCCACCACGGGCGACGACCGGCGACGACCGGCGACGACCGGCGACGACCGGCGACGGGGGGCTACAGGGGCTCGCCGCCGGCGCTGGTGCAGTCCGCGGCCGTCAGCGCGAGCCAGCCCTTGCCCTTGCATTCGTTCTGGCCGGCGCAGGCATGACCCACCGATCCGGGCTCGACGCGCCCATCGGGCACGTCACACGCGGCTTGTCCGGCGCACTCGTTGGCTCCGAAGCACTTGATCTTGGCGGCCGCCTTGTCGCCGGCCCCTGCCCCGGCGTCGTCGGGGGACGCGGATGCGCTGGTCTTTTCGCAGCCGCCCAAGAAGAGCGCGGCCGCAGCGAGGGCGAGAGTGGTGGGGATGCTTCGGGACATGTCGGGTGCTCCTGGTGGGCGAAACTACTCTGTGGGGTGGCAGCCAAAGCAGCCGAAGCCTTCACCGGTCTCGGGGTTGAACGGCTCCATGTCGAGCAGCCTCGCCGACTCGGGCACCACCTGCTCGACCATGAACTTCGTGATCTCCTCGTCGTACTCCATCGCGGACTCGACCGGCGTCTGGGCGTTGAGCGGGTAGATCGAGTCGGTCGGCATCTCGAAGTTGCGCTCCTTCATGTCGTCGCCGTGGCAGGTCTGACACTTGAACCCCGAGAACTGCGCCTCGTCGTGGGCCTTGAAGCTCTTCTTCATCTCCTTGAGGAAGACGATGCCCATGAACTCCTGGCGCTGTTTGAAGGTCTTCTCGCCCCACGGCACGCCGGGTGCGCCGGGTTCGGTGTCGTCGGTGGGGGCCTGGGGATCGGCGCTGTGGGGCGTGGCCGGGGCGGCATCCGAGGGCGCAGCCGGAGCGGATCCCTTGTCGCAGGCAGACGGGCCAGCGATGGTGACGGACAGGAGCAGGAGGGTCGCGAACGAGAGCTTGGCGTGCATCGAAGTCTCTTGAGGAGTGCGTGAATCGTTGCGCCAGGCGTCAACGCCCGACGAGGGCCGTTGTTACGCGGGCCTGCGACGAGATTCAACCCGCAATGTGCTCTACCCTCGAGCGCATGGATTCCCCTTCCCGCCCCGTGCTCGGCCACGGCGTCGGACTTCGGGTGCCGCACTACGGCAGGGCGCTGCAGGGCACGCTGGACGTCGACTGGGTCGAGGTGATCACCGAGAACTTCCTGGGCGCCGGGGGCCGGCCGCGCGCGGTGCTCGATGGAGCGCGGGCCCAGGTCCCGGTCGTGCTGCACGGCGTCTCGCTGGCCGTCGGCTCGGTCGACCCCCCGGACCCCGCCTACCTGGCGGCCCTGCGCGAGCTGGTGACGCACGTCGAGCCCGCGTGGGTGTCCGACCATCTGTGCTGGGGCCGGACCGGCGGCAGCCATGCCCACGACCTGTTGCCCCTCCCGTACACCCAAGAGGCCATCGCGCTGGTCTGCGAGCGCGTCGCGCAGGTCCAAGACGCCCTGGGGCGGCCCTTGGTGCTGGAGAACGTCTCGAGCTACGTCGCGTACACCCACAGCACGATGCCGGAGTGGGAGTTCCTCGCGGCCGTCGCCACGCGCAGCGGCGCCCGGATCCTGCTCGATCTCAACAACATCATCGTCAGCGCCAAGAACTTCGGCTTCGATCCCCAGGCGTATCTGGCCGGGGTGCCGCGAGGTGCCGTGTGGCAGTTCCACCTCGCCAACCACACCGACCGGGGCCACTACAAGTTCGACAGCCACCAGGGCCCCGTGCCCGACGACGTCTGGGAACTCTACCGCGTTGCCCTGCGCTGCTTCGGTGCGGTCTCGAGCCTGGTCGAGTGGGACCAGGACGTGCCCGAGTGGAGCATGCTGCGCGCGCAGCAGCGCGAGGCCAGCCGAATCGCCCAGGAGGTCCTGGGTTCATGAGCCTGCGCGACACCCAGATGCTGCTGTGGCGGGCGATCACCTGGCCGACGGGCGTCGAAGATTTTCTCGCCAGATCCGACCCGGCGACGCGCCGGGCGTTTGCAGAGACGTTCGCGCAGAGCTCTGCGTTCTCTCGCGTCGACCGCGTGCAGGTCTACGCCGAGGCGTACTTCGGGCGCCTGTACGAGGTCGCCCTCGACCAGTATCCGATCACCGCGTGGCTCGCCGGGAAGGCTCCCTTCCACGATCTGATCACCGACTTCGTGCTCGCCCATCCCTCGCAGACGCCCGACATCCGGCGATTTGCTGCCCCGCTCCCGGCTTTTCTGCGCACGCATCCACTCGAGCGCGCGCGCGCCGGACTGGCGGACGTCGCGGAGGTCGACTGGGCGATCGCGGACGCGGTCGACCGAGCCGACGAGACCCGCCTGCGTACCGAGGCGCTGACGCAGCTCCCCCCCGCCCAATGGCCCGGCGCCCGCTTCGTGCTCACCAAGACGGCGAGCATCTTGCGCTGCGCACTGCCGTACTCCGAGCTGCGGCAGGCGTGGTCGCGGGACGATCCCGCGCCGAACGTCGAGCCCGGCCGCCTGCCCTACACCGTCGTGGTCTGGCGGCAGGCCGACCACGACGTGTACCAGCGTACGCTCGAGGCACCCGAGGCTCGCGCGCTCACAGTCCTGTCCCACGGGGGCACATTCTCCGAGGTCTGCGACGCCGCCGCCGGAGCGACGACGCGAGACGCTGGCCCCCAGGAGGTCGTCGCGTGGCTGCGTCGCTGGCTCGCGGACGACCTGTTGGTGGTCGAGCAGCCCAGGTCGGACCCCAGCTGAGGCGCTACCGCGCCGGGTCGTCGTCCTCGAACGCACAGCTCGCCCGCACCTGGCCGGCGAGCGCGGACCCCCCGTGGCTCCGCATGAAGCGCTTGCCGACGGCGCGCGCCTGGCTTACGCGTCCAAGGTCGCACAGCACCCGAACCTCGAGCGCCTGCCGAACCTCCGCCAACGCGGTGGCCGGGTACGCCTTGGCGTGACGACGGATGTTCGCCAGCGCAGCCTCGCTTCGCCCCTGGGCCGCTGCGACCCGCGCCCGCGCCAGCAAGGCCGACTCGGCCGCGAGCGAGTCGGCGGCCTTCGATGCCCTCGGGGTCGGCTTCGCCGCTGTGGTGGGCTTGGCCTCAGGCTCGAGCTCGAGCACGATGACCTCGTCCGGTTCGTCCGGTTCGTCCGGTTCGGGCGGCGGCGCGATCGGGGCGGCCGGGGTCGCCTCCATCACCGGGCTCGACACATCGACCGCCGTCGTCGTCGTCGGCGCGGGGGGTGACGCCGAGCGGGTGACGTACGCCGTCCCTACACCCAGGCCAGCGACCAGCGCCAAACCCAGACCCACCTTGGTCGCCATGGCCACCCCCGCGGTCGCTGCGGTCGCTGCGGTCGCGGTGCTCGCCGTGCTCGCGGCCGCCAGCGCCGTGGCCCCGGTCACGCCCGAGCTGCTGGTCCCCGCTGCGGCCGAGCTCGCCGCCGCGACGGTCGAGACCGCGGCGACGCCGACGGCCGTGCGCGCGGCGATCTTCGTCCACATCCTGCGGCCGGCGTCCTGGGACGGCTCAGCCTCCAGCGCTCGCGTTGCGGCGACGAGTTCATCCAGATCGGTCATGCGATCACCACCTTTGCTTGCGCCTCTCGCTGGGAGCGAAGCCGAAGCCGCTCGGTCGCTCGCTCGAGGTGCTCGCGGGCGCGCCGTAGCCTCGAGTACACCGTGTTGATCCCGATCCCCGTCTCCTGCGCGACGTCGGCTGCAAGCTGGCCCTCGAGCTCGACCATGACGAAGACCACGCGCTGCGACTCGGGCAGCTCGGCGAGCAGCTCGTGCAGCAGCTTCGCGGCCTCGGCCCGCTCTGCGTAGGCATCCGGACGCACCGGGCCGGACGGAGCCGCCTCCACGGGCCGCTGCTCCTTGGCTTGCTTGCGATGGTCCTGTTGGGCCACGCGAAACGCGATCCCGTACAGCCACGTCCGGACCGAAGAGCGCCCCTCGAACCCTCGGAGCTGCCGTCCGGCAACCACGAAGACGTCCTGGACGACATCCTCGATCCGAGCGTCGGGGATCCCCATCTTGCGCACGCACTTCCACACGTAGGTCCAGTGGGTCTCGTAGATCGTCGCGAGTGTCGGAGTCTCAGCCACGTTCGCCTCCCCACAGCCGAAAGTGCACGCCCAAGCTGACGCGCGCCGCGACCGAGCTGTGCGTCAAGGCGCCGGGCACACCGTCGACCACGAAGCGCGGTCGCACCATCGAAACCACCATGTCCGGCTCGGCCCAAAGCGCCACCGCGTCGGTGATCCACCACGCGATCGCCGGTCCCAGGACGGCGTCGGCGCCGAGCCCAAGCCCCACCTTGCGGCGATCGACGGCAACGCCCTGACCACGATGCAGCCCCAGCGCGACCCCAGCGCACGCCATCATCGCGACCGAGCGATTCCGCAGTCCAGGACACACCCTCGCCTCGACGAAGCCGGCCTGCAGCGACGCTTCCGCAGAGGCGTCGGAGGTGACCGCCACCGGCCGCCACCGGGCGTAGTGTCCGGCGAGCTCGAGGCGGACTGCACCCAGGCGCAAGGAGGTGGCCAGCGAGGCGACCGGGCCAGGACGCGGGTACGCGCCGAGGAGGACGCCGCCGGCCGCCCGCAGGCCAAAGCTTCGACGCGGCTCCAGGGGCGGTTCGGGTTCGGGTTCGGGTTCGGGGACCGGCGCCGGTTCGGGCTCGGGGGCCGGCTCCGGCTCCGGATCCGGCTGCGGCGGACGGGCCGAGGCCACGGTGGCGATCGGGTCGACGGCCACGGCCACGTACAGGGCGGCCGTCGTCACCAGCGTCTCGCACGCCGGCGCGTCCATGGTCTGGGTGCTGGTCCCCGTCGGCGTGACGACAGACAGCGTCATGATGTAGCGGTGCCCATCGGGATGGGCGACGACGCTCGCCTCGATCTGCGCAGAGGACAGGTCGGGTTCGGCACCGCCGAGCAGCCGGCGCACCTCGTCCACCAGCACCTCGGAGGACGGACACGATGCCGGCGCATCCCAGGTGATGGGTGCCGCTGCGCCCATCAGCGCGAGCGCAAGCGCCATGCCGTCCACCATCGGAGCCACATCCCCTGCCCTGCAGCGTAGCGCGTCGTGCCATGGTCCGTCATCGCCAACTGCGTGGATGGCCCTGCTCCACGCGACGCAAGGAGGTCTGGTCGATCTCCATCTCCCCCGTGAGTGCGGACGCCCGAGTGCTGCCGTCCCTCAATCGGTCGCGATGACGTGAACGTAAGCCAAGACACACGCTTTGGCTGGTGCGAAACCGTGGCGCGAAACCGTGGCGCGAAATCGTTCAGCCAACCACGCAGCCGATCGGCGCCCGCGCGATGACGATGTCATCGATGGCGTAGGTCGTGTCGCCGGCGTGAATGGGAGAGGCGACCGCGCCAACCCCGATGCGTGCGACCCCATCCACCGGCACGGTGTCGACGCCGGGGCCGTTGACCAGCACCGTCTGATCGTCGACCCGCAGCTCCATGCTCCCCGCGGTGTCCGAGAGCGTGAGGCGAAGCTCCACACACGTCCACGCCCCAGGCGTGAGCAGGTCGTTGCCACCGAGGTTCGCGCCGGTGGCAAGGAAGGTGACGAAGAGCAGCCCCGCCTGGTCGCGCAGGTCGAGCGAGGTGCGTTCGTTGCCCGGGTCGCTGCCACCGATGATCTCGAAGAGGATCGACCATGACTCCACGGCATCCGCGGCGGGCAGGCGAACGAACGCCCGGATGGCCAGCAGTCCGTCGGTCAACGGCGCGGGCGTCTGATAGCTCAGCTGCTGCCGCCCGTCGGGCGCCACGGTGACCTCGCCGGCGATCGACCCCGAGTTCGCGAAGGCGGCGGTGGTGTCCAGGCTGCCCCCGTCCCACGCCGGGGAGAATCCCGCCCCCTCGAAGTCCTCGCACAGGAGCACCGCCGGGTCACCCTCGCCGCAGCGCAGCGGGTCGGGCTCGCAGCCCAGCGGTCCGCAAGACTCTCCAGGCGCGCAAACATCGTCTTGGAAGACGAGCACGCACTGCCCGTCGAGGCAGCGCGGCTGCTGGCACGGATGCACCGCCTGGCAGGGCGCTGTACACCCCGAATCGTCCGTCGTTCCTTCGAGTTCGCCGGCCTCCCCCAGTCCCGTGGACGACGAGAGTTCGGTGGTCCCGACGACCCCCGTCTCCAGCGTCGAGACCTCCCCGTCGGTCACGACGTCGTCGACGGCACCGATCGATTGCGCAGGGCCGATGCACGCCGAGCCGACGAGCATGCCGACCGTCGCGAGCGCGAGGCGAAGACGGACCGCCATCACCCAGAGGCTACCACCGCCGGCCCGGGTCCACGCGGACACGCACCTCAGCACCGCGCGAGAATCGGACCTGCGCCCTGATCGAGCACGTCCTGCGCGACGGCGCGCCCCAACGCATCCGCATCCGCCCGACCCCCGACTCGGGTCGCCTCGAAGCAGGGCTCCCCGCTGGGATCGAGCACGAGCCCCCGCACCCGCACACGCGGCCCGTCCAGGGTCGCGTAGCAGGCCAGCGGCACCGTGCAGCTGGCCTGCAGGCGCACGAGGAAGGCCCGCTCCGCGGTCATCCGGATCGTGGTCTCGTCGTGCGCGAGCGGGGCCAGCAGCGTGCGCATGCGAGCATCGTCGGCCCGACACTGCAGCGCCAAGATGCCCTGGGCCGGCGCGGGCAAGAAGGCCTCTGCGTCCAGGATCTCGCTGATCCGCTCGCCCATCCCGAGCCTGCGGAGGCCGGCCGCCGCCAGGATCACGCAGTCGACCTCCTGACGGTCCACCAAGCCCACCCGCGTTGGGACGTTGCCGCGGATGGGGACCACGGTGGCGCCAGGGTTGATGCGATGCACCAGCGCACCGCGTCGCAAGGAGCCGGTCCCGACCCGGGTCCCCGGCGGCAGGTCGGCGAGCGAGAGCGTCTGGCCGCGAGGTCCCACGAGGGCGTCGCGGGGATCTTCGCGCTGCGGGGTTGCGCCGACGACGAGCGCCTCGGGGCTCAGCGCGGGCATGTCCTTCATGCTGTGGACCGCGAGGTCGACGGACCCGTCGAGCAGCCGCGCCTCGATCCCCTTGACGAACAGGCCCTTACCGCCCACCTCGTGCAGCGGACGATCTTGAATTTGGTCCCCCTTGGTGCTGATCACCTCGAGTTCGACGCGGAGCGGATCCCCCCAGTGGGCCAGCAGCGTGTCGCGGACATGGTTGCTCTGCCAAAGCGCGAGGTCAGAGCCCCGAGTGCCGATCCGCAGGGGTTGTTCGAGGAGATGGTCCGTCGTCATGGGCGTCAGGAGGGCTTGATGAGGGCGGCGGGGTCGGCGGGTTGAACCGGGTCGCCTGCAGTCTTGGGCTCCGAGGGGGCCGCGCTGGGTTCGTCGAGTCCGAACAGGACGGACATCGCGTCGGCCAGCTCGGCGCCATCGAGCCCCTTGACCGGCCCGTTCGCACCCTGACGAACCGCGGACATCGGCCCGTGCAGCAGCTTCTGCGCGACCGACTGCCCCATCCTCGAGATGACCTTCTCGACCGCCTTTCGCTGGGCGGCGGAGAGCTCGGGGAGCTTGGCCACACCCCGCGCGACCTCAGCGTCGACGACGGTCCGCGCGCGCGCCTGCAGCTTTCCCAACAGCGGGCCGACCGCCCGCGAGCGCATCCACTGCACGAACCCATCGACCTCTTCGTCGACCAGCGCTTCGGCCCGGCGGGCCTCTCCTTGCCGCGAGCGCAGGTTGTCGTGCACGATGTTCTGCAGGTCGTCGACGTTGTAGAGGAAGACGTGCTCGGTGCGGGCGACGTCGCCTGCGACGTCCCGCGGAACGGCGATGTCGACCACGAAGAGCGGTCGCTGACGCCGCTTCTTCATCACGGGCTTGAGCATCGCGCGGTCGATGATCGGCAGTTTGGACCCGGTGCTGCTCACGACCACGTCGGCGCGCACGAGCTCATCCTCGAGCCGCTCCCACGGCTCGTAGCGTCCTTGCACCTCGTCGGCGAGGGCTTGGCCGCGCGGCGCCGACCGGTTGACGACGACCACCTCGGGCACCCCGGCGGCCTTGAGGTGAATCGCGGCGGCTTGGGCCATCTCGCCGGCACCGACGACCAACACCGAGCTGCCGGACAGCTCGCCGAAGATGCTGATCGCCAGATCGACGGCGACCGAGGGGACGCTGGCGCCGCCGCGCGCGATGTCGGTCTCGGTCCGCACCCGCTTGGCGCCCTTGAAGGCGAGGGAGAGGCAACGATCGAGCACCGGCCCGAGGCGGCCATGGTCCTTGGCGTGCTGATATCCCGCCTTCACCTGCCCCAGGATCTGCGGCTCGCCCACGACGATCGACTCGAGGCTGGCTGCGACGCGGAAGATGTGTCGCGCGGCGTCGAACGACTCCCGCACGAACGCCGCCTCGCGCAGGTGTTCGGAGGGCACCCGCTTGAGGCTGGCCAGCACCTCCAGCGCCGCGGGGCCGCTGACCTTGGGGTCGTCCGAGACCCCATAGATTTCGACCCGGTTGCAGGTGGAGACGACCATCGCCTCCCGCAGGTTGGCGTGCTCGCGCAGCGCGTCGAGCAGCGCCGCGCGCTCGTCGTCATCCACCGCGAGCCGCTCCCGCAGCTCCACCCCAGCGCGGGTGTGGTTGATGCCCAAGGCGACCAGATCGCTCACGCGTGCACCCCGTACCAGACCACGATGCCCACGATGGCCACGAACGCGGTCAGGGTCAGCAGCGAGGCACCCCGCCCTCGGGTGCCACGCGCAGCGCGTGCGATGAGCAGGCCGACCGAGGCGAGCCACGCGATACCGGCGGCGGCCAGCTCGAAGAGGCGACCCTCCAGGGAGCTGGGCCCCCCGAGCTCGAGGATCCACAGCACGCCCGTGACGATCGCCAGCGTGAAGATTGGGGTGACCAACAGGACGATGCGATGATGGAGTCGGTCCAGACCGGTCAGCGACATGCCGCCTCGCCCGGGCCGAAAGACCTTGTTGCGAAGGCGCCGCTCGGCCACCAAGTACAGCGACGCCACCCCGGCGGCGAGCGCGAACCCAGCGAGTCCCAGCGAAGCCAACCCGACATGCGCCGCCGCCAACCCCTTGGCGCCGGGCACCTCGCCCTCGCCCAGGCCGCTGAACACGACGCCGAGCACCAGCCCGGCCAGCCCCAGCGGCGCCATCACGGCGCCCAGCGCCTCGAGCCGGCCCCGCCGCGCCAAGGGAAGGTACAGCGCGACCGCGATCAAGGCGCCAAAGCTGGTCGCCAGGAAGATGTTCTTGAACGGGTGGTCCCCCTCGACGCACTGCGCCCCGATCGCCCCCACGTGCACCGCTGCGGCCAGCGCGAGCGCGAGCCGACCCCAGCGTGGCGGGCTCCCCTCGCGACCTCGCTCGTCGGCCCGAGGCGCGCCATAGGCGAACATGGCAGCCCCGTACGCCAGCGCAGAGAGGATGAACAGGGTGAGGGTCATCGGATCGGACCGCCCCGAGCGTAGCGCATTCGCCTGCGGGCGGTCAGAGTTCGAACGGAAACACGGTGGCGATCGCCCATCCCGACTCCGGATCGACCAGTGTATAGCTGAGCCCAAAGGACGGCAGGGCGCCCTGCGCCCGAGTCGAGAACGTCCACTGGACGTCGGCGCGGGTGATCCGGGGCGCCAAGCGGCGTTTGGCGACCACCTCGAAGGTGGCGTCGGCGACGTCGAGCTCGCGATGTCGCGCGAACTGCCGCTCGAAGCGCGCGCGAAGGTCCGCCTCGCTGACGAGCGCCTCGACGTCGGATCCCGACGCGACGAGGCAGGGACAGTGCACCAACTTGAGGACCGCCTCGAGATCGTACGACGCGAACGCCTTGGTGTAGCGCTCGAAGAACGCGTCGAGTGCGGAAGCCACGGGGCACCCTAGCAGCCCCGGCGGCCTGCGGGGCGCGCCCGTGGGGCCGCTCCCCTGGGCCGCTCAGGGACGGTCGTAGCGGGCGCCGAACGCCTCGAGCGCCTGCGCCCACGGCTCCGGCGGCCCGACGTCGAAGGACGGAGCGTTCTGCCGCAGGAAGGCCACCGTCTCCGCCGCGCTCGAGGTCACCCCGAGCAGGGAGCGATGGCGCAGGACCGGCAGGACCTCGGCGACCAGGTTGCGCTTGAGCACGCCCGCGAACCCAGGTCCACGAATCCAGACCACGCCCGCTTCGGCCTGCGCCTGGACCTTGGGCCACACTTGCTCGAGCCGCGCACGGGTCTCCTCGGTCAGCGCAGGCTCGCGCGCGCCGGGCAGCACGACGTACAGGATGTGCGGGCCGTGAATCTGCATCGCCGCGGTGGTGTGCCGGAACAGCGCGTCGACGGACGCCGGCACCATCGTGGTGCGGGTCCGCAGCACCAGCAGCCGACCCACGGATCCGACGACGTACTCTCGCGTCTCCTCCTCGACGTGGACCGCGAGCACGCCACCGGTCCGGACTTCATCGACGACCAACGCCGCAGAGCATACCCGGGAATGCACGCCGCCCGTCCAGCCCTCGAGGGTCCCACGATGGGACGCTCTCAGCTGGGACGCTCGCAGCCCGTGGTGCAACCCGACTAGAAGCGGAAGCTGACGCCGGCGCCTTGGGTCTGGCGCGTGACGATCGGGGTGACCCGGAAGTCCGCGACCGATCGCAGGGCCTTCTCTTGCTTGATGAAGTTCTTGGCGTCGCGTCGGTCCTGCCAAATGATGATGGCCAGGACCCCGCCGAGCAGCACGGTTCCACCCAGGAACGCGTCCCCGAAGATGGCGCGCCGGCGCATGGTGGATCCCGTCTTGCTCACCTCGGTCGCCAGGCCGACGTACTCTCCGTTGGGGTCCACCCGGGGGTCGGTGCTCGGATCTCCGCCGGCATCGGCGTTGAAGGCGTCGACGGCGTCGACGGCATCCTTGTAGGGACCCCGAGCGGCCAGCGCTGCGCTGTAGAAGGCAATGGTCCCGATCGCGGCGCCGCTGGTCAGACCCAACGCAACCCACGCCCGCGGCTGCCAGTAGCCCCAGAAGGGACCCCGGCTGCACTTGGGTCGCAGGTCCTTGGGGTCCTCGCGGCTCTCTCGCTTGGTCCGCTTGCCCTCGCGACAGAAGTCCTTGAAGTCGGCCTCGAGATCGACCTCCACGTCTTCGATGTCAGCGGCCTGGCCAGCGGCGACTTCGGCCGCTTCCTTCTCCGCGTCCTCGATCGCCTTCTTCTCGGCCGCGATCTCCTCGGGCGTCTTCTCGGGCTCGTCGAGCGTGGCGATGATGGTCTTCTCTTCGTCGGTCGCGGCGGCGGGCGGTTCGCGATGCTCGTCGAGCGCTCGAACGACTGCAGGTCCGAGTACGATCGGAAGGATCAGATCACCGACCCCCATCATCGGACGCAGCGTCTTGACACGCGCGTTGTCCTTGATCGAGAACAGCACGATCTCCGCCTGCTGCTGAGGACCGCTCGCGACGGATCCGAAGGCGATGTAGTCCGCGGCGGTCTTCGAGCTGGCACCGAGCCACTTGCCCAGCGCCTCGAGGCAGCTGTCGCTGGTCGGCTCGTCCTTGCACTTGATCCGCTTGGCCGCGTCGGCGACATCGAGCGCCACGGTCGTCACCTTGTAGCCCGCGTCGGTGAGGGCGGTCTGGGTCTCGGCGCGCAGGTCGGTCGCCGCGGCCTCGCCGGTGAAGCGCATCAACGCGACGGTCTTGCCGTCGGTGGTCGGCGCCTCCGCGGCCGGTGCCACCACGAGGCTCAACGCCTCGGCGGCCGACGCCGGGGCGACGGGCAGCGCCGCAAGTCCGACCGCCGTGGTGAGGGCGATGCTGAGGAGGCGGGACGCGAGA
Source organism: uncultured bacterium (assembly GCA_963761755.1). Classification (GTDB taxonomy): domain Bacteria; phylum Myxococcota_A; class Polyangia; order Nannocystales; family Nannocystaceae; genus CAJXVA01. The sequence continues at coordinate 548,190 of CAVXIC010000007.1, forward strand.
GGAGCTGAAGTCTTGGCGGACATCACGAAACTGCTGAGACCACGGGGAGGGCGGCGAGGAGGAGACAGGGTGCGCGATCCGCTCCGGTCTCTTGGGCCGCGGCATGATAGCGGCCCACCTCACCCCACTCAAGCGTCGCTTTCGCGACCCGAAGCGAAGAAGCCGAGACCGGCGAGAGCCCCCAGGACACCCACCCAGGCGAAGCCCTGGACCCACGCGCTGTCGGGGTTCGAGCCGGTCGAGACCGAATGAAGGAAGAGTCCGGCGGCCAGGGCCACCGCGACGACGAGCAGGCACGCCCGCACGAGGCCCCGCTGGCGGACCCAGGCGAGCCCGCTGTGCAACACCACCGTGAGACCGATCGCACCGGGCACCAACGTGGCTCCGCCGAAGGTCTTACGGCTCCAGACCAACGCCGCGGCCACCGCGAGGATTGCGAGACCGGCGAGGGGAACCCGCAGCGCGGGGGCGAGTCGCTGCAGCGGCGGCGCGTGCTCAGCCACCGACGTGGCGGCGCGGGCAAGGATCGCGAGGGCCCCCCCGGCGAGCACCGCCACGATCATCGCGGCGATGCCGTGCTCGGTCTCCAAGACGTCCATGCCGCGCGCGCGTGCAAGTAGATCTCCTGCGCCGATGATCCAGCGCTCCAGCGGCTGCGTCCCCTCGGGCGTCGGCCGCAGGACCGGCGAGATCCATTCCAGCCGCGCCAGCGAGCGCACCGCGGCGACCGTCGCTGCGAGCAGGGCCAGGGCACCCCACGCGGTGCCGGCCCCCGCGGCGCGCCCCCGCAGCTCCGGCATCCCCGCGAACAGCAGCAGGACCGGAAGCCAAGCCAGCCACGGCGTGTCGGCGTCGGCCCCGGACTCGAAGAACGCCACCCCGCCGACGGCGGGCGCGGACTCGAAGGCGAGCACGACGGCGGCGGACAGCCCACCGATCGCGACCGCGGCGGTGAAGCGGGGCGCACCCGTCGTGAGCCAGCTGCGACTGGGCAGCCCCAGCAGCGCCAGCAGCCCCAACGCCATCCAGGACAGACTCAGCCACCGCCGCTCCCACGTGCGGACGGACGCACCGAGGGCGTCGGTGGTTCGGGTGCGCCCGGTCGCCGTCGCGAGCGTCAGGCGAGGCATGCCCGGGGCCTCCGTGTAGCCCGCCCATCGTCCGGTGACGCCCAGCCCCGCGGTCGCCTCGGCGGCGTACTTGTTGGGGCACATGCGTCGCAGCAGGTCGTCGGGCTCGGGTCCATCGGGGTGGTCGACCTTGCCCGGACACATGAACTCGACCCGCGAGTGCTGCCCCCACCCTCCGGAGCGCACGAGCACCCGGGGCTGCGTGCTCGCCCCCGGAGAGACCCCAAGCACCTCTTCGACCGCCGGCAGGGTGCTCGATTCGACCTCCGCCTGCGCGAACGCCCGGTGGGCGCGGGCGGGGCCGTGGGCGAAGTGAGTCTCTGCGATGTCGTGCAGCGCTCTTTGAAGCGCGTCGGCGTAGGTCTGGGGTCCGTAGCCCCGATCGCCGGCCGGCTCGACGTAGTCGTTGAAGGGGATGTCGAAGGGCCCGTACCCATCGATCCGCACCGCGGTCATCTGAAAGGGGTGGATGCCGTGGATCGGCCCGCTGTGCGCCCACCCCGAAGCGTTCGGTCCCCGTGCTTCGTGGCGCGCACCGAGCACGCCGACGGCGGGCACCAACAGCGCCATGCCCATCGCGACCGGCAGCCGGGATCGAGGCCCGACCCTCGCGGCGGCCGCGGTGCCCAGCAGCACCACCGGCAGCGCCCAGACCGCGCCGGGAAAAGCGAGGGTGACGCTGACGGCGATGCTCGTCGCCGCCGCGACCAGCCCCGCTGCGGCCAGCCAGATCAACACCGACGCGGACCAAGCCGAAGCGCCCCGAACCGACGCGCTTCGGTAGGCGCCGCCGCCATCGCGCCACACCGACGCGGCGGCCGCACAGGCGAGCGCGAGGACTGGAAGTCCCCAGCCGTGCTCGACCGGCAGGGCTGCGCCGACCAGCACCACCGCCAGCGCCGCGATGGCGACGGCGGCGGCCTTCGAAGTTCGAGCGGCATCGGTGGAGGGCGTCACGGGGGGCTCTTTTACCAGCTCGCGACGATGACGGTCTCGCGCGGACCCTGCTACTGTCCCGCCATGGCTGCGCGACCGCCGTCCCGCCCCGCGTCTGGAGAGCTGCCGCTACTGCCGCTGCGATCGATGTCGCTCCTTCCAGGGCTCCCCGCCCCGATCGAGCTCGGGCGATCGACCTCGGTCGGCGCCGTCGAGCGCGCGCGCAGCCTCAAGGCGGACGACCCGCGCGCCAAGCTGGTCATCGTGGCCACCCAGCGCGACCCGCTGATCGAACGTCCCGACCTCGAGGACCTCTACCCCGTCGGCTTGCTGGCCGAGGTCACGCAGGCCCTGCATGGCGTGCCGGGGAGGATGACCGCCATCGTCCGGGGACTGCACCGCGTGCGGCTGCTCGGGCTCACCCGAAACGGCGACGTGACGACGATGAAGTATCAACGCGCGCACGAGACGTTGGGCGACCCTACCCTCGCCTACGCGCTCGCCGGCGCGCTCCAAGATCTCGTGCGGCAGCATGACGAGGCCCTGCCCGCGGCGGCCAAGAATCGCAACCGCGCCCAGACGCTCGCCGTCCTCTCCGCCGAGCGTTCGCCCGGAGCCATCTGCGACCTCGCCGCGACGCACGTCGACCTCGAGGCCGACGAATGCATCGAGGTGCTCATGGAGCTGCAGGTCACCGAGCGCCTGCGCAAGATGCTGGAGAAGATCAGCCACCGGATCAACGTGCTGCAGGTCCGGCGCGACCTCGACAAGCACGTCCGGGACCACCTCAGCCAGCATGAACAAGAGGCCCTGCTGCGGCACAAGCTGCGCGCAGTCCAGTCCCAGCTCAGCGATCCCGCCGACGACGACGCGTGGCTGGACACCCTCGCGGGCCGACTGGATGACAAGGCCCTCACCGAGCACGCACGGTCCGAGGTCGACCGCGAACTCGACCGCCTGCGGCGGATGAATCCGCAGAGCCAAGAAGCCAACATCGCGCGCACCTATCTGGAGCTGATGGCCGACCTGCCCTGGGGCGACGCCGACGCGACGAAGGACGCGCTGGACCTCGGCGCCGCTCGAGCGCTGCTCGAGCGAGACCACTACGGCCTCGACAAGGTCAAGAAGCGCATCATCGAGTATCTGAGCGTTCGCAAGCTCGCCCCGAACAAGCGCGGCCCACTGCTGTGCCTCGCGGGGCCGCCGGGCGTCGGCAAGACCTCCCTGGCGCGATCGATCGCCGAGTCCCTGGGTCGTACCTTCGTTCGCATGGCGCTCGGAGGCGTCCGCGACGACGCGGAGGTCCGTGGGCACCGCCGCACCTACGTCGGCGCGCTCCCGGGCCGCCTCGTGCAGTCGATGCGCAAGGCCGGCACGACCAACCCGGTGTTCCTGCTCGACGAGCTCGACAAGCTCGGCGGTGACGCATCTCGGGGGGATCCGGCCTCGGCGTTCCTCGAGGCCCTCGATCCCGAGCAAAACGACGAGTTCGAAGACCACTACCTCGGCACCCCCTACGACCTGTCGCGGGTCATCTTCATCTGCACGGCCAACGACGTCTCGAAGATCCCGCTGGTGCTTCGAGACCGGCTGGAGTTCATCGATCTCTCCGGCTACACGATCCAAGAGAAGATGGCGATCGCTCGCAACTACCTCGTTCCCCGGGCGCTGGCCGAGCACGGCATGAAGCCCGACTCGGTCAGCTTCGACGACGCCGCGTACGACCTCCTGGCGACCCGCTACACCCGTGAGTCGGGGGTCCGCAACCTTCAGCGACAGCTCGAGGCCATGCTGCGCGACGTCGCGATGAACGTGGTCGAGTCCGGCAAGCAGGACGACACGGCACCGATCCAACTCACCGCCGACGACGTGGAGCGGGTGCTGGGTCCGGCGCGCTACCACGAGGACGCGCTCGACGACGAGCCCACCGTCGGCGTGGTGACGGGGCTGGGCTGGACGCCCACCGGTGGTCGGCTGCTGGTGGTCGAAGCCTCGACGTCCCCAGGGGAGGGCAAGCTTCGCCTCACCGGCCGCCTCGGCTCGGTGATGAAGGAGTCGGGGGAGACGGCGATGAGCCTCATCCGCAGCCGCGCCAAGGCCTTGGGCGTCGACCCTGCCAAGCTCCGCAAGCTGGACCTGCACGTCCACGTGCCCGCCGGAGCGGTCCCCAAGGACGGCCCGAGCGCAGGCATCACCGTCACCACCGCCATCGTCTCCAAGCTCACCGGACGGCGCGTGCGCAACGACATCGCGATGACCGGCGAGGTCACGCTGCACGGTCACGTGCTCGCGATCGGAGGCGTGCGGGAGAAGGTGCTCGCGGCCCATCGCGCCGGCGCGACGACCGTGATCCTGCCGGGCCAGAACCGCAAGGATGAGCCGGACATCCCCGAGGCGGTCCGGGGTCAGCTGACGCTGCGCTACGTGGATCGGATCGAGGAGGTGCTCGCGTACGCGCTCCTCGATCCCGAACCGCAGCCGGTCGAAGCGGCGAGCTGAAGGCTCAGCTCGGGTTGCGCGCCACGATGAAGCCGACGACCTTGCCGGCGCCGACGTCGGGCCGCTCGATGTCGACGAATCCTGCCGCCTCCAGCTCCTCGATCAGCGCCGTCTGCGTCAAGCCGGTCTCGACCCAGGGCGCCTTGCCCACCCAGCGCATGACCGAGATCAACGCACCAAAGGGAATCCACGAGCTTCCCAGGCACACCGTGGACGAGATGAAGACACCCCCGGGCCGCAGCAGCGACCGGATGCGCTGCAGCGCAGCCTGACGGTCCGGGATCAAGTGCAGCACGCTGAACGCGAGCACCCCACCGGCCTCGCCGGGACGCAGCGCCTCGAAGCGCTCGTCCAGGGCCCCCTCGTGAAACGCCACGTTCCCAGTACCGGCCACCTCTGCCTTGCCGCGCGCGATGCGGACCATCTCCGCGGAGATGTCGAGTCCGTGGAGCTGGCCCACGAAGGGCGCCAGGCGCAGCGCGAGGGATCCGGTTCCGCACCCGATCTCCAAGACGGCGTCCTGCGGCCCCAGCAGCGCGCGCGTGACCTCGATCTTGCGCTCGAACGCCTCGGGGTCCGCGACGGGCTTGGCAGCGTAGGCCGCGGCGGCTTGGTTCCAGAACTTCGAATCGGCAGTCATCGTGTTCGTCATGGGCAACGCCGTCAGCCTAGGGGCTCGGGCGCGACCGGGCTCGGTGCAACTTCGGGACCCTGGGGTGCATCGCTCGACCACGTGCCCTCGAAGCGGGAGCGCTCCGCCTCGATGGCCGCGATCGCGGCGCTGCGGGCGGCCCGGATCCGGGCGTTGTCTCGCAGGTCAGGATGCGACAACAGCCACAGATCCGCGACATGGCGCAGATCTGGATGCGCGAGCCGCTGCAGGCTGGGCTCGGGATCACCGATGTAGGTCGGCAGCATCAGCAAGCCCAACCCGGCTCGCGCGGCCTGCACGATCGACGCGATCGACGAGAAGCGGCCCCACGCGCCCAGCTCGGGGTGGCTGGAGGTCTCGATCATGAACTGGCTGACCTTGGCGTCGTCGAAGGCGAGCCAGCGAGCACCGGCTGCGGGCGGCGAGAGTCGGGCAGCGTGCGCCGTCGCGACGTAGCTGCACAGCATCAGCGGCGCCAGCTTCCGGCCGATCAAGTGCTCGGGAGGACTCGCCCCCACGCCCAACACGCGAAGGGCGATGTCGGCCTCGCGCTTGGAGAGATCGAAGGGGCGCGCGTCGGTGCTCAAGGCGACCTCCAGGCCCGGATGTTCGCCGCACAGCCTGGCGAGCGCGGGCATCAGCATGCTCGACACGAACGCGTCGCAGCACGTCAGCGACACGACGCCGGTCATCCGCGCGTCTCCCCCCGCCAAGCCGCGCTCGAGGGTCGCCAGCTCCCGCTCGACCCGCTCGGCGGCGGGGAGCATCCGCTGTCCCGCTCGGGTCAGCACGTAGCCGTCTCGGTTGCGGTCGAAGAGGCGCGCGCGAAGGCGAGCCTCGAGGCCCTCCACCCGGCGCGCGACGGTGGAGTGGCTGACCCCAATCGAGGATCCAGCCGCCCGGACCGAGCCGGTGCGTGCCAGGGCCAAGAAGTGCCGGACGTCGTCCCAGTCCACCGCCCGCTCACCCCTCCGGCGGCGTGAAGTCCTCGCAGGTGGTGTCGATGATGTCGACCGCCGACTGGAAGAAGTCGTTGTAGCTGTCGGCGCAGACGCTGCCCGCAAAGCCTTGCGGACCCCAGGACTCGACGAAGGCCCGCAGCTTCTCGCTCGGCTCGGCCCCGTCGTTGGAGTCTTCATTGAGCGGCGGGCAGATGCCGCCAACCTGGTCGTTGTCGCCGAACAAACCCAGGACCACGACAGCCGTTTCGTCGCCACCCTTCGCGGCGATCAAGGCTTGGCGCCACCCTATGACCGTCCCGGCCGAGTCGTTGTTGTCGTCTTCGTCGGTGACGAAGGTCACCACCAAAATCGCGTCGTCGCGCACGAAGCCGGTGTTGCACCCGGCCGCCGCGGTCCCGGCGGTGACCGCCTGCACCATCGCCTCCATCGGCTTCTCGGTCCCGGCGGTGGATCCGGTGCCGACGTCGGCAGCGCACGCAAACGTGGAGGGCAGATCCGGCTCACCGCTGTCCATGTAGCGCGCCCCGGTGCTGAAGTTGCAGTCCTGGTTGCTCGCCTGCCCGCCGCGCGGATAGGTGACCCCCGCGCCCAGCACGTCCTCGCATTCAAAGGGCTGCGTGACCCCGCATTGGAAGTCGGTGCACGTCAGGGCGAGCGCGCATGGCAAAAAGCACTCGAGGGTCGGCGGCAGGCATCCGCCCGGCAAACACCCGGAGGCGCACCCTCCCTGGCAGCCCTCGAACACCCAGGGATCGGAGTCGATCACCATGATGTGATAGTCCTGGGCCTCGTCGATCGTCGTCTGGATCGTCTCGATGAAGCCGGGGAAGCTGGAGATCAGGTTGTCCTGCTCGTCGCCCATCGATCCCGAGTTGTCGATCACGAACAAGAAATCGACCTTCTTGCACCCCTGATCGCCATCGGGGTTCGCCGTCGTGTTGCCGGTCGTCTCCGCCGGCCCAACATCGAGCTTGAGCCCTCCGTCGTCACTCGAGCCGTCCGCGCCGGACATGCCGGTCATGCCCGCGCTGGTGCCGTTGCTCGAGAGGCTCTCGGTCGCATCCACGTTGGTCTCGGTGCCGCCATCGTTGCCCGTGGGCTGCACGATCGCGTCCTCCTCCCGCGGTGGTTCTCCACATGCGGCGGCCACCAGACCAACCCCGACCATTACGGCCCCGGCCAGTCCGAGCGTCGCCACCCTCGTCAATCCAACTCCGCAATCCATCCGTCCCTACGCTACCAGAGTGCCGCGGTCCCATCGGCCGCAAACGGGCGCGCGGGGACTCACACCCCCAGCAACTCCCGCACGCTGCCGGTCACGGCGACGGTCGGCAGGCACATGCGCGCCCCAGCCTTCCGCGCCGTGGCGCGAATCTCGTCGGTCGGCGCATCGTGCACCGCGATGAGCTGGGCCCCGGCCTTGCCCTTGCCAGCCAGGGTTTCGATGACCTTGGAGGACTCGACGTCGGGCACGGTCAAGCTGAGGATGACGTAGCGCGGCGGGGCGGACTGGGCGACCAGGAGCGCATCCGCGCCCGTCTGGGCGGTCATGACCTCGACGGCCGGTTGGGCCTGCGCGAGTTCTTCTCGCACCTTGGCCCGGAAGTCGGCGTTCTGCGTGACGATCAGAACCTTGGGCACCTCGTCCTTGGGCGTGGCCGATCCTCGATCGTCGGGCACCTCCTTGAGGTTGAACGCGTCGATGACCTTGCGCCGCACCTCCACCACGTCGAGCGGTTTCCGCAGGCACGCCGCGGCCCCGGCGGCGAGAATGCGCTCGGTGTTGGCCTCGGTGTAGTAGCCGGTGATCGCGATGACCTCGGTGTCCTTGGTCGCGGAGTCCTTCTTGAGCCGAGTGCACACCTCGAAGCCGTCGACGCCGGGCATCATCAGGTCCAGGAAGATCAGCTGGGGCCGGAAGGACACCACCAGGCGGCCCGCATCGAAGGCGTCCTTGGCGACCTCGACCTCGAACTGATGGTTGAGTTCCTTGACGACGTCGCGGACCAGGTCGAGCACGACGGGCTCGTCGTCGACGACCAAGATGCGGCCGACCTCGTTGCCGGTGGGCACGTTGAACGGAATGTTCCGCTCACGGCACACGCGCTCCAGATCCTCGCGGCGCACGCGGCGATGGCCGCCGACCGTCTTGAACGCGGGGATGAGGCCGTCTTCGATCCAGCGAATGACGGTGGTGGGCGTGACGCAGCAGATCTTGGCGACGTCGTGCGTGGAGTAGGTGTCTTTGACAGGTGGGCGTCCGCGAGCCATGGAAGGTCGGTCCTAGGTCGACGAGTCGGATGAAGAGGGTGTGTGGGCGACGGGCTGGACGGGAAGACTCACCGTGAATCGGGCCCCCTGTCCGTCGTGAGACTCGACCACGATGTCACCGCCGTGGTCCGCAACGATGCCATACGAGATGGCGAGACCAAGGCCGGTCCCCTTACCGATCTCCTTGGTCGAAAAGAACGGGTCGAAGATGCGTGGGAGCACCTCGGCCGGAATGCCGTGCCCTTCGTCCGCGATGCTCAGCCGCACCGCGTCGGACTCGCGGGCGAGGTTGATGCGCACGGTCCCGCCGCGCGGCATGGCATCGACGGCGTTGGAGAGCAGGTTGAGCACGACCTGCTCGAGCTGGTCGGGATCCGCATGGACGACCGCGGGGTCGTTCCGCTCCCGGAGCACGCGCACGTTGTGCATCTTCCACTGGTACTCGCCGATCGCAATCACCCGGTCGAGCAGTGAGCCCAGGTCGATCGAACTGCGCTGCCCCCCCTCGCGCTGACGCGAGAACAGCAGGACCCCCTCGACGATCTTCCGGCACCGCTCCCCGCTCTGGGCGATCTTCTCGACCTTCTCGCGCACCCCCTCGGGCAGCGAGCGCTCCAGCAGGAGCTTGGAGTAGCCGACGACCCCCGACAGCGGGTTGTTGATCTCGTGCGCGATGCCGGCGGCGAGCAACCCGACCGCGGCGAGCTTTTGGCTGCGCAGGATCTGGCTCTCCAGCGCGCGACGGTCCCGCAGGTCGAGCCCGACGAAGACGGCGCCGGCGCACTCGCCCCCCGCGTCCAGCCGTCGGCCTTCGAGGTGCAGCGGAATCTCGTCACCGCTGTGATGCCGCAGCGAGATCTCGCGGGCGACGTCGCCCGCCTCCAGCAGCGTGTCCCACAGGTCGGTCCACTGGGCGGGTTCGTGGGCAACCCCAACCTCGATACCGAAGCGGCGCCCCTCGGCCTCGGCGCTGGAGATGCCCAGCAGGGCTTCGCTCGCCCGGTTCCAGGTGACCACGCGGCCCGCCGCATCGACCGATCCCAGCAGCACCGTGGTCTGGTTGAGCAACATCGCTTGGTAGGCGGCCAGCTCCCGGGTCTCGAGCGTGAGCAGGCCCGAGGCCAAGCCCAGGGCGATCTGGGCGGCCACGGTGCCGATGAGGGTTCGATCGCGCTCGTCCCACGAGTCGGCGTCCTTGCGCGCCAGCAGCAGATGACCGACGACGCCCGATGGGCCTCGAAGCGGGACCCGGGCGACGTGGGCCGAGGGCACCCCAGCCCCCAACGCGTTGCCGGTGGCCTCGTCTTCGGGGCCCAACACCACGTCTCGCCCGGCTGCCCAGGCCGAGGGAGGCTCCTCGTCCTCGGAGAGCTCGACCGCCGGCTGGGGCTGCTCCCCGAGCAGTCCCCATCGCTGCCACCCATCGGTCGTGTGGACGAGCAGGCACACCCGCTCCGCGCCCAGGGCCGTCCCCAGCGCCGCGCATGCGTCCAGCACGGAGTGGCGAGGATCGTCGGCCTGGACCAAGCAGCGGTCCACCTGCGCGACCAGCCGCTCTTCGAACGCCCGGCGACGCCGCTCGCTGAGATCGCGGATCAGCATCACCGCAGGCCCGGTACCGGCGGCCAGCGACAGCTCGGTCGGGACCGTCTCGCCATCCCGGCGCCGCAGGGTCATCTCGCCCTGCCAGCTCCCGGTCCGCGCGACGGTCAGCGCGCGCGACAGCAAGGGGACATCCCCCCGGCTGGCCAGCTCGAGCACGCTGCGTCCGACGATCCCCTCGCCCAGCAGCGTCGTCGCCGACGGGTTCGCATGCACCACCCGCCCGTCGTTGTCGACGAGCAGCACGCCCTGATCGAGCGCGTCGAGGCTGCGTGTCACCGCCAAGCCCAGCTCCGCCTCCGGGCCCAAGCGCGACGGGGACGAGGGGTGGCAGATCACCACGGCGCCGCCGGGGGTCAGCGCCGCCGCGCGAACGAGGCAGTCGACGCGGGGACCCAGGCGGGGCAGAAGCCCGACTTCGAGCGAGAAGCCGCGCCCGCCGGGGCGCTCGGGCATCGCGCGGAAGGCCCTGCCGAAGCCCTCCCGTTCGCTCGCCCGCGAGAGCCACAGCAGAAACGGCTCGCCCAAGCAGGCCTTGGGGGTCAAATGGAGCAAGTCGGCGAACGCCTTGTTGGCCTCGACCACGATGCCCGCCGAGTCGAGCACGACCGTGGCCACCGGCAGCGCCGCCAGCACCTCGCGGTGCAGCTCGTTGGCGCCCGGGCCACCCGCACCGACGCGAAGCCCGATCGTGCGCTCTTCCTCGGGGTCGATGTGTCGGTGGTCGTCCATCGCGGGACGCTCGCTGGCGAGGCTTGCCGGGGACGCAGCCCGCGCCGAGCTTCGCCGAGCGTACCGTACCCATGCATGGCTCGCACGTGGTACTGCGGGGACGCCGACGACGACGATGCCCGCATTTGCGAACCCGACCGTTGTTTGCCACGCCGCCACGGTCGTGGTCACCCGTCCAACCCCCGATGGACGGGACGCCGAGGTCTACATGGTCCGGCGCTCCGCGAAGAGCCCCTTCATGCCCTCGACCCTGGTGTTCCCCGGTGGTCGCCTCGATCCCGGCGACGGCGACGCCGCCGAGGATGGGGCCTGGGACCGCGCGGCTCGGCGCGAAACCGCCGAGGAGATCGGCGTGGAGCTGAACGAAGCGCTCCTGTGGTTCGACACCTGGCTGACCCCCTCGGCCGAGAGCCGGCGGCGTTACCTCACGCGCTTCTACTGGACCCAAATCGATCGCGTCCGCGGCGATGGTGCCCGAGCGGACGGATACGAGACCCACGATGGGCGCTGGGCGACCGCCGAGCAGCATCTGGCGCGCTGGCGGGCCGAACGCGTCGATCTTCCGCCCCCGACGCTCAGCACGCTGCTGCGGCTGGGTCCGCTGGGTTTGGGCGCGCCGGACCTCTTGCGTACCCTGGAGCCTCGCGCGGTCATCTTGCCCAAGGTCGCGGCCACCGACGGCGCCGTGCAGATCGTGATGCCGCACGATCCTGACTACCCCGCCCTGCCCGGTGACGCCGCGGCGCCACCACCTCGCGTGCACGACCTCCCCACCCGATTCACCCGACTCGAACGCGTATGGATGCCCGCTTCTCAGCCCCCGTCCTCCTCGTCCTGAGCCTCGTCGTCGCACCCGGGTGCAACGACGCGAAGACGCCCCAGGGCCCGCCACCTGGCGCCGAATCGGCGGAGGTGGAGCCTGCCGCAGAGCCCATCACGCAGTCCTCGGCGCCGGCCAGCGGTGGCCACGTGCTCTTGGAGTGGCTGGACCCCGACGCGGTCGCGATCGTCTACCTCAAGCGTGACGCGCCGGTCGCTCCCCAGGCGTTTGCGACCGCGTTCGCGATGCCGCCCAAGCTCGCCCGCATGCTTCGCGACGTGCCGGCGGTTCCCGAGGGTCTGGACGCGATTCGCGATCCCGCCGACCCGAATCCCGACACATGGTTTGGGCCCGAGGCGCTGGCCTCGACGTCGGTCGTCTCCTCGGGCACCTACGTCTTGCTGACGATGCTCAGGCCACGCGCCGACATCGAGGGCTACCTTCAGCGCGCCTCGATGCGCAGCACCGAGATCGAGGGGTTCACGGTCTACACGCCCCAAGGTCCGTTTCCGTGGAAGGTCGCGCTGCTCAGCGACACCGTCGTGGCGTTCATTCCAGTCAAGGAGATCGGCTCGGGTCTGAGTCCGCTGACCGCCGGTCGAGACATGCCCGCCTCGCAGGCCGAACGAGAGCTCGCGCAGGTGCTCGAGCAAGACCCCAGCACGCTCCTCGAGGCGGTCGCCGCGGGCCCTCTGCTGCACCTGGACCTCGGTCAAGACCTCGCGCAATACGCCGTCCGGGCCCGTCCGTTCCAGCGCAAGGGTCTGGAGGTCGAAGTTCAGCTCGCCCCGATGCAGGACCCCACCCGCGCGGCCGCCTCGCTGCAGGCGCGCGACCTCTCGCTGGAGACCGACGCGCTCGCCACCTTGGCCAAGAAGGTCGCCTTCGGCGTGGAGGGGTCGATCGTGGTCGGACGACTGCAAGCGACCCCCGACGACGCGACGACGCTCGCGGAGGACTGAGCGCCGATGAGACCCACGCAGTTGTGTCTTTGCGCCGCGCTCGCGATGGGCTGCCGTGCCTCGGCCGGGCCGAGCGCGCCCGCCGATCACCCGACCCGCGCCGAGTCCACCCCCGAGCCGGCCGCGCCCGTGGCGTGCGTCGGTGACGACGGGTTCGCGACGCTGAGCTGGGTCCCGCCCGCGGCCCAGGCCGTGACGCTGATCGACCTGCGCAGCCCGGAGCTTCCCGAAGCCCTCGTGCGGCTCGAACAGGGCGCGCGCGACCCCCAGCGAAAGCTGCCGATTCGCGTCGCCTTCGCCCTGGCGCAGTGGACGTGGCAGGTCCCCTTGCTGCGCAGCACCCTCGAGCGCGCCGGCTTCGACCCCGCGCAGCTCGTACACGTCGCCCTCGACGACGGAACGTCGATCTGGGCCTGGCCACCGGCCTGCGACTTCGAGTCGATGCAGCGCAACCTCGCGCAGGGATGGGGCACCGCGCTGCGCACCAGCCCCTACGGCGCGGTCGCGTCCGCCGGCGTCGAGCCCTCGGGTGCGCAGACCTTTCCCTACGACTTCATCGCCTACGGCGCATCGACGCTGGCGCTGACCCCGGCGGGCCGGGCGGGCGCGGTCGCGCAAAGGCTCGCCGAGCGCCCCCGTGATCCCAGCTCGCCGCGCATGGCGGACCTGGTGAGCAGCGTCGAGCCGGCCCCACTTCGCATCGCGGTGCGCACGGACGCGCTGCTCACCCCGGGCGCCGATACCCAGACGAGCCAGGGCCCCATCGCGACCCACCGCATCGACGCCCGCGCCTGGACCACCCCACCCCGCGCACCGTGACCCCGGGCCTGGTAGCGTCCGGCCATGTCCGCCGAACGCGTGATGGATCTGCTCCCTCCCCTGCTGGCCAAGGTCGCCGAGCTCGACCCCGCGTCCGCGACCGATGACGCCGCCCAGGCCGCGCTGCTCGCAGCCCTCGAGGATGCGTTCCCCGCGGGCGGTGCGGTCGTGACCGCGCTCGGAGCGGCCATTGCAGCCGGTGTGGCCGACGGATCGGTGTGCAACCGCGGAGCGCCCGACGCTCGCTTCTGTCGGCTGGCCAAGGCAACCGAGCAGACGCACGGACTGTCGATCGACGTCGTCGCGCTACGCGGCGCGGCGCTGGAGCACACCCATCCCAAGGGCGAGGTGACGCTCGCGTTCCCAGCGACGGCGGACGACGGCGCCGCGCGCTTCGACGGACACCCGCCCGGCTGGGTCTTGATGCCTCCGGGCTCCAGACACGTCCCCACGGTGAACGGCGGCCGAATGTTCCTGATGTACTTCCTGCCGGACGGAGCGGTGACCTGGCACCCCGAATCGGCTCCCTCGGCGTGAAAACCCGCCCGCATGGGGTCATCTGCGGGCTTGCGCGCGGCCAGCGGGCATGGGATAGCTTCGGCGAAATCATGCCCGTGATGCGCAATGGATCCTTCACCAGCATCGTCCTGTGCCTTGGACTGCTCGTCCCCCTCTCGGTGGGCGGCTGCGACAAGAACAAGCCGGACGGGACGACTCAACCGCCGGGCGGCGACGGTGCCGTCGCAGCAACGACCGACGGCTCCGACGGCTCGGGCGATGGCGGCGGCAGCGACGTTGGCGGCGGCAGCGACGTTGGCGGCGACGAGGGCGGCTCGGGTGAGCCGGCGGCCACCGCCTGCGAGGCAAAGGTCGCCGACACTCCGACCGCGCTCTTCGGCGACAAGGTGCTCATTCGCCCGCCGGTCAACGTCGAGCTGGTCGAAGACAGCCCCGTGTTCGCGCAGACCTACGCCTCGGGCGGCTTCGTGAGCGCCTGTGACGCGACCGTCGACAAGATGTACCTGTTCGTCTTCGAGAACGACAAGAAGAAGGACGCTGCGGCGTACATGGATGAGGTGATCAGCGAGATGCTGGTCAAGAACGGGTACACCGGTGGAACGCGCGGCGACAACGTCGTCGAGTCGGCCACGCAGGTCGACACTGGGGTCGAGTACCCCTCGACCGGCGGCGCACCCCCGGCCAAGCTCTACGTCTCGGTCAAGAAGCTGTACGACAACACCCTCGTGACGGTGTTCGTCACCCGGCCCGCCGAGTACGAGGCGCTCAAGCCGTCCTTCCAGGAGTCCGCGGCCAGCGTCATCGTCCTGCCCCCCGACGCCTGAATCGCGTCGCGACCGCGGACGCAGCAATGGGAGATCTCCGAGCGGGATCTCCCATTTTGCGTTCCAGTTTGCGAGGGGGGATGCTTGCTGTGCCCGCGCGATTCGGCTACACCCAGGCGTCTGCGACGGTCCACGGGGCCTGCGCGGCGCCCCCACCCACCTTCGACCCCATCGTCTAGCGGCCAAGGACGCCGGCTTCTTCGAGTCGGAAACAGAGGTTCGAGTCCTCTTGGGGTCGTTTTCGCCGCATCTGGCACCTTTTCCAGACACCGCCCATTTTTCCCCTTGCATCTTGAAGCTCGGGCCAGTAAAAGCTCCCCCACTTCAACGGCTGCCCCTTTCGCGGCAGCCTCCGGCCCCATCGTTCAGCGGTTAGGACGCGAGGTTTTCATCCTCGAAACCAGGGTTCGATTCCCTGTGGGGTCACTTCTTTCGGGCTAGTAGCTCAGCTGGCAGAGCAGCTGACTTTTAATCAGCGGGTCGTAGGTTCGAACCCTACCTGGCTCACTGGGCCTCGACGCTACGGCGCCGAGGCCCTTTTTTGTTCTACAGTCGGGGACGTGTCGCCGCCACCGTCACGTCCGACCGCCGACGAGGCCGATGTCCGAGCGCACTGGGATGCCGGTGCGATGGACGAGGCCGCGACGACCGCTCTGCGACGGTATGGGCCCGAGCTGCTGGGGTACCTGCACGCGGTCGCCCGCACCGCCGCCGATGCGGACGAGCTGTTCTCACGCTTGTGCGAGCAGCTGTGGACGCACCTGCCCGCGTTTCGGTGGGAGAGCAGCGTGCGGACGTGGGCGTATGTCGTCGCGCGCAACCTGCTGCGCGCGGACGCCCGCGCGGCGGCTGGCCCCCGAGGGCGCGTGGAGGGCCTGCGAGACACGCACGCGTCCCGCCTGGCCGCAGACGTCCGCAGCACGACCGCGATCCACCTCCGCACGGAGTCGAAGGACGCCCTGCAGCGCATCCGCGAGCGCCTCGATCCGGACGACCGCACGCTGCTCATCCTTCGGGTCGATCGCCAGATGGCCTGGCGAGACATCGCCCAGGTGCTCGGAAGCGAAGACGAGACCGACCCGGCCAAGGCCGCCGCGGTGCTTCGAAAGCGGTTCGAGCGGCTCAAGGTGCGGCTACGGCGTGAGATGGCCGAGATTCAGGACTGAGCGTCGCTTCGCGGCCCTCGGAGCGGCTCGGAGCGGATCGAAGCGGGTTAGATTCGGGGGCATGCGCAGACTCGCCACCATGGTCGCGCTCGCCATCGTCGCCTGCCGCGCCGAGCCCCATGGCGAGTCTGGGGCCGCGGGTCGCCCTTGTGCGGGCGCCCGCGCCCAGCCGCGCGCTGCGGCCCCGGACCCCGCCGGCGAGGACGACCCACCACCGCTGACGCCCGAAGCGACGGCACGGGTGGCTGCGCTCACCGGCGCGCTCTCGACCGGCGCGTGCGTGCCCGAAGCGACGCGCGAGCTTCGGGCACTGCAGCGCGTTCACGGCGATCCCGAGCCGCTGCGCGAGGCACTGGCGCTGGCGCTCGCCGCCTGCGAGGATCTGAGCGCGGCCGCCGAGCTGCTCGCGCGCACGCTGCCGCCGAATGCCTCCGTGCACGAGCGGCTGCGCCTGGGCGCCGCCTGGATTCGGGCGACCCGGTACGCCGAGGCGGCCGACGTGCTCGAACCGCTCGCCGCGTCCGAGGGGCCCACGTCCAAGGCCGCGTGGCTGGCCGGTTTTGCGCTCTTCCACGCCGGTCGCGCCCAGGAGGCCGGCGGGCTGCTGGAGTCTGCGCGCGCCCAGGCCCCGACGGACCGCCCCGACGCATGGCTGTTGATTGGGCTGGTCAAGCTCCACGCCGGCGACGTGGTTGGCGCGACGGCCGAGCTCGAAGCGGGCACGCACGCCGTCCCCGACTCCCCTTCGCTGTGGTCCGCCCTGGCCCGCGCCTACCAAGCCGCGGGCCGGCCCGACGATGCGGCCCATGCGTCCGCCCGGGCGCTGCAGTCCCACGCGGCGCGGGAGCAGCTCGAGCGAGCCAGCATGCGCTTGGCGGCTCGCGGAAGCACCCTCAACGCTGCCGCGAAGTCCGGCGACGTCGTCGAGGTCGAGCGCGTGTTCGATGCGATGTGGCCCGACGCGCCGCCCAAGGTCCGGATCCAGCTGCTCGAGATTCGCGCGAGCGTCCGTGACGAGGCCGGGCGGACCGACGACGCCGCCAGCGATCGCGCGCGCGCTCGAGCGCTGAGCGAAGAGAGTTCCCCATGACCACCACCGTCCGCCTGCCGGTCCTGCTCGCCGCGGCGAGCCTCGCGTCCGGCTGTCCCCGTCCCGCTGCCGACACCCAGGCACGGGAGGCGCCCCCCAAGAGTCTGTTCGAGGGGCACGAGGACCCAGCCGGCGGCGCTGCCCCAGCGGCGCACGTCCCGGCCGCGCCTGAGCCCTCCTCGCCGCGCTTCGAGGACGTCACCGATGCGTGGTCTGTCTCCGTGCGCCACCACGCCGGGCGTCACCCCGACCGATGGCTGCCGGAGATCATGGGCGGGTCGGTGTCCCTGCTCGACGTCGATCGCGACGGCGCACTCGACATCTTGATGATCGACTCCGGGAGCCTGACCGACGACGCGCCCGCCGAAACCGGACCCCGGCTGCTCCTGGGCGATGGCAAGGGCGGCTTTCGCGACGTGACGCAGGCATGGGGTCTCACCCACACCGGCTACGGCATGGGCGTGGCCGCCGGCGACGTCAACGGCGATGGGTGGGTCGACCTCTACCTCACCTCCTACGACGCCACCGACCGGCTGCTGCTGGGCGAGGGCGGGACGCGCTTCGTCGATGCCACCGCGCAGTGGGGTTTGGAGCCGCAGGGATGGTCGACCAGCGCCGCGTTCCTCGATGCGGACGCCGACGGCGATCTCGACCTCTACGTCGTCCGGTACGTCGAGTACACCTTGCGCGATGCGATCAAGTGCTGGTTCCGCAGCATCCACATCTACTGCACCCCAGCCATGTACGAGGCGCAGACCGACCGCCTCTTCCGCAACGACGGCGGGACCTTCGTCGAGGTGTCGCAGGCGGCGGGCATGGTCGCGACGAAGGGCCTGGCCGTCGCGACCGGAGACCTGGACGACGATGGGGACACCGACGTGTTCGTCGGCAGCGACATCTCGCAGAACCTGCTCTTGCGCGGCCGAGGAGACGGCACGTTCGAGGAGCGGGCGGTGTCCGCGGGCGTCGCCTACTCCGAGCTCGGGCGCGAGGAGTCGACCATGGGCGTCGCCATCAGCGAGACCGACGACGTGCCCGGCTGGGACATCGCGATCACCAACTTCCAGTCCGAGCCGACGAGCCTGTACGCGCTGGAGCCCAACGGATTGTACCGAGAGCGATCCGATGCGGCGGGCATCGGCGCGAGCTCTCGTGCGCGCCTGTCGTTCGGCATCGACTGGCTCGACGCGGACAACGATGGTGACGAGGACCTGCTCGTCGCCAACGGGCACATCAACGACAACATCGACACCTTCCGAGAGTCCGTGACCTTCGCCCAGCTCAACTCGCTGTACGCCAGGGTCGGACCGGGCAGGTTCGAGGACGTCTCCGCGACCGCCGGCTCGGCGCTGGCCAAGGCTGGGGTCAGTCGGGGTCTGGCCGTCGGAGACATCGACGGCGACGGCGGCGTGGACTACGTCGTCGTCGACAACGATGGCGCGGTGCAGGTCGCCCGCAACACCACCCCCCGGCGCGGTCATTGGATCAGTCTGTGGCTCGAGGGCACCACCTCCAACCGCTCGGCGATCGGCGCGGTGGTGACCGTCGAGCACGCCAACGTCACGCAGCGACGCGAGGTCCGCGGCGCGAGTTCCTACCTCTCGGTCTCCGACCGGCGCGTGCACTTCGGCCTGGGCTCGAGCGCCGCCGTGCCCAGCGTCGCGATTCGCTGGCCAGACGGCGCGGTCCAACAGGTGGTGCTCCCCGCGGTCGACGTCCATGTCCACGTTCGACAGGGCGGAGAACCCCAGACCTATACGCCCGGCGCCGGAGTCCGGGCGCCGTGAGGGGTGCCCGGCTCCAGAGGCTGCAACGCGCGGTCGGCTGGCTGCTCGCCGGTGTCGCGGTGCTGCTGGTGGCCAACAGCACCTTCTTGGCCACCAGCGACGCAGCGCGGGGACTCGTGGGTCCGATGCTGCAGGTCCACGTCGGGCTCGGCTGGACGCTGACGGTCCTGCTGGTGCCCTTCGTCGCCGTGCACGTCCGGCTCCATCGTCGGCATCGCAACGTCGCGGCGCGCCGGATCGGCGTGCTGGTCGCGACGATCGCCTCGGTCGGATGCGTGGCCGGTGCCGCCGGGTGGTGGATGCATCGCGGCCGCGGTGCGCGGGGCCTGCTCCTGCTGCACGAGGGCGCGTTCGCGCTCGCCATCGCGACGTATCTCCTGCACCGCGTCCGCGCGCGGGTGACCCCGGCGCTGCGTGGCGAGCGGATCGCCGCGGTGGGCACCGTGTCGCTCGTGGCCGCCATCTGGGTCGCGCAGGTTTCGCTGCCTGCGCGCGAAGGCCTCCTCCGCCCCGGCGCAATGCCGCTGAACGCCGGACTGACCAACGCACAGACGCGAGATGGCCACGTGCTCTCGCCGGCCGACCTCGCCGACCCGGCGTATTGCGCACAGTGCCACGGGGGCATCGCGGCGCGCTGGCAGTCCTCCGCACACCGCCACAGCTCGCTCGGAGATCCGTTCTACGCGGCCTCGCTGAAGGTCGGGCAGGCGCACCGAACCCCGGACCAGATGAAGTTCTGCGGGGGCTGCCACGATCCTCTGCTGGTGCTGACCGGGCGTATGGACGTTCACCCCACCCCGCAGAGTCCAGACGCGGACGCGGGCATCACGTGCTTGGCGTGCCACGCGATCGAGGCGATTCCCAGCCGCGTCGGCAACGGCAGCTACCGCATCGCGCCGGTCGAGCACTACCCCGGCTTCGGCAGCGACGATCCCCAGCAGCGCGAGCTGGGCGCTCGGATGATTCGCAGCAAGCCCGCGCAGCACAAGGCGAGTCTGGCACCCGAGCACCTGCGCAGCCCCCAGATGTGCCTGCCGTGCCACAAGGCCCACATCCCCGCAGCCCTCAACGGGGAACACTGGCTGGCGGGTCAAAACGAGTACGACCCGTGGTTCGACAGCGGAGCCGGCGGGCACTCGGCCCGCACCTTCTTTCCCCCCGCCCCGGTCCAGAAGCGCTGCCAGGACTGCCACATGCCGCGCATCGCCAGCGACGACCCTGCGGCGCGGGAGGGCACCGTGGCCGACCATGCCTTCCCAGGTTCCAACACCGCGCTGCCGACCGTCCTGGGCGACCGCGCGTGGGCGCAGCGCAGCGCCGCGTTCCTCGGCGGCATCCTCGTCGTCGACATCGGCGCCGTGCAGACCGTCGCAGACGACGGAGATGTCCGGGTGCTCGCGCCGTCGGGCCCGGTCGCGATCCCACCGGGCGCGGCGACGACCGTCGAGGTCGTCGTGCGAAACGTGGGCTCCGGGCACCTGTTCCCCGGGGGGATCGCCGACGTTCGCGAAGTCTGGCTCGAGGCGACGCTGACGCGCAGCGACGGGACCATCGCCCGGACCAGCGGATGGGTCGACGCCCGGGGGCATCTGGACCCCGACGCGCACCGCTGGAACGCGGTGCTGCTCGACGCCGATGGAGACGTGGTCCGGGTCCACGACGTCGAGCGGGCCGCGGTCGTGCTCGCCGCTCGACGCATCATGCTCGGGGCGAGCGATGTGGTGCGGCTCGCCTTCGAGGCGCCGCGGCAGGCGTCCACGCTGCAGGTGCGGGTGCTTCATCGAACCTTCGACCGCCACTACGTCGAGTTCGCCCTCGGCTCGGACGCGCCGGCGATGCCCGTCACCGAGCTCGCGCGCGCGAGCCTGTCGCTGCGGCCGGGGGACGCGGCAACGGTCGAGCCGGGTCCCGACACCGGGCCGCGGCTGCGCAACCTCGGCATCGGGCACCTGCTTCGGGGGGACACCGCCCTGGCGCGCCAGGCTGCGAGCGCGGCGGCCATCCGCATGCCCGAGGACCCCGGGCCACCGCTGGACCTCGCCCGCGCTGCGCTGGCCGACGGCGCGCTCGAGGACGCGCTCGGGTTCGTTCGGGCCGCCGACGGCCTGCAGCCCGGCCATCCGACCGCGGCGTGGCTGCTCGCGGAGGTTCGGGCCGCGCAGGGGGACCACCGGGCGGCCCTGCAAGCCCTTCACGTTGCGCGCGCGGCCTTTCCCGAAGACCGCGCGCTGTTGGTCATGGAGGCCCGCGCGCTCTTCAAGCTCGAGCGCGACGCGGAGGCGGCGGCCCGCCTGGAGCGCGTGCTCGAGATCGACCCGGAGAACGTCTCGGCCCACGCGATGCTGATGCGCATCCGCTCGGCGGCCGGCGACGCAGTCGCTGCGGCGGCGCACGAAGAGGCCTGGGCTCGCGTGCGGCCCGCCTCCTCGGACCAGACGGCCATCGAGCGCGCACGGCGCGAGCACCCGGAGCTCGACCGCCGTGCGAACGAGCAGCGGTCCCTGCCGATGATGGAGCCCCGCGCCCGCTGGCGACGGGCCGACGGTCCCTAGAGCCCGAAGCGGTCGCGGTAGCCGCCGAGGCGCTCGCGCATGGCGTCGGGATCGAGCCCGAACGCCGCCGGATCGTGGTCGTGCCGATGGTCTGGCCGGGGCTTCGCGGCGTGTCGACGCAGCGCCGCCTCGGTCACCTCGGTCCACGCCAGCCCCAGCGCGTCGTAGATCCCACGCGCCGCCGCGAGTGGGTCCCTGCGCACGTCCTCGTGACGCACGTGCGCGACCCGGCCCGGCTCGAGGCCGTCACAGAAGGCCAGACCATCGGCATGGGCCTGCAGCAGCGGGGTGTCGAAGAGTTCGGGACCGATCGACATCGGGTCGACGTCGCGGCTGAAGATGGCCCGCGTGTGCGCGTACATGCTGCTCATCGAGCTGAAGACGTCGACCGGGTCGCGGTGGATGAAGATGAACTTGGCCGCAGGAAACACCGCGGTGAGCGCGGGCAGGTACCCCATGTGGGTGGGGTCCTTGAGCAGCATGCGCGCACCCCCGCCTCGGCCGTGGCGGAGGATGCCCAGCTCGTGCACGTAGCGGCCGTAAGCCAGCGCCGGGTCTTGGGCCTCCAGCCACCGCAGGTAGCTCGGAACCCGGTACTGCACGGCGAACTGGGGGGTCCGGAAGGCGTGCGTGAAGAGGTTGACGCACTCTTCGGGATTGTCGGGCTGCATGGGGTGGATCGCCTGATACCCGGGCGAGACGCGGCTCAGCTCGGCGAGCACCGCCGCCGTCCGCTCCGGACGGTCGTCCCGACCCTCCGGCGGCACCGGAAACATCGTCTCGTGATGCTTGGGTGTCCACGTGTCGGGGTCCGCGGCGAGCAGCCGATGCAGGGCGGTCGTCCCCGAACGCATCCAGCCCAGGACGTACACGGGCTGCGGCATCTGGTCCGGTGCTTGGACGGTCTGGGGTTGTCGCGCCCGCGCCCGGAGATGCTCGAGCAGTTTGCGGACGCAGTCGTCTCGCGCCGCGATGCGTCCGATCGCGCCCAGCCTGGCGTCGCCCTGCAGCGACGACACCAGCGCTTCGAAGGCGTCCCGAACGTCCGGCGCGGGCGTCTGTCCGACCGCGTCGACCGCACGCTCGATCCACGCCGAGGCCTCGAAGCTGCCCGAGGGAAGCGGGTGCGTCAGCCAGCACAGGGCGGCGTACCACCACGGCTGGCTGCGGGCGGGGGTCGAGAACTGGCGGGCGTGAGTGGTCATGGAGGACCTGGGCGTCTCAGAGCTTCAGGCCCACCGGGAGCCCTTCGCCGAACACGCGCTTCATGTCCGAGGCTGCCATGTCTGCACCCCGCAACACCATGTCTATCCAGCTCGCCGGCGCCTTCGCGGCGGTGAGCCGCTGGGCGATCAGGGTGCGCCGCTGCGGCGAGAGGTCCCGCCTCGCATCACCGGTGAGCCGCCCGAGCGATGCGGCAGCGAACGCCGCTCCCTCGGCCTGATCCCAGTCCAGGGCCAAAAGCGCCTCGACCCACCGGTCCGCAACCACGGCATCGACGACGGCCTCCGGCTCCGCCCGCACGAGGGCGCGCGCCCCCACGCGACCCAACGGGGCGTACGATCCGATCTTCGGCGCGCGCGCGAGCAGCAGATCACCGCTGCGCTCCTTGGCCTCGCGACCGACCCGCTCCAACCCTGCGAGCAGCTGCATCATCTCGACAGGGCCGTGCTTGTGCGGGCCCGCCGCGGAGGCGGATCCCTCGCGCCACAGCCACGGCGCGAGCTCGTCGAAGAGCGCCTGCTGGCGCGCCCCGTCGAGGCCCGCAGCGACCCGGCGCCACAAGATCCACCACTGGGGCCAGGTGGCCTTGGTCGCGCGATGCAGGCCCCGCTCGCGCAGCCCCCACAGCGTGTCGATGCGCCGCTGGTCCTCGGGAGCGCCGTATCCGGGCCGCAGCGCCCAGCCGGCGAGCCCCAACCAGCTCAGCTCGTGTTGGTCCGACGCGCCGCGCCGGGGCTCGTACTCCACGCACACCTCCCACAGCGCCCGGCACGTCGCGGCCGACCACTGTCCCCGCGACCCGATCGCCTTCTCGACCGCGCGTCGAAGTCCGCGCGCGAGCTTGGGGTCGTCCCCCCCGAGGGCCTTGGCCACGGCGGCCGCGGCCTCGCCGATCTTCGGATGGGCGGGCTCCGCATCGAGCGTCGCCTGGGCCGCTCGGGCCTTGGCTTCGGACATCGACTCGCGACCCAAGACGAACTCGAGCTTCCACTTGCGCGGCGGGAGCTCGACGGTCGCCAAGAAGATCTCCAGCGCGCCGGTCTCGGTCATCGCCGCCGACACCGTGACCGGGACGTCGCTGTCCGCTCGGCCTCGGTCGCGCAGCACCGTCTCGAGCGCGGGCAGCGAATCGAGCTCGTCGTCGGGCTCGAGCACGGCTCCGGCCGCGTCGGAGCGGTCGCCGGTGTAGACGTACAGCGGGAACGCGACGGGGGCATCCAGACGCAGCACGAAGACGCGGTCCGGCACCGTGATCGACGTGCCGTCGTCCATCCCCTTGGGTGCGACGCACAGCGCCTGGCGACGGCCGTCGTCGCCCTCGACGCCGATGTAGTAGGCGCGGGCAGTGCCGCCACCGATGCCCTCCCCCACCCCGCGGCGGGACAGGCCGTAGACGACCGCGCCTCGGGCCACCGCCGTGTCGAGGGACGTGTGGTCCAGGAACCGCACCGCTGCCGGCCCGAACCACCCGTCGAAGACCTCGCGCAACCGCTCGATGAGCGCGTGTCCGTTGAAGACGCCCCCGTTGAGCAACACGAGGTCGGGGCGGGGCAGGCCTTCGACCACCGTCGCGCCGGCCTCCCCTGCCGCCTCCACGTGGCGGCGCAAGAAGCTGCACACGTGGCGCGAGATCGCCGCGTCGGAGGCGAAGGGCAGGCCCAAGGTGGTGAGGCCCGCGCGGGAGGCCCGCTGCGCGACCTCGTCCGGGCCCGAGCGCGGCAAGAACCCGTCGAGCAGCACCTGCTGGACCTCGGCCTTGGTGACGCTGATGCTCTTGGTGTTGGCGAGCAGCCGCGAACCTCGGCCCTGGTAGGAGATGACCGCCTGCTCGGGTCCGTCCGCCGCCAGGAGGCGCTCCTTCGCAGCCCGGGCCGACTGCACGATCGCCGACCAGATCGTGGCGTCGCCGGGCCGCTCGATGCCGGCCTTCTCCAGCGCGAACACGGCGAGCGCGGCGTCCATGTTGTCGCCGCCGAGCATGAGGTGGCCACCGACCGCCACGCGCTCCAAGCGGTTGTCGCCGGCGTCGCGGTCACCGGCCGGGCGCACGCGGACGAGGGTGAGGTCGGTCGTGCCCCCGCCCACGTCCACGACGAGGATCAGCTTGGCGTCGCCGAGCTGATCCTCGAGATCGGCCGCGTGGGCCCCGAGGAAGTCGTAGAAGGCGGCCTGCGGCTCCTCGATGAGTCGCACCTCCCCCAAGCCGGCCTCGGCCGCGGCCGCGGTGGTGAGCTCGCGCGCACCCTCGTCGAAGGACGCGGGGACGGTGACCACGACATCCTGGTCGGCCAGCGGCGCATCGGGATAGCGATGCGCCCACACCTGACGAAGGTGGTCCAAATAGGCGACCTGGGCCTCGTAGGGCGAGACGTGCGGCTCATCGTCCGGAGAGTTCCACGGCAGGATCGGCGCGCGGCGGTTGACCCCTCCGTGGCACACCCAGCTCTTGGCCGAGGCGACCAACCGCGAGGGAACCTTGGCCCCCAGGCGGCGGGCGAACTCCCCCACCACCCGCTCGGAGGTGCCCCACGGAAGTCGGCGATCGTCCTCGCTGAGCTCGCCGGGCGCGGGCAGATACATGAACGAGGGGAACAACGACCGGTCGGCGGTTTCCCCGGGAGCCACCAACTGCGGGATGTCCATCAAGAACACCTTGGGCGCCGCCAGCGCAGACGCCGCGAGCGCGCAGTGGGTGGTGCCCAGATCGATGCCGACGACGAAGCGCGCCGGCGAGGCGCTGCCGGCCGTCATCGCGCGTCCTTCCCTCGGACGTCGAAGGTGAGGTTCCAACGAGGCACGCCGACCGCGTCGGGATCCAGGGGCACGGCGGCCACGTCGAGCGTGCCAACCTCGGTGGCCCGCGCCCGCAGCCGGACCTCGACGACGGTGCCCGGCTCGCCCGGCAGCTCGGTCGAAATCGGCGCGAGCTCGCTGACCTCGGTCAGCCGCGCCTTCGCACCGACCTCGTCGCGGCGGGTCGCGGACCCGAAGAAGCGGAACGAGACCGGCTCGCCCAGCACCAGGCCGAAGCTGCGGGACAGCTCGACCTCGCTGCCCTCCTCGAGCCCCTGCGGCGCCACGCAGACCGCGTCCATTCGCGCAGGCACGCCAGGGACCGCGAGCTCGGCCCGCTCGATCCCGATGTAGTAGGACTGGGAGAGGCCCCCGCGGATCCGCAGACCGCCGCTGCGGCGCGCCCGGGCGTAGTAGGCGGCCCCGCGCGCCACGGCCAGCTCGGGATGCACGCCCTGGAGGACCACCGGCGCCTGCCCGGCCTCGGCCTGCACCCATGCGCCGAGCACCTCGAGGATCTTGGCGCGAACCGAGGGCGAGCGCGTCACGCCGCCGTTGAACAGCACCGCGGTCGGGTGCACGAAGCTGTGGCCCGCCGGCAGCGTCTGCCGGGCGCGGCGCAGGAACGCGGCCAGGTGCCGCGTCACGGCGGCATCGGCCGCGTAGGGCAGCCCCAGCGTCGTCAAGCCGGCACGCTGGGCCTGCTCGGGTGCCGACGCCGCCTCGACCAGCGGAAAGAAGCCCTCGAGCACCATGGCGTCGACGTCGGGCCTTGGACAACGACGCGCGCAGCGTGCCGCCGACCAGCTTGCTGCCACGGCTGGGAATCGACAGCGGCACCTCGTCCTGTTCCCCTTGCAGCAGGGTCTCCTTGGCGCCCCGCGCCGCGTGCACGAGGGCGCGCAGCTGCCAGTCGTCGAGCGACGAGCCCTCGTCCTCGAGGCGAGCTTGCACCATGTACGCGAGCGCCAGGTCCATGTTGTCGCCTCCCAGCAGGATGTGGTCGCCCACGGCGATCCGCTCGAGCGCGAGGTTGCCCTCGTCGTCGCAAACCTCGATGAGCGAGAAGTCGGTGGTCCCGCCCCCGATGTCGACGACGAGGATGATGTCCCCCACCGACACGTCGCCTCGCCACGCGTCGCCGCGCTGCGCAACCCAGTCGTACAGCGCCGCTTGGGGCTCCTCGAGCAGCACGGGTGCATCCTCGAAGCCGGCGAGCTGCGCCGCCTCGAGGGTGAGTTCGCGGGCGACGGCGTCGAACGAAGCGGGCACCGTGAGCACGACGTCCTGCTCCTCGAGCGGGTCGTCGGGGTGCGCCTCGTCCCAAGCGGCCCGCAGATGCGCGAGGTAGCGCGCCGACGCCTGCAGCGGAGAGACGCGCGGGATGTCGTCGTCGACCGCCTCGTCCTCCTGATGGTCGGGCGGCGGCAGGATCTCGGCGCGGCGATCGACGCCCGAATGCGACAGCCAGCTCTTGGCGGAGGCGACGAGTCGACCCGGTGTGGACGCGCCCTGGGCCCGGGCGAAGCCGCCGACCACATCCCGGGCGCTGGGGTACCAGGGCAGACCCAGGGCGTCCTTGGCGAACTGCGAGGCCGCAGGAAAGAACAGGAACGAGGGCAGCAGCGGGCGCGCGTCCACCTCCGCGGGCGCGAGCACCTGCGGGATCTCGAGGGCGACGGGAGCCTCCTGGCCCTGCGCATCGGCCTGGGCCAGCGCGCAGTGCGTGGTGCCCAGATCGATGCCGACGGCGAACCGACTCACAGCTCGACCTCGGCAGGGGCAACGACCATGGGATCATGGGCCTCGCCGAGCTTGGGCAGGGAGAAGCGGGACGCCTGCCAGCCGTGATGGGCCAGCGTGCCAGCGTACGGCGGCTCACCCTTGACGTTGCCGGTGACGCGGTGCCGAACGGCATCGTAGCCCTCGGGCAGCTCGAGCTTGGCGCCTTCGCCCTCGGTCCGCACGGGCTCGAACTCGACGAAGTCGGCCAGGCCCTTGCGGCACCCCTCGTGCACCACGCGGGCGGCGGCGCCGATATCGGCATCCGAGGCGCCCGAGAGGTCTTCTTGCACGAAGTCGACGAACCGCCCCTCGCGCTGCAGGATCGCGAGCAGCTGTAGGGCGGGCGAAAGGTCGCGCTCGGCCGCGCGCTCCTCGACCTCGCGCGCCGGGGCCAGAGCGGCCTCGGGGACGGCGGACTGTGCGGCCTGGACGCGGGCCGCGAAGACCCCGTCGAAGAGCACCTGCCAAGGAAGAATGAACGCGAGCCAGAGTCGAGCGCCAAATCCGAGTGGTTCCATGGGTGCTGCCTCCTGCGCTGAAGCGCGGGACGCCGAAATGCCACCTGAGACGCCGCATTGCAAGGACACGCGCCGCTCACGGGCGACCTCCGGGGCGCGCAGCGGCCTGCAGCGGGCGCAGGACCGCTGGGTCTGCCCCCGGACTCCGAGGCAGGGGCGGCTGCGGAAATCCCCGCAGCCGGGGATCGAGCGCGCAGCGCAGCGCCGCGTCGACCCATCGTGGGGGGACCAGACCCGCCGGACCGCCGTGCAGCCGAGCCGCGATGGCCCGCAGCAGGCCATCGACGGTGGGTGCGGTCGTGTGCAGCCACGGCGCCCGCAGGGCCGCCCGCGCGGCGTCCGACCACCACGACGAGAGGGACGAGAGCGACGAGAGCGACGAGGTGGCCGGGTCGGGGAGCGGCAGCGGCGTCCACAGGCCCCCCTCCCCCCAGGTCAGCCGCCGGTGCAGCCGTGGATCGACCCACGGATCGACCACCCCGCCGAGCAGGTCGCGGGCGGTGGACCACCCGGGCAGAGGCTGACCGCCGCGCGGCACGTCGCAGCCGGCGGGCACCCCATGAACCTTCCGCGCGAGGCGGCCCACCGACGCGGCGCAGACCTCCCGTGCGTCGAGTTCGAGCCGTGGCCACCCCAAACGACGTCGCAGGGGCGCCCACGCCCGCTCCATGGACACGGTGGCGGCCTTCACCGACGGCACCCGCCCCAGCCACACCACGCCGCGTGCCCGAAGCACCGCGGCCACCGTCCAGGGAAGCCAGCGGCGCAGACGCTGCCACAGCGACGCCGCGGGTGGGCCTGCGCCGAGCACGGCGGCGGTTTCGAGGCGGGCTTGAACGAGCGCGACGACCATGGCGGCGCAATGAGCAAACCCCGGGCCAACCGAGAACCGCCTCATGCTCGGGACGCCCGCGACGCCGTGGCCCGCCGGTCGGACGCGGCGGTTGGCCACCGGCCACCGGCCACCACCCTCAGGTCGCGCGGGCCACCAGCCGCTGGGCCGACCATGGCCCCCACAGACAGCCCTGGCTGCCGAAGGCGCACATCGACCACAGCCCCGGGGCCAGCTCGCGCACCCACGGCGTGCGCGTCCGGGTGTCGACCAGCCGCGTCGCGGTCCACCGATGCGCATCCCGGAGCGCAGGCAGCGGTGTCTCCACCGCCCGCAGCCGCGCGTCGATGTCGAGCATCGCGGCGTCGGGATCGCGGGGGTCGCCCTCGAGCATGCGATAGGTCGCGCCCCACGCCATGCGGGTCGGGCCTGCGCTGGCGTGACCTCCGTGGATCCGGAAGGGTCCGGCAAGGGCCCCTTCCGCCCACGCCAGCGATCCTTCGGCCCGCGCGAGCGCCGAGACGTCCGCGTGAGCCCGCAGGAGGTGGCGTGCGCCGGATCCCGCCGCCACCACGACCCGTGACGTCGACCAGCGGCCGCCCCCGTCCAGGTGCACGACCCATCCCGATCCCCGCAGCTCGAGGCCGGTGACCCGGCCGCCGTACCAGTCGATGCCGCGCTCGGACTGCGTCGCGCGCTCGGAGGCGAGAAGTCGCTGCAGATCCACCGCGAGCACCGGGCCGTACTCGACCAGACGCGCGGCCGTCGGCGGCACCACGTGCTCGAACAGACGGCGCGCGAGCGGCTCGACCTGAGGCCACGAACGCAGCAGGCGCTCACCGGCCCTCGTATCGGGCAGATGGCGGCGAACGATCTCCCACCGGACGAACGAGGGCCGCGCCCCGAACCACGCTCGCGCCGCCAGCCACGCCTCCTCCACGTGCGGGCGCGGCAAGAACGAGCCTCCGACGAACGGATGCACGATCGCACAGGGGGCATCCGAGGCGCGACGATGTGCGGCATCGAGCACCCGCACCTGCGCGCCCGACCCCTGCAGGACCTCGGCCGCAAGGACCCCCGCCAGGCCGCCCCCGATCACGACGACATCGGGGGAATCAGGGCGGCGCATTGCGAACCTTGACCTCGCCCAGCCGCGCCCGGCTCCGGGAGGCGATCGTGAACTCGCGCTTGCCCCCCGCCAGGCCCGGCACCGTCGCGACGAACAGGCCGGCCTCGGCGAGGTTGCGCCGAATCCAGCCCGCGGCGCTGTAGGTCACCAGACGGCCGTGCGGCGCGAGTGCTGCCACCGCGGCGTCCATCACCGCCGGCGCCCAGCTTGCCGGTTCGTCCCCGGGCCCGAACGGGTCGAGGAACACCGCATCGAAGGGATCATCGGCGACGAAGTCCGCGAACTCCCCGACGTGCAGGGTCAGAGACACCGACCCATCACGGGCGTGGCCGGCCTCGGTGGCGGTCACCGCCAGCGCGTGCGCCCGGGGGTCGAAGCAGGGCAGCAGCGCCGAGGGCACCGGCGCGTGGTCCACCGCGTGCACCTCGAGCCGCTCCATCGAGACGCAGGCGTGTACGAGCGCGGCGAAGGTGGTGCCCACGCCAAACCCGAACTCCAGCACCCGCGCTTCGCGCCGCCCTCCGATGTCCGCGCCGGCGACGAAGACGTGTTTCGCCTCCGCCAGCGCCCCCCGAGCCGAGCGATAGGTCCACCCGGTGTCGACCCGCGCCAAGGTGGGCGACCCATCGTCGGTCGTCAGCGTGCGCAAGCGCCCGGGTTCCAAGGTGGTCACGGCAGTGCGGGACGATAGCAGCCCACCTCAGGACCCGGCCAACCCCCGTGACGTTCACGCAACAGCGTCTCGCGCCGCTTGACAGGCATGGCGAGTCCAAAGAGGCTGCGCCCACCAGGAGGGCCCCCGCCCCATGCTCCGTCGCCTCGTCGCCATCAGCACTTCCATCCTTGCCTTGACCTCGGGTCTCGCCGGCTGCGGCGACGATGCTGCGAACGCCGACGCCGGCGACTCCTCCTCTTCCTCGAGCGGTGGCCCCACCGGTCCCACCACCGACACGCCGACCGGCACGACGATGGGCCCGAGCACGGACCCCGACGGCACGACCACCGGGATGGCGGACTCGGGCAGCAGCGACGACACGGGCAACGACACCACCGACCTGCCCGAACCGCCCGAGGGCGAGGTGGTCGAGTGCGGCAACGACATCCCCGCCGCGCCGGGCGGAGCCGTCTGTGGCGCGACCGCAGGCACGTCGAATGCCACGCTCATTCGCGGCACGATTCTGGCCGGCCAGACGATCTACGAGACCGGCGCGATGGTCATCGAAGACGGTCGCATCACCTGCGTGGGCTGCGACTGCGCCGACGAAGCGCCCGCGGAGGCGACGGTCCTCGACTGCGCCGATGGCGTCGTCTCGCCGGGCCTGGTGAACCCTCACGACCACATCACCTTCTCGCTCTCGCAGCCTCAAGGGCACGGCACCGAGCGCTACGATCACCGCCACCAGTGGCGACTGGGCCTGGGTACCTCCACCGAGATCGACACCTTCCCCGGCTCGGACAACTCGACCGAAGGCGTCCTGTACGGCGAGCTGCGGATGCTCTTCGGCGCGGCCACCAGCATCTCCGGCTCCGGCTCGGCGTCCGGCCTGCTGCGCAACCTCGACCGCGGCAGCGACACCGAAGGCCTCAGCGGTGTGGACGTCGACTACGCCACGTTCCCGCTGGGCGATTCGGACGGCACGCTGCTCGCGCAGGGCTGCGCCTACCCCTTCATCGAGTCCGAGAGTGCGCTGAGCGCCTCCGTCTACATGCCGCACGTCGCCGAGGGCATCAACGACCAGGCCAACAACGAGTTCACCTGCCTCAGCGGTCAGCCCGGCAACGACCTGATCGAGGCCAACACCTCGATCATCCACGGCATCGGCGTCCGGCCGAGCAACATCCGCGAGATGGCCGATGTGGGCGCCAAGCTGGTGTGGTCGCCGCGCTCGAACATCGACCTCTACGGCATCACCGCCGACGTCGCGACCTACCACCACCAGGGGGTCGGCATCGCCTTGGGGACCGACTGGTCGGCCTCGGGATCGATGAACGTGATGCGCGAGCTGCGGTGCGCTGCCCACCTCAACGACAATCACCTCGACGGCATCTTCTCGGACTTCGAGCTGTGGATGATGTCGACGTATTGGGCCGCCGCCTCCCAAGGCGCCGGCAGCCAGATTGGCCTGCTCGCGCCGGGCTACATCGCCGACGTCGCCATTTTCGACGGCAGTGAGAACGCCGGGTACCGGGCGATCATCGAGGGTGAGCCCAGCGACGTCCAGCTCGTGATGCGCGCGGGCACGCCGCTGTTCGGCGCGCCGGAGGTGGTCGAGGCGTTGGTCCCCGCCGCGGAGATCGACGGCTGCGAAACCCTGACGATGTGCGCGCAGGACAAGCGCGTGTGCGTGCAGCGGGACACCGGACTCACGCTCGCCCAGATCACCGCCGCGGTGCACCCCGAGAGCTACGAGCTGTTCGCATGCGGCAACCCGACCGGGGAGCCCAGCTGCAACCCGTCCCGGCCCATGGAGTTCCCCGCCCGCATCGGCGTCGATGCCGACGGCGATGGCGTCGCCAACGAAGACGACAACTGCCCTTCGATCTTCAACCCGATCCGGCCCATGGACGGCGGCATGCAGGCGGATGAAGACCAAGACGACATCGGAGACGCCTGCGACCTGTGTCCGCTCGAGTCCT
Organism: uncultured bacterium; assembly: GCA_963761755.1. Lineage (GTDB taxonomy): Bacteria > Myxococcota_A > Polyangia > Nannocystales > Nannocystaceae > CAJXVA01. The sequence continues at coordinate 580,431 of CAVXIC010000007.1, forward strand.
CGAACGACTGCGAGGTGCCCGACCCCCTCGACGCGGACGGCGATGGGATCGGCGTGACCGAAGACAACTGCCCGGTGGACGCCAACCCCAACCAGGAGGACGCGGACGAGGACGGCACCGGCGACGCTTGCGACGCCTGCCCCGACGTCCCCAACCCCGGCGGCGGTGCCTGCCCGGCCAGCATCTATGAGGTCAAGGACGGCACCATCGCCGAGGGCGGCGCAGTGCTGCTCGAGGACAAGGTCGTCACGGCCGCCTCCCCCGGCTACGGCTTCTTCTTGCAGGCCCACCCCGACGACGACGACTACGCAGACGTCGACTTCAGCGCCGTGTTCGTCTACGTCGGCGGCGACTTTGCCGTGGCCCAAGGCGACCGCGTGACCGTCAGCGGTACCGTGCAAGACTTCTTCGGACAGACCCAGCTGGTCGCCGGCGGCACCGTGACGATCGAGTCCTCCGACAACGACCTGCCCGACCCCGAGCCGGCCACCGTCGCCGACATCGTCGAGGGCGGCACCCGGCAAGAAGAGCTCGAGGCGGCCCTGGTGACGGTCGCCGACCTCGAGGTCACGGACATCGCCCCGCCCCCGGGCGCGGGCGATGCGGCGCCGACCCAGGAGTTCGAGGTCCTCGGCGGCCTGCGGGTCAACGACTTGTTCTTCCTCATCGACCCGTTCCCGACGGTCTCCCAGAGCTACCCCCAGCTCTCGGGCATCGCCCGCTGGGCCAACGGGTACACCAAGCTCGAGCCGCGCGACGCCTCGGACCTGCCGGTGACGCTGGCGGCCTTTGGCCCCGACGCCTTCATCGAAGTGGGGACCACGGGCGTCCCCCTGCCAGGGCTGACCATCCAGCTGACGACGACCGCTGCCGTCGACACCGTGGTCGCGCTCACCTACGAGGACGCCGGAATCGTCATGGGACCCGCCTCGATCACCATTCCGACCGGCGACGACAGCGTCGATCTGTCGCTGACCGGTGTCTCCAGCGGCGTGGCCTTGGTCACCGCGACCCTCGATGACGCGTCGCTGGATGCGACGATTCAGGCCTACTCGGACGCGGACGTCCGCATCCCGACCCTGTCCCCGAGTACCCTGGACCTGACGCTGAGCGCGGTGGGTACCCTGACGGTGTCCTTGGACCTGCCGGCGCCGACCGGTGGCCAGGTGGTCGCCCTCTCGGCGACGCCGGGGGCCTTCGCGACGGTCCCCGCGACCGTCACCGTCCCCCAAGACGCCTTCTCGGCCAGCTTCGCGGTGACCGCGGGGAACACCGTCGGAGACGAGACCATCACCGCCGACATCGCCGGCGCCGTGTCCATCGCCGCCGTCAGCGTGGTCGACACGCCGCCGATCGGCTTCGTGATCGCGGAGGCCTACTACAACCCGCCCGGCGAAGACGGCGGCTTCGAGTGGGTCAAGCTGTACAACGGGTCCCCGGCCACCATCGACCTCTCCGGCTACGCGCTGGGCTGGGGTGGCAACGACTACACCTACGGCACGCTGCAGCTGGCGGGCACGATCGACCCCGGAGCATGCTTCTTGGTCGGTGGACCCAACGGCGATGCAGACGGCGGCTTCCCGGGCGCCCCTGCCTTTGATCAGACGGCCACCTTCACCCCGAACATTCAGAACTCCGGGGCGACCGCGGACGGCATCGCCCTGTTCGACGTGCCGGCCGCCTCGGTCATGGCCGCAACGGTCCCCATCGACGCCGTCATCTACGGCGCCGCCAACGGCAACGGCCTGCTCGACGAGACCGGCGCCGCGGGGATCGTGGACGTTGCCGACGCGGGCTCGGGGAACTCCGTGGTCCTGCTCGACGACCTGAGCTTCGGCGTCGCCGACATCCCGACCCCGCTGAGCTGCTTGCCCTTCCCCTCGGCGGGATGAGCGAGCGGGCCGACCCTCGCGACCTGCGGGCCTTCGAACGCGCCCGCTGGTCGCGGCAGGCCGCGTTCGTGCAGCGGTGGCTGGGCGCGCTACCGGCGGTCGATCCCGACGCGGACGCGCTGGCGCTCGCCTTGGCTGGGCGCGGGCGTCCCGACGCCGCGTCGGCCCAGATGCGCCACGACCTTCAGCGCGACCTGGGACGGCTCCGCGCCGCGCTGGCCGGCAAGACCCCCACGGCGGTCGACGACACGACCTCGTCCCCGAGCACGCAGGCCTTCGCCCGAGACGAAGCCGTCCACACCGCCGACAATGCCCTCGCGTTCCTCACCAAGGTGGTCGAGACCACCGACCCCGCCCGCGCCGGGGCGGCCATCGTCCGGGCCCAGCGGTGGCTGCAGCGCCTGCACTGGGAACTCTCGGACACCGGGGTCGCCGCCGACGTGCCCACCGAGTTCAGCGCCGAGGCCCTGGCAGCCTGGCCCGCTCACGGCGCGGTCCAGACGCTGGCCCGCCAGACCGCGCGCTGGGTGTCGACTTTGCGTGCGCAGCTGGCAGGACTCGAGGAGCTCGCGGATCAGCCCGGCGGGTTGATGACCAGGTCGAGCCCGGAGCCCGAGAAGTCCGAGTAGGTGTACGGCCCGTTGAGGCCGGCCACCGTCGCATCGACGGCGAAGGTGTCCGGGTTGACCTTCCACGCGACGGACGCACCGCGGTCGACGACCCACACGAAGCCGTCGCGGTCGATCGTCACCCCGACCGGATCGCTGCAGCCCGGCAGCGCGATCGCATCGTCGATGACGTTGTCGTTGAGACGGTCGAACACCGCCAGCCGACACGGGGAGTTGCCCGCGACCCACACCCGGTCCTCGCGGTCGATCGCGAGCCCGCGGTAGCGACCACCGATCCCGCCCGCCGAGGCGAACGTCTCGGTGACCGGATCGAAGCGGTAGACGAAGTCCGACCCTGCACCGGCCTGATAGGTCGCAAACCAGGGCTGCCCGTCGCCGTCCACGCCCATGCCGTAGGCCGTGCTTCCGGGCACGGTGTACGTGGAGACCTCGAGCGTCACCCCGTCCACGCGGCTCATCGTGCCGCCGCTGCGGTCGGAGACCCAGAAGTCGCCGTCTCCGTTGACCGCGCCGCCGTAGACGAAGCCCGACGAGGCGATCGTCGTTTGGTCGAGGACGGCACCCGAGGCGCCGTCGAGCCGGTACACCTGCAGGGGGTTGCTGCCGTAGGCGACCCACAGCCGAGGGTTGGGGTTGGAGTTCTCGCAGGTGGCCGCATCGTAGGTGCCGCCCTCCCAGGCCACGCCCCGGGTGCCCTGCGAGGCGGCCGGCAGGTCGACCTCCCACAGCACGCACTCGTCGTTGCCGAACCCCAGGACGTCCCCGGGCCCCGAGGAGGTGTCGATCATCCCGTTGGCGTTGGTGTCGACGCAGTCGTCCAGCTCGGCCGCGATCTTGACGACCCGCGCGGCGTAGCGATGGCCCGCCGCGATGTCTCCGAACTGGTTGACCGACGTCCGCGAGGGCTGGTCGGCGGCGTTGGTCGTGGTCGAGTAGCGCGCGATCTCGACGGCGGTCTCGGTGTCGATCTTGGACACCGTGCCCTCGGGCGCGTTGGCGACCCAGATGTTGCTGAAGTTGCTGTCGCCGTTGCCCCCCTGCGTCCCGCACGGCACCCCCGCATCGGGGCTGGGCGGCACGTCGAACTTTGGCGCATCGGTGTCCTCACCGGTGGGCGTGGTCGGGTCGGTCGAGCCGGTCGGTCCGCTGCCATCGCCGTCGCCGTCGCCGTCACCGCCGGAGCCGTCTGCGGCGCTCGACGAGCCCGAGGCGGTGATCGTGCCCAGGCTCGCGCTGCCCTCGGCCGAGTCCTCCCCGGGCGACGTGGTGCCGCAGCCGGCTCCCAACGCCACCAGAGCGATTGTTGCGAGATTCACCGGGTTTTTGAGTGCGTGTCGCATGCGCATGGGGGCTGTTCCTTGGACACCAGTCCAGCGGATTTTCCCGGGGAACGGGCTCAGAAAGTTCCCTCTCGTCCTTCGACCGTGTGGTTCTGAATGGATAGACGGCGTCAGCGCCCGTCAGATCAAGGCGCGAAGAGTATGGCCGCAGCGAACCACACGGTCGGAGGACTCGTGTCCCGAGGCGCCCGTTTAGCGGTCGAGAACATCTCCCGCGGACACCTCGATCACGGGCCCGTAGGTCCGCAAGCGGGTCCGGCGCACCTTGCGAGGGTCGCCCACGATCGCAATCGCGACCGGTCGTCCAGCGACGTGCTTGGCGTAGAAGCGCTCGATATCCTCGAAGTTCAGCGCACCGTACGCCTCCAGCCGCTGCGGCCTGGGATCCGCGCTGTATCCCCGCTGCCGCCAATCGTCGACGGTCTGGGCGAGGTCCCGAAAGCTCGGGCTGGAGACCTCGAGGCCCCGGGAGAGCGAGGCCTGGACCACCGGCATGCGGTCGGGATGTCGCGGCATGTCCCGCAGCAGCCCCAACATGACCTCGAGCGCGTCGAAGGTCTTGTCGGCCTGGCACCCCACGTAGCCCTGCAGGTAGCCCGCGCCCGAGGGCTCCGCGTCCCGGATCAACCCGGCCCCCGCGCTGTACGCCAAGGCGCGGAACTCGCGGATCTCCTGGAACACCAGGCCCGCCATCGATCCCCCGAAGTACTCGGCGAACGCATCGGCGGCCGCGGCGTCCTCCGGCCCGATCGCCTCGCCGTCGATCAAGAACCACAGATGAGTCTGCACCGCGTCGCGCCGCGGCAGGAAGTAGATCGTGGTCTCGGCCGGCAGTCGCCGGGGCAGGACCACGGGATCGACGGCCGGCGCGCGGCCGGTGCGCAGCGCGAGGTGCTCGCGCACGGCCGCGTCCACCTCCCGCAGCGGGGCGGGACCCGAGTAGCGCACCACCGGCGCGTAGCGCTGCGCCGCCTCCCAGTGATCGAGCAGCACCTCCGCCGACATCCAGCGGGCCCCGGCCGGGCCGTAGTCCCGCACCCAGGGCGAGAGGTCCCCGAACAGGACGTGGTCACGCAGCGCTTCGCTCAGCGCCCTGGGGTCGCGCATCGTGAGCCGACGAAAGCCCCACCGCTCCCGGCGGACCTTCCGCCAGACGCCGGGATCGGGCGCAGCCGAGACGAGCACCTCCGAGAGCAGCGCCAGCGCGGCGTCCAGATGCTCTTGCGGCCCCTCCAGTCGCACGACGAGCTCGTCCAGCTCCGACTCGACCGCCAAGGTGGTGCCCAGCGCGAACCAAGCCTCCTGCATCGCCTCGGGCGAGCGCTGGTAGGTCCCCAGGCGGGGCACAAGCTCCGCCACCAGCTGCAGCGGGCGCATGCGCAGATGGCCGACGCCGAAGCGCACCTCGATCGAGAACAGCTCGTTGAACGGGTTGCCGACGGCCTCGACCCCCAGCCGCGGCTCCCGTACCCGCGCGATGTCGCGGTCGAAGTCGATGACCGACAGCTGTGGCGGCGCCCAGGGGCGCTGCGCGAGATCGGTGTACAGCGCAGAGTGGGCTCCGGGGGTCGCCTGGACCGCCGGCACGTCGGGCTTGTCGAGTCGGACCTTCCGCGGAAAGCCCATCCGCGAGCGGATCCGAAGCCTGTGGTCTCCGAACAGCGCTGCGGCCACCCGGACGACGTCCGCCTTGGTCAACGAGCGCAGCCGCTGCACGTAGCGCCGATGCCCCTGCCAGTCGCCGTGGGCGACGAACGCATGGGCGATCGTCAGCGCCCGGTTCTCGTTGTCCTCGAGCCCGCGCGCCTCCTCGTTGAGCAGCGCGGTGCGGATCGCCTCGAAGGTGGCCTCGTCGAAGTCGCCGGCGGCGACCGCGTCGAACGGCTTGCTCGCTTCTCGCTCCGCCCCGCGGAAGGTCTGGGTGAGGATCCGCGGGACATAGACCACCGCGTCGAGGTTGTGGTCGGTGAAGTCCGCGGGCAGGTGCAGGGCGTACAGCAGCTTCCCTCCATCGGAGGCCCGATCGATCAGCCCGCTGCGCTGCGGGTTCGACAACAGCTGGCGGATCACCTGCAGCGCGGCGAAGTCGTCGTGTCGCTCCGGCACCGTGCGATACGCGATGACGCCCGCACGGATCGGCGTCGCCCGCATCGAGAACCGCTGGTCCACCTCGAAGGGCTCGACGACCCCGGGCGTGGGCGGGGGGTCGGCCCCGCGCGCCCAGCCGCCGAAGGTCCGCTCGATGACCGGCATCACCGCGTCGGGGTCCACGTCGCCGCTGAGGACGAGCGCCATGTTCTGCGGCACGTAGTAGGTGTCGAAGTAGCGGCGCATCGCCGACAACGACGGCCGCTTGAGGTGCTCCACCTCGCCGAGCACGTCGGTCCCCCCGTAGGGGTGGGTGGGAAACACGGCCCGCAACGCCTTGCGAAACGCCGTGTACCCGGTGGTGTCCAGCGCGATGTTCTTCTCTTCGTAGACAGCCTCGAGTTCGCTGGGAAACAGGCGAAAGACCGGGTTCTCGAACCGATGCGCGTAGATCTCCAGCCACGGTTCGACCTGCGAGGCCGGGAAGGTGTTGTGGTAGACGGTCTCGTCGTAGCTGGTGAACGCGTTCACCCCGCGCCCGCCCAAGAGGCGCAGCAGCTGGTCGAGCTCGTTGGGCACGACGTAGGGATAGGTCTGTTGGACCTCGGCGCCGATCTGCTCGAGCACCCGCGTCCGCGTCGCGTCGTCGGCCCCGCGGAGCTGGTCGTAGAGCTGCTCGAGCCGGACTTGGTGCGGCTGCTCCTTCGCCCAGTCCGTGGTGCCCAGCGCGGTGGTGCCCTTGAAGAGCATGTGCTCGAGGTAGTGCGCCATCCCGGTGTCGTCGGCCGGGTCGTTCTTCGCCCCGGTCTTGACCACGACGGCGCCGAAGACCTCGGGCCGCTCGTGGTTCTCGGCGATGAAGACGCGAAAGCCGTTGCCCAGCGTCGCGGCGTGAACGGCGTCCGGGGGCGGTGTCGGGACGTCCGCAGGTCCGTTCGAAGCGGCCAGGATCAACAGCAGCGAGGTCAGCAGCGTGCCCATGTCAGCCCTCTCTTACTCTTCGTAGATGAAGATGTCGTCACCCTCGGTGACGGTGACGACCACGATCGTGTCGAGCGTGAGCTCGGGTCCGAGCGCATCGTAGGCCGTCTGAAGGCTCTGCGCATGCATCGGGCCGTAGGCGACCACGTGCAGGATCTGTTTGTCCCAGGCATCTTCGGGCGCGACGTTGGCCGAGCTCAGCGGGATGTCGGCGAGCTTGTCCTCGAGCAGGACCTGCGCTTGCTCGACCGTCCACGGCTCATCGAGCGGGAACCCCTGCGCCCGCGTGACGCTCACGCCGATCTTCGTGCCGTCGAAGTCGACGATCAGGTCGGTCTTCGCACCTTCGAGCGCATAGACGATTTCAGCCTCCGTCTTGAGCAGCGTGGCCATCTCGCAGCGGGCGAGCACTTCGTACGCGATGATCTCCGAGTACAGCGAGCTGCCACCGAGGTTGCCCTCGTCGAAGATTTCCTGCCCGCCCGGAGTGAGCAGCGCATCGTCGAAGCCGGTCGCCTCGAAGTCGATCGTGTTGAGCACGAACCCCGGCTGGGGGGAGGTCAGCGCCGCCAGATCCAGGACGCCGCAGCGGCCCGTGATCTCGCCCAGCGCCGCGTCTGCTTCGGTCGATGCACCGGCGTCGGTCGAGGACGAGGACGAGGACGAAAACGAGGACGAGGACGAGAACGAGGACGAGGACGTCGCATGCGTCGTCGCGGTGTCGCTCCCGCCGCCCGAGGACGGCCCGGTGCCCGGGGTGTCTCCCACGCTGCCCGGCGCACCCGTGGACGCCTCCGCGACGCCGGTCGATGCTGCGCCCAACGTGTCACTCAGTGCCGTTTTCTCATCATTGCCGCAGCCGCTCCCGGGGCCCATGACGAGTATGCCCAGCCCGATCCACCGTCGATTCATGCATGCGCACGTTCGCGCGCTCCGCAGACCAGCGCAAGGCGGTGGCGACGCACATGTCCGCAAGAATCGTGTTGGAATCCCTTCCCTAGAGTTGGTCCAAAGTGAAACACTCGACCCTACCGAGGGTGACGAACGACGTTCGAGGCGATCCGCCGGCCGCGAGAGAAGACAGACACATGCTAGATCGAGATTCGTCAGCGAGGACGCGACGCACGGGGCTCCCGGATTCTGCCCGCTTGGGGACGGTGGAGCTCGGCTGCTTCCGGCTCAAGGAAGTCCTGGGCCGAGGCTCCTACGGAACGGTGTTCCTCGCCGATCAGGAGGGCTTCGATCGAGAGGCGGTCGTGAAGATCGCCCACGCACGACTGCTGGCGGGGCGAGACGAGGCCCAGGTGCGCGGGCGCTTTGCGGCCGAGCTGCGCGCCGCGACGCGGGTGAACCACCCCAACGTGGTCACGCTGTTCACCGCTGGCGACACCGCCGATGGCCTGCCGGCGATCGCGATGGAGTACGTGCCGGGCACGACCCTCGAGGCGCTGCTCGACCAGCGGGCAGGAAACCTCCCGCCGGGATTCCTGCACGACGTCTTCAGCCAGCTCGGACGCGCTGTCGCGGCGTTCCATCGCGCGTCGGTCACCCACCGCGACCTCTCGCCGACGAACGTGATCGTCGGTGACGACGAACATGGCGACCTCGTCGTCAAGGTGCTCGACTTCGGGGCGGCCGCGATGGAGCACGGCCGCACCTCGATCGTCGGCACCCCGCGCTACATGGCGCCCGAGCAGGTCGTGGGTGCGTCGAGCGGAGCCTCCGACGTCTACGCCCTCGGCGCCATGATCTGGTGGGCCTTCAGCGGCCAGGAGTTCCACAGCAGCGTGGTCACCCTCGAGGACGTCACCGAGGCGCGCCTGATGGGCAGCGCGCGGGTCGAGCTGCAAAAGGTCGCCCCCGCAACGCCGCCCAAGGTCGCCGAGCTCGTCAACGACATGCTCGCCTTCGACACCAACAGCCGCCCGAGCGCCCAGGACTTCTGCGAGCGGTGGGACGCGCTGTCGGCGACCTTCAACGCTCGCACCGAAGCCCCACCGAATCGTTCGGTGACCCTTCCACCCGAAGCCCCGGCTCCGCTCTCGCGGACCGTTCGCCCGCGCACGCTCGCGTGCGTCGTGTTCGAACCCGACCACGTGCGCGCCGGATTGCTCTCGGGATTCCTGCAGCGCTGCGACTGCACCATCATCGGCACCTCCGTGCACGATTCCCTCGCCGCGCTCCACGCCCGCCCCGACGTGGTGTTCGTCTCCGCCCATCTCCCCGGAGGCGCGGCCGAGCCCATCATCGGGCAGGCGAAGGCCGACTTCCCCGGCGTGTTGGTCGTCGCGATCATCTCGACCGAGCGGGAGCGCAGCTCGCTGATCCGAGCCGGCGCCGACGTGGCGCTGCGACTGCCCGGCGACCTCCCCCATCTGCGAGAGCACCTCGAAGAGGCGCGGCAGGCCGGCGTCTCCGGCAGCGCAACGCTGCCCGTCGTCGGCCCGCCCCCGGACACCACCGCCGCCGAGCAGGGGCCCGACGCAGCCCTGATCGAGACCTTCCTCGGGGAGGCTCCCGAGCTCATCGCAGACATCTGCGAGGCGATCGAGCGCAAGCACTCCGAGCTCGCGCGCGCTGCCTGTGACCGCCTGCGCAACCGCGCGCTCGCGCTGGGCGGCAACCAGCTCGCCCGCCTGAGCAACGCCTGCGCCGCCTTCGCCGACCACGGCGACTTCACCACCGCGGCTGGATTCAAGGACGAGCTGGAGACCGAGTACGGGGTCGTGTTCCAGCGCCTGATGAACCTTCACGCTCAATGCCAACCGGAGGCCCAACGATGAACGACACATCTCAACAGATCGACTGCCGCGGGCAGCAGTGCCCGCAACCGATTCTCACCACCGCCAAGGCAGCTCGTGCCCTCCGCAGCCGAGGCGGTGGACTGATCGAGATCGCCGCCGACGACGACGCGTTCCCGCTCGACATCCGCAGCTGGTGTCGCTCTTCGGGGTCGGAGTTGGTCGGTGTCACCTCCGACGCCGGCGTTCACCGTGCGGTCGTCCGCATTCCCTCGTTGGCAGGATCCGCAGCGACGCCATCGGCACCCCCCCTCGCGCCGGTCCCCCCCGTGGCCCTCGTCACCGCCGAGCTGGACACGCTCGACTGCCGAGGCATGCGATGCCCACAGCCGATCCTCGAGGTGGCCCGGCGGGCACGCACGCTGGGCGACGGGAACTTCGAGGTCGTCGCCGACGACCCTGCCTTCGAGCTGGACCTCAACAGCTGGGCGCGCAGCTCCGGCAGCCAGATTCAGTGGATCGAGACGGGCGACACGCTGCGGGCCCGCGTCGCGTTGCGCACCAAGCACAAGGCGCCTGTGGGCATCCCCAAGCCCTCCGCACCCCTGGCGTCGGCCGTTCCCGCGCCACCGCCCGCAGCCATCGGCACGCCGGCGGCCTCCAGCGACGCGCAGGAGCCAGGTCTCGACATCTCCTTGACCCATCTCGATGACAGCCAGCGCCTCGCCCGGCTCGAATCGATCGGCTCGAGCCTCACCCCGGGCGAACGGGTTCGGATCCGCTGCCGCGGGACCTCGTTCACCACGCCCCTTTTGCGCTGGGCCGCGGAGGCAGGCCACGAGGTCATCACCTTCGATGCCCGAACCGACACGCTGATGGAGCTGCGCGCAACGGCGACGCCCAACCTGCCGGCCACGGTCGCGTCCGAGGGTGCGCTCGAGGTGATCACGACCGAGAACCGGTGCACGCTGCTGGTCCTGCACAACGACAAGGAAGCCCTGCTCGCGGCGCTCCTGGTCGCCAACGGCGCGGCCGCGCAAGGCATGGACGTGGTGCTCTTCTTCACGTTCTGGGGTCTCAACCTCCTGCGTGGCGAGGAACCCAACACCGCGCAGCCCGAGGAGAGAGTCTCGTGGATGCAGAGCATGATGAAGTGGATGATGCCCAAGGGGCCACGTCGTCAGAAGCTCGGCCAGATGGACATGGCCGGGGTCGGCCGCGGCATGCTCAAGTCGATCATGGACAGCTACAAGATCATGGACATCCCCGAGCTGCTCGACGCCGCCGAGGAGCAGGACATCCGGTTCATCGCCTGCACGATGTCCATGCAGGTCATGGGCATCACCAAGCGTGACCTCGCCCCGCGGAAGAACATCGAGTACGGAGGCGTCGCAGCCTTCGTCGAGTCCGCGAGCAAGTCGAGCCTGAGCTTGATGTTCTAGTGTCCAGAGTCGGTGGTGAAACCCGGCGCGACGCTCTCGCAGGACCCCAGGCCCGCTGCGCGCACGTGCGTGCCGCGGGCCTGCGCCGTTGCGCGAGCGCTCAGCTCCCGGACTGACGCCCGAACTGATGATAGCTGCCGAGGTCCTTGAAGGCCTGCACGAGGCGGTCCTTCATGCCCTGCTCGCCCAGGTGCAGCCACCCTCGCGGGTCGATGAACTTCTTGTTGGGCTTGTCGGACCCCTCGGGGTTGCCCAGCTGCGACTTCAGGTAGGCGTCCTTGTCGTCCATGTACTGCTTGATCGGCTGGCAGAACGCCCACTGGGTGTCGGTGTCGATGTTCATCTTCACCACGCCGTAGGAGACCGCCTCGGCGATCTCCTCGGGGGATGAGCCCGAGCCGCCGTGGAAGACGAAGTGCAGCGGCTTGGTGCCTCCGCCGTGTTCGGCCGCGACAGCTTCCTGGGACCGCGCGAGGATGTCGGGCCGCAGCTGGACGTTACCGGGTTTGTAGACTCCGTGGGTGTTGCCAAACGATGCGGCGACGGTGAACGAGCCGACCGGGCGGAGCTTCTCGTAGGCCGCGAGGACCTCGGCGGGCTGCGTGTAGAGCTTGGCGTTGTCGATGTCGGTGTTGTCGACGCCGTCTTCTTCACCGCCGGTCACGCCCAGCTCGATCTCGAGCGCCATGTCGATCTTGGCGAGACGTTCGAGCATGTCGGCGCTGAGCTGGAGGTTCTCCTCGAGCGGCTCCTCGCTGAGATCGAGCATGTGAGAGCTGAACAGCGGCGCCCCGGTCTTCTCGAAGTGCGCCTCCCCGGCCGAGACCATGCCCTCGACCCACGGGATCAACGACTTGGCGGCGTGATCGGTGTGCAGCACGACGGCGACCCCGTAGGCCTCGGCGATCGCGCGCACATAGTGCGCCGCTGCGACGGCACCGGCGACCGCGCCGGCGTCCTTGTCCAAGAACTTCCCGCCGAAGAAGAGCGCGCCCCCGTTGGACACCTGGACGATGACGGGTGCCTGGGCTTCCCGCGCGGCGGCCAGGGCCGCGTTGGCGCTGTGTGATCCGATGACGTTGACCGCCGGGAGCGCGCAGGTGTGCTCTTGGCAGTAGTCGTAAAGTTCGGTGAGGGCGTTGCCAGTGACGATGCCGGGCTGGAGTTTGAATGCCATCGATGCTGCTCCGTGACTGCGGAGCCTACCCCACTCGCCGCGTCCGCGCTCCACGAGTCCCCGGGACTCGACGAGCGCGCCACCGGACGACGGGCGCTCAGCGCTCCCCGGACGGAGCAGCCACGGCCTGCTCGAGCGCCGAGAGGAGGGCGGCGCGTGACGCCGGCTTGCGCACGAACACCGCCCGCTCGCGCTCCAGGTCGACGTCTCGCATCGCGTCTTCGACGTGCCCGGACATGTACACGACCCGCACATCGGGCTCGTCGAGCCGCAGCTGCCGCACGACGTCTGGCCCGGTCATGCCCGGCATCAGCACGTCGGTCAAGACGACGTCGTACGGCGCGGTCCGGCTCTCCCACAGCGCCAGCGCCTGCGCCCCGTTGCTGGCGGGCACGACCGTGTGCCCCGCCCGCGAGAGCATCACCTGCAGCGCGCGTCGCACGAGCGCGTCGTCTTCGACCAGCAAGACGCGAAGCGACGACGTGGGACGCAGGTGGAGGTCGTCGGTCGACTCCTTGAGCTCGTCGCGGCGACCGGTCAGGGGCAAGAACACCTCGAAGGTCGCGCCCTTGCCGAGCGCGGAGGACAGGCGCACGTGCCCCCCGTGCTGCGTGATGATCGCGTGGACCGTCGCGAGCCCGATGCCGCTGCCCTGGCCGCGATCCTTGGTGGTGAAGAACGGCTCGAACACGCGCGCCTGAACCTCGGGCGTCATGCCGATCCCCTCGTCGCCGACCGACAAGACGGCGTAGTGGCCCGGGGGGATCACACCGGTCGCGGCACCGGTCGGCTCGGTGATTTCCTCGGACCACAGCTGCAGCTGCATCCGTCCGCCCTCCGGCATCGCGTCTTGGGCGTTGATCGCGAGGTTCAGCAGGACTTGCAGCAGATGATCGCGGTCGCCCTCGACCGCCGGCACCGAGGGGTCGAGCTCCACTTCGATCTGCACGTTCTCGCGGACCAGGCGGGCAACGACCTGCTGGGCCGCTTCCAACACCTCCTTCGGACGCACGACGTCGTACGTCGCGGGGCCCCGACGGCTGAAAGCGACGAGCTCGCTGGCCAAGGACGCGCCGCGCTTGGCCGCGGTCCGGATCGCGTCCAGGTCCACGTAGCCGGGGTCCCGAGGATCGAGGCCCTGCATCGCGTCGTCCACCCGCGCCATGACGACGGCCAGGACGTTGTTGAAGTCGTGGGCGATGCCGCCGGCGAGTCGCCCCAGGCTCTCCAGCTTCTGCCCGGCGACGGCGCGCTCGGAGAGCACCCGCTGACGCTCGCGGGCGAGGACCCGCACCCGGTCGACCAGCCACAGGCTGAGCGCGACGAGCCCGATCTGGGACAGCCACCGCACCGGCAGCATCGGCGAGGTCCGCGGAGGCGCCCACGCCTGCCACTCGGCGAGCGCCAGCACGGTCATCACGACCGCGACCGCGCCGGCCCAGGCCAGCGCCACCCGGCGGCGGCCGATCATCGAGCAGATCATCGGGATCAAGATCAGCCAGGTGGTGATGGACGGCGCGAGGCCCCCCCGAATCCACGACAGGCTGACGAGCACGGCGACGACGGTTCCGGCGAGGATGTTGCCGACCCGATGCAGGGACCCCGCGCGAGGTCCCAGCGCCCACAGCGGTGCGGTGAGCGCCGCGCCGAGCCCCAGCGCGACCATCCCGTGCACGTTGCCGCCCTGCCACGCGACGACACAAAGGGCGGCCATGACGCCGACGTTCGCGCCCAAGAGGACGCGCAGCACCTTCCACCCTGGTTGCCTCTCGTGCATGCGCCCCGGCGAGCTTAGCCTCTCGCGATGGCCCCCCGGGCCTCATCGGCGACTCGGATCGGGCCAGGTAACCTTTTGGTCACACCCGCGTACCCAGCAAACCCCCATGCTCGACCCTCGAACGCTCGCTGTGCTCCTCATTCCCCTGCTCTGCTCGACCCCCGGCTGCGACGGCGACTCCAACGAGGGGACGACCACGGGAACGACCGGATCGGGGTCCGCATCCGCGTCGGGCGGCTCGGAGGCCGAAACTGGGGTGAGTTCGAACGCCAGCAGCGGACCCGCGCCCACGACGGCGTCCACCACCGGGGACACCACGACCGACGTCGATCCCTCGACCACCGGGGACACGACGACCGGAGGCGATCCCTCGACCACCGAGGCCGAGGGAGACACCTCGACCGGGACCCCAATCGAGCCGGCGCCGCCGGTGGGCGAGGCCGATCTCCTGCCCTGGCTGGAGGCGGGCAACTACGCGCGCTGGGCCGCGGAAGCGCAGGCGCACCCCTCGGCCGGACCCCACTTCACCGCCGTGCGGACGTTCATGAACGCCCCGCTGCTCGAAGCGCTCGAGGGCGGCAGCGTCGATCACCCGGTCGGCTCCGCGGTGGTCAAGGAGCTGTACGGCGACACACCCGAGCTGGGAGGCTGGGCGGTCATGATCAAGACGGCCCCGGGGAGCTCGGTCGACAGCTGGTACTGGTACGAGTGGTTCACCGGGACGACCTACGCGGACGACAACGGCGTCAACGGGTGCGGCAACTGCCACAGCGCCGGGGTCGACTTCGTCCGCACCTCGCTGCCGCTGTAGCGCGCCGGGGCTGGTACGCTGTCGTCCATGGAAACGGTTCGCCGTCTCACCGTCACGCTCGCCGTGGCTTGGGGGGTTTTCGCCACGCCGGGCTGCGACGAGGATGCGGAGACCTCCGACGAGGGCGCGGGCCCGGACGTGCCCGCGGTGGTCGAGGGCTGTCCCGATGGCGACGCGCTGGTCGAGATCGGGCAGACCCGAGGGTGCGACTGTGACGACGGCGTCGCCTCGGAGCAGACGTGCCTGTCCACCGGCGCGTTCGCGCAGTGCCAGTGCGTCGGCGGCGGCTGGTGAGCGCACGAACGCGATCCAGCCGCGCCGCGCTCGCGCTCGCGCTGAGCTCGGGGTGCGCTGACGCAGCCCCAGCGGCCGAGGGGACGTCGGGGACCGATGCCTCGAGCACCGCGGCGGACGGTGGATCGACCGGGTCCGTGGACGTCTCGGGCACGACGAACCCGGACGCGGACGCGCTGGTGCTGTCCGACGGCACCGCGGTGGTCGTGGACGACGACGGCGGTTTCTCGCTCGAACGAGACGGCCGACGCTTCTTCTCGATGCGCGGCGCCTCGCGACTTCGAGGGCGCCGGTTCGAGGAGTCCTACTCCGGCGGCACGGGGCTGTGGTCCGTCAGCCGCGCTGGCGAAGCGACCCTGGACATCGACGGCTTCGTCGGCGCGAGCGAAGCGGACGGGGCGGTGCATCTGGAGTTCCTCGATGCCCAGGGCGAGCGCTTCGCGCTGACCCTCGCCGTGCGCGACCCGACCCGGGCCGTCCACATCACCTCCCGCACCCAGAACACGTTCGACGCGCTGTCGGTCCCACTGGGCTGCGATGCGCAGGCGAGCTTTCACGGCTTCGGGGAGCAGTACGGCGCCACCGATCAGCGCGGTGAGGCGTTCCGGCTGTGGGTCACCGAGCAGGGCATCGGACGCGATCCCGACCTGCCCCTGCTGCCGCTCAACGGCAACGCGCACACCACCTACTTCCCGATGCCCTACTACCTCGATGGGCGCGGCTTCGGCGGGTTGTTCCACACCTCGCACCCGGTCGAGGTGGACCTGTGTGCGACGGACCCGGACGTGGCCTGGTTCGAGGTTCGCGGCGACCTGGACCTCGTCGTGTTCGCAGGCCCTACCGGCTACGACGTCATCGAGCAGCTCGGCGACGAGGTGGGACGCCCCATGGCTCCCCCCGCGTGGGCTTGGTCCCCGTGGATCGGCATGCAGGGCGGCCAAGACGACGTCGCGGACGAGATTGCCCGACTCCAGCAGGCGGACATCCCGTACGCGGCGATCTGGGTCCAGGACTGGACCGGGATTCGGCCCAACCTCGACGGGGGCTTTGGCGTCGAATACCGCTGGCGCACGGACACGGAGCTGTATCCGGACCTTCCCGGGCTGATCGACGACCTGCACGCCGACGGCAAGCGATTCTTGGGCTACGCGAATCCCTTCATCGACCCCGACCTCGACCACTTCGAAGACATGTCCTTCGGAGACATGCTCCTGAAGAACCAAGAGGGCGAGGACTACGTCACGATCGCGCCCAACGTCTCCTCTGCGCACCCAGACTTCACCGCACCGCAGACCGAGGACTACGTCCAGGCCGAGCTGCGCGCGATGGTGCAGGACATCGGAATGGATGGATTCATGGCGGACTTTGGCGAGTGGGCGCCGCTGGATGCGGTCCCCTCCGACGGCAGCGACCCGATCGCGTACCACGAGCGGTTTCCCGTACACTGGCACCGTCAGTGGCGCGCCGTGATGGACGAACTTCGTCCCGATGGCGACTTTGCCGTCTTCGCGCGCAGCGGTGCGACCGGCGTGCACGCGTACGCTCAGATCTACTGGGTCGGGGATCAGGAGTGCGACTTCTCGAGCACCGACGGCCTGCCCACGGTCGTGCCCGCGATGCTCAACCTGGGCCTGTCGGGGATCCCATTCGTCACCCACGACATCGCCGGTTTCAGCGGAGGCCCCCGCACCAAGGAGCTCTTCATGCGGTGGACGGAGCTCGGGGCGTTCACGCCGATCATGCGGACCCACGAGGGCAGCGACAAGGAGAACAACTGGGGCTGGGAGTCGGATGCCGAGACGACCGCCCACTTCCGCCGCTTCGCGCGGATCCACGCGGTGCTCGAGCCCGCGCTGGCCACCCTCGCCGAGGTCGCGGCGCAGACCGGGGCCCCGCTCGTCCGGCACCTGATGCTCGAGTTCCCCGAAGATCCGGCGGCCCGGCAGGTCTCGGACAGCTTCCTGCTCGGGCCCGACCTCCTCGTCGCACCGGTCACCAAGCCGGGTGCCGACCAGAGGACCGTCTACCTGCCCGCCGGCGCCACCTGGTTCGACGTGTGGACCGGGGACGCGCACCAGGGTGGCCAAACCCTGCAGGCTGCTGCCCCTGTGGGCAGCCCGCCGGTGTTCTCGCGGGACGTCGACCGCCTCGATCTGCGAAGCATCCGCTGACCGGGGCCCGACCCGGCGCCGCCCCGAAATCGGCGTGAGCCACGCGGCGGCCAGAGCCTGATACCCTCACAGGACTCCATGCCCGGAGAATCGGCCGAACTCCCCCGCGCGCTGCGCCCGCTGCTCGGTTCCGTGGTCGCCAAGCGCTACGTGGTCGATGGCTTCTTGGGCATGGGCGGCATGGCCGTCGTCTTCCGGGGGCGGCACGCGACGCTCGATCGAAAGGTCGCGATCAAGTTCATGCGGCCGGAGTACAGCCTCAACGCCGACGTCTCGCGTCGCTTCGATCGGGAAGCGCGGGCGGCCTCCAACTTCGACCACCCCAACTGCATCGAAGTCTTCGACTGCGGGGAGACCACGCACGGGCTGAAGTTCATCGTGATGCCCCTGCTCGAGGGCGTCGAGCTGGGCTCGGTCCTCGGCGAGCCCTTCCCTCCGGCGCAAGCGGTCTGGCTGGGAATGCAGCTGCTCCGAGGGCTCGAGCACGCGCACGGCCACGGCGTGGTCCACCGAGACCTCAAGCCGGACAACATCTTCGTCACGCTCGACCACGAACGTCGCGAGCAGCTCAAGATCGTCGACTTCGGAATCGCGAAGCTCCTGCAGCAGCAGGCGTCCGACGGCCTTCACACCAAGGTGGGCGCGATCGTCGGCACGCCGGCGTACATGAGCCCCGAGCAGGCGATGGGCACGACCGTCGACGCCCGCGCCGACCTGTACTCGCTCGGCATCATCCTCTATCACATGCTCACGGGCAGTCCGCCCTTCAAGGCCGCCGACGCGCGCGGGCTCCTGTTCCAGCAGGTCTCGATGGAACCCAAGCCGATCGCGGAGTCCGTGCCCGAGCTCGTGCGTCGGCTCGTCGAGGCGCTGATGGCCAAGGACCGAGACGATCGGCCTCCTTCGGCCGCCACCGCGCTCAACGCCTTCGAACACGTCTTCGAGCAGATGGTGCCCGACTTCTCGTCCTGGATTCCGCTGCTCACGACGTCCTCGCGGGCTCCCGCCCGGCGGTCCATCCCCTCGCCCCCCATCTCGCCGTCCCCTCGCGTCCCCTCGCCCCCCTCGCCCGCTGTCGGAGGCACGAAGGTCTACGGGCCTGACGACGCGCCTGCCCGTGCCCAGGTCAGCCCTCGCCCTCCGCAGCCCCAGCCCGCAGCGCGCGGCGTCGCGCGTCCTCGCGTCGCTCCGCCGCCGCCTCTCGCCCACCCGGCGGCGCCGCAGGCCAGGCCGAAGAACGACGCGGAGACCAGCAACCTCGAAGAGATGGACGCCGCGCTGCGAAAGTTCCTCGAGCAGCAGACGAT
Source organism: uncultured bacterium (assembly GCA_963761755.1). Taxonomy (GTDB): domain Bacteria; phylum Myxococcota_A; class Polyangia; order Nannocystales; family Nannocystaceae; genus CAJXVA01. The sequence goes on from CAVXIC010000007.1 coordinate 599,081, forward strand.
CACCGCCGAGGACAACCTGCGCAGCGGCATCTTCGACATTCCCGACGATGGCTGGCAGACGGGCAAGAAGACCGACCCCGACACCTGATCCGCCCGAGCCCGCGCCTGCCCGCTCCCGGAATGCCGCTGCGGCTCGGGGCGTAACAGCGCCCAATGGGGCCGCTCATGCTCTCCTTGATGGTCGCGACGTGGGCCGCCGCAGCCTCGCCCGTGCCCCCCGCGGTGGGGGAGGTGGCGCAGCTGGGTGGTGACCCGCCTCCAGCGTCGCTGACCAACGACACGCACTACATGGTCTCCAACGAGCGCCGCTTGGACCTGCTCCAAGGGGACATGGCGGATCGTACGGACGTCTACGTGGGCGTCGGTGCCGGTCAAAACTACCTGCTCGCCGGGTGGGGACGCCCGTCGTTCATGGTCCTGGTCGACTTCGACCAGGACGTCGTCGACCTGCATGGGCTGTACATCGCGTTCCTCGCCCACGCCCCGGACGCGCCGGCCTTCGAAGCGCTGTGGCAAGACGGGTCGGCGCCGATCGTCCGTCGCCTTCTCGCGGTTGCGGCGCCCGAACCCGTGACGCGAACGCGGCTGCTCGCGCTGTATGAGCGCGCTCGGGCCGAGGTCGCCACGGATCTTCGGCGATCCCACGCGAAGCTGGCCGAGCAGGGTGTCTCGGGCTACCTGAGCGATGCCGACCAATACGCCCGCCTGGCCGCGCTCGCCCGCAGTGGTCGCATCATCGCGCGGCGCGGTGACTTCACGACCACGGGCTTCGTGGCCGAGCTCGGCGAGACGTTGAAGCGCTGTGGCGCTCGCGTCGGCGCGCTCTACCTGAGCAACATCGAGCAGTACTTCATGTACGCCCCACCGTTTCGGAGCAACATGAACGCGCTCCCGCTCGATGCGGACTCCGTCGTGCTGCGGACCCTGCCGGCGAAGCCCGCGGGCTTCGAGTACCTGGTGCAGCGCGGCGACCAGCTGCGCGCGTGGATGAGGATCCGACGCGTTCGGTCGATCTATCGCGTCCGCGGCATGACGAAGGACCTGGAGCGACCGGCGAGCACCCGGGTCGAACTGGGCGGGCCGCCGCAGGATTTGCGCGACACTGAACCATAATAAAAAGTTGTACAACCACTAAAAGGAGTCACATTGAGTTCAAAGGAAGGAACTCAATCCGTGAAGACCCATCTCGTCATCATCGACCCCCAGAACGACTTCTGCGACCCGTCCGGGGCGCTGTACGTGCCCGGAGCACAGGGGGACATCGAGCGACTCGCTGCCTTGATCGACCGCATCGGCGACAAGCTCGAGGACATCCACGTCACCCTCGACTCCCACCGCAAGGTCGATATCAGCCACCCCATGTGGTGGCGAAGCGCGTCGGGACAGCGGCCCGATCCCTTCACCCGGATCACCGCCGACGACCTTGCGACCGGGCGGTGGAGTACCGCTCGGCCCGCGCTGCACGACCGCTCGCTTGCCTACCTGCGGACTCTCGAGACCAACGGCCGCTATCCGCATACGATCTGGCCCTACCACTGCCTCATCGGCGACGAGGGGCACGGAATCGCGCCCAAGCTCGCCTCGGCGCTGCACGCCTGGGAGGACCGCTTCGCCGTGGTCGACGTGATCACCAAGGGGAGCAACCCGTGGACGGAGCACTTCTCCGGGGTGCAAGCCGAAGTGCCCGACCCCGAGGACCCGGGTACGCAGATCAACGCGGGCTTCGTCTCCACTCTGCAGGACGCGGACGTGATCCTGATGGCCGGCGAGGCCCTCTCTCACTGTCTCGCCAACACGGTCAGAGACATCGCGCAACAGTTCGGCTCGCCTGAGCTCGTCCAGAAGATTCACCTGCTCACCGACGCGTCGAACCCCGTTCCGGGCTTCGAGACAGAAGCAGACGCCTTCGTCCGCGACCTGTCCTCGATGGGCATGAAACTCACCACCACCACCGACATTCTCGCAGCCTAGAAAGGGAGCGCACGATGCCTCGATTCGACAATCCATCCATGGACACCCACCCCATGCCCGGTTCGACCTACGCGTTCTCGGCGGCCCGCCCCACCGACCTCGGAGCCAGCGAGTACACCCTCGTGGCCATGGCCGCGGACCGCAGCAGCAGCGTCTCGACGTTCGCCAAGGACATCGAGCGGTGTGCCGCCGAGGTCGTGCGCTCGTGCGGACGAAGCCCCCGCTGCGACAACCTGATGCTGCGCTTCACGACCTTCAACCACCAGGTGCACGAAGTTCACGGCTATCGCCCGCTGGCGGCGTGCTCGCCCCAGGACTACGCTGGATCGGTCCGCGCCGGGGGCAGCACGGCGCTGTGTGACGCCGCGTACACCGCCGTGCAGTCCTTGTGCACCTACGGCGCCCAGCTCGAGGGACACGACTTCGACGTCAACGGCATCGTGTTCGTGATCACCGACGGTGCCGAGAACGCCAGCGGGGCCAAGCCCAAAGAGGTCAAGCAGGCGATCGAGGCCGCTCGCAGGCAGGCTCACCTGACCTCCTTGGTCACGGTGCTGGTCGGGGTGGGCGTCAAGGACCGCGGCCTGGGACGGATGCTCGACGACTTCCGCAAACACGCTGGGTTCGACCGCTACGTCGAGCTCGAGAAGGCCGACGCCGCGACCCTCGCATCGCTCGCAGACTTCGTGTCCAAGAGCATCGCGGTGCAGTCGCAAGCGCTCGCCACCGGGACGCAACCGACGATCGGGTTCTGAGCGATGCTTCACGTCGACGCTCACTTTGCGCGCGGCCGCAGCCACGCGGTGTGCCAGGACTACGCGCTGGCCACCGCGGCAGGCGCGGTGGTTTGCGATGGCTGCTCGAGCGCTCCGCACTCCGACGTCGGTGCGCGCCTCCTCGCCCACGCGGCGGCCTCCGCCTCGATGGATCAGCTGCCGGACGCACGTTGGCTCCGCGAACCCGTCGCGGCGCAGCAGGGCCTGGGGCTCCCGACCGCATGCCTCGACGCGACCTGCATCCTCGCCCGGGTGCAGGACGACGGGATCGGTGTGTGCATGCTCGGCGACGGCGTCGTTGCGGCGCGCCAGCGCGAAGACGACGCGCTCGTCGTCGTCGAGGTCAGCTACGCCCAGTCCGCCCCGCCTTATCCCAGCTATGCGCTGTGCCCCCACCGCAGCGCCGCGTACGCCGATGCCGGCTTGGGCTCGGCGAACATCCAGACCTCTGCGGGGGCGCCTCCGCCCATGCCCGACGGACGGGCGCTGCGCTGGTGGTTCCCCCGGTCGCAGTACAGCGCCGTGATGATCGGCAGCGACGGCCTGGGTGCGTTTCGACGCGCAGACCAGTCGCCCGTGCCGTCGTCCGAGGTGGTCTCCGGGCTCTTCCGCTTCCCGAGTCCGCGCGGCGCGTTCCTCACCCGCCGGCTGAAGCGGTACCTCTCGCGGGACGCCCCCGCCGAGGGCCTCTCTCCCCATGACGACGTCGCGGTCGCGGCCTTGTGCTGGGGGTGCCCGTGACCGCGATGATCGTCGTGGATGGGCAGAGGATCGCGCTGGGTTCGCGCGAATTCGTCGCCGCCGGTGGCCAAGGACGCGTGTTCGCGCAGGGAGACACAGCCTACAAGATCTTCGAGCAGCCCAGCGCGCTGATCCCCGCCGCGAAGCTGGACGAGCTCCGGGCGCTGCGGGGGCCTCACGTCGCGGCGCCGCAGCGAGACGTCGAGGATCTGCACGGCGACCGGATCGGATACACGATGCCCTTCTTCCGTGGAGGCACCTCGTGGGCGCGGGTGTGCACGCCCGCGTACCGCCGCCGCACGGGTCTCGATGACCGCGCCGCCGTCGCGCTCGCCACGTCCCTGGCCGCCGCGCTCACCGAGATCCACCGCCACGGCGTGACGGTGGTCGACCTGAGCGAGAACAATGTGCTCGTCCGGGACACCTCGGTGTGTCTGATCGATCTCGACAGCTGGCAGACCCCAACGCACCCCGCGACCGCGCTCACGCCCACGATCGCCTGTCCCCAAGCGACACCAGGCCACTTCGACGCCGGCACCGACTGGTTTGCCTTCGCGGTGCTCACCGCGACGCTGCTGCTCGGTATCCATCCCTTCAAGGGCAAACATCCCTCCGTCAAGGGTTTGCAGGCTCGAATGCAGGCGGGCCTGAGCGTGTTCGATGCCGCCGTCCGCATTCCCGCCATGTGTGGCGATCCTCGGGCCCTGCCGCCGACGTGGTACCGCTGGCTCCGCGCGGTGCTCCAAGACGCAGAGCGCTCGCCACCTCCGCTGGGATCCCTCCCCTCGCCGACGCCGCTTTGCACCCGCCGCGGCGACACCGGCCCGGCGTTCTCTTACCCCGAACCGGTGCGCGGGGTGATCGTCGCCGGCCCCACGACGTTCGTGAGCACCGCGACGATGGCCTTCGCCGACGATCGGCTCTGGCACGACGACGGACGCGCGATCGCGGCCTGCGGCATGACCGGCTCGCAGCCCTACGTGCTGGTCCGGGCGGGCGCGGATGCGCTGCGGCTTGTGGTACGGGGATGCCCCACCGAGCGGATCGTGCCGCGCCGCCTCGACGACCTGCTCTCCGTCGGGGGCCGCGTGTTCGCGCGCTCGGCCGGCTGCATCGTCGAGTTGGAGGTCCGGATGCTGGGATCTCAGCCGGTACTGCTCACGCGTGAGGTCACACGCGTCCTCCCCTTGGCCACCCAGCTCTTCCCCGGGGTCGCCATGCACAACGTGTTGGGCAGCTGGCACGCGTCCCTGCTCGGGCATCCGCGGGGCGCGCCTCAGTGCGCACTCCCCGAGCTTGGTGCGGCGGCGGTGCTCGACGCGCGGCGCGACGGGGATCGTCTGGTGGTGCTCGCCCAGGCCGGCGCGACCCCAACGCGGCACATCTGGCACCTAGGCCACCTTGGCGCACCTCTCACGCACGAATCCACCCCCGACGCGTCGCCGTGGAGCACGCTCTTCGCCAGCGCCGACGGCATGTATGCAGAGGTGGGACAAGACGGGGTGGTCTGGTGCGACGGCCCCAGCGGGCTGGGCGTGACGACGATCGCCCTGGCCGCCGGAGCGGTGGATCTGCACTCCGACGGCCACCGGGTGGTCGCCTCGTCCGGATGCGAGGTGTGGCGCGTGCCCTCCCCACGGGTGCAGCAGCAGACGAGCCTGGGATTCGACGCGATGCGTTGCCGCTGAAGCAGCCCCCGCGATAGCATCGTCGCGCTGTGAACCCCGATGTCCACCCGCTGTCGGCGAGCATTCCCGGCGGCGAAACGGCCGCGAGCTACGAGATCATGGGCAAGCTCGCCACCGGGGGTATGGCGGAGCTGTTCCTGGCCCGAGCACCTGCGCCCCGAGGTGGGCGCGGACCTGTCGTGGTGCTCAAGCGGATCCTCCCCCACCTCGCCGAGGATCCCGAGTTCATTCGCATGTTTCGAGACGAGGCCTACCTCGCCGCGACGCTCCAGCACCCCAACATCGTTCGCGTCTTCGACCTGGGCCGCCAAGGGGACGACTACTTCTTCACGATGGAGTACGTGCACGGGGAGAACCTCCGGGCAATCCTCCGCGCTGCGCAGAAGCGGGGCGAGAGCATCCCTCTCGCCCACATCCTGACCATCGCAATGGGCATCACGGCCGCGCTGCACCACGCGCATGAGCAGACGGACGACCAGGGCCGGCCGCTGCAGATCGTGCACCGCGACGTCTCCCCCACCAACGTGCTGGTCGCCTACGACGGCTCGGTGAAGATCGTCGACTTCGGCATCGCCAAGGCGGCCGCGGGCACCCACGTCACGCAGGCCGGCATGCTCAAGGGCAAGGCCTCCTACATGTCGCCCGAGCAGTGTCGCGCGACCACGGTCGACCGGCGCAGCGACGTGTTCGCGATCGGGATCCTGCTGTACGAGATGACCACGTTGACGCGCCTCTTCAAGGGCGACAACGAGCTGGCCATCCTCCATCAGGTGCTCTCGGGCACCGTCGAGCACCCCTCCTCCCGCCGGCCAGGGTACCCACCCGAGCTCGAGCGCATCGTGCTCCGGGCGCTCGCGGGGGAGCCTGGCGACCGCTACCCCAACGCGCAGGAGCTGCAGAACGACCTGATGCGGTTCGGGCAGCAAAATGGCCTGCGTCCCTCGAACCCTGCACTCGGTCAGTTCCTGCGCGGGTTGTTCGGCGCAAAGCCGCTACCGTGGAGCGAAGATGCAGCGCCCCACCCCGCGCCGCAAACCCCGGGCCCATCGATGAACCTGGTCGCCCCGGGACTGCCCGGCCAAGCACGCGTCGATGAGACCGACCTGACGGTGAACCGGGATGGGGGCTCGGCCCAGCCCAACCGGTGGGCGCAGTCGGGCTCCCCCCCCGCCTCCCGAAATCCTCCGGATCCGGCACGTCCGGCGCCCCATCGCGCGCCCCCGCCCTCGGGACCCGCCAGCGCGCCCCAGCCGCCCAGGCCTCCCCGGGGTCCGGGCGCACGCCCACGGACCGGAGGCGCCACCGCGTGGAGACCCGGTGGACGCAAGCCTCCGCCGACGCCGGGCAACCCCGGCGCGCTCTCCACCGAGCGTCGGATGCCGAGGGTCGAGCGCACGGACCAGGGCGCCGAGTCGAGCCGCCGTCCTGCGGCCTCGGCCCACGCGGCAAGTCGCCCAACCGCGCCTCGCGGAAGCGCCGCGGTCCGCCCCGCCCCGCCCGCTCCAGCGGCCACCCAACGTCCCAAGCGGCCCCCGTCGGCGGCCGCGTCCTACGCACCTCCGCCGCCCGACTACGATCTGGACCCCGACGAAGGCGAGACCCAGGTCGCCGGTCAGACCTACGATCCGCTGCAGGAGGCCAAGACCACGGTCTCGGGGACGACCGCGGACGCCGTGCGAGCCTTCATCGCCGCCGCGCCACCGGCCAACCTCGGACACCCCCAGGACGATGCAGGCTCTCCCCGCGCCCTCCTGGCGTCGAAGACCCAGGTTGCGCCCACGTCGGCGGACGCCGTACGAGCCTTCATCGCCGCCGCGCCCCCTGCGGACCTCGGCGGGCCCCATGCATCCCAACCTGCGACGCTGAGCGCGAAGACCCAGGTGGCCCCGGTGAGTGCCGCCGAAATCGCTGCGCTGACCGCTGCCGCCGACCGAGCCATTGCGATGTCCGCGGCCGACCCCAAGTCGGACCCGCTGTTTGCGGCTCCAGCCCCCCCCACCCGTCCCGGCGTCAACCTGCCGCAGCCAGCCGCAGCCGGCCCGGGGCGCACGATGCCGCCGACGCTGCGCCCCTCGGCCCCGTCGGGGAGTCCCTCCGCCCCGCCCCGCCCCGCTCCGTCCGATCTCCCGCCGCCCGGGGGCGGCGCGCAGATCCGGCGCGACACCATCATGAACGCTCCCGCCCAGCCGATCGCGCTGGGAGGTTCGGGTCCGGCAGCGACCGCGCCACCGGCCCGCGGTGGTGCTGCCCCCCCCGGACAGGGTGGCCAGGGTGGTCAGGGTGGTCAGGGTGGTCAGGATGACCTCGACGATGCCGCGACGGTGCGGATGTCGGCCGAACAGGTCTCCGCCTTTCAAGCCAACGCGCTCGACGCCGCGCCGCAACAGCACTCCTCGGGCCCCGCGCCGGCGCCCATGGGTCATGCAGGTCAGGCCGGCCATGCCGGCCATGCCTCGCCCCCGCAGTCGAACCTACACATCCAGGCGGCACCCGGGTACAGCCAGCACTGGCCCGGTCACCCGCAGCCCCCGCCCAGCCACACCGTCCCGATGCCGGTCGCCGAGCTGGACGATGAGCCCCTCGTCATCCCCGGTCGAAACAGCAAGCTTGTCGCCATGGTCGTCACGGTCATCGTCGGCGTCACGATCGGCGCGGCCGGGGTGTGGTTCTTCGTGCTCTCGGGTTGAATCCCGCGCCGCCACACGGCACGCTTCGACGGTGAGCCGTCGGGTGTGTTTCGTGTGCTTGGGCAACATCTGCCGCTCTCCCACCGCCGAGGGGGTCTTCCGGCACCTCGTCGAAGCGCGAGGCCGCTCGAGCAGCTACGTCGTCGCAAGCGCCGGTACGGCCGCGTACCACGTCGGCGAAGCGCCCGACGAGCGCTCCACCCAGACCGCCGCTGGTCGCGGCATCACCCTCACGGGGTCCGCCGCCCGCTTCGATGTCGAGGACTTCGATCGCTTCGACTGCGTGATCGCGATGGACCGCAGCAACCATCGCGACCTGCTCGCACGAGCCCCGAACGCCGGGGCCGCCGCGAAGGTCGCGCTGCTGCGCCGGTGGGATCCGGCCAACACCGCCGGCGACGACCTCGACGTCCCCGACCCCTACTACGGGGGACCCTCGGGTTTCGACGACGTGCTCGACGTGTGCTTCCGATCCTGCGGCGCTCTGCTGGACGCGCTCGAAGCCGATGCGTGAATCGCTGGAGGATCACCTCCTGGAGGTGCTGGGCCACGGCGTTGCCGAGAAGCGGAGGGTGGCCGGTGGGGACATCTGCGAGTCGTGGCGCGTGCGCCTGAACGATGGCCGCGTCGTCTTCGTCAAGGAGCACGAGCGCGGCGCGAGCATGTTCGAGGCGGAGGCACACGGCCTGCGTTGGCTCGCCGAGGCCGACGCCCTGCGAACGCCCGCGGTGCTCGCGACGACGACGCGCGTGCTGGTGCTCGAGTACATCGAGGCCGGCGGTCGCACCCGCGCCTTCGACGAAGCGCTCGGGCGCGGGCTCGCGGACCTGCACGATCATGCGCCGCCCGGGTTCGGGCTGGGCCGCCCCGGCGTCGTGGCCTCGCTTCCGCAAGACAACACGCCCCAGGACGATTGGGTCACCTTCTTCGGACGCCGGCGGCTCGTTCCCATCGTGGAGCACTGCATCGAGACCCGTCGGCTACCGCCGCAGGCGCGAGGGGAGCTCGATGCGCTCCTGCGGGTGCTGCCGCGACGGCTGGGTCCGCCCGAGCCCCCCGCTCGACTTCACGGTGACCTGTGGTCGGGCAACGCGATGGCCGACACCGAAGGCGCGCCCGTGATCTACGATCCCGCGCCCTACGGAGGGCACCGCGAGATCGACCTCGCGATGATGCGGCTGTTCGGCGGGTTCTCACCGGCGTGCTTCGACGCCTACGCCGAGGCCCATCCCCTCGCGCCCGGTCACGGAGAGCGCGTCGAGCTCATGCAGCTGTACCCGGTGCTCGTGCACGTCGCGCTGTTCGGCGGGCACTATGCCGCGACGGCGCGCCGCACCCTCCGGCGCTACGGCTGAGGCCGCGACGCCGTGCTCACGGCGTTCACTCCGGCTTGGGCCGGGCCTTGAACTCCTTGACGTCGATCGAGTCGAGCAGGTCCTGCGGGAGCCGATTCTTGGTCGCGGGGCGCACGGGCTGCAGGGCAACCGTGGCATCGATCCCCATCTTGGCGCTGCGGCCATCCTCGTTCGGACACGAGGGGTCCAGCGGCGTGCCGAGTTCGTCGGGGAAGACGTGCACGTCGCGGTCCGCCTGGGCCTGCAGGGCCACGGCGCTCAACACCGCGCGAAGGTCGGACGGATCGACGTCGGCGTCGACGACGATGACGTGCTTGGCGTAGATGTCCGCCCGCAGCATCGCTTCGATGACGCGCCGCGGCTCGTCGTCGTCGGCTTTCTCGATCGACACGACCGTCGTCAGCGGAGCGGGCAGCGCAAGGTCGACGAAGCGGGTGGCCGCGGCGGAGGCGGTCTTGCGGGTCCGGTGCTCGATGGCGGGCATCGAGAGCACCAGATGCTCCATGCGTCCGGAGATGATGTCTTGAAACAGGAAGTCGCGACGGTGCGTCATCGCGGCGACCTCGAAGACCGGCGTCTGCGTGACCCCGGTGCCATAGCCCGTGAACTCTCCAAACGGCCCCTCGCGCATGGTCTGCGCGTGGCTCACCGTGCCCTCGAGCACCAGCTCCGCGCCCGCCGGCACGCACAGGCTGCTGTGCGTCACGCATGGCACCACCGGGAGGGGCTGCTCGAGCAAGCCACCGATGACCTCGTACTCCTCCACGTCCGCCGCGCCCGAGTACAGCGCTCCCAGCGACAACAAGGGGTGCACGCCGACGATGACCGCGATGGGCATGTCCTCGCCCCGCGCCACGTACTTGGTGAAGATGCCGTGAAGGTGTTTTCCCTTCTCCATGAGGATGCCGGTGCGGTTGCGGCCGGCGATCATCATGCGGTGGTAGCTGAGGTTGGTCTTGCCCGTCTGGGGATCCCGCGCCAACACGATCGCCGCGGTGATGTAGGGCTCGGCCGCGTCGTCGAGGTGGTAGGTCATGCGCGGCAGGATGCCGAGGTCGACCTCGTCGCCTCGGCGCACGACCTCTTGGCACGCCGCCGCGTCCACGATGCTCGGGGCGACCCTTGCCTCGGCCCGCTGCCCGAAGACCGTCGAGACCTCGCCGACCGAGCACCCAAGGGCCAGCGCGAGCCTGCCCATCGAGCCGCACACGTTGGTCACGACCACGTGGTCCGAGCCGGTGACGTTGTGAAACAAGAGCATCGGAGAGCGCCCACGCTGCTCCAGCTTGGTGACGATGGCGGCCGTCTCGAAGCGAGGTGAGACCTCCCGCTCCACGTCCACGACGTCGGCCCGGCGCTTGCTTCGAACCTGCTCGATGAACGCCCGCAGGTCGGTCATCGCGGAGGGTTCTCCGCGGCCTCTTCTCGAAGCTTGCCGCGGCTGACCTTGCCCGACCCCGTCTTGGGCAGGGGTGTGTCTCGGAGCACGAAGGCCTTGGGCACCCGCACGAAGGGCAGTGACTCCAGGCACAGCGCCTTGAAGCTGCTGGGCTCGACGGGCTCGCCTTCGGTCAGGTGCAGGTAGGCGACGATGCGCTCGCCCAACGTCGGATCCTTGACCCCGATCACCGCGACCTCGTCCACCCGCGGATGGGCCGCGAGCACGGCCTCGATCTCCTGCGGGAAGATGCGCTCGCCGGCGCTCTTGATCATCTCCGAGCTCCGCCCGGCGAGGTACAGGTGGCCCTCTTCGTCGACAGAGGCCAAGTCGCCGGTGCGCAGGCGCCCCTGCGCATCGATCTTGCCGAGCGACCGGTGGTCGCCCGAGACGTAGCCGAGCATGATGTTGGGCCCTCCGGCCGCAACCTCACCGATCTGTCCCGGACCCACCGGCTGCTCGTCGCTGCCCAGGATCTCCAGGGTCGTACCCGGGAGCGCCTTGCCGACCGAGAACTTGCCGTCGCTCGCCTTGACGAACAGCTCGTCGGGCCCGATGTACGTGATGCGTGGTGAGGCCTCGGTCTGGCCGTACGCGATGTGGATGCCGGTCGAGGGCAGCATCTCGTCGAGTCGGCGGAGCTCCTCGATCGGAAGGGCCCCGCCGGTGATCAGCACGTAGCGGAGCGTGTCCGGCGGCGTCTTGGCCATCTTCGAGCGGTCCATGAGCTGCTTGAAGTGGAAGGGCACGCCGGAGAATCCGGTGGTCTCGTGCTCGATGAGCTCCAAGAGGACCTTCTGCGGGAACGCGAACCCGGCCGAGAACACGACCGTCCCCCCGATCATCGCGTGCCACAGCAGCTGCATCCGCCCGTGGATGTAGTGCAGCGGGACGACCACGAGGATGCTGTCCTGAGCGGTCAGCCCCATCAGCGCGTTGCCGGCCTCCAGGTTGGAGGCGAAGTTGGCGTGCGAGAGCATCACCCCGTTGGGGATGCCGGTGGTGCCCGAGGTGTAGACGATGAGCGCGGGATCGTCGGAGCTGGCTCCGCACGGCTGCGGTGTGCCCGGCTGCTCGAGCAGCCCCTCGAGTGTGACCAGCGCGCCGTCCGCAGCGGACAGGTGCTCCAGGGCAGCCCCGGTCGTCAGCACGATCGGCGGCAGCGACAGCGCCTCCTCCCCCGCGCAGTGCTTGGCCGCCGGCGCCGGGTCGACGCAGATCGCCTTGGGCGCGGCCTGATCCACGATGGCCTGGATCGTGGCCCGCCCGGCGAGGCCGGGCACGTCGACCGTCGCCGCGCCGGCCTTGAGGACGCCCCAGAACCAGCACAGCGCCGGCAGCGTGTTGTCGCACAGCAGCGCAACGCGATCGCCGGCACCCACGCCTTGGCTCTGAAGATACGCCGCGACCGCGTCGCTACGCCGATCGAGCTCGGCGAAGGAGATGCGGTCCTCGCCCGCGACCCCGCTGTCGCCCGAGAAGATGGCAGCCGGCTTGTCGGGATACGCCTTCGCGTCCGCTTGCAACCATTCGAACAACAGCATGATGGAGTTCCTTCGAAGCGGGCCATCCGGGGGGCATCCGCGGACCACGCGGGTCGGGATGCCTTGGCCCGGTGCGGTGATCAGTCCTGGTTCTTCTCGATATACGCCGTCAGGGCCGCGACCGACCCGAAGTTGTCCGGCGTGATGTCGTCGATTTCGACGTCGAAACCGTACTGCCCCTCGATCCACACGACCAGCTCCATGACTGCGGTCGAATCGATGACCCCCTGCAGGCTGGACTCCTTGTCGATGTCGGCCTTGCCCGGGACGAGTTCTTTGGTGATGTAGGTGAGGATCTCTTGCTCGGTGCTCATGATGTCGTTCCGTCGCAGTCGCTAGGAGCTTCAAAACCGTAGGACGTCGCCGACGCGATGACGTTGCAGACGATCGTCGTCGACGCGAATCCCCAAGCCAGGGGCGCCGTGGTGGTCTCGTTCGGGATTCGGCGAACCGCCTTGGGCCGGATGTTGGCCGGATTCCCGCAAGATGTCCACCTCCAGCAGGAAGGCGTTCTGGCCCTTGCCGTCGAGGCACGCGAAGCCCGGCTCACAGCGCCCGAACACCTCGCTGGCGACGGACAAGACGCCGGTCTCGCCAACCATCGTGCCCAAATGGATTGCGATGCCCGCCTCCCGCGCGAGTCCACACAGCCGATGGGCACCCCACAGGCCGCCATTCTTGCCCAAGCGCACGTTGAAGATCGATGCCGCGCCGATATCGATCAGGCGGCGCGCGTCGCTGAGATCTCGAACCGACTCGTCGGCCATGACCGCGATACCCGTCTGCTCCTGAATCCTCCGCATGCCGTCCAGATCGTCGGCGGCCACGGGCTGCTCGACCGAGCCGATGGGGGCCACGGCCTGCAGGGCGCCGAGCCGTTCGATCGCCTCGTCGGCGGTCCACGCCGCGTTGGCGTCGATGCGAAGGGGCAGCGTCTTGAACACCTTCGCGACGGCGGCGAGCCGGGCGACGTCGTCGGGCAGCCCCACCTTGACCTTGACGTGCGTCTTGCCCGAGAACCGCAGCGCGGCGCAGTAGCGCGCGACCTTCTCGGTGGGGTGCTCGAACCCCACGACGACGCCGGCGGGAAGCTCGGGTCCTCGCATGCCGCCCAGCGCCGCCGCGATCGGCTGGCCGGTGGCCTGACCGACCGCGTCGAGCAGGGCCAGGTCGAAGCCACACACCGTCGCGAGTCGAGGGCCACGCGCGTCGGCTTGGGCCTCCAGCCACGCGGTCGCGTCGTCGAACCCGGAAAACCGCTGCCCGACCAGCGCCGCCGCCAGAGCCGGGCCGTCGGTGCTCAGCACGTCCTGCATCGACTCGCCGGTCACGTAGCGGCGCGGCTGAATCTCGCCCCACCCCACGCTGCCCTCGTCGCCCAGCACGGTGACCAGCGCTGCGTCGGCGTGGTCCCGCGCGTGCAGAGCGTGCTCGAACGCGCGGCTCAGCGGGATGCGGATGTGCTGCAGATGTACGGCTCGAATGCGCATGATCTCAACCCATCGAGATTCCGCCGCACACGTTGAGCGCCTGCCCGGTGATACCGCGGGCGTGCGGGGCCATCAGGAACACGGCCAAGCCCGCCACCTCTTCGGCCGTGATCAAGCGCTGCTGAGGGCTCTGTGCGGTGATCTCGGCGAGGTAGGTCTCGGCGTCCTTCCCAAAGAGCTTGGCCCGCTTGGCCATCGCCTCGCGCACCAGCTCGGTGTCGACGTGCCACGGACAGATTGCGTTGACGGTGATCCCGATCTTGGCGACCTCGCGCGCGACCGAGGTCGTGAAGCCGAGCACGGCCGCCTTGGACGACGCGTAGGCGCTGTAGTAGGCGGCACCGGTCTTCGCGGACACCGAGGAGATGTTGATCACCCGTCCGGACTTCTGGCGAATCATCGAGCGCAGGGCCAGTCGCGTCAGAGAGATGACCGGGAAGAGATTGACGTCGTAGACCTCGCGCACCTGCGCATCCTTGGACATGACCAGGTTGGCGACGTAGCCACGACCGGCATTGTTGACCAGCACGTCGAGTCGCCCGTAGGCCTTCGCGGCGGCGTGGACCAGCGCGCGTTGGGCGGCCTCATCGGTCACGTCGGTCGGCACCGCGAGGGCGTGGCCACCGTCGGCCTCGATCTCCCCGACGACACGCTCGAGTTGGTCGGCGCCGCGGGCGGCCAAGACGACCCGGGCACCCGCGCTCGCGGCCATCTTCGCGATGGCCTCGCCGATGCCGCGACCCGCTCCGGTCACGAGCACGACCTGGTCGGTCAGGGTGATGTTCACGGGTGCCAACACACCGACGTTGGTCGCCGTTGTCAACGTGATTCGGCTCAACAGTTGAACACCAAAGGTGGTCCAGCATCTGCGCTTGAGGTCCCGTGGCTCACCCAATGAGCCCGAGAACCCCCACCTGTGCCCAGCTATCATGAGGATATGGTCGTGCGCCCCCAAACCGGACTCCTCCTGCTGTGCACCCTCGTGGCTTGCGGCGTGGCTTGCGGCGGCGATGACGCAGGGGGCGATGGAGCCGGCGACGGCACCCTCAGCGAGACCGGCATCAACCTCACCTCGGCCACCGAGGGCACCCAGACCGGCGACGCACCCGAAGTGCTGCTCGATGTGGGGGCCGACACCGAGGGTCCGGACGCGACCGCCGGCGGCGACTGCCCCGGCGGGGGCGGCGGGATGGTGGACGACGAGGACGCCTACAGCATCATCTGGATCGCGAACTCCCCCCAGGGCACGGTCTCCAAGATCGACACCCGCACCCAGACCGAGCTTGCCCGCTACTACAGCGGCCCCACCGAGGGCACCGACGACCCCTCGCGAACCTCGGTCAACCTCTCGGGCGACGTCGCGGTCACCAACCGCTCCGGCAGCGTCACCAAGATCGCCTCGGTCCCAGAGAACTGCGTCGACACCAATGCCAACGGCATGATCGACACGTCGACCGGGCCCGGGGACGTCCTGCCGTGGGGCGAGGACGAGTGCGTCCTGTGGCACCTGGACCTGCCCAGCGACGGCGACAACAACCACGGTCCTCGGCCCACCGCGTGGGACGGCGGCGCCGGCGTGGTCAGCGGGAGCTGCAGCGGACCGGAGGAAAACCTGTGGGTGGGCTACTGGGACGCCGTCGCCAACAGCGGCGAGTTCCGCCGGATCGATGGCGCTTCGGGCACGATCCTCGACAGCATCTCCGTGCCCGACTGGAACGGTGGAGGCAGCAACTACGGGCCCTACGGCGGCGCCGTCGACGGCAGCGGAGATCTGTGGGCGATCGGGCTGCGGGAGAACCTCATTCGCATCGACGCCCAGACCCTCGAAGTGTCCCGATGGGACATGCCCGATGGTGCCGAGCCCTACGGCATCGCCATCGACGCCACGGGGCGTCCGTGGACCGCCGGCTGGTCGGGCATGATCACCCGCTTCGACCCCGCGACCGAGGCCTTCGACGTCCTGCCCACCGACGACGGCCGCCGCATGCGAGGTCTGCAAGTCGACCGCGAGGGCACGGTGTGGATCGCGGCCAACGACCCGTGCGGCGCGATCTCGGTCGACGTCGAGTCGATGACGATCACCAACGGCGACATCGAGCTGCCGGACTGCCAAGGCCCCGTCGGCGTGAGCATCGACGTCGATGGCAGCGTGTGGCTGCCCGACCGCGAGGGCGACAAGGCCTACAAGCTCGACCCGGCCACGCTGCAGTCGACGACCGTGACCGGGCTCGTCGGGCCCTACACCTACTCGGACATGACCGGCGCTGGACTGGGCCTGGTCGTGAACCCACCGGTCGGCTGAGCCGCCGGCGCGCTGCCCACCCGCGCCACCGCGGGGCCCGCCCACCCGGAGGGCCCATGGTCCCGCAGCCCCACCGACCACTGCAGCGCTTGTACGCAACGCATGGCCGCGCGCCCATCGCCGTACGGATTGCACCAGGGTCGCGCGCGCGCGAGGGCTTCTTCGTCCGTGAGCCAGCTCGACGCGGCCCGCACGATCGCCTCCTGATCCCAGCCGACCAACCGCGCCCAGCCGCGCTCGATCGCCTCCGGCCGCTCGGTGGCCAGACGCGTCACGAGCACCGGCACGCCAAGGCTGGGAGCTTCTTCCTGCAGCCCGCCCGAGTCGGTGATCGCGAACGTGCACCGCCGAAGCAGCCACACCAACTCTGGGTGCGTCAGTGGCGGGAGAAGGACGACCTGCGGATGCTGTCCGAGCGCGCGAAGCGACGCCTCGAGCGCCGGATTCGGATGCCGCGGCATCACGATCTGGACATCCGCAAACGCATCTGCAACGGCGGCGACCGCGGAGGCCACCGCCAACGCGCCGGCACGCACGCTCTCCCCTCGGTGCTGGGTGAACAAGATCCGGCGGCGCGCCGATGCGAAGCGACGCATCCGCGCAGAGGGAGGGCCTTCGCCCAACGTGCCCAACGTGTGATGCAGCGCGTCCACGACCGTATTGCCCGTGACGACGATCGAGCCCGCGGAAATACCTTCGGCGCGCAGGTTGCTCGCCGCGCGCGGCGTCGGGGCCAGATGCAGCTTCGCCAGCGACGCG
Source organism: uncultured bacterium (assembly GCA_963761755.1). GTDB lineage: Bacteria > Myxococcota_A > Polyangia > Nannocystales > Nannocystaceae > CAJXVA01. The sequence continues at coordinate 615,832 of CAVXIC010000007.1, forward strand.
ATGCGCAGGCGGTTGCCTTCCTCGGGCCACGGATGCTCCAGGCTGCCACTTCGCAACCCCGCCTCCAGGTGCACGAACGGAACGCCGGCGACCGACGCAACCTCCGCCGCCGCGACCACCGAGTCGGTGTCGCCTTGTGCCACAACGGCATCGGGCGCAACCTCGGACAGCGCCGCCTGCACGCGCGACACCAAGCGGGCCCGATCCGCGCCCCCGGCGGGACCTCGCGGCGCGAGCATCCCCAGCGCGTCGGCATGGGGACCCAGCAGACCGGTGTGCTGGCCGCTCCAGCGCACCAGCGTCTCCAGGTCGTCGACCCCCCGCGCTGCGCGAACCACCGGGGCCAGCTTCACCGCCTCGGGGCGCGTCCCGACGACCACCAGCACACGTCGCACCCCGGGAGCCTATCGCCCTTCTCCGCCCGGCGAGAACTCCGAAAACACGAGCACCCGGGGGCCAAAGCGCTGTAGCCTGGCCTCCTGCGACGACATGAAGATCGCCATTCTCTCCCAGAACGACACCCAGTACTCGACCCGGCGCCTCCTCGAAGCCGCTGAGGCAGCGGGCCACGAGGCGCAGATCATCGATTACCTGCGCTGCTACATGTCGATTGCGTCGCACCGCCCCAAGGTCATGTACCAGGGCGAATCCCTGGAGGGCTTCGACGCGGTCATCCCGCGGGTCGCGGCCTCGCAGACGTTCTACGGCACGGCCGTCGTCCGGCAGTTCGAGATGATGGGGGTCTACACCGTCAACACATCGCAGGCGATCTCCCGGTCGCGCGACAAACTGCGCTCGCTCCAGCTCCTGTCCCGCAAGGGCATCGGCCTCCCCGTGACGGGCATGGCCCACAACACCAAGGACATCGAGGGCCTGATGAGCGTGGTGGGCGGGGCCCCGCTGGTGGTCAAGCTGATCGAAGGCATGCAGGGCATCGGGGTCGTGCTCGCCGAGACGCACCAGTCCGCCAAGTCGGTCGTGGAGGCCTTCCGCAGCCTCGACGCCAACATCTTGGTCCAGGAGTACATCAAGGAGGCCAGCGGCGCCGACTACCGCTGCTTCGTGATCGGGGACCGCGTCTTCGCAGCCATGAAGCGCCAAGGCGCCGAGGGCGAGTTCCGCTCCAACATCCACCGCGGCGGCTCCGCGGTCTCGGTCAAGCTCACCCCCGAGGAGCGCTCGACCGCCTCACGGGCCGCGGCCGCGATGGGTCTGCGGGTCGCCGGTGTCGACATCCTGCGCTCCAACCACGGCGCGTTGGTCATGGAGGTCAACTCGTCTCCGGGACTGGAGGGCATCGAGGGCGCGACCCAAAAGGACATCGCCGGCGCGATCATCAGCTACATCGAAAAACACGCCAAACCCGGCGCGCTTCAGGACCGCATTGAAGGCTGACGCCTCCACCAAGCAACACGAGCGCTGGCAAGACGCCTCCGTTCATCTGAGGTCCGCGCACCGAAAGATGCGCATTCTGGGCACCATCGCGTGGCCCGCGGCGGCGCGGGACCGATTCTTCGCCCGCGGCCAGCGAGAGCTGCCCCGGGTCACCTACAAGGGCTTCGATGCCACGGAGGCCTTGGAAGAGGTCGCCGCGGCGCGGGCCCTGCTGCGCGGCAAGGACCCGATCACGAGCTGGCTTCGCCGCACCGCCACCACGCTCGACTGCACGGCGCAGATGCTGGCGGGGATCGGGACGCGGGCCTTCTCGACCCAATCTCAGCGCCTGTACGGCACCCCAGCGACGCCCTTTCCTCACACCGACCGGACGCCGCTGGACATGGCGCAGCGCCTGATCCGCTCGACCCGGCGCGCGCACCGGCACATGCCCGCGCCCCCGCCCGAGGACCTCTCTGCCCGGGATGTCGCCACGCAGATCCGACGCGCCGTGCAGGCACACTTCGGCACCCACGCGCCGGAAGTCGTCATCGTGCCCGGGATGGCAGCCCGCGCCGCAGCAGGTCCGACCCGGATTCGGCTGCGGCGAGGCGCGAAGTTCTCCGACCTCGACGTCATCCAGCTCATCCAGCACGAGGCGTTCGTCCACACCGGCACCTCGATCAACGGAGGACGCCAGAAGAAGATGGGGCTGCTGGCCGCCAACCACGCCGGCACGACCCGCACCCAAGAGGGCCTCGCCGTGTTCGCGGAGCTCATCTCTGGCGCCCTCGACCCGCGGCGGCTGCTTCGGATCGCGCACCGCGTCATCGCCGTGGACATGGCCCTGCAAGACGCCGACTTCTTCGACGTCTACGAGTACTTTCGCGAGCACTCCGCCAACGACGTCGAAGCCTACGAGAGCGCCGCGCGCGTGTTCCGTGGCGGGCTCCCCAGCGGCGGGGCCCCGTTCACCAAGGACATGGTCTACCTCGACGGCCTGTGCCGGGTGCACGTGTTCTTGAGGGCGCTGGTCGACCGCGGCCGCCTGGATTGCTTGCCGATGCTCTTCGCCGGCAAGTGCGATCTGGACGACTTGAACGCCCTGGTGCACCTGCGCAGCGAGGGCTTGCTCGCGTCTCCACGCTTCGTGCCCCGATGGGTCCGAGACGCTCGCCGGGTGGTCGCGTACTTCTCGGTGACCGATGTCATCGGACCCGCGGCCGCCGCGGGCCTGCGCAAGCACTACGCCCAGGCCTTCGACGACCTGCCGACCGAGGAGCCCGAGGTCGGCAAACCGGCAGGTCGGCTGCTACGTTGACCCCCACATGCGCAGCTCGATCATGCTCGTCCTGGGAGCGTTGGCCCTGGCCTCGCCCTCGTGCCGAGGCTCGGACGCCGAGGTGAAGCAGGACAGCGCACCGTCCCCGGCTGCCGAAGTTCGCCCGACCCCCGAGGCATGCGACGACCCGTGGACGCTGCAGCCGCTGCCCGATGGCTCCCTGGAGCTTCGTACCGACAGCACCGCGGTGCTCTCCCTGCAATACGGGGGATTTCGCAGCGCCGGTGAGAGCGCAAAGCCGACCGTCGAGCGCAAGCCCGCGCCCGAGGGCGAGATGCACTTCGAGGTCACCTTCGCGTCCTTGCCGGTGGTCCTCGAGGCGCACGCCCGACCCGATGGCCCCAACCGCGTGCAGCTCACCTATACCCTGGACGTCCGCGAAGATCTGCACGGTGTGCCCGGCGTCGGGGTTCAGCTCGACGTGATGCCCGACGCGTGGGGGCTGCGCAAGCAAGACCTGGTCATCGACGGTGCGGACGTACGGCTCGACGTCCCTGGCGCAGGAGCGCTCCGAGTCGCCTTCGACCCTGCGGCCGCGCTCCCGCAGACGACGCGCGACGCCAAGCGGCCCACCCGCGTCCGGTTCGCGTGGCTGCGCGGCGACACGGCCACGAGCACGACGACGGCCGTGATGACCATCGAGACCCCGGCCGCCGTGTCGGTGGCTGCGCCGATGCTCCAGCGGTACGGCGGACCTGCCGACGACACGTGGCACGAGGGCGCGCTGGTCCACGACGACTGGCCCGTCGATCTTTCGTTCCTCAACGCCGCGCACGGGCGAGCGGGAAGCCACGGCCCCATCGTCGTGGACGGTGAGGATCTGCGCTTCGAAGATGGCACCCCCGCGCGCTTCTGGGGCACGAACATCGCCGCCAACGCGCTGTTCGAGGCCGACGACGCCACGATCGCCCTGCAGGCCAAGCGACTGTCCGCGCTGGGATTCAACCTCGTCCGCCTGCATCACCACGACTCGGCGTGGGCCCGCACCAACGTCCTGGACACCGCCGGCGGCACGACCCAGGTGCTCGACGCCAAGGCCCTCGATCGCCTCGACCGCTGGATCGACACCCTGGCCCAAGAGGGCATATACACGTGGCTCGACCTGCACACCGGTCGGGAGTTCCTGCCCGGCGATGACGTCCCCGGGTATGCGGACATGCTGCTGGGTCCACAGCCACGGCAGTCCCGTGGGTTCAACTACATCAACCCCCGGGTCGAGCGCCTGCTCGAGGATTTCGCGCGGTCCTACATGGCGCGCAAGAACGCCTACACCGGCACGCCATGGTCCAAGGACCCCGCGGTGGTCGGTATCTTGCTCACCAACGAGAACGATCTCACCCACCACTTCGGCCAGGCGTTCCTGCCGGGGACCAAGCGGGACACGCACATCGCGATGTTCGAGGCGCTGGGCAAGCGCGTGGCCGGTGAACTCGGCCTCGACCCGAAGAAGGCGCGACGGATCCGACAACCCGGCGAGGGCAAGGTCTTGTTGGCCGAGATGCAGCACCGCTGGGATGTCCGGGCCATGAAGCACCTGCGAGAGCTGGGCGCGTCCGCCCCCGCGGTGACCACCAACTTCTGGGGCTTCGAGTCGCTCCTGAGCCTGCCGCCTCTGGCCGCCGGGGACATGATCGACGTGCACAGCTACGGCGACGCCGAGGCGCTCTCGACCAACCCCCACCGCACCCCGCACTGGTTGCACCACATCGCCACGGCCCAGATCGCCGGCAAGCCGCTGACCGTCACCGAGTGGGGCGTGCCCAAACCAGCCGCCGACCGCTTCACGGCACCCCTTTGGATCGCCGCGATCGCCAGCCTGCAGGGCTGGGACGCCCTGATGGGCTACAACTACGCGCAGAGCCCGTTGGGGGTCGCCCCCAAGCGACCGACCAAGTGGGACCAACGCGTCGACCCGGCCCAACTCGGCCTGGGTCCGGCCGCTGCGCTCCTGTACCGCCGCGGGGACGTCTCGGTCGCGAAGGAGACGATCGCGATCACGCCCTCGGTGGAGGCCCTGTGGAACGCGGACGCCAGTCCCAAGACGGCAGCCGCCCTTCGCACCGCGCCCGAGCGCTCGCGGATGGTCGTCGTGCTGCCCGGACACCCCAAGCTGGACTGGGACGTCCCCGGCAAGGCACCCCAGGGGTCCGTGGCCGTGACCGACCTTGCGCAGGACCTGCTGGCGGACGATGCGACCTCGGTACGCTCGGACACCGGCCAGATCGAACGCGATTGGCAGCAGGGGGTGCTGCGGATCGACACGCCGCGCGTGCAGGCGGTCTCCGGCTGGATCGGCGGGAAGACCATCACACTCAGCGACCTGGAGGTGCGGGTGCAGACGCCCGCGGCGACCGTCGTCGCCATCGCCTTGGACGATCGGCCCCTGGCGCATAGCGCCCGCATCCTGGTGACGGCCGTCGGGCGCGCCGAGCCGCGGGCCGACGGAACGGTGAGATCCGAGCCGATCCGCGGTGAGATCGCGCTTCGCACGCAGCGGGCGCTGAGGATCACGCCCGTGGGTCCGCGAAGCCGCGCTACGGACGCGCCGGCGGGTCCGTCCACGCCGGGCACCCCCGCGGGTCCCTGGATGCGTCTGACGCTTCCCCACCAAACGCCGAGCCACTGGGCCTTCGTGACACCGCCGCTGTAGTGGCGGTGCCGGCGGGCACGAACGCAGCTTGGAACCGCGCGGGTGAGGACATAGAATGCTCCGCAATCGCGCCTGGGCGCGGTGGGCGACGATACGCGTGTCGGACGAGCGGGCAGCATTCGCAGGACAGATCACCGACCTCCCGGTCGTGGACCTCCTGCGAACAATCTCCAACGGTCAAAAGACCGGGGTTGCGCGGTTCGAGACCAACCTGGGCAACGCGACCGTGTGGTTCCGGGACGGCAGCCTCGTCGACGCGGACATGGGTCGTTTCCACATGGGGGACGCCGTCCGCCGCCTCATGGGGACCGACGCCGGCTCGTTCGAGGTCGAGCTCAAGCCCGTCACCCGTCGCCGCCTGATCGTCGAGGAGACGACCGAGCTGCTGACCCAAGGCGAATCGGCGCGTGCACCGGCGCACCCCGCCGCCACCGTGCCCCCCGCGGCGACCGTCGCCCCCGCGGGCTCGCCCAAACGCGAGTCGCGCCTCACCCTCGGCACGGCGGCTAACGCGCGCCGGGGTCCGGCAGGACGGAAGCCTCGATCGAGCACGAGCTGGCGCCCCACCGGAGGCGGACCGGGCAAGAACGCCCCGGGACCGGCCGGCGCGACCTCGCCGGACATGCTCCGGCGGCTGGAGGCGTTGCGACGCTCTGCCGACCAGCAGCCTCAGCGGGCCGAGGTCCTCAGCACCACCGCTGCCCTCGACCCGCGCGACGGGGAGCGCACCGGGAGATCCACGGGCGAAATGCCGCAGGCGGGGCTCGAGCAGCTCAATCGGCTGGCGCAAAAGTCGGTCAGCAGCACCGCCGCGAGCCCGGCCACAGACGCTCCCAATGAGGACGCTCCGGAGGTGTCCGAGGCTTCCGAGGCTTCCGAGCCTGCACAGGACATGTCCGCATCCTCGCGGCCCAAGACCCTGGCGGTCCCCGCCGCGCCTCCGCCTCCACCTCCGAGCTTCGAGCTGCCCCCCGCCCCGTCCGCGGACGCCGACGACGACGACACCCGCGCGGCGCCGGCCCCCGCATCCCCCGGCCGAGCCGCGGGCCGACGGACGATGGCCATCGCCGCCGCGCCCCCGGCCCCCGCTCCATCCAAGGCCTTCCAGCGTCTGCGGTCCTCGGGCGCACCGGCCCTGGATTCGGCCCAGGATTCGGCCCAGGGCCCGGCCCAGGGCCCGGCGCCCAGCAGCAGCGAGTCCTCGTCCCCCCACGCGTCGCACGCGACGGACGCGGCCAACGAGACCGACGAGGACCGTCCGGACGGAAAGGGTTGGAGCTTCGTCGATCCCAGCCTGGCCGCGCAGGGAGACGACGACGATGACGATGACCACGAGACCCTGATGCGCAAGGGTCCGCTCCAAGCGACCGCGTCCCCCGGACGAGGTCAGGGCGGACGGCGCGTCCGCGCGCTTCCGGACGACCGCCAGGCGCACCCCGAGCGGGTGGACCCCACCCAGGACGTCAGCGACCCTCTGCCGATCGGGACCTCGTGGTCCGCGCCCGCACACATCTCGGCCCCGCGCAGCAAGCCGATCGAGAGCGACCGCAACCCCTCCGCAGGCGGGGAGATCGGCCACTACAGCCGCAGCGGCGGCGGCAAGACGGTGGTCGTCTTCAGGGACGAGGCCGTGGTCTCGGGCAGGACCTTGGCCCCGGGCAGGACCTTGGCCCCGGGTGCAGACCCGTCCGCAGGCGCGACGATGACCCACGGGTTCCGTCCGCTCACCGACGCCGAGGGCCCCGAGGGCAAGGTCCCGGTCATCCCGGCCGAGGCCAAGGAGCGCGCATCCGCGGTCGCCAGCTCCCTGGGCCTGACGCGCCCACACGATGGCGACGCGGCCGCCGGGGTCAACACGGGCGCCGCGCTGGTCGGTCGCTACGAGGTGCTGCTCCGCATCGCCCGCGGCGGCATGGGCACGGTTTATCTGTGCCAGGTCACCGGGGCGGGCGGCTTTCGGCGACTGTTCGCGCTCAAGGTCATCCGCGACCACCTCAGCCGCAACGAGGAGTACGTCCGGATGCTGCTGCAGGAGGCCCGTATCGCCTCTCGACTGCACCACCCCAACGTCGTGGGCATCGTCGACATCGGCAACCTCGCCAACCAGCACTACCTGGTGATGGACTACGTCGAGGGCTGCACGCTCTCGGAGCTGCTCAAGGTCCACCCCAAGACCCGGCCGCCGCATCTGATCATCCCGATCGTGCTCGAAGCGCTGACGGGTCTACACGCCGCGCACACCCTCACCGAGGACGATGGCTCGCCGCTGACGCTCGTGCACTGCGACTTCTCGCCCCAGAACATGCTGGTGGGCACCAACGGGATCTGCAGGATCACCGACTTCGGCATCGCCCGGGCCTCCAACGCGCTCCCGGAGCGCTCCAGCATCACCCGAGGCAAGCCCGCCTACCTCGCGCCCGAGCAGATCACCGGCCGTCCCTTCGACCATCGGGCCGACATCTTCGCCGCGGGCGTCGTCCTGTGGAACGCCCTGACCGGTGAACAGCTGTTCGCCGGCGGCACACCCGAAGAGGTCCTCGACAAGGTCCTCAACATGCCGATCCCCGCCCCCAGCACGGTCGGCCTGCGACCACCGGCGATGCTCGACGCGGTCGTGCTGCGCGCGCTGCAGCGGGATCCCGCCCAGCGCTATCAGAGCGCCGAGCAGATGTTCATCGAGCTGCGCAAGATTGCGATCGGTGCCGACCTGCTGGCGCCCTCGAGCGAGGTCGCTCAGTGGGTCGTGGACACCTTTGGCGGCCAACTCGAGATGCGGCGTCAAGCCGCCGGCCTCGCCCCGGGCGGGCTCACGCCCAAGCCCAGCGCGCCCGAGGCCTCCCCGCAGCCGGTCACCGCGCTCGCGCTGCGGGATGACGCGGGGGGTGCCGACGACTCCGCCACCCACGCGCTGCTCTCGCAGCGCCAAACCGAGGGCCCCGGGGGTGCGGATGCGTCCCAGACCATGATGTTGCGCTCGGGGGCAGCCCCGGCGACCGATCCCCAAGGTGACGCCGTCGTCGCGGATCGAACCCGCAAGATCCTCTTGGGCGTGGTCATCTCGATGACCGCCGCGGTGCTGGCCGTCGCGGTCGTGCGCCCCGAAATTCTCACCGGCGGCATGCTCGACGAGAGCGGCGACTACATCGACCTCTCGGAGGCCGGCGACGCGCCCAACTTCGACGCCGCCCTCACCCCGACCCCGCCGACTCCGACGACGCCCGCGCCTCCGACGACGCCCGGCGGCGAGGCGCTGGATCCGGGCACGCCCGAGGCGACACCCCAGCTCGACCCAGAGCCAGCGCTCGACCCAGAGCCAGCGCTCGACCCAGAGCCAGCGCTCGACCCAGAGCCAGCGCTCGACCCAGAGCCAGAGCCAGAGCCAGAGCCAGAGCCAGAGCCAGAGCCAGAGCCAGAGCCAGAGCCAGAGCCAGAGCCAGAGCCGAAGCCCGCGCCCAAGCCCAAGCCCAAGCCCGCGCCCAAGCCCAAGAGCACGCCGGAGCAGGAGCAGGAGCCGGAGCAGGAGCCGGAGCCGGAGCAGAAGCCGGCGCCCAAACCTCCGCCACCACCTGCGCCCGAGCCCACACCGGACGCGCCGGAGCTGCCCAGCGCACCCGACCTCGACGGCATCCTCGGCGGCGGCTGAGCGGCGGGGCTCGGCCTCAGCTCGCGCCCTTGTGGAACAGCACCGTCGGAATGGTCTTCAACAAGATCTTGATGTCGAGCCAGAGGCTCCACTCATCGATGTACTTGAGGTCGAGCTGCATCCATTCGTCGAAGTCGACCTGGTTGCGACCGCTGACCTGCCACAAGCCGGTGAGGCCCGGCTTGACCGAGAGCCGTCGTCGCTGCCACGCCTCGTAGTCGTCGACCTCCGAGGGCAGCGGCGGCCGCGGTCCGACCAGGCTCATGTCTCCCATCAGGATATTGAAGAACTGCGGCAGCTCGTCGACGCTCGTCTTGCGAATGAAGCGTCCGGTGGCCGTGATTCGGGGGTCGCGCTTGATCTTGAAGACCGGGCCGCCCATCTCGTTGAGGTGCATCAGCGCGGCCTTCTTGGCCTCTGCGTCGACCACCATCGAGCGAAACTTGTACATGGTGAACTTGCGTCCGCTGCGGCCCGCGCGGACCTGCTTGAAGAACACCGGGCCCGGGGAGTCCAGCTTGATCGCGATCGCCGTCGCAATCATGATCGGCCCGGCGAGCGCCAAGCCGACCAAGCCGCCGAAGATGTCCAGGACCCGCTTGAAGGCCATCTGTGCCTCCGCCGTGGGCGTGCGCCGCAGGCCGATCATGGGCTGGGAGACGCCCGAGACGTTGGCGAGCTCCATCGTTCCGCCTGCCGGGACCTGCGGAGGCAAGGTGAGCAGGACGTCCACCCCTCGGTCATCGCAGGCCGCGAGCGCGTCGTGGAACACCTCGGGCCGAGTGCCAGGCACCGCGAAGACCACCTCGTCGACCGGCGTCCGATCCAGCAGCGCGTCCAAAGACCCGACGTAGCCCAGACGGGGCCGTGCCTTGGGGCTGCTGGTCTCCCCCATCACGCCGACGAACCCCTGAATCTCCAGCCGGATCGGGCTGGCCTGACTCAGCTGCTGCGCAAACTCCACGGCCCGCGGTCCGGTGCCGACGATGACCACGCGGTGCGCATCCCCGCGGCGGCGCCGCGCGGCCCGGACCGCCTCCAGCAGCGCGACCCGCCCGATCACCAGTCCCACGAGCTGAACGACCGCGAACAGCACCACGAACGACCGCGAGATGAAGTTCAGCTTGAACAGGAACGCCAGCAAGATGAGCATGCCGACGCCCATCAGGACGGCCTGCGCGTACCGCCAGGCGATCCTGCGGTGCGCGACGCGGAAGTCGAAGGCCCGCGCGTAGTGCAGCGAGAGCGCCCACACCGGCACGAGCGCGACCATCAGCAGCTGATAGTCCTCAGGCGTCAGGGCTGGCGGGAGCTCTCCAAACCAGCTGAACACGCGGACGACGACGCCCGGCAGCGCCTCCGGCTGGCGAGCGACCTCAGCGATCCAGCTGCGCAGCAGCAACGCGACGACGAAGGCCGCCATGCTGACCATCGTGTCGACTCCGACGAGCACCCGACGAACGAAGGTAGTTCTGCGACGCCACATGAAAGGGGAGATCCGACGCCCGCCGTCGTGGACACCGAGCGGTCTGCGCAGCAGCCGCGTCCGACCGGTATGGTGGCAGGTTTCGCGCACCCTGGAAACCCCATCGAGCGGCGTCGTGCGTGCGGAGGTTGGGGTCTTGCGAACCCACGCGCCCCCGCCGCGCCAGGTCGCGGTATGCTAAGCAGGTCCCCAAGCCGCGATGGTCAACTCGAACCGAACAGGTCGAACCCTCGTCCCCGGCGTGCACGCCGGCTCTGGAGCGGGTGGAGCGGGCCTCGATGCCATGCTCGAGGTCGTCGGCGACAGCCCCGCACCGGGTTCTGCGCACGCGTTCCTGCTGGTGATCAGCGGCGCCGAGCCTGGCCGCCTGCACGTTCTGGAGAAACCCGAACTCGTCATCGGCCGCAGCAAGTACGCGGACATTCGCATCAGCGAGCGGGCGATGTCCCAACAGCACGCGAAGATCGTGCAGTCCGACGAGGGGCACCGCCTCTACGATCTCGGTTCGACCAACGGCACCTTCGTCAACGACCGGCAGATCGAGTCGGTCGATCTCCGGGCCGGAGACGTGGTGCGGACCGGCGAGACGACGTTCACGTACATGGCGTCGGGCTCGACGGCCACGAACGACGCAGAGCGCACCGTCAGCCTGCCCTCGGGGCCCCAAGCCGCCGGCGGTGGTGCCCTGGCCGTTCAGGCGGCGCCTTCCTACGCTGGGGGCGGTCCCCCACACGGGAGCGCGCCCAACCCCGGCGCGATCGTCCTGCGGTCGCCGGCTGTACCCGTGGCCCCCGGTGCGAATCCGCAGGTGATCGGGATCCCCGCGGCGACCGCCCAGGAGCCCGAGAGCGATCCGCTGGGGCTGCTCATCAAGATCATCGACTTTGCCCGGCGTTACTGGCTGTCGATCGTCATCTTCACGATCCTGGGCGTCGCCGCCGGCGTGGCGAGCTACCGCGTCGCCAAGCCTCCTGCGCTGGCGACGTTCGAAGTCCAGCTGATCCAACCGCCGACCGACAACATCATGACCAAGGACCGGCGGCGGAACTTCGAGTTCTTTCGCTCGGCGCAAAAGAGCTTCCGACGTCCCGCGATCATTCGCGCCTCGCTCGAGGCCCTCGGGGAGGAGAAGATCACCCAGGACAGGCTTCGCAGGATCCATGACTCCCTGACCTTCAAGCAGGGCAACAAGCGCGAAGCCAAGGACGTCTACGAGGGCACCTTTGAAGCCAGCACCGCCGACGATGCGCTGCAGTACCTGCGCGTACACCTGAAGATCTTCATCGACACGGAGATCGAGAAGGCGATGAAGGTCCTGCAGATCGAGGTCGAGACCCTCGAGAAGAAGCTCAAGCAGGCCGACGAAGACCTCAACGCCACCGAACAGGCCGTCATGGCGTTCCGGCAGGAGCACAGCGAGGGACTGCCCGAGCAGGCGCAGACCATCTACCAGGAGATGATCGCCCTGCGCAGCGCGAAAGGCGCTACAGCCGGCGCCGTCACGCGGGCCTCCGAGGAGCTCAAGGTCAGCCGCAAGAGCCTCAAGTCGCAGGCGCCCGAGCTGCAAAGTCGTATCGACCTCGCGCGCCCCTACGAAGAATCCATCGGGGACGTCAACCGAGCGCTGGCCGAGGCGCGCGCCTCCGGCAAGGCTTCCCAGCACCCCGACGTCATCAAGCTCAAACGCCAGAAGGCCTCGCTCGAGAAGCAGCGGGACGAGGTGCTCAAGAATGGCGGTGGCTCCGCGATCGTCAAGGAGAGCAACCCGCTGTACGAAGGTCGGCGCGAGGCCAAGGACAGCGCCGAGGCCGAGCTGCGGATCGCCCAGTCGCAGCTGTCGCGGCTCACCAACGACATGGAGCGCACCAAGAAGCTCGTCGCCGCGCTGCCCCGGCTCCAGCGCGAGTACGCCGAGCTCACCCGCAGCTACGACGCGACGCAGTCGATCCGCAAGCACATCTTCGAGAGCCTCGAGACCAGTCGCACGCAGCTCGAGCTCGAGCGCGCCTCCGCGGCCGCACGGTACGAGGTCACCACCCCTCCCAACGTCAAGCCAGTCTCCAAGATCAAGACCCTGGTGATGCGAGCGGGCATCGCCGGCTTCCTGGGGTTCGGCTTCGGCATCTTCTTGGGCTTGCTCCGCGACCTGCGTCGGGCCCTGGCCGCGCGCATGGCCCAAAGAGGCATGACCTGAACGACTGCTAGCGGCGGCCGCCGGATTGGTCGCCGCCGCGGACCGAGCGCGTCAGGGCGCCCGCGTTGCCCTGCCCCACTTCGTCGCCGCCGCGCGCCGTCCCGGCCCCAAAGCGGTAGGCCACATACAGCCACGCCTCCAGCTGCGTGAAGGCGAAGTCGTCCGATGCGAAGTGCGGGGCCCGGACCGAGCTGAGCAGACCGAACTCGAACTGCTGCGCCCGGTCGATCTCATAGGTGACCGGCAGCGCGAGCCGAAACTGGGTCTCGATCGCCTCGCGGGCGTTGCCGTCTGCGTCGGGCGTGCCGATCGTGCGTGGCTCGGCGGTCGCGTTGGTGACGGCCGCCACGATCGCTCGGGCGGTCCACCGCGGGGGAATCGTGACCGTGACGGTCCCCGAAAGCGTGGCCCGGGGGGTCAAGGCCGTCTGCACCCGATCGAAGTAGGGAAGCACGCCCGCGTTGATCGTCGCATCGACGCTGTGGCTGGCCCGCCGAACGAGGCCTCCGGTCAACGACGCCTGCGCCACCGGAAGGACCGGCGGCGGCGCATCGGCGTCCCCTCCGACCAATGCCGACCCGAACACGCCCACGCCCACGGTCGAACCCAGCGAGGGCCGCAGCTCCCGGCTCCACTCCCCGAGCGCTTCGGTGGTGAGGAACTGCGCCTGCCCGGAGGAGTAGTCGAAGTAGCCCGGCGTCAGCGAGACGTCCAGCGTATCGACCGGGGTCAGGCGGGTCGCCAGCGCCAGTTCGAGATTGACGTTGAGCTGCTCGGGAACGCCCAGGAGAACCTGAGCATCCTCGGTGGCGGGATCCACCTCGGGCACGTCCAAAGGCTTGCGATAGACGATTCGAGGGCCGATGCGCAGGGTGTGGCGCCGGGTGAGTCGCCCCTGCAGATCGAATCGACCGGAGGCCGTCGCAATGTTGAGGACCGAGATGTCGGGCGCCTGGGTTTGGTCGGCGAGGACCGTGGGCCCGCTGTTGTAGTCGGTCTCCCCGACGCTCCCGCTGAGGTTGACGCCCAGCAGCCAGCGCCGGTCGAGCTGCTCTTGGTAGGTCGCATACGCCTGGTGCAGGAGGATGGGCCGGTTGATGTTCAGCCGGTTCGGAGATCGGTACTGGACCCGCGGCGTGTAGCCGAGGTTGAACAGCGAACCTCGGCGCGAGGCGTACTCCATGTCGACGTCGGGCGTGACGATGGTCAGCACGCCCGGCTCCGCAGGGTCCAGGGGACGGACCGGCGCGACGCCGCCGCGCAGCTCCACCGACACCCCACCGGACACATCCACGCGGGATGCGGACGGATCCGCTGCGAACCACAGCGCGGCGTACAGGGCCAGTGGAGACATCAGCGCCGCTTCACTCGACGAAGATCACGTCGCCGTCCCGGAGGACGATCTTGCTGGGGCACTCGACGCCGCCTGCGAGGTCGTAGTAGTTGAACCGCACGCGGACCCGCTGGGGGTACTTCCGCACCAAGTAGACGCTCTTGGCGTCGGCAAACTCGGTGAGCCCGCCGGCGAGCGCGAGCGCGGCCAGCAGCCCTTCCTCGTGTTCCATCGGGAAGCGGCCGGGGCTGCGAACCTCCCCCATCACCGAGACGTACGGGAGACGCTGGTTGACGAAGGAGATGTTGGCGTTGGGATTGACGATCACGCCGTTGAGCCGGGCATTGAGCTTCCGCTCCGCGGCCTCCAGCGTCAGCCCGTCGACGTCGAACTCGCCCACCAACGGCAAGACGAGGGTCCCCGAGGCGGTCACCGTGAACGGCTCTCGCGACTCCAGCTCCTCCATCGTGGGGACCGTCACGACGACCTGGTCCCCGGCGCGCAGCGGAGCGTCCTGCACCGAGACGCCGGTATTGGGCACGTCCTTGCACTCGATGTAGGGGTGCGTCGGTTTGCACCCGAGCGCGGCCATCGTCATCGCAAGGGCGAGAATCGTCGTTGCTAGGGGTCGAATGCCCACGGACCGCATCATCGGCCCGAGCCGCCCGCCGCGCAAGCGCGCGCTTTCGGCCCAGAAGGCCCTTTTGGGGCGAACCGGGGCCGACCTGCTCGTGCGAGCGAATTCGCTGGGGCCACCACCGGCCGGAGAATGTGTGGCCAACGCTACAGAGCGCTGTATGCTAGGCATCAGGGGGGTGCGGTTTGGACGACGTCGCGGACGATAGGAGCGCTCAGGAGCGGCGCGAGTTTCCGAGGATTCGCGCGCCCATCTACTGCCGGCCGGCGCACCGAAGGCTCCGACGTCGCAAGGTGGTCGACGTCGGTCTCGGCGGCATGCGGGTGTACAGCGACGAGCCCTTCGACGTCGGCGCGCGCTTCGAGGTGGAGCTGTTCGTGTCCGGTGGGGACAGCGTCACGTGCCTGACCGAGGTCGCGTGGACCCGGCCCATCCCCTCCGGACGACCGGCCCCCTACGACGTGGGGCTAAAGTTCCTGCAGGTGCCCGAGGCGGCCTACGCCCAGCTCACCGAGCTGCTCGAGGCTCAGGACGACTCCGACCCGCAGGACGCGGACGGCTAACCGTCCGAGGCCAGCTGTGCGAGCACGGCCGAGACGTTGTCCTGCCACGCCGGCATGGGTCCGACGAGGGCTTCGGTGGCATCCAGATCGAGGACCGAGTACGCCGGCCGCGGCGCGGGTCGAGGGAAGGCATCCGAGGCGCACGGGTGCACGACGCAGCGCGGATTGATGGTCTCGACCACCGTGCGCGCGAGCTCGAACCAGGTGCACGATCCTCCGTCGGTGACGTGCAGCGTGCCGCGGGCGCCGACCTCCAGCAGTCGCGACGACGTCCTCGCCAGGTGCTGCGCGCTCGTGGGCCGCCCGCGCTGGTCGTCGACGACGTCGAGTCGGTCCCGCTGGGTTGCCAGCGACCGCATGGTGAGCACGAAGTTCTTGCCCCACGGGGCGTAGACCCAGCTGGTCCGAATGAGCAAGTGCTCGCCACCGACCTCGCGCACCAGCGTCTCGCCGCGTGCCTTGCTCCGCCCGTAGGCATTGACGGGCTCATGCGACGCGTCCACGGCGTACGGGGACTGCGCGTCACCGCCGAATACGTAGTCGGTGCTGTAGTGCACCAAGACGCTGCCCGCCTCGGCGCAGCGGCGGGCGAGCCGACCGACGGCCTCGCCGTTGACCGCGGTCGCCCCGGCTTCATCGCGTTCGGCCCCGTCGACGTCCGTCCATGCGGCGCAGTTGATGACCCGCGCGTAGCGGCCCGGTGTGATGCGCTCGGGGGCAGCGGGGTCGGTCAGGTCGAAGGCCGGCCGCGACAGCGCTTCGAAGGGACGGCCATCGGCCTCCAGCTGGGCCTTCCACGCCCGACCCAGCATGCCCCCAGGGCTGATCAGCAGGTCCACCTCAGGTCCCTCCCGTTCCCTCGTTCGGCCCCGCGAGTTGGGGCAGGCGCTCCGGATCGATCTTGCGAAGCTGCGGGTAGGCCTGGTCCTTGTCCGAGAGGGATGGCTGCGCGATGGGCCACTGAATGCCGATGTCGGGGTCGTCCCAGCGCACCCCCAACTCGCACTGGGGGTGGTAGCCGTCGGTGCACTTGTACGAGAACAGCGCGACGTCGCTGGTCACGCAGAACCCATGGGCAAACCCAGGCGGGATGTACAGCTGCCGGTGGTTGTCCTCGGACAGCGTCACGCCCACCCACCGTCCGAACGTGGCGGACCCGCGCCGGACGTCGACCGCGACGTCGAAGACCTCGCCCGACACGACGTGGACCAGCTTGCCCTGGCCGTGGGGGTGCTGCAGGTGCAGACCGCGGAGCACACCTCGCGCCGACTTGGAGAGGTTGTCCTGCACGAACGGCTCGGTGATGCCAGCTTCGGCGTAGCGATCGGCCGACCAGGTCTCCTTGAAGAACCCGCGGGCGTCTCCGAAGACCTTGGGCTCGATGATGACGACGCCGGGGATCGAGGTCGTCAGCACGTTCACGACGGCGACTCCGAGGACGCGGCGAGCCGAGCGAGGTACTGGCCGTACTCCGTCTTCGACAGCGGCTCGGCAAGGGCTGCCAACGCGTCGACGTCGATCCAGCCCGCGCGGTAGGCAATCTCCTCGGGGCACGCGATCTGCAGGCCCTGGCGCTGCTCGATCGTCTGGATGAAGTTGGCCGCCTGCATCAACGCGTCGGGGTTGCCGGTGTCGAGCCACGCGAAGCCGCGGCCGAGCCGCTCGACCGCGAGCTTGTCCTGCCCAAGGTAGAGCCGGTTGAGGTCGGTGATCTCGAGTTCGCCTCGCGACGAGGGCTCGAGGTCGGCGGCGAGGTCACACACCTGCGCGTCGTAGAAGTACAGACCGGTCACCGCCCAGTTGCTCTTGGGCTGCGCCGGCTTCTCCTCGAGGCTCAGGCAGCGCCCTTGCGCGTCGATCTCGGCGACGCCGTAGGCCTGCGGTTCCTTGACCCAGTAGCCGAAGACGGTGGCGCCCTCTTCGGTCGAGGCGGCGCGGGAGAGCATCTCGGGCAGCTTGGCGCCGTAGAAGATGTTGTCGCCCAAGACCAAGCAGCACCCCTGACCATCGACGAAGTCCTTGCCGATGATGAAGGCCTGCGCGAGACCGTCGGGGCTGGGCTGCACGGCCCACTGGATGTTCATGCCCCACCCCTGCCCGTCGCCCAGCAGCCGCTGGAACATGGACTGCTCGTGCGGTGTGGTGATGATCAGGACATCCCGAATGCCCGCGAGCATCAGGGTCGACAGCGGATAGTAGATCATCGGCTTGTCGTACACGGGCATCAGCTGCTTGCTGACGCCCTTGGTGAGCGGGTGCAGTCGGGTCCCAGACCCGCCCGCGAGAATGATGCCTTTTGTGATCACGGTCGCCTCAGCCTCGGTTGGTGTAGTTCGTTTCGATCCAGTTGCGGTACGCGCCGCTGCGCACCTGGTCGATCCACGCGGAGTTGTCGAGGTACCAGTGCACGGTCTTGCGGAACCCGCTCTCGAAGGTCTCCGTGGGAGCCCATCCGAGCTCGGTCTCGATCTTGGTCGCATCGATGGCGTACCGCATGTCGTGGCCTGGACGGTCCTTGACGTAGGTGATGAGCTGCTCGAGGGCTTCGGGCGGCTTGCCCTGGCGCTCCGCCACGAGCTTGCAGATGATCTTCACCACGTCGATGTTGCGAACCTCGTTGTTGCCGCCGATGTTGTACGTCTCGCCGACCTTGCCCTCGAGGACGACCTTCCAGATCGCCTCGCAGTGGTCGGTCACGTACAGCCAGTCGCGCACGTTCAGCCCTTTGCCGTACACCGGCAGGGGTTTGCCCTCGGCGGCGTTGAGCGTCACGACGGGGATGAGCTTCTCGGGAAACTGCAGCGGCCCGTAGTTGTTGGAGCAGTTGGTGATCTTGACCGGCAGCCCGAAGGTGCGATGGTGCGCGCGGACCAGGTGGTCGCTGGCGGCTTTGGATGCCGAGTACGGGCTGGACGGATCGTAGCGGGTCGTCTCGACGAACATGCCCGTCTCTGGGAGCGATCCGTAGACCTCGTCGGTGCTGACGTGATGGAACAGGCCCCTGTCCTTCCCCCAGCGTTTGCGCGCCTCCTCGAGCAGGTTGAACGTCCCCACGATGTTGCTCTCGATGAAGGCACGCGGCCCCTCGATCGAGCGATCGACGTGGCTCTCGGCGGCAAAGTGCACGATCACCTCGGGGTCGTGCTCTTCGAAGGCCTCGGCGACCGCCGAAGCGTCCGCGATGTCGAGCTGGGTGAACGTGTAGTTCGGCGCGTCCGCGATGCCGGCCAGACTCGAGAGATTGGCGGCGTAGGTCAGCTTGTCCGCGTTGACGAAGTGATGCTCGGTGTGCCGAGGCACGAGCAAGTTGAGGAAGTTGGCGCCGATGAACCCCGCGCCTCCAGTCACCATGATCCGCATTGTCTCTCTCGCTCCTCGCCCGTCGTTCTAACCGTCCATGGCGTGCATCCGCAATGCTTCCCTTCAGATGGTGGTTTCCCGCTCTCACGTCGATTTCACAGCAGGTCGATGAAGGCCTCGAGCGCATCCAGATCCTCGGCGGACAGCTGCACTCCCCCGCCGCCGCCACCGTGGACGTCATCGATGCCGACGCGAACCTCCGTGAGGACCGCCCGAAGCTCGGTCGCGCTCCCCCGCGTGAGGTAGGGGCGTTTGACCCACAGATTGCGCAACGAGGGCACCCGCGCGCCGTCCTCGTGCACATAGGGCTCGATGCCGACCCGAAAGCGCTCGTCCGTGGCCCACAGCGGCCGAGGACCGTCGAACACCGCTCGTTCCCATCGCGAGGGTGCCAGGCGGGAGGCCGGCGCGTCGGCGATGGTCCGCGCCTGATGGCAGCGCTCGCACAGCGCCTCGAACCGCTGCGCGCCGCGCTGCTCGAGCGGCGCAAAGGTTCGGCGACCCCGGGTCGAGGGGTTTTGCTCCGGGCCCAGCGTCGCAAGGAACGCGAGCATCGACGCCCGCAGCTCCGCGGGGCCTAGCGTCCCGCTCGCTCCCAGCAGCTCCAGCCACGGGACCTCGTCCACCTCGATGGAGAACCACGGGTCCTGCGGCGTCTGGGCGTTCGCGACCCGAAACTCGTTGTGGATCATATCCGTCGTGCTGCGATCGAGCGCTCTGGAGAAGTGCGGGTGATTGCCCACCAGGCCCCGGAGCGTCTTGGTCGTCGCATGCACGTCGTCGCGGCCGGTGTAGTGCACCCGACCATCCACGGTCCCCTCGAAGTGGCATGTCTCGCAGGTGAAGCGGCTCCGCCTTCCGCGCGCGGTGCCCTGAGGCGCCAGCAGCGTGGTGAACACAAGCGCCTCGCCCACCCGCACGGCGGTGTCCCGGTCGTCCTCGCTCGCAATCGCCGCGGTGGACCACGAGCCGCCGGCATCGAAGTGCACCCAGCGATCGAGCAAGGGGTCGGCGCCGAGCATCGTCCCCGGCCGGCGAGCGAGCGCGGTCACGCCCGGCGGCGCGGCATGCTTGCGGATCTGGGGCGCGTCCGCGGCGTAGTCGATCGACACCAGCGCATCGCTGCCGGCACCGCTGACCCACAGCGTGTCGCCCTCCCAGACCATCCCCTTGGGCGTCACCACGCCGTGCTCGGCCACGTCGACCGCGCTCAGACGCTCTGCGCCATGCTCCGTCATCCGAACCCGGAAGACGAACGAGTCGATGAAGCCGAAGGCGCCGTCCGACCGCTCCAGCGGATGATCCTCGACCCCGCCCAGCGCCAGCTCGAGTCCGCCGTGCGCGGTTCGTGGGGCCATCGACCACATCGGCCCGTCGTGGGTGACCGCAGCCTGCTCGCGCAGCCCCAGGGGCTGGGAGTCGTCGAAGGCGTACAGGCGAACGGTGTGCTCCAGCAGGCAGTTGGCCACCAGCCCCTGCGGCGTCCGCTCGAGGTCGATCACCCCCAGGCAGGCCACCTGTGCCAACGATCGCCCTTGCGCGTCGACCCGCGCGATCCGTCCTCGGTGTCGGTCGGCGAGGTACCAGCCCCCCCGGGGATCGACCACGACATCCCGGAGCGCATCAGCCCCCTCGACCTCGATCGTGCGCAGCCGCGAGAGCCCATCGGGCCCCACCGTGACCACGTCGATCGAGGCCGAGCGCTCCCCGACGACGTACAGGGTGTCCTCGTGAGCGTCCCAGCCGGAGGCACCAGCGGACACGTCCAGGCGCGCCTGCTCCCGTCCGAGACGGTCCAGCAGCACCACCGCGGAGGCGTGGCGAAGCAAGCCGACGAATCCCTCTCCCCATGTTCGCACGGCGAAGGGCTCGGGCCCCGACCCGCTCGACCAGCGCAGACCGGGGGCCCCGCGCAGCGTCTGCTCGCGCTCCCGCAGCCGCTGCAGCGCCGCAGGGATGGGATCGGGCGCAGCTGCAGCGACCGGGGCAGGACTCGGCGCCGGGGACGAGCACCCCGCGACGAGGGTCAAGGCCAGCGCCGACCTGCAGCGCCGGCGCACGCTACCAGCCGCCCTCGTCGGCTTTGTCTTCGGCTTCGGCTTTGTCCTCGGCCATTTCTTCGGCTTTGTCCTCAGCCATTTCTACGGCCTTCTCTTCAGCCTTCTCTTCAGCCTTCTCTTCAGCCTTCTCTTCAGCCTTCTCTTCAGCCTTCGCGTCAGCCTTCGCGTCAGCCTTCGCGTCAGCCTTCGCGTCAGCCTTCGCGTCGTCTTTCTTTGCGTCGGCTTTCGCGTCGTCTTTCTTCGCGTCGTCGCACGCGGCGAGACCGAAGCTCAGGGGAAGGAACAGGGCGAGGGAGAGGATGCGGTGTGCCATGGCTTCTTGGTGCGCCGCTGCGTTGGCGGGGACTCAGCCTCTCTTCGAGCTCGCGGCGCGAGCCGCCGAGACCGCCTTGAGCAGCGCCGAGGAATCATAGGGTTTGTGAAGCAGCCCGTCGACACCGGCGGCCAGCAGGGCTTGCTCCCGCTCCCCATCGATGTACCCGGAGCTGATGAGGATCGGGACGTGGGGGGCGAGCGCGTGCAGCCGCCGGAAGGCTTGCTCGCCGTTCATCTGGGGCATGTCGAGATCCAGGATCACCAGATCCACGCGGTCCGCGTTGCTGGAGTACAGATCGACGGCTCGGGCCCCATCCGCCGCCTCGATCACCTCGAGTCCAGCGTGCTCCAGGACCCGCCGACACGCGGTGCGGACCATGCTCTCGTCGTCGGCGAGCAACACCACTCCCCGCAGCGTCGGACCCGTGCGCAAGGTGTGCCGGGGATCGAGCGGGGCCGCGGCAGGTCCGCACGGGAGCAACACCTCGAAGGTCGTGCCCTGCCCCACCACGCTGTCGAGCCCGATGTGCCCGCCGTGGTCCCGCACGATCGCGTGCACGGTGGCCAAGCCCAGGCCCGTTCCCTTGCCGCGCGGCTTGGTGGTGAAGAACGGCTCGAAGATCCGGGAGTGGACCGCAACATCCATCCCGGCCCCGTCATCGACCACCCGCAGCGCGGCGATGTCTCCGGTCGAGAGCAGGTCGGTCCCGACGAGCTCCGCCTCGGGGAAGGACACGCGCTCGATCTCGATGGTCAGCGTCCCGCCCTCCGGCATGGCGTCCCCGGCGTTGATGCACAGGTTCATCAGCACCTGCAGCAGCTGAGAAGGGTCCCCGACGACGGTAATGCTCTCGTCGACGACCACGCGCACTTCGATCGATCGATCCAGCGTGCGACGAAGCAGGCGCTCCGCATCCGCGACCACCGACGCCAGGCTGACGGTCTCGTGCCGCCGCTGACCGCTGCGCGCGAAGGCGAGGAGTTGCCGAGTGAGGTCGACGGCGCGACGGGCCGCCGTCTCCACGTCGGCGAGTGCAGCGCCCAGACTCTCTTCTTCGATCCCCCCTCGCGCCTGCAGGTCCTGCAGGTGGGTGGTGTTGGCGAGCACCACGCCCAGCAGGTTGTTGAAGTCGTGCGCGATGCCACCGGAGAGCTGCCCGAGCGCTTGCAGTTTTTGGGCCTGGATCCGCTGGTCCTCGAAGCGATCACGATTGGCGAACAGCAGGACCGTTCGAGAACCCACCGCGATCTTGTCGCCGAAGGACAGCGGCGCGACGCTCACCCGCTCGCCGTTGACGAAGGTCCCGTTGCGGCTGCCCAGGTCTTCGATCGCGTAGCCGTCCTCGGTGCGGCGGACCCGGGCGTGACGACGGGAGACCCCGTCGTCGAGCAGCTCGATCGGCGACTCCGCACCCCGTCCGAGCTCGATCTCGGTCCCCACCACATATCGTCGTCCCGACGCATGTCCCACGAGCACGACCAGCTGGGCGTCCTCGGCCTCCGCCGCGTGGCCGGGGTTCTCGAGGGACGGAGTTCGGCGAATCCGAAGCGTCGAGTGCTCGAAGGTCTCCACCACCTCTGAAACATTGTACGCACGTCCCCCCGCAGAACGCACCCCCTGGCTGACCCCGGAAAACGGTGCAGGACGCCAGCCACGCTCGGCGCGCGTGAACGCGCTGCGCTGTCGACGGCCGGGCGGGGTTTTGCGACACTCCCGGCTCGGACCCCCACGTGACGATCGAAACGAACGCGACGACCTCCCCACCCGTGGAGCGGCCGCCAGAGCCGGCCAAACCTGTCCGAAAGAGCGATGGCGCGCGAGCGTCATCCCCGCCTGCGCGCACCCGCCCCCACCCCCCCATGCCGGGGCAGACCTCGCTCGAATCGGAGGCTGGACTCGACGCCATGGCACCCGAGGCGCTGCTCAACCGAGAGCTCACCTGGCTGAACTTCGCAGGCCGCGTCGCCCATCAGGCCGGCGACGAGCGGGAGCCCCTGCTGGAGCGCGTGAAGTTCCTGGCGATCGTCGGGGCGACCCTCGACGAGTTCTTCATGAAGCGGATCGGCGGCCTCAAGCAGCAAGTCTTCGCTGGGGTGCACGACAAGACGGTCGACGGCCGCACGCCGAACGACCAGATCAGCGCCTGCTACGTCGAGATCCGCGCCCTGGAGGCCACGCTCGCCCAGACATGGAGGGAGCTGCGGTTCGACCTCGAGTCCGAGGGGATCGGCGTCGTCGGTTATGACGAGCTCTCGGATGCGGAGCGTACGCGGCTGCGAGCCTACTACCTGCAGAACATCTTCCCGCTGGTCACGCCCCAGGCGATGGACCCAGCGCACCCCTTCCCGTTCATCTCCAACCTCTCGCTCAACCTGCTGGTCACGCTGCACGAGGCCAACGACGTCCACCCGCTCCTCGCGCGGGTCAAGGTCCCCGTGGGCGCCGGCATCCCCCGATTCCTTCGGGTCGGCAGCGACTACCGCTACGTCCCGCTCGAGGAGGTGATGGCCTGCAACCTCGACCTGCTCTTCCCCGGCATGGTCATCGATCGCTGGACGGTCTTCCGAGCGACGCGCAATGCCCACACCGAGGGCGACGAAGAGGCGGCCGACGACCTGCTGGCGCTCATCGAGTCCGAGCTTCGTGAGCGGAAGTTCGCCCCGATCGTCCGCCTTCAGATCTCCACGGACATGCCGGCGCTGCACCGCGGCCTGCTCGCGGACAAGTTCGGCCTCGACGAGAACGACGACGTGTTCGAGGTCTCCGATCTGCCGATGGGCCTCAAGGATCTCTTCGAGCTGGCCGCGATCGACCGCCCCGATCTCAAGGACGACGTCCACCGTCCGATCGATCACCCGGACCTGCTCGACACCGAGCGCAGCATCTTCCATCAGATCCGCGATGTGGGGTCGATCCTCGTCCACCACCCCTACGAGTCGTTTTCGACCTCGGTGGAGCGGTTCCTTCGAGAGGCGTCGGGGGACCCCAAGGTCCGCGCGATCAAGATGACGCTGTACCGCACCTCCGCCGGGACCAACGTGGTCCGGCACCTCATCGCCGCCGCGCGCAACGGCAAGCAGGTCGCGGTCGTCGTGGAGCTCAAGGCCCGCTTCGACGAGATGGCCAACATCCGCTGGGCGAGTCGCCTGGAGGAGGCCGGGATTCACGTCAGCTACGGCGTGCTCGGGCTCAAGACGCACGCGAAGACCATCTTGGTCGTGCGTCGCGACTACAACAGACTCACCCGCTACACCCACATCGGGACCGGGAACTACCACGCAGGCAACGCCCGGGCGTACACGGATCTGGGCCTGTTCAGCTGTGACGACGACATCGGCCACGACTTGACGGAGCTGTTCAACTATCTGACCACCGGCTATCAGCCAGACCGCCAGTACCGCAAGCTCCTCCCGGCGCCCAACAACCTCAAGCCGGCGCTGCTCCACAAGATCGCCCGCGAGATTGCCTGCCACAAGGCGCACGGCAACGGCCTGATCCAGATGAAGTGCAACGCGCTCGAGGATGCCGACGTGACGCGGGCGCTGTACCGCGCATCCCAAGCCGGGGTCACCGTGGATCTGATCGTCCGCGACACCTGTCGCCTGCGGCCGGGCATCCCCGGTCTCTCCGAGACCGTCCGCGTGATGAGCATCGTCGGCCGCTTCCTGGAGCACGCGCGGCTGTACTACTTCCGCAACGATGGGGACGAGGAGTACCTCATCGGGTCCGCGGACATCATGAACCGCAACCTCGAGTCCAGGGTGGAGGCCGTCGTGCCGGTCGAACGATCCGCGCTGCGAGAGACGCTGCGGACGATCATCGACACCCAGCTCAACGACACGCGATCGGTTTGGGACATGCAGCCCGACGGAAGCTACGTGCACCGCAGTGGCGAGGGCCCCGGTGGCCACGCGACGATGATCAAATGGGCAGACGCGCGCCAGCGGGCGGCGAAAGAAGCCAAACGCCTCAGGCCCCGGCGATTCCCAGGAGACGGCCGATGAGCAAGCGATCCGTCGACGACCTCGAGCATCCCAAGGGCCCCTCGAAACAAGACTACGAGGAGGAGCTCTCGCACCTCCAGCTGCAGATGCTGAGGATTCAGGCCGCCTACCGGGCCCAGAAGCGCCGCGCAATCTTGGCGTTCGAAGGCACCGACGCCGCGGGCAAGGGCGGCGCGATCCGGCGTATGGGGGCGCTGCTCGACCCCCGTGGCATCAAGGTGCACGCCGTCGGGGCTCCCACGCCCCAAGAGCAGGGCCGGCATTACCTCTACCGCTTCTGGCGCGACCTACCGGTACCCGGGCAGCTCACCGTGTTCGACCGCTCGTGGTACGGCCGGGTGCTCGTCGAGCGGGTCGAAGGGTTCTGCGAAGAGGCGGCGTGGCGGCGCGCCTACGACGAGATCAACGCGTTCGAAGAGATGCTCGCCGACGATGGGGCGGTGGTCATCAAGGTGCTGCTGTGCATCTCTCGCGGCGAGCAGCTGGAGCGCTTCAGCGATCGACTCCACGACCCGGTCAAGCGCTGGAAGTTCACGCGCGACGACCTGCGAAATCGTCGCCGCTGGAGCGAGTACGTCCAGGCATTCGACGACATGCTCGAGCACACCGACACCCCACACGCTCCTTGGATCGTCATCGGTGCCGACAACAAGCGACACGCTCGGCTCGCGGCCATCCGAGCGGTGACGCAGCGACTGGCCAAGGACGTGGACCTCACGGCGCCGCTGGTCCCCCATGACCTGGTCCGAGAGGCGACCGCGGCCTTGGGCCTGCCGCTACCACCGGACATCGCCCCCCGCACCGAGGAGCCCGCGAGCCCTCCCATGAAGGGAGAGGGCAAGGGCAAGGGCAAGGGCAAGGGCAAGGGCGGGAAGCGCAAGAACAAGAAGGCCAAGGCCAAGGGCGACAAGAAGACGCGCACGGACGAGAAATCCCGAGCGTAAGAGGACCCTCGAGATCCCCTCGCGCTCGGGTCGTTCCGGGTTCCCTACGGGCAGACCCACGCTGCGGTCGACACGTCGATCGCGGTCCGCATCGTGTCGGAGTGGTCGTACCAGCTCATCTGAGCGACGTTGACGGCGTCGTGTGCCTCCGTCTCGAAGAAGCTGTCCCCCGGTGGAGCGAAGAAGGTCTGCGACTCGGTGGTCCCCAGCACCCACGCCGTCACCTCGATCGACCACGCGTTGGGGTTGTGCACCCTCCAGGACCTGTACACGTCGGGGTCATCGGAGCACGCCCGCCGCAGCTTCAGCCGCTTGATCGGCTTCCCTTTCCACGGCATCTCCGGGAACGACGCGGTGCCGTCCCACGCCTGCTCGAGCTCGTCGAAGTACCCCAGGGCCCCCATGGTGCCGTGCCGGAACGGCGAGATCCCGTCCAGTCCAGCTGCTCGAACCGCCTCGATCTGCTCCGCGACCGGGATGCCCGGCGAGTAGGTGTTGGTGGTCACCCCAACCAAGCGGTCTCCGCCGTACGCGTCCACGTGCGTAGCCACGCGAGACATGAACTGGCCGGAGTCCGCGGTGTAGATCTGAGGAAGAACCGCATCGATGTGCCGGTCCCGGAGCCACTGCGGCCAGTCTTGGTAGTTGTACGAGATCGCGTCGTTGAAGCGCCCGATCGGGTAGGCCAGCAGCTTGAGGTCCTTGTCGACATCGCAGAGTCGATCATAGATTTCACCGACCGTTGCGGTGATTGCGAGCTGACGGAACTCGATCCAATCGGGGTCGTAGGGGTCGGGAGTGCCGACCTTGTCGTACTCGGCGTTGAACGCCGCAATGGCCTCTGGATGGTATCCAAAGTCCGCGTTCGTCCGGGTGAACGACGTCTGCGGGTACCGGATCCGGTCCAGCATGATCCCGTCGATCTCGTAGTTGCGCGCCACGTCCCCGGCGATGTCGGCGAGGTAGCTGCGCACCTCGGGAAGCGCAGGCTCCAACCAGAGTCCCTCCGAGTCCTCGGCCGTCGTCTGCACGATCGGGTCCCCACCATTGTACGCCCAGGTCCGCCACTGAGGGTGAACGTTGACCACGTGCGCTTCGGCGTCCGCGAAGTCCGAACCGTCGGTCACCAGGTGGGTGTTGATGTACGCGAACACCTGCAGGCCCGAGGCGTGCCCACGCTCGACGTACTCTGCGAGCACGTCCACCTCCCCGGCCTCGGCGCTTCGCGGCTCGTCGTTGGGGTACTTTGCGTCGAACCGGTTGGGGAAGTAGGTCGCGTCGCCCCGATAGCGCGTATGCACCGCGATCGCATTGTAGTGAAGGTCCTCGATTGCATCGACCGTCGCCTGAATCGCGCCGACGTCGTCGATGTCATCGAACACCGTGATCGCTGCAATCCTCATCTCCGGATCGTCGACCGGTGGAGGTCCGTCCAGGGGGAGCAGCCGAACCGCGTCCGCGACCGCGATCGTGCCCGCCGGCGAGCTCGATGCGGCGTCCAGCGTGACGACGACCTGACCGTCGGCAGCGACCTCGACCAGCCCCAGGTTCCTCCACGTGAGATCTCCGAACCGCTGGTCGATGTTTCGCGTCACGACCACGTCCCCGTCCACGGCAACCGAATACGAGGCGGCGTGCGCACGATTGGTGCCCGCGCGATAGATGGTCTGCACGTCGTAGAAGCCGGCGGGGACATCTGCAGTCCACGAGGCGACCGCGTCGTTGCCGGAGGAGGCGTACAGGTAGGTGCCACCATCGAATCCGGCACCTCCACTGACAATCCATCCTGCGTCGGCCATGAAGGCCGGATCACCATCATCGTTGTCGATGACCAATGGCGGGTCCTCGACCTCGATCGGAACCAACTCGATGGAGGTCACGACGACGTAGGCACCCACCCACGCGCCGGAGCTGAGCGACCAGTCACCACTGACGACGTCCGTTCCAAACGCGATGCGCAGGTCATCGCCTGCCGAGGCTTCGAAGGGCGTGGTGGCCACGACCTGAAGCCCCGCGGCGGTATCGTCTCCATCGGTCAACCCGACGTAGTTGCCCACGGCTTGCGCCGGCGTCAGGTCGCTCGGATTGAGCCCTCGATGGATCGCGTCCGCACCGTGCGACACGCCCACCTGGTAGGCGTCGATGCGGTCGAACGCCGTTCCGCCGGTTTCGACGACCTGCATCGTGACCTCGACGGCATAGGTCCCATCGGCCTCGATCGCCGCAGGAAGCACGGCATAGACGCCGTTGGTGAAGCCACCATCGTCGATGCGTAGCGCAGCACCTCCATCGACGACCGTCGCCGACGCAGATCCGAATGCGTCGTTCGTCGCGTCGTACCACACCCCGTATTGGCCCACGCCCTCGGGATGGTCGATCGCAAGAACGCCCAAGTCGAAGTCGACGAGGGCCGTGTTTCCGACGCGCAGCGAGGACACCTCGCGATCCCCGGCATCAGCGCATCCGAGCAGTAGGCTCGCTCCCCACAAGACACGAATTCCCCTTGATTTCAGAACATACGACCGCATCAGATCCGTACCCACTTCCCGCCAGTCGCGTCATCGCCGTCCGGCTCTTTCGAGAGTAGGGGGAGCGCTGCGTGCTGTCGATGTAGGAACTGCCAGCACGGCAGGGCCCTTGCCCCACCCTGCACCACCTCACGGCACAATGCGCCACCGGACCGCGCGGGCGAGAACGCAATGGGTTCATCGTGGGGGACCAGCCGGGTTATGCTTCGGCCGGCGAGAGCGCGGAGAAGCATGGCGAGAGTACGCAGTTTGATCGACTTCAAGAACGACGGCTTGGGTCGGGGATTCACTCTTGGCGAACGATACGTCCTCGCCCGAGAGGTCAAACTCGAAGGCTTGGGCCAGGCGTTCCTGGCCGACGACACCGACGCCGCCCGCCAGGTCGTCGCTGTCGTCCACCGAGCCGCATGGGTCGGGGATCCCCAACGTCGGGCTCGGTTCGAGGAACGCGCCCGCGTCCTTCAATCCATCGAACATGCCAACGTGGCGACGTTCTTGGACTTCGGGATCGCCGACGGGGTCGTCTACACGATCCTCGAGCGACTCGACGGTGAGCGCTTGGCCGACCGCTTGACCCGCAAGCGGGCGATCCCGGTGGAAGACGTCGTGCCGATCATCTCGCAGCTGCTCAAGGCGCTCGAGCATCTCCATGCGCGAGGCATCATCGCGCGCAACATCTCGCCGGCGAACCTTCTGCTGTACACCGACGGTGTCCACGCGAACGTGATGCGGTTGATGGGCGCGGGTCTGGCCGAGCTGCTGCTCAACGACGAGGAGCCCGACGAGTCCGAGCTGGTCACCAACCCCGCGTTCGCGGCACCCGAGCAGCTGCAGGGGGGTACGGCCACACCTGCGAGCGACGTCTACTCTGCGGGACGTCTGATGGAGACGATGCTTCGGGGCAGCCTCGGGGCGCCCAGCACCCCGCTCTCGCAGCGAGGACAGTCGGGCGTGTCGACGCTGCCCCCTTCTGCTCGGATCCCGACGAGCCTGCTGGACTTCATGTCTCGCGCGACCGCGTTGGAGCCCGCGCTTCGTCCCCCCGACGGTGCCGCGCTGGTCGAAGGCCTGATCGACGCCGTGCCATCGGTCTCCATGCTTCGGCTGCGACGCGTCACGAACAGCCATCGCGCGATGCGATCCCGTTCGAGCATGAGCCGGGGCGTCGTCGCCGATGTGGTCTCGGGCGTGGACGACGACGACGGTGACGACGCAGCCGCAGCGCCCTCGCATCGGTCGCCATCGGCGTCGCAAGCGTCGCTCGCTCTCGCCGACACGCCGCCCACCAAGAGCAGCCGCGCAGCCCTCGCCATCGGTCTGCTCGCCTTCGCTGCCGCCGGAGCAGCCGTGTGGCTGTGGATGCAACCGAGCCCCGACGCCGCGGGCGACGGCTCGGAGACGAAGGCAGCGGACCTCGAAGTCGCAGCGCCGCCGGGCACCCGGGCCGCTGCCCCCACGCCGGACGCATCGGCCCGCGACGATGCCTCGGCCGCGGTGCCCGCCTCCGCGCTCGGCTCGGTCCGCGTGCTCAGCGACCCGCCCGGGACGCTGAAGATCGACGGGGTCTCGGTCGGCCCCAGCCCCTACGCTGGCGAACTGTCCGCCGGCCGGCACACCGTCGAGGTCGAGGCCTCCGACGGGACGCGGTGGAGCGAGACGATCGAGGTCGGCGCCGGCGTCAACGAGACCTGGAAGCTGCGGCGCGCGGACACCCCGGCGAGCGAGTCGTCCGAGGCTCCCCCCGCGGCGCGCGACAAGTCCCGCAAGCGCCGGCGCGGCAAGACGGCACCGCCGACTCCGTCCGCCGATCCCGCGGCCGCACCCGCGTCGAAGCCACCGGCCGCCACACCCCCACCGCCAGCGCGGAACGACCCGTTCTTGCCTCGGTCCAAGAAGCGAGCGCCGACTCGAGACACCGACCTCCTCCCCGGCCAATCCCCACAATGAATCCACTTACAACGGTCATTGCCGCCGCCCTCGTGACGTCACCGGTTTCTTGGGCCTCGGCGTCCCAACCAACCGAACCGGTCTCGCAAGACGCGGTCACAGCGCTCGACGAAGAGGCCAGACGAGCCTACGACGAGCGCAACTACGCCCTCGCTGCGGACGCGTTCTCTCGCGCCTACGACGAGTCCGGAGATCCGAACTACCTCTTCAACGCCGGCCGCGTCTACGAGGAGAGCGGCGACCTCGACAAGGCGGTGGAGTACTACGACCGCTTTCTCGGCGAAGCAGAGGTCGACATCGAAGCGAGAAAGGATGCCCTGGAGCGGGTCCAGGTCCTGCGGGGCGTGCTCGAAGTCAGAGCCAAGAAGGAGGAAGCGTCGCAGCCGAAGGACGAGGACGACGCCGAGGTCCAGCCGGCAGCCGAAGCTCCCGTGCAGGACACCGCGCCCCCACAAGAGTCTCCGCAGGAGCGCGCCAAACGGAAGCGCCTGCTGGTCGCCGGGGCTGTCGTGGCGGGAACCGGCGGCGCCGCGCTGATCGCAGGCGGCGTCCTGGGCGGCCTCGCGCTTCAGCAGTCCGACGTGTTGAGCAAGGACCAAGTCGCGCTCGAAGACCGCCGACGCCGAATCGACGCAACCCAGACCTACTCCTTGAGCGCGGACATTCTCTTCGCGGCCGGCGGGGCCCTGGCGATCACCGGGGTCGCGCTGATCGTCGCCAGCGTCGTGCGCGGCCGAAAATCGCGGTCCAGCGCGCGTCTCGACGTCAGCCCTGCCCTCTCCCGCTCCAGCGCATCGATTCAACTCGGAGCCCGCTTCTAGGATGCTCAAGACCATGAAAACCGCCCCGGCATCGCTGCTGATCACGCCCCTGTTTGCGCACCTCATCGTGCTGAGCGGCTGCAGCATCATCGTCGACATCGACGAATGCGAGGACAACTCGCAGTGCGTCCTCGAAGATGGAACCGAGCTGGTGTGCGGCGTGGACAACACGTGCATCGAGGCGCCCGCCCTCGGAGAGACGTGCCTCACGCCGCGAGAATGTCTGCAGCCGACGCTGTGCGTGACCGACTCCGCGGCGCCTGCGGATGAGTCTCCCCAGGGCGTCTGCGCGATGGACTGCAGCCTCTCGAGCTGCGAGGGGGTGCAGGGCGTGCCCGAGGGATGGGTCTGCTGCGAACTCAGCGATGGGGCCGCCGCATGCCTCCCGCCCGAGGACTGCGGCAGCTGATCAGCGTGGCGCGACCAGGAGGCCGAGACTCTCGACGCCGAAGCGATCGGCAGCGCTGATCGCCCAGCGCCCATCGCCCAGGGTCACGTTCACCGTATCGGGCCCGAGGATCCGGTCGACGATGAACGCCCCGCCTTCGTCGCGATAGAGCACGAATGCGCGCAACGTGTCCCGTTGCGGGTGATCGAGCGCCCAGCCCTGCGGACCGCTGCTCAGCTCGGGCGGTGCGAGCTCGGGCCGATCTGGGCGGGGTAGCGCGGGCGTCAACGCCGGGCGCTGGTACATGTCTTGCGCCAGCGCCGTCGCGGCTCCGCCCAGGTCATCGAGCACGGAGTCCACGTTGTACAGGATGTTGCCCTCGCTCGGCGGTCCCATGTCGCGAGAGATGGCGATCTGATCGAGAAGCTCGTCCCCCGTCCACGCGGGCTCGCTTCCGATTCGGTATGCAGCGTTTCCGGCGAAGATGTGTCGGCCGTCTTCGGGCAGGCTCGACCACCACTCCAGCAGGACATCGTACGCCTGCTGCTCTTGTGAGATTGGCCAATAGAGCTGAGGCGCGAGATAGTCCACCCAGCCCTCTTCCATCCATCGCAGCGGGTCTGCGTACAGTGCTTCGTATGGGTCCAACCCGGTGATGCCCGGTGGAATGCCGGGTCGGTAGATTCCAAAGGGCGCAATACCAAAGCGAACCGAGGGATCGGCTGCGAGCAGCCCGTCGTGCAGCGACTCGACCAGGAGATGGACATTGTTGCGCCGCCAGTCGGCGAGCCCCAGGGCTCCTCCCGAGGATTGATACGCCTGCCACGTCGCGCTGTCGGGGAAGGGCTCGCCCGTCCGGTACGGGTAGAAGTAGTCATCCATCTGCACGCCGTCGATCGCATAGCGGGTTGCAATGTCGACCGCGACCGCGACGACGTGCTCTCGGACCTCCGACGAGCCCGGGTCCATCCATATGCCGGCGCCGTAGGGAAGCGCGTACTCGCTGAGCGTTTGCGACACGTGCTGCGGCGACACGGGCGCATCGGCGTCGACCCGCGCGCGATACGGGTTGATCCACGCATGAACCTCGAGGCCGCGGGCGTGTGCCTGTTCGACCGCGAAGGCGAGCGGGTCGTAGCCGGGATCCTGCCCCTGCGTCCCGGTCAAGAAGCGGCTCCACGGCTCGAGATCCGAGGCGTACAGCGCATCCGACTCTGGACGGACCTGGAGGAAGACCGCGTTGAGTCCGAGGTCGGAGACGCCATCGAGGATGGCCAGGAGGTCGTCTCGCTGAACGTCGGCCGCCAGCCCCGACGAGGGCGGGAAGTTGATGTTGAAGACGGTCGCGATCCACGTGCCACGCAGCTCGCGAACATGGGACACCTCGACGAGTTCACCAGGCTGCACGTCTTGGGTTCCGTCCGCGGTGTCGCCTCGGGTCGAGGACCCCGTGCCCAGCGTCGAGGTGAGCAGGGTCTGAGTCTCGTCTCCAGATCCATCGACGCTCGCCGCTCCGCTGGACGGAGACGAGGCCGCGCCGGAGACCGAGGACGATGACGTCCCGTCCCCCTGCCCCGGCGGCGTCACGGGACCCAGGCATGACGCGGACGACATGGCCAGGCCCGCCCACGCGACGCGCGTTCCCCAAGCGTGGATGAGGCCGCCGGTCAGGGCCCTCCTCAGGGCCCTCCTCAGGGATTGCACGTCGCGCCCTCGTAAAACGCAGGGCAGTCGCCGGGCTCGGGTGCGTACCATCCCCCGGTGGCCTGGTTGCACCACGCCACCTCCCCCTCCTCGGGGCTCGCGCAGTTCGAGCACGTCATGCAGCGGTAGTTCTCCTCCATGAAGTTGATCGCGTTGGTCCCAACCTCGATCCCGCAGTACGCAGTGCCGCACGCGTTCGGGGAGCCCAGGCCGTTCGCGTTGCACGTGTTGGGCACGCCCGTGGGGATCTCGCATCCGTTGGACCAGTCTTGATCGCAGTTCTCGTAGGGTTCGACACAGGTCCAGCCGCTGCACGTCCCGCCGACGCAGGTCCCGCCTTCGGCGTTCTCCCGTTCGCACGTCAGGGGATCGTCGCCGATACACGTGCCGGTGCCGTCGCATCGGTCGACCATCGTGCACCCGTCTGCGTCGTCGCACGGCGCCATCGCTGCTTTGGGCGCGTACTCGCACGCCCCCGCGACGCAGGTCCCGACGTCGGCGTAACACGAGCCCGGCGGCGTCGCGCATCCCCCCTCACAGCCGGGATCCTCCGACGTGGTGGTGCTCTGCGCGGACGCGCTCTCGGAGCTGTCCTCGTCTCCGCCGGTGGTCGTACCTGCCTCGCTCGAGGGACCGGTGGCTGTTTGCGTCGTTTGTGTGCCGCCGGAGCCGGACGCAGGGCCCAGCGGCATCGGCAGCTCGTCCACCGGCGAAGAGGTCTCCGCCGCACATCCAAGCATGCACGCGAGCACCCACGTCGCGGCACATCTGAGCTTCCCATCGAGACCCATCACGATGCACAGACTAATACGATTCGAAGGCGAAGTCGCCGCATGTCGTGTCGGCGCTCGCTTGGTCACGTTCTGCGATGAACGTCCACATGTGCATACTTGAGAGGATGTCTCTCCCTTCTCGAATCGTTCCGATTGTGCCCATAGTCGAGGCAAGAGACTGGAACGCTCATGAAACGCCACAACCTCCTTCCGCACGTGTCCATTCTTCTGTTGTCCTCGAATCTGCTCGCCGGCTGCCCGGCGGATGACACCGTCGCCAGCGACGGCGACGACAGCTCGACGTCGGACACCCCGACCAGCGACCCTTCCGCGACGATGACCACCCCGACCAGCGACCCGGCCACCTCGTCGGATCCGTCGAGCACGTCGTCGAGCACGACCACCGAGGCCGCAGACTCCTCGTCCACGGCGGCGTCGAACACGACCGAGACCACGTCCTCCTCCAGCGGCGGCTCGAGCTCCAGCTCGGACTCCAGCTCCAGTTCCAGCACGACCTCGGTGGAGGATCCCGTCTGCGGTGACGGAGCCGTCGGCGGCAGCGAGGAGTGCGACGATGCCAACGACGACAACCTCGACGGCTGCCTCGACGGCTGCGTGCTGGCTCGGTCCTGCGCTCAGATCCTCGCCGAGATTCCAGAGGCGACCGATGGCGTCTATGCGGTCGATCCCGACGACCAGGGCGCCTTCCCGGTCCTGTGTGACATGACCACCGACGGCGGGGGAT
The DNA here is from genome assembly GCA_963761755.1 of uncultured bacterium. Classification (GTDB taxonomy): domain Bacteria; phylum Myxococcota_A; class Polyangia; order Nannocystales; family Nannocystaceae; genus CAJXVA01. Next base: position 650,644 of record CAVXIC010000007.1, read on the forward strand.
GGACGCTCGCGGCCCGCTTTGCCAACGGCGACAACGTCGACAACTGGATGCTCGACGATGGCGGCTGGTGGTTCGACCTGGAGACCGAGCAGGGCAACACCGGCTCCACGGCGCAGCTCGCCGACATGCTGTCCGCCACGTTCTGGCGGATCGAAGCGCAGGAGTTCAAGATCACCCGCAGCGACAACGAGGACAACGCCCACATCCTCATGACCACCGGCGACTGCCTCGGCGGAGACACCTTCCGCGGCTTCATCACGAGCCTGGGCTACGACAACAGCGGCCCCTGGGCGATCGATGGCGTGCTCGCGAGCTGCGACGTCCTGCTGGGAGGAAACTACGCCGAGACCAGTGGCTTCGCGCAGGCCGAATGCGCCGACGGCGACATTGGCGGCGCCAACACCATCAGCTTCTGGGCGAACTGGAACAACCCGGACTCCGCCTTTGCCGCGGACTCGGCCGTCATGATGATCGGCGGAGGTGGGCAGGCCTGCGCGCGCGCCGACCACGGCCTGGGCATCACCGAAGAGAACGATGCCACGTTCGCCGTGTTCGGCGCGGAGTTCGAGGGCACGAGCGAGGCGGACTTCGGCAACGATGGCTTCCCAGCCAACGCCTTGGACTATGGCCTGAACATCTTCGTGCGCTAGCGGCGTGCGCTCGCAGGCTCCCAGACCGGCCACGATCCGCGCTGCGGCTGCTACCATCGAGGCCGGTGCGCTGGAGGAGAGCAGCAGTGTGGGCACTCGCGTCCCCCTAGGATGCGTGGGATGCGTGGGATGCGTGGGATGCGGCCTCGAGTCGGTCTACGCGTGTACCTCGGACGCGCAGTGCAGCGACGTGTCGCGCGTGGGCCACTGTGAGCTCGATGGGTACTGCAGCTTCGACGACGAGGTCTGTCCCTCGGGTCGGCGCTACGGCAGGTGGTCCGGTGGCGGCCTGGCGAACCTCTGCGTCGAAGACGGCGCCGCCGCGACGAGCACGTCCGCGTCCTCCAGTGGTCCCCAGTCATCGGAGGGCGGGGACACGGGTCTGCGCTCGACCTCCGGTCCTGGGAGCGACTCGACCGCGCGGGTCACCACCGCCGATCCGACGCTCGCCGGCACCACGAGCTCTTCGACCGGGGACGCGAGCGAGAGCTCTTCGACCGGTTCGGAGGCGCTCGATCCGGACCTCGTCGCCTGGTACCGCTTCGAGGACATCGCCGATGGCGCCGTCCTCGACAGCAGCGGCAACGGACACACCGCGACCTGCGTCGAATGCCCTGCGCTGGTAGACGGCGTTGAGGGCAGCGCGGTCGACCTCGACGGCGTCGGTCAGTTCCTCACGGTGGCCAACGACGAAGCCTTCGCCCTCCAGACGTGGACGATCAGCGCGTGGCTGTGGCTCAACGAGCCGACCACGACGTTTCGGACCGTCGTGGGCAAGCCGCTGGGCACCGGAACCGAGAACAGCTTCGAGCTGGGCGTGGCCGCCGCCGCGAGCGCGTCGGCGTTCTCTGGGTGGAGTGACGGCCAGACCAGCCAGACCCTCAGCAGGCCCGTCCCCGGGTTCGGACGATGGTTCCACGTCGCGGCCACCTTGTCGCCCTCCGATGCGACCCTGTACCTCGACGGCGAGGCCGTTGAAGCGGCGGAGATCGTGATCGTGACGGACTGGGATGACCAGGACGTCTACATCGGCGCCGACGTCGACGACGAGGTGCTCGAGAACTTCTTCTTCGGGCGGATCGACGAGCTGCAGGTGTACCGACGCGCGCTGAGCAGCGCGGAGATCGCGATCGTCATGAGCGGCCGGAACCTGTAGGGCCCTACAGCGACTGCTTGGCACCGGGCTGCGCGTCGCGCTCGGCGGAGATGAAGCTGCCGACGCTGGGGTCGGCCTTGCGGGCCTGCGAGAAGAAGTCCTCGGCGGCCTGGCCGTCGCCATCGGACAGGGCGCACAGCCCGAGCCCAGCCAGGGCGCGGCTTCGAATGCGCGCCGAGTCGTCGCCGGAGAGCAAGCGGTAGGCCGGCCTCGCTGCGCTGCATCGTCCGGCCCGCCGCGACGCATCGGCCGAGCGCAGCCGGTCATCGGCGTTCTCGGTATCGTCGGCGGCGTCGGGCTTGGACGGCGGGCTCGGCGTGGGCGTAGCCTTGGGCGTCGGCGAAGCGCCGCCCGGACCCGCATTGTCCGAAGGCATCGCCTTCTTCGCGTTCTTCTTGGACTCGCTCGACTGGGACTCGCTCGGCTTGGACTCGCTCGGCGCGCCTCCAGCTTGGCCCTTCGCGCCGCGCGGCTCGTAGATGACCTTGTCGGTGGGCTCGGGTGCGGGAGCCTCCCCGTCCTCTTCGGGCGCCTCCGCGGCCGCCTCGTCCTGTGCATCCGCGGCGTCGATGGCGTCGATGGTGCCGTTCACGCCGCCGGCCCCCGATCCCCGCAGCCTTCCGCGGGTCTGCGCCCCGCCCAAGCCGAACCCATCCTCGTCGGACTCGGACTCCGACGCGGGGCGGTCTGCCGCGGCGACGGCCTGCAGCTCTTCAGCCGCCTCCAGCAGCGGCTCGGGTGCCGCGTCCTTCGGGGCGGACTTGGCGGCCGCGTCGTCGGCCCGCGCCACGGTGGCCGAGGCGGGCTCGGCGTCGCCGGACATGGTGGTCCGGACCAGCACGAGGACCAGGGCAGCGCTCGCCCCCACCGCGAGGGCCGGCAGCCACAGCGACCACCGCGTCCACCAGGGCGCGTCCTGGGCCCGGGCGTCGGCGGCGGGCGGCGTCGCCACGCTCGCGTCGGACCGGGCCTGCGCAAGCACGTCCTCGAGCACCCCTGGACGCACGTCGGCGAGCGGTAGCGCGTCGCGAGAGAGCGCCAGCAGGGTGCGGTAGGCGTCCAGGCGCGCCGCGACCGCGCCGTCATCCTCGAGCTCAGCGGGAATCCCCGAGCGCTCGAGCTCTTCGAGCGCGTCCTCGAGCGCGTCGAGCTGGACCGGCGAGAACTCGCTCATCCCTCGGCCCCCCGCAGGTCTCCGAGCTCGCCGCGAAGCTTCTCGAGCGCGTAGCGCATCCGGCTCTTGACCGTGTTCTCGGGGATCTCGACCGTCTCGGCAATCTCGCGGAAGGAAAGCCCGCTGACCTGGCGGAGCAGGAACACTTCGCGCTGTTCCAGCGGCAGATTCGCCACCGCCTCGGAGAGACGCTTGCGAATCGTTGGGGCCTCGGCGGCTTCGTCCGTCGGCACCGCGCTCGAGGGGATGCTCGAGATCATCGCGGCCCCAGCATCCCCGTCGGCACCCCTGCGAGGCGCGTCCAGCGACTGGTGTCGACGAAACCGGGCGCGCCGGCTCTCGTCCACGCACAGGTTGCGGGCGATCGAGTACAGCCACGTGCTGAACTTTGCGGTCGGGGTGTAGCGGCCCTTCGATCGAACGACCCGCAAGAACACCTCCTGCAGGAGCTCCTCGGCACGCGACTGGTTGTGCACGCTGCGAAGCAAGAAGTTGTAGACGCCGCGCTGATGGCGAGTGACGAGCGTCTCGAACGCGCGAGCGTCTCCCTCGCAGAACGCCTGCATGAGCGTCTCGTCGCCGGAGTCACCGGCGGAGTTCTCGTGCGCGCGCGTCGATCCGTCCATGCAGAAGGTCCCCGTCGCCGATCAGTGAGACGACGATGGTGGGCTGAGTGTGCCGCCGCAGCGGGTCGCGCTGCAAGCGGCACCCTCGCCCCCGACGAGGGCGCAGAACTGCCCGGGCCCACCCAGACGCCTCCAGAAGCGCCGCGGCGAGCCCCCCCGGTGAGGACGCGATTCTTCATCGATGCCGATGGGGGGCCAAACGGACGACGGATGGCTTCGGTCTGGCTTCGGGTTGGGCGGCTAGGCGTGATCCGCGGACTGAAGCCGGGATCTCTCACCGGCTCGGGCCATCAGCCAGCGCAGCACGACGCGCGGCAGCATCCGGACGATTCGCATCATCCAGCGCGCGGCCCGGCCGGGCACGACGACGGCTTGGCCGCGGCGAAACGCGCGCAGGGCCTCCTCCGCGCACGCGCCTGCGTCGATGCGCAGCGCGTCTGGAGAGCCTCGCCCCCCCGCGATGCTCCGAAACTCGGTGTCCACCGGCCCCGGACAGACCTCGGTGACCGTGACGCCCGCGGAGGCCACCTCTGCGCGTAGCGCCTCGGTGAACCCGGCGATGAAGTGCTTGGTCCCGGCATAGGTCGCCACACCGGGCTGGGTGACGTGCCCCAGGACGGAGCCGATGTTGAGCACGCCCCCGTGCCCGCGCTGCACCATGCCCTCGACGAGCCGCCGGGTGAGCACGACGACCGCCGACACGTTCACGGCGATCATCCGCTGCAGCTTCGCGACGTCCGCATCTTCGAGCGCAGACCGATCGCCGAACCCGGCGTTGTTGATCAGGACGTCGACGCCGCCCTGCCCGACCAGAAGATTGCACAGCGACTCCACCTCCGAGGGCACCGCGAGGTCGCACCCGATGACGTCGACCTCCACGCCGGCGCGCATCCGCCGGAGCTCGCCGGCCAGGTGCTCGAGGCGGTCCACCCGGCGCGCGACGAGGATGACGTGCCGCGCCTCCGCACACACCCGGTGGGCAATCGCCCGCCCGATGCCCGCAGAGGCGCCGGTGATGAGCACGGTGCCCGAAAGGGGCGGCCGGTCGCTCACGACTGGATCAGCACGCCGGACGCGGTGAGGACGTGCTCGGTGCGCTCGCCCTCGACCTTGCCTGGATCACCACCGCCGTCCTTCTCGAGGTGCTTGACCTGCGCCTCGGTGAACGTGCGGGAGGTGAGCGTGCCCTCGACGTGGACCGTCTTGCCGCGGCTGTCCATCGGCACGTTGAACCCGTGGTCCTTCATGAGGACGCGGGCCGAGACGTCGCCGTCCTTGAGGACCATCCAGCAGCCCTTCTTCTGACAGACCGCCTCCACCTCGCCGGACACGAGGATGCCGTCCTTGGACTCTGCCTCGATGGCCTTGGCCAAGGGGACCGGGTCGGACGTGTTGGTGAAGGGATCCCCGAAGTGGCCGGCAGCCTTGGCCGCCAAGGTGCCCTCGCCGTCGGCCTGCTCGCCGTGCGGACACCCCTCTTCTGCGGCCCCCTCCGCATCCTTCTGACCTTCAGCGTAGATGCAGCCGTTGGCTTCGCCCTCGGGCTCGGCGTCTGCGGCCACGGCCACGGCTGCGTCCTTGGCTTGCGCATCCGCGGCCGGAGCCTCGGCCTTCGCCTTGGCAGCGTCCGCCGCCTGGGCGCCCTGGGCGGAGACGGATGTCGAGCTGTCGCACGCCCCGAGGGCCACGATGCAGGAGATCAGCGCGAGCTTCTTCATGTCCCCGGAATGTTCCTTGAAAACGACCGGAGCGCAACGGGACCGGGCTCACACTGGACCAGCAGAGCCCGTCAGCCGGCCGACGCGCCGCCGCCGGCCGACGCGCTGGCGGAGGCCTTGACCTCGACCGAGACGTTGACGTTGGCCTTGACGCTGGCCGCCGCGTCGAAGGCGGCCTTGAAGGGTGCCGCGACGCACGCGGTGACCCGGGCGCCAATCGCCGGTGAGGCCTTGAGCTGTCCGACGGTCGCCTGAACACCATCGACCACCGCCTTGGCGTCGGCCGCGACGGACAGCGCCTGGTCCTTCATGCCGATGGCGATGTTGAGCACCGCGGGCAGGTTGTTCTCGAGCGCGGCCTTGTACTTGGCGGCGAGCTCCGCGTTGGCCGCGCCCTCGATCCGCACGGCGATGCGTGGGGGCGTGCACTCGACCTCGGCCTGCACCTGCGCGTCGCAGTGCGCCTCGCACTCGGCGCTGGCCTTGGGTGGCGTCATCTCGCCCTCGCATTTGGGGGCCTTCATCTCCGCCGAGCACTCGCCCCGGCAGGTCCCCTCGCACGTGGCCGAGCCCGACAGCTCGCAGCTGCCGCTGCACTCGCCCCCGCACGATCCCGACGCGCCGGCGCTGCACTCGCCCTTGCAGGTGCCCTCGCACGCGGCGCCCTTGACCTTCTTGCCGTCGCAGCGCCCCGTGCAGTCGCCCCCGCACGTGCCCTCGAACTTGGCGGAGCAGCTCCCGTTGCAGGTGCCTTCGCAGGTCGCGGCGGCCGACATCTCGCAGGTCCCCGAGCACTGCGCCTCACACGTGCCCGACAGCTTCCCGGGCTCGCACTCGACCTTCACGCTGCCGGGCTCGAGCTCCGCGTCACACTCCGCGGCGCAGTCCGCCATCGCGTCCATCGACGCCGCGCAGTGCGGAGGCTGGACGTCGATCGCGACCTTGAACCCGGCGCCGAGCTGGCCCTTGATGTCGACCATGGCCTTGATCGCGGCATCACAGGCCGCCTTGCCGTCGGCGAAGTCGCCGCCCGCGCCGAGGTCGCCCGCCAGCCCACCACACGCTGCCTTGAGGTCGGCGTCGAGCTTGGCCGCGAAGCTGTCCAGGCTCACCGCCGCCATCACGCCCGACTTGAGCTTGGCACCGACCGCGGCGTCGATGCCGAACTCGGCGGCCCAGTCGACCTTGGCGATCGCGGCGATCGAGGAGACGTCCGGGCACGCTCCGGCAGCCTTCGCCGCCCCGGCCACGTCTTTGGGGATCGCGGTGCCGGTCGAGAGATCGCACGACGCAACGATGAGGGCTGGAGCAAGGGTGGCGAGGAGCAGCGTCGCGGTTTGTAGGCGCACCATGGTCGGGTTCCGAGCGCAGCGTATCAGGCGCTGTCGGCGTCATGGGGCGGGCGCGTCATCCATGGAGGATGTCGGCCTACATGAAGCCAGCCTTTCGGGGCTCGCGGTCCGGTGGAATACTCGTCCCCAGGGGTCCGTAGGAGTCGCGGCGCGGAACGAAAGACCTCGGTCCAGTGTCCGTGCGTTGAGGGCCCCGGGATTTTCTTCGTCCTCGCCGCGGTCTCCCCGGTCGCCGCCCCTCCCCTCGTCGGACCCGCCCACATGATGCAGCCTGCCCTCTCATCCTCGACGACGCGCGTCGAACCTCAGCTCGGGCGCTGGGCGGCGGCGTCGAACGTGCGGCGGGTGGTCGAAGAGGGACTCACCACGGTGGCGACGCTGGGCGCCGCGACGCTGGTGTGGGTGGGCCTGCGGCGGGTGCCCGTCGCGGTCACGCACCTGGGCCTCGACTGGAGCGCCGCATCGCGAGGGCTGGAGCTGGCCGGCTGGGGAATCATCGCCGCGGCCGGCCTGGCCGTGCTCGCGCGGGGCGTATGGAGGTACCGGACCCGGCGCACCGACGCGGCCGTCCTGGCGCGCCGCCTCGACCACCAGCACGAGACCGCCGACCTCTTCATCACCGCCTTGGCGGTCGAGCGAGGCCAAGTCGGGGCGAACGCGGGACTCGAGCACGTCGTCTCGGCGCGGGCCGCATCGACCCTGCCGGGCCTGGTCGCGCCGATCGACCGGTTCGAAGCCCCCGCCGTCGCGTTTGCCGGTGTGGGTCTTCTCGCCGCGCTCATCGCCTTGCTGCCGACGGTGGCCGCCGCCGACGCGCTGGCCGACGACGCCACGACCCACGCCGAGGTCCTCAGCGCGCCACCGCTTCCCCCAGAGGTGCTCGACGCGCTCCGCGAACGCGCCCGGGCGCTCGAGCGGATCGAGTACACACCTGGGCTCGACGACGACGCGCGGGAGTCGCTGCAGCAGGCACGCAAGCGGATAGAAGGCCTTGGCGACGACCCCGACCGCAGCCTCTCGGAGCTCTCGCGCGCCCAGCGGGCCCTCGAAGACCTCGAGCGGCAGGCTCGCGAAGGGACCCTGCACGACCCAGAGAAGCTGCGCGCGATGAACGACGCGGAGCTGGCCGAGCAGCTCACCCGCGCCATCGACCGCGGCGAGACCGAGACGGCCGCCCAAATGGCCGAAGAGTTCTCCGAGCGACTCGAGGAGGCCTCCGCGCCCGAACAGGACCGGGTCGCGCGGGCGCTGGAGCGGGCCCTGCGTCGCAACGCGCCGAACGAGGCCGCGGGCGACGATGCGCCGTCTCGGGGCGAGACGGAGGCGCGCGCGCACGAGCGCAACCGTCTCGACGAGCTGGCCGAGAACCTCGAGGACGGCGACACCGGGTCGGCGCGGGCTGGCCTCGACGACCTCGCCGAGCACATGCGCGAGCGGAGCGGAAGCGGCAGCCTCGAGCGATCGCTGGGCGACGCGGCCGAAGAGCTCCGCAAAGCCCGGGAGCGGCAGCTCGACGAGCTCAACGGGAAGGGCGAGGACGAAGGCGAAGGCCAGGGCCAAGGTGAAGGCCAGGGCCAAGGTGAAGGCCAGGGCCAAGGTGAAGGCCAGGGCCAAGGTGAAGGCCAGGGCCAAGGTGAAGGCCAGGGCCAAGGTGAAGGCCAGGGCCAAGGTGAAGGCCAGGGCCAAGGTGAAGGCCAGGGCCAAGGCCAGTCCCCCAACGCGAGCGCTCCGGCCGGAGGCGAGCCCGGCGAGGGCAAGGGTCCGGGGTCTGCTCCGGGCGAGGGCGGAACACCCAGCGATGAGGCGCCCTCGATCGGCGCTCCCCTCGGCCGCCCCGGCGGCAAGCCCGGACCCGGTGGCGGCGACGGACGCACCGACACCAAGGGGTCAATCCAGCCCAGCGCCGAAGCCAGCGGGCTGGCCCCCGAGCGCGTCGATGCCCGCGCGAGCGGCCCCGCGCAGGGCTCGGTCCGCGCGATCCGTCGCTACTCCGAGGGCTACCGCGACACCCGCGAGTACAAGAACCTGTACGACAAGTACACCTCGGTGGCCGAGTCGGCGGTGCGCCGCGAGGAGATTCCGCTGACCCGTCGCGACTACATTCGAAGCTACTTCCAGGCCGTACGCGGCCGCTGACACCATCCTCGAGCCCGCCGACCATGAGCCAAACCCTCACTCCGATCACCGAACAACAACTCGTCGCGGCCGCCGAGAGCCTGGGCACGCTCAAGGCCGAGATCGAGCGGCGGGTGTTCGGGCAGAGCGACCTGGTGCTGCAGGCAATCGTCGGCCTGCTCGCGCGCGGCAACATCTTGATCGAAGGCCAGCCGGGGCTCGGCAAGACCCTCTTGGTCAAGGTCATGTCCGAGGCCCTCGCCCTGCAGTTCTCGCGGATCCAGTTCACGCCCGACCTGATGCCCGCCGACATCACCGGCAGCCAAACCCTCGCGCACGACGAAAACGGCCGAGCCCAGCTGCAGTTTCGGGCGGGCCCAATCTTCGCGAACATGGTGCTCGCCGACGAGGTCAACCGCGCCACGCCCAAGACACAGTCGGCCTTGCTCGAGGCCATGCAGGAGCACTCGGTCACCGTCGCCGGACAGCGTCGCGATCTACCCGCGCCCTTCATCGTCGCCGCGACGCAGAACCCGATCGAGATGGAGGGCACCTACCCGCTGCCCGAAGCGCAGCTCGACCGGTTCCTGCTCAAGCTGGAGGTCCGCTTCCCCTCCTTCGACGATCTCCGCGAGATCGGGATGCGCACCACCGGATCGCAAGAGCCGACCACCAACGTCGTGATGAGCCGCGAGCAGCTGATCGAGCTGCAGGCCCTCACCCGCGAGATCGTCGTCGCGCCCCACGTGGCCGAATACTGCGCGCAGATCACCATGGGCACCCACCCCGAGTCGCCCCAGGCGCCCGAGCAGGTCCGCCGCTTCGTCCGCTACGGCGCCAGCCCCCGCGCCATGCAGGCGCTCATCCTCGCGGGGCGAGCCTACGCGCTGCTCTCGGGGCGCGGCTGGGTCAGCGAGGACGACGTGCGCGCGGTCGCCCACCCCGTCCTGCGCCACCGCATGATCCCCACCTTCGACGCCAAGCTCGAGGGCGTCACCAACAACGATCTGGTCGACCTGCTGCTTGCCTCGATCGCCCCGATACGCGCGGTGGGATGAAGGTCGACCGCACCGCCCTCGCGCGCTTCGCCGAGCTGCGCCTCCACGCTCCCAGCGTCGCAACCTCCTTGCAGCAGGGCGACCGTCGTTCGCCCTTCTTGGGCCGAGGGGTCGAGTTCGCCGACTATCGGGAGTACGACCCCGGTGACGACATTCGGCTCATCGACTGGAACGTCTACCTGCGCCTGGGGCAGGTGTTGGTGCGGCAGTTCAACGAAGAGCGAAGCCTGTCGATCAAGATCTGCCTGGACGTCAGCGGGTCGATGAGCTTTGGAGCGCCACGCAAGGCCGATCGAGCCGCTGAGGTGGCCGCGGCGCTGGCCACCATCGCCCTCGTCCACCGTGACCCCGTCACGCTGATCTGCTTCGGCGCCGACACGCCCCCCATCCAGGCCAAGGCGGTCAACTTCGACGGCATGGCCGAGCTGGTGCACGTCCTGGAGCGGGTCGAGCCCTCCGGAACCGCAGGGGCCTACAAGCAGCTCGCCCAGCAGCTCGGCGGTGGCCGCACGGATCGGCTGTTCCTGCTGTCGGACATGCTGTGCGAGCCCGGTGCGCGCGAGCAGCAGCTCCGCCTGCTCGCGGCCTCGAGCCTGCACCCGGTGCTGGTCCACACCCTGGGAGCCGACGAGCTGCAGCCGGACCTGGAGGACGTCTCGGAGATCGTCGACGAGGAGACCGGGGAGACGCTGACCGTGCGCGACGGCGAGGATGCGCAGGACGCCTATCGCGCCGGACTGCAGGCGTGGCTGGCGGAGATCGAGGTCCGCTGCAAGACGCTGGGGATTCAGTACGTCCGCCTCCCCCCCGAAGGCAGCAGCCTCATCGGCTTCGTCGAAGGCGACCTGCGCCGGGCGCAGATCGTGGAGCACGTCGCGGGAGGCAACCAGTGACGGCGGCCTCTCCGTGGCTGCTGGGCCTGGGGCTGCTGGGGATCCCGGTCGCGCTCGCGTACCTGCACCGCCAGAAGCGTCGTAAGCGACAGGTCTCCAGCGCCCTGCTCTTTCGCGCGATCGCAGGCGAGAACACCCCGACCAAGCGCGCGCTGTCCAAGCCCCGGCACCTCATCTCCCTCGCGCTGATCCTGCTCGCGCTGCTCGCGATGGTCGCCGCGGCGGCCGACTTCCGCCGCGAAGACACCGCGCCGCGCGACTACATCGTCGTGCTCGACACCTCGGCGAGCATGGGCGCGACCGTCCTGGGCTCGAGCCGCTCGCGCCTCGACGACGCCCGCGACGCGCTCTGGGACGCGCTGGCGTCGATGGGGCCCGGGGACCGCGTCGCCTTGGTGACCACCGGCGCGGGCACGGCCGTGCAGATCGGACTGACGGAGGACCACGACGCGGTGGCGCAGCTCGCCGCTGCAGCCACCGCCGACGGGTCGAGCGAGGCCCTGCCCCGCGCGCTGAAGATCGCCGACGCGATGGCCTCGGACCCCGACGCGCAGATCGTGCTGTTCACCGACGGCGTCGGCGTCACCATCCCGTCGATGAAGCGCGCCCCCGAGCTGGTCACGGTCGGAACGCCGGGGCCCAACGTGGGGATCAACGCGCTGGTGGTGCGCGAAGCGGATGCCCTCGGGCTGGCCGAAGTGTTCATCTCGGTCACGTCCAACGTGAGCACCGATCGCGACGTCGAGGTGGTCCTGAAGGTCGACGACACGGTGGTCGACGTGCTGCCCGTGACCGTGCCCAGCCGCAGCGCCATCGAGACCCTTCATCGCGTGGCGCTGCCCGAGGGTGCCCGGGTCGAAGCCACGCTGCAAAACCACGGTGACGACGTGCTCGCGGTCGACGACGTCGCCAGCACGCCGCGCGCCCAGGGGGAGCGCGTCCGCGTCGTGCTGGTGACCCGCACCCGGGTCTCGTTCACCGCCGAAGCGCTCCGGCTGCACCCCCGCGTGGACTTGCGGGTGCTGGGACCCTTCGACGTCGCGCCCTCCGAACCCGCCGACTTGCTGCTGCTCGAGGCCGACTATCGAGCCGGCGCGCTGCCGCCAGCGCGCACCGTGCTGGCGCTGGGGGTCGATCCGGCTCCGCTTGGCGTCGAGCGCGGCCCTGCGGTGCCGGCACCGGAGATCATGCGCTGGGCCTACGATGATCCGCTGTTCCGATTCGTCGACCTCGACGCGATCGACCTGCCGCGCGCCACGACGCTGCGCATGGCCGAGGGCATGCGATCGCTGCTCGACAGCGAGCAGGGCCCGCTGGCCGTGCAGCTGCGACGAGAGGATCAGGACGTGGTCGTCTTCGGCTTCGCCCCGCACGACTCCGACCTCGTGTTGCGCGTCGGGTTCGTCAACTTCATCGCCAACGCGGTCGAGTGGGCCGCCCCTGCCGCGCCCCAGACGCCCGGCGCGCGCCCTGCCCAAGTCCTCCCCGCGACCGAGTCACGCCTCGACCCGGTCCGCGCGATTCCAGGCGTCTTGCAGGGCAGCTTCGCGGACCGACCCGCCTCCGAGCGCCCTGCGTGGCGCACGTTCGCCGCGCTGGCCCTTGTCCTGCTCGTCCTCGAGGGGCTCTTGCCGTGGGCGGCGCGCATCCTGGGCGCGCTGCGAAGACGACGAGAGGAGCGGCGCTCGTGAACCTGCTCTCCTCGTGGTTCCAAAGCCCCGGGTGGCTCGCCGCGCTCGTCCCGCTGCTGGCGTTCGTCATCGTCGACGCCGCCCGTCGCTGGGGCACGACCCGGCCCGGAGTGCGCACCGCGGCGGCGGCGGTGCGCTTCGTGGCCCTGGCCGGCGTGGTGCTCGCGCTCGCCGATCCACGCTGGCAGCAGCGCGAGGACGTCGCGCACGTGGTCTTCGTGGTCGACCGCTCGGCCTCGATCCCCGACGCGGTGCTCGACGAAGCGCTCGCCGCGGTCGACACCCTCGCGCGGACGCTCCCCGAGGACACCCGCACGGCGCTGGTCCTGTTCGACGCCACGCCCGAGGTCGTCTTGGCGCCCGGAGAGACCTGGTCGATTCCAGGGCCGCCCCGGACGGTCGTGCGCGACGCGACCGACGTGGACGCGGCGCTCCGCCTCGCGCTGGGCCTCATCCCCGCTGCAGACGGCGGGGAGATCGTCCTGGTGACCGATGGACGCCGGACCCAGCGCAGCGACGAGGGGGCGGTCGCGCACGCCAAGACGCGCGGCGTCGCGGTTCACACCCTGGCCATCGAGACGGCCCGGGACGACCCCGCGGTCGGGGCGGTCGTGCTCGCCAGCGCCGTGGCCCGGCCCGGCTCGTCGGTGTCCGGCACGATCGAGCTCGACGGCGCGAGCGAAGCCGTGCGCGGCACGCTGCGCATCGACATCGGCGGCAAGCAGACCCAGACCTCCACCGTCGAACTCGCGCCGGGCACGACCACCGCCGTCCCCTTCGAGCACGAGCTCGACGCCAAGACCGACCCGGGGCCGATGGAGGTCAAGGCCACCTTCACGCCCACCCGCGGCGACGCCGACCCCTCCAACAACACCGCCGCGGCCACCGTGCTGGTCACCGACCCGCCCCTGGTCCGCGTCTTCACCGGCGAAGAGCACGACGCCGACGCGCTCGCCCGCGCGCTGAGGGCCGAACGCATGGACGTGCAGGTCGTGCCCGTGCAGACGATCCTGCCCCAGCACGAGGATCTCTCCGAGGTCGACCTCGTCGTCCTCGCCAACGCCCCGGCGGCCTCCATCGGCGGGGCCGGAGCGCTTCAGCCACCGTTCTTGCGCGACCTGGCCCGCTACGTCGACAACGGCGGCGGGCTGCTGGTGCTCGGCGGGCCCCAGGCCTATGACATGGGCGGCTACGGGCAGTCCGAACTCGACCGGGTCCTGCCGGTCAAGATCGATCCCATCGACCCCGAGCTTCAGGCCGGCGCCACCATCATCATCATCCTCGACCGCTCGGGCTCGATGTCCGCGATGGTCGGGTGGTCGAAGACCAAGATGGAGCTCGCCGACGAGGGGGCCGCCGCGTCGATCAACCTGCTGCGGCCCTTCGACAGCGTCGGCGTGATGTCGGTGACCGAAACGGTGCGCTGGGAGATCAAGACCCAGCCGGTCCGCGATCCGTCCGCGCTCAAGCGCAAGGTGATGCGCATTCGGGCGGACGGCGGAGGCATCTTCGTCTACACGGCCCTCGAAGCGGCCTACGACGCGCTGCGCAAGACGAACACGCCGCTCAAGCACGTCATCTTGTTCTCCGACGCCGCCGACAGCGAGGAGAAGGTCCAGGGCATCCCCTTCGGCACCGGCGTGGGCACGACCTCGCAGGATCTGGCGACGCGCTTCAAGGACGCCGGCGTGACCACCTCGGTCATCGGCATCGGCACCGACGACGACGTCGATACGCCCTTCCTCAAAGACCTCGCGAAGGCCGGGGGTGGGCGCTTCTACCTCACCGCTGACGCCACCAAGCTTCGTGGGCTCTTCGTCGAGGAGACCGAGCGGCTGGTCGACACCTCGCTGCACGAAGAGCCCTTCCGCCCGAGCATCGAGCGGCAGCACCCGATCATCGCCGGCATCGACTACGGCGCCGCGCCCACGCTGGGCGGCTACCAGGAGGTCGAGGCCCGGCCGACCGCCGAGGTCATCCTGCGCGGGCCCGAGGACCATCCGATCCTGACCACGTGGAGATACGGTTTGGGGCACGTCGTGGCCTGGTCGTCAGACGCCGGCCCGCGGTGGTCCGAGTCGTGGCTGCCGTGGTCGGGCTTCGCCAAGCAGTGGACGCAGGCCGCTCGCTTTGCGCTGCGTTCGCGGGCCGGGGACGAGACCGCGGTCGAAGTGGAGGTCGCCGGCGGCGAAGCGCAGCTGCGGATCGCCCGGCGCGACACCCAAGGCCTCAGCCTCGACGAGGGCGCGGTGCGAGCCCGCATCAAGGGGAGATCGCCGGCCAGCGAGGTCGCCCTGCGCAGCCTCGAACCCGGCCTGTGGGGCGGCCATGCGCCGGTCGAGCCCGGCGAGGTCTACACCGTCGAGGTGCTCGGCGACGACGACGAGGTGCTCGCCACCCACACCTTCACGCCGCCGCCCTCGGCCGAGCGGCGCTTTCGAACCGCCGACCGCGCGTGGCTGACCGCCGTCTCGGACGCGACCGAGGGCGAGGTGGAGCCGCAGGCCCTCTCGCCGACCGCGACCGCGGGGGTGACGACCGACGTGCACCGGCTGTGGCCGTGGGCCCTGATGCTGACCCTGCTGCTGCTGCCGTTCGACGCGCTACTGCGTCGCACGGCCCGGGTGGCGTAGTCGCGCGCTGGTCGCCCTCGGGGCCCAGGACTGACGCCGCGCGTGCCGGGGTGTTAGCCTGCTTCGAATGGACTGCGTGACGTTTCACGTCAACGGTCGGGAGACGACGCTCCGCGACATCTCCCCCACGACGACCCTGCTGCAGTACCTGCGGGGGCCGATGGCCCTGCCCGGGACGAAGGAGGGCTGCGCGGAGGGAGACTGCGGCGCGTGCACGGTCGTCGTGTTGGACGCCCACGCGCCCGGCGGGCCTCGCTGGCGGGCGGTCAACAGCTGCCTGCTGCTCGTCCCCTTGCTGCACGGCAAGCAGCTCTTCACCGTCGAAGGACTTCGCAGTGGCCCCGGCGACGCTGGGCTGCATCCGGTGCAGCGCGCGCTGGTCGAGGCCCTGGGATCCCAGTGCGGCTACTGCACGCCGGGGGTGGTGATGGCGATGCTCGAAGCGTGTTACCGGCCCGACCTCGACGCCGACTGGAAACTCGACGACCAGATGTGCGGCAACCTCTGCCGCTGTACCGGATATCGGCCCATTCGCGAGGCGACGCAGTCCATCGCCGGCTTGCGCCCCGAAGACCGGTTCTCGGCCGCGCTGCGCGAACCGGGCACCGAGCAGCCCGCGCTGCGCTACGCCGCCACCACCGCGCGGGGCCTCCAACGGTTTTGGATCCCGCGCACGTGGGACGACCTCTTCGCGGTCATCGCGGCCAACCCCGAGCATCGCTTCGTGCAGGGCGCGACCGACCTGGGGCTGGACGTCACCAAGCAGGCGAAGCACTACGGCGCGCTGATCTCCTTGCAGGGAATCGAGGACCTGCGGTCCCTCAGCACCGTGGGCACGCGGTGGTCGGTGGGCGCGGCGGTCAAGCTCGCCGACCTCGAGGACGCCACCGACCACGCCATCCCTCCGCTGTCCCGCATGCTGCGATTCTTCGGCTCTCGGCAGATCAAGAACAGCGCCACCGTGGGCGGCAACCTGTGCAACGCCTCGCCGATCGGGGACCTCGCCCCCGTCATGCTCGCGCTGCACGCGACGTTCGTCGCCCGCGGCGTGGCCGGAGAGCGGGCCATCGCGGCGGACGACTTCTTCACCGGCTACCGAAGCACCGCTGTGCAGCCCGGTGAGGTGCTCGCTCGGGTGGAGTTCGACGCGCCGGCGCCCGGCGTTCGCTTCGCCTCCTACAAGGTCAGCAAGCGCCGCGAGATGGACATCAGCGCCGTGTGCGCTGCGCTTCGGGTCGAACTCGACGACGGCGGCACCATTACCTCGGCGTGCTTTGCCTATGGAGGCATGGCCGCGACGCCGGCCCGAGCTCGCGCCGCCGAGGCGGCCGCGGTAGGGCAACCGTTCACCGCGTCCACCATGGAGGCCGCCGCCGCGGCCCTGGCCGGCGATTTCTCGCCGATGTCCGACCACCGCGGAACCTCGTGGTACCGCAGCGCGGTCGCGGCCAACGTCCTGCGCGGCTTCGTGCTCGACGTCGAGCACGACCCGATGCCGCGCCTGCCCGACCGCCCCAGCGGCACCGTGTTGGCCCAGCTCCGCGTCCCCGGAGGGTCGCGCGCATGAAGCAACGAGACACACCCCTGAGCCCGCTGCACCAGCCCGCCCACCACGAGAGCGGGGTGGGCCACGTCACCGGATCCGCGCGCTACGTCGACGACGTCGGGCTGCCCCCCGGGTCCCTGCACGGCGCGATCGTGACCTCGACGCACGCGCACGGGCGCATCACCGGGCACGATGCGGAGGCCGCCCGTGCCATCCCCGGCGTCGTCGCCGTGCTGTTCGCGCAGGACATCCCCGGCACGAACCTCATCGGGCCGATCGTGCACGACGAAGAGCTGCTGGCGGAGTCGGTCGTTCACTACGTGGGGCAGCCCATCGCCGTCGTCTTCGCGCAGGACCTGGACACCGCACGGCGCGGCGCCGAGGCGGTGCGGGTGAGCATCGATCCCCTGCCCTCCCTGCAGAGCATCGAGGCGGCGATCGAGGCCGAGAGCTACATCGCCCCCGTGCACGTCATCGCCCGCGGCGACGTGGACCAGGCGCTGGCAGGTGCCGCCGTCCGCGTGCAAGGCGAAGCGCGCTGCGGCGGTCAGGACCACTTCTACCTCGAGACGCAGGCCGCGCTGGCCGTGCCCGAGGAGAACGGCTGCCTGACGGTGCTCAGCTCCACGCAGCACCCGACCGAAGTGCAAAACGAGGTCGCCGCCGTGTTGGGCGTCGGCGCGCACGCGGTCGTGTGCCAGGTGCCGCGCATGGGCGGCGGCTTCGGAGGCAAGGAGTCTCAAGCCACCGGCGTCGCCTGCATGGCGGCTGTGGGCGTGCACCACACCGGACGCGCCTGTAAAGTGTGGCTCGACCGCGACGCCGACATGCGGATCACCGGCAAGCGCCACCCATTCTTGGGCCGCTACGAGGCCGGGTTCGACGAGGACGGCCTGCTCCTGGGGCTGAAGGTCTCGCTGTACGCGGACGCGGGATTCTCGGCCGACCTCTCCCTTCCCGTGCTCGATCGAGCGCTCTTCCACCTGGACAACGCCTACTTCGTCCCCGCCCTGCGCTTCGAGGGACTCGCCTGCCGGACGCACCGGCCCTCGAACACCGCCTTTCGTGGGTTCGGCGGCCCCCAGGGCATGGTCGTCATCGAGGCGGTCATGAACGCCGCGGCCGCCAAACTGGGGATCGATCCAGCGCAGCTGCGCGCGAAGAACTTCTACGGAGCGCCGCCGCGCGATCGTGCCCCCTACGGGCAGGAGGTCCCCGCCGAACACAACCGTCTGGCGGTCATTGACGCGGCGCTCATGGAGAGCAGCGAGTACCAGGCCCGCAAAGCCGCGGCCGCGGACTTCAACGCGACGTCGAGGTGGGTCAAGCGAGGCCTGGGCTACCAACCGGTCAAGTTCGGCATCTCGTTCACCAAGAGCATCCTCAACCAGGCCGGCGCGCTGATCTTGGTGTACGCCGACGGCACCGTCCAGCTCAACCACGGCGGCACCGAGATGGGCCAAGGCCTGCACACGAAGATGCTCACCGTGTGCGCGCACGAGCTCGGGGTGCCGACCGAGGCGATTCGCGTGATGACGACCGCGACGGACAAGGTGCCCAACACCTCGGCCACCGCCGCCAGCTCGGGCTCCGACCTCAACGGCCAAGCTGTGGCCGCGGCCGCCTCGGAGATCCGCGAGCGCATGCGCGCGGTGGCTGCGGGCATGCTGAAGCTGTCGGCGGACGAAGCCGAGACGATGCGCTTCGAGGGCGGCGCCGTCACCCATCCCAGCTCGGCGACGAGCCTCTCGTTCGCCGACGTCGCGCAGCAGGCCTGGACGCAGCGCGTCTCCCTGTCGGCGACCGGCTTCTACGCGACGCCGGGTGTCGGCTACGACCACGCCACCGGCACCGGCACTCCGTTCTACTACTTCGCCTACGGCGCGACCGTGTGCGAGGTGGAGGTCAACGGCCTGACCGGGGAGCACCGCATGCTGCGGGCCGACATCCTGCACGACGTCGGCACGTCGCTCGTCCCCACCATCGATCGCGGGCAGATCGAGGGCGGCTTCGTTCAAGGCGTGGGGTGGTTGACCGGCGAAGAGGTGCTCTTCAAGGACGACGGGACCCCGATCACCACGGGCCCGAGCACCTACAAGATCCCCACGATCGGCGACGTGCCCCGCGACTTCCGGGTCGGGCTGCTGCCCAAGGCCCCCCAGCCCGGCGTCATCCACGGCAGCAAGGCGGTGGGCGAGCCTCCGTTCATGCTCGCGCTCGGGGTCGTCACCGCGCTGCGGGATGCGATCGCGGCGTTCGGTGCGGGGCCTGTCGAGCTGGGCCTTCCCGCGACGCCCGAGGCGATCCTGCGGGCGGTGCAGGGCATCGAAGGCGACGCGCCGCCGCGGTGATCAACCCATGGCCTGCGCGACGGCGCGCGCGATGGCCCACCCGCCCCGCTGCGGGTCAGACGCCAGCGCGTCGCCGCGTCCGCTCTGCTCGAGGATCTCGAGCACGGTGGCTCGGCGAAGCGGAACGCCCTGCCGCGCCAGCACGGTGATCGCGTGGTCGATGACGCAGTGGCGGCTCGGACGGGCCACCGGGCAGAAGTCCGCAAGCAGCGCGGCGGCACGATGGACCAACACCGCGTCCTGGGGCCAAGAGGTTGACCGCGCGGGTGCGTGCGCTGGGCGGGCGCAGGACCGCCCTGGCACCGGCGCGCGCTCTTGGGGCGGTCGATCCGCGTCGGCCTGGAGCCCCGCGACGAAGTCTTCGTAGCTCTCGTTGGCGAAGACCTCGAGCACGTTGAGGGCAGGATCGGTCACGCGCCGTCCATCTCGGTCGACGCACAGCCGCACGCCGCGGCCGATCTCCTGCCGCTTGCGGACCGCCGACTCGGAGCGACCGAGCGTGCAGATCTGAAAGACGTTGGGGTTGTCCCAGCCCTCGCGCAGCGCCGAGTGCGAGAAGACGAAGGACACCGGCTCCTCGAAGGACAGCAGCCTCGCCTTGTCCCGCAAGATCAAGTCGTAGGCCTGGGCGTCGGCCGCCGAGCGCCCGGTCTTGGAGTCGATCGACGTGCCGCTGCGGGTCGCGAAGTACGCCGCGCAGACCTCCCTCGCCTCCCGCTGGGCGAAGCTCGGGAACTCGGCTTTTAGCGCCTCGAAGTGCTGCTCGAAGGACGCCCGTGCCGTGCCGTCTGCGGCCGCGTAGGCAGCGACGCGATCGAGGAAGAACAGCGAGAGCACCTTGATGCCCCGCCCACGCAAGGCCTCCTGGCGCCGCATGTGGGCCGCGATCGTGTCGCGAATCTGCCCGGCGTAGGCTCGCTCTGCGGGCTCCGAGGCGCCGCGAACGACGATCGACTTCACCAGACCGGCACGGTGCGCGTCGGCGGGGGTCAGCCGGTGCACGACCGAACCGGGGTCGGCGCCCAGCGTGGCACCGTAGCCCAGCGTCAGACACGGAGAGAGTTCACTGAGGGCCCCCTTGCGTAGCGCGGTCTCGAAGCGGTGCTGTTCATCGGTGATCACCAGGGGCCGGGTCGCCGCCAACGCGTCCAGCGGTGCGTGCCCACCGAACGCGTCGCATGGGCGCCGCAGCACGTTGGAGTCCCGGCTGAACGCGTCGGCGGTCAGGACCATGAACTCCACCCCGCTGCCGCGCACGAACTGCCGCAGCCTCGACAGCCGCTCGCGCCGGTAGCCGAAGAAACGCACTGCGAGCTCGGGGAACAGTCCCGCAAAGTGTTCGCGGGTCGTCTGGAGCGTCGCGATGACGCCTTCTCGAATGGCCACCGAGGGGACCACGACGACGATCTTCCGCACGCCGTGCTCGGCCGCGAGGGACAGCGCCGTGCGCAGGAACGCATAGGTCTTTCCGGTGCCCGTCTCCATCTCGACGCTGAGGCGGTCGGGGAACCCGGTGGGGTTGGCGTACGCGACCAGCCCGCTCTCGTCCACCCTCATGCCGCCGGGCGCCAGCGACTCGGGGACCGCGGCGAGGACCGCATCGATGGCGGCCCGCTGATGGGGCAGGTCCGCCTCGAAGCGAAGCTTCATCGGGACTCCACCCGAAAGCGTCGCCCGAGCTCCACGCGGGTGGCGTTCGACCACGCCTCGTCGGGCACGATCAGCGTCGCGCCCTCGGGCAGCTGCAGGGCGCTGAGGGACTCCACCCTCTGGGGCGCGGACGCATAGGCCAGCGCGCGCAAACCGTCGCGATGCACGGTCCAGCCCCCATGCTCCTCGATGCGCGCGTGCAGGCCCACCCCGCACTGCAGGCCCCGGGCAAAGGGATCGAAGGCGGCCGCTCGGGATGGCTCGGCCCGGTGCAGCGCCGCGATCGTCTGCGGCACCGGCTGGGACGCCTCGTCCAGATCGAAGACCCGGACGCCGCCGCAGCTCGCGGCGACCCGAGCCCGGGTGACGTCGCATAGAGTGGAGAACTCGCCGCCCTCGATCGGTTCGGGCCACTGCGCGAGCAGGCAGATCCGCTCGCCACCGTCCTGGGTGTTGGCCGCCGCCACCGCCTGGGCGGTGGTCCCCGAGCCCGCGAAGGGATCGAGCACGATGCCGTCGGGGTCGGTCCCCAGCTGCACGCATCGCTGCACCAGCGCCACCGGCTTGGGGTGATCGAAGATCGGCCGTCCCAGCACCGCCCGAAGGTCGAGCGTCCCCTGCTCGGTGCGCATCTGTGGCTCGTCCCACAGGCCCTTGGCCTTGGCCGTCTGCTTGCGATGCTTCTCGTAGACGTTGTAGCCGCCATCGCGACGCTGGCGGGCCACGACCTGCGAGGCGACGGGGTCGTCGGCGGTCAGCGCCGCCGCAAGCTTGGGCCGGCCCCACCGCCACACGCTCCCCTCCCCGGCCGCGTTGCAAGGCTCGACGACGATCGAGTAGCCCGATCGCGGGGTCAGGCTCACCGCGAGACCACCGTGGTCGTCTTGCCTCGAGGGGTCGACGTAGACCGGATAGAACAGGTTGGGGCGATTGCCGGGATGGAACTTGGGGTTGCGGTTGCGAAGCTCCCGCAGCACATAGGGCCCGTCCGCGTCATGCAAGGCGGACTTGGGCGGGGGCTTGGGCAGCTCGCGGACCCGGGCGGAGGGGGTGGCACCGTACACCAGCAGGTACTCGTGCCCGGTCGCGATGCGCAGGTAGTCGCGCCCTCCTCGGTTCGTGACCACCACGACCTGCGCGATGAAGCAGTCCTCCCCGAAGATCTCGTCGAGAAGCAGGCGCAGGTGGTGCACCTCGTGATCGTCGATGCTGACGCACAGTATGCCCTCTGGAGACAGGAGCGTCCGGGCGTGCCACAGGCGGGCATACATCATCGCCAGCCACGCCGAGTGGTAGCGCCCGCTGGAGGCCGGGTTCGCGCGCAGCGCGGTACCGGTCTCGTCGACCTGCCCGGTTCGCCGCAGGAACGCGGCGGGGCTCTCTGCGAACCGGTCTCGGTACACGAAGTCCCGTCCCGTGTTGTAGGGCGGGTCCATGTAGATCGTCTGCACCCGCTCGAAGTACGCGGTCTGCAGTAGCTTCAGCGTCACGAGGTTGTCGCCTTCGACCAACGCGGTCGTGGCCGCGCGAAAGTCGGTGCTTCTCGACGTCTGGGTGCGGAGACGACAGTCCGGGGGAGTGTGCACCGACCGCAGCACCTGTGCCTTGTCGGCGAACTGCAGCCCGAAGCTCATGCTTCGCCTACGCGGGTCTCCCCCTGGCGCCGGATGGTGACCGGACCCCGATGCCCCACGGGGACATCCCCCGCTACGAGCGGGACGCGGACGTAGTTGTCGAAGAGCGCGACCGGAGTCTGCTTGCCGCGCTCGATCACCGCGTCGAGGGTCTGGCCTTCGAAGCTGGCCGCGAACGCCTCGGTCTGCGCCCGGGACAGCGAACGCAGGGCCTCGTTTCGCGCGGCCTTGGTCTGCGGCGAGACCTGGTCGGGCATCGTCGCCGCCGCGGTCCCCTTGCGGATGGAGTACGTGAAGACGTGATGGTAGGCCACCGGAGCGTCCCGAAGCAGGGCGTAGGTGTTTTCGAAGGCGGCGTCGCTCTCGCCGGGGAAGCCCACGATGACGTCCGTGCCGATGCCCACGCCGGGCACCCGCGCGGCGAGCTTGGCGGTGAGTTCGGCGAAGTCCTCGGCCGTGTGTCCGCGCCGCATCGCTCGCAGCACCTGCGGGTCACCGCTCTGGACGGGCAGGTGCAGGTAGCGGCACAGGCCAGGCGCGTTCTCTGCCATCAGCGCGATGAGATCGTCGTCCACCTCGTGCGGGTCGAGCGAGCTCAAGCGCAGCCGAGCGTCGCCCAGCTCGGGCAGGATCGCCGCGACCAGGTCGGCCAGGCGTACGCGCGGGCGGAAGTCGCGGCCGTAGGTGCCCAGGTGAATGCCCGTGAGCACGATCTCGGGCGCGCCGGCCTCGACGAGGCTCCGCGCCTGGGTCACCACGTCGGCCACCGCCAGGCTGCGCGAGGCTCCGCGCACCTGCGGGACGATGCAGAACGAGCACCGGTAGTTGCACCCGTCCTGCACCTTGAGGAGCGACCGGGTCCGCGTCCGCGGCGTGGCGGCCTGCAGCGCGGTGAAGCTCGTGCGACGCTTGAGCGCGCCCACGTGCACGAAGGCGCTGCCGGCCTTCGAGGGCGGCGCGAGCCTTCCGAGCGCCTCGGTCAGCGCGTCCTTCTCCCCGTTGCCCAGCACCCCGTCGACCTCCGGCATCGCGGCCACCGCCTCCGGGTCGGCGTTGGCGTAGCAGCCGGTCACCAGCACCTGCACCGCGGGGTTGCGTCGCTTGGCCCGGCGGATCTGCGCCCGGGCGTCGGCGTCGGCCTGGTGCGTGATCGTGCACGAGTTGAGCACGAAGACCTCGGCGTCCTCGGGACCCAGCGCGATGTCGTGACCGGCCGCCACGAGGGCGGCTTCCATCGCGTCCGTCTCCGATTGGTTCAATCGGCAGCCGTGCGTAGCCAGGGCAACGCGCATGGGGGCTCATAACACGGCCGTGCCGCGCGTTCACGCCCGCTGTCGGCCCCACCAGGCGGTCGCCAGCGCGAGCGCGAAAGGAACGACGCGCTCCCACGCGGTGCCCGCGGTCGCCGGGACCCAGTAGGCCACCACGGCGGTGCCGAAGCCCAGCCCGATCGCGGCCAGACGCGCCGGGGGCCGGACCGGACCGGCGAGCACGTGCACCAGCAGCACCGGGCCGAACGCTGCCCCCATCGCGGTCCAGGCGAAGAGCACCTTGTCGAAGATCGACGCATCCCCGACCAGCGCCGCCACCACCGCGCCCGCGCTCAGCGCGAGCACGACCTGCCGCGAGCGCCGAACCATCGCCCCGGGCGAGGCTCCACGAGGGTCGCGCCCAGGAAGATCATGGACGACCGCGGAGGCCGCGACCAGCAGCTGGGAGTCGGCGGTCGACATGATCGCCGAGAGCACCGAGGCCAGCACCACGCCCGCCACCACCGGCGGAAACAGCTCGCGCGCCGCTGCGATGAACGCCACCTCGGTGTCGCCCAGCGGCGGCAGCAGGACCCGAGCGCACAGCCCCAGCACGATCATGCCGCTGTAGAGCACCACCGCCCACGCGATCGCGATGCGCCGGGCCTGCCGCAGCGCGGTCTCATCGCGCACGGCCATGAAGCGATTGACCACGTGCGGTTGGCCCGGGTAGCCCAAGCCGATCCCCAGCAGACCGAGCACGAGCCCGACCGCGGCGGCCGCGGGCAGGTCCTGCGTGAGGCTGGCGTAGCCGGCGGTGGGCACTGCGTGCAGGCCCGCGGACAGGCCATCCAAGCCGCCCACCCGCACCAGCGCCGCGGCGGGCAGCGCAATGGAGGCCAGGGCCATCACCATCCCCTGCACGGTGTCGGTGAGGCTGACGGCCAAGAAGCCACCGAGCATCGTGTACACCACGACCACCGCGCTTCCGAGCAGCACCGCCTCGACGCTCGACATCGCGAACGTCTCCGCGAACGTCTTGCCCGCGCCTTGGAACTGCGAGGCCACGTAGGCGAGCAGCGAGACCAGCACGATCACGGTGCTCAGCACGCGAATGGCCCGGGAGCACGGGGCCGAGCGCGGCCCGGCGAGGACCTCGGTCACCGTCAGCGCACCGTCGTGCTCGCTTCGTCGTCGCAAGCCCGGCGCGAGCACGGACCAGTTGAGCCAGAACCCGCCCACGCAGGCCGGAAACAGCCAGACCGCGCTCAGGCCACGGGCGTAGGCGAAGCCGCTGACCCCCAGCAGCGACCACGCCGAGCTGCTCGATGCGGACGCCGACAGCCCCGCGACCCACGGGCCGAGGCTGCGGCCGCCGAGGAAGAAGTCGTCCGCGCTGGTGGTCTGGCGCTGCGCGAGGACGCCGATCCCAAGGAGCACGACCTTGTAGGCGACGAGCGTGATCACGATGGCGGTGGTCTCGGACATTGGGCGGCCGCGGCGCTCGGTTGACCCGGGCACCGCGGCGACCATAGCCTCAGGGCATGCGCGTTGCTTGCGTGGCCGTGCTGGCCCTGTTGTTGGCCTGCGGTGACGACATCCGCGGCGCGCAGACGTCGGGCACGACCACCACGGATCTGGGCACCACCGCCGGCAGCTCCGGGGCGACCGTCCCGCCCAGCTCGGGGTCGACCTCCTCCGCGTCCGACTCGAGCGAAACGGGCGACAGCGGCAGCGAGGACTCGAGCACCGGAGCCCCCGACTGCACGCCCGCGGCGGACCCCGACCCCGACTGGCTCCGCGGCGACCTCGACGACGCCGTGGCCCGCCTATCGGGCGCGGCCGAGCTGACCGCCGGCGTCACCCTCAGCGACCGGGCGACGTCCACCAACCGAGCCGCCACCGCCGACTGGCTCGAAGCCGAGTTCGGCGCCCGCGGGCTCGTCGTCGAGCGCCAGGCGTACTCGGCCTCCGGAACGAACATCATCGGGCGCCTGCCGGCCACCGTCCCTGGCGGACGCACCGTGGTCGTCGGCGCCCATTTCGACAGCGTGCCGGGCTCACCGGGCGCCAACGACAACGCCACCGGCGTCGCCTGGGTCCTCGCGCTGGCCCGATACCTCGCCGCGATCGAGTGCCGCGCTCACGACGTGCTCTTCGTCGGCTTCGATGAGGAAGAAATCGGCCTGGTCGGCAG
This sequence comes from uncultured bacterium, assembly GCA_963761755.1. Classification (GTDB taxonomy): domain Bacteria; phylum Myxococcota_A; class Polyangia; order Nannocystales; family Nannocystaceae; genus CAJXVA01. Next base: position 676,338 of record CAVXIC010000007.1, read on the forward strand.
CGACGCGTACGCCAGCCACCTCGTCGACACCGGTGAGGACGTCCTCGCGGTGCACACGATCGATCAGATGGGCTGGGATCAAGATGGCGACCGTGCGATCGAGATCGAGCGCGCCGACCCCGGGCTGTTCGAGTTCTACGAGGCCGCCAGCGTCGCGCTGGCCAGCCCGATCCCCCTGCAGGCCACAGGCACCGGCTTCACGGACCACGTCTCGTTCCGGGCCTACGGCTTCGACGCCGTCGGGCTCACCGAGGAGTTCGTCAGCGGGGACACCACGCCGCACTACCACCTGAGCAGCGACACCTACGAGACGCTCGACCTGGACTATCTCGTCTCGACCTGCGTGCTGAGCAACCTCGCCTTCGCGATGCTCATCGACGCCGCTTGAGCCGTCGGCGCAGGCCGGAGGCGAGGCGCCGACCCAGCGCGCGCACCGAGGGTCGGGGTGGCTCGTCCTGGGGCAACGCGGCCTGCGTCGGGCGCAGCATCGCGGGCAGCGAGACCAAGCTGCGCGTGAGCTTGCCCAACAGCGCGGCCGGCGAGTCCGCCTCGAAGGCGACCGCGACGTCCTGCCCCGAGACGGCGTCCTCGAGCGCGCCACGCGCGATCGTCCGGGAGCCGTCGGAGCGGATCTCCACCACCAGACGCGCCACGACCGGCGGAAGCTCGCCCGTCTGCGCCGCCGCGCGGGACTCCGCCCGGGCCGGTACAGACCGCTGTTCGGCGGGATCGGGCTGGTCGGGGTCGTCCACGCCCCCAGGGTGACCCGCGCCGGTCCATTCGTCACGTCGTTCCCCACTCATGAAAAATCTCGATATAACCACGCGACTCAACCCGTTGGGTCGATGCTGGAGATGCTCTCCGGCTTCCCGGTTCAACCATCAGGAGAAACACTCACATGATACGGAAACGACCGAGCCTTCCCGGGCTTGGCGCTGCCGCCATGGCCGCCTTCATGATCGTCGGCTGCCAGGGGTCCGGATCGTTCGCGCAGATGCAAGAGAAGCTCTCTGCGATCGATCAAAAACAGGACAACATCTTGGCCAAGCTCGATGAGCTCGAAGGCAAGATTGGCAAAGCAGGCCCAGCAGCCCCCCCATCCAAAGCCGATGCCCCTCGTCCGGGCCGGCCCGACCCCAAAGCCACCTACAAAGTGGCGGTTGCCCCCGACGACGCGGCCAAAGGCCCCGCCGACGCCAAGGTGACCATCGTCGAGTGGTCGGACTTCCAATGACCCTTCTGTAAGAGAGTCGGTCCGACTCTCGACAAAATCTCAGAAGAGTACAAAGACGACGTCCGCGTCATCTTCAAGCAGAACCCCTTGCCGATGCACAACCGTGCAATGCCGGCAGCCATGGCCTCCGAGGCCGCAGGCAAACAGGGCAAGTTCTGGGAGATGCACGACAAGCTCTTCCAAGATCCCCGCGCACTCACCGATGAGAACATCGAGAAGTACGCGACGGAGATTGGCCTCGACATGGCCAAGTTCAAGGAAGACCTCAAGGACAAGGGACTCGAAGCCAAGATCAAGAAGCAGCAGGCGCAGGGCTCCACGCTCGGCGCTCGGGGTACCCCGGCGTTCTTCATCAACGGTCGGTTCCTGTCCGGTGCGCAGCCGTTCGAAGCCTTCAAAGCCGTCATCGACGAAGAGATGAAGAAGGCCGACGCGCTGCTCGCCAAGGGCACGCCGAAGGACAAACTCTACGAAACGGTCATCGCCAAGGGCAAGACCTCGCCCTAGGCCCTCACCGTCGGGACCTGGTGCCTCCCCCCAACTCGGGAGCTCAGGCACCAGGCCGATGCCCGGAGGCCGCGCTGCTCATCCCGCTTGGGATGGGGGCGCGGCTTCTTGCTTGGGTTCGGCCGCCGACTCGTCGCCGCCGCCTCCAGCGAGCTTCGCAGCCTGGTCGGCCGTCGCGGCGCACCGAAAGCCGAAGTGGTGGAAGTGCGGCGCGTTGTCGGCAAAGTGGGCGCGGCGGTACGTCCCGGTGGCGCGGGTGTGATCCCAGTACCAAGACCCGCCCCGCACGATCTTCTGGCGGTGGCCCGCACACGGCTCCTGGCCACCGCACGGCCCCCGCGGATCGATGCCTTCGCACGCCTCCCCACACGCCTCGTAGCTGCGGCTGTACCAGTCGTAGACCCACTCCCAAGAGTTGCCCACCATGTCGTACAGGCCGTAGCGCCCCACCGGGCGCGAACCCACGTCCCACGGCCGCCCCGTCTCGGGCTTGCTGATGGCCTTCTTCAGGCCGCAGCTCCGGCCCGAAGCATCCTGAATGATCGCGCGCTCGCAGTCCGCCGCCGGCTCGTTCCCCCACGGGTACAGCTCCCCGTCGGGTCCCCGCGCCGCCTTCTCCCACTGCGCCTCGGTCGGCAAGGTCTTGCCGTGCGCCTCGCAGTAGGCCAGCGAGTCGTACCAGCTCACCCCTTGGATCGGCATGTCGGGGTGGTCGAAGTCCGTGTACCGAGGCCCCGAACGCGGACAGCGCTTCTCCTTCTGGCACGCCTTGTACTCGGCATAGGTGACCTCGTACTGGTCCATGTAGAAGGTCTGCAGCCACACGGTGGCAGCGGGACGCTCGTTGCTGTGCTCGCCGTCGTCTCGACCGCGAAGGAAGGCGCCCGCGGGAATGCAGGACATGCGATCGGGCGCCTGCGCACAGGCCACCCCGGGCGTGCCGTCCGGAGCGATCTCCGGCTTCGGCGATGGGTCCGCCGCGACGCCCTCGATCCCCGGGTCGGCCTCGACCGCCTCCGCGGGCGCGTTTTCGACCCCCGACACAGGCTCGGGGGCCGTTTGTTCCTGGTCCGGACCTCCGCGCGAGGCAGCGATCGAGGTCTCCGGCGCGGGCGACGGGGCGCTTTGGGCACAACCGACCAGGCACGCGAGACACGAGAGGCTCAGTCGCATGGGCGCGTCATACCCGGTGCGGGACGAGCCGCCAAGCGGACGATCCCGTGACTCCGCTCGCGTGAGCCGACCGACACGCGGTGGTGGCCCGGCCAGGCGGCGCGGGATCGGCCCGGCTGGCTCGAGCGTCGCCGAACCTGGAAGTCGGATCGCGTCGGAAGCGTTTGGGGTTGAGGTAGGAGACGGGTACACTTTGCCATCCCCACCGGGGTCGCTCTGCCGACGGCGACGCCAGTGAATTCATGTCTGAACGACCCACAGGGATTCCCAAGACCCGCCGCCTCGACACGGGGCAGCCTCGTGACGAGCGTGCGACTCCCGCTGCTCCGTCCGCGGCGACGTCCTCCAGCAAGCACCAGGCGCCCTCGGCGTCTGCGTCGGACATGGAGCTCACGTTCACGCGCGACCTCGGGAAGAAGATCGCCGGTCGCTACAAGATCACCGCGGTGATCGGCGAGGGTGGCATGGGCGTCGTGTACGAAGCCTGGGACACCCAGGTCGAGCGCAAGGTCGCGATCAAGCTCGTCCGCTCCGACACGACGGATCGCAAGTTCCTCAGCCGATTCCGCCGGGAGCTGGAGATCACCAGCAAGCTCCGCCACCCCTCCACGATCCGCGTGTTCGAACACGGCGAGACCAAGGACGGGCGGCCGTACATGGTGATGGAGCTGCTCACCGGCGAGAGCCTGGCCGATCGCCTCGAGCACGGTCCGCTCGACGAGATGGAGGCGCTGCAGATCGCTCGGCAAGCGGCCGAGTCGCTGTCCGAAGCCCACGAGCACGGCGTCTTCCACCGCGACCTCAAGCCCGACAACATCTTCATCGAGACCGTCGGCGTCTCGAAGGTGGTCAAGGTGCTCGACTTCGGCATCGCCGGCGGGGTGGATGCCACCCGACTCACCCAGGCCGGCGAGGTCTTCGGCACGCCGCAGTACATGTCGCCCGAGCAGTGCAACGGCCTGCCGCTCGACCACCGCACCGACATCTACTCGCTGTCGTGCATCCTCTACGAGATGCTCGAAGGCCGTCCGCCCTTTGCGGCCGAGACCCCGATGGCCACGATGCTCAAGCACGTGCGCGCCAAGGTGCCGACGCCGCGACACGCCGCCAAGGAGACGGCCAAGGTCGTGCTGATGGGCCTTCGCAAGGACAGGTCCAAGCGGATCCAAACCGCTGGCCGCCTCGCTGAACTGATCGGCCAGTGCATCGGCTACCTGCGCACCGGCGGCGACAGCCGGAGCAACCGCATCGACTCCGGACCCTCCAGCGGTCAGATTCCAGCGTCGGGACCCATCTCGACCGTGCACCCGGCGATCGCCTTGGGCGCGCGGACCGGTGGCGCGGCGGCGCTGCCCACCGGGCCGGTGCCGGGATTCGCCGAGGACCGGCGCGGCCGCACGATCGCGATCGTGCTGGGCCTGCTCGCCATCGGCTTGGTCGTCGCGATGTTCTTCAGCGACATGAGCAGCGGCCCTGCGCTCGACGAGACGAACACGTCCCCCAAGGCGGCCGCAGCCAGCGGCTCCTCGGAGAGCCCGTCGCCCGAAAAACTTCCCATGAACCGCGCACTGGTGCAGACCAACGTCGAGGGGGCGCAGGTCTACGTCGACGACCGGTACCAGTGCGACACGCCCTGTGAGGTCAAGGTCCCCGTTGGTGACGGCCTCTCGCACGAAATTCGGGCCAAGAAAGAGGGGTTCGTAGACCTCGTGAAGGTCTGGAAGCCCAAGAGCGTTGCCGAGCCGCTGCCCAAGCTCGCGCCAATGGAAAAGCTATGAGCCAAGACGAGTCCTTCTCCGCCCTGTTCGAAGCCACTCCCTCCGGACAGGGTCGCGAGAGCACGCAACTTCGAGCTGGCCAACGTGTGCAAGGCACGGTGGTCGCAATCACCTCTGACACCGTCTTCGTCGACGTCGGCGGCCGCATCGAGGGCCACCTGGCGCGCAATGAGATCCTGGGCGAGGACGGCGAGCCCAAGGTGGCCATTGGAGACACCATCAAGGCCACCGTCGCTCAAGCCGGTCGCGGCGCACCCATCCTCAAGGTCGCGCTGGGTCGCGGCGAGGCCGGCGTCGCCGAGCTGGAGCTGGCCGCCGAGAGCGGGACCCCGGTCGAGGGCACCTTCTCCAAAGCGGTCAAGGCCGGCATCGAGGTCGACATCTCGGGCAAGCGAGCGTTTTGTCCGGGCTCGCAGGTCGACCTCTTCTTCGTCAAGGACCTGGAGGCCTTCGTCGGTCAGACGCACTTCTTCAAGATCCTCGAGGTCCGGGACAACGGCCGGTCGATCGTCGTCAGCCGCCGGGCGCTCCTGGAAGCCGAGCGGGCCGAGAAAGCCGGCGAGCTGATGGGACGCCTCGAGGTTGGCGCCGAGCTCGAGGGCATCGTGCAGACGCTGCAGCCCTACGGCGCCTTCGTCGACATCGGCGGCCTGCAGGGACTCCTGCACGTCTCGGAGATCTCCAGCGCCCGCATCGCCAGCCCCTCGGAGGTCTTGTCCGTGGGCGAGAGCATCACCGTCCTGGTCAAGGGCATCGAAACGCAGGCCGATGGCAAGCCGCCCAAGATCAGCCTGTCGATGAAGTCGATGCACCAAGGCGACGCCTCCGCGGGCGCAGCCCCCGGCGGACACAGCGAGGTCGTCACCGCGACCGTCGACAAGGTCGAGAGCTACGGGGTGCTGGTCACCACCGAGGCGGGCGCGGGGCTGATCCCCACCTCCGAGCTCGACCTTCCGCCCGGGGCCGATCCCCGGCGGCGGTACCAGACGGGCACGGAGGTCGAGGTCGTCCAGATGCGCGGCAGCACCGGGGGCAAGCTGCGCTTCTCGGTGCGCGCGGTCGCCCAAGCCGAGGAGCGCAACGCCTTTACGAACTTCCGCCAGTCCCAAGGCAAGGGCAAGAGCGGTGGCCGGCAGAAGCCGGGCAAGCTCGGCTCCCTGGGCGACTCTGCTCGCGGGACTCGACCTCAAGACCAAGGACTGAGGGCCGGGCCGACGAGTCGCCCTTCGCTTCACCCCAAACGGGCGCCTTTTGGCGCCTCGAGGGCTGCTAGAACTGCACCTGCACGCTGAGGCTCCCCGCGACGTCGAAGTCGCGCTTGGGCGAGAGCGGCAGCTGCAGGTTCGCGGCCAGCAGGCCCCACGAGGCGAAGCTGTAGCTGACGCCGCTGAGGTGCGCGACCCGAAGCGCGCCGACCTCTCGGCGGGTTTCGGTCGCTCGGTTGCCGCTGCAGTACGCCGCCCCGCCTCCGACCTGGGCGCAGAGGTTGGCGACGCGAAGGTCCGCGATCGCGCCGACGCTCAGGCCCAGCTTGCCCCACGCGCGGTAGCCGACTTGGCCGCTGGCGGTCACGTCGAAGGCCGTGCCGGCGGGGCGGTTCTCGACCGTCGCCAGGCCCATGAGCTGCCAGTAGGCACGTTGGTGGGTTCGGGTGAATATGACCATGGGGGACACAGTCCACAGTCGCCCCGGATCGGCTTGGAAGCGCAGCGTCCGCGTGGGGACGGAGACGTTGAGGCCGGCGGTGACGACCCGATGAACGAGCTTGTCGGCGTGGGGCGTGAGGCGAACGAACGCTCGCGTGTCGCCGTAGCCCACCTTGCGGGGAGCGGCGACCTCGTCGACCACGAGCAGGGGCGCCTGCAGTCCGACCGAGACCCACGGATGCGGCGCGTACTCTCCGAGGAGCGAGGTGTTGTAGGTCGTGGCGGGGTTGAGGCTGGTGGTGTTGCGGCTGGCCTCCTGCAGGACCATCACCCGCGACGTGGCCTGCCCGGACCCTCCGCCGAGGCTGTTGAGGTTGCGGACGCCTTCGGAGGCGCCGTGACCGGGCACGTGATGGGCCCGCGCAACCCCGGACGCGAAGAGTCCCGGCGCCGCCAGGCCCAGCGCCAGCGCGAGGCGTGCGCGCGTCGTCACGAAGCCCCTCGCGGCCGATGGCACTGCGCGCAGCTGCGCGGGTCGTCGATCATCCATTGGGCGACCAGCGACGCCCCCGCGCCCTCCATCCGCTCCCGCATCGTCTGGGCGCGCTGGGCCTCTGGCACGGCCTGCAGCGCCGCGAGCACCTCTTGCTCCGCCTCATGGCAGCCCATGCACGTGGCGTTGGGTGTCGTCGCGGTCAGCCCCGCGTGGACCGAGACCGGCCGGATCCCCGGCGCGTACGCTGTCAGGCACGCCCCGGCCGATCCGATCAGCGGCAGCGCAGCCAACACGCGAGTCCAACGGGGCACCGTAGAGTCGATACGAGATGGCTCCACCCCGCGCTGCGACCGAGCGTCGCAGTCGCGACAGGGTGTCGCAGGCTGGCCCGTCCGGACCCCCGCCGTAGCCGTGGCACACTCGGCGGTGACTTGAGCGCCTCGACCCCGAGCCGTGCCCCAGCGGAGATCACCCTGCGCGGTCTGGTGACCGCCCGCTGGGTCAGCGTCGTCCTCATGAGCGCCGCCGCCACGCTGATGGCCACGGCCCCTGCCGTGGTGGCCCCGGTGCTCAGCTGGGTCCCCACGACGAGCACGATCATCGGCTTCATCGCCGTCGTCGCCACCCAGGCGCTGCTCAACATCTTCGTCAGCCGCGTCTTGCTGCCCCGCGGACGCGCAACGCAGACGCTGGCCGGTCTCCAGCTGGTGGCGGACTCGGCGGCGCTGAGCATCATGCTGGGGCTCACCGGGGGCGCGACCAATCCGTTCACGACCCTGTACTTCGTCCCGATCACCCTCGCGACACAGGTCTCCCCGCGCTGGACGTGGGCGGTGGCCGGCGTGTCCCTCGCCGGGTTCGGGCTGCTCTACCTGCTCGGGCCCCTGCCGCAGGGTCCGCCGGGCCACGAGCACCACTTCGCCGGGCACCTGCAGGGCATGTGGTTCTCCTTCGGGGTGACCGGAGCGCTCATCACCTACTTCGTGCACAGCATCGCCCTGTCGGTGGCGCGTCAGCGGGCCGAGCTGACCCGGCTGCGGGACCAGGCGATCGGCGACCGCCACCTGGCCAGCCTGGGCAGTCTTGCCGCCGGGGCTGCCCACGAGCTGGGGACACCGCTGGGGACCATCGCGGTCCTCGCCTCGGAGCTGCCCCACATGGACACGGATGAACGCAACGACGCCGTCACCTCGATCCGGCACGAGGTCAGCCGCTGCAAGGAGATCGTCCAGCGCATGTCGACGCCCGACGCCCGCGTCCACGCCTTGGGTGCCGATGCCGATCCGTGGCCGCTGCGAGAGCTCGAAGAGGAGACGCGGGCCAGCGGCGAGGTGGCGGTGCGGGTGGTGTTCGAAGACGACGCCGCAGCCGCGCGCTGCGAGCTGCCCCGCGAAGCGCTGGGCCAGATCGTGCGCGAGCTGCTCGCCAACGCGGCCGAGGCGTGTCGCCGGCGTGCCCAGTCCCGCGGCATCACCATGCAGGTGTTTGCCGAGAGCCCCGCGGCCCGCGTCGTGATCGAAGACGACGGCGAGGGGATGGATGGCGCCCTGGCCCGGGCCGCGTTCGACCCCTTCTTCTCCACCAAGCCAGAGGGGTCGGGCATGGGCCTGGGCTTGTACCTGACCCGCGCGCAGCTTCGTCAGCTGGGCGGTAGCATTCTCGTGGACTCCGCGGCCGGACGGGGCACCACGGTCACGATCCTCTTTCCCCTCGTCTCCTCATGAACGATTCCAGCGAAGTTGGTCCCCGCGCCGAGACGATCCTGATCACCGACGACGACAAGGCGTTCTGCGCCGCCCTCAGCGGGGCGTTTCGGCGTCGCGGGTTCAAGGTCGTCGTCGCCCACGACTACGACGACGCGATCAGCGAAGCCGCCGCCTGGTCGCCGGGGATGGCCGTGGTCGACCTGCGGATGCCCGGACGCGGCGGGCTCGAGGTCGTCAGCGAGCTGCGGCGGAGCCACCCACGCATGAAGGTCGTCGTGCTCACCGGCTATGGCAGCATCGCGACCGCGGTCGAGGCGATGAAGCTGGGCGCGGTGCACTACCTGACCAAGCCGGCCGAGCCCGACGACGTGCTCGCCGCGTTCGAGCGCACCGAGCCGGCCACCCAGGTCCCAGCCCCGTCCTCCACGCCGCGCTCGCTGGAGGAGGTCGAGTGGGAGCATCTGCAGCAGGTCCTGACGGACTGCGGGGGCAACATCTCCGAGGCCGCGCGACGTCTGGGGATGCACCGCCGCAGCCTCCAGCGCAAGCTCGCCCGCGGCCGACCCGGCGAGGGCGCACCGGAGTGAGTCCGCGTCGCAAGGCGAACCGCCTCTTCGTCGGGCTGCCCGTCCCCGAGCCGCTGGCCACCCAGCTCACGCTGCTGGGCGGAGGCATCGAGGGTGCGCGCTGGGAAGCGGCGGAGAAGCTGCACCTGACGCTGCGCTTCTTGGGCGACGTCGACGGGGGCGAGCTTGCCGCGCTCGACGACGCGCTCGCCTCGGTCCGCGCCCCGGCGTTCGCGCTGACCCTGCGGGGCTGCGGCCACTTCCCACCCCGCGGGGAGCCGCGCGCCCTGTGGATCGGCGTGGCCCCCTGCCCGGCCCTGCTCACCCTGCACGACCGCATCGAAGCCGCCGTGCGCGAGGCGGGCTTCGACCCCGACGCCCGCAACTTCGCGCCCCACGTCACGCTGGCTCGCCTGCGCAGCGCCCCCGCCCGCAAGGTGGCCGCGTGGCTGAGCATGCACGCGATGTGGGAGGCCCCGCCCTTTGCCGTGGAGGACTTCACCGTCTACGCCAGCGTGCTCGGACCGCGAGGATCGAAGTACGCCCCGCACGCGCGCTACCCCCTTGCGCGTCGTTGATGCCGGGGCCTACGGACGCGGGGGCGGAGCCGGACGCGGGGGCGGAGCCCAATCCACCCGTCGGACACCCAGTCGTGGCCGAGCGCGCGTGCGGCCTCGCCGGTGGGGCCCTCCTGGGCTGCGAAATCCGCCGGGCCACTCCACGCCCGCGCGCTCCACAAGAACGCGGTATAGGCACAGACCACCGCGCCGAACACGTGGGTGTTTCGCACGACCACCTCGGGCCAGACGTAGGCGTAGTCCACCCCCTCGGGCAGCGACGCGAGGACGTCCTTGCGCATGTCCCAGACGCCTTGCGTCTCCCCATGCCGCGTCCCTCGCTCGGTCGCCTTGCCGAACAGCTGGGTCAGCGTCGCTCTGGGGTAGACCTCGAGCAGGTTCTCGTTGAGCCGAAGCTGGGGTGAGAGCACCCGCCGCAGGTACGCGGCGCGGGCGGCCAGAGGCCCGGTGCCCTGCCCCAACGCCTCCCGAGGTCGCGCGCCGACCGACGTCCACAGTACCTCGGTCGCACGCTGGGTGTAGGGCGTGAACACGGGCTTGCTGGGGTCGCTCTTGCCCCGGGGCAGCAGCTTCGGGCCCCACCGCCGCATCCACGCGACGGCCGGAACGTCGCACGCCGACACGCCCGGGCACGGCAGGGTGCAGCGAACGCACGGCGGCAGGGTCAGCGGCGCGTTGATCGCGATGGCGGTCGACTCGTCCACCCACTCCCGCAGGTACGCCACGAGGACGTCGTCGCGAAAGAGCGCCTCGCCGTCGCTGTTGCCCGTCCCGCGGTGGCCCTGACGCACGGTCGCCTCGGCGACCGTCAGGCTCGGCGACCGACTGCCGGTCGCCTCGAGCCGAGCGATGGCCGTGTTCTTGCCACGACCACCTCCGAGATCGATCCCGATGAAACGGCGAAAGGGCCGCGTGCGAGCGAGCCCTTTCGGATCGGGTACGGGCGCCTCGGATGTCACGCGCCGGTCACTCGTGCGACTGCGGCTCCGCGTCCTCGGGGACGGGCCCGGTGGGCGACTTCTCCCGCAGGAACTTGAGGTAGGCGATGAGCGAGGGCAGCTCGAGCGCGGGCATCGTGTCGATCAGCTCGCGTGCCTCTCGACGCAGCGCCTCCGTCGGCCCTTCGCCGCGGGTCCCCATCGGCTTCTCGAGCGGGATGTCGGGCTCGGGAGGCTGGTCGGGGTTGCCCCACGGAGGCTCCTCGCCCAGCTCGAAGTCGTTCGCCGTCAACCAGCCGTTGATGTAGATGTGCAGCAGATTCGCCCGGTACTGAAACCATCGGTCACGCTCGACCGGATAGGACAGCAGGACGTCCTTGAACCTGCGAAACGCACCCTTGCCGTCGATCGCCAGCACGAGGCGCTCGGCGAGGTTGGGTTCCTCGACCGACTGCACGAAGCGCTCCATCCACCGGTACTGCTCCCGCGAGGACGCGGGGTCGAGGTGGACGTATCGCCCGGTGGTGGTGCGGATCTGGCGGCGTTTTTCGTCGTCCTCGGGTCGAGAATCGACGATGGTGACGACTTGGCCGGTGTGAAGGTCGAGGTAGCTATGGGTTTCGGGGGCGTTGTGCTCGAACGCGGTTTCCAAGGCGGACCAGTCCGGCTTGGGCGCTGAGGGTGAGACTCGCATGGACGCGGCTCCTAGGTTTTGTGCCGCCAGCGGGAAGAGAAAGGCCTGGTCGGGCCCCGCCTCGCAGTGTTCGAGTCGGTTCGGTGGTCAGCCGATCCGCTGGCGGGTCGATGAACAAGTACAGCGTTGGAAAGTCAGGCCTGGGTAGGGCCCGCCTGGAGAGTCTAGTCCGCGCTTGCAGGGCCCGGCAAGCGCTGGGGCGAATGAGGGCGACGACGCCCGCCGCACAGGGGCCGCGGCACTCAACGCGTGCGCAGGCGACGGGCCACCGCGCTGATCTCCCGCCGGAGCGCGAGAACCCCGATTCCACCCCGCTCGAGCCGTGCAACGAGCGCGCCCAGGGCCGTCGCGAGGGCGCGGTCGCGGGCCTCGTTCGTGACGAGGACCACCACCGTATCGTCCGGCTCATCGTTCGCGCGAGCCTCGCGCTTGGGCAGGTCGGCGGCCTCGAACTCGCCGGCGACCGGGGGCTGCTTGGCGGTCGGCGTCGTCGGTGCGTCCTGTCCGGGAAGGCTCGACAGCCGCGCAACCTCGGCTTCGAGGGCCTCGACGGGCCGCGCGATCGCCTGGCTGAGCTGGTGCTCGAGCCCGGTCACCTTCCACTTCAAGGCCTGCTCGCGAGCCATCGACGCCTCGAGCGCCTCGTCCCGCGCGAGCGCGTCGAAGGCGTCGGTCTCCGACGTCGACGCCAGCTGCTGCTGCAGCGACCGGCGCTCCTGCGTGAGCGCGTCGACCCGCTCGAGCAAGGTCTGACGCTCCACCTCGGCCCGCTGGGCGCGCTCCTGCGCGGACGCGAGCTGAGCGCGGATGCCCGAGGCCTGTCCCGCCGACGCCTGCGGAAGCTCGACCAAGCCGAGGCCCTCGGGCAGCAGCGTCGTGGAGGAGACGCCGATCAGCTCCAGCATCGCCGGGTCCTCGGCACCCAGCGAGTTGTCGAAGTACAGCGGGATGTCCTCGTCGGGCGCGACCCGCTCCGAAGGACGCACGGTGAGCGTGATCTCGAGGTCCCCCTCACCGCCGTCGACCTCCAGCGACTCGCCGAAGTCGACGACCGCGGCCATCGGAGGCTGGTACAGCCCGTAGATCCGCTGGGTGCTGCCCCGAGCGTGCAGACGATCGAGCATCGCGTCGGCGAGCTCGTCGTAGCCGACCCCCGACTCCCCCGCGCTGGCCCAGACCACCACGCTGCGCGCAGCGTCGGCGCGCAGCCCGAGCCCATCGATCGCGGCGTGCGGCGTCGACTCGCGCTCTGCCGAGCCTGCGGCCGCGTCGAGGTCGAGCAGGGCGGCCTCCCACGGGGCGTTGCCCAGCACGTCGGCGAGGCGGTCGGCGGGGACGAAGGTCGTCCCGCCCCGCAGCCGCCCCAGGCGAGTCGCGACGTCCTCGTCGCGCACGCCCATCCAGACCTGCGCGTCATCGCCCGCGCGGGCCGGCAGCAGGGCGTCGACCAAGTCACGCAGCGCCTCGGCGTCGTCGCCCCGCGGCAGGCCACCGAGCAGCGCGTCCTCCAGCGCCGGGTCGAGCACCACCCGGGCCTTCGATCGCCAAAGGTCCTCCGTGAACGCGTAGCGGGCAGCCCAGCGCAGGCTCATCGCCGCGAGTCTTATCGTGACCAGCCTCCGCCCGCAACGGGGCGCGGTGGTATCCGGGCAGCGGGGCGTCTACACTGCGCGCCTTCGGGGGTGGCACGACCACGCCCCGGGGACCGAAGACACCATGGAAGCCTCCATTCGCGCCAAGCTCGAGACTCTCAGCGAGCGCTATGAAGAGCTCGGCGACATGCTCTGCGACCCGGAGATCACCGGGAACAAGGACCAGTTCCTCAAGCTCTCGCGGGAACACGCGGAGATCAAGCCGGTCGTGGACGCGTGGACCCGGTTCGAAGAGCTTCAAACCGAGCTCGCCGAAGCCCGCGAGCTGCTCGCCGACCCGGACATGAAGGAACTGGCCGAGGCGGACCTGCCGCGACTTTCGGCCGAGGAGCAGGAACTCGAGGTCCAGCTCCAGAAGCTGCTGCTCCCCAAGGACCCCAACGACTCCAAGAACGTCATCTTGGAGATTCGCGCCGGCACCGGGGGCGAAGAAGCGGCCCTGTTCGCGGCCGACCTGTGGCGTATGTACACCCGCTTCGCCGAGCGCCGAGGCTGGTCCCTGACGCCGATGTCGACCAACGAGGCCGACGCCGGAGGCCTCAAGGAAGTCACCGGGCTGCTCGAGGGCAAGGACGTCTACGCCATGCTCAAGTTCGAGAGCGGCGTCCACCGCGTGCAGCGCGTGCCCGCGACCGAGTCGCAAGGCCGGATCCACACCTCGGCCGCCACGGTCGCGATCATGCCCGAGGCCGAGGAGATCGACTTCGAGATCAACGACTCGGACATCAAGTTCGAGAAGATGCGGGCCTCGGGCGCCGGCGGTCAGCACGTCAACACCACCGACTCCAAGGTTCGGCTGACCCACATCCCCACCGGTCTGGCCGTCGAGTCCCAGCAGGAGAAGTCGCAGACCAAGAACCGCGAGATCGCGATGAACCTGCTGCGCTCGCGCCTCCTGGACCTCGAGATTCAAAAGGCCCAGCAGGAGCGGGCGGCGCAGCGAAAGTCGCAGGTGGGCAGCGGCGACAGGTCCGAGAAGATCCGCACCTACAACTATCCGCAGGACCGGATCTCCGACCACCGGATCAAGCTCACCCGTCACAACCTCGACGGCTTCATGGACGGCGACATCGCCGACGTGATCGATGCCCTGCGGGCCCACGACGAGGCCGAGCGCCTCACCGATCTCGAGCGGCACCACGACGACGGCGGCGACAACCCGTGAAGCAGTCGGTCGAAGTGGAGCTCGCCGGACAGCGGCTCGTCATCCGCACCGACGAGGGACCGGCGTACGTGCAGGAGCTCGCCGACTACGTCGACGCCCACCTCAAGCAGTTCGCCGGCAACGCTGGACGCTCCACGCTCAACGTCCAGCGTATCGCGCTGCTGGTCGCCATCTCGGTCGCCGACGAGCTGTTCCGTGAGAAAGACCTGCATCGGCGCTTTCGCGAGCAGATCACGGCCAAGCTGCAGGCGCTCGACGCCGCGCTTGGCGAGCACGCCCGCCGGATCGAGGCGATCGAGCCACCGCCGGCCAAGGACGGCGAGTCCGGCTCCGCGATGGATGCACCCCCGGCATCGGCCGAGTAGACTCGCGGCCTGGTGTCCACCGAGTTCGAGCCCAAGTCCTCCGCCCTCGTCGCCCTCAAGGAGCGCGGCTTCATCGACGCGATGACCGACGCGCAGGCGATCGACGACGCCTTCGCGGGCGGGATGGTGACGTTCTACGTCGGCTACGACCCCACCGCCTCGTCGCTGCACGCCGGATCCCTCACCTGCATCATGGTGCAGCGCCTTCTGCAACGGCTGGGGCACAAGCCGATCGTGCTGCTCGGTGGCGGCACCGCGCGCGTGGGCGATCCGACCGGAAAGACCGAGACCCGCCAGCTGCTGAGCGAACGAACCCTGGCCGACAACGTCGCCGCCATCCGCCGCAACTTCGACGGGTTCCTGGCCTTCGACACCGGAGGACCCAACGATGCCGTGCTGGTCGACAACGCCGACTGGCTGGGCGGCCTGCGCTACCTCGACTTCCTGCGCGAGGTCGGATCGCAGTTCACGGTCAACCGCATGATCGCGGCCAAGACCTACCGCGATCGACTCGACAACGAGCAGCCGCTGTCGTTCCTGGAGTTCAACTACCAGCTGCTGCAGGCCTACGACTTCCTGCACCTGTACCGCGAGCGCAGCTGCACGATGCAGCTGGGCGGAAGCGATCAGTGGGGCAACATGGTCGCCGGCACCGAGCTCATTCGTCGCCTGGGCGACGGCCAGCGCCCCGCTCCCCAAGCGCTCACCTGGCCGCTGCTGCTCACCGCCGACGGGCGCAAGATGGGCAAGACGGCCGAGGGCGCGGTGTGGCTCGACCCCGAGCAGTGCTCGCCCTACGACTACTACCAATACTGGGTCAGCTGCCACGACGACGACGTTCGCGGGCACCTGCTCAAGTACACCGACCTCAGCGTCGACGAGGTCGACGAGCTGTGCACCGCCCGAGGTGCCGCCCTGCGCGAGGTCAAGGCCCGGCTCGCCCACGAAGCCACCGCGCTGGCCCACGGCGCGCTGGCGGCCGACCGGGCCTCAGACGCGGCCAAGCAGGCCTTCGGTGGCGGCGAGGACTGGAGCGCCGTCCCGTCCGTGCAGCTGGAGGCCAGCGCCATCAGCCTCCTGGACGTGGTCGTCGATCCCGCGGTCGCGGCCTTCACCTCCAAGCGACAGGCCCGGCAGAGGATCGAAGCCGGCGCGGTCAAGCTCGACGGCGAGCCGATCAAGGACCCCGCCTTCGTGCTCGAGGGCTCGGCCTACGCCGCGGCGACGGTCCGGCTGCAGGCCGGCAAGAAGACGCGCTTCCGGATCGTGCTGCGGAGCTGAGCCGACGCCCGCTTCGCGAAGTGGGACGCCGACGCTCCCCGCTGGGAGAGCGCCTCGCGGCATCAGCGCTTCGTCGTGCACATGGGCTGGGGACACCCCGGCTCCAGCAACGTGCCCTACGACACCTGGTTTCAGGGGTGGATCGATCCCCCCAAGACGGTCACCGGATCCGGCGTCGTGAACGACTCGACGTCGATCCCCGCCAAGCCGCTTCCTAGGGCCAAGACGCCGCTGAACCCCCTGCCCAAGCTGCCCGCGCCGGCCCCGACCCCAAAATTCCCAAAGTAAGGGCCCTTTGGGGCCGGTCGCGAAGACGGTTGACCGCGCACGCGCGGGCCGCGACACTCCCGCCCATGAAGCGTTTGGCGATCGTTATCGCACTCGGACTCGTGGCCGCCCCCTTCACCGGTTGTGACAAAGGCGACAAGAAAGAAGAAGCCTCCGGCGAGAAGGGCAAGGATGGCGATAAAAAAGACGGCGAGAAGGGTGAGGACGGAGACGCGCAAGCGGCTGCCGGAGCGACCGTTGCCGACGCGATGAAGTACGTGCCCGATGGTGCGAACGTGCTCGTCGGGGTGGACGCGGCCGCGGTCGCCGCGTCGCCTCTGATGAAAGACAACGCGGACATGCTCAAGCAAGGTGATGTCGGCGAGATGATGGACGCGGCCGAAGCCTGCAAGGTGGGCATGACGACGTGGAAGTACATGCTCGTCGGCGGCAACACCGACAAGGACAAGGAAATGGTCGCCATCGTGTCGGCCACCGGCGCGGGCAAGAAGGACACGCTCGACTGCATCGGCAAGAAGGTCAAAGAGAAGAACGCCGAAGAGAAGTTCGAGCTCGGCGAAGAAGACGGGCGCGTGGTCGTCACCGGTGGCGATGAAGGTCAAAAGATCTACGCCCTCTCCGATGACGTGATCGCGCTGGTGGGCGCCGACTCCCAGGAGGCGTTCAAGGGCCTGCTCAAGGGCGAAGGCAAGACCGCCGTCGACGGATCGCTCAAGGACGTCTTGGCATCGGTCGACCAGAGCAAGCACATCTACTTCGGCATGGTCGCGACCGCCGACATGCAAGAAGGCCCCGCCGCGGGTCTCAAGCACCTCACCGGCACCCTCGACCTCTCCAACGGTCTGGCGATGACCGCCGCCGGTGACTTCGGCGACGAAGCCAAGGCCACGGAGCTGGCCGGCATGGCCAACGGCGAGTTCGCCAAGGTCAAGGGGATGGCGGGCATGTTCGGCATCCCGCAGGGCGTCGTCGACAGCGTGAAGATCGAAGCCAAGGGCAGTGCCGTCACGGCATCGGCCAGCGCGACGCAAGAAGACCTCACCAAGATCTCCACGACCCTCAAGCAGCAAATGGGCGGCGGCGCTCCCGGTGGTGCTCCCCCCGCTGGCGATGTTCCCGTCGCCGGCGATGAGACGCCCGCGGAAAAACTGCCTGGGTGAACCACGTCTGAGGAGCTCCGGCTCCGACCCAAGCCCTCGGCTCCCGCCCTCGGGACCGAGGGCTTCGTCGTGTGCGCGCCCTACGAAGGCATCGCCACCGCATCGATCGCGCGCCGCAGCGTGTCGAGGTCGGCCCCGGCACCCGCCTGCCCCAGACATCGCCGCGCGGCGCGACCCCCGGGTCGTCCGGTGAAGAGCCCGTGCACGTGCCGCGTGACGTCGTGGACGCGACCGCCGCGGGCCTGCCACCGCGCCGCGTGCTCGAGCATCGACTGCAGGACCGTCTGCGGCGTCGCGATGTCTCGCGCGTCACCAAAGACCCGCCGGTCGACGTCGCTGAACGCCAGCGGATCCCGATAGATGGCCCGTCCGACCATGACGCCGTGCACCGGCGTCTGGGCCCGCAGCGCCGCGAGCACGGCATCGGTCGAGCCGATGCCGCCGTTGAGCTCGACGCGCAGCGAGGGTCGCTCCCGCGCCAGCCGATGCACGTCCTGCGGACGCAGCGGAGGCACGTTTCGGTTCTCCTTGGGGCTCAGTCCGTGCAGCCAGGCCTTGCGCGCGTGCACGATGAAGCCGTCCGCGCCGGCCTCGGCTACCGCGTCGACGAAGCGCCGCATGTCGTCGTAGCCGTCGACGTCGTCCACGCCGATCCGATGCTTGACGGTGACGGGGATCGACGTCGCGCCCTTCATGGCCGCGACGCAGGCCGCCACCCGTGCCGGATCGAGCATCAGCCGGGCCCCAAAGGCGCCGTCCCGCACCGCTGCGGAGGGGCACCCGCAGTTGAGGTTCACCTCGGCAAAGCCCCTGGCCTCCGCCAGCGCAGCGCAGCGGGCCAGCCGGTCGGGATCGTTGTCCCCGACCTGCAGCACCAGGGGCTGCTCGATCGCATCGAAGCCCATGTCTCGCTCGGCGCGTCCTTCCAAGACCGCGCGGCCCATGACCATCTCGGTGTACAGCAGCGCCCGCCGGCTGATCTGACGGACCAGCACCCGGAAGTGCCGGTCGGTGCGCTCCATCATCGGCGCCACGGAGAACCGGTGCGACTGCACGCAGCGGAGCATGCTGCACCCGCCACTGGATGTCGACGGTGCTACGGTGCGACCGGCATGAACGTCGCACTGGTCGGAGGGGGCTTCTTGGGCATGGCCCTCGCGCGCGCGCTGGGCCCGGGGACGGTCGTCGCGACCCGCAGCGGGCAGTGGCGCGATGGCGAGCCCCCCCGCGGGGTCCGCATGCATGCGCTGGACCTGTGCCACGCCACCCTCGACGTCGAGCCGCTCGGTGGGGCCAACGCGCTGCACATCGCCGTGGCACCCGGAAACCGCGCCGCGGATCGGCGCGCGCTGTACGTCGAGGGCACGCGGCGGCTGCTGGAGCAGACGGCCCACGTCGGCTGGCAGCGCATCGTCTACGTCAGCTCCACCTCCGCGCTGCCCGAGGTCGACGGCTGGGTCTTCGACGATGAGACCCGGCGCCCCGATGGCGATCGTGGTCGCGTCCAGCGGGATGCCGAGGACGTCGTGCTCGACTTCGCCCGCGCCCGCGGGCTCCCGGCCGTGGTGCTGCGGTGTGGGGGTCTGTACGGACCAGGGCGCCCGTTGGGACGGCTGTATCGCCAGCGTCACGATGGACCCCTGCCCGGCGACGGCGACGCGCCGACCAACCTGATCCACCTCGACGACGCCGTGAGCGCCAGTCTTGCAGCGCTTCGCGCACCCGCCCACCTGGAGGGGGTGATCCACGTCGTGGACGACGATCACTGCTCGCGCCGCGCCATGTACGAGCGCGTCGCTGGGTCCGAGAACCTGCCTCCCTTGACCTGGGAGAGGCCGCTGTCGCCTCATCGGGCGCCCGTTGGAAAGCGCGTGTCCAACCTTCGGATGAAGCTGGATTTGGGCGTGCGACTGAAGCACCCCTGGCATCGGTGACGTATGGGGTCTTGCGAGCACGCCACGCGTGCTTAAACCCCTTGCCATCGCCTGGAGCGCTCCATGGATCCCGCCAACGTCACCGATGCCGTCTCGTCCGCCCTCGTCCCCTCTTCTGCTGGGGGACTCGGCTCCCTTCCGTCCACGCTTGCGGTCGATGAGGGGGAGCTTCGCGAGGAGCTGGCAGCCGTCGCGCTCGAGGCGCTGCAGGCGCGGGACGAAGGCCTCGGCCTGGCGCAAGCCACCCGCGACCCCAGGTTCGAGGCGCTGCGACAGTTCCACCAAGACCTCCGAGACGCGCTCTTCCTCGAGATCCCCAAGGACCTGCAGCCGTGGGTCGAGGGCCTGCAGGCGCCCTCGGGCGCCGCGAGCACCGCGGCCCTGGGTCGGGCGTTGACCGCGGTTGCGCATCCTGTCTCCGCCGAAGAGCGCGACCCCCTCGCCTCCGAGCAGCAGCGCGCCCTGGCCGAGCTGCTCATCTTCGAGGCGATCCGGCTGCGGCTGCTGGTGGCCAGCTGGCAGAGCGAAGCGTTCGAGCAGCTCGGCGGCGAAGAGTCCGACGTGGACGACATCGCGTGGGAGGAAGTGCAAGCGATCCTTGCCGACCCCGCGGTGCTGCTGCCCGAGGTCCGGCCGCTCCAGCTCATGTTCGCTTCGGCTTCGGTCAGCCTCGCCAGGGACGCCGCCGAGCGGGCCGATGCGCTGCACCACGTCGGTGGCGACCTGCGCGAAGAGCTGAGCATGCGCGCCAAGCTCAGGGCGGCCCTTCGCGAGCTGCGGCTGCCCGAGTCGGTGCTCCTGGAGAACGCGCTCTCGGGCCTGCTCGGCTCCGAGCGCCTGGGTCTGATCGAGCTGCAAGAAGAGCGCCCGGTCGCGCTCGAGGGCATGTCCCGCCAAGCGATGGACCAGCGGGTCTCGCGGGGCCGGCGGGCGCTGAGCCGCACCGAGTCCGCGTGGCCTCGCCGCCGCCGTCCGGCGCTGTTCGACCTGCTGCGCGCGCAGTAGCTATGCTGCGGGCCGCATGACCGCGCCCGCCTCTCGCGCCCGCCCCGTGGCGCTCGCCGCCGCTGTGTGCGGTACGGCGCTCACGCTCGACCTGGCCAGCAAGGCCTGGGCGTGGCAGCACCTGCGTCACGGCGGCAGCCGCGAGCTGGTCGCGGGCTGGGTCCGGCTGCAGTTCGCCTTCAACACCGGCTCCGCGTTCGGGCTGGCCCGCGACGTCGGCTCCGCGCGGGTCGTGTTCATCGTCGTCACGGTGGCCGTCCTGCTCTACCTCGGCCGCATGCTCGCGCGGCTGCCCGCCGACGCGGGGATCTCCTTCGCCGCCGCGGGGCTATTTGCGGGCGGCGCGCTGGGCAACCTGCACGATCGCTTCGTTCGCCACATGTGGATCTTCGACCGCGGCGACAGCTACGGCGTCGTCGACTTCATCGTGCTCTCGTGGGGCGATCGAGACTGGCCCGCGTTCAACCTCGCGGACGTGGCGCTCGCGCTGGGCGTGGGCTTGCTGCTCATCGGCCTGCGCGGCCGGATGCGAGCGGAGACTCCCTGATGCGTCCGGTCCTCTTCACGCTGCCGTGGGGCACCAACGTCAACGCGTACGGCACGATGATCCTGCTGGGCACCCTGCTGGCGGTGCCGCTGACGATCTGGGACGTGACCGACCGCGGCATCGCGAGGGGCCGGCGCCTCTCCTTTCTCGTCGATCTCTTCTTGGTCGTGATCATAGGCGCGTTCGTGGGCGGGCGCGTCGTCCACGTGCTGACCGTGCCCGGCGTGTACGCCTCCGACCCCGCCAAGCTCGTCGCGCTCGACGGCACCGGGTTCGTGTTCTTCGGATCGCTGGTCGCGGTCACCGGGGGCCTGGCGTGGCTCGCTCGACGCTATGATGCTCGCCCCACCGAGGTCTGGGACATGGGGCTGACCTGGCTGCCGCTGGTGCACGCCGCGGGCCGCATGGGATGCCTCTTCGCGGGGTGCTGCTGGGGCGGCGTGCACACCAGCGGGGGCGGGGTTCGCTTCGGGCCCGAGGCGATCGTGACCCTGACCGGCGGCGCCCCCATCGTCGGTCGCGGCGAGGGCCTGATGACCTTGCCGCTGCACCCCACCCAGCTCTACGAAGCGATCGGGCTCCTGGGCTTGGTTGCGCTCAACGCCGCGGTGCGCCTGCGGGTCGGTGTGGAGACGCCGTGGCGGATGGCGAGCCGCTACGCCCTGGGCTACGGGTGTTTGCGCGCGGGCGTCGAGATCTTCCGGGGCGACCTCAGCCGCGGCTTCGTCCTTCGCGTCTCGAACCCCAGCGTGGCTGGGCTGCTCTCCCTGCCGCCCGAGCATCCGCTGCTGCTGTCGATCTCCCAGCTCGCCGCGGTGGGCATGGTCGCGCTGGGGGCGTGGGGCCTGTGGCGGACCCGAGCACGCCAACCGACCGAAATCGTTGAATGAAACTGTCCCCTGCGCCGGCGAGGACGGTGCGCTATGCTCCCGCACCGCCATGACCGACGCCTCCTCTTCCAGCGCGGCCGATCCTTCTCGGAAGCAGCGGATCATCGAGACGGTCGTCGTCTTGGTGATCACGCTGATCCTCGACCTTTGGTCGAAGGCTTGGGCGTGGGAAAACTTGCGCAACGCCCCGGGCAAGACCGTCATCGAGAACTGGTTCTACTTCGAGTTCGGGTTCAACACCGGCGCCGCGTTCAGCTTCCTCCGCGACGCCTCGTACGCCCGCATGGTGTTCATCGGCGTCACCGTGCTGGCGCTCATCTACATGGGTCGCCTCGCGTGGACGATGCCCACGCGCCACCGCACCGCCTTCATCGCCGTCGCGCTGGTCAGCGGCGGCGCGGTCGGCAACCTGCACGATCGCCTCGTTCGGCAGATGGACATCCGCGGCGACCTCCACTATGGCGTGGTCGACTTCATCAAGGTCTTCTACTGGGAGGGCAAGGCCTGGCCCACGTTCAACATCGCGGACGTTGCGCTGGTGGTCGGCGTCGGCCTGCTGTTCATCTATCTGACCCGCCATGGCGACGCCGAACAGCCCAAGGGTCAGCTCGAGCAGGACGCCCAAGAAGAGGACGAAGAAGACGAGGCGCTCGAGGCCCGCGCGGACGCCTGAGCGTCAGGCCTCTCGATCGAAGGCCCGCACCTTCGCCAGCGACTCGAGCCGCTCCCCCTCGGGGTCGCTGTCGATGACGATGCCGCCCCCGCCGTGAACGGTGAGACCGTGCTGGTCGCAGATTCCGCTGCGGATCGCGATGTTCACGGTGACGGCGTCGGGGGTGATCAGCACCAGTCCGCCGCAGTACAGGCCCCGTGGCGCCTGCTCGAGACGCTCGATGATCTGCATGGTGGCGAGCTTGGGCGCGCCGGTGATCGAGCCGCCTGGAAACAGCGCCGCGAGCAGCCCGCCCAGACCCACGTCGGGGCCGACGCGCGCCCGAACGTCGGTCACGAGGTGATGCACCGTGGGCAGCACCACGGACTGGGGGTCTGGGCTCGCCGTCACCGACCCCGGCTCCGCGATGCGGCCCAAGTCGTTGCGCACCAGGTCCACGATCATCACGTGCTCGGCCGCATCCTTGGCGCTCGTGCGCAGGGCCCGGGCGTATTCCGCGTCCGCCTCGGCACTCTCCCCGCGCGGCCGCGTCCCCTTGATGGGGCTCGACGTGACGACCCCTCCCTCCCAGCGCAGAAGCGTCTCCGGAGAGTTCGAGATCAGCGCTCGCTCCCCATCGAAGAGCAGCCCGCCCAGGGGCGCCGGTGTGTCGCGGCGCAGCGCCGCATAGAGCGCGCTGACCCGTTGCGCCCACGGTCGAGCCAGCGCCGCGGCCGTGAACCCGGCGCGCAGGGGCTGGGAGAGGTTGACCTGGTAGGTGTTGCCAGCCCGGATCTGCTTCAGCGCCGCCCGGACCCGCTGTCGATGGAGCTCGGGCTCGACCTGTGCCGACAGCCGCTGGAGCGGCCAGGGCCCAAGTGAACCGGCGGAACAGTCCGCCAGCGCCCCCTGAATCGATGTCGCGGCCGAGGCCTGCCCCCAGCCCTCGCTGCCGGACGGACCCCACGTCAACAGCCCGTCGAAGCGGCGCAGGCACACGCCCGGCAGGGAACGGGCTCGCGGGGCCCGGCCCAGCGCCGCGTCCGCGCCCGCCTCGTAGCTCAGCCAACCGATCCAGTAGCCCGGCCCGAGCGCCGCGACGACGGCGAGGTCATCGCTGCGCACCTCTTCGGCGGGTGCGAGACCCAGCACGCTGCGCCCGGTCGGGCCTCCGTCGAGCCATGAGAAGCCCGGCAGATCCCCTCGCGCAGCCCGGGCCAGCGCCCGCTGCCCCCAGTCGACCCTCGCCCCCACGGCTCAGCGGACCTGGGACCGCAACCCGTCGCGGAACCCGACCGTGTAGGTGAGGGCCGAGAGGATCGACAGGGTCAGCGCCAAGTACAGGAACAACATGCCCACGCCGTGAAAGTCGAAGGGCTCGTTCACGATCGGCATGCGGTAGGGGTAGCGCACGAGCACGCAGCAGATCCCGACCAGCTGGAACACCGTCTTCATCTTGCCCCCCTCTCCCGCCGCGATCACGATGCCGCGCTCGGCCGCGAGCTGGCGGATCCCGTTGATGTAGAGATCACGCCCGAGCATGACCACGACGATCCACGCCGGCAGCAGGTTGACGACCACCAAGTAGATCATCGCCGACATCGCCATCAGCTTGTCGGCGAGCGGATCGACGAACTTGCCGAACACGGTGATCAACCCCTGACGGCGGGCCAAGTATCCATCGAGGATGTCGAGGCCGGATGCCGCCGCGAAGATCAGGCTCGCGTAGAGGTTGCGAACCGGGTCGGTGGGATCGATCAGCCAGATGACCGGCGGAATCAAGAAGAGCCGGCCCAGCGTGATCATGTTGGGGAGGTTGAACATCTCCCGCTTGAGGGTTTCGTAGGCGCTCACGACGTCTCGTTGCCTCCATCGCGTCCGGGGAGGCTGACCAAGATCGCCCCCTCCCCTTCGCACACCAAGAAGGAGGGGTCTCGATGCGCGTCGACCCGGGGGATCACGTTGCCCACCCAGCCGACGAAGCCCGCATCGAGCACGCGGTAGGGGCGATTGGGGGCGATCTTCACGGCGACGAGCTCACCACGAACCCGGAGCGCCACCGCGCCCTCCCCTGCGACCCGCACCAGCGGAATTGGGGCGATCAATCGACTGCCTGGCAGCCGGCCCACGTCCCACATCAGCGAGGCCTCCAGCGCCCAGACGTAGCGCTCGACGAAGAAACACAGATCCCGCTGAAGCTGCAGCGGATAGAACCGCTCGGCGCCGCGCGAGAGCACCATGTGCCCGCGCCCTTCGAGGGAGACGAGGCGCTGGAACACCTCCGGCACCGCGCGCCCCTGCATCCGCCGGTTGAGCGGCCTGGCGTCGAGGTTCTCCGAGCACAGCAGCAGGTCTTCGGTCCTCGTCATGATCTCGCCGGAGACCGTCACCATCAGGTGTCCGTCGTGCGTGAGGCTCAAGGAGGCAGAGTCCGGCGCCGGGTTGAGCAGGCGTGCGAACGCGAACCCGGTGACGCTCGGAATCTCCGGAGCCCTGGGCTCCTGTAGGTCCAACCCCATGCCGCGCGCACCATACCAGGCGCCGACGCGACCAGCGCGCGAGGATCCTCCCCCGACGCGCTACTCCGCGATGTTCCGGGCGGGGCCTCGACGCTGCGCGCCTGCGCCCAGCTGGGACTGGCGCTCGTAGGCATAAAATCGCCGCAGCACCGCGCGGACGTAGGCGCGGGTCTCGGCGAAGGGCGGCACGCCCCCGTACTTCTGCACGTTGCCCGCGCCTGCGTTGTACGCCGCGAGCACCAGGACCATGTCGCCGTTGTAGCGGTTGGCGAGCAGCCGAAGGTAGCGAGCCCCACCGAAGATGTTCTGCTGCGGGTCGTAGGCATCGCGCACCCCGAGCGCCTGCGCCGTCTTGGGCATCAGCTGCATCAGACCGGCGGCCCCCGCCCGCGACGTCGCGCGAGGATGGTAGTTGCTCTCGGTGTGCACCACCGCTCGGATGAGGGACTCGGGCAGCTGGTAGCGGGATGCGGCCGCCCGAATGAACGTGTCGTAGCGATGGTAGCGCTCGGCGCCCAGCTGCACCGTCCCGGTCCGCCCCACGCCCGAAGGCGCCGAGCGGCCCTGCGCGGGTCGATCGTGCGGGCTCCCCTCCAGGCTCTTCCACAGCCGCCACGACCCCGTAGCCGCACGGGATCCCGACCGACTCGGCACGTTGGTGACGTGCAGCGTCCCGTTGTCGTCGGTGTAACTGTAGTAGTTGTTGCGGTCGGTGGGCGGCCGAGCGCCCGCGGCCAGCCCGAGGCCCAGTCCGGCGGCCAGCGCCGTCGCACTGAACAGCCAGGCAGCTCCGCGGTGTTCACAGCGCCGTCGCACCGCTGCAGTGTACCCGGTGCGGACACGGACCCAAGAAAGCAGGTCGCAACCCGGCGGCGGACTGCTAGCCTGCGCTCCGCGGTGCGTCAGAGTACTCCCATCGTCCGGGCGCAGTACCTCGTGATCGGAAGCGGTCTCGCGGGGCTGTACTTCGCGCTGCAAGCCGCCGAACGCGGGACGGTCACGGTGCTGACCAAGGGAGAGCCCGTCCAGTCCAACACGCGATGGGCCCAGGGCGGAATCTCGGCCGTGCTCGGCGACGACGACTCGCTGCAGTCGCACGTTGAGGACACCCTGCGCGTCGGCGCAGGGCTGTGCCACGAGCCGATGGTGCGCCGCTGCGTCGAGATGGCGCCGGGCCTGGTGCGGCGCCTCGCCTCCGCCTACGGCGCCCGGTTCGACCGCGAGGAGGACGGCGACTTCAAGCTCGGACGCGAAGGCGGGCACACCCACCGCCGGGTCGTGCACCACCTCGACACGACGGGCGCCGAGATCATGCGCTCGCTGCTGGAGGCGGTCGCCGCCCACCCCAACATCAGGCTCGTTCCGCAGCAGATGGTCGTCGACCTGCTCAGCTGGTCCAAGGTGGACGGATCGAAGGGCTGCTTCGGGGCCTACAGCCTCGACCAGAACACCGACACGATCACCGCCTACACCGCCCCGGTCACGGTGCTGGCCAGCGGCGGCGCCGGCAAGATCTACCGCTACACCTCCAACCCCGACGTAGCGACCGCCGACGGCGTGGCGATGGCGTACCGGCTCGGGGCCAAGGTCGGCAACCTCGAGTTCATGCAGTTCCATCCGACCTGTCTGTTCCACCCCGGGGCCAAGAGCTTCCTGGTGTCCGAGGCGGTCCGGGGCGAAGGCGGCATCCTGCGGCGCATCGACGGCTCGGAGCTCATGGAGGGCAAGCACCCCATGAAGAGCCTCGCGCCGCGCGATGTCGTGGCCCGAGAGATCGACGTCGAGCTCAAGCGCTCGGGCAACGACTTCGTGCACCTGGACGTCACGCATCTCCCCGGCGACTTCATCCACGAGCGGTTCCCGGGGATCTACGAGCGCTGCCTCGATCTGGGCCTCGACATGCGCACCGACCCCCTGCCGGTCGTGCCCGCAGCCCACTACATGTGCGGAGGCGTCGTCGTCGACATGTACGGCCGCACATCGATCCCCGGCTTGATGGCGATCGGCGAGGTCGCGATGTCGGGGATGCACGGCGCCTGCCGACTCGCCAGCAACAGCCTGCTCGAGGCGCTCGTGCTCGCGGTCGGTGCGGCAGAGGTCTGCGACGCGTTCGGCCGCCCGCCCCCCGAGCAGGTCAACCACTGGAACGCCGGCGACACCGTCGACTCCGACGAGGCGATCATGGTCAGCGCCAACTGGCAGGAGGTCCGCGCGCTGATGTGGAACTTCGTCAGCATCGTGCGGAGCAACAAGCGGCTGCGCCGCGCCGAGCGTCGCATCGAGCTCATCCGCGAGGAGATCCGCCAGTACTACACGCGCTTCCGGGTCACCAAGGACATGCTCGAGCTGCGCAACATCGCGCTGACCGGACACCTGATCATCGAGTGCGCCACCCGGCGTCGCGAGAGCCGCGGGCTGCACCACACGCTGGACTACCCCGACACCGATCCCGCGCAGGCCCACGACACCATCTTCAACAAGTGGGAGGGTCCGTGACCCGCGGCGCGACGGTCGGGGGCCTGCTGGTGGTCTGCGCCCTCGTCGTGCCCGGATGCAAGCGCGCGCAGCATCGCTCGCCCGAGCAGCTGCGGGAGGCCTACGTTCAGACCCTTCCAGGGTCGGATCCGCAGGACGCCTATGCCATGTTGGCACCCGAGGTCCAGGCCCAGACCCCCTACGCAGCGTTCGAAGCCCGCTGGACGGACGCCGCCGCCGAGCGCTCGCAGCTGGCCAAGGACGCCGCCGCCGTGCCCGAGGCCCAGCGGGTCGGTCTTCGCGGCGGTACCACGGCCCATGACGACGGCCGCGTCCTGACGTGGGCAGAGCTCGACGGCAGCTACTACGTCACCGCGGGCCTGCCCGGCACCCCGCAGTCCGCGACGCCAGCCCAGACGGTCCGGGCCCTGATCGCCGCCGTGCACCAAGCCGACACCTCCTCCGTGGCGGCGCTGCTCGATCCGTCGCTCGCCGAAGCCCTCGCGCAGGACTGGCAGGCCCGGGTCGAGGCGATCGAGGCCGCGCTCGAGCGCCCGGGCAGCATCGAGCTGAGCGCCGATCTTCGCCAAGCCGAGCTTCGCTACGAGACCGGCAAAGCGCTCACGCTCGAGCAGACGCCGGACGGCTGGCGCATCACCGCGCTCGAGTAGACCCCCGCTTGACTCTGCGCGCGCACGCGCTCAGGTTTGAGCGGTAGCTTTGTATGTTTAGCTCGAGAACTGAACGCTGGGCGCCCCTGTGTCTGCTGACCCTGTCGATGACCCTGTCGATGACCCTGTTGGGTTCGGGCTGCTACAGCGACACCGACGCATTCAACAGCAAGGCCGCCGACTACATCTGTGCCTACAACGCCCAGGACCCGGACGAGCCCTTCCTCGACCACACCAGCCCCCAGCAGTCCTGCGGGTTCGACGAGGATCCGGATGCGGAACAGGACTGCCAGCCCTCTGGAGAGCACCGCGCCTTCAAAGGGGATGAGTGCGAGGTCGAGGTCATGACGAACCTCGACGCGTGCGCCAGCGAATGCGAGTACAGCCCCCGCAAAGCACGACGGTGCCTCCGAGTCCTTCGCCGCTCGGTCTGGTTCAACAACTACAGAGAGTCCCTGGACCCGGTCTGCGACCGTGTCTACACCTGCGACGAAGATGAACCCAAGCCAGACGTCTGCCGGATCACGACGAGCAACTGCGCGGTGGGTGGTGCGCCCTCTCCCTCGATCTTCCTCCTCATGGTCGTGGGGGTGGGGGGATGGACCCGGCGTCGACTTCGCGAGCCGAGCCCCTCGAGCCCCTCCACCTGACCCGCCGCCGGACCCGCCTGGCCAGCCCAGTAGCCGGTGATGGGTCGCCCTGGCTACGACTGTCGCCAGGAGCGCTCCGGCCGCCGGCATGGAACGTGCTGAAGTCAATGAACCCACATGTAAGGCATGAGCCTTGCCTACTGGCTCGGCTTCCCCCTTTCGGAGGTTCAGATCATGATGCGAGCGTCGTTCAATGTCGGAGACAAAGCTGTTTACCCCGCCCGTGGTGTCGCTGAGGTCGTCGGCATGGAGACCAAGACGATCGGCGAGCATGCGATCGCCTGCTACCACCTCCAAGTGTGCGGGTCTGGCCTGAAGATCATCGTCCCGGTCGCCAAGGCGTTCGAGAACGGCATGCGCCCGGTCGCCGACCAGGGCGCATTGGATCAGCTCTACAGCCTGCTGCGCGACCACGACGTGCCGGCCGATCGGCAGACGTGGAACCGCCGATACCGCGCGTTCATGGAGAAGATCCGCACCGGATCGCTGTTCGAAGTCGGCGAGGTCTACCGCGACCTGGCGCTGCTTCGGCTCAGCAAGGATCTCAGCCACGGCGAGCGCCAGATGCTCAACACGGCCCGAGACCTGCTGGTCAAGGAAGTCGCCGTGGTACGCGGCAAGAGCGAGGACGAGGTCGAGTCCGAGCTCGAGTCGTTCTTCCAGAACTGAGCGCCCCGAAATGAGCGCGTTCGAGTTCGACCCGGCGCGCCGGGCAGCTACGCTCAGCGCATGACCTTGGATTGTCTTCGATCTGCCCTGCCCGGCGGCGCCGCGCTTGCCACCCTCTTGCTCGGTGCGGCGTCGGCCCACGCCGAAGGCGAGGCCTGCCTGCGCGACACCGCCTGCCTCGGCAGCGAGCTCTGCCTCGGTGGGAC
This sequence comes from uncultured bacterium, assembly GCA_963761755.1. GTDB lineage: Bacteria > Myxococcota_A > Polyangia > Nannocystales > Nannocystaceae > CAJXVA01. The sequence continues at coordinate 705,783 of CAVXIC010000007.1, forward strand.
CTGCACCACCCCCCAGACCGCGCCGCCTGCATGCGGCGACGGCTGCAACTTCGACGAGGCCTGCGTAGACGGCTTTTGCAAGACCGAGGGCATCGCCTGCGACAACCCCGGCGGCCGATGCTGGGTCGAGCAGGATCACGGCCTTTGCGAGTGCTTCAGCGGGGACGGTGTCGGCTGGTCGGACGGGTTCAACCCTGACGACCCCCCGCAGACCCAGACCGACGACGAGCTGCTCACGCGATGCACAGACGTGTTGGTCGAGACGTGTGGGACCCAGCCGCCGATGCTGCCCAGCAGCTGCGCCGGAGAGGTACGCACCGACTGCGAGGCGTTCGTCGAGCTGGAGAGTGCTGCGATTGGGGACTGCGGCGACGGCACGCCCGAGGTGAACATCGCCCGCGTTGGACGGTGCTGTGACACCTACGACGAGCCGTCGTACGCGGCGTACCGCATGTGCTTGCTCGAGGGCGACGCCCCGACGTGCGCGCTGCTGGCCAGCTGCGAGGACGACGCGGGCACCGGTGGGCTGGGAGAGGGCAACGACGGCGACACCGACGCCGGCGCGGACCCCAGCGGGACCGATACGGACGCCCAAGGTGCTGGAGCCGACAACGAGGACACCTCGAGCTGTTCGGTCGGCCCCGGAAATCGCGGGTGGACGCTGCTGGGCTTGTTCGCGCTGATGCCGTGGGCTCGGCGACGTCGCGGACGGCCCGGCTCAGCTGCCGCAGCCCCTCCCGCTGCTGCTGCTGCCACCTCCGTCTAGATCGACGCAGACATGCTGCGTGCCCGGCGTGATGCTGAGGCTGAAGGCTCCGGCGGCGTCGTCGTAGGTCTCGACGATCCCAAGGTTCATACCGACGACATCTCCGCCCGGCCTGGGTTCTATGGGTTGGCGACGACGATTTGGTCGGTGTAGATTCCGGGTCGACCCACCGACGACGTCCATCACCTCTCCCGCTCATTTCGAGCGGTAGCTCACACAGCCTATGGATCTCATTGACCCTTCCAGCAGATCGGGGCTACTCAAGCCGCTCGTGGCCGTAGACTCCAACCAGCAGCTCGCCATCACAATCTCGACCGACGCTTGGGGCGAGGTGGAGGTGGACGCGTTCGTGTGCCCGACCAACTCCGAGGGGCGGATGACCCACTACCCGGCCTCTAAGATCCGTGATCTTGCCGGCCCCGAGGTCGAAGCTCAGGTCCGAGCGCACACGCCGCTGGCGGTCGGGGCCGCACTGGTGACGCCCGGAGGCCGGATGAAGGCTCGCCACATCATCCACGTGCCCGACACCGACAAGCCCGGCGGCAAGGTGCAGGTCGAGGACGTCTTGCGCGCCACCGCGGCGGTCATCGTCGCAGCGGACGCCAAGGGTTTTTCCTCCCTGGCGATCCCGTTGATGGGAGCCTTCGAGCGCGGGATCCCGGCGGAGGAGGCGGCGCGCGCAATCCATAGCGAACTGCGGTCGTATCGAGGCGGTCGCGCCCTGTCGGTGTTCCTGATGGCCAAGGACGCCGACGAGGTCGAGGTGTTCGAGCTCGCCATCGAAGGCACCGGCTGAGCGGCGCGCTCGACCGCGTCACGAGCTCTGGGGTCCCCCATCCCCGCGCCCTGTGCACCCCGCCCCCGGCCTATGCTAAGAGGGGCTCGGGCGTTCTCGCCCCGCCAAACCGATGGCCGAATCGTACCTGCCAGCGCTCCTCTTCGTGCTCTTCGCCCTCGCCTTTGCGGGCGCGAACCTCGGCATCGCCATGGTGCTGGGCCCCAAACGGACTTCGGCGATCAAGGACGAGCCGTTCGAGTGCGGCAGCGAGCCGATCGGCAGCCCGCGCGTCAAGTTCAGCGTCAAGTTCTACCAGGTCGCGATCCTCTTCCTCATCTTCGACATCGAGGTCGCGTTCCTCTATCCGTGGGCATCCCTGTTCCGCGAGCTCTCGTGCGAAGGTGCCCTGGACGCCGCAGGCGTCTGCGTGGGCACCCCCACCCTCTTCGGGCTGGTGGAGATGTTCATCTTCCTAGGCGTGCTCACCCTCGGCCTGGCCTACGTCTGGCGCAAGCGAGCCCTCGACTGGGCGTGAGCACGAGCCGACGCCGCACGGACACGGAAGCACCACCATGGCAGACCATCCCGGATACGTCCCGACCAAGCTCCAAGACGCCATCAACTGGGCGCAGAAGTACAGCTTGTTCACCTACCCCTTCGCGACGGCCTGCTGCGCGATGGAGTTCATGGCGACGATGGCCGGCAAGTACGACATCGCCCGCTTTGGCGCCGAGTTTCCGCGGTTCTCGCCCCGCCAGGCCGACCTCCTCATCGTCATCGGCACCGTCACCGAGCGGCAGGGCCCGATCCTCCGGCGCGTCTACGACCAGATGGCAGAGCCCAAGTGGGTCATGGCCTTCGGCGTCTGCGCGAGCACCGGGGGCTTCTACCAAAACTACACGGTCATGCCCGGCGCGGACCAGGTCATCCCCGTCGACGTCTACGTGCCCGGCTGCCCCCCGCGCCCCGAGCAGGTCCTCGACGGCCTGATGACCCTGCAGCGCCGCATTCAGGATCACCGGGGCCACAGCCAGCGTGAGCTCGGCAACACCGCTTCCTTCACGCCTTCCGATCGACGCCGCCTGCCCATCGTCGCCGACGGCACCAGCATGACGCTCGATGAAGACGAGCGCATGCCCAAGGACGGTCGCGTCCTGTAGCTCCTGAACGAACCGCGATGGCCATCTCCGTTCTCACCGCCCTGTCGTCTCGCTTCGGCGACGCCATCCTCGAAACCGGCAGCTACGTCGGGGACGAGATTGCGATCGTCGCCCGTGAGCGCCTGATCGACGTGCTGACCTTCCTGCGCGACGACCCCGACATGGCCTTCGCCATGCTCACCGACCTCACCGTCGTCGACTACCTCGGTCAGACGCCGCGCTTCGAGGTCGTCTACCAGCTGTACAGCCTCAGCCACAAACACCGGGTGCGCATCAAGGTGCACGTGGAGGAGTCGGCGGAGCAATGCTGGGTTCCAACCGCCTCGTCCCTATGGCGCGCCGCCAACTGGGCCGAGCGCGAGGCTTGGGACCTGTACGGCGTCCGCTTCGAGGGTCATCCGGACATGCGCCGGATCCTCATGTACGACGAGTTCGTCGGCCATCCGCTTCGCAAGGATTACCCGCAGAACGCTCGGCAACCGCTGCTGCGTCGCCCCGACGCGCCCCCGACCGACGACCAGACCACCCGGCTGCTCGAGGACAGCCACAACCGTCGCTTCAGCGGCTGAAGGCATCGTCTCCGATGGCACTCCTCCCTCCCGGCGTCTCCCCTCCGGCCCAATCGCTCGCCGACACCTTCGAGCCCCACCATGGCGGGGTTCGGCAGGCGGGTGAGAACCGCCTCTCCCCCTCGATGGAAGCGTTCGCCGAGCGGGCCGCGCGCCTGCCGACCGACGAAGTCATCATCAACATGGGGCCCTCTCACCCCGCGATGCACGGCACGGTTCGGGTGGTGCTGCGCATCGACGGCGAGACGATCAAGGACGCGGACGTCCAGATCGGCTACCTGCACCGAGGCTTCGAGAAGGAGTCCGAGAACGCCACGTACAACCAGATCTTCCCGTACGTGGACCGGCTCAACTACGTCTCACCGATGCTCAACAACGTCGGCTACGCGATGGCCGTCGAGAAGCTGTTGGGCATCACCGAGCGGGTACCGGAGCGCGCCGAGTACATCCGTGTGATCGCCGGCGAGCTGGCGCGGGTCTGCGACCACCTCACCTGCATCGTCGCCAGCTTGGCCGAGATGGGCGGCTTCACGGCGTTCTTCTACGGCATCCGGGCCCGGGAGCACTTCTGGGAGCTGCTCGAGGACATCTCCGGCGCCCGCCTGACCCACAGCTACTGCCGCATCGGTGGCGTCGCGTGGGATCTGACCGAGGACTTCATCCCCAAGTGTCGGGAGAAGCTCACCAAGGTTCGCAAGCTCATCGACGACACCCGCTCACTGGTCGAGCACAACCGTATCTTCCTCGATCGCATGGAAGGCGTCGGTGCGATCTCGGCCCAAGACGCCATCAGCTACGGCATCACCGGGCCGGTGCTGCGCGCCACGGGCGTCGACTACGACGTCCGCAAGGACAAGCCCTACTCGGTCTACGACCACTTCGACTTCGCGATCCCGGTCGCCGACGGCGGCGACAACCTCGCCCGCTACCTGGTGCGGATCGAAGAGATGCTGCAAAGCATGACGATCGTCGAGCAGGCGCTGGTCCAGATCCCACCCGGCGCGGTGATCATCGACGACCCCACGATTGCGCTCCCCGCCAAGCGCGAGGTCTACAACTCCATCGAGGGCATGATCGCCCACTTCAAGCTCGTCATGGACGGCATGCGCGTGCCGCCGGGCGAGGCGTACAGCTTCACCGAGGCCGGCAACGGCGAGCTGGGGTTCTACATCGTGTCCGACGGCACGGGGCGCCCCTTCAAGTGCCGGTGCCGACCGCCATCCTTCTACACGACCGCCGCCCTGCGCCAGCTCATCGTCGGGGCCAACCTCGCCGACGTCGTGCCGATCTTCGGCGGCATCAACATGATCGGAGGTGAGTGCGACCGCTAGCCGGTCCGCACTCACCACCGCCGTTTCATTGGGCACTCGCATGGCCGACAGCAATCCACCGCCCAAGTCCCCGCAGCGCTCCCGCAGCTCCGCGACCATTCCCCCGCTGGCGCCCGAGCCTCCGCCGCCCATGTCCGTTCCCCACACCGGCCCGATCCAGGTGTCGATGGGGCCCGACCTCTCTGCGGTCCACGCGCCGGCGCCACCGTGCCCCAACGTCGGGGCCGAGCCTGTCGAGGGCGAGGACCCCGTCGTGCTGACGATCGACGGCGCGGCGGTGCGGGTGCGCAAGGGCACCAACATCCTCGAGGCCGCCAAGCTGGCCGGCGAGGACATCTGCCACTTCTGTTATCACCGGGGCCTCTCGGTCGCGGCCAGCTGCAGGCAGTGCCTGGTCGAGATCGAAGGCATGGGCAAACTTCAGCCCTCGTGCCAGGTCGAGGTTCGCCCCGACATGGTCGTGTACACCAAGAACGACCGTGTCGCCCAAGCGCGGCAGGACATGCTGGAGTTCACCCTCAAGAACCACCCGATCGACTGCCCGATCTGTGACAAAGCCGGGGAGTGCACGCTGCAGCGGCACTACATGAACCACGACCACTCGCTCACGCGAGTCGACGTCCCCAAGATTCGCAAGCCCAAACACAAGGACATCGGACGCGAGATCGTGCTCGACGCCGAGCGGTGCATCCTGTGTTCACGATGCGTCCGGTTCTGTGAGGAGCTGCCCGAGACCGGCGAGCTGACGATGGTCAGCCGCGGTGACCGAGAGATTCTAGACATCGCCGAGGGTCACCGTCTCGACAACCCGTACTCGATCAACACCGTCGACATCTGTCCGGTGGGCGCGCTGACCTCCAAGGACTTCCGGTTCTCCATCCGCACGTGGGAGCTGCACGCCACCGACACGACCTGCACCGGATGCGCGACCGGATGTGCCGTCGAGCTGCACACCAAGCACGAGCAGGCCTACCGGCTCGTCCCGCGCTTCGACGCCGACGTCAACGGACACTGGATGTGCGACGAGGGTCGCCTGACCTACAAGGAGCTCGACCCCGACACGCGAACCCTGCACGCGTCGATCGACGGACAGCCTCTGCCGCTCGAGCAAGCGATCGCCGCGACCGCCAAGCGCCTGCTGGGCAAGAAGACCGCGGCGGTCTTCAGCAGCACCGCGACCAACGAGGCCAACCGAGCCCTGGCCGCGCTGGCCGACTTCCTGGGCGCCGAGCGGTTCGTGCTCGGTCGTCCCCCGGGCAAGGCCGACAGCCTGCTGCGCGATGCGGACAAGAACCCCAACACCCGGGGCGCGCACCGCGAAGCGGGCGAGATCGTCCACCACGAAGCCGAGCTCTCCTTGCAGATCGCCGGCGGCGCCTACGAAGCGGTCATCTTCCTCGACGATGAGGGCGAGGTCTCCGAGGTCGTCCGCTCGAGCCTCGCGTCCTTCACCTCTGTGGTCCTCTCGGACCGCCTCAACGCGCTGTCCGAGGCCTGCACGATTCGGCTGCCCGCGGCGAGCTGGGCCGAGATCATCGGCTCGTACACCAACCGCCAGGGCAAGCTCCGCGTCGTCCGGCCAGCCTGGCGTCCGCAGGGTGACCGGCGGCACCGCGCAGACTTGGTCCGCGAGCTTCTCCTGGCCCTCGGCGGAAGGGACATCGGCTCGGCCCGCGAGCTCAGCCGCGCGCTCGCCTCCGAACACGACCACGCCGCCCTCGAGGCGCTCCTGCAAGAACCCAAGCCCAGCCGCCCCCGCCTGCTGCGCTTCGGCAACTCCCGCGGATGAAGGATCTGGCCATGCTCTCCATGCTCTTCGTGTCCTCCGCGCTCTCATCCCTCCTTCGTCGATCCGCGCCGCTGTGTCTGGGTTGGGCCGCGCTGCTGCTGCTGCCGACGCTGCTCCTGTCGGCCTGCGGCCCAGAGCCTCTGTCGCCCCTCGCCCCCGACGAACCGCTGTCGGTGCGCGCCGAGCCCGGCGAGTTGGTCTTCAACCCCGACACGAAGGCCGTCACCGTGTCGATCGTCAACGCTGGCACGCGGCCCGCGCCCGTCTCGGGCTTCCGCATCGAGGGCAACGACTGGTCGAGCTTCTCGATCGTCGAACCGCTCGACCCTGCGATGGTCTTTCCTGGTCGCCCGCTGACGTTCACGATCGCGGTCGACGCGGAGACCCTCCGCGGTCCCGGTCCCCAGAGCATCGTCGAAAGCGACGAAGATCCCCCTGAAGTCGACCCCGAGGCCTACCGCGCAGGCGCGGCCGTCCTCTCGTTCGACGTGGCCGGCGCGCAGCGTCAGGTTCCGCTCCATTTCCAGGACCCCTCATGGCTGTGGGGGACGGTCGCGCCCGGGCTGGCGAAGATCGTCCTGCTGGTCCTGGGCTTCGTGATGCCGCTGGCCTCCTTGCTGCTGTGGATGGAGCGCAAGCAGAGCGCCATGATGCAGGACCGCATCGGCCCCAACATGGCCAGAATCACGCTCGGAGGCCTCACCATCCGCCTGTGGGGCCTGCTGCACATCGCCACCGACGGGCTCAAGATGTTCTTCAAGGAGGACTTCATCCCTCGGCGCGCGAACCGAGCCATGTACACGCTCGCGCCGATGATGGCCCTGATGCCCGCGCTGGTCGTCTTCGCGATCGTGCCCTTCGGAGACGCGCTGTGTTACGGGCATCTGTTCGAGGTGATCAGCCAAGCAGACGTCAACCAGTGCGCGGCCGGTCGAGGGGGCACGCCCCTGCAGGTCGCCCAAATCGACATCGGGCTGCTGTTCTACTTCGCCATCGCATCGCTCGCGACCTGGGGCGCCACGTTGGCCGGTTGGTCCAGCTACAACAAGTGGGCCATCCTCGGCGCGCTGCGGGCCTCGGCCCAGATGATCTCGTACGAGGTCGCCATCGGTCTGACCATCGTCGGCGCCCTGCTCGTGTACGGCACGCTCGAGCCCCACGCGCTGGTGCACGCTCAGCTCGAGAGCTACTGGGGCATCATCCTGCAGCCGGTCGCGTTCGTGCTCTTCTTCACCGCCGCGATCGCCGAGACCAAGCGCGCGCCGTTCGACCTTCCAGAGGGCGAGTCGGAAATCGTCGGGTACTTCCTCGAGTACTCCGGCATGCGCTTCGGTCTGTTCTTCCTCAGCGAGTTCATCGAGGTCGTCTTCGTCTCGGCGCTGGTGACCACCTTGTTCCTCGGCGGCTGGGCGCTTCCGCTGGACATGTTCGGCGCATCGGGCTTCGCGGCGCCATGGGTCGCACAGGCGTTCTTCACCGCCTCCGGAGCGCTCATCGTGGCCACGGGCGTCGCGGTCTGGCGCGCGTCCAAACACGCGCAGTTCGTCGGCGCCGCGATGGTCATGGCCGGCACGCTCGCGCTGTGCGTGGCCGTGTACTCGCTGCTGACCGGCTGGGGCACGGCGCTGCCGCACATCGCGGTGGTGCTCGTCGGCATGATCACCTGGGGCATCAAGGTGTTTGCGTTGTGCTGGTTTCAGCTGCTCATTCGCTGGACGCTGCCGCGCTTCCGCTACGACCAGCTGATGAGCCTGGGTTGGAAGGGGCTGCTCCCGGTGTCGTTGGCCAACATCGTGCTCACCGCCGTGGTCGTCTACGCCCTGTCGGCCTTCGGCACCATCACCCCTGACGCGCCCGAAGGCTCGGACGCCGCCCCTCCCACCTCCGCAGGGACCCCATGACCATCACCGTCAAGAAAGTCTCGCTGCAACGCTCGACGGCCGACCAGATCTACCTGCCGGCCATTCTCAAGGGGCTGGTGACGACCGCCCGCCACTTCTTCAAGAACACCTTGTCCAAGGGGATGGGTGACGTCGACACGATCCGCTACGGCGAGCCGGACGTTCACGTCGAGGACTACTACCCCGAGCGCTTTCGAGGCGTGCACCGCCTCATGCACCGCGAAGACGGATCGGTTCGATGCGTCGCGTGCATGTGCTGCTCGACCGTCTGCCCGGCGCGCTGCATCTACATCGAGGCCGAAGACCGCGGCGGCGATGAAGAGAAGGCTCCGAGGAGCTTCGTCATCGACCAGCTCAAGTGCGTCGTGTGTGGGTTCTGCGTGGACGCGTGCCCGTGCGACGCGATCCGCATGGACACCAAGCGCCACATGCATCCGACCGAGACTCGAGCCGAAGCGGTCCTGGGCAAGCTCGACCTCATGAAGCGCGGAACGCAGAGCGCCGCGGTGCAAGGAGGCTTGGGCGCTGACTTCCGCAGTGAAGCGCCGCAGGCCGACCCACGCTTCGAGCGCGACTCGACCTGACTGTGGGGCGGCCCCGAACCCAGGGCCCAACACCAGGCGTCGACAGCCGTCAAGATGCTGCTAGCACCTCGTCACGCCCTCAATTGAACCCGCTGCCGCGCTTGATTCCCAGCAGCGCACCCCGGGTTTCGTGCTAGGATGATCAGCGGTGGGCAGGGGCTTGGCCTTCGCGTTCTACCTACTCTTTTCATCCCAGGGAGCCGTCTCTGTTCGTAGGTGTGCAGGCCCGTCCGGCGGGAAGCCCGAAGCGATTATCATGGCGCCCACCTGCATCGGTAGGGGGTTGAACTGAAACGCCATCCCCCGCCCACCCGTTTCGTCCTGCTGGCTTTGGCTCCGGCTTTGGCTCCGGCTTCTGTGGTCCCGTACACCTCCCCTTGATTTCGGCCGGCCGACACCGAACAAGGTGTCCGTGCAGCAAGAGCATCGCATCCTGCAGGCCCTGATCTCATCGATCGCATCGGCCGCGCCGCAGTCGCCAGGGCTCGCGCTGGACCTCACCTCCGCGGGCGTCGCCGCGCGGATGCTGCTGACGATGGGCATCGACTGCCGTCGGAGCGCGCTGACCCGCGACCTGTATGGCCTGGTGGTGTGCACGCTTCGAACGCTGCCGCGCCTGATCCCGCGGGTCCAAGCCGGCGGCTCCATCATCGTTCATGTCCAGCCTGGGCAGCACGAACAGCTGCTCGGCGTCGCGAACGCGATGACCCTCGTCGCATCGGCTCGCACGCCCAGCGGCGCATGGATTCGGCTTCAGAGGAAGGCCGACGTCCACGGGATCGCGCCACGGGTCTCGGTCGTGGTCGCGGTGCGCGACGACGCCGCGGGGCTGGCCCAACTCTTGGCCGCGCTGGAGGACCAACCGACCGACCCCGCGTGGGAGCTGGTCGTGGTGGATCGAGGATCGAGTGATGCGACCGCCGACCTGCTCGAGCAAGCGCACGGGGACGTCCGGCGCATCCGCGTGGCGCGGGCGGTCACCGTGCTCGAGGCGCTGTTCGCCGGACTGCGGGTCGCCCGAGGCGACATCGTGTTTCCCCTCCCCATCGGGCTGCAGCCGACGTGCGGTTTCGTCAACGCGCTGTGCCGACTTCAGGATAGGGGCCCCCTCCCCTCGTCGCCCCTGCTGGGGACCGTGCTCTCCCCCAATGGCCGCAGGGTGCCCGGTGCCAAGGTCCGAGCCTGGGCGCGCGGATGCACGCCGTGGACGCCCCGTCGGCTGCAGCAGTGGCTCGAGCACAGCGACGGGCTGGAGGTCCCCGGATTCAGGGTGCAACAAGACAGCGCGCGGGCGTCAGCTCCCAGCGGTCCGGAGCGCCTCGATGGCCCCCCGCAAGCGAAGTCGAACGCGGTCCTTGCCCAGAGCGGCTAGGGTCTCGAACAGGGAGGGAGACGCGGTGCGGCCGGTGCTCGCGGCGCGCAGCAGCGGGAACAGCTCCTTGGGTTTCCAGCCCTGCTCCGCCGCGAATGCCTTGGTGAACGCCTCGACACCCTCGACGGTGAAGGCGCGCGCGGCATCGCTGCGCTCGATGCCCTCGAGGTAGGCCTTGAGCACCTTGATCGTCTCCTTCCGCTCGCGCTTTGCGGGGACCATCTTGGGGAGAACCGCCGTGTAGTCGACCTCGCCCCCGAAGAAGAACGACACGTAGGGGATGAAGTCGTCCAGCCGACTGATCCGCTCGCGGCTCAGCTCGACCATCGTGTCGATGCGCCCGTCGAAGGCGTGGGCCAAGAGCGCCTCACGCAGGTCCGAAGGATCCATGGCACGAATGTCGTCACCGCAGAACGCGTCGAGCCTGGCCGGGTCGAACACCGGACCACCGGTGCTGACGTGCGACCAGTCGAAGGCCTCGACCATCTCGTCCAAGGAGAAGCGCTCCTTGTCCTCGCCCATCGAGAACCCGTGGATCGCCAGGAAGTTGAGGAAGGTGCTCGGCAGGTAGCCCAGCGACCGGTAGTGGTCGATCGAGACCGGGTTCTTGCGCTTGGAGAGCTTCGAGCGGTCGGCGTTGCGCAGCAGCCCCAGGTGGAAGAAGAGTGGAGCCTCCCAGCCGAAGCTCTGGTACAGCAGCACGTGCTTGGGTCCGGAGGTGATCCAGTCCTCGCCCCGAATCACGTGCGTGATCCCCATCAGGTGGTCGTCGACCACGTTGGCGAGGTGGTAGGTGGGGAAGCCGTCGGACTTGAGGAGAACCTGGTCGTCGATCTCGGTGTTGGAGAACCGAATCTCTCCGCGCAGCTCGTCGTGCAGGATCGTCTCGCCTTCGGGGACCCGCATGCGCACCACGTGGGCCTCGCCCTCGGCGGCCCGCTTGGCAGCCTCCGCGGGATCGATCCCGCGGCAGCGTCCGTCGTAGCGCGGGTTCTGCTTGGTCGCCTCCTGCTCGGACCGCATCTGGGCCAGCCGCTCAGCGCTGCAAAAGCACCGATAAGCGGTGCCTCCATCGAGCAGGGTCTGCACGTGCTCGCGATACAGGTCCGTGCGCTCGGACTGTCGGTACGGCCCGGCCTCGCCGCCAACGTCAGGGCCCTCGTCCCACTCCAGACCCAGCCACCGCAGCGCCTCGAAGATCGCAACTTCACTGCTCCGCGTGCTGCGGGTCTGATCGGTGTCTTCGATCCGCAGGATGAACGTCCCCCCGTGCTTCTTGGCGAACGCGTAGTTGAACAGCGCGATGTAGGCGGTCCCCACGTGCGGGTCACCCGTCGGGCTGGGCGCGATGCGGACGCGAGGGGGGAGGGTCCCGACGCGGGCCGGCTTGGACTCGGTCATGGCGCCAGGAGTTACCACAAGCACCCTGTCCCCGGTTACACTGTCGCTGCGTTGGCCATCGACCTCAGTATCGACGAGATTCAAAAGGCGATCTGGCCCGTGCTCAACCAGCGCGCGGCGGACCGTGCTGCCGCCGCGGTCGATCTGCTCGAGGAGCAGCTCCGCGGCGAGGGCGAACTCCGCCGTCGCGACCATGAGCTCCTCGCGGGGAATCGCGTCCTCAACGGCGATCGAGACCTCCTCGCGCGGATCTCACGAGCGACGGGCTTGGGCATCTCCTTGTACTTGGGCAACCGCCGGGTCGCCACGTTCAGCCCGCTGTCCGCCGGCGCCGTGGCCGACCTCGGGGGATACGCCGACGCGCAGCTCGTCGAGACGGTGCTGCGCAAAGGGGAGTCGTTCCGCGGCGTCCTGGACATCGATGGTCGACCCCACGTCGTCGCGTCCCGTCCGCTGCTCGCCGGAGCCCACGGCGACGAGTACGGGGCCATCGGGATGGTCGAGGCCTTCCAGGATACCGACGTCCTGCGCAGCCAGATGGCCAGCGCGCTCGAGGAGCGGCTCCAGACCTCCAAGACCTCGGCGACCGAGCAGCAGGCGGACCGGATGGAGGCGATCATGGTCTTCATCGACGACGTCGCCCGGAGGCTGCAGCTCCTGGCACTCAACGGCAACATCCTGGCCGCCCAAGCCGGAGACCACGGTCGCGCCTTCCGCGTGGTCTGTCGGGAACTGAGCTCGCTGGCCGACCAGGCCAAAGGGGCCGTTGCCGAGGTTCGAAGCCTGACCGAGGAGATGGGCCTTCGTCCCGTCGAGCTGCCCGGCCAGGATTCCGACCTGTTCGAACCGCTGGTCCAGCGCGCCGTGGAACCGAACGATCCCGAATCGGCGTGAGTCCAGCAGAGACTCGCTGCGGAGGGTGCTGATGGCCCCTAGGATACCGTCCAGAGGGTGAACGGAGATCTGGCATGGCCGGAGGGGACATGCTGCCCCAAGGCGACAGTTCTGCGCATTCGGGATGAAAATCCAACACTTAGGTTCCCACCCACGCGCACGTCCGAGAAGCGCGAAGGTTGAATTCCCGGGTTTTTCCGCGCTCCAAGGCTTGTTGCTACGATCGGGCCGTGTTAGCAAAACACGAGTTCGAGGCCTGACGCATGGACCAGATCTTCGAGAGTCACTTCGGCGGTAACTCAGGCTCGAGCAACGGCGGCGAGACCGTCGGCTACTGCCCCAAGTGCCGGGCCGACACCCAACACATCATCCTCGAGAGCTATGGCGAGGAGGTTCGCCGCGTACAGTGCGCTGTTTGCGGCGACTCGCACGCCTACAAGCCGCCTCGAGGTGGCGACGATGACAACCCCGAGCCCATGGTGGTCAAGAAGCGCGGAACGCGCAAGGTCAAATGGCTCGAAGGCATCAACGCCGGCGACCGCAGCAACGCGGCCCGCTACTCCCCCAAGACCGAGTTCGCGGTCAACCAGCTCGTCGTCCACCCCCACTTCGGCGTCGGCTTCGTCTCCGACCTGACCGGTGACCGCAAGGTCGAGGTGATGTTCCGCAACGACCTCGCCCGCGTCCTGGTCCACGGCCGCGGCGAGACCGAAGAGCAGCTCCGCGGCGAACGCGTCCCCGAGGACGAGGTCCAGCAGCTGCTGGGCATCGAGATGGGCCCCTCCCCCGAGGAGATCGCCGAAGAGCGCGAGCGCAAGCACGCCGCCGAAGAGGCGGAGAAGCAGCGCATCGCCGAGGAGAAGCGGCTCGCCGCCGAGCGCGAGCGCCAAGCGGCGATCGAGCGCCGGGAAGCGGAGCGAAAGGCTCGCGAAGAAGATCGTGAGCGCAAGCGCCGGGAGCGGGAAGAGGAGCGCGAGCGCAAGCGCAAGGAGAAGGATGAGGAGCGCAAGCGCCGGGCCGAGGAGCGCCGCCTCGAGCAGGAGCGCCGACGCGTCGAGGCGACCCGCAAGCGCGAGGAAGATCGCCTTCGCAAGGAACAAGAGCGCGAGAGCAAGCGCCTCGAGAAAGAGGCCGAGCGCGAGCGCAAGCGGCAAGAGCGAGAGGCCGAGAAGGCCCGCAAGAACGCCGAGCGCGAGAAGGAGCGCGCCGCCAAGCAGAAGGAGCGCGAGAAGGAGCGCGTCGCCAAGGAGCGCGAGAAGGAGCGCATCGCCAAGCAGAAGGCGAAGGAGAAGGAGCGCATCGCCAAGGAGCGCGAAAAGGAGCGCATCGCCAAGGAGCGCGAAAAGGAGCGCGTCGCCAAGGAGCGCGAGAAAGATCGTCTGGCCAAGGAGCGCGAGAAGGAGCGCATCGCCAAGGAGCGCGAAAAGGAGCGCGTCGCCAAGGAGCGCGAGAAGGAGCGCATCGCCAAGGAGCGCGAGAAAGAGCGCCTGAAGAAGCAGCAGGACAAAGAGAAGAAGGCCGCTGCTGCCGCCAAGAAGAAGGCCGCTGCTGCCGAGAAGAAGAAGGCCGCTGCTGCCGAGAAGAAGAAGGCCGCCGCCGAGGCCAAGAAAGCCGCCGCCGCGATCGCCGCTGCCAAGAAGAAGGCCGCTGCTGCCGAGAAGAAGGCCGCCGCCGCTGCCAAGAAGAAGGCCGCCGCCGACGCCAAGAAGAAAGCCGCCGCCGAGAAGAAGAAGGCCGCCGCCGAGAAGAAGAAGGCTGCTGCTGCCAAGAAGAAGGCCGCCGCCGCTGCCAAGAAGAAGGCGCCCAAGAAGACTCCTGCCAAGACGACGTCCTCCAAAAAGACGTCCTCCAAGAAGACTTCTGCCAAGCCGTCCTCCAAGAAGCCGTCTGCCAAGAAGCCGACCTCCAGGAAGCCGACCTCCAGGAAGCCGACCTCCAAGAAGCCGACCTCCAAGAAGCCGACCTCCAAGAAGACGGCTGCCAAGAAGCCGACCTCCAAGAAGACGGCTGCCAAGAAGCCGACCTCCAAGAAGACGTCTGCCAAGAAGGCTCCAGCCAAGAAGAAGACGTCTGCCAAGAAGGCTCCGGCCAAGAAGGCTCCAGCCAAGAAGAAGACGTCTTCCAAGAAGGCTCCGGTCAAGAAGGCTCCAGCCAAGAAGAAGACGTCTTCCAAGAAGGCTCCGGCCAAGAAGAAGACGTCCGCTCGGCGCACGAAGAAGTAGACGCCTCGCTCCGAGGCTCTTGGAGGCGCGAACGCGGTGCTCAGTGCGCCGGGGTTCGCGCCTTGCTTGATTCCGCCCGATGGCACAGGATCGTGGTTCGATGGAGCCGTCCGAAGACAGACCCGAGCCCCGCAGCCCGCTGTGGCGCTACCTCAGCGGCCGGCTCGATGGGCTCACCAGCGCCGTCTTGGTCTTCCCGCTCTTCCTGATCTACCAGGTCGGAATCCTCAGCGGCCGCGGCCAGAACGGCGTGGACTTCCTGACGCGGACGCTGATCGATCTGGGTCAGCGCGACGTCACGAACTACCTGATCGCGATGGCTGTCCTGTTCGTGGCGTATGCCGCGATACTGGTCTTGCTGCGCAAGCGCGGTTCGTTCTCTCCGCAGGCGTTCGCGCCCATGCTGCTGGAGTCCAGCCTCTACGCCCTGGTCATGGGCTCGCTCATCGTCTTCGTGATGCACGAGTTCCTGGGCGTGCTCCCGGGCCTGTTCATCGGCGTTCGCAGCCCCGTGGACGTGCTGATCATCTCCGCCGGGGCGGGCTTTCACGAGGAGCTCATCTTTCGGGTCATCGTGATGGGCGGGCTGGCGTGGCTGCTGACCGGGCTGACCGGACGACGCCGCGCCTGGCTCATCGCGCTGGTCATCTCGTCCCTCCTGTTCTCGGTCGCCCACCACATCGGCCCCTCCGGCGAGGCGTTCACGTTCGCCGCCTTCGTGTACCGGGCCTTGGCCGGGGTGTTCTTCGCGCTCGTCTATCAGATGCGGGGCTTCGCCGTCGCGGCCTGGACCCACGCGCTGTACGACGTCTACGTGCTGAGCCTGGGCTAGCAGCCTGCGCGGACCTCCAGTGCGTGACGCCCTCGGCCCGCGATCGAGGTGCGCAATCATGATACGTTGGGCCAACGCGGATCGGGTGGGCGTGATGGCCCCCCCAGTGTGGGATCGTCGATGTCGGACGTTGCAGCGCAGCACCCCCCTTTGGGCCCTGGGGACACCGTCCCGCCGCCTTCAATCTCCCTTCCGAGCGCGCTCCCGGTGCGCTACCCGACCGAGCCTGCCGAGCTCTCGGCCTTCCGGTCCGAGCCGACCGAGGCGACCTTCACCAAGCTGCGGCGGGCGTACCGCGACGCCGAGGACTGGCGCGCACTGGCGACGGTGTTGGTCGTGTACGCGGCCGCCCTGCAGGAGACGGCCTCCGAGCGGCACAAGGCCGCCGAACTCTGCCTGCAGTCCTATGAGCTGTGGCTCGAGCGGGTCAAAGACCGAGAAACCGCAGCCGCCGTCCTCGCCCGCGCCGTTGTGCTCAAGCCCCAGGACGCGCGCGCCCAGAGCCGGCTTCGCAAGCTCTACGAGGGCCTGGGTGCCTACCGTGAACTCGTCACCTTGTTGCGGTGGCGCCTCATGTCCAACCCCTCCTCTCGGGAGGCAGCCGGCCACCACCTCGAGCTGGCCGAGCTGCTCGAGAAGCAGTTCCTCGCGGTGGGCGACGCGGTCCAGCACTACGAGCAGGCGCTCCTGCTCGACCGCACCAACATGGAGGCGAGCGAACGCCTGATCGGTCTGTACCGCAGGGCCGGCGCGTGGCACCGATGCACCGAGCTGATGGTCGCGGTCCTCGAGCGGCTCGATGCGACCCGCGACCGCCACCGTATCGCCGAGTATCACCGCCGGCTCGCGGCGATCGAGTTCGAGCACAACGCCGATATCGCCGCCGCGGCGCGCCACCTGCAGGCGGCGCTCAAGGCCGTGCCCGACGACGTCGATGCTCTTCAGGCGTTCGGCACCCTGTACCTCTCCTCGAGCAAGTCCGACGAGGACGGGGTCACCAAGGCCGCCGACATCTTCTACAAGGCCGCCGAGATCGCGCGCCGACGTGGCGCCAAGGATCGCGCGCTCAAGCTGCTGCGTCGGTGCCTGACGCTCATGCCCGAGCACCGTCAGGCTTCGGCGGCACTCGAGAATACCCTCATCGACGCCGAGGACTGGCTCGCGCTAGACGAGCTGTATCGGGAGTGGCTCTACCACTTCGACGGCGAGGACGCGGTCCCTCTGCTCCTGCGCCGGGCGGAGCTGCTCGAGGAGAAGCTCCATCGACGCGAGGAAGCGCGGCAGCTGTACGAGGAGGCCAGCCGCTACCAGCCGCCGAACGCCGAGTCGTGGGACCGACTCCGCGAGATCTACGAATCCTCCAAGGACTTCCATGCGCTGGCGAACCTGTTCGACAGCCAGCTCGATCACTCCCCCGACCAGATTCCGACCGACACGCTTCAGCGTGCGGCCACGGTCTACCGCGACGAGCTCGGGCTCGATGAGCGGGCGGCGGTCTACTACTACAAGGTGCTCGAGCGCGAGCCGTTCAACGGCGTCGCCTTCGAGGGCTACAAGGAGCACTGGCGGCGCAAGCACAACTGGTCCCACCTGCGGGATCTCATCCTCTACCAGATCGAACAAGCCACCGAGTACGAGGACGAGCAGTCTCCCTTCTCCGACCCGGCCTTCGCCGAAGAGTTCGTCGAGCTCGCGGACATCTGCGAGCGCCGACTCGGCGACATCGACGGCGCCCTGGATGCATGGGGACGCATGCTGGCCGAGTACCCCACCGACCCGCGGCCGCAAAAGCACATCGCACGCATCGAGAAGCGCGCGCGCATGTGGGACAACATGGTGCGGGTCCAGGAGGCCGAGCTCGAGCGCGCCGTCGATCCGCGGAAGCGGCTGGACATCCTCAAGCGGCTCACGCAGGTCTACCGCGACCGCCAGGTCAACCCCGACCGCGCCATCCAGCTCTACAACGAAATCCTCGAGCTCTCGCCCAACGACGTCCAGGCCACGCGCGCTCTGACCGCGCTGTACGATCGGGCCGGCGCCCACGAGCAGGTGGTCGAGATGCTGCGCGATCAGTACGAGCGCTCGCGCAGCAACACCGAGCGCATCTCGTTGCTACGCCGGTTGGCCGAGCTGTGGCACCACGAGGTCGAGTCGCCCGACGAGGCGATCTGGGCGTGCGAGGAGATCCTCAACCAGGCTCCGGGCGATCGCGAGGCGATGGCTCGATTGCAGCAGATCCTCGAGGAGCAGGAGCACAACGAGGTCCTGTACGAAGTCCTCGAACGCGAGCTCGAGCAGACCGGGTCCGCCGAGGGCCGGCTGAAGATCATGCGTCGGATGGCGCGGCTGGCCCAGCACGGGCTGGGCGATGATGACCGCGCCGCGCGGCTGTGGACGGACATCGGCGAGGTCCAACCCAGCCTCGAGATCCTCGACAAGCGGATCTTCTTGTTCGAGCGGTCCGGCCGGTACGAGGAGCTCGGCACCCTGCTGCAGAAGGGCGCGAACGGATCGACCACGCCCCTGCCCCGCCAGATCGACTACCTGCTGCGATTGGGTCAGCTCGCCGAGAGTCACCTCGACGATCCGGAGATGGCCCGCTCCAGCTTCGAGGCGGTGCTGCGCTCCAGGCCCGACCACCGCGGCGCGCTCGAGGCCCTCGTCCGGCTCTACCGACGCGCGCAGTCGTGGCAGTCGCTCGTCGCCGTGCTCGGAAAGCTGCAGGAGCTCGCGGAGACCGAGCAGGACGAGTTTCGCGTCGCGTGGGAGCGAACCGAACTGCTCTCGGAGCAGCTCGACGACGCCGAGGCCGCCGCGACCCTCCTGGGCGCACTCGACGACGGACCCGCGGTGGGAAACCGGGAGGTCGCCAGCACGCTGCTCGAGCTCTACGAACGCTCGGAGCAGTGGAACCAGGTCGTGCAGCAGGCCGAGATCCTGCTGCTGTCGACCGACGACGCCGACGCACGCCGTCGCCTGTACGCCCAGATCAGCCAGACCTGGCGTGAGAAGCTCTCCGACACCCGGTCTGCGCTCGCGGTGTTCACCCGCTTCGTGGACGAGTTCTCCGGGGACACCGACGCGCTGTGGGATCTGGCCCAGCTGCAGCTCGAGGTCGACGAGCCCGCGTCCGCGCTGACCACCCTCTCGCGCCGACTCGCGCTGGCGCAGGAGGTCCCGCTGCGCACCAGCACCCTCGAGGCGATGGCCGACATCGCCGACAAGCGCATGCACAACCCTCGTGCTGCCCTCGAGCACCTGCGCCAAGCCCTCGCCTTCGACCCCTTCGACCGCGAACTCACCCGCAAGGCGCGGGAGATGGCCAAAGAGCACGAACTCTGGGCCGGCCTGCTGCTCGTTCATGAAGAGCGCTTCGGGTACGCCGAGGCGGCCGAGCGCCTCGAGCTGCAGATCGAGATCGCGACCGAAGCCGCCGAAGTGGCCGAGTCCAACCTCGAGGATGCATCGAGCGCGTTCACATGGGGCGCGCGCGGCTACTTCGTCGCCATCGGGCACGAGCTTCCCGCATCCGACCTGCTCGATCGGCTCACGCGGCTCGCGGAGTCGTACGACCTGTGGGACGAGCTGGTCCACGTCATCGAGCAGGAGATCGCGCACCACGACGAACGTGGTGCCATCCACAGCGGCACCTACGACGCCGTCGCCCGGCTCCTGGACGCCTCTCGCATCGCCGAAGACCACCTCGAGGATGCGCAGCGTGCCGTCGGTTTTCTTCAGCGGGCCCATCGACTCTCGCCGCGGGACGAGTCACTCGCCCGCCAGCTCGAGGACACAGCCCGGCGATACGGCCTGTGGCAAGCGGTCATCGAGCTCCATGGGGGCTTGCTCGAGCGCGCCGTGACCGACCTGGGCCGCTTCGACGCCTGCGTCGCGATTGCAACCGTCTACGAAGAGGAGCTCTCCGACCCCGAGCAGGCGTTCGGTTGGTTCGAGAAGGCCGTCCGGGACCTGGAAGCCACCGATGGGAGCCTCTCGCGGGACGCGTTCGACCGCATGCGCGAGCTCGCGGTGCGACACGGCCTGTGGCGCCACCTGACCGCGCACCACCTCCAGACCGCGACCCGTCGCGAGACCGCGGGCGACGTCGGCGGCCGCATCGACGCGCTTGCAGCCGCAGCCACGGTCCTGCACGAGCAGCTCGGCGACCCGCTCGCGGCCTGCCGCGTGCTGTCCGTCGCGCTGGGTGCCGACCCTTTCCGGACGCAGCTGCTCGACGATCTTCGGGCCCTGACGCTCGAGGTCGACGAGAAGCGCAGCGGAGACCTGCCCGCGATCGGTGCGCTGACGCTGCTGGGGGTCCTGCAGCGCCACTACAACGACACGACCGATGCCCAAGCGCGCACGGCTCTGCTCGTCGAGCGGGCCAGGGTTCGTGAAGAGCGACTCTCGGACCACAGCGGTGCGATGGCCGAGTGGTTCCGCGTCCTTCACCGCGAGCCGGAGAACGACGAGGCCCTGGTCGAGGCCGAGCGCATCGCCCAGGAGAACGACCTGTGGACCGCGTTCCTCGTGCAGCCCGCGTACCGGCTCGAGCACGCGCGGGAGCCCGGGGACCGCGAAGCGCGGTACAAGGAGCTCGCGCGCCTGTACGAGGGTCCGATTCAGCGACCCGAGTACGCGCTGCGGGCCCGCCTGGCCGCGTGGCGCCTCGACCCGCAGCTGCCACCCCGCGAAGGGGACCTCGACGCGGATCAACAGGCGATCTGGCGACTTGCCGAGCAAACCGGCGACTACGCCCGACCTCCGGTGCCCAGGGACGCCCTGCTGACCCCCTCGCTGACGGCCCCGGAGTACGAAGACCAGCAGCGCTGGCACAGCTGCGGCCTCGACCCGCGCGCGCTCGAGGAGCTCCCCGACCCCTTCGCGCCCAAGCTCGAGATCGGCGCGCCGCTGGCCGCCAAGCAGCCACACGACGACGAGGTCAGCGTCTCCGCCCCCGCACCCGGCGCGCTGCAGGAGTCCAGCGCCCGAGCGCCGATCCCGGTCGCGCCCACGACCACGACCGAGCTGGACATCGAAGAGCTCGAGATCGAGCTGATCGAGGTCGAGGAGCTGCTCGATGACGAAGGCACCATCGCCTCCGACCTCGAGGCTGCCTCCACGCCGGGGCCGGAGGGGACCCACGCCATCACCGCGCCCCCGCCCCCGCCTCCGCCTCGCAGCCCGTGCGCCGGACTGCCGCCGGTGCCCAAGCTGACCCGCCCGATCCTGCCGCCGCGCCCCAAGGTGAGCAGTCCATGGGAAGAGGTCGCCTTGGGCTACGTCGACGTGCCCGCCGAGGGCCGCGAAGCCCGGGCCAACGTCGCCCTGATCCTCGCGCGCCTGTGGGAAGAGGGCGCCGAGGATCTCGAGCGCGCCTTCGTTGCACACGAACAGGCGCTGGTCTGGATGCCCGAGGATCCGGTCGCGCTGGAGAGCCTGGGCGCGCTCGCGCAGCGGCACGCGGAGGTCGACCGGCTGCAGCGCGCCTACGAACATCTGCTCGCCGAAGCGGCCTTGCCCGACCACCTGGTGGCGATGGGCATGCGGCTGGCCCGACTTCACGAGTCGCGAGACGACGACGTCGCGGCCGAGGCTCGGTTCCGTGGCGTGCTCGAGCTGTCCCCCGCCCACCGCGAAGCGCTTCGCTCGCTGTGCCGGATCTACGAGTCGTCCGAGCGTTGGTCCGACTACGTCTCGGTGTTCTCCGACCTGCTCGAAGCCGAAAACGAAGAGCTGGGCGCCGAAGAACGCATCGAGCGGACGCTGGAGCTGGCGCGGATCCTCTCCGAAGATCTCGGGCGCAAGGACGCCGCACTCGAGCGCCTGGAGCTGCTGGTCCGCCAGCACAGCGGGTTTCAGCGCGTTCATGACGCCTACATCGATCTGCTCACCGAGACCCGGCGCTGGCAGCCCGCGATCGAAGCCATGCGGGTGGCCGCCGATGCGGTGGGAGAGCCGGAGTACCGCTTGGGCAACCTCGCCCGCGTCGCGGTGATCTACGAACAGAAGCTGGGTCTCCCCGATCGTGCCATCACCGCGTGGGCGGAGATCGCCGACCACCACGACGACGCCGAGGCCCTGGCAAAGCTGCAGCAGCTCTACCTGGAGACCTCTCGAGTCGAACCCGCGCTGCCGATCATCGAGCGCCGCCTGGCCTTGCTCGAGCGCGAATCCCCGGGCGACAAGGACGCCCGCATCACCCTGCTGGTCGCCAAGGCCCGAGTGCTGCAAGAGGGACTCGGTGACGACGAGGAGGCCACCGCCACGCTGGAGCAGCTGCTCGCCGAGGCCCCCGACAACGACGACGTTGCGCTGGGACTCAGCCGGCTGTATCGCAAGCAGGGCCGGCTCGCAGATGGCCTCGCGCTGCTGCGTACCCGCTGGGACGCGGCCGACCCCGCCGCAGGTGATCGTTTCGTGGCCCTCACCCGCGCGCTGGCCACCGTGCTCGACGAAGAGGGACACGACCCCGGCGGCGCCCTGGCCGTGATCGAGACGGCCCTGGCCAGCCGCCCCAAGGACGGCCGGCTGCTGGTCAAGAAGGTCTTGTACGCCCGGGCGATCCACGACCAGACCAAGCTCGGCGAAGCGCTCGAGGCCCTCGGCGGGCCGGCGGAGCTGCTCGAAGCCGCCGACCTCTACCGAGGTCCGCTCGACGACGGCACCCGGGCGCTGCGCCTGTACTCCCGGGTTCTCGCCGAGTCCAAGGAACGCACCGACGACCCCACCGCCTCGCGCTTCCTCGCCGCGTCACTGGAGGGGCTGGTGCAGCTGCGGGTCGAAGACGGAGACATCGCCGGCGCGCTGGAGTTCATGGATGGGCAACTCGCCGAGGTCACCGGGCCCAGCATCCGCGCCCAGCTCCTCACCGACATCGGGCGCATCACCTATCGCTCCACCGCCGACGTGGAGGCTGCGCAGGTCCGCTTCGACGCCGCGCTGGAGGAGGACCCCGACTTTGCGCGCGCCAAGGTCGGCAAGGCCGAGGTGCTCTACGCCGCCGGCGCCGTCGGCGAGGCCCAACGTCTGCTCACCGAGGCCGTCGACGCGCTCTCCTTGGGCGGAAGCAAGAACGCACAAGACCTCGTCGAGGCGCTCGTCATGCTCGCGGGTGTCCTCGAGGACGTCGGTCGAGCCGGCGAAGCGTACCGCCGGCTGACCGCCGCCTCCCGCCACGATCCCTCCAACCTCGAGATTCGCGCGGCGATCGCCCGCAACCGCCTGGGCGCGTCCCGGTACCGCGACGTCGTGACGACGGCGGAGCAGGTCGAGCAGCAGCTCTCCGAAGGCATCGAGCGCAGCGACGAGAACAACCGCCAGATCAGCACGATCTTCTGCCTCGCGGCCAAGGCGGAGCTGCACAGCCGGCAGCCCGAGTCTGCGCTCGAGCGGTACCGACGCGCTGTCGAGATCGATCCCAGCAATGCGGAGGCACTCGAGCCGCTGGTCTCGCTGTGCCAGGAGCGCGGCGAGCTGCTCGAGGCCGCGCGCTACGCCGCGACGTTCGCCCGCCAGTCGAGCGACCCGATGGTGCGGGGTCGGGCCTACCTCGAAGCGGGCATGCTGTTTCACGACGCCGCGTCCGCGCTGGCCGACGGCGCCGAGCTCGGCGAATCGTTGACCGAGGCCGACCTCCGCAAGGCGGCCTTCGAGAACCTCAGGCGCGGCCTGGAACTCGCCGAGCAGGACGAGACGCTCGTCTTGGAGCGCGACCAGCTCGAGATTGCGTACCGCGCGTGCGCCGAACACGACCCCGCGACGGCGCTGCGCTGCCTCTCGGGCCTGCTCGCCCACCCCGACATCGACCGTACCCACCGACTCGACCTTCTGCTCGAAGGCGTTCGGCTGAGCCTGCGCGCGGAGGAGACCGATCGCGCGCAGGAGTTCGTGCTCGAAGCCCGGGCGCTGGCCCCCACCTCCGCGGGCACGGTCCTGGCTCAGGCCCGCGTGCTCGAGGCCACCGATCGCGTCGACGAGCTGGAGCCGCTGGTCGAGGCCTACTTCGCGGCGCTCGACCAGTCTGCAACCGACGACTCGGACACCGGCACCCGGGTCGAGCTGCTGCTTCGGCTCGCAGAGCTCCAGGACGACCACCCGGCCAAGGCCGTCGCTGCCCTCGAGCGCGCCGACGCCCTCGACCCCGATGCGCTGGACATCAGCGACCGCATTCACCTGGCAACGCTGTACGCGCAGGCCAAGATCCAGGGAACGAAGGTCCTCTCCAACCACGCCAAGCTGCTCGAGTACGACCCGCTGCACGAGCCCAGCCTCGAGGCCCTGGCCTCCCATTTCGAGCACACCGGTCATCTCGATCGTGCGCACAGCCTGTTCGACGTCCTGCGGCTCATCGATCCCGATCACGCGTCGGCCAGAGCCTTCTTCGAGCGCTATCACGAGACCGGCGCCGGCCTCGACGAACCCGCCGAGCTTCCCGTCACGGTCGACATTCCCAACGGCGGCGGCGTCGGGGAGGTCCTGGTGCTGCTCGCCGAGGGCGGCGGGTCCGTGCTCGCCGAACAGCTGCCTCGCATCGACGTGCCACCGCAGGCCCGCGTGTCGCCCGTGGGCGACTCCACCCTCAGCCGCTGCTGGTCGGAGACCCTCAAGCTGCTGCAGAACAGCAAGGTGGCCCTCGTCGACGCCGAGCAGGTCGAACACGACCCGGCCGATGCCCCCGATGGCGTCGTACACAGCGGCTACTTCGAGGTGCGGTGGCAGCAGCCCCCGGTGATCCTCGCCACGCCCAAGGCCCTGCATGGGCAAGACCATGACGCGCTGAGTTTCGCGCTGGGGCGCGCGCTCTACTTCACCCGGCCCCAAGCGATGTTCGCGACCGGTCTCCGGCGCGAGCGCCTTGCGTTCCTGCTCTCGGCCACCTTGCAGGCGTTCCACCCCCGGCACGGCCGACGCAAACACCATCAGCCCTCCGAGCATCCGGTCGGCAAGCTCGCCCAGGAGTTCGCGCGCAAGCTGCCGATGAAGACCGCGCGCAAGATCACCGCCGCGTTCAAGGACCACGCCGACGAGGCGTTCTCCAGCGTGACGTGGCGCGGCGCGCTGGCCCGCAACGGCAACCGCGTCGGGCTGGCGCTGTGCGGCAACCTGGGCGCCGCGGTGACCGTGCTCGCACCCGACGCGGGGCACGGAGCCTCGCTGCGGCAGGCGGTTCGCGGCTCCGAGGAGCTGCGCGACCTCATCGCCTTCGCCTGTACCAAGACCTACGTGTTGGCGCGCCAACAGCTCGGCTTCGGCGTGCACGCTCGGACGGACGCCCAGTCTCCCTGAGCGCTCCCCCCTCAACGGCAGAAGCCGCCCCCGCCCCAGAGATTCTGGTGGCGACGGCGGCTTCTTCCTCCCCGAGCCCTGCCCGTGAGCGGGGCGGGGCTGGTCGTCCTAGGGCTCCGCGCCGCAGGCGATCCACGCTTCGACGAGCGCGATGTCGTCGGCGCTCAGCGGATCCGCTTCTTGCGGCATCTGCGTTCCGCCCGCGACCCCCGCCACGTCCATCTGCGTGCCGTTGAGCTTGTTGAGGATGTAGCTGTTGTCGGGGTCGCCCGCGATGACGAGCTTCACGTCGGACAACGCCATCGTCTGAATGCCGTCGGCGTCGACCAACATGTCGTAGGCCATTCCCGGCGACAGGTCGGTGTTGGGCCAAGTTCCACCGGGCTCGTGACATGCCGACACGCAGTTGGCGTCCCAGATGGGCTGAATGTCAGCCGCGTGCGAGGGCGCATCGTCGCACCCAGCCGCGCCCGACGAGCTGTCGCCGGACTCTTCACCGCTGGAGTCCGACGGATCGGTTGCGTCCGTGGCGTCCCCGGTGGTGCCGGTGCCGGTGCCGTCGGTCGCCGTGACGGCAACGCCCGTCCCCGAGTCGTCCCCGTCATCGTCGCAGCCACCCATCGCCACCGCGGCGGCCATCACTGCAACCCAACCAAGCTTTTGCATGTTTCGCATTTCGTCTCCGGTCCCTTGCATGGAGTTTCGCTTGGATACCTCAATTCGGCGGGCCGGCACAATTGCCAACACCGGTGCAAACGCCGTCAGGTCAGGCTTTGGCGGGCTTTGCGTGCTATGATCTGCATATGTTCGTCTGGTTCGTGGGCGCCGTGACAACTTTGGCGGCGGCGGCCGGTTCCTTTGAGATCCCCTCCCCCGATCCTTCCACCGTGATCGGCGGGGACGCCGTCACCGACCAAGAGTCGGAGGCCTACGGCGGTGTGGTCGCAATCATCCACGGCTCGACGATCTGCACCGGGACCCTCATCGAGGACGACCTCATCCTCACCGCCGCTCACTGCTTGCGCGGCGTCAGCAACGCCAGCGAGCTGCGGGTGTTCAACGGGCTGTCGCTCAACACGCCCAGCGTCGGCGCGACCGGCTTCGGCGTCCACCCCGACTTCGACGTCACCGCCAAGCGCGACGCGTTCGACTTTGCCTACGTGACCGTGCAGCCCGGCGCCATCGATGCGGCGCCCATCCCCGTCGTCACCGACCAAGGGGAGTGGGACGCGCTCGAGCCGGGCCTGGCGCGCGAGGGCGGCGTCACGTTGGTCGGCTACGGACTCGACCCCGACGCTCCGACCGCCCAGAGCCTCGGGATCAAGCGCCGGGTCGAGACCAAGGTTGCCGGCTTCACGGCAACCGGCTACGAGTTCGTCGCCGGCGGCGATGGCCGCGACTCCTGTGAAGGAGACTCGGGCGGCCCGGCGCTGGCCCGCAACGCCGCCGGCGAGTTCCGCCTGGTCGGCATCACCGCGCGCGGCTCGGATCCGTGCGGCGAGGGCGGCTTCTACGGCGTTCCCTACCACGCCTTGTCGTGGGTCTCCGAAGGCGTCGGCCGGCCGCTGTGCGGCGAGACATGCGGGGCGTGCGACTGCCTCGAGACGGCCTCACCGGACGATGACGGCTGCGGCTGCGCGAGCGTCCGGTCGCATCGATGGCCCAGCCCCGGCCTGGCGCTGTTCGGCCTGGGCCTGGTCGGTTTTCTCAGAAAGCGCCGCCGCTGATCCACCACTGGGCCAGCTCGCCCAGCGGGCGCTCGAGCAGCACGAACTCCATCGCCGCCAGGGCCAAGAACGGACCGAAGGGGACGCGCTGTCCCATCACGCTGTCGGGATCGTCCTCCCCGAGCGTCGGGTCATCCCCGTGCAGAGCCTGCAGGTCGGCGTTTGCGACCGGTTTGTTCCGCAGCAGCATCGGCACCGACACCAGCAGGCCCTGCACCGCGCCGGCGCCGACGGTGAACACGAGCCCCAGCGGCCCCAGCCACACCCCGAGCATCGCCAGCAGCTTCGCGTCTCCCAGGCCCAGACCGTCGAGCCCGCGCACCTTCGTATAGTAGAGGTGGATCAGACCGAAGACGGCGTAGCCGCCCAGCCCGGCCGCGAGCCCCTGCCACCAGACCACGCCGAGCGCGTCGGGCCAGACCACCGCGGCGACGACCCCGACCAGGCCGACGACCCCGACCACCAGGTCCGGGATGATGTACACGTCCAGATCGATGTACGTGATGCTCAGCAGCGCGAGCCCGAGCAGCAGCAGCAGCAGCCATCCGGCGACGTTGGGCGCGTGCCCTTCGAGCAGCGGCACGTACACTTGCTGCAAGTACAGCGCGAAGCTCAACATGCCCCCGAGCAGCTCCACGATCAGGTAGCGCAGCGACAGGGGCGTCTTGCAGTGACGGCACGCTCCCCGCAGCCACAGGAAGGACAGGACCGGAATGTTGTCGTACGCGGCGATCGGGTGCTCGCAGTGGGGACAGCGCGAGCGTCCCTTCCAGAACTCGCGCGTCTGCCCGTCGGAGAAGGCGGCGGTCTCGCCCGCGAGGATCGCCCGCACGTTGACCACCGTCCGGTAGATCACCACGTTGGTGAAGCTGCCCCACAGCAGGCCCCACAGGAACGCGAACACGCGGGCCCCCGGTCCGAGCAAGAGGTGCAGCCACGGCTCGGGGACCGAAACCGGGGCCGTGGGGTAGATCGGGTCGAGCAGGAGCGCGAGCACGCGGCTTCACGATAGCAGCCGGGCTCGGCTCTGCCCCGCCGCCTGCTGTATCCTCCGCACGTGCTCCCCTTGCGGAAAGTCGTGGCACTGACGACCGCCCTCGTGGCCACGGCGCCGGGCCTCGGGTGCGGCGACGATGCGCCCGCCGGCGAAGACCCCCAGCGCGACGCCGCGGCCGATGCGTTGAGCGAGCGAGTCCGCACCGCCGAACCGCTCGACATGCTCGCGCTGCTCGGCCGTCCTCACGCCGAGGTTCGCGACGCCCTGGGCCCGCACGCGCTGACCGCCACGACGACCCTGTCCCTGCGGCCCACCACTCCGCCTGAGCCCAACCCGGCCGTCGACACTCCGGTGCAACCCGACCAGGCGCTGAGCGATCAGCTCTCGATGCGCTGGGAACCTGGCGACGACCGGGGTCCACGCTTCGCGCTCGAGCAGCACAACGACGCAGACCGCGGTCGCTCGGTCGTCGCGCTCGACGGCCTGTTGTTCGCGAAGCTCGACCACCGCCCCTGGACGCGGCAGCCGGTCGAGTCGGAGATCCACGAGCTGTGGCTCGACGATGCGTGGCACGTCGCCCACGACGCTGTGGAGTTCTTGCTACCGGGCGCGACGCTCGTCACCTCGGACGCGCCCGGCGAGGGCTGGAAGGATGGAGACGCCGTGCGCATCACGCTCGAGCCGGGGCCCCCGACGCCCCCGCCCGGCGCCAATCCGGGCTGGCGAAGCGGGGTCGCGTTTAGCGCACTCTCGGGCGAAGTGCTCGTGGACGTTCAGACCGGGGCCTGGCTCGAGGTCGACGCCAAGGCGACCTATACCGTCGACAGCGGCCCCACGGGCCCGCTCGCCGGGCAATTCGAGGTCCACGGGGTGCTCGCCGCCTCCCTCCCGGACACCCCCGCGGTGCGGGCTCCAAAAGACGCGGTTGCGCTTCCGGAGCGTCACCGCTACGAGGAGGAGCGCAAACGCCTCCTCGATGGCCTTGCCGCTCCCTGAGCCCCCGGCTAAACCATTATCCTAACCACGGTTTTGGGGGCCGCCCCCTCCCTGCCTTGGACTCGAGACTCGTGCAAAACGCCACCTCCGACAACGCGGAAACCTACTCGCGAGACGACCTGCCCGAGAACTTGGTGCGGGCTCTCGACGTTGCGATCGACAAGAGCGCCAAAGCTCCGGTGATCCTCAACGTCACCGACATCACGGGTTACACCGACTGGGTTCTGATCGTCTCGGGGCGCTCTGATCGTCACGTGGCCGCGGTGACCGACAGCATCAACGCCGAGCTTCGCAAGCACGGTCGCAAGGCCCAGGGAACCGACGGGTTCGGCGAGCACTCGTGGGACCTGCTCGACTACGACGACTTCATGGTCCACGTGTTCTACCACCCGGTGCGCATGCACTACGATCTGGAGAGCATGTGGAGCGACGCGGCGCGGGTCGAGCTGGATCTGCCGCCGGAGGTCACCGACGTCTCCGACCTCGACGCGCTGGACACACCCCACGACCTGCCGGCCTACCGCGGCGACCTTGTCTTCGGCGGCTTCGACGACGAGTTCGACGACGATGACGACGACCTCGACGACGACCTCGACGACGCCGAGCTGCCCGACGACCTCGACGACGACCTCGACGACGACCACGACGACGATCCGGAGCGCTTTCAGGATCCGGTCGACCTGCCCGATGAACCGGACGACGACCCGCTGCCGCCCGATGCCGGCGACGAGCTGCCCTGATGCGCCTGAGGGTTCTGGCGGTCGGCAAGCTCAAGGATGCCGGCCTCGAAGCCGCCTGCGACGAGTACGTCAAGCGCAGCCGCAGCTTCCTCCCGATCGAGCGGCGCGCGCTGAGGACCAACGACGCGGTGATGGAGGAAGCGCGGAGCAGCTGCGAGCGCGTCGTGCTGCTCGACGAGCGTGGCGAGCAGCCGACCAGCGAGGAGCTCGCCGGGTGGCTCGACCGGTGGCGCGAGCAGGGCGTGCGCACGGTCGCCTTCACGATCGGTGACGCGCACGGATTCGAGCCCGGCCACCGAGAGGCCGCCGACCGCGTGCTGGGCCTGTCGCGTTTGACCCTCGCGCACCGACTCGCGCAGGCGATGCTCTGCGAGCAGCTCTACCGGGTCGGCACCATCCTCGCCGGGCACCCGTACCATCACTGAGTCACCGCGCAACGGATCGCGCCGAGGGTCGAGAGTATCGATGTGCTCGAACTGTTCTTGCCCCCCGCGTGCGTCGCGTGTCGCCGGCTGCTGCGGGACGACGCATCCCGAGGTCTGTGCCGGGCCTGCGATCTCGAGGTCGTCCCCACCCGCGGCGACGCGTTGGCCCCCTTCACCCACGAGGGACCGCTTCGCCGCGCCCTCTCCGCCCTCAAGTACGATGGGGATCTCGCGCGCGCGGGTCCGCTGGGGCGACTTCTGCGGCCCTCGCTGGGCGCGCGCACCTTCGACCTCGCCGCGGCCGTGCCCCTGCATCCGCGGCGGCAGCGGTCCCGAGGCTTCAATCAATCCGAGCTGCTGCTTCGGGCCGGCCTCGGCGCGTCGCGACCGACGCGGCTGTTGAAGCGGACGCGCGCGACCGATCCGCAGGTCGGCCTGCCGGCACGCCGACGGCACGAAAACGTCGCCGGCGCGTTCGCGCTGCACCCGCAGGTCAGGCTCGACCTTCGTGGGCGACGCGTGCTGCTCTTCGACGACGTGTGCACCACGGGGGCCACGCTGCAGGCCGCGGCGGTCCCTCTGCAGGCCGCCGGCGCGACGGTGACATTCCTTGCCCTCCTCCAGGCGGTCGCGTAGCTTGAGCGGCCCCGTGGCCAAGAAGAAGAAACCCAAGAGCCTGGCGGCCGCGGGCATCATGCTCGCGCAGAACCGCCGGGCCCTGCACGAGTACGAGGTCCTCGAGCGGCACGAGGCGGGGCTCGCTCTGCTGGGGTCGGAGGTCAAGTCGGTCAAGGACGGCAAGATCAGCCTGACCGAGGCCTTCGCCAGCTTCGAGCGGGGCGAGCTGTGGCTGCACCGAGCCCACATCGCCGAGTACGTGCAGGCACACCAGCGCAACCACGAGCCCCTGCGCCGTCGCAAGCTCCTGATGCACCGCAAGGAGCTCGACAAGCTCGAGCGCGAGGTCGCCCCCGGGGGACTCACCCTCATCCCGCTGGCGGTCTACAACAAGGGCGGCTACGTCAAGGTCGAGCTGGGACTGTCCCGCGGCAAGCAGATGCACGACAAGCGCGCCACCATCAAGGAGCGCGAGGGCAAGCGCGAGCTCGACCGCGCGATGCGGGAGCGCAACCAATGACCGACCCGCGCGCCGAGGCGCTGCAAACGCTCGACGCTCTGCTCGCACGCGCCTCGCGAGAACCCCTGGATGCGCACGCCTGCGCGCAGATGGTCGAGCTGTCGGCCATGGTGCCCGGCTGGATCAAGCGCGTCGCCCATGCGCTCTCGGCTCAGCGCACCTCCGCTGGCGTCGATGCCCTTCGGCGCATGCCGCCGGGGGTGCCCGGGGTCGTCGAGGGCCTCTACCAGGCCTTCTCGCGCGGCGTCGTGCGGATCTGCGCCAATGGACACCAGGCCCCGGCGATGCTCGCGATCGAGTTCCGGCGCTCCAGGTCGCGAGGCTTCGAAGACCTCCTGCAGCGCGCGGCGGCGGTCTTCTCCGACGGGTTCGAGGTCATGCGAGTCGGAGGGAAGGTGCACTACCGCATCGCCGTGTTCGGAGGCCGGGGTACGCTCGCCGGACGGGCGGCGGCGGTGTCGAACGACCTGACCTGGCTGCACTCCAAGCTCGCGCGCCTGCGCGGCACCGGGCTGTGGCTCAACGGCTGGTGCTTCGACGCCGACAGCCCGTTCAAGGCCCCCGTTCAGGCGCACCTGGTCGGCGCGTGGCTGGGATGGGCCGCCACCCAAACCCAGACCATCAGCGCGGTCCGATGACCCTCACCGCGCAGCTGCTGCGGGCGACCCGGGCCGGCACGCGCCTGGTGGTCCTGCACACGACCGAGGAAGCGCGGGCGATCGAGCTCATCGAGGACGTCGCCGAGCAGGCGGGTCTGCATGCGCATACCTGGAGCCTCGCCTCGGGCGTCGACGCGGACGGGACCCCCCGCGCGCTGGCATCCGTCTTGGCCTCGAGCGACCCCGGGCTGTGGATCCTGCTCGACCCCTCCCCGGCCCTCGCCGACCCCTCGGTCGCGCGCAAGCTTCGAGAGGCGAGCCAGCACCCCCGCGGTCCCACATGGTTCATCGTGCAGCCGCCGGACACGGCGACGTGGACCCCGCCTCCAGAGGCCTGGAGCATCGACCTGCAGCCGCCCGACCGCGCCGCCCTCGAGCACGCGTTGGCCGACATCGGCACGGCCCTCGAGCCCCGGCATCGGGGCGCCCAAGACGTGTTCGAGGAGCACGGCCCCGCGCTGGCCCGCGCGCTGTTGGGGTTGGGCATGCCCAGCGTCGAGCGCCTCGTCGCCGAGGCGATCCTCGACGTCGGCATCGCTCCGGATCGGCTCGTGGAGTTCATCACCGAGCACAAGCCGACCTTGGTCCCCACCGGCGGTCTGCTCGAGCCGGCCCACCCTGTGTCGCCGGACAGCCTCGGCGGCTACGAGGCCTTCAAGCGCTGGATCCGGCAGCGGTCGCTCGCCCTGCTGCCCGAAGCGGAGGCCGCGGGCATCCTCGCCCCGCGCGGGGCGCTGCTGCTGGGTGTGCAAGGCTGCGGAAAGAGCCTCGCCGCCAGGACGTGCGCCGACACGCTGGGCCTGCCGCTGTTCCGTCTGGACCCCGGGCGTCTGTTCGGCGGCACGGTCGGACAGAGCGAGGCCAACCTGCGCCGCGTGCTGTCCTCGCTGGACGCGATGGCCCCGGTGGTGCTGTGGATCGACGAGATCGACAAGGGCTTCTCGGGCACCTCGGGCGCGCGGGCCGATGGCGGTACATCGTCGCGGGTCATGGGCGGACTGCTGACCTGGCTGGCCGAGCGGGCGCGTCCGGTGTTCGTGGTCGCCACCGCCAATGACGTGCAGGGACTGCCGCCCGAGCTGCTGCGTCGAGGCCGTCTCGACGAGATCTTCTTCTTCGACCTGCCCGATGCCTCGGCCCGCGCCGACATCCTGCGCATCCACCTGCAGGACGAGCCCGTGCGCCGCATCGGGGCCATCCCCCCCATGTCCGACCCGCTCGAAGCGTTCACCGCCATCGCCGAGGCAGCCGAGGGCTACTCGGGCGCCGAACTCGAGGCGGCGGTCACCGAGGCCCGGCTGCACGCGTTCGCAGACCGGCGGCCACTGAGCGCGGCCGATCTGCGGCAGGCGATGGCCGACACCGTCCCGCTGAGCGTCACCCGGTCCGAGTCGATCGACGACTTGCGACGGTGGGCAGCGCACCGAACACGCCCCGCGGCGATGTGACCGCGGGGGGCATGCTGAGGCATACTGCCCCCCGTGCTCCCCCTCTCCTATGCAGCCACCGTTCGCGCCCTGCAGCGCGGCCTCAAGCACCTCGTCGTCGTCGCACCCGCCGGCACCTTCAAGCGCAAGGCCGACAAGGCCAAGCTCTCCAAAGCGCTTGGCAAGCGCATGGCCGACTACGCGGTCGCGCTCGCGGCCGAGGCTTCGCCCGGACGACGGGGCGCCAGCGCATCCTCTCTGTTCAAGCCGCCCGGATCCAAGGCCAATGCCCCCGCGCGCATCACCGTGGGCGTCCTGCCCGACGAGCTGTCCCGCTACAACAGCCCCTCGCGCGCCGACAGCATTCGCCACGTGCTCAGCGGGGTGAACCTGGGGAGCGGCAAAGTGGGCGTCCTGCTGGTGCTCGACGACGCCGCCCACCTGCTCGCGGCCAGCAACGCGGTCGGGCGCGCGCTGCCGCAGTTCACCCGCAAGTCCAAGCCCAGCAAGGCCAAGGTCCAGCTGGCCGCGATGACCGTCGCTGGAGACGAGCTGGAGATCGACGCGCACATCCAGATGCTCATCGAGTGCGCCCGCGACAGCGCCGAGCTGGTCGACACGCCGCCGACCGACCTCAACCCGGAGAACTACGGCACCCGCGCCAAGGCGATCCTCAGCGCGATCAAGGGCGTGAAGGTCACCGAGATCAAGGGCAAGGCGCTGCTCGACAAGGGCCTGGGCGGCATCCATGCCGTCGGACGTGGCGCGAGCACCGAGCCACGCATGATCGTCGCCGAGCTCAACCCCAAGGCCGAGGGGACGCACGTCGCCCTGGTCGGCAAGGGCGTCACCTTCGACACCGGCGGGCTGCACCTCAAGCCCCGCGGCGGGATCGAAGGCATGAAGGGCGATATGGGCGGCTCCGCGGCGGTCCTCGGCGCCTTCCGAGTCCTGGCGCATCAAGGGTACGAGGGACGACTCTCGTTGATCCTGTGCATCGCCGAGAACGCGGTCGACGCAAGCAGCTTCTTGCCCGACGACGTCCTCACCGCGCACTCGGGCAAGACCGTCGAGATCAACAACACCGACGCCGAGGGACGCCTGCTGCTGATGGACGGCCTCAGCTGGGCCGCCCGAGAGCTCGGCGCCGACGTCGTCTTCGACGCCGCAACGCTCACCGGCGCCCAGATGGTCGCGACGGGGTCCGTGCACGCGGCCATCGTCAGCAACGATCCCGACCTGGAGCGCTCGGTCGTCGACGCGGGGCGCATCACCGGCGACCTCGTGCACCCCCTGCTGTTCGCCCCCGAGCTGCTCGCCGCCGAGTTCAGCAGCAAGATCGCCGACATGAAGAACTCGGTGGCCAACCGCATGAACGCGCAGACCTCCTGTGCGGCGCAGTTCCTCTACAACCACATCGAGGATGCCCCCGGCGCCAACAAGCGCCGCTGGTGCCACGTCGATCTCGCCGGCCCGTCGTTCCTCAAGGGGCGCGGCACCGGCTTCGGCGTCGCCCTGCTCGAGCACGCCGTGCGCAACCTTCCGGCGACCTAGTCCCTCGTGTCTGAGTCCGTGCCGGACTTCGGAAGGACCCCCCTTGGGGTGTGGGGTCCTTCCGGAACCCTTGGGTCGGGGTGAAGCTCAGGTCCCCGAGCCGTCTTCGTCTGCGGCTCGACTCGCCAACCGGGCGACGAGGCCGTGGGTGCGAAGGTCGGGGTGCGAGCGCGTCAGGGTCGAGGCCGTCTTCTGCGCTTCGTGCCGGATCTGGATCTCGCGCAGGACCTCTCGCGCGCCGTGGGTCAGGTCCAGGAACTCGACCCCCATGCCCTTGGGGTCGTCGCAGTGGCGCACGACTGTGCCGCGCCCTTCGAACAACACCGGCTCCTCGGGGAACACGGTGAAACGAATGTCGATGACCGAACCCAGCGGCAGCTGCTCCTCGGTGTGGACGAAGACGCCGGTCTGCGAGAGATCACTGACCGGCGTCGTCGTGCGCGGGTCGGCCTCGGAGAAGGCGACGCTCAGGGGTACGCGCGGAGCGCGGCGCCGGTTCTTGGTCGTGGAGTCGTCCGTCACGCGGGTCGAGCCGAGAGAGCGCGGCTACCTTTCGCGATCAAAGTTTCGCCGATGTACATCACCGGAGGCAACCCTGGCGTATGGTCGGGGAGTCATGCCGTCCCGAAAGGACCGATTCGGCTCCCTTGGGCACCCCGGCGCCGGCCCTGACGCGGGGGAGACCGCAGATCTCTTCGGACATTACGGGATCGCGCTCGATCCGACCCTCGCCGCAGAGGCGACCGCGGCGGTCGAATCCGGGCCATGCCACCGCTGCGGATGGCTGCTGGCGCTGCGCCGCGACGACACCCCCTGCCCGATCTGCGCCGAGGCCCAGCCCCACCGGCCGGCGAAGAGCACGTCATGAGCCGCTATGTTCGCATCGAGGTTCGGGGGGTCACGCTCGACGGTGTCGAGGCAGCGCTGTCCGCCCATGGACTCCCCTACCAGCGGCCCCGGCGTCGGGTGCGGCTCGAGGGCAGCCTCGAATGCATGGGAGATCCCGTCGATCTCCGGCTGCCGGCCGGCGTCCACGATTCGGTGGAAGACTTCGGCTTCGTCGTCGAGCAGGGGCAGCTCGTCCTGGTGTGCGGCGAGCTCGATCGCGACGCGCTCGAACGCTCGCTCGTGCCGGCCCTGCACCAGAGCACCGCCGCACACGCGGTCCAAGCGGCCGCGGCCCGCGAGGGCATGCGGGTGCACGAGGGGCCCACCGACGCCGACGGCACGCGCCGACTGATCCTCGAGCTCGACGAGTGAGCGTTCGCCCGGGTCCGCGCGTCAAGACCGGAAGCGCACGTGGAAGTGGTTCCGATGGCTCCGCCAGTGGCGGATGATGCCGTGCGAGTGCCCGCGTCCCCGCGGATACTGGAACAGCTCGTCGAGCTCGTCTTCGGAGGTCCCCTTGGACTTCGCGTACTCGTAGAGCGTCTCTTGCAGCGCGTAGTCCATGAAGATGTAGCGGACCTCGTCGGTGTCCAGGAACGACTTGACCAGCGTCCAGGTCCGGGCGGCGTCGAAGTTCTCCTGGTTGACCCCGGAGAACCGTGTATTGGTCAGCTCGCTGCCCTTGAGCACGTAGCCGACGTCGATGTCCACGCCCTGCCGATGCGACAGATGCGGCTCGAGCTTGCCGCCGCCCCGCTTGGAGATGTTCCCGATGAGCACCTTGGGACTCTTGGCGTGGCGCTGCTTGTACTGCCCGACCGCGCGCTCGAGCAGCCGGATGGTCTTGTCGGTCCCGAACGCCAGGTAGGGCCGCTTGATGTGCACATGGTTGCCCGCCTCGAGCTGCACGTCGACCCGGGAACGCGTGCGTCCTCGGCCCCCCTTGCGGCTCTTCTTGGGCAGGGGGGGACGGAACGCCTCGACGATGCCGTCGTCGATCCAAAACGTGAACGACTGACCCACGCGCACGTGGTTGAGGTTCGACACCCTCACCCCGCTGCGGTCGAGGAGCTCGGGGATGGTCACCGCGTAGCCGGCCGCGATGGAGGTCAGCGACTCTCCGGAGGCGACGACGTGCGTCACGGTCTTGCGCTGGCGGGGCGCGATCTCCGGGCACACGCGCAGGGTCTGCCCAATGCGAATGAGGTTGGGATCGGCCAAACCGTTGAGCGCGACGAGCTCGGCCCGCCGGACGCCGTACCGGCCCGCGATCCGCCCGAGGTGCTCGCCGGGCTGAACCTCGTGGGTCCACATCGGGACGTTGTTGGAGCAATCGGGATGCGGCGCCCCCCGGGTGCCGCGCAGCGAGAGCGGTGCCGCGTCCAACTCGGCCGCCGTCGGTGGCGCGTCATGGTCGTGGATCCCCTCCGACGCACCGGCAGACGGTGCCCAGAGCCCGATGAGAACAGCAAAGGTCGAGATGGCACGAAGAGAGGTCATGTCGAGGCCGACTCCTGTCCCCAGGATGTAGGCACACATGCTACTCAGAGCCAAGAAACTGACGTGAACACCCGCAGCTGCGCGTGCGTCTGAAGTGGCCTAGCCCCTCGACGGTCGCTCCCCAGCCCCGTACCGTTGCGGCGCTCACCTGCATCTACGGACGAAGAAACCATGGTCTCTCTCACCAAACTCTCGGCGCTCGCTCCCCTCGCTGCCGCGGCGGCCCTGCTCGGCCCCGCTGGCTGTAACAACGACCCCGGATCCGGCACGCTCACGATCAACTACGAGTTCGGCATCGGAGGCAGCTCCTGTGCCAACGAGGGGGTCGAGACCATCCGCGTCAGCTTCGGCGACGAGCAGGAGTCCCAGCCGTGCAGCGACGACGGACAGGTGGTCATCTCGGGCGTCCCCGCCCGCAAGTACAACGACTTCGTGGTCGAGGGCATCGACGCCGAGGACATCACGATCCGCGACAACCTGACTGCACCGGCCGAACCCGGCACGATCGAAGTGATCGGCGGATCGTCGCAAGACGTCGACGTGGGCCTCTTTCCCACCCCCGCGAGCATCGAGTTGACCTTCGTGCTGCTCGACGAAGACGAGCTGCAGCTTCCCAGCCTGGACTCCTCGGTCGTCGAGAGCTTCGACGTTCGGGCCGCGCAGGGCACCGGCGCGATCTTGCTCGATAGCAGCGTCGACGTCGACCAACTCACCAGCGCCAAGGTCATCGTGCCCGACGCCAACCGCTCGCTCGACGGCCTGCGCGTCGACACCGTCGTCATCGACTACACGGCCAATGG
This sequence comes from uncultured bacterium, assembly GCA_963761755.1. Lineage (GTDB taxonomy): Bacteria > Myxococcota_A > Polyangia > Nannocystales > Nannocystaceae > CAJXVA01. The sequence continues at coordinate 743,521 of CAVXIC010000007.1, forward strand.
GAGCTCGGGGCAGGTCGACGGCGACCCCGACGCGACGGGTCCCCAGCCCTTCACGTTCGACCCGCCGGGCGATGGGCGCCTCATCCAGATCCGGATCACCTGCATCGTGGACGAGTGCGAAGGGATCCTGATGGGAACGGACATGGGCGGCACCGTCACCACCGGCGGCGACTCCGACACCGACAGCGGGACCGACAGCGCGACCAGCGGCTGAGCGGCGCCCGACCTCGGCCTCGGCAGCGGCGACTCCCGGCTAGGGAGCCGCCGTTTTTCGTGGCCGCTGAACGGCGATTGGGTCAGGCGACGTCGAGACCATTGTGATCCTCCCTGGGGATCCGGTAGCGTAAGGAGGAACGGAGACCACCGCGCCCAGGACTGTGGCGCACCCGGTCAGATGGCACCCCGTTCGCGATAGCCTCGAGGTCCCCACCCCCAACGCGACCGCATCCAAATTGTCGAAGCCCCAACGCCACTTCTCCGATCTCCCCTCGGCCGTCGACCTGCGGATTCGCGACGGCGTGCTCCGCATCGAAGGCGCAGGGTTCGTCACGCTCACGATGGTCGAGGAGGCGCTCGCGCCCTTTCCCGGTGGTCGTGGCATGCCCGAACATGTGCTCATCGATCTCCGCAACGTCGCGGGATACGAGGCAAGCTGCGTCGAGGTCGCACGAACGTGGCTGGAACGGTCGAGGGGGTACGGCGTGGAGCGCATCGCCTTCATCGCCAACTCGTCCGTCGTTCGCACCGCCGCAGACGTCGTCGCCCAGCATCAAGGCGCACCCCTGCGCACCTTCGTCTCGCCACGAGACGCCGAGACGTGGATGTCGATGACCGCGGAGCGATTGCCCCCGCGGGTCGGCGCCTCGCCCGGCGGACCGTCTGGACCGTCTCGGCGCCCTCGAGCCTGATCGAGGCCCACGGCCGACTCTGCGGCCAACGCTACCGCCAACCCCACTGCGAACTCTAGGGCCGAATCGACGGCACGTGCAGCATCTGCACCTGGTGTCCCCCAGGGTCACGCAGGTAGAACGACGTCGCGCCATCGCGGTGAAGCTTGGGTGCGTTGAGGATCTCGATCTGAAGCTCCTCCGCCCGCGGCTCCAAGAACGCGTGCCAGGACTTCACCTCGTCGGCGGTGCGCATCGCGAACCCCAGATGATCGAGCGGGGATCGCTCGTGGCTGACCTCGCGGGGCGGGACCACCCGGTGGAGCGCGACGTTGTCCCCGCCGGAGCTGAGGTAGATGTTGTCGGCGTCGGGGTGCCAGTCGACGCTCAGGCCCAGCCCTTCGGTGTAGAAGCGCACGGTGGCGTCGAAGACGTCCGCGCGCACCCAGAGCGCCAGGTGCCGCAGGCCCAACGTGGAGGGGCGAGTATCCATGGCCACCGACTCTAGCAGCCCGTGGCGAAACCCGGCGCGGCGGATCGGGAGCGAGGGGCCTTTTCGAAAGGCCCCTTCAAAGACTCGCAGCCCGCGTTCGGCTTGCGATGCCTCAGAATCCGTTCGCGGTGTTGGTGATCACCAGCCCTGCGTCGACGTCGGCCTGCATGGGGTCGCCCACCAGCCAGGGCTCGAAGGCGGCCTCCTGCAGGAGGTAGGCCTGCAAGAAGGCGACGCCGTAGCCGCGCGTCATCAACAGCGTCATCGACGGGACGTCGGTGCCCGCGGGGCACGCAGCGCACGGGAGTCCGCAGTTGGGGCTGTCGAGGAACGACATATGGTTGGCCCCGACGAACTCGAGCTCCATGGCCGGGCTCGTCGCGTGCATGAAGTACTGCGCGAAGTTGTTCTCGGCCGGTGCGCACGCGGATCCGAAGCTGCCCGCGACGGCGTTGGTGGTCTCGCCGATCAACATGAGCCGAGCGTCGATCATCGGCATGAGTTCGGGGGTCACCGAGGGGTTCTGCGGCGACGCCGAAGCGCCGGGCCCTCCGTAGGTGTCGATCGGATCGATGCCCAGGACGACCGAAGGCCGTGGGTCGGAGACCGCCGTCAACAGGGCCACCTTGCCGCCGCGGGAGTGTCCACCCACCGCGAGCAGCGACACGTCGGCCCGACCCGCCAGCGGCCCCGACGCGGCGTTCCCCTCGCCCTCGATCCAATCGAGCACCCCGATGAACCAGTCCCGAGACTCGACGTAGGTGGGTGCGTCGAAGGGTGCTCCGGGAAGCTCCGGCATCACGACGACGTAGCCCCACGATGCGAAGTGCGCGCCATAGCTCGCGTAGTTCGCCGGCGTGAGCTGGAAGCCGTGGACGAAGGCGAGCACGGGAAACGGTCCGTCCCCGTCCGGAACGTAGACGGTCGTGGGCAGAGCCTGTCCCTCGACGACGATCTCGGTCGTCGCCGACGTCCACGTGTGATCCCCGGGAAGATCGGGATCCTCGGACAGCGCGCCGGAGGTGGTGCCCGAGTCGGCGTCGGATGCCTCGCCCGAGGTCGCGGTCGTCTCCCCGCTGCTCGGGGCGTCCGTCGATGTCGTGGTGGTGCCCGGGGTCGCGGTCGCGTCGGATGTCGACGCGGCACTGGTCGGCTCCGGCGACGTCCCCGAGGACACCTCGCTGGAGCCCGAGGCGCCCAGGTCGGTGTCGGCGGCACCGTCTGCGGCGCAGCCACCAACGAGAAGGAGCGCCGAGCATCCGAGGTGGGCGAGCGCGGGCACGATGCGGGTTGAACGGTCTCGAAGCATCAGCATCACTCCTCCAGCATCACGATCGCGTTGGGGTCATCGGGAGCGGCCAGGTAGGCCGCCGCGTCCGCGTCGCCGAGCACCCACGCCCGCAGGAACAAGCCCGAGAACCGACCCACGGTCTCGACGGCGACCGCCTGATCGAGGGTGGGCTCGGCGTTCTCCGCCGCCGCTCCGGGAGGATCGTCCACGTCGCAGTTTCCGTAGTGATTGGCGCCCAGCACCGAGACGTACGCCGCCGGCGGGCTCTGCAGCGCGAGGAAGGTCTCGAGGCCATCGGCCGGGGCCGCAGCCGAGTCGGCCGTGCCCTGAATCAGCCCCACACCCAGACCATCGTTGTTCAGAGGCGCGATCGCTCCGCCCAGAGGCGAGCGCATGTTCGTCCCGTAGAACGCGCCGGCCTTCACGGACCCCGGCAGCGCAAACGGTGGCGTGCAGAACGGGAAGGTGCACTGGCCGGTGAGCGCAGACACCCCCACGACCCCCCCGTAGGAGTGGCCCAGCAAGCCCGCGAGGCTGGCATCGACCCGGCCGGACAGCTCCGAGGACGCGTCATTGCCCAGGGTCTCGATCGCCTCGAGCGCGTCGACGATGACGCTCTGCTCCATGAACAACCCGGTCCCCGCGACGCTGCTGCTCTCGTGGTTTGGCACGACGACCACGAAGCCGTAGCGCGCGACCCGACCGGCGATCCCGGCGTAGTACTGCTTGTCGACGTTCGCGCCCTGGAGCATCAAGGCCACCGGAAACGCCCCGTCTGCATCGGGCCGATAGATGTCCGCAGGATCGCCCAGACCGGGCAGGTCCACGGTCACCGAGACCGCGGCGTCGTACAGCGGCGCTCCGTCGACCCGCGCGTCGGTGTCGGTGCCGGTCGTTCCCTCGCTGGCGTCCGCGACGTCCGTGGTCGAACCGCTGGAGCTGCTGCTGCCGCCGCTCGACGGACCGGAGCCTCCCGTCGCGGCCCCCGTCGTCGCGGGTGCCGTGGTCATCGATGAGCCGGCTTCGCCCGACGACTCGGTCGAGCCGCCGGCCTCCGTGTCCGACGGTGTGCCATCGTCGCTCGCGCAGGCGAGGACGAGGGCGAGGAGCGCGCCGGAGACATGTGTGCGATGTCGGATGAGCACCGGCGGACTCTACCCCCGTTGTCCCCGGAGAGAACGCTCAGACTTTGTCACCGAGGCGCGAACGGGCGACGCAGGGTGCGCCGCTGGCCTGCCCACAGGCCCCAGCCGTCGCCATCCCCCACCCGACACAGCGCGAACGAGAACTCGCCTCGTCCATCGACCCCGAAGCTGACCTCGCCGACGTTGGCCAGCGGGACGCCCAAAGCCCGCGGCAGCGACGCCATCTGCAGCGAGAGATCGACGTGGGCGGGCGCGCCCTCGATTTGGGTCTCGGCGGACACGCCAAGGCCTCGCACGAGTTCGCGAGCCGCTCCCGGAGCGCGCAGATAACCGCCTTCGAGCGTGACGAAGGGAAACACCGCCCGGTGGACGAGGGCTCGGCGCCCGTCGTTCCACGCCACGAAGCACTGAAAGGCGGTGTCCGGGGCGCCCCAGTCGCGAACGCCCCAGGTGTGCTGTCGGGCTGCCGCGGCGCGGACGGGAACGAGCATGTCGGCGACGGCCACGGTGCCGGTGAGCGTCCCGGTCTGCACATACCCGCGGCTGTGGTCGCGTCGCACCGCCTGCAGCAGCTTGCGATCCCAGACCGCCTCGCCGATGCGGCGCGCGACCAGCTCGGGATCGTCGTCCGCACCGGGCGAGAACGGAAGGTCGTCGGCCCCGAACGTGAGGTCGATCCGGCCCGTCGCGGTGGTGGTGGTGCCGTGCAGCCGCAGTCGACCCTCGAAGCGAATCCGCCACGTGGACAGCGGCTTCACGCAGTCGAGTTCCAGCCCGCCCGCCCGCCAGCGGTCGGTGCCGGCCTCTCGCACGAGCGCCTGGCCAGCCTCGCCCAGGACCCAGGTCCCGCCGTCGCGAAGGATGGCGAGCCAGAGCCGATGGGTGCCTCGTCCGGGCAGCCACTCCAACCGCACCAGCAGCCCCAAGCCCGACTGCACCGCGATGAACGTGTAGTCCTCGGCGAACCGCTTGCGTCCATCCCAGGGGTGGGTCGCCTCGTCGCGCGAGGTCCACGGCGTGGACGTCGGGGTACGGCGCTTGTGCAGAGCCCAGCGCGCCAGCGCCGCCTTCGCCTCGCGACGCAGGACGGACCCCACCGCACCGATGGCCTCGTGGGCGCCCGTCACCGCCCGCGACCGCATCCTCTCCCGCGTCACGGGAAGAGCTTAGCAGCCCTTGCAGACCGGGTGTGGACACGCTGAACGAGCGCGTGATACGCCCTTGCGAGGCCATGCACCGACTCGCCCTCGTCGCTCTCGCCGCCCTGCTCTCCGCGCCCGTGATGGGTTGTGACAACCCTCGGGAACCAACCCAAGAGGAGAAGGACGCCAAGTTCACGCGCGAGCTCGAAGATGCGGACGCTCGCATCCGCAGCAACAAGCCCGCCGAAGCGGCGCAGCTGCTCACGCGCCTGCTCGAGGAGCGCCCCGATCACGCCCGCGCCACCGCGCTGCTGGGCAAGGCGCACTTCGCCGAGGGCAAGTACGAGGACGCCGAGGTGCTGCTCCAGAAGGCGGCGGCGGCCAGCCCCGACGACGCACACACCCACTACCTGCTCGGCGAAACGCTGCGGTTCAGCGATCGCTTCGCCGAGGCCGCGGACGCGTACGCCAAGGCATGGGCGCTGGACGCCGAGAACTCGGACTACGGCCTGTCGCTGGGCATCGCGATGATCGAAGCCAAGAAGCCCGCCGAGGCGGAGAAGGTCCTCAGCGAGGTGGTCGAGCTCGACCCCAAGGTTCAGGACGGGGCGAAGACCGGCGTGCACACCCACCTGGGCGACGCCCTGCGCGCGCAGGAGAAGCTCGACGACGCCCTGCGCCACTACATGAAGGCGCAGACGATCAACCAGTCCGACAAGATGGCCTTTGCAGGGGCCGCGCTGGTCTACGAGGGCAAGGACGACGTCAAGCATGCGCTGGACCAGTGGTCGGCGTACATCCAGCGCGACTGCTGCTCGCAGTACTCCAAGACGGTGGCGCAGAAGAAGATCACCGAGCTGGAGATTCCCGCCGACGACACCGCCGACGGCTGAGTCCTCAGCGGCCCAGCGCCGAGAGCAGCCGCGTCTTGGATGCCCGGACCGCCACCGGGCCGGACGCGGCCGCGCACAGCACGATCGCCACGACCGCGGGCATCAGCGCGTCGAGCACCCCCACGTCCACCGGCACGTGGTCCACCGGGTAGACGTCACCGACCAGCGGGTACTGGTAGGCCTCGATCACCACGCCATACAGACCGCCGAGCAGCAGCCCGAGCATCGACCCCGCCAGCCCCGCGGCGACGCCGATCGACTCGAACACCACGAACACCAGCATCCGATCGCTGCCGACCGCCATCAGCACGCCGATGTCGTGGCGCTTGCGACGAACGATCAGCAGCAGGCTCGCAACCAAGCTCGAGGACGCCACAACGCTCATCAGGCCGAGGATCACCACGACGGCGATGCGGACCTGTCGAAGGCTGACCAGCAGCGGAGCGTTGGTCTCCTCCCAGGTCGACGTGCGGTATGGGTAGCCCAGGATCGACTCGATGTCAGCGGCCACCGGGGTGGCCAACCGCGGATCGGTGAGCTGGAACTCGATCCCCGTCACCCGGCCATCGCGGAAGAACAGGGCCTGCGCCGCGGTCAGGTGCATCAGCGCCATGTTGCGGTCGAGCTCGGAGGTCCCGGTGTGAATCAGGTCGAGGACCTCGAACTCGGCGTGCCGCGGCTCGCGTGCGACGAGCTCTTGGGATCCATCGAGCTCGGCGGGCACCACCACGCGGACCCTCGACCCGACCTCGACGGTCAGCTCGCGGGCGAGCGCGTCCCCCAGCACGATGCCCGGGGTCACCAAGGACCCGCCGGGTCGCAGCGCGTCGAGGCTGCCGCGCTCGAACGCGTCCGTCAGCCCCTCCATGGTCGCAGCGCGCTTCGGGTCGATGCCCTTGCCCACCACCACCGAGGGGCCAGGGCCCTCCTCGCCAGGCTCCGCCACCCGAACGACCGCCACCATGGAGAACGCGAACGGCGAGGCGGCCTTGATCCGCGGGTCGGCGAGCAGTCGATCCGACACCTCACCGTATTCGCGAAAATCCAGGCCGTACTTGGTGAGCAGGACATGGCCGTTGAAGCGAGCGACGGACCGGACGATCTCGGCTTCGAAGCCCGAGGTCACCCCGAGCACCGTCATCAAGCTCGCGCACGACAGCGCGATACCGATGACGGAGACCGCCATCGCGGTGGGAAAGAGGCACAGCGCGAGCCCGACGAGCAGGCCCATGCTTCCGAAGCCGGTGGCGACGACGAAGGCCAGATGGCTCGAACCGCTCAGCACACCGGCGACACCCATCGCCGTCAACAGCAGCGTCCCCCACGTCCAGCGCACCACGCCCCGGGGCGTGGGCGTGGTCCGCAGCGCGAGCCGGCGCGCCATCATGACGATGAGCGAGAGACGGGAGCTGGCCATCGCGTGCGTCCCTACTCGTAGCGAAGCCCCTCGACCGGTCGCAGCTTGGCCGCGCGCAGCGAAGGAGGAATGGTGGCGACGAACGAGATCGTCATCGTCAATGCGACGACAACCCCGATCTGCACGAGGCTGAGCTCAACGGGCAGCTCCTCGATGAAGTAGACCTCGGGATCGAGCGAGTAGCCGTACAGGTGCACCAACCCGCACAGCACCAGGCCGTACAGCACCCCCGCCAGGCTCCCCACCGCCCCGAGCGTCATGCCCGAGAACTGGAACGACCGGGCGACGCCGCCCTCGGAGGCGCCCATCGACATGATGATCGCGATCTCGGCGTTGCGCCGGATGACCATCGTCCACAGCGCCGCGAGCACGTTGAAGCCTGCCACGGTGCCGACCAGGCTCAAGATGATGGTGAGGATCGTCTTCTGGGTGCGGATCGACTGGAACAGGTTGGCGTTGAGCTTCTGCCACTCGAGGATGGTGTACTCGTCCGCGCCGATCGTTTCGCGAAGCACCTCCTCGACGTCGGGAGCGTCGTAGGGATCGGTCAGACGCAGGTCGATGCCCGAGACGATGTCCTTTCCGCGGTACTTGAAGTACTGAAGCTCGGCGATGTGCACGTAGACCAGGTGGTCGTCGTACTCTTGGAACCCCGCCCGGAAGATGCCTTCGATCCGGTAGCGGCGGAACTCCGGCGCCTGGGTGTGATCGAAGCTGGCGCCGGGGTCGACGAGCATCACCACCGAGCCGACCTTCAGCTCCAGCTCTCGCGCCAACGAGTAGCCGACGAACATGCTCGGCAGCGCCTCGGCCCCGCCTTGGGCGTTGTCGGCGACCTCGAACTCCTCGGGCCACTGCTCGTCGTCGTTCTGCGCCCGGCGACGCCCGAACTTCTTCTCGGGGGGTAGATCCCGCCACTGCGCGACCGCGTCCGGGTACCAGTCCTCGCCCCGCGGATCCGGGGTTTCGGCGATCACCGCCGGCAAGCGGTCATCGTCCCGGTCGGGCATGGGCTGGAGGGAGAGGTCCGTCGTCAACGCGGTGATCGGGGGCGGCGAGTCCATCTCCGAGGCGAGGTGGGCCCGAAGATCGATGACCTCGTGGGCGGTGTTGGGCTCGATGCCCTTGACCAGCGCCGTCGCGCGACGAAGCTCGCCCATCGACGTCCCCGGCTCGACCACGGGCGCCAGCGCCATCGCGTAGTAGACGAAGGGGCTGGCCCCCTCCACCCCGTCCACGGTTCGCAGGTACGACTCGAACCGTCGGTACTCCGAGATCCCATAGGGACGCGTGACGTTGATGTGGGCGTACACCCCCAGCACCCTGCGCTCGAACTCGTGCTGAAACCCGGTGGCCACCGACTGCACCACGATGAGCGCCGCGACGCCGAAGGCGATCCCCACGATGCTCAGCGCGGCCGAGACCGAGAACCACCGCCAAAGGATGCAGAAGATCCCGACCAGGGTGCACACGGCGACGACCGCTGCGACCGCCGCGCTGCGAAAGCCCAGCAGCATCAAGAGCGCGCCCGCGCCCGCGCCCGCGAGCGTGAGGAGGGTGGCCTTGGTCAGGCCGGAGCTGGGCGCGGCCACCCGCATGACGATGCGCCAGCCGACGAAGCGTTCGTAGCCGGAGAAGCCGGCGATGGCCCAAGACCCGATGAGCAGCAGCAGCGCGCCCAGACCGACGCGGCCCGCCCACGCCATCTCCAAGGATTCCTCGGGCGGCACGGCGAGCAGGAACGCAGCGGGGCTCATCAGCAGGAGCAACCACAGCAGCGGCCGCTCTGCGCTCCGCCGAAAGGAGAAGGCGCCGTCCCGAAGTGGACCGCCTGCACGGTGGGGCGAGGGCTTCACTTGCGTCTAGGGGTGCCGATGCAGAGGGTGCGGGTACCGCATGCGTCGTCGCAGTGCGGGCACGCTAGCAGTGTCCCCGAAGGGGGGCAATGCGCCCTACGCCGCCAGGAGTCGACCCCATGAGTACCGCGTTTGACCTCAGCCCGACCGTCTCCCTTCTCGCGTCCGACGAGGGGGTTCAGGCCGCCAATGGGCCCGCGTCGACCGCGTGGCAGCTCCCCGTCCCGACCAGCCCGGCGGGGACCACGGCGTGCGATCCGCCTCCGGAGGTGATCTCGGCCCCCGAACGGCCCCAGGCCTGCGCGGGCCTGGGACACGTCCGCGCGCTCGACGACGCCGGACCCCTGCAGCCAGACGGCACGCCCTACCCCGGTGATCTGCTCCGCGACATCCTCGAGTACCGTCGATTCCGGACTCACGATCTGGCCGGCGGCAGCCTGCGCGACGAGCAAGCGCGTCGCTACGAGGAGCTGGAGGGGCTGCTGTGCACCTCCGAGCAGCAGCGTGGTCTGGGCCGGGCGTTCCATCGGTTCAAGCTGCGCATCCCGGCTACGTTGCGGGTCGCCGACGGACGCGGCTTCCGAAGTGACGAGGTCGCCATCGACAACCTCTCGGCCGGCGGCGTGAAGCTGGTCGGCGCCAAAGCCCGCGTCGCGGGCGAGCGCGTCGAGCTGGTCCTGCAGGCCAGCGGGGGCCGCACCATCATCTTGCCCGCGCGGGTGGCCTGGCTGGCCGACTCCGCCGCCGTCGGCTTGATGTTCGCGGGAGCCGCCCGATGCAGTTGATCGTCCGCGCGGCGCTCGTGGCGGGGCTGACGGCGACGGGATGCGCGGCCGCGACGGTGCACCCATCGGCGATCGGGGTCGCCCCCAACCACGTCGGGCGCGTCGAGACCGATTGGTCGCGTCAGTCCATCCCTGCCGAGGGCGTCACGGTGCACGCGACCCTGTGGGACGCGTCGCTGGTCGCCTCTGCCGTCGCCCAGGCACCCAAGGGCATCCCCGTCGACGCCTGGACCGACCGCTACCTCCGCCAGACCGCCTTCACGGTCGTCATCGAACTCGAGGACCGGAGGCCGTGGCTGGACCCCGCACCCCTGCTCGATCCGGCGGCGTGGTCGTTTGCGATGCGCCTGAACAAAGACGGTGATGCGTCCGGCTCCGACCTGCACCCACCTTCGTCCGTGGATCTCCTCTTGGTCGATCGTTTTCCGACCCACGCCGGCACCCATCATCATCGCATCGTGCTCGCCGTCTTCTTCGAGGGCTCACTGCACGCGCGGGCCCGCGAAACGGACGGCGTCTCGCTGGTCGTCAAACCCCAGCTAGAGGAAGCAGAGGGCAACCGGAGCGCCTTGGGGGCCATGTGGTCGGCGCGGGGAACGACGCTGCGTTGGCGGGTTACAGCGGGCTGAACGGCATCACCACTGCACACGGGGACCGTGAAAAACAGCGATCGAGGCCCGTGGATCACTAGCGATCACGGACGTTTGCAAGACTGCGATCCTTGACATCGCTTTGGGGCGCAAGCTACGCTCCGCCCGCCGATCGTCGGTTCGGAGCCCGTCTGCGCATGCTCTCCATTCGCACCCGCCTCGTCCTCATCGCGGCAGCGCTCGCCACTGTTTCGTTTGCCCAGGACGCACACGCGGGCAAATACGACCTCGATCTCACGCGGTTGGGGAGCGATGCCCAGGGGAACATCACCAAGGACGACGCGGAGTTCCGCAGCCTCTCGTCCGAGCTGGGGACGGTCGTGGCCTTGCAACCAATGGACCCCGCCGACTCCCTGGGACTGTCCGGCTTTGCGGTCTCGGCCGACATCACCCTCAACACGATCAACAGCGGCGAGCGCTACTGGACGGCCCCCACGGGCGGAGCGGCCAACGGCGTCGTGCCGACGATCCAGCTGATGGGGCGCAAGGGCCTGTGGCCTGGCCTCGAGATCGGCGGCGGAGCCACGCACGTGTTCGACTCGAGCATGTGGGCGATGGGGGGCTACGGAAAGTTCGCCCTGCACGAGGGATTTCACCACCTGCCGATCCCGTCGATCGCGATCCGCGGCGGGTTCTCGCGCCTGCTGGGCGCGAAGGACTTCAACCTCACCACCGCCAGCGCCGGCGTGAGCCTCTCGCACGTCTTCGGCGTCGGCAAGACGTTCAGCCTCACGCCCTACGTCGGATACGAGGCCCTGTTCGTGATCTCGCGGTCGCAGGTTCTCGACAGCACGCCTGCGTGCGATGAGTTCCCCGACAACTTCAACCAAGATCAGTGCCCCCCGACGATGGGCTCCTCGGAGTTCGTCTACAAGAACTCCGGCACGATCGTACGACACCGCCCCTACCTAGGGATGCGCATGATCTTCAGCGTCATCCGCCTGGGCTTCGAGGCCATGATCGTTCCCGGAGGTTCGAGCTCCGGTGACATCGATGGGCAGACCGTCAACGACGGCGCCGGCCTTCAGCAGCAGTACACTTTCTCCGTCGGACTCGATTTCTGATGATCATCGCCTGCCCCGAGTGTGAATCGCCCTTCGAGCTTCATGACGAGAACATCGCGGCGTTGGTGCAGCTCGAGTGCCCAACGTGCGCGTTTCGCATGATCCTCGACTTCGCTGCTGCCAACGACGCTTCGCTCGTCGAAGACGGCATGCGCATGGCCAGCGGATTTCGCTCGGCCGCGGACTATCACGCCGCCCAGGCAAGACCCGAGCCGGTCGCGGCACCCGAGCCCGACCCGACGCCCGAGCCCGAGCCCGACCCGGCACCCGAGCCCGAGCCCGAGCTCCCGGTGGCTCCCGCGCCAGAGCCGGTCGAGCCCGACCCGGCACCCGAGCCCGAGCCAGCACCCGAGCCAGAGCCAGAGCCAGAGCCAGAGCCGGCACCCGAACCCGACCCGCTGCCCGAGCCCGCCGCCGCCGAGGATCCCGAGCCAGCACCCGAGCCAGCACCCACGCCGGACACCCGGTCCACGATCATCGGCATGGCGAGACCCGAGCTCTCCATGCCCGTCCCGCCGGACTACGACGACGAGGGGCCGACCCAGATCCACAACGTCCCGGCCACCCCCGAGCCCGAGCCCGCCGCGGCCGAGGCCCCGGCGCCCGAGCCCGAGCCGGCGCCCAAGCCCGAGCCGGCACCCGAGCCCGAGCCCGCACCCGAGCCGGCGCCCGAGCCGCCTACCGAGTCCAGACGCATCACGCCGAAGCCCGCCGCCAAGCCCGACTTCGGCGCGATGGACCCGGTCGCAGCCGACCTCGACCTCGACGACGACGACGAGTTCGGGCCGCGGCGCTCCAACCCGGTCCTCAAGTTCGTCGTGTCGCTGCTCGCCGTGGTCGCCGTGGGCCTGGTGGCCGCGAGCCTGGCGCTGGAGGGCACCCCGGACCCCCGCCCTCTGCTGGTCAAGCTCTACCAGCAGTACATGCAGTAGCCGCGCCTGGCGTTGCCCGGCGTCGGATGAAAGACTCTAGGGGTGAGTCTGCCGGAACCACCGGATGGCGACGACCCCCGAGCGGTCGCGCGACGGCTCGCCGCGCTGCCGGAGAGGAGCATGCGGGCGGCCAAGCTGGGGGAGATCATCGAGACGCTCCCCCCGGACGCAGCGGCGTGGCTGCTCGACATGCTCGCGACCGCGGGCCGAGCCGGGGGTCCACCCTTCGACGTCAGCCTGCTCGCGGCCGTCGACCTGACCTCGAGCGACACGCTCACCTACGAGACCCGGCGGAAGATCTACGCGGTGGCCAATCAACAGCGGCTCGAAGCCTGCAAGGAGCTGCTGTTCACCGAGCACGACGATGAGGGGCCGACGGGCGCGTCTGCGCCTCGGCCGCTGGTCCCCGGGACGCGGCCCCTGACCCTCGGCGAGCGCAAGTCGCTGGCGCGCTCGAACGATCGCACGGTGTTGGAGCGACTCGTCGTCGATCCGCACACCGACGTCGTCGCGATGCTCCTTGGAAATCCCCACGTGACCGAAGGGGACATCCTCCGAATCGCGACCTCGAGGCGGAGCTCTCCGGCCGTCCTCGCGCTCGTGTTGAACGCGCGACGCTTCGGCACCCGGCCTCGAGTCCGCCGCGCGCTGCTGCGCAATCCCAGGCTCCCGCTGGCGGTCGCGCTGCGCCTGGTGGGCCTGCTCAACCGCGCCGAGCAGCGTGAACTGGCCGCAGACCACACCCTGCATCCGACGCTTGCGAACGCGGTCCGCAGACGCCTGGCGCCGACCGTGTCATGAGTCGCCCGCGAGCCGCTCGCCGGCGACTCAGGCCGGCTTCTTGTCGGCTTCGACGTCGTGCTTGGGTGTGACGTCGGGCTTGGGGGTGACGTCGGGCTTGGGGGTGACGTCGATTTCACCGACCGGCTCGTCGCCCTTGTGCGCGACCTTGTCGCCGCTCTCTTCCTCCATCGACTTCATTTCCTTCTTGAAGCCGCGGAGCATCTTGCCCACCCCCTCGCCGAGCTGCGGGAGCTTCGAGGGGCCAAAGACCAACAGAACCACGAGGAGGATCACGCCGATCTCGAGGGCGCCGAAGGTTCCGATCAGACCGAGCATCATGGACGAAAGGTAGTCGTCTTTGGACGGCTTTGCTAGCGTGCTCGCATGTCGAAGCGGCGGCCTGCCCCGAACGCGCCGGGCGCGTGCCCACCCCGACGTCGCCTCCAGCGACCGACCGACCCCTCGAGGGCAGGTCTTGCCGCAGTTTGGGTAGCCCTGCTAACGCTGCTCGCTCCGCCAGGCGCCGCGTTGGCCGCAGTCGCCGACGATCCGGACGATCACGTGCAGATCGGGGGCCTGTCGGTCTCCGAGACCCGCCGCCGGCGCGTTCGCGGCGGCCGACCCGACGGCGCATCCGTGCACGTCGCGTGGGCTCCGGGGGCGCGTGACCCCGGCCACGCCGATCGCGAGGCGCTGGCCGGGTTCGAGCGCGCCGCGTTCCCGCAAGGGCAGCGCACCAAGACGATCATCGACGCGCCGCCCGAGCGCTGGATGGCAGATCTCGCCGCCCCCGACCTTCCGGTGCGGTGGAACAAGAAGACGGTCGAGTACCTGCGCTACTTCCGAGACGATCCCAAGGGCAAGGTGATGATTCGCGGGTGGATGCGCCGCGCAGGGCGCTACGCCGACCGGATGGCGCACGTGCTCGCGCGGGCCGATGTCCCGGAGTCCCTGGTGATGGTCGCCATGGCGGAGAGCGGGTTCAACCCGACGGTCCGCTCGCGCGTGGGCGCGGCGGGAGCGTGGCAGTTCATGGCCGGCACCGGCCAGGTCTACGGCCTGACCCAGACGTTCTGGGTCGACGAGCGCTTCGACGTCGAGAAGAGCACCCTCGCCGCCGCGCTGTACCTCAAGGATCTTCGCGTGCGCTTCGGTTCGTGGGAGCTCGCCCTGGCCGCGTACAACGCCGGCTACGGCCTCGTGATGACGACGATCGAGCGGCACAACACCAACAACTACTGGAGCCTGTGCGAGATCGAGAGCGGGCTGCCCTACGCGACGACCAACTACGTGCCCAAGATCGTCGCCGCCGCGCTGGTGCGGGCCAACCCCGAAGCCTTCGGCGTGCAGCCGGCCGCGATCGATCCACTCCCGCCGGCGGACTGGATCGAGGTTCGCGTGCAGCGCTCCACCACCCTCGCGCTGCTGGCCGAGCTGCTCGATACGGAGCTGGGCTTCCTCACCGAGCTCAACGCCCAGCTGATCCGCGGCCGTACGCCGCCGGTGGACATGCCGTATGCCGTCCGGATCCCCCGAGACAGGGCCAAGGCTTTCGCGGCGGCCGGCCCCGCGCTGGAGCAGGCGTGGAGCGCCGAGTCGACGCACACGGTGAAGACCGGCGAGACGCTCGCCGCCATCGCACGTCGCTACAAGACCTCCACCCGGTCGCTGCGTGAACTCAACGGCATCGAGGACAGCGCCGAAGTGCGCGGAGACGTGACGCTGGTCGTCCCCCGCCCCGGCGCGGCATCCGAAGCGCATGCCGACGCGTCCGACGCCGTCCAGGAGCCGCCCCTGGCGGCGGTTCCCGATCTCACCCCAGCGGCCGGACATCGCCTGGTGTTCTTCGCGACGACCCGAGCATCCACACCCCATGCGATCGAACGAGCCTTCGACGTGGCGTGGCCGGACGTCGTGGCCTGGAACGACCTCGACCCGCACGCTCGTGTTCAGGAAGGACAGGTCCTGCAGATCGTCGTGCCCTCTGCGTTCGACTCCGCATCGGCCGGCGTCGTCGCGCACGAGATGAACGAGGTCGAGTACGCGGTGCGAGGGTCCCGCTTCCACATCGAGGCGTCCTTGCGCCGACGCGGCAAGCAGCGCCGCGGCTACCGGGTCCGCTCCGGCGACACCCTCGCGAAGGTCGGGCGCCGCTTCGAGCTGAGCACCGGAGACCTCGCTCGCATCAACCACTTCTCGCGCGCGCACGACCCCGATCCGGGCAGCACGATCGTCGTCTACGTCGACCACGGGAAGACGCAGGGCACGCACGAGGCCCCGCCACCCCGGGGGTTCGACGCCGCGCCTGCGCCCCCCCCCGCCGACCGCCGCCCCTCGACCGCCCAGTCCGCTCGGACACCGCGCAGCGCGGCGGCTCCGGCCCGCCCGACGAGCCCCGCGAGGTCCGAGCGCCGAAAGCCCTCCACCGCCTCCACCGCCGGCGTCCCCACCAGGGGCGGAGCGCGACGATGACGCGCGCCCCCTCGCTGCCGTGGCGCGACGCCCTGGCCGTCGTCCTCGACGCCGTCCAGCCTGCACATCCCACCGACGCGCCGGTGGAGGCGGCCTCCATGGGACTGGTGCTCGGCGCCGACGTGCTCGCCCAGTGGGACCTTCCCTCCGCGGACGTGAGCGTCATGGATGGTTTCGCGGCCCGTGCGGCCGACCTCGCCCCCGGCCCGCGACCGACACTCGACCGCGTCGGCGAGAGCGCAGCGGGGCACCCGATGGCGGCAGTGCTGCCCCCGGGCGCGGCCGCCCGAATCTCGACCGGGGCGGTGCTCCCCGAGGGCGCCGACCTGGTGATCCCGCAGGAGGACACGCTCGCCGACGACCGGCGCGTCGAGGTCGACCTGGCCGCCTACGGCGAGGTCACGCCCGGTCGGTGGGTCCGTCGTCGCGGCAGCGAGGTCACCGCCGGCGACGTCGTGCTCACCGCGGGGCGCCGACTCACCGCTGCAGATCTCGCCGTCGCCGCCGCCACGGGCAACACCGAGGTCTGCGCGCACCCCCGGCCGCGGGTGGCCATCGTCTCCACGGGCGACGAGCTGGTCCCGCGGGGCCAGCGACCGCCCCCAGGCAAGGTCGTCAGCAGCAACGAGCTGCTCCTGAGCGCCGCGGTGATCGACGCCGGCGGCATCCCGGTGGACTGCGGCATCGCGCCCGACGATCCACAGGGTCTGAGGGCGACGCTCGAGCGGGCGCTGCACTGCGACCTCGTCGTCACCACTGGAGGGATCTCGGTCGGCGACCACGATCTCGTCGCGTCCACCTTCGAAGCGCTCGGGGTCAGCTGGAGCGTGCACGGGATCGCGCTGCGACCGGGCAAGCCGCTGGCCTTCGGCACGCGCGAGCACACCCACGTGCTCGCCCTGCCGGGGAACCCCGCCAGTACCTGGGTGACGTTCTGCCTCTTCGTCGGGCCTGCGATTCGGCGCCGGCTCGGCGTTCGTGGGCCCCTGACCCCACCGCAGGTCACCGTCCGCCTCCGCGACGCGGCGCCAGGGGCCGGACGTCGGGCCCACCTGGTGCGCGTGCAGCTGCACGGCGACGGTTCGGCCACGGTCCTGCAGAGCCAGACCTCCGGAGACGTGCGCTCCCTGGGTGGCGCCGACGCGCTCGTCGAGGTCCCCCCAGGCACCGCAGAGATTCCCGCCGGCACCACGGTTTCCGCCTTCGTGCTCACCCGGTGGCGGTCCTGACGTGACCCACGACGATGTCGGCGGCCGCGCCCCGAACCTCGAGGCCCGCGTGACCGCCCACGACGAGGGCAGCCGGGTGGATGCCTTCATTGCGCGCGCGATGCCCGAGATTTCTCGCCGCCAGGCCAAGGCGCTCGCGCGCGACGGGAAGATTCGGATCGCCGGTCGCCCGGTGGTCGCCTCCACGCCCGTCCGGGTCGGGGACATCGTCCAGCTCCGCCTGCCCGAGCCCACCCCGGCCCCGCAGACCGCGAGCGTGCGCGTCCTGCATCGGGATGATGCGTTCTTGTACCTGCACAAGCCTGCCGGCATGCACACGGTGCGGCTGCGTCCCTCCGATCCCCCCACCCTGGCCGACGCCGCGCGGGAGCTCGACCCGGCCTGCGCGTCGGCGAGCCCCGACCCGCGCGAGGGCGGAGCGCTCCATCGTCTCGACCTGGGCACGTCGGGGGTGGTCGCGTTTGCCCGCACCGCGCAGGCGTGGGCACGCGGGCGCAGCGCGCTGACCGGGGGTGCGTGGAAGCTCTACCTCGCGCACGCCCAGGGGGTGGCCGATGCCTGGCCGCCCCCGGCCACCGAGCACGTACGGGTGATCGAGGACCTCCCGCGGTGGCCCGAGCACGCCCTCGCGGCGCGGCCGTCGGGCCCGGGGGCCTCCGTCACCTGGCCGCTGGCAGCCCGCGGGCCTCGGGGTCAACACATCACGGTGGACGACGCCGGCCAGCCCGCGCTGTCCCGGATCTGGCCGCTGCCGAGCGACGCTTCAGTCTTTGCAATCGAGCTGGTCACCGGCCGGCGGCATCAGGCGCGGGTGCACATGGCGACGCTCGGCCTCCCCCTGCGCGGAGATCCGGTCTATGGGACCCGTCCGCCCTCCGAGCCCCTCAGGCTGCACGCGTGGGCCCTTCGGCTCGGCGTCGACGCACCGTTGGTGTGTGCCGAGCCGCCCCCGTGGTGTGCGCTGTGAACCCCCGTTCACGAGGCGGCGCCATGGTATCGTCCGCGCTGGATGCAGATCCGCTACTTCGGCCACACGGACGTGGGCCTCGCCCGCGAGCACAACGAAGACTCGCACCTCGCCGATCCCGACCTCGGGGTCTTCGTCGTTGCCGATGGCGTCGGCGGCCGAGCCAAGGGCGAGGTCGCCTCCCAGGAGACGGTCGAGCTGATCTGGGAGTGGCTCAAGCGCAACGAGGGGCTCATTCGGGAGATTGCCGCCGGCGACGCCACCGCCCGCGTCGGTCAGCTGACCCAGCTCGTCCGGGGTGCCATCCAAAACGCCTGCTACATGATCCACAGCATGGGCGAGCTCGACCCCGAGCAGCGGGGCATGAGCACGACGGCGTCGGTGATCCTGGTCTGCGGCAACCTGGGCATCGTTGGCCAGGTCGGTGACTCGCGCGTCTACCTCGTCCGGCAGGGCGAGGTCGCCCAGCTCACAGAAGACCACACGCTGATCAACTACCAGCTCAAGCACGGCCTCATCACGCCCGAACAGGCCCAGACCTCTCGCGCCAAGAACGTGATCACGCGCGCGGTGGGCCACAAGGACTACGTCGAGGTCGACACGCTCCCGATCCCCTTGTTCGCCGAGGACAGGATCATCCTGTGCTCCGACGGCTTCCACGGGTATGCGGAACAGCCCTCCGACATGGCGTTCTTCCGGGACATGGACATCGAGGACGCGGTGCTCGACGCGGTGCGCTTCGCCAACGACTGCGGCGGCAAGGACAACATCACCGTGCTTGCCGTCGAGCTGCAGGCCGACCTGCCCGAGTCGTAGGCCCGAGTCATAGGCCCGAGTCGTCGGCCCGAGTCGTCGGCCCGAGTCGGCGACGAACGACGAACACCCCCGATGCGCGCAGCACCGAGGGCGTTGGTCGACGGAGAATCTCGAGCGCGGTGGCTCAGGCCGCTTCGAGGTACGACTCGCGCGGCGCCAGGTCGGCGAGCGTGCGGCGCAGCTTGCCCTTGACCCGCTGCTCCAGCTGACGAACCCGCTCTCTGGAGAGCCCGAGTTCCTGCCCGAGGTCCGAGAGGGTGCGCTTCTTGGTGCTCAGCAGCCGCTCCCGCACGATGACCTGCTCACGCTGGTCGAACCGGGTGAGCGCCTCGTCCACCCGCTCGCGGACCAACGAGGAGACCTCGGAGCGCGAGAGGGTCGTTTCGGCCGACGCGTCGGTCCCCTGCAGGGTCTCGAGGATCGACACGGTGCCGTCACGGTACGCCTTGGCGTCCAGCGACAGGTCGCGCCCATCGATGCGCTGCTCCATCTTGCGGATACGGTCCTCGCTGCACTGGAACGTCTCGGCCAGCTTCGCGGTGATGTTCTCGCTCGAGCCAGTGCGTGCCAGCAGCTTGGCCTTCTCGCGCTGGAGGCGGAAGAAGAGCTTGCTCTGCATCGGTCCGGTGCCGACCCCGACCAGGCTCCAGTGCTTGAGGATGTACGACAAGACGTGCGCCCGCACCCAGTAGGATGCGTAGGTCATGAACCGAAGCCCCCGCTCTGGCTCGAAGCGACGCACCGCCTGCAGCAAGCCGATGTTGCCCTCGGCGACGAGCTCGCTGAGCTTGAACCCGTAGCCGCAGTACCCGACCGCGATCTTCACGACGAACCGCAGGTTGCACGACACGAGCAGGTCGCCCGAGGCCTTGTCACCGTCGTGGTAGGCGGTCGCGAGCGAGAGTTCGCGAGCCCGGTCGAGCTTTTCGAAGCGTTCGATCGAGGCGAGGTAGCGTTTAAAGCCGGTTTCGGAAGCGAAATTGAACATCGGGATTCTCCGTCGGGACTCGAGGACGCCGGTGAATCGGCGCTGCCTCCCCATGGGAAACCCTGCAATGAACTTATCTCCACGATGACGCGTTCTGATGACCGCGTCCGCAGTGCATGCACTGCGCCGAAAACCTCGTGAAGGTTTTGTTTGCTGAAGACACGTTCGCAAGCCCCCCGGCGCACTCCGTGTCGTCTGCCTCTTTGTTATGCCGAGGTCGCGGCCCGAAGGCAAGGAAGATGTACGCCGAAGCTTCATTTTGGTGAGAGACTCTGCCACCGTGCAGGGTGTTGTGGTTGCCACGGCGTGTTGATGTCCGACACCGACCCCACCGACGCCCGCGACACCGCGCCTCGCAAAGAGGCCTCGGTCGCGTTCGTTTGCGCCCTCGTCGGGCTCGCCCTCGCCGCCTCGATGATCCTCGAGACCCGCGATTTTGCGCTCGACGACGCCTGGATCCATTTGTCCTATGCCAAGAGCCTGCGGGTGGGCGACGGTCCGTCGTACAACCCCGGCGACCTCGAGACGGGGTTCTCCAGCCCGCTGTGGGTGCTCCTGCTGTCGGTGTGGCCGATCGCGGGCAACCCGGTCATCCCCGTCAAGCTGCTCGGCGCGCTCCTGCACGCGGCGAGTAGCTGGATGGGGGCGCTGGTCACCCTCGAGCTGTGCCGGCGCCACGCCGCGCCCGAGCGCCCAGTGCCGCTCGCCTCGCTCACGCTCCTGGGCGGCGTGCTGGTCGCCTGTCAGCCCACGCTGGTGCAGGCGGCAACGAGCGGCATGGAAGTCCCGCTGGCGGCGTTCGTGCTGCTCGCGGCGATCCGTGACGTCTTGCGCGGCCGCGCGAAGTCGGCGGCGCTGTGGGGCTTGGCCTGTCCTTGGGCGCGACCCGAGCTGCTCGGCGCGGTGGTCGTGTTCGGTACGGTCGTGGTCGCGACCCGGTGGCGCAGCCGGTCGCAGGACCCCCGCGTGCGCGCGGCGGCCTTGGCCATCGGCGGCGCGTCCACAGCGGTGGCCCTGTGGGTCGTGTACTGCCTCGCGGTCTCCGGAGCGCCTTGGCCCAACGCGCAGTACGTCAAAGGCCTCGGAGGCGGCGTCGCAGGGCTGGCCTACCTGCGCGACGAGGTGCTGCTCTGGCAGCCGTGGCTGGTCGGCCTGACCGGGGTCGGCCTGATCGCGCTCGCGTTGCGGGCGGACGCGCGCCGCCGAGACCCGGCGAGCTGGGCGCTGCTGAGCGCGTTCGTCGTCACGTCCGTCGCGATCGCGGTCAGCCGTCCACTGCACGCGGGGGTCTTGTTCTTCGAGTCGCGATACTTCGCCCCGCTGGCCGCGCTCCCGATCGTGGTCGTGCCCGCCGGGCTGTGCGCGATGGCACCGAACGCCAAGCGATGGGTGCGCTGGCTCGTCGCCGCCGGCCTGCTCCCCATCGCGGGTCTCAGCGGGCTACAGATCTGGCAGCTCCGGGGCAACCTGCTCGAGCACGCCGACGACACCCGAACGCTCCACACCGACGTCGCGCAGTGGGTGGCCGCGTCGCTGCCCCCCGAGGCGATCGTCGGCGTCGAAGGGGCCGGGGCGCTGCGATTCTTCACCCCGCGCACCATGACGATCGTCGACCTCGTCGGGCTCAACGACCGGGAAGCGGCGCACGCCCACTTCGACCGCACGGCCAAACTGTGCCTGTTCGTCCGCCGAGAACTCACCCATCTGGTGATCCCAGCCCACTGGGCGGCTCAGTTCTCCCCGCCGTTCGCGGTCCGCCCGCTGATGCGCTTCGACGACGACCGCTACACCCAGGTCCGCCCCGCGCGGCCCGCCAGCGTCGTCGTCTTCGAGATCGGCGGGGTCGCTCCCGACTGGGCAGCGCGCTGCCGGTGAGTTAGCGTGCGCCGGTGATGAACTTCACCTACGAGCACGAGATGGAGTGCTCAGAAGAACGCTTCTGGGCGCTGTTCCTCGACCCTGAGTTCACCGCAGACATGATCGTCGGCGGGCTGGGCTTCGCGGCGTGCGACGTCGGCCCGCTCACCGATGTCGGCGACACCCAGACCCGCCCGATGAAGGTCACACCCAAGCTCGTGCTGCCCGCAGCGGTCGCCAAGGTGCTCGGAGACAGGCTCGCCTACACCGAGGCCGGGATCTGGCACCCGAAGGAGCAGCGGTGGCGCTATGACCTGCGGCTCAGCGTGCTCTCGGACCGCATCAAGATCGGCGGAGACGTGACCACCAAGCCGCTGGGCGACGACCGATGCGTCCGGATCAGCAAGCACACCGTGGAGATCAAGATCTTCGGGATCGGGTCGCTTGCGGAGCGGGCCGCCGAGTCCAACATGCGTGATGGTTGGGACAAGTCCGCGGTCTGGACCAACCGCTGGCTCCGCGAGCACGCGCAGTAGCGCGACACACGCAGGTCGCAGCCCCGGCGATCGCCCCCAACCCTGACACCGTTTTGTGGAACGATAGGTGTGCAAGGCCTTGCGCACCGCAAGCAGCGCATTACCATCAACTCGTGGAAGTCGCTGCCAACGAAGCCCCTGTACGCCTCTCCGAAGAACCCTGGGTGCTCGTCAAGCAGACGATGGGCAGCCCACGCGAGTTCCGGCAGAAGGTTCGCAAGCTTCGCACGGCCCTGCTGGAGTACGGACGCAACGAGAGCGTGGTGCCTCGACTCCGTCGGCTCCAGCGGCTCGGCTACATCGACGAGATCCCCAGCCGGACCCAGCGCATGGTCGGCGCGATCGACATGCTGCGCTTCTTCATCGTGCCAGCGGCGGCCGACTACTACACGGGCAAGGGCATCAGCTTCAAGTTCCACACCCTGCTGCGCTTCCTCGACGACCCCGCCTCCCTCATCGATCCGACGGGGTTCAACAGCACCCGTGACGCGATCATCGGGCACGTCATGCAGGTCGTGCACGCCAACCCGCACTACGACTTCCAGCTCCTGGAGTCCTTCGAGGGCGGCCTCGAAGAGATGGAGCGGCAGATTCGAGAGGTCCTCCATGGCACGCATCCCAGGGCGGAGTCCATTCGGGCGATCGTCGAAGACCCGGGCTACCACGCCAAGTTGCTCGACCACCTGGCCGAGTACCGCAACAACCCCAACGTCAGCCCGCTGCGCCGAGAGAACATCGCAGGCCGCTTCGAGGACGTCGAGCGCACCTTCGGGACCGTCCCTTCGGCCATGCGCTACTTCGCGAAGATGCCGCGCACGGTCCGAGGCGGGCTGCGGCACTTGCTGCACGTGCGAAACTTCCCCGCCGACGTCGCCGCCTGAGGCACGCCAGCAGCCTGGGATGAAACCCGCCGCGGCTGGCCTTGGCGGGTTGTTTCCTGTTGCTGCTAGGCTTCCGTGGTGCTCACGCGGGATGACATCCATCGCGACCTGATTCGTGATCCCGTCACCCTCGTCGAGACCCATATTTCGTGGGTGCTGCTCGCCGAGGGGGAGGTCTTCAAGATCAAGAAGCCCGTCGACATGGGATTTCTCGACTTCACGACCCTCGCGCTGCGGAAAGCCGCGTGCGAGCGCGAAGTGGTGCTCAACCGTCGGCTCGCTCCCGACGTCTACCTCGGCGTCGTGCCCCTTCGTCGCACCAGCGACGGCACGCTCACGCTCGATGAGGAGGGCGAGGTGGTCGATTGGGCGGTGCACATGCGGCGCCTCGATGACGCCGACCGGGCGGACGTTCGCCTCGAGCGGGGCTGCCTCTGTGCGCGGGATGTTGCCCGGATCGCGCAACGCGTCGCCGCCTTCCATGCGAAGGCGCCCATCGACGCCGCAGTGCCCTACGGCAGCCCCGAGGCGATCGGGATCAACGTGCGCGAGAACTTCTCCCAGACCGCGGACGCCCTCACGCACTACGTCTCCGCGGCCGAAGCCGCCGAGCTCGAGGCGGCCTCCGTGGACCACCTGCGTGCGCACCCCGAGGTCTTCCAGGCTCGCATCGACGCGGATCGGATCCGCGATGGTCACGGCGACCTTCGACTCGAACACGTCTACCTGCACGACGACGGATCGATCACCATCCTCGACTGCATCGAGTTCAACGACCGCTTCCGCTATGCCGACGTGGCGTCCGACCTCGCCTTCTTGGCCATGGATCTCAGCGCCCACGGTCACGTCGAGTTGGCCGAGCACCTGCTCGCCGAGTACGCGCGAGCCAGCGGCGACTTCGACCTGTACTCCGTCGTCGACTTCTACGTTGCCTACCGGGCCTTCGTCCGGGGCAAGATCGCGTCCTTCGTGGCCGACGACGACACCGCGGACGCGAAACATCGTGATCGGGCCGAAGCATCGGCCCGCGGGTGCTTCATGCTCGCGCTCGCTTCGGGACGGCGCTCGCTCATCCCTCCGGTACTCGTTGCCGTCGGCGGCATCATCGCGAGCGGCAAGAGCACGATCAGCGACGCGCTGAGCCTGGAGTTGGGCGCACCGATCGTCGACGCGGACCGGACGCGCAAGCAGATGCTCGGCGTGCGGGAGACCCAACCCGTCCACGACGGCTCCTGGCAAGGCGCCTACGATCCCGAGTTCACCAAGGAGGTCTACGCGGAGGTCTTCCGCCGAGCCTCGGTCGTCATCGCCTCGGGCCGCCCGGTGCTGGTCGACGCGTCGTTCCGGAGCCGCGCGCTGCGACGTGCAGCCAAAGCGGTGGCGGTGGATCGCCAGGTCCCCTTTCGCTTGGTCGAGTGCCGAGTCGAGCACGCGATCGCCAAGGAGCGCCTACGCGAGCGGGCCCGGCAGGCCTCGGTGAGTGACGGGCGCCTCGAGATCTTCGACGACTTCGCGGCACGTTGGGAGGCCGTCGATGAACTTCCGCGGGACGAGCACATCGTCGTGGACACCTCTGCACCCCTCGAGTCGACCCGGGCTCGGCTCCGAGACGTCCTCGAGACCTGGCCTCGGGGCCTGCGCCGATGATCCCTACAGATCCTCCCAGAACCGGGCAGCTCCGCGCAGATCCTGCGCGCGGTCGGAGCGCCCCGAAGCGCACACTTCGTTCATGTCCGAAGGATGCTTCGAACGTCTCATCGTGCCGGTGGAGCTGCGTGAATCCAGCGAGGCCGACAACCCCGGCAACGCCCTGCAGATCGGGGCCGGTCGCTGGATCGCCTTGGGTCCGCTGACCATCGAAGCGCTTCAGCTCGCCGCACGCCTGGGCGCTGGCGGAAAGGTGTGTCTCGTGCACGCCACACCCGACCTGCGCGCGACCGCGATGTATGCAGGGGCCGAAGCCGCGTGGATTGCTCCGCACCAGATCGAAGACGCCGACAACGCCGCGCACGAGCAGGCGCTGCGCGTGCTCAACGGGGCCGCGAGTCGCTACTGCCCCGGACTGCAGGTCGAGTTCGCAATCAAGCCCGGTCCGCCCCTGCAGGTGATCCTCGAGACCGCACGCAACCGCGACGCCGACGCCATCGTGCTCGCCTCGAGCGGTCGCAACATCCTGCAGCGCGCGCTGCTGGGCAGCGTCGCGGACAAGGTCATTCGCGAAGCCCCCTGTCCGGTCATCGTCGTGCCCAGCCGCGACGACTAGCGCACATCGAGCGCGAGCGACGGCGCCCCACGGCACCGAGCGCGAACAGGACGAGCAAGCCCCACGCGGGCTGTCCGTCCCCCTGGACGGAGCACCCCTTCTTGGACGCGCCGGGCTCCCCTTCGATCTCCGGCGGACCTTCGTCTCCGCCGCCGTTCTCGAAGGCTGGCGTCTCATCGCCGGTCTCACCGATGAGCCCCTCGTCCTCCGAGCCCTCCGGAAGCGCGTCCTCCATGTCGGGGCTCTCCCCGCCCCCGCCCGAGGCCCGCTTGCGCTCCTCTCGGAAGTTCTTCCACTTCTCGGGCAGCTCCGGCAGCACGAAGCCCGCTGGCTTGGAGCGCTCGCCGATCAGCTTGGACCAGCGCCCGGGGATCTGGCCGCCCGATGCCGGCTGCTGGACGCCGAGCAGGTACAGCGCCCGGCGGTTGCGGACCTCGTCGACGTTGTCGCCCGTCTCGACCCGCAGGCCGCGCTCGCCCATGCCCGCGTAGTGAATCTCCGCCCAAAACCCCTTGTCGCGGAAGTACTCGGCGATCGCCTTGGCGCGGTTGTTCGAGAGCTTCTGGTTGCCCGAGGCACCCCCGACCGTGTCCGTATAGCCGACGATGTAGAGCTTGGGGGTGAGGTTGGCCCCCACCGCCTCGTTGACCTTGTCGAGGGCGACGAGCTCGTGGAACGCAACCGAGAGGGCCTCGTCGAGCTTGGCCGCTTCGTCCACCTTGACGTTGAACTTGCCGCTGTCGAAGTTGATCTCGGTGTGTGGGATCTCGACCGCCCAAGGCACGAGCTTGTACTCGGTGAACCGACCGAACTGGTCCTCGCCCCGGACCCAAATCATGAACACCTCACCGGCGGTGTTCCATTTGATCGTGATCGTGCCCCCGGCCTCGACCCCCTCGGGGACCGTCTGGGCGTCCATGACGTCGCCCTCGGAGTCGTAGATCTTGTACTCGTAGGAGGTCAGGTCGAAGGTCGTCTCGAACTCCGCCGTGTTTCGATCGACGACATCCTCCCGGGAGCTGCGGACCTTGAACTGGCCCAGCTTGCCTTGGGCGCCGCTTCCGGCCGCCTTGACGATCTCGAAGGCGAAGTCGGCCTCGACCCCGCCGCCCTGAAGATCCATCTGATACTTCGCGCGCCCCGAGCTCTGCTTCCAGGTGACCTTGTACTGCTGCCCGGCGGTCATCGAGCCGACCGCCTTCTTGATCGTCTTGCCGTCGCCGGAGATCACGAGCTCGACGTCGTCGATATTCTGGTTCGCCTTGACCACCAGGTAGGCCGTGCCGCTGCCGTCGGTCTGCCCCGAGTACTCGTAGGTCAACGGATCAGCGAACGAGAGAAAGGCCGCGAGGGCGACCTGGGCAATGGTGGACACGAGCGCGGAGATCATGGGCACGGCGGGCTCGAACCGTAGCCTGCGGCCGCGCGGACGGTCAACGTGCCCGGCGTGGTGCCCCTACAGTCCCGTGGCAGCCATTGCCGTGCCGACGGCGTCGAAGTCCAGGGGCCCCGCCGACGCGCCGAGCAAGCGCACCGGATGCTCCCGCAGCCTCAGGACGTCCCGAACGTAGCCAGGCTGGCGCATGCCGACCAGCACACTGGACACCGGTGCGCTCAGTGCGGTGAGCACGGCCTTGTTGGACAGCGGCAGCGATCGCCACGGCATCGGAAGGCATGGGTCGAGCGCCTGCACGATCTGCCCGGCGCGATCATGCCGGCGAGACCGCAGCCCCGCCTCGATGGCCGCGAACGCCTCGTGCAAGAGGGTCCCATACCGCTCCCACCACTGCGCGAACGCCTGGCGGGTCTCCCCCTGCAGGGACTCCAGCAGGGCCCCGCTCGTCCGGCCCAGGTGCGTGGCGATGATCTCGTGCCGCAGATGCGTCCACTGCTCGAGGCTCAGGTCGTCCAACCGCGGCCCGAGTTCTTGGCCCCAGCGAAACAGATCGACCGCGTTCTCCTCGGGGCCGACCATGAGCTGCCGACCCAGGCCGGTGGCCCACTGGGCCTCGAGTTTCCGGACCCCGGCGAGAAGCCTTCGCGCCTCGTCGAGGGACGCGCCGCTGCTGGGCACGTCGGCCAGCCGCAGCAGCGAGGACGTCTCCCCTCGGCGAACGAAGGCGTTGAGGGGACGGTTGGTCAGCACGCCCACATCCTGGCGGGCTGCAATCTCGAGGCTCGAGGGCTCCTGGCCACGACGCCGCAGGGCGCCCAGCTCGAACAGGTTCAGCGGCATCTGGGCGACGCCGAAGTGATGCTGCGGACCGCCGACCTCGGCGGCGAGCTCGAGCATGCGTCGCAACGAGGTCGCGCGCGGCTGGCCGACCTCTTCGCTGAAGCCGTTGCTGCTCACGCCGTAGGCGCTGATGCGCCCTTGGGCGACCTGCGTTTCGAGCTCGGCGAACGCTCGGCGGAGACGATCGTCGAAGACGGCCTCGCCGTCCGGGTCCTCGGTCGCCATTGCGTACTCGGGGTTGTGCAGCAGGAGCACGTCGAGCCGCTCCAGCCCCAGCCGGCCCAGCGAGTGCTGCAGCTGCTCCCGCAGGAAGGTCGGGTGGATGCAGTGCCAGTGATGGGGATCGACCTGGACGACCTCCTGCTGCGCCGGGTCGGCGACCCGTAGGCGCTCGAGCGTCTCCCCTTGGGCGTAGCCGAGCTTCGACACCACCACGACCTGTTCGCGGCGCAGCTCGCCATTCTGAACGAGGTTGGCCAGCATGCGCCCGATCATCACCTCGCTGCTGCCGCCCCCGTAGTTGGCGCTGGTGTCGATCAGGTTGACACCCGCTCGCAGCGCGTCGGCCAGCGCTCGGCGATGCAGCGCCGCGTCGTCCCGCACCCGGTAGGCGCCGAACCCGACCGGCGAGACCGTCAGGCCCGTCCGCCCCAGCCCACGCGCACCGGCACCGAAGCTGTCGGCGCCGCGACGCGTGCCCGCCGGCGTGGCATGACCACCCAGAGCGGAGCGACTCACTCGGCGTCCTTGTCGTGACTCACCACGACGACCGTCCCGATGCCGCCGCGAACCCAGAAGTCGCCCTCGACCGTCATCTTTCGCGGCGAGATCGCGGCGACCAGGTCGTCGAGGATCTTGTTGGTGACCGCCTCGTGGAACGCGCCCTGATCGCGGTACGACCACAGGTAGAGCTTGAGGCTCTTGAGCTCGACGCAGGTCTGGTCGGGGACGTACCGGATCCGAATCGTCGCGAAGTCGGGCTGCCCGGTCTTGGGGCACAAGCAGGTGAACTCCGGGCAGTCGAAGCGGATCTCGTAGTCCCGCTCGGGCTTGGGGTTCTCGAAGGTCTCGAGCGTCTTGGAAGGCTGCGAGGGCACGGGTCGACGCTGCCACGACCGCCGAAAAACCTCCACGCCCGGATCTCGGCGCCTTGCGGATTCTGCGCGGGCCGACCGACGCAGCGCCCGCGAATTCGGGTTGGCTTTCCAGCATCGCCGTGCTACGAAACGCGTCCTTTACGGCGGGCGTAGCTCAGTCGGTTAGAGCGCTGGCTTGTGGTGCCAGAAGTCGTGGGTTCGAACCCCATCGCCCGCCCAACGCCCCTCAGCACCCTCGTGGATGCTGAGGGGTTTTTTGATCGGTCGCGGCCAGGCGGCTCACTCGCGCAGGTGCATGATGAAGCCGACGCTCGGTGCGTCGAGCTCGTCCACCACCTGCCGCTCTCCGGCGAGGTAGATGTCTGGGCCGCGGGCTTCGAGCGCCCGCACGTAGCCCGCGTCGAACCCCGAACGCTCGAACTTCAGCGACCACAGCGTCTGACCATCCTCGATCGAGACCTTCATCAGCACCGCCTGGGGCGGATCTCCGAGCATGCCCGCCGCGAGCACGTTGCCATCCCCGGCCAAGGCGAGGGCCTCGAACTCGTCATCTTGGAGCGAGCCGCGATCGATGGCGCGGAACCAGCGCGGGGTGAAGTCCTGCAGCGAGTAGCGGCCGATCCACGCCGCCTCCCCTTCGGATCCGTGGACGCTGCCCGCGACGATGAGCGCGTCCCCCTCGACGAGCAGGGCTTGAAAGGAGTCGTCTGCCGTCCCCTCGCCACAGACCGTCAGGACGGGGTCGAACCCCTGCAGCGTGGGGTCGAAGATCTCGGCGACGAAGGCGTCTCCGAACAGCTTGCCCGCCGCGAAGCGCCGGGTCCCGGTGTCCAGCAGCGCGCGCACCTGGCTGGGGCTGTCGTCGAGATCCATCCAGCTGGGGCCCAGCTGGCCCTCGGGGGACATCGACGCCAGGCCGGACCCCGTGCTGCCAAACTCCATGACGCCCACCACCAGGGGATCGTCCGCGACCAGCAGCGCCTCCGCACGGCGTCCGGGCACCGCCACGGCCCAGTCCACGATGAGCGTG
This sequence comes from uncultured bacterium, assembly GCA_963761755.1. GTDB lineage: Bacteria > Myxococcota_A > Polyangia > Nannocystales > Nannocystaceae > CAJXVA01. The sequence continues at coordinate 773,231 of CAVXIC010000007.1, forward strand.
CCATCGCCCTGCATCGCCAGCCTCGCCACCATCGCGGATTGCACGCGGTCGAAGCCGAACCCCGCGACGTACACATCGCTCCCATCGACCTCGACCCCGAGGCCGTCGGCTTGACCGTTGGGGTCGAGACCCATGAGCAGGTCGTCGATGAGGTCGCCCTGTGGGCCGAGCACGACCACGCGGGCTCGTTCCACCGCTTGGGGATCCTGCCCACCGCGTCCCACCGCGATGACCCGGTCCCCCTGCAGGGCGAGCGCGCTGAATCGGTTGCGCAACCCGGGCACCACGTCCTCCTCGTACGCCCAGACCTCGACCACAGAGACGGTGCAGTCGGAGGTACAGCCGTCGGACTCTGCTTCGTTTCCGTCGTCGCACTCCTCGCCGGGGTCGAGCGCTCCATCGCCGCACGTCGTGGGCACCCCGAGGTCGACGGATCCGGGCCCGGTCTCCGCGTCCGAGCCGACGGTCGGTCCCGTCGATCCGGTCGACTCCGAGGGGTTCGACGTCGCGCTCTCGCCGGGGCCTGCGGATCCGGTCGTGCTCTGCGCGTCCCCGTCCCCATAGTTGGGGTTGACGCGCACGCACCCGGCCAACAGCAGGCCGGCCAACGTTCCGCGCACCACGCGTCGCTCCATGCTCTCGACTCTACCAGCCCGGTCGGCTCGTTTGCGTCTAGGCGCCCCTGGTCGCATGCTCTGGGCATGGTTTGGTGGGTACGACGCTTCGGCACCCGTGCGGGGCGCGTGGGACTCGGGATCGCCCTGGCGGCAGGGGCCTGCGACGGAAACGATGCTGGCCAGAGCGCCGGAGATGGATCGGGCGACACCGGCGCGTCCACGGCAGATGCGTCGGGCGGCGCCTCTGCAGGCGCGTCGACCACCGGCTCGGCGTCCACCGAACCGTCCGCATCGACGTCGACGGCCAGCGCGAGCACCGATCCCGCCGCCACCGAGGGCAGCGACTCGGACCCCACCGACCCGACCGATCCCACGACCGCGCAGGAGGGGTGGCTCGAGGTCGGCTACGGCCTGGACGCGTTTCATCCCTTCGAGGACGAGCTCCCGCTCTCGCTGGGGCCCCAGGGCTTCATGATGTTCTCTTTGCCGCTGCGGGGCGGCGGCTTTCCGGTCCCCCCCGACCCGTTCGACTTCAAGCACCCCGACACCCCCGTGCTCACGGTCTGGGCCGATATCGAGGGGATCGAGGACGCGCACCCCTCGGGGCACTTCGCCGCCTTCCTCGACTACCCCGTCCCGTTCACGCTCTCGCAGGAACCCGGCGTCGAGTACGAGTTCGTCTCGGTCTGGCTGGTCATCCCCGAGACCTATGCGCCCTCCGAGCTGGCCGGCCGCCAAGCGGTCGTGCACGCCGAGCTGCGGTGTTCCGATGGCCAGCTGCTCGTCGACGAGCACACGCTCACCGTGCTCGACGACACCCTCGGCGCCGGAGAGGGCAGCGGCGGTCTCGAATAGGGCTCAGACGCCGGTGCGGGCGTGCAGGCGGTAGAAGTCCACGACGGCGTCCGCCAGGCCCGAGACGATGCGCCCCATGCCCTCGGCGCTGGTGATGAGTCCACCTTCGTCGGCATGGTCGAGGAAGCCGGACTCGAAGAGGACGGCAGGCATCCGCGCGCCCATCAGCACGTCGAAGGGTGCCTGGCGAACGCCCCGGTCGATCCGGTCGGGGAACGCGTGGCTCTGACGCGCTTGAATCGCCGTCGCGAGCCGACCCGCCGCGAGCCGCTGCTGCGCCATCGCGAGCTGTCGCAGCATCATGTCCACCTCGGCGCCGGCTCGGGGCGCGCTGGGCTCGGAGAGCTGCGCGTCATTCTCCCGCCGCGCGGTCCGAGCGGCCTCGAGCGAGCTCGCCCGCGCGTCGAGCACGTACGACTCGAACCCGTGCTGGGACTTCGACTCCGACGCGTTGGCGTGCAGGCTGATGAACGCGTCCGCCTCTGCGGCGTTGGCGAACGCCACCCGGTCGGCGAGGGTGCTGGAGCGATCCTCGTCCCGCGTGTACACGACCTGAACATGTGGCAGTCGCTGCTGCACCGCGGCTCCCAGCGCGAGCGCGGTCTGCAGCGTGACGTCCTTCTCCACCCTGGTGCCGTCGGCGGATCGACAGCCGTCGTTGTCTCCACCGTGCCCGGGGTCCAGGCAGAGGACGAAATCGCGCCGAAGCACCGGACGTGGGCCCGCCCACGCCGTTCCCGAGACCGACGCCGCAACAAGGCCTCCCAGAAATCCTCGTCGGTTCCACATACACACACATGTAGGACAAGTCGGCGAACCGTGGAAATTTTCGGCCAGGGGGCTCTGGCGATGCGGAGACCCCGTTGGCAATGCTAGACCGTCAGGACCCCGTGCCGCATCCGCGACTCGCTTCCGCTGCGACCTTCGTCGGCTTTGCGCTCGTTGCCGCCGCGTTCCAGGTGTTGGCGACGCTGCTGCTGGGCCTCGCTCCGCTGGAGTCGGTCCAGCGGGCCGCCGACGAGGGGTCTCGCATGTACCTGATCGGCGCCCTCGGGACCGCCGTCGCAACCTTCGTGCTCTGGAGTCTGCGCAAGCGTCCCCTGATCGCCTCCCTCGCGTTCCTGACGCTCGAGCTGGGCCTGCTCATCGCGCTGGTCACCCGCACCAGCCGACTGGGGCTCGCGTACCACGGCGAGTTCATCCTCCACCACTTCATCACGTTCCTGGCGGCGGCCGCCTGCGGCTCGCTGGGATCGTCGTGGATCCGCGACCGCGATCTCGGGCTGGGCCGCTGGCTCGCGGGCGTGCCCGCCCTGATGGGCGCCGCCGGACTGCTCGCGGTCCACGTGCTCGAACAGCCGGGTGTGGACGTGCGGGTTCCTCCCGGCGCGCTGCAGCTCGCGATGGCGCTGGCCCTGCTGGCGCCCCCCGCCGCCCTCGTGGGCCTGTGGGCCAAGCTCGATCCCAAGCAGCGACTGCCGCGGATCCTCGCCATTGCGGTGATGGTGCCCCTGGTGCTCCGGATCGCGGTGGGGTTGCCCGCGAGCCTCACCGGCGCCCCCATCCCCGATGGCGCACGCACGGTCGTCATGGCCGCGGTCGTCGGGGCCGCAGCGGTGGCGTTCTGGTCGTTTCGACCCCAGATGCCCAGGCCGATCCGCTTCATCGTGGTGGCGCTCTCGGCCTTCGTGACCGCGCTGCTGTACATGGTCTACGTGCATCCGATGGGCTTTGGAAAGCTCGAGGACGGCGTCGGCGGCATCGCGCAGTCGCTGTTCGGGTTCTCCTTGCCCTACCCGACCTTCGTCGAAGCGTGGCGCGTCGTGCTCGTCTGCGTCGCGGTGTTCTTCATCCTCACCGTCGTGTACGGAGGGCTGCTGTCGTGGGACGAGCGTCTGCGCGGCCTCGCGCTGGGCCTGTACGCGGTCACCGGCATCGGCGTGTCCAATCCCCAGCTCGCGCTGATGGCCTCGGCCGCGCTGTTGCTGGTGGTGCACACCCTCGTGCGCCCCAGCGCGACCGCCGAACAGCAGGCCGAGTCGGCCAACGTGCCCGTCGAGGACATCCTGCGTGATGTGGCCGACATGCTCGGACTGCCCAGCCCCGTCGTGCTCGAGGATACGGTCGTATCGGTACGCGGGGCGGTGGACGGCGCGGCGCTCGACCTCCGTGCCCGGCCCAGCCGCGGCGGTGGTTGGGATGTCTCGTTCACCCTCGGCGTGATCGGACGCGGGCAACCGTTGCTCGAGCTCGCCCCATCCCCGGGCACCGCGGGCGCCCGTCCGCCCCACGAGCTCGGCCGAACCCACCGCGCTCGCGGCGATGTTCGCTATCTCGAGGACATCGAGGACGCCCAGCTCGATGCACTCCAGCCGTTCTCGAGCGCCGTCACGCGCTTCTGGGATGCCGGCATCGAGGTCGAGCTCGGCCCCGACCTCGGACGACTCGACGCCCCCCGGCTCGCGGCCCTGCTGCGCTCGAGCAAGCTCGAAGCCTAGCAGCCCGTCTTTCTCGCTCCTGGCGGCGTCGCCAAAACTTGCAGTACGCCCGGTGCAGCTGCGTTTCGGCTCCTACACAGGAGCGAAAAATCCTTCGCTGTCCGCCGCGCCGGGTTTCACCACGGGCTGCTAGAGCGGCGACCAGTTTGATTCCGGGCGCTGAGGTGCGTCTGGGGCCGTTCCTGGGTAGGAGCGTGGCCGAAGTTGTGTCGGGCACACCACGAGCGCCGCGCGACACCGTCAGGTGCGGCCCCAGGCGTGCATCAGCGCATGGAATCAAACTGATCGCCGCTCTAGCCGCCGAAGAAGGTCCGGAGCGCTTCGATCCACCCCGGCTTGCCGACGAGCTGCTCCAGCTCGCCATCATCGAGATAGACGCCGCCGCACTGCAGGCACTTGTCGACACGAACCCCACGAAAGACGATCTCGTCCATCGTCGCTCCGCACTTGCAGCAGTGCATCCAGTGCAGCTCGCGCTGCCGATCGCGCTCGTCTTGGGGCAGGGACGAGACGTCGGCCTCCCGCTGCGCGCGGAGGGCTTGGATCTCTTCGGCCGTGATGTCGTCGGAAGCGGTCATGGTGTCGGAGGCTCTGGCTTGCGCTCGCCAGAGGGAGGCTCGGGTTTGCGCTCGCGGGGCGCGTCGGCGGAGGGAGGCTCCGGCTTGCGATCCGGCTGCGGCTCGGGCGTCGCCTCTCCCGAGGGCGGCGTGGGCTTCTTGTCGGGCGCGTTCTGCTTGGCCACGTAGCTCTTGGCCTCGGCGTGCCCCGGCGACACGGCGAGGACGCGACGGTAGTACTCCAGCGCCTCGTCGCCCTCCCCGAGCTTGGTGCAGGCTCGGGCTGCACCGAGCAGCGCGGGCATGAAGCGGGGCGAGCGGGCCAGCGCTTTCTCGTAGTAGCGCAGGGCTGTCGTGTTGGTCCCCTTCTTCCGATTGGCCGTGCCCAAGCAGACGAGCACGTCGATGTCGTTGGGGCGGCGGTCGAACGCGCGAAGCAGCAGCTTGAGCCCCGCAGAGACATCCCCGCCCTCCACCTTCGAGCATCCCTTCTCGATGAGCTTGTCGACGGACATCCCTTTGCCGGCGTCATCAGAGATGACGATCGTTTCGTCCGGGTCATCCGGGTCATCCGGGTCATCCGGGTCATCCGGGGCAACTTGAGCATCCGGGTCATCCTCGCCGGAGGGCCCGCCATCGGAAGGCTCGGCCGCCACGCCCGGAGGGTCGGCTTGGGCCCGGAGCAGCGCGCGGACGGTGGGGTCATCGGGGGCCCGCTCCAAGAGCGCCTGCCGAACCTCACGCGCACCGACCTCGTCTCCGCCCCGGTCGTACGCCATGGCCAGCAGCACCTGGGCGCCCACCGAGGGCGCTTCGACGCCCGAGAGCGTGCTGATCAGCCCCGAAGGCACGCGTGCCTGCGGGTCTGCCCACAGATGCGCGCCCATGACCATCGCCTGAAGCTCGACCTCGCCGGCGGGGACGAGGGGCAACACCTCGTCTTCGGGTCGTCCCTGCGCCAGTCGAAGCCGAGCCCGCGTCCGCGCGAGGCGCTGGGGCGTCGCGCTGCCGACATCGATCCCAGCGAAGGCTTGGGCCGCCGCCTCGGTCGCGTCGTCGGCTCGGAAGCGGATATCGCTGCCCGCCGACGCGTAGGCCGCCTGCAGCTGGAGCGTGATGGCTTCGGCTGCCCGAGCCTCGACCGCGGCCAACGCGACGTCCGCCCGAACCGTCGGGGTCAGACCGCTTGCCCCCGCGGCGTTCGTCGCCTCGTCTGCAGCCGCTCGCAGCGCGGCGTGGGTCCCCTCCCCGAGCGCCGCGTCGACGCTCGCGAGGACGGTCGAAGCCGCGCCATCCTCTTCGGCTCCCGCCACGAAGCCGGCCATGCCCATCACGCGCTCGCGAATCGGCGGTATGCCAAAGATGACCGCGGCGCCGCACAGCAGACCCAGTCCCGCAAACAACGGCCACGACGCCCGGCGGCCCCTCGCCGGTTCGAGCTCCGGTTGGCCACGCGCCAGCTGCGGGGCTGCCGACGGCGGCGATGTCTCCGAGGCGTCCGTGGGTGCCGGTCGCTCCTCCACGCGCATCGGACCCGTCAGCGGCTTGACCGGCGAAACCTTCACATGGGCCGTCACCGCCCCCAGCATCGAGCCCGTCGACGTTCGGCGCTTGCGGTCCCCCTCCGGGCGCAGCGGCTGCGGAGCATCGTCTTCGCGCGCGCCCGAATCCTCGGCGGCACCGCGCTCCTCGACGACCTCGAGCTCGTCGAGTTCGTCGAGTTCGTCGAGCACGCGAACCACGCCGCTCGCCTCTGGGTCGGCCTCGAGGGCAGCCGCGACGGTCCGAACCTTGGTGGTCTGCTGCTTCGGCTTTCGATGCGCAGGCCCGCGCGCTGCGTCCGCGGGCTCGTCCGCGTCCGCGTCCGGAAGATCCGCCGAGGGCTCCTCGGTGGTCACCACCGGCTGCTGCACCAGGTCGTCGAGCACCATCGAAGCCGAATCCTCGAAGATCGAGGTCCGCGAGACCGCGCCCGACTCCGGCGCTGCGGGGCCTCGCACGACGGTGTCGTCGGGATCTTCGAGGTCGGCCGGCGCGAACAGCCCGGACATGTCGAGGCGCTCGGAAGCTTCGCGCTCCACCGGCCGCACCACGCTGGCGACCTCGGTGGGCATCTCGTCTCCAGGGTCTCCCGCGTACGAGGGTGGCGGTCCGACGGCGGAGAGATTCTCGGCGTCCACCGTCGGGCCCTCGAGTGCGCCGAGAACGGCGGGAAGATCGGGGAACCCGGCGAACGCGTCCGAGAACTCCGGCATGTCTCCGAGCCGAATCCAGTGCTTGCCGGTCCGCGAGATCGTGTCGTCGGGGTGCAGCCGTCCCTCGCGGATCCACACTCGCATCGTGCCGAGATCCTCGGCTTGGAACAGGTCACCGTCGACGGTCTCGACCCGCCACGCCTGCGCCGTCGCGCTCTGAGCCGGCTCGACCCGGAACACGTACCTGCAGACGGCGCAGCGCACAGCGACGCCGTCCGCCCCGATCTGCCGGTCGTCGAGCGAGAACTGGGTTTGGCAGTTTGAACAGCGTACGAACAAGGCCTGCGCGGCAAGTTAGCACAATCCCAAGGCAGCCCTAGAAGTCCTGTAGCCGCGTCGACCGCCCGCGCCGCGCCCCGGGTTCGGGCCGGGTTCGGGCCCGTTGTGGACCAGGTTCGCGGCGGCGGCGAGGCTCACCGCCGGGCCGCACCAGCGCCGCCGGGATCACCCCAGCGCTGGCCCAAGGCTGAAGGACTGCTCAGCCCGCGACCCGGCTGATGATGCTGCCACTGAGCGCCGCGACCGCAGCACCCACGACCACGAAACCGAAGTAGCGCATGGCCGGCGCGGGAGCCTTCTCTTTCTCGATGCCCGCCTCGGCGCCGCAGTTGGTGCACCGGTGGGGCGGCTCATCACCCTCGCCTTGAAGGCGGGTGTGACACTGGCTGCAGACGTACGCCATGCATGCCTGGCGTATCCGCTCCCCACCGCGGTGTCAAGCGGCGCCCACGCCCGCCTACCCGACGGACGTGCAGGGTCCTGCGCTGCCCGGTCGCGGGAGCTTCATCGTCCGTTCACGGCCCGGTTACGGATCGCGCGCCGCCGAGGTGGCACACTGCATTCGTGCGAATTCTGCTGATCGAGGACGACGAGCGGTTGGCCGAAGTGACGGCCGAGTACCTGCGCGACCAAGAGGCGCACGTCGACGTCGTCCCCGACGGTGCCGATGGCTTGCAGCGGGCGCTCGAAGGTGAGCACGACATCGTCCTGCTCGACCTGATGCTTCCGAGCCTCGACGGCATCTCGGTCTGCAAGCAGCTGCGCGCCCAGTCCAACATCCCGGTCATCATGCTCACGGCCAAGGGCGACGAAGTGGACCGCATCGTCGGCCTCGAGATCGGCGCGGATGACTACCTCGCCAAACCGTTCAGTCCCCGCGAGCTGCTCGCGCGGATCCGGGCCGTGCTGCGCCGCCACACCGCGACCCCGACCGAGGACCAGACCTCGAGCGTGCTGGCCGGACCCCTGGCGATCGACCGCGAGCGCCGGATCGCCGAGCTCCACGGAGAGCGCGTGGAGCTGACCGCCTACCAGTTCGACCTCCTGTGGGTACTCTCGCTCAACGCCGGCAAGGTCCTCGAACGCGGAGACCTCAACAACCGCGTCCGGGAACTCCGCGGTGATCCGCCGATCGAGTTCGACCCCAGCGTCGACCGCTCGATCGACGTCCACTTGAGCAAGATTCGCGCCGCGCTCGGGGCCGCCCACGACGACGGCAAGGACCTGATCGAGACCGTTCGCGGGGTTGGGTACGTGCTGGGACCCGACCGATGAGGAAGCGCCGCTCCAGCATCTTCTGGAGGATCTACACGACGGTCGTCATCACCGTCCTCGCCGGCACGGCTGTCGGCGTCGCAGCCACCTGGGTCCTCGCCCAGCAGCACTCCGAACGCTGGGTCGGTCGCACCCTCGCGACCCTCGAGGAGCGCAACGACGCGCTGGTCGCGGTCCTGGGCGAGCCGGTGGCGCTGGAGGCCGCCGTGGCGAATCTCGAGGTGGTGCTCGACACGCGCCTGCTGGTGACCGACGCCAAGGGGCGACCCCTGACCCGCCGCCGCGAGGGCGACCTTCCACCGCCACGCCGTCATCCCCGCAAGCACCACCGCGCGCTTCGGCAGGGACGGCCGGTCATTCTCGACCGGGGGCAGAACCGCCAGCGCGTGCTGTTTCCGCTGATGGACCCCGAAGGCAACCAGACCGTCGGCGTCGCGTACGTCCGGCCCAACGCGCCGCCGCGGGGACTCGCCGTGGGCATCTCGGTGATCACCGTGCTGGTGCTGCTCGGCCTGGGCGCACGATCGCTGTCGCGCTCGCTCACCTCGAGGCTGCACAAGGTCGAGGCCAGCGCCGACCGTATCGCCAGCGGTGACCTGTCGCATCGCGTCGACCCCCCCAAGGGCGACCCGGTCGACGAGATCGACGAGCTGGCGCTGTCCTTCAACGGCATGGCCGACAAGCTCGAAGCGCTGATCCAGGGGCAGCGCATCTTGCTCGCCAACGTCTCCCACGAGCTGCGCACGCCCATCGCGCGCGTTCGCGTCGTCCTGGAGATCCTCGAGGGCCGTCTCGATCAGCTGCGCACCGACACCGACGACGATGCGAAACACGTGGCGCGGCTTCGCAAGGGCTTGGACGACATCGGCCTGGACACCCAAGAGCTCGAGACCTTGATCGGGGACCTGCTGACCAGCGGGCGGCTCGAGCTTTCGGCCGCTGGCGGTCCGCTCGATGTGAGCCCGGTGCGCCTCGACGATCTCGCGCAGAGCATGGCGCAGCGCGTCGGGGCCAGCGTCATCTCGGTCGAGGAACCCACCATCGAGGGCGACCGACTCCTGCTCGAGCGACTGTTCAGCAATCTGCTCGCCAACGCGCGACGCGCCTGCCCGCAGGGCGCCATCACCGTCGAGGTCGAGCGGACCCCGAGCGGATACCGGGTCGCGGTCGAGGACGAGGGGCACGGCATTGCCCCCGAGGATCGCGAGCGGGTGTTCGAGCCGTTTCGTCGACTGGACGAGGCGCGCAGTCGTGACAAGGGCGGGGTCGGACTGGGGTTGTACCTGTGCCGACAGATCGCCCGCGCGCACGGCGGAGACGTGGTGGCGCGGGGCCGGGACGACGGGAAGGCGGGCGCGCGCATGGTCATCGTTCTGCCGCAGACGCCCCCGTCCCGGGGCTGATACCCTGCCGATGTGGAGGCGTTCCAGGCCGCATTCGTCGAGCTTCTCGTCGCGTATGAGGTGATCCGTTTCGGGTCCTTCACGCTCAAGTCGGGACGAACCTCACCCTACTTCGTCAACGCAGGTCAGCTCCGCACCGGCGATGCGATCACGCGCCTCGGGCAGGCCTACGCCGCGGCGATTCGCAGCCACGACGTATCCTGCGACGTCGTGTTCGGGCCCTCGTACAAAGGTGTGCCGCTGGCGGTCTCTACGGCGATGGCCCTGTCCGCCGCGGGACACGACGTCGGCTACGCGTTCGACCGCAAGGAGACCAAGGACCACGGCGAAGGCGGCACCTTCGTCGGTACGCAGCCCCGCGACGGCATGCGGGTCGTGGTCGTCGATGACGTGATCACCTCCGGCCGTTCGATTCGCGAGTCGGTCGCGCTGCTGCAAGCGACCGCCGGCGTCATCGTGACCGCCGTGGTCGTCGCCGTCGATCGTCAGGAGAAGGGCACGTCGGACAAGTCCACGCTCACCGAGCTCCGCGAAGAGCTGGGGCTCTCCGTGCTTCCGATCGTCTCGGTTCGCTCCATGGTGCAGTGGCTGTGCGGCCGCGAGATCGAAGGCAAGACCGTGCTCGACGACGCCGGCAAGGCCGAGATCGAGGCATACCTTGCCGCGTACGGAGGCCAGGAAGGGTGAGCGTCAGGGTGAGCGTGCGCCGGGCGACCGTTGCCGCCGCCCTGCTCAGCGCGTGCGCGTGCGGATGCACGACAGATCCGACGGATCCTCTGGATGCGAGCATCGTGTCCGAGCTGTCCAAACAGGTCGGGGACGCCCTGGGCATCGAGCCCAGCGGCGTCTACTCGATCGAGCTGACCCCCGAATCGTGCGGCTGCGCCGACGTGAACGCATCCTTGTCGTCGCTGACGCTGTGCCAAGGCGCCATGGTGGGCCGCGGCGGGCTTGGAGGCCTGCTCACCACGACCCTCGACGTCGTCGTCAGCGACGGGATCATCGATCTGGGCTCCGAGCGCACCACCAGCAACCCTGTCGGCCCCTTGGAGGCCGACGGCTTCTTCGATGCCGGCGCCGTGACCCGTCTAACCTCGCTCGCGACGACCGGAGCACTCATCACTCGGGTCGACGGATCGCTCACCCCGACCGCGCTGGGCGGCTACGCCATCGAGGGGCAGATTCGCATGCGGCTACGCGGTGAGGTCGAGCTGCTCGGGTTCGACGGCGTGCTCACCGAGGTCGAGGAGCTCGACTGCACCGAATCGGTCCTGTTCGAGGGCGAGCGCTACATCGTGCGCTGAACCGGCAGCGCCGGCGCACGACCCCTGCGCCGCAGCAGGCCCACGGTCTGCGCCAAACGACGCACGCGAGGATCGGGATCGGCGCGCAGCCGCTTCAGAGCGGCCAAGTGCCGGATCCGTCGTCGCGCGGGCCGCTCGGCGAGGACCCGCAGGGCACGGGCCCGCACGCGAACGTCGGGGTCGAACAGGAGCGTCGCCAGCAGCTCGGGTGGATCGTCGCGACGCCGATCCAAGGCCTCGGCTGCGGCTTCGCGCACCGCGGCGTGAGGGCTGGAGACGGCCTCGGTGAGCACGGCCAGCGTGCCGCGCAGCGTCACGTGTCCACACAGCGCGACCGCCCGAACGGCGACCTCGAGATTGGTGGCCTCCAGGGCCGCACGCAGCGACGCGACGACCCGTGCTCCGGCCTCGTTGGAAGCGAAGCACAGGTGGTAGGGAGACGCCGGGTCGAGCGCCAGTTCCAGATGAGCGATGCGCAGCGGTTCGGACATGACGAAGCGCCGCGCGCAACGACACGCGGCAACGGTGGAGTGATCCGTGCTGCCCAACCGATCACGGTTTCTTCACCGCTCGCCCCTCGACGCCTGCAGACGGCGATCTCAGGGCTCGACCGCGACCGACCGAGGCACCGACAGCCGCCAGGAGGAGCGCTCGAGCTCGATCCGCGTCGAGAACAGCACGGCGCTGCCATCGGCCGTGAACGACGGCGCGTGGTCCGGGACGGCGTTGCGGGTCAGCAGCCGCAGCGGGCCTCCTTCGGCGGAGATCCACCCAATCTCGGCGTCGTCCCCCTTGCCCGGGTCATCGAGCGTGCGGTCGTACACCGTCATGGCGACCGCCGCGCCATCGGCCGAAGCGACCGGCTCGGTCACCTTGCCTGCCCGGGTCAGGATCTTTACGGCGAAGGTCGAGGGGTCGAGTCGAACGGGCCCGGGGACCTCTGCGGCTGGTGCCTCCGGGTCCGTCGGCGCCTCCGCGTCCGGTGGGGTGACCTCGAGCGCGGGGGGATCCTCCATCAGCGCCGTCCACGTGCGGTCGGCATCCAGACGGACCAAGCGCCGGATCGAGCTGCCGACGGTCAGCAGGACGGACCGGTCGGTGCGCGCGGCGACCTCGAAGAGCACCGGGTCGCGGCCGAGTCCCTGGGGCTGCACGGACACGACGGGGGTCTGTGGCGCGGTCGAGACGAGGTAGAGCAGACCGTCATCGCCGGTCGCGGCGACGATGGAGTCGTCGATCCACGCGACGTCGCGGACGCCGATGCCGGTCAGGACGACGACCCGCGGCGCGTCCTCACCGGGCTTGGTGAACTCGATCGCGGCCTCGCCGTCGACGGTGCCCACCTGCGCGACGACGCCGCTGCGATGCGGGAGCATCAGCTGGACCTCGTCCAAGGTGGTCGCGCTCATCGCCCCCAGATTCGTGTAGCCGCACTCGGTGGCTGGCGTCGCAACCCACAGGTGCTGCTCGCTCCCGGTGCGCTGCACGACGAACGCACCGCCGCCGGGGTCGACGACGAACCGCGGGGAGTGTGAACCCTCGAGCGCCTCGGACAGCGCAGGAGCACACAGCGGCACGCGGCCCTCGATGCCCGGTGTCGAGGCGACGAAGGCGGAATAGGATCCTGGCGAGAGCTCGGCCCGAATACCATCTTCGGTGACGACGTCGAACGGCCGGACGAAGGACAGCACCGGCCCCTCCGGCGTGGGGTGGGCGGAGCCTGCCTCGAGATGGTCGGAGAGCAGGACGGGCGTCGACGCGCCGCGCTCGTCCTGCAGCTGGCGCCTCGCCTGACCCAGCACCTCCTCGGCGAGCGCCTCGGCGGTCTCGACCAGCGCCAGATCGAGCAGCGCCTCTTTGAGCTTGGAGCGGAGCTGAATGGCCGCGACCGAGGCAGACGCGTTGTCGGGCAGCGCTTCGGCCAGGGCCTGCTGCGCGAACAGTGCCTGGAGCAGGCTCACCTCGACGCGCCGAAGGGCCTTGGGCGGCTCGGGGTTGACGGTGACCACGTGGGGAAACGCGAAGTCACCGACCGACACCGCCGCGAACCGAACGTGCTCGTCCAGGGGCGGCATGTCGTCGATCTCGAGGCTGGAGAAGTCGACGTCCTGCGGGCGCTCGAAGACGACGTAGCCGTATCCGAAGTGGTCGGCGAGGGTCAGGACGATCTGCACGTCCGAACCCTGTGGGGGCTCGGGCAGCTCGCTGCGCGCCTTGTCGACCCAGTGCTGCAACCCGCCCTCGGCGGCGTCGAATCCATCCTTGACCAGCACCGCGCTGTAGCCGGCAATCTCTCCGCTGCGCACCACCAGGACCTTGTCGGCACGCTCGGCGGCACCGATGCCCTCGGCCTTGAGCAGCAGGAACCACGTCGCGGCCCCGAGTGCGGCGATCAGCAGCAGCGCGAGCGCGAGAATCTTGCCCTTTCCGCTGCGCCGAAGAGCCTCGAGATCGGTTCGCGAGTCGCCCGTCATGCGGAATACTCTCGCACATCCACGACGAAACGCCCGCGGAGCCCCTCGCCGTGCGTCCCGGGGCCCCCGCAACGCCTCAGGAGGACGTGGGCGAGAGGGCGGCTCGCACGCCGGCGGCGAGCATCCCCAGGCCGGCCCCGTGAACCGGCAAGCAGCCGGCGTCCCGCTGCGCGATCCAGTCTGGATGGTTCTCCGGATACAGGTACGCCTCGGGGTGCGGCATCAAGCCAAAGATCCGGCCGGAGGGGTCGCAGATTCCGGCAATTCCGCCCGGCGAGCCGTTGGGGTTGTCCGGCCACGCCTCGGTGGGGTTTCCCTCCGCGTTCGCGTACCGCACCGGCACCAGGGACTGGGCCAGGATCTCGGCCTCCAGCTCGGGGTCGAGCAAGACCTTCCCCTCGCCGTGTCGGCTGGGGACTTCGAGCAAGGCCCCGCTCGCCCCGCGCGTGAAGACGCACGGGGAGCGCGGGTCGATGCGCAGCCGAACCCACGCGTTGCGGTAGCCGACCCGGTCGTTGTGCTCCACGGTGCACTGCTGCGACGCGAGCCGATCGCCCCGACTGCGGCCGAGCCCCGGCACGAGGCCGAGCTTCGCGATCGTCTGAAAACCGTTGCAGATCCCAAGGACCAGACCCCCGTCATCGACGAAGGCCGCGATGCGATCGCCCAAGCGCGCCCGGACCCGGTTGGCAAAGACACGGCCCGAGGCGATGTGGTCTCCGAACGAGAAGCCACCGCCGAACACCATGATGCGGGTGTCTTCGAACGCGGCGGGATCGTCGATGACGTCGGAGAAATGGCGGACGCGGGGCCGGGCTCCCAGCATCTCGAAGCCCGCGCTGGTCTCCGCTTCGCAATTGAGGCCGTAGCCCGCGAAGACGAGGACCCCGACCCCGTCCGCGCCCTCGATCGGGCCCACGGGGGGCTGCGTCCATGCCGAGGCCGCGCGCTCGGGATCGTGGCTGGCTGGGCTGGCTGGGCTGGCTGGGCTGGCTGGGGCTGGAGAAGCCATGCGCTCAGCCGCCCGTGGCGGTGTCGGTGTCGGTGTCGGTGTCGCCGCCGCCACCGGTCCCAGAGTCCGTCGTGCCGCCGCCGGCGGGACAGCCAGCCACCGGGGGGTCCGTCAGCGCCGCAGGATTCGTCGCGTCCGCGGGGTCGATGCGAATCGCAGCGAAGGTCGACCCCGTGAGGTCGATGTTCGCCGGAACCGTGACCATGCCGTTGACCACGCCGCAGTAGACGTTCTCGTCCTGGATCGCGCCGGTCAGGGCGAGCGTGGCCACGATGTCGCTGCCGGTGATCGGGTTGGCCGCGCCGGTGACCGCCACTTCGCCGAGGTCGGCCATGACGAACGCGCCGGCCTCGTCGACGTCGAAGGAGATGCTGACGACCTCTCCCACGAACTCACGCGGGACCGCGGTGGCACCGAAGTCGAGCGACAGGGGCTGCAGGTCGATGTCGACTTGGCCACCGCCGGCGTCGTTGGCCGTGAAGGTCGTCGTCGCGATGAACTGAAGCGGCGTATTCTCGGCAATGATCGCCGCGAGGGAGAAGTGGAACGTCCCGGTGATGTCCGCCAGGGCCCCACCGACGTCCATCTTCACCATCGCCGCGTCGTCGCGAATGTCCTGCGTCTTGTCGACGAACTCGTCGTAGCGCCCTTCGACGTCGGGGCTGGGGCAGCCTCCGGCGATCACGGCGAGCAGGGGCAGCGAGAGCGCCGCGAGGAGCGGGCGACGGATTGCGCGAGTTCGAGAGGCCATGGAGGGTCCGTCCTTGCGAGAGGGGTGTGAAAGCACAGACCCCTTTTCGACCTCGAGAGTGTAGAGTGCGGCGATAGATCGGCACAAGCCGGATCCTCAAGTCTGCTTCGAGGTTTCTCGATGGTGAAGCAACGCACAGCCCACGTCTCGCAACGCACTCGCACATCGTCGCTCCAACCGTTCCGCGCGTCACGCCCGTCGGGCTGGATCGCGAGCTTGGCCGGCGCTGCCGCCTTGGGCTGCGTCGTCCTGATGGCGCCCGCGCAGGCGTCCGCGTCGGGTATCGCCGCCGCTCGGTTCGGCGGAGAGCACGGGCACCCCACCACCGACAACCCGACGGCCATCTACTACAACCCCGCCGGCATCGCGCTCTCCAAGGGGACGCACATCTTCGTCGACGGCACGATCGCGCTGCGCTGGGCGGGCTACGAGCGCCCAGCCGCAGGTCCCGACGACGTGGCCGGTGGCAACCCGGTTCAGAACAACCAGGAGACCTTGGGCCTGGCTCCTGGCGCCAACGACGGCAAGGCGTCGCTGTTCAACGCGATCGCCTCGCCCTTCATGGGCGTCTCGTCCGACTTCGGCACCGACTTCATCTACGGCGGCGTCTCGCTCTCGTTCCCCTTCGGCGGGTCAGCGGTCTGGGACAAGAACAGCGTGTACGCGGGCAACGAGCAGTTCCCCGGCGCCGTCGATGGCCAGCAGCGCTGGTACTCGATCGATGGCTCCATTCGCTCGATGTACATCACGGGCGCGTTGGCCTTCAACGTCCGCAAGATCGGCCTGTCCATCGGGGTCAGTGGATCTGCCATTCGATCCAACGTCTCCACCTTGCGGGCGCGCAACGCCGACGGCACCGATGACCTGGTCGCCGTCAACCCCGACGGCACAATCGTCCGCGACGGCGACGGAAACACGACCCTCAAGGAGGGCCGAAGCCTCGTCGACGTCAGCGGCTGGCAGGGCGGCTTTGGCATCGGCCTGGTCTACGACGTGCTCAAGCAGGGCAAGTACTTCATCGGCGCCTCGTACACGTCCCAGCCCAACATCACCGGCGGCATGACCCTCAAGGGCAAGCTGCAAAACGCCCTCACCGTCACCCAGGCCGATCAGTCCGACGTCGAGTTCACGCAGAGCCTGCCGGACATCATCCGCTTCGGCGTTCGCGTGCGCCCCACCGACAAGTACGAGCTTCGACTCTTCGGCGACTACACCCGGTGGTCCGTCTCCGAGCGGCAGTGCTTGATCGACGTGTCGAGCAAGACCGGCAACACCTGCGACTTCGCCAACGCCAGCGGTGCGCTGGACAACCCCGAGAACTTCGGCGGCGCGACGACACCCGCCGGAGATCCCAACCCGGCTGCCGCCGGCGTCGTGCAGCACCTGCCTCGGTTCTGGAAGGACGCCGGTGGCGTTCGGCTGGGCGGCTCGTACTGGTTCATCCCCGAGGTCGAGGGCTACCTCGGCGCCGGGTACGACAGCAGCGCCGTCCCCCTGGAGACCATGGACCCGGCCCTGATGGACATGAACAAGTTCAGCTTGGCCGCAGGCGTGCGGTGGCAGATCATCAAGCAGCTCGCGATGTCGTTCACGACGACCGAGGTGATCTATCTGCGGACGAGCACGAAGGGGAAGAGCCAGCTCAACCGCTTCCCTGCCCCCACCCGGCAGCCCAGCGCGGACGGCGTGTACACGCAGTATCTCCAGCTGTTCAACATCTACGCCGACATCTCGTTCTAGCGCGCGATCAGCGGCGTCAACGCCGCGACACCGCGACAAGAAACCGACTCCTTCAAGCTGGAGCGCTCGGAGCGCACGGCCCACAAGGGGTCGTTTTTGCGTGGTTTTCGGTCGATAGCGCGCAGCCGGGAGCGAGGTTCATGTCTTGCAGCTCTTCCTGCACTTTGATTGTAGTCGTATTCTCGACTACGGAAAATGCAGACGATGAACAGGCCAGCCAACCGGACGCTTTGGTCGAAGGCAGCACGGGTCCTCGGGCTCTTTGCCTTGGTGCTTCTCCCGATGCTGGCGGGCCCTGGCGAATCCCACGCCGAGCTCGACCCCTACTACGTGCTTCGCGGTCTCGGATCCGGAGACGTCCGGCCCCGCGTCCTGTTCGTGGTCGATACGTCGGGATCGATGAGCTGGCGGGCGCAAGCCGCCGATGAGCAGTGCGAATGGCGAGAGTGCGAGAGCCAAACCGACGCCCGCGAGAGCCGAATCTCGGCCGCGCGCCGGGTGATCAACGACGTCATCTCGCGCACCAGCGAGTCCGCCTCGTTCTCGTTGATGACCTTCGATCAGTACGACCCACCGACGGCGACGCCGGCCCGCTGCGCCAACAATCGCCGCTTCGCCTGGGTCACGTACTACGGCTACTTCGTGTGGGATCTGATCGATGCGTTCGACGGCGTGACGGGTTCGTGGCGGCTGTGTCAGGGAGACCAGCAGCGGCCCTATGCCTACCTGCGCTGGGATGAGCTCGGCCACGACTCGCCCATTGACGCCGACGACCAGGTCGGGCCCGTGCCCCCATCTCCGCTGATCGGCGCGACGCCCGATCATGCGGACAACGCCGACCGCAAGGTGCAGTGGTTTCCTCGCTTCATGGGCATCCGCGCTCAGCTCAACGACGAGACGGACCCCGGTCGGTCCATCCTGTACGCGACCTACGGCGACTACGGCTCCGACGACGCCAGCCGCCTCAGCAACGTCTGGGGCCGCGACTTCTACTACTGGCCCTACGTCGACGGGTTCCCGCTGTACTCGGGGTACTCGGTGTGGCCCTACGACAACGGCCTCAACGCCGGCGGGGTCATCGGGCAGAGCGATGCCCTCAACGCGGCCAAGCTCTATGCACCGTTCTACTTGGACCTCTCGGAGTCGACGATTCCCGCCGCCGACTGGGGCCCTGCGAGCCTCGAGGAGGCCCAGGCATCGGTCCTGTCCAAGACGGCACCCCTGATCGAAGGTGGCGTCGACGCAGGCGGCGGGACCCCGTGGGCATCGGTCGTCGGCTTGGTCGACCAGGACTACCCGCGAGAGAACACCGAGGGCAGTCACGCGTCGATCGCCAGCTATCTGAAGTTCGTCAACGCCCACAGTGGCGGCGGGGCCTGTGCGCCGACCTCGGCGGTGTTGATCACCGACGGTGTGCCGAGCCCGAGCAGCGAGGGAGGCGCCACCCTCTACCAGCGGCTCGCCGACCTCCGCAACGATCTGGGCGTGAAGACCTACGTCGTCGGGTTCTTCCAGAGCACCGGGGAGATCAACAACATGGCGTGTGCGGCCGCGGGCGCCTGTGACGGTGGAAGCTGCGCCTCGCCCTGCAACGACGCCGCGGCGAACGACTTCGACACCTGCGCCGACCCCGACGATCCCGACGCGGCGTGTGCGTACCTCGCCGGGTCGTCGGACGAGTTGGCGACGGTGCTCACCTCGATCGTCACCGCGGCCCTCGACGTCGAGCTGCCCTCGGGGCCGGGCTCGACCACCAACGAGTTCGGGGTTGGGGCCGCAGGAGCCCCAGGCGAAGGAGGCACGCTGCAGACCTCCCTGGCCGCGAGCACGGCGTGGCCGGGCTGGCGGGGCTCGGTTCGCCGCGAGCTGTGCACCCACCGAGACGAGGACGGGGAGTTGCTCGAGCAGTGCACGCTGCCCTCGCCCGAATGGGACGCCGACGCGATCGAGCACGTCTTCGGCCCGTGCCCGCAGTCGCATGCATGGGACGCCGGTGCGTGCTTGCAGCAGACGCTGTGGTCCGATCGCCGCGTCTTCACGACGACGGTCTCCGGTGAGGTGATCGCGGTCTCCGACGAAGATGGCCGTGCAAGCCCCGCGTTCCGCAACGAGCTGCAGGTCCGCGGCTTGATCAACGGTGTGAATCTCGACGACAAGGCGGACGCCTTCGTGGCCTTCGTGCTCGGACGAGACTGGCCGGACGACTGGAAGCTCCCGGGTCTGGCGACCTCTACGCCGACCCTGATCCGCCGCGTGCCCCGCCTGCGCAGCCAGGCCATCCCTTCGGTCGCCATTCGCGATCCGCACTGCGGCGGCCGCCGACTCTCCGACGCCGATGCGAGCGCCCTGCCCCCGTCGCTGGAAGACTTCGCCAAGTCCGCGTGGAGCACCACGCTGCCCGATGGCGGTCCGCACTTCGAGTACCAAGAGGCGGTTCTCGTCGGTGACGACCTCGGGATGCTGCACGCGTTTCAGTACAACAGCGGCAACGAGCTGTGGGGCTTCATTCCCGGGACGCTCCTGGAGAGCGTCGCGGCGCAGGTCCAACTCGGCGCCGCCGCCATGGGGCAGCCCGAAGCCCTCGATGAGCACATCTACGGCATCTCATCGAGCGTCAACGACAGCTGGGTCTATGACGACTCCTCGGCCGACGCCAAGGACCATCGCTGGCGCCATCTGGCGGTGTTCGGATTCGGACCGGGCGGATCGGACTACGTCGCGCTCGACGTCAGCCACATGTCCCCGGCGTCCGACCGGGGACCCATCGAGGTGCTGTGGACGACCGACGATCCTGGCCTCGCCGCCACGTATGACGACCTCCTCGGGCAGACCTGGTCTCGACCCTCGCTGACCTACCACGTGCCCTCCGACGACATGTCCAACGAGCCCGACCCCTTCCTCGTCGTCGGATCGGGGTACGGAGACGGCGAAGCCGGTCGACACCTGCTGCGCATCGACGCCCTGACGGGCAACTTGCTCGAGAGCGTCGACGTCGGAGTTCCCGCAGCGGACACCTTCTCGGATGCGTTCGGCTTGGTCTCGGACGCCGCCGTCGGTACGCACTGCCTCAGCCGCTTCTGGGCCGAAGCCCAAGAGACCTACGTCACCGATCCGTCGGGGCGTCTGTTTCGCTGGGATCTCGGCCGCACCGCCGACCACGACGCGGACAGCGAGGAGGTCTGGTCTGGCACCGCGCGGCCCGTGGCCCAGTTCCGGGCCTGCGTGGGCGTCGCAGACGCGTGCACGGTCTCGGCGAGCAACCCCGGTGAGCCGTTCAGCTTCGCCCCGGCGGTCACCGCCAACGACAGAATCGACGACCAGGCCAACGCCGCCGGCGGCCTGGCGCCCGAGGGCGAAGACCAGTTCCTCATCGCGCTCGCCAGCGGTGCCCACAACGACAGCGGCGTGACCGGGCACGAGGGAACCAACGAGTTCCATGCCAGCTTGTACCTGCTCGTGGACGACCACCGGGCCCAGTCGCACCAGGGATTCGACATTCCTCCCGGCGCGCCGAAGATGAGCATCGGCCAGCTGGGCACCTACCCGGGCTACATGCGGCTCGCGCTCAGCGACATCGAGCGAACGCGTACCTTCGTGCCCTACCCCGGCGCAGACGAGTTCGTCGAAACACGCGCCTTCTCGGCCAACACACGGCCGATCCGCGCGCCTCGTATCGTCATCCGCGGCGTGGTCGACGACGCCGGCGAGACACCGCAGGTCATCGATGGCGTCGAGGTCGTCGAGGTGACCTACTTCGTCCACGAGCCCCCGACCGCCACGTGCGACCCTCGCTTCTTCGACCCCAAGACCGAGACGTGGCACTACGATCAAGGCGCGACCTTCCAGGTTCGCCTCCAGCTCACGGTCGACACCGCCTCGGGCTTCAACTTCAGCTCTGGGGCCGGTGAAGACGTCGTGGACTTCGACGGGTCCGGCGTCCAGCGCGGCCTGACGATGCTCGGCGCCGAGCAGGAGCGCGGCGGGGACTGCGAGGACGGCAATTGCGGTCCCCAGCCGACCGCGACGCCCAACCGCGCGTGCGACAACAACGTGGGCGCCGACCAACCGACGCGCCCGACGTACGTGATGCCCCTCTCCGCCCGCCAGCTCAGCGGCTTCACGCCGGTCGAGGGGTAGAAAGTCGAGAATGCGCCTTGCGCCCTGTGTCGTTGCGGGTATCCTCACGCCCACAGGCACCCTATGGGCGATTCCTCACAAGACACCGACCAAACCTCCTCCTCCCGCCTGACCCGCCTGACCCGCCTGACGTGGGTCCACGAGACCGTCGCCCACTGGGACGCCGACAAGGCTCGCATCGTGGGGGGTGCCCAGCCCGGCACCCTGCCCACCGGCATCACCGAACATGCCCACGGGGACGTGCTGCCCGACGATTGGTGGCGGGTCGAGGAGGACGGCACCTGCGTCGGTTACGGGCGGATGGACGTCACCTGGGGCGACGCCGAGATCTTGCTGGTCGTCGAGCCCTCAGCCCAGCGCCACGGCGTCGGCTCGTTCATTCTGGAGCGACTGGAGAAGGAAGCCCGCGCACGGGGGCTCAACTATCTCCACAACGAGGTGCACCCCGAGCACCCCGCTCGAGACGAGATCACCGACTGGCTGGAGCATCGCGCCTTCTCGCACACCGAGGACGGCAAGCTCGCCCGCACCGTGTTCGCCAGCGTGCGCTCGGCCTGACCCGATCACTCCTCGGGCACGAGCGCTTTGCGATCCTCTCGGTCAGACGGCGCACGCTTGACGTGCTGGTCGAACCACCGGAACGACTCGGCGAGCACGTGCAGCACCGACTCGCGCGCCACGTAGCCGTGTGACTCTTTGGGCAGCATCACCAGTCGCGCCGTGCCCCCATTGCCCTTGAGCGCGTGAAAGAGGCGCTGGGACTGCAGGGGAAAGGTGCCGCTGTTGTCGTCGTCTTCACCATGGACGAGCAGGATCGGCTCGTCGAGCCGATCGGCAGCGAACAGCGGCGAGACGTTCACGTAGGCCTGCGGCGCCTCCCACAAGGTCCGTCGCTCGCTTTGAAAGCCGAAGGGCGTCAGCGTGCGGTTGTACGCGCCCGAGCGCGCGATCCCAGCCCGGAACAAGTCGCTGTGGGCCAGCAGGTTGGCGGCCATGAACGCCCCGTAGCTGTGCCCCGCCACGCCGACGCGGTCTCGGTCCGCGACGCCCAAGGCCACGACGGCTTCGATCGCCGCCGACGCGGACCCGACGATCTGCGGCAGGAAGGTGTCGTTCATCGTCTCGGGATCGCCGACGATCGGCATCGCAGCCCCGTCGAGCACCGCGTATCCCTGGGTGAGGAACATCAGCGGCGAGGTGCTCTGCAGTCGGGTGAAGCGGTTGTCCGAGGCCCGGACCTGGCCGGCGGTGTCCTTGTCGTTGAACTCGATCGGATAGGCCCACACGACCAGCGGCAGGCGATCCCCCTCCTGGTACCCCGGGGGCAGGTACAAGGTGCCCGAGAGCTCCACGCCATCGTCGCGGGTGTACTTGAGGATCCGCTTGTCGATCCCCGTCAGCTGCGGATGGGGGTCGACGAACGTGGTCAGCGGGCGACGCTTGCCGTCATCGTGCTGGACGTAGAGGTTGGGCACGTCGGTCTTCGATTCGCGCCACACGATGAGCTCGCCAGAGGCGGCGACGTCGACGAAGGATGCGTACTCGTCGAGGCCAGACTCGAACGTGCGCTGCGTCTTGCCGTCGCGCAAGTCCATGCGCTGGACGAACGGACGGTAGCCATCCGGCGTCGCGCCGCTCCCGGACAGCATGATGGCGTCGCCATCGACGGGAACCACGTAGCTCCCGTCGGTGCGCTGCTGGTAGACGGGGGTCCCCGGGTCGCCGTAGGCGTCGCGGACCGAGCGATCGACGAGCACGCGTTCTCCGGAGGGGTCGTGGACCCGGGTCGTGGTCCAGCGCCGGTCTCGGTCGAAGTCGCTGATCAGATACTGTCCGGGCTGGTCGGTCCAGCTGATGTCGGTGAAGCGGTGCTCGACCTTGGTGAGGATCTTGGGCACGTCGGCAAACCCAGCGGCGTGCACCATCACGCGATCGCGATGCTCGGCGTCCCGCTTGGGATCGCCCTCGTCGAGGGCTTCGACCCAGACGAGGGTGTCCGGATGCTGCGGGTGCCACTGCACGCGCCGCGGGCCCTGCCGGACGCCGCCGATCGGAATCTCCTCGGCCAGCTCGAGGTCGGCCACGGTCCGCACGACCTTCGCGGCGCGATCCCAGACCTCGACCCGCATCGGGAACCGATAGAACGGGACCGTGTAGGAGAACGGTCGCCGAATCCGTTCGACGAGGACGTACTCCCCTCCGGGTGACACGTCCACGGCGGCAAACAAGCCCGGCTCGCCGAGCGAGCGCGTGGCGCCAGAGTCCATGTCGACCTCGAGCAGCTGCACCGTGACCAGATGCTCGAAGAGCGCCTCGTCGAAGGGGTCGGTGAGCAGGTCCTGGTAGGTCCGGTTGGTGGCCTTCTCTCCGGCGGTGTCGGAGACCGACGGGCCGACCGGGCGCCGCGGACGCTGCGGTGGTCGCTCGGCGTCCGGCGGCACACAGAAGGCGATCAGGCCCTTGCCGTGCGGCAACCATTGGAAGCCCCGCGTGAGGATGTCGTTGACCCGCAGGCCCTCGAGTTCGGTCGCCTGACCCGACGCCGCGTCGACCACCCACAGATGCAGGCCGTCCTCCTGCCATCGGGTGAACGCGACGCGCCCCCCGTCGGGCGACCACTGCGGAGGACCCATACGCATGTCGTCGGGAAGCATCACCGCCTGGGATTGGCCCGTCGACACGTCCACGATCTCGAGCCGCTCGTACATCCTCGTGCGCCGCTGGGCGTAGCGCGCAGCGTCGATACGAAGGCCAGCGAGGCGCTCGAAGGGCGCGGCGACGTCCTCGATGCTCGGCAGCGCGTCGTAGTGGGCCAGCAGCACCCTCTCCCGCGTGGGGCTGATCGTGATGCGCGGCGTCGCGGGTGCATCGACGATGTCGACGACGTCCTTCGGCGGCACCTCGTAGGTCGAGGGCAGCTCGATCGCGACCGCGGCGGCCGCAACGTCGCCCTGAGCCGAGCCCGACGCGGCCCCGCTGGATGCAGGGACCGGCGTGGAGGCGTCCTGGTCGACATCGCCGGTCGCCGGGGGCGCCTTTGCACACGACGAGGCAAGGGCCAGCCCGAGGGACATCCCCAGGAGTCTGTGACGCGCGTCCATCGAGCGCAGTCTACCGGGGACGCCGACCCCCCGCGCCCGCTCAGACGGTCTGCCGGTGGTAGCGCGAGCGAAGCGCCGATACGGGGCGCTGCAGCACAATCTCGTCGCCGATGCGCACGCGCAGCGCCGCCCCGTCGCCGCGCGCCCCAACCTCGCCCAGCTCCAGCAGACCGTGGGTCCCTAGCACGCTGCGCACGCGATCGCTCTGGCTCGCGGCGCTGGTGAAGACGATTCGGCCGGTCGACTCGGAGAACAACCAGCCGTAGGCCCCCATCTGCGCCATCGCCGGCAGCCGCACGCTCAGTCCGCGATCGCCGGCCAGCGCGGCGCGCACCAGCGCCATCGCGAGGCCACCGCGAGCGCAGACGTCCGCGCTCCGCACCAAGCCGCGATCCCGAGCCTCGACGAACGCCGCGTAGCTGGACGCGAGCGCCGTCAGATCCGTCTGCGGCACGGCGCCGCTGAATCGCCCGCCGAGCCGCTCGGCAGCGCTGCCTCCCAGCTCGCGGTACGTCATGCCCAGCAGCCACAGCACGTCGCCTTCGGACCGCGGCTGCAGGGTGAGCGCCGCGCTGACGTCGGGCATCTGCCCCATCACGCTGACCAAGAGCGTCGGAGGGATGGAGATCTTCACGCCCTCGAGCACGGCGTCGTTCTTCATCGAGTCCTTGCCGCTGATCAGCGGCACCCCGTACGCCTCGCACGCGGCCCGCAGGCCCCGGCAACACCGAACGAGCTGCGCCAGCTTGTGCTCACCATCGGGCGTCTTCTCGCTGCGCACCGGATCGGGCCAGCAGAAGTTGTCGAGCGCGGCGATGCGATCGATCCGCGCCCCGGCACACACGACGCGCCGCACGCCCTCGTCCACGCAGGCCTTGGCCATCGCCTCGGCGTCGTCGGCCGAGAAGAACGGGGCGATCCCTTCGCCCAAGACGATGCCTTCGGGGCGGCCGTGACGGGCCCGCATCACGGTCGCGGTGGAGGACACGTCCCGGTGTCGACCGATCCACGGCTTGATCACCGACAGTCCCTTGACCTCGTGGTCGTAGCCTCGCGCGAGGTCCTCCGTACACGTGAACTCGTCGGCCTCCAGCAGCGCGTCGAGCCGCTCTCCCACCGCGGCGTCGGCCTGCCAGCCCTGCGGAAGACCGTCCACCTCCACCTGCACGTCGTCGAGCTGCGCGCGCAGCACGGGCTTGGGCCAGCCCTCGTGCAGGAACTCGAGCGAGAGATCCACGACCGAGGTCTCCCCGTAGTGCACCACGAAGCGCCCGTCGTCGGTGAACGCACCGAGCACCGTCGCGTCCACTTCGCGCCGGCGGGCCAGCGCCAAGAACGCGTCCAGGTCCGCCGGCGGGACCGCCACGGACATGCGCTCCTGCGCCTCGGAGATCAGGATCTCCCAGGGCGCCAGGCCCGGGTACTTCAAGGGCGCTCGAGCGAGGTCGATGCGCGCGCCGCCGGTGTACTCGGCCATCTCTCCGATCGAGCTCGACAGACCGCCGGCACCGTTGTCCGTCATGCCGCTGAGCAGGCCCGCGTCACGGGCCTCGGCGAGCATGTCGAACATCATCTTCTGCGTGATCGGGTCGCCGATCTGCACGGCCTGGACCGGGGCATGCTCGTCGAGCTGGGCCGACGAGAACGTCGCGCCGTGAATGCCATCCTTGCCGATGCGACCCCCGAGCATGACGATCGCATCGCCGACGCGAACCGGCTTCTCGTGGGTGGGCACCCCCGCCCGCTCCGCGGGCATGACGGCCGCGGTCCCGCAGTACACCAGCGGCTTGCCGAGGTAGCGGTCGTCGAACAGCTCGAACCCGCGGCTGTACGGGACCCCCGCTTGGTTTCCACCATCGATGACCCCCCGATGCACCCCGTCCCGGATCCGCCTTGGATGCATCAAGCCGCTGGGGACGGGGAGATCGTAGTCGGGTCGCGCGAAGCAGTACCCCCAGACGTTGGTCAGCAGGTCGGCGCCGCGACCGGTGCCGAAGCTGTCGCGGTTGACCCCGACGATCCCCGTCATCGCGCCGCCGTACGGGTCGAGGGCCGAGGGGGAGTTGTGCGTCTCGACCTTGTAGACCAGGTGGTCCTCATCGGTGAAGCGCACCACCCCGGCGTTGTCGTGGAACACCGAGACCAGGAACGACGCGTCCGCTGCGTCCAGGCCCCGCTCCTGTCGGGCGTGTGCGACGGCCTCGGTCGCGCCACGGATGTAGTGCTTGAACAGCCCGTCCTCGATGCGCGTGCACGAGCCGTCATCCTCGATGAAGTCGATCGGCGCCGCAAAGATCTTGTGCTTGCAGTGCTCGCTCCACGTCTGGGCCAGACACTCGAGTTCGGCGTCCGTGGGATCCCGTCCCAGCCCCTGGAAGTGGGCGGCGATCGTCTGCATCTCCTCGAGGCTCAGCGCGAGCATGCCGCTGTGGGAGATCGAACGCAGCGCGTCGTCATCGAGCGCTCGAAGCGGGACCGTCCCCACCGATGGCGCGGCGTCGCTGCCCGCCGTGGGCACCTGGAGGTCCAGCGTGCGCGGCCCGGCGGAGACGTTGACCGTCTCGATGACGGGGTTGCACAGCACCCGCGGGGCGGCCGCTTCGATGGCCGCCGGGTCGATGTCCCAGAAGAGATAGAGCATCGAGGCGTAGGCGTGCCCCTGCAGCGTCCGGCCCAGGCAGTCTTCGGCGGCTCGTTTCAGGCTCGCGCCGACCGTGTCGGTGACCCCGGGCTTGAACGCGACCTGGGCCCAGACGGCCGCGCCCTCGTCGTCCAGCAGCGCCAAGGACCCCTCCTCGCTGATCGGATCGGTCAGCGCCGCGAGCACGCGCTGCGCCTCGGCCTGCTCGAGCCCGAGGTCGAGGTGGTAGATCCGCCGCGTCTGGACCCGGCTGGCCTCCAGGCCCAGCCAGCGATGAAGCCGCGCTCGCGTCTGCGCTGCCAGGGCATCGCCTGCTCGCGCAGACGCTCGAATCTCGATCCGGTGGACCGCCACGAACCGTTCCTCTCCCCGCAGACCATCCCTGTCAAGCCCGGCTCTTGACAGTGGCCCAGCACCCCCGCACCATGCTGCTGCGTGGTCGCCTGAGGCGATCTGCGCGGTATGGCTGATTTCACGATGGGTCGAGCACGACGACAGAGCGCAGTGGCGAAGGCCGACGCAGAGCCTGCAGACACCGCGGGCGAGGACCCCTCCACCGCGCTCGCAACGGAGGAGGAGCCGGACGCCGATCCCGACGGCGCCTGGGCCGAGTCGCTTCGCGACGTGATGCGACAGGTGATCGCCTCGCTCCCCGACCACGCCAACCTTGGAGACCTGGTTGCCGCCGCGCGCAGCAACCCAGCCATCGCTCCGGTGCTCGACATCTTCACGATCAGCGAGCTCATCGAGACCGCCAAGAAGAAGCCCAAGCCGGTCGCACCCGAAGCGAAGAAGGCCGGTCCTCGGGTCGACGCCGACGGCATGCCCGGACTCGAGGCCGACCAGGGGCCCACGGTCATCCGTCGCCGCGCCGACGTGCCCGACGGAGATCTCCGGGTGCTTCGCTCGCTGTCCACCCGAGGACCCCTTCGGGAGTCGGACCTCGTCTCGGCGACCGAGCTCACCTCGGAGCAGCTGCGGATCATCGTCCGTCACCTGCGCACGAAGGGCTTCATCCACATCGAGGGCAGCGGGTCCAAGCGGCGCGTCAAGATCACCCGCAACGGCGGCGGCTACCTGCGCAAGCACACCTGACAGGCTCTGGCTTTGGCTTTGGCTTTGGCCGCTGAAAAAGGCCGCCCGTTCATCGAACGAGGCGGCCTTCTTCGTCGCGAAGCGTCGGACGAACGCTCAGCCCGCAGGTCCGATGGTCTCCCGGAGAATCCCCGTCAGGCACTGCAGCGCCGGGGAGAAGTCCGTGGAGCAGATCGACTCCACGCAGCATCGGATCTGCTCATCGCCGTCCTCGTCTGTGAAGTTGAGGCTCTCGCAGACCTCTCGCACTCGGACCGGAGGAATCGCCTGCCCGGTGAAGTTGCCGTCGTCATCGGTCCCGGTGCAGCCGGGCCCGATGTCGCCGAACTGGAACCGCTTGAGGTCCGCGGTGACGCCGTTGGCCCACTCGCCGGGCAGGATGTCCCCGCCGCCGGCAGAGCCGTCATACTCACCGTCGACCCAGTCCCGGTACACGAGGGACTCCAGACCGCCCTCGGTGGGCTGGAACGGCGGCGTGTCGCTGTGGGCCGTCACCGGAGGCACGCCGAGGATGCCGAGCATGATGACCTCTTTTTCCTGCTCCTCGCGCAGCCACTGCAGGTAGGTCACGTAGCGGTCGACCGGGTGCAGCGCACCGGCGCTGGCGTCGGCTTCGCAGCTCTCGTAGATCCCGTCGTCATCCTCGTCCGTGCACTGCACGCCGGCGTTCCAGCAGACCGCCGAGCTGGCTTGTTTGCCCTCGGTGGTGGGGTTGATCGCCCAGTAGGCGTCGTCCTCGGTGAAGTAGCTGAAACCACCGGGCGGGGTGACCGAGCAGTCGGACTCGTCGGTGATGATGACCACCGCGAGGGTGGCGCCCTCGCGCAGGAAGCCCTTCTTCAGGGGCGCCCATTCTTCACTCTCGTCGCAGCGCTCTTGGTCCGGGTTGTTCCAGCACGCGCCGGGGTTGATGGCCTGGAGCATCGACTCCAGCGGCGCCTCGTAGCCGCAGCCGTCGATGCCCTGCGGCCCGATGCAGCTGAGCGCGGCCCCGACGTCGTCGTTGGGCACGTTCGTCTTCTCGACGTCGAAGTGGATGAACGGCTGGCCGGGCGCGATGTCGGTCGGGCAGTTCTGCGTGCACGCCTCTTGGATGACGGTCGGGTTCTCGGCCTCCAGGCCCGTGAATCGGTTGATCCGCGCGTTGCAGCCCTCGTAGACCGGCGCGCCCTGTCGCGGGCTGTAGTCGGCCTTCTGGAAGGGCGTGCACAGCGGATGACCCATGTCGGTCGTGGTCACCATGATGTTGACGCTGGGGTTGACCCGCTTGCCCTCGGCGTCCTCGAGGTTCTCGAGCCGCTCCACCAGCAGCGGGAAGTTGGCCGCGAGGTTGCGCTGCTCCTCGCCCATCGTGCCGCTGTTGTCGATGACGAACAGCAGGTCGATCTCGTTGCACGTGCCGTCGCCGACGCAGCCGGGCAGCGTCCCGGTGGTCTGATCCCCGAGGTCGATCTTGGGCTCGACGCCGGTCTCGTCTGCACCGGTGTCGGCGCCCGTCACCGCGCCGCTGGTGTTGTCGGTCGCCGATCCGAAGCTGTCGGTGTCGAGGTTCTCGTCTTGACGGGCTTCTTCACAGGACGCGAGGAGGCCCAAGGCCGCTGCCGATGCGAGAACGCCGAGTATCTTGTGTTTCATCATGGTCTCCACAGTTGCTGGGCACTGAGGTCGGCTGGAACGTTGCCCCCCGCAACGTCCGGCACGGTTCGAGTGTGTCAAAGGCGCATCCGGGGGGCAACTACCACGCGGGGTGCGTTGGGGAACGAACGAACCGCCGTGAGTTGCATCGCACGTCGCAACTCGGTTGGCCATCGGGACGAAAGACCGCCCAAGACGAACAAAGCCCCCGCCGAAGCGGAGGCCTCGAGATCGCTCCGAGCGCGCTTCAGCCCGGAACGACGATCGCCTCTCCGATGATGCCGGCGAGGCACTGAATGGCCGGCGAGAAGTCGTCGTCGCAGATCGACTCGATGCAGCACCGGATGTCGGTGGTGCCGTCGGCCTTCTCGATGTTGAGCGACTCGCACACTTCCTTGACGCGCACTGGCGGAATTGCCTGCCCGGTGAACCCGGTCGCGACGCTGCCGCCGGTACACCCCGGGCCGACGCCGAAGTCGGCCTGCTTCTCCGCGGCCGTCACGCCCGCGCCGAACTCGTCGGGCAGGATGTCTCCGCCGCCGGCCACGCCGGTGTACTCCCCGTCTCGCCAGTTACGGTACTCCAGGTCGAACACCCCGCCGGCGATCGGCTCGAAGGGCGAGTCCGGGTTCCGCTCGGTCACCTCGGGCACCCCGAGGATGCCCAGCATGACGACCTCTTTCTTCTGCTCCTGGCGCAGGGTGTTGATCAAGTAGTTGGTGTACCGCGAGATCGGCTGGAGCGTCCCGGGTGTGTTGGACGATTCGCAGTCGCTGTAGACGCCGCTGGCATCGGGGCCCTGGCAGCTCACCCCGGCGTTCCAACAAATGGCCGACGTGGACTCGGGCACGCCCGAATCAGGATCGACCTCCTGGTAGGTGGCGTCGGTCATGATGTCGTAGTTTTGCACCGAGCAGTCGGCCTCGTCGGTGATGATCGCGACGGCCAACAGCGCGTCCGGTCGCAGGAACGGCTTGGCGCCCTGGTTCCAGTCCGCGGTGGGGTTGAGCGCCTGCAGCATGTTCTCCAGCGGAGATTCATACCCGCAGCCGTTGATGCCCTGTGGGCCGATACAGCCCAGAGCCTGCGCGACCGGGCTGTCGGGCGTGCCATCGCCGTTGATGTCGGCCTCGGTGATCGAGTCGGGGATGTTGTCCATCCCGTTGCTGAAGGCCACGTAGGGGGCGCCCTCGGGCGCGGCACCGGACACGCAGGAGTTGGTGCACGCCTGCGGGACCGAGTCTGGGTTGGTGCCCAAGCCGGTGAAGTCGTTGATGCGATCGGTGCACGGTGTGGTGACCGGGGAGCCGCGAGAAGGCTCGTATCCTTCGGGCTCGAACTGCGTGCACAGCGGGTTGCCGAAGTCGGTGTTGGTCACCATGATCTGGACGTCCGG
Organism: uncultured bacterium; assembly: GCA_963761755.1. Taxonomy (GTDB): domain Bacteria; phylum Myxococcota_A; class Polyangia; order Nannocystales; family Nannocystaceae; genus CAJXVA01. Next base: position 804,256 of record CAVXIC010000007.1, read on the forward strand.
ATTGACCGGGTTGCCCATCGAGTCGGTGAGGTTCTCGAGCTGCTGAACGAGCAGCGGGAAGTTCCGCGCGAGGTTCTCCTGCTCGACCGCCATCGTGCCGCTGTTGTCGATGACGAACAGCAGGTCGATCTTGTCGGTGCATCCGAGGTCGCTGCCCCCGCATCCACCCGGGCCGCTGTCGCTTCCGCCGCCGACGTCGAGCTTCTCGCCGGTTTCGTCTCCGGACTCGTCCACGGAGTCCGTTGCGCCCTCCGTCGCGGAGGCCGTGATGGTGGTGAGCGGGGCGGTCGCGGAAGACTCATCGTTCCCGTTGCCGTCGTCTCCACAAGAAGTTGCAATGGCGAGCAGCGCGCCGACCCAGGCCAGACTCTCAAGTCGTTTCATGACGGTATTCGTTCCTCTTGATCCGTACTGCGATATTGCGATGTTTGGGCCGGTGCCCGCTCCCCCCGGAGACGGGCGGTCCCCGAACGCCCGCAGGGCGTCCGTGCTCGCCGATGGAGGCTACCACGAAGCGCCTCCAACCACGAGAGGGACGACGAAGCCGCAATCGGCTCAGTTTTCTTCGGCCCCCCACAGTGTGCGATGGCCAGGGCGCAGACCCCGGCCGTCGCGCCCCCTGCTCAGGGCTGCTAGACGACGAAGTTGACCAGGCGCCCGGGCACGACGATGACCCGCTTGGGCTCCGCGCCCCCGAGCCACCGCTGAACCTCGTCGGACGCGCGCGCCATCGCCTCCAGCTCCGCCTTGGAGGCGGACTTGGGGACCTCGAGCTCGCCCCGGCGCTTGCCGCCCACCTGGAGCACGAGCGTGAACGTGTCGTCGACCAGCAGGCTGTCGTCGGCGGCTGGCCAGGGCTCGTACGCCAAGCTCCCGGTCCGACCGAGGGCGCGCCAGATCTCCTCGGCCAGGTGCGGCGCGAACGGAGCCAGGAGCAGGCAGAACTGCGACGCGGCGTCGTGGCCGATCACGGCACCGTCGGCTTGGATGTCGCGAACGAAGACCATCATCGAGGCGATGGCGGTGTTGAACGCCATCCGATCGGTGCGCTCGGTGACCTCGGCGATGGTTCGGTGCAAGAGCTTGCGCTGGACCGGGTTGCCCTCGCCCTCGGGCAGATCCCGCACCGCGCCCTCGTCGTCCCACAGCAGCCGATGCACCCGCTGCAAGAACCGGTAGCTGCCGGCCATGTCGGTCGTCTGCCAAGGCACGCTCTTCTCCAGCGGACCCATCGCCATCTCGTAGACCCGAATGGCGTCGGACCCATACAGCGCGATGACCTCGTCGGGGTTGACGACGTTGCCGCGGCTCTTGGACATCTTGTCCCACTGCACCTCCACGCGCTCGCCGGTCTCCTTGACCGCGAAGACCTCTTCCCCTCGGTCGTCGGTCGATGCCTCGACGTCCTCGGGCAAGAACACGATCTTCTTCCCGTCCGCATCGCGTCGCTTGTCGAGCGGCACGTAGGTGGCGCCGAGGATCATGCCTTGGTTGACCAGGCGCTCGAAGGGCTCCTTGGTGTGGACCCACCCCAGGTCGTACAGGACCTTGTGCCAGAAGCGCGAGTACAGCAGGTGGGTCGCGGCATGCTCGATGCCTCCGACGTACAGGTCGACCGGGAGCCAGTACCGTTCCACGTCCTTCGACCACGGCGCGTCGGCGTTGCCGGGGTCGGCGAAGCGCAGGTAGTACCAGCAGCTCCCGGCCCACTGGGGCATGGTGTTGACCTCGCGCTGCTGTCCTCCGGGCAGGTTGCGCCACTGCGTCGCGCGAGCCAGCGGCGGCTCACCGTGCTCCGAAGGGTTGTAGTCGGGCACGCTGGGCAGCTCGACGGGGAGCGCAGACTCCTCGAGCGGCGTGACCCTGCCGTCCTCCTCGTAGACCAAGGGGAACGGCTCGCCCCAGTAGCGCTGCCGACTGAACAACCAATCGCGAAGCTTGTAGTTGACCGTGCCGACGCCCATCCCCTCGTCCACGAGGTGCGCGATCATCTTCGTCTTGGCCTCGCTCGTCGTCAGGCCGTCGATCGCCGGTGAGTTCACGCAGACCCCCACCCCGACGAACGCCGCCGCCTGAACGTCCACATCCTCGGCGCCGGAGGTCGGCGCGACCACTTGAACGATCGGCAGGTCCTTGGCCTTGGCGAACGCGTGGTCGCGCTCGTCGTGCCCGGGCACCGCCATGATCGCCCCGGTGCCGTAGCCCATCAGGACGTAGTCGGCGATGAACACGGGGATGGTCGCGCCGGTGAGTGGATGCACCGCGCGCGCGCCGGTGTCGACCCCGGTCTTGAGCCCCTCGGCAGACGCGGTCTGTCGCTCTCGCTCGCTTCGCAGGCTGGTCTGCTTGACGTAGGCGTCGACGGCGTCCTTGCAGGCTGCCGTGGTGATGGTCTCGACGAGCGCGTGCTCGGGGGCGAGCACCATGTAGGTGGCCCCGTAGAGCGTGTCGGGGCGGGTCGTGAACACCTCCAGCGACGCGTTGGCGTGCCCTTCGATGCCGAAGCGAATCTCGGCGCCCTCGGACCGCCCCACCCAGTTGCGCTGAATCTCCAGCACGTGCGCCGGCCAGTCGAGCCCTTCGAGGTCCTCGAGCAGGCGATCGGCGTACTCGGTGATCCGCAGCATCCACTGCTTCATCGGCCGCCGCTCGACCTCGTAGCCGGCCTCGACGTGCTCGGCGACCTCCTCGTTCGCAAGCACGATGCGCAGCGCGGGGCACCAGTTGACCGGGGCTTCGTTGAGGTACGCCAGACGCCGGTCATCGCGATAGCGGGCGACGGCGCGCTCCCCCTGCGCCGTGACGTCCGCGGGGATCGGCAGCGCTTCGATCGGTTTGGCCACCTTGGCCTCGCGGTCGTAGTAGTGCTTCCACATCTGCAGGAAGATCCACTGCGTCCACTTGTAGTAACCCGGGTCGGTCGTGTTGATCTCCCGCGACCAGTCGTAGGAGAAGCCCAGTCGCTTGAGCTGGCTGCGAAAGTTTCCGCTGGTCTCCTCGATGACGTCCGAGGGGTGACGGCCGCTCTTCATCGCGTGGCGCTCGGCGGGAAGGCCGAAGGCATCCCATCCCATGGGATGCAGCACGTTGAACCCACGCATCCTCTTGTAGCGGGCGACGATGTCGGTGGCCGTGTAGCCCTCGACGTGTCCAACGTGCAGCCCGTTGCCCGAGGGGTACGGGAACATGTCCAGCACGTAGTACTTCGGCTTCTCGGGGTCCACCTGGACGCGGAACGTCTCGTGCTCCTCCCAATAGGCCTGCCAACGCGCTTCGATCGCTTGAGGGTCGTAGCCCATGCCGGGCACGCTAGTCCGCTTTGCAGCCGTTGCCAACGCCCAAGGCGGGCGTCACGGACACGGCACGTCGCCGTCGTCGAGCATCCGCACGGCGCCGGCCTCGACCACCTCGGCAGGCACGATGATCTCCGGGTCTGCGTCGAGCGCGTGGCAGCGGGCCTCGGTCTCCAAGTCGGTGTAGGTGATCACGGTCTGCACCTCGTAGCGCCCACCCTGCGACACCTCGACGCCCAAGAGCGTGGACGGGTCGGTGTTGGGGCACGAGAAGGCGTCGCCTTCGAGCGTCGGAGGGTCGACCGGGACGGTGCACGGCGTCGGCGGAGGCGACTCACACCCCACGCGTCGCGCGACGAGCTGCACCCCCGTCACGCCGACGATGCCGCACAGCGGCTCGGGGTTGATGTCCAGCAGCAGCAAGACCGAGCCGGGGGTGGCCGAACCTCCGCCCTCCCCGGCGGCGGAGTCGGTGTCGGACCCCTGCGTGCTCTCGCACGCGACGCTTCCCAGGGCGAGGAGGATCCAAACCGCGGCGGCTCGTTGCACGACCCGAAGGTAGCAGCCCCCGCGAGCGGCCGTTGGCACGAGACACACACTCGGCTACGATCGCAGCTGGTGAGGTGCTCCATCCGCTCGATCGCGCTGCTGTGTACCGCCTCGATGGCGATGCCGAGCGTCGCGTGGGCCGAGCCCGCCCCGCGAGCGGACAGCCCGGCGACGCAGGAGGATGATATGGCCGAAGCCGAAGCCTTGTACAAGCAGGGCCGGGCCAGCTTCGAGACGGCCAACTACCTGGACGCGATCGACCAGTGGACGCAGGCCTACGCCTTGGTGGAGGACGTCCCGGAGAACGCTTCGACCAAGGCGGCGCTGATCTACAACATCGCATCCGCCCAGGAGAAGGCCTACAGCATCGACACGGACATCACGCATCTACGGCAGGCGGTGGTGCTGATGGAGACCTACGCGCAGAGCGTCCCGGCGCTGTACGGCGAGGGCCCCCAGGGGGATGCTGAAGCCAGCCGGGTGCAGGCCCGGCTCGCCGAGCTGCGCGCGCGCATCGAGGAGGTCCGCAGCGATGCGCCCGTGCCCACGCCGACCGATTCGGCCGACCGGAGCTCCGATCCGAGCGCCGATCCGAGCCCCGATTCGGCGCCTGAGCCCCTCCCCCCGCCGCCCGCGGAGCCCGACCCGAAGGCCAAACCGTTCATCATCGCTGGTGCGGTCACGGCGGGCCTGGGTGTCGCCGGCTTGGGCATGATGGCCGCCGGCTTGGCCATGGGCAGCGCGGCCAACGACGTGGACCCTCGAGCAGAGATCATCGACCGCCGGGCGCAGTTCGATCGCGGACGCACCGGCAACACGCTGGCGATCGCCGGCGGAGCCGTCGGCGGCGGCCTGCTCGTCGTCGGCGCCGTGCTCTTGGGCATGGGGCTCGAGAAGCGCAGCGGTGGGGCCATGGCGGTGACGCCCGTCGTCCCGGTGGGTCGGGGATCGACCGCCGGGGTCCGCCTGGTCGGACGCTTCTGAGCGCCCCGTGCGTTGCGCCCGTCGCCGACCGGTCGGCGCTCTAGAGCGCCCGTTCGATGGTCACCCGCACCCGCTGAACCGTCCACGCGTCATCTTGGGCCGGGATCGTGGGCGAGGTGACGTAGTTGCCGCAGTCGTAGCGGAGCCGAAACGCCAGCTGGAGCTGCGCCCCGCCCGAGAACGAGCCGAGGGACAGGACGTTCTGACTCATCACCACGCCGTCCTCGGGGGGTTCGCCGGTGAATCCTGGCTGCTGACGGACGCGGTCGGTCACCATCGACGTGTAGTCACAGTACGCGGCCACCGGCGCGTTCACGCATGCGTCTGCTGCGTCGGGATCATCGCACCGAATCTCGGGGTTGCCCGCGGTGGGCAGCACCAGCACGTCGCCGGCTTCGGCGCCTTCGAGGACGACGACGCCGTAGTCGGTCGCGTTGCCCGCGTTGTTCTGGCCGTTGGGATCGCTGATGTTCAGCCCGTAGTCGTGATCGACCTCAACGCGGACGACGACGTCGGGCACCAGCGCCGGCACCACGATCGGTCGCGTTCTGAGCACCGCTTCGGGCCACAGACCCTCCACCGCCTGCGGCGTTCCGGCGTAGTACGAACCGCTCCCCATCGGGGGGTCGGCCAGCCCGGCGACCAGACCCCACGACAGGGAGCTGTCCTTGTCCAGCATGAAGGCCTGATCCGCCTGCGCTGGCGACATCGTGTGGTCCCAGTCGAACACGACCAACGCGTCGCAGCCGGGCAGACACGTCTGCTCTGGATTGAGCGGCCACGGGTCGCACAGCTCATCGCCGTCGAGCATCCCGTTTCCGCACGCGCTGACGTACCGACAGTTCACGCAGTTGGGGTTGTCCTCGACGCCCCCATCCTCCGGATCGTCGCACTCCTCCTCGCCCTCGACGACGAAGTCGCCGCACACCGAGGTGTCCGTCTCCTGTCCGGTCGCCATCGTCGAGCTGCCGCTGCTCGAGCTGGTCGTCGTGGACGCTTCGCTGGTGGTCCCCGGGCCCGTGCTCGACTGCACGCTCAGGCACGAGCCGCCGCAGCACGACTGCCCGGCGTCGGGGTCGGGCGTGCAGGACACGCCCAGACCGCAATCCGCGTCGACGTCGCAGGGCAGGCCATCGGCGGCGTCCCCCACGAAGCAGCTGGCCAGGAGCGAGGCTGCCAGCGGCCCGAAGCGTCGTGATGATCGCGAACTCGTCATGCGCAACGACGGCCACGATAGCAGGACCCTATGCCGCCGCCCAACCGCCTGCGGCTTTGCGGCGCGCTGCCCTTTGGGTACTGTTGATGCATGACTTATGCGCGACTGACCTGGATGCTGCTGGGGGTCGGAACACTCTGCGCGGGCTGCCGAGACGACCCTGCCCCCGCTGCAGAGGGCAGCACGAGCACCGGTGGGGGATCGAGTTCGACCGGCGGCAGCGGGGCACCGGACACGACCGACGACGATTCCCAGACGGGCGGGTCGACGAGCACGACCACGGGCACGACCACGACCGTGGGGACGACCCCCTCGACGTCCTCGAGCGACTCGGGGACGGACTCTGCGGCCTACGACTGCGGCGATATGGAGGTCGTCCCAGGGGAGCTGTGTTTCGGCGCTCCGCGCATCGAGCTCACCGGCCGCTCCACGGCAGCGTTGGCCCTGGCCGACTTCGACGACGACGGCGTCGCAGATCTCGCTGCGGGTCACGACGACGGCCTGTCGGTGCGCTTCGGCGTGGGCGACGGCACGTTCGAGGAGGTGGTCGAGCTCGCGCCGGGCTCGGGCGTTCTGGCGCTGGCGGTCGGTGACCTCGACGGAGACCAGATCCCCGACATCGTCGCCGCGGCCCCCTCGCAGAACGTCGTCACGGTGCTGCTGTCCACCGGGGACCGGGCGTTCGCGTCGCTGGACGCGGTGTCCACCGGGTCCGGGCCCCGCGCACTCGCGCTGGGCGACTACGACGACGACGGAAATCTCGACCTCGCGGTCGCGCACGAAATCGACGATGACATCCGTGTCGCACTGGGCAACGGGGACGGGACCCTCACCCTCACGTTTCCCTTCGCCTCGGGCACCGCTCCGCTGGGGTTGGCCGCCGGTGACCTCGACGGATCGATGGGGGTCGACCTCGCGGTCGCCAACTTCGGCAGTGGCAACGTGGGCACCTACCTCGCGGGCGGCTTTGGCTTCGGGCGCCAGACGGCCTATGCGGCCCAGGCCGGCCCGCGGGACCTCGTTTTGGCAGACTTCGACGACGACGGTCGGACCGACTTGGCCAGCATTCACCAGGGCGCCGGTACGGTCGGCGTGAGGCTGGGCGTGGGCGCGGGCGCGCTCGGCGAGCAGGCGGTGATCGTCGTCGGTGCCAACCCGCGCGACGCCGTTGCGGTCGACGTGGACGCCGACGATGTCCCTGACATGATTGTCGCGCTGCAGACCGGCAACGCGGTCGCCGTGCTGCGCGGCGTGCCCGGGGCGGGGCTAGACGAGGCGGAGGTGTTCGGCACGATGAGCAACCCGAACGCCGTTGCGGCCGGGGATCTGGACCAAGACGGCGCCGCCGATCTGGTCACCGCGAGCGCAGGTCCGCAGGGCGGCATCGCGATCATACTCGCGACACCGTAGTTGCGCTCGAGGAGGCCTGCAGCGCTCCGCCAGGGGACGTTGCGACGGGTCGGTGGGGGTGCAGCATGCTACGCTGCGGCCATGGTTGGCTTGGGTCGTGGGATGTCGATGCTTGGCGTGCTGGCCCTCGTCGGGGCCGTGTCTGGATGCGGGGACCTCGCCGATGGTGCGGGCAGCGACCGCGCCACCGACTCCGACGCCGATGCGGAGTTCTCCACTGGAGGTCCCCAGACCAGCGGCGGCCCTCAAACGCCCGGAGCCGACACCGGAGACGCTTCGAGCGGAGCGCCCGGAGACTCCACCGGAGGCGGCGCAGACACCAGCACGGAGGACGCCTGTGACCTCGATTGCGACAACGGCTGGTGCGATCCTGGCGACGAAGGGCCGACATGCGGCTGCGACGACGGCTACGTCTCGGTGGGTCTAGGCTGTATCGCGTGCACGACCGTCGTGGGCGAGCTCCTCGACCCGGTCGTCCCCGCCGTGGCGGCGACCTTCGAATACACCCTCAACGGCGAAACGCCGCCGGACTCGACCTACGAGTTTGGCGACATCTCGCTGCGCAATCGAACCTCCGGCGACCTCGTCCCGGTGGGCCGCTCCAACGCCCAGCAGACCACCGTCCTGATGGTGCCAGGCACCTACGACGTCCTGTACAGATATCGCGAGGGGCAGACGCTGCCGGAGAACACCTCTGCGGTCCTGCAAACGATCGAGGTCGGGGCCGCCGCGTCCACCTACACCATCGGCATCCAGACGGCCTCTGTGCGGGGCGCGATCCGCTACGAAGGTGCGGACGCACCGGCGAACGACGCGTACGACTTCGGCCGCCTTTGGCTCGTCAACCGCTCGAGCGGCGACCGCATCAAGCTCGGCGACACCCGAGACGAGTCCTACGCCCTGGACGTGGTGCCCGGCGAGTACGACGTGCACTACGAGCTGCGCGAGTCCACCGGAGAGGCCCCCATCAACCCCGATGGATACATCACCTCGATCCAGGTGATCGCGGAGCAAGACAACCTCGCCGACATCGTCGTGGACACCGTCGAGGTCTCCGGCGACATCCTCTTCGACGGCGCCGTGATCGACAACCAATACGACTCGGGGGACCTCGAGATTCGGGACGTGCTGACCGGCGACCGCTTCGGGCTGGCCAACACCGAGTCCGGTGCCTACGCCGCCGTCCTGCTCGCCGGAACCTACGAGGTGCTCTACACCTCCCGCGAGCGCCAGGGGTCGACTCCGGCCAACGTCGAGGCCGTCGTTGCCACGTTGGTCCTCGGCGATCCGCCCAAGGATGGCGACGATGACCGCCACCTGCAGGACATCGCGATGGAAACGGTGCTGGTCTCGGGCAGCTTCGAGCTCGGTGGCGCGCTCCCCCCGACCGACGAGTTCGACGACGGCATCGTCTCGCTTCGCGGCAAGTCGGGCGACACCGTCACCTTGGGCAACACCCACGACGGCACCTTCAGCCAGCGCGTGCTCGCGGGCAGCTATGAGGTCTTCTACAGCCAGGAGACGGCCAGCCTGTCGATGCCGGTCAACACGAACGCGGTGGTGGGGTCCCTCGACCTGGACACCGACACACCCAGCGCCGTCATCGACATCGAGGTCATCGAGGTGTTCGGCACGCTGACGCTCGGTGGCGAGCCCGCGCCAGACTCCTCGTATGACGACGGGCGACTCTCGCTGCGCAACGCACAGACCGGCGACACCGTGGTCCTGGGCAACACCCGATGGGGCACCTACGCCGCGCGCGTCGTCCCGGGCACCTACGACATTCTCTACGCCAACGAGTTCAGCGAGACGCAGCTCCCTGTCAACGGCGGCGCGGTGTTGGCGAGCGGGGTGGTGGTCAGCGCCGAGACCTCCAACATCGACATCGACGTTCCGGTCTCCAACCTCAGCGGCACCATCACGATCGAGGGCTCCGACCCTTCGATCGACGAAGGCCTCGGACAGCTCTTCCTTCGCGATGTTCGAACCGGCGACGCGGTCTTCATCGGCCACACTGGCCAGGCCAGCTTCACCAAGCCGCTGACCGATGGGATCTACCTCATGGAGTACCGCGGCATTGCGGCCGAAGGTGCCGTCTTGGGCACCTCGCTGCCTGCGAACGCAAACGCCGCGTTTGCCTGCTACGAGATCATCTCCGAGTGAGCCTCGCGATCCGCTGCCGGATCGTCGTACCCTTGGACGTCCCATGCAGCTCCGAAGCGTCGCCCTCCTCTCCCTGCTTTGTACCCTCGTCCTGCCGGGATGCGACAAGGTCAAGCAGTGCAACACCCTGATCGACACGATCAACGCGCACACACCCAAGATGACGGCGGCAACCGAGAAGTTCGCCGAGATCCAGACCAACCCCAAGGTCATCGAGGAGTATGAAGCGGTGGTCCAAGGCGCGATGGACGAAGTCAAGGCGCTCGACCTCGGCGACGAGAAGATCGCCGGCTTTGCCAAGCGGTACGAGACCCTGCTGGGCGAGGCCAAGTCGCTCGGAACCGAGATGAAGGAGGCGGTCACCGACCCGGCCAAGATGCAGGCGGTCGCCGCCAAGGCCAACGAGATCAAGACCACCGAGGACACCTTGGTGGGCGAGGTCAACACCTACTGCGGCGGCGAGTAATCTTCGAGCCGATGGCGTGGTCTGTCAGCGGCAGCGCGGACTGGGACCTGTGGGGAGTCGTCATGCTCGCTGCGGGTGTCTCGTGCGTGATCGCGTGGTTTGCGGTCCTTGCCCGCAGGCTGTCGCTGCGCTCGACGAACGGGCCGCTGTCGCTCCTGGGCCTGGCTGAGCTCGGCTTCGTCGGGGCCGCCGTCCTCGGGACGCTCGAGCGGGTCCAGCCCAGCGAGACGCCGGCGCCAGAGCCGGAGGCGCCCGGGACCGGCGAGGAGGACGACACAGATCGCGAAGGCGAGGTCCCCGCGCCCGATCCCGCCACGGATGGCGCCGAGCCCCCCGAGTCCGAAGGCTCTGCACAGCGGCCGACGGCGCTCCAGATCGGCGGCGCGCTCGACCCGGTGCCCCCGCTGCCGGTCGATGCATCCGAGCGCCGCGCGGCGGTGCGCACCGCCCTTCGCAACGCCCGACTCGTCTATGAGGACGACGCAAGCTGCAAGGACCCCGCGGCGGTCGGCCGCGTGTGGGCCCAGATGGCCCGCATCCCCGAGGACGATCGCAACGCGCGGGCGACGATCGTGGCCAAGCGGCTGGAGGAGTGCCGACGACAGGTGCGCTGGGCCATCATGTACACCGTCCGGCGCACCCGCCTCGCCGCGCGGGAAGCGTTCGAGCAGACGCTCGCGACGCGTCTGTCCGAGGCGCACGACATCAAGACCTTCATCAAGATCTCGGGCAAGGACCACGAGCGGATGCGGGTGGGAAGCGGCGCCCTCGACGACGCGCTGGCGGAGGCGATCATGACCGAAGCGCTCCAGGCGGAGCTCGCCGCGCTCGGGTTCGAGCGCATCGTCCTGGCCACCGGCAAGCAGGTCTGGCGGACCGATCTGCAGCCCCGCCCGGAGTCGGACTACATCGACGCAGAGCTCGCGCCCTACGGTCTGCACCGCAAGCTCGAGTTTGCCGATTGACCCGGCTCTGGCGCACGCTCGGCTCAGCCGCGAGCCACGATGGCCTCGATCGCCCGCTGGGTGAACACCCGAATCATCTGACGGCGATACGGCGCCTCATACGGCACGTTCTCGAGCGGCTTGCACTGCGCGTGCACGCGCTCGGCGACCGTGCGGGCAAGCTCCGGATCGGACAGCGGGCGGCCCACCGCGTCGTCCAGACGGGTGACCAGCCGAGGCTTGCTGCCCAAGACGCCGACCACGACCCGAACGTCGGTCACCTCCGCGTCCACCGAGTCCTCGGCCAGCGAGACGTGCAGCGCGACCGAGACCAGCGGGAAATCGATGCTCTTGCGAACGGTCCACTTGGCGTACCACGATCGCGACGGAGCGCTCGGCACCCGGATGCGGACCTCCCGGGTGATCTCGCCGGGCAGCCGCTTGGTGTGATCGGTGCCGTCCGGTCCGTAGTACTCGAGCAGCTCGAGCTCTCGTGGGCCCTTCGGACCCACGTTGACCACGCTGGCGCCCAGGCTACACAACACCGGGACGAGGTCACTGCTCATCGCTGCGACGCAGATCCGCCCCTTGGGCACCACGTGACAGACGTCGCCCTCGGACTTGAGGCAGCCACCGATCGCGGTGCGCCAGAAGTGGGTCTGATTGACGTACCGACAGCGGGTGTCGAGGTTGATGTTGCCCCCGAGCGTGCCCATGTTGCGGATCAACGGACTGGCCACCACGCCCGCGGCGTACGCGAGGCTGCCGAACAGCGCCCGAACCCGCGGGTGCTCGGAGATCTCGGTCAACGTCACGCCGGCGCCGATGCTGAGCACGCCCTTGGTCCTCCGCGACCGCACGCAGGCTGTCCACTCGGGACAGGCTCACCAACGTGGGAGGATCGTCGAGTCGGTGCTTGAGGTTGGGGAGGATGTCCGTGCCCCCCGCGACCAGGCGTGCACCGGGCTGGGCGAGCGCCGCGATGGCATCTTCGAGGGTGCGGGGGGTTTGAACCCCGAAGCGAGGCAGGCGAAGCATCAGGCAGTCCTCCGGGCGCCGTCGGTGTCCGGCTTGTGTGGTTCGAAGTCTCCGGCCGCTTCGCGCTGCGCCCGGGCCTGCAGGGCTTCGAGCACCCGCGGCGGCGTGAACGGCAGGCTGTCCATGCGGACACCGACCGCGTCGTAGATCGCGTTCGCGATCGCTGGAATGCTGGGGTGCAGCGGTCCCTCCCCCGCCTCCTTGGCACCGTAGGGCCCCTGTGCATCGGGCGACTCGACGATGAGCGCCTCGAGCTCCGGCGTGTCGAGGAACGTGGGGATCCGGTAGTCCAGCAGGCTGGGTCCGGGATGCACGCCGTTGTGCCCCGGATCCACGATGTGCTGCTCCATGATCGCCTCGGCGAAGCCCATGTACGCCGATCCCTCCATCTGGCCCTCGACGATCTTCCGGCTGAGCGCGCGACCGCAGTCGTGGGCAACCCAGATCGTCTTGACGTCGACGATGCCGGTCATCGCATCGACCTCGACCTCGGCGACGTGGGCGGTGAAGCTGTACGCCGGAGACGCGCCGATCGTGCCGCCCCGGTAGTCTCCATGCCGGTCCTTGGGGGTGTTGTACGAACCCACCGCGCCCAGCAATCCGTTGTCGGCCTCAGCCCAGGCGAAGGCCTCGGCCAGCGGCACGCTGCGCTCGGGGTCCTCACGGTCGATCGCCAGCCCCTGCGCCAGCGTCACGCGCTTGCGCGAGATCTCCCAGCGCTTGCCGACCGCCTCGGTGACCAAGCGGCGCAGCTGGGAGGCCGCCTCGAGACACGCGTTGCCGACCATCAGGGTGATGCGGGAGCTGTAGGCACCCAGGTCGACCGGACACAGGTCGGTGTCCGCCGAGAGCACCCGGATGTCGTCGAGCGGCAGGCCCAGCTCGTTGCCGGCGATCACCGCGAGCATGGTGTTGCTGCCCTGCCCGATGTCGTTGGCCCCGGAGAAGACCCTCGCTCGCCCCGACCGGTCGAGCGTGATCTGCACCGCCGCCTGCGGCATGTCGTTGGGATAGATCGGGTAGTTGGTGCCGGAGATGTAGGTGCTGCCGGCGACGCCGAGGCCCTTGCCGTAGGCCAACGACGTGCGCTTCGCGTCCCACCCGCTGCTGCTCCGGACCCGCCGCAGGCACTCCGAGAAGCCGTTGCTGCCGACCTTGAAGTCGTTGACCGTCACCGCGTCGGGGCCGATGTCGTTGCGCAACCGCATGTCGATCGGGTCGAGGCCGAGCTGCCGGGCGGCCTTGTCGATCTGGCACTCGATGGCGAAGCGCGGCTGCACGCTCCCGTGACCTCGCTTGGGGCCGCAGGCCGGCTTGTTGGTGTACGCGCGCTTGGAGTGGAAGCGATACGCGTCGAACCCATAGGGCGCGCACAGCAGCTGCCCCGAGTAGTAGGTCGTCACCAGGCCAAAGCTCGAGTACGCCCCACCGTCGAGGATCGTCTTGGCATCGACGCCGGTGATCTTCCCGTCCTTGGTGAAGCCCGTGCGGTACTTCATCTTCATGGGGTGCCGGCCGCGGTGGCTGTAGAACACCTCCTCGCGGGTGTAGAGCAGCTTGACCGGACGCCCGGTGAGAAGGGCGAGCTTCGCCACGCAGAACTCCAGGTCGAAGGGCTCGCTCTTTCCTCCAAAGGCACCGCCCAGCGGCGGCTGGATCACGCGGATGCGGTTGGCCGGCAGGCCGAGCACCGTCGCCAGCTCGCGGTGCAGGTAGTGGGAGACCTGGGTGGCAGACCACACCGTCAGCAAGCCGTTGGGCTCGACGTGGGCCAGCGCGCAGTGGGGCTCGATCGCCGCGTGGGTCGTGCCCTCGAAGAAGTAGTCGGCCTCGATGACGAGGTCCGAGGCCTCGAGCGTCGCGTCGACGTCGCCGAACTCCAGCAGCACCTTCTTGGAGAGGTTGCCCTTGGTCGAGAACGGGTTGATCGGGTTGTCCCGAGCCTCGAGCGCCGCCTCGGGGTCGAAGAGCGGTTCGAGCACCTCGTAGCTCACCACGATCTTCTCGAGCGCTTCGATCGCCGTGTCCTCGTCGTCCGCCGCCACGCAGGCGATGCCGTCCCCGACGTGCAGCGCCTTCTCGACGCACAGCGCGGTTTCGTCGGGCGTCCACGGGATGATGCCATAGGGCGTCGGCAGGTCCTTGCCGGTGATGACCGCGTGGACGCCGGGCATCGCGAGCGCGGCCGTCGCGTCGATCGAGAGGATCTTGGCGTGGGGATGGGGGCTGCGCTTGATCTTCGCGTGCAGCATGCGAGGCAGCTTGAGGTCGTCGGTGTAGCGGGTGACACCCCGCATCCGCTCCATCGCGTCGACCTTGCGATGCACGCCCCCCACCTGCGTGTGCGGTTGGCCGTCGCGCCGGTCGGTCCCGTCGTTGGCGTCACTCATTGCGCCACCGCCTTCGTCTCGTCGCGCTGGCTGCCGTGCATGACCTCGGAGGCATCGACGACGGCGTCGATGATCTTGGTGTAGCCGGTGCAGCGGCACAGGTTGCCCGCCAGGCTCTCGCGGACCTCGTCGCGGGAGACCGGGCGCCCGCGCCGGCGCAGCAGCGCTTCGGCGCTCATCAAGATCCCCGGCGTGCAGAAGCCACACTGCGCGGCATCGTGCCGGTCGAAGGCGTCCTGCAGCGGGTGGCAGCCGGCGTGGGCATCTCCGAGGCCTTCGACCGTCGTGACCTCGCGCCCGTGGGCGTGCACGGCCAGGGTCAGGCACGCCAAGGTTGGCTTGCCATCGATCTGCACGGTGCACGCTCCGCAGTCGCCCTTGTCGCAGCCCTGCTTGCTGCCGATCAAGTCGAGCTGGTAGCGCAGCACCTCGAGCAAGGTGTGATGGGGTTCGATCGCCACCGTGGTGGCGTCCCCGTTGATCGTGGTCCGCAACACGATGGCGTCAGCGGCGCTCGAGCGCGACGTTCCCGACATGCGCGCATGTTCGGCCATCGAGGCGAGCGGCCGCAAGCCGCCTCCCTGTGAGGAGAAGCGCCGCGAGCGTTTTGGGCCCGAAGACGGTAGCCTGCGCGGGTGAGGCGAAGGCTCACCCAGCTCGCGTGTGCGGCCGCGGTGTGGACCAGCGGGTGCATGACGCACCGCGCTCACCAGTGGGAGCGCGCGCCGACGCCGACCGCCCTCCCTGCGGCGGCAGCGTCGGTCTCGGTCGTCATCGTCGGCGAGACCGGCGCGCCGGGCCGAACGCCGGGCCACGTCGCCGAGGGCCTCGCGAAGACCCTCGCCACGGAGCGCGAAGCGGGGCGCACCCCGGTGGTCGTCTGGCTCGGGGACGTTCTGATCGACCGCCGCGGGCGCGTCGACTGCGACGCGGTCGACGCGGCGTGGACGCGCCCTGGCGTCGATGCGCTGGCCCGCGTCGTTCGCGAACACGTCGCCGCGGGGGGCTCGAGCTTCTCCTTGCCTGGCGAAGCCGCCTACCGATGCGGCGCGCGGGCCCGCCTACGATCGGACGGCACCCGTCCGGCGACTCAGCCGGGCGTGCACTACGTCGTCGACCTCCTCCCCGATGGCACC
The DNA here is from genome assembly GCA_963761755.1 of uncultured bacterium. GTDB lineage: Bacteria > Myxococcota_A > Polyangia > Nannocystales > Nannocystaceae > CAJXVA01. Next base: position 819,845 of record CAVXIC010000007.1, read on the forward strand.
ACGCACCTCGCCACGACCTGCGAGGGCGGGGCGTGCTCCCCGTTCCAGCCTCGAACCGACGCCATCGCGGAGCTCGTCTTCGCGGACCTCACCCCGTGGATCGCGGGGTCACGACCCGCGGACGACGACCTCGACCTTCGAGCCTTGGATGCGCTGATGGCCACCCTCGCGTCCGAGCCTGCGGCGCCGCGGGTGCTCGTGACGCACTACCCGGTCGAAGCCGCCGGCTATCACGGCCTTGCCGGTGGAGATCCAGACTCCACCGTGCACATGCTCCCGCCGCCGGTGGGGCACGCGCTGGCCTCGGGCCTGTTCGTCGGCACGGTGGCGAGCCACGACCGAGCGACCTACGCCCTCGCCGACATCAGCGACGGCACGATCCGCAGCGACCGCGTCTTCCTGCCCCACCCCGTGTTCGAGGTGGTCAGCGGCGCCGCCTCCTTGCCCAACGTGCGCTCGGGCTGGCGACGTCTGCGGTTCAACAGCTCCCAGGCGCTTCGAGCCGACCGCTACACCCCCCGTGCTGGCTACGCGGTGTTGCGTCTGAGCGCGCGTTCGAGGGCCACGCTGCATGCGTACTGGGCCGGGCGATGGCAGACCACCGAGGTGGACGTGACGCTCGAGCCCGATCCGCGTCCGGCCCTCGTCCGCGTCCCGAGCACCGCGCCCTGCCTTCAGTGCCCCGCCGTGCCCTACAACGAGCAGTGATGCGCGCTCGCCTCACGGACACGCCAGCCGCCACGGCCCCAGGTCCCACTCCTTGACGAGGCTCGAGAAGCCCAGCGGCGCGGTCTGCGGACAGATGTCTCCCGCCAGCGCCTCGCCGTCGGCGGTCTCGTCGACGTACTCGACGTGGAAGACCGCCTTGCCCGCATCGATGAAGGGCGAGGTCGTCTCGCACTCCTCGTAGGCCACGCACTCCTCGTTGAGCGCCCAATCGAACGCGTCGACGAGGTCGTCCACCTGGTCTACATCGTTCTTGAGCCCGACGGAGAGCCCGCGGCCGTGGGCCTGTTCGGCGAGCCACCGGTTGTAGTCGAGCTGGTCCTCGCCGGCGAGGTCGAAGCCGGTCGCGTTCGTGTAGCCATCGACGTTGTCCGGCTCGACCGCGTCGCATGCCTTGTCGACCGCGAGGTCGAGCCGCGCCTGCATCACCGCACGGACGCCTTCATCGCGGTGGTCGACCCACGCTTCGCCGGGCCATCCATCCAGCGGCTCGCCGATCGCCGCCGGAGGGAACGCGTCCGCGTCGTCGCGCCACTCCTCGTAGCTCCCCGCGCTGAAGTAGCAGATCACGATCCGCCCGTCGGCGTGCAGCGCATCGATGGTGGCCTGCGGGGCGTCGAACAGGTCGATGTCGTAGACCTGCACGTCGAGCGAGGTGTCGATCTCGCCGGTCAGCTGCCACTGCCATGTCGTGCCCACGGCGGGCTGCCATGGCTCGCCCTGCCCGGCTCCGGTTTCGTCCGCGCCATCGGAGGGATCGAACCCTCCGGAGCTTTCGGCTCCGCCGGTGCCCTCGGGGGAGGTGTCGCTCCCAGGGATCGTGCCGTCGCTCCCGCTGGATCCACTCGCCGCGGAGGGATCGGCATCGCCCGATCCGGCCGAGCTCACGCCGCCATCGGTTCCGCCGGCGGCGACGGTCCCATCATCACTGCACCCTGCGGCTGCAAGGGCCAAGACACCGACGAACCGTCGCAAGACCATGGCCGACGGTACCACGCAGGCGCCACCGCGGTGCCCGGGCGCGGACCCTTCGACCGGGCCGGGGACCACGATGGGACGGCGCAAGCGAGCCTCAGACCTTGCCTCGGCCTTCGATGACCGCACAAACGGAGGGTGGGAGGTCGGCGCAAGCGGGTCGCGGTGCTGTCGTTGGGCACCGAAACCGACGTGTGGAACGCAGCGCGCATCACCGCGGCGTGGTCCGGTCGGCGAGATGTCGAGCGCGTCGAGGTGATCGGCTGGGACCTCACCCGAGAGGTCTGTGCCCTGCTCCCCGGGGCGCACGCCGTGCACGAGCTTCCCTTGGCCGGTCTGCGGGTCCGCGCGGCGCAGCACCCCCTCGCCTCGGCGATCGCGCTGCGCGGCGCACTCGATGGGATCCTGTCGCAGGGCGCCTTCGATGCCGTGCTGAATCTGACCTACGGCGGATTCGCCGGCCACCTCGCGCCGATGCTCGCTCTCGACCCACACGCCGTGATCGGCCCCTTCGTCGACGAGACGGGGCAGTGGCGGGCGTCCCATCCTGCGTTCGAGTACCTCGCGACGTGGGGCTTGGATCCCTCGCTCAACGTCTTCGCGCACCAGGACGTCTGGTCCGCGGGCGCGCACGTTCGGACGGACGAGGGCGGACTCCTGTGCGATGATCCCGTCGCGGACACGCTGGTCGAGCACGGCTGCGGCGATGGCCCCATCCCGGTGGTCGTCGCGCCGACCGAGGCCGCCGACGGGCTCGGGTTCACGTGGGACGCGCTCATCCCGGCCCTCGCCCACGCGGTCGGCCGTCCTGTGATGCTCGTCGCGCCTCCAGGCCAGTCCAGCTTCGTCGAGGCGCTGTCGGCCCGCACGGGGGCCGAGGTCGCGCGCTGGCCCATGCGGCACCTCGCGGCGCTGCTGCGGCGCTGCGGCGCGCTGTTGACGTCGGACTTCGCCACCGCCGTGCTCGCATCGCGGGTCGGCGTCCGGCAGCTGTGGCTTCGCGGCCAGGGACCGCTGCCCCTCGCCTCGCTCCCCGGCCCCCACATGGTGTCCATTGCGGCGGGGTCCAGCTCCGTCTCGCTGCGATCCGCGCTGAGCTTCGCAACCTGGTTCCTGCTGCAGCGCGACACGCCCGACCCGGTGCTCCGCGCCGCCGCAGACGGCCTGAGTGTTCACGAGATCGAACACGATCGCGGGGGATGCCTCAGCGCCGCGTCGCTGGGTCCGCAGACCCCCTCGGGCCACGAGACCACCCTGAGATCTTGGCGGCAGATCTGGCGCGCGGCCTGGATCAACCTGCCACCCCCGGCCGCAGACGTCCGGCACGTGCTCGCGCACGCCGACGGCACCCGACTCGCGCGCGCCAGGCTCGATCGGGGTCCGGTGGGTCGAGCGATTCGTGACGGCGCACGCCTCCGAGGAGTGGCGGCATGATCCCGGTCTGGGTGCGACGACGGTCCGCGATCTGGCTGGCGACCGCGACGGGGCCCGACCCGCGCGCCCCCGCTGGCGCGTACGTGCTGCCCCTGCCCGAGGCGCATCGGCTCATCGGTGGTGCACCCCTGCCTGCCGAGCTCGCCGAAGCGTGGGTCCTGGGCGCCGCGGTCGAGTACAACCCGGACGCCTCGCCCGAGCTCGCCTCGGTCGCCGATCGTCTGCGGTCGCTGCTGCCCGAGCGCGCCCGCGAGCAGATCCCCGCGGTCGCGCAGCGCTTCGGACTCCCGCGCACCGGACTGGCGATGGCCGCGGCGGACGAGCCCCAGCGCGCAGACCAGCTCGCCGACGCCGTGATGGATACCCATCCCGACGGGGTGCCCAGGCTGAGCGCGGAAGCCCGAATCCTTCGCGCGCTCACCGGGCTGTGAGGCCCCGCTACTCCACTTCGCAGGGCTCGCCGGGCATTTGGGTGATCCACGCCTCGATGAGCTCGACCCCGAAGTCATCGGCGAGCAGGTTGGGAAGCTCCGGCATCTTCACCTCGGGATCTTCGCTCGCCATCCGATACGGGATGATGCTGCGGTCGGGCTCGCCCGGCCAGATGTCGTAGCTGCGACCGCCCGCGCCAGGACCAGCGGCCGCGGGCAGCTTGCACACCCCAAAGCTGGCCGGGTCGTCTTCCCACACCGCGAACTTCAGGCCGCTGGATCCGCCGGCGCCGCCGGGGCGATGGCAGTGCGCGCAGTTGCCGTGCAGGTAGGATCGGGCACGCGCGTCGACGGAGGCATCCCCGGCCGGATCGACGAGCACCGGAAGGTCGCTGGAGGGGCCGACATCCGTGCTGAAGTAGCCGTTGGCAGCGAGCCAATCGATCTGGTTCACCGGGCCCTCGTCCTCGCCGCCGATCGTCCACATCGTGTTCATCTGCCGTGTGGTCGGGCCCAGGATGAGCGTGACGTCGTCGCGCTGGTGGCAGCTCTCGCACACGTTCTGGTCGGGCACGAGATACAGCTGCTCGTGCGTCTGTCCGTCCGCGTCGACGAAGTCGAGGTAGACATCCGCCCCGGCCTTGACCTGGAACGCCTCGGTCTGCTCGTCGTTCCACAGGTAGCCGTAGCTCTGCCAGTTGCCGTCGTCCTCGAGCACCAGCAGGCGGGTCTCGACGATGCGGAGGTCTTCGCCTTCACCCCGGTCTTGATCGAAGAAGAAGCTCTTGATGAAGACCGATCCGGGAGGAAACTCCCACTCGTTGTCCTCGGTGATCGCGATCGTCGTGCCGTCGGGGATCGCGAAGAAGCGCCCCTTGTGCGCCGCATCGGACCACAGCGGCGAGGCCACCGTGTAGTGCACGACCCCAGCGTTGGGCACCTGGCCGGAGAGTTCGCCGGCGAAGAAGTGGTACTCCGACAGCGTCTCGAACGGATACGCGTCGATGTCGAGGTTCACCGGGACCTCCCCACCCGAGTCGGTCTCCGCGTCGGTCGACGCATCCGAGCCCGACGCCGAGCCGGTCCCTGAATCCGCCGAGGACGAGGACGTCCCCGTCTCGGTGGCCGACGCCGACGCCTCGGCCTCCGGCGAGTCTTGGCAGGCGAGCATGCCCGAGCCGAGCATGACCAGCGCGATGAGCGAACGTTGCGTCCTCATGGTGTCCCCCTGCTCGATCATTCTGCGTCCACCGGAGATTCGGTGGGCAAGCTGGGCTGCGTGCACGTGAAGGGCGCGAGGTCGGTGTTGGCACCGCCCTGCTGCTGGCACGCGTCGGCCATGTAGAAGGACGAAGCGTCGACGGCGAGGCAGTTCGCCAGCGCCGGGTCGTCTTGGTCGAGCGCGTCGTTGAAGCATCCACCGGCGACGACCTCCGGGCCCGGCGTGGCGTTGCCGTTGAGCACCAGCACCAGCGGGTCCGGATTCAGGCCGTTGTCCATGATGACGTTGTCGTGGACGTAGTTGCCCTCCGAGTAGATGTCGAAGTCGGGGTCGTTGGGGTCGCCGAAGAGCACGGGCAAGAACCCGACGATCGCGACGCCCAGGCTGTCGTTGCCGGTGATGTCGTTGTCCCAGATCTCGTTGGTGTCGGTGGCCACGAGCAAGATCCCGACGCCCGGCGGCAAGATGCCGACCGTGGTGCCCTCGTCGCCGAAGTTGGGCACGTTGTTGTTCTCGACCCGGTTGCCGAACACGTTGGCCCGCTTCCCGTCGAGGATGTCCAGCCCCGGCAGCGTGATGACGAGGATGCCGTTGGTGTTGTCGTGGGTGTAGTTGTCCCGAACGACGACGTCCGTCGAGTTCTCGACCTCGATGCCGATGACGTTGCCATAGGCCTCGGAGTTTTGGATGAGCGACTTCCCCGACTGGCCCAAGTAGACCCCGGCATCCGCGGCCCCGTACACCACACAGCCATCGATGACGACGTTCTCGGACTGCACCGGGTACAGCGCGTACGCGCCGTTGGAGGGGTTGGCCTCATCGGCCCATCCAGCGGTGACGTTGAGGAACGTGACGCCGTCGACGTCGTTGGCTCGAATGCCGTCCCCGGGGGTCTCGACGACGCTCAGCGCCTCGATCGTGTTGCGGTCGCCTTCGATGAGGATGCCGTTGCCGCCGGAGGCCTGCTCGGAGAAGTCGAAGATGGTCAGGTCCTGCCCAGCGCCGCGCAGCGTGACGTCGTCGACGGTCATGGTCAGCTGCCGGGTCAGGTTGAACGTGCCCTCGCCGACGCACACCGTCTGCATCGGTTCCGCGTCGACCAAGGCGGTGATCAAGTCGTCCTGCGGGCTCGCTGAGCCGGCGTCGATGAAGAAGTCGCAGCCCTCGGGCAGCGTGGTGCTGCCGGTGGTGGAGCCGCTGCTCCCGTCGCCCGCGGTGGAGGTCGTGCCCGGTCCCGATCCAGACGTCGGGTCCGTGCTCGAGCCGGAGGAGTCGGAGCCCGAGTTCTCACCGGTTTCCTCGGTGTCGTCGGCGGGACAACCCGTCAGGGCCAAGGGGAGCGCGAGCGACAGAAGCGAAGATGAAGGAACGAAGCGTTGGTTCATGGCGAGGTCTCCAAGGAAATCGGATCGTAGAGAAACGGGGCGGACGGACTGACTGACGGACGGACTGACTGACTGACTGACTGACTGACTGACTGACCGACCGGTCAGCCACGAGTGTCCGCGCTTTCACTCTGCGTTACCACAACCGCGGGAGTGCCGCGAATGTGAGAGTTCGCGCACCTGTAGGCGCCTAGATGCAAGAATCGGGGTTCACTCGAACATCGAACTCCCATCCCCAGAGCCCGTCGTCGGGGCCGCAGCCCAGCGTGACGCGCAGCGCCATGCAGAGGCGGCAGATGGAGGCCATGCGCTGGAGGCCATGCCCAAACGAAGAGAAGCCCCAGCCGCGGACGCGGCGGGGGCTTCTCCGCACCCGCAGGTGCCGGCGCTACTGGACCGTGAGGACCAGCGAGAACACCACGTCGGTGGTGGTTCCCGCGCGGCCCGTTCCGGTCATGCCGCCGGCGGACGCTTCGTAGTCCTCACCGGCGTTTGCACCACCGACGATCACGAACAGGCCCGTGGCGTCGGTCATGGTGTCGACGACCGAGTCGTCGACCTGCGGGTAGCGGACGACCGCGCCGCTGCTGTCGCCCACCGGGGCCACGGTCGCGCCCGCGATCGGGTTGCCGTCGGCGTCGCGCACGAAGCCGACGATGCCGCCCTGTTCACCCAGCGGCAGGAATCCCGCGTCGACGTCGCCATCGAGCGCGGTGTTCCACGCGTTCAACGAGGCGGTCGGCACGGCCCAGAACTCGTGAATCCCGGTGCCCGGCGTGTAGCCGCCCTCGTTGCTGGCGACGCCAGTGGCGGTGAGGAAGTAGTCCGCGCTCCCCCCGACCGTGGCGATGATTGCGATCGCCGCATCGAGCTCCTCGTCGGAGGTGATGTCGAAGGTGCCGTCGTTGCCCGAGGCTCCGCTGGCGACCGCTGTCGCCTTGATGGGGTTGGTGAGGGCATCGAGCGCACCGAGCACGCGGATGTCTTCGCCACCGAGCGCCTCGAGGGTGCCGAAGTCGTAGACCGTGCCGGTGATGCGCGTGTTGCAGTCGGGCATCGCGTCGCCGCAGACCGCATCGTCATCGGCCGGGACGTCTTGGAAGATCAAGCAGACGCCGGACTCGCAGTCACCGTTGGCGGTGCACGCGTCGCCCGCCGCAGCGCCAGACTCGGGCACGCCCACGCATGCGCCGCCGGCGGTGGGGTCGGTGTCGGTCGTGTCGGGGTCGGGTCCGGTGGTCGGCCCGGTGGTCGGCCCGGTGGTCGGCGTGTCGGTCGTGGACGGCGTGTCGGTCGTGGACGGCGTGTCCGTCGTGGACGGTGTGTCCGTGGTGGTCGGGCCACCCGAGGAGCCGTCGCCGGCGGGGTCGGTATCATCAGCGGGACAGCCGGCAGCGATCGCCGCGCAAAGGCCCAGGCCAAGCAGTTTCAGGGATTGTTCAATCATCGTGTCCACAAACCTCAGTTGAAGTCGAAGGGTGCGCTTGCGCGCGAGACCGGACGTGCCTGCTGGCCCGCCGGAGATTTGCGAAGGCTAGCAGCACGACCCTAGAGGATTCAACGCGCCTGTGTGCCAGAAGCGAGGCCAGCCGGTGGGGAAATCACACGCCTGACCCCGACCGCATCACCCCTCGATCATCGTGTAGCCCGCAGGCTTGACGAACTTGACGTCCTTGGCGGTCAGTCCGCCGTTGCGCACGATCTTGGACAGCGCAAACAAGTTGGTGCTGCCGTCTTGGTTCCACAGGGCGAACGCCTGCACCTGGCCCGTCGCGTCGTCCACGACCAAGACGATCTCTTTGTAGTGCGGGTTCTTGAGCTTGGGCGCCATCCGGATCGCCGTCTGACCGGCCTTGGCGTAGCGCTTCTGCAGCGTCTCGGCGGCGATCTTGACCTTGAAGTCCTGCGTGAGCTGCTTGCCGCCGAACAAGAACTTCTCCACCCCCGCGATGTCGGACTTGCCGATGTCGCGGGTCGCGACCTGCTTGGTATCGCGCTCGACCGACCACACCCGCGAGCCATCGACGTAGATGTCGGGCGTGTCAGACGCCTCGTAGTCCCACACCATCTTGCCCGGCTTGACCGCCTTGAGGACCCCTTTGGAGACCTTCTTCGTGCCGTAGACGCTGTTGCTGTAGGTCTGGGTGAAGGAGGCCTGCAGGTTGGACGTGCCGTCGTAGAACGTCTGGACCTCGAGCAGCTTGCGAGATGCCGTCCCCTTCGCAGGGAGCGCGCCATCCTCGTCCTTCGGTTCGGGATCGGGATCGGCCCCAGGCGCCGGCTCGAGCGGCGTCGGCGGAGGGGGCTCGGCGATCTCCACCGTCGCGGGGGTGCAGGTGAGACCGTACGAGAGAATGCAAGCGAGGGATCCAGCCATGGCGAAGCGTGGGGAGTGTACAGGGGAAGAACGCGCGATGTTCCCTGATGGGTTCGCCAACCCATGGGCCCGCTCCGCGGATGGAGGGAGGGAATAGGGCAACGGCCGCGCTGTTGCCCTAGCCCGCGCCCATGAACCTGCTCGCCCTCGTCGTCGTCTTCGCCTCGGTGGTCTGTGTCGTGCAGACCCTCGCCGAGGACTAGCCGGCCCGCCCCCGGCCCGCGACACGCGCGCCACCCGCTCGGACACGGGTGTCGCGGTTTCGCCCTGGGACCCGCCCGGGATTTCATCGTCGGGCGCGTGGCGCGTCGCTTGCACTCCGCGAGAGCGCCGACGTGGTGGTCGGCGATTGGCTCGGCATGAAATCTCTGAACACCCATCCATGGAATCTGGGCACGGTCTCATTCGCCGGTGTGGTCGCGTCCGCGGCGGCGGCCTGCGGCCCGGCCATCGACATCGACGGCGACGGCGACACCGAGGGCGGCTCCACGACCCAGAGCAGCGACACGATCATCGAGCCGACTGCGAGCACCACGACGCCGCCGGAGGGCTGCGAGGCCAACGACGACTGCGCCCCGGGGTTCTACTGCAGTGACGGAGCGTGCATCGAAGAGTACGACTGCTACGACTACGGCTGCTGCATCTACGGTCACTGCTCGCCTCCCCCATACTACGACTGCTACGAGGACGACGACTGCGGAACGGGTGCGCTGTGCACGAGCGGATACTGCGACGCGGTGCAGAGCCTGCCCGACTGCGGTGGTCCCGTGGAGCTCGCGGGTGCGCCCATTTCCCATGCCGCAGCTCGACGCGCCGATGTCGCTCGCCTTCGTCGATTTCGATCCGCTGACGCCCGGCGAAGCGCTGGTCGTGGGTGACGGCACCGGCGGCTGGGTCCTGGAGTCTGGGCAGGCGCCGCTCCCCCTGCCCAACCTCGGCGCCCCGGTGACAGACGCCGCCGCGGTCGACCTCGACTCGGACGGTGCCATCGACCTCGCGCTGGTCACGGGGTCGGGTCTGACGGTGCTGTACGGGTTCGGGACCGAGACGGTCGAGCGGGTCGAGGTGCCCGCGCCCGGTCCGCTGGTCCGGCTCGAGGCCTTCGAGCCGGCGCAAGATGTCCCCGGCCTCGTGCTGCAGCGAGAGGACGAGCTCGTCTACACGGTCGAGGGCACGCAGCAGCGCGTGCTGAACCTCGCCGAGCTCGACGGCTCCGTCCTCGCGCGCGACCTCGGCGTCTACGCGCACGGTGACGGCGCGACGGGCTTCGCGGTCGAGCCGAGCACGCCCACACCCCCGCGCGTCTACACGAGCCCGATCGGCTTCTACGATCTCGGCGAGGTCGCTCGAGCGAGCAACCGCGCGCTCGCGCTCGGCCAGCTCGGCGGAGGCGGTCGCTCGGACGCGCTGTGGTCCTCGGTCTACCTGGACTGGACCTTCCTCGAGGTCTCGGTCGACGGCGGTGCGCCCGAGCCCCGCGCGGTCTACTTCACCTACCCCGCCTACGCGATCGGTGACCTCGACGGCAATGGCTTGGGTGACGCGATCGGCGTGGGTCCCGGCGGCGTCGTCGTCCTGCCCGGCGACGACACCTGGGGCGTCTCGTGCTTCGTGCAGGGCCCGCTCGAAGGCACCCCCGGCCCCAGCGACGTCGGCGACTTCGACGGCGACGGCGTCGACGAGCTCGCGATCCTGCCCCGCGAGGGCGGAGGTCCGACCGTCTTCGACGTATCCTGGGCCCCGTGACCCTCTGCAGGACACGCCGCCTTGCGTGCCTGGCCACGATCGCGCTGGCTGGCTGTACGCCGGGGTCCGAAGCCTCCTGGGCCGACGAGGGCTCGACGGGAGTGTCGACGCAGACCGAAAGCACCGACCCCGGTGACGAGACCGACCCGGTGGCGCCGCGCATCCTCGAGGCCCCGACGCAGACCTCCCCGGGGTCACTGCTGTACGTGACGGTGGACCTGCCCATCAACGCGGTCACGCTCCGGGTGGACGAGGTCGAGCTGCAGACCGAGCACATCCTGATGACCGACCTTCCGACCGGGCTCTTCCGGGTCCCCGGGGACGTCGCGCTCGGCGAGGCGACGCTGCGCGTGGAGCTGCGCACGGCCCCCGAGCTCGCCGACTCCCGCCCGGTGCAGGTGCGGGACCCGTGGATGCAGGACGTCGCGACACAGCTCGGGTTGGCGCTGCACCACGATGCCTCGGGCAGCCCCCCGGAGTGCGCCGAGAGCCACACAGGGGTCGCGTGGGGAGACTACGACGCCGACGGGGTCCTCGACGCATTCTTCGGCAACGTCGGCGCCGACGCCACGCTCCACCGCGGTCGCACGTCGGACGCCGGGGTGACCTTCGCAGACACCACCGAACGCGACGGGACTGGCCGGCGTCGACGCGGTCGCGATGGCGAGCTTCGTCGACCTCGAAGGCGACGGCGACCTCGACCTCTACGTCGGCCGCCGGGGCGAGAACCGCCTGTTCCTCAACCGGCTCGCCGAGTCGGGCGAGGCCACGTTCGAGGAGGTCGGGGCGACGCTCGGGCTCGTGGTCGACAGCCAGCGCACGATGGGCGCAGCGTTCGGCGACTACGACGGGGACGGGGACCTCGATCTGTACGAGGTCAACCACGCCTTCTGCTTCCCGCAGGCTGACTCCGAGGTCCGCGCGCGCGACCATCTGTTCGAGAACGTCGAGGGTCGCTTCGTCGAGCGGACCGCCTGGCTCGACGCGCCCGTGCTGGACTCCGTGGGCTTCTCGGCGGCCTGGCTCGACACCGATCGGGACGGGGACGTCGACCTCGTGGTGATCAACGACGACGTCGGCGGAGACATCGGTCAGCCCAACGCGCACTGGCGCAACGACGGGCCAGCCCAGGACGGCACCTGGCAATTCACCGACGTGGCGGCCGAGACCGGCCTGGCCATCCCCGGCGTCAACGGCATGGGCCTGGCCTACGGCGACCTCGACGACGACGGCTTCGTCGACCTGGCCTTCACCAACATCGGTCCCAACCGCCTGCTGCTCAGCCGCGGCGACGGCACGTGGGACGACGTCTCCGAAGAGGCGGGCATCGAGCGCGGCATGCTTCCGTGGGGGCGGCAGTCGATCACGTGGGCGCCCCACCTGCTGGACGCCGACAACGACGGCGACCTCGACCTGTACGTCTCCGGCGGGCGGATCAAGGGTCCGGGCCTCGTCGTCGACGGTATCTTCGAGAACCTGGGGGCGGAGCGCTTCGAGGAGCGGACCTGGAGCTCGGGCATGGCCGACCCCGGGCACGCCAAGGCCTCCGCGCTGGTCGACGTCGAGGGCGACGGCGGGCTCGACGTGGTGACCACCGCCTGGGGCGAGTCGCTTCGGGTCTACCGCAACGTGCTCGCGCCGCGGACGGGCAACCACTGGCTGTCCGTCGAGCTGCACCAAGGCGGCGCCAACGCCGATGCGCTGGGCGCCATCGTCACCGTGGAGGCCGGCGGCCGCACCCGCACGTGTTTCCACAGCCAGCGGCCCTCGCTGGGCGGTGGCAGCCCGCACGCGTGCCACTTCGGGCTCGGGGCGACGCTGCGGATCGACGCGCTGAGCGTCGAGTGGCCCGATGGCGTCGAGACCACCCACGAGGTGCTCTCGATCGACCAGCAAGTGCGGATCTCGAGATGAGCCGCCCTCAGTGCGGGGAGACGAACACCTCGCGCGGCGTCGTGCCGCGGCTGGGTCCGATCACGCCGCGCTCCTCCATCGCATCGACGATCTTCGCGGCGCGGTTGTAGCCGACGCCCAGCCGGCGCTGGATCATCGAGGTGCTGACCTTCTGCGCCTCGGCCACGACCTCGACCGCGCGGTCGTAGAGAGGATCGAGGTTCTCATCGGCGGGCCCGTCCGCCTCGTCGGGCTTGCGGACCACGTCCATGTTGTAGACGGGCTTGGCCTGCTTCTTCACGAAGTCGACGACCTTGAGGATCTCGTCCTCGCTGACGAAGCAGCCGTGCACCCGGTTGGGCTGCGTGCCCCGGTCCATGTGCAGCATGTCTCCCATCCCCAGCAGCTGTTTGGCGCCCTTGCCGTCGATGATGGTGCGCGAGTCGATGTCCGAGGTGACCTGGAATGCGATCCGCGAGGGGAAGTTGTTCTTGATCGTGCCGGTGATGACGTCGACCGAGGGTCGCTGGGTGGCGACGATGAGGTGAATGCCGGCGGCACGGGCCTTGGCGGCGATCCGGGCCACGCTCTGCTCGACCTCCTTGCTCGCGACCATCATCAGGTCGGCGAACTCGTCGATGATCACGACGATGAACGGCATCTTCTCCGGATAGTCCGGCCCCTCGGTGCCGCCCCACGTCTCCACGGGGCCGTTGTGGTTGAAGCTGACCCCGCGCAGCGCCTTGCCGTCGGCCATGTCCTCGCCCTGCTCGGCGGCCATGCGTTGGGCTTCCTCTTCGGCCACCTCCGCGAGGCGCATCTCCTTCTCCCAGGCGGCCTGCAGCTCCGGCAGCTTCTTGTTGTAGCCGGAGATGTCGCGGACCTGCGCCTCGGAGAGCATCGTGTAGCGGCGCTCCATCTCCTGCACCGTCCATCGCAGCGCCAGCGATGCCTTCTCGGGATCGGTCACGACCGGGAGCAGCAGGTGCGGGATGCCCTCGTAGATCGACAGCTCCAGCATCTTGGGGTCGATCATGATCATGCGGACCTCTTCGGGGGTCTGCGTGAACAGCAGGGAGCAGATCATCGAGTTCACCCCGACCGACTTGCCCGACCCGGTGGCGCCGGCGACCAGCAGGTGCGGTGCCTTCGCGAGGTCGGTCACCCGAACGTTGCCGGTGATGTCCTTGCCCAGCGCCAGGGGCAGCTTCATCTTCTGCCCGAACTTCTCCTGGTCGAGGATTTCCTTGATGTAGACCGTCTCGCGGGTCTTGTTGGGGACCTCGAAGCCGACCGACGCCTTCCCGGGGATGGGCGCGAGGATGCGGATGCGAATCGCCTCGAGGGCCATCGCGAGGTCGTTCTCCAGGCTCTCGATCTTCGAGAGCTTCACGCCAGCCTCGGGCTTGAACTCGTAGCGCGTGATGACCGGTCCGGGGTGAATCTTGGTGACCTTGCCGCGGATCTTGAACTCGGCGAGCGTACTGACCAGGCGCTGGGCCTGCTCGAGGACGAACTTGCGGTCGAACTCGGTCTCGGAGGTCTCCGCAGCCGCGAACAACGCAGAGGGCGGCAGCTCGAAGGGACCGGAGGTCAGCCGAACGATGGACCCCGCGCCGGGCGGAGACTTGGTCGTTCGTGGGGTCGCCGCAGGCTTGCTCTTGAAGGCGTCGATCGGCTTCTGCTGGGGACTGGTCTCCTTGGCCAGCTCCTCGGGGCGCGGGGGCGCCTTCTTGCCGTTGGGCGCGGTCGCGCCTCCGTCGACCTTGGCGTCCTCGGTCACGCGAACGACGATCTCGGGGACCTCGTCCTCGCTGCCGTCCTCGTCGGCCGACGCCTCGAGATCGCTCGAGGCGTCGTCGGACGCCGCCGTCGACGCGCGACGACGGTTGGTCGTCTTGCGGTTCCGCTTGGGCCCGGGGACCTCCAGGTCGGTGTCGATCTCCTCGCCCACCGCGACGGTGTCCTCTGGGGACGCGTCTGTCGCCTTGGACTTGGGCTTGACCTTTCGCAGGCTGCGCTTGCGCACGCCGGTGGTCGCGGGATCGAGCAGGTCGTCGTCGTCGTCGTCCTCGTCCTCGAGCGCCTCGTCGTCCTCTTCGTCGAACGGCTCCTCTTCGTCGTCCCAGGGCTCGTCGGCGAGCTCCTCATCGAGGGCGGCGAGTTCTTCGTCCAGCTCGTCCTCGACAGGGCCCGGATCCCGCTGGGTCCGGATGAGTTCCGCGATGCCCGCGCCCAGGTACGTCCCGACGCGCCGCACGGTCCCCACGATCGCGTGCCCGGCCCGCATCAGGTGCACGGTCGACAGCGGGGTCGAGGCGATGAGCCCCACGCAGATGAGGGTCAGCGCCACCAGATAGGTCCCCGCGTGCGCGAGCATGCCGAGGCTGACCTCGCCGACCAGCTCGCCGGCCAGGCCGCCGGCGGTGTACCCCTGCACGCGGTAGGCCGGGAACATCACGTGCAAGAGCACGCACCCGGCGAGCGTGGCGACGGAGAAGCCGACGCCCTCGCCCAAGGTGATCTCCATGCCTTCGCCGCGAAGCGCCTTGATGCCCATGCCGAACACGCCCAGCGTGATCAGATAGGCGGCCATGCCGAAGCTGGCGTACAGACCGGTGGCCACGATGTGTCCTACCGGACCCATGAGCGTGCCCGAGCCGGTCTGGTAGGAGACCAGGCCACCGAGCATCAGCACCCCCGCGGCGATCAGGGCGATGCCGAGGAACTCCCCCCAGCCCCGAGGCAGCGGGTTTCCCGCCGGCGCTGACCGCGACGTCCCCCTGGACTGCTCGGATCCGCGCTTCGACCGGGAGGGTTTCTTTCGAGCCGCCATTTTCTCACACGATTCCAACGACTTGAGGACAATGGCGCCAGAAGTCGCATGGCATCGTACCCACGACGCTCTCCGTGTCAAAGATCCTGCATTTTCGCGGAGTTGTGTGATTCACGCCGGTGGCCCCTGCGCCGCGTTTTGGTAGGCTGCGGCCGCCCATGAGACGCGCACTGCTCGCCTTCACCCTGTTCGCGATCGCTCTGCCCGGCTGCAAAGCGAAGAAGCTTCAAGCCGAGCTCGATGCGACCAACGCAACGCTCGCCGCCACCGAGGCGGACCTGTCGACCGAGCGCGGCAAGAACCAGACGCTCACGGCGGAGAACAAGGCCTACGAGATCAGGATCGCCGAGCTCGAGGCGGAGCTCGCGGCCATGTCCGCCCAGCTCGAGGACCTGGCCCAAAAGCAGGGCCTGACGGCCAAGGAGCTCGCCGACCTTCGCAGCGAGAAGGCCAAGCGAGAGAAGGAACTCCAGGTCTACAAGGACCTCTTCGCCGAGCTCAAGGCGCTGGTCGACGCCGGCACGATCGAGGTCGTGTTCCGCAAGGGTCGCATGACGGTCAAGCTCTCCAACGCCATCTTGTTCGACAGCGGCAAGTCCCGGCTGCGAGACGAGGGCAAGGCCGCCGTCGCGCAGATCGTGCCGGCGCTGGCCAAGGTCGGCGATCGCGAGTTCCTGGTGGCAGGCCACACCGACAACGACCCCATCCGCACCGCACGCTTCAAGAACAACTGGGAGCTCTCCACGGCGCGCGCGGTCTCGATGGTCACCGAGATGATCGCGGACGGCTACCCGGGCAACCGGATCGGCGCCGCTGGCTTCGGTGAGTTCGACCCTATCGCCGCCAACGACACCGAAGAGGGCAAGGAGCAGAACCGTCGCATCGAGATCATCTTGATGCCGAACCTCGGTGAGATCCCGGGCATGAAGAAGATGCTCAGCGGCAAGTAGCGCTCGAGCCGTCCCCTTCTCGCCGCCGCGTGTCCGTGCTCGGACGTGCGGCGGCGTCGTTTTGCCGCCGTGCAGCGGCTGCGTGAGCGCGCGCGCCCTCGCCCGCCTTGAGCCGCCTGGCCGCGCGTGGGAGCCTGGCGGCGCATGCACGCGCCGATCGAGGTCCCCGATCGCCTCAACATGGTCACGTTCTTCCTCGACGACCGTCTCGAGGAAGGGCGGGGTGAAGACGTCGCGATCATCGACGTCGCCAACGACCGCGAGGTGACCTACGCCCAGGTGCACGCGGGCAGCTGCCGCGTCGCCAACCTGCTGCGGGAGCTCGGGCTGGGCATCGAAGATCGCGTGCAGCTGCTGCTGCTCGACACGCCCGAGTTCGTCGAGTCGTACTTCGGCATCTTGCGCGCCGGCTGCGTCGCGGTCCCCACCAACACGTGGCTGCAGACCAAGGACTACGCCTACTACTTCGAGTACGCGCGCCCCAAGGCCGTCATCGTCGACGCGGAGATCTGGGACAAGGTGGCGCCGGCGGTCGCGAAGGCCCCCTACCCCCCGCACGTCATCGTGCTGGACCGCACCGGCGCCGCGGCGCCGCCGGAGACCGTCGACTACCGCGAGGCCCTCGCGCGACAACGCGACGAGGCGCGAACCGAGCCCACCTATCGGGACGACGTCTCGACGTGGCTGAGTTCCTCGGGCTCGACGGGCAACCCCAAGTGCGTCGTGCACATGCACCACGACTTCGTATGGAACACCGTCGCGTACGCGCAGCGCACCCTCGGGATGACGCGCGAGGTGGTCACGATGGCTGCGCCCAAGCTGTTCTTCGGCTACGCGCTGGGCAGCAACATGCTCTTTCCGTTCGCCGTCGGCGGCCGGATCGTGCTCGTGCCCGAGCGCCTGGAGCCGCAGCGCTACCTCGAGCTCATCGAGAAGCACCGCGTCACGCAGCTGGTCACGGTTCCGACCAACATCACCAAGCTGCTCTCGGTGCCCAATCCCGAGCGCTTCGAACTCTCCTCGCTGACCTCGCTCGTCTCGGCGGGCGAGGCCCTGCCGACCCGCGTCTACCGCAACTGGAAGGAACGATTCGCGGTCGAGATCTACGACGGCATCGGCTCGGCCGAGATGTTCCACGTCTACATCACCAACCGCCCCGGCGACGTGAAGGAAGGCAGCCTCGGTCGCATCGTCGAGGGCTACAGCTACCGGCTCATCGACGACGACGGCAAGGAGGTCCCTCCCCGCGAGATCGGGACCCTGGTGATCAAAGGACCCTCGGCGGGCCTGGGCTACTGGCGGATGCGCGACAAGAGCCGAGAGACGTTCTGGGGCGACGAGGTCAAGGGCGGCGACAAGTTCTACGTCGATGCCGACGGGTACTTCTGGTACTGCGGGCGCGGGGACGACATGCTCAAGTGCTCGGGCGTCTACGTCTCCCCGGTCGAAGTCGAGAACGCGCTGATCGGCCACGAGGCGGTGTTCGAGGCCGGCGTCGTGGGGGTGCGTGACGCATCCGGGCTCGAGAAGACGATGGCGTACGTCGAGCTGGCGGACGGCCACGCGCCCACGGCCGAGCTCGAGGCGAGCATCGTCGCGTTCTGCCGCGAAAACATCGCGCCCTTCAAGGCGCCGCGGCTCGTCCGCTTCTTGCCCGAGCTGCCGCGAACCGATACCGGGAAGATCAAGCGCGGCGCGCTGCGGGCCCTCGCGCAGCAGGAGTCGCTGTGAGCGGCTCGGCCCACGCGCTGTTCACGATGCGCTACCCCCAGGTGGCGGCCGCCCTCGCTGCAGCCCAGCGCTCCGTGGCGATCATTCCCGCTGGCAGCGTGGAGGCTCACGGCCCGCATCTGCCCTTGGGCACCGATACGCTGATCTCCACCGCGATCGCCGAGCGAGCCGCGGTCGCGCTGGCGCAGCGGGGCTACCTCGCCGTCCACTACCCTCCCCTGCACTACGGGGTGACGGACTGGGCGGAAGGGTTCGAGGGCACGACCAGCATCGGCGCCGACGTCATCGGTCCGCTCGTGCTACAGACGTGTCTGTCCGCGCATCGTCTGGGCTTCGACCACGTCGTGTTGACGAACGCGCACCTCGAGCCGGGCCACATCGCGACGCTTCGACAGGTCGCGCGGGATTACGAAGCCGCGACCGGCACGCCGCTGCTCTTCGTCGACAAGACGCGTCGCAAGCAGGCGCAGCTGCTGACCGCCGAGTTCCAAAGTGGCTCGTGCCACGCCGGTCAGTACGAGACGAGCCTCATCATGGCCATCGCGCCCGAGCTGGTGGATGAGGGGGCCGCGGCGGCTCTGCCTGCGCTCGAGCTCCCGCTGCACGAGAAGATTGCCGCGGGTGCGAAGAACTTCGCCGAGTGTGGCCTCGACCAAGCCTACTGCGGCGCGCCGGCCCAGGCGAGCGCGCAAGAGGGGGAGCGCTCGCTGGCCACGCTGGCGCAGATGGTCGTCGACGCGGTGCTCGCAGCAGCCCCTGAGCCGTCCTGAGCCCTCCTGAGCCCTCCTGAGGCTGGGCTCAGGCCCGCGGCCTCAGCACAGGGCGCCGCTGTCACAGCCGACTTCGACGGTGAACGCGACCGGGACGGTCTCGGGGGCACAGGCCGCATCACCGCAGACGGCGAAGTCCACCTCGCCGGCGATCTGCTTGGCGCCGTCGGAGGTCGGCGTGAAGGGCAGCGCAAACACCAGCCCTCCATCGTCGAAGCGCTCCGCATCGTCCTTGCGCTGCTTGAGCAGATCGACCGTGACGCCCGCGGGTGCCTCGATCCGCAGCGCGACGGGAAAGTCGGTGTTCATGTGCCAGGGGCTGCGAGGCTCGACGTGGACCTTGGCCAGCACCTCCTTGCCCGCGGGCGCGCGCTCGGGAAACTCGACCCGAACGTCGAAGCGCGGGGCGTCCTGCGGCGGGGGGTGTCCGGGCTCGGCCGCGCCGGCCTGCGTCGAGGGCGTCGCCCCAGCGGCGGAGACATCGGCGCCCGAGGGCGCGTCGCACCCGGGGATCAGCATCGAGGCGGCGGCTGCGGCCAGCGATGCGAGGCGGAGGGATGCGAGCGGGGACACCGAAGACATCAACGACTCGAAGCGTACGAGGTTACCGCGGCACCGCACGTGTGTTTTCTCCGAGGTGGACCGCGTCAGGGGTGACGACCTGGTGCATGCGCAGGTCGTGCGGCTGCATCGGGACGTGCTCGATGAGCCCCGGGGCAAGACAGATTCCCACGCGCATCGCAGACGTCTCCGCCAGCGCTCTGTCGTAGTAGCCGCGTCCCTGCCCCAGACGCCCCCCGGTGCGGTCGAAGGCCAGGCCCGGCACGATCACGACGTCGACCTCGTCCGGCAAGCTCGCTTGGTCCGCGCGGGCGGGCTCGAGCAGCCCGAACCCACCGGGCACCAGCGCATCCCAGCGCGCAACGGTGCCCCAGGCGAGCGCATGCGGCCCGACGACCTTGGGCAACCATCGGGTCCGCGGCGCGAGCGCCTCGAACAGCGGCGCGGTGTCCGGCTCGTGCCGTATGCCGACGAAGAGCGCCACGGCGCGGGCCTCCTCGAGCAGCGGCAGCAGCCGGGCGGTCAGCGCTTCGCTCTGGGCGCGTCGCGCGAGTGGGTCCAGCGACCGTGCCCGCTGGAGCGAGCGCAGCGCAGCCTTGCCGATCACTGCGAGAGTTCGGCGTTGCCCGGATGGGTGGGATCGAGGCGGATGCCATTTTGCCAGGCGAGGGCCGCCCGGAGCAGCTGCGTCGCGTTGGTCAGCCCGAGCTTCTGCTTGGTGTTGCTCTGATGGGTCTCGACGGTCTTCACGCTGATCGACAGCTGCTGGGAGATCTCGCGGGTGCGCAGACCCCGTCCCATCAGCTCGAAGACCTCCATCTCGCGGGTACTCAGACGCGCCAGCGGGTCCTCCCCACGGCCGACCGGGTCAGCCCCGCCCTTGGTCCACGCCGCGCTGAGGCTGGCGCTGACGACCTGCTCGCCGGAGGCGACCTTGCGGATCCCATCGAGCAAGACGCTCGGACTGGAGCTCTTCATCAAGTATCCGGCGGCGCCGGTCCGCAAGGCGCGGTCGGCAAAGAGCGCCTCGTCGTGCATCGAGACGACCAGCGAGGGGATCCCGAGCTTCTGCGCGGCGATCCACCGGACGAGCTCCAGCCCACTCGAGTCGCCCAGCGCCAGATCCACGACGACGGCGTCGGGCGTCATCGATCCCAGCTTGGCCTTGGCGTCCTCGAGCGAGGTGCCCTCGGCCACGACGTGCAGGTCGGGCTCGGCATCCACGAGTGCACGCAGCCCGTGACGAAACACGGGGTGGTCGTCGACGATCAGAATGTTCTTGGTGGCAGATTCGGTCATGGCTTGGTCCAGGCTCTCAACGGGGTCAGCGGTCGGTCGTCGAGGGAGTCGTATTCGTCATGTTCAGGACGCAGCGCGCGGGTCACCACCACGCGGGTCCCCTCTCGAGGCGTCGAGTAGAAGCGAATGCCAGCGTCGACGGCACGGGCGCGCGCGTACATGCTGCTGAGGCCGACGCCGGTCGTCGTGCTGCCGTCGTGGGTCGAGGACAGCCCCACGCCGTCGTCTTCGATCACCAGTGTCAGCGGCTCGTCGATGAGTTCAATCCTCACCTGCGAGGGGCTGCCGTGCCGTGCGGCGTTGGAGATGGCCTCCTGCGCGATGCGATACAGCTGCATCGCGTCTGCATCGCTGACCGTCCCGGAGAGCTCACAGGGTCCCTCGAAGCCGAAGGTGAAGGCGCCGAGTTCGGCGAGTTCGGTGCCGAGGCGCTCGAGCGCGAGCGCGAGGTTCGCCGCGCGAACGTCCCCGGGGTACAGGCCATGCGAAAGGGTCCGCGCCATGTCGAGCGAACGGCTCGCGAGTTCCTCGAGCGTCTGCAGGGACTCGTTCGCCTGCGCGTCGGGTGAGGAGCGCTGCGCGGCCTGAGCGAGCAGGCGAAGTCCCCCCAGCTGCTGACAGAGCCCGTCGTGCAGCTCCTGCCCCAAGCGGACACGCTCTCCATCGGCAGCGTCGAGCACGGCGCGTTCGGCATCCGCGAGTTCGCGCTGCGCGTGGTCGATGCTGCGCATGGATGCGCCCAGCAGCCAGCGGGTCGCGCCCAGCAGCATGAGCACCATGACACCCCACCCGCCCCAGGAGATCCAGCGCTGCCACGCGGCCCACCGCTGGACCTCGGCCCGCAGCGCCGCGCGGGCCTCGTCGAGTTCCTCGGTGAGCACGGTCGTGCGCGTGCGCAGCCGCGCGAGCACACGCGGGGAGGCGGCCGGGGTCCGCTGCAGAGCGCGGACCTCGGTGCTCACCGCCGCCATGGCGAGCGAGATCCGAGCCCAGCGAGCGGCGCTGAGCGACGCCCCGATCCCCGGCGACTCGGAGGCCCGCTGGAGGGCGTCGGCGGCGTCCCCGAGCGAACCACCGCTGGCCGCGCGAGAGGGCCCGCGCCGCATCCGAGCGCTGCTCGCCTCGAACTCGGCCACCGCCGCGCCGAGCTCGCTCAGCTCGCCCAGCGCCAGGGCCGTCGTCTCCGCCCGCACGCTGATCGCATGGGCAACCCCCTGAGTCAGGGTTCCGGTCAAGAGCAGCGCACCAGCCACGACAGCGCTGCGACTTCGCAGCCCCGCCGTGTCTCGCATCGCTGCGATCGACCGTCCTCCTCGACTCCCCACGCAGTGGCATTATCGCCTCAGAACGTCGGTCTGTCGGGGAACTTCGATGATTTTTTGAAACGTTCGGCGTCGGGGCCTGCAGACCTCACCTCGACCCCGGCGCGCGCTGCGATCAGAGCGCACCGCGGGCCCCTACGCAAACGCCCGAGCATGCCGGCCCGAGCACCGCTTGTGCGCATGTCCATGACGGACACGCTGCACCCGGGTTCCTCCGATTCCGCCGCGCCCCACCTCGCGCGAGGTCGGTGCGCGTCCCTCCTCACTCCATGAGGCCGCGCCGCCCCAGCTGCCCCGCGCCGCCATCACCCGACACCGACGCCCAACACCCCCAGGTTCCCCACATTGCCCCCCAAGATCCCCATCTGGGCCTGCCCCATCTGGGCCGCCCCCCGCCCCTTCCGCTCCCCCTCACGCTCCCGGCCAACACCGTCCCTAAACCGACCTGTAGGCCCACCCCCAGCGCCCCCGCACGTCGGGATTGCAGCCCGCCACCAGACGGGCTACTTCCTACGCCCGCCGCGGGTGTAACTCAGTTGGTAGAGTGTCAGCTTCCCAAGCTGAATGTCGCGGGTTCGAATCCCGTCTCCCGCTC
>CAVXIC010000008.1:0-885227 GCA_963761755.1 uncultured bacterium
CACGCCCCTCGACACCGACCAGCCGGAATGAACTTCCGAGCTGAGGCACTAGTCATAGATCAGCGCGAGCCGGGTGCTGCCGACCGAGAACTCGCAGTCGCGCGGCAGCTGCACCGTGCCGGCGATCAGCTCGTCGTTCACCGCGACGAGATCGGCGCCGCCCAGCGGCCGCAGGTGCGGCAAGTTCGGGTTGCCGCTCCACTCGAGCACCGCGGCGACGGAGAGCACGTCGTCATCGCGCAGCTTGATCTCGCAGCGTTCACCACTGCCGATGCGGTAGCTCCCCGGCAGGAACAACTGGTCGTTGAGCGTGCCGTCGGGATGAAGCATGCGCAGCTGGGCCGCGACGGGAATGTCCATTTCGCGATGCAGGACCAGGCCCAAGATGTTGGCCAAGGCGCCGGCTGTCGGCGGTCGAGAGGCGGGGTCCTTGGACATCGCCCGATGCAGGCCCCGAACCAGCGCGGCCGGCAGGTCTTCGCATCCGGGCAAGGTGCTGATGCGCGGCGGCTCGTTGCGCATGTGTCCGGCGAGCCACTTCTTGGGCTCGTGACGCAAGGCTTCGACCGTGTCGGCGAGCGGTTGATCGGGGAACAGCGGCGAGCGACCCGAGAGCAGCTCGTAGAGCATCGTCGCCAGGCTGTAGACGTCGCTGGCCGGGGTGAGGACCCGGGTCTTGAGCTGCTCGGGCTGGCTGTAGTGCGGGGTGCCGACGATCATGTGCGCGTCGGAGGCGTTGACCCCGACCACCGGGGTGCCGTCCCAAGACCGCGCGAGACCGAAGTCGAGCATCTTGATGTGGCCGTCCTCCTCGATGAAGAGGTTCTCCGGCTTGACGTCGCGGTGCACGATGCCCATCGCGTGGGCTTCGGCGAGGCCCAGGCACGCTTGGTGGATGATCGTGACCGCCTGCGCCGGATGCAGGGGCGCGCTGTAGTCGTGCCACTGGTCGAGGGTGCTGCCCTGCAGCAGATCCATGAGCAGGTAGATGTGCCCATCGGGTCGCAGGCCGCAATCGAACGTACGCACGACGTGCGGATTGGTCAGCGAGCGCAGGATCGTGATCTCGCGTAGGGCTCGCTGGGCTTCGTCGCCGGCGGTCACTGGCTCACGCGTCAACTTCAGCGCGAGCGATTGAGCGTACCCGGGGACCTCCACCTCATAGACGCGGGCGAAGGATCCGACGCCCAAGATACCCTTGATGCGGATGCCTCCGGCGTAGACATCCCCGGGCTCGAGGTCGAGCGGCATGACGAAACTCGCCGGGACGGTAGCAGAGTCGGCGAGTCGTGACACCCACTGTCTCCGCTCGTGCCCCTGAGTGCCGGACGGAGCCCCGCACCCGGGAGAAACCGCACGGCTCGTCGGTTAATTTCAGGGCGCGACCGACCGCGCGCAGGGGCGGGTTCTCCTTATAGTCGGGCCACCTTCGACAGGAGCTCCCCGCATGCGCATCGGTGTCCCCCAAGAGATCAAGACCCACGAATACCGCGTCGGCATCAACCCGACCGGCGTCAAGCAGCTGGTTGCGGCCGGCCACATCGTCACCGTCCAGACCGGGGCAGGGGAGAGCTCAGGCTTCTCCGATGAGACCTTCCAGGCCGCCGGTGCCAAGATCGGGGCGGACGCGGCCACCGTCTGGAACGAGTCGGACATGGTCATCAAGGTCAAGGAGCCCCTCCCGGCCGAGTTCGGCTACTTCAGGGAAGGCCTGGTCCTGTACACCTACCTGCACCTGGCGGCGTTCCCCGAGCTGACCGCCGAGCTGCTGACCAAGAAGGTCACCGGCGTGGCCTACGAGACGATCACCGACGACAACGGCGCGCTGCCCCTGCTGCGTCCGATGAGCGAGATCGCCGGTCGGATGGCATCCCAGGTCGGCGCCGCCTGCCTGGAGCGCTCCGGCGGCGGCAAGGGCCTGCTGCTCGGTGGCATCCCCGGCACGCGCCGGGCCCAGGTCGTCATCCTCGGGGGCGGCATCGTCGGCACCGCGGCCGCGCGCATCGCCATCGGGCTGGGCGCGCGCGTGACCGTGCTCGACGTCAACGCCGACCGGATGCACTACCTCGAGGACGTCTTCGGCAACTCGATCGAGACCCTCTACTCGAACTCGGACAACATCGAGCGGCACTGCCGGATCGCCGACCTGGTGGTCGGCGCGGTGCTCCTGCCCGGCGGCGCTGCGCCCAAGCTGGTCAACCGCGAGCACCTCAAGTCCATGGAGGACGGATCGGTCGTCGTCGACGTCGCGGTCGACCAGGGCGGCTGCATCGAGACGTGCCGACCCACGACCCACGACGCGCCGACCTTCGTGGAGGAGGGCATCGTGCACTACTGCGTCGCCAATATGCCCGGCGCCGTGCCCCAGACCTCCACGATCGCGCTGACCAACGCCACCATCCCGCACGCGCTCGCCATCGCCAACGGCGGGGTCGCAGCGGCGGCCAAGGCCAACGTTCACCTCGCCCGCGGGATCAACACGCTGGCCGGTGCCTGCGTCTGTGAGCCGGTCGCGCGCGCGCACGGACTCGACTACACGGCGCTCGACCGGGCGCTGTAGGGACACGGAGGCTGCAGCGAGGGGGCGCGAAAGTCGCACCCGTGTCGCAAGCGACGGCGGCGGCGTACGAACGGGAAACCTCTTCGCCGAGACCGGGGTCTCACCCCCGACCAGCGGCAGCGCCGGATCCGCCGCAGGCGCCGGAACTGCCGGAACTCGCGGGAGGGGGGCGGCCGCCGCCCCATTCCTCCCCCGCTCTCCATTCGCGTGCTACCCCGCCTTGCATCCATGATCTTCGCCTCGCGCACCCTCGCCCTCACCGCGCTGCTGGCCTGCGCGTGCGACCCCGCCAAGGCCGACTCCGCCGGCGAGGAGCGGCAGTCGGAGGTCGAGCAGAAGACGCCCATCGTCTCGCAGACGGTGGGTCGAGGCAGCATCGAGCAGGCGTTGACCGCGGCGAGCACGATCGAGGCCGAGCGCACGGTCACGGTCCACGCGGAGTCGACCGGACGGCTGATCAGCTTCGAACTTCAAGAAGGCGACGAACTCGAGGGCGGGCAGTCCGTCGGGCGGATCAAGTACGACAGCCAGGCGGCCACCCTCGACCGGGCCCGGGCCACGCAGGAGAAGGCCCAGCGCGACCTCGACATCGTCGAGCGCCTGCACGCCCAGGGACACGCCTCCGACGACGAACTCGCGCAGGCCAAGCTCGCGGTCAAGACCGCCTCGCTCGACGTGGGCGACAGCAAGCGGAACATCAGCAACACGCGGGTCACGGCGCCGTTTGGCGGCACAGTGACCGAGCGCTTCGTCACCGAAGGCTCCTTCGTCAGCGCGGGCGCCCAGCTGATCACGATCACGGACTTCGACACCTTGGTCGCCCGGGTCTACGTGCCCGAGCGAGAGCTGGACCGTCTCGAGGTGGGCCAGCCGGCGCTGGTCCAGGGCAAGGCCGCGCGCAGCCGGCAAGGGCAGGGGAAGATCACCCGCATCGCGCCGGTGGTCGACGCGACGACCGGCACCGTCAAGGTCACCGTGGGTCTCCCGGCCGAGCTCGCCGGCGGGGACAAGGGCTTCTTGCCCGGCATGTACGCCGAGGTTCGACTCACGACCGAGCGAAAGGCCGACGTGCTGCTGGTCTCCAAGCGCGCCCTGGTGCGGGAGGACGAGGACGTGTTCGTGTTCGTCGTCCAAGAGGACGACACCGCCAAGCGGGCCAAGGTGGAGCTGGGCCTCGAAGATGCCGAGCGCGCCGAGGTCCTCTCGGGGCTGGCCGCCGGCGATGAGGTCGTGGTCTCCGGACAGGCCGGGCTGAGCGATGGTGGCAAGGTGGCACGCGTCGACGCGTCCGGTGAGCCGCTCGAAGGCGCAGCGGCGGAGGCGCCGTGAGCGAGGTTCCTCCGGGGGAGGTCGCGCCCCAGTCGGCACCTCCGCCGGGGTCGGGCCTGAGCGTGGGCGGCGACGTGGAGCGGCTCATGCAGCGCTTCGCCTTCACCGCCAGCCGGCCGGTCGCGGTGGCGATGGTCTTCCTCGCGGTGCTGGTCTTCGGGGGGTTCAGCGCGCAGATGCTGCCGCTGTCCCTGATGCCGGACATCTCGTATCCCAAGTTGACCGTCCGCACCGACTACGAAGGTGCCGCGCCGGCCGAGGTCGAGAACAACGTCTCTCGCCCACTCGAGGAGGTGCTCGGGGTCGTCACCGGCGTGACGCGCATCGAGAGCGTCTCGCGAGCCGGCTACAGCGACGTCATCTTGGAGTTCGGTTGGGACACCGACATGGATGACGCCAACCAGGACGTGCTCGAGATCCTGGACCAGGTGACCCCTTCGCTGCCCGACGGCGTCGATCAGCCGCTGATCCTGCGCTACGACCCGACGCTGGACCCCGTGCTCACGCTGAGCCTCGAGGGCTCCGGCGAGCGGTACGAGGGCGAAGGCGGCTTGGGGCGACTGCGGCGCGTGGCCGACCAGGAGGTGCGACGCCTGCTCGAGCCGGTCGAGGGCGTCGCGGCCGTGCGCATCAAGGGCGGACTCGAAGAGCAGATCTCCGTCGAGCTCGACGAGGGACAGCTGCGCCGGACCGGCGTCGGCATCGACACGGTCATCGCGCGGCTGTCGGCCGAGAACATCAACCTCGCCGGCGGTCAGCTCGAGGACGGTCGAACGCGCTACCTCGTGCGCACCGTCAACGAGTTCCGCGACCTGGCCGACATCGGAGAGATCGTCATCACCCGTCAGGGGGACCGCGACGTTCGACTGCGGGACCTGGCCAGCGTGCGGGCGGGCCACAAGGACCGCGACGTCATCACCCGGGTCGACGGCAACGAAGCGGTCGAGGTCGAGGTGTACAAGGAGGCCGACGCCAACATCGTCGAGATGGCCGCGCGCGTCCGCGAGCGCATCGAGGGGCGGCTGGGCCCACGGCTGCAGGAGCAGCACGAGGCCTCGATCACGATCTCGTCGGACCGCTCGACCTTCATCGAGTCGAGCATCGCCGAGGTGCGCAACACCGCGCTGTTCGGCGGGGTGCTGGCGGTCGGGGTGCTGTTCTTCTTCCTGCGGGACCTGCGAAGCACGGCCATCGTCGCCGTGTCGATCCCGGTGTCGATCCTCATCACCTTCGCGCCACTGTCGCTGGCGGGCGTTTCGCTCAACATCATGTCGCTGGGCGGGCTGGCCCTGGGCATCGGCATGCTCGTCGACAACTCGATCGTGGTGCTCGAGTCGATTCACCGCTGCCGTCAGGAAGGAGACGGACTCGTACGCGCCACCCTTCGCGGCGTCGCCGAGGTCGGCGGGGCGGTCTTCGCGGCCACGCTCACCTCGATCGCGGTGTTCTTCCCGATGGTGTTCGTCGAGGGCGTGGCAGGCCAGATGTTCGGAGACCTCGGGCTGGCGGTCGTCTTCAGCCTGCTGGCCTCGCTGGCCGTCGCGCTGTTCCTCATCCCGATGCTGGCCTCGCGCAGGTTCGGGACCGACGCTGGCGGGCCGTCCCAGGCGCCCGGCAGCGGGCCGATCCGGGCCTTGGGTCGCAGCTGGACGCAGTGGACCTCCGTCCGCGAGCTGCTCGAGGCGCTCCGGGACACCAAGGCTGGGATGCAACGGCGCAAGGCCGGGCCCATCGTGTGGCGGCTCCTGGCCCTTCCCTACGTGCTGCTGCGGTTCGTCCTGCATTTGATTTTCGAGCTCTTGGGCAAGCTGCTGCTCACCGTGCTGCTGCCGATCGCAGCGCTGCTCGTGTTCGTCGCGTGGGTCGCAGGCAAGATCTTCGGCGTCCTCGCTTGGGTCCCGCTGCGGGTCTTCGGCGCGGCGATCTCGGCGGTCGAGGACGCTTACCCGAGCGTCATTCGGTGGTCGTTGCGCAACCGCGTCATCGTGTACTTGTTCGGGCTGGGTTCCCTCGGATTCGTCGGCTGGGGCGCGGCGCAGCTCGACACCGAGCTGATCCCTGCGATGCACCAGGGCGAGTTCACCGCCGAGCTGACGCTCCCGGTCGGGACGCCGCTGACGTCCACGGACGAGACCGTGCGACCGCTGGAGGGGGTCGTCGCCGAGACCACGCCGCACCTGGCGACGTTGACCACCAGCATCGGCTCCGAGCAGGACCAGTCCGAGGGGCAACGCGGCGAGCACACTGCGCGCATGCGCGTCACCTTGGAGGACGAAGGCGCGACCGACCTGTGGGCGCGCCTGGGGCTCGGCGGTAACGCGCGGGCCCGCGCCGCGGCGATCGAGGATGAAGCGCTGAGCGCCGTGCGGGCCGCCGTCTCCGGCGTCCCCGACCTCGAGGTGAACATCTCGCGCCCGGTGCTGTTCTCGTTCAAGACCCCGGTCGAGGTCGAAATCCGCGGGTTCAACCTGGACGACCTCGGGGTCGCCACCCGAGCGGTCGAGGAGCGCCTCTCCACAATCCCTGGTCTGCGCGACGTCAAGGGCTCGATTCAGCCGGGCAGTCCCGAGATTCACATTCGCTACGACCGCGACGAGCTGGCCCGTCGCGGTCTCGACATCCGGGCGGTCGCCGAGCGGGTTCGCGACGAGGTCCAGGGCGCCGAAGCGACGAAGTTCAATCGCGTCGATCGCAAGATCCCCGTCCAGGTGCGGCTCTCGGGGATTCGGGACGCCTCGCTCGAGGACCTGCGCGACCTGGTGGTCAACCCCGGCGGGCTACGCCCGGTCTCCTTGGCGGCGGTCGCCGAGCTGGAGATCAGCCGCGGCCCCAACGAGATTCGCCGGATCGGCCAGCAGCGCGTCGGCCTGGTGACCGCCAACGTCGAGGGCATCGGCTTGGGCACGGCCTCGGAGGCCATCGACGAGGCGATGGACGCGGTCGAGCTGCCCGCCAGCGTGACGCCCGTGGTCACCGGGCAGAGCGAGGAGTGGGAGACGAGCTCCCGTTCGCTGGTGCTGGCGCTGGGGCTCTCGGTGTTCCTGGTCTACGTGATCATGGCCTCGCAGTTCGAGAGCCTCGCGTACCCGCTGCTCATCTTGTTCACCATCCCGCTGGCCTTCGTGGGCGTCGTCGCGGCGGCCCTGGTGCTGGACATGCCGCTGTCGGTGGTGGTGTTCCTGGGCGCGATCATGCTGGCGGGAATCGTCGTCAACAACGCGATCGTCTTGGTCGATTACGTCGGCAAGCTCAAGCAACGCGGGTACAGCACGCCCGAAGCGCTCGAGATCGCGGGCAAGGTCCGCCTGCGCCCGATCTTGATGACGACGCTGACCACCGTGCTCGGCCTGCTGCCCATGGCCCTGGGGTTGGGGGACGGGGCGGAGATTCGAACGCCGATGGCGATCACGGTCATCTCCGGCCTCGGGTTCTCCACCCTCTTGACCCTGATCGTCATCCCGACGCTCTACGCGGGTGTGGACCGCTTTGGGCGCGCGGGTCCGAGCCTGTCGAGCGCGCAGCGGCTGGAGGCCGAGCTGGCGCTGCTGCGGCCCGAACAACTTCGTGCCGAAACCCTCGAGGATCCGGCCGGCGGCGAGCCCGAGGAGGTCCAGTGAAAGGCGCACAGAGCCATCCGCTGGTCCGGCTGTCGCTGCGGCGGCCGGTGACCATGATGATGATGCTGCTCTCGATGCTGGTGCTCGGCGGCATCGCGCTGGCTCGCATCCCGCTGGAGCTCATCCCCTCGGGGTTCTCCGCCCCGTTCCTGCGCATCGCGGCGGTCTACCCCGACGCCACGGCCAAGGACGTCGAGGAGCGCATCACCCGGCCGCTCGAGGACGCGGTCGCGACGATGCCGGGCATCGATCAGATCAGCGCGACGTCGACCTCGGGCAGCAGCTCGATCACGCTGGTCTTCAAGAACGACGTGGACATGGACATCGCCTACCGGCAGGTCCGCGACCGCATCACCCGGGTGCGCGGCGACCTGCCCGACGAGGTGGACGAGGTCGAGATCCGCAAGGAGTCCGCCGAGGCGATTCCCGTCGCGTTCTACTCCGTCGCGTGGGACCCCGACCTGCCCGACCCCCAGGGGATCATCGAGCAGGCGCTCATCCGGCCCCTGCAGCGCATCGAGGGCGTGGGCCTGGTCAACGTCTGGGGCGAAGAGAAGAAGGAGGTCCGGATCGAGATCGACCGGGGCCTGGCCGAGGCCTACGGCCTGAGCATGGTGACGATCGCGCAGACGCTGGGCACGTCGAACTTCACCATGGCCAGCGGCACCCTGGAGGAAGACGAAGGGCAATATCTGCTGCGCTCGGTGGCGTCGTGGGGGTCCCCCGAGGAGATCGAGGACATCCAGCTGGGGCCCGAGGGCATTCGGCTGCGCGACGTCGCGACGGTCACCTTCGACTTCCCCGAGCGCACCCGCTACGACCGCTACCGCGGCCGGCCATCCTTGGTGCTGTTCGTCATCAAGGAATCGACGGCCAACACCGTCGACGTGAGCGAGCGGATCAAGGAGGTGGTCGCGCAGGCGCAGCAGGACCCGCTGCTTCAGGGCGTGAAGGTGCAGTCGATCTTCGTCCAGGGCGACACGATCCGCTACAGCCTCGCGCAGGTCATCGACGCCGGCAAACAGGGCGGCATCTTGGCGCTCTTCGTGCTGCTGTTCTTCCTGCGGCGCCTGCGGCTGACGGTCATCATCTCGCTGGCCATCCCGCTGTCGTTGTTCCTCGCGCTGCCCTTCATGTATTTCTCGGGGCAGACGATCAACCTCGTCTCGCTGATCGGCCTGATGATCTGCATCGGGCTGGTCGTCGACAACTCGGTCGTCGTCGCCGAGAACATCGGTCGCTACCGCAGGCGAGGCATGGGCCCCTACGCGGCCGCCCTGCAGGGGGCCAGCGAGGTCGGGCTGGCGATCACCTTGGCCACGATGACGACCATCGTCGTGTTCCTGCCCGCCGCGCTGCTCTCCAGCGGACCCACGCAGTTCTTCATGGTCCGCATGGTCACCCCGGTCTGCGTCTCGCTGGTCGCGAGCCTGTTCGTCGCGCTGGTGCTCATCCCCCTGAGCTCGGCCACGCTGCTGGCCGACGAGGGAGAGGATCGCGCTGCGGTCAGCGGGTGGCGGGCGTCGCTGCGCCGGGTCGACGACGCGTGGAAGGCGGGCATCGGCTGGGTCTACGAGCAGACCATGGGACGGCTGGCGCGGGCCTACGTGGCGCTGCTGCGCCGGGTCCTGCGGCGCCGGTTCGACGTGGTCGTCGTCTCGCTGCTGGCGATGGGCTCGACGGTCATCCCGGCGATGAACGTCCAGTGCAACTCCGGCAACGAGTTCGGCACCCGGAACATCACGGTCAACTACTCGATGCCCTCGGACACCACGCTGGAGGAGGCCAACGCGTTCTTCACGATGATCGAGGCGCGGATGGCCGACATGCCCCCCGAGTCGAAGGTGGATGGGGCCTACGTCGGCTTCGACGAGCAGACCGGGCAGGTTCAGATCTTCTTCCAGCCGCCCGAGCCCGGCGAGCCGGACTTCGAGACGGTGGCCAAGGAGCTCGCCGACTCCCTTCCCACCCCGCCGGGCTGGCGAAAGCGATCGCAGTTCGGCGACGCCGACGGGGGCCGCGACGACTCGTTCCCGGTGGTGATCTACGGCAGCGAGCACGAACGGGTGCAGGACGCCCGCGAGCTGCTCGAGGAGCAGCTGCTCGAGATCGAGGGCGTCATCGGGCTCAAGCAGTTCGGCGGGGACGACCGGCGCCGCAACGAGCTCGCGCTGTCGATCGATCGCACGATGTCGGAGCGCTTCGGGGTCAGCGGGCAGGTCGTCGCGAACACGGTGGCCTACGCGATCCGCGGAACGCCGCTGCCGCGCTTTCACACCGAAGAGCGGGAGGTGGACGTGCGTCTGCGGTACCGCGAGGACGACCGCCGCAACGTCGACCAGCTGCTGGGCTACCGCGTCCCCAACGAGACCGGCACCACCGTGCCGATCTCCGTCCTCGCCGAGAAGGACATCCGCAAGGGCGAGTCCCGGCTCACCCGCAGCAACAAGCGGGTGGGGGCGTTGATCCGGCTCGAGCTCGACCCCGAGCAGCGCACCGCGGCGGCCAAGCGGGTGGTCGCCTACCTCGAGGACTACGACCTGCCCGAGGGGCTCAGCTTCGACGCGGACCGCGAGCAGGCCAGCGTGGCCGACATGCAGCGCGACCTGGGCGGCGCGCTGCTGCTGGGGTCGATCTTCATCTTCTTGCTGATGGGGTTCTTGTTCGAGTCGCTCGTGCTACCCCTGTCGGTGCTGCCATCCATCCCGCTGTCCTTCGTCGGGGTGTGGTGGTTCCTGTACATCACCGGCGCGCACATCGACGCGCTGGCCGGCATCGGCATCGTGCTGCTGCTGGGGGTGGTGGTGAACAACGCCATCGTGTTGATCGACTTCGTGGGCCAGGCGCGGCGTGACGGCCTCTCGCGCGACGCGGCGATCGTCGCGGCCGGTGAGCTGCGCTTTCGGCCGATCATGATGACCGCGCTGACGACGATCGGCGGCATGTTGCCGCTGGCCTTCAGCGCCTACACCGGCGAGGGCATCCCCTACGGTCCGTTCGGCAAGGCGCTGGTGGGCGGGATGACGACGGCCACCGTGCTCACGCTCATCGTGGTCCCCGTGACGTACACCTATCTCGACGACATGAGCATGGGCGCCTCGGCCTGGTGGCGACGGCTGATGAACATGGTGCGCAGGTGATACGCTCGTAGGCCGTGGGGAGCCGGGACCGCAGCCCGTTGCCGCTGCTGGGCGGCATGTACACGGTGCAGGGGGTGGTGTTCGGCTTCACCCACGGCATTCTCGTCCCGCTGCTGGCCTCGCAGGACGTCTCCTTGGACGACCAGGCCGCCCTCGTGGCGCTCGCCGGCCTTCCGTGGATCCTCAAACTCCCGATCGCGATTGTGTTGGACCGGATTCGGCCCGGCGCCACGCGGGTCGCCGGCGTCTCGATGCTCGCGATGGCGGCGCTGCTGCTGGTGTTCTCGATGGCCGGGGAGGGCGTGCTGTCGCTGGCGTGGCTCCCCGTCGGATGGTTCGGGTTGAACCTCATGCTCGCCGCCCAGGACGTGTGTGCCGACGCGCTCGCCCTGGACGCGGTTGCGCCCCCCGATCGCGGGCGAGCCAACGGCATCATGTTCGGGGGCCAGGCGCTCGGCTCCGCGGTCGTTGGCATGCTCGCGCTCGGGGCGGTCGTGGTCCGCTGGGGCGTGGCCCCGGCGCTGGCGGTCTTGGCGACGATGCTGGTGGGCGGGGCGGCGTGGGCGCTCCGCGCTGGGGTGTCCACGAGCGTCGCCCCGGTGCACGCGGGGCTCGGCCAGGTGCTTCGCAACCCCTCCACCTGGGTCGTGGGCGGCATCGCGAGCCTGTTCATGGTGGCGGACGTGACCACCTCGGCCCTGTCGGGCGCGTTCTTCGTGCAGCGTCTGGGGTGGACGATGGAGCGGGTCCAGTCCGTGCTGCCGTGGGCGGTCCTGGGGGCCCAGGTGCTGGGCTACGCGCTGGCGGCCGGACTCGTCGACCGCCTGGGGCAGGTGCGCTCCACCGCGCTGGGCAGCCTGGCGCTGGGCGGGACGACCCTCGGGTTCGCGGCGGTGCCCTGGGCGTGGCCCTCGGTGGGCTTCATCGTCGGGTTCACGGTGGTGCAGGGGGTCGCCATGGCGGTCATGTACGTCGGCCTGCACGCGTGGTTGATGGGCAAGGTCGACCCCCGGCTGCGGGCGACGCACTTCGCCGT
The DNA here is from genome assembly GCA_963761755.1 of uncultured bacterium. Taxonomy (GTDB): domain Bacteria; phylum Myxococcota_A; class Polyangia; order Nannocystales; family Nannocystaceae; genus CAJXVA01. The sequence continues at coordinate 11,683 of CAVXIC010000008.1, forward strand.
GTTCGCCTCGCTGGTCAATCTGCCGCGCGCGTGGGCGCCCGGGCTCGCGCCGGGGCTGCTGGCGGCGCTGGGGTGGTCGGGCGTCTTCGTCGCCGCCGGCCTGACGCAGATCGTGCTCGCGGCGGCGTTTCGCCTGACCGCGGCTCGGCTGCCGGGCTCGACCTCGCCCGCGCGGACTTCGGCGGATCAGGGATAGACGAGCTGGAAGGCGATCTCGTCGAACGTCACGTCGCACGGACCGCCGGCCACGGCCCCGTTGGCGCACTCCAGGCTCACGGTCGCGCCCTCGACGGCTTCGGGCAGCATCGCGGTGGTCTCGACCAGCGTCCACTCCGACTCCGAACCACCGCCCATCAGCACGACCTCGTCGCCGAACAGGACGTAGACCCGGTACTGGTAGTCGGGGTCGCCGCTGCGCACCCGGGCCCGCACCCGGTACTGCAGTCCTGGGGCGGCCGTCTCGTCGTTCCAGGCGCTGAGGTCCACGGTCTGCTGCAGGTGCGTGAGCAGGAAGGCGCCCGAGGGCACGAAGGCATAGCTCCCGCCGAACGCCGAGGCGGTGATGGTCCACCCCGCCCGCAGGTTGGGCCAGTTCCACGGTGCCAATGCGCCGGTCTCCGCGTCTCCATTTTGCAGGAGGTTCGCGGACTCGCCTTGCCCGCCCCCGCGCAGCGTCAGCGTGGAGGTCTGGGTCGGTGCGCTCAGGTCGACGCCGTCGTAGTAGTCCAGGACCAGCGAGGACTCGACGGGGCCCACCTGGGTTGGCCCGAAGCGGAGCTGCAGAAGGCACGACGCCCCGGCGGGGAGCTCGGTGCCGCAGGTCCCGTCGGTGCCCGGGAAACCGCCTGGGAACGAGAAGCCTCCGGGAATGGTGGCGGTGGAGATCGAGGTCGCCGCCTGCAGACCCACGTTCTCGAGTTCGATCAGGTTGCTCGAGGCGCTGCCGGTGGGGATCGACCCGTAGTCGATCACACCCCCTGCGACGCTCCACTCCAGCCGGGCGCCCTCGCTGGAGCTGCCCGTCGTGTCCGAGCTCTCCGCGCCGGTCGACGAGTCGTCCGCGGCGGTCGTGGTCGAGCCTTGCCCTCGTGTGGTCCCCGAGTCGGGATCGGTGGTGGGGTCGCCGTCGGTCGTGCCGGTGTCGCCGGCCGACTCCGTCGTTCGGCCGAAGGTGCCGCTGTTGCCCGAGGCGCCCGAACTGCATCCGAGGGCGGCGCAGCAGCCCAGGGCCAAGGTCACGCGCAGGGTGGAGATCGTTCCGTTTCCGAGCATCGTCGTCGCGGGGCCTTGCACGGTACCACCCCGCGGTGACCTCGATCACCTTCGAGTGCGGTTTCGGTTGCCTCTAGGACCGCAAACGTCCAGGGTTGCGCCGCTCGTGGCGGAAGGGCCGCCGCGTGCGCAGATTGCTCGAAGGTTTCTCTCATGTCGCATGCACCAGGAATCAGTGGCTTCTCATTGCGAGTCCCGCGTTTGCGCGTCCCGCTGGGCGCGTGGGCGCAGTGGAACGGCGCCGACGCTGGCAAGATCGAAGCGGTCGTGGGTCGCAGCTTCCGCGTGTGCTCGCCGCAGCAAAACGCATACACGCTGGCGGCCGACGCGGTGCTGGATCTGATCGAGCGCTTCGACGTCGATCCCGCCGACATCGGCATGCTGGCGCTGGGCACCGAGTCGAGCACCGACAATGCCGCGGGCGCCGTCTTGGTGCGCGGCATGCTCGACCAGGCGCTCCCGGGCCGGGGCCGAACCCCCATCTCGCGCGCGTGCGAGGTGCCCGAGTTCAAGCATGCCTGCTTGGGTGGTGTGTACGCGCTCAAGGCCGCGGCGCGATACCTGGCCGCCGATGGTCGCGGTCGCCGTGCAATCGTGGTCGCCTCCGACATCGCCGAGTACGAACGCGGCAGCACCGGAGAGCAGACCCAAGGCGCGGGCGCGGTCGCCATGCTGCTCGACACCGACCCCGCGCTGTGCACGTTGGACCTGCATCAGAGTGGGTCGGCCTCCGCGTACCGCGGCCTCGACTTCCGCAAGCCCTTCGCGCGTCATCGCGATCCTTCCTACGCCAACGGTACGGCGCGGCTGCACGACTTCCCGATCTTCAACGGGGGCTACTCCACCCAGTGCTACGTCGAGGCGACGGTGCGGGCGCTCGACGCGATGTTCGACCGGATCAAGGGCCCGCGCAGTGCGTTCTACGAGCGCATCGCCGCGGTGTGCTGCCACCGTCCCTACGAGCACATGCCCATGCAGGCGATGGCTGCTGCGCTGGTGTGGTCCGGAGCGCGCGAAGGCGGCGTCGAGGCCCTCGCGCCCATGTGCGAGGGGACCGAGGTGGACCCCGCGCAGGTGCTCGCGGAGATCGTCGACACGCCCGACCTCTTCACGCGCGTTCAAGAAGAAGGCATCGGGGCATCCGCGTTTCCGGCATTCATGGCGCTCGTCCGGGCGTTCCGGCGCAGCCCCGCCTTCAAGACGTTTGCCGAGCAGAAGCTCCGGCTGGGCCAGCGCATCACCGCGGACCTCGGCAACCTCTACACGGCTTCGCTTCCGGCGTGGCTCGGGGCGGCCTTCGAGGCGGCGCATCAGGACGGCAAGGAGCTCGCCGAGCAGCCGATCCTGGCGGTCGGCTACGGGTCGGGTGACGCGGCCGAAGCGATTCCGCTGACGGTCGTGCCGCGGTGGCGCGAAGCCGCGGCCAAGCTGGGCTTCACGGACGCGCTCTCCAACGCGGCCGACCTCGAGCGCAGCCAGTACGAAGCGCTACACGACGGCAAGGTGGTCGAAGGCCTGCCCGATGATCCGGGCTTCGTGGTCTCGGGCGTGGGCGAGACCTACGACGACCGCTTCCAGGACCTCGGCATCGACTACTACGCGTTCTCGGGCTGAGGGACTACGCGTCCTGGGGCTCAGAGTCGTCCCCGCCCGCGGCTTCGCGGCTGGTGGAGGCGCTCAGGTCGAGGCCGGCGATGCCCGAGGCTTCCTCGCGGATCCACGCGTCGAGGTGCTTGGCCCGCAGGATCGGGAAGGGGTGGGGCCGGAACGCGGTGAGCATGACCTTGTAGGCCTTGTTGAGCGTGGACTCGTCCGCCTCTTCGTAGGCTCGAATCTGCCGCATGAACTCGGATTGGCTCATCTCGCCGACCAGCTTCTCCGTGCCGCCGGCGAGCTTCATGAGCACGCGGAAGGGGACGTCGCGGTCCTGCACGCACAGGACGCCGGCGCGGTCGCACGACAGGTGCGTCTTGCGGTACCAATCGAACAGCGGCAGGGCGAGTCCGAAGCCGATGAGCGACCCGATCCCCAGGGTCGCCCGTCCGATGACCTCCAGGATGGTGGCGAGATTCTCCGCGAGCACGGTGTACAGCACGTGTCCGAAGCGGATGTGCCCCAGCTCGTGCCCGATGACGAAGAACCGCTCCTGCTCGTCGAGGATGTCGATCAGACCCGAGCTGAGCACGATGAAGGGCCGCTTGTGGCCGTAGGTGTACGCGCGCGGCTCGGGGTCCATCGTCACGTACATCTCGGGCTCCTCCACGCCCAGGATCTTGCACCCGTACTGCAGATACCGATACAGGCGCGGGAACATCTCGGAGGTGACCCGGACGTTGTCGGCGGTGTTCTCGAGGTAGTAGACCCGCTCGAAGCCATACTCCATCACCTTGCGGGTGAGCAGCTCCAGGCCGGGGACCTTGCCCAGCGTCGCGCTGGCGCTGACGTCCCACGGATGCATGATCGACGCGTTGGGGAGGCCTCGAAAGGTCTTGAGCTTCATGGCGCGTCCTGTGGTTTCGTGGCTCGGGCGGCGGCGATCGCATCGTCGAGCAGGTCGTAGAGATCGGTCTGCTCCTGCGGCGGGATGGCGTGGCGGACCCCCTCGTACGACTTGAGGGTGACCCGATAGCCCTTGGCGACCAGCGCATCGACAGCGTCCTTGGTGGGCTCGAAGAACACCGCGTTGTCGGCGGTCCCGTGCAGGGCGACGACGGCGGGCGCGGAGGGGCCGGGGCCTGCCTCGGGCCACAGCGGGGGCGGGAGCCAGCCTCCGATCGGGATCGCAAAGCCGACGTGGTCGGCGTGGTGGACCGCCAGCGTGAAGGTGAGCATGCCGCCCTGGCTGAATCCGGTGACGATTGGATCGCCGAGCGTGGGGCGCGATGCCTGCAGCGCCTCGATCGCCACCGCGAGCTTGTCGGCGGAGGCTGCAATCCCTGCCGCGAGGGCCTCGATGTCGTTCGACCGGGCGCGGATCGGAAACCAGGACCAGCCGCCGTCCTCGGCCGGGTCCACGCCCTGCGGCAGGATGAGGCGGGCGGTGCCCCCGAAGGCGTCGAAGAGGTGGGCGAAGTTGTCCGGGTCGTCGCCCAAGCCGTGGATGGCGACGATCATGGGCAGCGGATCCTCGGGCTGGGCGTCGCCGAGGATCCGCTCGACGTAGTGGAGCTCGCCGGCGATGGGCCGCGGGATCGGGCGCGCAGGGGCAACCGCGTCGTCGGGGGCCTGGGCAACCGCAGTGGCGGTCGGTGCCGAAGGGGTGGGCGCCTGGGGCTGGGTCGCCTCCGGCGGCGTGGGCCGGTCGCAGCCCCCCAGGGCCAACCACAGCGCGAGGGTGCAGCAGCGCTTCACGGGGGCAGCATCGCACGGTCTGCGGGCGCGATCACGCCCCTGAGGGGGCCGCCTGAACCCGTGCTGCGACGGTTCGGCGCATCGTGACGTCGAGGCGCGATGCATGCGATCTCCTTGCGAACTGTGCGCTCCTTCCTGCTGTCGACCGCGCTCGCGCTTCCCGCTGCCTGCGGGGAGGACGACGTCCAGGGCACCGAGCAGGGGCCCTCGGCTGCGGACCCGGGCACCGGGCAGGCGCAGCCGGCCGACGACTGTCCCGAACGCTGCGCCGACAAAGCCGCCGAGTGCGGGGCTCCCCCGGACGTCGCAGACGCCCAGTGCCAAGGCGTCTGCGGGGGCATGTTGACCGAGGACCAGCTCACCTGCCTGGAGGACGAGGACTGCGCCGCCCTCCAGCAGGCCTTCCTCGGGTCCGGGTCCGCCTGCGACGTGGGCGGGGGTGGCTCGAGCGGCGGCGGGTCGAACGGCACCAGCTCGCCGACGAGCAGCACGAACGACGCGGAGATCGGAGACGACTGCGAGTGCGGCGGTGGAGACGTCAGCTTCGAGAGCTGCAGCGGGACCGGCAGCAGCTGCGGCGAGCTGACCTGCTACGTGTTCGGCGGAGAGGGGATCTGCTCACAGCCGTGCACGGCCGACTTCGACGGTGACGACTGTCCCGTCGGCGAATGCGTCGATCACCTCATCGCGGTGGAGGTGAGCGTCGGCGCGTGGTGTGAGCGCTGAGGGACCACGCCGGTCTCAACCCCGACTCTCGCGCCACAGGTCGATCATCGCGCCGAGCTGGGCGTGCACGTCGGCGGAGCTGCGCACGTGGAACGGGGCGACGGTGAAGGCGTCGCCGACGCGGCAGACGATCGCGTTGTCCGGCACGCGCTCCCGGATCGCGGCGAACATGTCTTCGTCGGTCCGGTCGTCGCCGAAGCAGACGACGAGATCGGTGCCGCTGTGGTGCTCGAGCAGGCTGTCGACCGCGCGGCCCTTGTTCATCTGCACGTGCCGCACCTCGATGACCTTGGATCCGGCGAGGATCGAGAACGGCAGGCCCGACAGGCGCCCCTCGAGCAGCGCGCGCAGCTCCTTGGCCCGCCACGCCCCGTACTTGGGTTCGGCGGCTCGGTAGTGCCATGCCATCGACGCCTCCTTGCGCTCGACCTTGCTGCCGGGCGTGCGGCGCCCGAAGTCGGCGAAGATCGGCTCGACCAGGGCGTCGAGCGCGGCGGTATCCAGGCCGTCTTGACGCTGCCAGTCCTGGCCGCGGTGGCGGACCCCCAGGCCGTGCTCGCACACCAACCCGACCGGCAGGTTGCCCAGCCATGCTTCGAGCGTGGCTGCGGACCGCCCGCTGACCACGTAGACCACCCCGAAGCGGGCCAGATCCCCGAGCAGCGCGCGGATCTCGGGGGTGGGGCGGGCCTGCTCGGGCAGCGTCGTGTGCGGCCGGAGCGTGCCGTCGTAGTCGAGCAAGATCAGCGGAAGCGAGGCCTTGCGCACCAAGGCCTCGACCGCCGGTGCGCGGACCTGAAGGCGCCTGGCACGAACGCGGCTGCCGGCGGCGGGATCCTCGAGCTGCGCCAGAAAGGCCCCGGCCCAGGCGCCCACGGTGTTGTCGAGGGTGAACGCGCGCATGTGCTCGAACGCCTCCGCGCCGGGCTCCGAGGCGATCGCGTCGGCGAGGGCTCGCGCGACGCCGTCGGTGTCATGGGGGTTGACCAAGGTCGCGCCCGCCAGACACGACGCTGCCCCGGCAAACTCGCTGAGCAGCAGCGCGCCCGCGGTGTCGCCACGGGCCGCGATGTACTCGAGGCACACCAGGTTCATCCCGTCGCGGACCGGCGTGACCAACATGATGTCGGCGAGCTGGTACATCGCGACCAGCTCTTCTTGGCCGAGGTTGCGGTTGACGTAGACGATGGGCGTCCAGCTCAAGGTTCCAAACCGCCCGTTGATGCGCCCCGCGAGGCCTTCGAGTTCCTCTCGAAGCGCCTGGTACTCGACCACGCCCGTGCGCGAGGGCGCCGCGACCTGGATGAGCGTGACTTTGCCGTGCAGCTGCGGGTGCTCGGCGAGCAGGTGCTCGAAGGCCAGCAGCTTCTCGGGCAGACCCTTGGTGTAGTCGAGGCGGTCGACCCCCAGCACCGTGGTCTGCCCGCGATAGGTCTCGCGAAACGACGCGAGGTTGGCCCGGACGTCCTCGCGCGCGCACATGGCTCGAATCGAGGCCGGGTCGATCCCGATCGGCAGCACCGAGAGCTTGGCGACGTGCCCGGCCTGCCGCACCGCCTCGGGCTCGGACTCGATGCCCGAGACCCGCAGCAGGGCGGAGCGAAAGTTGGAGACGTACTCGTAGGTGTGAAAGCCCAAGACGTCTGCGCTGAGCAGCCCGCGGAGCAGCTCGTCGCGGCTGGGGAGCGTGCGGTAGACGTCCGGCGAGGGGAAGGGGATGTGCAGGAAGAACCCGATCCGGCAGTCGATGCCGCGCTCCCGCAGCAGCTGCGGCACCAGCAGCAGCTGATAGTCGTGCACCCACACGGTGTCGTCGGGGCCGGCCCGCTGGGCTATCGCGTCGGCGAACTTGGCGTTGACGCTGCGGTAGCACTCCCACGCCCCGCGCGAGAACTCGCGCGGCCCCGGCAGCCCGTGAAACAGCGGCCACAGCACCCGGTTGGAGAACTCCTCGTAGAACAGGTGGAACTCGTCCTCTTCGAGGAAGACCGGCGCCGCGCCGTGGCCCTCGACGAGGGCGCGCACGGCGTCCTGCTCGCCGGGGGGAACCACCGCTCCGGGGAAGCCGACCCAGGAAAAATCCCGGGACTCGGCAACCGCGCGCAAGGCCGTGGCGAGGCCTCCAGGGCTCGCAGAGGCGACCCAGCCGTCTTCTGCGCGCGTCACTGCGACCGGAGCGCGAACCGAGCAAACGATGAGCTTTGAGCCGGACACGAAAGTCCTTCTATCATCCCGCCTCGTGGATCTCGCCCTGATCGGAAACTGTGGCTACCAGGCCCTCGTCGACAACCAAGGCGCCGTGGTTTGGTTGTGCTGGCCGCGCTTCGACTCGAGCTTCGTGTTCGGCAGCCTCCTGGACGAAGACGAGGGCGGCCGCTTCTCGATTCGGCCCGCCACCGACTTCGAGGTGACCTCCGCCTACGAGACGCACTCCAACGTGCTGCGCACCCGCTTCGAGGCGCCCGATGGCGCGTTCGAGTTGATCGACTTTGCCCCGCGGTTCTTCGAGCACGAGCGGTCCTTCAAACCACGGATGCTGATGCGGCGCGTTCGGGTCCTGCGGGGCGCCCCGCGGATCGTCGTGGAGTGCACGCCCACCGCGGACTACGGGCGCTGCAAGCCGGCGGCGCAGGTCGGCTCCAACCACCTGCAGTGGACCATGGACGGCGACCAGGTTCGCCTCACCACCGACGCCCCGGTCGACTACATCGCCAGCGAGCGCTCGTTCATCCTCGAGCGCGACGTGGATTTTTGCCTCACGTGGGGCGCGCCCCTCGAAGCGCCCCTGCGCGAGACGTGCGACCGCTTCTTGCGGCGCACCCGTCGGTACTGGGATCGGTGGGTCAAGCACTGCGTGCTGCCCACCGAGTTTCAAGAGGAGGTGATCCGCTCGGCCCTGGTGCTCAAGCTCCACCAGTACGAGGACACCGGCGCCATCACGGCCGCCGCGACCACCAGCGTGCCCGAGCACCCCGGCTCGGGCCGCAACTGGGACTACCGGTTCTGCTGGATCCGCGACTCGGCGTTCACCGTGGGGGCGCTGCGCCGACTGGGCCAGTTCGAGGAGATGGAGGGGTTCATCACCTATCTGCGCAACCTGGTCGCGCGCGCCTCGGACGGCATGATGCAGCCGGTGTACGGCATCGGCGGCGAGACCCAGCTCGACGAGCGCGTCCTGACCCACCTGCGCGGCGCCGACGGTCAGGGCACGGTGCGGGTGGGCAACGCCGCCTACGCGCAGGTCCAGCACGACGTCTACGGGGAGATGCTGGCCGCGCTGGCCCCGGCCTACCTCGACACCCGCTTTCGCCAGGTGCCCGGCCTGCCGCTGATTCACCAGCTCGCCGACGCCCTCACGCGCCTGCTCGAAGCGCCGGACGTGGGGCTGTGGGAGAAGCGCGACGCGCCGCGGCTGCACACCTTCACCGTGCTGCTGCACTGGGTGGGCGCCAAGATCTGCCTGGAGATCGCCCAGAAGCATGGGGATGATGCGCTCGCGTCCAACGCCGCCGACCTCGTCGTGCGCGCGGCGGCCCTCATCGAGCGGGCGTGGCGACCGGACAAGGGCTACTTCGCCGACGCCATCGACAGCGACGAGGCCGACGCGTCCCTGCTGATGATGGTCAACCTGGGCTACCTCGACCAGGACGATCCGCGCGCGTCCCAGCACGTCGACGCCATCGCCCGGACCCTTCGCGCGGGCGAGAACCTCCTGTTTCGCTACCGCCACGACGACGGCCTGGGCGACACGGTGGCCGCCTTCACCGTGTGCGGCTTCTGGCACGCCGAAGCCCTCGCTCGCCTGGGCCGCAACGAGGAGGCCCGCGCCGTCTTCCGCGGCCTGCTGGGGCACGCCAACGATTATGGCTTGCTCAGCGAGGACGTCGATCCCGCCACCGGCACCCAATGGGGCAACTTCCCGCAGACCTACTCCCACGTCGGCATCATCAACACCGCCTTCGCCCTGAGCACGGTGATGGGCCCGGCGCTGTAGTGCTCACCTCGAGCCCTGGGCGGCGAGGTCCACGATCTCGTCGTCGCTCAGGGCGCGCGCGTACACCCGGAGCTCGTCGATGAGGCCGACGAAGCCGTGCTGGTACTCGCCGGCGTCCACGTCCACGCCGATGAGGAAGTCCTGCATGTCGTATGCGGGCGGAATCGTCGGCTCCTCGCGGATGAGCGCGCCGTCGACGTAGATCCGGGTAACCTCCGCGCTCGAGGTCACCGCGAGGTGCATCCAGTCCGTGAGCATCACCGTCTCGTTGAGACACTCCTGGCCCTTTGGGGACCCGTGGCAGAAGAACACCCTCTGACCCCCGCCCAGGCCGTTGAAGCCGAACTGGTAGGCATTGGCGGTGCCCGGGCCCACCGGAACGCTCGCTGCGGACATCAGCTGACCCTCCGGCAGCGCCTCGGGCAGGATCCACGCAGCGAGCGTGAACGCATCGACGGCAAACGCCGGGTCGAAGGGCACCGTGATGAACTGACCGGGCTCGAACTGGCACGCCTGCCCGACCACGCCCAGCGCGGAGGTCGGACAGTCCAGGCACACGCCGTCGTGTCCATTGCCCGATGCGTCCGCGCCGATCGCAGGTCCCTCGCCCTCGCAGGGGAACCACGCCACGAGGTCGGCCACGAGGTCGGGTTCGCCCGGTCCGCCGGTCGACGAACTCTCCGCGGCAGCTGCGGTGGTGGTGCTGGCCACCGGGGTGGTCGAGCCCTCGGTGGTCGCCGCCGTCGATGAACTCGAGGTCCCGAGCACGTCGATCGACGTGCTCGACGACGACGCCGGACCGGTCACGGCCTCGGCCGCGGAGGTCCCGTCGGTGACCGGCACGCACGCGCCACCTTGGCCCCCTGCGGTGTGGGCCCCAAAGCGCATCCCCGACGGGCAGCCATCGTCGACAAAGGCGCACGCGTCGTCGATGCAGGTTCCCCGGGGGCACTGCACGTCGTCACTGCATTGGTACGTCGCCAGCGGACACGCCGATGCCGTGGACAGCAGCAGCGTGGCGATGGCCGACGCGCCGACTCTCCACCGTCCCACGTGGACCATCGTACCCCCTTTCGTCTCCGGCCATCCGGAGCGTGGACGAAAGCGCGCCCCCGGGTGGGCCCTCTACACGCTGACCTTGCGCGATCCGAAGGACACCCGGCGCAGCAGCAGGTCGACGATGATCAGCGGCAGCACCAGCCCGGCGAGCACCCACGGCCAAAGCGGCTTGTGGCGCTCGCGGCCGCCGGGGTCACCGGCGGTCTCGATGACCTCCGCCAGGCTGCCCGAGGTGGACGCGACCGGCAGCGCCTGCACGAAGCTCGGGTCGCCGGTGGCCTCGGGGAGGAGCTCGGTAGGGTAGGGTACCGAGACCTGCGAGACGGCTTCGGCCGCCAGGCGCCGCGGCTCCTGGCTGACGTCGTAGAGCCGAGCGTTGACCAGGCGCTGTCCGGCCTGCACTTGCCCGATGTCGGCGACGTAGCGGCCGGGTGCGGACAGCCGCAGGGGCACCGTCACCGCTCGCGCGGGGTCGTCCTGGGCCTTGGAGGGGTCGACGACCTCGAGTTCACCGAAGAGGTCGTTCGCAAAGCCGCTGACGGCGTCGACGTCGACGGACACCGCGTAGCCGCCCTCGCCCGCGGGCGTGACCGTGATGCTCGCGCCGCCCAAGAGCGTCGCGCCCTGACGCATCGTGTCGCGGGCCAGCTGCGACCACAGCTTGGCGAAGCCGCTCCACGCCAGCCACGGTGCGGCCCACCGCGCCTTGGCATCGCTGGCGAAGGCGGCCGTCCGCCCCAGGCCTCGTCGTCCGCGGACCAGCAGCGCGTCGCCTTGATGGGTGCGCAGCAGGGTCTCGGTCATCGCCTTGGGCTTGACGGGGACCAGGCCGCGCAGGCCCGGCGCCCCGGAGAAGTCGATGCCCCGCAGCGCCTGCACGTTCTTGGCGACCCGGGGATACAGCGCAAGCTCCTTGGCCGCGTTGCGCGTCACCTCGCGGGTCTCGCGGGAGAAGATGCGCGGCACGTCGGTGCCGTCGTGGCTGTAGTAGAAGCGGCCTCGCCCGCGCCGGGCCACCCTGCGCAGCAGGTCCTTGCCTGCGCCGGCGCCGACCCCCACCGACGAGACGGTGATGTCGGCGTCTCGCATGTCGCCGAGCAGGGCGGAGATGCCGTTCTCGGGCGACTGACCGTCGCTGAGCAGGATGACGTGCTTGACCAGAGCGTTGCTGCCGGCGAGCTGAAGGTAGGCCTCGCGCAGGGCGGGCAGGGCGTTGGTGCCCCCGCCCGAGGTCAGCCGCCGAATGTCCGAACTGATCCGGATCCGGTTGGACGCGGGCTGCAGGCGGACCATCACGTGGGGCCGGGAGTCGAAGGCGATCACGCCGATCTCGTCGCTGGGATCGAGGGTGCGGGCCGTGGCGCGCGACGCCTCTTTGACCAGGTCGAGCTTGTCCTCGGAGGACATCGAGCCCGACTTGTCGATCACCAGCACCAGCGCCAGCTTGGGCTGCTCGCGCTGGCGCTCGCCGTCGAAGCGCACCGGCAGCAGCTCGCCGACCGTGCCGCGGCCCCAGCCGCCCATGCCGAAGGACTGGTCGCCGCCGACCATGATGAAGCCGCCGCCGTGGTCGACGACATACTGCCCCAGGGCCTGCTTGGACGCGGCGCTGACCGAGCCGGCGCCCAGATCGGAGAACATGACGAGGTCGAAGGCGCGCAGGGCTTCGAAGGTCTCGGGGACGCCGCCGCCGCCGGTCACGGTGACGTCGAGGTGGTCCGAGCGCAGCGCCGCGGCCAGGGGTCCGTTGCCGCCGGAGCCCGCGAGCAGCACCTTGGGCCGGCCGCGCACCTCGCCGGCCACGGCTGCGGCGTCGTTGCCCGTCCGTCGGTTGTCGGGACCTTCGATGGTCGCTGCGTCCAGGGCAGCTTCGAACACCACCGGACCGGGCTCGGTGACCCGCGCTTCGAACGTGACCTGCTGCGCGCCGCCGCGAAGTTCGACCTCCTCGAAGGGCTGTAGGGGGTTGGGGACGCCGTCTCGAGAGAGCTGGACGGTGACCGTGCCCGCCGAGGTCGCGAACAGGTCGACCGCGACGTTGAAGGTCTCGCCCAGGCGCATCTCGGCCGGTAGGTGCACGGCGTCGACGAGCACGTCTCCGCGAGCCTCGGGCTCGAAGCGGCGGACGTGAACGGAGAGCCCGCGCGCGCGCAGCTCGGCGGTGGCGCCCGAGAGGTCTTCGCGCTCGGCGAGGGATCCGCCGCCGTCGGTGAGCAGGACGACGCGGCCTTCGGTTTGTGGGTCGACCAGGGCTGCGGCCAGCCGCAGCGCGCCGGCGTGGTCGCTGCCCAGACCCCCGTCGTCCGTACGGGCGAGCAGGGCCGTCGCGTCGGCATCCTCGGCGACGTCGCGGACCGTGACCCGCTGCGCATAGGTCACCACGGCCAGTCGCGTGCGGTCTTCGGGGTCGACCTCGGCCTGCGCTTCGTCGCGAACCGCAGCGAGCGCGCGCTCCAGCTCGGCGCGAGCCTGCTCCAGCTGCGCGTCGTCGATGCTGTCGGAGACGTCGACGGCGAACACGAGGGTCTTGCCGCGGATCGGGCTGCGCAGGCTGGGCTGGGCCAGCGCGACGGCGACCGCCATGAGTACGGCCAGGCGGGCCAGCAGCTGCACGAACACCTGGGCGCCCGGCACGTCCACCAGCGAGCGTCGCAGCACCAGCACCAGATAGGGCAGGACCGCCGCGGGCATCAGCCACAGGGCCTCGGGGCGGGCGAGCACCGCGACCGGGTCCGTGCCCTCGGTGGCCCCGAGCAGGCGCGCGAGGTCCACCGGGAGCGGGATCTGGGTAGAGGCGGGCCACGGCGAGAGCAGCAGCAGCACGCCGACCGCCGCGCCGCCGAGCAGGACGCCCAAGGCGACGTCGAAGGCCGGATGGCGAAGGGCCGCCCGCATCGAGACCCGCATGCTCATACGGTGACCCTGCGGTGGTACGTGGCCCACTCCGCGGCGATGAGCGCGGCGGCAGCGATCATCAGGGCCGTCCACAGCGGGCCCTCGGTCAACGGGGCCGGATCGGGTGCCGGGTCCGCGGTGGCGGCCTGCGGCAGCTCCATCGCGGCGAGCATCGAGTGCAGGTCGGAGGCGTCCGCGTTGGCCTGGTTGACGGCGACCTCGACCTGCGACCCTGCCGCGGTGCCGTCGAGCGCCGCGATGGTGTAGACGCCGGGCTGGAGCGCCCGCATGCGGAAGCGACCGCGCTCGACCGGGCGCTCGGACGCCACGCCATCGGGGCCGGTCACCGCCACCCGCGTGATGCCCTCGGGGGACAAGCCGAGGTCGGCGAGACCCAGCGGCTGGCTGACGCCCAGCGGGGCGCTCGCGACGAAGCCGGGGGTTCGCTGCTCGACGTAGCGCACGAGGTTGTCGATCATCAGCGGGAACGCGATGCGCATCGGGAAGTCGGACTGTCGGGGATCGAAGCCGAACCCGAGCGTGATGTGCTCGCCCTCGCGCAGGACCACGAGCGGCTCGCCGAGCGAGCGCACCAGGACGTCGTCGCCGGGCTCGATGTCGAAGGTGGTGCCTCGGCCGATGTTGACGTCCTTGAGCACCACGTACTCCAGCACCGGGTGCTTGCGCGCCTGCTCGGTGATGAAGGGCCGGGGCACGTCGGCGCGTTTGGCGATCGGGAATGGCCCGCCCTCGAACCGCCACGGATCGAAGACCGCGACGTGGGTGTCGGGCAGGGCGTCGGGCAGCGGGTTGTTGCCCATGTCGAAGAACACGAGGTCATGCTCGGCGAGGTCAGGTTCGGTGCCGTCGGCGGCGTCCAGCTGAACGTGGTCGCCGAGGTTGAGCAGCGCGGCGTCCAGGAAGAGGTTGGTGCCGTCGCTGACCAGCGCCACGCGAAGCGGCGACAGCGGCGGCACGACCGCGAAGGCGACGTCGTCGAAGCGGGGCCCGAGCACGGCCGGGTCGTCCGCCGACAGCGTCGCCTCGAAGCGCGAGCGCGCGGCGTCGAGCTCGGAGAGTACCTCTCGTCGGGTTTCGCCCGGCGCCAGCTGCAGCGGCGTCCGGCCCACGGAGACCCCGTCGGCGAGCACGTCCAGCGTGACGGTTGCGGGCGCGTCGCCGAGGTTCTGCACCTCGGCGAGCACCTCGAGCTTGTCGCGGGCCTCGGGGTAGCGGCGGGCTGCGAAGGCCGTGATCGCGACGTTGTCGGGCGGCCCTGCGTGCACGCCCAGGGCGCAGGGCAGCGGCCCGTCGACGCACGCGCGGACCGCTCGCGCGCCGGCCACGTCGAAGGCGCCGTCGGTGAGCACCAGGATGCGCGCGCCCTCGCTGCCGCGCACCGCGTGCTCGGCCAGGCTCAGGGCGCGACCCAAGTCGGCCTCACCGTAGCTGGGCTCGATGGTCTCGATGCCGGCCTGCAGGTCAGAGGCATCGCCCGACAGGGGGCTGGCCACGCCCACCTCCTGCGCCGCGACGATCACGACCGCGCGGTCGGACGGGCCGAGCCCGCGGACTTCGGCGAGGGCGCGGGCCTTGGCGCGGTCGATGCGTCGCGTGGGGTCCTCGGGATCGGAGGCGTCGGCGAACCCCGCCATCGACGCGGAGGCGTCGACGACGATCGCCACGGTCACCGGATCCCGAACCCACGCGTTGGTGCGCGGGTCTCCGATCGCCGCGACGACCAGGGCGAGCAGGATCAGCTGGACCAGCCACGACAGCAGCCGCCGCAGCCGTCGCCAGATCTTGCGGCTCTCGGACTCTCGCGTGACCCGCTCCCACAGGGCCGCGAACGGCACGACGACCTTGCGGCGCCGCATCTTGAGCAGATACAGGACGGTGATCGCGGCACCGGCGGCTCCGAAGAGCAGGCCCAGCTGCGAGAGGCTCCAGCCGGCCAGGGTCACCGGAGGATGCCTCCTTGGCGGAACAGGCGCAGCACCAGGTCATCGAAGGGGACGTCGATGTTGGCGCGGATGTAGCCGATGCCCCGGGTGCGGCAGCTGGTCTGCAGCTGGGCGCAGAAGCGCTCGTGGGCCTCGGCGTAGGCGGACAGGGTTCGCGGGGACAAGGTGACGTCGCGCTCGGTCCCTCCCTCGCAGTCGAGCAGGCGCACGTCGCCGCGCAGGCCGGAGCCGGTGGGATCGGCTTCGGTGGGATCGATGATCTGAATGGCGACCGGCTCGTGCTTGCGGAAGCGCAGCATGTTGAGCCCCTCGAAGGCGCCTTCGAGGTCGTAGAAGTCCGAGAGCACGATGGTCAGGCCCGGCTGGCTGCTCTGGGCGGCGACGCGGCTGCAGCCGGCACGAATGTCGGTGGCGCCCCCGGTCTGGGCGCCGCGCAGGAAGTCGAAGACCCGAAAGATCCGGCCCTTGCCGCGGATGGCGGGCAGCGTGGCCTGGCCGCTGTGGCTCATGCACGTCAGCCCGACGCGATCGAGGTTGGCCAGGCCCACGTAGGCCAGCGCGGCGGCGACCTGCTGGGCGTAGCGCAGCTTGGCGCCCCCGCGCAGGCACATCGAGTCGCTGACGTCGACGATGATCCGGATCGGCAGATCCTCGTCTTCTTCGAACAGCCGGATGAGCGTGCGGCCCAGACGGACGTAGACGGTCCAGTCGAGGTTGCGGATGTCGTCGCCGGGCGAGTATGGCCTGTGGTCGGCGAACTCGATGCCGCTGCCGACCTTGCGGGTCTTGCGTTCGGCCCGCTGCCGACCTCGAAACAGCCGCCGAGCGATCACCTGCAGCAGCTCCAGCCGGGCCAGGAACGCTTCGTCGAACAGGTCGTCCGAGGAGGGCGCGGGCGCCTTGGGTGCGCCGAAGAGTCGTTGTCGAAGTCCCATCGAGTGGTCGCGCGCAGCTCGTCAGTCCTTGGGCACGGAGTCGAGGACTTCGGTGATGCAGTCGTCGATGGAGATGCCTTCGGCCTCGCCCTCGAAGTTGAGGATGACCCGGTGCCGCAGGGCGGGCAGGGCGACGGCCTTGATGTCGTCGGTGCTCGGGGCCCGGCCATGCAGACAGGCCCGGATACGGGCGGCGAGCAGCATGGACTGGGCGCCCCGGGGGCTGCCGCCGAAGCGAACGTAGCGCTTGACCAGGTCGGGCGCCCGGCCGTCGTCGGGGTGCGTGGCACGCAAGACCCGGACGACGTAGCGGGTGAGGCTCTGGGTCACCGGGATGGCCCGCACGAGCGCGCGCATCTCCATCAGGCGCGGCCCGTTGACGACCGGCTCGACCGAGGCACTGCGGGTGCCGGTGGTGCGGTCGAGGATCTGCATCAGGTCGTCCTCGCTGGGGAAGTCGACCTGGATCTTGTACAGGAAGCGGTCGAGCTGGGCTTCGGGCAGGGGGTAGGTGCCCTCCATCTCCAGCGGGTTTTGGGTGGCGAGCACCAAGAAGGGCTGCGGAAGGGGGCGCGTCTCGCCGGCGGCGGTGACGGTGCCCTCGGCCATCGCCTCGAGCAGCGCCGACTGGGTCTTGGGTGTGGCGCGGTTGATCTCGTCGGCGAGCACGATGTTGGAGAACACTGGCCCGGGCTGGAACTCGAGCATGCCGCCGTGCCCATCGGCCTCGTTCTGGCGCAGGACCGAGGTGCCGACGATGTCGGCGGGCATGAGGTCGGGGGTGAACTGCACGCGCGCGAAGTCGAGGTCGACCGCGTCGGAGACGGTGCGAATCAGGAGCGTCTTGCCCAGGCCAGGCACGCCTTCGAGCAGGCCGTGGCCGCCGGCGAGCAAGCAGGTCAGCACGCCGGAGATGACCTTGTCCTGCCCGACGATCACCTTGCCCACCTCCTGGGTGAGGGTGGCGAGGTCACGCTGAAGAGCTTCGATTTCGTGTTGAGTGTTCGCAACGGCGGCGGTCATGAAGATTGCTTCGCGAGGAGGGGGCAGCCGCGGTCATTCGCGCGGCTGAATGAGCTGGTAGTAGCGACGCACGGCCCGTCGACGGGCGGCTGGGAGCGCCTCGTTGTCCAGAGCGCTCTGCGCGAAGCCGCGGTAATCGGTGAATACATCTCGGTAGGCCTCGGTGGCAAAGCCCTGCTGACTGGAGTCGCGGATGACCTCGGCTCGGGACACGCCGCGTCCTTCCTTGGCCTTGACGCGCACGGTGTTCTTGGTGGTGGCGATCGAGCTGTCTTCGCCGAGGGGATCCTGGCTGCCCTCGCCCATGCCTTCACCCATGCCTTGGCCTTGGCCTTGGCCTTGGCCCTGGCCTTGGCCCTCGCCTTCCCCCTCGCCCTGGCCGTCGCCGTCGCCCTGGCCGTCGCCTTCACCCTGGCCGTCGCCTTCCATCATCATGTCGGGCTGTCCGTCGCCGGTCTTGCCTTCGACCAGCAGGGTCGACTTGCCC
Source organism: uncultured bacterium (assembly GCA_963761755.1). Taxonomy (GTDB): domain Bacteria; phylum Myxococcota_A; class Polyangia; order Nannocystales; family Nannocystaceae; genus CAJXVA01. Next base: position 29,389 of record CAVXIC010000008.1, read on the forward strand.
TGCTTGCCGCCCTTGCCGTCTTTGCCCTCCTTCCCCTGCTTGCCCTTGGCAGCCTTGGAGAAGCGCTTGAACTGCTGTCGGCGGCGGTTTTGGCCCTCGCCCTGCTGACCGGCCCGGCGCACGAAGGACTTGGCCTCTTGTAGGCTGTCCCGGGCTTGCTGGCTGCGCTGGGCGCCGCGGGCCTTGCGGGCGGCTTGGGAGGCGGAGCGGGAGAGCTTCTGCAGCGAGCGCTGCCGCTGGCTGCGGCCCTGCTGGCCCTTCTCGCCGGGCTGCCCGTTCTTCTTGGCTGCGTCCTTGGCCTGCCGCTTGAGCTCGTCGAGGCGACGCTCGGCGGCCTGCTCGCGCTGCTGCTGGCGGCGGAGCTGCTCGACCCGCTTCTCGAGCTCCTTCTTCTTCTGCAGCCGTCGCTCTTCGTCCTGCGGGTCCTTGGGCTTGGCCTTCTCTTCCTTGCGGAGGCGGCGCTCGGCCTCGTCGAGGGCGTCGTCGGTCTCCTTGCGCTGCTCGGCCTGGTTCTGGGCGGCCTTGTCGAGGCGGCGCTGCACCTCTTCCATGGCCTTTTGCATGGCGTCGTCGGACTCGGCGCTGGCGGCAGCCTGCTCGGCGGCCTCGGCCATCGCGTCCTGCGCGTCCTGAGGCGTCTTCTGCTCGAAGGCGTCACCGGCCTTCTCGGTGATCTCGTGCTCCTGCAGGGCGTCGGCCAGCTCGCGGATGGTGTCGGCGAGCATGCCGGGGTCTTCGTCCAGGTCGAGCTCGAGCCGCTGCTCGGCCTCGGCGAGCGCCTCTTCGAGCTTCTCAAGCTCGGCGAGCGCCTCGCCGCGATCCATGGAGCCCTCTTCGAGGGCTTCGAGGACTTCGAGCATGCGCTTGGCGATCGCGGCGACCTCGTCCTGATCTTGGGTGAGGGACTGCAGGTTCTGCCGCAGCGGCTCGGCGAGCGCCATGTCGAGCCCGGCGTTCTCGGCCGCGAGCACGATGCCCGGCGGCACGACCGCCCACCCGCCGACGTCGGCGGTGCGGGCCTGCGGCGGGGGCAGCAGCGCGGCGACGCCCAGCGCGAGCAGCCCAGCGCCATCGAGCCAGCCGGGGGCGGGGACCTGCATCGGGACGACCGGTGCGGCGCTCAGGCCACCGGCGACGCGCTCGGCGTTGTCGGCAAACAGCTCGGCGAGCGCGGCGGTCCGCGGGTCTTCGGCCGTCGGTGGGCGCGCCCGAAACTCGAGCGCGGAGCCGAGCTGGTCACCCAGGCCATAGTGTTCGTCGACCCGGCGGGCGCTCTTGCGCAGTGACCGGGGACGCAGCGCGGCCCAGCCGAGCACCGCCGGGACCGGCAGGGCGCACGCCCACAGCGCCAGCGGTGGCCACCCGAGCAGCCGCACGCCCAGCAGCGCCCCAGCGGCGAGCCACAGTCCGGTGGGCAGCGCGACGGCGGCCAGCCCGAGCGCGGCGTCGGCGAGTCGCTCGCGCCGCTGCACGGCGCTCAGCAGGCTGCGGACGCTCAACGCCGCACCGGCTTTCCGTCGACGCTCACGGCGGCCCACAGGGCGGCGGCGACCGCCTTGGTGTCCGAGGCGGGTTTCAGGGCGGTGGCGAGCAGGACGGTGTCGCGGCGGCGCTGCAGCGCTGTGGTGCCCTCGAGGCGCTCATCGACGTACTTGCGCAGGCTCGCCTCGAGCGCCTCGGCGTCGCTGCGGGAGTCCATGGTCACGACCAGCGCGACCGACATGCCGGATGCGTCCTCGAGGGCGAGCAGCGCATCACCGCCCCAGCCGTCGGCGCTGCGGCGGGCGACGGCGGCGGACTCCACGTCGGCCAGGAGCGCGAGCAGCTGCGCTTCACCGAAGTCGTCGTGCCACACGATGGGCTTGCCGATCGCGGCGGAGACCGCCTCGTGGTCCAACTCCACGGGCCGGGCCGGCTCGCGGGCGCGCAGCTTGTCCAGGTGCAGCATCTGCTCGGTGGTGGTCGGCGGGTCCTCGTAGAGCGCGTCGACGCTGGTCCATCCATCCTGCACGACCATGCGAACGACCGTGGCGGTGCCGGCGGTGTACGGCAGGTACAAACTGCGGGCCAGGACGGGCGCTTCGGTCATCATCCCGGCCGCTTCGAGGCCCGCGTTGACCATGGCTTCGAGCACGGCGTCGTCGATCGTGCCCAGGCCGTCGGTGCCGCTGACCCAGGCCAGATAGGCCGCCTGGGCGCCGCCTTCGATGAGGAAGGTCTCCGCGGCGTCGAGGTCGGTGTGGTGCGGATTTGGCGCGACGCGGTCCTTCAGGCCGAAGTGCATGTCCTGCAGCGCGTGGGCGATCTCGTGGCCGACCGTCTGGCTGAGCATGCCCATCGAGATGAAGTCACCGATGAACAGGGCCTTCTTCTTGGGGTCGTAGAAGCCGAGCACGCCGTCCTCGAGGGCATTGAGCAGCACCTGCTCCAAGCTGGCCCCGATGGCGATGACGCCCAAGGACGCGCTGATCCTTCCCTGAAGGTCCAGCTCCGCCGGAGTCATGTGCTCGTACATGGTCTCCTTGGCGTAGGCGCGAATGTCCTTCTTGCTGGTGACCAAGACATCGACCGGTGCGAGGACCTCCAGGTTTCGCGCCTTGGCGACCGCTTCGAGGATGCGGGCGGCTTCGTCCTTGGCTCGGGCCTCGTCGATGCCGCCACGGGGCGTGGTCGACTCGGGGTCGGCCGCCGTGGTGATGACGGCGGGCCCCGCGGACTGGACGGGCTCGGGCGGCGCGCTCGGTCCCGCCGAGGGTCCGCACGAAACGGCGCCGGCCACCAGCAGTCCCCACGCGGCGCGCGTCCACCGAGGGCGGGCCGGGGACGAAGCGGCAGTCAGGAGCACGGGGGCGCCGCGGTGGGGCGAGGACACCGGCCAAGCGTAGCAGGCCCCGGCGGGGTTGCTCAGGGTCCTGGGCCCTCGGCGCGGTGTCCACGCCCTACAGCGGTACACGGTGGCCGCGGGGCGGCTGTGCGAGGGGGCAGGCACAGCCCGTCGTCGAGCGCGATAGGCTCGTGGCGCGTGCGCGCGGGGCCGAGTCAGCGGCAGCGCAGGTAGACGTCGACGAGCGCTCCGCCGGCGATGCCGCCCACCGACGCGCGCTCGCCCAGGCAGTTGCCGACCTCGTCGCAGTGGAACCCGGGGGCGTAGTCGAGCTCGAGCGTGTCCACGCCGTGCGCCGCCAGAGGCGAGAGTTCCTCGGCCCTCGAGACGCGATCGCCGTCGGTGTCGCTCCACAGCATCAGCGCCGGCCAAGCGGCATCGGCCTGCGTGATCGCGCCGTCGCCATCATCGTCGAGGGCGGCGAGGGCCTCGAAGCCGTTGCTGGCCAGGCCGTGGGGCAGGCGCGTGCCCGTGCCGAACATCTCGGCGCCCGAGCTGATGCGACCATCGCCGTCGCGGTCCATCACCAGCCAGGGCGTCGCGGCCGTCGGCCAGTCGGTGCCCTCGCAGGTGCCGGGGCCATTCCAGTCGAACGCGGCGTCGCCAGGCCGGACGTCGACCGAGGTCTGCGGCGGCACGAACACCAGCGGGCAGGCCCAGCCGGGGGTCATCCCTGTGGCCCCCATGTTGTGGAAGAACTGGCGCTTCTCTTCGGCGCCGTCTTCGATCTCTCGGCCCGCCCGCAGCGCGTCGATCTCGGTCTCGTCGGTCGTTGTCCGCATCCACAGTGGAAGCGGCGGCTCGTTCGTGGCGAGCGTCTGGTCGAGCTCGTCGACGGTGAGGTGGAGCGTGGTCGAAGGCGCCCGGCGGTCGGAAGACGACGCCAACGAAAACACGTGACGCGTCGCTGGAGGCGGTGGCGTGATCGCGCAGCCGGCCCCGAGCACCACTGAGATCAGCGCGAAGCGTCCCATCTCCTTGGTGTACGGGCGTGACCGCAGAACGCAACGCAGGGGTGTGCGCCGCAGCACGATGCTCGGGGAGACGCCTCGCTGGGACGCCGCCGCGCCTGCGCTGTGGACCGAGCGGTCGTCAATGGAACCGGGCGCGCCTCGCCCAGCTGAAGCAGTACGCGCCATAGCACGCGAAGCCCAAGGCGATGGCGATGAGGATGACGGGGCCGAAGGAGGCGCTGCGGACGGTCTGGAGGGCCTTGTCCAGGCCGCCGGCCGACTGGGCATCGTAGGTCCAGGCAGCCCAGAGAAACAGGCCGCCAACGACCATGATGGCCACGCCCTTGCCGACGTGGCCGAACCGCGCGATCCAGCGCTGCGGCGTCCCGAGGGAGCCCTTGAGTTCCTCTTCGTACTTGTCCCGGATCCCGTTGAGGATCAGGCCTCCACCGACGATGGCGACCACGGCGCCGACCAGCCCCACGAGCACCCGACCCCACGGCAGGGAGAGCAGCATGGCTGAGGCAGCATCGCCACCGTCCCCGCCGGGTCCGCCCATCGCGATGCTGGCCGCGTTCCAACCCAGCGCGGCGTAGACCACCGCCCGACCCGCCGACGTACCGCGCGCGAGGGTTCGCGATTTTCCGGACGCGTGACGGTGACCGACGAACGCGTTGAGGAGTTGCCAGAGGGTGATGGCGAACATGCCCCCGCTGGTGGCCCACAGCAGGGTCGGTCCCAGCGGGGCACTGGCACTGGCCAGCTCTCGCAGTGCCCCCGTTTGCGACGCGTCCTCGGACCGCTCTCCGAACGCCAAATGGACGGCGAGATACGCGATGAGCAGGTGGACGATTCCGAAGGCGACCAGTCCGCCCCGTACGAGCCAGCGGTACGCGGTAGAGTCGCTCACCTGCTCGGCCTTCTCCCGGGCATCGTCGAGGTCGGGTTGCTGCACCCGCGCAGAGTAGCCCGTTGCGCCGATCTGCGGCCGACGAACGAACCGAGGCGGCTGCACGTCGCATGAGTGACGTGGCCTCGACACGAGCGCCAAGGGGCCCGTACCCGCCTCCTTGTTGTCCCCATCACCGTCACGTCTCGGTGCGCGCGGGGATGCTGGGAAATGTTGGCCACAGCGCCTCGAGCTGAGCGACGCGCTTCTCGATCCGCGGGTCTGCCCGGCCCACGATCCGAGCCAAGCCGTAGTACGATCTCTGTGAGCGGGCGTGCTCCCGCGCCGCGGGGCTGCTGCGGCGTATCGGTCCACAGGACCTGCAGAAAATCGTGGTTCCCTCTCAGCGTCGACCCGAGTCACCCGTGGGCTCGTCCACCCCGAAGGCTCCATCGCAGCGCGTGCACCCCAGAGGCCACGGACCGCACAGAGGTCCTGGGCCGCGGGCTCGTGGGAACCACGTACATGCCCTGCAGGGACCCCTCCGCGCGACGACCTCGGTCGCGCGCGGATGCACGACCTGCCGTCGTAGGGGTGAGCCTTCTATGCCGGCCCACACGTGCGGACGCGACTCGGGGACGTGCAGGATTCGTCGGATCTCCGCCGTCGATTCGTGCCCGGAGGTGGAGCCCCGCCCGGCTCGCTTCGCTCTACCGCATCGAGGACCAGCGCTGGGGACCACGGGCTGCGCCGCGAGGCTCACCGCTTGCCCTTGGGCATCACCAGCAGCACCGCCGCGATCACGAACGACAGCAGCGTGATCGGCGGCAGCGAGCCCGGCCACGAGTCGACGTCGAACCACCCGCGGACGCCGATCAGCGCGACGTGAACCGCGGTCAACGCCAAGAGCGCGCGCCCGAGCCCGGGCACCAAGCTCGCTCGATGCCGCTGCTCCTTCACGGGCCGGATCCTCGTGGCGTACAACAGCCACACCAGTGCGCCCGAGCCGAGCGCTCCAGCGAGCATGGAGACCGCCGCGTCGCGGGTCATTGGGCCCGAGGCGGTATACAGCGACGGGAAGGACTCGGGCCCCGCGACCACCACCGACAGCAGCAGGTGCACGGCGACGAAGGCTGCGCCTGCGAGGCCGAGTGTCTTGCGGCGAGCCTTGTCGACGACGATGCGCGAGAAGCCGATCAGCACCAGGCCCACGAACGCGATCGCCTTGTTGCTGACGTAGATCGGGAGTTGCTCCCACGGGACGCCCTTGAAGACGTTGTAGCGAACGATGGCGTAGGCCATGCCGGCCCCGGTCAGGCCGGTGATGAGACGACGCTCGCTCACGCCCGAAGCATACATGCGCACCGAGCACGGCTTCGCTTCGGCGGGAACCTTCGCGGTTCGTGGCCGTACACGAGCATGATGTTTCGCCTCCACCACTCCGCGGCCGTCCTTCTCTCCTGCGCCCTGGTGGGCGTTGGTTGCCAGCCCTCTGCGAAGTCCGCTTCGGTCGAGCCGCCGGGGCTTCACGCGGCGCGCACTGACGCGGCGCAGCCGGACGTGCCGGCCGAAGCGCGGCGACCGGCGGGCCCGGCAACGATCGATGGGGCGCGCATGTGGCAGGATCTACAGCGGCTCGCGTCCGACGAGCTGGCCGGGCGCAGCCCCTGGGACCGCGCTTCGATTGACGCGGCTGCGGAGCTCATCGCTGCGGCGCAAGAACACTCCGGACTCGCCGCGGTGGGGGCCTCGTACCGGATCCCGTTCCCGATTCCGTTCGGGTTCGTGAGCGCCACCGACCAGCGCTTCGTCTGGATCGACGGCGTACAGGGCAAGGGGGAGCTGCGAAGCGACGCCTACGTGTCGATCTCGGCGGCTTCGATCCAGCCCGGCCACGCCAACGTCGTGCTGGCCGGCGACGATCTGTCCGCGCGGGCACTCGCCTCGAAGGTCGTGCTGCTGCGAGCTCATGCGGCGCCCGGCGTCCCCTGGTCCGCGCAGGAGCTCCGCGAGAAGCTCATGGCCCTCGACCGCGCCGGGGCGATCAGCGTGCTGGTCGTCGGGGCCCCGGGCGAGCCGTTGCCGACGCCGGCGCAGCTCGGCGTCGCCGCTGAGGCGGACATCTACGCGGTGTTCGTCCAACCCGAAGCGCTCGCGGATTGGACGGTCGGCGGGAAGCCGCTGCTCGAGGTGGCTGCGCAGACGGGCACGCGGGGGGCCCGGGTGGTCCCCGTGGACGGCGAGCCGTCGGTCACGATGTCCCCGGTCCTTCGCCAGCACGCGCCGACCCAGGGGGAGAACGTGGTCGCGTTCCTTCGGGGCAGTGACCTCGCCGACGAAGTCGTCATCATCGGCGCCCACTACGATCACGTCGGGAAACTCGGACAGCCAACGTGTCGCGGATCGGAGGACCCCTCGGATACGATCTGCAATGGGGCCGACGACAACGCCAGCGGGTCGGCGGTCGTGCTGGCCATCGCGCGGGCGCTGGGCGAGTCGGGCTACCGTCCCCGGCGAACGCTGGTGTTCGTGCACTTCTCCGGCGAGGAGCTGGGTCTGCACGGCTCGCGGGCGCTTGCCAACGACCCTCCCGACGCGTTTCCATTCGCGGGGACGAAGACCGTCGCGATGGTCAACGTCGACATGGTGGGCCGTGCGACCACAGGCGGCCTGCAGGTTCTGGGCACCGAGACGAGCCACGCCTGGCAGCCCCTGCTCGAGCGCCACGCCAAACCGGGCCTGTCGGTGTCCTACCCCGCGTCCGTTGGTCGAAGTGACCACATCAGCTTTCACCACCTCGGCATTCCGGTGGTTCACTTCTTCACCGGTGAGCATGAGGACTACCACCACACCAGCGACAGCTCCGAGAAGATCGACCGGCCCGGCCTGCAAGTCGTCGCCTCCTTGGCCCTGGCGGTCTCCCGCGATCTGGGCGACGGCACGCCGATCCCCAGCGCGGCGCCCTAGTGTCCCGTGGTGAAACCCCGGCGGGGCCTCACGTCAGGCCCGACAGGGGCCCCGAGCAGTGCTCGGGCGAACCGAAGACCTGGCGCTCATCGCCGAACAGGTTGAGGATCGCGACCAGCAGGTTGTTGTGCGAGTCGTCGGCCAGCCCCTCGTTGCGCAGGAACCGGCCGCCTCGCATGCTACCGCCGCCGCCGGCGAGCATGAACGGCATGTTGACCTTGGAGTGGGTCGAGGGGTGCGCGAGCTCGGTGCCGAAGAAGACCACCGACTCGTCGAGCAGGCTGGTGCCGCCGCCCATGTCGACCGCGTCCATCGCCTGCAGCAGGTAGCTGTGCTGCTCGCTGTACCAGGTCGCGATCTGCTCGCACTCCGCCGGGCGGAACCCGCCATCGTGTTGATAGTAGTGGTGGTGCTGATCGAGCCCCAACCACGGGAAGGTGTGCTTGGCCTCGGTGTCCGTCCACTGCAGCGAGGCCACCGGCGTGACCTCGCAGGCGAGCGCCATCACCAGCATGTCCGTCAAGAACCGCCCCACCTTCGGAATGGCTTCGTCCGTCGACGTGTCGACGGTCGATCCGTTGTCGGTCGAGTTCAACCCGGTCTGCGGGTCGTAGTCGTCGGTGTTCACGCGCGTGGGTATCTGGCAGATGTCCGTCGGCACCGGGAGGTCGCCGATCGACGTCTCGAGCTCGCGGATCTTCTCCAGGTGCTGCTCCAGCTTCTGTTGGTCCGCGCTGCCCAGCCCCGGCGCCAGGGCCTCGAACCGGCGGTCGACGAAGTCCAGGATCGACTTCTTGCGGGCGATGCGAGCCTCGAAGTCCAGGCCCGAGTTCGGGTCGAGCGAGCCGAAGAGGCTGTCGAAGATCGCCTGCGGATCGAGCCGCGGCGGGATCGGATCGAAAGTGTCGTTGTCCTCGAAGTTGACGGTGTTGATCGGATGCAGCAGCCCGTGGGACTTGCCCGTGCCCCAGCGGATGGCCATCTGCAGGCTACGGCGCGCGAAGCCGTCGCTGATGCGAGTCGCGATGGCTTGGTCCACCGAGGGCCCCTGCGCGTATCCGTCTGCGCCCTGCGGCGTGCCGCACAGCCACGCGATGATGCCCGACTGATGCTGCTCCCCGATCGCGCTGCGCATCGTGAGCCCGTCCACCACCAGGAGCTTGTCCTTGACCGGCTCCAGCGGCGCGAGGATCGGGCTCAGATCGAACTGGGTCTCCGTCCCCGTCGGACGCCAGCGGTTCGTGCCCGCGCCGTCGTCGGTCACGTTGCCACCGGGCGTGTACACGGTGACGAAGCGCTTGGCGTCGCCCTCGGCGGCGCGCGCGGAGCTGGGCGTACCCATGATCTCCAGCCAGGGCAGGGCGATCGCGATGCCGCCGGCGCCGCGAAAGAGGGCTCGTCGAGACAGGCGCTTGGTCATGATCAGGTGCCCTCCGTGGGCGCGAGGAACAAGAAGTCGTCGGTCTGCGTGAGGTCGAGCAGCAGCTGCTCGATGTCGTGGCCCGAGGCGTCGAACCTCTCGATCAGCTGCTCCTGCGTGCACGCGTCGGCGTCGGTCGCCGTGCGCCCGTACGCGAAGTTGGACCAGTGCGTCACGAAGCACGCGTGCGTCGAGGGCGATGCCGCGATCCCCTCGATGAGCTCGAAGGGCCCCGCGACGTCGCCCACCCCCGGCAGCGATCCGCTCGCGTCGATGTCGATTCCGTTCTCCTGGTCTCGCCACTGGCCGACCGCGTCGTAGTTCTCGAAGGTCAGCCCCAGCGGGTCCATGAACGCGTGGCAGCCGGCGCAGATCGGGTCCTCGCTGTGCTTGGAGAAGCGCTCGCGCGCCGTGGCGCCGGAGTCGGGGTCGGGCGGCTTCACCTCATCGAGCACGTCGCCGGTCGGCAGCGGAATGTCGGTGCACATGATGGCTCGGGTGATGAACGCACCGCGGGTGACCGGGTTGGTCTCGTTGGAGTGAATGGTGCCCGAGAGCATGCCCGCCTGCGTCAGCAGACCCAAGCGGCGCTGCGGGTCGAGGTCGACCTGTACGAAGGCCTCGCCGCTGACACCCTCGATGCCGTAGAAGTCCGCCAGCGTCTCGTTGACGAAGGTGTACGGCGCCGTGAGCACGTGGTCCCAGGTGCCGGGCCCCTCGAAGATCTCGTGCGCCAAGAAGACGTGGGCCTCCTCGCGCATCGCGGCGCCCACCTGCGCGTCGTAGCTCGGGTACCGCTCCGCGTCGCGCTCGAGGTAGGCCAGCCCGCTGATCGGCAGGGCGTTGTCGAAGAAGAAGCGAATGCTCTCCCGGGCTCGGGGGTCGGCGAGGAGTCGCTCGGCCTGCTCGCGCACCGCGGCCTCGTCGGTCAGCGCGTCGGCTGCCGCAGCGTCCAGGAGCACCTCGTCGGGCATCGTCCCCCACAGGAAGTACGACAGCCGGCTCGCCATCTCGTAGCTGGTGGGACGCCGCCGTCCCTGCGCGTCGACGAAGCCCACCTCCACCCGGTACAAGAAATCGGGCGACTGCAGCAGCGTCTCGATGACGCCGGCGAGGCTGGTCGCGAAGTCAGCGTCCGCCCGAAGCTCCTGCTCGAACGCAGCGAGCGCGGAGACCTCCTCGTCGGCGAGCGGGCGGCGATAGGCGCGAGCGCCGAAGTCGGCGATGAAGCTGCGCGCGCAGCTGTCCATCTCTGCGTCCGCCGGGCTGCCCTGGGTGCACGGAGCCAGCTGCGCCAGCGCCTGCGGCGTCGAGGTGGCCTCGGCGGCGAGGGCTTCGGCGGCGACGTTGTACCGCTCGGCGAGCAGGCTCGAGACCGACTGCGCGCTGGCGTCGTTGCCGAACCCGTTGGCCAGCTCCTCGCTGGGAAAGCCGTCGGCGGGTCGCAGCGCCGTCCCGAGCAGATCGGCGACGGTGTTGTTGTACTCGAACCGGGTCAGGCGCCGGAGCGTGGCGCGCTGCGCGGGGTGGTCCTCGAGGCAGGTGGGCACCTCCGTCGCACCTGTCTCTCCGGCGTCGTCGCCGACGTCCTCGGTGTCGCCGGCGGTCGGCTCGCCGGACCCGTCGGTGTCCGCGATGGCGACCTCGGCGCCCGCGTAGCAGCCTACGCAGACGCTCGCGAGTAGACCTGCTGCAAACCGCTCCACGCCACCAGCGTGCGGAACCGCGGCAGGGTCGGTCAAGCCGGCGCGGCGAGAAACACCCGACGTGCGCGCACCGTTGCCGCACGCACCAGGACGACAGCCGATGACCTGGCCTCCATTGCCGGACTGGTGTGCTGGCTTCCACATTCGTGTAGCCTGCGCGCCCCGTGCTTCGCCTCCCTCCCGACCGCGCTGCCGAGCGCGTGGCCGAGTCCCTGGTGACCGGCCAGACGTTGCGCGTCCTGGGGGCCGACGGCCCGCTGCGGGCGCTGTGCCTGGCCCGCGCCGCTCGCCACCCGCTGGCGGATGCGCCCATCGTGATGGTGGCGCCTGATGACTCCGCGGCCCGTGCGATCGCGAAGGACGTGGCCTTCTTCATGGGTCTGCCCGCCGACGATCGGCATCAGGACGGGGAGATCCTCTACATCCCCGAGCTCGACGTGTCTCCGTACGCCGACGTGTCCGCCGACCCCAGGGTGGTCGGCGCGCGGCTGTCCGCGCTGGGCCGCCTGCTGGGCGACGATCCGCCCAAGCTGGTCGTGACCAGCGTCCGCTCGCTCGCGCGCCGGGTCATGCCCAAGGAGGCGTTCGCGGCGGTGCAGCGCATCTGGCGGGCCAGCGATGAGCTCGACCGTGACGACGCCGTCGCAGCGCTGCTCGCCGCCGGGTACACGCGCGTGGACGTGGTCGAGGACCCCGGCACCTTCGCGGTCCGGGGCGGGGTCATGGACCTCTACGTGCCCCGCGACCACTTCCCGGTGCGCATCGAGTGGTTCGGGGACGACATCGAGCGCATGCGCATGTTCGACCCGGACTCGCAGCGGAGCCTGCGGGAAGTCGACACCTGCGCCGTCGACCCGGTCCGCGAGACCATCGTGACCCGCAGCACGCCCGTGCGCTCGGCGATCCTCGAGGTCGCCGACCACGTCACCGCGCCCTCGAGCAAGACCCGGCAGGTGTGCGAGAACCTCGACCGAGGGGTCGACTTCTTCGGCATCGACGCCCTGGTCCCTGCATTTCACGACCGCATGGACCCGCTGTGGTCGTACCTGCCGGGCGCCGCCTGGTTCGTCGAGGATTCGACCGGCTTGGTCGGCCTGGCCCAGACGCAAGCCGACGTGCACTGTGAGGAGTACGAGCGCGCGCGGGCCAACCACACCCTCGTCGCCGACGTCGACGACTTCTTCGTCCCGCCCGAGGCGCTGGCCGCGATGCTGCGCGAGCAGCCGGTGGTCGCCTCGCGGGTCGAGACGCTCGGTGACGGTCCCGACGACCGCCCGACGCTGGAGGTGCAGGCCGAACGATCGGCGCGCCTGCGCATGGAGCTCGAAGCGGCCCGCGGTCGCAAGGACGGGGAGATCATCGGGCCGGTCGTCGACCACATCGGACGGCACACCCAGGGACCCGACGACGACACGCCCGGCCCCGCCTGGCGGGTGGTCATCTCGGCGCCCAACCTCACCCACGCCGAGCGCCTCACCAGCCTGTTGCGCGGGTACGGGCTGCCGATGGAGCCGCCCCGAGGCCCCGAGGGCCACCTGCTGGGCGTCGACGCAACCGACCAGCTCCGCACGACCGTGCAGGTCGTGGCCGGTGATCTCTCGACCGGCTACGAGTCCTCGCAGGAGCGCTTCCTTCTCCTGTCCGAGGCGGACGTCTTCGGCCGAGTCACCAAGAAGGCCAGGACCCGCAAGCGAAGGGCCGGCTTGGGCAGCCTCACCCAGCTGCAGGAGGGCGACTACGTCGTGCACGTCGTCCACGGGGTGGGGCGCTACACCGGGCTGACCAAGCTCGCCATGGGAGGCGTTCCGGCCGACTTCGTGCTCGTCGAGTTTGCCGGGCGCGACAAGCTCTACCTGCCGGTCTACCGCCTCAGCGAGCTCGACCGGTACGTCAGCGCCGACGCGAAGCCGCCCAAGCTCGACAAGATGGGCGGGTCGAGCTTTGCGACCAAGACCGCCAAGGTCAAGGCGGAGGTCCGGCAGATCGCCGAGGAGTTGCTGCAGATCTACGCCCAGCGAGAGGCGCTCGAGGGGCACGCCTACCCGACGATGGGCGAGCTGGCCGCCTTCGAAGCGACCTTCCCCTTCGAGGAGACCCCCGACCAGCAGGACGCCATCGATGCGGTCCATCGCGACATGACCCGGCCCCAGCCGATGGATCGCCTGGTCTGCGGCGACGTGGGCTTCGGCAAGACCGAGGTCGCGCTGCGGGCCGCCTTCCGGGCCGCGATGTCGGGCAAGCAAGTGGCGGTGCTCGCTCCGACGACGGTGCTCGTCCAGCAGCACGCCGGCACCTTTCGCGACCGCCTGGGTAGCTTTGGCCTCGAGGTGGCCAAGCTCAACCGCCTCACCGACAACAAGCGACGCAAGGAGATCCTCGAGGGGCTCAAGAACGGCAGCATCGACGTCGTCGTCGGCACGCACCGCCTGCTGAGCCGCGACGTCCGCTTCAGCGACCTGGGGCTGGTCATCATCGACGAGGAGCAGCGATTCGGGGTCTCGCAGAAGGAGCGCTTCAAGAAGCTCAAGACCCAGGTCGACGTGCTGACGCTCAGCGCGACCCCGATCCCGCGGACGCTGCACATGTCCCTGCTGGGCATTCGAGAGATCAGCCTCATCACGACCCCGCCGGTGGACCGTCTCGCGGTGCGGACCTACCTGACCCGGGCCAGCGACACGGTGCTCGAAGAAGGCCTGCGCCGCGAACTCGCCCGAGGAGGCCAGGCGTTCTACGTGGTGCCCAAGATCTTGGGGATCGAGGAGCATGCGCAGCGGATCCGGTCGCTGGTCCCCGAGGCGCGGGTCCTGGTCGCCCACGGCAAGATGCCCGCCGAGATGCTCGAGAAGACGATGGTGGCCTTCGTCGAGCACGAGGCCGACGTGCTGGTCTCGACCACGATCATCGAGAGCGGCCTGGACATCCCGCGCGCGAACACGATGTTCATCGCCCGAGCGGACGTGTTCGGACTCTCGCAGCTCTACCAGCTGCGGGGTCGAATCGGCCGCAGCAAGCATCGGGCCCACTGCTTCTTGATGGCGGGCTCGCTCGAGAAGCTGGCCCCCGAGGCGCGTCGACGACTCGAGGCGATCGTCAAGTTCTCCGACCTGGGCAGCGGCTTCCACGTCGCCAGCCAGGACCTCGAGATCCGCGGAGCGGGGGAGATCCTCGGGGGCAAGCAGTCGGGGCAGATCCAGGCGATCGGCTTCGACGCGTACTCGCGGATCTTGTCCGAGGCGGTCGCCGAGCTCAAGGGGGAGCCGCTGGTGGTCGAGACCGATCCCGAGGTGGCCTTCGACGTGCCCGCGTTCCTGCCCGACACCTACGTCGAGGACACCGGTCAGCGGCTGGATCTCTACCGACGGCTCTCCCTCGCCGCCGACATCGACGCGGTGGCCGCGGTCATGGACGAGGTCCGGGATCGCTTCGGAGAACCCCCCGAGGAGGCCGTGAACCTCGGCTACGTCATGGGCTGCAAGACCTACGGACGCCGCCTGCACGCGACGTCGGTGGAGAAGAAGAACGCGCGGCTGAGCATTCGGCTCCGCGAGGACACGCCGCTGCCGCCCGAGGTCGCGGTCAAGCTGCACGCGATCACCGGGGGCGCCATGCGGATGGCCGGGCCCGACCGCATCGTCGCGCAGCTCCCCGACACCGCTCGGATTCGCACCCAGCTCGAGGCGGCACAGTCCGCGCTCGCCGCGTTGGTGACTCATCTGTAGCCTCGGCGCAGCGCACGGGAGCCCACTTGGCAGGGGCGGCGGTTCGTGGCTCAATCGCCTCGTGCTCGGGCGCCGACTGCTCTGGGGGGTGCTGGCCATAGCCGGGTGTGACGTCGCCGAGGGCGTCCCCGAGGGCAAGCTGGCGGTCATCGGCCCCACGGTCCTGGGCCCCGAGGACGTCGCCGCGGCGCGCAGTCAGGTGGGCGCCTACGGCCAGCTTCGCTTCGGGGGCGAAGAGGGGGACGCGACGATGCTCGAGGCGCTGATCGCCGCGGAGCTGATGGCGCTGCAGGCCCAAGAGGTCGGCCTGGGCGACGACCCCCGCGTCGAGTTTGCGCTCGAGGAGGAGATCGCGGGGGTGTACCTCTCGACGCTGCTGCAGCGGGCCGTGCCCCGAGAGACCGTCGCTCAGGACACCGCGGCGCTGCGGACCTACTACGAGACGCACCCCGAGGCCTTCACCGAGCCCGAGCGACGCAGCGCCCAGGGCGTGGTCTTTGGGAACTACGACGAGGCAGAGCAGGCGCTGGTCGCCCTGCAGAGCGGATCGCAGGCCCTGGCAGACCTCGGAGACGTGTTCGCCACTCCGATGCAGGCCCGGGATGACCGCGAGTATCCCGCCTTCCACCCGTTCCTCTTCGCGGCGGGCGTCGAGCAGGATGACTTCATTCCCCATCCGGTCTTCGTCGGCGAGTCGCTGCTCGTCGGGCGGGTCCAACGCGTCGAGCCGGCCCATCTGCGGCCCTTCGAGGACCCCGCGGTGCAGGAGCAGCTCGTCGAAGCGGTGCTGCAGCCGCGCCGCGAGGCCGCCGAAGCCCAGATCCTCGAGCGCCTCCGCCGAGCAGAGCCGCCGCTGTAGCCCCACGGGCGGCTTTGGCAGGGGCGGTCCCTGCATCACTGCACCGGCGGCCACGGCGTGATACGCCTTGCCCATGCGCTTCGTGCTCGCGCTCGCTCTCACGGCCATCACCTCGCCGCTGCTGGCGCCCAACGCCGCGGCGGCGGCCCCCTCGGCCCGGGTCGAACTCGATCGCGTGGCCGCCGTGGTCAACGACGACGTCATCTTGTCCAGCGAGCTGCAGCGAGCGGCCGCTCGCCATCCGCTGATGCAGGAGGGGATGGCCGCGCTCCCCGCCGGTGCCAGCCGCAAGATGGTCGAGCAGAAGACGCGCGAGGTGACCGGGAAGGTGCTCGACGAGTTGATCGACCTGTCGCTGATGCGGGCGGAGGCCGAGAAGTTCGACCTCAAGATCGGCGAGGAGGAGGTCGACAACGCCGTCGCCGACATCGCCCGTCAGTACGAGCTGAGCGTCGACGACCTTCGCAAACAAGTCGTCGCCAGCGCCGAGTACGGGAGCTGGGCCGACTACCGCGGAGAAGTGCGCGACCAGATCCTGCAGTACCGCTTGCCGCAGTACCTCGCCACGTGGTCCGTGAGTGAGGCCCAGGTGCGTGAGCACTACCGCAAGCTGACCAAGGACGAGTCGGCCAAGGTCCAGTGCGAGCAGCTGGCGTTCCTGCCCCCGAGCCAGAAGGCGGGCGACCGCGACCGCGTGTTCGCAGCCGCGCAGCTGGCCGCCCGTCAGCTTCGTGAAGGCAAGTCGATGGAGGAGGTCTCCCAGGCCCTGGGCAGCGAGCCGACGACGCGAACGGTCGGCCGCGGCGACGTCGCTCCGGCCATCGAAGACGCGCTGTTCGAGGCGAAGGATGCTCAGGTCGTCGGTCCCCTCGCGTCGGGTCAGGGATACGTGGTGTTCAAGGTGCTCGAGCACCTCGAGTCGGCCGCGCTCGACTATGAGAAGGCGAAGGGGCGGATCCGGCAGCAGCTCGAGGCCGAGGCCTTCCTCAAGGCGCAGAACGAGCTGCGCGCCCAGCTTCGCGCCAAGGCCCACATCGACATCCGGGTTTGAGCCATGAGGGGAACCTCTCGGTTCCCCTCGCTGCGGCAGCGGAGCTGCCGGTGGCGTCGTGTCTCCTGGGGACCTGAGGGCGGTTTTGGGACGGGGCCGCTGCGCTGGGGCGGGGTTGGGTCGGATCGGGAGGTGGGGGCGCGGGGTTTTCGGGGCGGTTACGGGGCGTTGAGCGGGGAGTGGTTGCGTTGGCCGGTCGTTGGCGCAACAATGAAGGAGTGAGGAGCATTGTTCCTCACTGTTTTTTCTCCGATGTTGGGTCGATGGACACGCAACGTCGCGCGGTTCGCCGCCGGCGCTGGATTGCTCGCTGCGGTGGCGTTGGGCGCCTCCAAGACTGCGGACGCAGAGGCGTCGCTGCTCGACGTGCCGCTCTTCTCTGCGGCGCCGGTGGCCTACGACTACGCCTGGGCCCCGTCTCAGAGCGACGCCCACATCTCACCCTCGGAGGGCGCGCTTTCGCGCAGATTCGCAGGGTTGGCGCTGCATCTCGCGCCCGAGGACGGGGCCGAGGCTCCGCCGGCGCTCGCCGGGGACCTCACCGACAGCCTCGATTCGATCCTGCAGCGGGCGAGCCGCCGCGCCGACGTGTCCGTGCATGCCCGCGACCTGCGGACCGGTGCGGTCCTGTACGACCACGATGGCGACACGGCGCTCAACCCCGCCAGTAACCAGAAGGTCCTCACGGCGGCCGTGGCCCTCGACCTGCTCGGTCCGGACTACACGTTCGAGACGCGGGTGCTTCGGTCGGGACGTTCGCTCATCCTTCAGGGAGAAGGCGACCCCTCGCTCGACCGGGACGACCTGCAGGCGATGGCCGTGATCGTCGCCGACCAGCTCGACCTCGGCGACGTCGACCGCATCATCGTCGACGACAGCGCGTTCGGTCCGGAGCGCTTCGCGCCCGGGTTCAGCGACGAGGGCTACGGCGCTGCCTACGAGGCACCCAGCGGTGCCCTGAGCGTCGACTTCAACACGGTGGAAATCCGGGTGGCGCCCGCGGTGGGCGAGTCCATGCCCACGGTCGAGGTCGACGCGGCCGGTGCCCACATCGAGGTCCGCAACGAGGCCAGCGTGGGCCGCCGGGGGTCCATCTCCGTACGCACGTTTGCCGAGGGCGACTCCACCGTGGTGCTCGTCCGCGGAAACATGAGCCGATCGGCTCGACCCGTCGTCGTCCGCCGCCGGATCCTCGATCCAGGCCTGCACGCCGGCACCGTCTTCGCCGAGCGACTCGCCGAGCAGTGGGAGTCCGAGGCGCTGCCCGTCGAGCGTGGGGGGACGCCCGCCGAATCCGAGTGGGTCGTCGTCAACGCCTCGCCGCCGCTCTCGGAGATCCTCGAGCGCGGGCTCGCATACTCCAACAACTTCATCGCCGAGCAGGTGCTGCGGACGATGGCGTGGCACGTGTACGCCGAGCCAGGCGGCTGGGACACCGGCGCCGACATCGTTCGAACCTACTGGGAGGCGCTGGGCCGTCGGGACGACGCGGTCATCGAGAACGGCTCGGGCCTCACGCGGCGAGGTCGGCTGACCGCCGCGGGCTTGGTCGATGTCCTCGTGGCTGCATCGATGGAGACCCCCTCGCTCATCGAGGCGCTGCCCGCTTCGGGTGATCCGGGCACCATGCGCGCTCGCCTCCGCCGGGCTGAGGGCCGCGTCCGGGCCAAGACGGGCACGCTCAACGGCGTCAGCGGCCTGTCGGGGATTCTCACCGACGCGTCCGGCCAACCGACGGTTGCGTTCAGCGTCATCGTCAACGCCCACGTCGCGGCCTTCATGCCGGCCGCGTCGCGTCGACAGGTCGAAGACAAAGTCGTCCTCGCGCTGCTGGCCGCCGCGGACTAGTACCTCGTGTCTGAAGTCCGTGCCAGGTTTCTGCAGGACCCCCCTTTGGGTGTGGGGTCCTGCAGAACCCCTTCCATCTGGGAAGGGGCCTTTCGAAAAGGCCCCTCGCTGCGGCCGACAAGTCGCCCTTCGCTTCACCCGAAACGGGCGCCTCTTGGCGCCTACTCGCCCCCAATGACTCGGACAGAGGGCTGCTAGATGGGCGCCGGTGCGTCACGCACCGAGGCGGGGCCGTCCCGCAGGACGCGGGCGATCTTGGCGCGGAGAGGATCGGTGTCGATCGGCTTGGCGAAGTAGGCGACGGCGCCGTTGCGCAGGCCCCAGTAGCGATCGTGCTCGTGGGCGAGGTCGGTGACGAAGATGACCACGGTGCTGGCGGTGGACTCGTTCTCGAGCCGGCGAAGCAGCGCGAGGCCGCTGACCCCATCGAGCAGGACCTCCCCCAGGAGCAGCCGGGGCTGATGCTCCCCGCAGGCGGCGAGCGCGGAGGTGCCGGTCGAGGTTTCGTGCACGGTGACGTCGATGTCGGCCTCGGTGGCGGCCTCGGCGACGATGCCGACGAGTTGACTGCGCAAGGCGGGGTCGGGTTCGGCGATCACGACGTGCATCGAGGTCGCGCCCATCACGCGGGACCCGTCGTGATGGGCGCGCGGCGTCGATGGACGAGCCGGGCCCGGTCGAGTCGGTACAGGATCGACGCGACGGCGAAGGTCCCCGTCCGCGTCTTGCGAGCGACGTCCTTGACGCTGTTGCGGCCGTTGAGGTTCTCCAGGATGCCGAGCTCTTCGCGGGCGAATCCGTTGCGACCGGTTCGCGCGACCTCGGCGTCGTTGCGGATGTAGACCTCGTCGACGTGCGGCATGTGTGGCCCCATCTCGGCCCGGCTGGCCTCGCGTCGCAGGGCCTCGAGCAGGGCGTCGGAGATGCGAAGCTCGGCGCGTCCCGTGGCCGCCCGCGCGAGCGGGTGCAGCTCGTCGAGGACCGCGAAGGAGGCTCGTCCGGTTCGCCACGTGGTGACGTGGCAGGCGATTTCGATCGCTTGGTTGATCAGCACCCGGCCCAGCTCCCCGCGGCGCAGGTGCTCGTCTTCGAGCAAGCGCTCGCCGAGCAGCTTTCCTTGGGGATTGGCTCCGGTCGCGACGCGCTCGAGCGTCTCGTCGGACAAGAAGCCGGCCTCGACCACGAATCGGCCCAGGCGCAGGTCCTCGTCCCGGCTGCCGGTGATCTCGGCCATGCGGATCCGGCCGCGGTCGATGTGCAGGCGAGCCAGGGCGCCGTCGTGATGGATCTCGAGGACCCCTCGCGCCGCCTGGTCCTCGAGCATCGCCAGCAGAGACTCCAGGCGGGTGCTCTCGAGATCGGCTTGGAGTGAGACCCCCGCGCTGGGCGTGGGCAGCTGGGCGGCGGCGATGAGGGCCGAATGCAGCGCCCGGAGGGCGTCCGGATCGGGCTGGAGCGTGGGAAAGTGCTCGGCGAGGGTACGCTCGAGCTGCGCGAGCGCCTCATCTCCGGTCCGCTGCGCGACCTGGTCGAGCGTCGTCGGTGGGGCGTCGACCGCCTCGCGCAGCACCTTGAGCAGGGCCGGCGTCGTGAAGGGTCGCTTGAGCGAGGGCAGGCCCTCGGCGCCCGGAAACGGCGTGGGGTTGGCGCGGCTGACCAGGAGTACGCCGGGGAGCTCCGATGCCCCCGGGACGAGGACGAGCGCCTTGAGGACGGTCGCCGACAACGCCGGCGAGCTGGCGGTGTCGAGCAGCAGCACGTCGATGGAGCCGTCGCCGCCGGGACCGTGCGCCTCGCACTGCTCGACCGCTTCGGTCTTGCTGCCGGCGACGAAGACCCGGTAGCCCGCGAGCCGCAATCCCGCCGTGGCCAAGCGCGCGGTCGTCGGGTTGGGGTCGAAGTAGAGCACGCCCACGGTGGGCTTCGCGCTTCGGCCGGCCGAACCGGCCGAACCGGCCGATACGTGCGTTCCGTGGTTTGCGGAGTCCGTCATGTCGGTTCGTTCAGGTGCGAGGCCCGCGGCGGACGCGGGGCCTGCGGACGATGGTCGCAAGCATACTCGTTTCGCCCACGTCCGTGGTAGCGTCTGGCGCATGGTGATGGAGTCGCTGCAGCGGCTCGATCCGCCTCGGCGGCTTGGGAAGCTGACCCTGCTGGCACGGCTCGGCGAGGGGGGCATGGCCAGCGTGTTCGTGGCCACCGTGGGGGATGGTCCGCTGGCCCGTCTGGCCGCGGTCAAGTTGCTGCGGGCCGGCGTGCCCGACATGGACTACCGGGGTCGCTTCGAGGACGAGGCGAAGGTGGTCGTGCGGCTGCACCACAACAACATCGTCGACGTGCGCGAGGCGGGCGACGTCGATGGGCAGCTGTACATCTTGATGGAGCTGATCGAGGGGCGCGACCTGGCCGACGTCTGGGACAAGTGTGCCGACGCGGGGAAGGCGTTCCCGATTCCCATCGCGGTGCACCTCGTCCGCGAGATCCTGCGCGGCCTGCACTACGCGCACACCTTTCCGGGCCTGGCGCTCGTCCACCGGGACATCTCGCCATCGAACATCCTCATCGACTGGGCCGGCGCGGTGCGGTTGGCCGACTTCGGCCTCGCCACGTCGGCGATGAAGGCGTCGATGACCGTGCCGGGCGTGGTGTTCGGGAAGGTCGGCTACATGGCGCCCGAACAGGCCCTCAGCGAGGGGCTCGACGGGAGAGCCGACGTCTACAGCTGCGGGGTGGTGCTCTGGGAGCTGATCACCGGCCGGCCCCTGCGCGGAGCCGGGACGGACACCCAGGCGGTCGCAGACTGGCGCGCCTCGAGGCCCAGCGCGCTCTCGAAGCGGGTCGACGTCGAGCTCGACGCGATCGTGCATCGAGCGCTCTGCAACGAGCGCGAGGGGCGATACGAGAGCGCGCAGGCGTTCATGACGGCGCTGAGCGAGTGGCTCGCCGCGCATGCGCCCGACACGACCCAGGAGACCGTCGCGGCGTTCATGTCCCAGCTGTTCGGCGACGCGCGCGAACGGGATCACGCGGCCTACACCGCCTTGCTCGAGCATTCGCCGCGCACCGCCGAGTTCTCCCGCAACGGGCACCGGGCCACGCGCGGCTTCATTCCGCCGGGCGAGGCCGAACGCATCGCGCCGGGGACCGAGCTCGCCGAACGCTACCGGGTCGAACGCACGCTGGGTCGCGGAGGCATGGGGGTGGTCTACCTCGCCGAGCACATGGGCGTCGGTCGGCAGGTTGCGGTCAAGGTGCTCACCCATGACTGGAGCCGTCACGAGGTGGTCGCCAAGCGCTTCCGGGAGGAGGCGCGGGCGTCGAACGCGGCCAACCACCCCAACATCGTCGAGGTCTACGACGCCGGTCGCCTGGATGACGGGCGGCTGTACATGGCGATGGAGTACCTCACCGGCCGATCGCTCTACGAGGAGATCTGCGAGGTCGGTCCGCTGACGCCGCTGCGGGCGTGCGAAGTGATCGGAACCGTCGCCGACGCGATCGGAGCCGCGCACCACGTTGGTATCGTGCATCGCGATCTCAAGCCCGACAACGTGATGCTCGTCCCCGAAGGTGGCGGGGACCGGGTCAAGGTCCTGGACTTCGGCATCTCCGCCAGCGCGGTCCGCAGCGCCGAGGAGCAGCGACTGACGCGGCCCGGTCACTGCGTGGGGACGCCGGAGTACATGGCGCCCGAGCAGGCCAAGGGCCACGACCCAACGCCGCGCTTCGATGTCTACGCGCTGGGCGTGATGCTCTACGAGGCGCTGTGTGGCGAGCCGCCCTTCGTCTCCGAGAACATGGTGGAAGTGCTCACGCGCAAGGCGACCGAGCCGCCGCCGCCGCTTTCGGATCGCCTGCCCGAGTTGCCCGCCGCCCTGGTGGGGTTGTGCCACGCCTGCCTGGAGGTCGACCCGCAGCAGCGGCCCCAGAGCGCCGAGGTCGTGGCCCGCACGCTGTTCGAGATTGCCCACGCGCTGCGCAGCGGCGCGAGCCTGCCCCCGGTGCAGCCGCAGACCGAGCGCACGCGTCCGTCGGTGTCGGCAGCGCTGCCCGCCGCGCGCCGCCGCGTGTTGTGGGGTGCGGTGCTCGGTTCGTTGGCCGCGGTGGGGGGGGTCCTGCTGGTCTGGCAGCTCTCGGTCGCGAAGGCGACCGGAGAGGGTGAAGCATCGGTTCGGGCGGCGTCGGCACAAGCGCCGCCCGGGGCTGCGGCGGACGCGGACGGACCGGACGCGTCCCCGACGCTGCCCGAGCCCGAGCCCGAGCCCGAGCCCGAGCCCGAGCCCGAGCCCGAGCCCGAGCCCGAGCCCGAGCCCGAGCCCGAGCCCGAGGGCCCGAGCCCGAAGCTCGTGCCCGAGCCCGAGCCCAAGCCCCCAAGCGCGCGCCCAAGGAGCCAGCCCGCCCAGACGAAGGCCTGCGGGCAGACCCGTACGGACGCAGCCGCCGCGGCGTCACGCGCCGACCACCGGACCGCCTACAAGCTGGCGAAACCGGGGCAGTGCTGGAAGGGCCACGCTCGAGCGCGCGCCGAGATCCTGGTGCGCGCTGCGTTCCAGCTGGGGAAGAACCGTGAGTGCGTCGAGGCGGGCGAGCGCTCGAGCGACCCGGAGATCAAGAGAATGGTGGGGACGTGCCGACTCAAGCTGTAGCTCTCGTACTCGCCTCGCTGCTCGCGGCGGCGCCCACCCGCGCCTCGCTCGAGGTCGATGCCTCCGCCCTGGGCGAGGCCGGGCCGCTGGTCGAGGCGCGCCTGACGACCGGCGGGGAGACCGTGCTGCGAGACGGCGACGTCCTGCCGGCGCAGGGGCCCGGCGATGCGATCATCAGCGTTCGCGTGGACACGCTGGGCGACGCGGTCGGCTACCGCTTCTGGTACACGGTGACCCGCGGCGGCGAGCTGGTGGATGGAACGCGAGGCTCGGCCGAGTGTCGGCTGTGCAACGAGGCGGAGCTGGGCGCGCAGATCGAGGCCTCGATCGCCCGGCTCGTGCCGCGGTTGGCGAGCGAGCCAGACGCGGACGCGCCGGCCCGGCCGCGTGCGCCGCGGCCCTCGGCGTCCACCGCAGCGCAGGGCGCCCCGGCGGCGGGGCGATGGCGGGTGGGCCCGACGGGTGGGGCGGGGATCGTCCTGACGGGCACCGGGGCGCTGGCGCTGGGGCTTGGGGCGGGGCTGGCGATCGCGGAGCCGGTGCTGCTGCAGGGCAACGCGGGGCGCAACAGCACCGTCGCCGTGGCGGGCCTCGCGGTGGCGGTGGTCGGGGCCGCGCTCGCTGCCACCGGGGTGGCGCTGATGCTGGTCGACCGCAAGCGCTCCCGCACCCGCACGTCGGCGCGATGGGACGGCCGCGCGCTTCGGTTCTAGCCGCCCATCAGCGATCGGCGGGCGTGCGGCAGCGGTCGACGAAGGCGTCGAAGATCGGGCTGCCTTCGGCCCACGCTCGCGCCTGTGGGTCGGTGAGAATCCGCCGGGGCTCGAGCCACTCGGGGTGCCATTGCACGCCAACGATGAAGCGCTCGGCGCTGACCCGCTCCAGCGCTTCGAGGACGCCATCGGGTGCGACGGCCGTCACCTCGAAGCCCGCCGGCGGGGCCTTGATCGACTGGTGGTGGATGCTGTTGACCCCCAGCGTCGTGGCACCGCCGTAGACCTGGGACACCCAGCTGCCCGCGCTGAGGGTGACGTCGTGGCCGAGCTGGTCGTAGCGGTTCCAGTCGCGGTGCACGAGGGTGCCCTCGATCTGGGTGTTGATGTCCTGCCACAGCGTCCCTCCGAACGCGGCCGCGATGATCTGGACGCCCCGGCAGATCCCGAGCACCGGAGCACCTCGGGCCTCGAGACGTCGGATCAGGTCGATCTCGTAGGCGTCACGGATCGCGTCGCCCGCCCATTCGGGTCGGATGGGCTCCTCGCCGTAGCTGGAGGGGGCCACGTCGGCGCCTCCGGTCAGCAACAGGCCATCGACGTCGTCCACCTGGGCTGCGATGGCCTCAGGGTCGTCGAGCTCGACGAGGATGACCGGGTGTCCGCCGGCCTGCCAAACCGCGCGAGCCATCCGCGCTTCGACGTACTGCAGGGTCTTGCCCCGGAACAAGGCGCGATCGGGGTCGGCGTGCATGAAGTTGCACGACACGCCGATGCGGGGGCGGACGGAGTGGGCGGACATCGGGGGCTCAGGGTCGAACGACCAGCAGGGGAATCTTGATCTCGGGCTCCGACATGCCGCCGTGGCTGCCGGGCATCACCATCGGCTCCAGGCCCGGCGGGGTGTGGATGAGCGAGTAGCCGTCCTTGCACAGCAGCACGTAGTCGCCCAGACGGCCGCGCAGCGCAGGGTGGAGCGTGCCGGGCCCGAAAGCGTTGGCCTCCAGCAGGGTCTCACCGGGGATGCACACGCATGCCTGCGACAGCTCGCGCTCGACGATGTCCAAGAAGCGCTGCTCGGAACGCGGACGCACGAAGCAGTTGAGCTGACGTTGGTCCCCACCCGGGGCGAGCGCGAGGCAGTCCATGAAGCCGTCGATCGTCGAGACGTCGATGCAGTTCGCGGCATCGACGTCGATGAGCCCATGGTCGGCGAGGACGCACAGGGCGACGCTCTGCCCGGCGAGCCGGGACTCCAAGTCGGCGAGGGCGGCGTCGATCTCCTCGAAGTGCGCGCTGACCTCGTCATGGAGAATGCCCCACTCGTGGCAGAGGCCGTCGTAGCGCGGCCAGTACACGTAGGCGAAGCGGCGCTCGCCGGGGTCTTCCTTGACGAAGGTCTCGACGGTGTCGACGAGCCCGCCGAGATCAACGTAGGCGCGGCGGTCGTCCCACTGGGTCCCCACCTGACCGAACGGGGTCTCGGGAATGTCCCCGTAGGACAGCAGACCGCGGTGCCCACGAACCGATTCCACGTAGGACGGGACGTCGTAGTACTCCCGCAGGTTGAAGGACTCCGGCACCAACGGCGCGCCGATGCGACTGGTCGTGCGCAAGACCGTCGAGAGCGCGCCGACGTCGGGCAGATGCAGGTACCAGCTGAGGATCCCGTGCTCGGCCGGACTGGCGCCGGTGTCGAACGTGGTCACCGCGGCCGCCGTCGTGGCTGGGAACACGGTGGTGAGCGCCTGGTGCGGGTGACGTGCGAAGAAGCGCTGCCCCAGATCTGCGGCGAGGTGGCGACGCAGCTGATGCAGGCCCAGGCCGTCCACCACGACGTACAGCAGCGTGTCGACCTCGCGCAGCGGTTCGGGGTCGAGGCCTCGCAGCGGCGCGTGGGGGGAGGTGCCACCACGCGCCTCGATGAGGGTCGCCATCAGGTTGATCGTCGACCCGCCGTCGTAGTCGGGGAGATAGTTCCCCGCCAACGGTCCTTGCTCGACCCGAGGCATGCCTCGATCGTGGGGTACCAAAGCCGGTTTGGCCACCCATCGGCCCGAGCCCGGCGCCACGATGCGGGCCGGGAGAGTGCAGGTCTATGATAATGTGAGAGAAAATGGCTGCCCTGGCCCCACCCGAGGCGGGCTCACCGCCGGGCGATTCGAACGAAGGCGCCGGGCCCGGGGACGCGGCCGCTGAGGCGCTCGATGGCGCGCAGCGGGTCGCGCAGGCCCGCGGCGGTCCACAGATGGTGGGCTCGCTGGCGTAGCGCGTCCTGGATGCTCTGGTCGCCGTGCCCCGCAGCCAGATGCAGCGCGAGGGCATCGCCCAGGGGGTAGGCGGCGTAGCGCCCGGCGTACCCTCGCGGTCGGCCGAACAGGTGCAGGTGCAGGCCGATCGCGGCGTCCCTGGGGTCGCGCTGCGCACCTTCGACCGATTCGAGCACGCGCCGGGCCCACGGAACCGGAGACCCGTCGCGGTCGGGATCGAAGTCGGCGTGCAGGGCCTGGTCGGCTCTCGCCAGCGCGATCTGATGGAGGGCGGGCGCGCCGAGACGCCGGAGGCGGTCCTTGGCCAGCGCGGCGGAGTCCACCTCGACGATGCCCAGCTCGCGCAGCGCCGCCTCGCTCCACGCGAAGGGCTCGAGACCGGTCGAGGCGAGCTCGATGGCGTCGGCGGGATGCGCGGTGTCCCCGGGGGTCATCAGCGCCTCGGCGGCGTGGCCGGCCTCGTGCAGGAGGGAGCGAAGCTCGGCGACGCGGAGCACCGGAGGCAGCGAGGCGCAGATCGTGACGCTTGGCGGACCGCCGCGGCCGCGGTAGGTCCACGCGCCCGCTCGCTTCGTGGGTCGGGGTTCCAGGTCCAGGACGACGCGTGCCCCAGGCGCGAGCGCTTCGAGTGCACGGAGCAGCGCCGACGCGACGGCGTCGCGGGGCGCGAGCAGGGGCTCGGATGGGGCCGGATCGGTCGGGCGGTGCCGATTCCAGGGGGCGGGCCGCTGCGCCGCGTCGGCCCTCGAGCGCGCGGCCCGTGCCATCGCGGTCAGCCACGCGTCGCGATGACCCGCGAAGGCCGCGTCCCGGTCGACCCAAGCGGCGAAGGACGCGAAGCCGATCGCGCGGGCACGCGCCCGCCGCAGCCGCAGGATGTCCAGACACAGGGGCGCCGCGTCGGCGGCGTGATGATGCAGGGCGCTCCACAGGTCCTCGCGGGTGGAGGCGTGCGCCTCTTGGGCCAGACGCGCCCGCACCCGCGACGGGGTGGGGCCCGCCGCGAGGTGGTCGGCGAAGGCGTCGGTCCGCTCGGCCAGGGCCTCATCGATCGCAGCGAGCTTCCGTCGCCGAGGCGCATCGAGTCGGGCCCCGGCGTCCTCGAAGGCGCGGCGGGCCGCCAGGACAGGGCCCCGCTCGCTCTCGCCGAGCTGGGCGAGCAGCAGCGCCGAGCCCAGGACCTCGCGCAGCGCGGCGTCCACCTGGGCTCGGCCGCGCCGCACGGCGCTGGGCAGCTCGTCCTCGCCCGACCGAGCCGCCTGCTGCGCCGCGTCCTCCAGCGGGGCCCGCAGGCGCCCGGTCGCCTCGCGGATACCCACCGCGAACGTCTCGGGCGTGAGAGGACCCGCGGCCAGCCGCGTGACGTCATCGTCGAAGCGCGCGCACGCCTGGGCGAGGACCGCGGGCAGGCGCTGCGCGAGGGTGCTCAGGCCTTGGGCCCCGTCATCTCGCTGGGGACCACCCACTGGTCGAACTGCTCCTCGGTCAGCAGGTCCAAGGCGATCGCGGCCGCCTTGAGCGTCGTCCCGTCGGTGTAGGCCTTCTTCGCGATCTTGGCCGCGGCGTCGTAACCGATGTGGGGGTTGAGCGCGGTGACGAGCATGAGGCTCTTGGCGAGGTTCTCCTCGATGCGCTCGCGGTTGGGCTCGATGCCGTCGGCGCAGAAGCGCCGGAAGTTGTGGCAGGCGTCTCCGAGGATCAAGGCGCTGTGCAGCACGTTGTGGATCATCAGCGGCTTGAAGACGTTGAGCTCGAAGTTGCCGCTCATGCCCCCAATGTTGACCGCGACGTCGTTGCCCATCACCTGCGCGCAGACCATGGTCATCGCCTCAGACTGCGTGGGGTTGACCTTGCCGGGCATGATCGAAGAGCCCGGCTCGTTGGCGGGGATGATGATCTCACCGATGCCGCAGCGGGGTCCCGAGGCCAGCCATCGGACGTCGTTGGCGATCTTGTTGAGGCTGGCGGCCAACATCTTGTAGCTGCCGTGCAGTCGGACCAGCGCGTCGTGGGCCGCGAGCGCCGCGAACTTGTTGGGTGCGGTGACGAAGGGCAGGGCGGTGAGCGTGGCGATGTGCTGGGCCGACGCGACGGCGTAGTCGGGGTGGGTGTTGAGCCCGGTGCCGACGGCGGTGCCGCCCAGGGCGAGCTCGTACACGTCGCCCAGCGAGGCCTCGATCGCGGCCATCGCGTGGTCGAGCTGGTCGACCCAGCCCGAGATCTCCTGGCCGAGCGTGATCGGGGTGGCGTCTTGGAGGTGGGTCCGGCCGGTCTTGGTGATGTCGGCGAAGTCCTTGGCCTTGCGGTCGAGGACGTCGCGCAGAGCTTTGACGTGCGGCTGCAGGTGCCGAACGGTCTGCCAGGCGGCGGCGATGTGCATCGCGGTGGGGAAGGTGTCGTTGCTCGACTGCCCCCGGTTGACGTGGTCGTTGGGGTGGACCGGGTCCTTGCTCCCCATCTCCCCGCCGGCCATCTCGATGGCGCGGTTGGAGATGACCTCGTTGGTGTTCATGTTGGTCTGGGTGCCGCTGCCGGTCTGCCACACCCGCAGGGGGAAGTGCGCGTCGAGCTTGCCCTCGATCACCTCGTCGGCGGCCTCGACGATGAGCTCCACGAGGTTCGACTCGAGCATGCCCAGCTCGCCGTTGGTCAGCGCCGCGGCCTTCTTGAGGATGCCCAGCGCCCGGATCATTGGCCGGGGAAAGGTGTCGTTGCCGATGTCGAAGTGGTGCAGCGAACGCTCGGTCTGGGCGCCCCAGTAGCGGTCACTTTGGACCTCGATCGGGCCCATGCTGTCGGTCTCGGTACGAGTCTTGATGGTCATGCGCGTGGTCTTCCGTAGACGGCCGGGAGGCTAGCACGGGCCGGCTGCGGAGGCGCTGTGGCGTGGTAGCCTCCGGCGCGTGAGCGAGCAGGCCACCCAGCGGGCGGGTACGCGTCTGCGGGCGCAGGCGGTCGCGGTCGAGGTCTTTCTCGAGCAGTTCTGGGTGCGGCTGGTCCTCTCGGTCGCCATCATCGCGAGCCTGGTTCCGGCTCCGTGGGTCAGCGACCTCGATGCGCTCTTCTTGGCCCTGTTCGGCACCGAGGTCGTGCTGCGCGTGTTCACGGTGGTGGTCGACCCGCACAAGGCCTTGCCCTCGGATCGCCTGGGCGCGGCCACCGGCGAGGGGGTCGACGCGCCGTACTACGGGGTGCGGCGACGGTGGGCCGCGGTGGCCTTGCTGGTGATCGATGGCATCGCGCTGATGTCCTTCTTGCCGCTGCCGGTGGGGGCCGTCGGCGCGCGGTGGCTGCGGGTCTTTCGGCTGACCCGGATGCTGCTGCTGCTGGGCTACTGGGCGCCGCTGGTGCGGGACCTGCTGGGCATCCTCGCCCGTCGCGAGCGCGCCCGTCAGCTGGTGTTGATGGGCTTCGTGGTCGCGGTGCTCTCGTTCGCGGGCGCGGTGCTGCTGTACTACCTCAGCGACGGGCCAGGCGACGTCAACGGCGACGGGCTGGTCGACGCGAAGGACCACTCCTTCTTGGCCCTGCTGTGGTGGTCCTTCCGGCAGGTGCAGGACCCGGGCAACATGCTCTCGAGCCCCAACGCGCTGCCGGTGGTGCTCATCAGCCTGCTGCTCACGGTGTTTGGGCTGTTCTTGGTGTCCTTCCTCATCGGGCTGGGGACCGACGTCGTGCACGAGCTGATCGAGCTGACGCGGCTGCGCCCGCCGGGCCTGCGTGGCCACACGGTGGTGGTCAACATCCGGCCCTCGACGCGCCGACTGCTGCACGAGCTGATGCGCTACTACCGGAAACTCGTGCCCTCCGAGGAGCCGCTGCTCTCCGCGCAGTGGTTCAAGGACCTGCGGCGGCGGGGCCTGCTGGGCACCCGCTACCTGGTCGTCGGCGACGACTTCGATCCGCCGGATTTCCTGCGCCAGCCCGAGCTGTCGCGGATCGTCTACCGCCAGCGACCCGAGGACGAGGAGGAGCTCATTCGCCGCGCCGATCTTCTGCTCGCCAAGCGGATCGTGCTGCTCGCCGATCAGGACGACGTGAACGCGGACGCGGAGACGATTCGAACGATGGTGACCCTGGTCGAGCACGTGCGGGAGCGCGAAGCGGCCGAGGCCCACCGGATGATGCAGCGCAAGCGGGTGCTGATCGCCGAGGTGCTCGACGAGAGCAACGTGTCGGCCGCCCAGTCGGCGCTGGCCACCGGCGTGTCGAGCTTCCGGGGGTTCGTGGTGCCCACCGAGAAGCTGCTGGCGCTGTTCATCGCCTCGGTCGTGCGGCGTCCGGGGTTGGGGCAGCTGCTCGAGGAGCTGCTGACCAGCCGCGGCCACGAGATCTACACCTGCTTCTTCGACGCCGCGGGGCTGGGCTTCTCGATGGCCCAGCCCCCGGACCTGGGCACCTCGGCGACCGCTGCGATGGACGCCCTGCTGGAGCGCGGGCTGGCCCGGACCCGGGACGGCGGTCGGGTCATCCCGGTCGGGCTGCTGGTCGAGCGCGACGCCAAGCCCGGTGAGCGCGAGTTCGACGTGGTGATCAACCCCGAACGCGACGACGTCGGCGGCAGGATCCGCGGGTTCGTCGGCATCGCCGATCGGTTCGCGTCGATCTGGTCCATCGCGGCCGAGCTGCCCGCGACGCCGGTGCCCGCGACTGTGCCGAAGGACGCCGAGGGGATGTCGCTGCCCACCCTGGCGCGCACCCATCGGCGCAAGACCACCCGCATCTTGGTCTGCGGCTTTCGGCCTGGATCGATCTACATGCTGGAGGAGCTGTTCCGCAGCGATCCCGGCGGCGAGGTCTTGGTGCTGGTGGAGAATCCGCAGGCCCGCACGGACGCACTCGCGGCGCTCGACGCCCACAGCGAGCTGGTCAAGCGTGGGTTCATGCACGGCCGGCACGGCGTGTTCGAGCGCGGGGTGGACGGAATCATCGCGGTCTCGCTCGACCGCGAAGGCGCGACCGGCGTGAGCGCGATGCATCTGTGCGTCGCCGACGCGATGGCCAGCCGGAACCTCGTCGACCTGCCGGCGGGCTTCGGCCACGTCGGCGAGCTCGACGCCATCATCTTCGTCGCCTCGGACACCGAGAGTGCCGACAAGCGCACCGCGACCGCGTTGCTCAAGCTCGAGCAGCTGCTGGACATGCGCAGCGGCTCGCAGGGGCCCCGCCCGCGGGTCGTGGCCGAAGTGGTCGATGGTCGGCTCGCCACGCGCCTCGAGCAACGCTACCGCCAGCTGTCCATCGACGACGTGCGGGTGTTCTCCACCCAGGAGCTGCGGGCGTACTTCTTGTTCCAGTCGGTCGTCGTCCCGGGTTTCGACACCGTCTACGCGGAGCTGCTGGGGTCGTGGGGCGAGTCCTTCGTGCACCGTCATCTCGAGGGCCCTCCCCAGCGCGGACCGTGCACCTTCGCCGCGCTGGCGCTGCAGCTGCGGGCGCGGGGGGACCTGCTCATCGCGGTCGAGCTCGCTGGGCCCACAGGCCGCAGCCATCTGCGCGTGGCGCCCTGTGGCGACGCCGAGGGCACCGCCTTCGATCTCTCCCAGCTGCGCGGGGTGTGGGTGATCGCGCCCGATCACGAGGACGCGCCGAGCCGCGACCCGTCCCCCGATCGATGATCGCGTTTGGCGAGGGCGCACCTTTCTGCGATCCTCGGGCCATGCGACTTGGAACTCGGATGGTGGCGGCCGCTTCTGTGGTGGCCGGCGCGATGGCCACCGCGGCCTGCCTCGTGCCCAACCCAGAGCTCGTCGAGAACGAGGACCAAAGCACCGAGAGCTCCAGCGCGGGCCCCTCCACCGGCGCGCAGACCGACCCCACCTCGAACTCGACCTCCGCCGCGACCACCGCGGTGACCACGGGCCCGACCACGTCCCTGAGCACCGACCCCGACACCACCGACACCACAACCTCGGACACCGAGACCGGACCCACCGCGTGCGGTGCGGGCAGTGTGTGCGTCACCGAAGCCCCCCCGGGCTGGGCCGGCCCGGTCATCTGGGCCGAGACCCCGACCTCCGACAGCGCCCCCAGCTGCCCAGCGGAGTACCCCGAGCCCGCATTCTCGGCCAACGACGACCTGCAGGCGGCCCCGGCCGAGTGCGACTGCGAGTGCGGCACAGCG
This sequence comes from uncultured bacterium, assembly GCA_963761755.1. Taxonomy (GTDB): domain Bacteria; phylum Myxococcota_A; class Polyangia; order Nannocystales; family Nannocystaceae; genus CAJXVA01. The sequence goes on from CAVXIC010000008.1 coordinate 61,438, forward strand.
ACGAACGTCAACTGCGCGACGCTCTCGCTCGAGTACCACGGGACGACTTCGAGCTGTGGCGGCGCGCCCGATCAGACGTACTCGATCTCTGCCGCGGGGACCTGCGCGTCCGCGGTAAACCAGTCCGCGGGACGGTATTGGTCGATTCCCGAACCCGGGCGTGTCGCGGAGGCAGCTGCACGCCCAGCGGCACGTCCGACGTGCCCACCGCAACCTGGAACACCCAGAGCACCGTGTGCGGCGGCGGCATGGCCCAGGAAGGCGCCTGCAATCCAGGCCTGCGCTGCCTTCCAGAGCCACCCGAGGCGTTCGAGTCCCGGCTGTGCGTCTGGCAAACCGGTGACCTCGACTGTCCGGCGGGCGACTACGCCGACCGGTTCGTTCGCCACGGATCCGTGGACGACACCCGGAACTGTGCCACGTGCACGTGTGGCAATCCGACCGGCGTCTGCAGCGGGTCGGTCCGATTCTCGCCGACCAACACCTGCGACGGAGGGGTCCAGGGCGCGTGGTCGAGGACCATCGGAACCGCCTGCACGCAGGGCCCGACGACGACCGCATTCACCGTCAGCTCGGCGGAGTTCGGCACGCCCTCCGTCAGCAACACCTCGTGCCAGCCCTCGGTCGGCACCGCGATCGGCGAGGCGGAGCCGGACGATCCGTACACGCTGTGCTGCCAGACCGTGCAGTAGCCGGGGCTTACGTCTGTAACGCGAGGGCCATGTCGGCGTAGTCTTGCGGACGAAGCCTCGATACGATGGCGGCGTCGGCACGCGATGGCACACGACCAAGACAATGAGGGAGCCGCCGGTGAAGGCCGGCGCGGATTCTTGAGCATCGGGTTCGCGGCGGTGGGCGTGGGGCTCGCGGGGGCGGCCCTGGGGCCTGCGGCCGCGATGCTGGCGTACCCGCTGGGCAACGCGACCACCAGCGGCGCGGACGAGTTCATCCCGGTCGGGGGGACGACGACGTTCGGGGAGGATCCGGTGAAGGTCGACGTGTACGCCGACCGGGTGGATGCGTGGAACCGGGTGGTGCAGGTCAAGGTCGGGTCGGCGTGGGTGCTGGCGCAGGGCGATGAGCTGGTCGCGTTCTCCACCGTCTGCCCGCACCTGGGCTGCGGGATCGACTACGTGCCCGAGAAGCGCAAGTTCCTCTGCGCGTGTCACAACTCCTGGTTCACCATCGAAGGCGGGGTCGAAGAAGGACCCTCGCCGCGGGCGATGGACATGCTCGAGACCAAGGTGGAGGAGAACTTGGTGCAGATTCGCTACCAGCGCTTCAAGCAGGGCGTCGAAGGCAAGGAGCCGATCGCATGAGCATGCTCGACAACCTCGTCGACGCGGTCGAAGACCGTCTGGGCCTCGTGTCGTCCTGGGAGGCCTACCGCGACCGGTTGGTGCACGGTGGCGTGCGCCTGCGGCACGTGTTTCCGGCGGTCATCACGTTCTTGTTCGTCCAGCAGGCGGTGCTCGGCATCGCGCTGGCGACGTACTACAGCCCCTCGGCCACCGACGCGTGGGCCTCGACGGCCTACATTCAGGACCAGGTCACCATGGGCTGGTTCGTTCGCGGGCTGCACTACCACGGCACCTCGGTGTTGATCGTGGTCATTGGTCTGTGGCTGGGACAGATGGTGCTCCATCGCGTCTACCAAGCGCCGCGGGAGGTCACGTGGTGGGCGGGCATCGGCCTGCTCGGCGTCGGCCTTGCGTTCGGGCTGACCGGCAACCCGCTGCCGTGGGATCAAGCCGGCTACTGGGGGATCTTGGTCGAGCTGTCCATCGCCGAGCAGACGCCCGGCGGCGGCATCATTCGCACGCTGGTGCAGGGTGGATCCGACGCGGGCAACCTGAGCATCCTGCGGCTGTACGCGCTGCACGTGTTCGTGCTTCCGGTCGCGTTCGGTGGCCTGATCTGGTTGATCTCGCGGCAGCGGGCCCAGCATGGGCTTCCGGCGCCCGACGGCATGTCCGATGCCGACGCCCACAAGACGACCCAGCGCTACTTCCCCGCCCAGGCGTTTCTCGACGTGTTGGCGATGGCCGCGGTCGCGGGCCTCATCGTCGCGCTGACGATGAACAGCCACGGCGCGGAGCTGCTCGGGCCGGCGGACCCGACGGAGAACTTCCAGGCGCGGCCCGAGTGGTACTTCCTGTTCCTGTACAAGCTGCGGATGTTCTTCGAGGGGCCGATGGAGCCGGTCGCCACGATGGTGATCCCCGGCGCCGCGGTCACGTTCTTGGTGCTGGCTCCGTTCCTCGACAAGGTCATGGGCAAGCTGGGCCGCTTCGTGGTGCTCGGCGGCATGGCGGCCTTGATGACCGCCACCGTGGGGTTGACCGCCTACGGCATTCAGTCGGACGCGAAGGACGAGGAGTTCCAAAAGTCGCTCGCGGCGACCGAGACGTCCGCCCAGGAGGCGCGCGCCTACGCGAAGATGGGGGTGGTGCCGCTGGGTGGACCGGCGGTCTTCTTCAACGACCCGCAGTACCGGACCAAGATGCTCTACAAGGAGCACTGTCAGGGCTGTCACGCGCTGGGCGGACTCGGCGGCGATGAAGGCCCCTCGCTCGAGGACTACTCCTCGCGCGCCTGGCTCGCGGCGCTGGTCCGCAACGCCAATGATCCTCGCTTCTTCGGCAACACCAAGATGAAGGACGAGATGGATGCGTATCCCGAAGAGGACCTCGCGCAGGAGAAGCTCGACGCGGTCGTCGAGTATCTCCTCGAGCTGCAGGGGGATCCTGGGATGACGGTGGACGCGGCGCTGGCCAAGAAGGGTGCGGCGCTGTGGGAAGACGATCTGGAGTGCAACGCCTGCCACGAGATCGAGGCCGGCGAGGAGGCCGATGCGCCCAACCTGCACGGGCACGGGAGTCAGGCCTGGGTTGCGCGGGTGATTCGCGACAGCTCACAGGGCGATCTGTTCGGCGACTACGCGGCGATGCCCAAGTTTGCCGACAAGCTCAGCGACGAAGACATCGACGCGCTGGCTGCGTTCGTCGTCAACCAGCGCGAGCGCGAGGACGTCGACAGCCCACCGGCGGCACCTCCGGCGGCCAAGGACGACGCGGTCGGGGACGAAGAGGCCGGGAAGGGCGAGTCGGACGGGGACGACCCAGGCGCGGGCGAGGAACCAGCGGCGGGCGAGGAGAATGCCGAGGGCGAGGAGCCCGCGGGCGAGGACGCGCCGGGCGAGGACGCGCCGGGCGAGGGCGAGGAACCCGCCGAGGAGTAGGCGCGGGCCCGGAGCGGTTGCGCTCGGCGGCAAATCAGGCAACTTTCGGGCGTGCCGCACTCCCGAAATCCCTCGCGCTGGGCGACCGGCGCCTTCGTGAGCCTGTGCGTGATGGCTGCGGCCGGTGCGACCTGCGGTGGAAGCTCGAGCAAGCCGGGCAGCACCGCCGGCACGCCGGCCGACCCCAAGCCGCCTGCGAAGGCGGAGCGGGCGGAGTTCCACCTGTTCGCGTTCGGACAGGTCGCAGGGACCATCGCTCCGTGCGGCTGCACGACCGAGCCGCTGGGCGGCATGCAGTACGCCTTCGGCTACATCGACGCGGCGAGCACCCCGACCAACCGCCTCGTGCTCGAGCCAGGCTCCTTCCTCTTCCCCGAAGAGGATGGGCCGTACTGGCCGGAGGACGACGCCGCGTGGATCCAAGCCCGCGACCGCGCAGCGATGCTGCATGAGCGCTTCTCGGCGCTCGGCGCAGGCCTGGTCAGCGGGATCGGGCCCACCGACGTCGTGTCTCCCGATGGCCTGTCGCCGCTGTCGAGCTTCGAGCTGCCGCGGGTGGCCGCCAACGTCACGCTCCCGACCGACGCCAAGGCACCGGCGCTGCCGCCCCATAAGGTGGTGGCGCTCACCGACCACGGCATCACCTGGAAGGTAGGCGTGACGACCGTCGTGGACCCGGCGCTGCCCGGCGCCGCCGCGCTGGGGACCGTGGGCGACCCGGTGGCGTCGGCCAAGAAGGCCACCGCGGCGATGCGCGAGGCCGGGGCAGACTTCACCGTCGTGATGGCCCAGGGCGGGCGCCCGTTCGCCGAGACCTTGGTCGGAGGCGGCATCGATCTGGTCGTCGTCGCGCGACCGGAGGGCGCCGAGCGGGAGCGGGTCGGATCGCCGGCGGCGCGGGTCGACGGCACCTACGTGCTCGAGCCCGGGACGCAGCTGCAGACCGTGACCGAGCTGGTGCTCTCCGTCGACGTCGCCAACCCGAGCGTGCCGGGGGTGTCGGCGTGGGAGGTCACCCCGCCGAAGTCCGTGCTCAACGCCGACCTGGCCCGGGTCGACGAACGTCTCGCCAAGTTCAAGGCGGACCCGGACGCAGACGCGGCCTTCATCGCCAACCTGCAGGCCGAACGCGACCGCCTGCAGGCGCAGCTCGAGGGCGGAGTCGAAGGCGCGGTGGTCGGTGTCTTCGACCAGGTCAAGGTCACGTGCAAGCTGCCGGTCGACGCGGGCGCCAAGCAGGCGCTGGCCGGCTACGACCAGAAGGTGGCCGATCAAAACAAGGCGCGCTTCACCGGCGTCAAGCCGCCCGAGCCCAAGAAGGGCGAGTCGGGCTACGCGGGAATCGAGTCCTGCGCGGACTGCCACGAGGAAGCCGTCGAGTTCTGGGAGACCACCGTGCACGCCAGCGCCTACGAGACGCTGGTCGTCGACAACAAGCAGTTCGACCTCAGCTGCGTCGGGTGCCACGTCACCGGCTTCCGCAAGCCCGGAGGCTCAGAGGTCGTCGAAAACGAGGGCCTGATCGACGTCCAGTGCGAGGTCTGCCACGGACCGGGGAGCCTACACGCCGAAGACGGCGGCGACGACATGAGCCTGATCAAGCTCGAAGCCCCCGCCGAGCTGTGCGCCGGCGAGTGCCACACCGAAGAACACTCCGACACCTTCGAGTACGAAGCCTACCTCCGCGACATCCTCGGCCCCGGCCACGGCGAGGCCAAACGCAAGCTGCTCGGCGATGGCCCTACGGGACATGACCTGCGGCAGGCCGGCTTGGCCAAGGCCGGCGGCAAGTGCAAGAAGATGTGATCTTGGCGCGCGCCCGGGTGCCTCTTCGCATCCGCGTACGCGCCATCGATTCACTCAGGTTCGGCGTTCTGCGCCGCGCCGTCGAGTGACGCCGTCGGGTCGATCGCCTGAGCCTTCTTCAGCAAGGCCTGGGCTTTCTCGTCCTTGCCCAACTCGGACTGAACCTGCGCCGCGGTGGAGTACAGCTCCGCCGACTTGAAGGCCGTCTTCAGAATCGGAGCGAGCGCCTTCTGGGCAGCCTTGGCGTCCCCGGCCTTCAGCTGCGCCTGTGCGAGCATCGTGGCCGCCTCCGCGTTGGGCCTGAGGTCGTAGTTCTTCTGGGCCAACTCCAACACGAAGGCGGGGTCGTCTCCGAACTCGAGGTAGTGCCCCAGCGCGTGACCGTAGGCCGCCTCGGGGTACTTGGCGGTCTGCTCCTCGTAGCGCTTGCGGGCCATCTGGACGTAGGTCTTCGCCTCCTCGTCCTTGCCGGCCTCGAACAGGATGCCCGCCATCGCGTCCATGAACTCCGGATTGTGGGTGCGCTCGATGATGTCGAGGTACAGCGCCTTGGCCTCTTCGGTCTTGCCCTCGAGGGTGAGGATCTCGGCGATGTGTTCGTCGATCAGCCAGAACCCCTTCATGAAGGTTTCGGCCTCGCGGTAGTGCGCGAGCGCGTCCTCGTAGCGGCCCCGGTCCAGGTCGAGCAGCCCAAGGTTCAGATGCATCCACGCGCGCGGCTCCATCGGCTTGCCGTGGTAGGCGCCCAGGGCCTCGCGAAAGAGGGCTTCGGCGCGATCGAAGTCACCGGTCTTCCAGTAGAAGACGGCGGCCGAGGAGAGGCTGGAGGTCGTCCGCTTCGCCGCCAAGGAGGCTTCGAAGTGCTTGCGGGCAGTCTTCTCGTCGCCGGCCTGCATCGCAAGGTTGGCCTCGAACGCTTCGAGGCTCGAGACGCCGCCCGGGGAGCGGTCCGCCGTCGGCTTCGCGGCTTCGAAGTCGGCCCGCGCTTCCGGAAGGCGATGCAGGGTGTAGTGCAGCTTGGACCGGAGCATGAACGTCGGTGACGCTGGCTTGTATTCGAACGCGTGTGCGACCGCCGTTTCGGCCTTCGCGTAGTCCTCGTACGAACCGGTCAAGCGGGCGCGCTGCATGAGAAACGCTGCTGTCCGCTCGTAGTTCAGGCGGTTCGTCGGCGCCTTGACGGTGAGTCGCTCGACGCTGGCGATGTCCTTGTCGAGTTGGGCGAGCTCGGCGGCGAACGTCTTCCGCTCGCTGTCGAGCTGGGCTTTCGTCTTGCGCTTGGGCTTCTTGGCCTTCTTCTTCGACTGCGGTTTGTGGGCCTGGTTTGCAGCGGAGTTTGTTGTCGCCTTCTTGTCCTCGGCGACAGGACGGGCAGATGCGGTCTCCGCGACCGGGGCGGGCTTCTCACATCCGGCGAGGACGCTCACCGAGACGATAGCGAAGAGGAAAGAACGCATGGGCATGGGCTTGGTCTTCAACGAAACAAAAGACACGCGAGGCCTCGCGCGCTCGAACCGAACCGACTAGTGAGCAGGCGCGAGGTAGGGGAACGTCCCGGGGAAATCGAGGTCGTTGCCCGACTGCGACAGCCCGGTCTCGTTGTTGAGCTCCGCGAACGCGTTGAGCGCAGCGTTGAAGTTCCCAGCGTTGTCCAAGACGTCCAGGAGCACCACGGCCAGGATGATGTCGACGACCGGTGTGGGCAGGTCACGACCGTTCGGGAACGCCGAGACTGCCGTGGTGTCGATCTGAATCACATCGGGGAAGATGTAGGGACCTGCTTGAGAGACGCAGTTGTCGTTCGTACCTAGTGGGGGAACGCAGAGCGCTGGGTTGCCGATAGCTGGCGCAGCGGCGGCAAGCTCATCGTCGAGCCCGTTGCCAGCACTCCCGGTCCCCAGGTGCAGGAAGTCGAGCGATGCTTCCACATCGCTCAAGAAAGTCCCCGCAACGTCGTCCGTCGGCGCTGCCTCGTTGTATGCATCATCGTTGTCTGGAAGGATCAGCGCCGTGTTGACGGCCGGGAATCCCTGACGGTCGACCTGCGCGTACGCCGAAGGTGGATCGTCACGGAAGTCGAAGCCCTCCACCTCGTCGGTGTCGGTCTCGCCGTCGGTGTCGGTCCCGGTATCCGTGTCCGTGTCCGTGTCCGTCGTTGGACCGGTTTCCGTGGCGGTGGTGTCGGGGTCCGTCGGGTTCGTCGGGTTGCTGGGATCCGACGGGTTCGTCGGGTCGCTCGGATTCGTCGGGTTGGTTTCAGTATTCGCAGTGTCTGCATCCGTGTCGGTGTCCGCGCCGCCATCGTCGATGACGCATGCGGTGGACAGGGCGAGCGCGGCTGCGAAGCAGGGAAGGGTGAGATCTTTGAAGTTCATGTCAGTCTCCCTTTCCGGCTATTTCGAGATCCGGCTGGTGGTGGCCCAGAGCTGAAGCAGCCCATCGGGGTTGCCGTTGAGTGCGATCTCGGTGTCGAACTCGAGAATGATCGCGTGCACGTTCGTGCCCATCAGCGCGTCGGGGGCCGGCGAGATCTTGGGGAAGGCAGCGAGGCTGCCGAAGGCGAGGTCGAAGTCCGGCGTCTTCGGATCGTCGTCGTTGTCGTCGTCTGCCGCGTAGGCGAGCGTGGTCTGGAAACCGTTGAGGTCGAAGAAGAACGGGTCGTCGTAGGTACCCGCTTGCACCAGGTTGCCCTCACCACCGTCGAGCATCATGCCAACGGGGCCCTCGAGCGTATCGGCGACGCCGGGCAGGTTTTCGATCTGGACGCCCCAGTCATTGTTGCCGTCCTGGCCAAAGCGAACGTTGATCTGAATGTCCGACTCGTTGTCGTTGGCGTTGTCGCTCGGAAGCGGCGCCAGCGGCGTCGTCAGTCCACCCGCGGCGGCCGTGTTGTCGATGTGCACGGTGTAGAGCACGTCGCGGTCATACTGCGCCTCGGCATCCGCACCCTGGAGTGGCGCGAAGGTGAGGATGGCGACAACTTTCCCGTCGTCGGTGTGCCACGCGTAGAAGTCGGCGATGTCAGCAGCAGAGTCAGCCGAGGATCCCGGAGCGTCAGTATGGTCGGCCGCGACCACGTCTTGGGACCCGAAGGTCATGGATGCTGCGGCGAGTAGGGCGATGCCCCCCACGGCGGCAAGCGTTGAGTGTCGTTTCATTCGATCAGTCCTACGTTGGGTGAAGTGGAGCGGTCGGCGCCCCTGAGCGGGAGCGTGCCATGGGCGCAGCTGGACCCCAAGCTGCAGGCACGATCGAACCGGGCCCATCAAGGCCGCTACGGTACCGCGACGGGGACGGATCGAGCCGCGTTGTTTCTAGGGGTTGGGTGCGGCACCGGCCCGTTGGCTGTCACGGGTGTGGGGAGACCTACGCACTTGGCTGAAACCAAGTTCGGCGTTTGGGATAGGATCGGAGCGCGGGTGAGGGCCGGGTTCGAAGAACCACGTCGAGGCCGTGAAACGAATCACCCCCTTCGGTGAATAACCACCGTTCACGCCCCGTCGCTCGCTAGCCCAGGGGCCACCGCTCTAGACCAAAACAGGGAATCGGATCCAAATGACGCACAAAATCGCTCTCGCTGCTGCCTTCTCTGCCATCTTCACCGCCGGTCTCGTTGCATCGAGTGCCAACGCTGCCGACGGCGAGGAAGCGCCTCCCTGTGTCGCCAAGTCGTTCAAGATCGACAAGGTGAAAGCCGCGTGCGAAGCCGGCGGTCAGAAGGAGGTCAAGAAGATCATGAAGGCGGCCGCCAAGAAGGCGAAGGCCGCCGGCGTCGAAGAAGGCATGAAGTGCAAGGACTGTCACGTCGACCTCAAGAGCTACAAGCTCAAGGGCGACGACCCGGTCGGCGCGATCAAGAAGTGGCTCTAATCGGCCGCCAACAGCCCAAGCACCGCATCCACCATGCCCTCGTCACCCGGTGACGAGGCGGTCGCTGCAACCTCGAAGCCCTGCTCCTGCAGGGCTTCGGTCGTGATGGGCCCTCCGCTGACGACACTCGTGCGCGCGAGCGCGTGGTCGCTGGGGAGGAGCTCGTCCAGCGTGCGCCGCAGATGTTCGCCGGTCCGGCCGCTGTGCAGGCAGATCACGTCGAGGGCCGCCCCCTGCAGCCATGCGGCGACCCCGGGCGGGGCCGGGGGACGATCGGTGCGGTAGGCCGGAGCCAGGGTGTACGCACCCCCCGCGCTCGAGATCGCGCGGTCGAGCGTTGCCCGTCCGTCCTCTGCGCGGACGTGCAGCCACCGACCCGCCAGGCGGTCCCGAGCGGTCAGCGCCTCGACGATGCCCTCGGAGTGGGGCTGGCTCGGCACGATGTCCGGGGAGATCGCGTGCTTTAGACACGCCGTTGCGGTTGCCTGACCGACTGCGACGACCGACAGGCCGGCCAGCGCTCGCGCGTCGAGCCCGACCCGGAGCAGGCCCTCGAACAGCGCGTCGACCCCGGGCCGGCTGGAGAGGATCACCCCGTCGAAGGATCGAATCGACCGCAGCGCCGCGTCGAGCGGGTCAGGATCCGAGGGCGGGCAGATGCGCAGGCAGGGCAGGGCGACCGCGTCCGCGCCCAGGGCCGTGAAGCGCTGGCGCTGGGCCTGCGCGGCGGGCCGCGGACGCGTGACGAGGATCCGCCGGCCGCTCAGCGGACCTCCGCTGGGGTCCGACGCCGCAGGGACGCCCGGCACCGCTTCGATCGGGACGCCCGATGCGCGCAGCGTCTGGAGCGCTGGAGCGCTGGACGAGCCGGACACCACGCAGACCACCTGCGCTCCAGCGGCGGCCTGCTCCCCGGCTCGCGCGGCGGCCTGGGAATCCCACGCCCGCAGCTCCACGGAGGCCGATGGCGCCGCATACCACAGCACGTTGGGGTGGGTCTGCGGGTCGGCGATCACCACGGAGGCGGCGCCCAGCCGCGCGATGGCGGCCTGCGTGAAGTGCCGCGGATCGGACCCGGGCGCCTCGATGATCGCAACCGCGCCCTGCGTCTGTGCGTGGCCCATGCAGGTCGAGCTTGGCGCATCGCCCGACCTCGGTCCATAGTCCCCGCTCGCCATGACCGCAGCGCCAAGCAAGACCGTCCTCGTCGTCGGAGGTGGACACGCTGGGCTCGAGGCCGCCTTCGCCGCGGCCCGGGTGGGCGCAGCCGTGCGCGTGGTGACGGGCTCCGTTGCCACGGTGGGCCAAACCCCCTGCAACCCGTCGGTCGGCGGCGTCGCCAAGGGCCACCTGGTCTGCGAAATCGATGCGCTCGGCGGGTTCATGGGGCGCGCCGCCGATGCGACGTGCATTCATGGGCGGGTCCTCAACCGCTCCAAGGGACCGGCCGTCCAGTCCACTCGGGTGCAGGTCGACAAGGCGAAGTACGGCGCGTTCGCCCGCCACGCGCTCACCACCCACCGGGGCATCGAGGTGATCGAAGGTCTGGTCGCCGCGGTCGTCCTGGACGGCGACCGCGTCCGCGGGGTTCGCCTCGTCGATGGCAGCGAGGTGTCGGCCGACGCGGTGGTGATCACCACCGGCACGTTCTTGGGCGGGCTGCTGCACACCGGCCACGACAAGACGCCCGGTGGGCGGGTGGGGGAGCCGCCCGCGCGCGGGCTCTCCGACAACCTGCGCGCGATGGGCTTTGCCCTCAGCCGGCTCAAGACCGGCACCCCCGCTCGGCTCGACGCACGGACGATCGACTACGCGGTCACCGAGCCCCAGCCCTCCGAGGACCCAGTGCCTCGCTTCACGCTGCCCGACGACGTGGAGCCGCCGCCGCCGCTCATCGAGCAGGTGCATTGCCACCTGACGTGGACCAACGCGCAGACCAACGCGATCATCGAGGCCAACCTGCACGCGTCGCCGATGTACAGCGGCCAGATCGAAGGCCGTGGCCCCCGGTACTGCCCGTCGATCGAGGACAAGGTCGTGCGCTTCGCCGACCGCGACCGGCACCAGGTGTTCCTCGAGCCCGAGGGACTCGACACCCACAGCGTCTACCCCAACGGGATCTCCACCAGCCTCCCCGCGCCGGTGCAGGCCGCGTTCATTGCGACGATCCCCGGACTGGAGCGCGCCGCGATGCTTCGGCCCGGCTACGCGGTCGAGTACGACGCCGTCGATGCACGCGCGCTCGACCACCGCCTGTCGAGCAAGGCGCATCGCGGCCTGTACTTCGCCGGGCAGGTCAACGGGACCTCGGGCTACGAGGAGGCGGGGATTCAAGGCCTGCTCGCCGGGGCCAACGCGGCTTTGGAGCTGATGGAGCGCGACCCGCTGCACGTCGGCCGGGATCAGGGCTACGCCGGGGTGCTGGTCGACGACCTCGTCACGCAGGGCTGCGACGAGCCCTATCGCATGTTCACCTCGCGCGCGGAGTACCGGATCATGCTGCGAGAGGACAACGCAGACGCGCGCCTGTCCGCGCTCGCGCTGGGCGCTGGCCTGATCTCGCAGGCGCGCTTCGAGCGGGTGGCCCTCCGTCGAGCGGCCATCGACGAGCTGTGTGATGCGCTGACGAAGAAGCGGTCGATCGACGACGCCCCGCCATGGCAGCAGAACCGGGCCCGGGCGCAGCACGTCTACGCCGGTTACCTCGAGCGCATGCGGGCCGAGGTGGCGCGGCTGCGGGGCGATGCCGCCACGGATCTGCCGCTGGCGCCCGACCTCGACTACGCCGCGCTCGAAGGGCTCAGCACCGAGTCCAAGCAGCGACTCGCGCAGGTCCGGCCCACCAGCACGGCCCAGGCCTCACGGATCCCCGGGATGACGCCCGCGGCGCTGATGACGTTGTGGGCTCATGCCCGGCGCCTGCAAAAGTCCGGGATCAGCCGCGAGCGTCGCGAATGATTCCCGCGAGCACGGTCTCGTCGATGGCGCTGAGGTTGCTGAACCGGACGGCCACCCCGTGGTTGCCGGGCGCCGCGGGCAGCGAGGGGTTGGGCGCGTGCAGCCGCACGATCTGAGCGGTCAGCGTGAGCGGGTTGCGGGCAGCCCCGCGGCTGATCTCGACCTGCACCTCCGCGCCCACGTTGACCGAGCAGGTCCCGTGCAGCAGCGCACCCCCGGTCGACAAGTCGAGCGTGCGGGCGCTGAGCAGCACGCGGCCTCGACGGTCGCAGAGCCGGAACGGAACCGCGACCGTGACACGGGGCCGGCCGCGACGGTCCTGCCGTGCGTTTGCGTCGGTATCCTCGTGTGTCGACTGCACCCCGACCTCATACCACTTTGTGATGGGCCGAAAAATAGGCGTGAAGCGTCACTTCTTCGGCCGACGTCACCGCGCGAAACTGAACGCCAAAGCCCTTTGGCAGCCCGCGAGCCCCAATTGCGTTGATCCAGCGGACTTGCGCGCTGAGTCTGAGCACGTCGGGGAGTCCCGGAGGGTGAGGGCCGGGAGGATGGAGCCAAACCCGAACGGCCTGGCCGACAGCGACCCGCAGATCGCTCTCGATGTACGCGCCGCCGACCGAGACACCATGGGTCATCGCCAGGGTCGTGCCGGTGCCGGTCGCGCCGCCTGCGGTCGGGGCGACCGCGACGACCACGGGCCAGCGCAGCTTCCCCTTCGGTCGATAGTGCCGACGCGCTTCACCGAAATCCCGGCCGGGGGGCTGGTCGTCGAAGTCACTCACCCGCCCCCAGTCTACCGCACGTGCGCAGACCCGGTTGACCCCACGCCGACCCGTTGTCCATAGTGCGCGCCTTGAAGGTGCACCTCATTGGCGTGGCCGGCACGGGCATGGGTGCCTTGGCGCAGCTCCTCAAGGCCGAGGGACACGAGGTCCGCGGCTCGGATACCGGCATCTATCCGCCGATGTCCGACCAGCTCGCCGCGGCTGGAATCCCGGTCATGGTGGGCTTTGCCGCCGAAAACCTCGACTGGGATCCGGACTGCGTCGTGGTGGGGAACATCTGCAAGGCGGACCACCCCGAGGTCGCCGCCGCCGCGGCCCGGAAGATCGACCGGGAGAGCTTCCCCAGCATGCTCGCCCGCGGCCTCCTGCCGGGCCGTCGCAGCCTGGTCGTCGCGGGGACGCACGGCAAGACCACGACCTCCTCGCTGTGCGCGTGGTTCCTCGAGGCCTGCGACCTGCGGCCCTCCTACCTCATCGGTGGGGTGCCGCTCAACCTAGGCACCGGCGCCGCCCTGCGCGAGGGCGGGCCCATCGTGCTCGAGGGCGACGAGTACGACACCGCGTTCTTCGACAAGGGCTCCAAGTTCCTCCACTACCGGCCGCAGCGGGCGATCCTCACCAGCGTCGAGTACGACCACGTCGACATCTTCGAGGACTTCGAGGCGATGCGCGAGACGTTCCGCAAGTTCGTGCGCACCGTCCAGGAGGATCTGATCGTCAACCAAGAGGATGCCGAGGCGATGGGCATCGCGGCCGAGGCATCGTGCACCGTGCTGACCTACCGCGTGCAGCCCGAGGGCGGTGACCCGACCGCGGCCGACTACACCGCGGTCATGGTTCCCGGCAGCGTGAAGCGGGCGAGCTTCGAGGTGTTCGAGCGCGGGCAGAGCCTGGGCGCGTTCTCGACCCAGCTCACCGGCGCGTACAACATCGGCAACGTGCTCGCAGCGATCGCCATGGCGCGAAGGGAGGGCGCGCAGGCCGACGCGCTGCGCAGCGCCGTGTCCCGCTTCCGCGGGGTCAAGAAGCGCCAAGAGCTCCTGGGCATCGCCGCGGGCGTGCGGGTCGTCGAGGACTTCGCCCATCATCCCACCGCCGTTCAGCTCACCGTGACCGCGCTGCGCAAGCGCTACCCAGCCAAGGCGCTGCACGTGTGCTTCGAGCCGCGCAGCAGCTCGTCGCGGCGAGCGGAGTTCTCCGAGGCCTACGTTCGCAGCTTCGACGCGGCCTCGTCGGTCTACGTGGCCCCGGTGCATCGTCCCGACCGGGTGCGCGACGACGAGCGCCTGGATCCCGACGCGCTGGCGAGCAAGATTCAAGCCCGAGGCGTCGTCGCCCGCGCGTACCGGGACATCGACGCGTTGCGCGACGCGGTGCTCGACCGCGCCGTCCCCGGCGACACCGTCGTGGTGCTGTCCTCCGGGGACTTCTCCGGGCTGGGGCCGAGCCTGCTGATGGGCTTTGGCGATCCCGTCACGTTCGCCCGCGACGACGACGCCGCCGCCATCTCGTCGCTGCTCGACGGCTACGGCCAGCCTCGGGTGGTGCCGGCGATGGACGTCGAGACCCTGGTGCTTCGCTCGGCCGAACGTCCCAAGGGCGTCGACGGCTGCGTCAGCCTGTGCACCTGCGGCAACGCGGCGTACCTCTTTGGTCTGGCCGTTGCGCCGCAGCGCCGCGGACAAGGCCTGGGGTGGGTGCTCGGAGACATCGTCTTGCGTCGCGCCCGGGCGCTGGGCGCCCAGCGTTGCTACCTGCTCACCAACACGGCCACCGACTTCTTTGCCGGGAAGCTCGGGTTCTCTCCGGTCGAGCTGGCCGAGGTCGAGCCCGACGTCCGCAGCGGCGAGAACTTCGCCGTCTCCGCGGCGCTGCCCGGTGCGGTGTGCATGGTGCTGGAGCTGTCCGGTCGCGCCTCCTCCGGCCGCGGGTCGAGCGGCTGAGCCGCCGGCATCGGTCGGCTCCGCGGGGGGCTGCGCCGGGTTGACTCGGGCCAGGCACCGTCCTAACGTCCGCCGCGATTGGCGTGAGCCCGAGGACCCGTGACGCCCAAGCATCCAACCCCCGAGCTGACCCCTGAGATCGAGGCGTGGATCGAGCAACGTTGGTCTCGGTTCCCCGAGGGGGCGGCCGGCAAGGCCCTCACGCTCGGCGCGCTCTACATGGCCCAAGAAGCCTTTGGGCACGTGGACGCCGCGGTCATCGACGCGGTGGCGCAGCGGCTGGGCGTGACCGCGGCCCACGTGCGCGGGGTCGCGACCTTCTACACGATGATCAACGCCCGAGACGTCGGGCGCTACCACCTGCAGGTGTGCACCAACATCGGATGCATGCTCGAGGGCGCCTACGGCGTCTTCGATCGCTGCAAGGCCCGGCTGGGCATCGGAAACAAGGAGACGACGAGCGACGGCAACGTGACGCTCTCCGAGGTGGAGTGTCTGGCCGCGTGCGGCTACGGGCCCGTCGCGCAGATCGCCGAGCGCGGAAGACCCGAGATTCCGCTCTATTTCGAAAACCTCGACGAAGCGAAGATCGACGCGATCCTCGACGCACTCGAGCAGGGTCGTGTCCCGACCGAGCTGGGACGCTGAGGGGAAGCACCATGGGCTGGTTCGACGTCAAGATCATCAGCAAGCACTTCGATGACCCCCAGGCGCGGCATCTGGACCACTACGAGACCCACGGGGGGTATCGGATGGCCAAGAAGGCCACCACGATGTCGCCCGGGGAGATTCACGACGAGGTCAAGACGTCCAATCTGCGCGGGCGGGGAGGGGCGGGCTTTCCCACCGGCGTGAAGTGGGGGTTCGTGCCCAAGGACGCGCCCACCGTCTACCTGGTCGTCAACGCAGACGAGTCGGAGCCGGGCACCTTCAAGGACCGCCACATCCTGCACTGGAACCCGCACACGCTCATCGAGGGCATGATCATCGCGTCTCGGTCCCTGCGGGTCCGCGACGCGTACATCTACATTCGGGGCGAGATGCAGCGGGAGTACCGGGTGCTGCAGGAGGCCATCGACCAAGCCTACGCCAAGGGCTATCTGGGCGAGGGCATCTTCGGATCGGACATCGACCTCGACATCACGATCTGCCGTGGTCTGGGCGCATACATCTGCGGGGAGGAGACCGCGCTGCTCTCGAGCCTCGAAGGTGGGCGCGGCTGGCCGCGGCTCAAGCCGCCGTTCCCGGCCGTCAAGGGGCTGTGGGGACAGCCGACGATCGTCAACAACGTCGAGACGATCGCGAACCTGCCGTGGATCATCGAGCACGGCGGCCAAGCGTTCGCCGACCTCGGCGTGGGACGCTCTGGCGGCCTTCGGCTGGTCTCGGTCTGCGGCCACGTGGAGAAACCCGGGGTGTACGAGCTTCCGCTGACCGCGACTGGCAACGATCTGATCGAGATCTGCGGAGGCATGCGAGGCGGACGAGCCGTCAAAGGGGTCATTCCCGGCGGCGTCTCGATGCCGGTCCTCACCGCCGACGAGCTCGACGTTCCCTTCGAGTTCGACGCGCTGCAGAACGACGAGCGCATTCGCGAGGTGGAGACGGCGCCGGGGATGGCGTTCGACCTGGGGGGCGGACGAAGCCTGCGCACGATGGCGGGCTCGGGCGGGGTCGTGGTGATGGACGAGACGACCGACATCGCCAAAGCTGCCTGGAGGATCCTGCACTTCTTCGCCGACGAGAGCTGCGGCCAGTGCACGCCCTGTCGCGAAGGGACAGGTTGGCTCACCTCGGTCGCCCATCGCGTCGCGTTCGGGCACGGGCGGACCGGTGACGTCGAACTCATGGCGTCGATCGCCGCCGGCATCGCGGGCAACACGATCTGCGCGCTCGGAGACGCTGCGGCGTGGCCGACCTTGGCGTTCATCACCAAGTTTCGCGAAGAGTTCGAAGACAAGGTCAAAAACAGCCACGCCTCGGTGCCCACCGCCCAGGCGGCCGGAGTCTCGTGATCCTACGACTTGCCCACCTCTGCGCCCCCGCGGCGCCCGGCGGCGCGGACTGGCCGGGAAGCACGCCCGCCGAAGGCGTCATCTCCCAGCTGGTCCGCGGCATCTGGGAGTTCCTCGTCCACACCTCGGGCGCCGAGTACATCTTCTTCGTCTTCGCCCTGCTCGCGGTCTTCTCGGCCGGCGTTACCATCTCGCACCGCAACCCGGTCGTGGCCGCGGTGTGGCTGGTCGGCTCGTTCTTCTGCGTCGCGATCTGCTACGTGATGATGAGCGCGACCTTCCTCGCCGCGCTCCAGGTGCTGGTGTACGCCGGCGCCATGATGGTGCTGTTCGTCTTCGTCGTGATGGTGCTCGACGTCGATGAACGCGGCGTCCCCAATGCGCCCACGGACGGTCGAGCCCGGCGGTGGGCCTACTTCACGCTGGTGGCGGTGCTCGTCGCGGGCATCACGTGGGTTCTGTGGGGCACCATCACCCGGCAGTTCCGGACCCCCGGGCGCGCCATCGGGCCCGACTTCGGCACCGCCGAGTCCGTCGGGCGAGAGCTGTTCGGTCCGGCGCTGTTCGCCTTCGAGGGCGTTTCGCTGCTGCTGCTGGCGGCGGTCGTCGGGGCGGTGGTGGTCGCGCGCTCGCGCCACGAGCGGGTCCGGGAGGCGATGGCCGCGGACATTCCCGAGCACGAACTGCACGCCCTGGGGTTGGGGCCGATCGACGACGAGGATGACCCCGCACACCCCGGACGCACGCTGTCCGACGCGGAAGTTCGCCAACCCCACCCCGCCATGGACTTTGGGCAGCCCTCGGCCGGTGGTCACGAGGGAGGAAACTGATGGTCTCGATCACCGCTCCGCTGTACCTGGCCTTCGCGCTCTTTCTCTTGGGTACGATCGGCGTGCTCGTGCGCCGCAACGTGCTCATCATGCTGATGAGCATCGAGCTGATGCTCAACGGCGCCAACGTGGCGCTCATCGCCTTTTCTCGCCTCTGGGGGGACTTGGACGGCCAGGTCTTCGCGATGTTCGTCATCGGGGTCGCGGCCGCAGAGGCTGCCGTGGGCCTCGCCATCGTGGTCAGCATCTTCCGCTCGCGCGCCAGCGCGGACGTCGACCAACTGACGCTGCTGAAGGATTGAACGGACCATGGAACACACCCTGCTGTGGATTCCGCTGTTCCCGTTGTTCGGGGCGCTGTTCAACCTGCTCTTCGGCGGGCTGATCACGCGCACGTTCGGCGCGCGCATCGGCAAAGAGAGCGCTCACCTCGTCGCGATCGGTGCGGTCGCCTTCTCGTGCTTCTTCGTGTTCTCGCTGGTGCTGCAGCCGGGCCACGGCCTGGGCTTCCTGCATCTGCTGCAGACCGGCGACCTGCGCGAGATCCTTCCCGGCCCCGGTCGAGGCGGCCATCGCATCGTCGATCAGGTCTATCCGTGGATCGTCTCCGGCGACACGATCGTGTACTTCGAGCTGATGCTCGACAACCTGTCGGGCTTGATGTGCATGATCATCACGGGCGTCGGCCTGCTGATCCACATCTTCTCGGTCGGCTACATGGCCAGCGACGACGGGTACCACCGGTACTTCGCGTACCTGAACCTGTTCATGGCCTCGATGCTGATCTTGGTCTTGGCCAAGTCGCTGGTGTTGACCTTCGTCGGTTGGGAGGGCGTGGGCCTGTGCTCCTACCTGCTGATCGGCTTTTGGTTCACCGACGAAGCCAAGGCCAGCGCCGGTCGCAAGGCGTTCATCACCAACCGGATCGGCGACTTCGGCGTGGTCTTGGGGATGCTCATCCTCTACTCCGTCGTCAACTCCCTGGACTACGACGCCATCCGGGGCGCGTGCGCCTCGGTGGCCGACACGCCGCTGCTGGCCGAGGAGACCAAGGTCTTCGGCCTGACGGCGGCGACGGCCGCCACCTTGTGCCTGTTCTTGGGCTGCACGGGCAAGAGCGCCCAGATCCCGCTGTTCGTCTGGTTGCCCGACGCCATGGCTGGCCCGACCCCGGTCTCGGCCTTGATCCACGCCGCGACCATGGTCACCGCCGGCGTGTACCTGTGCGTGCGCCTGAACTTCCTCTTCGCGCTCGCGCCGCTGACGATGGCGATCATCGCCCTCATCGGCGGCATCACGGCGTTCTTCGCCGCGACGATCGCGATCACGCAGAACGACATCAAGAAGGTCTTGGCGTACTCCACCGTCTCGCAGCTGGGCTACATGTTCCTGGCCGTGGGGATGGGCGCGTGGGCATCGGCGATGTTCCACGTCATGACGCACGCATTCTTCAAGGCGTGCCTCTTCCTGGGCTCGGGCGCGGTCATCGAAGCCTGCCACCACAACCAGGACGTGCGGACCATGGGGGGCCTGCGCAAGAAGATGGGCGTCACCTCGGCCACCTTCTTGGTCAGCTGCCTGGCGATCGCCGGGGTCCCGCTGTTCTCGGGCTTCTTCTCCAAGGACGAGATCCTGCTGCACGCGTACACCTACGCGAGCGCCTGGTCCCCGGGGCTCAACTACGTCGGCTACGGCCTGGGCATGCTCGCGGCCGGCTGCACCGCGCTGTACATGTTCCGGCTGTACTTCCTCACCTTCGAGGGCAAGTGGCGCGGTGATGCCCACACCTGGGAACACTCCGCCCGGGAGTACTGGATCATGTCGCTGCCCCTGGTGGTGCTCGCGGTGCTCGCCACGTTCGGTGGCTTCTTGGGCTACCCACACGCGCTGCCAGGTCATGAGGCGCTGCCCCACATGCTCGACGCGTGGCTCGAGCCCGTCGTCGAGATCAGTCACGCCTATCAGGGCGAGTTCGCGATCGGCGTGCGCTCCCATCTGGACGGCAGCCCCATGTGGTTCGCCGACCCCAGCGGACACGGCGTGAGCGCGACTGCCGAGTACGTGTTCATGGGCGCATCGGTGCTGGTGGCGCTGCTGGGGATTGGCTTCGCGTACAGCCTCTATGGGCGCGGACCCTCGCCGGCGGCCTCGAAATGGGCGAAGCGGTTGGGCGTCGCGTACACGCTGAGCCGGGGCAAGTACTTCGTCGACGAGCTCTACGGCATCTTCATCCTGGTCCCGCTGCGCTTCTTGTCGACGGTCGTCTGGCGCGGCGTCGACGACGCGCTGATCAACGACCTCGGGGTCGGCGGGGTCGCGAGCACGGTGAAGATCACCGGAGACGGCGTGCGCATCTGGCACAACGGCAGCCTGCGCCGCTACGTGGTGATGCTGACCTTCGGCACGATGATCGTGCTCGGCGCGATCTACTGCAACCCACGGGTCGCGCAGCTGGGGCCCAACGTGCTCAACGGGTCGGACCCCGGCGGCCTCCGCCCGCAGATGGGTGGGGTTCGCGTCGACTGGTCCTCCTTCTGGTTCGGAAACGTTCGCGTCCAAGATGTCCCGGCGCCGGCGCGCAGCGGGCCGGTGCGTCCACCGGACCCGACGCGGCAACCGGCGATGGTGCCCGGCGGCCCCACGCCTGAGCGCGGAGGTGCCCGATGAATCATCTTCTGACCTGGTTGATCCTCCTGCCCATCGTCGGTGCGGTCGTGGTCGCGACCCTCCCCCAAAAGGAGACGAGCTTGGCCAAGGGCGTCGGCATCGGCTTCGCGCTGGTGCAGTTCTTCGCCTCCATTCCGCTGCTGCGCGGCTTCGACCCCGCGACGACCGGCTACCAGTTCGAACAGAACGTGCCGTGGATCGAGGCGTACGGCATTCACTATCACGTGGGGGTCGACGGCTTCAGCCTGTGGATCATCCTGCTGACCACGATGCTGACGCCGCTGTGCATCTTGGTGGCGTGGAACACCATCGAGCAGCGCGGGGCCGAGTTCGTGGCCGCGATGCTCGTGCTCGAGGCGGGCATGATCGGCACGCTCGTCGCGTTGGACCTGATCGTGTTCTTCACCTTCTGGGAGCTGATGCTGGTGCCGATGCTGCTGATCATCGGCGTGTGGGGCAGCGAGCAGCGGGTCGCCGCTTCGGTGAAGTTCTTCCTCTACACGATGCTCGGCTCGGCGCTGATGCTGGCGGCGATCGTCTACGTGGCGGTGCAGCACTACAACGCCAGCGACGGGGTCTGGACCTTCGATCTCACGGCGCTGCAGAACGTCGTGCTCACCCCCGATCAGCAGCTGTGGTGCTTCTGGGCGTTCGCGCTCAGCTTCGCGATCAAGGTGCCGCTGTTCCCCGTGCACACCTGGCTGCCCGACGCGCACACGCAGGCGCCGACGCCCGGTTCGGTGATTCTCGCCGGCGTGCTGCTCAAGCTGGGAAGCTACGGCTTGATTCGCTTCGCCTTCCCGCTGTTCCCGCTCGCGGCCGGGGAGGGGGCCCAGCTGCTGGCCATCCTCGCCGTGATCGGCATCATCTACGGGGCACTCGTCGCGTGGGTGCAGACCGACGCCAAGCGGCTCGTGGCCTACTCCTCGGTCAGCCACATGGGGTTCATCGTGCTGGGCATCGCGGGCTGGAGCGTGCAGGGGCTGACCGGCGCCACGCTGCAGAGCCTCGGCCACGGTCTGACGACCGGCGCGCTGTTCATGGCGATCGGCATGCTCTACGAGCGACGCCACACCCGGCTGCTCTCGGAGTACGGCGGGCTGGCCAAGGTCATGCCCTGGTTCACCGCCTGCTTCATGCTCGCGATGCTCGGCTCGGCCGGGCTGCCCGGCTTGGTCGGCTTCGTCGGCGAGTTCCTGATTCTGGTCGGCACCTACACCGGCGGTGGCTTGATGCTCGTCGACATCCCCATCTTGTTGATCCTCGCCGCCACGGGGGTGGTGCTCGGAGCCGTGTACCTGCTGCACCTGTTCCAAAAGCTCATGTTCGGCAAGATCACCCAAGAGGAGAACGCGGGCCTGCGAGACCTCTCGCTGCGGGAGCTGCTGTGCTTCCTGCCGATGCTCCTGCTCATCGTGGGCATGGGGATCTACCCCAAGCCGTTCATCGACCGTATCGACCCCACCTCCCAGGCGGCCGTCGCGGCGTTCAACGCCAAGCGTTGCGTGTCCATCCTCGTGTCGAACGCGGGGCGACCGGTCCTGATGGATGGCGAAACCGAGGCCTTGGAAGCCTGCGCCGACCCCGAGGCGGTCATCGGCCAGACCTACGGCGACACCCGGGCCAGCACGATGCGCCGCAAGGCGCGAGATGCCGCCCAAGCGCGCGCAGCAGCCCCCGCTGCGAATGAGGCCGCCGATGACATGGCCGCCGACGCGGTCGATGGAGGTGCACGATGACGGCCGTACTCTTGGCACTCCTGGCGCCTGCCGCCGAGGCGGCGCCGACGCTGGGACGCGGGTCTCAGACGCTGGTCGATCTGGTGCACCTGGCGCCCATGATGATCATCGCCCTGTGGGCGCTGCTCGATCTGGCGGCCGACGCCTACTCGGGCCCCGGGACGCGGGCCTTCGAGCGACCGTTGTCCTTGGCCGGTCTCGCGTTCGCCACGATCGCCATCGCCATGCAGCTGGGCGACCCCGCCTACGATGCGGGCGTCGAGGTGTTCTCCGGCTTCCTGGTCGTCGATCACTTCGCGCTGCTGCTCGACGCGACCGTCATCGCGGTGGTCGCCGGAACCGTGCTCTTCGCCGGCGACTACGCGCGCTCGCATCGCTTCGAGTACGGTGAACAGGAGGCGCTGCTGTTCATCGCGACGTTCGGCGTGATGATCCTGGCCCACGCCAACTCGCTGCTCGCCGTCTTCCTCGGCATCGAGACGATGAGCATCGCGGTCTACGTGATGGTCGGGGCGCGCTGGAACTCCAATCGGTCGGCGGAGGCGGCGCTCAAGTATTTCATCATGGGCGCGTTCGCCTCGGGACTGCTCGTGATGGGGATCGCGCTCCTGTACGGCGCCACGGGCACGATGTCCCTGTCCGAGCTCCCCGAGCGGATCAGCCCGCTGCTGGGCGCGAAGGGCTCGTGGGGCGGGGCGATGAACGAGATCATGGGGCTGGAGAGCGGCCGCTTGACCGGAGCGGCCGCCGACGCGGCGCGAGACCGGGCCATCGTCGGCTTTGCGCCGGTCGCTCTGCTCATCCCCGGCATCCTGCTCACCCTGTGCGCGCTGCTGTTCAAGGTGAGCGCGGTGCCCTTCCACATGTGGACGCCCGACGCCTACGACGGCGCGCCCACGCCCACGACCGGGTTCATGGCCGCGGGGGTCAAGATCGGCGGCTTTGCGGCGATCCTCAAGCTCTTCGTCGGCACGCTGCAGGTCCACCGGCTGGTGCACTATCCCTACGGGTGGGCCACCGTGGTCGGCGTGCTCGCGCTGCTGACGATGACGGTGGGCAACCTGGCGGCGGTACGTCAGAACAACGTCAAGCGCCTGCTGGCCTACAGCTCGGTCGCGCACGTGGGCTACCTGCTCATCGGCGTGATCGCGGCGGCATTCTTCTACGCCGACAAGGCCGGCGGTCAGCTCACCGAGGTGGACCAGCTCACGTGGTCCCGCGGCAACGGGGACCTCGCGGTCGCCTCGGTGCTCTTCTATCTGATCACCTACGCGCTGGCGACCATGGGAACCTTCGCCTGCGTCGCGTTCTACGGTGCGCACAAGCGCGAGGCCACCGGCCTGCACGAATGGGCCGGGATGGCGCGTCGCTACCCGGGCATTGCGCTGGGAATGACGGTCTGCTTGCTGTCCCTGATGGGCATGCCGCCGATGGCGGGCTTCTTCGGCAAGCTGGGCCTGTTCCGGGTTGCCATGACCAGCGGCGACCCGCTGCTGCAGTGGTTGGTCGTCGCCGGCGTGCTGAACTCGGTGGTGGGCGCGGCCTACTACCTGCGCATCATCGTCGCGATGTACTTCCGAAAGCCGCCCGAGACCGAGGTCGAGGTGCTCGACAGCCGCGGTGTTGGCGTGGTGGTGGTGCTGGCGGCGGTCCTGAGCCTGTTGGCGGGGGTCGCAGCGCAGCCGCTGATGGATCAGTGCCGCCTGGCCGCAGCCGGGACGGGCTATCGGACCGGGAGCCTGCGCGCGCGCGCGGTCGGTGCCGTGCGCAGCGAAATCGAGGCCCGCAGCGCGCCGGCGCCTGACGAGCCCGAGCCCGAGCCCGAGCCCGAGCCCGGCGTTCCGGCGCCGGACGAGGCCGCCGGAGACGAGGCACAGCCCGAGCCCGCGGAGGCACCGGACCAAGCCGAGCCGGCCGAGGCGGGCGAGCCGAAACCGACCAAGCCGCCGGCGGATGCGCCTGCGGCAGATCCCTCGGCGGTTCCGCCCGCCCCTGCGGTCGCCGGTTGAGGTGGCCCGCGCCTCGTGGTGGCGGAGCGCGGAGCTTTCGCACCGCCGCAGGGGGCTGGTGCGTGCGGAAACCCGCCGCCCGAGTCGGCGTCCGCCTGCTAGCGTGGGCGCGCGATGAAGGAACTGCAGAGCTACTTGGGCGGCGCGTGGGTCTCTGGCGACGGGGAGCCCACCGAGGTGGTCAACCCTTCGAGCGGTGAGACGCTCGCGACGCTGCGGAGCGTTGGAGCCTTGGCCGAGGCGGTGCAGTTCGCCCGCAGCGTCGGGGGGAAGAACCTGCGGGCGATGTCGCTGCCCGAGCGGGGCGAGATGCTCAAGTCGCTGGCCAAGCTGCTGCACGAGCATCGGGAGGAGCTGCTTTCGCTGTCGGTGACCAGCGGCGGCAACACCCGCGGCGACGCCAAGTTCGACGTCGACGGGGCCACCGGCGTGCTCGGTGCGTATGCCTATCTCGCCAAGAGCCTGGGCGAGGGTCCGTGGATCTCCGCCTCCGAGCCGGTCGAGCTGATGCGCGGCTCGAAGATCAAGGCGCAGGACGTGTTGGTGCCCCGGCACGGCGTGGCAATGCACATCAACGCGTTCAACTTCCCCGCCTGGGGGCTGGTCGGCAAGCTGGCGGTCTCGCTGCTCGCCGGGATGCCCGTGCTCAGCAAGCCTGCGACCAGCACCGTCGCGCTGGCGGCGAGGATCGGCGAGCTGATCGTCGGCTCGAAGCTCGTCCCCGAGGGCGCGTTCTCGCTGCTGGTGGGCTCCGCCGGGGACCTGCTCGACCACGTGCAGTCGCAAGACGTGATCGCGTTCACCGGATCGGCGAACACCGGGCTTCGGATCCGCGCCCACGAGACGGTGATGCGCAGCGGCGCGCGCGTCAACGTGGAGGCCGACAGCCTCAACGCGGTGGTGGTGGGTCCCGACGTGGAGCCGGGCACGGAGCTCTTCGACCTGTTGGTGCGTGACTGCGTCATCGAGCTCACCCAAAAGGCGGGGCAGAAGTGCACCGCGACGCGGCGCATCGTGGTGCCCGAGCGCCTGCTCGAGCCGGTGCGCGAGGCCTTGCTCGAGCGGCTGGGTGAAGTCGCCGACAAGACCGGCAACCCCGAGCACGACGGGGTGCGCATGGGCCCGCTGTCCACGCTGGCCCAGCTGCACGACGCCCGCAAAGGGGTGGCCGCACTCGAGGCCGACGCCCGACGGATCCTCGGCGATCCCGAGCGCACCGACTTTGGCGGGGCGAAGGGGTTCTTCCTCGAGCCCATCTTGCTCGAAGCGACCGCGGAGGCGGCGAGGAATCCCGACGCTGCGTTCCACCAGCACGAGGTCTTCGGTCCCGTCGCGACCCTGCTGCCCTACGATGGCGCGGTCGAGACCGCGGCCGCCATCATCGCGGCTGGACACGGCAGCCTCGTCACCACGCTGTACAGCGATGACCGGGGGTTTGCGGCCAAGGCCGTCGCCGAGATGGCGCCGTTCCTGGGCCGAATGGTGGTCGCGTCCGAGAAGTCGGCCGGTGCCTCGGTCAGCCCCGGGTGCGTCTTTCCGGTGGTCGTGCATGGCGGCCCCGGCCGAGCCGGTGGCGGAGCCGAGCTCGGCGGCATCACCGGGCTTGCGCTCTACATGCAGCGCACCACCATTCAAGGTGGTGGGAGTCAGCTCGCGCGCATGCTTTGATGTGGGAGTGCGCGCTTCGATAGCGCCTGCGCCAATCGATGCTCATGCACGCCCTCGGCTTGTTGCTCGCGGTCCTCGATCCTGCCGGGGCTTCGGTCGATTCCGCCGTTCGCGTGCAGTGGGACGCGCCGACCGGCTGTCCCTCGCAGGCCGATGTCGTGGGCCGGGTCGCGCGGCTGCAGCCAGGAGGTGATGCGTCGACGCGGTCCCTGCAGGCGCACGCGAGCGTCGAGCGGCAGCACGGGGGATACAGGCTCCGGCTTCGGATCGAGCGCCCCGGGGGCCCGAGCGTCGAGAGTGAGCGAGAGCTCTTCGACCCCTCGTGCGAGGTCCTTGCCGACGCCGTGGCCTTGGCCGTCGCGCTGGCCATCGATCCCTCGGTGCCGCCACCCGAGCCGTCGCCGGAGGAGGCGGAGCCGCCAGCCGAGGGCGAGCCGCCCGCCGAGGGCGAGCCGCCAGCCGAGGGCGAGCCGCCAGCCGAGGGCGAGCCGCCGGCCGAGGGCGAGCCGCCGGCCGAGGGCGAGCCGTCGCCCGTGCGTGCACCTGCGCCCGAACTGCAGCCGCGCGAACCATCCGCAACGACGCCCGACGAATCGCTGCGCGGTCTGGAGCTCGGGGTCCAGGTCGGTGGCAGCCTCGGCGTCCTCCCGGGACCCACCCCGGCGCTGGGAGGGAGCGTCGGGTACCTCTGGCCCCGATGGTCGCTGCGGCTTCGCGGCGAGCACGAGTTCCAGCGCTCGACCGGGCCCGGCGTGCCCGGCGTGGCCGTCCGGCTGACGTCGGGCGCGCTGTCGACCGGTCCTCGGTTCGTGCTCGGTCGCCGCGCGGAGCTGCGGGCACGCGCCGGGGTGGAGCTGGGGTCCGCACGCGGACGTGGGTTTCGGGTCCCGACGCCCGGCACGGACCGGGTGCTGTGGCGGGCGGTCGCGCTCGGTGCGATGTTTGTCTACACGTTCCGCTCGAAGGTGTTCGTCAGCGGTGAGGCGGATCTGCGGGCCTCCCTGGGTGCGGTCCGGTTCGTGGTGCAGGGCGGCGACGTGCTGCACGTGCTGGGCCCGGTCGGGGGTAGCCTTCGTCTCGGGGCGGGGTACCAGTTTTGAACGCGCGTCGCTTTTCTTCACGACCGGACCGGGGTCGCGACATGACCTCTCCGCCGGCCCGGTGCTCCATCGATGGGCTTCGAGACCACATTCCGAGAGCGGTACCCGCTCGTCTGCCGGCTCGTGCGCGGTTTTGGGGTCGATCCCGCCATGGTGGAGGACGCGGCTCAAGAGGTGTTCATCGTGCTGTACCGACGCAGAGACGAACTGGGGACTGAGCTGCCCACGGCGCTCTTGTACGGCGTCGCGCGCCGCGTGAGCGCCAACGTGCGCCGCAAGGAGCATCGGCGCAAGGATGGTGCTCGGTTGGACGACCATCGGCTCGTCGCGGTGGGCTCCAGCGCGGAGGAGCGACTCGAGCTGCGCTCCCGGGCCGCCGTGGTGGGTGCGGCTGTGGATGGACTCGACGACGGCAAGCGGTGCGCGTTCGTGATGGTCGAGATCGAAGGCATGAGCGTCAAGGACTTCGCGGCCGAGTTCGGACTCAACGTCAACACCGCCCACGCGCGCCTGCGAGCGGCCCGTCTGGCGGTGGAGCGGGCGGTGGCGCGGGCCCAGGCTGCCGGGCGTACGCGAGCCCTTCACGCGCAGCGAGCGGGCGTGGACCCGGTGGAGGTGGACGCGTGAGCGCCGGGGAGTCGGGCCGGTGGACCGCTGAGGGCTCCGCGTTCGTCGAGGCGTTTCGAGCCGACGTGGACGCGCCGGTCGACGTGGACGCCGCGTGGGCCCGGTTTGGCGCCGCTCTCGAGCCGTCGCGCCCGACGCGTGCCCGCCGCGGGCCGTGGCTCGCCGGAGCTCTCGCGCTCGCGGCTGCGGCCGTGCTGCTCGTATGGTCGACCGTCCCGGCCTCACCGCCCGCACGGCGGGAGGCCCACGACGGTGTCCAGGCGCCCGACCAGGCGCTCGACCGTGCGATCGACGGCGAGGCCAACCAAGGCGCCAACCACGGCGCCAACCACGGTGCCATGGCCCGCCCATCGGCACCGGCCTCGACGACCCAGACGTCTGTGCCGGAGGCGAGCGAGGACCACAGCGGCCCGAGCCCGGCGCGCGAGGGCACGCAGGACGATCCGCGGCACGGACGGCAGCGCCGGATGCCCGACCGGGAGGACGACGCGGAGCCCAGCCGGCTCGCGCAGGAGCTTCGTCTGATCGAGTCGATGCGGGCTGCCCTGCAGGGCGAGCGCTTCTCCGACGCACTCACGCACGTTCGCCAGCACGCCCAGGACTTCGGCGACGGCCCGTTCGCAGCCGAGCGCGAGCTGTCCCGGGTTCGAGCGCTGTGCGGGCTGCGTCGCTTCGTGGACGTGCGCGCGGCCAAGGCTCGCTTCGCGGTTTCGTTCCCCAACAACCACCTCGCGTCCGTGGTCCAAGCGACCTGCGACGAACGAGATGAAAGAACGGATCACGACGAGTGACCTGCGGCGACAAGAGGATGTTCATGAACTCACTTCGATGGATGCGCCCCTTCCTGGTCCTCCTCCCCCTGGGCATCGTGGGCCCCGCCTGCGACGACGGGGTCGTGGGCGAGGAGCCGGACACGGCCGGAGACGAGGCTGGAGACCCCGGCGCGTGCGACCCCACCCTGACGTGCGGCCAGGCGATCACGTGCGTCGACGGCCAGCAGTACCCGAGCACGTGCGGACCGGCCAACTGCGATGAACCTCTGGGACCCTGCGACGATGAACCTGTCGACTGCGATCCGACGCTGGTCTGCGGTGAGGCCGAGACGTGTCTGGGCGGCGTGCTCTACCCGACCACGTGCGGGCCCGACAATTGCGACGCGCCGCTGGGCCCTTGCGAAGGTGGACCCGAGCCCCAGTGCGATCCGGAGATGGTCTGCGATCTGGCGCTGACCTGTTTCTCGGACCTGCTGTACCCCACCGGGTGCGGACCGGCGAACTGCGACGCGCCGCTGGGTCCGTGCGAGCCCGCGAAGTGCGACCCCACGCTGCCGTGTGGGGAGGCCGAGACATGCGTCGGCGACGTGCTCTACCCGACCACCTGCGGGCCGGACAACTGTGACGAGCCGATCGGCGCGTGCCCAGACGTTCGGTGCGATCCCACGTTGGGCTGCGATGATGCGCTGACGTGCTTCCCCAACGGGCTGGTCTACCCCAGCGGGTGCGGGCCGACGAACTGCGACGCGCCACTGGGGCCGTGCGTGCCCGACGACTGCGTCCCGCCACCGGACATGGACTGCGATCCGGTGGAGACGTGCGTGGACGGCTACCTCTACCCCAATGCGTGTGGACCGGACGCCTGCGAGTTCCCGATGGGCGCCTGCTGAGTCGGGGGTCGCCCGGCTCCCCCAGGCTGCACGTCATGTTTTCTCAGCCTCGGCGCGCGAGCACGACGCGCCGAGACGCTTGGACGCAGCCGGGGTTGACCGATTTGGGCCGCTGAATCGGAACGCCCGCGGTGTCGGGGCACTTGGGCAGCGTCCGTCGAGGTTGGAACGGATCGCGGAGGTCTTGCGCAGGCTTGGTCCGGCGCTCGACCTTGGAGCTGGACTCGACGAAGGGATCGCGGAGCTCGCTGCGCTCGCGCGCGGTGGACCGGGCCGTGGTCTGGGCCGTGGTCTGGGCCGTGGTCTGGGCCGGTTCGCTGAACGGATCGCGAAGGTCGTAGGCCGGACGCGAGGCGTGAAGCGTTTGTGTCTGCGGACGAAAATCGATCGGGCGCAGAGGCTGTCCGCTGCTCTCGAGGGACGCGGCCTCGGCGGGCGGCGTGGGCTCGCCCGCGCGGGCGCTGGCCTCCGGCGCGGCGCAGACGCTCGCGAGCGCCAGCATCGTCAGCAAACTCCCCACGTCCGCAAGCATGCGGGATGGGCGAGAAACCCGCAATCCCGCGCCCGCTGGACGGGCGGCCCGCTGGCCCGGCGGCCCGGCGGGACCACACGCAAACGTGCGCCGGGGGGACCCCCGCCGACCCCGAGGTCGAGCAGCGGGGGCCGCAGGCGCCGCGGTCTCACGCCAGCGAGCGCGGATCGGTCAGCGTCCCGGTGATCGCCGAGGCCGCCGCGACGGCGGGGGAGACCAGGTACACCGGACCTGGGGCCCCCATGCGGCGGTCGAAGTTGCGGTTGGTGGTGCTGGCGGTCGTCTCGCCCTCGAGCGGGACGCCGGGCCCGTTGCCGATGCAGCTGCCGCAGCCCGGGGGCGTGATCACGGCGCCCACGCGGGCGAACGCGGCGAGCAGGCCCTCGCGCTCGGCGGCCTCGAACACGTCGGCGCTCGAGGGGGTGACGGTCATGCGCACGCCCTGGGCGAGATCTCGCCCTTCCAGCACGGCGGCAGCGGCCCGGAGGTCGGCGAGTGAGCCCCCGGTGCACGAGGCGATCACCACGTTGTGCACCGCGACCTCGGAGACCTCCGAGAGCGGCTTGCGGTTGCGGGAGTCGCCGGGGGTGGCGACGGTCAGCGGGACCTCGTCGAGGTTGATGTGGAACGTCTTGACGTACTCGGCGTCATCGTCGGGTGCGACGAAGGCGTCGGCGAAGTCTTCGCCGCGCTGCTCCTTCAAGAACGCCTCGAGCGAGGCGCAGGGCTCGACGATGCCGGTCATCAAGCCTCCCTCGACGGTCATGTTGGTGATGACCGAGAGCTCATCGACGTTCCACTGATCCAGGCCCGACCCGCCCAGCTGGATGACGGCGGTATCGGTCGGGGACTCGCGCCACTGCTCCTCGCGGAAGTAGGGGTCGCCGATGAGGTGCAGGATCAGATCCTTGGGGGAGAGGATGCCCTTGGCATCGCCCTCCACGACCACGCGGATGGTCTTGGGCACGGTGACGGGGATCATGCCCGTGCGCAGCGCGAAGGACATGGCGGTGGATCCCACGCCGAACGCGAAGGCGTTGAGCACCCCTGCGGTCGGGGTGTGGCTGTCGGTCAGCACGATGATTTCGCCCGGACGCGCGTAGTCCTCGACCACGATGCGGTGGCACACGCCCGCGGGAAGGTCGGACCCTGGCCCGTGCAGGCGCAGGCCGTGCTCCTTGGCGGCCTCGACCATCTCGTCGCGCAGGCGCCGAGCGGGGATGAGGCGCTGCGTCTTGACGAGCGCGGGCACTGTGGGCTGGTCGATCAGCACGAAGTGGTCTTCGAAGGCGGCCACGTCGTCGGGGCGCTCGACTGGGGCGTTGCCCCACTCCTGCTTGTACAGCTCCATCACCATGCCGCCGGTGTACTCGTGGACGCCGCGGAAGCCGGCCTCGCAGAGCACCTGGTCTCCAGGCTCGACCGAGGCGAGTCCGCGGGGTTTGTCGTTGCCGGTCCACGCCCGGTTGGCGACGATCTTCTCGATGCAGGTCATCGGCCGGGAGGGTCGCTCCACGGCGTAGCTGGGCTCGACCTCGCCGGCGAGCAGCTTGGTGCCGTACTGGAGCAGGCCACCGCAGTGGGCCACGGCGGCAAAGAAGGGCGGCAGCGCTTCGGCCAGCGCCGCGGTGTCGACGTCTTCGCCAGCCTGCAGCCGCCGGACCACCGAGAGGTCGGTGGTGAACGGCAGCCCGCTGTACACCATGTTCTCTTGGAAGATCCGCTGGAAGCTCTTGGCCACCACGAGCTCGATGCCGGCGCCTTGGTGGGCGACGACCGCCACCTCGCGGCTGCTCCCGGAGCCGTAGGCGTCTCCACCCACCACGACCTGGAACTGGCCGTCCTTGACCGCGTCCTTGTCGACCGTCTCCTTGAAGTTCTGCAGGAAGTACGGCCCGAGGATGTCACCGGTGTAGCCCAGGGTGCAGGCCGCCCCGTTGATCATCGCGTCGGTGTTGACGCCGAAGTGCAGGGCAGGGGGGTCCTGGGTGGAGAAGGCCGGGTCCGTGCCCGCCAGTTGCGACGCCAGCGCGTCGGGGTCGTCCGTCAGCCACAGAACGCGTCCAGTCAGCTTCATCGCCCGAACTCTACCCCGCGCGCAGCCGCCCCGAAGATGACCAAACTCCTATCCGCACCAAGAACCCGCAGGGCCCTCAGTCCCGGCTGCCGCCAAACAGGCGCAGCAGCGAGAGAAAGAGGTTGATGAAGTTGATGTACAGGACGAGCGCGCCGAGCGTGGCGAGGTTCCCGCGGCCACCCCGCGTGAGGTAGAGCTGCTTGATCGCCTGCGTGTAGTAGGCGGTGAGGCCCGCGGAGACCGCGGCGATCAGCGCAGAGATGCCCAGGCTCAGCGACGCGTTCTGAATGAGAAAGCCGTTGACGAGCGAGGCGATGATCGCCCCGATCAGGGCCATCACGAAGAACTGGCCCATGCCCGACAGGTCCTTCTTGGTGACGTATCCCAGCACGGCCATGCTCGCGAACATGCCGACCGTGGCGGCCATCACCGCGGCAATGTTGCCGACCGGGTAGGCCAGCGGCACGTACGAGAGCACGACGCCCATCGCCGCCGAGTAGCCGAAGAAGCCCGCAGCGGCGGTGCCGCGAGACATTCGAGGGACCATGCGCTGCAGCGCGATCGCGCCGATGAAGGTGCCGATCGACAGGAGCATGCCCAGCGGGCTGCCCCAGATCGTCTGTAGCAGGCTCGGACGCGTGCTGAGCCCCCAGGCGACGGCGCCGGTGATCGCGACCCCGGCCGCCATCCACAGGTAGACCTGGTTCATGAACGCACGAACGCCTGGCTCGAGTCGGCCCTGCGCTGTGCCCGAGCCCACCCGAGTGGATCGGGGCTCTTGCTGAATCCCGTACATGACGACACTCTTGACACGCTCTGTCGTGGGTCAACCTCCCCAGATGTCCGGTCCACTCCCCGAAGATCCGCGCGGCGGTCGGTCGGCGCTCGCGCTCGCGGCGCGACTCCTGCTCGCGATGGGGCTCGTCGGAGGGTGTTCGGGGACGCGAAGCTCGAACTTCTCGTTCCTGAGTTCGCCGGCCACCGGCAGGCCGCTGTCGTGCCCGGACGACGCGGTCGACCCTGGCGGTCCCGGCGGCGGGCCGATGGCCGCCGACTGCTCCTACGACAGCGGCAAGTCCAGCCTCGTGCAGCTGCGCGGGACGGTGCTCCTCGAGGGATCCGGGACCGCGGGCGCGCCCGCCGAAGGCATGCGCGTCACCGTCCATCAAGACGACCTGCGCGCGACCCAGATCGGAAGGACGCGGTCCGATCCACAGGGCCGCTTCAGCGTGAGTCTTTCGACGGGCCCCGGTTCGTACCGGTTGCGCGCCGTCGCCGAGGACACCGGGGCCGTGCTCGCCGAGCGCCCCTTCGTGATCTCCGAGGGCGCCACGAGCGTCGGCGGTCTGGACCTGGTTCTGTCCGTCGATCCCGCGCTGCGCGAGTAGTCCGTGAGGTCCGTCGCCCGGGCGCTGCAGCGCAACGCAGGAGCATCAAGTAGAGTCCGGCGGTGGCGACCCCCAGCGAGCTGCTCCGACCCACCGACACCTTCGTTCGCCGGCATCTCGGCGCCAGCCCGACGGAGGTGCGCGCGATGCTCGATGCGGTGGGCGTCGCCTCGCTGCAGGCCCTGGCGGCCGAGACCATCCCCGCGGGGATTCGGCTCGAGGGCGGCTTGGACATCGGTCCTGCGCGCGGTGAAGCAGAGACGCTCGCGGACCTGCTCGAGCTCGCCTCGCGAAACGAGGTGCGTCGCTCCTTCATCGGGATGGGCTACACGGGGACGATCACCCCGGGCGTCGTCTTGCGGAACATCCTGCAAAACCCCGGCTGGTACACCGCCTACACCCCCTACCAGGCCGAGATCAGTCAGGGACGTCTGGAGGCGCTGCTCAACTTCCAGACCATGGTCGCCGATCTGACCGGGTTGCCGCTGTGCAACGCATCGCTGCTCGATGAAGCCACGGCCGCTGCCGAGGCCATGGCGATGTTCCACCGGGCCCTGCGAGGCAAGCGCAACCGATTCTTCGTCGCGGACGACTGCCACCCGCAGACGATCGCCGTCCTGCAGACGCGCGCCGAGGGCTTGGGCATCGATGTCGAGGTCGGTGCCATCGCGTCGCTGGCGGTCGACGAGCAGCTGTGCGGCGTGCTGCTGCAGTACCCCAACACCTACGGTGCGATCGCCGATCCCAGCGCGGTCATCGAGGCGGTGCACGCCGCCGGGGGCCTGTGCGTCGTCGCGACCGACCTGCTGGCCCTGACGCTGCTGCGGCCCCCCGGCGAGCTGGGTGCCGACGCGGTCGTCGGATCGTCGCAGCGCTTTGGGGTGCCCATGGGCTACGGCGGCCCGCATGCGGCGTTCATGACCACGACCGAGGCGCACAAGCGGCACCTGCCCGGGCGCGTCATCGGCGTTTCGAAGGACGCGCACGGATCGATGGCACTGCGCATGGCGATGCAGACCCGCGAGCAGCACATCCGGCGCGAGCGGGCGACGAGCAACATCTGCACGGCGCAGGTCCTGCTCGCCGTCATGGCCGGAGCGTACGGCGTCTACCACGGGCCCGCCGGCCTCACCGACATCGCCCGCCGGGTGCACACCGCCACGGCCGTGCTGGCCGCCGGCGTGGCCGAGCAGGGGCACACGCTCGAGGCATCTTCGGTCTTCGACACGATCACCGTGCAGGTGGCCGGCGGGACCGGGGCCCTCGTGCAGCGCTGCGATGCCGAGGGCATCAACGTGCGGGTCATCGACGCGACGCGGGTCGGGGTCACGCTCGACGAAACGGTCACGACCGACGACCTTCGGGCTCTGCTGCGGGTGTTCGGAAGTACGGCCGACCTCGATGCCCTCGACGCCCAGGCCGTCGCGATCCCCGAGGCGCTGCGCCGCACCTCGGCCTTCATGACCCACCCGGTGTTCCATACCCATCACGGTGAGCACGAGATGCTGCGCTACCTCAAGCGCCTCGAGAACAAGGACGTCTCGCTCACGCACTCGATGATCCCGCTGGGCTCGTGCACGATGAAGCTCAACGCGACCGCGGAGATGGAGCCGGTCACGTGGCCGCAGTTCGGGTCGATCCATCCGTTCGTGCCGCTCGCCCAGGCCGAAGGCTATCGCGCCATGTTCGAGCGACTCGAGGCCTGGCTGGCCAACATCACCGGCTTCGACGCCGTCAGCCTGCAGCCCAACGCGGGCGCGCAGGGCGAATACGCGGGGTTGATGGTGATTCGCGCATACCACCACGGTCGCGGCGACACGCATCGAGACGTGTGCCTGATCCCCGTCTCGGCCCACGGCACCAACCCTGCCAGCGCGGTGATGGCCGGGATGAAGGTCGTCGTGGTCGCCTGTGACGAGGCCGGCAACATCGACCTGGCGGATCTCGAGGAGAAGGCGGCCAAGCACGCCGAGACGCTGGCGGCGGTCATGGTCACCTATCCCTCCACCCATGGGGTGTTCGAGACCACGATCGCCCAGATCTGCGACGCGGTGCATCAGCACGGTGGGCAGGTCTACCTCGATGGCGCCAACATGAACGCGCAGGTCGGGCTGTGTCGCCCTGGGGACTACGGGGCCGACGTCTGCCACCTCAACCTGCACAAGACCTTCTGCATCCCGCACGGCGGAGGCGGCCCGGGCATGGGTCCGATCGGCGTGATGGCGCACCTGGCCCCCTATCTTCCCGGGCACCCGGTCGTCCAGACCGGTGGCGAGCGTGCGATCGGGCCGGTGAGCGCCGCGCCGTTCGGAAGCGCGAGCATCCTTCCGATCTCGTGGATGTACATCTCGATGATGGGCAGTGAGGGGCTCGCCGAGGCGACGGGGCACGCGATCCTCGCGGCCAACTACATGGCCAAGCGGATCGGTGCGCACTATCCGATCCTGTACCGCGGACGCACGGGCCGGGTGGCGCACGAGTTCATCGTCGACCTGCGCCCGCTCAAGGCCAGCGCGGGCATCGAACCCGAGGACGTCGCCAAGCGGCTGATGGACTACGGCTTCCACGCCCCGACGATGTCGTTCCCGGTCGCCGGCACGCTGATGATCGAGCCGACCGAGAGCGAGTCCAAGGCGGAGCTCGACCGCTTCTGCGACGCGATGATCGCCATCCGAGAGGAGATCGCGGCGGTGGAGTCGGGGCGCTGGCCCAAGGATGACAACCCGCTCAAGAACGCCCCCCACACCGCCGCGGTGGTGATGGCCGATCAGTGGGAGCACCCCTATACGCGGAGCGAAGCCGCGTTCGGGCTGCCGTGGGTGCGCGAGGCGAAGTACTGGCCCCCCGTGGGTCGCATCGACAACGCATACGGGGACCGGCACCTGATCTGCTCGTGCCCTCCGCTGGACGCCTACGAATAAGCGCCCGGTGGGTCCATCGGCCGGGGTCTGGGCCGCGGTCTCGTCGGCTAGGGGAAGTCGAAGACCACGGTGTTCGCGGCGTTCTGCAGCGCCATGCGGGCGTCGTCCACGCGTTGGCTCGCCGAGGCGAGCTGTTCATCCGCCGTCTTCTTTCGCTTGCTGACCGGCGCCTCGAGGCCCGCCACCGCGGCCTCGAGGTCGGCGGCGCGCTGGCGGAAGACATCGAGCCAGAACACGCCGAGCGCCTCGGGGCGGTGGGCGTCACGCCACCGCTCGAGGCCATCGCGGGCGGTCGTGAACGCTTGCCTCGCCGCGGCGCAGGCTGGGGGCATCGGGCGCTTCGCGGTGATGCACGGCCCCATCGCGCGCCCGGCCACGGCGGTGTTGGTGACGTGCCAGGGGGCGGAGTCAGCGAGGCCGGCGCGGCCCAGCGCGTCGAGCCACGCGCGGTCGGCCGCATCGAGTGCGGCGTCCAGAGTCGTCCAGAGCGCCTGCGCGGACTCGTGCGCGTCGGTGTAGGCGGTCTGCAGGCCCGGAAGGTTGGTGCTCAGACCCTCGCCTTCGTCGGTCACGTAGGCCTTGGTGTCGAAGGAGGTCCGCAGCTCCGCGGCGCGGTTGCCGTACCCGCGCGCCGCGAGAACGTACGCGCGGCCCTGGGTCGGAAGCTCGGCGGGAACGCCCTGGGGCACTGCGGCGCCCAGCGGGCAGCTGCCCAGCAGCGCGGGGCCGAGGGTGTCGAAGAAGGGCTGAACGTCCTTGTTGCGGAGCTTGAGCTTCTCGACGTCGATGTCGTGGCCGAGGCGGGTCCAGGAACGTTCGAGCCGGCTTCCGGTCCGCAGCAGACATCGGCTCCACTGGGTGAGGTACGCGCGGCGGGCCTGCAGGGAATCGGTGGGCGCACTGTCGGCTTCGGCTTGCGCGTCAGCCACAGCGACGCCGACCTCGGGGAGGGCGGGGTCGGCCGAGGACGCATCCCCCCCGCACCCGACCGCGGAGACCAGGCCGAGCAGGGCCATCAAATATCGGCTCAGACCCACTGCGCATCCTCGGGAACGATGATGCGCAGGTGGTGGAACAGATTCTCGACCCGGTAGCGCGTCGTGGCGAGGAACTCCTCTCCGTCGATCTGCGCGTACACGTTTTGCAGCGCCTCGGGTCGATGCACCACCAGCTCGATCGTCTTGCCGCGCGGCACCGTTCGCTTCGGCATGCCGAGCACCTCGAGGTCGTCGGAGGTGATCGGGTTGCGCTTGTGCCCGCCGATCGCCGCGGCCGCCCAGTCGGCGTGCCCGCGCAGCACCACGACCTCGAAGCGCCCGTCGTCGGGCTTGGCGTCGGGGGCGAAGATCCAGTCGCCCGCATAGAGGATCGTGCCTTGGATCAAGACGTCGGTGACCCCCTCGTAGTGCGAGGGTTGGCCGTCGATGACCAGGTCCAAGGAGAAGGTGTTGCGACTGACCAAGGTGCCCAACAGCGTGCGCAGCGTCGCGCTCGTGTAGACGACCTTGTCTCGGTAGAATCGGCGCAGCAGCGGCATGTGCTCGACCCACTCCTTCTCGCGGTTGCGGCGATAGAGGATCTGGGCGGACAGGCCCAACCCGCAGCTGTCGAACCACAGGTCGCTGCGCACCACGTCCCCGGCGTCGTCCATCGCTTCGATGCGGCCCACGTCGAGCCACTGCTCGATGCCCGCTGCGATGACCTCGACGTTGTTGCGCAGGGCCTTCTTCCCGGCCAGGATGCCGAAGGAGCGGCCTTGGTCGTTGGCGGTCCCCATGGGCAACATGCCCAGCGGCGCGTCGATGCCGGTCCGCTCGCGGGCGAGGATGATCGCCTTGGCGGCCTCGGCGAAGGTGCCGTCCCCGCCCATGTACACCACGCGCGCCGCGTCCTCTCGCTCGAGCCGTTCGGCCAGCGCCGGGACCGTCTCGCCGTCGGGCAGGGTCGCGAAGAACTCGGGTGCCAGCCCTGCCTCGGCCAGCGCGGTCATCGCGTCGTCGATGAAGCGCTTGGCCTTGCCGCTGCGAGCGGTTGGGTTGGCGACGAGCAGGGTCGTGCGGGGCGTGGGCACCAGCCGCAGTACCCTAGCAGAACGCCCCCGAGCCACTTCGCGCGGGTTTCATTCGGCGGCCCTGGCGTTTTGTGAGTCTGCGCAATCCGCGAAAAGCCCGAAAATCTGCTAGTGAAGGCCCCCATGAGGCGCTTTCTGTCGGTGTTGTTGGCTCTGGTTCCCGCCGGATGCTCGGTCTCTGCGTCCACCTCCAAGCCCCCGGCGCAGCCGGAAGGAGGTCCACCGGAGGCCTTCGCCTTCGAGAACCCCGGCGGCATGTGGATGCCAGCGCAGATGCAGGCGCACGCCGAGACGCTGCGCAAGCTGGGCGTGGACTTCGAGCCCGAGGCGCTCGCCGACCCCACGCAGTTTCCCCTCAACGCCGTGGTCAGCCTGGGCGGCTGCTCTGCGTCCTTCGTCTCCGAGCAGGGCTTGGTCATCACCGACCATCACTGCGTGACGGGGGCGCTGCAGCACAACTCGACCCCCAAGAAGAACCTCCTGCAGGACGGTTTCCTCGCTCCGACGCTCACCGAGGAGCCCTCGGCGGGGCCCACCTCGCGGATCTACGTGACCACGTCGTTCACCGACGTGACCGACAAGGTCCTCCCGGGCCTGGATGCGATCGAGGATCCCACCGCTCGCTACAAGGAGATGGAGACCCGCATCAAGGCCCTCGACAAGACCTGCGAGGCCAAGAGCGAGGACACCCGCTGTCAGATCGCGTCGTACTTCGAGGGCGCGCAGTTCTTCGAGATCGAGCAGCTCGAGATCGAGGATGTGCGTCTGGTCTACGCCCCGCACGCAGGGGTGGGGGTGTTCGGCGGTGAGATCGACAACTGGCGCTGGCCCCGGCACACCGGTGACTTCTCGTTCTTGCGCGCCTACGTCGGCCCCGACGGCAAGCCCGCGCCCTACAGCGAGAACAACGTCCCCTACCAGCCCAAGGCGCACCTCGAGGTCGCATCCTCCCCGCTGCGCGCGGGCGACTTCGCCATGGTCGCGGGCTATCCGGGCCGGACCTACCGGCTCAAGACCGCCGACGAGGTCGCGACGGCGACCGAGTACAGCTACCCCACGCGCATCGCCCGGAACGAGGCGTACATCGCCGCGCTCGAGATGCTGACCAAG
This sequence comes from uncultured bacterium, assembly GCA_963761755.1. Taxonomy (GTDB): domain Bacteria; phylum Myxococcota_A; class Polyangia; order Nannocystales; family Nannocystaceae; genus CAJXVA01. Next base: position 100,461 of record CAVXIC010000008.1, read on the forward strand.
GAGGATCCCGACCTCGCGATCAAGGCGGCGTCGTACCTTCGGGGGCTGCACAACTCGCTGACCAACGCCAAGGGCATGCGCGATGGCCTGGGTGCTGGCGGCTTGCTGGCGCGCAAGCGGGAGCTCGAGGCGGACCTGCGCGCGTGGATCGAGGCCGATGCGAGCCGCAAGAAGGAGTACGGTGACGTCCTGGACGCGCTGGCCAAGGTGTCGGCGGAACAGGCCAAGCACCGCGCCAAGGACGATGCCATCTCCGAGCTCATGCGTGCGAGCACGATGCTCGGCGTCGCGGGGATGATCTGGAAGGCCGGCAAGGACCGCACCGATGAGAAGCTCGAGGACGCGACGATCGCCTCGATGGAACAGGCGCTGGCGGGGATGGGTCGCTCCTACGACCCCCGGCTCGATCGAGCCACGATGACGCTTGCCCTGCAGCGCACCAGCGCCTTTCCCGAGGGCGATCGCCCCGACGCCGTCCTCGCGGCGATCGTCGGCGAAGGCGCCACCTTCCCGCTGAGCGACGCGGCGATCGACAAGGCGCTCGATCGGCTCTACGGCAAGACCAAGCTGGGCAACCCCAAGGTGCGCACGTCGTGGATCCGCACCGCGACCACCAAGAAGCTGGAGAACAGCAAGGACCCCTTCTTGGTCCTGTACGGGACGCTCGAGGAGCGCACCAAGGAGATCGAAGCGCGGCAAGAAGCGGTGCAAGGCACCATGGCCGCGCTGCGGCCGCGCTACGTCGCCGCGCTGCGGGCGTTCAACGAAGGCCCTCTGGCGCCCGATGCAAACAGCACGCTGCGCGTCACCTTCGGAACGGTGCGTGGGTACAAGCCCAGCGCCGACGCGCAGATGTACCAGCCCTTCACCACGGTCTCGCAGATGGTCGCCAAGCAGACCGGCGAGGAGCCGTTCAACGCTCCCTCGGCCGCGATCGAGGCTGCCGCCACGGCCAAGGAAACCGGCTACGCCGATCCGGCGCTAGGGGACGTGCCCCTGGACTTCCTCGCGGATCTGGACATCACCGGCGGGAACTCCGGCTCGGCGACACTCAACGCCAAAGGGGAGCTGATCGGCCTGGCGTTCGACGGCAACTACGAGTCGATCGCCAGCGACTGGGTGTTCATGCCCAACGTGACCCGGTCCATTCACGTCGACATCCGCTACGTGCTGTGGGTGATGGACTACGTCGACGGTGCGCATCGACTCATCGAGGAGATGGGCCGCACGCCCGAGGCGAAGCCCGCGTCCGCGCCCGAGGCCGAGCCGGCGACGTCCAAGCCGGCCAAGGCCCCCGCAGGCACGGTGACCTCGAAGCCGCCGAGCGAGTAGGCCGTCCGCGCGGGCTCAGCCCAGCTGGTCCATGAGCTGCATCGCCAGCTCGCAGTATGGGTTGAGCTCGAGCGCGCGCTGCAGGGCGGAGCGCGCTTGCGCATCGTCTCCCAGCGAGCGGTGGAGCGACCCGCGGTAGGCCCACACGAGGTCCAAGCTGGGGTCCATCGACTCCGCGTACTCGAGCAGCTCGAAGGCGTGCTGCGCCGTCTCGAGGTCCTGCCCGGCCGCCATGAATCTCGCGTACGCGAGCATGGCGTGCAGCTCGGCGACGTCGAACCCGTTCTCGTAGGCGCTCTCCAACAGCCCGACCGCGTCGGGGAAGCGCTGCTCACCCAGGGCGCTCTCGGCCTCGTTGAAGCGCATCGCGCCGACCATCTCCGGGTCCTGGTCCTCTTGGAAGGTGGCTTCGGAGCCCTCGTAGCGCGCGCCGGGCTGGGCGGGTTCCAGCGGTCCGGGGCCCAGGTCGACGTCATCGAGGTCGAGGTCGTCGAGTTCGTCGAGACCCATCAGGCCCTCGGCGTCGTCGTCGGCGAGGGCTGCCTCGGGATCGAGCGCCAGGTCATCGTCGAGGCCCCCGAGGTCGACATCGTCCAGGTTGTCGACCGGCAGCAGGTCGTCGGCGTCGTCGGCGAGCAGGAGGTCGTCGTCGATCGACAGATCCAGGTCGGCGGGTCTCAGCGACGCCTGGTCATCCTCATCGAGGGCGAGGTCATCGAGGGCTGGCTCGGCGGGATTGGGGGGGGCGTGGGGCTCGTCGGGATCGTCGGGATCATCGGGATCATCGGGATCATCGGGATCATCGGGATGATCCGGATCATCGGGGTGGACGAGGTCGTCTCCCAGCGCGTCTTCGGGGGCATTGTCGACGTCCACGGAGGTCGCCTCGCTGGCAAGGTCGCGGTTGATCGCCAGCGGGGGCAAGGGGTCCGCGCGGGTCGCACCAGGGTCGTGCTGCGATGCCGAAGTCGAGAGGCTGACCATCGCCGGCTCCAGCGGGTCGGGTTCCGTCAGACCTTCGAGGTCGAGCTCGGCGATTTCGCCGTCGTGGTGCATTTCCTCGATCTCGTCGAGGTCGAGGACCTCTTCGGGCTCGGGCTCGGGCTCGGGCTCGGGCTCGGGCTCGGGCTCGGGCTCGGGCTCGGGCTCGGGCTCGGGCTCTAGTGCTAGTTCTGGCTCGACGAGGGGTGGCTCTTCCGGATCTGGTTCGACGTCCTGGGTCGACGGCCCGTCGATGTCGTCGAGGCCCTCGATCTCGTCGAGGCCCTCGATCTCGTCGAGCTCGAGACCGGCGAGAGGATCGACCAGCTCGTCCTGGTCGTCCTGGTCGTCTTCTTCTTCGACCGGCGTGGCCCCCGAGACCTCGTCACTGAGTTCCGCGTCATCGAAGGTCTCCTCGACCTGGTCGGGTTCCGCCGCGACGAGGTCCTGGGAGACGGCGGGCAGGGCAGGGTTGGACCCGGTGTTCTCCCGCTTCGGCGTCGGCGAGATCGAGGTCCCCGTCTCGAGCGCTTCGACGTCCGCGAAGTCGTCTTCGTGATCGCCGAGCAGACCGCGGACCTTGGGTAGCTCCCCGGGCAGGGGCGTGTCCTCGTACTCCGTGATGACGTTCTGCGGCTCGTACGCGGGGGACAGCGCCTCGTCCGTGGGCCTGGCGTCGAAGTCCGGCCTGGCGGGGCGCGGTCGCGGTTCGAGCGCGCGCTCCTCGAGCTCGACCACGCCTGCCTGCAGCAGGCCGTAGATGAGGGCGTTGGGGGTCGGGACCAGCTCTGCAACCTCGTCGCTGCGGCAGTCGAAGACGGAGCGCGAGCCGTCGATGCACTCGACGAAGTAGCGCTCCTCGGGCAGCAGGTCGAGTTCGGAGACGTCCAGGGGCGCGTCTTCGCTGTAGACCAAGAACTTGTCCGCGGAGCCTTCGAGCTGGGTCTCGGCGCGTGTCTCGTCGTAGCGGTCGAGGATCGCCCCGATGATGACCGCCTCGGGCCGGGCGTCGAGCCGAATCCCCAGCTGGTTGCCCGGGACGTCGGGTTTGAACTGATAGCGACCGTCTTCCCACGCGAAGATGTCGTAGAGCTTGGTCCGAAGCTGGGCCGCGAGGCCGTAGCGCAGGTTGCCCTCGGAGAGGATGCCCATCTCCACCAGCAGCTCGCCCTGCTTCTTGCCGGTTCGCCGGATCGCCTCGAGGGTTTGTTCGCACTGCTCGTTGGTGATGAGCCCTTCGCTCGAGAGCACCTGACCCAGGCATTCCGAGAGCACGTTGCTGCGGACGAACACGGGCTGGCCCTCCTCGAAGAAGACGACCTTCTTCGTCTGTCCGTTGAGCAGGTAGAGGCTGCCGGTCACCTTGCCCCGGGCGATCTCTCGCACCAGCTTCGGGAAGGCGAAGCGTCGCAGGGCGCCCTTGGGTGGAAACGTGGTCGCGGATTCGCTGGATGCCTGGGCGGTCGCCATGAAGTCGTCCGGTTACCCCTCGAGGTGCTCGTCGAAGGCCGCGCGGACCGCCTGGGTGCTCGCTGCAAAGCGCGCGAGGAGGTCGTCGGGGCCTGTCAGACCCATCCTACGCGCTAGCGTGCGCAGACGGGGAGAGTTTTGCGCGAATCGGTCGGGATCGGACCCCGCAGCGGGCGGGCTCATGCGCAGTCGGTTGAGGAAGCGTCGCTGAAAGGCATAGGCCGCGCAAAGTGCACGACTCTGCGCTGCAGGGAGTCGCCCGGCGGCGTGCAAGGCGTCGAGCTGCGCGGGGACGCCTCGGGGCGGCGTGGCTCCGGTTCCGGTCGCCAGCTCCAGGCTCAGCGCGCCGGCGAGCAGTTCCAACTCGAGGGCCGCCCCGGCGCCGGACTTGGCGTTGCGGACGTCTCGGGTCTCTCGAGCGATCTCCGCCTCGATTCTGCGCTTGAGGCTGCGAACCTCTCGCGCGACCTCGGCGTGGGCGAGCGGTTGGGTCAGGCTGCGCGCGACGACGGCGGCCACCGCATGGCAGAGGTCGCCCGGCACGGCGGACGCGACGGCGTCACCGGCCGCGTCGGGCGGCGCCAGCGGGGGCTGATGCCGGCCCTCGATCACCGCCTCGCCAATCGGCCGCAGCGGCAGCAGAGCCAGCCGCTCCCAGACGGGCAGGGGCTTGGCGTGGTAGCGGGTGAACCCTTCGAGCGAGGACACGAGCAGACCTTGGCGCCCCGAGGGCCGCAGGCGCATGTCGACCTCGTAGAGCCGGACCCCGAAGCGGCGTTCCGTCAGGCGGGCGAGGAACCGTTGGCCGACGCGGATCGCTTCGCGCTGGGGCTGCGGCCCGTCGAAGACGAAGATGAGGTCGAGGTCGGAGCCATAGTCCATCGCCTCGACCCCGTACTTGCCCACCGCGAACACACCCAAGCGCAGGCCGTGGGCGGCAGGGCGCTCGTGCGCGACCTCGGCGACGACGTCGCGCAGCACCTGGCGTACGCAGAGATCTGCGAGCGAGGACAGCGCGCGCCCAACCTCGAGCGCATCGGGCTGCTGCCCGAGGTCGAACAGCGCGATGGCGACCCGCTGCCGCTCCATGAAGCGACGCAGCGTCGCCTCGAAGCCTCGGGGATCGACGGGAAAGTCCTCCGCGTCGCGCGAGAGCGACTCGGCGTCGGGCAGCTTGGCCAAGCCCGCCCCCATGAGCACCCCGATGCTGTCCTCGCCGGCGTCCCCGGTGGTCTGGGTCAGGCCGATGAGCCCTCGCGAGAGAGCCGCGGAGGTGCCGAACAGCTCGGCCATCAGCCGCACCATGTCGCGCTCCTGCACGTCGGGGTCGGCGAGGAAGCGCCACACGGCGTAGTGCGCGGGCCGATGCGCGGAGAACTCGACCAGGCGCGCGACGGCGCCGTCGGGATCGGCAGAGTCCAGGCACGCGCGCAGCAGGGCTTCGAAGCCTTGGCCCGCATCGCCGCGGCTCGTCCACGCGCCGTCATCCCGAGAGGCGAGGTGCTGCAGGAGCGCCTCGACCTCGGCGGGGTCCCGAACGCCCAGTCGCGCCAGCGCGGCCTCGCGGCGGTCGGCTGGAGCGCCGAGATCGAGGACGACCTCGCGGTCGCCGGCTCGTGGATCGGAGCCCTCCGGCGCGAGGGGAGGCGCGATGCTCGATGCGACCGCGGATGCGACCTGCCGGGCCAGGGTCACCGACTCCGCGAAGGCCGAAGCGTCCAGCGGGTAGGGGCCCTGCGGCGCGGCGAGCCGGCGGGCGAGCAGGGTCAACCCCTCCTCGGAGTCCGGCAAGCTGTGGGTATGGGCGCCGTCGGTGAGCTGCAGGCGGTGCTCGATCCGGCGCAGGGTTCGGTAGGCGCGCTCGAGGTCGCGGTGCTCTCGATCGCTGAGCAGGCCCGCCGCGAACGCGCGGTCGAGCGCGGGCAGGGTCCCCAGGGTGCGCATGGTCGCGTCGCGACCTCCGTGGAGCAGCTGCAGCGCCTGGACCGAGAACTCCACCGTGCGAATGCCTCCCTCGTCGAGCTTGAGGTCCAGACGCGGTGACCGGCCGCGCCGCCGTGCTCGGTGCATGAGCTCCGCGATCTCGTCGAAGATCGCCGGCGTGACGCTGCGTCGGTAGACGAATGGGCGCAGGAAGGTGAGCAGCGAGGACGAGAGGGCCTCGTTGCCGCCCACGTGACGCGCGCGAAGCCAAACCTGGCGCTCCCAGGCCCTCCCGTGTCGCTCGTAGTAGGCCTCGGTGGCGGCGCTGGACAGCGACAGGGCCCCCCGAGCGCCGAAGGGGCGCAGCCGCAGGTCGACCCGGAACACCGGCCGGAAGCGTCCTTCACCCTCGAGCAGCCGAACGACCTTGCGCAGGCCCTCGTGCAGCGCGACCCGCTCGCGCCGGGACGACGTTCCGACCGCGTCGTCGTGCACGAACACGAGGTCGATGTCGCTGAGGAAGTTCAGCTCGCCTCCACCGAGCTTGCCCATGCCCAGCACGGCCACCCGCTCGCCGAGATCCTCGGCGTCGAGCGAGGCATCGATGCAGGCCTCGGCGAGCCGGCACAGGTCGCCGCCGACGGCCTCCAGCGGCGCGCCTTCGACTTCGGCGCGGCACAGCCGCAGATACTCGCGCGTGCGCACGCGCCCCAGCGCCTCGGCGAGCCCATGCTCGGCCGCTTGGGTCGCGATCGCCTCGCGCAGCACCTGCCGGCCGGGGCTCGGTAGGGCCTTGGGCGCGAGCACGTCCCAGGCCTGCGGCAGAATGCTCAGCAGGCGCGCGGGGTAGCTGCCCTGATGCATGAGCATGCCCAGCGCGGGGGTGAAGGCGGCGCCGGGGACCGACGCGGGCAGACCCAGCGCCCGGGCCACCGCCTCCTGCGGGCAGGGTCCCTCGCGTAGCGCTTCGAGGACTTCCTGCACGCTCGGCGACGCGCCCCGCATCGCTGCGGGAGCGTCGCCTCGGCGGAGCGTTTCGAGCCGCTCGCGTACGCTGTCCACCCATCGCCCTTACCATCGTCCGCGAGCCCGCGGTAGGGTGGGGCATGACCGATCGCGTCGCCGTGATCCTCGCCGCGGGGAAGGGCACCCGGATGAAGTCCGACCGGGCCAAGGTCCTGCATCCCTTCCTCGGGCAGCCGCTGGTGGCCTATCCGGTCCGGGCCGCGCTGCAGGCCGGCGCGACGCGGATCGTCGTGGTCACTGGACATCAAGGGGCCCAGGTCCGCGAGGCGGTGCTCGCAATCCCCGAGCTGCCCTCCGACGTGGTTCGATTTGCCCACCAGGCGGCGCAGAACGGGACCGGACACGCGGTCGCGTGTGCACTTCCGTCGGTCCCCGATCGCGACGCGCTGGTTTGGATCCTCAGCGGCGACACACCCATGATCCGTGCGCAGACCTTGGAGCAGGTCGTGCAGGCGGCCGGGCGATCGACGGCCGGACTGGTCGTCAGCACGCTGCAGGCCGAGGGCAGCACGGGGTATGGACGCCTGCTGCGGGACGCCGGTGGTGCGCCCGTGCGCATTCGAGAGGAGCGCGACTGCAGCCCCGAGGAGTTGGCGGTGACCGAGTGCAACGCGGGGCTGTACTGCGTCGAGGCCGAGCACCTGCACGCCGAGCTTCCAACGCTTGGATCGAACAACGCGCAGGGAGAGATCTATCTCACCGATCTCGTCGAGCTGCGGGCGCAGCAGGGGAGGGTGGAGGTCGTCGCGTTGGACCCCACCGAGGCCGCGGGTGTGAACACGCCGGGCCAGCTGCGCGCGCTCGAGCAGGCGGCGTCCGAAGGCTGAGCTCGGTCAGCTCTGGGACGTGCTGGACGCGAGGGCCTCCTCGACCACCACCCTCAGCTCGCCGATGTCGAAGGGCTTCTCGACGAAGGCCACGCACCCCGACTCCAGCGCCAGCTTGCGCTCCTTTTTCATGACGCTGGCGCTGATGGCGATGACGGGGATCACAGCGAGCCTCGGGTCTGCCTTGAGGACCCGCACCACGGCGAAACCGTCGATCCCCGGCAGGTCCAGATCCAGCAGCACGAGGTCCGGGGGCTGCTCTTCGACCATGCGCAGCCCCTCCTCGCCCGTTTCGGCACCGTGCACGATGTACCCCACGTGTCCGAGGACCTTCTGCACCAGCGCGAGGTTGGCGGCATTGTCCTCGATGTACACGACGCGCCGCGGCATCGACATGAACGCAAGCATAGTACAAGCCGCGGCGGTCGCGGGGCTGCCCGGCGAGGGGGCGAGCGGAAGGGGTACACTGAGGCCGCGTGCGCGTCCGTGTCCGATGGGTGGGCGGAGCTTGCCTGGCCGTAGCCCTCGCCCCGAGCCTGGGCCTCCTCAGCGGTGACGCCTGGGCAGCGCCTGCTGGGGCGCGTCCGGCGACGCGAGGCGCCCAGGGGCGCGTCCCGCCGGCAGAGCGGCAGGGGGACCTCGATGACGACTCCCGCCTGATCCTGATCGACGCGGTCGAGGTTCGTGGGCTGCAGGCGGTGACGCGACGCCAGCTCGACGCCGCGCTCGAGCTCGAGGGGCTGCGCGAGGGCGCCGAGGTGGTGTGGCCGCAGGACGATCGCGTCCGACGGACTCGCGATCGCCTCCGAGCGACGGGCTTCTTCAAGTCGGTGACGATCAGCCTCGAGCCGATCGAGGGCTCCGAGGCGTCGGCGATCCTCGTCGTCGACGTGCAGGAGCGTTCGACGGTCTCGGTGGATCGGGTCTACTTGGGCTCGTCGGCGCTGACGCCGTTTCGTGGCGGTATCGCGGTCACCGAGCGCAACTTCGCCGGGCGCGGGGTCCTGCTCGGAGGTTCGTTCGTGTGGAGCTCGCTGCCCGCGGTGCAGCGGGGCCGTCGGCAGCAGGCGTACGGGGTCTACGCCGAGGCGCCGCAGATCGCCGACGCGCCGATCGGTCTGCTCGGCGGCGCGTTCGTCATCTCCGCGGGCGAGCCCTACCGGGTCAGCGGCGAGCTCGACGACCCCTCGCCCGACCATTTTCGGACCTTCGACTACACCCGGGCCGGCGGTCTGTTCGGGGTGACGTTCCCAGTCGCGCAGCACCTGCGGCTGGGCGTCGACTACCGGTTCGAGCGGGTCGACGCGCTGCTGCCCGCGTCGCCGGGATATCGCGATCCAACCGGGATCACCACGCCTGTCGAGCTCGACGTTCGCGAGGGCACCCATCGTTTGACCGTCGCGACGCTCTCGCTGGGCTACGACGGGCGGCAGCAGAGCTTCTTGACGGGCAAGGGGGCGCAGGTCGGCGTCGACGTGCAGCTCTCCTCGCCGGGTCTGGGATCGCAGTACGAATACGCGAAGCTCGTCGCGCTCACCTCGTACACGCTGCGTCTGCCGTGGCGGCACTGGCTCACCCCCCGAGCGCAGGCGGGGCAGATCCTAGGAGACGCGCCGCGCTTCGAGCAGTTCTACGCCGGCGACCTGTCCACGTGGACGCCGGGCCGCGAAGAGAGCCTGCGCTTCTCCACGCGCAACCCGATCGACGTGTTCGGGACCGGCATCGACACCCGGACCTTCGGTTCGCTCTTCGCTCGTTTCGATCTCGAATACGTGTGGCCGGTCTTTCGACGCACCCGCAACAAGAGCATCTACGGCGGGGATCTGTTCTGCTCGCTGGGACTGTTCACGCTGGTCGATGACGCCGCGGGTCGGGCCCGGCGTCGCGAGGCCAACGAGAGCATCGCGCCGACCGGGTTCAACGCCGACCTGGGCCTTCGTCTGGACACGGCGCTGGGGACCGTCAAACTCACCGTTGGCAACGTGCTGCGGAGGTCTCCCCTGTGACGCTGCGGCGCCGCGAGATGCTGGCGGGGCTGGTGGCGGCACCGATGGTGGCGCTCGTGCGTCCCGAGTCGCTGGCGGCGCGAAGGGCCGCGTTCGAAGAGGCGGGTGACAACGTCCGCATGACGCTCGCGCTGCCGACGTTGATTCGGGGGCGGGACGAGGAGGCGCTCAAGTCGATCGACTCCAGCTTCGACACGACCATTCGCTACTCGCTGCGGCTGTGGGAGTATGGAACCCGGAACCTGGTGTCTTCGCGGGTCGTCGTGGTGAAGATTCGCCGTGACCCGTGGAAGAAGCGCTACGTGGTCAGCCGCCGCGGCACCGGCGACTGGTCCAAGCGCTACTTTGCAGACCGAGATGCGGCGGTCGCTGCGGCGACGAGCCTGCGCAAGCAGGTGGTCGGGCCCCTGGCCAAGCTCGAGCGCGGCACCCAGGGGCCCTACTACTTCGTCGAGGTGCTGGCGCTGCGCAACCCGCTCGATGGGACCGGGAAGGACGCTCGCGCGAGCGGTCGCGGAGGCGGCCGTGACCTGCAGTGGTTCTCCCGGTTGATCGACAATATGGCGGGCGAACGTGCGCGGGCCGAAGAGGTCGTCCACGTCCGCACCTATCCCTTCTACCTGCTGCCGTGACCATGCCGCACACGCACGACAGACGCCTCGGCGGCAGGGGGATTCCATGGTGGGGACGGCTGTGGGTGCGCGTCGTCGTCGCGCTCGCGGTGCTCGGCACGCTGTGCGTCGGCGCCTCGGCGTACTTGGTCAACCTGACGGTCGACTACTTTGACGCGAGGCTGGGCGAGACGCTCCTGCAGGCGCAGGCGGTGACCGCCGAGGTCGAGCCCTTCCACCCCGCGCTCGTCGAGAGTCACATCGCGGCGTGGAACGCCCGGACCGAGCTGATGGCGCTGCGGTTCTCCAGCGGCCAAGGCCCCGAGCAGGACCGTCTCGACGCGCTGTTCGAGGCCGAAGACGACCTCGTCGCGGTGCGGGTCGAGCTCGCCGACGGTGTGACCCTGGCGCGCGACCGCGAAGCCGAGTTCCCCGATGACACCTCCGACTGGTTCGACGTCACCACGCCGTTGACGACGCCCCAGGGGCGACGCGCCGGCCAGCTGCAGGCGGTCTTCCTCATCGATCCGCAGATCGACGCTCGCTTCCAGCGCCTCGGCGAGATTCGTCGCGGACTGGGGGTGGAGCAGGACTCCCGCGTCGCCATCGAGGACGCCGTCGAGCGCGTGCTGGCGATCGCCTCGGGCATGGTCCTGCTGATGGCGATGCTCGTGGGCTACGTGGTGGCGCGGGCAACCACCCGCAAGGCCAGTGAACTCAGCCGGGTGATGACCGCTGTCGCCGGCGGGGATCTGTCGGTGCGCTCGGAGGCCCGGGGCGTGGACGAGCTGGGGCAGCTGTCGGCGGCGTTCAACGACATGCTCGATCAGCTCCAGCGGGCGCAGGAGCGGGTCGGCTACCTGCAGCGCATCGGTGCATGGCAAGAGATGGCGCGCCGCATCGCCCACGAGATCAAGAACCCGCTGACGCCGATCCTGCTCGCCGTGCAGCAGCTACGGGACAAGGACCCCGGGCTGAGCCCTCAGTTTTCCACGATGCTGGCCACGGCCGCGGAGATCGTCGAGGACGAGGTCCGAGCGCTGCGCAGGATGGTCACCTCGTTCTCGCAGTTTGCAAAGGTGCCGCAGGTGCGGCCCGATCCGGTCGGCCTGGGCCGGGTGCTCCAGGAGTTCGAGCGGGCCTACGGGCATCTCACCGACGAGGACGACGACGACGTCCTGCTCGTCGAAGCGGTCGACCCCGACCCGCAGATTCTCGCCGACCGGCAGCTCATCAAGCAGGTGCTGGTCAACCTCGTCGAGAACGCGGTGCTCTCGGCCCGCGAGGCCGGCCGCAGCCCGGTGCGGGTCGAGGTCTCCGCCGAGGTCCACGCCGACCACGTCGTCATCTGCGTCGACGACAACGGGCCGGGCATCGATCCTGCGCGGCGTACCCGGGTGTTCGAGCCCTACGAGACGACGCGAGAGGAGGGGACAGGGTTGGGCCTGTCGATCGTCAAGAAGGTCGCGCTCGACCACGGCGGCGACGTCTGGGTGGATGGCTCGGCGCTGGGCGGCGCTCGCCTGTGCCTTCGTCTCCCGCGGGTGCTGCCGGACTGATACGTTGGTGGGCGTGCAACGCCCAACGGAGACGACCCTCGCCGTGCCAGGCTTCGAGCTGGCGGCGCGTGTGTGGGGTCCATCGGACGGGCACAAGGTGCTCGCGCTGCACGGCTGGCTCGACAACGCGGCCACCTTCGATGGATTGGCGCCGCTGCTGCCGGGCTGCCGGGTGGTGGCGCTGGACATGCCCGGCCACGGGCTCTCCTCCCACGCGGCTCCCGGCGCGGTCTATCCTTTCGTGGATTTGGTCGCGGCCGCGTTCGGCAGCCTGGAGGCGCTGCAGTGGTCATCGTGCACGCTGCTGGGGCATTCGCTGGGCGCGGGCGTCAGCGCGGTGCTCGCCGGAACCTTCCCCGATCGCGTCTCGTCGCTCGTGCTGCTCGAGGGTCTCGGGCCGCTGACCACCGCGGCTCAGGACGCGCCCGAGCGCCTGGCCGGAGCCCTGCGCGAGCAGGCGCGCAAGCACGGCCGTCCGCAGACGACCTATCCGGGGGTGGAGCGGGTCGCCAAGGCGCTCGCGATGTCGCCGACCAAGCTCGCCCCGGCCTCGATCGACACGCTGCTGGGCCGGGGCCTGGAACCGCTCGCCGGCGGAGGGGTGCAGTGGCGCAGCGACGCTCGCCTGCGCTACGCGTCGCGGGTTCGCTTCACCGAGCCCCAGGTCCTGGCGTTCCTGGGTCGGATCACCTGTCCCACGCTGCTGGTCAGCGCCGAGGATGGATTTCGCCTCGACCCCGCGGCCGAGGCCGCGAGAATGGCCGCGATCTCGAGCCTCCAGACCGCGCGGGTGCCCGGGCACCACCACGTTCACCTCGACGACCCACAGCGCGTCGCTCCGGTGCTCGCCGCGTTCTTGGAGTCGGTCCTTTGAGTGACGGACCCGCCTACTGTCCGTTCTACTGCGAGGAGAACATCTGGTGGCTCGCCGCCGATCCTCGCGTCGGGCCGGGGCGGCGGCGGGTCTTGATGGTCTCCAACGCGACGCGGACGGTCGCCCTGTGGCGCCAGCGGCCTGCGGCGGGTCGTCAGGACGGCTTGGTCGTCTGGGACTATCACGTGATTCTCGCCGTCGGCGCGACGATCTGGGACCTCGACTCCGAGCTCGGCGCACCCCTGCCGGCCGACCCCTACCTCGCGCAGACCTTTCGTCCGGCGCCCTCGCGGTTCTTGCCGCAGTTCCGGGTGATGGACGCCGCGAACTATCGCGAGGTCTTTGCCTCCGACCGGCGGCACATGCGGGGGCAGGATGGTGGGTTCGTTCGGGCGCCCCCGCGGTGGCCGAGGATTGGCGAGCCGGGGTCTGATCCGCACACGCTGCCTGCGCTGCTGGACTTCGCACGCGACGAACCCGGAGAGGTCCTCGACCTCCCCGGGCTCGCGGGTCTCCTCGCGGGCTCGTAGACGCGAAAAGGCGCTCGCTTGGGGTGAAGCGAAGGGCGACTTCTCGGCCGGAGCGAGGGGGCTTTTCGAATGGCCCCTGCAAAGACTGGAGGGCTACCAGCCCGCGACCGGGCTGGACGTCACCCCGCCAGGCACTCGCCCAGCAGCGGTCCGACGCAGGCGTTCGCCTGGGATAGGGTGGTGGAGCCGAACGACCCGCTGGGGAACGTCGCGTCGTCGATGGTGAAGCTCGCCACCTGGGCGCCGCCTTGTTCCGTCACGGTCACCACGCTCTGGGTCGTGGTGTACTCGATCTCGATGTCGTAGGCCGTGCCCTCGGTCCACCCGGTGGGGGTCGTGGCGCCCGGCAGTGCGAGCACCGTGGAGCGTGCCGTGTTGTTTGGGCAGTACAAGTCCGCGCCGCCCAGCGACGCGAAGGTGTCGGCTTCGATGCGCTTGACCAGGATACCCGCGGGCGTGGTGCAGCCGAAGAAGTTCTGGGCGCCCCGCTTCCACACCAACGAGTAGAAGTGCGACTCGTCCTGTGCGCCCCAGATGAGGCCGACCCAGTCGTTGTCGCCCGCATCATCGGTCACCTCGACCGTGCCGGTGAGCAGCGTGTTCTCGAAGACCACGTCGCTGCATAGGTGCAGGCCGAACTCGTTGTTGCCCAGTTCGCACGCACGCTCGCCGTCTTGGTCGTAGGTGATCGTGGCGTCGTCGCCAGCACCGGCGCCGTAGTCCGCGGTGAACAGGGTGCAGTTGTTCTGCAGGTCGAACGGATCGCTGTTGAGCACGACGACCGTGTCGGTGGCCTGGTTCACGCCGTCGTCGACCGTCACCGTATAGGTCTGGAAGCCGGCGGGGTCGGCGTTGGTCTCGGCCTGGTCGGGCGTGTCGAGCGTGCCGTCGTCGGGCGTCCAGCTGTAGGTGTACGGGCCGCCCGTGCCGCCGGAGGCAACCGCGCTCAGGAGCACGGGGCCGGCGCTGGAATCGTTGCAAGCCGGCGCCGAACTCACCGAGAGCAAGGGGCCGCAGACGTTGCCGCTGCACGCGGCGGAGAGACAATCACCTCCGTCGATGCACATCTCGCCCGGGTCACACCCGGTACAGGTGTCGCCGCCGCAGTCGACGTCGGTCTCGGTGCCGTTGAGCACGCCGTCATCGCAGACCGGAGCCTGGCAGACGTCGCCCGTGCACACGGCGCTCTGACAGTCCTCGGCGTCTTCGCAGCCCTCACCGTCGGGGCACGCGCCACAGGTGTCGCCTCCGCAGTCCACGCCCGTTTCGTCCCCGTTTTGGGTGCTGTCGTCGCAGGTCGGGGTCTGGCACACGTTCCCGACGCACACGCCGCTGTCGCAGTCGGTGCCGTCGGTGCAGCTTCCGCCATCAATGCACGGCTGGCACACGCCCCCCCCGCAGTCGACGTCGGTCTCGGCGCCGTTTTGAATGCCGTCGTTGCACGAGGCGGCCTGGCAGACGTCGCCCAGGCAGACCATCGACATGCAGTCGGACGTCAGCACGCAGTCCTCGCCGTCGTCGCAGGCGTCGCAGGTGTCGCCGCCGCAGTCGACGTCGGACTCGTTGCCGTTTTGGACGCCGTCGTCGCAGGTGGGCGCCGCGCAGGTGCCCGCGTCCAGGCACACGCCGGACATGCAGTCGCTGCCGCCGTTGCAGTCCTCGCCGGTGTCGCATCCCTCGCAGCTCGCGCCGCCGCAGTCGACGTCGGTCTCGCTGCCGTTTTGCATGCCGTCGCCGCAGGTCGGGTCCTCGCACACGCCCAGCGGGGTGCAGTTCGTCGAGGTGCAGTCGTCGTCGTCCTCGCAGGTCTCACCGTTGTCGCAGGGGCCACAGTTGTCGCCGCCGCAGTCCACGTCGGACTCGCCCTGGTTTTGAATGCCGTCCTCGCAGGTCGCGGGGGTGCAGGTATCGTCGTCCTCGCTGCAGACCTCCGAGACGCAGTCGGTGCCCTCGACGCAGGTCTCCCCGTCATCGCAGGGGGCGCACTCGGGGCCACCGCAGTCGATGTCGGTCTCGCTGCCGTTGAGGACTCCATCGCCGCACTGCGGGCCGACGCACTGTCCGCCGTCGCAGATCCCGCTGAGGCAGTCGGTGTCCTCGATGCAGAAGCCCGGCTCATCGCAGGGGTCGCAGTCGGGACCGCCGCAATCGACGTCCGTCTCGTTGCCGTTGGCCGCGCCATCGTTGCAGGCCGGGTCGAGGCAGACCTCGGTGTCTTCGTCGCACACCAGCTGGACGCAGTCGGCGAAGTCTTCGCAGCCCTCCCCGGGCTCGCAGGTCGATCCACAGGACCCGCCGCAATCGACGTCGGTCTCGTCACCGTTTTGCACGCCGTCGTCGCACGAGGGCGGGGCGCAGGTCCCATCCTCGTTGCAGATCCCCGAGGTGCAGTCCGAACCGTCGGTGCACATCAGTCCCGGGCCGCACGGCTCGCACGCCTCGCCGCCGCAGTCGATGTCGGTCTCGTCGCCGTTTTGGGCCCCGTCATCGCACGAGGGTTCCGTGCAGGTCATGTCCTCGCACAGGCCCGAGGCGCAGTCGGTGCCCTCCATGCAGGTCTCCCCGGTGTCGCACGGGTCGCAGTCCGGGCCGCCACAGTCGACGTCGGTCTCCTCGCCGTTGAGCATCGCGTCGTCGCAGGCGCTGCCGGCCGGGCCACAGGTGCCGTCGTCCAGGCAGTTCGCGGACATGCAGTCCTCGTCGACTTCGCAGCCCTCACCCTCACCGCAACCATCGGGGCACGAGCCGCCGCAGTCGACGTCGGTCTCGTCGCCGTCACGGACGTCATTGCTGCACGAGGGCGAGACGCAGATTCCCGCGTCCGAGCAGAGGTCCGAGGCGCAGTCCTCGTTGCCGCCGCAGTTGTCGCCATCGCCGCACAGGTTGGAGCACGATCCGCCGCAGTCGACGTCGGACTCGTCACCATCGAGCACGCCGTTGGCGCAGGTGTCCCCGTCGGACTCGGTCCCGGTCCCGGTCTCGGTCTCCGACTCGGAGGCGCCGCCACTGACGGCGGGACACCCCGCAGGATCGTCTTGCAAGAGTCCGTCGTCGAGGCACGGATCGGGGCAACCGGTGAGCGTCAGCAGCAGCAGCGAGCCACCGAGGGCGAGGCGATTTCGAGAAGTCATGGCGTGTCTGGGGAAGCAAGAAAAGCGAGCGCACCCACGCGGTGCACCCACCACGATACCATCGTTGGCTCGGCGCACAGGTGGTCCGCGCCGGTCCGACGCCCCCGTCTCGCGGGTCGCCATGCCGATCCGAGGTCGCCGCGTGGAGGTCTGCCCCGCCGGGGCGCAATGCACTCGTCAGTCGATGAAGGGGCTCTTGACGAAGGGACGCTTGGGCTTGTGAATGCCCAGCTCTGCGTAGCTCTGGCGCAGGTAGGACGCCGCGAGCGTCTGCGGATCGACCAGCCCGGTGTCGCGAAGCGCGGCCACGCTCGCCCGCCACAGGCCCTGGCCACAAGGGGCGTTAGGGCAGTCCGAGCGCTCGACGTGGGGATGAGCATCCAGGGCCGCCCGGACCACGTCGAGACCCGGTCCGACGGCGAGCGTCGGGCCGCTCAGCGCGCGCAGGACGTCCTCGATGGGCGCGCAGCGATCGGGACGGACGGGGTCGACCCGCCCGCCGCAGACCCGGTAGTGGCCCGCGTAGACCTCGGCCCGCCGGGCATCGACGAGCGCGAGTCGGTCGATGGACGGCGAGGTCGCCGAGGCGGCCACCGACGCGAGCGTCGAGACGGCGAGCGCCGGCACGCCCAGCCCCAGCGCGATGCCCTTGGCGGTGGCGATGGCCACACGCACGCCGGTGAACATGCCCGGCCCGACGCCGCACGCGACGGCGGTCAGCGCGTCCGGACGCTGTCCCGCCCGGTCCATGAGGGCTCGCAGGCGATCGGCCAGCTCGGCGGACGCTTGGCGCCCCGGTGCCTCGGTCGCCTCGTGCACGAGCAACTCGTCCGCGTCGGCGTGCACCCACCCCAGCGCGAGCGCGCAGCGGGGGGTCGAGGTGTCGAGCGCGAGGATCAGGTGGGGGGCGGTCACAGCACGTAGCGCAGGATGTCGTTGCGGGTGGCGACCAGCAAGAGGATCAAGATGAAGACCAGACCGACGGCGCTCGCAATCTCCCGAGCCCGCTGGCTCAGCGGCCGACGCCGCACCGCCTCGATCGTGAAGAAGAGGATGTGGCCCCCGTCGAGCACCGGGATGGGCAGCAGGTTGATGATGAACAGGTTGATGCTCACCATCGCGATCAGGAACAGAAACTGTCCGGGACCTTGCTCATAGGCCCGCCCGGCGACCGCGTACATCCCCACGACGCTCGAGAGCTGGTCCACGCCGAGCTCGAAGGTCAGCATGCGCACCAGCCCGCTCCAGATGGCCGAGGTCACGTCCACCGTCTCGTCGACGGCGGCCGAGAGCGCGTAGGTGAACCGACCGCGAAGCGGTTCGGGCGGAGCCTGAGCGCTCTTCCCGTATTGGTTTGCGCCGAGCCAGGGCGACTCGTGCTCGTACTCGTAGATGTCGGTCCAGGTGCGGGTGCCGAGCGCGATCTCGACCAGCCGGGGGGTCTTGTGGCCCGGCGACTGCACCTCGAAGGTCACCGCCTCGTCGCGGTGGGTGCTGAAGATGTCGTCGATCTGCACCCACTGCTCCAGTGGCGTCCCGCCCACCGAGAGGATGCGATCGCCGGCCTTCAGCCCGGCCGCGTCCGCGGGTGAGCCCGGATCGATGCTGCGCACGAAGGTGCGGGCGGGCAGGATGCCGGTGGGCGAGTCGCCGTCCTTGCGGGGCAGCAGCTGCGCATGATGAGACTCGTACCAGAGGTACGAGCCCCCCGGACCGGCTTGCGTCTGGGCCCGGAGATAGGTGAGCCGGACGACGCCGTCGCCGGTCACCGCCAGCATGCGCTCGAGCTCTTCGATCGTGCGAACGGGCTCGCCGTTGAGGGAGGTGATCACGTCTCCGGTGCGCAACCCCTCGAGGTAGGCGGGCGAGAGCGGATCGGTGATGCCGATCTCCGGCGCGTAGAAGAGGCTGATCACGCCGAGGCGTCCGCTGGCTTCGGCCACGCCCAGGGCGTTGCGGCGCACGACCTTCTTGGGCGTGATCACGCGGTCGAGCCGCTTGCCGTCGCGCTCGAGCTGCACCTGGAGCTCCTGCTCGGGCGTCTTTGCGACGCGGCCGGCCATCTCCGACCACGAGCGAACGTCGCGGCCATCGATGGCCACGACGCGGTCCCCCTGCTGCAGTCCGGCCTCGGCCGCCGCGCTCCCCGGCAGCACGGTGCCCACGACAGGCGGCGTCACCATCGTGATGTTGATGACGAAGTAGAAGAAGTAGACGACCAGCGGCAGCAGCAGGTTGGCCAGGGGTCCGGCGAGGTAGACGAAGTAGCGGGCCCACAGCGGCTTGTTGGACAGCGCGCGGTCGGCATCGGGCCCCGCTTCGTCGCCGGGCCGCTGTCCCAGCAGCTGGACGTAGCCGCCCAGGGGAATCGGGGCGAGCACGTACTCGGTCTCGCCGATCCGCTTGGACAGCAGCGCAGGGCCGAACCCGATCGAGAAGCGGACCGCCTTGACGTCGACGAGCTTCGCGGCGACCAGGTGCCCCAGCTCGTGGAAGAACACCAAAGGCCCGATCAGCAGCAGGAACGCGAGGAAGTTCTCCACGGGTCCGCAGAGCATAGACCACCGCGGGGGGCGTGGGCCCCGGCCGCGGGCGGATTGCGCGCAGGTGTTGGCGGCCTCGGCTCGCGCATGTACGATCGCAGCGATTCGTGGCGTCCAAGCCCCAGCGCGAGGCAAACAGTGCGGAACTTCGAGCGACCCTCGACGAGCTCGAGACGCAAATCGAGGCGCTTCGGCTCGCGTACGAGAAGTATTTCGCCGGGATCGAACGCATTGCCCCGACCAAGCAGCGCGCCAAGCTCGAGCGGTTCCTCCGCAACGTGGAGACCCGCGGGATCACCAACACGGTGATCCGGTTCCGGCTCAACGGTCTGCGGGCCCGGTTGGTGACCTACAAGCACTACTGGACCCGGGTCGAGAACGAGCTGGAGCGCGGGACCTCGCGGCGCGACCGGATGAAGAAGCGTCGGCTGGAGGCGAACGCAGCGAGCGAGTCCGCCGGCTCGGGCCCGCCGCCGCCGCCGCCGCCGGACGCTCGCGCACGCGGCCCCGAGCCCGACCCGGCGTCGGCCGGGCTCGATCCCGCCCATTTGCGCACGGTTTTCAAACAGCTGGTGCAGGCCAAGCGCGCGGCGGGGGAGAGCACCAAGGGCCTGACCTATCAGGCGCTGGTCCGAAAGCTCACCGCCGAGGCGCCCAAGCTTCAACGCAAGCATGGCTGCGAAAAACTGCAGTTCTCGGTGTCGACGCGCGACGGCAAGGTGAAGCTGCGCTCCGAGCCCGGAGGGTAGGGGCCGGTGCGATCAGCCCGGCTGCGTGCGGGTGGGCTTGCCCCCGCGGGGTGTTGTGCCGCATAGTTCGGCCGCTCGGCGCAACCTGCGCTCGACTCTCGCCGGACACCTGCTGAATGCCCACCCAAGGGCCTCCGTCTGAGCGAGCGACTCTTGGACCGAGTCCGTCACGCCATGAAGATTCTCCACACATCCCTCTTCGCGAGCCTCTCCCTCTTGGCTGCCTGCGCCACCGGGAACAAGAGCAACGACCCCAACGCTGGCGTCTACGACGACTACTACTCGGAGACCCCCGGTGGCGGCGGTGCCGATGGGGCCGGCGGCGACGAGCAGCCCGACATCGCCTCGACCTCGACCTCGACCTCGACCACGTCGGCCTCCGCGGCGCAGATCGCCAAGGCGCTCAACGCCAAGAAGCCCAAGGTCGACGGCAAGAAGAAGAAGACCACCAAGAAGAAGCGCAAGAAGAAGAAGGGGACCGCGTTCAAGGTCGCCTTCGACGGCGCCGTGCCTTCGGCGGCACCCAAGGGCTCCATGGTCGAGGTGTTCGGTTCCGGCCTGGATCAAGAGGGCCTGATGGTCGCCATCGGCGGCAAGGCCCAAGAGATCGTCGAGGCATCCGAGGACCGCGTCGTCATCAAGGTGACCGGCGGCAAGGGCAAGCTCGAGGTCGGCAAGAAGCCCGCCAAGGGCAAGCCCTTCAAGGCGGTCGACTCCAGCGACTACGAGTTCAAGGTCATCGGCAAGGCCTTGGGCAGCCGGACCACGGTCGACAACGGCTTGGTCGCCAACGTCTATCCGATCGAGGGTGAAGTCTCCGAGCTTCCCCAGTTCGAGCAAGGCACCGAGGTTGGCAGCGTCGCGGTCGACAACCTCGACGTCAATCAGGACAACTTCCGCGCCACCATCGGCGGGCGGAACGAGTGGTACGGCCTGCACTTCCGCGGCTCGCTCAACATCACCGAGGCCGGCGAGTACACGTTCTGCCTCAACGCCGACGAGGGCGCGCAGCTGTACCTCGACGGCAACCTCATCCTCGACAACGACGGCTTCAACGAGACCGCCAACGAGGTCTGCGAGACCTTCGACGTCGACCCCGGTGAGTACGTCATCGACCTGCTGAAGTATCAGAGCACGGTGGGCCCCATGGTCCTCCAGCTCCTGTGGTCGAAGGACGGCGGAGAGAAGGTCGCGATCCCGACCCAGAACCTCTTCCCGCCCGCCGACGTCGCCGACATGGCTCGCTGAGCTCCGCGTCGACGCGTTCGCCCTCCTGGGGCGGGCGCGTTCTTGCGTGGTGGGAGTGGACCCGGCGGCCCAGCTGCGTCTCACGGGCTGACCGAGTCGTCTTCGCCGCACCGCAGCTGGACGAGGTCCGGACCCAGGGCGTGGTCCTTGAACACCAAGAAGCCGCCCCGGCCCGCGGAGCGCACCGACGTGACGGGGGCCACGGGTGCGTAGCGGGTGAGCTTGGAGCTTCGCGGCGCGTCGGGGAACAGCTTGAGCACGTTCCATGCCCCGTCGTCGATCCAGCCCAGCCCGATGTCCCCCGGCATCTGGAGCAGCGCCAGGTCCTGCGGGGGGTCTTGCAGGTCCAAGCCGCTGAGGACCTCGAAGCGGCCGTCCTCGCCCTGGTCATCGCCCCGATCGGTTCGGACCCGGGTGACGCGGGCGCCGCCTTCGTCGACCGGGTGCAGGAAATAGGCCGCGACGTCGTCGGTGGCCAGCCCGGACGGAGTGCCCAAGGCGACGGTCACCTCGTCGAGCGCCTTGGAGAACACGAAGCCCTGCAGCGTGTCCTCGATGCCCCGACCCACGGCGAGTCCGACCACCTCGCGCGCGACGGGCAGCCCGTTGCGCTCTCGGTCCCGGACGATGAACTGGTGGTGCACGGCGTCGCTGGGGTCTTGCTGCGAGCCCATCACGACCAAGGAGGGATAGGTCGTCTCCTTCATCTCGGCCTCGCAGCCCGTGTCGAAGGGGACGATGAGCTCGTCCTCGCAGCGGCGGAAGAACTCGAGCTGGGTCTGCTCGGTGATCCCGAGGTCGGCGCGGAGCCGACCGGCGTAGACATACATCGTGGCGTTGGGGGAGAAGGGCGGGGTGCTGAGCACGAAGGGCTGTCCGTCCACGAACGCCAGCTCCCGGTGCCAGTCGGTGACGTCACACGGCACGAGGTTGGGTTCGTCCTCGAAGGGATCGACCGGGCCTTCGCCTTCACACAGCGCGGCGAGGTTGCCGGGGAAGAAGCCCAGGTTGGGCGAGACGGCGCGCAGGGGAGGTACGCCGAGCCCGGCAGCCTCGAACTGCCACACCCGAAACGAGCCCGGACCAGACTCGACCAGCCACGCCGACCCGGCGGCGGGACCCGCACGCAGCTCCAGGTCGGTGCTGTCGGGCAGGAAGGAGGCCAGCGGGGTGGTGTGCTCGATCACCCCGTCGCGCACGTGGATCATGGCGAGCTGGTCGGGCGTGGTGGCTTCGGGTGCGCCCTCGACGAGGGCCCAAAAGTCGAGCCTGCCCGGCTCGTCGAGTGCGACCGCGCGTACGCGGGACCAGGGCTGCTCTGGACGGTCGAGGTCGGGGATGAGGACATCGACGCTCGCTCGAGCGCAGTTGGGCGAGGTGTCGAGCTTGAGCGGCTCGAAGCGATCCGACTCGTCACATCCCGCGAGCAGGACCAGCGCCGCGGTCGCGATGGCCCGCATCATCCCAACACCGTCCGCAGCGCATCGACCGTCGCGCTCGCGAGCGCGCCCAACTCCTCGTCGGTGATCGTCAGGGGCGGCATCCAGTACAGGGTATCGTGCAAGGGGCGCAGCAGGGCGCCCGCTGCGATGCCAGCCTCCCGAATCGCCAGGCTCAGCCGCCCATCGCTCGGCATGCGCTCGCCGGCGTCGAGATCGAAAGCGACGATCATGCCGGCTTGACGCCGGGCGGCGATCCGCTGGCCGCACGCCTGCGCGACCGCTTCGCTGGCCGTGGTGATCGCCGCGATACGGCCGGGCAGCTCGGGTAGTCGCTCGGTCTGCATCAAGCGCAAGCTGGCGACCCCCGCCGCGCAGGCGATCGGGTTGCCTGTGAACGTGTGGCTGTGCAGGAACGACCGCTCGGGCCCGCCCTTGAACGCGTCGTCGAAGCCCCGCTGCACCAGCACGCACGACAGCGGCAGCACGCCGCCCGACAGGCCCTTGCTCAGGCACAGCAGGTCGGGGGAGACGCCCGGCCAGCTGCTGGCGAACAGCGCTCCGGTTCGCCCGAAGGCGACCGCGATCTCGTCGGCGATCACGTGAATGCCCAGCGCCTGCGCCTCGCGAACGAGGCGGGCGTAGAACCCCGCGCCGGGCATCGCCATCTTGCCCGCGCCTTGAACGAGAGGCTCCATGACCAGCGCGGTGAGCTCGCCGGCGTGCGCGCGCAGCAGCTGGACCGCCGCGTCCGCCTCCTGGCTGTCGGCCCCCAGGTCCGTCTGCAGGTCGGCGTGCCCGTGGTGCGGGTGCGCTGGGGTCGGCAGGTAGAGCACGTCGGGCAGCAGCGGCGAGAACAACTCTCGGTAGGCATCGGTCCCGCTGACGCCCAGCGCGCCGAGGGTCTCGCCGTGGTAGCTGTTGCGCAGCGCCGCGAAGCGCTGGCGCTGCGGCTCGCCGCTGTGGCGCCGGCGCTGGAAGGACATCTTCATCGCGACCTCGATCGCCGCCGAACCGCAGTCGGCGAAGAAGACCCGGCCGTAGTCCCCGGGCGCGGCCTCGAGCAGTCCCTCGGCCAGCGCGACCGCCGGCTCGTGGGTGAACCCCGCGAGCATCACGTGGTCGAGGCGATGGACCTGGCCGGTGATCGCCTCGACGATCGCCGGGTGTCCGTGTCCGTGCAGACACGTCCACCACGAAGAGATGCCGTCGATGAGGCGGCGCCCGTCGGCGGTGTGCAGATACACGCCGCTGGCGCCCGTGATCGCCACGGGGGGAAGGCGCGCGTGGTCGGCGAAGTGGCTGGCCGGGTGCCAGACGGCGGCGAGGTCACGCTCGACGAGGTCCATCGGGGCGCAGGCTAGCAGCCTCCGCGCAGCTGCGAACCTCGACGCGCGGCCCAAAAGGCCCCTGCCTGCGGCCGACGGGTCGCCCTACGCTTCACCCCAAACGGGCGTCTTCTGGCGCCTGCGAGACTCCAGTCATTCGACTTCTCGAGACGAGCGCTTGATTGAGGACTCGCCGCCGCGGACCGAACGCACGCCGGTCGGCCCGTCGTCCAGCTGACGCCGCACCCGCGCCACCAGCGGCAGGTCCTCGTCCGCGTCCCGCCACCGTTGCGCCGCGGCGACGCGCTGCGCATGCGCCGATGGAGCATCGCCCGACCGTTCGGCGACCTCGGCGGCCAAGGTGAGGGCCCACGGATTGTCGGGGGTCGCGGCGAGCAGGCGACTTGCGTGTTCACGGGCCCGTTGGAGGGCTCGCGGGTCTCCGGCGGCCGCGGAGCACAGGGCGCCGCGAAGTGCGGCCTCGGTGCTCGTGGTCTCGAAGCCCCAGGGGGCGAGCGCGAACACGGTGGGGGAGGCGGGCGGCTCGGTGCACGCGTCGGCGGTGCGGGCTCGCACCGCGACGCCGACCCACCCCTGCCCGTCCCCCTGCCACAGCGCCTGGGCGAACCCCGGCGGCAGGTCGGCGCACTGAGAGGGGACGGGGGTGACCTCGAACCTCCACGCGCTCGCGCACCACAGCTGCCGCAGATGGGGGCGGTGCGGGTGCGCATCCCCGAGCGCCTCGATGCCGGCCCACGCCTGCCGCATCTTGCCCGCGTCCATGGCGGAGGCCAGCGAGGGGGTCGGGTCGACGGCGAACACCCGGCTGGCCAGGGCGAGGCCGCGGTCTCGCTGCCCTCGGCGCGAGGCGAGCCAGGCCAAGCGCGTGGCGAACAGCGGGACGTAGGGATGGGCGTCGGTCAGGTCCGAGAGGTGTTGCTCCGCTTCGTCGACCCGGCCCAGGCTGAGCTCGAGATCGACCCGTGCGCGCTGGAAGCGGTGCGGGAGCAGCGGGTCCTTCGGGGGGTTCTCGAGCCGGGCTTCGAGCTTGGCGAGGACCTCGCGCGCGCCCGCGGAGGCGTCGGGCGAGCCGTCGCGCAGCGCGGGCAAGAGGGTGGCGTCGATCCACAGCGGGACGAACTCGCTCGGCGTGCTCGCCGGATCCCACGCGATCGCGTAGTACTCACCGCACGCGGCCTCGGCCCGGTGGATCCACGCGGCGCTGCCCTCGAGGCGCCCGTCGATCCGGCACGCCGCGGCGCGCCCGGCCGGATCCTCGAGCGCGTGGTGGATCGAGGCCTGCCAGAAGTGCACCGCGGCGCTGCGGGGCGCCCGTGCCCCGACGCGGTCCAGCACGCGGAGCGCCGCCGCATCGTCGCCCGCGTCGAACATGCGTACCGCGGCCGCCAGATCCATGCGCGCCGCATCATCGGGCAGCCCGCGCGGGCCCAGGGCCCACGGCGTCTGCCACCACGCCGCGGCCGCGAGCGCGCCCACCCCCGCCACGGCAGCGACCGCGAGGCGTCGGCGACCGGCACTTCGCAGCGGGCTCAGCAGGTCGATGGCTGCCGCCGCGGAGCTGGGTCGCTCGTCCACCGACGTGCTCAAGCAGCGCATGCACAGGCGAAGCACCGGCCAGGGGGTGTCGCTGCGCAGGGCTCTGATCGATGGGGGCCGGGTGGAGGCGAGCTGCTTGAGGTAGCCCGAGGGGGTCTTGGCGCTCCACGGCAGGCGCCCGGTGATCATCTGGTAGAGCATCACCCCGAACGCGAACAGATCCGAGCGGACCGAGGCGCTCTCGCCCTCCCACAGCTCCGGCGACATGTACGCCGGAGAGCCGAAGATCGTGCCCGCCTCGGTGCGCACCAGCGCCTGAATCGAGCTCGCACTGGGGTCTCCTCGCGGGGCCTCCTCGATGCCCGCGACCCCGAAGTCCACCACGATTGCACCGCGGTGCGTGAGCATGACGTTGCCCGGCTTGAGGTCGCGGTGAATCACGCCGACCTCGTGTGCGGCCTCCAGCCCCTCGAGCACCTGCATCGCGACGCGACGGATCTCCTTGAAGTCCATCCGGCCCTCCTCCCCATCGAGTCGCTCTTGCAGCGTCTTGCCGACGATGTACTGCATCGTGAAGAAGGGCAGGCCGTCTTCTTCGCCGGTGTCGTAAATCCGCACGACGTGCGGGTGCGTGACGGCGTGGGCCAGCGCGACCTCGCGCAGGAACCGGCGCACCGTGTCGCGGTTCTTGGCCAGCTCGGGGTCGAGTGCCTTGAGCGCGACGTCCTTGCCCAGCAGCTGGTCTCGGGCGAGCCAGACGTTCCCGTTCGCGCCGCGGCCCAGATGGCGCTCCAGCACGTAGCGACGGCCGAGGATCGTCTCGGCCTCCCAGACGATGGACGCTCCCGGCGCGTCGTCGTCGAGCGGGGTGTCCTCCATGGTCACGAGCCTATCACTTCGCCGGTGCGATCCGCCGCAGGGCGAGCACGGCCTCGACCAGCACGCCCAGGCCCAGGAGCAGGAGCAGGCTGCCCACGGTCAGCAGCAGCGGGTCGGTCATCTCGCTGAGGTTGATGGTCATCGCGATCAGCGTGCTGACCATCATGCCGACCGCGGGAATCGCCGCCGGCCACGACGGCCACCCCTTCTTGCGCAGGTAGATCGTCACCACGATCAACGTCAGGCTCGCGAGCAGCTGGTTGGTGGTCCCGAAGAGCTGCCACAGGGCCAACCCGGCGGGGCGCGCCACCATCTGCCCGCCGACCTCGACGTCGACCTCGTAGAAGGCGAACAAGGCGATCACGCCGCAGGCGATTGCCGAGGCGACGTAGCGGTTCTGCGAGCCGGGGATCTTGAAGGTGGCGCCGATCTCCTCGACGTTGAAGCGCAGCAGCCGCGTCGCCGAGTCCAAGGTGGTCAAGGCGAACGAGACGACCACCATCGCGATGAGCGCCGCGGACACCCCTGCTCCCAGGCCCAAGCTGGTCAGGAACGTGGTCGTGCCCTGGATGAAGGTGTCGATCTTGGCCGGCAGTGCCTGGACCGAGGCCCAGTCGTGGTAGATGCCGTGCCACGCCTGGGGGGACGAGATGCCGGCCGTGCACGCCAGCGTGGCGAGCAAGCCCAGCAGGCTCTCACCGACCATCGCGCCGTAGCCGATCGGCCGGGCATCGGTCTCCTTGTCCAGCTGCTTGGCCGTGGTGCCCGAGCTGACCAGTCCGTGAAAACCGCTCGCGGCTCCGCAAGCGATCACGATGAAGACGAAGGGGATCACCGAGGGTGCACCCGGTGGGTTCAAACGGACAGCCGGCGCGGCGAACTCGTGCCCACCGACCATCAGCCCGACGTAGGCCAAGCCCAGGCCCAAGTACAGCAGCAAGCCGTTGAGGAAGTCGCGAGACTGCAGCAGCGCCCATACCGGCAGCACCGAGGCGGCGAAGGCGTAGGCGAGCAGCAGCCAGGTCCAGGTCTCGGGCAGCGGCCAGGCCGACTCGGGCAGGCCCATCGTGGGCAGCCGCATGCCCAGGCCGATGCTGCCCAGCTCGATCGCGAACCCGATCACCGCGACCGGCAGCAGACCGACGCCCTTCTTGTGCATCAGCACGCCGGCGATCATCGCGACGACCATCAGCGTGACGGACGGCAAGACCGCCTGCGGATAGCCCGGCGAACCCGGCGCGAGCTCCAGCGCGAACAGGCGCGAGATGACGTAGACGAACACGCCCATCGCCAGCGCGACCCCGAAGAAGATGATCAGATGCAGGAGGGTGCGCGCCCTCGGCCCGACCACGTCCCGCGAGACCTCGCCGATCGAGAGTCCCCGGTGCCGCACCGAGACGACCAGCGCGGAGAAATCGTGGACGCAGCCGACGAAGAGCGCGCCGAGCACGACCCAGCAGACCGCCGGGAGCCACCCCCAGATCACCGCGACCGCCGGCCCCAACATGGGCGCGAGGCCGGTGATCGACGCGAAGTGATGCCCAAACAAGATCGCCGGCCGGGTGGGGATGTAGTCCACGTCGTCCCGCAGCGTGTGGCTCGGCGTGGGGGCCGATCCATCGAGGTGAAACACCCGTTCGGCGAGGAACCGCGCGTAGACGCGGTATCCCACGAAGTAGGCGGCGAAGGCGCAAAGCACGACGACGACGGGTGGCACGGACCCACATCTAACAGGGTTCGAGCCCTCGGCACACGTCGGTGGGCTCCGTCACCGGCGAGCCGGCGCCGGTGCACTACACTGGCAGGGTGCGCGCGTGGACGATCGGGTTGATGCTGGGGTTGGGTGGGTGTTTCGTGCAGGTGGACGAGCCCGACGATGGACGACCCGCCGGCCGAACCGTGCGACGCGGTGGCCTGCTCGGACCATGGCTACTGCGAGGAGGGCACGTGTTTTTGTGACCCGTACTACGTCGGCAACCCCAACGCGCTGCACGGCTGCCAACCTGCTGGGGCCTTGGGCGCGTGCGACACGACCTGCGGTCTCAATGCGTTCTGCGAGGAGGCAGCCTGCGTCTGCGCCGAGGGGTTCGTCGCGGTGTGCGGGACCGGGGACTGCATGCCCCAGACGCAGGTGTGCGACGGCATCACCGACTGTCTCAACGAGAACGACGAGAACCCCGAGGTGTGCGAGATCGCCGAGGTCATGCAGTGGACGCTCGCCGATGGGTGCGACGACGGGATCGATATCGAATATCGACTGTGGGCGCTGGACCGCGGCTGGGTCTGGCCGTCCCTCGACGAGGCCTTCGTCACCGAAGGCCCGGACGTGCTCTCCCGCACCACCATCGAGTGCGTGCGCGGCGAGACGATCTGCTTGGGCGCGGAGCTCGACGGCGTGAGCTGGGGCGTCGGTCTGGACGGCGCCAGGACCTGCGAGGACTGCTGCCAGCCCTGTCAGCCGGGCGTCGTCGACTTCGGCACATTGGCGTGCGGTTGACCACCTGCCGCCGGTGGGGGCGCCCTGGACGAGGTGGGGGGCCAGTGGCATAGTCCCGCGACGCCGCCCCCGAGGCGGTGCATGAGTCGAAATGACCGAGATCGCTCAGCTCTTTGAATCTGCGCTCCGCGAGAACCGGGCGAGCCTGCTGCGCTCGGCGGCCAAGAGCACCATCGCGCGGATGCCCCCCTCGACCACCTTGGGGGCGTTGCTCGACAGTGATGCCGCGCAGGCCGTCCGCGCGCTGACGCTGGCCGAGCTCACCGAGGCGCTCGAAGAGGCGGGTCTGTCTCCGCGACCCGCAGGGGGACGGCGCCGGCGGGTGGTCGACGCGGCGGGCGAGGTCGGCACCGACAGTGACGCGTGGGGAGGCGAGCCCGACGAGGCCCGGCTCTTCCGCCGCATCCTCGATGCGATGGCCGAAGAACCGCTGACGATCGGACAGCTGTCCAAGGAGGTCGCCATCGCGGTGGACGAGCTGCGCGGCTACCTCGCCTGGATGAAGAAGGCTGGCAAGGTCGTCAGCTCCGGTCGCGCCCGCGCAACCCGCTACCAAGCCGTGCAGGAGTGACGTGACGGTTGGCGAGCATCTGCAGCTGCGGGAGCTCGTCGCCGCACTCAAGCACGACCTGGCCAAGTACGTCGCGTGGCGCTCGGCCAACTACGTCGACGAGGTCTGGCAAGGGCCCCTGACCGACGAACTCGTCGCGGCGCTGCAGGCCGACGTGCTGCAGACCAAGGGCTCGCTGAGCGCGTGGCAGGTGTGGGACGGCGCGTCGGCCCAGTACGCCGAGCTGCTCGGTGACGCCGCACCCCATCCCGAACTCGTCGCGGTCGGTGACGCGGTCGAGGTGCTCCGGGGCCACGAGGCGGCGCTTCGTGAGGGCGGCGAGGCGCTCGCGGCTGCGCGCGGGGAGATTCGCGAAGCGCAGCAGACCATCCGGTCCCAGCTTCGCGACCTTCACCGACGGCTGGCCACGGAGTAGTCCTCGATGTCGCGCATTCTCATCATCGACGACGAAGACAAGTACTTCGAGCTGTGCCAGCGGTTCATCACAGAGCACGAGTTCCTGCCGCCGGCGCGAAACTTCGCCGAGGCGCGGGCGGTGCTCGAGGCCAGCGGCAACGCCGTCGACCTCGTGCTGCTCGACGTGCACTTCGACATCCCCGACGCGCAGCTGCTGCCCTACGACAAGACCGAGCTGCTCGCGGGCAAGGACGAGAAGCGGGCCATCGAGCGCCTGCGCCGGGCCCAGGGCCTGCACATCCTCGACCAGCTGCGTCGCAGCGCGCCGGACCTGCCGGTCATCGTGATGACCGCGCGAGACGACCTGCCGATCGAGGCCGACTCCGAGCGTCTGCAGGCCCAGGACTACACGTATCTCCTCGACGACGAGTACCTGGACGCTCGCTCCCTTCGGCTCCAGATCGAGAACATCCTCGCCCAGCGCGCGGCGCCCCAAGGAGCCGAGGACGAGCCGTTCTATTGGGGCAAGACGTCCAAGATGCAGGGACTTCGGCGCCGCCTGTCGATCTTGGCGCGCGGCCAGCTTCCGATCATCTTGTTGGGATCGACCGGGACGGGCAAGAGCCTGCTCGCCCGCGAGTTCATCCACGCGCGCTCCAAGCGCGAAGGACCCTTCGTCGCCGTCGACCTCTCCACCGTCCCGCACGATCTGATGGGCGCGCACCTGTTCGGGGTGGTCAAGGGCGCGTACACCGGGGCGACCGCGTCGCGCGAGGGCGTGCTGGAGCACGCGCAGGGCGGCACGCTCTTTCTCGACGAGATTGGAAACCTCAGCGTCGATCTTCAGAAGTCGCTGCTGCTGGTGCTGCAAGAGGGGCGCTACCGCCCGGTGGGATCGGTCGAGGAGCGGGTCGCCGACATCAAGCTCGTCGTCGCGACCAACGAGAACCTCGTCGAGATGGTCCGGCAGGGCAACTTTCGCGAGGACCTCTACATGCGGCTCAACCCCGCCACGGCCATGCGCTTGCCCAGCCTCACCGAGCGCAAGGATGACTTCTCGGTCCTGCTCGAGGTGTTCGTCGCGCGGGTGGCCCAGGAGGCCTACAACGCCGATCTGCTGCGGCAGTACGCGCAGCAGCGCGGGCTGGCCGTGCGCGAGGCCGACGCGGTTCCGGTCAGCGTCAGTCGCAAGGTCCCCACCAAGTCCGACAGCCGCCGCATCCACTTCGTGTTCCATCCGAGCAGCTACAAGCAGCTCCGCGACTTCGCCTGGCCGGGCAACTTTCGGCAGTTCGAGATGTTCCTCTCCAATCTGATCACGCTCTCGCTCGTGGAGTTGGTCGATCAGGCCGAGGTCGTGGAGCCGAACAACCCCGCCGACGCCAGTCGTCCGGATGTCATCCCGATCCTGCCTCGGATCGTTCGAGAGCTGATGCGCCCGATGGACATCTCTCGCGCCGACCCGGGCGGAGACGAGACGGGTGTTCGCGTGCTCGACGATGGCGACCACCGCGTCAGCGTCACGGTGCGCGGCGGCGACTCGCTCAACGCCGTGTCGTGCGCCGTCGAGCGACAGTACCTGGAGCTGCTGTTCGAGAAATACGAAGGCGACCTGGCGCGTATGGCCGGGGTGCTGCTGTCGGATCCTACGGCCGGACGCAAGGTGCAGCTGCGCATGAATCAGCTCGGGATCAAGCTGCGCTCGCTCAAACAGCGGCGGCGGGCGAGATGAGACGCGCGGCGGCGCTGTGTCTGTTGGTGGGGGTGGGGCTGTCGCTCGGCCTGCTCGACGCCACGGTGGCCGCTGCTCCTCCGGCGGACTCCGGCCCTGCGGGCCTGCCCTCGCTCGAGGACGGCGAGCTGCCGCCGCCGCCCTCGGACGACGACGATGACGACGAATCCGCCGAGGGGGGCGAAGAACTCGGAGAGCCGACGGAGGAGGAGAAGCTCGCCGCGCGCATGAAGGAGTTCGACGACCACATGGCCGGCGGGGAGGCGGCGGTGGCCAAGGAGCGCTTCGACGAGGCCGTTCGGGAGTTCACCGCGGCTTTGCGGGTGCTGCCCGGTGATGCGTCGGCACTGCTGGGGCGCGCCCGGGCCCGTCGTGGCCGCACCGCCGATGGGCGCTGTCCTCGGCGGGCCGTTCGCGACGTCTTGGAAATCGAGCGCAACGATCCCAAGGGCGTGTGGCTCGACCTGCGCTCCGAGTTGATCGCGTGGATGAGCGACTGCGGCGCGCGCTATGCCACGCGGCAGCTTCGGCTGGCGCGGACGCTGGCCGCCGAGGTGCCCGGCAGCCGCGGGCGGGACGACGACATTCGCGTGGTGCAGGCCAAGCTCGAGTTCGCCTACGGGGCCGACCGCGGGACGCCCGATGAGCTGTCCGAGCGACGCAAGGCGGCCCTGGGCGTGCTGGAGGCCTACCTCACCGAGTGCAAGGACGAGAACCGCAAACCCACGGCCGAGGCGATCCTGCTCATGGCGCAGTGGTTCCGCGACGAGGACGAGCTGGAGCGAGCCGCCGAGCTCTACGAGCGCCTCGCGCGCTCCTACGACGGCAGCGAGTTCGCCGACGACGCGGGCAAGATTCGCGAAGAGATCGAGTTCGAGCTGGAGCTGCGCAAGCTCGACGAGACGCAGGGGTTTCGACCCTCCGAGTCGGCCGAGGCCGCCTACAACGCCGGCCTGGTCGCGCTTCGTGAAGGGGCGTTCGATGAGGCCGAGCGGCGGCTGACCGCGGCCATCGACGAGAGCCCCTGGTTTCCCCGCGCCTACTATTCCCGAGGCGTCGCGCGAGCGCGGCTGGACAAGCTGATGCCGGCGGTCGACGACATCAACCGCTCCATCCGCATGGACCGCTCCGACTACCGGGCCCACATGACGCTGGGCTTGATCTACAAGAAGGAGTTCGCCGGTGCCGAGGACGACGAGGCGATCAAACACCTCTCGTCGGCGCTGCGCCTGCGGCCGGATCTGACCCGGCTGCACCTGCTGCTGGGCGAGCTCTACGCGCGCACCGACCGGGAGAAGGCGCGGGAGCACTACCAGCGCTTCATCCAGCTCACCGAGCTCGACGACCCCGAGGCCCGGACCGCGCGCAAGGCCCTCGAGGACCTGGAGCGGGAGATTCGCAAGGAAGACCCGCTGCCGATGCCGCCGCCGGCCGAGGAGAGCCTGCGCTTCCTCGATCCCGAGGTGCAGCGGGTGATCAACGAGGCCTATCTTCGCGGCACCGAACACCAGGACTGGCAGATGGCCGAGAAGATCCTGGTGCAGGCGCGCGAGAACTTCCCGCGCACTGCCGTCGTCCTCAACGAGCTCGCCCGGGTCGTCTACCACCAGGAGCGCTACGGCGACGCCCGGGCGTACTGGGAGCAGAGCCTGGTGTTGCTCGAGGATCAGGTCGAGGTGCACGAACGCCTGGGCCTCTTGCTGCGCGAAGACCTGCCCGACGAGGCCATTCCACACCTGCAGCGCGCCGCCGATCTGGGCTCGCTCACCGCCCGCTTCTCGCTCGCGGAGCTGCTGTGGGAGCAGACCAAGCCGCTCGAAGCGCGCGAGCAGATCGAGCGCTACCTGGCCGAGGGCAGCGACTACGATCTGTACTGGGACCGCGCCCAAGCGCTGCACGACGAGATCGAGAGCCGCTTCGTTCAGGCCTACCTCGCGCTGGGCGTGCTGCTCACGCTGCTCATCGCGTTCCCCGCGTGGCGGGTCTACCGGCACTACCGGGGGGCATCCTTGGAGCAGCTGCTGGACAAGGCGCCCAAGAGCTATCCCGAGGTCGCGCGGGTGCTCTCGCTCATCCGACACGAGATCCTCAAGCACAACACCGCCTTCCTCGCCGACGTGGGCCGGGCGCTGGAGTACCAGGCGGCCGATGCCGACGTTCGGGCCGAGGTGTTGGGACAGCGGCTGTTCGGGGACGCGCTCGCACGGCGAGGGGGCAGGGCTCGCGGCCAGCCTCCCGGCGGGATCTACGGGCGCTTCCACGGCTACCTCGACGAGCTGGAGCAGGTTGCTCGAGCGTACCGGGTCACCCTCAACTTGCACCGCAAGGACACGACGTTCCGGCCCATGATCGCCGCGTTCGACGACCTGGCGCGATGGGGACCCGCGCTGCGCCGCACCCCCACGCTGTCGGGATCCAAGCGCGCCGAGCTGGCCAAGACGCTCAGGCACTGCGGTCACGTGCTCGGACGCAAGGCGTTCGAGCGTCTCAGCGGCCTCATCCAACAGCTGTGTGTGACCACCGTCGACGCGCGGCTCGTCGAAGCCTGCTTCGGACTGGTCCAAGGCGAGAAGCAGTTCGCCGGTCAAGAGTTCGCGCCCATCGTCGTGCAGGGGGAGGGAGCACCGGTCCGCATCTTCCGGACCGACCTCGAGGACATCCTCGCAAACGTGATCCGCAACTCTTTGCGCTCCAGCCTCCAATACACCGAGCCGCCGGTCGGGCTCGGCGTGTCCCTGCAGATCGAGGTCGACGAGATCACCGGGCTGGGCTCTTTGGCCATTCGCATCAAGGACCGCAGCCCCGAACCCCTGACCAACGAGATGCTGCGGGGGCGCTACGTCGAGCGCGGGATGGGCATCACGGTCGACCTGCTCTCGCGCTATGATGGCGCCATCGCCGTGGAGCCAGAGCCGGGGTGGAGCAAGGCGGTCGTCTTGCGCTTCTTCACCGTCGAGCAGGAGTCGCTTCCCTTGCCCGAGGCCGCGCAATGAACGCCCCCCACGTGGACATCATCGTCGTCGAGGATGGTGACGAGTACATCACCAACCTCACCACCTTCGTCTCCGAGGGGATGCAGTATCGGCAGGCCCGCAGCGGGGTGCACGCGTGCCGGCTGATCGCGGAGCGGCGTCCCGACCTCGTGTATCTCGACATGCGCTTCGACCGAATCCCCGAGGAAGATCTGCTCGGGGACATCGTGCAGCTGACGGCCCGCTTCAACGGCGACGTCGCGCGGGCGCGTCGGTTCCAGCAGGACAACCAGGGGCTGTTCGTCCTCCGCGCGGTTCGGGACGCCGGGTTCGTGGGTCCGGTCATTCTCAGCTACGACTTCTCGGCCGAAGAGCGCCGCTTCTCCGCCTTGTGCGCGCGTGATCCGGCACTGCGGTACTGCCCCGACTACGCCGACGCGAACACCATCCGGGCGACGATCCTCGACGCCGTCGGGCGGTCGTAGCCCTGGTAGGCTGCGCCCCGTGCCAGACGCCGCCGACCCCGAGATCGTTGCCATTCGCCGGATGGCGATGCCCGCCGATACCAACGCCCACGGGACGATCTTTGGGGGGCTGATTCTCAGCCTCATCGACCAAGCCGGGGCGATCGCGGCGCAGAGCTCGGGCGCCGCCAAGGTGGTGACCGTCGCGATGGACAAGATCGTCTTTCAAGAACCCGTGCACGTCGGGGACCTGATCACCTGTCATGCCCGGGTCATCGGGAAGGGGCGGACCTCCATGACGGTCTGCGTGCGGGTGGTGGCCGAGGCGCCCAGCACCCTCGCCAAGAAGATCGCGCCTCGACAGGTCACCAAGGCCGAGGTCGTCTACGTGCAGATCGACGACCACGGTCGGCCGCTGCCGCTGTGAGGGCGCAAGATCGTCGCTGCACGCCCCCGGGGGGGGCTGCTAGCCTTCGGCCCATGAAGATCCTCCGCCACGCTCTGATCGCCTCGCTCACGCTCGGTGTCGCGACCCCCGTTCTCGCCGGCTGCGCGGAGCGTCCGGGCACCAAGAAGAAGGACGAAAACGAGGACGACAAGAAGAGCGACGACAAGAAGGCCGACAAGAAGGCAGACGAGAAGGACGACAAGAAAGCGGAATGAGGCTTCCGCTTCGCCACGCGCCTCCTTCGGAGGACGCGCCGCTGCGACGGTGTGCCCACCTCGAGCGCCTCGTCGAGGCCTCGATGGGGCTGCCGCTGGGTCCGGCCGCTGCCGCCCTGAGCTCGGCGAAGTCCCGCGGCAGGCACGGCAACGCGCTGCAGTGGCATCTGGGCCTCGATGCGCACGACTCGGACGCGACGCTGGATTGGGAGGACCGGATCGAGGTCAAGCTCGTCTCGGTGTGGCGCACCGGCGTCGGCGAGCGCACCCGGGTCGCCTGCGACAAGCTCAAGGTCTGCGACATCGCGGTCGAGCCCTGGCACAAGCTCGGCAACGTCATGTGGGTGTTCGCGGACCGCGTGACCCGGGTGATCGTCGGGGCGGTCCAGACGACGCTGGCGGGCCCGCTCCGCGATCGCCTGCAGGCGTCGTGGCATCAGGACCCGCACTTCGAGCACCCCATGCTCTTCGTCGAGGCGCGGGAGCAGGCAGGTCGGTCCGCGCCGGCGTACTACCTTGCCGCGCGCTGGTTCGAGCAGGAGGGCCTGCTGCCGGGTCTGCAGCGATCGATTCACGTCTTCGACGCCAGCTGGTGGAGTCGTGCTCGCACCCTCCACGGGCGGGATCCCTGGCTCACCGTGGTCGATGGGACCAGCGAGGTGGTCGCGTGTCCTCGCTGCGGCGGTCCGTTGGCCTTCGACCCGGCGGCGCTGGTCGAGCACGGGGTCGCGCCCGCGCGTCACGGCATGCCCGCGGGCCCGCCCTGTCTGGCCCGGGCCCATGCCGTGATCGACGTTGCGACGGTCCCTCGCTCACCGGTCTTCGATGATGGCTTCGTGTGCGCGGGGATCGAGCATCGCGCGGACCGGGAGACCCTCGCGCGCCTCACGGACCGCGTTCCCGAGCCGGACGACCATCTGCACGCGTCTTGACTGAATACGCGACGAACCCGCACTCACGGACCAGGTGACTGCGGGTTCCTCGGCGCGAACGAGTTCGCGTCTTCAAAGCTGTACGTTCACTGGGCAGACGGGCTGCCCGCGCGTTCTGGCCCCCCAGGGACGCGCTCGAATCCATGTTGTGCAGTCTTCTGTCCGCTGGAGGCCCCTTAGTTAATTAGGGCGGGGCCATCACAGGGCGTCAGAAATCAAGCAAGTTGACGAAGACTAGAGAAGCCAGACGTAAAGCCAAAACTCGAAGAAAAGGTCAAGACAGGCTCAGGTCAACGAAAGAGAAGCCAAGCAGTAAGAGAGGAAGCAAGACAAGCAGAGAAGAGAAGCCGCAAAGACAAGCCGCAAAGACAAGCCGCAAGGATAAGCAAGGTTCTAAGACAAGTTGGCAAGGCAGGTCAGTCGAGAAGCCAAGGAGTAAGTCAAGCTCAAGCTGCGTTTCCCCCTTGTGCATGGGGTGGGCCAAGATTTCAAGTGATTGAAATCATTGCTTCGGACCAGAGCCGGTCATCCATCTGTGCGAAATCGAGCCCCGAACTATGACAAGAATGTCCGAACACGACGGCAACCGACGTTGTCGCCATGACATGGATGTCGTGCGCGACCGGGAGTGTCGAGATGGCAATCGGATCTCACGGGGTCGGACATGCCGTCAGGGTTCCCGCGCGAACGTGCGCAAACGCGCACCTTGAACCACGCACCACGGGTGGTGGGTCCGTGATACTTCCTCGTGCCTCGATCGCCCGCGTTCGAGGCCTGGCAATGAAGGACGACGAACCTCCGACTCGAAGCCCTCCCCGCGCTGTACTCAAGTTCGGCGGGGAGGTCGTTGCAGATCACGAAGCGCTCGGCGCCGTGCTTCGCGAAGTCGACACGCTGGTCCGGGAGGGCTGGCGGTTCGTGCTCGTGCACGGCGGCGGTCCGCAGTCGAATGCGCAGGCCGCTTCACTCGGCCTGCCCGTGCGCAAGGTTGCCGGACGCCGCGTGACCGATGCCGCGACGTTGAGGGTGGCCAAGCAGGTGCTCGCCGGCGAGCTCAACGCGGACGTGGTCGCGGCCGCGCGCGTCAACGGGGTGCCCGCGGTGGGGCTCGCCGGGGTGAGCCTGCTGACCGCGACGCGCCGACCGGTCGAGCGCGTCGGGGAGCTGAGCGTCGACTACGGTTTCGTGGGCGCGGTCGAGTCGGTGGACGTCGAGCTGCTCGAAGCGCTGTGGGAGCTGGGCCGGGTCCCCGTCATCGCGCCGCTGGGTTTGGACCGCGCCGGTCAGGCCTACAACATCAACGCCGACACGGTCGCCTCGGAGATCGCCGCGGCGCTCGGCGTGGCGCACCTGTTCCTGATGACGTCGGCGGGAGGCGTGCGCGCCGACGTGAACGACCCGGACTCACGCATCGAGACGTTGACGCCGAGCCAGGCTCGCGACGCGATCGACCAGGGCATCATCGCCGGTGGGATGATTCCCAAGGTGGCCGATGCGCTCGAGAAGCTCGGACGCGGGGTCGGGGTCGTGCACATTCTGGGGGCTGCGTCGCTGCGCACCGCGGCGCAGGCGCCCGGTCGCGTCGGCACAGCGCTCATCTCGGAGGACCGGTCGTGACGGAGAGTGACATCCTTGCCCTGCTGACGATCGCCGTGTGTCTGGGCGGCAGCATGTTCTTCTCCGGGTCCGAGACGGCCGTGATGTCGCTCGGCGAGCATCAGGCCTCGAAGATCCTCGAGGACGGCGGACGAGATGCGCGCACCGTGGCGAGCTGGGTCGACCACCCGGTTCGGGTGCTCTCCACCATCTTGGTCGGCAACAACATCACCAACACCCTCATGGGGTCGGTGGCGACGGCGCTGGCGATCGAACACCTCCAGGGCGGAGCGTGGGGCGACTACGCGGTCCCCATCGCGGTCGTCGCAACCACCGCGCTGCTGCTGGTGTTCGGCGAAATCTTCCCCAAGGCGGTGGGGCGGGCGTACTCGCACAAGCTCGTCCTCCCGGTGCTCTCCATCCTCAGCGTGCTCGGCCGGATTCTGTCGCCGGTGGTGTGGACGCTGACTCGGTTCACCAACTGGATGCTCGCCCGGACCGTCACCGGCGAGGGGGGCCAGAAGGTCACCTCGGATGACCTCGACTATCTGGTCCGGGTGGGTCTGCGCGAAGGGACGATCGCGGCCGACCAGGCGGAGCTGCTTCGCGGGATCTTTCGCTTCGACGACAAGATCGTCCGCGACATCATGGTGCCGCAGCGAGACGTGACCGCGATCGACTTCGACTGGGACGTCAGTCGGGTGATCGAAGTGGCCCGTCGCTCGGGCCACTCGCGCATGCCCGTGTACGAAGGCGACCTCGACTCGATCAAGGGCGTCGTGCACATCAAGTCGCTCATCGGCCAGCATGGGACGGGCCGCGAAGCCATCGAGCAAGCGACTCGATCGCCGCTGTTCGTCTCGGAGAGCCTGCTGATCTCCGATCTGCTTCAGCGGTTCAAGGAGGAGCGCAAGCACCTGGGCATCGTGGTCGACGACGGCGGGCACACCGTCGGCGTGGTGACGCTCGAGGACGTGCTCGAGCAGATCGTCGGCAAGATCTTCGACGAGAGTGACCACGCACCCTCGGTGGCATTGGACCACTTCGGGGTCTGCTACCTCGACGGGACCGCGAGCCTGCGGCAGGTCGAGGAGACGTTCGACATGGAGTTCGAGGAGCTCGACGGCGTGGATTCGGTCGGAGACCTGCTGACCCAGCTCGCCGGTCAGATCCCGATCGCAGGATCGGTCATCGTGTACGAGCACCTGCGCTTCAAGGTGCTCGCCGCCAACGACCGGCGGGTGATCCGGGTGAGCGTCGAGAACGTCGAACTCGACGAGTCTGCGGACTGAGCCCTCAGCGCAGCGAGCGGGCCAGCGCCCAGGTCGGAAAGATCTGGCGGTAGAGGTCGTACTCGAGGACCGAGGTGTTGAAGAACACCCCGGTGGCCGGCTCCGAGGGCCAGGTGCCGTCGGGACGCTGCTTGGAGCGGATGAAGGCCAGCCCTCGGTCGATGGCTTCGCTCTCGTGGGGCGCGACGTCCAGGAGGGTCAGGACGGCCCAGGCCGTCTGCACGACCGAGCTCGTCTCGCCCGGCGGCAGGTCGCGCGGCCGTCCGTCGAGCAGGCCCTCGTGGCTCTCGGCCCAGCCGCCATCTTCGCGCTGGTGACGAGCCAGCCAGCGGCTCGCCCGCGCGAACGCGGGGTGCGACAGCGGAAGACCTGCCGCGCGGAGGCCGGAGGTGGCGAAGAAGGTGCCGTAGGTGACATCGACACCCCAAAAGCCGATCCAACCGCCGTCTTCGTGCTGCTGCGCGAGCAGAAAGGTCCGGCCTGCGGCGACCGCCGCGCGGGCGCGGCTTCGCAGCGGACTGGGCATGGTCTCGCCGAGCTCGCGCTCGGCGTAGGCGAGGGCGCGCACGCAGCTGCCGGTGCACTCGGTGTAGGAGTACTCGAGCATGCAGTTGCCGTAGATCTCGGCGGGGTTGTAGTGCTTGAGCACCAGCGGGCCCCGGCGCGGCTCGTAGGAGCCGAACCCGCCGTCGTCGTTCTGACGCTGCAGGATGAACTCGACCGCGGCGAGCTTGCGTCCCAGCTGAAGGTGCCCAGCCGGATCGCCCAACGCCACGTGCTCGCAGCGCATCAACGCTTCGAGCGCTTCGGCGGTGCAGTCGCTGACCGGCCACGGATGGTCCTCGTTGGCAAAGC
Source organism: uncultured bacterium (assembly GCA_963761755.1). Lineage (GTDB taxonomy): Bacteria > Myxococcota_A > Polyangia > Nannocystales > Nannocystaceae > CAJXVA01. The sequence continues at coordinate 140,444 of CAVXIC010000008.1, forward strand.
CCCAGCCTCCGTAGGCAGGCTCGCGGTAGTGGCGGGCGCCGCCGAGCACGTCGGCCTGCATCTGCGCGGAGGGCAGCCATCGCGTGGCCGCACCGGCGATCGCCTGCGCCGCCGCGTCGATGGGCCCTTCGCTCAGGGCTTGCAGCAAGAAGGAGGTGTCCCAGATGTCCGAGCGGGCGCCTGCAAACCGCGTCCCGAGGCGCTCGTCCTCCCAGACCCAGTACTCCATGCCCGCCAGCGCCCGGCCAAGCTCGGGGTGCTCGGGGTTCTCGGCGTGCAGGGCCAAGCAGAACAAGAACCCGTTGACCGGGCTGAGGCACACGTAGTTGGTCGAGCGAAACTCGAACCGGATGTGCTCCATGGCCCGCGCGAGCGCTCGCTTGCGCAGCGCCGACGGGATGAAGCGGTCGGCCGAGCGAAGCGCGGAGAAGATCTTCTTGAGCGCCGGATCGGGGTCCTCGTAGAGGTCGGTGGGCGCGATCGTGTTGGTGTACTGCTCGAAGTCGGAAAGGTCGTAGCCCCGCGGGTAGAGCTCCGAGCGAATCGCGTCGAGCAGGGCGCTGCCGGGCGCGACGAGCTTGCTGCCGTACAGGTACGACAGGCCCAGGTAGATGAGTCGCATGTGGCAGTACAGCCGCCGCGGATGCATGGGCGCCGCGTTGGGCAGCAGCCACAGCTCCGGCAGGATCGGCTGCGTGCCGGTCCATGGGTACAGGCCCAGGAGCGCCAGCCAGATCCGGCCCCAGGTGGGGATCGTGTACACACCGCCGGCGCGCGTGATGACGCCGCGGGCGCGGGTGCACAGCGGGTCATCGGCCTCGACGCCGAGCAGCCGGAGCGCGACGTAGCCCAGCGTGGTGTGAAAGAGCCACGCGGGGCCGTGGGAGACAGGCTCCGCACCGGGACCCTCCAGCCCGTCGTCGGGGCCGTCGTCGGGGCCGTCGTCGACGATGACGGGCAGCATGCCCCAGCCTCCGCCGGGCAGCTCCTGGACTTCGAGGCTGCGACGGATGAGGCCGCGGCGCTTCGCGGGGATCTCGTGACCGACGACATGGCAGACGAAGACGTACTGGCACACGAGCATCGGGTTCCAGACCACTTCGCCCGCGAACGCACCGTTGTCCTGTTGGCGCCCGCGCAGCGCCCCCAGCGCCCTGGCGTATGCCTCGGCGTTGGATCCGGCCGGCGCGCTGTGGGGCGCGGTTGCTGCGGTCGAGGTCACGTGACTCATGCTCGGTCCCTTCTGCGTGACCGACCGCCGGAGGCAGGGCAGGACCGGCCCAGCCGCCGTCGGTCGGTCAGTTGGTGGGGCGTAACACGAGGAACCACTGGTGGGGAAGGAAGCTTTCCTCCTGCTCGACCTCGAAGCCGGCCTGCGCCAGCTCACGCTTGGCAACGTCGGCGCTCACCCGGTACTGCGGTGCGGGCGCGATGCCCTCGGGCGGGGTCGCCGCTGGCCGGAAGTCGAGCAGCACGAGCCGACCCTCGGCCTTGAGGGCCGCACGGATGCGCGTGAAGTAGGGCACGCGGCTGCGAATGTAGGCGTAGGTGTTGGCCGAGAACACCAGGTCCAAGCTCCGCTCGGGGAGCATCGGGTCGTCATAGTGGGCCAGGTGTGGCTCGATGTTCGGGGTGCCCCACGTCTCGCGGTTCTCGAGCAGAGTAGTCCTCGAACTCACCGTCGACATCGACCGCGAAGACCCGTCCCTCGGGCACGAGGTGCGCCAGGCGACGGGTGAAGTAGCCCGAACCCGCGCCGATGTCGGCGACGGTCCCGGTCTCGGGCGGGGCAGGGAGCGCCTCCACGACCCGATCGGGCAGCTGCCAGGCGTCTCGTTCTGGGTCCTCGAACACGTCGATCATCGCCCGAGGATCGTCGTAGTGCTGCGGGGGACCGTTGCGCTTCGCCGGGCACCCTGCCGCGAGTGCGACGAGGAGCACAGGAGCTGCGAGCCGAGCGACAGTCCATGCCATGGCCGCAGGGTATGTCGGGCACCGCGTGCGGTAAAGGGTCGAGGTGCTTTCCGAGGGCCCGTCTGGTGCGCCTGGGGGTGTAGCGAGGTCATCCGATGCGCTCTACACTCCGCGCCAATGGCGTCCGATGCCGTAGATCTCGGGGGGGCCGGAGCGAGCCTCGACTCGTACGAGTCTCGGATCCCCACCGAGCGGCAGCCCGACGCGTCCTGGCTGCGGCGCTGCGGTCGCACGCTGGTGGGCGTACTCGCCTCTCCGCGAGACCTGTTCGCGCGCTGCCCCGAGCCCGTCGATCACGGAACGGCGCTGCGCTACCTCGGCACGCTGCGCTTGCTGCCGTGGTTGGTCCTCGTGGTGTGGCTCGGCGTCGCCACGGTGCTCCACAGCGAGCCCGAGGCGATCGCGACCCGGTCGATCCATCGCCTCGTCAGCCCCGCGATCACCGAGGCGCTCTCGGTGTGGCTGGTCTTGATGGTGCCCGTCGGCATGCCGCTGCTGTACTTCGTCTGCGGGCTGCTGTCCCACGTCGCGGTCGGCCTCACCGGCGGTGCGTCGCGTTCGGTCGGCGCCAGCATGCGGGCCGTCGGATACGCGATGGGCCCGGCCATGCTCGGCGTCGGGCTGCTCGACCTGGCGCTGTACACGGTGGGGATCGACGCCAGGCTCTACCTGGGCGTCGCCGGGGGTCTGGGGCTCTCGTTCTTGTGGGCGGCGGGGTTCGGGCTCGCGCGCACGCACCAGGTTCACGCGGCACGGGGCTTCTTGGTGGCGGTCTTTCCCACCGTGGTGCTCAGCGCCGCCATCATGGGGCGGGCAATCCTGCAGCTCGACGTCCTGCCCGGACTGCCCCCGCCCGAAGCCCCATACTGGGTGCCCTAGCAGCCCTCGATGATGCGGCCCCCCTCGACCGCCGAGATCGGGCGTCCACCATCGGAGAGGTGGACCTCTTCGGGGTCGAGTCCGAGCTTCGCGTGGATCGTTCGGTGCAGGTCCTGGGCGCTGGTCGGGCGGTCGATGACCTCGACGCCGTCACGATCGGTCGCGCCGATCACCTGACCCCCGAGCACCCCGCCGCCGGCGAGCACGGCCGACGCCGCGCGCGGGTAGTGGTCGCGGCCGCCTCGCCCGTTGATCCGGGGCGTGCGCCCGAAGTCGCCCATCCACACCACGAGCGTCTCGCCCAGCAGTCCGGTGGCGCGCAGATCGTCGAGAAGCGCCGACATGCCGGCGTCCAGGTCCGCGCTCAGCGCCTTCACGCGTCCGAAGTTGTCGTCGTGGGTGTCCCAGCCGCCCATCTGCACCTCGACGAAGCGCACGCCGCGTTCGACGAGCCGACGGGCCATCAGGCAGCCCCGGCCGAAGGACGAGGGGCCGTAGCGGTCGCCGCGTCCGCGGGGCTCACCGTCGAGATCGAAGGCCTCGAGCTCCTCGGCGCGCATCATGCGAACGGCTTGCTCGACCTTCGCGGCGTGGCTGCGCGTCGCGGTGGGGTCCCGGCCGTCGGCAAAGTCTCCTTGCAGCTCGCGCCACATGCCCAGCCGCGCATCGAGCCGCTCGGACGAGACCGCGGGCTCGACGTTGCGGACCGGGCGGGCGGCGTTGCCGACGACGAAGGGGTCGTGCTCGGCGCCCAGAATGCCCGCGTCGTGTCCGGGTCCGCCGATCGCCACGCTGCCCGGAAGGGGAGAGGCGCTGCTGCCGTTGGCGAGCAGGTGACCGCCGAGTCCGGGATGTCGCGTGCCGCCAGCGGGGACGTATCCGGTGTGCATCAAGTAGCGCGCACGCGCGTGGTTGCCTTCGCGGTAGGACAAAGAGCGGACGATCGCGAGGTCGCGCGCGCGCTGGGCGAGGGCAGGCAGGTGTTCGCTGATGTGGATCCCGGCGACGGCGGTGGGGATTGCCCCAAAGGGGCCTCCGGTCTCGCGTCCCGGTTTGGGGTCCCAGGTATCGATCTGGCTGGCGCCTCCCACCATGTACAGCACGATGCAGGCCCGGGCGGCGCCGGTGGTCGCCCCATCGAGCTCGCTGGCCATGGCGGCCGTCGTGGTGACCCCGGCGGTCAGGGCACCCAGGCCGAGTCGAAATGCGTCGCGTCGCGTGAAGGTCTTCATGTGGTCTCCGCTGGTGTGGAGCTGGTGTGGAGCTGGCGTGGATCAGTGAATCGTGAGGAACTCGCTCGAGAGCAGCATCGCGTGCATCAGGTCTTCGTAGGCCGAGCTGCCGTGCTCGGCGGCCTCGAGCATGGACAGGGCACGCTCGCGCTGAGCTGGCGTCGGGGCTCGGGCGTACAGCCGGGCATACAGCGCGTCGACACGGGCGCCCGGATCCTCGATGCGATCGAGGATCTCGTTGACCGTGGTGCCCCGGGTGTCGGAGGTGCCAGTGCTGACGAGCGCACCGTTGAGCAGCAGCAGCGCCTGGGGGACGCTGCCCGAGAAGGTGTTGGTGCTCTGCATCTCGTCGTCCGAGAACACGAAGCGATACTCCTCGAGGGCTCGCGCCTTGCGCTTCTCCACGTTCTTGCGGAAGACCTGGCCGCCCTCGGGGTCGGTCGATGTCGCGATCATCAGGCTGCGAAACAGCTGGTCCGCATCCATGGGCCGGGTCCGGGCCTGGGCGAAGACGGCTTGCGCGGCGTCGGTCTCTTCGGGCGTCCGGCCCGGTACGGCGGATGCGCGCTGGTAGGCGTCGCTGAGCACCAGCGTGCGCAGCAGGTCTCTCAAGTCGTAGCCGCGCTGCACGAAGCGGGTCGCGAGGCGGTCGAGCGCCGGTGGGTGGGTCGGGTCGTGCTCTCCGCCCAGGTCGTCCCAACGCGGCGTGAGGCCGGCGCCGAAGAGGTGCTGCCAGGTCCGCGCGACGACCGTCTTGGCGAAGAGGTCGGAGCCCGACGATGTCCTGGGCGAGGGCCGAGCGAAGGCTGCCCTCGTGCGTGCTGGCCTCACCGGAGAGGAAGCCGGGGTCGATCACGGCGCCGGAGCGCTGCAGCGGATCATCGGTCGCTGTGGGCAGGCGCATCTGCCCACGCGGACGATCGGCCAGCACGGCTCACGCCCTTCTTGACGCGAAACGTCGATCGACCGAAGTAGGCGGCCATGGCGTAGAAGTCCTCCTGGCTGTAGCGCGGGTCGGAGGGGTGGTCATGGCACTGGGCGCACTGCAGCGTGATGCCCAAGAAGATCTGGGCGGTCTTCCCGGTGAGGGCCTCGACGTTGTCCTTCTCGCCGTGGGAGACGAGGAAGCCGTAGGGTCCCGGCGCGTCGAACGAGCCTTGCGCCGTGAGCAACTCGGTCGCAATCGTGTCGTAGCCGCGGTTGTCGGAGAACGCGTCGCGCAGCCAGCTTCGGGTGTCCTCGGTGACGCGGTTGCGTTCCTTGGTGCGGCCGGCGAGCAGCAGGTCGGTGTACACGCCCGCCCAGTGCTCTGCGTAGGCCGCGGACGACGAGCAGGTCGTCCACCCACGCCGCGCGCTTGTCCGGCCGCGGGTCGGCCCCGAACGCCGCCACCTGGTCTGCGGTCGGAATGCGGCCGGTGAGGTCGAGGGTCACGCGGCGCAGGTAGGTCGCGTCCGTCGCGGCCGGGGCGGGCTCGACCCCGGCACTGCTCCAGCCGGCGGCGATCAGTCGATCGAGCTCGGGGTCGGCGCTGAGGTGTTGCCGACTCGTCGCGCCCTCGTCGTCGGCGTCGGGGGACACCACGCGGTCGCCACGAGAGCACGACGCGCTGAGCGCCAGCAGAAGGGGGAGGGCGACGCGCGGGGCCACGGGATCACCATGGCCGGGCCCACGGGGGGCTGCCCGGCGGTTTTCCGGCGCTTTACGCCGTCGAGGGCGTGATTTGCGCGGGGCACGTGTCGAACACGTGTTGAAACGCTGCGACGCGAACGCGGCCAGGCGACGGCGCCACGGCCGGCGAAGTGCTTGATATCAGGACCCTGCAGGCTCCGGGCGTTCCATGGATTCGCTCGTGCATGCTCATGGCAGAGACGATGGAGACGAACCCGGCGAAACCTCGGAAGCCCCAGGACTGTAGGAGATGCACATGACCGAGTTCACGCCCATCGCATCGAGCATCGGAGGCCTGCTCATCGGGCTCTCGGCCGCGTTGATGCTCGTCTTGCAGGGTCGCATCGCCGGCATCAGCGGCATCATCGGCGGGCTCCCCTCCGCGCCCGCGCAGGAGCGGCCGTGGCGGATCGCGTTCATGTCGGGGCTGGTCGGCGGGGGCGTGCTGATGTTCGCGCTCACGCCTGCGCAGTTCGGGTCCGAGGCGCCCGTCTCCACCGGGGTGCTCGTGGTCGCGGGGCTGATGGTCGGCATCGGGACGCGGGTCGGCAGCGGCTGTACCAGCGGACACGGTGTGTGCGGTCTGTCGCGCCTGTCCCCTCGGTCCATGGTCGCGACCGCGCTCTTCATGAGCTTCGCGGCCCTGACCGTCTTCACCATTCGGCACGTCTCGTAGGCACTGGGAGCATCACGACCATGCACGTCTTCGCCGCATTCATCGCTGGCCTCATCTTCGCCATCGGTCTGGCCATCGGTGGCATGACCGACCCGAACAAGGTCCTGTCCTTTCTCGACGTCTTTGGAGGCTGGGACCCCTCCCTGGCGTTCGTCATGGGGGGCGCGATTGTGCTCTACGCCCCGGTCTACCACGCCTTCGTCAAGCGGACCCGACCGCTGCTCCAGTCCACCTTCCACCTTCCGGCCCGCAACGGCATCGACGCTCGCCTCATCGTGGGCGGCATCTTGTTCGGGGTCGGTTGGGGTCTGGGCGGGTTCTGCCCGGGGCCGGCGATCGTCAGCATCGCGAGCCTTCGTGGCGACGTCCTGGTCTTCGTGGGGGCGATGTTCGCCGGCATGTTCGCCGTGCACGTCTACGACCGGGCTCGCAGCTCGACGCGCTAGCAGCCCAACGAAGACGGACGAAGACGGACGAAGACCTCTGGCGATGACCCTCCTCGAGCGAATCCTCCCCGCGACCGTCTGGATGCGAACCTATGAGCGCGCGTCCGCGCGTGCGGACGTTTCGGCCGGGCTGACCACGGCGGTCATGCTCGTCCCGCAGGCCATGGCCTACGCCATGCTCGCCGGGCTGCCGCCGATCGTCGGCCTGTACGCCTCGAGCGTCCCGATCATCCTGTACGCGCTGCTGGGCAGCTCCCGCGAGCTCGCGGTGGGCCCGGTGGCCATGGTCTCGCTCCTGGTCGCGACCGCGCTCGCGCCTGTTGCCGAGGCGGGCAGTCCCCAGTACGTCGGCCTCGCGGTGGTGCTCGCGGCGCTCGTCGGCGCCATCCAGCTCGGCATGGGGCTGATGCGGGCGGGCTTCTTGGTCAACTTCCTGTCACATCCGGTCGTCAGCGGGTTCACGTCGGCCGCCGCGCTCATCATCGGGCTCAGCCAGCTCGAGCACCTGCTCGGGGTGAACATTCCGCGCAGCCACCACATCCACACCATCGTCCTCACCGCCGTCGAGAAGCTCGGCGAGATCCAGCCGCACACGCTGCTGATCGGGGCGCTGAGCATCGCGGTGCTGGTGATGCTCAAGAGGCGCGCGCCCAAGCTGCCTCGCGCGCTCATCGTCGTCGCGGCGGGCACCATCGCGGTGTGGGCCTTCGGGCTGGCCGACGCGGGCGTGGCCATCGTGGGCGAGGTGCCCGCCGGCCTCCCGATGCCCTCCATTCCGTCGTTTCAGGCCGACACCCTCACCGCCCTGCTGCCGACCGCTGTGGTCATCGCGTTGGTCGGATTCATGGAGTCCGTCTCGGTTGCGAAGGCCTTCGCCAGGAGGAGCCGGTACGACATCGAGCCCAACGACGAACTCATCGGGTTGGGCGCCGCGAACCTGGGTGCGGCCGTCTTCGGTGGCTACCCGGTGACCGGCGGGTTCTCGCGGACCGCGGTCAACGCTCAAGCCGGCGCCCGGACGCCGATGGCCGGCATCGTGACGGCCGTGGTGGTGATGGGCACGCTCGTGTTCCTCACCGACCTCTTCCATGACCTCCCCAAGGCCGTTCTCGCCTCGGTGATCATGACCGCGGTGTTCGGGCTCATCGACGTCGCGGAGATCAAGCACCTGTGGGCGGTCGACCGCGCCGACCTCGCCCTCCTGCTGCTGACGTTCGGGGCGACGCTGACGCTGGGCATCGAGGCCGGCATCGGGTTGGGCGTGGGCGCTTCGTTGCTGTGGTTCGTCGTCCAGACGACACGGCCGCACGCGGCGGTGCTCGGCCGACTGCCGGGGACCTCGGCCTATCGAAACGTCGAGCGCCACCCGGAGGCCCAGCAGGTCCCCGGAATCCTCGTGCTGCGCATCGACGCCAGCTTCTACTTCGGCAACGTCACCTTCCTCAAGGACCTCGTACGCGACGCCGTGGCCGACCAGACCCAGCCCGTGCACACCGTGATCCTCGACGCCAGCAGCGTCAACCGGCTCGACTCGTCGGCCAACGGTGCCGTGGGGGAGATGGCGCGGACGCTCCAGGAGTCCGGCGTTGGCTTCCTGCTCGCGGGCGTCAAGGGGCCGGTGATGGACGCGCTGAAGCGGGCCGGCAACCTGCGCGATGTCGTCGGGGCACATCCTCGTCTGACCGTCCACGATGCCGTCGAAGGTCTCCTCTCTTCGCCCCCGGAGGGGGGCGGCACGCAGCCTCTCGTGCGCCGCGCGAGCTGAACCCTCCCCAAGGACCCGACCATGTTGTTTCGCCAGCTGTTCGACCAGGACACCGCCACCTACACCTACCTGCTCGCCGACGAACAGACGCGGGAGGCCGTGCTCATCGATCCGGTGCGCGAGCAGCTCGATCGCGACATCAACCTGCTGGAGGAGCTCGATCTCCGGCTTCAGTGGGTGCTCGAGACCCACCTGCACGCCGACCACGTCACCTCGGCGGGGTCGCTTCGCGAAGCCTTGGGCGCCAAGACGGTGGTGTCCAAGAACGCGGGGGTTTCGTGTGCAGACCTCGCCGCGGACGAGGGGGACACGGTGAGGTTCGGGCGCCACGAGATCGAGGTTCGACTGACGCCCGGGCACACCTCGGGCGATGCGACCTTCGTGGTGCGGGGCGAAGCCAAGGCGTTCACCGGGGACGCGCTGCTCATTGGTGGGTGCGGGCGCACGGACTTCCAGCAGGGGGACGCGCGCACGCTGTACGCGTCGGTGCACGAGAAGATCTTCTCCTTGCCCGACGCCACCGAGCTGTATCCGGCCCATGACTACAACGGCCGCACGAGCACGACCGTCGGCGAGGAGAAGCGGCACAACCCGCGGCTGGGCGGCGGCAAGACGGTCGACCAGTTCGTGACGATCATGGCCGAACTGGTGCTTCCCTATCCCACCAAGATCGACGAGGCGCTCCCGGCCAACAGCAACTGCGGTGTGGCTCCGTGGGCGCCCGTCGAGTCCACCTCCGAGGGCGTCCCCGAGGTGACCGCGCGGTGGGTCCTCGAGGAGGCCTCTGGCAGCGGGGCGCGCGTCGTGGACGTGCGCGAACTGGAGGAGTGGAACGCCGCGATGGGGCGAGTCCCAGGTTCGCAGCACGTCCCGCTGGGGGAGATCGAAGACGTCTCCAGCGCCTGGGACCGCGCCGAGAAGCTCGTCATCGTCTGCCGTTCGGGTGGACGCTCCGGCCGCGCCGCCACAGCCCTGCTGCAGGGCGGGTTCGCGTCGGTCGTCTCCATGCGCGGCGGCCTGCTGGGCTGGGTCGAGGCCGGCTACCCGGTCGAGACCCACGGCGGATGAGGCCGCCGGGGAAGCGCGACCTCGCCCGAGCGCAACGCCCAAGCCCGCGTCCAGCCGGCGTTGTCGCGAGTACGATCAGGGAGCGCTCAGCTCGCCCGACGCGCTCGACCGTGCGTCTGGTGATGCGGCCGGCTCGATGGGGGCGCCGGTGGCTGCGAGGAACGGGGCGAAAGCCTCCGTACAGCCCGGGCACAGCTCGGCCGCACGCATCAGGCCTGCCTCCATGGCGGAGAACCATCGCGTCCGGGTCTGGAACACGTTGCCGTCTTCGAAGCGGGCCAGGGCACCGGAGCGCTCGAGCACCCTGTGGGTCCGCGAGGTCACGCCGACCAGCACCAAGTGGCGGTCCTTCTCGCCGGCCAGCTGCGCGAGCTCGGCGAGGGTCAGGGCCGTGGTGGCGTCGAGCCCCGTGGCCCGCTTGAGCCGCACCACCAAGACCCGCGTCGTCGCCTCGGAGAGCACGCCGATGAGCGCGTCGCGAAGCTGTCCGGCGGCGCCGAAGAAGAGCGAGCCCTCGACGTGCAGCACGCGAACCGGCCGCGCGAGGGCGGGGTCGTCCTTCGACGCTTCGACGAGCCGAGCGCCGCGGGGCACGAGCTCGACGACGCGGACCAAGCGAGCCCGCCGCAGGAACAAGGCGACGGTGATGGCCACGCCGAGGTAGATCGCAACATCGAGCGAGAAGGCCCAGGTCCCGAGCATGGTGGCCCAGAACGCGATGAGGTCCTCGCGCGAGCTCCGGCAGACGGCCCGGATGCGGTGGGTGTCGACCAGGTCCACCGCGACGACGACCATCAAGCCGGCCAGGCTCGCGACGGGCGTGTGGTCGAGGAGCTGGCCGAGCGTGGCCAGGGCCACCAACATCGCCACGCCGCCGATCATGCCGGCGAGCCGAGTCCGGGCGCCGATGCGCTCGTTGAGCGCCGAACGCGAGAGGCTGCCGCTGATCGGATAGCCCCCGGTGAACGCCGCCGCGAGGTTGGCCATCCCTTGTCCGAAGAACTCGGTCGAAGCATCGAGCGTCTCGCCACGCTTCGCCGACAGCGAACGCGCGACGCTGCTGGACTCGACCAAGGACAAGACGGCGACCGCGATGGCCAGGGGCACGAGCCCGGGAATCTGCCCGAAGTCGGGCATCGTCAGCGGTGGCAGGCCGGGGGGGATGGGCTGGAGATCCGAGACCACGCGCAGGCCCTGCGCTTCGAAGTCGAACACGAGGTTCGTGATCAACCCCAGCCCCATGGCGACGATGGCCGACGGGACGCGCTTGCCTCGGCGACGGTTGATCCGCCGAACGGCGACCACGGTGAGGATGGTGCTGACCGTGACCGCGACCGCCAGGGGCTGGGCGTCGGCGAGGGTCTGCAGCCATCCCCCCAGCGTCACCCAGATTCGCCCACTGGGGCCGATCGTGCCGGTCGCGTTGTGCAGCTGGCCGACCCCGATGAGGATCCCCGCGCCGGTGATGTACCCCAGCACGACCGCCGTCGAGATGAAGTCGACGAGCGCACCGAGCTTCAAGGCCCCGGCGAGGACCTGGAAGACGCCGACCATCAGGGCGAGGGTCAGCGCGATCGGGACGGGGTCGCTCCCGGTCGCTTCGGCGATGGCGCTGCCCACCAGCAGGCTCAGCGCGTTGGTCGGACCGGCCAGCACGTAGGGCGAGCTGCGAAACAAGGAACCGACGATGGTGGGAATCGCCGAGGCGTACAGGCCGACCACCGGAGGCAACCCGGCGATGGTCGCGTAGGCAAGGCCTTGGGGGACGCCCAGGAACAGGACGGTGAGGGCCGCGACGACGTCCGAACCCAAGGCTCCCTTGGGGTAGTGCGTGATCGAGGGAAGGGGGAGCCAGCGCGGCATCGAGTGGCCCGGGCATTGTGCAAGAACGGCGCCGGTTGTGCAGGCTCGGGTTGCGCCGTCCTCACCGGAGCAGCCGGGCCGGGCGTTTCAGACGTTGCAACGCGGGTGGAACAGCGTGACAGTTTGCCGGCCGCGTTCGAGCGCCAGCGGCTCGGATCGGCCCGCGTTCCCCGCGGCGCGATCCTTGCAGAACCCGGCCCTTGCTGAGAGCGAACGAATCTCGTGAACTACGGCTTCGTCATCGACAATCGAAAGTGCATCGGGTGCCATGCGTGCTCGACCGCTTGCAAGAGCGAGAACGAGGTGCCGCTGGGCGTGAGCCGGACCTGGGTGAAGTACGTCGAGCGCGGCGCTTACCCCGACGTACGGCGAAGCTTCCAGGTCACGCGATGCAACCACTGCGAGAACCCTCCGTGCGTCCGGATCTGCCCGGTGACCGCGATGTACCAGCGCGACGACGGCATCGTGGAGTTCGACCCGGACGTGTGCATCGGCTGTAAGGCGTGCATGCAGGCGTGCCCCTACGACGCGATCCACGTCGACCCTGACCGCGGCACCGTGGCCAAGTGCCACTACTGCGCACACCGAGTGGACGTCGGGCTCGAGCCCGCCTGCGCGGTGGTCTGCCCGACCCACGCGATCATCGCGGGCGACTTGGATGATCCGACCTCGGAGATCGCCAAGGTCGCCTCGCGCTTCCAAACCACCGTCCGCAAGCCCGAGCAGGGAACGCGGCCCAAGGTCTTGTACATCGAGGGCGACGCGGTCGCGATGCACCCGACCGCGACGCGGACCCCCGAGTCGATGATGTGGGCCGACGTGGTCGGCGAGCACCGCAGCAAGCCCGCCAAGCGGCTGCCGGTGATCGGCCAGGGCTCGCGGGAGGCCATCCGCAGCCCTGCGCCCCAGGGTGACCCGACCGGCGGCCCGATTCGAGGGCCCGGCACGATGGCCGAGCACATGGTGCAGGTCGCCTACAACGCGCAGCACCAGATCCCCTGGCACTGGCCCGTGCCCGCGTACCTGGTGACCAAGGGCATCAGCACGGGCATCTTCTTGGTGCTCACGCTCGGGTTCGGTCTGGGGCTGTTCCCCATGGACACCCAGGCGGTGTTCGTCGGCGGTGCGCTGTCGGTCCTCATGGCGCTGCTGACCACCGCGCTGCTGGTCTACGACCTCGAGCGCCCCGAGCGGTTCCTCTCCATCATCCTGCGGCCGCAGTGGAAGAGCTGGCTGACGCGCGGCGCATTCGTGCTGATCGCCTTCTCCACCGTCTCGGGGCTGTGGACCGCGGCGGCCGGTGCCGAGCTGCTGGGGCTGCTGACGCTGCCGCGCCCGGTCATGATCACCGTGAGCTGGGTGACCCTGCCGCTGGCGCTGGGAGCCGCGGTCTACACCGCGTTCCTGTTCGGGCAGGCCGAAGGGCGCGACCTGTGGCAGAGCCCGCTGCTGCCGATGCACCTGCTCGTGCAGGCGTTGATGATGGGCGCCGCGTCGATGCTCGTCCTGGGCCTGGTCGCCGACATGCCCGCGGCGCTGGTCGAGGTCTGCGGCGTCACATTCGTCGCCGCGCTGATCGTCGACCTGATGATGCTGCTGCTCGGCGAGTTCGGCATCCCGCACGCCTCGGAGATCGCCGCTCGGGCCGCCCACGAGATATCCAGAGGTCGTTACGCGACCCGTTTTTGGTGGGGTGTCATCGTGCTTGGGCACCTGGTCCCCCTGGGCGCGCTGCTGCTGGGCGCCGCGTCGCTGCCCGTCGCGCTGCTCGGTCTGCTGTGCGCCACGGTTGGTCTGTACCTGTACGAGTACGCCTTCATCATGGCGCCGCAGGAGATCCCCAACTCGTGACCGACCTCGCGCAATCCGTCGCCGCCTTCTTGGGCTCGCTCTTCGGTCGGCAGCCGGAGCCGAATCTCGATACCCAGGACGCGACCAACCGGGCAGGCGTGGCGCTGCCGGGCTTCTCGACCGCCCCGGTCGACCCCGCAGACCTCACGACGGTGCACCATCCCGACGGCCGCATGAGCACCTATCCGCCGCCGCAGGCGTGGAACGACTGGGTCGAGTGGGACGCCAAGGCCTGGCCCAAGCGCAAGGCGAGGCACTACTCGCTGGTGCCCACGATCTGCTTCAACTGCGAGAGCGGCTGCGGCCTGCTCGCCTACGTCGACAAGAAGACGTTCGAGATCCGCAAGTTCGAGGGCAACCCCGTGCACCCGGGCAGTCGCGGCCGCAACTGTGCCAAGGGCCCGGCGACGCACAACCAGATCTACGACCCCGAGCGGATCCTCTACCCGCTCAAACGCGTCGGCAAGCGTGGCGAGGGCAAGTGGGAGCGCGTCACGTGGGACGAGGCGATGGACGACATCGGCGCCCGGATGCGCGCGAGCCGGATGAAGCGGCGCGACGGCATCATGTACCACGTGGGCCGGCCCGGCGAGGACCACTACACCAACCGCTGCATCACCGCGTGGGGCGTCGACGGTCACAACAGCCACACCAACATCTGCTCGGCCGGGGCGCGGGTGGGCTACGCGTTTTGGACGGGGATGGACCGGCCCAGTCCCGACCACGCCAACGCGCGCGTCATCCTGCTCATCTCCAGCCACCTCGAGACCGGGCACTACTTCAACCCGCACGCCCAGCGGATCATCGAGGGCAAGCTCGACGGCGCCAAGATCATCACCATGGATCCGCGGCTGTCGAACACGGCCTCGCGCTCGGATGTGTGGCTGCCGACCTGGCCGGGGTCCGAGGCCACCGTGCTCCTGGCGGTGGCCAGCCACTTGATCCGGCGCCGCACCTACGACCGGGCGTTCGTGAAGCGCTGGGTGGACTGGCAGGAGTTCCTGCGCTCGGCCCCGGGCACGCCGGGCATGCCCGAGCTTCCGGTGGCCGCACAGGGGGAGGCGGGCACCTTCGAGTACTTCGAGCGCTGCTTGGAGGCCCTGTACGCCGACTTCACCTTCGAGCGGGCCGCGCAGGAGTCCCAGGTTCCCATCGAGCGCATCGAGGAGACCGCGCGACTGGTCGAAGGCGCCGGGAGCAGGCTCGCCGCCCACACCTGGCGCGCGGCGTCGATCGGCAACCTGGGCGGCTGGCAGGTCGCCCGATGCCTGTTCTTCCTCAACGTGCTGACCGGATCGGTGGGCACCAAGGGCGGCACCTCGATGAACGCGTGGAACAAGTTCGTGCCCAAGCCGTTCAAGCAGCCGCCGCCCTTCAACGCCTGGAACGAGCTCCAGATGCCGCACGAGTGGCCCTTGGCGTTCTTCGAGATGAGCTTCTTGCTGCCGCACTTCCTGCAGGAGAACCGCGGCGAGATCGACGTCTACTTCACCCGGGTCTACAACCCGATGTGGATCAACCCCGACGGCTTCATGTGGCTTCGGGCCCTGCAAGACGAGCAGAAGATGAAGTTTCACGTGGCGCTCACGCCCACCTGGAACGAGTCGGCCTGGTTCGCCGACTACGTGCTGCCGATGGGGCACGCCGGCGAGCGTCACGACATCATGAGCCAGGAGACGCACGCCGGGCAGTGGATCGGCTTCCGCCAGCCGGTGCGTCGGGTCGCGATGGAGCGGGCGGGCATCAGGGTCGAGCGCACCTACGAGGCGAACCCGGGCGAGGTGTGGGAAGAGGCCGAGTTCTGGGTGGAGGTCTCGGGCCGCATGGATCCGGACGGGGAGCTGGGCATTCGCCAGTGGTTCGAGAGCCCGCATCGCCCCGGCGAGCTGATCACCCAAGACGAGTACTGGAAGTGGATCTTCGACCACTCGGTGCCCGGGCTGCCCGAAGCCGCCGCGGCCGAAGACCTCGACACGCTGCAGTACATGCGCAAGTACGGCTGCTTCGAGGTCACCGGCGAGAACTACACGCCCTACGAGAACGAAGTCGAAGCCGGCGGCGTGCTCATCGACGGCCGGCGGCGTGAGGGGTTCGACACGCCGAGCAAGATGCTGGAGCTGTTCAGCCCCACCGTCCGCGACTGGGGCTGGAACGAGGTGCAGTACGTGCTGCCGTGGACGATCGAGAGCCACGTGTCGCCCAGCCGCATCGCGCGGGACCGCGGAGAGATGCTGCTGCTGCCCAACTTCCGGCTGCCGACGCTCATTCACACCCGCTCGGCGAACGCCAAGTGGCTCTACGAGATCAGCCACGCCAACCCGGTGTGGATGCACGTCAGCGACGCCGCGCGTCTGGGCCTGCGCACCGGCGAGCTCGTCCGCGTCCAGACCGAAATCGGCTACTTCATCGACAAGGTCTGGGTGACCGAGGGCATCAAGCCTGGCGTGATCGCGATGAGTCACCACCTGGGGCGATGGCGGCTCAAGGACGCGCAGGGCGGCAACCCGGGCATGACCGCGCTGGCAACCCTCGAGGACCGGGGCTCCGGGGAGCACGCGCTGCACATCGTCAAGGGCGCCACCGCCTGGAAGACCTTCGATCCCGACACCTCGCGGATCTGGTGGAAGGACGTGGGCGTCCATCAAAACCTCACCCACGCCGTGCATCCCGACCCGATCTCGGGCGCGCACTGCTGGCTGCAGCGGGCGGTGAATGTGCGCAAGGCCGAGCCCGGCGAGTGCCACGGCGACGTGGTCGTCGACACCAAGAAGTCGATGGAGGTCTACCGACGGTGGCTCGCGATGACCCGCTCGGCCCTCGATCACAGCCCCGATGGCACGCGGCGACCGATGTGGCTCAAACGTCCGCTCAAGCCCGTGGCCGAGGCCTACGCGCTGCCGCGCAGGGACGACTGAGATGCCCTCCGACGACCAGCGCGCCCGTGGCTATGCCGTGCTCGCCGAGCTCATCGAGCACGGGGCGACCGGGGTGGAGCCCGAGGTTGCCAGGCTCTTCGATCCGCAGGTCGAGGCGGACACGCTTCGCGCCGAGTACGTCGCAGCGTTCGACCTGGGCGTGCCACCGTACGCCAGCGCGTTTCTCGAGGCCGACCGCTGCGTGGGCAGCCAGGTGACGTCGAGCATCGCCGATCGGATGGGGACGAGTGGGGGCATGGGACTTGCGGCCTGCCACCTCGCGACCCAGCTCCGTCACGTGGCGGCCTTGCTTGCGCGAGGCGAGCCGGGAGGGGCGCGGTTCGTCCACGACGTGGTGCTCGCGTGGCTGCCGGCGCTGAGCGTCGTGCTCGAGGACCAGCGGGTCCCGTTCTGGCGGGCGGTCGTTCGACAGGCGCTGGACCTGGCCTCCGAGCACGCCGGCGCGCAGGCACCGGAGTCTGGCGGGGCGCCGCTGAAGCCCGCCGAGGTCCTCGTGCCGCTTGGAGAGCGTTCGGGTCTGGTCGACATCGCCCAATGGTTGGCGACCCCGGCAGCCGTCGGCACGTTCATCTCCGACGCGGACCTGGTGGGCATCGCTCGAGCCATCTGCGTCCCCCGCGGCTTCGGGTCGAGGCCGCAGCGCATCGAGACTCTGCTGCGCGCATCGGTGGACTACGGCTGCTTGCCGGCGGCGGTGCAAGGCCTCGCGGAGGTGCTCGGCCGGCGGCACCGCGCGCTGAGCCAGCTCTCGCGCAGCCACGTGCATCCAGGCGTCGTCGTGCCCTGGCTGCAGCGTCTCGACACCGGGATCGAGGTGACCGCGACCCTCGGCGAGGCCGCGCTTCGCGACGACTGAGACCTCAGCCCGGCGGCGCGAAGTTGTCGCAGGTGGTCTGAATGGTCTCGACGGTGGAGGCGAACACCGGGCCGTAGTCGGGTTCGCAGATGCTGGCAAGGACGCCTTGTTCCCCGAACGACTCGATGAAGCCGATCAGGTTTGGGCTCTCGGCGAAGGTGCACGACACGTCGTTCCACGGCACGAAGCCGATCATGACGACGGACTCGAGCACGCCGCCCTTCGCGGCGACGACCGCATCGAACCATCCGCTGGTGTCGGTCCTGATGTGCGCGTCGTCGACATCGACGCTGTTGGGTGGATCGTCGGTGACGACCACGACCACCAAGATCGCGTCTTCGCGCACGAAGCCCTCGTTGCAGGCGCCGGGCTCGGCCTTGACCGGGTCGAGCGCGGCGACCGTGGCGCTGGCCGGCTGCTCGATGGGGCTGCCGTTGGTTCCCACCTGGGCCATGCAGGGGAAGACGGTCTGCAGGTCGTCTTCGTCGGTCGCAAAGCGCAGACCGGAGGCGAAGGGGCCGCAGACGGCGTTGGACGAGCCAAAGCCGGCGGTCTGCGTTACGAGATCGCCCAGCGTGTTGCACCCGGGCTCGTTCCCCGCGTAGTTGTCGCTGGTCACGACGCCGACGTGATACGAGTCGACGTTCTCCAACGACGCCTCGATGGCGGAGATGAAGCCGGGGAAGCTGGCCAACAGCTGCGTCTGCTGCTGGGTCATACTGCCGGAGTTGTCGACGACGAACAGGAAGTCGACGCCCTGACAGCCGAACTCTTCCACGATGCCGGCATCGGGAAGGATGCCCAGGTCGAAGCCGACGGGAGGATCGGGAGGGTCGACGTCCTCCCCGGTGGTGGTGTCCGCAGGTCCGGTGGCGGGGCTGCTGCCGGGGCTGCTCGCCCCGGTCGCCTGCGACCCGGACGCAGCGTCCGAGGAGATGCCCATCGTGGTCGCGCCGGCGGTGTCGAGTCCGCCCGAGTCACCCGCAGTGTCCTGCGCCGCGTCGCCGCAACCCAATGTCGAGGCAAGGCCGATGACCAGCGAGGTTTCCAAGCGCGTCGGAACCATGGGCGTCACAGTACCAGCTCGCGTCGCAGACCACGCCGAGGATGCTCGCGCCTTGGCGTATCCTCGGTGCCCATGGCCAAGCCGCATCGAATCTTCAGGATGCCGTTCGCGTCCGTGTATCCCGCCTACCTCGCGAAGGCGGAGAAGAAGGGGCGCACCAAGCGAGAGGTCGACGAGATCCTTCGGTGGCTGACCGGGTACTCTCAGCCACAGCTGCGGCGCGCGATCGACAAGGAGGTCGACTTCGAGGCGTTCTTCGAGAACGCACCCGAGCTCAACCCCAACGTCGGGCTCGTCACGGGCGTGGTCTGCGGCGTGCGGGTCGAGGACGTCGAGGACCCCTTGATGCAGAAGATCCGGGTGCTCGACAAGCTCATCGACGAGCTCGCGCGGGGCAAGTCGATGGCGTCCATTCTGCGCGCGCCAGCGCCCTGAGCGGTCAGGGGGCGGCGTGCTCGCGCGACCGGTGCGCAGCGCCAAGACCGCCGTCGTCCGCGCCGCCGCGCCGGACCTGCTCAAGTCCGGGTGCGAACGTGTCGATGGAGACCTCGTGTCCCTGGCTGCTCCGCGAGTTCTCGAGCGAGTCCGCGTGCTCTTGCCCGCGAACATTCGAGACGGGGAGCCCGAGCAGGTTCGGCAGGCCACGATCCTCGTCCTGTTCTCGTTCGCCCTGGCGATGTGGGGACCCATCGAAGGCTCGGTGTTCTGGGCCGCCGGCCTGCCGCTGGGGGCCCTGGCCTGCGCGGTGGGCATCGGGACGATCCTGGCCAGCATCGTGATCCTGCGGTGGACCGGTTCGGTCCGCATCGCCGGACACTGGCTCGCCGCGCAGATGTACTTCATCGTGCTGTTTTGCTCGCTGGAGGTCGGTGGTCTCAGCTCGTCCGCGGTCGCCTGGGATGCTGCGGTGCCCGTGTTCGCGACCATGGTCGCTGGGCGCCGGGCCGGGGTGGTGTGGCTGGGGCTGGTCGTGGTGCAGCTCTTGGGTCTGGGCGCCGCCGCCCACTGGGGTGTGTTGCCGCAATCCCTGCTCACCGACGCGACCCGCTCGATCTACGACTTCGTCGTCATGGCCGGCGCCGCCGCGTTGATGACGTCGTTGGCCTGGCTGTACGAGAACGAGAAGAACATCGCGCTGCGGGCGGTGGAGGTCGAGGCCGGTCGCGTCCGCGAGGCCCATGCGCAGAGCCAGCGAATCCTCGACAACATCCCGGCCGGCCTGGCGATGGTCGACGTGGGGGGCGTTTTGCAGTCGGTCCGCTCGGCCATCTCCGACCGCTGGTTCGGCCCGCCGACCTCCGGGGCGCACCTGTGGGAGTGGCTCGGAGGCCGCGAGGACTTCTGCACCGCGCTCGAGCTGGGTTGGGACCAGCTCGCAGGTGGCATGCTGCCGGCCGATGTCGCGCTCGACCAGCTACCGGTCGAGCTGCGTCACGCCGACTCGACGTATCGGGTCGGTTACCACCCCCTGATGCGAGGCGACGAGCTCGATCGCGTGTTGGTCACGATCTCCGACGTCTCGGCCGAGCTCGCGGCCGCCCGGTCTCGCGTCGTGCACGACGACATGATGGCCCTGGTCACGCGATTCGGTCGGGACCCGCACGGGTGCCGTGAGTTCATCGCGGAGACCCAGGCATCCATCGCGGCGCTGCAGGAGACGCAGGACCTGATCGTGGTGCGCCGAATCGTCCACACGCTCAAGGGCAACAGCGCGACGTTCGGCATGCGAGGGTTCGCGCGGCGACTGCACGACTGCGAAGACCAGCTCGCCGAGGGGCTGCCGAGCACGTTGATCGACACCACCGTCGCCGGGTATTGGAGCGCGATCGGCCCGGTCGTGCAGCCGTTGGTGGGTGACCCCGAGATGGTGGACATCTCGCGGGCGACGCTGCGGCGATGGACAGAGGCGCTGGCGCGGAAGGACTACGCGGCGGTGAGGAGGGAGCTGTCCTCGCGACTGACCGAACCGACGGGGCCGCGGCTGGAGCGCTTCGCGGTCGCCGCCGGCGAGCTGGCGCGCCGGCTCGACAAGGAACCACCGCACGTTTCGATCTCCGACGGCGGCGTGCGGGTCGATCCGCAGCAGTGGGCCCCCACGTGGGCTGGACTCACCCACCTCGTGCGCAACTGCGTCGACCACGGCATCGAAGCCGCCAACGATCGCGTCGCGGCGGGGAAGCCGGCGGCCGGGCAGATGGCGTTGACGACCTACAGCATCGATGACGCGGTCGTCGTGGAGGTTCGCGACGACGGTCGCGGAATCGACTGGGACCGGGTTCGCAGCGCAGCCGCGACGAAGGGGCTGCCTACGGCCACGCATGAGGACCTGGTCGACGCGTTGTTCGCCGACGGTCTGTCCACCCGCGAGACGGTCACCGCGACCTCCGGCCGGGGCGTCGGGATGGCCTCGATCAAGAGCACCCTCGAGGCGCTCGGCGGCCGCATCGAGGTCGAGACGGGCGTGGGCAGCGGCACGTTGTTTCGGTGCGTGGTGCCCGACGGGCACGGCGGCGCGCCCCGGTCGATGACCGCTTGAAGCACCTCAGCCTTCGCAGAAGCCGACGGTGGCGTAGGCCGACAGCGGCGAGCCATAGCTGGTGCAGCTCTGCCCGGCGGGGCAGTCGGGGGCGGCGAGGTCGCAGACCTGCGCGCAGCACCGGTCTTCACACTGCGCTGCGTCGACGCAAAGGTGGCCTGGACCGCAGGCGGAGACCGTGTCGCCGCACGGCGCGTCGACCGGCTCGGACAGGGCCGTGTGGCACGCGAACCCAAACCCCGCCGGAAGGCACGCTTGGCCGGTGCTGCAGGCGTCGTCCGCCAAGGGGTCACAGATCGCCCCGCAGACGCCGACGTCCAGGGCGGTGGGGACGGTGCACAGCGTGCCGCTCGGACACGGGCCGGCGTTGCACAGCGCAGCGCAGACGCCCTCGTTGGTCTGCAGGCTGTCGTCGTTCGCCGCGGTGCACACGGCCCCCGGCTCGCAGTCGTCGACCCCCGAGGCGAAGGAGCCCTCGGCCGCACAGGGCTCGCCTGGGCTGCGCGCGTCGGGAGCGACCGGGACACAGCGCAGCGCGTTCCACAGCGATCCTCCGTCGTTGGCCCACGGAGCGCACTTGAGTCCGCGTCCGCAGTCTTGCTCGGAGAAGTCGCAGCTCGAGCCGTTGGGACCCGGAGGTGGTGGGCAGGTGAAGCCGCAGCTGCCGGTCGTCCCGTAGCCCTCGTCGGCACCCTCGGTCTCCGGTGGCGTCGCGCCGGTGCTCGACGTCGAGGCCTCGGCGGCGGTGGTTCCCGCGCTGGGGCCTGCCGTGGTTTGGGTGCTGCCGGGCCCCACGGGACCCTCGCCCGTCGAGCCCGTGGCGGTGCCGCTGGGGCCACCGCTGGGATCGACGGCGGCCGTGCAGCCGCTCAGCACGAGCGCCCAGATCGCGAGGGACCGCATCATCGTCGGCGCTTCCTGGCCGCGGCGAGGCCGAATCCCAGAAGCGTGGCGAGCCAACTGCCGCCAGGGGCCCCCGTGCGGCAGCCCCCGTCGTCGTCGAGCGCCCCGGCGCTCGCGCCGGTCGATCCGCTGCCGGAGGTGGGGGCGCCGGTCGAGCCGGGAAGACCGGGATCGACGCCGCCTTCGGTCGAGCCCTCGCTGTCGCCGTCTCCGCCGGAGGTCGTCGTGTCGCCGTCACAATCCAGACTCGACTGGACAGCGAGGTTGTGCGCAGCCAAGGCGGCGTTGATCGCCGCGAGGTTGTCGATCTCCGCGGCAGGGGGGCCTGCGGGCTGGTATTGCTGAATCACCGCGGCGCTGGGCATGTCATCTCCCCACGCGGGCCAAGCCCCGTCGCCGCCCAGTCGCACAGTGGCGCCATCGGGCAGCACGACGCTGTCGCTGCAGCACGCGTCGGTGTTCCGCTGGGCCCCAAGGATGTTGGGATGCGGACCCAGTCCTTCGACCTCGGCGAACATCGGGTCCGAGGTCATCTCGGAGGGGGAGATCCGGCTGTAGAGGCGGGTGAGGTACGGCCAGGTATCGAGCAGGTCGACCGCGTGTGCCCTGGGGTCGCTGATGGTCTCGCGGTAGCGTTCGATGAACGCGTCCTCATCCCATGCGCTGAGATCGACGAGTCGCTCGTAGCAGCTCAGGCACGCGTACAGCACGTTGGGATCGATCCCCTCGGGCGCTGGAAAGAACTCTCGGAGCAGGAAGGGGACCAGCTCGTGCGTGTACGAGCAGCTGTCGGTGCAGACCACGAGCCCCTGGTCTTGGAGAATGGAGACCACGCTCAGCGGGTCCACGCCCACGAACGCGTCGGGGTCGAGCGCGGTGCTGGCCAAGGCGCTCGTGTCGACGACGCTGCTGCTTCCGGCGTACTCGGTGACGAAGGCGCGCCCACCGGCCTCGTCGAGCGCGCGCGAGACGAGGGCCGGGTACTCCGGAGACTGCTGCAGCCAGTCGAGTTGGAGCGTGTTGAGGCGGACATGCCGGTAGTTGGTCGGCAGCACCCGGGTCTCGCCGAGGAAGATCGCGCGGATGTCCATGTCCTCTTTGGCGGCCACCGCGGTGAGCCGAAGCGGAATGCACGGCTCGTCCCCTTCGTACCGAATCACGATCGGGTGGAGATCGTCGATGCCCGCCAGGTGGCGCAGCCGAAAGGCGACGAAGACCGAGCCCTCGTCGATGTAGGCGTCGAACAGGTCGGGGGCGAGCGGGTTGGGTGCGTAGCCGTTGTCGCCGAGCCACGCCATCATGCTCGCCGAGGTTCCCCCCTGCAGGATCACGTACTCGAACGCGCCCGCGGTCGACAGCTCGATGATGTCCAGACCGGGATCGATCGAGGGGCTGCCGCCGTCGGGATCGGTGATGAAGCCGATGCCCGTCTGGCCGCCGGGGTCGCACGCGTTGGTCCCCGTGACGATGCCGTAGCTGGGGACGGTCGCGTTGCGGAGCGCGTCGATGAACGCCAGCGAGCCGACCTGGATGTCGGGGACGGCCGGCACCGGCACGATCCACGAGAACTGATCGGCGTCGCCGCCGTCGTAGTTGATCTGCACGTGGGCTTCGACGAAGCCGCCCCCCTGGACGAAGACGATCGTCTCGCCGGTCTGGTCGACCGGCATGCCCATGGGTCCCCCGCCGTCGCAGAACGTGCCGCCGCAGGCCGCCGCAAGGCTTGGGGCGGCGATGTGCGCTACGAGCGCCAACGCCGGCGCGACGCAGAAGGCGGAGATGGCAAGGCGCGGCATGAGTCAATCAAACATTAACCAACCTAATGTTGTCAATGTTGGGTTTTGTGGTGCGACTGTTCGCCAGCGCCCAGACGACTCAGGCGCCGATGACGGCTTCGATCGCCTTGCCGAGATCGGCGAAGTCCCCGGGCTCGACCGCGGAGTACGTCACCTGGTTGCGTCCGTCGGAGAACATCACCGTCCGGCTCTTGGTGATGTTGTAGTAGTCCTCCCAAATCTCGTTCTTGCCGCCCTCCTCGGGTGCGGGCACGACGATGGGGAAGTCGATCCCCAGCTCGGCCTTGAGCGCCTTGGCCTTGGCCTTGGCCGCCTCGGCGTCCTTGGGTGTGACCGCCTTGCCGTCCTCGATGTCGGTGATGACCGCGAAGGCCTTGACCTTGTCTGCGCCGTACTTCTTGACGATGGCGTCGAGGTCCTTGAGGTCCTTGCGGAAGGCCTCGTCGTCGGCGCTGCCGACAGCCATCAGCTTGGGGTTGCTGCCGTAGCGGCAGACCTGACAGTACTCCTCGCCGTCCTCGCAGTTGAGGATCTGAAAGGCGCTGAGCTTGCCGCCGACGCCCAGTCCGCTGTCGGCCAGGACGCGGGTGTCCTTGGGCTCGGCCTCTTCGGGCTTGACCGCGTCGGGCTCGGCGTCGGGCTCGGCTTCGACCTTGGCTTCGGCCTTGGCCTGCTCGTCGTCCTTGGCACCGTCGGTCTTCGTGTCGGCGCCGCTTCCATCACAGGCCGGCAGCACGAGGGCAGCGGCCAACATCAGCGAGATCCTGCTCATGGGCGGCAGGATGACCCGCTGCGGGTCCACAGACCAGCGTCGCGGCTGTATAGTCCGGCGCATGTCGTCTTATCGGCGTGACTTCCTGACGCTCTCGGGGCTGGCGACGGCCTCGATGCTGCTTCCGGGGCGGGTGTGGGCGATGCCGACGGGGACTCGCATGCCGGCGCCGGGCTCGCCGCCGGCGACGGGCTCCGGCGGGGCAGGGGCGCTGGCCCGCAGCCGTGTCCCCGCCGACCTTCCCATCGCCAAGAAGGCCGTCGAGGCGGCGATCGCCGCGGGCGCCAGCTATGCGGACGCGCGGCTGGTGCTGTACCGGACCGAGTCGATCGGGGTCCGCGATGACCACGTGCAAAACGTCGGCCGCGAGGAGGACTACGGCATCGGGGTGCGGGTCATCGCCAACGGTGGCTGGGGGTTCGCTGCGGCGGGCCGGGTGGACGAGAAGACCGCGGTCGCGCTCGCCAAGACGGCCGTCGACGCGGCCAAGCGCAGCGGGGCGCTGCTCGAGTCGCTGGGACAGCCCGCCGTCGCGTGGGCCGACGCGCCGGTCGCAACCGGTACCTGGGTCGCGCCGTTCGAGACCGATCCCTTCGAGGTCTCGCTGGCGGACAAGGCGGGCCTGCTGGTCGACGCCGCGAAGGCCGTGCTGCGCACGCCGGGGATCGAGCACGCCTCGGCGGGCGTGACGATCGTCGGCGAAGACCGGGCCTTCGTCAGCAGCGAAGGTGCCCAGGTGCACCAGATCGCCTATCGCCTCGCGCCGTGGCTGTCGGCGTCGGCGGTCAGTCGCCGCCTGGGCCGCTTCGCGTCGCGCGACTTCGAGGTCGCGCCGATGCAGGCGGGGTGGGAGTACGTGGCGGGCCTCGACCTGCTCTCGGCCGCCCCCGACATCGGCCGCGACGCGCTGCGCAAGCTTCACGCCGCGCCCGCCCGGCCCGGCAAGCGCTCGGTCGTCCTGGCACCGAGCAACCTGTGGCTGACGATCCACGAGAGCATCGGGCACCCCTCCGAGCTCGACCGCGCGATGGGTCTGGAGGCCAACTACGCGGGCACGAGCTTCTTGAAGCCCGACGATGGCGGCTCGCGCAAGATCGCGGCGCCCGGCGTGTCCTTGGTGGCCGATCGGACCCAGCCCGGCGGGCTCGCCACGGTTGGGTGGGATGACGACGGCGTGCAGTCGGGGCGGTGGGACATCGTTCGCGACGGGACCTTCGTGGGGTGGCAGACCACGCGCGACCAGGCGGCCTGGGCGGGAGACTCCCAAAGTCGCGGGTGCAGCTACGGGCAGCGCTACTCCGGGGTCGCGTTCCAGCGGATGCCCAACATCAGCCTGCAGCCCGGGCCCGAGGGCTTCACGACCGAGGACCTGATCAACGACACCGAAGATGGGGTGCTGATCAGCGGTCGGGGAAGCTGGTCCATCGACCAGCAGCGCTACAACTTCCAGTTCTCGGGGCAGATGTTCTGGGAGATCAAGCGCGGACGCCTTACGCGACCGCTTCGCGACGTCGCGTATCAGGCCAACACGACCGACTTCTGGACGTCGTGCGACATGATCGGCGGCCAAGGCACCTACCGCCTCGGAGGCTCGTTCGGCGACGGCAAGGGGCAGCCGATGCAGCTCAACGCGGTCAGCCACGGGTGCCCCCCGGCCCGCTTCGAAGCCACCATCGTCAACACCGGAGGCGACAAATGAGCCTGCGAAAGAACCAAGCCAAGTCGATCGTCACCCAAGCCCTCGGCCAGGCCTCGCTCGGCGACGTCCGCGTTTCGGTGCAGGCGCGTCGAGGTGGCAACCAGCGCTTCGGGGCGTCGATGCCCACCACCGGCGGCGACATCGAGACGCTGACCGTCGCGGTCACGGCAGTCACCCGGGATCGACGCACGGCCACCGCGAAGGGCAACGACACCTCCAAGGAGGGCCTGACTCGGCTCGTCCAGCAGGCCGAGGCGATGGCTGCGCTGACGCCGGTCGACCCCGAGCTCATGCCCCCGCGTGGAGAGACGCCCTACCTGTCCGCGGCTGCGTTCGACGGCAAGGTCGCGTCCATGAAGGCGTCGGCGCGGGTGCCGATCGTCGAAGCCGCGATCGAGGCCGGTACGAGCAAGGGCCTGCAGATGTCCGGCTACTTGGAGCACGAGGATCGGGCGGTCGCAGCGGGGGATCGGGCAGGCCTGTTCGGCTACAGCCGCGAGACCCAGCTGCGGATGAGCACGACGGCCCGCACCCAGGACGGGACCGGGAGCGCGAAGGCAGCGCGGGTGGGCTTCGACCTCGGCACCGTGGATGGCGCCGCAATCGCAGCCCAGGCCGCGATGTGGTCCCTGCGCAGTCAGTCGCCGACCGACATCGAGCCCGGGGACTACACCGTCGTCCTCGCGCCGCAGGCGGTGTCGGACCTGCTGGGCTTTCTCGTCGCAGAGATGTCCCACCGCCAGGCGGTGGAGGGACGCAGCTACTTCTCGGCCGGGGCCGGGGCGACCAAGATCGGCCAGACGCTCTTCGCACCGAGCGTGACGCTGACCTCCGACCCCACCGACCGCGACAACCCCGCTGCCGTCATGGACATCGACGGTTCGCCGCAGCCGAAGGTGACGTGGATCGAGGGCGGCGTCCTTCGGGCGCTGCAGGCGGACCGGTTCTGGGCGGACAAGACCGGGGTCGCCGTGCGGCCGAATCCGTCCTCACTGCACCTGGCCGGTGGATCGCAGTCGCTCGACGAGCTGATCGCCGGCGTCGACAAGGGCATTCTCGTCAGTCGCTTCTGGTACAACCGGATGCTCGAGCCGCGCTCGATTCTCGCCACCGGGCTGACCCGTGACGGGACGTTTTGGATCGAGGGCGGAGCGATCGCGCGACCGGTGAAGAACCTGCGCTACAACGACAGCCCGCTGACGATGTTGGGGAAGGTCTCGGCGATGGGCAAGGCGGTGCGGGCCGGCATGACCATCGACCGCACCGCCGTCGTCCCCCCCATGGTGGTCGACGGCTTTCACTTCGGCAGCACCTCGGACGCGGTGTAGGGCCAGGGCGGAGGCTGGCCCCGGTGGGCGCACCAAAGTGCATCGGGGCGGTCCAGCGGGCTCAAGGTACGCATGATCAGGACGATGGTGTCTTCGTATGGAAACCGTCGCCCTCCTCGAATTCCCCGTCGTCACTCGCGTCGACGAGCCGGCTGCCAACGATCGCCCGATGGTCGGGACGCCGATCGCCCGACCGACCGAGCTGTCGATGTGGCATTTGTTCGAGGCGCTGCAGGACGCGGTCGATGAGTCCGGCGCCACGCCCTCGGAGTCCGACGCCCTGATCATGGCCGCGTACTTCGAGCTTCAGCAGTTCGTGGTGTCCGGTGCGGCCGAAGACCGCTCCGACTGGGTCAGCTGAGCGAAGGTCAGCGAGCCCAGCACCTCGTCTCGGGCCTCGTCGAGCGCGCCCCACACCTCGGTGAGCCGGTCGTTCCGAGGGTCTCTGGCGTGATCGTGGTCGAAGAGGTCGACGACCTCGACGACCCGGATCTGGTCGAGCGGCCGGCCGGGCACCCGCGGGCGACCGTCGCCGTCGGCCTCGATCACCATGCCGGCGCGCTCCAGCCGCGAGAGGGACTCTTGCACGACGTCGAGGCCGAGCCGGAAGCGCTCCGCGAGCATGTCCTCGCTGAGTCCGACCTCGCGGCGGACGTAGTGGTCCGCGATCGCGAGCATCAGCCGCGCCGCGGTGCGACCGGAGGGCTGCTGCATCGCGAGGCGGTCGAGCACGTAGCGGTTGAGGTAGCCCACCAGGGCGATCGAGCGGCGGTGCTGATTGACGAACGCGATCTCGGCACCCAGCAGCACCACCATCCACGACAGGTAGGACCACACGAGCAAGATGGGCAGGATCGCCAGTGAGCCGTAGAGGCCTTCGTAGGTCGCGAGCGCAAATCGGGTGGCGTAGAAGCCGAAGCCCAGCTTGGCCACCTCGATGAGGGCGGCCGAGATGAGCCCGCCCACGACGGCGCCGCCCCAGCGGACGGTGGTGTTGGGGAGGAAGCGGTTGAGCGCGATGAGCCCCAGCGTGCTGGTCAGCCACGGTACGCCGAGCGCCGAGTCGAGCCCGGGGACCAGCGGATGCGCGAGGCTGTACAGGATGAGCAGCGGACCCAGCGTAGCCAGCGTGTAGAACATCGTGAACTTCACCAGCAGGGAGCGGCGTCGGTTGACCCGCCAGATCTGGTTGAAGGTGCGCTCGAGCGTTTGGAACAGGACGAAAGCGATGAGCAGCGTGACCAAGAACCCCCACGCGCCGAGGTTGCCGATGGTCACGTTCTCGGCCAGCGTGAGGGCGCTGCCGGCCATCTCGTTGGCCCGGGCGCCCTCGGGGACGAGCGAGGCGAAGAGGTCTCGGAGTAGACGGCGGCCGGAGCTCTGGTCCATCAATCCGACGACCAGCAGTGCGGTGCCGATGATCGGGACCGCCGAGAGCAGCGTGTGTAGCGAGAGGACCGCCGCCATCCCTGCGCAGCGATCTTCGATGAAGAATCGGCGCGAGACGTACGCGGCGAGCAGGTACAGGCGTCGCTTGGACGGGACGTCGTACTCGGGGGCGCGGGGGACGAGTTGGCCGCGGATCCGGGCCAGGGTGCGAATGCCGAGGTGCCACCACCGCGCGAGGATTGAAGGATCCTCGCTGCGGTGTCGGCGGCTCGCTCACGCCTCCCCGGCGCGCGCGGGAGGCTTCTTCTTGGGCACCCTCTCGGGACGCATCGCCTTCTTGTGCTCGGCGATCTGAGACCGCAAGGGCTCGGCCAAGCGCTCGAGCTCCTCCCGCAGGTGGCCCAGCGCCGATTCGACCGGCGCGACTTTGTCGTCGTCCAAACCGCTGATCTCGGGCAGCAGCTCGGCGAGCCGGCGCGCGGCGCCGAGCGCCTTTTGAATCGCGTCGAGCTCGTCGGTGCCCTGGGGCTTCGGGCGGAGGATCGGGTCGAAGCGCTTGCGCAGCTCGGCGACGGACTGGCCTTCGTCGAAGACCGCGGTGCGAAGGTCCTTGAGCACCTCTCGCGGCGCTGGGGGAGGACCTCCGCCCTGCGGCATGCGCTGCTGCGGCGGACGGTTGGCGGCCTTGACCGCCTTGCCGAAGTAGTCGACCGCCTGCAGGCTGGGGACTTCCTTCTCGACGCCGTCCCAGCGGAGCACCGAGGGCGCCAACCGCTTGAGGGTGGAGAAGGACACGACGAGCTTGTCGACGGTGGCGCGACGCAGGTGCAGCTCTTGCGTGCAGTAGGCGTAGAAGTCGTCGAACCCCCAGTCGCCAAAGGCCGAGCCGTCGCGGATCTGCACGAGGGTTTCGGCGAGCTCGACCCACGAGCGCTTGAACGCCTGCGTGATGCGGAGCGCGTCGAGCCTCAGCGGATCGGCGCCGCTTTGTTCGAGCCGTTCGAGGAGGGCTGCGATCTTCTCACTGGCACGCGCCACGGCCGCCTCGTATAGCACCGGGTGCGACGCGGTGGTACCGTTGAGGCGTGTCCGAGCCCGCAGGGCGGTCCACGGCCGCTCCGGGCGGTCTGACCAGCGCGTCGGGGGCGTCAGCACCCGGGACGCCCGTGCAGCGGGCGCTCGCCGCCACGCTCGCGCCCGATGCAGCCGCCCCGCCGCGAGGGCACGGGCGCACCCGTCCATTTCGCCTCGGGGCGACCTTCGTGCCCGATCCGGAGCCCGAGCAGGACGCGGGCGTCTGGCTCGGGGCTGCGGAGCGCTATCAAGTGGTCCGATTCCTGGGCCAGGGGGGGATGGGCCGAGTGTACGAGGCGCGGCGCGAATCGGATGGCCGGTCGGCGGCGGTGAAGGTGCTGCGCGCCGACCGGGTCGCGGGCAACAAGGCCGAGCTGGTCGCGCGCTTCCGCCAAGAGGTGTCCGCGGCCTCTCGCGCAGGTCACCGCGGCATCGTCGAGATGCTCGGCTTCGAGAAGACGCCCGACGGTCGGGTGCTCGTCGCCATGGAACTCCTGCGCGGCGAGTCGCTCGAGGACTGGCTCGCGAAGCCGGGGACCCTCGACGTCGGCCTGCAGCGCATGGCGCAGCTGTGCGACGCGCTGCACGCTGCCCACGCGCACGGCGTCCTGCACCGGGACATCAAGCCGGCAAACCTGTTCCTGCACCGCGAAGACGACGGCACGATCCGGCCGACGATCCTCGACTTCGGGCTGGCCAAGGTGGAGATGCCCGATCACACCCAGATCGAGACCGCCGCCGGGACCGTCCTGGGCACGCCGTACTACCTCGCGCCCGAGCGCGCGCTCGGCCGGGGGCTCGATGCGCGCGCCGATCTCTACAGCGTCGGCGTGGTCCTGTACGAGATGGTCACCGGGTCGCTGCCGTTCGAGGCGGAGGCGTTCATGGCGATCCTCGAGGGGCACGTTCGGCAGACCCCGCTGGATCCTCGTCAGGCCGCCGCGGACCGACCGATCCCCGCCGCGGTTTCGGCCTTGGTGCTCTCGCTGCTCGAGAAGGACCCCGCGGCCCGGCCTCGCAGCGCTGCGGAGGTCGCCGGGGCCCTTCGCGGACTGCTCGCCGATCATGCGGACGTGCTCGCGGAGTGCCCGACCGGGCCGCGCACGAAGGCGGCCCCGGGCGCCGACACGATGTCCCTGCGCGCGCAGGCGCTGGGCCCGACGATCGCCCCTACACCCGATGGCGGCGCTGCGGCCGTGGCCTCGCCCGACGCCGCCACGCTCGCCCCGGGCGGGTCGATGGCGTTCGCGCCGACACCGGCACCGACGCCGGACCGGACCGACCCGATCCCAGCCCGGTCCGGGCGGCGTTGGCTGCTCATCCCGCTGGGCATCACCCTCGTCGCGGCCGTCGCGGGGACGCTGGCGTTCGCGGGAGCCTCCGAGGACGCGGAGCTCGGCGGCGCGGGTGCGCAGCGCGAGCCCGTGGGGGCGCCGCCTTCAGCGGAGCCCCCACCAGACCCAGACAGCCAAAGCCAGCACCACAGCCAGCTGGGGCGGTCCCGCCAGACCCGAGCGCGTCCGCGCCCGCGGTCGAGTCGGTCGTCGCCGTGCCCAAGTCCCGGCCTCAGACCTCGGCGACCGACTCCGCGAAGCCGGTCGGCAGTGGTACAACCCCACCGATGAAGAAGGCCCGCTCGCGTCCGACGCCGGCGTCATCGCCAACCCCGCCGCCTCCTTCCTCTTCGCTCCCCTCCTTCAAAGACGACGTCTATGAAGACTGACCGCCTCCGCGTGAATCCCCGCTTCGCCGCCGCCCTTCGCCCGCTGGCGTGCCTGACGTGCGCCGCATCCCTCGTCGTCGGCGTGCCGACCTCGGTCCTCGCGGCTGCACCCGTCGCGGCCGAGGCCCCCGCTTCGGCCGAGGCCCCCGAGGCCCCCGCTTCGGCCGACGCGGCCGAGGCCGACGCGCCTGACGCGGTCGATGCTGGAGATCTGAGCGCGGGCATCGAGGAGGCCGTCGCGGCCCGCAAGGCCCAGCCCAGCGCGGCCACCTGGCGAGCGGAGGCCCAGGCCCACGAAGCGGCGGGCAACTACGCGGCAGCGGCGGCGGCCTACCGCGCCGAGCTCGAGGCGCTGCCCGCCGACGACGTGGACGCCCGACGTCGCAGCGAAGTCGACTGGGAGCGGATGCGGGAGCTGTCGCGCGGCCGGGTCGAGGACGAGCCGGCGTCCACCCATCGGGCCGAGCTCGACGGGCAGTGGGTCCCCCCTGCGCCCGCCGGGCTGCAGGGCGTCGCCCCGACCCAAAGCCGACCCGACGCTCGATGACGGACCCAAGGAGCGGATCGTCACCAAGTGGTACTTCTGGGTGACCGTCGCCGCGATCGCAGCCAGCGCGGGCGCCGTGGCGGGCATCGCGATCAAGGCGGCCCGGGATGAACGCAGCGACGCCCTCGACGCGTCGGCGCTCCAGCCGATGCCGACGCCCTCGGGGCCCGGCGTCTTCCGCTTCTGAGATGCACGCTGCAGCGCGGGCCCGATCCGTTGCGCTGGCGAGCGTCCTTGCACTCGTGGACGCCGGCTGCGGTGATCCGCCTGCACCGCGTTCCGCCCTGATGCTCAGCGACGCGGAGACCGCGGCCGATGTGTGGCGCTTCGGCGACGGGCTGCGGGTGCAGGGTTTTTGGGCTCCTGCGGCTCCGCTGGTGCCCGGAGAGGCGCTCGGGGTGGGTTTCGAGGCGTCGGCGCCGGGCCGATTCGAGGTCTCGGTGGTGCCGCCGCGGGCCGGGGCTCGCGAGGTCGCCCGCGGAGGCCCCGACGCGCCGCCGGTCTCGGTGCCGCCCGACCCGCGCAGGGTGATCGCGGTGGTGGAGGGGGAGGGGCGACTGCAGGTCGCGCTGCGCCTGCCCGCGCCGTGGCATCCCAAGCACGCGCTGGTGCTGCTGCGTCGTCTGGGAACGCCCGCGGCGCTCGGGGCCGTCGAGGGACCGCGCCGTCGCGACGGCGTCGCCGTGCTCGGCGTGCTCGAGGTCGCGACGACGCCCACGGCGGTCGTCGCGTCGCCGGCATCGATCACGCCCGACGGGGTGCTCGACGAGGCCGCGTGGCGATCGGCACCGCGCACGGCGTTGGTCGATTCACGCAGCGGGGAGCCGGTGCGACTGGGGGCGGGGCGAGAGGACGCGCCGGACTGGGGCCCGACCGAGGTCGCGTTCGCCTACGACGACACCTATCTCTACGCCGCCGCATGGCTGCCCGATCGCGATCTGCGGGGCACGTACACCCAGCGCGACGAGCCGATCTGGAAGGAAGAGGTGTTCGAGCTGTTCATCTTCGGCGACGACCGGAAGGCCGACTACCTGGAGCTGCAGGTCTCCCCGCGTGGCGTCGTGTTCGACGCTCGATTCGAGCGCTACCGCCAGGGAGACGAGGGCTGGAACAGCGCCTTTCGAGCCGGGGTGCAGGTGCGCGGCACCCTCGAGGCGCCAGCCGACCGCGACGAGGGGTGGAGCGCCGAGCTCGCCGTGCCGTGGTCGGAGATCTGCGCGTTCACCGAGGTGCGCTGTCCGGTGGGTCCGGGGACCTCGCTTCGGATCAACGCGTTCCGCTTCGAGCGCCCGCGCAAGGGTCCCGCGGTCGGGCTGGCGCTGTCCCCGACCCAGGTCCCGGATTTTCATGCGCCGCAGAACGCCGCCCGCTTGGAGCTGGTACCCTGATCGCTCTGCGCACTCGTCTCGCCCGCGCCGCTGGCAGCCTCGGAGCTGCGCTCACGTTGGCGCTCTGCAGCGCCGCCGCCTGTGACGCGCCAGGGTCGTCGGGCGGGACCCGCCGACCCGCCGACGCCGCCCGGGGCACCTTCGAGGGCATCACGCTCACGCCGCTCGAGGTGCGATTCAGCGGACCGGCCGCGCTGCAATATGGGGTGAGCACCGCCCACACCACCTCGCAGACCGAGGACGCGATCGCGAGCGCGCTGACCGATCGGGGGATGACCGCGGATCCCACACTGCACCGCGCCGCCCGAGAACTCGCGCGGACGCTGCCCGAAGGTGCCAACGTCCCCTCGCGGCTGATCGAGGCGGTGCTGTCGTGGGCGGGCGTGGCCGACCCGCCGCCGCGCCTGGTGGTGGTCGAGCTCTCCGAGGACCCCGCGGCGTGCGTTCGGACCTTCAGCCCGGCGTGCCGAGGCGCGGTGGCGTCGCTGGTCGGCAAGATCGAGCAGCCCTCCAGCCGGGTCCCGGCCCGCTTCGGGGTCGGGGTGGCGCAGGGGTCCGATGGCACCACCCGGATGCTGGCGGCCGTGCTCGACCCGATGGTCGCGATGGCGCCGACGCCGGTCGTGGTCTCGCCGCGTCGAACCGTCACCATCGCGGGACGTTTGGTCGGCGCCCGCACCAAGCCCAGCGTCGAGGTGGTCGAACCCTCGGGTGTTGGACGAACGATGCCCACCTCGGTGTCGCTCGACGGCTCCTTCGAGGCCCAGGTGACCTGTGAGGCGCGCGGGGTCTACCAGGTCGAGGTGATGGCCGAGGGATCCCACGGCCCCGAGGTCGCGGCCAACTTTCCGCTGTACTGCGGATCCAAGCCGCCAACCCGGGTTCGCGTCGAGCTCGAGCGGATCGAGGCCGGCATCGACGCCGACGCCCTCGCGCGCGCCAACTTCGTCCACCTCAACGACGAGCGGAAGCGACGCGGGCTGGCGCCGCTGTCGTGGGACGACCGGGCGGCCTCCGTCGCGCAGCGCCACAGCAAGGACATGCTCGAGGGCGGCTACGTCGGCCACGTGTCGCCGCGGACCGGGGACGTCAGCGCCCGGTTCGAGCGGGCCCGGATCGTCGGCGCCGTCATTCGAGAGAACGTCGCGCGGGGCTACGGACCCAAGGGCGTGCACGACAGCCTGATGTCCTCGCCGGGACACCGCGTCAACCTGCTGGCGCAGGACGTGACCCACGTCGGCGTCGGCGTGGTCATCGGTCCGGTCGACCCCGACGTGGCCGACGCGCCTCGCCCGCTGTTCGTGACCCAAAACTTCTTCAAGAAGCCCGGCGCTGGAGCGCCCCGCGACGAGCAGCTCGCGCCCACGATCCGTGCCCGGGTCGATGGCGCTCGGGCCAGCCGCAGCCTTCGGGCCGCGGCGTGGGACGATGGTCTCGATGCGCTCGCCGCGATGCTGGCGCAGCGGGTGGCGGCCGGTCGGCGGCTGCCCAGCGGATGGGAGCAAGAGGTCTTCGATCTCGGCTACGAGACCGTGGAGACCCATCAGGTCTCGGGTGCGGACTTCGACGCCCTCAGCGGCGTCGAGCTGTTCTTCGGGCCGGACTTGGCCGCCGGGGTGGGGGTGGTGCGGCAAAAGGGCGAGCAGGGGTTCGTCATGATCGTGCTCGTCGCGTCGCGCTGAGCCCAGCGTTGGACGCTCTGGAGCGGGTTGGCGGATTCTCACTTTCGCGGCACGCGTGGCTCCGTATGCTCCGGGTCGATGAGTACGCCCCATCCCGCATCTCCCGCGGCGCGTGAAACCGTCATCCTCGGCGTGATCGGTGGGTCCGGCCTGTACGCCATGGACGCGCTCGAGAACACCGAGCAGGTCACCCTCAACACGCCCTTCGGAGACCCCAGCGGGCCCTACACCGTCGGCGCCATCGCGCGGGACGGGAAGGCCCCGCTGCGCGCGGTCTTCCTGCCGCGTCATGGCGCGGGCCACAAGGTGCTGCCCTCGGAGATCAACTACCGCGCCAACATTCACGGCCTCAAGCAGCTGGGCGTGACCCACCTGCTCAGCGTGTCGGCCGTCGGGTCGCTGCGGGAGGACGTCGCGCCGGGGCACATCGTGTTTCCCGATCAGTTCATCGACCGGACCAAGCATCGCGCCACGTCGTTCTTCGGCGAGGGCGTCGTGGGTCACGTGCAGTTCGGACACCCCACCACCGCCGCGCTGCGGGAGATGGCGCGGGAGGCGGCCGCGTCGACCGGTGCGACCGTCCACGATGGGGGCGCGTGCGTGGTCATCGACGGTCCCGCGTTCTCGACCCGAGCGGAGTCCGAGCTGTACCGCAGCTGGGGCGCGCGCATCGTCGGCATGACCGCGCTGCCCGAGGCCAAGCTCGCGCGCGAGGCGGAGCTGGCCTACACCCTGCTGGCGATGTCGACCGACTACGACTGCTGGCACGACGAAGAGGTCAGCGTGGACGCCGTCGTCGCGGTCATGCAGGCCAACGTCGAGTTCGCGCGCAAGACCATCGTGGCCCTGGCACAGCGGCTCCCCGAGCACACCGAGGCGCTGCCCTATCCTCGCGCGTGCGAGCACGCGGTGATGACCGCGCCCGAGGCGATGTCCGACCAGGCGCGCGCCCGCCTCGATCTCATCATCGGCCAGTACCTGTGATGCGAGGCGTCGACCTCTCCCCGTTCCTGCCCTGATCCCGAAAGACCGAACCACAATGAGCGACAGCAACCCCTCCGTTCTCGTCGTCGGCAGCGTCGCCGTCGACTGGGTCATCACCCCACACGCGCAGCGCGAAGAGTCCATCGGCGGCGCGGCCACGTTCTTCTCGATGGCCGCCTCGTACCTCGCCAACGTCCGCCTCGTGGGCGTCGTGGGCAAGGACTTCCCCGCGCAGGGGATCGAAGACTTGAAGGCCCGCGGGGTCGATCTCGATGGCCTCGAGACGCGCGAGACCGGCAAGACCTTCCGCTGGAAGGGCAGCTACCACGCCAACATGAACGGCCGGGACACCCTCGACACCCAGCTGGGCGTCTTCGAGGCCTTCGACCCCAAGCTTCCCGCGCACTACCGCGACAGCGAGTACCTCTTCCTCGCCAACATCGTGCCGGCGCTCCAGCTCAAGGTGCTCGAGCAGATGAACCGGCGGCCGAAGCTGGTCGGGCTCGACTCCATGAACCTGTGGATCGACATCGCCCGTGACGACCTGGTCGAGGTCATCCGCAAGGTCGACGTGCTGACGATCAACGAAGAGGAGGCGATGCAGCTGACCGGGGAGCACAACCTGGTCAAGGCGGCCAAGGCGATTCGGGCGATGGGCCCGCAGAGCCTCGTCATCAAGCGGGGCGAGTACGGCGCGCTGCTCTTCCACGACGAAGAGATCTTCTCCGCGCCGGCGCTGCCGCTCGAAGAGGTCATCGATCCGACGGGGGCGGGGGACTCCTTCGCGGGCGGGTTCATGGGCTACCTGGCCCGCGGGGTGGCGCCGACCGGCGAAAACCTGCGCACCGCCATGATCTACGGCTCCGTGCTGGCGAGCTTCAACGTCGAGGGCTTCTCCTACGACACGATGAAGGACCTGAGCATCGACAAGATCCAGAGCCGGTTCGCGCAGTTCTCTCGCCTCACCGACTTTAGTCGCGCCGAGCTGACCTAGCACGGGCCGGGCCCAACGCGTGCCCAACGCGTGCCCAACTCGTGCCCAACTCGTGCCCAACTCGTGCCCAACTCGTGCATAGTGAGACCCGCGAATGGGCGATCTCTCCGATTTCGAGCTGCTCGAGGCCTGGCGAGACGAAGACGAGTCGGCCGGCCGGGAGCTGTTCGCCCGCTACTTCGACGCGGTCTACCGCTTCTTCCGCAACAAGGTCGATGACGCGGCCGAAGATCTGACCCAGCAGACCTTCATGGGTCTGGTCCAGAGCCGCGATCGCTTTCGCGGGGACGCGAGCTTTCGAACCTATTTGTTCATGATCGCGCGCAAGCGGCTCTACTCGCACCTGCGCAAGCGAGACCGGCGCGGGGATGCGGTCGAGTTCGGGTCCATGTCGGTGGCGGATCTGGGCATCGTCTCGCCCTCGCGTGCGGTGGCGGTGCGCCAGGAGCAGCAGCTTCTGCTCAGCGCGCTGCGCCGGCTCCCGATCGACATGCAGTTGGCGCTGGAGCTGTTCTATTGGGAGGAACTCACCGTCACCGAGATCTCCGCGGTGCTGGAGACGCCCGTCGGCACGGTCAAGAGCCGGCTGCAGCGGGCGCGGACGCGTCTGGATGGGGTGATCGCCGAGCTCAGCGAGTCCGAAGACCTGCTGCGAAGCACGATGGACAACTTCGAGATGTGGGCCAAGGATCTGCAGGCGCGGCTGGTCCCGCCCCAATCCGAACAGTGAGCCACTTGCGAAAGTCGGGAGCGCGAGGGGCTCGGGCGCAACGAGCCGAGCATGACCACCGCAGGCGCCGCACAGAACCTGCTTCGCAAGCTGTCGAGGTTTGTCTATGTTGCCACCATGAGCGAGATGCCCGAGCCCGCGGACTTCGAGTTGCTCGAGCGCTGGCGGTCCGGTGATCGGGCAGCCGGCAACACCTTGTTCACGCGGCACTTTCGGCCGCTCTTTCGCTTCTTCCGGACGAAGGTGGGGGACGACGTGGCCGAGGAGCTGACGCAGGTGAGCTTTCTGGCCTGCGTCGATGGTCGGGACAAGTTCCGCGGCGCCTCCAGCTTTCGCACCTACCTGTTCGCGATCGGGCGCAACCAGCTGTTCATGCACTTTCGCAAGCGCGGCCGACAAAAGACCACGGACGAGTTCGCCACCGTGTCGATGGTCGATCTGGGCGCGGGGCCCAGCACCCTGCTCGCGGCCAAGGACGAGCAGCGGCTGCTGCTTCGCGCGCTGCGGCGGATTCCCGTCGACTTTCAGATCGCCGTGGAGCTGTACTACTGGGAGGGCATGGCCACCGCCGAGATCGCGACCGTGCTCGAGATCCCGCCGGGCACCGTGCGAAGCCGGCTGAGCCGGGCGCGAGAGCACTTGAGCGAGCAGATGCGGGCCCTCGCCGAGAACCCCGCCCTCGCCGAGAGCACGATCGCGGACTTCGAGCGCTGGGCGGCGTCGCTTCGAGACGCGCTCCCCGAGCCATCCTGATCCGCGTCAGTCGGCGCTGGGGTCGGTGTCGGGTTCGGCATCGAGGATCGCCTGCGTCTTGGCCACCTCGGCGTCGAGCTCCAGGCCCTCGAACGCAGCCTTGGCTTCGCGCAGCGCCGCGATGCCCTTCGTCTCGTCGCCAGCGGTGCGTAGCGCGTCGCCGTACGAGCGCAGGGTGTACGCGGTGGTCAGATGCTGCGCGCCGAAACTGGCGCCGGCCAGCGCCGCCGCACGCCCGCTGCGCTCGACCGCCTCGTCCGCCCGCCCGAGCAGGAGGAGGGCCTGCGTCTGGGCCAGCCAGGGGTTGATCAGCTGAATCGAGGGCTCGTCGTAGGCCTGCTCGACCAGGTGCGCCGCTTCGACCGCGACCTCCAGCGCGCCGGCCTGATCGCCGAGCTTCGAGCGCGCGATCGAAATGTTGACCAACACCGAGGACAACGTCGGGTGGGTCGGCCCCAGCACCGCGCGCTGAGCCTGAAGAACCTCCATGAGTTCGCGCAGGCCGTCCTCGACCCGCCCCTGCTCGACCCGCATGATCGCGCGGTTTTGGCGGGTCATGAGGACCTTGGGATGGCTCGCCCCGATGGTGGGAATGGCGATCTCCAGGGCCTTCGCGTACCGCGCTTCGGCGTCCGCAATGCGGCCTCGGTCCTTGTCGGCGTTGGCCATGTTCACGTACGAGGCGACGGCGAGCGCCGAGTCGGGTCCGTGAAGCGCTTCGATCCGGGCCAAGCGGCGCTGGTGCGTCGCCATGGCGTCGTCCCACCGGCCGAGATTGCCCAAGGTGGCGGCCTCCGTGTTGAGCAGGTCGAGCTCGGCGGTCTCGGCGTTCTCGCCGTCGATGGCGGCCTGGCCGAGGGCGACCCAGGTCAGCGCGGCCTCGAGCTGCCCGCCCACCTGGCCGACGTCCCAGGCGAGCCCGGCCGCGGCGCGCCCAAAGGCTTCCTGCAGCCGGCCGCGCTGGGCATCGATGGCGGCTTGGGTCAGCAGGTCCACCGCGGTGGCGTACTCGCCGGCCTCGGAGGCCGCCCTCCCGCACACGCCGGTGGCCTCGACGCAGGTCGGCGCATGGGAGAGCTGGTCCTGCTCACACTGAGCGCGAATCGGCGCCGCGAGCTCGCGCGCGCGCGCGAAGTGCCCGGCTGACAGCTCCGTCCGCGCCCGCACCAGCACCTCGGTCGCCTCGGCAACGCGCGCTCGTTCGGCGTCGGGGATTGGGTGCACGGCGCGGAGGCGCTCGACGTCGTCGCAGGCGCGAGGAGAGGGCAGCTTCGACGCCGCGTCGACCGCTCGGTCGACGACATCCTCGTCCGCCTCCGCGAGCACGGTGAGCAGCGCGTCGAAACGCGTCCGTTGCTCGTCGAGACACTGCGTGCGCAGGTCGAGTCCTTGCGCAGACTGAATGCCCTGGGCGTGGCGCTGGCACGCGTCCGCCCGTGCCTCTCCCCACGCGTGCGCCCATCGGTCGAGCAGGCGATCGGTCGTCGCACCGCTGGTCTGCGCGTAGGGGAGGCCGGTTCGGGAGAACGCGGCACCGAGCGCCTCACGCGTCGATGCCGTCCACTGCGGCGGCACGGCGTCGGCACCGGCGCACGGGGGGTCGGCCTGACCGAGCGTGACCCCGACGCCCAGGGCGGTGCCCACCAGGGCCACGCCCACGATGGCGCGGGTGCGGCCGCCCACGCAGCGGGCCAGCGCAGCGTCCAGGTCGCGCATCGATGCAAAGCGGTCGGCGGCGAGCGGAGCGAGCCCGCGCCGCAGCACCCGCACGACGCGGGCCGGCACGCCGCTGGAGCCTGTGGACGCCGGCGCCTGCTCCTTGGCCTTGGCCAGCGCGTGCGCAGAGTCGGCCTCGAACGGGGGCCGCCCCAGCAGCGCCTCCCACAGCGCCGCGCAGAAGCAGTACTGGTCGGTGCGGGCATCGATCGCCTCGCCGCGGTGCTGCTCGGGGGCCATGTAGCGCGGCGTGCCGGCGGCGCGGGTCTCGACGGCCGAGCCTGCGTCGCCGCCGGTGATCACCCCTGCGCGGGCCAAGCCGAAGTCCACCACCCGCACCCGGCCGTCGCGGCCCAGCAGCGCGTTGGCGGGCTTGAAGTCCCGGTGCACGATGCCAGCGTCGTGCGCGGCGGCCAGCCCCGCGGCAGCCTGCCGATAGATGCCGACGACGCGACGCCATCCCAGCGCTGCGGTGTCCAGCGTCGTCAGCGGTCCGCCATCGACGAACTCCATCGCCAAGAACAGGTGCTCCTCGGACTCCCCGACGTCGTGAATCGCGACGACGTTGGGATGCGCGAGCTTGGCCAGCGCGCGCGCCTCTTGCTCGAGTTCCGCGCTCGCGCCCCCGTGCAGGACCTTGATCGCGATCTTGCGGTCCAGCCGAGGATCCCACGCGGAGTACACCGCGCCACTGGTCCCCGCGCCGAGCTTCTCGAGCAGCGCGTAGCGCTCGAAGCGAGCCGGCTCCGACTCCCCGAACAGCGCCCCTTGGATCCGCGCCATCGCGACGCCTTCCCCGACCGCATCGGACGGCGGCGCACCCAGCGGCACATCACCGGGCTCCGCTCGAGGAACCTCGTCCACGGCGCGAGGATAACGCGTCTTCCCTGCGCGGGTGCACCCCAGCCCAGGGAGCGTCGGCTGAGCGAATCCCTCGAAGGCGCCGCTCAGAATTGCGCTTGGAGTCCGCCCAGCACGAGCAGGGACTGCGCGCGGTCGCCGGGCTTGGGTCGGTTGCCTTCGTCCTCGGCGGGCCGCTCGAACTCCTTCTCGCCGAACACACCGCGGAACTGGACCACCAGACGGAGCCACCGTCGAAGGCGGAAGCGGAGGTCGACGTTGGGGGAGACGATGAAGTTGAGGGTGTCGCCGGTGATTTCGTCGGCCCCGCGGTAGGGCAGGGAGAAGCCCATCCCGAACCCGCTACCCAGCGCGACGCGCTCGTGGAGGGAGAACACGATGCCGGGCTCGAAGAGCACCCGCGCCCAGCCGATGCGGGCTTCACCGTCCTCCGCTGGCGGCTCATCCGTCTCGCCACCGGCGGGCTCTTCCACCACCGGGACACCCCAGCGGCCCAGGGTGCCGCCGGTGCGCATCTCGAAGCCCACCCGGTTCCACCCGGGTCGTC
The DNA here is from genome assembly GCA_963761755.1 of uncultured bacterium. Lineage (GTDB taxonomy): Bacteria > Myxococcota_A > Polyangia > Nannocystales > Nannocystaceae > CAJXVA01. Next base: position 182,149 of record CAVXIC010000008.1, read on the forward strand.
GCGGACGGATCTGCACCGCGAACATGGCCAGCCCGGAGAAGTACAGCGGCGGGGTCTCCAGGTTGCCCGACCATGCCGGTCCACCCCCGAAGAGCGCCGAGAGGTTGAAGCTGACCATGCGGACGCCACGTTCGGGACGTCCGAGGACGAGCCCTCCATCTTCGACCGACGCGACGAGCTCGTCGTAGGTGCGATCGCCTCGAGGCTTGAAGCGCACGCTCTCGCAGGTCCCGCCACGCCCTTGCAGGCCGGCGCCGGGAACCCTCAGGAGCAGGCGATCGAGGTGGGTGACCCCGTAGGCCCGTTCTTCACCGTCTTCGCCGAACAGCACGATCTGACGAATCTCGTTGTCGGGGACGGTCGTCTCCCACTCGTTGATGCTCGCGGCGAGGTAGACCTCGTCGGCGGGCACGAAGCTGGTGAGCTGCTGGCCGTTTTGGGCCAGCGTGTCGGTCCATCGCTGGTTGGGGTCGTCCTTCTCGAACGTCACCTGCATGGGCAGGTCGAGGTCGAGGGCTTGTTCGGCGACGAACTCGCCCGGGCAGGAGTAGGCGCAGCCCGAGTCGGTCACCTCGGATGCGCAGGTCGTGCTCGTCTCCAGCGTCGCGACGGGGCAGGTGTCGCGCGGGTAGAAGCAGTCCGGACGGCGCCAGCTGAACGTGATCTGGTTGAAGTCGAGCGACATCGGGCTCTTGGGCCACTCTCCCTCGAAGCTGGCGCCGAAGCGCGCCGCCGCGGCGCCCTCTTCGGTGGCCGCGAGCTCCACGTCGACGCTTCCGACCCGCATGGGCGCCGGCGGCATGCGGACCTGGATCACCTCCGTGCCGACGAGGTTGTCCACGCATCGGCCCGGCGCGAAGTCGATGCCGTTGACCCGCACGCGCAGACGGTCGCGGTCGCTGGCCTTGACCCGCGTTCGCGGGAGCCGAACTTCGATCATTCGACAGCGCGAGGTGAGCCCGAGCTGGATGGACGTGGAGCGAGCGGTGTCTTCGGCGGCCGCGCGCGGGTCGTCGGAGCGACCCCGCTCGCTGCGGCCGTGTGGGCGGTAGTAGCCGCCGAGGCTGCGCGCGGTGACGATGACGCGATCGAAGGGCGGACCCATCACGCCGATGGTCGCGATGCCGCCGGCGAGGCGGACGCTCTCGATCTTGGGTGGGGAGCCCTCGAGGAACTCGAGCAGCACGAACAGCGGCCGGGGTTCGGCGGTGTCGGATCCCTGGGTGAGGCTGTCGGCCGTGCAGGCGACGTAGAGCTCGTCTTGGCCGGTCAGGCCGCTGGGGAGCTCGATCCGCGGGCGGCAGTCGGCGCTGGAGTCCTCGGAGCATCGCAGGGACTCGACCGATGCATCGCGGGCGCTCCAGACCGACGGCTTGACCCGCCATGTGGTGGCGCGCGTCGGGCCGGAGGTGCCTGCCTCGGGCTGGGGCTCGAGGACGTCGCGAAGGGTCTCCCGGGTGCGGGCGCCCTTGGCCTCGCTGACGACGCACAGATGCGTCGGCACGTCGGTTGCCTCGGGCCGAAGGTCGAGCGTGACGACGCCGTAGCCACCGTCGGCGCGTGCGGCCGCGGAGGCCCCCAAGAGCACGCTCAGGAGCGCCACCAGCGGGGCGATCCGGAACATCCGGAACATCCGGAACATCCGGAACATCCGGAACATCCGGAACATCCGGAGCATCCGGAACATCCGGAACCTCCGGCCCAACGCCGGGCCCAAGCGACTCATGGGTCGCATGTCTCGGCCTGCGCTTCCGAGCAGAGGTGAGAGGTGCGGCACGCGGTCTGGGGCGGTGGGCTCAGGGTCGGGATCACGTCGGCGACCGCCTTGCGACAGCTGTAGCAGGTCCCGGCGTGCACGAACGAGGTCTTGGACCTCCTGGCGGCTTGAATGAAGGAGCGCTTGTCTTCCATGTAGAAACACGCCTGCCCGCGCCGGGGTCGGGCTGCTCTGGCGGGGGCCTCGTCGGGCTGGGGGTCGGGATCCGCTGGACCGGCCGTACCGGCCGTACCGGCCGTATCAGGCGTACCGGGCGTCGGCTCGAGGCTGGGTGCAGCATCGTCGGTGGGCGGGCTGGGATCCGCAGGCGCGGGGACGGCGGGAGGTTCCTCGGCGGAGACGGCCGTCGCCATGGCGGTCGGGGCGGAAGGGGGCGCGTCGCCGGCCGTCGCCTCGATGGCGGAGGGTGCGAGGGCGATCGATGCGGGCTGCGGAGTCTGCGGTCCGAGCGCGAGACCCACACCCACCGCGCCGACGCCCAGCGCCCAGATCCACAGCGCTCTGCGCTTCCGAGGCCGCGGTGCCCCGTCCCAGAGGCCCTTGCGCAGCGCGTCGAGCAGCGCGCGCATGCTCGGGTGCCGGTCGGCTGGGTCGCGGTGCAGCCCGGTGCGCAGCAGCTCGAAGACCCACTTGGGGACCGCGGTCCCCTCTGGCGTGCGGATGGCCTCGGCGTTGACCGCCTGTCGATAGCTGGAGACGGTGTCGCCGCGGTAGGGCGGGTGGCCGTAGAGGCCTTCGTAGAGCGCGACGCAGAAGCCGAACTGGTCGGAGCGCGCGGTGGCGCTGAGGCCGACCTCTTGCTCGGGGGCCATGTACTTGGGCGTGCCGAGCAGGGCACCGGTGCGGGTCAACGACGAGGTCACCGCTTCTTGATCGACCTTGGCGCGGCCGCTGTCCGTGGGGGGCAGGTCGTATCGCCCGGTCTCGCTGCCGGGGCCGCCGGCCAGGCCAAAGTCGCCCACGCGAACGCGCCCGTCGGACCCGAGCAGGACGTTCTCGGGCTTGAAGTCTCGGTGGACGATGCCGGCTTCGTGCGCGGCCGCGAGGCCCTCGCCCGCGTCGAGGTAGCAGCGCAAGACGTCCCTCCAGCTGGGGCGCTCGCGGGTGATCCACTTCGAGAGCGAGTCGCCGTCGACCAGCTCCATCGCGATGAACACCCCGTCATCCACGGCGCCGACGTCGTAGACGTGAATGACGTTGGGGTGCGCGAGTCTGGCCATCGCGCGGGCCTCGCGGACCAGGCGCCCGCGGGCCCGGCCCGCCTCGTCGTCGGAGACCGACGCGGTGTTGAGCAGCTTGAGGGCGACGTCGCGCGCGAGCTCGGGGTCGTGGGCCCGGTAGACCACGCCCATGCCGCCCGCCCCGATCTTGCCCTCCACCCGATAGCGCCCCACCTTGACCCGCTTGGCCGGGCCCGAGAACAGCCGACTCTCGATCGCCGCACGGGCCCGTCGCGCCTCTACGTCGTCGACGTCGGGCGTGGCCGACCGGAGCGGATCGTCCGGCGCGGGAGCGAACTGGGCGCGGACCGACACCGGCCGCAAATCTACACCGCGAGGGACCTCCATGCCGTTAGCCGTCGGCGGCGTGCGCGCTTTCCGCGGCGGTCGAGGTGTCGGCGTCTGCAGGGGTCGGCGCAGGCTCGAGGTCGACCGGAACCCACGCGACGACCCATGCGAGACGCAGCATGCCCAAGGCGAGCCCGATCGCCGCCAGCAGGCGAACGACGCCGGCGGCCTCGGTGGGTCCCACAGCCGCGAACGCGATCGGTGCCAAGCTCACGGCCAGCGCCATCTTGAGACCCCACAGTCCGGCGGTGATCGCCACGCCCTTGGGGTTCTTGACCGCGTACAGGAAGCCGCGGAAGGTCAGCCGGGGGTGGTACGGCTTGGCCACCGGGTGCAGGCACAGCTGCGCCCGGACCAGGTCCCGCGCCAAGATGGCGATCGAGGCGCCCGCGAGCAGCGCGAGCACGCGGGGCAGGACCGGCAGCGGACCCAACACGATGGACAGCACGAACAGGCCCAGGCCAGCGAGCGCCGCGTGCATCAGGCCCTGGGCGAGCAGCGGACCCGCCACGCGCAGGCCTCCCCGCGCCGCATCGGGCAGCGCATCTCCGCGCAGCGAGAAGAACACGATCCCCCCGAGCACCGTCCATCCCAGCCACGCGAGGGCGGCCGACAGCCCCGCGGCGCTCGCGATGCCGACCGCGAGCTCGGGGTTTTGGGTGACCATCTCGGCCAGTCGGGCGAACGCGTGCTGGGCGTCGACCTCGCCGCCGTAGGGGCCGAGCACGAACGTGGCCATCCACGCCGTGACCGCGGCGCCCGCCAGGCCCCACGCGAGCGTCGAGACCAGCGCGATCACGTAGACCCAGCGCGCGTTCCAGGCGGTGCGCAGCACGCTCATGGCGACACCCCCAGCAGCGCCGAGAGCACGGCGGCTTCGGCCAGCTCGGCCAGATCCGCGTCGGTACCCGGTGGACGCGCGTCGCGACGCGCATAGCGGACGTTGTCGAAGCGCACGGCCTCCAGCTCCAGGTGGCGATCGGGATCGAGGGCGACGAACTCGACCCTCTTGCCTGCGAAGGTGAGGGTCGTGGTGGGCGTGGACCCGTCCCACCAGCCGCGGGCGAGGGTGCCGTCCTCGAAGGTGACGGCGTACTGCACCGGGGTGATGAAGCCACCGGACCGCTCCAAGACGACCACCGCCTCGTCGGCGACCTCGTCGGGGGCGTCGGTCTGGGACCACGTGCCATCGGCGGCGCGGTGCCAGCCCGCACCGGACCCGGCGGCGCGGTTTTCGACCCAGCGGACCGAGAAGGCGACCGAGTGTGGGGTGCGCAGCGCCTGCTGCAGCCAGTCGCGGACGTCGAGCGACGTCGACCCATCGAGCGCGACGCGTCCGTCCGGGGTCTCGGCGAGCCCTTCGACCAGCGTGTCGATGAAGTCCTCCGGCGTGGGGTGGGCGAAGCGAAACCGCTGGGTGTACGTGCGCATCGCATCGTCGAAGCGCGCGTGGCCGACCAGGTTTCGCAGGGTCCGCAGCGCCGCGGCCGTCTTGCGGTAGACGGTGCGGCCGTACAACCCCTCGACCTCGACGAACGCGTCGGCGGCCTGGTCGACGATGGCGGTCCCCTCCAGGCGCGCCATGTCCAGCCGCATCAGGTCGGCCGCGTCCAGCGTCTGCCCCAGGACACGGAGCGCCCAGCTACCGTCCTGGGAGTCGTCGAGCACCAGCGTGTTGGCGAAGGTGTTGAGGCCTTCGTCCAGCCAGGGGGCTTCGAACTCGTTGGAGGCCAGGATGCCCTGGAAGTACTGGTGGCCGAACTCGTGCACCGTGGTGAAGCGTCCGTCCAGGCGCAGCGTGAACGCGCGCTGCAGCGGACCGGGGACCTCCAGCAGGGGACTGCTGGTAAAGAAGGTGGGGTACTCCATGCCGCCGGCGCCGGCGGCCCTCGCCGGCGGGTGCACGATCGTGATCGTGGTCCACGGATAGGGTCCGAAGCGGGCTTGCATGGAGTCCACGGCCTCGAGCAGGGCCTCGAGGTGGACGGGCGCGTCGCGCCAGGTCTCGGGGGTATGAAGCTGGCGGATGCGAATGCCGTCGTGGGTGGCCACGTGCTCGACGAACTGTGGCGAGGCTGCCCACGCGAAGTCGTGCACCATCTGGGCCTCGTAGGTCAGCTTGTGACCGGCGGCGTCGTCGTCCTGCGCGGTGCGGATCCCGGTGGCTCCGACGACCCACCCCTGGGGCACGTCGAGGATCACCCGGTAGTTCCCGAAGTCGGCGAAGAACTCGGCGTGAAACGTGAAGACGTGGTTGTTCCAGGTGCCGTCCGCCTGGAGGACCGCGAGCTTGGGGTACCACTGCCCGGCGAGCACGAAGTCGCGGGCGTAGCCGGTCCGGGCGAAGACCTCCGGCAGGTGGGTGGTGAACGCGATGTCGAGCTGAACCTCGTCGCCGGGGCTCAGCGGTGCGGGCAACTCGACCCGCGCGACGGTGGGGTCGTCTCCGGGCTGCAGCTGCAGGGCCCGCTTGCCGTCCACGGCCACGATGGAGCGGACCTCCACGCGCCCGTGTGGGCTCTGCATCCCCTGCGCGCTGGCGCGGTGTGAGCCTCGGCCCTCCCGCATCCAGGCCGTGTCCTGGGCCGAGAACGCGTTCATGTACAGATGCAGCTCCACGTCGTCGACGGCCGCGCCGCTGCGGTTGCGGAACGTGATGCGCTCCAGGCCTTCGATGGTGTGGGCTTGGGGATCGAGCTTGGCGTCGATGGCGTAGTCGGTGATGCGGGCGGCCTCGGGCACGTCGCCGCGGGCCTGCACGGGCCGCAGGGCCTCGGTCGGCTCGGGGATCTGCAGCCCGACGCTGCGGGCGGGCGCGGACCCTCCGTCACATGCGGGCAGCGCGAGAACGCCGACACAGAGCACAGACACCAGGCGCATCGCGGCATCGGTACCACACGCCCCGCGCAGGGGTACACTGCGTTCGCGGTGCACCGGCGCGGCCTGAACCAAGATCAACTCGAAGCGCTCGGCGAGCAGCTGGGCGCGCTGGTGTCCGCGGGGAGCGTCGTGCTGCTCGAGGGTCCGATGGGCGCGGGCAAGACCACGTTCACGCGCGCGCTGGGTCGGGGCATGAAGCTGACGCGCCCCGATCGGGTCTGCAGCCCGACGTACAACATCTGCCTGACGCACCCCGGTCCGGTGCCGCTGGTGCACGTCGATCTGTTTCGGCTCGCGCCCGACGACGACGGCCCCACGCCCGCGTCCTTCGAAGCGCTGGGCCTCGAAGACCTGCTCGACCGCGTGGGCGACGAAGATCCGGGCACCGAGCCGGACGGGTCCGTGCTCGTGGTCGAGTGGTCCAACCTGTGGCAGCACCGGGACCTCGACGCGCTGAAGGTGGGCTTGTCGCGCCCCGAGCCCGCGTGCCGAGATCTCGCCGCAGTGGCCACCGGGCCCCGTCACGCCGCAATTTTGCGTCGCTGGGCCGGTTGAGGCTGTGGCGTTTCGCCCCACGCCGTGAGTCGGCTGACGCAATTGGCGGTTTCAGATCTTCCCAAGCTCGCCAGAATGCCTCCGTTTGGCAGAAATTCGGCGCTCAGACGGTTTTCGGGCTTTTCACCGCGCGAAAATCGGGTTTATGGTGCGTCGGCGGGCGCGGATGCCGACACTTGGAAAACGGCCACGAAAGGCCGTCTACAGCGGATCTGAGCCCTGACCCTCAACCCCGCCGCCCACGCGGCACCCAACTCAAGCAATAAGGATCATCATCATGGCCCGTTCGTCCAAGCCCAAGGAAATTGTCGTCGTCGGTTCGAAAGTCAAAGAAGTCGTCAAGGAAGCCGGCCTCCGTAGCGACGGAGAGCTCGTCCAGGCGGTCTCTGACAAGGTGCACGACCTGCTCGGCGCAGCCATCAAGCGCTGTCAGGACAACAACCGCAGCACCGTTCGCCCCTACGACTTGTAGTCGTCGGATTCTTGGCCGGCCGCACGACACGCTGCGGTCCGGCAACAAGGCAAGTAGACGAGCGCGTTCCTCTGACGAGGGCGCGCTCGTCTGCGTTTGGCGTGGCGCGCCGCGGCCGGGTCTGATAGGTCCCAAAGGGCGGTGGCCGGCTACCCGATCGATCGCGCGAGCTATCGCACCCTCGACCCCGACTGGGAGGGAGAGGTCGTCATCGCGGACATCGACCGCACGTATCTGGCGACGCGATTCTCGAGCATGAAGGGCATGCTGCGGATTCCGTTCGAGCGGGCCGCGCAGAAGCGAGACATCGAGGGGATGGCCCGTCTGCTCCGCGAGCTGCGGCGCGGCCCCGGCCGCACCACCCGTGACACGCCGCTGTTCTTCCTCTCGGCCAGCCCCAAGCAGCTGCGACGCGTCATCGAGCGCAAGATGGGGCTCGACGGGATCAGCTTCGATGGCACCACGTTCAAGGACTGGGGCCGCGTGTTCCGGGGCGGCATGCCCAAGCGGATCAAGGAGCAGGTCGGCTTCAAGCTGACGGCGCTGCTCACCTCGCGCTCCTTCCTGCCGCTGGGCGCTCACGAGATCTTGCTCGGCGACGACCTCGAGACCGACCCGATCACCTACGGGCTGTACGCGGACGTGCTCGCCGAGCGCATCCCCACCGCCGACCTGGCGCGGGTGCTGCGTGCGAACGGGGTCGGGCACGCCGACGCGGCGCACATCGAGCGGATCCGGAGGGACCTGCAGCCCGGACGCGGCGTGCGGCGAGCGTTCATTCGGCTCGAACGCCACCAAGACTCCGACGACTTCCTCGACTTCGGGCCGGGCGTCGTCGGGTGCCGGGGTGCGTTCCAGATGTCCGTCGTGCACTGGCGCATGGGGCTCGTGTCGCTCTCGGGCGTGGGCCGGGTGGCCGCGGCGCTGGCGAGCCGGGGCGTCTCGGGCGAGACGCTGGGGCGTCGCATCCATGACCTTCGCCGGCGGGCGATGGTGGAGACCGACGAGGCGGCGGCCGTGCTCGAGACGATCCGCGCGCACGGGGTGGAGATCGGGGACCAGGTGATGCCGGAGCCGGATGCGCGCTGGCTCGAGGTATGGGAGCGGTCCGCGGACCGCGTGTGGACGCCCGAGGCGTTCGTGGGCAGCTAGAGCGGCGATCAGTTTGATTCCATGCGCTGATGCACGCCCGGGGCCGCACCTGACGGTGTCGCGCGGCGCTCGTGGTGTGCCCGACACAACTTCGGCCACGCTCCTACCCAGGAACGGCCCCAGACGCACCTCAGCACCCGGAATCAAACTGGTCGCCGCTCTAGGCCCTCTGTCCTTGAAGGGGCCTTTCGAAAAGGCCCCTCGCTGCGGCCGACGAGTCGCCCTTGGCTTCACCCCAAACGGGCGCCTTTTGGCTAGCAGCCCGGTGCTACGGTTGGGCCTACGTCGCGTTGGGCCCCTCGATGGGCTCTTCGAGGATTTGCCAGCGTTCGAACACCCGCGGACTCTTGTCCAGCTCCACGAGGAACTTGCTGGGCCGCATCATCCGCGAGGGCCCGTCCTTGGCCTCTTCGATGGTGGGGTAGAGCATGTACAGCTCCGACATCGCGCGCGTGGTGGCGACGTAGAAGAGGCGGCGCTCCTCCTCGGTCTCGGTCGGGGAGCGCAGGGCGACGGCGGAGGGGAAGCGACCCTCGGCCATCCAGATCATGAAGCAGATCGGCCACTCCAGGCCCTTGGCCTGGTGCACGGTGGTCAGGACGAGCTTGTCGTCGGGCTCTTCGCCGGAGAGGACGTTCTCCGCCTGGATGCCCTGCACCAGCGCCAGCTCACTGAGGAATGCCTCGGGACCGGCGAACCGGTCCGCGTACTCGCTGAGGTGCTCGAGGTCTTCCTTGCGGGCGTCGGCGTTGGTGAAGGAGCGCTCTGCGTACTCGCGGTAGTGCTCCTCGACGACCTGCTTGATCGCGGCGCCGGGGCTGCGCTGCTCGGGCTCGTGCAGGGTGCCCCACAGCGCGCTCAGGCGCCCCAGGGCCTGTTTGGCCTGCCCGCGGGCGGTCTGGGCGTGATTGAGCAGGATCTCCGCGGGCGTCTGACGCTCGGCGCTGGCGTCGAGGCCGGCGAGCTTTTGGGCCAGCGCTTCGGCCGTCTGCAAGCCCACCCCTGGCCACTGCCGCAGCAGCCGCAGCCACGCCAGCTCGTCGCGCGGGTTCTCGCGGGCGCGCAGGTAGGCGACCACGTCCTTGATGTGGGCCTGCTCGAAGAACTTCACGCCCGAGCGGATGCTGTAGGGGATCTGGCGGCGGGTGAGCTCGACCTGGAGCTCGAGGCTGTGCGCGTGGTTGCGATAGAGCACCGCCATCTTGCGCAGCGGCAGCTGCTGCTCGTGATGCAGCTCCAGCACCCGCTGGGCCACGAACTCCGCCTGCTGGTACACGTCGCGCAGGGGGATGAGTGCCGGCACCATGCCGTTGTTCTTGACCGCGTTGAGCTCCTTGAAGTGCTGGCGGCGGTTGAAGCCGATGCTGCGGTTGGCGAGGTCGAGAATCTCGGGGGTGCTGCGGTAGTTGGTGGTGAGCTTGAGGACCTGTCCGTCTCGGTGGCGCTGGGCGAAGCCGGCGATCTGCTCGAAGTCGGCGCCGCGAAAGCCGTAGATCGACTGCGCGTCGTCGCCGACCGCGGTCAGGCTTCCGCAGCGGGCGGCCATGCGGTCGCACAGCGAGCCCTGCAGGGCCGTGACGTCTTGGTACTCGTCGACCAGCACGTGGTCGTAGGCGCCCTGAAGCTCGTCGGCGACCTCGCTGCAGGCGGGGTCCGTCAGCAGCCGATGCCACAGGGTGATCAGGTCGTTGAAGTCGACGAGGTTGTTCTGCCGCTTGCGCTGCATGAACCGCGCGGCGGTGTCCTCGATCGCGGGCAGCTGCGGCACCAGCTTGGGCGCCCGCTCGGCGATGACCTGGGCCAGCGGCGTGAGGGTGGAGCCCGACAGCCCGATCATGCTCGAGAGCACCTTGGGCTGCGGGAAGCGCCGCGCGCTGAGCTTCTCCAGGCCCTGCTCGGCGATGACGCTCGACAGCAGGGTGCGGGCGTCCTCGGGATCGAGGATGCCGAAGTCGAGCCCGAGCCCGACGTGCTCACCGTACCGGCGCAGCAGCTTGTGCCCGATGTGGTGGAAGGTGCCCGCGCTGGCGCCGTGCATGTCGATGCCCACGGTGGCCTCGACCCGGCTGACCATCTCCTTGGCGGCCCGGTTGGTGAAGGTGCACAGCAGGATGCGGTCGGGTGGGCAGCCCTCCTGCACGAAGCGCGCGACCCGGTAGATCAGCGTTCGCGTCTTGCCCGAGCCCGCGCCGGCGATGACCAGCAGGGGCTGGGCAGGGGCCTCGACCACCGCCTGCTGCTGCGGATTGAGGTCGCGGGTCGGGTCGAAGCGCGGCCGGCTGGGCTTTGCCGTCTTGAGGACGTACTTCACGGGCCCGCGCAGCTTCGCGTGTCGAGCACGCGGGGGTCAACACGCACCTGTCCGCGCGTCCAGGGTGGGCGGACCGTCCGCACCGGCGCGGCTGGCTCCGCGCTCGAGTGACCCATTGCGGGCTCCGGGGGTGCGCGGGAGGGCTGGCTGCCCTACGAGCCTGTCTGTGGACGAACTGTGCATCGAGGCGACGACACCGGTTTTCGCGATCGGCTGGGCGCCGTCGGTGATGCTGTATGTGTGGCGCGAGGCCACGACGCTCGAGGCTGCTCGAGCGGCGATGGCCACGTTGCAGCGTGCACGAGAAGCGAGTCGCAGCGGCCGCGGGGTGCTGCTGGGGATCGTCGAGGCGCGCACGCCCCCGCCCGATGTCGCCGTGCGCCGCGAGATCGCCGAGGGGTTGGCCCGCCACGGCGACTTCGTGGTCGCATCCGCGCTGGTGTTCGAAGGCCACGGTTTTGAGGCGTCGATGGTTCGAATGGTCGCCACCGGCCTGTCGATGTTCGCCCGCTTCCCATTCCCCCACCACGTCTTCGAGAGCCTGGGTGATGGTGTCCGCTGGCTCGAACGTGCATCCGCGCGCGAGTCCGAGCCGTTCGAGGCCCAACGGCTCGAGGCGTTGGTCACGCGACTCCGGAACGCGCCGTTGGCCTGGGGGCGGACCGGGACGGGCCACGGACTTTAGACACGAGGTACCCGAACTAGAGCTTGGCGACGATGAAGTCGCGGATCTGCTGCTCCATGTAGACCAGGTCCTCCTTGCGGCGGGGCATGTGGCGCTCGTCGGGGAAGAGCAGGAGCTCGTAGCGCTTCTGGGCCGCGATGAGCCCGTTGATCAGGCGCGCGGTGTGGCGGAAGTGCACGTTCTCGTCGATGAGGCCGTGGACGAGCATGAGGTCGCCCTCGATGCCCGCGACGTGGGTCATCACGGCGCTGTCCTCGTAGCCCTTGTCGTTGTCCTGCGGCAGGCCCATGTATCGCTCGGTGTAGTGGGTGTCGTACCCATCCCAGTGCGACACGGGGGCCCCGGACACCGCCAGCGAGAAGGTCCCCGGCGCGCGGGCCAGCGCCATCGCGGACATGTAGCCGCCGTAGCTCCACCCGTAGATGCCCACGTGCTCGGGCTGCGCTAGGCCTTGGTCGACCAACCACGCCACGCCCTCGACCTGGTCCTTCACCTCGAGGTTGCCCATGTCGTGCTTGATGGCGCCCTCGAAGCTCAGGCCGCGCCGTGCCGACCCGCGGTTGTCGAGTTTGAAGACCAGATAGCCCAGGCTGCGCAGGTACTGGGCCCGCATGTCGACCGTGAGGCTCCAGTCGTCTTGGACGCGCTGCGCGTGCGGTCCTCCGTAGACGCTGACCATCGTGGGGAAGGGGCCCTCGCCGGCGGGTTTGTAGACCGCGCCGTGAAGCTCGACCCCGTCGCCGGTCGTCAGCGTGACGAGCTCGGGCGGCTGCAGGTCGAGCGCCTCGACCCGCGGGTCGGCGTCGATCTCGACGGTGGACACCTTGGCCCCGTCCTCGGTGCTGCGCACGTCGATCTGCGGCCCATGCTGCAGGCTGCTCCAGCTGTCGATGAAGCGGTCGTTCGTCGGGCTGAGGACGATCGCGTGCATGCCCGGATCGTCGGTCAGCTTCGTGGTGTCCCCTCCGGACAGGGAGACCTTGTACAGGTGGCGCTGCGTGGGGCCGTCCTTGGTCCCGGTGAAGTAGACCTCGCCGGCGGCTTGATCCACGCCGACGACCGCGTCCACCAACCACGGCCCGGAGGTCAACGCGCGCACCTCCTTGCCTGCGGCGTCGTAGGCGTACAGGTGCGAGAAGCCGGTTCGCTCCGACTGCCACAGGAACCCTCCGGCGAGATCGGCGTGCGGGCCCTCGGCGGAGACTTCGTCGAAGGCCCGGAAGCCGTCGTTGAGGTTGACCCACACCTCAGAGGTCTCCTCGAGCACCTTCGTGGCGACCCCTTTGGCGTCGTAGCGGACCAGGTGCAGGGCCGTCTGCTCGCGATTCTCCACCTGCGCCATCACGCTGCCGTCGGGCATCCAGTGCACCCGCGCGAGGTAGAGGTCGGTGGGGTCGCGCTCGCCGGCGATGCCGGTCGCGTTCAGGTCGAGCCACAGCGGCTTGCCGCCCTGTGCGCTGACGACGCCGAGGCGCACCTTCGCGTTGGGCTCTCCGGCGAAGGGGTAGCCGTGGTCTTCGTGGTGGGGTGCGTCCTTGCCCTGGTGCTCGATCCGATAGACCGGGATGTGGCGCTCGTCGACTTCGGTGAAGGCCAGGGCCGTGCCGTCGGTCGACCACCAGTAGCCGTGGTGTCGCCCCATCTCCTCCTGGGCGATGTACTCGGCCAGGCCGTGGGTCTTGCCCGTCCCGCGAGCGCCGCGGGTGAGCTGGATGGATTCGCCGCCCAGCGCCGGCACCACATACAGCTCGTCGTCGAGCACGTAGGCGACGGACGTACCGTCGGGCGAGAACCGAGCGTCCAGCGCGGGGCTGCCCTCGGTGTCCACGATCCGGTGCATGCGGCCCTCGAGCCCCTCTTGCACCCACAGATCGCCGCGGACGGGGACCAAGAAGCGCTCGTTCTCCTTGGACCAGGCGTAGGAGGTCACGCCCAGCGAGCGCATGCGCATGCGCTCGCGCTGCAGCTTCTCCTCGGGCGAAAGGTTCTCCTCGGTCGCGCCGCCCCCGGGCGGGGTGAACAGCAGCTTGCGCTCGCCGCCCTCGACCGGCTGGACGTAGAGGTCGCGGTTGAGCGAGCCCTCGGGACTGAAGAGGTAGGTCAGGTGCTTGCCGTCGGGGCTGAAGCGAACCGCGCCTGGGGTGGAGGTGCCCGGGCGAGGGTGGGTGGCGACGTCCTCGATCGAGATCGCGCCTTGTGGGGGTGGGGTGGGGGCGTTCATCGCAGGGTCATCCTGGGGAGCTTCGGCGTCCGGGCCTTCGACCGCCGGGGGCGGGGTCTCCTGCTCGCCCAGCGGCAGCGAGTCACAGGCGCAGGGCGACAGCAGCAGCAGCACGGCGGCGCGGCGGAGCATGGGCCGGATAGTTGCAGTCGGGGCTCCGGGTGACAACGCCGGCGCTTGCGCCGACGCCCGTTTGCAGGCAAAAACGCTGCGTCATGGGCACGCTCGCCGACAAACTCACCGCTCCTGAAGTCCGCCGCGACGTCGTCGAGGCTTGCTGCAAGCTGGTCGAGGACGAGGTCGGCAGCAAGAAGGGGTTCTCGGGCGCCGCCATCAAGCTCGGCTACAAGGCCGTCCAGGCGCTCAAGCCCGGCTTCATCGCCGGCGCGGTCAACGGCCTGCTGCCCGAGTTCGCCGACGCCATGCAGCCGCTGTACGACAAGAACGACGGTGACGGGGACAAGTTCACCGCGTATATCAAGGCCAATCAGGCCGAGACCGCCGATCTGCTGCTGCAGGTGACCGACGCCAAGGCCCGCAAGGCCAACAACGCCACGGTCAAGAAGACCTACGACAAGCTGCGCGGCTCGGCCAAGGACAACGTCCAGGCCGCGGTGCCGGGGTTGGCCAGGGCGCTGGGACCCTACGTGTAGCCGGTCCAGTCCAATCCAATCCAGTCCAGTCCAGTCCGGTTCAGTTCCCGCAGTACCGGACGTCGACCTCGTCGCTGCCTTGCGACGCATCGGCGTTCTCCCACGTCACCGTCATCCGATCGCGGCCCGGCCCGTGGTCGCCCTCGTGGTCGCAGTCCGCCTGCGTGACCGTAAAGGGCACGCCGCCGGCGAGCTCGTCGAGCCTCCAGTCTCCGCCGTCCATCGTCACATCGAGGATCTCGGCTGGGAGCGGCCCGCCGAGCGCGAAGGCGTCCAGGAGCAGCACCGTGTCGCCGAGGTCGACCTCGAGGTCGAAGGGGAGACTTGCGGAGCCCTGCGGGTCCCCGGTCTCGCCCGAGCCCGAAGAAGAAGAGAGCGGACCGCCCGAGGCGTCCGCCCGGGGCTCGGTGGTCCCGGTGTCGGAGGTCGTGCAGGACCCTTCGCCGCACGCCGAGGGTCCTGCCGTCGAGGAGGTCGAGCGGCCCTCGCTCGAGGTGGAGCCATCGTCGCTGCCCGCCTCGGCGGACGACGGATCTGCGGACGATGAGGCGGCGGCGGTCGATCCGCTCGTGGACTCGGCGAAGGGTGCAAGCCCCGGTTGGACGCTGATCCCGCAGCTGAGGGCGGCGAGGGCCGGGAGGAGGGAGAGGCGCGCATGCATCATCCAGACGTCTCCGCACATGTCCGAGCGTTACCACCCATGTCGCGCGAGAACGCACATCGCTCAGGGCCAGGCGGCCCCGCCGGGGAGCCCCTGGGCGATCCAGTCCGCGAGCATGTCGCGGTCCGCGGGCGCCATCGCCTCGCCGGTCCCATCGTCGCAGGCGTAGGCCGGCGGCATCGTCTCCTGCTCGACGACCCGAGCATGAACGACGCTCGCGGCCGCGCGACCCTCGACGCTCGCGCGCCAACCCTCCAGGGTCGTGAGGTCGAAGGCCAGGGATCTTTGGTAGGCCTCGGCGTTGGGCACGAGCGCCTCGGCCAAGTGGCAGCCGCAGTTGCCCATCAAGATCTCGCCGATGACCTCGGGGATCTGTGCTTCGGACGGCCCGGCGTCGATGATCGCGATGCCCGAGGACGCGAGGCTCTCGACGCTGCAGGTCCCGCCCTGGGCGCCGGCGCTGGCGTCGGCGGGCGGATCCGACGTTCCGGGGTCGGTGTCCCCGTCCCCCTCGCCTAGGTCGGCCCCGGCGATCCATCCCAGCAAGAGGGCGATGTCTTCGGGATCTGCGGACCCGCCCAAGGGCATGCGCGCACCCTGGCGCGCGCGTCCCGCCGGAGGCTCGGCGAGCAGCTTGATCGCGAGGTAGCTGTCCTGGATCGAACCGCGGCGCACCAGCGCGAGGCTGGGCTCCTGGTTCGACGAAGCGCCCGAGAGCAGGGCGGCGCTGTCGGCCTCGCTCAACGACAGACCGCCGGCGCGGCTGCCCGCGTCGTGGCAGCCCGACGTCGCGCAGTGAGCATCCAGGACCTCCTGAACCCGACCGGGGACCTCCTCGCCAGCTGATCCGCCGGGCCCGACGGCCTCGATCTGTACGCAACCGGTCATCAAGAAGGGAATCCACCAAAGTCGGTTCATCGCTCGTCCTGCGTCTTGCGTCGCTGCTTGATGCCAAACTTCCGCGAGATCCCGAACCCCAGGTAGAACGCAGCGCGGTGCAGCGGGTTGCGCGATGGGCTCTGGGCGCCGAAGGGGTTCGTGGATTGGCCGCCGGGCGCCGCGAGGTTGGCGTGGAGCTCGCGGCCGTTGCTGAACACGATCTGAAAGAGGTGCTTTCCGGTGAAGATCGACGTGCCCAGCGTGATGTGTCCGAGCTGCGGACCCCCCAGATCGACGGCGTCCGCATCGACCCCGCGCCGGTAGAACACGTCGGGGGTCCGTCCACCGGGCACGGGCAACGCCCACTCCAGGTCGATGGCCCAACGCCGTGACAGCCACACCGAGGTCAACAGGGACAGGACCAGCGTGTCTCGCCGATCTCGCACCGCGGTCGGGCCGAAGGGCGGGCCGAGGTCGATCACCGGATTGGGGCTCTTGTTCGTCCGCAGGTGGTAGCCGATACCCAGTCCGGTTGCCCATCGCTCCCACCACAGCCGGCTGATCATCGCCGTGAAGTTCCCGCTGATGGGGTTCGCCGCGTCGAAGCTCCGCAGGACGTCGAGGGAGACGTGTCCTCCGACCGACAGCGGCGCGCCGTCCTCTTGCCGCACCGGGACGTACTTCGTCCCCAGCTCCCACGCCTTGTTCGAGTTGCTTCGGCGCAGCTCGACGTCCCACCCTTCGGCGATGCCGTAGCCGAGCCCCAGACTCATGATGACCCCGGCGTCGAGGCCGAAGGCCCCGCGTTCGGTGCCGATGCGGCCGAATCGGTGGTCGATGCGAAACATCATCGAGCGGCGGCCGATGGTCGTCGTGGTCGGCTGCACGCCCTGACGCGTGCCACGAAAGGCCGCCGGAGTCGGCCGGTGCACGCTCGGTGTCGCCGCGGCGGGTTGCGACGCCGAGGGCTGCTCGAGCGGCGTGGCGGGCGACGCATCCGGCGGCAGCGACTCGATCCAAGTCTTGACGGCCTGGAGTTCGGCTGCCGGCAGGGCGTCGCCCATCGGCATCACGTCACCGGCGATCTCCGTGCCGACGAGCTTCGCCCACAGGTAGCTCTCGTCGATCCGTCCTGGCGTCACCAGCGGCTTGCCGGTTGCCGCGGAGCTGCGTGCCAGCAGGTCGGTGGGATCTCCGCCGAGGTCGAGTCCGTCGGGGGTCGACGGATCGCCGGAGTCGTCGTGGCACATCGTGCACTGGTCTTCGAACAGAGCGCGGACCGCCTCGGAACCGGACGAAGCGTCTTCGCTTTCGACCGGCGCCACGGCAAGCCAAGCGCCCATGGAGAGCGTGAGGAGCATGGGTTCGTCTCGCGGAGGTGGGGGTGCTAGGGCAGCACGATGCGCCCGGGCGCACCCTGTTGACCGTCCTGGGTGTGGCACGCGTTGCAGTCACCCAAGGGAGCGGGGATCGGCATCGCGCGTTCGCGGTCTCCGTGCACGACCTTCACCTGGTAAGGGGCGGGGAAGGGGGTCTGGGAGGTGTGCATCAAGAAGTTGCCCGAGTCGTTGACCGACAAGGAGACCACCTGCCCGTCGGCGCTGGTGAGCTCGACGATGATCTGCTCCCCGTCGAGTTCGCCCGGAGGGCCCTTGCAGTTGTCGGGTTCGTGCGCCGTTTCGAAGACCGTGCCCCCAACGAGCAGGTTGGGGACGTCATCGTCGTCCGGGGCCTCGATCGCGTGGCAGCTCAGGCAGGCGCGGCCCGGGAACATGCGCGGGGTACCGTCGTCGTCGTCGGCGTCCCACCACCGGTCGGTGCTGCACTGGGGCTCGACGTCGAAGGGATCGGGCGCGGGATCGTCGGCGCAGTCTCCGGGGGGCAGACCCGCCTCGACCCACGCCGCGAAGGCCAGCTGCTCCGGCGCAGTCGTCGGGGAGGCCGGGGCGGGCGGCATCGGGCTGTCCACGGAAGATAGGCGCGTCAGCGCGCGCTCAGCGAAGCTCTGTGCGGGGTTGCTGAAGCTCGGTTGGATGAGGTCGTCGTAGCTGATCAAGGGCATCGGCGCCCCGACCGGTGTCGAGCCATGGCAGCTCTGACACCGGCGCTCCAGAAGGTCGGCGACTTCGCAGGGGAGTCCGAGCTGCGAGGATTCGCCAGAGTCCCCAGCGGAATCACCGGAGCCGGAGAACGGCCCGGTGGTGTCTCCATCCTCCGAGCTTCCGACCGCATCGGTGGTCGTTTCAGCGCCCGTCAGCTCCGCTTCCGGGTATTCGATCCCGCACGCGCCCAGGAGCGCGATGAGCAGGGGAAGAGTCGTTGAACACAAGGGGCGCATCTCGTCGGGGCTCCACGCGGACGTTCCCGCGCGAGCGCTTCCGTTACAGACACGGCCGCTCGATTTTCGCCCTCAACCCACCGCGCCCAGCACGGCGAACCCGACGGCCGCCACGGCCCCGCCCAGCAGGGCATACGGCAGCTGGGTGCGCACGTGCTCGATGTGGTCGGTGCCCGAGGCGAGCGAGGCGATGATGGTCGTGTCGCTGATCGGCGAGCAGTGGTCCCCGAACACGCCGCCGGCGAGGGAGGCGGCGACGAAGGGTTCCAGCGGCAGGCCCATCGCGGCCGCCGTCGGGACGGCGATCGGCAGCATGATGGCGAACGTGCCCCAGCTCGATCCGATCGAGAAGGCCGTGCCCGCGCCCACGACGAAGAGCACGGGAAGCAGGACGAAGGTGGGCATCGATCCGACCGCGAGGCGGGCCAAGTAGGTGCCGGTGCCGAGATCCTTGGCCAAGCCGCCCAGCGCGAGCGCGAGCACCAAGATGATGGCCAGCGGCAGCAGGGCGCCCGCACCCTCGAGACCCCGACGCGTGAGCCTGTCGACGCTCAGGCCCCCTTGGACCAGCAGCATGATCCACGCGGTCGCCAGCGCGGCGCTGGCCGCCCACAGCACGCTGGTGGACCCCGAGCCGCTCATCATGTCGCCCTTGCCGGTGACCCAAAGGGACACGGGCATGGCGACGACGAGCACCGCCATGGGCACCAGCATGTTGCGGGCTCGCGACGGGATGCGCAGCTGCGGGTCGAGCGTGGGGGCGCCATCGTCGGCCAGCGGTTGCGAGCCCTCGGCGTGCAGGACGCCGCCTGCGACCCGCGCCTCGGCGGCCTTCATCGGGCCCAGGTCGAGGTTCCACACGATGACCGCCACCGCCATCAGCACGGCCACGATCGCGTAGAAGTTGTAGGGGATCGAGCGCAGGAACACGCCCAGCGCGTCCTGGACCCCGAGGCCCTCGAGCAGGCTCAGGTTGTATGCGCCCCATGCATTGAGCGGGATCAGGATGCAGATCGGCGCGGAGGTGGAGTCGATGATGTACGCGAGCTTTTCGCGTGACACCTTGAACCGGTCGAAGAGCGGACGGGCCACCGTGCCGGCCACGAGCACCGTCACGTTGGACTCGACGAAGATGAGCACGCCCAGGCTCCAGGCCAGCAGCTGGGCCCGGCGCCCGGTCCCCACCCAGTCGCGCTGCTCGAGCCGTTGCACGAACCCCGCGACGCCGCCGGAGGCTTCGAGCGTGGTGATGAGCGCGCCGACCACCAGCGTGAAGAGGACGACGCGGGCGTCCCCCGCACTGCCCAGGACCGCGACCAGGCGCTCGAGGCTGGCCCCGAGACCGGCGAGTGGGTCGAAGTCCGCGAGGAAGGTCGAGCCGAGCCAGATGCCCGCGCCCAAGGAGAGGTAGACCTGCCGGGTCGCGATCGCCATCGCGATCGCGAGGATCGGAGGCAGCACGGAGAGCCAGGACGGGTCGTCCACGTCCAGACTATAGGCGAGGTTGGTGCTGCGCTCGACCCTACCGACACGTCCGTCGTGACGGGCGAGGGTCGGCGGCCCGGCAAACCTGCTATAGCCCCGGCGGATGGAGCGGCTGCGCACGTCCCAGATCTGGACCGCCTGGTGGCCGCTGGCCGCCAGCTGGTTGCTGATGGGGATCGAGCAGCCCGCGATCGCAGCGGTCATCGCTCGGCTGCCGGACACGAAGGTTCAGCTGGGCGCGTACGGCTCGGTCGTGTTCCCGCTCGCGCTGCTGATCGAGGCGCCGATCATCATGCTGCTGGCGGCGTCCACGGAGCTCAGCCGCGATCGGGCTCGCTACGCCAAGGTGGTCCGCTACACCCGCCTGATGGGCGCGACGCTGACGGGCGTGCACCTGCTGCTGGCCGGGACGACGGTGGGCCCGTGGATCATCGAGGCCGCGCTGTCGGTGCCGCCGGAGGTCGCCCAGGCCGCCGGCCCGGGGCTGTGGTTCATGGTGCCGTGGTCGTGGGCGATCGCGTCTCGGCGGACCGGCCAGGGGTTGCTGATCCGACACGGCCGCAGCCGAGCGGTGGGGGTCGGCACCGCACTGCGCATGGTCGCCTCGTCGGGCGTGCTGGTGGCGGGCCTGCTGTCCGGCGCGTACACGGGGGTGGTGGTCGGCACCGCGGCGCTGGCGGTGGGTGTGCTGGCCGAGGCGGTGTTCGTGGGGGTCCTGGCCAGGCGCGTCGCGAGGACCGAGCTGCCCGAGCGCTGCGACGCCGCCCCGCTGACCGGGCGCAGCTTCCTCTCCTTCTACGTGCCGCTGGCACTGACCCCGGTGGTCATCTTGGTCATCCAGCCCATCGGGACCGCGGCGATCAGCCGAATGCCCGAGGTCATCGGATCGCTGGCGGTGTGGCCGGTGATCGTGGGCCTGGGCTTCGTGGTGCAGAGCATCGGGCTGGCCTACAACGAGGTCGTCGTTGCCCTCGTGTCGCTTCCGGGGGCTCGCGCCGCGCTGCAACGGTTCGCCTGGCGGGTGGCGGCGGTGCTGTCGATCGTATGGCTCGCCTTCTCCCTGTCTCCGCTGGCGGAGCTGTGGTTCGTGCACGTCGCCAACCTTCCGCCCGAGCTCATCCCGGCGGCGCTGTGGGGTCTGCTGATGGCGGCGCCTCAGCCGGCCTCCAGAGTGCTGCAGAGCTGGTACCAGGGCGTGCTCGTCTCGGCGCATCGAACCGGGCCGATCACCGAAGCCGTGGTCGCCTTCGGGGTCGGCTGCGGGGCGGTGCTGGCCGCGGGCGTGCTGTGGCAGGGGGTCGGCGGGGTCTACGTTGCCCTCACCGGCTTCACCGTGGGCCGGGTCGTGCAGACGCTGTGGCTGTGGTGGCGATGTCGCCCGCTGCTGCGCGAGGACTCCGAGGGCGGATGAACCCCTGCCCGCGCATCAGGCCATGGCGCGCGGCGGGGGGACGTGTGCGGAGGTCCCCAGCAGGGCACGCAGCATGGGCGCCACGATCTCCCGACGTGCATCGGCGGCAGCGGCCGCCATCTGGGCCGCGCTGAGTCGGCCGAAGTGCGACCAATGCGGGTGGTCGGGCGTGTCGGGGTAGGTTGGCGTCGGCAGGTCGTCCAACGCGCGACGGATGGCGCCTACCACCCCGGCGCCACCGCATTCGATCGCCCACCTCACGGTGCGCCAGGCCAGGGCCGCGTGCTCGGCTTCGTCGGAGGCGATCGCCAGCAGGACGTCCTGGGTGTGGCGGTCGCCGGCCAGCGCCGCGCCTCGTTCGGCGACCAGGGCCGCGGTCGTCTCACCGATGCACCCCTCGAGGAACGTATCGACGGCGACCTGGACCAAGGAGGCCAGGCGGGGTGCGGCCGAGGGCAGGGGACCGGGGCCGTGGACGGCGACGGAGAACCGGCTGGCCATGCCGTAGCAGGCCTGCGCGTGCCGAATCTCGTCCCGGGCGGCCTGAAGGGTTTCGTCGAGCAGCTGCGGCGGGGCCCCCACGGCCATCAGCTCCATCGCGACTCGGCTGAACGCGGCGACCGAGGCGTGCTCGGCCGCGGCGTCGCTCAGCCACGCGTCGCTGAGCGCCTCGGCGATCGGGGACGCCACCGGGCAGGCGAGGTCGGCCCAGTCGGTGCGGCCCACCGCCGGTGCGGCGAGCAGCTCGCCGCGCTCGACCAAGGGACGACCGGAGCAGTACTCGAACCAGTGGTAGCAGCAGGTGGCGTCCTCACCGGCCTCTCGGCGAAGCTCGGTGCCGTGGCCGTTGAGCGAGCCCTGCATCGAGCTCTCGGGCGAGAGTCCGGCGTAGGTGGTGCGGTCGTCTTTGACCGGGCTGGGGTCGTGGGCGCCCAGAATGCGCGTGGGACACCCCAGCTCCATCTTGGGCTCGCCCGCCTTGGGCGCGAGCGCGAGCGCAGCGTCGGCAGAGCCGCACCAGTTGCCCGAGATGCACGGGTCCTCCTCGGGGTTGTAGCCGTCGATGAAGGGTGGGTCGCCCTCGATCGGCATCATCCGGAGCTCGTCGGGATCGGTGGGCAGCGGCGGCGGCGGCGGTGCCTCGTTGATCCGCGGGCCCTTTGGTGCGGTTGGCTCGGATGCGGCGTTGGCCTTGGGGTTGGTGCGCACCGCGGGCTTGGACCCGGCCTGGGCGGACGGCTGCGGGGTCGGGGTCGGGTCGTTGCAGCCCGCGGCCAGCATCGGAATGCAGGCGAGCAGGCTCAACCGTCGTCGCAGCGCCTTGGTGTCACGCATCGCGGGCAAGGTAGCAGGCGCGGTGGTGAAACGACACGGTGCATACCCCCGCCCACACCCCTCGAGCGGTACCCTCGGTTTGGCGATGCGAGGCTGGCACAGCGCGTTCGGGGCGATCTTGGGGTCTAGTGGTCTGGTCGCGCTCGGGGCCTGCCCCGGCGCGGACGCGGGGATCGGCGCGACGACCAGCGCCACCGCGGGGGCGACGACCACAGCGGGCGACGGATCCGAGGACACCACCGGCATCGACACCCTCGCCGACGGGGACGGCGAGGGGACGACCGCGGCGCCGCAGGCCGAGGTGCGCTGCGCCGAGCCGCCGAGCGCCGCGGTCGGGGCGGACTACGAGCACGCCTTCGAGGTCGAGCCCGAGGCCTCGTGGACCTGGAGCGCCGCGGGCCTGCCTCCTGGGCTGAGTCTCTCGCCGATCTCGGGCACGCTGTCGGGCTCGCCCACCGAGGCCGGGTCGTTCGCGGTGAGCGTCGAGGTGCAGGGCAGCGGAGGCGAGGGGCAGGCGAGCTGCACGCTCGAGGTCGCTCCGGCGCTGTCGGTGGATCTCGAGGCGCTCGCGCGACCGTGCCTGGGCCCGGCCGACGCGCTCGCGGACGTGTTGGTCGGCGGCGACGGCTCGCCCGTCACGTGCAGCACCCCGGCGGGCAACGGCGATGGCTCGAGGCCCGCGGGGGTCACGGTCGACCCGGACGCGTGTACCATCGAGGGCGCCCCCACGCCCGACGAGTTCGGGACGTGGGTGTGGATCACCGAGGTCGAACAGTCCGGTGCCCAGGCGTACGTGCCCTTCTGCATCACCCAAGACACCCCGCCGGCCGGCGCCTTCGAGGTCACGATGACCGCCGACGGCGACCCGAACGCCCTGCTCGAGCCGCGGCTGGGCACCTTCACCCCCGGTGAGCCGGTCAGCTTTGACGGCGGCGGCGATCCTCAGGTCGTCGTGGTCGGAGGCTGCGGCACAGGGGCCTGCTTCTACGGGTTCTCGTTCCTCGTCGGCGCCTCACCGCTGGGGGGTGACTGCGGGCAAGACCCGTGCTTCGACCTGTCCCCCAGCGCGATCGTCGAGGACGGCGACGGCAACCCGATCGGCTTCTCGCACGAGATGTTCGCCCTGGGGCCCCCGGTCCCCCGCAGCGCCTCCCCGCGGCCCTTCGTGCTGCCGTGGGAGTTGACCTACTGCATCGCCGACAACGGCGAGGACTGCGACGGCAACGCGAACATCGTGGCCAACGCGGGGGCGCACGTGCACGTCTCGCTGCTGATGCAGCCGCTGTGAGGCCCGCCGCTGCGGCGAGGATCAGCCGACCACGGGCAGCCGTGCCGGGCTGGGCTTGAGCTCGGGCCGCCTGGTTCCGCAGCGGTGGGGGACGAGGCCGAGCTCGTCGAGCATCGCAAGGTCGTCGTCGACGGTGCGGTTGGCGGTCGTGAGGAAGTCGCCCACCATCATGCCCGACGCGCCCGCGCCGAACATCATCGGCAGCAGCTGGCCCAGGTGGGTGCGACCGGCGGCGATGAAGATGTTCTGCCGCGGCAGGAAGAGCCGGAAGGCGGCGATGATTCGCAGCATCTCCAGCGGGGCGAGCGGGTCGCAGGCGGGCAGCTTGGTGCCCTCGATGCTGACCAGGAAGTTCAGCGGCACCTCGTCCACGTCGAGTTCGCGCAGCGCCTGGGCCAGCTCGACCCGGTCGGCGGGCGCCTCTCCCATGCCGAAGATCCCCCCGACGCAGGTGCGCAGGCCCTTGGCCTTTGCCATGCGGATGGTGTCGATCCGTTCGTCGTAGGTGTGGGTGCTGACGATCTTGGAGAAGTACGAGCGACCCGTCTCGAGGTTATGGTTGAGCTCGGTGAGGCCGGCGTCGATCATCCGGTCCATCGCCGCGTCGCTGAGGAAGCCGACCGAGGCGTGGGCCTCGGTGTAGCCGGCGTCGCGGACGGCCTTGATGCCGGCGACCACGTGGTCGAGCGCCTTGGTGTCGTTCTCGAGCCCGCGGGTGGCGGTGACCAGGCCCAGGGCGCTGGCGTTGCGGCTGGCCGCACGCTCGCTGTGCTGGACGATCTCGCCCACCGGGGTGAACTTCTTGGGCTGAACGTGCGTACTGAAGTGCCGGGACTGGGCGCAGAAGCCACAATCCTCAGGGCAGCCGCCCTCCTTGGCGTTGACGATCGAGCACAGGTGCACCTCGTTGCCGAATCGGGCCCGGCGAACGGTGTCCGCGGCCGCCATCAGGGCCCAGACGTCCACGTCGCCCCGCAGATAGGCCAGCAGGCCCTCGCTGCTCAGGGCGTCCAGCTCGCCACCGGTGATGCGCGCGGCGATGTGCGCCGGCGCCGGGGTGGCAGACCCGGTCCGCTCGCAGGGCTCACCCCCGGACTCGGCTGCGGGTCGGGCGTCAGTGTCGAGGGACTCCAGCGACATGCTGGACGTATAGCAAGCTTTGACGGACGGGAGGGTCGCACTCGGCGTGGACGGTGTTATTTTCCGGCCACGTGTCCCCCACGACCTCTCCCACCCAGGCGCCCGACAAGGACGAGGTGGTGCGCGTCTTCAAGGAGATGCTCCGAATCCGACGGTTCGAGGAGCTCGCCTCACGCGCCTACACCCAAGGCAAGATCAGCGGCTTCTTGCACCTGTACATCGGACAAGAGGCGATCGCCGTCGCGACCGCCGACCTCATGCAAAAGGGCGATCGCGTCGTCACGACGTATCGCGATCACGGCTTCGCGATCGCGCTGGGCTGCGATCCCGGCAAGTGCATGGCCGAGCTGTTCGGCAAGAAGGACGGACTGGTCGGCGGCGTCGGTGGTTCGATGCACCTGTTCGACAAGGAGAAGGGCCTGTGGGGCGGCTACGCCATCGTCGGCGGTCACCTCCCGGTCGCGGCCGGGCACGCCTTCGCCTCGAAGTACCTCAAGGACGACGCGGTCACCTTGTGTTTCCTCGGCGAGGGCGCGATGCACATCGGCGCCACCCACGAAGGCATGCACTTGGCCGGCTTGTGGAAGCTGCCGGTGGTGTTCGTCATCGAGAACAACCGCTACGCGATGGGCACGCCGATGAAGCGGCAGACCCTGGTGGAGGACCTCACCGTCCGCGCGCCCGCGTACCGGATGACCTCGGACCGGTGGGAAGTCACCGACGTCTTCGAGACCCGTCGCCGCCTCTCCGAAGCGGTCGAGCGGGCCCGCAAGGACCACCAGCCGGCGCTCATCGAGCTGCTCACCTACCGCTTCCGCGGCCACAGCATGAGCGACCCGGCCAAGTACCGCACCAAGGACGAGGTGGAGGGCTCGCGGCTCAAGGACCCGCTGTACCGTACCGAACAGGCCCTGCGCGAGACCCACGGCATGGACGACGAGGGCATCGAAGCCATCGACGACGCGATCGTCGAGGAGATGCAGGCCGCGGTCGAGTTCGCCGACAACTCCCCCCAACCGGACCCGGAACACCGGTTCCGTCACCACCTGGTCGAGGACGCCTGAGCCATGCCTACGCTACAGATTCGAGAAGCACTCCGTGATGCGATCGACGAGGAGATGGCTCGTGACGATCGTGTGTTCGTCATGGGCGAGGAGGTCGGCTACTACGACGGCGCCTACAAGGTCACCCAAGGTCTGCTCGAGAAGTACGGCGAGCAGCGGGTGGTCGACACCCCGATCGCCGAGGCCGGATTCGCCGGCGTTGGTGTCGGGGCAGCGATGGCTGGCCTGCGGCCGATCATCGAGTTCATGACCTTCAACTTCTCCGCCGTCGCCTTCGATCAGATCCTCAACAACGCCGCCAAGCTGCGGCACCTCTCGGGCGGGCAGTTCTCGCTGCCGATGGTCTTCCGAGGTCCCAACGCGGCCGCGCACATGCTCAGCTCCACGCACAGCCAGGCGTTCGAAAGCTTCTACTGCGGCTTCCCCGGCGTGAAGGTCGTGTCGGTTGCGACGCCCTTCGACGCCAAGGGCCTGCTGAAGTCGGCGGTCCGCGACGAGAACCCGGTCATCTTCTTCGAGTCCGAGGTGATGTACGGGGTCAAGGGCGAGGTCCCCGAGGGTGAGTACCTGATCCCGATCGGCGAGGCGGACATCAAGCGCCCCGGCAGCCAGGTCACGGTGATCACGTGGGGCCAGGGCGTCCCGACCGCGCTCGAAGCCGCCAAGATGGCCGAGGAGAACGGGATCGACGCCGAGGTCATCGACCTCCGCACGCTGCGGCCGCTCGACAAGGACGCCATCTTGAACAGCGTGCGCAAGACCAACCGCGCGGTGCTGGCGTACCACGGCTGGCCCTACGGCGGCACCGGGGCGGAGGTCGCCGACCTCATCGCTCGGGAGGCCTTCGATCACCTCGACGCGCCCGTCGAGCGCGTCTGCTACGAAGACATCAACTTCTCCTACGCCGAGAACCTCGAGCAGCTGGCGATTCCCTCGCCCAAGCAGATCTACGAGGCCATCGCGAAGGTCGCCTACCACACCGTCTAGGACCCACGACATGGCAACGATCGTCGAGCTTCCCCGCCTCTCCGACACGATGGAGGAGGGCGTCATCGCCAAATGGCACATCGCCGAAGGTGACAAGGTCAAACGCGGCCAGGTCATCGCGGACGTCGAGACCGACAAGGCAACGATGGAGTACGAGTCCTTCGACGCCGGGACGGTCCTGAAGATCATCGCCGCCGAGGGCGACACGCACCCCATCGGCACGCCGATCGCGGTCCTGGGCAAGCCCGGCGAGGACGTCGAAGAGCTGCTCGCCAAGGCCGGCGGCGGCGGATCCAAATCCAAATCCAAACCCAAGTCGGCGTCCGAAGACGAAGAGGAGTCGGAGTCCGAAGACGAAGACGGTTCCGAAGACGAGTCGGAAGACGAAGACGGTTCCGAAGACGAGTCGGAAGACGAAGAGGAGTCCGAGTCCGAGTCCGAGTCCGAAGACGAGTCCGAAGACGAAGACGAAGACCAGTCCGCCGAGGACGACGCCTCCGAGAAAGCGCCGAAGAAGGCGCCGAAGAAGGCGCCGAAGAAGCCCTCCGGGGAGTCGTCCGAGGATGGGCGCATCGCCGCTTCACCTCTGGCGCGACGACTGGCACGGGAGGCCGGCCTCTCGCTGTCTTCGATCGAAGGCAGCGGGCCGCGCGGCCGCATCATCAAGACCGACGTCGACGCGGCGATCGAAGGCGGCGGCTCGGCTTCGGCCGGCACGACCGTGTCCGAGGGCGAGCGCACCTTCGTGTCCCGCCCGGACACCACGATGTCCCTGTCGCAGATGCGCAAGACCATCGCGCGCCGGATGGGCCAGAGCAACGCCGAGATCCCGCACTTCTACCTGGTGATCGACGCCGACATGGCCGGTGCGGTCGCGATGCGGGAGCAGCTCAAGGCAGCGCTGCCCGACGTCAAGATCTCCTACAACGACATGGTCATCCTCGCGGTGGCCAAGGCGCTGCAGAAGCACCCTGAGATCAACGCGTACTGGGACGGCAAGACCATCGTGCGACGTGGGGACATTCACGTGGGCATGGCGGTCGCGGTCGAAGAGGGCCTGATCGTGCCGCCGGTGCGACACACCGAGCAACGCACGCTGTCCGAGGTCGCGCGCATCACTGCGTCGATCGGGACCAAGGCCCGACAGAAGAAGCTCAAGCCCGAGGAGATGACCGGCAGCACGTTCACGGTGTCCAACCTGGGCATGTTCGGCATCGAGCAGTTCGCCGCGGTGATCAACCCCGGCGAAGGCGCGATCTTGGCGGTCGGCGCCATTCGGGACGAAGCGGTCGTGGTCGATGGTCAGCTGCAGCCGGGCAAGCGGATGCGGGTCAACCTGGCGTGCGACCACCGGGTGATGGACGGGGCCATCGGCGCGCAGTTCCTGGTGACCCTGCGGGGCTACCTCGAGCAGCCGCTGGCGATGCTGGCATGAGCATCCTGTGGGCATACGCCCACCCCAAGGAGGCCGAAGGCCTCGACTTGCCCGACAGCCTGGAGCTGGGCGTGGGCAAGATCGAGGCTTCGCTGCGACTGGCGCAGCGGCTGTCCGCCGGTCTGGCGCAGCGGCTGTCCGCCGGTCCGGCGCAGCGGCTGTCCGCCGGTCTGCCGAGCGTCGTGCTGGGCTTCGGCGTCTCGGGGGCCTTCGAAGGCCACGGGCTGGAGGTCGGGGACCTCTGCGTCGTGGCCCAAGAGTCACTGGCCGACGAAGGCCTGGTGACCACGGGCGGCTTCGAGGACCTCGTCGCGCTGAAGCTCGCGCCCTCGGTGCGGTGGCATGCCGACCCGGTGTGGGTGGCCCGGGTGACCGCGGTGCTCGTTGACGCGGCCGTGGTGCGCGGCACGACGGTGTCGACGATCAGCGGTACCGATGCGCTCGCGCAGGCCTACCGCGATCGGGTCGACGCGGCGGTGGAGAGCATGGAAGGCGCCGCGGTGGCGAGGGTCTGTGAGGCCTTCGGTGTGCCCTGGGTGCAAGTGCGGGCGATCAGCAACCGGGTCGGGGACCGAGCCCGCGGTGGGTGGGACCTGCGCTCGGCGAAGGCCCGGCTGGACGCGGCGGTGCGGGAACTCGTGGGCGCGCTGTAGGCCTTCAATCCTCGAAGGGGCTTTCGAAGAGGCCCCCCGCTGCGGCCGACAAGTCGCCCTGCGCTTGATTGAGATCGAGCGGGGCCGACGCGTCAGGCGGGCTCGGTCTCCAGCATGCTCGCCCATGTCTCGAGGTACAGCACCACGTCCTCCCGCGCGTTGCGTCGCAGGTGCCGTCGCTCCGGCAGGCGCTCGAGTACCCGAGGGTCCTGCAGTCGCTCGAGGTCGGCGAGCTCACCGGGCGTGAAGCCGAAGGCGATCATCTGGGCGGCGACGTCTTCCATGGCGTGGCCGGTGATCGGGCAGTAGTCGTTGAGGTGCTCGGACCACTCGCCGTTGACCATCTTGTAGATCTCCTGCTTGGAACGCTGAGTGACCGTCTGCGCGAGGTGGCCGCAGTTGCACGCGCCCGCGTGACCCCACTCGTAGTCGGCACCGCCCTCAAGGCGCGCGGCCGTGGTTCGCAGGGCCTCGATCACGTTGCGGTTCAGCTTCGCCATCGTCCCGATCGTAGGCGCTGTCCGGCCCGGGCTCAATCAACTGCTGCCTAGGCCCCCCGGGAGGGGCGTGGCGGGCAGGGCGGGAGTGCCGCCGACGACGCGGCGCCTGGTTCCGTGCCTGGGCCGTGGTAGGGAAGGAGGCGTGAGCGCGCTGTCCCTGGGCTTCTCGTCCTGCCCCAATGACACCTTCATGTTTCACGCGCTGGTCCACGGGCTCGTGCCCACGGCGCCGCCGGTGACGGTGGTGATGGAGGACATCGAGGCGCTCAACCAGCGCGTGCTCGAACCCGGAGGAGACGCGCTCGCGCTGACCAAGCTCAGCGTCGGCGCATGGGCGCGGGTGCGCGAGACCTACACCGTGTTGGACGCCGGCGCGGCGCTGGGCCGGGGCTGTGGTCCGCTGGTCGTGGCCCGCGATCGGGTCGCCCTGTCCGAGCTCGAAGGCCGCCGCGTGGCCGTGCCCGGTCTGGGAACGACGGCCTACGCGCTGCTGCGCATGTTCGGGCCCGAGCACGTGGCGGTGCCGATGCGCTTCGAGGCGGTCATGCCCGCGGTGGCGGGCGGCGAGGTGGACGCGGGGCTCATCATCCACGAGAGCCGCTTCACGTTCCCCGATCACGGCCTGGTGCAGGTCGCCGACCTGGGAGAGGTCTGGGAGGCCCAGACGGGGCTGCCCCTGCCTCTGGGGGTCATCGCTGCGAAGCGCTCGCTGGATGAGGACCTGCGTGCGCGCTTCGAGGCGGCGCTGTCCGCCTCGGTTCGTCACGCGTGGGAGCATCCCGAGGCCAGTCGCAGCTACGTGCAGGCCCACGCCCAGGAGATGGCTGCAGACGTCTGCGACAAGCACATCGGGCTGTACGTCAACGCGTTCTCGGCCGAGCTGGGCGAGGAGGGGCGGGCGGCGATCGACGCGTTCGTGCGGCGAGGAACCGACGCGGGCGTGCTGTAGGGATCGCCGCGCGGAGATAGCTAGCGCCGATGCGGCAGCGCGCGTCCGTCGTCCCCGAGCACCTTCCAGAACTCGGGCCACCGGGGAATCTCGACCAGCGTGGGCAGGACCTCGTCGTAGTTGTGCGGGTAGGTCCGCTTGATGTAGGCCGCGACCGCCTTGACGTTGGACGCCTCGACGAAGTGCGGCTCCATGATCGGGAACTCGTAGCGAAATTTCTTGAGCTCGGGCATGGCGGCACCTCAGGTGGTCTCGGGCACCCACAGGGTCTCGCCGTAGCCCAGGCGGGCCGCCAGCGCGCGGGAGAGCACGAAGAAGTAGTCGCTGAGCCGGTTGACGTAGTGCAGCGCGACGTCGCTGACCTGCTCGGACGCGCCGGCGAGCGTGACGACCTCCCGCTCGGCCCGTCGACAGACGGTGCGGCTGAGGTGGCACGCCGCGGCGGTCGGGCCTCCGCCGGGCAGGATGAAGCTCCGCAGCGGGGGCAGGTCTTCGTTGAGGGCATCGATGTCCCGCTCGATCTGTTCGACGTGGTCGGGTCGAAGGGACAGCCGCGGCATCTCGCTGGGCTCGTCGGGCTCGGGGTAGGCGAGCTCGGCACCGAGGTTGAAGAGCTCCTGCTGGATCCGACCCAGCTGCGCGTCGAG
Organism: uncultured bacterium; assembly: GCA_963761755.1. Taxonomy (GTDB): domain Bacteria; phylum Myxococcota_A; class Polyangia; order Nannocystales; family Nannocystaceae; genus CAJXVA01. The sequence goes on from CAVXIC010000008.1 coordinate 213,195, forward strand.
TCGTTCGACGAAGGTTCGCGCGCTCGCGGCCCGCGGATCCCGGAACAGCTCCACCCGGACCATGCCGATGGTCGCGTTGAGCTCGTCGATGTCTCCGTAGGCTCGGATCCGCAGGTGGTCCTTGGACACCTTCTCTCCGTTGGCCAGCATCGTCTGCCCGCCATCGCCCGACTTCGTATAGACCTTCGAGATGTAGACCATCGCCTCGCGCACCATAGCAACCAAACGAAAAAGGGCCCCCGCGCGGGAGCCCTTTGTCTTGCACGAGCGCGCCCGGGCTCAGCCCAGGGCCTTGGCCATGGTGCTGCCCAGGTCCGAGGGGGTCTCGGCGATGTGCACACCCGCGTCGCGCAGGGCCTCGAGCTTGGCCTCGGCCGTGCCCTTGCCGCCGGAGATGATGGCGCCCGCGTGGCCCATCCGCTTGCCCGGAGGCGCGGTGGTGCCGGCGATGAATCCAGCGACCGGCTTCTTGACGTGCTCCTTGATGAAGGCGGCGCCTTCTTCTTCGGCGGTTCCGCCGATCTCCCCAATCATCACGATGCCCTTGGTCTCGGGGTCCTCGTTGAACAGCTGGAGGCAGTCGACGAAGTTGGTGCCGTTGACCGGGTCTCCGCCGATGCCGATGGCGGTGGTCTGGCCCAGGCCGATGGTCGTCAGCTGGTGCACGGCCTCGTAGGTCAGCGTGCCGGAGCGCGAGACCACGCCCACCTTGCCGGGCTTGTGAATGTAGCCGGGCATGATGCCGATGCGGCACTGGTCGGGCGTGATGACGCCGGGGCAGTTGGGTCCGATGAGGCGGGAGGTGCGGCCCTGCATGTAGCGCTTGGCCTTGACCATGTCCTCGACCGGAATGCCCTCGGTGATGCAGACGATCAGCGGAATCTCGGCGTCGGCCGCTTCCATGATCGCGTCGGCCGCGAACGGAGGCGGCACGAAGATGACGGTCGCGTTGGCACCTGTCTGGTGGACCGCTTCGGTGACCGTGTCGTAGACGGGGACCCGGCCATCCAGCACCGAAGTGCCGCCCTTGCCGGGCGTGACGCCGCCGACGACTTGGGTGCCGTAGGCGAGCGACAGCTCGGCGTGGAACATCCCGGTCTTGCCGGTGATGCCTTGGACCAGGAGTTTGGTGTTCTTGTCGACCAGGACGCTCATTTCGCCAGCTCCACGATCTTTTGCGCGGCGTCGCGAAGCGAATCGCCGGTGACCACGTTCAGACCACTGTCTTCAATCATCTTCTTGCCTTGTTCGACGTTCGTGCCCTCGAGGCGCACGACGAGCGGAACCTTCAGGCCCACTTCCTTGACCGCCGTGATGACACCCTCGGCGATGACGTCACACTTCATGATGCCGCCGAAGATGTTGACCAGGATCCCCTTGAGGTTGGGGTCGGAGGTGATGATCTTGAAGGCTGCCGTCACCTTCTCGGCCGTGGCGCCACCGCCGACGTCGAGGAAGTTCGCCGGCTCTGCGCCGAAGAACTTGACGATGTCCATGGTGGACATCGCAAGACCCGCGCCGTTGACCATGCAGCCGATGGTGCCCTCGAGGTTGACGTAGCTGAGGTCGTACTTCTTGGCCTCGAGCTCGGCGGCGTCCTCTTCTTCGGGGTCGCGGAGCGACTCGATGTCCGCGTGCCGGTACAGGGCGTTGTCGTCGAAGCTGCACTTCGCGTCGAGCGCCAGCACTTGGCCATCGCCGGTGATGACCAGCGGGTTGACCTCGAGCATCGCGCAGTCGAGCCGCGAGTAGGCGTTCGCGAGCTTGGTCAGGAAGCCCGACATCTGACGGGCGACCTTGCCGCTGAGGCCCAGGCCGTAGGCGATCTTGCGGGTCTGAAAGCCCGCCAGCCCCACCGCGGGGTCGATGGTCTCGCGCAGGATCTTCTCGGGGCTGTGCTCGGCGACCTCTTCGATCTCCATGCCGCCCTCGGTGGAGGCCATGACGATGTTGCGGCCCGTGGCGCGGTCGAGGGTGACGGCCACGTAGAGCTCGGACTTGATGTCCATGCCCTGCTCGATGAGCACGCGGCCGACCTTCTTGCCCTCGTCACCGGTCTGGATGGTGACCAGGGTGCTGCCGAGCATCTTCTCGGCCATCTCGCGCGCAGCGGCGGCGCCCTTGACGACCTTCACACCGCCGAGGTCGGGGTGCTCCTTGAAGTGCCCCTTTCCGCGGCCACCGGCGTGAATCTGAGACTTGACGACGACGACTTCGTTGCCGGTCTTCTCGATGAGTGCCGCGGCGGCGTTCTCGGCCTCTTCGGGCGAGAATGCAACCTGGGACGACGGGACGGGGACGCCCTCGGCGCGCAGCAGCTCCTTGGCTTGATACTCGTGGATCTTCATTCGCGGTTCGATTCGCGGTTCGCGTTCCTGTTGGCGCCTGGGCTCAGTAGGGAAGGATCTTGACGACGTCTTTGACTGCGTTGGCCGAGATCTCGAGCATGGCCTTCTCTTTGTCACCGAGCTTCATCTCGATGATCTTCTCGACGCCGCCCTTGCCGATGACGGCGGGGACGCCGATGTAGAGATCGGAGTAGCCGTACTCGCCCTTGAGGAACGCGGCGGTGGGAAGGACTCGCTTCTTGTCGCGAAGGATGGACTCGACCATCGAGACGACCGAGGCCGACGGCGCGTAGTAGCCCGAGTATCCGAGCAGGCCGACGATCTCGCCGCCGCCCTTGCGGGTGCGCTGGATGATGGCCTCGATCTTCTCCTCGGGGAGGAGCTCGACCAGGGGAATGCCTGCAACCGAGGTGTGCGAGGGCAGGGGCACCATGGTGTCGCCGTGGCCGCCGAGCACCATGCCGTGGATGTCCTCGACGGACACACCGAGCGCCTCGGAGATGAAGTACTTGTAGCGGGCCGTGTCCAGCACGCCGGCCATGCCGATCACGCGGTTGGCCGGAAACCCCGACTCGTGCAGCATGACGTGGCACATCGCGTCGAGCGGGTTGGACACGCAGATGAGCACGGCGTCGGGCGACTTCTCGACGATCGACTTGGTGACCGAACCGACGATCTTGCGGTTGGTTTCGACCAGCTCGTCCCGGCTGGTGAACTCGCCCGTCGCGGGGTCCTTCTTGCGCGGCACGCCCGCGGTGATCACCACGACGTCGGAGCCCGCCGTCGCGTCGTAGTCGTTGGTTCCGACGAGGTTGGAGTCAAAGCCCATGACGGGCGAGCTTTCGGCCAAGTCCAGGGCCTTTCCTTGCGGAAAGCCTTCCTTGATGTCGACGAGGACGACGTCGCCCAGCTCTTTTTGAACGGCCCAGTGAGCTGCAGTGGCGCCCACGTTGCCAGCTCCGACGATGGTGATCTTGTTCCTTCGCGGCATGGATCTTCTCCCGTTGCGGCGAGGTTCTAACACGCCGCAGCGTCCGGCGGTGGCCTCGATCAGGCCCGGAGGGCCCCGGCTCAACCCGAGACTGTGAGGAGGCCCAACTCGATCAGGTACAGCGACCCGGCCACTCGGAACACGCGCGTGAGTGAAACCGCGAAGAAGGTGGAGAAGCGCATGTGCACGGCCCCTGCTGCCCAGGCGGACAAGGAGTAGGGCAGTGGGGTGATCGCCGCGACGGCCACCACCCAGACCCCATAGCGCCGAATCAGGCGCTCCAGGGCGCGACCCCGACCGGCCATGAAGCGTGAGACCCAAGCGGTGGTGCGGAGCCGCCGGCCGATGAGATAGCCCACGCAGCCCCCCGTCACGCTGCCGGTGGTCCCCCAGGCAACGACCTCCCAGAACGGGACGCCCCCCTCGAGCCCAAACCATCCGAAGGCGTCGTTGGGCACCGGAACCGTGAACGCGTCGGGGATCATGTAGCCCACGGCGATGCCTGGGCCCCCGAGCAGTTCGACGAACGCGCTGCTCAGCTCGGCGAGCGGGTCTCGGAAGAACGCACCCAGTGCCGCGGCGATGCCGACGAGTCCGACGATGAACAGCGCCGTGAGGGCGAGGATGCGGCGAGGCGCGATCAGCTCGCGCTCATCGATCTCCACCGGCGCCGTCGCTCCTCGTTCTGCGTCCGCCACCAACCGCTCACCGGAGGGTCTAGCGCTCCCTGGGGCCTCCGTCTACCCCCCAGCGCACCTGGCTGCTAGTGTCCCGCGCTCGGATGGTTCGCAAACTCATCGCGGCGTGGGGGCTTCTGGGGGTGGTGGCGCTGTTGTCGCAGGCGATTGCGCGCCTGACCCCGCTGGCCGTCGACGCGATGCGCAGCGGGCTTTCGAGCTGGCAGTGGGTCATCCTCGCGGTCTGGGTCGTCTTCATGGCGCACTCCGAGGGGTATCGAGGCTTTCATCGCCGGTTGTCACCGCGGGTCGTGGCGCGGGCCAGCTACCTGCTGCATGGCAAGCTCACGCCCGCCCGGGTGATCCTGGCGCCGTTCTTCTGCACGCGGCTGTTCGGGGCGTCCCGCAAGGGAATGTGGACCAGCCGAATCCTGCTCTCGGGCATCTTCTGCCTGATCGTGATCGTGCGGAACCTCGATCAGCCCTGGCGCGGGATCATCGACGCTGGCGTGGTCGTCGGCCTGGGCATCGGGGTCGCGAGCATCCTCTACTACACCGCCCGAGCGCTCGGGGGGCGACCGTCGCCGGCCGACCCCGACCTGCCGCCGGATGAAGCCGCACCCGCAGCCGCTACCGGATGACCAGCTCCAGGGTCGACCACGGGAACATGCCCCCGCAGCCGACGCCGTCGAAGTCGCTGGGATCCGACGGCGCGGCCGCGGCGGCGTCCTGTGCCGAGGCCTGACCGAACGCCCCGGTGCAGTAGCGCAGCAGCCCTGCGTCGTCGTAGGCCCAGTCGTTGCGGGAGAACGTCCCGGCGCCGACGTCTTCGAGCACGACCCACTGGGCGTCGTCATCCATGAGGACGACGACTTGTTCGATCGGTGCCTGGCCGTAGTCGACCGACCAGCTGGTCGCGGTCAGCGCGTGCAGGGTCATCCCGCCGGGGTAGGTTTCGACGTAGTCGCCGGCGAGGTCCGCGTAACCGCTGGCGCCGTCGCCGGTACTGGATTCGTCGCCAGCGCCGGTCGAGGTGCTCGTCTGCGAGCTGGTCGCCTCGCCGGTCGAGCCGCTGGACGCCTCGCCGGTCGAGCCGTCGGTCGTCTCGTCGACCGAGGTGCTGGACGCGGTGCTCGAACCCGAGCTGGTCGAGTCTCCGGACGTCTCGCCGGTCGAGCCGCCGCCGGTGTCGACGTCGTCGCTGGCATCGCAGCCGCCCAGGGAGAGGATGGCGCTGCACAGAGCAGCGAAGAGAAGCGGACGAGCCGCAGAGCGTGTGGGCATGGACGGTCCTTTGGGCTCCGTCCTGCGCGGAGCCTCGGGGTTGTGGCCAGAGGTAGGTATCGGGCTCGCGAGCACCACGCTCGCACACCGTTGCGGGACAGCCGCGGAGTCTCACCGCGTTCCCTCTTCGCCGCCGTGATGGCGGACCTCGGGCCGGGCTCACCTACTCGCCGAACGCCCCGGGTGTCAAATGCAAAGCGTTCTGAAAGTCAGATTCAAGGTGGTCAGGCGCGAACTGCGGCCGAATGGGCGCACCCACGGAGGAGGAGGACTCCTGGCTCAGTTTCGAGCCGAAAATGATATTGACTTTCAATACGAGCGGCGCTAAGGTCCGGGCATGAAGCGAGCCTTCCTCCTGCTGGGTCTGAGCGCAATCGCGTGTGACGTCTCCACCGAGCCGACCCCGCTGCACGTTCCGGATGTCTATGCATTCGAGAGCCGTTTCGACGCGGAGGGCAGCAGCGTGTCGTATGGCGGACAGGTCTTTCGGCACGTCCTGATCACCTCGGTGGCGCTCGAAATGGACACCATCGCCGAGGAGATCGACGCCGGCGTCGTGTTCGAGGCCGGGGAGGTCGCGCAGCGGCTGAGCTTCTACTACGACTTCGACGTCGAGACCGCCGGCGACCTTCGCCACGGCATCCGCACCGAGCCGGCCCCGCTTCAGGGGACCTGGGCGGAGCTGGGCGGCGCGGATCTGGTGAGCAAGACCGCGGGCAACGACCCGCAGCCGCAGCACCGCGACTGGTCCAGGGGGATCGTGGGCTGGCAGGACTCGATGAGCCCCGAGGCGGTCGTCCGCAGCCTCATCGACCGCGCCGACGCGCTCGCGGTCGCCTACTCGAGCAGTGAGGTCCCGCTCGATCCCAACGGTGAGGCGATCGAGGTCTGGTACGTGTCCCCTGAAGGCATCGACCACAAACAGCTCTTGCAGAAGTTCTTGCTCGGCGCCGTCGCCTACTCTCAAGGGACCGACGACTACCTCGACGAAGGGCTCGCAGCCGACAACACCGACGCCGAGGAAGACGAGGCCTACACCGCGCTGGAGCAGCAGTGGGACGAGGGCTTCGGCTACTGGGGCGGCGCGCGCCACTACCTCGAGTTCTCCGACGCCGAGCTCGCAGGCGTGGAGGGACGACCGGAGTACGTGGGCGGCCATCACGACGCCAACGGGGACGGCAAGATCGACCTGAAGGCGGAGTACAGCTTCGGCGCCTCGATCAACGCGGCCAAGCGCGACTTGGGGGCGGCGGAGCTCGGCGTCGCGACCGACTACACGTCGCAGACGATGCAGGGCTTTGTGCGTGGACGAGCGATCATCGCGGCTGCCGATGGTCCGTTGTCGACGACTGCCCGCGCCGACCTCGAAGCGGCGCGAGACGAGGCCGTCGACGGCTGGGAGCGCGCGCTCGCAGCGACGGCGGTGCACTACTTCAACGACACGCTGCAGGACATGAACGCGTCGGACGACTACGCGTTTGCGGATCACGCCAAGCACTGGAGCGAGCTCAAGGGGTTCTTGCTCATGCTGCAGTTCAACCCGGCGGCCCAGGTGTCCGCCGAGGTGCTCGAGTCCATCCACGACCGGGTCGGCATGGCCCCGGTCGCGCCCGGTCAGCCCGGCGCGCAGGACTACGCCGCCGGCCTTGTCGCGGCGCGAGGGCTCCTGGTGGAGGCCTACGGCTTCGACCCTGCGCTCGCGGGTGACGATGCCGGCGAGGGCGGTTGGTGAGTTGAAGGAAGCGAACGACGATGAAGATGTTCTCGAACCGCAGAACCGTGCACTGGGCCATCGCGGCCGCCACCGTCATCGCCTGGGCGTGTGACGATGGGGCCGGAGCACCCGGGAATCCCATCGACGAGGATGCCGCGCGTCCGGTGCTGCGCAGTCTCGCCGACAACGCGCTCGCGCCCACGTTCGCCGAGTTCCGCACGGCCGCCGACGCGCTGGAGGTCGCCGCGTCCGCGCACGCCGATGCGGTCGCCTCCGGAGGCGATGCGGCGGCTACGGACGCGGCCCTGCGCCAGGCCTACGCCGACGCGTGGGTCGCGTGGCAGCGGGCCGAGGTCATGCAGCTGGGCCCCGCCGCTGGGTCCCAGGGGGTCGGGGGTTCATTCTTGCGGGACGAGATCTACTCATGGCCCTCGGTCAACCGGTGCCGGGTCGATCAAGAGCTGGTCAGCCAGGCCTACGCCGACCCCGGCTTCTTCGAGTCGGAGCTGGTGAACGTCTACGGGTTCGATGCGCTCGAGTGGCTCGTGTTCGCCCAGGGGTTCGATAACGCCTGCGCCCCGCAGCTCGACATCAACGCCGCGGGGGAATGGGACGCGCTGGACGAGCGCACCATCACCGAGCGCCGCGCGGCCTATGCTGCCGTGGTCGCCGGCGGCATCGCGCAACAGGCGTCCGTCCTCGCCGACGCGTGGGCTGTGGGAGGGACGTGGAACGGCGCGCTGTCCGAGCCCAGCTCGGGGGAGTACGGCACCGTGCAGGTCGCGACCAACGAGGTGGTGCGGGCGATGTTCTACGTCGACAAGGTGCTCAAGGACACCAAGCTGGCGGTTCCCGCCGGCATTCTCGCCTGCGCGTCGGAGATCTGCCTCGATGGGATCGAAGCGCCGCTCTCGGCGCTCTCGGGTCCCGCTGCCGTGGCCAACCTGGAGGGCTTCGCGCGGCTGTACCATGGGGGAAGCGATGCTGCGGCGCATCAGGGCTTCGACGACATGCTTCGCGATGCGGGTGAGGGCGCGCTGGCCGACCAGATCACCGCGGACATCGAAGTCGCGATCGCGGAGCTTTCGGCCGTCGATGGATCGTTCGCCGAGGCGCTGACGTCGGACCCCGCAGCGCTCGACGCTGCCCATGCGTCCGTGGTCGCGCTGACCCGCCACCTCAAGGGAGACTTCGTCACGGTGCTGGCCCTCAACATCCCCTCCGAGGCGGCGGGTGACGCCGACTGACACCCTCGTGCAGCGCCTCGTCGCGCTCGCCGGGCAAGCCAACGCACACCTGCAGTCGCTGGTGCTCGATCCGGCCGAGCGCACGCATTGGCTCGGGCTGCTCGTCTCGGGCGTCCTGGTGCTCGCGTGGACGCTGCGGGGCCGCCGTGGCCTGCTTCGAGGCGCGCACTTTGTGGGGTCCGTCGGCGCGCGTCGATCTGGGCCTCATCGCGGTCCAGCCGCTGCTGGTCGCGGTGTTCGTCGTGCCGTGGACGCTGAGCACGGCGGCCATCGCGATGGGGGTCGTGCACGGCCTGCAATCGTTGGCCGCACCGGGGGCGCTCGCAGGTGCCGGACCGGGCTGGCTCGTGGCGGGCCTGTACACCGTGGTGCTCTTCGTGGCGTGGGATCTCAGCCGCTTCGCGCTGCACGCGTGCATGCATCGCAGCGCGGTCCTGTGGCAGTTCCATCAGGTTCACCACAGCGCCGACACGCTCTCGCCGCTCACGCTGCACCGCGTGCACCCGGTCGAAAGCCTGCTCTACCGCCTGCGCGGCGTCGTCGTGACCGGGAGCGTACTGGGCATGTTCGCGTTCGCCTTCGGACCCGGCACCGTCCAGCTCGAGCTGCTCGGCGTCAACGCGCTGGGGTTCCTGTGCAGCGTGATTTCGGGCAACCTCCGCCACTCTCATGCGTGGTGGAGCTTCGGGCCTCGCCTCGAACGCTGGCTGATCTCGCCGGCCCAACACCAGATGCACCACGGGACCGAGGCCTTGGACAACCGCAGCAACTTGGGAACGTGGCTGGCCGTGTGGGACCGCCTTGCCGGGACCTGGCGACCGGCGGTGGCGCAACCGGCAGCGTTCGGTCTGCCCGAGGTCGCGCGCGACCATCGGCACGACTCGATGCTCTCGGCGCTCATCGATCCCTTCGCGGCCGCGGCTCGCGAACTCGGCCGCGCCCGGCGCTGGGTGGTGCCAGCCGCGGCGGGCGCATCGGTCGTGCTGTGGGGCGCGCTGGCTCGCGCCGAGCCGTCCGAGCCCGAGCCTGCCGCGCCCGAGCCCACCGGGCCCGCGGACGACGACGAGGTCGACGTCGACCTCTCCGACTTCGATCCCAGTGAAGACGAGGACGCCGGTTCGACGCCCACGCCACCGACCGAGCCACGCGCCGGGTCGGACGAGGCGGACGAGGTCGCAGCGAAGACCACCGGGGCGCAGGCCGAGCCGTCGTTCGAGGAGGACCCCGAGGTCGACGCCGCGACGCCGACCGTCTCGATCATCGGCACGCCCGAGGAGCTGCCGCGCGTGGTCGGGTCGGCGCACACCGTCGACGCCGAGACGCTCGAGCGCGAGGAGTACGACGACATCCACCGCGTCCTTCGGTCGGTCCCCGGGGTCTACGTGCGCGGCGAAGACGGGTACGGACTGCGCCCCAACATCGGACTTCGTGGCGCCGACCCCAACCGCAGCGCGAAGGTCACGCTGATGGAGGACGGGGTCCTCTTCGGCCCCGCACCCTACGCGGCGCCGGCGGCCTACTACTTCCCGATGACCACCCGGCTCGTCGGGGTCGAGGTGTTCAAGGGTCCTGCGGCGGTTCGATTCGGCCCCAACACCGTCGGGGGCGCGATCAACCTCCAGACGCGGGAGATCCCCCGGGAGCTCGAGACCGGCATCGACGTCGCCGCCGGACTGTGGGGCTACGGGAAGCTGCACGGCTACGCGGGCAAGAGCTGGAAGCGATTCGGGGTGCTGGCCGAGGGTGCCCGGGTGCGCACCAGCGGCTTCAAGGACCTCGACGGCGGCGGCGATACCGGCTTCCGCAAGAACGAGTTCATGCTCAAGGGGCGCCTGCACGGCGACCCCGGGGCGCGCGTCTACCAGCAGTTCGACGTCAAGTTCGGCCTGTCGACCGAGACTGTCCAATGAGACGTACCTGGGGCTGACCGACGACGACTTCGCCGCCAACCCGTACCGGCGCTACGCCGCGTCGGCGAACGACCAGATGAACTGGTGGCGGACGCAGGCGCAGGCGTCCCACTTCGTCGCCACGGGTATCGTCGAGTTTCACAGCACGCTGTACCGCCACGATTTTTCTCGGGCGTGGACCAAGTTCAACGGCTTCGCCAGCGAGCTCGCGCCGGAGCCCTACGATCTCTTCGTCGGGCCGCGCGGGGGCACCAACGATATCTTCTTGCAACTTCTGCGGGGCGAGATCGACTCCAACGGGTCCGAGGACTTTCTGCGCATCGGCACCAACGAACGCAACTTCGTCTCGCAGGGCTGGCAGAACACCCTGCGGATCTCGCCGCGGACGAAGTGGGTCGACCAGGTCATCGAGGTCGGAGCGCGGCTGCACGCCGACCGCATCTCCCGGCTGCACGACGACGACGACTTCTCGATGATCGCCGGCCGGCCGGTGCTCGTCGCCGGGACGCGAGAGATCACCACCCGCAACCGGGGGGAGGCGATCGCGGGGTCCTTCCACGCGGTGGACGAGATCCGGATCGCCAGGCGATACACGCTCAGTCCCGGCGCGCGCGTCGAGGTGATCCGCACCGCGTTCGTCGACGAGCTCGCCGCCGATGCCCAGCCCGATGCCCAGCCCGATGCCCAGCCCGATGCCCAGCCCGCGACCTCGGTCGACACCGTGTTCCTGCCGGGCATCGGCGCCCACGTGCAGGCCACGCCCTGGCTGGGCGTGCTGGCCGGCGTGCACTCGGGGTTCTCGCCCAAAGCGCCCGGACAGGGGCAGGCGGTCGACCCCGAGCGGAGCATCAACTACGAGGCCGGGCTGCGCGCGGCCGGCCTGGGCGTTCGCGGCGAGGCGATCGGCTTCGTCAACGACTACTCCAATCTGGTGACCAACTGCACGGTCTCCCAAGGCTGCGAAGACGCGCAGCTCGACGAGCAGTTCAGCGGCGGCGAGGTGCTGGTCGCCGGTGCGGAGACGCTGGCGGGCTACCGCGCCGACCTCGACGGTGCAGGCTGGCTGGACACCACCGCGACGTACACCTACACCTGGTCGCGCTTCGGCAGCGACTTCAGCTCGGCCAGCCCGTTCCTGGGGAACGTCACCCGCGGCGACGCGGTGCCCTACGTGCCGGTGCATGTGGCCTCGCTGCAGTTCGCCGGCGGCATGAAGCGCTGGGGGACCCACGCGCAGCTGCAGTACAACGGTCAGATGCGCGACGTCCCCGGGCGCGGTCCGATCCCCGCCGACGAGCGCATCGACCGCTTCTTCACGCTCGACCTGGGCGGGAACGTGTTCGTCACCCGGCGTGCGCAGGTCTACCTCAACCTCGGAAACGTCACCCGCAACGACTACGCGGTCTCGCGTCGCCCCTTCGGTCTCCGCCCCGGAGGCCGCTTCTCGGTGATCGTCGGCTTCAAACACAACTTCGGCTGAGAACCCCCCATGGATGCGAACTCGATTGGTGCCCTTCTTCAACAAGCCGGCTGGACGATGGCTCCGCTGTACCTGTGCTCGGTGTTGGCCATCATGGTCGCCGCGCGCAAGTTCCTCGATCTCCGGGCCGCGCGGCTGCGCGACGAGTCGTGGGTCCAGCCGGTGCTCAATGCGCTCAACGAAGGCGGTGCGATGCGTGCCACCGAGCTCGCGCGCAAGAGCGGTCACCCTGCCGGGCGCGTCGCCGCCACCTTGATCGAGGCGCTGCAGCACAACCCCGGCCAGGCCGAGGCCGAGACGGGCCGGGTGGGGATGGAAGAGGTCGCGAACCTCGAGCGCAACCAGCGACCCCTCGCGCTCATCGCCGAGATCGCACCCCTGCTGGGCCTGCTGGGCACCGTGGTCGGCATGGTCGAGCTGTTCGCGGGAATCTCGGAGGCGCAGGCGTCGGGCAGCATGGTCATGGCCGCGCTCTCCGGCGGCATCTGGAAGGCCCTGCTGACCACGGCGGCGGGTCTGAGCATCGCGGTGCCCACCCTCGCGGCCCACGCGTACATCTCCAGCCGCGTCGACCGGTTCCGCGTGCAGCTCACCTCGATCGTGCAGCGGGTGCGCTACGCCGCGACGCTGGTCGCAGAAGAGGACGCGCCGTGAACCCGCTGGACTTCACCCGAACGACGCCGGACCGGCCGCGGGTGAACCTCTCGGCGCTGATCGACGTGGCCTTCATCCTGGTGATCTTCATCGTGCTCACCGCGACCTACCGCGAGGACCGCGACATGGACGTCTCCCTGCCGCAAACCAGCCGGGTGCCGCTCAACGAAGCGCAGGGGCTCATGGTCCTGGTCCGCGCCGATGGACAGGTGGAGATTGAAGGGCAGACCTATCCACCCGACGCCGTCTTCGCGACGCTGCAGGGCCTGGCCGCCGCGCATGACAGCGTGGTGCTGCTCGCCGACCGGCAAGCCGCGGTGGAGGCGGCCGTGCGGGTGCTCGCCGATGCGCGGGCGGCTGGGTTCGCCTCGGCCTCCATCGCGACGACCGAGCCTCAGGGGGCCGCGGCGCCTTGAACCTTCGCCGCCACGCGGTGCCGCTGGCGATCGCCGCGGCGGCCCACCTCGCGCTCGCGCTGCTGCCGGTGCTGATCGATGACGCACCGACGCCGGCGCCGCGAACGGTGGTGAAGATCGACTTCACCCAGCCGCCCGAGCCAGAGCCCGAGCCAGAGCCCGAGCCTGAGCCCGAGCCTGAGCCCGAACCCGAACCCGAACCCGAACCCGAGCCGCCGCCGCAGGCACGGCCGCAGCCGCCGCAGGCACGGCCGCAGCCAGAGCCCGCCCAGCAGCCGGAGCCCGCCGCACCGGTGCCGCAGGCCGACCCCGTGCCCGCGCCCGCGCGGCCCGAACCCGAGGCGGCGCCCAAACCTCCTGCCGCGCCGACGCCGACGCCGGCCCCACAGCTGCCGCGGCCTGCCGGGCCCGACGGCAAGGGCAAGGCCGACATGCGCGGCTACGCCAAGGGCATCTATCGCGCGCTCTCGGGTGCGCAGCGCTATCCGGCAGCCGCCCGGCGTCTGGGCCTGGAGGGCAAGGGCGCGGTCAAGGTTCGCCTGGATCGACGAGGTCGCTTGGTGGGCGCCCCCGTCATGCACACCTCCACCGGGCACGAGGTGCTCGACAACGAGGCCCTCGCGATGGTTCAGCGCGCGGCGCCGTTCGAGGCGCCCCCCGAGGCGTTCGACAAGGACGTCGCGACCCTGGTCATCCCGGTGCACTTCTCGCTCAAGCGAGCGCGGTGACGCGCGACGACCTGCGGTAGCCTGCACGGCCCATGGGCAGCCTCATCCTGCAGGAACCGTGGTCGCGCGGACTGAGCGTGATGGTGCGCTTGGACGAGGTGCTCGTCCGCCGCCGCACGGCGTTCCAAGACCTGCTCATCGGGCGCAGCGCCCAGTACGGGCTGTGCCTGATCCTCGACGACCTGATGCAGTCGGCGCAGTCGGACGAGGCCCTATACCACGAGCCGTTCGTGCACCCGGCGATGATGCTGCACCCCGCGCCGCGAAGGGTGCTGATCGGGGGCGCTGGGGAGGGGGCGACGGCGCGCGAGGTGTTGCGACACGGCGAGGTGGAGCGCGTCGTCGCCGTGGACCTCGACGCCGAGGTCGTCGACGCCTGCCGCACGTTCCTGCCCCGGTGGAGCGAGGGCGCGTTCGACGACCCGCGGGTCGAGCTGCGCATCGAGCCGATCGAGGCGACCCTTGCCCGGGCCGCGCCGCGCTCGTTCGACGTCATCTTGCTCGACGTCACCGATCCCGTGGTCGCCGGTCCCTCGGTCGAGCTCTTCACGGCGCGCTTCTTCTCCGAGGTCGCCCGCGTACTGGCCGAGGACGGCGTACTCGTGGTGCAGTCCGGTCCGCTCGACCTCGCCGACCCGCGGGTGTTGTGCAGCGTGTGCACGACGATGCGCACCCAGTTCGGCTGGGTGCGGCCCATGATGCTCAACGTGCCGTCGTTTCACAGCGCCTGGAGCGTGACCCTGGCTCGAAAGGTGCCGGGGCCCACGGCGCCGCCGGGCCTCGAGACCCGCTTGAAGCAGCTGCAAGGCCTTCGGGTCTACGACGCCATCGCCCACCGCAGCCTGCTGCACCTGCCGCCTCTGGTCGCGTCGGCCCTGGACCAGCCCGGGGCGCTCATCACCGGAGGCGACGAACTCATCGCCTTCGGAGCCGGAGCCAGCGAGCGCTAGAGCGGCGACCAGTTTGATTCCGGGCGCTGAGGTGCGTCTGGGGCCGTTCCTGGGTAGGAGCGTGGCCGAAGTTGTGTCGGGCACACCACGAGCGCCGCGCGACACCGTCAGGTGCGGCCCCAGGCGTGCATCAGCGCATGGAATCAAACTGATCGCCGCTCTAACAGCCCGTGGCGAAACCCGGCGCGGCGGATAGCGAAGGATTCTTTCGCTAGGCCTTGAGCTCGAAGGCGACCAGACAGCGGGCCCCTCGAGCGCCCTCGCCGGTGCGATAGACGGGCCGGACGGAGGTCTTGCGGTCGTGCAGCGCCTCGGCGAGGAGCGAGACTTCGGCGCTGTCGAGCCGCTGCGCGGGGCAGGTCGAGCCGCCCCAGAAGTAGACGTCACGGCGCCCATCGGCGGTGCGCACGCCGAGGCTGCCGTGGAAGGAGGCGTACTTGTCGGAGCCCTGGGTGTTGATCGTCAGGCTCACGACGCGCCCGACGTTGCCGTCTTCGTCGGCGAGCGCGGACTGAACGGGCGCCAAGGTGGTGAGGGCCACGGTCGCAGCACAAAGGAGGGAGGTCAGGGGGCGAGTCATGCGTTGGGGCGTCCTGCGAAGGGGGAGTCGAACGACCGACGAGGGCCGAGGGGCCGGCATTCAGCCCCGATCCGGCCTCAAGCGTGCCCCAAGTCGGGCTTGCGGGTCTCGCGCCAGCCTCTCGGGGGACAGGCGGTCCGCGGCCGGTTTTTTCTGCCCCAGCGGGTGCGTTGCTAGCCTCGTGCTGGACATGGTTTGCGCGTCGATCCGCTATGGCACGGTTGCACTGGGTCTGGGGCTCCTGGCTTCGGGTTGCTCGCACGCGGCCGCGCAGGCGGGTCCGGTCCCGCCCGAAGACCCCGCGGCCGAGCTGCGGCGCGAGAACGCGACGCTGCGTCGACGCGTGCAAATGCTCGAGGACCGGATGCTCCGGGTGGAGCGGGAGACCTTCGAGGACACCGAGCCGGTCGCCAAGCGGCCCGCGGGTCCGGCGAACCCGCCCGCGTACGAGGTGCGTGCCGAGACCGCGGGGGCCGGACCGTCGGCGAGCGCAGAGGAGGATCCAGACGCCGGGTACACCCTCGGAGAGCTTCAGCCCAGCGAGTACCAGGACGACTCGCTGTGGCGCGATCACTCCGGGCTCGCGGACGTCGAGCCCGAGACGCAGGCGCAGACGCAGGCACCGGGCACCGATGGTGGCAGCTATCGGCTCGTGGGCGATGAGCTGGTCCAGATGACCGAGCCGGGCCGCCCCAAGGTCGCGGACAAGCCCCTCCGCGGCCGGCGCGGTCGCAGCGTCAAGGCGCAGTACGACAGCGCGCTGGCGCTGCTGCGGGGCGGCAACCATGCCGCCGCTGCGCAGGCCTTCTCCGACTTCGTGGGCGCGCATCCGCGCTCCGACCTCGCGGACAACGCGATGTACTGGAAGGGCGAGTCCTACTACGACCAAGGGCACTACGCGGATGCGTTGGCCGCCTTCACGGCCGTCATCGAGCGCTACGCGGGCGGCAACAAGGCCTCTGACGCGCTGCTGAAGGTCGGGCTTTGCTACGCCAAGCTCGGCGACGAGGGCAACGCGCGGGACGTCCTGCATCGCCTCATCGAGGCGTACCCTGGAGCGTCGGCCAGTGACGTCGCGCGCGTGAAGATCGCCGAGCTGTCCTCGTGAACCGGAGCGGACCCATGACCCTCTCGCCTCGCATCATCTATGTCTTCGCGCTGACTCCGGGCCTGCTGCTGGGCGGCCCTGCTCCGGCAGCGGCGTGGCAGCCCGCACCCCAGGCCGACGCACCCTCGGGCACGCCGATGTCGCCGGCGGTTCGGGCCGCAACGGGCGTACCTCCACAGGGAGCAACCTACGACCCCAGCACGCGGGCCGACCCGGGCGCGCGCTCGCAGGGCTCCGCGAGCGCCGGTGATGCCTCGTACGGCTCGACCGCCAGCACCGTGGCTCCGGACGGCAGCCTGATCAACGGGCTGCAGATCTACGACGCCGACCTCGCGCCCAGCGACCCCGGATACACCGACGACACGCCGGACTACCACGTCGTGCAGAAGGGCGACACGCTGTGGGACATCTCGGGCTACTACCTGGTCGATCCCTACCTGTGGCCCAAGCTGTGGTCGTGGAACGAGCACGTCACCAACGCGCACTGGATCTTCCCCGGCGATCGCGTGCGCTTGTACGACCCGCTCCAGGGGCGTCGGCGGGACGAGGGGCCGACCATCGAGTACAAGCGCACCTCGCTGCCGCGCGGCCGCGGGGAGGGCACGTACCTGCTCAACCAGGTCGCGTTCGTGGACGCCTCGGAGTTCGAGACCTCGATGGAGGTCATCGGCGGCGGAGAAGCCAAGGTGATGATGGCGACGCTCGACACGGTGTACATGAGCTACGACTCGGGCAACCCGCCGATCCCCGGCGAGCGCCTGGTCGTGTACTCGCCCACCCGAGAGGTCCGTGACCCCAACGGCAAGGCGATCATCGGCTACATCGTGCAGCTCATGGGCGAGGTCGAGGTCGAGACCGTGGCCCGCAAGGCGACCGAAGGGACGATCACCCGCGCGATCAACCCGGTCGAGCGCGGCTACCGGGTCGGGCCACTGCGACGGGTGTTCCGCCGCATCGAGACCAAGGAAGCCACGGCGTCGGCGACTGGGGTCATCGCCGCGACGCTGACCGGCACCGGTCCCACGAACATCAAGATGAACAAGACGCGACGCTCTCGCCCGTCCGAGACGCTCGCGGGCGATCAGCAGTTCGTCGTCGTCAACATGGGCGCCTCGACCGGAGTCGAGGTGGGGAACGTGCTGCGGGTCATCCGCAAGGGCGATGAGTACACGCCCAAGCGCCAGTTCCACGTGCCCTACGAAGAAGGATGGCCGCGTCGCGTGGTGGGCGCGCTGCTGGTCGTCGAGGTCCAGCAGAACATGTCGCTGGCTGCGGTCGTCTACGCGCGCCGCGAGCTGGAGCAAGGAGACCACGTCGAGCTTCAGGGCCCCGGCCTGCAGGGCGAGCCTGGCTCCGAGGGCGGGGGCAAGCCCTCGGCCTCCGGCAACGCCGCTGCGGAGCGCGACGGTGACAGCGCCAACGCCGAGGCCGGCTTCACGTTCGGGAACTAGTGTCCTGAGTCCGTAGTTCGTGCCGAAAAGAACGCCGCTCGCGGCGGCCGAGCTGAGACTCGAAGAGGCCTCACCGACAAGCGCTGCGAACGGCGCTCTCGGCCGCGAGCTCAAACCGGTCGGCGCTCGAGTTCTCAATCCGCAACTCTTGGGCCGGAAATCGGTTGGCATGCCCGCGCCGCCGGGGGCATAAACGGCCCGTGGAGCTGTTGTCCCTGGGCGCCGCGGTTGCGGCGACCGCCTTCGGACTCGCAGCCGGGATGCTGACGTCGGCGGCCGGGTTCGGCGGCGGGCTCGTGGTCACCCTAGGGCTCTCGCTGGTGCTCGGGCCGGCCCACG
The DNA here is from genome assembly GCA_963761755.1 of uncultured bacterium. Taxonomy (GTDB): domain Bacteria; phylum Myxococcota_A; class Polyangia; order Nannocystales; family Nannocystaceae; genus CAJXVA01. The sequence continues at coordinate 231,072 of CAVXIC010000008.1, forward strand.
CGCTGGCCATCGGGGCACCGGCCCTGATGATCGGCCACACCCATCGCACGCTCACCATGCGCGACGCTGCGGATGCGAAGGCCGCGTGGGCGCTGTGTCTGGGGGCCATCCCGGGCTCCGCGTTGGGCGCGGTGGCTCTGGTCGCGCTGCCGGCCAGCGCGATCTGGTGGATTCTCCTGACCGCGACGCTGCTGGGCGTCGCCGAGTTCAGCGGCAAGATCCCCCGCAAACTCGGCCGCCGGATGCTGGCGCCCGGCGGATTCGCCGTCGGTTGGCTGGCCGCGGTCGCGGGGGTGGGGGGCATCCTGCTTCCGGCGATCATGCTCGGAGCCGGCTTGTCCGGGGCCGCCTTCGTTGCGACGGCGGCGGTCGGCTCGGTGGCGGTGTCGGCCGTCCGCATCGTGGCCTACGGGGGCGCCGGACTCATCACCGCTGACACGCTGTTGCTCTCGATCGGGTGCAGCGTGGGGGTGCTGGTCGGCAACGCGATCGGTCTTCGAATCCTCCGGGTGATGACCGGTCGGCGCCAGCGCATCGTCGCCGGCGTCGTGTTGGGTCTGTGCGTCGCGGCATCCGCGTACGGAGCGCTGGCCCCCTGAGACCCATTCGAGGTGCATTCGAGGTGCATTCGAGGTGCATTCGAGGTGCAACGGGGGCGGCCGACGGCCGACAGGGACGGCATGGAGTTTACCGCCGTGTCCCCGAGTGCGTTGGGTGTCCTGTGGCCGCGGCCGCTGTATTTGGCCGGGCGACTGCCCGCGGTGCCTCGGGTCGCGGTCATCGGCGCGCGTGCGGCCCGGCGTCGCTTCGTTGCGTGCGTCCCAGCGGTGGTCGACGCCCTGTCCGAGGCGGGCATGGCCCTGGTGTCCGGGGGCGCCGTGGGCATCGATGCCGCGGGGCATCGGGCTGCGCTGCGTCGAGGTGTCCCTCAGGTGGCGGTGCTTCCCGGGCCCCCCGACGCGCTGTATCCGACCGACCACGCGGGCCTGTTTCGCGAGATCGTCGACGCGGGTGGTGCGGTGATCTGCCCGCACGCACCGGGCACCGGGCTGCGGCGCGGCATGTTTGCCAGCCGCAACCAGATCGTCGTGCAGCTCTCGGTGCGGGTCGTCGCCATCGAGGCGGGGGCACGCTCGGGGACCCAGGGAACCCTGGGCCTGGCGCTGCGCACCGGCGTCGCGGTCAGCGGCGTGGTGGGGACACCAGGGGTCGCGTGGGCGTTCGAGCGGGGCGGCGCGTCCTTGGGCCCTCCGGACCCGGCCGGCGTCCGGGCCCGACTCTGCGAGCACCTGCAGGGGGTCACGGCCCTGGAGATCTGGCCGCCCGCGCTGCGCGTGCTGCAGGCGGTGCTCTCCCGACAGAGCGCGGTCACCGTGGATGACTTCGATGATCCGCTCGCCGGCGCGGTGGCCTTGGCCGAGGCCGAGGCCGGCGGATGGATCACCGAGGTCGCGATGGGCCGCTACGTTCGGGCCCGCTAGTCGGGTTTCACCCCGGGCCGCTAGCCTTCGAGCTGGGCCAAGAAGGCGTCCACGTCCGGGTCGTCGGGGCCCTCGTGTTTGGCCTTGCGGGCCCACAGCACCGCGCGCTGGCGGTCACCGCGGTGCAGCGCGATCTGTGCCTGGCGCAAGAAGGCCTGGGGGCGGGAGATCGGGCACGGGCCGTCGAAGAGGGTGATCGTTCGCAGGGCCCGGACCGCGGTGTCCCAGTCCTCGAGCACCTCGGCCAAGTCGGCCAGCTCAGCGGCGATCTCTCCATTTTGTTTGTCGGCGGCGAACGCCGTCGAGATCAGCTCCAGCTGCTTGGCCGTGTCCCCCTGCGCGCCCGCAATCCGGGCCTGGCGTTGGTACACGATGGCCGCTTCGGGCCCGCGCTGGTTGGGCAGCGAGGCCGCCGCGCCCTCGAGGATCGCTCGAGCTTGCTCGAGACTTCCCTCGGCCAAGTGGGCGTCCGCCAGGCTCACAGAGGCCGCGATGTCTCCGGGAGACAGCTCGAGAACCTCCGCGAGCGTGCGCGTGGCCGCCTCCGTGTCCCCCTCGGCCAAGAAGAGCTCCGCAACGCGGCGCAGCGTAGGCAGCCGCTGTGCGGGATCCTGCATCGATTCGGCTTCGGCGGCGAGGATCTTGGCCAGCTCCTTGTGCGCGCCGACCTCCTCGTACAGCTCGCGCAGCTTGTCGCGGATCGCGAGGCTGTCGGGTTGCTTGCGCCGGGCGTGCTCGAGGCCAGGTCGTGCCTCGCCGAGGTCCCCCATGTTCGCGCAGGCGCTCGCCAGCCGCAGGGCCGCGTCGACCTGCGCTTCGCCCGACTCTACGGCGACCAGCCTGGCGTTGAGCTTGGCGGCCTGCGCCCAGTCCTCGCGGGCCGCGACGAGGTCGCGAAGCAGACGCAGCGCGGCCGCGTCCTTGCGGTGCTCGTCGACCCAGTCGCTGAGCAGCGCTTCGGCCGCGGCAGGATCTCCATGGGCCGACGCGAGCGCGCCGATGCGGAGCGTCGCGTGATGCTTCGTCGCTTCGTCCCCCGTCTGCACGCGCACCATCTCCAGCGCATCGAGTAGGGCAGGGCCCAGCACGTCCGGATCCGAGGGATAGGCCTGCTCGAGATCGATGACGGCTCCGGTCAGATCGCCCAGCTGTCGGCGAAGGTCGGCGCGGGTGCCGAGCAGATGATGGCGGAGGTGCGAGTCGAGGTCGTCCCGCGCCAGCAGCTCGCTGAGCTGATCGTGGGCCTCCTGGGTCTGGCCCGAACCGGCGAGCGCGCTGGCGAGGTCCATGGCCAGCGCGGGGTCGTCCGGGTTGGCCTCCTTGGCCCGCGCGAGCAAGGCGCTGCTGCCTTCGGGGTCCATGAGGTACTCCCGGTGAAGCGACGACGCCTGGCGGAAGAGCGCACTCTTGCGCGCAGGGTCGTCCTGGTCCTCCGCGGCCCGGACGACCAGCTCCGCGAGGCCGCGGTAGTCGCCCGATGCCTCGTAGGCCTGCTCGAGGGCCGCGCGTACGTCCTCGCGGCCCGGTGCCCGCGCGTAGCCGGTCGCGAGCGCGTCGAGTCGCGCCGCTTCGTCTCCATCGGCCAGCGCCAGCGCAGCCAGCTCCAGCGCAGTCTGTGCCGCCTCGTCTCCGTGCTGACTGAGCAGCAGGCGCTGAAGGATGTCCGTGCGGCCGTGGGTGTCCCCGTCGCCGAGGCTCGCGGCGACCTCTTGGAGCAGCGCGGTGTCGCCCGGCGCCCACTCGAGCGCAGCGCGGAGCGTGTCGACCGCGTCCGTGTCCGCTCCCCGGTCGCGCTGAACGACGGCGAGTGCGCGGGCCGCGTCGACGACCGCGCTGGGGTCCCCGTTGCCCTGCGCGCTCATCAACCGCTCGCGCAGCAGCTCGAGCACGTCGTCGTGCCGACCCGCCCGCTGGTAGGCCTCCAGCAGCAGCGCGCCGGCCTGGCCGTGCGAGGGGTCCTCCATCAGGAGGTTGCGCAGGGTGTCGATGGCGTCGTCGATCCGCTGCGCGTCGAGCAAGGTCTGCGCGAGCTCCAGCCGGAGCCCGTGCCGCGCGGCGGGATCGACGAGGGTGTCGACGGTGTCCTCGACGAGGCGGGAGAGTCGGTCGAGCTCCCCGAGCTCGCGGTACAGGCCCGCCAGCGGCTTCCAGGTCGACGCAGAGGACGGTTCTCGCTGGTGCAGGGCTTCGTACACCTGCACCGCGAAGGTGAGGTCGCCCGTCTCGCGACCGGCGGTCGCGATGGCTTCGGCGAGCTCTCGGAGTCCGCTTCGCTCGGTCCCCGCGTCGATGGCTTGGCAGATCCACTTGACCGCGCCGGCCGCGTCCCCGGCCTCATGCGCGCCTCGGGCGAGACCCAGGAGCGCCCAGTCGGCCCTGCGCACGCCCTCGAGCGTGCCGGCGGCCAGGTCGACCGCGCGGTGCATCAGGGCCCGGGTGCGCTCACCCTCGCCGAGCGCACCGGCGAGCTTGACCGCTTCTTCGACGGTCTCGGGCTCGGTGTCGGGGTGCGCGGCAGCCCGCTCCAGCGCGTCGAGCACGATGCGGTCGTCCTGGGTGGTCCGAGCGACCCGCTCGTACAGCGCGAGAAGCTCGACGGGGGTATCCTCCGCCGCCGTCGCCCGGGCCAGAATGCGACTGGCCCTCTCGGGGCGCGGGGTCATCTCGAGCGCATCCTCGAGCGCACGACGTCCGTCGGAGATGTCTCCGGAGGCCAGGTGCACCTCTGCCATGCGGTAGAGCGCATCTGCGCGGGTCTCGTCGACGTCCTCACCCAGCTCGGCGAGCTTCTCGAGGTAGGCCATCTGGGTCGTGGTGTCACCACGTGCTCCGGCGATTCGTGCGCCGGCCCGCCATACGTCGACTTCGCGGACGCCGAGATCTTCGGCGGTTCGCAGCAGCTCCGAGGCAACCTTCGCGTCGTCGCGGACGATCTGCGTCCCCTCCGCGAGGCGCAGCAGCAGCTCGCAGCGCACGTAGGCGTCGGTCGTCCGCCGTGCCTTGTCCAGCAGGGACTCGACGGCGCTCACGTAGCGCTCGGGGTCGCCCAGCGACTCGGCCAGGTCTTTGGCCTCGTCGTGGTTCTTCGGGTTGCCGGGGTCGGCCTTGATGGCCTGCAGCCGGGAGTCCAGGGCCGCCGCGGGATCGCCGAGGTGGTCGGCCTGAAGGTCCGCGAGCTCGCCGAGCACGGTCGCCCGCACCCGCGGGGTGTCGGCGGCTTGCAGCCGGGTCTCGATCACGCGGCGCAGCAGGTCGTGTTCGCCGACCTCTCGCAGCCTCGCCGCGAAGTGGACGCCTTCCTCGGGCCGCTCGCCGAGGGCCTCCATCGCCGACTCGATGAGCTCTTGGGCTTGATCCTGCTCGCCGCGCTCTCGCGCGATGCAGCTGAGTTCGAAGCGAACCTCGGCGCTCCCGATGCGTCCATCCCCTGCGGACCGCGGGCCGCGATCCTCATCGGGGTCGGGTGCGTGGCGTCGGGCCCCGATGAGCAGGCTTCGATAGGCCCGCTCGGCGCGCTCGTACTGACCGCTGTCCCGCGCCGTCTCGGCGAGGGTCTGCAGGATCGCGGGGTTGTTGGCGTCCATGCCCGAGGCGAGCTCGAGCTGGTCGGTCGCCAGCTCGATGTCCCCCTGGGCCCCGGCCACGCGGGCGAGTTCCAGGTGCGCCGCGGCGCGCTGGGCCGAGCGCCGTCGCCCGAACGAGGCGATGAGCTGCTCGAGCAGCGCGCGGGCATCGTCGGTCCGGTCGGCGGCGCGAAGGCTGGCGGCCAGCCGAGCGGTGAGGTCGCGGTCGTCCCCGTGCTGCGCGTGCGCGCGCTCGAGGATGGTGACGGCCTCGGCAGGGATGCCGAGGCGATCGTGGTACAGCTCCGAGGCTTCGCGCGCGTAGGCGAGCAGGTTGTCGGGATCGCTGACGTGCGCAGAGGCGACCGTCAGGGTGTGCGCCAGGGGAGCCCACTGCTTGCGGTCGCGGTAGAGCTTGATGAGCAGCTTGCGAACCTCGGCGTGGTTGGGCGCCTCGTCGAAGGCGGCCTGCAGGGTCCGGGCGGCGTCGGGCTCGGCGCCAGCGGCGATCTCGGCTCGCGCGAGTCGAAGCATGACGGGCACGCGCGCGCCCGCGTCGGTGTGTTCGATGCGGCGACGCAGGACGTTGGCCGCGTTGGCCGGCTCCTCCTGCTGCAGATACAGGCGCGCGAGCTGATCGAGTGCCTCGACCGTCGGCGCGAGCTCGACGACGTGGCCCAGGGCGACGATCGCCGCAGCGGCGTCGCCGAAGGCGTCTTGCACGAGCTCGGCGAGGTCTCCCCACAGTTTGGCCGAGCCCGGCTCGTCGCCGAGGCCCTCGAGGGTCTGCGCCTGGGTCTCCAAGATGGACGCGAGCGCTTCGAGCTCCCCGCGTGCCGTGAGTACGTCGGTCAGCGCCGCGATGGTCTCGGGGTGACCGGGCTGCTGCGCCAGGTTCTCTTGCAGGCTCTGCACGCGGCCGCTCTTGGCCTCGACTTCGCCGACCAGTCTGGAGAGCAACAGGCGCAGCTCCAGCTTTCGCGCGGAATCGTCGGTGAGTTCGAGCTCGCGCTGTCGAAGCTGTAGCACGGCGAGCGTGCGGTCCTCGGCCTCGCACAGCTGCGCCAGCTCGCACACCAGCGCGAGATCGTCGCGCGTATCGAGCACCCGGAAGAGCAGCTCGATCGCCTGGGGCCGGTCTCCATGCTCGGCGCACAGGCGGGCGGCGCGAAGGCGGAGCTGCGCGACGGCTTGCTTGGGCAGGGGCATCTGCGCGGCGGCGGCCAGCGCCTTGATCGCGTCGGCGTGCCGGCCCGCAGAGGCGTCCAGCGCGACGAGGGCCTCGAGTGCCCACGTGACCACCTCCTTGGGTTCTCGCGTCCCCAACACCGGCTCGGCAGCGGCCATGAGGCGCGCGGACTTGCGGTACAGCGAGGACAGGAGCGATCGGCGAAACTCGGGGTTGGCCTCGGCGGCTTGGGCGATCTCCGCGGCCTCGGTCAGCGGGTCCAGGTTGCGGTCGGACATCGCGTCGATGGCCAGCAAGGTGCCGCAAAGGGGCGGCTCGTCGCCCACCGAGGCTTCGGGAACCTGCCGCTGGAGGTCCGCGAGGAACTCGAGCGTGGGCCGGTGTCCTGCGGCGAAGCCCAGCGCGTTGCGAGCGGAGGTCTCGGCCGCCGAGAGGTCATCGCGGTTCTCGAGGTGCCAGCGTCCAACCTGCGCGTAGAGATCGCGGGCCACCGCGGTGGGCAGGCCCGAGACGTCTGCGAGCGCGTCGTCGAGCGCCGCGAGCAGGGGTGTCCAGCCGTCCGTGACGTCTGCGGCCTGCGCCAGGGCGACGAGCACGTCCTCATCGAGCAGCTCGCGGGCGCCGCAGATGCCCATCGCGGCCGCCGCGGCGGCTTCCCAGGTGCCCGCGCGCGCGCTCGCCTCGATGATTGCGCGCTGGATCGGCAGGTCGTTGGGCTGCAGCTCGCTGGCGCGCGCGAGGGCGTCGACAGCCCCCGGAGCGTCACCGAGGTGGTCTTGGCGCACGGCGGCTTCGCGGCGAAACAGTGCGGCCGCGCGGGCAGGGGATCCCGCCAGACCGCCGGCCTCTTCGAGTGCCGAGGCCGCGCGGGCCCAGTGCTCGCTGTCTTCGGCCAGCCGCATGAGCTCGGCCTCCAGGGCGACGGCGTCCGGGTCGGCCACGAGGGCGCGCGCGATTGCATCGAGGGCCGCCGGGATGTTGCCGGACCGGCGCTCGTACAGGCGCGCAGCCTCGCGAAGGACTTCGACCGCGGAGAAGCGGTCGTCGGACTCGGAGACCCGGACGTCGACCAGCTTCAGCAGCAGGTCCCACTTGCCGGTCTCGCGGTAGGCCGATGCCAACGACTCGGCCGCGGCTCCGCGGACATCGGCGACGTCCAGGAGTGCAACCTGACCGGCGAGCGCGGTCGCATCGTGCGGCTCGACCGCCAGCGCCTGCGCGTAGAAGCCGGTCGCCGGCTCGGCGCTGTCCAGGTGCAGCCGATGCAGCTCACCCAGACGGCTGAGCAGCTTGGCGGCGCCGAGGCGACGCGTGGCCGCGGCGTCGTCGAGAATCTCGGCGAGCTCGGCGTACCGCATCGCGGTCGCCATCAAGCCATCGAGCGCGCCGATGGTCTCGGCTTCATCGCCGAACTCCTCGCGAACCTGAAGCCAGATGTCGATCGCCGCGCCGATGTCGTCGAGCTGGCTCTCCTGGACGCGTCCGAGCCGGATCAGGTCGGCGCGACGCTGCTGGTGGACGGAGGTCGACTTGGCGCGCTGAGCAAGGGCATCGCACAGCGGGGCCCAGCGCTCGCGCTTCTCGAGCAGCTCGATCGTCGCGTCCAGGGCTTCGGAGTCCTCGGGGTCGGCCCGGCGTCGGGCATCGTAGGCCGCCAGGGCCCGGTCGGTCTGGTCGAGTTCGTCCGAGAGGCGCCCCACCTCGCCCAGCACCGCGCGCCGAACGACGGGCGTGGATTCGAGGCTGGCGAGCTTCTCGAGCACGTCGATGCGCGCGGCGGTCTCCCCGGAGGCCGCCAACAGCTCGTTGAGCTGGTGTGCGGCGCTCAGGGCCATGGTGGCGTCGGCGTCGCTGCGCGCGACGACCTCGCCGAACAGCGCCACGGCCCGCTGCGGATCGTCGCACCGGTTCTTGGCGACCGAAGCGGCCTCGGTGTACAGGGCCGCGGCTTGGGAGGGCTCGGCCGCGGCTGCGGCGGCGACCAACGCGTCCACGTGGGCCGCGTGAAGCTCCGAGCGGCGGGCAATCTCTCGGAGCTGGCGGCGCGCGTCCGCGTCGTTGGGCTCCTCGGCCAGCAAGGTGGCGTACAGCTCCAGCGCCTCGTCGTCGCGGGCGAGGATGGCCTGCGCCGACCCGGCCTCACGGAGCAGGGCGATGCGCTGCGCGCCGGTGGCGAAGGTGAGGGCCGACGCCAGCGCGTCGACGAGCGCTTCGGGCTTGCTGGCGACCTGGTAGTTGGTGCGCAGCAGCGCCAGCGCCTCGAGGCGCGCGGTGTCGGAGAAGGTGTCGGCCCGCAGCAGCTTCTCGAGCTCGGCGCAGGCTTCGGGGTGACCGGGTGACTCGTCGACCAGCGTGCGGAGCTCGTCGAGCGCGGGCCCGGCGGCTTCGAGGTGGTCGAGCGAGATCTGAGCGACGCGCAGACGGGCGGTGCGAGCCTCGGGTCCGGGCAGCTCCGGCAGGCGGTTCTGCCACAGCTCGACGAGGTCTTCCCACCGGTTCTGCCGGGCGAGGAGGCGCTCGATGTTGAGCGCGAGCTTGAGGTTGCCCGGGTCGAGCTCGAGCTGCAGCTGCATGTAGTCGACGGCGCGTCCGGGCCGCTTCGCGAAGTCCTTGGCGGTGTGGGCGGCGTCGTCGAGCAGCCGCGCCCGCGCCTTGGTCTCGCGGGTGTGCTGAAGCGCGTGGTCGTATTGGTCGAGCAGGTCATCCCACCGCTCGGCGTTGGTCAGCACCAGCAGCAGGCGCTCGAACGCCCAGTCCGCGGTCGGGTCCCTGTCGAGGATCGGCCGCAGCACGCCCATCATCTCGTTGGGGCTGTCGCCGAACCACTCCTCGTGGAAACGGGCCGCCCGCGGGGCCAGGACCTTCCAGGTGTCGCCGTCGATGTCGCCGGTCAGCACGTCGCGGTACGCCACGCCGACCTCGTCGGGGCGATCGAGGCTGTCGGCCAGCGACTCGATGTGGTCCCACGCCTCCACGTTCGCAGGGTTGTTCTCGACCGCGGCCAGTGCCGCGGCGAACGACTGCCCCAAGGGGTCGTCGGCTGATGTTGGCGTTGTGTGCTCCCCTCGACCTCCGGCCACGTGCGTTCGTCCTCTCCCCCAGCGAGCAGGGGAGGCGAACTATAGCAGCGGCGGCCCTGCGGTTGGGGCTCGCGTCACCGGAGGTCGTGATTCGTCCGGTCGATCCACCGACGGATTCGCTCCGCGACCCCATCGAGCACCTCCTGCTCGGAGAGGCCCGAGCGCTTGGGGACGGCGAGCGAGTGGTCTCCGCCCTCGACGATGTCCAGCTCTGCCCGGGCACCGATCTCGTCGAGGACCGGGCGCAGCAGATCCAAGGAGGCGAGTCGGTCTCGTGTCCCTTGGACGAAGCGCATCGGGAGCTGAACATCGAACAGATGCGCAGCACGATCATCGGACGGCTTGCCGGCCGCATGGAGGGGGAATCCCAGGAACAGGAGCCCACACACCCCCTGCAGGCCGTCTTCGGCCGCCGCGCGGGAGGTCATCCGGCCTCCCATGGACTTGCCGCCGGCGAAGACGGGCAGCCCTCGCGCCCGGCTCACGCCCGTGGCGATGGCGGCCACAATCGTGCTGCGCAGAATCGACTCCGCGTCGGGACGTCTGGATCCTGCCTGCATGTAGGGGAACATGAACCTCAGCGTCGCGACGCCGTGGTGCGCGAGGGCCTGGGCCATCGCACCCATGAACGGGTGCTCCATGCCCGCGCCCGCGCCGTGGGCGAGCACGTACACCGCCGCTGCGCCCCGCGGCCGCAGCCACAGCGCCTCGACGTCCGGGCGGTTGGGATGCCCAGGGAACGACACGGACTCGGCGCTCATCCGCCCGAGGATTGCAGCAATCGGGTCAGGGCGTCGAGCGCCGCGGGCAGGTTGGGGCGGGCGCCCAGGACCAGGGCGAACGGATCGACCCCCAGCGACTCCATCCGGGCGCGGGCGTTGGTGATGGTGTAGGCAGCGGGGTCCAGATCGGGGCCCAACTCGTCCCACCGAAGCGGCATCGAGACCGGGGCGCCGGGACGGGGACGGACGCACAGCGGAGAGACCAGGAGCCGTCCGTGGCCATTTTGAAGCGCGTCGATGTAGACGCGGCCGCCCCTGGCCCGCATCGAGCGGTGCACGGTCGCGATCTCGGGCAGGGCCGCGACGGTGACCTGGGCCAGGAGTTGGGCGAGCAGGCGACACTGCGCGTAGGTGCACTGCCCGCCCAGCGGAACGAGGATGTGCAGCCCGGTGGCGCCGCTGGTCTTGAGCACGTGCGGCAGCCCGAGCTGCCCGCACAGCTCGTGCAGGTGCGCGGCGATGCGGACCACGTCGGCGAAGGGCGCGTCCTTGGGGTCGAGGTCGAGGATGGCCCAGTCCGGATGCTGCAGGGCGGCGAGGCGGGAGCCCCACACGTGCAGCGGTATCGTCGCCAGGTTGGCGATGTAGAGCAGGGCATCGAGGTCATCGACGACGAAGTAGTGGATCTCGCGCTGGGCGTGCTCGCTCCAGATCATCCGGGTGCGCAGCCACTGCGGCGCGTGGGTGGGGGCGTTCTTCTGAAAGAACGACTTGCCGTCGATGCCGTCGGGGAAGCGGGTCAGGACCAGGGGTCGGTCGCGAAGGTAGGGCAGCAGCCAGGGCGCGATGTCGCGGTAGTACTCGAAGAGGTCGCGCTTGGTGTAGCCCTCGGTGGGCCAGAACACCTTGTCCGGATTGGTGAGCGCAACCGCGGCCGCGACCGGGGTGGACGCGTGGGTCGCGGTGGGGTCGGGCTGGGCGGGCTCGGGCTCGGCTTCCCCTCGGTCGCGCTCGCGCTCGCCCTGGACCGTGCAGTCCTGCGGCGGCTTGTCGTCGCGCAGCCGCACGAACACCGGGTGCCGCAGCGTGCCCGACTGCGTGCGGTGCTTGTAGCGGACCTCGGCCACCAGACGCGGCGCAACCCAGACGACGTCTCGCCGCGGTAGGTCATCGCCTTCGACCGCGGGGGCCTCGCAGGCGTGGGCGTCCAGGGTGGTCTTGAGCGCGCGCAGGGTCTCCTCGGAGAATCCGGAGCCGACCCGTCCGACCGATCGCAGCGTCTGCCCGTCGTAGGCGCCCAGGACCAGCGCACCCAGCCCTGGACGTCCACCCTTGGGCAGGGTGTATCCGACGATGACGAAGTCGTCGGTGCGGCTGATCCGAACCTTCTGCCACGCCTCCGAACGCCCGGGGCGATAGGCAGAATCAGCCCGCTTGGCGACGATGCCTTCGACCTCGAGCCGGCGCACCTCCTCCATCAGGGCGCACCCATGCGCGGCGATGTGCTCGGTGTAGCGGACGACACCCGCGGGCGGGAGAAGCTGGCGAAGCAGGGCCTTGCGCTGCGTCAACGGCAGCGGGCGCGTGTCGTAGTCGTCGAAGCCCAGCAGGTCGAACGCGTAGAGGGTGACGGGGTGCTCGCCGGTCGCGGTCTCGATGTCCAGGCCCCGGCCGAGCATCGCTCGCTTCTGCAGCCGCCCGAAGTTGGGCCGGGCGTCGTCGTCCAACACGACCACCTCCCCATCGAGCACGAAGCGGCCGAACGGAAGTGCCTGCAGGGCGCGACGGATTTCGGGGAAGGCCGCGGTCGCGTCCTTGCCGCTGCGGTAGCGCAAGACGACGCCGTCGTCGCTCTTGCCGCACAGCAGGCGATACCCGTCGTACTTGAGCTCGTAGACCCAGCCGGGGTCGTCGAAGGCATCGTCACGCGCGGTCGCGAGCATGGGCGCGAGGGTGTGCACGTCCACGGTGCTGCGCGGCACGTGACCCACGATGGCCTCTCGAACGGCGCGGGCGCGGTCCTGCCCGTCGCGCAGCTCCTCCACGGTCAGCCCCGAGAGGATCGAGTGCGGGTCGAAGTCGGCGGCTCCTGCGGCCGCGGCGGCGTCCGGCTTCTTGATCAGCAACCAGGCGTCGTCCCCGTGGGTCTTGTCGCCCCCCTTGGTCTTGACCAGCGTCCACGCGCCGCGCAGTTTGTGGCCGCGCAGCTCGAAGAGGAGCTTGCCCTTGGCCAGGCCGGCCTCGATCGGCTCCAGCGGGGTCCAGGTGCCGCGGTCCCAGACGATCATGGCGCCGGCGCCGTAGTTGCCCTCGGGGATGACGCCCTCGAAGTGGATGTAGTCCAGCGGGTGGTCTTCGGTCCGGACCGCGAGACGCTTGACGGAGGGGTCGAGCGAGGGACCCCGCGGGACGGCCCATGAACGCAGCACGGCCCCGAACTGCAGCCGCAGGTCCCAGTGCATCCTGCGGGCGGCGTGCTGCTGGATGACGAAGTGTCCCGGCGCGTCGGGCTGGGCCCGCGCCGCGGCGGCCGTCTCGCCGTCGTAGGGCTCGTGGGTCCGGTCCGCGCTGCGCTTGGCGCGGTAGGTCCGCAGTTCACCGGGGACGGCGCTGCGTTCATCGTCGGAGTTTTCGGCCACGGGCTGTCCTCCGATACTATGGCCACCATGCCCGTTCGTGCCATCTCGTCGGCGACGGTGGCCTTCGGGCTCGTCTCGATCCCCGTCAAGCTGTACCCGTCGGTCTCTCCATCGGACGCGATCCGGTTCAACACCCTGCACGAAGCCTGCGGAACCCGGGTTCGGCAGCAGTTCTTCTGTCCCAAGGACGAAGAGGTCGTGCCGCGCAGCGAGACGGTCAAGGGCTACGAGTTCGCCAAGGGACAGTTCGTGACCTTCACGCCCGACGAGCTCAAGGCGGTCGAGGAAGAGTCCACCGGAGGCATCGACATCACGGAGTTCGTTCCCATCGAGCAGGTCGATCCGGTCTACTACGCCAAGTCCTACTACCTTCGCCCCGATGGCGGCGCGGCGCGGGCCTACCACCTGCTGGCGGCCGCGTTGCGCAAGACCGGCCTGGTGGCGCTGGCCAAGTATGCAGCGCGCGGCAAGCAGTACCTGGTGCTGGTGCGCCCGATCCCCGAGGGGCTGATCCTGCAGCAGCTGCACTATCCTGTCGAGGTCCGGCCCGTCGCCGAGGTGGACATTCCCGAGGCCGCCGTCGATGACGCCGAGCTCGAGCTGGCGATGCGGTTGATCGAGCAGAGCGCCGGTGCGGACTTCAACCCCGACCGCTACACCGACGAGGTTCGGGCGCGGGTCGAGGCCCTCATCGCGCGCAAGGTCGATGGCGAAGACATCACGCAAGCGCCCGCGGCGAGCCCCAAGTCGCAGGTGATCGACCTGATGGCGGCGCTCAAGGAGAGCTTGGGCATGGCCGGGACCGCGCCCGTGGCCGAGGCGGCGCCGGGGTCGGACTCGGCGGCGGGCCGCAGCGACGAGGCCGCGGATGGGTCGTGAGGCATCCGGTCCGGCTGCCGGATTCGGAACCAGCGAGGTTGCACGGCTGTGCGGCGTCTCGGCCTCCACGATCCGCCGCTACGTGGCCCGAGGCTGGCTGGCCTCGACGCGGGAGTCCGGCGCGCATCGGTATGCCTGGAGCGAAGTCAGCCGGATGCGCGCGCTGCTTCGAGCACCTGGGGTCGCCCCCGCCCGGATCGCCCGGGCCCTGCGCGGCGCGACCACGGAGCATCGGGTTCGCCTGATCGGCGGGTCGGTGGTCTTGGTCGACGCCGCCGGCGCCTTCGATCCCCGCACGGGCCAATCGATCTTGGATCTCGACGCTGTAGCGCCTTCGCCCGGCGCATCGGCCGGTGCGCTGGCGTGGGTCCCCACCTGGCCCGGTTTCGTCCGCGCACGCGACCGGGGGGAGCTCGCGCGCGCTGGGGTGCTGCTGGGGCTGCACCTGCGGGTGCATCCCGGTGACGCCCTCGCGTGGGTCGAGAGCGGGAAGCTGCACGTCTTGCGCGGCGCAGCCGACCGCGCCGTCGAGTCGTTCGAACGTGCGCTGAGGTGCGAGGAGTCGGAGGCGCACGGACCTGATGCCGCGCACACCTGGGTGCATCTGGGCGAAGCGCTCGAGGACCTCGGTCGCGACGAGGACGCCGTTTCTGCCTACCTTCGAGGGCTCGACGCCGATCCAGAGCTCGCCGACGCCCACTTCAACGCATCGCGGGTGTACGAGCGGCTCGGCAACCGATGGCGCGCACTCCAGCACCTCGCCGCCTATCGCCGCATGCGGCCGGTCTAAACGAGAGGACGGACGGCCGGCCGCGTTTCGCTGCGCGAGCGGACCGCGTTCGGACGCGATCGGACGCGATCGGACGCGATCGGGCACAGGTTTGTGCACGCGCGCGGCGGTGGGTGCCGTATGATCCAGGCACGGCGCGTGCGTGCCGTTTCTCCTTGGCCATGCGGACTCTCCTCGTCGAAGATGACGGTGCCCAGCGGGCGCGCCTCCAGGTCGCCCTCGAAGCGCTGGGCCTGGACGTCACGGCGTTCGACCGCGCCGAGCTGGCGCTGATGGAGCACGTCCGGCAGCCGTTCGACCTCATGGTGGTCGACTGGGTCTTGCCCGAGATGGACGGTCTGCAGCTGTGCCGCAAGATTCGCGGATTGCCCGGTGGCGATCGCCCCTACGTACTCGTCGTGACCGGCCGCGACACGCCCGAGGACCTCGCCGCGGTGCTCGATGCCGGCGCGGACGACTACATCGCCAAGCCCGTCCACGTGGCGTTGCTCAACACGCGGGTTCGCATCGCGCAGCGCCGACTCGAGAGCGACGCTCGGCACCGCGCGGCTCGTGAAGCGTTGGCCCGGTCGGAGGCCGACTTCGGTCGCGTCATCGAGCGAGCGCCGCTGGGCGTCGTCGCCGAACGCGACGGGGTCATCGTCTACGCCAACGCGGCGGCGAGCCGGACGTTCGGGACGAGCCCCGCGGCGCTGCTGGGCACGTCGATGGTCGATCTGGCCCAGCCGGAGTACCAACACGTCGTCGCGCGTCGCTCCGCACGCTTCGCGCGAACGCAGGTGCCGCCTCCGCCGATGGAGATGGACCTCCGTCGCATCGACGGTGCGGTGTGCATCGTCCGCTGCATCCCTGCGACGTCAGCTGTGTACCAGGGGGAGCGCGCGCTGTTCACCCTGCTCGAGGACATCACGCAGCACCGTCAGCTTCAGGCCAGCCTGCAGCAGGCCGACCGTCTTGCGTCCGTCGGGTCGATGGCCGCCGGCGTGGCACACGAGATCAACAACCCTTTGGCCTACGTGATCACCAACCTCGAGCTGATGCAGGAGTCGGTCGGTGGGGCCGAGGGCGAGCTCGACCCCGTGCTCGCGCAGCGTTTCTCGGCCATTCTCTCGGACGCGCTCGATGGCAGCCACCGGGTGCGCCGAATCGTCGGTGACCTCAAGCGCTTCTCGCGGACCGAGGACGGCGAGCCCGATGGGGCGCTGGACGTGCACGCGGTCCTCGACGTCGCCGTCGACATCTCGCGCAACGAGATCAAGCACCGCGCGACGCTCAAGCGCTTCTTCGACGAGGTCCCGGCGGTTCGGGGGCATGAAGGGCGGCTGACCCAGGTGTTCGTCAACCTGCTCGTCAACGCGGCGCACTCGATCCCCGAGGACGCTGCGCAGGACAACCTCATCGAGGTGCGGACCCGGCTGACCGAGGACGGCAACGTCGAGGTCTCGGTGAGCGATACCGGCAGCGGCATTCCGGCCGAGATCGTCGATCGGATCTTCGATCCGTTCTTCACCACCAAACCCCAGGGGATGGGGACCGGGCTGGGGCTTTCGATCTGTCACGGTATCGTGACCCGCTCGGGCGGATCCCTGCGGGTGCAGAGCAAGGTCGGGCGAGGGACGACGGTCACCGTCACGCTGCCCGCGGACCTCGACGTGGTCGAAGCGCGCACGGGCGCGCGGAGCAGCCGGCCCGTTCCGGACTCGGGCAGCAACATGCGCATCCTCGTGGTGGACGACGAGCCCTTGGTCTGCGACGGCATCAAGCGAGCGCTTCGCACCCATGACGTCACGGTGACCAGCTCGGGGCGCGACGCGGTGGAGCTGTGCGGAACATCGGACTTCGACCTCGTGCTGTGCGACGTAATGATGCCGGAGGTGTCGGGGATGGACGTCTTCGCCCGCGTTCGGCGTGCGCGGCCGGAGTTCGCGGGGCGATTCGTCTTCATGACCGGCGGCGCGTTCACCCCCAGCGCGCGCGCGTTCCTGGAGTCGATCGACAACGAGCAGATCCTCAAGCCATTCTCCCTCCGCGAGCTGCGTCGGCTGGTCGCGCGGCGCGGAGATGCGGTGGTGTCGTCGGTACCGCACTAGCCCGGTCTCGGGCCCGGCCCGGCCCGGCCCGACCCGGAGCATGCGCTACCCACTTGGCGGGTTGCCATCGGCGTGCGCCGGGGCATGATGGGAGGCCTTGAGCCGAACGACCCCACCGCCCGACGAGTCGCCCCCGGGCGTGAAGGGCTACCTCTCGGTGTTTCGTTACAGCCGGAGCGCGGTCGATTTGGTGTGGTCCACGTCGCGGTGGCTGACGGTCGCGCTGGTGGTGTTCACGCTGCTGGGCGGCGTGCTGCCGGCGGGCATCGCCTACGTGGGCAAGGTCATCGTCGATGCCGTGGTCGCGGGCGCGGCGGCGCGCGACCAGGCCGGCGGCATCGACCTGGCGCCGGCGCTGCGGGCGGTGTTGGTGGAGCTGGGGCTGGTCGCGGCGCTCGCTGGGGTGCAACGCGGCCTGTCGGTCTGCGAGTCGCTGCTGCGCGCGATGCTCGGTCATCGGGTCAACGTGATGATCCTGCGCAAGGCGCTGACGCTGAACCTGGAGCACTTCGAGGACTCCGAGTTCTACGACAAGCTCACCCGCGCCCGTCGGCAAGCCTCGTCGCGTCCGCTGTCGCTGGTCCTTCGCACCTTCGGCCTGGGCCAGCAGGCGATTGCGCTGACCAGCTTCGCGGGCTTGCTGTGGCAGTACTCCCCGTGGGCGGTCGCCGTGCTCGTGGGGGCCGGCCTGCCTGCGTTCGTGGCCGAGGCCAAGTTCTCGGGGGACGCGTTCCGCCTGTTTCGATGGCGTTCGCCACAAACGCGGCAGCAGAGCTACCTCGAGACGGTCCTGGCGCGAGAGGACTACGTCAAGGAGGTCAAGCTGTACGGCCTGGGTCCGATGCTGCTCGAGCGGTATGAGGCCATCTTCGAGACCCTCTTCGGCGAGGACCGCTCGCTGACGCTGCGTCGGGGGTTGTGGGGCTTCTTGCTGGGTCTGCTCAGCACGCTCGCCTTCTATGCCGCCTACGCCTGGATCGCGCGGGCGGCGATCTTGGGCGACATCACGCTGGGCCAGATGACGATGTACCTGCTGCTGTTCAAGCAAGGGCAGTCGGCGGTGTCCGCCGGGTTGAGGTCCATCGGGGGCATGTACGAGGACAACCTCTATCTTTCCAACCTCTACGAGTACCTCGAGCAAGACGTTCCCGCGCGGCCTCCGGGGCGCAGCGAGGGCCCTTCGCCCGACGACGGCATTCGCCTCGAGCACGTCACCTTCCGCTACCCCGGCGCCACCGCGGACGCGCTGCACGACGTCAGCTTGCACGTGCAGCCGGGGGAGGCGCTGGCGCTGGTCGGCGAGAACGGCTCGGGCAAAACCACGCTGATCAAGCTGCTCACGCGGCTTTACGAGCCTCAGGGAGGCCGCGTCCTCATCGACGGACTCGACGTGCGGGCGTGGGACGACGCGGCGCTGCGTCGACGGGTTGGCGTCATCTTCCAGGACTTCGCCCGCTACCAGATGCTCGTCGGAGAGAACGTCGGCGCCGGCGATGTCGACCACTTCGAGAACGAAGAACGCTGGCAGGACGCGGCGGCGGAGGGGATGGCCGACACGTTCATCGACGAGCTGCCCGACGGCTATCAGACGCAGCTGGGGCGCTGGTTTCGCGGCGGACGCGAGCTGTCCGGGGGGCAGTGGCAGAAGGTCGCCCTGTCGCGGGCCTTCATGCGTCAGGAGGCCGACATCCTCGTGCTCGACGAGCCGACCGCGGCGATGGACGCCGAAGCCGAGGCGACGGTGTTCGAGCACGTGCGCAGGGCCGCCGGCACGCGGATCACCATTCTCATCTCGCATCGCTTCTCCACGGTGCGCATGGCGGATCGGATCGTGGTGCTCGACGGCGGCCGCGTCGTGGAGCAGGGGTCGCACGAGGACCTGATGGAGGCGCAGGGCCGCTACGCGCGCCTGTTCTCACTGCAGGCGGAGGGCTATCGCTGAGCGTGCGTGCTCGACGATCGTCTCCGCCCGGCCGCCGGTCATCAGGCTGCGCCGGTGCAGCGCGTAGACGGCGACCGGCTGCAGACCCTCCACCGCCAGCGCGATCAGTGAACCCCGATCCACCGCGTCTTGGGCCAGGGGCGCGGGGGCGACCACGACCGCGCCGACTCGCTGGGCCAGGGAGATCGCGGTGTCTGCCCGCGCGACGACGGCCGCGGCGGTGCGAGGTCGCGAGGCAGGCCAGCCGTCTGCAGCTGCGCCGTCGGCGTCTCGTCCCCACAGCACGAAGGCAACCGAGCCTGGATCGAAGCCCGCGCCCGCGGCAGCGGGATGCCCGGCGGGGGCGAACACACCGGTCGCAATGGAGCCCAGCGGGACCCGGACGAGGTTCGGATCCGAGCGGGGTGCGGTGGTCAGCACGACGTCGAGGTCCCCTCGAAGCAGCAGCGCCAGCCCGTCATCGGAGCTCCCCTCGCGCACGTGCGGGATCAGCCCCGGAAACTCCATGCAGGCGAGCGACACCGCGTGCTCGAGCACCATGTCGGTGATCGCGTTCTCGCTGGCGATGTGGACCGGGCCCATCGGACTCGACGTGCCCATCGTGGCGATCCCGTCATCGACGAGCCGCATCGCGTCTCGCACCGCGACCAGGAACCGCTCCCCCGCCTCGTTGAGCACGATGCGTCGCCCCTCACGCTCGAAGAGGGCCATGCCCAGGTCGGACTCGAGCAGGCGTATCGTGCGTGACAGAGCGCTCGCGCTGACGTCGAGCTCGGCACTGGCGGTGGGCAGGTGCTGCGTCTCGGCGACGGCTCGGAATGCGGGGAGCCAGCTCCACAAGCCGGCGAGGCGTCGCAGTCGTTCCATCGGGTGGGCGGCTGCGGGTCAGCCCTCGGGCGGGCAGGTGACGTTGCCCAAGGCATACCCGGTCATGTCCGAGTAGGTGTAGGGGCTGCTCAAGCCGTTGTACGATCCGACATCGAGCCCGGTCGCGGGGTCGATCTTCCAGGCCCAGTCGTTGACGACCCAGACGTAGCCGTCGATGTCGACGCTGACGCCCTTGGCGTCGCCGCCCTGCTGCGGAATGAAGGTCGGCCCGCGCTCGAGCGTATCGATGTGCACCGAGACTGCACCGATGCTCGCCGCGATCCACATGTAGTCGTCGGGTCCTTCGGCCAGACCGCCGAGGCTCGAGAAGCCGCCGACGGTGTCCCAGGTCTCGGTGTCCGGGTCGAAGCGGGCGACGCCCGAACCCAGGGTGCTGGAGATCCAGACCCGGCCGTTGTGGTCGACCGTGATGCCATAGGACGCGACGCCGGCGGGCAGGTTCCACACCGTGTGCGTCAGGGTGTCGATGTCGACCCGTGCGAGCTTGGGCCCGAACGAGACCGCGCCCATGTGCACGAAGTAGAGGTTTCCTGCGGCGTCGACCGCACCTCCGTACGCGCCGAGCTGCCCGCCGTCGAAGTCCTCCGCGGGGACGATGATCTCGTCTTCGACCTCGCCCGACGTACCGTCGACGAGGGAGACGCGAACGCCCCCAGCACCGCCGGTGCCCGGTCCCAAGCCGGGGTTCTCCGAGGACACGGTCCAGACCTTCTCATCGGTGGAGTCACAGGTCCCCGGCGTCACCGCACCGGCGATCCATGCGACCGGGCGCTGATTGGTCGTCGGGAACTCGGTGTGCCACGCGACGCACTCCTCGACGCCCCACGGCAGGATGTCGCCGGCGCCGCTGGACGTCTGAATCCCGGGCGTGCCGTTGGTGTCGAGGCAGTCACCCTCTTGGGCGTAGATCTTGGTGAGCCCTCCGTGGCGGTTGGCGACTGCGACGTCGCCCGACAGGTTCACCGAGGTTCGCGAGGGGTTGCCGTTGCCGTCGGGCCGGGTGATGTAGCGGCCCTCCTCCTGGAGCGTGCGCACGTTGACCTTGGAGACCGTGCCCTGATCGGCGTTGGCGATCCAGATGTAGGCGAGCTCGCAGCCGCAGGGGCCGAGCCCACCGGTGGGCGCGCCGACATCGAGCTTGATCTCCCCATCGCCGGTGCTGCTGTCGGCCGCGCCGCTCGAGCTGGCCACCACGGCGCTGGTGGAGTCCGACGCGCTCGACGCTGGGCTTCCGCCACCGTCGTCACCGGTGGGGGTGACCGTGGGATCCTCTCCGGTCCCGTCGCCGCTGAAGGCGTCCGAGCCGGTCGAATCGCTGCATCCCAGTGTGAGCGCGAGCGCGGTGAAGACGATCGTCGAGTGTCTGTCCATGTCCCTGCCCGTAGCGCCGGCGCATCCTAACGTTCCAGGGCCGGCCGCGGTAGGGAGGGCGCGGCATGAGGGTGCGCGCGCAAGGCTGTCGCTGCTAGGATCCACATGTGGCCAACGTCCTCAATCTCAACCGGGCGCGAAAGCGCAAGCGGCGCGATGCCGAGCGGGCGCAGGCCGACGCCAACGCGGTCCAGTTTGGGCGCACCAAGGCCGACCGGAAGGTGCAGGCGGCCCAACAGGCCCTCGACGACGCCAAGCTCGACGGGGTGAAGCGGGCGCGCGATCCGTCCACCGAGTCGGCCCCGGAGTCCCCGGGGGCGCCGGGAAAAGACGTGCCGTGAGCGCATTGGCCCAACACCTCCAGCCTGGCACACTGTTGGGGTTCGCGTGAGCGTCTTCGAACCCGGCCCCGGACAGATGACCACGATGCCGCTGGCTTCGTCCGGCGATGACGTGGGTCCACGCCTGCTCATCCTCGAAGACGGCAACGTGCGAGCCGTCGCGCTTCCAGCCTCGGGCAGCCTCGCGGTGGGCCGGGTGCAGGAGGCCGACATCCGTATCGACAGCGACTCGATCTCCCGCCGTCACGCGATCGTGCACGTGGGCGACGGAATCGAGGTGGAGGATGTCGGCAGCAGCAACGGCACCAAGGTCGGCGGCCAAAAGATCGAGCGCGGCGTTCGCGTCGCGGTCGATGCGGGCGACCTGATCGAGTTCGGCGGTGTTTCTGTCGTGGTGCAGGGGGCGCTCGACGCTGGACGCGGGGGCGCCAACAAGAAGACCACGATGCACCGCCTCGCCGACGTCGCCGAGCGGGTGGCGCGTAGCGAGATCAGCGTGCTGCTGACCGGGGAGACGGGCGTCGGCAAGGAGGTCTTCGCCCGCCGGATCCACGACCTGTCCCCAAGGGGTGGTCCCTTCGTGGCGCTCAACTGCGGCGCGTTGTCCCAGCAGCTGCTCGAGAGCGAGCTGTTCGGGCACGAGGCGGGCGCATTCACCGGAGCCAAGCAGACCAAGCCTGGACTGCTCGAGACCGCCGAGGGCGGCACGATCTTCCTCGACGAAGTTGGCGAGATGCCGCTGGATGCTCAGGTGCGGCTGCTGCGGGTCCTCGAGGAGCGCCGTGTGCTTCGGGTCGGAGGCCTGCAGCCGCGCCCGATCGACGTTCGGTTCGTCTCCGCGTCCAACCGCGACCTGCAAAAGGAGGTCGCTGCCGGAGGCTTTCGGGAGGACCTGTACTATCGCCTCAACGGGATCACGCTGGCCATTCCGCCGCTCCGGGAGCGGTTGGGGGAGCTGCCCAAGCTGGCGAGCACCTTCATCGAACAGGCCGCGGCGCGATCGGGGACGCCGGCGCCGTCGCTGAGCGCGGCGGCGCTGTCGCGACTCGAAGGGCATCGGTGGCCGGGCAACATTCGAGAGCTTCGCAACGTCGTCGAGCGCGCGGTCGTGCTGTGCGGCGATGGGCCCATCGAGCCCGAGCACCTGTTCCCATCCGAGCTGGTCGGGGGTCTCACGCCCGGCGCGGACGACGGCCCCCAAGACGAACGTTCCCGCATCATGGCAGCACTCGCGGAGTGCGCGGGCAACCAGACGCGCGCGGCCAAGCTGCTAGGCATCTCTCGCAAGACCCTGGGGGTGAAGATGGACAACTACAGCATCGCGCGCCCTCAGAAGGGCCGCTCCGGGGGATGAGGCTTCGGGCGTCTGGTCCGTCTGGTCGCGCTTGGATCGTCGCGGGCTGTCTGCTCGGTGGCTGCGGTGTCATGGGCGCCTCGGGTGTCCTCGGTGGACACCGGACGATCGACATGACCAAGTGGCGGATCGTGTCGATGGATGTCGGGCTCGTCGGTGCCCCAGCTGCCCTGTGTCCAGGTGAACGGGTGCAGTTGTCCATCGTCGCCGGTCTCGAGCACGTCGAGCGCGACAAGAGCCGAACCGCCCAGACGTACGAGGGCGATCGGCCGGGGTTGGGCGCCCGCGGCAAGCTCGGCTTCGAGACGTTCACGCTCCGATCGGGGCAGGGAAGCTTCGACGATCACGGATGGTTCACGCCCGCGCTCGATCCCTTCGCCTCGGTGGGTGGGTTCACGCTCGAGGTGGTGCATGAGCCCGACCCAACCCACGCGGCGCAGCTGAACCTCCGTCCGCGCTACGATTGCGTGCAAGAGGCTGGTGGGGCCGGGGCGGCGGGCGCGAGCGGGTCTGGGGGCGCGGCTGGAGGGAAGGGACGACCCGGGGCAGACTCCGGTTCGGCTCGAGCCGGGGGCGCGGGCGGGGCCGGGGCGGAGGGCGGCAGCGGGGGCTCGGGCACCGCCGGAGCAGCGGGCCCGAGCCTCAGCGCGTGGGCAACCGTGGTGCGTACGCCGCATCACCCGCACCTGGTGTTGATCGAGTTCGACGGCGACGTGCGCGGCCGCGTGATGTTCGACTCGCACGACACGTTCGTGCTTCGAGCGTCGGGTGGAGAGGGCGGGCCGGGCGGTCCGGGTGGAGAGGGTGGCCCGGGCGGAGACGGAGGGGATGGGCTGCGCGGTGGCGCCGGCGGTGCGGGCGGCTCCGGTGGCTCGGGCGGAGCCGGGGGCGCCGGTGGACCCGGCGGGTGGCTCACGCTGCACGTCGACGAGCGATTTCCCGAGCTCGCGGGCCAGATTCGGCTCGACGTCGGCGGTGGACCCGGGGGACTCGGAGGCGCGGGCGGCAGCGGGGGTTCCGGTGGGCAGGGCGGTCAGAGCTCGGCCGAGGACGCGCCGGCCGGGGTCGCGGGTCCCCATGGATCCGACGGTGCGCACGGCGCAAATGGCGCCGATGGCCGAGTCGGCGAGGTCACCTCCGTCCGCGTCGATGTCTCCGGGCGCTTCGCCGCGCTGCCCCCGGGCGTCGAGATGCTCTGAAGCGCCGCGAAAGGGGTCGAGTTCATTTTTTTATCGGCCGGGGTGGAATCGAAACCCATCGAGCGTCGTTCTTGGGACAGGAACCGCCAACCCCCATGTCCCTCAAAGTCCATATCGCGCTGGGAACCCTGCTAGGGGTGCTGCTGGGCGGGAGTGCGGTGGCGTTCTTGTCCGGGACGCCCGCCAGCGCCGCGCCCGATGCGGCGGCCTCGGAGGTCGAGTCCTCTGAGGAAGACTCCGGTCGCAGCCTGGACGAGGCCGAGGCGCTGGGCTCCAACGCGTCGTACCGTCGACCGCTCCGGCCCGGCGCGGCCCGGCGTTTGCTCCAGAGCTGAGTCTCGCTCGGCAATCCACCGCTGAGGCTCACCCGTTTGGGGGGAAGCGAAGGGCGACCTGTCGGCCGCAGCGAGGGGCCGCGCCGGGTTTCACCACGGGCGCCTAGAGGAAACCGCTGCCGTCGCAGGTTGGGCAGTGGCGCCGTTCGGTGAAGCCGACATACCAGCCGCTGCCCTTGCAGTCGCGGCAGCGGTCGTGATCCTGCTCGTCGTCGTAGCCGTCCTCGCACGCGGCATCGGCCTCGAGGGCGCCGAGCCGGAAGCCGCCTCCGAGCAGGCGCGGTCGCGCGCTTCGTCGCCGCCCGATCGTCCCAACACTCCACACGATGATCGGATCGTAGCGCGGCGACGGTGCGCGGCCAGGGGGACGAGGTACGTGAGGCTCCGACCTCTCAGGTCGGGCGAGGCACGCCAAGCGCGTCGTGGTCCAGGCGGATCAGCGCGCGCGGGTCCAGGTTGGCGAGCGCAGGCAGGACCTTGCGGTCCGCGCGGGCTCGCTTCTCGATGATCTCGTCGTGCCAGCCGCCGAGCGCGGTGGCGAGCGTGTCCTGGCCGTCCGCTTCGAGGATGTCCCGCTGCGTGGAGAGCTGCTGCGCGAACAGGTCGAGGTCGCGGGTGTCTCCGACCGCTCTCTGGGCGCGCTTGAGCATCCGCTTGGGCCCCGGGGCGTGCTGCAGCGCCGGCTTGATCCACTCGTGGACATAGCGCAGCTGCTTGGCCAGGATGCGGACCTCGTGGACGGCCTCTCGGTCGTCCAGCGTCGTGGGCACCGGGGTCTCGTCGAACGCTTCGGTCACGCAGCGCTCGAGCTCCTGCAGCAGGGCTGGACGGATGTCGGCGTCAGCGGTGAGCCGCTCGACGATCTGCCGACGCACCTGGGCCAGCGCAGCACCGACGGCGTCGTGATCGAGCCCGCGCAGCGCCTTGGCGGCGCGCTTGCGGGCGCGTCGATGCGGTGCGGCGAGCTGGGCCCGAACATGCTCGGCGGCGGCGATGCGAAGTGCGTCGTGATCGGCGCTCGCCTCGAAGTTGGCGAGGACGACGTCGAGGTCTCGAAGTGGACCGAGGGCGGAGGTGATCTGCTTGAGTGCGGTCTCGAGCCGTCGGCGGCGCTTTTTTGCGACCCAGGGTCCGAAGATGGTGAGGGCCGAGCGAAGGCGACGCGAGCCGATCCGCATGCGGCGAACCAGCTCCGCGTCGTAGTCGTCGCCACGCAGGGGCGTCTCGAGGGCCACATCGGCCAGGGCGCCCCACGCGCTAGACACGTGTCGGGCCAGCGCCCAGCCCAGGTCTTCGGGCGCGAGCACCGGCGGTGGCGGTGGCGGGGGCACCGTGGGCGTGACCGCGACCGTCTGCGGCGTGTCCTGAGTCGGCGCGGCGGGCAGGGCAGGGCGAAGACTCTCCGCGAGCTGGCCCAGCCGCTGCGCACCTTCGCTGACCCGCTCGAGCACGTCGGCGGCCGCACGCCGGACGCGTGCGCGGGTGGCCGGCGGGGTCACGCGTCGGACCCATGTTCGCAGACGGCTCTCCATCGACGCCCGCAAGCCTACCCCAACTGCCGCCATTGCCCGACTTCGGCGTCCCGGTTTATACAGGGACATGCGCTGCTCGTGCCTGCCGCTGGCCGCTGTCGTGGTGCTGTCATCCTGCGCGGCCGTGCCACAGAACCGGCGGGAGGCGCTCGCAGACCCAACGATGGCGGTGGTCGACGATCCCCTCGAAGCCCGGGCCGAGCGCAAGCTCCACGGATCGCGGGAGGGCGCCGCGGGTGGGGACGCTCAGGCCGCGGGCGGTGGTTGTGCTTGTGGCAACTGAGCTCGGCACGCTCGCGCTCGTCCTGGCGATGGCACCCGCGCCCGTGGTCGACGAGCACCGAGCCCTCGACGCTGAGATCCTCGGTGAGGCCGAGCAGACGCCCAAGCGCGCCTCCATCGAGCAGGTCCGGGCGAGGCTGACGTTCTACGATCAGGACGGTCGCGGCTACCAGTCCAAGGCCGGTCCGCCCGAGGGTCCCGGGTCGGAGCGGCTGCAGGTGCTGCAGCCAATGGGGATGGTGACCATTCGGCAGGCCAACCCGGCCATCGCCCACACGGTCACGATGGCGGTGGACGTGGTCTCCGCGGCCTCGGCCGACGCTCTGGACGCGGTGTCGTCGGCCTCGCGCTACAACGAAGCCGGGACCCTCGACGTGACGACGTCGGTCGACACGTCCGAGCAAGACACCTTGTCTTTTCGCTACGGGGTCCACGTGGAGGAACACTGGCGCTCCGCGGTCGGGGGCGTCGGGTACTCCGGGTCGTTCAACGAGGACAACACGGTCGTCTCCGCCTCGGTCAACGCCGTCTTCGACTACTTCGACGATCTGCATCCGCGGGGCTGGAACCAGGATCAGAGCTACCGTTTCGCGCTCAACGACAACCTTTCGGTCGTTCAGGTCCTGTCTCCGACGACGCTGGCGATGTTCTCCTACGGGGTGACCTACCAGCAGGGGACGCTGGAGAACGGGTGGAACTCGCTGTACGTCGCGGACGCGCCGACGTATGGATGTTTCGACGCCCCCGATCAGCGGGCGGCGTACGACTGTCCGAACCGCCGCCGCGAGAACTTGCCGCGCCGGCGAGTTCGGCACGCTCTCGCGGCCCAGATCGGGCAGAACATTCCGCGCTCTCGCACCACCTTCAAGGCCCGGTATCGTCACTACCGCGACGACTTCGAGCTGCGCTCGCACACCATCGATGCGTGGGCCTATCAGTGGATGGGCCGACGCGCCTACGTGCGCTTGGGCTATCGATTTCACCGGCAGAGCGGGGTTGTGTGGTGGCAGCGCTCGGTGCTGGAGGCGACGCCCTCGGACGTCTTCGCGACGGCCGACTCCGATCTCGCGCGCTTCGACGCCCATCAACCGAGCATCAAGGGCGTCTTGTACCTGCGCCCGCCCGGCGCGGGATCGGGGGGGGCGCAGGCGGTCGACCTCGGCGTCTCCCGCTACGTCCGGACCAACAATCTTCACGTCAACGTGTTCTCGCTCGGTTATGCCCAAACGTTCTGAAGCGCTCCTCGTCGCGTGGTTCGCCGTGCTCGGCTGCACGCCAGGGCCGAGCACGGCGACCCCTCGCGACGAGTCTCGGCCCGCGTCCCTGCCGAGTCTCGCCGCCGTCGCGCCCCTGCGCGCGCAGGATCGGCCGCTCGCCGAGGCGATCGCCGGACGCGTCGCAGTGATCGATCTCTGGGCGACGTGGTGCGAGCCGTGCAGGACGTCGATGCCCAAGATTGCCCGCCTCGCCGATGCGTATGCGGACACCGACCTGATCGTCGTGGGAATCCACGTGGGGCCGTCCGCACAGCTCGCGACGCGCTTTGCCCACGAAGCGGGGATCCGCTATCCCATGCACATCGACGCGCGATTCGACTTCGCCGATGCGGTGGGCACTCGCTCCGTGCCGCTGCTGCTCGTCGTCGATCGCGACGGCACCATCGTCCATCGCACCCACGAACTCGATCACAAGACACTCTCTTTGGTTCGAGAGTTGCTCGCGGGCTGATATCCTCGGCGTCGTGGCGCGGCGAAGACGGGTCTCGGACTTCGACGGGATGTCCGAGCAGGCGATCTTGGATCTTCGGCTCTGCGATCTCGACATCGCCGTCGAGCGCAGCCCGGTGGCCGAACGGATTGAGGTCGTTCGCGGCGAGATTGCGGGTCGCGGGCTCGAGATCAAGCCTCACTTCTGGTTCTCCGACGAGTGGGCGTGCCCCGACGGCGTCGCGGGGGTGGCCATTCCCTTCTATCTCGCGCACCCGAGGCTGGTCGCGCTCGAGCGCACGAACATGCTCGACGCGGAGGGGTCGTCCCGCGCGGAGTGCCTTCGGCTGCTCCGTCACGAGGTCGGTCACGCGATCGACAACGGCTACGGTCTGTCCCGTCGCAAGAGGTGGCGCGAGGTGTTCGGCTCGCCCGCGCGGCCCTACCCGGACCACTACAAGCCCAACCCGCGGTCGAAGAACTACGTCCTGCATCTGCCCGGCTGGTACGCGCAGTCGCATCCCAGCGAGGACTTCGCCGAGACCTTCGCGCTGTGGCTGCATCCGAACTCGCGTTGGGCCAGCCACTACGCGCAGTGGCCGGCGATCCGCAAGCTGGTCTACGTCGACGAGCTGATGGAGTCGCTCGCGGGGAAGCGACCCCGCATCACCGGGAAGTCGCGCCCCTACGCGGTCGCGAGCCTGATGATGACGCTGCGAGAGCACTACGAGAAGAAGCGCGCGCACTATGTGCCCGATCCCCCGCGGACCTACGATGACGACCTGCGGGCGCTCTTCTCCGTGCAGCCCAGCGCGCGGGCGACGGCGGCGTCGTTTCTGCGCAAGCACAAGCGGGCGCTGATCGACGACGTCTGCCGCTTCGCCCCCGACCACGGTCCGATCGTGGAGCACGTCCTGGAGGAGATGCGGTGGCGTTGCCGCGACCAGGGGATGCGGATCACGGGGCGTGAGCGCGACTTACTGCGCGACCTGGCGCTCGTGCTGACCAAGCACACCTTTCGATATGGGCAGGGAAAGGGCCGGTGGTGGCCCGTTTGAGACGCAAGCGCGTGCTCGTGCTGATGCACGAGGAGCTGATCCCTCCCGAGGACATCGACGAGATGTCGGACGCGGAGGCGATGCCCTTCCTGACCGAGTACGACGTGGTCTCGGCGCTGACCGACCTGGGGCACGAGGTGGTCCAACTCGGGGTCCACGACGAACTCGCGCCGCTGCGTCGGGGCCTCAAGGAGGTGCGACCCCACGTGGTATTCAACCTGCTCGAGGAGTTTCACGGGGAGGCCGTGTTCGACCAGCACGTCGTCAGCTACCTCGAGCTTCAGCGGGCGGCGTATACCGGGTGCAACCCCAGAGGGCTCGTGTTGGGTCGCGACAAGGCGCTGTCGAAGAAGATCCTGCACTACCACCGGATCCGATGTCCGAAGTTCGCGGTGTTTCCGATGGGACGCAGGGTGCGTCGTCCGGCTCGCCTGTCGTTCCCGCTGATCGTCAAGTCGCTGGTGGAGGAGGGCAGCACGGGCATCTCCGAGGCCTCCGTCGTGCACAACGACGACAAGCTGGCCGAGCGGGTGTCGTTCATCCATCGCTCGGTCGGCACCGACGCCATCGCCGAGCAGTTCGTCGACGGACGTGAGGTCTACGCCGGCGTGATGGGCAACCACCGACTGACGGTGCTGCCTCCGTGGGAACTCAAGATCGACGAGCTTCGATCCGACGCGCCCCGCATCGCGACCCGGCGGGTCAAGTTCGATCTCGACTTTCAGATCAAGCACAACGTCGAGATCGGTCCGGCCAACTTCGACGCGGCGTTGATGGCTCGGTACGAAGCGGTCGCCAAGCGCATCTACAAGGTGCTCGGACTCTCCGGCTACGCCCGCATCGACTTCCGGCTCACGCCGGCGGGGGACCTGTACTTCCTGGAGGCCAACCCCAACCCGGACATCGGCAACGGCGAGGAGTTCTCCAGCGCAGCCCTTGCCGCGGGCATGGACTACGAGGCGTTGATGCAGAGGATTCTCAACCTCGGGATCGCCCAGGCCCGGGGCCGCTCGTCCTGACCGGGGGCATGCGGCCTTCGTGATAGAAGCGAAGGATGGCGCGTTCGTCGGACCGGATCTTCCCACGCTGGGTCCTCGTCTTGCTCGGCTTGGCGTTGGTCGGACTGCTCGTGTGGGGACTTCGCGGCGTGCTCACGCCCGTGTTCTTCGCGTTCCTCATCGCGTACATGCTCGATCCCCTCGTCGACCGGTTCGAGGCGCGGAAGGTTCCGCGTGCGGTCGGGATCGCGGTGCTGCTGACGATCGTGCTCGGCGCCCTCAGTGTCTTCCTGCTGCTGGCGCTGCCGAGCATCATCGAGGATGCGGCGACCTTCATCCGCGAGCTCCCCGGTCAGCTCGCGGCGCTCGAGGCCCGGCTGCACCCGATGCTGGCCCAGTACGGAATCGAGCTGCCGGGCTCCACCAGTGAGGCGATCGCCAGCCTGACGGCGGGCGGCGAGCCAGGCGTGTCGTCGGACGAACTCGCGAAGGCTGCTCAGCCCGCGTTCACGGTCCTCAAGTGGCTCTGGGGTGGGACGGCGTCCGTGCTCGGCGCGTTCGCCTCGGCCCTGCTCGTGCCCGTGTTCGCCGCGTACTTGCTGTACGACTTCGACAACATGACCGCCGGCGCCGCGGATCTGATCCCACCGAAGTGGCGTCCGTTCATCGTCGACATCGCGCGAGAAGTCGACGGGGTTCTCGGTGAGTTCATTCGGGGGCAGCTCATCGTCATGCTGCTGCTCGCCCTGGCGTACTCGGTCGCCTACGGACTGCTCGGGGTCCGTCTCGCCGTGTTGATCGGTCTCGTCGCGGGCATGCTGTCCTTCATCCCCTACGTTGGCGGCGCGGTCGCGCTGGGTCTGGCGGTCGTCATGTGCCTCATCGACTGGACGGGCTGGGGGCAGCTGATCGGCGTGGTGGTGGCGTACGCGGTCATCCAGATCCTCGAAGGGTTCGTCGTCACGCCCAAGATCGTCGGCGACAAGGTTGGACTCTCTGCGATCTGGGTGCTGCTCGCGTTGATGGTCGGCGGGGAACTCTTCGGCTTCCTCGGCGTTCTGCTGGCGCTGCCCGCCGCCGCGGTGCTGAAGATCTTCGTGGTCCGGGGGCTGAGCGCGTACCGGGAGTCCTCGTTCTTTCGCGAAGGACCCGAGCCGCCCAGCCGGGGGCCCCTGTCGGTGCTCATCGGCGCCGAAGGGCTGCCCGATGACGAGGCGACGGCGGCCTCCAAACGGGCGGCGCGCACGCGCGCGATGAGGACCGAAGAAGACGTGTAAGGCTCACAAAGCCCCCACGTTGACCCGATCGTGGAGAACAACGCGAGATTGGAAGCCCACGACCTGCTGCAGGCACACCGTCTCTTTCTTCGCGATGGCGGACGGATGCTCTGCCTCGACGTCGAGGAGATCGAGTGGGTCGCTGCGGCCGGCAACTACATCGAGATTCACACCGGCCGAAAGACCCACTTGGTCCGCCACACGGTCAAGGCGCTGGAAGCCAAGCTCAACCCCGACAAGTTCCTCCGGGTGCGACCCTCGGCGATCGTCAAGGTGTCGGAGGTCGACGCGCTCGAGGGGCGCGCGGGCGGCGACTACTGGGTCAAACTTCGCAACGGCACCCAGATTCCCTCCAGCCGGAGCTACCGAGACCGGATCGAGGCGGTGTTCGGAAAGCCGGCCCGTCGACGATGCCCCGACGCGTGAGCCCCACGTGAAAACGCCCCGCGCGACCCAAGGCCGGCGGGGCGCAGCGCTGAGGCTCGCGACTACTTCTTGGCCTTCGCGCCGGCGGGCAGCTTGATCTTGCCCTTTTCGATCTTCGCGTTCGGCTCGAACTTCACGACCGTGCCCTCGATCTTGGCGACGGTCATGTCGACGGTGGACTTGACCGGAACCATGAAGCCGTCGAAGTCCTTGTACTCGTCGTTGGTGGCCTTCATCGGGATCTTGCCCTGCGGCGAGTCCTGTACGAACGACTGCTCGATGACGAGCTTGCTCTCCTCGTCGAAGGACATCGTGACCTCTTCACCACTCTCGGTGGTCAGCAGCACGTCGATCACGGGCTTGTCGTCCACCAGACGGCGGGCCTTGGTCTCCGCGCTCGTGAAGTACTCCTGCCAGTTGGCGGTGAGGACGAGCTCGTTGCTGCGCATCTGCTGCTCGGCTTCTTTGCCCTCGATCTTGCGCAGGCCGTTGATCGGATCCTCTGACCACAGCGCCTCGCCGACCTTCCAGATCTTGGTGACGCCCATGCCGGGCATCTCGGCCTCTGCGTAGAAGTCGCCGTTCTTCCACCACATCTTGTTGCTGATCGTGATCTTCTGGGCGGGGATCGTCATCGTGTCCTCGCGGTAGAAGGTCTTGATCGTCTCGATCTTGTCCTTGCCGCCCACGGCCTCGACGTTCGCCGCGAAGAGGGCTTCGGCTTCGGGCAGATCGGTCTGGTCGACCGGCGGAGCTTCGGCCTCGGGCGCGGCTTCGGCGGTGGCCTCGGCGGTCGGCGCGTCGGTCGCGGGCGCCTCGGCGCTTGCGGTCGCCTCGGCGGGGGTGGCGTCCTGAGGACTTGCGGCCGGTGGCGGCTCGCATCCCGTGGCGAGCACGGGGAGGCTGAGGAGGAGGGAGAGGGCGGTCTTGCGGAGTGAAAGCTGTCGCATGATGAGATTCATCCTTTGGGTGAGGTGAGCGCGGCGACGGCCGCCTCGAGGACGGGGTCCTTGCCCGCCGCGAAGTCGGCCGCTTGCTCGGGGACGACGGTGTCAGGTTGAACGCCGCGGCCTTCGACGCCAGTCCCCTTGGGGCTCTGGTAGTCGGCGACCACGTACTGGAGCATGGCCCCGCCGGGCAGTTCCTCGATCAGCGAGGGCAGGGCGAGTCCGGGCGTGCGGGTGGCACCGAACACCTTCACCCGGCCGATGTCCTGCATCGACTGGGCGAAGATCTCGGAGGTGCTGGCGGAGAGCTCGTCGACCAGCACGATGACCTCACCGGTGAACGCCTTGGCGCTGCCGGTGACGTTGAACTCTTGCGTACCCTCGCGCATGTTCATGATGCCGAGGTTCTGGTCCTGCGTCAGGAGCTGCCGGGCGAGCGGGACGACCATCATGCCGACGCCGCCGGGGTTGCCGCGCAGGTCGATCACCAGCGACTTCATCCCCTTCTTCCGCAGGCCCGCGAGACCCGCTTCAATCTTGGGCATCACGGGCAGCAGCCAGATGTTGAACGCGACGTAGCCGACCTTGGTGCCCTGGACCATGTGCACGTCCACGGTCGTCGCTTGGGTGATGTTGCCGAACGAGGTGCGCTCGAGGTCCGGCTCTTGGCACGCGATCGCGACGCTCTGCTCGTCGCCGCCACCGGGGGGGATGAAGCGCACCTGCTTGGTGGCGCCGGCGGGACAGGTGAGCCACTGGCCGACCAGGCGGCGAACGGTGAGCGCTCGCCCGATCTCGTCGTGGGCGTGCGCGGTGGCGGTCTCGATCGCGTCCGCGATCTTGGCGTCGTCGATCGCGACCAGCGCGGCGCCCGGCGGCAAGCCGCTGTCGAGCCCATGGAGCTTCGACTCGACCACCACCGCCTGATCGCCCAGCAGACGGATCGTCGCCGGGACGAGCGCGGGCCCGGCGGTCGTCCCGGAGCGGGTCTCGCCCTCGGTTTGGGTGCCGGGAGGCACGATCGCCAGGTGGCTCTGCTCCAGCTCGCCGAGCATGCTGTTCATCAGCGAGTACGCGGTCTGGTCGTCATCGGCCTTCGAGACGCGCTCCCCATACCACGCACGCACCGCGAGCCAGTCCTTGCAGCCCAAGGTCGGATCGTAGTGCTTGGCCAGCAGCGTGCCCCAGGCCGACTCGAACGTCGCCGTGTACGCGCTGGCGGGCAGGGCCGGCAAGGTGGCGGTGTCCAGGCTCGACCAATCCTTGCACGCTGCGTTGGTGAAGTCGGGCTTGGTCGGCTCGGGCGCGGCCGCGGTGGGGGCGGGCGTCTGCGGCGGCGTGGTCGCACCGTCTTTGTTGCAGGCGCCGGCGAACGAGGCGATGGCGAGGCAGGTCAGGGCGAGGCGAGACATGGTGCAGCCTGCGCTTGTATCAGCCGCCGTTCGGGGCCGCGAATGCGGAATCTCCCGGTCGTCGGCATCCGAGGGATGAAACCCGTACTCTGATGCGGATGATCGAGCGTACGGTGCTGATTCGCCTCAAGCCCGAGGTCCGGCCAGAAGCCCGGACCGTGGCCGAGCATACGCGCGAAGTCCTCTCCGAAGCGGTCGGCGTGCTTCGCGTCCACACCGCGGTCGCGGCCGACGAGAGGACCGAGCAGCTCTGGGACGTGATGCTCTCGCTGAGGTTCGAGAGCCTGGAGGCGGTGGAGCGCTACCGGGCCGATCCGCGGCACCGAAAGTATCTCGAGGTCTACCTCAAGCCGCTGCTGGAGAGCATTCGCGCGTTCAACTGGGAGCTGGCGAGCGAGAGCACTGCGAGCGATCCGGGGTGAGCCGGATCAGCTGCGCTCGTCGACCGCGAGGTAGGCCATCGCGATCAACATGGCGCAGCACAGAAGCGCGAGCGCGATGGTGGAGGGGGTGAGAAGCAGTCGCATGTCGGTGGTTCTGACGCTGGCGGGCCGCCGATGTTTGACGCGCTTCGTCTTCGTTTCGCAAACGGGTGACGTGGACCACGGGCCGACGGGGGCATGAACCCCGGTTCACGCGAGAACATCGAGGGGATCCCCGCGGCGGTTCTCACGGCGCCGGAGCGGCCGGCGCCAGGCCACGCGCGGCCATCCACGCCGCGACGTCGGCGGTCGCGTCGGCCCGTTCATGGCGCGCGGCCATCTGCTGAGCATCCACGGCGATCGCCTCGGCCTCTTGCTTCGCCCCGGTGCGCCACAGCGCCGTCGCCCACCCCAGCGCAGAGGCGATCTGGATCTCGGGCGACGCACCGGCGGAAATCTCCGCCGCGCGGGCGAACGCGGCGGCGGCGTCGTCGTTGCGCCCTTGGTCGAGGCATGCCGTCCCCAGGTGGGTGAGCGCGACGAGGACGGAGGCATGCTCGCGGCCATGGGCGCGCACCAGCGCGGCGACGGCGCGACGGGCGAGCACGATCGCTTCGTCGGCATGCTCGCTGCGCAAGGCCACGTCGGCAGCGACGGTGAGGGCTTCACCCCAGGTCGCATCGTCGTGCCCTTCGG
This sequence comes from uncultured bacterium, assembly GCA_963761755.1. GTDB lineage: Bacteria > Myxococcota_A > Polyangia > Nannocystales > Nannocystaceae > CAJXVA01. Next base: position 265,691 of record CAVXIC010000008.1, read on the forward strand.
CATCGGCGAGCGCCGCGGCGGCAGCGTCGCGCGCGTCGGTCAGTCGTCCCGCGTCCAGGAGCACGGCCACCCGCCGCAGCTGCAGCGTGTTGCGGACCACCGGGTCCGTCGTCGCGTGCCTTGCGGCCTCCAGATGGTCGGCGGCCGCATCCGCATCGCCCTTGGCCTGGGCGACCGCAGCCCGCCCGATCGCGGCCTGCAGCCCGACGATCTCGTCGTCGTGGTCCGCGGCCCAGGTCGCCGCGCGTTCGAAGCTCTGCCCGGCATCGCCGTAGATCTCGGCCTGAAGGGAGGCCTCCCCGAGTGCGGCGAGCGTCGGCCCGTGGGTGGCCTCGTCGCGACGCTGAAGTTCCATGCGACGCCACCCCATGGCTCGCTCGGGGGCGCCCGCCGATTGCAGCGCGACCGCGATGGCCTCGAGGATGGCGAGCGCTTGCGGGTGGCGAGCGCCGAGCCCGTCGTCGGTCAACTCCAGCGCCCGCTTGGCGAGTCTCTCTGCGGCGTCGAGCTTGCCGACCGCGGCCGCCGCGACCGCGGCGGCGCGAAGGCCTTCGACCAACGACGGGTGGGTTCCGCCCCGCGCGGACTCCAGGACGGCGAGGGCCGGCTCGTACAGCGCCAGGGCGCCCGCGGGTTGACCGTGGCGGTGGAGCAGGTCGGCCTGGGTGTGCAGCAGCGCGTGCTGGCGGGCGGCGGTGGTGGGCAGGCGGCGAGCGTGGGCGGAGGCCAAGGCCCACCATCGCTGCGCACCCGCGAGATCCTCGCGCGGTCCGGCGGCGAGCTCGAGGGCGATCGAACACGCGAGCGCCGGCTGGTCATGGGCGATCGCATCGGTCAGGGCGCGCTGCCAGATCTCCGGCGCCTCCCGAGGTTCGGCGAGGCGACCGCGCAGCCACCCCACGCGCGCACGCAGGGGGTCCTCGTCCTCGAGGTCCAGGCCCTCGAGCGCCTCCGCGGCGCGCTCGGGCTGCCCGGTGTCGAGCGACGCCTGCGCGAGGTCGAGCGCGGCGATGACCGCCGGATCGGTCGGCGGCTCGACCCGCGCGTGCGCGCAGTCTTCACTCGGCGGCAGCCCGGTGGCGACGGCAAACGCCTCGGCCTGGCGCTCGGGGGCCAGGGAATGCAGGGCCTCGGCGAGGGCTCGGGCCCGATCGGCGTGGCGATCGAGGCACTGCACGACGCCGTCGCGGGCTTGGGGCTCCAGAGCACAGGCCTCCTGGTGCGCGGCCACCCATCGCTCCCCCCACGCGTTCAGATCTTGCTGCACCACCACCCGAGCGCCGGAGGCCTGCTGGCCCCACGCCGCGAGCCAGGTGGGATCCGCGGTCCAGGCGAAGGGCGGCGGCTCCAGACAACCCGGTCCCGCGGGGGCGGGGGCGGGGTCCCGGGTCAGCGCGTAGATGCTCAAGAGCACGGCCCCCAGTGCAGACGCACCGGCCAGCCAGGGCGTCGCCCCGGACGGCGCGGGTGCTTTGGCGGCCTCGGACACGCGCCGACGGTAGCCCGCGATCGCGCGGCGCACCAGCGGGCCGTCGCTGCGTCGCCAGCGCAGCTCGAAGCGCTCAAGTTTGGGGCGGTGGGCTCGATGTTGGAACGGCCAGGAGTTCGACCCCGCCCATGAAACACACGACCGCCCTCAGCACCGCCCTGCTTTTCGCCTTTGGCCTGACCGCGTGTAGCGTCGACGCACCCACGAAGGAAGACTTCGACTACAGCTTCTTGGAGGCCACACCGCACGCGGGCTTCGCGAACTCCTTTGGCACCGCCCCCGAGCCGGCCGACGCTGCCTTGAACATTCAGTTCCGCGACAGCGACCATGGGATCGACGCCGAAATCGAGAAGGTGACCTCGGTGCCGCTGGTCATCGAGTCCATCGACGTTCGAACCTCGCTTCCGCACGGGATGTCGACATGGCGCAGCGTCCGAAGCACCCCCGTACTGGTCGACCTCATGAAGCTGGCCGATGGTGGCGTCGAGCGTCTCGGTGCCGGCCCGCTCGCCTCGGGCGAGTACTCCGGCATCCGCTTGGTGATCGGACAACGGTGGGTGGAGACCGAGGACGGCGAGGAAGGCAAGCTGGAGCTTCCCGGAGACGTGCTGCTGCTCGAGGGAACGTTCGACCTCGACGAGAACGAGACCAGGACCATGCTCATCGAGTTCGTGGGCTTGCGCAGCCTGGACGAGGAGGGGGCTGGCGTGTGGTCGATCGACCCGACCCCCACGGTGCACTTCGTGCACTCCCCGCAGGGCGACTGAACGCGGCGCGCTGGTCTCCGCACGCAGCCAAGAAAAAGGCGACACCCGGGTCCCGGGGGTCGCCTTTGACGCTTGGTTGTGGGCGCAGCAGGATTCGAACCTGCGACTTCCACCGTGTGAAGGTGGCGCTCTAACCAGCTGAGCTATGCGCCCTCAGCAGGGGCCGGGGTATAGCCTGCCGTGGTTCGGGTTGCAACGCCGCACTGCGATCGGCGACGCTGGGCCTCGAAACGAGCCGACATGAAACGAGAAATCATCGAGACCCAGAACGCCCCCGCCGCGATCGGCCCCTACAGCCAGGCGGTGGCGGTCAGCGGAGGCCGCACGCTCTACTGCTCTGGGCAGATCGCGCTCGACCCGGCCAGCGGTGAACTCGTCGGTGGAGACGACGTGGAGGCGCAGACCCGGCGCGTCCTGGACAACCTCGGCGCCGTCCTCGAGGCGGCCGGCATGGGCTTCGATCACGTCGTCAAGGCCGGGATCTTCTTGTCGGACATGGCGGACTTCGGCCCGGTCAACGCGCTGTACGCCGAGCGCTTCGGCGCCGCGCCTCCGGCTCGCGCCACCGTCCAGGTGGCTGGCTTGCCCAAGGGGGTCAAGGTCGAGATCGACGCGATCGCGGTCGGCGAGTAACCACGTCATGCTGGGCCGGTGAGCGGTTGGCTCGGACGGCGTGGACTCCTCGCCCTGGTCGGCGTCGCGCTGGGCCTGCTGGCGCTGGGGCTGTGGCGCTCTTGGTGGCTGCAGGATCCGATGGGGGCGGGCGAGGGGGCGGCCTCGCGCCTGCCCCACGCCAAGCAGCCGCTGGGCGCGGAGGTCGTTCGCCCCGAGGTGCAGGGGCGCTTGCTGCTCGAGTCCGAACCCCCCGCCGAGCAACCCCTGGCGGATCCCGAGCTCACGCCCGCGGCGACGTGCACGGTACGGGTGTGGCAGCAGGGCCATGAGGTGGCGGAGTCGGTCCCGTGCGGATCGGACGGACGCTTCGTCTCGCGGCTGCACGAAGGGGCCGGGGGGCGGGTCAGCGTGGAGCTGCTGGCCCCCGGTCGTCTGCGCGCGCTGGTGACCGTCGATCTGCCCGCGGACGGCCGAGGCGTGTTGCCCGACGTCGCGGTGGGCCTGGGTCAGACCGTTCGAGGGGAGGTGGTCGACCTCTTTGGTGCGCCGGTGGCGGGCGTCCTCGTCGAGGCCACCCCGACGCCCGACCTCGGTGAGGCCGAGCCGTGGCGGGGACGGACGGCCGCCGACGGATCGTTCTCCTTCGACACCTTGCCGCCGGGTCCGCTGGCGCTTCGGTGCGCGCCGGCCGGGTTCGCGCCGACCGTCGTGGAGGCGATCGCACCCCAAGACGACGTGTTGTTGCGGCTCGGCGGGCTGTACGACGTCCGCGGCCGGGTGCTCGCGGCGGGGACCGAGGCGGACGTCGCTGCAGCAGCGGTTCGCCTGGAGGGGAGCGGCGTGTGGCCAGCCCGCCAGGCCGTCGTCGAGACGGACGGCTCCTTCGAGCTCCCGCAGGTTCCCGACGGCGTCTACGCGATCGAGGCCGTCCTCGGGGAGGGGCCGGGGGAACCCGCGTTCGCCTCCTTGCCGCTGGAGGGGGTCGAGCCCGACATGGAGGTGACTCTGGCGCTGGTGCCCGCCCAGTGGGTGCAGGTCCGCGTGGAGGACCCCGGTGGCGCCCCGGTCCCCGGCGCCCGCGTCACGCTGATGAACGCGCAGGTCGGGATGCTCGGGCGCTCGGCGGTGGCGGGGAAGGACGGCCTGGCCTGGGTGGGTCCGGTCGTGCCCGGGCCCTACGTCGCGCGCGCAGACGCGGACGGTCTGCTCGCCTCGGCGCCGGCGATGATCCAAGTGGAGGACGTCCCGCCCGAGCCGGTGGTGCTGCGGCTGGAGCGTCCCGGACGCCTGGTGGTCTCGGTCATCCTTCCCTCCGGCGCCCCGGTCGCGGACGCGGAGGTCTCGCTGCGAACCGACGCCGTGTTCACCGTCGGCGAAGCGCAGACCCGGGCCGCGACCTTCTCTCGCACCGTGCAGGCCGCGGGCACGCTGGGGGTGATGCCCGGCCCGGTCCCCCCGGTGCCCCTGGGCGACGCCGAGCAGACCGCGGCGTGGCGCCGGACTCGGGCGTCGGGGACCGTCTCGTTCGAAGGGCTCGTCCCCGGCAGCGTCGCGGTCGTCGCGACCCACCGCGATCATGCGGCCAGCGCCGAGCGCCAAGCGACGATTCGGGCCGGGGAGACGTCCACGCTGACGGTGGTGCTGCGCGCCGGTCAACCGCTGACCGGCCGGGTCCGCGACGGCAACGACCGGCCGATCGAGGGCGCCGAGATCCGGGTCGACGGGGTCTTGCTCGCGCGGACGGACGCGCGCGGGGTCTACGACGCCGGTCCCCACGCCGGAGAGGTCCGGGTGCAGGTCGACGCGACCGGGTACGCGCGGCAGAGCAAGACGCTGCGGGTGCGAGAGGTGCCGCTCGACGTGGAGTGGTCGCTGCTCGAAGCAGACGGCGTGCTGGCCGGGCGGGTGCTCGGCGGCAACGCGCGACCGGTCGAGGGCGCCCGCGTCGTCGTGCACCCGCGCGGCGGTGCGTCGGGGACGACGTGGACGGACGCCAAGGGCGACTGGCAGATCGAAGGCCTGCCCCGAGGGCGCGCCGAGATCGTGGTCGAGCACGACGACTATGTGCCCGCGACGCGACCGGTGACGGTCGACGCCGACGCCGACGCCAGGATCGAGGTGACGTTGGCGCAGGGGTGGTCGACGACCTTCCTCGTGCGCTGGCGCGGCTCCCTGGAGCCGGTCGAGGGCGCCCGGGTGTTCGGTGAGGGCGTGGACGTTCGCACCGACGCCTCCGGAGAGGCCGTGCTGGGCGGGCTGGCGGACGACCGCGTTCGGCTCGAGGTCTCCGCCCTGGGGGCGACGCCCGCAAACAAGACCCTGCGGCGAAGCAGCGCGCAGGGGCAGGTCGTGATCGTCGAGGTCACGCAGGGTGGCGGGCTGTCCGGGCGCGTCACCGACTACCGCGGCGATGCGGTGCCCCGCGCGGAGATCGAGGTCCGCCGGCGAGGGTCCGATGACCCGCTGGCCGTCACGCAGGCCGACGCCCGCGGCCGATTCTCCTTCGACGGGCTGCCCGAGGGGGATGTGGAGGTCCAGGCCTGGCCCCCCGAGGCGCAGGCGGACCTCTTGGGCACCGAGGCCCTGGACCGCGACGTGCGCCGCGGGTTCGTCACCACGGGCGTGGATTTCAAGCTCCCGCGGGGCTGAGCGCCCGGCGTAACGCGAGCGGGCCCGGTGCGTTGACACCGTGGCGGCTGGCCGCATACCGTGCCGACCGTCGACTCCACGGAGACCCCGATGCGCACCCTTTTCGTAGCCACCGCCCTGACGCTCTCCCTGTCCGCTTGCAGCTCCTCGGAGACGAAGAGCGAGACGGCCGCTCCGGCCAACAAAACCGGATCGGGCGACAAGGACGCCGCGGGTGCCAAGGCGGCCGAAGCGGACGCCGAGGGGGACAAGAGGGTCAAGGTCGTCGAGGGCGCTGCGCCCAGTGGGGACGATCGCTACGCGCTCAAGATCGAGACACCCCAGGCGGAGTCGGGCAAGGAGAGCAAGGTCACGGTTCGCGTCGTCCCCAAGGAGCCCTGGCACATGAACCTCGATTTCCCCACGTCGCTCAAGGTCGACGTGCCGCAGGGCGTCGCGGTGGCCAACGCCGACCTGAAGAAGGCGGACGCCCAGCTCGACGAGAAGGCCTGTCAGTTCGACGTCGCCTTCACGCCCAGCGAGGCGGGGGAGCAGACGTTCACGGGCAAGTTCAAGTTCGCGGTGTGCCAAGACGAGGCCTGCTCGCCGGTGACCGAGGACATCGAGTTCAAGGTCGCCGTCAAATAGGCTCCCGGGCCCGCCCGACCTGAGCCCCACCTGGGTGTCGACGGGTAGTACACTCGGGCCGACGTGGGAGACACTGACGGCGCGCACAAGCGGCTCGATCGCCTCGCAGGGGCGGTCGCCGACGAGTTTGAGACGACCCGCAGACTGCTGAGCTTCGACGAGTGGTTCGACCTGCTCTGCGAAGACCCGACGGTCCATGCACGCAACGCGGCGCAGTACGTGCGCGATGCGTTCGTGCACTTCGAACGCCGCGACGTGCGGACGCCCGGCGGTCAGGTCTCGCGATGGCGGCTCTTCGACACCGAGTTCGACGGGTGGCATCGTCTCGTGGGCCAGGAAGAAGCGCAGAACGAGCTGTACGAAGCGATCGAAGGCTTCGTTCGCCTCGGTCGCGTTAACAAGATGCTCCTGCTGCACGGCCCCAACGGCAGCGCGAAGAGCACGATGCTCGAGGCGCTGCAGCGGGCGCTGGAGGTCTACTCGCGGACCGATCGCGGCGCGTCGTATCGCTTCTCGTGGGTGTTCCCGAACAAGCGCGAACTCTCCGGCGGCATCGGCTTCGGCAACCCCGAGGGGCTTCGCGACGCGATGGGAGAGGACACCTTCGCCCGACTGGGAAGCGGCGAGATCGACGCTCGCATGGCGGACGAGCAGAAGGACCACCCGCTGTGTCTCATCCCGGTGATGCAGCGGCGAGGGCTGCTGGAGGAGGCGTGCGCCCAGCATCCCGACTTCGTCATCAGCGACGCGATCCTCTACGGCGAGCTGTCGCACCGCAACCGCAAGATCTTCGATGCGCTGCTGACCGGCTACCAAGGCGACCTGCGCAAGGTGCTGCAGCACGTCCAGATCGAGCGCTTCTTCCTCAGCCGGCAGTACCGGGCCGCCCTCGTCACGGTCGAGCCCAAGCAGACCGTCGATGCGCGGAGCTTTCCGGTCACCGGAGACTCGGCGTTTGGCAGCCTGCCGCCGGCGGTCGGCGGTCAGGCGCTGTACGCCGTGCAGGGCGACCTGGTCGACGCCAACCGGGGCGTCTTGACGTTCTCCGATCTCCTCAAGCGGCCCTACGAGCACTACAAGTACCTGCTGACGGCCACCGAGTCGGGCTCGGTCGCGCTCGACCACCTCGTGCTCAACCTCGACATGCTGTTCACCGGCAGCGCCAACGACCTCGACCTGCTGGAGTTCCGGGCGCTGCGTTCGGGCGAGTACCAGAGCTTTCGTGCGCGGCTGGAGCTCATCCGGGTCCCGTTCTTGCTGGACTTCCGGGTGGAGCGAAAGATCTACCAAGAGCAGGTCGGGGACATCCTGCGGGGGGTGCACGTCGCGCCCCACGTCACCCGGATCCTGGCGCTGTGGGGCGTCATGACGCGTCTGCGTCGTCCCGACGCGTCGAAGTACAATCCGAAGATCCACAAGGCGCTCGGTCGCCTCACGCCGATCGAAAAGGCCGACCTGTACGCCTACGGCAGGGTCCCTCGGGGTCTGAGCTCCGAAGAGGCCCGCGAAATGCTCGCGGCCGTACCCGCCATGTACCAGGAGAACTTCCCGCACGCGGTCGTTCGGGCCGAGGGGAGCGACCACATCCTCGGCGACTACGAAGGTGGCTTTGGCGCCAGCGTTCGTGACCTCAAGGGCGTGCTGCTCGCGGCCGCGTCCGAACCGGGCGTCACGCACATCACGGTGCCCAAGGTGTTCGAGGAGCTGCGCTCCTACCTGTCCGACTCGGTGAACTACCGCTGGATGATGCTCGAGGCCCAAGGCTCGTTCCATCAGCTCGACGGGGGCGCCGAGTCGATCACCGGCGCCTGCTGGGAGCGGTGGCTGGACCTGTCCGACTGGGAGGTCCGCGAGGCTCTGGGTCTGGTGGATGAGGACCGCTACATGGAGCTGTTCCGCAAGTACGTCGTGCACGTCTCCCACGCGCTCAAGAAGGAGCGTCTGTTCGACGAGGTCACCGGAGAACTCACCGAGCCCGACCAGCAGTTCATGCGGCAGCTCGAGAAGACGATGGCGCCCGACGCCAAGGGCACCTTTCGCGAGGACATCCTGTCGCGGATCGGGGCCTGGGCGCTGTCGCACCCCGACGAAGATCCCGCCTACGACGAAATCTTCCCGGACTACTTCTCGCAGATGCGCGAGGACTACTACAAGAAGCAGAAAGAGGTCGTCGGCAAGAGCATCACGCGCTTGCTGATCCTGCTCGCCGAAGACGGCAAGCGCATGGGATCCGAGGACGTCAGCCTCACGCAGACCGAGGAGCAGAACACCGCCCATGCGCTGGAGGTCCTGCTCGGCAAACACGACGGGAATCTCCGCCGTGACCGCCACACCCGCGACACGCTGCGAGAGACCCTGGTGTATCTCGCGAAGAATCGCTACTGAGCGCGGCGGGACCGTGGCCAGCGGAAGCTAGATTCCGCGAGCCATGCGGTATTGCGTGGTCAGGTCGGGGTCGTTCGCGATCTCGTACATGAGCGCGTCGAGCTCGTCGCGGTCCAGGTCGGCGGCGGCGAGCAGGTCGTCGGCGCGCTGCGGGTCCGCGGTGATCTTGGCCGCGAGCTGGGCGGCTTTGGCGACGCGCGGATCGTAGCCGGCGAAGTCGTCGTCGTCCGCGTCGTCCGCGTCGTCCGCCGCTGCCGCGCTCGCGTCACCGACGTCGTCCGCGGGATCCTCGGGTTGGGCGTCCGGTTGCGCGTCGGGCTCGGCCGCTGCGCTGGGGTCGGGCTTGGCGTCGGCTTGCGCGGTCTGGGTCGGCGCAGGTTTCGTGCCGTCGTCGCACGCGGTGAGCAGGAACAGGACGGACGCGGCGAGGCTGGCAATGCGTTGGCGTTTCATGATCGTGGTCTCCTTCACTGCTTGCCGTTGCCCTTGGGTCCCTTGCCCTTGGGTCCCTTGCCCTTGGGTCCCTTGCCCTTGGGTCCCTTGACCTTGGGTCCCTTGCCCTGAGGGCGGCCACCCTTCTTCCCGCCTTGGGCTTCCTCGAGGTCGTCGCGGGCCTCCTTCTTGTCGTCGCGTGCCTCCTTCTTGTCGTCCTTGTGGGCCTCGTGGGCGTCTCGGTGGGCCTCGCGGGCCTCTTCGCGCTCTTCCTTCGACTCGCCCTTGGCCGCTTGGGCGTCGTCGAGCGCCGTGATGGCGTCGGCGAGCGCGTCGCGAGCAGCCGCCTGCTCCTCGTCGGTCGTGGCGCGGGCCAGGGCCTGCTTGGCCTTCGCGACGTCGGCCTGGGCCTTGGCGAGTCCGCCGGCGGCGTCGGCGAAGTCGCGGTTGGCCGACATGCGATCCTTGCGGGCCTCGATCAGCGCCTCGCGGGACGCACGAAGGTCCTCATCGAACGTCTCGTGCCGCTGCTTCCACATCATCTTGACCTCTTTGCCCTGGGCGCGCAGCGCGTTGCGCTTGACGTGAAGCCGGGCGCGGTTGGCCTTGTGCTTGGCCTTGTGCTTGGCGAGTTTGGCCTGCAGGGCGGCGCGCTCGGCCGCATCGAGCGCTCGTTCTGGTTTCCGTTCGGCGGCCATCGTGGCGATCTCGGCCGGTGTCTTCCCGTCGGCCAGCTGCCGGCGCACCCAGGCGTTGAAATGGGGTCGTTTGCCGCGGCCGGCCTTGCTCGCCTCGGTCTCGGCGGCGACCACCTCGGCCGCCTCGCCCGCGCTCAGGCCGGCCTGGGACGCTGCCTCGAGTGCGTCGTCGACCTCGTCCTCGGGGATGCCCGCTTCCCGGGCTTCATGGGCCGCCAGCGGCAGGTCGATCACCCCGAGGATGTCGTCCTCGAGCGCGTCCTCCTCGGTGGGTGCGTCCGGCTCGGGCACCACCTCGGCCGGGGCGGCCCACGCCACGGACGCGAGCGTGAGCGCGGCCGTGCCGATGCTCGCGCCGTACCACGAAAGTTTCGATCGAAGCATGGCCGGAGCATTTCACGCCCCGGGTCCCCGCCTCAAGTCCGTTCACGGCCCGTTCGCCGCGCCCGATTCCTCGGGCTGCAGCGGCCGTCCGGCAGCGTACCTGGAGAGCAGCAGCGCGATCTCGTTTTGCACGTCGCGTGCTGCGGATGTGCCTCCAGAGGGCAGGTCGTTGAACAACACGCTGAAGACGATGGGCGCCCGGTTCTTTGCGCCGACATATCCCGACAAGGCCGACACGCCGTCGAGGGTCCCGGTCTTCACCCGGACCCAGCGCTGCGCATCGGTGTCCGTCAGGCGCGAGCGCGTCGTGCCATCGACGCCCATCACCGCCAGGGAAGCCAGATACTCGGAGCGATAGCGGAAGTCTCTGAACATCGCGCCGAGCAGGGCCGTGATCTGACGGGGGCTCACGCGGTTGGTGTCGTACAGCCCCGACCCGTTGGTGATGCGCGCGCCGGTGAGCTTCACGCCCAACGACTCGAGGACCTCGCGTTCGCGGGCGGTCGCGGCCGCGAAGGATGCGGGACTGCCTCCAGGGGACAGGGTCTTGAGGACCTGCTCGGCCATGAAGTTGTTGGAGTACTTGTTGACCGATCGGATCAGCTGGCCCAGCGGGCTCGAGAAGTGGGTCGCAAGGCCCCGCGCATCCTTGGGTGCCACGCCCAGCTTGACCCGCTTGCGCCCGACGGCGATGCCGTGCTTGCGCAGCGCATACAGCAACACTTCCCCCGCGTTGCGGCTCGGGTTGGAGACGGGGTAGCGGTAGCGGTCTGCAGCGGCGTCCTCGCCGATCGTGCCGCGCAGCTCGATCGTCACGCCGGTGCCCTTGGTCGCGACGTCGGCGAACAGCGTGCGGCTTCGGCCGGGCACGGTCGTCGCCGTGTTGGTCAGCTTGATGCCGCCGACCGGAGGGTCCAGGCCGATGAGCGCCGCGTCGCCAGCATTGGCGCCCGGCGCCGCGCGGACGACGAAGGTGTTGAAGTTGACCGAGGTCGCGCTGCTCGGCGCGCGATAGGACGCGAGCTCCTCCTTCTGGTCGAAGCCGGGGGGCAGCTCGTCTCGGTCGAAGTGGCTCGAATCGACCACCACGCCGCCGGTGATCCGGCGAATCCCGCGGGCGGCCAGCTCCGAGGCCATCACGAGGAGGTCTTCGGTGACCAGGTTGGGATCACCGGTCCCGACCAGGTAGATGTCGCCCTTGACGACCGAGCCCGACAGCGCGCCGTCGTTTCGCATGATGCGCGTCGGGTAGCGATGTTCGGGACCGAGCACGACCAGCGCCGCGGCGGTCGTCAGCAGCTTGACGTTGGATGCCGGGTTCATCGGGGTCTGGGCCGCCCGGCTGTACAGCGTCTCCCCGTCTCTGAGGTCGACGACCGCGACCCCGATCGTCGCGTCGGCGAGGATGGGCGCCTCCAGCAGTCGATCGATCTGCCCGGAGAGACTCGAGATCCGCCGCCGGGGCGACGACGGCGGGCTCAGCGGCCGTCACGGGGGTTTGTGGGCACACGAGGCTGGCCAGGAGGCCGGCGGAGGCGAGGACGGAGCGGGGGACGCGGATGCGCACGATTCAACCAAGGGGTGGTGGGCGGTGGCAGGCCGGCCCACGTCGACGGTAGCTGACCCGGGCCGGCGTTGCATCTGCCGCGGTGCTTCGGCCGTCATTTGGTCCCCGGGTGCTGCGGCGGTAGCCTTACCAAGGGATTCCCGCCCATGGCCTTGCTCCTTCGTCCGCTCATCCTGACTTCGCTCTTGACCCTCGCAGCATGCCCGACGGATTCGGGCTCCGGCAACCCGCCGCCGGTTGGGGGGACGGACGGTCAGCCCCCCGCGACGACGCTGTCGGGCACCGGCGCGTCCTCGGGCGAGTCCTCCTCGTCCAGCGGGAGCTCGTCGTCGTCGAGCAGCAGCACCACGGGAGCGACCGTCACCAACTGCGGCCAGCTGCAGTGCAGCGACAACGGGAGCTGTGAAATCGACGCGACCGGCAACGCGTACTGCTTGTGCGACGAAGGCTATACGCTCGACGAGGGGCTGCAGACCTGCGTGGTCGACGAGACCTGCGTCCGGGTCTCGTTCCTCGAGGACGGCTGCCGACAGAAGGTGTCGGCGGAGCCCGCGGTCGCGCTCTTCTTCGCGCTGGATTTCTGCTCGGGCACGGCCGTGACGCCCGAGAAGCGCGAAGAGCTCGGGCTGTCGTTCCTGGTGCGTGAGAACGGTGTCGACATCGCCGGCAACGTCGAGTCGGACGCGACGATCCTCGAAACCTCGGTGGAGAGCTACGTGACGCTGATGGTCGACGTCTCCAACTCGCTCACGCAGAGCGAGGACCTCGAGGCGCTCGTCAACGAGCTGCGTGGTCTCGTGACGTCGCTCGAGGCCGCGCCGGGCGAACCCGACGTCTACATCTCGGTCTACGTCTTCGGACTTCGGGTGGCCGAGTACGTCCCCTTCACGCGCGACCTCGGCGCCGTCGATGAAGCGCTCGCATCGTTGGCGACCGACCCCGGGCCGGTCGTCGACCTGGCCAGCGGGGGACAGAGCACCGCGCTGTTCAACGCGACGGCCAAGGGGATCCGGGAGACCACGCGGATCCGCGCGCTGCGGGACGCCGTCACCTGGGGGGGGGTGCTCACCACGGGCACCGTCGTCATCGTCACCGACGGAATCGACACGTCCAACGCCGACCTCGACCAGAGCTTGATCGACTCGACGACCAACCAGGTCATCTCGATCGGGGTCAGCGGGGCCATCGACGACCAGCAGCTGCGCGCCATCGGCCGGGACGGGTCCTTCTTGGCGCCCTCGCCCGCCCAGTGGACGACGGCGTTCGAGGCGATCGCCGAGCGCATCGACCAGTATCCCGACCGCTCCTACCTGCTGGCCTACTGCTCATCGGCCAGCGAGGGGGACCCGGACGTCCAGGTGTCCGTGGTCGGCCCCAACCTCACCGACGTCACGGCGGCCGAGTGCGGCTTCAATGCCGACCTCTTCAGCTCGCAGGGAGCCGAGTGCAACACGGCGTTCTTCACCAGCGAGTGCAACGCGTTCGAGTGCGGCGGCCTGACCGGCTGCGGCGCGTGTCCGGACAGCGAATGCTGCAACGGCGTCACGTGTGGCGCTCCGGTCGGGGCGACGCCACCGGTGCTGTGTACGGGGCAGATCCACACCTGCGAGGCGTCGAACCAGGCGTGCAACTCCGAGGGCCTGTGCGTCAGCCCGGTGGGGGACGCTGCGGACTGCACGGACGTACCATGCGAGTTCGGCACCGACTCCTGCGTCTCCAACCCGGCGTTCGACCCCGACGACCCCGAGGAGACCGACCCCGAGTTCGTCTGCACCGATGCGCTGCCGCTGGGCTCGCCGTGCAGCGTGCCGACGGACTGTCAGTCCCTGCACTGCTACTACCCCAACCCCGACAACCCGTTCGAAGGCCGTCGGTGCCTGCCCGAGGCGCGCATTGGCGACCACTGCGCGACCACCGATGCGATCTGCGAGTCCGGATCCTTCTGTCAGGGCAGCACCTGCGAGCCCAAGCGCCTCGAGCTGTCCTCTTGCAGCTCCGGAGAGCAGTGCCGCCAGGCCGTCTGTCAGAGCTTCGACGTCGGGGGCAACTTCTGCAGCGGCCCGGACGTCTGCTACTGGAACTGGGACGAGAAGGCCCCCAACTGATCGCGAGGCGGCGTCAGTAGAGGCCGCGCAGCTCGTCCAGGCCCGGGTAGGCACCGGGCAGGGGCGGCGCGTTGTTTCGCAGACCGCGGGCGCTGGGGACCCCCGCCTCGCCTTCACCGTCTTGCGGCGAGGCGACCTCGGGGCACGCCGAGCCGTCCAGGAGCGCGAGCGCGGCTGCCAGGGACGCCTCGTCGGCGTCGCCGAGCTGCGCGCTCAGATCGTCGGGGCTCGCGCAGTCCGCTGCAAAACCATCGAAGTAGTCACCCTCGGCGCGCGCATTGAGCAGGCGGAACGTGATCGGATAGGCCGCCTTGTCGCAGAAGGCGAACTGGGCGGAACCGACGGGCTTGCCCGCGGTCGACGAGCCGACGACGCTGACCCTCGCCCACGGCTCGACGGCGTTGATCACCAGCTCGCTCGCCGAGGCTGTGGAGCCGGTGGTGATGAAGACGACGTGTTCCAGCTCCGGGATGCTCGCGCTGTGACGCGAGAGCTTGCGGGTCCGGTTGGCGTCTTGGAGCGCGTCGGAGTAGTCGGTCCGGTAGGCGACCTGGCCCGAGGCTTGGGCACCGACGAGCAGGTTCATCAGGTGGTGTGCAGTCGCGATGCTCCCCCCGCCGTTGTAGCGCAGGTCGATGACCAGCTCGCGGGCGCCGGCGTCGACGAACCGTTCGAACGCGTCGCTGAGCTCCTCCTTCGAGGGCTCGACGAAGGTGGTGAAGAAGAGGTAGCCGACCGAAGAGCCCTCGTGCTCGAGAATCTCGACCAGCGGGACGGTCACCAGGGGATACCAGTCCTTGACGAGCGAGACCGACCGGGCCTCTTCTCCGAGGCGCGTGACGTGGAGATCGACGGTCACGCCGGGCTCGTTGGGTCCGAATGCGTCCGTCCAGCCGTCGGCCTCATCGAGCTCGCGGGTCGTGAAACCCGAGGCGCCGACCAGCTCGTCGCCGCGGCGAAGGCCGGCCAAGCCCGCCGGGGACTTGGGGTCGACGAAGCCGAGCACCAGGCGATCATCGTCGGTACGGCGCGTCCGAAAGCCCATGCCGACCACCAAGCCCTCCTCGAACAAGGCCTCACTGGTCGCGAGGTCGGACACGCGGCTCCAGCGGTCGAGTTCGCCGTAGCGTACGTCGCTGACCAGCTCGCTGGGCGACGCGTACGAGGCCGGGTCGACGTCTTCGGAGACGCGATCGCCCCACAGGTACGCCTCGCGCATGAGCATGAGGGTGAAGGCGTTCTGCTCGGGGATGGAGCAGTCTCGCGGGCCCCCGAAGTCCAGCGGATCATCGGGTGCGCAGCCCGCCGCCAGACCAAGCGCGAGGGCGCTGGCCCCCAGCAACACTCTCCATCCTCCGCTGTTATCGACCAAACCGTCGATGACGCTAGCACGCGGGGTCGCCAGGGTCGGGTCCGTGGGATCGATTGTCGCGGTGGGAGGACGGCGACCGGGCGGAGCGGTACGCTGCACCGGTGAGTGTGTTGGCCGCAGCCGGATTGCTCGGTGCGATGGCGCTGCACGCGGGCGGGCAAGACCTCGGGCCGCGCTGGGTGGTCGAGCGCGAGGTCTCGGTCCGCGCAGGCGCCGCTGCCGGGGTGCAGTTCATCGCGCCGCGGCTGCGGGGGATCCCGGTCCGGGGCGCGAGCGCGGCGGTCGCCCTCGACCACCGCGGTCGATGGATCGGGTCGCCGGCCGATCCAGCCCTGGAGCCCCCGCAGGTCGATCCCTCCGAGGCGGCGCTGGGCCCTGCGGACCTGCCGGCCGCGGTGCAGCGGGCGCTGGACCTGGATGCCCCGACCGCCTTCGAGTCGGAGCCGGCGCTGGTGTACGTGACCCGCATGGGCACGCCCGTGCTCGCCTGGGAGGTCCAGCTGCCGCTGACGCTGCGGCCCGAACCGTCCCGCCGCACGCTGTGGATCAGCGCGATGACCGGTCGCTTGCTGGGCGAGCAGGAGCAGGTTCGCACCGCGCGGGCGCGGGCGCGGGTGTTCGAGGAGAACCCCTCGACGACGCCGTCCCCGCGAGACGTCGAGCTGCCCCGGATGGGCGTCGTGGCGCCCCGGAGCGCGCTGGTCTCTGCGACGATCCAAGCCTTCAACTGCGTGGCCGAGCCGCCTGACGAGCCGCTGCCATGGGTGCAGGAGGGCGACTGCTACCCCGTGCACCGGGCGCGCGCAGACGCCGAGGGCAACTTCTACGTGTCCACGCCCAACGTGATCGTCGAGGGGGACAACGTGCAGCCCGAAGACGGCTACGCCGAGCTGAGCATGTACTACCACGGCGCGCGCTTCCTCGATGCGCTGGCCGAGCGTGGGATCGAGTCCTTTGCGTGCCCGCAGGCGACGATGGTCGCCAACGTGCGCAGCTTCATCGACGATCAGCCCGACTACGAGCCGCTCGACAACGCGTTCTACACCAACCAATGCGACGCCCACAAAGGGGCGACGATGATGTTCGGCCAGGGAAGGGACGTCGACTTCGCCTATGACGGCGACGTCGTCTATCACGAGCTCGGGCACGGCGTGGTCGCGATGCTGACGCCCGAGGGGCTCGGCGGGCGGCGCCTGCGGGACGACGCGACGCTCGTCGACTCGGGCGCGATGAACGAAGCGATCGCCGACTACATGACCTACATGATGACCGACGATGGCCGGGTGGGGGAGTATGTGGGGCGGTTCTGGGCCTCCAACACCCGCTCGGAGATCCGCTCGGGTGACAACGCCAAGCGGTGTCCGCAGGACACGATCGGGCAGGTGCACAACGATGGCGAGCCGTTCGCGGCCGCGCTGTGGTCGACCCGTCAGCGAGTGGGCGAGCCGGTGGACGACCTGGTGCTGCGCACGCTCCCGCTGCTGGCCGTCGACGCGAGCCTCGAAGAGGGGGCAGCGGCGCTGCTCGAGGTCGCCGCGCAGATGCGCGTCGAGGGAGCGTTGGGCGAGGACGATGTGGACCATCTGCAGCGCGCGCTCGCGACCCGCGGCTTGCTGGACTGCCCCCGCGTGCTCACCGATCCCGACGAGGTCCGCGGCGGCCATTCGATGCATCTGCGCCGCAACAACGACGCCGTGCAGCCGTTCATGCCCGGGCCGATGCAGCTGCGCTTCGAGGCCCCCGCCGGGACGACGGCGCTGCAGATTCGCTTCGGGCTGCGCGGTGACCAGGACGAAGACGACGGGGTCGTGGTGCTGGTCAAGCACGGGGATGATCGCATCCACTTCACCTACGAGCTGGTCGCGGTCGATGACCCTGGGGACGCGACCGGGCAGACCGGCCGCATCCGGGAGGTGACGCGGACCGACGGGGACTGGGACGTCGAGCTGGTCGCGGAGCAGGAGCCTGGCGGTGACTTCGCCGCGACGCTCAGCGGGGTCCGACCCGGCGAGGTGGTCCACATCGCGCTGGCCGCCTTGGGTCCCTCGGATCTCATCGCGGCCTCGGTGGCGGCCGTACCCCTGGGCGCCGAAGCGGAGCCCGAGGTCGGGGAGACCGACGCACAGACCGAGGAGGACGCGGGCGCAAGCGATGCCTCCGTGTCGGCGCGGGAGACCTCCGTCGGTGGCTGCGGTTGCCACGCGGGGTCTGCATCGGCGATCCTCGGGCCGTGGATGCTCCTGCCGATCCTGCTGCGTCGTCGCCGTCGTCGGCGGTGAGCGAGGCGGGCCGGCCGACCTCGGGGGTCGTGCGCCGCCTCGTGCGGGTGCTTCATGCCGCGTTCGTGCTGAGCATCGTCGCGTTCGTGGTCGTACCCAACATCCCCTCCAAACACCTCCCGGCGTCGTCGACCCTGGCGGGCTGGGCCAAGAAGGTGTCCTTCAAGCAGGGCTGGCAGATGTACGCTCCCAACCCTCAGCGCGCCCAGACGTACATGAATCTGACCGCGGTCTACGACGACGGCTCCGAGCGCCGGCTCGAAGAGACCCTCGAGGAGAACGAAGGCTGGGGCACCCACTTCATGTGGGACAAGACTCGGGTCGACATCTGGCGGCAGTACGCAAACTTCCGCGCCAACCACCGCAACAACAATCGCGTCTGGTACCTGCGGGGCGTCTGCGTTCGTGAGTCGCGTCGTGGCCCGATTCCCACCCGCATCGTGATGCACATGGTGCGCCGCCGCTTCACGCCGCCGGAGAAGGTCGCGGCGGGCAAGCCCGAGCTGGGTCCTCCCAAGCGCACCTTCGTCACCGTTCAGTACTGCAAGCACCCCGTCGTGCGCGAGATCATCGAGGCGGACGCGAACGCGAACGCGAACGCGAACGCGAACGCGAACGCGAAGCTCACGGCAGGGCAGGGCGAAGGCTGACATGCGGGCACTGCTTCAGCGCATCGAGCGGTTCGTCGACTTGCTGGCCCTGGGCGGCGAGGACCCGACGGCGCTGGGGGTCGTGCGCATCGGGCTGGTGAGCGTGCTGACGGCGAGCCTGCTGGCCCATGTCGGTGCGGTGAGCGACTACTTCTCCACCGACGCGGTGCTGTTCGGTCCGTGGGCTCGCGAAGCCTTCGGCGACCGTCTGTCGGTGTTCCATTGGGTGGAGGACCCGTGGGCGGTCCGGGCGGTCTTCGCCGCCGGCGTGGTGGCCCACCTGCTGTGGCTCGTCGGGCGCTTCACCAAGGTCGCGGCCGTGGTCGCGTGGGTGGTCTGGGTCAGCATGTTCGGGCGCAACCCTCTGCTGTACTCGCTGGCCGACCAGCTGCAGATGGTGCTGTGCACGCTCTTGGTGTTGATGCCCAGTGGCAACGGTCTCTCGCTCGACGCGCGCAAGCGCGGCGCCAAGCCGGTGCCGGTGTGGTGTCGCCGCGTGCTCCAGCTCCAGCTCGCCGTCCTGTACACCGCGACGGGCCTGCTCAAGGACGGCGACACCTGGCACGAGGATGGCACCGCGCTGTACTTCGCGCTGTCCAACCCCTACAACCGCCACTTCGCCATCGCGCCCACGCTCGCGATGCTCCAGCCGTGGGTCCTGCGTCCGATGACGTGGCTGGTGCTGCTGTGGGAGATCGGCTTCGCGCCCTTCGTCGCCGTCCACTGGCTGCGCGGCGTGCTGGGTCGCCCCCGTCGCTTCCCGGACCCGCGCTGGCTCTTCGTGGGCTTCGGCGTCGCGATGCACCTGGGCATCCAGTCCATGCTCTACGTGGCGTGGTTCTCCCCGCTGTGCGTCGCCACCTACGCGGCGTTCCTGCGCCCCGACGAGGCCCTCCGCATCGGCGCTCGGATCCGCCGCACGTTCACTCGGGACTAGTGCCCAGCGCCGCGGATCAATCGCCCGATCCGAGGATTTCGACGTCGTCGATGTACCAGCCGGCGCCGACGTTGGCGCCGTTGCTGCCGAAGACGAACCGGATGTAGAACTCCGTCTCGCCGGAGTACTCGGTGAGGTCGAACGTGGACTCGACCCACATCCCCTCGTTCTTGGTGTCGTTGCCCGAGAAGGCGGCGTTTCCGCTGACCGGGGGGAACGACGCGGAGACGGCGGGCAGGTACAGCACGCCGCCGTTGGGCTCGACGGTGTTCCATCCCGTCTTGAGCGAGGTGGGGTCGCCGGTCGTGACCTGAACGATGCCGCCGTCGGCGTTGGTGATGCCGCCTTGGAACTCGAACCAGTGCCGGATGGTCATCTGGATGGTCTGTCCCCCGCAGTTGGACAGATCCATCACCCCCGAGCGCACGAAGCTGCTCTCGTCGTTCGAGTAGTTGCCGGTGAGGTTGGTCGCCCACACGCCGGTCTTGCCCGCGGGCCCGCCGGTGGGGTCGCCGCACTCCCAGGTCTCGTCCGACGCGGCACCGGTGGTGCGCAGGGTGACCCAGTCGCCCGCG
This sequence comes from uncultured bacterium, assembly GCA_963761755.1. Lineage (GTDB taxonomy): Bacteria > Myxococcota_A > Polyangia > Nannocystales > Nannocystaceae > CAJXVA01. Next base: position 285,222 of record CAVXIC010000008.1, read on the forward strand.
CAGTCCTCGCCCTCGAAGTCGAACTGGTAGCCGCACTCGGTGCACGCGGTGGTGTCCACCTGACAGGTGTCCATGCAGGTCAGATCGCCCGCGGTGCCCTTGCCGAGATCCACGCAGTTCGTCTCGATCGGCTGGTCGAGTTCGCAGACCTCGTTGCCATTGAGCACGCCGTCGCCGCAGTACACGCACTGCGTGGTGTCGTAGCGGCAGCTCGCAGGGTTGCAGCCCAGGACGCCTCCGGTCAGCACGCCCGGGACGAGCGGGTCACTGAGGTTCTCGCAGGCGTTGCCGCCCAGCTCCTGTTCGGTGCATTCGCCGTCGTCGCCACAGTCACAGTCCTCGCTGCCCTCGAGCACCCCGTCCCCGCAAAACGAGCCGCCGGGATCCGAGCTGCTGCTGTCGCCGTCGGCGGCCGTGGAACTCGACGCCTCGTCGGCTGCGGTGCTCGAGCTCGAACTGTCGCCCGAGGTCGTGGTCACCGGTGCAGTGGTCGCGGCGGAGGTCGTGCCCGTGCTCGCGCCCGTCGTCGTGGGGTCGAAGATGTCGCTGGGGTCGACGTCGGTGGTGCACGCGCCCACCGCAACGCTCATGCCGAACAGGCAGGCCAAGCCGCGAGAATCCATGCCGGGGGTTATAGCGGATTTCCGGGTCGGCGCTGGAGGGTGTCGTGAAACGTAAGTGCGAGTCTTCACGGGGTTTGCCCAGCCGATTGCGCGTCGGCGCGCGGTCGCATCGGTCCTCGGTCGCGCTGCGGAGGCGCGGGATCCGTCGCTGCGGCGGGGCTCGTCGCCCTCCTGTGGGCTGGATGGTGGCCGCGGGCCCTGTTCGCGGGGCTCGCCTCACGTCGCAACGCCGAAGGTGCCGAGCACTGCTCGCTCGGAGGGCGCAGCGCGCGGACGGTGGCGCTGTTCGTCGCGCTCCTGGGCACGAAGGTCACCCCCTTGGTGCGCATGGCGCTGAGCATCCCCTGACGTTCTGGGCGATCGGGCCTCCTGCCTGACCAGCGGTCCGCATCCACGGCGCGGTCGGGACCGCCGAACGCCGCGGCGGCTGCGGAGCCCGGCCCTGAGCGTCGCTGATCCTGCGCGCGGTGACCCTCGTGTACACGGCCGGCGGGGGCATGCGCGCGACGACGTGGACCAACGCAACCGCATCCGGCGTTGGGTATCCTGCGGTTGGTCGAGGCCTCGCGGCGGGGCGTGGCTGGGCGGCCGGTGGGGACGTGCTGCACCCGAGGGTCCACTCGAGGTGTGCGCTCCCCCAGGCTGCTACGCTTGCGGTGCCGATGGCCAAGCCCCTCGAATACAACGCCACCGTCACCGAGCGCATCGACCTCGAGCCGACGCTGTCGGTGTTTCGCGTACGCCCCGACGTTCCCTTCTCCCCCGGACAGCCCTGGTTCGTCCCCGGGCAGTACCTCACGCTCGGCAAGAATCGGCCCGCGGGCGCCGACGACGATCCGCGCCCGCACTCGGTGCGCCGTCCGATGTCGATCGCCTCCGCTCCGCACGACACGCTCGATGCGGAGTTCTACATTCGCCGGGTCGGCACGCCCGAGTCCGAACTCCCGCTGACCCACGAGCTGTGGAGGCTCGCGCAGGGCGACCGGATGTACTGTCGCCCGACGCCTGCGGGCAAGTTCACGGTCGAGGACACGTGCGGCGCCGACGACCCTCGGCTCAAGGTGACCATCGCGGCGGGGACCGGGCTCGCGCCGTTCGTGTCGATGGCCCGCGCGCGCGTTCGGGCGGACGCGAGCGCCGATCTGCGCGACTTCGCGATCGTGCACGGGGCGAGCTACCCGACCGGCCTGGGGTATCGCGAGGAGCTCGAGGGGCTCGTGGCGCGCCACGGCCTGCGCTACGTCCCCACCGTGTCGCGACCCGGCGAAGCGCTCGACTGGCGAGGGTTCACCGGACGCGCAGAGGCTCAGTTCACCGCCGAGGCGCTGCCAAGGACCGAGGCGGCGCTGGGCTTGGGAGACGGCGAACTCACCCCAGCGCGGGCCGTGGTGCTCATCTGCGGTCTTCAGGGCACCATCGGCGGGACCGTGCAGGCGCTGATCGAACGCGGCTTCGTGCCGGACCACCGACGTCTTCGCCGCGCGCTCGAGGTGCCCGACGACGTACCGGCCTCGGTCTTCTGGGAGCAGTACGACGCCCTGCCGGTGCTCGACACCAAGGACGAGGCGTTGATGGCCCGTCTGCGCGCCACGCTGCACGCGGCCTTGGAGCGGTCCGACCGCAGGTGACCCGGCGGGCGCTACTCGGCCAACACGCCCGAGAGCGCGTCGTCGAAGTCGTCGGCCACCGGTGGCGGCGCGGGCTCGGGCTCTGCGTCATCGACCTGGAGATCGGGCTCGATGTCGACCTCGTCGTCGACCTCGACCTCGACCTCGACCTCGTCGTCGACCGTCTCGTCCGCGGGCGCCTCGTCGACCGCCGGCGTCGCAGCGTCGAGCTCCGGCGAGGCCGAGGGCTCCGTCTCGCCGGTCCACCCCATCAGCCGGGGCAGCGCCTCGACCGGAGGCGCGCCGTGGGAGAGCGCCTCGGCGTGGAAGCGCGAGGCTGAGAACCCGCCGCGAGCGCGCGCCTTCTCCCGCAAGGCTCTCCAGGCCCGCGCTCCGGCGAAGTAGGTGCTCAGCTGGGTCGCGGTCAGCTGGGCGCGCGTCCACTTGCCGACCGCCTCGCCCTCCTGCTGATACGAGCGTGCGATCATCAGGTCCAAGGCCTCCTCGCGCGTCATCGTCCCGGCGTGGACGCCGTTGTCGAGGATCGCGTTGGTCACCGTCCGCAGGTAGAACTTCAGCGCGTGTAGGGCGATCGCCTTGCGGCGCAGCTCGGGATCGATCAACACCGTCCACAGGCCGCGGTCGATCTCGTCGGGGCGCTGCGCGTCGGGCGAGGGACCCACGCCGTCATAGCCCGCCTCGACCATCAAGCGCTCGGCGTAGACCGCCCAGCCCTCGACGAAGGCGCCGTTTTGCAGCACGCGGCGGATCTTCGAGGGCTCGCGCTTGCCGTAGTACAGCTGCACGAAGTGCCCCGGAATCGCCTCGTGAATCGAGAGGATCTCGAGCATGAAGTTGTTGTACTCGCGCAAGAACGACTCGGAGACCTCGGGGCTCCACGCCTTGGGCAGCGGCTGGACCAGGTAGAAGCTGGGGAGTCCGGCCTCCTGGGGCTCGAGCGGGCCGGGGGCCGCGAGGCCCGCGATGAAGACGCCCTGCTGGTGCGGCGGCGTCCAGATCACCTCGAGGACTTCAGCGTCGTCCATCGGGACGATGTCCTGTCCGGACACGAAGACCTTCAGGCGAGCCAGGTTGACCTCGATCGCATCCCGGAGGACTTCGGGCCGTACGTGCCACTGCGCCAGCGCCTCCAGGACTGCCCGGGTGACTTCGACGTCTGGGTCTCCTTCGGCGCGTCGGCGGATCTTTCGGACCGCGCGCCGTCCCAGCAGCGGCTCGGCGAGCTCGGCAGCCAGCGCGGCCATGTCCTGGCGGACCCGCCCGTGCTCGATCACCGCGTCGCGCCGCAGCGTCTCGGGCTCGACATCGTCATCGAGCGTCAGGGCGAGCTTGCGCTGGAAGTTCTCGGCGCCCAGGCGCCAGGTGCCCGCAGCGTTGGGCACAATGGACTCTCGCAGGTGCTGCTGAAGGTCCCGCAGGGCCATCACGGCGGGGCTCGAGGCGGCGCCGACCTGCGTGCGAACCTCGTCTGGCGCCGTCGCGAGGCGCTCGAGGGCCGTGCTGCGCACCAGCGTCACCAGCCCGTCGATTTGCTCGATGGCGACCTGGGTGTGCGGGACCATGCACGCGGCGGGGTCGAGATTGAGTTTGGCTTGCTCGACCAGCGCCGGCAGGGCGAGGAGGCGAGCGGTGACGGCAGCGGCGCGGGCCTCGACCGGAGCGAAGTCGCGGGAGAGCAGGTCGTCGATGCCGGCCCCGATCAACGTGACGTACCAGTACGGGTTGGTCCGCCACGGCTGCTCGACCTCGAGACCGAAGGCGTCGCTCTCGAGGGCGTTGAGCAGGATCTCGGCGTCGACCTGCTCGTCGAGCGTCGTCAGCGACACCTCGCCGAGCGCTGAACGGGCGGCGTCGATGCGAGTGCGTTCAGCCTCGATGCCCGCTTCGGACAGGTCGGGCCACCGCGCGTCATGGTCGTGAACGCCCATCCCCGTGGCTGTGACGGGGTGAGCCGCGAAGTACGCCGCGAGGATTGCGTCCGTCGTCTCGGCGGCGGTGGGAGGCGTCGGAGCGCGCGGCGGGGCCGGCGGTGGAGGTGCAGGGGGTGGCTTGCAGCCGATCGCGAGCCCACCGAGGGACAGTGCGAAGAACAGCCGGGAGAGTCGCGGGCGCATGGTCATGGCAAGCATGGGCCGCGTCCGCGGGGTGCCGAGGCCGGCGCGTCTCGCGGGTGCACAGCGGCCGAGTTCTAACACGCTCTGGCGTAGACGGCCTCCTTGGCCTGGTTTTCGGTCCCACGGGCCGAACGGTCTACCCTGGTGTTGGCGTGGCGAAGAAGCCCGAGCGAGTCCAGGTCGACCCCGATGGGTCGTTGCGGACGAACGATGACGTTCGTCTGCGTTTGCGGGCGCATGCGGGGGACTACCGTCTCTTCGGCGAGGCGCCGGGGCTGCTCGTGCTGCGTCGTCAGCTTCCGGGCGAAGACACCGTCGACGACGTCGAAGACGACCCCTTCGATCTGGAGCTCGACCTCGAGCTCGACCTGGAGAGCGGTCAGATCGACGCGGGGCCCCGGGTACTGCTCGCGGGCGAAATCGTCGGTCGGATGACCCTGTTCCAGATCATCGAGATCATCTCCGAGCGTGGGTTTCACGGCGAGCTGGTGGTGCTGGCCGCGAGCGGCCGGACGATGCGCATGCGCATCAGCCATGGTGCGCTCGAAGACGCCTTGAGCGACCACGAAGAGGACCGGCTCGGGCAGGTCCTGGTGCGCGCAGGGTTCGTCAGCGAGGAGCAGCTCACCGAGCTGCTGTGGGAGGTCTCGGCGCAGCGCCGCCTGGGTGAGGTCTGTCTGGAGCGGTCGGTGCTCAGTCGCGAAGACCTCTTCGAATGCCTGCGCCAGCAGACCGAGGGCATCTTTCACCGAGCGCTGCTCATCGATCACGGGAGCTTCGTGTTCACGACGCCCGATCCACGTGCCCCCTCCACCGCGTTGAGGCTGCATCTGCCGATCCGGCCGCTGCTGATGCACGGGATTCAGCGACTCGACGAGATGGAGCTGTACCGAGACGTGATCCCCAGCAACGACGTCATCTTGCAGCGGCGTCCGAGCGCCGCGTTGGGGAAGCTCGACGGCGACGCGCACAAGGTCCTCGCCCTGCTCGATGGCAAGACCTCACTCTCGGAGGTCTGCGCGCGCGCCGATCTGGGCGAGTACGAAGTCACCCGAATCGCCTACAATCTCGTCAAGTCGCGCATCGCCTCGGTCGCGCGGCGCAGTGGGGTCGACGAGCAGGTGCTCGACTCACTCGTCGACGCGTTTTCGACGATTCTCGATGACATCTTCGAGGCGATCGGGCGACACGGCCAGCGCGCGTCCGCCCTGCAGATGCTCGGCGCCTGGGTGCAGGGGTGCGGCTACGACTCGGTCCTCGGGGAGCGAATCGTCTCCGAGGCCTGCATCGACGACGACCACGTTCGCGCCTGGGTCGCGGCAGCGCGTGAAGGCAACCCGCTGGCCTCGTTCCACCAGGTCGCCCACGAGCTGGTGTCGTTCGCCATGTTCTGTGCCGGCTCGGCGCTCCCGCGCGAGGAGGAGCTCGCGCTGTCTCGGGACGTGAACCGGCGGCTCTCGGCGATCATCACGCCGTGAGCGGCTGCCTCCGGCTCGCAGGTGGGGGGCTCACAGGCGGTTGTCCAGCGGGACGCCGAACACCCCGTCGGACATCTCGGCGTCGGTTGTGTGGCACCCGCTGCAGTTCCCCGCTTTTCCGCTGACCCCGACCTCGCCGGCGACGTCTACGTACAGCCAGTACCAGTCGTTGCCCTGGGGATCGTAGCCCGGGGGCGCCTTGTACATGGCGAAGTAGCCGTCGGGGTTGCCGGCGGTGTCGAGCCCTTCCTTGACGAGCAGCGACCCCGGCGGAAACGTCATCGCGCTGGGGTTGTCGGGATCGAGCTGTGCGTACTGGTTGGCGACGTCGGCGTCGGCATAGACCTGCACCTGCGCGACGAGCCCGTGCACGGAGCCCCTGGGCTCGGCGCTGATCTGCACCATGTCGAGGTAGTCGGCGGCGGCAGCTTGGATGGCCTGCTTCGTCGACTTCGGCGTCACCTCCGGAGCCATCGGCGGCCTCGGTGTCCGCCGGACGATGCGGGGTCGGTGTCGTCGCAGGCGGCGAGCAGCAGGCAGGACAGGACGAGGGAGGGAAGGGTCTTCATGATGTCGCAGCGTTGGGGAAGACGACGCCGTACTCGACCAACGCGCGGTCGGCCGACGCGAGGTCGTCTTCGGTGAGCGCGCCGAACATGGCGGGCAGCTGGGTGATGCCCTGTCGCAGGGCGATCGCGGCCAGTCCGGCCGCCGAGGGATGGAAGTGCCGCAGCGAGAGGTCTTGGGCGTGTTGGTACACGATGACGACCTGGGGCCGCGGCTGTGGCAGCGCGGTGGCCCGGTCGCGGCCCAGGGCGAACATGTACTCGGACGTCGCGTGGGCGTACTGCCGCACGAAGACCCGCTGCTCGAACCCGTCTGCGTCGAAGGGGCCGCACGAGAACGCGCGCTGTCGGATGTACGTGAGGTCGGCGAGCTCCTCGAAGACCGGGTGCAGGGATGCGCCCGCTTCGCGCTGCGCCCGGATGTACTCGGCGAACCCCGCGGCGAAGCGGTTGGGGTCGCGGTGCGTCGCAGGGTGAGCAGCTCGATACCCACGCACCAGCCGACCCCACGCGCCCGGAGACTCCCGTTCCATCAGGTCTCGCAGCGGACCGGTGATGTCGTTGAGGATCTTGAAGTGATTCCGCTCGACCAGCGTCGCGTAGAAGCGGAGGTTGTCCGGTCCGCTGGGCGAGGGCCCCAGGGTGTCGATGAGCGCGCCGACGGGTTGGGTGCCGCGCAGAAACGGCACCATCGCGTCGAAGAAAGCGTCGAGACTCACGCGTCACCCCTGGAGCTTTCAGGTCCGAACACGTCGTCGTAGATCGTTCGAACCGCGTCCGCTTCGTCGAGCACCCGGTCGAGGCTGGGGATGTCGGTGTCCCACTCCAGCAGGACGGGGACCTCGCCCACCGCCTCGAGCGCCTGTCGAAACAACGCGAACACCCCTGGCACCACGGGGCTGCCGTGGTTGTCGAGCAAGCGCCCCTCTTCCTCGATGTGGCCGGCGATGTGCATCTGCATCGTCCGCTGCAGGGGCAGCGCGCTCAACCAGGCCGCTGGATCACCGCCGTGATTGCGTGCATTGACGAACACGTTGTTCACGTCGAGCAGCAGCCCGCAATCGGCTTCTTCGGTCACCGCAGTGACGAACTCGCCGTGACTCATCTGGCTTCCGGGCATCACCGCGTAGAAGCTGATGTTCTCCACGGCGACGGGACGCTCGAGCCGCTCGGAGAGCTCGCGAATCCGGCGAGCGCAGTGGAGGACCGCGTCGTCGTTGAAGGGCAGCGGAAGCAGGTCATGGTAGGTGACCCCATCGATCGCGCCGTAGCAGAGGTGGTCGGTGTAGTACGGGGCCCCGAGCTCGTCGAGGAGCCCCTTGAGGCCGGCGAGGTAGTCGGGGTCGAGGGGATCCCGGCCACCGGCGCACTGCGAGACGCCGTGCCCGATGATCGGCCAACGCTCGGCGGACGCATGCAGCGCCCGTCGCGTCGGGCCGCCGGTGGCGACGAAGTTCTCCGGGACGATTTCGAGCCAGTCGATTCGCCGATCGGTGCCGAGGACGGCATCGTGGTGCGGGCGGCGAAGCCCGATGCCGACCCCGCGAGGTCGGGAGGGAGCGAGATTCTTCATGAAGCCGTGGCCTGGGCTGCGAACGGTACAATGAAAAGGCCCGGGCCCGCGTGTGCAGGTCCGGGCCTTGGTTCCGCGGGCTGAAGGCCCGCGCGAGGGGAGAGATCAGCCGGAGGTCGACGAGGAGGAGCCGCCCGAGGACGAACCGCCCGAGGAGGAGCCGCCCGAGGAGGAGCCGGTGCCGGGACAGCCAGCGGAGGTGCCGGGGCAGCCGGCGGAGGTGCCGGGGCAGCCGGCGGTGCTGGTGGCGGGGCAGCCAGCGGTGCTGGTGGCGGGGCAGCCAGCGGTGCTGGTGGCGGGGCAGCCAGCGGTGCTGGTGGCCGGAGTTGCCGTGGTCCCGGACTCGGTGCCCGCGCCGGTGTCGCCGTCGTCACTGTCGCAGGCGGGGACGAGAGCAAGGCCGGCGGAGAGAGCGACGGCTTCGAGGATGTTGGTCAAGTTCTTGTTCATCTGAAATGGCCTTCCAAATCGTGATGCCCGAGAGGGCCCGGGAACCGCAGCTGCGTATACACCGACCCGGTGTTGCGGCTACGCCCCATGATGGTGAGGATTAGCACAGTTGTCAAAGAAGGGCCCGACGTGTTGTTGGGCAGCCGGGTCCATGTGCTCGAAAAGCCATCGTGCTTGGTCGCAGCGCTGTTTTGCCCGCGCTGGGGCGGTGCTCCACGCCCGATCCCATCGCCATCGCGCGCGCGGGGTCTGACCATTGGTGCAGGTTCGGTCCCAGCCCGACGCCTGGGGTGAATCCAGGATCTCCTCCCCGCACAGGACGTCGATCAGGGGATCCGCGAGGGTGTGATCGAAGGCGCCGTATTGCTCCATCGGCACGTCATCCTCGAACAGGGTGTAGGGCGTGAAGAAGCCGCTGCCGTCGGTGCCGCGGTTGACCAAGCCATGCTCGCCGGGCCGCGCGTTCTCGGGACGGGCGGGGTCGTGGCAGGGCAAGCAGTCGTTCTTCTGCCGGAACCCGGCGGCGGCCGCCTGACGCTCGGCCTGCGGACGCGACGCCCACGGCACCGACGCCGCGATCCTCTCCGACACGTACTGCGTCGCCGCTTCGTGGGCCTTGGGCGAGCCCGCGAGCCACTGCGCGCCGAACAGCGGGCTGCTGGGCGTGGGGGCCTGAGGCCGAAACACGTGGAAGCGCGGGCCGTCGGGGGTCAGGGTGGTCCCGCGAATGTCCGCGATGAAGCGGTCGTCTCCACGACCGGCCGTCTCGACGCGGTCGGCCCGCGTCCCGTCGGGGAAGACCAGCAGCGTGCGGCCATCTTCGGTGGTGGTCGTGATCTCGCCCGGCCCCAGCCTCAGCCACACCGTGACCTGGTCGACCTCGGGGTCGGCGCTTGGAAGGTGCGCGGGCGGAACGAGGGCGGTGAAGCCCTCGCGCTGGTGATAGGTGCGCGGGTCCTCGATCGCGACCGCTTCGGCTCCGTACGCGAGCGTCGGCAAGCTTTTGGACGGGCAGGCGGTGAGTATCAGCGCGGTGAGGATCAGGCGCTTCATGGTCGTGCACGCTAGCAAACCCTGCGGCGCGAGGCTGCAGACCTCGAAGACCTGGCCGCCGGCGCCGGACGTGTCGGGCGCACACACGACGGTGTGGGACCGCTGGGATCGCTGGCGTGGTGGCCACCGCTGGAGGCCTGTGTCGGGGCTTGAGGCTACGCGCCTCCGCAGTAGCCCAGCGATTCGTTGCCGGGCGTCGGCGCGTTCGGAGACTCGTAGGGCTGGCAGGTCGTGGGCGAAGGGCAGTCGGGCGCCTCGAGGTCGCACCACGGGGTGCAGCAGCGGTCGCTGCCGGGGGGACACGCGCCGACGAGCTCGTCTGCGGTGCAGCCCAGGCCCGGGTTGCAGGCGTTGAGGAATTCGCAGGGCTCGAAGGCCGCGCCTGCGTCTGCGGACCGGACGGGCAGGCAGACGAACCCGTCGTCGGCCTCGACGCAGCTGTTCCGGCCGAGACAGGACTCGACGTCCAGCGGGCTGCATCGCGGACGGCACAGCGCCAGGATCCCCTCGGAGGTGGAGGAGCAGACCCGCGCCGGATCTTCGCAGGAGAGATCGTCCGGGGAGCCCACGCAGAAGGGGATGCACGCCCCCTGCAGCGTCTGGGCGTCGACGTTCCAACACATCGATCCGACGTCGCACGAGTCGATGCCCGAGACGCCGCTTCCTTCGACCGTGCACGGATCCCCGGGTCCGTCGGGGTCGGCGTCGACCCCGACGCACTTGGTCGCGTTCCACCCGCTGCCGCCGTCGTTCGCCCACGGCGCGCACTTCTCTCCCCGCGGGCAGTCCTGCGCGGTCGTCGAGCACTCGATGGGCTCGTGCGGACCTCCGTCGGGGTCGGTGATGAAGTTCGTGCTGATGGGGTCGGTGGTGCTCGACGTGCTCTCCGGGTCCGAGCTCGAGCTCGAGCTCGGAGTCCGGATCCAGCGACCCCGTCGGCAGCAAGGAGTCCGAGGTCGTCGTGTCCTCGGACGTCGTGCCCGTGGACGACGCGTCCTCGCCCAACTCGGTGATGATGACGCAGCCCGGGAGCGCGCTGGCCAAGAGGACAAGGGCGGCGAGCCCTCCCGTCATGCGGCTTTGGTCCAGCATGGGCTCAAGATAACATAAGCAATCTCGGTATGTGCGTTTTGTTGCTTACGACGGGGCAGCCTTGCGCCCGAACGTGGTTCGTCACGGGTGCGTGGCGGCGTGGGCTTCGACGGCCGCGGCGACCAGCTCGCCCAGCCGCTCCAGCAGCCGATCCTCGAGCTGCGCCTTCGTCAGGTCCGCCCCGGTCTCCTTCCGCAGCCGGAGCAAGGCGCTCGCCTGCCGGGACTCGAGCTCGACCCACAGCTCCTGGCTCTGGGTCTCCAGCGTCTTCATGCGTCGGCGGTGCTCGGCCCGGAGCTCCGCGGTGCGGAGTTCGGCCTCGGTGGTGCTCTTGGTGATCGCCAAGATGCCTTCGGCATCGAGGATGTTGCTGCTGTCGAGAGCTGCGAGCGGCGTCTGCTCCAGCCGGTCGATCGTCAGCGCGTCCAGGGTGTACCCGTAGAGATCCGAGCCGATCGCTTCGAGCGCCCGCTGGACGAACTCGCCGCGTCCTGCTCGATGATCGGCAAAGGGCTTTCGTGCAGCGACCGATTCGAGCGCCTCGGAGAACTTCGCCGTGAACAGCTCCTCGAGCGTCGCAGGATCCATGGCTCGCCCAGCTCCCACCTTCTGCGCGACCTGCAGGACGTCGTCGCGGGTCTTGTTCACCCGCAGATAGAAGCTTGCCCGAAGGTCGGCTCGAATCCCGTCCTTGCAGGTCAGGCCCGCGGACCCGCTGCGTTCGAGCACCACGCTCCTGACGCCGACGTCGATGAACTCGTGCGTGTGGACGCCGGGGATCACCAGTTCGCCGGTGAAGCACACCGAGATCTCCGGCATCTTGTTGACGATCATCGCCTGACCACTGGGGACCTTGATGAAGGCCCTGCCATACAGCGCCAGGATCCCCCGGAGCAGGACGAGGCTCATGCCAACGACGGCGAGGAGGGCGACGACGGTCTCGATGCTCATACGCCGCGCATCATGCCAGCGCTCGATGGGTCGAGCGCGGTGTCGTCGTGCGCGCCGACGACCCGGAGCGATGGCATCCGTCGATTCACGGCGTCACCTGTCGACAAACGCCGACGTCGTGAGCGGCTCCTCGCCGGAGCCATGCTTCGCACTCCATCGCCGCCGGGCAGTCGGGCGCGGACGTGTCGCACACCGGCAGGCAGCAGCCGCGGGCATCCGCAGGACACTGCGCGCTGAGGTTCGGGTCGACGCAGAGACGCAGAAGAGCCCCGGATCGCAGGCGTTGCTGAACGCGCAGCCTTCGAACGCAGCCCCGGCGGCTCCCGAGACATTGGGGGCGCACTCGAAGACGTCGTCGAGCGGGTAGCAGGCTTGACCCGGTGGACAGGCCTGCGGGGAGAGCGGGTCGCAAGGGGGCAGGCACAGGGCGAGGGGTCCGTCGGCGCTGACGCGGCAACGCCGGTTCGGATCGTCGCAAACCGGCGCATCGTTCGAACCGGTGCAGTACGGGACGCAGGGCCCTTGAAGGGTGCTGGGTTCGACGTTCCAGCAGATCGACCCCACGTCGCAGGAGTCCAGGCCCGAAGCGACGCTCTCCTGGGCGGAGCACGGCGCGTCGACCCCGTCCGGGTCCGGGACGACGGCAACGCACTTTGCGGCGTTCCAGCTCCAGCCTCCGCCGTCCCCCCACGCGTTGCACTTTCCGCCGCGTGGGCAGTCTTGCTCGATGGCCGAGCACCCGATGCCGGGGATGCCAGGCCTTCCACGGCCTGCTAGCCCAAACGAGGTCTCCGACCTCGACCTCCTCGATGGGGACGAGACCCTGCTCGGTCTGCACCAAAGTGCCCTCGGCGAAGCACAGCTTTCCTCCCCCTGTTGTGGCTTCGGGGGAGCGGAAGTGCGCCGGCGTCGTCAGCGGCCGAACGCAGACCGACGGCCCTTGGCGTCTAGCTTGCCGGCGTGCTGCGGCGTGGGCCTCATGTCGGCGACATCGCGCTCCACCCCGGCGATGGCGCGGGGCAAGATGGGCACCACCCGGTGCTTGTTACCGTTGCCCTCACGGACGGTCAGAACGCCGCGCTCGCCGTCGATGCTGTCGAGCGTGAGGTTGAAAAGCTCGGAGCGACGGATGCCGCTCGCTTACAAGATCTCCAGTATCGCGCGATCCCGCAGCCCGGTGTTGGTTCGCACGTCGGGCTGGTCGACCCCGCGCTGCGCCTCGGTGGCGTTCATGACGTTCATGACGTTCTTCGGGAGGGCACGACCGAGCGAGCCCTCGAGGCGCGGCGTGTTTCTGCATCCTCACGCCGTCGTGCAGCTTGCAGCTTGCCTCCGCAGGTTCACGTGCTCGGAATCTGCAAGCGACGGGCCGCGATCGCGACGTGAACCCCCGCTCGGATAACCCTCGCAGAGAGTCCCCCAAGGACGTGCACCTGACGGACAGGATCACGGCTACGAGTTGGGACCTCGCTCTACGAACGCAACAGTCGACGCCGACGGCCGACTACACCGCTGCGATGTCACAACCGCGGAACCTCTACTCGGGCACCACCGTCTTCGTCACCTGTCGCTGCGTGCACCAGAGCTATCGCCTGGTGCCGACGGCGGTGGTCCGCAGGGTCGTCGACTACTGCTTCGCCGTCATCTCGATGCGCTACCGCCTGCGCTACGGGATGAAGTTCTACGAGTTCGAGTTCCTCTCGAGCCACTACCACCTCGTGGCGTGCAACGCCTGTGGCCGCATCACCGACTTTCTTCAAGACCTCAACGCTCTCATCGCGCGCGAACTCAACGCGGTGCGCGGGAGGAGCGGAGCGTTCTTCGACCGCGAGCCGGGCATCCAGACCGTGCTCGGCGAGGACAAGGTCTTCGAGCACTGCGTCTACACGCTCGCCAACGCCGTCTCCGCGGGCATCGTCCGCTCCACCAAGCAGTGGAAGGGCTCGAACTCCCGGCGGCTCGAGTACGGCAAGGAGTACGTGGTCGCCAGGCCGCGGGTGGGGCTGTGGTCCAAGAAGGTTCAGCACAAGCATCGGCGGAGCTCGCAGCGTTCGGGGCGGGCGGCCTTCGCCCAGCGGTGCACCCTGCCCGAGACCGCGGTCCTCATGCTCGACCGGCCGCCCATCATGCCCGAGCTCTCCGATGCCCAGCTTCGCGCCAGGATTCGCGGAGCCCTCGAGGTCCGGGAGGAGGAAGTTGCCAAGAAGCGGGCAGGAAAGCCCGTCCTGGGGATGAAGGCGGCGCTGAAGATTCACTGGTCCACCGTTCCCAGGAACGGCGAGGAGTTGTTCGGGCTCAACCCGACGCTTTCGACCGCGACCCTCGAGCAGCGCATCGCGATGAAGACGCTCCGCAAAGCGTTCATTCGCGAACACGAGGAGGCGCTCGCCCGGTGGAACGCGGGCGAGCGGGACGTCGTCTTCCCGGCGGGAACGGTTCGGATGCGGCTGCGGCACACCGTCGCGACCGAGCCGATTCCGGACTGGCTCCGGGCCGCATAGGCCCGGGGTCACAACCGGGAGCTGCGGGAGGCGAGCCATGGCTCGTCCGCTCGTGTTGGTTCTTGGTCGGAGGCGGGGCTGGGACCCTGGCTCTCGTGGCCAGGTGAGTACGGCCCCGGAGGACGGGTGGAGGCGGCCGCGCCCGGATGATTCGAGCTTCGGCCCGCCGACTCCCTCTTCGCTGACACGGGTGTCAGCACACTACTTCCAGAATGGTAATTTCGCTCGCTACGGTTCTTCCTCCACAGGATACTCCTCGACAGGAGATACACATCTTTCGAGGTAGTTGCTGCCCGAGGCCTTAGCCCACTCTGCCATACACTTCTCGCAGACGAGGAAACTGGCATCGTGTTGCTCTTCTGGCAACAACGCACACCTTCGACACAAGGTGTACCAGCCCCACTGATCCCGTTGGAGAAACACCTCCTCCGGGTTGCGCTCATCCACAGCTTTCGCCGCACCCTCGCAGAAGCGCACCGCGATCTGCATCCCATGTTTCGGGCATCTAAACGCAGCCATGTTCGTGTCCTCCCGACCTACATCCCAAGCTCTCGTCGCACTTGGTTTGGAGAAACTGCACCGCCCGTTGGCGGGAACCTGCGTTTCCTACCGCGCAGACGCCGGTAACGCAATCATTGGTGCCTGGCCGGTATCGACCTGCGTCGAAACCTGAGCCCCCGAACTCCGCTGCTCCCGCCGGGTCTGAGAGACCGCGGGGTATCGGGCTCTTGGCCGGTGTTCTCCCGGCGAAGTCAGTTGCTCGTTCGATCGTCGTAGAGCGGATACCCGTCTGGTGGAACTCGCCCAGAGATTTCCCACTGGCATCAAGAACCTCAGCGGTCACATGGCGACCAGTCGTCCCCGCAGCGTCTCCCCCATACCGGTGGAAAACGACCGAACCGTCTCCTCCCTTTGCGGCCTTGGCTGCGCCACCCAGCGCGTCTGCGGCCTTCGCGGCGTCGTGCGCGCCGTCCGCGACATCGGCAATCTTCTTCGCAGCCTTCGCGCCCTTCACTCCCGGGACGAGTCCGACAACCGCCATCCCGACGGCCATGGCGAGCGCCGCGTCGTCACCCTCTACGATGGCGTCGACAATTTCCACGCCATCGCCGAGCGGGGTGACGACGGCGATCGCTTCTCCCGCGATGTCGAGTCCTCTGGCCAGGGCGAAGGCCCCAGACATCGCCTGCTGGATGCTCTTGTTCGACGCCTTGAACCCGCACGTTCCACCGTTCCCCGAGGCCTGGCAGCTCATGCCCATGCCGTCCTGGTAGTACGCAAGTTCATCCTTGAGTTGCTGACGCGCCGCGAAGCCTCGGAGATCGGCGATCTGCTGCATCCGCATGCCGTTCCGCATGCCGATGCCGGAGCCGTCGCTCTGCCCCCAGTACCCGGACAGAAGCCCCGAGTTGTTGCCTACGGCGATCTCGGACGCTCGTTCGCCGCCCGAACCGTAGATGCGACCGCACCCGCCTTCCTCCGTGATGAAGTCGCATCCGTTTGCGTCGCTCGGCTCGTCGGTCTGCCAATCGTTCCCGTCGTCCCCTCGCGCCGTCGTCGGCTCCGCGAACCGATCTCGGGGTCCAGCGTCAGCGGCCGGTTCGCACGTACGAGGTACGCGTTCCGCGTCTGCGCATTGACCGGGTCTCGCCGGGCGCCATGAACCGGCCAGCTTCAGCTGGTGCCCGGTGAAGCCGATCGGCAGGTCGTCGGTCGCATCGTCCGCGAGGTCGACGTTCCAGTCGAGTCAGCGGGCCCGGCCCGTCGAATCTCGGTTCCAGGTGCCCGGCTGGGTTGGGTCCGGGCGTGAAGCCGTAGCGAAACTCGCCGACGACGGGCCCCGTCGCACTGGTCGCGAAGTGCCGCAGGTTGCCCGCTGCGTCGTAGCGCCGCTCGTACAGTCCGTGCGGGGTGACCGTGATGTCCTCGTCACTTTCGCGGATGACCCGCGCTCCGCCAGCGTCGTACTTGATCCGCGTCGCGTCGGTGGCCGTCGAGATCTCGCGCATCTTGCCAAACGAGGTCCACGCGATGTTGGTATCCGCGAACGACTCGACCGCACCGTTTGCATCGTGACCGTATGTCGTCGATATTGTGCCGTCGGTGGTGTAGTGAAGCCGAGATCCGGTCGCGTCGTAGACGTACGATCCCACCCCATCCTTGGTGACGAGGTTACCCAGCACGTCGTAGCTGTGGCCACGCACTGCGCCGCCGATGACCTCCGACTCGGTGAGCCGGTGTAGCGCGTCGTGTTCGAACTCCTCGGCTTGGCCCGAATGTGAGTCGAGGCGCCAGTCGAGATCGCCCGCGGGCGTCCACCCGAAAGAGTAGGCTTGGACGTTTGCGCCGCCGTTCGCCGTGGTCGAGGCTTCGAGACGGCCCGTGGCGGGGTCGAAGATTCGTGAGGTCCGGGTGCGGTCCGCCGGGGTGGCGGCGTTGCCGAACGCATCGGTCGTGATCGCGATGTTGGCGTCGGAGTGCTCCCAGCCCCACACCAGCTCTTCGCCAGCGGGCTCGTAGAAGTGCGTCGAACGGTGGTAGCCGACGCTGTCGTAGTAGAAGTGGAGCCCAATCCCGTCCTCGAACTCGATCGCGGATACGCGGCTCCCTGTGCCGTAGGAGTACTGGACCGCGATGATGTCCCCTACGGTTTGGTTGCCCAGCAGCGGCAGCTCGGTGGTCTCCCGCACGAGCCTCGAGAAGCTGTCGTAGCGATACGCGCGACCGATTCCATCGGGGCTGGTCGAGCTGCTCAGCATCCCCAGCTTTTGCCCATCGTATGTCCACGTGGACTGGCCTTCCGGCGCGATCTCGAGCGTCCTTCGGCCAAGATCGTCGTACTCGGAGATGACGACCTGGCCCTTGGCGTCCGCCGTTGCCTTGACCTCGTCGAATGGCGAGTAGACCCTCGAGCGGGTGCCGAAGGCCGGGTCGGTCTCGGAGAGCAGCCGGCCAACGCCGTCATACGTGTACGTGGTGGACGGTTGCGGCCCAACTGCGCCGCTTGCGCAGTTGCGACGCACGGTGTCGAGCCGACCGAATGGGCCGTAGTCGTAGCAGGTCGAAGTGCCCAATGCGTCGTGTGCCACAACGACCCGGCCCTTCTGGTCGGTGACCCGAGAGTGCGTGTTGTTTTCTTCGTCGGTGTAGAAGGACTCCAGCGGAAGCACCTGCCCCTGCCACCCCGCTGTGATGGTCGTGCTCCACCGCTCCTGGGTCTCGGGCAGCTCCGAGCCCACCGCATCGACGACCACGGTCCGGCGGGTGCGGCCGTTGTCGTCATACTCGACTGCGGTCCAGTAGTCCGGATCGTTGCCGACGAACGCGTTGTGGCTCGTCCGCGCAAGACGGCCCCAGGCGTCGTATTCGTTGCGATAGTAGATATCTCCCGCCGGCGTCCCCTGCTCGGGCACAGGGAACTGTTGGGAGTCGGCAACGCCCCGAAATGTAACCTCCAGCGGCTTGCCGGTGGGCCCGATCTGAGTTCGTGTTACCTGACCCAAGACCCGCTCTTGGACCTGGAACACGGCGCCCAGCGCGGGGTTTCCCGCCTCGTAGAAAGTCTTCGTTCCAGAACCGTCGGTCACGCCCTGCGGGGCGTTCTTTCGCAGCGACCCGATCGTCCTGAAGAACCCATCGAAGACTCGCTGCTGGGTCACCCCGTTGGGGTCGACGGTTGCAAACGTCGTTCCCGACGCGGACTCGGAGAGCACGTACGATGTGTGGTTCTCGGAATTGGTGACGCTGAGCGGGAGCACGCCATCGGCGTCCCACTGCGTGCTGGTTGCGCGCGTATCAGCCCCGCCAAAGCCCGCGACTCTCACCAGGTCCAGGTTGCCCCGCGCGTTGTAGCCGAAGCTCGTGCGCCGATAACGGCTGTCGGTGGTGTCGGGCTCGCGAATCGACTCCACCAGAGTATGGCGGGGCGCGTTGAAGTTGCGCCAGATCGTGCGGGTTTCGCAGACGCCGGCTACGCAGCTTTCTTCTTCCGTGCGGCGGAACTGGTAGAACCACGCATCCTCGTCGTCGAGCGGGTCGGTGAACGTCGATGTGGTGACTTCGTTTCCGGACGAAAAGGTTCGCGACGTCATCATGCCGCGGTCGTTCATGACCGTGGTCGCGGTAGCCTCTCGAATCATCCCCACGCCGGAGCTGTCCTCGCAGTCAACCTGGCTTGTTAGCCCACTATCGGGGACTGTGAGGGTGTAGTTGTGGACGTTGGCCGGATACGAGAACCAGGTCTGCTGCTGGTAGGGGCGGACGAGGGCCCACGCGTCCACATCCTCGCAGCTGATCACCCTCTGCAACAGCCCGAAGCCGGTCTCGTTGTACGTGATCGTCTCGACTCGCTCGGGTCGGCCGGCATACGGATAATCCGCAATGTCCGCGTTGTACGAGAGGTCATAGGACCGCCGGGTTGTTGGTTGAGGGACGCCTACGCCGGGCGCTCCCGCGGGGCGCACGACCGATTCCTCTACGAGTCCGTAGCCCACCAACCCGCGGCCATGATCATCGTAGACGGGGTCTTCGTAGCGGTAGCGGGTCCGGCCCATCGGAGCCGGTTCCTCACCCACAGCGGGACCAACCTGGACGGCGAGCTCGGAGACCACGGTGCTTTGCTTGCGCAGACGTCCCCGAGGGCGCTCTCCGCTCACCGACCCTACGGGACCCAGGGTATAGTCGAACTCCTCCCGCGCGCCCATTCCGTTGGTGATGGCGTCGAGGGTGACACGGGTGTTTGCGCCCATGATTGAGGCTCGCTGGGCAACGGAGCCGTTCTCGCAGACCTCTCCCGGCGCGCCGCCCTGAAGGCCGATGAACCAGACGTGGTGGCCGTCGTCGGTCGCAAACGCACGACCCGGTCGCTGGAACAGGTTCGGCCAGTCATCGTCGGTCGACTGATTGTAGCTCGGATAGTAGGTGGGCAACGAGGGAGTCCCGCCGTCGAAGTAGTCGCCGTCCGCTTGGGAGCTAAGAATCGCGCCTTCGAACCCGTCTTGGCCCAGGCCGGGCAGGAGGAAGTCGAGCAGCCCGTCCGCGTTGTGGTCGAAGGACACCGCGCCGCGCCAGTTGATCCAATAGTTCGCATGGGCAACGCCGGAGAAAGAGTGCAGCGGCGTTGTGCGAGCGACGAATCCATTGCCCGTGTTGATGTACGCGCGCAGGACGAGTTCTTGCTCTTCGGTGGGGTCGCAGAGAAAGGCCCCAAGATCCGACGGGAATGAACTGGTGTCGAGCCCATTCTTGATCTCCGCGATGTTGGCGTAGTTGTCTCCAACCGCGAGCTCGGCACGAACGATGTCCGAGTAGCCGTCTCCGTTGACGTCGACGATGCGGTCGGCGCCCATGCCCGCCGAGTAGACCGGCGCGCCCAACTCAGCGTCGGCAACACCGTTGTGACAGCTGCGGTCGTGCCAACGCTGGAAGTAGTCGCGCGGAAGACCGCTGGGCACGAAGGCTCCAGCATCGATGTCGACGGTCAAGTATTCGTCGCGTGCTTCGTCCGAGATCGGCTGCAGCCACGGTGAACTCAGGTAGGCGCCGTAGTCGTCCTCGAAGTCGGCGACGGTGAGGGCGGAGCGGTAGGCCGGCACCGTGAGCAGACTGGTGCGGCCGTCGCCGTGCAGCGAGACCGTCAGGAGTTCATCGTGTACGGAGCATTGGAGATCGGTCGGTTCCCATTCGAAGTCGAATGGAGGTGTCGTGCCGCCCCGGTTGACTCCCAAGACCCAGCGGGCGGTCTTGAACCCATCGCCGCGGCACAGCCACACGTCGGTCAGACCGTTCCCGTCGTGGTCCAGGGGCACCATGCTGTAGATTTTCCCCCCGTTGGCTCCCTCGCCGTCCTCAAACCACGTCGAGGCAAACTTCACGACCCCTTCCACGGCATCGTAGGTCGCATTCGAGGTCAACAGCAGGTCGGTCGCAAACGGGACGCCCCAGTAGTCGTACCGACGGTCTGAGCCATCGACAGGGTCCGTTCCAGCTTCCGGGCTGACGGTTGGGAACAGAACCTCTGACCGGTCCCGACCAAACACTCGCGTCGCCGCGGGTGCCCACGGCTGGGCGAAGACCCTGGGGTCGGCTCGGCTCGCGTCGGGAGGCAGCATTGAAAGTGTGGGGGTGAGACGGGTCGGCGTTTGTGACCAGAATGAGCCTCCGGCTCCGGCTCCGGCTCCCGGGACAGACTCCCCCCATAGGTACGGCAGTTCGTGCTCGTCGGAACCGCTCCAGACCAGCACCTCATGCCGCTGGTCGCCGAACGTATCGAGGATGACGGACCGGCCTGGCGCCAGCAGCCGAAGGTCTTCTTCCGAGGGCTCTTTGAACTCTTCCCCATCGAACGCTTCCGCGGATATGTCGTCGCAGCCCGTCGACTCCAGTTCGGGGTTCACCGATGACCATTCGAACGTGGTCGCAGGCAGGCACGCACCCGCGCCGTCGCACTTCTGGATCGAGGTGAGAATGCTCTGCTGGGTCTGCGGGTGCGCGGTGTACTCGAGGTCGTACGTGTGCAGCGTCGTCGTTCCGTCGAGTCCGATGATCTCAACCTGCGAGAGTCGCTGATCGCGAGTGTACGGGATGCCGGCGTAGTACCCGTGGGTCTCGTCGTTGGCGCGCGTGTCGTAGTGAAGCTCGACGGTTGCTTGGCCGTAGCCGACCTCTTCGAGCCAGTAGTCCGGGGTTCCGTTGCCGCCTCCGGACACGACCTGCCAGGTGTAGTCGACGGTGTTCGAGAACCGGTCCTCGGTGGTTGCAAGGAGCCAAGCGAACGGTCGAGACTGGGTTCCGAAGGCGGACTTCTCGTCGGGTCCGCCGAACCGGAGAATCCGGCCTGAGGGCTCATAGACGACCCATGTCGAGAGTCGGTCATCGATCGGGCCGGACTCCAGCACGATCTTGCTGCGCGGGTCCCGGACCGTTCGGTACTCCGAGCCCGCCTCGCCGTAGACCCCCGACACCAGCGCCAGACGCTGCCCGTTGAAACACAGCGCGTCGTCGTCGTCGAACTCGATCCCGCCAACGAAGCCATCATCCGCGATGCTGTGACTGCACCGCGCCATCGTTGGGATCCCGCCCAAGCTGAAACCGAGCCCGAGCTTCCCGTTGTTGCCCGAACTCGAGTAGTTGATCGACAGCGATGGCTGCGAGCCATTGGGCCCCGGCGCGACGTCGATGGGGATTGAGTATCGACCGTTGCCGCGACCGTCCACGCTCGCCGATCCGGGCAGTGTGCCGAACTCTGCCGATGGCAGAATCAGGGGCCCTTGAGCACGCAATGCATCGACCTCCGCCGCGAGGCCCGGAGGTGCGCTGCCCCCTCGTAGCTGCGAATCTGGGCCGGGGAGAGGAGAATCACCGCCACTGTGCGGACCCCCGCAGGAGGCGAGAACAAAGCTCGCGGCAGAGAGCACGGCAACGATTCGTGAAGGGATGCGGGTTCTCATGACGTTCCTGGAATCCTCGAAGACGACGGTTTCTCCGCCCTGCCTGGGCCCAGCGTGCATACCCCCCCCCTTCCCGAAAGATCAACGGGCGCTCTTCCTATGCGGCCCTGGGGGACAGGTGCGGGACACTCGACTTGACAGCCCCGCGGCCGGCTGTCCCGACGGGCGTCCTCCGCCCGAACTCGCCGGCGATGTCCATGTCCTGCGCGCCACGGCCGGCTGGCGTGAGGTGGAGGAGGTGGTCCGCTTGTTTTCGTTTCACCGGGAACGACCCGTCTCCCCGAACACCGCCGGGCCCCAGTCGTCGACGTCGTGAAGCTCGGTCTCGACCTCGAACTTCACGGCGAAGTTGTCCTTGGTCGGTGCCGGCGAAGCCCACCAGCGGCTTCGCCGGACAGCTCAGTGAAAGCTTCGCACCACGGTTCCTTGGCTCTCGAACTTCAGGTCTGGGTCCCACAGGGCATCGGCCACGAGATGCACGACGCCGTCTTGGGACTGTATCCGGCCGGTGACCCCGAGCAGGACCGCGGTCTTGGCCAACACCGGGTGTGCCTCGAAGATCTGCTTCCAGACCACGACGTTGACGGTTCCGGTCTCGTCTTCGAGCGTATAGAAGGTGACCCCGGCGGCGGAGCCGGGGCGCTGGCGGCAGATGACCATGCCGACGTAGCGGATCTTGCGGCCGTGGCGGAGTTCGGCGACGTGGTCGGCGGTGGGGATTCTTTGCGTGCGCAGCTGGGGGCGAATGCACTCGATGGGGTGGCCGCGCACGCTGTGCATCGAGGTGCGGTAGTCCCAGAGGATGGCCTCGCTGCGGGTCAGCCGTGCGAACAAAGGTCCGTCGTCTTGGTCCTCGTGCGCCGGGGCGGTCTCGCCGGGCAAGGGCAGGGTGTCGGCCACCTTGGCCAGCAGGCCGCGCAGGGACCAGATGGCGTCGCGCCGCTCGATGCCCAGCGAGGAGAAGGCGCCCGACTCGGCCAGGGTGTGCATGGCCTTTTGATCCAACCGCGTGCGCCGGACGAAGTCTTCGGCGCCGGCGAAGGGGCCCTGATCGAGCGCGGTCTCGACCTTGGCGCGCTGCCGCAGACCGAAGCCCTGCACGTAGCGGTAGCCCATGCGCACGGCGAGCTCTCCTTTGGCCTGGCGCTCGAGCGTGCAGTCCCAGGCGCTGGCCATCACGTCGACCGGCAGCACCGCCACGCCGTGGTGCTTGGCGTCCTCGACGATGCTACCGGGGCTGTAGAACCCCATCGGTTGCGCGTTGAGCAGCGCGCAGGTGAACGCGGCGTGGTGGTGGCAGCGCAGCCAGCACGTGACGTAGGCGATGAGTGCGAACGAGGCCGCGTGGCTCTCGGGGAAGCCGTACTCTCCAAAACCTCGGATCTGTGAGTAGACCCGCTCGGCGAACTCCTGCGGGATGCCGTTGGCGATCATGCGGGTGATGAGTCGCTCGCGGTGCTGCTCGATGCGGCCGCTGCTGCGCCACGCCGCCATGTCGCGCCGCAGCTGGTCGGCTTCGCCGGGTGTGTAGTCGGCGACCAGCACCGCCAGCTTCATGACCTGCTCTTGGAAGATCGGGATGCCCAGCGTCTTGCCCAGCGCTGCCTTGAGGGTGGGGTGGGGGAACTCGACCTTCTCCTTGCCCGTGCGTCGACGCAGGTAGGGGTGCACCATGTCCCCCTGAATTGGACCCGGTCGCACGATCGCGACCTCGATGACCAGGTCGTAGAACGTGCGGGGCTGCAGCCGCGGCAGCATGGCCATCTGGGCGCGGCTTTCGATCTGAAACGTGCCCAGCGTGTCACCGCGCGAGATCATCGCGTAGGTGACCGGGTCCTCGGCGGGCACCGTGGCCATGTCGAGCTCGAGCCCCTCGTGCTCGAGCAGCAGATCGAAGCAGCCGCGCACCATGGACAGCGCGCCCAGTCCCAGCAGGTCGACCTTGAACAGCCCCAGGTCTTCGACGTCGTACTTGTCCCACTGGATGACCGTGCGGTCCTCCATCGTGGCTGGCTCGATCGGCACCAGGGAGTCGACCGGCTCGTGCCCGAGCAGGAAGCCGCCGGGGTGGATGGAGAGGTGGCGGGGGAAGTCGGCGATCTCGCGGCAGCGCTGCAGCAGGTGCACGTGCTGCGGCGCGGCCGGGTCGAGGCCTGCGTGCTCGAGCAGGTCGGCACCAAAGCCGGTGTCGTAGTGCGTGAGCATCTTGGCGACCCGATCGAGCGCGGTCTGAGGAATGCCCAGCGCCTTGCCCACGTCGCGGACGGCCGAGCGTGCGCGGTAGCGAATGAAGTTGGCCACCATCGCGGCGTGGCGCCGACCGTAGCGCTCGTAGACCCACTGGATGACCTCTTCGCGGCGCTGGTGCTCGATGTCGAGGTCGATGTCCGGCGGCTCGGCGCGCTCGCGGCTGAGGAAGCGCTCGAAGAGCAGGCCCATGCGCACCGGGTCGATGGCGGTGATGCCCAGGCAGTAGCAGACCGCGCTGTTGGCAGCGCTGCCGCGCCCCTGGCAGAGAATCTTCTGCTGACGGCAGAATTGCACGATCTCCCACATCGTCAGGAAGTAGCCGCCGTAGTCGAGCTCGGCGATGAGGCCAAGCTCCTTGTCGAGCTGGGCACGCACGTCTTCGGGGATGGCACCGTGGTAGCGGCCCATCGCGCCTTCGTAGGTCTTTTCGCGCAGCCACTGACGCATGCTCATGCCCGAGGGCATCCACTCGGCGGGATAGACGTAGCGGACCTGGTTGAGCGAGAAGTCGCAGCGCTGCGCGACCTCGAGGGTGCGCCGAAGCGCGTCCGGATCGTCGGCGAACAGGTCTTCCATTTGGGCCACCGTCTTGAGGTCGTGCTCAGCGTTGCTCCGAATGGCATCGCCGGCGGTGGCGAGGGTGCGACCGCTGCGAATGCACGAGAGCACGTCTTGCAGCGGTCGCCGGGAGACCGCGTGATACAGGACCTCCACCGCGGCGACCCGCGGCACCTCCAGACCCGCGGCCGCGCGGCGAAGCGTGTCCTCGCCGCCGATCTCATTGCAGCGACGATGTCGGGCGCACAGCGCGTAGAGCCGATCTCCGAACGCTTCGCGCAGGGGCTCGAGGAGATCGGCGTGCTTGCACAGCACGAGCAGGTCCTCAGGGGCGCTGAGCAGCTCGTCGAGCCGCGTCACCGAGCTGCCCTTCTCGCAGCGGGCCCGGCCGGCCGAGATGAGCGCGCAGGCCGTCGCATATCCGCGCCGACTCGTGGGCAGCACGATCAGCGGTTGCTTGCTTTCGACCGCATCCCCCACGCTCAGCTCCGTGCCCAGCAGCAGCCGCTGCCCCAGCTCGCGGGCTCGCACGTGGGCACGAACCGCACCGTAGAAGCCGTCACGATCGGTCAGCGCCAGCGCGGGCAGGCCGAGGGTGTGCGCCTGCTCGACCAGCTCCGCGGGATGGGATGCTCCCTCGAGGAACGAGTAGTTGCTCTTGACCCAAAGCGGTACGTAGGCGCTCATACAGTGGCCCCCCGCGCTGCGGATGGCTGAACATGGTATCAGTTTTTCTTCGCACGTGTCGAGTGACGCTGTGCGTCTTGCCAGCCGCCTCGCGGTCGGCCACCATCGTGGCGATGCGTTTGGCGACCACCGCTTGGTTCGCTGCGGGCTGCGGCCTCGCGGTGATGGTCGTGGGTGCTGGACGACTTGCCCTCGGGTTCGCGCGCTCCGAGCAGACCACCGCGTCCATCCACGCTCCGGCCGTGGCGAGCCTGTGGTCGATGACCCCCGCGGCAGACTCGCCTCTGTCGACAGACGCGCCAGACGCCCCCGACGCTGGCGCAGCGCCGTGGAACCTGGTTCCCCTTCAGCGACCGCGTCACCTCCGGGAAGCCGAGCCGGTCGCGTCGCCACCACCGCTGCCGATCCGCGGTCCGTCGTGGAGCCCCGACGATCCACGCCTCCCGCAGACCCGCTCGACGCGCGCGACGTGGAATCCCGACGATCCGCGCATGCCCGAGGGAACCGCGGTGTCCGTGGTCGTTCGCGCCTACTGGAATCCCGATAGCGCCACGCTTCCGGTGCCTCGCGGCCGCCGCGTCCCCGCGGCGTGGAACCCCGACGACCCGCGTCTGCCTGAAGGCTAGCCTGCCCAGGGGCTCAATCCATGGCCGTAGGGTCTCGTTCGCGTTCGCGCAGCGGGCTGGCGAGGTCGCGCTGATAGCTCCGCAGCTCGGAGGCGACCGA
Source organism: uncultured bacterium (assembly GCA_963761755.1). Classification (GTDB taxonomy): domain Bacteria; phylum Myxococcota_A; class Polyangia; order Nannocystales; family Nannocystaceae; genus CAJXVA01. The sequence continues at coordinate 310,920 of CAVXIC010000008.1, forward strand.
GTAGCCGAGCTTCCCGTAGAAGAGGTGCGCGGCCTTGCGGTGGCGCTGGAATTGCGCGGCGACGTCGTCGATGCCGCGGCGCAACGCCCAGTTGTGCACCCGCTCGAGCAGCAGGCGGCCGATGCCCGTACATCGGTGGGCATTGGCGACCACGATCGCCTCGATCTCGACCAGGGGGCGGTGGATGAGGCCGATCTCGACGGATGCGTGCAGCATGCCGATGATCCCATGGGGTCGATCGAAGGCGAGGAAGACGACGTGATCGGTGGTGCCCAGAACGCGCTCGAGACGACGCCGGACCAGGGGCTCTTCGGCGTCGTGCCCGAGTTCGAGGAGCATGCGACAGACGGCGGGCGTGTCTTCGAGCTGAGCTTCGCGGACCTGAGCGGCCATGAACGGCGCCATGGTACCAGCCGAGGTGTCAGTCGACGACACCGTGGAGCATCCAGCGGCGTCTGGGCCGATCGTAGTAGATCCACAGCGTCTCGCCGGTCGAGGTGTGGGCGAAGTAGTAGTCGCGCTCCACGGTGCGGACCCACCAGCCTCCGCTGACGCGATAGGGCCCATCGAGGCTGGTGACGGTGCCGCGACGGCCCAGCCAGGTCTCGGGCTCGTGTCGGGGGCGCGGAGGCAGGGGCAGGGGACGCTGCAGCACCCGGCGACACAAGGGAAGCGGTGCCTCCGAGGCGCTCACCTGCGGAAAGCCGATCTGCCCGGTGGGCTCCCACGCGAAGCTGGCCTCGGGCAGGTGGGCGGCACGCAAGGTGGCACGCGTGACGGATTCGGGGCCGTAGGAGGCCTTCAAACGAGCGATGGCACGACCTGCCGCGTCGAGGTCCCGACGACTCTGGGTGCGAAACAACGCCAGCTGATCGGTCGTGGCCGCCACGCCCTCGAGTCGAATGCGGACCTCTTCGATCGCCGCAGGCAGGGTGAGAGACTCCAAGCGGAGCCGAACGAGCTCGAGGAGCGAGAGCACATCGAGGGTTGGACCGGCCGGCTCGATGTATTGGTCGTGGACTCCAGCATGGTCGAGCTTGAGCTGCAGGTGCAGGATCGACAGCGCCTGATGTCTCTTGGCGAGCTGGCCCATCAGGCCGTGGAGCTTGCTCTTGAGTCCGAACAGCAGCCGCGTGTGATCGGCGTCGGGGGGCTCGAGCACGAGCTCGCCCTCGATGGGGTCTTCGAGGGGACGCGGTTGCATGGGCGCCCAGCGGTCCGAGGCGAGGGTGTGCAGGCGCGTCGCTTCCTTGCCGAAGCGCGTGGGGAGCTCCGAGGCGGGCAGCCGCAAGAACGCGCCCAGTGTGCGTACGCCGAGCACCAGGAGCTGATCGCGAAGCTTGGGCGTGATTCCCAGGGCAGCCAGAGGGACCTTGGCAGCGTGGCGAGACTCCAGATGTGCGCAGGAGAGGACCTGAACCCTTCGCGGTCCGGCGGTGCGGGCAAGGGCGTAGGTGCGGTAGCGGTGGTATCCGACGACGATGGATGCGATCCAACCGGCGCTGCGCAAGGCCTCGGCCATCGTGTGGGCCCACTGCTGCGTGCTGCCGTACAGCGGCACCATGCCGCCGGGGTCGACCCAGAACACGCCCGGCTCTGTCATGCTGGGCTCGACCCGTGGCGTGAAGTTGCACAGCTGCAGATGCAGCAGGGTCACGGCGGCCTCGATGGCGTGAGGCTCGACCACCGACGCGCGGAGGTTGGTGCTCAGGGAGCGCGCCGCCGCGAAGGTCATCCCAGGGAGGATTCGCTGCCGACGCGCGTGGGCGTTGGCCCAGAGGATCACGCCCTGGGGTCGGTCGTCTCGCACGACGACCGTGGGCAGGGGCCGCCAGTCCGCATGCTCGGCCAGCAGCAGCTGAAGCGGCAGCGCCGGCACGTCGACGCATGCGATCCGAGAGGCCTGACCCACAGCTGCGATCGATACACTGGTCACAGTTTCAGTATCAAGAGATCTCTCGATCAGGCCGGATCAACGGCCGCTGTGCGCGAGGGAACCGCATCGCGGGACCGGCGCGAAGGGCACGAAGCCTCAGGGTGGGTCACACTAGATGCCCCGTCGTGAGCGATTCCCCCGCGCCACGCCGCCCACGAGGGCGGTACCGTTTCCTCCCGCGTCCGCAGTGGGCGACGGAGTTCCATGCCTGGATCGGGCAGCACATCAAGGTCAACCCGATGGTGTTCTCGGGGATCAAGTTGGTGGCCGTCACGCCGCTGCTGATCGCCGCGCTCACGCCGGTCTCGGCGCTGCCCACGACGCGCTTCGTGGTGCTGGGGTTGCTCGTCGCGTTCCTCTTGCTCGACTACCTCGACGCCGTGGTGGCCAGGCAGCGAGAGCAAGAGTCCAAGGCCGCGCGCATCCTCGACCGCGTCACCGACTATCCGCTGCTGCTGGCGGTGGCCGTCTTTGCGGCGCCGCTGATCGACGCGCGTCTGCTCGTGGCCAAGGTCGCCTTGGACTTTGCTCTGCTCGGGCTGTACGTGCTCGGGCGCGGCCGCTCCGACAACCGACTGCGCGCGGGCATCAGCTATGCCGCGCTCATCGCGTTGCTGTTCGCGGTGCAGGGGTGGGGAGGCCGGGTGCTCACCCCGTCGGCGATCGAGTACCTGCTGTGGGCCAACATCGCCTATTCGGCCACGACCGCGGCGTTTTATCTGGGGCTGCTTCAGAAGCGTTTCGTGGCCGATGCGCTCTCGGGCGCCAACCTGCTGTGCGGGGTGTTCAGCATCATCTTCGCCTCGCGCGGGCGCTTCGAGGTCAGCCTGATGTTCGTGCTGCTGGGGACGGCCTTCGACGGTTTCGACGGCGCCGCCGCCCGGCGCTGGGGCGGGACGCGGTTCGGGGTCTACTCCGACGACGTCGCCGACGGGGTCAACTACGGTATCGCGCCCGGCTTCGCGCTCTACTACGTGTTGGGCGAGGGGCTCTCGGGTGTGTTCGTCGGCCTCTTCTACGCGGCCTTCGTCATCGCGCGGCTGGTGTTCTTCACCCTCAACAAGGCCGACAACGATCCCAACTACTTCGCCGGGGTGCCCTCACCGGTGGGCGGCATCGTGGCGATGGCTTCGATCGTGGTGTTCGAGAACGAGCCGGGCGCGCTTGGCCTGATGATCGGTGTCGCCTGCGCCCAGATGGTGTCGTTCTCGACCCACTATCGTCACCTGGGACGCGCGATCGCCAAGCATCGCAAGGCCATGGTCGGCGCGCCCTTGTACCTCGTGGTGCTGCTGATCGGGCTGCGCCTGGGCGGCGCGAAGGGGGCGGCCGTGGTGATCCTCTTCGGCAACCTCGCCTACGGCTTCTTGCCCATGGTGCTCGCCTTTGCCCGGGTGGTGTCCATTCGACGCGCCGGGCGCTCGAGCCCGGATCCTGACGAAGAGGCCCTCGAAGACGCTGACCAAGAGGCTCTCGAAGACGCGCATGCCCCCTTCGCCGAGGATGAACAGTCAGCACTGGCGTCCTCGGGCCCCGCCGATGCATCCTCCTGAGCCTCATGTCGAAACGACCCCCGGGACGCCGCGCCCTCGACAACGTTGGTGGCGAGGCCACCGCGCATGGTGACGCCGGGGAAGGTGCGCGCCTGGCCGCGGTGCTCGACGCCGCCCAGGCCCGCGATGTCGACTGGCTCACGCACGGATTCCACAGCTACCCCGCGCGCATGCACCCCGCGGTCGCGCGCGGTGTGCTGCAGGCCTACGCCACGCCCGGGGACCGCGTGCTCGACCCCTTCTGCGGCAGCGGCACGGTGCTGATCGAGTGCCTCGTGGCCCGGATGCGGGGGCGCGGGGTCGACCTCAACCCCATCGCGATCCGGCTTGCCGGCGTCAAGTGTCAGGTCCGCGACGAAGCGTCGCGGGAGGCGTTCGGCACGATGCTCGCTCAGGTCGTCGAGGTCTCCAAGGAACGGGTGCGCCGCAAGGCGCCAGCGATGGCCCCGCTCTCTCCTCGAGAACGCACGCACTACGAGGTCCACGTGCTCAAGGAACTCGCGGGGCTGCACGACATCATCTCCGAGATCCCCGTCGGAGCCGACAAGGCGGCGCTGCAGATGCTGCTCACGGCGATCGTCGTGAAGTTCTCCAAGCAGCGGGCCGACACGGCCACCGACGAGAACATCAAGCCGCGCAGCATCGGGCGCTTCGTCCCCAGCGAGTTCTACGGCCGCAAGGGCACCGAGCTCGTGCGGCGCTGGGCGGAGCTCGAAGCCATCTGCGGGCAGGGAACCTGGTACCGCCCCAAGGTGGTCGAGGGGGACGCGACGTCGCTGTCGGGCGTGGTCCCTCCGCGTTGGACCGCGCACCTCATCCTGACCTCGCCCCCGTATGGCGGCACATACGACTACGTGGAGCATCATGCCCGGCGTTATCCGTGGCTGGGCGTTTCGACCAAGGCCTTCGTCGCCCAGGAGATGGGGGCCCGCCGAAAGTACGAGCCGGGCAGCAAGGGCGCCGGGACCACGCGGACCTGGGATGGCGAGGTCACCGCGATGCTCGGCAGCATGGAGAGCGTGCTCGACGAGCAAGGTCAGATCGTCCTGCTCATGGGAGACGCCGAGGTGGCGGGCCGGCGCGTGGACGTGGTGCCGCAGCTGCAGCGGTTGGGTGAACCACTGGGCCTACGGGTCGTCGCATGGGGGTCGCAGCGGCGCAAGGACTGGAAGGGCGGCAACGCTCGGGGCGAGCACCTGGTCCTGCTGCGGCGCAGCTGAGGCTACTCCACGAAGCACTCGACCACGTCGGTGCCCGGGGATCCCCAGTCGTCGCTGGTCGGCATCGCGGGCAGGGGGGTGTCGGACCAGCACCAGTTGGAGCTGTTTTCGTGATCCCCATCCCAGAACTCCAGGAGCAGCACGCGAGAACGACCCGGCTGGTCATTGCCGAAGAAGACGGCGGTGTGATCGAGGACGACGTCGTCGGCCCCGAAGATCGTGATGCCGTCGAAGCTGCTGTTGCTCAGCTGCACGGTGTTGGGATAGCGCGCGAGCGGCTCGTCGACGGCGGTGTAGGGCCACAGCTCCTGCCGCGCGATGATGCCCAGGGCACCGGGCTCGAGGATGGCGCTCTCACCGATGATCGCGCCGGGCATGCCGAGATCGAAGTCGTCCTCGTCCCCGATACCGAGCAGGAAGAGGTCGATGGGGAACGCGGTGGCGTTGTAGAGCTCGAACCACTCGCAGCTGTCGGCGTTGCAGTTGGGATTGCCCATGACCTCGGTGATCACGAGGTCGCCGGGCTCGAGGTCGGCGACGCTCAGCGTCCCATCCCCGGTGCTGCTCGAGGTCGAGCCGGAGTCCGAACTCGACCCCGAGCTCTCGGCGTCGGTCGGGTCGGTGGTGGCCGTGGTGTCGGGGTCCTGCGTGGTCGAAGCGCCCGTCGCGTCGCCTTCGGTCGTCGCGGAGATCGTGTCGATCGTGTCGATCGTGTCGATTGTGGTCGGTGGTCCGTCGGTCGTGAACGACGCGGAAATCTGGCCCGTCGAACCTCCCGTGGTGCCGCTGGCGCCGGTGTCCGACGTGTCATCGCTGCCCGGCTCGCCGCTCTGATCGGTGAAGCAACCGCCACTGCAGGCGATGGCCAGGACCAGGCTGGGGAGTCGAGTCGAGCGAAACATGGAAGCCAACGCGGAGGAGACGGTGCCCGAAGGAGGAAGTTGCAGCCACAGCGGGCGCATTGCGGGTCGCGCTGAGGATTGTCCCATGAAACGATGCACTCGATGGCACCGGCGCAGCGCTCCGCGATGGTGACCGCCGAGGCATTCCTGGCCGCCGTGGCGCAGCTTGGCGACGACTACGCGTCTTCGCTCGAAGTCGAAACGCTCCGGTGGGGGGAGATCGGGCTGCGCATGCGGTTCTCCCCGAGGTTTCTGCGGCCGGGCAACACCATCTCGGGCCCGACGATGTTCGCCCTGTGCGACGCCGCGCTGTGGGGCGCGGTTTGGTCGGCGACGGGATCCGCGCTGATGTCGGTGACCTCGGACTTGGCGCTGCACTTCCTGCGACGGCCGGAGCCCAAGGACCTGATCGCCACGGCCCGGGTGCTGGACGTGAAGTCGCGCGTGGCCTACGGCGAGGTCACCGTGTGCAGCGACGACCGGCCTGATCCGGTCTGCCACGCGTCGGGCAGCTACGTCCGCGTGTAGTTCGGGTGCAGCGTGTTCGTTTGCAGCGTGGGCGTTACCCCACGGGCTCGTAGGGGTCGCACACGACCCCCTCGATCGAGGAGTTGATCGCTTGAGACAAGCTGATCGTGCCCGCGAGGACCTGGTCGATGTCGAAGCGCATGCCGTCGGTGGCCTCGGGCAGCGCGGTCTGGCCGTCGTAGGGGGCGCTCCAGCCCGGCGAAACATCGTCGCAGTTGCAGCTGCCCCCGATGTCGGCGGTGAACGAGAACACGCGGATCTCTCGGTCTTGCAGCGCCTGAACCGTTTCGGGGTAGTCGTGCTGCACCGCGATCCCGTCGACGACCGCGGGTGCCTCGGAGAACGTGTCGTCGGTGGTGTGGATGATGATGCGAAGCGTGGTGTCGGCAGGGCGCCATGCAAAGCCGGTCGCGGCGACGTGCAGCGCATCGAGGCTGTTCTCGGGCCACGTGCCGTTGCTTCCGCCGCCGGAGACCTGGCTGTTGCTGGAGGTGAACGCGCTCCACTCTTCGAAGTCGTCCTGCAGCGCAGCGGCGTCGGGGTAGGGCTGTCCGGTGCCGAGCAAGGCGAAGTCGTCGACGAACACGACCAGTCCGTAGTGGGCGTCGCTGGGAAGGTCCAGCGCAGCGAGAGCCTGGTCCACGACGAGGAGCTCGTCGGCGAGGACGCCGAGAAATGCGCCCATCGTGGTGGAGACGTCCATCACGAACACGACGTCGATGTCTTGTTCGCAGACCGCGGGGCCTGCGGTGTCAGGATCGACGGTGGTGGTCGGCGGAGGCCCGACATCGAGGATGAGGCCGGTCGAGCCTGAAGGGTCGCTCGTGGCCTCGCCATCGGTGCTCTCGCCGCCGCCGTCGGTGCTGCTACCGCCGAGCGTCGTCGGAAGGGTGCCGGAGTTTTGGCCGGAGTTCTGCTCGTCCTCGCGGGTCTCGGCGCCGCACGCGGTGAGCAGACCCGTCACGATCATCCACCCTCGCCATCGTCGTCGTCTCACCGTGCCCACCATGAGCAAGTGAGCCAGTTCTGGTGCGCCGGGTCAACGTGAAGTCGGGTGAAGTCGGGTGAAGTCGGGTGAAGACGCGATCAGAGCTTGGAGATCAGCGCGTCGAGCTTGGCTTCGAGGTCTTCTTTGGTGTCTCCGTAGCGCTCTCGGAGCTTGCCGAGGATACGGTCTTTCCGGCCTCCGGACTTCTCGAGATCGTCATCGGTCAGCTTTCCCCACTTCGTTCGGAGGTTGCCGCGGACTTGATCCCACTTTCCTTCAACTTGGTCCCAGTTCATCGTGACTCCATGGTGTGCAACGAGTGGGCCAATCGAAACCGACTTCGAATCGGCAGGGCCGGGGGCGTATGCACGTGCGCTGGGGGGCACGTGAGCGCTCACGCTCGGCGCTGAGGATCAGCGCATGCCCCATGGTCCGCGTCGGCGCTCGCTTCGAATGTGCATCGTAGCGCCCGACTTGTTCTTGAGCAGAGGGTGCTCGATGCCGAAGGAGCCTGCTCCTCGCCGAACGTCGGCGCTCGACTCGCGAACCCGACGAGGCTCGATGCGTGCCCCGACGAGCGTTCCCAGGGAGTCCGACGATGCGGGCTTTTCGGTGAGCAGCACGACGTGGCTCTCGTGCTGTCGGGCAAGTCCGAGGAGCCGCCCCTGCCACGCTTGCCGACCCGAGGGAGGGGCGCCTTGGCAGAAGTCGACGACGACGAGTCCGAAGGCTCCGCTGCGAAGCAGGAGCTCGGCCGCCTTGCACAGGGCCAAGGGGTGCGCACGATCGGCGCCGGCGCGCTCGGTGCGTGCGCCCCCGTGACCCCCCTGACCCCCCTGACCCCCCTGACCCCACTGACCATGGGGCCGGGGAACGTGCACGACCAGCAGCGCCTGGAGATCGATGCCGCACGCGGCGAGGTCGGGGGGATACAGCGCGCCCCCGCGGGGCTGAATCCATGCGGCCGTCTCCCCGACCTGCTGCGCGTCGTGAAGCATGCGCACGGCGGTGGAGGTGCGGGCGGTGGCGATGGGACCTTGGAGATCACCGGAGAGCTCCAGCAAGCGTCCGGGTCCGACCGCGTCGTACAGAGACTGACCGTCTCCTCCGGGCTGAGCGCGTGGTGCCTCGGCGTGGGAGGAGGCGCGGGAGAGGTGGGGCAGACGCAGCAGCGCAGCAGTCACCCGTACATGATACTGTTTTTGCGTTCAGTATCCACCGCCGAGGCGTCCCCGGGGGTGCTCAGGGTCCGCGCTCGGCCAGCACCGCGACGAGCACGGCCCGGATCGCGGGCTCGGGCAAACCGCGGAGGTGTCCCAGAATGCTCTCCGACCAGTCCTGAAGACCCAGCGCTGCGATGCTGGCCGGCGTGACGGGGACGGTCGTCTCCTGGCGATGGAGCGCCCGCAGCAAGGTGCGCAATCGCTCGGTCGGCACCCCCGTCAATCCAACGCCCTCGAGGTTCCCTGCACCGGTCATGCCCGCATGATGACCGCTGCGGGACCGATCGTGGGATGGTGAGGTCCAACGCCGGAGCGTGATTTCTCACCGATCTGAGGTACACCCGGCCTCACGTGCCATGACCGACTCGCCGACCCATCGCCCTCGTCTCGGAGTCTCCGCACTCTTGAGCATCGTCGCTCTGAGTGCTCTGAGCTCGGTCGGGGCCTGTGAAAAGCCAGAGTCCACCCAGCTCGAAGAGAAGCTCTTGCCCCACGTTCGCGCGGCCGAGGTTGCGCTCATCGAGCCGCGCCCTCGCTCGCGTCATCTCGCTCCGCTGCAGCCGTTCCGGCGCGCGCGGCTGTCCCCTCGAAGTGGCGGGCAAGTCTTGGTGCTCAACGCGGACGAGGAACAGCAGGTCGAGCCCGGCACGGTGCTGGTGCGCTTTGCCGCCGGAGACTCCAAAGGCGGGCTCATGTCCGCCAAAGCCTCGATCTCCCAGATCCGCGAGAGCCTCGCCGATGCACGGCGCGAGCTGGAGGATGCGCGCGACCTGGTCTCCAAGGGCGCTGGGACCACGCGGGAGGTCGAGCGTCTCGAATCTCAGATCGCCACGCAGGAAGCCCAGCTGACCAACGCGCAGGGGTCGCTCGCGCAGGCCAAGGACCGCGTCGGTGCGACCACGCTCGATGCACCCTTCGCCGGCACGATCACCTCCGTCAACACCGAGGTCGGTGAGTACCTCGGACCGGGCGTCGTCGCGGTCGTGCTGGCCGAGCTGGATCCGATCGCGGTCGAAGTCCAGCTGACCCAGACCGAAGTCGAGCTCTACGATCGCCAAGGCGGGCTCTCGTTCGAGGTCCGCGCGCGCGGCGAGGTGTTGGAGGCCGAACTCGACTACATCTCCAGCGAGTCCGAAGACGGCGCATCCTTTCTCGCGCGCCTGAAGATCGACAACGCCGAGCGAACGCTTCGCGCGGGCGAGCTCGTCGATGTCGACGTCTACGGCGTCGCTCGAGCCCAGGTCCTGGCGGTGCCGTTCACGGCCGTGCGATGGACGGCCGAGCAAGCCTACGTGCTCGTTGTCGGAGACGACCGCACGCTCTCCCGCGCGGACGTCACCGTGGTGGACGAGTCCGACGAGAAGGTGATCATCGAGGGCGACGTGCAGCCAGGGGTTCGCGTCGTCGAGACCGGTCCCACCGCGCTGCGAGAAGGCGAACTCGTCGAGGTCGTCGTCGCGCCCGGCGAGACCCTGGCCGCAGGATGATCACCCGTGTTCGATCGCATCATCAAGCTCTCGATTGGCAACCCGGTCTTCGTCAACCTGGCGTTCTTTCTCGTCGTTGCGGCGGGGTCCATCGCCGCGTTCGGGCTGCCCCGTGAAGAGTTCCCCGAGATCTCGCTGGACCGGGTCGTCGCGACCGTCGTCTATCCAGGTGCAACGGCCGAAGACGTCGAGGAGCTGATCACCAAGCCGATCGAAGATGAACTCGACGACGTCAGCGACGTCGACAAGATCGAGTCCACGTCCCAAGAAGGGGTGTCGAGCGTCGTCATCACGTTCCTCGAGGGCACCGACCTCGTGACCGCTCGATCCGAGGTCGAGAAGGCCGTCGCGGCCGTCGATTCGTTCCCCGACGACGCCGAGAACCCGGTGGTCAAGGAGCTCGAACTCGAGATCCCCGTGGTCTCGGTGGCCCTCACCGGTGATCCGGGCGCCACGCGGCTGGTCGAAGACATCTCCGAGGCGTTTCGCAACGTCGAGGGCGTCGCGGCGGTCAACCTCAGTGGGGTCGCGCAGCCGCGCATCTTCGTCGACCTCGACGAGCGGCAGCTGCGGGCGCTTCGGCTGCAGCCGGCCCAGGTCGCGGCCGCGATTCGCAACGCGCAAGCCAACGTTCCGGCGGGGTCGGTCGAGATCACCGGACAGGACCTCTTCGTCAAGACCGAGAAGAACCTCGAGTCGGCCGCCGACGTGGCCCGCATTCCGCTCGCTCCCGGATCGCGGCTACGCATTGGCGACGTCGCCGACGTCAAGTCCGTGGCCGAGGCCAACGACACCGAGGTCTGGGTCGACGGGATGCCCGCGGTCAAGCTGACGATCAGCCGCGAGAAGACCGCGGATCCACTCTCCATTCGGGACGACATCGCCCTGGAGGTCGCGGCTCTTCAGCGCACCCTCCCGCCGGGCATGCAGCTGTACGTCTCGGACAACTTCACCAACACGATCGACGACCGTCTCGACGTCGTCGCCGTCAACGCGCTGGGCGGCGCGGTGCTGGTGATCGTCGTGCTGCTGGTGATGTCCGGCTTTCGGCAGGCGGTGCTCGCGGTGTGGGGCATGCCGATCTCGTTCCTGATGGCCACCTTCCTGATGGGGCAGACCGGCCTGAGCATCAACGTCGTCTCGACGTTCGGCCTGCTGATCGCGATCGGCATCATCGTCGACGACGCGATCGTGGTCATCGAGAACGTGCAGCGGCACATGGAGATGGGCAAGGAGCGGGTACGGGCGGTGTACGAGGGGACCCGCGAGGTGCTCGTTCCGGTCACCGTCGCGGTCACGACCACGTGCCTGGCGTTCTTTCCGCTGACGATGGTCAGCGGCACGATGGGACGCATCATGAAGATCCTGCCGCTGGTGGTGATCTTCTGCCTCATCGGCTCGCTGTTCGAAGCCATCTTCATCCTGCCCGGTCACCTCGCCGAGTTCGCCAAGGCGGGCAAGGAGGGCCGGACGGCCCGGCTCTCCGCTCGCATGCAGGCGGTCTACCGCGTGCCGTTGGGATGGTGCGTCCGGCATCCGTGGATCACGGTGCTTCTGGTGACGGCGGGCTTCGTCGGCACGCTCGGCATCGCGTCCCAGATGCCCTTTCAGGTCAACGCGCCGGCCAAACCCTTCGACGTCTCGGTGACCTACGAGATCATGCCGGGCAAGACCCAGGCGCAGACCAAGCTGGAGGGGGAGGCGATCGAAGCGATCATACGCCGTCACATGGGGGATGCGGTCAAGTCATCCACGGTGCGCACGGGCAGCTACGTCGACGAAGCCAGCGGGCGCAGCTTCACCGGGGCCAACCTGGGGAAGGTGCGCGCCGAGTTCGCCCTCGACGATGCCGCGCTGGCTGCCTATCCGCCCATGGTGCGGGAGCTGCGAATCCATCTCGCGACCAACCCCGAGTTGGGCACCTTCCGGGTCACGGAGAAGACCGCAGGTCCTCCCGCCGGAGCGGCCGTCACCGCCAACGTCCGAGGCCGGGATCTCGACCGCGTCAACGCAGCCGTGGCGGCGGTCAAGGCCGAACTCGATGAGATGGACGGCATCTTCGACATTCGTGACGACTACGGCTCGGGCAAGGAGACGCTCTCGGTCGAGGTCGACCAGGATCGAGCCTCGCGCTTTGGGCTCACCGAACGTGACGTCGGCAATGCGGTCCGGGCCGCGGTCGACGGTTTGACCGCGCTCGAGGTGTCGATCGACGAGGAGCAGGTCGACATCGTCGTCCGCTACTCGGGAGGCCGCTCCCGCGGCAAGGGGCGACTCGCCGACACGATCCTCGCGACGTCGACCGGCGGCTTCGTCCGTCTGGACCAGGTCGCGTCCATCGAGCGCACGCGCGAGGTGGGGATGATTCGACGCGAGGATGGCCAACGCACCGTCGCGGTGCTCGCCGACATCGACACCGAGGTCACCGCGCCGCTCGAGGCCGCCGGCGAACTCGAGCGACGGTGGAAGGAGAAGCTCGCCGCGTCGTTCACCGGTGTCACGCTCTCGTTCGGAGGCGAAGCCGATGAGCTGCTCAAGAGCCTCGAGGACCTGCCGGGACTGTTCGGCCTGGCGATCATCCTCATCTACGGGGTCCTCGCGCTGCAGTTCCGCTCCTATCTCCAGCCGATCATCATCATCTCCGCGGTGCCCTTCGGCTTGATGGGCGCGGTGCTCGGTCTGGCGAGTATGGGCTATGACCTCACGATCTTCGCGATGTTCGGCATGGTGGCGTTGGCGGGGATCGTCGTGAACGACTCCTTGGTGATGATCGACTTCATCAATACGCGGCGGGCGGCGGGGCTGTCGATCTCCGAAGCCGCGATCGACGGGGCGCTCAACCGTCTGCGTCCGATCATCTCGACCACGCTGACCACGTGCCTGGGCCTGCTGCCGATGGCGGTGGGCCTGGGGGGACGCGACAACGTGCTGGCACCCATGGCGGTTTCGATCGCCGCGGGCTTGTTCGTCGCGACGGTCTTGGTGCTGCTGGTCGTTCCCGCGCTCTTCGTCCTCATCGAACGCCTTCGAGGTGATCGGACGGCACACATCTCGGTCGAAGACGCACTCCAGCAATCGTCCGATCCCACGTCGATCGTCGGCGACTGATCGCCGCGACCCGGCGCGGGCTTGATAGTCTCGTGGCTCGTGGTCAACGTGACCCAGACCGACGTTTCGGTCGACCGCAGCGCGCCTCCGAGCTCCGCCGCGTCCTTGCACCTGGAGCGAGGCGCATCGGTCGGGCGCTACGTGATCCTCGACATCGTCGGGGAGGGGGGGATGGGCATCGTGTATTCGGCGTACGATCCCGAGCTCGACCGCAAGCTCGCGCTCAAGCTGTTGCGAACCTCGTCGAGCGACCGCCGCGCGGAGCGACGGCGGCTGCGTCTGATTCGCGAGGCGCAGGCGATGGCGCGTCTGTCCCACGCGAACGTCATCACCGTGCACGACGTGGGGACGATCGACGACCAGGTGTTCGTCGCGATGGAGTTCATCGAAGGGTGTTCGCTGGCCGAGTGGATCCGGATGGACCACGCCTGGCGACCGGTCGTGGACGTGTTCGTGCAGGCCGGGGAGGGGCTGGCGGCTGCGCATGCGGCCGGGCTCGTGCACCGTGACTTCAAGCCCGACAACGTGATGCTCACCGGCGAGCACCGCGCCGTGGTCACCGACTTTGGTCTCGCGCGCGCTTCGGGTCGCTCTGGCGCCTCCGAGAGCTGCGACCCGGACGGACTCGGTGGTCCTCCGCGAGCGTCGTTGAGCACCACGGTCACCGCCGCGGGGGCGATCATGGGCACGCCGGCGTACATGTCCCCCGAGCAGCACGAAGGCAGGGAGGTCGACGCGCGGAGTGACCAGTTCGCGTTCGCGGTCGCGCTGTACGAAGCGCTATACGGGGTACGTCCCTTTCCGGGGGAAGACGTCGCGTCGCTCGCCTACAACGTCGGCGCGGGCAACGTCCGGCCGGCGCCGAGCCGGTCCTCCGTGCCCGGGTGGCTTCGTCAGGTGCTCACGCGCGCGCTGTCGGTCGAGCCCTCCGAGCGCTACCCCTCGATGGTGGAGCTGCTCGCGGCCCTCCGACGGGATCGACGCGGCCGCGGACGCCGGTGGACCTCGGTGCTGGTCGGGGCGGGCGTGGCGACCTGCGGGTCCGTGGCGTTGGCGGTGTGGGCCGGACGCGCCGACGACCCGTGCGCCGGCGGCACGCAGCGGGTCGAGGAAACCCTGGGCGCCTCGGGGCGGGCGGCTGCCAAGGCCACGTTCGAGGCCTCCGCGCTGCCCTTTGCGACCCACACGTGGCCGGCGGTCGAGGGGGCTCTGGAGGCGCACGCGGACGCTTGGGCGAACGCCTACACCGCGATGTGCGAGGCGAGCCGAGATGGAGGCCCTGCCGAAGACACGCGCTACGCCCGGCGCGGCGCTTGTCTGCAGCACCGGCTCGACGACGCGCAGGCCCTGTTGGCGGTCTTCGCACAAGGAGAGACCGTCGCGCTGGAGCGGGCGCTCGAGGCCGTCTCCGCCCTCTCCGAGCCGCGGGAGTGCCTCAACGAGTCGTTGCCGAGCCTCGACGCGTCCGACGACCCCGCCTCGGCCGATGCGTGGGCGTCGTTGGCCCGCATTGCGGCGCTGCAGCGTGCAGGCTTGACGGACGAAGGCCTGCTCGCCGCTCGGGCCTTCGTGGAGCGGACGGCGGCCAGCGGAGATCTTCGCCTGCGCGCCGAGGCGCATCTGTGGCTCGCGTTCCTGCAGCGCGACGCATCGCGTTGGGCGCTCGCCGAGCTCAATGACCAGGAGGCGTTGGGCCTGGCCCTTCGCGCCGGACGAGACTCGCTCGCAGCCGCAGCCGCGGTTGCGCTGGTCGAGACCGTGGGTCGGGACGAGGATCGCGTGCGGGAGGCGGAGGGCTGGTCGACGGTGGCCTCTGCGCTGCTCGATCGCTCTGCGGCGCCGGTGCAGCTGCGGGCCACCTTCTTGCGCAACCGTGCGCTGCTGCTGGAGCATAGCGGACGCAAGGACGCCGCTCGTCGGCCGCTGCGGGAGGCCGCCGACCTGCTCGAGCACAGCTACGGGACGGACGACGTTCGGGTTGCGTCGGCCTGGACGGCGCTGGGGCTGCAGGCGCTACGGGCCGGAGACGCTCGGGCCGCGGCGCCGCTGTTCGAACGAGCCCTGGGTGTCGTCGGGGCGACCTTGGGGCCCCATCACCCTCGACATGCCGCCCTGTCGCATCTGCTCGCCGAGGTCGCGTTGATCGAGGGAGACCTCGACCGAGCTTCGCGCGCGCTCTCCCAGGCTCTCGCCGTTCGCTCCGCGCTGGCCGATCAGACCGCCGTGGCCGAGACGCTGCTGCTGCGAGCCTGGGTGGAGACCGCACGCGGCGACATCGAGGCTGCCGAGGCGACGCTGCTGGCGGTCGTGGAGCTGGAGGCGCTCCCCATGTCCGTCCAGGGGCAGGCGGCGTTCGAGCTGTCTCGACTGTCGCTGCGCCGAGGTCGCGTCGACGCAGCGATCCGGGGTGCCGCGCGCAGCCGGGCGATGCTGGTGGGGTCCGACGCAGCCCAGCAACGCCTCGCGCTGGATGCCGTGACCGCCGATGCGCTCCTGCGACGGGGCGAGCTGGAGCGGGCGGAGGTTCTCATCGACGAGTCCATCCGCGGGCTCGAGTCCTACGGCGGTGATGCCTCTGCGGCGTTGGCATCTCCGCTGACGGTGCGTGGGGAACTGTCCTTGGCCCGGGGCGAGCCGGCGCGGGCGCTCGGCGACCTGGAGCGGGCGCTCGGCCTGCGCCTCGCGCTGGACGCGTATGGCTTGGCCCGGACCGAGTTCGCGCTCGCGCGCGCGCTGGCGGCGGTCGACCCTCGGTCCGGCCGGGCCCGCGAGCTCGGTCGGCAGGCGCTGCGGCGTCTCGACGACGGCGAGCCCCTGCACGCCGCGGTTCGAGGCTGGCTGACGGACTCGTCTGCGCCGCTCGAGCCCTCGATCAAGCGCTCTTTTCGAGACGTCGAATGATTGTGGGCTCGTAGGCGCCACAAGGCGCCCGTTTGGGCTGCTAGGTGCGGGCGCTGGCCCGCAGCCCGCGGCCGACGATGTACTGCTCGTAGCTGCCGGCCCGGGTGTTCTTGGGATGGATGGCCTTGTGCTCGGAGAAGGTCTTGCCGATGTCGGAGAGCAGCGTCTTGAACCCGCCGCCGACGAACACCTTGGCGCAGAAGTGACCGCCGGGCCGCAGCACGGTGGTGGCGAACTGCAGGGCACGTCGCGTCAGCTCCTCGGAGCGGAACATGTCGGTGGTGCGGTCGCCGGTGGTCTTGGGCGCCATGTCGCTGAGCACGACGTCGAAGTCGCCGAATCTCTCGACGACCTCGGCCGGGTCGATGCCAAACACGTCGGCCACGAAGGTCTTGGCGTGGTTGGGCAGCGCGAGCTCGACCTCGCGCTTGTCCAGTCCGAGCACGAAGCCCTCCTCGCCGACCTTGTCGGCCGCGTACTGCACCCACGACCCAGGCCAGCAGCCCAGATCGATGACGCGACGCCCCGGCTGAAGCAGCCGGAACTTCTTGTCGATCTCTTCGAGCTTGAAGATCGCCCGCGACGCGAAGCCTTGGTCCTTCGCCCGCTTGTAGGCGGCGTCGTGTCGGGAGCCCTTGTCGGCGAGTTTGCTGCGGCGTGCCATGGCGCAATCGAAGACGCCGCCTGGCCCGGTCGGGAAGGCGGCGTCGGGGACGAATCAGCCCGAAGGCCTACTTCTTCTTGGAGGCCTTGTGCGCCTCGCGCACGGCCTGCTTGTGAGAGCGGCGAATGCTGACGTACGCACCGTTGGCTCCGGGGACGGGACCGCGCACGAGCACGAGACCTTCGTCGTTCATGACGCGGGCGATGTGCACGTTCTGCAGGGTCTTGGTCTCGTCGCCCATGTGTCCGGGCATCTTCTTGCCTGGGACGACGCGGCCGGGCGTGAGACGGCAGCCGATGGATCCACCGTGACGGAAGTACTCGTGCGTACCGTGGGTCGCTGGCTTGCCCTGGAAGTGGTAGCGCTTGATGACGCCCTGGAAGCCCTTGCCCTTGCTCGTGCCCGTGACGTCCACGCGCTCGCCTTCGGCGAAGAAGTCGGTGGCGAGGTCCGAGCCCACCGGATGGGACTCGAGGATGTCCGCGCCGACCCGAAACTCTTTGACGAACTTCTTGGGCGTGACGTCTGCCTGCTTGAATCGACCGAGGTCGGGCTTGTTGACGCGCGATGCTTTCTGCTCGTCGAAGGCGAGCTGGATCGCGGTGTATCCGTCTCGCTCTTCGGTGCGGTGGGCGAGCACGGTGTTGCCCTTGACCGAGAGGACGGTGACGGGGACGCGGGTGCCGTCGTCGAGGAAGAGCTGGGTCATCCCCAACTTTTTGGCGAGCATGCCGGGTTGAACGTTCACGATAGTCTTCGCTTTCCATGCCCTGGGTCCGGACGGCTCCATGCCGCCAGGAGGGGACTTTGGGGGCGGAACTATGAGGGAGGCGCCGGGCCGCGGTCAAGGCACGTGCCGGCGGGGCGCCCGGGGGAACTCACGCGTCGGCTGCGGGCGGCGCGGGCGGCATTCCGAGCAGCTCTCGGGTGTTCTGGGCGGCCTGCTGGGCGAGGGTTTCGGGGGAGACGCCGCGGACTTCCGCGAGTCGCGCACACGTGAAGGCCACGTTGGCCGGGGTGTTCTTGCGGCCCCGGAGAGGCTCGGGCGCCAGATACGGGGCGTCCGTCTCCACCAGGATGCGATCGGCGGGCGTCAGCGCGACCGCATCTCTGATCCCCTGCGCGGTCTTGAAGGTGGAGATCCCCGAGTAGGAGATGTGGAACCCCAGGGCCAGCCACGCGCGCGCCTCGTCGGGTCCGGCGGTGAAGCAGTGCACCATGCCGGGCATCGCGCTGCGGGGCTTGGCCTCGGCGACGATCGCCAGCGCCTCCTGGTGGGCATCGCGAATGTGCAGGACCAGCGGCATGTCCAGCTCCCCGGCGAGCTCGACGTGCTGGGCCAGCGAGCGGCGCTGGTCGTCTCGGGGGGAGAGGTCGTAGTGGTAGTCGAGCCCGGTCTCCCCGATCGCGACCACGTTCGGGTTCTTCGCGTACGCGCGCAGGCGGCCCAGGATCGCCTCATCGGTGTGCTTGGCCTCGTGCGGGTGGACGCCCACGGCGGCGAAGACCTGGGGGTGCGCGTCGGCCAGGGCGACGGCCCTGTCCATCGACTCCGGTGAGCACCCCACGTGCACGTACTGCACGACGCCCGCGGCGGTCCCGGCCTCGAAACAGGCCTGCAGATCGGGAGACATCGGCGCGTAGTCGAGATGACAGTGCGCGTCGATCAGCCCCGGAAGGAATGGCGGCGTCTTGAGCATGCCCATGCGCGCGGCAGGGTAGCGGCTGGGCTGGGTGCAGGCTACGGCGCCGACGGGCCGCTACCGGTCGGCGTCGCCGCTGTCGTCTTCGTCTTCGTCCTCGTCCGGATCGCGCTGCGAGAGGGCGCTGCCGGCCGCCGACTTGGCGCGCGCCGTCGAATCGGGATCCGACAAAGTGCGTCCGGCGGCGCTCGCAGCCTCCTGCGAGGTCGATGCGTCGTCCAGCCCCGCTTGCGCCAGCGTGCTCGCAGCCGCCGACTTCGCGTCCGCATCGTCGGAGAGGGTCAAGGTGCGGCCTGCTTTGCTGGCGATTTCGTCGCTGGTCATGCCTGCGGCCTAGGACGCCCCGGGATCCGCGCAAGGCGGGGGCGGGGGCGCGCGGATGCGGTCATTCCGCGATGACCGGGCCCGGATCCGCTGCGAGGGTCAGCAGGTTGGTCTGCGCGTCGCGGACCGCCTCGCGCACCGCGGCGCTGGGGTGCCACCGGAGCTTGCCCAGCAGCGCGTGCCCGGCGTTGTCCTCCCCGCCGAGGATCCGCGCCAGCGCGTACGCCGCGCGCACCCGGGTCACGCCGCGCGTCAGCAGACCCCCTGCGAGCGCCTCGACCGGCCCGGCGGCGGCGGAGGACGCAGCCGGACCGAGGACCGCGAGGGCTTCGAGGGCGCGGTCGCGCTGATGTCGGACCGGCAGCGCGGCCACCAGACGGGGTGCCGCGGAGGCCTGGCGGGCACCGGCGAGGACCATCGACGCCTCGAACCCGAGCGTGTCGGGACCCTCGTCCTCATCGTCGAGCACGTCCTGCAGCGCCCGGACCGATGCAGGGGACAGTCTGTCCACGCGTGACAGGGCATCGACGAGGCTCTCGCGGACCTCGGGATGGTCTTCGGTCCGCAGCGCCTTGGCCAGCGCCGCCTCGGATCCCTGGGCGTCGACGTCGATCAGGGCCAGCGCCGCCTGGAAGCGGACGTCGGGGAACGCGCTGCCAAACCAAGTCTCCAGCCTTCGTACGACGTCCCGGTGCACCTGGCGCGCATGGTCGTCCCTTGACCCGGCTGCGGCGACCCCGATGAAGCCCGTGGTGATGACGGCACACTCCCGGCGGAAGCTGTCCTCGTCTTCGGTGCCTTCGAGGTCTACCCATGGGGCCACCGCGTCCAGCACGTCCGGTTCCCCCAGCATGCCCAGACCGATCGCAGCGAGCGAGGCCAGGGGAATGTCCTTGCTCTGGCGCAGCGCCGCCAGCAAGGCGTCGAGGATCGGATCCCGCTGCGGATGATCCTGTGTGGCCTGCCACAGCGGGCCGGGCTTGCCGACCTCGACCAAGAACGCGGGGGCCATCGAGCGGATCGCCTTGTGGCGGGCGTCGACCCGCTTGGCGTCGGCGTCGCGGATCGACGCGGCCAAGGACAGCTCGGGCGCCTGCATCAGGGCGCCTCGAGGGTGAGGAGGGTCTGCTCGAGCGAGAGGCGCACGTTGGGGTTGCGGCCGAGGCCTTCGAGCAGGCTCTGCACCGAGTCGAGCTGGCGCAGAATGACCCGTGGCTCGCGGGGGCCGGGGGTCACCCCCGGGAGGCCCGCGCGCCCCCGCAGTCGCTCGCGCAGATGCAGCAGCCACAGCTCACACAGCCGACGCAGGGTCGCGCGCTCGCGGGCGGGGCGACCAGTCTTTGCCGTGCCGACCGCCTCGGACCACGACAGCCAAAGAGGGCTCTTGTCGCCGCCGAAGATCGCCGCGGGGCCGACCCGGGCCGCATCGACGACGCGCCCGAGCAGCGCCAGCGCAGCGTCGAGGGTGGGGTCGGTGGCGAGCTGGACCGCGAGCCCGGCGCTGCCGCCGGCGAGCCCGACCGCGAGCTCGATCCGCGCCTCGCCCGGAGGCTCGGCCTGCTCGGCCTGCTCGCGCACGATCGCCGCGACGTCCGAATCCTCCAGCCGTCCCAGCCGCACCGTGAGACAGCGCGAGAGGATCGTCGGAAGCAGCACGTCGAGCCCGGTCACCAGCATCACGAAGTGCACGCCGGGGCGCGGCTCCTCCAGCGTCTTGAGCATGGCGTTGAAGCCAGCTTCGCCGATCGCCTCGGCCGGATCGAACACCACCAGGTGGTGGTCTCCCTCGAAGGGCGCCATCTCCAGCCGGTTGGCCAGCGCTCGAGCCTGTTCGATCTTGACCCGACCGCCGGGCTCCTCGGGCACAATCCACTCGACGCCCGCGTGCGTGCCCGAGGCGATCCTGCGGCAGATGGTGCACGTGCCGCAGCCGACCGCCGGCGCCTGGGTGCAGTGCAGCGCCGCCCCGAGCCCGCGGGCGAGCGTGGCCTTGCCGACGCCGCTGGGGCCCACGAAGATGAGCCCGTGGTGCAGCTGGTCGCGGGCGATCGCTCGGCTGAGCCGCGCCTGAGCCTGCGCGTGCCCGCGCACGCCGGGAAACTGAGCAGTCATGGGAATCGGTTCGGGCAGAGTAGGGTTTGTCTTCGCTGTGGCCAACCCCGTTCGCGGCGCGCTCGCGCTGCCGGCTCAGGCTGCTACCATCCCCCTCGCGGGAACGCCGCCCCACGAAAGACCCTGCGCCGATGAGCGACAAGAAACCTGGCCTGTTCAGCCGCCTTCGCAACTCGATCTCGAGCACCCTCAACGACGCCGTCGACTCGGTGTCCGATCCGGGGAACGAGATCGCCCTCATGCTCGACGACCTCGCCGCGCAAATTCAAGAGTCGGAGAAAGACCTCAAACAAGCGCTCGTCGACCGCAAGGTGATGGAGCGCAAGGCGATGGAGGCGGAGACCGACGCCACCAAGTGGGAGAAGAAGGCCGAGCAGGCGCTCAAGCTCGGGGACGAGAACCTCGCTCGAGAGGCGCTGCGGCGCAAGGCCGACTACGATCTGCAGGTCAAGGATCTGCGCTCGGGCGCCCGGGAGCAGCAGGTGCTGGTCGAGTCGATGAGCGGGAACGTCAAGCAGGCCAAGGCGCGGCTCAAGTCGCTCAACCTTCGTCGCGGCTCGCTGATGGCCCAGGCCCGGGCGGCCAAGAAGGGCGTCTCTGCCGGTCAGGTCTCGGACGCGGGCGGCATGGACCGTCTGCACGCCATCGAAGATCGGATCAACGAACTGGAGGCCTTCAATGAAGTCGCCGCCGAGCTCGGTGGCGATGCCGTCGAAGAGGCGGCGCTGGAGGCCAAGCTCGCCGACCTCGAGGGAGACTCCGAGGTCGATGACGCCCTCGCTGCGCTCAAGGCCAAGATGGCCGCCGGCGAGCAGAAGAGTCTGCCCAAGGCCGACGATTGACCGCCGCGCACCTCGCTGGACCGCGGGGCGGAGCCTCGCGCCTGCGCGCCCACACGCCCAGGTCGCAGGCGTTTGGCTTCCTGCTGTTCATCGGTCTGGTGCTGGGCCTCTCCTTTCCCTACTTCGAGAAGACCCGCAACGCCAACGAGCTGCCGCGGGTGATGCAGGCGATGGCCCACGTCGACACCGGCGTCTGGGCGATCGACGGTCCGGGCGCGCGCCGGATCCGGCCCGGGCCGGACGTGTCGCGATCCCGCGTCGATGGTCGGATCTACCCGAACAAGCCGCCGGGGACCACGGTCGTGCTCGGCGTGGCGTACCGGATCGCCCGGCTCGTCCATGGCGACCAGCTCACGCTCCGCCTGCTGACGTGGTGGGCGCGGTTGCTGTCGGGCTGGCTGCCCACGGTCGTCCTGGCGTGGTTCCTGGTGCGGCGACTCAGCGAGCAGTTCTCCCGGGGTCCGGCGCTGGCCGCCGTCGCGGTCTACGTGCTCGCCACCCCGGCGGCCTCGTACGCCCACCTGGCGTACGGACATCAGCTCGCCGCGGCGCTGCTGTGCATCGGGGCGGTGCTGTGCGTCGACGCCAGCCGAGCGCCGTCGGCGAGCTTCACCGCGCGCGGCCGCTGGGCGCGAGCCGTCGGCGGCGGGGCGCTGGCCGGGGCGGCGGTGACGGTCGAGTACGGGGCCGTGTTCGCGGGCCTTCCGCTGGGGCTCTTCTTGCTGTGGAACGCCCGGCGGCCCGGTGCGCTCGGACCGATGTTGGGGTCGCTCCTGGGCGCGATGGTGCCCATCGCCTGGCTGGGCCTGTATCACCGCGCGGTGTACGGGGCGGTGCTCTCGACCGGCTACCACCACGTCACCAACCCCGACTTCGCCGAGAAGCACGCGCAGGGCTTCTTGGGCCTGTCGCTGCCGAGCGCGGACGGCTTCTACACCCACGTCCTCGATCCCGGCGGCGGGTTGCTGTGGTGGGCGCCGCTGGTCCCGCTGGCGCTGTATGGGCTGGCCCGGGCGGCCGGACATCCCGACGATCCGGTCCGGGCGTTTGCGCGGGTCGCTCTGGCGACCGTGGTGCTGTACGTCGTCATCGTCAGTGGACTGAGCTTCACGGGCGGTTGGCGGGTGGGGCCACGGTACATGGTCGCCGTGCTGCCGCTGCTGGCGTGGGGCTGGGCCGAAGCGCTCGGTCAGCTGCGCAACCGACCCCTGTGGCTCGCCGGCACGTTCGGTGCGCTGGTCTACGCGCTGCTCGCCAACGCGCTGGCGGCCAATCTGTGGCCCCACCTCGATCTCACCAACGTACACCACCCCCTGTGCGAGGTGTTGCTGCCGCTTTGGAACGAGGGCGTCGAGCCCTACGGGGTCCTGCGTTCGTGGTTGGGGCTCGACACCGCGCACCTGGTGATCGGCCTGAGCGTCGTCGGGGGCACGCTGGCGGTTGCGCGGATCGTCGAGCCGGCGCCGCGCACCATCGCTGCGGTGGGGGTCGGGGTGCTGCTCGGGGGGCTCGCGGTGGCCGCAGTCGCCCGCTGGACGCCGCACCCCAACGCGCGCCGCAACCTTGCCTACATCCTGCGCACGTGGGAGCCGCACATCGAGCCGCAGCTGCGGCTGCCCGGCAAGAGCCTTCCGCCGCTCCCGACCGGGACGGTCGATCGCGGGCCGCGTCGGAAGCCTGAAATGGTCCCCCCTCGGTGAACCCCGGGTTTGCCCCAGGCATGCGGACCGAATCTTCTTCCGCCCTCTGACGTCCAACCGATACAATTCTCGGCAGGGCGATTTTGCTGCCGTTCGACCCCGTTTTGCCCCGTCCGAAAGACCAGGCCGTTCATCGATGATTCTCGAGTCTCTCCTCCTGCTTGGACTGTCCACCTCCTCGTCTGCTGCCGACGAGCTCGATGCGCCTGCCAAGTCATCGTCGCCCTCCGCCGCGATTCGTGCAGCGCAGGCCAAGAAGCAGGCCGCGAAGCGGACGCTGGCCGGCAAGAAGGTCCAGCCCAAGACCATCAAGGAGGAGAGGGGCCGCAAGAAGTCCAAGAAGGACAACAAGAAGGGCCGGCTGGCCCGGAGGGTCATCAGCCGCAAGATCCCCCCGCGGGCGTTCACGTCGAAGACCAACCAGGCCAAGCTCAACGCGCGGGAGAAGACCGCGTCCAAGAAGATGCAGCAGCGGCTGGCCGTGCAGCGGGAGCTGATTCGCAAGAAGAAGCGTCACTACCGGGTCGCCTACACCAAAGCGCTGGACATCCCCACCGCGCAACTCACCGGGCTCAAGCCGCTCCGCAACGAGCGCGAGGTCAAGCGCAAGCAAAACAAGAAGGCGCAGGTCAAGCTCGCCGCGCTGGGGGTTCGCGGGGCGCCGAACCTCATGCAGCGAATGCTTCGCTCGCCGACGGTGATCGAGCCCGACGCCGTCTCCTCCGGACCCGCCGGAGGCAAGAGCTCGGATCACGTCGACACGCCCTTCGATACCCCGGTCGGCGATGCGACCTGCTCACCGTCGATGGCGGCCTGGAGCTGGAAGGAGTACCTGGAGGCGCCGCGGTCCCAGGGCGCGTGCGGCAGCTGTTGGGCCTTCGCGACCCTGTCGGTGTTCGAGGCCGCCGAGAAGATCGTCAACAGCCTGGGCGTCGACTTCTCCGAGCAGCACATCGTCGACTGCGCCAGGGCCAAGGGTTTCTCGGGCGGCATCGAAGACGCCGGCACCTGCCATGGCGGCTACATGCACATGGTGTTCGACTACCTCGAGGAAGAGGGGGCCGCGCTCGAGGAGTCCGTGCCCTATGCCGCCTCCGAGCGCACCTGTGACCCCGGCAAGGCGAGCAAGCACAAGGTCGCCGCGTGGGGGTTCGTCGACCAATACGCCAAGGTGCCCAGCACCGACAAGCTCAAGCAGTCCTTGTGCAAATACGGCCCGTCTGCCGTCGCCGTGCACGTCAACGAGTCGTTCAAGATGTACTCCGGCGGCGTCTACGACGAGAACACCGACGCCCAGGTCAACCACGCGGTCGTCATCGTCGGCTGGGACGACAAGCGCGGCGCGTGGTTGATGCGCAACTCGTGGGGCAACTGGTGGGGCGAGGACGGCTACATGTGGATCAAGTACGGGTCCAACAACATCGGTTCTCAGGCCGTGTGGGCCACCGTCGAGTCCAATGAGCCCGTCAAGGTCCGCACGCGCAGCCAGCGAAAACTCAACGTCAAGAACAAGACCGGCGCGGCGCTGGAGGTCTCGGTGCAGTACCGGAACAAGAAGGGCTGGACGCCGGCGCTGGGTGGAGGAAAGAAGGCGCTGACCTACACGATCGCCGACGGTGGCGAGGCGCTGGTCGGGGACGACGGCGACAGCATTCGGGCGGACAAGGTGCGGGTGTGGGCCAAGGCCGCTGGCGGCAAGGCCACGTGGTCGGAGCACAAGACCAGCGACCTCAAGCTCGTGCCCGAGGGCAAGTACGAGGACAACGCGCTGCAGACCTTCGTCTACACGTTCGACGAGGACAACGCGGACGGTGGAACCACCGGCAAGGGCAAGGGCAAGAGCAAGCGGTCCAAGTCCGAGCTGTTCGCCGACGGGTACGGGGCGATCGACGCCGGCAAGCATGGCAAGGGCCGGAACCTGCTGTCGCGTTACCTCGAGCGGTTCCCCGGCGATGACCGCGTGGCCGAGGTGATGTTCTGGATCGGCTACAGCCACTACCTCGAGGGGTCCTTCTACGAGGCGCTCGTGGAGTGGTACGACGTGGTCGTCGACCATCCCGACCACGACTTCGTCGCGTACGCGCTGTACTACTCGGGGCTCGCCTACGTCGAGCGCGACGAGTGTGATCTCGCCCAGACCTGCTTCGATCTGGTCGCGCACGGGGGGTACCCCTCGGCGACCGACGAGTGGGTCAAGGCGGCCGGCGAGCAGATCAGCGACCTCGCGAAGAACGGGAAGTCCTACTGCGGCTGAGCGGGGCGTCGGCTCAGCGCCGACGACCCCACAGGCTCAAGCCGGCCAGCGGCGCAAACATCCACAGCGCCGCGCCCCAGCCGGAGCCCCCCAGCGTGCATCCTCGCTGCGAGCCTGCGGACGTCGGGGGGTCGTCGCCCGCCCGCGGGGGTTCTCCGCCGGCGTTGGGTTCAGCCGAGACCGTCGGGGTCGCGCCCGGCTTGCACGCGAGACATTCGCTGCAGGTGACCTCTGGCGGGCTGCCCTTGGAGTAGTCTTGCTCGCAGCACTCGTCGGTCTGGCACGTCCCATCGATCTCGCGATACGTGACGCCCTCGGGTCCCTTGGTCGGCTCCTTGAGCACGCAGGTGTCGCCCCGTCCCAGCGTCTTGCACGCCTCGACCGCCTGGTTGCCTTCGGACGCGAATGAGGCGGCAGGAAGCATGCACAGGGCGAAGGCGGTGGTGCGGAGCAAGGCGATCACGGGTGCAGGGTCGCATGGTCGCGCGCCGCGGTGAAGCGCCTGCGGCGTGGTCGCACGGGCGGGTCCTCAAGCTCGGGGCAGCGCGACCGATGTGAAGGAGCACGATGAGGTACGCCGCCCGGGTCTTGGCATGCCGCAGCGCACCCCTTGCGGTCCGCTACGCCGAACAGCTCCAGGCCCATCTCGCGGCCGGGGTGATGGCGTGTCGCCGAGACGACCCACTGGAGGCCCTGGCGGTCATCGAGGCCATGGCAGAGCCGCTGGAGCGGCTGCTGGCGTTCATCACCGTCGCGGGGGATTTGCTCCGGGACGCCCAGCATCCGCTGCGCGGGCCGGTCGTTCGGGTCCGCGCCGAGCTGCTCGCCGGGCTCGACGCGGTGGAGGTTCACCTGGAGGCGCGTGCCTTTCGAGCGCTGGCCGGGGTGCTCCAGTTCCAGGTGATCCCCACGCTGCGCGAGTACGCGAGCTTCGGCGCCCGCGTCACCGAGGCCCTGCGTCCGCGCCTCGCGGTCTGACCCGACGTCGAAGCTGGCGGCGCGCCCGGTCGAAGACGAGGCCGGCGGAGAAGCCCAGGCCCAGCACCGCGAACAGCAGCAGCGGGCGCCGGGGTGCTGGAGCTTCGGGGGCCGCCGCGGTCGGCAGGCTCACCTCGACCTCCAGCGTGGCCAAAGGCCCCATGATGCCGCGCGCGATCCCGGTGGCGGCCCGCTCGAGCGCCTCGCGGTCGGCATCGGCCCGTCCACGGATCACCACCGAACCGGATGCCGGCTGGTCCGCGGCGTCGAAGGTGACGGCGACGCGCGCACGGTCCACGGGGTGCAGCGTCTCGATCGCCACGCGAACCTCTTCGGCCACGGCGACCTCGGCTCGCGCCCGCTCGCCCGCCCGGGTTGGCAGGAGGGCGGCGTCGCCGTACAGCGCGGCCTTGTCCGACGGCCCGCGCTGCGGTCGCGAGCGCGGCGACGGGGGCTCGCCACAGCCGGCCAGGCAGGCGAGGACCAAGAGCGAGGCGGCGCGCACGGAGCGAGCATCGGCCAGCGCTGCCCGGCAGCCAAGAAACTCGCGCGCAGGGGGTCAGGGGTCGGGGTCACGGGGGGCCGCACGGGGGGGCCCGCGTCGCATCTGGCGACCGAGCTGGGACAGAATCCGGGCGTGGCGGCGACAGACGGTGCTTCGGCTCTTGCCGAGCACGTCGGCGTACTCGCCCATGGTCAGCCCGTTGTCGTAGATCGCCTCGACGAGCTCTTGATCGGCGGCGGGCAGCTCGGCCACCGCCAAGCGCAGATGGTCGCGAAGCTGGAGGTTGCTGAGGGTCTCCTCGGGCGTACGACCCTCTTGGGGCACGGTGTCCGGGTCGTCGGGCGCCGCTTTGGCCGCGATGACGGCGGTCGTGGTCTGCCGCACCAGCTCGGCGGCAGCCTCGACCCGCTCTCGCAGCGTGCGAGGGTCGAGGCCGGGGTCGCTGGATTCGCGCGCCCGGGCCTGTTCGAGCAGGGCTTGGGTCGCTTCGAGCGTGCGCATCGCTCGGCTGCGGCGCCGGATGGCCGGGGCCGCCTGCCGTGCCGCATCGATCATTGCGCCGCGAGCTCGATGGTGTGCGAACCCGACGAAGGGGATGCCCGACGCTGGATCGTAGCGCTGGGCGGCTTCGACCAGGCCCTCGAAGCCCGCGCTTCGCAGGTCGTCGAGTGAGATGTGGGACATCTGAGGCGCCATCGCCCGCGCCAGCGCTTCGACCCGTCCCATCGCGGACTCGACGCGCTGTCGCTGCAGGGGGCTCAGCGGCTTGCTGCGTTCCTTCACGACGAATGAGGATCGGCGGCCGGTGTGCTCGCGGCGAGGTGCCGCTGGGCGTCGCGGATGTGCTTGCGAAGCGCCCACTTCTGCTCGTCGGTGAGGTCTTGGAACGCGATGCCCATGTCTCGGTCCGAGGCGCGTACGACGATGCCGGTCAGGGGAAGGTTGGCGGACTCTCGGGGAAAGCTGAGCACGAGCTCGACGTCGGTGCCCGGAGCCTCCCAGCCCTTGCCCGAGAACCGGCACCCTCCCATGCTCAGGTCGGCGAGCGGATGGGCCAAGACGACCTCCTGCCCGATCACGTCGGCCTTGGCAGGGATCGGAAAGCGGGGATGCAGTCGCGCGTCGGCGCTCACCTCGAGATCATAGCGGACCTTCGACGACGTGAGCATTCTTCGCGGGGTTGGACGGGCCGGTCTGTCGGTGCTCTCTGACGGGTCGTCAGCCCCGACGCGGCAGGATTGCCATTTTGGCAATCCGTTTGGACGGGCTGTCGGGTAACCCTTTGGATCCTCCGGGATTTTGCGTACCCTCCCGGCGGCCGGTGCATTGCAAAGATGCCGGTCCGTTGCCCGCCATGATCCGTCTTCGCTCGCTGCTGCTCGCCTTGGGACTTGGAATGCTCGCCGTTTCGGCGGTGGCTTGCAAAGACGCGCCCACGATTCCGGGGACCGAGATCCCCGACACCGACGAGAACCGCGAGATCCTGCGGGTGTTGGAGCGCTACCGGACGGCGTTCGTGCGTCGCGACGCGGCCGGCGTGTTGGCGACGGCGCATCCGACCTACTACGACACCGCGGGCACCGACGACCCCAGCGACGACGTGGTCTACGACGCCCTGGGTCCGATCCTTCGGGACCGACTCTCGCAGGTCGAGTCGATCCGTTTCACGATCGACTACCTCGAGGTCAACATCGTCGACGACCGAGCGGTGGTGAAGGCGTGGCTCGACGCGAGCTTCCGGTTGTCGCCGATCGTCGACGCCGACAGCGGATCGACCCGGGTCGAGAGCCAACACGCCCGCAAGCAGGACCACGTGATGTTCGAGCTGCTGCGCGACGGCGCGTCGTGGCGGATCACTCGCGGACTTTGAGCAGCGGCGTCCCCACGTAGCCGCGGTAGAACGCGATCCGTCCGCGCCACAGGGCGTAGTCGAGGCGGTGACCGTTCCCGACGTCTTCGCCGCGCTCGAGTGCCTCCACGACGGCGAGGGCTTCGTCATACCGCCCGTCCACGACCAGCGCGCCCATGAGCTCCTCTCGCGCCGCCCGGCGGAACTCGAGGCTGGGGAGCGAGTCGATCGCGTCCACCGCATCCTGCAGGTAGGGGATCGCGGCCGCGTAGCGCTGCACGTTGAGCAGCTGCCGGGCGACGAGATAGCTGCCCAGCGCCTCGTGCCCGGGCAGCGCGCGGATCTGGTGCGCGCCCCAGAGGCGGATGACGCCCTGCGTGAGCCCGTCCCCCTCGATGTCGAACAGCCCCAGGTAGTCCGTCGTGATCTCGGCCAGCGCGGGATCCCCGGCCGCCTCCTGCTTGAGCTGCAGGACCCGGCGGGTCCGCTCCTCCCCCGGAAGCGCCAGGGCCGCCCCGTAGGCGTCACGGGCCGCGTCGAGCTCCCCGGCAAACAGGTGCACGTCTCCACGCAGCTCGTGCATGCGCGCGCGCACGCTGACGGTCAGGTCCGGCATGTCGGCCAGGACGTCGAGGGTCTCGAGCGCGCCGGGGGCATCCCGCTCGTCCATCCGTCCGACGGCCAGGCCGAGTCGATGCACCGGGTCGAGGGGCTCGAGCGCGCACAGCTGCTCGTGGTGCTCCGCGGCCTCGCCGAACAGTCCGCGGGTCGTGGCGCTGTGCAGCTCCGCCCGCACGGCCGCGACCTTGTGCGCACACGGTCGCTCGAACACGCTGCCGCGCTCGAACCGCTGGGCCTGCGCTTGAACGTCCTGCGGCCGAATGCCCGTCGCGCGCGTCGAGGAACGCCAGCCACTGCGCCTCGAGCTCCTCGAGCGAGGTGCCGTAGGCGGCCTGTGCGTCGCCGGCGGTGCGATAGAAGGTGCCCAACGGCTCGAAGCCCCGCTGCTCGAGGAGCCACTGCACGAACGACCCCACGGTCATGTAGGCGACCCGCGAGCTGTGGCCGAAGAATCCCGGTCCCATGATCTCCGCCAGCTTGGGCCGACGCCCCAGGGCTTCGAGCACCTCGACCTGGTCGTGCACGTCGAGTCGGTCGACGGGGCGCGGCGCGAGTCCGGTGGCGAAGCCCTCGATGAGCCCGATGTTGACGTGCAGTCCGCTGCGGGCGACGCCGAAGAGGTCGTCGCCGACGGTCTTGCCGAAGACGTGCGCGAGCTCGTGGTGCAGGACCGGGTGCGGGTAGTCGCGATGGTCCAGGTAGATTTGCTGGCGCCACGGCGCAGCCACCTGGACCGTTCCCGCGCCCATCGCCTCACGCTTTTGGTTGGGATCTCGAAACACGAAGCTGTGCACCTTGCCCGGGGGTGCGCGGCCGTCCATCTTCTCCTGCAGCAGGTGGTAGGCGTACTCGTGCTCGGCGGCGATGAGCGCGATCATGCGGTCTTCGGGCGAGCGCGGGGCGTAGTCGATGATGAAGTGCTCGGTCTCGATCCGCTGCGAGAGCACGTCGCGGATGCTCTCCTCGTCGGCGGTGAAGCCGTGGTGGCTGCCGCGCAGGCCGATCGCGATCGAGGCGATCGCGGCCAGGCCCGACATCAGTGCGAGCGCGCCCCGGGGTCCCCGCGCGTCCGTTCGAAGGTCTGCGAGGGGCCGGGCGCGGCGCTGCAGCCTGTGGTCGGTGACGACCACGAGCATGCCCAGGGCTGCGGACGCCGCGAGCAGGGTGTAGCCGCGGTAGCGCAGGTAGCGGCCCCCGACGTGGACGCCCTCGTCGTAGATGGCGCCGGAGTAATAGCCGAAGAAGGGATCGTAGGCGAAGACGACCGGATCGGCGTACAGGCGCCAGAGGCCGACGACGATGCACGAGGCCATCGGGAGGAAGGCGAGCAGGATGGCGAGCACGCGCCGGCGGATGAACGTGGCCGCGATCACCCCGCAGACGGCACCCAAGACGGAGGACAGCCCCGGTCCCATGCCATAGAACAGCAGGCCACCCAGCGGATCGCACCCGCGCTGCCACAGCCCGCCCAGCAGGGTCATGCCGATGACGAGCCCGTGCAGCGTCACCAGCTCGCGGGCCACCGCGATGCCCAGCGCCCACCACGAGGCCTCCGGCGTGCCCGCGAGGCTCCGCAGGGCGTCGACCCCGACCGCCATGGCGACCAGGGCGAGGATGGGGGCGAGCACGAACGCGTGCTCGTAGCCCAGGCTACCGACCAGGGGGAGGGCGGTCAGCGCTGCGGCGAGGGCGAGGACGAGGGCGCGTCGGCGCCACATGGGGCGAGCGAGCGCGGCGAGAGCAGAACGCACGGGCGGCAGCATAGCGCGGGGCGGGGGCCTCGATGCCGAGGTAGCATGCGGCGCGATGAACTACCGCGCCCACTTTCGCTGTGTGTCCGGATGCGCGGGCCAGTGGCCGTTGACCGACGTCATGTACCGCTGCCCGTCTTGCCAGGGCTTGCTGGAGGTCGAGCACGACCTCGAGGCGTTGCGCGCCCGCTCGGCAGCGGGCTGGATGAAGGTGTTCTCGGATCGATATCTGCGGACGCAGTGGCCCTACGGCAGCGGGGTGTGGGGCAAGAAGGAGATGGTGCAGCCGCACGTCGCCGACGAGAACGTGGTGTCGCTGTTCGAGGGCGGCACCAACATGTTCTGGGCCGAACGCTATGGCGACCAGCTCGGGCTGCGCGACCTGTGGATCAAGCAGTGCGGCACCAGCCACACCGGGTCGTTCAAGGATCTCGGCATGACGGTGCTCGTCTCGAGCGTCAAGCAGATGATCGCCGAGGGCAAGCCGGTGCGTGCGGTCGCCTGCGCGTCCACCGGGGACACCTCGGCTGCGCTCGCGGCGTATGGCGCCGCGGCGGGCATTCCGGTGATCGTGCTGCTGCCCAAAGCCAAGATCAGCGCCGCGCAGCTGGTGCAGCCGATGGCCAACGGCGCGATGGTCTGCAGCTTGGACACCGACTTCGACGGGTGCATGCGGGTCGTGCAGGCGCTGACCGAGGACCCGAGCATCTACTTGGCGAACTCGATGAACAGCCTGCGCATCGAGGGGCAAAAGACGATCTCCATCGAGATGGTGCAGCAGTTCGACTGGGAGGTCCCCGACTGGGTCCTCGTTCCCGGCGGCAACCTCGGCAACGTGAGCGCGATCGCCAAGGGCTTCGCGGAGATGCACGCGATGGGGCTGGTGGCGAAGCGACCGCGCCTGGTCTGCTGTCAGGCCCAGCAGGCCAACCCGCTGTACCTGGCCTATATGCGGGCGCAGGCCGAGGGCCGACCGGTCGCGCAGGACGACTTCGATGCGGTGACGGCGGGGACGACGCTGGCCTCGGCGATCCAAATCGGCAACCCGGTGAGCCTTTCGAAGGCGGTGCGTGCGCTGCAGGAGACCGACGGGGTGGTCGAGCAAGCCTCCGAATCCGAACTCGCCGAAGCGACCGCGCGAGCCGACCGCACGGGCATGTTCAACTGCCCCCACACCGGGGTTGCCCTGGCGTGTCTCGAGAAGCTCGTCGCGCGCGGCATGATCGGCCGCGATGAGCGGGTCATCGTCGTCTCGACCGCGCACGGCCTCAAGTTCTCGGAGTTCAAGACCCGCTACCACCAGGGGGCGCTGGGGTTCGAGTCCGCGCACCCCAACCGCCCCGTGGAGATGGGAGCCGACCCCAAGGGCGTGCTCGAGCAGCTGCACCGCATGCTCGATGCCGCCCCCGCCTGAGCTCACCGTGCG
Organism: uncultured bacterium; assembly: GCA_963761755.1. Lineage (GTDB taxonomy): Bacteria > Myxococcota_A > Polyangia > Nannocystales > Nannocystaceae > CAJXVA01. The sequence continues at coordinate 343,495 of CAVXIC010000008.1, forward strand.
CCTGTGTGACGCACCCCGCGTGGTGGTGCCTGGCCCCTCGCCGGAGCGTGTGATAAGCGAGCTTTGATGGTTTCGGGCGTGTTCCTATCCTCCCTGCTTCTGCTCGCCGCAGCTCCGGCAGACACCGTGGCGGCGCCGAAGTTGTTCGGTCACGAAGTCAAGGAGGTTGCGCCCCTCACCGAGCTCCAGGTCGAGCAGCGCAAGGCCGACTTCGAGCGGATGCTGCAGGACAAGGGCTGGGTGCAGATCGGTGATCAGGTCCGGCCCGGCGACGCCGAGCACGGCTTCACCCAGCCCCCCGCCCCGCAGGGCGACTGGAGCTCGCCGCCGCACCGCAGCACCATCTTCCTCAACTTCTTCGGCGCCCAGATGTCGCCCGGCTCCAACGCGGCGCTCAACGAGTCGCCCTGCCTCAACGCCCCGATGATGTGGCCCGGCTTCAACGGGACCCAGGCCCAGGCGCTCGCGCTCATCGAGGTGTTCGAGCGCCAAATGGAGCCCTACGGGGTCCGCATCGCCTACGACGAGGTGCCGCCTCCACAGCTGCCCTACGCGATGGTCATGATGGGTGGACGCCCAGACATGCTCGGCTTGGGCGGCTCCGTGCTCGGGGTGTCGTGCAGCTCCGACTGCGGCGACTTCTGGTGGCGGGACACGACGTTCGCGTTCACCGAGAATACCAACCCCAACAACGCCGCAGTGCTCGGCACGACCGCGCTGCACGAAGCCGCGCACGCGTTCGGCCTCGCGCACATCGGCGACCCCACCAAGGTCATGAATCCCTTCGTCGGCAGCGCGGACGTCACCTGGGCGGACACCTGCACGCCCTACGACGACGCGACCGGTGGGATCAACTGCCAGCCCACGCACGACGAGTTCTGCGATGGCGGCGCCCAGAACACCGTCGCGGAGCTGCTCGCGTACTTTGGCGAGAACAGCCCCGACATGGAGGCGCCCATCGTCGAGATCACCTCGCCGGCTGATGGCGTCGAGCTCGACGTCGGCAGCAGCGTCACCATCGAGGTCGACGTCTCCGACAACCACGAGGGCGTTGGCTGGAAGCTCGTCATCCCGGAGATCGAGCAGGAGTCGGTCGCCTTCTCCTTCGAACGACAGTGGACGCTCAGCGCCCTGCCTGAGGGCGTGTACACGGCCCGCGTGGAAGCGATCGACCACGACCGCAACATCGGCACCGATGAGATCAAGATCTACGTCGGCGTGGCCAACGATGGCGGTGGTGACGGCACCTCGGGGGGTGTCGAGACGGATTCGGACGACACCGTCATGGGGACCTCGGGCAGCGCTGCGGAAGAGACCGGCGACGACGGTGACACGGACGCGCCCGCGGCCACCGACGATGGCGGGAACGGATGCACGACCGCGCCGGTCCCCGAACGGGACGCCCTGGGCTTTGGGCTGCTGCTCCTGAGCTTCGGCCTCGTGCGCCGCCGTCGGTCGCCGCCGGCTCGACCCCGTCAGTAGCTGGCGGGCGGTTTGGGCGGTTCGGGGGCGGGGTAGCCCGTTTCGGCCGGTCGGTAGGCTTCCGCTGGAATCGCGCTGCGCCCATCGTCCACGCAGCCCTGGGGCGCCTCCCAAACGTTGTCGTCGTAGCAGACCAGCCCGGCGCCGGCGAGCCGGGCGTCGGCCACGGGCTTGCCCGGCCCCATGTCGGTCATGTTGCCCGAGACCACCGCGAAGCGCGTCACCTCTCGCTCGCCCCTGCGCGTGGGGGTGATCGTCAGCCGGGCCGCATTGTTCACGCTGTCGTGGGTACCGAGATAGAGGTCCTTGAAGACCGTGTAGCGGCTCTCGAAGACATCGTCGCGACTGACGGCTTGCTTGCGCCGCCCCAACAGCATGTCCGCAGGGCGGGTACCGGCGGGGCGAATGGTGATCGCGTGCTTCTTGCCTCGGTGTCCGATGTGGTCGCCGTTGATGTCGCTGTGGATGGCCAAGAAGCGCGAGGAGCACTCCAAGCGGACGTTGTGCTCTTCGGCTACGCGGATTTCGCTGTCCAGGATGCCGACGAAGCTCGCGCACGTCTCGCTGACCAAGCCGACGTTCACGCCCGGCGGGGTGGTGCGCGAGCCGACGATCGTGGTGCCGTCGATGTACAGCCCCGAGGGCAGGGGCACGCGTCCGCACGAGAGCGACCGATCGGTGGAGCAGCGATCGGTCGCGCTGCTGTAGACGACGCCGCCGCTGGGCTGGTGCTCGAAGTCCATGTCGAGGTTGTGCAGCGTGACATCCTTGAACGTCATGCCCAGCGCGACCGCTTGCACTCGGAGATCGGCCAGCGTGATGTTCTCGATCCAAAACGGCACGCGGTAGGTGCTGATCTCCGGGTCGCTGGTGATCGATCGGCCGCAGTTGCGGGCCCGTCCGATCCCGAGCTCTCCCACCGTCGGCTTCGGGTCCTTCGCGTCGCCGAAGGCGGCGATGGTGATGCCGCGTCTGCCGTAGCTGATGCAGGAGCGCTCGGTCGAGAACGCTTCTCCGCGGCGCAGAAGGTAGCGCGTGTTGTTGGTCCACTCTCCCATCGGCGGCACGGCGCGTCTGCGCTGAGCGCCGGCCGGACAGGGGAGGTCGCCGCCAAAGGTGCCCGACGCCGACACACAGACGGTGCGCGCGCCCGGGTACATGGTGTCCTGGGCGCGCACCGTGATGGTGCTCCACGCGGTCGCCCAGTCGCCCTTGGCGTTGCGCACCGCCACGCCGGGATGAAACGTACAGATCCCCGCCTCGCACGCGTAGGTGTGCATCCCCAGCGGCGTGTTGACGTCGTGGGTGCGCGAGGCGGGCGTGCCTGTCCGGTGCGCCGTCGCCCCGCGCTCGATGGGCCCATCGCGCGTATCGGCGTCGGGATCACCGTAGTCCCAGTACACGCCGCTGTGGGAGAAGGGGTTGCCATCGGACGCGTCGCGGATGGTGTCGATCGAGAACATGACCGGACATGGCGACACGCACGAGGTCCGGCTCGCGCGCAGCTGCTGGAGCTCGAGGTCGCCGCCGCTGTTGCGGCCCTGGGGCTCCGGCGAGCGCCGCTCGACCAGGCCTGCCGCGGGCTCGGGGTCGGGGTCGGGGTCGGAACGGGGCGTCTGGACGTCCTCGCCGGGCCGGGGGGGCGTTGGTTGGGGCGCGGGCCGAGGCGAAGGCTGCGACCCGCAGGCGGGCGCCGGTGCGAGGGCGAGGGCGAGGGCGAGGGCGAGGGCGTTGCGCACGATGAGCGACGGTCGAACCATCGCCCCAATCATGCTGCAGGCCAGCGCGCGCTGCAGCGGAAATCCCGGGGTCAGCCCCAGCCGCGCAGGCGGCTCTCTTCTTGCCGATAGTAGGCCAGGCCCTGCTTGACCGCCTTGAGACCCTCGGCGGCGCCGCGAATCTCGTCGACGACCACGGCCTTGTCCTCGAGGACCTTGTAGTCTTCGAAGAAGCGCTTGATCTCGACGTAGGTGTGCTTGGGCAAGTGATCGATGTCCGTGACGTCTGCGAAGGCGGGGTCGTCCTTGGGTACGGCGATCACCTTGTCGTCCGGCTCCCCCTCGTCGGCCATGTGCATGACCCCAATCGCGCGCACGACGATGATCGACAGGGGGTGCACGGGCTCGTACCCGAGCACGAGCACGTCAAGCGGGTCCTTGTCGTCGCAGTAGGAGCGGGGGATGAACCCATAGTTGGCTGGGTAGTGAACGGAGCTGTAGAGCACCCGATCGACGCGCAAGAGCCCCGTGGGCTTGTCGAGCTCGTACTTCACCTTGGACCCCCGCGGGATCTCGATCACCGCGTTGAACCCCTCGTGCACCGTGTCGGGGTTGTTGGGGATGTCATGCCAGGGATGAACCATCGCGGGGACTATACGGCCCCTGAGCCGACGGGCCAGTCGCGATCGAGTGCGGGAGCCAACGTCGCCCGCGCGCGTCGGGTCGAACCGCCCAGCGATGACGCGAGGCACTCAGTTGCCGAAGTAGTTGCGGGCGCGTTGTCGCAGGTTGTCGGGGACATCGGCGGTGAACTGCAGGCGCAGCGCGTCTGTGTCTCGCCGAGCCCAGATCTTCGCCCCGGGCGGCAGCTCCATCTGGGCGACGAAGTCCCGCGCGTCCCCGTCGGACTTCCCGGGGACCGAGCCCTGCAGGCTCACCTCGCCTTGCGGCCCCACGGCGAGCACGAAGAGGGCACCCCAGGTTCCGCCGCGTCGCACCCATCGATACGAGAGCGCCGCGAGTGCTAGGGCACCCGCGGCGATCAACATCAACTCGAGCCCTGCGGGCATCGGGGTGTCCGGGCCGCTCAGCCGCGCTGGTCGAGCGGGACGTAGTCGCGGACGTCGTGGCCGACGTAGATCTGGCGCGGACGGGCGATCTTCTGCTCGTCGTCCTCGAGCATCTCGCTCCACTGCGCGAGCCAGCCGCTCGCGCGGGGGATGGCGAAGAGCACCGGGAACATCGCGGTGGGGAAGCCCATCGCCTGGTAGATGAGGCCGGAGTAGAAGTCGACGTTGGGGTAGAGCTTGCGCTGGACGAAGTAGTCCTCGTTGAGCGCGATCTTCTCGAGCTCGAGCGCGATCTCCAGCCGGGGGTTGCGGCCGGTGACCTCGAAGACCTGGTCGGCGAGGTTCTTGATCACCTTCGCGCGGGGGTCGTAGTTCTTGTAGACGCGGTGACCGAAGCCCATCAGCTTGCGCTCACCCTTTCGGACGCCTTCCATGAACGCCGGGATGTTCTTGACGTCGCCGATGTCGTCGAGCATCCGCAGGACGGCCTCGTTGGCGCCGCCGTGCAGCGGGCCGTACAGCGCGGCCGAGGCGGCGGCGAGCGAGACGTAGGGGTCAGCCTCGGAGCTGCCCACGGCCCGCGCGGCGCTGGCCGAGCAGTTTTGCTCGTGGTCGGCGTGCAGGATGAACAGCACGTCGAGCGCGCGCTCGAGGACCGGGTTGACCGCGTACCGCGGCTCGGCGAGCCGGAAGAGCATGCTGAGGAAGTTGCCGCAGTACGACAGATCGTTGTCCGGGTAGACGTACGGTCGGCCCAGCGAGTGCCGGTACGCCCAGGCCGCCACCGTGGGCAGCTTGGAGATGATCTTGACGATGTGCTCGCGCCGGCAGACCGGGTTCCGCACGTCCTTGCTGGACGTGTAGAACGTGGAGAGCGTGCCGAGGAACGCGACGAGCCGACCCATGGGGTGGGCGTCGTAGCGGTAGCCCTCCATGCACGTCTTGAGGAACTCGTGCACGTAGGTGTGGGTGGTGACCTCGTTGGTCCACGCCTCGGACTGCTTCTGGTTGGGCAGCTCACCGTTGAGCAGGAGGTACGCGACTTCGAGATAGGTCGAGTGCTCGGCGAGCTGCTCGATGGGATACCCGCGGTAGCGGAGGATGCCCTTGTCACCGTCGATGTACGTGATCGCCGACCGGCACGACGCCGTGTTCTTGTACGCGGGGTCGTAGACCATCAGACCGAAGTCCTCCTTGGAGGTTTTCATCTGACGGAAGTCCATGGCGCGTACGGTGCCGTCGTTGATCGGCAGTTCGAACGCGTTCCCTGTGCGGTTGTCGGTAATCGAGAGTGTGTCGGCCATCAGCAGCTCTTCGCGAAAGTGGCGGAACCATACAGGTGAGCCCGCGCGTTGCCAATACGGCTGGCCGTCAGCACCCGCTACGGCAGCGCCGGGGAGAAGAGCTGCCACACGGCGGAGGCAGAACCGTCGGCGTCCTCGCCTCCGGCGATGAGCGTGGTCCCGGTCGGCAGGACGGCGCTGCCGCCCCCACGGGCGCGCACGGGGCTCCCCGGCGGCTCGCTGCGCTCCAGCGTCCCGCGATCGAAGCGGACCAGCTGGGCCTCGCCTTGCGCGTACACCGCGCCGCCGTCCTCGAGCCAGAGGACCTCACCCATCGGCGTCGGGAGGAGGTCCGCAAGCCGGTTCACGGTCCAGGGGTCCGTGCTCACGTCGAGCTCGACCCCATCGGCGGTCGCCGCATCGCCGAGCATCCCCCCGGCACACAGCGCGCGGCTGTCGTCGAGGATCACGCAGCGGGCGTCGGTCCATGCCCGATCGGTTTGAAGCTCCCGCCCGTGTCCGGCGCCGGTGCCGACGTCGAGCACCAGGGGAAGCGCGGGGTCGTCGCCGCCGAAGAGGATCAGCGCGGAGGCGTCGGCGTCCGGCCATCCCGCCCACCCGATCAGCGCCGCGCCCTGACGCGGTCCATCGAGGGACAGCCCGAGCTCGGAGAATGCCGGCATCGACGAGTCCTCGGTGGCGACGGTGAGGGCGAGCATCGTCGTCTGCTCGCCGCCCCCGGCGATGTATGCACGATTTTGGGTCGCGTCGTACCACATCGCGCTCCCTGGCCGCGGAGACATGTCTTCCTCGGACACTGTCGTCCAGTTGTCGGCCCCGTAGACGTAGCGGGTCGCCGTGATGGACTCGGCGGTCGCGATGCGCGTGACGCTGCCCGTCGCATCGCCCACGAAGAGTCCGTCGCGCGGGGACGGGGGCGCGGTGGGGTAGGGGGCGATGGAGACGAGTTCGTACGCGTAGCCGTCGAGGAACACGGCGCTGCCGTCGGAGCCCAGCGCGACGGCGCCGCGCCCCGGCGACGCGGCGACGACCGTGCTCGCATCGGGCAGCGCAAACTCTCGGTCCAAGGTGGCCACCGTGCCCGGGTAGCCGAGGAACACGACGACACCTGCGCCCGCCGCTCCGGCGTAGGTGAAGGGGGGGGTCCGGCCGTAGGCGATGAGCGTCTCGGCCTGGGCCATGAACACCCGCAGCGTGCGCGGGACATCGTCGGGCTCGAGCTCGAACTGGAGCGCGTCGTTGGGCCCGTCGACCTCGAATTGCTCGGTGAACCCGTCCGGGGACAGCGTGACCGTGACGTTGTCCACGGCACCCAGGGGCGCATCATCGCGGGGGCGTTCGAACCCGATCGCGACCTCGGAGGTGATGTCGCCGCAGGCTACGGGCGCGATTGCGAGCGCGAGCGGCAGGAGAGACCGAGGCATGCTCGCGGATCTATCACGCCCGATTGCAGGGCGCTCGCGCCGGTGGTACGCGAGACGGATGTCTGGGGCACTTCGGTGGGCAGCATGGACGCTCGTGGTCGCTTCGTTGACGGGGTGCGACGAGCGGGCGCCCGAAGTCGTCGACGAGGAGCCGCCCGGTCAGGGAGTCGCGTTCGACGAGATGAACCCCTACGCCGACGTCGAGGGGAAGGCGGACACGCCCCGGACGTACGAGGTCCCGACCAATCTCCCGCAGCTGCAGCGCCCCGAGATCATCGTCTCGCTCGAGCGCAAGACCGTCCACCTCTTCGACCGCGCCACCGGGTTCTCTGCCGTCTACCCGACCGGCCCGGGCGCGCTGACGTCTTCGGGCCGCAGCATGACCCCCACGGGGTTCTTCGCCACCTGGAGCGACACCGAGGATCCCTGGTACTTCATCTCTCGTCGCAGCACACCCGACTACTTCGGTGGATTTCCGTTCCTGCGGCTGACGATCGAAAACTCCTCCGGCTACCACACCTACGGGTTCCACGGGCCCATCTCGTACACCTGCCCCGACGGTGGTGCGGCGTGCGGCTTGCTCGAGCGCCAGTGGTTCCTGCGTCGCGACTTCGTCTCGCACGGCTGCATGCGCATGGAGGCCGAGGACATCGTCGAGATGTTCTGGACGATTCGCGCGCTGCCGTCGGTGCCCGTGACCATCGTCGCGCAGTCCGAGCGGGACGCCGCGGGCGCGGTGGTCGACCTCGGCACCGACGTGACGCTGTGGGGCGAGGGCGAGTCGATCGTCTATGGGGAGTGCGGCGAGCGGCCCGACCCCTACACCGTCGATGGCCGATGGACCCGCAGCGGCTGCTGAGCGCGCTCAGCCGATGATCATCGTCTCGCCTCGACCGGTGTAGTTCGGGTCGTCGAAGCGTGCGGGGCTCCATCGCTCGAACACGGGGTGGGTCTCCCCGCGGACGAGGCGGCGCGCGACGAGCTCTCCGACCACGGGCGCCATCATGAAGCCGTGCCCGGTGAACCCACACATCTGAAAGAGGTTGGGGAACCCTGGGGTGGGCCCCAGGATCGCATCCCCATCCGGCGAGACGTCGTAGGGCCCCGACCACTGGCGCAAGACCTTCAGGGAGCGGGCGACCGGAAGGACCCGGCACAAGGCCACCGAGAGCCGACGAAGGAACAGCATCGAGCTGCCCAGGTCGATGTGCGTGGGGTCCTCGCCATCGGTGTCCGATGGCATCGTCACGCCCGCGACGATCTCCCCTCGGGTGCTCTGCGAAAAGTACAGCCCCGCCTCGAGATCGACCACGAGCGGGTCGAGGAACGGTTTGAGTGGCTCGCTCGACATGATCTCGTGCCGATGCGGATGGTTGGGCAGGTGGACGCCCAAGGCCGCGTTGATGCCGACGCTCCAGGCTCCGGTCGCGTTGATGACCGTCTCCGCCTCGATCTGCTCCCCGGTCGACAAGGAGAGCGTGAACCCCGAACGCCCTGCGGGCGCGGGCTCGATCCGCTGCACGGCGGTGTGGGTTCGCACGATCGCGCCGCGAGCGACCGCCTGCGTGGCATAGCCCCACACGAACGCCCACGGGAACACGACCCCGTCGTCGGGGTTGAAGGTGGCGACGCGCACGTCGGTGACGTCGAGCTGCGGCACCAGCTCGCGGGCGGCTTCGGGGCTGAGCAGCCGGGTCGGGGCCCCCACGGCGCGATGAAGCTCCGCGTTGCGCTCGAGCTGCATCTCGGCCTGCGGGGTCCGGGCCAAGAAGAGGTAGCCGCCCTGACGAAACCAGGTGTTGATGCCCAGCTCCTGGGCGAGCCCCTTGCAGATGTCGATGCTGCGCATCATCAGCTCGACGTTTTGACGGTCGGCCCACTGCATGCGCACACCCCCGCCGTTGCGCCCCGAGGCGCCGCTGACCAAGTAGCTGCGCTCGAGCACGACGACCTTGAGGCGACCCTTGGACAGGCGCATCAGCTGGTACGCGGTGCTCAGCCCCATCACGCCGCCGCCGACGATGACGACGTCGGCACGCTGGGGCAGGGCGACGTCGGCCGAGCCCATGTCGCTCGGAGCGCTCACGAGGCGTCCTCCGTGGAGGTCGGGGCCGTCGCGGCGAGGGCTCCGAAGGTCACGGCCTCGGCTGGGGGCCGGGACGTGAAGGGCTGCACCGTCTGGGGATCGGCGAGGCCGCGCTCGACGAGCATCGCGACCAACGTGCACACGCACTCCTTGCCCTGGCAGGGCCCGGTGCCGAGCCCCGAGTAGCGCTTGATCTCTTCGACGGTGGTCAGCCCGCGATCGATCGCGTCTTGCACCTCGTGCGTGGTGACGTCCTCGCAGCGGCACAGGAAGACTCGGTGAGTCATCGCGGTGCTCCTGCCACGGCGGGCCTCGACGCGCTCAGGGCCGCGCCGACGGCGTGTCCGTCTCGCCTCGCGTGTTCGCGTGGAACGCCGGCGACCTCTCCGGCCGCCCACAGCGACCACGGGGCGGGCGCCTGCGTTCGGACGCGACCCTCGCCGTCGCGCTGCACCGAGAAGCCTGCACCGTCCCACCGCACGTCGGCGCCGGCCTGCCGAGCCAGCTCGCTGGCGGCGCTCGGCCGCGGCGCGAGGATGACCAGCGAGGTCGACACCCGGCCGCCGTCTCGCAGCTGCACCGACGTGACGGCGTCGGACCCCTCGATGCGCAGGACGGTGGACAGCTCCAGGTGACGCGCGCCCAGGCGCTCCGCGACCGGCTTCGCGACGTCGGCCGGCCCGACGACGAGGGCGTCCGCGGGCAGTCGAAATCGCTGACGGCGCAGCGCCGCGAGCACGCCCCGGGCCGAGAGGACACCCGGGACGTCGTTGCCATCGATCGGCAGCATCGAGTCGCGTGCGCCCGTGGCCAGCACGACGTGGCGCGGACGGACGGTGAAGATGCGGTCTGCATCTCGGGGGTGCACCACGGCCGCGCACACCAGGCCCTCGGCGGGGTAGATGCCGAACACGCCGGCGTGCAGGTCGTGTTCGTGCATGCCCAGCCCGGGACCGGGGGGTGTGCGCTCGAAGGCGACACAGCGCAGCCCGCGGCGCCGCACCTCGGCCGCAGCCGCTGCGCCGGCCGGACCGCGACCGATGACCAGGACGTCGGGTTCGAGGTGGTGATGGTCCGCGCCGCGGTCGTCCACCCGGTCGGGGAGGGTGCCCAGGCCCGCCAGGTTGCGCGCGACCTCCTTCATGATCTCGTTGAGCGCCCGCGGCCGCACCATCAGATGGTGATGATCCATGCCCTTGGCGAAGACCTTGTCGGCCAGCGCCGAGGGATCAGGGCCGCGCGCGACCATGCGGTTTTGCGACACCACCTTCTGTCCGTCGTGCACGGGGGTGAGGCAGATGCGGATGTTGGGCTCGCCGTCGACGCGAGCCAGGCACGTGCCGCAGTCGCCTTGCAAGCAGTAGGGACCGCGGTGACGACGGAACTTCAGGCTGCGCGTCGTCGCGAGCTCGCCTGCGCACAGCAGGGCCTCGGCGACGCTCTCGCCCGGCGCGCAGGGGATCTGCCGGCCGTCGTAGTCGAGTGTCCACGACGGTTCGCCTTGGCGGAGCAGGATTCCTGGGGCCACGGCCCTCTTCGTAGCGCGCGTCAGGGCGCGACCACAAGCCCGCGCGCCCCAAAGACCGCCGTGCCCACGCGCACGAGGGTGGCGCCTTCCTCGATGGCGACCTCGAAGTCGGCGGACATGCCCATCGAGAGGTGCTCGAGGTCGACGCCGGGGCGAGCGATGGCGGCCTGCCTGTCCCGAAGGGATCGCAGCGCGCGGAAGTGCGGGCGCGTCTGCTCCGGCGTCCCCTGCGGCGGGATCAGCATCAACCCGCGGCAACGCACGTGGTCGAGGTCCGCGAAGTGATCCAACAGTCCCGGCAGGGCGTCCGGCGCGACGCCGGCTTTTTGGGGCTCCGCGGCGATGTTGACCTGGATGAGCACGTCTTGGGCGAGCGCACGCGCCTCGAGCATGGTCAGGAGCTTGGCCCGGTCGATCGTGTGGATCAGGTGCGCGCCGGCGACGAGCTTGACCTTGTTGGACTGCAGGGGGCCGATGAAGTGCCAGCGGGGTGCGGGGGGCTCCGCGACGGCGTCCGCCTTCTCGCGGAGCTCCTGCGCGTAGTTCTCCCCGAAGTCCAGCAGACCCGCAGACCTGGCCTCGAGGATCGCCGCCAGGGGATGCCGCTTGCTGACGCCCACCAGCGTCACCGCTTGGCCGTGGGGGCTCCGGGCCCGGGCCGCAGCGATCGCCGCGCGAACCCCCGCGAGTCGGGCGGCCACCGTCTCGCTCACGAGGCCACCGCCCGCAGTTGCTCGACGACCTGGGCCAACGGCAGGCCTACGACGTTGGTGTACGAGCCCTCGAGGCGGGAGACCCAGCTGGCCGCTTCGGCCTGGATGCCGTAGCCGCCGGCTTTGTCGCGCCACGCGTCCGAGCCCAGGTAGGCCTGGTGCTCGTCGTCATGGAGCGCTCGAAACCACACCGTGGTGGTCTCCACACCGACGTGCGCGTCCTCGTCCGGCCGCCCCAAGGCCCACGCGGTCGTCACGTGGTGCCCCGTCGGTCCTCCGATCGCCGCGAGCATGTCCGCGCAGCTGCGGACGTCGACCGGCTTGCCCAGCGGCACGCGATCGGCGGCGACCCAGACCACGGTGTCGGCGGTCAGGACCCACTGTCGCGGCAGCAAGGAGCCGCCCAGGCTGGTGACGGCTGCGCGGAGCTTGTCGGCCGCGATGCGTCGCGCGTAGCGCTCCGCGGTCTCGCCGGGGCGGACGGCTTCGTCGCATGGGACGGGTCTGACCTGCACGGACACGCCGGCCTCGCGCAGGAGCGCGGCGCGGCGAGGGGACGCGGAGGCGAGCACGAGGGGCGGGTCGGGAAACACCGCGTCCATGGTCACAGGACCGGCCTGAAACGACAACCGTGCGCCATGCCGCCGCAGACGCGGTACGCTCGCGGGCGTGAAGCGCTCCGCCTCCGCCGTGCGTCCAGGAATCGTCGCTGCCTACGCCGCCGCGACCGCCTCCGTCCCCTTGGCGTGCCTGGCCGCCGTGCTCTGGCAGCCGATCGAGCGCGTCGAGCCCCCGGGGCTGGCGGCGCAGGGCGTACCCACGGCGGTGCAGGCCTCGGACGCCGACGCCGTGCGCGCGCTCGCGGGGATGTGGTGGTGGAAGCAGCTGCCCGGCGTCGACGGCTCGGACGTCGGCTTCTACTACTTTCACGGCGACGGCAAGGGGCTGTATCGCTACGGCCAGGTCGGCCTGGTCAACACGCACAGCTTCGACTACGACGTCCAAGGCGACACGCTCGTCCTGCAGTTTCGCAAGACCGGCGTGCGCCACGAGCTGCGCTACGCCCTGGATGCGCAGGGCGAGCTCGACTGGCTCACCCTGGACTACGATCCCGAAACCCAGACCCGAGACGCCCGCTACTTTCGCGACCGGCCCGGACCCATCGAGCCACATGGCGCATCCGACCCGCTGGGCCAGCCGCCCGCCGGTCACATGTGGATCGACCTGCAGCGCTACGCGACGGGGGGCATGGCGTTCGGCATGTATCACTTCCGCCCCGCGGGCATCGATGGTCGCGGCGTCGGATGGTTCCACCGCGGCGACTTCGACGACTGGAGTACCGAAGCGTTCACCTACCGGATCGCAGGCGAGACCATCGACCTGCACTTCACGATCGCAGACCGGCGGGAGCAGACCCGCTTCGCAGTCGAACCGGGGGATGCGGGCGAGCCGCGAACGCTGCGATTGGCCACCGATCCCCGCGACTACGGACACCCCCACGCCTATCTCGACATGGGGGTGTCCTTCGGCAGCCTTCCGCCGGCCGCGTGGGCGATGAAGCTCTACAACCGGACCGAGTAGACGACGCCCATCGCGGGCTTGGAGAACGCAGGGAACTGCGCGGTCGCGAGCGCGTCGGCGACGCAGCGGCCCAGCGCTGCAGAGGGCGGGCTCTGGGGCGTCGCGGTGAGCACGGAGCCCGATCCGGCGATCGACAGCTTCACCGAGACCTTGGTGCCCGCGTCGGCCGCGTGCATCTGTGCGCACTGCTTGGCTTTGGCCTTGGGCGCGGTCAGTGCGACCCGGATCTGACTCGACGAGAGCTTGTCGGGCAGGGACGTCGCGGGGGCTTTGGGCGCCGGCTTGGCCTGGGGCGCGCTGCCCAGGCCGCACGAGGCGGGGTCGAGGATGCACGAGACGCTGGGCTCACCGGCGGCGGGTGCCTTGGGTTTGCCCACCGGGCGGGCGGGTGCCTTGGGATTGGAGGGCGCTGGCGCCGGGCTCGACGTCGCCTTCGGGCTGCGCTTGCGGGTGACCTTGGGCTTGGCTGCCGTCGGTGGTTCGGGCTCGGGCGTGACCACCGCGGTCGTCGGGGTCGGCGGCAGCGCAGCGGCATCGGGGATGACCGCGCTGTCGATCTCCAGGCTCGGGTCGAAGAAGGGGGCCGGGTCGGAGACCTGAAGGACTGCAGCCGCCATCGTCGGCGCGGGTTGGGCGTCCTGGGTGGCGGGCGTTCCCATCGGGAGACCGAGCGCTACGACGGCGCCCAGCGCCGCGACGGCGCCGCCGAGGACCGCGAGCGTGCCCGCGGCCCATCGCGGGGTCGGGGGTCCGGCCGCCATCGTCGTGCCCAGCAGTCGCCGGGCGGGGGAGGTCATCATCGGCGCGGGACCGGCGGCGCGCAGGGCGTCCAGGTCGATGACACCGGAGGCACTGGGCTCCGGGGAACGCGACTGCACGGTGGCCACCTCGCGGGCGCGCAGCGCCTCGAGCGAGAAGACGTCGGAGTTTTCGGGGGACATGCGGGGGGAGTCGGTGGTGTCGTGGGTGATCATCGGTCTTCGGCTTCCTGCGCACGGTCGGTGACAGCCTTGGCCGCCCTGGGCGACGGTACGCATTCGGTTCGACGGCCCACGTTGGGATCCATTGGGTAGGCATACGGAATGTTTACGGTTTTTTAGGGGTTCTCCCGCCGCCTCGGCCGGACGAGGGGTGCGTCCACCCGTCGATGAAGGGGATCCCCGCGGGGTACCGCGCCTGCGTCGTCCTCGGTGCTACCATCGCCTCATGCGCTTGAACCCCTCGGCGCTCCGCGCCGACGCGGGGGCCGCCGCCTCTGCGCGAGACTGGTTTTCCGTTTTCCTTGGGACAGGCCTCGGTGCCGCGACGATGGTGCTGGGCTCGCTGGGCTGCAGCATCGACCCGTCGGGGGCGAGCCCGATCTCCTTCACGCCGCACTGCGGCGACGAGCAAGGCGACACCACGTGCGCCCTGCTCGCGATCGGTCGACCCTATTGCGACCTGTGTCGTCCTGCCTCGGCCAACCAGGGCTGCGCGTCCCAAGAACCGTCGGTTCCCGCGTGCCGGGTCGGCGGGGGACTGGGCACCACGACGTTCACCACCGGGGACGATGGCAGCTCCACGAGCGACGTGACGACGCTGGAGACGCTGGGCAGCGACAGCACGACCATGATGGCGGACTCCGGGTCGGAGACGGGGTCGAGCAGCAGCGGTGGCCCGGTCCTGCCCTGCGACAGCCCCGACGGGGCCTTCGATGGCGATTGCGACGACGCCGACAGCACGCGGCCATACTGCGTCGCGCAGTCCTGTGTCTCGTGCGCGACCGCCGGGGGCAGCGACTTCTGCGGTGCGGCCGACGTCATGGCGCCCGCGTGCAGTGCAGACACCGGTCGGTGCAGTCCCTGTGAGGATGTCGAGACCTTCGTCTGCGGTCAGGAGTTCCCGGTCTGCGACGCGTCGGGGGCGTGCCTGCCCTGCGCCGCACATGCGGCGTGCGAGAGCGGCGCGTGTCACCTCGACCCGTCCGACCCCCGCAACGGTGAGTGCTTCTTGGTCGAGGAGACCATCTACGTCGATGAAGACGCCGTCTGCCCCGGCGATGGCACCGAAGCGACGCCCAACTGCTCGCTGGCCGATGCGGTCGGCGGGGTGCTCGAGGGCGAGAGCCGGGCGCTCCGGGTGGCCCCGGGCGACTACCCCGAGGCGGTGGTGTTCGCGGTCGATGCCACCGTGGCGTTGGTGGGCAACGGCGGGGTCCCGGCGCTCTCCGGTGACAGCGCCGGCGCGCCGGGCCTGAGCATCTCCGACGGGCGGGTCTACCTGCGAGGGATCCGGGTCTCGAACAACGTCGCGGCCGAGGGCATCGCGTGCAGCAACGCCACGCTGTGGATGGAGGGCTCGGAGGTCGGTGACAACGCCGACTACGGCATCTTCACCACCGGGCCGTGCGCGCTGCGCTTGAAGGCCTCCACGGTGTTCAACAACGCCGGCGGCGGACTGCGGGTGCTCGGCGGCTCGCTCGTGCTCGACAACGCCGCGGTGGGCAACAACGGCAACGGCGCCCGGGGTCCGGGGATCAACGCCGTGTACACCACCCTCGACGTGCTCTACTCGACGATCGCGGGCAACGATGGGGTCGGGGCGGACAGCCTGCAGTGCTTCGAGACCCAGGGGGCGGTCCGCAACTCGATCGTCGTCGGGGCGAACACGAACTCGGCCGCGCTCGACTGCTTCTCGCTGGACTTCTCCACCACCGCGATCGACTCGGGCAGCTTCGCGGGCAATGGCGGGCTGCACGTGGTGACGCCCTACAACCCACTGTGGTTCAATGACGCCGACGGAGGAGACTTCCGGCTCGGCGCGCCGCCGCTGACGCCCTTCGGAGACGTCGCGCTGTGGCTCGAGGGCGATCCGCTCCTGGACGCGGACGGCACGCCGCGGCCGATCGACGGCACGCTGGGCTATGCCGGAGCGGACGAACCCTGAGCCACCCCTGAGCCACCCCTGAGCATGGTTCCGATCCGGTTCGTCTACGACATCGCGTGTCCGTACGCATACCTGGCGTTCAGCCAGCTCGATCGCGTCCGGGTGCACGCGGACGTCGAGCTGGTTCCGGTGCTGCTCGGCGGGCTGCTGCGGCACGCTGGCGGTCCCGATGGTCCCGATGGTCCCGATGATCCAAACACCGTGATGTCGCCGGCTCGTGCCGCGATGAACCGGCGGGACATCCACCGATGGGCGGATGCGTGGGGTGTCCCGCTTCGCATCCCCGCGGGGCACCCGCGGCGCACAGTCGATGCCATGCGGGTGCTCGCGGCCGCATCGGCGGACCGGCGCGCATCCCTGACGCGGACGCTGTACGAGGCGTACTGGCAGCACGGGGAGGACGTGAGCGACCCCGGGGTGCTGCAGCGGCTGCTGGAGGGCGTGGATGTTCGGGCCGCGATCGAAGCCGGGCGCGAACCGCTGAGGACCGCGACCGCGGAGGCGTACGGCGAGGGCGCCTTCGGGGTGCCGACCTTCCTCGGGGGGCCTCGTCTGCTGTGGGGGCAAGACCGCATGGGCCTGCTGCTGCGTGATCTCGGGGCCGACGTGGCCCCCGATCTCTGGATGGTCCCGGCGCCTTCGCACGACGTGCGCGAGCCGTCGGCCCTCACCTCGCTGCAGCTGGTGCACGACGTGGCGAGCCCCTACAGCTACCTCGCCTCGACCCAGGTGGAGCGCGTCGCGGCGGCCGCCGGCGTCGCGGTGACGTGGACACCGATCCTGCTGGGTGCGCTGTTCCGGGAGATCGGCACGCCGGAGGTGCCGATGCATGCGATGAACGAGAGGCGACAGGCTTATGCGCGTCGCGACATGATCGACTGGGCGGAAGCGTGGGGGGTCCCGCTGCGCTTTCCCTCGCACTTCCCGCTGCGTTCGGTGCTGCCGCAGCGGGCCATGGTGGTCGAGCCTGGGTGCACCGCCGCGATCTATCGCGCCGCGTGGCAGGATGACCGCCGCGTCGACACGCCCCAAACGCTGGCAACGGTGCTGGATGCAGCCGGCTTCGACGGGGCTGCCATCGTCGCCAAGGCGGGAGATCCCGCGATCAAGGCGGCGCTTCGCGAGAACACGGCGGCCGCGGTCGACCAGGGGCTCTGCGGCGTCCCGACCTTCGCGGTGGGCCGCGAGGACGGATCCACGCCGCGTTTTTGGGGGCAGGACACGCTGGTGCTCGTCCGGGCGGCCCTGGACGGCTGGGTGCCGGCCGGGTCATCCACGCTTTGACGCGGCGCCCGCGATTGGCGAGGGTGGGCCGTGGCTGACCAGGAAGAGCTGCGCGGCACGGTCGAGCGGGTCGTCTATCACGACGCCCGCTCGCGCTACACCGTGCTGCGCGTGCTCGCGCCTGGGCACGAGACGCTGGTGACGGCCGTTGGGCGGATGGTCAGCGTGGAGGCCGGTGCGGATCTCACGTTGCGTGGCCGCTGGGACACGCATCCGCAACACGGGCGTCAGTTCTCGATCGTGGGCATGAGCGTCGAGGTTCCCACGACCAAGCTGGGCATCGAGCGTCGGCTGCAGCGCTACCCGGGGGTCAAGGCGGTGATGGCCGCGCGCATCGTGGCCAAGTTCGGCCTCGACACCCTGACCGTCCTCGAGCAGCAGCCGCGCCGACTGCTCGAGGTCGAGGGAATCGGCGAGCGGACCCTGGAGAAGATCGCCGAGCACCACAACACGCACAGCGGGCCCATGGCCCAGCTCGAGGCGCAGCTGCTCGAGCTCGATCTGCCGGTCCACCTCGCCGGCGCCATCTTCGATCGCTACGGCGACGACGGCATCAACGTGCTGCGCAAGCATCCGTATCGCCTGGCCCGGGAGGTGCGGGGCATCGGCTTTGCGACGGCCGACCGGGTCGCGCGCGCCCTGGGCATCGAGCCCGACAGCGCCGAGCGGCTCGACGCCGGGCTGGTGCACGTGCTCGAACAAGCCGAGATGGACGGCCACTGCGCGCTGCCCATCGATGCCTTGGTCGAGCAGGCGACGCGAAACCTGGGCGCACCCAGCTTCGCGGTGCGCGACGCGGGCGAGCGGCTGGTGGTGACCGGCGAGATCGTGCTCGAGCACGGGAACGACGGCACTGCGCTGGCGTTTCCCGCCCGAATGGTCGAGGCCGAGAACGACGTCGCGGCAGGGCTGTCTTCGCTGGCCCGGGCGGTCGTGCAGCCGTGGGCCGTGCCCGATCTTCCCTCGCATCTCAGCGCTGGGCAGCGGGCCGCGATCGAGGCGCTGGCCGAGCATGGCGTGATGGTGCTGACCGGTGGCCCCGGCACGGGCAAGAGCACGGTGGTCGCCCAGGTGCTCGCCCTCGCCGAGGCCAACGCCTCGGCGGTCATGCTCGCCGCGCCCACCGGGCGGGCCGCCAAGCGGCTCGAGCAGACCACCGGCCAGCCCGCCAGCACCCTGCATCGCTTGCTCGAGTTCCAGCCCGAGACCGGGAGCTTTGCCCACGGGCCGGCCGATCCGCTGCCCCCGGGCCTGCTGGTGGTCGACGAAAGCTCGATGATCGACGTGCACCTGGCGCAGGCGCTGCTGGGCGCACTCACCGACGCGCACCGGCTGCTGCTGGTCGGCGACGCCGATCAGCTGCCCTCGGTCGGTCCGGGCAACGTCTTGCGCGACGTGATGGCGGTCGCCGAGGCCCCCGGATCTCCAATCGCCCTGGTGCGCCTCACCGAGGTGTTTCGCCAAGACGAGGGCAGCAGCATCGTCACCAATGCGCACCGTGTCCTGCATGGGCAGGCTCTCGATCCCGACCCCTCCGGAGAAGGGGGGGAGTTCTTCGTCGTCGCCACCCGGACCGCGCAGCGGGTGCACGATCTGGCCGTGCGCATGGCCACCGACCGGATCCCCGCTGCGTATGGGCTCGACGGGCGCACCGACGTCCAGGTGCTGGTGCCGATGCACAAGGGGGTCGCGGGCACCGAGAACCTCAACCGCAGCCTCCAGGCGCAGTTCACCGCCGGTCAGCGAGAATGGACGCTCGGGGGCAAGAACATGCCCTCGCGCACGTTTCGCCGGACCGACCGGGTCATGCAGACCCGCAACGACTACGACAAGGGCGTGTTCAACGGAGACATCGGAGAGGTCGTCGACGTCGATCCCGAGGCAGGCACGCTCGTGGTCGACTACGACGGACAGCGGGTGCGCTACGAGGGGCGGGAGACCGCGTCCTTGCAGCTGGCCTATGCGCTGTCGATCCACAAGAGCCAGGGCAGCGAGTTCGACGCGGTCATCATCTGCCTGCTGCCCGAGCATCACGTGATGCTCCGCCGCAATCTTCTGTACACCGCGATCACCCGGGCCAAGAAGCTCTGCGTCATCGTGGGCGACACGCGGGCGATCGCCAAGGCGATCGATCGCGCCTCGGACAACCACCGCTACACCGCGCTCGCGCGACGCATGCGGGAGGCGCTGTCCCTCGAGGACTCGGCGCAGCCGGCCGAACCGGCGGGTTGAACCGAGCGGGCATGGCCCTCCACGGGGCCTCAGCGGGCCCTCAGCGGGCCATCAGCACCGCGAGCGTGCGGCGAACCAGGCTGTCCAGATCTGCAGGAGCCGGGTCGGCGCCGTGCGCCTTGTCGAGCGCAGCGTCGACGACCTTCGCCTTCCAGCCGAGGTTCACCAGGACGGCCCGCGCTTCGTCGTCGAGCGCGTCGCTGGGTGCGATGGCCGCTGGCGGCTCGCCATCAGCGTCGGCGAGGCCCAAGGAGGCGACCAGCGGCTCGACCTTCTCGCGCAGGTCGAGAATGATGCGCTCTGCGGTTCGCTTGCCCACCCCGGGAATTCGCTGCAGCGTCGCGTTCTCTCCTTGGCCGATCGCCTCGAGCAGCTCGGCGAGGGGGAACCCGCCCAGCACGGCCACCGCGTTCTTCGGGCCCACCTGCGGCACGGAGGTCAGCAGCTGGAACATGCGCCGCTCCTCGGTCCGCGTGAAGCCGAACAGCGCCAAGGTGTCTTCGCGCACGTGCGTGTGCACCCACAGCGCGCACGGCTCGCCTTCGGCGGGGACGTCGGCGAAGGTCTGCCAGGAGACGGTGAGTTGATAGCCGACGCCGCCCACATCCAGCACGATCGTGCCGGTCAGAGCGTCGCGCACGAGCACGGTGCCTTGCAGATGTCCGATCATCGCAGGCCGTGTCTTCGCATCACGTTGCGGCTTTGTCGACGATCCTCAGGCGGGGCGGGGCGCGGTGGCCGTGACACAGCGCGATGGCGAGCGCATCGGCGGCGTCCGAGCTCGGCGTGCGCTGCAGGGAGAACAGCATCTGCACCCGCGCTTGGACCTGGGCCTTGGTCGCGCGTCCGTGCCCCACGACCTGTTGCTTGATCGTCGAGGGAGCGTACTCGAAGGTGGGGAGCCGGTGCTGTGCGGTCAGCAGCATGATCGCTCCGCGGGCTTGGCCCAGCTTCAGCGCGCTGGCGGCATTCTTGCCGTAGTAGGCCTTCTCGAGCGCGGCCGCGTCGGGCCGCAGATCGGTGATCAGCTCGGTCAGGGCCTGAGCGATCTGGCTGATGCGGGCCGACACGTCGAGGGCGCGCGGCGGCCGAAGCACGCCGCACTCGACGTAGCGGAACGCCCCGCCCCGGAACGCGTGGGTCTCGATCACCCCATAACCCACGCACAGCGTTCCGGGATCGATGCCGAGAATGCGCGTGGGCTGGGCGCTCATGCGCCTTCTTGGGTACCACAGCAAAGCGGCAGCCAGGAATTGCCGCTCACTTGCGCGCCGAGGCCGTCGCTTCGACGAGATCTCCTACGGTCATCGTCTTGGGCAGGCCCTGCTTGGTCACCGCGTCCCACAGCGGGTCGAGGGCGTCGTCGGGGTCGGCGGCCGCGAGCGTCTCTCGCAGGGCGATGACCGCGGCCCGTCGGCGGCCGTGCTCGAGGGCTTCCCGAAGCGCGGCCGCGACCGGGCTGTCGCTCGGGGGCGGATCGGGCAGACGGAACACCAGGCCCGACGCGTCGTTCGAGGCGGCGCCCGAAGCCAGCGGCGCCGAGGCGGCGGGAAGGGACGCTGAAGACGGTTCGTGGCCCGGCGGGCGTCCGACCCGCTCGACCACGACCGGCGGTGCGTCCTTGTGCCAGCGCCGCCGCACGCCGACGTCGAACCGGTCTCGCTCGGGCGGACGCGGCTGCACCTGGGCCTGCCCGGTGGCGACCCGCTGCTCCATCGCCTGACCCCGCTGGAGGATCTCCTCGCCGTGGCCCTTGGGCAGCACGGTGACGACGGTGTCCTCCTTGATGATCGCGTAGAGGGTCTCGCCGAAGGCTTCGACGGGGATCAAGGTTTGCGGCTCGCCCAGCATGGCGTCGAGCGTTTGGATCGCTCGCCCCCCGTCTTCGGCGTCACCCAGCGCGGCATCGAGCTGGTCTCGAAGCGTCTCGTCATCGTCCTCGCCCAGGGTCGGCTCCAGCTCGCGGAGCCGCTGCACGGCGCGGTGAGTGATGCTGAAGCGTCGATGGCCGACGAAGGGGGGGCGCATGGGCCCGCGTGTAGCCCAGCGGATTGCGCCTGACCACCCCCAAACTTGCCAAGGGCCCCGTGGGCGGCTCACACTGGCCGTATGAGCGAGCCCTCGCGCTTTCGACGCCTTCGCGCGTTCGCGGTCGCACTGACGGTGTGGGGCACCGCGGTGACCGCCCAGGCCGCAGGCGTCCCGGGCTCGGGAGCCGCCGCGGCCTCCGAGTGGAAGTCGCCGCCGTCCGCGTCGAATCTGCGCGCGCGGGCAATCCGCCGCGCGCGTCTCGCCGCGCTGGAGGCAGCCATCGACGGGCTGCCGGGCCCGGTGGACGCGCAGGCCAAGAAGGCGGTGATGGGGGAGGGATCGCGGTGGACCGGCGCGTACCGGATCCTCGGCGAGAGGGTCGAACCGCAGGCGGTGCGCGTCGAGCTCGAGGTCGACATCGACACCGCGCGCCTGGCCAAGTTCGTCGCGCCTGCGGCTCTTCCCACGCCCGCGTCGGTGCGCTTCCACCTCGGTTCGATTCAGGCCGACGTGGGCTGCGAGGTCGAGCGCGGTCAGATCCTCGCCGATCTGGAGCAGCTGGGGTTCGCGTCCGAGCCGGTCGGCAGCTCGACCTCCGTCGGGGTCGCGGTGCACTGCGAGAGCGTCGGTTCGGTGCCCAACACCCTGCTGCAGGCGGTTCGCGTCAGGGCGGAGACGTCCGTCGGGGGGCGGGTCGTCCTGCGGTCGGACGAAGCGGGATTCGGCGTCGATGAACGCTCGGCGCGCGAGCGCGGCGCGGGCTCGATCGCCGACGACGTCGCCACGCTCTTGCTGCCCGGCGCAGGTGGGGTGGTGGTCCGGGTCGAGTCTCCTCATCCCGCCTCCCGCGTGCGCCGTCTCGAGCGCGCCCTCGCCGAGCAGGTGTCGGGTGTGCGCACGGCGTCGGTCTCGGGGATCGATCCGGATGGCGCGGTGCGGTTGCGCGTGCAGGGGCGGGCCAGCGCCGAGGCGATCGCCCGGGGACTCGAAGCGTTGAGCCTGCCGGATTTTTCCATCACCATCGTCGGAATTCATGATGCGCGCGGCCTCACCATTCGCCTTCGCTAGCCTCCTGCTGCTGGGCGCGTGTCGTCCCGCGGCGGGCACCGGGGCTCCGCTTTCGATCGAGGTTCCCGCCGAGGACACCGACGCCGACGTCTATGTCGACGGCAACTACATCGGCCAGGTCAGCGCGCTGACGGCCGCTGGGACCGAGCCGCTGGTGCTCGCGCCGGGGGTGCATCGTCTCGAGGTCCGCAAGCCCGGTCGCTTTCCAGTCCAACGCACCCTGCACGTCGAGGGGGGCACCGATGCCGCGCCGGTCGTCATCCAGGCCGAGCTCCTCGAAGACCCGGGCTGACGCCGGGCCGCGCTACCAGCGGATCGCGTAGCCGAGGTCGGCGCGGATCAGCAGCGTCGCCGAGTCCATGCCGTACTCGGCGAAGGGTGCCTGGCCCGAAGGTACGCAGTCGGGGCTGGAGTCGGAGTCCAGCGTGCCGCCGCCCATGCCTGCGATGGTTGGGCCGGCGCGCATCGTCAGCGCGTGCCGCCGGTTGGTCCCGAGCAACACGCCCAGGAGGAACCGCCCGCCCAGGACCGCCCCTCCGCGGGTGCTGACGATCCCCGAGGGCCGCACCGGGCAGGTCGCGGGACTCGGGCCGGCATGCCGGAGCGTTTGTCCTGCCAGACCGAGCGTCGCGCCTACGCCGAGCTCGAGGTGCGACGCGGGCCGCAGCGCGCGGGACCACTCGGTGAGCAGCAGCATCTGGAAGGTGGACAAGCGGTGTCCCCTCGAGGCATCTGTCGGCTGGGTCGCGTAGGCGAGCTCGGCCCCGAAGAGAAACTCGCGGGCATCGCCGAGGTAGCCGCCTCCGCGAAACACCGGGCCGAGCGTGGGCAGGGACTCGACGCCCGCGGTGCTGGAGATCGCAGCTGGAGCATGTCCCTCGACGGAGAACCCCAGGCCGAGCATCCCGTGCGGAAAGCCGGGCCGCATCGGCGTGACCGCGGGTGCGTCACTGCGCGGGGGAGGCAGCGGCGGGCCGGTCGACGGTGGGGCGTCGGTGGGCGCCTGGGCTGCGGGGGCCTTCTGCGCGTCCGGTGGCGCGGCGGCAGGGGCCGGTTCGTCGCTGCGGAACTCCAGGGCTGCCCGCTGGGGATCAGCATCATCGATGCGCCACTCGTCGATGACGTTGGGGCGCCCACGAAGATCTTGAATGGTGGCCGCGACGGCGTAGCGGTCCTCGGCGTCGGGTGCAGCGTCGAGATAGGCGTTGTACGCCGCAACTGCGGCCGCTCGATGGGTCTCGTGGCTCGGCGAGTCTTCGGGGGCGCTCAACAGCAGTCGGTGGTGGCAAACGGCGATGTTGTAGTGGAGCCCGGCGGAGGGGCGCAGCAGCAGCGCCTCTTCGAAGGCGACGATCGCCGCGGCATAGTCCGCGTCCGCCGCGAGCGCTCGGGCTCGGGTGACGGCCGCAGCGGCTTGCACCCGCGCATCGGTCTGCTCGACCGCCGCAGGGGTCTCCTCGGGGGCGGCCAAGACCACGGCCAGCAGCGCGACGGCGAACACGGGGCGCAACCTTAGCAGCGCGGCGGGGTTCCGCCGACCCCAGGGGCCTACGCGGGGGGCGGCGGAAGGGGTCCGGGGGGCGGCGGAAGGTCGAGACCGGCGGCTTCGTCCGTCTCGGCCGGCGCTCCAGCGGGGGCGGGGGGCGGAGGTGGCTGCACGGCATCGCCCTCGCCGCCGGCGGCGGGACTCGCTTTGACGATCGCACCCATCGCATCGCGGGCCCGGGCGGAGACGCCGGTCTTGGTCAGCCGAGCATCGCGGTTGCGCTCCAAGGCGCCGCGGCGCTCCAGGTAGATCTGCACCAGGCGCCGGGCCGCGTAGTGGGCCTTGATGCGCCACTGCGGCTCGTTGGCGAGCAAGACGGCGAAGGCGATCTCGGGGCGGTCGGCGGGCGCGTAGCCGACGAACCAGTTGTAGTTGAGGTAGGGGGCGCGCTTGCCGGTGAGGCTGCCGGTCTTTCCCGCGACGACGAAGTCGGGGATGTACGGCTTGCCCTGGGCGTCGATGAAGCTCTTGCGCGCGGTGCCGGACGTGGTCGTCGCCTTCATCATCTCGCCGACGGCCAGCGCGGTGTCGGCCGAGAGGGTCCGCGAGGCCTTGGGCCGGGCAGGGGTCATGTCTTCGCCGTCGGGGCCGATCACCTGGTCGATGATGTGGGGCGGCTGGTAGATCCCACCCCGCGCGAACACGCTGGCCATCGTCGCCGCGTGAATCGGAGAGACGTCCACGTTCCAGAACCCGGCCGCGACCTTGGCTCGCTCGATCGCGTCGGCGGGGATGTGTGCCGGGCTGCGCTCGATCGTGTACTCGAAGGGGATCTGGGCCTCGAAGAGCAGCGCGTGCGCAACGTCGACCAGCTGCTGCTGCTCGAGGTGCTTGTGCGCCAGCTTGGCGATCACGAGGTTGTAGCTCTGGGCGACGGCCGAGGAGAGTGTCTCGCAGCGGGTGTCGCGAGCGGGATCGTCGGTCAGCATCTCGTCTTCGATGCCGTGAAGGCCACCCGAGAAGCAGGCGCGGGTGCTGGGCGTGGCGGACCCGGTCTCCAGCAGCGCCGCGGCGGTCACCAGCTTGAAGGTCGAGGCCGCCGGTGCCCACGCGCTGGCGACCACTTCGACCGGGTCGACCTCGGGGTCCATGGAGGAGTGCCCCGCGAGCACCAGCACCGCGTTGTCCCGAAGATCCAGCATGACGGCGCCGGCGTAGGGAACCTCGCGGTTCTGAAAGATCGTCAGCGCCGAGTCCTGCAGGACCGGGTCGAGGGTCAGCATGATGCGATGACCGTCGCTGAGCTGCTGGACGTAGCGGCTGGTCTCGGGGTCGACCACGGCTGCGCCGCCTTCGTTGGTTGGGGGTGCCGCCGGGTCCGGCTCGGCGTCGGGATCTGCCGGCTGGGTCGGATCGGAGATCGTCACCAGCGTCGCTTCACCGAGCTCGAGACGATCTTCCCAGGGGAGCACCAGCGGCGCGTCTTGATCGGAGCCCTGCTCGGGCAGGACGGTGGCAGATTTGCGCACACCGTCGTATCCCTCGGGCGCGCTCTGCTGCTGCACGTAGAATGCGATGGCACCTAGTGTCCCGAGGAAGAACAGCGCGCCGACGCCGCTGAGTCCTTTTCGTGGCGATCTCATGCCAGCCGTCGGTCGCTATAGCAGTGTGGGTGCAAGGTGGTCAAAAAAAGGATCGCGATCAGCGCGAGGCGATTCAGCGGCGATGTGTGGACCAACCGTACACCACCGGGAAAAGCCCTACTGCAGGTTTGGAGACGTCTGTCGCGGACCGCGTTTCCTGCTAACATGACCACTCGCCCGCGTGGAGTGGGCGTTCGCCGTCATGCGCGACGAAACCATCGTCACAGTCATCCACAAGGTGGGAGACACCGGCGGGCCCCGCCGAACCAAGGACGCCTGCATCGTCGTCATCTATGGGGCCGAGCTGGGGCGGAAGTACAATATCGAGAATCGCGAGATGACGATCGGTCGCGCCACGACCAACGACATCTGCGTTTCGCAGGACTCCGTGTCCCGCACGCACGCGACGGTGATGGCCGATGACGCCGGGGTGAAGATTCGCGACAACGAGTCCACCAACGGCACCTACGTCAACGACCACAAGATTCACGAGGCGTACTTGAAGGACGGCGACCTGATCAAGGTCGGCCGCAGCATCTTCAAGTTCCTCACCGGCGACAACATCGAGAGCTCGTACCACGAGGAGATCTACCGGCTCTCGACCGTCGACGGGCTCACCCAGATCTTCAACAAGCGCTACTTCGTCGAGACGCTCGAGCGCGAGCTGAGCCGCGCCCGCCGCTACGACCGGCCGCTGGCGCTGATGATGTTCGACATCGACCACTTCAAGCAGTGCAACGACACCTACGGCCATCGCGCCGGAGACCACGTCTTGCGGCACATGGCCGACATCGTGCGCCAGCGGTCGCGCAAGGTCGACGTCGTCGCCCGCTACGGCGGTGAGGAGTTCGCCGTCATCCTGCCCGAGATCGACGAGTCCGGCGCGGCGCAGTTCGCCGAGACGGTGCGGGCCATGGTCGAGCAGGAGGAGTTCAGCTTCGAGGGCCGGCGGATTCCGCTCACCATCTCGATCGGCGTCGCCGAGCTGCAGCCCGCGGTCGCCAACGCCGACGACCTCATCAAGCGCTCGGACGCTCGCCTGTACAAGGCCAAGCAGTCGGGTCGGAACCGGGTCGTCTGGACCGATGACCCGGCCCTGTCGATCGCCAGCCAAGTCAGGTAGCCCCGCCGGCCCCGCCGCCCCAGCCCGATTCGAGGCGGCGGTGTGATAACCACGTCGGGCCCGTGTCGGACGCCCAGACTCGCATCGAGGTGATGCCGGCCGCCCTGGCCGACCAGATCGCGGCTGGAGAGGTCGTCGAGCGACCCGCGTCGATCGTCAAGGAGCTGGTCGAAAACGCGGTGGATGCCGGGGCGCGTCGGGTGGAGGTGGAGCTGACCGCCGGAGGTGCCGAGCGCATCGTCGTGGTCGACGATGGTCGAGGCATGCATCCCGCGGACCTCCCGCTGTCGATCACCCGTCACGCCACGTCGAAGGTCCGCGACGCCTCCGACCTGGTCGAGATCCGCACGCTGGGCTTTCGGGGCGAGGCGCTGGCCTCGATCTCCGCGGTCGCCGACGTGACGGTGGAGTCCCGACGGTCGCAGGAAGCCGCGGGCACCCGCATGCGCTCGCGTCCCGGGCTGCCTCCGGAGCTGTGCGCGGTGGGCCGCCCCGTCGGCACCCGGGTCGAGGTTGCCTCGCTCTTCGTCAGCGTCCCGGCGCGGCGCAAGTTCCTGCGGTCCGAGGCGACCGAGGTGGGCCACTGCACCGACACGATGGTGCGCCTGGCCCTCTCTCACCCTCATGTGCACCTGCGGCTGCGGCACGGAACGCGGACGCTGCTCGACCTTCCGGCGGCGCAGCTGTCCGAGCGCATCGCCGCCGTCTTGGCCCGGCGCGTGCGTGCGCCGATCAGCCGCGTCCATGGCATCCACGAAGGGGTCGAGGTGGAGGCCTTCCTCGCGCCGCCGGGCGCCGCGGTCCGCGGACGGGGACAGACCTTCGTGATCGTGCGGCGTCGTGTGGTCCGGGAGCGTTCCTTGAACGGCGCGATCATGACGGCCTACGGTGATCTGCTGCCCAGCGGGCATGGGCCCGTCGCGTGCCTGCGGGTCGATCCTCCGCCGGGGGAGGTCGACGTCAACGTGCACCCGCAGAAGGCCGAGGTTCGGTTCTCCAATCCGCAGTCCGTCTATGCGGCCGCCCGTCACGTGCTGGCGCGCGGGCTGACGCTGTGGAACGCAGCGCAAGCGGCCGCGCCGGCCCCACAGGACCGGTTCAGTGCCGGCGCACGGGCAGCGCTCGACCGATCGGCTCGGACCGCGAGCGCGGGGGCGGCGGCGTTCTCCGCGTCGCCGGCGGCCGGCTCGACCTATCGTCTGCGCACCGCCGCGACGCGGACCGACTACGACGCGCATCGGGCCGACGCTCGCGCAGCGGCCGGACGCCTGCGCGATCGCCCCCTCGACCCCAGTCCCGGGCCCGCGCCTCCAGCTGCGGCACCGCGCGCGTCCTCGCCGATCGCCGAACCGCCCGAGCCCGCGCTCTCGCTGCTGACGTGTTTGCCCGGACCCATCGCGGTGCTTCGGCACGGCGACGTACTGCTCAGCGTCGACCTCAAGCGGCTGCGAAGCCACCTGGTCTACGAGCGGCTGGTCGCAGAGCTGGGGGGCGGCAGCGTGGGGGCGCAGGGGCTGCTGGCCCCGGTCGTCGTCCGACGTGCGCCGGCCGACGTCGCGCTGTGCCTGTCTCGACAGGACGCGCTGCGGGAGCTGGGCGTGGTGCTCGAGGCGTTCGGCGACGACGCCCTGCTGGTTCGGGCGGTGCCGGCCCAGCTGCGCGACTGCGTGGAGGAGCCGGACATCGACGACCTGGTCGACAAGGTCGTCGCGTGGCTGCGGGTCGAGGCCCCCGCGTCCGACGTCCCGCAGACCGGGACCCACGGCATCGCGGCCGTCCTGTCCCGGGCCCAGGGCGCCGACCCGGCGCCGCGGCTGGCTCGTCGCTGGGTCCGTGAGCTCCTCGAGCAAGATCGCGATCTGGCGAAGGTCCCGGGCATTCGCTGCTTCTCGCCCCAGGAGCTGACGTGAGGGTCGCCCTGCCCCGGGCGGTCGCGGTCGTGGGCCCGACGGGATCGGGCAAGGCGGCGCTGGGACGCATGCTCGCGCAGCGTGTCGGACGGCCGAGCGTGCCCGACCCGCTGCCGATCATCGTCTGCGACTCGGTGAAGGTCTACCGCCGCCTGGACATCGGGTCCGCCAAGCCGACGCCGCAGCAGCGCGCAGAGCAGCCCTACGCGCTCCTCGATCTCGTCGATCCCGACGAGCGGTTCACGGCGCGCGACTACGCCCAGCGCGCGTGGAACCTCTTGAGCGCGCGGGGGCGGGGACTGTTCGTGGGCGGCACGGGGCTCTACCTGCGGGCGGCGCTGTGGACGGCGACCGGGCAGGGGCCCGGCAG
Source organism: uncultured bacterium (assembly GCA_963761755.1). Taxonomy (GTDB): domain Bacteria; phylum Myxococcota_A; class Polyangia; order Nannocystales; family Nannocystaceae; genus CAJXVA01. The sequence goes on from CAVXIC010000008.1 coordinate 372,473, forward strand.
CGCACCGACGCTCGAGGGTCCGGCGCGTGACGCCTTCGAGGCTCGGTGGGCGGAGGCCGAGCGGGCCGACCCCGGCGCGACCCATCGGGCCCTGCGCGCGATCGATCCCGCGACGGCACGAAGCGTGCATCCCAACAACTGGGTCCGGGTCGTCCGTGCGCTGGGTCTGTGCGAGGCCGCGGGGGCCGCGATCTCGGTCCTGCGGGCTGCCGACCCCCCGCGACCCCGCGCAAAGATGCTCTTCGTGGTCCTCGACCCCGGCGAGAACCTGCGGGCGATGCAGGTGTGCAGACTCGATCGCATGCTGGAGCGCGGCTGGCTGGCCGAGGTAGAGGGGCTGGTCGCCGACGGATATGATGAGCGTCACAAGGCGATGCGCAGCCTGGGCTACAAGCAGCTGGTCGAGGTCGTCAAGGGCCGCAGCGGCATGGACGCGGCACGGGAGGCGATCCTCGCCGCCACCTGGCAGTACGCGCGTCGACAGAGAACGTATTTTCGCCATCAACTTCCCGCCGAGGATGTCGTACACATCCCCGAGGCGGCCGCGATGCCTTGGGACCGGGTCACAGGGTTCCTGAGCGATGTCTGAGCAGCTGCAGCCTCTGGAGAAAACGATGTCGACCAAGGTACTCGAGTTCGAACGTCCGATCGTGGAGCTCGAAGGCAAGATCAAGGAGCTCAAGCACCTCAGCGGTGGCAGCCGCGAGATGGCGCAGGAGATCGAGCGCCTCGAGGAGAAGGCTCGCCAGCTGCAGAAGGAGCGCTTCGCGTCGCTCACGCCCTGGGAGCAGGTCCAGCTGGCCAAGCACCCCGACCGCCCCTACACGCTCGACTACATCAGCGAGATGACGACCGACTTCGTCGAGCTTCGCGGTGACCGAGCGTATGCAGACGATCCGGCGATCGTCGGGGGGCTGTGTCGCTTCGCCGACCGCAGGATCATGGTGCTGGGCCATCAGAAGGGCCGAAACACCAAGGAGAACCTGTTTCGCAACTTCGGCATGGCTCGCCCCGAGGGCTACCGCAAGGCGCAGCGCCTGATGAAGATGGCCGAGCAGTTCGGGCTCCCGGTCGTCTGCTTCATCGACACCGCGGGCGCCTACCCCGGCCTCGGCGCGGAGGAGCGCGGCCAATCCGAAGCGATCGCCTCCAGCCTCGAGCTGCTCGCGGGTCTGCGCGTGCCGACGATCTCGGTGGTCATCGGTGAGGGTGGCTCCGGAGGCGCCCTCGCCATCGGGCTGACCGATCGCATCTTGATGCTCGAACACGCGGTCTACTCGGTCATCTCGCCGCGGGGCTGCGCGAGCATCCTGTGGAAGGACCCGGAGGCGGAGCAGACGGCCGCGGCCCAGCTCAAGATGACCAGCCTCGACCTGCACCGGCAGGGGATCTGCGACGAGATCATTCCCGAGGCCGTGGGCGGGGCGCATCGAGGCCTGACCACGACCGCGGGCGCGCTCGCAGAGGCGCTCACCAAGCAACTCGACGTGCTGCAAGCGCTCGAGCCCAGCGCGCTCGTTGCCCAGCGGTACGAGAAGTACCGCCGCATCGGGCACCTCGAAGGCGAGTAGCCGCGGGCGCATGTTCGACGAGTTCCTGCTGCTGAGCACCGCCCTCGTTGGGATGGCCTTCCTCCAGGCCACCCGCCGCGCCGAAGGGCGGCCGCCGGCGTACACCTGGGTGCTCGCCGGCGTCTTGGCGCTCACCCTCGTCGCGGTCGCGGAGGACTCGCGGTTCATGGGCGTCGTGGCCATCGGCTTGGCCGTTCTGGTCGTGGTCGTCCCTTGGGTGCTGGAGTGGTCGGCGCGGGCCTTCTTCAGCCGCGGGTGGCTGCGGCTGGCCGTGTGGACCGCCGGGCTTCGCTCGATGCTGATGCTCGGCGCCGGGCTGGGCCGTCAGCAGCAGATCCTGCACGGGCTGGCGGTGCTCGAGCGTGACGGCGTCGACGCTGCGATCGGCTACTTCCGGGGGTTGGCCCAGGACACCGAGGACGGCGGTGAGCTGACGTTGATCAACGAGCAGATCGTCTCGATGTTGCTCTACGGCCAGCGGTGGACCGAAGGGATCTCGCACTACGAGTCGCGTTTTCCGCCCCGGTATGCGGCGCTGCGCCCCGCGCTGGTGCTGGGCTTGCTCCGAGCCTACGGGGAGGTCGGGCGGCTGGACGAGGCGGCGTCGCTGCTGCAAGCGCTCGAAGAAGGCCCCGTCGGCAGCGATCCTCGGGCCTTGGGTCTGGTCTCTCAGGCGAGGCTGACGTTCTTGGTCTTCGCCGGGCAGGCGGCCGCGGTCGCCGATGCGCTGGGGGATCGCAGCCGTCGCCAGCTGGGGCTGTCTGCGGCAAGCGGCGCCCTGTTCCGCGGCCTCGCGGCGCGTCAGGCCGGGGACGCGCCGGCGGCACGCACGGAGCTGTCCAGGGTCGAAGACCTCGCGACGTCCCGCGACGACCGGGTGGTGGAGTCGGCGCGGCGGGCCATCGGGGAGCTCGGTGCGCCGCCGGCCATGCTCGATCCGGTGAGCGTGGCCACCGAGCTCGAGCCCTACGTCGACTCGGTTGCGGCCCGGCTGGACGCGTTCTCGCGGATGGCTCCGGCCATCCAGCGCGCCGGCGCCTTGCTGGCCACGCCGGCGCTGATGGTGGTGATGGGTCTGGGCTACTTCGCCATGCGCTGGGCAGACCACGGCGGACTGGGCCTGCTGGAGGCGGGCGCGGCGACGCCGACGATGATCCGTTCGGGGCAGCTGTGGCGGCTGGGAACCGCGGGGTGGGTCCACGGCGATCCTTTGGGCCTGCTGCTGAACATCTACACGATCTGGTTCACCGCGCCGGTCGTGGAGCGCATGGCGGGGACCGGGCGTACGTTCGTCGTGGCGATGCTCGGGGCCGCCGCCGGCGTGTTCGTCAGCGGTTGGCTGGGCCCCGAGGCGGGCATGGTGCTCGGTGGCGGCGGAGGAGCCTGCTGCGCGCTGATCGGGGCGGTGGTCCTGCTGCTGTCGCGGTCCGGGGAGGACGGGGTCCGGCAGCTCACCCGCCGCCGCCTGTGGGTGCCGCTGGCGATGGTGACCGTCGCGCAGGGCGTGGCGTCCGTCCCCGGCTTCTTGGCCGTGGAGACCTCCTGGCACGGACTCGCGGCCGCCGCGGTCGTGGGTGCCGTGCTCGCCCTGATGCCCCTGCGCGGACGTCTGCGATGGCTCGACGCCGGGCTCGCGGCCGGGCTCGCGGTGCTGAGCATCGTCGCGTCGGTGGGGGTCCGCGGAGACGACGCGCTGCACGAGGTGCAGAGCATGCCCTGGCGGACGCAGACCCTGGGCGGGGTCGCGCTGGAGCTGCCGCCGACCTTCGAGCGCGTCGAGGAGCGTTCCGAAGTCCCCGGACTTCCGCTGCCGCTGCACGTGGGCATGCTCGACGGCCTCGCGCTGCGGGCGGGGGACATGGTGCAGCTGTTGGTCGTGGCGCCCGAGCACGAGGGGGACCCGAACGTGCCGGGGCTGCTGCGCATCGATCCGTCGCTGGCCGCCGAACTCACCCTGGTGGCGACCGAGCTTCCGGAGGTGTTCGTGGCCGCGGGCCTTGGCCCCGCCGTGCACGCGCACTGGGTTCGCCGCAACGGTGCGCAGCTGGGGCTCGCGGTGACCCGCCCCCTGGGATCGGCGCCCGACGACCCCGCGGTGGTGCTCTTCGCCGATCCTGACGCGCTGGAGCGCCAGGGGGCCGTCTACGCCCGCGCGCTCGCGGCAGCGCGCGTGAGCACCGAGTGAGCAGCCGGCGGGCGGATCGCTATACTTTGCCCGGCGTGCCGCGACGCAACCACAGCAGCCCGCTGCGCCCGGTGATGGCCGCAGTCGTGGCGTCCCTCCTGCTCCACCTGGTGCTGTGGCCGCTGGGAGATCGGGTCGTCGCGCTGGGGAGCGATCGGGAACAGCCCCCGTCGCCATCGGCCATGGAGGTGTCGCTCGTGCCCGAGGCACCCCAGGAGCCCGACCCGGTGGAGAAGCCCGGTGAGGTGGTCGAGCTCGACAAAATCACCGACCCCCGGCCGCCCGAGGAGACCGAGCGGGTCGCCGAGTTCGACAACCGGACCTCCCGGGAGCGGGCCCGCCCGGTGCAGGACCCTCGCCCCGCGACGCCGCCTCAGGGCAACGCCGAGCAGGACCAGCCCGAACCCGCCGGCGGCAGTGACGACGCGCCCAAGGGTGCCCCGCTGCCGCTGGCCGGGATGCGCTCGGCCGGAGAAGCCGGCGCGAGCGAGTCCTCGCGAGGGTCCCAGCCCGGCGCGGCCGGAGCGGGCCAGGTGCCGTCCCTGAGTCCTCGAGCGCTACGCGGCGTGCCCAACCCCTTCCCTGAGCGACCCGGCGCCGGCGGCTCGACCCAAAAGCTCGACGACGTCGACGCCGACGACGAGTCGGTCGTCAACGCGCGCCGCTGGAAGTACGCCTCGTTCTTCAATCGGATGCGCGACAACATCGAGCCGCACTGGGATCCGATCAGCGTCCTGCAGGCGCGGGACCCCACCGGTCGGATCAACGGCACCAAGCAGCGCCGCACGATGCTCGAGATCGTGCTCAACCCCGACGGCAGCGTCAACAAGATCAACCTCGTGCGAAGCTGCGGGGTCGACTACCTCGACCGGGAGGCCATCTCGGCCGTCCGGGCCGGTGCGCCCTTTCCCAACCTGCCCCCCGCGCTGCTGGGCCACGACGGGCTGTTTCGGGAGACCTTCGGCTTCATCGTGGACTTCACGAAGAGCCGGATCATGCGGATCCGGCGCTGAGCATTCCAGCCGTTGGAGAGGCGACGGGCGCCCGCGGCATGGACCGAGGACCCTGCCGGCCTCGAGCCATCGCCGGTGTGGCCAGCCTCAGCGCCTCTCGAGCGCAGGACGGGGCGCAGCCGAGGGGCGCCAGCTCGGATGGATATCAGGTCGGACGGTGATCGCCCGCCCGATCGCGTCGAGGACCTCGTCGCGCGCGGACTCGTCGAGATCGTAGATCATCGCCGAGTGATTGGCCCGCGGCACGATCACCAGCGGCGTGCCGTCGGACACCTCGAACGCGCCGGCCGTCCAGGGGTCGAATTCCCCGTAGATGAAGACCAGCGGCTCCCGGGTCTGGGACACCCACTGCCGAACATCGCGCATCGTCTCCGGGTTGTACTCGGGCATCGTACCTTCGGGCAGGCGAAGCGGGACTCCAGGGTCCTCCACATCCTCGAGGTGCACACTGACCTGCGGAGCCAAACCTTTCTCGAGCGCGCCTTGGTACTGGTACGCACCGGTGATCCCGCGCAGCGTCTCGTCGTCCATCGGTAGCGTCCACTGTGGCACCAGCCTGGACAGCTCCGCGTCGCTGGCGTGTCGGATTTCTTCGCCCCATCCGGCGACCGAAGCGCAATCCGAGGCGCCCGAGTACTGCCAAAACGTCCACTCGAACAGCTCGATCTGGTCTTCGAACGCTGCGCGCAGTCCTCCGGAAATGGCGTAGTCCGCCTCGTCGACGCTGATGTCGAGGAAGCCGACGGACGCCTCGAGATCGTCGAGCCGCTCGATGAGTGCACGCTGTACGTCGCGAACGGCCTCTCGACAGGCCTCAGAACCTATCTGGTCCAAGAACTGCGGATACCGACTGTCGCTCATGACCCCCTCGACGGTCGGAGCCACGTACGCGACCGTGAGCTCGACGTCGCGAGGATGGAAGCGGCGGTGGATCACCGCGGTCGATCCGCCCTTGCTGTGGCCCGTGGAGAGCCACGGGCCATCGTAGAAGGGCCGAAGCAGCTCGACGAAGCGATGGTCGTCATCGGCCGCATTTCGCATCGTGAGATGTTTCCAGGACTCGGGCCCGAACGGTTCCGGTTTTGACCCGCCAAAGTACCGGTGCTCGACGTCGATCTGGTTGGCCTCGAGCGCGTCGGCGAGCTCGCACTGGTAGTCACCGTTGAGCGCATAGCCGGTGTGGTAGAGCACCATCGGACTCGAGGGGTCGCGGTGATGCAGGACCGCGGCCTGGACGAAGGTGCCCGCCGAAGGGTCGCCGTGCTCGATCGGCTGCTCGTAGCGCAGCTCGTAGGCACGTACGCCCTCATACTGGGTGGAGATTTCGGAGTAGGTGAGCCCCGGCTGCTCGTCGAGGTAGGCCTCGAGCTCCCGGCTGCCGTCCCCGCGGCGGTCATCCCACTGGGCACGCACGGAGACCCGAAGCTCGGGGGACCCCTCAATGTGCCGCAGCCCGATCGTAACGCGCTCGAACGACTCGACGCTGAATGCCATCGAGGTCGCGTGACGGACGAAGTTTCCATCCTGAGTTTCGACCACCAACGGAAGCTCGCGAAAGCCCTCAGTGACGGACTCGAGGGACAATATGGCGAGCTCGCGCCGCGCCGCGCTGGGCACCACCGGGTCGCAGGCCTTCGATCCCAAGGTCGAGCAGGCGTCAGGACTGAGCAACTCGACGTCCACATGGCCGACACATCCCTCGCTGGCGTCACAGAAGATCTCCAGCTCGGTGTCGGGGTTGGATGCAGAGAGCCGAACGGTGAGCCCGACGCCGTCCTCCTTGCCTGCGCTGTTTTCCAGGCCGGAAGAAGCCGGTGACTCTGGTGATGCCCCGCATCCACTGAGGACTGCAACGCCGAGTAGCCACGAACGTATCCGAGCGGGGCGGTGCATCGTCATCAGACTCGTTCGGGAACGTTGTTCGAGCAAGTTCATGGGTCGGTCAGCGTTTGACTGAAAGGAAACGCGAAAATGCGAAAATGCGAAAGGGGTTGGGCTCACGGTACGTCGGCCCCTGCAGGTTCAGTCTCCCCTGGCCCCGACCGCGGGTCGCCATCGATATCCGTGTCGGGGTCCCCTGGCTCCGGCTGCGCGACTCCGTCAAAGGGGTGTCCGTCGACGAGATGGAAATCGAAGCTCTCTACATCTTGAAACCAGGAGTGGTCGATGTGGCCGACGTCGAGGTTCTCCTCGAACTGGAAACTGGGGAGCCCAAGGCTGGCGTTGGTCTCCCAAAACTCGGGGATGTTGTCGAACGCGTTGTTTCTCGCGATGAACTCGTCAACCGAAGAGGAGCCGATCGGAGCGAAATCGTAGTCGACGGGTTCGATCTGGGAGAGGATGATGGAGTTTCGCACTTCGAGGCGCTGAAGCTCGTCGCCCCCCGACGGGAACGAGGAGAATCTGACGGTGCCCAGGACCGTCGAGCCTACGATCGTTGCCCGGACGCCCGTGCTCACTGCGATCGTCCTGGTCCCCAAGACCGAATCTTCGGCGTACAAGAAGCTATTCTCGATTCGGAGCGTCGGCGGGAGCGGGGAAGGCTCTCCGCCGGAGAGATCGATGTTCGGCTCGATCGCGACCACATCGAACTGACTCGAGGGGTCGAGCGCGAGAACCGATCGCCGGATATATACCGAGCACCTCGAACTGGCTCGGATCCCATAATCCGCGTTGCCGACGATGCGCGAGTCATCGAGCCACAGCTCTTGCCCACTGCAGTGAACGCCATTGCCTCCGGAGCTGGTGAGCGTCACTCCATGAAGGTACAAGATGGTGTTTCGGGTCAGGGGGAGAAGAGCAAAATCCGAGCCGGTCAGCACCTGCGTCCCATCTCCGATGATTGCGACCTCCGCGACTCCTGGCCCTGCGGTGAACCCCGCATTGTCGAGCTCGAACACATCCCCCTGCAGGTCGAGCACGAGATTCTGTGCCTCGGGCGTGTTGTCCTGAATATTGGAGATCGCGATCGAAAGCTCTTGCCCGTTGGTCACGGTTTGCACGTCTTCCGCCGAGAAGCACGTGCCTTGGAAGAAGCCTCCGAGGTGGCACGCCAACCCCTCTCCACACTGGTCGTGCTCAGTGCAGGGGACGCACTGCGACTCTTCATTGCAGACCGGCGCGCCCGCCGAGCATGATCCTGGCTTTCCGGGCGAGCACGGTGCACAAAGGCCATCGACGCATGCAGGCGCGTCGGGGAACGCGTCCTGGCAGCTTGCTTGCCCCGCAGCGTCGCTGCAGGACACACACAGCCCCGCGACGCAAAGTGGCGCGCTCGCATCGGGGCAGTCACCGTGCGTCGAGCAAGCTCCTTCATGTTCCGAGTCGTCCGCCCCCCCAGACGTCTCTGCGTGCGTCGCTCCGCCCGTCTGTGGTACGACCGCATCCGAAGTGCTCGCTCCACTCGACGTGTCGGCAGGAGCAGCGCCGGAGGTCGCACCGTCGCTTCCCTGATCGGCGGGGTCAAACGGAAGAGGTGCCGCATCGGTATCCACCTGACAGCCGACCTCGGACATGAACAGCAGCAGCACCGCGACGGCGCTGATGCTCGAGGCGGATCGAAGATTCTCGAGCCTGATTGATGGCATCGCCGGGTCTATGTTTCTGAAGCTCATCTTGCACTACTGGAATAAGGGGCTGATACACTCGCACCAGGGCTCATGGTATGCCTGCTCGGCACATAGGGGCCCCCAGGGGTTCTCGCAACAGTACGAGTTGCCATCACATATAATCGCGGTACAGAGACCGTCCTCGCACCCTGGTGTTCCATTCCCATCTTCGTCGCAGCAGGATCCGGTAAACATGCTGCACGCGACGGTAATGAAGGACTGACAGTCCTGGGCGCAGTAGAGCGGGCCAGTCACGAAGCCTTGATCTGCGCAGTTTGCTCCCCCCAAGAGCTCGCCGTCGCACACCTCCGATTCGTCGAGGATGCCGTCGCCGCATACAGCGATGGTGCAGGCTGAGGTCTCGAACCGGCAGTTCGAACATGCCAGGGTCCCGCTGCTATAGCCGAGACTGCTGCAGGACTCGCCATGGAGGTCGGCTCCGTCGCACTCCTCGACCGCGGTCACGACACCGTCGCCGCATACGCTCGCGTCGCCGCTGGAGGTGGAGCCCATCGGGTCCGTCTCCGTGGAGGTGCCTTCGGGGTCGAGATCGTCGCCACCGGTCGTTTGCGGGGGCATCCCGGTCGACGGCATGCCCATGGTCGAGGAGGGGTCTTCGGGTTGGTCCACTTCGGACCCGATCGTCGTCCCGTCCACGATGCGGCCAAAGGGAGTTGGTTCATCGGTGCTGCATCCGAGGACGAAGGCCGTGCAGGGTCCGAGCAGTGCGAAAGCTATCGGTCGAAGTTTCATGATCAGCCCTCGGGTACGAAGTTGTCACAAGCGGCGTCGATCACATCGACCGCGTCTTGGAAGAACGGGGTGTAATCCGCAGCGCAGACCGGACCGACGACCCCGTAGGCGAAGCTCTGTGCGAACTCCCGAATACGCGGGGCCGGCTCGGCACCGGCAAGTGTGCCGTAGCTGATTTCATCCATTCCTGGGCACTTCCCGCCAATGTCGCAGTCGCCGATGAGGACGAGCGGAACCACCGCATCGGGGTTCCCCGCTTTGGCTCCGGCCACCGCATCAAACCACCATTGTGGATCGCCCGCGGAGTTCAAGTCGTTGTCGACTGGCGCACACGAGCCATCCGGAAACTGGCTGAACGCGACGTCGTTGGAGTCGTCTTCCTCGTCGGTAATGATCGTGACGACGAGGATGGCGTCGTCGCGTAAGAATCCCTCGTTGCATCCTCCGGGCGCGAGATGAGGCCCAAGCGCGGCGAGAAGAGAGTCCATTGTGCGTTCGTCGCCCGCTCCCTGGTAGCCACGCGAAGCCATGCATTCGAAGGCGCCCTGGAGATTGAACTGGCTCGCGGTGGCGTACCGCGCTGCTGAGTCGAGGTTGCACAGGGCACCGAATCCGTTTCGCACCCGGCCTGCGCCCAGTGAGCCCTCACAGCCCGGGCCCAGCGTCTGCCCGGCGTCGATCACCATCACGTGGAAGTCGTCGAACTCGACCGCATTCTCGATCGCTTCAATGAAGCCAGGGAAACTCGTGAGCAGGTTGACCTGCTCGTCCTGCATCGAGCCGGAACTGTCGATGACGAAGAGAAAGTCGATCTTCCCGCACGAAGAACGGATGCCGTCAGGGTCGATGCCGTCGGTCTGCCCAGGCGCGACGTCGAGCTTGATCGCGCCTCCGTCCTCTTCGGAGAGCCCTTCGTCGGACCCGCCGGTCGTGTCCGGGTCTTCTTGACCCTGCGTACCCTCGGTGTCCGCGCTGCTCGATGCGGTCGCGACCGAGTTCGGGGGGGAGGGGACTGTGCCCGCTGATCTCGTCGCATCACACCCCAAAGTCCCCAGACCAAAGAGAAGCATGGCGAGTGACCCTGCAGCGGCGGCGTTCGGAAGGGAGCGGACGTGGAACCGCCGCGTCCGGGGAGGCGGCAATTCCGTGCGCCCACGCGCGATGACCTGCGCCAACGGGTAGGACGATACAGGAGGTTGTGGTCGCACTGCCTTCATGCGTTCCCGACCCGCCGCCGGTGTTACATCGCGCCGAGATATTCTTTGGGGGCCCTGCCTGGCCTCGCCGGAGGCGGCCTCGCGCAGGGCCAAGAGAAAAGGGCGCCCTCTACGAGGACGCCCCTGGTCGAGCGCGGGGCTGGCCGAGGCTCAGCTGGGCTCTTTGGGCGCCGGTAGGCTGCCCATGATCGCGGTGAACTCGGGGTGGTTGGGCGCAGCCTGCAGGGCGGCCTGGCAGACTTGGCGCGCCTCGTCGAACATGTTGGCGTCGCGCATGGTCGAGGCGAGGGCGACGACGGGCTCGATGTCGCGGGGGTTGATCGCGACGACGGCACGGAGGTGCTCCACCGCTTCCTTGGGCCGGCCCTGCTTGCGCAGGATGGCCGCGATGAGGTTGCGAATCTCTCCGTCGTTGGGCCGCAGCTTGACGGCGTTCATCAGGTGGCCGAGTGCGGCGGCGTCACCCTCGGACTCCCGCACGGCCAGGGCGAGCATGAGGTGGGGCTGCCAGAACTTGTCGTCCGCGGCGATCACCTCGCGCATGAACTTGGCCGCCTCGCTCGCCTGGGCCGCCTCGCCCGAGCGGACCTGGTCGATCGCGGCATCGTAGCGATCCTCGAAGTCGTCCATCGTGACCTGCAGCAGGCCGCGGCGCGCGAACGCGTCGTCGTCCAAGGAGCGACGCGGCAGCGCGATGATCTTCTCCAGGTAGGCCTTGGCCTTGCCGGGCGCGTCGTCGTCGTCCTCGTCGTCGAGGTACATCGAGGCGACGTAGCGCAGCACCGTGGCGCTCTCGGAGAAGCGCTCGGCCGCCTTGAGGAGCAGCGCGGTGGCTTCTTCGATGCCTTCGTCCTCGTGCAGGTCGAGCAGCATGTCGAGCGTGCTCTTGCCGATGCCGTCGAGTTCGACGGCTTGGCGCAGGAGCGTCAGCGCCTCGTCGCGGTCTTCCTTGCCCTGGTCGTCTTCGTCATCTGCACGGTCCCACAGCACGTTGGCGAGGTCGCCGAAGGCCGAGGGAACCGTGCCTTCGTCGATCGCCCGGCGCAGGAAGGGCTCGGACTCGTCGAACTTGTCGTTCTCGATGAGCAGTGAGCCGATCCGGGCCATGACGTGCGGCGACTCGTTGCCCTTCTCGGCCGCGAACTCGGCCACCTTCAGGGCGTTGGCGTTGTCACCCGCCGCGCGCAGCGTGTCGATGAACTGCGTGGTGATCTGCTCGTCGGTCGGGTCGAGGTTGAAAGCCTGGTTGAAGTGCTGGACGGCCGAGGCGACGTCGCCGAGGCGGCGGAACAGCGTGGCCAGGTGGTGCCAGGCCTGCTTGTCCTCTTTGCGCTTCTGCGCCGCGACCGACAGCGCCTGCAGCGAGAGCGGGATCGCGGTCTGGTCGAAGGGGTTGCGCACCAGGATGTCCACCATCATGTGCAGGCCCTGCATGGCGTTGTCCATGGCGGGGTCGCGGTTGATCGCGTCGACGAAGGGGGTGAGCAGCTGGTCGGGGGTGGTGGGGATGCATCGGCCCTGCAGGGCGCTGAGGTTGCCCAGACCGACCAGGAACGACATCAGCGCGGCCTGGTTGTCGGTGCCGAAGGCCGCCTTGGTCTCCGTCTCTTCGACCTCGGCGTCGAAGTGCCCCGCGACGTCCTTGAGGACCGCGAGCATCCGGGTCGGCAGCTCTTCGGCCTTGGCACCCCAGCTCCACTTGCCCTTCTCGGTCAGCTCGGTCTCGCCGGTGCGCTCGACCAGACGCGCCGTGACGGCGATGTTCTCTTCGTCGATGCGGCAGTCGGTGATGAGGCCGAACTTGGCGTTGGGGAAGCGTCCGATGCCCTCGAGCGCGCGCTCGTCGGTCCAGGGCTCGCGAAAGACCATCAGGGCCGGCACGTTGCGGCCTTCTTGCTCGGCCATCGCGGTGAACACCGGCGCGGCCGCCTGCACGCTGCGGGTGGCCAACTCTTGCGCCCACCAGCGCTGCACGCCCATCGCCAGCGGCGCCCCTTTGCCTTCGTTGGTGCACGCGAAGGGAAGGATGACGAGCTTGATGTCGGCCGCGGCTTCGGCGACCGCTTCGGGGTCGTCCTCGCCCTCGTTGAACATCACCTCTTCGTCGCCCTCGGGAGCGCCGTCACCCTCGAGATCTTTCTCGTCTTCGCTTGCCATGAGGCGCGAACCTAGCCGGCGCTCCAAGGCCGTGCAAGCGCTCAGAGCCCGGTCCTGCTACCGTCCGTGTGGCATGCCCCACGCTCGTTGGACCGCCCTGAGCGCGACGACCGCGCTCACCGCGATGCTGGTCGGCGGCTGCGTCGAACCCTCGGTGGACCGGGTGGTGGCGTGGGTCGAGTCGGTGGACGACGGGGAGGGTCGCGACGTGCAGGTCTACGACCGGGGGCGCCGGTTCGCGGTGCGGCTCGAGCCCGTCGTGCCCGGCTCGGGCACCGGCCTGCTGGGGCTGGACGTGGACGCCCGCGGTCTGGGCCTGGCTTTGCGCGGCGAGTCCCAAGTGGGCTACTTCGGCCTTCGCGACTCCCGGCAGCCGGTGCTGACGGGCGCGAGCTTGCTGGGTGCAGAGCTGAGCCCGGTGTTCGCGTTCACGCGCAACGCGGACGCGTTGCTGCGGGCGCCGCAGGGCACCACGGCCTCGCGGTTCGCCTTCATGCCCACCTCGTCGGCGCGCGCCGGCGTCGAGACGCTGGTGGAGCCCCCCGACGCCCTCGTCGCGGGCACCTTCGAGCTGCTCTCCGCTGCCGACGCTCCGGTGTTCTTGTGGATCGAGCATCAGGGCTCTCCATCGAGCGTGGCGGGTCGGGTGACGGCGTACGCCTATCCCAGCGACATCGATCCGGACGCGCTGAGCGTCGAGACGATCACCGAGCTGGGTCAGGGGCAGGTCTTCGGAGCGCCGCCGCCGCTCACCTCCGATCTGCAGATCGGCGACCAGTGGTGCCCGCACCGAGCCTGCCTGGCGCCCGATGGACGCACGATGATCACCCCCGCCCCGGGCCGCTGTGGGTTCTGGGTGTGGGACTGGAGCGACGCGCCAGGCCCCGATGGAGACATCGCGCCACGGGAGGTCGTCATCGAGGATGGCTGCCCCGCCGAACCCAGGGCGGTCCCCTCGCTGTTCGCGGCAATCGACGTCGACCTCGCGGTGCTCGACGACGGTGATCGGGTCTACCTGGCGGATCTGTCCACCCGAACGATGCGCTCGGCCCCGAAGCTGTGGGCGAACGCCGGGCTGGTCCGCCTGGGCGAGGGTGGACGCAGCGTCCTGCTCATCTCGGATGACTCCCGGGTCGTGCGGGTCGACGCGGATGGACCTCGGGTGGTCTCCGGGGACGCGATTCCCTGTGCGGGCCCGAAGTCCACGGCCCGCATCAGCGCCAGCGGCATGTGGATGGCTCGGGTGTGCCAAGGCGACGGCACGTTCGCGCCGGTCGAACAGGCCCTGATCATCCGGGTGTCCCCGCTGGGCGTCGAGACGTTCATCTCCGTGCCGATGAACGTCTTGGGCATCGACGACGGCGGCAACATGCTCCTGTACTCCGACAGCAGCGGCGAGCCCCGCGGGCTGTTCGTGATCGACGCGGGCGGAAGCGTCACCCGCATCGATGCGCTGGAGCCCGAACCCGCGATCGTGGCCCTGCCGGCGGGGCAGGGCTACTTTGCGCCGCAAGCCGTGCGGCCGTAGCGGCGCTACAGGTCCATCCACTGCTCCAGATCGAGCGTCGCCGTGCCTTGCTCGGGCACCGTGACCACGGCGTCCAGCGGAAGCGCCACCGCATCGCCCGCGTCGGGCAGCAGGACGCCGCCGGTGAGGTTCTCGTTGCGGTCGAGCACCGCGTTGGCCCGGTACTCCCCGGGGTGAATCTGCTCGATGCGCAGCGTGAGGCTCGTGTCGCCGGCGTCGGCGTGCGCGGTCATGAAGCGGCTCGGCACGCAGTTGGCCAGCGGGTTGAGCCCGCAGGCGGTGGTGCTCAACACCACCCAGATGTCCGCAGGGGACGCCAGCGGTTCGTCCCAGCTGGCGTCGATCTCCAGGCTCGGCATCGGCGGGAACGGGGCGTCGTTGGGCTCGGTCGGCGGGTCGGGGAACGCGCCGCCCAGGGCACGGGGCTCCCGGCGAATCGCCGACCACGCGATGTGCTGCCGGCCCAGGACGTCGACGTCGAGCTGCAGGGCATCGGGGCCCTCGAAGGTGAAGCGGGCGTCGACGTAGTCGCAGCCCGAGCTCCCCATGCCGCAGAAGCGCCACATGTCGCCCTCGCGCTCGCGGAGGATCGTCGAGGTGTCTCGGGGAATGCCCAGGAACGCGCCGCCGTTGCGATAGACCAGCTGGACCTGGCCGTCGTGTTCCTCCAGCTGGAAGGCGAAGCGCAGCGCGTTGCCCTCGTCGAGGTCCACGCGCGAGAACAAGACGCCGTCACTGGCGGCCCGTACGTCCATGTTCATGGTCGGAAAGCTGCCCGCCGAGGTCCACGAGGTGACCGGCGCGACCCACAGCCCGGTGATCGCCGTGAAGAACTCGGCAGGGTCGGCCTCGTCCGGATCCAAGCCGGTGCTGCCCTCGGTAGCACCCGAGGACGAGGCGGTCGTCGCCCCTGCGCCGGTGGTGGGCTCGGCGGTGCCCGTCTGCGCCGCGGTCGTCTCCGCGGTGCCCGTGCTCTCGCCAGTCTCGGCGCCAGGGGTGGGGTCCGAGCAGGCGAGGCCGAGAAGCGGTGCGACGAGCGTCCAAAGAGCAGGTTTCAAGTCAATCATGGTGTGTTGGTCCCGCGTGGGTCTCCCCTGGATGCAAGCCGAGCGTCGCGCTGTGACCGGCGGCACGACCCTGGGGCTCAGGGCTTCGCGAGCGCGACGATGCGGTCCATCATCCGCTGGACTTCCTCGGCGGTATTGTAGAAGTGCGGGCCCAGGCGCAGCCCACATCCGGGGCGCCAGTCGTGCTTGTAGCGCTCTTCGATCAGCTGGGCGGAGACAGCCTCGGCGTTGGCGAAGTCCACCGCCACGAAGCCGCTGCGCCAGGCCGAATCCAGCGGGGAGTGCACCGTCAGTCCCGCCTCCAGCGCGCGGTCGATGATGATCTGACTGAGGGCCAGGTTCTGCGCCCGGATCCGCTCCAGCCCGACCTCCAGCAGGTTTTGGTAGGCCGCGTGGGCCACGTAGTAGGCCGGGATCGAGGGCGTCCCGCCCATGAAGTGCCATGGCCCGCTCGCGTAGCGGATGGGCGCCGGCTCGAACGCGAACGGCTCAGCGTGCCCCATCCATCCGGTCAGCCGCGGGGAGAGCTGCGCCTCGAGACCCGGCCGCGTCCACAAGAAGGCCGTCCCCGGGCCGGCGCACAGCCACTTGTGGCTGCCGCCGACCACCAGGTCCACGCCCAGCTCGACGACGTCGAAGGGCAGGACGCCGGCGGTCTGGTAGACGTCGAGCATGACCAGCGCGCCGACCTCGTGGGCACGTGCGCAGATGGCCTTGACGTCGTGCAGCGCTCCGGACACGTAGACCGCGTGGCTGATCGAGACGATCGCGGTGGTCTCGTCGATCGCCTCGAGCATGCGCTCGGTCGGGACGGTCATGCCGTCGTCGCTGGGAACGAGGTGCACGTTGGCGCCCAGCTCCCGGTAGCGGTCCCACACGTAGATCACGTTGGGGAACATCAGCGACTCGATGACGACCTTGTTGCGCGGCTGGGACCAGTCGAAGCAGCTGGCGACCGAAGCCTGGAAGAAGGCGACGTTCTGGTTGAGCGTGGTGTGTCCGGGCGTGCCTCCGAAGAAGCGCGCCACGGTGTCGCCCACCTCGGTGACGAACTCGGTCCAGGCGTGCCAGGCCTCCACGCCCTGCTGCTCCCACAGGTCGGCGTACCGCGAGAGCGCCTCGCGAGCGGCAGTGGGCATCGCTCCCATCGAGTTGCTGTTCATGTACGTGCTGGTCGAGAGGATGGGGTAGTCCTCTCGATAGCGCGCCAGCGTGGGGTCAGTCTTGGGCTTGGGGCTGCGGTGCGTCACGGGTGGGGTCCTGGGCGGTGGGTTCGGGCTCTGGCGCAGGCTCGGCGTTCGGGTCGAAGGCCGAGACGCTCACGCGCCGCGCGTTGAAGCGGGACAGCTCGGCGTCTGTGAAGGTCTCTTGCGGCTCGTCGAGCTCGCGGCGGATGAAGTCGAGGATGGTCTGGCGAGCGGAGTCGCCGGCGTCGCGGCGCAGGCGGTCGACGGTGAGTACGGCCCCCGCGGGGATGCCTCGAGCGTCGATGACGAGACGATCTTCGCAGGCGTCCCAGTGCTCGAAGAGGATCTCGCGGCGCTGCGCCGGGCTGAGGGCATCGTCGTGCCACACCGCCAGCAGCTCCGCCGGCAGCGCCTCCAGGCGCTCGCGAATCTGCGCGCGGTGCCAGGCGATCGCGAGGTCGGTGCGAAAGGCCTCGGTCTCCCGCAAGGCGCTCATCTTGGCCGAGGTCCACAGGTCATGCCCGGAGGCGCGAAGGAGCCACTCGAGCGGTCCCTGCATGCCCATGCCCATCGGCTTGCGGACGAAACTTCGCGCGCCAGGCCGGCGGCCGGGCTTGCCGTGTTGGGCATCGGCCGACGACGGACGACGCCAGCGGTCGGCGAAGTACGGTCGACCGTCGGGGGCGATCGTCAGCGTGAAGTTCCCCTGTGGATCGACGTAGCGGTAGCTCCCGTCGGGCAGGCGGTCCAGGCCGAGGTCGCCCGCGCGCGAGCCCCCGCTGGGCACGGGCGTCTCCGTCAGGCGCGGCGGTGGTGGTGCACCGCCCGAGGGGCTGCCGCCTTCGGGCGGGGGCGCGGTGATGCGTTCCTCCGCGGGCCGCTGCGACTGGGACGGAGGCACCCAACCCAGGACCAGCGTGAGCACCCAAGGACCGACGAGCATCGCCGGCGATCATGCCGCATCCGGGACCCGCCGCGCCGTGCGGCGTCGCACGGCTCAGCTGTCGGCGCAGAGCTTCGCGTAGGCCTCGGCGTCCATCAGGGCGTCGAACGCGGCCGGGTCCGCAGGCTTGATCTTGAGCATCCATCCCGCCTCGTAGGGGGCCTCGTTGACCGTCTCGGGGGCGTCTTCGAGCTCGGCGTTGACCTCGGCCACCTCTCCATCGACCGGCGCGTACAGCTC
The DNA here is from genome assembly GCA_963761755.1 of uncultured bacterium. Classification (GTDB taxonomy): domain Bacteria; phylum Myxococcota_A; class Polyangia; order Nannocystales; family Nannocystaceae; genus CAJXVA01. Next base: position 389,942 of record CAVXIC010000008.1, read on the forward strand.
CGAGACCGCCTTGACCGAGTCGACGTCGCCGAAGGTTTCCCCGCGGACCAGCGCCGTGCCGGCCTCGGGCAGGGTGACCATGGTGATGTCGCCCAGCTGCGCGACGGCGTGGGCGGTGATGCCCACGACGAGCAGGTCGCCCTCCTTACGGGCCCATTCGTGTTCTTTGGTGTAGCGCAGGTCGGAAGGAAACTCGCTCATGGTCGTGCTCGTTGGTGATGGGGGATAGGGGAGGGAATCAGGCCCGCTTGTAGAAGGGGCCCTGGACTTGTTTGGCGCGCAGGATCCGGCCGCGCTGGCGAAGCGTCAGCGCGCCGCCGGGGGTGGCCATCGCCGTGGGGACGTAGGCGAGGCCGATCGCTCCACCGACCGTCGGCGCGACGCCCCCCGAGGTGACGCGACCGACGACGGCGTCGTCCTCTCCGAGCACTTCGGCGCCCGCCCGGACGATGCCGCGATCGGTGACCTCGAAGCCGACGAGCTTGCGAGACACGCCGGCGGCCTTGACGGCGCGCAGGGCCTGCTGCCCGATGAAGGGGTGGGGCTTGTCGAGCTTGACGACCCAGCCCAGGCCCGCCTCGTAGGGGTTGGTCGTGGTGTCGATGTCGTTGCCGTATAGCGACAGGCGCGCCTCGAGGCGCAGGGTATCGCGCGCGCCCAGGCCGATCGGTTTGGCGCCGGCGTTGGTCAGGGCGGTCCACACTGCTACGGCATCGGCGGCGGGCACGAACAGCTCGAAGCCGTCCTCGCCGGTGTAGCCGGTCCGGGCCGCGAGCACCTCGGTGCCGCCGATGGTGCACTCTCCCATGCCGAACGAGGGCACCTCGCGCAGCGTCGAAACCCCATGTGCGGCCTGTTCGGCCTGTTCGGCCAGCTCGGCGACCAGCGCCACCGCTTTGGGACCCTGCACCGCCAGCAGCGCGAACTCGCTGGACCGATCGGTCATCGTGCAGTCGCCCTCGAAGTCGGCCAGACCGGCCCGAAAGTGCGCCAGGTCCTGCTCGATGTTGGCGGCGTTGATCACGATGCGGTAGCGCTGCGGACCCAGCTGATAGACGATGCAGTCGTCGACGATGCCGCCGTCGTCCTGGCAGGTCACGGTGTACTGGGCCTTGCCGGGCACCAGCAGGCTCACGTCGTGGGCGACCAGCTTGGCCACCCCGGCGAGCGCGTCGGACCCCTCGAAGTCGACCTCGCCCATGTGCGAGACGTCGAACAGCCCCACCTGGGTGCGGACGGCCTCGTGCTCGGCGAGGATCCCCTCGTACTGGATGGGCATGTCCCAGCCGCCAAAGGCGGCCATCTTCGCGCCGAGCGCGACGTGGGTGGCGTGCAGGGGCGTGGTCTGGAGCGTCATCGCGGCGCCTGCACTATCGACAACCCAGCCCGCGGGCGCAAGCGGTGGCGCAGGCTTTGTCCCCGGGCCCCGGCCTTGCTAGATACCCACAGGTGCCCGCTCTCTTCCGCATCTCGGACTCGCGTCGCCTGCGCTGGCTGATCGGCCTGGCGTGGGCACTTTCGGGGTGCCGCGGTCGGGACACCGAGGGCCCGGGCACCGAGCAGACGAAGATGCAGGCCGACGCCACGGTGCGCGAGGCGGTCCGGCGCTCGCCGGAGGGCTTCATCTTCTTGCCGTCCAAGCGGGCCGAGCGGGTCTATGAGCTGCCGCGGCTCAACGAGATCGCGCAGAGCATGCGTCAGCCGGCTGCGGCCTGCTTCCTCGCCCGCGCGGTGGAGACGATGCGCATCGCGCCCACATCGGCCAGCGCCTCGGGTGACTTCGACGGCATCCCCAACGGCCAGGCCAAGCTGCGCATGCGGGTCGGGGCGGACGGCAAGGTGTTGCGCGTCGAAACCCTCGAGACCGGATTCCTCGACGACGACGTTCCACGCTGCGTCGCCGCGGAGCTCCAGCGTCGGCGCTTCCCCGAGAACGAGACCGGCGCCTCGCACTACATCGACGTGGTCTATTGGGTCTCCTTGGGCCCCCAGCCGCGCACCGAAGACCATGCGCAGCGGGTTCGCCGCGAGCAGGTCGAAGCGGGCGTGCGGGCCAAGAAGTGTCTGCAGGGCCGGGTCGGGGAGGGGGCGTACGCGGTCGAGGGTCTCAACCTGGTCGCGAGCAACGGCAACACCGTGGCCAACCGGGTGCAGCAGGACGTGCTGCCGCAGGACGTGCGGCAGTGCGTCGCTACCGCGTTCCGAGCGGTCCAGCTGCTGGCTGATACCTCGACCTTCATTCGCCCCATCCCGCTCCAGACGCGGTTCGAGATCGGTGCCGATGGGGTCGTCCACGTCGACGGCGAGGACTGGCTGCGGGTGATCGAGCTCGAGGAGCGCGCGCGTCGGGATGCCGCTCGTGCCGAGCGTGAGGCGGTCGATCCTGGCGTCGACCCCGGCGCGATCGATCGGTTGCCCGAGGTCGATCCCCAGCCCGTCCCCGAGGCCGGGCCCCAGCCCGCCCCCGAATCCGACGCGCCCAAGGGCGACCCGTCGAAGGGAGGCCTGCGCCTGGAGATCGGTCCTCGTGGCGCGCCGCCCCAGGGCGGGTCGTGACGCACCCGGTGCGCCCGACCAAGGGGTCGCAGGCGCTCGTGGGCCTGCCCCTGTGCGACCCGGCCGAGATCGAGGACGCGACCGGGTTCTCTCGAACGGTGCGCTCGCTGGTCACCGTTCCCCTGACCTGCTTGGGTCTGCTCGCATCGGTGGCCGCGCTGTCGGTCGGCAACCTGCTCGCGGCTACCCTGGCGCTCGCGGCCACCTTGGGGGTGGTCGTCTCCCTCGTTCGAGACACCCGGCTCTCGACCGCGCTCGACCGCCTGCGCCGCGGGCAGCTGGCCAAGGCCGAGCAGGGCATGAACCGCCTCGTCGCGCCGCGGGCAGCCGCCGACCGTCAGCGCGGCCGGGCGGAGGCCTACCTGGCCGCGATCGCCTGGGCGCGTGGACGGCACCCAGAGGCCCTGCAGTGGACGCGTGCGCGTCGGACGACACTGGAGCGGGTCGGCGCGGCCGCGGACGAGCGCTTTCTCAACGACGCCAGCGTCGTCCTGCTTCTCGCTCTGCAAGGTGAGGTCGCAGCCGCTCGAGACGCGCTGGGAGAGCTCGAGGTGACGCCTCCGGGCGAGCGCTACGCGGCCGCCGAGGCCGCTGCCCACCTGAGCCTGGCCTTCGCGCGCGACGACGTGGACGGGCTCCGGTCGCGCATCGACGGCTGGTACGCGCTGCGGTCTCCGGGCGCCCCGCTCGTCACGGCGTGGATCGCCTGGGCCCTCGCGCGGCTGGGCCGCACCGAAGACGCGCGCGCCGCCGCCCAGCTCGCGCTGCCCCGTCGCGAGACGATCGCCGTGCATGCTCCGCGGCTCGCCGATTGGCTCGGCCGATTCGACGCCGCCCGGCTGCAGTACCGCCAGGGCTGAGCTCAGTCCGGTTTGGCCTGCGGAGGCTGGACACCAGACCGCTCGCTGGGCCTGTGCTCGTCCGACTGCTCGATCGGGTACAGGTCGCTCTCGATCTCGACATGACCGTCGGGGATCGCGGCGACGGTGGAGGCTTCGATCGACTGCGAGATCGAGGCATGCGGGTCGATGTTGGCGATCAACGACGCGGCTTCGGTGTTCTCGAGGAGCTCTTCGTGGTGTTTGTCGCCCGAGGGGATGAAGAAGCTGATCGCCATCGAACCGGTGATCAGCCCGGCCACGATCGCCAGCGAGATGACCACGGGCACGTGGAAGGGCTCGATGAGCCCGAACAGCCCCTCGGCGACCAGCATCTTGCCCCCGATGTACGAGAGCACCAGGCCCAGGCCGTATTTGAGGTAGGCGAACTTGTCGAGGATGCTCTGCAGCAGGAAGAACATCGCCCGCAGCCCCAAGATCGCGCACACGTTGCTGGTGAAGACGATGAACGGGTCTCGGCTGATCCCGAACACCGCTGGAATGGAGTCCAGCGCGAACACGACGTCGCTGGTCTCGATCATCAGCAGCACGATGAACAGGGGCGTGAAGCGAAGGCCTCGCTTGGTGCGAATGGTGAACCGGTCACCGTGGTAGCGACGGGTGAGCGGCAGGACGCGCCGGGCGAGTCGGTAGGCGATGTTGCCCGAGGGCTCGGGGTCGTCGTCGTCGGTCAGCAGCAGCTTGATCCCCGTGAACAGGAGGAAGCCGCCGAAGATGTACAGGGACCACGAGAACATCTCGATCAGGCTGATGCCCACGACGATGAACACGCCCCGCAGCACGAGCGCACCGACGATCCCCGCGAACAGGACCCGATGCATCACATCGGGCTTCACGTCCATGTAGCGGAAGATGACGATGAAGACGAAGAGGTTGTCGACCGACAACGACTTCTCGATGAGGTAGGCCGAGAGGAACTCGAGCCCCGCTTCTCGTCCCAGGTCGATGTAGACGTACAGGTTGAAGCTCAGGCTCAGGACCACCCAGACGATCGTCCACCCCAGGGCTTCTTTGACCGTGACGGCCTTGGACTGCCGGTGAAAGACGCCGAGGTCGACCGCGAGCAGGACCAAGACGCCGGCCAAGAACGCCGCCCACAGCAAGGGCGAACCAACGCCGCCTTCGCCGAGCATTCCGAGCGTGCCGAGCAACGCGACGGGATCGTGTTGCACGAGCAACAGCTCGAGCGGACCACCACTGAGTTGGTCGGTCAAACGGTTGAAGTCTCCAAGGCTACGCGTCGAGCCGTTCGAACTTGGTGTCTTTGACCTTGATCACCAGTTTGCGAGGTTTGGACTCCTCCTGGAAATCGACGTCGACCAACGTGCCGGTGAACTCGACGTACGTGCCCGTCGGGAAGCCGTCGCCGATCTTCTCGTTCGAGAGCAGGTTGTACTCGATCGTCATCTCGTACAGCACGGGCTGCTCGACCATGACCGAGGCTTCGAACTTGCCCAGGGCGCTGTCCTCGATGTTCTCACCGAGCTCGGAGACGACCTGGAAGCGGCCCTGTCCCTTGAACGACCCTGGCTTGGACTTCAAGGCGTCGAGGTGCGCAGCGCGCTCTCCGCCGGCCATGGAGTTGAAGGCGTCGAGATTCTTCTCGCCGAACGTCAGGTCATCGCTCTTCACGTCGAACCGTTCGGGAGGCTTTTGCCAGGACGGCTCGTCGTCGGTCGACTTGTCGCACCCCAGCGGTCCCACCGCTACGCTCAACACGAGAAGAGCGGCAAGGGATTGTCCCACAGCGCGCATGAGCGGAAACCTATCACGGCGCGGTGGTTTGTCCATGGCGTCGAACACCCGCTCAGATCGCGCGCGTTCCATGCAATCGGCGGGCCGCAATCGCGGGTGAGCGCGGGCGCCTATAATAGAGGTTGCGCGCCTTCACAAAGCGCCTCGGGGCCGAGCTCGGCGGCCAGCTCGTCGCGGGCGCGTTCGGCCACGGACGCGTCGCTGTGGGGTGCTTCGAAGGTAATGCGCACGTGGTAGTCGATGCCACCGCCTTCGCCGCGGGCCCACCTGGGGTACGAGCCGATCTCCAGGGGGCCCCGGGGTGCGCCATACTTCGCGAGCAGGGCGTCCAGGTGCGGCGCGAGCTTGCTCTCGTCGAGGGTCGTGTGCAGGAGGGTGAGGTGCCAACCCTCGCCGCGGGGCAGCTCGGCCTCGTCCGCCTCGAGGTGCTCGAGCTTGGACCGGAACAGGCTCGGCACGCCCGGCAGGATGTAGATCCGCCCGAGAACGGGGTCGGCGTCGCGGTCGAGATCGAGCCGCAGCACCGGCCACCCCTCGCTGCCGCGCAAGGTGGTGCCCTCGGGAACGTCCGCCATCGATAGCGCCGCGGGGGTGATGCGCTCGCCGTAGTGTTTTCGCAGCGAGGCCGCCATCGCAGGGTGCTGCTGCAGCGGACGACCGGTGGCCGCCGCAATCGACGCCATGGTGATGTCGTCGTGCGTTGGGCCGACGCCACCGGAGGTGAAGACGAGATCGGCGCGGCGGCACAGCCGGAGCAGCGCCTCGGCGATCGCGCTTCGATCGTCGCCGACGAGGGCCATTTCGACGAACGCGATGCCCAGACGGCGAAGTGTCTTGGCGAGGTAGTGCCCGTTTTCGTCGCGAATCTTGCCGCTGAGCAGCTCGTCGCCGATGAGCAGGAGGCCGGCGGTCGGGGGTGCGGGGGCTGGCATGGGGCGTCAGGACGATAGCAGGCGATCGCGGGCTTGACCGCGTGCGCCGGCCGGGCGTATCTCCGGCCCATGCCGGAGCTCGATGGTCGCTACTTCGCCGAGGCCACGCTCGCCCTCGCCGATGGCCGGGTCTTCCGCGGCATGGCGTTCGGCGCCAAGACCACCGCGGTGGGCGAGGTCGTGTTCAACACCTCGATGACCGGCTACCAGGAGATCCTCACCGACCCCTCGTACGCCGGGCAGCTGGTGTGCCTGACGACGCCGGAGATCGGCAACGTCGGGTGCAACGCGCAGGACGTCGAATCCGACGCTCCGGGCGCGGAGGCCCTGATCGTTCGCGCGCTGTCTCCGGTGGTGTCCAACTGGCGCGCGGATCGTTCGCTCGCCGAGGACCTGCGCGCGCGCGGCATCCCGGGCATCGCCGAGCTCGACACCCGCGCACTGACCCGGCACCTGCGTTCGCTGGGAAGCATCATGGGTGGCGTGAGCACCGACGGTACCGACCCGCAGCGGCTGGTCGAGATGGCCAAGGCGGCCCCGGGCATGGCCGGACGCGGTCTCGCCCACGCGGTCAGCACCGGCGAGGCCTACGCATGGTCCGACCCGACCTATCGCTGGCCCGAGTCGGCGGCGGTGCCCGAGGCGAGCGTTCGGGTCGTGGCCTACGACTTCGGGATCAAGCACAACATCCTGCGCTGTCTCGCCGACGAGGGGATCGAGGTGTCGGTCGTGCCCTCGGATACCCCCGCCGCCGACGTGCTCGCCATGAAGCCCGATGGCGTCTTCCTCTCCAACGGGCCGGGCGACCCGGCCGCGCTCACGGATGTCGTGGAGAACATTCGCACGCTGCTGGCCACCTCCGGCGACCTCCCGGTGTTCGGGATTTGCCTGGGCCACCAGCTGCTGTGTTTGGCGCTGGGCGGGGACACCTACAAGCTCAAGTTCGGTCACCACGGCGGCAACCACCCGGTGCGCGACGAGGCCACCGGTCGCGTCGCCATCACGGCGCAGAACCATGGGTTTGCGGCGTCGGTCGAGTCGCTGGGCGCGGGGGCTGAGCTGACCGCGCTCAACCTCTTCGACCGGACGGCGGCGGGGTTGCGGTCGAGCGGTCGACCCGTCTGGGGCGTGCAGTATCACCCCGAAGCATCGCCGGGACCCCACGACGCCAAGCCGCTGTTCGCCGCCTTTGCCGCCCAGGTGCGGAACCACCGCGAGCGCGCCGGGTGAGTGACGCGAACCCCTGCGCGGTGCCCGTCCACGACGCGGTCACGCTGGGGGCGCTGCTCGATGAGGTTGCCTCGTTCGTCTTCGCTGGAGAGCAGGGGGCGGCTCGGCTCGCGCCGCTGCTGGAGGCGTGGGCCGAAGAGGTCGGGACGATTCGGGAAGACGACGAGCAGCGGGAGCTGCTTCAGGCGATGCGCGCCGACTGGGCGCTGTGCGACGTCCCCACCGACGACGGTCGTCCGTGGCTCGCGCGCGCGCTCGACGGAGAGTTCGGACCCGTGGCGGATCCTTGGCGGGTCCTGGCGCGCAACCATGTCGGGCTGTTCGAGGTGTTCCCCGGCAAGGTCAGCTGGCTCAGAGATCTCCGCGCTGGGCTGAGTGCGCCGGTCCTCGATCCGCTCCCCCTGCTGCCGGAGGTCTCGGGCCCTGCGGCGCTGTGGGAGGTGCGGGTCGTCCTGCTCGAGGGCACTGCCGTTCTGGCCCGCGCGCCGCTGGCCTACCCAATGGAAATCCTCGAGCAGGTCCTGCAGCGAAGTCGAACCCGCTTCGGCTCGGTGGCGCCCAAGCTGCGCTGGACGGCCCTGCGTCGGGGCTGGCTGCAGAACTCTCGGGCGCGGAGAGCGGATCCGCGCATCATGTTCCGCCTCTGAGTGCCACGAATCTGCATTTTCCTGCAACGGGGCCGGCGACGCGCCGTCTCCACCATTGCCCGGGAATCCGCGATAGTCGTCGCGGTCCGCACCGCGGGCACTCCAGGAACAAGACATGACTCTCACGTACCGATTCCTCGTTGGCCTGACGGCCCTTGGCCTCACTGCCGCCGGGTGTGATTCCGCCGAGAAGAACTCCGGGGCCAAGACGGCCGACGCTGGCAAGAAGGCCGACGACAAGACGGCCGACAAGGCCCAGGACGCCAAGGCCGACGCCGCCCCCACCGCAGACGCCCAAGCCGATGCAGTTCCCGCCGACGGCGAGAAGGCCGCCGAGGAGGCCAAGGATGAGCCCGCCGAGGAGGCCAAGCCCGCCGCCGCGCTCCCCGAGCCTGGTGAGGCCGGCCCCGCCTACTTCGCGATCGACGACAAGGGCGTGTTCATGCTCGAGGGCGGTGCCTTCACGAAGGTGAAGAAGGGCCCCGACAAGCTCGTGCGTCAGATGTCGATCGGCGCCGACGGCAAGGCGTACATGCTCACCTACGACGGGATCATGCAGCTCGAGGGCGCCGAGGCGAAGGTCATCGCCAAGACCTCGTACAAGAAGACCGGCAGCGTCGACGCCTTCGCCGTCACGCCGGAGGGCGAAGTCTGGACCGCGGGCTACAAGGGCGTCGGCCACTACGCGAACAAGAAGTGGGCCGTCGAGGACAAGAAGGTGCTCGGCGACGACGTCACGCTGCTCAAGGGCGTCGCGGTCGACAAGGACGGTCGGGTCTGGGTCGCGTCGTCCAACAAGCTGCACTACAAGGACGCGGGCGCCGAGGCGTGGAAGGACGCCGACATCTCCGGCGCCACCGAGCGCAAGCCCTTCTTCGACGGGATCGTGGCCGATCCTGCCGGCGCCCTGATGGCGGCCGCGAGCAGCGCGGTCCTCGAAGTGAGCGGACCCGACGCGATCAAGGCCGTCGATCTGCCCAGCGACATGATCGCCATGTTCGGCGACCTCTCGTACGCGCAAAATGGCATCGGCGCGCTCAAGACGAGCGTCAAGATGCTCGCGCGCATCGAGCCCGGCGGCGGCAGCACCACGTACACCATGGGCGACGACTTCCAGGGCACCCGCGTGGTGGCGTTGAACGTCGACGGGCAGGGTCGACTGTGGGTCGGCACGGACATCGGCGTCGGGGTCGTGGGCCCCGCCGACGAGCGCGCGATGTGGATGATGGGGTCGGTCCCCGAGATCGCGGGCAAGGTCAAGGGCATCCTGGTCGTCGGTGCAGGGCCCGAGCTGCCCGAGGTGGGCGAGCAGAAGAAGGCTGGCCTGTCCGGCACCATCCTGCTCGATGACGCGGCGCTCGCCGACGCCGAGGTCGAGGCGTGCCCCGAGCCCTCGTCGATGATCAAGACCTCGCCGTGCGAGGACAGCCCGATCAAGTTCTCGGGCAAGACCGATGCCGAGGGCAAGTTCACCTTCACCGACGTGCCCCTGGGCGCCTACGGCGTGGGCGTGAAGGCCGGCGACAAGTGGAAGATCACCTTCTCGGGTGAGTACGGCGCCAAGATGAAAGAGGGCGAGACCTTCGACATCGGCAAGCTGAAGTTCAAGTCCAAGTAGGTTCGTGCCTGCGCACGCGCCCTGTTCGGCTCGGCCGGGCAGGGCGCGTTCGCGTTTGCGGGAACGGTCACCACCGCGTCAGGTCGGCAAGCACCGCTTCACTCTCCGCCTGCTGTCTTGCGCTCAACGTCGGCAGGAAGTCGATCTTCGCGGCCGTCTCCAGCGCGTCGAGCGTGACCAGGTAGTCGCTCCACGGCGCCCCCCGTTCTGCGTCGGAGTACGCGCGATTCTCCAGGACGAAGGCGGCGATGCGGTACCGCTTCCGCTCCTTGCGTACGACGATCTTGTAGACGTGGGTCGGCACGGCGACCTTGCCCGGGCCGATGGTCTTCGCCTCGCCCTGGACGTAGCTGCCCGTGATGACCCAGACGTGGCCCCAGCCCCTCGCGTAGCGACGAACCTGGGCCTCGAGGTCGGCCCAGATCGCGCGGTTGAAGCCCACCCCGACCTGGGGGGTCATGTTGGACAGGAAGAACGAGTCGTCGGTCTCCCGCTGCGAGGCCTTGAAGTCGGCCGCGGGGGCATTGTGGCCGCGGTCGTAGCCGCTGCCGCGGTAGTCCTTCAGCTCCGCGCGCTGCCCGGCCTCCAAGCTGGGCTCGGGCTTGAACGTGGCGCGCTTGCGATCGGCGTCGCCCTCTGTGTCCTCATGGGACAGGTCTTCGCAGACCCAAAGCGGAATCTTCATCGCATCGGCGTGCAGCAGCGCGTAGCCCTCGCGCACCAGCACGTGGGTCGGGCCGACGTCGGCGAGCAGCGTGGGCGCGCCCCCGATGCAGTGGTCGTCGGCGGTGCGGTCGGTGCGACGCGTGGGCGTGGGCGTGGGCGCCTCGACGATGGGGTCGGGCTCGGGGACGGGCGTCGAATCTGGGGGGGAGCCGGGCGCTGGCTCCGCGCACCGCGGAGGCGCCGCCGTGCTCGGCGAGGAGGCGGTCGCGCACGCGGGCGCCAGGCAGAGCAGCAGGAGGGCGAGGCGCCGCATGGTCGCAGGGTAGGGCGAGGCGCTCGCGAAGGCGATGGGGATTCGAGCCCGATGGTCGAGCAGGGGTCGCTCAGGGCTGCAGGACGGGGGCCGTCTTCGGATCCTCGAGCACCGACTGCGTCTCCTGGGGCGACTCTCGGGTCGGGGGCGGATCCCCCTTGAGCGCGGTGGCGCGGTGCAGTGGCTGCCCCAGCAGCATCATCGGATCGACCGCCACGTCGTCGATCTTGATCGTCAGGTGCAGGTGCGACCCTGCGGACCGGCCGGTGTTGCCCACGAGCCCGAGCGCGGCACCGCGGTCGACGGCCGCGCCCTCCCAGACCAAGCTGTCCGAGAGGTGCCCGTAGAGGCTGGTGATCCCCAGCCCGTGGTCGACGACGACCATGGTGCCCAGCACCGGATCGTGCCCGACGAACGTGACCTGGCCGCTGGCGACGCTGAGCACCAGGTCGCCCTCGTCCCCCCGAAAGTCGGTCCCCCTGTGCAGGCGCAAGCCGGCGCCGATCACCGGGTCCAAGCGCCAGCCGAAGTCGGAGGTGACGTGCACCGACTCGACCGGCCAACCCAGGTCTTCGCCGTTGCGCAGCGCTTCGAGGCCCTCTGCTGCCCACGGGTCCGCCGGAGGCGGCGGCACGAGCACGGGGACAGGGGCCACGTCCTGGGGGATCCCGACGTCGAGGGCGACGACCGTCTCGTCGAGGGCGACCGTCTCGAGGGCGACCGTCTCGTCGAGGGCGACCGTCTGCGGCGAACCACACCCGGCCACGGCCGCCAGCGAGGCGACGCACAGCGAGGGCAGGTACGGACGAGTCACGTCGGGCGCAGCGTACAAGAAAACCGGGCCCCGCCGCAGGGCGGACCCGGCCCTCACCTGCGAGCGCAGGCTACTCGGGGATTCCGCAGTAGCCGACCTCTTCGAGGCCCGGTGGCGGCTGCTCGAGGACCGCAATGCAGCTCTCCGCGGGCTCGGGGCAGCCTGCATCACCTTCGCCGATGTCGCAGAAGGGGGTGCAGCACGCGGCATCGGCCGCGCATCCCGCCGTGCCCCCGCGGCACACCAGACCGGGGTTGCAGCTTTGAATGGTGTTGCAAGGGTCACCGTCGCCACCCTGTCCATCGGGGGCACCTGGGATTGCGCAGACGAAGCTGTCGAAGGCCGCGTAGCAGCCTTGGTCGCCGGGGCAGCTGGGGGCCAGCGGGTCGCAGGTCACCTCGCACACCGGCAGCGCGCCATCGTTGAACGCGAAGCACTCCCCGCCGAACTCACAGGGCTCGTTGATCTCGCAGTACTCAAGACAGCGGCCCTCACCGGTGTTGCCGCTGACGTCGGTCATGCAGAAGAACCCGCGCGCGCAGCTGTCGTTGGTCTCCATGCGCTCGCAGGCTTCCCCCCACTGGTCGTCGCCGATCACCTCGACACACTGGGTGGAGTCCACCGTGGCGCCTCCGGGGGTTGCCACGTAGGACGTACACTTCTGGCCGCGAGGGCAGTCTTGGGCGGCCGGGTCGCATTGCCCGACGATGCCGCCGTCGGGGGCCATGATGAAGCCACCGCCGCTGTCGTCGTCGCCGGCAGCGTCACCGTCGTCCGCAGCGTCGCCGTCGTCGCCAGGCCCGGACATCGACGCGCTGCTCGTGACCCCGCCGCCGTTGGCTGCGGTCGTGAGCACGCCGCCGCCCGAGGTCGAGCTGCTGCCGCCGTCCTCCCCGGCGACGCCGTCCTCGATGTCACCCTCGCTGTCGCAGCCCGCTGGGGCCAGGGCGAGGGTCAAGGAGAGCATGCGGGCGCTGGCCCAGCGAGCGTCGAGAAGGGCACGGACGATCATCATTGGTGGGTGGTCGCGGGATGCCCGCGGTCTCCTGCACCCTGAAGTACACCGGAGAAGGCTCACAAACCAGCAAAAAGCGCCGAGACTGTCATCGGAGGGCGAGCCCGTCGCAACCGGCGGTCGGACATGCGAGGCTGTGGTGTGGAGCCCCGATGACCGACAACGCCGAGAATTCCACGAGCCCCATCACCGTCCTGGGCGCGGGGAGTTGGGGAACCGCGCTCGCAATCCATTGTGCACGTCGCGGCTTTCCGACCACGCTTTGGACCCGCCGCGCCGATCACGGCGAGGCGATGGTGGCCAAGCGCCGCAACACCCGCTACCTGACCGACTTCGCCTTTCCCGAAGGCCTGACCCCGACCGCAGACCTGCGCGCCGCGCTGTCGGGCAGCCCGCGCCTCCTCATCTGCGCCATTCCGAGCCACGGCATGCGCGCGATGATGACGCAGGTCGCCGCCTTCTTCGAAGCGAGCCCGCCGGAGCAGCCCCCGAACTACCTCATTGCGGCCAAGGGCATCGAGGTGGAGTCACTCGCCAACATGCACGAGGTCCTGCAGCAGGAGCTTCCCGAGTCGCACCACCGGGGGATCTGTGCCCTGGGCGGCCCGAGCTTCGCCGCCGAGGTCGCCGGCGAGAAGCCCACGATGGTCGTGGTCGCGGCGCACGACGAGGCCGCCGGCACCGCGGTGCAGACGATGCTCTCGGGGTCGAGCGTGCGCGCGTACGTCACCGACGACGTGCTCGGGGTCGAGATGGGCGGAACCTTCAAGAATGTGATCGCCATCGCGGCGGGGATCGGTGATGGGGCCGGTCTCGGGCAGAACGCGCGCGCAGGCCTCATTACGCGGGGCCTGGCGGAGATCACTCGCCTCTCGGTCACCCTGGGTGCACACCCGGCCACCCTGTCGGGCCTCGCGGGCATGGGTGATCTGGTGCTCACCTGCACGGGCGCGCTGTCCCGCAACCGGCGCGTGGGTGTCGCGTTGGGCGAGGGGAAGACCCTCGAGCAGATCCTCGAAGAGATGGGGATGGTGGCCGAAGGCGTCAAGAACACGCTCTCGGCGCACAAACTCGCCCTGCGGGAGGACGTGGACATGCCGCTGGTGCAGACGATGCACGCGATTCTCTACGAAGGATTGTCCGTCCCGGCGGCGGTCGACGCCTTGATGGGCCGCCGTCTCAAGGCCGAGCGCGACTAGGCCAGGCGACGCTTGGTCCGCCGGATCGATTCCGTTAGTCTAGGCGCGACGTTGAGCAACATCGAGCCCACGCCTTTTGGCGACAAGTATCTGCTCGTCGAGCACATCGCCACCGGTGGAATGGCGGAGATCTATCGTGCCCAGTACGCGGGCATCGAGGGCTTCGCCAAGGAGCTGGTCGTCAAGACGCTCCGCGACGAGTTCGCCGCCCGCGCCGACGTCGTCCAGATGTTCTTGGGCGAGGCCCGCGTGGCCGCCACCTTGACCCACAACAACGTCGTGCACACGTACGACCTGGGTGAAATCGGGGGCGAGTACTTCATCGCGATGGAGCTCCTCAAGGGGGAGGAACTCGTCAACGTGATGCGTCGATCCTTCCAGCAGCAGCGGCCGCTTCCGGTCGAGCTCGCGGTCGGCGTCATCATGCAGTCGTGTGAAGGGCTGCACTACGTGCACTCGCGGACCGACGAGCACGGCAGCCCCTTGGGTCTGGTCCACCGCGACATCAACCCCACCAACATCCACGTCGGCTACGACGGCGTCTGCAAGATCCTCGACTTCGGCATCGCCGCCACGCGGGCCTCCGCCGTCGCAAAGAAGGGCGAGGTGGCGGGCAAGCTCTCGTACATGGCCCCCGAGCAGCTCCGCGGCGAGGTCATCGACGCGCGCGCCGACGTCTTCCCGCTGGGCGTGGTGATGTACGAGCTGTGCCTGGGGCGACGCCTGTTTCGGGGGCAGCGCGAGGACGTGATGCGGCGGGTCCTCGAAGGCGACGTGCCGCCGCCGACCTTCGTCAACCCGAGCTTCCCGCCCGCGCTCGAGGCGGTGATCATGCGGGCGCTCGAGGTCGATCCCGCCGATCGCTATCAGAACTGCGATCACATGTTCCGGGACCTGGAGACCTTCCTGCAGGAAGAGCGCTTGGCTTGGAGCTCTCGCAAGCTCAGCGCCGTCATGGTCGACCTGTTCGGCGAGGGCGCCCCGGCGGTCGTCGACTACGACGACATGTACGACGACCTCGAGGACGACGCGCTGGACTTCGACCAGTTCGAGTCCGTCTCGGCGCAGGACGAAGACGCGCCCGCCTGGGCGCGCGAGCTCGAGGTCACGCGCCCCGTCGACGCGTCGCCCAAGCGGCGACGCGCGCGGCAGCTGACCATCGGCAACCTCGAGGCGCTCGTGGGCCAGGGGAAGTTCGACGAGTCCGGAGCACACCCCGTGGTGCCGCCCGAGCCCGTGGCCGCCCCGGCATCCAAGCGCCCCGCCAGCTCGGGCATGCACCGGGCGATTCCCGTCGACGCACTCGGCCCCGATGGCCCGGATGGCTCGGATGTGCTCGGGGGACCCGATCACGCCCCGACCGAGGGGGCCGCCCCACGCCGCCGGCCGCCCACCGGGAGCCGACCCCGCCTGCGCACCGCCGGCCACACCGGCGCGCAGGGGCCCATGCTGACCACCGGTCCCCTGACCCCGGTGTCGGACAACACGACCGGGTTCGGGCAGAGCGTCGTCCGTCGGGAGCGCGGCGGCGTCGCGTGGGCGTGGATCGTCGGCATCGTCGTCCTCTTGGGGTTCGCCTATCTCGCCTATACTCTGGTCACGGCCAAGTAGCCGCCGGCCCCCCTTCGCCCTACGCCTCGTCATCATGCTCAACGGAACCGCACAGCTCGAAGCCTGGAAGAAGATCGCGGCCTTCGAGGTGTTCGGCGACTACGCGCCGGTCGACGGCTCTCGGCTGGTCATCAAGGTGTGTCTGACGCCCGCTGCGCTGGAGCGCGTGCTCGAGTCGAGGGCCGAAGCCAGCGAGCTGCTCGACCCGGCGTTCGCGCGCTGGATGGTCCGCGCGGGCCTGGGTTTGTCGCAGTCCGGGCAGGTCAGCTTCGTGTACGCGACCCCGTTGGAGGCGGTGTGTCTGGTGCGCTCGGACGTCGTCCAGGGTGCAGGCGCGGTGCTTCCGATCCAGTCGCAGCTGCTGACGGGCTTCACGGCGCGCCTTTCGTTGCTCGCAGGTCTCGAGGTCTCGGCGTCGACGCAGCTCTTCGAGTTTCCCGACGTCAGCGTCGTTCGCCGCGCGTTCTCTCGCCTGGTCGAGGATGTCGAAGAGAGCACGCCGCTGCGCAGCTCCCTGTGGCTCGGTGCCCAGCTGCGGGGTCGCGGGCAGCCGTTCCACCCCTCGATGCTCGAGACGCTCGAAGAGCAGACGTCGCTGCTGCAGAGCAACGGGGTCGACATGGACGCGCTGCCACCGTGGTGGTGGCGCGGGATCGCAGCCGCGGTGCGCCCCGATGGGTCGGTCGACATCTACGACGACCTGCCCCCTGGGGATGCCGTCGGTGAACTCATCCCCTCCTGAGGCCGGGGGTCCCCAGGCCGGGGGTCCCCAGGCCGGGGGGTCCGAGCCCAGTCCAGGCGCCGCTCCTGGGGGCGGGCCTGCCTTCGGGGTCTACGTGCACGTTCCGTACTGCGCGCGTGCATGTCCGTACTGCGATTTCGACTTTCGCGTCGACGCCCGACCCGACGGCCGAGCGCTGCTCGAGCAGCTGCAGGCGGAGCTCGAGGCGCGGATCGACGCGCGGCGCGGCGATCCGGCCCACACCGTGTACGTCGGCGGCGGCACGCCCAGCGTGCTGTCCCCGCAGGACCTGCAGGGGTTGCTGCGGTGGATCGGATCGACGTGGCAGACCGGCGCCTGCGTGGAGTGGACGGTGGAGTTCAACCCCGAGCACGCCGATGAGGCCCACCTGCGCGCCTGCAGCGATGGCGGCGTGGATCGGATCTCGCTGGGCGTTCAGAGCTTCGACGCGCAGGGACTGCGGCAGCTGGGGCGCGCGCACACGCCGGCGCAAGCACAGGCCGCGGTGTCGCGCGCGCGAGATCAGGGGCTGAAGGTCTCCGTCGACCTCATCGTCGGGTGGCCTGGACAGCAGTTGGAGGGGCTGCAGCGGGAGGTCGAGACCGCGGTGTCCTTGGGCGTCGACCACGTCTCGGTGTACGCGCTGACGATCGAGCCGGGCACGCCCTGGGAGCGGCTCGTGGAGCGAGGCGTGCGGCGCCTGCCTCGGGCGGACACGTCGGCCGACGCCCTGCTGGCCTGTGAGGCGCTGCTCGAAGCCGCCGGGCTGCAGCACTACGAAGTCGCCAGCTACGCCCGGCCGGGCGCCGACGCGCAGCACAACACCGGATATTGGTGCGGGCGGGACTACGTCGGGGTCGGGCCCTCGGCAGCCTCCGCCCGGTACGAGGGCGCCGCCGTGGTGCGTACGACCAACCCACGTGGGCAGGCATGGTGGGACGGGCACCCCCCGCAGCGCGAGACCCTCAGCGGCGAGGCGTGCGCCCGCGAGGCGCTGTGGCTGGCCTTGCGGCGGCTGCAGGGCGTGAAGATCGAGGGCTTGCTGACGCGGATCGGCCGAGATCGTGCCTGGCTGGAGGCCCGGGTCGCCAAGTCCCTCTCCCGGGGCAACATTCGGCTGACGGAGGGCACGATCGCGGTCGCCCCGGGGCGCTGGCTGCACCACGATGATATCGCAGCGGACGTGTTGTAAGCGGCTGCGCTTGCTATCCTGTTCCCGATGGAGAGGTCGCCGTCGCTCACGCCCCGTCAGCAGAGCTTGCTGTTCGCGGTATGTCGCGACTACATCCTGACCGGAGAGCCTTCATCCTCGGGCCGCTTGGTCAAGATGCACGGTTTCCCCTGGTCCTCGGCGACCGTGCGGCAGGAGTTCGCGGTGCTCGAGCGCGACGGGCTGCTGCAGCGCTCGCACCACAGCTCCGCGCGGTGCCCCACCCGGGTCGGCCTGGAGCACTACGTCGCGTCCTTGTCCGAGGGCACGCGCCTGTCGCCGCAGCTGGCGACCGTTCTCGACCGGGGGCTCGCGGCCGCGGGTCACTCGGTGGGCGACGAGGTGCGGGTGGCCTCGCAGGTGCTCAGCGAGGTTGCCGGATGCGTCGCGGTGTCCTTCGTGGGCAGCGCGCGGGGGGGACGGATCGAGACGGTCGACGTCGCACCGCTGGTGCTGCCGCGCGCGCTGGTGGTGCTGGGCTTCGGCGATGGCGCCACCGTGATGCGGACGGTCTCGGTCGAGTCCCTGGACGAGGATCCCGACGACCCGGGCGCCGCGGACCGCCAGGTGCGGACGCTGCAGAGCAAGCTTCGTGCGCTGTGCTCGGGGCGGACGCTCGACGAGGCGCTCACGCAGCTGCGCGCCCAGCAGCAGGCCGGGCAGGCCCGGGTCGACCGCGCGCTCGCCGAGGCGCTGCGGCTGGGGCTCATCGTGTGTGCCGGAGCGTCCCTCGATCCGCTCTGGCTGCAGGTCAGCGGGCAGGGGACGCTGGCGGTGGAGGCCGTGACCTCCGACGGGCTCGGCGAGCTCTTGGGCCTGCTCGAGGACTACCAGCGACTCGCGGAGGTGCTCTGTCAGCTTGTCCCCGCGAGCCCCGAGGGGCGGCTGGGGAGCGAGTCGGGCCGGGCGCAGGTTCGCGTCGGGGTTCCGCTGGGGCGCTCGGCGCTCGGTCGCCCCGACGGCCCTGCACACCCGGTGCGTGTCTCCGTCGTCGGTTGTCGACTGCCGATCCCGCGGCTCCCGACGCCCGAGCGCAGCGACGGCGCGGCGCAGCAAGACAGCGCCGCCGCCGGGCACTCCGAGACGGGAATCGTGGCGCTCCTGGGCTTCGAGCGCATGGATTACGCCCGCGCCATTCCTCTGGTAGAGTACGCCGCGCGATCGCTCGCCGCGCTCGGGGATTCAGGCGAACCTGAATCGGGCCCTGCGGCGTGAGACCCTGCGGTTCTGAGGCTTTGGGCCCTTCCACGCAAAGCTTCTGCCGAGCACGACCGAAGAGACCACGATGACGCAAGGGAACGACGAGCAAAGTCCCGGCAAGGACAACCTCTCCGCCGAGATCGACAAGACCATGGCCGAGGCAGAGGCGGTCGTGCAGGACATTCGGGAAGACGACGACGTCATCGACATCGATGACGACGCGGGCGAGGGCGGCGGCGGGTCGCAAGATGCGGAGGTCACCGCGCTTCGGGAGCGCGTGGCGTCGCTGCAGGAGCAGATCGCGGCCACCAAGGACAAGTGGCTGCGCGCCCTGGCGGACCTGGAGAACTTCAAGAAGCGCTCCAAGAAGGAGCTGGACGACCAGGCGCTACGCACCGCCCAGAATCTCCTGCCCGCGTTCCTCCCGGTGCTGGACAACCTCGAGCGCGCCCTGGGGGTGGCCGAACCGACCGCCGCGGGCGCCTCGGACGACAACGCCGAGAACGTCCGCAACCTGGTCCAGGGCATCGAGATGGTCCGCAAGGAGTTTCTCGCCGCGCTGGGGCGCAACGGAATCGAGCCGCTCGACAGCGTCGGCAAGGTCTTCGACCCCGCGATGCACGACGCGCTGCAGCAGTTCGACAGCCCCGATCATCCGCCCGGCGTGGTGATTCAAGAGTTCGAGAAGGGCTACCAGATGAAGGGCCGCCTGCTTCGGCCCGCGCGGGTCATCGTCGCCGGCGCAGGCTCGACCGGGGCGGCGACCGAGGATTCGGCAGCCGAGGCAGTAGAGGACTAGGCGTCGATGGCGGGCGGGCGCATCATCGGGATCGACCTCGGCACGACGAACTCGTGCGTGGCGATCATGGCCGGGGGCGAGGTGCAGATCATCGCCAACGCCGAGGGCAGCCGCACCACGCCATCGGTGGTCGCCTTCACCGAAGAGGGGGAGCGCCTGGTCGGGCAGATCGCCAAGCGCCAGGCGATGACCAACCCCACCAATACGGTCTATGCCGCCAAGCGCTTGATCGGGCTGAAGCTCGAAGACGTGCGGATCGAGGAGCTGCGCAAGCTTCTGCCCTACGCCTTGACCGCCGCCGACAACGGGGACGCGTGGATCGAGATCTGGGACCGGAAGTACTCGCCCTCGGAGATCGGCGCCGCGGTGCTGACGAAGATGAAGGAGTCCGCCGAGGCCTACCTCGGCGAGACGATCACGCGCGCCATCGTCACGGTCCCGGCCTACTTCAACGACAACCAGCGGCAGGCCACCAAGGACGCGGGCAAGATCGCCGGCCTGACGGTCGAGCGCATCATCAACGAGCCCACCGCGGCCACGCTCGCCTACGGACTGCACGACAAAGGGCAAGACAAGACCGTCGCCGTCTACGACCTCGGCGGGGGCACCTTCGACATCTCGCTGCTCGAGATGCGCAACGGCGTGTTCGAAGTGCTGGCCACCGCGGGGGATACGTTCCTGGGCGGAGAGGACTTCGACAACGCGGTCGTCAACTGGTGCGCGAACGAGTTCCTCGCCGAGAACGAGTTCGATCTCCGCACCGAGAAGCTGGCCGCGCAGCGCCTCAAGGAGGCCGCAGAGAAGGCCAAGCAGGAGCTCTCCTGGTCGGTCGAGTCCGAGATCAACCTGCCCTTCATCGCCGCACGCAACGGGCAGCCGATGCACTTCTCGCGGACGCTGAGCCGGCGCAAGCTCGAGGAGCTCACCAAGAGCCTCATCGAGCGGACGCTCGAGCCTTGCCGCCAGGTGCTCGCGGACGCGGAGTTGGAGGTCGGCAACATCGACGACGTGCTGCTCGTCGGAGGCCAGACGCGCATGCCGCTGGTCCAGGCGAAGGTGAAGGAGTTCTTCGGTCGGGAGCCCAACCAGGGCGTCAATCCCGACGAGGTCGTCGCGGCCGGGGCCGCCATTCAAGGCGCGGTCCTCGAAGGGTCGGTGAAGGATGTCCTCCTGCTGGACGTGGTCCCGCTGCACATCGGCGTCGAGACCCAAGGCGGCGTGTTCGAGCCCCTCATCCTGCGCAACACCACCATTCCAACCAAGAAGACCCAGGTCTTCAGCACCACCGTCGACAACCAGCCCGTCGTCAATGTGCACGTGGCGCAGGGTCTGCGAAACATGGTCGAGGACAACCAGAGCCTCGCGCGGTTCCAGCTCACCGACATTCCGCCAGCCCCGCGCGGCGTCCCCCAGATTCAGGTCACGTTCGACATCGATGCCGACGGCATCCTCAGCGTCTCGGCCAAGGATCTCGGAACGGGGCGAGAGTCGTCGTGTCGCGTCACGCCCACCTCGGGACTGACCGAGGAGGAGATCGAGGCGCTCGGGGTCGAGGCCGAGTCTCGCAAGGACGAGGACGCGGTCAAGAAGGACACCGCCGAGCTTCGCAACCGGGCCGAGACCCTGGTCTACACCTGCAAGCGATCGCTGGAGGCCTATGGCAGCCTCTTGGGCGCGGTCGACCGCGCCGACATCGTCGCGGACACCGAGCGGCTCGAGGCGCTGCTGTCGGGTGCGGGGAGCGCAGACTCCCTGCGAGATGCGCTCGCGGCGCTCGAGAACTCCTCGCACCAGATCTACGAAGCCATGATGTCTCAGTCCGGGCAGGACTGAGCGCGACCCTCGAACGTGCATGGCCAACGACCCCTACGCAGTGCTCGGCGTCGAGCGAAGTGCAGACGCCGAGCAGATCAAGAAGGCCTATCGGCGGCTCGCTCTGCAGTTCCATCCGGATCGTCACCCCGACGACGCGGCGGCGCAGGATCGCTTTCGCCAGATCAACTCGGCCTACGCTGTCCTCTCGGACCCGCGCAAACGGGCCCGCCACGATACGGCCGCCCGACTCGGCGGAGGGCTCGACTTGGCCGGCGTCCAGGCGGGTCAGAGCCCCAAGGATCTGCTGCAGAACGTGTTCGGTGACGTGTTTCGGAGCCGCCGGCGAGAGCGGCGTCGAGGCCGAGACCTTCGCTACACCCTGAGCATCACGCTGCAGCAAGCGGTGCGCGGGGGCAGCCACGACATCACCTTCGAGGCGATGGGGCCGTGCGAGACCTGCGCCGGCACCGGAACTGCGGCCGGCGGGAAGCCGCCGCAGACCTGCGGCGTGTGCGGGGGCAGGGGCGAGCTCAAGGGCGACGGACTGTTCGCGCCCTGGACGCGATGCGGTCGCTGCGACGGCACCGGGCTGCTGCAGGAGGATGCGTGCGAGACGTGCCGGGGCTTCGGCAAGCGCCGGGCCAAGCGCGCCTTCACGGTCACGCTGCAGCCGGGCGTCGAGAGCGGCGCCCAGAAGATCCTGCCCGGCCAGGGGGAGCCTGGACGGTTCGAAGGGGAGGCCGGCGACCTCAAGGTGACCATCCGCGTGAGCCCCGACCCGTTCTTGGAGCGGCGCGGGACCGACCTTCGGTGTGAACTCTTCGTCAGCCTCACCGAGGCCGCGCTGGGGTGCTCGGTGGAGATCCCTACGGTGGATGGTCCGGTCAGCCTCGACATCCCCGCGGGGATTCGCAGCGGGACCAAGCTTCGGCTACGGGGCAAGGGCGTGCCTGGCAAGCACGGACGGGGCGACCAGCTGGTCTCGGTGATCATCGAGACCCCCCTGAGCGCCGACCCCAACGTTCGCGCGACGCTGCGCGAGCTGGAGGAGCGGAGCGCGTTGGCATCGGCCCTGCCCCGCCGCGGTGCGCAGCGGGCGGGGTTCCCCGACCGGCAGGAGTAGAGCGCGGCCTGCATTGGAGGGTCGTTGCCGCTTCGGCTTCCGCCACGGCTGTACTACCCTTGGAGGGCCCAGCTTCACGCGGACGATCATGGTCTTCATCGATATCCAGCACCGCGAGGTGACTCTCAAGCTGGTCTACTACGGCCCTGCGCTGAGCGGGAAGACGACCAACCTGCAGCAGCTGCACCTGATGATGGGTCAGCAAACGGCCAGCGATCTGCTGACCCTCAACACCAGAGACGACAGAACGCTGTTCTTCGACCTGCTCCCGCTGCGCTTCAGCACGCGCGGCGGCCTGGACATCAAGCTCAAGCTGTTCACAGTGCCCGGGCAGGTCATGCACGCGGCCACGCGTCGTATCGTGCTGCAGGGGGCGGACGGCGTCGCCTTCATCGCCGACTCCCAGGTCGCCCAGACGCGGAGCAACAACGAGAGCTTCGCCGACCTCCGACGCAACCTCACCGAGAACGGGATCGCGGTCGATGAAGCCGCGATCGTGATCCAGTTCAACAAGCGCGACCTCCCGGGCATCCGCTCCGATGACGAGGTCGCGCGCATCGCATCCAAGGGCAAGGAGCCGGTCTTCACGGCGACCGCGATCGCTGGGACCGGGGTCGCCGAGACCTTCTTGGGTCTAGCGGAGTTGACCTGGTCCAAGCTCGAGCATCGCTACGCGCTGCGAGAGAAGTTCGGCGTCGAACGAGACGAGTTCATGGCCCACATGCGCGCGCTGCTGGACGTCGGCGACCCGAGTGACCCGACCGCCTCGGGGGCCTTCATTCGGCCCAACGGAGGTTCGTGAGCGGGACGCGCGTGCCGGTAGGCATTCCCGATCGGGTCCCGCCCCTGTCGGACCTCATGCGGGCCGACGACCTGTCGCGGACGCTTCGGCCGTTCCTGTCGTCGGGTGCGCTGGGGATCGCACTGTTCGCGCGGGACGGGACGCTGTTTGCGGGCGTCCACGCCGACGAGGGGCCGATGGCGTCGTGGGAGCAGCTCCCGCCCGAGGCCGCCGCGACCGTGCAGCGTGGATCGGCCTCGACCTTCCGCATCGCTGAGGCGCTGTTCGAGGTCCGTGCGGTCTACGCCGGGACCGACCGGGTGGGGGTGCTCGTCGTCGCCCAAGGCACCGACCCCGGGATCGGCCGGTCATCGCGCCCCGACGTCGGCCTGCCCGACGCGCTCTCGGGCGTGGTCGCGATGCTGCTGCAGGCGGGGTACGCGACGTGGGTGACCTCCGAGATGCACCTGGCCTCGTCGCAGTCGGCCCACGCTGCGATGAGCCAGCGCAACGCCGAGCTCGAGCGAGCGGTCGCGCATCTCAGCGAGCTCGACAAGCTCAAGAGCAACTTTCTCGCGACCGTCTCGCACGAGCTTCGCACGCCACTGACCTCGGTCATCGGGTTCTCCGAGATGCTGCTCGAGGGTCTCGGCGGGCCGCTCAACGAGGAGCAGTCCGAGTACGTGCAGACGATCCTCGATCGCGGAGAGGAGCTGCTCACCCTGATCTCGCACGTGCTCGAGATGTCGCAGCTCGAGGTCGGCACGCTCCGGCTCGACCTCGAGGCCCAGTCGCTGCCTGGCGTGGTGGGGCGCGCGGTCGAGACGCTTCGCCCGACGGCCGACGCGGCTTCGGTGCGCATCGACGTCCAGCTCCCGGCCGACGGTGGCCTGCCCGCGGTCCTCATCGATGCGGAGAAGACCCAGCGCGTGCTTCAGAACCTGATCGGCAACGCCATCAAGTTCAGCAAGCCGGGCGGATCCATCGTCGTCTCGGCGACTCCGGCGCCCATTCGCAAGCCGTTTCGCGAGGAGACGCTGTTCGGCGAAGAGGCCGAGGACGCGGTTCGGGTGACCGTTCGCGACCAGGGGATCGGCATCGCGGCCGAGCAGCTGCCCAAGATCTTCGAGGCCTTCTACCAGGTCGATGCCAGCCCAACCCGTGAGCACGGCGGTGCTGGGCTCGGTCTTTCGATCGTGAAGAACCTGGTGAAAGCCCACGGAGGCGACGTCTGGGTGGAGAGCGAGCCGGGCGTCGGCACGGCGATGCACTTCACGGTGCCGATCGCCAGCGCGCATGGGTGATCGCCCCGCGATCGCTCCACCAGCGGAGATCGAAAGCGCTGAATCCGTCGCTTTGTGCCCGCAAAGCGGGGTTCTCGGGCCAGTGCGGCCTTGTGCGATGCATCGGACATCGTGCATCTTGCGAGCGTCGGGTTTCGATGAAGGTTGCTGAACAACTGCGCGAGCTAGAGCGCGTCGCCGAGGAACTCGGGGTCCGCGTGAGCTACGAGCCGATGGCCGGGGTGGTCAGCGGGGCAGGGGGCCTTTGTCGGGTTCGAGGCGAATACCGGATCATCATCGACCGACGTCTTCGGACGCCGGAGCGGGTCAACTTGCTCGCGGACGCGCTCAGCCGCTTCGACAGTCGTCGGATCGAGATGCCGCCGGCGGTCCAGAAGCTGCTCGACCGCCGCGTGTCCGGCTCGCCGGATGACACCCCGGACGGTCTGCAGAAGTCGGCCTAGTCTCCGGGGGCTGGCTCCGGAGGTGTCTGCGGAGGTACCTGCGGAGGAGTCTGGGCAGGAGTCTGGGGACGCTGGCTCCGGGCTCTGGCTCCGGTTCACCGGCGGGGATCGAGCAGCGCCGCGATCAGCGGATCGTCCGCCAGCAGCGCCGTGACCTCTTCGCGGACCGCGTCGAGCGTGACGGGGTCGGCGCCCTCGGGGAGCTGACTGGCGACGACCTGCTCGATGAGGCGAGCCTGGGCTTGCGCCGGGCTGATCGCCCCCGCGGCCAGATCGGCCGAGATCTCGTCGATCCCTTGAACATCGCCTGTGGAATCGATCGCCCCCGCATCGCCAGCGGCGCTCACCGCGCTCGAATCTGCGAGCGCGTCGGGCGCGCTTGCCGAGGTGATCGCCTCCGTCTCGCCGCTCCCCGACACCGCGTCCGTGCCGTCAGGCCCGTGCGCGGCGTCAGACGTGCCGTTTCGCTCGATTGCCCCGATACCGAGGTCGTGGTCGTCGTCGCCTGGACTCATGCAGCGGTCTCCATGATCATACCATCGACCCTCGTCGTCGATCGTTGCACCGAACTCGTGCGTAATCTACGGCGGAACCAGGCGAGCGGAGCGGAAGCAGCGGGAGGGCGGAACGACCGCACCCCCGGGGGCGGTGTTGTCTGCGAAATCTCCGTGCCTGTGGTTATAATGCGGCCCAGAGCGGAGCGTACTCGCGCGCGCGAAGTCCGCTTTCATCCGTGCATCATCCAGCTGGAGTGACCCCCGTTGAAACTGCCCTGCAAATACGGTCCCTACCTGCTTCTCGAGCGGGTGAGCGTGGGGGGCATGGCCGAGGTCTACAAGGCCAAGGAGTACGGCGTCGAGGGATTCGAGCGTACGGTCGCCGTCAAGCGCATCCTCCCGCACGTCGCCGAAGATGACGAGTTCATCGCGATGTTCAAGGACGAGGCGAAGATCGCCGTCCAGCTCGCCCACGGCAACGTTGCCCAGATCTACAACCTCGGCAACGAGCAGGACAGCTTCTACATCGCGCTCGAGTACATCGCCGGGCGAGACCTTCGCGCCATCTTTCAGAAGGGGCAGCAAGCCGGTAAGCCCATGCCGGTCCCGCAGGTCTGCTACGTGATCATGAAGATCTGCGAGGGCTTGGACTACGCGCACAACAAGAAGGACAAGTATCAGCGCCCCCTGAACATCATCCACCGCGATGTGTCCCCGCCGAACATCCTGGTGTCGTTCGAGGGCGAAGTGAAGCTGATCGACTTCGGCGTCGCGAAAGCGGCGGGGCGGGCCTCACGGACCCAGGCGGGGATTCTCAAGGGCAAGTTCGGCTACATGTCGCCCGAGCAGGTGCGAGGTATGCCCCTGGACCGCCGCAGCGACGTGTTCTCGGTCGGCGTGGTGCTGTTCGAGACGCTGACCGGCCACCGACTCTTCCAGGCCGAGACGGACTTCGCGACCTTGGAGAAGGTGCGGGCGGTCGACGTTCCCCGGCCGACATCGCTCAACCCCGAGATCCCCAAGCCGCTCGAGAACATCATCTACAAGGCGCTCGCGCGAGAGCCCGAGCAGCGCTACCAGTCCTCGATCGAGCTGCACGACGAGCTGCAGGCGTTCATGTTCGCGCAGGGCATGTTCTACAGCCGCAAGGATCTTGCCGGCTGGATGCGGACCCAGTACGCGCGGGAGATCGAGCTGGAGAAGGAGAAGGACAAGGCGCAGGCCTCGCTTCGGCCTGAAATGTTCGAGACGCCGACCGCGGGCGCCAACGACACCGGCACCCCCGGCCCGCGACGGCAGCGCAAGACGATGATGATGCCCGGCGGCAGCTCACCGCCGCCGCCGCCGCCAAGCTCCGGGCCTCCGCCTCCGCCTCCGCCCCGAGGCGCGCGACCCCGGGCTTCGGGGGCTGGCGCGGCCCCGCCTCAGCGCACGCCCTCACCGCCGACCGCTGCCCATCAGTCGGTCCCGATCGGGCCGCCAATGCCCAACCGCAAGGTCAAGCGCAAGACGATGGCGATGGGCAACTCCCGCGCCAACCTTCCGCCGCCGCCGGGGTCCAAGCGCCGGGACGACCCCACCATTCCCGTGGGTTCGTCCCTGGAGCGCGCGTCGGCGGTCCCGCTGGCGCGACCCAAACCCAAAGCCCGACCCGCGTCGACCTCGAGCTACGCCGCGGTCGACCAGGACGCCGAGTTCGATTGGGACGACGACGAACTCGAGACCCGGCTCTTCGACGATGAAGGCCCCCAGAGCCCCGGTGGCGCCGGAGCCGGCGGGGGTGGGAACCGGGTCGCGACGCCCGGCGAGAACCGCGACGAGCCGGTCATCGGGGGCGCCATCGCGGCACCGCAGCCCAGCCCGGCCGACGAGGCGCCGCAGCCACGCGCCTCGGTGACCGTCGTCCCGCCGTCCGCAGACCCCCAGCCGGCGCCCGTCCATCAGCAGCACGCGCCGGCCCCCATTCATCAGCAGCACGCGCCGGCCCCCATCCATCAGCAGCCCGCGCCCGCGCCGATGGCCGCCACGAGCATGCCCGGCGCACCCGCCCCCGGCGCCAGCATGTCCGCGCCGATGTCCGCGCAAGGTCTGCACGGTCCGCACGCTGGTCCTCACGGCGGTCCGCAGGGTCTGCACGGTCCACACGCTGGTCCGCAGGGTCCGCACGGCCCAGAGGTCGCGCCCGCCACGATCGACTACGACGAGCGGCCCGCGAACAAGGGGACCACCGGGGCGATCATCGGGATCCTCGTCGCGGTCATCGTCCTGCTGGTCGCTGGGTTTGGGGCGTACCTGGTCCTCAACCGCGACACGGAGACGACGGTGGCAGCGAGCAGCGCCGCCGGAGGCGGCGGCGGCACGGAGACCCCCGCCCGAGCTCCCGACGCACCGGCCGCCGCCGCTGCAGGTGGCGCGGTGACGGTCAGCGTCACCCCGCCCGACGCTCAGGTCTTCGTCGACAACAAGGCCCGGGAGGGCGACTCGCCGGTGATCGTCACCGACCTCCAGGTCGGCAAGCACACCCTGACGGTGAAGAAGGACGGGTACCTGCCGCTCCAAAAGGAGTTCGTGCTGTCGACGACCGCGCTGCCCATGGAGTTCAAGCTCCAGCACCGCGACGTCACCCTCATCCTCGAGACCGATCCCAAGGGCGCGGCCGTCAACCTGCTCACCGACGGCAAGGCGACCCCCATGGGAGCCGGCGGCAGCGAGTACAAGCTGACCCGGGTGCCCGGGGTGAAGTACGAGGTGGAGGCGGTGCTGCGCGGCTACAAGAGTCGTCGCCAAGAGCTGCCCTTCGACGGCTCCGACACCGAGAAGGTCGCGATCACGCTCACCCGAGACGATTCGATCGCGGACGCGGGTCGTCCCGCACCGACACCGGCCACCGACACCAGCGACGCGCCGAGTCCGGTCTCGAAGCCCCGGCCCTCGCCGCCGAAGAAGAAGCGAACACCCCCGCCGAGCTCGACGCCCCCCCAGACGCAGGCCAAGACCGCGACCTTGCGGATCGGGACGCTCGCCGGCGTTGCCCCCGCCAAGGTGTTCGTGGACGGGGTCGCCAAGGGGAACACGCCCCTGAGCCGAGTCCCGGTGACGCCCGGTCGCCACAAGGTCGTCTTCCGCTGGGCCAACGGCAAGAGCGTCACCAAGTTCGTCGACGTCGGCGACGGGTCGTCGGCGATCGTCCGCGGCGGGTGAGCCGTCCGAGCTCCCGGCCTGAAGAACGCGCGACGGGGGCCGCGGCTCAGTCTGAAGGCACCGGCGCAGCGGCGGTGTCTTCGATGACCGTGAACAACGCGTCGGGCACGTAGGGTGCCCGTGCCCGGTGCGCGGCGGAGAAGCGCCGACGGACCCGCTCCACCGCCTCGACGGAGGCGCCCGCGCCGATGTCGTCGAGCTTCTTGCGAAGCATCCGGCGGTAGTCGGCGTCCTCGGCCTGGGCGAGCTCGGACTCGAGAAACTGCCGCGCGAGGGTCGGCCCGGCGTTCTCGGCGACGAGCGTCGCTGCGTACTGCCGGACCAGCGGGTCCGCGCCGAAGGCGGCGGCGCGGCGGATGAGGGTGGTGCCCTCGGCACGCGCGGCCTCGCGCTCGGCGTCGCTGTACCCGGGCGTCGAGCCCACCTGGTGGGTGAGCAGCATGCCCAGCCCGTACAGCAGCGTGTGGCTCTCGGGGAACTGCTCCAGCCCCGCGCGGTAGATCGCGATGCTGGTGTCGACCATGTCGCGGTTCACTCGCGCGCCGCCGTAGACCGCCGTGACGCCCCCCCAGTGGTAGACGCGGGGAAAACGAGGCGCCAGGCCAGCGATCGCGAAGGTGTACCGACCCACCGCCGTGGCCTCGACCTCGCCGATGCTCGCGCCGCCGAACACCAGCGCCCGGACCCACAGCAGGTCGGCGAGCGCCTCGCGGTAGCCCAGGCTCATCGGGCGCAGGTAGGGGGCTGCGGGGACGTACAGAACGTCCACATCGTCCGGCATGTCGCTGCGAACCTGTGAGAGGGAGCCTCGCACCGTGCTCGCCGACCAGCCCGTGCACACGGCGACGGCCACCATGAGCAGCCTCGACACGCGCTGAGTGACCGCCATCGGGGACCACGATAGTCGGACACGAACCAAAGGAAAAGGGCGGCAGGCCTAGGCCCGCCGCCCTCGTCATGAAGGGATGCGCTTATTCCACTTCTTGGTCGATGTACAGACCCGCCGCGCCGTTGACACCGTTTTGGTCGGCGGCGCCGGAGCGCTCGTAGGTCGAGAAGACACCGTCGTCGTCGAGGTCGGCAAACGCTTGGGCGGTGAACTGACACTCGCCGTAGCCGGTTTCAGCGTTGGAGGCGACGAAGTTGTAGTGGAAGTAGTGGCCCTGCTCCTGCTGGAAGTTCAGCTGGTCCCAGACGCCGTTGCCACCGTCGCTCCACAGGTCGATCTCGTAGTAGCCCGCACCAGCGCCGCCCTGCGAGGGGATGCAGCGACCGCCAGGCCCGGTGTTGCAGTTGAGGGCCAGCGCCGGCGTGGTTCCGGCTGCGCCGCCCGCGGGGGTGGCCGAGGGGTGCGGGCACCGGTGCGGTGCGAGGTCCTGGATGGCCGCGCCGTTGCCGATGAGGCCGGTTTGACCGCGCTCGACGTGCTCCTCGTTGAAGAAGGACGACGTGGCGTCGAACATCTTGGCGAGCTGGACGCGAGCCTCGGAGGTCTTCGAGCGGCGCATGTACTTGGTGAGCGCCGGAATTGCGATGGCGGCCAAAATGCCGAGGATGGCGACCACGATCATCAGCTCGATGAGGGTGAAGCCGCGTGCTTTCTTGAGTCGTTGAATGTCCAGATACATTGTGTTTCCCCTGTCCGTTGTTCCCGTGTCTTTGAAGCTCTCGCCGCTTTTGGGCCCGGCGCGTAGGCCTATTCGTTCTCGAGGTAGGTCAGCGTCTCGTCGGTCCCGTAGTTGACGTCCGAGGTGAAGTGGGCCGAGGTAAAGGCCCAGTAGGTCGTGTCCTGGTCGAAGTCGCACAGCGCGTAGGTGTAGAACCAGTCGCGGGCGAAGAAGGCGTCGGAGTCGTCCGGAAACACCTGGTCGGCCAGGGTCGCGCTGGGTGGCTCGTCCGCGTTCTCTGCGACCATGGCGTCGGTGCCGTGTCCCGAGATCGTGGCGTATCCGCAGTAGCTGCGGCCCCCCTCGGGCATGAAGCGAAGGGCGTCGAAGCCGTGCAGGTTTCCACCGCCGCGGAAGAACTCGCCGTCGGCCGCACCGGCGGAGGTGTAGCCCGCGTCGCCGATGTCCCACGGGACCTCCGTGCCTGCAGCGGTGATGTCCGCCGCCAGAGGGTAGGTGCACGTGGTGCCCTCGCAGTTGGTGGAGCTGGCGTAGTGGCCGGCGACGGCGAGGTAGTTCTTCTGGCGCAGCGAGATCTGCGAGACGTCCGCGATGACCTGGCTCTTGTGCGCGTTGCGGACCTGCCGGGTGTAGGCCCCGATCGCGACCGCGGCCAGGAGCCCGAGGATCGTCACGACGGCCATCAGCTCGATGAGGGTGAAGCCCCGAGCCGAAGGGAGCGAACCCCGCGTCGGGCCGCTCGTCGTGGAAAGGCGTCGCATCACCGCGAGGTAGAGCACATCTCGTGCCAACTCCTGCTTCGCGGGTTCTCGGCGACCTGCGAAGGGCGGTGACGCAGAGCGTCAGTCCTCGCGGTGCCGCGATTTGTCACCGGGGGCAGGGGGGGCCGATACTGTCGCTCAGGAGTCGGCAGCATCCCGAGCGCGGGACACTTCGATCCCGAGCTTCTCGAGGCGGTATCGCAGCGACCGGAAGCTGACCCCGAGCAGTTTGGCGGCCTCCTTGCGGACGCCATGGGTCTTGGAGAGGGCTTCCTTGATCAGCCGGCGTTCGACGTCCGCGATGGCGGCGTCGAGGTCGACGCCGTCTTCGGTCAACGAGGGGCCCGGGATCGCGGTCGCGCCGGTCGTGCGCGGCCCGCATCGGCGGCAGGTTGACGGCGGTGAGCACGTCGCTGGTCTCCAGCGCCACGGCCCGCTCGACCAGGTTCTCGAGCTCCCGGACGTTGCCGGGGAAGGGGTAGCGCAGGAACCAGTCCATCGCCGCGGGGCTGACGCGCTGGAGATCTCGACCCATCTCCTGCTTGATCCGCTTGAAGAAGCGCTCGACGAGCAGCGGAATGTCTTCGGTCCGGTGCCGAAGCGCGGGCAGCACCACGCGCACCACGTCGAGCCGGAAGTAGAGGTCTTGGCGAAACTCGTTGGACTCGATCGCCGCCTCGAGGTCCCGGTTGGTGGCCGAGACGATCCGGCAATCGACCTCGACCTCTCGGTCGCCGCCGACCGGCCGAACGCGGCGCTCCTGCAGGGCGCGCAGCAGCTTGACCTGCATGGTCAGCGGAAGCTCCCCGACCTCGTCGAGGAACAAGGTGCCACCGTTGGCCGCGGCGAAGACGCCCTCGCGCGACGCGTTGGCCCCGGTGAAGGCTCCCTTGACGTGCCCGAACAGCTCGGACTCCATGAGGCTCTCGGGGATGGCGCCGCAGTTGACGGCCACGAACGGGCCCTCGGCACGATCCGAGAGGTTGTGGAGCGCGCGCGCGACCAACTCCTTGCCGGTCCCGGATTCACCCCGGACCAGGACGTTCGTTCGCGTCGGCGCCACCTTGCGGATGAGCTCGAACACCTTGAGCATGTCCGCGGAGCGTCCGATCATCCGATCGAGGCTGTGCACCCCGCGAAGTTCTTCCTTGAGCCGCGCGTTCTCGGTGGCCAAGGAGCGCCGCTCGAGCGCGCGTGACACGACGACCTGGATCTCGTCGACCTTGAACGGCTTGGTCAGGTAGTCGTACGCGCCGAGCTTCATCGCTTCGATCGCGGTGTCCGTGGTCGCGAACGCGGTGATCATGATGACCATGGGCGCGCTGGGCAGGGCGCAGACGTGTCGCAGGACCTCCATGCCGCCGACGCCGGGCATCGTGAGGTCGGTGATGACCAGGTCGAAGGGGCGGTCGGAGGTGACGCGGATGGCCTCGGCGCCCGAGGGGACCGCGCTGCAGCTGTGCCCGGCCCGGCTCAGGCAGATCGAGAGGAACTCTCGCATGCCCTGTTCGTCGTCGACGATCAGGATTCGAGCGGCCGCGGGCGCCATGGCTCGGTGATAACACGAAGCCTCGCGGGTCACCGGGCCTGGCCGAGGGCGCCGATCTTGCGCAACTCGACGAGGACGTGGGCCCCGAACATGCCGAGGATGCGGCGATCTCGGGCGTACCACTCGAAGCGTTCGAACATCCGGCCGACGATCGGGATGCTCAGCAGGCTGGGCACCTGCGCAGCGATGCGGGTCCCGTGCAGGCGGGTCAGGTGCAGCGAGGGCGGCAGCATGCGCTTGAATCGACCCAGCGTGTCCAGGCGGGTGATGCCGCGGTGGGTGTCCACCATCAGCGGCCCACCCTCGACGATCGTCACCGGGTTGCGCAGGCCCAGGTACAAGCCCCACAGGCTGCGCGGGTTGTCGAACTGGATCAGCGCCGTTCCATCGTTCCGCAGCACCCGCGCCGTCTCGGCCAGCAGGGACTGCGCGGCGGCGAGGGAGGTTTGCTCGTCCCGGCCCAGGTGGGGAAGCGTGCGCACGCAGTACACCAGGTCGAACTGCGCCGGCGGCAGGGCGAGGTGAACGTCTGGTCCGCGTCCGAGGTCCGCGGCGTCGACGACGGCCAGCGAGGCGGCACGATCCTCGACCCACTCGGTCAACCGCGGACTGCCGCGACCGAGGTCCAGCACGCGTTGGCCCGGCGCATGCGAGAGGATCACGTCGGCCATCAGCCGCTCCGAGAGGTCCGAGAGCCGATCTCGGCGGGGCGCCGAGCGGGCCGGCATCGGATCCGCGGACACGATCTGGATGGATCGTGGCGGCGCGTTCGTTGACCGCTTCACGCGCGCCATGGTACGCCTGTCGGGCTTCAGGGAGCGCTATGCCCACAAAGATCCTCGCGATCGACGACAGCAAGACCATGCGACTGGCCGTGAAGATCACCTTCGCGGCCGAGGACGCGGACGTGACCTCGGTGAGCAAGGGCTCCGACGCGGTCGCCCGAGCCAAGCAGCTTTCGCCAGACGTCATTTTGGTGGACGCCGTGCTCGGCGACGGCGAGCCCAGCGGCTACGACGTCTGTCAGGCGCTCAAGGGCGACCCCGCGACGTCGTCGACACCCGTGCTGCTCATGGTCTCCAACCAAGGCGGCGTCGACCAGGCGCGTTTCGATGCCGTAGGGGCCGATGGATTCATCACCAAGCCCTTCGACACTCAGGATCTGATCGACAAGGTCGCGGCGGCCGCAGGCACCGAGGCCAAGTCGACGGGACGCGCTGTCGCATCGAAGCCCGCGGCCAAGCCCGCGCCC
Source organism: uncultured bacterium (assembly GCA_963761755.1). GTDB lineage: Bacteria > Myxococcota_A > Polyangia > Nannocystales > Nannocystaceae > CAJXVA01. The sequence continues at coordinate 423,502 of CAVXIC010000008.1, forward strand.
GCGCCGCGCCCCGCCGCGCCGGCAGCACCGCCCGTGGCCGCTTCGGCGCCCAAGCCCGCCGTGCCCAAGCCCGCGCCCGCCCCCCGGCCTGCACCCGCGCCGCGGCCCGCCGCGGCGGCGCCCAAGCCCGCCATGCCCAAGCCCGCGGTCCCGGTTCGACGTCCCGAGCCCGGCGTCTCCCCCTCCGGGTCGGTCATTCCGATCGCCGTGCCGATTCCGTTCGCTGCCGCCGACAGCCCCACGCCGGGCATGCTCGAGCGTCTGTCGAAGGCCGCCGGTGCGTCGGGAATCGACCCCAAGGTCGCCGAAGCCCTCGTCGCGCTCAGCCGCGACGTCATCGAGTCGGTGGTCTGGGAGGTCGTCCCGGAGCTGGCCGAAGCGATCATCAAGAAGCAAGCGCAGAGCGCTTGAACTGTCCGCCGGTCTAGGCCGTCCGCCGGTCTACGCCGGCCACCGCCACTGACACCCCTCGCGCCCCATGGGCGAACTCGTCCGCTTCGACCAGGCACTCCTCCCGCGCGAACCTCGGTATCGCCCGGTGGGGAAGTTGTCTCGGATTGCGCGGCGACTCCCCGTGGCGCTGTCGTTGGGCGCCGCGGTCGGGGTCCTGACCGTCGTGCTGCATCCCGCGGCGATGTGGATCTCGCTGGCTGCGATCTTCGGCTGGGGTGTCTACCTGCGTCGCCGGGTCGTCGCCCTCGCCCAGCGGAACGACGAGGCGCTGGCGCTGCTGTTCTCCGGCGAACTCGAGCGCGCCGCGGCGGAGTTCGACGCGCTGTGCGTGAAGGCGCGCGGGGCCCCGCGACTGCACTCGATGGTGGTGTTCAATCGGGCGGTCGTCTTCCTCGAGTCTGGGGAACCCGAGCGCGCGGCGGGGCTGCTGTCCGCTGTGCTGCACGCCGGGTGGATCGGCCCGGCCGGCGCGCTGCGCTCCCACTACCCGCTGGTGCTGGGCCGGTTGGCGATGGCGGAGGCCCTGCGCGGCCGGGTCGACGAGGCGCAGATGTGGCGGACACGGGCGCAGGCCGCGACGTCGGCGGCCAAACGCGGCATCCATCTGATGACCGACGTCATCTTGGAGGCGCGTCGCGGTGACGACGAGGCGGTGCTGGCGCTGGTCTCGGAGGGATGGTCGCGGGCAGAGCACCTGCTGACCGCCCGCCAGCTGCGGTTCGTGCGGCTGATCGAGGCCTTCTCGCTCGAGCGGTCATCCTCGGGGGACTATCGCGGCGTGTCGCGACAGACCGACTTCGTCCGAGCGCTGGAGGCGGCTCGCGGCATCGAGCCGGGCGGCCATCTGTTTTTGACCGCGCAATGGCCGGACCTGGACGCGTTCGTGCGGCGACACGACGTGGCCTGAGCGCTGCTCCGGGGCGTCGTCTGGGACCGCTGCCTTGGACGCAGGGGCCCGTGGTTTCACCGCAGAGCGTGGGAACGCTCATCCGCGCAGTGGGAGGGGCTGTGGCAAGGTCGGCGGCCATGCATCGCGCGCTGCTCCTTCCCCTGGCCCTCGGTCTGACCGTGGGCTGCAAGACTCAGACGCAGACTCCCGCCGGGGACGGAGCAACCCAGCCCACGGCGGGCAAGGGGCCCGAGGTCGCGCCGGCCGTCGCGTCCGAAGTCCTGGCGAACATGGACGGGGAGGCGAACCCCTGCGACGACTTCTACCGCTACGCCTGCGGCGGCTGGATCGACGCGACCGAGCTGCCCTCGGACCAGCCGCGCTACGGTCGATTCCAGACGCTCATGGAGCGCAACGAGGTGGCGCTGCGCACGATCCTCGAGGGCGACGAGGGCAAGCTGGGCTCCTTCTACGACGCGTGCATGGACGAAGCGGCGGTGGAGTCGGCCGGCCTCGAGGCGCTGCAGCCCACCTTGGATGCGATCGGTCGCATGAAGGTCTCGCAGCTGGCCTCGGTCGCCGGCCAGCTCAACCTGCTCGGCGCGCCCGTGCTGCTCGAGATGGAGATTGGTCCCGACCTCAAGGACCCGCGCACCAACATCGTGCACCTCTCCCAGGGCGGTCTGGGGCTCCCGGACCGCGACTTCTACCTGACCGAGGACCCACAGAGCGCGGCGCTGCGGGAGGCCTACACCGCGCACGTCGCCACCGTGCTCTCCGCTGCGGGTCTGCCGGGCAAGCGGGCCAAGGACGTGGTCGCGTTCGAGACGATGCTCGCGCGGGCGAGCACGCCACGCGATCAGATGCGGGATCCGGCGAAGATGTACAACCGGCTGACGCCGGCCGAGCTGGCCAAGCTCAGCCCCGGCTTCGCGTGGACGGACTTCTTCGCCGCGCTCGGCAACGCCCAGATGAGCGCGCTCAACGTCTACCCTCCGGACTTCTTCGCCGCGATGGGCAAGGCGACGAAGGCGGCCGGCATCGGGACCCTGCGGGCCTACCTGCAGTGGCAGCTGCTGCACGCCTACGCCGAGCAGCTGCCCCAGGCGTTCGTGGACGCCGACTTCGCCCTGTACCGCCAGACGTTGATGGGGCAGCAGGCACCCTCTCCGCGCTGGAAGCGGTGCGTCGCCGTGACCGATCGCGGACTGCGAGACGTCCTGGGCGAGCGCTACGTCGCCGACCACTTCGCGGGGGACAACCGCGCGGTCGCGCTGGAGATGATCACGCAGATCGAAGCCGCCTTCGAAAAGGGCTTGCCTGGCTTGCGCTGGATGGACGAGGAGACGCGCGCACGGGCAATCGAGAAGATGAACGCGATCGTCAACAAGATCGGCTACCCGAGCGCGTGGCGATCGTACGAGGGCATCGAGGTCTCCGGGACGCACCTGGGCAACGTCGTGGCCGTGCGGACGTTCGAGACGAAGCGAGCGCTGAGCCACTACGGGCAACCGGTCGACAAGGAGGAGTGGCACATGAGTCCTCCGACCGTGAACGCCTACTACAATCCCCCCTACAACGAGATGGTCTTCCCTGCGGGGATCCTGCAGCCCCCGTTCTTCTCGGCCGAGTATCCGATGGCGATGAACTTCGGCGGCATCGGCATGGTGATGGGGCACGAGCTGACCCATGGCTTCGACGACCAGGGGCGCAAGTTCGACGGGCAGGGGCGACTCACCCAGTGGTGGAACGAGGCCGCGGTGACGAAGTTCGAGGAGCGGGCGCAGTGCGTCGATGCGCTGTACAGCAGCTACGAGGTCCTGCCGGGCGTGAAGCTCAACGGCAAGCTGACCCTGGGCGAGAACATTGCCGACCTCGGTGGCATCAAGCAGGCGCATCAGGCCTACCTGGCCTGGGCCGACGCCAACGGTGAGGACCCCAAGGCGGCGTCGATCGAAGGGTTGACCGCCGAGCAGCTGATGTTCGTCGCCTTCGGGCAGATCTGGTGCAGCAAGTCGACGCCCGAGGTCGACAAGGTTCGGGCGATGACCGACCCGCACTCCCACCCGCGCTATCGGATCAACGGACCGCTCTCGAACCTTCCGGGGTTCTGGGAGGCGTTCAGCTGTGAGCCGGGCACCCCGATGCACCCGCCCGCCGACGCGGTCTGCGAAGTCTGGTAGGCCCCCCGCGCACGAGGGGCCAGCGCCGTGGGCTCAGCCGTCGGCGTCGTCGCCGTCGGCCGCCGGCGCTCGGTCCCCGACGAGCTCCTGCACCCGAAGGTTGGCGTCGCCGGCAATCGCCTCCTCGCTGAACAGGACGTCGCGCCACGCCTTGTCGGAGAACAAGAAGGTCTGGTCGGTGTGGTTCTCGCTGGCGGGGTCCTCCGACTGACCGTAGGTCAGGAAGGCCTGGGCGCGCGGTCCATCCTCGGCGAACTCCAGCGTCATGATGAAGCTGGTGCCGTAATTGACGACGTAGCCCTCGGTGGTGAGGTTGGTCGCACCGTTGATCTCCTCGGCCCGCTGCAGGGGCGGGGCCATCGTGGTCTTGAGGACCCGGTATTGGATCAAGTTGGTCGTGCCCTCGTAGCGGCCGCCCCCGTGGATGGGGATGGTCTGGCCACCGCGACGGGTGAACTGCGCCTCGCGCAGCGTGCTGCTGGGGGTGAGACCCGCGCGGGCAAGTCGGTCGATCGCGCCGGCGAGCGCTTCGAGCATGCGGTCCTCGGCGGGGTCTTCGGGGGCCGGCGAGAGCGTGTTGGGCGTCGCGATGGGATCGGCGGGGTCGAAATCGTTGGTCCAGATTGTGGAGCCCTCTCGGAGGGCGTCGAGTGTGGAGAAGTCGCCGAGGAACTCGCGCCAGATCAGGGCTCCGGGTGCGTCGAGGTCGATGCGCATGTTCCAGCCCTCCAGCGCGGCGCATGCCCCAGAGAGTTCCACGTCTCCAAACGTGGGGGTGGCCTTGCAGCGCTCCACGACCGCATCGCGCAGCAGCTCCGCCATCATGCCGCGGTTGCTCAGCACCGCCGCCTGAAGCTCTTCGAAACTGAACTTGCCGTCGGCGCCCGAGGCTCCCGCCTCGGAGACCTCGGTGAGCAGGGTCGCGTTCATGCGCGTGCGAGGCGTCCGGGCGGTGCCCTCGAAGCCGTGCATCGGGGAGTAGCCGGTCAGCGGAGCGTCGGGGTTGGTCAGCCAGTGGGAGTCGTTGGCGTTGAAGATGAAGTCGGGGCGCTGTAGCTGGGGCACGTCGGAGAAGGGCACCAGGCCCGGGTCGCGTGCGCCACCGGCTTCGATCCACTCGTTGGCCGAGGTGGTGCCGTCGAGGGCGACCGCGCCGATGGTCTTGACGCCGTTGATCGCGAACGCGAGCGTCGGGTCGGTTCCTGCGGCGACCGGATCGATCCAGGCGTCGATGGCCGCTTGGGACAGGTTGGGCGTCGGCGTGCTGTCCGCGTACCACGCGACGCCCTCGGCGCTGGCGGACATCGTGTTCACCCACGGAATGCCCTGGTTGTCTGCGTGCGCCTGCTGGAAGGCCTCGATGCTGTCGGCCAGGTTCATGTCGTGAAACTGCGAGATGAGCGTCGAGTTGAGCTCGTTGGCGTCCCGGAACGTCAGCGTGAACCCGCTCGTCCAGCCGCCGAGGTCTTCGATCGCGAGGATCGGACCCCAGTGGCTGAACCACATCTTGCGGGTCCGGGGCGCGAGCTGACCGTCCTGCAGCACGTCGATGGTCACGTCCATCGAGGTCATGTCTCGCATCTGTCCGTCGTACTCGTATCGCGTGGGATCGGCGGGGTCGAGCTTGAGCGCGTACATCGTGAAGCGCTGGCCGGCCGAGACGGTGTGGGTCCACCCCATCGCCTCGTTGAAGCCGATGAGCACGCCCGCGACGCCCATGAGCGAGGCGCCGTAGACGTTGAGCTCACCGGGAACCGTCAGCTGGCTCTCGTAGAGCTTGAGCTCGCCCTCCCAGGGGAAGTGCGGGTTGGCGAAGACCATGCCGCGGCCGCTCGCCGAGCGCTCGGCGCCGATGCCCCAGCCGTTGGAGCCGATGCCCAGATCGTCGAAGTTGGGCAGCTTGCGCTCGATGGGAGCGAGCTCCGATCCCGGGGGTTGGGCGCGTGCGATGTACCCGTGCAGCTGGCGAGCGCTGGCGAGGGTGGCAATCTCGACGTAGTGCGCCATGAGGTCCTGCGCGGTGATCGGCCGCAGCCAGGCCTCGCCTCCGCAGGGCATGCGCTCGCCCGATTCGGCGAGGTAGGCGTTGTAGCCGTCGGCGTAGCCCTGCACGAGGCCGCGAATGTTGTCCGGCTGGCGATCCCACGCCTCCTGGCCCTTCTCGACGAAGCGCAGGGCGCGATGCGTGAAGTCGCTGTCGAGGTTGGCGTCGTTCTCCCCAGGCCCGAAGAACGAGGACCGCTCGCCCCGCAGCTTGACGACCTGGTCGGCGAGGATGCAGCCGTTGAGCTGCGCGAACGCGTAGCCTTGCCCATACGCGGCGCTGGGGATGTCGTCGGCGAGGATGTGGGGGATCCCGTAGGACGTCCAGCGAATCTCGGCCCGGTAGTCGTGGGTCTCACCCGGGGCGGTGTCCTCGCTGCAGGCGGTCAGGCAAGCACTCGTCAGCAGCAGCAAGCCAAGGCTTCGGGCGTTCATGCTGACACGGTATGCCTCGTTCGAGACGCCGGTCAATCCGCTGCTGGAGACAACCGGACGCGCGCCCGTGTGCTCACTCGCCCGAGGTCAGCTCGATCTCCCCGGTCAGGTCGACGACCTGGGTCCCGCCTTCGAGGACGCCCGCGATGTCGGGGGACTCCTGCGGAACGGCGAGCGCCGCGCGGGCCTTGGAGAGGCTGTCGGTCGTCTCGCGGATTCGGTAGGCGAGCGCCTGCGTGAAGCTCCACAGCAGCTTCACGGCCAGCGGCGGCTCCTTGCGGAGGATCTGCTGGAACTCGCGCCGGCTGATGCGAAGGGCCTTGCCGCTCTCGGTGACCCGGGCGGAGGCGCGCCGGGGGCTGTCGTCGATGAGTCCCATCTCGCCCAGGTGGTCGCCGGGTCCGAGCTCCATGACGTTCATGCCGCCGGAGACGAGCTTCACGGCGCCGCGCAGGATGACGTACATCTCGCGGCTTTGCTGCCCTTCCTCGAACAGCATCTCCGCCGCGTTGATCGGCCGCAGGCTGGCGAGGTTCATGATGCGAACGAGCTGCTGATAGCTCAGCTCGCTGAACAGCGGCACCTGCTTGAGCGTGTCGAGGGTGAAGTTGCTCTCGGCTGCCCGCTCGTGCTCCTCGCCATCGCCGACGGTCTGGACGACGACGGCGGTGATGTTGTCCTTGCCCCCGCGGGTGTTGGCGAGTTCGATCAGCTGTCCGGGGATCTCCTGCACCCCGGGGAGCCCGATCGCGTTGGCGATGTCGTTCTCGTGCAGGTACTCGTAGAGCCCGTCGCTGCACAGCAGGAACGAGTCACCGGCGATGATGTCGAAGTCCAAGGTGTCGACCTCGACCGCCTCGTAGACGCCGACGGCGCGGGTCATCGCGTTCTTGAGCTTGGCGTAGGGGCTGCTCTCGAACTCGTCCTCGCTGATCTTGCCCATGCGGATGAGCTCGTTGCGCAGGCTGTGGTCCTCGGTCAGCTGGTACACGACGCCGCCGCGCAGCAGGTAGATCCGGGAGTCACCGACGTAGGCGATGAAGCCGCGGGCGCCGATGATGAACAGGACGACGATGGTCGTGCCCATGCCGCGCTTCTCGGGCTCGACCTTCGCCTTCTCGAAGATCTCGATGCACGCGCGATGCACGGCGTACTCGAGCAGGGTGCACACCTCGACGTGGCAGCGCGGGTCGGCGTCGTCGTAGTTGTCGAGGATGTCGCGCTCCGCGGAGACGACCTCTCGCACGGTGTGGACGGCCATCGCGCTGGCGACCTCGCCCGAGGCGTGCCCACCCATGCCGTCGGCGACGACGAAGAGCCGCAGGTCCTTGTCGATGAGGAAGTTGTCCTCGTTCTCGGCTCGCTTGCGCCCGACGTCCGTGCCTGCCCAGTACTGGAGATCCATAGATCCGTCGCGCCTCGGGAGATCCGTCGCGCCCCGGTAGGTTGTCGCGCACATGGGCCCCAGCGACAAGGTGGGAGTCAGAGGTCGTCGGCTGCGGGGGCGAGCAGGGGGGCCAGCGGCCTTCGGGTGGCGCGGGCGCGCGTCAGGGCGGGGCCGATGCTCTCCAGGTCGGCACGTGTGACCGGGACACCGTCGAGCCAGCCCCCGTTGGGGAGAGACTCCTCATCCTCACGAGGATCGAGGTCGCAAGGTGGCTCCCCGGCGACCTCCTGGTCGAGGATCGCTAGGAGCGGATCGCTGGCAGGATCGATGGCCCGCATCGAGGGGTCCTCCGAGAGCCAGTGCACGTATGCCGGGAGCAGTCCTCGGCGCTGGGCGGCGCACAGCCGACCCCGCAGTCCCTTCTGCAGGCCCAAGCCCTGCGAGACGATGGAGACCGAGACTTCACCAGGGTGCTCCCGGCGATAGGCGAGGACGGGCGGCAGCAGATTGAACAACGCGGGGTCGTCCTCCTCGCGGGCCATCACGACGAAGGCGTGGGGCAGACCGGGTCCGCCCAGCGCCCCTGCGCGAAGATCGGGCCGCATGAGGCGAGGGCTGGCGCCCTTGGCGGGCGGGATTGGGGCTGGCGCGCGCTCCGAGGTGACGCGGGCTCGAGAGCCGCGACGGGCCAGCACGGGCCGAAGACGATCGAGCAGCCCGCTGTCTTCGAACACGAGGTCATCGACGATGAAGACCGGCAGTCGAAAGACCGCGGTCCCTCGGTCGGCCATGCGCTCGGCGACCATGAGCCGCGTGCGCTCCATCAGGGGCCCGTGGCACATCTCGTCGGCCACGGCGTCGAACCCTCCGGGATCCAGACCGACGCTTTGGGCGAGCGAGGCCCGCCCGTGCGCGGTGCTGAGGCGGACGTAGGTGCGATCGACCCCATCGCGCCGGACCGCGCGCAAGGCCGGCAGCGTGTGCCCTCGTGCGGCCATCGCGGCCACCCAGAGTCGAACCCGGTCCGCGCGAGGGTCCAGCCGGATCCCCAGGTGGGTCCAGTGCACCTGGACCGAGACTTCGCCGGCCCGCTCGCCAACCATGCGTCGCAGCTCCAGCACGGCGCCGAGCGCTTCGGTGGAGGTGGGGTCGATGAAGGCGTCGACCTGGGTCGGCGCGCCCTGGGAACCGAGTTGAACCGGCGCTTCGAGGCACGCGGGCGCGGAGCCGAGGGGGCCCAGGGACAAGGTGAGGACGAACGAGAGGGCGAGCACGGGCGGGCCCATGCAGTGTACCCTGCGACGCGATGATGCCCACGCAGGTCGTGATCAGCGCGGTGCTCGGTGCACGCCTGGTCGCGGGCCCCGGTCTCGCCCCCGCCCCGGACACCTCCCCAGCCGTCGCGACCGAGCCCAGCGAGGGTGCCAGCCAACGCGACGCACACGCCCGCGCCGCCGTGGGCCCCACCGCGGTCCAAGCCCCCGCCGAGCCGGCGGCGGAAGTCTCGGAGGCGCCCGAGTCCGCGCCCGGGGAGCAGCCGGACCCCCAGGACGCGCAGGACGAGGCGTGGGACGACGACGAGGCGTGGGACGACGACGCACCGCTCGAGGACGACGGCTACGATCCGCTGCGGGACTCTCCGCAGGCCATCGAAGCGCAGCGCAAGATCGGTGGCGGAGCCGTCCTCATCGGGCTCGGTGCGCTGGTCTCGCTGGGCGCGCTGGGCTTGGCGCTGTCGGACCCGTGTGCACGGCCGGCGGGGAACAGCTGCTCGGCCGACGCGCGAGACCGCGGCGCGCTGACGATGGCGCTGCCCGGGCTCGCGGCGTTGGCCACCGGGGCGGTGGTGTTCGGCCTCGGCCTCCGGCAGCGCCGCGGGCTTCGGGCGGGCGCCACGCTCTCCGGCTCGGGGGGCGGGCTGGTGGTGCGTGGACGGTTCTGAGCCTGAGCTGAGCCCGAGCTGAGCCTGAGCTGAGCCCGAGCGCGATCAGGGGCGCGATGCCCTTCGTGCGGCGGCGCGGGTGCGCAGGTGGAGCGTCAGCGCGGTGGTCGCCAGGACGACGGCGGTGCCGCCGAGCCCGGCGGCGGTGTAGGCGAGGGGACGCCCCGGACGCGCCGAGCCCAGCATGGCCGCCGCGGTGCCGGTCCCCGTCGCCCCGGCGGCAGCCACGAGCGTCGCAGCCAAGACGCCCGTCATCGCCCGATGCGGTGCGATGACGATCCTCTGGGCCGGGGTGGCGCGCACGTCGACATGGCGGAGCTCACCTCCTTCGAGCTCGACCTCCAGGGTGTGTGCATCGACGTCGATGCGAACGGGGCCCGGCGGGCGCACCCGGACCTCGCCGAGTGCGATCGGGACTCCATTCACGCGCACGACCTGTCCCTGGGAGGCATGCACGCTGACTCGGGCGACCTTGGGAGCGAGGCGCGCGAGCTGGAGCTCGGCCTCGACCCGCTGCTCGGGGTCGAACGCGGTGTCCCGGATCATCTCGAACGTCGCCCACGCCTCCAGCGCGCGACCGGCCCGGGCTTGGGCCAGACCGAGGTTGTAGGCGGTGTGGGGGTGGGGCAGGAGCTCCTGGGCCCGGGCGAAGGCCTCCGCGGCGGCGTCGAAGTCCCCCGCGTCGAACGCTGTCTCACCGGCCGCAAACGCCTTCGCAGCGTCGCTCTGGGGGGCTTCGATGGGCGGCGGAGGTGCCCACGCGGTGGGCGAAGGAACCCCGGCCACGATGAGTGCGAGGGCGCAGCCGAGCGGGGTCATGCGTTCAAGAGGGGTCGTACGGGTTGGGCTTGAGCGCGTCGGGCGTGGCCCGGGTCTTGGCGCGACGCTGGCGTGGCGCCGGTTTGGGCGGCGGCTCGAGGTCGACCTCGAGCCCCGGCTCCACGGCGTCGCGACGCGCAGCGGGTGGGGCGACCTGCGGGGACCGAAGTGGGTCCCGAGCATCGACCGCCGCGGGTTCTCCGGTCGGCGAAGCCTGGTCCTTCGAGAGCGAGCCCGCGGCCGAGGTCTCGGTGCTGTCGGAGGCGGCGCGCGAGCTGTGTCCTCGCAGGGTCCATGCCCCTACGCCGACGATGCCGGCCAGGGCGATCGCGGCGGCGGCCCAGAAGACGGGACGGGCGGGGCCCGACCCAGAGGCGACGATGGGGGCGGGGCCGGAGGTCGCTGCGTGGGCGATGCGGGGCAGGGGCTCGGCGATCTCGACGGTGCCCAGCGTCTGGTAGCCGTCCTCGACGATGTTCGCCAGCACGCTGCGCAGCCTCGCTTCGTCGTACCCCGCCGCGGACAGCTCCTGCGCGAGGGCCTCGGCCAGCGCCGCCGCGGAGGGCAGCCTGTCCTCGCGATCGCAGCGGAGGCACGCGAGGACGATGTCGGCGAGCCACGCGGGGACCTCCGCCTCTTCGAGCTTTGCGGCGATGGGCTTGGGGTCGCAGACCTCGAGCCTGGTCATCGTCTGGGCGCTGTGTGTGTCCCCAAAGGGCAGGTCTCCAGTCGTGAGCTCGAACAGGAGCGTGCCCATCGAGAAGATGTCGCTGCGCCCGTCGAGAGCTTCGAGACGGGACTGCTCCGGGCTCATGTAGGGGAGCTTGCCGGCGAGTACGCCGACCTGGGTGAGACCGGTGGTGCGGTCCGGCCGGGCGAGCCCGAGGTCGATGAGGATCGCGCGGCCGCTGCGGTCGAGCATCACGTTGTGCGGCGAGATGTCCCGGTGGACCATGCCCAGACCGGCCCCTTCGGTGTCGGTCGCCGAGTGGACGGCCTCCAGTCCGCGCGCGACCATCGTGACGATCGCTGCGGCCTGCGGGGGGGCAAAGGGCCGGGAGCGGTGCAGGGCGAGCTGGCGGAGGTTGACCCCGTCGATCAGCTCCAGGGCCATGAAGGCGTACCCCTGGTCTTCGCCCGCGTCGACTGTGCGCACGACGTTGGGATGGCGGACCCTGGCGGCGAGTCGGGCTTCTTGAAGGAAGCGGGCGCTGAAGCCGTCCTCCTCGACGAGGTGGGGATGGATGACTTTGAGGGCGAACTCACGGCTGAAGCCGTGGGCCGTATCGGCGAGTCGAGCCATGTACACGGTGGCCATGCCGCCAGACGCGATCCGTCCGAGGATCGAATAGCGGCCCAGCGTACTGACTGAGCTGGCGGTGCGGGTCGGCATGGGGGCGGGGCGCGTCGGGCGAGTGGAGGACGGTCTCCACCTCGACTAGGATGCGTGGCTCGCATCCCGACTCGCCGTGAGAATAACAAGCAATTGCCCCGACGCGCAGAACACCTTGTTCAGGTGCCTTCGGCGGGCGCTAGCGGCGCTGGGGGCGGAGGTCGTCGTGGCACCGGACGAGAACCTCGTCCAGCGGATCGGCGATCCAGCGGTCGTTCCCGCGCCTTGGGGGCCATATCCGAGCGCGGCGCCCCCGCCGACGGTTCGGATTCTGGTCGAGGGGCTGCCCAACCTCTTGCATGAGGTTGGCCATCTTCTCTTGCGCGGGGTGCTCGACGACGACCACGGCATCGACTACCGCGCGATCCCCTTCGATCTCACCGCGGCGGATGGTCGGGCGGTGCTGTTCGAGGAGCTCGCGTGCTGCACCCTGAGCTGCGGCTTCGCGCCGCGGATCCACGCGGCCGATGGATGGGCGTGGGCGGACGCATGGTTCGCCGAACAGCTCGAGATTCAGCCGGTGTTCTACGGCTTCGATGAGGATCTTGCCGAGTTCTGGGACGCGGTCGACGACGTGTACAACGCGCATGCGCAGGCGTGCGAGCGCGTCGTCTCGGAGGCCTTCGATCGCACCTGCGCGCTGCTGCTGTGGGCGGGGTGCCCGGCGGGTGTCGCAGCGCCAGCGGAACGACTATCCTTCCGCACCTTGCTGCGCAGAGCGCGGCGTGCGACGGCATGAACGACGCAGAGCACCGAATTCCTTCGCCCTCGTGGGCGGTGCGACTGGCGGTTGGGGTCGAGGACAACCTCGCTCTGATCGTGGTCGTCCTGGCAGCGCTGGCGGTCCGGCTGCACTGGAACCTCGAGGTCCATCCGGGCGGCGACTACATCTACTCGGACATGCGCGGGTACATCCGCCGGGCCGATGGCATGTTCCCAGAGTTGTGGGGCGTCCGAGAGTACGACGCCTTCTACCCCTACGGCACCCACGTCATGCTGTGGTTCCTGCAGTGGATCGCCGGCAGGACCGCCGAGACGAAGCCGGACCAACTCGAGTCGATCTACGCGTTCGTCTCCGGTGTCTACGCGGTGTTCGGCGCTGCGCTGGCCGGCTACGGTTACGCGCTCGCCCGCAGGGTGTCCACGTACTGGGTCGTGCCCCCCGTCGTCGGGGCGCTGCTCGTCTGCTACTACCCGCTCGTTTCCCTGGGCGGCTACTTCCTCTCGGAGGTCCCGTTCTCGCTGTGTCTGACCGCCGCGAGCTTCTACCTCGTGCGCATGATCGATACGGGTCGGTCCCGTGATGCTTGGGCGATGGGGGTGTGGGTGGCGCTGGGGATGACGCTGCGGCCCCAGATCCTCCTGAGCGTCGCGTTCATCGGCATCTACTGGCTGCTGCTGCGCAAGCGCATGCCTCGGGCCAGGATCGCCCTGTGGGTGCGCGCGCTGGTGCCCGTGCTGCTCCTGCTGGGCTTCTCGGCGTGGCGGGTCCACTACCATACCGGGCGTCTGGGCCTGATCTCCGAGAACGGCACGTTCAACCAGGTGTTCGGACGCTGCCACAACTCGAAGATCACCGCGCACCCCGACTCGCCCAAGCGCAGGCGCACGAGCTTTGGTCCGCCGCCGCTCATTCAGCTCGCCAAACGGTCCGAGCGGGCGCCACAGATCTGGCCCCAGCTCGATCCGGCTCGCGAGACGCACTTCGAGTACACGGGCTACATCGGCGACGACGAGATCCTGCAGGGCTTCATCGACGACTGCGTCGCGCGGACCGGCTGGCAGAAGCAGGTCGAATACAGCGCGGTCAACGTGGCGATGCAGTGGCGCTACAACGTCATGTGGCCCGACTCGGGCAAGCGGGAGTGGCAGCCCTTTGCGCGCAGCTGGGGCCTCTTCATCACCAACGTGCTCGCGATTCCGGCCTTGTTGGCCCTGCTCGCGGCCTTCTTTCCGCGGCGGTTTATGAAGCTGGGCCTGTTGTCGCTCCACGTGTGGGCGCTCACCATGGTCGGCATCTTCTACATCGGCGGGATGCGGTTTCGTGCCCCCTACGACCCGATCATCCTCGTGATGGCGGCCGAAGCCTATATGGTCGCGCTGGCGTTCGTGCTGGGGCGGTTCCCGCGATCACGAGCGCTCGTCGCGGCGCTCGAAACCAAGTCCGGGTCCGAGGGGTCGGAACCGTAGCCGTGCGTGCGTCGACCTCACGCGTCCGTCCCCAAAGGGCGGCGTTGATAGCGCGAATGTTGCCAACGTTGCCGACGTTGCTCGGCATGGTGGCGTTCGGCGTGGTCGGAGCGCCCTTGGCCCACGCCCACGGCCAGGTCGATGGGGTCCCGGGCCTGACGACCGAGCTGCTCACCTTCGTGGGGGAGTCCGTGCACCAGATGACCCGGATGGGCCGCATGACCGACATGAGCCAGCTGCTGTGCACGCGGGGGTGGGCGCAGGGGTGGGCGTCACTGCGATGGAACGGCATGGGCGGCGAAACGCTGACCACGACGGGGGCCGGTCGCGGTGTGCCCCTGTTGGGCCTGGGTCTGCTCGGGCTCGCGGCCGTCGTCGTGCTCGCGCTGGGCCGGATGCGCCTGGCCAACGAACACAAGCGCCTGGAGGTGGCGCAGCGTCTCATCGAGCAGGGCATGGATCCGCCGGCGTCATTGTTGGGCAACCCAGCCCGCAACGATCTGCGTAAGGGCATCGTGCTGCTGTTCGCCGGAGGAGGCATCTTGGCCGCGGGGCTGCTGACCGCAGACCGAGGCATGGCCGCTGGCGCGCTGGTCCCCGAGTTCATCGGGGCTGGCTACCTGGTGAGCTATTGGCTCGCCGCGCGGGCGCAGCGAGGAGACGCATGACCACCGCCATCCGATCCACGCCCCTCTTCGTTCCTGCCGACACCGCGCCCATCGCCGAGCTCGACGAAGGCGTGCTCGTCCGCCGGGCCTGTGTGGGCAACAAGCCGGCGTTCGCCGAGCTCGTTCGGCGCCATCAGGGGCGAGTCCGCGGCTTGCTGCTGCGACTCGCCAAGGATCGCGTGCTGGCCGATGACCTGGCCCAGGAGGTGTTCCTGCGCGCCTACCGCGGCCTGGTCGGGTTTCAAAACCGATCCGCCTTCGGCACGTGGCTGTACCGCATCGCGTACAACGCCTACCTCAACAACCGCACCCGGGTTCGCCGATTCTGCGAGCTACCCGAGGACTACGTCGCCGGCGCGGTCGCGCCCGAGAGCCGGATGAGCGCCCCACGCTCCGACCTGCGCCGGGACCTCTCGGCGGCGATCGAAACGCTGCCCGAGCGCTACCGCGCCGTGGTGGTCCTGTACTACCTCGAGGAGGTCAGCTATCCCGAGATCGCGGACATCCTCAGCGTGCCGCTGGGCACGGTGAAGACGCATCTCCATCGGGCCAAGAAACTGCTGCGGGAGCGGATGAGCGCGACGTGAGCGCGACGCGCCCCAGCGCCTCTGGGCACCGCCGGCTCGACGATCTGCTCGCCGAGGTGGGCAGGGACGGCCACGCGCCGGGGGCAGAGGCCGAGCCGTCGCTGGCGCCCGATGCCTTCTTCACCGCGCGGGTGCTCGATTCCCTGCCGGGGCCGGTGCGGTGGACGGGGGTCTCGCCGCGGGCGCGGATCATGACGCTCGCCGGCTTTCACGCCGCCGCCGCCCTCGTCGGGGTGATGGCGTACCGGTGGGCGTCGCCACGGCTCCTGGACACGGCCAGCTCCCGCGCGGCGGAGGCCGCCTCGCCGTGGGCGTCGAGCTTGGCGTCGGTCCTGCCGGGGCCGGAAACCGCTGCCGAGGGGATCGCGTTCGCGGTGGCGGTGATCGGCGTCGTTGGACTCGTCGCGTTCTGGGCCAGCAGGCCCCATACTCACGCGACGTGAGCCTCTCGCCCGACACGCCTGGTGTCCCGACCATTCCGACCATCCCGTCCGCTTCGATCCGGCACCGGGCCTACGCGGACGTGCCCGAGGCCCAGTGGACCGACTGGCGCTGGCAGATGCGGGCGCGGGTGACCGAGCTGGCCGAGCTGGCCGAGCTGGTCGAACTCACCGAGGACGAGCGCGTGGGCATCGAGGCGCGAGCGCCGGTGTTCGCGTTCGCGATCACGCCCTACTACCTGTCCTTGATCGGTGCCCCAGGCTGCCCGGTGCGCCGGCAGGCGATTCCCCACGCCGACGAGCTGCGGACCACCCCGTGGGACATGGGCGACCCGTTGGCCGAGGACGAACACGCCGTCACGCCGATGCTCACCCACCGGTATCCCGACCGGGCGCTCCTGTACGTCACCCACAACTGCCCGGTCTACTGCCGGCACTGCACCCGACAGCGCAAGGTGGGCGACGTCAGCAGTGCGCCCAACGCCGCGATGCTCGAGGCGTCGTACGCCTATCTCGCCAAGACGCCGGCGGTGCGGGACGTCCTCATCTCCGGCGGGGATCCGCTCAGCTTGTCCGATCGTAAGCTGGCCGAGATTTGCGGGCGTCTACGCGCGATCGAGTCGGTCGAAGTCCTGCGCCTGTGCACCCGCAACCCGGTCACGCTGCCGCATCGGCTGACCGACGACCTGCTCGCGGCGCTGCGTCCCTTCCATCCGATCTTCGTCCACACCCACTTCGACCATCCGGCCGAGTGCACACCCGAAGCCGGTCGCGCGCTAGACCGTCTCGCCGACGCCGGCTTCAACGTCGGCAACCAGATGGTCCTGCTCAAGGGCATCAACGACGACGCGGCCACGGTCGAGGTGCTCAACCGCTGGCTCGTCCGGCATCGCTGCCGCCCGTACTACATGCTGCAGTGCGATCCGGTGGGGGGCACCGCCCACCTGCGCACCCCCGTCCAGGCCGGGGTCGACATCCTCGACGCGATGCGGGGCCGGGTGAGCGGCCTGGCGATCCCCCAGCTGGTCGTCGACCTGCCCGGGGGTGGCGGCAAGGTGACCCTGACCCCCGAGCGTCTCGTGCGACGGGACGGAAATCGGCGCACGTACCGCGACGTCCGCGGGCGTGAATTCACTTACGTCGACGAACCGACGTAATTCCAGGCATTTGGCGCCGTCTTCCGGCCGGGTTGCATAGTCCAGGGTCGATGTCGTCTAAACGAACCGGCCACCGTGGGTGGCTGCACCGACCCCCGACACACGAGCGTCCCATGACTTCCACGCCACTTCTCCGTCGTCTCGCTGCCGTTTGTACCACCGCGCTCCTGGCCACGCCGGCAACCGTCGCGGCCGCCCCGGCGCCCAAGACCCAGGACCCCTCCGCGTCCGCGTCGGTGTCCATGCTCGTCCTGCGCGAGAACGGGACGGGCTCGGCCAGCGCGGCGCAGAAGTACATCGACGACCTCGTCGCTGCGATCGCGGCGATGGCCGGGTGGGAACGCGCGTCGGGCCAGTACGTGACGCGCCGAAGCGAGGCGGAGCGCTACATCGCCGACAGCAAGCCGCAGTTCGGCATCCTGTCGCTGTCGGGCTTCTTGGCCCTGCGGACCAAGCACAAGCTCACCGTGCTGGGCAAGGCGGACATTCAAAGCGGCGGCGGCCACCAGTTCTTCGTCGTCTCCAAGAACCAGGTGTCGCTGGCGACGTGCAAGGGCAAGGCCCTGGGCACCAACCACTCGGACACGACCTTCATCGACAAGGTGGTCTCCGGCGACGACTTCGATCTCTCGGACTTCGAGGTGGTGGACACCCGCCGCCCGGTCAAGACGCTCAAGGCGGTCATCGACGGCGAGGTCGAGTGCGCGCTCATCGACGACGCCCAGCTCCTGGAGATGCAGCACCTCGATGGGGGGATCGACGTGCATCCGGTCTGGTCCTCGCCCGCGCTCCCGCCGATGGTCGTCGTCGCGTTCCCCGGTGCCGACGCCGGCCAGCGCAAGGTGCTCGGCAAGGCGCTCGACGGCGTCTGCGACGGCGTGGGCAAGGCGGCGTGCGAGGCCACCTCCATCGCGCTGGAGTCGACCGCCGCGGGGGCGTTCGGCGAGTACGAGAAGGCCTACGGCGGTTGAGCCGAACCCCTGGCCGGGGTCGGCGCGTTTTGGCAGACTGCGGCGGTGGTCGTCCGCTCGATCGTTCCCCTGATGCTGGGCGCTAGCCTGCTGTGCGCTTGCAAGCCTGCGCCGCCGAGCGCATCTCCGACCGACGGCGGGAGCGGCTCGGGGCCCGCTGCGTCCGCTGAGCCGGTGGCCGCCCGAAAGGTGCTCGATGACCTCGAAGCGCGGATCGAAGCCGGCACGGCGACCGAGGCGGACCGCGAGCAGGCCTACGAGACCCTCCGCGCCGCGCCCGATGACGGTTCGGCCGACTACGCGTTCGCACGGGCCGCGCTGGCGGGTCGTCTCGCCGAGCTGCGGGGCGTCGGCGCCGGCAAGCTGGTCACCGAAGCCGAACGCTTCGCTCGGATCGCCCTCCAGCGCGACCCCGACTACGACGAGGGCGCCGCGACCCGGATGCTGGGCACGCTGTACGTGATGGCGCCAGGCCGCTTGGTCGAGCACGGCGACGCCGAGGAAGGCCTGAGCATGCTCGAGGAGCTGGTCGAGGCCAGGCCCGACGATCCTCGAAACCATCTGCGCGTCGCCGAAGCCTACATCGCCTTGGACGACCCCGAGCCGGCGGCGCCGTTCCTTTGCTTCGCGCACGCGCACCGCGATGGACTGCGCAGCGACGACCAGGCGCTGCTCGACACCCTCAGCGAGAGCTTTGGCGGGAAGTCCGGTTTGGGATGCGGCTGAGCGCTGCGCTCGCGCTGGCTGTGGGGCTGCTCGCGGGGTGCCATCATCGCCTGCCGCGACTGCACGCCCAGGGCCGGCACGCCGAGGTGGTGGAGCGGGCGCAAGGGTCTCGGTTTCGACCCCGAAAGAAGGCGGCGCGGGCCTACGCGGCGTCTCTGCACGCGCTGGGGCGCGACCTTCAGGCTCTCGACGCGCTGCTGCTGGACTACCGCCGCGGCGGAAACCTCGCCTCGCTGATCGCCTTGGCGGACCTCGAGCGGACGATCGGGTGGCGGGGTCTCGCTGCGCATCACTACACGCGGGCGCTCACGCACGATCGTGACGCGCTGTCGGGGCGGACTGAGGTGTGCGCGCTGTTTCGGGAGCGGGCGGCGGCGTACCTGCACGCGGACGAAGGCGTCGCGGCCGATGCCGACATGCGACGGGTCGCGCTGATCTGTCCGCACGACGCCGCGCTCGACGCTTCGCTTGCGGCGCGGGCCGACGCCGCTGCCCAGGCCCACGTGCAGGCGCGGGTGGCCAGCGGTCAGTGCCCGCCTCCGTGCACGCCCGGCCGCGCTTCGCGCGCCTCCCGCGATTCGCGCGATCTCGCAGGGGGTCTGGAGGCAGCGCGGCGAACCTCCCCGGAGGCGGTCGCATCGCACGCGGCCGAGGTGGGCCGCGAACTGCCTGCCGAGGTGATCGTCGAGCTGCTCGAAGCCGAAGCGCGCGGGGATCTCGGGCTGTCCTTGCTCAGCGACGACGCCGTGCGCGGATGGGTCGGAGGACAGTCATGGTCCGACCTCGCGGCGACGGTGATGAGTGCGTCGGGTCCGGTGGCAGCGTACGTGCAGCTGCGGCTGTCCTCCGTAGTCGTCGACATCCCGCTCGCGCCGGGGGCTGCCAGCGCGCGCGAGCTGGATCGCTGGGCCGAGCAGGCCCAACGGATTCCCGATGCGCAAGCGTGGCGCGTCCACGCCGCGACCGGAGATGTCGCCACGGCGGAGCTGTCGCTCGCGACGCACTGGCGACCGCCGCGAACCGAGCCCGCCGAGCCCGCCGAGCCCGCCGAGCCCGGCGAGCCCGCCGAGCCAGACGCGCGGGTGGAGCATTGGTCGCAGCGGCTGCCGATCACCGCGCAGACGCTCGTGCCGGCCCTGGCCGCGGCGCGTCTGCGTAAGGCGTCGGGCAACCACGACGCCTCGCTGCGCTTGATGACCCGCGCGCTGCGAGAGGCGGCCGCCGCCGGCCTGCCCGAGGTGGACGCGCTGGGCCGCGACGCCGTCGTCGCGGCGATCGGATGGGGCCGTCCGTGGCATGCGCTCGCCCTGCTCGACACCGGCGCCGTGGCAGAACCCGCCGCCCTGCGCGGAGCCGCATCGACCTCGATCGTCTTCGCGCGGGCGATGTGCGACGGGTCGTGTCGCGACGATGCCGACCTCGGCGTGGTCTCGCGGGTCATGGGCGACGACTGGGTCGACGCGACGCGCGAGGGCCTGCTCGACTGGTCGCTCGCACGTCGGACACGTGCGCCGCGGACCGGAGGTTGCCCGACGGTCGCCGAGCTGCTCGAGCCGGACACGCCGGGGCCACTGGCCGACGCGCTGCGCATGGCTCGCGAAGGCCTGTCGGGTCCGGGGGTCGGGGATGCGCTGGCCGCTGCCCTCGCCTCGGACGTTCGCGGATGGTGTGCGGGGGCGATCGTGCTGCCCGCCATGCTCGCCGGCGAGCACACCGTGCCCGCGCGACGGCTCGCCGACGGGCTGTCCCACGTCCCCGAGATGCAGGCGTCCGCGGACTTGGTCACGCACGCCAAGCTCGCGATGGTCGCGGGGCAGTCCGATCGCGCGGCCCAGCTTGCCGTCGCGGCCGGTGGGGAGTCGGCCGATCCCCGCCGCGTCTGGCTGGAGATCGCGGACTTTGCCGCGCTCGCCTCGATGCGCGAGGTCGAGCTCTCGGCGCTGCGCGAGGCCCTGCTCGTCACCCCCGGGCTCGAGGACCGGAGCTTGGCGCTGCGCATGCTCCTGATCGCGCTTGGGGATGTGTCTGTCTCCTGGGGGCAGGATGGCGTCGCGGGGAAGGAGGCCACCGCGCGGCACGTGACGACCTTCTTGGATCCGCTGGCGCGAGAGCGCCGGTGGCAGGCACAGCGCGCGCTGCTCGGCGCGGTCGAGGATTCGGGGCTGGCCGCGGACCTCGACGACCAGCGGCGGGCGTTGCTCATCGAGGCGCTGGGCGGCGCCGCGGCGCTGTCCCTCTCGCACCCCCGGGTGCTCCTGCGTCTGCAGGGGCGGGACCCGGGCCCGGCGCGCGGGCCCTTGGACGGCGAGGGGCTGGTCGACGACATCCGTGCAGGGCGGGCCTCGCAGGTCCCCGAGCCTCTCGTGGCGCTGACGGACCCGCGCGCGTTCGAGGCTCCCAGGCTCGCGTGGGCCGAGTCCGCCCGAGACTGGTCGGTCCGGCGTCGGATGGCCGTCTCTTTGCTCGCGATGGGGTCTGCCCAGTCGCGTCTCCGGGCCTGGGCGGTGTTGGTCGAGATGGCGAACGCGTCGAAGACCGCGCAGCAGGACGCACTGCGGTCCCTCATCGTCGCGCGGCCCGCCGCGCTGCGTCCCACCGTGGAGCGCTGGGGAGCCGTGAGCCCGACGGTGGTGCTCGAAGGCGAGGATGCCCTGGTGCGGGTCGTTCTGGGCCTCGATCTCGAGGGCCCCGTCGTGGCACCGTAGGGGCGTGCCGAGCAAGGGGACCACAGCCGAGCGCGGGCGAGGACGAGCGTGGGTGCTCGTGGTCGCGGCCGCGCTGCTGTCGGTGCTGCTCAGCACCCTGGGGGCCAGCGAGGCGCTGCCCGAGGCCGCACCCGAGCGCGCGTCCACGGCGGTCGCGCAGCTGGTGCGCTTGGCCGGGCTCTCCAGTGGCGCGCGCGAGGCCTCGACCCCCGCGCTGGGCGTCCACGTGAACCAGGAGGGCGGGCCGATGTGGGTGACCCCCGCCATCGAAGCGGCGGTCGAAGGACAGCCCGCGCTGGAGCTGCGGCCCGACGGCGTCGCAGTGGTGCGGGTCGAGGTGCTCGCCGACGCGACGCATCTCGCGCTTCGGAGCAGCCTGTATCGCCAAGGCTGGAACCTTCGCGGCGAGGCTCCGCTCCGGCAGCGCGTGGTCCCGTGGATCCCCATGATCGCGCTGCTGCTGGGGCTGGCGGCGTGGCGGGTGTCGCGTCGGGTCGGGATCGGCCTCGTGGTGGCCGGGTGCGCAGGCCAGCTCTTGGACCGCGCGGTGGCCTGGCCCGAGGCCTTCGTCAGCGTCCCTTGGTCGACGCAGCTGTGCGACGGACCGCTGGGGCACGCCGTGATCGCGCTCGCGGTCGGTCTGCCCGACGCGGCGGTGGCGATGGGTGCGGGGGTCGTGACGCTGTGCGTCATCCTCGTCGGCTTTGATCACAAGCGATCCTCGGGGCAGGGAGGCGCTCTGCTCGCGGCCGGGGTGCTGGGCGCGGCGGGCTTCGTCGCCTGGATCGAGGCGGCCGCGCGGTGCGGCCTCGGCGCTTGGATCGGCACGGCGGTGGGTGCGGCGTCGATCTTGGCGATGGCCCTGGCGTGGGGCCTGCATGCGCGTACCCTGCCCCGGGCATGAGTCGATGGGTACAGCATGCCGCCTTCGGGGGCGTCTTGGTCGGGGTCCTCGGCGGCGCGTTGGGCTGCGGTGACGACGAGCCTCCCAGCGCCGGGCCGGCTCCCGTCGCCGAGCCTGCACCTGTGCAGCCGGCGGCGCCGGTGGCCTCGGTCGCCAACGCAGATCTGTGGCTGGACCTGCTGGCGCAGCGCCCCAGCGCGACCGTCTCTCGCGTGGGCGCGCTGTGGGTCGACCTGGGGTCGAAGACGGCGGTGAAGCACGTCTCGCTGGGCAGCCGCAGCGCTTGGCGCTTGGCGGAGAAGGTGGACGGGCGAGCGGCGGGCGTCGTGGTCGGCCGCAGCGCGTCCCTCGAGGTTCCGCTCGATGGCTCGCTGAGCCCCAAGGCCAACGTGGGGACCGAAGAGGAGCCCGGGTTGGCGATGGCCGTGGAGGTCCACCCGCTGGCCCCCAATCAGCGCATGACCGTGCTGCTCAACGAGCGACCGCTGGCCAACCTGGTGCTCGAGGAAGGCTGGGCCCGGCGCACGTTCTCCCTGCCCGAGGACCTCGTCCGCGCCGGCGAGAACCAGGTGCGCTTCTACTTTCGCAGCGTCGATGCCGAGGCGGGGGAGGTCTCGGGGGCCGTCTCGAGCGTCGTCGTGGGACCTCGGGACCGCATCATCTCCCCGCCCGCGGGCGCCGAGCGTCGCGACGCGATCACCGTGACCGCGCCCAGCGGGGGGGAGGCGGACGCGCTGAGCGTGCGCTCCAACCGAGATTCTGGGGGCATGGTGCTTTCGGCGGGGACCGGGCTCGCGTACTACTTCGTCCCTCCGCCGCGCGCCCGCCTGGCGCTCGAGGTCGCGGGGCAGGGTGCGCTCTCGGTCTCGGTGAGCACGGATGCCGACCATGAGGCCGGCCGGCCACCGACGCGGCTGATCGAAGAACCGCTGCGCGGGTCGGGGCAGTCGGTGCGGGCTGATCTGTCGGGCTGGGGAGACACTCCGGTTCGGCTGGAGATCTCCGTCCGCGGTGAGGGTGCTTCGGCGACCTTCAACCAGGCCCGCGTCGACGTGTCGCGCTCCATTCCGGTGGACCGCAGGGCGCGTCGGCCTCGCGATCTGTTCGTGCTGACCGTCGAGGGGATGCGGGCCGACGCGCTCGAGGTCGGGCGCCGGCCGTCGCTGCCCAACCTCGAGGCATTCGTCGCTTCATCCCTGGTCTTCGAGCGTGCCTACGCGCCCTCGCCGGCGGCGATCCCCAGTCACGCGGCGTGGCTGAGCTCGGCTGCACCTCCGCGGCACCTGACCGTGCGCGGCACCTTCATCGCCGACAACCATGTGTTGCTGCCCGAAGCGCTCGAGCGCGGGGGCTACGTCCGGGTGCTGGCGACCGCAAACACCGATCTCAACGTGGATCGTGGGCTGCTGCAGGGCATCGACGCCCACTCGGTGCTGCCCGAGGTCATCGAGGCGCCGCGTGCGACCGCGGTGCTCTCCGACGCGCTGGAGCGGCTCGAGGGGAAGGCCGGGCGGTGGTACATGCACGCCAACGTCAACGACCCGCAAGCGCCCTACGATCCTCCTCGCGAGCTGGTGCGGGAGACGACGACGCCGGAGGGCTCGCCCTTGCCGCACTTGAGCCACATCTGGGTGGGCCGGGTCCGGCTCGGCAAGACGGTGCCGACCAAGGAGGAACTCGTCTACATGCGTCGGCTCTATCGTGGCGAGCTGCAGGTGGTGGACGAGGCGCTGGGACAGCTCATCCATTGGCTCGAGCGGGAGCGTCGGCTCCAGGACGCGATCGTCGTCGTGCTGGGGGTGCACGGGGAAGAGTTCTACGAGCACCTCGGGGCTGGCCACGCCCGCACGCTGTACGAGGAGAGCCTTCGGGTGCCACTGGCCATCCGCGCGCCCTCGCTCCTCGCGGCTGGACGGGTCGGCGTGGCGGTGGACCTGCTCGACGTCGCGCCGACCCTGCTGGACCTGCAGGGACTGGGCGTGCCCGACCGGTGGCAAGGACGGTCGTTGATCCCGGTCATCGACGACCCTCAGCCCCCCCCGCAGGCCGTGGGCGCGTACCTCGGGGACGGATCGCGGGCGATGGTGGTCGGCCGGCACAAGCTGGTGCTGGGACCGGGACGCAAGGAGGAGTACACGGACCTGACGCTCGAGCCCGGCGAGGACCCCGAGGTTCCCTCTGCCCCGGGAATCGGCCTGCGGATCGTGCGGACGGCGCTGGCCTGGGAGCTGTGGTCGGACGAGGCGTGGCGACGGGCCCGGTGGGGCACCGGAGCGAACCTCACGGCCACGTTTGCGCGCGATTGGGGGATGTAGTACATCCGCGACCCCATGGCCGACGCTGTGCTCGATCAGATCCCCAAGCTCCTCGAGGCCCGCGACGCCGCGGCGTTGGTCGAGCATCGCGATCACTCCGACAAGCAGGTTCGCAAGGCGGTCCGCAAGGCGCTGCACACCCTGCGCAGCAAAGGGGTCGAAATCCCCGAGCCGTCGCAGGCGTGGACCACCGGCGACGCGCTACAGCGCATGCGCGGTGACCTCGAGCCCACGGCGCACGTCGATGGACGCAGCACCCCCGGCGCACTTCGGTTCCTGCTGAGCATGCCCCACGACAGCGAGGGCGCGCGGCTCTTCGCCGGCGCGATCGGGCCCGAAGACCGCATCATCGAGTTCAACGCGTACCAGCAGACCGACGGCCAGCGTGCGCGTCTGCTCCGCGACTGGGCCCGGCAGACCGAGTCGCGGGCGGTGTCGGTCGATTGGATCAAGGCCCGCATCCGCTGGGCCCGCGAGCAGACGATCGCCTCCGGCTATCCCGTGCCTCGCGCGCTGGATCAGACGCTCTCCATGCTCGGGGATGCACCCGCACAGCGGCCGTCCTCCGACTTCCTCTCCGAGGCCCTCAAGGCCGACGCGACCGTCGCCCCCGACCAGGTCGACGCGACGATGATCTCCCTGGGGATTCCCAACTGGCCGCCGATGATCAGCCTCGACTCCATGCTGGAGAAGGCCGCGGAGATCCACGGGGACAAGCCACAGCCCGAGAAGGAAGAGGACCGCCTGGCGCTCCTGGCCCAGTCGGTCGAAGGTGACGAAGAAGCGCGCGAGGGGCTGCGGGGCACGATCGCCAACGCGCTCGACGACATCGCCGTGCACGCCTGGCTCGAGGGCGAAGCGGACCAAGCGCAGGCCGCCTACGCGTGGGCCCAGCAGCTTCGCGGCTCCGATGCACCCGAGGCGCTGCCCTTCGCGCCGCGGCTGCTGGGCTACCAGGTCGCCAGCCTGCTGCGGGCCATGGGTGGCCCCGAAGCGGTGGCTCGCGCCCAGGCGCAGGCGCAGGCCCAAGCGGCGCAGCAGGCCTGACCGCCCCCGCGGCATGCACGAAAGCCGCCCTCCGCGCCCGCGGAGGGCGGCTCTCGTGCATGCTCAGCCCCGAACGACGCGCTCGCGGATCTGCAGGTAGTCGTCGCTGAGCATCCAGGCCATCAGGTCGCGGGCCAGCCTGGAGCGTCCGACCCGCTGCTTGAGCGGCCCCCCGACGACGCCATCGAGCAGGCACGCGGCGCTGAGGACGGGCGCCGGCGCGCCGGTGAGGACGGCCGCGACCCGCAGGTCGGTCGAGGTCGTCGCGCGGGCGGTCACCCCAGCGTCGAAGGCGTGACTGGCGAGCGACTGACACGCCCCTTCGACCGCCTTGCGCTGCCGCCGAGGCAGGGTGTTGCGCAGGCTCGCCACCACGGTCCGCAGGCGCTGTGGATCGGGTTCGGCGGTCGTCGGGTTGAACACGTCGACCACCTCGAAACACGCCGCGATGACCAGGTCGAGGTTGGGGGGCGAGAGGGCTCGCGCGCGGCTGGCCGACAGGAGGCTCCGCGAGGCGGCGATGGCGATCGCGCCATGCCAGGCGAGCGGATCGCCTTGCACCCAGAGGTTGGCACCGAGCCGGATGGTGCAGACCGGGTCCTGGATGAGGAGCGCGGCGTTGTGGGTTCGCGCCGCCGCGAGGCGGGCTGGACGAAGGCCCATCGCGTCGGTGAGCCGGCGGGCCCAGGCTTCCAACGCGGTGCTGTCGACGCTCGTGGGCATCGGTTCGGAGGCGTCGGGGTCGATGTCCGTGAAGTCGCGAGGAAGCCGCGCGATGACGGGGTCGAGGGCCTGGAGCAGGGCATGCAGCGCTGGCGGCTCTCCCTCGGCGAGCAGCGAGCGGCGTCGCGCGGGGTCGCCCAGGATGCTCTGCAAGATGGACATGTCGGCGAGCGTCGGGCTCGGAAGCTCGGCGTCCTCGGCCGGGTCGAGGGCCTTCATCAGGTCTCGGGCGAGCAGGGACAGGGGTCCATGCTGTGGCGCCGCCACCTTGCCCAGCAGGTTGAGGTCGCGCAGGGACACGGCACCTCGGGCGATGTTGGCGCCCAAGGCCGAGCGGACCGGCGCGAGGTAGGTGGCGACCCGTGCCGTGTCGCCGACCCGGGACAGCTGGTCGATCAGCAGGGTGATCGTGTCTCGGTTGCCCGGCGAGAGCGCGGCCGCCCGTTCGACGGACGCGAGCGCAGCCCGGTCGCCCTCGGGCGTTCCGGCGACCAGCTTGGCCTTGCGCAGGTAGAGGTCGTGCAGGCGCTGCCGATCCCGCTCGCGTCCGATGATCCGATCGATGAGGGCCGCAGCCTCGCGCGGCTTCTTGGCCCGCTCGAACAGATCGACCATCAGGCCGACCGCGCGGGGATCGTCGGGGCGGGCTTGCAGCACGACGTTGCCGTGGTGCAGGGCACGACCGAGGGTCTCGGGCTTGGCGCTGAGGAAGTTGGCCAGCCCCATGCGGAGATCGACGGCTGAAGGCTCGCCGGGCTCGAACAGGTCAAGCAGCTTCTCGGTGGACGTTGCGGCCTTGAGATCGTCGCCGGTCTTGCGATAGGTGTTGACCAGTCCGCGCAAGGCACGGCGGCCGGTCGGTTTGGCGGCTGCGGCGGCGTTGAAGTAGGAGACGGCTTGCCCGGCGTTGGCGGCGTTCTCTCCCAAGAAGAGGCCGACTTCGTAGCGGAGGTCGGCCTCGGCGATCGCCGAGAAGGCCTTGCGCAGCACTTCGAGGACCGGCGCGGTATCGCCGGGAATGTTGGCGAGGGTGCGGGCCAGGCTGATCGCGTCACGGTTTTGCGGGTCTCGCTCGAGGATCTCGGCGGTGCGCGCCAGCGCGACCTCTCGGGCGTTCGCGTCTCCGCGTCCAGCCTTGACCACGGCGTCCCGAGCGTCCGCGACGAGCACGTGCACGGAGGTCCGGGTCTGGGTCGCCGACGTGGCGCGTCGCTTCTCGCTGGAGGTCCGCTGCAGGCCGAGCTCGGCCGGCGCGAGGTTGGGCAGCGCACTCTTGGCCGCGAGGTAGGCCCGACGCGCCTGACTCCAGGCGCCGACGCGCTCGAGCAGCTCGGCGGACTCGACGTAGAAGATCGCCCGCTCGGCATCCGACTGGGCACGCACGGCGCGGGCACTGACCGCGTCCTTGATCGCGAAGGGGGATCCGGGCTCACTGAGCAGGCGCTCGAGGTGCCGGACCGCGTACGGGTTGCCGGGGTCGACCTGCAGCGCGGAGAGGATCGCCTCGCCCGCGAGCGCGCGGTCCTCCACCTCGTCGGTCGAGAGCAGCTGCTCGGCGGCCTCGACCAGCAGGGTGGCCTGCAGGTGGGTGTCGGAGGTGTCCTTGGACGCGCGAAGGTGGAGCGCGGGAAGCGAAGTGCGGTCGCCGACCAGGCGCAGGAGCCCGCCGAACTCGTGGCGCACGATGGGGTCGTCGGGAAGCGCCGCGAGGGCGTCTTCGTAGGCCTTGCGAGCTCCGGCCGTGTCGCCACTGGCAGCACGCAGCCGCGCGAGATGGACCAGGTGCGTGCTGCGTGCGCCGTCGGCATCGGCGGTGATCGCCGACTCGAGCAGCCGCGCGACGTTGGCGGTGTCGTGGTAGGTGACGAGCAGTCGGCGCGAGCGCTCGTAGGCCAGGCCGTGGTCGGGCTGCTGCGCCAGGGCGGCTCGGTAGTGCTGCAGGGCGGCGTCCTCGAGCGAGGACGGCTCGCGCCGGGCTTCGGGGCTCTTCTCCTGCCGCGCGGTCGCCTCGGCGAGGAGCCCGAGACGGTAGTGGTAGTCCGCGCACAGCGCCGTCGTCGACGGTGGTTCGACCGAGCGCAGCAGGTCGTAGGCCTTTCGGATCTGCCCGGTCGCGGTCAGCATCTGCAGCAGCAGCTCGCGCGCCGGCACCAGGTCCGGATGGGTCTCGTAGGCCTTGCGGAGGAACTCGATGGCCCGCTGGGCATCGCCGAGCTCCTCGAAGCAGACCCGGCCGGCCTTGAGGGCGAGGACGGAGGGGTCGGTGACCGTGTCGATTTCCGGATCGAGCAGCCCGACGAGCTCTTCGAGGTCGCCGTTGTCGCGGTACAGGCGGCTGAGCGCCCGCAAAGCGGGAGTGTAACCGGGCGTCAGCGACAGCGCCCGCTCGTAGCATTGGCGCGCCGCGGCGCGCTGCTTGAGCTGGAGCTCTTGAACCTCGCCCAGCTCCACGAGGAGCGCGGTGCGAGCGACGTCGTCGTCGATGCGCTCGACGAGCATCTCCAGGGCGGTGATCAACACCGTGGGTCGGCGCGCCTTTCGGCACGCGGTCGCGAGCTGGTAGAGCGTGAGCAGGTCGTGTGGGTCGAGGGTCGCGACCTCCTGCAGGGCCGAGATCGCCAGGTCGATGTCCCCGAGCTCCTGCTCCGCCAGCGAGGCCACCCGGCGAAGCGCGGCCAGCCGCTCGGGCTCATCGCTGCTCTCTCGCGCTTGCCGGCGTAGGGCCTCGACCGCCTGCGGCCAACGGCGCATCTTCTCGTAGACCCGGCCCAGGGCGCGCAGGCAGTTGGGGTTGTCGGGGTCTTCGGCGACGGCTAGCTCGTAGACCTCGGCAGCGCGAGGCAGGTCGCGACGCAGGTTCTCGTGCGCTCGGCCCAGCCGAAGCAAAATGGAGGCGCGACCTGGACCCGCCGACTGGGCGCGGGCCCAGTCCTGCAGGTGGGTGACCAGCGCGACCTGGTTGCCACGAAACTCCAGCACCTCGGCCATCGCCTCCTGCAGCCATCGGTGCTCGGGGAGCCGGGCGAGGCAGAAGGAGAGGTCGGTCTCGAGGCTCTGCGCGAGCACGGCGGCCCGGGGCGTGAGCGCTGGCTCCGAACCCGAGGCAGGAAGAGGCCATGAGGGCGCTTGTGCCTTGAGCTCGGCGAGGTGGATGTGGGCGAGGCGCTCGCGCACGAGCGCCTGCTCGCGAGGGTCGTCCAGCGCGGCGGCGAGCTTGCGCAGCACGCTGTCGTGGTCGAGCGGGCTGCTGCCGGCCGCGTCGTCCCACGTCTGCTGCTCCACGTAGAGCGCGACCTCGGCCAGCGGCGCGAGGACCTCGGAGATGTCGTCCGTCGTCTCAGTCGCCTGGGTGAGCTCGAGCACCAGGTCTTCGACGGGCTGGTCGGACTCGGTGCGCACCAAGAAGGCGAGGTGCCGAGCCACGCTCGACGACACGGGATCGGAGGTCACCGTGGCGAGCTGGTGGTACAGGTCGCCGAGGCCTTCGGTCTGCCCCGAGACGATCGCGGCGCGGGTGAGTTCTCGGAGCACGGCGTCCTGCTCGGGGTCGGCCACCCGGGCTTCCTCCAGGAGCGCGTGACGGGTGGCGTCGTCGGGGGCGATCGCGGCGAGGTCCAGCAAGACGATCGCGCGGTGGGTCCCCGAGGGGGTCTGCTGGGCCAGCGAGCGCAGGTGCGCTCGGGCCTTGTCGGCCTCCCCGAGCTGCAGCGCGACCTCGGAGGCGAGCTGCAGGGCCACCGGGTGCTGGGGGACGAGGGTGAGTGCGGCCTCGTAGGCCTGCAGCGCCTGAGCGTGGGAGGAGGTTCGCTCCTCGCACAGCTGCCCGAACTCGATCCACGCCGCCGCCCGGACCCGGGGGGGCTCGTTCTCCTGCTTGGCGAGGGACTCGAGCTCGGCGAGGTGCTTGGCCAGCGATCCCCGCGCTGCGCCGCCGCTGGCGTCGCCCTCGTCTCCTTCGGGCGCCAGCAGCAGCGCGGAGAGCTCGGACTCCGAGCGACCCAACAGCAGCTCGCCCTCTTCCCGGCGTCCCAGGCGTTCGAGCAGGATGCGGCCCGACTCGAACAGCATGGCCGAGCGCAGGCTCGGGTCGCCGACGTGCTGACTCTCGGCGGCGAGCTCCTCGGCGAGGTCTTGCCAGGACTCGGCGGCACCCAGGGGTGCAGAGGTGGAGAGCAGGCTGGCGTGCAGGCCCGAGGTCATCCTCCACAGGCGGGAAGGATCGTCTTCGAGGCTGGGCGGCGGGCCGGCACCGTCGAGCTCTTCGACGAGGTGGGTCAGGTCCATGACGTCCCCCTCGGTCGAGCGGACGGAGCGCTGAAAACGTTCGGTCATGCCATCGCTCCGAGGTGATAACCCAGCGCGCGGCGCAGGTTGAGGTGGTCATCGGAGACCAGGTAGCTGATGAGGGCTCGCATGCGAACGATGGGACCCTGCTGGAAGGCCGTCGCCAGCGCGGGGCGGGGGTCGCCGGCACAGGTCGCCCCGGCGCGGTCCTGTCCCGCGGTGAAGCCTGCACGAAGCCGGGCCGGGTGGTAGCGCTCGACGTTGTTGACGAACGCGCGCGCGAAGTCGGTGAGGTCTTCGAGGACCTCGGCGTGCGGGAGTGAGGCCACCAGGGCCGCCTCGAGGACGGGGTCGAGGGTGCCGCCGAGCTGGTCGGGGTCCACAGGGCACCCGCTGGCGCTGCACAGCACCACCAAGATCGTGGCGAGCTGAGCGTCGCTGGCGTGCTCGTGAACCGCATCGCCACCGGTCGCCAGCCGGAACAGCGCGCGGCCCAGGGCGTCGCGTGTCGTGGGTTCGGCCGGGCTGGCGGCGACGCGTCGACCGACGATCAGGCTGGGCGAGGGGGACAACGTGGTGCGCACGTCCGCGCCCTGGCTCTCGTCGAAGAAGACCAGCGGCACCGGCAGGCCCAAGGCGCGGGCCAGAGACTGGGCGACCATGACGACCGCGTTGTTGGCCGGCAGCGCGGCCGAGGCGCTGCGTGTGGGCTCTCGAGGTCCGATCGGCAACGCGCCCAGGAAGTAGGCACCCTCGCGCAGGAGATCCAGGCCACCGGAGTGGTCGAGGTCGGTTGCGATGCTCTCCAGAGGGCGCCCTTCGTGACCAGAGGGGAGCGGCCAGCGCTCGGGCTGCAGCTCGTCGGGGCGGCCCCCGGGGGGCAGCTCGTCGGGGCTGAGCGACTCGAGGGCGCACGAGGCGAGATAGATTCCGGTCGGGTCTTCGAGGGCTTCGAACAGCCGGCGCAGGCCCTCGAGCGGGCCGGTGTCGAGCGACTCGGGGTTGCCCGAGCGCAGCCATGCGCGGTGGTGGGCGATGCCGGCGAGCAGCACGGCGGTGCCCTCGTCGGCGCGGTCGAGGTCGGCGAGCAGATCGCGGAGCTCGGCGATCACCTGCGTGTCGGTCGGGGTGAGCTGCAAGAGGTCACGGAGCAGATCGACGGCGCGGGCGGGATCGTCCAGCTGCTCCCGATACAGCCGCGCCAGGGCGTACAGCGCCACGGAGCGGCCATTGCCGGTGCTGACGTCGACCAGCAGGTGCAGCGCCTCAGCCCGCGCCTGCGGGAGCTCGGCCAGCTCGGCCAGCCGGGCGGCGTTGCGCAGGGCGTGCGCGGCATGAAAGCCACCGCGGCCCGCTTCGACGAGGTGACGGATCGCATCGGGGGCGTTCCCGGTGCGCTCATAGGCTTCGCCGGCGTAGTAGTGGAGCGCGGCGCGGCGCTCGGGGGAGGGTTCGCGCTCCAGCGAGCCCTCGAGGGCGGTCACCACCGCGGGCCAGTCACCGGTCTGGGCGTGGGCTTGGGCGAGGTCGGCGAACAGGCCTGCGTCTGGTTCGACGTCGGCGAGCGCCCCGCCCAGCAGCACGATCGCGGCCTGCGGCCCGTCGACCTCCGCGCTGAGCTGTCCGATCTCGCGAAGCGTCAGGGCGTCCAAGTCGCCGCGTTCACGCAGCGCCGCGACGCAGCCGGGCAGGGCGTCGGCCAGGGGGACTGCGCCCTCCAAACCGTGGGCCTTGCGGGCGCGAAGCAGCCCCCGAAGCGCCCGGGTCGAGCTCGGGTCGGCCTTGACCGCCGCGCCGAAGAGCGTCCAGGCTCGGGGGTTTGGAGTGCCCTGCGGGACGGCACGCAGGGCGAGCGTGCCGGCCTGGCAGAGCGCGGCGGCGGCGTGCTTGGGCTCGACGGCTCGACGGGCGAGCTCCTCGAGCGTCTCGCCGGCGACGGTGAGAGCCTCGTCGTTGCCGATCTTCTCCAGCAGCCGCGCGTGAGCGTGCAAGGCGGGCGTGTAGCCGGGACACGCCTCGATCGCGCGGTCGACCAGGCCCAGCGCCGCGGGAAGATCGAGCCGTCGCGCGTGCAGCTCGGCGGCCATGTTGAGCAACGCCGCCTGCGTCGCACCCTCGCTGGCGTCGGCCCGCGCGAGCAGCTCATCGAGGTCCCGGGCGTCGGCCAGCTGTCGCTTGCGGGCCGCAATTCGCTTGCGGCCGCGCTGGGAGAGCACGTGGCCGGGGTTGTCGTCGAGGATGCGCGCGTAGGCTTGATCGGCCTCGTCGAGGTTGCCCGCCGACTCGCGGGCTCGGCCGGCGCGATACCGCAGGGCAGCCCGGACGGCTTCGCCGCTCCCGTCGTCTTGGGCCGCGTCCAGCTGGGCGCTGAGCGCTTCGGCTGCCCCGTCGAGCGCGCCCGCCTGACGGGAGGGTCGCGCGGCGTTGTGGCTCGCACGAGCGAGTCGAAACTGCGCCAGCGCGTCGGTTCGGTCGACCTCCACGAGTGGACCGAGGTACTGCAGCTCGACGATCGGGCTCGGTGCGTTGGCGGCCAGCTGCAGGGCCATCGACCGCCGGTTGGCGGCCCCACGCTCGGCGCTGAGCCCGGCCTCGGCGAAGGCCTGGAGCTCCTGGGAGCGGCCGGCGTGCTCGTACATGTGCAGCAGCTGCGCCCTGGCGACGCCCAGCTGCGGCCACAGCTCGAGCGCCCGCACGAGGTCTCGGACCGCCCCGGGCATGTCGTCGCTGCGGGCCCGAATGCGGGCAGCCCGATGCAGCAGCAGGGCGCGGGTCCGCGGCCCGCCCACCGCACCGATGTGCTGCTCGAGGAACCCGAGCAAGGCAGCGTCGTCGCCCAGTCGCGCCGCGATGCGCTCGGCAGCGTGCAGGGCCGGCAGGTGACGCGGCCACCGCTTGAGCAGCGCCTGCAGCTCGACCAGCGCATCTTCGTCTCGGCTCAAGCGACTGGCGAGCAGGTTGGCGACCTCGAGCTGCAGTCCGACCTGCCGGGTCCGGTCGTTGGCGTACAGCAGCTCCTTGCGCAGGAGGTCGACCAGGCTGGCCCAATCGCCGAACTCACGCAGCAGCCGGCCGAGCGCCTCCAGGCTCGGCAGGTGATCGTCGACCGCCTCGAGGGCGCCCTCGAACAGCTCGCGTGCCCGCTGGGGGTCGCCTTGGCCCAGCGCGATCTCGGCGGCCCGGTGCATCAGCTTGGCGCGGCGGGCCGGCGTCGTCGTGCGCTCGATCTCGAGTTCGGTGACGGCCAGCAGCTCCTCGTGGCGACCGGCGTGGGCGAGCAAGCGGGCCAGCAGCTGCATCGACGCGGGCTTGTCCACCTCGTCCACGTTGGCCTGGAGGTGGGCGATGGCCTCGCTCGGGTCGGCGTCCGAGGAGTGCAGCTGGCCGAGCGCGGAGCGAAGGAATGCGCGCCGCGACGTGGACTCGGCCTGCTGGAGCTCCTCTGCGTAGAAGCGCTTGAGGCCCTCGGTGTCGCCGATGTGATGCAGGACGCGCTCGAGCCGGTCGCGCGGTGGTCGGAAGCGCGGCGCGACGGTTGTCGCTTCGCGGTAAGCCTTGCGAGCGCCCTCGAACTCTCCGAGCTGCTCTTCCATCACCTGCCCGGAGCGCAGGTGACACTGGGCGAGCTCTTCGCGGGTCAGCCCCGTCTCGCCGGCGCTGGAGATCTCCACGTTGATGAACTCGAGCTGCTGCGCCCACATCTGACCGGCGGCGAGGTAGCGACCGGTGTCCTCGAGGGTCGGTGGGTGCCCGGGGCTGAGCCGCAGCGCGCGACGCATCGCCGCGAGCCCCTCCTGGGGCCGCTCGAGGCGGAACAGGGCCAGCTTGCCCAGCCGGTAGAACAGCTCGGCGCGGGTCGGGGCATCGCCCTCGTCCCCGATGGCGCGCAGCTGGCCGATGCAGGCCTCGGCGGCGACCTCGTGACGGCTCGTCGCCATCGCCAGCTCCTCGAGGTTGCGCCACAGCGACAGGTTGTGGGTCGCGGCACGGGCAGCGCTGCGCAGCAGCTCCAAGGCCGCGCCGCGCTCGCGCTGCTCGCGAAGCACCACCGAGGCGCGGGCGAGGGGGAGGGCGCGGCGCTGGGCATCGCGCCCCTCGGCCTCGGCCTCGAGGGCCTGCAGCATCAGCGCTCCGTCGCCTTGGGTCTCGGCGACTCGGAACAGGTCCGCGGCCAGCACGGCGTGGGCGGGCAGGTGCTCGAGGGCGGCCAGCAGCATGTCGCCGGCGAGCGCGAGGTCTCCCTTGTGTCGCGACTCCAGCAGCGCGAGCTCGTGCAGCAGGCCCGCGACGGTGTTTTCGTCCTGCACCACCTCGAGCTGCGCTTCGAGGTTCTCGGTGAGCCAGAAGATGTCTCCGCGCGCCAGCAGCACCCGCTCGACCGAGCGCAGCACCGCGAGGTCGCGGGGCGTAGCCTTGAGCGCGGCTTGGTAGCACTGCTGCGCTGCGCCGAGGTCGTGGAAGTGCGCTTCGACCAGCTGGCCTCGCTCGCGATACAGCGCTGCGGCCTCGCGCGGGTGCCGGGTCGCCCGGATCTCCTGGTCCAGGTACATGACCGCCGAGCGCACGTCGCCGCGGTCGAGGTAGATGCGGTACAGCAGGCGCATCGCCGGCCGCAGGTCGGGCACCATCTCCAGCGCGTGGGCGAGATGGCGGATCGCCTCATCGCCGTCACCTCCGAGGAGTTGCCATCGTGCGCACGTCGTTGCCAGCGCGGCCCGCAGCTGGGCCTGCGTGTTGGGCGTACGTGACAGCGCCTGCAGGACCTCGCTGAGAGGCATGGGCGGCCCGCCTTGCATTCGGTGGGGAGTCTACACGACCCAAGGCCCGCTCGGCGGGCGATCCTCAGGACGAGGACGAGGTCGAGTCCGGGGTGTTGGAGGCCATGGCCTGAAGGTAGTCGTCCACGCCCATCTCGACCGGCTGTCGATCTTCGGAGGCGTGTTTGGTGGCCAGGAACTCGAGCATCAGCTTGAGGGTCTCGAATCGTCCGGTGAGGCTCACGAACTGGTCTTCGGGGACCGGCGACAACTCGGAGAGCCGGGCTTGCAGCCACACCGAGTCGTGGCTCTCGTCGCCTTGCGCATCGGGGGGCACCGGTCGCAGGCGAAAGGCGGGGTCGAAGTGTTCAGCATCCTCGAGCCGCGCGTCCCCGGGATCGAGGCTCTCGCCCGCGATCGCCTCGAGGGCCTGATCGACGGGAGAGAAGTAGATGAACTGGTACTGCAGGAGCATCCGCAGGCGCCGGGGATCCGAACCGCCCCCGATCCATGTCCCTCCCAAGAGGGTGCGCACCAGCTCTCCATAGTAGGCTCCGGCCGAGGCGGCGAGCAGCGAGAGGATCGGTGTTCGACCCTCGTCGGACGCGCTGCGCAGGTGGTGGTCGACGAAGGCGAGGCTCGTCTCGGAGCCGTCGAGCTCGACCGAAAGCGCGCGTCGGATCTGATCGCGGTAGAGGACGACCAGCTCGTCCACCAGCGCCTGAGCGCTGCGCGTCGGTGCTGCCGCGCGTGGGGCGCGACCGGGCGCAGGGGTTGTGGGTTCTTGGGGCAGACCCTCGCCCTTGCCTCGTTCACCGCTCACGCGCGCACCTTGCCACGTCGAGCCGCACGGCGCTATCGTGCCAGGCAGCGTTCGCCTCGGTGCAGCTTCCCCCTCCAGTCTTCGGCCACTGTGCGCGGGTCTCTGCGCGCCCGGGGGCGCGCGGATAAGGATGGACGCAACCTGGCCCGACTCGGCGGCCTACGCCTGTCACTGCGGCACCATGTTCTCGGTGATGTACTGGCGTTGGGTCGATGCCGTCGCGCGCCCCGAGCTGGACACGCGGGTGCAGCGAGGA
Source organism: uncultured bacterium (assembly GCA_963761755.1). Classification (GTDB taxonomy): domain Bacteria; phylum Myxococcota_A; class Polyangia; order Nannocystales; family Nannocystaceae; genus CAJXVA01. Next base: position 459,599 of record CAVXIC010000008.1, read on the forward strand.
AGGCCCCTTCGAGGGGACTTGTCCCGACTGTGGCGCAACTGCCCGCAGCGCTGGCACCTGGTTGCGGGTCGATGCAGGCGCACGAGAGGCGACGCTTCAAGTCGCCGAGGCCCAGCGCGGCAGCCTGCTGCGGCTGCTGCGTGAACACCTCGATGCCGTCGGGTCGCGGACGCACGCAGTCCGTCCGTGGATGCTGCAGCCCACGCCGGTGTTCTACTCGCTGGTCGAGGCGGGCCGGCAGGGGCCACGAAGCGCCGTGGCGGTCGTGCCGGCGCGGTCGGGGGAGCTGGTGATCGACCTCGGCCCCCCCGCGTCCGATGCCGGGGACGTCTTCGGGCGCCGCGACCCCGGCGTGGCCCCCGGCGTGCCTCAGCTCATCGGCACCGACACCCGGACGCCGGGGACCTTCCGGACGCCCGTGCTCGGCGCGTACGTGGGGGAGCTGTCCGTGGAGGGCGAGCGGGTGGTGGCGCGGGCGAGGGTCGACGTCTCGGAGCGGGACAAGTGGGAGCAGGCGCACCTGCAGTGCCGTCCAGTCCTGCTGCGCGATCACGGCTACCCCCTGCTCGGCGTCCGCACGGTCGCGTCCTATCTGGGTCAGAAGGCCGTCATCGACGCGTTCGTCGACCCCGGCACGCAAGAGGCGACGGAGGTCTTCCGGCTGCTGTGCGCGCGCTTCACCTTCATGGTCGAGGTCGCCGCGGGCGGGGGGGAGCCCATCGTGCGCGAGGCGTCCGCCGACGCGCTCGACTCCAACGCCGCGCTGTGCCTCGAGTCGGCCCGGACCGTGCTCGCGCAGGAGCAGCTGCCCCCCGAGCGGTACGGACGGGCCCGCATCGCGCTGGCGGGCCTCGACGTCAAGCGTCGCCTCGCCGTGGGCCCCGACACGATCTCTGCCGGCGCGTACCAGCACATCGTCGGCGCGGCGGAGGCCGCCGCCGCCCTCGATCACCTCGACCGCGTTTCGGAGAAGGCCTCGCTCGCGCGGCTCTTGGAGGTCGAGGGGCTCCCCATGTCCGAATACGACGCGCTGCGCAGGCGGGTGCTGCAGGGATCGCTCGATCACGGACTCGTCGCCCCGCGCCGCTTCTGGCGACGGGTCGTCGCCTCGGGGCTGGTGCCCGACCTGCAGATCTATGCCGACACCCTGTGCGAGGCTCGAGCCGCCCTTCAGGGGGAGGAGGGGGACCTCGAGCCGGAGGCCGCGCGGGCGGCCTGGGAGGGCATCGCCGAGCTGTGCAGCCGCAAGGATCTGCGCGTCCCCGAGCTCCTACGCCGCGCGTTGGGGCTCGGGCCCGAGCGCACCGCAGGCCCGGCGCTCCCCCCTCCGCCGCCGTCGGCCGTCGAGCCCGCGCTGCACGACCCGGCGCATCGTCTCAAGACAGCGGCGGACGTGCTGCAGGGGAAACGAGCCGGCGACCTCGAGGGCGTCTTCGCGGCGCTCGACGAGTTCGACGAAGACGAGCTGCTCGCGCTGCTGCCCGACCTCAACGACATGGGCCCGCAGGTGGTGCCCCATCTGATCGCCTCACTGTCGAGCCCCCGGCGCGAGCTCCGGCAGGCCGCGGCGATCCTGCTCGGCTTGGCCCAGGACCCGACCGCGCTCGAGCCGCTGGCCGAGCGCCTGATGGTGGAGGAGACGAGCATGTGGGCTGACCTCGCACGTGCGCTCGGTGCGTTCGGCCCGACGGCGCTGCGCCGGCTGTGTCAGGTGCTGCGACATGAAGGCGGAACGCCCAACGAGCCCCGGGCGATCGAGCGGGTGGCCCGTGCCCTGGCCGAAGTCGCGCTCTCCGATGGTGATGTGGGTCCTGCCGATCCCTCGCCGGGCCACGATGCCGTCGGAGCGCTCGCGGATGCCGGCGATCCACGGGTTCGCGCAGCGGCACGGCGTGCGCTTGCTACACTGCACAGCGTGAGTCAATCAACCGCCGCCATGCGAGGGGATGCACCCTTGCCAGAGAACACCCAGGTGCGCGGATTTTCGCGTCGGGCATACGAAGCCATCATGGTGCCCGAGGTCGAAGTCGAATCAGAGGCTTGATGCGGTACGGAATCTTCAGCGACACCCACGCCAATCTCGGAGCCCTCGAAGCCGTCCTTCGGGAGTTCGAACGGGAGAAGGTCGATGCGCTCGTGTGCATCGGCGACACCGTGGGTTACGGCCCACAGCCCGACGAATGCTGCGAGAAGGTCCGCAGCCTGACTCGACACACCATCTTGGGCAACCATGATGCTGCGGTGTCGGGCAGGATGGACTACAGCTACTACTACGACGCGGCCCGCGAGGCGCTCGACCTGCACGCGTCGATGGTGTCCTCAGAGAACATGGAGTGGCTCAAGAGCCTGCCGTACACGGCGAAGGACGACGGTGTGCACTTCTGCCACGGGTCCCCCTTGGACCTCGAGCAGTTCGAGTACATCTTCACCGTCGATCAGGCCAGCACCTGCATTCCGATCTGGGAAGACCTGGGCCAGGTGACCTTCATCGGTCACTCCCATCTGTGCAAGGCGTACGCGCTGGGACGCGAACGCGTCTATGAGGTCATCACCAAGGACTTCGAGGTGCATCCGGAGTTCCGGTACATCGTCTCGGTCGGGTCGGTCGGGCAGCCCCGGGATCACGATCCCCGGGCCAGCTACACGATCTACGACGCGGGCCAGGGCTACTTCGAGTTCAAGCGCGTGGAGTACGACATCGCCGCAACCGCGCAGCGGATCTTCGACGAGACGCGCCTGTCCGACAGCTTCGGCGCCCGGCTCTTCGCGGGCGTCTAGTGTCCTGAGTCCGTACTGTCGCCCCGCTGTGCGGTCGAGCAGGCCGAGCTCGCCGCGCAGTGCGGCGAGCATCTTGGGCCGTTCGATGACGTGGTGCCGCGCGAGGCGGCGGACGTGGGTTCGAAGCTCGGCATTCCACTGCGCGTCCACCTCTCCGCTGACGAAGCGCTCGGCGTAGGTTCGCGGGGCCGGGGCCAGCATGGCCAGGTGCGTGGCCTGCAGCGGCGTGAGCTGGTCGGCGCTCTTGCCGAAGTAGAACTGCGCGGCGTCCTCCACCCCGTGCACGCCCGGAGCGAGCTCGATGATGTTCAGGTAGATCTCCAGCAGGCGGCGCTTGCCGACCTCGGCGTCGATCCGCGTGGCGAGAAAGGCTTCTTGAAGCTTGCGCGCGGCGGAGCGGTCGAGGCCCAAGAACAGGTTGCGCGCCGCCTGCTGGGTGATCGTGCTCGCGCCCCGCTGCACCTCGCCTTGGGCCAGATTGTGCCACACCGCGTTGGCGACCTGCTCGAGGTCGAGACCGTCGTGCGCGAAGTAGCGACTGTCTTCGAGGGTCACGAACGCGCCCGCGACGAGCGGGATGTCTTCGAGGGAAACGGTATGCGGTGCGCCATCGGCGATGAGGATGCTGCGGGGCGTGCCGTCGGCGTCGACGAAGCGGTGTCGGTAGGGCCCGCGCAGGGCCGCCAGGTCGAGGGCGGCTGGATCCGAGACGACCGTGCATGCATCCCTGAAGGGGAAGACGACGTCCAGGGTTCCCGGAGCCGGTGGCTGGGCGAGGGGATCGCGCTCGAGCAGCGCAGCCCGAGCGTGCGCGGCGTCGAAGTCCACCGACACCTTCAGCGCGCCGGCAAGCTCGCCCTCGACCCGCGTGCCGCGCATGGGGTCGGCGAACCCTTGGGGCAGGGCGTCGAACAGGCGCTGGCAGGGACCCTGCGGAAGATCGAGGCTCAGCGACGCGTTGGACGGCCGCATCGAGGCGTGCGCACTGAGGGCGAGCCCATCGTGTCCGACGGTGAGGTCCGCATCGAAGTGGTCGGTCGACGACACGGTCATGTCGCCATCGATCCAGGCCTGACCGAGGAGAATCGGGTCGCGGGCGAGTTTGGGGTGCTCCACCCGCAGGCCCTCGATCTCGAGGTCTTCGGCGTGGATCGACACGGCGTCCCGACTCGCGCCGAGCTCCACGCGGCCCGACACCGTTGCGGCTTGCGCGTCGACCACGAGGCCTCCACGTTCCTGCAGGCCCAGGCGTCCCAGACCATGCAGCGCGAAGCGCTCGAGCTCCACGGTCGCCGTCTTGGCCGGTGGCCACGCGGACAGGTCGAGCCAGCCCCCGGATTCATGCTCGAGGACGACGCGCAGCTGCTCGGGCCCGACCTCGCTGCGCAGGGCGAGCGGGGGTCCGTCGGCCACGCGCAGCGCCCCGGTGATCGCCCAGGTTCTCAGGTTGGCCCGGGGCACGGCCCGCAGCCGCCCCTGGGAGTGCAGGGAGCCGCGCGCATGCTGCAGCGTGAGGCCGACGGACGCCTGTGGGATCCCGTCGGGTCCGATCGTCACGGCGGGTTCATCGAGCAGCGCCGTCACCCCTGCGGTCGTGAGCACGGTGGTTCCGGCGACCCGGATCCGCACGGTCAGGCCGTGGGTATCGATGCTGGTCGAGGTGGAGGGCCCGGGTGTGGCGGGCGAGGTGGACGACGCTTCCGCGGCGCCGGCCGAGGCGCGGGCCACTTCGAGGCCCTCGACATGGACGTCCACGCCATCCCACGCGGGCCGGACCTCGACGGCGCTCGCCGAGAGCCAGACGCCGCGACGCTGGGTCCGCACGCCGCCCAGACGAAGGCCGCCGGCGTCCAGCGAGACGCGCTCCATCCGTCCGCACGCGTCCGATCCGTCGGCGCACCGAACGATCCGGTGGGCGATGGTGGCCTCGATGGATTGCTCGAGGACCCAGGGACCGGGGGCGACGAGCAGGGCCGCGAGGGCGAGGATGGGGCGAGGCGAGGGCATGCGTCGACCTGCGGGGTTACTGAAGGTAGGCAGGAGCTGCGGCCCGGCGACGCTGCACCCGGGGCAGGACCCGCTCGACCAGGCCACCGACCAGATCGAGGTAGGAGATGCCCGCGGCGCGCGCGACCCGGGCCACCACGCCGTCGCGATGCAGCGGGGGCAGGGCCTCGACCTCGAGGATCGCCTCGTTGTAGCGGTCACCCACCATGATGTCGACGCGCGAGAGCCCCTCGCTGAGGCCCAGCGCCGACACGGCCCGGCGGGCGAGGTTGTGCAGGCCGTCGATCCGGCCGCGCGACATCTGCGGCGGGCAGACGTAGTCCGCGTCCACGTCTTCCTTACCGCCCAGGAGCCCCGGAATGGGTCGACGATGCACCTCCATGGCGCCGAGCACTCGGTCGCCCATCACGACGACCTGCACCTCCGTGCCAGCGAGGGCACGCTCCAACACGACCTCGTCGTCGACGTTGAGGGCCCGGCTGATCGCCCCGGCGACCTGCTCGGGGTCGATCAGGGGTGCGACACCCAAGCCCAGCGCCCCGCGGCGCGGCTTGACCACGCAGGGCCAGCCCAGGAGCTCGAGCGCCTTGTCCGAGGCCTTGGCGCTGGGACCCAGGGCGAGCGAGGCGGGGGTGGGGAGGTTGTGGTAGGCCAGGACCTGGCGGGAGCGGGTCTTGTCGAAGGCCAGGGACACCGCGGCGCCCGGCGGGCCCGCAAAGGGCAGCCCGCGCATGCTCAGCAGCGCCTGGACGTCCCCGGAGCCACCGGCGCGGCCGTGAAGCGCGAGCAAACAGGCATCCACGTCCGCCTGACGCAGGGCGAGATCCAGGTCATCGTCGACGGCGATGGGGCAGGCGGCGTAGCCCATCTCGCGCAGCGCGGTGGACAGATCTGTGCCACTGCGCAGATCCATCAGTCCCTCGATCGTCTCGTCGACGGACGTGTCCTCGTCGGCAGCGGCCGTGGCGGGGGCCAGGCGGGCGGAGGGGGCAGAAACGAGGACGCCGAAGGTGAGCGGACGCATCGCCTTTGGCCGCTAGCAGGCCTTGCCAAGTCCAAGCAAATTTTCGGATATTCGAGCGGCTACGTCGTGCGTCGATCCATCGAGGGTTTTCCGCGACGCGCCGATGGCCACCCCCCACTGTTCTTCAGACCCGGCGAACGAATCGCCGGACTCGCACCTTGGGGCGGGGCACGGACTTCAACCCGCTTTCACAACCAGACGAGCCCCCGCACCCATGACCTTCCTCGAGGCTGCGATCGAAATCCTGCGCAACGTAGACGGCGCGGTTCACTTCTCCGAAGTGGCCCGCCTCGCCGTCGAGCAGAACCTACTGTCCCACGTGGGGCGTGACCCCGAGGCCGCGATGCGAAGCTGCCTCAACTCCGCCGTCCGCAAGGGACGCGATGGCGACGAGCCCATCATCATGCGGGAGAAGCCGGGCCACTACGGCATCCGACCCGGGGCGACGCTGCCCGAACCATCCGAACGGCCTGAGGCCAAGCCCGCACCCAAGGCGGAACCGGAGACGAAACAGCAGGCTAGAAAGTCGAGTGATTCCGGCGATAAAGGGTCCAAGACTTCAAGCGAAAAGAAGACGTCGAAGAAGACCTCGCGACGGGGCGGGCGGTCCGAGACCAGCCCGCGTCAAGAGGCGGACGACGCGGCGCCCAGCCTGGAGTTCGAGGCACCGACGGAGGCCGGGCTCGAGGGCGTCACGGACGTCGCGTTGGTCATGGCCAACGCCGTCTCGCGCCTGGTCGAGGAGCGTCCGGAGCTGCGCAACCAGCTCGACACGATGCACCACGATCCCGAGTCTCGCGAAGACGAGCCCGAAGCTGGCGCCACGCGGGGAGCCCATCGCGTGCGCGATGGAGCAGGCCGCGATGGCGCCCGCGATGCCGACGACCGGGGCGGCCGACGTCGCCGACGTCGCCGGCGTCGCGGCAAGCGGGTCGAGTGGGCCGGCGGTGGCGGCTCGCGTCCCAGCGAGTCGTCGACCGAAACGCTGCTCGACCAGGTCGCGAAGATCTTGGGCGAGGGGGGATCCCGCTCGCTGCACGTGCGGCAGATCGCCGAAAACCTGGCCAGCCAGAACGTGCTCGGCGGCGAGATCTCCGAAATCGAGCGCGCGGTGACCGCCGCTTTGCTGCTCGACGTCCGCCTCCGGGGTCGGGGATCGCGGTTCGCGGCGAGGGGCGACGCGCGATACCAGCTGCACGGCACCCGCCTGCCCGACTCCGCGGCCAAGGCCGAGGTCGCCCTCCGGGAAGGCTCCCGTTCGGTCGAGAAGGAAACGTCGACACAACTTCTTGCATGGTTGCAGTCCCTTGGCGCGCGTTCCCTCGAGTCTTTGGTGAGGATCTATTTGGAGCGAGAGGGCTACACCTTGGTGTCTTCGCTGCCGCCGAGCCGCGGGTTGGCCAAGCTCATCGTCGAGGACCCTGAGGCCGACGAGGAGGGCCGCGCGCTGTGCGTGGTCATCCCCCGGAAGACCGGCGTCGACGCCAAGAGCTGGGAGGGCGAAGCGGACCGCAACGGCTGCCAAGGCCACCTGTTCTTCGCGATGGGCGAGGCCGAGGAGCTCGATGGCCGCACCATCGGTGCCGGTGAGCTCGCCGCCTGGATGACCCAAAACCGGATTGGCGTCCAGACCCTGCGGATCGAGGTGCCGGTGCTCGACCCCACCTTCATCGAGTCGATCGCGGGCCTGGACACCTGATGCGCTCGCCCCTGCGCGCTTGCTGGCTGGGCCCGATGCCCTTCGATGCGGCGCTCGCGCTCCAGATCTCGGCGCGGGACGCCATCGCGCAGGAGGAGGAGACCCCGATCGTGTTCTTGGTCGAGCACCCCGCCGTCCTGACCGTCGGGCGTCGGGGCTCGGGGGAGGACATCCTGTGGACGGATGCGGAGCTCGAGGCGGCAGGCGTCGCTGTGTCGCAGACCCCGCGTGGCGGCCAGGTCACGCTGCACGCGCCGGGGCAGCTCGTCGCCTATCCGATCGTTCCGATCGGCAGGCAGATCCGTGCCCATCTCCACAACCTCGCCGAGACCTCGATCGCCCTGCTCGAGGAGCTCGGGGTGTCCGGCGCCGAGTTTCGCATGGACCATCCGGGCGTCTGGCTCGGGCAGACGAAGCTCGGCTCGATCGGGGTCCACATCTCCCGCGGGGTCACGCTCCAGGGCCTCTCGCTCAACCTCTCGGTGGACCCCACGCTCTTCGGGGCGCTGGTGTCCTGCGGGATCGAGGGGCTGAAGATTCGGAGCGTGGCGGATCTGGTCGACGATCCCTCCACCGTGCCGACGGTGGAGGTCGCCGCCCGGCGCTGGGCCGAGCTGTGGGCAGCGCACACGAACGCCGAACTGCAGTGGGTCCCCGCCAGCGAACTCCCAGCGGTCGGTCCCCCGACCCACTGAGCGTTCTCCTGCTAGAGTGGGGCTCGGGTGGCTGCAGGTCCGACGTATTCGCTCGCTCGCGCGCTTCTGGCGCTGGCGCTGACGTTGGCGCCGGGCGGGTGCGGCTCGGGCCACGCTGACGACGCTGCATATACGGTTGCTCTCACCGGGCTGAGCACGCGCGCAGCGGGTGGACGGAGCGACCGAGCGTGGCAGCGCCAGACCCTCGAAGACGCGCTGGAGGGGGCGGACATGTTCAGGGTCGAGACGCGCGAGGCCCGCGGAGCGCTCGCTGCTCGGGCGTCGATCACCGAGCGCCGCACCGCCGACGGCATCGTGATCCGCTTGGACCTCGGCATGGATGTCCCCCCCGACCTCACCGGGGTCTTGGACGCACTGGAGGCCACGGTCGAGGTGTCGCGGGCAGGCGGGGACTCGGCGGTTCGCGAGGACCTGCCGCTGGCCGCCGAGCGCGCGGCAGCGGTGCTCGACGCCAAGGTTCAGCTCGCGCGGATGCCGCGGACCGCGGCCAACTTCCTGCGTGACCCCGACCCCGAGATTGCGCTCGTCGCGCTGGACTGGGTCGACACCCAGCGGGATCGGAGCGCCGCGCCGGTCGTCGCGCGCATGCTTCGCCACCCCGACGACCGCGTGATGCTGCGGGCGGTCGAGGTGCTCGGGCAGGTCGGGACCGTCTCGGAGGTCCCCGCGCTCATCGCTTCGGCCCGGCTCAACGATCGCGCGCACACCGGCCGTCTCTATGAGGCACTGGCCACCCTCGGGGGCCCGGACGCCCAGGGGTTCCTGTCCTTTGCGGCGCGAAACGAGGATGATCCCGAGCTCGCCCAACTGGCCGAGCGCGCCCTCGACGCCGCACAACGAAACCAGCCGGTGGTCGAACAGCCGCAGCTGTCGGCCCGGCGAGGCCACCGATGATCTTCGCGTCCAGCTCCGTCCTCGTCCTCTCGTCGATGCTCATCTCGCCCCCGGCCGAGGCACCGCCGAGCGAGGCCCCCGCGTCGGCCGAGGCGCCCGCGCCAGTCGAGGCGCCCGTCGAGGCGCCCGCGCCGTCCGAGCCACCGGCCTCGTCCGAGGCGCCCGCGCCACCCGCGTCGTCGGAGGCGCCCGCGCCGTCCGCGTCGTCGGAGGCGCCCGCCTCGTCGGAGGCGCTCGAGCCCTCCCGCGTGGACGCGCCGGTCGACGATGCGGCGCCGGCCGGGTTCGCCATCGACGCCGAACCGCTGCCGCCAGCTCCAGCCAGGATGGATCCCTCGACCCTCGACCGCAGCGCCTGGCGCGGCCGCGGCTTCTTTCAGATTCACATCGGGGCGATGGTTCCGGTCGGGGGAGAGCGTCCCGGCGCCGGAACCGTGGCCACCGCAGGTGGCGGGGTGCAGCTGGGTTGGCGCGCGCACCCGGTGTTCGCGATCGGCGTTGGGCTCACGACGTTCGTCCACGACGCGCAGACCACCCTCGCGACCGACAGCACCGGGGCCACGGTCGAGGTGCGGGACTTCGGGCGATTGACGCTCTACGACCCGGTGTTCCTCCGGCTGTTCATCCCCACGAAGCGGCGGATCGAACCGCGCTTCGACGTTGCCCCGCTACTGGGGACCTACCGCGGCCCGTTCGGAGGGCCGCTGCAGCTCGCTGCGGGTGCGCGGGTCGGCGCTGGCCTCGACGTCTGGATCGGACCGTCGTTCTCCCTCGACTTTGGGGTGGACCCGCGCCTCATCATCATCGACGGCACGGCAGGCGTCACGCTCCAGGCGGGCGCAGGCGCCACCGTGCACTGGTAGCGCGATTTTGAGCAGCGCGCCTTGCGCAACGCTCCCGCAACGCAGCTGCCAACTGCCGTGGCGGTCCCGAAGCGCCTCCTGAGGAGCTTCACAGGACCTTCTGGCCTGAGCCTGACAACCTGAGAGGCGTTGAGCCAACCGCGAACACGGCACCTCGAAGTCGTTGACGGGGGTGGCAACGATGTTGACGGTCCCGCCGGATACCGACTCGAGGATCGGCTCGGTGACGGGGCCGAGGGTGGCGCGTGGCGAGCCACCGATCTGCGCGATGGCGCGACGGTCGTCGCCAAGCCCGTCCCGGGCTCGGCCGGGCTGAGCGTGCGGGCCGCGTTCGAGGCGCTGCGACGGGCGGGCGCGGCAAACCTGCCCGAGCCACGCGCGATCGTCTCGGCCGCCGGGGAGAGCACGTGGCTCATCACGGCCTGGGTGCCTGGATCGCCGCTGCAGCCGGGGCCCGTCGAGCCGGCCCTTGCATTCGCCGATGTCGCCGCCGTCGCTCGGGCGCTGGTCGCGTTGCATGAAGCCGGGACCCACCACGGCGACGTCGCCCCAGGGAACGTGGTGGCGGACGGGACCGCCCGGACCCTGATCGATCTGGCGCAGCTGGGTCGTCGGGGCGTAGGCACCCCAGGATTCTTGGCGCCCGAGGTCCTCGCGGGCGGCGGGGGTCCGGCGGCGGATCGCTTCTCACTGGGCGCGCTGCTGGTCTGGAGACTTTGCGGCGAGACGCCGTGGGCGCGACCCGAGGCGCTCGTGAAGGTGCGGGCGCGCGCGGACGTCGTCGGCAGACTGCAGGCGCTCGGGCTGGCGCGCTTGCCCAGCGAGGCGTTCGAGCTGATCGTTCGCCTGCTGCTGCCCGAGCCCAGCGCCCGTCCGGCGTCCACCCGGGGCGTCGCGCGTCGGCTTGCAGCGTTGGCGAGCGCGTCGGGCCCGGGGGTCGGCGGGGGTCTGCTGTGGTGGCCTCCGGGGCGATGGCCCTACGTGGGGCTCCCCCTGGAGGCGGCCGTCACCGCGCTGGGCTCCGGCGCGTGCCGGCTGGTCGCCGTGGCAGGGCCGGCCGGGTCGGGTCGGGAACGCGTGGTCGAAGAGCTGATCTCGCTGCTGCAGGCCCGCGGCCAGGAGGCGTGGCACCAGGACGCGGACGCCTGGGCGAGAGAGCGTGGCTGTGCGAGCGGGTCGTGGCTGGAGGCCTGGGTCTCGGCGAGCCCGGGTGCACCGACCGTCGGTCTGTCGACCGAGCCCATCCGCGCCGCGGCAGCGCCTCGGGTGGCCGCGGCGTGCTCACTCGCGCGGGCGCCCGTCGTCGCCACCGCCGAGCGCGGCGCGGCCGACAGGCTCGAGCGCGCACCGGGGGTGGTCGTCTTGCGGCTGCGGCCGCTGGAGCAGCGCGAGATCGTCGCTCTGCTGTCCGCGGGCGTCGATGCATCGGGGCCGGAGCTCGACGCCCTCGCGCGGGCGATCGGCGAGGCGACCGGGGGCTGGCCGGCGGCCGTCGTCCGGTTGGCCGACGCATGCGCGGATGCGGGGGCGAGCGCGGGGGAGGTCCCCGACGTCGTCGCGTCTCCGTCGTCGGCCGGCCGCACGACGGACGCCGGCAACATGGATCCGGGCCTCGCGCGCGCGGTGCTGCGCGCGGGCTGGTTCGGCCCCGATCCCACGCTTCCGCCCACGCTCGCTCCCGGTGGTGTCCCCCTGTCGGTCGCGCGCGCCCGGGCCCGCCGGGCGCTGGGCGGTGCGGCGCTGCGCGCCGATGCGCGTGCCCAGCCAGCGGCGAGCCTGAGCTGGGCCATCGACGCCGAAGATGACGCGGCGCTGCTCGAGCGGCTGCGCGCGGTCACGCCCGATGACCCCGAGGTCGCGCGCGCCGTCCGTTCGCTCGAGCAGCGCGATGCGCCGGCGCCCTTGCTGGCCTTCGCCGCTGCCCGACGGCTGGCCGAGGGGGACGCGGCGGGTGCCGAAGCCCTGGCGCGGCGGGCCCCTGCCGATCCGGCGTGTGCGTTCGAGCGGGCGAGGGCGCTGCAGCGGCTGGGCCGTGCGGACGAGGCGCGGGAGCTCCTGGCCGAGGAGGCCTCCGACGCGCCGGGCCTGCGCTGGGCCAAGCGGGGGCTGCGGTGGCGGGTCTGGGTCGATCAAGGCGCGGTGGCTCGCGCGGCCGACGAGGCGCTGGGGCTGGGCGTGGACGCGGTCTCACTCGACGCCGAGGCCGGCCATGGCATGGCGTTGGCGCTGCTGTGGGCGGCCTACGCCGCGGCGCTCGGGGGCGACGCGTCGCTGGCCGGGGCGCGGCTGGGCACGGCGGGTCGATGGGCGTCCGCGCAGTCGGGGCCGGCCGCCGCCGCGATCGAAGCCCGTGTGCTGCAGCTCCAGGGCAACCTTGCCCACGCGTCCGGCGAGCTGGAGCACGCCGCCGGCTGCTTCGCCCAGGCCGCGGGCGCCTTCGCGCGCGCGGGGGAGCCGGTCGGCGGACTGACGCTGCGCGGGACCTCGTGCGCCCTGGCGATCTTGACGCTCGATCTGGCGACGGGGCTCGAGCACGGCCGCGCTGCGCTGCGCGGGCTGCTGGCGCACGGGCAGACCAGCGCGCTGGTGGAGGCTGCTCTCAATCTCGTCCAGCTGCTGCGCCGCGTCGGCGGGGTGGATGAAGCGCGGGCCGTGGGGGAGGCGGTCGAGGCGGCCTGCGGCGCGGACCCGTCGTCGATCGTCCGCGCACGACGTCGTCGGCTGCGGGCCGACGTGCTCGCGGCCGACCCGAGCGCCCGGGCCGACGCCGCGGTCGCGCTGGCATACGCAGCGGCAGCCGCGGAGCTGGAGCGGGCCCACTGTGGGGCGGAGGCGCTCGATGCCTGGCTCGAAGCGGCGACGCGTTTCGCGACCCTGGGCCGACGCGAGTCGGCCGCGGCCGTGCTCGATCACCTCGGGGCACTGCCCGCGCCGACGGACCCGGTCGCCCGCGTCCTGCTCGCCGCCCGGGTCGTGCTCGTGACCGCCGCGCTGCGCAGCGATGCCCGGCTCGATGCTGCGCTGGGCGCCCTGCGCGACGGCCTCCGCGTCGATGCGCTTCGCCAGGCACGGCGTCTGGACGCCGCAATCCTCTTCGATCGCGCGCTGCTGGCCGCCTTGCGCCGACGCGAGCAGCCGGTCGCCACGCGGCGTGCCGTCGCGCGCCGTCTCCTCGCCTCCGTGGAACTCGTCATGACCAAGACCCGACCCGATGATCGCTCTGCCGCCCGCGCCTCCTTGCTCGCCGACGGAGGCGATACCCGAGCGCTGCGCGAGCTTCTCGAAGATCTCGAAGGGCAGGGCGTCGCCGCGCCCGGCCCCTCGACGGATCCGCGGCCCGTCCGCGAGGAGGCGGACACCGACATCCGCTACGCCCGGCTCCTGCGGATGTACCGGCGTTTCGCGCGGGAGGACCGGCTCGAACCGCTGCTCGAGCAGGTGATCGACGCGGTGATGGAGCTGACCGATGCGGAGCGTGGCGCGGTCGTCGTGCGTCGCGATGGGACCCAGGGGCTGCACGTGACCCGCGAGCTGGGGGCGGGCAGCGAAGGGGCTGCGTACTCGCGCTCGGTCATCGCGACGGTCCTCGAGTCCGGAGAGCCGGTGCTGAGCGTGGACGCGGCGGCCGATGAACGCTTCGACGACTCCCGCAGCATCAGCCACCTCAACCTGCGCTCGGTGCTGGCGGTCCCGCTGCGCTTCCGAGGTGAACTGCTCGGTGCGGTCTACGTGGATCATCGGCTGCGTCGCGGCAACTTCGGGGAGGACGACCTCGCGCACATGGAGGCCTTCTCGGACCTGGCCGCGCTCGCCGTCGCCCACGCCGCGGCGCTGGAGGATCTCGAGGCCAAGACCTGTGCCCTGACGACCTCGTCCAAGGAGCTCGCGGCGCTGCTCGAGCAGCGGGAGGCGGAGGTGCTCGCGCTGCGGGAAGACGCCCGACGGCAGGCTCCGCCGTCGGACGGATACCGCGGCATCATCGGGACCTCGCCCCGGATGCAGGCGGTGTTTCGGTTGATCGATCGCATCGCCGACGCGGACGTCCCGGTCGTGATCCACGGCGAGAGCGGGACGGGCAAGGAACTCGTCGCCCGCGCGCTGCACGACGCTGGCGGCCGCGCCAAAGGTCCCTTCATCGCCGAGAACTGCGGAGCCATTCCCGAGACCTTGCTCGAGAGCGTGCTGTTCGGACACGCCAAGGGTGCCTTCACCGGCGCGCACGCGGCGAAGCCGGGCCTGTTCGAGGCCGCCGATGGCGGGACGATCTTCCTCGACGAGGTCTCGGAGATGAGCATGCCCATGCAGACCAAGCTGCTGCGGGTGCTGCAAGAGGGGGAGCTCCGCCGGGTCGGGGAGACGGCCTCTCGGACGATCGACGTTCGCGTCGTCGCGGCGAGCAACCGCGATCTGGAGGCGATGGTGGAGGAGGGGTCGTTCCGCCGCGACCTGTACTATCGAATCAACGTCGTCCGGGTGGAGCTGCCGCCTCTGCGTGACCGTCCGCAGGACATCGCCCCGCTCATCGAGCACTTCTTCGCCCGCCATGGCGCCCAGCCGCTCGCGCTCGCCCCCTCGGTCTGTCGAGCGCTGCGTGGGTTCGACTGGCCGGGCAACGTACGGCAGCTCGAGAACGAGGTGCAGCGATGGATCGCGCTGTGCGAAGGCGCCGTGGGGCCCGCCGATCTCTCGCCGCCGATCGCCGGGGTGCGCACGCTCGGAGCGATCGATCCCGACGACCTGCGCATCCGCCCGCGGGTCGACCAGATGGAGCGTGAGCTGATCGCCCGCGCGCTGGAGCAGACCGGCAACAACCAGACGCAAGCCGCGCAGTTGCTCGGCCTGAGCCGCTACGGGCTGCAGAAGAAGCTCAAGCGGCTGGAGGTGCAAAGTGGTTGACGGTTGGGGGCTGAAGCCGCCAACGAGGTTGGCGTCGACCGACAGGCGGCACGGCACAGCGCCGCGAGATCGGTCGGGCTGCGTGGCGGTACGATGTTTGCTAAGTACGTAGGGCAGAGATGACGCGTCGAATCGGATCGGGACTCACCATCGGGGTTGTAGGGCTCGTGCTGCTGGTCTCGGCCTGCAATGACCCCGCGCCGGTGCAGGCCTACCGCAGCGCGGTGCTGATCGGCGACCGCGGCATCTCGATCCCGCTTCCTCCGCCCAGCGTGATCGCGGCGCCGCAGCAAGAGGTCGACGTCCACGGTGAGCTCGATCGAGATCTCGGCGAGGGCGCGGAGGTTCGCATCGTCGACACCACGGGCGATGACGAGGCCTCCGTTCCGGCCCGCGGCTCGTCGTTCACCGCCACCCTCGAGATCGATCTTTCCTCCGCGTGCCTGGAGACCTGGGTCGTGGACGCCGAAAGCGCCGAGGGCGAACACCGGTTCTACTCGACCTCGATCGAGGACGACGAGTCGATCCTCGTCACGCCCGGCTGCGAGTGAGTCCCGCACGACTCTCCATATGATCCACCAGAAAAGGGCGCAGTCTCCGAGGAGAGTGCGCCCTTTGCGGCTAGGGCGTCCCCGAGCCAGGCTCGGGACGTCCGAATCAGTGTCTACTCGGTGCGCTTGGCCTTGAACGGGAAGTAGAAGCGGGCACCAAGCTGGAAGGTGACGTTGTGGAAGACGTCTCGATCTGCGCCGTTGACGCGGGGTGGCACGTCGTCGACGGTGGTGTTGAGGCCGGCCAGGTTGACCCTGGTGACGATGTCCTGGATCTCGAAGTTGATCGCGACCCACGGGACGCCGGCAAACAGGTTGACGCCGCCGCCGAAGCTGCCGCCGACCTTGACGCCTTCATCGGCCGAGACCGGGTGCAGCAGGCACTCGGAGTTCTGCGCGCCGCCGAGGCTGGTGTCGGTGCAG
This sequence comes from uncultured bacterium, assembly GCA_963761755.1. Taxonomy (GTDB): domain Bacteria; phylum Myxococcota_A; class Polyangia; order Nannocystales; family Nannocystaceae; genus CAJXVA01. The sequence goes on from CAVXIC010000008.1 coordinate 475,450, forward strand.
AAGGACGCCGAGCTCAGGTTGCCGTCCAGGCCGTTTTGCTGGACGGTGCTCTGGTCGTCGTACTGCTTGGTGTAGTTGACCAGGCCGAGACCACCGAAGAGGTAGATGTCGTACTCGGTGAAGACGGCCGAGAACAGGCCGAGCTTGCCCGAGAAGGGGGTGAAGACCGCGTCCACCGACGCCTGCCACTGGGCCCGGACCAAGCCGGCGCGGAAGTCGTGCAGCAGCGGGGCCGGGTTGTCGGTCTCCGCGTTCTCGCGGCACGGAGCGACGCCTGTGCAGGGCTGCAAGCCCGACACCGTCGGGTCATCGCTACCGTTACCCGATGGGTAGCCCGAGGGCAGGCCGCCGTTGTTGATCGCCTTGAGCAGCTTCGACTCCAGCGGGACGATGCCGTAGCCGAATGTTCCTCGAACGCCGATCCAGTCGGCGAAATGGAACGTGGCCTTCGCGCCCACGTAGCCCATGTGTACGAACGGCTGCGAGAGGCTCATGCCGACGTAGGGCGTGAGTTGGAACCGGAACTTGCGGAGCTCCAGCTTCTTGCGCACGACCGGCTCGCCCTCCAGGGGGCCCTTCTTCTTCGCCGACGCTTCGTTGGCGTAGAGCCCAGCGCCCAGGAAAACGGCCAGGAACGTTGCGATTTTGCGAGTGTTCATGTCGGTCCTCTTCTGGCTGGCCTAGCGGGGCTTCTTGTACTCGAAGCTGGTGGGAATGAAGAAGCTGACGCCCAGGAAGAACGTGACGTTGAACGCGACCTGGAAGTCGGCGGCGTCTTTCGCGTTTTGGGGGTCGATCAGGCTCGGGTCATCCCCGCTGCCGGTCTGCGCGAAGATGTCGTCGTTGGGCCCGCGGTTGATGGGTTCCAGCTTGTCCGCATAGACCCAGCTCCGCACGCCGAAGTTGAACGAGACCCAGTCGATCTTGGGCGCGTAGAAGCGACCGACGAGACCGAAGTGTCCACCACCGGTGACGGTGCTGAACGGCTCGTGCAGCGCCTCATAGCGGGGGATGACCTGCGTCTGCGTCGCGCCGCCACCGACCACGAGGGAACCTTCCCAGTGGAGCAGGGCGCGGTTGAAGATGGCGATCTTCCCGTAGAACGGGTTGTAGGTGAAGTTGACGCTACCCTGCCACAGCGAGCGGTTCGCGGTGAGCAGCAGGCCCTCTTGGAACCGGATGTTGTCGTAGCGCGGCGTTTGGGCTCCGATGAGCCCGGTGCCGGTCACGCCGAGCGCCATCCGGTTGGTGAGCCAGTAGTTGAAGTCCAGCCCGATGGTGTAGTGGCGCACGTAGGGGTCGTTGACCGTGATGCCGAACTGCGGCATCAGCTCGACGCGCCCCTTCTTGAGCATGCGCTGCCGCTGCACGACCGTGATCAACCCCTTCTCGGCCTTGATCTGATCTTCCTCGGTGCCGAGCGACGCTTCGGTGCTCGCCTCGGCGGCGGTGCCATCGTCGATGGTGTCGTCGCCGAGATCGAGGTCGACTTCGACGACACCAGCGTCTCCGCCGGGGTCACCCTCGCCCTCTCCCTCGGGAGGTGGCTCGTCGCCGCCTTCATCGATGATGACCAGATCGTCTTCACCCTCATCTTCGCCTTCGCCCTCGGGCTGTTCGGCGACGTTGAGGGAGGCCGTCCACGTGGCGGAGCCAGTGTGGAGCGACGGGGTGGACGCCAGCGCGGACGCGGGCAGAGCCACCGACAGGAGGGGGACGAGGGCCATGGAGACCCCGGACAAGTTGCGACGCATGCTGCTCACCTCAACGTGTCGACTGCAGTGTGTTGGGAAGCCGAACGAGCCGACACGAAGCGCGCAGGAGAGGTCATGGAGACCCTAGGCATCGTGAAGGTGCGGGCGGCCCCTGGAGGGACGGGAAGGACGGTAGACAGCTCGTCGGAGTCGGCCGAGAGCTGAGCGTGTTGGAGAGAGGAAGACAAGGGCAGGGAACGGGGGCTCGGGGAAAGCCGCATCGGGCGGGCGGAGATGCCCACGAGGCGCTGCGGCCGCAAAGTATCACCGGCCCAGCCGTTTAGGGGGGCATTTCCGAGTCCGTTTGCGCATCCGCCAATTGCGTCTGCTACGGCTGCATTTGCTGCGGCGCGTGTTGCGTAGGTGGCGCGGATCCGCGACGGTGCACGAAGGACGTGCCACACGTTGGTGGTCCGGGAAGGCAGGGGACGCGAACTCATGCTGAAAGGAGCCCAGAGGTGGGACACTGGGGCAATTGGCCGGGGGGACCGTAACACAGCGCTTTTTCGGCCACAACAGGACATTCTGGGGCTTTGGGGGACCATCGTGAGGGCTCGAAGCGGAGGAGGTGTGGGCCGAGTGGAGCCCGAGGACGCGCGATTTTGTGCTGTGATTGTCGGGGGTTGCCGCTCTCGCCGCCGCACGGGCGTGCCGCACGCGCTGGCCCGAGAGCCGAGCCGCCGGTGCCCACGTCCCACGCGCGAGCTTCCTCCATGTTCCGACATCGTCCGAACGATCGCTGCGGCGGACTACGCGCCGAACTACGCCCCGTTTTGGTCGAAGAACAGGGCGTCCACGAACGTCGCCGGGTCGAAGTCCCGGAGATCCTCGATGCCCTCGCCGATGCCAATGTGGCGGATGGGCACGCCGAGCTCGTCGCAGATGCCCAGGACCACGCCGCCCTTGGCCGTGCCGTCGAGCTTGGTGACCACCAGGCCGGTGAAGTTCATGGTCTCCTTGAAGAGCTTGGCCTGGGCGAGCGCGTTTTGACCGATGGTGGCGTCGAGGACGAGGAAAGTGTCGTGCGGACCGAGCTCGTCGTCCGCATCGGGCACGGCAGCCCGGACCGCCTTGGTCGCCGCGCGCCCCACCTTCTGCAGCTCATCCATGAGCTCCTTGCGAGTGTGCAGCCGACCGGCCGTGTCGCACAGTACGACGTCGAAGCCCTCGCGCTGGCCACGGGCGATGCCCTCGTAGATCACCGAGCTGGGATCGGCCTTGTCCTTGCCCTTGTGGATGCTGCAGCCCACCCGGTCGGCCCAGACCTCCAGCTGCTCCACCGCCGCGGCGCGAAAGGTGTCGGCGGCGACCAGGAGGACCGAGCGGCCGGCCGCGACGTGACGGGCCGCGAGCTTGCCCAGCGTGGTCGTCTTTCCGACCCCGTTGACGCCGATCATCAGGAGCACGTAGGGGCCCGGCTCGGGGCTGTAGTTCGGTGCGGGCGCGTCGACCTCCAGCAGATCCAGCGCCGCCGCTCGAATCACGCCCCAGACCACGTCGGGGTCGGCCACGTCGTCGCGGTCCAGGACGGCGCCGACGCGGTCCATCAGGGTCTGCGCGGCCGCGGTGCCGATATCGGAGGTGAAGAGGATCTCCTCGACCTGATCGCGCAGAGCGTCGTCGACCGTGGGCTTGCCGCGGAAGACCGAGGCGAGCTTCGCGACGAAGCCGCCGCGGGTCTTGGCCAAGCCGTCGCGATAGCGCTGGGCGATCCCATCCCGGTCTTCGGGCGCTTTGCGCCGCACGGCGGCCTCGGGGAGGGCTTCGGGGCCCGCGTCGGGTCGGGCGGCCGGCGGGAGCGTCAGCTCGACCGAGCCGGGCAGGGCGCGATCGCGGCGACGCAGGAGCACGAAGCCGACGGCCGTGGCGACGGCGACGGCGAGGGCGATGAGGAGCAGAGGTTCCATGGCGACGCTGGCCGAGAGCTTCGCTGCGTGGACGCGCCCCCGCAAGCCACAGCCGCATGCCGATCGACGCCGGAGAGATCTGTGATCAGATCCCCCTTCCGAGCGGAAATCGACCCCAGGCTGGAGACTTCGGGTGCATGCGCGATCTCGAGATCTCGCTTCGAGGGCGTTTCAGGGAGGTGATCTCGCAAGATCCCGGGGATCGCGTCGGCACCGGGCCGGCCCCGGACTGTGCCTCCCCAATCGAGCCCCGGGGTGCTAACCCCTGGAGTCGCTGTCGCCATGCGTTTGAAGAAGGTCGAGGTTCAGGGCTTCAAGTCGTTCGCGGACCGCCAGGTGATCGTGGTCGACGACCACGTCACGGGCGTGATCGGCCCCAACGGCTGCGGAAAGTCCAACATCGTGGACGCCGTCCGGTGGGCCATGGGGGAGCAGAGCGCCAAGCACCTGCGGGGCAGCGGCATGGCAGACGTCATCTTCGCGGGGTGCAGCTCACGCGGCCCCGGCGGCATGGCCGAGGTGACGCTCACGTTCGAGAACGACGGGGCCGCACTCGCGGCGCACTTCGACTCGCGCGACATCGCGATCACGCGGCGCCTGTACGCCGACGGCACCAGCGAGTACCTGATCAACAAGGTCCCCGCGCGCCTGCGCGACATCACCGAGCTGCTGATGGGGACGGGCGCCGGCACCAAGGGCTACTCGATCATCGAGCAGGGACAGGTCGGCCGCATCGTCAGCTCCAAGCCCGAGGAGCGGCGCCACATCATCGACGAGGCCGCAGGGATTACGCGGTTCAAGGCCCAGAAGGCCGCCGCCGAGCGCAAGATGGACGCGACGCGGCAGAACCTGCTGCGGACCTCCGACGTCATCGCCGAGCTCGAGGCGCGGCTGGGCACGCTGCGCCGGCAAGCCCAAAAGGCGGAGCGGTACAAGCGATACAAGACCGAGCTGCGCGATCTCGATCTGTGCACGGCCGCCCACAAGTACCTCGAGCTGGGCAGCACCGGCGCGGTCCTCGACGTGCGGCGGTCCAACCTCGAGGTCGAGACCTCCGACATTCGCGAGTCGCTCGTGGCCCGCGAGACCCAGATGGAGGGCATGCGGCACGAGCTGGTCGAGGTCGAGGACAAGCTCGCCGCGCACCAGCAGGCCTCCTACGACCTCGACAACCGAACCCGGCTGCTCGAGGCGGAGAACGAGTACCGACAGCGCGAGCGCGAGGGCTTGATGCGATCGGGCGCCGAAGCGCGCGCCGAGCTCGAGGCGGCGACGCGCAACCTCGAGGGCATCCAGGCCGAGCTCGAGGCGGCCCACGGCGAGCAGACCGGGCTCAGCGCGGCGCAGGGGGAAGAGTCGGCGCAGGCGACGGTCGAGCGTCTGGAGGTGTCGGCGCGGCAGGCCGAGCAGACCCTCGCCCAGACCCGCAGCCGGATCGACTCGGCCAAGGTGCAGGCCGGGGAGCGTCGCTCCGCCCTGGCCGGGGCGGAGGCTCGCAGGCAGTCGCACGCCGAGGCCAAGGCCGACGCCTCCGCGCGGTGCGAGCAGCTCGAGCAGTCGCTGGGCGAGCAGCGAGAGGCCGCGGCGTCGGCGTCTGCGCTGCATCAGCGGGCCCAGGCGGCCGCCGCGTCGGCGGCCGAGCTGCTCGAGACGCTCGCCAAGCGGCGCGGTGACCTCGACCGGGCCCGGATCAGCCTGCGGGAGCAGGTCGCCGCCGCCGAGGTGGAGCTCGACACCAAGCGGGCCGAGGTGCATCGACACCGCTCGCGCCTGCAGTCCCTCGAGGAGATTCAGAGCCGCTACCGAGGCTGCCACAGCGGCGTGCAGCTGGTGATGGAGCACCGTCGCGAGCTCGCGCCGCAGCTGCATGCCGAGGGTCGCGAGGGCGTCGAGGTTCCCGGCGCATCGCAGGCGGTCTACGGCATCTTTGCGGACTACGTGCACGCGCCGGAGCATCTGGAGACGGCCGTCAGCGCCGTGCTCGGCGATCGCCTCGAGGGGATCGTCGTCGACGGGCCCGAGATCGGTGCCCGAGGCATCGAGCTGCTCAAGCGCGAGCAGGAGGGCCGGACCACCTTCGTCCCCAAGCGTTCGCGCGCGGTGGGTCCGCTCGGATCGCTCTCGGCGTCACAGACCGAAACCGTCGTCAACGTGGCGCCGGGCGTGCCGCTGGGGTGGCATCGGCCCGACGAGACCGCGGTCGTGACCGGCCCCGGCGGGGACAGCCCCTTCGAGGTCGTCGACCTGTCCGATGAGGGCATCGCCGAGGCGGCTCAGGCGGTGGGCGCCGAACTCGCGGAGGCCACGATGCCGCCGCTGACCGAGCAGCCGGGGGTCCTGGGCCGCCTCGCCGACCTGGTCGAGATCAGCGGGGAGCTCGGACCGATGGGTGCGGCCCTGCTCGGGGACAGCGTCGTCGTCGACAACCTCGATCGGGCGCTGGCGCTGTGGGAGCAGGGGCTGTCCGAGAACGCCACCTTGGTCACGCTCGAGGGCGACCGCGTCGAGCCGACGGGGGTCGTCGTGGGCGGGTCGCCGACCGCGCTCAATGCCGCGCTGCTCCAGCAGAAGCGAGAGATTCGTGAGCTGCAGGAGATCCTCGCGTCGCTGGACGAGAGCTTCGAGCTGGCCCGTGGTCGTCACCTCGCCCTCGCGCAGCAGCTCGCCGAGGTCGAGGCCGATCGAGAGCAGTCCGAGAAGGACGTGCTCGAGGCCGAGACCGCCCGCGTCCAGGCCGAGGCCGAGCGCACGCAGCTCGCCGCCGAGGTCGCGCGGCTCTCCGAAGAGCTGGAAGGCAAGCAGGCGCAGGCCCTGGGGCTTCGCCGCGAAATCGACCAGCGGACCCTGGAGATCGAGCAGCTCGACGAGTCGATCCGCGCCGGACAGACCCGGGTGGTGGAGCTCGAGGCCGAGTCGGCGACCGGAGAGCAGGCCCTGCACAGCCTCACCGACGAGCGCGATCGCCTCTCGGCCGCGCTCACCGAGGCCAAGGTCGCGCTCGCCAAGTGGCAGCAGCAAAGCGACGCCCTCGAGGCCACCCTCGAGCGGCTCACCCGGCAAGCCGACGGGGACCGCCAGCGGATCGGCCGCCTGGAGGAGACCGCCGCGGCGGCCCAGCGCCGGGTCGCGGAGCTCGACGGAGCGAGCGAGACCGCCAACACCGAGCGCGCCGCCTTGCTCGAGCGACGGGCCGAAGCCAACGAGACCATGCACCAGACCCGCGAGCGCTTCGAGGGGCTGCGGGCCCGCATCGACGAGCTCTCCGGGTCGATGAAGACGCTGCGCGCGGACCTCGACGAGCGTCGGACGAAGGTCGCCGAGGTCGAACTGGGCCTGCAAGAGATCAGCCTGGAGCGCCAGCACCTGCTGGCCGACATTCGCGATCGCTTCGATCTGGCGCTGCCGGAGATCCTGATCGACTTCCACGACCGTCCGCTCGCGGGCCGGGAGCAGAAAGAGCGTCACAAGGAGCTCAAGCGCATCCTCTCCCGCATGGGCGAGGTCAACCTGACCGCGATCGACGAGTATGAAGAGGTCTCGAGTCGCTACGAGTACCTCACCCATCAGCGGGACGACCTCGAGCTGGCGATCAACCAGCTTCAAGAGGCGATCGACAAGATCAACCGGACCACGCGCGACCTGTTCAAGCAGACCTTCGACGCGGTCAACGAGCGGTTCACCCAGCTGTTCCCGCGCCTGTTCGGCGGCGGCAGTGCGCACCTGAAGATGACCGATCCCTCCGATCTCTTGGGGACCGGCGTGCAGATCGAGGCACGACCTCCGGGCAAGCAGCCGCGGACCCTCGACCTGCTCTCGGGGGGCGAGAAGGCCCTGACGGCGGTCAGCCTGATCTTCGCCATCTTCCTGATCAAGCCCAGCCCGTTTTGCATCCTCGACGAGGTCGACGCGCCCCTGGACGACGCCAACGTCGGCCGCTTCACCAACCTCGTGCGCGAGCTCGCCGGGTCCACGCAGTTCATCATCATCACCCACAACAAGGTGTCGATGGAGGGGGCCGACCGCCTCTACGGCGTGACGATGGAACAGCGCGGGGTCTCCAAGCTCGTCTCGGTGAACCTGCGCAAGGCCGTCGAGCTCGCCTACAACTGAGGCGCGGCGGTGCTGCCGTTCGCGCGCCGCCGTGCGCGCTCCAGCGCTGCGATCCGTTCCCTGAGCATCGGCGTCTCGGGAGCGTCGGGCCGCGCGTCGACGTACGCGCCGTAGGCGCGAAGCGCCGCGTTGGGGCGCCCGAGCTGGTGGTGCACCATGCCCTCGAGCAGCCGGTACTCGGGGCGCGCGTACAGCCAGTACGCGTCCTCGAAGTAGGCCAGCGCATCCGCGTATTCGCGGCGCTCGAAGTGCAACCACCCCAGCGTCGCGGCCTCGTTGGCCAGCTGTCGATGCAGGCCGCCACCGCTGCCATGGCCGAAGGCCTGCTGCGAAAAGGCGGAGATCCGCAGCGTGACCCCGCGCGGTGCTCTGCCAGAGGGTGGGGTCATCGCCGTCTGCAGGCACACTCGCGTGGCGTCGTGAACCGGCGGGTCCGTGACGATGCTCGGCGGCCTCGATGATCCCGATGAGCCCGATGAGCCAGACGGTCCCGAGGTCCCGAACCGAACGCTCACGCTGTAGTCGACCGCGCCGGTTCGGGCGGCCTGCTCGAGCACCAGCGCCCAGGGGGTGCGGAGGATGACATCGGTTCGCGAGGACTGGTCGTCGATCAGACACGCTGCGACGGCCTGGCGCTGCTCGCCCAGCAGCGCCCTCGCGCGCGTTCTCTGCCGCCGCGTCGCGCCCTGGACGAGCGCGCTGCGCACCAAGAGCCGGGTGGGGGACATCTCCCGCGGACGGCGGGCCTCGGCGTTGCGCAGCTGCGCGCGGAGGAGCTCCTCGGTGGTGGCGAGCCGAACGCCGTGGATGCGAACGGTGCGTTGGATCCCGTCGTCGTCCGCGGTCGTGTCGGGCGCGGCCGGCTCGCTCGCTGCGCGACGGCGTCGCCGAGGCCGGATGGGTGGAATCTCGCGCTCGCTGCGAGCCAGCTCGAGCAGGGGGCTCGGTGTGAACACGAAGGGCTCCTCGGGGAGTGCGCTCGCCTCGGCGGTGGTGCCCCCCGACGCGCACCCCAGGCCCGCAACCCCAAGGGCCGCGCTCCACACCCATGCGCCCACTCGTGTTCGCCAGCCCACCGCGTTCCAACGGCGCAACGACGCCCTGCTTACGGCACAGGCCCCGGTTGGAGCATCGGCGGTGTCGCTCGGATACCCTCGGGGTCCGATGTCGTTCTCCGGCGAACCCCCGGCGCCGCCCTCGTCGCGCCGCGATCTGGTCTTCTTCGTGCTCGCCGGCGTGTTCATCACCCACGCGCTGCTCGGAGAGCTGCTGGGCGGCAAGCTGTTCACCGCCTGGGGGTGGGTGATGAGCATCGGGGTCATCCCCTGGCCCGTCGTCTTCGTCACCACCGACCTCGTCAACGAGTACTACGGTCCCAAGGCGGTCCGCCGGCTGACGATGCTGGCGATCGCGCTGATCGTCTACACCTTCGGCCTGCTGTGGGTGTGCATGCTGGTGCCAGCGGCAGACATTTCACCCGTCGACGACGCGTCCTTCAATCGCGTGTTCGGCCAGTCGATGTGGATCATCATCGGCTCGATCGTTGCGTTCGCGGTGAGTCAGCTGCTGGATGCCTCGGTGTTCGTCATGTTGCGGCGGTGGACGAAGAACCGGCTGCTGTGGCTGCGGGCGGTGGGATCGACGATCGTCGCGCAGCTGATCGACACCTTCATCATCAACACGATCGCCTTCGGGTTGCCCGGCAAGATCACGCCCGGAGAGGTCGTCGAGCTGAGCGTGACCAACTACGGCTACAAGTTCATCGTCGCCGTCGCGACGCTTCCGGTGATCTACTTCGGCCACAGCATCGTCGACCGCTACTTCGCCGCCGACCCCGACGCTTGACGCGGGTCATTCACCCAAGCCGAGCTTGCACTGGCCGTTGTCCTCGTAGCCGCAGCACTCGATGTGGGGGTCGACGGGGAGTCCGGTCGGGATGCAGCAGCCCTTGTCTGCAGCGTCGACGACGTACTCGCATGCGTCCGAGCAGCGGGCGCTGCAGACCACTCGCGCGGGCCGAGGATCCTGATTGGGATCGACGCACGCGCTGAGGCAGGTTTGGTCGACGTCGTCGAAGCTGCCGCGGTCGCCGTCGCAGACCTCGCCCGCTTGAAGCTCGCCGTCTCCGCAGCGGTGACATGGCGTGCGGTCCCAGGTGCAGTCGTCGTTGCAGTCGCCCAGGATCCCTCCGGCGTAGGGCCCGCCGCCATCGTTGGGGGCGACGAGGGTGCAGGACAGCTGGGTCCCGATTTGGTCGTCGGGCTCGTCGTCGGATGGCTCCTCGGAGTCCGAGCTCGGCGGCAGTGGGGTGCCAGGGTCGCACTCTTCGTTCCCGTCGAGCACTCCGTTGCCGCAGGCCGGGAAACAGGCGCTCAGGTCGACGGTGCACGAGAGCGTCGAACACGCCCCAGGCTTGTTGATGCCCAGCTCGGTGCGGCAGGCGTCTCGAAAGGAACGCTCGACGTCCGGCTCGCACTCTTCACCCGCGGCTTGGTCGATGTAGCCGTCCCCGCAGGCGATGTCCGAGTCGAGCTCGAGCAGGCAGCCGCTGGTCAGGAGCAGCCCCGCTGCCCCGAGCGTGCGCAGCGCTCTCACCCTGCCAGTGTAGCAGGCCAGGCGAGCCGGTCCCCAGACCCTGCGTGTCAGCCCGGCACGCCGCAGATCGTCTGCGAGAGGTTGTTGTCCTCGTTGCATTCGTTCATGTCGCCGGCTGCAGAGCCTTCGTGGGGAGGGTCGACGATCGCGATGATCGTCACCGGAGGGGTGACGCCCGCGGGCAGCGGGATCACCAGGCTGAGGACCTCGAACTGTCCCGGCGCGAGCGTGATGCTCGTCTGGGTGTCGAGCAGGACCGTGGTGCTCAGGCCATCGTCGAGGACGATCGACACGTCCGTCCCCGCGGGGATGTTCAGCGCGCCTTCGTTGCGAACGAGGACCGACAGCTCCACGTCCCACCCGCCGCCGGACTCCACCGGGGTGCAGATGTTGCCGCCGAGCACCGCGTCCGGGGCCGCGAAGAGCCCGTCGGGCTGCACGTTCTGGCGGAAGTTGTTGTAGCGCTCGTTGAGCCAGTTGGGCTGCATCACGGCGGGGACGGTGCCGTTCTCGGTGATGTGGGTGATCGAGTACGCGTGCTGGTTCCACACCCGGCGGGTGCGGACCCAGTTGTCCGAGGTGTCCTCCCAGACCACGATCCCCTGCTCGGAGGTGTTCTCGCCCACGACGATCTCGGCGTTGCCATCGTTGTCGACGTCGGCGATCACCGGCATCTCGATTCGGGTGTGGCTGTCGTGGGGTCCCAGCGTTCGAATGACCGCGCCGGTGCGCCCGTCGAGGATGAGAAGGTCGGTCTCGTCGGCGTAGACCACCTCGGCGTTGCCGTCGCCCTCGAAGTCGAACACGCTCGAGGCCGTGACGCGTGAGCTGCAGTCCTGGTTCGCGACCTGCCACAGGATGCCCGGCGCGACGCACGTCTCGGGCAGCGGCTCCCCGACGCATTCGTAGGGGTCGGCGACGACGTAGTAGTCGGCCGAGGCGGTCCCGATCTCCGGCTCTCCATCACCGTCGAAGTCGGCCACCGTCGGCGGCCCCGACTCGTTGTAGGCGCAGTCGTCGACGGGGAGCGCGATGCGGTGCAGCTGGGCTCCGTCGGTGTCGAGGATGAACACCTCGCCCCGCCGAATGATCACGATCTCCGCCTCGTCGTCGTCGTCGAAGTTCGCGACCGCATTGAACCCATCGCACGCCAGGCCCGTCCCGGTGTGGCACGGGCTGTTGGCGGTGCCGCCGTAGTCGAAGCTCCAAAGGATGGTCCCGTCGTGGTCGTACAGCGTGTTGCCTGCCGCCACCTCGAGGTTGCCGTCGAGGTCGACGTCGGCGATCGCCGACGAGGGGCCGAGGAAGCCGTTGTTGCCCACCCCTGGGCTCGCTTGCCCCGGCGGGACGGCCGAGGTCAGGCCATCCCACAGCAGCGTTCCGTCTTGGCCATCGAGGGCGACGTTGCCGATGACCACCTCGGCAGCGCCGTCGGCATCGAGGTCGGCGATCGACGCGACCGGCCCGCCGCGGGTGTGCACGTTCCAGGTCGGGTAGCTCGGGTTGTGCCACAGCAACGCCCAGCCGCTGCCGTCGGACTCGGTCCGGCGAAATGCGGCGGTTCCCTGGGGCTGGTTGTTCGCGTTGAGCGTGAGCGCCACCAGCTCGGGAACCCCGTCCCCATCCAGGTCGGCGCCTGCGATCCCCGCGTCGTTGGTCAGGCGATAGCCGTTGCCGAGCAAGGACTCGTTGATCGCCCCCAGCTCGAGCATCGAGCCGTCCGGCTCGGGCTGGCCGCTGACGATCCGCAAGGTGGCGCGCCGGTTGCAGCACCCGTCGCCCTGCCGATCGTAGGACAGGAACGCGATGTCCGGGGTGTCGTCGTTGTTGGTCAGCGCGTCGGCGTTGTCATCGGTCAGGTTCAGCACGATCGGCGTGGCGACGACGTCGTTGCGCAGCGGATCGACGCTGGCGTCTGCGTCGGTCCAGTGGCCGCCGATCTCCGGCTCGAACTCTCCGACCGGTGGGATGAACTCGCAGTCGGGGGCCGCATCCTCGGGCACGCACTGGCCGGTCGATTGGGCGCAGATCTGGTCGAGGGGACACTCCTCGGTGAACTCGCAGTCGGCCCCGGGCGTGACGCAGGTGTTGGCGAAACACACCTCGGCGGCGCCGCAGCACGTGTCGAGGTTCTGGCCGCAGATGTCCTGGCCGTCGTCGCACTTGGGCACGCACGCGGTGCCGTCGCAGGCCAGCTCGAAGCTGCAGCAGACGTCGTCGCAGAACTCCGTGGGCCCCTCGTCGGTGCTGCCGTCGCAGTCGTCGTCGAGTCCGTTGCAGACCTCGAGCGCGTCCGGGTTGACCGCCGCGTTCTCGTCCTGGCAGTCCTCGTCGTTGTCCGCCCAGCCCTGCTGTGGCCCCTCGCAGCTGCGCATCCCCTCGGCATCCGCGTCGCCGAAGCCGTCGTCGTCGCCGTCGGGCCAGTACTGGACGGCGCTGGGATCGAAGCCGCTGCACGTGACGGCCTCGGGCCCATCACAGGCCCACGCGAGGTCGTCGCATCCGTTGCAGGGCTCGCCCAGGGTCTGGGGCAGGGGATTGCAGCCGCCGCAGTCGTTGTGCCCGCCGGGGCAGTCGAGTCCAGACTCGCTGCCGTCGGTCCCCGACTCGGTCGGGTCGGCGCCCGTCCCCGTGCCGCTGGGGTCGGTGCTGGAGTCGCTGGGATCGGAGGTACTGTGCGAGTCGCCGCCCAGCGTCTCGATGCCGTCGGTGTCCTCGGTTGCCGAGACGAAGCCACCGACGCACCCGGTCAGGGCGAGAACGCAGAGGCCCGCAACGCGCCTGAGGCGCCGTACTTCCATCCAGGTCGGGTGTGCCACGCTGCAGGGTGAGACACCCTGCAGCGTGAAACTTCCGGGCTCCCGATTACCTTCTGTGCTGACCGGCGAGGTCTGAGGCTGCTGGCGTGGGCAGCCGAAGCGCCGCCCGCCAATCCAGTCGAAGGCTCCACTGCGACGCCAGGCCCAGCAGCACGATCGTGCTCAGCTGGCACACATACAGGTAGAAGGCGAACCTCGAGCCCCCGGCCAGGACCGCGTCGTTGGGCAAGAAGAGATGCAGTCCCAGCGCGACCCCGGTTTGAAAGACGCCCAGCTGGGCCGGGCCGCCGGGGACGAGCAGCGCCAGGTTCATGATCGACAGGGTCGCGACCGCCTCGAAGGGGCTCAAGCCCAGCCCGCATCCCTCGGCGAGCAGCCACATCCCCGCCGCGTTGACCAACCAGTAGGCGGTGCTCAGCGCGACGAAGCCCGCGATCGCCCCCGGGTCGGGCAGGGCGCGAAAGCCCTCGGCGACGCCGCGGACGGTCTGCTCGGCCCACGTGGCGAGCCGGGGCGCGAACCACAGCATCCTGCGCGCGAGCGCCCCGACCGGATCGGGCCATCGGGCGGCGGCGAGCATGCCCGTCAGCGCGGCCGTGAACGCGGCCATCACCAGCCAGCTGGCGAGGTAGAGCATGTGCGTCTCGCCCTGCGGCGTGGCGCCGGCCATGCCGATGAAGAAGAGCATGCAGACGAGCACGCCATCGACGGCGCGCTCGAGCGCGACCGTGCCCAGCGACGTGCTCACGGGGATCTCGCTGCGCTGGGCGAGGAAGATCGGCCGGGCAAACTCCCCGAGCCGAAACGGCATCAGCGCAATCCACATGTAGCCGGCCAGCCCGATCCGCGTGATCTCGGCGGGCTTGGGCAGGGCGCGACCCGCCAGGGGGCGCAGCAGCAAGACCCAGCGCCCGGCCCGCAGGAGATGGTACGGGAGCAGCGTCGCCAGGTAGGCCAGCAACACGCCGGCGGAGATCGACAGGTCGTCGGGCACGGCGTCGAGGTAGGGGCGCAACGCCCACACGAACGCGGCGGCCAGCGCGATGGACACCCCCAGCTTGATCGCGACGCTTCGGCGATTCGCGGCCATTGGCGTCGCGGACATCCTCGGCAGCCTATCAGTCCAGCAGGCCTCGCAGGGTCGCGCGCCCGAGGGTGAATGCGCTCAGGGCCCGGCCGAGGTTGGCCCGCCGCTCGAGCAGGAGCGCCACGACGAAGCCGCCGCCGACCGGTCCAGCCACCAGGTTGTGGGAGCGGGTCTCGATCATCAGGAGGGGCTCGCACAGTCCCCGCGCGTCGGCGGTCGCATGCAGCCGCTGCAGGGGCAGGCCGAGCTGCGCGCCGAGCAGCTCGACGTCGATCGCGTCGATGCACGAGGGGTCGTGGGCGAAGTCGATCGCGTCGCCTTCATCATCGCTGACGACGCCTGCGACCGCCCCTGGGGTGCGTTCCACCATGGTCCGCAGCGCCTCACCAAACTCGGTCCCCAACCGCGAGCGGACCAGGCGCCTCTTGACGCGTTCGTTCATGGGGTCCTCGCCCCGGAGACGACCTTGACCGCCCACCGCTTGCGCAGCGCGGCGAGCTCGGTGTCGAGCGCCGCGGCGCGCCACGGCACGAGGATCGCCTCGCGAACGGCCGCCAGCGTGGCCGGATCATCTCGCGGCACGGCGGGCAGGACGTCGGCGAGAAAGACGAGGTGATAGCCGAACCGGGTCCGAAACAGCGGGATGAAGCCCGTATCGGCGCGAGGCCGGACCTCCTGGATCCACTCCCGTGCCCACCGTGGCTCCTCGCACGTGCCGTCGGGGCGCCGCTTCGAGCAGGCGTCGAGGTCGAACACCTTGGACTCCACGTCGAGTCGCACGGTGCCGTCGTCGATCGTCTCGAAGCGCAGCAGCTTGGACATCAGCCCGCACGCGTCGGGGTCGTCGGGCTCGACGATGCGGGACAGCCGGGTCGCGACCGGCTCGATGCGGGCCTTGGCGAGAGCCTGCCACTGGGCGTCGTCGGCCCGCGCCAGCATGCCGTCGCGGTCGTCGGCAAACCCGCTGGGCACGGCGATCAGCTGACACACGACGTGGAGCCGAGGTCGCACGTGCTTGGGGGAGGCCAACGCCGCCGCGAGCATCGGATCCTCTGGAGCGATGTCGGCCGGTTCGTGCTCGGGCTCGAACACGTCGTGGAGCCAGGTCCGGGCCAGAGCCGCGCGGCGCAGGAACCGGGCGCGCGCATCGCTGAGCAGGGCCGGGGGGTCGGGCAGGGCGGACTGCTCCGCGCGGGCGGCCGTGGCGAGCAGCTCGACATCGAGCACGTGGCGCGCAGCCTCGTGCTCGGTGAGCCCGTCGCGGGCGGCGACCATCTCCACGACGACCTGCGGCGTCGACCCCGGTGAGGAAGGCGGCGTGCGCGGGCAGCCCAGCAGCGTGGGCAGCGTGAGCAGCCCTACGAGCCATCGCGCGCTAGAACGGGACCGAGAATGCCAGGCTGCCCAGCGCGCGGATGGGGCCAAAGCGGTTGGTCTGGTGCACGTAGTTGTAGGTGGCCTGCATCCACGCACCCTCGAGCCACGCCGCTCCGGTCTTGGCCGCCAGCCCATCGAGCCCGTAGGTTAGCTGAACCCCTCCGGTCTGTGAGCGCCAATCGTCGGCCTTGACGTCCGCACTCGCGCACCCCTGTGGCGTGCTGCGACTGCAGCCCACGTCGGCGTCGGTGTACTGCATGTCGTCGCGGAAGAAGAACGCCTCGGACTGGGTGTAGAAGCGATAGCGCAGCCGCAGGCGCAGGTTGGAGGTGAGCCTCACGTGGACCCTCGGGTCGATCGCGTGCCCTTGAATGCCCCAATCGTCCACGTAGAAGCGGTAGCGCGGCTCGAGGGTGACCCTGGCCTTGGGCAGGTAGTAGCGAAGCGATCCGAAGAGCGTCAGCCGGTTCCGCTTCAGCGGATGGGATTCGAACTCGACGCCCGGAAGCTGCTCCCCGCGATAGGGGTTGTCCATCGGGCCTTGGGCGTTGGCGTACTCGACCGTCAGGAGCGAGAGCAGGTTGCGGGTGAGGATGTGGGTGTAGCCCAGCGAGGCGTAGTGCGTGCGCAGGAGGTTGGAGCCCCGTCCAAACCCGCCATCGCGACACTGGGGCTCGACCGATCCCCCGCACCATGGCAGCCGCCGTCCGAACCCATCGAAGATCCGGTACACGCGGTCGAAGTTGTAGGCGTACGACGCCGACAGGTTGACCGTGCGCTGCAGCAGGTCGCGTCCGAGGCTGGCGCCGACGCTTCGCGACTGCCAGTCGGTCTCGGTGGAGTAGCGAAAGAAGCCACCGAGCTGCCACGCGTCCAGGACCGAGGCCGCGCTGACCGTGCCTTCATGGCGGATCTCGGTGAAGGTCTGATCGCCGCCGGTGACCGCGGTCGTGCCGGTCGCGATCGACGCCGAGGTGACCGCGTCGAGCATGTACGCCGCGCCGAGCGTCAGGCGCTCGTCGGGGACGTCGACGGTCATCTTGAGCTCCGGCGAGAGCACCCGCGTCGACTGCTCCCGATAGTAGTTGCCGCGCATGGTCACGCGGTCCTCGGCACCCGCGCGGCTGGGCGGGCCCAGCCAGGCGACGACGATCCACAGCAACACCCACGTCCAACGCGAGCCTGCGCTCGGGTTCACCCGCACCCGCATCCGCCCCCGGCCGCGCCGTGTCCCCCCATGCTGCCCTCGCGCGCGGCTTCCACGTGGGTGTGGAAGCTCTCCTCTTCGGCGTCGGTCGCCGGCGTCATCTCCGGCTTGCTGAGGTTGGCCCGCTGCGCGGGCGAAACGGTCACGCAGCCCGTCACGGCGAGCAGGAACGCGAGGGTGATGCGCGGGCGGGGATGAAGTCGCGGCGCGATCATCGGGGCAACGCTGCCCGAGTCCGTCCCCTCGGGCAAGCGGCGGTGGGTTGTCCTCGGCGTGTTTTTTGGCATGATGCGCGACGGTTTGAAGGACGCGGAATACCCGGCGCGGATCGTGGTCATCGACGGACCGGCTGGGGCCGGCAAGTCGACGATCGCACGCACGCTCGCGCGCAGGCTCGGTCTGAGCATGCTCGATACCGGCGCCATCTACCGGACGCTGGCGCTCGCGGCGTCCCGCGCTGGCGTCGCGTGGAGCGACGAATCCTCGCTCGCCGGGCTCTGCGTCGGCCTGCCCATTCGGTTCGAGACCTCACAGGACGGGGTGCAGCGGGTGTTCTTGGGCGATGAGGACGTCAGCGAGACGATCCGTTCCACCGAGGTCACCCGCGGCGCGTCCGAGGTGTCTGCCCATCCCCAGGTGCGGCGTGAGCTGCTCTGGGTGCAGCGCACCCTCGGGGCGCGAGGCTGCGTCGCGGAGGGTCGGGATATGGGCACGGTGGTGTTCCCCAACGCGTCCCACAAGTTCTTCCTCACCGCCTCGTCGCTCGTCCGGGCGACGCGCCGCCGGGAGGAACGCATCGCCCGGGGGGACACCGGGGTGCCCTCGGTGGCGGACGTGAAGCGGGCGATCGAGGAGCGGGATTTGCGCGACTCGACGCGTGAGGCTGCTCCGCTGGCCCAGGCCCCCGACGCGGTGCTGGTCGACACCTCGAACATGGGTCCGGATGCCGTGGTCGAGCACCTGCTGCGCTTGATCGCCGCAGACGCATCCAGTTGACCGCCCGGGACAAAGCCCCTAGGGTCCGCCCTTCCGCCCGGGAGGCTCCCGGTTGCGTCTTCAATGGTGGAGACGGACCACCCATGGGTGTCTCACTCCGATCGCATCGATCCGATTCGGTACGGTCCGGGCTTCCCGAAAGTCAACCCAAACCATGAACGAACTACAAACCAGCGGCGACGAGAGCTTTGCAGAGCTCTTTGAAAACGTCACCGAGACCCGTCCCGAGATCCGCGAAGGCACGATCGTCAAAGGGATCGTGGTCGACATCATCGGCGACTACGCAGTCGTCGACGTCGGACTCAAGGCCGAAGGCCAAGTCCCCCTCCGCGAATTCCGTGATGAGGACGAGGATGAAGAGGGCGAAGAAGGCGAAGACGGCGAAGACGCCGAAGCCAAGGACCCCAGCGCGCCTCTCGTCAGCATCGGCGACGAAGTCGAGGTCCTCCTCGAGACCGCCGAAGACCAGCATGGCCTGGTCATCCTCTCCAAGGAGAAGGCTCGCAAGCGCAAGGTCTGGGACGAGATCTCGAAGGCTGTCGACGAAGAAGGCCTGGTGATGGGTCACATCACCGCGCGCGTCAAGGGCGGCCTCTCGGTCCTGCTCGCCGGCGGCGTCAAGGCGTTCCTTCCCGGCAGCCAGGTCGATCTTCGACCGGTGCGCAACCTGGACTCCTTCATCAACCAGGAGCTTCAGTTCAAGATCATCAAGTTCAACAAGAAGCGGGGCAACATCGTGCTCAGCCGCCGCGTCCTGCTCGAGGCCGAGCGCGCGGAGCTCAAAGAGGACACGCTCGCCAAGCTTCAGGAGGACCAGATCGTCGAAGGCGTGGTCAAGAACCTCACCGACTACGGTGCGTTCATCGACCTCGGCGGCATCGACGGCCTGCTGCACATCACCGACATGAGCTGGGGCCGGGTCAACCACCCCTCCGAGCTGTTCCAGGTCGGCGACAAGGTTCAGGTCAAGGTCCTCAAGTACAACAGCGACTCCGAGCGGGTCAGCCTGGGTCTCAAGCAGATCACCCCCGACCCTTGGATCAACGCCGAGGAGAAGTACATCCCCGGTACGGTCGTGCAGGGCAAGGTGGTCAGCATCAAGGACTACGGCGCCTTCATCGAGCTCGAAGAGGGCATCGAAGGCCTCGTGCACGTCTCCGAGATGTCGTGGACGCGTCAGGTCAAGAACCCCAAGCAGCTGCTCAACATCGGCGACGAAGTCAAAGCGGTCGTGCTCGACATCGACGTCTCGCAGAACCGGATCTCCCTGGGCATGAAGCAGCTCGAGGAGAACCCCTACGAGAAGGTCGTCGAGAAGTACCCGCCGGGGACCGTGGTCGAAGGCGTCATCCGCAACATCGCCGACTTCGGCGTGTTCGTGGAACTCGAGCCGGGCATCGATGGTCTCGTGCACATCACGGACCTGTCGTGGACCCAGCGCGTGCGTCACCCCTCCGAGCTCTACAAGAAGGGCGACGAGGTCCGCGCGATGGTGCTCAACATCGACAACACCGGTGAGAAGCCGAAGATCAGCTTGGGCATCAAGCAGCTTCAGCAAGACCCGTGGGATCGCATCCCGTACGACTATCCGATCGGAAAGATCATCGACGTCAAGATCCTCAAGCTCGCCGACTTCGGCGCGTTTGCCGAGATCGAGCCGGGCATCGAAGGTCTCATCCACATCTCGGAGATCACCGACGAGCGGATCGAAGATCCCGCGCAGGTGCTCGACCCCGGTCAAACGCACCGGGCCGAGGTCATTCAGATGGACGCCGCCGAGCGGCGTATCGGTCTGTCGATCAAGAGCGCTCGTCGCCAGGATCAACTCGCCGACGCCCAGGGCTTCCAGAACGCCAGCGAAGCCGGCGCAACCCTGGGCGACCTGATGGCCGACACCCTGCGGGCCGCGAACGCGTCCGAAGAAGCGTCCGCCAAGGCCAAAGCGGCCAAGGCCGAGTCCGACGCCGAGTAGACGTCACACGCACTCGATGAAAACAGGCGCCTGGGGTAGTCCCAGGCGCCTTTTTTTTGCCCCGATGTGCAGTCGTTCCATGTCCGCGCACTCGTGGTAGAAACCGGCCATGCCCGATCCGCTCGAGGGTGTGCGTGTCATCGAGGGAGACCTCGACGCCAAGGGTGCACGGTTCGCGATCATCGTCAGTCGCTTCAACAGCTTCATCACCGACCGCCTGCTGGCCGGAGCTGTCGACACGCTTCGACGTCTCGGCGCCGACCCCGGCGACATCACGGTGGTGAAGGTCCCCGGTGCGTGGGAGCTTCCGCAGACCGCGGCGCGCGTGCTGGAGACGGCGAGCTACGACGCCGTGATCGCGCTGGGGTGCTTGATGCGAGGCGACACGATCCACTTCGACCTCATCGCCTCCGAAGCTGCCAAGGGCCTCAGCGCCCTCGGACAGGCCACCAAGATTCCGGTCCTCTTCGGCGTGCTGACGACCAATGACCTGGAGCAGGCCGTCCACCGGGCCGGGGCGAAGTACGGCAACAAAGGCGCCGAGGTTGCGCAGGCCGCCGTCGAGCAGATTCGCGTCTACGCGGCACTGGGCGACAAGGGTACCCGTCGCGCAACGAAGAAGAAGTAGGCCTGCCGTGAACACGTCCAAGGAAAGTCGCGAGCCCGACGCCCGCGGACGGGGCCGCGAACTGGTGCTCGCGGCCCTTTGTCACCTCGAAGATGTCGACGCGGCCGACCGCGGCGTCGCGCTGCAGACCCTGCTCGCTGCCCCGCCGACCGGCGACGGGGTCGGCGAGAGCCGGTTCGCGGAGCTCACGGCCGATCGTCAGGCCCGAAAGTTCGCCGAGGACCTACTCGACGTGGTGCTCGGTGGCTGGGAGGTGATCGACGCCGACATTCGCGCCGCGTCCAAGCGATGGCGGCTCGAGCGGATGGACCGGGTCGATCGGAACGCGCTGCGCATCGGTGCAGCCGAGCTCCGGCACCGCTCGACGACGCCGCGCGGCGTGATCCTCTCGGAGGTGGTGCGCCTGGCGTCCACGTACGGCAACGAGCGCAGCGCGGGGTTCGTCAACGGGTTGGCCTCGTCGCTGGCTGGCACGCTGCGGGCCGGAGACGGCGATTCATGACGCAGCCCCGTCACCGTCGCTCGAGGCGTCGCGTGCAGCTGCATCTGGAACCCCTAGAGCGGGAGGTGCTCGAAGGCCTCGGCTCGGGGGATCCGTCCGAGGGCGCGCCCAGGCAGCGGGCCGACGTCGCGATCCTGCCTTGGTTCGAGGACGAGCGCCCCTTTCAGGGCATCCTCGGTCTGTTCGACTGGCGCCGCGACGGCTCCTTGTCTGCGCTGGCCCGTAGCGGCTTCGCGCGGGGCCTGGCCGGCGAGTCGATCTTGCTGCCCGCGCGTCCGGGCCTGCCCGTCGAGCGGCTGGTGCTCTTGGGATGTGGGCCGCGGGTGTCCTTCGACGTCGAGGTGGCCCTTGCCCTGGGCACGCGCGCCGCCGAGATCGGCCTGGGCCTGCGTCCGGCCAGCGTCGTTGTCGGCATGCCGACCGGGTGCGCCGAGCGTGACGTCCTCGAGTCCCTGTTTCGCGGCCTGCTCCGCGGCATCGAGGCCGCGGCCGAAGCGGACCCCGAGGCCATGATGACCACACAAGCGCACCCGTGGTGGGTCGTCGTCGAGCCGCGGCACCTCGCGCGGCTGCGACGGGTCCTCGATGGTCCATTGCGGGCCGCTGCCGAGACCTCGTCGTCCTCTTAGCGCATCGCTGACCAGGCTGGGGCCAGCTCCGGTGCATCCGGCTGGTATACTTGCCGACATGGCGCAGCCCGTGCTCCTCGTGGAGGACTCCCGAGCGGTCCGGTCCTACGTCAGCTCGATTCTCGAGTCGGCCGGCGACTACGACGTCCACGAGGTCGACAACGGCTTCGAAGCGCTTCGCGCCCTGCCGCGGACCGACTTCGCGCTCATCGTGACCGACGTGAACATGCCCGACGTCAACGGTATCGAGCTGACGCGCTTCGTGCGGGGGCAAGCGAAGTTTGCCGGCGTGCCGATCCTCGTCATCAGCACGGACGCCTCTCACCCCGACACGCAGCGAGCGCTCGACGCTGGCGCGAACGCATTCTTGGCCAAGCCCTTCACCGCTCAGGAATTCCTGGACGCACTGGCCAAGGCCATCGGGGGCGCATGAGCGAACCGCCGAAGCCGTCGGCCGAGTTTCTCTCCGAAGCGCAGGAGGTCATCGAGTCCTTCAGCCGCAACCTGCTGCAGCTCGACGCGCAGCAGCGCAGCGGAGACTTCGACCCCGATCTGCTCAACGCCGCGTTCCGGGCGATCCACTCGCTCAAGGGACTTGCCGGCCTGTTCGGCGCGAGCCGGATCAGCGCGCTCGCGCACGCGCTGGAGAGCACCCTGGACAGCCTGCGGTTGGGTCGCCTTCCGCTCTCCCAGGCCGCGCTCGACGTGCTGTTCGAGGCGGTCGAGGTGTTTCAGTCCATGCTGTCGGTCTTCGGCACAGACGACGCCGGCACGGTCACCGCCGACACGCTGCTCGCGCGGATCTCGAGCTTGTCTCCGGACGCCGAAGACGGCGACCAGACCTCCGACGTGCTCGGGCTCGACCCGGCGATCCTGGGCGTGCTGACCGAGTACGAGGAGCACCGGCTTCGCGAGAACGTCCGGCTGGGGCGCAAGCTGTTCCGGGTCCACGCGGCGTTCGACCTGCTGGCGATCGACGTCGGCATCGAGTCTCTCAAGGGCAAGCTCAAGGAGTTCGGCGAAGTCATCACTTACCTGCCCAGCGCGGACTCGGGGTCCGAGGACCGCATCGAGCTCGACATCTTGCTGGGCTCTGAGGCCCGCCTGGGCGACATTGCCGCGGGCGTCTCCGACGAGGGCGTCAACGTCTACGCGCTGGAACCCGAGCCGCCCGCGCCCGAACCCGTCTGGTCCGAGGAACCTGCGCCGCCCGCGGTCGACCGCCCGGCCATGGACGATGAGCCGCTGGACCTGGTCGACGCCAGCGCGGGGATGAGCCTGCGATCGATCTCGCAGACCGTTCGCGTCGACCTCGAGCGCCTCGACATCTTGATGAACCTGGTGGGAGAGCTGGCGCTGGTACAGGCCAACCTCACCGGGACCTACGAGTCGGTGCGCGCGCTGCGAGGTGCGGCGGACGTCTCCCGGGAACTCCAGACGCATCTGCGCACGATGGATCGCAAGCTCTCGCTGCTTCAGCAGTCGATCCTCGACGTTCGCATGGTCCCCCTGGGACAGGTCTTCGACAAGCTCGCTCGGGTCGTTCGCAAGCTGGGGCGCGAGGCCGGGAAGGATATTCGGCTCAACATCACCGGGTCGGAGACGGAGCTCGACAAGCTGATCGTCGAGGAGCTGAGCGATCCCCTCATGCACATGATCCGCAACTGCATCGACCATGGCATCGAGACCGAGGCCGAGCGGACGAGCTTGGGGAAGGGCGCGACTGGACACATCGATCTGCGCGCGTTCCAGAAGGGCAACCGCGTCGTCATCGAGGTGGAGGACGATGGCCGCGGGATGGACTGGCGCGCGATTCGGGACAAGGCCGTCGCCCGTCACATCGTCGAGGAGGGCGAGAGTCGCGAGATGTCTCGCCAGGAGGTGATCGACCTGATCTTCGTGCCTGGGTTCTCCACCAAGGAGGTCGCCACCGAGGTCAGCGGGCGAGGCGTGGGCATGGACGTCGTCAAGACGAACATCTCCCGACTCTCGGGCCTCATCGACGTGGACACCGCACCGGGGCGAGGCTCGAAGCTCTCGATCACGCTGCCGGTCACGCTTGCGATCATTCAGGCGCTGGTGATCGAGACGGCGCGGCAGACCTTTTGCATTCCGCTGAACTCGGTGCTCGAGTCGATCATGGTCAGCGCGGCGGACATCGAGACGGTCGAGGGGCACGAGGTCGTCTCGCTGCGCGGAAAGACGCTGCCGATCCTGCACCTCTCCCAGATCTTCGAGCTGCGGTCGGGCTCCCGCTACCTGGACCCGGCGCGCATCTACGTGGTGATCGTCGGCCTGGCGCAGCACCGCGTGGGCATCGTCGTGGACGAGCTGCTGGGCCAGCAGGATGTCGTCATCAAGCCGCTGGGGCGCGCGCTCCGGGGGGTGCCGGGCATCGCGGGGGCCACCGAACTCGGCGGCGGACGTACGGTCTTGTTGCTCGACGTCTCGGTGCTCGTCGAGGAGGCGCTGGGCCGCAGCGAGGGCCCGACCGACGGTACGGCGGAGGTGTCGCATGCCTGAGAACCAAGAGGACATCTGGGATCAGATCGTTCACGCCGGTGAGGCCCTCGCCACCGAGGAGGACTACGAGCACGGCTACGCGCGCGTCGTTCGTGTCGACCTCCAGCAGCACGTCGTGTTTCGGGTGGGCCGGGAGACCTACGGCATCCCCATCGCGCAGATCGGTGAAATCTCCAAGCCGATGTTCACCACCCCCGTGCCGCGAACGGCCGACTTCGTGCTGGGGATCGGGAACGTTCGCGGGGTGGTGATCCCGATCGTGGACCTGGCGACCCGCCTTCGGCTCGGACGCTGCGCCGTCTCGAGGGAGTCGAGGGTCTTGATCGTCCAGCACGCCACCGAGCAGACGGGCCTGCTCGTCGACGGCGTCAGCGGGGTGATGTCGATCGCGCCCGAGAACCTCGAAGAGGCCCCCGGTGCCCTCGCCGGAGCTCGCGGAGACTTCATCCGCGCGCTCGCACGCTGGGAGGGGCGCATCATCATCATTCTCGATCTCGGCACCCTGTTGGCACCCGAAGACTTCCTCGCGCCCGGCGTCCGCCGGGTCGCGCGGCGGGGAGGCCGGGCGTGACCCCGACCAAGCCGAACAAGCCGAACAAGCCGGCAAAGGAGGGCGGAGGAGAGACGGTGGTGTTGCGCCGGCTCAGCGCCGGTCACACGATGGCGCGCGGAGACTGGGACGCATCCGAGGAGGGAGACGACGACGAGCTCAAGCTCGCCGGTTTCCACGTCGGGGCGGACGTCTACGGCATCGACATCATGCGCATCAAGGAGGTGATTCAGGCGCGCCCCTATCCGGTCCGCCCGGTCCCCCACGCCCCCGACATCGTCGAGGGCGTCATCGCGCTGCGCGGGGTGGTCATCCCCGTCGTGGACCTTCGCAAGCGCTTCGGCGCGGTGGGGCACGAGCTCGAGGCGAGGGCGGAGCGGCTGCGGAAGCTGATCATCGTCTCGGTCCGGGGCCGGATCGTCGGCCTGCGGGTCGACCAGATCGTCGGTGAGCTTCGCGTCGCCTCGGGCGCGCTGCGTCCGGCACCATCGATGCTTCGACCCGGCGGTCCGGGCGGCCCGGAGTTCTTCTCGGGGGTCTGCCGCAGCGAGGGCGCCATGGTGTTCGTGGTCAACCTCGACGCGCTGCTCGATGTCCGGGTGCAGAGTCTTCCAGCGCGGGTGGCCTCGAGTCCAGCCTCGGGCGTCGCGGAGCGGCCATCGGCCAGCGTCGGGGTGCCCGACGCCGCCGACGCGCCGGAGGAACTCCTGCCGCCGGAGGGAGAGTGACCGCGGTCCTGTTCGCGCACGAGCGTCCCTCGGTCGCGCGGGCGGTGCGGCACGTGCTCGAGGCGCGCGGCTTTGGGGTCGACGCCGTTCGCGACGGTCGCGCGGCGACCGAGGCGTTGTCCTCGCGGCGCTACGAAGCGCTCGTGGTCGACGTCGCGCTCCCCGGATGCCCCGGATACGAGTTGATCGACGTCGCGCGTGCGCACGCGGCCGACGCCTCGGGGGGTGCCGAGGTGGTGGTGCTGGTCGCCTCCGTGTTCCGCAAGACGTCCTACAAGCGGCAACCGGTCCGGCTCTACGGCGCCGACGACTACGTCGAACTCCACCACCTCGCCGACATGCTGCCCGACAAGCTCGCGCGACTGCTCCGGCTGCCGACGCCTCCGCGGGACGACGAGGCCGAGCGCGAGGCCACCCGCGCGGTGCTGGCCGAGTCGGACGCGCGCATGACCGAACGGATTGAACGCCCCGGAGGCCCCGGAGGCCCCGGAGGCCCCGGTCGTATCATCGAAGACCTCGCGGCGCTGATCGTCGCCGACGTCGTCCTGTACAACGGGGACCGCCTGGCAGAGGCGAGCACGCTGCCCGCCGCCCGCGCGGCGCTGCGAGACGATCTGGAGGTCGCGCGAGACCTGCTTCGCCAGGTCTACGCGAGCGCGAGGCGGACCGAGGACGCCGACGTCGCGGTGGAGCAGGCGTTCACGACGTTGATGAGTTCGATGGGCCGCCGGGAGGTCGCGTCGTGAGTGGCGTGCCCGAGCCCTACACGACCTTGGTGAAGGCCCTGGCCGCTCCGCGGTGGCGCGAGCGCAAGGAGGCGGTTGCCCTGCTGCGGGCGGCGGTCGCCGACGATCGCGATCGGCTCGAGGTGATGGCACCGCTGGCCCAGGTCTTGCTCGATGGGCTGCTGTCTCCCGATGGGCTCGAAGGTCGGGCCGCTTGCCACGAGGTCCTCGTGGCGATGACGCCGATGTCCACCGCTCCGGTCCTCGCGCGGATCGACGCGGTGGACGTGCCTCCGCGGCTGTTGGTCGACCTGCTCGGAGAACTCGGTGACCGCAGCGCCGTGCCGCGGTGTGCAGCACTGCTGGCGCAGACCGACGCCGATCCCAACCTGCGCGCCTCGGCAGCGACGGCGCTGGGACGTTTGGGCGGCACCCAAGCCCAGCTCGCCCTGCGCCGCGCGCTGACAGACGCCTCGCAGATGCTGGTCGTGCACGTGCTCGATGCGCTCGACGCGATGAAGGCCGAGGTCGAGGTCGAAGAGCTCGAGCCGCTGTTCGAGGAGCCGTTCACGAGAAAACCCGTCGCCTTGCTGTTGGGCCACAGCCGCGACCCTGCCGCGCTCGCGCTGCTGGTGGGGGCCCTGGAGGACCGGATGGGGGGCGTCCGTGCTGCAGCGGTCTTGGGCCTCGCGCGGCTGGGGATCACGCTCGCCACGGCGAAACCGGGGCTCGTGCCCGCCGCGCTCTCCCGGCTCTCGGAGCGCGCACGCACCCACGTCCGGGCGCTCGTGCTCCATCACGATCTCGACGTGTGTCGCGCGGCGATTCAGCTGGCGACCTGGGCACGCGACGTCGAGGCCGCCGGGTCGGTGCTGGAGGCGATGGATGACCCGCTGGTGCACGAGTACGCCTATGGCTTCGTTGCGGCTGCGGGAGAGTCGGTGGGGGCGATCCTGCGGGAGGCCGATGCACGCAGCGCAGACGCTCGGCCCGAGCATCTGCTGCGCCTGCTCGGTGCGATGCAGCCCGAGGTCGTCGACGATGTCTCGCTCGACCTGCTCGTGCACGGCCTCGTCGACGCCGACGAGGACACCACGCTCGCCGCGGCCGAGGCGTTGGCGAGCGTCGGGACCCGGACCGCGCTGCCGGAGCTGTACCGGGCCATGGCCGAGGAGGGGCGTCGCGGGGAGGCTGCCGCGGATGCGATGGCCGCGATCCTCCTTCGGCTGGGTGCGTCGGTCCACGCCGAGGTCGGGATGATCGTGGGGACGCACTGGCCCGACCACGGCAACTTGGCCCGCAACCTCTGCAAGGTCGTCGGCGCGCTGGGCTCTGCCCGCTACGCGGCGCGGCTGGTCTCGATGCTGGGCTCCGCCGACGTGGGTGTGCGCATCGCAGCCGCCTTGGCCATCGGCGAGCTCGACGGGGAGCACGAAGGTGTCGGTGCGCTGTCCTTCGCCCTGGCCGACGAGGAGCCCCAGGTGCGCGCCGCCGCCTGCCGCAGCCTCGCGAGGGCGCCCGCGGCGGTGTCCTCGCTGCTGTCGGCGACCGCGGACGACTCCCCGCAGGTGCGCGCCGCGGCGGTGCAAGCCCTCGTCGAGCTCGACAACCCCGTTGCCCTGGCCCGCCTGCGCGGCATCATCGCCGAGGACCCGGTCCCGTCCGTCGTCGTGGCGGCCATCGCTGGGCTGGGCAACTCGGCGCTGGACCAGGACCTGACCATGCTCATGAGCCTGTGCACCTCCGCGGACTGGGAGGTCGTCAAGTCCGCGGCGCGCGCGCTGGCGAGCTTTGCTGCGCACCGGGCGACGGCGGCCTTGCTCGGCTTGCTCTCTCACGAGCGTTGGGATGTCCGCTGGACCGCGGCGGAGGTGCTCGAGGCACGCTCCGACGCGACCGCGCTGCCGTCTCTGCGCCGTTCTCTGGAGCAGGAGGAGGATCGGCTCGTGCGCGAGGTCCTCACCCGCGCCGTCGCAGCGCTGCAGGGGCGAGCATAGTGGTGCGGCGGCGTCGGTGGACGGGCGTAGGCTTTGGTGACGAGTCCCGCCTGAGCATGACGCCCGAGGAGGCGCGACTGATCCAAGAGACGATCATCGAGTTCTGCGGCCTGTCGTACGGGCTGGACTCCACCTTCTTCCTCGAACGCCGCATCGCGCCGCGTCTGGAGGCGCTGGGCTTGAGGACGGCGCGGGACTACTACCACTACCTGCGCTACGATCCGGGGGGCCCCGAGGAACTCGAGACCCTGGTCGAGCGCTTGACGACTCATGAGACCTACCTGTTTCGCGAGGAGTACCAGCTCGACGCGTTCCGGCTCGAGCTGCTGCCGGATCTGATCAAACGCGATGGCGGTCGCCGCAGCCTCACGGCGTGGAGCGCCGGGTGCTCGACCGGAGAGGAGGCCTATACGCTCGCCATCCTCCTGCGCGAGGACGCGCGCCTGCGGGACTGGTCGCTGCGGGTCATCGGATCGGACATCTCTCGCAAGGTCGTGGCGGCCGCGCGACGGGGCCAATATGGCGCGTCCAGCTTCCGTTCGACCTCCGACTACTTCCAGCGCAAGTACTTCCGAGAGGTCGAGGGGAAGTTCGTCGTTCGAGACGATGTCAAGGCGCTTTGCTCCTTCGGTCAGCTCAATCTGCTGAGCACCGAGCGATTTCGCGTGCTTGGCCGCTGTGACGTCATCTTCTGCCGAAACGTGTTGATGTACCTGTCGGCGCCGGCGCGCCAACAGATCGTCGAAGCGTTCTATGATGCTCTCAACCCGGGCGGCTACCTGCTGCTGGGTCACTCCGAGAGCCTCCTCAACGTCACAACCCGCTTCGACCTCGTCCATCTCTCCAACGACCTCGTGTACCGACGACCCCTCTGAGACGATTCGATGGCCGAACTCGAAAGACTCCGCGCGCTGGTGGTCGATGACTCCGCCTACAATCGGCGCACCATCACCTCGATGCTGCAGGGGCAGCCGGGCGTCGAGGTCGTTGGGCGAGCGGTCAACGGCAAGGAGGCGCTGCGCATGGCGTTCAGCCTGCGACCGGACGTCATCACGCTCGACCTCGAGATGCCGGAGATGGATGGTTTCTCCTTCTTGCGGTTGCTGATGAACAAGCAGCCGACGCCGGTGCTCGTGGTCTCGTCGTACTCGCAGCGGGAGAACGTCTTTCGGGCGCTGGAGCTGGGGGCGCTCGACTTCATCGCCAAGCCGACGCGCGAGGTGTCTCCAGACATCCGCAACATCGAGCACGACCTGCGCCAGAAGATCGAGATCGTGCGCAAGCTGCAGGTCGTGCGGCTGCGCGAGCGGGCGCGTTCGCTCGCGACGACCACGAGCGCGGCTGCGCCGGCGTCCCGCAAGCGCACCCTCGCCGAGCGCGATGAGCCGCATCGAGCGCAGGCGTCGCGGATCATCGCGCTCGCCGCCTCCACAGGAGGCCCGCCGGCCGTTCAGCAGCTGCTGTGTGCGCTTCCCTCGGACCTACCGGCGGCCATTCTCGTGGCCCAGCACATGCCCGCCCGGTTCACGCGGGCGTTCGCCGAGCGGCTCGACCGGCTGGTGTCACTGCGGGTCGAGGAGGCCGAAGAGGGCGCACCGGTTCAGGAGGGCTGCGTCTACATCGCGCCGGGCTCGGGCAACCTGGAGGTCCACGGGACGCCTGGCGACGCCCACATGCGTATCGTTGCGCCCAGCAAGGGCGGCCGAGGCGGCCCGGTCATCACGCCTTCGGCCGACCATTTGTTCATGTCCTTGGCCCGCGTCTACGGGAAGGCTCTGTGTGCGGCCGTCCTGACCGGCATGGGGTCGGACGGGCGGGCGGGCTGCACGGTCGCCAAGCATCACGGCGCCCACATCATCGCCGAGGACCCGGCGACGGCCGTCATGCCCGGGATGCCCCATTCGGTCATCGAGGCCGGACTCGCCGACCAGGTCGTCGCGATCGAGGCGCTCGCCGAGGTCCTGCTCGCGTTCTGTCGCGACCCCTGAACACGCGATTGCATCGACGCTGGATCGCTGCCTCGTGGCGCGGTTGTGTTATCGTCCACAGGTGAGTGGGGACGATGGGTCCGGATCCTCGTTGGAGGCACGCACGCAAGCGTTCCTGTCGGAGTTCTTCGACCGGGGACAAGAGCTCGTGCGCGATCTGATCGAAGAGAACGAGGCTCTGCGGAGTCGCTTGGTGGCGGTCGAATCGGACCATGACCCCACCGGTGCGCTCGTCCATCGCCTGCGGAAGCAAGTCGCCGAGCTCGAAGCGGAGTGCGAAAGAGTTCGCGCCGTCGCGGGGAATGTCGCGCAGGAGTCCGGCGGGTATCGGGAGCGGCTCGAAGAACTCGAAGTCGCCCACTACCATCTCGCCGCTCGCCAGGTCTCCGCCGAGCAGCTGCGCCAGTCCACGACGCTCGACGAGGTGGTCCGCTCGACGACCGAGATCCTGCTCAACCTCGTTGGGGTGGGGCGCTTCACCGTGTTCGCGATCGATCCCGAGCGGGGGCTGTTCTCGCTGCGGGCCGAGGGCCATGGCGACGACGCAGCCGCGGACATCTCACTGGACGAGGACCATCCCGCTGCACACGCTGCGTCCGCCTCGCGGCCGTGGTCGGCGGGGCATGAGACGCCGCGGACCCTGGACCCGATGCTCGCGCTGCCGCTGCTCAGTGGTGAGCGCGCGGTTGGCGTGGTCTGGTTGGAGCGGTTCCTGCCGCAGAAGAAGGAGTTCACGGACGATGATTTTGGCTTGCTCGAACTCATCTCGACCGAATCGGGCGCCGCGCTCGACGCTGCCTGGCTGCGGGCGCACGCCCGCCAGGTCCCGTTCTCACGTGCCGAGGTGGAGGCCTTGCTCGGATGACTGACGATCGAAAGCTCAATGCGCTGGTGGTCGAGGACAGCCCGCCGATGCGGAAGATGATCGTGTTCGCGCTGTCGAGGGTGCGCGAGCTCACCGTGGTCGAGGCCGATGATGGTGTGGATGCGCTTCGCCGCATCGCGAGCACGAAGTTCGACATCATCATCACGGACATCAACATGCCCATCCTCGACGGACTCAAGCTGGTCAAGCGGCTGCGTGCCGATGAGGCCTACCGCACCGTCCCGATCATCATCATTACGACCGAGGGAGCCGAAGAGGACCGCCAGCGGGCGCTGGCGCTGGGCGCCAACGCGTACATCACCAAGCCCATCCAGGCTCCGCAGGTCATCGCGCTGGTCCGCGAGACGCTCAAGCTGCACGAGGGCTGAACCCGCCCGACCTGCCCCCAATGGCCGACATGCCCCCGTCCGCTCCCACCCTCGATGACGCGGTCGACGACTACCTCGACCACCTCAAGGTCGAGCGGGGTCTGGCCAAGAACACCATCGTCGCCTACGCCTCCGACCTGCGACGCTTCGTCACCTTTGCCGAGGACGAGGGCGTTGGGGACGTGTCCGCGGTGGACACACCGCTGCTGCTGCGCTTCGTCAGCGCCCTGGTCGACGGCGGCCTCTCGGCCCGGTCCCAGGCGCGGCTGCTGGTGGCCGTTCGCGGCCTGTTCAAGCACCTGCGCCGGGAGAGACGGCTGACGGTCGATCCGACGCAGCCGGTCACGCTGCCGAAGTTCGCGCGGCGACTTCCTGCGTTGCTCGGTCGCTCCGAGATCGAGGCACTTCTCGTCGCGCCCGGGCACGACACCGTCTTGGGCCTGCGCGACACCGCGCTGCTCGAGTTCATGTACGCGACCGGGTGCCGGATCTCCGAGGCCTTGGACCTTCGCTGCGACCAGCTTCACCTCGACCAAGGCGTGGCCCGCGTCATCGGCAAGGGCAGCAAGCAGCGCGTGGTTCCGGTGGGGGACATGGCGCTGCGGGCGATGGGAGCGTGGCTGGACCAGGGGCGCCCGCAGCTGTGCCGGACCAAGAGTCCGCAGGCGATCCCCTGGGTGTTCCTCAGCCTCCGAGGCCAGCGACTGCGGCGCCAGTCGGCGTGGGTGCGAATGCGCAAGCACGCCGCCGCCGCCGGGATCGATCGTCCGATCTCACCGCACAAGCTTCGCCACAGCTTTGCGACCCACCTGCTCGAAGGCGGCGCAGACCTCCGGTCCGTGCAGGCGCTGCTCGGCCACGCCGACATCTCGACGACGCAGGTGTACACGCACGTCAGCGACGCCCACGTTCGCGCGGCGTATGACGAGCATCATCCGCGCGCCTAACGTCCCGGAGTCTCTCGTGCGTTTCGTCTCGGAGCGGCGTCCGCGTTTGGCCTCTGCGCCGCCGCCTTCTGTAGCGCAAAATGCGCATGGCGACGATGAACGCTTGCGCGCCTGGACCCCGTTCATCTACGTTCCTGCAACGGATCACGAGCGTGTGATTCAGGAGGGCACAACCTTGAAACTTGCAAATCTCACTCTCGCGCAGAGCGTTCTCGTTGCGGCCGCACTTTCGGTGACCGCCTGTGACCCCGATGACGGGGCAGGCAACTCCGAATCCGCAACCAGTGGATCAGCATCGGACGACACGGGCGAGTCCAACACCGGGTCGAGCACGGCGGGCGAGAGCTCGACCGATCCCTCGGAGACCGGAGACAGCACCGGATCGGTACCCGAAGGTCTCGGATGCGACCCACCCCCGGCCTGCGACAAGGGCGAGTTCGATGGGGAGCCCGTCGTCCTCGTCACGAACCTCGCCGAAGCCGAGGCTCTCGCTGGATACACCAGCATCACCGGTGAACTCTCGATCGCGGGGACCGATCTGGAGTGCCTGACCATCTTCTCGTGCCTGGAGACCGTGGGCCACGACCTGACGATCTTCGACAACGACCTGCTCACCGACGTGACCGGGCTGAACAACATCACCGACGTCGGATTCATCACCGAGGGTCCGGTGATGCCCGGCGGTACGGTGGTCATCTCCGACAACGATGCGCTGCTCGACTTCAACGGGCTCAACAACATCCAGCAGACGCCTCGGTCGCTGAGCATCGCGGAGAACGCGAGCCTGACCGCGATTTCCGGCTTCAAGAAGATCGTGGGCGTGCGCGAGAACTTCGGGATTCGCTTCAACCCCAACCTCGTCGACATCGCGTCGCCGGGTCTGCGCAGCATGCTGTTCATCGGCGGTGAGTGCGTGGTCACCAACAACGAGAACCTGTGCATCACCACCGTGCAGGACATGTGCGAGGACGGCGTCGAGCAGGGTCCCTTCGGTGGCAACACCGCCAACAACGACCAAAGCTGCTGAAATGGTCGCGATGTGCGCGGCCCGCCGCGCCCTCGCAGCTCGAACCCGCAAGGAGCCCCGTGCTCGCTGCGGGTTCTCGCGTTTTGTGCGCACGAGGGACGAACAATGTGGTCCGGGGGAGGCCTCCGGCACCGGGCGGTGATACGTTGGCCGCAGCCTCCGACCTGGCGAGTACCCCGGTGAATGCCGCTCTGCTGACCCTCACGCCCCTGTTCGCGGGCCCGCTGTTCGAACCGCAGACTCTGCGCAACGCGGGTCTGTACGTCATCTGTCTCATTCTGGCCGTGACGGTGCACGAGTTCGCGCATGCGTGGGCGGCCCACAAGCTCGGAGACGGCACGCCCGAGGCGCAAGGACGGCTGACGCTCAGCCCCATGGCGCACGCCGACCCGATCGGCACGCTCATCCTGCCGCTGGTGCTGGCCATCGCGTCGCCGGGGTTGCTGTTCGGGTGGGGCCGGCCGGTGCAGACGCAGCCGCGCAACTACACCCGTAAGGTGACGATGCGGGCCGGCATGGCCCTCGTCGCGTTCGCCGGGCCGCTTTCGAACCTCGTGCAGGCCGCCGTGACGCTCGCGGTGGTGGCGGGACTGTCCGCGGCGGGGGCGCTGACGCCCACGCTCATGACGCCATTGACGCTGTTCTTCAGCCTCAACCTGGTGCTGTTCACGTTCAACCTGCTGCCGATCCATCCGCTCGACGGTGGAAAGGTGCTCAGCTGGGCCTTCGGGGCTCGGTGGCAGCCGGTCGACGCGTTCCTGCTGCGCTACGGGGGCATCGTCCTGATCGTCCTCGTGCTTTCGCCGATTCCGATTCTGGGGTATCTGCTGTGGCCGGTCATGCGCCTGGGCCAGTCCGCACTCGCGGCTGTCCTGTAGTTCGACCGCCCCGAGCACGGTGAGCACGCCCGACGACCAGCTCCCGTCATCGACCGATGACGGCTACGAAGACGATCCCGTTGCGGTCCCCTCCGGTGCTGCAGCAGGCGCGGGCGATGCGGAGGCTCCCGTCGCCGGGGCGGAGCCCGCGGAGGTCGCACCGCCACCGGGCGACGACGTCGCGTCACCCGCCGCCCAAGAACCCGAACCCGAACCCGAACCCGAAGCGCCCGAAGCGCCCGATTCGCCGCCGTCCGTGTCCAAGGCCTCCGCCATGGGGCGCGGCTCGAACGGCCCCGCCGGCGGTCCGGTGCCCTCGATGTTGGGGACCGTCGGCGAGACGCGCTCGTGGCTCCTGGAGCTGCCCGACTTCGAGGGCCCGCTCGATCTGCTGCTGCACCTGGTGCGCCGGCACGAGCTCGACATCCTCGACATCCCGATCTCCGTTCGTCACCGAGAAGTACCTCGAGTACCTCGCCTTCATGCAGGCGCTGGACCTGGAGGTTGCCGGGGACTACCTCGTGATGGCCGCGACGCTCGCGTACCTCAAGAGTCGCGAACTCGTCCCGACCGAGCCCTCCGAGGTGGTCGAAGAGGGGCACAGTGACGAAGACGGGCCCGACCCGCGCGAGGAACTCATCGCGCGTCTGCTCGAGTACCAAAAGTACAGGGCCGCAGCGTCCGACCTGGACCGGCTGCCCGTCTCGGGCCGCGACGTCTTCGGCCGGGGCGGTCTCATCGAGCTTCCGCCGCTCGACCCGGGCCTCGCACCCCTGACCCTGTTTCGGCTCGCCGAAGCCTACAACCGGGTGCTCGATCGGGCGCGAATCCACAAGTCGCACGAGGTGGTCATGGAGACCGTCTCGGTGGCGACGCGCATGCAGCAGCTCACGGCGATCCTCATCGACAAGGACAAGGTCGAGTTCGAGGCCTTGTTCCTGGGGCGCAGCTGGAACTCCGAAGCCGAGCTGCGCTCGATGCTGGTGGTGACGCTGATGTCCATCTTGGAGCTCAGCAAGCTGGGCGTCATCTTCGTGCACCAAGACGAGGGCGCCGAAACGATCGTGATCGAGCGCAAGGCCACCGCCGAGGAGGCCAATCGCGCCATCGCCGGATACGACGAACAGGCCAGCTTTGGACAGACCAAGCCCGGGGTTGCGGAAGCGGCCGCTTCGGGTGAGTCTGCGGGCTCGCCCGACGACGCCGCGGTCCAGGCCGCGCCCGAGCCCGTTGGGGACGCCGAGCCCAACAGCGATGTCTGACCCTGTCAACGAGCCGAGCAAGTCCTCGCGGGGCAAGCCCAACGATGCCAGCCTCGAAGATCTCATGGCCGCGTTGGGGCGGCCGCGGGGCGTAGAGGATTTTCCGGAGGAGCCCGAGGACGACGAGGATGACGCCATCGACGAGGCAGCGCCGGGCCCCGAGGGACAGGACGACGACGCACGAGAGACGGACGACGACGCACGAGAGACGGACGACGACGCGGACGACGACGCGGACGACGACGCGGACGACGACGCTCGGGTCGACGAAGACGATCCCTTCGCCGAGTACGCGGACCTCGACCTCGCGACCTCGCTTCCCATCGATCCCGACGATGATCTCTCGAAGGTCACCGGCGAGGCCTCGCCTCGGTTGATGTCGATCGTCGAGAGCCTGCTGTTCGCCGCCGACAAGCCGATGACCGTCAAGATCATCCGCCGGCTGCTCAAAGAGCCGACCAAGCGTCAGATCCAGCTCGCGCTCAAGCAGCTGATCACCGACACGCAGCAGCGGGGCATCGTGCTGACCCAGGTCGCCGGTGGCTTTCGCCTGCGCACCCATCCGGACAACGCCGCCTTCGTCCAGAAGATGTTGGCCGGGAAGCCGGTGCGGCTGTCTCGCTCGCAGCTGGAGTCGCTGGCCGTGGTCGCGTATCGGCAGCCGGTGACCAAGGCCGAGCTCGATCACGTCCGCGGTGTCGACTGCGGGGCCGTGCTGCGGGTCCTGCTGGAGCGTGACCTGGTCAAGATCGTCGGCCGCAAGGAAGAACCGGGCCGACCGCATCTGTACGGCACCACCGTCGCGTTCCTCGAGTTCTTCAACCTCAAGGGATTGCGCGACTTGCCGGACCTGCAGGAGTTCAAGGAACTCAGCGAAGAGTCCGAGGCCGCGCTCAAGCACTCGATGTCCCAGAGTCTCAGCGACGAGCAGGAGGCGATGGGCCAGTCGCGCTTGCACTTCGACGACGAGCAGGGCGGTGCCCCGGCGTCTGACGACGAGGAGACCGCCTCCGCCGACGAGCGGAGCGTCGGACGCCTCGGACGCGTCGGACGCCTCGGACGAGGAGTCCGCCGTCTCAGACGACGAGACGGTCGCCTCCGAAGAAGCGCACGCCTCCTCCGAGGAGGAGCCCGCAGTCGCGGACGATGCGATCGCGCCCTCCGAATCCTCCGAAGAAGAGCCCGTCTCCGAAGAAGAGCCCGTCTCCGAAGAAGAGCCCGTCTCCGAAGAAGAGCCCGTCTCCGAAGAAGAGCCCGTCTCCGAAGAAGAGCCCGTCTCCGAAGAGGAGCCCGTCTCCGAAGAAGAGCCCGTCTCCGAAGAAGAGCCCGTCTCCGAAGAAGAGCCCGTCTCCGAAGAGGAGCCCGTCTCCGAAGAGGAGCCCGTCTCCGAAGAAGAGCCCGTCTCCGAAGAAGAGCCCGTCTCCGAAGAAGAGCCCGTCTCCGAAGAGGAGCCGGCGCACGTCCCTGACGATCCGCCGCTCCACAGCGACGCGGCGGTCGACGACGAGTCCCCCAAACCCGAGGAGTCCGCATCGTGAGCCGAGGAACGAAACCGCCCAAGAGCGCGTCACGGGGGTCTCAGAGCGGTCGCCGTGGCTCGCGCGCCCCCAAACCGCAGGTCGAGCGCGCCCAAGACGTCGGAGAACTCTCCGGTCAGGTGCGACTACAACGGGTTCTGGCCCGGGCTGGTGTCAGCTCGCGGCGCGGTGGCGAAGCGCTGATCAGCGCCGGCAGGGTCAAGGTCAACGGTCAAGTCGTGACCGCGCTGGGCACCAAGGTCGATCCCCTGCGCGACCGAATCAGCGTCGACAACAAGCTCGTCGAGGCCGAGCCACCGGTCTACCTGGTGCTCAACAAGCCCGACGGCGTGGTCTGCTCGGCGGAGCGAGGCAAGGACGAGCGCGGGCGCCCGACCGTGGTGTCGCTGCTCAAGGGTGTCGATGCGCGGGTCTTCCCGGTGGGGCGACTCGACTATCACACCCGCGGCGTCCTGCTCATCACCAACGATGGGGACTTCGCCTCACGGCTGCTGCACCCGCGCTACAAGGTCCCCAAGACCTACCACGCCAAGTTTCAGGGGCGGCTCGACAACGAGGCCATCGACAAGCTTCGCGCCGGCGTGACGCTGGAGGACGGCACGATCACCCGCCCGGTCGACGAGCTGCTCGTCATCCGAGACACCGAGACGAACACCTGGGTGCAGCTGACGATCAGCCAGGGGCTCAACCGGCAGATCCGCCGGATGGGCGAGGCGATCGGCTACCCGGTGCTCAAGCTGATCCGGGTGGCGTTCGCGGACGTGACGGCCGATGATCTTCCCGAGGGCCAGTTCCGCCGCCTGCGCGAGACCGAGCTCGGTGATCTGAGGACCCGGACCGATCTCGGCGCCTCGAAGCGCGAGTGACCCCCACGTCTGGCCGATGAGATCGCTGCGGATTGCGTGAGGCACGCTGTGCGACGCCTGCGTGCGCTGGGCGCCACGGAATCCGCAGGAGGGCCCCCGGCGGCGCCCTCCAGCACGAGAGCTGCCTCTTGTCGAGACTCGAAGAACAGGCCTTGCGCCCCCAGGTGCCTCTCGTGTAGGTTCTCGCGCTCCTGGGCTGGCCGCTTCGATGCCCGCCCGCCCAAAAGCCTCACGAGACTTCAGTCATGGCCAAGCTTTCCCAAGTTCTGCGCGACGAAAAGCGCGACAAGCTCATCGCGAAGTATGCCGAGAAGCGCGAAGCGCTCCGGAAGAAGATCAAAGACCCCAACCTCGACCCCGAGGCGAAGTGGGAAGCGATCGACGCGCTGAACAAGCTCCCGCGCAACTCCTGCCCCACCCGCAAGACGCGTCGCTGCATGCTCACCGGGCGCAGCAAGGCCGTCTATCGCAAGTTCGGTCTCTCGCGCATCATGCTTCGAGACCTCGCCCTCGCGGGCGACCTTCCCGGCGTCACCAAGTCGAGCTGGTAGCTCGGCGCGCGCCCAACCCCGAATCCTCCCGTAGGAAGCAAAGGTCAAGTCGCCATGAAGATGGGAATTCACCCCGCCTACCAAAAAGTGCTGTTCGTCGATTCGTCGAGCGGCCAAGAGTGGACCGCGTTCTCCACCATGCGCTCGGGCGAGAAGCGCGACGTCGACGGTGTCGAGCTGTCGGTCGTCAAGCTCGACATCTCGAGCCACAGCCATCCGTTCTGGACCGGCCAGGCCCGGACGGTCGACGCCGAAGGTCGGATCGATCGCTTCAAGCGCCGCTACGCCGGCCGCACGAAGAAGTCCAAAGAGAAGTAGTCTTCGGTCGTGTCCGAGGCACACGGCAATTCCACATCGAAGGCCGGCGGCGGTGATGCCGTCGCCGGAACCGAGGCTCCGTTCATGACGGGGCCTCTCGCGATCGACGACGCACTGATCGCGCGGGCGCTGAGCACCGCGTTGGAGCAGGGCGGAGACTTCGCGGACCTCTACTTCGAATATCGACGTGCGGCATCCATCTCGATGGAAGACGGACACGTCCGCAGCGTCGGCGGCGGTATCGATCTGGGCGTTGGTGTTCGCGTGGTGCACGGCACCGCGGTCGGGTACGCGTACGCGGAGAGCCTCGACCCCGAGGAGCTGCTCTCAGCGGCCCGCACGGCCGCACGGATCGCGACCGGCGGTGGATCGCACGCCGCGGTGTCGGTTGGGCGCGTCGTGGCGCCCAGTCGTTACCCGGTCTCGGACGCGCTCGTGGACGTTCCAGGGGCCGACCGGGTCGCGCTGCTGCGGCGCGCGGATGCGTCCGCACGGGCAGCAGACTCCCGGGTCGCGCGCGTCGACGCGTCGCTGGTCAGCGTGCACAAGGAAATCTTGGTCTGCAACAGCCGTGGGGCCGTCGTGCACGACGTTCAGCCGATGAGCCGAATCGGCGTCTACGTCGTCGCGAGCTCGGGGCAGCGGACCGAGTCGGGCAGCAGCGGCGGCGGAGGTCGCTACGGGCTCGACTACTTCGGCCGGGTGTCCCCTGAGGACCATGGCAAGGAGGCGGCCCGTAT
Organism: uncultured bacterium; assembly: GCA_963761755.1. Taxonomy (GTDB): domain Bacteria; phylum Myxococcota_A; class Polyangia; order Nannocystales; family Nannocystaceae; genus CAJXVA01. Next base: position 514,925 of record CAVXIC010000008.1, read on the forward strand.
CGCGCTGGTCAACCTCGACTCCCGCCCCGCCCCGGCGGGCTCGATGCCGGTCGTCCTGGCCCCCGGAGACTCCGGCATTCTGCTGCACGAGGCGGTCGGGCACGGGCTCGAAGCCGACTTCAACCGCAAGCGGACGTCCAACTACACCGACCGCATCGGTGAGTCGGTCGCCTCCGAGCTGGTGACGGTCGTGGACGATCCCGCGATCGAGGGCAGCCGCGGCAGCATCAACGTCGACGATGAAGGCGAGGTGCCCCAGGAGCACCGCCTCATCGAAGACGGCATCCTGCGCGGCTACATGCACGACCGGATCAGCGCCGAGCACTTCGGCGAGTCGCCATCGGGCAGCGGCCGTCGGGAGAGCTTCCGGGAGGTCCCCATGCCGCGGATGACCAACACCTTGATGAGCGCCGGCCAGGATGATCCAGACGACATCATTCGCTCGGTCCGCCGAGGCGTCTACGCCAAGAAGTTCAGCGGCGGCCAGGTCAACATCAGCAACGGAGACTTCGTCTTCAGCCTCACCGAGGGCTATCTGATCGAAGACGGCAAGATCACCGCGCCGCTCAAGGGCGTGAACCTCATCGGCAACGGCCCCGAGGCGCTCGCGACGGTCTCCATGGTCGGGCACGACTTCGAGCTCTCCGACGGCATGTGGACCTGCGGCAAGGATGGCCAGAGCGTGCCCGTCGGCGTCGGCATGCCCACGGTCAAACTCGACGAACTCACCGTCGGCGGCACGGAGGCTTGAACATGCCCATCACTCAAGATTCCCGGAACATCCTCGAGCGGCTCTCCGGTACCGCCGAGCACGCCATCTCCACCCTTCGCGGCCTGGGCGTGGACCATGCCGAGGTCAGCGTGGGCGTGGGCAACGAGCTGGAGGTGGGCGTCCGACGAGAGGAACCCGAGCTGGTCAAGGAGGCGCAGAGCAGCGGCCTGTCCGTTCGGGTCATGTGCGACGGCCGGGTGGCGACCAGCTCCACCACGGACCTCGAGCATGGCGCCATCGCGGCGTTCCTCAAGACCGTGGTCGAGATGGCGCAGATCAGCGAGCCCGACCCGATGGCCGCGCCGCCGTCCCCCGACGAACTCGCGAACGGAGCGGCGCTGCCCGATCTCGATCTCTTCGATCCCGACACCGACGGTATCGACGCCGCCCGCGGGCTCGAACTTGCGACGCTTGCCGAACGCGCGGCGTTTGCAGCCGACGCGCGCATCACCACCTCGGAGGGGGCCAGCTTCTCGCGCAGCAGCGGCCATGGCGTGCTCGCCACCACCGGCGGCTTCGTCGGCACCCGCTCGGGCACCTATCAGTCGTTGGTCGTGCAGGCGGTCGCGGATGACGCGGGAGGCAAGAAGCGCAACGGTGCCTACTGGACCGGGGGGCGCTTCTTCGAGGACCTCGAGGATCCCGAGGCGGTCGGGGCCGAGGCGGCTCGACGAGCGGTCCGCACCCTGGGGGCGTCGAAGATGCCCACCGGCCAGGTCCCCGTGGTGTTCGACAAGGACGCTGCGCGCGCGATCGTGGGCCTGGTCGCCAGCTGCGTGGTGGGCGATGCCATCTACCGGCAGCGCAGCTACCTGGCCGAACGTCTGGGCGACGTCGTCGCGGCCTCGGGCGTGACGATCGTCGACGATCCGCTCGTGCATCGGGGTCCCGGGTCCCGTCGTTTCGACGGCGAAGGACGTGCCGTGCGATCGATCGAGGTCATCGGGGACGGTGTGCTGGCGTCGTTCTTGCTCGACACCTACAGCGCACGCAAGCTCGACGCGAAGCCCACCGGGTCGGCGTCGGGCGGGGGCGGGATCCCGCACAGTTCCACGAGCAACTTCTACCTCGAGGCCGGCTCGCTGGAGCCCCAGGCCCTGCTCGAGGGCATCGAGACCGGGCTGTATGTCACACGCATGATGGGCTTTGGGTTCGATCCGGTGACCGGGACCTTCTCACGGGGCGCGGAAGGCTTCCTGATCGAGAACGGTGCGCTCACCCGACCGATCGGAGAGATTACGATCTCGCGCAACCTCGACGACATCCTGCGGGGGATCGACGCGATCGCGAACGACCTGGAGCACCGCACCTCGGTCGCGGCGCCCAGCTTCCGCGTCGACCAGATGACCGTCGCCGGTAGCTGAAGCGACCCATCTAGGCGTGGCCACAGGCGCGTCCAGGCGCGTCCAGGCGTGGTCAGGGAGGGGCCGGGGGCCCGAGCCAGGCGTCGGCGAGGGTCTGGAGCCGCTCCAGGACCGCGTCGTGACGCTCGACGGCGCAGGCGACCACGCCTGCGGGATGCGTCACCGGGGGCGCGGAGAAATCGAGCGCGTCGCCGCGCAGGTCGGTGACGCGGCCGCCGGCGGCGAGGACCAGCGCGAGCGGGGCGCAGGTGTCCCACATCTTGGTCTTGCCGGGCGCCTGCACGTAGCAGTCGGCGTGTCCGCGGGCGACCGCCGCCATGCGGACGCCGACGGAGCCGACGGCCTCCGCTCGATCGCTCGAGACGCCCAAGGCGTTGCGGATCGAGCGCTGCCGGGACAAGGGCGACATCTTCCCTCCGATGAGCCGCATGTGGTCCCAGTCGCGACGAGCCACGCGCAGCGGGAGGACGCCGCTGGAGGTGTGCGTCTCGCCCATCCAGCGCGACGTGCCCTCGCCGGCGGTCGCGGTGTCTTCGAGGGCGGCCCAGCTGAGGCGATCGCGGGCCGGTTCGGCCACGACGCCCAAGACGGGCGTGCCCGCGATGCAAAGGCCGAGCTGGACGGTCCAGCCCGGAGTTCCCCGCGCGAACTCCCGGGTGCCATCGATCGGGTCGACGAACCAGCAGCGGTCGGCGTGCCGCCACGCGTCGTCGTCGTAGCTCTCCTCCGCCACGATCGGGTCGTCCGGGAAGGCGGTGGCGATCGCGGTGACGATGTGGGCGTCGACGGCCTCGTCGGCGGCGGTGACCGGTCCGCCGCCCAGCGGCTTGTTGCGCAGTCGCAGGATGCGAGCGCCACCGCGCTGAAAGCGGCGCGCGATATCGGCACCTTGTTGGGCGACGGCGACCGCGAGGCGGCGCTCTGCGTCGAGAGAAGCCAAGTCCGACGATACCGTAGCGCTCCCGGTGCCCGGTGGCGACCTTTTGCCCGCGGGCTTTCGCATCGCGGCCGTTGAGTTGGGTGCGCGAAGGCTCCTACACTCGGTGGGATGCGGTTCGCCAAACGTTCGGTGGTGGTCTCGGGGATGCTCGTTCTCACCGGGTGTCCCGATGACGCCCCCGGAGGCGTCGAGAGCAGCGACACGCTCACCGCCACGATCGGCGCGACCGAGGGAAGCTCGGGGGGAGACCCGAGCGCCGAGGGCACGTCGGGCCCGACCGGGGGCCCGGGGGACTCGACCGCCGGGCCCAACTGTGAGGACGACGAGTTGGCCTGCGCGAACGCATGCTGTTCGGCGACGCAGGTGTGCTTCGAGGGCGCGTGTGCCGACGACTGCGGCGGTGCCGATCCCTGCGGGGTGCAGCGCGAGTGCTGCGCGCAGGGGGACGCGTGTTACCTGGGCCAGTGCGTCACGCCCGCGGGGGCCTGCGAGAACAGCGGATGCGCGACGCGGGTCGAGGACAGCGACTGCGGCGACGGCTTCGTGTGCGCGGGGGACCTGGGCCAGTGCGTGCCGTCCATGGCCGATCCCGCCTGCGAATACGTGCCGCCGCCGGCCGAGTTCGCGCCGCGTCCCCGGTTCACGTGGGGCGCACGGGCGCAGGTGCCGTGCACGGACGAGGCGCAGTGTCAGACGGCGGAGACCTGCATGGACGGCGTCTGCACGGCGACCTGGACGCATCGCGAGCCCGACGTGGCGACGGCGAACTTCCAGGTGTCCTCCATCCCCGTGGTCGCGGACCTGGACGCCGACTGCACCCCCGAGATCATCTTCAACACTTATATCGACGGCACGATCACCTCGGAGGGGGTCGTCCGCGCAATCCGTGGGGACACCGGTGCGCCGGTGTGGTCGGTGACCGATCCCGCCTTCCAGAGCAACTCGACCGCGAACCCCTCGGTGGGCGACATCGACGGCGACGGCTTGCCCGAGGTGGTCGTCGCCGGACTCGGCTCGACGCTGGTGGCCATCGACAGCGACGGCACGCCCCTGTGGGTCTCGGACACCTTCACCAGCGCCAACTCCAGCGGCTCGGTCGCGATCGCCAACATGGACAACGAGGGCGATCCCGAGCTCGTGTTCGGGGCGGCCGTCCTCGACAGCGGCGGCGCGCTGCTCTGGGAGGGGAGCGCGGGGATCGGTCGCGACGGTCAAGGCCCGATCTCCTGCGTGGCCGACCTCGATGGGGACGGGCGCCCCGAACTCATCGGTGGCAACACGGCCTACAGCACCACGGGCACGGTGGCCGGCGGAGACTTCAGCGGCTCGGTCCTGTGGGAGGCCTCCGTGGGGGACGGCCGCTGCGGGGTCGCCGACTTCGACGGCGATGGACAGCCCGAGGTCGTGTTGGTGCAGGCCGGCCAGATTCACGCGCTCGACGGGCAGACCGGGCTGCTGCTGGGCAGCTTCGCAATCCCCGGGACCAGCGACCGCGGCGGCGCGCCCAACATCGCGGACTTCAACGGCGACGGGCAGCCCGACATCGCGACCGCGGGTGCGTCGTTCTACGTGGTGGTCGAGTTCGATGGCACGACGTTCAGCGAGCTGTGGCGGGCGGCCACCGAGGACGACTCCTCGCGCGTGACCGGCTCATCGGTGTTCGACTTCGACGGCGACGGCAACAACGAGGTCGTCTACAACGACGAGTTCTTCATTCGGATCTATCCAGGCACCGAGCCCGACTGCGCGCTCCAGCCCCCGGGGCCCGGATGCGACGGCATCATGACCGACGCCGAGGTGCTCTTCCAAGACCCCAACACCTCGCGGACCCGCACCGAGTATCCCGTCGTGGCCGACGTCGACGGCGACTTCAAGGCCGAGCTGGTGTTCTCCAACAACTCCGACATCTCCTGGGGTCTCGACGCGGGGATCGAGGTGTGGGAGGACCAGCTCGACAACTGGGTCGCGACGCGGCCGGTATGGAACCAGCACAGCTATCACATCACCAACGTCGAGGTGGACGGCACCATCCCGGTCACCGAGCCCGACGCGTGGGACACCCCGGGGTTCAACGCCTACCGCCGCAACGCGCAGGGCTTGTCCAACTTCTGCGCCCCGGACCTCGCGCTCTTCGACCTCCGCGTCGACCAGCCCGCCTGCCCGACCCTGGACCTGAGCGTGGACGTGGCCAACATTGGCTGTCTGGGCGTGGGACCGGGGGTGCAGGTCTCGTTGTACGAACAAGACGCAGGCCTGCTCGGCACGGTGATGACCCAGGGTGCGCTGCCGGCAGGCGCCTCGGAGACCGTGACCTTGGCGAGCGGGCTGTCCATGCCCTCGGCGACCATCTACGCGGTCGTCGACGACGACGGCACCGGCGGCGGTGCGCTCAACGAGTGCGACGAGTCCAACGAGACCGAGCCTGCGCTGGTGTGCACGCCGGTGGGCTAGTCGCCCTTCGCTTCACCCCAAACGGGGGCCTTTTGGCGAGTAGGCGGGGCTACTGCGGGGCTACTGCGGGGCTACTGCGGGGCTACTGCGGGGCTACTGCGGGTCGATGGCGTAGCGCAGCAGGGCTTCGGCATCTTCGTCGCGGCCTTGCGCGTACAGAGCTTCGCTCAGGGTCTTGGTCGTCTGCAGATAGTTCGTGAGCAGGTCGGCCGCGAAGGGGTGCCCGTCGATGAAGGGCGTGCGGACCAGCGGCCCATAGCGGGCGAGGGCGCGCTCGTGCCGGGCGAGGACCTCGTCCGGGGACGATGCCCCTGTGGGGTGCTCGAGTCGCCACAGCACCCCCTCGGGGACGCGCTCGAGCCCGACCGAGTGCCGGGAGAAGTCGTTGGTCAGGTACAGCGGCACGTCGTCCCAGGCGGGGTCGGCCTGCAGCGCGGTCAGCAGCCGCACCGGCTTGTCGATGTCGGGCAGGGGCGGCAGGGCCTGAGCGCGGCTGCGCAGGCGCGCGCGGTACCACGGGTGCGCGAGCAGGGATGCGTCGATGTACAGCACGTCCGGGCGCTCCCCGAGCACCTCGGAGGCATACAGCAGCGGGAAGGTGCGGTGGTCATCGGTGCCGACGATGACCGCGGGCACCTCCGGGGTGCGCAGGACGTCCAGCGCGTAGGTCTGCACCCACGGGTTGTCCGAGGGCGTCCCGTGCCAGGCCGTGAACACGAGCTGGCGGAGGATGAGCAGCCCGCCGGCGATCGCCAGCCCGAGGCCGGCGCGACCGCGGCCCTGCACCGCGGCGGGCAGGGGGGTCAGCGCCATCGCGACCACCGGGATCAGCAGGGCCAGCGGCAGCAGGTCGAAGCGCTCGAGGATCCAGCCGCCGAAAGGAGAGGTGGGATCGAGGTTGTGGACGGTGGGGAAGAGCGTGCCGCTGAGCACGACGCTCCCGACCAACCCCAGCCTCAGCCGCCGCGGCAGCGCGCCCCTGCGCAGGACGAGCGCGCACGGAAGCAGCACCACGATCCCGCTGAGCACCCAGTGCGGGCTGAGCTGGGCCGAGAGCGCGCCACCTTGCACCTGCCACGCCCGTCGCAGCTGCGCCCACGCCGGCGGGCGCTGGTTGTGAAGGCTGAGCTCGAAGACGCCGTAGTCTCCGCGGGTGACGTGATGCAGCCACCCGGGCAGGGACGCGGTGTCGCCCCAGGCCCACGCGGCATCGGAACCGTGCGCCCCGAGCATGAGCGTCAGCAGGACGCTCAGCCCCAGTCCGCTGCCCCCGAGGCCGGCGATCCCGGCCCGAAGCACCGCCTTGGGCGTGGCCGTCTCGGGCCACGCAGCGCCGACCGCCAGCGGCAGCATCAAGATTGCGGTGAGGTGGTGGCTGACGGCCAGGCCCAGCGCGAGTCCCAGGACCCAGGGGCGCGCGCGCCGAACCAGCGCGAGCCAGGTGAAGCCGCCGGCGGCAAAGATCAGCGGTCCCCAGACCTCGGCGTCGTACAGGTGCAGGACCATCGGGGGCGCGCTCGCGATCAGCCCGGTGCTCAGCGTCGCGATGACGGCGCGCCCGCGGGGCGAGGCGGGGCGGGCGAGGTGCCCCGCGACGCGGTGCAGCAGCAGCAGGCCCGCGGCACCCAGCAGCGCGCAGGGCAGGGCGGCGGCGGTCGCCGGCGGCACGCCCAACGCCCAAAGCGCTCGTGCTGGCAGACCCAAGACCCGCATCCACGGGTAGCCCGAGGGGTGCGGGATGCCGCCGCGAAGCATGACGGTTGCGAACTCCCCCGCGTCGCCGGGCTGAATCTCGCGCGGCAGGGCCCAGACCAGGACGGCGAGCACGAAGATGGCCATGGCCAGGGTGCTGCGCAGGGCAGCGGGCGGGGTCCGGGGCGTGTCGGTCATCGTGAGAGCAGATCGTCCAGGGCCAGCATCCACGCGCCGGCGGGCGTCCGCACGAGGCTGCTGGGACGGAGGCGTTCGCGAATCGCGGACTCGAGCCCAGGGGTGCTCAGCGCCAGCGCGCGCGGGTCGAGCAGCTCGGCGACGCTGGGCGCATCGTCTCCGAGGGCGGCGCAGCCCTCGGGCCACGGTGCGAGCGTCAGCCGTCGCCCCTGCCGATCGAGGATGGGCTGGAGCCACGGCTGCACGTGCTGGCACAACGCATCGAGCAGGGCATCGGTCCACGACTCCGCCGCGTCGACCGCGAGTCCGGATGCGGCCAAGCCGGTGATCGGATCCGAGACGGCCTGCATCGCCGTCATCGATCCTGCGGCCGCGCCGAGCTCGTGAATGTCGGCCACCGGCGCGCGCAGGACGGCGAGCGCGTCACGGGCGTTGGGACGCTGCTCGGGGTCTTCGGCCTGCAGCGCGCGCGCGAGCACGTCCTCGGGCGTGGGCTCCTCGGGCGTGGGCAGCGAGAGATCGCCGTCGAGGAGCCACTGCAGCAGGACGCCCACGGCGAAGAGGTCACTCCCGACCGTCGGCGGCGCGCCGCTGCGAAGCTCGGGGGCGGTGACCGCCATGAGCTCTTCGAGTCCACCGGTGTGGGTCGCGGTCAGCCCCGAGAGGTGATGGGCCCCGAAGGGTGGCACCAGCGGACGACCGGCGGCGTCGAACCCGATCAGGCTCGGCAGCAGCCAGCCGTGGATCAGCCCGCGATCGTGCGCGGCCATCAGCCCCTCGAGCAAGAAGGCGATCCAAGCCCGCGCGCGCGACCGGACGCGGCGCAGCCCCGGGGGACGCAGCAGCGCCCGCAGGGACGTGCCTTCGGTCCGCGGCATCACCAGCAGCCCCGCCCGCGCGTCGAGGCGAAGGATCGGGCGGATCGCGGGGTGGCCGATCGCCGCGGCCCCGGAGGCGACGGCGGCGAAACGGTCGAGCTGCAGCGCGAGGGCAGGGTCGAGTTCCCGGGCGTCACCGTGTTCGGCCAGCAGCAGGTGCAGCTCGACGTCCTCGAGCGTGGCCCGGTCGAGCGCCGTATAAGTACTGCCGACCAGTCCGGCACCGCCCAGCCCCGTGACGCGATACCGCCCTGGGCTGACCGCATCGACCGAGCGTGACGCCTGATCGCGCAGGACCATCTGGGCGGCGAGGTCATGCCCCAGCGCGGTCAAGGCGCGTGCGAGCTGGTCGCGGGTGGCGTCGTCGTCGTCGTGCAGACGGAGCGCAGCCTGGGCCTCGCGGGCCGAGCCTTCGGCGTCGCCCAGCTCCCAAGACAGGGACGCCGCGAGGGAGAGGGCGGCGTGGGAGCGCAGCGCGTGGTTGCGGAGCATGTCGAGCGCCTCCTTGACCTCCCCGGCCCGCGAGAGGGCTCGAGCCGCACCGAGCGGATCGCCGCCGCGCTCCAGGGCCCGGGCCTGGGCGGCCGGATCGTCGCGCAAGGCCAGGAGGCGGGCGGCCTCCATCGGCCGACGCTTCGCCTCGAGCATGGTGATCGCGTCGTCGAGCTCGCCGGCGACGGCGTCCTCTTCGATGTCCGAGAGCACCGCGTCCAGGTGGGAACCGACGCCGGACTCCAGCGCGACGCGGAGCGCGTCGAGCTTCGCGTCGGCGTCGCGGTAGGCCTGCAGCGCGCCCTCCCAGGCCCAGATCTGCTCGAGCACGGCGCCCGCCAGGTCGGGCCGGTCGCGGGCACGCAGCGCGTGCGCGAGGTCCTCGTGGAAGCCGTGCGCGAGCTGGTCTCGCTCCTCCTCGCGCAGGGCCGCGGCGAGCTCACGTTCGTTCACGGGGCCTCCGGTGGTGCCGTCTCGACCGTCTCGACCGTCTCGACATGGGCCTCGATCGGCGTGCTCGGCTCCGAGGCCAGGGCGTGGGCCTCGGGCGCAGCGACCGGATCGACCAAGCCCAGCGGGAGCCACCACAGGCGGTCGAGCGGGACGACGCCCGCGGGCCCCAGCGGGATCCGGCGCAGCGCCAGCCCCTCCAGCGCCTGGCGTGGGCGAGCCTCCGCGCGCGCGATGTACTCGGGTGTCTCGCGAGGACATCGTCCATCGAGCCGCTGTCCGAGCGCATCGTCGTCGCCGAGCTCCCCATGAATCCACAGCGCCGCGGCCGTCGAGCACAGCGCGTCCGCTTCGCGCTGCAGGGCTCGACCGGCGACCTGCGCGAGCTCCGGCTGAGACAGCAGCAAGGCGGTCCGCAGCGTGTGCTGCTGTGCGCCTCGAGTGAGCCGCCCTCCGATCGACGAGAGCACCTCGGGCAGCCCGCGCTGGGCCGCGAGGCGTTGGGGGGCGACGAACGCGACGTCGACGATCGCGATGCGAAGGTCCGCATCGTCGAGGGTCGCGCTCCCCACCCCCGCGACGAACCGTTCGCAGTCGAAGGCCTCGGGATCCAGGGCCGGCTGCGCGTGCGCGATCGGGGACAGCTGCGACCACGCTGCCTCGCACCGCGCGGGGGTGATCGGCTGCGGAGCGCCGTCCGGCGCGGGCGGGTGCTTGGCCCGCATCGCCGCCAGCGTCCCCACCGCGCTGCGCAGGGACGCAAAGGCCTCCTGAGGGGTCTGGTCGACGTTCTCCTCGACCTCCAGCAGCCGCTGCAGCGCCTCGGGCCCCAGGCGAGCGCTGCCCGAGGCGTCTGCGGTCTCCAGGGCGGTCGCGAAGGCTTCGAGGGCTTCGGCAGCAGCGGCCGCGGCCTGCGGCGGGCCCGGGAGCTGCAGCACCCGCTGCGCCAGGGCTCTCGCATCGCTCGCGGCGGCGGTGGCCTGCACGGCGGGACCGGCGAGGGCGGGGGGCGTGGGGGCGGCATTGCGCACCACCTCGGTCAGGTGCGCGAGGCTGACGTCGCAGTGCGAGCACGCGCCGGATTGGCGAGCGCTGGACTCCAGCGCCGCGAGCACGAGGTCCGCCTCACGGGTCAGCCAGGTCGGTGATCGGACCCAAACCGGCCGGCGAAGGAATGTGTCGCGGGCGCGATCCAGAACGAAGCGCGAGGCGAGCGCGACCACGCGTCCTTGGGGATCGAGGAGACGCGGCAGCAGCCCCTGGGCTTCCCCAGAGGCGGCGTCGAGCGCCTCCCGCAGCGCGGCCTTGTCGGCGGCGAGGACCGGCGGCATCCGGGGGGCGGTGTCGTCTCGAAGCGCCGCGGTCACCGGATCTTCGAGGGCCGCGAGCTCGGCGACCCGCGGACCCAGGCGCACCAGCGCCTCCTGCTGCGCTTGTTTGCGCAGCTGTGCCGTCGCTTCGGTCGACGGCTTGGGCGGGGACGCCGGTGGCCCCGGGTCTTCGCGGGGGCACCCGAGCAGGGCCGTGACGGCAGCCGCAGCCAAGCTCGCCGCGCGGCGTCGAAGCAGACCGGACACGTCGCAGACTCAGGCGGGAAGGCCCGGGGCCGGGAACGGTTGCAGGAAGTCCCGGACGCGGCCGGCGAGTGAGGACGCGAACGCGTCGGACACGGCGCCGTCCTGCTTGGCCGCCTCTCGCACGCCCTCGTCGATGAACGCCGCGACCGTGTCCATGTGCTCGGTCTTCAGCCCGCGGGAGGTCAGCGAGGCCAGACCCACGCGGACGCCCGAGGGGTCGAAGGGTTTGCGCTTGTCGAAGGGGATCGCGTTGCCGTTGACCTCGATGCCGCAGCGACCCAGCGCCTTGGCACCGACCCCGCCCGAGATCCCCGTGGACGTCAGGTCGACCAGCAGCAGGTGGTTCTCGGTGCCTCCGGTGATCAGCGCGTGGCCGCGCCCGCCCAGCGCCTCACCCAGCGCCTTGGCGTTGGCGACGACTTGATGCGCGTAGTCCTTGAAGGACGGCTGAAGGGCCTCGCCGAACGCGACCGCCTTGGCGGCCGTCGTGTGGTTGTGGGGTCCGCCCTGCAGGCCGGGGAAGACCGCTTTATCGATGGCCTTCGCGTGCTCTTGCTTGCAGAGAATGAGGCCTCCACGGGGCCCGCGCAGGGTCTTGTGGGTGGTGGTGGTGACGGCGGCCGCGTGGGGGATCGGGGAGGGGTGCGCACCGCCGGCGATGAGGCCCGCGATGTGGGCGATGTCCGCGACCAGGTGCGCGCCGACCTCGCTGGCGATCTCGGCGAACGCCGCGAAGTCGACCTGCCGCGGGTACGCGGAGTGGCCGCACCAGATGAGCTTGGGGGAATGCTCGCGCGCGAGGTCGCGGACCTGGTCCATGTCCAGGCGGTGGTCCGACTCGCGCACGCCGTACTGGACGGCGTTGTAGTAGATACCGGTCGCCGACACCTTCCAGCCGTGCGTGAGGTGCCCTCCGGCGGGGAGCGACATGCCCATGATGGTGTCGCCGGGGGCCACCAGGGCCAGCAGCGCCGCGAGGTTGGCCGGCGATCCGCTGTAGGGCTGCACGTTGGCGTGCTCGGCCCCGAAGAGCTGCTTGGCGCGGTCGATCGCCAGCGTCTCCAGCGGGTCGATCACCTCCATGCCCTCGTAGTAGCGCCGGCCCGGGTACCCCTCGGCGTACTTGTTGGTCAGGCTGGCCGCGCTCGCCTCGAGGACGGCCCCGCTGGCGTAGTTCTCCGAGGCGATCAGCCGCAGGCTGTCACGCTGGCGGGTGTCCTCCCGGGCGATGAGCTGCGCCACCTCGGGATCGGCATCTTTGAGGGCGGGGTCGAAGGTCACGAGCGGACGGTAACCAATCCGGGCAAGGGGCGCTATCGTGACGGACGTGGACGTCTTTCCCGCCCGACAGACCCTTTGCGCACGCTTCGAGGCGGGCGAGGCGGCGGTGCAGCCGATGTGGACCGAGGTGCTGTGCGATCTGCAGACGCCGCTCGGAGCGTTCGCGCGGCTGCGGACGCTGGCGGGGACGGCGGTCCTGCTCGAGTCGGTGGTCGGCGGCGAACGCTGGGCGCGGTACAGCTTCGTGGCCGTCGGACATCGCCTGCACGGCCGGGCGAGTTGGTCGCACGGCGCGCTTCGGTGGACCTGGGCTCCGGGCGAGGGCTTCGCGCTGCCGCCGGGACTGCCCGAGGAGGGCTTGGAATCACTGCGGGCGGTGAGCGAGGCGCTGCGGGGCCGCGCCCACCCCGAGCTGCCGCGGTTTTGGGGCGGCCTGGTCGGCGTATGCGGCCACGACTTCGTCCGGGCGGTGGAGTCGCTGCCGCCGCCGCCGGATCGGGGCGCGGAGGCGGTGCCCCCGGCGGAGATGATCGCGACCGACGTGCTGGTCATCTTCGACAACCTCACCCAGCGGGTGAAGGTCGTCGGCAGCCTCTGTCCGGCGACCGACGGAGGCTTCGAGGCGGGCTACCAGCGCGCGCTCGCGCGGATCGAGCAGGTCGCCGCGGCGCTGTCGTCCCAGGCCCCCGCCGCGCCCGTGCTCGCGCTGCGAGAGCCCGCGCCGGGTTCGTGGGAGGCCGAGCCCGTCTCGCCGTGGTCCCCGGAGGCGCACATCGCCGCGGTCGCGGTGGCCAAGCAGCACATCGTCGCCGGCGACGTGTTCCAAGTCGTGCTCTCGCAGGCCTTCGACGTGCCGCGCGGGGATCTCGACCTGCTCGACGTCTACCGGGCGCTGCGCGTCACCAATCCCGCGCCGTACATGTACGCGATGGAGCTGCCCTCGGCGACGCTGGTGGGTGCGTCGCCCGAAGTGCTCGTGCGGGTCGATCGCGACACGCGGGCGGTGACGGTGCGTCCGATCGCGGGCACGCGGCCCCGCGGGCGCACCGAGCCCGAAGACCTGGCGCTGGAGCGAGAGCTGCTGGCCGATCCCAAGGAGCGCGCCGAGCACCTGATGTTGATCGATCTGGGCCGCAACGACGTCGGCCGGGTGAGCGAGGGAGGCTCGGTTCGGATGACGGAGCGGTTCGCAATCGAGCGCTACAGCCGGGTCATGCACATCGTCTCCGAGGTCACCGGCACCTTGCGCCCCGAGCTCGATGCCATCGACGCCCTGGCGGCGACGTTTCCCGCCGGGACCCTCAGCGGCGCCCCCAAGGTTCGTGCCCTGCAGGTCATCGACGCGCTGGAACCGCAGGGACGCGGGTGGTACGGCGGGGCGGTCGGGTACCTGGGATACGATGGCGGCGCCGACTTTGCGATCTGCATCCGTAGCCTCGTGTCCCAGGGAGACATGCTGCGCGTGCAGGCCGGGGGCGGCATCGTCTTCGACTCGGACGCGGCGGCCGAAGACCTCGAGTGCCGCAACAAGGCGAGCGCGGTCTTGCGCGCGATCGCGATGGCACGAGGCGCGCGGGAGAGAAGACCATGAAGACCTTGCCCAACGGCGGACGCCGCTACGCACCCGCAGGCACCAACGGGGCCCGAGCGCGGGTCGTGGTGGTCGACAACTACGACTCGTTCACCTTCAACCTCGTCCAGTACCTGCTGGAGCTGGGCGCGATGGTCGACGTCTACCGCAACGACGCGCTGCAGGCCGCGGAGCTCCTGGCCGACGCGCCGACGCACGTGCTGCTGTCTCCGGGCCCCGGCCGGCCGAGCGACGCGGGGATCTGCGGGGAGATCTGCAGGCTGCTGTGCGAGGGGCCCACGGTCATTCCGATGCTGGGCGTGTGCCTTGGGCATCAGACCCTGTGCGAGGTCCACGGTGCCGAAGTGACCGGGGCCTCGCGCATCATGCACGGCAAGACCTCGCCGGTCGTGCACGACGGATCGGGGGTGTTGGAGCGGATTCCCTCTCCGTTCACGGCGACCCGCTACCACAGCCTGATCGTCACCGAGGCCACGCTGCCCCCGTCGCTGCTGCCCGTCGCGCGCACGCCCCAGGGGGAGCTGATGGCCGTCCGGCACGTGAACCGGCCGGTGTTCGGCGTCCAGTTCCACCCCGAGTCGATCCTCTCGGAGGCGGGGCACCAGCTGTTGGGGAACTTCTTGGCCCAAGGATCGCGCGGTGGCTGACCACCGCGTGCGGGCGGCGCTGCGGGAGCTGGCCGAGGGCCGGGACCTGCCGCGGGAGACGATGACAGCGGTGCTCCGAGAGATCATGGCCGGGGACGCCCACCCCGGGCAGCTCGGGGCGCTGCTCATGGGCCTGTCCATCAAGGGCGAGACCCCCGAGGAGATCGCCGGGGCGGCGGCGGCGATGCGCGAGACGATGACCCCGGTGCCGGTTCGCGCCGCAGAGGTCCTCGACACGTGCGGAACCGGGGGCAGCGGCGTGCCCCGGCGCAACGTGTCCACCGCGGTGGCGATCGTGCTCGCGGCGTGTGGGGTCAAGGTGGCCAAGCACGGAAACCGGGCCGCCAGCAGCCGCAGCGGGAGCGCCGACGTCCTGCAGGCCCTGGGGGTGAACATCCATGCCGGGCCCGACGTGGTGGCACGCTGCATCGACCGGGTCGGCGTGGGGTTCCTGTTCGCCGCCACCTTGCACCCGGCGATGAAGCACGCGATGCCGGTGCGCACGGCGCTGGGGTTGCGCACGATCTTCAACCTGCTGGGGCCGCTGACCAACCCCGCGGGGGCCACCCGGCAGCTGCTCGGCGTGTTCGACCCCGCGCGATGCATGCCGCTCGCGGCGGCTCTGGGCGCGCTGGGCAGCACGCGGGTCCTGGTCGTTCACGGCTTCCGCGAAGGCGTGGCGGCCGACGAGGGCGCGCCTTGGGGCATCGACGACCTCAGCCCCGAGGGCGAGAGCCTGGTGGCGCACGCGTACCGAGGCGCCGTGGAGCGCTGGGTGCTGACCCCCGAGCTGGCCGGGGTGGAGCGCTTCGGGATCGGGGAGATCGCTGGAGGTGATCCCGGCGAGAACGCAGAGGCGCTGCGGGCCGTGCTGTCGGGGCAGGGGGGGCGGTATCGAGATGCGGTGGTGTACAGCGGGGCTGCGGCGCTGCTCGCGGCAGGTGAGGACGGCCTGGAGCGCCTGCCGGACCTCGCCGCCCAGGTGGCGCAGGTGCTCGACGATGGTTCGGCAGCGGCCACGCTGGATGCCCTCGCGGTCGCCACGCAGGAGGCGTAGGCTACCGGCCTATGTCCGAGTCGACCCATCTCGATCGGATCCTTGCGGCCAAGCGGGCCGAGCTCTCGTCCAACCGAGGCAGCGGCGTGCTGTCCGTACGCCAACTCGAGCAGACGCTGGCGGGATTGCCACCGGTCCGGGATTTCGAAGGCGCGCTGCGAGCGGGACCCTCGCCGCGGATCATCGCCGAGTTCAAGCGTGCCTCCCCTTCTGCGGGGCCCATTCGAGAGGGCGCGAATCCAGCGGAGATCGTCGCCAGCTACGAGAAGGCCGGGGCGGCCGCGATCAGCGTGCTCACCGACAAGCACTTCGGGGGCAGCCTGGCCGACCTGCAGGCGGCCCGCGGCGCGACCACGCTGCCGCTGCTGCGCAAGGATTTCATCCTCGATCGCTCGCAGATCGTGGAGGCCCGCCAGGCGGGCGCCGACGCGGTGCTGCTGATCGTCGCGGCGCTCGAGCCACCGGTGCTCAAGCAGTTGATCGACTTCGCCACCGACCTGAGCATGCACGTGCTGTGCGAGGCCCACGACTCCCATGAAGTCGACCGGGCGATGAGCGCCGGGGCCCGCATCATCGGGGTCAACAACCGCGATCTTCGGACCTTCGAGATCGATCGCTCCGTCGCGCTCGAGCAGCGGGCACGGGTGCCCCGAACGTTCACCTTCGTGGCCGAGAGCGGCATCGAAGCCCCGGAGCATCTGCGGCAGCTCCGCGACGCTGGGGTGGATGCGGCGCTGGTCGGATCGCTGTTCATGGGCGCCGAGGATCCCGGCGCAGCGCTGGCCTCCGTGCTCGACGCCCTGAGCTGAGGCGGGGATGCACGCCCCGGGGCTCAAGGTCTGCGGCATCACCCGGCGCGCCGATCTCGAGGTCTGCACGTCGCTGGGGGTCGACGCGGTCGGCATCAACCTGTGGTCGGGCAGCAAGCGAGGGTTGACGCTGGACGCGGCGGCAGCGCTGCTCGAGGGCGCTGGGCGCGGCGTGCTGCGGATCGGCGTGAGCGTCGATCATGCCCCGGGCGCGCTCGATGCGGCCGCGCGGCGGCTGCACCTCGACGCGATCCAGCCCCACGGGGACGCCGATCCGCGCCTCTTCGCGGCGCTGGGACGCCCGTGGGTCTGGGTGGTCCGCGGCACGCCCCAGCTGTCGTCGCTGCGGGTGCCGACGCCCGAGCCGATGTGGGTCTTGCTCGACGCGGCGGTGGCCGGCTACGGGGGCGCGGGCGCGCAGACGGACTGGGCGTGGGCGGCCGAAGCGGTCCGCGCTCTGGCCCCGCTGCCGGTGTGGCTCGCCGGAGGCATCACGGTCGACAACGCCGCGGCCGCGCTGCGCCAGGTGCGACCGGCCGGACTCGACGTTGCGTCGGGCTCCGAGTCGCCCGGCGCCGACCGAGGCCAGAAGGATGCCGCCCGGATCGCGGCGCTGCTGGACGCGATGCGAGCGGTGGACTGAAGGCAGCCCACGACTGCTGCGCTCGTTTGCGAAACCACGGCGGTTTACGAGCCCGGCCCGCGGCGGCCTGGTACAACTTCGAGCGATGGTCGAAGAGTCTGCGGACCCCTCGCTGCAGTTCGGTGCGTTCGGAGGGCGCTACGTCGCCGAGACGTTGATGCCCGCAGTCGAAGAACTCGCCGATCAGTGGCCCAAAGCCTGGGCGGATCCGAGTTTCGTGGAGGAGTACCGGACGATCCTGCGGGACTACGCGGGCCGCCCGTCGACGCTGACGGAGGCCAAGCGGCTCGCGGCCGTGCTGGGCATGGAGCGCGGCCGGCTGCTGCTCAAGCGGGAGGACCTCAACCACACCGGATCGCACAAGATCAACAACTGCGTCGGGCAGGTGCTGCTCGCGCGGCGTCTGGGCAAGACCCGCATCATCGCCGAGACCGGCGCCGGGCAGCACGGGGTGGCGACCGCCACCGTCTGCGCGTACTTCGGGCTGCCGTGCGTCGTGTACATGGGCGCCCGAGACGTCGAGCGGCAGGCGCTCAACGTGTTCCGCATGCAGCTGCTGGGCGCCACGGTCGTCCCGGTGGAGGCGGGCAGCGCCACCCTCAAGGACGCGATCAACGAAGCGCTGCGGGATTGGGTCGCGCACGTCGATGAGACCCACTACGTCATCGGCTCCGTGATGGGTCCCGACCCATACCCGACGATGGTCCGCGAGTTCCAGCGCGTGATCGGAGACGAGACCCGCGAGCAGGTGCTGGCGCTGACCGGGAGCCTGCCCGACGCCGTCGTGGCGTGCGTGGGCGGAGGATCCAACGCGATGGGCATCTTCACCGCGTTCGTCGGCGACGCCGACGTGAAGCTCTTTGGCGTGGAAGCGGCCGGAGAGGGGCTGGAGGGCAAACACGCCGCCACGATGAAGGCGGGCAAGCTCGGCATCTACCACGGCATGCGCTCGCTGGTGCTGCAGGACGGCCATGGGCAGCTTCAGGAGGCGCACTCGATCTCCGCGGGCCTGGACTACCCCGGCGTCGGACCTGAGCACGCCTTCTTGCAGAGCACGGGCCGCGCGAGCTATCTCAGCGTCACCGACGCCCAGTGTCTGGCCGCGCTCTCGCAGCTCGCCCAGACCGAGGGCATCATCGCCGCCTTGGAGACGGCGCACGCCTTCGCGGCGCTTCCGGAGATCCTCGAGACCGTGGGCACGGACGCGACCGTCGTCGTCAACGTCTCGGGACGCGGCGACAAGGACATGCACACCGTGATGGCGGCGATGGGGAGCGACGACGCCTCCTCGCAGGCCCAGGAGCACGCGTCATGAGCCGGATCAAGAAAGCCTTCGACGACGCGAAGGCCGAGGGGCGGGCGGCGCTGGTCGGCTACCTGACGGCCTACGACCCGACGCCCGAGACCTCCCTCGAGCGCATCATGGCCGCGTGCGATGCAGGGCTCGACGTCCTCGAGCTCGGCGTCCCGTTCTCGGACCCCACGGCCGATGGCCCCGACGTACAGGCGGCCATGCTGCGGGCGCTGGCCAGCGGGGCGACGTTGCCGGGGGTCCTGGACCTCGCGCGTTCGATCCGCGAGCGCACCGACATTCCGATCGTGCTGTTCTCCTACGCCAACCCGCTGCTGCAGCTGAGCACCCGGTTGGGCGTTGCGGCCGCCAAGGCGGGCGTCGATGGGCTCCTGGTCGTGGATTGCCCGCCGCAGCACGCGCAGGAGCTGCGCGCGCCGGCGGTTGCGCGCGGGCTGGACTGGATCGGCCTGGTCGCGCCGACGACGACCCCGGCGCGGATGGACGCGGTCGCGAGCGTCACCACGGGCTTCGTCTACGCCGTCACGCTCAAGGGCGTGACGGGGGCGGCGCTCGACGTCGACGCGGAGAGCTTGAGCAAGCAGCTCTCGGCGGTCAAGGAGCGCTTCGATGTCCCCGTCGCGGCCGGCTTCGGGGTGCGGACCGCGGCGCAGGCCCGCACGCTGGCGAGCAAGGCCGACGGCGTGGTCGTCGGCTCGGCGCTGATCCGAGCGGCGGAGCACAGCGTCGGGGCGTTGACAGAGCTCGTGCGGGACCTTCGCGCCGGCACCGAGGTCAGCCGGTGAGGATCGCCGCGACGCCGAGCGTTGCGGTGCTGCTGGGCGTGGCGTTGGGTGCCTGCGCCCCGCGCAGCGGTTGGGTGCGACGCGGCGGCGCTTGCCAGTCCGGCGACCCCCCGCGGGTGTGCTTCGACGCCGCGCCCGATGCCCCGCTGACGCTGCGGGTGGGGGGCGAGACGCTCGTGCCCGGTGAGTGCGCCCACGCGCCGAAGGCCGCGGTGGCCTCGCTTCGGGTCGAGGTGGTCGATGGCCGGACCGGCGACGCGCTGGGCCGTCGGATCACCGTCGGGGTCGGGCGGTCGGCGACCGTGACCGCGGTCGAGACGGTGGACGGAATTGTCTTCGACGCGGAGCGTGACCGCTGCACTGCGGGCCGCGACCAGGCCTGAGTCGGCGTCATCGGGACGCGCGGGGGGACGCGCCGGGGGACGCACCGGGGGACGCACCGGGGGACGCACCGGGGGACGCACCGGCGAAGCGCCGCCCCAGCGCGCGTCCGATGCGGTCGAGGCCGATGAACAGCACGAGCATGCCCAGCGCCAGCGTGGACGCCCGCTCGAGCTGCCAGTATGCGATCGCGCCGTAGAACGACTCGCCGATTCCACCTGCGCCCAGGATGCCCAGGGTGAAGGCGGTGCGCAGGTTCGACTCAGCCTGCAGGGCCGTGTGGGTACCCAGGTGTCCCCGCAGTGCCGGGACCGCGACGTACGCGAGCCATCCCGTGCTCGCGCCGGCACCGACGCCGCGCCGGGGCGCCCGGGCGAAGGCGTCGTCGACCGCTTCGGTGAACAGGCGGATGAGCACCCCCGTGGCGTGCAGGCTCAAGGCCACCAGCGCCGCGAGCGAGCCCATGCCCAGCGCGGCGGCAAAGAGCAGGAGCCAGGCCACCTCGGGCACCGCTCGGGCCAGCATGGCGACACCGCGAAGGCTCCACGCGGTCACCGCGGCGGCCCGCCGAGGCCGGGCGCGCGGTCCCGCGGCGCGTCGGCGGACGGCGGTGCTCGTCCACGGCAGGAGCACCAACGCTCCCACCGTCGCGCCCGCAGTCGCCAGCCACGTGAGCGCGAGCGGGTCCGCGATGCCGACGAGGACCTCGCTCAGGCCAGCGCGCGAGAGCTCGGGCTGCAGCAGCCTGCTCGCCGTCCGCAGGGCCAGCCGTGGATCGAGGCGCTGCAGCGAGCCCAGCAGGCTCCACAGCGCCGGCGTCAGCCACAGGACGCTGGCAGCGAAGGCCAGCAGCGCGGCCCGGCCCGCGACCGTGCGGTCCCCAGCACCCGCGGAGGCGATCCGGCGACGCAGCGCCGCGGACCCGACGTCGGCCGCGGCCGTCAAGACGATCAGGCCGAGCAGGAGCGTCGCCACGCGATCCATGCGGCCATAGCCGAGCTCCTCGAACAGCTCCGCACCCAGCCCGCCACCGCCGACGATGCCGATGACCGACGCGTTGCGGATCGAACACTCCAGCCGCGCGAGTCCGTACGACCAGGCGGCCGGCGCGATCGTGGGGAGGCGCCCGTACACCACCGCGGCCGATGCAGAGCCGCCCAGGCTTTCGACGCCGCGGACCGACCCGGCCTGAATGGACTCCATCAGCTGGCCGAAGGCCCGCCCGAGGATGCCTGTGACGGACAGGGCGATCGCGAGGGCGCCAGTGATGGGGCCCGGGCCGATCACCACCAGCAATCCCAGGGCCCAGGCAAAATCGGGGATGGCCCGCAGGGCGTCAAGGCCCCAGCGAATCGCCTCCGCTCCGCCGCGGCGGAGTCTGCTGGGCCGCACCGAAGCGGCCGCTCGAGTCCCGATGATCGCCAACCCCAGGCCGGCGGCAGCGCCCAGCGCGGTGCCGAAGACCGCGACGGCGAGCGTGGCAGCGGCGAGCTCGGACACCCGCAGCAGCGCGCCGCCGCTCAGATCGGGCTGGCCCAACCCGCTCAGCATCGAGCGCATGGCGTGCAGCGATCGACGCGCCTGGTCCGCCTCGTGCAGCGCCGGGAGCTGGAGGTCGAGACTGACCATGCTCGAGACCGTGAGCGCGACCGCGAGCACCATCGCGACGCGGCGCAGCGTCACCGATCGGCCTCGTAGAGCGCGCGAAGGTCCTGCGGCGACAGAGCCTCGGCCCGGCGGGCGAACACCAACGAGCCCCCGCGCAGGCCCCAGATCTCGTCGAATCCGGCGTCGAGCAGGTCGAGGTCGTGCAGCGCCACGATCGCGGTGGCGCCGGCGCGACGGACCAAGCGCAGCAGGAGGTGGACGGTGTCGCCCCGCAGCCGGGGGTCCAGGCCCGAGGTGGGCTCGTCGGCGAGCCAGAGCGCCGGCGCCTGAAACACCAGCCGGGCCAGCTGGACGCGGCGCTGCTCGCCTCCGGAGAGCGCAGCGGGGTCGGCGTGGATCCGTTCTGCGAGCTCGACCGAGGCGAGTGCAGCCTGGGCCTCGGCGAAGTCGTCGGCGCGAGGAAGGACGCGGTTGCGCAGCGCCCGTGGACCCGACCAACGGCCCAGTCGTCCGGCGAGCACGTTGTGCAGCACGCTCAGTGGCGTGAGGTCGTTGGCCTGCTGGAGTACGCCCACCCGGTCCCGTGCACGTCGGTAGGGGCGACCGCGCAGGGAGGCGAGCGAGGCGCCCAGCGTCCGCACGGACCCCGTTTGGGGTGCGACCGCACCGCTGACGAGGTCGAGCAGGGTGCTCTTGCCTGCGCCCGAAGGCCCGACGAGGGCCACCGCTGCACCCGCGTCGATCGTGCCGGTCAACGCATGGACACCGCGGCCCTGCGCGTACGCGAGGGTTGCCCCCGCGAGTTCGACGGCCGCCGTCACTTCAGCGCACCCGAGGACTCCAGTCGAGTCAGCACCTCGCGGATGCCGGACCACGCCGCGGGATCGACCGTGACGAAGCGCTGCGCCGAGAATGCCTCGAGCACGGCGGCCTGCGTCGCGTCGGAGGGGTCCAGCTCGATGAAGGCCTGCCGAAGCGCCTCGAGCTGGGCTTGGGGCATGGACCCCCGAGCGACGAGGCAGTAGTCGACGAACTCGGGCGTCACCGCGACGACCGGAGCCTGCGCCCGAAGCTCGGCCGGGGCCTGGTCCCAGCTGGCGAAGTTGAGCACGCCAAAATCCACCGCGCCGGAGGCGACGGCGCGAAGGGTCGCCGCGTGGCCGCCTTGGCGCTGGTAGACCGGCGCACCGTCGAAGTCGGCGTCGGGGTCGAGTCCGACCGCGGGATCGGAGAGGAACGCGCGCGGCATCACGTGGCCGGAGGTGGAGCTCTTGGCCCCGAAGCTGAACCGCTTGCCCTTCATGGCGGGGGCGAGCGCGGCGAGGTCGGCGAGCGTTCCGGGATCCCGCGAAGGGGTCGGGCGCAGGCCGGTGGCTTCGAGCGTCGCGGCGTTGCCGATGACGTAGCTCTTGAAGTGCAGGTCGCTGTGCCGCGCGGTGACGAAGTGGATGCCGCCGGGGGTCCGCTGCTCCGCCTGCACGCACGTGACGCCGCCCAGCCACGCGAAGTCGATGCCGCCCGAGGCGAGCGCGGTCACGGCGGCGGTGTAGTCCGGGACGTGCAGCGGCTCGACCGCGACGTGCAGGGCCTCGGACAGGTAGCGAGCCACCGCGTCGTAGCCGGCCTTGAGCGCCTGCTTGTCGCCGTCGGGAATGCCCGAGAACCGCAAGGGGGCCGCGCCCCGTGAGCACCCGGTCATCAGCCAGGGCGTCGCGAGCAGGCCGCTGATCACGTGGCGACGTCGCATCGGCCGGAGCCTACAGCACGCCGTGCAGCGTCGTACATTGATGACGAAAATCGATGGATGAGATCAGTTGTATCGACAGATCGGATTTGAGCACATGGCGGGGCGGTAGCGGCCGGTGGACGCCTCCGGGTTGAGCGCCGAGGCGAACGTCGGTATGGGGCGCAGCTCTTCGAGGTACCGAATCATGATTTCAGCGATTCTCTTTGCGGCCGCCGCGGGTCTGGGCGCCCAACCCAGTGTTCAGACCGGCGATGCCCCGGTCGACTGCACCACGTTGCCCAACCCGGTCTACTTCCCTGCGACCACGCTCGTCGAGTCCTTGCTCGCGGAGCTCTCGCCCCCCCTGGCCGATCCCGACGTGATGGGCGAGGACGCGATGACCATCGTGCACTTCCCTCTGTCGTCGTGCATCACCTACGACATTCAGCGCGAGCAGATGCCGCTGACCGGTACCGCAATCTACTACACGCCCGACGGTGAGCAGGGGTCGTGCAACATGCCGACCGACGTCGAGCTGCACTCGGACCTCTCGGCGATGGATGTCGGCGGCGCGACGTGCCTGGGCGGAGAGACCCCACCGGCCGACATGCTCGAGGTGCCCAGCTACGTCGAGGCCCTGGGCTTCGTGGTGCCGCGCAACTCCAGCCAGACCGCGATCACGGCCACCGAGGCGTACTACGTGCTCAAGTTCGGCGGCGAAGAGGACCGGCAGGTCGAACCGTGGACCGACCCCAACTTCGTGTTGGTCCGCAACCCCGGCTCCAGCACGCAGCTGACCATCGGGGCCAACACCGGCATCGCTGGGACGATGTGGAACGGTGCCCTTCGAGGACATGCAGGATCGAGCGACGTGCGCGACGCCGTCATCGCCGAGAACACCACCGGCAACGCCGAGAAGGTGCTGGGCATCCTCAACAGCAGCAAGTGGGAAGCGGCGTCCAACGACATGAAGGTCCTGGCCTTCCAGCCCTTCAACGGCTGTTTGGGCGCGGTCTACCCCGACTCCACCTCGACCTCTCGCGACAAGCGGAACGTCCGGGACGGGCACTATCCGATCTGGACCAACCTTCGCTTCGTCCTTCGGACCGACGGGAGCGGCGCGGTCTTGACCGACAACGGCGACGAGGCGGCCGCCCGCGCGCAGCTCTTCGTCGACCTGATGACCGGCGCGACCGAAATCGAAGGCGTCCCGGTCGCCGAGACCGTCATCGGGGTCGGCAACGTCCCCAGCTGCGCGATGCACGTCGCGCGCGAAGTCGACGGCGGTGTGATCGCGTCCTTCGAGCATCCCGCACCCTGCGACTGCTTCTTCTTGGAACAAAACGGCGTCGACAGCCAGTGCGACCCCTGCACGACCGACGACCAGTGCTCCGACGGCGCGTGCCGCTTCGGTTTCTGCGAACCCCGCTAGAGCGAAACGAAGGAATCGATGACGATGCAACTCAAGACCACGTCCTGGACGCTCATGCTGACCCTCTTCGCCGCGCTGCCCTCGGTGGGCTGCGACGGCGGCGGTGATGGCGACGCCTCCGACACCGATGACGGCGACACCGACGGTGACGCCCCCGCCTGCGATCCCGTGGGCGAAACGCCCGAGCAGGCCGCGCTCTTCAACGCCCCGGTGGAGGGTGATGTCGAGGTTGTGTCGAAGGCGCCGAAGCACCCCGGAGAGCCGGGGCCCGACAACCTTCCGTAGCGCCGCGATGCGAACGCGCTGCGATTGGGGGCTGCTCGTCGCCGCACTGGTGCTCGGACCGAGCGCCGCGGCGGCGAGCGCGGAACCGCCGGAGGTCGACGAGGTCGACGAGGTCGAGACGGTCGAGACGGTCGAGACGGTCGAGACGGTCGAGACGGTCGACGAGGTCGACGAGGTCGAGACGGTCGAGAGCGGTCGAGGCGGTCGAGGCGGTCGACGCAACCGCGGCAGACGCTCCGGCTGCAGCGACGCGGGTCGACGAACGCGGCCCACCGCCGGCTTCGGCCTCGTCTGCCCCCAAACCCCGCGCGTCGCGCTTGTGGGGTGCTCCGGTGCCCCAGGCGCGCCTGTTTGGGCTGGTCCAGGTCGACTTCCTGATGCTGCAGCGGTCCGAAGACCAGCTCGACGATGGTTCGGCGCAGCCCCTGAACGAAGACGGCTTCTTGCTCCGCAACGCGCGGGTCGGCGGGGAGGCACAGTGGCGCTACTTCGGCGTGCGCGGGGTGGCGGAGTTCTTCAACCGGGCAGGTCCGGTCCGCCCGCTGACGGCGGACGTGCATGCCCAGCTCCCTGGGAAGGATGGCGACCCGCCGCTGCTGAAGGTCTCCGCCGGCCTGCTTCGCGTCCCGTTCGGCTTCGAGATCCACGACGAGACGGACGGCCAGCGGTTCTTCGGCGAGCGCACGCTCGTCTCGGAGGCCTTGGTGCCGGGAATCTTCGACGCCGGCGCCGCGGTGTCGGGCCACGTGTGGGCCCTGGATTGGGTGCTGGGCGTCTACAACGGCCAACCTGCCGGCGCGCCCGGCTACGGTCTGCGAGACCCCAACCGCGCGAAGGACTACGCTGGGCGATTGCACCTGCGAGGCCCGCTGTTCGAGGATCTCGAGGCGGCGATGGGGTTCTCGTTCATGCGGGGGAAGGGGTTCTCGGCCGGAACCCCGCCCACCAAGGACGACTTCGAGTGGACCGATCTCAACGAAGACGGCCGCGTCACGCTGACCGAGTTGATCCCGATCCCCGGGAGCGCGGGGCGACCCTCGGAGAACTTCGAGCGCTGGGCGATCGGCGCGGACGCGCAGCTGCGCGGTGAGATTCCGACGCTCGGCGAGCTGCTGGTGTACGGGGAGTTCGCCTACCTCAACAACTACGACCGCGGCGTCGCCGTCGCGGACCCGGTGCTGCTGGGCCGAGACCAGCGCGGGGTCGGCTGGTACGCGGGCTTCGTGCAGGCCCTGACCACGCACGCCGGCGTGGGCGTGCGCTACGACGAGTACTACCCGCAGCTCGACCAGATCGAGCCCTACGAGGGCACGGTCGTGGTCACGCGGCGGCGCTTCCGGACGCTGACGCCGGCGGCGTCGGGCTATCTGCACCACGGGGACCACATCCGGGCGCGTCTGCTCGTCGAGTACGGGTGGCAGCTGGACAACGATCTGGGGCGGGACGCCGCGGGCCGGCCGGCGAAGCTCGACAACGACACGTTCCGCGTGCGGGCGGAGGTCGTCTTCTGATGTACAGGCTCGGGCTGGTGTGCCTGGCGCTGAGCGTAGGCGCCTGTGAGGAGAGCGCGTCGCTGCCCGGGCTGGGGCTGGGGCTCGCGCTTCGGGTCCGCGGTGCGCAGCTCCAGCGCGGCGATCTGCTGGAGCCCTCGGGAGGGCCCGCGGTGACCCAGGTGCTCACGCCGCAGGTCTCGGTGATGCGGGGCGAGGGCACCGTCCGGCTCGGTGGGCGCCTCGGTCCCTCGGGGGTGTCGCTGCTCGTTCACGCCGCCGGGGACGACGACCATTGGCAGGTCACTCCGGCCGGGTTCGACTTCGTCGTGTCCGACGAGCTCTTGTTCGGCGCCGAGCTGGAGTTCTCCCACGCGATCCCCAGCGACGCCCTCACAGTGGAGCTTCAGGCGGTCGATGCCCAAGGGCAGGCCGGGCCGATCATCTCGCGCACCTACGCCGTCGCCGACGACGTTCCTCCCGCGCAGCTGCTGGTCTCGCTGGCCTGGGACGCGCCCGTCGATCTCGACCTGCACGTGGAGTTGCCCTCCGGCGTGGTCGTCGGATCGAAGAACGTCAACGCCTACGAGCCGGTTCCGGGCATGATCACCCCGCCGGACGGCAAGACGCTGGGCGGGTACCACGACTTCGACTCCAACCAGCAGTGCGTGCTGGACCTGCGCAACCGCGAGAACGTCGTGTGGGCGGTCTCTCCACCGCCGGGGCGCTACCGGGTGTACGCCGAGCTGTTCTCGGCCTGCGATGCCGCGTCGGTGAACTTCGAGGTCTCCGCGGAGCACTCGACCGTCATCGGCCGGGCGGGCGGCACGATGTACGCCTTCGATGCTCGGCAGCACGCGCGCGACACCGACGCTCCGGGCCTGCTGGTCCTGGAGTTCGAGGTGGAATGAAGGCGACGGCGGGGGTCGTGTCCGTGCTCGCCCATGGGGTGGTGTTCGCGGGCCTGCAGTGGTGGATCCCCGCGCCCGATTCGGTCCCCGGAGCGCCGCTGCAGGTGCGGACGGTGTCGCTGATCGAGCTGCCCGAGCCAGCGCCCACGGAGCCAGCGCCCGCGGAGCCCGAGCCCTCCGCGGAGCCCGAGCCCCCCGCGGAGCCCGAGCCGCCCGCGGAGCCCGAGCCCCCCGCGGAGCCCGAGCCCCCCGCGGAGCCCAAGCCGCCCGAGCCGAGCGCACCACCGGCACGGGAGCCCGCCGTGGCGCCCGAGCCCCCAGCAGGGGTCCCTGTAGACCCATCCCCCGGCCCCGCGCCAGCTGTGGCCGGGGATGGAGGCGCCGAACCACCCGAGGCGCCGACCGCACCCGCCGAACCACGCAAGGTCACCCGCAGGTACAGCAACGCGAAGTCCCCCGCCGCGCGAGGCGGTGCACAGGCCAGGCGCTGCACCGAGCCGGCGACCAAGCCGGTGCCCACACACAAGGTCGAGCCTCGGTTCCCCGCGGACGTCCTGCGATCGTCGCTCTCGGGCACATTGACCCTGCGCGCGAGCGTCGACGCCCGCGGCACGGTGACCGGGGTGCGCGTGGTGGCCTCGCCGGGGGAGGCGGTGGAGGGGCCGGCCAAGGACGCGTTCTCGCAGTGGCGCTTCGAGCCCGCGAGCGCGTGTGGCAAGGCCGTGGCATCGACCTACGCCAAGGCCTGGAAATTCAACGGGGGGGACTGAACCGATGCTGTCGCCCGCCGCGTTCCTTCTGGCCATCCACGTGGTGCGCGCGGTCGCGCCCGGCGAACCCCCCGATCCGGCGGATCCGGCGTTCGTCCCTCCACAGCTGGTCCAAAGCCCGCAGGGGACGCGGCCGCCGGGGGTCGATCCGTCGCGCCGCGCCGAGGTCGTGCTCTCGCTGCTCATCGACGCGCAGGGCTCGGTGCAGGAGGCGACGGTGGTGCAGTCGGGTGGGGCAGCGTTCGACGCCGCTGCGCTGGAGGCAGCGCGGCGGTTTCGGTTCTCGCCCGGCCGCGAGGGGGACACCCCGGTCCCGGTGGAGATCGAGTTCGCCTACGTCTTCGAGCCCGAGCCGCCCTCTGCCCCCGGCGGCAGCGACGGGCGTGGACGAGGTCGAGACCGTGCAGATGGTTCGAGCCCCGCTGCGTTCGACGCAGGAGGCGCTCACCGCCGAGGAGGGGGAACGTGTCCCGGGCAGTCAGGGCGACGCGGTCAAGGCTGCCCAGGTGCTCGGCGGCGTGGGACGCCCGGCGTTGGGGACCGGCGAGCTGGTGATCTGGGGCGCTGCGCCGACCGACACCCGGCGACAGGTGGACTGGATCCTCGTGCCGCGCCTGTTTCACCTCGGCGGGGGTCGCTCGGTGCTGCCCTCGCCGCGGGTGGACAGCGTCTTGGTGGTCCCCGGCGGATTCGGTCCCGACTACGGCCGCGCGCTGGGCGGGCTGGTGATTGTCACGACCGCCCCGCCCCCCGCGCGGGCGCGCCGAGGCGCCGGTGGGTACCTGCGCGCGGACCCGATCGACGTGGGCGCGGGGGCAGACACCTTCGCAGGCGAGCGCGGGCACATCGCGCTCTCGGCCCGACGCAGCATCTTGTCGCAGACCTTCGGCCGGGTCGCGCCGGCGTCGACCCGCGCGGTGGTGCCGCTGCCGGAGAGCTGGGACTACCAAGCCAAGGCCCACGTCGATCTGCGCGACGACGTGACGTTGGAGATCCTCGGGCTCGGTGCGGAGGACCGCGTCACCCGGACGCTCCCGGGGCGCACCCAGGACGTGGCGTTCTCCGAGAGCGCGTTCGGCGGGTTTCACCGGCTCGGCTCGCGGCTGCGGTGGACCGGCCAGGGTGGGTCGAGCTCCGAGGTCGCGGGCTGGTTCGGGGTCGACCGGGACCGCCTGCGCCAAGACTTCACGACCGTCGCCATCGCCGACCACAACGACACCTGGCGGGGCGGGGTGCGCCTGGCGCAAGCGCGACCGCTGACGGCCTGGCTCGAGCTGCGGTGGGGCGTGGACGCCGAGGTCGCGCGGGCCTCCCTTCGGCGCGAGGGCGCGTTGACCCTGCCACCGCGGGAGGGAGACCGGGTCGTGTTCGGTCAGCCTCCCGGCGACCGGGTGGGCGCCGATGCATGGACCTCGACGCAGGGGTCGGTCGCCGGCTACGTGACCACGGCGTTCTCGTGGGGGCAGGGCCGCTGGCGGTTCGAGCCCGGCCTGCGGTTGGAGCCGACCGTGCGGACCGGAGACCGGATCCTGCCCGTCCGCCCGATCGAACCCGAGGTCGGCTACGCCGACGTCGACGTCGTGGCGCAGCCTCGCGCCCAGCTGCGGTGGGCGCCGCACGAGGCGATCAGCGCGTTCGTTGCTGGAGGACGCTATTCGCAGGCCCCGGCGGCCACGGATCTCTCCCCGGTCTTCGGCAACCCGCGGCTGTCGCCAGCCCTCGGCGAGCACGCGGTGCTCGGGGTGCAGGGGCGCCCGATGAAGTGGATGTCCTTGGGGGCCACCGGCTTCTTCATCCGCAGCCACGAGCGGGCGGGACGAACCGCAGGCCCGACGCCTCCGATGGCCCAGCTGCTGCGCAGCGAGGGGGACGGCCGGAGCTACGGCGGCCAGCTGGTCGCCGCCGCGGAGCCCCTTGCGTCCGTCTCGACGCGGCTGGTCTACGGCTGGACGCGATCGCAGCGGCGGGACCCCGGGGCGTCGGCGTGGCGGCTGTCGGACTACGACCAGACGCATCTGGTGACGGCGCTCGCGTCCTGGTCCCACCGCAGCGGCGTCTCGGTCGGCGGCCGCGTGACGGTCACGTCAGGCTTTCCGCGGACCTCGGTCGTCGATGCGGTCCCCGACGTTCGCGCAGGCCAGTGGGATCCCGTCTTCGGTCCGCACAACGTACAGCGTCTGCCGGCGTTCTTCGAGCTGTCGGTCCGGGCCGCCTACGCGCGCAGCATGCAGTGGGGGGCCCTGCACGCGTGGATCGACGTGCAGAACGCCACCAACCGCGCCAACGCCTACGAGTTCTTCTACAGCGCAGACTACGGCCGGCGTGGTCTCGTGCGAGGCCTGCCCATCCTGCCGCTGCTCGGACTGGAGGTGCGCACGTGAGAGCGCTGGGGCTCGTGGGGATCGCACTGTCCGCGCTCGCGTGTACGCCCGCCTTCGAGAGCGAACCGTGGCGGGTCGAGGAGACGCGGGTGCTGAGCATCGTCTCCGAGCCTGCGGAGGCGCGCCCCGGAGAAGTCGTGCAGCTCTCGGCCCTGGTCGCCTCTGGCGAGGGCGCCCTCGCAGCCGCGCCGACGTGGAGCGTGTGCACGCGCCCTCGGGCTTCCGACGAGCGGACGGGCGTCACCCAGCGGTGCCTGCGGGGGGACGCGCTGGACCCGACCCTGGCCGCGATGACGGTGCTTCCCGATGCATGCGCGCGCTTCGGCCCCAATGTTCCGCCGGCCGAGGGCGACGCGCCGCGGCAGCGCCCCTCGGACCCCGACCCCAGCGGCGGGTATTTTCTGCCCATTCGTGCCGACATCGAGGACGCGGCTGCCTTCGGTGCCGTGCGGATCCGCTGCGACTTGCCGGGGGTCACGCGGGCGATCTTCGACGCCTTCGAGGACCGCTACGAGACCAACGAGAACCCGACGCTCGAGGTGACCGTGCCGGCGGTCGTCGAGGCCGGCGATCGGGTCGAACTGGGCGTCACGCTGCCCGAGGGCGCGAGCGAGCCCTACGTTCGCTACGACGTCGAGCGCGGGGTGTTGGTCGACACCCGCGAGTGGCTGCGCGTTCAATGGTTCGTGACCGAGGGCATCCTCGACCGCGGACAGGACACGCTCACGCCAGCGCCGGGGGGGCCGGCCCGAACGAGCGCGGCGTGGGAGGCGCCCGCGTTCTCCACGACCGTCCAGGGGTGGGTGGTCGTGACCGACGCGCGTGGCGGCGCTGCGTGGCAGGGGTTCACCGCGCAGGTGAGGGAGTGAGCCACCCGGTCTACCCCGACTACCCCGACTACCCCGTCTACCCCGTCATCGGCGCAGAGGTCCCGAGAGCGCCATGCGAGCGCTGGCCATGAGCTTGCGAAGCGCTTCATCGTCGACCCGCCCCAGCGCCTCGATCGTGTCGGGGGCTGGCTCGGCCGAGAGCTCGACGATGTCCGGCGGCGGCGGCGGCGGTGCTTCGGGCGCCGGAGGGGGAATCTCCCCGACCCGGAACCGAAGCGAGGCCACCGGGCACGCCGTGCAGGCCTCGCCCAGCCGCTGCAGCAGCTGGTCCTTCATGTAGACCAGCTCGTGCTGCCACTGGGTGTCCCGGACGTAGACGATGAGCTGCGTGCCCCGCAGCGCGCCGGGCCAGGCGACCGCCGAGAGCCTCGGCCCCACGATCTCGGCCCACGCGATCTGCAGGCGCGTGAGCCGAAGTCGCTCTGGCGGCACGATCAGCTGCACCGCGTGCTTGGCGAACTCGCCGGCGGGCCGGCGCTTGCCGTGGTCGATCCGGCGGGCCATGAGGGCTTTGAAGTGTGCCACGTCTGGGCGCGGGCCGCCGCGAATCGTGTCCGAGTGCACCGCCCCGAGCATCATCGCTTGCGGTGCTCCCTTGACGCGAAGCCTATCGGCTTGTGGCGCCGAGCTGACCGGACCGGGCCGGAACCGTCAGCGGGCGGCGTCGCCAGCGTCACGCGCCATCACCGAGAACAGGCGCCGCGTCGCGGCCTCGGGGTCGGTCACGACGCGGGGGTCGGTCACGGCCTGACGGCGGAGCCACGCCAGCCGCCCATCGTCGAACTCGTCCATCACCGCCCGAAGCAGGGGCACCGCCGACGCGACGGCGGACTGGGTGCTGGTCGCGGCGCGATCGATCGCGACGCGGAGGGCGTCGGGCCGGGTTCGAAACACCAGGACCGCCCGCCCCAGCGCGTAGCGGCGGGAGAACGGCGTGTGGGCGCCCTCGATGGCCTCGAGTTCCTGCCGTGCGACCGTGCTCGCCGAGGGCCACGAAGGGTCGGGGGCATGCTCGAGCGGCGCAGCCGACGTGGCGGCGTCGCGGCTTCGCGCGCGGGTGAGTCGATCCTCGAGGTGCTCGAGATACTCGTCGCCCTCCACGTCGGTCAGACCGGCCCGCAGCAGCTGTTCGACGTCGCTGAACGCGAGGTTGCCCCGCTTGCGCAGCGTGAGGGCTCGCGCGATGGCGAGATCGACCAGCCCATGCTCGAGCAGTCGCGGCAGGGACTCGGCCACCGCCTCCAGACGGTCCGGCGACAGGGGCCCGATCTCGCGTTCGAAGGCCTTGCTCAGTCGGGCGTGCACGTCGGGGCGTTCGAGGTACAGGCGGCCACGGGTCAGCTCGTCGACGACCAGCGGGGAGTCACCGGCGCTGGAGTCTGCCTCGAGGATGAGGGTCGCGGCCAAGATGGCGCGCTCGGTCTCCCCAAACAGTGTGCCCAGTCCGGCGACCCGGCGACTCCAGTACGCGTTGCA
This sequence comes from uncultured bacterium, assembly GCA_963761755.1. Lineage (GTDB taxonomy): Bacteria > Myxococcota_A > Polyangia > Nannocystales > Nannocystaceae > CAJXVA01. The sequence continues at coordinate 547,214 of CAVXIC010000008.1, forward strand.
AAACGCCCGACCGTAGTGAATCACCAAGGCTGCGAGGTGGCGCCCCAGCGGACCGGGGGGGTGTGTGGGCTGGACGCCGAGCTGACGCAGCGCATGGGTGTGCACCTTGGCGAGGTAGGCGCGGGCGGTGATCCGGGCCTCCGCCGTCCCGGTGCCGTCACGAAGCTCTGCCCGCGCCAGGCTCGCGGTCGCCAGCACCGCATCGGTGAGCGGCGTGACGATCGCCGTCGCCGGGTCGGGCACTCGCCGTTCGATCTCCACGGCGACGTGCAGCTGCGCGACCAGCTTCGCGAGCGCGCTGAGCTCTGGGTGGGCTTCGAGCAGGGGCAGGCGCCGGCGGGCCGCGTCGGCCGAGTCGGCAGCCAGCAAGACCTTGCGCGCCGCGACCGCATCCAGGGGTGCTTGCGGACACAGGACCGGGAGCAGCGCGGCGGCGTGGTCGTCGGTCCGCGCGAACTCGGCGAGCGCGTCGCACGACTCGGGCAGCGCGATGGGAGGCGGCGCCGGGACCGGGGGCGGGCTCGCAAACAAGGGACGCACCTGCGGACCCGGCTCCGGTCCGCACGCGATGGCGCCCAGGGCCACCGCCGACGCCACCGTCCGCCGGAGCGCGCTACTGCTCGACCAAGCGACGAATGACTTCGCGCAGGCGATGCACGCCGCCCATGTCACGGGCCATGAACTCGAGGCCGACACCATCAGGGTTGTCCGTGTTGCGGACGATCGATAACACCTCCAGCGGCCGCTCGCTGCCCGGCGGCATGATCTCGACGATGACGTCTTCGCCAGGCTCGGGCCGGGAGTCCTCTGAGGTCAGGAGCAGGGCACCGCCCTCGGAGATCTCCGAGAGCGCTGCGGAGACGAAGTCGTTGGTGTTCTGGCGGCGCCACCGGACCTCGACCATGACCGGCAGGCGGACGTGGCGGCGACGGGCCGAGAGCTTGATGCCCCCATCCCCAACCTTGCGGAGGAACTGTAGCTTTGCCCACTCCGTGCCGGTGCATCGGAGCACGCCGCCCGCCCGCACCCGCAGCCGCGGCCGGGCGGGATGCCAGTCTCGGCCGATCGCGCGGACCATCATCTTTCCGGGCAGACCCGGGAAGTGGACCTCCAGCAGGACTTCCTCTCCTGGATCGAAGGCGTCGGTGGTGAACACCTGCAGCGCCGACGCCTCGTCTGGGGACTCGAGGGCTTCGACGAAGGCCTCTGGAGATGCGTAGTGGCAGCGAATTTTACGCAAGGTCGAATACAGCTCCCGTCGATGTAGCTCAACATACCACATCGTCGATGCCACGGGGAGAGCGGTCGGGTCGGCCGGAGCGCGCACGGCGCCGAATGCGATTTTCGCCGGCGCCGCCGCCCCGTATAGTCCACGACACGTGAACGACGCCTCCGCGAAGGCTGCCGCGCCCCGTCCGGTCGTCCTGGTGCCGACCTACAACGAGCGGGAGAACATCGACACGATCCTCGGCGCGATCCGAGCGGCGCAGCCCGACTTCGAGGTCTGCGTCATCGACGACGCGAGCCCCGATGGTACCGGCGCGATCGCGGACGCCTGGGCCGCTCGGGACGCGCGGGTGCACGTGCTGCACCGCGGCGGAAAGGAGGGCTTGGGCCGGGCGTACCTGCACGGGTTCGAATGGGCGCTGCAGCACCCCGACCGCTTCACGCACATCTTCGAGATGGACGCGGACGGGAGCCATCCGGCGCGCTACCTCGGCGATCTGCTCGAGGCCACGCTGCAGGGGGCCGACGTCGCGCTGGGGTCGCGCTACGTGCCCGGCGGCGGCATCGTCGGGTGGGGACCGCACCGGCTGCTGCTCTCGCGCGGCGGCAGCTTCTATGCCCGCACCGTCCTGGGGGTGCGGGTGCGGGATCTGACGGGGGGCTTCAAGTGCTTCACGCGCCGGGTCCTCGAGGCGCTGCCCTTCGAGCAGATCCTCACCGTGGGCTATGGGTTTCAGATCGAGGTCACCTACCGCGCGCTGCAGGCCGGGTTCACGATTCGGGAGGTCCCGATCGTGTTTCCCGACCGGGAGCGCGGCGAGTCGAAGATGTCGATGCGCATCTTTTGGGAGGGGTTCACCTCGGTCTGGCGTTTGCGAGGCGCGGCAGCGAACGCAGAGTGAAGATCGAGGCATCGCACCATGAGCAGCACGAAGGTCTATCTCTCCACCGTCGACCGCGTCGTCGACCCCGTCGACGCGAAGGTCAGCGCGTTCGACCGCGGCTTCCTGTACGGCGACAGCGTCTACGAGACCATGCGAACCGCCGGCGGCGGTACGCCGGTCGAGCTGCAGCGACACCTGCAGCGGCTCGCACGCAGCGGCGAGGGCATCTTCATGGACCTGCCGCTGGGCGCCGACGCCCTCGGTGAGCTCATCGCGCGGACGCACGCCGCGACCGGAAACGACGAGAGCTACGTGCGCCTGATGATCACGCGCGGCGAGGGGCCGATCGGGCTCGATCCCCGGCAGTCCGAAGCGCCCACCATCGTCATCGTCGCCCAGCCGCTGCAGCTCCCCTCCGAGGCCACCTACGCCAAGGGGTTGGCGGCGGTCCTCGTCCAGGTCGACAAGGCCGGGGGCGGTCTGGTCGATCCGGGGATCAAGACGGGGAACTACCTGAGCAACATCATGGCGCTTCGCGAGGCGATCGGGCGCGGAGGGGACGACGCGATCTTGGTCACCTCCGCGGGCGAGGTCGCCGAGGGCGCGACGAGCAACGTGTTCGCGGTGATCGACGGGACGCTGTGTACCCCGCACCTGCGGGCAGGGTTGCTCGCCGGGATCACCCGCCAGGTCGTCCGCGAGCTCGCCGAAGAGATCGGGCATCGGGCCGCGGAGACGACCGTGCACCCCGATGCGCTTCGCGCCGCCTCCGAGGTCTTCTTGACCAGCTCCGTGCGCGGCATCATGCCGGTCACCTCGATCGACGGCGCCACGGTCGGCGAGGGTGGCCTGGGCCCGGTCACCACCGCCCTGCGTGCCCGCTACGAGGCGTACATCGACAGCTACGGCTGAAAATCCCCGGTGTGCGCGGATGCTGGCGGTGGGCGCGTGGGACTGTTAGGTTCGCGCCCTTCCGATGATTCCGATCGAGATTTGCAAGCACCTGGGCAAGGAGCGCACCGACGCGTTCTACGATGAGCTTTCCGGGAAAGAGGTCCGCGCCGTCCTCAAGGCGGGGGGGTCCCACTCCGGTGTGCCCTCCACCGCGTTCACCCGCGCGCAGCGGCTCAAGGCCTGGCGCAAGCGCTTCGACACGGAGTTCGACAAGGACAACGAGCAGCTCGCGCTCGCGTTCCTGATCGAATGGCTGATGCGCCACCACCGGCAGATGCTCGTGGACTACCTGGACTTTCTCGAGGTCAAGCACAACCAGGGCGAGACCGACGAGGACTTCTGCGAGACCAACTCGCCCGAGAAGCTGCGCGAAGGCGCGACGATGCTGCTGGGCAAGTACGAGCCGCACCACGTCGCGGTCTACCTGATGCTCGTCGGGCACCTGCAGGAGACCCACGTCTACGACCAGACGCCGGCGCTCTTGGAAGCCTTGGGCATGTCCTCGGCGGACGCCAAGGCCTACGCCGAGAAGCACGCGGCCGAACACCCGATTCAAACCGAAGGCGCGGCCTAGTCCGGCCGGAGGGACGTGCAGCGGATGGACCGGCTGGGCATGTTGCGCAAGATGGCGGCGGCCAAGCCGGACGATCCGTTCCCGGCGTATGGCCTGGCCATGGAGCTGACCAAGCAGGGGCAGCACGATGAGGCTCGGGCAGCGTTCGACGCGCTGGTGCAGCGGCACCCCGGGTACGTGCCCGCCTACTTGATGTACGGGAACCTGCTGGTCACCGTCGGCGCCCGCGACGACGCCTCAGCGGTCCTTCGTGCGGGCATCGAGGCGGCGATCGCCGCGGGCGATGACCACGCCCGCGGCGAGCTGCAGGCGGCGGCCGACGACCTCGCGGCCGGAGGCGCTCGATGACCACCGTGCCGCAGCTGCGCTTCGCGTCACCGCGCAAGCTGCCTCGGGCCGGAAGCCTCGAGGGGCGCGTGGTCGTCCTGGACATCGCCTTCGCCGCCGAGGGGCTCGGCAAGGGCTTCGAGAAGACCACCGGCAAGTTCATCAAGAACCTCGACGCGCGCCTTGCCAAGTGGGTCGATCACCACGATCACCCTCTGCACGCCCAGTTCGCGGCCGACGATCGCTTCGTGTTGGCGACCAAGGCCCAACACGGCGCGTGCCCCGAGATGATCGACGAGGAGATGGTCGCGCGGACGGGCCCGGTGCAGACGGTGCTCTGCCACTTCGATCTCGACGGGCTGTACGCCGCGGCCAAGTGGGTCCTGGGCGGCAAGGAGCCCTACCCAGGCGCCGACGACGACGCTCGCGCGGTCGACACGCGCATCGGCGAGGCCTCCCCGGAGGCCGAGCGCATCGACCATGCTCTGCGCGCGCACTGGCTGGACGACACCCTCAAGCGACGCGTTGTCCTCTACCTCGTGGGCGGTCTGCGGCCGGGGGTCGAGCGAGACGCGGTCATCGAGGCGGCGGCGGACTTTCGGCGCATGGCCGACGCGTCCAAGACCTTGGCCGAAGGCTACGCGGTCCACGGTGGCATCGCGTACGTCGAGATCGGGTCGGACGCTCCGGCCTGCGACAAGACGGAGCTGCTCCTGCTCGGGCAGCAGGTCGCCACCGTGTCGGTGGTGGTCGACGCCGGCAACGCCACGATCGCGGCCCCGTTCGAGAGCGGGCTCGATTTCGTCGAGCTGCTCGCGCTCGGCGGCGGCATGCCCACGCGGGTCAACATCCCAAAGAAGCGGCTCCCCGAGGCCTTGGCCACCATCCGGGCCGCGATCGCGCAGCGACAAAAGAAGATGTAACGAAGCATGGCTCGGACGCCACGAACCCGCGAAGCCGGACACGGCAACGAGGACACGGGCACCGACATGAACAGACTTTGCATTCTTTCCTCCCTTTCGCTCACCCTCTTCGCGGTCGCACCGCAGGTCGCATTTGGCGGTGGCGGTGGCGGTGGCGGTGAATCCGCCGGAGAGTCGGCTGGAGAGAGCGCCGGAGAGTCGGCTGGAGAAAGCGCCGGAGAGTCGGCTGGAGAGAGCGCCGGAGAGTCGGCTGGGGAGACGGGCGGCGGGACGGGCGGCGAGACCGAGACCGACACCGACACCGATGCGGATACGGACGTCGGGACCACGGGGGCGACCTCCGCTGGTTCGACGGGAGGCTGGTGGGAGACCAGCGGCGCGAGCGAGGACTCCGGTGGGGCCGGAGCCGAGGACGCCGGCGGCACCGAAACAACCAGCGCCGGGCCGGCACCCGAGGGTGGCGGCGAGACGGGCGCGGGCACCGGTGGAAGCGACGGCTCGCAAGAGGGCCAGGCGGACCCCGGGCAGGAGACCGCAGCCTGCAGCGTCGGGAGCAGCAACGGCCCCGGCATGGCGGTCGCGCTGTTCGTCGGCCTGCTCGGGATGCGGCGCCGCCGTATCGTAGGATGATGGCAGCGTGCCGTCCGTGCTGACTCGCCTCTTTGCCGTCGCCGCCCTGCTCGCGGCGGCTGGCTGCGTCAACGAGTACGTCTATGGAGAGGGCTCGAGCACCGGGCAGGGCAGCACCGGCTCGACCGCCCTCACGCCCATGACCTCGGGGCCCTCGGGGGCCTCGGAGTCCTCGGGCATCGGGTCGAACTCGGGCAGCGCTGGGGACTCGACGGGGAGTGACCCCACCGGGTCCTCGTCGACGGGCGGCAGCAGCAGCAGCGGTGGCAGCAGCAGCGACACCACCGAGGCCTCGGGCGGGGATTCTCCGGCGGAGCTGTGCCAGGGCCCCTGCGCCACCGACGCGGAGTGCGGCGGGCCGACGGATTTGTGCGTGCTGCTCGCGCGCGGTCAGGAGCCCGTCTGTTTGCGCGCATGCGGGCGTTCCTGTCCGGGGGATGTGTTCTCCTGCGCGGAGCGCACCTCGGTCGAGGGGAGCAGCGCCCTGCAGTGTGTGCCCGATGGCAACGTGTGCCCCTGACCGACGGAGCGCGACCCCGGCGCTTTTCTCTGTAACGATCGCCTGGCCCCAGACCACTGACCCCTGAGCCCTCGTCATGGATCCCGCTCGTGCCACCGCCAAGGTCGTCCCGCTGCGATCGGAAGACCCGCCGGTCGCCTCCGGGGACGCCGCGGTGGTCGACCGGGCGCGCGAGGGCGAGCTCATTGCGTGGAACCTGCTGTACCGCAAGCACTACGCCTCGGTGCTCCGTCACCTGTGCGCGCTGGTCGGTCGCCGCGACGTCGCCGAGGACCTCGCGCAGGACACCTTCGCCCGCGCCATGGTCGCGATCGCCGGCTACACCGGCAGGTCGAGCTTTGGCACCTGGCTGCACGGCGTGGCGCTCAACGTGGCGAGGAGCCACTGGCGCAGTGAAGAGCGGGCCGGGCGCGCTGCCGCACAGCTCGAGTTGCTCGAGGCGTGCCGTGATCTGCGGGCAGGGCAGCTCGATCGCGCGCACCAAGGCAAGCTGCGGGCCAAGGTCCTCTTCACCGTGCTCGAAGATCTCTCGGAGTCTCTGCGGGAGGCCTTCGTGTTGCGCTACGTGGAAGGGCGCAGCGCCGTGGAGACCGCGGCGCGCTTGGGCATCGAGCCGGGCGCCGTCCGGGTCCGTGCCCATCGCGCGCGCCAGCACGTGGAGGCGCGGCTGCGCGCGCTGGGCTGGTCCAGCCCTGGGGAGGTACACGCGTGACCGACCATCGCCAGGACCCTCGGGAGTCGCCAAGCTTTCAGGAGAATCCCCAAGAGAATCCCCAAGAGAATCCCCATGAGAATCCTCCTGAGGATCGGTTCGATGCCGGGATCGACGCGTGGCTCGACGAGGCCGCTGCGGCGCCGCCCGGAGACTTTGCGGACGTGCTTCGGCGCGCGCAGTCTCTGTCCAGCGCGGGCCCCAGCGACGACGAGATCGAGGACGCCCAGGCGTTTCCGGCCGATGACGATGAGCTGCGGGCTCGCCTGAACTTCGGCACCCTCGAGGACTTCCTCGACGACGCGTCGCGCTTCGTCGCCGAGCAGGGGGTGGTGGAGCCTCCGCCGATGCGTGCGCTGCAGGGGGAGGCGTCGCCGCGTCGCGGGGCGTGGGTGGTGGCACTGGGCGCCGTCGTGGCCCTCGCAGCGGCGCTGGCGCTGTGGCTGGGGTCGACCGCGTGGAACGCGACGGGTCTTCGGCGGGCCGGCGATCCGGTCTCGGCCGCGGCGGACCGGACCACACCCGATCCGTCGTCCCAGGCCGCAACCCGGCCCCGGCGATCCGTCCCACGGACCACACCCGCGCCGCAGGACGACGCGGGCCCGTCCCTGGCGCCCGAGGGAGAGCCCGAGGGACCCCCGCTCGAGCCGACGCAGGAGGAGGGCTCGACCGACGCGGATGCTCTGGATGCTGCGGATGCTTTGAATGCTCCTCGAGCCCGGCATGCCGCTGGGCGCTCGCTGGCCGAGCTCGATGCGTTGGCCCGAGATGCCTGGGCGTCCGGGGATCTCGGCCGAGCGCGACGCTTGTTCGAGCGGGTGGTGGCGCGCGGCGGCCGAGGGCAGCGGGCCGACATCGCCTACGGAGACCTCTTCACCCTGGCCCGACGCGAGGGCGACCAGGCCGGTCTGCGCAGATACTGGCGGCGATACGCGCAGCGGTTCCCCAAGGGCCGCTATGTCGACGATGCTCGGGCTGGCCTGTGTCGGGCGGCGCAGGGGGAGGCGCGCACGCGCTGTTGGTCACGGTACCTGCACGACCGCCCCAGCGGCACGTTCCGCGCGGACGCCGAGGCCGCGCTCGGTCGTCGGTAGGCGGTTCGGGCAGGGCCTGTCTTTTGGGTACACTGGGCACCATGTTGTCGGTCGCGCTCGCGCTGGCGGTTCTCGCCCCTGGCCAAGCGCAGCCGCGTCGCGAGCCCGACGCCACGGACGTGGGCATGCACGAGCTTCCCATCGTGCTCGATGGGCCCGTGCGTGGGTTGAAGGAGGAGCTCTCCCTTCGGCTGCCCGGGCGCACGATCTCGACCTTTGGGGCGCCGCAGGACGCCCCGCTCGCGTTCCTGTGGGTGGGGACGGAGGCGGGCACCGATGGTGCCTTCACCCTGCGCGTAATCGTCTCCGACGGTCGGCTGTACCAACGCACGGTGCTGCAACCTCCCCAAGGCGAGCGCGCGCGGGTGCTCGCGGGGGCGGTCGCCAACTTGGTGGAGGGCATCGAGAGGCAAGAGGTCGCGCCCACGCAGACGTCGGTGCCGATCCCTCAGCCCGAGCCGGAGCCCACGCTCGAGACCCCCGAGCCGGAGCCCGACCCGGAGCCGGAGCCCGAACCCGAGCCCGAGCCCCAAACGCCCCCGGACACCCCATTGCCCGAGCCGTCGGGCGCGCTGCACCTCACCGTCGGTGGTGGTCTCGTCGGCGGCTTGGTGGGCGCCGCGCCCAGCATCGCCGGGGCCAGCGGCGCGATCGCGGTGGCGTGGGCGGCCCGGACCGGACTCGTGCTGGGCGGCGAGGTGCGGGGCTCGGGATGGTCCGCCGACGGCCTCTCCGTCGGGCGACTGCGCCTGTGGCCTCGGGCCGGCTACGCGTTCGCGCCCGCGCGCGGATGGTCCTTGCAGATCGTCGCCGGCCCGTTCGTCGAGCCCTTGTGGCTCAGCGCGCCGGTCCGTGCCCCTGCAGGAGGTGTTCGCAGCGGTGCGCCCCTGCTCGGAGGCGCGGTCGCGGCGGGTCCGGCGGTGCGGGTGTGGCAGCGACCCCGCGGCCCTTCGATCTGGGTGGGGCTCGACCTGGAGGTCTCGGGGAGCGCCGAGATCCAGCGCTCGCCGGGCGTGCTCATCGTTCGCGACGCGGCCGGTGAGGGCGTGGTGGCGCGCGCGGGCGGCGTCGAGCTTGCGGGGATGCTCGGCGTGCAGCTTCGGCTGCCTCGGGACTGAGGGCGACCCCCTCAGCCCGGGGGCGACAGCTCGGGCCGCAGGCTGGCGAAGCCGATCGTGCCGCGGTCGCGCTGCAGGCGACGGATCAGCTCCGCCTGTCCCTCCGCGTGATAGCTGCTGCGGACCAGGGGCCCGGCCTCGACGTGGGCGATGCCGCGAGCGCGCGCGTAGTCGGCGAGCTCGGCGAACTCGTCGGGGTGCACGTAGCGATCGATCTCCAGGTGCTTGCGGCTGGGCTGCAGGTATTGACCCAGGGTGAGGATGGTCAGCGCCTTGTCCCCGAGCTGGTCGATGACCTCCTTGACCTCGTCGAGCCGCTCGCCCAAGCCGAGCATGAGCCCGGTCTTGGTGAGGGCTCCCCGGGCGGCCGCGTGCTCGAGCACCGAAAAACTGCGGTCGTAGCGGGCCTGCACCCGGACCTGCTTGCTCAGTCGGGGCACGGTCTCGAGGTTGTGGGCGAACACGTCGGGACCCGCGTCGAGGACGACGTCGGTGTCCTGCAGGCTGCCCTTGAAGTCTGGGACGAGGACCTCGACCGTCATCCACGGGGCTTGCGTGTGGCAGGCCTGCAGCGTCTGGGCCCATACGGACGCGCCGCCATCGCGCAGGTCGTCGCGGTCGACCGAGGTGATCACCGTGTGTCGCAGCGAGAGCTCGCCCAAAATCGTGGCGACGCGGTGCGGTTCCCCCTCGTCGACCGGCAGCGGGCGCCCCGTCTTGACGTCGCAGAACCGACACGATCGGGTGCAGATGTCCCCGAGGATCATGATGGTGAGCGCGCGGTTGTTCCAGCACTCGCCGATGTTGGGGCAGCTGGCGCTCTGACAAACGGTGTGGAGCTGGAGCTCTTTGACCCGCTTGCGAAGGTCGGTGTATCCCTCGCCGGCGGGCATCGGCACGCGCAGCCACTTGGGGTGGCGCTTGCGCGGGCGCTCGGGCGTCACCTCGGGCGTCACGACGGGCAGGTGCGTGGCCATGGCATGCCTCTACCACGCCCGCGGCGCCTCCGCTCGCGTCCATTGTGGCCCCGCGGGGGGCGGCATCGGTGGGCGTGTGCCCCGACGATGTCCTACAGTGGCCGCGATGGACGCGCCCACCCAGGTCGAGCGTTCCCCGCTGCGCACGGTCGGGGTCTGGCTCGGCGTGCTCGTCGCCTCGGGGGCGCTGCTGGGCGGCGCGTGGTGGGCTCGCTCCGGCGGCACGGAGACGCCGGCGGTGGCGAGCGGGACCTCGCTGCGCCCGACCGCCGTCGAGCTCGCCCGGGTGCGCCAGGGCACGTTCGAGGTGCGCCGGCAGTACACCGGGACCCTCGAGGCCGCCGCGTCGTTCGTCGCCGCGCCCCGCGTCGGGGGCAGGATCCGCTCGATCGACGTCGATCTCGGCGACACGGTGGCGCGCGAGCAGGTGATCGGTCGCATCGACGACACCACGCTGCGGCGCGAACTCTCGGTGGCCAAGGCCGAGCTGGGCGTGGTCGCGGCGCGTCGGCTCGCCGCCGTCAACGCGCTGGAGATCGCGCGAAGGAACTTCGATCGGGTCGAGGCGCTGACCGAACGCGGCATCACCTCGACCCAGGAACTCGACACCCTGCGGGCCGAGAAGCTCGACGCCGAGGGGGACGTCGCGGTGGCCAAGGCCGAGGCCGCGCGCGCCGGGGCCCAGGTCCAGGCCGCCGCGGCTCGGGTGGAGGAGGCGCGGATCGTCGCCCAGTGGGAGGGCGGCTCGAACGTGGGGGTGGTGAGCGTTCGCCACGTCGATCCGGGCGAGACCGTCTCGCCCAACGCGCCGGTCGTCACCGTCGTCGACGTCTCGGAGGTCGTGGTGGTGGTGTACGCGACCCAAGGCGACCTGGTGCGGCTGCGCAAGGGGCAGCGCGTGCGGGTCCAGACCGACAGCCTGCCCGACGCCGTCTTCGAGGGGCAGGTCGACCGCGTGGCTCCGGTGCTGTCCGCCGGGTCTCGGCAGGCTCGGGTCGAGATGCGGATCCCCAACCCGCAGGCGAAGCTCACCCCCGGCATGTTCGTTCGGGTCAGCACCGTCCTCGACGCGCTGCCCGACGCTCTGAGCGTGCCCGCCGACGCGGTGGTGGAGCGAGCGGGGCGCCAGGTGGTGTTCGCGGTCGAGGGCGGGGTGGCGCGGGCGCGCCCGGTGAAGATCCTCGGCCGCGCCGAGGACCAGGTCGCGGTGGAGGCCGCCGGGGGCGAGGGCCTCGGCGAGGCGGTGGTGCTGCTGGGCATCGAGACGCTCGAGGACGGAGATGCGGTTCGGGTGATCGAGGGCGCGCCCGCGGGGGCCTCATGAAGCTCGCGGACTTCAGCGTCGAGCGTCCGGTGTTCACGACGATGCTCGCCCTCATCGTGGTGGTGCTCGGGCTGTTCTCGCTCGTCCGGCTCAAGGTCGATCTGCTGCCCGCGATCGAGCTGCCCACGATCACCGTCCGCACCGAGTACGAGGGCGCCTCACCCGAGGTGATGGAGCAGCAGGTCACCACGGTGGTCGAGGAGATCGTCGCGACCGTGCCTGGGGTCGAGGATCTCGAGTCGACCTCGTCGGAGGGCAACAGCAGCGTCAAGGTGACCTTCGGCTGGGGCGTCGACATCGACACCGCCGCGATCGACGTGCAGTCGAAGCTCGAGGAGGAGATCAACGAGCTGCCCGAAGACATCCTGCGCCCGCGGGTGTCCAAGTTCGACGTCGGCAGCTTCCCGGTCGTCATCTTGGGCGTGTCCAGTGACCTCGATCCGGTCGAACTCACGACCGTGGTCGACGAGCAGCTGCGGGCACGCCTGTCTCAGATCCCCGGCGTCGCGCAGGTCGACCCCTGGGGGGAATTCGAGCGTGAGGTGCGGCTCGAACTCGACCCGCAGCGCCTGCGGGCGCTCGGCGTTCCGCTCGACGCGATCGTCGACGCACTGCGGGGGGCCAACCTCGACCTGCCCGCAGGATCGATCGAGCAGGGCAATGACGAAGTCACCCTGCGGGCCCCGGCGCAGTTCGTCGATCTGGATCAGATCCGCCGGACCACGGTCGTCCTTCGCGGTGGCGCGTCGGTCCGCGTCGAGCAGCTCGGGACGGTCCGGGACACCTACCGCAAGCGCGATCGGTTGGCGCGGATCAACGGCGAGCGGGGGTTGCGGCTGGCGATCCGCAAGCAGTCCGACGCCAACACCGTGGAGGTCTCTCGGGCGGTGCTGGCCGAGGTCGACGCGATCAACGAGGACTTCCCCCAGCTGCAGGTCTTGCCGGTCGTCAACCAAGGCAACTTCATCGAGCGCTCGATCGACAACGTCATCGCCTCGGTGGGGTACGGCATCGCGCTGGCGGTCTTGGTGCTGCTGTTCTTCTTGCGGAGCCTCCGCAGTACGCTGGTCGTCGCGATCGCGATCCCGATCTCGATGCTGGCCACCTTCACGCTGATGCAGTTCGCCGGCTTCACCCTCAACCTCATGACGCTGGGCGGGCTGGCCTTGGGCGTGGGGATGATGGTGGACAACTCGATCGTGGTGCTCGAGAGCATCTATCGGCGCCGCGAAGAGCGAGGGGAAGCGGCGACCACGGCCGCGACACAGGGTGCCGGAGAGGTCGCCGGGGCGATCACGGCCAGCACGATCACCACGCTGGTCATCTTCTTGCCCCTGGTCTTCGTGCAGGGGGTGGTGGGGGCGCTGTTCTCCGACCTCGCGGTCGTCGTGGCCTTCTCGCTGGGGTGTTCGCTGCTGGTGTCGATGACCCTGGTCCCCATGCTGGCCGCGCGACTGCTGGCGGGGCGGCAGCTGGCTGCGGGGCGGCTCGCGCGGGCTGCCGCGTCCGCACAGACGCGGATCGAGGACGGCTACGTCGCGGTCGTCGCGGGCGCGCTCCGGCACCGTGCCGCCACGTTCACGATGGCAGCCGTCGCCGTGGTGGCGAGCGTGGTGCTGCTGGACGCGCTGGGCACCGAGTTCCTGCCGCCCTCGGACGAGGGCGAGGTCCGCATCACCGCGGAGATGCCGGTCGGGACGCGCCTGGACCTGCTCGATCGGCAGATTCAACGCCTGGAGGCGGAGATCTACCCGCGCGTCCCGGACACCGTGGCCTCGGTCGTCAGCGTCGGAGGGTCCGGACGCAACCCCGCCGACGCCTACGCCGGAGAGATTCGTCTGACGCTCAGCCCCGCCACGGCGCGCGAGGCGTCCAACACCGAGATCGCCGCCGAGCTTCGCGAGGCCCTCGAGGCCGCGGTGCCGGGGCTCACCGTGCGCACGCGGGCTCCCCAGGGCCAGTTCCTGCTCGAGCGCGTCCTGGGCCAAGACGACGGCCTGGAGGTCGAGGTGCGCGGGTGGTCCCTCGAGGTGCTCGACCAGCTCGCGACCGCGGCGGTGGCCGAGATCCGCCAGATCCCCGGGGTCACGGATGTGGATGTGGACCTCGATCCGGGGGTGCCCACGGCGCAGCTGCACGTCGATCGCGACGGGGCGGCCGCGCTCGGCCTCAGCCCTCGCGACGTCGCGCAGGCGCTGCAGATCGCGGTGTCGGGCGCCGACGCGGGCGACTTTCGCGATCGCGGCAACGCCTACCGAATCTTGGTGCAGCTCGCCGACGTCGAGCACGTCACGCTCGAGGAGGTCTTGGACCTGACCGTGTCCGCGCCCGACGGCTCGGCCGTCGCGCTGCGCTCGGTCGTTCAGACCACGCCCACCTTGGGCCCCATCGTCGTCAGCCGTCGCGCCCAGCAGCGCGCCGTGACGATCAAGGCCGGCGTGGCCGGGCGAGACATGGGCTCGGTCGCCGCCGACGCTCAGGCGGCGCTGCGCTCCCTGCCGCGTCCGCAGGGGTACACCTTCGGGGTCGGCGGCGCCTTCGAGCAGCAGAAGGACGCGTTCGAGGAGCTGCTGCTGTCGCTGGTGCTCTCTTTGGCCCTGGTCTACATGGTGCTCGCTGCGCAGTACGAGTCGCTGACCGATCCGCTGGTCGTCATGCTCTCGGTGCCGGTGGCGGCGATCGGCGTGTTCGGGGTGCTGTGGGCGACCGACACCACCCTCAACGTCCAGTCCTACATCGGTTGCATCATGCTGGGGGGCATAGTGGTCAACAACGCGATCTTGCTGGTCGATCGGGCGCGCAGTCTGCAGGCCGAAGGGGTGGGCCGGGTTCAGGCCGCACTCGAGGCGGGCCGGCTGCGGCTGCGCCCCATCTTGATGACGACGCTGACCACCGTCATCGCGTTGTTCCCGCTGGCGCTGGGGGTGGGGGAGGGGGCGGACGCCCAGGCCCCGATGGCGCGGGCGGTCCTCGGCGGGCTCGGAGCCTCGACCCTCATCACCTTGGTGCTCATCCCCACCGTCCTGGGGGGACTCGGTCGCGGCCGCGCGCGCTAGCGGGGGCCCTACAGCACCAGGCTGGCCCGCGGATTGGCGCTGCCCTGCAGGTCGACGAGCGCCTCGAGCAGGCGCTCGTCGCCGGCCTCGGGCATGCGCACGTCGAGCGTGACCAGCAGATCCCCGGCGGGCTTGTCGCCGCCGGGTCGGATCCCCCGGCCGCGCAGGCGGAGCGTCTGGCCGTTCTGAGAGCCCGGCGAGAGCTTGACCGTGACGGTGCCCCACGGGGTGGGCACGTCGATCGGCCCGCCGCGGTACGCCTCGAGCGCGGTGACCGGCAGGCGCAGGCGCAGGTCGTTGCCCTCGCGCTCCAGCAGCTTGTGGGTCCCGACGCGGACCGTGAGCATGATGTCGCCGGGCGGTGCGCCTGCGCCGCCCTTGCCGCGCAGGCGCAGCTTGCCCCCGTCCTTCATGCCCGCGGGCACCTTCACGTCCAGGGTGCTGGCGGTGCCGTCGGCAGACTCGATGCGCAGCGGGACGGTCGTGCCCTGAAGCGCGTCGTTGAAACCGACCGAGATCTCGCCGGTGATGTCGGCACCCTTGCGGGCGCGGGGCTGGGGGCTGCCACCGGTCCGGACCCGGCCCCCGCCGAAGAGGCGACCGAGCAGGTCATCGAAGCTGGTCGCCCTGGCGTCGCCGACGTTCTCGAAGAAGGCGTCGTCCATGGGGAAGCCGCCATCGGAGAACTGACTGGCGCCCGCGTAAGATCGCTGCTGGCTGGACTTGTAGGCCCGCGCGCGTCCGGCATCGAAGCCCTGGGTGAGGCTCATGTCTCCGAACTCGTCGTAGAGCTTGCGGCGCTCGGTATCGGACAGGACGTCGTAGGCGCCCGAGACATCCTTGAAGCGTTCCTCGGCGGCCTTGTCGCCCGGGTTCTTGTCCGGGTGGAACTTGCGCGTCAGCCCGCGGTAGGCCTTCTTGATCTCGGATGCGGAGGCGTCGCGTCCGACCCCCAAGGTGTCGTAGAGGTCCTTCACGGTGCCCCGCCATGGTAAACCGGCGCAGCAGACGCGCAAGGGGGGTGCTGCATCGTCGCAGCGTTTCGGTCGGTCTGGCGGTGAAGATGCCGTCCAGATGGGCAGGGCGTTGGCGCTGCGGGCCTGGCTGTGGCAGTAGATGCGGCCATGAGCACCTCCGGACGCATCGAGCCCCCTGCGATCACCGCGGCCGCCCTGTCCGACCACCCGTACGCCGCGTTCCTCACCAGCGTTCAGAAGCCGGGCCGCTACCTGGGCGGCGAGGAGCAGCAGGTGCTCAAGGACCACGCCGGCAAGGCCTGCACCTTCGTCCTCGCGTTCCCGGACATCTACGAGGTCGGCATGAGCCACCTGGGCACCCGGATCCTCTACGATCTGATCAACGGTCAAGACGACCTCGTGTGCGAGCGAGCGTTCTCGCCGTGGGTCGACATGGAGGCCGAGCTTCGCGCCCGCGAGCTGCCGCTGATCTCCCTGGAGAGCCACCGGCCGCTGTCGTCCTTCGACGTGGTCGGCGTGAGCTTGCAGTACGAGCTGTGCTACACCAACGTGCTGCTCAACCTGGAGCTGGGCGGCGTCCCCTACCGCGCCGACGCCCGCGGTGACGCCGACCCCATCGTGCTCGCGGGGGGCCCGACGGCCACCCACCCAGAGCCGCTGGCCGACTTCGTCGACGCGTTCTTGGTCGGCGAGGCCGAAGAGGTGCTGCCGGGCCTGCTGCGAACCATCGGCGGGCTGCGTCGCGCTGGAGCGTCCCGCGCCGAGGTCTTGGCGGCCATCGCTCGCACCACGGGCATGTACGTGCCGGCGATGTACGTGGTCGAGGACGACGCGCGGACCGGCCTCCAGGTCGTCACCGGGCTCTCCGAAGCCGGAGAGGCCGCCGGGGTCGCCCTCACGGTGCAGCGCGTGTTCGTACGCGACCTCGACGCGTTCCCGTTCCCGGAGCGGTTCCCCGTGCCCTACGCCGAGGCGATCTTCGACCGGGCTTCGGTCGAGGTCACCCGCGGGTGCACCGAGGGCTGTCGGTTCTGCCAAGCGGGGATCATCTACCGCCCGGTCCGCGAGCGCAGCCCCGAGGCCGTCAAGAAGGCCGTCCTGGGCGGAATCGAGGCCGGCGGCTTCAACGAGACCAGCATCACCGCCCTGTCGACCGCGGACCTGTCCTGCATCAACCCGCTGATCAAGGACCTGGTCCCCGAGCTCGCCAAGCGCAAGGTCAAGCTGGGTATTGCGAGCCTGCGTGCCTACGGACTCGAGGGCGATCTGCTCGACGAGATCAAGCGGGTGGGGATCAGCGGCCTGACCTTTGCGCCCGAGGCCGGCACGCAGCGCATGCGCGACGTGATCAACAAGAACGTCACCGAGCAGGACATCCTCGACTCGGCGCAGCGCATCTTCGAGCGCGGCTACGACCGCATGAAGATGTACTTCATCATGGGCCTGCCGACCGAGACCGACGAGGACGTCGTCGGCATCATCGAGACGGGCCGGCGGATCAAGGCGATCGCCCGCGAGATCGGGATGCGTCGCCCCCCGAACATCACCGTCAGCGTCTCGCAGCACGTGCCCAAGCCCCATACCCCCTTCCAGTGGGCGGCCATGGACACGATGGAGGACCTCAAGTCCAAGGTGAACATGCTGCGCGGTCTGGCCAAGCAGGCCAAGCTGACCCTCAAGACGCACACCGTCGAGGACAGCTGGCTCGAGTGCCTGTTCGCCCGCGGCGACCGCAAGCTCGGCGCGGCGCTGCAGTTCGCCTACGAGGCCGGCGCCCGGTTCGATGGGTGGCAGGAAGTGTTCAGCTTCGACCGCTGGCTCGACGCGCTCGAGCGGGCTGGCATCGACCCCACTCACTACACGCGGACGCTGCCCGTGGACGCGCGGCTGCCCTGGGATCACATCGACATCGGGCTGGAACCGGGCTTCCTGGCCACCGAGTACCAGAAGGCGCTGCGCAGCCGCCTCTCCCCCCCGTGCGGCAAGGCGGCCGGTGACAAGGTTCACCACACCAACCTGGCCGACGCGCAGGCGGATCGCCGCAAGCTCGTCTGCTACGACTGCGGGATCTCGTGCGACATGAGCGAGATGCGGGACGAGCGGATCGTGGCCCTGCGCTCCCTGCGTTCGGCCGCCCAGGCCCGGCCCGCGGCCGATCCCTCGCAGGCGGGGCCCGATCTGGTCCCGGCATCGGCGCTGGTGGGCCGGACGGCCTCCTCGAACCTCGAGGAGGGCAACGCATGGAAGGCCGACGCCGAGGCTGCGCACTCCCGCCTGCGGCTGGTCTTCGGCAAACACGGGCCGCTGCGCTTCCTGAGCCACCGCGACCTGCTTCGCATCCTTCCGCGCATGTTCCGTCGCGCCGACGTCGGGCTCGCGTTCTCGCGCGGCTACAACCCCATCCCGCGCATGACCTTCGGCCCCGCGTTGGCGCTGGGCATGGCGGCCGACGAAGAGGTCGTCGACATCGACATCTTGCTGCCGCGGTCGCGCGAAGACCTCGCGGGTCTGCTCAGCGACGACGAACGCGCCGCAATGGGTGCGTCGGTCGTGCAGCGGATTCGCGACAGCGCACCTCCGGGGCTGGCGATCGTCGGCGGCCATCTGCTCGCGCCGGGCGCGGTCAAGCTGCCCAAGCTGATCGAGGCGGCGGACTACGCCGTCACGCTGGACCCCGAGCTGCTGGCGCTGGCGCCCGAGCGCGTCTCGTCGCGACTGGCCGGCGGCGAACTCACGATCACCCGGGCCGTGCACAAAAAGAAGCGCGGCGGCAAGCGTCGCCCGCTGCGGAAGTCCGACCCCGCGGTGGAGAAGACGATCGACGTCCGGGAGTACTTGATGGACGCCAAGGTGGAGGACGGCGCGCTCACCTTCCGGCTGCGCGTGGGCAACGACGGCGGGGTCCGCCCGCGCGAGGTCGTGGAGGCCCTGCTGCAGGCCGAGGTCGCCGACCACTGCATGCGGCGCACCCGGTTGCTGACCCGGGACGGAGACACCCTGGTCGGCTTCGCGAGCGTCTGAGCGCTTCGCGAGCCTCCGTGCGCGGCCGAGGACGCCGCCGCGGTACACTCGCGCCAGCCGTGCGTCGTGGTGCAGCACTGATCCTGCTCGGCGCGCTGGGGGCTGGGCCCGGCGCGCTGGGGGCTGGGCCGGCTGCCGGGGCCGCGTCGCCCCCGGTGGCCGAGCCGGCCGAGGTCTCCGAGGAGGCGCGCAGGTTGGGGGCGAGTTTCCGGATGGGGCGCCGATGCGTCCCCGAGGCGCTGGCGCGCTTGCGGGCGCTTCGGTCCACCTACGGCGTGCACGGCTACGTCGGGAAGGCACTGGCGCTGGCCTATCGGGGGTGTGACGACGCCCTCGCGTGGGCGCAGCTCTTCGCCGAACTCGCCGGACCCGGCGGCCCCGCCGACGCGCGCTTGAAGCTGGGCGCCGCGTGGCTGGAGGCGCATCGGCCCCGGGAGGCCCTCGCCGTGCTCCGGCCGCTCGCGCTCGAAGCGGGCCCCACCAGCCGCGCCGCGTGGCTGACGGGGTACGCGTTGTTCGAGCTCGATGCGTGGGACGAGGCGGCGGTGTGGCTGCAGGGCGCTCGGCAGACGGTGCAGGACGTCCGACGCAGCGACGCGCCCATCATGCTCGCCCTCGTTGGGGTGCGGTCGGGCGCGCTGGACGAGGCCGAGCGCGAGCTCGATGCGGCGATCGAAGCGTTGCCCACATCGGCGCCGCTGCACGCCACGAGGGCCTACGTGCTCGCGGCCGCAGGGCGTGAGGGCGACGCACGGGTTGCCGCAGACGCGGCCGTGGCCCTGGCCCGGCAGGACGAGTCGCGGACCCGCAAGGCGCTGCGGGCGGCGATGCTGGGCGAAGCCTACGGCCATGCCCAGCGGCGCGAGGCCGATGACGAGGCCGACCGGCTGTTCGAGCGGTGGCTGACCGAGGTGGACACCGATCAGGCCCAGACGCTCCTGACGCGGCGGGCGGCGATGCTCGACGCGACGGGGCGCACGCGCGACGCCGCAGCGGCCAGAGCCCGACTGCGCGGCCTCTCCGCGGATTGATCACCCCGTTGGCGATCCCGGGCGAGGGGGTTCACCACGGGACACTCGGGCGGCGTGGCGGCGGGTCCCCCGCGGTCGGGCCCGGTTTTGCGCTTCTTTGTCCGACGACGCGGCTGGTCCTCGCTCGGTCCTGTGGCGTAGCCTTGAGGTCGCGTGAGGTTGCAGACACGAAGGGCTCGCCCCTTGGCGCAGCGTAGGGCCGCGGCGACGGTGCTCGGGGCCCTGCTG
This sequence comes from uncultured bacterium, assembly GCA_963761755.1. Lineage (GTDB taxonomy): Bacteria > Myxococcota_A > Polyangia > Nannocystales > Nannocystaceae > CAJXVA01. The sequence goes on from CAVXIC010000008.1 coordinate 566,791, forward strand.
GGGCTCGGGTGCGGCGACGACGTCACGCCAGGGTCCGGTGCCGAGTCCTCCAGCGGCGCCAACAGCCCGACCACCGCGCCGGACACCAGCGCCGATGCGGCCGATGCGGGGACCACCGCCGCCGACGGGGGCACCACCAGCGTCGCGCAGACCGAACCTGCGCACTCGAGCACGACGACGACGACGGCCGCGGTCGAGACCGAGTCCGAGTCCACCACCGATGCGGACGCCACCGGGCGCCTCGACAGCTCCAGTTCGAGCTCGAGCTCCAGCTCGTCCAGCTCGTCGGGCTCGTCCAGCTCCAGCTCGTCCAGCTCGTCCAGCTCGTCCAGCTCCAGCGGGACGACCGGCATGATGACCGACTGTGGCAACGACGTGCTCGACGAGGGGGAGGCCTGCGACGGGCCCGAGCTCGGCGGCGCGGTCTGTCCGCTGCTGGGCGAGGTCGTCTGCGCGGACGACTGCACGCTCGATGTCACGGGCTGCACCGATCAGCTGGTGGCGTGCAGCGCTCCGGCGGCCGCGATCGACGACGTCCTCGCGCCGCTGACCGACCCCTACACCGACGCGATCGACGTCGAGAGCGCGCTGTTCGTCGTCGGCATCGACGTGCCCCTGACGCTCACCCATCCCGATGTCGGTGAGGTGTCCGCGCGGATCGTGGGGCCCGACGCAAGCACGGCGGTTGCGCTCTTCGAGGGTCCCTGCAGCGGCGACGCGGACATCGACGCCGTGTTCACCGACGACGGGCTCGGGCTCGAGTGCTCCGCCCTCGCGCCGGCGATCGATGGCGAGGTGCTGCCCGCCGGTGAGCTGGACGACCTCGTGGGGTCCCCGGCCGTGGGCGCATGGACGCTGCAGGTCTGGGACGACACCCCCGGCAGCGCCGGCACGCTGCAGACGTGGTGCGTGGAGCTGACCGTGTCGTCCGAAGATCCCGTCAGCTGCGGCGACGACGTTGCGATGTACGGCGAGGCCTGCGACGGCGCGGACCTCGAAGGCGCGACGTGTGCGGCGCTGCCGGGGTTCGCCGCGGGTACCCTCGGGTGCGCCGCGGACTGTACGTTCGACGTCTCCGGGTGCATCGCCACCGGCTGCGGCAACGGCGTGATCGAGCCGGCCACCGAGGCGTGCGAGGGCGCGGACGTCGGCGCCCACACCTGCGAGGACTTTGGCTACAGCGGCGGGACGCTGGCCTGCGACGCGGCCACGTGCACCCTCGACGTCGGGGGTTGCATCGCCGGCTGCGGCGACGACACGGTCGCGCCCGGCGAGGTCTGCGACGGCTCGGCGATTGCGGGCGCGAGCTGCGAGGCCCAGGGCTTCGTCGGGGGTTCGATCGCCTGTCAGGGCGACTGCACGCTGGACACCTCGGCGTGCAGCGACGCCGTGCTGGCGTACTGCTCTTCGCCCGGGGCCGACATCCCCACCACGGTGCCGCTGCTCGACTCGGTGACGGTGACGCAGAATCTGACCGTCGGTGACGTCGACGTCTTCGTGGACATCTCGCACACCTGGGACGGGGACCTCGAGGTGTCGCTGTCGAGCCCTGCCAGCACCGAGGTCCAGCTCATCGACGACACCTGCAGCTTCAGCGATGACGTGTTCGCGTTCTTCAGCGACGAGGCAGCGGCGGCGCCGGACTGTGTGGGCACACCGGGCATCGAGGGGCCGGTCACGCCCCTGCAGTCGCTGGGGGCCTTCGCGGGCGAGGGGACCATGGGCACCTGGACCCTGAGCGTGTTCGACGACTCGAACTACGACAACCATGGCGACCTCGAGGCGTGGTGCGTCTACATCACCCCCAACTGAGCCGGGTCAGGCCGGGTCAGGCTGGGGCCGCGAGCGTCCGCAGACGGCCTTCGACCGCGCCGAGCACCGCGCGGGCCAGGACCAGCGGAGCACCCACCAACAGCGACCAGGCCAGCGTCGCCAGCGCGAGCGGAATGGCGCGCGCCACCGCCAGCGTGTGTTGTTCGGGCGGGACCGAGCGGAGAGCGGCGCACGTCTCGATGATGCCGAAGGTCGTCCCGAGCATGCCGAGCATGAGCGCGGTGACGATGAGGCCCAGCGTGAGCCGATCGTCGGGGGCCGCAGCCAGCCGCTTGCCCGCGGTCACCGCCTTGACGAGGCCTCGAATGCCGAGCGCGCGGCTGGCGAGCAACGCCGCGGTCGCGAGGGCGAGCAGTGTGATGGGGTGCATGAACACCCCGCCTTGTTGGTAGAACTGAGCAAAATCCGACATTGAAACCTCTTGCCCTGCAATAGAGGCAGACGCCGGACGCCAGGTTTCCGCGGCCACGGAGAAACCGGCGAGCACCCCGAGGTGTCTCGCCGGCTCCTCCCAGCTCGCTTCGCGCCCGCTACGTCAGCGGGTTCTCGAACTGGGCCGGCTTGCCGCGGAGCATGGCCTTGACCCCGATCGCGCTGCTGCTCATCGCCAGGCTCTTGGCGGCGTTCTTGGCCTCCAGCGCCGATCCTTCGGCGTAGGGCAGCGCGTTGGCCTGCTCGATGGTCTCGGCCAGCAGGGCCCGAAGGTCGGCGTCGAGCGGGAGGCCAGCTTCGTTGGTGCGCGCCACGCTGCGATCGACGCTGGTGCTCGCGCCGTCTCGGCGGAATGACGGCATCGGCGTCTTCCCCGAAGCCAGGGAAGCGGCGAGGGCCATGCTGGCCGCGGGCAGCTCGGGGATCGGCACGACGTCGCTGACCAGGCCCATCGACTTGGCCTCGTCGGCGCCGAAACCGTGCCCGGTCAGCAGGATCTCGTTGATCCGCGGAGCGTGCTCGGCGGTGCTGGAGCGGTGCGCGTTGTGGCAGCCGCCGAGGCCCGGAATGACGCCGACGGTGGTCTCGGGGAACTGCAGGCGGGTCCGCTTGCCCGCGATCCGGGCGTCGCAGCTCAGCGCGAGCTCGAGGGAACCGCCGAGCACCCGGCCGACCAGGGCGGCCACGGTCGGCTTGCCGCCGCGCAGCCGACCCAGGGTCTTCTTCCAGCCCTCGATGAGGCCCAGCGCCGCGTCTTGGTCGCCCAGCACCGGGACGAAGGCCTGCAGGTCCGCGCCGTGGCCGAACTCTCGGCTGAAGCTTCCGTCGGGCGCGATGACGATCGAAGTGACCGCGTCGTCGGCCTGCAGTGCCCTCAGGGCGCGGTCCAACTCCGCGATGAAGGTGTGGCTGATCGTCATGCGCTTGATCGACAGCAGCCCGACCCCCTCGTGCACGCTCGTGTGCACATAGGCGTTCCACCACGCGGCCTTGCCGTCCTCGGCCAGGATGCCCAACGGCGCGACCTCGTCGGCCTTGGTGATGTTCTGCTCGCGCAAGAAGGTCTGCGCGAGCGCTGTGGCCTGCTCGAAGCCGAGCGTCTGGATGAGGGCGGGCAGGCCCTGGCGGAAGGCCAGCGCGTTCTCCGACAAGAAGTTGATCGCATCCAGGCTCGCGATCTCGTGCTCGAGCATGTAGGCGGTCAGGCTGATCAACATGCCGAGCATGCGGGTCCGGGCCGCGTCGAACTTGTCCGGCGGGCAGCGCTCTCCCCGCTCGTAGGGCCACTGCTTGTGCGGGTCCTCGATGTAGGCCTTCCAGGCCTCGGGGATGGCGAACATCGAGCTGTCGACCTCGCTGCGCATCAGCTCCATGCAGTGTGCCGAAAGGTAGTTCGCCCCGGGGATCAGGTTGTGCACGAAGAACGGTGAGGTCCCCAGGGTCTTCTTACAGACGTCATCGACCTGCGCGGGGGAGAGGCCGAGCTCGTCGTGGATGCGAACGGCCTCGAGCATCATGCCGCAGAACAAGCGGTCGGCTGCGAACGACGGGACGTCCGCGGTGGGGATGAGGTTCATGCCCAACCCGCCCAAGAAGCGCTTGATCGCCTTGAACTCGGTCTTGCCCGTGACCGCGCCGCGCACGGGGACCTCCCACAGCTTGTTGGTCAGGTGCGGGAAGAATGGGTGCATGACCCCGCAGCGCTCGTTGCCCTGCAGCCCCTCGAAGAGCATGGTGCTGGGGAAGCCGCTGGTGGCCGAGAAGATGAATGCCTCGGGGTCGCGGGCCCGGACGGCGGCATAGAAGGCGTGTTTGATGTCGAGGCGCTCGGGGATGGCTTCGAAGACGAAGCCGACCTTCATGTCCGCTGGCAGGTCCTCGATGCCGCCCTGCACGATCGTCACACCGTCCAAGATCGTTCGCGTGGCGTCGGCGTCGAAGCGACCGCCATAGGCCGCCTCGAGCTTTTCCTTGACGCCGTGCACCGCCTCGGAAAGGTCGAGCGCGATGACCGGGATTCCCTTGGGTGCCAGCAGGCGCGCGAACTGTCCGAGCTTGCCGAACCCGACGTTGCCGCACGCGCCGGCGACCACCAGGGCGCGGAGCGGACCTGCAGGGTCGGGCTGGAACACGGGGACCAGATGGGCGTCGCTGCGTTGCGTCATCGCGGGCAGGATAGGGGGCTGCTCGGTGTCGGGGGCTCGGCGGCGGTTGAGGAATCCCACTTGGGCGGACGCGGTCTTCGTGCATTGAACGACGCCGGGAGGTTGCAGTACCGTGCGCCGGACCCCTGGAGACCCTCTGATGAACGCAATTCGAATCGGGATTCTCGCGACGCTCGCCGCGTCGCTGATGCTCACCACAGGCTGCGACGACGCGGCCAAGGACGAAAAGAAGGACACGAAGGCCGAAGCGAAGGCTGAAGCGAAGGCTGAAGCGAAGGCCGATCCCGACGCGGACGCGGCGGCCGACGATGCGGACGACGCGGACGACGCGGCCGACGCGGACGACGCCCCCAGCGAAGCAGCCGAAGCGGCGGACGAGGGCGCAAAGCCCGCGGACGCTGTGACCATCGGCGTGGCGGTGTGCGACGAGTACCTGGAGAAGTACGGCAAGTGCATCGAGGAGCACGCGCCGGAGAACATGCGCACTGCGCTGCAGGAGGGACTCGCCAAGAGCGCCGAGCGCTTCAAGACCCAGTCCGAGGGCCCCGAGAAAGATGCCCTCGAGCAGGGCTGCACCGCGGCGCTCGAAGCCGTCAAGAAGACCAGCAAGATCTGGGGCTGCACGTACGACTGACACCGCCGCGGGCGCGGCCGGAACCGACCCGCACCCGGCGTGGTCGATCATTCGTTTTTTCAAAACCGATGCACTATCTTAGCCGTCCCAACGGACGCTCGGCCCCCAGGGCCGCTCGCAAACCCTTTCGCTTGGCCGCACGTTTGGCCAGGTTGCACCGTTCGTTCAACACACCACGGAGTCAACAAGCATGAAACTCAACAAGCTCATCGTCGCCGCATCGCTCTCCGCCTTCGCCCTGTCCGCGCCCGCCTGCGACAAGAAGGAAGAGGCCAAGAAGGAAGACGCGGCCGACAAGACCGACGACGCCAAAGACGACGCCAAGACCGAGAAGAAAGAAGAAGCGAAGGAGTAAGCTCCTCGATTCGACCTTCTGGAGAGGGGCGGTCTGCGGGTGCAGGTCGCCCCTCCGTGTTCTGCTACGGTGCGCCTGCCATGCGTGCCGACGGACGCCAACTCGACGAGCTTCGCCCGTGCACGATCGTGCCCGGGTTCACCCGCAACGCGCTGGGCTCGGCCCTGATCGAGACGGGCAACACCCGAGTCATCTGCACCGCCAGCGTGGAGCCCAAAGCGCCCAGCTGGCTGCGCTCGGGCGGCTGGGTCACCGCCCAGTACTCGATGCTTCCGGGCGCGACGCGGCCCCGAGGTCGCCGGGATCCGGGGGGGCGGGGCAAGGAGATCATGCGCCTGATCGGCCGCTCGCTGCGGGCGGCGGTCGATCTGGGTCAGCTGGTCGACGCCGATGGCGCGCCCATCTCGGTGGTCTGCGACTGCGATGTGATCGACGCCGACGGGGGCACGCGCACCGCATCCATCACCGGGGCCTACGTAGCGCTGCGCATCGCGCTCGACAAGCTGGTGGGGCAGGGGCGACTGGCCGCGGTGCCAGTCGTCGCGCCCGTGGCCGCGGTCAGCGTGGGAATCGTCGAGCACGAGGGCACCGCACTGGCGATGCTCGACCTGCCCTACGTCGAAGACAGCGCGGCGCAGGTCGACCTCAACGTCGTCCAGCTGCGCGGGGGCGGATTGGTCGAGGTGCAGGGGACCGCGGAGCGGCAGACGTTCTCGCGCGCGCAGCTGGGCGCGATGCTCGACCTCGCCGAGGCGGGGATCGGCAGGCTGTTCGCGCTCCAGGCTGCGGCGGTGGAGGCCGGCGCGTGATGCAGCGCATCGTGGTGGCGTCGGGCAACCGGCACAAGCTCGCCGAGCTGAGGTCCATGCTCGCCCAGGCGCCGACGCCGGTGGAGGTCGTGGGTCTGGACGCGTTTCCCGGGGCGCCCTCGGTGCCCGAGACCGCGACCACCTTCGAGGGGAACGCGGCGCTCAAGGCCCGGGGCATCGCCGCCTACCTGCGCGAGCGTGGCGAGCCCGGAGGCACGGCGGTGCTGGCGGACGATTCGGGCATCTCGGTGGATGCGCTGGGCGGCGCGCCGGGGGTGTACAGCGCTCGATTCGCGGGCGAGCAGGCCAGCGACGCCGACAACAACGCGAAGCTGGTGGCGTCGCTGAAGGAACTGGGGCTCGCCTCGAGCCCGGCTCACTACGCGTGCGTGCTCGCGGTGTGCCGGGTCGACGGGACCGCCATCGGGGCGAAGACCCTGCACACCTTCGAGGGGCGCTGGAGGGTCGAGGTCCGGGTCGACCCGCGAGGAACGGGGGGCTTCGGCTACGACCCGCACGCCTGGGTCGAAGGCGGGGCGCGAACGGTTGCCGAGCTCGAGCCTCAGGAGAAGGCCGCGCACTCGCACCGCGGTGCCGCACTGAGGGCGATGCTCCATACCTGGCCCTTCGGGGCATGAGCGCACAGCGTGCTCACCGGGGCCTTGGCTGGGCGCCCAGGACCTCGGCGCGCCACCCCTTGATCGCCTGACGCAGGGGGTCGCCCGGCGCGAAGTCGGCGATGCCCGCGGCGGCGGCGTCGGCCATCTCCCCGGCCGCGGCCGCATCGACCGGCGCCAGCGCTCGCGCCAGCGCGAACTGGAACTCGGCCCGCTGCATGGGGTGCGTCTGGGGCCCCTGCAGGACGCCCAGGCCCTCGCGAAGCACCCTCGCAGCGTCGTCGAACCGCCCGGCGGCCGCGTACGCATCGCTCAGCGGCAGCCGCGGGTCGGCCCGTCGCGGATGGGCGCCCTCGAAGGCGGCATCGACGATCTCCACCGCGCGCGCGCCGTGTTTCGCGGCCTCGTGGGGCTTGCCGAGCCGCGTCTGGGTCTTGGTCAGATCGATGAGCACCTCGACCAGCTCCGGGCTGCCGGGGCCGTGGTTGTGCTCGTGGATCGCGAGGCCGGCCAGGAGGTCTCGCTCGCCGTCCTGCGGGTCCAGCATCGCGCCCTCGATGCCGCCCATGTCCGAGAGCAGCTGGCCCCGCATCGGGTGGCTCGCGCCATGGGCCTCCTCGACGATCCCCGCCGCGGTCTGCAAGTGCTCGACGGCCTGGGGCCCGTTGCCCATGTCCGCGTGCATCAAGCCCACGTTCGCGTAGCGCCCGGCGAGATCGAGCGGCGAGATCTCGGACATGCGCGTGGCGATGTCCAGGGCTTCGGCGTGCCGCTCGACCGCGCACCGCACGTCGCCCAGCGCCCGGCAGGCGGATCCGAGGGCCGACAAGAGCCGCTCGCGGGTCGCGGGCTCGCCGTCGCCGACGCCGAGCTCTCGGAGGACCCGCTCCAACACACGTCGAGCCCGCTGGGGAGCCTCGTTGCGCAGGTGGACGTTCGCCAGGGTGATCCGTGCGTTGTGCTGGATCCTGCGCCGGTCCGCCGGATCGAGGACCCTGGCGGAGAAGGCGATGGCGAGCTCGAGCCGTTCGGTCGCGCGTACATACTGGCCCGACAGCAGGGCCACCTCTCCGGCGGCCTCGAGGACCTCGGGGGCGAGCCCGCGGTCCAAGGACGTCGCGGACCACCGCAGCGCTTCGCTCAGCGCGGCCTCGGCGGCCGGCAGGTCATTGTCCTGCACGGCGGCGGCTCCGATCCAGCGCAATCCCACGGCGGCGGCGTGCGGGAGGCGATGCTCGCGACCCAGCGCAGCGACCTCGGCCGCGACGTCCTTCCAGACCTTCGCAGGCGCGGCGGCGTTCAGTCGAAGAAAGGCAATCTTCCCCTCGAGACGAGCCCACACGGCCTGCCGCTGAACCGTATCCTCGCTGGAGCCGAAGAGGTCGTGTTGCTCCTGCAGCGACGCGATGCGGGTGCATGTCTCGAGGTCGCCCAGCGCGTGTTCGACCGAGCCGAGCATCTGGGCGGTTGGGGTCGTTTGCAGCGACACCGTGGTCGCGCGCAGCCGGCTTCGCGCGCGGTCGAGGCAGGCCATGCGAAGGCCGAGGACCGCGTCGGTCTGCGTGCCTTCGACCCCGGTGGCCTCGCACGCCGCGACCCGCTGCGTGGTCCATTGCGACGCGTAGGTGTCCAGCCGATCCGCGACGGCCAGCGGCAAGCCGGCCTCGGCCAGCGACGACTCGATGCCGCTGCGCACCTGCGGGCTCCACGTGTCGGCGAGGTCGGTCTGCGCGGCCTCGCACGGCTGCTCGCCCAGCGCGGTAGCGGCCTGCGCTCCGAATCCGCCGCCGAGGACTGCGAGCACGGCACCGCCGGCCAGGATGCGGTTGCGGGTCCGGACGCGCAGCGCCGCCTCGAGGCGGTCGGCCACCGCATGCATCGATGGATGGCGCGCCTGCACGTCGGGCTCGAGCCCGCGAAGCACGGTCTGGACCACGGAGGTGGGCACGCGGTGCTTGGAGGGGAGGGGTTCCCGGTTGTTCTCGATGACCGCGATCGCCAGCTCGGTGACCGAGGCTCCCTGGAAGGGCCGGTGTCCGAACAGCGCCTCGTACAGCGACGAGCAGAAGCCGAACTGGTCCGAGGCCGCGGACACGTCGATGCCCGAGAACTGCTCGGGGGCCATGTAGGCCGGCGTGCCGCAGACCTCGCCGGTGCTGGCGAGCGCATCGTGGGAGCCGATCTGCACCGCGCCTTTGGACCCGTGTGTCGCCTCCTCGCGGAGCTTCTGGGCGTCCCGGGCCGACCACCCCTCGGTGGGGCGCGCCAGGCCGAAGTCGGCGACGCGGGGCCGACCGTCCTCGCCGATCAGGACGTTGTCGGGCTTGAAGTCTCGGTGGACCAGACCGGCCTCATGCGCCGCCGCGAGACCGCGCGCGATCTCGGCGAACAGCGCGACCGTGGCTCGCCAGTCGTGCTCGCCCCTCATCCAGTCGGTCAGGCACGACCCCTGAACGTACTCCATCGCCAAGAAGACGCCCTCGTCGTGGTGGCCGACGTCGTAGACGGTGACCACGTTCGGATGGCCCAGCGCGGCGGCGGCCCTGGCCTCGCGCTCGAGCCGGACCTGCGCGTCGCCAACCTCGGTCCCGAGCGTGGAGGTGTCGACCAGCTTGAGAGCGACCTTGCGGTCCAGCTTCGGATCGTAGCCGAGGTAGACGATGCCCATCGCGCCCTGGCCGAGCTTGCGAAGCACGATGAAGCGGCCGATCTTGACCGCCTCGGGCTGCACGCCCAGCATGCGCGCCTGAAGACGGGCCAGCGCGAGGTTGCGCTCGAGCTGGTCCGACTGATTCGGCCGATTCGGCCGCTTCGACGGATCGGGCCGCCCGGCGGCGGTGTCGTGGACGTCGGCGCCGCGCAGGAGGGTCTCGGCCACCGAGCGGTCCTTGGGTCCCAGGCCCGACGACGCCGACCCGCGGTGCACGGTGACGGCGGGATCCAGCCCCCGCGTGGCGCCCGGGGTCCACGGCACGCGGAAGAGCGCCTCGAGCGCCTCGTCGGCGGCAGGGAGCGTACCGGTGGTGCTCGGCGCGGGTCCGCGCAAGGTCTGGGTCCCCGAGGGCCCCGCGTCGGCACCGGGCGATTCACGGTCGCGTCGTCGTCCCATGGCGGTCAGTGCATGCGGGCGCGAACGCCTCATCCGCCGGTGCAGGCGCACAGGCACAAGCCGGTGACCTGGACGTCGGCGATCCACACCAGCTCCCCGTTGGCGTCCTGCTGGAGCTGCGGCGGGAACATCACCAGCTGGAGCTGGTTTTGTCGGTCCGCAAAGAACCAGGGCTGCTGCCCGTGCCAGGGCTGCTGCAGCGCGTCCAGCAGGACCGGCGAGGGGTCATCGCAGTCGAGGCTGCCGTCCTGACGAACCACGCAGTTCTCGCACACCACGGCCTCCTGGTTCCACTGCAGGCCGTGCTGGGCGCAGGTTTGCGTGCAGCTTTGGGCGATGGTGTCGTCCTCCCAGCAGGACTGGTCGAGGTGGTGCTTGGCGACGATGCCCGCTTCGCGCCGCATCTGGGTGAAGATCTGCGCGACCTGCTGAGGGTCGTTGGCCATCGCGTCGGCCTGCATCGTCAGGGTGAAGCCGCCGTCGGTCTTGGCTGTGGAGGGCGTGTCGTTCGACGCGCTGGTGTAGGTGGCGCTGCGGTTGTTGTCGCGGGCGTAGTAGCAGCTTCGACCCCAGCGTTCCTCGAGCGCATCGTCACCCGCGTCAGTCGCGCCGCTGTCGCAGCCCGCCAAGATCATCGCTCCGAGCCCCAAAAGAAGTCCCTTGTTCATCGTCATCGTCCCGCGTCCGTCCTCGAGAGGTGTGGTCCAAGCCGGGCAGCTGTTCGCTTTCCCAGCGCTCGCGGGTGTTCGATGGCCGACATCTCCTTCGGATCACGAAAAAGTCGTCGGGCCTCGATTTCAGTGCTCGGGTGTCGCCGGGCGCGCTCACCGGTGGCATCAGAGGATCGCTGATGCCGAAGTGCAAACGAGCCTTTGACGCCACGGACCCCCTCGGCTATGTTCCGGGCCGCTTCGGGGCGTGGCGCAGTCTGGCTAGCGCGCCTGTTTTGGGTACAGGAAGCCGGAGGTTCGAATCCTCTCGCCCCGACTCGGTCACCGCGCCACTCGCAACCATGCGAGTGGCGCGGCGACCACCTCTGCGTCCGTAGCTCAGTTGGATAGAGCGCCGGCCTTCTAAGCCGGATGCCGCAGGTTCGAATCCTGCCGGGCGTGCTTCTTGGTTCTGTTTGGTGGGGTTTGGCTTCGGAGCCTTGCGCCGTGGGGCCACAGTGGGGCCGAGCGGTCGCGACTCGTGCTCCGTTGCTCGGGCTCGTGAGCGTTTGGTCCGTGCCATAGTACTGGCTGGGCATGTCCAGGCCGAGGCGCTGCCCGGATCCGGCTGCGCTCCCTATCTCGCGAAGCACTCCGACCCGGAGATCTTCGTCGGGTGTCCAAGGCCGAGGTCGAACGCGTGCAGGCGCGCGCGCGGCTGCACGGCACGGCGCCAGCTTCCTGCTCTGTTCGAGTAGGACGGACATAGCCTGACCGTGCGCACGGCGCTGGGAGGGCAACGGGGCCGACTTCAACCGACCAGACGCCGGCCGTAACCGTGCAGGGCTTGGCCAGAGTAGTTCTTCTCTCTCACCCGTGACCGGCCAGACCCTATAGGCCGCCATCTGTCGCGACGACGGTGGTGAAATCGGCAACGGAGGCGGTGCTGGGCGGTTGTTTTGGGGGTTTTGCACCGTGGCGTTGTCGTTGTGGCGCCGCCCTCACCGTATAACCCGCCACCTGACCGTCCGGGCCGTTGGGATTCGTGCCTTCAGAGGGCCTGTGAACGGCGTTCTTGGCCTTTCGGCAGGTGTCGTAATCACTCCGGGAGTGGACCCTGAACGGCAACGTTGCTCATGCCGCCGTCGGTCACCGTGAGGACCACGCCGGTCCCGTCGCTGTTCCGACATCGATGCGTGGAGCGTTCCACGGATGCTCCTGAGCTTCCGGTCACCGAGTCTCGCGTGATGAGCTCGCAGGGTTGTCCGAGGGTCTCGACGACCCGCTCCATGCTCCGCCCGATTTCGAGTGCGTCGACTTCGGGTTTCGTCACCAGGCGCAGACCGGCTTCGTGCTCGGCTTGGCGCTCCTCTTGAGCAATCCGAGCGGCTTCTTGCTTCTCAAACGTGTCGGCAGCGTGGCAGGTGTTGTCGTTGCCCCCGGCGCAGGCGCGGCGAAGGAGGGCGACCGCGCGTTCCCGCTTCTCGGGTACCCCGGCCTCTTGCATCACGCCTGCGAGGATCTGGGGGTTCTCCAGCAGCTCACCGCACGCCCGGTCATCCCCCGCGGCGCAGGACTCGGAGAGCCGCTTGATCTTGGCTTCGAGTTCTTTCTGCTCCTCTGCTCGGGTCTGCTCGGGTCTGCTCCGGTGTCGGTCCGGGGGAGAACGGGGAGGATAGGGAGGCACAGGCCGTCAGAGCGGGGAGGAGGAGAGCGAGGGCGCGATGGGTCATCGGTGTCCGACTTAGCTTATAAGTTATGTAACTCATGAGCTAGGACCGGGACGCTCGGCCCGTGGCCCGCGCGCCCAATAGCCACGGTCGGAGCGGGATCTGGGAGTCGCCCGCGTTCACCCGTGCGCTCGCGAAGGAACAGCGACGGCTGGGCCGTCGCCTACGTGCCATTCGGACCGAACGCGAACTCACGCTCGAAACCGCGGCCGAGAAAGCCCGGCTGCACCCCGTCTCGCTCTCCCGGCTCGAAGGCGGGAAAGCGAACGTCACGCTTGCGACGCTCCTCGCCGTCGCTCGGGCGTACCGGGTTGGGCTCGACGCGTTCTTTTGCGAACACGACGGAGGATGATGCGCCGCAGGTGCGTGCAGACCGGTTGCTGGGCCGGCGGAAGTCACGAGCCGGGCGCCATCGGTGTTTCGTCACCGGCCCGTTGATCCGTGATGCGAGCCTTGCGATGATTCGGCCGTGATGCCGAGGATGGGCGTATCGAGTTCGACGGGGTTTGCGGTGGCACTTTTAGCGTTGACCGCCGGTTGTTCGAGCGATCGGCCTTTGGAGGCGCGACCGGTCGAGGATGCGGCGCTGGTGGCCGCGGAGGCTCGGATCGCTGGGGTCCAGCTTGCGTGCGACGGCTCGGCGCTTCCATCGTGTCCAAGCGGGCAGACCGGCCCGAGTTGCGCATGGGCCTGCGACCCCGAGAGGGGCGAGGCCGCGGCGGATGGCTCGTCGGGCGGCGGCAGTTCGGTCGACTTCCCGGACTGTGGCTTTCGCCTCTATTGCCACTCCGACGGCACCGGCTACGGAATGGCGGCGGAACGCTCGCACATCTATCTGCGGGACCCCGCTTCCTCGGAGGCAAGACACCTGTATGCCTTGAGGCAGCATGCCCAGACCTGGCCCTCGGACTTCGGGCTTTCGCCGGGAGTGACAGCGGCCGATCTCGAGCTCGTCGCGGCTCCCGATTTCCGCACCGAGACCGGCGGGCTGACGCTCGTCAAGTTCGTCCAGAGCTATCGTGGCCTGCCGCTTTGGGGCTCCGAACGATTCGTCACGCTTGGCTTCGATGATGAGGGGCTGGTTCGTGTTTCGGGGGCGCTCGTCGATTCGAGAGAGAGCTACGCGTTTTCTGAGAAGAGCGCGAGCGAGTCGGTCGCCCGCTCGGCGATGTTGGCTGCTGTCGCATCGAACACGTCGCTGACGAACGCGCAGATCATCAACCCGACGCTCGTTGCCATTCCGCGGCTGCAAACCCTCGCTTGGCAGGCGAGCGTCCACGACGGTGATGGTCTCTTCCGATACAACATCGTGGTCGACGCGAACCCCGACATGACCCCCTCGTTGCTTCTTCTGGGGGACATGGGGGTCGCTGGCCTCACGAACACATCTCAGATCGACGTTCGCTCTGTTCCGCCGGACTCGCCGGACTTCAAGGACCCGGGCTGGAGCTTCCAGCAGGTCTCCGGAGACAGCCAAGCGAACCCACTCCTCGGCTCGACCGATGACTTCACGATGGAAACGCAACTTGCGAACCCAGACGTGGTCACGATCGACTTCGGCGGCTTCCCGTCGACCGGGGACTTGGTGACACAGGGGAACCGGTTCCTGTCACCTTCAGGGACGTTCAACGCGACCAATGGGCTCGACCTTCAAGCGCAGGTCTTCTTCCAGCTGGTCAACGAGTGGTTCACGTCCCTGCGTGACAACATCCGGTGGGACACTTCGAGCCAGAGTTTAAAGAGGGCAAGAAGGAAGAACCGTCGAGATGAAGACCGAGAATCCAACCAAACTGCCCGCGACGGAAGTCAACCCGAGGCCGCGGCGTCGCAACCATACGAACAAGTACAAGCTGACGATTCTAGAGCGGGTAGATCGCTGCGAGGCGAACGGCGAGCGCGTCGGAGAAGTGCTCCGCAAGGAGGGCTTGTACTCGTCGCAGCTCGCCACTTGGCGTCGACAACGGCGCGAAGGTACGCTTGGTGCGTTGGGACGCAGGCGAGGCCCAAAACCGTCGAGATCGTCCGAGCAGCTCGAGAACGAGAAGCTGCAGCGTGAAGTCGCTCGCCTTCAGAAGCGGCTGGCGCACGCCGAGAAGATCATCGACGTCCAAAAAAAACTTTCGGAGGTCCTGGGACTGACGCTCGAGGAGCCGCCGCCGCTCGACGAGGACAGTTGAGTGAGCCGTTGGCCGAGCTCGCTGCTTCGGTCGGAATGAAGAGGGCGTGCGAAGCCCTCGGCGTTCCGAGAAGCACGGCGTACCGGTGGTCCACGCCTCCTCAACACGGTCCACGACCCAGGCGCCCTCGACCAGCGCGGGCGTTAAAGCCCGAGCAGCGCGAGCAGGTGCTGGACCTGCTCTACTCGGAGCGATTCATCGACGACGCACCCACCACCGTTTGTGCCCGACTCCTCGACGAGGACCAGCAGTACCACTGCCACCCTCGGACCATGTACAGGCTGCTTGCGTCGCAAAAAGCCACTCGCGAGCGACGCGTCCAACGTCAGCATCCGACGTACAAAAAACCGGAGCTGATCGCGACCGGTCCCAACCAGGTCTGGTCCTGGGACGTCACCTGGCTGCGCGGCCCCGACAAGTACCTCTACTACCCGCTGTACGTCATCATCGACCTCTACAGCCGCTTCAATCCCGGATGGATGCTCGCCCACGAAGAGAGCGGCGACCTCGCCGCGAAACTCATTCGCGAGACGTGTGCTCGCCAAGGCATCGAGCCCAACACCCTCCGCGTTCATGCCGATCGCGGGCCCGTCCCGAAGGGCAAGACCGTCAAGCAGACCCTGCTCGACCTCGACGTCGGGCTCTCGTTCAGTCGTCCGCGAGTCAGCAACGACAACCCGTTCTCCGAGGCCGAGTTCCGCACCCTCAAGTACGGGCCCGACTATCCCGATCGCTTCGACGGCTACGAGCACGCGCGCGGTTTCTGTCAGCGGTTCTTCCCTTGGTACAACGACCAACACCGCCATTCTGGCATCGCGTACTTCACCCCCTCCGATGTCCACTACGGGCGCGTCCCCGCCTTGCTCGCCAAGCGTCAGGCCGTCATGGACGAGGCGTTCGCTCGGATGCCCGAGCGCTTTCCCGCAGGAGCACCCCGTGTCCCCGGACCGCCCTCCGCCGTCTGGATCAACCCACCCGAGAACCGCGCCGAGATCGAGCTCGGACTACACTAAACCCACAACCCGGGTGTCCCATTTTCGTTGACACGTACCGCGTACACCGATGAGGCGCTGACGACGAACGTGCTCGGGGTTCAGTCCCGTCGCTGGGATTCGCTGCTCGGGTCGTCGGTCTTTCCTATGGAAGTGTCAGCGGTTCCTGCTGGGCAGTACAGGCCGCGGGCATCGATCGATCTCGACCGAACGGACCTCGGTGCGACTGCGCGCGTGACCTATGGTGGGGCAAATCCGAACAGCATGGTCGAGCTCGCCTTTCCCGAGCTCGTTCACTACGCCGCGGGGCCTGGGGCGATGCACGAGCCTATCGGCTCGATCGCGTTCTCTCAGACCGCGACCGATGTGCAAACAATCGCGCACGAGTTTGGGCACTTCGTCGACCTGTTCTTGGGGCCCGGGTTTGCGTCATGGACCTTGCCCCCTTGCGGCGCGGGCGGGTGCACGGCGAGCTGCGTAGCGGGCACGTCGGACGAGGCTCCGCCTCTGAACGAGTCGATCGCTCAGATCTTCTCGATGTTCTACCTTGCTCGCACGTTCGATGTTGCCGACTTCGGCTACTGCGAGATGATAACGGGTCTGAGTAGTCCGCCAGGATTCGACCCTGGCCCGTGTATGCCGTCAAATGGCGAGTCCAACTTCTTCCTGCGTGATGAAGTTTGCCCCGTGGGCGTGAGATGTGACCGGCCCACTGATGAAGGATCCAACGTCGACTCGAGCGGAATGTTCGTGCCCACCGGCGCATGCTCCGACACCGAGGGGTATCGAACATACAGCCTGTTCCAGGCTTTCTGGGCGTTGATCCACGGGTTCAGCTGTGATCCGAACCCACCGTTCGCCTGCCAAACAGTCGCTTGGGGCAACAACGACCCGTCCGGCCCTCTCTTCGACGCGCTCCTGTACGCGCTTGAACTCAGCCCGGCATCGTATGACGAGCTGTTGGAGGACATCCTCACGCACGTTGCTTGCAACGCCGGCTCAGTAGCCTACAGCGAGGTCAACGCGCTTCTGTGTGCTCACGGCGCGCGCGATTGTGCGGCACCGATGCCCGTCGCGTGCGAAACCTGCGGGAACGGTGTTCGCGAGGGCGGAGAGACCTGCGACGGCAACGACTGGGTCGCGCCCGATTGCGCTTCGATCCCAGGTTTTCTTGGTGGGACGCTGACGTGCGACTCGATGTGCAACCTCGACGTGTCAGCGTGTGTCCCTGACTCCGCTGGTTCGAGCTCGGGCGCAGCAGCCGACGTTTCGACGAGTGCGGGCGGAGACGGCGGAGACGACACCTCCAGCGGGACCGCGACGGGTACTGACGGGGCTCCCGGAGGGAGCAGCGGAAATGATGGCTGCGCATGCTCATCCGGCGGCAAGAATGGGCATGGGTTCTTGCTCCTGGCACTCGTCTGCGGATTTGCGCTCGCACGAAGGAGACAAGCATGAAGATAGCGAACCACCGCGGGAACGTCCTGGCCTCATGTTTGTTGGTCATCGGGTGCGTCGACGGCACGCCGCAGTCCAGTGGCGACGGTGACGACGGAGGGCTGATCGATGTCGGGACCCCCGATATCGGCACACCCGATGTCGGAGGGACCGACTCGGCGCCGGAGTTCCCTGAGGGCCCCTACCACTATGTGGCCGCCTGGATTTCTGTCGGCGGGCAAGGGGGTGCATTCGATACCGCGTTCGTCATGAATCTGTTTTTCTCGGACGGAGAGCTGACGATCGAGTACCGGGACTGCTTCGAGGAGTACCCCGAAGAAACGTATCGGCTCGAACCCGTAGGGGACGACTTCGAGGTTGTTTCGGCGTCTGGCGAGCCTGTGGTGTTCCAGGGGGTTCCCCGGGACGAGTTTCTCCTGCACGTGTCCGATCCCTGCAACGTTGAATTCACGATGGACCATGGCGAGTCGGTCTTCATGGGCCGACTGGACGTGGGTCGGGTCTGCGTCGTCGACTGGTGCGACGACTTCGACCCGGCGACAGATCGCATCCTCGTCGACTACTGTGAGGGCGAGCCACAACTCGAGTGCGAGGAGCAGTGACCTCGCTCTTGCCGGCGGTGTTCGGCTTCGCCCTGGGGTTGAGCGCGTGCTCGGATGGTGCGGAGGGCGAGGAGACGAAGGGCTGGGAAGGGGGAACAGATGCGGGGCAGTCCACCAGCGGACTCACACTCGAATCTGGAACCGGGCCTGGTCCAGACAGCCCGGCCGGCCGCTACCACAACATGGGCCCCTTCTTCTCCGTCGGAGCAGAGGCCGCTGCGATCGAGTCGGCAATCGTGGTCAACTACGAGTTTTCAGGGGAATCGGTGACTGTGACCTACCAGGACTGCGATGCGCTGCACCCCGCGGTGGAGTATCGGCTGGAGCCTTCCGGGGATGGATGGCTCCTCGCGCCAGCCGTAGGCAACGAACTGACCTACCTTGGCGGTACCGTGGATGAAGTACGTGTTCAGGCGGATGGCGAGTGTGAGCTCCGACTGGTCGTAACTTCGGTGTTCGTCGGGGATCTCGACCCGCTTTCCCGCTCGGATGGCCGCTTTGATCGTTCGGTTGTTCAACGCCACGTCTGAGAGCGTAGCAGCGTGGGGCCACGGTGGGGCCAAGAGGGCGCAACACCGGGTCATCTTCCGACAACTCGGACAGCCATCAGGACCTCGATATCAGGTGCCCCTGTCGGTCTTAGCCGTGTGTGGACATCTCCAGCACTCTCCATCGATCTCTCCGCATTTGGCCTTCTAAGCCGGATGCCGCAGGTTCGAATCCTGCCGGGCGTACTTCTCGATTGTGGGTGACTCGCGAGCCACGAACGCCAGCGGTGGTGACCACCGTCGACTGCTCGGCGGCCCCGCACGTCCCACTACACGGCGGCCCTTCGGGTCGCTTCGGTGCGGGCACCGAGGGCGACGATGGTCAGGAACGCAAGCGTGGCCGAGCCGCCGTAGATGAACAGGGCGGGGGCATCCCCGAGCAGGAGCGGGGTGAGGACGACGCTCGAGGCCGCAGCTGCGGGCAGCGCCCAGGGCAGGCGCCGCGACGCGCTGGCGACGACGCCCGCGACGGCGCACGCGAGGACGGTGGCCAGGTCGCCGAACGCGAGCATCGTCAACGCGAAGACCCCAACGATCACGGCGCCTCGCCAGTCTCGCTTCGAGAGGGCGAGGACGACGAGTGGCAGCGCAAGGAGTCCAGGCTGCAACCGCAGGGGTCCGGCGGCGACCCAAGCGCGGCTTCCCTCGGCTTCGAGGCCGAACAACGCGAGGCAGGCGACGACGGCGAACAGACCGACCGGCGCGAGCCGTCCGGCCGCGCGTACGAGCCGGGGCGATGCCGCCAGCACCGCGAGCGCCGCGGCTGCCGACACCATGACGTTGAGGAGCTGTGCGAACCGGTTCGTGGGGGCCCACGCGACCGCCGCGCCGGCGAACAGGGCGGCGCCGAGCATCCAGGCCCAGCCGGACGTCGCGACGTTCGCCCACCGCTCGCGCCACCACGCGTTGAGGATGAGGCGCGCGGCGTCGCGGCCGATGCCCCGCTCCACGTCTGGGTCGTCGTGACGCTCCGCGAGGTAGTCGGCGCAAAACGGCTCGACGACGTCGCGGATCGCAGCGTCACTGAGCAGGACGTGTGCCCAACGTTTCCAGCGGTTGTGGCGCTCCATCAGGCCAGCTCCGGCGTCAGGGCTTCGAGCTCTCGCTCCATCCGCAGCAGCGCGACGGCCAACTGCGTGAGCGCATAGTAGCGGCGGGGCGGTCCAGACTGGTCCTTCGGACGGTCCTGGGCCTCGGACTGCACGAGCCCCTTGTCGGCCATCCGCGAGAGCGTCACGTACACGGTCCCCCGCTTGATCGTGCCGTCGGAGGCCTCGACCAGCGCCCAGCCGGTACTCGCTCCGTGTTCCGCCAACAACTCGGCGATTTCGCGTTCTTTGTTCGTCAGCCGTTTCGGCATGGATTCACTCTTACAACTTGTAAGTGTGAGAGTCAAACTCCGGATGGCCGTCGCCGCAATCCAAGGACCCCTGCATGCCAGAATCTCGAGCGTCGTCGTGGTGGCTCTGGTCGCCTGCGCAGAGGAACCGACGCGCGCACCCAGTCCCGATGCGGAAGCCGCCTCCAACCGGCTCTGGACGCCATCGACTGTTCAGGCTGGCGGACGATCGAGACACCAACCCGTGGCGAGAGCCTACGCTCCCGTCGGTTGCCTCGGTCATCGCCCGAAGGTGCGGCAGACCAGGCGTGTCGAGTCGGCCGCCTCGCGCTCACTCGCGGTGCGCGTGCTTGGCCAGCCAGCGCAGCACCATCGCGCCGATCTGGGCGCTGTTGTCGTCTTGCATGACCAGATGAGAGTTGCCGCGGATGCCCTGCTCGACGAGGTCGAGGACCTCTGCGGTGCCTCCTTGGGCGGTGAGATCGGCGGCGAAGCGCCGGCAGGTCTCCAGGCCTTCGGCTGCCTGACGGGAGGCGAGGTGGTCGCCGTAGATCACCACGATGGGGGTCTTTGCCACCGCGCGCAGCGTGGGGCCGTCGACGGGGCACGACGGTGGCTCGACCAGGACGAGGGCCTCGACCCGGGCGGGGTGCGCGGTCGCGGTGGCCAGGGCGAGCGCGCCGCTGTCGCCGTGGGCGAGCAGGACGGCGGTGGCTTCGTCCAAGACGTGCAGCAGCGCGATCGCCTCGGGCGCGGACGCGGGGTCCTGGTCGGTGTCGGTCTGGCCCGGCGGGCTGGAGAGTCGTCCGGGCACGGAGGCCATGAACGCTGCGAAGTGCTCGGTGGGAAAGCGAGCGTCGTCGTGGGCGGTCCCCAGGATCGGGCCCAGACCCCATCGTGGCCACGCCACCTCGGGGTCCCAGGTGGTCAGCGAGATCGGGGCGCCCGAAGGCAGGCCCGAGGTGGTGGTGTTGGGAGGGTCGAGCACCTCGACGGGGTGGCCGGCCATGGCGAACGCAGCGGCCCAGCCCTCCCGGCCGTCGACCGTGGTCAGGTACAGGGACGACGACAGGCCCAGGCCGGGCAGCATGACGACGCGGGCCAGGGTTGGATCGTTGGGCGTCAGCGTGTGGAGGAGGGCCGGCGTGCCGAGGTCACCGTGCCGATGCGCGAGCCCGCCCACGTGGCGCAAGCGAAGCGACCAGCCGGCGTTCTTCGTCGCTCGCCGGGGAGCTTCGTAGGCGTCGCGCTCCTGGTCGGCCGTGGAGGCGCCGTAGTGGCACCCCGCGAAGAGGACGAGCAGGGCTGCGAGGGCTGGGACTGGGGTCGCGAAGCCGGGGCCACCCGCGTGTCGACCTTGGCCTGAAGGCCGCGTCGCGGGTGAGCAGGGCGGCTTCGGCAAGGTCCAACCTCTACCACGCGCAGGGTCGCTACCATGGGGACGTGGCAAAGATGTGGACGAAGGTGGTCGGTCTGGTGGGCGCGCTGGGGCTCGGCTACCTCGCGTGCGCGCCGATCGAGGCCGAACCCGCGGCGTGGCAACCCCCGCCGGTGGTGGACCCCGAGGCGTGGGCGCCGCAGGGGCTGGAGGTCAGCCGCCGCGTGGCCGGCGTGGGCGTCGGGCCCGAGGACGTGGCCATCGACGCGGCGGGGCGGGTCTACACCGGCGTCGCCGACGGACGGATCCTGCGCCTGGCGCCCGACGGCACGTCGCCGGAGGTCTTCGCGACGCTGCCCGACGGACGCCCCTTGGGCATGGAGTTCGACGGCCAGGGTAACCTCGTCGTTGCCGATGGTCGCGCGGGCATCGTCTCGGTCTCGCCCGAGGGCACCGTCCGCACGCTCGCCTCCGAGGTCGACGGCGAGCCGCTGCGCTTCGCCGACGATCTCGACGTCGCGCCCGATGGAACGATCTGGTTCTCGGAGGCCTCGCGGCGCTGGTCGGTGGACGACTCGACTCTCGATGCGATCGAGGGCGTGCCGACCGGACGTCTGCTCGCGCTGCGCCCGGGGCACGAGGAGGTCGAGGTTCATCTCCAGGCGCTGCGCTACGCCAACGGTGTCGCCGTGACGCCCGGAGGCGCCGCGGTGCTGGTGGCCGAGACCTTCGGGTACCGCGTCACTCGCCTGTGGCTGCAGGGTTCCCGCCGCGGCGAGGTCGACCGGCTGGTCGACGGGCTGCCGGGGCTGCCCGACAACGTGCACGTCGATTCCGAGGGCAACGCCTGGATCGCCCTGGTCAAGGAGCGCAGCGCCTTGCTCGACGCGCTGTACCCGTGGCCCGCGGTGCGGGCGGTGCTGTTCCGGCTCCCGCACGCCTGGCTGCCGGTGCCCCCGCCGGTCGTCTTCTTCGCGGTCGTGGGCCCCGACGGGGCCGTGCGGGCCGTGTACCGCGGCGCGGACGGCTTCGGCGACGTCACGAGCGTCACGCCCAGCGGATCCGATCTGTGGCTGGGCAGCCTGTCGATGGATGCGCTCGGCCACGCGCCCCGGCCCACGCTCGGGCAGCCCTGAGCGTTAGAATCGCCAGCGCATCTGCAGCACCGCGGACTGGCCGGCCTGCTCGCGACGGAACCGCTTGTCCTTGGCTTCGCCCAGCCCGAACGCCACGCCGAAGCCGGTGATCGATCCGACGCCGACGGCCAGCACCCCGATGCCCGTGCCGAGGCTGGTGTGGACGTCGCGGCACTGCTGCTGGCCTTCTTTGGGCGAGGCGTCGCTGAGATCGGGGCAGCGCCCGTCGATCGCGATCGCGAACGCCCCGCCGAGCATGGCCACCCCGCCCAGCGTCATGCCGAGGATGCCGGCCCAGCGCGGCAGCTTGCGGCCGCTGTCGCCGGTGGCGGGTTGGGCGGCAGCCTCGCCGGTCGTCGGCTTCGCGGGCGCGGGTGGGTCGTAGCTGAAGTCCTGCTCGGGCGCCGTATCGCGCAGGATGACGTCGTGCTGTTCGAAGACGTCGGGCGCCGCCGAGGTCTCCGGCTCGAGGCGCACCACGTGAGCGCCCAACGGGATCCCGGTCGCGACGACGTCGGTGCCGTTGCCGATGACGCGGCCGTCGAGGATGAAGCGGCACGGCCCCGAGCACGTGACGTGAATCGAGCCGGCCGGGCGCAGCTGCGGGTCGCTGCGCCGCTCCTCGTAGAGCTTGCTGAGGCTGGGCCCGTAGTCGCCCACGCCGCTCACGCTGCCGCCGGAGACCCGGATCGCTTCGTCGAGCGCCTCGGCAGCTTCGTCGGGGCTATCGAGGACCAGCAGCGCGCGGGCGAGGATCAGCAGGCCTTCGATGCGAAGCTCCTGCAGACCCACGGTGCGGGCGGTGACGCCGGGCACCGCGGCCACGTCCTCCAGCGCGCGGCGCAGCGCCGGCGCGTTGGCCTCGGGGTCTTCGTTGGTGTCTTCGATCGCCTGCTTGAGCGTGGCCTGCAGCGCCTCGGCCTCGGGCGCGGCCGCGGAGGCCCGGGCGTAGGTGGCCGCGGCGGCCGCCGGCGGCGGGCTTGCGACCGCGGTGGTGGGCATGGCCACCAGGCTCAGGGACGGGGCCACCGCGAGCAGACATGCCCACTGGGCGAGACGGGTTCTGAGAGGTTTCATGTCGAAACGGCGGACGATCCTGCGTCCAGGGCGAGTTGACCGCAGGCGGCACCGATGTCGTCCCCCCGCGGAGTACGAACGTGCACCTTGATCCCCCCGCGGCGCAATCGCTGGACGAACGCACGGACACGTGCCTCGCTCGGGCGTCCGTAGGGCGCCCCGGCGTGCGGATTGAACGGAATGGCGTTCACGTGGGCGTCGAAGCTTTCGACGAGCCCGATGAGCCGGCCCGCGTCCTCGTCGGTGTCGTTGACGCCGTCGAGCAAAACGTACTCGAAGGTGATCCGGCGCCGGCGGTTGGCCGGAAGGGCGCGGACCGCTCCGAGCAGGGCGTCGATGTTCCACCGCGTGTTGATCGGCATCACCTCGTCGCGGATGGCGTCGGTGGTGGCGTTGAGCGAGATGGCGAGCCCGACCTCCTCGGCCAGTCCTTCCCGGCCGAAGCGCTCGATCGCCGGGACCAAGCCGGCCGTCGACACGGTGATCCGCCGGCCCGCGATGCCGGCACCGTTGGGATCGGTGAGCAAGGCGATGGCGCGGCGCACCTGCACGAAGTTGTGCAGCGGCTCCCCCATGCCCATGAGCACCAGGTTCGTGATGCGCTCGGGCCACTGCGCCCCGGTGGCCTCGGCGTCATCGGCCAGCAGGGTCTGGGCGCGGTAGACCTGGTCGACGATCTCCCAGGCCGCGAGGTTGCGCTCGAAGCCCAGCGTCTGCGTCGCGCAGAAGCGGCAGGTCAGCGAGCAGCCGACCATCGAGCTGATGCACAGCGTGAGCCCGCGCCCGTCGTTGGGGATCAACACCGTCTCGATCTGATGGCCGTCCGCGGTGCTCAGGCGCAGCTTCCGGGTGCCATCGACGCTGCGCAGCACGGCCCCGACGGTCAGGGGCCCGACCGTGGCCGCGGCCTGCAGCTTGACCCGATCGGCCTTGCCGAGGTTGGTCATCGCTTCGAAGGAGGTGGCACGGTGCTCGTGCAACCAACCGAAGAGCTGTTCGGCCCGATACCGCGGCCCGCCGATCGCGTCGGTGACGAACGAAACGAGCTCGTCCCGCGAGAGGCCCCGCAGGTTCGGACCGGTCGAATCGGTCCGTGGCAAGCCGCTGCGGGGCTTCCGAATGGAGACGAGCTCGGGCATGGGGTCTGCCCTCGAGGCCGAGGGAGGTCGGGAAATGCTACGCCAGGTCCATGCCGGCGAAGAAGTAGCCCAGCTCGAACGCGGCGGTGTCCTCGGCGTCGGAGCCGTGGGTCGCGTTGCGCTCGATGCTGGTGCCGAACTGTCCGCGGATGGTGTCGGGGCCAGCCTCGGAGGCGTTGGTCGGACCCATGAGGTCGCGCCAGCGCTTGATCGCGTCTTCGCCCTCCAGGCAGACGGCCATGATCTTGCCTTCGGTCATGAAGGTGCACAGATCGCCGAAGAAGGGGCGCTCCTTGTGCACGTGATAGAAGCCTTCAGCCTGCGCGCGGGTCAGGTGCAGCGAGCGCACTCCAACGACGGACAGTCCGCTCTCCTGGATCTTGGCGAGGATGGCTCCGGCGTGGCCGGCGGCGTAGGCATCGGGTTTGACGAGCGCGAGCGTGCGTTGCATCGGCGGGAAGCTAACAGAGGCCGACCCCCGCGGCAGCGGAGATTCACCCCGCCCGCGGTGTGCCGGCTCATGCAGCGCCGAGCGCGCCCAGTGTGCCACGAGGCGGGCGCTCGCGGGCCCCCGCGTCATGGCGACGGTTGCCGGGCCCTGCTACGGTCCGCGCCGCACGCCGTGAAGTCCGTCGACACCGATACGCTCGACCTGCAGGCCTACGACGAGATCATCGACGTCCGCTCGCAGGCCGAGTTCGCCGAGGACCACCTCCCGGGGGCGGTCAACCTGCCGGTGCTCGACGACGCCCAGCGGGTCGAGGTGGGCACCTGCTACAAGCAGGTCTCGGCCTTCGAAGCGCGGCGCCTGGGCGCGGGCTACGTCGCGGCCAACATCGGCCGCCACATGGCCGAGCACTTCGCCGACAAGCCCCCCCGGTACCGTCCGCTGCTGTATTGCTGGCGCGGCGGTCAGCGCAGCCAGTCGCTCGCGCACGTGCTGGAGCGGGTGGGGTGGACCGTCTCGCTGCTCACCCAGGGCTACAAGACCTTCCGGCGGCGGGTTCGAAGCGATCTGGAGACCCTGCCGCAGACGTTCCACTACCACGTGCTGGCCGGATACACCGGCACGGGCAAGACCAAGATCCTGCACGCGCTCGCCGAGCGGGGCGAGCAGGTGCTCGACCTGGAGGGGCTGGCCAACCACCAGGGCTCCCTGCTCGGCGAGCCGCCCGAGGGGCAAAACGTCAGCCAGAAGCTGTTCGAGTCGCGGCTGTGGGACGCGCTGCGCGGCTTCGAGCAGGGGCGCGTCGTGTGGACCGAGGCCGAGAGCGCCAAGATCGGGGAGGTCGCGTGTCCCAAGCACGTCCTGCACGCCGTCCGCAGCGGCAAGACCTTCGAGATCGAGGCCGAGCGGGGCGAGCGGGCCCGGTTCCTGTCGGCCGGCTATCGGTGGTGGCGAGAGAACCCGGACGTGCTCATGCAGAAGCTGCAGCGGCTCACGTCCCGCTATGGGCACGAGGAGATCGGTCGGTGGCAGGCCTTGGCCGACCAGCGCGACTGGCCCGCTTTCGTGGGGCGCGTGCTCGAGTTCCACTATGACCCGGCCTACGCCCGCAGCCGCGGCAAGAACTACGCGGCGGCCGGGGTCCGGGTGCACGTGGAGCGCTTGCTCGAGGACGGGGCGCAGCGGGCCGCGACGACGCTGCTCACCGAGGGCTGAGCGGCGCTGTGGCTCAGACCCCGGTGGCCTCCAGACGGTCCAGACGCCGCTGGGTGATCAGCGCGCCGATCATGTCGCCCTCGACGTTGACGGCGGTTCGAAACGTGTCGAGCGGCCGCTCGATCACCATCAGGATGCCGATCGCTTCGAGGGGAATGCCGACCGCGAGCATGACCATCTGCATGCCGCTGATCGACCCCGAGGGCATGCCGGGCGCGCCGATGGACGAGACGATCGTCATGAGGAACACGGCCACGAGGGATGCGCCGGACAGCTCGATACCGAAGAGGTAGGCCAAGAACACCGCGGCGATGCCCTCGAAGAGCGCGGTGCCGTCCATGTTCATGGTGGCCCCCAGGGGCAGCACGAAGCCGCTGACCGCCTTGCTCACCCCGAAGCGTTCCTCGCACGTCGCGATGGTCACCGGCAGCGCCGCCGAGCTGGAGCTGGTCGTCAGCGCGACCAGCAGCGGGGCGCCGGCGTGCCGCAGGAAGTGCAGGGGGTTCACCCGGCCCAGGAACCATCCGAGGGTGGGCAGCACGATCAGCCCGTGGAACATCGTGGCGCCGAAGACGACCGCCGAGAACGAGAGCAGCTCGGTGAACAGCTCGCCGCCGGCCCGCAGCGAGAAGTCGAAGACGATGCCGAAGATGCCCAAGGGCGTGAAGAGCAGCACCCAGCCCAGCACCTTGGAGATGATCAGGTTGACGTGGTGCACGCCGGTGACCAGGGGGCTGTCCTTGGGCACCACCAAGATGAGGGCGAACCCGGCGAGCATCGCGTTGGTGACGATCGCGAGGATGTTGAGGTTCGCGAGCGCGCCGAAGGGGTTGGACAGGGCGGTCCCCAGCATGCCGTGCAGGATGCGAATGACCGAGTCGCTGCCCGCGTCGATGAGCACCGGGGGCGGGGCGCCGGAGGCCTGCTGGGCGGCCGCGACGTCGTCGACCGACAGCTGCAGGCCGCTGTTCTCCCAGGGGTGGATGAAGGTGACGACGAACAGCCCGATGCAGATCGCGATGAAGGTCGTCGCGACGTAGTAGCCGATCGCGACCGCGCCGATCTTCTTGAGCCGGGTGGAGTCCCCCAGCCCCAGGAGCCCTCCGAGCAGCGAGAAGAAGACCACCGGGGCGACGAGCAGGCGCAGCGCCGAGATGAAGGTGTCCTTGAGCAGGAGCACCACCTCGTACAGCGGCGGCGGCTCGGTCATCGCCGGCCAGCTGCGATCGCCCACGGTGATCGCCGACAGGTAGCCCAGCACCCCCGCGACCAGCACCCAAAACGAGAGGTTGCGGTGCAGGTTGCGCAAGGCGCCGCCGCGGCCGGATGGGGAGGGAGGAGCGTGCTCGGGCATGCCGGTCGTCGAGGAGGGTATCGCGCGGGCAGGTCCCGGTGCACCCATCGGACCCGCCCGCGAGGAGATCTCCACCCCCCGGCGCGTCCGACTCGCCAGACCCGTCCAGAACCGGCGCCCGGGGGGGCACGGTGGCTGCGGCGCCGTCGGGGCTGGGGTACCGTCGCCGACGATGAGCGCGACAGGATCTCCGATCTTCAGCGGCCTGGGCAGCGTGGGACCCAGTGACTTCGCCCATCTGCATCTGCACTCGCAGTACAGCCTGCTCGACGGGGCGATCCGCACCAAGGACCTGTGCAAGACCGTCAAGGAGCGCGGCATGCATACCGTCGCGGTCACCGACCACGGCAACATGTTCGGTGCCGTCCAGTTCTACGAGGAGGCCCGCAAGTACGACATCAAGCCGATCCTCGGCTGCGAGGCCTACATCTCCGATGGGCCGATGGACGTCCGCAAGGACCGCAAGAACTACCACATCGTGCTGCTGGCCCGGAACAACGCGGGCTTTGCCAACCTGCAGCGGCTGGTGTCCTTCGGGTACCTGCGCGGCTTCTACTACAACCCGCGCATCGACCGGGCCCTGCTCAAGGAGCACAACGAGGGCCTCATCGGACTCTCGGCGTGCGTCTCGGGCCACATCTCGCGCCTGTTGCTGGCCGGCAAGATGGACGAGGCCAAGGCCACGGTGCTCGAGTACAAGAACATCTTCGAGCCCGGCTGCTACTTCTTGGAGCTGCAGCCCAACCGGCTCGAGAACCAGGAGAAGATCAACCCGCTCCTGGCGCAGCTCGCCCGCGACTGCGGCGTGGGCATCGTCGGCACCAACGACTGCCACTACGTCAACCGCGAGGAGGCCCACGCGCACGAGATCCTCATGTGCATGGGGCAGGGGCGCACGCTCGACGATCCCAAGCGGATGAAGCACGAGTGCGACGAGTTCTTCATCAAGCGCCCCGACGAGATGGTGCCGTACTTCCAGCAGTACCCCGAGGCGATGGAGAACGCGGCGCTGATCGCCAAAGCCTGCAACGTCGAGCTCAAGCTCGGGACGCCGGAGCTGCCCGACTTTGCGCTGCCGCCGGGCGTCGATGGCGACCTGCCCGAGTACCTGCGCGACGTGGTCCTGCGGGGTCTGCACGAGCGCTTCGCGGAGCTGCGGGCGCGCGGGTTTCGGCCCGACGAGGACCAGTACTTGGCGCGGGTGGACTACGAGCTGGGCGTCATCAACAGCATGAAGTTCCCGGGGTACTTCCTCATCGTGTGGGACTTCATCCGGCACGCCAAGAAGATCGGGGTACCCGTGGGCCCCGGGCGAGGTTCGGGCGCGGGATCGCTGGTGGCCTACGCGATGCGGATCACCGACCTCGATCCCATCCAGTACAACCTGCTGTTCGAGCGCTTCCTCAACCCCGAGCGTGTCAGCATGCCCGACTTCGACATCGACTTCTGCATGCACCGCCGCGAGGAGGTCATCAGCTACGTGATGGACCGCTACGGTCATGACCACGTGGGCCAGATCGCCACCTTCCACAGTCTCAAGGCCCGGGGCCTGGTCCGCGACGTGTGCCGGGTGATGGGCTGGTCGGTCGCCGAGACCAACGACCTGGCGAAGCTGATCCCCGAGGGGCCCAAGGTCACCCTCTCGGCGACGATGCTCGACCCGGCGATCATGAAGAAGGAGATCAAGGCGGATCCGAACGCGGCCAAGAAGTACAAGGATGCGCTGCCGATCGCCGAGGCCTCGGAGAAGCTCCGCCGCCGGGTCGCGGACGACGAGCAAGTGGGCGGCTTGCGCAACGCGGCCAAGGTGATGAAGGTCGGCACCTCGCTCGAGGGGCTCAACCGGCACGCGGGCATGCACGCCGCGGGCGTGGTGATCGGCAACCGTCCGCTGTGGGAGCACGTGCCGTGCTTTCGGGCGGACGGCAAGATCGTCACCCAGTACACGATGGTCGACGCCGAGAAGGCCGGCCTGGTCAAGTTCGACTTCCTGGGCCTCAAGACGCTCACCGTCATCAGCAACGCGGTGCGGCTGATCAACGACGGCAAGCTGCAGGCCTTGCCCCCGTGGCCGCCGATCGAGCGGGCGGTCAAGCGCACCGACGAGCATCCGGCGCCCCCGCACGGCACCGACCTGCCCGCGTTCGACATCGACGCCATCCCGATGGACGACCCGGACGTCTACGCGATGATCAGCCGCGGCGACACGACCGGGGTCTTCCAGCTGGAATCCTCGGGCTTCAAGGAGCTGCTCACCCGGCTCAAGCCCGACCGGTTCGAGGACATCATCGCTGCCGTGGCGCTGTACCGACCCGGTCCGCTCGAGGGCGGCATGGTCGACACGTTCATCGAGTGCAAGCACGGTCGGCAGAAGATCCTCTACCCGCACGACCTGCTCGAAGACGTCCTGCGCGAGACCTACGGCGTCTTCGTCTACCAGGAGCAGGTCATGCAGGCCGCTCAGATCCTCGCCGGCTTCTCGCTGGGGTCTGCGGACATGATGCGCCGCGCGATGGGCAAGAAGAAGAAGTCCGAGATGGACCGGCAGCGCGCGCTGTTCGTCGATGGTTGCAGGACGTCCAACGACATCGACGAGAAGACCAGCAACGAGATCTTCGACTTGATCGACAAGTTCGCCGGCTACGGCTTCAACAAGTCGCACTCGGCCGCCTACGGCCTGATCACCTACCAAACCGGCTACCTCAAGTGTCACTTCCGCACCGCGTTCATGGCGGCGCTGATGACGTGCGACAAGGACAAGAACGAGAACGTCGTCAAGTTCATCGCCGAGGCCCGCAGCTCGGGCATCGGGGTGCTGCCGCCGTGCGTCAACGAGTCCGAGCGCGACTTCTCGGTCGTCACCCGACTCAACGAGGACACGCAGCAGGTCGAGCAGTGGATCCGCTTCGGCCTGGGCGGGGTTCGCAACGTCGGTGACAACGCGGTCGAGTCGATCCTCGCCTCGCGCAAGGAGGCGGGGCCGTACGTGTCGCTGTTCGAGATGTGCCGCCGGGTCGACATCAAGAAGGTCAACAAGCGCACGATCGAGGGCCTGCTGCGCTCCGGAGGCCTCGACGCCGTCTCGGACGGGCACGGCCGGGCCCAGCTGCTCGGCGTGATCGAAAGCGCGGTCGAGCAGGGGCAGGGCGCGCAGCGAGACCGCGAGTCGGGGCAGGTCGGCCTCTTCGCGGCGATCGCCGAGCCCGAGTCGGTCTTCGTCGAGGAGTATCCCAACGTGCAGGAGTGGTCCTCCAAGGAGCGCCTGCTCGGAGAGCGCGAGGCGCTGGGCTTCTACCTCACCGGACACCCGCTCGACCGCTTCCAGCAGGACGTCGAGCGCTTCGCGACCAGCCACGTCGGCAAGCTGCACAAGGGCCTCGACGGCCAGGAAATCATCGTCGCGGGCGTGATCTGCGAGTTCCGGGAGATTCAAACCCGCAGCGGCAAGGGCCCGATGTGCTTCTTCCAGCTCGAAGATCAGTACGGCCGGATCGAGATCATCGTGTTTCCCAAGACCTACCAGCGGGTCGACGAGGAGACCGGGCTGTCCCTGGCCGATGAGCTGGAGCGGGCCGCCGAAGAGCCGGTGCTCGTCAGCGGCAAGGTCGAGGTCGAGCGCTCCGACGAGGGTGACGTCAAGCGCTACAAGCTGCTCGCCGACTCGGTGCGGATGGTCGCCGACGTCCGCAGCGAACGCACCAAGAACGTGTTGCTTCGGCTTCGCGCCGACCAGCTCAGCGACGACAAGGTCCTGGGGCTCAAGCAGCTGGTCAGCGATCACAGCGGACCGTGCTCGATGGAGCTGCAGGTCACCGTCGACGGTCGGTTCGCCTCGCGCATCGTCTTTGGCGACGAGTTCGGCGTGACGGCCGACGAGAGCCTGATGCTCGCGCTCGAGCGGATGTTCGGCGCCGGCGCAGCCACGATGCGCTGAGGTCGGCCTCCGCCGAAACGGGCCCGCTCAGCTCTTGCGGCGCCGGCGTCGGCGAGGCTTCTTGTCCTCGCCCGGCGGCGGCTCCTCACTGGGCAGGGCCTCGGGGGATCCGGGGCCCGCGTCGGAGAAGAAGATCTCCAGCTCCTCGTCGAGGGACTGGCGCAGCTCTTCTTCGAACTGCGTAGCGTCGCGGCAGACCCGGGCGATGTTCGCGACGTAGATCGCGATGCCGGTGAGGGTGAGGGCGGTCGCCTCGGGGTCCACGCGGGTGCCCAGGGCGAGGGCGGGCAGCCGGGGGTCGATGCCCTCGGTGACCAGCTCGGGGGCGGGACGCTCCTGGATCAGCACGGCGATCGGGCGGTCGCTGGCGATCGCGTGCTGCACCGCGGGAACCTGGACGCGCTGCAGGGTCTGCAGGACTCGCCGCTGGAGGCGTCCGACGGGGGGCATCCACGAGGGCAGGGGGCTGCGCGCGTCGAGTTCGAGGGTGCGCAGGCTCGCCTCCGCCGCCCGAAGGACGTCCTTGCCGCGCAGGAGCGCTTCGCCGAGCAGGTACCAGGCGTCGGCTTCCTCGGGAAACCAGGAGGTCAGCGCGTTGAGCTGGTCGGTCGCCGCGACGGTGTCTCCGAGGTCCAGGCGGAGCCGGGCCCAGCGCATCACGAGCTGGAAGGCGCGGGCGACTCGGTCGCGCCGTTCGTCCTCGTCG
Organism: uncultured bacterium; assembly: GCA_963761755.1. Taxonomy (GTDB): domain Bacteria; phylum Myxococcota_A; class Polyangia; order Nannocystales; family Nannocystaceae; genus CAJXVA01. Next base: position 598,628 of record CAVXIC010000008.1, read on the forward strand.
AGCGGGTCGCCGTCGGGATCGAGCAGCAGCGCCTCGGCGGCCTCGGCCACGATGGGGTCGTCGCTGCGCAGGTCCTGCTCGCCCGGACCGCGGGCGGCGACCTCGAGCGTGGTGACGACGACGTTGAGGTCCTCGGGGCTGCCCAGCTCGGGCTGGGCGTTCTCGTCGAGGGCGAGGGAGCACTCGGCCTTGAGCAGGCCCAGGTCCATGGCCTCGAAGGCCGAGAGGTGGTCGAGCTCCAGGCCGTCCTCGCAGAAGCGCAGGGCGCGTGGGGCATCTTCGAGGTCGAACAAGCAGACCTGGGCCGCCGCGACGTAGGGCTCGAGGTACTCCGGATCGAGCTCCACGGCCCGCTCGTAGCAGCGCAGGGCCTCTGCCGGATCGCCCTCTGCGAGCGCGATCGCGCCGAGCAGGACCGAGGCGTCCGGGTCGTCGGGGCGCACCTCTTGGGCGTGCTCCACCGACGTCCGCGCAGCCTCGACGTCACCGCGGTCGAGCAGCGCCCAACCGCGGTCGAGGTGGGCAGCGTAGCGGCTGGACTCGCCATACCCGCTGTCGAGTTCTTCGACGTCCCGGCCTTCCATCGTCGTCTGATATATCATGCGCACCGGATGACCGGCGGCCGCTGCCGCGTTCGGTCGACGCTACAGACCGTGTTGTTCCGCAAACGAACTTTGGCCCTGGCCCTGACCGCCGCCGTGTCGCTGGCCGCCTGCCGGCGGTCCGCACCTCCGTCCATTCCGAGCTTCCTCGGCGACGGCCGCGATACCGAAGTGGACGCCCGCGCCCTCGATCCGGCGCTGGCCGACGCGTGGACGCGGCTGCAGGCCGCGTGGAAGGACGCACCGCAGTCCGACGCGGTCATCACGATCGCCGACGAGATCCTCGAACAGGACCCGCCCGCGGCGCTCGCCCGGGAGGCGCTGCACGCCAAGGCCGCCCATGCCTACCTGCACGGGCAGGATGCCCAGGCCGCGCGGCTCGCCCAGGAGGCGCTGGCGTGGGAGCCACGGCCGACGAGCCTGACCGATCTGGAGCGTTCTCTCACACAGCTCCGTCTGCGGGCGCTCGCGCGCGGCGGCGACCCGCAGGTCGCGCTCCAGGCCTTGGCCGACCCCGAGCAGGTCGCGCGGGCCGGACTGGAGCGCGGGCCGCTGTCGGGGCTGCGCGCAGTCGCGCTGGAGCGGAACGCCGCCTTCCCGGAGGCCGTCGCGGCCTACGCCGCCTGGCGAGCGTCGGTCCCGGGCGACTCCGCGGCGGGGCTGTATGCTCAGGCGCGGATCGAGGCGCTGGGCCGCTCCCTCCCGCCCGACGTGCTCGCCGGTGCCGCCGCTGCGCTGGAGCCCGGCGAGGCGCGACTGTGTCTGGAAGCGCTGGCCGGCGCGGTGCAGCTGGCCGATGACGTACCGTCGTGGGTGTGGGCCTGCGCCGGGCCCCCGGCCCGCGTCGGCGTCCTGCTGCCGCGCACCGGACCGCTGTCGGCGCTGGCCGACCCGCAGCTGGCGGCCGCGTCGGCCGCGGCCACCTCGATCGGAGAAGCGGCCAACGAGCCGTTCTTGTGGCGGGACGCAGGGTCGTCGCCCACCAGCGCGGTGGCTGCCGCCCGGGCACTGATCGACGATGGCGCGACCGTCTTGATCGGTCCCATCGGTGCGGCCAACGTGCGGGCCGTCCAGGATGCGGTCGGCGGCCGCGTGCCGGTGATCGTGCCCGGGGAGGCGGTCGGTGGAGCGCTGGGCGTCGCGCCCTCGCTCGAGGAGCGCACGGCCGCCTTGGTCCGCCTCGCGCGGTCCCGCGGCGCCCGTCAGATCATGGTGCTCGCGCCGGACAACGGCTACGGCCGCCGCGCCCTGAAGTCGATTCGGGCGACGGTCGGGAAGTCCGGCGAGGACGACCTGGTGGTGCAGACCTATCCTCCCGACACCACGAGCTTTCAACCGCTCATCACGCCCCTGCTCGGCGGCCTCCGACCCGGAGGTGCCCTGCTCGTGCCCGACCACCTCACCCGCCTCGAATCCGTCCTCCGACAGCTGATTCGCCTCGATCGCGCCCCCTCGGCCAGCGGGAAAGAGGGGGTGATGGTGCTCAGCACCGCCGAGGGCGCGAGCGAGGACGTGCTGCTCGATGGTCGGAAGGTGTTCGCCGAGGTCTGGATCGCGCCGGCGGCCTGGGGCTCGGATCGCTCCTCGAGCTTCGAGCGCCAGTACCGGGAGGCCGAGGGCACCGCGCCCGGAGATCAGGCCCTGCTCGTCTACCAGGCCTTCGTGCGCGCCCTGTCCCCCTCCGCCAGCGCCGATCCCGAAGCGTCCAAGCCGTCCGTACCCCTCGCCCACGTCGGCGCCGATGGGGTCATCCGCACCACGAACCCGAGCGACGCCCGTGGCTAAGGACGCCAACCGGGGCAAGCCGCGGCGGCGCAAGAAGGTTCGTTTGGCGCGGTATGCGGTCCCGGGCGAGCGCGCGGTCACCGAGCTGCTCGACGCCGCGCCCGATCGCGTGGAGCGGCTGCTCGTCGACGCGCGCCGGGACTTCGACGCGGTCCAGCGGGCGCACGCGCTGGGGATCGTCGTCGAACTCGTCGACCGGGAGGCCCTGCAGCGCGAGGTGGGGGACGCCGATCCGCGAGGGATCGTCGCCCTCGCGGCGCCCCCGAGCATGCTGGACCTGCAGGACCTGCTGGCGCAGGGTGCCGACGCGCCGCGGCGGGTCTACGTGGCCCTCGACGGGGTGGTCGACCCCCAGAACCTCGGCGCGATCCTTCGCAGCTGCGAGTTCTTCGGGGTCAGCGGCGTCCTGTGGGCCAAGGATCGGGCGGTGGGCCTCACGGCCACGGTCGCCCGAGCCTCGGCCGGTGCGACCGAGCGGATGGCCATGGCCGAGGTCACCAACCTGGCGACCGCGCTGCGCACCTGCAAGGACGCGGGCCTGTGGATCGTCGGGACCGTCGTCGACGCCACCGATGACCTCGCGGTCCTGTGTCACTCCGGGGCGATGCCCGAGGCGGTGGTGCTGGTGCTCGGCAGCGAGGGCAAGGGCATTCGCCGGCTCACCGCGCAGATGTGTGACTTCAAGGTGACGCTCGCGCGCCACGGGGCCCTGGGATCGCTGAACGTCGCCGCAGCGGCGGCGGCCTCCTTGGTGCTGCTGATGTCCTCTGCGCCCGGCTCGAGCTGAGCGCCAAAGAAACCCACCGCCGGGGCGCGGTTGTCGTTGAACGGGGCCGCGCAGCGGGCGTAGAGTTGCGTCCCTCCGCCCCGCCACCGGGCGGGGTCGGGCGGCGTTGCGGCAGTGCACCTGTGATCGCATGCCGCTCGTCCGCAGCGTTCACGATCGAAACACGACGACCCATGGCCGAAGTTCGCTCTGCTCTCGCCCAGATCCTCCGTTCCGACGATGACGACGCGCGTGCCGCCCTCGCGGCAGCCGTCGAAGGTGTCGACCTCGCCCAGGCCCGCATCGAGGCCAAGGACAACCCCGACTCGGCCGAAGCGGTCGCGACCGTGCTCGCAGCCCTCATCGCCCAAGGGGCGCCGGTGGCCGATGTCGTCGACGCCGCCAAGGCGGCCGCATCGCGAGCCCCCCGAGACGGCGATGGCAACGACGCCGTGTTGACCGCGGCCGCGGTGCTGTGGCGTCGCCGCGATGATCCACAGCTCGCCGAGCCCTACTATCGCCGGGTCCGTCGCAGCGACCCTGCGCACCCCGAGGTGCTGGACTACTACCGGGAGCTGTTCGGGGACCCCACCAAGGCGACCCAGCTGATCCAGGTGCTGGTGCAGGCACGGCGGTCGAGCAAGGACCCCGAGGTTCGCTTGGCGCTCGCTCAGGAAGTCGCGACGCTGGCCGAGGAGCGACTCGGCTCGGGCGACCGCGCGATCGAGATGTGGCGCTCGGTCATTCGCGAGGACGGCTACGACCCGCGCGCATCCGAGGCCTTGATGCGTCTGTATCAGGCGGGCGGCAAGTGGACCGCGCTGGTCGACCTGCTCAAGGACGAGCTCGATCGGCTGGGGTCGGGCGAGGACGTCAAGGAGCAGCGGATCGCGACCTTGCTCGAGATCGCGGCCCTGTATCGCGACAAGCTGCGCCTGGACACCATGGCCCTCGCCACGCTGCAGCGGATCCTCGAGGTCGACCCGACCCACGAGGAGAGCCTGGACGCGCTGGCCGATACCTACGCCAAGGCCGGTCGGCACGCCGATCTGCTAGGCGTGTACGAGAAGCGGATCGCGGCCGCGTCCGCCGAGGGGGACACCCAGCGGGAGTGCGAGCTCCTGCGCAAGATGGCGGCGATCTGGGTCGAAGAGCTCGGCAACCCCGCGCGGGCGCTCGAGCCCCTGGACCGCGTGCTGGCCATCTCTCCCAAGGACAAGCCGGCGCGCGAGCTGTTGGCGCGGATCCACGAGGAGCGACGCGACTTCCGAGCGCTGATCGGGCTTCGGCGGGAGGAACTCGAGGACCTCGCCGGCGAAGAAGCGCTCGCGGCTCGGATCGAGCTGGCGAGCCTCGCCGAAGACCGGCTCGGCGATCGTAAGGAAGCCATCGAGGCGTGGAACGACGTGCTCACGCACCACGGCGACGACGACCGGGCGCTGGCCGCCCTGGCGCGGCTATACGAGCGGGAGTCCCGGTGGGCCCACGCCGCGGAGATCCTCCACCGCAAGCTGCGGACCTGCGACCGCGCCCAAGCGATCGCGCTGCTGCAGCACCTGGGCGGCCTGTACGGGGACCGCCTGCAGAACCACACCAGCGCGGTCGCGGTGTGGACCGAGGTCCTGCGCCTGGAGCCCGGACACGACAAGGCCACCCGACGCCTTCGCGACGCCTTCGTCGCCGATCGACGCTGGGACGATCTGACGGTGCTGTACGAGCGCCAGGGCCGACTCGCCGATCTCGTCGAGGTGCTGCAGTCGGCCGCCGACCGCATCGCCGACGTCCAGGAGCGGGTGTCGCTGTACCGCCGGGTCGCCGGGCTGTGCAACGACCGGCTCGGTCAGCCCGAGCGGGCGCTCAAGGCCCTCGAGCGCACCCTGGCGATCCAGCCCGACAACCTCGACGTGGCCCGCGAGCTGCTGCCGATCTACCGCGAGCAGAGCAACTGGGCCCGACTGATGAGCACCTACGACGTACTGCTGGCCGCCGCGAGCGACGATGACGATCGTCTCGAGCTGCTGGGGTCGATGCGCGAGGTGGCCGAGGATCGCCTGCACAGCTCCGCGTTGACCCTCTCGCTGGCCTCGAAGGCGTACCACCTGCGCCCCCAGGACGAGTCGCTCCGAGAGCAGCTCGAGCAGGCCGCCGAGCGAGCCGACGGATGGGACGAGCTGACGGGCATCTTCGAGCAGCGCATCGACGCCGGCCCCGTGGACGACGACGAGCGGCTGGTCCTGCTCGAGAAGTTGGCCATCATCGCGCGCGATCGCCTCTTCAAGCCCGACGATGCGCAGCGATACTTCCGGCGCATCATCGACCTGCAGCCGACCAACGCCGAGGCGATGGCCGCGCTGGAGGACATCTACAGCGCCACCCGCCGCTGGGACGACCTCAGCGAGGTGTACCGCAAGCGCCTCGAGGTCACCGACGACATCGATGCGCGGCTGACCACCCTGCGAGGGCTGGCGAAGCTTCAGGAGGATCAGCTGGGCGACCTCGAGTCCGCGGCCCAGTGCTACCGAACGATCCTCACGCTCTCCGAGAACGACGCGAACTCGCTCGACGCGCTCACCCGGATCTACCGCAACCGCGGGCTGTGGGCCGACCTCGCGGCGGTGCTCGAGCGCAAGCTCGAGCTGTCCTCTTCGGACACCGCGCGCACGCCCTTGATGTTCGAGCTCGCGCAGCTGCACGCGACCCGCCTGCAGGACTCCGAGCGCGCCGTCGAGGAGTTCCTCGCCGTGCTCGAACTCGATCCGACCCACCGCGACACCGTCGCGGCGCTGGAGGAGCTGCGGCAGGCCGATCCCAGCACGTCCCTGGCCGTGATGCGGGGGCTGCTGCCGTACTACAAGCGCACCGAGGACCGACCCAAGGAGGCCGAGGCGATGGAGGTCATCGTCGCCGCCGAAGAGGACACCGAGGCTCGGCTGGGCCAGCTCAACGTGCTCGCGGGGATCTACGAGCGCATGGAGGAGCGCCGCGAGGACGCCCTGCGGATCCGCGACCAGCTCTTCCGGGCCGACCCCAGCCAATGGGACGCCCGTCAGGTGCTGGCCCGCCTGGGCGGCGAGCTCGGGCGCGTGCACGATGTCTCGGAGGCCTACGCGTACGCCCTGTCGTCCCTGGCGCAGGAGGCGCAGGAGGCCGAGTCGCACGGACGGACGATGCCGCGGGAGCGCGCCAACCTGCGGCGGGACCTGCTGCTCGAGCACGCGGTCATCCTGCGCGACCAGCTCGGGGAGCGGGCTCGGGCCGAGGCGGCGTTCTCGGAGGTGCTCTCCCACGACGAGACGCATCAAGGCGCCTACGAGGCGCTCGAGGCCCTGCTGCGGGAGCGTGAGGCTCACGAGGAGCTCGTGGGGCTGTATCGCCGTCGCGTGGACGTGACGTTCAACCAGCGGGAGCAAAGAGAACTGCTCTCAAGGATCATCGACCTCTCCCGCAACGTGCTCGGGGATCGTCGCACCGCGGTCGCGACGGCCGAGGAACTGCTCGACCTGATCCCCGACGATCTCGCCACGATCGAGCTGCTCGCGCAGATGTATGCCGAGGGGACGGAGACCGACGACTACTTCAAGCTCGAGGAGACGCTCGGACGCCAAGCGGAGCTCATCGAAGAGCCCGCCGCCGCGCGGGCGCTGAGGGTGCGTCAGGCCAGCTTGCGGATGCAGTACCTCGGCGACGCCTTCGGTGCGGTCGACCTGCTTGGCCAGGTGCTCGGCGAGGAGCCCGACGACGAAGACGCGCGTCGCCTGCTGGAGGAGCTGCTCGCGATCAATGAGGTTCAGCTGCAGGCCTGCGCCCTGCTCGAGCCGCTCTATGAGCGCTTCGGAGACCACCTGGGACGCATTCGCGTGGCGCAGGTGCGGCGTGAGCACGCCGAGCACAACGGCGCCACCGACGACGCGATCGGCTACCTCATGCAGATCGCACGCGTCTACGAGACCGACCTGGGCGATCCCGGGACCGCCTTGGCCTACGTGCGCGAGGCGTACCTGATGGACCCCACGCGCTTCGACACGCGGCAAGAGATCGAGCGACTCGGGCTGGGCCTGGGCCGCTTCGAGGAGCTCTCCGCGGTGTGGACGGCGGCGCTCGGACATCAGCGGGTGGTCGACGCCGCGCTGCGCATCGATCTCACGACGCGTCACGCCCGGCTGCTCGATCAGCACATGCGCGACCAAGAGGGGGCCCGGGTGGCCTACGGCCAGCTCCTGGCCCTCGACCCGCCCGACGCCAGCTTGGCGCACGAGGCGGTCTCGCAGCTGTGCCGCCTGCACCTGCAGGCCGGGGACGGCGTCGCGCTCATCGAAGCCAAGCGCGCGCTGCTGCGCTTCTTGGACACCGCCGCCGCACAGGTCGACGTTCGTCTGGAGATCGCCGCGGTCCAGCTCGAGCTTCGCGACCGCATCGGCGCGGCGCTGACGTTCTCCGAGGTGCTCGACCGTCAGCCGGCGAACGCGATCGCGCTGGACTCGCTCGAGGCGCTGTTCACCGAAGAAGAGGAGTGGGCGCGGCTGGTCGAAGTGGTCCAGCACCGCATCGGCGTGACCACCGATGCGCGCACGCGGGCGGCCCTGTGGCGGCAGCTCGGTGAACTCCAGCGCGACAAACTCGGCGATCCGAACCGCGCGATCGAGTCGTTCCAGTCCGTGCTCGACCTCAAGGTCGGGCGCGAAGAGACCACCTATGCCCTGCAGTCGCTGACCGACCTGCACGAGGGGCTGGAGCACTGGCCCGACGTCGAGGAGTGCCTGCGCCGACTGACCACCATCGCGCACAGCGAAGACATTCGCGTCGGGCTGCTGACCCGCACCGCGATCGTGACCGGGCGTCGACTGGGCCGCGGCTCCGATGCGCTCGACCTGCTCAAGCGCGTCCTGGACCTCGCGCCCACCGACGCGCGGGCGCGGTCCGAGGTGGCCGGCTATCTCGAGCACGACGCGACGCGCGAGCGCGCCATTCGCATCCTCACGCCGCTGTACGAGGCGGAGCAAAACTGGCCGGCGCTGGTGGAGCTCGAGGAACTCCAGGCGCGCAAGCAGCCCTCGGGCCGCCGCCGTCTGCAGGCGCTCCTGAAGGTCGCTCAGACCCAGGAGGAGAAGCTGCAGAACACCGAAAAGGCGTTTGGTGTCCTGTGCGAGGCCATGGTCGAGGCCGCGGATCAGCCCGAACTCGAGGCGATCCTCGAGCGGGTCGAGCGGCTAGGCTCCGAGCCGGGCCGGGCCGAGGCACTCCTGGATGCGTACTCGCAGACCGTCGAGCACATCCTCGACTCCCGGCTGCAGGTTCGCGTCCTGGGCAGCCAGGGGCAGGTCGCGCTCGAACAGCTGGGACGACTCGACGTCGCCCGCAAGGCCTACCAGCGGGTGCTCGAGCTCTCGCCGGATGCCGCGGAGGCAGCCGACGCGCTCGAGCAGATCTATCTGCGGCAAGACGACCACCAGCCGCTGGCGGACCTGCTCGTCTCCCGGGCGGACCGGGCCGGCGAAGGCGACGTCCGCGACGAAATCCTCGTCCGGGCCGCGAAGCTCAACCGCGACGCCCTGGGCAACCCGCAGGAGGCAATCCGGCTCTACGAGCGGCTCTCGGCCGACGCGCTCGCCCACACGGACGTCCAGGACGTGCTCGAGCCGCTCTACGAGCAGACCGAGCGGTGGCGCGAACTCGCGGCGCACCTCAACCGCAAGCTCGCCCGTCAGGGGGGGAGCGACGCCGTGCAAACCCACCTGCGCTTGGGCCGGCTGTACGGCGGCAAGCTCGACGACCCCGAGACGGGGATCCATCATCTCAGCGCCGCGCTCAAGCTCGACCCCGATCAGGCCGTCGCGGCCGAGGAACTCGATCGTTATCTCGAAGACCCGATCATGCGGACGCGGGTGGCCGAGCTGCTCGAGCCCGTGTTCGCGGCCGTCGGCGACTGGAGTCGGCTGATCCAGATCCAGGAGATCCGGCTCGCCGACGCCGAGGACGACGCCTCGAGGATGGGCTTGCTCATCCGGATCGCGCAGATCGAAGAGGAGCAGCTCGAAGACCTCGACCGCGCCATGGGCAGCTACGAGCGTCTGTTCAAGGAGCAGCCCACCTCCCGCCGCGTCCGCGACCAGCTGTCCCGGCTGTCGGGCGTGCTCGGCGAGTCCGAGCGGTACGCCGAGCTCCTGACGCAGTACGTGCAGGGCGAGGGCGCCGACGACAACACCGACGAGATGCTCGTGGTCGTCAAGGAGGCCTCCGAGCTGTGGTCGGGCATGCTGCGCCAGCCCGAACGAGCGGTCCCGCTGCTGCAGCGCATCCGGAGCGCGAACCCCGAAGACCGGCAGGTGTTCGCCTCGCTGGAGTCCACGCTGACCCACGCCGAGATGTGGCCCGAGCTCGGTGGACTGTACTGGTCCGAGGTCGATGGTGCGCTCGACGAGGAGCGCCAGATCGAGGTCCTGCGCAAGGTCGCCACGCTCGCGCAAGAGATGCTCGAGGATCCGGACGAAGCCGCCCGGGCCTATCGGCGCATGCTCGACGTGCGCCCCAGCTACGACCTCGCGCGCGCGCGACTCGAGCAGATCTACGCCGACAACGATCGGCACCGGGATCTGCTCGACCTGCTGCGAGAGCGGCTCGACCGGAACGAGGACCCCCACGTGCGCGCGGACGTGTCGCTGCGGATTGCGGCGATTCAGGACGGCGCACTCGAGGAACCCGACGCGGCCGTCGACACCCTCGAAGCGCTCCTCGTCGATGCACCCGAGCACGCCGAGGCGGTACTGCTGCTCGAACAGATCGCGCAGCGACGCCGGGAGCTGCGGGCGCGCATCCTCGAGCTCCTGCGTCCCATTTACCAGAGCGCAGGCAACGTGCGCCGCATGGTCGAGGTGGACGAGTGGCGGTTGAGCCAGACCGAAGACCCCATCGCCCGGCACGAACTGTACCGCGGCATGGCCGTCCTGCTCGCCCAGTCGCCGGACACGGCCGAGGTCGCGTTCCGCACGCTGTGCCGCGCGCTGGCGGAGCCGGGACCGCAGGACACCCTCGAAGAGCTTGACCATGAGGTCACCCGGTTCGCCGAGGCGCTGGAGCTGCGCGGGGCGCTCGCCGAGGCGCTCGTCGCCGCGGCGGATTCGGAGCGGCTCCAGAGCGATGAAGACCGTCGGCTGAGCCTGATGGTCCGCGGTGCGGGCATGCTCAGGGATCATGGCGCCACCGAGCGCGCCGTCGACACGCTGCGGGCGGCGCTGGTGCTTCGAGACGATCATCCGCAGGCACTCGCCGGGCTGGACGCGTCCCTGACCACGCTGGGCTACCACGACGAACTCTCGGGCGTGCTGGCCAAGCGCGCCGAGGTCGCCGAGGACGACGAGGCTCGGGTCGCGCTGCTGCGTCGTCTCGCGGGGCTGTATGAAGACGTGCTCGCTCGGCCCGAGGACGCCGAGGGCGCCTGGAAGCGGCTGCTCGAGGTGCAGCCCGGGGACAGCGAGGCGCTCTCGCGCCTGAGCCGGGTGTACGAAGCGTCCGGATCGACTCGCGAGCTCATCGACGTGCTCGAGCGGCAGGTGGACGCGTCGCTCGACGATCGGGAGCGGCGAGACCTGCGGATGCAGCTGTCGAACCTGCATCGCGAGACCATGAAGGACCGCACCGCCGAGATCGACGTCCTGCGGGCCTTGCTGGCCGAGGCGCCCAGCGACGACGACGCCCTCGCCGCGCTGGCGCGGGCGTTGGAGGTCGAGGGGCGGCACGCCGAAGCGGCCGACGTGATCTCCGAGCGCGCGACGATGATCGACGGCGACGAGCGCCGCGCGTCATTGGTCCTCGATGTCGCCCGCATCTACGGGGGACCGCTGGGGGACGTGCCCGGCGCGCTGGAGCGCTACGAACAGGTCCTCACCATGATGCCCACCCAAGACGGTGCGTTGACCGACTTGGTGCGGCTCGCCAAGCAGCCCGATGCGTTCGAGGTCGCCGGGCCCCTGGTGATGGAGCCGCTGCAGCAGGCGGGACGTTTGACCGAGCTCGCCGACGTGCTGGAGGCCCGGGCCGAACTCAGCCCCGACCCCACCGAACAGGTCGAGGCGCTGCGAAGGCTCGCGCGCCTGCGCGTCGAACGACTCGACGACCTGCCCGGCGCGCTCGCGGCGTCCAACGCCTTGCTCGACGTCGTCGACGGCGAGGAGGCGCTCGCCGAAGCGCTCGACCAAGGGGGACGACTCGCGGTCCAGCTCGGTGAGGGCTCGGCGCACGTGGACCGACTGGCCGCACGGGCCAGCGACGATGCGCTGCCCCCGGACGCCCGGGTCGCGACGGCGTTGTACGCCGCGAATCTTGCCGAAGAGGTGCTCGGCGATCCGCAGCGCGCCTTGGAGCTGCTGCTGCCTCTCGTCCACACCGGCTTGGCGACCCTGGAGGTCTGCCTGCGGGTGGAGCGACTCGGACGCTCGATCTCCGATCACGAGGCGGTCGCGGCGGCGTTGGTCGAGGGCGCTCGGCTGGCGCCCGACCCCGAGCAGCAGTCGGGTCTGTTCGTCCGGCTCGGCGACGTCCGTCGGGAGTCTGGCGATCACGCCGGAGCGCTCGACGCTTACCGCGAGGCCTACGACATCAACGCCTCGTCCAGCGCCGTCGCCGGGATGGAAGCGCTGCTCCACGCAGGGCATGCAGGGCAGTCTGCGCCTTCGGCCGCCCTGCTCGACGCGCTCGACCTCGCCTACCAAAGTGCGGGGGACCGCGGCGGACAAGCCCAGATCACCGGGCTGCGCCTGAACAATGCCAGTGACGCCGACCAACCTCGGCTGCTCGAACAGCTCGCCACGCTGCGAGAAGAGGGCGGGGGCTCTCGTCACGAAGCGCTGGACGCCTGGGGACGGCTGCTCGTGCTCGACCCGGACGCGAGCTCGGTGCTCGAGCGCATGCTGGGCCTGTGTGAAGGCGACGCCGACCTGGTTCGGCCCGCCGTCGTCAAGATGACCGAGGCGATCGAGGCCGCCCGAGCGCGAGACCACGTGCCGGTCGCCGTGTGTCTGCGGGCTGCATCCCTTCAGCTCGAAGCGATGCGAGACCCGGCCGCGGCCATGCAGACGGTCTCGATCGTCCTGCACGAGCAACCCGACATGCCCGAGGCTCTCGATCTTCTGATCGCGTCGTCGAAGGCGGCGGGCGAGGCCGGCACGCTGCACGGCGCGCTGGCCCGCAGCGCGGCGCTCCAGGTCGACCCCTTCCGTGCCGCGGAGCTGTGGCACGACGCGGTCGCGGTCGCGCAAGGGCCCCTGGCGGACACGGCGCTGGCGATCGAGGATCTCGAGGCCCTGCTGGTCGTCGAGGAGAACGACGGCCGGGCGTGGCAGACGCTCCTGTCGCTGCGCACGGCAGCCGGGGACCACGAAGCGCTGGCCGATGCGCTCGGGCGGCGCGCGGCGATCACCACCGATCCAGACGAGCGTCGCGAGCTTCGCTACCGCCTCGCGAACCTCTACGTCGACAAGCTGGAACGCACCGAGGAGGCCGTGGGCGTCTACCAAGACATGCTCGCGGACCGTCCCGACGACGGCGGGGCCATGGCCGAACTCGAGGTCCTGCTTCGACGGCTCGAGCGCTGGCAAGACGTCCGAGACGTCTTGGAGCGCAAGCTCGAGGTGGCCGACGGAGACGAGCGCGTCGCCGTGCTCGAAGATCTCGCCCAGGTCGCCGAGCATCGCCTCGACGACCGCTCGGACGCGATCGAACGCTACCAGCAGGTCCTCGTCGAGCGGCCTGCCTACGGCCCCGCCGAGCAGGCGCTCGAGCGCTTGCTCGTGTCCGAAGAGCGGTGGGTCGAGCTCTCCGACGCCCTGGAGAACCGCATGCACCGTCATCGCGAGGACGGGGACCTGGAGGCCTACCGCGCCGTGACCTCCCGACTCGCGACCCTGCTGGCCCGCGAGCTGAGCCACCCGGAGCGGGCCAAGGAGCTGCTCGACGCGCTGCTCGAAGATGATCCGACCTACGTCCCGGCGCTGCTGGGCAAGGCGTCGGTCTACGAGGCGATGGAGGAAGAGGGGGCGATGCAGCTGACGCTGCGCCGCGCGGCGGAACTCGATCCTCAGGGCACGCAGGGGGCCATGCTCCACCTGCGGCTGGCGGCGCTCGAGCGCGACAAGGACGCGCGCCGAGCCCACCTGGAGCGGGCCCTCGAGCTCGACCCGGCAAACCTCGAAGCCGGCGAGGCGCTGCTCGACCTGTACCGAGACGGTGAGCACTGGGACAAGCTCGCCTACGCGCTCGAGTTGGTCGCCGGGCGCACCGCCGATCCACAGGCGCGGCGTGAACTCATCCTCGAGCGGGTCGACGTGATGGTGCATCGCATGGCCGACGCCGAAGGGGCGCTTCGCGTGCTGCACGGTCTGTACTCCGAGGTCCAAGACGACGTCGGAATCAACCGCCGCATCGCCGACGCGCTGTACGCCGCGCAGCGGCATCAGGACGCCGCGAACATGTACGCCTGGCTGGTCCAGGTGGGGCGCGCGAGCAAGCGCAACAAGGCGCTCGCGCACGACCTGACCCGTCTGGCCCGCATCGCGCTGGCGGGACCGGAGCCCGGTGAGGCCAAGGAGCAGCTCATCGAGGCCTACCGCATCGACACGACCAACGTGGAGACGCTGATGGTGCTCGGGCAGCTGCACGAAGAGGACGCGGACTGGAAGGACGCGCTGAAGATCTATCGCACGATGCTGCTTCAGAACGCCGATCAGTCCGGGCTGCTGCGCCGCGGCGACATCTACGTCAACCTGGCGCGGGCCCACATCGCCCTCGACGAGAAGCCCAAGGCGCGGGCGATGCTCCGACGTGGTCTGGAGGAGGACGGGGAGCACCCCGAACTCCCCGATCAGCTCGCCGCGCTGGAGGACTAGGCCTTCAATCCTTGAAGGGGCCTTTCGACAAGGCCCCTCGCTGCGGCCGACAAGTCGCCCCTGGCTTCACCCGAAACGGGCGCCTTGCGCCGACTCGCCCTCAATCATTCGACGCCTCGAAAGGAGCGCTTGATGAGGACTCGCCAGAGGGCCCGGAGACCTCTCAGGCCTCGGAGGTCTGATAGGTCTCTGGCCGGAGCTCGAAACGCTCCAGCCAGCGCTGGATCTGGTAGGGGTCGCGTCCCATCGCGCTGGCGATCCCGTCGGTGTCCCCTTGGAACTTCGCCAGGTGCCGCACGAGGTCGGCGCGGATCCGGCGGACCTCGTCGGGGCTCTGCGGGAGCCCGTCGTCTTGCTCGAGGATCTCCGCCAGGGCGTCGGCGGTGATCGTGCCGTCGCCGCTGGCGAGCAGGCTGGCGGTGGTCATCGTCTGGGTGAGCTGGCGAACGTTGAACGGCCAGGCCCGGCCCAGGATGCGGCGGAAGGCGTTGGAGGTCAGCCGGGTGGGACGACCGTCGCGCTGCAGGTGCGAGACGAAGGTGCGGCACAGCAAGCCGAGATCTTCGCGACGCGCCCGTACGGGAGGCAGCTCAGCGACGAATCCGACCAGCCGAGAGTAGAGATCGGGGCGGAAGTCGCCGGCCTCGACCCGCTGCCCGAGGTCTTGCAGCGTCGTCGCCACCAACCGAACGTCGAATCCTCCTCGCCCCGTCCCGGAGGCCGCACGAGAGTCGGTCAAGACGGTGAGCAGCTTCGATTGAACCTCGGCCGAGAGCTCACCGAGCTCGTCGAGCATCAAGGTTCCGCCGTCGGCCTGCTCGAACAACCCTGGATGCTCGCCGTCCCCGAACAGCCGGTGCTCGACCCGGTGCTCGGACATCGCCGCGAGGTTGGCGACCACGAAGGGACCGGGTCGCCCGCTGACCCGATGGATCGCGCGGGCCAGGTATTCCTTGCCGGTGCCCGTCTCGCCGCGCAGGAGGATCGGCACGGTGCTCGGGGCCAGGCGCTGCAGCGTGCGATGAAGCTGGTGCAGGTGCGGGCTGCAGGTACCGGCGGGAACGAACTCCCCGGCTCGAGGCACCGGCGTGTTGCCCTTGATCGCGCGCACCGTCCAAAAGGATCGTCCGACCTCGAACACGTCGCCGGGGCGGAGCTTGACCGAACCCGAGATGCGCTCGCCGTTGACGAGCGTGCCGTTGCGGCTGCCCAGGTCGCGCAGCGTGAACCCGAGCCCGCCCATGCGGGGGGTGACCTCGAGCTCGGCGTGCTCGCCACTGACCCAGCCGTAGGGGACCCCGACCTCGTGTTCGGTCTCGCCGTCGAAGTAGCGCAGCTCGTCGGCGCTGTCGTCACGACCAAACTTGACGCGCTGTCCGACGCTGAGCTCAAACACGCGCCCGGCGTGGGCAAAACCATCTTCGGGCGATCCGATCGAGATCAACCACGCAGACTGGGCGCCGCTACCGTCGCTCGACTCGTCTTCGACGAGCGTGTCGTTCTTCAGGTCGGTCATCGGTGTCCACGGCGATCGTACGGACCGACCCCGACCGAGGTCAACGGCAGCGTGTCGATGCGGCGCAACGTAGGGGGGTGTCGGTCAGGAGGGTGGCGCCGCGCACTCTTCGTCGACCTCGTTGTCGCAGTCGTCGTCGAGCCCGTTGCAGATCTCCGCCCCCGGCTGAACGTCTTGCACGCAGCGGACCTTGGCCTGGACGCACTTGTTGGTGCCCGGATTGCAGACACCGGCCTTGCCGGTGGTGCACGTCAGCATGTCGGCGGGTACGGCATCGTCATCGACCTTGCCGTCGCAGTCGTCGTCCAGGCCGTTGCAGGTCTCTGGGCTGGGTTCCACGATCGGGGCGTCGCAGGTGCTCTCGCTGCCGTCGTCGGAGCACCTCCACCGCCCCTGGGTGCGGCATTCGCCCTGTGCGCCCTGCCGAAAGCACAGGGCACCCTCGCGCTCGAAACCGTTGTCGACCACGCCGTCGCAGTCATCGTCGACGCCGTTGCAGAGGTCTGTCGTGGGAACGACCTGCCCGGAACACTCGCCCCAGGCTCCGTTCTCGCAGGTGCGTTGTCCCAAACGACAGGCGCCTCGGCCCGCGGTGCCCTCCGGTCCGGTGTAGCAGTCTTCGGAGACCCCGCTGTAGCAGCTGGGTCCGTCCTCGAGCTCCTTGTCCCGCCGCTTCTTCTCGAGCATCTGGTCCGAGGTGGCGCAGGCTCCCTCGATTCCTCCGAGCATGCCCAGGAGGACGGCCCCCCACACGGACATGGACAACAGACGTGGGACCGCCGCAGTGGCATCGGGTCGAGCGACCATGGCGGGAAGATACACCGGCTGTTATCGTGCGCCCAACCTGTGACCGCTCTGGGCAAGGTCTATCTCGGTGTCTCGCTCACGCTGGTCGTGCTCGGAGTCCTGTGGGCCAGCACCACCCTGCAATCGAACTCGGCGTGGGTGGAGGTGGTCGTCTCCGTGCCGCGTGCCAACCTGCTCGCGCCGCTGACGAACGTGCGCTACCACGTCAACCTCGGCGGGCTGATGGCCGGCTGGGTCGTCGCAGCCTCGCTCATCGCGTTCGCGGCCATCCGGGCCCCGTTTCGGATCCGCGGCGTGGCGCGCTCGCGTCGGCGGATCAAGGAGCTCGAGCGCGAGGTCTTGGATCTGCGTCGTCTCCCCTTGCGGCAGCAGGAGGAGGATGAGCTGCTGGCCGCCGAGGCGCAGCTGGAGGACGGCACCAAGAAGGTGATGACCGAGAACTTCATGCGGGACGAGGTCGCCGCGGCGCGGAAGCCTGGAGGCCGCCGGTGACCCTCATCTTCGTGGCGTTGGTGTGCCTGGGCGCGGGCTTCGGGGTGGGGTGGTGGTACGTGGCTCCGCGCCGCCAGGTGGTCGAGGCCTTGGCCCGCCGGTCCCGCGTCTTGTATGAACTCGCCGAGGGCGACCTGGAGAACGTCGCCTCCGAGCTCGAGGCCCTGGCCGAAGCCGAGCCGGCCGACAGCACGGCGTTCCTGGCCCTCGCGGCGCTGGACCGGCGCCGCGGGCGGGTCGAGCGAGCCAAGGCGATCCACCGCACGGTGCTGGCCTCGGCCGACCTGCCCGCCGATCAGCGCGTCGCCGCGCTGGTGGGGCTGGGCCGTGACCTGCTCGCCCAAGGCAGCGAGCGGGCGGCCGTCGGCGCGCTGATGCGGGCCGCGTCGCTGGCCCGGGCCTCGGTCGCGACGCTCGAGTCGCTCGCCCAAGCGCTGGAGCAGGCCGGCGCGTGGGAGTTCGCGGCCGCGACGTGGGAGCGGCACGAGAAGCAGGTCGAGGGGCGTCGCCGCCGTGAGAGCCGGATCCGCCGCGGTCACGCGTTGGCCGGGCAGGCCGGCATCGCGCTGGGCGAGGGTGATGCGCGCAAGGCGAAGCGCCTGGCCGACCGGGCGACCGAACTCGCCCCCGACAGTGGTCACGCCTGGACGACCGCGGCGCGGGTCGACTCCGCCGGCGGGGACGCCCAATCCGCCCTGGCGGCCTGGCAGCGGGCCTGGGAACTCGCCCCGGCGGGGGCGCACGTCATCGTGCCCGAGGCTTGGCGTTGGGCGACGGAGCAGGGCCGCGTCGCCGACCTGGTCGAACGCATGCTGACCACGCTGCGGACGGTGCAGTCCCCGGGCCTCATCGTCGCGCTCGCCGACCGCGTCGCGCGGCAGCACTCCGACCAGGCCGCCGCGGCCTTGGAGCGGGCGGCCGAGCACTCGGCGGAGGCCACGCTGTCGCTGGTCCGCCTGCGACTCTCTCGGGGACAGCGTGACCTGGCGCGGGAGGCCGCGATGGGCGAGCTTCCCCCGGCCAATCTGCTCTGCGATCGCTGCGGGGTGGCCATGCCGCGGTTCCGGTTCCGATGCGACAGCTGCGGGGGCTGGGACGTCGCGAGCGACCGCGGGCTCGACCGGGCGGTCGCCGAGGGCGGCGTCGACCTCGACCGCGACATCGCCGGCCGGCCCCTGCGGTCGCGACCCTTGTGAGAGGGCACCGCAGTATGCGATCCCAAGGGGGGGGCACGGCCCCGCCAAATCGATGAGTGATCAACCCAGCCCCGCCGCGCCATCCGAGCGACGTCGGTCCGACACGCTCTGGCAAACGCTCCGTCGCTTCGGTCGGCTGTGGGGCTTCCTGCTGTTCATGGTGTGCGTGGTGGTGCTCTTCCGGGGCGTCGCGCTGCCGTTCATCTTCGGGACCCTCATCGCCTACCTGCTCGCCCCGATCGTGGCCCGACTGCAGCCGCGGATCGGGCGCGTCCTCGCGGTGGTGAGCTGCTACGTCGTCATCCTCGGGGCGCTCGGTGCCTTCTTCGGCTTCCTGTTGCCCGCGGTGGCCAAGGACCTCTCGCGGCTGCGGCACTCGGCCCCGGCCGCGCTGCAGACCGTCGAGACCGAGTACCTGCCGCAGGCCGAGGCGTGGATCGAAGCGCAGTTCGGCGACTTCCTGTCCGAGGAACCCGAGCCCGTGGTCCACGACGCGCTGCCCAACGAGCTGATCGTGCGCCCGATGGGCGACGGATCGTTCGCCGTCGATCTCGAGCAGGTGCGTCTGGCCGCGACGCAGCGCGAGGACGGGACGTGGATGCTGGCCTCTGCGGCCGACGTCGAGCCCGAACAAGGGGAGCTGGGCGGCGTGCTCCGGCGGTTCCTCGCCGCGCAGGGGACCAAACTCGGCACCGCCATCGGCCCGGCGCTGTCGGCCTTGGTCTCGGGCATCGCCGACTTCCTCACCAGCTTCGTGCTCACCTTGATGATCGCGGCGTTCCTGCTGATCGATCTGGGCCGAGTCAACGCGTTCGTGCGCAGCCTGGTGCCGCTGAAGTTCCGGGACGACTTCGAGGTGCTGTGGGCGAGCATGGACCGCGGCCTTGGCGGGGTGGTGCGCGGACAGCTGCTGATCTGCCTGGTCAACGGCGTGCTGACCTTCATCGGCCTGGTCCTGTTCAGCGTGAAGTACAGCTTCCTGCTCGCCTTGATGGCGGGCGCCTTCAGCTTGGTCCCGATCTTCGGCACGATCCTCTCGTCGATCCCCATCATCGTCATCGCGGCCGCCAGCGGTGCCGACGGGCTGTCGCTGGGTCCGGCGCTGGGGATGCTGGCGTGGATCTCGGGGATTCATCTCCTGGAGGCGAACGTGCTCAACCCCAAGATCATCGGGGACTCGGCGCACATCCATCCGGTCGTCGTCATCTTCGCGCTGCTGGCCGCCGAGAGCGTCTTTGGGCTGGTCGGAGCGCTGCTGGCCATCCCCGTCACCAGCCTCATCCAGGCCTTCTACGTGTTCATGCGTCAGCGCAGCACCGTGTTCGCCGGCGAGCCACGGCCCGCCTCGCAACCCAAGGTCTGATCCCTGCACCCATCCCACGCCCCCATGGCACGCTCCACACCCACCCGTCCGCCGGGCGGCAAGAACACGCTGTTCTTGTTCGACGGCTACAACTTCATCTTTCGGGCCTACCACGCGATCCCGATGCTCAACGCGCCGGACGGTACGCCCACCAACGCGGTCCAGGGATTCGCGCGCATGGTCCAGGCTGCGCGGCGCGACTTCGGACCGCAGGCGCTGTTGGCCGTGTTCGATGCCGGGGGGGACGGCGGTCGCAAGGAGGCGTACGAGGGCTACAAGGCGCAGCGGCCCCCACCGCCCGAGGACCTGGTCCCGCAGTTCTCGCTGGTGCGACAGGCCGTCGACGCGCTCAACCTGCCTCGGGTCGAGGACCCCGACTTCGAGGCCGACGACCTCATCGCCAGCTACACGGTCGCTGCTCGCGCTGCGGGCATGACCACGGTCATCGTCTCGAGCGACAAGGACCTGATGCAGCTGGTCACCCTCGGAGAGGAGGACGATGGACCGCCGGTGTACCTGTACGACACGATGAAGGACCTCGTCGTCGGTCCGGCCGAGGTCGAGGCGAAGTTCGGCGTGACGCCGGCGATGCTCGGCGACCTGCTCGCGCTCACCGGCGACTCCTCGGACAACGTGCCGGGGGTGCCGGGGATCGGGCCGAAGACCGCGGCGACGCTGCTGGGGGAGTACGGATCGCTCGAGGGCGTGTTGGAAGCAGCACCGGAGATCAAGCAGAAGAAGCGCCGCGAGCGGCTGATCGAACACGCCCAGGATGCGCGGCTGAGTCGTCAACTCGTCGAGCTCCGCCGCGATGTCGCGCTGCCCAAGCCCATCGACGGGCTCGATGACCCAGGCTTCGACGAGGACAAGCTGCTCGCCTTCTTCGAGCCCTTGGGCTTCAAGCAGCTGCTGCGGGAGATGGGACGGACGCCCTCGCGCGGGGCGGCGGAGATCGAAGAGGACCCCGGCGCGCTCGAGCTGGTCCCCGTGCAGACCGACCCGCCTGCGGTGGGCACGTTCGAGACCTGGACCGGCAGCGCGTCCGAGCGCCTGGGCGAGCTGTCCGCCGCGCTGCGCGGCGCTCCGATCGCCTCGGTGCTGCTGATCAACGCGTACCCGGCCGAGGCGGGGTCGACCGAGGGGACCCTCGGCGCGAAACCCTGCGGCGTCGCGGTGACCGCCCAGGGGGTCCCGCCGACCTACCTGGCGTTCGGGCACGCGCAGGCCGATCTCGTGGAGGGACCGCAGCTCCCTGAGGAGGCGGTCTGGGACGCGCTGCGTCCGGTGCTGGAGGACCCCACGTGCGCGCTGGCGGTGTACCACCACAAGAGCGCCGCCCATGCGCTGGCCAACGTCGGCATCACCCTGCGTGGCGTGGCGTTCGACCCCATGCTGGTCTCGTACACGCTCGACCCCGCGCGAGCCTCCCACGAGCTGGACGCGTTGACCAAGGACGTGCTCGGGCACGTCTTGGCCACGCCCGAATCGGTCACCGGCAAGGGGCGCAAGGCCAAGGGCTTCGAGGCGCTGGGTCCCGGCGAAGTCGGGACGTGGGCCTGCGAACGCGTCTGGGCGACTGCCGCGCTCGAGCGCGCGCTCGGACCCCAGCTCGAGGCGGCAGAGCCCGAGACCAAGGCACTGCTGGGGGAGGTCGAGATGCCGCTGAGCGATGTGCTGACCCGGATCGAGAGCCGAGGCATCCTCATCGACGTCGACGTGCTGCGCGCCCAGGGCGAGGAGCTGGAGGTGGAGCTGGCGTCCATTCAAAAGAGCCTCGCCGAAGAGTCCAGCGACTCGGTCAACCTGGACTCGCCGCTCCAGCTTCAGCGGCTCCTCTTCGAGGAGTGGGGCCTGCCGACGACCCGGAAGATCAAGACCGGGTACTCCACCGACGCCAACGCGCTCGAGCAGCTGGCCGTGCTCGACCCGAGGGTGGCGTACATCCAGCAGTACCGGCAGCTGAGCAAGCTCAAGAACACCTACGTCGATGCGCTACCCCGGCTCGTGCGCGAGAGCACCGGGCGGCTCCACACGACCTTCGCCCAGGCCGTCGCGGCGACGGGGAGGTTGTCGAGCATCGATCCCAACCTGCAGAACATTCCGATTCGCACCGCCCAGGGGCGGCGGGTTCGGGAGGCCTTCATCGCCCCGGAGGGGTACCGCCTCGTCGCGATCGACTACTCGCAGATCGAGCTTCGCATCTTGGCGCATCTGTCCAAGGACCCCAACCTGATGTCCGCGTTCGTGGACGGGGTCGACGTGCACCGACGGACGGCGGCCGAGGTGTTCGAGGTGGCCGAGGACGAGGTGGACGACGAGCAGCGCCGCATCGCCAAGGCGGTCAACTTTGGCGTCGTCTATGGGCAGACCGCGCACGGCTTGGCGCAGCAGCTGGGAATCCCGCGGGGGAAGGCGGGCATCTACATCCGGGGCTACATGGAGAAAATCCCCGGGGTCGATCGCTACATGCGCGAGTTGATCAGCCTGGCAAAGCGGCGGGGCTATGCCACGACGATCCTCGGCCGGCGCCGCCGGATCCCCGAGCTGGCGCGAAAGGGCGCGGCGCGAGCCCACGGGGAGCGGATGGCCCGCAACACCCCGATTCAGGGCAGCGCGGCCGACGTCATGAAGGTTGCGATGATCGCGGTCGACGAGGCCCTGTCCGGGCTCGATTGGGCCAAGGTCTTGCTCACCGTGCACGATGAGCTCATCTTCGAATGCAAGGAAGACCGCGTCGAGGAGCTCGTGGACGTGTGCCGGCCGCTGATGGAGGGGGCGGTCGACCTCGAGGTTCCGCTGCGCGTCGAGGCGGGATCGGGCCGGACGTGGGGAGCGTGCAAGGGATGAACTCGACGATGGCAAATGCAGGCGGACGGCCCTCCGCCTGCGGTATTCTTCGAGCATGGCTTTGAAGGAATGGGGTCAGGGTACCCCGGCGCTCGGGCTCGGGCTCGGGCTGTCACTGTGGCTGGCCGGCTGCTCAGGGTTCGTTGGCGAGGACGAGACCGAGACCGGCGGGACCTCGGGGGTGGAGAACTCGACGTCGACGACGGCGACCTCGGCGACGACCGACCCGACGGCGTCCGACGACGACGGATCCACGGGCGCTGGAACGACGAACGGCCCGACCACCGCCTCGACCGACGACACGGGGCCCACAGATGTGGACTGCGGCAACGGCGTCCTCGATGGGACGGAGGCGTGTGATGCCGGCTCGGCCAACGGCTCGGACGGACAGAACTGCACGCAGATGTGCACGCAGACGGTCTGCGGCGACGGGCAAGTGGGGCTCTCGGAGTTCTGCGACGACGGCAACACCGTGGATGGTGACGCGTGTCCGGGGAACTGCCAGTCGCCGGACTGCGGCGACGGCTTCGTCGACGACAACGAGTCCTGCGACGGCGATGCGCTCGCCAACGAGACGTGCGAGTCGCAGGGCTTCGGGGGCGGGACGTTGGGGTGCACGCCGGTGTGTGGCTTCGACACCACCGGCTGCGACTCGTGCGGCAACGACGTCATCGACGACGAGGACGCCTGTGATGGCCCAGACCTGGGCGGCGGCAGCTGCGAGAACCTCGGCTTCGGGGGCGGCAACCTGGAATGTGGACGTGACTGCCAGTTCGACCTGGGCGGCTGCGAGAGCTGCGGCAACGGGACGCTGCAGCCCGGCGAGCCTTGCGACGGCGACGCGTTCGGCACCAACACGTGCATGAGCGCGGGCTTCGACGGCGGCACGCTGCAGTGCACGGTCGGCTGCGCCCTGAACACCTCGTCGTGCACCTACACCTGCGGCGACGATGGGATCGACCCCGGAGAGACCTGCGACGGCTCGGACCTCGGCCTTGGCAGCTGCGCCACCGAGGGCTTCGACGGCGGCACGCTGGGCTGCTTGGGCAACTGCTCGGACTACGACACCTCGGCGTGCACGTACAACTGCGGCGACAACGGGATCGACCCCGGCGAGACCTGTGACGGCACGGACCTGGGCGGGGCCACCTGCGCGTCCGAAGGGTTCGACGGCGGCACGCTGGGATGCGCCGGCAACTGCATGTCCCTGAACACCAGCGGGTGCACCTACACCTGCGGCGACGGGAACATCGACCCTGCAGAGGCCTGCGACACGAACGCGCTGGGCGGCGAGACGTGCGTCTCCCAAGGGTTCGACCAAGGAAACCTCGGCTGCGACGGGACCTGCGAGTTCGACACGGCCATGTGCTGCAACGACCTCGAGGGCATGTGTGGCTCGGATGGAGACTGCTGCCTGGGCGTCTGCGACGGTTCCTCGGTGTGCGTCTGCGTGGCCTCCGGCGACCCTTGCGACGAAGACGGTGACTGCTGCGAAGGCTTGACCTGCGACGCGAACACGTGCACGTGACCGCGGTTCCCGATCACCCCAGCGACGCGGCGCAGCGGCTGCGTCGCTCGGTCATTCCTTCGGCGATCGTCGACGTCGCCCGGACGCTGCAGGCGCAGGGCCACGCCGCGGTGCTGGTCGGCGGCGCGATTCGAGACCAGCTGCTCGGCCTCCCGGCAAGCGACTGGGACCTCGCCAGCTCCGCGACACCCCAGGAGGTGCAGGCGGCGTTCCCCCGGACCGTACCCACCGGCATCGAGCACGGAACCATCAGCGTCTTGGTCCGTGAGGCGGGCCAGGACGAGTGGACGCCGGTCGAGGTGACCACCTTTCGCGGGGAGGGGACCTACGAGGACGGTCGCCGACCCACCGAGGTCACGTTCTTGCGCGACCTCGAGGATGACCTCGCGCGTCGCGACTTCACGATCAACGCGCTGGCGTGGGATCCGGTGCAGGAGGTGTTCTCCGACCCGTTCGGGGGGCTTGACGACCTGCGGGCGGGCATCGTCCGCGCCGTGGGCACGGCCAGCCGCCGCTTCCTCGAGGACGGCCTGCGCACGATGCGAGCGGTGCGCTTGTGCGCAACCCGGACGCTCGAGCTCGAGCCGCAGACCAAGGGCGCCATCGCGGGGGCGCTACACGTGCTGGACAAGGTCAGCCGCGAGCGGGTCCTGGTGGAACTCGAGAAGCTGCTGGGCGCCGAGGTCCCCTCGCGCGGCCTGCTGCCGATGGTGCAGACGGGCATGTGGCCGCACGTCCTTCCCCGGATCCCCGAAGGCGAGCTCGCGGCGGCGATCGAGGCGGTCGATCGGATGGAACCGGTGGTGACGACCCGCCTCGCTCGCCTCCTGCGGCCTCGGGCGATCCTCTCCGACGAGGACGCTGCGGCGGTGGAGGCGGGGCTCGACCTGCTCAAGCCCAGCCGCGCGATGCGGGCCGAGGTTGTGGCGCTGTGCAGCCGCGGGCTGGAGGGGCTCGCTGCAATCGAGGACCCGCCGAAGGTTCGGCGCGCCGCCGCCGAGGTGGGCCGAGATCGGGTCGAGCCCGCCATGGCGGTGCTGGATCTGTCGCCCGAGGCCCGCGCGGGGATTCGATCCTGTCTTCAGGGGGCACCCTTGTCTCAGAAGGAGCTGGCGGTCAAGGGAGGCTCGCTGATCGCCGCGGGGATCCTCGGTCCGGGGCCGGCCGTCGGCGAGATGATGCGCGCGCTGCATCGGTGGGTGCTCGACGACCCGAGCCGCAACGAGGCGCCCCTCCTGCTGGAGCACGCCGCTGCGCTCTTGATTGAGGTCTAGAGCCCCTCGAGGTGGGCCTCTTGGGTGATGCGCGCGTCGAGGATGACCAGACCGCGCGGGTCGAGCAGGCGGATCGGGCCCAGATCCACGCTCAGGACCCGCGGCGCGTGCTCGAACAGCGCGCCGAGCCGGGCGAAGACCTCGGCGAGGCCTGGTACGTCGGGGTCGCTCTGGCGGCGCAGGGCCGGCATGGGGGCCCGCGAGAGCACCGCGTGGGCGAGGGCGACGGCGTCCTCGGGGCGCAGGGGGAGCAGGCCCAAGGCCGCTTCGATCGGCGCGCTCGCGCCCTCGATCCGCCCGTAGACGACGATCTGGTCGCCGCCGAGGCGCCGAGCTCCGCAGCGGATGTCGATGCCCTCGCCGACCATCTCGGCGACGACGATGCCGTCGACCCGGGCCGTCGGCGCCGACTGCTCGACGTTGTCGATGATGCTGGCGTAGGCCCGGCGGACCGCCGACGCAGTGGCCAGGGAGAGCACGACCCCGCCCACGTCGGTGCGGCGCCGCAGGTCCGGGCTGAGCACCTTGAGGACGACGGGATATCCGATCCGATCGGCGAAACCCGCCGCGCCGCTGGCCGAGTTGGCCACGGCCTGACGGGTGACCTCGAACCCGAACCCACGCAGGACGACCTTGCTCTCTTGGTCGGTAAGGATCTCCGCGGCGTTGCGCAGCAGCTCGCGGGCACGCTCGAGTCCCTCTTCGTCGAGGTCGTCCAACGATGGCGTCGAGTCACCGATGGCCTCGTCGAGCGCTCGAGCGCGCAGCAGGGCGCGTTGGGCCAGGAACGCGGCGGTCGGAGCCTGCAAGGGCAGGCCCGTATCGGGCAGCTGCATGCCCAGCGCCGCACCGGTGATCGGCAGGGCCCGGCGAGCCTGGTTCCAGATGGCGAGCTGCTCGTCGGTCACAGGCTCGCCGGAGGCGCGCTGCTCGAGCCCGTCGAGCACGCCTGCGATGACCCGTGGGGCGGGGAACACAGGGCCCGTCCTGCGCTCGAGCGCGTGGGCGGCGACGACCGACAGCAGAGTCGCGTCATCGTCATCGTCCACGTTGGGCGCATGGATCCCCAAGGGGACGAGGACCACGGGTGCCTGCCGACTGCGCATCCACGACACCCAGCGCGTGGGTGCCTGGGGCAGCCGCAGCGCCTGGTGGTCGAGCGTGCCGGCCACCGCCACGCTCGCGAGCGAGGGATGCCGCAGGAGCGCGTCCAGCCACGGCGGGGTCGGGCACAGCTGCAGCGGGAGCGCGCGAGGTGCCAAGGCGCGGCGGATCCCCTCGAGCTCGTCGGCCGAGTGCGCACAGGCGATCGCGCGGGCCGATGATCGGGGGGCCAGGTCTGAGACGCGAAGCACCGCGCCGGGACCCAGGACGAGCTGCCCCAGGCGGGCCAAGCCCTGGGGGTCGGGGTGGACGGAGTCGCCCGCCTCTTCGAGGTCGAGGCCATCTCCGGTGATCACCAGCAGCGGGGGCGGGGCTGCGCGGAGCGCTCGCACGAGGGCAGGAGAGAGCTTGCGGAGCACGACGACGACGGCCAGACCGTCCCGAATCGCCTTGCCGATGTCGCGCTCCTTGGTGGCCTCGCCCGGACCTTCGTATTCCCCAACCCCGGGACCGACGAAGACACGACCGGGGGCGCCGCGAACGGGCCAGAGCGCCTCGACGATCTTCGTCGCGGCGTCGGCACTCAGCTCTGCGTCGCCCACACTCCCTCTCGGAGGCCAGCGACGACCTCGTCGAACCGGCCTGGGAGGACTTGGTCCACGTGCAGCCAGGACGGCGGGACCGGAGCCCCTGGCGCGGCGTGTTCACCGGTGAGGATCACGACCCGTCCTTGGTCGTCGCGCGGGCCGGCGGCGAAGGGCGTCTGCGAGGACCCCTGTGCGCGCGCGAGCAGGACGAGCGTGGTGCCGCCGGTGCGATGCGGCGCCTCGTCCCAGGTCGTCGCGGTGGCCCCGAGGCTTCCCAAGGACTCGACCAGCTTCGGGTCGAGCGTGGTCGGTGCCACGAAGCCCAGTGGCGCGGCGCCCAAGCTGAAGGGCGGTGGCGCGCGCACGTGGGCGTCGTCGTCTCCGGGATCCAAGAAGGGTGGGAGCTCCGCCGTATCGACGTCGCCCTCGTACTCGGGATCGAGCGTCACGTCGAAGTGATGCCAGGGATGCACGCCCGCAACCACGGCGGTGAAGGCGTCGGCGGTGGCGTACGGCGGGCTGCGGCGGTCGATCCAGCGCGGCACCGGGCGCTCAGCGGTCCCCTCGCCGAGCGCGTCGGTGACGACGGCGAGCCCAGCGGGGGTGTAGGGCAGCAACACGTGCACCGGGTTGAGTCGCTCCCGCAGATGGGTGAGTCCATCGGGCCCGCCGAAGAGCACCACGTCGGCCCCGAACCGTCCGGCTGCGGCGACGAGGTTCTCGTCCGCTTCGCCCGCGTCACCGCGACACAGCGCGGTCACCGAGGCGCCGCGTGCCGACGCGATGTCCCGTGCCCAACACAACGCGACCGCGCTGGCCGGATGAAGCCCCTGCTGCGTGCGCTGGAGGAGGACCGCGATGTGGGCCATCAGGAGAGCCCGTACTTGTCTTTCACCGCTTCGAGCTGCTTTTGGTACTCGATCTCGAAGCTCTGCGTGCCCTCCGAGAGGTGCCGCAGGTGTCGTCGGACCTCACGGTCGAGGTCGTCATCGGCCTGCATGTGACGGCGAAGGACTTCCTTGAGCATGCGACGCATCTGCGCGTCGTCGGCGAAGATTTCGTCGACGAACTGAGAGCGCATGAACAGCTCGAGCAGCTGGTTGGCGATCCAGTTGATCGACTCGTCACCGATCCCGAAGTCTTCACGCTCGGCGAGCTGACGCTTGGTGCGGAACAGATCGGAGTAGGGCAGTCCACGGCGCTCGAGGATGTCCTTGGCGGACTCCGTGATCTCTCGGTCTTTGCGCAGGTACTCGCGCAGGATCGACTCGACGTCGCGCTTGAACTCCTCGCGGTCGTTCGTCTCGAGGTGCCCCGGTTCGACGAGGGCACGCGAGACGGCGTCGGTAATGTGGGAGATCTTGCTTGCGTACAGGCGCATGAGAACGTTCGGAGCATAGAGGTACCCGACCGCGCTCGTCAAAAGCGGTTCGTGGGCTCACAGGAGGCCGCGCAGCCCTGTTACGGTCCTGCGTGGCACGGGCACGACGAGATCCGCCCCGACTCCTGGTCGCCGCTGGCTTGGTCTGGCTGGGGCCCGGACGGGTGCTCCTGCAGCGCCGGGCCGCGAGCGCCGCCCACGGGGCGAACCTGCTCGAGTTCCCCGGCGGCAAGGTTGAGCGCGGCGAGGCGCCCGCCCAGGCGCTGCGGCGGGAGCTGCTCGAGGAGTGGGGTCCGGCGGCCTCGGTCCTCGAGGTGCGACAGATCGCCGAGGTGCTGCACCACGTCTACCCGCCGCCGGGCCCGGAGGTCGTGCTGCTGGTGTTCCACGTCGACGGCGCGGCGTGGGCCTTGGACGAGGGGGCCGCTGCCGTGCCCGAGCCCGGCGCGAGCGTGTGCGTGTTCGACGTCGGGTCGATCCCCGTCGCGCGGTTCTTGGCCGCCGACCAGCCCTTCGCGCGTCGCATCGCCGCGGGCGCGGTCCAGATGGCGTGAGGTCTCGGGCGCGCTCGCGGTCGGGAGGCTGGCCGCGGTACTCTCGGGATCGGATGGGGACGGGGTTGAAACGAGGGCAGTGGTTGGTGGCGGGGGCGCTCGCGCTCGGGGCGTGCGGTGGCGAGCCGTCCGGTGGGCGCACGACGGTCGCGGCGACGCTCGGGGGGTTGACGAGCGCGACGGCGACCGAGACCGGCACGACGAGCGCGAGCGATGCCGCCGATGCGGGGACGGGGTCCGCGGGCACCGAGGTCTCCGGGCCTGCGACGGTCTCGGCGGGCAGCGGCACCGACGGCTGCGCGTGCGCGCCCGGGGAGCCCGTGGGCTGCATCGGTGAGGCGGTCGAGGTCTGCGACGAGGACTGCATGGGGACGCGCGAGCAGCCCTGCGTCGTGCCTACGGAGTGCGTCGAGGGCGTGTGTCAGCTCGTCGGCTGCGAGCCGGGGACCACGGAGTGTGCGCCCGACGGCTCGGGGGTCTCGACCTGCGACGGCTTTGGCGAGTGGGGCCCCGCAGTGGCCTGCAGCGGCAACGAGGCCTGCTACGGGGGTGCGTGCGTCTCGCAGTGCGAGCTGGTCACCGTCACGCCGTCGTCTCAGGGGTGCTCCTTCCGGGCCAACAACATGCAGACGTACAGCGCCTACACCGCTCCGTCCGCGCTCATCGTGGGCAACGTGTCGGAGACCTCGACCGCCGAGCTCCAGCTGTACCTGTATCAGGGCGGCGCGGAGGTGGCTCAGGGCATGCCGGTCCCGCTGGGCCCGGGGGCGACGCACACCTTCACCCTCACCCAGCCGAAGCTGGGACTCGGCAGCGTCGTGCGAGCCGGGGGCTCCTACCGCGTGCAGAGCGATCTGCCCGTCATCGCCTATCAGCACTCTCCGGTCGGGGCTCAGGCGGACAACGACGCCTCCATGCTACTCCCCGATCACGCCGCGGGCACCGAGTTCCTGATCTCCAGCTACACGCCCAACATCGCCGGGAACCCGTCGTACTTCGACGTGATCGCCCTGGAGGACGCCACCGTTGTGGAGTGGACTCCGCCGGTGAACACGCCCGCGGCAGGGGGCGTACCGGCCGTCACCGCCGGGGCGACCGGCAGCCTCACCCTGGCCGCCGGAGACACACTTCAGGTCGCCGTCTACGCCGACCTCACGGGCACCCGCGTCACCTCGGACAAGCCGATTTGGGTGGTGGGCGCGATGACGTGCGTGCAGGTGCCCAGCGGCGTGCCCGCGTGTGACCACCTCGAGGAGCAGCAGATCCCGCTGGAGTACTGGGGCCAGGAGTACGTCGCGGCCCACGTGCCGCAGCGCGGCAGCGAGTCCTATTACTGGCGGGTGTTCGGCGGAGCGGACGGCGTCTTGGTGAACACCGACCCGGTCCTGCCGGGCTTCCCCACGACGCTCGACGACGGGGAGTGGTTCGAGTTCACCTCCAGCGGCAGCTTCGTCATGACCGCGGACGGTCCGTTCATGCCCGTGCAGTACATCGAGAGCCAGAACGGCGGCGCGGGCACGGGGGATCCCGCGATGGTGCAGATGGTGCCGGTCGAGCAGTTCCTCGATCGATACGCGTTCGTCACCGGGACGGGCTACAACGTCCACTACGTGCAAATCACCCGCGAAGCCGGCGGCGCCGACGTGCTCGTCGACGGCGTGGTGGTGGACGGCTACGAAGCGGTGGGCGGCTACGAGGTCGCGGACTGGCCGATCGCCGAGGGCTCGCACTTCGCCCGCAGCGACGCGCCCTTCGGGATCGTGTCGGTGGGCTACACGGGCTACACCTCCTACGCCTATCCCGGCGGGCTGCAGCTGGAGATCATCAACCCCGGCTAGAACGACCCCGGCGAGCGTCCGGGCTCAGGTGCCGGACCAGGTGCGCTTGCGGCCGGTGTCGATGTGGACGAAGCCGCTGCTGCGGTAGACGCCGACGCCGCCATCGTGGGTGCGCAGCAGCCAGGGGTAGAGCTTCGCGATCGGGATGCCGGCCAGGTTGAAGTCGACCGCGTGGCCGAGGGTGTGCTGGCTCTTCGAGGCCACCTGGCGGCCTTTCTTGCGCAGCATGGTGTTGTACTTGGGGTGGCGGAAGCCGCTGATGACCCGCACGTGCCTGGATTCGAAGGTGTGTGCGGCCGCGAGGATGCGTTCGACGAGTTCGGGCGGAATGCTGCCAGGACGCTCCTGCGTGAACCAGCAGCGCAGGAATCGGTCGCGCGCCTCGCCGCCGACCCCGGGTCCCTCCAGCGGCATCACCTCGTGGGTGTGAAGGTTGCGCGCGTAGACGACCTGGAGGGTCTCCGTGGCGGCGGGGCGCCGCGCGTCGGCCGTGGATGACTTCGCGACCAGGAACGCCGTCTTCTTGGATCGCCCCGGCTCGACCGATGGCGCGGCGAGGACGAGCAGCAGCGCGAGGAGACCGCCGAACACGTCGGCAGGATATCGTCCCTGGGCGGCTGGGGCCCCGATGATCGGCGCCGCGGGCTCGGGCCTACGTGCCCTCGAAGCGCTCGACCTCGACGTACTGCTCGCCGTCGCGGCGGAACAGCACCGCGCCACGAACCTCGTCCTCCTGGGCGTCGACGACCAGGTACTGCGACCGGGAGGCCTGCGCTGAGCGCGGCGGCGGTGTCCTCGCCCGAGAAGTACGCGCCGACGCGCGGGTGCGAGTGGTAGATGATCGTGACCGGATCGTCGGACTCGAAGCTTCGCGTCAGATCGAGCAGCTCCCGGCCCCCGATGTTGTAGCCGTTCTCGGCGGTCCGCGGATGGGCCTGGGGATCCAGCGCGTGCAGCTGGTCTTGCCGGTTCTTGCACGTCACGACGCGGGCGCTGGCGCCCCGGCCGAACACGTAGCCGCAGCATTCCTTGGGGAACTCGGCGCGGGCCTGGGCGTAGATGGTCTCGAGGTGTTCGGGGAGCAGGGAGGGGGTCTCACCAGACATAGTGTTTTTCCCACTTCAAGGGGCCGAAGTAGCGATCTCCGCGGTCGCACAGGACGGTGACGACCACGCCTTCTTCGCCGCGAGCCGCGAGGTCTTTGCAGACCCGAAGGGCCGCGGCCACGTTGGCACCCGCGGAGTGGCCGACGAACAAGGCCTCCTGTTCGGCGAGGCGTTCGGACATGTCCCAGCCCTCGTCGGTGGCCATCCAGATCATCTCGTCGACGACGCTCTCGTCGAAGATTTCGGGGACGAGCGAGCTGGGGACGTGCTTGAGGCCCTCGAGGCCGTGCCACGCGTCGTCGGGCTGCATGCCGATGCAGCGGATGTTCGGGTTGAGCTCGTGCAGGCGACGCGAGGTCCCCATGACGGTGCCGCTGGTGCCGATGCCCGCGACGAAGTGCGTCACCCGGCCCTGGGTCTGCTCCCAGATCTCCGGGCCCGTGCCGTCGTAGTGGGCCAGCCAGTTGGACGCGTTGGCGTACTGGTTGGGGTAGTAGTAGCGGTCGGGATGCTCGGCGGCCATCTTCCGCGCGAGCACGATGGCGCCGTCGCTCCCCTCCATGGGGTCGGAGAAGACCAGCTCGCTGCCGAAACCGGCGGTGATTTGCTTGCGCGGCAGGCTGACGTTCTCGGGCATCACCAGCGTGATGGGAAGCTGCAGGGCGGCGCCCACCAGTGAATACGCGATGCCCGTGTTGCCGCTGGTGCTGTCGAGCAGGCGTCGCCCGCCCCCGAGGTCACCGCGGGCGAGCGCGTCGGAGATGATGCGCGTGGCGGCGCGGTCCTTGACCGAGCCGCCGGGGTTGGCGAACTCGGCCTTGGCCCACAGCTCGACCCCCGGACACTCCACATCGATGCGCCCGAGCCGAAGCAGCGGCGTGTTGCCCACCAGATCGAGGACCGAGTCCACGGGGGCGGGTGCACGGTGCCGGGCTGCCATCTGAAGGCCAGCGGGCAGCGGCGAGACGATCGACGTGGCGCCCATGAGCCTAGCGGCCTCCAGCGATGGCTGGGACGATGCTGACCTCGTCGCCGTCGGCGACGGCGGTGTCGAGGTTGTCCATGAACCGAATGTCCTCGTCGGCGACGAAGACGTTGACGAAGCGACGCACCGCCCCCTTGTCGTCGACGATGCGCTCGCCGATGCCGGGGTAGCTCTTCTCGAGGTTGCCCAGGAGGTCGCGGACGTTGCCGCCGTCGACGGCGACTTCTTCATTGCCTTGGGTGTACTTGCGCAGGGCGGGGGGGATGTGAACCGTGGCCATGATGTTCCTTGTTGGGTGCTCTAGGGTTGGGCCCACAGGGCCGAAGGAGAGAATCGAGAGGGCGCCGCGTCTCGGCATGCAGGGCAGCCGGCTCGCGGATGGGGGTGCAAGGACTGGACGGCCACCGACGCCACGTCGAACGCCGTCAGCGTGCCCAATGTTTCGTCGTCAGCGGCGCGGCACAGGCCCACGGCGACGCTGGCCATCAAGTATCCGGCGAGTCCGACGGCCGCGCCCAGGACGCCCGCGTGCTCGCAGGTGGGCACCTCTGGCGGCGGGGCTTCGTAGATGCAGCGGTAACACGCCGACCCGCCGACGACCCCCATGCACTGCCCGCGCAGGCCCAGCGCGGCCCCGATCACCACCGGGGTCCCGTGCCGCAGGCCCGCGTCGTTGAGGGCGAACTTCAGCGCCGGCGCGTCGGTGCACTCCAACACGATCGACTCCGGCGGCAGGTCTGCGACGAACGCGTCCGCCTCGTCTGCCGCGAGGGCCCGCGCCTGGGGCCGGACGTCGAGGTCGGGCAGGCGCCGACGAAGCGCCCACGCGGCCGCCTCCGCTTTGGGACGGCCGACGTCGGCGAGGGCGTACAGCACCTGTCGCTGCAGGTTGGACGGCTCGACGCGGTCCGGGTCGATCACCGTGAACCGGCGCGCCCCGGCTGCCGACAGACCCAGCAGGGCAGGGCAGCCCAGGCCTCCGGCGCCGACGACCACGAAGTGGACCTCGGCGAGCTTTGCTTGCAGCGGCATGGCTGGCTGGCTGGGCGGCTGCGTCAGCGCGTCCCGGTGAAGTACTCGTCGAGGCTGAAGTAGCGCTCGCCGGTGTCGCAGAGGATCAACACGACGTGTTTTCCAGGCCCGAGCTCTTCGGCGACCTTGAGGGCCGCGACCGCGGCGGCGCCGGCCGAGATGCCGACGAGCAGGCCTTCCTCGGTCGCGAGCCGCTGCTTCATACGGTAGGCCTCTTCATCCTGGACGGGGACGATCTCGTCGATGATCTCGCGGTTGAGCACCGCGGGGATGAAGCCCGCCCCGATGCCTTGAATCTTGTGGGGTCCGGGCTCTCCGCCGGCGAGCACCGGCGATCGGGAGGGCTCGACGCCGATGATCCGCACGTGGGGGTAGACCGCCTTGAGGGTCTCGCCAACCCCGGTGATCGTGCCGCCGGTGCCCACGGCCGACACGAACGCGTCGATGCCGGTCTCGCGCATCTGCTCGAGCAGCTCGGGGCCGGTCGAGTCGCGGTGCTTCTGGGGGTTGGCCGGGTTCTCGAACTGCATCAGCATGACGTGGTCGGGCCGCTTGCACAGCTCGCGCGCCCGGACGACCGCGCCCTCCATGGTCCGGTCGTCCGGCGTCAGGATGATCTCGGCCCCGTAGGCCTTGAGCAGGCTGCGGCGCTCGAGGCTCATGCTCTCGGGCATCGTGAGGACGAGCCGGTAGCCCTTGACCGCCGCGACGAGCGACAGGCCGATGCCGGTGTTGCCCGAGGTTGGCTCGACCAGGGTGGTCTTGCCTGGGGTGATGCGGCCTTCGGCTTCGGCGGCCTCGATCATCGCCAGCGCGACGCGATCCTTCACCGAGCCGCCGGGGTTGAGATACTCGCACTTGCCCCACACGGTCGCGTGGGTCGTCGGATCTCCGCACACCCGGTGGATGCGGCAGACCGGGGTGTTGCCGATCGTGGCCAAGATGTTGCCGTGGGCCTCCGGGCGAGGGCCGCGGCGGTCGGAGGCGGTGTGTCCCTTGGGGTCGTTGGACATGGGCTGGGCCTTCCTTTTCCTAGATGACGTAGTTGGCCGCGCTGCGGCGGTGCAGGTCTTTGGCTTCGCCCAGCAGGTCCGAGAGCCTCAGGGCGCCGACGGCTCGGGAGAGGCGGTCGTCGACCGAGCGCTCGACCAAGGCGGTGATCTCGTCCTGGGGTCGAACGGTGGGGGTCGTGGTGGTCGGGCTCGCCAGTGCACCCAGGACGTCCGACAGCGCAATCTCCTCCGCGGGCCGCGCGAGTCGATAACCCCCTCGTGGACCGCGTTTTCCGACTACGAGGCCCGCCTTACGCAGCTCTCCGATGATTTCTTCGAGGTATCGCGAGGGAATCGTCTGCTGCTCGGCGATGACCTGTGCAGAGGCATAGCCGCGATTTGCGACGTGGCAGAGGGCCCGGAGTCCGTAGCGTGCCTTGGTGCTGAGTTTCATTGTTCGGTAACCCTTGCGGAAAACCGTGGAATAGACTGCCACAGCTCTGAGGCGGGCGCCAGCGTCCGTGAAACGCGACATTTGCGCCGACGTGCGGAGCCGCCCATCGGGCTGGCTTGACACCAGGGCCGCGCCGGAGGAAGGGTCGCCTCACGCATGGACGTCTCGGACCTCAAGAAGAACGCCAAACTGGAGATCGACGGCACCCCGTGGGTCGTGACGGACTTCCAGTTCGTCAAGCCGGGCAAGGGCCAAGGCCTCTACAAGTGCAAGATCAAGAACATGCTCACCGGCGCGGTCATCGATCGCACGTATCGCTCGGGTGAGAAACTGACCGCGGCGAACGTCGAGTCGAAGAAGATGCAGTACCTCTTCGCGACGCCCGAGGGGTTCACGTTCATGGACAACGACACCTACGAGCAGATCGAGCTCTCGCTCGACGTCGTGGGGGACGACAAGTACTTCCTGCTCGACAACATCGAGTGCGACGTCCTGCTCTACAACGAGCGCCCGGTCGGCGTCAGCCTGCCCAGCCACATCGTCATGGAGATCACCGAGTGCGAGCCCGGGGTCAAGGGCGACACGGCGACCAACGTCACCAAGACGGCGCAGGTCGAGACGGGCAAGGAGATTCAGGTCCCGCTCTTCATCAAGCAGGGGGAACGGATCAAGATCGACACGCGCACCGGCGAGTACGTCGAGCGCGTGAACAAGTAGTGCCGGTTCGGGCGCTCGTGGACCGCGTGCGGGCCTGGGATCGGGCGCTGCACGCGGTTCGTGCGTATCTGCGAGGGCAAGGCCTGTGCGAGGTGCTGACCCCGGTACGACTGCCCGCCGTCGCGATCGAGCCGTACATCGAGCCGGTCCGGGCCGACGGTGGCCTGCTGGCGACCTCGCCGGAGCTGCCCATGAAGCAGCTGCTGTGCGGGGGCGCGCCGGACGTTTTCCAGATCGCGCCGGTGTTTCGAGCCGGCGAGCGGGGCCGTCTGCACGAGGAGGGCTTCCATCTCGTCGAGTGGTACCGGCTCGATGCCGACGAGCGCGCGATGCAGGCCGACGTCGAGGGGCTCGTCGACGCCGTGCTGGTCGCGTTGGGTCGCCCGCCGCTGACGGGGTGGACGGTGCAGGGCTTCTTGCCCCTGCTCGCGCGGACCGCCGGGGTTGCGCTGCGCGGGGACGAGACGGCCGACGCGCTGGCCGTCGCGGCGCCGGACGCCTGGGGCCTCCAGCCGCCTGCGTCCATGCCCCCCGACGCGCGCGACCTCTACGCTTGGAGCGCGCTGTGGACCGCCTGGTCCGACGCGGCGCTCGATCCATGGCTGGCGCGACAGCCCGGCGGCGTGCACATCGTCGACTACCCGCCCGCCCTCGCCGCGCTGGCGCAGCTGGGACCCGCGCGCGCGGGCGTGGGCGTCGCGGCGCATCGCTTCGAGAGCTACGTGGGTGGCGTGGAGCTCAGCAACGGCTACCACGAGCTGCGCGACGCGGCGGAGCAGCGCCGTCGGTTCGACCGGGTCGCGGCGCTGCGCCGGGGGCACGGCGCGCCCGTGCTGCCGGAGCCCGAAGCGTTCCTGCAGGCGTTGGAGCAGCCGGGCCTTCCTCCCTGCGCAGGGGCGGCGTTGGGCTTCGAGCGGCTCGTGATGCTCGCCTTCGGCGCGGACACCCTGGCCGCGATTCGCCTTGGGACCGACTGAAAGACCGGCGGCGGTCCCTCGTTCGTGTGCATGACCCCAGGCGGACGACCCGCCCGGGGAGTGAGGGGTTCCCATGTTCGACGTCTATATGGAGGGGCACGGCGTCTGTGCGCAGCAACGCGCGCGGATGATGATGGCGCTGGTGGCATCGCTGACAATCACGACGGCAGCGGGCGTCGCGAGCTGGGGAGCGGGCAGGCTCTCGATCGGGCTGGTCGGTCCGCCGCAGGGCTTCGACGTGCTGGAGCTGTCGCTGGTGACGGACATGCCCCCGCAGCAGGCCGAGCCCCCGCCGCGGCCCGCTGCGGATGAGCCACAGGACGCGTCCAGCGTCGCGGCGGCGCGGATGACGACGCGGCCGCCACGCGGAGAACGCCCCCCCGCCGATGATGGTGGTCCTCCGACCGAGGGCCCGGCGGATCGTCGCCCCGTCGGCGATTCGAGCGGCGACGATCGAGGCGAGCTGGGCATCGTGGGACCGGGGACCCAGGCGGGCTGCCTGGGCGTAGGGTGCGTGCCGACCGGGCCGATCGGGGCGCCTCCGGCGACCGGCGTGCCCACCCGAGCCCGTCGCGACGACGCGACCGAGCGGGCGCCGCTGTCGGTGTTGAAGGCTCGCTCGGTCTACACGCCCGATCCGAAGCCCGAGGTCCTCGCCAAGACGAAGACCGGGCTGGGGTCCCGTGCGCCGGGCCGCGTGAAGGTCGAGTTCTGCGTCGGCACCGACGGCCGCGTGTCGTCCGCCAACGTCACCCAGCGGTTCGGAGATCCCGAGGTCGACCGCGTCTGCGCGGCCGCCGTGAAGCGGTGGCGATTCAAGCCGGCGCGCATGGGCGGGCAGGCCCGCACGACCTGCTCGGACGTCACCTTTCAGATCCAGTTCGAATGAAGCGGGGCGCTCGGATCGCTCCGGGTTTCGCCTCGACTGTAAGGGGCCCGGCACGCGCTCGTTGGGCCCGGTCGACGCGTCCGACCGCGGCCCGGCCGCAGCTCGGGTCCACCTTTCGCGCGATGCGCCGAGAGACTGCACACAGTTCGCTAGCGCTCCCCATGCCTCGAATTCCAAAGAATCCTGTTGATTTCGCGGGCCGTTCTTGCTGTAGAGTGTCGTCTTACATGCGCCGGGTTTTTCACCGCAGTGGTTGGCTCGAGAGCCGCGCGTGGATGTTGGGCATGGCCCTGTTCGCGGCAACCTCGTGCAAGCAGATCGAGTCTCGCGATCTGATTCGCGACGGCAACACGGCCTACAACGATGGGCAGTACGACGAGGCCATCGAGGCCTACACCAAGTCCATCGAGATCGAGGAGGACGGCGTCAAAGTCTTCTGGAACCGAGGCTGCGCGGCGTTGGCCATGGTCCTCAAGCTTCGAGGCACCAGCGAGCCCGAGAAGCTCGAGCAGCGCAAGGCCTACACCAACATGGCGCTCAAGGACTTCCAGACGTGGCTGGAGCGGGCCGACGAGGAAGCACAAGCGGCCGAGGACGCGGCCGAAGCCGAGGCTGAAGCAGCCGACGGCGTGGCGGCCCCCGAGGACGAGGACAAGCGGTCCAACGAAGAGATCGTCCGCGACTACCGATTGACCCTGCTCGACGCCGACGAGCGCTGCGACGACCTGCTGCAGTACTGGATGGACAAGCACAAGGCCGCCCCCCGCGAGGAGAGCTGGTACAACGTGATCGGCCGTCAGTACGAGAAATGTGGGCAGCCCGAGAAGCGCGTCGAGTGGATGAAGAAGCGCGCCGACGACTTCCCCGACAGCGTCAAGGCCTGGCACGCCCTGGCCATCGAGGCCTTCGAGCCGCTGTGGCCCGACCCCGAGAAGGGGTTGCCCTACAACGAGGACCTCTCGCCGACCGACCGCATCAAGGCCGCGGACAAGGTCATCGAGCTCCTCGACAAGGCCACCGCACTCGACCCCCAGTTCCTCGACGCGTACACCTGGCGCTCGATGGCCTACACGCAGCGGATGTTCGCGCGAACCGTCACCGAGATGCCCGAGATGCCCGAGGAGCGGCTCGAAGCCATCCTGGCTCGCGAGGACAGCATGCTGGCGTGGAAGAACCAGAAGGCCAAGTGCGACCTCGAAGGCACCAACGAGTGCCCCGCCGACCTGAGCACCCTCGAGGAAGGGCAGACCTGCTGCCCCGCGGCGCCGCTGTCGGCGACCGAGCAGGCCGAGGACGCGGCCGCCAAGAAGGAAATCGTCGCCGAGATGGCCCAAGCGGACGCCGAAGCAGCCGAACCCCCCACGAAGAAGCGCCGCCGGAGGAACAAGTAGATGACGTCGGTTGCAGCCACGCCCGACATGGCGCCCGGTTCGGGTCGGCCGATGTTCGGCAACTACATCGAGGTTCAGGGCGGAAACCCCAAGTGGGTCAAGGCGATGATCGTCGCCGCCATCCTCTCGCTGATCACCACGACGTGTCTGATCGCGTTCATGTGGGTCGCGGGCAAGATGAGCATCAAGCGCGTCGACCCGCCGACCCAGACCACGGTCGTCGTGCAGATGATGACCGAGGACGCGCCGCCCCCTCCGCCGCCGCCACCACCACCCCCGGCCGGGGGCGGTGAGGTCGAGCCCGAGCCCGAAGAGGACATCCCCGAAGAGGAGATTCCGATCGAGGAGGAGATCGTCCAGCCCAAAGAGGAGCCGGACAAGGTGCCCGACCCGGTCAAGTCCGAGGCCGCAGGGAAGAAGGTCCCCGGCGTTCCCGGCGGCGTCCCCGGTGGCGTGCCTGGCGGAGTGCCCGGTGGCGTCGTGGGTGGAGTGGTCGGCGGGCAGCTCGGAGGCGTCCCTGGCGGCGTCGCGGTCAAGCGCGACACCCAAAAGAAGGAGGACGTCGCCAAGAAGCCGATCGCGGCCGTGAAGGCCAACGCGATCTACTCGCCCGACCCCGACCCCCGCAAGCTCGCCGGCGCATCGCTGGGCGACAACCGGCCGGGGTCCAGCAAGGTCTCCTTCTGCGTCAGCACCGGAGGCAAGGTGGTCGACGTCAAGACGAGCCAGAAATTCCGCGGCGGCAGTGCACCCAAGGTCGACCAGATCTGCCGCGACACCGTCAAGAAGTGGCGGTTCAAGCCCTTCGTCGTCGGCGGTACGCCGCAGAAGACCTGCTCCACCGTCGAGTTCCAGCTCCGCTTCGACTAGCGCAGCCGCACCAGCCTTCCTTCGGATCTCCAGGGCATCACGTGCCCCCGGAGTCACCCCGCGTTTTCTCAGCCCACAGGACTACACAAACAATCATGGAACACCTGACCGTACTGATCGCCGAATCGGCCCCCGACTTCTCGCTCGAGGGCATGTGGGCGGAGATGGGAATCTTCGCGAAGCTCGTCCTCATCGGACTGCTCGTGATGTTCCTGGTCGCGCTCGCGATCATCATCGAGCGCTGGGTCACCTACGGCAAGGCCAAGCGCCAGTCGATCAACTACATCATGATGCTCCGCACCTACCTGCAGGAGCGCAAGATGCAGGAGGCGGTCGCGGCCGCCCAGCAGCACCCGGCGAGCCCGGTGGCGCGGGTCGTCGGCGCGGGTCTGCGCGAGTACCTCGAGGGGCTGGAAGCCCTACGCGAGGAGGGGCCTGACGACGTTGGGGACTTCGACCTGGTCGACGCCGTCAACCGCCAGATGGAGCGCTCGAAGGAGCGCGAGACCGCCAACCTCAAGCGCGGTCTCACCTGGCTGGCCACCGTGGGTTCGACCGCACCGTTCGTGGGTCTGCTCGGAACCGTCGTCGGTATCATCAACTCGTTCCAGGGCCTGTCCGGCGACGGCGGCGGCGGTCTGGGTGCGGTGTCCGGCGGTATCTCCGAGGCGCTCATCGCGACCGCGGTCGGCCTTCTCGTCGCGATCCCGGCCGTGATGCTGTTCAACGTGTTCAACGGTCGCGTCGAGGCCTACCAGATCGACATGAACGACGTGGCCTCTGAGCTCATCGACTTCGTCCTCAAGGAAGGCCGCTACGGATGAGCGGCGGCCTCGGCAAGCGCACGCGTCGGGTTCCCTACAAATCCGACCACGGTGTCAACCACTCGGCACCCAACAGCGACATCAACGTTACGCCGCTGGTCGACGTCTGTCTGGTGCTCCTGATCATCTTCATGGTGGTCACCCCGATGTTGGGGCGCGGCCGGGACGTTGCGCTGCCGATCGTCGTCACCGCGACCGAGCACAAAGAGGGCGACCAGGTGTTCGTGTCGGTCGACGATGAAGGGGCTTGGATCGAGACCGAGTCCTATGTGGAGCGGACCGGCTTCCTCACCGCGCTCGAAGAGCAGCTGAAGACCGCCGCCGGTAAGGCTGCCGCCAACGGCAGCACCGGACCCCTGCTGTTCATCAAGGGGGATCGGGCCACCGACTACGGTCGGGTGCGCACCGTGATGGAGTGGATCAACAGCAACGACTCCACCGTTCAGCCCGAAATCGCGCTGGTGGTGGACCTGCCCTCAGCGGGCGAATAGACCGAATGATTCGGGTCATGGGGGAGGTTCGCGACACCCGCGACTGCCCTCGTCCGAACACACGCTAGCGAAGGAGAACCGCAACCATGGGAATGTCAGCCGGAGGAGGCAAGGGGGGCGCAAACAGCGAGATCAACGTCACCCCCCTGGTCGACGTGTGCCTGGTGCTGCTCATCATCTTCATGGTGATGGTGCCCCGCAATGTGCCTGAGATCTCGGTGCGGATTCCGCCCGAGAGCAAGACCAAGAAGCCGCCCAACCCGAGCGACGAGTCGCCGCTGGTGATCGGCCTCTCGGAGGAGGGCGCCATCTCGCTCAACCGCAACCCGACCAAGGAGTCGGCGCTGGCGGAGGAAATCACCCGTCAGCTCGAGTTCCGCGAGAAGAAGGTCGTGTTCGTCAACTTCGACGACAAGGCCGAGTACGGTCGGGCGGTCGAGCTCATGGACCTTGCCAAGCGTGCCGGGGCCGAAGTGGTCGGCATCATGCGGGACAAGGACTACAAGATGCCCGAGACCCTCAAGGGGCTGTAGGCGCTCGCCGTACCTCGACCCGCCACCCTGACAGCACCCTAGAGAGCCGGCCCTTGCGCCGGCTTTTTGGTGTCATCCGGTTTTTGCCCGAGCGGCCTCCGTGGCCGTACTCTGGGGCCATGCGGTGGCGGGGGGGAACATGGGGATTGGGATTGTTGGTGGCGTTCGCGGGGTGCGGCGGTGATGGAAGCGCTGGGTCGGCCGATGCATCGGGCTCGAGCGGCGCGGCCATGACGATGACCACCTCGGGGTCGACGACGACGGCCTCCACGGGCGCCTCTGCCTCGGCGGAGGGCAGCACGGCAGCGCTCGACGGGTCGAGCACGGCAGCGTTCGACGGGTCGAGCACCGGGGAGCCGGCGGAGGGCAGCAGCAGCACCGGCGACGACGAGGGCGGGTCGTTCTTTGCTTGCTACGAGGGCGTGTTCGTCAACGGCTATCCGGGCGTCAGCTACGACGGCCTCGACCTGCCGATCGGAAGTCACTGCTTGGGCACCAACCTGCAAGACATCCAGAACGTCGACCGGGTCGTCTTCCTCGGTGACTCGGTCACGGTGGGCACGCCGCCGACGGGAACGGGGGACTACTACCGGAACATCCTGGCCGACGCGCTCGCCGATCGGTTCGCGCTGAGCTTCGGAAGCGACAAGTTCCTGTGGCAGACCGCCAACGTGTTCGAGGGCACCTCGACGGTCCGCGAGAGCGGCGACTTCGCGTCGTGTGCGAAGTGGGGCGCGCGCACCGACGACATGCTCGCCGGCAATCAGATCGAGGATTGCTATCCGCCGGACTCGCGGGACCTGACGACGCTCACCATCATCACGATGGGTGGCAACGACCTATCCAAGATCGCCCAGGAGACCGGCTCGGGGGCGAAGCCCGCCGTCGCGTGGGAGATCGCCCAGTCTGCCGTCGACCACATGCGCGAGAGCATGGAGTGGCTCAAGGACGAGCAGAACTTCCCCAACGGGCACCACGTGGTCTTCGCCAACGTCTACGAGTTCACCGACGGAACCGGTCTGGTGGAGTCGTGCCAGCTCAGTGGTCTGGCGGGGTTCGAGCCGATCGAGTCCCTCGGTGATGCGCTGTTGGTGATCGGGTGGATGGAGGACCAGTACGCACGCATCGCCAAGGAGACCGGGGCCGACTTCATCTTCATGTTCGAGGAGTTCATGGGACACGGCTTCCTCGCAGACGATCCGACCTCGCCCGGATATCGCGGCCCGGGCAACGAGAGCTGGTTCGACCTGACGTGCATTCACCCCACGCCCACCGGACACGGTGCGATCGCGGACATGTTCTTGGCGACGGTCGCCGAGTAGGGGAGTCTCAGGCCGCCGGGTGCAGCACGTCCGCGTGCTCGCGCAGGTCGATCGTGCGGAGCCAGGCTTCGATGGGGTTGCCGGGGCCGGGCCCGCCGGGGAGTCCGTGGGACAAGGCGGCGCAGAGCAGCGCGCGCGCTCGGCGAACCCGGCTGCGCACCGTGTCCTCGGGGATGCACAGGCGCTGCCCGATGGCGGAGGCGGGGTGGCGCTCGAAGTAGTACAGCGCGACGACGTGCTGCAGCCCCGGCGGCAGGGTGCGCAGCGCGGTGGCGAGCCGATGCAGAGCGTCGTGGTGCTGGAACAGCTGCGCGGGGTCGTCTGTCGAGGGCACGAGCAGGTCCCGCGCGAGGGCCTCGATCCGGATCGATCGCGCGTGGCTGCGATAGGCCGCACGGACGTGGTTCTTGGCGACGGCGAATAGGAAGGTCCGAAAGCTGCTGCGGCGCTCGTAGCTGGCGATGGCGCTCGCGACCGCCGCCCACACGTCCTGGGCCGCGTCCTCGCTGTCCCGCCCCAGGCGTCGGTCCAAGAAGCGCGTCACCGCGGCTTGGTGGCGGGCGACCAGTTCCTGGGCCGCGCGGCGATCGCCGGACTGCCACGCGCGCGAGAGCGCGTCATCGGAGGCGGCTGCATGGCTGCGCACGTGCTCGCGAACCAGCAGGAAGCGTGCCAGTGATAAGCGGCGTGTTTCTTGAGTCTGTGTCTGAAATCCCTCGACCCAAAGCGCCAACGGACCGTGCATCACCTGGACCGCATGCCATGGAACCCCCCATCCCTCAGCCCGTCAGCCGTTGCAGGCGGGTGTCCAGGATCCTGGACACCTTGCGGGCTGAACTGCTGGGATCGCGGACAGTCGGGGTTCAGTCTGCGGCTCGGCGAAGTTGATGGCGGCGGATCAGCGCGTTGAGATGCGAGCGACTCATCTGGAGCGAGCGAGCGCTCTGCACGACGTTCCAGTCGTGCTTCTCGAGCGTCTGATGGAGGAAGGAGCACTCCCACCGCTGCCGCGACTCTTGAAAACCCGGCGGCGTGTCGGGGTCGGCGGAGGGGAAGAGGTGGCGGAGCTCGATCTCGTCGGCGCGCTGCAGACGGGCGTTGACCACCGCCTCTTCACAGGTGCTCGCAAGCTCGCGCACGTTGCCAGGCCAGTCGAAGAACTCCGCGGCTGCGAGCGCCGCGGGCGAGGGCACGATCTCGGGGAGCCCATTGCGGGCGCAGCTGTGGGCGCAGAAGTGCCGCATCAGCAGCGGGATGTCTTCGCGTCGCTGCACGAGGGGCGGGATGCGCAGCTGAACCCCGCGGA
This sequence comes from uncultured bacterium, assembly GCA_963761755.1. Classification (GTDB taxonomy): domain Bacteria; phylum Myxococcota_A; class Polyangia; order Nannocystales; family Nannocystaceae; genus CAJXVA01. Next base: position 643,034 of record CAVXIC010000008.1, read on the forward strand.
TGCGGTAGTACAGGTCCTTGCGGAACGACCCGGCCTCGATCTCGGCCTCGAGCTCGCGGTTGGTCGCGGTGATGATGCGGACGTCGGCATGCACCGGCTGGGTGCCGCCCAAGGGGTAGTACTGGCGCGTCTGCACGAGCTGCAGCACCTTGGCCTGGACCGACGGAGGCAGCTCGCCGACCTCGTCGAGAAAGAGGGTGCCGCCCTCGGCGGCGGCGACCTTGCCCTCGACCGGCTGTTGCGCGGCGGAGTGGGCGCCCCGCTGGGCACCGAAGAGCTCGTTCTCGACCAGCGCCTCGGGGAGCGTCGCGCAGTTGAGCGCGACGAAGGGCGCTTGGGCCCGATCGCTGTTGTCGTGCAGCAGCCTGGCGAACAGGGACTTGCCGGTCCCCGAGGGCCCGGTGATCAGAACGTTGGTCTCCATGCCCGCCAAGAGCTCGAGGCGTTCGAGGACCTGGGCCAGGGCGGGGGATCGGCCGACCAATCCCTCCAGCCGCAGGCGCTGCCGCGCTTCGCGGGTGCAGTCCTGCGCGCCGCGGTGGCGGTGCAGCTCCAGCAGGCGCGAGGTCAACGCGCCGAGGTACTCGGCCACCGTCCGCACGCACGTGACGTCGTCGCTCGAGAATGAACCGCCGCCGACGAAGTTCTGCAGGTAGACCACCCCCGCCGCACCCGGGGCGGTCAGCGGCACGCACAACACCGCCTCGATCTCCTCGAGCTTGACGCTGTCGCGGACCGAGAACCGATCGTCGAGCTGCGCCGACGCGACGTGGACGGTCTGCCCCGTCTCGACCGCCTCGGCGATCACACCATGGGAGATGCGCTGCTCGATGTGCGCGCGTTCGCCCGCCTCGACGCCGTCGGCCGCGACCCACGTTCGCTGGAAGGCCGAGTTGGGGTCGCGCAGCTCGATATAGCCGGCGCGGGCGCCCGCGATCTCGAGCAGCAGCTGCAGCGATTCACCGAGGAGAGGATCGGGGTCCTCGACCCGCACGAGATCGAGGCACTTGCGATACAGGTCCCGCTCGAGCAGGTGTCTGGATCGTCCTGAATCCGAGAGCACGGCCGGAGCCTAGCAGAACGCGGTTCAGTCGCTACGCGCTCCGGCCGCGACCGGCGCTGCGCTGTGCCCGGGGCGGGACTCGAACCCGCACTCCCGAAGGAAGGGGATTTTAAGTCCAGTTTCCCGGGGTGGATCGGGATGGATCGAGATAGGTAGGCGTATGTAATTCCTTGCGTTCTTCGAGACGGCCAACATGTTGGGGTGGTCGCTGGTGGACGGGGATGGACGCAGTCGCGGCCCCCATGAAGCCCCCAGCGCGGAGCAAGCCAGATGCCCGATGTGACCGTGAAGCTGACCAACCGCGTGATCGACCAGGCCGTGTTCTCCGGGGCGCGCTACGACCTGCACGATACCGTGTGCCCGGGATTCTCCGTGCGTGTGGGTCAGCGGGGCAAGGTGTTCAGGGTCCGGTATCAGACGGCCGCTGGCGTCAAGCGAAGCCTCAAGCTCGGGACCCGGGGGGAGTTGTCGTTGGACCAAGCGCGAAGGATGGCGCGCGAGGTTCGGGTCGCGGCGCTTCGGGGCGAGGACCCCTGTGGAACCCGTGATACGCGGCGGAGCGCGCCCACCATCGCCGACCTCGCCGAGCGGTACATGAACGACTGGGCGAAGCGTAGGAAGCAGGCGAGTTCGATCAGGACCGATGCCCGTAACCTGCGTGTGCACGTGCTTCCCGCATGGGGCAGCCGTCTCGTGGGAGAGATAAGCCGCCAGGATGTGATCGCGCTCCACAACCAGATCACGAAGGGGCGGAAGGGAACGCGAACCCCGGGGATCGCGAACCGCGTGCTCGCGCTGCTGTCCAAGATGTTCAACCTCGCCGAGCTCTGGGACATGAGGCCGCAGAACAGCAATCCGTGCCGGCACGTGGAAAAGAACGCGCCCGCGAAGGACGTGGGCCGAGCCTTGACCGGAGAGGAGTACGCGCGACTTGGGCTCGCCCTTCGGTCCTTCGCTGACCGACCTGCCGCGACGCACGCCGACAAGGTCGCGGTGGCAGTGATTCACGCGCAGGCGCTGCTTGGATGCCGCATCGGGGAGCTTCTCGACCGGTCGAGCGCCGACGTGGATCTCGAGCGCCGCGTGTTGACGCTCGTTCGCAGCAAGACCGGGCCACGCTCGCTCCCTTTGCCCGACCAAGTCGTCGACGTGCTCCGACCGTACGTCGAGGGGGTGCAGCCGCTGTTTCGCAACCGATCCGGTGATCCGTTCACCTATGGGGCCGTCTATCGCCGTTGGCGAACCGTGGTTCAGAACGCTGGGCTCGACGGTCTCCGACTCCACGACCTTCGCCACAGTGCCGCGACCTTGGCGGGGCGTGTTGGCCTGTCGCAGCCACGGGTGCAGGCCCTCTTGGGTCACAGCAACCCGCAGACCACGGCCCGGTACCTCCATCTCGTGTCGAGTCCGGATCGCGAGCCGTCCGAGAAGCTCGCGGCCGAAGTCGCGGCGCAGATGATCGGCTAGGCAGCGAGATGCCGCCCTGTTGGCCGTTTCACCGAAGATAGGGCTCATCTGAGCAGCTTGTGACGTGCGAGCGCGACCTCAAGACCGCCGTTGCAGAGGCCGAAGGCCCCGAGAAACAACGGCTTGCGGCGGAGTTGGCTGCCGTAGCCCAAGAACTCGACGAGATCGATGCTGACAAGAAGTTGAAGGCCGCGGATCTCAAGGAGAGCCAGGAAGCTGCGGCGGCCCGGGCCGCGGAGCACGCCAAGGCGAAGAAACGGGAAGGGCCGCTGAGTTGCGCCAAGGCGGCGCGCAATCTCTCGAAGCTCGAGGGCTTGGGCGATGCCGTGCACGAACAGTACGTGCAAGCCTGCGCCGGGAACACGACGCATGGTGAGACCAGTGAGGCGTACCGCGCCTTCTACAAGTGCATCCAGCATGCCGACTCGAAGGCCGAAGTGGACGAGGACTGCGTTCCGCTGAACCCTGCGGGCAGCCCGAAGTAGCTCACGCTGCGCGGGATTTTCCGAACGACAAACCGCTCGTTGGCTGTCGGCTGACCCCTGACCGACGGGTCACCCCCTGACCGACGGGTCACCCCCTGACCGACGGGTCACCCTGAACGACGGCGCGCTCGCCGTCGTTCACGAAGGGGGCAGGTACCGTGCTTGGGTTGGCCTTCTTGGGGTAGGGACCACAGTGCTCGAAGCGTCGAAAATGGACTGGGTCGCCGAGGCTTCGAAGACCCGGAGCCTCGACTGCCCCCAGCCCAACGGGAGTTCAGTCGTTGCGGCAGGTCGAGGCCTCGTAGGACTCCTCATAGCAAGCGTAGCCGGAGAGATCTTCGGCTGCGACCGCGGCCTCGTGCCTCTGGTCCCGCTCCTCGCAGGAGAGACCGAGAAGGCAGTCGAAGTACGCCGCCTGCGGTTCCCTGCACCCATCGGTCCAGGGATTGTCGTTGACGCAGATGTTGAAGCACTCGTCTCTCGACAGCGGGTACCCCTCGCACGACGTTGCCCCGTCGCACCAGGCTGCGCACTCTTGCTCGATGAAGTCATCGTTCTCCTCGACGCGGGGGCCGCACCCCAGTACGAGCACGGCTACGAGGCCGCTAGTACACCGAGACCGAAAGCGTGACGATCGACCCATACGCGTCCTTGATCTCTATCGTGGCTGAACTTGCATTGTCGAGCGCGGTGAGAAGGTTTGCTACCGCTTCGATCGAGGTGGCGTCCTCTCCGTCAATCTTGAGGAGCTTGTCGCCGGAGCGAATGCCGGCGATGTATGCAACATCCCCGGGCGAGACGTTGGTGAACACGAGAAGACCCGAGCTGTCGATCTCGACCCGGGTATCGTCGAGAAGGAACCCTTCTGGCCGGACCATCATGTCGTCGATCAGGCTCTGCGGGGCACGGCAGGACCCCGAGCGACAGGAAAGGCCGCTGAGGTCGAACGGGGTCGGGGGGGGGGCCGTCGCTGTCCTTGCCGTCGGTGTCGGCGACCAGTTCTTCGTAGTGGCACTCGCCGGAGTGCCCGTTGGAGAAAATGTCGTCCGTGTCCGGGATCGCCGTCGTGCAGTTGTTGTTTGAGTAGCCCATAGCTTGCGCTCGCTCGTCGCACGCCGTTCGGGCGGCGAGAAGGATCTCGTCTCGAAGGTTTACGTAGGTGGTGTAGGTGGGGTCTCCCGAGCCCGGAGGACCGTTCGTGTCCCAGTCTTCGAGCATCGCGTGTTCCTCGTCGTCGAAGCAGCTGCACCCTTGGATCACATGCCCCTCGCTGTCGAGAATGAGGTGGTTGTCGCCTGGGGTGTTCCAGCCTTGTGCCCCTTCGGCGTTGGCGCACCACTTGTAGCCATCGCGAAGGATCGTGATGTCGTTGTCGTGGTAGATGCACGGTAACCGTTCACCCCCGGGCTTGAAGGACGAGGACGCGGCTCGGACGCTCGGGGGATGAAGGCCAGCAATCTCGCCGAGCAGATCGACCAACTGGTGCGCGACCATCTCGCGCAGGTTCGAGCGGAGGCGAACGCCGCGCTCGAGCGCGCGTTCGAGGGGGCGGGCGCCGCGAAGAAGATGGCGGCGGCGCCGAAGCGGCGAGCGTCCGGAAAGCGACGGAGTCACAGCGAGGTCGCGGAACTGGCCGAACGCCTCCACGCGAGCGTCGCGTCCGAGCCTGGGGAAGTGATGACGCACTACTCGCGCCGGCTGGGGTCGAGTGTCCGCGAGCTGAACTTGCCGATGACGATGTTGCGTCGAGACGGCAGACTGCGAACGACGGGCGCACGCAACCACACGCGCTACTACCCGAGCTCGAGGAGATAGTTCAGGCCGCGGCGAGGGACTCGGGCAGCGAGGGAACGGGCGAACCTGCGGCGCGCGCCCGTACGCACTGCTCGATGAAGTCGAGCACATCGCATCGGCGCTTGCGTAGGGTCATGCAGACGGTCATGACGCGCTCGACGAAACGAAGGCCGCGTTCACTCTGGCAGCCGTAGCAGAGCTTGCGCCAGATGACGAGCGAGCGAAGGTCACGCTCGGCGAGGTTGTTCGTCGGCTCGACGCCGGGCACGTCGACGAACGTCCACAGCGCCGGAGCGTGCGCGAGGAGGTTCGCGCACGAGCCCGACAAACCACGGATGTCGGCCGCCACGATGCGCCGCAGCAGCGCCTCGAAGTTGTGCTGGACCGACTTCATCAAGTGCCGAAGTTCGTCGCGTGAGCGGGTCCCTGCGACGAAGTCGTGCCAGTACTCGAACACGATCGCGGCATGCTCGAGCAGTTCGCGACCGTAGGCCCCTTCGGGACCGGCTCGCTGTGAGAACCCGACGAACAGCCGCAGCAGATGCGCCCAGCAGACCTGCCGCAGCGCCATCTCCCAGAACCCGAAGACCGACGCTCGGTCGCTGACCAAGATGCCCGTCTTGTTGCCGCGTTCGTCCGAGAACATCGACTCGATGGTCGCACGCGCACCATCCTTGAAGATGCGGAACACGCTCGTCAACGCGGTGCACAGGGTCCAAAGCGACATCGTCACGCCGGCGATCAGCCAGGTCGTCGCATCGGTGTGCTTGACCATCGCCGCCAGAACGTCGTCGTGGGCCTGCTCGCTCGCGGGCGCGAGGGCCTTGCTGACACGTCGTTCGGCCTGGCTTATGGCCCCGATGGACATGCGTATCTCGAAGACCTCGCGAAGGAAGCGCTGCGTGTTCCGTCGACTGAGGTGGAACACCCCCGTCATCATCGCGACCACGCTCACCAGCCGAGGCCCGAAGGGCGACGCGGGAATCTGCTTGGGGTCGTAGGGCGCCACTGTCGTGTGCCCGCAGCTGCACTCGACCGCGTGACGGCGAAACTCGAGGACATGTCGCCCCCCTCGCTGCAGGTCGACGAGCTGGTGGCGGTGTGCCGCAACATCGAACGTCTGCGGCAAGATGCATGCGCAAGCCTCACACGCCTCGGGGTACAAGTCCTTGAACTCATTCACCTCGCTGGGATCCAGCAGCGCGCGATGGCTTCCCTTGTGCCGCTTCTGGCCGCCGCGCTTTCGCTTCGACCTGGGCTTCTTCGGCGCGCGAACACCCCGCGACGCTGCGCCCGGACCGTCGCTCGAGGGCGGCAAGTTCGAGTTCGACGAGTTTTTCTTCAGCTGCTCTGTCAGCCGCTCGATCGTCGCAAGGGCGGTCGCGAACTGAGCTTCGAGCGCCTCCAGCCGTGCCTTCGTCTCGCCGAGTTCAGCCTTCGTCTCGCCGAGTTCAGCCTTCGTCTCGCCGAGTTCGGCGAGAACGGAGGCATGCTCCTCGGGACTGACCGGCACCCCCCGGTTTGATCACGCCGCGTTCGCGAGGTCGATCCCCCTCGGGGTGTTAATCCGCACGTCTGCGAACAGCAGGGGGTGAACGGTTACGACAGCAACGGCGTCGAGCTCTACGACTTCGATTCGTTCATCGCCGCGTACCGCCGCTTTGGAGCCCTGCAAAATCTCGAGGTCCGGCTTCTCCGTGAGGTCTCGGGCGTCCACCAGCCGGTACTCCTGGACTCCCAGCTTCCGTCGGACATTTCCGGCGTCGAGCCTCCGCAGGCGCCTGCGGGCCCCTCTACGTACACGCTCCCCGGCGGAGCGACGACGGTGACGAACTCGGCTGACCTCGTCGCTGAACTCGCCCTCCCGAACGCCCACGACATCATCGTCGCGGACGGCGACTACACCTGGACGGGGCCCGTCACGGTGGCGGGGCCGCACCGTGTGTGGTCGGACAGCCTTCATGGCGCAACCGTTCACTTCGGGCTGACCTACGCCGGAAACGCCGACCGCACCGACGGCCTCGAACTTCACGGCCTCGAGTTCCGGCTCGACGACGCCAGTATGGCGCCCTCGGGCGTCGGTTCGACTCACGTCCTGTACATGTGGGGGCAGGGCGGGGAGGACGTCCTCGTCGAAGACTGCGCCTTCGATGGTGACCTGGTCATCGGCGACGCCATTGGCTCCTTCGCGCCGAACGGACTCATCGTCCGCCGGAGCACCATCTCCAACTTCTGGTCCTACGGCATCATCGCCAAGCAAGGCGGCCTTGGAACCGTGCTTGCTTCCGAGCCGCTGTTCGAAGACTTGCAGATTGAATCCATCTTCGGAGCCAACCCTGGGGCGAGCAACGGCGCGCGGGAGAACGGCATTCTGCTCGGCAACAACGGTGCCATTCGTCGCGCCGACATCCGGGATGTCGGCTGGTCGGCGATTCAGCTCTACAACGACGCCACTGGCGTGAGCATCGAAGACGTGTTCCTCGACTACGCCGGTCCTGACGTCTGGTCGACGACCTACAACTCCGCCCGCGGAGCCGGAATCTGGTTGGGGCAGTCCCACGACGTGACCATCGATCGAGTGCGTATCGAGTCGCACGTGTTCCTGGGCATCAACGCGCATTGGGACACTGGAAACCCCAACCCGTTCGCCAACACCACGCCGCCGCGGAACTACAACATCACCATCTCCGACCTCTACTCGAGGGCGTTCAAGATTGGCGTGCACCTCGACCTCGGGGTCGAAGACACTGTCGTTCGATCATCGCGGTTCGAGCACGCTTGGATGGCCGGTGTGCTCGACAACAACCGGTTCGAGGACGACTGGAACTGGCACCCGTGCCCCGGTGGCGAAGAGGTCTGCTTGGAGAGCCCCAACCGGACCGAGAGCATCGACTGCTACCTGCAAGACGGGGTCGACTGCGTGGCGCACCACCACAACGGTGGGGCTACAGCGACGCCGCCCTCTGGCTGGCCGGCGAACGCGGACGACTACCTGCAGCCCGGCGGCCCGTGGAACCGCAACAACGCTGCGTTGCCTGGGCCGGGCAGCGGTGGCGGCGGCGGAAGCGGTGGACAGGCGGACTCCAGCACCTCGTCGTAGCGGCCGAGTTCGGGACCGTGTTCGGTCACGCTTCTGGTGCGCCAGGGAAGCCCTGGGGCGCTTGCGCGAGGGGCGAGTCAGGGCTATGATCGCCCTGCCCTACAGGTACATCCTGTCCTCATTAGACATAATCTAGCTTGTCGGCCTTTTTGCCACGGTGGCGTAGGGGGCCTCGGGGCGGAAGATTGGCCCGAAAATCGAGGTTCCGAAACGGCGGGTGTTCAGGTGTGCGGGCAGTGTTGTCGTTCCGGCGCCCGTAGCGAGGGGCCCGCACGACGCGTTGTTCAGGAGGGTGTTCCAGCAGCCCGAGAACGCCGTGGCGGAGCTGCAGCACGTGCTCGCGCCTGAGAATGTTTCCGCGATCGACAGGTCGGCGCTGGCGCTCCGGGACAGGAAGCACCGACTGACGACGACGGCCTCAACGCCGATTCAGCATTCGACAAGCCGGGCCGGGATGAACTCGCAGGTGAAGCCGCAGGCCCGGGCAAGGACACCGGCGCCTGGCCCGAAGTTGGCGGGGCCCCACGGAAGCGCGAACGTATCCTGCCCGCGGTCAAGGCCCACCGTGAACTCGACGCCCTGTTCCACCCGGCGCAGCAAGAGCTCGGCCTCGGTGCGGTAGAGGATCTGAGGGGAACCGAGCCCTTCAAAGTCGGCGACTGCAGCGTCCAGCACGTCTTCGAGAACCCGTGTCGTTTGGAGCACGCCGTCGTGGAACTCCACCTGGTCGACCGCAGCGTCGTCGACGACGAACACGAAACCGACCGGGCCTTGTTCACCTGCGTATCCGCCGAGAAATCGGGCGTCCGCGGCGAGGCTGCCGACCAGCTGCACGTCGCGATCCACGTCGAGGAATACGAGCGACCACTCGAGGTCAACGACGAGCCATGGCGTCCCTGCAACACGGTCCGCGCGCTCGAGCTGGGCGATCGTGTTGCCGGGAACGATGAGTTCTGCGACCACCGAAAGCCCCGCGCCCGCACCGTTGGTAAGGACGCTGAGGCGCAGTCCCTCGGGCGTCGTGCTGGTGCTCAAGCCGTCATCGTCCCCGTCGCCATCAATGTCGACATAGATCCTTGGAGTTGGTCCCGGCGCCGCAACCGGCACGAACGCTTCGGCGAACGTCGGGCCAGGCTCGCCACGCCGATACTCGAGAGCGCCCATCCAGGTTCGAACGAGATCGTCATGTCCATCGCCATCGATGTCCGCGATCGCGACTGTATCCGCCTCGAACTCAAACCAGACCGAGGGCCTTGAGAGCTCGAGGTCTTCAACAACGTAGCCGCGAGCACCCGAGAGCATCCCGGGCTTGACGGCTGGGAAGCGCCGCCAAAGCTCATCGACACCATCGCCGTCCACATCCGCGAGCTGAAACGCGTCTGAGACCTCGACCCCGGGGTATCCATGCTCAAGGCAGAGCTGCGGCGGCACGAATCCCGTCGTTGTCCTGCCCGAAGACCCATCAGCCACGCCGGTGCTCGATCCCTGGGAGGACGCCGTCGAGCCTGAGGACGGCTCGACTGAGGTCGAAGTTTGGCTCGTAGCCGCCGAGGGGCCCGAGGACGGCTCGGCCTCACCGCTGGAGCCATCTCCACCAGTGGCTCCAACCGCGGGGCCACAGCCCGCGAGGAACAGGATGAGTCCGGGTAGTGTACATATCCTAGCCAATGCCGAACAGATGTAGCGCAATCGAAGCTGCGCGGGGACACAAACAGCTCGTTCCGTGTGAACTCTATCAGTTCCGCACACAGTTCCGCACAAAGGCCTGTCGGCCGATCCCCGAGTTCTCGCATCTTCCTCTGCAGCGTCCCAGGGTTGAGTTCCAGCGGAGCGTCAGCTCTCCCGCGGGGCCCACCCCAATCGCGTGCACATGGCTACGCCTTCGTGGTTGATGTTGTCATGCCGGATCTACGGGTGTTTGCGAGACAGCATCAGGCCCCTGGGCTTCCCCCAAAAAAATGGACACCTCGGGTCAGGCCGCGAGGGCGGCGTTGAGGTTGTCGTAGTAGCGCCGCTCGAAGACCGCCGGGGCGACATGTCCGAGCGTCGAGTGGCGCCGTTGTCCGTTGTAGAAGACCTCGATCCATTCCGCAACAGCGGAGGTGGCGGAGGCCTTGGTGGTGAAGATGACGTCGTGGACGAGTTCGGTCTTGAGGGTGGAGAAGAAGCTCTCGGCGACCGCGTTGTCCCAGCAGTTCGCCTTGCGGCTCATGCTGCACTTGATGTCGGCGGTGTGCAGTCGGGCTTGGAACGCGTGGGACGCGTACTGTGAGCCCTGGTCGGAGTGATGGAGGAGGCCAGCGTCGGAGGGCGCTCGGCTGCCCAGGGCAGCCTCGAGTGCGTCAAGGACGAGTTCGGTGCGCATGTGATCGGCCATGGCCCAGCCGACGACGCGGCGAGAGAAGAGGTCGATGATGACGGCGAGGTACATCCAGCCTTCGAGCGTCCAGACGTAGGTGATGTCGCCGACCCAGACCCGATCGGGTTCCGTGGCTTCGAAGTTGCGATCGAGTACGTTGGCGGCCACGGGCATGTCGTGGTCGGAGTCGGTGGTCTTGCGGAATTTGGGCTTCTGGCGGGCAATGAGGCCGTTCTCGGACATGATGCGGGCGACCCGGTTGAGGCCAACGTCGATGCCACGTTCGAGCAACTCAGCGTGAATACGTGGGCTGCCGTAGGTCCGGCGGCTGGCCTCAAAGATCCCGGTGATGGCGTCGAGCAGGGCCTCGTTCTCGCGGTCCCGAGAGCTCGGCTCCCGGTCGCGCCACGCGTAGTATCCGCTGCGGGAGACTTCGAAGCAGCGACACATCAGCTCGATGGGGAAGTTCGCCTTCTCCTCGCGGATCACCTCGTAGGCGACGCCTACAGGCTCTCCTTCGCGAAGAAGGCGCTGGCCTTTTTTAGGAAGGCATGAGGTATGACCGAAAGTTGTGGAACGGAGATCTCGTCGCCGGCGTGAAGAAGGCGGCGTAACCTTCCTCGTGAACCAAACACGAGAACCCCCAGTTAGAGCTGGGAGGAAGGAAACGCCACCAATGCTGAAGGTAATCGAGAACGAGGTTGAGAGCGAGAACGAGTTTCGGACGCAGCTGGATGCGCTGGTCCGGGAGGGTGCACGGCGGATGCTGATGCTGGCGGTCAAGGCCGAGGCCGACGAGTACGTCGAGCGCTTCGCGGACGTCCGCGACGAGAGCGGGCGCAAGCTGGTTGTGCGCAACGGGAAGGCCAAGAAGCGTACGGTGACGACCGGCGCCGGCCCTCTGGACATCGAGGCGCCGAGGGTCAACGACAAGCGCGTCATCGATGGCGAGCGGCAAAAGTTGGCTCTCCTGACGTCTTAGTGGGTCCAATAAGGTGTGACGTGAGCAGGATGAGCCTCGACGCCGCCGCAGCATAGGAAGAGCATGGCGATGAGGCTGGACGCGAAATGAAAGCCGAAGGCGCGGCGGGTGATGACCCGAGCCTTGCCGTTGAGGCCTTCGACACGACCGTTGTTGAGACGAGTTCGGACGTACGCGAGGATCCCTTCGCGGTGTTTCTGGATCGTGTTTCCGGCCCGGACGAAAGGAGGCAGCCCCGACGACTGCGCCCAGTCGATCCACTCGTCGAGCTTGCGAGCGGCGACGTTGACCTGTCGACGGTCGAGGATCTCGAGAAGCGACTCCTTGAGGAGGTAGGCGCGGTAGATCGGGAGATTTTGCTCTTCGAGGTCGGCCAGTTTCGCCCTCTCGAGGTCGGTGAGGTTCCAGGGGTTCTTCTGCAGCGGCCACCGTGTGTTCTTGAGGTCGGCCTTTTCGTCACGAGCAGCCGAGCGGACCTCGTCTCGGCGAACTTCATCGAGGGCGTCGTGGACGAGGCGCTGGACGTGGAAGCGGTCGAAGATGACCGTCGCGTTGGGGACGGACTCGCGGACCGCCTTGATGTACGCGCTGGACATGTCCATGGTGACCGACTCGATCTTCTTTGCTCTCTCGTCGCCAAGCATCTCGAAGAAGCCCTTGAGGGTGTCGGCGCTCTTGCCCCTCGCGGCCCAGACGACGATCCCACGCTCGTGGTCGACGACCGTGGTGATGTACTCGTGGTGCTTCCGGTAGCTGATCTCGTCGACGCCGATGGTGCGGAGATTCTCGAGGGGGTCGCCCTTCTCGTTGCGCTCGCGACGGACGTAGCGCTTGATGATCTGGCCGACGGTTCGCCATGCAACGCGCATGAGGGTAGAGACAGTGGTCTTGTCCGTTCGCTGGGCGTGATAGGCGACATGGCCCTCCATCGGGAGGGTGAAGCGGCTGCCGGACTCTGCCCATGGGACGGTCTCGACGACCACGCCGCACTTCTTGCAGCTGACCCGGCGCATCCGGTAGCGAAGCAGCGTCTTGACGCCTCCGAGATCCAGGTGACGCCAGGTTCGAGCGCGGGAGTCGTAGACGCTTCGCCGCTTCTTGCCGCAACCGCTGCAGCGGGGAATCTGCCAGCTCGGCTCCACATCGGCGATGAGCGCCTCCTCGCTGAACTCGAGGGCGACGACACGAGTTCGGTGGAGAGCAAGGAGGGTTCGGAGTACACTGGTGGCGCGCATGCGGGTCGGGCTGTTTTTGGTTGGTGTTGGAACCCCAAGGGTACGCCCTCACCCGCTGCGCGCTTCTCTACGCTGCCAAACCTACGTTCACGCCGCAGCACGCCCTCGCCTCGCCCCTTCTCCGTTCCTGGCCGCCCACGAAAGCGTCAGGAGAGCCCAAAAGTTCACGAGCAAGCTGCTCCCGCCGTACATGCGCAAGTCGCCGAAGGTCGCGGAGGTGCTGCCGGTTCTGTACCTGCGCGGGCTGTCGACGAACGACTTCCAACCGGCCTTGGAGGCGCTCCTGGGCGAGAACGCGAAGGGCCTGTCGGCGACGACGATCACACGGATGACCACGCAGTGGGAAGCCGAGCTCGCGCAGTGGCGTACGCGCGAGCTCTCTGAGACGGACTTCGTATACGTCTGGGCCGACGGCATTCATCTCAACATCCGGCTCGAAGACGATCGTCTCTGCTTGCTCGTCATCATCGGCGTACGGCCCGATGGGACCAAGGAGCTGATCGCAGTCGAGGACGGGTACCGCGAAAGCGCGGACAGCTGGGCTTCGGTGCTCCGTTCCCTCACCGAGCGCGGGATGCAAGCTCCCGTTCTCGCCGTCGGCGACGGCGCGTTGGGCTTCTGGAAGGCGCTGCGCGACGTCTGGCCCGAGACGAAGCAACAGCGCTGCTGGTTTCACAAGCTCGGCAACGTGCTCGACAAGCTGCCCAAGCGCCTCCAGCCCAAAGGCAAGCGGATGCTTCACGAGATCGTCTACGCCGACTCGCGCGAAGATGCCGATGTGGCGATCGATGCCTTTGTGGCCGAGTACATGCCGAAGCACGAGCGCGCGGTGAAGTGCCTGCTCAAGGACCGCGAGCAGCTCCTGACCTTCTTCGGCTTCCCGGCTGCGCACTGGAAACACCTGCGGACCACCAACGTGATCGAGTCGAGCTTCGCGACCGTACGGCTGCGGCAACGCGTCACCAAGGGGGCCGGGTCGAGAACCAAGGGCCTCACGATGGCCTTCAAGCTGCTCGAGATGGCGCAGCGTCGCTGGCGAAAACTCAACGGCTACGATCAGCTTCCGCTGGTCCGGGCCGGCGTGAAGTTTGTCGACGGAATTCAACAAGAGCGAGACGAGGAGAGCGCCGCCTGATCATGCTGCCCGAAGAGGCTCCATCCACAACTTTTGACAATATCTCGGAAGGCATTCTCCTGCTCGAGTCGCTTCTTGTCCCGGCGAAGCTGGGCAAGTTCCTCGCGTTCACTCGTGGTCAGCGCTCCCTTGGGGTTCTTCTTCATATCGATGCCTGCTTGACGCACCCAGTTTCCCAGAGCGCTGGGCGTCAGGTCTAGATCGCGTGCGACCTCGGTGAGGCTCTTGCCGCTGGTTGTGGCCATCTCGACGGCTTGGGCCTTCTGCTGCGGCGTGAACCGCCTTCGTTTTCGTTTTCCCATCTGTGTTTCCTCCTACTTGGTTCGCTTCGGAGGTGTCCACGAACTTGGGGGAGGGTTACCCCCATCCATGTGTGGGTTGACACAGATTGTCTCACAAGGCAGGGTGGCATCCATGTACAACAGGAGTAGGAGAGTCTGCGCCGCTGTCTCTTTCTTTGCAGCGGCTGGTTGCACCGAACCGGTGGAGGAGGTGGGCCCAACGGCAGATGATGGCGTTCAAGACCGGGATGCTGATTTTTCTCCAATCGAGCTCTCAGACGATGAGGTGCTCGCTAGGGGCTTACTTCCTGAGGACTGGATCGGTTTGGGACTCGGCGGTGATCTCGGGCTGTGGACCGATTTGGGACCTGTGGAGTGGGTTGATTCAGCTCTTATCCAGGAGAACCTAGAGTCCGCAATCGAGGCGGCCTCAGCGACTTCACCTGCGGCCCCCGCTGAGAGAGACCTTAGCGGAGTATTCTTTGTCCTCGACGTTCCGAATGAACGTGCCTACAAAGTGGAATTTGAGCCCGAGATGATGTTCGCGATCTCGGATGCGGTTAAAGAAGAAGAGCCAGAGGAGCCGTCGCTCGGCCTGGGAGGCGCCAACGATGGAGCACCAATTCAGAGCCAGCAGAGTGGTCGCCCGTCGAACCTCCGCGCTGACCAGAAGTACTCGAAAGCCCCAACGCGGACGCAGCTTCCGGCGACAACAATATTCAGCGAGCCCTGGAGTGCATTAGGGCACGGCAGGTGCACTGGTACACTAATGGGCAGCAGGACGCTGATCACTGCGGCGCACTGCATCGTCGAATATGGAGAAGGGAACCACCAGAGATGGTACTCCCAGGCGGGGGTGTGGGATTTCACAGTCAACGGTACCAGCGAGAGGTGCATGAACTCCTCGACCGTCGACAAAGCGTTCGTCCCGGCAGAAGTTGTACTCTCAAACCAAAGCCCGGGCTGGTACTTTTCCTACGACTATGCGCTCGTGTCTCTGACAGCTCCACCTAGCCAGATTAATGGCGCGCCGGCCGGATGTCCCTCATCACCGGGGACCATGTTCGCGACAGCACTGTCCGACAATGAGCTCTACGCGAACGACTACCTGCACCACGGGTACCCGGCCTGTTTCGCTTCCGGCGCGCCAGCGGGCTGCGCCACCCACACAGTCTGGGAGTCGGCACCTTCGGGTGCCCAAGCTTACCCGGGGAACATCATCACCGAGGGCGGTGTCGACGTACTTACACAGACCGATGCAATCGTCAGCGAGGGTCATAGTGGCGGGCCGTTTTGGTACTTCACGTCGGTGCGAGCGCGACTGGTAGGTAGTCAGATCGGCGGAGACACAACCGGAAACTACACCGGTCTGTTTCGTCGAGTGACGGCGACATCCCTCGCACAGCTCTCCACCTGGAAGTGCATGGCCGTCCCCTGTATCTGATGACAGCGACCGAGAAGCCCGACCCACAGTTGGTTGGGCGGTTGGGCAGCTGTGCCGCGGGTGGCTGAGAGGCCACGCCAATGGCCAGCCCCTCTCAGGTCAACGACCCTGGGTCGTTGACCTGGCGTAGATCCCGTGACCCCGAAGACGAGTGCGTTCCGAACTCCCCTGAAGTCTGAAGGGGTCTGTGCCCCGGGAGGAAGGGCCAGCGGCGCAGCGGGGGCGAACTGACGCGCGTTTGCGCATTTGCGCAAGCGGTCTCGCGGGTGTACGATCGCCCTGCCCTACAGGTACATCCTGTCTTCATTGGACATAACACATATTATCGGCCTTTTTGCCACGGGTGGGTAGGGGGCCTCGGGGCAGCAGATAGGCCTGAAAATCGAGGTCTTGAAACGGCGGGTGTTCAGGTGGTCGCGGTTGCTCCTGCTCCGAGGAAAAAGACAGCGCAAGCGCCAGCGCCAGCGTTGTTGCCGATCGCCAACATCCGCGTGATTCCGTGCGCGAGCAGGAAGGCCCCGGCGATAGCCGGGGCCCGTTGTTCACGTCGAGGCGGCCGTGCTCGGCTTTCTGGGAGGGCGTTTCGTCCGCGCGGCACGCTTCTTTTTGGCGAGGGAGGCGGCCTCCTTGGCGCGGTAGGACTTGCCCTCCAGCTTGACGAGTTCGACGCGGTGGCACAGCCGGTCGATCATCGTCGAGACGCAGGCCGCTCCCTCGAAGACTTGGTTCCATTCACTGAAGGGTTTGTTGGTGGTGATGATCGTGGAGGCCTCCGCGTCGTAGCGGCGAGAGATGACCTCGTACAGCAGGTCCGCGAGGTGGCTGTCGTATCGGAGGTATCCAAGTTCATCGACGACGAGCAGCGTCGCCTTGGTGTAGCGACGAAGGCGTTGGGTCAGCATCGACCCCGTCAGGCCGCCGAGCGCAGCAAGCATGTCGCTGGCCGAGGTGTAGCGCGTACTCAGGCCGCGTGAGACCGCCTCGTAGGCGAGGTTGCGCGCCAGCATCGTCTTTCCGATCCCGTTGGGACCGACGAAGACCACGTTGGTCCCTTCGCCGATGAAGTCCAGCGTGAACAACTCGTCGATTTGAGGGCGGTCGGCCTTGGTTGGGTGCTTCCAATCGAACTCGGAGCGGTCCTTGAAGGCGCCAATCTTGGCGTTCTTGAGGCGGTACTCATGGCTGCGGCGCGCTCGCTCAGCCCGTTCCATCTCGAGAAGCTTCGGAACCCACGGCGACTTCGCGATCTCGCCCCAGTTGGCCAGCAGGCCATACAACCGCAGTTTCAACGCGAGTTTTCGGAGTTCGTCTTCAGGAAGCTTCGCCATCGTCGTCCTCCATGAGCGCGTCGTAGAGCGAGAGGTCGGCCGACTCGACCACGATGTCTCGAAGCCGCGGGTCGGTGAGTTTCACGGGGCGCGGCACGGTCCGACCTTGGGCTCGAATCAGGGTTTGCAAGGCGACCCGAACGGGGCTGGCCCCGACGCGTTCGTGGGCATTGGCCTCGGTGAGAGCCTCTTCGAGTCGCGCCGCGCCGTACAGGTCGAGCAGCTCCAGGAGCTTGGCGACGAGGCCACCGATATTCTGCCCTCGCTGAGCCGCCCGCTCGAGCATGAGCGCAGCGGCCGGAGCCGATTGGGTCAAGCGACTCATGCCCGCCCCCTCTTTCGCACGGCGCTTCTTCGCAACGAGGTCGCGAAGGTGCGCCGGGTCTTCGACCGTGGCGCGCCGGTCGTAGCTGCGAGCATGCTCGGCGACCATCTCGCCGTCGACGACGACCCGAACGCGTCGGTGGTCGGCGACGACGGTCACCTGCCGGCGGACGTGCGCACACGGCAGCGAGTAGTCGTTCTTGTCGAAACGAACGAAGGGCGTTCGGCCGACGCGAGCCTCGATGCGCTCGGTCGCTTCGTAGGGCGTCGCGGGCAGGGCCTTCAGTGATGCACCTTCCTCTTTGAACTGAGCACCGACCGTCGTGCGGTCGTCTTCTTGCCAGTGCCTCGATGCGCTCACCTGCATGGTCCAGTCCAGCGCCTGTTCGTTGAGATGCTCGATGTCCCGGAACTTCCGGGCGGCGAAGAAACTCGTCCGGATGTATCGAATCGTTCGCTCGACCCGCCCCTTCTCGTTCCCTCGTCGCGGTGCCGCGAGCTTCGGCTCGAACCCGTAGTGCGTCGCAACCTCGAGCAAGGACGCGTTGAACACAATGGCGTGGCCTTCTCGCTCGATGCAGGCGCTCTTGAGGTTGTCGTAGACAATCTGCCGAGGCACCCCGCCGAAGAACGCCAGAGCGTCCACGTGTCCGCGCAGGAAGCTGGGACGCTTCATGTCGTGAAAGAACTGCAGCCACGTCATCCGCGACCAGCACAGCGTCATCACGAAGGCGTACAGAGGGCGGCGGGCTCGTCCGACGTCGACATGCCCGAAGTGCCCCCAGTCGACCTGGGCCTGCTCGCCAGCGAGCATGTGCAAACGGGCAAACGGCTCGGGCTCGGGCCGCGGCCGCATCGTGGCGACGAGTCGACGAAAGTGCGACTCGCTGCCCTGATATCCGCGATCGCGGACCATGTGAAACAGGCGCGAGGCGTGGAGCTTGGGATACTTGGCCAACGTCGCCTCGACGAAGGGCAGGTAGGCGTCGAGCATGCGCTTCCGAGTGACGGTCACCGTGGCGACGGGTGAGCTCGCCCCGCGCTGCGCGAGGACGCGTCGAACCACGTCGTGGTGCACACCGAGTTGCCGCGCGACCGTTCCGATGGGCCAACCGTCGACGAGGTGGTGGCGAACGATGTTGTGCTCGACTTGAGGGTCGACCTTCTTCACCGCTCACCTCCGCGGTGGGGCTCGAGATGGACGCCTTCGGCGTTCGGTCGCGCGTGGAGCACACAGCGCCAGACGCTCGGTTCGTACGTACGGGCCGCACCAGCGGCGGCAGATGCAGCAAGGACGCTGCCCTTCCTGCGGTCGTCCTTGCGTCGTCGCGTTGGCTTCCGTCTTGGAGGCAGCCAGCTCTGGAAGGGATTGAGGGGTTGATCGTTGCGTTTCATCGGTTGAGCGCTCCAGCTTCGGAGCGGCTTGCACCGTGGACTCGGGGACCACCAACTCGGAACCCTGATGCGTCACGCTTTCTCGACGCCGTTGCCTCTCCCGCTCGCGTCTCCGAAACCGGCGCTGGCGTTCGCGGTGCTTCGCGCGACCCCTCGCCGTCGCCTGGTAGCGCCGCGCCGCCTCCCGTCGCCGTTGCACCCGGGCCCGCTCGCTGCACTCCGGATTGCAGTACACGTTCCCGCGGTCGCACTTGCGGCAGATCACCACCAGCCGGCGACAGCCCCGACAGCAGAACTGCCGTCCTTCATGGGCTTCGGCTGTTGGGTCCGTCGCGTCGATGAGCCTCCAGGGCACATCGAACTGAAACTTGACCTGCGCTCCTCACTCTGCGAAACACGGGACCTGTCTACTCCCCTGAGGGTTGTGGACGGGTATTCGAGGCCGGCGATTGTCTTCCAGGACTGTGGCGCCGGCCTCGTTCTTTTTGATGGCCGCGCGGAACCTACGCCGCTCGCTGCTCGTTCCAAAAAAACGCGGCGGCCTGGCCCGTGTTCACGCCGCAAGCTTGCTCGCGCACGGGATCACGCGGATCCCCATGATCGCCGACAAGCGTCGGCCGCGGACACGCCGAGTCAGGCAGGCCGGGAGACGTTCGACCGGGTTCTCATGGAGGCGTTGGAAGGTGTGACGAGCAGGAGACGGACGCCTCGCTTGAGGCAGGTCCGCAGCGCGGTCGCTCGGTTGGTCGCGAAGAAGAAGGTCCGCATCGAGGGCAGGACGGTTGCGCGGTTGCGCGTCGGCTTGCCGCGCCTCAGTTTTCCACGAGGGTGGCCTGCTGACGGACGGGTGTGGCCCTGGGGTGGGCCGCCGTGGTGCCGTGGCCACGATGCTGAGTACCAACACACGGAGATGTCGATGCGAAAGACGCGGGCCAGGAGCGTCATCCGGGACAGGCGAGGCGGAGCAGCATCTCGCAGATGAGTTTCGAGCAAGGTTGTGGTGGCCCTGGCGCTGGGCGTGACGGCCCCGACAGTATTGTCTTGTGCGCAGTTGTTGGGACGATCCACGGTAGACTCGATGGCGGAGCGATGCCACGGGTTCACATCACCGGCGCCTCGGGGACTGGCACGACGACCCTCGGGCGCGCGCTCGCAGTCGAGCTCGACGCGCCCCACTTCGATAGCGACGACTACTACTGGTCGCCGACGAGCCCGCCCTACACGACCAAGCGCGACCCCGTGGAGCGAGACGCTCGCCTCGAAGCCGACCTCGCCGGCAATCCGCGTTGGGTTTGGAGCGGATCGGCGATGAGCTGGCGGGTCCGGACGTCGCCGACCCTCTGCGTCTTCCTTACCTTGCCGGCCGCACTCCGCGTTGAGCGGATCCGCATGCGCGAGCGCGCATTGCAGGTGCCCGAGCCGTCGATCGAGGCGTTCCTCGAGTGGGCGGCGGCCTACGATGCAGGCAGTCGCAGCGGGCGCTCACGGGCGCGCCATGAGGCTTGGCTCGCGGGTCTCGGTCTCCCGGTCTTGCGGATCGACGGCGACCGGAGCGCGACCGAGCGGGTGGAGCTTGTGCTCTGCGCCTTGACGACGCCCGGCCCGAGCTCGGTGAACACCTCGGGCCATGGGGAACAATGGAACCGGATCAGGGTGCCAGGCCGGACATACGGAACATTCGGCTCCCCGAGTTGCTCATAGCGCCAACACGTGTGCTCTTGCTCGATTGCTCGTTGATAGTCGCGGCAGGACGATCTATTCGTTGATAGTGCTCCATAAGATCATCGACGACCTGACCGTTTCGGACATCCTTCGGCTCATCGACAACCAGGTTCCCGAGGGGAAGACCCTCGACTACAAGGAGGCTCTGACGCTCGGGAACAAAGACGCGAAGCGCACTCTCTGTGAGCACGCTTCGTCCCTTGCGAATGCTGCCGGTGGATGGTCGTTGTATGGGATCCGGGAGGCCGTCGACCCCGACGGGGGGCGGCTCGGCTACCCGGATGAGGTGGTCGGGATCAAGCCAGGCATGACCGACGACGAGCTCTTGCGCGCGGTCGACGATGTCCTGCGCAATGGGGTCGTCCCCCGGCTCGAAACGCGCACTAGGGTGCTTGGTGGTTTCGAGGGCGACCGCAAGGTTCTTGCGGTCCATGTGCCGCAGAGCTTCCGTGGGCCCCACATGGTCCACAGTGGTCGGGCGAAGTTCTTCGCCCGGAGCAATGCTGGCAAGGAGAGCATGGACATTGACCAGCTTCGGGTCGCGTTCGGGGCAGGAACCAGCCTGCTAGAGAAGGTGCGCGAGTTCAGGTTTGAGCGGGTCGGACGGATCGTAGCCGGCGATGTCCCCGTAGGCCTCCACTACGACATGGGTCGCGTAGTTCTACACCTCGTGCCTCTATCCGGATTTTCGGTCTCGTTGGTCGCGTCGGAGATCCCGCTCCGCGCCAGGGAGTCGCGGCGGTTGCTCCCGCTGTACAGCGAAGCGGACGGCTACAGCCATCGGTTCAACTTGGACGGATTTTGCTTTCACGATGGTGTCCGCGAAGAAGAGGGGGCGACCGGATACGTTCAGGTGTTTCGCCAAGGGATGATCGAGGCGGTCGATGCGATCATGCTGCATCGCCGGCACGCGAACGGACACGGGAAACTACTCGTCGATGAGATCGAACCTCGGGTCGTCGATTCGCTGAATCGCTATGCCAAGCTCATGGTGGAGGACCTGGGGATTCGAGGCCCAGTCGCGGTGATGATGAGCCTTGTGGATGTCGAGGGGTACATGTTCGATGTTGAGGAGTACCGCCTGCGACAGCACCATCCGATTGATCGCGCGCAGGTCTTGCTTCCTGAGGTGCTTGTCGACGACATTGAGGACATCGACACTGCCTCCATGTTGAAGCCGATCTTCGACGCGATGTGGCAGGCCGCCGGTGCGCCTCGAAGCGCAAACTTCGACGACGGAGGTCGGTGGAAGCGTCCGTCTCGGTAGATGCCATCGGCACGTCGTGCGGACGCAGCTCAAGCGCTTCGGAAATCCGAATCCCGTTCCGCCATAGGACGCCGAATCGGTCCAGCGAACCCTGCCGAGTCGCTGAAGGGTAGCGCCGAGATCCGTACGAAAAAGTACGTTAGCGCCATGGGCGCGATGGCGACCCAGTACGGCCAGCTGGTGGAAGTGAGGAAGCGGGCAGCGGTCTACCTACGGGTGAGTACGGAGGAGCAGGCTTCGCCAGGCCTCCTCGTTTGAGGAGCAGGTCAGCGCTGCGAAGGCCCGGCCCGAGTTCGACGCGATGATGGAGGCCGCCCACCGTGGCGAGTTCGACGTCATCGTCGTCTGGGTGTAACCGTTCACCCCCGGGCTTGAAGGACGAGGACGCGGCTCGGACGCTCGGGGGATGAAGGCCAGCAATCTCGCCGAGCAGATCGACCAACTGGTGCGCGACCATCTCGCGCAGGTTCGAGCGGAGGCGAACGCCGCGCTCGAGCGCGCGTTCGAGGGGGCGGGCGCCGCGAAGAAGATGGCGGCGGCGCCGAAGCGGCGAGCGTCCGGAAAGCGACGGAGTCACAGCGAGGTCGCGGAACTGGCCGAACGCCTCCACGCGAGCGTCGCGTCCGAGCCTGGGGAAGTGATGACGCACTACTCGCGCCGGCTGGGGTCGAGTGTCCGCGAGCTGAACTTGCCGATGACGATGTTGCGTCGAGACGGCAGACTGCGAACGACGGGCGCACGCAACCACACGCGCTACTACCCGAGCTCGAGGAGATAGTTCAGGCCGCGGCGAGGGACTCGGGCAGCGAGGGAACGGGCGAACCTGCGGCGCGCGCCCGTACGCACTGCTCGATGAAGTCGAGCACATCGCATCGGCGCTTGCGTAGGGTCATGCAGACGGTCATGACGCGCTCGACGAAACGAAGGCCGCGTTCACTCTGGCAGCCGTAGCAGAGCTTGCGCCAGATGACGAGCGAGCGAAGGTCACGCTCGGCGAGGTTGTTCGTCGGCTCGACGCCGGGCACGTCGACGAACGTCCACAGCGCCGGAGCGTGCGCGAGGAGGTTCGCGCACGAGCCCGACAAACCACGGATGTCGGCCGCCACGATGCGCCGCAGCAGCGCCTCGAAGTTGTGCTGGACCGACTTCATCAAGTGCCGAAGTTCGTCGCGTGAGCGGGTCCCTGCGACGAAGTCGTGCCAGTACTCGAACACGATCGCGGCATGCTCGAGCAGTTCGCGACCGTAGGCCCCTTCGGGACCGGCTCGCTGTGAGAACCCGACGAACAGCCGCAGCAGATGCGCCCAGCAGACCTGCCGCAGCGCCATCTCCCAGAACCCGAAGACCGACGCTCGGTCGCTGACCAAGAAGCCCGTCTTGTTGCCGCGTCCGTCCGAGAACATCGACTCGATGGTTGCACGCGCACCATCCTTGAAGATGCGGAACACGCTCGTCAACGCGGTGCACAGGGTCCAAAGCGACATCGTCACGCCGGCGATCAGCCAGGTCGTCGCATCGGTGTGCTTGACCATCGCCGCCAGAACGTCGTCGTGGGCCTGCTCGCTCGCGGGCGCGAGGGCCTTGCTGACACGTCGTTCGGCCTGGCTTATGGCCCCGATGGACATGCGTATCTCGAAGACCTCGCGAAGGAAGCGCTGCGTGTTCCGTCGACTGAGGTGGAACACCCCCGTCATCATCGCGACCACGCTCACCAGCCGAGGCCCGAAGGGCGACGCGGGAATCTGCTTGGGGTCGTAGGGCGCCACTGTCGTGTGCCCGCAGCTGCACTCGACCGCGTGACGGCGAAACTCGAGGACATGTCGCCCCCCTCGCTGCAGGTCGACGAGCTGGTGGCGGTGTGCCGCAACATCGAACGTCTGCGGCAAGATGCATGCGCAAGCCTCACACGCCTCGGGGTACAAGTCCTTGAACTCATTCACCTCGCTGGGATCCAGCAGCGCGCGATGGCTTCCCTTGTGCCGCTTCTGGCCGCCGCGCTTTCGCTTCGACCTGGGCTTCTTCGGCGCGCGAACACCCCGCGACGCTGCGCCCGGACCGTCGCTCGAGGGCGGCAAGTTCGAGTTCGACGAGTTTTTCTTCAGCTGCTCTGTCAGCCGCTCGATCGTCGCAAGGGCGGTCGCGAACTGAGCTTCGAGCGCCTCCAGCCGTGCCTTCGTCTCGCCGAGTTCAGCCTTCGTCTCGCCGAGTTCAGCCTTCGTCTCGCCGAGTTCGGCGAGAACGGAGGCATGCTCCTCGGGACTGACCGGCACCCCCCGGTTTGATCACGCCGCGTTCGCGAGGTCGATCCCCCTCGGGTGTTAATCCGCACGTCTGCGAACAGCAGGGGGTGAACGGTTACGATGCACGAGGCCCCTACCGTGACAGTCACGAGGATGGCCGCAGCGGCGAGCCCCGCGGCCTGAAGGACGTAACTGCCGCACGGCTGATGGCCGCTGTCCAAGAATCCTGCCCGCAAGTCCCTTCCACGTGTCGCTAGCAGCAGCCGTTTCGGTGCGTTTGGAGAAACCCAAAGCGGTGCGCGCGAGGTTCTCGGCGCCGCGGGAGTCCAACGACGTTCCGCGCTGGCCGCCTTGGACGAGCTTCGGGCGACGACTCCGAGCCAGGCAGGGATCGGATTCGCGTCGCCGCGCTCTGCCCAAACTTCGTCGAACCCGTCGCGAACAGCTGACACCCAGCGTGGTACCTGTGGGTTGGGACATGGCCTACAGCGCGCGAGCACTCATGCGTCGTCGATGCATCGCCACGACGAGGAAAGGGACGCGGTGTCGCGCGTTCGCGGTATAGGGAGACCAGAAGCAGTCCTGCGTGGCGCATCGGGAAGCCCATGGACGCTCTACGAAGCAGCCCGGGCCGATAGCGCGTGGTGGCGGCTACAAGCCGTGCACCTGCTCCGCCTACGCGTGGCCGCATCGTCCTGGCAGCGGACTCTGCCGCTGGCCCGATGAGCCAGCCGGCGTTCATCCCACCCCGGCGGGAACCCATCGGACGCACTGGCGGGTGCGCGCCCGCTACGGGCCCGCCATGAGGCAGCTGCGGGCCGCCCACGAACTGTGCTGCGTCATGGTGCGCTTCCGTGCGTGGCACGACGCTCGTGCGGCAGGACGCTCGCCTCGAGGTCGGCGGCCAACGCTTGCGGAGATCGATCGGCTGTACGCGCTGGCGTGCATCGGCGAGTAGACCCGGGCGCGAGCGCGGACGGTGCGCGTATGTTCGACGCTGACCTCGTGTCGTGCGTCTCGCTGGCCGAAGTCGGGCCTCTGCATCGCGGCCCCCATACGGCCCCCCGCACTGCGATGCTCCCACCACGTCGCCTCCCGGCTTCGCGGCCAAGTCCTCGCGATCAAAGAAAAGTGCCCGGGGCGGGACTCGAACCCGCACTCCCGAAGGAAGGGGATTTTAAGTCCCCCGTGTCTACCGGTTTCACCACCCGGGCGGACGGTGCCGGAAGTATGCACCAAGGGCCCTGCGAGGGCGATTTGATCCCTGGGCCGGGGACCGTCAGACTCCCGGCCATGGCGGGGCAGGTGGCTATCCTCGGCGGCGGACAGCTGGCGCGCATGATGTGTGCGGCGGCGACGCGACTCGGGGTCCGGACCAAGGTGTACCAAGAGGCCGCGACCGGACCCTGCGGGTTTGCTTCGGAGGTGGTGACCGGGCGTTGGGACGATGCGGACGCGCTGCGAGCCTTCTTCGCGCCCGGCGACGTGATCACGCTCGATCAGGAGTCGGTCGATCTCACCACGGTGCGCGAGGTGCTGCCGCCGGGCGCCGTGCTGCGCCCGGGCGTGCAGACGATGGCCTGGGTCAGCGACAAGATCGTTCAGAAGGGGCGGGCCGAAGAGGCCGGGCTGCCGATCGGGCCATACCGGGCATGCAGCTCCCGCGCGGAGCTGGAAGCCGCGGCGCAGCGCCTGGGCTTCCCGGTGATGCTCAAGCGCCCCCGCAACAGCTACGACGGCTACGGCAACCGGACCGCGAGGGACCCAGACGCGCTGCTGCAGGGCTACGAGGCGCTCGGCGGACAGCGGGTGCTGGTCGAGGGCTGGGTTCCGTTCTCCGTCGAGCTCGCGACGATGGTCGCGCGGCGTCCCGGCGGGCAGGCGCGCGCCTATCCGGTCGTGGCCACGTACGCGCGCGATCACAAGTGCGAGGCGGTCGAGGTCCCGGCGGCCGTCCCGGCCGAGGTGTCGCAGCGGGCCGTCGACCTGGCGCTGCGCGCTGCGGAGGCCTACGACTGCGTCGGGGTCGTCGGAGTCGAGATGTTCTTGCTCGAGGACGGGCAGGTGTGGCTCAACGAGATCGCCCCGCGGCCGCACAATACGGGCCACTATACGCTCGATGCGTGCCTCACCTCGCAGTTCGAGAACCATCTGCGGGCGGTGCTCGACCTGCCTCTTGGGGACACGTCGCTGCTCGGTCCGGCTGCCGCGATGGTCAACGTGCTCGGGGCCCGGACGGGTGAGGCCCACGACCACGGGCTCGCCGATGCGCTCGCGGTGCCGGGCGCCGCGGTGCACATGTATGGCAAGCACCAGGTCCGTCCCGGGCGGAAGATGGGCCACGTGACCGCCGTGGGGCCCGACGTCGCCACCGCCCGCGCTCGGGCGACCGAAGCCGCCGAAAAGATCGACCCATGACGACCGCTCCAACCTCCTCCTCTCCTCTCGTCGCGATCTGCATGGGCAGCACGTCGGACCTGCCCACGATGAAGGCGACGGCCGAGGTGCTCGCGGCCTTCGATGTCCCGCACGAGACGCGGATCCTCTCCGCACACCGGACCCCGACCGCGATGGTCGAGTTCGGCCAGGCGGCGGCCGGGCGGGGCTTGGAGGTGATCATCGCCGGTGCGGGAGGCGCGGCGCACCTGCCGGGCATGCTCGCGAGCCTGACGACGCTGCCGGTGATTGGGGTGCCGGTGCTCAACGGCGCGCTCGCCGGGATGGACGCGCTGCTGTCGATCGTGCAGATGCCGCGGGGGGTGCCGGTCGCGACCGTGGCCATTGGAAACGCCACCAACGCCGGCTACCTCGCGGTCCGCATGCTGGCGACGACCCGGCCCGAGCTGCGCGCGGCCCTGGAGGCGCACACCCAGCACCGGGCTGACGAAGTGCGCGAAGACGACCGACGGACGCGGGGCTGAGCGCCGTCTTGGCGAAGCTCGATCCGACCGTTACCCTCGTGGGTATGCGCTTGCTTGACTTGAGTTTTCTTTCTGCCGCCGCGCTGGTGCTGGCGGCGTGCTCCGATGACGGCCTCAGTGGTGCGGACACCGACGCTTCGGGTGGCAGCACTGGTGCCTCGGCCACCGCGGGCCCCTCGACCTCCGGCGGCGTGACCACCACGGACCCCTCCACCGCCTCGGAGACCAATGCGACCGTGTCTACCGACCCGTCCGACCCCACGACGGGGAACGACACCGACCCTGGATCGACGGGGCCCGGCACGAGCGGCATGGACGACAGCAGCGGCGGGGACTCCTCGGGCAGCTCGAGCACCGGCGGGGTGACCGAGCCCGAATGCATGGTGGACGACGACTGCATGCTCATCGACGACTGCTGCACCTGCGATGCAGCCCCCGTGGGGGAGATGGCGCCCAAGTGCGACCTCGACGCGTGCCTGATCCCGACCTGTCAGTCGCTGGGGCTCGGCACGCCGGCAGTCCAGTGCAACTTCGGCACCTGCGAGGTCGAGGAGGTCAGCTGCAACCCGATGGTCGTCACGTGCGATCCAGAGGAGAACCCTGCGCCCGACTGCCCCAAGGGCCAGGCGGCGCGGGTGGAAGGCGACTGCTGGACGGGCGCGTGCATCCCGGTGGAGTTCTGCGACGTGGTGCCCAGCTGCGAGGCGTGTGGGGAGGACGAGACCTGCATCGGCGTGGTGACGCAGGCGGGGACTTCGCTGTCCTGCGAGCCCATCGCGCCCTCGTGCGACGGCACGCCCAACTGCGAGTGCATGGGCGAGGTCTGCGAGGCGCCCTTCGACGCCTGCTCGGACGAGCTCGAGCCCAACAGCGGCTCCGAGATCAGCTGCGGCTGTCCAACCTGCTGACCCGCATCGCGGCGTCGACTGGCGCGGGCTACTGGGGGCCCGGGTCGTCCTGCTTCTGGTAGCGGACGCAGACGACACGGCCCCCTCTCCAGCGCTGACCCGAGGTCCGCATCCGCTTGGCGCGGGGGTTCCAGGTGACGCGCTCGTCGCCGAAGGCGTCGGCCTTGGTCGCCGTCCAGAAGACGCCGGTGCGGATCATGTTGCTGCGCGAGAGCCACTGCGCCTCGCCGATGTCCGGCAAGCGCCAGCCGACCACGCCCTCGATCTCGAGATCGTGACAGTACGCGCGCGCGTCCTCGAAGCGCATCTTGGCGACGCGCGGGCGGCGAGCGTTGCCGGCCGTGGCGGCGGGGGAGACGAGCAGGATGTCGAGCGCGCGGATCGACTGCCCGCGGAGCGCGGCGTAGACCAGCTCGTTGTCGTTGGAGGGCAGGGGACGCGCCGGCGCTTCGTCGAGGGCATCCGCGGGGAGGGCGTCGGAGGCCTCGGTGGGCAGGTCCTCGACCTCGACATCGTCGGCCCCGTCGAGGACGGGCTCGGCGAGCAGCCGCTGGGGTGAGGGCGCGTCCGGCTCGAGGGGGGACTCGGGCTCGGCCTCGTCGTCGTGGTCCAGGTCCGCGGACCCGGGGTCGGCGGCCACCATCGCGGCCGCGGTCTTGGACGCATCGGACTCGTCGGGATCGACGGTGTCCCCCCAGGACAGGGAGACCGTCACGAGCGCGAGGGCTGCGACGCCGATCGCGCCGGCGACCCACAGCTTGGTGGTGCTGCCCCAGCGCGGGGGGTCGTCCTCGTCGAGATCGACGTCGACGTCGATCTCCATCGGAGCGGCCGCGAGGGTGGGCACGCTGGCCGACGGCACCGGCGGACGCGGAGGCGCAGCGGCTTCGTTCACGAGTCGCGGGGCGGGGAACGTGGCGGCGGTGCTCGGGCCCTCGAGGTCGAGGCCCATCGCTGCCAAGCGGTCTTCGGCCTCGCGCGCGACGGTGGCGGGGTTGGACCACGTCAGCGCCCCGCAGCTGATCTTGCCTCCGGGCACGCCGTTGGCCACGAGGTCCGCGGCGACCGAGCGCAGGTCGGCGGCGGGAAGCTCGGGTCCGCCGCACAGCAGGTAGTGGGCCGCGTCCCGGAACCGGAACGAGAGCTTGAGCAGCTCGACCCGCCGCGACTCCACACCCACGGCGATCTCCACGCGCGCGCCCTTGGTGCGCAGCGCCGCCGCGACCGCCTCGAGCCCGGCCCGCCGCAGCGAGGACCCTGCGATGACGATGACGGCCTGCGGGGGATTGCTCGGGGTTTGAGTCTTGCCGTGCATCATCGGGTCTCCACCCCCGTGGAGTTCGAGGGCGTTTTCAAGCGTAAGTCAAAATACTGTCAGAGTCCAAGGTGAAGATGGTGGATGAGACCGTGTTGATGTCGACGTGTCGGGCGATGTGGGGGTCAGGCGCCGCCGTAGACCCGCAGGGCGGTGCCGCGGAGGTCGCCCGCCGCCTCGCTGCCCAGGAACACGATGCTCTTCGCCAACGAAGCCGGTGACACCCAGCGGTCTGCTTGCTCGGCGCCCATGGCGGCCCGATTCGCCGGGGTGTCGATGATGCTGGGCAGCACCGCGTTGGCCGTGATGTCCTGGTCGCGGGTCTCGTCGGCCACCGACTGCGTCAGCGCGAGCACGGCGGCCTTGGTGGCGCCGTAGACCGCGGTCTGGGCGGAGGGCGCGAGGGCGTTCCGGGAGGCGACGGTGACGATGCGGCCGTAGCCGGCGGCCTGCATGCGGCCCAGCGCGCTGCGGACGGCGCAGAAGGTCGAGGTGAGGTTCAGCGCGATCAGGCGCTGATACGCCGCGAAGTCGAAGCTCGCGGTGGGTCCCATGGCGAATCCACCGACCAGGTGCAGCAGCACGTCGATCTTGGGCATGCCGGCCACGAGCGCCTCGACCTGGTCCGGTTCGGTCACGTCGACGTCGACCGTGTGCACCCGGGAGAAGGCCTCGGCGTCGAGATGCTCGCGCAGGGCCTGCGCATCGTCGCCGAAGGTCGCCGCGGTGACGCGCGCGCCGGCCCGCAGCGCGGCCGCGGTGACCTCGCGGCCCAATCCTCCACCGGCGCCCGTAATCAAGACCTGTCGTTCGTGCATGCGCCATCGTTACGCGCGACGACGGGCTGCGGTTACCCTGAACACGCGTGCACCGCGCTCGGGTTCGTGCTAAGGGAGCCGCGCATCAGCATGGTCGCGACCTCCACCAAGTCCACGCGAAGCAAGGCGCCCTCGTCCTCCCGGCGCGCCAAGACGTCCACCGGCAAGAAGTCCGCCAAGAAGACCGGCAAGAAGTCCGCCAAGAGGTCCGGAAAGAAGGCCGACTCTGGGTCGCGCGCGCCCAAGGCGGCCGCCGAGCCCGACTTCATCGTGGTCGAGCAGGCCCGGCAGCACAACCTGGACGTCGACTACCTCGAGATCCCCAAGCGACAGCTCGTCACCTTCACGGGCGTGAGTGGGTCGGGGAAGAGCTCGCTCGCGTTCGACACGCTGTACGCCGAGGGCCAGCGGCGCTACGTCGAGAGCCTCAGCGCCTACGCCCGACAGTTCTTGGGGCAGCTCGACCGTCCCGACGTCGAGCATCTGCGGGGGCTCTCCCCCACGATCGCGATCGAGCAGAAGAGCGCATCCAACAACCCGCGGTCCACCGTTGGCACCATCACCGAAATCTACGACTACCTGCGGGTGCTCTACGCCCGGGTGGGGGTCCAGCACTGCCACACCTGCGGCAAGCCGGTGGCCGGGCAGAGTTCCGAGGAGATCGTTCGAGAGCTGCGGGCGCTGCCCGAGGGCACCAAGCTCACCCTGCTCGCGCCGCTGGTGACTCACCGCAAGGGCGAGTTCCGCGACCTGTTCGAGGAGCTGGGCGGACGCGGCTTCCTTCGGGTGCGGGTCGACGGCGAACTCCACCGCCTCGACGATCCACCCAAGCTCGACAAGAAGTTCAAGCACACCATCGAGCTGGTCGCCGACCGGGTCACCATCCGCAGTGAGGATCGGCAGCGACTCGCCGAGAGCGTGGAGCTGGCCCTGCGAGAGGGCAAGGGCGAGATGCGCGCGGAGCCGGCCGAGGGCGGCGAGCCGATGTCGTTCTCCGAGAATCGCACCTGCTGTGGGTTCTCCTTCCCCGAGCTGTCCCCGCAGAGCTTCTCCTTCAACAGCCCGCTGGGCTTCTGCGAAGCCTGCAACGGTCTGGGCACCCGCATGGAGGTCGACCCCGAGCTGGTGATCCCCGACCCGTCGCTGTCGATTCGCGGCGGCGCCATCGCCCCGTGGGCGAGCGCCATGGATCGGGGCGAGGGCTGGACCTTTCGCATCATCGAGGCGCTCTCGAAGGCCTGTGACGTCGACCTGGACGTGCCGTGGCAGAAGCTCGGCAAGCGCAAGCAGGGGTCGGTGTTGTTCGGCCTGGGGGGCAAGCGGCTGCGGGTGACGTGGGGCAAGGAGGGGAGCGAGTCCCACGGCTCGTGGGGCATGCGCTTCGAGGGCGTCGTCCCCAACCTGATGCGGCGCTACCAGCAGACCAGCTCCGAGAACGCGCGCGACCACTACCGCAAGTACTTCGCCGAGCGCTCGTGTGAGACGTGCGGGGGCCGGCGGCTGCGTCCCGAGAGCCTCTTCGTCTTCGTCGACGGCATCGGCCTGGCCGACGTGACCACGATGACCGTCCGCGGGGCGTCCACGCACTTCGGCGAGATGGAGCTGCCGGGCAACAAGAAGACGATCGCCGAAGGCGTGCTGCGGGAGATCTCCAACCGCCTGTCGTTCCTGCTCAACGTCGGGCTCGAGTACCTCACGCTCGACCGCGCCGGACCCACGCTCAGCGGCGGCGAAGCCCAGCGCATCCGGCTGGCCTCCCAGCTGGGGAGCGAGCTGTCCGGCGTGATGTACGTGCTCGACGAGCCGTCGATCGGCCTGCACCAGCGGGACAACCAGCGGTTGGTGGCCACCCTGCAGCGGCTGCGGGATCTGGGCAACTCCGTCATCGTCGTCGAGCACGACGAAGAGACGATCGAGGCGTCCGACCACGTCATCGACTTCGGCCCCGGTGCTGGCCACCTGGGGGGCAAGGTGGTGTTCTCGGGGACGCCGGCGCAGCTGCGCAAGAGCACCACGAGCCTGACCGGGCAGTACCTCTCCGGCCGCAAGCGCATCGAGATCCCCGCGCAGCGCCGAGAGCCGCGGGCGTTCATCGAGGTGCGAGGCGCTTCGGAGAACAACCTGGAGAAGGTCGACGTGAAGTTCCCGATCGGCACGTTCACCGCGGTCACCGGCGTCAGCGGGGCGGGCAAGAGCTCTCTGGTCGGCGGCATCCTGCTGCCGGCGCTGTCCCGGGCGCTGCACGGCAGCACCGTCAAGGTTGGCGCCCACAAGGCGATCAAGGGCCTCGAAGCACTCGACAAGGTCATCTCCATCGACCAGCGTCCGATCGGTCGCACGCCGCGAAGCAACCCCGGCACCTACACCAAGGTGTTCGACGAGATTCGCACCGTGTTCGCGGCGCTGCCCGAGGCTCGAGCGCGCGGCTACAAGAGCGGCCGATTCTCCTTCAACGTCAAGGGCGGCCGCTGCGAGGCGTGCCAGGGCGACGGCATGGTCAAGGTGGAGATGCACTTCCTCTCCGACGTCTACGTGCCGTGCGAGGTCTGCAACGGCAAGCGCTACAACGCCGCGACGCTGGCGATCCGCTACAAGGGGCACAACATCCACGACGTGCTCGAGCACAGCGTCGATGACTGCGTCGAGATCTTCGAGCACCACACGAAGATCCGGCGGATCCTCGGCACGCTGCAGGACGTCGGGCTGGGCTACATGAAGGTGGGGCAGAGCGCGCCGACGATGAGCGGCGGCGAGGCGCAGCGGGTCAAGCTCAGTCGAGAGCTGGGCAAGCGTCACACCGGACGCACCCTATACATTCTCGACGAGCCCACCACCGGTCTGCACTTCGACGACATTCAGAAGCTGCTCAAGGTGCTGCAGAGGCTGGTCGACGCGGGCAACACGATCGTCGTCATCGAGCACAACCTCGATGTGATCAAGTGCGCCGACTACATCATCGACATGGGCCCCGAAGGGGGGTCGGGCGGAGGCCTGGTGGTGGCCTCGGGGACCCCCGAGCAGGTCGCAAAGACCAAGGGGTCGTACACCGGCGAGTACCTGGGACCCATGCTTGCGGCCCACCCGCGCTGACCCAGGAGATTCATCAGTCCGGTCAGGTCGGTCAGGTCGGTCAGGCGTACGGCGGCAGCACGACGCCGGCCATCACGTCGCCGGTGGCCTGCAGGTGGTCCTGGAGGCGCGCGTGCATCCGCTCGAGCACGTCGGCGTGGGCGGGGTCGTCGACCAGGTTGACCTGCTCGTGCGGGTCGGTCTCCAGGTCGTACAGGCTCACCGGGGGCAGCGGGGCGTTCCAGTCTTGGTTGGGCAGACCGGTCAGCAGCTGCGCCCACAGCTCGCCGTCGAGCTGGCCCAACCCCAGCGGTGTGTCCTCGTAGCTGTGCACGAGCTTGTAGCGCTCGGAGCGGACCGCCCGCAGGGGCGTGTAGTCGCCGTGGTAGTCGATCGCCGCGAACACGTGCGCGTCGAAGACATGGGGTGCGCCCCGCAGCAGTCCGAGCAGGGAGCGGCCATCGGGGTCCGGGAGCGGGTCGACCATGGCGGCGTCGAGCAGCGTGGGGGCGATGTCGATGGCGCTGACCAGGCCCTCGTGCTCTTGTGCGCCCCCGAAGCCCCCGGGCCACGACACGATAAGCGGCGTTCCGATGCCGCGATCGAACAAGGTGCGCTTGTTGCCGGGAAAGGGCGCCCCGTTGTCGCTGGTCAGCACGATGAGCGTGTCGTCGAGCAGCCCCAGCTCCTCGAGCGTCTCGAGCACGTGGCGGAGGATGGCGTCCACCCGTCGGACCTGGCTGAAGTAGGCGGCGGCCATCTGCTTGACCTCCGGCCAATCGGGCATGGTCCACACGGGCAGAAGCTCGATACCGTCGGGGTCGACGTAGAACTCCCGGTCGTTGGGGAAGGTCCCGTCAGGCCGCAGGTGCGTGGCGAGGAAGTTGAGCTCGAGATAGAACCGCTCCTGCGCTCGACGCTCGAGGAAGGACTCGATGCGCTCGGGCCGCTCGATGTGCTCGGTGCGCGAGTCGTGGTCGTTGAGGTTCTCCGCGTACCCATGGTTGCGCGGGGAGTCCTCGCTGGCGTGCCACTTGCCATAGTGGGCGGTGTGGTAGCCGCCCGCGAAGAGCTGCTCGGCGGCGGTCGTGGCGGACGGAGGCAACGACGCCTCGACGTCTCGGTGGACGAGGGCGTTGACCCCGTGGCGGGCGACGTGCTGGCCGGTGACCAGCGTTGCGCGCGAGGACGAGCAGCTCGACGAGGCGTTGAACGCTCGGGTGAACACGGCGCCTCGCTCGGCGATGCGGTCGATCGCCGGCGTCTCGATGTTCGGATTGCCGTAGCGCGGCAGCGACTTCCACCCCAGGTCGTCCAGGGTGATGAAGATGATGTTGGGGGCTCCCTCGGGCGGGGCGGGGCGGGGCGAGTCGCCGCATCCGGCGGCCCACAGCGCCGCGGTGCTCTGCACGAAGCCCCGCCTGGACCACTGCGAACCCATCGAAGGTGAGGTTATCATCGAGCCGGGCGCGTGGGTGGCGTCCAGCCCGGGGCGCAGTGCGGTCGCACGTCGATCGGCAGCGTGGGTGGCATCAGCCCCGCGGTCCCCAGCTGCGCGGCCAGCAGCGCGCGCGCGTCGGCCGGCCCATCCGCGCGGTCGATCGCCTCGACGAAGAAGGCCTGCTTGTCGCCCTCCATGCGTACGTGCAGCGGAACGTAGCGCGCCCCGACCACCTGGACCCCGGCGTCGGTCTTGGCCAGCCCGAAGTACAGGATGACCGTGGAGCGACGGTCGAGCGTGCGCTGGTGGCTGAAGAAGTTGCCCAACGAGTAGAAGACCAGACCCTGCCGACCGTCGGCGGCCTCGCGAATCTCCCACGGCTCGACCACGTGGGGGTGCGATCCGATGATGGCGGTCGCGCCGGCGTCGAGCCACCGCTGGGCGAAGGTGCGCTGCCGATCGCGGGGCTGAGGCGCGTACTCCTTGCCCCAGTGGGGGGTGACGATGACGGCGTCGACGTTCTTGCGCTTGCGCAGCTGCCCAACGAGCTTGCCCACCGGGTCCCCCGGCTCGAAGCAGTGCAGCACCTGGCCCTGCTCGTCCTTGCCGAAGTTGGTGTGCAGGGTGCACGCGACCCAGGCAATCCGCATGCCCTTGGCCTCGGTGACCGTCCACAAGGGCCCATCGGACCCGGCCGGACGGGTGCCGGTGAACTTCAGGGGCCGCTTGCGGAGCTGAGCGATGGTGCGGTCGATGCCCTCGGCGTCGCGGTCGAGGCTGTGGTTGTTGGCCGTGGACACGACGTCGAACCCGGCTTTGACCAGGTCGTCGATGATGCTGGGGTGGATGTTGAAGCGGGCGTAGCCGGAGTAGACCAAGTTGTCGAACCGGCGGCCGGGGTCGGGATGCGCCTCGTGGTCGCGGCCGAGGCCGGGCGCCGTCGGCGATTCGAGGTTGCCGTAGGTGATGTCCGCGGCGGCGAGCAGGTCCGCGATGCCCGACCAGACCACTCCGAAGCCTTCGTCGGTGGCGTAGGCCTGCCGCTGGATCTCGCGGTGGCCCATGATGTCGCCGACGGCCGCGATGGTGACGACCTCCGTCGGGGCGCAGGCGCCGTCGAAGGCGAGGTAGTCCTCGGGCAGCGGAGCCGCGCGCGCTGGGGCTGGCTCTGGCTCTGGCCCTGGCTGTGGCGCGGGGGCGGGCGCGGGCTCGGGTGTCGGGGCCGGATCCGGCGGCCCGGGAGCATCGCGCGCGGGGGCGGTGGACCGCGGCGCGGGTGCCTCGGGCCGGGCCGGGGTACTGCACGCGGTGAGCACGGTGCACAGGGTGAGGAAGACGCGACGCATCACGGACGGCGTGCATGAGCGTACCTCGCGTTGCATAGTCCCGCCCAACCCGTGCAGCACGAACACATCGACCCCAGCGCGCTCTCCGGCCTGGACGTGTATCGCCTGATGACCGACCTGGTGGCGCCGCGACCCATCGCGTGGGTATCGACGGTGGGCGCCGATGGCGTGGAGAACCTGGCCCCGTTCAGCTACTTTCAGGCGATGGGCTCGCGCCCTCCGACGGTCGTGCTCGGATGCGGGTGGACCCGCTCCGGCCAGCCCAAGGACACGCTGCGGCACATCCTGGACACCCGCGAGTTCACGATCTCCCACGTCAGCGAGCCGGTGGCAGAAGCGATGAACCTCTCGTCGGTGGAGCTGCCGGCCGAGCACAGTGAGTGGGACTACGTGGCCCAGCAGGTGCCGCTGGACTCCGTCCCTGCCCATGTGGTCCGGCCCCCCCGGGTGGCGCAGGCGCGCGCCTCGATGGAGTGTCGCATGACCCAGGCGATCCCGGTGGGGCGCACGCGGGCGGGCAGCCCGGCCTCCACGATCGTGGTGGGTGAGGTGGTCGCGTTCACCGTGGCGGAGGGGCTGCTGCGGCGGGATGAGTCAGGTCACTTGCTGCCCATGGACCCAGGAGCCCTGCAAGCGGTCGGACGGCTGGGCGGGATCGCGTACACTCGAACCGGCGGCGTGTTCGAGCTGCCGCGCCCCAAACCCCCCACGAACACCTGATGGACGCCTCTTCAGCCCACGCCACGCCCGACCGGCACCTGTTCGACGGGGTCCCCGACGAGGTCTCGATCTACGAGGTCGGGCCGCGAGACGGCCTGCAAAACGAGAAGGTCATCCTGCCGACCGAGCGCAAGCTCGAGCTCATCGAAGGCGCCGTGCAGGCGGGGATCAAGCGGGTCGAGATCACCAGCTTCGTCAACCCCCGCTGGATCCCGGCCATGGCCGATCATCTGGAGGTCGCTGCGGGGGTCCACAAGCATGAGGGCGTCTGCTACAGCGCCCTGGTCCCCAACATGCGGGGCCTCGACGGCGCCTCGCGGGCCGGCATGCAGGAGGTCGCCGTGTTCATGGCGGCCACGCAGAGCCACAACCGCAAGAACATCAACAAGACCACCGA
This sequence comes from uncultured bacterium, assembly GCA_963761755.1. GTDB lineage: Bacteria > Myxococcota_A > Polyangia > Nannocystales > Nannocystaceae > CAJXVA01. The sequence goes on from CAVXIC010000008.1 coordinate 679,590, forward strand.
GGAGGCGCTGGCCACCTACGAGGCGGTGGTCGGCGAGGCCAAGTCTCGCGGCATGCGGGTGCGCGGCTACGTCAGCTGCGTGTACGGCTGCCCCTACGAAGGCGCAGTGTCGATCGACGATGTGCGCCGGGTGGCCGACGGGCTGCTCGAGCTGGGGGTCTACGAGCTCAGCCTCGGCGACACCATCGGCGTCGGCACGCCCCGGCAGATCGAGTACGTCTTGCTGGGCCTGCTGCGCTCGGGCATCGAGCTCGACCAGCTCGCGGTGCACTTCCATGACACCCGCGGCACCGCGCTGGCCAACATCGTCGTCGCGCTACAGCACGGCATTCGCACCATCGACTGCGCGGTCGCGGGCCTGGGCGGCTGCCCCTATGCGCCGGGCGCCTCGGGGAACGTCGCGACCGAGGACGTCGTCTACATGCTGCAGGGCATGGGTGTGAAGACCGGGGTGGACCTGGACAAGCTGGTGTCGGTCTCGGGACGGCTGGGCGCTCAGCTCGCGCGCGAGCTTCCCAGCAAGTACCTCAAGGCGCACCTGGGGCACTCCGCTCGGCTCGGTACGCCGGTCTAGTCGCGCCGGCAGGGGCAGGGCGCCTCCCGCTCAGCGCACGCGGGGGCTCTCTTGCGACTTCCGGCGGAAGATCAGGCGCTCGAGCGCGGTCTGGACCGCGGACACGAGCTGGTCGAGGCTGCGCGGGTCGAGGGGGTTGTTCGCACCGGAGGCGAACACCAGCACCGGCACCTTGTCGCGCACCCGGACCGGCAGGACCAGCACGTTGCCCTGGATGCCGCCCATCGCGCGATCGAAGGCGCGATCGATCGCCCGGTCGGTCGGCCAGGGCCCGAACATCACGGCCGCGCTCCCGATCACGTCGGAGAAGACCGAAGGCCCCTTGGTGGGGATCCGAACCTGGGTGACCGCGTCCAGGACCACGTCGGAGCCGCGAGCGTCGCGGCCCTTGAGTTGGTCGCGCAGGTGGATGAACAGCAGCACCCGCTCGAAGCCTTCGGCGAGGAAGTCGAGCAGCGCCTCCATGATGGTGTCGCGATCGGTCGCGGCGACCAGGCGCGGCAGCAAGGCCGCGAACGCGGCGGTCGACAGCGGCACCGCGGGCTCGGTGCGAACGAAGACCTCCGTCGTCGGGTCGGGGTCCATCGCCGGGATCTGCAGCGGGGTGGGGGGTCCCTTGCTGGGGATGACCGGCTCGCCGTAGTAGTGCCGGACCGCCTCGCGCAGCGCACCGACCGGCGCGACCGCGCGCAGGAGGTAGGCGCCGGTGTGATCGGCGATCGCGGCGACGGCCCGCTCGTCGGTCGGGTCGGCCATGGCCAGGGTCAGGTTGCCCATGTCGTCGACCGAGACGGGAAGCACCCCGCCCGACCACGCCAGCTCGGCGGGCACGGCCTCGAGCGTCTGGGCCTCCACCCGGCGCAGGACGGCGGCGGTGGCGACGGGGATCATCAGCCGGGCGCTGAGCAGCTGCACCAACGTCTCTTCGTCCGCGAGCCCGAGCTCGACCACCGAAACGAATGGGGCGCAGCGGTGGGCGCGGCTGTGCGCTTCGACCCGGTCGATGTCTTCATCGCGGATGTGCCCCGCGCGCCGGAGGATCGTGGTGAGTGTGCTCAAGCGTCGTCCCGGCCCGCCAGGGCGTGCCGGTACTCAGGAAACCACGGAGGTGCCGAGCGGTCAACGCGATGCGCTATCCTCCCGCCGCCGTGATCAACCTCGACCACAACGCCACCACGCCGCTGCACCCCCGGGTCGCAGACGCGATGGGCGCGGTGCTGCGGCGCGGGGACCTGGGCAACCCCTCGAGCACCCACGCGCTGGGCCGGGCGTGCCGCGAGGTCGTCGAGGCGGCGCGGCGATCCGTGGCGGCGGCCCTCGACGCCGCGCCGCTGGGGATCACCTTCGTCAGCGGGGGCACCGAGGCCGACAACCTCGCCCTGCTGGGGGGCGTGGCGGCGCTGCGCCAGGCCGGCAAGCCGTTCGGGCTCGCGACCAGCCGCATCGAGCATCCGGCGGTGGTCGCCGCAGCCGAGGCTTTGGTCGCCCAGGGCGTCCCTGTGGTGTGGCTGCCGACCGGGGAGGACGGGGTGCTCACGCCCGAGGCCGTTCGCGCGGCCCTCGACGCCCATCCCGAGATCGGGTTGGTCTCGATCGCCGCGGCCAACCACGAGCTGGGCAACGTGCAGCCGATCGAGGCGATCGTGTCGGCCGTGCGGGCCACCGGGCCCGGGGTGCTCGTGCACTGCGACGCCGTTCAGGCGTTCGGCAAGATCCCCATCCGGTTCGCGGCCTGGGGCCTCGACCTGCTCAGCGTCTCCAGCCACAAGATCTACGGCCCCACCGGCATCGGCGCGCTCGTGCATCCCACCCACCTGCAGCTGACCCCACGCTCGTTCGGCGGGTCGCAGGAGCGCGGGCGCCGGGTGGGCACCGAGAACTGGATGGCCGCCCACGGCTTTGGCGTCGCCGCAGCGATCGCGGCGACCGAGGGTGTCGAGGCGATCGAGGGCCTACACCCGCTGCGCGAACGAATCGCGGGCGCCGTGCGGGCGGCCGGTGGCCGCGTCCATGGCGTGCCCGCCCTGGGCAACACGCTCAACTTCGGCTTCGAGGGCGCGCCGGGGGAGCTGATGGTGATGAACTTCGATCTGGAGGGCATCGCGCTCAGTACGGGTTCTGCCTGCTCCGCGGGGAGCCTGGAGCCCTCCAAGGTCATGCTCGGCCTCGGCTTCGAGACCGCGCGCGCGGCAGAGGCGGTGCGGGTCTCGATGGGCCGAGCCACCACCGCGACCGAGATCGACGCGTTCATCGAGCGTCTTCCGGGCATCGTCGCCCGGGTCCGAAGTGCCCACGAAAGAGCTGCATCATGAGGGTCGTCTGTGCCATGTCCGGGGGGGTCGACTCGTCGGCCACCGCTTCTTTGCTGCTCGACGCCGGCCACGAGGTGATCGGCATGACCATGCGTCTGTACGACGCGTCGCCCGACGAACGGAAGGGGCGAGGCGGCACCTGCTGCTCCCCGGCCGAGGTCGACCTCGCGCGCCGGGTCTGCGCGCAGATCGGCATCCCGCACTACGTCGTGGACGAGCGCGAGCGCTTTCAGAAGGAGGTCATCGATCCCTTCGCCCGGGACTACGCGGCCGGCCTCACGCCCAACCCGTGCACGCGGTGCAACCAGCACATCAAGTTCGCCCCGCTGCTCGCGCGTGCCGCGGCCATCGGCGCGGAGGCGATGGCCACCGGGCACTACGCGCGCAACCTCTTCGGCCAGGCGCTGCTGCGCGGCGTCGACCCGCGCAAGGACCAGAGCTACTTCCTGTTCTCGATGGGACGCCCGGCGCTCGCGTCGGTGTGGTTCCCGCTGGGCACCTGGAACAAGGACGACGTGCGGGCGTATGCCGAGGCGAAGGGGTTGCCCAACTGGGGAGCGCCCGACTCGCAGGAGCTTTGCTTCGTCCCCGGTGGCAACCACGGCGACGTGGTGCAGCGCCGCGCCCAGGAGATGGGCCTGTCCACCGACGCGCTCGCGCCCGGTGAGGTGATCGACACCGAGGGCAACGTCGTGGGCGACCACGACGGCATCCACCGGGTCACCGTCGGTCAGCGACGGGGCTTTCGCACCCGGACCCCCGAGCGGCGTTACGTGCTCAAGGTGATCCCGCAGTCCCGTCAGGTGGTCGTCGGTGACGTCACCGACACCCAGGCCTCGGGCATCGAGGTCGGTGAGCTTCAGCGCCTCGACCTCGGCGATGACAGCGGACGCATGCGCTGCACCGTGCAGGTGCGGCACAAGTCCAAGCCCGCCCCGGCGACGGTGGAGTGGTCCGGCTCGAGCGCGCGGGTCGAGTTCGACGCGCCGATCCGATCGGCCTCGCCCGGTCAGGCCGCCGTGTTCTACGGCCCCGACGATCGCGTGCTGGGCGGCGGGTGGATTTCACGGGTCGAGGACCGGGTGAACGGCCCGCTCGCGGGCTGAGCGGCCCGCCGAGAAAACATTGACCCGTGACGCGGCCGGGCCGCCACGAGAGCACCATGCGCTCCGCCTGCCTCACGTCCGTCGTCTTGCTCGCGTCCGCCTGCACCGATCCCGGCGGGTCCGACAGTCCGTTCGATTCCGCCGCCACCGCAGCCTCCTCCGGGCCGGGGGGCAGCGAGGGTGGAGCCGGAGCGGACGGAGCGGACGGAGCGGGGGGCACGGGCGCGAGCACCGGCGCCGCCGATGGGTCCAGCGACGAGGGCGGGATCAAGCTCGACGTCGGGCCGCAGGGCGACGTGCCGGCGGGGTGTTCGGCCGACGACACCTGCGGCGAGGGCTGCACCGGGGTCGACCTCCTGTTCGTCATCGACAACTCCGGCTCGATGGGGGACTACCAAGAGGCGCTGGGACTGGCCTTTCCCGCGTTTGCGCAGACCCTCTCCGACGTCCTGCCCGCCGGCACGAACGTGCACGTCGCGGTCACCAGCACCGAGATGGCCTACTCGTCCGAGGGCAACACCGCGATCAACAACGGCTCGTGCTCCTTCATCGGCGATGGTGACCAGAGCCACGAAGCGTTCTACGTGCCGCCGACCGAGCTGGACTCGGGTCGCAACGGCGCCCAAGGGCGGCTGTACGATCCCGGCGGGGGCCAGACCTACTTCGAGTTCATCACCGGCGGCGATTTGACCGGCGCCCAGGCCTGGTTTGCCAGCGCCACCGACATCGGCGAGGGCGGCTCGAACATCGAGATGGCGACCGCGCCGGTCGGCTGGGCGTTCGACCCGGTCAACGACGCGACCAACGCGGGCTTCCTCCGCGATGAAGGGGCCGTCTTGGTCATCTTCTTCCTGCAAGACGAGCCCGACCAGTCGCCCGCGATGGTCGAAGGCGTGCCCACCGGGACCTGGGTCCTCGATCGGGTCGCGGATGCCAAGGCCGGCTGCGGGGGCCTGCCGTGCGTCCTGGCGGGCGGGTTCCTGCAGGAGAACGCGTGCTGGGCCGACGGAAACCTGCCGGTGGACGACTTCATGGCCGGGATGGGGGCGCCGCCGGTCGTCTCCGCGCTCCCCTTTTCGGGCGACGACGACCCTCCGGCCCTCGCCGAGGCCATGAACGTGCTGCTCTCGAGCACGCTGGCCGACGCCATCGTGCAGACCTGTGACGAGATCAGCCCCGAGGGGTGACGCGACGGGGGCTCTAGAGTCTAGTCGACCAACAAACCGTCGAGGTCGTCCTCGGAGAGGATCTCGATGGTGTGCTTCTCGAGCGCTTCGTCGCTGACGCCCAGGGCTGCGGCGACCTTGCGCAGGTAGGCGTCTTCATCGAAGTCGATCTCGTCGTCGGCTTCGTTGATCGAGGCGACCAGGTCGAGCACTTTGACCTTGTCGTCCTCGCTGAGGCTGCTCAGGCTGGCACCGGCCGCCTTGACGTCGAACTTGGCGGGGTTGAAGGCGCTGAGGCGTGCGGCCTGCGCTTCGGGCAGCTCCTCGGTCTGCAGCAGCTTGCAGACCATCTTCGTGATCGCGCGCAGCTCGTCCCCCTCGAGGCGCTTGTCGGCGTAGGCGGCACCCAGGAGGAGGTCGGTGATCGTGTCGATGTGCTCTTTCATGGCCGTGCGACATGATGGTACGCCGCGCGCTGAGCCGACGTCCACATTCGGCGTATGCTCGGCCGCGTGACCCGGTTGCCGAAGGTGTTGCGCGGGCTTCCCGATCCCACGCTGCGGGTCGACGATGGCACCGAGCCCGGCGGGCTGTGGAGCCTGGAGGCGCTCCAGGTCCGCCTGGGCTACACCTTCGAGGTCCCCGCCCTGCTTCGCGTCGCGCTCACGCTGGGCTCGTGGGCGAACGAGCACGCCGCGGCGGGGTGGCCAAGCAACGCCTGCCTGGAGTTCTTCGGGGACGCCGTGCTCGACCTGGTGGCCGCCGACGCGCTGTGGCGCAAGTTTCCCGAACTCGCCGAGGGCGAGCTGACGCGGCTGCGCGCCTCGCTGGTCGCCGAGCCGTCGCTGGTTGCGGTCGCCCAAGATCTGCAGCTGGGCCAGTTCTTGTTCCTGGGACGCGGCGATCTCAAGCGCGGTGGGCGGGAGCACCCCAGCACGCTGGCGGACGCGGTCGAGGCCGTGCTCGGTGCGGTGTTCTTGGACGTTCGCGAGGCGGGGGGGCGGCCGTTCGCGGTCGCCAGCGCGGTGTTCGAGCGGTTCATGGGCGCACGGGTCGCCGTCTTGGAGCCCGAGCACGGCCTGGACGCCAAGAGTCGACTGCAGCACTGGGCTCAGGGCAAGCACCGCGTCACACCTCGCTACGTCCGGGTCGGCGAGCCCCCCCCCCCGGGGAGCCGCAGTGGAGCGCTCGGGTCGAGCTTCGCTTTCCCGACGGCACCGTAAAGATCTTGGGGTCGGGAACGGGACGCTCCCTCAAGCGTGCCGAACAGGCCGCGGCGATCGCCGCGCTGCTCGACTTGGGCCTGTGAGCCGGGTCGTTGCGGGTTGCGGTCGCGGCCGGGGACCGTACGTAGATTGCGAGCGCCGCATGCCGCACGCAGATTTGACACCCACGTGGTTGGGGATCGACCACGAGACGAGGGCCTACGCCCGGGACGGTCTGATCGTGGTCGTGCCGTCTTCGGACGCTGGGTTCGATGCGGTCCTGAGGTTCGTGCGCGAGCGGGCGAGCGCACGGGGGGAGCCCTCCGCACTCTTGGTGCTCATCCGCCCGGGGATCCGGGGCGACGCGCTGCGGGTCCGGGAGCAGTCGCGGCGGCTGCTGGTCGAAGGCGCCTCGTGCCTGGCGTGCGTCGCCTACGTCATCGACGGTCGCGGCTTCTTCGCCAGCATCTTCATGAGCATGGCCTCGGGCGTCTTTTTGCACGTGGCCGACGCGCCCACGCCGATGAAGGCGTTCGGAGGCGCCGACGAGGCGTGCGGGTGGATGTCCCCCTATATGGGCGGTCCCCCGTGGTTGGCGAGCTTCGTCGAAGCCGTCCGCGAGGACCTCCAGCGCGACTCGCTGACGGGCTAGTTCCCCTCGGGCAGGCCTGCGTGCGCGGTCAGCCACATCGAGACGTCCTGAATGGTCAGGAAACCGCGCGTCTTGGCGAGGTCGACCTTGCCCTCCTCGTCCCTCTCGAGCCCGTGCAGCTCCACCTCGAGGCGGGTCAGGACGTTGGTCGCCAGGGCCAGGGTGTGTTCACCGATGCCCAGCGCGTCGCAGCGGGCGGAGAAGTCTCGCCGCACGACGTCGGTGATCCGGCCCCGCTCCACCAGGTTCTCGGCGGCCCAGGACAGATCTCCGGGGGTCAGGGGGGCCAGCGTTCCGCGACTGCCCGGGAGGTGCGCGTGCACGATCGCGGTGCGGATGAGGTCGCCGGCGACCAGCGTCTCGGGGCGGTCCGCGCGGGTCAGCCACACCGCCTCGACCCCATAGCCGGCCGCGTCGAAGGTCAGCCGGGACAGCGCGCCGGCCTGCGCCACCACGGTGGTGGCCTCTCGTACGTCGGCAAAGGTTTGCAGCGGCCGGGCGGCGCCGCTCTTGCCCAGGACCGGGAGCTCGGGATACCAGGCGCTCAGGCACGCGATCGCCGGACCCCACGGACGGTCGAGCAGGGAGCCGGGGCCGGTCAGGGAGATGCGGGTCGCCTTGGAGAGCTGCCCGGTCGCCTTGCGCAGCTTGTCCAGCGCGCCGTAGCCGACGCGGAAGATGTCACGCAGACCGATCGCCCGAACCCGCTCTGACAAGAAGGCCTCGGGATCGGGGTGGTCTTCGCCGGCGGTGAGCAGCAGCTCGAGTCCGAGGCTGATGGTCGCCTGAGTCTGGTTGATCGCTCGCTCCTGCAGGGCCGTGTCGCCGGGCGCGAAGCGCTGCGCCGCCATCACTTCGGAGACCAGCAGCAGGAACTCGCGCGCGCGCAGGCCATGGTCGGCGTCGTCCAGACGCTCGAGCACCCGCGCGAGCAGCCCCGAGCGCTGCCAGCGGGGCAGGGCGAGCATGTCGTCGGGGTCGTCGAGGTAGTGGAAGTCGCGGGCCTCTTCGGTGGCGGCGGTGGTGCGGTCGTAGGGGACGAAGAGCTTCATCGCCTCCTCCCAGGCGACGAAGCCCAGGTCGGCGAGCCGGCCTTGACGCCAGCGCAGCAGGTCTTCCTCGATCTGCGACCGCATCCCGCCCTGAATGGAGAGCAGCAGCTTTCGCCCCTCGTCGAGGTCGTCTTGGTAGACCAGCTCGATCGTCGCGAGCGCCTGCGTACCGAAGTCGTCGTCGGGCACCCCGACGACGAAGAAGCCGTCCGGAGAGTCCCAGGTCCGCATCTCGCTGAGTTCGTCGTGGGCGACGTCGCGGCTCTGGTCGTCCTCGTGGTCGACGATGAGGACCTCGGTGCCCGGCAGCAGGGCCATCGTCCACATCTCGGGATCCATGCCGTAGATGAGGTCGATCAGCGCGCCGCGAGGCTTGTCGAGAGCCAGGTAGACGCGGGCGAGCACCATGAGCCAGGTTCGGGCGCGGGGCACGTCGATGCGCTCGCGCACCCACGCGTCGAGGTCGATCAGGCTGGTGAGCTGCTCGGGGGTGGCGTGGCCGAGCAGCAGGTCGAGGCGGTTCTCGTCCCGGAGGGCTCGGGCGACGCGCACGAAGTCCTGCGAATCGATGCGCGGTACCAACGCCTCGGGGGCGTCGAGATCCTCGAGGGCGAGGGGATCGCTGAGCACCGCTGCGAGTTGGACGCCTTGGGGGCCCTGGCGTTCGGGAGCGTCGACCATGGCCTGCGGTACTATCCCAACGGACTGCAGCGTGCCACCTCGCCACCCCGACATTGCGCGCGCCCTGGGTTCGGTGCGCGCCGCGTTGAACCAGACCCGGGCGGTCGAGGGCCTGGACGCCGCCGCGCGCCTGGGCCTGGTGGTGGCGTGCTCGGGGGGGCGGGACTCGGTCGCGCTGTTGGGGTTGTTGGGGCTGATGGCGCGCGCCGACGCGCTCGCGCTGACCGTCGGCCACGTCGACCATGGCCTCCGGGCCGGGTCGCAGGCGGAGGCCGAACACGTCGAGGAGCTCGCGGCACGGCTGGGCGTGCCGTTCGTGCAGACGCGGCTGAGCCTCGACCCTTTGCGCCCCGGCGTCCCGGCGCGCGCGCGTCAGGCCCGCCACGACGCGCTGTCCCAGATGCGACGGGACGCCGGCGCGCACCGGATCGCGCTGGCGCACACGGCCACCGACCAGGCCGAAACCGTGCTCCTGCACCTGAGCCGCGGCGCAGGCCTTCGGGGCTTGGCGGGCATGGCGGTCGTCGAGCCCGGCGCGCCGATCGTGCGACCCTTGCTCGCGCTTCCCCGCGGCTCGACGGGCCCGCTGTGCGGACATCTGCAGCTCCCCTTCGTGGACGATCCGGGCAACACGGACGTGCGGCACCCTCGGATCCGCATCCGGACGCAGGTGCTGCCCGAGCTGGGCGCCGCGCGCGGGGGGGTGGAGGCCGCGCTGGCAGCGTCGGCGCGCGCGGCCGCAGAGGCGGACCAAGCGCTCGACGTTTGGGCGACGCGGGAATGCACGGACCGCGCCCGCGAGGACGGGTGGTACGACCTGTCCGCGTGGGCAGGGCTTCCCCGCGCGATCAGGGTTCGGGTGCTGCAGCGCATCTGCGCCCACGCTGGCGTCGCGCCGGGGACGATCGGACGCCGCGCGCTCGATGCGATCGACCAAGGCGTGTGTGCAGGTGGATCCAAGCGGTGGCCGCTTCCCGGACGCGTGCAGATCGAAACGGCCGGACGACGGCTGAGGGTGCGTACGTCACCAGAGAAACCGACGTAACGGGCCTCCAGACCCGCTTCTGTGAGGAAATCGGCGTTCGGGGCAACCATTGACCCCCCTCGGGTCGGGGGCTATGCTCCGGCCTCTGGCTGTGGCTTCTTCGTGAAACAGCAAACGAAAACGCTCCTCGTCTGGCTCGGTCTCATCGTCGCGGTGTTGGCACTGGCAAACCTGTTCAACACCAGCCAGTCGGTCACGACGATCAGCTACGCCAAGTTCGTCGAGGAGGTCGACGGCGAGTGGCACAAGTTCCAGAACACGACGCTGGCGATCGAGGTGCATCCCAGCCACGTCGACATCGCCTACGAGCTCGACGGCAAGCAGTACGAGGTGACCGGGCCGGTCACCGAAGAGCTCTACGACAAGCTCGGCAAGAACAAGATCGACTACAAGGTCGAGCCCGAGGACGACAGCAGCCTGCTGCAGTTCGCCGTGATGTGGCTGCCGATGATCCTCATCGTGATCATCATGGTGATGTTCATGCGGCAGATGCAGGCCGGGGGCGGCAAGGCGATGAGCTTTGGCAAGTCCAAGGCCCGCCTGCTGACCGAGCACCAGGGCAAGGTCACCTTCAAGGACGTCGCGGGCATCGACGAGGCTCGCGAGGAGGTCGAGGAGATCATCGACTTCCTCCGCGACACCCGCAAGTACATGCGCGTCGGGGGGCGGATTCCCAAGGGCGTGCTGCTGATGGGCCCGCCGGGCACCGGCAAGACGCTGCTGGCTCGAGCGATCGCCGGTGAGGCCGGCGTCTCCTTCTTCAGCATCTCGGGGTCGGACTTCGTCGAAATGTTCGTCGGCGTCGGCGCCAGCCGGGTGCGCGATCTGTTCGAGCAGGGCAAGAAGAACGCCCCCTGCATCATCTTCATCGACGAGATCGACGCCGTCGGCCGCCACCGCGGTGCCGGCATGGGCGGTGGTCACGACGAGCGCGAGCAGACCCTCAACCAGCTGTTGGTCGAGATGGACGGCTTCGAGAGCAACGATGGGGTCATCCTCATCGCGGCCACCAACCGCCCCGACGTGCTCGACCCCGCGCTGCTGCGCCCCGGACGCTTCGACCGCCGGATCATCGTCGGGCTCCCCGACGTGCGCGGTCGCGAGATGATCCTGGGCGTGCACACCCGCAAGGTCCCGATCGACGAGAACGTAGACCTCTCGGTGGTGGCGCGGGGCACCCCGGGCTTCTCGGGCGCCGACCTGGAGAACCTGGTCAACGAGGCCGCACTCATGGCGGCCAAGGGCGGCCGCGACATGGTGGTCGCCAGCGACTTCGAGTACGCCAAGGACAAGGTCCTCATGGGCGCTGAGCGCAAGAGTGTCCTGCTCTCCGCCGAGGAGAAGCGGACGACCGCGTGGCACGAGGCTGGCCACACCCTCGTGGCGATGGAGCTGCCCAAGAACAGCGTGGACCCGATCCACAAGGTCACGATCATCCCGCGCGGCCAGGCGCTGGGCGTGACGATGCAGCTCCCCGAAGCGGACCGACACAACCTCGACCGCACCTACGCCGAGTCCCGCATCGCGATCCTGATGGCGGGCCGGATCGCCGAGGAGCTGGCCCTCGAAGGGCAGCAGACCACCGGCGCCGGCAACGACATCGAGGTCGCCACCAGCCTCGCCCGCAAGATGGTGTGCGAGTGGGGGATGAGCGACGTGCTCGGGCCCATCGCCTACGGCAAGAGCGAGTCTGAGCCGTTCCTGGGCCGCGACATTCAAAAGCCGGCCAACTACTCCGAGGCCACCGCGCAGAGCATCGACGCCGAGGTGCGGCGGATCGTGATGGACCAGTACGACCGGGCCAAGACGATCCTCACCACCAAGGCCGCGGCGCTGGAGCGGCTGGCGATGGCGCTGATCGATCGCGAGTCTCTGGGCTACGACGAGGTCAAGGCGGCCATCGACGGCCTGCCGCTGCCGCCGGTCCCCGAGCTCGCACCGCGGGCCAAGCCGGTGCCGGTCGACGGCACGCCGGCCTCCGAGGCCGTGGCCAAGGAGCGGTCGGTCGGCAATCCCCGGTTCCCGGTCGCCGAGCCGAGCGCCTGAGCTTCTGAGCGTCCATCGGGCGGGACCTTCGGGCCGGCAGACGGAGTACACTGGCGAGTTGGCACGAGGCCCTCAGCCTTGGGTTGATCCCTCTGCGCCCGGAACCCGACCATGGACACGCCCGCTCCCGCCTCCCCGCACGTGCATACCAAGACCGACGCGATCGACCGCCAGGTCGCTGAACTCGTCGACCGCAAGGACGCCTGGCTGGAGGCGAGCCTGGACGACCAGATTCGGCTGCTCGAGACGCTGCGGGTCAACACGGACCGGCTCGCCGAGACCTGGGTCGAGGCGGCGGTGAAGGCCAAGCACATCGCCCTCCCGTCGCTTGCTGGCGAGGAGTGGACCAGCGGACCGTGGGCGCTCATGGAGGGGATCCAGCACCTGCGGGGCACGCTGGAGGCGCTGCGCGACGACGCCGACCTGCTGCAGGGGTCCCGGGTCCGGACGCGCCCCGGCGGGCAGGTCGTGGTCCAGGTGCACCCAGCCAACGTGTGGGAGCGGCTGCTCATCAGCGGGGTGGAGGCCGACGTGTGGATGGAGCCGGGCGTCACGGTCCAGTCCCTGCGCGTGTCCATGGCCCGCGCGCACCGTGACCCGCCGAAGCAGGGCAGGGTCGCGCTCGTCCTGGGCGCCGGCAACATCGCCTCGATCCCGCCACTGGACGTGCTCCACAAGCTGTTCATCGAGCGCCAGGTCTGCGTGCTCAAGATGAACCCGGTCAACGACTACCTCGGCCCCATCTTCGAGCAGATCTTCGCGAGCGTCGTCGAAGACGGCTGGTTGCGCTTCGCCTACGGTGGCGCGGAGGTGGGCAGCGCGCTCGCCGAGCACGACGGGGTCGACGAGATCCACGTCACCGGGTCCGAGCGCACCCATGACGCAATCATCTTCGGGGTCGGCGAGGAGGGGGCGCGGCGCAAGGCCGAGGATGCGCCCAAGAACCCGCGCCGGATGACCAGCGAGCTGGGCGGCATCAGCCCGGTCATCGTGGTGCCGGGGCCGTGGACGCCGGCCGACCTCGCCTTCCAGGCCGAGAACGTGGTCAGCCAGAAGATGCACAACGGCGGCTTCAACTGCATCGCCTCCCAGGTCATGGTGCTGCCCCAGGTCTGGGCGCAGCGGGACGCCTTTGCCCAGGCGCTGCGCGAGACGTTCGCGAAGGTGCCGCCGCGGGATCCCTACTACCCCGGCGCCCACGACCGGATCGCCGCGGCGCGAGAGGCCCACGACGCGGAGGTCATCGACCCCGATGCTCAGACCCCGCGGCTGCTGCTGCACGAGGTCGACGCGCAGGACGACGCCTACTGCTTCACCACGGAGTTCTTCGCGCCCGCGCTGGCCCAGACGTCGCTGCCCGGAGATGACGCGGAGGCCTTCGTGCGCAACGCGGTGCGCTTCTCCAACGATCGCCTGCGCGGGACCTTGGGCGCGACCATCCTCATCCATCCCGAGACCGAACAGGCGATGGGCCCGGTGTTCGAGGACCTGCTCGCCGAACTCCGCTACGGGACCATCGGCGTCAACGCCTGGTCGGGGGTCAACTTCCTGCTGCCGCGCGGCACCTGGGGTGCGTTTCCCGGTCACCGGCGCGACGACATTCAAAGCGGCTCCGGAATCGTCCACAACGCGCTCATGTTCGACAGGCCGCAGAAGACGGTCGTGCGCGCGCCGTGGCGTCCGTTCCCTCGCGGCCTGCTCAGCGGACAGACGACGCTGCTGCCCAAGCCACCTTGGTTCGTGACCAACGCGATGGCCCATGAGGTTGGGCGTCAGATCACCGCCTTCGCGGCCGACCCCGGCTGGGCCCGAATCCCGGGGATCTTCGCGGCGGCGCTCCGAGGGTAGCGCCTGCGAGGGGAGGGGGCCTCAGTCGGTCCACTTCTCGGGGTCGAAGTCACCGGCCAAGGTCGCCCAGAAGATCTCGCGCCAGGTGTAGAGCCGGCCGGAGTCCAAGGTGCCGCCTTGGTATGCGTTGACCGTGTGTCCGTCGGGCCCCACGTAGCTGCCGCCGGTGTACACGCGGTTGTCGAAGGTGAGCGCGCCGATGGTGAAGAACTCGGGCTTGTCGGTGACATCCTCGATGGCGTGCTCCGCCTCGAACGCGTCCGCGACGTAGTTGTCGTTGGCGTCGTAGTCGCCCGGATGTGTGTTCTCGGCGAGGTCTGGAAACCCGCCGACTTGGCTCTCGTCCCAGAGGTTCCGGATGCCGCTCCCGGTCGCATAGTCGCCCACAATCCGCGCATCGACGGCGTCTTCGCGTCCGTGTCCGACATCCTGCAGGAGCCGGTCCTCGAGCTGCGCGGCGGGGAATGCCGCGTAGCTCGCGTCGTCCAGGGCTCGTTGTTCGCCGGCCTGAGCCATCCACCGACGGTTGTACATGCTCGACTCGCCCTCGCCGATCTGGACGTTGTCCTCGCCGAAGAGGCGAGCGTCCTCGAGCAGCGCGTCAGGGTTCTCGATGCCGTTGACGCCGAAGGTGATGTTGAACTCTCGGGCGGGCGCGACCGTGCCCTCCTTGAAGCCGTTGCCGATCACATCGACGAAGCTGACCGTCGCCACCGTGGTCGCCCGGCCGTAGTCGAACACGAGGTTGTTGCTGAACTCGTAGCGCTCCTCGCCGCCGTAGGTGTTCTCGGGGATTCGGTTGGGGCCATGGGCGTAGAGGTTGCGGATGATGCTCAGTCCCTCCACCCGGCGACCGACCAGAAAGTGATACGGGGACCCGGTGGGCTCGGCGCTGAGCGTGTGCTGCACGGTCACGTTGGTCACCGTGTCGGTACCCTCGACCCCGCCGGTGGCCCCGACGCTCATGTTCTCGTCGTCGGACCAGGACACAGACAGGTGGTCGAAGATGACGTTGTCGATGCTCTCGCCCTCGGTCCGGATTCGAACGCAGTCCAAGCCACTCTCGTCCGCGGTGGTCCCCGGCCGAACGGCGAAGCTTCGCAGCACAACCTCGGAATGCGACACGGTCAGGCCGAGCCCACGCATCGTGATCCCGGGGTCGGGGGCGGTTTGTCCGAGGATGGTGAGCTGCCCGTCATCCGTCGCCAGGAACGCGGCCGTGTTCTCGATGTAGCCCGACCGCGGGAAGACCACGATCCGGGGGCCTTCGGCGTCGATCGCGTCGCGAAGCTCCTCGTAGCTCGACACCTCGATGATCTGTCCGCCTCGTCCACCGGCGGCGAAGGCACCGTATCCGTGGGCGGTCGGGAACGCCTTGAGCTCGCCGAGCACGATGCCGACCTCCGAACCGTCGGTCGTGCTGCCCTGGGTCGAGTCGCCCGCGGTCGTGTCGTCGGTCCCCGAAGAGGCCGCCGAGGTGGCCGTCGTGGCGCTGGCGGTGCCCGGCGAGGTGGCGCCGCCGCGACTCGTGGCGCCGTCGCTCGACGCCCCGGCCTCGTCCGAGCTCGTGCCACCGTCGGTCTGAGCGGTCGCCGCGTCGTCGTCTCCGCAGCCCGCCAGAGCGACGACCACGAAGCCCACGAGGTGGGGAAGACCACAACGAGCGTGCGCGAAGAACCGTCTCATCGCTCGAACGTGCCACAGGCTTCCCCTTCTTTGATTACATTTTTGGCATAGCGTGCCAAGCTTTCTCCGTGCGGCCGCCCACCCTCTGATCTGCAGGATCGGCAGGGTCGGCAATGTCGGGGCTTGAATCAGTCCAGGTTGTTGTCGTTGGGCGCCGCATCCTCGCTGGCGCGGCCGCCGACCGAGACGAAGACCGGGGCGCCGGGCCACAGGCCGTTGTGGGGGAACAAGGCGACGGTGACGCGTGACACCACGCGGTCCTGGCCTCCGGTGGTCACGCTCTGATCGACGGGCATGCTTCCGCGCAGGACCCACGCCGTGCCGGAGGCATCCACCCGCTCGACCTCCAGGTCACCGGCGGTGTCGCGCAGGGTCGAGGCAAAGAAGAAGAGCGGCCGGCCGTTGGGGTCCTCGCTGGCCGAGAGATCGACGCGCACCTCGAACGTCCCTCCCAGCGGCGTCTTGGGCGTGACCGCCGGGGTCAGGCCCACGGCATAGGGCGTCTGCAGGGACCCCACCATGCCCCAGTCCTCGGGGAACATGGTGTCCTCGAGGGTCACGCGGGCGACAGGGGGAAGTTCGTCGGCACGCAGGGCCGCGGCGAGCTCGAGGATGCGCAGCCCGCTGTCGGCGTCCGGGAACGCCGTGGGGTGGGTCTGCGGTTCGAGGTAGGCCAGGTCCGACTCGACCCGCGAGCGCACCAGCAGCATCGCGAGGGTGGGACCCAAGACGAGATCCGCCTCCGCAGCATCCCGCGCCTGGGGCGTCATCATGCCCAGCGCGCGCAGGCCCTTGGTGGTCTCGTCGCGCTCCGAGCTCGAGGAGCCCTGCGAGAGCATGTAGAAGCCCGCCTGCCACTGAAAGAAGTCGCGCGTGCCGACGTCGCGGTGCTCGGGGCACAGAAACAGGACGTTGTCCTCGTAGGCCTGCAGCGCGCGAGCCCGCCGCGACGTGGGGAAACATCGAGGCAGCGAGCAGCGGCCACCGTCGAGGATCCACGCGGTCGACTCGTTCATCAGACCCATGCGCACGTCCGCCTCCACCTCGGCCGGTGGCTCCGCGTAGGTGCGCGCATCGATGCCCACCATGCCGCCGGTGTTGACGTTGGCGTGCAGGTCGTCGGCGTTGAGGTACGAGACCCCCTCGAAGCCGGCCGCGAGACCCACAGCCGCCCTGTCCACCACGCAGGCATCGAGCGCGTCGCTCTGCTCGGCACACATCGGCTCCAGCGCCCGGCGGCTCACGCCAACCTCCGCGCTCTCGCCGGCCAGCGGCCCGTCGGACGCGGTCGCGACGATCTGAGCCGGGCCGGCGGGCAGCGCAGAGGCGTCCAGCAGGCAGTCGAATCCCGGTGCGGTCGCGCTGCAGCTCGCGTCCCCGGCGGTGACCGTCACCTCCGTCGTCCCCTGCGGCACCGCCATCCGAACCGGCACCGAGAACAACACCTCGTCGCCCTCGGCGGGGAAGGCGATGGCCAGCGACTCCGTCTGCCCCGTGCTCGTGTCGCCGCCCGAGTCGCCCTGCGTCGTCGTCTCGCCGCCCTCGCCCCCGGTGCTGGTCCTGGCACCCGACGGGTTCTCCGACCCGCCCGAGGGGCCAGAGGTCCCGTCCCCCTCGCTTCCGCTCGTGCTGGATCCGCCGCTGGTCTGCGGACCCGCGCCATCGCCCGAACCTCCCCCGTCGCACGCCATCGCCACAGAGGCCCCAAGGATCATCAAGGTATGTCGCATCGCCATCGCTTCGAAGTACCCCGACGCGACGCGCGTGCCCAAGGGTGCGCATCCCCCCACACAGGCGTGCGCGAACGTGGCCGTGGACAGCCGGCCGCGGGCGCCCTGGGGCTGGCTCCCCCCGCCGCTATGCACGGTGTTCACACCCAAGCCAAGCGACCGACGGCCCAGCCGCACGCTCGCGGAGCGTCGGCAGGGGCTGCTCGAGGGCCTCGGGCAGCCCCTGCCCGCGCCTGAGGTGGCTAGTCCCGCTCGATGTCCTCGAGGCAGTAGGTTGGCGGGGGCTCGCCGGGTTTCTCGAAGTAGGTCTCACACAGCCCGCAGAAGCGGGTTTCGGCTCTTAGTGCCTCGTAGTCGGGGGTCGACTGACACGCTGCTGCGACCCCGGAGCGATACGAGAGCTGGCACCCCAGCGCCTCCGGTGGTTCGGTCGCGCCATCCAAGCAAACGCTGAATGCTTCGAGGTATGGGGCGAAGCAGGCTGCCGTCGCGGCGTACAGCGTTGGCCCTTGCTCGAACTGCGCCGCGATCAGCTCGAAGCAGCCGGAAAAGCCTCCAGGGAACCTCAGCGTTGCAAACGAGCGGCCGCTTGATGGCGGCGTGAGGGATGCTCAGGCGGCCTGAAGATGCTCGAGCAGCTGGAACAGCACCAGACCGGCGAACGAGGTCAGCCGGCGCTCGTCGTCGAACGTCACTGTCGGAATCGCGTGGACGGAGCTGACGATTTCTGCTTTCCTGGATCTCACCGGAAGTTACTTCCTGTTGGTCGAAGAGGCTGGCCGCTAAACCGCTTCTTAGACCGCTAAACAGGGAGTTCTTCCGGTTCTTCATGCCCTCAAGCTACGCCCAGGCGTGCAACTCCGGGGTAGACACTTCCACGTGAGGTTCGAGTGAACGTGATCAGAAAGACGGTTCCAGCGGTTCTGCTCTTGGGCCTTGCGCTCGCCGGATGTCGGCAGGCTGCGGTCGGCGAGTCAGAAGCCCCGGGTGCGCCGGTGGAGGGCGCGGGGCAGCCCGTGGCGACGGCGGCGCACCGGGCGGTCGAGCCAGAGGCACCACCCTCATCGGCCGGCGAAAGACGCGACAGTGACCATGTGGCCGGAAGCGTTGCCGAGCCTCCCTCGGCCTACGTTGCCGAGCCTCCCTCGGCCTACGAGGAGCACTGCGGCCAACTCCAGCGCATCGAGTGCCTCGATCTCGCGGAGTCGCTCTACGACGAGGAGCAACCTGAACCGCAGGCTCAAGCCATCGACATCGTGCAAACCCTCTGCTTCGGCCACGCCGACGTGGATGGCTGCGACCTGCTCTCGCTGTGGCGAAGGCTCGCAAAACAGCCAGAGGAGTCTCTGACGGCAAGCCTTGAAGGCTGCGAGTTGGGGGATCTGAGGGCGTGCACGACCGCCGGTGAGTACCTGGTCTACGGGGAACGCAGGGGCGTGCGCGGCGATGTCCCCAGAGGGCTCGAGCTGATGCGGAAGTCGTGCGCGGCCAAGAGCTGCTTCGGCTGCGTCAAGCTGCTCGGCATCACGAGCGGGGGTTCGGAGGCAGTTGCGCCGGATCCAGAACTCGAGGCCTTCGCCGAGAAGACGGCCTCTGCGCTCTACCCCTGCCTCCCCTGACGTCGCGCGCTACTCGAACCCGCTGCCCATCGGGTCGAGCCGCCGCCGCAGCTCCCACAGCAGCGGCTCGAGCCCGTGGGTCTTGATCTCCAGCATCATCGCCATCTGCTCGCCGAGCTTGCCGCCGGGAAACCCCTTGTCGCGGAACCACAGAAAGTAGTTTTCGGGGATCTTCGACAGGGGCCAGCCGGCGTACTTGCCGAAGGGCATGGTGGCGCGGAGCAGCTCCAGCATCACCTTGGGGTCGGGCTGCAGCGCCTCCACGATCAGCCCTCCAGCGCGGCCTTGATCGCGGCCTCGGCCTCGGTGTCGCCGGGGCGGATGATGCCCTCGCGCCGCCAGCGGACGACGCCGTTGCGGTCGACGAGGACCGTCGTCGGGTAGCCGCCGACGCCGAAGGCGACGACCGAGGCGCCGTCGGGGTCGAGCACGACGGGGTAGTCGATGCCAAACTGTCCCATCAACCCCAGGACGTTGCGGTGCGCCCGCGGCTTGTCGACGCTGACCCCCAGGACCGTGAAGTCGGGGCCGAAGGCGTGGTGCATCTTCTGCAGCTCGGGAAGCTCCTTGCGGCAGGGTGCGCACCAGGTGGCCCAGACGTTCACCAGCACCACCTTGCCCCGGTAGTCCTCCAGCGCGACGTCCTCGCCCTGCGTCGTCTTGCCCGAGAACGCGACCGCCACCTGCTGGTCCTCGGACAGCGTGCCCGCCGGCGCCTTGCCCTGGCAGCCGGTCAGCGCGGTCGGAAGCACGGCAACCACGGCAACCACGGCGAGGACTACGGCGCGCGCGATGGGGATGCGAGGCATCACGACGCGACCATCTCCGAACGTCCGCGTCGCGTCAACCGAGCAGGCCGTCGAGGGCTCGCCACAGCCCCGGGCACAGCCCGTCGCGATAGGCCGCCGGCCGAAACTCCACGTGCTCGGCGCGGTACATGCTCAAGCGCGTGTCGCCGTCGCGCACGCACGCTTGCACGTTCGCCAGGCGGTCCGCGGCTTTGACGTGCAGCGCGAGCACCGAGGCCGGCGCCTCCAGCGTGAGGGCGGCCAGGCGGGCGTGCAGGCGAGTCTTGCGGGCCCGGCGGGTCTCGCCCGGCGGGTCGGTCACCAGATCGACGGCCTGCGCGACGGTCGAGCCAAAGCGTTGGACCAAGGCGTCGAAGGTGACCGGCGTGTCCTCGAGCACGTCGTGCAGGTAGGCGACGGCGAGCAGCTGCGGCGTCGCGGGACCCTCGATCAGCGCGGCGACGGCGTCGAGGTGCACGACGTAGGGGGCGGCGCCGTAGGCCTGATCGCCGTGCGCCTCGATGGCGAACGCGCGGGCATGGGTGGACACCACGGTCGGGGCCCTCGGCTCAGGATTCGAGGGCTCGGGTGAGGTCGGCGCTGGGGACCAGGCGCTCGTTGGGCGGGAGTGCGTCGAGACCGTCGTTGTCCCGGGGGCACTCGCCGCGCTCCTTCTTCTCGCACAGGCAGTCGGCGCTCGCGCCTCCGCACGAGCCCGCCAACCGTCGATTGGACACGATCACGCCGATCGCCATCCCCGCCATGAGCAGGGCGACGAGACCCATGGTGAGGCCGACGGTCAAGGCGAGGGAGGAGGCGATCAACATGGGACGTGGCCATCATAGTGGTCACAGGAGCGCTCTGCCAGCGCAGCCTGGGCCAGCGCCGCGTCAGCCCGGGCCCGAGCTGCCCTGGACGCTCTGGTCGTAGCAGCTCAGGCTGTCCTGCAGCGCGGTGGCGTTGAGCATGCACTCGAACCGGCCGCCCGCGGTGTCGAAGTCAGCGCAGGCGTCTGCGTCGAAGTCCGAGGGCAGGGCGCCGACGTAGGCCTGGGCCGTGTCGCTGCCGCCCTGGGAGATCACGCTCGCGAGCGCAGCGCGAGCACCGCCGATGTGCAGGGTTCCCGCCGAGGTCCTGGCGCCCCCGGACTCGCGGATGGTCCAGGTGATCGAACCGGTCGCGCTCGGATCGCCCAAAGCCGTCAGCGCACAGGTGACGGCACCGTCGGAGGCGAGGTCGAGCGTGCACGTCCCGGCGCCCAGCGTGCCGTCTTCGCAGTCCGCTTCGATGGTGGGGCAAAGCTGGACCTGGTCGCACACCGCCGCCCCTGGGGCCGGAAAGCAGCAGCACGGCTCGGGGTCTTCTCCGTGGCCCCCGCACATCGCGTCGGTCTCCCCGGCCTCCGAGCTCGAGCCTCCACAACCTATCGCCAGCACTGCGAGCAGAGCCAGCGCACTCCAGCGCGCCTTGGGCATGGTCGATGAGCCTAGCAGCCCGGGGGAGAACCCGACACGACGTCGCACGCGTCTTTTTTGCGGTTCGACGCGCAAGGGCTCACCGCGGGCTGCGCTCACCCTCCGAGGCCGGCCGGAGGCTCGTTGCCACCGTCCCCCGATGCGCTCTCGCTCGGATCGGTGGTGGCGGGCCAGGTGTCGGTCGCGTCCTACTCGCCGGTGGAGCCGAAGTCGCCGCTGGTGGTCGAGCTGCTGCCGTACCCGGGGCCCTCGGTGTCGCCGCAGTCGGGGTCCGGCCCGGTCTCGGTGGGCGAACCGCTCGCGACGCCGCCTTCCCCCTCGAGGCCGCCGCAGCCGGCCTCGGCGCACAGGCACTCACAGAGGCCGTCGCCGAACTGGTCCACGGTCTCGAGGGGAATATCGTCGAAGGACAGCTCGCAGCTCTCGCACAGGCACTGGTAGCCGTAGGTCTCGTTGGGGTCGCCGACGGGGCCAGCGTCGAAGGGCGGGCATTCGCCGCCGGGGGGGGCCGTGTCGCTCGCCGTGACCACGGTGGTGGCGGTGGGAGGGCTGGTGGTGATGGGGCCGGGGTCTCCGCCGGTCGTGGTGCCGGAGTCACCAATGTCGGGGAGGTCGCACGCCGCAAGGGCGAGGCTGAAACCGAGGAGGGTGTGAATCAATCGCATGACACAGACCTCATCTCCAGCCGGAGCCCGGTCCGTCACTGTGACCGCAAGGTTTGCCACGCGTCGGAGGCGGTGGCCTCCAGGTCCGGCGGCGAGCCGACCAGGAACAGGGCCGCGATGCCCTCGCGCTGCGCCATCGCCAGGCCCCGCTGCGGCCCCAGCACGTTCAGCGCGGTCGCCAACGCGTCCGCCTCGGCGCACGACTCGGCGATCACGCTCACCGACGCGAGCGCGTGGGTGACGGGCCGGCCGGTGGTGGGGTCGATGGTGTGCGAGTAGCGGGTTCCGTCCACGACCGTGACGTTGCGGTAGTCACCCGAGGTCGCCAGCGCGCCCTGGCTCAGCTCGATCACCTCGAACACCTCACGGGCCGATGGTGGCCCCTCGCTGGGCTTCTCGACCGCCAGGCGCCACGGCCGGCCGGCCTGGCTGTGGCCCGACACCCGAATCTCGCCCCCGACCTCCACCATGAAGTCCTCGTGGCCCGCACGCCGGAGCGCTGCGGCGGCCTGGTCCACCCCGTAGCCCTTGGCGACCGCGCTGAGATCGATCCGCAGCGCGGCGTCGTCCTTGCGCAGCGTGCCGGCCTGCGGATCGAAGGCCAGGTGCGCGTGGCCCAGGCGGGCCCGAAGCGCGGCGAGTTCGGCGTCGGTCGGCACCGACTGCAGGTCTCCCGCCGCGCCGAAGCCCCAGCGGTCGACCACGGGACCCACGGTGACGTCGAAGGCTCCGTCGCTGCGCCGGCCGACGTCCATGGCGACTGCCATCACCTCGGCCAGCGGCGGCGACAGGGCCACGTCGGTGTCGGCCGCCGAAGCGTTGAACCGCGACAGCTCCGAGTCCGGCTTGTAGGTCGACATCGACCCATCGACGGACCGCAGGGCGTCTCGCACCAGCACCTCCAGGGCAGCCTTGGCCTCGGGGGACTGCGTCTGGCGGGTGTCGGCCACGATCTTCGCCGTGTAGGTCGTCCCCATGACCTCGCCGCGGACCAGCACGACCGCCGGCGGAACCGGAGCGAAGTACAGGCGCCAGACCGTCAGCCCGACCAAGACGAGCAGCGCGACCACCAAGAAGGCGGGCCGCCTGGCCCTGCCCGAGGGGGGCAAGGCAGAGCGGCCCGCGTTCGAGGAGGGGCGAGGTTCGGGACGGTCAGCCACCGAAGTCGTCGAGGGCGATGTTCTCGGGTTCGACGCCGAGGTCGAGCAGCATGTTGATGACCGCTTGGTTCATCATCGGGGGACCGCACATGTAGTACTCGCAGTCCTCGGGCGACTCGTGGTCCTTGAGGTAGTTGTCGTACAGAACCTGGTGGATGAAGCCGGAGTATCCATCCCAGTTGTCCTCGGGCAGCGGGTCGGAGAGGGCGAGGTGCCACTCGAAGTTGTCGCAGTCCTTCTCGATCGCGTCGAAGTCCTCGGTGTAGAAGGCCTCGCGGAGCGAGCGCGCGCCGTACCAGAAGCTGACCTTGCGCTTGGTCTGGATGCGGCGGAACTGGTCGAAGATGTGCGACCGCATCGGCGCCATGCCAGCGCCGCCGCCGACGAAGACCATCTCCTTATCGGTGTCCTTGGCGAAGAACTCGCCGAAGGGCCCGGAGATCGTGACCTCGTCGCCTGCCTTGAGGTTGAAGATGTACGAGGACATGATGCCCGGAGGCGTGCCCTCGGGAGCCCGGGGTGGGGGGCTCGCGATCCGCACGTTGAGCATGATCAGCCCCTTCTCCTCGGGATAGTTCGCCATCGAGTAGGCGCGCTCGACGGTCTCGTCGACCTTCGAGACGTACCGCCACATGTTGAACTTGTCCCAGTCGCCTCGGTACTCGGCTTCGATCTCGAAGTCCTTGTAGTTGGCGACGTGGGGCGGGCATTCGATCTGGATGTACCCGCCGGCGCGGAAGGGCACCTCTTCACCCTCGGGGAGCCGCAGCTTGAGCTCCTTGATGAAGGTGGCCACGTTGTCGTTGGAGATGACCGTGCACTTCCACTTCTTGACGCTGAAGATCTCCGGCTCGATCTCCACCTTCATGTCCTGCTTGACCTTGACCTGACAGGACAGTCGGCAGCCCTCGCGCGCTTCGCCGCGGGAGATGTGCGCCTCCTCGGTCGGCAGCATGGCGCCGCCGCCGGCCTTGACGTGGACGGTGCATACGCCGCAGCTGCCCTTGCCGCCGCAGGCCGACGGGATGAAGATCTTCTCAGCCGCGAGGGCGCCCAGCAGCGTGCCGCCGGCGGGGACGGTGATGTCCTTCTCGTCGTTGATGTTGATCGTGACGGCCGCGGTGTTCACGAGCCGCGAACGCGCCGCCATCAGCACGAGCACGAGGCCCACGATCACGACCGTGAACATCGCGACGCCGAGCCCGATTGTTGTTGTATCCATCTGCGAGTTCGTCCTTTCGAATCTGTAACGCCGGTCGTGGGCCGCTTAGAGCTGGATGCCCGAGAACGCCATGAATCCGATGGCCATCAGCCCGGTGAGGATGAACGCGATGCCCAGACCGCGAAGCCCCTCGGGGACGTTGCTGTAGCGCATCTTTTCGCGAAGGGCCGCCATCGCGACCACAGCGAGCGCCCAGCCGATGCCGTTGCCCACGCCGAACACGGTGGACTCGGCAAGGGTGTAGTCGCGCTCGACCATGAACAGCGACGCGCCGAGGATCGCGCAGTTGACCGCGATCAGCGGCAGGAACACGCCGAGCGCGTTGTAGAGGGCCGGCGAGAACTTATCGAGGGCCATCTCCACGACCTGGACCGTGGCGGCGATGCTGCCGATGAAGGTCAAGAAGGTGAGGAACTCGAGGTTGACGTCTTCGAGCTCGGGGCTGACCCAAGCCAGGGCACCCTCTTGGAGCAGGCCCTTGTAGATCAGGTTGTTGATCGGCGTCGTGACGGCCAGCACGAAGATGACGGCGCCGCCGAGGCCAATGGCGGTCTCGATCTTCTTCGAGACTGCAAGGAACGAACACATGCCCAGGAAGAACGCCAGGGCCATGTTCTCGACGAAGATGGTCTTCGCCAGAATGCTGAGATAGTGCTCCATCGGTTTGGCTCCGTCTCTACTCTGCTTCGACCTGGTCGGTCTTGAAGGTGCGCAGCACCCAGATGAAGATGCCGATGAGGATGAACGCCGAGGGCGCGAGGACCATCAGGCCGTTGGTCTGGTACCAGCCACCCTCGGTGGTGACCGGGAGCAGCTGGACCCCGAAGAAGGAGCCGGACCCGAAGATCTCCCGGAAGGCGCCGACGACCAGGAGGATGAGCGAGTAGCCCAGCCCGTTGCCGATGCCGTCCAGGACGCTGTCCTTGACCGTGTTCTGCATCGCGAAGGCCTCCGCGCGACCCATGACGATGCAGTTGGTGATGATGAGGCCGACGAAGACCGACATCTGCTTGCTGATCTCGTAGACGTAGGCCTTGAGCACCTGGTCGACGATGATGACCAGCGACGCGATGATCGTCAGCTGAACGATGATGCGAATGCTCGGCGGGATCATGTTCCGCAGGGCCGAGATGGCGCCGTTGGAGGCCATGAGCACCACGGTGACCGCGACGGACATGACCAGCGCGGTCTCCATCTTGGTCGTGACCGCGAGGGCCGAGCAGACCCCGAGCACCTGCAGTGCGATCGGGTTCTCGTTGAAGAGGGGGTCGAGAACGATTTTGGACGGTTTGGCCATGTCGTTTACTTCCCGTTGCGCTCTCGCATCTTGCCGAGGTAGGGGCCGAACGCCTCGTCGCTCACCCAGAACTGGACCAGGTGCGAGACGCCGCGGCTGGTGATCGTGGCCCCCGAGAGGCCGTCGACCCGGTAGGGGTCTTCGCTCGCCGGGCCCGCTTGGCCCTTGATGACGGCGATCTTGACGTCGCCGTCATCGCCGAAGATCTTGCGGCCGGGCCACAGCGCCTTCCACTTGGGGTTGTCGACCTCGCCACCGAGCCCGGGGGTCTCGGCGTGGCTGTAGAACGTGAGCCCCGAGACGGTGGTGGTGTCCGGCTGCAGGGCGATGAAGCCCTTGAGCGTGGACCACAGGCCCTTGCCCTGGATGGGCAAGATGATCGCCGAGATGCGCTCGTCCTCGCCCTTGAGCTCGTAGACGAGACCTTGGGTGGGCAGACGCTGCACCTTGGCGTCGTTGGCCGGCGCGTCGATGCTGCGGTCGGGATCGTTCATCGCCGCCTGCATGTCGAAGGCCTTGGCGTCGACGTCCTCGACGTACTCGCCGGTCTGCAGGTCGATGACGCGCGGGACGAGGTTCTCCTCGAAGCGCTGCGTGACCTCAGCGGCCGTCAAGGCGTCGCCTTCCTTGGCCAGGCCGGCGACCTTGAGCACCTGCGTCTGCTTGTCGACGATGGCGTTGAGGTCCTGTTTGTCCCGGAGCGCGACCGCGGATCCGGCGACGAAGATCGAGCAGGCGACGCACACGGCGCCCGCGAAACCGATGATGTAGCCGCTACTAAAGGCCATATCGCTTCTCCCTTCGCTTGATGTTCGCTTGCACGAAGAAGTGGTCGATGAGGGGCGCGAAGATGTTCATGAACAGGATCGCGAGCATCATCCCCTCGGGGTAGGCGGGGTTGATGACCCGGATGAGGATCACCATCACTCCGATTCCGAAGCCGTAGATGAGCTTGCCCTTCTCGGTGAATGCCGAGCTGACCGGGTCGGTGGCCATGAACACTGTGCCGAACGCCCAGCTGCCGATGACCACGTGGAAGTACCAGGGGACCGCGAACATGCCGTTGGTGTCGGAGCCCACGGTGTTGAGCAGCGAGGCCATCGCGAGCGTACCGACGAGCACGCCCAGCATGGTTCGCCATGACCCAATCTGCGTGAAGATGAGGATGCCTGCGCCCAGCAAGCACGCCAGCGTCGAGGTCTCGCCCATCGAGCCGGGGATGAGCCCGAAGAAGCTGTTCCACCAGACCTCATCCGTCAGCGCGGCCATACCGCTCTCGGCGGCGCGCGCCAGGTAGGTGGCGCCGGAGTAGCCGTCTGCGGCGAGGTTGTCCGCGGCGATCCAGACCTGGTCACCGGAGATCTGCGCCGGGTAGGCGAAGAACAGGAACGCCCGACCGGTCAGCGCGGGGTTGAGCACGTTCATGCCGACGCCACCGAAGACCTCCTTGCCGATGATGACGCCGAAGGCGATGCCCAGCGCGACCTGCCACAGCGGAATGGTCGGCGGCAGCGTCAGCGGGAAGAGCATCGAGGTGACCAAGAAGCCCTCGGTGATCTCGTGCTTGCGGACGATGGCGAACGTAGCCTCGATGAGACCGCCGACCGCCAGCCCGGTGACGTACACCGGCACGAAGTAGATCGCGCCGTGGATGATGCATCCGACGATGTCGGTGGAGTCGGCCGTGAAGCGGAGCATGTCGTAGAAGACGATGTCCTGCCACGTGTCCAGCCGCGCCGCTGCGCCCTCGACCGCCAGCGCTGCCTGGTAGCCGGTATTGTACAGGGCCCACAGGATGCACGGCACGAGCGCGGCGATGACCGTGAGCATCAAGCGCTTGAGGTCGAGGCCGTCCCGCACGTGGGCGGAGCCCTTGGCGCGGTCCAGGGGGGAGAAGTGGATCGTATCGGCCGCCTCGTACAGCGGGTAGAGGCGCTCGAACTCCCCTCCCTTGCCGAACATCGGCTCGATCCGGTCAAAAATCTTTCGGAGGAAATCCATCAGCCTTCCTTCTCGATGATGCTCAGCGTTTCACGCAGGGCAGTGGTGTAGTCGTTCTTGCAGGGGCACACGAAGCTGCACAGGGCGACGTCTTCTTCGTCCAGCTCGAGCACGCCGAGCTTTTCTGCGAAGACGGTGTCGTTGACCAGCAGCGCGCGCAGGAGGTGGGTCGGCATCACGTCGATGGGCATGACCCGCTCGTACATGCCGATGGGGACCATGGCGCGGTGGCTGCCGTTCGCGGACGCGTCGAAGGCGAACTTGCGCGGCGCCACCTGGTGGAGGATCGCGCCGACGAAGGCGCGGACGGTGGAGTAGACGTCCATGCCGGGCATCACCATGCGCATGAACTCGCGTTCGTGCGGCTCGGCCAGCGCGCTGAGCTGCTGGTGGTAGCGGCCCAGGTAGCCGTGGATCTCTCCTTGCGCGTCGCGGCCGAGCAGCACCGAGCCGGAGAGCATGCGCATCTCGCCTTCGGGCTTGAGCAGCTCGCGTCCTGCGGTGAGGTCGTCGATGGACGCGCCGAGCCGCGTGCGAAGCAGCCGCGGCCGGTCGACCAGGGGTCCGGCCAGCGACACGATGCGCTCGACGGGCAGCGTGCCGGTTCGGAACAGTTCACCGATGGCGATCACGTCCTGGTAGCCCAGGTGCCAGACCGTCTTCTGACGGAATACCGGGTCGAGCTTGTGGATGTGCAGGCCGACCGTGCCCGCGGGGTGCGGGCCGGCGAACTCCTCGACCGTGATGCCCTGGGCGTTCCCGGCCGAGACCGCGGTGCCGGCCATCTTGCACAGGTAGGTCTTGCCCTCGGTGAGCCGAGCGACCGCGTCGAGGCCCCGGCGGAAGTCGTCTTCGCGACCAGCCATGACCACGTCGACGTCGGGGCACAGGGGATGCGTGTCCGATGCCGTGACGAAGATCGAGTGCGGTGCGTCGGCGGAGGGGGCCGGGGTGCGGGAGAACGGTCGGCCGCGCAGCGCGGTCCACAGCCCCGACTCGACCAGCAGCGCGACGACCTCGTCTCGGCCGAGGCCGGCGGGGTCCTTGCCCGTGAACGCGTCGAAGGACTGCATCTGCTCTGCATCGGTCTCGCCGGCAAACTCCGCGTCGGAGAGCTTGATGACCACCGATTGCAGCGCGCGACGTGCCCCGCGATTGACCGCAGCCACCGTTCCGGCTCCGGGGGCGGTGAAGCGGACCCCGGGTGTCTTGCGGTCCTCGAACAGGAGCTGACCACGTTTGACGGTGTCTCCGACCTTCACGGCCATCGCCGGTCGCATGCCGATGTAGTCGGCCGCGATGATGGCGACGGAGCCCACCGCACGTCCCTCGTGGATCTCTTGCCGCGGCTCGCCCGTGATCGGCAGATCGAGGCCGAGCTTGATTTTGTGCGCGCCCATCTGTGAGAGCGTTCTATGGGGTCCGCGCCTGGATGGAAAGACCCATTGCGACCGCGTGGGCGGCTCCATTGGCGCCTATGGGGTCACCGGCGGGCCCAGCGACCGCATGGGTCGGGGCTCGATCCACCCTCGCGGACGTGCCACGAAAATGCCAGGACCCCGAGAACGGCCGGCTCTAGCGGCATTTCGAGGTCCTGGCGGACTCTGCGCAAAACTCGGGGCTCGGGACGCGTCTCCGGCGAGAGCGACGAGGATGGGAAGAGACTCACATTGCGCGCAAACTGTGCGCGCCTCCGGATCTCCTCCCCAAGGGCCTCAGGCCGCAGCAGCGAACCCATAGTGGGCCGCGTACTCGGTCAGCTCCCCACGCATGAGCTTGCGGGCCCGGTGCAGGCGGGACATGACCGTGCCCAGCGGGATCTCGAGCTGATCCGCGGCCTCCTTGTAGGCCATGCCGGCCAGGTCGACGAGCTCGACCACCTCGCGGTAGTGGGAGGGGAGGGCTTCGAGGGCCGCGACGACTTCGTCCGAGAGCTCGTCGCGATGCCACATCTGCTCTGGGGCGTCGGCCTCGTCCATGCGGTGGCGGTCGAACAGATGCTCGACCAGGTCCGGGCGAGCGGTGGTCGTGAACACGACCCGCTGGTGGCGGTGCCGGGACACGAACGCGTTGTAGAGAATCCGCGAGAGGTAGGCGCCCAGGCTGCCGGAGCGATCGAACGACGACCAGCTGGCCCAGGCCCGGGTCAGCGCCTCCTGCACCAGGTCCGACGACTCGCTGGGCTGGTGCGTCAGGCGCAGACCGAGCCGGTACAGCCGGGGGAGGTGGGGGAGCGCGAGGTCGGAGAACTGAGCAGCAGCGTCCATGTCCCCCTACGAAGCAAGGACGTGCCCAACTCGAAAACAGACGTCATCCTCGGCAGTTGGACCATCAGCGTCCGATCGCCGCTCGGCAATGACACCCGAATGCGACGTTTTGACATAAAAAGTGTCGTATTGCTGGCCTGGGGCAAAGTGCTTGACCGTTATCGTTGCGATTGAGCCACGGGCAGCCGCAAGCCCCATCGACCGGGGCGGCTGCCGAGCGCGGGCACCCAGACCCCGTCGGGCTGCATCCACAGCGCAGGCTCGGCCCACGGCGAGGCCTCCAGCGGCTCGATGACCAGCTCGGGCGGCCCCGAGGTGACGGCGGCGAGGGCGGCTGCCCGGACGTGCGGGTCGGGGTCGACGATGCCCAGGTGGGCTCGGCGGGCCTGGAGCGCCGCGGCCCGGTCGCCGCTCCCCAGCAGCAGCGCCGCAGCGGCGCGGGGCCGGGCGTCGTCATCGAGCACGCCTTGGGCCGTCAGCTCGGGCGCCAGATCGCGCGCGGCCCACACGACGCAGGTCCGCAGCTGCGCCGAAGGGTCGCCGGCGAGCGCTTCGAGGGTCGCGCGTGCCTGGGCGCGGGCCCGCCGACCACCGGCGCGGCCCAGGGCGAGCGTGGCCACGCAGCGGTCGTCGACCGAGCGACCATGGTCGAGAGCCCAGTGCGCAAGTCGGCTCCACGGCAGCACGGTGTCGTCGCGAAACGAGACCGGACGCGGCATCGAGGCCAGCGCGAGGATGAAGGGCTGGGCGGTCTCGAAGGATCCCCGCCCAATGCGAGCGTGGGCCAGGCCGACCAGCCATGGCGGGTCCTGTGATCCCAAGGCCGCCGCGTGCCGCATGCGCTCCACGGGCGGGCCGATCGTCAGGGCGGCAACCCAGGCCGCGCGGTCCGAGAGGTCGGGCAGATCGGGCGAGATGTCCTGCGAGGGCAGGGGGGAGACGGCCAGGACCAAGCGGCGCACCTCTGCATCGAGACGGGGGCCGAGGCCGCGCGCCAGCGCTGCCTCCAGGCGAGGCAGCGCATCCTCGCCCATGAACAGCAGCGCCCGGCGGGCTGCCTCCTCCAGCGCGTCGTCACGCAGGCGCTCGACGAGCCCGTCGATGAGCTCCGGGTCGGGCGCGGGACGGTCACCGATCGCCTCGGCGACCGTCAGCGTGCCGACCCCCGGCGGCGGGTCATCGAGGAACCCCAGCAGGCGCTGTCCGACCGACGCCCCGGGAATTCGGGCGTAGGCGGTGAGCATCGCCCGGGTCACGTTCCCCTCGTTCTGGCCCTCGATCGCGCGCAGCAGCGCAGCTTCGGCGCGCGGGTCGTGCAGGTGCCCCAGGGCCGTGGCAGCCGAGGCGCGAACCGAGGGCTCGGGGTCTTCGAGCAGGCGCGCGATCGCGAGGGTGCCGTCGGCGGGGCCTTGCAGCCCCAGGGCCGTGACGGCCCGGTCGCGCACGGCCGAGGCGGAGTCGGACAGCTTGGCGAGCAGCGCTCGGCGGGTGCGCTCGAGCGCCTCCCCGCGCAGCGGTGCCCAGCCGGCGAGCTGCGCGGCTTCGGCCCGCACGGTCTCGGAGGGGTCGAGTAAGGCCTCGAGCATCAGATCGAGGCGTTCGCCGCGGGGATCGGTCGCCAGCACCCGCAGCGCCGCCGCCCGCAGGCTGGGCTCGCGCTCGTCTCGGAAGCGCTTCGTGGCGGCCGGCAGGCACACGCTCGCCCGTCGCAGATAGCAGATGCGCAGGGCTTCGCGCACCACCTGCACCGAGGGGTCGTCGAGCGCGATCTGCAGCGCGTCTTCGATCAGCGGGGTGGGGAACTCCTGCAGGCGGATGACCGCGGTGGTGCGATCTCGGTCGTGGCTGGCCGCGTCGGCGTCCAGCAGAGGCCACGCCGCGCGGTCGACTTCGCTGGGCCAGCTGGGCCACCGCTCGGGCTCGGCCCAGGCCGCGTTGGGGAGCGCGAGCAGCGAAGCGAGCAGCGCAATGCGTACGGGCAGTCGCACGTCCGGACGGTACCATCGCGCCACGATGACGCGTACGCTCCGATTCAGCTTCGACTTCATCTCGCCCTACGCCTATCTGGCGTGGACGGGGTTGCACGACTTCGCGGCCCGCCATCGGCTGACCCTGGACGTTCAACCGATCCTGTTCGCGGCGCTGCTGGACGGATGGGGCCACAAGGGCCCGGCGGAGATTCCTCCCAAGCGCCTGTACACCTTCAAGCACGTGCTTCGGCTGGCGGCCGAGCGCGGCGTGCCGCTGAAGCCGCCGCCGGCGCACCCCTTCAACCCGCTGCTGGGCCTGCGCATCGCCAGCCTCCCCGGCCCGGCGTCGCAGCAGCGCGCGATCGTGGATGTCCTGTTCGCGCGGGTGTGGGCGAGCGGCGAAGCCATCACCGATCCCGCGACGGTTGCCGAGGTGCTGACCCGGGCGGGCCTGCCCGGCGCGCGCCTCGTCGAGGACGCCGGCGCGATCGAGGTCAAGGAAGGTCTGCGCCTGCGCACCCAGCAGGCCTTCGCGCGGGGCGTGTTCGGGGTCCCAACCTACGAAGTCGACGGCGAGCTGTTCTGGGGGCAGGACAGCCTGCCTCACCTCGAGCAGTTCTTGCGGGGGGAGGACCCCGCGACGCCACAGCGGGTCGAGCCGTGGCTGAACCTGCCCGCGCAGTCGGAGCGTCCCGGGACGCCCACGCAGTCGGAGCGTCCCGGGACGCCCACGCAGTCGGAGCGTCCCGGGACGCCCACGCAGTCGGAGCGTCCCGGGACGCTCACGCAGTCGGAGCGTCCCGGGACGCCCACGCAGTCGGAGCGTCCCGGGACGCTCCGATCGCCCAAGACATAGCGAGCTTCTAGCCCGAGCGCTGTATCAACCACAGCGCCGCGCCTGCGAACGCACCCAGGGCGAGCACCACCCACAGCGCGGTGTACAGCCCGCGGCGATCTCGTGGCGCCCGCGGCGGAAGGGCTGGACGCGGGCCCGTGCGGGGCGCGGCCCGCTGCTTGGCGAAGCGGCGCAGCTCGGCGCGCTCGTCGGCCGTCTCGAGCAGTCGCCGCAAGCCGGCGATGGTGGCGACGCGCTGCTCCGCGCCGCTGGTCCGGTCCTGCACGACGTCGTCCATCGACAGCAGACCGTCGGCGGCCCGCGTGGTCAGGTCGGAGAAGGGCATCGGGCCCTCGATCGCGACGCCGCGGACCAGGAAGTACGCGCGTCCGGGTTGCGCCGTGTTCAAGCCCGAGTCCGCGTCTGCCTTGGGCCTCTCGCCCGGCCCTGCGGGCGCGATGTCGTCGCCCACGTGGTGGATGCCCCCGGGGAGTCCGTCGAGCGTCTCGAGTCGCTGCGCTGCAAGGTCCATGTCCTCGAGGGACAGACCGAGCATCGACGAGCTGGCGCTGGCCGGGGGCGGCGGTGGCGCGCGGCGGGGCGGCGCGGGCGGGGGAGGGGGAATGCTGCGCGGCGGCGCGGGTGGGGGGCCCGCGCTCGGGAGCATCGCACGCGGCGGGGGCGGGATGGGGGCGGACGCGGGGCCGTGACGCTGCAGGGGCCCCTCGCGCAGCGCTTCGGCCAGCTCGTCCTTGAACGTGGCGACGTCCGGCGGGCGGGCCGAGGGCGAGGGCGCCGTCGCGCGCTCGAGGCACATCAGGAGGTCCGGCGGTCCAACTAGGCCCAGCGTATGAATCGGCTGTCCCGCCTCGGCGAGGGCGCGTCCGGTCACCATCTCCATGAACAGAGCCGCCAGGGCGAAGATGTCGGTGCCCGGGGTGAGCTTGGGCGAGGCGAGCAGCTGCTCGGGCGGAATGTTGGACAAGCGTCCGGCCTGCCGGTGTCGGGCGAAGCCGGGGGTTCGCGAGAGCCAGCGACCCAGCGCAGCGGTCGAGAGGAACACCCGACCCGACTCGCTGACGTAGGTGGTGTCGGGCGTGACGTAGCCGTGGATGACCTCCGGGTGCAGGGCCGTCAGCGCGTTGCACAGGTGGCCGATCAGGGTGAAGGCGGCTTCGGCGTCGAGGGGACGACCGCGGGCGAGGCGGTGCTCGATGAAGGTCCGGAACGAGGTCCCGCCGGGATCGTGCTCGAGCATGAGCATCCATCGTCCCGCACGACCGAAGCCATACAGCGGCAGCAGGCCCCGATGAATCCGGCCTCCGGCCGCCTCGAGGTCTCGCCGAAGACCGGCATAGACGCCCAGGTCCGCCGAGAACACAGGATCGAAGACCGTGACGAGCAGCGCGACCCCGTCTTGGCGGGCGCGGTAGCAGACCCCGTGCGGCAGCTCGGTCAGCGGCGCGCGGATCCGGATGGGCGAGCCCCCGGCCGCACCCGGGGCCGCCAGGTCCCCGGCGTCGAGCTCAGCGCCTTCGGCAAGCACGTCCACATCGGAAGGCTACCGCGAACCGTCGAGGGGTCCGGAAGAATGCGCGAACCCTGTCAGATGCCCAGAGCTTCTTCGACGCTCGGCGATGCGTTGTCGTCCCGCCCGCTTCGAATGCCCGCGAGCAGCCCCCGCGCTGATTCCCGCGCCGTGGGCGTGGTCTCTTCATCCGCGATGATGCGTTCGAGCCAAGGCTCGGCGCGGGCCCGAACGTCGTCGCTGGTCGCGCGCATCTGGGCCATCGACAAGATGACCTTCATCGCGAAGCTGTCTTGCGGCATGAACAGGTCGACGCGATCGTCGGGGTCGGCATCGGGACGCATGCTCAGCTGCAAGCGTGCGCAGATGCTGGCGCGGTCGGCCGGGGACGCGCGATCGTAGGCGTCCATGAGAGCCAGGTTGGAGCGTTCGTCGGCGAGAATGCCCAGGCTGTGCACGATGGCGCACTGGACCTCGTGGGAGGCGGTGGGCAGCCGGGCCTCGAGGATCGTGACCACGCTGCGACCGCCGCGCTGATCTCGGTGCTGCGCAAGCGCCCAGGCGGCCAAGCGCTGGGTCCGGGGCGCCGCGGTGTGCAGCAGGTCTTCGAGCACCGGGACCGAAGAGAGGGTCTGAATCGAACCCAGCGCGTACAGGAGCCGGCCGTCGACGACCTCCTCACGGTCCCGCTGCGCCCGAATCTCGGCGTGGATCGCCTCGTCGGCCGCGCGGTGCTGGATGCGGCCCAACGCGACCAGAGCCTCCCGGCGCACCAGCGGATCCTCGCTGCGCGAGGCGGCGACCAGCGGAGCCTTCAGCGGTCGCCGGGTGGGCAGGTCGGTGAAGCGGCCCAGGGCCCAGGCGGCCCACGCCGCCGGCTCGCCGCCCTGGCCCACGCGCCACTGGAGCGCGGGCAGGACCTGGGGCTCGCGACGGATCGACAGCGTGCGGACGGCCTCGATCTGCTCCGCAGGCGCGCCCAGGTGCATGGTCGTGACGTGTCGGCCGACGCGGCGGTAGTAGGGGTCGAAGTCGTGGTTGACGAGGTTGAACAGGACGTAGGTCAGGCCGCCGCACACCAGGAGCAGGAAGGGGAAGCTCATCGTGGTGCGCTGCATCGAGGCGGCCACCTCCTCGACGTCGCCGCCGGCGGCACCCCGCGTCCCCAGCCGGGCGACGCGTCCTTGAATATGGGTCTTGCGAAAGCTGCCCTTGAGGAGCAGCTCGTCGAGCAGCAGCGCGTCGAACACCGCGACCACCGCCATCGCGGCGTAGTAGCCGAACATCAGGGCCGTCTCCACGCCCGAGGACGACGGGATCGCGCGGATGCTGCCCGCGACCCAGATCGCCGCGGCGAAGCCGCCGAGGTTGGCCAAGATCACGAGGGTCCACAGCTTGACCCATGCCGGCAGGGGGCGGTCCACCCGAACGTGTGTGGTGGGCGTGTGGGGCTCCGTCATCGTCCTACTCATAGCGCGGCTGGGGACGCGGATCCGCTCCGCGGCGCGAAAGGAGTTCAATTCCCAGCGGTTGGCCTGGGCTCCTTGCAGTGACCCTCGAGCGCGACTCGGGGCGAATACAGTGGACAGCCGCGCCGGCCCGAGGTTCCCCATCGCGCGTTTTTTGGCCGCGGAAGGTGGGACCCCTAGGGTCGTGGGCGATGACCGAAGTCGCTCTGAGGACCGCCTCGTCCGCGAAGGCGCCGCGTCGCCCGTGGTCCTCGAACCGTCCCGACGCCGCGGACGCCCCGGTGCCCGAGGGACCCTCGGTGATGCGCCGCTTGGCCGCGCGCGTCGAGGGACTCGCGCTGTTGGCGGGTTTGGGTCTTGGAGCAGCGTCCGTGCACGGTGCCTGGGCGGCAGGGCAGGCCGATGCGACCGTCGTCGAGGGCGTTCGCATCGCGGGGCTGGACGCCAGCGGCACCCACGGCGACGCCCTGCTCGCCAAGGCGGTCCTGGCCGGAGACACCGCGATCGAGCGGGCCCTGGTCTTGCGCGCAGGGGAGGCCTCGGTCGAGACGACCGCAGCGCAGCTGGGCGCGACCGCCGAGGTGGAGCGAGCCGTGGTCGCGGCGGTGGAGGTCGGTCGATCGGGCGCGGTGCTCTACGACCTGCAGGCGCGCCTGGTCGCCAGCCGCGGCGGCATCGACATCCCGGTCACCTACAACTTCGACGAGAGCCTGGCGCTCGAGCAGCTGCAGACGCTGGCGCCATCGGTCGAGACGCCCTCGCTGCCCACGCGGTTGGACTACGAGGGACGCAAGGTGCTGCCTGCGCGCGCGGGCACCTCGCTGCTCGCCTACGACTCCTTGTCGGCGATCGCCACCGGGTTGGCCTCGGGCGCCGCGTCGGTCGAGCTGGTCGTCGCCCGCAAGCCGCGGGTGGAGGACCCGCTGGCCGCCGTCGCGGAGTCGCTCGACATCTCGGTGGTGCTCGGCAGCTTCGACACGCCCTACCGCACCGACACCGAACATCACGACCGGACGCACAACCTCAAGGTGGGGTCGACGGCGATCGACGGGCTCGTGCTCGCCCCTGGCGAGGTCTTCTCCTTCAACGGGACCGTCGGGGACCGCTCCGCCGAGAACGGCTACCGCTACGGCACCGGCATCTCCGGGGGCCAGCTCGTCGACGTCCTCGGCGGCGGGATCTGCCAGGTCAGCTCCACGCTGTTCGGCGCCGGGTTCTTCGGCGGCCTCGAGGTCGTCTCCGCCCGGCCGCACTCGCGCCCGAGCAGCTACGTGGACATGGGGCTGGACAGCACGGTGGTCTGGCCCAGCGTCGACCTGAAGTTGCGCAACCCCTACGACTTCCCCGTCGTGCTGCACATGACCGTCTCGTCGGGCAAGGTGCACGCCGAGGTCTTGGGCCCGCGTCGGCCCTACCAGGTCGCGTTCGAGCGCACGCTCGATGAGTCGCTGCCCTACGGGACGGTCTGGCGCGACGACGCGCGGCTGCGGTCGGGCGTCGAGCGGCTGGCTCAGCGGGGACGTCGGGGCTTCAAGCTCAAGCGTGAGCGCAAGTTCATGCAGGCCGGTGAGGTCATCAAGACCGAGTCGTGGGACCTCAACTATCCGCCGACCACCGAGATCAAGCGCCGCGGGACCAACCCCGCCGGCGAGGTGCCCGAAGAGAAGGCGCTGCCCACCCTTCGAGACCCGGCGCCAACCCTCAAGATCGTTCAGTAGGCGGTCTCCACTTTTTTGTCGCACATCGTCGCCTCGCGTACCCCTGAGGAAGAGATCTTCTCGAGATCTCCTACCAACGGAGGACCCCGATGCGAGAGATGCACAAGTGGAAAGACAAGGTCGAACTCAACCTCGACAACCGTCAGATCTTCTTCCTGTTCTTCGGCCTGAGCGTGGTGGGGTGCTTCGTGTTCGCCCTGGGCGTCATGGTCGGTCGCCGGGTCGAGGTCGGACCCAGCGGTGAGGTGGCGGCGCTGTCGGCCGACTCGCTGTCGATCCTCGATGGCCACGGCGAGGCTGCGACGCACCTGAGCTTCCAGCAGGGGCTCAAGACCTCGGAGATGGACGCGGTCCCGCCGACCCGCGACCTCGAAGCCGAAGCGCTCGCCGCCCAAGCCGAAGCGCTCGACCAAGACACGACGCCCGAGGCCGCGCCAACACCGAAGACGGCACCGAAGGCGGCACCGAAGCCCGAGCCCAAGCCCGAGCCCAAAGCGGTCGAGACGAAGGCCGCGGCCAAGCCTTCCCCGAAGAAGCCCGCGCCGGCCGAGCCGACCGCGCTCGCCTCGTCGGGGAAGAGCAGCAAGAGCTCCGCTGGCGACGGACGAACGTTCACCCTGCAGATGAAGGCATTCGCCCAGCGCGATCAGGCCGAGGCCTTCGCCGCCGATCTCAAGGCCAAGGGACACGCGGTTCGCGTGGAGTCGCAAGAGGTCAAGGGCCGTCTGTGGCACCGCGTTCGGGCCGGGTCCTTCGACACCTGGGCCGAGGGCATCGCGGCCAAGGAGAACTTCGAGAGCAAAGAGAAGATCATCGCCTACGTGGTCCGCAAGTAGGGCCGACCCGAGGCGGCGCCGTGCCGCCTCGACCGCAGCGAAAGAAAAAGAAGACGCGCCCTGAGGGAGCGCGCCGCTGGCCCGCGTAGGGACAGCGTGACCAGAACAACCCTGCTCCCACTGCTCGTCTTCGCGCTCGCATCGACGGCGGCTTCGTCCGCCGAGGCCGCCGACAACTGGCGGATCGAGCGGCAGGTGTGGTCGGCCATCTCCGTCGGCGACGCCGAGGTCCACGACGGTTTGTTCAAGCGGTCGATCGACTACGTGGGTGGGTCGATCCCGACGAACACCGGGTCGCGGCTCTCACCGGTGTGCCGGACCAGCGACGGCCGCATCGGTGGGGCGGTCCCGGTCAAGGAGGGCAACCGGTGGCGCATGACGTGCTTGGGCGAGAGCGTCGCCCAAGGGGCGCGGGCGCTAGAGCACAAGGGGCGCTACACCGCGGAGTCCGACCGGATGACCCGGGCGCGCGGCCGGCTGCCGCAGGCGGCGGTGAAGGTCCGGGTGGACGGTAAACTCGAGGCGCTGTGCCTGGCCAAGGTCGGCAACCAGGAGATCGCGGGCGTGATGGACATCCCTTCCGTGCACTCGACCGCCCCGCTGCCCAACTGCAAGGTCTGGATGATGGGACGGCTGACCGGGGTGTCCACATGGAGCATCCTCAAGCACGTCGTCACCATCCCGACCCAGGCCAACACGTGGTGGAGCCCCGGACGCGGCGACAACCTGCCCGAGATGCCGACGTACATCACGCGCAGTGGTCCGACGCCGCTGTGTCGCTCGCATACGCTGCTGGGCACCAAGTGGCCCGGCACGCTGCACAAATCGACGGGCCCGCAAGGGCTGTCGGTGTACTGCAGCTTCACCTACCTCGACGGCTCGGGCAGCGTGAAGGCGGGCAAGAGCCAGAGCTTCGAAATCCATCTCGCGTCCGACCCGGCCAAGCCCGCGTTTCCCAAGTGGGGCCAGGCCAGGCCAGGGGCGAGCGCCAACTACAGCCGCGGCCTGGAGATCTCCAAGCGCAACGGGGCGTGGGTCTACATGTGCCTGCAGACCTACGGGAAGCTCGGGTTCTCGACGGAGGGCAGCCAGACCTGCCGGGCGGCCAACGGCTCGGCTGCCCGGGAGGGGAACTTCAAGCTGCTGGAGCGCTA
The DNA here is from genome assembly GCA_963761755.1 of uncultured bacterium. GTDB lineage: Bacteria > Myxococcota_A > Polyangia > Nannocystales > Nannocystaceae > CAJXVA01. Next base: position 718,697 of record CAVXIC010000008.1, read on the forward strand.
GGGAGGCTGCGGTAATCCCGCAGCCATGTCCTCGGTGGCGTGGTTCGGGGGCCCTGAGGTACTCGATCCTCCCGTGCCTGCCCCTCACAACTCCGCCGACACGCCGGTCATGCGGCAGTTCCTCGGCATCAAGGCGAACTACCCGGACGCGATCCTGATGTTCCGGATGGGGGACTTCTACGAGCTCTTCTTCGACGACGCCGTCGAGGTCGCGCCGATCCTCGACATTGCGCTGACGACCCGGGATAAGGGCGTGGCGGACCCGGTCCCGATGGCTGGGATCCCCTACCACGCGCTGGGCGGGTACCTACGCACCATGGTGGAGCGCGGGCTCAAGGTGGCCATCTGCGAGCAGATGGAGACCCCCGAGGAGGCCAAGAAGCGCAAGGGCCCCAACATCGTGCACCGCGAGGTGGTCCGGGTCGTCACGCCCGGCGCGCTGGTGGACGAGGAGCACCTGCAGCCAGGGGTGCCCAACTATCTGGCGGCGGTGGTGGTGGCCGAGGGTGGGGTGGCCCTGGCCTTGTGCGACATCTCGAGCGCCGACTACTTCGTGCTGTGGGCCGACACCAAGCAAGCGGCCCAGGCCGAGCTGGCGCGCTTCGATCCCCGCGAGGTGCTGGCCGACGAGTCGCTCCACGGCTGGCTGCGCGACGCGCTGGCCCCCGACGTGCCGCGCTTGGAGTATGCCCAGATGCCTCCGGCGGCGGAGCGTCGCCGGGTGAGGGCGCTGGCCGAGGAGTCGGGCACCGCGGCGCTGCGCGAGCCCGAAGAGGTCGCGGCGGCCACGGTGCTCGCGTACGCCGAGGCGACGCAGCCCGGCCAGACCCTGCTGCTGCATCGCCTGCGTCGGCACGAACCGGCCCGGCACCTCGTGCTCGACGAGACGTCGATCCGCAACCTGGAGCTGTTCAGAACGCTTCGCGACGGCTTGCGCAAGGGGTCGGTGCTGTGGGCGATCGATGGCACGAAGACGGCGATGGGCGGCCGCATGCTCCGGCGCTGGCTCGGCGCACCCTCGCGCGATCGCCAGGTCATCGCCGACCGGCTCGACGCGATCGATGCGCTGGTCGCCGAGCCCACGCTGCGGGCCGAGCTGCAGTCCCGCCTCAAGGACGTTCGCGACGTGGTGCGCCTGACCGCCCGCGCGCGGCTGGGCTCGGTCAACCCGCGGGAGCTGGCCGCGCTGCGAAACTCCCTGGCGGTGCTGCCGGAGCTGGAGTCGTTCTTGAACGAGCTCGCCGGGCGCCGCACCGATCGCCGGGTGCCGGACCTGCTCTCGCTCGGGGACGACCTGCTCGAGGACGTGTTCGCCGATCTCGAGGCGTTGCTGGTCGAGCAGCCCCCGTCCCACACCCGCGAAGGCGGGATGATCCGCACCGGGGCAGACCCCGATCTCGACGAGCAGCGGGCGCTGCGAGACGGCGGTCGCGAGGCCCTCGCGGCGATCGAGACCCGGGAGCGCGAGCGCACCTCGATCGCCTCGCTCAAGGTTCAGCACAACCGGGTGTTCGGCTACTTCCTCGAGGTCCCCAAGGCCCATCTGGCTCGCGTGCCCGAAGAGTACGTGCGCAAGCAGACGCTGGCCAACGCCGAGCGCTACGTGACTGAGGAGCTCGCGAAGCTGGAGTCCAAGGTCCTGGGCGCCCAGTCGATCGCCCTGCTCCGGGAGCAGGAGCTCTTCGAGGCGCTGCGGGCCCGCGTCAGCGCGCATGCCGAGCGGCTGTGCGACGTCGGGGAGGCGGTGGCGACCCTCGACGTGCTCGCGGGGCTCGCCGAGGTGGCGCAGCGCGAAGACCTCTGCCGCCCCGACGTCGTCGAAGAGCCGGTGCTCGACATCGAGGCCGGCCGCCACCCGGTCGTGGAGCGCATGCTCGAGGCGGGCCGTTTCGTCCCCAACGACGTGCACCTTCACGCCGCGGGCACCGAGGCCGCGCGGCTGTGGGTGCTGACCGGCCCCAACATGGGCGGCAAGAGCACGGTGATGCGGCAGACCGCCCTCATCACAATCCTGGCCCACATGGGCAGCTACGTGCCTGCCACCCGAGCCCGAATCGGGCTGACCGACCGCGTCTTCACCCGGGTGGGTGCCGCCGACGACCTGGGTCGCGGAGACAGCACCTTCATGGTCGAGATGCGGGAGACCTCGCAGATCCTCGCCGCGGCGACGCCCGCCTCGCTGGTCTTGCTCGACGAGATCGGACGCGGCACGGCGACCTTCGACGGCCTCGCGCTGGCCTGGGCCATCACCGAGCACCTGCACGACCAGGTCGGCTGCCGCACGATGTTCGCGACCCACTACCACGAGCTGTGCGCGCTGCAGAACGTGCTGGGCGGGGTGGTCAACATGCACGTCATGGTCCACGAGGCCCGGGGACGGATCGTGTTCCTGCACCAGGTGGCTCCGGGCGCGGCGGGGCAGAGCTACGGGGTCCAGGTCGGTCGCCTGGCCGGCTTGCCCTCGCGGGTGCTGCGTCGGGCCGCCCGCATCCTCGAGCGCCTCGAGGCCGATCCCCGGGGCGGGGCAGCGCCCCAGCTGTCCTTGTTCTCGCCCTCGTCCGCGGACGCCGTGCCCGAGGTCGCAGCCGGAGGCGCGGACCCAGGGGTGGCCGCCGAGGTGCTGGACGCGCTCGCAGACGTCGAGGTGGACGAGCTTTCGCCGCGCGCTGCCCACGAGCTGCTCCGGACGCTCGTCGCCCGGCTGCACGAGGGCGGCTGAGCCGCCGGGGAGTGGCCGCGGCCGCCGAAGTCATGGTAGTTTCGCGCGAAACCGTCATGAACACGTCCACAAAAGCACTTCTCAGTGGGTTGGCTCTATCGCTGTCGCTCGGCGCTGGCTGCAACAAGGACAAGGGGACGGCCAACCCCGATGACGGCAACAACTTGCTCGGCGTGGGCGGGGCGGGCGGCGATGACGACTTCGGCGGCGACCTCGACGGCGGCGGCGGCTTCGACCTCGAGGAGGACGCGGAGTGGAAGCCCGAGCCTCGGCCCGAGCTGGCCAAGCGCGCCAAGGCGACCGAGAAGTGCAAGACCACCGGCAAGGGCAAGGACAAGACCAAAGAGTGCAAGATGGTCGACCCCAAGCCGGCGGTCAGCGCCGCGTACGGGGTCTACGCCCTGATGGAGGACATGCGCTGGGGGATGACGCCTTCGCAGGTCTACACGGTGCTCTCGCAGGACATCGAGACCGAGTACACCAAGCGTCAGGAGGCCGCAGCCGGAGCCGGAGAGCAGGACGCCAACCGTCGCTGGCGTCAGGACCAGCTCGCGTCCCTCAAGGCGGATCACACCAAGTTCACCAAGGCCTCGAAGCATCGCTGGGGCGTCTCGCTCATCCAGTTCGACTACGAGGACGACAACGGCGAAGAGATGCTCTTCGTTCGCACCGGTACGGGCCTGCGCAAGTTCTACTTCTTCAAGGACGACGAGCTGTGGAAGGTCCTGTACGCCTACGGCACCGACGTGTGGCCAGGCAAGAGCTACGAGGACATCGTCAAAGAGAAGTTCTACGAATGGTTCGGCCCCTCGCCCGAAGAGAAGGTCAAGACCGACGCCGAGACCGGCGAGCCGCTGGTGCGCTACAACGAGTGGATCTCCCAAGACGGTGACGTCGTCCGCTCCTTCGACCTCACCTCGGTCCACGGCGCGATTGGCCTGGTCGTCCTCGATGGCAACGCCGAGAAGAGCATCGGCGAGCGTCTGCCCACCGGGCGCAAGGAAGGCGACCTCACCGACGCGGTCGACGACATCGTGGGCGGCACCGACGTCTGCTACAACTCCGACGGCGACATCTCGGAGTGCTCCGAGAAAGAGGCGATGGGCCTCGAGTAGCAGCTCGGGTTCGCGTACGCAGGCGGCGGCGTTCCTCGGGGACGTCGCCGTTTTTCGTTTGCTCGCGCAACGGCACGCCTACGCCCCGCGAAACGAGGCGGCGTGGGGTCACTCGTCGGTGCTGGTGCCGGACTTGAAGTACATCGGGGCCGAGCGCTGCTTGTCGCCGGCCATGTAGGTGACCGACTTGCTGCGGATGCCCGGGGGGCGGTCGCGAGGGACCTTGTCGTGGGGGATGTTCGCGACGACCTGCTCCATGTAGTCGGCCCACAGGGGCGTGGCCGTGGTGTAGCTGGCCTCTTCGTCGCCCATCGAGCGCTCGTAGGTGTCGTCTCCCATCCACGCCGCGGTCACGTAGCGCGAGGTGAAGCCGACGAACCAAGTGTCGGTGGTGTACTCGTTCCTCGACGCCGTCCCGCTCTTGCCACCGGCGGGGACGCCGATCTTCTGGGCGCGGCGGCCGATGCCGCTGGTGACCACGTCGCGAAGCATCTGGGTGATCAGGAAGGCGGTCCGTCGGTCGATGACCTGGGTCGGAGGCTTGGTGCCCAGGCGCCCCATGGCGTCGAGACGGCCGGCGAGGTCCATCGCGCCGTCGGTGGGGTGACGGGCGTCGAGCACCACGTTGCCGCGCTTGTCGGTCACGCGGCGCACGTACGTGGGCTCCCAGCTGTGCCCCTCGCGGACGTAGATGCCGAACGCGCGGCTCATTTCGTCCATCTGGACGCACGAGGCGCCCAGCGAGAGCGCCTTGTCGGCGATGAGCTCCGTGGTGAAGCCCAGACGCCGGGCCCACTGCACGATGTTGTCGGCCCCCAGCCGGAGGAAGAGGCGGATCGAGGGCAGGTTGAGCGAGTGAATGAAGGCGTTGCGCAGCAGAACCTGGCCTTCGATGGTCCCGTGAATGTTCTGCGGGTTCCACTCTTCGCCCGCTTCGGGCTCGTAGGGCTTGTCCTCGAGGACCGAGCCCATCGTGTACTTGTCCGTGTCGAGCGCGTACGCGTAGTAGATCGCCTTGAACACGCTGCCGGGCTGCCGGCAGCCCTGCACGGGCCGGTTGAACTGGCTGCGGTCGTAGTCGGCCCCGCCCTGCACGGCCTCGATGTATCCGGTCTGGTGGTCGACGGTGTACAGCGCGGCCTCCATGCGGGGCGTCTGTCCCAGCTCCACCTCGACCAGGTCGTCGGCGTTGCCGGTGGCCGCGCGCTCCTGGAAGCGCTCGGGCGCACGCCGCACCCACACGACGTCTCCAACGATCAGGGCGTCGGTGGCCTCGTCGATGGTCTGGTCGTTCTCGCCCGAGTTGCGATCGTAGCGCGCCGCCCATCGCATGCCGCGAACCGGCAGGAACGAGGCGACGGTGCCGACCTGGACCCTCGCGAAGGCGCGCTCGACCTCGGTCACCACGCCGAGTCTCCAGAACGTGTCGGTGTCCAGGGCGGAGGGCCCATACAGGGCGCTGGCGCGCTCGACGAAGGTCGGCACGTCCGCAGGCTTGATGCTGGAGACGGGCCCTCGGTAGCCCTGCTTCTCGTCGATCTGGCGGACGGCGCGGTCGACCGAGCGCTCGGCCGCCTGCTGCACCAGCGGCACCAGGGCGGTCTCGATCTGCAGGCCGTCGGTCAAGATGGCGTCCTCGCCCAGGGTGTCCTGGGTCCACTTGCGGACCTGCTCGGCGTAGTGGGGCGCGCGCGCCCGGAAGACGTCGGGCTTGGACACCAGCGTGATCGGCTCGGCGTCGGCTTCATCGCGAGCGGCGGCGTCGATGTATCCCGCCTCGACCATGTCTTGCAGGACCACGGCGCGGCGCTGCTTGGCGCGCTCGGGGTAGGTGACCGGGCTGTAGCGGCTGGGGGCACGGGCCAGGCCTGCGATCAGCGCGCACTCGGCCAGCGTGAGGTCCTCGAGGTCCTTGCCGAAGTACCGGCTCGCCGCCGAGGCCACGCCGAAGGAGCCGTGGCCGTAGAAGATCTTGTTGAGGTAGATTTCGAGGATGTCCTCTTTGGACAGGGTCGCCTCGATGCGGATGGAGAGGATGGCCTCTCGAATCTTCCGCTCCAGCGTCTGCTCATCGGTCGTGAAGCTCTTGGCGACCTGCTGGGTGATCGTACTTCCGCCCTGCGAGAAGGTGCCGGCGCGATAGTTCGCGAGCATCGCCCGCGCCAGCCCGCGGTAGTCGAGGCCCCCGTGCTCGAAGAACCGTCGGTCCTCGGCGGCGAGCACCGCATGCACGAGGTCTTCGGGCACCTGGTCGTAGGTCGCGTAGGCGCGGTGCTCACGGGCGAGCTCGGCCAACATGGCGCCGCCGCGGGCGTAGATCCGCGTGACGCCGGGAGCCATCTGGCTGTAGTCGGCGATCGCCTGCACCGGCGGCAGACCGCTCGCGAAGTGGCGATACGCGGTCACGACGACCCCGGCCAGTCCCAGCAGCGCGACGAGGGCGAAGTAGCCGATGAAGCGCAGCAGGTAGCCGAAGAAGCCGGCCCGGCTGCGGTTGGTCACCCAGACCCGGCCGGGCTCCGCGGGAGGCGGGGCTCCCGGCTGCGGCTCCGATGACTGGGCGCGCGAAGCATCGAGCCCGAGGCCGGCGTCGGTCTCGGGCTCTGGCTGGGGGCGGGAAGGGGGGTCCGACGCGGACCCCTGAGCCTTACTCCGCTTCGGGGTCTTTTTGCTCGGTGCTGCCATCCACCGTCGGGTTCTCAGCGTAGTTCTCGAGCGCCTTGATCGCGGCCTTCTCGGCCTTGTTCATTTCCTCGAGGTGTTCCTTGGCGCGCGTGACGAGGAGGTTGCGCATGATGAGCGCGTTGCGGTTGGGCTCCATGCCGACCGCGTAGTCGTAGATCGCCCCGCCTGCGCGAAGCAGCGTGACCTGCCCGGGGCCCGTGCCCTTGGGGTAGTTCGCCGGCTCGCCTCCGAGCGTCTCGAGGACGCTGTAGCCGATCGCGTTGCCCAGCTCGCCTTCGGCGCAGGGCTTCGCGGTCTCCATCGAGGGCTCTTCTTCGCCCTCGGCACCACACAGCGCGCCCATTGCGGCCACGAGGACCCCGCCTTGGTCGGTGAACTTGATGCCGAACTGGCTGGGACCACCCCCGGACTTGAGGGCCTTCTCCTGCGAGGCCAAGAACGCGGACAGGTAGCCCAGGTCCTTCTGCAGACGCGTCGCCTCGTCGTAGAGCTCGAAGGTTCGGCGCAAGCCGTTGGTGTGGATGGCCGCGAGCTGCCAGCCGAAGAGCTGGTCGACGTTCACCTTTTGGGCGAACTTGTCCTTGACCACGGCATCGATCTCGGCCGCCGCGCCAGCGGGGTCGGTCTGCATCTTGGTCTCCCAGCCGTCCATCGCCTTGGACACGTCGATCCGGGCGTTGGAGATCTCTTGCACGGCCGCGGCCATCTCGGCGCCCTTGCTGGAGGCGGCCTCGGTGGTCTCGGAGTTGCGCATGATCTTCGAGACGAAGAAGCCTCCGATGGCGCCCAGGCCGATGCCCAGGATGCCGACGAAGATCGCCATCCCAGCGCTGCCCTTGGAGGGGATCTCGCCTCCGGCGTCGATCAGTCCCTCGCTGGGGTCGAAGCCGACGGCACCACCACCGCCGCCGAACGGATCGTCGGCGACCGGCGCTGCCGCGACCGGAGCAGCCGGAGCACCCGGAGCACCCGGAGCACCCGGAGCATGGCCAGGCGCGGGTGCACCCGCGCCATAGGTCGCCACCGCGTGAGGCTCGGGAGCCGCCGCGACTTCGGGTGCCGGGGTTGCGACCGGCTCCGGAGGAGCAGCCTGCGGCGCCGGTGCTGCGGGCGCTTCGGGAGCAGGCGCAGCAGCGGGCGGAGGCGCCGGCTCGGGCTCGGCCTTCTTGTTCTTCTTTGCGAGGCGCGCCTTGAGGGCGGCCAGGTCGGTTCCGGGTTTCTTCGGTGTGCTCAAGGCTCGTCCCTCGATCGTTCGCCAAGCGGTACGCGGGGCAAGCCTTGGCAAGCTTCCCCAGCGCGGAACAATAGTGACAGGGTGAGAGGTGTGTCAACGCCGCGCCTCGCGCTTTCGCGCCCTTGGTCTGGGCCGGCGCTGGCGGGGTGGGGGGGTCGGTGTTTCACGGCGCAGGGTCCGGATTCGTTCCCCGCGCGGCCACTGACTGTGCTGGTGTGCAGCATCGGCAGATCCGTGTTCGGGGTTGCCCGCGCCCACCGCCGCGGCACAACCTCTACGCACCGACCATGGTCTCCTCATCCGAACCGCGAGATCACCCCGTCGTGGGGGTGTTCGGCGGCAGCTTCGACCCGCCCCATCTGGGGCACGTCATGCTCGTCTCCCTACTGCAGGCCCAGGGCCAGCTCGACCGCGTGGTCGTGGCGCCGGTGTTCGACCACCCGCTGGCCAAGGGCACCAAGACGCCCTTCGCCAAGCGGCTCGCGTGGACCCGGGCGGCCATGCGCCACCACGGCAGCTTCGCCGAGGTCACGGATCTGGAGCGGGAGCTCGCCGGGGCCGACCCGGAGGTCCCGAGCTTCTCGCTGCGGCTGCTCGAGGCGGTCGCGGCGCGCAATCCTGGCGCGCAGGTCCGGCTGGTGATCGGATCCGACATCGTTCGACGGGGGGAGACGCGCCGATGGCATCGATGGGACGAGATCGAAGCCCGCTTCTCGCCGCTGATCGTGCCGCGCAGCGGCTACGCGGACGCCATCGACTGCGCGCTGCCCGAGGTCTCGTCCTCGGACGTGCGCACCGCGGCGGTCCGCGGTGACTGGGACGCGGTGGCGCGACGCGTGCCCGCCTCGGTCGCCCGGCTGCTCCAGGTGCCCGAGCGGGGGTGCATCTGGGTGGTGGGGCACGGTCACGTCGCCCGGCACGCGGAGCCGTGGCTGGTCGAGCGTGGTTACACCGTCGCCCCCATCCGTGGCCGCAGCGTGACCGAGGGGAGCGTGCGCTGGCCCGGCGAACCACCGGTCGCGGTGTGGATCCTGACCTCCGACGCGGCGATCGCCCCCGTCGCGGAGGCGCTGGCGACCTCGGGCGTGCTGCCGGGCGGAACGCCGGTCTTTCACGGCGCGGGGGCTCGCTCGGCCCATGCCCTGCTGCAGCCCCTGACCGCCGGCGGTCCAGTGGGCAGCCTGCACCCGATCTGCGCGCTGCGGCGGGAGCGGACCTGGCCCAGCCTGCTCGGCGAGGCGACGTTCGGTCTGGAGGGTGACCCCGAGGCCGTCGCCTTCCTGAAGGCCTTGGTGGCACCCCAGCCCTTCTTGTCGCTGCAGGGTCTCGACGCGCGTCAGCGGCTCGCCTACCACGCCGCCTGTGCGCTGGCTGCCAACCATCTCAGCGTCCTGGAGGCACGGGCCACCGAGGTCCTGCGGGGGCAAGGACACGACGGGCCGACGGCTGAGCACGCGGTGCGCACGTTGATGCGCAGCGCCCTGGAGAACCTGCACGCGCTGGGCATCCCCGACGGGATCACCGGGCCGATGTCTCGCGGGGACATTGCGGCCGTCGCGGCGCACCTCGAGGCGCTCGACGACCCGACGCGGGCGCTGTACCAGCGGTTGTGCGAGGACCTCGGCACGCTCATCGCAGCCGCGGGCCGCTGAGCTTCACACGATGCTGAAGCGGCCTCGGCTCCGGGTGACGGTCGCCTCGTGGCCGGCTCGCAGGCGGCCGCGGAGCACGGCCTCGGCCAGGACCGACTCGACCTCGCGCACCAGCAGGTGCCGCAGCGGACGGGCGCCCAGCGACGGGTCTCGACCGGCGATGTCCACCAGCGCATCGGTGGCGCTCTGATCGAGCGTGTAGCGAACCCCGCGCTCCTTGAACAGGCGCTCGCTGGACGCGCGGGCGAGCCGACGACAGATCCGCGCGAGGTCTCCGGGCGACAGCGGCTGCATCACCAGCGGGGCCTCGATGCGGTTCCAAAGCTCGACCGGGAACGCGGCGCGAGCGGCCGCGAGCGCCGCCTCGCAGTCCATCGACGGGCCCTGCGGGGTGTGGACGATGTGGTGCCCGCCCAAGTTGCTGGTCATCACGATCACCGCGTGGCGGAAGTCGACCGTCCTGCCCCGGCCATCGGTGAGCCGGCCCTCGTCGAAGACCTGCAGCAGCAGCTGATGCACGTCCCGATGCGCCTTCTCGATCTCGTCGAGCAGCACGACGCAGTGCGGGCGCCGCAGCAGCGGGTCGGTCAGCGCACCGCCGTGCTCGTGGCCGACGTAGCCCGGCGGCGCTCCGACAACCCGGGCGACCGCGTGACTCTCGGCATACTCGGACATGTCCAGCCGGAACAGGGCGCCATCATCATCGAAGAGGGCCTGTGCGAGGGCCTTGGCCAGCTCGGTCTTGCCGACCCCGCTGGGACCGAGCAGCAAGGTGCTCAGGACCGGGCGATGTCCTCCAAAGCCCGCGCGGTTCCGACGGACCAGCTGCGCGAGCGTGGCGGTCGCGTGCGCGTGCCCGACGACCTGGTCGGCGAGTCGCTGCTCGAGGTCGAGCACGTCGTGGTCGCCGCGGGCCTCGATGCGTGCCGGCGTCAGGCCGCTGCGCTCCGAGACGATCTGCAGCACCTGCTCGCGGCGCACGGTCATGCCGGGGCTGCGCGCCGCGCGAGCGCAGGCGAGGTCCAGCAGGTCGAGCGCGCGTGCGGGCATGGCCAGCCCGGTCAGGTAGCGCTCCGCCCACCGCGTCAGCTCGGCCAGCCGCAGATCGGGGCCCAGCGGGATCGCGTGCTGCTCGAGCACGGCGCGGCTGCCCGACTTCACGGCGGCGCTCAGGGGCGCCCCACGCAGCGGCTCGATCGCGATCGCGTCGGCGGTCTGCAGCGCCCCCGGGAGCCAGCTGGCCAGTCGGCCGTGGCCCTCAGCAGAGACGATGGTGAGGATGCGAGGCGTCCCTTGGGTCCACGCGTGGGACAGGGCGCCGAGGAAGGCGGGCGCCACCTCGGAGGGCACGCGGTCCAGGTCGTCGAAGAGCGCGATGCCTCCGCAGGCTTCGATGGCCTGGAGATCGTCGGCGAGCGTAGCCTCGCAGTCGTACCCCGGGGCGCGCAGGCGGTAGACGGGCACGTCGAAGTGCGCGGCGAGATGGCTGGCGAGCACGGTGCGACCGCTGCCCGGCGGCCCGACCAACAAAGGGACCCGAACGCCGCGTCGGCCCAGCGCATCGCGCAGTTGGTCGAGCTCGCGGGTCCGGCCTTCGAGGGCGGGGAGGGTCGCAGGATCGACGCGGTAGGCGTCGAGGTCCTCGGCCCGCGGTACCTCCGCGCGCGCCGGGGCGGGCTCGGAGGGCTCAGGCTCGGGTGTGGGCGCGGGTGGGCGGGCGAGCTGCGCCGATGCGCGCACGCTCGCCCGCAGCTCCGGCCGCGCACCGGCGCGAATGATGGGGCGACGCGGGGCAGGCTCGGCCTCGGCGCGGCTCGAGCGGGGCGACTGGGGCTCCTCAGGCTCGCCGATCTCAGGGCGCGGGGTCCGGCGCGGTCGGGTCCGCACGTGGGCGGCCGTCGGACGCCGGTCGCGGGCCATCCGTACGCCACCGGGCCGACCGGCTTCGGCGTGGCCCACCGGCGGCGTCACCCTGCGCTCGGCGCTGCGCAGAATCACGATGATCTCCTTGCGCAAGGCGGCGCACTGCAGGCCCACCTGCTCGAGCAGCTGGTAGGCGTGGCACTCCGCGGTCCGGCAGATCGCCAGCAGCTGCTCGAGGTCGCCTGCGCCTCCGCCCCGCGCTTCGAGACGCAGGCGCCAGTCCGCCGACTCGGGTCCCAGGACGCCGTCGAGGTCGCGACGCGCGGCGAGGAGCTGGCCCGGGCTCACGCCAAAGCGCCCCAGCAGCTCGCCCACCGGATCTCGGGTGCCGAGATCCAAGAGCAGATCGCAAGAGTTCTCTGGCCCCGCGGCCGCGGCTGCCCGTCCCCGGGTGCGGGGTCGCAGGGGTGCGGCGGGCTCGTGCAAACGCGGCATCGTGCACGAACGTACAGATTCGGCGACTTCGCCCCAAAAATCTCGCGCAACCCGGCGGTGCGGCGGACGCTCAAGGTCTGGGCCGGCCCGCCGATGTCCCCCTTGCCATGCAACGGTCCGCGCTCCGCAGCTCCCGTGTTCACCGTCCCTTCACCCGCCGCCTAGGGTGGCTGCTGGCGGCGGTGTGGACGGTGGGCCTGTCCACCGGCGTCGCGCAGGCCGGTGCGGATGCTTCGATGTTGGACCTCCAGCTGGAGCTGACCGCGTTGGTCGAGGAGCACGAGCCGGGCAGCGTGGAGGTCCTGCGGGAGCGGGTGGCGCAGGGGCTGCCGCCCGCGGCGCTCACCGCGATGCTCGATGCCTGCCTCGAGCACCCGCGCAGCGACCTCGAGCCCCTCGTTCGAGATCTGGCGATGCACCGCACCGCCGCGATCCGGGCGCGCGCGCTCCTGGCCTGGGCGGGGCTGGGGCCATCGGCGTCGGTCGAGGCCATCGAGGCCGCGGCCGACGACGGGGACGCGGGCGTACGGCGGCTCGCGGTGGTGTTGGGGCGTCTGCACCCCAGTGACCGCGCGGAAGCCGTCCTCGGGGAGCTGCTGGCTCGGGACAACGCGCTGGCGAAGGAGCTGACCGCCGAGCACCTCCAAGCCCCGCCGACCGCGTCGGAGGACGCGTCGTGAAGCGCATCGGCCTGCTCGTCGCAGGCCTGGCGCTGGGGCTTGGAGGCTGCGCGGGACGCAAGCTGGCGGTCGCCGGAGAGCCCGGCGGCAACCTGCTCGCGCTCGCGGCCAAGCAGGGCGTTCGCGCCGACCGGGCGCACCGTCCGGCTCCCCTGGTGGTGCTGGTCGAAGCAGGCGGGCTCCGGGCGGTCGATCCGGTCACCGCGGCCGACCGCTGGACCTCTCCGCTCGAGGCGCAAGGGCACCCGGTGGCGAACGGGTCGACGGTCTTCGTGCCGCTGAGCGGGCATCGACTGGTCGCCCTGGATCGAGGCTCGGGCGTGGTCCTGTGGAAGATCGAGCTGCCCGGGGAGGCGCTCTCGGGCCTCGCGGCATCGGAGACGACGGTGGTCGCGACGGTGCTCGACCATCGCAAGGGTCGGTCTCGCGCTGCGGGGTTCTCGGCCTTGGACGGCCAGCTTCGCTGGATGCGGCGTAGCGAGGGGCGGCTGGGCGCGCCTGCGGTGATCGGCGCGGTGGCGCTGGTCCCCGTGGGCAACCAGGTCGTCGCGTTGGGCACCACAGCGGGGTGGGAGCGGGCCCGTCTGGACCTGGGCGGCCCCGCGCCGCAGGGGGAGGACATCGTGCCGGCGGTCGAGCGGGTCCGGCGGACCGGGGATGCGCTGTACGCCGGCACCTCCCGGCGCTGGGTCGATCTGCGCTCGGCGACCTCGGGCCAGCTCGACGCGCTGTCCGAAGTGCAGGGCTACGGCGACGTGTTCGTGGCCAACGAGGGGCTCGACGCCGGGCATGCCGACGCGGAGCGGCTGCGACTGTGGGTGGACCTCTCGCCGACCAACGCTGGACACCGTGACGCGCTCTTCGTCTGTCGCCGCGCCGTGGTCGCGATGCGGATCGACGACCACGGCACGCCCCGGAGCGCCCAGTGGACCTACCTCACCGAGGGGCCAGAGTTCGTCGGGTTCGACGTGCGCGACGACCGGGTGGTCCTGGTCCGCGAAGATGGCCTGCTCGTCCAGCTCGATCGCATGGACGGCGCAGAACTCGACCGAATCGCCGGTGCCACGGCGACGCGCGGCGCGCTGCTCCTGGACCTGCCCGACACCCTCGGCACCCCGCGGCGGGCCAAGCCCGACCGGGAGCTTCGGCTGGCGATGATGCGGGACCTGATCCTCGACCCCGACCCGCGCCTGCTGCCGGCGCAGCAGCTGGCGGTGGAGATCCTCTGGCGCGACGAGGACGCAGCCGTCCGCGGCGCGGTCGAGCGCATCGCCCGGGGGGAGGTGCGGTCCGAGTCGAGCGCCGCATCCCAGACGTTGCGAGCCCACGCCGCCGAGCGCTTGGCCGAGCCTTGGGGCGTCCCCGATGCGCAGCAGGTTGCGGCCCTGCGGCGCGAGCTGCAGGCGCGGCCGTCGTTCCTGGCCGGCAGCCGGCCCTCGGCGGCCGTCCTCGCGCGTCGGGCCGTGGCGGCCGGTGACGAGACGATGATCGCCGATCTCGTCGCGCTGCTGATGCACCCGAGCACCGAGGCGGCCGATCTCGATCCGCTGGTGCGCGCGCTCGGCGAGCTGGGGACGGATGACGCGCTGGGCGGGGTCGAGGCGTTCTTGCGGCGGTATCACGCCGACGACGCGGTGCTGTACGAGTCCGCGGCGCTCACCTCGGCGGTGGACATCCTCGCCGCCAAACCCTCGCGCCGGGAGAGCCTGCGTACACTCGCCGGCGACCCCTTCACCGCGCCGGCATTGCGTGATTACATCGCCGCGCGCGTGCCCGAAGCGGACGCGCCCACCGGCCATGTCCCCGAGCACACCTCCGAAATCGCGGCTCTATCAACTCCGGGTCTGTGACGGCCCCAGCTGCGGCGTCACCCACGAGAGCGAAGTGCTCGTCGAGAAGGCCGAGCAGATCATTGACGCCGATCCCGAGCTCAAGGGGAGGGTGGGCGTGTGCAGCTACACCTGCTTCGGCCGCTGCGAGGATGGACCCAACCTCTTCGTGCACCAGATGGACGACGAGGACGAGCGCTACGAGGACCCCGACGACGACGTGCTCGAGGAGCAGCGCGGGTTCTATCCAGGGCTCGATGCGGAGAAGATCCGGCGGATCCTGGTCGAGCACTGCAAGAGCGGGGAGCCCATCGCCGACCTGGTCGACGACTACTGACGCCCGGCCGCGCCGCGCAACAGGTGGGTTGTGAAGGTGCTGGGGTCGATGTTGGCCCCGCAGACCATGACGCCAACCTGCTTGCCCTGCAGGCGGTCGCGCAACGGTCCCCACACGGCAGCCGTCGCGGCCGCACCGGCGGGTTCGACCGCGAGCTTGACGCCCTCGAACAAGCGCAGCATCGCTTCGCACAGCGCGTCGTCGTCCACGGTGACGACCTCGTCGACGTAGCGCTGGCACAGCGCGAAGGAGTACGGGGCGGCGTGCGGGGCACCCAGCGAGTCGGCGATGGTCTCGACGCGCTCGATGCTCGTCGGCGCGCCGGCGGCCAAGCTGCGGGTCATCGAGTCGGCGCCCACGGGCTCGACGCCGTAGACCGCACACCCTGGGCGCAGCTGCTTGACGGCCGCGGCAATGCCCGCGCACAGGCCCCCGCCGCCGATCGGTACGACGACGGCGTCCAGGTCGGGCGCGGCCTCCAGCCACTCGAGGCCGGCGGTCGCGGTGCCCAGCGCCGCGACCGGCCCCTCGAAGGGGTGAATGAAGGTTCGCCCCTGCTCGGCCTGGATTGCCGCGACGGCCTCGAAGGCCTGGTGCACGTCGGGCACCAGCACCACCTCGGCGCCCAGCGAGCGGCATTTGGCGACGCGGGCGGGGTTGGCCGAACGGGGCATGACGACCTTGGCGTGGGTCCCCGCGACGCGCGCTGCGAAGGCGACGGCAGCCGCGTGGTTGCCGGCCGAGACCGCCGTCACGCCCCTGCGTCGGCCGGCCTCGTCCAGTGACCACGCGGCCAGCAAGGCGGCGCGCGGCTTGAAGCTGCCGGTGTGCTGCCACGCCTCCAGCTTGAGGTGCAGGCCCGCGCTGGGCCCGAGCGCGGCCGCGGTGGCGTCGTCGGCCCATCTCCACACCGGCGTGGTCACGATGGCATCGCCCAGACGACGCCGCGCGGCTCGGATCTGCTCGAGGGTCGGCGGGTCGAGGTGCATTCGAATCTTGTACCCTCGCGATGATGAGGTTGCACGCTCCTGCCGCGGAACGGAATGCTCGGCCGATCCTCGATGCCTTGCGCACGGCGTTGCCCGCGACGGGGACCGTCCTGGAGATCGCCAGTGGCACCGGCCAGCACGTCGCGACGTTGGGCGCGGCGCTCGAGCATCTCCGCTTTCAGCCGACCGAGTTCGACCGCGACAAGCTCGAGAGCATCCGCGCGTGGACCCAGGGCCTGGAGAACGTCGCGGACCCGCTGTGGCTCGACGTGAGGGCGTCGGTGTGGCCGGTCGATCCGGTCGAGGCAATCTTTTGCGCAAACATGATCCACATCGCGCCGCCCGCGGCCGGCGAGGGACTGCTCGCGGGGGCAGGGCGCCACCTCGGCGACGGTGGCCTGCTGGCGCTGTACGGGCCCTTCACGGTCGGGGGCGAGCACACCGCTCCGAGCAACGCGGCCTTCGACGCGTCGCTGCGCGCCCGAGATCCCCGCTGGGGTGTTCGGGATCTTCAGGAGCTGCAGACCCGCGCGCAGGTCTGCGGGCTCGCGTTCGACGCCGCGATCGACATGCCCGCAAACAACAAGATGGTCCTGTTTCGGCGCCGTCCGAGCGCAAGAGAATGATGCCGGTGGTGCGCCCGACCTCCCCGCCGTTCCCGTGGGCTGATCCCTTCTTCACGTTCGGGGTCACGGGCACCAACGGCAAGACCTCGACCGTGCATCTGCTCGGCGCCGTGATCGCGGCGGCCGGACATCGTCCGCTGCGGCTGAGCACCATCGACTACCGCCTCGGGGACGTCGACCTGAAGCTCCCGCACACCCGCAAGGGCTTCTTCGACGCGTTCGAGGCGGCCCGGGCGGGCGGTGCCCGCTGGGCGAGCGTCGAGGTGACCTCGCGGGCGCTGGCCGACCACTACGCCAAGCGGTGGCGATTCGATCTGGGCGTCTTCACCAACCTCTCGCCCGACCACCTGTCTACGCACGGCAGCTACGAGGCGTATCTGGCCGCCAAGGCCCAGCTGTTCGTGCACCTGGGGCCGGGCCGCACCGCGGTGCTCAACGCCGCGGACCCGCACGCGCTGTTCATCGACCAGGCGATAGCGCCCGACGTGAAGCGGTGCTGGTTCGGCTCTCCAACCCGCGGCCCGCTGCTGCGTGAGGCCGACCTGTGCGCGCGCGCCATCGAGGTCGACGCCGGCGGAACGCGGGTGCACCTGGAGCCCAGCCCGCTCGCCGAGCGGCTCGGTTGCGTCCTGCGCACGCGCATGGTCGGCGCGGTGTTCGGAGAAAACGCGATGGCGGCCGCCGCTGCAGGCATGGCCGCAGGCCTGCCGGACGCAGCCGTCATCGCCGGCATTGCGAGCTGCCCCCCGGTCGCAGGGCGGTTCGAGGTGCTGGGCACCGACCCGCTCGCGGTCGTCGACTACGCCCATACGCCCGACGCCCTGGATCGCACCTGCACCCAAGCGCGTGCGCTGGCCCAGCGCCGGCTGATCGTGGTGTTCGGCGCCGGGGGTGGAGCCTCACCCGACAAGCGCGAGCCGATGGGCGAGGCGGTCGGTCGACACGCAGACCGGGTGTTCGTGACCTCCGACAACCCGCGGGACGAAGACCCGACCCTCATCGCGGACGCGCTGGTGCAGGGTGTGCGAGCCGCCGGCGCTGCGGTGCAGGTCGAACTCGATCGGGCGGCGGCGATCGAGGCCGCGATGTCGCTGGCGGGAGCCGGAGACGTCGTGGTGATCGCGGGCAAGGGCCACGAGCAGGGGCAGACCCGCCGCGGCGTCACCCACCCGTTCTCCGACCGGGCTCACGTGCAGCGATGGATCCGGTGAGGGCGGCGAGTCTGCGCGCCGCCGAAGCGCTCAGCGGCCTGCAGCGGCGACTCGCGGCGGTGCACGGGGTGTGCCGCATCCAGGTCGAGCTCACCGCCGATCGCAGCGCGCGCTGCGTGGGCGTGGGTGGGGTGGTGCTCGTCGACCGGCTCCGCGATCCCGTGATGGCGACCGTTGCGGCCGAGCTCCCGCAGGGGTGGACCGCCCGGGACGACCTGGCCGTGGTGCAAGGCGGCGCGTGGTTCGAGCTCCCCGCATGGGGCCCGCTGCACGCGTCAGCCTCCGGGGGCTCGGTCGTCACGTACCTGCATCCACAAGACGGTCCGGTGGAGCTGCTCGGCGAGCACGCGGGCGTGTCCTTGGTGCGCGACCGATGCGGCACCGCCGGGTGGACCCAGCATAGGCTCGCGGCCTGGGTGCCGCCGCCGGCCCTGCCGCCACCGCACGGAGAGGATCCGGCGGCGTTCGTGGCCGCGGCGCGGCGCTTCCTCGGCACGCCCTATCGGCTCGGCGGGACGGACCGGGCCTTCATCGACTGTTCGGGCCTCGTGCAGCGCGTCGCCTGGTCGACCCTGGGCGTCGCCCTTCCGCGCAACACCGGTGACCTGTGGGCCGTGGGGGCCGTGCAAGCCCAGCGACCCCCCCCGGGGGTTGGGCACCTCGTGTTCGTGTGGACACGGGGCGAGTCGTTGGGACACGTCGGGATCGTGGCCGGCGGCACGGTCGTGCACGCGTCGCTGTCGCGGGGTGCGGTCGTGGAGGATCCGCGGGCGCGCTTCGAGGCCGTGGCGGAGAGAATCGACCATCTGCCCTTCGATGCGCTGCTGGACTTTGGGCGCCGCGCAGCGGGGCAGCCGAATCTTCTGGCCGCCGGCGTCCGTCTGGGTCGCTCACGCGCCCGAGGCGAACCGGAACAGACGCGTCAGCAGTGACGGGCCGGGATCATCTCGGAGCAAGCGGTCGACCTGCCGTCGCAGCCGCCCGCAGCAGAGCCTTCCCACGGTGGCGTCCAGGACCTCACCGTCGCGGCAGCACAGCACCGTGGGCGCACCATCGCTGCGCAGCGCGGGGATTCTCCCGACCCCGCCGCTTCCGCGCTTGCGGCGGGCGTCTCGGTCGGACGGCTCCTGCGGCTGCGGAAGCAGTTGGGGGTCGACGTGCGCAAAGAGCACGTGGTCGGGGTCGTATTCCGCCGCGAGCTGTTCCATCGCCGCGAGACAAGCGGTGGTTGCGCGGCTCTTCCCGTCACCGAGCAAGATGACGACGGAACCGATCCCGTCCTCCATGAGCCCTTGGGCATCATCGGTCGACTGGGGGATGTAGACGCGCGAGGCCGGCACGTTGCGGCACACCGTAGCAGTCTGGGCTCAGGACGCCACAACTTCGATCCGTTTGGCGCGCGGACTGCTGCGCTCGACCACTTCGCCCGCGAAACAGACCCAGTCTTCGCGCGGCGAGACCGCTTTGAGCGCGTCGACGATGCGATCGGCTGCGCGGGCATCGACCGCCGCGAGCAGGCCGCCGGAGGTCTGCGCGTCGGCCAGCAGCAGCTGGGTGTGCGCGTCCTCGCGCAGGCTCTTGGCCCATCGCACGTGCCTGGAGGCCTCCTCGAGGTTGGCGCGGCTGCCTCCTGGGGCCACGCCTTCGGCCACCAACCGCCGCGCCCCGGCCAGCGTTGGAATCGCGCTGACATCGATGCGGGCGCCGATCGGACCCTCGAGCATTTCCCGTAGGTGTCCCAAGAAGCCATATCCGGTGACGTCCGTACACGCGTGCACCGAGCGCGCGTGGGCGGCCAGCACCTCACCGGTGGCCCGATTGAGCGCGGCCATCACGTCGACCGCGGCCCGGATCTCCGCGGGGGTTGCCGAGCCTCGCTTGATCCCGGTGGTCACGATCCCCGTGCCCAGCGGTTTGGTCAGGATGAGCCTGTCGCCGGGGCGCGCGCCCACGTTCTTGAACACGCGTCCGGGGTGGACCTCGCCGACCACGGACAGCCCGTACTTGGGCTCGTCGTCCTCGACCGAGTGACCGCCGAGCAGCACCGCCCCCGCGTCTCGGACGGTGTCGGCGCCGCCGCGCAGGATGTCGTGGAGCACCTCGAGCGGGAGTCGTTTTCCGGGGAACCCGACGAGGTTCAACGCCACCAGTGGGCGACCACCCATCGCCCAAACGTCGGACAGCGCGTTGGCGGCCGCGACCCGCCCGTAGTCGTAGGGATCGTCGACGACCGGGGAGAAGAAGTCGGCCGTGCATACCAGCGCCCGTTTGGCGTCGAGCTTGTAGACGCCCGCGTCATCGAGGGTCTCGGTGCCGACCAGCACGTTGGCGTCGAGGACCTTGGGTAGTCGGCGCAGGACCTGCGCCAGCTCCGGAGATCGGAGCTTGGACGCTCAACCCGCCGCTTGGGCGTAGGCGGTGAGTCGAATCTTGGGCGTGCGGGGCGAACGGCGGGCCATGTGGCGCGGATCCGTAGCATCGTTTCTGGTTCGGCGTCAGGGCGTGGAAACGCGCGGCGGGGCGGTGATACCCTGGCGGGAATGGAGCTCGAGCAGGTGTACGGATACGTATTGATGGCCTCGGGCGCGGGTGGGGCCATCGCGCTGGTGCTGGTGCTGATGGCCAAGTCGCAGGGGCGCTCGCCGACCGCCGGCGGCACGCTGCTCGCGCTGAGCTCGACGCTGTACATCCTCGCGGGCGTCGGGGGCGCGGCTGCGCGCGTTCGCGGAGGTGCTCCCGTCGCGCCCGGTGCGGCGACGCCGGCGTCCGGGGATGCGGATGGGACCGAAGCTGCTCAGGGCGCGGACCCGGTCGCAGAGGACGCGGCCTCCGCGGTCGACGCGCAGGTCGGGAGCCCCGCTGCGGAGGACGACGATGCTGCTGCTGTGGACGACGATGCTGCTGCTGTGGATGACGCCGATGACGCCGAGGACGCCGAGGACGATGCAGACACCGACGCCGAGGACGCCGAGGGCCCCGAGCCGCCGTCCGGCGCGACCAAGCAGAAGCAGAAGCAGAAGCAGAAGCAGAAGCAGAAGAAGCAAAAACAGAAGCAGAGGCAAAAGACGGCAGCGGCGGACGAGCCCGAGCCGGCGGACGAGCCCGAGCCGGCGGCCGAGCCCGAGCCCGCGGCCAAGGCCCAAGACGAACAACCGGAGGCGAAGCCCGAGGCCAAGGACGACAAGCCGGCCCTGATGGACGACACCCCGCCGAAGGTGCCGGATCCCGAAGGCTGAGCCTCACTCCTGGTCGAGGTCGAGCACGCGAAGCCTGGGGCGCAGCGTCTCCAGCCCTCGCTCCAAGACCTCGTCGCGCCCCGCGGCCAGGCCCGTCGCGGTCTGTAAAACCTCGACGTCGGGCGCGACCCCTTCGTTGTGGAACGGCGCGCCGTCGTGCCGAGTGACCCGCATCCCGCTGAAGACGACGTAGAAGCCGGCGAGGGTGTCATGCCGGACGATGTCTCCGTTGGCACCCGCGGTCGCGGTCCCCACGAGGATGCCCAGGTGGTGGGTTGCGACGTACGCCAGGATCGACTCGGCGTAGCTGATCGCTTCGGCCGAGATCAGGAACACCGCCGGCGCGGCGATATGCGGGGTGCTCGGACGCCGGTACCAGCCGATGTCCGTATAGCCGACCGGGACGCCGCCGGGCTCGATGAAGCGAGGCACGTGCATCCACGCTGCGTCCTCCGCGGCCGTCATCAAATGGTCGAGCAGATCGTCGTTGTGAATGGGGTAGCCGCGCAGGTCGAAGACGATGCCGCGCGCCAGGGTCATCTCTTCGAGACGCGGCTTGAGGTCGGTCCACGACAGCCGAGTCAGATCGACGTAGAGCACCCCGGGCTCGATCTCGACGAAGGCTTCGGGGCGGTCGGGTGGCAGCGGGCTGTGCCGGGCGTACCCGGTCTGCACGATGGAGCGCTCGCCCTCCCGGATGATGCCCAATGTGACGCTCGCTCCGCCGGGTCCACGCGCACCGTCCCACGTGCAGGCGCGGAACGCCCGCCACTGCGGTGTCCCCGAGAGCCGGGCGGCGATGGCTTGGGCGCGCGGGTAGGCGGGCTCGCCCCCGATGGTGTCGATGACGTCGCCGGGCCGCAGGCGGGGGTCTTCGGAGGCGGTCACCACGTATGCCTGGTCCAGGCAGGCCGTACGCACCGGAAGCCAGCCGAATCCACGCTGGCCGTCTCGCTCGACGCGGGCATGACCATCGTGCAGCGCGCGAGTCAGGGTCCGGATCGAGTCGACGAGCTCGGCTTCGGTGGTGTCGTCTGCCGTGTCGTGCAGCGCCTCGCGAAGCACCGCCTCCCACGCGACGTCGACCTCGTCTTGGTAGGGGTAGAAGTGGCGAAGGACCGCCCAGACATCGACGATGATCGCCTCGCGGACCACCCGGACCGAGAGGTCGGCCGGGTCCAGGCGCGGCGCGGGGCGTGGGGCGGTCTGCGCGGCGGCCGTGGCGTCGAGGACCAGCGGCAGCCGGGCGCGCAGCGGGCCGACGAGGGTGGTCTCGTGCGGGCGCTCGGGGTCGGGGGCTTCGGCGAAGCGGCGCTCGTATCGGGTCTGGGGGGTCACCCTCACCGCGGCATAGGGGGGGCGAAACAGCGAGATCGGGGTGCCTTCGTAACCCTGGTGCTGCCAGTAGACGATCTCTGCGCGTCGCGCCGGGGGCGGGAGCGGGGGCGGCGGAGGGTCGGGTGTGACCCACAAGGACAGGTCGTGGGTGTAGGGGGCGAAGGTGTCGGCGAGCGTGCTCGCAAGCTCCCCGTAGGTCGTGGCGCCCGCGACCGCGTGCGCGCCGTCGGCCGCAAACTGGCGCCAGTCGGCCTGCGCCGCCGCTTCGGTCGGATGGAAGTAGCGCACGGCGGCGTAGAGGCGGGCGAAGGCGACCAGGGCGTCCTCTCGGGAGACCGGGGCACCGGCGGCCGCCGACACGCGGACTGCCGGAGGCGCGGGGGCAGGCCCAGAATGCGGACAACCGAGCATGCCCACACACGCCAACGCGAGCGCCAGCGGTGGACGTCCGCGGATCAGCACGTGCTCCCCAAGAGCAGCTGAGCGACGTAGTACAGCGGGAGACCCCACAGACGGTTGGAGAAGGACGTCTGCACGAAGCGGTCGCGAGCCACCGAGAGGTCCGAGAGGTAGAAGGCCACCGCGCCGAGCAGGGCGGCCGTGGGGGCGCCGGCACGCCAGGCTCCGAACGCCGTGGCCACCATCGCGGTGATGACCAGGACGTAGACGTCGACCGGGCCCTTCATGCCCTGCGGAAGGCTCGGCCGCAGCCAGCCGCGCACCGCCCAGGCCAGCGCCGCGAGCACCACGCCCGCGACGCCGACCATCCCCCAACCCGGTCCGGTGCGGACGAACGCCACGAGGTACGCGACGTGGGCACCGAGGAACGCGACCAGGCCGGCGAGGAACCAGCCGCTGCGCTTGCTGAGCAAGAATACGTCGCCGAACCAGGACGCGACCAGGCCGGCAAGGATCGCCTGACCGTAGGGCGTCTGCAGGGCGCCGTGGTGCAGCGCGTGGCCCAGGAATCCGAGACTCGCGACCGGCTTGAGCGCGCGGATCCAGGCGGCGGAGTCGGCGTGCTCGGCCACGAGCAGCGCCGCCAAGGCGAAGAGGGTCAGCGCAATCCAGATCATGGGGGGCCGTACTCCAACGTCGTCGTGAGTCGACCGGTCTGGCCGAGGTCGGCCGGCTTGGCGCCGAGCATGCCCTCCCGGACGCAGCCGACCAGGTCTTCGGGCAGCGCACCGAGCACGGAGGCCCGCTCGATGCGGACGCCCAGGCCGGCGGCGGCGATCACCTCGAGGGCGACCGAGACGTGCACGCGCGCCGAGTCGGGGCGCGCGGCCCGGCAGCGATCGACCACCGCGCGCAGGGACGTCCGCACCGAGGCGGTCTCCTCGGTGCCCAGCGTGGGGTCCCCGGCCGCGGCGATGGCTTGGCGAATCTTCGCCTTCGTCCCCAACGCGCCGGCCGGACCCGGGGGCGCGCCTGGATCCGCCGCGGATGCCACCGGTGGCCCGCCCTCATCGGAGCTGCGGTGACGGAGCCCGAACAGCACCAGCAGGACCACGACCGCGACGGCGGGGAGGATGTATGCCTGTTTTCCCTCCACAACCCGATTGTGCCCAACCCCGGACCGTCGCGGGCGTCAAACCTCGCCGCCGGGCCGGGAAAAAACGCCAGGGGCGGTCAGCTCGCCGAAGGCTCGTAGCGGGCCCGGAGCGCCTCGTAGAAGGCCCGGACCCCGAAGACCTCACCGCCCGCGGGGCGACCGGGGCGGCCGCTGGTGTAGTAGGCCATCGTGTCGACGTGGGACCAGTTGGCCTGCGTGCCCACGAACTCCTGAAGGAAGAGCGCCGCCATGATCGCGCCGCCCTGGCCGCCGCTGGCGATGTTGTTGAGGTCGGCGACCGAGCTGTCCAGGTGCCGCCGGTACGACGCGAACAGGGGCATCCGCCACAGGGGATCGGAGGTCTCTGCTCCGGCGCGCAGGACGGCTTCGGCGAACGCGTCGTCGGTGCTGAAAAGTGCCGGAAGCTCGGTACCCAGCGCGACGCGAGCCGCCCCGGTCAGGGTCGCGAAGTCGATGAGCTGATCGGGCTCCTCGGAGGCCGCCTCGGTCAGCGCGTCGGAGAGGATCAGCCGCCCCTCGGCGTCGGTGTTGCCGATCTCCACCGATAGACCCTTGCGCGTCGCGATGACGTCGCCGGGGCGCAGCGCGTTGCCGGCCACCGCGTTCTCGACCGCGGGGATGAGCACCCGCAAGCGCACCGGAAGCTGCGACTCCATGATGACCGAGGCCAGCGCGAGCACGGTGGCGGCCCCGCCCATGTCCTTCTTCATCAGCCGCATGCCGCCGGCGGACTTGAGGTCCAGGCCGCCGGTGTCGAAGCAGACGCCCTTGCCCACGAGGGTGACCTTGGGCGCGTCGGCATCGCCCCAGGTGAGGTCGAACAGACGGGGCGCTCGGTGGCTCGCGCGCCCCACCGCGTGAATCGCAGGGAAACCGCGCTCGAGCAGCGCGTCGCCCAGAATCACGGAGGTCTTGGCGCCGCAGCGGGCGCCCAGGTCGACGCCGGCCTGGACCAGCTCGGCCGGGCCGAGATCCTCCGCGGGCGTCGTGATCAGATCGCGGCCCAGGATGGTCGCCCGGTAGAGCCGCTCGACCTGGTCACGGTCGGTGTCCGGCCACACGAGGGTGGGGTAGCGGCGGGGGTCGGCCTTGTACCGATCGAAGCGGCGGGTCGCCAGCGCCCACCCCAGGGCCGCGTCGGCCAGCGCCGCGGGCGAGAGCTCGCCCTCGAGCTGATAGCGCGCGGCGGGGAGCTTGGCGGCTGCGGAGGCAAAGGTCCACGGGGTTGTCTCGTCGTAGACGAGCACGGCCCGGTTCAGCGCCCCGGTGCGGTCGGGGATGGTCGCGATCTCGCCCGCCTTGCCCTGGAGCTTCTGACCCTTGAGCCAGTTCTGGGCGACCTTGGGCTGCGACTTGAGCCAGCGCTTGAACGCCTTGGTGTGGACTGCATGCAGGGGGAGAGTGCCCTTGGAGGGCCGAGCAACGAGATGATCCACCATCGCGCAGACTCTAACATCGGCTACGGACAGGTCCCGCAGTTCTCGAACTCCACGCCTTGCGCACAGGTCTCGTCCCACCCCTGCAGACAACAGACGCTGTCGGCTTCACAGACGCACGCCTCGATCGCGTCGTCGTCGCATCCGGGCGTCCCGTTGGCCGAGCAGCAGTCGCCCTCACCGCCCACGCCCTCGCACGTGCCGCAGCCGTGGATCACCACGGCGACCACGCAGTAGTCATCCCACTGCGCTTCGCAGCAGTAGGGGTCTTGGTCGCAGACGCACGAGGTCACGGCATCATCGTCGCAGCCCGGCGCGCCCTCCTGGGCCTCGCAGCACCCTCCGGCGTCCCCCACCGTCGGGTCGGTGGGATCGGAGTCCGATACGCCTTCGGTCTGGGTCGCCATGTCCGTGTCCGCGTCCGTGTCTCCGGTGGACGTCGTGTCACCGGTGTCCGAGGTGGTGTCCGAAGCCGAGGCGGTGGCCGACGCATCGGAGGTGGTGTCAGAGGCGGTCGCGGTGGCGGTGGTCGGGTCGCCGTTGGTCAGCGACGCCGACCCATCGTCGTCGAAGGTGTCGGGGAAGGTGTCGGG
The DNA here is from genome assembly GCA_963761755.1 of uncultured bacterium. GTDB lineage: Bacteria > Myxococcota_A > Polyangia > Nannocystales > Nannocystaceae > CAJXVA01. The sequence continues at coordinate 744,311 of CAVXIC010000008.1, forward strand.
AAACGTGTCGGGAAACGTGTCGGGCGGATCGAAACTGTCCGGGCTGCTCGCGCCGCTCGGGCTGGTGACCATGCCGTCGGTGTCCGTATCCGTATCCGTGTCGCTGCTGCTGTCGTCGCCACAAGCCAAGGCGACGACGGTCGCGAGCACGAGCAATCCACGGGGTTTCACGACCGCATTGGAGCAGGTTCGCGGCGCCTCGACAAGCGGGGCTCAGCGGCCTGCCGTGCCCGAACCCGAGCCGGATCCGGCCGTTCCGGAACCCCCCGAGGTAGGCATGGAGCAGGTCCCGCAGCCGAGGGTCTCGACCTCTTGGACGCACTGAAAGTCCCAGCCGGTGGCGCAGCAGGCCGGGTCCTGGGCGCAGACGCAGCCTGCGACGTCGGGCTCGGAGCAGCCGGGGACCCCGTCGGCGACGCAGCAGCCGGTGGTGCCGGGGCACACGCCGCAGTCGAAGAGGAAGACGTCGGCGACACACTGCGGATCCCAGCCGTCCTCGCAGCAGTGCGGATCCACGTCGCACACGCACGTCTGCAGCGCCGGCACGTCACAGCCGGGGTCGTCGCGGGCCTCGCAGCAGCTGCCCGATGGACCGCACTGACCGCAGCCCAACGCCTCGACCTGCGCGACGCAGTGCGCATCCCACGACTGCTCGCAGCAGGCCGGGTCGGCCTCGCAGACGCACATGCTGAGGATGGGGTTGTCGCATTCGGGCCCGCCGTGCGGCTCACAGCACGGGTGGGGACCGGGGTCGTCGTCGCCCCCGGGGAGTCCGGTGTCCCCGCCCGGTGGGCTGTCGCCTCCGGACAGGTCCAGGCTGCAGCCGGCCGTCAGCAGGGCGAAGGAGAGCAGCGCACGGGCTCGCATCGTCTCAGGCGTCCTCGGGGTAGCGCACGACGAAGCTCAGGGCCCCTCCCGCGTTGGGGATCGAGAAGACGTCGCCGGGCTCGACGTCGACGACGCCGCGGACGGGGTCTCCGTTGTGTCGCAGCTCGGCTCCATCGAAGGCGCGCAGCTGAATGGGCCGGGGGGAGCCGCTCCAGTCGAGCAGCACATGGGTGTCGTGCACGGCGGGGTCGAGCACCGTGATGTCGGAGTCGAAGCGCCGTCCCAGCCGGCGGCGTCCGGGCAGCAGCATGTGGTGTTGGGGTGGACCGTTGACCCCGGCGACGGTGACCCACGCGGCCGAGATGGCCTGCAGCTCGTCGTGCAGAATCTCGGCGATGCGCGAGGCGAACGCGCCGGCGTTGGGCGGACGGTTGGCGGGTTCGCGATCGAGGGACTCGGCCAGCAGCGCGAGCAACGAGTCGGGCAGTCCCGCGCAGCCGGGGTAGCGCTCGATCGGCTGCATGCCGTGGGTCGCGTGGGCATCGAGCCAGGCCACGGGCGAGCCCCGCAGCGCATCGACGACCTCGGAGACCCGGTGGTGGGCGAAGAGCACGGCGTGCCCCGAGAGCATCTCGTACAGGATGGTTGCCAGGGAGTAGATGTCGCTGGCCGGGGTGAGTTCGTCGGTGAGCAGCTGCTCGGGCTGGCAATAGTGCGGCGTGCCGACCACCGTGCGCGCGGCCGTGGCGTTGGTGCCGAACGCCCAGGGCACGCCCCACGCCCGCGCGAGTCCGAAGTCGAGGACCTTCAGCGTGCCCTCGTTGGTCATCCACAGGTTCTCAGGCTTGAGGTCTCGGTGCACCACGCCCTGGGCGTGGGCTTCGGCCAAACCCATCGCGGCCTGAAGGATGATCTGCAGGGCGGCGGCGGCCTGCATCGGCTCGTCGAAGTCGTGCATGACGTTGAGCTGACGGCCCTCGAGGTAGTCCATCAGCACGTAGAAGTGGTCGGGCCCGACGCTCGAGCCGTGCAGGCGAACGACGTGGGGGTTGGTCAACGAGCGCAGGACGGCCACTTCCCGAATCGCGCGCTTGATGACGTCCTCGGCGAGCCGCGTATCGGTGGCGAGCTTGAGCGCCAGTGGGCGTCGATGACCCGGTGCGAGCACCTTGTAGACCCGCGCGAAGGAGCCGCTGCCGATCTCTTCCAGGATCTCGAAGTCGCGGTAGCGCCCGACGACGGGACCGTGAAACGCGTGGGTGCTCATCCGGCGCTCGACGGTAGCACGGCGTGGTACTCACAGGGCGTGGCGGAGGTGACCACACGTTCGCGAGCGGCGACCTGGGCGGGCCGGATCGGGTGGCTCGGCGCGGGGGCGCTCGCCCACGCAGCCTACCCGCGCTGGGTGGAGGGTCCGCAGGCGGACCCGTTGCCACCGCCGCAGGTTCAACTGCAGGTCCCACCTCCGCCGACCTGCCCGCCGCCTGCGTCGTCGGAACACCCACCTGAGGCGCGGGACGAGTTCACCCCCAGCCCCTCCGAAGTCGAGCCTGCCGTCGAGCCTGCTGTCGAGCCTGCCGTCGAGCCTGCCGTCGAGCCTGCCGTCGAGCCCGCCGTCGAGCTGGGGCCGGTGGCGCGGCCGACCAAGCCCACCTTGGAGCTGCCGCGCATGCCGGGCACCAACCAGCTGCGGGCCGGCGCGAAGTGGGACCCGACCGGGGAGGCCTGGGTGCTGACGCGCGCCTACGAGATTCCCGCGGCCCAGCGTCAGGTGGCGACCTTCTACCGCAAGGTCCTCGACGACGCGCAGATGGAGGTGAGCGTCGTCCAGGGTGCGCCCGACGGGCAGGGCGGCGCGCCGGTGTTCCTCAAGGGGCGGGCGTCGGGGCACCAACACGCCCACATCACCATCCGCCAAGAGGTCGACGAGCTGCAGACCCGCGTTCGGGTGATCTGGCGGTTCTACGAGGAACCCCAACCATGAGCGGTCGTGGAATGCAGGGGCGCCGCCGGACGTCGGTCCTGCGCATGAAGTGCTGGGCCGGGGTCGTTGCGCTGCTGGGGATCGCCGCCTGCGGCCGGCCTGACCCGAGCGTGACGCAGCCGCGCGCGACGGCCAAGACCTCGGTGGACGTGGCCGGACCGGCCTGCCCGGACGCACCGCTGACCGCCGATTCCCTGCCCGGGACGCAGGCGCGGCACGAGTCCGTCGCCTTCTGGGTCGAGGCGATGGCGCCGGGCCGGGCCGACGCGGTTCTGGTGCCCCCCGAGGCGCTCGCCGATCTCAACGCTCGATTCTCCTCGGTGACCGGCGCATGGCAAGAGGTGGACCACAGCGCAATCGGCAACCGGGAGACCATCGACGCCTCGATCGCCGAGCGGATGGCCTATCTGGAGGCAGAGGTTGCCGCTGGGCGCTTCGTCGAGGGGGAGGCAGGGTCGTTCGCGGCAGCCAAGGCGGTCGTCGCGGCCGCGACCGCGGTCGACCACCAGCGGCTGGTCCTCGAGGAGACGCCGCTGCGCTGCATTCCGCTGCTTCACGGGCTGTTCAAGCTCCCCGTCGATCCGGACTTCGATCGCAACGCCTGCGCCAGCCTGCATCCCGCCGAGCGGGTTCGGGTGCTAGCGCGCGGTCCCAAGGGCGCGTGGCTGTACGTGCACGCGGGGCACACGGTCGGCTGGGTGCACGACGCGATGCTCTCGGCCCGGCTCTCGGCCGCAGACATCGACGCGTGGCGTTCCCCAAAGCGCCTGGTGCCCACGCGCGACGACGTCGTGAGCCGCGGCGGGCTCCGCCTGCGCTTGGGGACCGACCTGCCGCTGTTGTCCGAAGACGACGCGGGCTACACGGTGCTGGCGCCCGGACCGGAGGGTCCACAGGAGGATCAGGTCGCCCGTGACCAGGCGGTGTCGTCGGGGGTCCTCCCGCTCACTCGCAGGAACCTGCTCGACGTGGTGTTCAGCGAGATCGGCGATCCCTACGGCTGGGGTGGACGCGACGGCGAGCGGGACTGCTCTCGGCTGCTGCGCGACGTGTTCGCCACGTTCGGGGTTCAGCTCGGCCGCCACAGCGGCGTGCAGGCCAAGCTGGGCGTCCGCAATGTCGACGTCTCCGAGCTCGAGCCCGAGGCGAAGCGGGCGGCCATTCGCGAGGCCGCCGAGCGCGGCGTCCTGCTGCTCTACATGCAGGGGCACATCATGCTCTACGTGGGCTCCGAAGGCCCTCGGGACTACGCGATCTCGGCGATCAGCGAGTACCTGACGCCGTGTCCGGGTGGTCCGGACACCACCCACCGCATCGACCAGGTCCGCGTGAGCACCCTGGCGCTGGGCGAGGACACCGATCGCACCGCGTTCATCGAGCGCATCCGCACCCTGGTGGTGTTCGAGACCCCCGCCGGGGCGCAGACGAGCCCGCCCGCCCAGGGGTAGCCTGCGAGGCATGGCTGCCGAGATCGCGCTGGTCACCGAACGCCGCTACGAACGGCCATTGGCGCCGACACCCTACGTGGGCAACATCCTCGAGGAGGATCGCCTGCTGGCCGAGGCGCTGCAGGCCCGCGGGTTGTCTTCGGTCCGGCTGGACTGGTCCCGCGAGGACGTCGACTGGGGAGCCTACGCGGCCGTCGTGCTGCGGACGCCCTGGGACTACTTCGATCGGTTCGGCGCGTTCATGGCCTGGCTCGACCGTCTGCAGGGCCATCCGTGCGTGCTCAACGACCTCGAGACGCTGCGTTGGAACATCGACAAGCACTACCTCGCCGACCTCGAGGCGGCGGGCGTACCCATCGTGCCCACCGTGTTCGTGGAGCAGGGCGCCGGGACGTCGCTGCCCGAGGCGCTCGAGCAGCTCGGGACGAGGTCGGCGGTGATCAAGCCGGCCGTCAGCGGGGCGGCTCGGGAGACGTACAAGGTCACCCCGCAGACGCTCGAAGCGCACGCGACCGCGTTCGCGCGCCTGTGCGCGGACCGGGCGATGATGGTGCAGCCCTACATGCCCGGCATCGTCGAGCACGGGGAGGTCACCGTCGTAGCGATGCAAGGGCAGGCCACCCACGCGGTTCTCAAGCGGGCCAAACCGGGCGATTTCCGGGTGCAAGATGATCACGGTGGGACCGTGCACGCCCACGACGCGGCCGCGGACGAGCTCGAGCTGGCTCGGGCTGCGCTGGCCGTCGCGGGGCGAGTGCCCGTCTACGGACGTGTCGACATGGTGCGGGACCCCGAGGGAATCCCGCGCGTGATGGAGCTCGAGCTCATCGAGCCAGAGCTGTGGCTGCGGGTGCATCCGGAGGCCGCGCAAGCGTTCGCGGACGGCATCGTCGCGGCCCTGCGGTGAGCTACACTGCCGCGCCATGGGCGAGCCACGCAAGAACGTCCGCATTTGCCTCGCCTACGACGGCCGGGGTTTCGAAGGATGGCAGCGCCACCCCGGCAAGCCGACCGTGCAGGGGGCGCTGGAGGCTGCGCTGTCCGAGGTCTGCAATGCGCCGGTGGAGGTCCGAGGATCGGGCCGAACCGACCGGGGCGTGCACGCCAAGGGGCAGGTCGCCAGCGCACGCGTTCCCGCCCAGACCGACATCGGCACGCTGCGCGAGCGCCTCAGCGGCCATCTGCCCCCGCGCCTGCAGGTGCTCGAGGTGCTCGAGGTCGACCTCGGCTTTCACGCGCGCATGTCCGCGGTGGGCAAGCGCTACGTGTACACGATCGCCAACGTGCCGGAGCTCGCGCCGGGGGACGCGGGGCGGGTCTGGCACGTGCCCGAGCCGCTCGATGTGGACGCGATGCGGGCGGCCCTGCCGATGTTCGTGGGCACCCACGACTTTGCAACCTTCGCCAGCAAGGCCAAGCACGCCCGGGCCTCGACCGAGCGGACCGTGTCGTCGTTCGAGATGCGGCACGCAGCGCCGACCATCGTGCTGAGCATCGAGGCCGACGGGTTCCTGTACAAGATGGTCCGCAACATCGTGCGAGCGGTGGTCAAGGTGGGGGAGGGGAGGCTGGACCTCGCGGGTCTGCGGGAGGCCTTCGCCGCCGCCGATCGGCACGCCGCGCCCGGGACCGCGCCGGCCTCGGGCCTGTGCCTCGACGCGGTCTTCTACCCGCCGCCCGGAGCGGAGCGCGATGCCGGAGCGGAGCGCGATGCCGGAGCGGAGCGCGATGCCGGAGCGGAGCGCGATGCCGGAGCGGAGCGCAATGCCGGAGCGGAGCGCGATGGATGAGGCGCCCCCCTTCGTGCACGAGCGACACAAGCCCGGGACGGCCTTGCAGCGGCCCCGCGAGCTCGTGGTCGCCTGCGTGCCGATGCGCAGCAACGTCAACGTCTCCCAGATCGCCCGGACGGCGAGCGCGATCGGGGCCCAGCGGCTGATCCTCACCGGGGCAGCCAAGCTGATCCACAAGATCGCGCGAGACGGGGCCGAGGCGCTCCCGCTGTCGATCCATCGCACGCTCCCGCCCGTGCTCGCGCGGCTGCGGACCGAGGGCTACCGGCTGGTGGGGCTGGAGCAGACCAGCGGATCGGTGAGCCTGTACACCTACGGGTTTCAGCGTCGCACCGCCTTGGTCGTGGGGAACGAGCGGCTCGGGCTGTCCGACGAGGTCCTGGGCCTGCTCGATGACGTGGTGGAGATCCCCGTCTACGGGATGCCCCACAGCTACAACGCGGCGATCGCCACCTCGATCGCGCTCTACGAGTACTGCCGACAGTTTCCGACCGGCTGATCCGGCTGATCCGGCTGATCCGGCTGATCCGGCTGATCCGGCTGACCCGGCCCGGCCGGCGCCGTTCTGGAGGGAAAACCTCCCACATGTCGGAAGACGGGAACCTTCCTCACGTCGCGACGCACATGACCCGCACAGTTCGTGGCGATGGGACGCCGCGGCCGGATGGAACGGAAGGGTTGTCGATGATGAACACGAAAACGCTGAGCGCAGGGGCGCTGGTCATGGCTGGGGTCGTGGCGCTGGCCGCTGGGTGCGATGACGAAGGTCGCCGCGGGGCGGCGGTGGGCTTGGGTGCCGCCGACGAAGATCCCGCCGGAGACGGTGGCGAGGGCGAAGACCCCGGCGATGGCGAGGACTCCGGCAGCGGTGAGGACTCCGGCGGAACCGACGACGGCGACGACGCGCCGCCTTCGGACTTCCCCGAGCCGGGCCAGCAGGAGCCCGAGGTGCCCTTCGACAGCGCCAAGCTGACCCAGATGTGCGCGCGTGGCAACGGCGACAAGGTCGCCCAGGCGCTGTGCGACGGCCCGCAGATCACCTCGATGTCGGAGCTGGTCGAGACCTTGGGCTTCCAACAGCCCTTCTTCTCGATGACGGCCAACTCGAGCTCCCTGGTGGGGCGTGACGTGTCGGCCCTCAACCCCCGCTTGATCATCGGTGAGACGATGGGCGCCAACCTCTTCGGCGGCGGCGACTTCCCGGCGGTAGAGACCGGCCTCGAAGGCGTCATGGCGCTGGGCTTCGTCCGCGGCGAGCAGCTGGTCGAGCTGATGGCGTACGACCCTGGTACCGACGCGCTCAACTTCTACCTGCTGATGTTCGAGCAGGGCTGCAACGACACCGAGTCGGGCTGCCAGGTCTCCGACCTCGTCACGCCGGCCATCGAATCGAACTGGTCGCGGTGGACCGTCTACCAGGACACCGATCTGGTCAACACGTCGCTGGACTGCAACGTGTGCCACCAGCCGCTGGGCGTGGGCACCCCGAAGGTCCCGCGCCTGCAGGAGATCAGCAACTCGTGGACGCACTGGTTCCCGACCCGGCCTGCGGCCCAGGGTGGAGGCTGGTCCTCGGGTGGGAGCGGCACCACCGGCCTGCCTCCGCAGGATCCCAGCCAGCACGGGACGCGGTCCTCCGAGGTGCTCTGGACCATGTTCGAGGGGATGCACGGCAACGACCCGACGTACGGAGGTGTACCGCTCGAGGACATTCGCGAAGCCGCCGCGGGCCCCGACATCGAGACCTTCGTGCGGTCGTGGCTCACCGTGCGCGACGATCAGCTGCCCGAGGCGCTTCGGATTCCGGCGTTTGGCAGCGGGGAGGGCAGCGACTACTTCTGCGACTCCTCCTCGATGGAGCGCGACGGCGCGGACTCGGATTGGAGCCCGCAGTTCGAGCGCGTGGTCAACGGCCAGCGTCTTCCGCTGCCCTCGCACCGCATCGACATCACCTCCGAGCTCGCCCGCGATGAGGTCATCGAGACCTACAAGGCCGTCCAGTCGGGGTCACTGCCCCCCGAAGACATGGTCCACCCCTCCGCCGCGATAGCCTACAGCAGCATGACGGAGATGAGCCTCGTCCCGCCCCAAGAGGCGACCGCCGAGCAGATCCTCACGCACATGTGCGCGCGCTGCCACAACGGCAACCTCGACCAAAGCCTCTCCCGGGCTCGGTTCGATGCGACCGCCCTCGGTCAGCTCGACGCGGCGCAGAAGGCCGTCATCGCCGACCGCATCGAGCGGCACGACGGAGACAAGTTCCAGATGCCCCCGCGTCGGGCTGCGACCATGCCGCAGTGGGCCCGCACTCGGGTGCTGCAGTGGCTTGGAGAGTAGGGACGGAGTGATGCTCACCCTACCCAGAACCCTCGTTCACCAGGCTACGGCCGGATCAGAAACGGAGAGTACGCATCAAAGCTCGTGGGCACGCCGAACGCGTTGCCGAGCGAGAGGTTGAAGACCGCGCCCGCGACCGCGTCCTCGGAGACCTCGCTGATCACGAGCAGTCCCGAGAGCGAGGCTCGGGGCGTGTCGGGGTGGTTGAGGTACGCGCCGTTCTCCGGGAGGCCGAAGGGGATTGAGAAGCCGCTGATCAAGCCGAACTTGTGGGCCCCCAGCGGCGAGCTGCCTTCGGGGACGGCGGCCTCGTACAGCAGCTGCCACTGGTCGACGCCTTGTCCGAGCACGGCGAAGTAGCGGACGCCGCCGGACGCATAGAAGCCGGCCTTGAGATCGCTGGCGAAGACCTCCCCGCGAAGCTCGATGCCGGGGGTCGAGCGGCCGATCTCGATGTCGTGGGTGCACTGCTCGAACTGCGACGCCGTCAGCACGCCCAGGGTGCGAAGCAGCGTCAGCTTGGTGTAGGCCAAGGCGAGCTCCTCGGGGAAGTCGTCCTGCCCGGCGCGTCCGGCGAACTGCCCGCAGACCGCCGCAGACGACCCCTCGACGATGATCTCCGAGGCGTACTCGGCGATGTCTTCGGCGACCTTATGCGCGCCGTAGGGCGTCGCGAACCCGCCGGCTATCGCGGTCGCCTGGTCGATGGAGCACCATCCATCCCACTTGCTGCCCGGCGGAGGTGCCTCGAGGACCGGGCCAATCTCGGCCTCGTAGACCGACTGGTGGAGGTCGTACCAGGACGAGGACAGCCCCGCGCCCAGGGCATACTTCTCGACCACGTCCTGGGCGTCGGCGACCGCCTCCGCGCTCCAGCCTTCGTTGGCGCCGGCGCTGGTTCGAATGTCGACGCGCGCCGTGAAGTTGTGGGTGACCTCGTGGGGGATCGTTCCGCGCCACGGCAGCGAGTGGATGTTGAGCACCAGATAGGAGCCGACGGCCGCGCCGTTGAGGAGCGCCGTGGAGGTCGGGTTGCCCTCGCTGTCGTCTTGCTGGAGTCCCTCGGCCGCACAAAAGGCGTTGACCTTGGGTTGCCCGCCCTCGCCGTCGTTGCATCCCGAGCCGGCGGCGACGCAGCCCTTGTTGGGGGGCTCCACGATCGCGATGCCGCTGATCGAAGACGTCAGCGCGGGGGAAGGTCTTGCAGCGCGGCGAGGACGACGTTGGCGACCTGCGCGTCGACCGACACAATCCTGTCCACGTATCCGGACTGAAACTCTTGGGGGAGCAGGCCCTCTTCGCCCGGCTCGAAGACGGTGATGTGGGGATAGGCGCTCGTGAGCAGGCTGGCGTTGCGCAGGACGACCTCCGCGGCCTGGAGCTCCTCCGGCCCGACCTCGTCGAGGACGAGTCCGTCGGTACCGCGCACCAACTCCAGCACCTGCGCGCCGGCGTCCTTGGGAAAGAAGACCGTCTGCGGCGCCTCCGCGAAGTCGAGTTCGACCTCCGCGACGTCGCCGTCGGTGAACTCCAGTTCGATCGCCTCACCGGCGGGGAAGCGTACCGCGCGGGCGCCGACGACCTCCTCGCCCGCCCGCCCGACCAGCAGGAACGGGCCGTCGAGGATCGGGACCGGCTCGTGCATGCCGGCGGGCAGCTCGACCGAGGACACCCGCTGCACGCTGGCCTCGGCGTCGTTCCCAACCAGCTCGACCCGCCAATAAGCCCCGCCTTCGTAGAACTCTCCTCGAGGCTCTTCGTCGTCGGTCGGCGGCTCAGGGTCTTGCGGCGTGCCCTCTTCGCCGCCGCCGGTCGTCTCGGCGGGCGGACCGTCGGTGTCTTCGTCGACAGCAGCATCGGATGCGTCCAGGACGCAGCCGGTCAGGAGCACAGACGCGAACCAGGCATGGCGCTTCACGTAGGGGGTGGTCCCGGCAGGGGCGTCAATGATCACCAGGGTCGCGGGTTTTCTTGCGGACGGGCGGGGACCGGTTGTAGACGAAGACTCAGGGGGCAGCGGTCGGTGCCGACAGCAGCAGCAGCTGGCTGGCGCTCAAGGTCATCACCGGAGTCACGACGTCCTACGTCCTACGTACGTCGTCATCCGGGCTCGACCTGCACCGGCCCGATGTCTGCGTACTCCTTCATGTCGCAGTTCTCGAGCTCGACGCTGAGGAAGTCGCCCTGCCAGGCCCCGAGGTAGCGCGACGGCCAGCCGTAGCCGTTGGGGTTGGAGCTGGCGTAGACCGTGGCGGAGTAGTAGATGATCTTGTTCGAGCACTCGACCATGTTTTGAGCGCCGATACGCACGCTCAGCCGTTCGCTCGAGTTGAAGCTGGCGGCGGGAAGGCCAAAGTCGGCGTACGTCTGAGGGGTGTTGGGAACTTCGAACCAGAACTCCGTGAGCTTGTTGCAGGTCAGCGTCCTTCGGGTGGTGCGGCTCAGCGGAACCTCGGCAGTTCCGCCGGACGTGCTGTACCGCAGGTAGGGCCCCTCGCACCGTTCCACATCGAACCACGGGTCTCGGGTCACGACGTTGAACTGCGTCGTGGAGTCCACAGCGTCCGGGTAGTCCATGCTCGCAAGGGTGATATCCTGCGTGTACGGGGTGTAGACGCCGCCTCGCACCGAGCTGTTCGGGTCCTCGGGCTCGGCGTCACATCCCACGCAGACGGTGGCGAGAAGAAGGGCTGGGGCGAATCGCGAGCGGAAGATGCGGTTGTGACTGCGCTGTCTCATGCCAAGGAGGAGAGCACCGCGACAGGCTTAACGGGATTAACCGTGCGTTATCCTCGTCGTACGGGTGCTCCCGGACAACCGCGGCTGAGCACGCGGTCCCCGGGCGCGGACACGGACTTTCTCGGCGTCCAGTCCGGTACGCTCACCACCATGTCCAACGTCACGGAGTTCTACCAGCAAGGCGGCGTGTTCATGCACGCCGTCAGCCTGCTCGGGCTCGCAGGGCTCGCAGTGGGAATCTCTTCGTTCGCTCGGCGGAGCCGGACGATGGCGTTGGCGTGCTTGGGGCTGGGAGCAGCCTGCATGCTCGTGGGTGCGCTCGGAACGTATCTCGGCACCCAGGAGGCCCGGCGTGCCGTCGAGACGGTCAGCGCCGCGCAGCGGGCAGACGCGTTGAGCGCCGGAGTCGCAGCCGCGATGAACTTGATGCTGTGGGCAGCCCTGATGTCCGCTCTCCCGCTGGTGACCGGGCTGATTGCGGTGGTCCGCAGCGCGCGCGGTTCGGCGAAATGAAGTGGGAGAGCCAGTTCAGGCAGGGAGCCCCGCGCGTTCTTCGATCCGCCACGGCGTCGATGTTTCCACAGACTTGGGAACGGTCGGCGCTGCGGTGCAACTACATCGTGGAGCCGCGATGTACGCCTCCGCCTCGACCGCCATCTTGCAGCGTTTTACCAGCCAGCGGCGAATCTGTTGGTTGGTGTCGCATGGCGAGTATGCGCGGTTTGGAAACCTCGGGCTGGATGCGTGTCCACTGCCTCCCTCCGAAGCCGTCCTGGTGCTCCGCGATTGGTCGGCCGAGGGGGCGCCGTGGAGCCCCGAGGTGCGGGGGCCGCGGCACCGCGACGTGCTGGCCGACTTCTCCTCGGCGGTCGCCGACGGCCGGCTCCGCGTCTACGAGGAGCGCCGCTTCGTCGCGCTGAACTCGACCGCTCCGCCGGCGGTCGACCTGTGCTCGTTGGCCCAAGAGCCCGCGCTCGAGCCTGCGGTGTCGCACTGGGTCGAGGTCCGCCTGCACGACGAGCACGGAGAGCCCCGAGGTGGTGAACCGTACCGAGTCGTGCTCGGCGATGGCACCGAACTCGAGGGCCGCCTCGACACCAATGGCATGGCGCGGATTCCCGGTCTGCCGCCGGGGCCCTGTCGCTGGTCCTTCCCGTCCCTTCAGCCCGGTGAGTGGGCCCGGGCATGAGGACTCGGCACGTGCTGCGACGGGGATCGAAGTCCCCGACCAGGGCGGGTGAAGCTCCTCGGGCTCGGGCACGAGCCAATCCACGGACCCCCCGGTCGCGTCGCGGTCTTCTGGATGACCCCGTAGAGAAGCCCCAGAGGAGCTGCTTCACGGGGCCAGCTTCGCCTTGATCGCCCTCACGCGGCTCCAGTGCTCTCCAATGAGCTCCGAGATGGCCCGCTCTCGCCAGCCCGTGTCCGATCGCCGACCGGCCTCGGCGCGCTGGAGCCGCCTGACTGCGTCGAGCAACGCGAGCTCTCTCCCGCCTGATGCGCGGTTGAGTTCTCGACGCGCCTCTCCCTTTGCCCTCGCCGCCGCGGATCTGTCCTCATTTGCTCGACGCACCTCGGCCCACGCCGCACGGCGCTCCTCGGGCGGCGTGGGAGGGCCGGTGCGGGCAACGGCAGCTCTTCGAGCCGCAACCGCAGCCTCGTACGCCTCTTCCGCTTCCCGAACGCGCGCCCGGAGCGGGCCGCGCTCCCGCTCGAGCTCGCGGACTGCGGTGAGGAAGGTGCGACGCTGTTCCACGGGCTGCTCGTGGTTGGGCCCATCGGGCGCGTACGACCTGTCCAGCTGGCGTCGCAGCCTTCGCGCGAGGTTCAGCGCTTGTCGGTAGCTTCGATCGACGCCAGCTCGCAGCTGGCGAGCCTTGTTGGTCACCCAGCGGTCGAAATACTCGTGTCCGCGAAGGGCAACCGACATCTCGGGGCGGTTCGGAAACGCGTTTCGAATCGCGTCGCGCGTGCTACGGGCCTGGTCCATCGAGGCCCACTGCGTATCTTGGGAGGACTCGTCCAAGGTGGGGTAGGGAACGGCGCGATCGGGATAGTCATGGTCCCGCGACTTGACCTCCAAATCGCAGTGCGCGTGCGATTGCAGGCTCACGCGCCGATGCACGCGCCGTCGATCATGAAGGGCGCGGAGCTTTGCTTCGGGAAACGTCACCACGCTTATCAGGTGCTTGCTGCGGGTGTGCGTCGCCTCCGCGAGCCCGATCGCGTCACCTTCGCCGATCTTCAGACGACCGTTGCCGTCGGTGGAAAGGTAGACTCGCTCGACGCGCTTCCATCGCGTGGGGCGTACTTCGAAGGCCGTCCCGCGGTACCCCGGGATGTTCATCGGCATGATCCGTCCGGTGCCCTCGAAGATGAACAAATCGCCGCGGTCGTCGGGCGCTGCGTAGTACGGCGCCCCGTTGAGTGGGTTGTAGGCGGCCATGAAGCCAGCGCAGGGCGGGCCACCGCGATCGTCTACGGTCGAGGGCCGAGCGGGTTCTTGCAGCAGCCGTTGGTGCTCGTAGAGCCGCACGTAGCTGTACTCGTGGCCGTTGAGTCCAATGGCGCTGATCGCAGCGTCGAAGAAATCGAGCAGTTCGTCCCGGGTCAGCTCCACCTCTTCGCCTTCGGGCAGGACCTGGTCCCAGTGGAGCTCGCCCGCTTCGGGCTCGCCCTCGGCCAGCGACGTCTCGACGATGTCGTCGTCTTCGTCGGCCTCGGTTGCCTCGGGATCGAAGTGGAGATCGAGTTCGGGCGACGGCGCTGCCTGCTCGGCGGATGGGGGAGGCGTGTCCTCCTCTTCGTCCTCCCGCTCTTCGTCTCGGACCGCTTCTTCGAGCAGACGGTCGGTGGCCGCCGCGTGCTCGGCTTCGCTGATCTGCCGGCGCGCACGCGCTCCCAGCAACCGCTCCAGCGACTGCTCGCGGAGTCGGCGGGTGTCGGGCGTGCCCTCGGCGCCGGAGCGTGCGTACACGAACTGCAGCGTGTCCTCTCGCGAGACCCCGTACGTGCCGAACATCCGAGTGTGGAAGTAGTGCAGCGTCCCGTTGTCCAGCAGTGCGGCCGGAGCGGTGGACTTGCGCAGGTTGTGGTTGACCCCGTTGCCACCCCAGTTCCCTTCGTTGAGACACATGAACGTTGCCAGGGTCAGCGCACAAGGTGTGCACGTCCATCCGGGCGTCAGCCGAGTGTCCTCCCGGAACTGGCGCAGGGACTCCGTCGTCGGTGTGTTCTTGCCGCCCGCGACGCCCCACTGGTTGTCTACCAACATATACGCCGCCGTCTGATCGACCTGGCCGCCTGCGCTCGCTTCTGGCTCGGCGTCGAGTCGGAGCGTCACGTTGGCGAGGCTTCCCGCGTAGACCAGACCTCGCGCGTAGACCGTCTCGCCCTGGACCTCTTGCTCGTTGGACTTGCGCAAGTTTGCCGCGTCGGGATTGTAGCCCGGACTCAAGCTGTAGAATGCACCCCGAGCCGCGTTGAGCAGCAGCTGAAACCTCATGGCGATGAGGTTGTCGTGGAGCGGCAGCGGATCGCCACCCGTGTCGGCGCCCGGAACCACGCTGGTCCCCAAGAAACACGAGCCTTGCCCGTTGAAGTGTGCCCCCCCAAACGCCTGCACCCCGCAAGGAAGCATGACCGCGAAGATCGGAAACTCCACGACGTCGCCGGGCACGAGCTCGGCATCGTGATTTCGGATCCGCCGATGCCCGTCCTGTCTCAGCTTGAGCGGGCCACCGGCATCGATCTCGCGGAGCTCCAGAGGCACGGTGCCGACATTGGCCGGGTCCACGGCCAGATCCGCGGCGTATTCCTTGAGCACCCGGTATGGGCCCTTCCACAACCGGATCCACCATCCCGCCCGATCGATCGTACCCGGGACACCCGGGGCGTGCGCATGCTCCGACGACTCGCCAGGCTCCGCGAAGAAGCGCTCCGCCCACGACTCCACGCGAGCGAGAGTCTCGGCGTAGTGCGTCTCCATCGTCCTCGCATCGAGCGAGGACAGGGGTTCGTACCAACGCAGGAGCGCCCCGCGAAGCGCCTCTTCGCGGAGCGCCGTGATCCAGGCCGCAATCGCCGATTCGTACGACATCCGCGCGGTGAGCACGGCACGTCGACCCGGGACGATCCAGTTCAAGCTCATCGTTGCGCCATCAGCTCCGGTGTAGGTTCGTCAGCGCGGCCCCGGTTTGGGAGCATGCCATGCCCGTCGGGGCGGCTTCGCCCATCGTCGCCTGGAACGCCCTCAGAGCCGACTTCGTACGCTCCGCCGCGTCGCCATCTTCAGCCCCGCACGCGAACCCGAGGTTGTTGAGACGTTGCTGAATACCGCGCGTCTCCGTCACCGGATCCAGATGCCCGAGCAGCACCGTCGTCTCCTGTGCGTCGTCGCAACCGGGAAAGAACGTCACGACCAGCCGGCGCGCCGCCACGGGCACTTCGATACGCAGCCACCCGTCCCGGTCCAGACTCGTCTCGACCGGATCCGCCCCGTCCACGCCAACGCTGCACGGCTCCAGCGCCCGCGGCGCTCCGCCGCACAGAAAGCGCACCTGCAGCGGCATCATTGCAGGCCTCACCACGAACGTGTACACGCGATCGGTTTGCAGCGTGACGGACTTGGGGGGCTCGTCGGGCACGAAGACGGTGTCGCCCTCGAACAGCTGCTCGGGTGAGCGTGTGCGCAGCAGCTCTTCGTTCTCGGGGGCGTAGAGGAGGGAACGAAGCGCGATCTTGTGCTCGCTGGCGATCGACGCGAGCGTGTCTCCCTGCTTGACGGTGTACTCGGCCATGGACGCGAAGCTGCCTGAGCTGTGGTCGTTGCCGGCGGGCGAGGAGCGTTCCCGAGATTGCCCAGGGCTTTCGGAGTTTCCACGTGGTGCTGGGGCTCGGCTTCTGTGCTCCACGTCAGCTCGGCAGAGCTCCCCCACACATGCATGCATGTGTGCATGAACGGAGGAACAGTGGGTCGCAAGGCCCCGACCAGGCGGGCTCCGCGATCCCTTCGCGGGTCGCTGACGCCGCTGGCGAGGCCTCGACGCAGCCTCGCTCCTTGACGGAACGTCGATCCATCTACGTCACGAGGATTGCGGCGTTGGCAGGGGCATGGAGCACGGTCGCAGTTGTGGGGGCATGTTCGGACGGCCCGTCGCAGAGCGGTTCGGGGGGATCGGAGGCCGGGACCGACGGCACCAGGGGGACCACGGCGACGCAGGAGACCGCGGAGACCGACGATCTGACGGGGACCAGCAGCGCAGACGCCAGTGCGGACGAGACTGCCGGGCCGGAGCCGGTGTGCGGCAACGGTCGCGCCGAGGACGGAGAAGAGTGCGACGGCGACGACCTCGCAGATGCCACCTGCGGGGAGCAGGGACTCGCGCCAGGTCCGCTGGCGTGCTCGACGGGGTGCATGATCGACGCGAGCGGTTGCGCCGCGGCGCCGGTGCTGGAGCTGAACTTCTCGCCGATCAAGCGCTTCGACTTCCAGTGGAGCGCCGTGCCCGGGGCGAGCGACCGACTCGAGCAGACAGAGGCGCCGGGCGAGACCTTCGCGCAGATCGGCGGCGACCTGATGGGCGATTCCGTAGTTGTCGATGCCGCTGCACCTGCGGGGAGGGGCTGGCTATCGGCTTCGAGCGTGCAACGACGTTGGCTGCACGGAGTCGGAGGTGGTGAACGTGATGGACGCGTCCCTCGGGGGGGCGATCGGGCATGGCCAAACGATGGCGGTGGGCGCGTCCTTCGAGGCCAGCGCGTCGGCGGGGATCGGCGGGGATCAATCCGACGACTCGCTCCTGTACGCGGGCGCGCTCTACCTGTACTCAGCCGCGAGCCCGGGACGTGCGCGCGGACGCGGGAGACAGACGCGGGAGACAATGGATTTCCCGGGAGCGGAATCCTGCGTTCGTCAACGACCACAGGCATGACGACGATTCGCCGCTCCCTGCTCGCGATGCTCGGCCTGCTCGCGGTTGGCTGCCAGCTGCCCTTGCAAGCGACCTCCATCGAGGGCCCTGCGCTGATGCTGACCGCCGAGCAGCCGGTGGCCGCCTTCGAGATCAGGCTCTGCCTGTCCGGACCCAAGATGCGGTGGGTCAACGTCGAGGGACGTGTCGCGGCGAGGGCGAAGACGGAGGTGGGGAGCGCCGTGCTCGAGATGGAGGCGCTCGATCGCCCACGGGTCGAAGACGACGAGGACGACCCCTACGCACACTCGATGACGATCGATGCGGGAGAGGAGACGCTGGGCATCGTCGAACTCGTCACCGACGGAAGCTTCCGAGCCAACGGCGTGCGCTGCAGCGCTGCGGAGGTCCTTCAGTTTACCGCCGATGGACTCGCCCCCGGTGCCCAGCTCAACGTGTACTCCTGGGACGTGAGCATGGTCGTCGAGTGGAGCGACGGGGTGCTCGGTGAAGGACCCGACGAGGACGAGCTGTGGATCGAGCTCGAGCCGCTGTAACACCCGGCGCGGAATCGAGTTCCGGCTGGCCGTTCGGTCGACGGCAGTCTCTCCCATGAAGAAGCCGGAACGCTTGTGGTTCGGCGGGAACTGTCTCGCGAGCACTCGAGATTCCGTCGAGTCGCTAGCCATGAAAAGAACGAGAACTCCAATGCATGTACAAATGAACTCCGTCGAACGGTCCAGTGGCCGGATGCGAATCGGTCTTGCCCTCTGTGCCCTGGCGGCAATCGCCGCCTGTGACAATGGCGATTCGATCAACGATGAGCTGACCGAAGAGCTTGCTTTGCTGGATGAGGAAGGCGAGGCCCTCGACCCCGAATCGCTCGGTGGGTTCGAGAGCCCGCCCGATGCGGGACGCGATGCCCAGCGGCACACGACCGACTCCGAGCTCGATCTCCAGGCACCGCTCGACCCGTTCCTGACCACGATAGCGCAGGAAGGGTGGGCGTGGGTGACCGCGTCGGGGAGTCTCGGCGCATCCGATGTGCGAACCGGAACGATCTCGTCATCGAAGCTGAGCACGGGTCGCTACCTCGTCGACATCACCCCCTCTCCGTACATGAACGTGCAGGTCGTCGCGTACGGCAGCGGTGACGCGATGTGCAAACGCGTCGGAGGTGCCGGGGGAACCGGTCCGCAGATCTCCTGCTTCGACTCCGACGGCGTGCTCGTCGACAGCTCGTTCGTGATCGTCTTTCAATCGAACTCGGGAACGGGCACCGAGAAGGCTGCCTATGTCTCCAGCCCTGCGTCGGGGGCAGCGACCTATTCGTGGAACTCGACCGGCGGAACAAACACCGTGTCCTGGAACGCCGGGGCTCAGGCCTATGACGTGACGCTTCCGGGCATGAACTTCTCCAACGCGTCCGTGCACGTGACCGCCAATGGATACGTCGGCGACACGTGCAGGGCCAACTACTGGGGGACGGGCAGCGTGCGCGTGAAGTGTTTCGATAGCGACGGGGATCCCACGCAGTCCCAGTTCGCGCTCACCTTTAGCCAGGAGACGCTGCTCGTCGGGCATGCGGGGGGACACACCTGGGTCTCGTCGGGAACCCCGTCGAGCTCGTACAGCAAGGCGAGGTCGGCGATCTCGTGTGTTTCGCCGGGAACGTTCTCGGCCTCCAGCGTGGGCCTCGACCTCGACGTGTCCTTGTCCGAACCCGCGATTCCGCCGGCGAGCTGGTCGTCGTTCGTCCCGATGGTGAGCGACTACGGCAGCAGCGAAAACCACTGCAAGGTCGTGTTCTGGTCGGCGACGGGCTCGGGCTATCGGGCCCGGGTTCGCTGCTTCGATGGAGACGGGACGCAGATCAACGCAAACAGCACCCCGTTTACCCTCTCGTTCACGAACAACGACTATCCTGGACCCTGCTAGCGGTTCGTCTCCGTACCGCGGCCCTCTTGCTCACAGCTCGGAGGGCGCGGTGCGAGAATGGGGCGAGCACGAGGTGTTCGAGAACGCATCCGACATGGACGTCGTGCCGGCATGTTCCCCGAGGCATCCGGGGGCCGGGCGATCGTCCGGCCCACGACCTCGGCTCAGCGTGTCGAGCCGGCGGCGACGCGGCGACTGGCGAGTGGACGGGCACGAGGGAAGGGGACGGAGGAGGGAGACAGACATGCGGACGGAGGGGGGAGTTCCAGCGAGAGAGAGCGATGCGGGGCCGGCGATCGTCCGGCTCCACGACCTCGGCTTCAGGCAAGTGGTCGAACAGCACGGACCGCCACGAGAACGACCAGCGCTTTGCGGCCGCACTGGGAGTCAATGCCGAGGCCACCTCTGGCTGCGTCCATGCGGGGCGCGTAGGGTTCCCTCCGCCGGTACCCGCCCGAACCCGAAAAGCAGAAACCCGCCTGAGGGGCGGGTTCCTTGGAGCCGTTGAGCGGAATTGAACCGCTGACCTGCTGATTACGAATCAGCTGCTCTACCAACTGAGCTACAACGGCGTGGGCGCAGTTTTTACGACCCCGCGCAGGGGGCGTCAAGGCGCAATCGTCAGGGTTTCCACAGAATCCCGCGGGCGCTGGGGTCCAAGTCGGGGGTCGCGGTGGGATCGCCGGTGAGACGAAGCAGGACGCGGCCGCGCAGGGCGTCGCCGGGGAGCCAGCCCAGGGCGCGGGAGTCGCAGCAGGCGCCTCCGTCGCGGTTGTCGGCGACGACGAGGTAGCCGGGGGCCGGCATTTCGACGGGGCCGAACTCGGCGGGAGGCAGCTGCAGGCCGGGCCAGTCAGGAGCGCTGTCGTCGCTGCGGACCAAGACGGGGTAGCGGCGGGCGTCGGTGGTCTCGTACGCGAGGGTGCGCAGGGTCGGGCCCTCGGCGTCCTCCTCCAGGCGGATGCGGATCGGCTCGGCGAGCTTGTGCGGGAGGGCGGCACCGTTGATGGACAGGCCAAGGGCCCCGCCTTGACCGTGGAAGGTGACGGTGTCGCCGGGGACCGCGAGCACCCGCCCCAGCCGCAGCGGCGCCCGGTCGAGCTTGGCGATGCCGTCGCTGCGGGCCTGGACACGCTCCCAGTTCTCGTCGAGGGCCTCTCGGTCGACGACCGAGGTGGGGATGCCGGTGTTGCGCATGGTCCCCTGCGGGTCCTTGCGGGCGTCGGGATGGGCGGACTCGGCGTGGGCGCCCTGAGGGCTGTGCGGGGCCTGGTCGTCATCCCAGCTCCCCGGGCGCGCTTGGTCGGGGTCGTACAAGACGATGTCCCCGCGCTCCAGGCTCCAGGGGTCGCGGGTGATCACGACGTGGTCGCGGTCGACCAGGGTGGGGGCCATGCCGTCCCCGTGCACCTGCACCACGGTCGCGAAGCTCATGCGGACGACGACCAGCCCAACCCCGCCCACCAGGGCCAGCCATGCCAGCCGGCTCGACCATGAGCGGTCGGGCGCGCTCGCGCGGCGCCGACGCGGCAGGTCTTCATCGTCAGGATCGTGGCGGCGAAACATCGCAGGCGCGCGCGAGCACGGAGGCCAGCGCAGCCACAGTGTCGGTGAGGGCGTCCACCGAGCCCAAGAAAGTGGAGATCCCGGCCAAACCGTAGGCTCCGGCGGCGAGGCAGCCCTCGGCCGTGTCCGGCGTCACGCCGCCGAGCGCGAACACGCGGGGGTGGCGGGCTGCCCGGTGGGCCAGGGCCTCGAGCCCGGCCGCAGGCTTGGGGAACGGCGCGGGGGTGCCCGGGGTATGAACGGGCGCAAACACCTGGTAGTCGGCGCCGTGCCCAGGGTGGGGCTGCGCAGGCGCCGGGCCGTGCACCGATTCACCCACGACCGCCTCGGGCCAGGCGTCGCGCGGCACCTGAAGCTGGGCCGGGGTCGGGTCACCGCGCAGCTGCAGGCCGGTGAGGCCGGCACCACGAGCCGGGCCGACCATGCGCGCCGCGTCCCCGGCGGTGCACGAGAGGAAAACCGGAAAACCGGCCGCTTGCGCCGCCCGCAGCAGGTCCGCGACGCGGGCGCCGGGCTCGAGCAGGCGCAGGGGGTCGCCGGCGGGCTCCCGCAGCAGCACCGCGATGCGCACCCCCAGGGCCGCCGCCACCTGCACGCACTGCGGCGGCACCACGCCCACCGGTGGCGTGATGACCAGCAGGCGCGGGATCACTCGATGAGTCCAGCGGTCGGACTCGAGGCGTTGGCGTGCGCGCGGATCGGCATGCGACCGGCCACGTAGGCCTTGCGACCGGCCTCGATGCCCAGCCGCATCGCCTCCGCCATCTGGATCGGGTGCTTGGCCGCGGCGATCGCCGTGTTCATGAGTACGCCGTCGCAGCCCAGCTCCATCGCCACGGCCGCGTCGCTGGCCGTCCCCACGCCGGCATCCACGATGACCGGGATGCTGGACTGCTCGAGGATGAAGCGCAGGTTGTGCGGGTTGCGGATGCCCATCCCGCTGCCGATCGGCGCGGCGAGGGGCATCACGGCCGCGCAGCCCATGTCCTCGAGCTTGCGACAGACGATCGGGTCGTCGGAGACGTAGGGCAGGACCGTGAACCCCTCGTCGATGAGCTGCTGCGCGGCCTTGAGCGTCTGCTCGTTGTCCGGAAGCAGCGTCTTGGGATCTCCGATCACCTCGAGCTTCACGATGTCGGCGATTCCGAGCTCTCGGGCCAGGCGCAGGGTGCGGACCGCTTCGTCGGCGCTGTAGCAGCCCGCCGTGTTGGGCAGCAGCGTGTACTTGTCGCGGTCGATCCAGCTCAGGAGGTTGTCCTTGGCCTTGAGGTCCACGCGGCGCAGGGCCACGGTGACGATCTCGGCGCCGGACGCTTCGAGCGCGGCGGTGGTCTCCTGCGCGTCTTTGTACTTCCCCGTACCGACCAAGAGTCGGGATCGAAGCGTACGGCCGGCGAGGGTCCAGGTGTCTTCAGGGGGGGATGCTTGGGTCACGGTCAGCCGCCTCCGACGAATGTGACGATCTCGAGCCGGTCCCCTGAGGCCAGGGGGGTCTGAGCGAACGTGGCTCGCGGCACGATCTCTCGGTTGCGTTCGACCGCCACGTGTTGGGTTTGCAGGCCGAGGGTGCGCAGCAGGTCGGCGACGCTGCTGCCGTCCTCGACCGGGTGCGTCTCGCCATTGACGACGACATTTTGCACGATCGCTCGATACCAACGCCCGGCTCGCCCGTCGACGCGCGCGAACAGCGGCAAGCGTCTTGCGCGCCCGGGCGCGTTCGGGATGAGGCCGTTTGCCACGGTCCGGCGTGGTGCCTTTCCACCACTGTCGGATTTCTGCAACACGTCCTGGTCCTGGAGGAAAAACACACGCCTCTGAAAAGTCTCGAAAGATCATGGCACTAAGAAAGTTTTTCAAGATGTGCTGTCTGGCACGGTCCTCGCTTTAGGGACTCGACATGCGCTCCCTCGCTCAGCCCCGCCGCTCCGCCGTCCCCCTCGAGCGATTGCCCGTCTCCGAAGTCATCGCGCTCGTCGAGCCCTTCACCGCGGCCCGGCCCGAGGAGGTCGAGGCGCTTGCGGCTTCCGCGGTGCGCCTGCGCAAGGCATCCGGGGCGACCTTGGTCCAGGAGGGTGCAGCGGCGGACAGCGTGTACATCGTGCTTCGCGGACGGGTGAACTTGGTGCGCGAGGGGGCGGGCCGAGATCTCATCCTCAGCAGCTTGGGCGCGGGCGACGTCATCGGTGAGGGCAGCGCGTTCGACGAGACCCCGATGTCGACCTCGGCCGTGACCGCGACCCCCACCGAGCTGCTGCAGATCCCCGCCGATGTCGTGGCCGCGCACGTCCGGCGCCAGCCCGAGACGCTGGTGCGCCTGATGCGGCTGATGTCGATCAAGCTTCGCGACATCGAGAACGTTGCGAGCAGCCTCGCGCTGCACGACGTCGAGGAGCGCCTCAAGCGGACCCTCGTGCGTCTCGTTCAGCGCCAGGGGCGACGGGCGCCGCAGAGCAGCAGCTGGATCCTCGCGCCGGTCCCCACCCAGTCCGAGCTCGCCCGCATGGTCGGATCCTGCCGCGAGACGGTCTCCCGCACGCTCAGCGCCATGGCCCGCAGCGGCCTGGTCAGCTCCAGCGGCCGCCGGATGATTCTCGATGAGCGGCTGGTCGGCGGCGGCGGCGAAGAAGCTTCGGCAGCCTGACCGTCGGCCTGACCCGTCGGCCTGCCCCGTCGGCCTGATCCTCGGCCCTGATCCTCCGCACGTTCGGCGGCGCACAATGAAGGGCCTCCTCGGACTGCCCAGGGGGCCTTCGCGCGTTGTCAGCCCGCGATGGCCAGGCGTATAAGCAACTCGATGGGCCGACCCGCACCGCAGCGCCACCCCGCCGGAGACTCCGCCGGGGTCGAGGTGCGTCCGACGTTCGCCCAGATCGACACCAGCGCCCTGCAGCACAACCTGCGGGCCGTGCTCGCCCATGCCGGCAATGCGCGGGTCCTGGCGGTGGTGAAGGCCGATGCCTACGGGCACGGGGCCGCGCGCGCCTCCGAGGTCTTCGTGGACGCTGGGGCGTGGGGTCTGGCGGTGAGCCTGGTCGAAGAGGGTGTTCAGCTGCGCGAAGCAGGCATTCACGCCCCGGTCGTCGTGCTGGGCGGCGTCGCGCCCGGATCGGCCGACGTCATCGTGCATCGCCAGCTCACCCCCGTGGTGTGGTCGGTCCCGCAGCTCGAGCGGCTCAGCGAGGCCGTGCGGAGGATCGGTGCGCGGCAGGCTCGGGTGCACGTGAAGATCGACTCCGGCATGACCCGCCTGGGCGTGCTTCCCAGCGAGCTGGGCCCGCTGCTGGATTGGTTTGCCCGCGACCGCGGCCGCACGGTGGACTTCGAGGGCGTGATGACCCACCTCGCCTGCGCCGACGACATCGCCGATGAGCTCACGTCCAAGCGTCAGCTCGGCATCTTCGACGACTGCCTGGGCACCATCGCCGCGGCCGGCTTCAGCCCTCCGCTCCGGCACGCGTGCAACTCTGCGGGGCTGGTCCGCTTTCCCACCGCCCACTTCGACATGGTCCGTCCGGGCATCGCGCTGTATGGCTCGGCCTCGTGTCCGGGCGTGCAGCTGGGTGAGCTGCGTCAGTCGATGAGCATGCGCAGCAGCGTGCTCGCGGTCCGGGAGCTGCCCGCGGGTGTCCGCGTCTCGTATGGCGGGCGCGATCAACTCGAGCGTCCGTCGCGGCTGGCGATCGTTCCGGTCGGATACGCCGATGGCTACCCGCGCAACATGAGCGGCTCGGCGCAGATGCTGGTCCGTGGGCACCGGTGTCGGGTGGTCGGCAACATCACCATGGACGTCACGATGCTCGACGTCACCGACCTTCCCGGCGTACGGGCAGGCGAGGCCGTCACGATGCTCGGCGTGCAGGGGCTCGACCGCATCGACCTGCACGAGATGGCTCGATGGTCGGGGACGCTGTCGTACGAGGTCACCTGCGGCGTCTCCAAACGCGTGCCGCGGCACTACGTCTGAGACGCCGGGTCAGCGCCTGCGGGCGCGGCGGAGCAGCGCGCCGGCGAGGCGTCGTGCACTCGCTTCGATCCGCGCGCGCACCCCGGGCTGCGCTCGTGGGTCGAGGGCCAGGCTTGCGAAGGCCCACGCGATGCGCTGCGCCTCCTGTGGATCCAGCGACAGCCGGCAGGCCTCGGCCGTGCGCGCGGCCTGCTCGGGTCGGCCGATGCCGACGACAAGCGCGTCGACGTGGGGTTGACGCAGCGTCCACGCAAGCACGACCTGGGCCACCGATGCGCCCAAGCGACGCGCGACGGGAACGACGGCGGCCTCCAGCGCTGCGTCGATGCGCTGCGCGTTGACGCGGACGAACGCGGTCCGGCGGCGACGTGGGTCGTGCGCGTGCAGCCGACCGCGGGCACTCGCACGTCCGCTCAGCGCGCCGCGATGCAGCGGCGAGTAGACCAGCGTCCCGACGGCGCGGGCGGCCGCGGCCTGGAGGTCCAGCGCACCGCGGGGCGCGAGCAGGCTGTACTGGAGCTGATGGCTCGACAGCGGGACGTCGCCCAAGGCCGCCTGGGCGGCACCCAGCTGCGCTGGCGACATGTTGCTGACCCCGATGGCCCGCACCTTGCCTTCGGCGCGCAGCCGCAGCAGCTCGCCCATGGTGTCGGCGATCGGGGTGTGCGGATCGGGATGATGGACCTGGCACAGGTCGAGCGCGTCGCGTCCCAGGCGGGTCAGGCTCGTCTCGACGTCACGACGCACCGAGACCGGGCGGGCGTCCTTACGCGCGACGATCGTTCGGCCGCCGAGGTGTGCACGAAGCATCACGTCCCCGCGCGCGTCGTCGTCCCACCGGATCCCGACCTTGCCCAGGACCTGGACGTCCGGGCGCCCACGCAGCGCCCTGCCCAGGAGCGCCTCGGTCTGCCCAAAGTGATACAGGGGCGCCGTGTCGAGCGCGCTGAGGCCTGCGTCCAGCGCGGCGACGATGGTGGCGACCTGATGCTCGGGCGCGCGGTGGGTGCCATACGCCATCGTGCCCAGGACGATGCGGGGGAGCGTCAGCTCCCCGAGTGTCCGGCGGTCCACGGGATCACCGATTGGGGCAGGTGGCGGTGCCCACGTAGTCGGGGTCACAAGGGTCATCGATCGTCTGGACGTCGGTCGTGCCCTGCTCACCGGCGTCGGTGCGCTTCCAGCTCGCGCGGACCAGCTGCACCGCGGTCCCTTGGGATGGGTCGAACTCCCGCAGCTCCGACTGCAGCCGTGCGGGGACGCCGTCGCGACTCAGATGCAGGGTCGTCTCGCCGTCCACCTGTCGTCGACGCGGCCCGCTGGGAGTCTGCACTTCGGCCGAAGCGGTGAACGCCACCGAGATGTCGGCGTGGTCGCTGCCCTTGTTGCCCCGACGTGCCAAGCGGACCAACGTCGCCTCGGTGCGGAAGGTGCCCGGGCGCGTCGGCGCAGCGGTCCACGAGGTGCCGGGTCGGACGGGAGCGGACGGGAGCTCGACGAAGGCCAGCGCCGCGGCCCGGCCCAGCGTGCCCAGCAGACCCTCGAGCTCGGGCGGGGGGCGCTTGGAGCCTGCGGGTCGGTCGATCACCTTGCCCTGGGCCGAGACGGTGAAGCGCAGCTCGACCTCCTTGAGGGAGGTGACGGCGAGCTTGGCGAAGGCCTCGGTGGACAGTCCGAGCTCCGCAGGCACGCTCCAGTCCAGCTCGACGTTGCGAAAGGTGGCGCGGACGACCCTCGATCCATCTTCGAGCGCGTTGACCACGAAGAGCCGGGCATCGCATTCGACGCTTTGGGTCAGCGGCGCTGAGAGCCCGTCCACTTCCCGCGTCGTGCCGATGCGCAGGTGGCCGTCGAGGCTCGTGCCGACCTCCAGGGCGTACCGAAGCTCGACCCCGGCCTTGGGTGCACGAACCGAGCGCTCCCTGTCGGGGCTGCAGCCGGACGCGCCCGCTGCGAGGGTGCTGCCCATGGCGAGCGCGAGGGCGAGCTGACGGAGGTCACGCATGTGGGCGGAGCGTACGCGCGCCGGTCGAGGGCCGGCAAGGGCCGTGCCGTCCCCGCGTCGGGGTGCGCGCAGCTGCCCGGTCAAAGCGGTGCGGGCTTGGACTCGATGCGCGTTGCAGCGCCGCCGGGGTCCGGAAGGAACTCTCCAGCGCCGAGGTCCCCGATCTCGGGGCCCGCGGCGGCGGCCGCCATCTCCCGGCGCGCAGCCGCGGCGTCGGCCTTGCGCCGCTCCGCCTCGCGGTCGGGCGGACCCCACGGGCGCTCTTGGGTGAACCGCAGCCCCGGCTCCTCGCTGCTGTCGCGGACGTGCACGACGGGGCTCTTGTGCAGGTCGTCGGGCAAGAACCCCGTCCATCCGAAGGGCAGGGTGGGGCCGAACCACTCGAACACCCACCGGGCGTCCAGTGGGGCCAGGTTCACGCATCCGTGGCTCTTGCGCGTGCCGAACCGGTCGTGCCAGTAGGCGCCGTGCAGGGCGATGTGGCCCTGAAACAGCACCACCCACGGCACCCCCTGCACGAGGTAGGGGTTGTCCTCGTAGTCCTGGTTGGCCATGTCCATGGAGGCGACCTTGGCCCACACCGGGTAGTTCCCCAGCGGCGTGGGGCTGCCCCGTCCGCTGCTGATGAGGGTGGCGTATTGGGGCTGTCCGCCGCGGTAGGCGACCAGGACTTGCTCGCCGACGTCGACGTCGATCCACTGGTCGTTGCCCGTCTGGGTGCGGCGGAAGTCGGTGATCACGCCCTGGGGCGGCGCGAGGATCGTGACCTCGTTGAGGTCCTCCTCATCGACCCACTGGTCGGGGCCGATGCGGCGGTAGGCACCCTGTTGCTCGAGGACGGGGACCCGGTCGCGCAGCGCCAAGGTGGCCACGGGATCGTTTTGGGAAGCGGGCGCGTCGAGGACCTTCGCGCCGGTGCGGTGGACCCACGCGAACAGCGGGCCGGGCTCGGCGTTCTCGATGCGGACGCCGTGCCACTGCGAGCCTTGCCCCATCCAGCCGACGTCCGCTTTGGGCACGACCAATCCGTCCTTGGTGCGGACGTAGGACACGCCCGCAATCTCGACCGCCCCGGTGACGACCAAGGACATGCCGCGGGTCAGGGTTCGCGCCTGCACGCCCAGGCGCACGTCGTCGTCGGACCCGTAGGCGGGCGTGCCGTCGGCGCGAACCAGGGCGTAGGCGTGCGGCAGGCGCTTGCCTCGACCCAGCGGGAGCGCGGCCCCGACCTCCGGAGGCGCGTCGTCGGGCTCGGCGTGCCCCGAACAGACGAACCCCATCGGCCACACCGCGTACCAAGGTTTGCCCTTGCAGCCCTCCTTGTCCTCGCTGGCGACCTCTCCGCGGACGACCAGCCGCGTGCCTTTGCCCAAGGTGGCCAGCCGCTTGTGCGGCACCCAGGGACGGCCTCGGATGACTGTGTCCTGATAGCGCACCGAGATGTAGCGGACCTCGGAGGGCTCGATCTCGATCGCGGCCGCCTGGGCATCCTCGGCCAGCCTGGAGGGGTCCAAGGTGGGGTCGAGGGCGCTCAGCGCCGTCGCACACTTGAGCATCAGCAGGGGGGCCAGCACGCTCACGATCGTCACGCTACCATCTGGGTCCTTGGGTTCGCCCAACCATACGCCCGAGCGCAGCCCGATGTTCCGCGACGCGTGGGGTCGGGCGCTCTTGCTCGTGGCGTTGTGTGCGCCATGGTTCGCGATCACCTCGGACAACGCCGACTCGGCCGGGATGTTGGCCCATCTGCACGGCCTCTTCGTCGACCTCGATCTGCTCTATGACGACGAGTACCGCGCCCTACGGGTGACGCCCACGTTTGCGTTCGTGACCGGGGAGGGGGTGGTCTCCAACCACTGGCCGGCGGGGGCGAGTTGGCTCCAGGCCCCCGGCTACGGCTTGGGCCTGCTGGCGTCTCGAGTCTTGGAGCGCACCGGGCTTCGTTTCAATCCCTACGGTCCGGTGCCCTGGTTGGCGGTACGCACCCTCGCGATGCTGACGATGCTCGGCGTCGCAGGGGCGATCGCGCGGGCGTACCAGCGCGCCGCCGGATTGGGCGCGTCACCCGCGTCACCCGCGTCACCCGCGTCACCGTGGGTCGGCCGGGTGTCTGTGTCCGCGTGGGTCGTCGGGACGCCGCTGCTCTACTACGCATCCGAGGCGCCCTTCCGTCCACACGCCTGGGGCTTCGCGGTGGTGACGGCGTTGGTGTTGGCGTGGCGGGAGCGGACGTGGGGATCCCCGACGTCGAGGGCCTGGGTGCTCGGCGCCACCGCGGGCCTCGCGGTGAGCATTCGGCCTCAGCTCGCGCCCCTGTGGCTGCTGGTGGCGGAAGACGCCTGGATCTCCGGGGCCACGGGACGCTGGCGGCGGCTGGGCATCGCCGCGCTCGCGGCCGCCGCATGGCCGCTGCTCCACCTGCGCACCCAGGTGTGGATGTATGGCGCATCCCTGGGCGACTACGCGGGGCAGACGACGCACCACCTGCGCGCCTTCTTGCTTTCGCCGTACCACGGCGCGCTCCCGTGGACGCCCGTCTTGCTGTTGGGGCTGCTCGCGCTGATCCACGCCGCGCGTCGGCGTGACCGGGCCGCATTGCTCATCGCCGCGCTGTTCGTCCACCAACTGTGGCTGGACTGCGGCATGCGAGACATCACCCCCTACGAGGTGCTGGGCACCCGAACCTGGGCCGGGGGGACGAGTTTCGGGGCGCGAAAGCTGCTCGACGCGCTGCCGCTGCTGCTGCCCGCGACGCTGCGCTGGGTGCAGGACGCGGCCAGGGCGGGGCGGCTTCGCATCCTCGCCTCGGCCGCATGCGCGCTGGTCGTTCCGGCCGTGCTCCTGCATGCCGCGGCCTTCGTCGACCCCGGCAGCACCGGGGTGCTGCTCGACTGGCGGGGTTACGCGGTCGTGCTGGGGCGCGGGCTCTCCGTGGACGCGTGGGTGCAGGCCTTGGGCACGCGCGCCGTTCCGCTGAAGGTCTGGTCGGTCCTGGTGGTGGTCGTCGCGCTCCCTGCCTGCGTCGCCACGGTCCGCTGCCGCGCGGCGTGGGCACGCGCGCCCGCGGGGTCCCGGCCCGTCGTGGCGGGGGTCGTGCTCCTGGGGTGCGCCTGCGCGGCGCACGTGTGGCTGTCGATCTGCATGGTTCGCAGCGACCTCGCGCTGGCTGACGACCCTGCGCGCATGGCGGTCGCCCGGGCTCGCATGCACCCAGCCCACGAAGCCGCCGTCTCCCGAATTCCGGCGCACCACGCCACGCTGCGGCTGCTCCTGGGTGAACACGCCGCGCCGGCCCCTCCAGCGCGCGGGACGAGAGCTCAATCAAGCGCTCTTTTCGAGACGTCGACTGATTGAGGGCGACTCGTCGGCCGCAGCGAGGGGCTTTTTCGAAAGGCCCCTTCAAAGATTGCAGGCCGAGTACCTCGGTTCTGAAGTCCGTGCCGGGTTTGCGCCCACCCGAGCGGTACGGCGCAAGACAGCGGAGCGTCCCGGAGGGATGCGTAGCGGAAAAGACAGAAGGTACCGAGTGTCGTTGCCATCGACCCAAGGGTTTCGGAAGGACCCCACCACCCAAAGGGGGGTCCTGCAGAAACCCGGCACGGACTTCAGACACGAGGCACTAGAGCGGCGACCAGTTTGATTCCGGGTGCTGAGGCGTGCATCAGCGCATGGAATCAAACTGATCGCCGCTCTAGAGCACCGTGAGGCGCGTCTTGGACTGTCGTTGGGCGGCCCGCTCGGCCCGACGCGCCTTGAGGGCTTCGTCTCCGTACACGATCGCGCGGGGGAGGGGCTCGTGTTGGGCGAACGCCTCGATCCACGCGCGGTAGCCCCCCCCGGCGTGCACGGCCTGCACGGCCGCGTGCCCACTGTCGGCGCCGCGCTGGGCGAGCAAGTACTCGACGTGGGCCCACCGGGGCGACTGCGGCCGGATCTGGATCTTCGAACCCAGCGCTTTGCGAATCTTCTTGAGTCGCCCCTCGGCCTCCTTGACGCCAATGAAGGGCTGGCCGTCCAGGGGCGTGTTGCGCTTGGCCACGAAGGTGGAGAAGGTGAGCGTCAGGCGAACCTTGCTCGCGATCTCCCGGTTGAACTCGATGAGCTCGTCGACGTCCTCGTCGGTCTCGGTGGGCACGCCGATCATGTTGTAGATCTTCATGCCCCGGACGTTTGGATCGTCGTGCACGAGGTCCGCCGCGCGCAGGATCGATTCGGCCTTGATCCGCCGCTGCAGCTGGTCGCGCAGCCGCTGGCTGATGCCGTCGGAGGCGACGGTGATCTGGCGGTAGCCGCCCCGGGCCAGGTTGGCCACCAGCTCGGGCGTCAGTCGGTCCGCGCGTAGACTGCTGACGCCGACACCGCGTCCGGACCGCACCACGCGGTCGATGAGTTCCTCGAGGGCAGGGTGGTCGGTGACCGCCGCGCCCACCAGACCCACGCGCTTGGCGGTCTCGGGGATGAGCCCCAAGGGGGTCTGCATGTCGAGCAGGCGCATGCCCCCCGTGCTCGGTCCGCGCATGACGCAGAACGTGCACTGGCGAGAGCACCCGCGCTCGGGCTCGACGAGGAACATGTCCGCCAGCTCGGTGTTGGGGGTGGTGATCGCCGAGAAGGCCGGGAGGATGCTCTTGTCGACCTTGGCTTGGGTCGGAAACGCCTCGAAGTGGCCCGGGACGAGCTCTCCGCGCATCGCGTGCGGCATCGAGGCGACGGCCTCGATCGCGGTGCTGCGATGCGTGTTGGACAGGATGCGGTCGACCGCCAGGGGGAGCTGCTCTTCACCCTCGCCGAACATCAAGATGTCCACGAAGGGCAGGAGCACGCTGGGGTTGGTCGTCGTGATCGGTCCCCCGGCGATCAGGATCGGGTCGCGGGGACCTCTGTCCTTTGCGTACAGGGGAATGCCCGCGCCTTCCAGCAGCCGAATGACGCCGGTGATCTCCAGCTCGTACGACACAGACATCGCCAGGACGCGATAGTCCGAGACGGGGCGGGACTGCTCGTAGCTGAGGATCGGCTCCTTGGGTGCCGGCCAGTTCAGCGAGGCGGGCTCCCACGCGTCGGGCAGGAACGCCCGGTGCGCTCCGGGGCCATCTTCGTTGAGGATGCGGTAGAGCGTCTGAAAACCCAGCGCGGACATGCCCACCCGGTACGGACTGGGATAGACCATGCACACCGGCGCCGGATGCTGCATGCCCAGCGTCCCGTGCTCGGCCGCCAAACGCTCCTCGATGAGCTGACGGACGCGGTCGCGGGGGCTGGGCACGGAGGGGACCGACGAACCTAGAAGCGGACGGACGCGGACGCGCCGCCGCCACCGGGAAGGAGCGCCGGCCCGAGGCCGGTGAGTCGAGGCCGCTGGGGTGCCGCGGCGTTCTTGTCGCCGAGCTTGGCGCGCTTGGCTTTTTGCCGCTTGAGACCGACGACCAGCAGACCGACGCCGACGCCGGTGACCACGGCACCGCCGACGAGCAGCGCGATGGTGGCGGTGTTGTTGCCCGGCAGGCGGGTCTGATCGAGGTTGAACACCTCGTTGTCGCTGTAGTTGCCGTCAGGGAAGCCGGTGGCGCCCGGGGACGCGAGGTCGGCCAGCCGCGTGGCCTTGGCTCGGGCCAGGCCCACCGAAACACCGCTGCCGATCAACGCGGCCCCGCCGACGGCGGTCAGCACGATGCCGGTCAGGAGCAGAGGGTCGGTCTTCTTCGCGTCCTTCTCGTCGAGCTCGCGCTCCGAGGCCGCCTCCCGATCGTCCTTCTTGGAGGTCAGGATCGGGCTGTCCTCGTCATCCTCCAAGACGGTGGTCGTCGTGTTGGTCGTGACCGGAGGTGTGGTCGTCGTCGCCGCTGGCTGGGCGCAGCCGGAGCGCTCGATCTCGATGAGCTTCTCCTGCGCGGTCGCCCGCTGCGGGTGGTCGGGCACCAGGTCCAAGAACCGCTGAAACGCCGTCTTGGCCTTGACGCAGTCGCCAAGCTCGTACGCGGCGGCGCCGATGTTGTAGTTGAACAGGTGCAGGCTTGGCGCGTAGTAGTTGTAGGCCTCTTCGAACTTGACCAGGGCGGTGCTGAAGTCGCCCTCGGCGAAGGCGGCATCGGCTTCCCCATACAGTGCCTTGGCTCGATCCATCTTCTCCTCGTCGCTCATCGAGGAGGGATCGGGGGCGCCGGGGCTGGCGGGAGGCGGGGCCGCGAGCGCGGCAGAGGGAAGCGAGAGTGCCGCGGCGAGGGCCAGCGCAATGGGGACTTGGGTCGAGAACATGTGGGTCTAACCGAAGGGGTTGACGGTGGCCGTCTTCTTCTTGCTGCTCGAGGTGGACTTCTTCTTGCGAGGGGCCCGCTTCTTCTTGGCTTTCTTCTTCGCGGGCTTCGGTGCGGGCTCCGGCGTGTCGCCCTGTGCACCAGCTGCGGCGGGGTCCGTCGGCGTCCCGGGGGCACCGGGGGTCGCCTCGCCGGGTACGGCACCAGGCGTGCCCGGTGCGCCGGGGACCGTGCCCGGGGCGCCGGGGACGGGAGCACCGGCGACCGGCAGCCCATCGGGACCCAGGGCCGGCGCTCCGGGAGCCGGCGGCGTTGCGCCGGGGGCCGGCGGTGGGGCCTCCTCCTTGGACTCGGACTTGGCCTCCGCCTTGTCCTGATCGGCGACCTTGGGCTCTTCGGTGTCCTTGCCACCGAAGACGATGATGGCCGCCACGCCGATCGCAGCGATCGCGCCTCCGATGCCGATGCCGAGGCCGAGGCCCAAGCCGCCCTTCTTCACGGGTTCGGGATAGTCGGCGGCCCCTTGGTGCGGTGCGACCACGTTGGCCCCTCCCGCGGCCGGCCGACCATCGGGCCCGACCGGGGCGGGTCCCACGGTGGTGCCGCCGGGCACGGGTACCGGCTGGTCGGGCTCTGGATCCTCGGGCATGGTCGGCGTCATCGCCAACTCATCCACGAGTTGTCCTAGGAGGTCGTCAAACGCGTCTGCGTCTTGCCTGGAGTTGCTCACAGCCGTTGCTCCTACTTCCCCTGCACGGAAACCTCGGTTGAAGGTTCCATAGCGCCGGGAGTGTATCCTTTGGGGGTTTCTCGGTACAAGGGTTCGTCGTGAATGGACCTCATCGGCGTGCGATGAGGTCGGTGCAGGGAGGGGAATGTCGGACAACACCGACGCCACAACGGCTGCGCGCCGTCATGTGGAGGGGGCGCCGGTGGCTGCGTCCGATGGCTCGGTCGGGACGCCCTGGGCACCCGGCGAGGTGCGCGACGCAGGGTCCATCGTGGCACACAGCGCCCTCACGAGCCGTCTGATGCGTCGGACGAGCTCGTGGAGTTCGCGTCCGCGGCGTCGGTTGGGCGCGGCCAGTGCGTCCTGCTCGGGGGGCCGAGCGTCGGCCAGCGCGCGGAGATCGTCCGGCCATCGCCAGACACGATACATCCGCTCATCCATGTACAGACGACGCGACACTTCGAGTTGCAACGCGTGCACGCCCTCGCGCGGTCTGCCAAACGCGCGAACGATCTCCCCCCCTGGTAGGGGTCATCGCGGCGGACGGAGAGCAGGGTGCGGTTGGAGGGACCCGCCAGACCCGACGTCATCGGGGCGGCGCCGCCGAGGGCCTCCACCGCCGCGGCTGCGATCGGCTCGGCGCAGCTGGCCCCGTCGAGGGTGCCCAAGACGAGGTCGACCCCGACCGTGCTGGGCATGCTGTGGGCATCCAGCAGGACGGCGTAGCCGAACCGCTCCCGTCGTCGCTGCAGCAGCAGCTCCAGCGCGCGGTAGTAGGGCCGGTGAAATCGGGCGATGCGGCTCTCGAAGGCCTGCAGCGACATCGGGGGTCGAAGGATGCGTGTCGTCCCGCGGTTGGCGGTCAGCGCCGACGCCCACACCACGCCGCGCCCGGGGCGGTCCCAGTCGCGGGGTGCGGGTCCGGTCACGACGCCAGGTCTGGAGCGCGGCCGAGGCGTGGGGTGGTCGGGGACCAGCTGCCGCGCGACGTCGTCCGGCGCCCGGTTGAGGTCGACGACCAGCCTCGAGAAGTGCGCGGCCAACGTCGCGACGCCGAGACCCTCGATTCCGCGGTACAGCGAGTGCACCTCGTAGTCCGCGTTGCGGGCGAAGTCCGCTTGGGGCTTGGGTCGCAGGTCGTGGGGCCAGGCGAGACCGACGTGGGGGAAGCTGACGACGACCGGGGACCACGTGGCGCCAGGAGCGAAGCGAAAGGGCACGCGCACCCCCTCGGGGAGGCCGAGGTCTTCGGGCGTGATTCGCTCCAGTGGGGCGTCGGACGTCATCAAGGCTTTCGGTCGGCGCGGAGAGGGCAGCATAGCCGCCCGAACGAGGTTTTGATGAGAACGCGGCAAAAAATGCTGGCCGCGGCGGAAAAACGCGGTGTTCAACGATGCGCGGCGAGCCAGGCGTCGATGACTTGGAAGCGATCGAGGTTGGCCCCGTCGCGCTTGAAATTGTCGCGAGCCGCCCGCATGTTGGCGCGGGCGGCCTCGAGGTCCCCCGCGGCCGCCTGGGTCATCGCCAACGCCTGCTGGGCCACTGCGATGAGCCCGGGTCGAGCCTTCGTCTCCTCAAGCTCGTCGAGGGTGGTGCGCAGGATTTCGTCGGATGCGTCGAGGTCGCCCATGCCACGTAGACCCGTGCCGATCTGGACGTGGATCTCGGCGAGTCTGGCGAGGTCCGATGGCGTGTGCTTCAGCGCGAGCGCCTCGGCACGACGGGCCGAGCGCAGCGCGGGCGCCCACGCGCCGAGCTCGACGTGGGCTCGCGCGAGGTTGGCCTCGATGAACAGGAAGTCGGGGTGATCCTCCTCGAGCGTGTGGGAGAGGATCTTCGCCGCACGTTCCAAGACCGTTACCGCCTCGGCGGGCTTTCCGATCTCCGCGATGAGCCGCGCGAGGTTCATCCAGCCGTTGGCCGAGTCGGGGTGCTTGGGTCCTCGCTTCTTCTCGATGGCGATCGCAACGGATCGAAGCAGCGCCTCCGCATCGTTGACCCGGCCCAATGCCGCATACCCCACGGCCAGCGTGCCGCGGGCCTCCTCCCCGATGAGGGAGCCCGGCCCCAGCGTCGCGTCGGCGTCCTCCAGCGCCCGCTGCGCCTCCGCGATGCCCTCCTTGGCATGGCCAAGGTTGGACAGCGCGGTCGCCAGCCCGATCCGCGCCCGGATGGCGCGCGGGGTCGAGGGGCCGAGCTCGTTTTGGAGCAGCTCGACGGCCGTGCGCTGGACCGCGGCGGCCTCCTCGTGGCGCCCCAGATTCTCGAGTGCAAAGGCCTTCCCCGACAGGATGCGGCCCCGCAGGCTCGGCGAGACGTCGACCCGGTCCGTGAGCAGGCCCTCGGCCTGCTCGAAGTGTTCGAGCGAGCGCTCCAGCTGGCCCTCGTTGAGCAGCATCCAGCCCTGCAAGACGCTCAGATTGAAGGCCAGCGCCGCGGGGGCGCCCAGCCGTTCGATCGCGCCGTCCACGAACCGTGCGAGCCGCTTGCTGGGCTCGAACGCGCGCTGCTCCGCCAAGACGGCGAGCAGCTCTATCTGGGCGCGGACGCGTAGGTGCGTATCGCCGAGCCGTTCCGCGGCCTCCACGGCGTCACTGGCCGCGTCGAGGGCCTCGGGGAGGGCGCCGGTGCGCTTGTGTGCTTGGGCGAGCACCATGCTCCCCAGGGCCTGAAGCTCGAGATCGTGGGCCTCCCGCGCCCGTTCCACCACCTCGGTGGCCTCGCGGAGGGCGACCGCGTTGCTGCCGGTTCGATACGCTGCGTTCGCGGCCGCGACCTGTTCGTAGAGGGTGGGGGACGCCGCGCTCCGGGCTTGCCCCCGTTCGAGCTGCTCGCGAAGGAGGACGGCCTCGTCGCAGTTCGACATTGGGGGGATCGTCGTCGCGGCATCGACGGCGCGCTCGACGACCTCATCATCGGCCGCCTCGAAGGTGGCGAGCAAGGACTCGAGGTCCGAGCGACGACGGTCCAGACACAGCTGGCGCGCCGCGTTGAGCGGGGGCAAGGGATCGGGCGCGGCCAGGTCGGCGGCACACGCCCGCGTGGCTGCGCTCGACCACTGCTCGGCGTACGCGTCGATCAGGGGCGTCACGCGCCTCCACGTGTCGGGCGCATACGCCAGCTCCGTCGCCTCGAAGGCGCGCCGAAGGTCGGCCTGACGCGCCCCGGACCAGGCCTGCTCGATGGGCGAGGCCGCGTCCGCGCAGGGGTTCACCGCGTCCTGGGACCACGAGTTGCCCACGCCCGCAGCCACCCCGGCCACACCCAAGACGGCTACGACCGCGGCGGCCCGGCTGCGTCCGGACCCCTCGACGCGCCGCAGGACGGCGATCAGCGCCCCCATCGATGCCCAGCGTCCGGTGGGGTCCGGGGCGAGGCCGCGCGCGAGCGCCCGGCGAAGCCAGCGCGGGGCCCGTCGAGGCAGCCCGGGGGGCACGGGGCCAGCCCGCGCGGCGATCAGGGCCTCGAGCCCGGATGCCTCGACGTCCGCGTGGGGGCGGCGGCCTTCGAGCGCTTCGAAGAGCGCGACGCAAAACGCGTACTGGTCGGCCGCCGGCGTGGTCTGACCGCGGTACTGCTCGGGTGCCATGTAGACCGGGGTTCCGACGAAACCGTGGGTCTGGGTGAAACGGCCCAGATCGGCGGGGGCGTCGGACCGATCGTCGAGCGTCCTCTCGACCGCGTCGGCGGGGTCGTCACGACCCTCGGCACCATCGACGTTCGCTGCGAGCCCGAAGTCCACCACCTTGGGCTGGCCGTCCTCGACCAGGACGTTGTCGGGCTTGAAGTCGCGGTGCACCAAGCCAGCCTCGTGCGCCGCCTGCAGACCCCGGGCCGCGCCGATGAACATGCGCACGATCTCCCGCCACGTCCGTGGCGTGCGCAGCCAGGACTTGAGCGTCTCGCCTTGGACGAGATCCATCACGATGAAGCGATCCTCGCCGTCGCTGCCCACTTCGTAGACCGCCACGACGTTGGGGTGGCGAAGCTTGGCGAGCGCGCGAGCCTCGACGACCAGCCGCTCGACGCGACGGGGATCGAGGTCGGCGGCCCGCAGGACCTTGAGCGCGACCTTCCGATCGAGCTCGGGATCCCGAGCCTCGTAGACGACACCCATCGCGCCCGCGCCTCGGCGGGCGCCGATCTCGAAGCGGCCCAAGCAGACCGTCTGCGACGTGCCGAACATGCGCGCGTGGAGCGAGGCGAGCATCTGGGCTCGCTCCACGCCCGCATCCAAGCCCAGCACCGCTTCGTTCTCCAAGAGGCCGTCCGGTGGCAGGGACCGATCCTCGTGGGTGCCTTCGTCTTGCACGCGCCAGCGAGGCTAGCGCGAACCCTCCTCGCGTGCTGGCGAACGCTGCAGGGGCGCCCGTGCGACAGGGGCGGTCGCGCGGTCGGACGGGCTTGGGTATACCTGCGCCCGATGACCCGCACTCGGCGTTGGTGGCCCCACGGACTCTCGCTCGGTTTCTTGGTGTTGGCGGTGGCGTGCAAGGGCGCCCCCGCGCCCGTGACGTCTGCATCCCCGGCTGCGACCCAGACCGCGCCGGATGCGCCAGGTCCGGCCCCGGCGACGGCGCGAAGCATGCCCGCCGGGACCGCGGACGGAGACCGGCTGGCGCTGGGGACTCGGGGCGCGGTCTCCAGCGCCGAGGCCAGCGCGAGCGACGTGGGGGTCCAGATCCTCCAGCAGGGCGGCAACGCGGTCGATGCCGCGGTCGCGGTCGGCCTGGCGCTGGCGGTGACGCACCCCTCGGCCGGCAACATCGGCGGCGGCGGGTTCATGGTCGTGCGCATGGCCTCGGGCACCACCGCGGCATTCGACTACCGGGAGCAGGCGCCGGCCACGGCGACCCGGGACATGTTCTTGGGCCCCGACGGCAAGCCGACGCAGGAGCGTCTGGTCGGACCCAAGGCCGCGGGGATTCCGGGGACCGTCGCGGGGCTTGCCCTCGCGCACGAGACCTTCGGTGCGCTGCCGTGGAAGGACGTGGTCATGCCCGCGGTGAAGCTCGCGCGCGAGGGCAACGTGCTGGACAGCTTTCACGCCGACGATCTGCAGCGGGGCGCGGAGCGCATGCGGGACGCTGGATTCGAGGACTCGGCGGGCTTCTACACCAAGCCCGATGGGTCGCCCTTCGTCGCCGGCGATCGCTGGGCGCAGCCCGTGCTCGCCCAGACGCTGGAGGCGGTTGCGGAGCGTGGACCCAAGGCGTTCTACGAGGGCCCGATCGCCGAGACGATGGCGGCCGAGAACGCCGCCGCCGGGGGTCTTTGGACCGCCGGCGACCTGGCGGCCTACGAAGCCAAGCGCCGCGATCCGATCAGCTTCGACTACCGCGGCCACGAGATCATCACGATGCCGCCTCCCTCGGCCGGCGGCGTCGGGCTGTATCAGATGTTGGAGGCTGCCGAAGCGCTGGACCTGGCCTCCAAGCCGTGGCTCAGCGTCGAGGAGGTCCATCTGCACGTCGAGATCGCCCGACGCACGTACGTGGATCGCAACATGCTGCTGGCCGATCCGGACTACGTGAAGCTGCCGCTGGACCAGCTGTTGACGGCGTCCTACGTGCAAGAGCGCGTCACTGACATCGACCCGACACACGCGACCCCCTCCAGTGAGGTCCACGCAGGCATCGCTCCGATCAAGCAAGAGTCGCATCAGACGACGCACTTCTCGGTCGTCGACGAGGCGGGCAACGCAGTCTCCAACACCTATACGCTCAACCTGGGCTTCGGCAGCCGCTTCGTGCTGCCGACCTCCGGCGTGCTGCTCAACAACGAGATGGACGACTTCTCCACCCAGCCTGGCGCCGCCAACGTGTTCGGCTTGGTGCAGGGAGAGGCCAACAAGATCGAGCCGGGCAAGCGCATGCTCAGCTCGATGACGCCCACCATCGTCGTCAAGGACGGTCAGCTGCGGGCGGTCGTCGGAAGCCCCGGCGGACCCACGATCACCACCACGGTGCTGCGCGTGATCCGGGGGGTGGTCGACTACGGCCTGAGCATCGACGAGGCCGTGGCCGCGCCGCGGGTGCATCACCAGTGGCAGCCCGACATGATCTGGGCCGAGGAGCGCATCGGGCCCGAGCTCGAGGCGGGGCTGAAGGCCCTGGGGCACGAGATTCGAATGCGCCCGGCGATGGGGCACGCGAACTGCATCGAGGTCGATCCGGTCAGCAACGGTTTCCGCGCCGTGGCCGACGTCGAGCGCGACGGCGGCAAGGCGAGCGCGTACTGAACGCGCCTCGAGACGCACAGTCGAGGATCGATCCATGACGGCGCCGACGGTGTTCCTGTTCGATATCGACGGCACGATCCTCGACGCGGCAGGCGCGGGCCGTCGCGCGATGCAGGCGGCGTTCGAGCTGGAGTGCCCCGGCTGCGCGGACGCGATGGCGCGGGTGCGCTTCGCGGGGATGACCGACCTGGGCATCGTGCGGACGGCCCTGCTGCACGCCGACCAGCCCGCCGACGACGCCCAGGTCCACCGGGTCCTGGCGCACTTCCTCGCGCGGATCGACGATGAAATCCGCGTCGATCCGCCGCGGATCATCGACGGCGCGCGGGCCTGCATCGACGTCGCCCTCGGCCTCCGGGACGCCGCGGTCGGCCTGGGGACCGGCAACCACGTCGAGGGCGCCCGGGCCAAGCTGGCCGCGGTCGATCTGTGGGATCCCTTCGCGTTCGGAGGCTTCGGGAGTGACGCCGAACATCGGGCAGACATGCTGGCGATGGGGCGGGAGCGCGGACTCGCCCTGCTGGGGACGCGGGTCGCTCGGGTGGTCGTCATCGGGGACACCCCGCGAGACGTGGAGGCCGCGCACGCTATCGGTGCCGTCTGCCTTGCGGTCACCACGGGCCCCTATGTCGCGCAGGCGCTGGCGGGCGCCGACCGGGTGGTCGAGCGGCTGGACGCACCCGAGGCGCTCGCGTTCTTGGCCGGTTGAGTCGCCGGCCGGTTCTTTTTTGCGCTCGGCCCAGGCCGAGGCGAGCGTTCGTGCGTTGGGCCGCTGCGATGGACAGAATCGGGGACTACGACGTGCTTCGTCCGCTGGGCGAGGGGGGCATGGGCATGGTCTACGCGGCCAAGGAGCGGCTCTCGGGGCGCGAAGTCGCGCTCAAGACGCTGCGACCGGAGCTGGCGGCCTCCGAAGAGGGGCAGCGGCTGTTTCGCTCCGAGATGGCGATCTTGGCCCACCTCGACCACCCCAACGTCGTCCGCTGCCTGGCCTGCTCGGAGATCGACGGGCAGCTGGTCATGGCCATGGAGCTGCTCGATGGGCCCACCCTGCGGGCGGTGCTGCACGAGCGCGGACGCGTCCCGTGGACCGAGGCCGTCGGCTGGATCGCGCAGATCGCCGCCGGTCTCCGGGCCGCACATGGCCAAGACCCCTCGATCATTCACCGCGACCTCAAGCCCGAGAACGTGATCATCACCGAGGGCGGAGCGACGGCCAAGGTCACCGACTTCGGGATCGCCAAGGTGCTCGAGGCGCTCGCGCGCACGACGACCCACTCGGTGGGCACGCTCGCCTACATGAGCCCCGAGCAGATCGACGCCGCGCCCCTCGATCCGCGGGCGGACCTCTACGCGCTCGGCGTCGTGTTCTACGAGCTGCTCGCCGGGCATCCGCCCTTCGTCA
Source organism: uncultured bacterium (assembly GCA_963761755.1). GTDB lineage: Bacteria > Myxococcota_A > Polyangia > Nannocystales > Nannocystaceae > CAJXVA01. Next base: position 785,455 of record CAVXIC010000008.1, read on the forward strand.
GCGCCTCGCCCCGCGAGCTGCTCAACCTGCACTGCACCGCACAGCCCCCGCCGCTGCCCGAGGATGTGCGGGCGGGTCTTCCCAAGGGGGTCGAGCGGCTGGTGTTCTCGCTGCTCGCCAAGCGACCCGCCGACCGTCCGGCCGATGCCGGGCAGGTCGTCACCGCGCTGGAGCCGTTCGCGACCTCCACCTCGGCCGCGCTGGCGACCAGCCCGCGGCCGGTGGCCGCGGCCAAGCCGGCGACCGCGGTCCGGCCCGCCGAGGACACGCCTGCCCCGAGCACCGACACGATCGCCCTGATCGAACGCGCGTCCGCGCCTGCGACGATCGGCAACCGGGTGGCCGTGCCGCTGCTGGCCATGATCGCCCTGCTCGGATTTGGGATCGGGGTCTCGGTCAACCTGTTCATCGGTCAGGGTCCGGCGGTGGAGGCGACGCGTTGAGTGACCCCGGCGCGCTGCCCCCTGCAGGACGGGCGCGGCGAGAGTCGATCGGGGACGGGCGAGAGCTGTGGCGGTTCTCGCCTTCCGACGCGGGGGTCCGCGCGCGTCTGCTCGCGTTGGGACGCCACGGGGTCGGCCGGTTCGAGGTGCCCCCGGGCGATGGGGACACCGACGCCGCGGTGCGGCTGCCGACCGAGCCCTCACTGCGCGCGTCGTGGACCGAGGCACCGATGCCCCTGCCGCAGGCCTTGCCGTGGTCGACCTCGCTGGCGGCCGCGCTGGCCTACTGCGAGGAGGTCTCCTTGTTTCCCGGGCCGCTGACGCCTCGCGGGGTGTGGGTCGACGAGGAGCACGCAGGGCTGACCGCCGAGGCCCTCCTCGCCAGCCTCGTCGGCGCGCCTTCGCCCCCTGAGCCCCCGCTGGGTCGGTGGACGCCCCCGGAGCCGGCCCGCGGCGAGCTGTGGACGGCGGCGAGCAATCGCTTCGCGTTCGGCCTGATCGTGTACCGGACCCTGGCGGGGACGCACCCGTTTACGGGGGGTGGCCGGCGGTTGGGGCTGGCCGACGGGGCGCAGCGCGGCGCCCCGCCGCTGCCCGAGGCGGTGGCCGCAGCGCTGCCTGTGGGGATGCAGACCCTGTGCCTGCAGCTGCTCTCGCCGGACTCCGCCGCCCGGCCGACGATGGCCGCCGTCGTCTCCGCGCTGCGCGGCACCGTGCCGCGAGCCGCGGCGGGGGCACCGCTGGCTCCCGACCGCCCTCGCCAGGCGCCGAAGCCCGCGTCGCTGCCACCGGCTCGGCGTCGGCGCTGGGCGGCCGCGGCCTGGCTGCCCGCGGTCGCAGGGGTCATCGTGGCCGCGTCGCTGAGTCGCAGCGAGCCGTCGCCGGCACCAGCGGCGGTCTCCGTCGGCCCCGCCGCACCGCTGCAGGTCGACGCGGTCGACGACTGCGCGTCGTGCCACCCCGAGCACGCCGCCCAGTGGCACGGATCGGTGATGGCCCACTCGGTCAAGAGCCCGCTCTTCGGCGCGCTCGAGATCTTGATTCAAGAACAGGTCGGCCGCGACGAAGACTGTCCCGGGGGGGCAGGGGTGCTGCGCGCCGCGGGGCCCGGCGCCTGCGTCAACCCCGACTCGGGGGTGATCGAGACCGGCACCGGGGGGGCGCTGTGGTGCGTCAACTGCCACGCGCCGACCGAGAACCTGCGGCCCGCGATGCCGCCGTGGGATGGCCGATCGCGCAGCAGCGCCACGCGTCGCCCGGTGGTGGACCTGCTGCCCGCGACGACGCTCGAGGGCCTCAGCTGCGCCTTCTGTCACCAGGTGGACGGCCCGGCCCGCCCTGGCAACGCGGCCCGCGGCGACTACGAGGGCAACGCTGATTGGATCAGCCCGGTGACGGGACGACGTTTCCTCTCGCGTCCCGAGGACCTGCGTGGGCAGCCCGGTATCGCCAACAGCGGCTACCACCTGCGGCCCGGCGCGATGGGCGAGGGGCCCGCCGTCGCCCCCGGGGCCCACGCCCGACCCCAAGGGAGCGCCCGGGACTACCTGGCCAGCAGCGAGTTCTGCGGCAGCTGCCACGACGTGCGCCTCTTCGGCACCGACGCCCGGGCGATCGAGACCCAAGGGGAGCACTTCAAGCGCCTGCGCAACGCGTACAGCGAGTGGGTGGACTGGGCCTCGGTACAGCGGGCCCAAGGACGCGAGGCCGCCAGCTGTCAGGATTGCCACATGAGCCTGTATCCGGGCATCTGCGCCCCGCAAGACGAGGGGGCCGGGCTCGCTCCCTTCGCCCGGACGCGCTACACCGCGCTGGAGCGGGCATGTCCTGATGGGACACGATTCTCTCCGCGGGCGCCCGGATCGCGCCCGCAGGGCCGCACGTCGATCGGCTCGGACACAGCCGGGCCGGTCTCCTCGCATGCCTTCGCGGGCGTCGATGTCCCGCTCTCTGCCTTGTTCCCGGTCGGGCTGGTCGACGACCCGACACTCGACGCGCATGGGACCCCGCGCGGCGTCACGCAGCGGCGCGACCTGCTGCTGGGGGCGACGTTCCGCTTCGATCTGGAGACCGTTCGGCGGCAGGGGCAACGTCTCGAGGTGCCCCTGACGATCGAGAACGTCGGTGCGGGCCACAAGGTGCCAGCGGGCTTCAGCCAGGAGCGGGAGATCTGGGTGCACCTGTCGGTGACGGACGACGCGGGGCGGACCGTCTACGAGGTGGGTCGCATCGATCGCGATGACGAGGACCTGCGGGACAAGCGGTTCGTGCGGGTGAACGTCGACGACCGCCTCGTCGACGCCACGGGCCAGCCGCAGGGTGTCTTCGGGGCCGACGTGGTCGATGGCCCCGACGTCCCGCAGTGGACCCGAACCCCAGGCGGGTTCGTCGGCCGCGGGCTCGTGAACCTGCAGAACGGGTTTCAGCGCTGTGTCTCGTGCATCGGTCGGATCGACGCGTCGGGGCGCTGTCAGCCGGGCCCGGGGCAGGGCCTGCATCGGGCGGATCGGTACGCCGATGGCGCCTACGATCTCGACACTGGCGCGTGCGTGTCCAACCTGCGGGGCGAGGAGCGCTTCTTCGAGATCTACTTCCCCGTCGGCGGGCTCGATGCCACCCGAGGCGGCACCCGGGGCCCCGACGCGATCATCGACGAGCGATCCGCGGTCGCCGGGGAGCCCCAGCGGTACACCTACGAGCTTCGGGCACCCGATGGACCGCTCACGGTGCGGGCTCGGCTGATGTTCCGGGCGTTTCCGCCGTTCCTCATCGAAGCCTTCGCCGCGTACGAGGCGCTGAAGGCCGCTCGTGGCGAGCGTCCCAGCGGCCCGCTGGTGACCCGCGAGATGCTGGGACGCCTGGAGGCCGTCGAACTCGCGGTCGCGGAGATCACGGTGCCGTGAGCAGTACCGCGCTGGACGTCGTCTTCGAGGCCGTGCCGCTGCGCGGGCTCGACGACGCGTCGCGGGCCCGGGTGCAGGCCGCGGGCAGGGCCGTGTTGCTCGCGGACGGGGAGGTGCTGTTCGAGCCAGGGTCCGACGCCGACGCGCTGTTCGTGGTGCTGCGGGGGCAGGTGTGCATCGAGGGCGATGGCGAGACCATCCGCGTGGCCGAGGCGGGGCACACCATCGGCGAGGAGGCCAGCGTGGGGGTGCCTCGCCGTGCCCGTGCTCGTGCGCAGGGCGACAGCGAGGTGTTCGAGGTCTCCGCTGCGCTCCTTCACCGGGCCTGGACCCGCGCCGGTGGCCGCCCGGCGGCGGCGGCCGAGCGACGGCGACTCGAGCGGGCGGTCATCGGGGACCTGCTCCGGGTGGCCCCGTTCTCGCGGGGTCTGGGGCCGTGGGCGCACGCGCTGCTGCTCGATGGAGCCCGGCTGCGGACCGTCGAAGCGGACGGCTTCCTCGCCCGCGCCGGGGACCCGACATCGGCGGCTGCGCTGCTGCTCGAGGGCGTGGTGCACCTTCGGGCAGGCGCCCAGGTGCGGGCGCTCGCGATGAGCCCCGATGCGCTCGGCGTGGACGCGGCGCGGGCGAACACCCCGTGGCCCCAGGACGTGGTCGCGGCCGGCACCTGCCAGGTGGTGTGGATCCGGGCCGAGGCGCTCCGCGCAGCGCTGGATGCGGGGGCGGGGGACCCAGACGCACCGGCCCGGGAGGCGCATCGGCACGACCTGCTGCGCGCCATGCAAGCCGACCCGACGCCCACGCCCATCGACGTTCACCGGCTCAGCCGGGCGCGGTCGCTCCTGGTCATCGATCAAGACGCATGTGTCCGGTGCGGACAGTGCACGCGAGCCTGCGCGAGCGGTCACGCCGATGGTCTGGCCCGCATGACCCGAACCGGGCCCCGGCTGCTCGCCCGTCTGCAGTCACCCACGAGCGCGGTGGTGCCGTGGCTGATGGCGCAGGCGTGTCAGCACTGCACGAGTCCGGCGTGCCTGCCCGACTGCCCCACCGGAGCCATCACCCGCGATCGGCAGGGGGTCGTGCAGATCGACCCGGGCCTGTGCACCGGGTGCGGTGCGTGTGCCAAGGCTTGCCCCTGGGATGCGATCGAGCTGGCAGCACGGCCGCCGGGGACCCCCGAGCCAGCGGACGGTCCATTCGAGTCCGTGGCGGTGAAGTGCGACCTGTGCTCGGGCACCGCGCAGGGGCCGGCGTGCGTGCAGGTCTGTCCCACCGAAGCCTTGGTGCGGGTCGACGCCGGCCGAGAGCTGCTCGAGGTCGCGGCGCTCCTGGACCGGCCCCCGCCAGCGGGCCGCCCCCCGCGAACGCCCTGGCCCTGGGTGACCTCGTTCGCCATGGCCGGGGTGCTGGCGGTGGGGGCATGGGGCGCTGCCGGGCACCAGCGCGGCTGGATCGTCGGCGCGGGTCCTGGACTCTGGGCGGGATGGGTCGCAGCGCTGGCGATGGCGGCGAGCCTGGCCTACGCCGCGGTCAAACGTCGCCGCCCGCGGTGGGGGAGAGGATCGATGTGGATGAGCCTGCATGCGGTCCTGGGGACGTGCGTGCTCGCAGCCGGCTGGGCGCACACCGGTGGCGCGCACGGTGGCATCGCAGGCGTTCTCGCCACGGTGACCGCGGCCTCGGTCGGCCTGGGCCTGTTCGGCGTGCTCGTCTATCGCGTGGTGCCCCCGCGTCTGACCCGGCTGGAGGCGCGCGCGCGGCTGCCCGAGGATCGCGAAGGGGATCTCGACGCGCTGATGCGTGCGATCGGGGGCCGATCCGAGGTCCTCAAGCGCCTGACCGCCAGCGTGCTGCTCCCGTACGCGCACCGGTTCGGCGGTGGGATGATGCTCGCGCTCAGCGGACGCTCCCTGGCGCAGGAAGGCGCGCGGCTGCGGGCCCGGCTGGTCGATACGCTGGGCGAAGATCGCGTCGAGCGGATCGAGGGGTTGGACGAGGTCTTGGCCATCGTAGTCGCGCTCAGAGCCGGCGCGATGCGGCGCGGGCTGACGCTCGCGCTGCGGGGGTGGCTGATCCCGCATGTGGTGCTCTCGGCGGTCGCGGCTGCGCTGCTGGTGGCGCATGCGCTGCCGCATCTGCTGCCGGGGGCGCTGGGATGACCGCACCGCTGTGGCGGGTGGGCGCAGGCGCGAATCGCCGCCATGCTCCGGCGGCGTCGGTGCGCAGCGATCAACTGCGCCTGCGGGGGCTGCTCCCGGTGGCTGGGATCGCGGCGGCGCTCACGTTCCTCGTCACGGCGTGGTGGGCCCGCGAAGACCCCTGGGCGCACCCGATCTCGCGGCCGCACGCGCAGGCCGGATTGCAGTGCGTCTCGTGCCACCGGGCGGACGACGCTCGTCCTCGCTGCGCGACGTGTCACCCCGCGCATCCCTCGACGCGGCGCGGGCACCAGCAGGCCAGCGCCGCGGGCGAGTTGGCCTGCGCCGACTGCCACCGGGTGCACCAGGACTTCGGTGGGGTGGCGTTCGAGGAGGGGGGCGCGCGGCGATTCGGGCCCGGAGCGTCGGAGCCGGTGGCGCTGCCCGAGGTCCGAGCCGGCCTGCGCGGCGTGGTGCCGGTCATCCCACTGGCCGTCTGCGCGCGCTGCCACGATCCGAAGGCACCGCAGGACCCGATCGGCCGCTGCGCGGATGCCTCGGGCACGATGAGCCTGTGCTTCGACGAGCACGTCGCGGTGCAGGGCGCCACGCTGGGGACTCAGGCCGGGGCCGGGCATCGCTTGCCGCTGTGGACCGCCGCCCGCGAGGCGGTGGCGCGCGCTCCGAAGTCCCCCTCGCCCCTGCGACCCGACACCGGCGTCCTTTGGGGCGCGGTCGCCTCGATCGTCTTCATCGCGCTGGTGACCCGCGCGCTGTGGGCCCGGCCCCCTCGGCGCACGGGCACTGCCGCGACGCCCGACGTCCGCCCGCCCGAGCGCCTTCGACTCCCGCAGATCGACGTCTCGACCTGCTTGGGGTGCTCGGCCTGTGTCGACGCGTGCCCCTACGACGTGCTCGTCATGGAGGACTACGTGGCCAAGGTCGCCCGCGCGCAGGACTGCTGTGGGCTGACCACGTGTCAGGAGCGGTGCCCCAATGGATCGCTCATCGTCCACGACGGCGAGCCGATCGACGACCGCCCCGGCGTCGACGAGTCGCTGCAGTCCCTCGACGTGCCGGGGCTGTACCTCGCCGGCGACTTGACCGGGATGCCGCTGATTCGCAACGCGATCAACCAGGGCGCGGTCGCGGTCCGCAGCGTGGTGGCCTCGGGCCGGCGCGGCGCCCCCGAGGCGCTCGACCTGGTGATCGTGGGGGCGGGCCCGGCGGGTCTGTCCGCGGCGCTGCAGGCCAAGCGCGACGGACTGCGGTTCGTCGTCGTGGAGCAGGGCGCGCTGGCCCAGAGCATCGCGGGCTTTCCGCGGGGCAAGCTCGTGTTCGACCAGCCCCTGTCGGTGCCCCTGATCGGCGAGCTGTGGCTGGCCGAGAGCACCAAGGAGGAGCTCGTCCGCCAGTGGACGCGAATCGTGCGATCCGAGGCGCTACCGATTCACACCGGGCACCGCGTCGCGGAGATCGTGGCTGACCCCGGAGGCTTCTGGGTGAGCGCGGCGCCGGCCGAGGGCGCGACGGTGCGGTTCCGCGCGCCCTCCGTGGTGCTCGCGATCGGGCGCCGCGGGACCCCGCGCCGCCTGAGCGCCCCGGTGGACGCCAGCATGGAGGCCCACGTGTTCTACAGCCTGGCCGACGCGGGCTCGTTCGCCCAGCGGCGGTGCGTGGTCGTCGGGCTGGGAGATGTCGCGATGGAGGCTGCGTTGGCGCTGTCGTACACGCCGGGCACGACCGTGACGGTGGTCGCTCGGGGGGAGGACTTCGCGCGCGGCAAGGCGCGCAACGTCGCGGCCATGCGGGCGGCCGAAGCCGCGGGGCGCCTGCAGATTCGCTGGAAGAGCGCGGTGGAGGCCGTCGAGCCCGGGGCGGTCAGGCTCAGCGGCGCCGGCGAAGCGACCGTGCCGGCGGACGCGGTGTTCGTGATGATCGGCAGCATCGCCCCGTGGGCCTTCATGCAGCAGATCGGGATCCAGCGGGTGGGCGGCTGAGCCCATCGGCGACTTTTTTCGCGGCGCGGCAGACCCCGCGCCGGGCTCGCGCGTTCAGCCACCCCATCGGGGAGCGATCCGCCCTCGGTGGGGATCGCATGAAGCTCACGACGTTCACCGGACTCGCCCTCGTTAGCCTGATCATCAGTAGCGCCGCTGGAGTCGCGGTCGCCGGATCGCTCGGGCCCGAGCTGCCCTCCGCGCTGCCCGTCGCGACCTCGACGCCGCTCCCGGACCCCGACCCCTCCAACCTGCTCGCGCTGCTCAATCCCGCGCGCGACCGATTCGAGGCCGGCCAGACGGTGCACGTGACCGGACGCCTGGGGCACGCGACGATGGCGGCCGGGCGCAGCGCGAAGACGTTCGTGCACCTGGACCTGCACACCGAGGCGGACCTTCAGGCGGCGCAGGCCGCACAGACGAACCTCTCGATCGTCATCGACCGCTCGCGCTCGATGCAGGGCCAGCGGATGGAGAATGCCCTCGCGGCCGCCCGCGGCATGATGGGCCGCCTGCGCGATGGCGACTCGGTGAGCGTGGTCGTCTACAACACCCAAAGCACGGTCCTGGTCCCGCCGACGACCATCACCGCCTCCACGCGCGCCGACCTCGGCCTGCAGCTGCGGACGATCGAAGCGCGTGGCCACACGTGCATCTCGTGCGGGGTGGTGGCAGGCCTCGAGCAGCTCGCGCTGGGGCAGGGGGCCGTGTCTCGGATGCTGCTGCTCAGCGACGGCCAAGCCAACACCGGGATGCGTGACGAGGCGGGGTTCCGCCAGCTGGCGCAGCAGGCTCGCGCGCGCGGCGTGAGCGTGAGCTCGCTGGGCGTCGACGTCGACTACGACGACCGCCTGCTGCTCGCGGTGGCGCAGGCCAGCAACGGCCGGCACTACTTCGTCCGCGACCCCTCCGGCCTCGCGCGCGTGTTCGACGAAGAGCTCCAGTCCCTGCAGAACACGGTGGCCTCGAACGTGGAGGCGGTGATCGACCTGGGGCCCGGCGTCGAGGTGACGCAGGTGTTCGACCGCGCGTTCTCCCGACGGGGCCGAGCGCTGGTCGTGCCCTTCGGAGCCTTCGCGGCCGGCGACCGCAAGTCCCTGTTGGTCGAGGTGCAGCTGGCGCGCGGCGTGGAAGGCTTGCGTGAGGTCGCCGATGTGTCGCTGCGCTACACCGACCTCACCGCAGACCCTGCGGCGCCCGGCACGTGCGAAGGCGTGCTGGCGGTGCATCTGAGCAACGACGCGGGCAAGGTGTCGCCGCTCGATCCCCTGGTGGAAACGCGCCTCGCGCGGGCGGAGACCTCCGCGGCCCTGCGCGAGGCGAACGTTGCGTTCGCGGCCGGCGACGTCTCGGGGGCGCGGGACAAGCTCGCAAGCACCCGGGGGCGGATCCGCCAGCGCCGCACCGAGAGCCGCCGCAGGGCGCCCAAGAAGGCGCAGCAGCGGATCGACGGCGAGTTCGAGGACCAGTTCGGCGCGCTCGATGGCGCGGAGGAGAACTTCGAACAGGCCCAAAAGGCCGACCCCTTCGAGCCGGCGGCGAGCCCGGCGGGCAAGGCCTCAGTCCGGCAAAACGCCGACGCCCTCTCCGGCCTCGGACTTTAGTGCAATCGAGGTCCGAGCTACCCCTTGCCAGCGCGCGCGCGCACTGGCATGGGAGTACCGATGGACGTCGCGGTCGGCAAGGACATCTACTCCACGTGCGGAAAATGTGGCGACGTGTGGCACGTCGTCGCCGCGATGAGCGGTGAGAAGGTCACCAAGGTCACGTGCAAGAACTGCATCGGGTCGCATCGCTACAAGGCGCCCGCGGGCGAGGTCGACGTGAACGCGGCGGCCAAGAGCACGCGCCGCACGGTCACCACCAAGCGCAAGACGGCGAGCCGGTCATCGACGGCCTCGGCTCCGGCACCGGGCAATCCGCTGATCGAAGCCAACATGGACAAGCCGATCCAGGAGTACTCGATGAACACGAAGTTCGCGCCGGGCGACCGCGTCGCGCATCCGAAGTTCGGGCTGGGGGTCGTCGAGGTGACGGCCGACCCCGGCAAGATGCTGATCTTCTTCAAGACCGGCGGACGCCGGATGCTCGCCCACGGCCGATGACGGGCTGGCCTTGGCCAGCCCCAGCCAGCCCCAGGGCGGGGGTCCCAGGGCGGGCCTAGCTGCCCTTGCTGCCGCCCATGCAGGGCGGACTCTTGGGGATCACGCCGCCACGCGCCTGCCACTGCGCCGGCGTGTAGGCGTGAATCGCCAGCGCGTGCAGGCCTGCGGCCAGCTGCGGCTTGGCCAGCGCGTTGATGGCTCGGTGCCGCTGCACCAGCGACTTGCCCTCGAACACCTCGGCCACCAGCGTGACCTTGAAGTGGCTCTCGGGATTGGTCCCCGAGTGTCGGTGGCTCTCGTTTTCGATCTCGAGCACCGCCGGCGCCAGCGTTTCGACCAGCGCGTCGTGCAGCGCGGCTTGAAGCGGCCCGCTCACGACGCGGGGGCTCCTTGGGATGCCGTGGCCTCCGGCGGCAGGGCGGCGGCGATCATCTCGGCGATGTCCATCACCGCGATCTCCTCGTCCTTGTCGAAGTGCTTCATGCCGTCGGAGATCATCGTCTTGCAGAACGGGCAACCGACGCCGACGGTGTCCACGCCCGACTCGACGATCTCCTTGGTCCGGTTGACGTTGACCCGCTTGTCCGATTCCTCCTCCATCCACATGCGGGCGCCGCCAGCACCACAGCAGAAGCCGTGCTCGCGGTTGCGGCCCAGCTCGATCATCTTGTCGGCCCCGCCGACCGCAGCGGCGATGGCCGCCCGCGGCTCGTCGTACATGCCGTTCCAGCGGCCCAGGTAGCAGCTGTCGTGGTAGGTGACCTTGCGGACGTCCAGGGGATTCTCCACCTTGAGCTTGCCGGTCTCCATCAGGTGGGAGAGCAGCTTGCTGTGGTGGATGACCTCGTAGTTGCCGCCGAACTGCGGGTACTCGTTGGCGATGGTGTGGAAACAGTGCGGGCAGCTCGCGATGATCTTGCGAACCTTCAGCTCGTTCATCAGGTCGACGTTCATCTGCGCGATGGTCTGAAAGGCCATCTCGTTGCCGCCGCGCCGCAGCGTGTCGCCGGTGCAGTTCTCTTGGGTGCCCAACACCGCGAAGTCGACCCCAGCGGCGACGAGACAGCGCACCAGGGCGCGGGTGGGCTTCTTCGAGACGTCTGAGTACGAGCCCGCGCAGCCGACGAACAGCAGGTACTCCGCCTCGGGGTTCTCCTCGATCGTGGGCACGTCGAGCCCGTCGGCCCACTGCATGCGGTCCTCTTGGGGCAGGCCCCACGGGTTGCCGGCGTTCTCGATGTTGCCGAAGGTGCTGGTCAGCTCGCCGGGCGTCCGCCCGCTCTCGTCGTTGAGCACGATGTGCGTGCGCATCTGCAGGATCTTCAGCGGGTGGTCGATGAAGACCGGGCAGACCTCTTGGCAGGCGCCGCAGGTGGTGCAGGCCCACAGGGTCTCGTCGTCGACCCGTCCGCCCACCAGGGGCTTCATGCCCTCGAGCTCGGCGCGGATCGTCTCGATCGCGTCCACCTTCTCCTTGTGGGCGCCGTCATTCTTGAGCGCTTCCCACTTCTCTTGGGTCTTCTGCCACGCCTCGAAGCCGGGCTCGCCGTCCATCGGCTCCATGACCTCGACGCCAGCGGCAGGAGGCGGCAGGTCGACGCCCAGCTCCGCTTGCAGGCTGCGCAGCTCCAGCACCCGGTTGCCGCGGTCCTTCATCTCGTCCTTGAGGTCGTGGATGAGGTGCATCGGCGACAGCGGCTTGTCGGTCGCGTAGGCCGGGCAGTACGCGGTGCAGCGTGCGCACTCGGTGCACGCATAGTTGTCGATCAGGCTCTTCCAAGTGAAGTCCTCGATCTTCGCGACACCCCAGTTCTCCATCAGCGGGGCGGCGTCCGGATCGTCGGGCGCGCCGTCGAAGAGCTGGAGCTTGGGCATCGCGCCGCGTTGGCCTTGGTGCCGGAGCAGGATGTTGGGGCCCGAGCCGAGCACGTGGATGTGCTTGGAGAACGGCAGGTAGTTGAGGAAGCCCAGCAAGATGACGATGTGCCCCCACCAGTGGATCTCGGCGGCGACGTGGGCCCAGCCGGGGTCCACGTTCGCGGTCAGCGCCCCGCCGTTGATCGAGAACAGCCCGGTCAGCTGACCCAAGGTCCGCGCGATGGGCATCATCGGGTCGGCGACGCCGATGGCGGCCATGTGCCAGCTGTGGTGACCGAAGTGCGTGAGCACCAAGGTGGTGATCGCGCCCAAGATCAGCATCGCGTCGAGGTTGGCGGGCACGAAGGCGGGCTTGGCGATCAGACGTCGGTAGAAGGCGTACATGATCGCGACGAAGACCACCGCGTTCATCACGTCGATGCCCAGGCGCAGGAAGCCGTAGAGCGTGTCGCCGAGGATCACGCCTAGGTCGAACCATTCGCCGAACATCCCGGTCAGGAACATCTCCGTGCTGGCCACCGTGAGGACCAGGAAGCCCCAGTAGATGGCCAGGTGGTGGTAGGAGCGCGACTCCTCCATCACCTTGCGCTGACCGAAGAAGAACTTCATGAGGCTGCCGATCCGCTGGCCCCAGCTCTCCTTGAGGTCGGCAGGACGGCCCAGGGCCGCCACGCGGACGAATTTCATGACGTTGAACGCAAACAGGGCGTTGGCGGCGATGAACACCAGTAGGAAGGCGAGCTGCTTCATCACGAATCGGCCCGGTCATACCATATGGCCGCAAGCCCGGCTCGCAGGAACGCGCGGCGCAGATGCAGCGGCGCCGCGGGGGGAGTAGGATCGTGGAGGCCGCCGTGCACGACCTCCTGCTCATCAGCGATCTCCACCTGGGATCGCACCTCAAGCCTCGCCTGCGCGGCGAGGAGGTCCACCTGGCCTCGCGCATCGAGGAGGAGTTTCCTCGCTTCATCGATCACCATCTCCAGGTCGCCCGGTCCCGCGAGGTGGGCTGGCAGATGGTGGTCAACGGGGACTTCATCGACTTTTGGAACGTCGTCCTCGACGAGCGGGACGGCGAGAGCAGCGAGGCGCTGGCCGTCCGCCGGCTGCACGCCGTCCTCGACGCCCACCCCGCGGTCGAGGACTCGCTCGCTCGCTTCCTCGAGGCGGGCCATGGCGTCGCCTTCGTCACGGGCGACCACGACGCCGAGCTGCTCTACCCCGGCGTTCGCACCGCCATCGTCGAGCGCATCGAGGGCGCCATGTCGAGCGGGCTGGGCGAGGAGGGCGACGCCAGCATCACGCGGACCGGGACCGTGCGGCTGGACATGATGCGGGCCGGCAAGATCCGCTTCGTGCGCTGGTTCCTGCGCGAGCCCGGCGGGGCGTGGATCGAGCACGGCCACAAGTTCGACCCCAGCTGCGCGACCCCAGCGGCGCTCTCCCCGACCCGGGGCGGGGCGCTGGTCCAGACGGTGGCCGAGGTCGCCACCCGCAGCTTCGCCAACGTCATGCCGGAGATCGACTACGACGCGCCGGACAAGTTCACCACCCTCGACTACGCCCGCTGGGCGCTGGCCCGGGGGTGGAGGTTCGTCGTGCGGGTCATCCTGCTCTACCTGCGGATGGTCGGGCGGATGATGGCGCTGTGGGTGGGAGCGGGGCGGGTCGATGCCCAGGGCCAGGCCGACCATGAGCACCAGCTCACCCGGATCGCCGCCAACGCGGGCCTGCAGATGAGCGCGCTGGCGGCTCTGGAGAACATGGCCCCGCCCCCGGCCGCGACGACCGTGGGGGGGTTGGTCAAGCTGACCGCCCTCGACCACCTGCTGATGATGATGATCCCCATGCTGCTGGCGCTGGTGCTGGCGGCCTCGGGCGCGCTCCCGCTGTGGGCCGGCCTGCCGCTGTCGGCGGTGATCGGGGGGCAGGGGTCGCGTTCCAGCGCCGCGGACGGCAGCGCCGGGACGTCGCGCGAGACATGCTCAACGTCGCGGCCGGCGTCGGGCAGGCGACCGGTGTGCCGCTGGTCCTGATGGGCCACAGCCATCACGGACAGCTCGAGCGTCGCGGCGAGGTCGTCTACGCCAACAGCGGCAGCTGGCTCGACGGCTCCCACCTCTACGTCGAGCGCGACCCTCAGACCGGGCGCCTGGTCCGGGTCGAGCTGCGGCAGTGGCGCAACGGCGGGGTGCGTTGTCTCGACGCGATGACGGTCCAGCAGCCCGACGTGCCGGTCGACGCGGCCGCCGAGGCCATGGCCGAGGCCGCCCTGGAATCGGCGCCGGCAGGTGACGCCAGCGGCGCTTTTGTGCGAACGTAGGGCCCCGGCCGCCCAGGATGCGGCGACCAGCGAGGCGCTCTTGGCCAACGAAACGATCCTCGTCATCGAAGATGACTCCTCGGTCCGAACCCTGCTCAGCAAAGCGCTCAGCGGGAAGGGCTATCAGGTCGAGACCTCCGAAGACGGCCTGGCCGGCCTCACCCGGCTCGAGTCCCTCCAGCCGGATCTGATCATCGTCGACATCATGATGCCGCGGCTGGACGGCATGACGTTCGTGCGGGCGATCAAGGCCCACAAGCACACCAAGCCGATCCCGGTGATCTTCTTGACGGCCAAGAACGACCCCAAGACGATGATCCAGGGGATCAACCTCGGGGCCCGCTTCTACGTGACCAAGCCGTTTCAGATCGACGAGCTGCTCGCCAAGGTCGACAAAGCGCTCATGCACGGCTGAGGAGGGGCGAGCGGGAGAACGGCGACCGCGCCGGGCCCACCACCGCGCCCGCCGCCGCCGTCCCCGCGGCGAACTCCCCCTCGAGGCCCAACCCGGGCAGGCTCAGCCGGCAGGCGAAGTGCATCGCCTTGAGCCCGCTGGCGGTGGGCAGCACGCCGACGCCCAGGTTCGGGGGACGTGCGACCGCGTACAGCGGGTCCATGGCATGCATCACCGTCGCCCGCTCACTCACCGAAGCGCCCCGAGCGTCGGTGAGCCGGCGGCCGTCGTGCGGAGAGTGCATCCAGCGGACGTGATCGTGGCAGAAGGGCAGCACGCCGCGGGCATCGAGCGCATCGAGCAGGCGCTCGCGCAGCCCGTCCGTGGACGCCTGCGGGGGCAGGACGTGGCAAATCGAGACGAGCCTGGACTCCTCGGTCTCGCCCGGCCGCACCCGCAGATAGGTGTTGCCCACCGGATCGTCGGCATCGCCCTCGGGCAGACAGATCGCCAGCGCTTCGAGGGCCGGCGAGAGGCCGCGCGTCGAGATGTCGACGTGCATCACGTAGCGCTGCGCGGACAGGCGGACGCTCTGGAGGGTCTCGAGCAGCGCCTTGGGCAGCAGCTCCGGCAGCAAGGGACCCTGCAGCAGCCGCAGCGGGTCCGTGGCGACGATGAGGTGGTCGCAGCCGTAGCGATCGCGCTTGCCCAGCAAGCTGACGCCGACGACCTTGCCGCGCTTGACCAGCAGCTCCGCGACCCGGAGGTCTCGCTTGACCTCGCCGGAGTGCAGCTCGATTCGCTGCAAGAGCAGGGTCCGGACCGCCGCCTCACCTCCGGGCATGTCCTCGGGCCCGCGGTGCCACAGCCCCATCAGGCGGAGGCTGGCGGCCTTGCCCAGCTGGCTGGGGTGGAGGTGCTGCAGCCAGCCGGCCGTGGCCGAGGCGACCCGCCGCAGCTCGTGGTCGGCCGGCAGGGGCGGCATGTCGTCGATCTCCGCGGTGGGCAGCTGGTCCTCGACCCGAGCCATGAAGCGCCGGCCCCAGAACCCTCCGCCGACCAGGGCGTTGTCGGATCCCAGCACCGGGTCGAGCACCTCGTCGGTCGCGACCGCCCATCGCTGCGCCATGTCCCACGCCGCGGCGGCCTGGGGATCGTCAGGCCAGACGCGGGTGGCCTCCCCGGGCAGGTTGGCCGCCCCGGGCGCGAGGTCGAGCCGCCCGTGCGGCAACACGACGTGGACGCGGTGGTCCAGCGGCGCGTGCTGGCGCCGCACCTGCTGGGCGAGTCCGAGTTCGGTCCAGACGCGGCCGGTCGGAGGGGTCGCCATGTGCACGACGGGCGCGACCCGCAGTGGCAGCGTCTTGCCCGAGCCCTTGTACATGCCGTCGGCCGCGCCCTGCGGGATCACCAGGACACGCTTGCCCCGACGCGCCACCAGGGCGGCCGCGACCAGCCCGGCGATGTCGCTGCCCAGGACGATGAGATCGTAGTGATTGGTGGTCGTGGCCACGGGCTACTCGACGAAGCGTACCGAGGCCGGGCCCTCGGAGGCGACCACCTCACCCAAACGAACCACCTGCTCGCCCGTACCCTGCAGCGCGGCGCTCACCCGCGAGGCCGCGCCGGGGTCGACGAAGACGATCATCCCGACCCCGCCGTTGAAGGTCCGGCGCATCTCGAGGGGATCGACGCCCTGGGCTGCGATGGCCTCGAAGACCGGCAGCGGCGGCACGGCCGAGAGATCGAGCACCGCCGCGGTCCGCTCGGGCAGGGCCCGCGGAGGGTTCTCGACCAGGCCGCCCCCGGTGATGTGGGCGGCGGACCGGACGCCCCCGACCGCGAGCGCCGCGGCCATCGCCTTGACGTAGATCCGGGTGGGCGTGAGCAGCACGTCGGCGACGGAGGCGTCCGTCCCGGGGAACGTATCCTCCAAGGAGAGGGCCCCATGGTCGGGGTCGAGCAGCGCTCGACGAGCCAAACTATAGCCGTTGGAGTGGAGGCCCGAGGACAGGACCCCCAGGGCGACGTCGCCCGGACGGACCGAGCCCCGATCGAGGCGCGCGTCCTTGTCGACCACCCCGACCGCGAACGCGGCCAGGTCGTAGTGCCCCGGCGCGTACATCCCGGGCAGCTCGGCCGTCTCCCCGCCGAGCAGGGCCGCGCCGCTCTGGCGGCACCCATCGGCGATGCCTGCGACGATCGACTCCACGATCCCCGGCTCCAGCGCGCCGGTGGCAATGTAGTCGAGCAGGAACAGCGGCCTCGCGCCGGTGCACAGCAGGTCGTTGACGTTCATCGCCACCAGGTCGATGCCGACGGTGTCGTGTACGCCCGCTGCGATCGCCACCAGCAGCTTGGTGCCCACCCCGTCCGCACACGAGACCAGCACCGGCGTCGCCATGCCGCCGGGCAGTCCGATCATGCCGGCGAAGCCGCCAATGTCGTCGATCTGCTCGGGGCGACGGGTGGAGGCGACCAGTGATCGGATGCGGCGGACCGCCTCATTGCCGGCGTCGATGTCCACGCCCGCGTCCCGGTACGACAAGCCCTTAGGGGTCTGCGCCATGCGTCCCGGCCTACCAGGGTGGCCGCGCGGTGTCGATGGTCCTGCGGCGTTGAACCCGCGAGAGCCCCCGCACGGACGCCCCGGCCAGGGGATGGCCCGCCGCGGGTTGGTGGTGGTATGACCTCCGCCATGGCCTGGTGGCGGCGCAAGAAGCAGCAGCTCGAGACCCAGACCCCCCAAGAGAAGGTCTCGGTGCCCAAGGGCGTGTGGTCCAAGTGCGAGGCGTGCGGCGAGATCACGTACACCGAGGAGCTCATCGCCAACCTGCGGGTGTGCCCGGTCTGCGGGCACCACGCGCCCATGCCCACCGCCGAGCGCATCGCAGCGATGCTCGACGAAGGGTCCTGGGAGGAGCACGACCTCGATCTGCGCTCGGGCGACCCGTTGGGCTTCACCGACCAAAAGCCCTACAGCCAGCGGCTGGAGAAGGCCCAGCAGACCGCGGGCCCGCAGGACGCGTTTCGCAGCGGGCTGGGATCGATCGCGGGGGTCCCGGTCTCGGTCGGCTTCTTCGCGTTCGAGTTCATGGGCGGCTCGATGGGCTCGGTCGTCGGCGAGAAGGTCACCCGCGTGTTCGAGCGCGCGCTCGAGCACCATCGCCCGGCGCTGGTGTTCTCCGCGTCCGGGGGCGCGAGGATGCAGGAAGGGGTGCTGTCGCTGATGCAGATGGCCAAGACCTCGGCGGCGCGCGGGCGCCTGCGGGAGGCCGGCTTGCCGTACATCTCGATCGTCCTGCACCCGACCACCGGCGGCGTCGCGGCGAGCTTCGCGACCCTGGGGGACCTCATCATCGCAGAGCCCAAGGCGCTCGTCGGGTTCGCGGGGCCGCGGGTCATCATGCAGACGATCGGCCAGGAGCTCCCCAAGGGGTTCCAGCGGGCCGAGTTCCTGCTCGAGCACGGCATGATCGACCGGATCGTCAGCCGCCTGGAGATGCGCGAGCAGCTGGGCCTGATGCTGGACCTGCTGGGCACGCGCCCCAAGCCGCAGGGGTCCGCCGCCCCGGTGGGGTAGTCACCTCCACCACGCCATCGACGGACCCGGAGACGAGCTGCGGTGACCTACGACGCCCTCTTTGCGCGACGGACCCTGGGCGTTCGGCCAGGGCTGGTGGCGGTCCGGGGTGTCTTCGAAGCCCTCGGGTCGCCGGCGGGGGCTGTGCCCGCGCTGCACGTGGTGGGCACCAACGGGAAGGGGTCCATCGCTGCGATGGCCGAGCACGTGCTGCGTCGGCGGGGTCACCGAACCGGTCTGTTCACCAGCCCGCACCTGCAGAGGGTGACCGAGCGGGTCCGCATCGATGGTGACGAGGTCGATGACGCCATCCTCGAGGCCGCGATCAGCTCGGTCCTCAGCGTCGAGGGCGACCCGGGCGATCGCGGTCGCGCGCTGTCCTTCTTCGAGGTCCTGACCCTGGCCGCGATGATGGTGTTCGAGCAGTCGGGCGTCGACATGCTCGTGGTCGAGGCCGGCCTGGGCGGACGACTGGACAGCACGCGGCTGGTCGACGCCCAGGCGGTCGCGATGGCCCGGATCGATCTGGATCACCAGGCCTACCTCGGCGACACGCTGACCCAGATCGCCGCCGAGAAGGCCGGCGTGTTTCGCGACCGGGTGCCCGTGTTCTCGGTGCAGCAAGACCCGATGGTCTGGGCGGTGCTGGAGCGCGCCGCCTGGGACACCCCTTGTCCGCTCCGTCGTCCCGATCCGATCGATGCGCCGCTGCCCGGTGAGCATCAGCGGCACAACGCCGCGGTGGCCCTGGCCGCGGCGATGCACCTGGATCGCCGCGTGCTCCCCGATCTCCTCGATGGGGCGTCGTGGCCGGGCCGGCTGGAGCGGCGAGAGGCGGGCCGGGGGGAGTGGATCCTCGATGTCGCGCACAACCCCGCCTCGATGCAGGCGCTGGCCCGGTCGCTCCGGGCCATGCCGCCGGCGGCGACGCTGGTGGTGGTTGCCGCCTCGCCGGACAAGGACAAGGTCTCGATGGCCGAGGCCCTTGGGGGGATCGGCACGGTCTGGACGCTGCGGGACGAGGGGTTGGGCGTCGTGGAGCTGCCCAATGCGGACCGGGTGTTCGGCACCGTGGGCGATCCGGCGTTGGGGCCGGCCCTCGCAGCCCACGCGGAGCAGGGCGGTCGGGTCGTCGTGTGCGGTTCGCACCGGCTGGTGGGGGCGGCGCTGGGCTCGTGGCTGGGCGAGGGCGGGGAGCCCGACCCGAGCGATCCGCGCTAGCGCTGCGCGTTGGCGAGCTGGGCTGGCGAGCTGGGCTGGCGCCCGGCGGCGCGCGTTCAGTGCCGGTCCGCACCAGTTTTGGCCGGCGCTGCTGGGACCGATACACTTGCCCCATGGTGCGTCGAACTCGGGTGGAGACGTGGTTGGCTCGCGCAACCGGAACCGTGGCTGCATGGGGCCTGGCGATCTCGTGGGCCCACGCCGCCCCACCACCGCCGCCGGGCTCCCCCGCGCCCAAGCCAGACGCGCCTTCGGCCCAGCCGAGCCCGAGCCCGAGCCCGAGCCCGAGCCCGAGCGCGACACCGCCCGCGCCGGGCAGTCGCGCGACGCCGCCGGCACCCGGCCGCACCGCACCGGTGAACGAGGGGCCACAGAGCGAGCCCGAAGATCTGCCTCCGGCCGACCTGTCGAACACGTGGGGCTACTCGCGGGCCAGCAGCCCCCGACCCCGATACGTCCGCAACACCCAGGACCCCATCATCTTCTCGCCGAACCCGGTGGGCTTCTATTCCGGGGTCTCGGTGCAGGGCAACCAGACGCCTCCGCACCCCGCGAAGGTCGGGACCGGGCCCGCAACCTTGACCTGGGCCGGGTTCGAGCGCACCGCCACCGGCTCGCGGGTGTTCTTCCAGCTCAGCGCCGAAGCCGAGTACTCCGTCTCGACGCAGGGCGGGGTCATCACCCTTCGCATGCGCAAGACCAAGGTCAACGTGCGCAACAACCTGCGGCGGCTCGACCTGAGCTACTTCAAGACGCCGGTCCGCGGGGTGAAGGTCCGCCGCAAGGGCAAGGATGCGGTGGCCACGATCACGCTCAAGCAGCAAGCCGAACCCGAGATCGCCTTCGTCGACGGGGGAGGGTCGGGGTACACGCTGCTCGTCGTGTCCTTCACCCACGCCAGCAACGCCGTGGCCGCCCCGACCCGCTCAACCCCGGCCGACTAGCCGATCAGTTCTCTAGGGCCCCGGCCCGGTCGCGCGCGAGCCTCCAGCCCGCGATGCCCAGGGCGGTGACCCCCGCGGCTGCGCCGACGACCGGGAGCCCGAGCATTGCGGCGCTGACCGCCACGCCGAGCGCGAGGCCGGTCCAGCGGGATCGGAAGGCGCGCCCCATCCGGTTGTGTCGCGCCAGACCCGCCAGGACCACCGCGAGCTGCGCCTCCTCCTCGGGAGGGAGAGGCTCTGCTTGAATCCTGGCCGGTAAGTGCCTGTGATTCTGCCATAAAAGGCGGTTCGCAATCCCGTAGAGTCGGCGGATCTCATGCCCGGGTGTGGAGGCGCTGTCGAGCAAGACGGGCAGGGCGTGGGTGCGGATCCCAGGCCGATACACGCGGGCCCGGCTCAGTGCGGTGACCGCTTCTGCCAGCAGACCCCGCGCCTGCTCGGCCCGCCTCCACTTGTCGCCGCGGTCATCGTCTCCTTCGCCCGCGAGCGCCAGCAGGGCCATGCTCAAGGCGTCGCTCGCGCGCTCCAGATGCGCCTGTGCGCGCGCCCGCAGGTCATCCGCGGGATCCGCGGCGCGATACGAATCGCGAGTGAGCATGGGGAGGTTGCGCGCAGCAGACATCGTGAGCTTCGCAGAGGAGCAGAGACGCACCGGACGGGCAGTGCCTTCCAGCGACAGACGCGTGATCGCGAAGAAGCTTTCACCCGCCCATTTCAAAGTAAGGCAACGGACCGAGGTCTGCCAGCCCGTCCGCCCGCGGGCCAACCCGAAGGCCCCCAGGCGCATCTGCGGACATCGAGCGCGAGCGGCCCGCAGGTCAGGCACCGCTGCCGGAGCCGCGCTCGAGCCGTTTGGCGTCCTGCCACCAGGCCTCGAGCTGCGCGAGGCCAGCGGTGGTCGGATCGAGTCCGGCCTCGTGGCAGGCCCGCATGACGTGGTCGAAGCGTCGATCGAACTTCTCGTTGGCCGCGCGAAGGGCGTCCTCGGCGTCGAGGTTCAGCTTCTGACCCAGCCGCACGAGCACGAAGAAGAGATCGCCGTACTCGTCCCGCATGGCGTGCGGCTCGCCCAGCGCCCGCGCCTCTTCGAACTCGGCCCACTCCTCGTGGAACTTGTCGATCGCCCCCTGAACGTCGGGCCAATCGAAGCCCAGCGCCGCGGCCTTCTCCTGCATCCGACGGGCCCGGGCCAGGGCAGGCAGCGAGGTCGGAATGGAGGCCAGCGGGCGGGGATGGGAGGGGGCCTCCGGGCGTGCGGGTTGGGCCCGCCGCTCGGCCGCCTTGATGCGCTCCCACTGGGCCTCGACCTGGGCCGCGGTCACCCCGGGCGCGCCCTGGTCATCCCGTGCGCCGAACACGTGGGGGTGCCGGCGCAGCATCTTGTCGCGGATCCCCGCGATGACGTCGTCCAGGCTGAACGCTCCCTCCCGCTCTCGGATCGCGCTCTGAAACACGATCTGGAACAGCAGATCCCCCAGCTCGGCGCGATGGGCCATCGGATCGTCCATGGCCTCGAGCACCTCATAGGTCTCCTCGACCAGGTAGTGCCGCAGGGTGTCGAGGGTTTGCTCCCGATCCCAGGGGCAGCCGTCCTCGGCCAGCAGGCGATCCATCACCGCGCGCAGGCCGGGCAAGCCCTCGGGCAGGCCCAGGGCGCGGAAGTCGGGGACCCTCAGCAGGTCGCTGGAGTCCGCGTCAGAGTCTTCGGGGTCCGCCACGTGGTACCGTCCTGTGGACCCCCTTACCACGTCCACCGCCCGCACGGGCGCAGTCGAGCCCGCGTTGACCGAACCCACCAAGCTCACCTTCGAAGATCGCGAACCTCTCCAGCTCATGCTGCAGGCCGTCGGTCGTCACAAGTCCCTGCTCGAGTCCGAGACCGGCTCGTCGGTCCACGTCCGCGGCAACGTCGTCACGGTCGACGGGGGTCGGGTCGAGCTGGTCGTGAAGCTGCTCAAGCAGCTGTACGCGCTCGCCCAGCAGGGCTCGCCCGTCGACCCCAGCGACGTCCCCCGGGCGCTCGCGGTGCTCAGCGAGAACGAGGGCGCGAAGCTCGAAGCCGTCTTCGACGACACCGTCGTGGTCAAGCCCAGCGACGGCAAGGCGATCGTCCCCCGCTCGCTCGCGCAGAAGCGCTACGTCGAGTACATGCGGCGCCACACGCTCACCTTCGGGGTGGGGCCGGCCGGCACCGGGAAGACCTTTCTCGCCATGGCGATGGCCGCCCGCGCGCTACTCGATCGGCAGTGCCGACGCATCATCTTGTCGCGTCCAGCGATGGAAGCCGGGGAGAAGCTCGGGTTCCTGCCCGGCACGCTCGAGGAGAAGATCTCGCCCTACCTCCGGCCGCTGTACGACGCGCTGCACGACATGTTCCCCGCGGACAAGGTCGCGCACATGATGGAGCACGAGATCATCGAGATCGCGCCGCTCGCGTACATGCGGGGGCGGACGCTCAACGACGCCTTCGTGGTCCTCGACGAGGCCCAGAACACCACGAAAGAGCAGATGAAGATGTTCTTGACCCGCTTGGGGACGAACACCAAGGTCGTGGTGACCGGGGACCCGACGCAGATCGACCTGCCCGGCAGCGCCCGCAGCGGGCTCGCGCACGCCCTGCGGATCCTTCGCGGGGTGTCGGGGGTCGCGGTGTGCTCGTTCACCTCCGAAGACGTCATGCGGCACCCGCTGGTCAAGGCGATCATCGAAGCCTACGACACGGACGCCAAGCGTCGGGCCGACGCGCGGGCCGTCGCCAGCGAGCCCGACGACTCCCGCGAGAGCTGAGGCGGTCCGCGGGGATCAGATCTCCGCGTGCGCCCAGCTCGGCCGCGGCGGACCATTTCGAGCCCGTCCCAGGCGCGGCGGGGCGGCAACCGGCCCAACCGCCGCCTCGTGTCCCCCGGACCCGGACCGTTTCGCTCGTGGGCCCGATGACGGTCTCGTCGCACAGACTGTGCATGGGAGCCGCCCGCAGTCTGTCACCGGTCGCCAGCCAGTCACCGTTGGCCGATCCAGCCTCGCGAAAGCGAGAGGTGGATGCGCTGCGCCACACCCTCGACGCCCTCCGGAACCCTGCCGGCGCCGTTCGCTTGGCGGTCCAGATGCTGGCCGGGCCGCTGCGCTCCGTCCTCGCCGGCGCGGATCCGGGCCAAGCGTCGCAGGTCGAGGCGGTGCTGGGCGCGCTGGAGACCGCGACGTCGGAGCTCACGCAGCTCCTGAGCCCGCTGACGATCACTGCGCCGTCGGGTGACGCCGAGGTGATCTCGATGCCCCAGGCGGCGACCTGCATGGGCGAGATCCTCGAGGGTGCCCGTAGAACCCTGAAGAGGCAGACGCGCCTCGAGCACCAGGTGGTGGTGAGCGCGGCGCCCGGCCTGCGGCCGCACGTCAGCGCGGTCGATCTGCAGACGGCCCTGGTCGGCCTGCTGCACAACGCGCTGGAGGCGTCGGCGCGGCGGCGCCCTGCGGACGGGCCCTGGCAGGTCGAGCTCCGCGTCACGCTCGAGCCGGCCGAGGACCTCGGGGACGAGCTGGCCGTCGTCTTCGAGGTGCGCGACCGAGGCGATGGCCTCCCGCAGACGGTGCTCGCGTGGCTCGACGACCGGCAGTGTTTGCCCGCGAACGACACGCTCGAGGGCCCCGGAATGAGCCTGCAGCTGGCCCGCCGGGTGGCGGAGGGCGCCGGAGGTCACCTCTGCGCCCGCCGGGTGGGGGGCGAGACGCGGGTGCGGCTGAGCGTTCCGCAGGAGTAGGCCCACCGGGCACGCTATGCTGACGCGTTGACCGAGTCCGCAGAGCTGGCCGGATTTGCCGCGCTGCGGCGCTGGCTCATCGCCCGGGATGGCGAGGCGGGCCTGGGGCGGGTGCACCTGGACGGCTGGGGCAACGTGGTCGTCCAGCGTCCGCGAGCCCGGCTCGTGCTGATGCCGGCCGGCGGCGAGGTCCCCGAGCGGTTCGACGTACTGCTGCTCGCAGGTCCGCCCGGCATTCTCGCTGCCGCGGTGGTCGAGATGCAGACCCCGCGCTTGCAGCTGCTCTCGCTGCCGACCCGGGTCGAGGTGGCCGACCGCATGGTCCGCGAGGGGCTGAACATGGCCGAAGCGGTCGTCGGCGCGAGGATGGCCGACCAGCTGGTGGAGATCGGCACCGCGCTGGCGGCCGAGCGCGACCCGAAGCGGGTCTTGGACCTCATCCTCGCGCAGGGGCGGGCCATCGCCCGGGCCGACGCGGGCTCGCTCTTCGTGCTGGAGAACGGCGGAAAGACGCTTCGCTTCGCCGCGGCCCACAACGACTCGGTCGACGTCGACTTCTCCAGCTTCACGATGCCCGTCACCGCGACCTCGATCGTCGGGACGGCGGTGCTCTCGGGTCGCACCGTCCGGGTGGCCGATCTGTACGCCAGCGGGGACGCCCAGACGCACGACCGCAGCTTCACGCACGATCGTACCTTCGATCGAAGCCTGGGCTACCAGACCCGCTCGATGCTGAGCACCCCCGTGATCACCCCCGAGGGGCGGGTGCTGGCCGTGCTGCAGCTGATCAACGCCCGCGACGACGATCGTGGGCCGCTGCGGACCGACGAGGACTTCGAGCACCGGGTGCGGCCCTTCACCGTCCACGACGAGCGGCTGTGCAGCGCGCTGGCCAGTCAAGCAGCCGTCGCGCTGGAGAACGCGCAGCTCATCGCCGACATCGAGGCGCTCTTCGAGGGGTTCGTGCGGGCCAGCGTGCACGCCATCGAGCAGCGTGACCCGACCACCAGCGGGCACTCACAGCGCGTCGCCGACCTCACCGTCGCGCTGGCCCAGGTGGTCGACCGCGCACAGGGCCCTGCCTTCGGCGACATCACCTTCGGCCCCGATGCGCTTCGCGAGCTCGAATACGCGGGGCTGCTGCACGACTTTGGCAAGGTCGGCGTGCGCGAGGAGGTCTTGGTCAAGGCCAAGAAGCTGTATCCGCACCGGCTGCGGCTGGTCCAGGAGCGGTTCGAGCACATGCGCACCGCGCTGCAGCGCGACCGGCTGCAGGCACAGCTGCGCGGCGAGGATCCCAGCGGGATCGAGCAGCGGATGGTCCAGCTGGCGCATGCGCAGGCCCTGGTCGAGCGGTCCAACGAGCCCTCCGTGCTCCCCGAGGCGGCGGCCGCAGAACTGCAGGACCTGCTGGACTTGTCGTTCCTCGACGGACATGGGCGGGCGATCACCGTGGTCGAGCAGGCCGACGTCGATGCGCTCCGCATCCCCCGCGGCACCCTCACCGAGGCCGAGCGCCGCGAGATCGAGGCCCACGTTCAGCACACCTACGACTTCCTGGTCCGCATCCCGTGGACGCACCGCCTGGCCCGGATCCCCGACATCGCGGGCAAGCACCACGAGTACCTCGACGGCAGCGGCTACCCCAGCCGCCTCCCCGAGCCCGAGATCCCGCTGCAGGCCCGCATGATGACGGTCGCGGACATCTTCGACGCCCTCACAGCGTCGGACCGCCCCTACAAGCAGGCCGTTCCAACCGCCCGGGCGCTGGACATCCTGCAGGCCGAGTGCACGCGCGGCAAGGTCGACGCAGACGTGCTGGCCCTGTTCATCGAGGCGCAAGTCTGGCAAACCATCTCGGGATGAAGGTGTCCTTGCAGGTCAGCCGTTCGGTGCGCGCACAGGTCCCGCTGGGGCTGCGCCGGGCGCTGGTGCGCTCGGTGGCCGCGGCGGGTCGCCTCGGCTTCGGACGCGATGCCCACCCGCCGAGCCTCGCGCTGCGCCTGACCGACGATGACGAGGTGGCCGAGCTCCACGCGCGCTTCATGGACCTGCAGGGGCCGACGGACGTGCTGTCCTTTCCCGCCGGAGACGACCCCGAGCTGGGCGAGATCGGGCACAGCCTGGGGGACGTCGTCATCGGGTGGCCCTTCGCGATCCGGCAGTCGGCCGCGCGCGGCGTCGGTCCGGCAGCCTGGCAGGCCGAGGTGATCGACCTGGCCCTGCACGGCCTCGCACACCTGTTGGGGCACGATCACCGGACCCGTCCGCAGGCGCGGGCGATGCTGCGCCTGGAGCGTCGGCTGGCCCGACGCGCCGCGATGCCCGCTCCGCAGCGGCCCTACGCCTGATCGCAGCGAGGATTCCGACCTGGTCGACCTGGTATGGTCGCGCGGTGGTGGCCCTGCTGCTCGCGGCTTGCTTGGCGCTGACCCCCGTGGCCGCGTCACCGAGCCGGATCGTCCTGGGCCCCGCCGAGGCGAACGTCGTCACGGTGCGGGATGGCCGAGGCGAGGTGGTGGCGACGGTGCGGGTCGGCACGAGCGCGGCCGCCACGGTCTTCGTTCCGCCCGGCGACTACACGCTGCACGCGGGATCGGTGCAGACCCCGGTTCGCGTCGTGGCGGGCCAGGCCGCGCACCCGCAGATGGCCGGCCAGGTGGAGCGTCCCCCGCAGGCTCCACCGCCGACCGACACGGTCACGGCGGCGCGGATGCCCGAGCCTGCATCCGCGCCCGCGCCCGAGCCTCCACCGCCCCAGTCCGCCTGGCGAGCGCCCCTGATGGCGGCGTTCGTCCCTGGGCTCGGGCACGCCTACGCCCAGCGGCCCCTGGTCGGGGTCGGCATCCTCGTGGCCACGGTCGGCGCGACCGCAGGGGCGGTGTCGCTGGGGCTGGGGGCAGACCGCAGTGACGGCGCCACGGACTCCGATGGCGCGCGCGCGCCCGGCTACGCGCGACTGGGGGGTCTCGCGGCGCTCAGCAGCCTGGCCGGCGCGCTGTACCTGGCCCAGATCTTCGACGCGCACCGGCTCGAGCGCGGCGCCGCCCTGCGTCCGCAGGCCGGCCGGGTCCGCCTTCGGCTCGATCGGCTCAGCGCGGTGTCGATGGCGGCGGGCCGGCCCGCCGCGGCGCTGTACGACGACATCTCGCTCGCGGCGATGGTTCGGGTGCATCCGCGCGTGCGGGTGGGGCCGGCCGACCTGAGCCTGGC
Source organism: uncultured bacterium (assembly GCA_963761755.1). Classification (GTDB taxonomy): domain Bacteria; phylum Myxococcota_A; class Polyangia; order Nannocystales; family Nannocystaceae; genus CAJXVA01. The sequence goes on from CAVXIC010000008.1 coordinate 812,358, forward strand.
GCTCGGTCCGGACCTGACCGTCGTCCAGGGAGGAGCGCGTGCGATGGCCCAGATCTATGGTCCCTCCGACGCGCACCCCCTGCGGCGCCTGGAGTTGCAGGCCGGGGGTGGGGTGCTGCTCCAGGGCACGACCCTCCAGCGAGCGTTGCGCCCATTGGACCCCGCGCAGCCCTCCCAGACGGCGACGCAGCGATCGGTGGGCGCGGCCCCGTACCTGATGGCCGAGGGGCGGGTCTACGTCGCCCCTCGGTGGTCGGTGGGGGCCTTGGGACGCTTGTCGGTGCCCCTCACGCCCCGTCGCTACGCGCGCGGCAGAGCGCTCCCGGCCTACGCGACCACCTTCGAGTTCGGCGCCTCGATGGGGGTGAACCTGTGAAGCGTCTGCTCAGCTGCGTGCTCGTGGTCGGCTGCAGCGTCGGCGTGCGGGCGCAGGGATCCTTCGAGACCGAGGTTGCGCTGCCCGGCGTGCGGGCGGTGACGCTGAACCTTCCGGCGACACCGCTGGCCGTGCAGGGCTGCGATCGCGCGGTGCCCGAGTCTTGCCCCGATGCGCTGCAGGTGCGCGGTCGCTGGCACGCGGTCGGGGGCACGCGGGCTCAGGCTCGGGACAACGCCCGCGCCCCTTCGCTGGAGTTCGAGCGCTACGAGGACCTGCTCTCGGTCCGGGCCTCGGTGCCGCTGTCGGTGCAGGGGCTCGTCGACCTCGAGGTCGACGGCCTCCGGCTGCCCGCGGACCTCGATCTGGAGCTGCGCACCGGGCTGGGGGACGTCAGCGCGCTGGGGATGTCGGGCTCGCTGCTGATCGACACGGAGGTCGGCGACGTCGAGATCCGCGGCGCCATGCGGTCGACGGGCGTGCATGTCGGTGAGGGACAGGTACTGGTGGTCGGTCCAGGGGCGGTCGACGTGGATGTCGAGGCGGGAGGCGTACACATCGAGCAGACCGCCGGGGCGGCCGATGCCACCGTGTACGCGCCCGGCGGCGACGTGGCGCTGTGGCTCGGCGGCGACGCCAACGTCGACCTCGAGATTCACGCGCCGGGCCGCATCGCCGTGCAGACGGACGCGTTGAGCGCGTCGACCTCGGGTTCGTACCGCGTCCGAACGGGCACCGGCGCCGCGGAGGTCTCGATCATCGCCGGCGGCGACGTGTGGGTGCGCCTGCGCGCCACGCCCTGAGAGGCGAGAGAAGTACCAGAGCCCGGACTCGAACCGGGACGTTGTTACCAACGGCGGATTTTGAGTCCGCTGCGTCTACCAATTTCGCCACTCTGGCAGGAGGGTCGCTGGATGTAGCAAGCGGCGGCCTGGGTTGCAAGCTTTCGCGACGGCCGTGCGCCGGCGGCCTGGGTGCCGCATACTCGAGGGGGTGAGGGACGCATGACCGGCCTGAGTGCGCACCTGCTCTGCGCGGTGCCGCAGCTGCTCGACCCCAATTTCGAGCGCGCGGTGATCTTGATGCTCGAGCACAACGAAGACGGCGCGCTCGGACTCGTGCTGTCCGACGCGCTGCCCAACCGGCTCGAGACCGTACTCGACGATCTAGACGTGATCTGGGGCGGCGATCCGGACACGCTGCTGCGCAAGGGAGGCCCCGTCGAGCCGTCCCGCGGCTGGATCCTGCACGGCACGCCCGAGTGGGACCCCACCGCGCAGGAGGTCCTGCGGGGCGTCTGGCTCACAACCTCGCTGGATCGCGTCGACCGCACGCTGGCCGTCGGCGAGGAGGGGGCCTTCGTCTTCCTGCTCGGCTACGCGGGGTGGGGCGCCAAGCAGCTCGAGGCGGAGATCGCGACGGGCAGCTGGGTGGCCGTCCCGCTGGGAGCGACCGATGAAGGCGGCCGGGTGCCGCCGCAGTGGCTCTTCGAGGTCGATCCGGACGAGCTGTGGTCGAAGGCGCTGGGCGTGATGGGCATCGACCCGGCCCGCCTGGTCGGGCTGCCCAACCGCAAAGCCGCCCTGCACTGACGCTGGGGGTCCTTTCGAGCGCGTGCTGGCGCCGAGGTGTGGGTTTCGGTAGGCTTTACGAGCAGATGAGAGCCTTGGGTACAGTTTTTCTGGGTTTGCTCGTTCTCGTTCCGGTGTCGGCATCGGCGGGTGAACCCGGGGCTGCGTTCCGCGCGGACGTCCCGTGGGCGAAGCATCCCGGGGACAGCCTCGACGAGACACCCTTCGAGCAGACCTACGGGATCGCCGAAGACGCGCTGCCGGACGTGGAGCCCTACTGGGATGGCACGCTGCTGTACACCAAGGGCAGCGCGTCCCGGTACTCGCTGGAACAGCAGGGCCTGGAGCCGCAGCACGCGGTCGCCTACGACCCTTCGCCGGGCGTGCTCTACATTGCGATGCAGGGCATCACGCTGACCCCGACCTGCACCGGGGGCGACCTCGCGAACTCGGCCAAGCGCTGCAGCCCACTGGTCGAGCAGGAGACGACGTTTCCCGCCTACGGCAACGCTGCGCAGCAGACCGCCATGTTCAACGCGCTGTCGGAGTACTACGAGCCCTTCGACATCGTGATGACCACCTCGGAGCCGCCCGAGTGGATGCCCTACACGATGGCGGTCATCGGGGGCACCGCCGGGCTCGTGGGCCAGGATCCCGGGACGTGCGGGGTCGCGAACGTGGCGTGCGACGGCCTCAAGCGCAACCACGTCTCGCTCACGTTCCCGGGCTCGTGCGGCGGAGTGGCGGAGATCGCAGCGCAGGAGACGGCGCACAACTGGGGCCTCGAGCACACCGACGACACGACCGATCTGCTCTACCCGTACAACAACGGCGGCTTCAAGACCTTCCGCGACGACTGCATGGAGATCAGCCACGCCACCGGCAGCGGCGTCACGCAGTGCGGCTACGTCCACGAGGACTACTGTCCGGCCGGCGGCGGTGAGCAGCAGAACACCTACCAGGAGCTGGTGGCGGTGTTTGGACCGCGCACGCCCGACGACATCGTTCCCGAGATCACCTCGGTGTCTCCCCACGACGGCAGCACGTTCACGACCGACGACACGATCAAGGTCACCGCGACGGTCTCGGAGAACTCCAACTTCTTGGCCGCCAAGTGGTCGCTCTCGGGCGCCGATACCGAGCTGTCGCGGTGCAGCAACAACGTCTGCGACCAAGACTACAACGTCGGGGTGGGCTTCGATCCCAACGAGGTGGAGTGGGACTTCGTCACGCTGACCCAGCCGCCGGCGGGGACGTACACCTTGATGTTCGAGGTGCTCGACGCCTACGGGAACTACGACTCGGAGACGCTGCAGATCACCGTGACCCAAGCCGAGGGGGGAAGCGACGGACCGACCTCCGACTCGGAGGCGGGCTCCTCGAGCGGGGACGGCGGTGGGACCGACGCGGGCGACGAGACCGGGGTGGCCACCGGCGAGCCGACCACCGGCGACGATGATGGCGAACCCCCCGGCGGCACCGACACCGAGGCGCCCGGCGCCGACGAAGACGGAGACGACGGATGTGGCTGCACGCAGCGTCAATCGCCGACGCACGGGTTCTTGGCGCTGTTCCTGCTCGGGTTGACGGTGCGCCGCCGTCGGCGAGCCCGGTAGGGTCCCGATGCGGCCGGTCTGCCGCGGTGGCGCCACGGCCCGGGCCACATCTGCGCCACCGCAGGCCGGGCCCAGACCTTGCACCCTACGCGGGCATGGCTCGTGGACCGCTCGTGACCCCCTGGCCCGTGGCTGAAGCCATCGCGCTTCGACTCGCGCGGTACGGCGTCCGGACGGTCCGCATCGACGCCGAAGCGTCCCGAACCCGCGTCGCACGCGTCCTGCCCGAGGCCGCACCCAAGGGTGCCTCGTTGCGGGTCGAAGACGGGCTGGGTCCGTATAGCGTCGACGCCGTGGTCTCGGTCGAGGATGGGCTGGATCCGGCCGGGCTGTGCCGACAGCGACTGCTCGAGCGCGTGGGTGCGGCCCGTGGCCTGGTGGTGATGTGCGAGCCGCACGAGGCGGGGCGCGGCGTGGGCCGCACCATGCTGCGGGCGATCGATCCCGGGGCGTCCCAGCTGCGGTGCGACGAGGTGCCCGATGGGATCGGAGGCACCCGCATGCGGACTGAGGTGGAGGCGCCCGGCGTGTGGCTGGTGGCCAGCGCGGCGGCCTGGCGATTCCTCGACGGCGCCGAGACGGTGCGCGATGGTTTCCGGCGCCGCCTGCCTCGGATGCAGGGCGAACAGATCCTCACGAGCATTCGACGCGCGCTGGCCCGCTTTCCCTTTGCGTTCGAGCTCTTTGCGCTCGCGGCCGCGGATCTCGGCCACCGCCACGACGTGCTCGGCTTGGAGCGCCTGCGGGGCGAGCTGACGCTGCACCCTGCGGCCCCAGCGTGGGTGCTGCAGCGGGTGCGCGAGGCGATGGTCGCCAACGGTGCTGCGCCCCGGCATCCCGCGCAGACCGGGTCCTGAGGGGGGCCACGGCGAGCAGCCCGCTTCGCCCACGAAGAGACCCCCGCAGACGCCTGGGCGCCCGCGGGGGTCTCTTCGTGGGACCACGCGACCTCGGGCCGCGTCAGGCCGCGAAGCTCTTGCGAACCTCTTGGGTCTGCGCGTGCGCGTCGACCCGGGGCGCGCTGCTGTTGTGACGCAGGGTCAGGGGTGCGCCTGCGAAGGCACAACCCAGCCAGGTCCCGCCCGGGCCGACGCAGCGGACCACGACCGCCAGATCGACCCGTTCTTGGCCCGGGCGCGTCTGGACGGACAGGAGCAGGGAGCTGCCGACGACGACCTCGAGTGGTTCGTTGATCCGGATGCGCATGCCTCCGCCACCGAGGTCGACCACCGTGCAGCTCGACGACTTGGCCCCGCAGCGCAAGGTGGCCGCGACCTGCGCTGGGAAGCGACGAAACGCTCTGCGGTCATCGTGGTGCGGGTGGGCGTCGGGGGCATCGGAGCCGAGGAATCGACGCAGGTGGAAGAACTCCGGATCACTCGTGCGGACGCCGGCGTGCAGCAGCGTTTGAAAGCGAATCACGGCGGTCAAGAAGCTGCGCTCCGAGGGGGTCACGCTTGGTGCATCGCGTGGCGCGAGACCGCCTTGAGCCGCGCGCACATCCGGGCCGAGCCGACCTCGATCAGCTCCCTTGCGGTCCAGATCCGGGGCGGCTTCGCGCGACGAAGACGCCGTGCAGGGCCACCGCGGCCCAGCCCGCCATCAGACACAGACCACCGATGGGCGTCACGGCGCCCAGCGCCCGCGGCCCGCCCAGGACGATCGCATCGAGGGTGCCCGCGAAGACGAGGATGCCGATTGTGAACGCAACGGCCGCGACGCGCAGCGCCTTGGTGAGCCCGTCGCGTGCGAGCGCGGCCACCCCGACCAGGGCCAGGGCGTGCAGCTGCTGGTAGTGGGCCGCGGTCTTCCAGATCTCCAGGTCGGCAGGGGGAACCGCATCGCGCAGCGCGTGCGCCCCAAAGGCGCCTGCCGCGACGCCCAGCAGCCCCAGGACCGCGCCGGTGGTCAGGACGCCGCCGGCCTCGAGCTTCACCGCGAGCCCCCCTTGGACAGGGCGCTGCGGCGCGCCTCGAGCTGCGCGAGCAGCCATGCGCGGAACTCCTCTTCCTTGCCGTCTCGATGGGCGACGAGGTAGGGCGTCATGCTCACGAACGCGTCGCTGGCAATCTCCTCGACGAAGGTGTCGAGGTCGTTGATGTCCTTGCCGAGCAGCTCCCACTTCTTGCGCAGCATCTCGGCGAACTCGGGCCCGCTGTACTCCTTGCGCTTGCCCTTGACCTTGCCGGTGGGGGTCTTGCGCGGGGGCGCGACGAAGCGAAGATCACTGCGCTCGACGATCGTGAGCGCATCGAGGATGCCCAGCTCTCGGGTCCGCGCCTTCGCGTCGGACACCTCGACGGCGGCGCCTCCGCTGGCGACGTCGGTTCGGGCGACGTACGCGACGCCTTCGAGGTCCGAGAGCCGCATGAGCAGCCAGTCGGAGACCGGCAGGGTGGTGCCCTCGGAGAGTCGAACGAGGTCGGGGGACTCTTGCCGGGGCAGGCCCGCCGCGATGCGGTCGATGAACGCGGTCGCGGTGACGATGCCGCCGGGGGTCCGCGCCAGCCGCCGCTCCAGCTCGTCCGCGGCGGCTCCTGCATCGTGGGTCTTGCCGTCTTGGATGAACTCCAGCTCGCTGGTGCGGACGACCTCGACCAGCGCGCGAATCTTGCCGACCTCGGAGAGGCGCTTGGGGTCCTCCTGGGGGGCGGTGCGTGCGGGCTCCTCGGCGGCCCGCGTGTCGACCCCGTCGGGCTCGCAGCCGACCATGAGGACGCTGAGCACGCTCGCGAGCGCGGCGCTCGCTCGTCTGTGTCGCTGGCCCCAAATCGCTGTCATCGGTGCGAGCACGGTAGCACTGGATCCGTGCGCCGACACCTCAGCGCAGCTCGGCGGCCTGTTGTACGGTTCTCGGGCTCGTGAGCGCTGAGCCCCAAGACCTCTTCGACGCCGCGGCGATGCAGGATCCCGAGGCCACGCCGCTGGCCGAGCGGATGCGTCCGCGCAGCCTCGAGGAGTACGTCGGTCAGGAGCACGTCATCGGACCCGGCAAGCTCCTGCGCCGGGCGATCGAGGCCGACCGGCTGCCCTCGATGATCCTCTACGGCCCGCCGGGCACCGGGAAGACCACGCTCGCCCGCATCGTCGCGCACCACACCGGGGCCGCCTTCGAGGTGCTCTCTGCGGTCAGCGCAGGGGTCAAGGACATCCGCGCGGTGATCGCTGGCGCCAAGGAACGCCGACGGGGAGCCGGCCAGCGGACGGTCTTGTTCATCGACGAAATCCACCGCTTCAACAAGAGCCAGCAAGACGCTCTGCTGCCGCACGTCGAGGCCGGCATCTGTCGGTTGATCGGGGCGACGACCGAGAACCCCAGCTTCGAGGTCAACGCGGCGCTGCTCTCGCGCGCGCGGGTGTTCACCCTGCGCCAGCTCGGCGGCCCCGCAATCGCTCGTGTGCTCCGACGGGCCCTCGAGGACTGCGAGCGCGGCCTGGGCCTGCGGCGCATCACGGCCGACGATCGTCTGCTCGAGGCGCTCGGGGACGCGGCCCAAGGGGACGCCCGGCGGGCCCTGACGACCCTGGAGATGGCGGTCGACCTGCTGCCCCCTGGCGAGTCCCAGCTGCTGCCCGAGCACGTCGGGGAGGCGTTGGGCGGCCGGACCCTGCGCTACGACAAGGCCGGGGAGGAGCACTACAACGTCGTCTCGGCGTTCATCAAGAGCATGCGCGCAAGCGATGCCGATGCGGCCGTGTACTGGCTCGCCCGCATGCTGGAGTCGGGCGAAGACCTCACCTTCGTCGCGCGGCGGATCGTCATCTTCGCCTCCGAGGACGTGGGCAACGCGGATCCCAACGCGCTGTGCGTGGCGATGGCCGCCGCCGACGCGGCGCGCTTCGTCGGGCTGCCCGAGGCGGTGCTCCCCCTGTCCCAAGCCACCCAGTACCTGGCGCTTGCGCCCAAGAGCAACACGGCGCTGTCGGGCTATTCCGCGGCTCGCAAGGACGTGCGGCGGCACGGCGCGCTGCCGGTCCCGATGGTCGTGCGCAACGCGGTCACCTCGTTGATGAAGCAGTCCGGGTACGGCTCGGGCTACCGCTATCCACACGAGACGGAGACCGGGGTCGAGGAGGGACACGCCTCGTACCTGCCCGACGTGCTCGCGAGCGGACCGCAGGGGCGCCCGCAGTACGTGCGACCGGCCCGCGGCTGGGAAGCGCGCGCTGCCGAGGCCCTGCGCCGCGCCCGGGCTGGGCAGCGCGGGGAGGACGAGGCTGCAGACGGGTGAGGCGGGACGGCCTGGGGCCTGATACGTTCCGCCCGTGGTGCGGCTGAGCGTCAACGTCAACAAGATCGCCACCCTGAGGAACTCCCGCAGCGTGCAGACGGGTTCGGTCTCGGTGGGTACACCAAGCGTGCTCGAGGCGACGCGGGTCTGCGTGGAGGCGGGCGCGACCGGGATCACGGTGCATCCGCGCCCCGACGCTCGACACATCACCCTGACCGACGTTCGAGAGGTGGCCGCTTTCCTCGCGCCGATGCGCGACCAGGTCGAGTACAACATCGAGGGCGATCCACGTCCGGAGCTGATGGAGCTGGTCACCGAGATTCGGCCGCATCAGGTGACGTTGGTGCCGGTCGCCCCCGGGGAGGTCACCTCCCAGGCGGGGTGGCCCGCCGGTACGCCGACCGGGCCCATGCGGACGCTCATCGAGCGCATGCACGCAGTCGGGGTGCGCGTGAGCGTCTTCGTCGACCCCGCGCCCGCGCCGATCGACTGGGCCGCGGATCTGGGCGCAGACCGCATCGAGCTGTTCACCGAGCCCTTCGCGCGGGCGTTCGAGCGGGGCCCGCAGGAGGCTCGGGCATCGATGCAGACCTACGTCCGCTGCGCGGAGCATGCCCACGGTCGCGGGCTGGGGATCAACGCCGGCCACGACCTGGACGCCGAGAACCTCGCGCTCTTCGGCACGCTGCCCCACCTCGACGAGGTCTCCATCGGGCACGCGCTCATCAGTGAAGCGGTCTTCGACGGCCTGGGGCCCACGATCACCCGCTACCTCCACGCCCTGCCGTGAGCGGGGCCAGCTCTACGACCCGAGCTCGGCGATGATGCCTTCGACGCGAACCTGATCGCGCCGCCGCCCTGGCGTCAGCTCCAGGTACCGGCGGTAGTGCTCGAGCGCAGCTTCGTCGTTGCCGAGCTCGCGCTCGACGTCGCCCAGGAGGCGGTGCAGATCGCCGACGTCGGGCGCGAGCGCCAGCGCGATCTTGGCCGACCACAGGGCGCGTCCGGGGAAGCCCTCGGAGAGCAGGCCCCGGGCGTGCTTGATCAGCTCGATGGCCTCTTGGTAGTCGCGGTACGCCTCGGCGTACAGGAGCGGGTCGGCGGGGATGTCGTCCAGGGGAGTCGACGGCGCGCCCTCCCGCCCCAGTAGATCCCGCAGATCGAAGGCCTGAAACCGGCCCAGGACCGAAGGCCCCTCGGAGACCCACAGCACCATCGCCGAGGCGTCGACGACCACCGCGTGGGAGACGTTGAGATTGTCCAGCGCGTTCCGGTTGCCCAGGCCCAGCACCGCCGCTCCCAGACCGCGGCGGTCCCGCAGGACCTCGGCCGCGCGCTCGATGTCGACGGCGCCGCCCTGGCTGAGCAGCTCCTCGAGCCGATCGAAGCGGTAGCCGCTGGAGGTGTAACGCCGGATCCAGTCGTTTTGCAGGTCGCCCTCGAAGGCTTCCTTGACCATGTGGTTGGTCGCCCAGACGATCGCGTCGTCCTCGCCTCGGGTGGTGCGGCGGTCCTCGCGATCGCGGGCCGCGAGCTCGAGCACCATCGACTTGCGCTGGACGCCATCGCCGACCAGCACGACGCCCGAGGTGCGCAGCTTGGCCTCCTGGAGCATGGTGGCCGCGGTCTCGAGCGAGTCGGCCTGCTCGAGGACGTCGCGCAGCACCAAGGGCAGGGGCGCGCCCTCTTCCAAGGGATCGTCGGTGCGGGCGGCGTTGACGGAGACGAAGATCCCGCGGGCGTTGATCCCGGTGACGACGCCGAGCATGCCGGCCCAGCCCACCGAGACGTACGGATAGCGACCATCGGGGCGGACGACGGTGACGATCGGGTCGAACTCGAGCTCGCCGTCGGTGTCGATGCCCAGCGAGCGTCCGATCACCAGGTTGCCGCGCTCGGTGGACCCGGGCCGCTTGGTGCTGGCGGCGAACATGCTGCCCTCGAGGACGACGTCCTCCAGCCGCTGCGCCAGACCGTGCATGCACTGATAGAGGAAGAGCCGCTGGTAGGCGCTCATCCGGTCGCCGCGCGCCTCGGGGATGGCCGCCGCGAGGGCCGCCAGCTCCAGGCGCCGATCCTGGGCGAGGTAGGTGTCGGCGGCGCGGTAGTCCCATCGCAGCAGCATCGAGGCCGTCCACTGCTCGACGCCCGATCCGTAGCGACCCCCGATATAGCGCTGCATGTCGTCGTCGAGCTCGTCGAAGAGCCGCGAGCCGAGCCGCCCGTGCGCGTCGCCGATCTCCAGGGGGGATCCGACGAGGTTCATCTGCCAGATCTTGCCGTCGCGGGCGAGCGCGCTGCGGCCGTACTGGACCGAGCGCCCGGTCTCGTCGACCGTGAAGGCCGAGGGCTGCACCTCGACCTCGGGCCCCTCGAGCTCGGTGAAGCCCAGGTAGCCCGAGTAGCTCACCGCGACGAAGACGAACGCCAACCCCGCGAGGACCGCCACCGCGCGGAGGAGCGCGAAGACGCGGGAGTCGACCGTGCGAGGGCCGCCGCCGAGGCTCGAGCGGGCCATCGACGCGTCATAGCGTCTTCGAGACGACGGCGCCACCACCACCCCAACCTGCGCTACCTTTGCGGCGCCATGATGCGCTTGCGAGCCTTCACACGTTCAGCGGTGGGCCTTTGCGTTGCGGGCTTGCTGTGGGCCCCCGGATGCGAGCCGGAGAGCCCTCCCGCCCCGGATGCGAGCTCCAGCCAGCCCGAGGGGGACGCCGTCGCCTCGTTCGAACCGGGCACCACCAAGGCCGTGCTCACCTTCGCCGCCGACCGCGGCGCGTTCGCCGACTCCTCCAGCGTGCAGGACGTGCCCGAGGCGTCGCGCGGCATGGTGCGGGTCACCCTGCTCGAGGGTCCCAAGCCGCCCGCTGGACGGGTCTGGGTGGCCAACCTCGCCGAAGCCGGCGAGCAGGCCGTGACGCTCTCGACGGTGCCGCGGGAGCTGTTCGAGGAGCTCGCGCTGGGGCAGGGCCTCAGCTCGGAGGTCGAGCTCCCCGAGGGCTTGACCCCGCCGCCTCAGGTCGCCGCGAACGCCGGAGAGGTGGTCGTGTACAAGACCGCGTGGTGCGGGGTCTGCAAGAAGGTGCAGAGCTACCTCGACCGCAAGGGCGTGACCTACGTCGCCAAGGACATCGAGAAGGACCGCGCCGCTGCAGCGGAGCTGCAGGCCAAGGCGGCGAAGGCGGGGGTGCGAACCGGCAGCGTGCCGGTGATCGACGTCGGCGGGGAGCTGATGGTCGGCTTCGATCGCGGGCGGCTGGAAAAGCTGCTCGCCCGATAGGCCTGGCAGCGATACCCTCGGCCCGTGACCCGCGTCGCGACGCTGTCCGTGTTCTTGGCTCTCACGGGCCTGGCTTGCCGTCCTCAGCCGTGGAGGCAGAACTCCATCATCGGCGAGGACATGATGCCGCTCGACGGCGCGATGCACCTGCGCGACATGGGGCACGAGGGTGCCTACAGCGCCAGCGTCGACGCGAAGGCCTCCGCGGCGGACCGGCACGGCCGCAGCGCGGGCAACGATCGGTTCGGACCGCTGGCGAGCGCGCTCGAGGACCGTTGGGTGCACCGCACGATCCACGCCCAAGAGGGTGTCGACGTACAGTCCGTGATGAGCCTGCTGCGCGAGGAGTCGACCGACGCACGGGGCGGTCGCGAGGTCCGCGACGCGGTCCGCCGCGCGACGTGCCGGTTGGGTGATGGCAACCTCGAGGTGGTCGAGCCCTCCGGCGGGCTGTACAGCGACACCGGCGTGCAGGTGCGGGCCGAGAACACGGTGTTCATGATCGAGGGGACCGATGGACGCTACGAGGACGTCGGTCCGGGGGACCTGCTGCTCGCCGTCGATGACGTCCCGGTCGCCCAGTGGCGCGACACGACCTGCATCGCCCCTGGGTCGAGTCAGGGGCAGCGCGAGGCGAGGCTCGCGGCGAGCCTGGAGCGCGCGCGAGCGGAGCGCGAGGACGGGCCTGGGCGAGCCAAGACCATCACCGTGCGTCGCGCCAAGAGCGGCAAGACGCGGACGGTAGCGCTGAAGTGGCAGCCCGAGGACGACCCGACCTGCGTCGAGGGTACGGCGATCACCGGCGAGGTCGGCATGGTCACCGTGCGGCGCTTCGACTGCACCGCGGAGCTCTTCGAATCCCAGCTGACCACTGCGCTGGCAGAGGCCGGCTCGAATCACGTGCTGCTCGACCTGCGGCGGGTCCTCGAGAACGACTGGGGCAACGCCGCCACCTTGACGCGCCACTTCGTGTCCGTCGGCTCTGCGTGGCTCGCCAGGCGCGAGGGCTCGTCGGGCGCGTTCGAAGCGGTCCCGCTCGAGGGCGGCGAGACGCCGCTCATCGAGGCCAGCGGCATCTGGGTGTTGACCAGCCCGCGCTGTGCGGGTGCATGCGAGGCCGCCGTGGCCGCGATCGTCACCCACGCCGACGTGACCACGGCGGGGCGCGCGACCGCCGGCAGCGTGGCGGACGCGACACCCGTTGAGGTCGGCAAGGCGGTCTCGGTCCAGGTGCCCACCGTCCAGTACGCCCTCCCGGGCACGAGCACCCCGCTCGAAGGCAAGGGCGTCTCGCCCGAGCTGATCGTGACCGCGACGATCGACGTGCTCGCGCGCGGTCACGACCCCGAAGTGGTCGCGGTGGCCCGCCGTATTCGCGGCGAGTGAGGCCTACGGCAGCGCGTCGATGGCCAGCAGGAAGTCCTCGGCCTCGACGAAGGTGCTGAAGTGAGCGACGGGCTCGGGCATGCGTTCGCCCGCGCGCAGGGTATCGAAGGCGTCCGAGAGCCTGGCGTCGGGCCCGTACACGAGCACCGAGGGCAGCGTCCCGCTGTCGAATGCAGACTTCATCGCGTCCTGCTCCTCGCTGGGATCGGTGACGTCGATCTTGATGAGGTGAAAGTCCTTGGCCAAGCGCGGCTCCACGTCCTGGTGGTGGAAGGTCTTGCTCTCCATCTCCTGACACGGCAGGCACCAGGTCGCGGCGAAGTCGATGAGGATGGGTTTGCCATCCGCCTCGGCCAGCTCAATCTCGGCGGTGAGGGCGTCCATCGTGTCGACCTCGTGCCACTGCATCGGGGGCACGTACAAGATGTTGTTGATCGCCACGATGCCACCGACGGTCGCGAGGGCGACGCCCAGCCCCTTGCGGATCGGCTCGACGCCGCCAGCCTTGAAGCTCAGCTGGATTGCGCCCAGGGCGATGCCGAGCACGACCAGACCCACGCCGGCCCATAGACCCCAGGCGGGGTCGAGGGTGAAGTTGGCCAGCGCGCTGTGGACCGGCCGCAAGAACCAGGCCGCCATGACCAGCAGCGCAACGCCGAAGACGCTCTTGACGTTCTCCATCCAGGCGCCGGGGCGAAACAAGCTCGCGCCCAGGGCGACGGCAAAGAAGAGGGTGCCCATCCCCAGCGCGTAGGCGAACAGCAGCGAGCCGCCGTAGACGACGCCGCCGCCGTCGGCCGAGGACTTGGCGATGTAGGCCAGCAGCGAAAGCAGGACCGGGCCAGTGCAGGGTGCCGAGATGAGGCCCGAGACCAGCCCCATCAAGAACGCGCCCAGCGGACCGGTGCCGCCCACGGCGTTGAGCTTGAGCTGCACGCTCGTCGGCAACTGCAGGTCGAAGGCGCCGAACATCGACGCCGCGAGCACCAGCAGCATGGCGGCGATCGGATAGACGACCAGCGGGTTGCCCAGCCAGGCCCCGAACGCCGCCCCCGAGAGGGCCACCGCGACGCCCAAGGAGGTGTAGAGCACCGCCATGCCCAGCACGTAGGCGCTGGCGAGGAACAGCGCCCGGCCCCGTGAGACACCCTTGGCGCCAAAGACCGCCACCGTGATGGGGATGAGCGGATAGACGCAGGGCGTGAGGTCGACGAGCACGCCCTGACCGAAGGCCCAGGCGTAGGCGGCAAGCCCACCTCCGGCGAAATCGGGCGCGGCGAGGGCGAGGAGCGAGGTCGGGTCAGCCATGGTCGAAGCGTCTCGAGGGTCTCAACGTGTGGGGGCGTCGAAACGTTATGCCACGGATTGTGGCGCGTCTGCCGCAGGCCGCTCAGGGCGGGGTCACGCCCACGCAGAACCCGTCCTCTTGGATCTCGAGCAGCTCATCGGCGGAGAGCGCTCCGCAGCACGTGCTGTCGCGCGCCTGCAGGATCAACTCGGACAAGAGATTCAGCGGCAAGCCGTGGCAGCACGCCGCCTGGCCGTTCTCGCCGCAGCGCGGCGCCCCGAGGCAATCGCCCGAGCGCGGGTCGAGGCAGCGGATGCGCACCCCGGGGTTGGGGTCGGTGTAGTCCAGGACGGTCACGGTGTCGTCGAAGACCGAGGCCCCGAGTAGACCGTCGGGCTGAAGTGCTTCGGGCGCCACGTCGCGCCGCAGCGACAGGACGACCGGGTGGGTCTCGGGGAGAACGAGGGTGCTCAGCCACCGCGCGGGATCGGGCACGAGCTGCCCCTGGTCGAAGCGGGTCTCGCCCAAGATCGTCACGGCGCTGTTCGAGCCCTCGCCGGTATGCGGCGTGGCGGTGTCCTCGCTGTTCCCCCGCGCGACGAACTCCTCGACGAAGGCCTCGCACTGGTTCTGCAGGCCCTCGACGCGCGTCTGGGCCCGGACGCATGGGCCGGTGCCGCGCGTTCGGGTCAGACCGGGAAGGAGCGCGACCGATCGCACCGCGAGCCGGACCAGCGGTGCTTCGCCCTCGCGGGGCGCGGGTGGCCACCCGGAGATCGAGAGTTCTCCATCGACCCCGAGCACGCACGCGAGCGTGTCGTCTTGGACCTCACCACAGGCGGGCAGGTCTTCGAGGGGTCCGAACATCCGGCGCGCGGAGTCGTTGAACAACACCAGCCCCGGCACGCCGGTCGCGACGACGAGCGTGGCCTGCTCCCCGCCGGCGTCTGGATCGTCGGCCCGAACGCAGGCGTCCTGGGTGGATGGCCCCGCCGTGGACGAGCACACCCCGGGGATGAATGGATTGGGGTCGGGCAGCGCGTAGTTCACTCCGCACGGGGGCACGGCCACGCACGCATCGAGGACCATGTGCGAGGCCTTCAGCGCCAGATCCGGGTTGCCTTGAATGTCGAAGCCCCCCAGCGGGCAGTCTTCCCCGTCGATGTCGCAGCGGTCGGCGAGGTCGCGGCCCAGCAGTCGTCCGGGGAACTGCACCGGCATGAAGGCGAACCCGGTGTCGGCGAGGTCGCGGTCGGTCCCGGGATACTCTCCGTACAGCGCGACGCGACTCCCACCGATCGGCGGGCGCCGAAGTCCGATGGCGAACTGGCGCAGCAAGTTGCCTCCGAGCACGCCGGCGGGCTCGATCGAAACGTCGGCGTCGCCGGCCGTCCACGAGAACGCCTCGCCGCCGTCGTCGGGGGCCCGGACGATCGGCAGGTCCCGGAATCGAAAGCGGGCAACCGCGTCGTCGAGCGCGTCTTCGGAGGGCGGGGAGGCTGCCAGACCGGCGGCCTGCCGCAGCTCGATGCACTCGCGGCCGAAGTCGAGCCGGGCCGCTGCGTCGGGTCGCTTCAAGAAGGTCAACGGGGAGAGCGTGTCGATGAGCACCTGCTCGCACTGCCGATCCCCGCTCGCCTCACAGCCGGCGCGCGCCGACTGGCCCGGGCACCCTTCGTCGATGAAGGCGAGCCGGGGCAGGGGCGATGCGTCGCCACTGGCCAGGGGGACGCCGCGGCCAAACTCCCCCTCGAACACCGTTGGTTCGGACGCACATGCGCCCAGCGCCACGAAGGCGCTCGCGGCGATGGCCAGGCGGAACACTCGCATCGAAGCGGAGTCTACCAACGCAAACACGCCCCGAGGCGGGCAGCCACGGAGCGTGTGTGCGGGGTCGGGTGCAGCCCCTGGAGGCAACGGTGTCAGTCGGCCTTGGCGACGTCGGCGAGCTTGGTCTGCAGCCGCGTGATGAGGCCGTCGATGCCCTCGTCACGAATGATCTTGCCGAACTCGAACCGGTAGGTCTTCGAGAGGCTGACCCCGTCGGTGATGATGTTGCGGGCGACCCAGTGGTCGTCGACCCAGTGCATCACGTACGAGATCTCGAGGGTCTGGGTCTGGCCATCCTTGGTGAAGGTGACGCGGGTGTCGACCTTGGCCTTGTCCTTGCGGACCTCCTCGCCGAGGTACTCCACCGTGCCGGTGTCGGCCTGGCGGATGCGCTTGAGGTAGTTCTCGCGGATGAGCTGCGCGAGCAGGGCCTCGTACTCCGCGCAGCGAGGCTCGCACTTCTTGGCGTAGCGGCGCTCGCCGCCCAGCGCCGCGTGGGCGATCCATTCGTAGTCGAGGAGCGCGTCGACCTCGGCCTGAAGCGACTTGGCCGGGGCTTTGTCGTGGACGAGGCCGACGACCGTCTGATGGGAGGTCTTGAACGCCTCGAGGGCCGAGGTGGGGGCGTCAGCGGCGTGCGCGGTGCTGGAGAGTCCAACGATGCACAGGGCCAGGGTGAGCGAAGCGAGTCGAGTGCGGATCACGGTTGTTCCTCCCAGGTACGGGCCAAGGTTCGAGCGAGGTTCGCGCGAAGTTCTTGGCCGGGGTCGCGGGTTCAGACGGGGGGGCCCGCCTGCCTATTCACACCCGATGACCGTAGCACGGTGCTGCATATCACGGTCTACGCGCCATCGGACGTTGTTATCGCCGTCGGTTCACGCACCGTTTTCGCCGGCGGTGCGGCCACGGGCCCCTCGGTGGGGGAGGGCGCCGGCGAGGGCGCTGGAGCGTCCGAGGGCGGCGTGGACGCCGGGGGGTCCGACTCCCGTCCCAGCTGCGTCCCGACCGCGCGCGAGAGCCGGGCGACGGCGTCGTTGTAGCCGTAGATCGCCTCGGCGTACTCGAAGCGGCGCTTGTACCACCTCTCGAGGTTGCGCAGCAGCTCGCTCGCGTCGCCGCCCCCGACCGTGTCCTTCTGCTGGCCGGACACGACCAAGCGCCAGCTGAGGTCTACCGCCTCGTCGTAGGTGGCGACCAGGTACTTGGCCTCGACGAGATCCCCGTAGGCCTGCTGGACGTCCATGCCCAGCAGCAGCGCCGCGGCTTCCTCTTGGTGCATGGCGGCCCGCTTCGTGGCGCGGGCAGACTGCAGGTCGAAGGTGCGGAAGTGGAAATCCCACCGCCAGCGCATCGCCAGGCCGGCATACAGGCGCGTCCAGTTGAACGGGTCCTGGTAGTAGAGCTGGCTCATGTCGCTGTCGACGGCGTTGGAGCGCCCGATGCCAGTGCTCACCGCGATGCCGAGGTCGGGCAGGAAGTTGGCCCGGGCGAGGCGCTCTTGGAACTCGCGGGCCTTGACCGCCGCGGAGGCCATCCGCGCTTCGGGCCGCCGCGCGATCGCCATCTGCTTGTAGTCGGCAGGCCGCTGCAGGCCGCCTTCGATCTCGAGCTTGCGCAGGGTCTGCGCCTCGAGGTCGAAGCCCGGCGGGGCGGCTTCGCCGGCGAGGGCCCACAGCGCGGAGAGCGAATACGCCTCCACCTTGAGCGCCTGACGCATCAGCTGCTCGAGCTCGATCGCGGCGAGCTTGACCTTCACCAGGTCGTCCGGGTCGCGCAGCGTCTCCACATCGCTGGGATCGGCGTCCCAGTCCTCGTCCCCGCCGCCCAGACCCTGCTCGACCCGCGACTGGGCGTTGTCGACGATCCCCTTGGCTTCGCGCAGGATGGCGATGCTGTCTCTGGCGAGCAGCAGCGCCGCGTAGGCCTGCTGGACCCGAAGCACGGTCTCCTGCTCGACCTGATTCTTCTGGATCTCCTTGAGCGCGACGCCGACCTCGGCCAGCTTCCGGGTGTTGCGAATCTTGCCGAAGGTGGTGATCGGGATGACCATGTCCGCCCGGAACTCGAAGCGGACCCCGGCGTCGGCGAGCTGGGCGAAGTACCCCTGGACCGTGTTGACGTCGAAGTCGTTGTCGTCCCGGGTCCGGCAGTATTGGAAGTCGAAGCCCTCGTCGCCATCGTCGAGCCGGACGTCGTCGCAGCGGATGTTCACGCCCGGGCTGAGCGTGGCCTGAGTTTCGATGACGGGGATCCACGCGAACTGTGCCTTTCGCAGCTGGGCCTGCATCGCCGTGATCTCCTCGTCCGCCGAGCGCACCGCGGGGTTGTCCAGGGCGTAGCGCACGATCTGGTCGAGGCTCAGCCGGGCGACGTCGTTGGGTCGAGAGCCATAGGGGTCCATTCGCCCGTCGGCGACGACATCGAAGGCGCCGGTCCGTGCCCCATCTTTGCGGTCGGGGACATCCGCGGGGGCAGGTCCTCGCGAGGGAGGGGGCGGCGCGGCCTCGGCGGCACGCGGCGTCCCGAGCAGGCAAAGACCCACGACCTGCAGGGCGCACGAGGACAGGAGGCGCGACACCCTCAATGCGTACCCTTGCCGAGAATCCAGCGCAACAGGTCCAGATCACGCTCAGGGGGGTTGTGGTTGCGCGGCGTGATCTGGGTTGCCAAGCTCCGGCCGTGACCGCTCTCGGCGTTGTGCTCGACGATCTGCCCCACCAGCCTCGCGCCGTCCTGCGCCTGCACGGCCCCGACACCGTGCGTTTCCTGCAGGGCACCGTCTCGGCGGACGTGGGCGCGGCCAAACCCGGAGTCGCGGTCGCCGGGACGCTGCTCACCGTCAAGGCGAAGATCGTCTCCGAGCTGATCCTGCTGGTGCGGGACGAGGCCACGGTGGACTTGCTCATCCCCGCCGACACCTTCGAGGCGGTCGAGACCCACCTGGACCGCCACATCATCATGGACGAGGTCGAGCTGCAGCGCCGCGAAGACGTGGTCGTGGCTGCCGTGTGGGGCAGCGGGCTGCCCGAGGCTTCGGCTCCCCTGCGCTGGGACTGCACGCACCCGGTGCATGGTCAGCTGATCGTCGGCACTGGGGCCGAGGTGGAGGCGGCGCTCGCCCCGGTCGCGCGGGTCGGTGCCGAGGCCTTCGCGGCGCACCGGGTCGAGGTGGGCGCGCCTGCGTGGGGCTTCGAGATCCGCCCGGGCTTCTTCCCGCCGGAGGTCGGTTTCGTGGGCGCGGTCAGCTATGACAAGGGCTGTTTCCTCGGCCAGGAGCCGTTGGCCCGCATTCACGCGCGGGGCCAGGTGAACCGGGTGATGGCCCGGGTGGCGGTGGAGGGCAGCGCGCAGGTCCCCGCTTCGCTCTCCCACCCCGACCGGGCCGAAGCCGGCACGCTGACCACCGTGGCCGGCGGGCAGGGGCTGGCCATCGTGCGGCGCAGCTTCGCCGAGGTGGGCCAGGCGCTCAGTGCCCAGGGGCTGCGGGTGAGGGTCAGCTCTGGACCGCTGGGCGACGACCCCGGCATGGGCGGCCGCAAGGGCTGAGCGGGCGGCCGCTTCGGCAGACCAGTGCGGCAGAGGTCAGTGCGGCAGGTCGGGTAGCGGCGGCAGCTCGCCGGTCTCGTCGCCGTGCGGGTCTGGGGTGTCGGAGGTCTCGTCCGGCGGATCTTGGGGTGCCGGGTCACAGACGGCCGCGAAGGGGTCCACGTACGCGAGCACAACGCCGTCCTCGATCACCCGAAGCGTTCGCGCGACGAGGCCGCCCTCCACCGACGCGCGTCCTTGGACCGTGACCGCGGCCAGCGGCGCAAACAAACTCGTGGACGCCTGCGCGTCCTCCCCGAAGACGATCGAACCGGTCGACTCGCTCAAGACGTGCAGCTCGCACGCTCCCAGCGCACCCAGGACCGCGCGCCCTCCGATGCGCACCTCGCCCTCGACGTAGATCCGGACCTCGCCGCTGCAGGTCAAGGACGCGTCGTCGGTCACGCGGAGCGAGCGCAGCGCGTAGGTCCCTGTTTCCAGCGCGAGCGTCTCTTGGTTCCTCAGCTCGAGGACGCCATCGCGCAGGCGACCGCCGAGTGCGTCGTTGTCGTTGTCGTACAGCGCCCGGTCGAACGCGTCGGTGGGCAGGGGGGCGAGGTAGTCGCTGAAGCCGGTCCGAAGCCGCCCGGCCACCGACGCTCGGTCGTACAAGAGCACGTCGCCTCCGGCGCTGCTCGCGTTGCCATCGACGATCGCATCGCCGGCGAGCGCGAGGTCTGCGTTGACACCGATGCTGCCCCGGAGCGCTCCGTCCATGATCATCCCGCGTCCCTCGATGCGGCCCCCCTCGAGGGCGATGACCACTTCGTCGTAGCCGCCGCAGGTGGGGTCCTCCTCCTGCGGTGGGACGCAGGCGCCGATGACGACGTCTTCGGTGCGTCGGCTGGTCAGGCAGTCGATGGTTGTGTCGATCTGAAAGTTCGAGGAGAAGGTGTGCCGCTCGGCGAAGAAGATGTCGAGCGCGTAGGCGTTGCCGACCTCGATGCCCAGGCGCGCGGCGGCTTGGTCGAGGTCGACGCTCTGCGACTGGGACGAGTGGACGCCGCCGAGGTCGATCGCGAGGGTCTCGTTGATGAAGACGAAGAGGTCGTCGTCCCCGGTGAAGGCGAAGGTCTCGCCTCCGCGGTAGAGGAACTCCGAGTGCAACTCGAGCGTGAAGTGGTAGTTGTGCGCGTTGCCCTCGTTGCCGAAGCCCTGGCCGTCGATCGGGAAGAACGCGTTGTTTCGGTAGTGGAAGACGCCCTCGGCGACCTCTTGGAGCACCAGCGGGATCTCGAAGCGCTCGTTCACCCCCGGGGTGTCGTTGTACCACTGCGAGAACGCATCGGGTCCGCTGGTGGTCTTCGAGTCGGGGCCGGCGACGTACACCGGCTTGCGATCGTCCCCGAGCGTGGTCGCGACGATGCCTCGCTCCGTTCCATTGACGCCTTGAAAGTTGGGGTGCTCGGCCTTGAAGTCCCGCACGATGGCGGTCAGGTTCCGCTCCCCGGCGCATTGCTCCTCGTCGATCGTCACCGTGTCGGTCCGAACGTCGCATCGCGCCGAACCGCAGCAGTCGCCTGCGTCGCCGCATGCATCCCCGGTCGCTCGGCACTCCGAACAGGTCCCCTCGATGCACAAGGTCGCGCCGCAGCAGTCGCCGTCGGCCTGGCACGCTGCGCCTTCGGGTTCGCACATGGCGCACGATCCGTCGGCGCAGCTGAGCGTTCCGCAACAGGTGCCCGCCCCACCGCATGCGTCCCCAGCATTGCCGCACGGTTCGCCGCAGTAGCCGTCGTTGCAGGACAAGGATCCGCAGCAGTCATCGGAGCTGGTGCAGGACGCTTGCTCGCTGCCGCAGTGAACGCAGGAGTTCGAGACGCAGTGCTGCTCCCCTCCGCAGTCGTTGTCGGCCTCGCAGGCGCACGCCGGACGGGCCTGGGAATCGTCGAGGTCGAGCGCGATGACGACCGGAACGCGAACCTCACAGCTCGCATCGTCGTCGAGAACAGCCCACGCCAGGACCCTCTCGCCGTCGCCCACCGGGCGCGAGTGGTCGATGTCATCGCCGTACAGGAAACTCAGCCCCTCCAGGCCGGCGCCGAGCAGGTGGCCGGTGTCCTCTTCGAAGGTGACCCGGTACGAGTTCCCGGTGTTGTTGTCCGTCGGGTAGCCGCACGTGGTGGTGCCGTTGCTGATGTGCTCGACGAAGGTGAACGCCGAGGTGTCCGCCTGGTTTTGGTAGTTCAAGGTCACGTCGTCACCGGAGAGCACGAAGCCACCGCCGGCTTCGCGAAACGCCGAGAGGGTCTCCAGCGACGCACGATCGTCGATCGGATGGCCCGGGTTGAGGAACCACACGACGTCGTATCCCTCGACGTGGGACTCGGTGATGCCATCGCTGGGCTCGTCGATGACCTCGACGGCGTATCCCAGTTCGTCGATCTTCCCCGCGATGAAATCGGCGTCGTGGGTGTACTCGCCCTGGTGGTTGTCGTCGAGGACGACGAGGACCCGGGGATCCGTTACCTGCGCGACGTACTCGACCGTCGTCTCGATCAGAGTGTGGGCGACGTCCCCGGGCGTCCTGGGGTTCGAGAACGTGAGCAAGATGACCGCATGGCGGCCGGGGTCCGCACACAGGGCGTTGGGGTCGACATAGGGCGTGGTGCCGGCCGCGGCGGCGGAGAAGTGGGCTCGCTCGATGCTCAGGACGTTCCCCTCGAGCGTCATGACGGCCTGCTCTGGGATCCACAGCCCGGTCTCGGTGTCGAGCGAGTAGTTCTCGACGTCTCCGGCAGCCCACGCTCGGGTCACTTGATCGCGCTGCTCTGCGGCGAGCTCGACCTGCCACTGCAGCGTCTGCCCCGGCCGCACCCGCACCCGCGAGGACCCTGAAAAGAGGTCCACGGACAGCAGGGCGATCGGATCGAAGGGCTGGGGAAGGGCGTCGTCGCGTCGGGCGAGCATGGAGGCCACGAAGGCCCCCTTGTGGTTGTCGCGGGGGTGGACGGCGTCGACGTGCGCGGTGATCGGGCCGGACACGGGGCTGCCGTCCTCGAGCTCCAGGTCACCGGGCTCGACCCGCAGGCTCGCGTACGCTCGGCCGGCCTCGGAATCGAAGCCGAGGATCGCGTCGGGGTCACCGGCCTGCGGCATCGTGAACGCCAGCGGCTGGGGGACGCTGCGCAGGTCGACGTCGAAGACCCCGGTCTGCTCGTCCTCGAAGCGGTGGCTTCGAAAGCTCGTCGTGTGGTCGGGCGCGACGAATCGCAGCGTGGCCCAGCCGGTGGGGACATCCACCCAGAAGCGCCCGGTGCCGTCGGTGATGGCGCTCGCCAGCGGCGTGCCCTTGGGTCCTTGACCGTGGAACTGCGGCGTTGCGGTTTGCCGCGGGTCGAGGCGATAGACCTCGACCCGAGCGTTCCGCAGCGGACGGGCGTCGCCGTCCTGCAGCATGGTCGTCACCCTGCCGCGCGCCTGTGTCCACGTCTGGGACGCCTGCTCGCCGTCCGCCGCGCCGCACGCGAGCAGGGGCAGGCAACAAAGGGCAGCCGCGAGACGTCGGTCGATGGACACCATCACGACGCTCTTCGTCCGAGATGGGCAAACCCTAAGACCTCGGGGAGACCTCGGGGAAACCTCGGGCGCCCACAGCGCGCTCCTCAGGCGAGGACGGCCCGGGCCGCGTCGTGTCCGCTCTGCACGGCGGACTCGATCGTCGCCGGGAGGCCCGTCCGCACCCAATCCCCGGCCAAGAACAGCCCTGGAACCGGAGAGACGGTCTCGGGCCGGTAGTGGTAGGTGCCCGCCGCGTGGGTGATCGTGGCCTTCTTCTCCTTGATCACCTTGCTGTCCAGGACCGCGAACCGGCGGCCCGGAAAGAACCGCTTCATCTCCGAGACGAACAGATCGGTCAGGACCTTAGGCCGATCGTCCACCATGCCGCGCGCGCCGGAGATGGTGCAGTTGAGCAGCACCCGGTCGCCCTCGTCGAGGCCTTCGATACGGCTGCGGTCGAAGAGCCAGTGCAGCGGGGACCCGATCAGCCCCACGAAGGGCTGGGTCTCCCACAGCGGGCGGTCGACCACCAGCCACAGGTTGACGATTGGAGAGTGGGTGAGCTTGGCGACGTCTGCGAACACGGGGTCGCGCAGCACGGGCTCGGGCAGCGCGCTCAGCAGCGGGCCCGGCGGGAGGGCCGAGATGACGCAATCGGTCTCGATCCGCTCGCCGCTGCGCAGCACCACCGCGCGGACGCCGTCCCCATCGCACTCCAGTCCGCGCAGTGGGGACGCGGTGCGGACGTCGACACCGCGGGCTTCGAGGTACCGCGTCGCGGGCTCGACGTACAGCTGCGAGAGCGGCACCTTGGGAATGCCGAAGCTGGAGGCGTCACGGGTGCCCAGGAAGGCGCGCTCCAGCACGGCCATGAGCATGGCCGCCGAGGACACCAACGGGTCGTCGTTGAGCGTGGCCCAGATGAGCGGCTCCCAAAAGGCGTTGCGGACGGACTGCGTCTGCCCCAGACGCCGCAGCCACGCGTCGCACGTCTCGTTGTCGTCGGGTCGGTCGACCTCGGCGCGAAGCAGCAAGCCCGCGCGCAAGGCCGAGATCTTGCCCAGAATCCCCATCCCCCGCATGGAGAGCAGCCCGGCGCCCAGGTGCAGCGGCGCGGGCAGGGCGGGGCAGCGCATCGACACCCGCTTGCCGCCGGGCTTCACCATGTCGACGGCCATGTTTCGCTGGAACCAGACGCAGTGGTCCTGTCCGAGCGTGCGCAGGAACGCGAGCGTCTCGAAGTAGCACCCCATCATCAGGTGCTGGCCGTTGTCGAGCGCGTAGCCGGAGCGCGCGTGCTCGAAGGAGCGCGAACGACCGCCGCCGTTGGCGGTCGCTTCGAGCACCACGATTCGACGCTTCGGTCCGCCGCCTGCCTGCTGCGTGCACAAACGAACGGCAGCGGACAGGCCGGCCAGACCTGCGCCGGCGACGACGATGGGACCCTTGCCCTGGGCGGTCATCAGCGTGACGGATTCTCAGGCGACGACGGCCAGGGACGAGCGCGCGATGGCCTTGGCGGCGACCTTGAGCTTGTCGCGGCGCCGCAGGGACGGGCGCCGGGTGAACACGTTGTAGTTGCGCTCTCGGATCTCGGAGAGGATCTCGTAGTAGGTGCGGCCCATGATCTCCGCAGGGAGCAGCGCCCGGGCGTTGGCACCGCGAAGCGCCTCCCATGCGCGCCGGTACTCGCGTTCGGCGGCGTCGGCAAAATCCTTGGCCATCGCGACGAAGCGCCCATCATAGCGCCCCTGCATGATGTCCTCGTCGCTCAGGCCGTGACGATGCAGCAGGCTCTGGGGCAGGTAGACCCGCCCGCGCTCCGCGTCCTCGGCGACGTCTCGCAAGATGTTGGTGTACTGCAGGGCCAAGCCCAGGTGCTCGGCGTATTCGTGCGCTGCCTTGGATTGGTCGCCGAAGATGGCGATACACAGGAAGCCGACGCACGACGCGACCCGGTAGCAATACAGCCGCAGCGCGTCGAGGTCCTCGTAGCGGTCGGTGTCGAGGTCCATCGCCACGCCGGCGATGATCTCGTCGAAGGCCTCGCGGGGATAGTCGAAGTGCTTGCGAGAGACCGCGAGCCCCTTGCCCAAGTCCGTCTGCGCGTCGACGTTCTCCACGTAGGGGTCGGCGTAGATCCGCGCGACCTCGGTGCTCCACTCGCGCAGCGCCTCCCGAGCCGCGACGCGGCCCGCTTCACCCGCAGGGCGCTCATCGACGATGTCGTCGACGACCCGGCAGAACTCGTAGACCCCAGACAGGGCGTCTCGCTGCTCACGGCCCAAGAAGAGGAACGCGAACTTGAAGTTGCTGGAGCTGCGTTTGGTGAGCCGCCGGAGGAACGCGGCGGTCTGGAACGGGAGGTCGGCGACGGAGGACTGCATGGTGTTCAGGCCTCTCCCCGGAGGAATCGGCGGCCGAACGAGAACATCGACCGCAGCGCGATGCCGGCCATGTCGCGCTTCTCGAGCGTGGGGCGGAAGTCCAAGGTGTTGAAGTCCGCGCTCTCGATGCGGTCGAGGATCGCCATGCCGCCGCGCCACGTCGCCTCGAGCTCCATCGAGAGCCCCGGCGACACGCGACGGATCAGCGGGCGCCCGCGGAGGAACATGGAGCGGGTGCGCGCGACCTCGTAGTGCATCAGCTCGCGCAGCTCGGCGGTGAACCGCTTGGCCACGAGGTCCTCGTACGCCACGCCGAAGTGCAGGAGGTCTTCCTCGGGGATGTAGAAGCGCCCCCGCGGGATGTCGACGGAGAGATCCTGCAGGAAGTTGGCGATCTGCAGTGCGCTGCAGATCTCGTCGCTGAACCGGTGGAGCTGCTGCTCGCGATGCCCGTGCACGTAGAGCACCAGCTGCCCCACGGGGTTGGCCGAATGCGCGCAGTAGTGCAGCCGCTGGGCGTGGGAACCGTACCGGACCCCGCGCAGATCCATGCGAAACGCGGTGAGCAGCGCCTTGAGGGGTCCGATCGGGATGTTGTGGCGCCGCACCGTGTCGCGCAGGGCGATGAACACCGGGTGCTGAACCTCGCGGTGGTAGCAGGTCTCGAGCAGCTGGTCCCAGGTCGAGAGGGCCTCGTTGCGCCGCCCCTCGAAGCGAGGCTCGTCTGCGAAGTCGTCGGCCGAGCGCGCGAAGGCGTAGATCGCGAAGACTTGCGGCCGCAGGTGGGCGGGCAAGAATCGAGAAGCGACCGGGAAGTTCTCGTAGTGGTTGGTCGCCATCCGCTCGCACCAGCGGTAGCCGGTCTCCACCGTCCACGGACCCGCGGGCGCGCCGTCGGGAGGAGAGAAGCTCTCGCTCAGATCATCGGCGGAGGTTTCGAGCGGAACGGCAAAGAGTCGAGGTTCGGTAGCGCTGACCATGGTGGAGTCCCCAAAAGTAAGAAGCTGACGTTCGTGCGGATTACTCCGCCGAAGGTTCCTTGGTGCCGCCACCCCTGGCGGCGCGTAGTTCTGCGAGCAGCTCGGTTGCACGCTCGGCCTTGATCTCTCCATCGGCGACCAGAGCGGCGGCGAGGGGTTCGACCTCGTCCTCCCCGGCGCCCGCTCCCAGCGCGACGCTGCGAGCGTGCAGGGACATGTGCCCCCGCTGGATGCCCTCGGTCGCCAGGGCTCGACAGGCGGCCAGGTTGCTGGCCAGTCCCGCCGCAGCGATCACCTGCCCGAGCTCGTGGCCGGTGGTGCAACCCAGAATCTCCAGAGCGAGTCGCGCGACGGGGTGGACGCGCGTGGCGCCTCCGACGACACCGACGGCGGTGGGCAAGCTCATCGAGCCCTCCAGCCAGCCGTCCTCTCCCTTGCGCCAGATGGCGAGCGGGCCATAGGCACCGTGAGCGCCGCGCGTGGCGGCGTAGGCGTGAGCGCTGGCTTCCATCGCTCGCCAGTCGTTCCCCGTCGCGAGCACGACCGCGTCCACGCCGTTCATGATGCCCTTGTTGTGGGTCGTCGCCCGGTAGGGGTCGAGCTCGGCGAAGCGGCTGGCCGAGACGATGCGGTCGACGACCTCGGGCCCCGTGAACCCCGTGGAGGCCAGCGCCTCGGGCGGAATCCGAGCGCTGACGTGGGCGCAGCGGCGGTCGGAGAGGTTGCTGAGGATGCGGAGCCCTGCGGTCCACCCCGTGGCCTCTTCCAGGCGCGGGGCCACGGTCTCGGCGACCGTGTTGAGCAGGTTGGCCCCCATCGCGTCCCGACAGTCGACCAGGATGTGGACCACGAGCATCGCCGGGTCGACGGTGCGCGCTTCGACGTCGCGGGCACCGCCGCCGCGCTCGACCAGCCGGGGGTGCGCGCCGTCGGCCAGCGCGATGAGCTCATCCTTGATCTCGAGCACCGCGGTGGCGGCGGCGTCGACGTCGTAGTCGGTCCCCACGGGGGGCAGCAGCTGGACCTGCGCGATCATCCACGGCGCGTCCGAGTGGGCCGAGAAGCCGCCCCCGGCGCGGATCATCTTGGCCGCGTTGCTCGCCGCGGCGACGACCGAGGCCTCCTCGACGCACATCGGCACCAGGAAGTCGCGGCCGTTGATCTGGAAGTTGGTCGCGATCGCCAGCGGGAGCTCGAGCGTCCCCACGACGTTCTCGATCATGTGGTTGGCGCGGTGCATGTCCAGCGCCCCGACGTCGAGGTCGGAGAGCCGCTCGAGGTCCAAGCCCGTCGCCTCGGCCACCGCTTCGCGCCGCGCCTGAATGTCGAGCTTGAAGAAACCGGCCAAACGAGAGTTCGTCGGAATGCGGTCTTCGGCTCGAATTCCGCGTTCGGAGACCGTGAGGTCCGAGAGCAGCGCCATCTTGTGCTCGCGGTGCAGTCGCTCCCCAAACCGGTCGAGGTCGGCTCGGGAGGCGGCGAAGACGACGACGAGGTCACCGCCACCGGCGCCGCTGGGCTTCGCGGCGAGCCCATCGGCCTCCGCTTCGCGCACGATCGTCTCGATCGCGTCGGTCATGATCGGCGCACCGGACATTTGGGCCAGCGCGCGAAGGCCCTGGTTGTGCTTGGCGGTCGCCAGGGCGAGGCCGGCGAGCGAGGTCTTGGGATCGGGGCTGTCCTTGAACGCGGTGAGGAACTGGTCGACGGCACCGCTGAGCAGGCCCATCGCGTCGGCGTAGGCCCCCGGCTGCGCTGCTGCGGCGCTCTGGACCTGCGCGACGAACTGGCTGGTCACCGCCGGTGCGCCGGCGTCGACGAACCCGATGTGGACCCAATGCGGCATCGGAGTCGTCCGCGCCTTTCGGTCTTGAAAGCGCAGCAGCCCGCCCAAGACGGCGGCGGCCACGTCTGCGCCCGAGCCTCGGCCGCCCTGCGCTTCGGCGTGGGCCGCCAGCGCCAAGGACAGCGCGTCCTCGCGAACGGAGGGGTCGTACGGGTCCAGGCCGGCTGCGGTCAGGTGGTAGCCGATCACGGAGGCCGCGACCGCGGCGCTGCTGCCCAAGCCGAGCTTGCGCGAGCCCATCGTGAATCCGCCGGTCTCGACCACCGGCGGGCGGCCGATGTCGTGCTCTCCACGGGCGGCGAGGTAATCCTTGACCCGCTGGTGGGCGCAGCGAACGACCGCGGACACCGGCATCGATCCCTGCGCGCCCTCGTAGGCGTGGGCGACCGCTCGGACGTCGAGCGCCGCGACGAGGGCCGGCGAGCCCTCGAGGACCGCATACTCGCCGATCAGGAACGCCTTGCCGGGCGCGGATACGGGGACGTCGTTCATGCCGTGACCTCCACGGTCGCGGCAGGGCCGGGACCGCAGATCGTGATCTCCTCGACCCCCGGTACGGCGCGGCAGCGCGCAGCGATCGCTTCGGCGTCGCGAGCATGGCACAGAACCTTCACGTGGGGGCCGGCGTCCATCGTCACATAGCCGGGCAGACCGTCTTCGCGCGCGGCCCACACCTCGTGAATGACCGCCAGCGAGGCGGGCTTCCAGTAAACGATGGGCGGCACGGTGGCCATCATGCACGCGTGCATCTTGAAGCACGAATGTTCGACGACCGCGCCGAGCGCGGGCAGATCGCGCGCCTGTATGGCGGTTTGCGCCGCATCGAGGTCATTGATTGAAGTGTCCACCCAGGGCCGGTAGTAGGGTGACGTATCTGCGCTGGCCTGCATGCCCTCGGTCGATCCGATCGGCTTGGGGCCGCGCGTGGTCTGCACGACGACGAGCCTCAGCGGCCAATCCTCCGTCCCCTGCAGGGGCTGCGCCACGCAGTCGTGGCCGTCGGGCGCGACACCAGCGTCCAGCCGCACGAATCCGCCAAAGACGCTGCGCGCCGCGCTGCCCGAACCCATCCGCGACCAGGCCGAGAGGGCTGCGGTGGGCAGGTCGAACTCGAACGCAGCGGCGGCGGCGACCGTCAGGGCCGCAAATCCGCTGGCCGAGCTAGCCAGACCCGCCGCGGTGGGCAGATGGTCGATCGAGGACACCCCGACGCTGGGCCGGGGCTGTGCGGACCGTGAGGCCCACAGGCGGTCCAGGTGCGCAAAGACCTTGCGCGCGGCCTTGTCGGTCAGCGCGGTGCCGTCGAGCACGAAGGTGTCCTGCCCGGCCGGCCCGACGGTGGTCACCGTCCGGAGGTCGTCCAGGGTCATCGACAAGGATCCGACCGCGGGCAGGTTCAGCGCCGGGTCCACGCCGGCGCGTTTGCCCCAGTACTTCACCAGCGCGATGTTCGAATGAGCCGTGGCGGTCGCGGTCTTCATGCTTGCAGCGTGGGCGGGAGATCGATGCGAACGGGTGCGTAGCCTCGCGTTTGCAGGGCGCTGCACAGGGCCGCAGGGTCGTCCGGGGGTAGACAGAGGATGCACCCCCCGCCGCCCGCACCGGTCAGTTTGGCGCCGCGGGCACCGCAGGACCGTGCTGCGTCGCACAGCGCATCGAGGATCGGCGATGACACGTCGAGGCTGGCGAGCAGGGGATGCGCGACGTTGAAGAGCTCACCCAAGGATTCGAGATCGTTGGAATTGATCGCCGCAATGCTCGACTCTACCAGCGCGCCGAGGGCCGTCAGAATCGGGTGCACGACTGTGGTGAATCGGTCGTGTCGAAGTCGCACCTTGGCGACCTGGTCTGCCGTGCTTCGCGGTTTGCCGGAGGGCACGACGACCAGCTGGAGTGGATGCTGCAGCGGGATCACCTCGATCGGCGCCCCGCGGACATACCGCAGCAGGCCGCCCCGGGCCGCGACCTCGGAGTCGATCCCCGAGGGCTGCCCGTGGAACACGCGCTCGCCGGCCATCGAGGCTTCGACCACGTCCTGCACGTTCGCATCCGGACCCAGGCACAGGCGGGCCAGCGCGACGGTCAGGGCCGCCGACGACCCCAGCCCAGCCCGCGAGGGCAAGGTGGTCGTGCCCGTGATCGTCCAGCCCTGCAGCGGGCCATCGCAGTGCCCGAGCACCTCGAGGGCCGCGCGCGCGACGGGATGCTCGGTGTCCGGCTCCAGCGCGACATCGATCTCCCACGCGTCGATCCGCAGGCGCACCGGGGCCTGCGGGGGGCCGGGCTCGGCCCGCAGCTGCAGGGACGAGGGGATCGCCGCAGCAAGGGCGGGGTAGCCGTAGACCACCGAGTGCTCGCCGGCGACGATCACCTTGCCGCACGCGGTGGCGTGCGAGTGAAGGGTCGGGCGCGGCGTCATCTCTGCGGCATCCAGTGGGCGAGCTCGCCGGCGATGATCTTGGGCGCCCGGCGGAGATCCGCGACCGTGCGGGAACCGGTCAGCAGTAGCTGGGCGCGCACCGAGTGCATCACCTGCTGCAAGAACGCCTTGGCACCCTCGTAGCCCCCGGCCTTGTGGGCCTTGAGCACCGCCGCCGCGATGCCGCCAGCGGTGGCACCCAAGGACAGGGCCTTGGCGACGTCGGTACCCGACTTGAGGCCGCCGGTGGCGATGATGTCCAGGCCAAGCCCTGCGCATTGCGCCACCGAAGCTGCGGTGGGAATGCCCCAGTCCCACAGCTCGTTCGCCAGCGCCTTATCTTCGTCGGATACGGCGCGGTGGGCCTCGACGGCGACCCAGCTGGTGCCTCCGGCCCCGCTGACGTCGACGGTGCGGACGCCGGTCTCGAAGATCCGCTTGGCGACGGCGCGGGACAATCCGCACCCGGTCTCCTTGGCCACGACCGGGACCGGGAGCTCTTCGACCAGGCGGGCCAGCGTCTCCAGGCCGCCGCGAAAGTCTCGGTCACCGCCGGGCTGCACGATTTCCATCGCGGGATTCAGATGGATGCACAGCGCGTCGGCCCCGATCTCCCCGACCAGGTCGGTGATCTGCTGCCCGGTCATCGTGGCGGCCTGCTGCACGCCGAGGTTGCCCAGCAGCAGCATGTTGGGCGCGACGTCGCGGACCTGAAACGTCCAGGTCGTGTCGGGGCGCTCGAACATGGCCCGCTGCGACCCGACGCCAAAGCCCAGTCCGAGCTCGTCGGCGGCGCGGGCGATGTCCTCGTTGACCTTGTGTGCCCGGTCGGTGCCGCCGGTCATCGCGGCGACGATGAACGGAGCCTGCAGCGTCTTGCCCAGCAGCTGCGTGGTGCAGTCGACGTCGTCGAAGTGCATCTCGGGCAGCGCGTCGTGGATCAGACGCACGTCCTCGAAGCCGGTGGTCTTGTCTCGGAACGCGACGTTGGGGCCCGAGCACAGGGCCAGGTGGTCTTTCTTGCGCTGCGAGATGTCGAGGCGGTCGGCCATGGGCTCGCGAGACTTACCGGGCCCGGCGGTGGGAGGCCAGCGAACCGCCCTCCACTCATCGTGACCGCGCACACACGAAGGCAGGTCGCGGCGCGATTCAGCGCGCGGGCGATCGGGGGCGGCGCGCCTTGGCGTCATCGAGCAGCGCTCGGGCGGCGTCGAGCATGTCCGGCGGGGTCTGCGGATCGCGTTGGAGCGCCTCGACGGCTGCGAGGGCGACGCGCTCCGAGGTCGCCCATTGTTGCGCGTTCAGCTCCAGCGCTGCGAGGGCCAGCGAGGCGTACAGCGTGTCGGGATGCGCGGCGCCCAGGAGCTCGGTGCCCTGGTCGATCGCGGTGTGCAGCTGCGTTCGCGCCTCGTCGACCCGCCCCGCGCGGCCCAGGAGCTGACCGTAGTGCGCCCGCGCCACCACCAGTTCGACGTGTCGGGCGCCGACGATCTCGACGTGCAGGCGCAGCGCCTCCGCGCCCAGCGCGACCGCGTCACCGAAGGCATCGAACTCTTCGGCGTAGAGCTTGGCCAGGTTCATCTGCAGGATCGCTAGACCCCGGGATCCGTCGGGGGCTGCGCGGCGCTGATCGGCCACCGCAGCCTCGAACGCGATCTTGGCCTCGTCCATGCGGCCCAGCCGCGCCAGCGCCTGGCCGCGGTTGTTCGCGTTGGCGCTGAGGCTGGCGTAGTCGTCGGGCGCGCTGGCCAGGAGGATGTCTCGGGCGCGCTCGGCCAGCGCCAGCGCCTCGAGCGGCGCGTCTTGCGTCCGAAGCTGCTGGGCGATGCCGTCGAGGGTGAAGGCGATGAGGGGGTGGGTCTCGCCGAGCAGCTCGGTGCGCACAGCCAGCACGCGTTCGTAGCTGCGCCGCGCCTCCTGCGGGCGGTTGGCGTACCCCTGGGTCATCGCAAGCGCCGAGAGGATCACCGCGTACTCGAGATCTTCGCCGCGCTCGGTGCTCCGTGCGTCCAGCGCCTGCTCGAACATGGTGATCGCCGTCTCGTAGTCGCCGGCCCCGACCCGATGCAGGGCGAGGGCGGCGAGGGCGGCTCCTCGATCGCCCGCCCCAAGGCCGGTGCGC
The DNA here is from genome assembly GCA_963761755.1 of uncultured bacterium. Classification (GTDB taxonomy): domain Bacteria; phylum Myxococcota_A; class Polyangia; order Nannocystales; family Nannocystaceae; genus CAJXVA01. The sequence continues at coordinate 844,780 of CAVXIC010000008.1, forward strand.
TCGGTGCGGGCCTGGAGCATCCCCGCGTACACGTCCGCCTTCGCCTGCGACGAGAGCTCGTGCCCTACCAGCGAGGTGAGCAGGATGAGCGCGTCGTCGACCTGGTGATTGTCGTCGTGCTGGAGCGCGAGGTGCAACGCCGCTTCGGCCGACCCCGCGGCCTGGGCCAGGTCGTTGAGCGTCGCGAGGACGGTGGCCCGCACGGCCAGGGACTCCATGTGCAGCCGCGGAAGCGCCAACGCGTCGACCGCCTCCGCGCGGGCGTCGAGGAGTTCGAGCGCCTCGGGGCCGCGGCCGGCGCGCTGGAGAGCATCGGCCCGCGCAAAGTCGGCGCGAATCGCCTCGAGCTCGGCGCGGGTCTCGTCGTCGAGGGCAGGGGCCGCGGTGAGCTCGGCGATGTCCTGGCAGCTGTCGAGCTCGGGCAGGGTGTCCAGGACCTCGTGGGCATGACCGCGGGTGTCGTCATCGACCTCGCCCAGGGTGTCGACCGTCGCGCGAAATCCAGCCAGCGCCTCGCGATAACATCCGCCGCGCAGGTCGAGCAGCGCCGCGGACTGGGATCGCTCCAGATGCGTGGCGCGACAGGAGGCGCTGACATCGTCCCGCCAGCGCTCGGCCCACGCGTCGAGCGAACGGACCGCCCGGTCCCCGAGCGGGCCGAACCCGGGCGCCTCGAGGGCGTCACGGACCCGCGCGCGAGCGGTCGCGGGCCAGAGGGCGTCGAGGGCGAGGCCGCTGTGCGCACACACGTCCGGGTCGTCTGCCCGCCCGGCGAAGCCCAGGCCCAGCGCGCCCAGTGACAGCGCGGTCGCGGCCACCGCCCAGCCGCGAGAGCGCCGCGCCGGTGGCCGCAGCGCCCGCTCGAGATCCTGCATCGACGGCCAGCGCGCCCCAGGGTCGGGGTCCAGCCCGCGCAGCAGCGCGTCTCGGACCGCGCGCGAGGGCGCGGACGCGGACCAGGGAGGGACGGAGGTCATCGGCTCGGTCTGCCCACCGGTGCCCTCGACCGCGGACCCGGAGCTGCCAGACGCCGGATGGGTCGCTGCCCGCGAAGGGAACGACGCCCTGGGATGCGTGCCGTGGAACAGCTGCCACGCCGTGACGCAGAAGGAGTACTGGTCGCTCCGAGGTCCCGCCGCACCGCCTTCGAACAGCTCGGGGGCCATGAAGGCCCGCGTCCCGACCTCACCGCCGGTCCCCTCGTCCACAGCGCGCGCGACCCCGAAGTCCGAGAGTTTCGTTTCGCCCCGGGCCGAGCGCAAGATGTTGCTGGGTTTGATGTCCCCGTGGACCAGCCCAGCCTCGTGGGCGGCATGGATGCCGGTGGCCACCCGGCGCAACGCGCCGAGGATCTCCGCCGGCGACGCGCCCGCGGCCCAGGCGTCGAAGGGCTCGGGCACCATGAGCTCCATCGCGATGTAGGGCTGATCGTCGACCCCGGCGACGCCGACGTCGAAGATCGAGACGACCGCGGGGTGATCGAGCTTGGCCAGCGCCCGAGCCTCCCGGCGCGCATGGTCGGCCGAAGCCTCACTGCGCAGCAGCTTGAGCGCGACCTTGCGCTCGAGCTCGGTGTCGAACGCGGCGAAGACCCGGCCTTCGCCGCCGCGGCCCAGCTCTTCGAGCAGGACGTAGCGGCCCACGAGCGTCCCGACGCCGGGTCCCGACGCTGGGGCGCTGCCGGCCGTGTCGCCTTCGGGCGGCAGCGGGCGGGTGAGGTCGGCGACCACGAAGGGCTACGGTAGCAGTGCCCGAGCCTCGGTGGCATCGTTGCCGCGTGGGTCTCGTCATCCGCGGCCGCTACGCGCCGAGCCCGACCGGGCGACTTCACCTGGGCAACGTACGCACGGCGCTGCTGGCTTGGCTCCAGATCAGGGCGCTTGGGGGGACGTTCGTGATGCGGATCGAGGACGTCGATCGCGGCCGGTCGCGGGCGCACTTCGAGGCCACCTTGCTCGAGGATCTGCGGTGGTTGGGTCTGGACTGGGACGAGGGTCCCGACGTCGGCGGTCCGTTCGGCCCGTACCGGCAGTCCGCCTGCACCGAGCGCTACGCCGAGGCCGTCGCGAAGCTCGAGACCTTCGCGTGCTCGTGCTCCCGGAAGGAGGTGCGGGCAGCGGCGGTCCGCACCCGCGCGGGCGAGCCGATCTACCCCGGCACGTGCGCGCGAGGCCCCACGCACCCCGAGCGACCCACGGCGCTGCGTTGGCGCACGCCCCCGGCCACCGTGGAGGTCACCGACGCCCGCATGGGGACGTTGCGGGCGCAGCTGCAGGACGAGGCGGGGAGCTTCGTCCTGCGGCGCTCCGACGGAGACTGGGCGTACAACCTCGCCGTGGTGGTCGACGATGGGTTCATGCGGATCAGCCACGTGTTGCGCGGCGCCGATCTGTGGACGAGCACCCCCCGACAGGTCGGGTTGGCCCAGGCCCTGGGCCTCGATGTGCCGCGCTTCGCCCACGTGCCGCTGCTGCGCGGACCCGACGGCGAGAAGCTCAGCAAGCGCCACGGCGCGCCCGACGTTGCCGCGCTTCGGGAGGCCGGCGAGGATCCCGGCCGGGTGGTCGCTTGGCTCGCGCGCTCGGTCGGATTGGTTGGGGAGGGCGTCCGTTCGATGCCTGCGCGGGCCCTGGTCGACGATTTCGAGATCGCCGCGATCGAGGCGCGCCCGCTCCTGGAGGCCGGTACGCCCTGGCGCTTGTAGGCCGCCGGTCGTCCCGGCTACAACGTGCGCTCCATGACGCGAACCCTCTGCCTCGGAGCGCTGCTGTGCCTGTCCGCATGCCGCCAGGACATCACGCTGGCCGAGCCATCCGACGCGCAACCCGCGTCCGTCCCGCCCCTGCCGCGGGACCGCTTTGCCTATCCGCCGGCCCAGCGATCGGATCAGATGGACGCCTACCACGGCGTCGAGGTCGCGGACCCCTACCGCTGGCTCGAGGACATCGACAGCGCGCAGACCCAGGCGTGGGTCGAGGCCCAAAACGAGCTCACCTTCGGCTACCTCGAGACGATCGAGGCCCGGGACGCGCTCCGCAAGCGCTTGACGACGCTGTGGGACTACGAGCGGTGGGGCGTTCCCATGCGACGCGGCGAGCGTCTCTTCGTCAGTCGCAACGACGGCCTACAGAACCAGTCCGTGCTCTACACGATGGACAGCCCGTCGGACGCGCCCAAGGTCCTGCTCGACCCCAACACGCTCTCGGACGACGGCACCGTGGCGCTGGCGGGGCTGTGGCCGAGCCGTGACGGGACGCATCTGGCCTACGGCGTCTCGGAGGCTGGCTCGGACTGGCAGGTGTGGCGGGTCCGGGACGTGGCCACCGGCAAGGACACCGGGGACGAGCTGCGATCGATCAAGTTCTCGGATGCGTCGTGGAGCCCCGACGGCGCGGGCTTCTACTACGCGCGCTACCCCGAGGCGAAGAACGGGGACGAGCTCGAGCAGCTCAACTACGATCAGAAGCTCTACTACCATCGGCTCGGCGAGCCGCAGAGCGAAGACACCCTGATCTACGAGCGTCCAGAGCACAAGGAGTGGGGCTTCGACGGCGAGGTCAGCGAGGACGGACGCTTCCTGGTGATCACGGTGCGACTGGGCACCGACCCCAACAAGAGCGTCATCGTCAAGGACCTCACGGTCAAGGGCACCAGCAAGAAGGGGCGCTTCGTCGAACTCTTGCCGGACTTCAAGGCGGCCTACAGCTTCATCGGCAACGAGGGGGGCACGCTGCTGTTTCGCACCGACGACGCCGCGCCGCGCGGACGCATCATCGCGATCGATGTCGCCAAGCCCCACCGCGATCTGTGGCAGGAGCGGGTGCCGCAGCAGGACGCCACGCTTCGGGGCGCCAACATCGTGGGCGGGCGGCTGGTGCTGAGCTACCTCGATCAGGCGCGCAGCAAGGTCTCGATTCACGCCCTCTCCGGCGCCCACGAGCGGGACGTCGCGCTGCCGGGCCTGGGGACCGCCAGCGGCCCGCTCGGGGAGCCGTCGCGCACCGAGGCGTACTTCTCGTTCACCAGCATCGCCACCCCGAGCACCATCTACGGCCTCGACGTCGCCTCCGGTGCGACCGAGGCGTTCAAGCGGCCCACCGTCGCCTTCGACCCGGCGGACTTCGTGGTCTCGCAGGTGCGCTACCCCAGCGCCGATGGGACATCGGTCCCGATGTTCATCGCGCACAAGAAGGGCGTGACGCCGACGGGCGACAACCCCACCTATCTGTATGGCTACGGCGGCTTCAACATCCCGCTGACGCCAACGTTTTCGGTCCCCAACCTGGTGTGGATGGAGATGGGCGGGGTGTTTGCGATGCCCAACCTGCGCGGCGGCGGGGAGTTCGGCGAGGCCTGGCACCAGGCGGGGACGAAGCTGAACAAGCAAAACGTCTTCGACGACTTCATCGCGGCCGCCGAGTACCTGATCGCGCAGGGATGGACGTCGCCCGAGCGCCTCTCGATCGGCGGGCGCAGCAACGGCGGGCTGCTCGTGGGCGCCACCATGGCCCAGCGTCCCGACCTGTTCGCCGCCGCCCTGCCGGGCGTGGGCGTGATGGACATGCTGCGCTTCAACCGGTTCACGATCGGCTGGGCCTGGGAGAGCGACTACGGCTCGCCGCAGGACGCCGCGCAGTTCGAAGCGCTGCGTGCCTACTCGCCCTACCACAACCTGCAGCGGGGCACGGACTACCCGGCCACCCTCGTGTACACCGCGGATCACGACGACCGGGTGCTGCCGGCCCACAGCTACAAGTTCGCCGCCGCCCTGCAGCACGCCCACGGCGGCGCCGATCCGGTCCTGATCCGGATCGACGTGCGGGCGGGGCACGGCGCGGGCAAGCCCACCACCAAGCAGATCGAGGAGTGGGCCGACCTGTGGGGCTTCTTGGTGGCCCAGCTCGACATGGACGCCTCGGGTCTTCCCTCGTGACGCGCCCGGCCACCCTCGCGCTGGGCGTGCTCGTCCTCGGGGCGTGCGGGGACGAGCACGCCGGAGCGACCAGCGGACCCACGTCCACCACCGCGGCGGACGGCTCTTCGGGAGCCCAGACGGATGCCCAGACGGATGCCCAGACGGATGCCCAGACGTCCGGCGGCGCGTCCACCTCGGCGTCGAGGGGCGAGGGGGTCTCCTCGTCGGGGTCCGACGAATCGAGCTCCACCGGTCCATCGGCGCGCTGCGGCGATGGGCAACACGAGCCCGGAGAGCTCTGCTTCGGGGCACCCATCGCTCTGACGGGGTTGGGGGAGCTCCCCACCGCGCTGGCGGCCGAGGATCTCGACGGGGACGGGCACGTCGATCTCGCCGTCGTCGTCACGGGCAGCAACGCGGTGGTCACCGCCTATGGCGACGGCACCGGATCGATGACCCTCGGGGACATGCTACCCGCGGGACTACAGCCGCGCGGCGTGGCGATCGGAGACGTCGATGGCAACGGCGAACCGGATCTCGCCGTCGCCAACCTGGGCACCGACTACGTGGGGCTCTACCGGCAGGAGGCGGGAGCGTTCACGGCGCAGCAGCCCGAGGGCGCGGGCACGCGGACGCGCGCGGTCGCCCTGGGCCGGCTCGATGGCGACGACGCCCTCGACATGGTCGCGGTCGGCGAGACGTCCGCAACGCTCGAGGTGCTGCTCGGGGACGGGACCGGTTCGTTCGACCCCGCCGTGCCCTACGCCGTCGGCCCGCAGCCCTACGACGTCGCGCTGGGCGATGTCGACGGCGACGGGGATCTCGACGCGGTGGTCGCCGAGTTCGGCGGGACGACGCTCAGCGTGCTGCGCGGCAGCGGGGACGGCACGTTCGCGGCCGCGACCGCGCTGTCCGTCGCCGTCGGGCCGCGCTCGGTGTCGTTGGTCGACTTCGACCAGGACGGGGCGCTCGACATCCTCGCGCCCAGCTTCGACGCCCAGGTCGTGAGCATGTTGCTCGGGGCCGGCGACGGGACGTTCTCCCCGTTCGTGTCGCTGCCGGTGGGACAGGGGCCCTACGTCTCCACGGTTGCCGACATGGACGGCGACGGCCGCCCGGATCTGGTCTCGGTGGCGCGCGACGCCGGCACGGTCTCGATCGTCGTGCCCGCGCTCGAGGGCACGTTCCTCGAGACCGAGTTCTTCGTCGCGCTGGCGCCCCTGGCCTTGGTCGTGGCCGACTTCAACGGGGACGGCTCCCCCGACGTGGCGGTGACCGACTCCCTGGGCAATGCGGTCTCCGTGCTGCCCTCGGATCCCTAGTTCTCAATAGTTCTCAATAGGTCTCAATCAAGAGAACTCAAACAAGCGCTCTGTACGAGACGTCGAACGATTGAGGGCTCGTAGGGCAAAGGGCGCCCGTTTGGGGTGAAGCAAGGGGCGACGCGTCGGCCGCAGCGAGGGGCCTTTTCGAACTTTCAAAGGCCGCTTCACAGAGCAGAGGCTGGCCGCGGGGTTTCGCAGCGCACCGCTGTAGCAGTTGTGCAGTCCGTCGCGCAGGGGTAGGTTCGGCGCCAGACGATGTCCGATTCGTACCGTACGATCGACCCCCAGGCGCTCCCCAAGCACTTCGACGCTGCAGCCGTCGAGGCCGAGCTCAACGCGCGCTGGCAGCAAGCAGGCCTGTACCACTACGACCCGAGCCGACCGCGCGAGGAGACCTTCGTCGTCGACACACCGCCGCCGACGGTCTCGGGCAACCTGCACATCGGCCACGTCTTCAGCTACACGCACACCGACGTCATCACCCGCTACAAGCGGATGCGGGGGATGAACATCTTCTATCCGATGGGATGGGACGACAACGGCCTGCCCACCGAGCGCCGGGTGCAAAACCACTACCACGTGCGGTGCGACCCCTCGTTGCCCTACGAGCAGGACGTCGAGCTGGAGGTCGCGTCGGCGAAGGTCAAGAAGAAGCCGCCGCGGATGCTCTCGCGGCCCAACTTCATCGAGGCCTGCGAGACCCTCACCAAGGAGGACGAGAAGGCCTACCTGGCGCTGTGGCAGCGGCTGGGACTCTCGGTCGATTGGCGACAGGAGTACAGCACCGTGGGCGCGCACTGCCGAAAGGTGGCGCAGATGAGCTTCCTCGATCTCTTCGCCAAGGGGCACCTGTACAGCTCGGACGCCCCCACGCTGTGGGACGTCGACTTCCAGACCGCCGTGGCCCAGGCCGAGCTCGAGGATCGCGATCTGGACAGCTCGTTCAACGACATCGCCTTCAAGGTCGAGGGCTCGGACGAGGAGTTCATCATCGCGACGACGCGTCCGGAGCTGCTGCCGGCCTGCGTGGCGGTGGCGGCACATCCCCAGGACGCGCGCTACAAGCATCTGTTCGGCAAGCGCGCCGTCACGCCGCTGTTCGGCGTCCCGGTCCGCATCTTCCCCAGCGACGTCGTCGACATGGAGAAGGGCACCGGCATCCTGATGATCTGCACCTTCGGCGATCAGACCGACGTGCAGTGGTGGCGTGAGGAGAAGCTTCCGCTGCGTCAGGTCATCGGGCGGCGCGGGCGGATGCTTCCGGTCGAGTACGGCACCGAAGGCTGGGAGAGCCTCGACCCCGCCGCCGCCAACGAGCACTACGCCGCGATCGCGGGCAAGCGCCCCGACCAGGCGCGCAAGCTCGTGCTCGAGATGCTCGCGCAGGCCCCCGAGGGCGCGCTCGCCCCGCTGCGCGCTCAAAAGCCGATCAACCACGCGGTGAAGTTCTTCGAGAAGGGGGACCGCCCGCTGGAGTTCATCCCCACCCGGCAGTGGTTTTGCCGCCTGCTCGACAAGAAGCGGGACCTGCTCGCCCGCGGCGAGCAAGTGCAGTGGCACCCGCCCTTCATGCGCGAGCGCTTCAGCCTGTGGACCGAGAACCTCCAGTTCGACTGGTGCATCAGTCGGCAGCGCTACTTCGGCGTGCCGTTTCCGATGTGGTACCGGCTGGACGCCGAAGGGCAGCCCGACTACGAGGCGCCGCTGCTCCCGCCCGTGGACGCCCTGCCGATCGATCCGACGACCGCCGTGCCCGAGGGCTACGAGGCCAGCGCGCGCGGTGAGCCCGGCGGGTTCGCGGCCGAATCGGACGTGTTCGACACCTGGTTCACCAGCTCGATGACGCCCGAGGTCAGCTCCCACTGGCGCCTCGACGACGACCGCCACAACAAGCTCTTCCCGGCCGACATTCGGCCGCAGGCCCACGAGATCATCCGAACCTGGGCGTTCTACACCATCGCCAAGGCGATGCTGCACGAGGGTACGGTGCCCTGGCACAACGTCGTGATCAGCGGCTGGGTGGTGCAGGGCAAGCAGAAGGTCTCCAAGTCCAAGGGCGGCGCCACCGGGCTCTCGCCCGACGAGCTGATGGACAAGTTCACCGCCGACGGCGTCCGCTACTGGTCGGCCAACGCGCGTCTGGGCGTCGACACGGCGTTCGACGAGAACATGTTCAAGACCGGCAAGCGGCTGGTGACCAAGCTCTACAACGCCAGCAAGTTCGCCTTGATGCAGACGGCCGAGCTCGGCCCGGTCACGCGCGAACTCGACCGTGGCTTCCTCGTGGCCCTGCGCGGCGTGGCCGACGAGGCGACGGCGTCGTTCGAAGCGTTCGAGTTCTCGCCGGCCCTCAAGGCGATCGAGACGTTCTTCTGGTCCGGGTACACCGACAGCTACCTCGAGCTGGCCAAGGTCCGCGCGCGGGCGGAAGACGACCCCGAGGGCCGGGCGTCCGCCGTCGCCGCGCTGCGGCTGGGCCTGGACGTCCTGCTGCGCCTGTTTGCGCCGTTCCTCCCCTACATCACCGAGACGGTGTGGGGGTGGGCCTTCGCGCAGGAGCGCGAGACACCGAGCGTTCACGCCGCGGCGTGGCCCTCGGCGGCGCTCTTCGAGGAGGCAGGGGCGCCGCAGCGGGCCGGAAGCTTCGACGCCGCCGTTGCGTGCCTGGGCGCGATCAACCGCAGCAAGACCGCAGCCAACGTGGGTGTCGCCCGCGGCATCACGTCGATGACCCTCGCGGCCCCGGCAGCCCTGCTGCAGGACCTCGAGCCGGTGCGCGACGACGTGTGGGCGGCCGCCAAGGTCGGGGCGTTCGAGTTCGTGTCCGATGACGCCCTGCGCGACTTCGAAGTGCGCGCGATCGAGTTCGAGGCCAAGCCCGAGAAATAGGCCCGAGCCCGAGCCCGAGCCTGAGCCTGAGCGAGGCTCAGGCTCCTCGCACCGCCGACGCGCACCACTGCCGATAGGGCTCGTGCACGGCGCTCGGCGGCAGGGCGATGATCTTGGGCGTATCGTAGGGATGCAGCGCGGCCAAGGCCGCGATCCGTTCCGGTGCGTCGTGGGCGGTGGTCTCCATCCAGATGGCGACCTCGCGATCCTCGCAGAGTTCCCCGTTCCACCAATAGATCGATCGGACCCCCGGCACGAGGTTTGCGCAGGCGACCAGGCGGCGCTCGCAGGCGGCGCGCGCGAAGGCATCGGCGTGCGCTTCGTCGATCGTCACGAACAGGACGCACAGCGGCTCGGGGGCGTCTGGCAGGGTCATGCACCCGGCATTGTGCGTCATGGCGCCGATCTGGGGCCAGGCCGCACGCCGGCTCCGACTGTGGCAGGCTCCCACTGGCGATGGACGGCATGGACGAGCTCCTCGGCTACGCGATCCTCGGCATCACGGTGAGACAGCTGCTCTTTGCGCTGGTCGCCGTGGCGGTGGGCTTCTTCGGAGGCCGCGTGGTCGAGCGCATCATCAAGGGCATCGGCGACCGCACGCCCAAGGGGTCGATCCGCCGGGCGATCATGGACGCGATCGGGCGCCCCGCCGGGTGGATGGTCCGCCTCGTGGGCATCTGGGCGGCGCTCAAGGGCATGCCGCTGGAGGCCGTCGTGGCCGCCGACCTCGACAAGATGGTCGACCGCCTGTTCCAGGGGGCGAGCATTGCCATGGCCACCTGGCTGGGGGTGCGGATCGCCGGCGATCTCGCGGATGTCTGGTCCACGCGGGCCCGCGCCACCGAGGGCACCTTCGACGACCAGCTGGTCCCGATCGTGCGCAAGACCGCGATCGCGTTCCTCGTCATCACCGGGGTGGTGATGATCGTCCAGAACCTCGGCTATTCGGTCGCCTCGCTGCTGGCGGGGGTGGGTCTGGGAGGCGCGGCGCTGGCGTTCGCGTCCAAGGACACCGTGGCCAACTTCTTCGGGTCGATCGTCATCTTCGTCGACCGTCCTTTCATGATCGGCGATTGGATCGAAGTCGATGATGTCGAGGGCACGGTCGAGACCGTGGGCATTCGCGTCACCCGGATCCGCACCTTCGCGAACGCGCTGATCACCATCCCCAACGCGGCCTTCACGACCAGCCCGATCCACAACTGGTCGAAGATGAGGAAGCGGCGGATCAAGCTCACGGTGGGCCTGACCTACAGCACGACCCCCGACAAGATGCGCCAGGCGGTCGAGGCCATCCGCACGATCATCAAGGGCGACGATCGACTCCACCAGGACTTCTACCTGGTCAACTTCTTCGACTTCGGTCCCTCGAGCCTCGACATCTTCTGCTACCTGTTCACCCGCACCACCAACTGGGCCGAGCACATGCAGATCCGCGAGGACTTCATGTTGCGCGTGATGGAGTCGATGCGGGGCCTGGGCCTGGACTTCGCGTTCCCCACCACCACCGTGCACCTGGCCCCGGGCGCGGCGCGGTCGAACACGGACGAGGGGAAGGACGGGCCGAAGCGTCCCGGCGGGGCCCCCAAGGCGATGGAACGCGATTCGCCGCTGTAGCCGGTCTCGGCGTGTGAAAGCTCGGCTCGGCGCGTGCGTTGTCCGGGCATGCGTGCAGGAGTGATGGCATGGGTGCTGGCGGTCCTCGGGACGGGGATCGGGTGGGCGACCGAGTCGCTGCCGGGGCACCAGCGGACGGCCGATCGGCCTGCGGGGCCGTGCGAGCGCGGCCCGATGCCCCGCGGCGCGCCCTATACTCCGGCCCGATGAAGGCCGTCATTGTCGGAGGGACCAAGGGCATGGGGCGCGCGCTGGCGCGTCGGATCGCGAGCCGAGGAGACGCGTTGTTCCTGCTCGGGCGCAGCGCCGATGAGCTCGAGCGTTCCGCTGCCGACTGTCGCGCTCGCCATCCGGCGCGGCCCGAGGTGGGACACGCGCCGTGCGACCTCCTGGATCCGGACTCTTTCGGGCCAGCGCTCGACGCTGCCGACGAGGCGCTCGGCGGGTTCGACACGGTGATCGTGACCGCGGGCTCGTTCGGGACCCAAGAGCAGCTCGAGGCCGACCCCGAGCTGCTGCGCACGATGTTGACGGTCAATTTCGCGCACACGGTGTTGTTCTGCGAGGCGGCGCGAACCCGGTTGATGGCCCGGGGAGGCGGGGTGCTGTGCGCGTTCTCGTCGGTCGCCGGCGATCGCGGGCGCAAGCCCGTAGTGCTCTACGGGGCCTCCAAGGCGGGTCTGTCGGCTTACCTCGAAGGACTGGACCATCGGTACCGCGACGCGGGCTTGGTCACCGTCTGCGTCAAGCCGGGGTTCGTGCGGACGGGCATGACCGAGGGTCTGCAGCCCCCACCGTTCGCCGGAGAACCCGACGCGGTTGCGGCTCGTGTCCTCGCCGCCATCGATCGCAAGGCACCGATGGTGTACGCGCCGTGGATCTGGCGGTGGGTGATGTGGGTGATCGGCGTCCTTCCCCGCTTCGTGATGCGCAAGGTCGGCTTCTGATCGCGGCGTGGCACCGCGCCGGTTGAACCCGGCAGCTGCGCAAGGCAAGATCGGGTCGTTGACGGGTTCGACGAGCGCGGAGGTCAAGGCTGCAGTCGGTGGACCCATCGACTCGACGCGCGTCTACTCGATGACCTCGGACGGCCGCTCGACCCCCGACGCCGACGCACCAGCCCCAACGACGCGCCTGCTTCCCGAGAGTGGGCCTCACGGCGCGCCGAGCAAGGTGGGGCGCTACGTGGTGCTCGACGTGTTGGGCATGGGCGGCATGGGTGTGGTGTGCACCGCGTACGACCCCAAGCTCGATCGCAAGGTCGCGCTCAAGCTCCTTCGCCCCCGCGTTCGAGAAGGCCGCAGCTCGACCGGTCGCGCTCGCCTCGTGCGCGAGGCGCAGTCGCTGGCCAAGCTCTCGCACCCCAACATCGTCACGGTGCACGACGTGGACACCACGCCCGACGGCCGCATCTACATGGCGATGGAGTTCGTGCAGGGCCGCACGCTTACCCAGTGGATGGACGCGGAGAAGCCGACCTGGCGAGCGAAGCTCGACGTGTTCGAGCAGGCGGGCCGCGGGTTGGCTGCGGCCCACGCCGCAAACATCACCCACCGCGATTTCAAGCCGGCCAACGCCCTCATCGGTGAAGATGGGCGGGTCAAGGTGCTCGACTTCGGACTGGCCAAGAACGAAGGGGGCAGCCTGAGCACGGACTCCGACGACGCTCGCCTCGACCCCTCGGCGCCCGTCTCGGAATCTGCGAGCGAGGACATCATGTCGGTGGTCCAGTCGACCACGGACATGAAGCTCACCATGGCCGGCCGCATCGTGGGCACGCCGGCGTACATGGCCCCCGAGCAGCGCCGCGGCCGACCGACCGGGCCCGCGACCGACCAGTTCAGCTTTGCGGTCGCCGTGTACGAAGGCCTCTACGGGAAGCTGCCCTACCGCGCCGAGAACCACAGCCGAGACGCCGCGCGTGGCCGAATCCTCGAGCCGCCCACGGACACCGAGGTCCCCGCGTGGGTCTTTCGGGCCCTGCGTCGCGCCCTCGCACCGGCGCCCTCGGATCGCTACCCGAGCATGGGCGACTTCCTCACCGCGCTCCGGGCCGACCCGGCGCGGCGGCGACGGATGATCGCGGGCTGGGTCGGGGGCGCGGTGCTGTTGGGCGGGGTCGGCGTGTCCGCCGTCATGCTGAGCCCAGACGACTCGGTGTGTCAGGGCTCCAGGTCCCGCCTGCAGGGCGTGTGGGACGCAGAGCGTCGGGCGGTCGTGGACGCCTCGCTCCGCGACACCGCGACCGCCTACGCAGCGTACACGGCCGAGCGGGTCGTCGAGGGGCTCGACACCTACGTCGATGGGTGGGTCGACGCGCGCACCACGGTGTGCGAGGCGACGTGGGTGCACGGCGAGCAGTCCGAAGCGACGCTGGACGTTCGGATGCACTGCCTGGATCGGCAGCACGGTGAGCTCCGAGCGCTCCTGGACGTCCTGGCCGATGCCGACGATGGCGTGGTCGAGCGCGCCGTCGGGGCCGTCGCCGCGCTGCAGTCTCCGCAGACCTGCATCACCGCCGACCCGGCCGAGGTCGAACAGCTGCCCGCCGACCCACAGCGTCGGCGTGAGGTGCTCGCCGCCCGGGCGCGGATCGACGACACCAACGCGCTCAACAGCGCGGGCCGCTACAATACGGCCCGCGACGTGGCCCAAGAGGCGCTCGCACAAGCCACCGCGACCAAGCACGCGCCCACCATCGCGCGCGCGCTGCTGGCACACGGCATCACGGCCCGGCAGACCTCCGACCACGACGTCGCGCAGACGAGCTTCGAGGCGGCGGCGTTCGAGGCGGCGCGCTTGGGTGACGCGGAGCTGGAGGCGCTGGCGCTCATCTCCCAGGTTCGCGTGTTCGGACTGCACCGCAACAACCGCGAGCGTGCGCTGGGGATCGCCGCCGCCGCCCGGTCCGCGATGACGCGGGCAGGCTCCCCCGCCGACCTCGAGGTCAACCTGTCGCAGCAGCTGGGGGCGACCGCACTCTCCGCGCGTGAGAACGGCCTGGCGATCGAGCACATGCGAGACGCCCTCTCGGCGGCCGAGCGGGCCTACCCACCCAACGACGTGCGCTTCGCGGGGCTGTACACCAACCTGGGCATCGCGCTCGCCCAGCGCGGCGAGATGGTCGAGGCCGAGGCCCACCTGCGCCGGGCGCTGGCGCTGCGAGAGTCGAAGCTCGGGACGATGCACCCTCAGGTCGCGCGCGTCGCCCAGAACCTCGCCAACGTCCTCGCGTCCCGCCGGGCCGCGCTGCCCGAGGCGATCGAGCTGATCGAACGGGCGATGACCATTCGGCGGGCCCTGTACGGTGCCGAGCACATGAAGGTCGCGGATCTTCGCGCGACCAAGGCACGCCTGCACGACCGAGGCGGCGATCGAGAGACGGCCCTCGCGGAGTTCCAGCGCGCCGCGGCGGTCTACCGACGCTCGGACGCGCCCGAGGCCCAAAAGAAGCTCGCCTCGACGCTCTACAACATCGCCAAGGTCCAAGCCGCGCTGGACCAGCCGCTCTCCGCGGTGGAAACCGCCAGCGAGGCGCTCGCGCTGTTCTCGGGCAACTCGAAGGCGCAGCGCGAGGGCGTCGGCCGAGCCGCGCTGATCCTGTGCGGCGCCGAGCGCAAGCTGGGCCGGCTCGATGCTGCCCTCGAGCACTGCGAGCGCGCCGCCGGGGCGATCCGCGAGGCCCGCGGGGAGACCGACGACGAGCTCAGCGACACGCTCGCCGAACTCGCTCGCCTGCTCGAGCAGCGCGGCGACCGGGCCGGAGCGCTCGCCGCGGCCCAGAAGAGCGTCGCGGCAGCCCAGAGCGCCGGCATGCGGGCCCGGGCGACCGAGGCTCTCGAGCGACGGCGGCGCTAGCAGCCCGGGACTAGCCCGGAGGCGGAAGCGTCGGCTCGCCCGGGCTCCCGCAGATGCCGCCCTGCAGGGCCGCGATGAGCAGCTTGCGCATCGGGTTGGCGCGCTGGAGGTCGACGCTGGCGGTGGCGATGGCCTCTGCGTCGGGGTGCCAGTGCGGGCCGTCGTAGACGTGATCTTGGTAGAACTCGTATTCGAGCTGGGTGTAGATCAAGGTCTGCCACGCGGGCGTGCCCGGGGAGGGCAGACCACCGGGCACATCGCCCGCGAAGACGTAGCGTCCCGCGGTGGCGGTGTAGATCACCGGTCCATCGAGGCCTTCGCGCAGCTTGTACAGGCCGTCCTCGAAGGTGGCCGTGCACTGGGGTTGGCCGTCCGCGTCGTAGATCTGATTGTCCACCGTGCTGAGCACGAGCGCTCCCCCGAAGGCCGGGCCCTCGTACACATCGGAGGTGTCCTCGTCGCCGTCGATGTCCCAGATGATGATGTCCGGCGGGTTGGGTCCGTCATCGTCCGAGAGCTGGACCGCCCCGTTGGCAGGATCTTCCAGCCGCAGGTTCCAAAAGTCCGTCGCCCCCGCGTCGCCGCTGCGCAACTCGCTGCCGGGACCGGCGAGGCCGTCCTCCTGGGCACAGGCGAGCAGCCCCGCGCACGACAACAACACCAACGCTCGCATCGAACCATCCCTCAATCCACGCATCGTCATCATCACTCCCTTTGCCACCGGCGGTTCATCCGCTCGCAAAGGCTACCCCTTCATCGGAGAGATCGACACGTGTACGTGCGCGATTGTGTTGTGATCGAGGGGACAAACACGGACATGTCGCTGCCGCGGTCTTCGTGACCGCGACTACGAGACGATCGCCCCATCGCGACAGTCGATCAGCAGGGTGACCGGCCCCTCGTTGCACAGCGACACCTCCATATGGGCGCCGAAGGTGCCGGTGCGGACCTCGACGCCTTGGTCCCGCAGCACCCCACAGAAGTGGCCGTAGAGGGTTTCGGCGCGCGGCGGGTCTTCGGCGCCCTCGAACCCCGGACGGCGCCCCTTTTTGACCGACGCGGCGAGCGTGAACTGGGAGACGACCAGCGCCGAACCGGCCACGTCGCTCAACGAGCGATCCATCGGCCGGTCGCCGGGAAAGATGCGAAGCCCTGCGATCTTCCTGGCCAAGACCTCGGCATCGCGCGCTTCGTCCCCCCGCTCGACGCCCAGCAGGATCATGAAGCCGACGCCGATCTCGCCGACGGTGGACCCGTCGACGACGACGGACGCTTCGCGGACTCGCTGGATCACCGCGCGCATGCGGTCAGCTCGCGGGGCTCTGGGCGGCGGCGACGCTCGCCGTGCTCGGCGTCGCCACCGGGACCTGCGTCGAGGCCTCGGGGGGCGCGTCGGGGGGCAGCGAGGGGCTCAGCGGGGTGGGGCGGGAAAGGAACCCCGAGGTGTGGCGGACCGAGAAGACCTCGGACGACTTGATCGTCGTGCGCACCAGCAGCTCGCCGACGAGCCCTATGCCCACCAGCTGAATCGCCGTGAGGGTCAGCAAGACCCCGAGCAGCAGGAAGGGCAGGCGGTTCCCGATGACCCCGCCGAAGAGCTTGAGCAGGGTGAAGTAGCCGAGGATCGACAGCCCGAAGACGCCGCTGAGCATCCCGGGAATGCCGAAGAAGTGGACCGGGCGGGTTCGGTAGCGGGTCACCATCAGGACCGTCAGCAGGTCCAAGACGCCGTCGAAGAAGCGCTTGACCCCATACTTGCTGACGCCGTGCTCGCGCGGCCGGTGGTTGACGACGAGCTCTTCGACCCGGAAGCCGCGATGGCCCGCGAGCACCGGCAGGAACCGGTGAAAGCCGCCGTACACCGACAGCTCCTGGATGCACTCGCGACGATACGCCTTGTAGCCGCAGTTGAAGTCGCGCAGCTGCACGCCGCTGATCTTGCGGACGACGGCGTTGAAGAGCTTGGAGGGCGCCGTCTTGCCCAGGGGATCGTGGCGGCGTTGCTTCCAGCCCGAGACGAGGTCGGCACCGGCCTCGATGCGCTCGACGAACTGCTCGATCATCGCGGGGTCGTCTTGCAGGTCCGCGTCCAAGGTGAGCACGATCGCGCCGCGCGCGAGCTCGAAGCCGGCGTTGAGCGCGGGAGACTTGCCGAAGTTCCTGCGGAAGTGGATGACGCCGATGGTTTCGGCGTTGGAGTCGGTCGCGGCCAGCGTGTCGAGGAGCTCGGTCGTGCCGTCGGTGCTGCCGTCGTTGATGTAGATGATCTCGTAGGAGCGTCCGGTCCGCGCGAGGCCCGCCACCAGCTCCTCGTGCATCTGCGGGAGGGACCCGACTTCGTTGAAGACGGGGATGACCGCGGACAGCTCCGGCTCCGCGCCGACAGAGGGCGTCGTCGTCATAGCGGCGCAGGCTACCGCATCCGGGGCCCGCGGGCAGCCGGACCCGTGCGCGGGGGGTCACAAAGGCCTCCCCTCCCGCTTGGCGCGGGGATTGCGTTTGTACCAAACTCGCCCGCGTGACCCATCGTCGCCATCGGAGCATCTCGCGCGCCCTCGGTCTCGCGCTCGGCCTCGCCCTGTCGACGGCCGCGCCCGCGCCCGTGCGCGCTCGCCCGCTGCCGGGGCCGCCGGCGGAGGACAGCGCCTTGGGTCCCAACCGTTGGGATGCGGAGCTGGCTCGTCGCGCGTCCGCCTTGAAGCGGACGCCCGGAAAGGACCCCGCGGCGATCGTGCCGCTGCTGGGCCTGCTGCCCGAGGTTCAAGGCGAGGTGGATCCGCAGGCGCTCGATCGCCTGCTGGCGAGCGTCGCCCAGGCGCGCGGTCGCCACCCGCTGGTCCGGTCGTACGCGCGCTTCCTTCAGGCCAGGATCCTCGAGGCGCGAGGCGACCGGGCTGCCGCGGCGGCGCGCCTGCGCGGCGAGGGCTACGTCGTGGGCTGGCAGATCGTCGGCCCGTTCGACAACGGTGGCCGCAAGGGCGAGACGGCGGTGTACGCCCCCCAGACGGAGGCGTTCGGGTCGACCCAGAGCTTCTCGGGAAAACTTCCCGGCGAGCCGCTGTCGTGGCGCGTCATCGACTATGCGGACGCACCTCGCGGCGGCTACGTCAGCTTCGATGACCGCCTGCGTCCCAACACCGACGTGACCGGCTACGCCACGGCGTGGGTCCGCGTACCGAAGGATCAGCGGGTCGCCATCGCCGTGGGCACCGGTGGTCCCTATGAGGTCTGGGTGGACGGCGTCTCGGCCGGGGGCGGCAGCGCCTACCGAGCCGCGCATCCGCTGCAGGACACCCACGCCGCGAGCCTCAAAGCGGGCTGGAACCGGGTGCTGATCAAGGTGAGCGCCCAGTCGGGCGCCTGGGGCTTCTTCCTGCGGGTCAGTGCGCCCGACGGGTCCCCGATCGCGGGCCTGGAGAGCTCGGCCGAGCCGCCGCCGGAGTGGACGCCGCGGACCGGCGATGAAGCCAGCGGTCCCGCGCCGGCGTCGTTGCGGACCAGCTTGGCGGGGCGGGTGCCCGAGACCCTCTCGGGCACCCGCGCGGCCAAGGACGGCGTGGCCCTCCTGGAGTTCTACCAGGCCGTCCATCCCTTCGATCGTGAGGACGAGACCGCGGTGATGTTGGCGCGCCAGGTGGCCGCGCAGGCCCCTTCGGCGCGAAGCCTGTGGCTGCGGGCGCTGGTGGAGCGCGACCCCTCCGAGAGTCTCGCGGCGCTGCGCCGAGGCATCGATGCGGCGCGGGCCGAGGGCGCGTCCCAGGCGGGGCTGCGGGCTCGCATGCTGCTCGAGCTGGGCTGGCGTCATCAGGCGATGGGGCTGCAGGCCCGCTACCGAGAGAACCTCGAGGAGGCGCACGAGGTCGCGCCTGGCGATCCGATCGTGGAGATGGCGCTCATCGAGGAAGCGGCGGGCGTCGGGCTGCAGTGGTACGCGCTGCGGTGGCTGCAGTCGCTGGTCGCACGCAACCCCCACGCGCGCACGCTTCGGCTGGAGTACGCCTCGCGCCTGCACGGGGCAGGGCGCACCAAGGATGCGCTGGCCGTCTTGGGCGCCCAGGGCACGTCGTCCGAACTCGCCGGAGCGAGCATCGAAGTGCTGCTCGAGCTCGGTCAGGCGGACGCGGCCGTCGCCCTCGCCAAGGAGGCCGCCGAGGTCACCCCCGGCCTGCCCGAGCGCCACATCACCGTCGCCCAGCTGGAGGAGTCCCGAGGGGACATCATGGCGGCGCGCAAGTCGTGGGCCAAGGCGCTGGCCCTGGCGCCGCACGACGCCGAGCTCCACGCCGCGCTGGGGCGGCTGCTGATGCGCCACGACGACCTCTCCGCGGCCGCGGGCAGCCTGCGGCGCAGCCTGGAGCTGCTGCCTCAGCAGCCCGACGTTCGGGACCTGCTGGCGTCGCTCGACGCGTCGGCCCCGACCGATCAGTTCACCCGCTACGGGCTGGACCTCGAAGCCGTCGCCAAGAGCGCCAAGCCGTCCAAGGCCTGGAAGGGCAAGGATGCGGCGGTCCTGCACCACCGCGTGGCGGTCAAGGTGCTGCCCAACGGGCTGACCGAGCGCCTCGACCACCGGGTGATCCGCGTGCTCGATGATCGCGGCGTTCGGTCCCAGGCCGTCCAGGGGATCAGCTACGACCCGGCCGAGAGCATCGTCGAAGTCCGGCGAGCCCGCGTGCGCCGCAAGGACGGCACGATCGAAGAGCTCGGGGAGGTCGGCGTCGTCGCGCTCGCCTCGGCCGGGTACCGGATGTACTACGACCAGCGGCAGATCCGCGTGGCCTTTGGCGGGCTGCGTCCGGGCGACACGCTCGAGGTGGCGTTCCTGCGCCGGGACGTCGCTGCGCGCAACATGTTCGACGAGTACTTCGGCGACCTGATGCCCCTGCAGGGCAGCGCCCCGATCGGCACGGTCGAGTACATCCTCGAGGCCCCGGTCGACAAGCCGATCTACTTCAACCGCAAGGGCATCGACACCACCCGATCGGACGACGGCAAGTTCACCCGCTATCGCTACGCCGCCCAGAACGTGGCCGCGGTCGAGCCGGAGGCAGGCATGCCGGGCTGGGTCGAGGTCGCCGACTTCCTGCACGCGAGCACCTACAAGACCTGGAACGAGGTCGGCGACTGGTACTGGGACCTCGTGCGCGAGCAGCTCGTGGTCGACGATGCGATCCGTGGCGCGATCGCGGACGCGCTGTCCGGCCTGCCCAAGGACGCCGGGGACCGGGCCAAGGTCGACGCCATCTACACCTACGTGGTGCGCAACACCCGATACGTGGGGCTCGAGTTCGGAATTCACGGTTTCAAGCCCTACCGAACCACCGAGATCTTCAGCCGCCGCTTCGGCGACTGCAAGGACAAGGCGAGCCTGCTCAAGGTCATGCTCGAAGAGATCGGTATCGAGGCCAACCTGGTGCTGGTGCGGACCCGCGACCAAGGCGTGATGCCGGCCGAACCGGCGTCGCTGGCGGTGTTCAACCACGCGATCACCTACGTTCCGGCCTTCGACCTGTTCCTCGACGGCACCGCCGAGTGGTCCGGTCCCAACGAGCTGCCGGCCTCCGACCAGGGGGCCAGCGTGCTGGTCGTCCGCGACGGGAAGGGGGCCGACTACCGGACGATCGGCGTGAGCGCGGCGGCAGACAACGTGCGGGCGCTGGAGCAGGAGGTCACGCTTCGCGCCTCGGGTGCGGCGACGTTGAACCACGCCGTCACCGTACGCGGCGCATCGGCCAGCTCGGTGCGCTATCAGTTCCAGTCCGCCGAGCAGCGGGTCGAACGCATGACCCAGGCCCTGGGAGGGTCGTTCCCCGGGGTCGACGTCTCGGACGTGTCCGCGCCGGGCATCGACGACATCACCACGCCGGCCCGGCTCGAGGCCACGGCCACGGTGCCCCAGTGGGCGACCACGGTCGCCGGTGGCCTCCGGTTCAAGGTCACCGGGCGCGAGTCGGGCTTCACCTCTGCGCTGGCACCGAAGTCCGAGCGCGAGTACCCGCTGGTGCTCGACGTGCCGATGGCCGAGACCCACACGCTGCGCTACCGACTGCCCGCCGGGTATCGGTTCGCGACGCTCCCAGCGGCCACCCAGCTGCGTACCGAGGTGGGGCGCTTCTCCCTCGAGGTCGAGGCCACCGACGACGGCGCCGAGGTCCGCACCCGGATCGAGCTGCCCCAACAGCGCATCTCGCCGGCGCAGTATCCGGCGCTTCGCACGTTCTTGCGGCAGGTCGACGCCGCGCTCGAACAAGACTTCGAGGTCACGCGTGCTCAATAAGCATTCTTCCGCCCGCACTGCGGCGCCCCCCGCCATCTCCATGCTCCCGATTCGACGCTTCGTCCCCCTCGTCGCGGCGCTGCTGCTGACCCTCGCGGTCGCCTGCAAGCGGCAGTCGACCGACGCTTCCTTCGACCCCGCCGATCCGGCCGCGACCGCGGCGGCGCTGCGCGAGCGTCTCGCGAAGCATCCCGAGGACGTCGAAGCGCGCCGGGACCTGGCGCTGATCGAGTGGGTGTGGCTCGGAAAGACCGACGCAGGCCTCGAGACGATGGAGCCGCTGCTGAAGGCCGGCGATCCCGCGGCCCGGCTCGGTCGGCTGCTGGTCGCGCAGGGCCGAGACGACGCGCAGACCGAGGCGGCGATGGCCTACGCCCTCGTGGAGACCGGGCTCGCCCACGGCGAGGACCCCTTCGCGCTCGCCGCCGCCGACGTCGCAGCGCGGGCGCTGCAGAGCAGCCACGGCGATCGACCCGGGGATGACGCGCGGTTCACCGCGTTCTTCGCCGAGCACGAGTCCGAGCTCGCGGGGCTTCCGTTCTCGGTGCGACAGCCGCTGCTGAGCCTGCGAGCCTCGATCGCGCGCCGCAAGGGCGAAGCGTATCGGGCGGAGTTCGAAGAGCAAGGGTGCGTGCAGGCCTGGGAGGCTTCGGCGGTGACCGGGCGGCTGGGCGACTACGAGCTGCCCGACGTGAAGCCCGGTGGGTTCGTCGTCGACCCCGACGCTGCCCTCGTGCCCTTGTCATGCGTCGTGCGGGTCTGGAACCCGACGCCGCGCGCGGGCATTCGGCGCCTGCGCACCACGATCCGCTCCGACAGCGACACGATCGCCCTGGACATCAGCGGGCAGGAGGCGCTGCGCGTGTGGCTCGACGGCACGCTGATCCACCGCACCGATCGCACCGACCGCTACGCCGCCCGGCGCAGCCGGATCTCGGTGCCGGTCAACCCAGGCGCGCACGTGCTGGAGCTGGCGACCTCCATCCCTCGCGACAAGGCGTGGGTCCTGGTGCGCGCCGCCGATGGACGCGGGCGCGCGCTGGAGGCCGAGGTCGATGGCGCCACCCAGGGCGCGGGCGTGCGCGGAAAGGCGTCGACGCGCCGTCCGCCCTGGCCGGAGCCCACCGCGAAGGACGGGCCGCTCGCCGGACCCATGCACGCGCCGCTGCGGGCCTACCTGGCGGTGGACGCGGCCCTGGCCGACGGCGACACCGACGCTGCCGAGCAGCATCTCGCGGCCCTCACGGAGGCCGACGCGTTCGCGCTGGGCTGGATGATGCGGGCGTCCTTCGAGCGCAACGACCGATCACGGCCCCGCACGCACTCCGCGTCACGAGAGCAGCGGGCCCTCCAAGCGGCGCTGAAGCGGGATCCCCGGCTCGAGTCGGCCCAGCGAGGCCTGCTCGAGTTGATGCTCGGTCGAGGGGACGACGCTGAAGCCTCCACGATGCTCGCCGGACTCCCCGACGCGCGCCTTCGGACGCTTCGCGGCGAGCTGCTGCGGCATCAGATCTACCGCGCCGCGGGCGAGGAGCATCGAGCCCGGGCCGCGCTCGCGCGCGCCAAGACGATCGACGCCGAGCACTGCTCGGTCCTGCGGTTCGAACGCGCCCAGGCCCGGGACATTCGCGACGTGCACAGCGAGGACGCGCTGGTCGAAGCGCTGGGGGACTGCGCGGGAAGCCTTCCCACGCGGGCCGACCTGGCCCGGCTCCGCGGACGTTGGGACGACGCCGAGGCGATCTGGAAGGAGACGCTGGAGCGAAGCCCCGACGACATCGAGACGCTCGATGCCCTGGCCCACCTGGCGACCCTGCGCGGCGAGACCTCCCAGGCGCGGGGCTACCTGTCGCAGATCGGCCGCCTCGTACCGATGCGCGCGCAGACCCACGTGCAGCTCGCCGACCTCGACCTCGCCGAGGGGCGACCCGACCTGGCGAAGGCCCATCTGGCCGAAGCGCTGGGGCATCTGCCCTTCAGCAACATGCTGCACCGCACGGCGGCCGACCTCGGTCTCGCCGACGACCTGATGGCATACCGGGTCGACGGGCTGGAGACGCTGCGGGCCTACCAAGCCTCGGGCGTGACCTACGAGGGCGCCGCCGAGGCGCTGGTGCTCGACCGCTCCGTGGCCCGGGTCTATCCCGGCGGCGGGCTGCGGCAGATCGTCCACATCGTGGTGCACCTGCTGAGCAAGGAAGCGCTCGACCGCTACGGCGAGCTGGAGACCCCCGGCGGTGCCGAGCTGCTCACCTTGCGCTCGATCAAGCCGGACGGTGAAATCTTCGAGCCCGAGCTGGTCCCGGGCAAGGATGGAGTCTCCTTGCGACACCTGGAGATCGGCGACTTCGTCGAGTACGAATACGTGCTGGAGCAGGCGCCCTCGGGGGTGGTTCCCGGCTATGTCGACGTGTCGACGTTCCGCTTCCAGTCCTTCGACGTGCCCTACCACCGCAGCGAGCTGTGGGTGCTCGCGCCCTCCGACCTCGACCTGAAGATCGACCGGCGCAACACCCCGCCGCAGGCCGAGACCACCGAGGTGCGCCACGGCGAGGAGACGCTCACGCTGATGAAATTCGGCGTCGATCAGATGCCGCGCCTGGGCGTCGAGCCGGGCACACGCTCGATCCTCGAAGAGGTGCCCAACGTTCGGATCTACACCGACGTCGACGCCGCGGCGTGGATGCGCTCGCTCGCGGCGACGGTCTACTATGGTCGACGCAGCAACCCGCAGCTGCGTCGGCACGTGCGTCGGCTGATCCGGGGACGAGACTCGGACGCCGAGACGCTGCGCACCCTGTGGACCTGGGTGGTCGAGAACGTCGAGGACGGTGGAGACCTCTCTTCGGCGGCCACCGCGACGTTCGCCACCCGCCGGGGGAATCGGCTGGTGCTGCTGGCCGCGATGCTCGACATCGCCGGCGTCGAGCACGAGCTGTGGCTGGCCCGCAATCGCAACGGCCCCAAGTCCCTGCCCGGAGGCCACCCGATGATCGAGAGCTACGACGCCCCGATGCTCGCGGTGCCCCTGGCCGGCGAGGAGGAACCGCTGATGGTGATGACCGCCTCGAAGGTGATGCCGCTGGGGTACCTGCCGCCGGGGTACGGCGGCGCGGAGGCGCTCCGGCTGCCCTCGAAGCCCTCGCAGACCGCCAAGACGGTGACCGTACCCGAGGTCCCCGCGCGTCTGGCCGACGTACGGCGCTGGGACCTGACGGTGAAGACCGACGTGACCGGCGACGCGACGGTCAGCGGGACGATCACGCTGCGTGGGGGCGAGGCCATCGCGTGGCGCCAGGCGCTGCGCGAGATCGACGAGAGCCGGATCCGCGAGGTCTTCCAGCAGGCCGAGCTGCCCTGGCTGCGCGCCAACGACCTGGTCGCGCTGGAGATCGACGGCGCCGACGACCTGCAGGGGCCCCTGACGCTCGCCTTCGAGGCCAAGACCGCCTCGCTTGGGGTGGTGCAAAACGGCGCCCTGCTGATGCGGGCCGACGTGGTCCCGCTGAACCTGGGCGCGCCCTACGTCGCGCTGCCGCAGCGGATGACCGGGATGGTGATCCCCTATGCGCCCGTGCACGAGGCGACGATTCGAATCGAGGTCCGCGATGGGCGTCTGACGGAGCTGCCCGAGGCGGTGGATCTTCGCTCGGACTTCGGCGCCTTCGAGCGGACGGTCGAGGGGAGCCTGGGCAGCGCAGCGGTGACGATCCACTGCCGCTCCACCCTGGAGACCGGGGTCGTCGAGGCGCGCGCCTACCCCAAGCTCGCCGCGTTCGTTCGCTCGGTCGAAGCGGCCACCTCGGCCTCGCTGCGCGCGACGCCGTAGCCCGCGGTGGTACCCTGAGTTCGTGCTCCGCGCCGCGCGCTCGTTCGTCCTGGGCCTGGGTCTTCTCGGCTGCGACCCGCAGGGCAGGTGCCCCGAGTGCCCAAAGCCGCAGGCGTGCCCCGAGGCCAAGACCGCGACCACGGTCGTGGCGCGCGGGCCTGCACCCGCGCCGGATCGCGGCGACATCGCGCTGACGTTTGCGGAGCCCAAGACGGCGACGCTGAAGCGCTTCGAAGCCCAGCTGTCGGGCAGCGCCTACTTCCAGAAGGTCATCTCCGGCATCAACGACACCATCGCCCTGCCCAAGGACGCCGCCGTCTTGGTGTCCGAGTGCGGGCGCATCGACGCGTACTACGATCCCAAGGCCCCCGGCGTCGTCATCTGCTACGAGCTGGCCGAGCACTTCGAGTCGCTGTTTCGCTCCCGCGCCAAGGGCGAGGACCTCCAGCGCATGGTCACCGGCGCCGTGTTCTTCGCCTTCTTGCACGAGCTCGGCCACGCCTTGGTCGACCAACTGCAGCTGCCGATCACCGGCAAGGAGGAAGACGCCGTCGATCAGCTCGCGGCCGTCGTCCTCATCGAGAGCGGCACCGGCATCGAGATGGCCCTCGACGGGGGCCGCGCGTTCCTCCTCAACGAAGCCGCCGGATACAGCGACAACGCGTTCTGGGGCGAACACTCGTTCGAAAAGCAGCGCTACTACGCGATCTTGTGCATGGCCTACGGCGCCGCCCCGAAGAAGCGCGCCGCGCTGCTCGGCGGCAAAGGCGGCCTGCCCAAAGAGCGCGCCGCGAGCTGCCCGGCCGAGTACGCGCGCATCAAGGCGTCGTGGGGGCAGCTGCTGGACCCCCACGCGAAAGCGGACTGAGCGGGGGCGCCCTGACACGCAGACCCGTGATCGCGTACCGTTCGCGGCATGCAACGCCTTCTCACTTGGTCTGCGGTCCTTCTTTCGGCTCCGTTCGCACCCGCCTGTGGGGACGACGGTTCTGCAGACACCGACACGAGCGACGACGTCTCGACGACGGGATCGGGAAGCACGACCGATGCCCCGACGACTCAGGGACCGACGACCCAGACGCCGACGTCGAGTACCTCGCAGGGCAGCTCGAGCACCACGGAGGCAGCTGAGTCGTCGAGTTCCTCGACTGAGGAAGGTGACTCGAGTTCCTCGACTGGCGGGGCGCTGGACTGTGCTGCCATCGACATGGGTCCTTTTACGCCCAACGTGCAGTTCATGCCGTTCAGCGGGAGCGAGGACCTGGCCTTCGACGGGCAGGGGAACCTTGCCGGAAAGAACGGGGAGACGGTGAGCTTGGTGGGCGCTGATGGGGTGGAGACGATGTCGTTCGCCGACCCCGGTCCCGCGTGGGGGGTTCGGTTCACCGGGGACGGCAACCTGCTCGTCGCGCACTTTCAGACGGGTGTCATCACCTCGTTCACGCCCGACGGCACCGGTACGCCCTTCGCCACCGGCATTGGTGGCGTCAACGGGCTCTACCCCGACTTCGACGGCAACGTCTGGGTGACCGACGGTGCGATCGTCGGCCGGTACTCCCCCGAAGGCAGCCTCGAGACGATCGTGGCCAACGCGCCCTCGTCCAACGGCATCGTGTACGATCCGGACCGGAACGCGATCTTCTACAGCAGCTACGGCGCCGGCGAGGTGTTCAAGGTCGACATCACCGATGACGGCACTGCAGGCGAGGTGACCTCGCTGAGCCAAGTCGGAGGCGCGGGATTCGACGGCCTCGTGCTCGACGCGTGCGGGAACCTCTACGCGGTCGCCAACGTGACCGCACGGGTGTATCGACTCCTGCTCGACGAGAACGCCGAGGCACTCGGAGAGCTGACCGACATCGTCGATGGGCCGATGCTGAACGTGGCCAACGCCCAGTTTGGCCGCGGCGACGGCTTCGAGGCCGACAGCCTGTATGTCACCGGAAACCCCGGGACGGTGTACCGCCTCGAACTGGGCGTGCCTGGCGCTCCGATCCCGCTGCCGTAGACTCGGCGCATCGCGTGGCAACCCGCGTCTGAGCGATCGCCTCGGGCGTCCGATTGGCTTAGCATGGCGGCCTCGATGTCCTCTCCCGCCATGGTCGGCCGCAGACGTGGTCGAGCGCTGCTCGCTTCGTGGTCGTTGGCGGGGGCCGCCGCGCTGTGGTCGGGGGCGGCCGCGGCGAGCGAGGTGCGGATGACCTCGCGCAGCGTGGGGGAGGGGTACATGGTGCGGCTCCCCGGCGAGAACGGACAGCTGGTGGGGCGGCGGCGGCTGGCCCAGTACGTGGGGCTGGGGGTCTACGGGATTCTGCCGCCGCGCGAGTCGGACCAGGCGCAGCGAGACCCCGACGATGGTCAGCTGCAGGTCGTCGCGTCGATGCGGCTTCGGCATGACTTCGGCACGTTCACCCGGAGCGCCACCGGGCAGGCGCAGGACCTGATCGAGTCGCTCGACGGCCGGCAGATCGACCTGCTGTACGGCTACGTCGAGGGGCGCAAGGTCGCGCGCTTCTTCGATTTCAAGATCGGACGCCAGTTCGAGATGTCCGGGCTGGACTTCTACGCGTTCGACGGCGCTTGGATCCGGGCCAACACGCCGGCCCACGTGGCGGTGGAGGCGTTCGGGGGGCAGCAGGTCGATGGGACCGCGCTGTTCGGGTTTCCGACCTTCGAGCTCGACGGCACGCAGGGCACGCCCGCCGACAAGTCGCACTCTCCGGTCGTGGGGGCAGCGTTCTCGCTGTCGGACGTGAACTTCGCCGACGCTCGGTTCGCCTACCGCCGCACCTGGTCGCCGGCGTCGATCAACGCGGACATCCCCGACGTCGGCGGTCCGCAGGGGGTGGGGACCGTCGTCGACCAGGAGTTCATCAGCGCGTCGGTCGCCCTTCGGCTGGCCAAGGGCAAGCTGTCCCCCTTCGGCGCCGCGCGCTACAACCTGGGGGTCTCGCGGCTCGACGACCTCAGCGCCGGGGTGTGGTGGGCGATGACCCAGATGCACACCCTGCGGGCCTACTACCTGCGCACGATCCCCACCTTCGACCTGGACTCGATCTTCAACGTGTTCGCGCTGGAGCCCTTCGAGGACATCCGGGTCGTCTACCAGGTGCGCACAGGCCCCAGGTGGACCGTCTACAGCCGCTTTCAAGGCCGCTTCTTTCACGCGTCCCCCACCGCGGAGACCGGCCACGAGCCCACCGAGCGGGTCGCCTTCGGTGGGGGTGGCGGGGCAGGGGCCGAGCTGCGACTGCGGCGGTTCGGGATGCGGATGGACGGCTACGGCCTCGGCGGGGAAGGGGGCCTTCGGGTCGGCGGCAGCGTGGATACCCGGACCCACGTGCTCTACGATCGGATCGCAATCGACGCTCGCACCTATGGGCTGTACTACAAGGATGAGTTCGACGAAGCCCGAGAAGGGTACAGCGTGTCGCTCCAGGCCGGCCCGAACGTCCGCCTGGGGCACGGCGTGTACCTCAATCTGCTGGCCGAGCAGCTCTTCACGCCCTACACGCGCTCGGCGTTCCGGGCCTTTGGCATGCTCAGCGTAGACTGGGGCTTCCGGGTGGGTCAGCGATGAAACTACGCAGCGGATCGACGTGGGTGCTGCTGTGGTCGCTGCTGTTCGTGGCCGTGGTCTGCTTCGAGCACGCGCTCACCGTTCACGCCGCGCCCCAGGAGCCCACGACGACGGCCCCCATGGGTCGCACGCCCACCATGGTCGGCGGCGGCAACGGGCCGCGAGCGCGCGCCAACATTCCCAGCACCGTGGGCGTCATGCATGGGCCCACCCGCCTCGGATCCGCCGTCTATCCGCAGCAGGACATCCCGATCAAGTTCGACCATGGCCAGCACCTGAAGCTGGGCATGGACTGCCTGCAGTGCCACACCGGGATCGACGCCTCCAGGCGCGCCTCGGAGAACAACTTTCCGCGCGGCAAGGCGTGCGACGGCTGCCACGGTCCGCAGCATCCAAAGCCGCAGTCCGAACCGGCCAAGTGCGCGCTGTGCCACACCGCGGTCGATGACGGCGGCCACGTCACCGCGGGCCTGCGCGCGCCTCGGCCCATGCTGGTGTTCAACCACGCGCTGCACGACAAGGCCGGCTCGGACTGCGAGGACTGCCACGGCGACATGAGCAAGGTTCGGCTCGCGACCGTCCTGCAGCTCCCCGACGAGCAGAGCTGCCTGAGCTGCCACGATGGATTTGGCGCGACCAATGCCTGCAGCGCCTGTCACCCCACCGAATCCTCGGGGCGCCTTCAGGTGCGCCAGATCGATGACCGCAGCATGCCCGCGCTGGTGCCCCGCGACGACAACGCCTGGGGCGCGGCGCACGACCTGGCCTTCGTCGAAGACCACGCCCACATCAGCAAGGCCAACCCCGCGCTGTGCCAGTCGTGCCACGACGAGAGCTTCTGCACCGACTGCCACGCCGGCGCGATCCGGCCGATGCGGATCCACAGCGGCGACTACATCAACGTGCACGCCCTCGACGCCCGGGCGCAGACCCAAAACTGCCAGTCGTGCCACCGCACCCAGAGCTTCTGCCTGGGCTGCCACGAGCGCATGGGCTTCGACCGCGAGCCGGGCAGCGCCTTCGCGGTCGGAGGCTCGCTCTCCTTCCACCCCGAGGGCTGGGCCGGCCCCGCTGGCATGCCGCAGGCCCACGCCCACGCCGCGCAGCGCAACATGTCCGCCTGCGCCAGCTGCCACACCGAGGACAGCTGCTTGGCGTGTCACGCCACCGCCGGCGGCCCGCTGGGCGGCCTGGGGGCCAACCCCCACGGCACCCGCTTCCGGGACTCGGCGCGATGCAACGCGCTGGCGACCCGGAACCGCCGGGTGTGCCTCAAGTGCCACGCACCCGGCGATCCTCAGCTGGACTGCTTGTAGCCGAGCCGGACCGGGTCCGAGCCGGTGCTCACTCCGAGGAGTAGACCGTGAAGATCTCGACCTCGGTCATCGCGATCAGTCGGTAGCGCTTCCCCGCGTCGATCCGCAGGGGCCCCGCCGGCATGAGCTCGACCCGGTCGACCTCATCGCCATCGTCGACCTCGAGCACCGCGCGGCCGCCGGTGAGCATCACGTGCATGTCGCGGCGATTCGAGGTCGCGACCGGGACGCTCTTGCCCTCTTTGACCCGCAGCACCGTCGTCACGAACCCCTCACCCTTGGCCCAGACGAAGGCGCCCCCGAAGGTCTTGGGCACGAAGGGGGGCCCGAACTCGTCGACGAGTTCGTCGTCCTGACCGTCGGCGCCGTCATCGGAGGCCGCGTCGAGGGTCGTTTCGTCCTCGTCTCGCTTGGCGTGCTTGGCATGCTCGGCATGCTCGGCATGCTCGGGGTGGCCCTGTTCCGCCGCGGTCGAGGGCGAATCGGCGGAGGGTGCCGCGGGCTGCTCGGGCTCGGACATCGGCGAGACAGTACCACGACCGGGGGCGCGCTCAGCCCTTGGGTTTTTGCACGCCAGGCTTTTGGACCGCCGGCTTCGTGGGCGCGGTCGGAGAGGCCGGTGCCCCCTCCGCCGCATCGTCGTTCTTCGCGTCCTTGGCGTCCTTGGCGTTCTTGTCGTTCTTGTCGTTCTTGGGGAGCGACTTGGCCTCGCCGGTGTCGACGGTGGGAGCCTCGCCGGCGCCCGCCTTGGGCTTGAGCGAGTCGCCGCCGGTACGCTCGGGTGCCGACGTCGCTGGCTTCGGAGCGTCCTTGGCGGTCTCCTCCCCGGACGCGTCGCCTTCGCCGTCGCCTTCGCCTTCACCGGCCTCCTCGACGAACTCGCCGGTCCCGACCCCGGGCATGTCGGCGGGGGCGCTCGCCTCCTTGCGGATCGCCTCGGCCTCCCGGGCCCGCCGCGCGGCGTCGTGGTCCCACTGGTCGACCCGGCCATCGCCGTTGACGTCGTAGCCGATCCGATCGACCCGGCCCGCGACGTAGTAGGCGAACATGTCCGCCCGGCCGTCCCCGTCTCGATCCGTCTCGATGCGCAGCAGCCGGCCCTTGTCATACCGCCGCCACGCGTCCACGAAGCCGTCGCGGTTGGTGTCCTGCTCGTCCAGGACGAGCTTTCCATCCTTGAACGTGCGTCCGATGTCGATGCGCCCGTCGTAGTCGAGGTCGAACTGCTCGCGGGCCAGGACGCCCTTTTCGTCGTAGTGGAAGTACGCGTCGAGGCGTCCGTCGAAG
Organism: uncultured bacterium; assembly: GCA_963761755.1. Lineage (GTDB taxonomy): Bacteria > Myxococcota_A > Polyangia > Nannocystales > Nannocystaceae > CAJXVA01. The sequence goes on from CAVXIC010000008.1 coordinate 875,673, forward strand.
TTGAAGTCGGCCTGGCGACAGCTCAGCGTGGTGCCGGTCTCGGCATACAGCGAGACCAGATCGGCGCGGCCGTCGTGGTTGAGGTCCTGCTGGTCGGCGCGGTGTCCCTGCATGGCACACCGCGTGTCGTCGACCCGAAGCGCCCGGAGGTTGGGATTGGCGGCTTGCGGCGCAGATTGCGAGTCTTCGTTGGCCTCGTCGGGGGAGGTGGTCTCCTTGGCGCCCTTCTTCTTGCTGGCACACCCTGGGGCCACCGCCAGCGGCACTGCCAAGCCCAGGGCCCACAAGGCGGCCATGGGGGCGGGGGAGGGGGGCGAGAAACGGCGAAACCGCACGCTGTGACTGTAGATGGGTGAGGATGCGTCGGCAAGCGCCGAGGACTATGGTAGTCGGCCGTGCGCGGCCCAAATCGGCCGGCTCCCGACCCCATGAACGCTCGCGACAAGACCCCGGCGGTCCCGACCGCCCCCGAGAACCGGCTCATCCGCACGTTCTGCATCATCGCCCACATCGACCACGGCAAGAGCACGCTGGCCGACCGCCTGATGGAGCACACGGGTCTGCTCGGAGAGCGGGACAAACAGGCCCAGTACCTCGACCGGATGGACATCGAGCGGGAGCGGGGCATCACGATCAAGGCCCAGACCGTGCGCATGGGCTTCAAGGCCGCCGACGGCGAGACCTACGAGTTCAACCTGATCGACACCCCCGGACACGTAGACTTCGGCTACGAGGTCTCGCGCAGCCTCAAGGCCTGCGAGGGCGCGCTGCTGGTCGTCGACGCCGCGCAGGGTGTCGAAGCCCAGACGCTGGCCAACGTCTACCTGGCGCTCGACGGCGACCTCGAGATCATTCCGATCATCAACAAGATCGATCTTCCCTCGGCCGACCCCGACCGGGTGGCCGACGAGATCGAGCAGATGGTCGGGCTCGACGCCTCCGAGGCGCTGCACTGCAGCGCCAAGAGCGGCATCGGCATCGCGGAGATCCTGCAGGCGATCGTCGACAAGATTCCCGCCCCGACCTCCGACCGAGAGGCGCCGCTGCGGGCGCTGATCGTCGACAGCTGGTGGGACGCCTACCGCGGCGTCATCTCGATCGTTCGGGTGTTCTCCGGGCGCCTGCAACCCGGCGCCCGGATTCGCATGATGTCCAGCGGCAAGGCCTACGACACCCTCAGCGTCGGGGTCTTTGCGCCGGACATGACCGAGCTGACGCAGATCGCCGCCGGCGAGGTCGGCTACCTGGTCGCGGGGCTCAAGGACGTCAAGGACGCCAAGGTCGGCGACACGGTGGTCGACGCCTCGGAGCTCAACCCCACCGCGCTCGCGGGGTTCAAGGACGTCATGCCGATGGTCTTCGCCGGCGTCTTCCCCACCGACAACGCCGACTACCCGGCGCTGCGGGACGCCCTGGGCAAGCTGACCCTCAACGACGCCGCGGTGACCTACCAGCCCGAGACCTCCGAAGCGCTCGGCTTCGGCTTCCGGCTGGGCTTCTTGGGCCTGCTGCACATGGAGATCGTCCAGGAGCGGCTGGAGCGGGAGTACGACCTCGACCTCATCACCACCGCCCCGAGCGTCATGTACCACGTGCACATGAAGGACGGCACGATGGCGGAGGTCGACAACCCCTCGCACTTCCCCGAGCTGGGCGGGTACGACTATATCGAGGAGCCCATCATCCTGGGCCGCATCCAGGTGCCGCAGGAGCACGTCGGCACGGTCATCAAGCTGTGCGAGGAGCGGCGCGGCACCCAAAAGGACCTCGCCTACCTCACCGAGACCCGCATCCAGCTCACCTACGAGCTGCCGCTGGCCGAGGTGGTGTTCGGCTTCTTCGATCAGCTCAAGAGCCGCAGCCGCGGCTACGCCAGCTTGGACTACGAGCCCGGCGGCTACCGACGCGCCGACCTGGTGCGGCTCGATCTCCTCGTCAACGGCGAGCACGTCGATGCGCTGAGCCTCATCACCCACCGGGAGACCTCGTACTATCGAGGCCGGGACCTGTGCGTGAAGATGAAGGAGCTGGTGCCCCGGCAGCAGTTCGAGGTGGCCATCCAGGCCGCGATCGGTACGCGGGTGATCGCCCGGACGACCGTCAAGGCGATGCGCAAGAACGTCACGGCCAAGTGCTACGGCGGCGACATCTCGCGAAAGCGGAAGCTGCTGGAGAAACAAAAGAAGGGAAAGAAGCGTCTCAAGGCCATTGGGAACGTGGAGATCCCTCAAGCCGCGTTCCACGCAGTCCTCAGTCTCGAGTGAACTGCTGAGCCCCGCCGGGAATCCGCTAGAGTAGGTGCAGCTTGTCCGATCCCTCTCCCCGCGAAGAGCCGCAGAGCACCCAAAAGCAGCGCTCGCCCCGCCACGTACGGTCGGCGGCGAAGATTCTGTCCAAGGAGGCGCGCACCATCTTGGCCAAACATGCCGGCTCCATCGCCCAGGCGCCGGCGGACGCGATTCGCGAGAGCCTGCTCGAACTCGACCGGCTGCGCACCGAGGGCGGCGTCGCGGCGGTCCCCGCCCTGGAGACGGAGGCGGAGCGTCTCGACGAGCTGCTGCATCAACACGCCAGCTTTGCCCGCAAGAGCGCGCTGCGGGAGACGCTCGAGAACATCGGCATCGCGGTGATGGTGGCGCTGGGGCTGCGCTCGTGCGTGTACGAGCCGTTCAAGATCCCCAGCAGCTCGATGCTGCCCACGCTGCGGACCGGCGACCACATCTTCGTCAACAAGTTCAGCTACGGGATTCAGATCCCCTTCACGAGCACCGTCGTCGCGTCCTTCCTGGGGGACATCGACCGCGGTGACGTGGTCGTGTTCCGCTACCCGCTCGATCCCACCGAAGACTTCATCAAGCGCGTCATCGGGCTGCCCGGGGACGAGGTCCGGGTCATGGGGCGAGTGGTCTCGGTCAAGCGAGCCGGCGAGAAGGACTTCGAGATCCTGCAGCGCACCCCGCTGGATCAGAAGTGCTACGACGACGACTTTCAGAGCGTGGTTCCCGGCTGCCAGCTGTTCGAGGAGACCCACGGCGACAAGACCTACGTCGTCCGCTACACCACCTCGGGGTCCGAACGCGCCGACTTCTTGCCCCGTGCCAAGACCTTCGCTGTCCCAAAGGGACACATTTTGGTCATGGGGGACAACCGCAACCAGTCGCATGACAGCACCCACTGGGAGGTGCAGGTCGCTGCGGTCGACGCCGGCGGCATCGTCACCGACAAGGACCTGCGAGACCTCACCGACGAGAAGCTGTTCACGCGGACCCAGGGCGAGGGGGCCGGCGACGCGGACCATCGCCACGACCAGGTCGTGTGGCTTGCCACCCATCGTAGCCGCGCGCACGACCTGTCGCTGTCGCTGTGGCGCTCGCCGCAGCTGGGGACCGCGGCGATGTGGGAGGCGCTGTCCTCTCGCGTCGAGGGCGGCGAGGAGACCACCGTCGCCGCCCTGGTCGACGGCGAACCGGTGCCCAAGGGCGACGAGCTCACCCAGACGCTCGCGGTGGGGGCGTCGATCGACCGGCTGATCGTCGGGCGCACCGAGGACGGGTGGGACGCGGTCGCGCTGCTGGAGGCCGACGATGCCGTGGTGCAGCTGACGTGCGGCCGCAAGGTCTGCAAGAACGGCGGGCGACTGGCGGCGCGGCTCACCGAGGCGATCGCCCAACACCGCGAGAACCCAGAGCAGGCCACCCGCGAGCTGCTCGGCCGGCCCGAGGGCGTCGACTACGGCAACCGCTGGACGGGCCGCAGCGACGTGCGCGACCACTACTATGAGCGGATCTTCGCCAAGCCCGACGCCAAGCCCGACGCGGCCGCGGGCCCGCGGGGGCAGGTGCGGCTGCGGGTGTTCCGAAAGCCCAAGCAGAGCATCGACGTCCTCCAGGACGCTGCGCTTCGGGCCGTGGGCAGCTCGGCCGCCGAAGCCCCGCTCGCCCCCGAGCTCGGCGAGCGCGCCTGGGCGGTGGAGGCCGACGACGTCTTCACCGTGGTGATGACCGACGACGTTCGCGACATGGTCGTGGTGCTCGACTGCGGCCGGGGCGTGTGCAAGGGATCCGCCGACGCGCGGGGTCTGGCCAAGGTGGTGCTCGACCGGGTCCCCAAGGCCTCCAGCGACCGCCGCCAGCTCCGGAAGATGTTGAGCGAAGAGGACGTCACGGCGATGGCGGGCACGGCCCTGGTCGATCAGAAGGTGCTGCAGCCCCCCCGCAACCCGTTCGACCGCACCCGGCTCGAGGCGACCGTGCAGGGCAAGGACCACAGCCTCGAGGTCGAGGCGTGGCACGAACCGGAGGTGGGGCTGGCCGCGAAGGTCGGCGAGATCGCCGGGCCCCTGGATCTCGCGAGCTCGGACGCGGTCGGCACGCACGGCCGTTTTGGCGAAGACGACGCGGCGTTTCACGCAGTGTTCGCGGTGCCGGGATCGGACACGGTCGTCCGGATCCGCTGCCGCAAGGGTCTGTGCGAGAACGCGGACGTCGCGTTGGCCATCGCTCGCCGGGCGGCGCAGAAGGCCGAGGACCCCGAGAACTTCATCGACCCCGACGCGCAGCGTCCCAAGCCGTTCGTGCCGATGGGCAACGTCAAGGGCCGCGCCGACGTGATCTGGCTGCCGTTTGAGCGCTTCTGGCTGAAGATCCGCTGAGCGTCCTCAGCCACCGAAGGCGCGGCGAATCCGGCGAAAGGGCCGCCGCTTCTTCTCTCTGCCAGACCCGCGCGCCTGCTCCGCCTGCTCCGCCTGGTCATGATGGTCGGCGGGCAGGAACCGCGGGTCCCCCTTGGCGTCCCCGATGGCCTCGAGCGCGGCATCCCGCGTCGCGGCCAAACCTTCGCAGGCGTCCGGCGCCTCGGCGTCACCGGGCGCGGGCAACGACACGGCCTCCAGCGTGCGCGTGTAGGTGGCCGACGGGTTGGCCTGCATCTTCGCCAGCGTTTTCGCGAAGGTCTCGCAGGGTGCGGGCGTGTCGGCGGCCTGCCAAAGATCGAGACACCGCTGCGCCGCGGGATCCCAGTCGCCGACCGAGCGCGGGTCGACGCGCAGGACCGCGATCAGCCGCTGCCGCTGGGCGTAGGGCAGGGCGTCGCGCTCCCGACCCAGCAGCGCCTGCGTCCACGCGCCGCGGATGGGCTCGCCGTGCTCGATCACCAGGTCGAGCAGCGGGTCGGGCACCGTCGGCCGCTCCAGCTCCTGCACGACCACGGCCTGGGCCTGCGGATCCTCGAGCCTGCGCTCGCCCAGGGCGATGGCCTCCAGCAGTAGCGCCGCCCGGGCCTCGGAGGCGCGGTTGGGGTCGCCCTCGGCGAGCGCGGCACGCCACAGCACCTCGGGGTCGGTCGGGAACGCGGCACGAAGCTCGGCCAGCAGGGTCCGGGCCGCGGAGCGCTTGCCGACCCGCAACGAAGCGTCGACCGCCTCGAGGGCCTGCGCGGACGCCCGGGTCGGGGTGCCGAAGGGCCGTTGGGCGACGGCCACGGGAGCATCGGGCGGGGCAAGGTTCGGCGGGTCGTCGCCCGGCCACAGCGCAGCCGCGAGGACGACGAGGAGCACGGCCGCGGATCCGCCCAGCAGCGGCGCTCGCATCGCCGGCCATCGGACGCCCGAACGCGTGGTCGCAGGGGCGTGGAGCTGGGGCGCTGGGCGCTCGAGCGGGGACACCTCGAGCACGGGGACCGTGGGGTGCACCGGTGGCACGACCTCGGCCACGCGCGGAGCGTCCGGGGTCACCGGCGGGGCGTTGCGGGCCTCTCGGACCGCGACCAGGGCGGTTTCGGCGTCCAGATAGCGGTCTTCGGGCTTCTTGGCGAGCAGGCGAGCGAGGAGGGCAGCCACCGCCGGCGACGAGATCGGGCAGGGGTGGAGGCGGGGCACTCACCTGCATGCGGAGCACCTCCATCATGTCCTTGGCGACGAAGGGGAGCTTGCCCGCGAGCATCTCGAAGAGAATGATGCCGGCGCTGTACAGGTCGGTGCGCCCATCCACCGGCATGCCCGTGGCCTGCTCGGGGCTCATGTAGGGCGGCGTTCCGAAGATCATGCCCATTTGGGTCAGCGGCGCGGCGCCGTCGGGCTCGACCATCTTCGCGATTCCGAAGTCGACCAGCTTGATCCGCGGCCCGTCGTCGGTCTTGCACACGAAGATATTGTCGGGCTTGAGGTCGCGATGCACGATGCCGCGGCTGTGGGCGTGGGCCACGGCCTCGAGCACGGCCTCGAGGTGGTCCAGCGCGACGTGCTGCGGCACCGGTCCGCCGGCGAGCACGTCCGAGAGCTCCTGGCCGCGCAGGCGCTCCATCACCAAGTAGGCCACCGGAATCTGCAGGGGAGGCAGCTTCGTCGTGCCCACGTCGTACATCTGCACGATGCCCGGGTGCTCGAGCCTGGACACGGCCCGGGCCTCGCGCTCGAAGCGGGCGAGCACCTGGGGCTCGGAGACGAACGCGGGCTTGAGCACCTTGATCGCGATCGGGCGGTCGAGGCCGAGGTGATGCCCCTCGAAGACCAGCGCCATGCCGCCTTCGCCCAGCATCGCGTCGACCCGGTAGCGTTGACCCAACACCGTCCCGCTCAAGGCCCCAGCCAGCGTGGGCGGGACCGTGGCGGACCGGGCGAGATCATCGGGATCCTGGTGTCCCACGGTGCGAGGAGCTTACCGAATTCCCGACGGCGGCGCGGCGTCGATCACAACCCGAGCCGCACGCCGTGGTCCTTGCAGAACGTGCGCAGCGTCTTGCGGTTGTCGTCGCCGAGCTTGAACGAGTGCAGGATCTCCTTGGCGTTCTTCTCGTCGGGCAGCCGGCAGGCGGCGCGCCCGCGGAGCATCTGGGCCCGGTCCCGCGGCGTGGCTCTGTGGCTGCGGGTCGCGAGCCGATACGCGTCCTTGTAGCGCCGCTCCTGGTAGGCGAGCTCGGCCGCCTCGAGCAGCGCGTCGGCGTCCATGTCCGCCTCCTCGCGCCGAGACTCGCTGGAGGGCAGGCCCGCCGGCGGGGGGTCGCTCGCGTCGTCTTGGTCGGCCGCCGCGCCGTCCGGCTCGTCCTGGGCCGCATCGGGGTCCTCGGCGCCGCCCACATCCAACGCCTCGGCCGAATCCTCGCGGGGATCCTCCTGGGCAGCCTCGGTCGCGGCTCCGGCCTCGTCGTCGATGACGACCGGCGCGTCCTCAGCCGGCGCATCGTCAGCCGGGGCATCGTCAGCCAGTGCATCGTCAGCCGGCGAGCCAGCTCCGGCGGCGGATGCAGCCGAGCCCGCCGCGGCGCCGCCGGCAGACGCTGGTCCGACGCGCTCCTGGGCCTGCGCACGCCCGGGCGCCATGCCGTTCGCGTCGCCGGTGGATACACCGCCCTCGACACTCAGCGCGGCCAATGACGCCGCCAACAGCCCGGCCAGCGCACCCAGCCCGGCGAACGCCGCGAACGGCAGGGACGTGATGCGCTGCACGGGCGTGGTCGTAGTCGGTTCGCTCATGGAGCGGCAGGATACCGCCTGAGGCCCGATCGAACCCGTTCCAGCCAGAATCGACACCTATCCGCTATTTGACATAATATACATTATCGGTATTTTCGGTATCCGGTCAGAGGGGGGCCCCTGGGGTTGCTACGGTCGCAGACCGTGGGTACGGGCGACGAAACGACCGCCTGGATGGGCGCCGCGCGACCTGACGACTCGGACGCCGAGCCCACGCACGAGACGCTGCGTTCCCTGCTGTTTGACGTGCCCATGGCAGGCCCCTCGCGACGCTGGGCCGCGACCGGCTCGATGCGGCGGTGGCCGCCGGCGGTGGCCGTGAAGACGAGACGGCCGCGGTCGTGCTGGCCTTGCTCGGGGACAACGACCAGCCCAACGGACTGTGCGCGCCCCTGGCCGATCGCAAGCGGTCGCGGTGGTAGACACGGCCTGGGACGCGTTCGAACCGGAGAGGTGAGCTGATACAGTCCCCCGGTGTTCGCATTCAGGAGGATTGTGGGGGGCTCGACGATCTGGGCGCTGGCGGTGGGCTGCGGTCCGGCGGTGGACGGCGCCGATACCGACGGTGGCGCTGGCGATGGATCGTCGGGGACGGTAGGCGACTCGGGCAGCACCGGGGCCGAGTCCGGCGCGGAGACGTCCGGGACGCCCGAAGGCGCCGTGGTGCTCTCGGTCAACGCGGACGTCGACATCTTGTTCGTCGTCGACAACTCGGGATCGATGGACGCCGCGCAGGCGAGTCTGGTCGAGAACATCGGCACGTTCGTCGGCACGCTCGAGTCCGGCCCGGCCAACCTTCGCATCGCGGTCACGACCACCGATGACAGCAACTATTGGTGCCAAGGCGCCGGGGTCTCGGACGCGGAGGCGGGTCGCTTCGTGGCCTCGAGCTGCCGCACCCGGCTGGGCGATTTCTACTTTGCGGGGGACGACACCGACGCCGAGACCATTTGCACCGACTACTGCGGGCTGGAGACCATCGAGATCCAGCCCACGAGTACCGCGCAGGACCCCAACCCGGCACCCAGGCCGTGGGTCGAGTCGGGTGGGCAGAGCAACCTTCCCCAAGGGGTCTCCACCACCGAGGCGCTGCAGTGCCTGCTGCCGCAGGGGATCAACGGCTGCGGTTTCGAGTCCAGCCTCGAGTCGATGTGGAAGGGCCTCAAACGCTCTGGCACCGCGCAGGACGAGCAGTTCGGGTTCCTGCGCGACAACGCCCTGCTCTCGATCGTCATGATCACCGACGAGGCCGACTGCTCGTTCAACCCCGGGCTGCAGAACACGGTGTTCGGAGAGGTGGGGGTCGGCAACCAGGTCTTCTGGTCTCTGCCCGACGTCCAGCAGACCCCCACCTCGGCCGCCTGTTGGAACGCCGGGGTCGCGTGCGATTTTTCGGCGAACGCCAACCAATGCAGCCCGGTGGACCTGGACGTCGATGGCAACCCCACCGGGGATCCTGACGCGGCCGCCTTGTACCCGGTCTCGAAGTACACCACCCACCTCCAGGCGATCGAGGACGACAAGAGGACCCTCGACCCCGGGCAAGAGGTGCTGTTCTCGGCGATCGTGGGCGTCCCGGAGAACTACCCTGCGGTCCAGACGATCGACTACCAGCCCGGTCCCGATGCCAACGACCCCGCGAGCTTCCAGGCGCGGTTCGGGATCGGACCGGGGTGCGCGAGCCAGGTCACCGAGGCCGTGCCGCCCGTCCGCTTGCGCGCCTTCGCCGAGAACTTCCTGTCCGGCGACGACGAGGCCAACTTGTTCTCGGTCTGCAGCAACGACTACAGCCCGGCGCTCGAGGCGATCGCCATGGGGATTCGAGGCCAGCTGCGGCCCGCCTGCATGCCCGCCTGCGTCGCGGATACGGATCCGGTCAGCGCGGGTCTTCAGCCGGAGTGCACGGTCGTGCAGGCGGCGACCCTTCCCGATGGTACCCAGCAGGAGGAGCTGATCGTGCCCTGCGGGGCGGACGGCTCGGTTCCGGCGGACGCAGACGTCTGCTACGTCGAACTCACCTCCGGGCAGATGAGCCCCGTGTGCGCGGATGAGGGCTGGAACCTCGAGTTCCAGATCGTCCGGCAAGC
>CAVXIC010000009.1:0-157113 GCA_963761755.1 uncultured bacterium
ACGGCGGGGTCTGGTCGATGGCGAAGATGAACATGATCCTGCACGGGATCGGGGACGCGGACCTTCGCAACGACGACACGCTGGCGTCACCGCAGCACACCGAGGGCGGGGAGCTGATGCGCTTCGACCGGGTGCTGACCAACCCGCCGTTCTCGCAGAACTACGTGGCGGAGGGGATGCCGTTTGGCGAGCGGTTTGGCTACGGGTGGTGCCCGGAGTCGGGCAAGAAGGCGGACCTGATGTTCGTGCAGCACATGCTGGCGGTGCTCAAGGCGGGCGGGATGGCCTGCACGGTGATGCCGCACGGGGTGCTGTTCCGCGGCGGCCAAGAGCGAGAGATCCGCAAGGGCATCATCGAGGACGACCTGCTCGACACGGTGATCGGCCTGGGCCCCAACCTGTTCTACGGCACGGGCATCCCGGCGTGCATCCTGGTGATGCGCGCCAAGGGCAGCAAGGCCCAACTTCAGGGTGGGGCCCGCCGCGGCAAGGTGCTGTTCATCAACGCCGACCGCGAGTACCGCGAGGGCCGAGCGCAAAACTACCTGGACCCCGAGCACCTCGAAAAGGTCGTCAGCGCCTACGAGCGCTTCGAAGACATCGACGGCTTCGCGGCGGTGGTCACCCGCGAGACCCTGGAGGAGAACGAGTACAACCTCAACATCCGCAGATACGCCGACAACGCTCCCCCACCCGAGCCGCAAGACGTCCGCGCGCATCTGGTGGGCGGCGTACCGAAGGCCGAGGTCGAGGCGAAGCGAGCGCTGTTCGACGCGCATGGGTTCGATCCGATGACGGTGTTTGTCGAGCGCGACGAGAAGTACTTCGACTTCGCGCCGGGGATCGAGACCAAGGCGGAGTTGAAAGCGAGGATCGAGTCCGACCCGGGGATCAAGGCGCGGGAGGCCGAGCTGGAGGCCGCGTTTGGCAAGTGGTGGAAGAAGGCCGCGAAGTGGATCGAGGCCTTGCCCGAGGAGCAGGACCTGATGGGCCTGCGGGCGAAGCTGATCTCGAGCTTCGAGAAGGACCTGGTCAAGGTGGGGCTGCTGGACCGGTTCCAGGTGACCGGCGCGGTCGCGAGCTGGTGGGGCGAGGAGCTGTACGACTTCAAGACCCTGATGGCGCGGGGGTTTGGCGCGGTCATCGAGGGGTGGGTGACGACCATCGTGACGGGGATCGAGGATCCGAAGTCGAAGGTGGACCCGACCGAGCACAAGCTGGTGCGGAAGATGATGCCGGAGTTTCTGGAGAAGGTTGCGGAGCTGGAGGGGAAGGTCGCGGAGCTGGATGGGGTGGTGAAGGCGGCGAAGGCGAGTGGGGATGAGGAGGACGGGGAGGAGGATGAGGAGCAGATTTCGGAGGAGGAGCTGAAGGCAGCGAAAGCGGACCTGAAGGAGGCGAAGAAAGCACAGCGTCAGTTGAACGGCAGTTTCGCGAAGAGGATTAGATCTGCGCATCTCGAAATGATGGCTGGACCACAACGAGATCTTGCGCTGTCGATCTTCGCCGACGACCTATTCACACTTTCCGTCTCGCGCGTCGGAGCTGGGCAAAGCCAGTTACTCGACGCGGTTCTCAGCCCGTGGGAAAAGTACCGGAGCCCTCTCGCTCAGATTGAATCGCGGCGCAACGAGGCAAGTGAAGAGCTGAGCCGCTTTCTCGGAGGACTTCGGTATGTGTAGCGAATGGCGCACTGGCGCCGGTCCGCGAGGTTGGTCGCAATCCCGGATACTCGACCTGGTTACTATGCCAAGTGGACAGGTGGATCCCCGCAATGAACCGTTCGCATCGATGACACTGGTTGCCCCCGACCACATAGAGAGTCGGACAGGAAGACTGCTTGCCCGAAGAAGCGCGTCAGAGCAGGCGGCAATCAGTGGCAAATACATGTTTGCCCCGGGAGATGTCGTCTACTCCAAGATTCGTCCGTACTTGCGGAAAGCGATTCTCGCCGAGTTCGAAGGCCTAAGCAGCGCGGACATGTATCCCTTGCGACCGTCGGAGTCTGTGTCGCCGCGATTCCTGCTCGCGCTGGTGCTTGGTGAGCATTTCTCACGTTTCGCCGAAATCGTCTCCATGCGGAGCGGCTTCCCGAAGATCAATCGGTCCGAACTCGGTGAGTACACGGCAGCCCTCCCACCCCTCCCCGAGCAACAACTCATCGCGTCCATTCTCGACACCGTGGATGAGGTGATTCGGAAGACGGAGGAGGTGATTGCGAAGCTGCAGCAGATGAAGCAGGGGCTGCTCCACGACCTGCTGACCCGCGGCATCGACGACAACGGCGAACTCCGAGACCCCGACCGCCACCCCGAACAGTTCAAAGACTCCGAGTTGGGGAGGATCCCGAAGGATTGGGAGGTAGTCGGAATCGACGAACTGGCACACAACCATGATGGCAAGCGAGTGCCACTCAAGCAGGCCGACCGTGACAAGCGCTCGGGACCTTTTCCGTACTACGGGGCGTCAGGAATCATCGACTGGGTAGACGATTTCATCTTCGACGGTGAGTACGTGCTGCTCGGTGAAGATGGCGAAAACGTCTTGTCTCGGAAGCTCCCCCTCGCCTTCCGCACGTCAGGGAAGTGTTGGGTGAACGACCACGCCCATGTCCTCGAACCTCGAGATGGGGTTGATGTCGAATTTCTCGTGGAAGTTCTCGAGGCACAGGACTACATCCCCTATTCGAGTGGGTCGGCACAACCGAAGCTCACTCAGAGCGGGCTGAAGCAAATTCTGTTCAAGAAGCCTGAACGCTCAGAACAAGAGCGAATCGTCTCCTCAGTATCAGCCCACCGAGCGCGGGTCGCCGCCGAACAAGCCGAACTCTCCAAACTCCGCCTCCTAAAATCCGGCCTCATGGACGACCTCCTGACCGGCCGAGTCCGCGTCACCGACCTCCTCCCAACCACCACCACCCCATGACCACCCCCCTCTCCCTCGCCGACCTCGAGACCCTCCGTGAAGGCTGGGACTTCGAGGCCAAGCTCGCCTTGGGTCGAGACAACAAGGGAGAGCTCCCCAAGTCCCTCTGGGAGACCTACGCCGCCATGGCCAACACCGAGGGCGGCGTCATCCTGCTCGGCGCCCGCGAGCGCAGCGATCACACCCTCGACCTCGTCGGCCTGTCCAACCCCCACAAGGTCGAAACCGATCTTTGGAACGGGCTGAACAACCCGCAGCGGGTCAGCGCCAACGTCCTGCGCCAAGACGACGTCACCACCATCACCGACGGCACCACCACCGTCCTGCTCATCCAGGTCCCCAAGGCCGAGCGACACCAGCGTCCCGTCTACCTCAAAGGCAACGCCGAGACCGGCACCTACGTTCGCCTCCACGAAGGCGACCGCCACGTCCCACCCGAGCAGGTGCACCGCATGCTCGGCGATCGCACCCCGAGTCGGGACGAGCGCGTGCTCGAGCACTACAGCGCCGACGACCTCGACCCCGAGAGCCTCGCCCGCTACCGCACGCTCTTCCTCAACACCCGCCGCGACGGTCATCCGTTCTCCAGCGACGAGCACCAAGAGTTCCTCCACTCGATCGGCGCCTGGCGACGTGATCGCGCGTCCAAGACCGAAGGCCTCACCCTCGCTGGCCTGCTCATGCTCGGTCGCGAGACCGCCATCCGCGACCTCTACCCCCACTGGCACCTGAGCTACCGAGAGGAAGAGCCCGGCAGTGACCTGCGGTGGTCCGATCGCGTGCACACCGACGGCAGCTGGCCAGGCAACCTCTTCAGCTTCTACCTGCGCGTCATCCCCAAGCTCACCGCCGGCGTGAAGGTGCCGTTCGCCATCGGCCCCGGGGGCCAACGCATCGACGACACCCCCGTCCACCGCGCACTGCGTGAGGCCTTCGTCAACACCCTGATCCATGCCGACTACGCCGGACCCAGCGGCATCCGGGTCATGCGGCGTCCCCACGGCTTCGAGTTCATCAACCCCGGCCTGCCCCTGATCCCCGTCGAGCGGATCTGGCAGGGCGGCAGCACCGTCGCCCGCAACCCGACTCTCCAGCGCCTCTTCGGCTTGATCGCCCTGGGCGAGCGCGAAGGCTCCGGTGGGCCCGCGATCTTCAAGGCCTGGCAGTCCCAGCAGTGGCAGCGCCCCACCATGCGCCAAGACATCGAGCTGCAGGAGACCCACCTCGCCCTGAGCCAGGTCAGCCTCCTCCCCGCCGAGTCCCTGGACGCCATGACCGACGAGTGGGGAGAGGCCTTCACCAGCCTCGACGAGCTCGGCCGCCTCGCCGTCACCACCGCCCACGCCGAGGATGGCCTCATCACCCATCCGCGCCTGCGGGAGCTCACCGAGGAGCACTCCCGCACCATCACCCTCAAGCTCCAAGACCTCGTGAAGGCCGGCTTCCTCGAGTCCTCGGGCGGAGGGCGCGGGACCAAGTACCACCTGCAGCATCGGGACCGGAGCCAGGGCTCCCTGTTCGATCGGCGCGAACCGCTCAACTCCCTGGAAAGCTCCCCAGAAGTAGCCCCGAACTCCCTGGAAGTAGCCCCGAACTCCCTGGAAGTGGGCCCGGACCCCCTGGAAGCAGACGACAGCGCGGAGGACGCGATCATTGAGAAGGTCGCCGGACAGCGGTGGGCGCGCAAGGATGACGTTCGATCCGCGATCCTTGCCATCGCTCGAGGCCGGTTCGTGACGGTCGCCGAGCTGTCCGGAACGCTCCAGCGCAAGCCCGTCACCATCCAGCAGCATCTGAGCGTCATGGCCAAGGACGGCCTCCTCGACATCAAGCACCCCGACCAGCCCAACCACCCAGCCCAAGCGTACCGCTCCAGGAAGGACCCCACCCCATGACCGCCGGCCCCGAACACGACCTTGTCGAGTCCCCGTTCCTCGACCAGCTCTCCACCCTGGGCTGGAAGATCAACACCGGCCGCGTCGACAACCCCACCGTCTCCGGCCGCGAGTCCTTCAAGAAGGTCTTCCTCGAAGACGACCTCCGCAAGGCCCTGCGCCGGATCAACCCCGGCCCGGACAACACCCCCTGGCTCGACGACGAACGCCTGTCCCAAGCCATCGCCGAGCTCGAGCGCATCGCCGCGCCCAAGCTCATCGAAGCCAACCAGACCGCCACCGACCTCCTGCAAACCGGCATCACCGTCCAAGGCCTGCCCGACTGGGATGGTGGGCGCGATCAAAGCATCCGGTACATCGACTGGGACAACCCCGAGAACAACACCTTCCGCGCGATCAACCAGTTTCGCGTGGATGAGCCTGGGGGGCAGGCGAAGAAGTACATCTGTCCGGACATCGTCTTGTTCGTCAACGGCATCCCGCTGGTCGTCGTCGAGTGCAAGAGCCCCTATGCCTCCGACCCCGTCGAGGAGGGCATCGTCCAGCTGCAGCGCTACGCCAACGGGCGCGACTGGGCCGAGGGCAACGAGGGCAACGAGGCGCTGTTCCGTACCAACGCTCTTCTCATCCATACCCACCGAGACCTCGCGCTGGTCGGCACCATCGGCAGCCCCGCCGTCCACTACAAGGCGTGGAAGGACACCGCCCCCATCCCGCGCGAAGACGTCGCCAAGCAGCTGGGCGTCAATACCCTGCACAGCCAGCAGCTCCTCATCGCCGGCATGCTGCGCAAGGACCACCTGCTCGACCTGGTCCGGCACTTCCTGCTCTACATGAACACCGGCGGGCGCACGATCAAGGTCGTTGCTCGGTATCAGCAGTTTCGCGCCGTCCGGTTTGCCCTCGAGCGCCTGCAGCACGGCAACACCCGGGCCCAAGACGGTGAGCACGATCGGCGCGGCGGCATCATCTGGCACACCCAGGGGTCCGGCAAGAGCCTCACCATGGTCTTCCTCGTGCGGGCCATGCGGAGCAACCCCGACCTGCGCAAGTTCAAGGTCGTCGTCGTCACCGATCGCACCTCCCTGCAGAGCCAGCTCGCCGACACCGCCGAGCTCTCTGGCGAGCCCGTCACCGTCTGCAAGACCGTTGCCCAGGTGAAGAAGGCCCTGGCCACCAAGGGCCCCGGACTCGTCTTCGCCATGATCCAGAAGTATCGCGACGGCGGCGACGAGATCGATGCCGACGCCGCCGAGGACGGCATCGACGAGAGCGACCACATCGAGTCCTTTGGCCAGCTCAACGACGACGACTCCATCCTCGTCATGGTCGACGAGGCCCACCGGTCCCACGGCAGTGGATTGCACGCCAACCTGCTCGAGGCCCTGCCCAACTGCGCCCGGATCGGCTTCACCGGCACCCCGATCATCATGGGCGCCAAGAAGCGCACCCACCAGATCTTCGGCGACTACATCGACAAATACACCATCCGCCAGGCCGAGGCCGACAACGCCACCGTCCCGATCCTCTACGAGGGCCGCACCACCCGCGGCGCCGTCTGTGATGGCCGCGACCTCGATGAGGTCTTCGAGGACATGTTCATCGAGCGCAGCGAAGAAGAGCTCGAGCGGATCAAGAAGAAGTACGCCACCAAGGGCCATGTCATGGAGGCCAAGGCCCTGATCGCCGCCAAGGCCCGCGACATGCTGCGGCACTACGTCGCCAACGTCCTGCCCAACGGCTACAAGGCCCAGGTCGTCGCCCACAGCCGCAAGGCCACCCTGCGCTATCGCGACGCTTTCCTGGCCGCCCGCGACCAGCTCGTCGCCGACATCGAGGCCCAAGACCCCGCCGCCTTGGCCCTCGACGACGAGCAGGCCGACGCCCTGCCCCGCGCCCAACAGTTTCTACGCACCGCCCACCGCCTGCTGCCGCGCCTGCGCGAGCTCGACTTCTGCCCCGTCATCTCCAGCGGCAACAACGACACCCCCGACTACGCACCCTGGACCGACCGCGCCAAGATCAAGGAGCGCATCGCCGCCTTCAAGCGTCCCCTGGTCCACCAAGACCCGGACAAGTGCAGCCCCGTCGCGTTCTTGATCGTCAAGTCCATGCTGCTCACCGGCTTTGATGCCCCCGTCGAGCAGGTGCTCTACCTCGACCGCAGCATCAAGGAGGCCGAGCTCCTCCAGGCCATCGCTCGCGTCAACCGCACCTACGACGAGAAGAAGCGCACCGGCCTGGTCGTCGACTACTACGGCGTCGCCAACCACCTCAAGGAGGCCCTCGCCGTCTACACCCAGGACGACATCCAGGGCGCCCTCGAGAGCGCCGGCAGCGAGCTGCCCAAGCTGCGGGACCAGCACCTGCGCCTGGAGAAGTTCTTCGCCGAGCACGGCCTGGCCGTCACCGGAAACCTCTCCCCCGTCGAGCGCGACCGCGTCGCCAAGCGCTTCGGCTCCTGGGCCCACCCCCGCGTCGCCGATGCCGACCGCAACGCCACCTTGGGTGATGGCAGCCACCGGGCCGCCCTGCACTGCGTCGAGCGCCTCGAGGCCCTCCTGCTCGCTCCCGCCGGGGATGACGGCCTGCTCTACCCCAAGCTCCACCAGAAGGTCGTCAGCGCCGTCCGCAAGCTCCTCGAACCCACACTGCCCGGCAGCGAGCACGACGACGCCGCCGACCAGCTCGTGCTGCAGGTCGAGCCTCTCGTCTTCAAGCTGCTGGCCCTGATCGAGCCCGCCCGCTACGCCAAGCTCGCCTCCAAGAAGAAGGGCCTGGCCACCGGCCTCACCGCCCTGATCAAGGCCGGCCACAGCCGCTACGCCCTGAACCTGGGCGACCAAGCCTTCCAGAGCCTGGCCGGCTGGGAGGAGCGCAGCGCCCACGACAACGCCGTGCGCGACGTCGTCGGCGACCGGCTCCACGCGGCCCACAAGGGCGCCGGCGCCGGCAAAGCCCTGTGGCCCAGCTCCATGGTCATGATGCTCGGCCTCGTCGACCACAACCTGGCCCACCTCGCCGACCTGCCGCCCGCCCTCGACCCCAAGGCCGGACCCCGCAGCGACCAGGAGGCCCTCGACCTGCTGCGCGACGAGAAGAAGCGCGCCCAGTTCCACGTCATGCTGCAGCAGTTTCTGGGCACGCTCGACACCGTCATGCCCCGGCCGGAGGCCAAGCCCTTCGCCAAGCAGGCCAAGCACTACAGCGCCCTGTTCGAGCGGGCCCGTCGCCTGTACCGCGGCAGCGAGCGCCCGATCGGCAAGGAGGTGGGAGAGAAGGTCCGCCAGCTCATCGACGACCACGTCGTCTCCTTGGGCATCGACCCCACCATTCCCCCCACCAACCTGCTCGACATCGAGTTCGACGACCTCGTCAAGCGGGCCCCCTCCAATCGCGCCAAGGCCAGCGAGATGGAGCACGCCCTGCGCCACCACATCCGCCAGCACGCCCAAGAGGACCCCGAGCACTTCAAGAAGCTCAGCGAGCGGCTCGAGGAGATCATCGAGAAGTACGAGGGCAACTGGGCCGAGCTCGCCGAGCAGCTCACCCTCACCTATCGAGCCGAGCGCGAGCACGGACGCCAGGAGGACGACACCGGCCTCGACCCCAAGACCCAGGCGCCGTTCTTTGGCCTGATCGCCGAAAAGCTCGGCGGCCGCGAGGCCCTCTCCCCCGACGTCAAGGCCCAGCTCCGGGAGGTCACCATCGCCCTGGTCGACCAGGTGCGCGAGCAGGTCGGCCTGGTCAACTTCTGGCAGCGTCCGGCCTCACTCAAGGCCCTACGCGCCAAGCTCGTCCACACCCTCGACGACGCCGAGCTGGTGCCCTGGGAGCGTGTCGGAGAGACCATCGACGAGCTCCTCGAACTCGCCAAGCACAACCACGACAAGCTGGTCTCGTGACTCCCGTGCTCACCGTCGACGACCTCCAGCTCGAGGTCCGCTGGAGCACCCGGCGCAAGACCCTGCAGCTCACCGTCGACCGCGGCGGCGAGCTGCTCGTCTACGCCCCCAAGGGCACCGAGCTCCCCGTGCTCGAGGACTTCGTCCGCAACAACAAGACCTGGCTGTACACCAAGCTCGCCACCAAGGAGCTGCTGCAGTCCGACGCACCCGCCCGCGAGATGCGAACCGGCGAGGGTTTTCACTACCTGGGCCGGACGTATCGCCTCCAGCTCGTGCGAAGCCAAGACCGCCCCCTCAAGCTCCTCCACGGCCGCTTCCGCATGCGCCGGGATGCGAAGGCCGAGGGGAGGGCGCACTTCGAGCGCTGGTACACCGAGCATGCCGCGCCCTGGTTGACGCGCAGGGTCGGGATGTATGAGGACCGCATGGCCGTGAAGCCCGCGGGGGTCGAGGTGCGGGACCTGGGCAACCGGTGGGGCTCGTGTGGCGCGCGCGGGGTGTTGAACTTTCACTGGGCCACGATCCTGCTGCCGCCGGCAGTGATCGAGTACGTGGTCGTGCACGAGCTCGCGCATCTGCACGAGCAGCACCACACGCCCGCGTTTTGGCAGAGGGTGGCGCGGGCGATGCCGGACTATGAGAGCCGCAAGACGTGGTTGGCCGAGAACGGGGCCGGGTTCGTAGGGCTCTGAGGCGGCCGCCGATGCCTCACTCCGCCTCGACCCACCCTCGCAGCACCCCCGCGATCGCGTCACGATCCAACCCTTCGAGCGGAACCACACTGCCAAACCGTTGCAGCTTCAGCAGAACCTGCTCCACCACGGAACTGGGGGAATCAGCCAACACCTCCACAGCCGCCTCAACCGCGGGGCGGTAGAAGCTCAACGACCGGATGAAGATCGGGTTCGTCAACGACTGCGAACGCAGGACCCGCTCGGTCAACGTGTAGTCGTCGCCATTGACAGTGAGTTCGGCGATCCACCACAGCCGGTAGAACGAGTTTGAATCCGGCCGCGTACCGAGGTCCCAAAAGCGCGTCTTCATCGTCGCCCAGGAGCGGAACTCCCACCGATGTCGAATGAAGTCCGGGCGGTGAACGACCGCGAGGAATCGCCAGATGCCAATGTCGGAGGCCTCTCGACGGGTCAGACGCAGCGCCCGATGAATCCGAGGCGCGGCATACGGGTCGACCTCGCTCGACTCAAACGGACGCGTGTTCGCGATCACCTCATCGATCGCCTCGTCGAGGTCTGTCGTCGCCACGTCACGGGGCAGCGGCTCCACGTCGCCGCGAAACGCCTCGTCGGCGTAGCGCTCGACGTCTCCCCGCGCAAGTTCGGGCGTCACCAGCCGCCGGCCCGTTCGTTCCAGTCTCAGTAGCGTCGCCGTCACAGTGCCTCCACCAGTCGCGTGAGGTGTTGAATCCCGTTGTCACGTCGCTGTAGCGCCGCATCGAGCCGTGCCAGCACCTGGGGGAGGTCGTCGAGTTCCTGACGGAGATACTTCAACCGTCCCTCCGCGGTCGGAACCGCCGGGTACATGTCGGGGAGCAGCAAATCGAGGACCGATTGCTCCCAGCCGTAGATCGACCCATCGCTCTCACGGATGGACACCGTGGCCGCGAAGAACAGCTGAGTCCAAACCGAGCTACCGATCCGATCGAACACCACCTCTCGAAGGTAAGCTCGACGACCCCGCGTCCCTTCGTGACGCAGCAGTTCGGCGATGCTGCCGTGGTCCTGGTTCGACCACAAGATCGGGGTCTCGGCCTGCGCCTCCAACCGCCACATCGAGCCCCGGTCGGCCAGTGCGATCGACTCGTCTTTCCCGAAGCTCTTGAACTGTACATCCAGACTCCGTCCGCTCGGTGCTCGTTGGAGATCGACGCGAATGCTCCAGGGCCGCGCCGACGCAATGCGGTTCCCAACCCGATGCGCGAACCCCCCGGCCTCGCTGCTTCCATTCGCAGTCCTCACGAGGTATGGCAGCAACTCAGCGTGGCCAGCGAGTTCGTCGCGCTCCAGCTCAATGGTGACCTCGAGTTCGGTGCCGGTGTGTTCGAACGACGCTGCCACGCCCCGCCGTAGTCGAGTTGCCTGACACCGCAGGACGAGCAAGACAGCGACCGGGGGCGTTGACCGCTCCGCATCTGGGACAACCTGCGTGAGAAGGGTGTCTTGCGGTGGCACAACGAACGTCAGGCGTGCTCGCGACCAGGTCCCACGCAGATCCACCAGATGCGCGTCACGGTCCAGACCATCGCTCGAGGCATGGCCATCGACCTCTACCCGGCGGAGATCGGCACGCAGGCCGAGGCGCCCGTACGCATAGGGCAGGAACCGCTCGCGCTTGATCCGCGTGTCACTCACCTCGAAACTTCCTCTTCTTTCAACTGTCCCAGGACCTCGAGCCCGAGCTCGGGCGCCTGTGTCGAGGTCACGGCTTGATACGCACTCGATCCTTCGAATCCGACCCGGTCTATGCCGGAGTCGGCCTCAAGCTCCGCGACCCCATCGGCGATACTGACCTTGACCCCTTCGTCGGTGTCCAGTCGCTCGATGGCAACAGGATCGAGAGACCGCCCGTCCTCGCTCACTTCGTGTAGGCGGATTCGTGCGCGCCAGGGCCGGCTCGCTACGGAAGGCTTGAGCGCGCCGTGGAAGCTCCAGCGTGCGCCATCGAACTTCGCGTGAAGACGCTCGAACAAAAACGCGCTCGGGCCACCACCCTCGCCACCAGACTTGCCGATGGGAAAGCGGACCCGCAGGCGGTCGGGCCCCTGGATGCCCCGCGATACCGACGGTGCGAGGGCTTCTCGCAGCTGGTGGACGATGTCCGACTCCAGCCTCTTGAGCGCCTTGAGGTACCCGCGCTGGAAGGAGTCGCGCAGAGCGGGGGTCGAATGCCAGTGGTCGTGCCCGGGGGGTTCGGCGGCCCTCAAGAACCTCTCGATCGCATCATCGGTTACGTCGGGCTCTTCGCATCGACCCGTCCCGCATGCGACAACGGCATGAAATGGGCGAAGCGAGCGCGCGAGGGCGGACTGGTCCCAGTAGCGAACCACCATCCCGGCGCCACGGAACATCGCGACCTCTCCGGTGTTGGCGTCGTTGTGTCCGTCGTCGGCGAGCTTCACAATGAGATCCACGCGCCCCGTGACGGCCTTCCCCGTGTCGCGTCGCTTCGGGAGATCGATCGAGATCGAGCGGACGACAACATCTCCTGGGGCCTCAAGCACGTCGACCGCTCGATGACGCCCTCGCCAACACTCGACGAAGGGACTGGCGTTCGAGATTTCGGCCGGTCGGACGGCTGCTCCGCCTACGTCGACCTTTAAACCGCGCGTGGCCAGCTCCATGGCCGGCCAGAAGTTGCGGGCCGCGGCCGCGCGGATCGCCTTCTGCATCGCGTCCACGGTCCCACGCACGTCAGCCGTGGGATCGCGAAAGCCGAGGATGAGGATGGAGGTTCCGGATGTCTCATCGCGATCGAGGTGAAGGTTCTCCGCAAGGGCGGCAGCCGCTCTGCCCCACAACGATTCCGCGCGCAGAAAGCCATGCTCGAGATCGACGACCCGGCCGAACCAACCAGAGCCCGTGAATCCCTCTCCATCGACCGCGTGAGACGGAAGCTCGGTGCGACCAATGACCCGCGGCGACGTGAACCCCTTCGGGTCTTCCTGGAGGCGAGACGCGAACAGAACCGTCGAGAGGCCCGAGAAGGCCCAGAGGACGGACTTTCCGAGGCCGTAGCTTCCACCTGCACTTTCGCTCTGCTTGTGGCTGAACAGGGTGTCTTTGCACAGCGCGCGGAAATGCGACTCGCCCTCACTCTCCTCTCCCGTGAGGCCGACGGTGTTGTGGTCGGACACCCGCAGCAGAAGAATTCGGTCTTTCTCGAGGACGCGGTCGAGGTGCTCCACAACACGAGCGCCGGCACGCGTCGAGTGAGCCCCACGAAGGTGGGGTTCGAGCGTGTCCCATGCGACGGCTTTCCGAAACGCCTCGAACGCAGGCCCGGAGACTTCGTGCAGGTCGAGTGACACCCTCGGTGCGCCGACCGCTTGGTCGTTTGCGTTCTGGACCACCTCACGGACAAACGTGGCGAGGTCATGCCGGAACGCGTGCTCCGACGGGTCGCCTCCTCGCCGCGTTCCCGAGGGAGGCAAAGCGTCGAAGATCCAACGAGGATCGGGTTGGGGTGTCTGAGCCATGGCGAGGTCCGAGGTCTCCACTCCCGACGCGACGGAAGCTGAACCCCGCCGCATTGTAGTCCGCCGACTCGCGGTGCAATACGGACGAAGGCCGGCCGGAGGGACGGCTCGAAAGCCTGAGTTCAGGCCCGTTCGTGTAGGGGAGCTGGAGTGACCCGTTGTTGAGCTTTTCATCGCCCCAAGGTTTCAGCTTCCACCGCCCCCCGAGTGGACTTCCCGCAACGGCAATCACGCCGACAAAGGACGCCACCTCGAATGGTCTACATCACACACATCCGCCTGCGCGACGGCACGGGAGTCCAGCACATCTCCCACGTCCGCTGGGAACAGCCCTCCCACGGCCGCTCTGGCGACAACACCCGCGAGACGATGGTCGGCTACATCAACGAGGGCAACGACGTCTACGTCCGTGGTCCGGGCAACGCGAGCGACGCCAAGGTCGTCGTCGTCAACGCCCACCCGCCCCACCTCAAGACCGTCGCCGACGGCCGCGAAACCAACAACCTCCTCGCCCTGCCCCAGTTCTGAGCAAGGCGCGCTCGGGTCGGACGACGATGCTCGTCCGGCTCGGGCGACGTCGGGCACCCAGCCAGACTCCAGTGACGACGTGATCTCCGCCATCCGCGAGCTTGTCGGACGCTCGCCCCGATGGCTGAAGCGGGAGTTCGCCGACGCGCGTGGTTCGATCGACCTCCCTGCAGATCTTCGACGAACTCAAACCACTGCTGCGCAGGTTCCCAAGACCGCCGCGCGGTGACTACGATGCGGAGCTGATCGCGGCGGCGGTGTAGGAGCGCGAAGTGGACGAAGGAACCAACGGATGATCAAACGAAGCACTGAGCAACTCGATTTCGGCAACCTCGGAGCGCCTACGCCCAAGCTCCCCGGCCCGTTCGTGGTTCGGTCGGACCTTCTCAATTCCCAGCAGGATAGCTTCGCGGAGCTCACCTGTAACCTCCTTGCCGACCAGAGCACAACTCGCGTTGATGCCGTGTCGTACGTGGTCGAGCGTAGAGCGCTCGACCAGCTGGGCGTCCTCCTGCCCCGAGCGTGCACCCGGCTCCTGCTCGTACCGCCATCCGGCATTCGCAGGGACGAAGCCGAGGACCTTGCGGCGCTGTCGATCCCGGGGCTAGAGGTCCGACAGCTCAAGCCAGGGACGGAGGACCACGTTCCGCACCTCAAGCTGCTCCTCGCAGAGCGAGACGATGCCTCGAGGTGTGCCGTGATCGGATCCTCCAACTTCACCAATCGCGGCATACACAAGAATATCGAGATCAACGCTGTCTTGCACGAGAGGGACCAGGGGTTCGACCAAGTCGTTGCGACATTCGAAACCCTATGGGCCGACTACTCCGAGCCCCTGGATCCTGACTCCTTTGTCGAAGAGCTGATCGCTTCCGGCGAGCGCCAACTTCGTTCCCTCCTTCCCTTCCAGCGAGAGGCCCTGGCAGAGCTGCTAGAAGTGTACAAGTCGCGTAAAGACGGTGCTCTCCTCTCCCTCCCAACCGGTACGGGAAAGACGGTCGTCGCGGCCCGCTTCGTCCTCAGGCACGTGATCAGCCGACCCGACACACGTGTCCTCTGGGTCGCGCCACACAAGGAGCTTCTCACTCAGGCCAGCGACACATTCGAGTGGAAACGCCCGTTTGCCCGCCTGCCTCAGGTCCGTATCGAGCCGCCTCGGCTTGTCAACGGATCCAGCGACGAGGCGTTCCACATCGTTTTCCGCACGCTCAGCAAAGCGTCGAGGTCGTCTCAGGTCGTCGATCGAGACTTCGACCTGATTGTGGTCGACGAGGCTCACTGGGGTGCGTCCGCCGAGCGTCAGATGATGCCGGCACTCTTCGACCTTCACCCGACGAAGTTCTCTCTCGGTCTGACCGCGACTCCGTTCCGCACAGACTGGAAAGAGATCCCCGAACTTCGAGGCTTCTTCGGCCCGGTCGTGTTGCGCGACCGGGAGGAGATCCGAGCGGCCCCAGACGCTCTTGGCCGTCCGGTCCTTGCGACGGAACGACACGAAGAGGTGCCGACGGGCGTCTCCATCGACCTGAACGAGAGCAGCTTCAAGGGGTTCGACTTCAAGCAGAGCGTCCTCAAGGAGTTCAATCACGAACATCGCAACCGAGTCATCGCCCGAGCGTGGTCCTCCGAGGAGCACGGCAAGACCCTCGTATTCGCGATCAACACCAAGCACGCCAATGACCTCGCTTGCGCGTTCGCTCGACGACGACCCAAGCCAAGAATCCAGGTGGCGCACACAGGTGAGCTGCCCAGCGACGTACGCCTCGTGGTTCCGCCCTCGATTGGAAACACCCTCTCCAACGATGATCGGGAGCTGATCTACAGCTCCTTTCGGCGAGGTGAAATCGACGTACTCATCGCCGTGAACCTCTACATCATGGGCGTCGACTTCCCCCGTGTTCAAACACTCTTCATGGCCCGGCCCACGATGAGCCCGGTGCTCTATGCCCAGATGCTCGGGCGCGGACTGAGGGGGCCAGCGTTCGGCGGGACCGAGACGATCAACGTCGTCGACTTCTGCGACCAAATCTCCGCTCACGAGGCCGTTCAGTTGAAGCTCATGGACCTCTCCAAGGCAAAGAACTGGCAGACGGACCTTGAGGAACGACGCGCCTGGCTTGAACAGATCCATAGCCGTACTCGCAGTGACGCGGTGCGGTACGCCGAAGCTCTTCAGCTACCTGCAGTGTACAGAGTCGTGACACCGAAGCGGACCAAGACCCTCCGTTCGACGACCAGGACGAAAGATCTCTCGGCAAGCCTCCGCACCGGCTTGCGTGAGGGCAAGTTCGACCGCGGACACGTCGTCGACTACTGTCCGAGCTTCCCGGACTTCGCTCTTGAGAAGATCGAGTTCCTCCTGCGCGATCTCGGTTGGGACTAGGTGAGGCCGGAAGCGCCCACGTCTACCCACCGTGAAGCCGCGATGATCTCTGTCGCCAGGCGGAAAAAGCTCAAGGACCGGATGAACATCGTGTTCGCGAGCGAACGCGGACGCTCTATCCCCTCGGTCAAGCTATCCACCACCCGTCGCCGAGAGTTCGACTGACCCCCGCCGCACCCAACCCTTGACCCCCCGATCCCCCCATGCTCCCGTACCCCCCATGAGCGACGGAAGCACCATCGAGTGGACCGACGCCACCTGGAACCCCGTCCGCGGGTGCACCAAGGTCTCCGCCGGCTGCAAGCACTGCTACGCCGAGACCTTCTCCGAGCGCTGGCGCGGCACCCCCGGCCATCCCTACGAGCACGGCTTCGACCTCCGGCTCATCCCCGAGAAGCTCGCCGACCCGCTGCGATGGGCCCGCTCGCGGCTCATCTTCGTCAACTCGATGAGCGACCTCTTCCACGAGGGCGTGCCCACCGACTACGCGCAGCTTGTCTTCGAGGCGATGAACGCCGCCAACTGGCACATCTACCAGGTGCTCACCAAGCGAGCCTCCCGCCTGCGCGAGCTCTCCCACGCCTTCCCCCGCCCCCTCGTCGAGCAGCCCCACATCTGGCTCGGCGTCTCCGTCGAGAACCGCAAGCACGGCCTCCCCCGCATCAACGAGCTGCGAAACATCCGCGCCGCCGTCCGCTTCCTCTCCGTCGAACCACTGCTCGAGGACCTGGGCGAGGTCGACCTCACCGGCATCGACTGGGTGATCGTCGGCGGCGAAAGCGGGCCGGGAGCGCGACCGATGAAAAAGGAGTGGGTCCTCTCGATCCGCGACCAGTGCGAAGCCGCCGACGTGAAGTTCTTCTTCAAGCAGTGGGGCGGCCTCCGCAAGAAGATCGCCGGCCGCGATCTCGACGGACGAACCTACGACGACATCCCAGCGCGCACGCCCTCCACCGCCCCGCCACGGGGAGAACGCGGCCGCCGAGTCGACGCGCTCGCAAAGCTCGCGGCAGCGGTCGCATGAGAAACCCCTGCTCGGCTGGAGCGTAGCTGACGCCGTCTTCTTCCAGAACACGAACAGAGTTGGTCCCAAGCCCGTCCCTTTCTACCCGAACGGTTCCCCGCTGGATGTTCGGGGCTGCCCTGCTCCGCTGCTCCTGCTGTCGAACACCGTGGAACTGCCCTTTCCGACGTATCCGCGGGCGTGCCGCGAACCGCAGGGTCCTGTTCATCGTTCCCCGAGCACCGCCGCAAGCTCCAGATAGGAGTTCTGGAGGTCCTCCGCTCCGCAGTTCGCGAGGTTCTGCTCCGGGCAGCTGAGTTCGTCGAAGATGGGGAAGCACATGTCGAACCAGGTCGCATCGGCACTGGCGTCGAAGGAGGCGAGGTCCAGTGGAAAGTCGTGTCCCTCGTCCAGCCCGTAGGTGATTCCGGCTACGTGGCTCACCGCGACCGCGACCGCAACCGCTTCCACATCAACACTTGCTCCGGCCGCAACCTCGACAAGCCCCACGTTCGACTCGTTGGTGTTGCCACAGTCGGGCGGTGGCCCCTGCCGTTGAAGTTCCTGGCCACCGGGCAGCTCTCCGGGGGAAGACACGACCACCATCGTGTATGCGCCCGCGTCGGGGCGCTCACAGACGATGTCGAGCTCGAACGGGGCGAAGTGCTCGGCGACGACTTCGGCCACCGTTTCGCACCCGAACGAGCCGGAGTGTGGGAGGTGGGTCCTCGCCAAGGCGTCGATCGCAGTGAGGTCCGATGTGGCGTCGTCAGCCTCTGCTCGACTCAGCTCGACTCCGCCGAAGTTCAAGTACAGGACACGCAGGCTCGGGCTCGCGGGATCATCGGTGTCATCCTGGCTGGATCCGCCGCCGCAGCTGACGGGGGCCAGTCCCAGGAACAGCGGAAGGAGAATCGGACCCCACCACATCAGCCGGCCGCCCCCCACCTGCGCGATTCTCTCGGACGGTGTGGAGTCAACCTCCGCGACCCCTGCAAGTAGCTCCATCCCGCCTTCGCGGCTGGGGTAGCCCCCTCGAGCCAACGCCCGTTCGTGTCGCTCCGCGTCCTCGCTCACCCGCTGATTGTAGCTCTCCAAGCCCGGCGGCGATGGGCCCCATTTTGCGCACCACGTATGGGACCGGTGCCCTACGAAAGAAGGCGTGACTCCAACGAGCCACGCCTTCTCAGTCCGCGAGCCCTACCGCCCCGACTACGCCAGCTTGTTCCGCAGCACGTACTGCAGAATCCCGCCGTGCCGGTAGTATTCCACCTCATTGGGGGTATCCAGCCGCGCCACGCACTCGAACTCGGTCTTCGTCCCGTCCTCCGCCGTCGCGACGACCTTCACCGTCTGCCCGGGCTTCAGGCCGCCCGAGATCCCGGTCAGGTCGAACGTCTCCTTACCCGTCAGCCCGAGCGATTCCACGCTGTCGCCGTCCTTGAAGTTCAGCGGCAGCACGCCCATCCCCACGAGGTTGCTGCGGTGGATCCGCTCGAAGCTCTTGGTGATCACGGCCTTCACGCCGAGCAGGATCGTGCCCTTCGCGGCCCAGTCCCGCGACGAACCCGTGCCGTACTCGGTTCCACCGAGCACCACCAGGGGCACGCCGTCGGCCTTGTACTTCTCGGCGGCGTCGAAGATCGACATCTCCTCGCCGGTGGGCTGATGCCGCGTCCAGCCGCCTTCGGTGCCGGGGGCGAGCTGGTTGCGCAGGCGGATGTTGGCGAAGGTGCCGCGAATCATCACCTCGTGGTTGCCGCGGCGGCTGCCGAAGCTGTTGAAGTCGACCGGCTTGACGCCGTGCTCCTGCAGGTACTTTCCGGCCGGGCCGTCCTTGGGGATGGAGCCGGCGGGGGAGATGTGGTCAGTGGTGACGGAGTCGCCCAGCTTGGCCAGGCAGCGCGCGCCCTTGATGTCCTCCAGCGCGTCGGGCGTGGGGCGCATGCCCTCGAAGTAGGGCGGGTTGCGCACGTAGGTGCTGTCCGCTTCCCAGGCGTAGCTCTGGCCCTTGGGGGTCTCGAGCTTCTGCCAGTTCTCGTCGCCCTTGAACACCTCACCGTATTGCTTCTCGAACTGCCCCTGACCCAGGCACTCGAGGACCAGTTCCGACACCTCTTTGGGCGTGGGCCAGATGTCCTTCATGAACACGTCGTTGCCGTCCTTGTCCTGGCCGATGGGCTCTTCGTAGGGGTCCCAGTCCAGGTGCCCCTTGAGCGCGTAGGCCACCACCAGCGGCGGCGAGGCCAGGTAGTTGGCGCGAATGTTGGGACCGATGCGGCCCTCGAAGTTGCGGTTGCCCGAAAGCACGGACGTGGCGATGAAGTCGCCTTTGTTGATGGCCTCGACGATCGGCGGATCCAGCGGACCACTGTTGCCAATGCACGTCGTGCAGCCATAGCCCACCGTGTTGAAGCCCAGCGCCTGCAGGTCGTCCATCAGGTTGGCCTTCTCCAGGTAGTCGGTCACCACCCGCGAGCCCGGCGCAAGGCTGGTCTTGACCCACGGCTTGGTCTGCAGACCCAGCGCTCGCGCCTTGCGAGCCACCAGGCCAGCCGCCACGAGCACGCTGGGGTTGGACGTATTGGTGCACGACGTAATCGCCGCGATCACCACATTGCCGTTGCCAAACTCGAAGGTTTGGCCTTTGTGGTCGACCGACACGGTCTTGCCACGGTCGGCCTCGGGGACCTCCTTCTTCACCAGCTCGCGCCACGCGTCCTGCGACTTGGTCAGCTCGATGCGGTCCTGCGGGCGCTTGGGTCCCGCGATGCTTGGCACCACGGTCGACAGGTCGAGGGTGAGCGAGGCGGTGAACACCGGGTCGGGGGTGTCCTTGGTCCGGAACAGGCCCTGCTCCTTGGCGTAGGCCTCCACCAGCTGCACGCTCTCCTCGGGGCGGTTGGTGAAGCGCAGGTACGAGAGCACCTCGTCGTCGATCGGGAAGAACCCGCACGTGGCGCCGTATTCGGGGGCCATGTTGGCGATCGTGGCCCGGTCGGGCAGCGAGAGGTGGTCGAGGCCGGGTCCGTAGAACTCCACGAACTTGCCCACCACGCCGTGCGCACGAAGCATCTGGGTGACCGTGAGCACCATGTCGGTGGCGTTGGCGCCCTCGGGCAGCTTGCCCTCGAGCTTGAAACCGACCACCTGCGGGACGAGCATGGAGATCGCCTGGCCCAGCATTGC
Organism: uncultured bacterium; assembly: GCA_963761755.1. Classification (GTDB taxonomy): domain Bacteria; phylum Myxococcota_A; class Polyangia; order Nannocystales; family Nannocystaceae; genus CAJXVA01. The sequence goes on from CAVXIC010000009.1 coordinate 20,045, forward strand.
GGCCTCGGCCTCGATACCGCCCACGCCCCAGCCCAGCACCGACAGAGCGTTGATCATGGTGGTGTGCGAGTCGGTGCCCACCAGGGTGTCCGGGTAGGCCTGCGTGACCCCGTCCTTCTCCTTGGTCCACACCGTGCGCGCCAGGTACTCGAGGTTGACCTGGTGCACGATGCCGGTGCCCGGAGGCACCGCGCGGAAGTTTTGGAACGCCTCAGTGCCCCACCGCAGGAACAGGTAGCGCTCGTGGTTGCGCAGGTACTCGAGCTTCACGTTGAGGCCGTACGAGGCCTCGGTGCCGTAGTGATCCACCTGCACCGAGTGGTCGATCACCAGGTCCACGGGCTGCTCGGGGTTGATCTGATCGGCCGTGCCGCCCAGGGCCACCATGGCGTCGCGCATCGCGGCCAGGTCCACGACGGCCGGGACGCCCGTGAAGTCCTGCAGGATGACGCGGGCGGGGTGGTAGGCGATCTCCACCGACGGCGTGTCCGAGGCGTTCCAGCCGGCGACGGCTTCGATGTCGCCCTTGCTGACCGCGTTGCCATCTTCGTTGCGAAGCAGGTTCTCCAGCAGCACGCGCAGCGAGAACGGCAGCTTGTCGACGTGGCCGACCCCCGCTTTGCTCAACGCGTCGAGCCGAAAGATCTCGTAGCTCTTGTCGCCGACGGCGAGGGTGGAACGGGCGCCAAAGGAATTCTGATTGTTGCTCATCGCAGGTGCGTCCAGCCGCGGCCCGAAAGGGCCTGCAGGCGGGCGCATCCTTGCATCGGAGGCGGTTTCCGGCAACTGGCCCGCGCCGACTCCGCGTCAGTTGCGGGCCGGTCTGCGAAACGACGTCCCGTCCGGGCTCAGGCCACCGTCACACCAGGCCGTGGGACGAGACGTAGCGGGCCAGCTCCGCGCGCGAGCCGATGCCCAGCCGGCGGTACGCGTTCTCGAGGTGCGTGGCGACGGTGCGCGGGCGAATGCCCAGCTGCTCGGCGATCTGCGGGTTGGTCAGGCCCTGGGCGACCAGCCGCGCGACGTCGAGCTCCCGAGGGCGAAGGGAGATGGCCTCCGCATCGTCGGAGGCGGGCTCGAAGCGCAGCTCCGCGTCGGGGCCGATGCGGAGGCGCCAGCCCGACTGCATGGCGGAGAGCTGCACCCGGACGTCGTTGACGAAGGTGCCGTTGGTGGACTCGAGATCGCACACCAGCAGACGGCCGTCCTCGGAGAACACCAGGCGCGCGTGGTTGCGGGACACGCCGGAGTCCTTGAGCCGGATCCCCGCCCCCTCGTCACGCCCGATGATGATCTCCCCGGGCTCGAGCACGAAGCTGGTCCCAGCCGACTTGCCCGTGGTGACCATCAGCCTCCAACGGGACGCGCGCGACGGGTCGCCGCGTTTCACCATCCGGACGGTCGTCTTGCTCTCCCCCACGCTCGCCTGGGCCGAACGCTATCACGGCTCCCGAAGCGAAGCCCATGCCCGCGCAGTGGCCTCGGCAAGGGCCGGTGTCGCATCGGTCAGATGACCGACTTCCGACCGAGCCGCCGGCCTGGCGGGTTCCAGCCCTGGACCCTGCAATGGGTCCGAGAGCGACCTGTCGCGCCGATCTCGGCCATCCGCAGCGTTCGTACAGGCTGCCGATAGGCGGGGGAGCGGCGAACCGGAACACTCGTAGGGATGACACTCGGCAAGACGTTCCAGACACCCGACGGGCAGCGCACCGTCGCGATCACCGGGACGGTCTTGCTCCTGGGGTTGTCCTCGGGCTGCTACGTCGGGGTTGGCGAGAGCCCAGCCGCACAGGGCGACACCGAGGGAGGCACCGAGACCCGCGGAGGCGACCCCGCTGACGCGGACGGAAGCGACGGCAGCGACGGGGGCGAGCCAGCGCAGGCCTGCGCCGACGCTCCGATGGGCGCCACGGTCCTGCGACGGCTCACCGCCGACGAGTACCGCAACACCATCGGCGACCTCTTTGGCGTCGAGCCCCCGCCGCTGGAGATGTTGCCCACCGACGGGCGACCGCGCGACTTCCGGTCCACGGCTGGCCAGATGCTGACCCCGGCCACGACCATGAAGTACTTCGACGCGGCGCGCTTCGTGGCCGAGCGCCGCGCCGCCGCCGACCCGCAATGGTTCCCGTGCACCCTCGACGACGGCTGCGTCGACGACCACCTGCGCGACGAAGGGCGCCAGATCTTTCGGCGCCCGCTGTCGGACGACGAGGTGAGCCGCTACCACACCATCTTCACCCGCAGCATGGACGTGGGCGACTCGCCGACCGAGGCAGCCGACACGATGCTGCAGTCGATGCTGGTGTCGCCGAATTTCTTGTACCTGACGCTGCCCGACGGCGATCCGGGCGAGCGGGTCGACCTGGACGACTGGCAGATCGCCTCGCGCCTGTCCTTCCTGCTGTGGGCCAGCACGCCCGATGATGCGCTGCTCGACGCCGCCGCCGCCGGGGAGCTTGGCAGCCCGAGCGCGCGCGCCGAGATGGCCGAGCGCTTGCTCGAGGACCCCCGAGCCGAGGACGCCGTCGACGCGTTCTTCATGCAGTGGCTGACGGCCGAGAACATCTCCTTGGTGGCCAAGGATCCCGCGCTGCACCCCGAGGTCACGCCCGAGCTGACCGCCGCGCTCGAAGAGGAATCCCGGCTGTACTTCCGCGAGATCTTCTGGAATCGCGGCGCCAGCCTGCAAGAGCTGTTCACGTCGCCGGTCCGGGTGCGCAACGGAGCCCTGAGCGCCTACTACGGCGACGACCTCGTCCCCGCCGATCAGACCGAGATGACCGTCGTCGAAGGCGACGTGAGCGACGAGGCCTTCGGCATGCTGTCCCAAGCGGGCATGCTGATGACGATCGGGCGCAACACCGAGACCAAGATCATCTATCGCGGTGTCTTCGTGCAGAACAAGCTGCTTTGCAGTGACATCACCTTGACCAGCACCGACATGGTCCCGCCGCTGCCCGAGGTCGACCCGGCCGCAACCTCCCGCGACCAGGTCGCGCAACACACCGCAGCGCCGACGTGCGCCGGGTGCCACAGCCTCATCAACCCGCCCGGCTTCGCGCTGGAGCACTTCGACACCACCGGCCGCTGGCGCGACGACGAGCGCGGCCTGAAGATCGACGCCTCGGCCGAGATCCTGGGCCTGGGCGATGGTCCCGTCGACGGCGCCCTGGAGCTGTCCGCGGCGCTGGGCAGCAGCGACCTGGTCCGAAGCTGCGCGATGGAGCAGATGTTCGAGTTTGCCATCGGGCGTGAGCCCACCGGCGATGACAGCTGCATCACCGATGAACTGTCGGCCTCGATGCTCGACAGCGGCGATGACCTGCAGGCGCTGCTGGTCCAGATCGTCGCCTCCGAAGCCTTTGCCCAACGCGTTGCCCCCGAGGAATGAGCCATGCCACGAGTCCCGAGCCTCTCCCGTCGCACCTTCCTCACCGGCACCGCCGGCACCGCCATCGCGCTGCCCTTCCTCGAGGCAATGCTGCCTCGATCCGCCCGCGCGGGCGATGACGCCGCGCCGCTGCGCTTCGTCACCTGGACGCAGCCCAACGGCACCGTGATCGACAACTGGGTCTGCCCCGAAGGGCCCGGTGGGCAGACCGACTTCGAGCTCTCGCCGATCCTCGAGCCGCTCGCCGCCCACAAGGCGAGCATGGTGGTCCTGCAGAACCTGGAGCTGCGGGGGTCCTACGGACACCACTGCATCACCTCGCTCACGGGTCGGGCACCGCTGGACGAGGGCTACCCGGTCCTCACCGGGACCGGTATCTCACTGGACCAGCGGCTCGCCCAGGCCTGGAAGGGCCTGACGCCCATCCCCTCGCTGCAGCTCGGCGTGAACATCGGCGACGGCGCCGAGACCACGTCCTGCATCTCGTGGGCCGGCCCGCAGCAGCCGCTGGCACCCGAGAGCAACCCGTTTGCGGTGTTCTCCCGGATGTTCCCCAACGGCGTGGGCGAGAGCGACGCGGCGCTCGACCGGCTGATCGCCAAGCGGGCGTCCATCCTCGACAACGCGAAGGACGAGAGCCAGGACCTGATGGGCCGGGTGGGCCGCGCGGACAAGATCGTGCTGGAGAACTACTTCGACTCGCTTCGTGATGTCGAGCAGCAGCTGGCCGATCTACGCGACCACGCGCAGGCCTGCGGGTCCCCAGTCTTTCCCGAGGCGCCCGGACCCGACGACCCCTGGTGGCTGGACAACGCGCGCGTGCCGGAGGTGCTGGATCTGCAGTGCGACCTGATCGCGATCGCCTTCCAGTGCGACCTCACCCGGATCATCACGCTCAACGTCTCGGGCGCCGGCGGGGCTTACCGCATGTTCCCCTTCATCGACGGCGTCCCCGACGGGACCGACTGGCACGGGTTCTCGCACCAGGTCGAGACGGGCAACACCGAGACGCTCACGCTCATCGACCAATGGCACAGCGCCAAGCTGGCCGGGCTGCTCGATCGCCTCTCCGCCGCCACGGACGTCGACGGCTCATCGATCCTGTTCAACTCGCTGGTCTTCAGCAACAACGAGTATGGCCCCAACGGTCCGGTCAGCTTCTTGCCCGAGCAGCTCAACCTCTCGCACTACTCCAAGCTGATGCCCTACGTGCTGTATGGCGAGGCCGGTGGCGCGCTCGAGACGGGCCGCAACCTCGTCTTCCCGCTGGTCAAGGGCCTGGAGCAGCACGGCTTCGGCATTCACGCGACGCGGCTGCTGCTGTCGATGCTGCATCTGCTCGGCGTCCCCGACGACACCTTTGGCGACCCCGAGTTCGAGCAGGGCGTGCTGACCGAGCTGGTGTGAGTGACGGGGTCCGGTGTCGCATCGGTCCTTTGACCGACCCGGACCACCAGGCTCGATTGCTCGCGCATCCATCGCAGCCGCCGAACCCCTCCAAAGCACCTTCTACGGCCCGAATTTCGAGAAATCCACGCGGTACGGGCACCCTGCCGATTGGCGGCGAGCGGCGGATCCGGAACACTGATCCATGATGGGACTGGGGACGAGATTGGATGGAACCGACGGCCTGTATGGCGCCGTGCGAACGAGAATGGTCGGGCGGGGTTGCTCCGCCGCGCCGCTCCTGGTGATGGCGCTGTGCTCGGGCTGCTACTCCGGCTACGGGGGCGGTCTGGACCCCGGTGAGGACACGCAGACCGGCTCGGACGGTGCGGATGACGGCGCAGACGAGACCGACACCGACTCCGGTGATGGCAGCACCGGCGACGTGCCCGCGGGCGCCTGCGCCGACGCACCGCTGGGCGTGACCGCGATGCGACGCCTGACGAGCGCCGAGTACCGCAACACGGTTCGCGACCTCTTCGGCGTCGAGCCACCCGCGCAGATGCTGCCCAGCGACTCCCACGGGGCGAACTTTCGCACCACCGCAGGCCAGGCCCTCACGCCGGGTGCGACCTCGAAGTACTTCGACGCGGCGCGCTTCGTGGCCGAGACCCTCTCGACCGAAGAACCCGGGTGGTTCCCCTGCTCGCTCGACGACGCCTGCGTCGACGCGTATCTGCGCGACGAGGGGCTCCGAGTGTTCCGGCGCCCGCTGAGCGACGAGGAGATCGATCGCTATCACGCCATCTTCACCGCCCGGATGGATGCTGGAGACACCGCGGACGCGTCGGCAGACATCATGCTGCAGGCCCTGCTGGTCTCGCCGCACTTCCTGTTCCTCGAGCAGCCCGGCGGCGAACCCGGAGAGCGGGCGCAGCTGAACGACTGGCAGATCGCCTCCCGGCTGTCGTTCCTGCTGTGGGCCAGCACGCCCGACGACGCGCTCCTCGAAGCGGCGGCCTCCGGCGACCTCAGTACGCCCCAGGCGCGCGCCGAGGCTGCGCAGCGGCTGCTCGAAGACCCTCGGGCCGAGCAGGCGATCGACGCGTTCTTCATGCAATGGACGACGGCCGAGAACATCTCGCTCGTCAGCAGGGACTCGGAGCTCTATCCCGAGCTCGTCCCCGAGCTCACCAATGCGCTCGAAGAAGAGACGCGGATGTACTTCCGCGAGATCTTCTGGAACCGCGGAGCGAGCCTGGCCGAGCTGTTCACCTCGCCGGTCCGCGTACGCAACGGCGCGCTCAGCCAGTTCTACGGCGACGGACTGGTCCCCGCTGACCAGACCGAGTTCAGCATCGTCGAAGGAGACCCGACCGAGCAGCAGTTTGGCCTGCTGTCCCAGGCGGGCCTGCTGATGGCGATCGGCCGCAACGCGGATGCCCAGATCATCCACCGCGGCGTCTTCGTGCAGAACAAGCTGCTGTGCCAGCACATCACGCTGGCGGCGACCGACGAAGTGCCTCCGCTTCCGGACATCGACCAGGACGCCACCTCGCGCGAGCGCATCGGGCAGCACACGGCCGCCCCGGCCTGCGCCGGCTGCCACGCGCTGATCAACCCGCCCGGCTTCGCGCTGGAGCACTTCGACACGACGGGTCGCTGGAGAGATGCCGAGAACGGGCTGCCGATCGACGCGTCCGCCGACCTCGTGGGCGTCAGCGACAGCGCGGTGGAAGGCGCGTTGGGGTTGTCCAAAGCCCTGGCCACCAGCGACCTCGTGCGCAGCTGCGCGACGGAGCAGATGTTCGAGTTTGCCATCGGGCGCGAGCCCTCCACCGAGGACAGGTGCGTCCTCGACGAGTTGTCGACCGCGATGGTCGACAGCGGCGATGACCTGCAGGCGCTGCTGGTCGAGATCGTCGCCTCCGAAGCCTTTGCCCAGCGCGTCGCCCCGCAGGACTGAGCCATGCCACGATTCTCGACCCTTTCTCGTCGCACCTTCCTCACCGGCACCGCAGGCACCGCCATCGCGTTGCCCTTCCTCGAAGCCATGCTGCCGCGCACCGCTCGCGCCGGCGACGACGCGCCGCCTCGACGCTTCGTCAGCTGGACGCAGCCCAACGGCACCGTCGTCGACAACTGGGTATGCCCCGAGGGCCCGGGGGGACCGACTGACTTCGAGCTGTCCCCGATCCTCGCGCCTCTGGCCGCACACAAGCAGGACATGGTCGTGCTGCAGAACCTGCAGTGCAAAGGTGCCTACGGTCACACCTCGATGGCCTCGCTGACCGGCCGAGATCCCGACCCCGATGGCGCGACGGGGATCTCCATCGACCAGCGACTCGCCCAAGAGTGGGAAGGCCTGACGCCCATCCCGTCGCTCCAGCTCGGCGTGAACGTCATCAAGGGCGCCGAAGCTCGAGCCTGCTCCGCATGGGCGGGACCGCATCAGCCGCTGCCGCCGGAGAACAACCCCTTCGCCGTGTTCGCGCGACTGTTTCCCAAGGGCGTCGGACACAGCGATGCAGCCTTGGAGCGGCTGGTCGCCACCCGCGCTTCAATCCTCGACAACGCGAAGTCGGAGAGCCAAGCCCTGATGAACCGAGTTGGAACCTCGGACAAGCAGGTGCTGGAGAACTACTTCGACTCCCTCCGCGACGTCGAGCAGCAGCTGGCCGACCTTCGGGAGAGCGTGGAGGCCTGCGGTTCGCCGACCTTCCCCGACGCGCCCGCAGCCGACAATCCGTGGTGGCTCGACAACGACCGCGTCCCCGACGTGCTCGACCTGCACAGCGACCTGATCACGATCGCCTTCCAATGCGACCTCACCCGCGTCGTCACGCTCAACGTCTCCGATGATGGCGGGGCGTATCGACGGTTCCCCTACATCGAGGGCGTGCCCGACGGAACGGACTGGCACGGAATCTCCCACTGGGTGGAGACCGGCAACGACGACGCGATGACCAAGGTCGACGCGTGGCACATGGGCAAGCTGGCCGAGCTGCTGGATCGACTCGCTGCGTCGACGGACGCCGACGGCAGCTCGGTGCTGAGCAACTCGCTGGTGTTCAGCAACAACGAGTATGGGCCCAACGGCCCGGTCAGCTTCCTACCGGCCTCGGATCAGAACCACTCTCACCGCGGCACGCTGATGCCCTACACGCTCTTCGGCCAAGCCGGCGGGGCGCTGAAGACCGGCCGAAACCTGGTCTTCCCCCTGGTCGAAGGCGGCGAGGTCTACGGCTGGGGCATCCACTCCAACCGCCTGCTGCTGTCCATCCTGCACCTGTTCGACCTGGACGACGAGACCTTCGGCGACCTCGAGTACGACCAGGGCCTGCTCCCTGAGCTGTTCGTCTGAGTCACTTGGCCATCCGCAGCACGACGCCGGTTTCAGGGCGCGTGCCGCGGTTGGTCCAGAAGACGTCGGTGTCGTCGTGTGCCAGCAGGTGTGAGCCCGGCATGCCCGACGCTCGCGCGACCGTGCTGGCGGGATCGCCCTTGTCGGCGCTGTACAGCACGCCGCTGTTGGCTCCGGCGCCCGCGGCCACCCAGTACACCCGCTGGTCGTCGACGCCGATGCCCATCGTGCCGATCTGCGCGTTGGCGTACTCGACCACCGCCTCGGTGGTCGGGTCGATGGAGACCATGCCCGACACGGTGGTGACGAACACGAGCTCGCCGTCGGTGACGATGCTCATCCCGCGCTCGACCTGAGCTGTGGCGAGCGGCGTGCCGACGCCTCCTTCGGCCGCGACCATGCCCACGCCCCCGTCCCCGCAGAAGTAGATCGTGTCCCCCGCCGTGGTCACGTCGCGCACGGAGGGGGCGTCGGAGGTGATCTCGTCGGTCCACTCTCCGGTGAGGTACGCGCGCTTGACCATGCTCGTGGTGCGATGCGCGATGTAGACGAAGGGGCCGGCGGCGTGAATGGACTCGATCCCGTCGCTGATCGGGTAGCCCAGAGGACCCGGCAGGCCGCCCTGCTTGGGAACGGCGACCATCGGCACTCCGACCTGGACCTGGGCGGATCCCGGGTTGGGCACCGAGGCGAGCACGAAGTCGGGCGTGAGGTCGACGAACTGCGGGATGAAGTCGAACGTGTCGTCGGCGACCGCGAGCACCTCGGGTTCGCCACCAGACTTGGGCGCGCGCATCAGCTGCTGTGCGCCTCGGTTGGACCAGTACACATGCGTGTCGTCGACGGCGATGCCGAAGGGGTCGTCCTGGCCGTCGGCGACCACGTAGACCGCACACGAGCCCCCCTCGCAGGGGGAGTCGTAGCACCGCAGGCCGCAGCCGCCGCAGTTGTCCGGATCCGCGTCCAGGTCGGCGTCGGGGCACGCAGGGTCGACGCCGGTGTCGCTGCCCGAGGTGGTAGCAGGGCCGGTCTGCGCGGTCGTCCCCTCGGAGGTCGACGCGCTCGTCTCACCGCTGGGGAGGGTCGAGGCCGAGGGCTCACCGGTGGTCGATGCCGAGGTCGACGTGGGCTCGAGGGTCGATCCCGCATCGGTCTCGAGGAACGCCGGATTGTCGCCGAAGATGCATCCATTCAGGAGCGCAAGGGCCAATGTCGTACAGGTCGCTCGCATCGTCAGTTCCCCATCTCGGTCCCCAGCTGTCGCAGCCGGGCTTTGGCCTTGGGATGCCCGAGCTCGCGCGCGCGCTCGTACTGCCTCCGCGCGCCGTTGAAGGCGAGCGTCTTGAAGTATGCGTCGCCCAGCAGGATCCGGTAGCCCCCATTTCGGGGCGAGCGCTTGACGGCGCGTTCCCCAAAGTCGACCGCCTTGCGGTACGAGCCGCGCTCGAAATGGAGCTCGGCCAGGCCCGCGAGCGCCCGCGCGTTGCGTCGATCCTGCGCGACCGCCTGTCCCAGCAGTCGCTGCGCGTCATCGAACCGCTGCTCGCGAAGCGCCGTGAGCCCGGCTTGGGTCGCGGACTTTCCTCGGTCGGCGCGGCTGCTTCCGGAGGCATCCGGGGCCGGGTCGTCGTCGACTTCGTCCTCGGGCACCGGCTGTGGCGGGTCCGTCCCCGCTTCATCCGCGGACAGGTCCTTCGCGTCAGGCTCGGGGGCAGCGGGTGCGCCAGGGATCGGCTCGTCGAGCACCGCGCGCTCGGCCTTGGACAGCAGGGGCCGCATGCGCGCCGACGTACTCGCTGCGACCGCGCCGCGGCGACCGCCCAGCGCCCGAAGTCGGTCGATGCGCGCCTCGGGGTCTGGCGCGGCGAGGGCCGCCAGGGCTGCGCCTGCCGCGAGCTCGGCGTCGCTCCAGGTCCCCGCGGAGGACTTGTCGCGCAGGTCCGCGACCTCGCCGGGGGTCAGGGTCGTGCGCTCGCGCGCGCGCTCGAGGTCGGGCACGAACACCAGCGCGGCGGCGTAGTAGTCGGCGGCGAAGGGGCGCCCACCGTCGCGCGCGTAGAAGTCGTCGCCGAGCCGAACGAGCGTCTCCGCAAACTCCTCGCGCAGCCCCGCGGCGTCCTGCGTGGCCCCGCGATCGTCGGCGTCGTCGAGCGCCTCGAGCGCCAAGACCTTCTTGTAGGCGGTCGCGCCCTCGGGATCGTCGGGGTCCGGGTAGACGAAGTAGGCCTGCGCCGCGACGGCGCGCGCCTCGAGCACGAGCTGTTCGGTCTCGCTGAGCTGGGCGGCGGTCGGGGGCGGTCGAAAGAACACGGCCCCCACTCCGGCGCTCCCGACCGACAGCGCTGCCGCGACCGCGACGCCGATCCAGATCCGGCGACGAGATCGGAGGTCGCGCTGCAGCGCGTGCAGCAGCGCGTCCATGGTGGCGAAGCGCGCCTGCGCCTGCAGGGACAGGCCACGCTCGAGCGCCGCGTGCAGCCAGCCCGGCGTGCCGCGGCGATCCGAGGGCTGCTGCAGCACGCGGTCCCGCCCCGCCCCGTGGTCGGGCAGGGGTGGGAAGGGCCACGCCTGATACAGCCCGCGCCACATCGAGACGCAGAACGCGAACTGGTCGGTGGCCGGGCCCACGCCCTGGCCTTCGAGCAGCTCGGGCGCCATGTAGGGCGGCGTGCCCTTGACCACGCCCTGCTCGGTCAGCTCCGAGGTCAGCAAGCGCGCGCTGGTCGACTCGATCGGCGAGCGAGCCTCGACCGGAAGATCGGCGCCGCTGGGCGGACCGCCGGCGGAGCGGGCGAGACCAAAGTCGGCCACCAAGACCCGCTCGACCCGGCCGGATGCGTCCAGCGCGAGCAGCACGTTGCCGGGCTTGAAGTCGCGATGCACCAGCCCCGCCCGATGCGCCGCCGCCAGCCCGGCGCCAGCCTGCACGAACACCCCGCGCACCTGCTTCCAGTCTCGCCGGGTCGTGAGCCACTTCGACAGGGATTGGCCCTCGACCAGCTCCATCGCCACGAACAGGTCGTCCCCGCAGGACCCCACGTCGTAGACCGGGACCACGTTGGGATGGGACAAGCGAGCCATCGCCTGCCCCTCGCGCAGCATCAGCTCCCGCCGGCGCCCCATCTCGGCGATGCCTCCGCTGGCGTGCAGCACCTTGACCGCCACCCTTCGCTCGAGCTGGGGATCGTAGGCGCGGTAGACGGCTCCGCTGCCCCCGGCGCCGAGCTGATCGAGCACGAGGTAGCGACCCAACACGGTGCCGGTGGTGAGCACCTCGTCGGAGGCTTTCGCCGCGCGAGGGGCCGGCGCGTCGATGCCAGGCGGCGGCAGACGATTGCGATGGGCGACGGTGGTCGTGTCCCCGCACGCATCGGCATGGGATTCGGCCGGCTCCCCTAGAACCATCCCACGACCCCCCCGCCGACGAGCTGCACCCGCGCCCGCTGCGAACCGCGGGAGCGAGCGTCGCGTCGCAGGCCGGCGACGAGCAAGCCGACGCCGGTACCGAGCAGGCCGATCCCCACCGCGGTGAGGGCGGCGCCGTGCGGGAGCGTCGTGTAGACCTGCCGACAGTTGCCCGCAGCGTCGACGTCGGGGCCACTGCACGCAGATTCGCGCGGCGCTCCATCGAGGACCAAGAACGCGATGCCGGCGGCCAAGCTTCCGACGCCGACCCCGAGCGCCGATGCCCCCGCTATCTTCAGCGTACGGCCCGAGCGCGGTGGAGCCGGGGTCTCGACGTCGGTGCCCACGACAGGCTCGAGCACTTCGGAGAGCTGCTCTCGGACGCCTCGCACCGCGTCGATCGTTCGGGCGATCGAGGCGTATCCATCCCGCGACAGCTCGATGCGGTGCTCGCCCGGAACCAGCTCCACCGTCAGGGGCGTCTCCCCCACCAGCTCGCCATCGACGCGCACCCGCGCACCTTGGGGATCGGTGGCGATGTCGAACTGTGCCGGACCCACGGCGAGCCGCTCGAGCTTCACGCGGATGCCCGAGGCCTGCTTGGAGAGCAGCTCCTTCGCCTCCGCCGCGCCGCACAGCGAGCAGCGGTCGCTGGAGCTCGCCACGAGGTCGCCCGTCTGCCCGTCAAAGGCGTCCAGCGAGAACGCATAGGTCTTGTCCCGATAGACCACGTGCGTCGAGATCACATAGCGGGCCTCGACGGCCGTCGCGATCTCTTGGGCGCAGGTCCTGTCGTTGCAAGGCGCCGGCTCGTGGGCCTTGGCGACTTCGCGGGGCGCGACGACGTCGAGCTCTCCCTGCACCAGGCCCCGCACCAATGCGTCTCGCAAGCCCGCCTCCCACGCTTCGCCCGGCGAGCCCTCGAAGTGAATCGGCGCCGCGCCGACGCGGTTGGCGGCTGGAGACCCGGCGTGAGCAGGGCCGGAGGCCCCAACCAAGGACAGCCCCAACGCGAACCCGACGACTCGACGCGTCCACCGCACCTCCGATGAATCTAACACAGGGTGTCATGCCGCCGCCGCCGCAAGCAGTTCGCGACTCACTGGGCCGTCGCGGGCTCTTCGGGGGTGGGCGAGTTTGCACTCGCGCCTCCGCTGAGCATCGCAAACATCGCCATCGCGCACGTCCTGGCCATATCGCCGTCGCACCCCTCGTGCGCCATCAAGAGGGCGGCGTTGGCCGGTGGGGGATTGATGTCCAACACGCCGCCGCTGCGAAAGTTCAGCGTGGTCGCCCGACCTCCGGTGCGCACCGAGCCGCCGGTCTCGTGCAGCCGCATCGACGACGTCTCACCAGCCACGAGCACCGAGCCATCTGGTCGAGCCTGCAGCGCAACCTTGCCATCGGGCAGGGTGAGCTTGCCGTCGGCGGTAAAGGTCGCGACGGTCTTGCCCTGCATCGAGACCGTGCCGTCGGCGGCGATGGTCAGCGGATGGGTGACGTCGCCTTGCTCGAAGAGCTTGGCATCCCCGAGCTTCAACACCGCATCGTCCACAGCCGGCTCGGCGTCCTTCTCCTCGGGCGCGGCCTGAGCGTCCTTGGCCGCGCCTTCGGCCGCATCCTCCGATGTGTCGTTGCACGCCGCGACCACGAACAGAAGGCTGGCGAGAAGCGCGGAAGGGCGAGTCATCGACGCACCCTATCAGCACCCTGCCAGCCTTGGTCTCAGAGGCAGGCGGCTTCGTAGTCCCCGCAGCAATCGCCGTAGTTCTCGCACAGGCTGTCGCACCAACAGCCGTCGCCTTGGCCGCCGCAGCTGCCCTCGCACGACCCTGCCTCGGGAGGACACTCGCCGTCGCTCTGCACGCTCTGGCCCGACGCTGACGCCGCGCACGCGTTGCTGTAGGTGACACCGTCGCAGCCACACACCGGCTGTTGCACCGCGTAACATGCGCTGGGGTACGGCGTGCAGGCGCCGACCGGACCTTCGCCGCAGTCGGACTCGAACGCGCAGAACTCGCCTTCACCGCAGTCGGAGGTTGCCAGGCACGTACCGGGCTCGAGCTCGGGCTCGGCACATTGACCCCAGCACACCGCTGGGCAGATCAGGCCGTCGGGGCAGTTGGACAGGCACTCGGTCTCATCGCAGTACCCCGAGTCGCACTGATCGTCTTGGAGGCAGTACTCGATGGCCGGCTCGTCATCATCGCAGACCTCGGCCTTGTCACCGCAGCAGTCCCCGTAGCTCTCACACTCGTCATCGCACCAGCAATTGCCGACCTCGGTGGGACCACCACAGACGTCGCCGCCCTCGGGCGTCGTGCAGCTCCCGATCGCGTCGGCCTTCCCGAGCGGAGTGCGCTCGACCTCGACGACGTCGTTGGATCCAGAATCAGGACCCGGGACAGCCGTATCGCAGGCGACGAGCGGAAGAAGCAACGATGCGAGGAGGCTGAACTTGCGCATGAGACCGTGGCGCCAGAAGCAAATTGCGGGCCAAGCGCATGGCCACCCGAAGATGCCTTGTACCGGCAGTAGGCCGCCAGTGGCCCTCGAGCCGGGTTTAGGGGTATGGCAACTGTTGTCGCCACTGGGCGCTCAATTGGTCGGCGCAGGCGAGGGACTCGGCACCGCCGGCGCAGGGGGTTCCCCGACCACTTCGGTCGCCAGGGTCGCAAACGCTGCCAGCGCGCACGTCCTGGCCATGGTGCCCACACACCCCTCGTGGGCCATGGTGGGGAGCGAGGTCTCGGCAGGCGAGATGCTGATCGAGCCGTCTTCCTCGAACGCGAGGGTCGAGCGCGTGCCCTCGAAGGTCAGCGTTCCCCCGGTGGGGGTCAGCTCGAGCTCGGAGGACTGACCCCGGACGAGCACGCTGTCGTCCGCGTTGACCTGCAGCAGCACCGTGCCATCGGGCGCGGTCAGCGTACCGTCGGCGGAGATCGTGCCGTGTCGACCGCCTTCGCTGGAAACCTTGCCATCGGCGCTCAGGAACACGGCACCCTGCGGCGACTCCTTCTCGAACACTTTGGCGGTCCCCAGCGCAAGCACGACCCCCGCGGTGGAGATCGTCTGCTGCGCCGCGACCTCGTCGCAGGGTTCCTCTTCTTCTGCGACGGTCTTGGAACCATCGTCGCAGCCCGAGGACCCAGCGGTCAGCAGCACGGTTGCAAGTGCGACGGCGCGGGCGATCATCGGGGTCAGGGTACCACCGCAGCGCTAAAGACCGAGCAGCACCGCGATGCCCAGGCCCACCGCCGGGCCGGTGCTCAGCGTCATGCCCAGCGCTCGGTCCTTGTGATCGAACCGGAGCGCATGCAGGACCCGGCCGAGGAAGAACGCCGCGACCGTGGCCCACAGCCACCCATCGGCCACGCCCACCGCCTCGGCGGTGAACAGGGCCAGCGCCACGATCGGAGCGTTCTCGACGAAGTTGCCATGGATCCGCGAGCGCAGGAACAAGGTGGCGTCGTCCCCGTGGCCCCGAAGGATCCCGGTCTTGCCCCGCCGCATGCCGATCCATGCCGTGAGGAGGAAGGGCGCGAAGGTGCAAAGCGCCACGAAGGTGAAGGACACGTTGAGGGCGGAGACGTCGAGCATGGTTTCACAATCCCGACGAACGACCCGATCCCCGATCGACACTGTGCGATCCGCGCGAGTCCGAACCCGCCGAACCCATCCGAAGGACCCGATGGCGTCAGTCGACGCCCAACGTCTTGGCGGCGGCGTCGACGAAGTCGTGCTCGGCCTGCGAGTCGTGGCCGTCGGCCTCCGCAATCGTGCGCAGCTCCGCGACCAGCTGCACCTTCGACGCCTCGTCGAGCGCCTCGGCCAAGTGCTCGGCGGCCTCGACCAACATCGAGAGCTTCTCTTGCGGCGAGGCCGCGCCCGCGAACGCCTTGGCCACGTCGGCCAGCGCCTGCTCGGCGTAGTGCTCAGCCAAACCCCGCGAGTGCTGGCGCGTCAGCTCGAGGATGCGCTGGCTCTCGGCCTCATCGACCTCGCCGTCGGGGAACTTCGCGCAGGCGATGTAAAGCGTCAGGACCGCGTCAAAGGTCCGAGAGTCCGCGTCGTCGACCGTCGTCACGGGGGCGACCATACTCGATCTTCGCGGGGCCAGTGGGCCTGCTAGGGAACCGAGTGCCCGTCGACGGTCAGCTCGAGCTGCGGATCGCCAGCGACGGCCTCCTTGGGCAGTAGAAAGTACAGGTAGGGACGACGCTGGACATCCAGGCCTTCGGCGTCTGGGAGCGCGGCGAATCCGAGGTCGAAGGCGAGGACGTCACCATCGCGCGTGACGTCGTTCACCACCGGACGTACGTCCATCCCCCCCTCGTCTCCGCGCTCGTAGACGAGGACCACATGCTGGTCGAAGTCGACTTGGGGGACCTTTTCATCGTCGAACCTGTACGCGAGCTGATCCCGCGCGGCCGCCTCTTTGTACGCACCATCGTCTGAAAGGACTTCGAGGCTAGGGGGAAGGTTCTTGGTTGCCTTGAAGCCGAAGCCAAGGTCTACGGCAGAGTATTGAGTCGTCTTCTTCATCTTCGCCTGCTTCTGCGCCTGCTTCTGCGCCTGGGTATGAGGGGGGTCGTCCGCGGTTCTGGGTGAGGTTCCATCGGCTGCTTTGCAGGCGGCGACGCTCAAGGCAAAGCCGAGAACCGAGAGACTACGTGACCGTGACCGTCGACGAGACATTCGTTTGATTACCATCGGTTGCCTGGATCAGATAGGTGCCGCGCCGTCGGAGCTGCACGGTATAGGTGAACGTTCCGTTGTCCGCCCTCTGAAACGCATGGATCTGCGCAGGGGTGAAGCTGCGCTGCGCCCCACCGTTGCGTGACGAGGTGAGCGTCACGGGACCGGAGAATGCCGGGACTATATTGTCATCAGCATCGTGGACATCGACGCGCACCTGAAACGGGGTCCGCCTCGCGACCGATGGAGGTGCGGTGACCACAAAGTTCTCCATCGCCCCTGACTCAATCAAGACATCGTCGCTTTGTGTTGTCACGGCGCCATCGGCAGCCGAGAACCGAACCGTCTCCGCCGTATGTGGCGTGATCACGAACGTGTAGCTTCCGTGATCGGAGCTCACCATCGTATGCGAGGTTGCGGGGCCAATCTCCACCCCAACGGGGGGCGAGCCCGCGACGAACGCGGTACCCGCTGCCAAGCTCAGGTCGACCGCTCCCGTGTAGTCGCTGACAATTTCCCCATCAGCGTCGAGCGCCGTGACGGTCAACTCAAATGCCGTGCCCGCACGATCGGCACCGTTGACCTCGAAGCCGAAGTGATCGACGGCGGTCGGTTGAATTTCGACATCGCTCCCTTCGGCCTGTACGACACCAGTTTCGGTTGCCAGGAACGTGATCGTCTCCGCCGTGTAGCAGGTGACCACAAAGCTGTGTACGCCCTCGTCCGTATGCGAAAAGAGATAGTTGTCGTCCGAGGCGTCTCGCGTGCCCTGAATATGCGCACCGCTGCGGGTCCCATCAGCCGCGGTCGTGCCCGTCGTCCCCTTTGACCCGACCTGAAGCGTGACGCGCCCCTCGTAGTCCGTGAGCACGTTGCCGCTCGCATCGAGTGCGGTAACCTCCACCTCGAACTCGTTCCCGCTCCTGTGTGGCGTGCTGGAGAGCACCCTAAACTGCGCCAGCGGGCCTGGTTCGATCTCGATCTGCCGCGACTGCCCGAAGCTGTTGGCGTTGTCCTCCACCTTGAGGTGCAACGCACCTGTAGTGTAGCAGAACAGTGGGTATACACCGACGCCCGAGGACAGCGCGATCGTGAAGGCGCTCTCGTCAAACGGATCCGCCGTTGCGGCTTTGACGTGAAGGCCTCGCGCGGGCGGACCGTCGCTTCCGCTCTCGCCTGACAACAACGACAGCGTCACGTCGCCACCAAACGTTCCAACCGTCACGCCCCCAGAGTCGACCGCTGTGACCTCGAGTTCGAACGCTTCGCCAACCACCACGGGCGTCTCGACGACGTCGGCCCCCCCGCCTCGACGACGAACCTCGAGACGGAACTCGCTGAGCGGACCCGCAGGTCGCACCTCGATCGCAAGGCTCCCCGTGTGACCCGCGCCATCGTCAAAACTGAGGGTGACCGTCTCCTGTGCGAAGCCTTGAAACGTAAGTCTAGCGACCCCAGGATGATCGGTTCCCGTGCCGAAACTGGGGGCCACACCTGCCGCGGCCGCGGGGGCTCCGTTGAGAAAAACACCCACGTTGGGCATGCCGGTCGCGCCTGCGGCTCCGTCATGCGTGACGTTGGTGGTGATAGCTCCTGGCGTGCCGAGGTTGCCGAAAGCGTCGACAGCAAACAGCATGAGCGCAAGTTCTTCCCCGACGCCCGCATCGTCGCGCCGATCCTCGGCCACGAATACGTAGTGATCGACTGGCTGTGGCACCGCGCTGCCAAACACGACGAAATCGGCAAAGCGGACGAACGTCGCCAGCGATTGGATCCGAAGATCCGGGTCCCCGCTTTGAGCAGACGGATCGCGCAGCTTTGCACGATCGTTCACTGGAATCTCGAGGATCGGAGGACCCGCCGCTCCCTCCGGGTCGAGTGGGTCGATCTCGGGAAGATGCAACACCAACGCCGCAAAGCCATCGAGCGCGGTGGCTCTGATACTTAGCTGACATAGGTAGTAGGGCGAGCGACCCGCCGCGGTGAAATCCGCGCGTGTCCAGGGGTAGGCGGGCAACGGCTGCCCAGGCGCGAGTTCGGCGAGATCGGTGAGGCGCCAAACAGCCCCGCGCGTGACCCCACCTGGAAGCACCGCCCCATCGTCGTCCACTGGCACGAACGTCCCATCGGTCTTCCTCCAATACAGCAGTGCGTTGGGAACGGGCGAACGAATCTCAAACCCGTACCAAACCGTGTTGGCATCATCGATGAGCGTACAATGCTCGAACAGCGGATCGGTCGCGCCCGCGTTGCCTCGCCCTTCCGCAGAGAGTCCTTTATTGAGTGCCGCAAGGACCGCTTTCCAGAAGTGAACCCGGCGGATATTCTGGTAGGTGGTGGCCGCGGTCGGCGATTGTTGTCCGTTGACGGGACCCCCAGCATTCGGGCCTGGGTCCGCGTTGCGTGGGTTGGCGGGGCCGCCTTGTCCCCCGGCGGGGTTGACGTTCGGCAACGCATCCGCCGTGGCTTCAACGTACTCGAGTGCGCGAGGAAGGTTCGCGGGCTGGGTCAGATCGGCATCCAGCATCATCAGCTCACCCACGATGCCCGCGGTCATGGGCGTAGCGAACGACGTGCCACTGATCCCACCGATGCTGTATCCGCTCGCCGCCGCGTGGTTGCTGAGATTCCCCATCGCCCCGCTCATCGGAGCGGCGGCGCAGATCGCAACGCCTGGCGTATGGATGCCGACCTGTTCGCCAAGGTAGGTGTGGTTTGCAACGGTGTCGCGCTGACCTGGCGCAGATATAGCGCCTGTTTGGCTGACTTCTTCGGAGGAACCCACGATCAAGATTCGTGGTCGATGCGCTTCGGCACCTCCGTACGAAGCGTGCTTGCGCGACACTCTGCGGTCGGGTGCTTGGCCGCCAAACTCCCGCGTGGCCGTGTCGTACTCGCCAACGTAGCCCGGGCGGTAGTTTCCCGCGGAGGCCACCGCGACCTTGCCTTGTGCGCACATGTCTTGCAGTCGCTCGGCAAGTGCCCGACGTTGTGCAGGCGTCATGAGGGCTCTGTAGAGGTGGGAAGAGGTGGAGTACGCGAACACGTCGGGATCACTCGCCACGATCTCGAGACACAGCAGGTTCGTGAAGAAGCGGTTCGGCTTTCGGATCGGGCGGAGTTTGACGTGTGGCGCGACCCCCAGGACCGCGTTTTGCACAGTACGCGTCGACCCGCCCACGTCGTCGCCGACCCCATCGCTCACCATGCACGTCATCACAGCCGTACCATGTCCACTGCCATCGCGTAGCCGAGAGAGGTCACCCGTGGCCGCAACGTTATGAGCGTTGGGCGTTCCGCTCGCCGCGTTGCTCACGTCCGTGGGTCGGATCAATCGCTCCCCTTTGATCATCAATCGGTTGGGGTTGCTCTGTGCGCTTCCGCTATAGTCGTCGGCGGCCCCGAGACCCAACCCCGAATCACCGCACGCGATCACGACGTTGGGAAGCTCAGCTTCGCGGTCGTCCGACAACTCAGGTTGTTGCCAATCGGTGTATAGACACAGCGGGCCGACTTGGTTGAGCGGGTCGATCGGTTCGACGGGTTCACGACGGAAGAGGACCTCGACGCGACGGTTCTGCTGGGACGCCGTTCCATCGGGCGTGGGCACCCTGGGAAAGGCCTCCCCGCAGCCGAACACGGCTCCCGCATGAAAACGATCCGCCGCGAGATCTCCAACCACCATCGCGTTGAGGTAAGCGTCGATCAACGCGATCCGCGTCACGATTCCGACGTCGCCGTCCACGCCCAGCCCTTCTCCGCGCTGAAAATCCTTGACGGCCGTTTGGGTCGCGTGCCCGTTTACGCCATTGATCCCTCCGTCGTAAAGCCCAATGTGCTGGAGCATGTGCTGGAGCTCTCGGGTGCCCCACACGTCCTCGAACGAAAGCACCTCCGCGGTCGCGTTGCTCTGTGCGCGTAGCGCTTGGGCCAAAGCCGCGCGTGTTTCCTGGTTCGCAGAACCCTCGCGGATCCCTTCATCCGACTGAAAATCGTGGAGCGCGGATTCGTCAACGTCCTCTATATCGTTCGGCCCAAGTGGCGAGTATCCCAATCTCTGCAGCGCCCACTGCTGATCACCCGCACTGTTGGCAACGCGCTCCGTGTGTCTCCCGAAACGGTCGAACCAGAACCCGACCTCATGCCTCAACAGCGTATCGACCGATCGGGCCCGTGCGAGGCTCAACCCCTCGTTGTGCGGAGCGCCCCCCACGGTGTCCGTATGCCCAAACGTGGCGATCTTCCGATCGGGATCTTCTTCGTACAACTCGACTACGCGACGTAGAGCACCAAACGCCGCGGGCCGAACGAACGTCTTGTTGGTATCAAACTGAACGCCCGAAAGTACAACGATCGCTGGACGAGCTTGCGGTAGAAGCACCTCCTCGATGAGACGATGCGCGGGGAAGGTATGGATGACGAAGTGGTGCCAGTGCCTCGCCGCAGTACCAAACGTATCGTTGGCAGCGTTGAAGTCAGCGTGATGGGCTTTCGGGATCCGTTCGAGGACGCCCGTGCCATGGGGATCGGTGGGCGCAACGGGCGTGGGGCCCAGGGACTCGAGGATCTCTTCTCCGTGGTTGCTCAGCTCGTCGACGAGTTCGAGCAGCGCTTCATGGCCAAGGTCTTCGTGCACCCGTCCTTCGACGATCTTGTAGTACGGCGCGAATGCTCGCGGTCGTAGCTTGGCAGCGTGGAAGAACGCGGAGATGGCTGCATCGTCTGTGTCGTCGACGAAATCGAGGGCCAACGATCCCTTGATCGCCTCTGAAGCCGCGCCCTCTTCAACCGCGTCGAGCTGCTCCATCTCGTCGTAGCCCGAGGGAACGGTCAGCGCGTCGTCCACGTAATGAAACGAGTGGGTACACAGCAGAAGTTCGTCGTCCAATAGGATCTTGAGGCGGTTCTCGCCCAGCATGAACAACGCACAATCGCCATCGGGTTCGTCGACGTCGACCTCATCGAAGTCCACCATCCGCCGCCTGCCCTCCTCTTCGTTGACCTCGCCAGGAGGTCCGCCTTCGCGCTCCACCCAAGCGGGGAACGTCACCGAGGTGACATCGCCCGCCAGCGCAACGAGGTCGGTGATGTCGAGCGTATCGGCCGTCGCATCCTCCGCGTCGTCCAAGAGCACCCGTACCCGCGACACGTCGATCTCGGGGAACGCGAACTTGGCGTTTGGCTCCCGCGTCTTGAACAGCCCATAACGCGCTGAACGAGCGGGCCCCCCTGCGGGATCGTCAAAGACCACATCGAAGATGCCAAGCGTCCCACTGCCCGCGCCGGACGTGGCCTCGATGCGAAGGCCGAAGGGGAGGTCGCCGCCCGCGGACACGTCGAGGAGTTCGATGTCATCCCAGCTCGCCCCATCGAGGTCGGCCGCATCGCCAAACCACGGCAACACGCGTTTCGTGCTGACGGACACCGCCGTGCCTTCGACCCCCGTAAGGTCAAGTTCGACGTCGCCACCCTCTGCGCGAAGCGCAACCTTCATCTCGGTCGGGTGCGTCACGTGTACCCGCACGAGCGACTCCGAGGGTGGCGGCTTCGACCACCGTCCAAGATATCCGAGCACCGCAGCGGGAACCGGTGGCACCGCTTTGGCGCGCCTTGGTGCGCCAACGGATCCGCTTGCTCCGCACGCAACGCCCGAACGAACAAACCAGATCTTCGGCTCGGGCTCCTGTGGTTCGATCGATTCGGGCTCGGCCAGATCCCGAAGCGGAACCGCGTCGCTGACCTCGCTCACAAGTCCGAGCAGGACCTGGGTTTCATGAACGACGAGCACCAAAGCCCGAGCCCAAAGCGCGAACTCCAGTTCGACCCAGAGAGGATCATGAGAATCTGGCCCTCTGGTCTCGTCGTCGCGGAGGTCCAACGCGCGGGCAACCGCACGGCGAATACTCGGGTCCGAGGATGCCGAGCGCAAGCGCCACCACGCGTCGTCGGGCTCCGCGCCCACCGAGCCCACCGAACCGGCATCACGCGCTCGGATCAGCTCTACGAACTCGCCGTTCAGTCGAAAGAACTCGGACGCCAGATCATCCTCCTCGCCGCAGCATGCAACGGAACGCGACCGAACGTCCACAGGCCGCTGGGCAGGACCCGCATCTCGCTGGCCCCGGCGCGCCCAGATACGCGAAGGACTACCGGCAGGCCCTGGTGTCGTGATCCATCCGGTCGATCTCACCGCCGAGAGCCGCCGAGATCGATCGTCGTCGAGGTCCGTATCCTACGAGCTGCACCGGTCCGAAGTCCCACGGGCCCGGACGCCGAAGCGCCGAACGATGTCCAGCGTGCTGCCCCGCCCCTAAGGGCGATAGCCGCTCAGGCGGGCACCAGCGCACAGGTCCCTTCTCCGGGGTCATTGGGTTTTCGTCGCGTCTCCAATTGGCACGCTGCGTGCGTCTGACGAGTCGAGCCAGGTCGCGCATGAACCGCAGACACATCCTTCGCCATTTCGGAATCAAACTTCAGATGCCTCGATCCAAGCGGTCGTTTCCCGCAGGTCTCGTGGCGCTGGGGACCGCGCTCAGCTTCGCAAGCTTCGCGGGGGGTTGGTTGCTCGCATCCCGCCGTGGCGACGGGACGCGCCGGAGAGTTCGACGCGCTGCTCGCGGAACGCTCGAGGGCATGAGCACCCTCGCGATTCGAGTTGGGACGGGCCTCGGAAAGGCTGCTGTCGCGGTCGGACCATCCGAGCGCGAGCCCGACCAGCCGGCCCTCCATGCGGATACGGCCCGAGACCTCGATGCGATGAGCCGCGCCGAACTCTACGCGCTCGCGCGCCACGTCGACCTCGCGGGTCGCTCTGGGCTGAACAAGGACGAGCTGCGCCAGGCCCTGGGGGCCCTGGGGGCCATCGGGGCAGTCGACGCCTGATGATGATGCATGCCGCTCCGGTGGGATCGATAGCCGAGTCGAGGTTGCACAGTTTGCGCAACTGCGACGCGACTGCTGCATGTCAGGTCACCACCATGAGCAATCCGAACACCAAAGGGCTGGAGCGCAGAGAAGCGCCCCGACTTCGCCATCTCTCCTGCGCGCTCTCCTGCGCGTTCTCCATCGCTGCGGGAATGGGAGCACTACTCGGCAACCCGACGTCCGCGCACGCGGACATCGACCCGACCTCTCGCGGTCGCAACATCGACTACAGCCCGCACTGGGCCTGGGGATACGACACACTCATCGGACAGAATTTCCAGTTCAAGGCGGCTGTCCTCGACGACGGCGTTTACTACTACGAATACTTCTCCACGATTCAAGAGGCCGTCTCGTATACAGCCGACATGTTGGATGTCGCGCAGGCGCTCGGCGACTACGATCTACAAGCGGACGTCATTGGCTACGGTACGCTTGATGACGGAAAATGGTACTACTGGCCCAACGGATTCTTCGGGAGCGGCTCGGGCGGAGACCTCCCCTTCCCCGGAGGCGGCTATACCGGAGGCGGCTTTGGTACGGGTGGAGGCGGTGCGAGTGGAAGCTGGGGCGGGACAGGGGCGTCCAGCTCGCGAGGTCCCGAGACGAGCAACGGAACGCCGCCGCCGAGCGGATCCGGTTACGAGTGCACGTTCTACGCCGTCGTCAACGGGAACTCGGCCGCGCCGAACAGCTGTCAGGCAATCTGGAACTGCAACAACGGCCAGACCGTGACGCTGACCCAGCCCTGCAACCACGAGGGACCAGGCCCCGTCCCGCCCGGTAGCGCTCCGCTGGCATGACGTCGCGCCCGGGTGCAGGCAGCGCGACCCAGGATTTCTGGGGACCGACCTCCACTCGGCAACGAAGCGATGTCATCGTGAATGCTGCTGCGGGCGCACGCAGACTCACTGCCTTCTTTGGCGAGCGCGTCCGCCTGTCGCCGCCGCCGCCCTGAGCCACAGAGTCACCGGAGCGACCGTACGTGATCTTCGCGGGGCCACTGCGTCCGACGCAAAGACGCCGAGGAACGGATCACGCACACCTGCTGCGCATCGGGGACCGTCGCGACGAGATCCAGCAGACCATCGCGGTCCAGGTCTCCCACCTCCAGCGAGCCCCCGTCATCGGGCAGCGCGATCCGAATCGGGTCCGCGTACGCAAGTCCCGCGGTCCCAGGGTGGACGAGCACTTCGGGCGCTCCGGCCATGATGACAGCGAGCTCGGGCTCGCCGTCGTCGTCGAAGTCGGCGAGTCGGAGCGCGCCGGGCCGGTCGGAAAGCCCGATGGTCTGGTTGGTGGAGAACTCGGCGTTGCCCTCCCCGACCAGCACGACGATCGCGTTGGGGATCGCGCTGATCAGGACGACGTCTGTTGCGCCGTCGTGGTCGAGATCGGCCGTGTCGAGACCCGACGGTATCAGCCACAGCTGCGACCCGACTCGGTCGCCGAAGCCACCCTGCCCATTGCCGGGGAAGCAGCCGAGCTCTTGGCCGAGGCTCGAAGCGACGACGGCGTCGAGGATGTCGTCTCCGTCGACGTCTGCCAGGGTCAGTGCGCCAGGGATCCCGCTGATCGCCGACGCCTCACCCACCTCGAACCCGCCGTCGGCACGCCCCAGCGCCCACAGAACCTCCGTTGGACTGCGAACGACGACGGCGATGTCCGTGATGCCATCGCTGTTGGCATCGCCGACCGCGAGCGCCTCGGGTTCGCCATCGGTGGAAAAGGCCGTCCCTTGGTCACCGCCGGCTTCGACCAGAATGACCCGCTGCCGGTCTGGCACCGAGACCGCGAAGCTGACCTCGTCCTCGCCGGCCACGGCGAGCGCCACCACGTCGTGGGGCTCCGCGTCGAAGGTGTGCACGGTGGGATCGGTCAACGCCCCGTCGTTCGTCGTCCCGAAGACCTCGAGCGTCATCGATTGTCGGCTCAGGACCGCGACGTCCGTCCGGGCGCTGCCACTCCCGCGGCCAATGGCAACCCGCGTGGGCCGGTCCGCCGTGTCGAAGCAACGAGGCGTCGCGAAACACGACGCGCCCTCGCAGCCGACAACCTCGCCCGTGTCCGAGCCTGGCCCCGTCGTCCCCGCGCTGTCGCTTCCCTCGCCGCTTGCGCTCGCGCTCGCGTCGGTCGCCGACCCGGCGGCGGAGCCGACGTTCGCCGTGCTCCCCGGTTCGCCCGAACCTGTGCTGCCCGTCGCACCCGACTGTCCCAAGTAGTCGGGGTTGGCCTGCAAGCACCCCGTGACGACCAGAAGACCCAACCACCCGGCGGCTCGAGCACGCATCAGAAGCGCCCCGAGATCCCGCCGGCCGTGGGCCGCAGATCCATCTCGCCCCTCGAGGACTTGCGGCCGATCAGCATCATCGCGACACCCGCACCGACGCCGATCACCCCGGCCGTCGCGAGCGAGGCACCGGCGCCCATGGTGTCGTAGAGCTTCGCGCAGTTGCCTTCAGGGTCCGCGCGACAGTTTTCATCATAGGGGCGGCCGTCGATCGCGACGAGGGGGATGCCCAGGCCGAGGCCCAAGGCGCCGAGGCCCAGACTCACGCTTCCAGCGATCTTCCAGCCCCGACCCGGGTCATGCGTGACGACGACCGGTAGCAGCTGAACGCGAACGTCGACGTCGATCCCCGCCATCACGCCGACCGCTCGGCGCTCCTCGACGAAGCCGGGCTTCTCCAGCTGCACCGCATGCTCGCCCTGAGCCAAGGTGAGCTCCAGCGGGGTGACGCCAACCTCCCGGCCGTCGACGAAGACGCGCGCGCCGGCCGGCGTGGAGACGAAGCGCAGCGTCGCCTCGGCCGGACGCTCCAGCTTCTCGCCGAGCGCCACCGCCCGCATTTCCACCAGCTCGGCGACCTCCTCGAGTCCGCAGATCTCACAGACATCGCTCGCGGTGGCGAAGCGTTCACCCGTGCTCGCGTTGCGGGCCTCGAGCTCGAAGCTGTACACGTTGTCCGTTTGCTCGACCCTCAAGACGACCAGCACCGGAGCCGATGTCCCCTCCATGGCCTCGCGCACGCACGCGTCATCGGCGCATGTCGGGTCCCAGGTGGCTCCGCGTTCGACCGCTCGGCCAGCGGTCTCGAGCCCCGCCACGACGCTTCCCGACAATGTCGAGATCGTGACCTCAGGGGCCAAATTCTCGGTCGCACGGATGACTGCGTCGGGCGACCCCGCCAACAGCGCACCCGAGACCAAGAGTTCAGACCACATCATATCGGACTCTTCATGTAAGCTGGCTTATGAGTCAAGCGGACGGTTTGAGCCTGCACGCCGGACCGGGACCATGGGAAATCGTATCGCGTCGGAGACACGGCCTGTCCAGGTCAGCGGGTCATCTCAAGAGGGACGGCTCCGTTGTCGACTGGCCCGAAACGAGCTGATCCCCGGCAGCCGCTACGTGCTCAAGCGCTGGATCGGCGAGGGTGGCATGGGCGTCATCTACGAAGCCGAACACGTTGACGTGAAGCGACGCGTCGCAGTGAAGGTGCTGCGCCCCGAGTACGCGACCGACCTCGACGTGATCAACGCGTTCCGCTTCGAGGCCCGGGCGACGAGCAAGCTCGACTCCCCTCACCTGGTCAAGATCCACGACTACTTCGAGCTGCCCGACGGTCGCAGCGCCCTGGTGATGGAGCTGCTCGAGGGCGGGGACCTGTCCCGTCGCGATCAACCCACGATGCCGGCCGATCGGGTCATCGGGATTGCGCGGCAGGTCTGCAAGGCGCTCCAGGTGGTGCACGAGGGGGGCTTGGTTCATCGCGATCTCAAGCCCGAGAACATCTTCTCGTGCCAGGACGCGGAGCGCCCGGACACCGTTCGGGTGCTGGACTTCGGCATCGCGCGGCTCGTATCTCAAGCGACGACCGCGCAGGCGGGAGGTACGCCGCTGTACACGCCGCCCGAGGTCATCTTGGGCGGCGCGCAGGGACCGGCCGCCGACATCTACGCGCTGGGCTGCGTCATCTACGAGCTGCTGACCGGACAGACGGCGTTTGGTCGCGATGACGTCGACGCCACCCTGCGCGCGCACATCCAAGACACGCCGCCGGCCCCAAGCAGCCTGAACGACGGCATCCCGCGGGGCTTCGACGGCCTCC
Organism: uncultured bacterium; assembly: GCA_963761755.1. GTDB lineage: Bacteria > Myxococcota_A > Polyangia > Nannocystales > Nannocystaceae > CAJXVA01. The sequence goes on from CAVXIC010000009.1 coordinate 47,325, forward strand.
TCGCGCGCGCGTACGCGAGGGATCCCTCCGACCGGTATCCGTCGATGGCCGCCTTCGAAGCGGCGCTGTGCGAGCTGCAGATCGACGCTGGTCTGACCACGGCGTGGGACGACCTGGTGCTGCCGCAGGACATTCCGGCGGACCAGCGCGCGCAACTGCTCGCGCGGATGCCCGACCCTTCCACCGGACGCCCGTCGATCGGCCGGCGCAAGCTGTGGGCCGCAGTCCTCGCCTCGGCCCTCCTCACCGGCGCCGCGGCCTTCGCTCTGACGCGGACCGATCCCGCGTCCGAGGCCGCAAAGTCCCCCGAACAGCTGAAGGCCGAAGCCCTCGCCGACCAAGCGCGGACGGCAGGTTCACGTGCAGCGTGGGTGTACCCGCCGCCGGGCGACGTGTCTGGACGAACCGCGTACCAGGCCGTGCTCGCCCTCGAAGACATGGGGGAGATCGGTGGGTCGACCGCCCAAACGCTGCGCACGGACTTCTCCGCCACCTTGGTCCGCCTTGGAGACGAATACTGGGACGCCGAGGGCGGCGCTCGCTTTGCGGTCGCCTACTACGAGCAAGCGCTCTTGTTCCAACCCGCGTCGGTCCACGCGCGCGAGCGCAGCTCGATGGATGCAGGATCACTCGCCGCCTTCGCCGACCGGGCCGCAAACGGAAGGTTCGCGCTCCAAGAACTCGTCCGCGTCGAGCCGCTCGTCGAGCTGGCCGAAGCCCTTGACGAGCCCGTCGACGAGCGGGTTGCCAAGGTCCATCGTCGCGGCACGGCGCAACGCATGACCCGCGGCGACGATGTCACCCCCCCGTCGCGGTCCGACGGTCTCGCTGCCGACGCGATCGAGGACGCCGAGGACGCCGAGGACGCCGAGGACGCCGAGGATGCGCAGGACGTCAAAGCCTCGGCCGCGCCCGCCTCGGACGGCGACCCACGCTCGCCCGCCGCTGCCCGCGATCTCAGCCGTCAGGCCGACGCCGCCGCCGCGTCCGGCAACGACGCCAGGGCCAAACTGCTCTACGACCGAGCCCTCGCCCACAACCCCAGCAACGCAGCGGCCCATGCCGGTCTGCGCGACCTCGCGTTCGACGACGGCGACTATGCCCGCGCGGTTCGCCACGGCAAACGAGCCGCATCCTTGGCCCCTCGCAACGCCGCGCACCAGCTCCGCCTGGGCGACGCCTACTACCGAACCCGACGCTACGGCCTGGCGGAGCACGCCTACGGTGCCGCCGACGACCTCGGAGATGACCGCGCCAAGTGGCGACTCGAACGCGCCCGGGAAAAGCTCGGCAAGTAGCAGAGCGACGTGGAATGATCCGCGCCCGTGGTCACCGTCAGCGTCAGCGAACATCCGCTGCTCGAGCTCGTTGCGTTCGAAACCAGCTTTCCTCGGCCCTTGGCTGAACTCGACGACCCCAGCCTCGCGCCGATGATGCGGCTGGAGGCTGAGACCCCGGTGCATCGCAGCGACGCGATCAAGGCCGAGGTTCGAGACCTGCTTCGGCACGGCGGCTACAAACCCACCGGTCGGGGCAAGCCGGCCAGCGAGTACTTGATCAAGGCGGTCAGCCAGGACCTGCTGCGTCCGATCAACCTCAGCGTGGACGCGTGCAACGTCGTCTCCCTGCACAGCGGCCTGCCGATCAGCGTCGTGGACCTCGAGCGGACTCGGCCGCCGCTACGGGTCGAGCTCGCACCCGAGGCGAGCACGTACGTGTTCAACGCCTCGGGTCAGGAGATCAAGGTCGCCGGGCTGCTGTGCCTGCACGACGCCGAAGGCCCCTGCGCCAACGCGGTGAAGGACTCGCAGCGCACCAAGACCCACGAGGCGACGACGCAAACGCTCTCGCTGGTGTGGGGGTCCAGCGCGCTGCCGGGCTACGCAACCGAAGTGGCGCGGTGGTATCGCGCGCTGCTCGAGGCCGGCGGCGCGACGACTGCAGACGCGGAGCTCAGCCTCGGCTGAAGCTACGCTCGCACGATCCGCAGCGCTGGGATCGCGTGCTCTCGAAGCTCCTCGAGCGACACGACTTCGAGCGTGCCTTCATGGGTGGACTCGAGCACCACCGGCGGCGCCATCCCGGCCTCCAGCGCCTCCTTCCACCGACCCGCGCACAAGCACCAGCGGTCGCCGGGCTTCAGGCCCGGGAATCCAAACTGCGGCATCGGCGTGCTCAGGTCGTTGCCGTTGCCGCGCGAGAACGCGAGGAAGTCCTCCGTCACGCGGGCGCAGATCGTGTGCACGCCCCGGTCGTCGGCGCACGTCCGGCACGACCCATCACGAAAGAAACCTGTCATCGGCTCGGTCCCGCACGGATGCAGTGGACCGCCCAGCACGTTACGTGGCTCCTCCATGGGTGGAACGTACCCTCTGTGGCGGGAGAATTGGAAAGACCGAACGGAAGTCGCCACAGCCCAGGCACGCGCGCCGCACCTGGCTGACCCGATCACCAGCTGTCCAAGGTGATCCGGATCAGGGTTCCGACGGGGGCGCCGGGGCCGTCGGCTCCATCGGTGAGCCGCTTTTCGTCGCGGTAGCGCTCGAGGATGGCCTTGGTGCGCGGGGTGTGGAGGGAGGAGAGGCTCGTCAGCAGGAGGAACACGTCGTTCCCACTGCGGGTGGCGCCGATCTTGCGCTCGAGCGCGCCGTAGGCACCCGGCTCGTCCATCGAAGCCAGGTACATGAAATGGAACCATGTCTGGGCGTGGTGGTCGGGACTCGTGAAGGACCAATCCTCGCGAATCTTGCCGCGCAGGTGGTCACGGATGTCGATGCGGTTGTACTGAAGTCCAATGAAGTACGACTTCGCGTTGTGCTCGACGTAGGGGATCCGTCGATAGGCGGCTTCGATCGTCGCTCGGTCTTCGTCCGAGAAGAACCGCGCGTAGGTGCCGGTCTCCGAGCAGAACATCGAGCGCACCTGGTCGTCGGCCGAGGCGTCGATCCGCGCTGCGATGGCCACCATCGCTTCGGCCTCGCACGCCCGCTCGTTGCTCGAGGCGATCTGCGAGAAGACTTCGGTGCTCGTGCTGAGCGTCAGGTCGACGCTGCGGACGATGTCGACGACCTCGGGCGGGCAATGCGGCATGGCAGCGGTCTTCGGAGCAGCGGGAGCGGTGGTGGGAGTCGGCGGTGCCGGCTTCATCCCCCCCGCGGAGGACGGCACCCCGGACGTCGCGGCACCGCTCGCACACCCGGCTGCGAGCACCATCACAGCACATAGACCCTTCCACGTCATCGGTCGCATCGTGGCCCGGAACGCCCGCCGACGGCCAGCCCTTACACCCCCCCCCCCGCGTGCTGCACGCGGGGATCAGTCCTCGGACGGATCGGGCGCGAGACCGAGGTCCGCGAGCACGCTGTACGCAGCGGGGAGCACCAACAGCACCAGCACCGTCGACGCGCCGAGACCGAAGACGATTGACGCGGCGACGGGAATCAGGGTCTGCGCGTTGCGGCTGGTCTCGAACATGATCGGGGTCAGCCCGGCGATGGTCGTGAGCGAGGTGAGCAGGACCGCTCGAAACCGGGATCGGCTGGCGTTGGCGGCGGCCCGCAGCTGGGGCACCCCCGACAGCCGGGCCTCCTGGAGGAACACCACCAGCAGGATCGAGTCGTTGACGACGACGCCCGCGATCGAGATGAAGCCGAAGACGCTCTGGCTCGACAGGTCCATGCCTAGCGCGAGGTGGCCCCATACGACGCCCACGAAGGCGAAGGGGATGGCGAGCATCACCAGGATGGGCGCCGCGTAGCTTCGGAACTGCAGCGAGAGCAGCACGAAGATTGCGAACACGCCGATGGCCGAACGCGTGAACATGGAGTCGAGCGCCTCTGCAGATCGCGCAGCCGCTCCCCCCACCGCAACGCGCACGCCGGGATGGTCCTGCTCGATCCCAGGGGCGAGATCGGACTGGAACTTCGCCATGATCTCCGACGCGTTGGCCTCGTCTTCGTCGACGCTCCCCGACACCGTGACCGTGCGAGAGCCGTTCGTCCGCACCACCCGGGCCAAGCGCTTGATCTGCTCGACCTGGGCGACGCTGCCCAGCGGGACCGCGGCGCCGGTCGGCAGCGTGATGAGCATGGCCTCGAGGTCCGCGATGGTGTCCCGCCCGGCGTGCTCCAGCTCTACGAATAGCTGGTACTCGTCGCTGCCGAGGTGGAAGGTCTCGATCTCCACGCCCGAGAGGTTCGCCTTGACCCGGGAGGTCAGCGACTGCGCGGTGAGACCCGCTGCGCTGGCCCCATCGCGCAGGCGAACCCGGACCTGCAGGCTCCCCGTGTCGAGATCGTCCCCGAGGTCGGAGACCCCGGGAAACTCGGCGAACCACGCCTGCACATCCTTGGAGACCACCTCCAGCTGATCCAGGTCGTTGCCTTGAATCTGAACCTCGATGGCGTTGCCCGCGGGTCCACGACGGCCACCGGCGCCAAACTTCACCAGCGCGCTCTCGGACAGCGGTCCCGCGGCTCCACGCCACGCCTTGGTGAAGCTCGGGATGTCGATGTTGCGCGACTCCACGCTGAGGAGATCCACGGTGACGGTGGCCAGATGCGGCCCGGTGTCGTCCTCGTCGTTGTCACTGTTGAAGTTGTAGCGCGACGTGACGTGCTGAACGAGACTGGCGCCGCCCTGTTGCGGAGTCTCCTCGGCCACCTGCCACGCGCCCGCGATGACGCGGTCCACCTCCTGCTTGGTGCGCTCCAGCGTGGTCCCCGGCGGCATCGCAATCGTGAACTGAGCGACATCACCTTCCGCCGACGGAAACGCTCGGTACTTGAGCCGACCGCTGGAGAGCATCCCGACCGACATGATGAAGACGGCGATGGTCAGGCCGACCGTGGCCCAGCGAAAGCGAATGCTCAGCTCGACGACGCGCCCCAGCCCGCGGTCGCGGAGCCACGCGAACTTGCGATCGAAGTACGCACGCGCCGCAGGGCGCTTGCGGCGATGATGGTCCCGCAGCGCGTGCCCAAGGTGGCCTGGCAGGATGAAGAACGCCTCGAGCAGGCTCACCGCGAGCACGGCCACCAGCACGATCGGGATGACCTGCAGGACTCGGCCAATCCGCCCCTCGATGCCCGCCAGCGGCACGAATACGCACAACGTCGTAATGAACGAGGACACGACGCCGCCAGCGACCTCCTTGACCCCGTCGACCGCCGCCTGCACTGCCGTCTTGCCGCGCTCGAGGTGAGCCGCGACGTTCTCGGCGAGCACGATGGCGTCGTCCATCACCAAGCCGAGCGCCACCAGCATGCCCAGCATGGTCATCATGTTGAGCGTCTGGCCCACGTAGCCCATCGCGGCCAGCGCTCCGAGGGCCGAGACCGGGAGCCCCGCCGCGACCCAGAACGCCAAGCGAACCGGGAAGAAGAGCCATAGCGCCACGAATACGAGCACGAGCCCCTGCACGGCGTTGACGAGCAGCAGGTCGATCTGGTCCTCGACCGCCGAGGCCGTGTTGTCGGTAATGGTCATCGTGACGCCGGCGGGCTTGCGGTCCTGCTGCGACTCGACGAAGGCCTGCATCTGCCCCACCACGTCGAGCGCGTCTTGCCACTGCGTCTTGGTCACCTGAAGGATGCACGCCCGCTCCCCGTCGAAATAGGTCTGCTCTTCCTCGGTGGCGAAGGTGTCGACGACCTCGCCAAGGTCTCGAATGCGAACCTCACCGGTGGTCGCGGCTCCGACGACGACCACCCGCTCGAGCGCTTCGGTGTCGACGCGGCGGTCGTCGTAGCGCACCAGGACGTCGCCGCCCCGCCGCTCCAGGGTGCCCAACGGGCTGTCGAGGCTCTGCGCCTGCACGGCGGAGGCCACGTCGGCGACGCTGAGGCCGTGGCGGGCGAGGGCAGCACGACGAAGCCGAATCACGAGCTGGTGGGTGGAGAACCCCGCAACGGTCACCTCGGAGATTTCGTCGTACGCGAGCAGCGAAAGCCGAATCTGGCCGCAGTAGCGCTCGAGGTCGGCTTCGGGCATCGGGCCACGGACCGCGAGCGCCGCCACGCTGGACCGCCGACTCATCGCCGCGACGGTGGGCGGGTCGATGTCCGCCGGCCAGTTGCGGATCCCATCGATCGCCGACTTCACCTCGGCGAGCACCTCGGTGGAGTCGGCGTGGTCGGCCACCTCCACGGTCACGCTCGCCGAGTTCTCGCGCGCCTGCGACGAGAACGCGTCCACCCCGTCCAGCCCCCCGATCGCGTCTTCGATCGCCTGCACCAGCACTTGGTCGACGATCTCCGCGTCGGCGCCGGGGTATGCGGCGCTGACCCGGATGCTGGACGCTTCGAACTCCGGGTACGTCTCGCGCCGAAGGTTCGGAAGCCCGAGCAGGCCGAGCAATACGAACACGAACATCAAGAGGTTGGGGGCGGTCGGGTGCCGCGCGAAGAACTGAATCACGGGACGGCCGCCTCCCGCAGCGCCGCGAGTGCCTCGTCGTCGACACGAGGGTCGAGCAGCATGCCTTCCACGGCGGGCGAGAGGTCCGTGAGCACGATGCGATCGCCCGAGGTCACCCCGCCGGACACGCAGACGAACTCCTCCTGCGTCAGCTCTTCTTCGACCTCGCGGATTTCGAGCCGCTCACCTTCGCCGACCACGTACACCTTGCCGGAGTGGTAGGCCTGCTGCGGGACCGCGAGGCAGTTGGGGCGCTTCGACCCCCTGAGCTCGACCTCGACGTACAAGCCGACGGCCAGCGGGGGCGCGCCCCGTTTGCGCGTCTCCTCCACCTGCACCACCGCGACGAGGTTTCGGGTCTCGGGGTCGACCCCTTCGATTCGTCGCAGGTTCCCGTCCCAGATGGCGCTGACGCCTTGGGTGTCGAGCTTCACGATCGCTTCAATCGATCGCAGTCGCTCGCTGAACGAGCGCTGCATCGGCGCGGCAGGGTCCGTATCTTCGGTCCCCCCGTCCACGGGTTCGGGCGGCGGCGCAGGGGGTCCGGTGAAGGTCGGACGGCGCGGAAGTAGCGGCCCCAGTGCACCCACCGGGATACGCGCGGGGATCTCGACCACGTCGATGCCGTCGCCGACCACCAGGACCGTGCCCGCGCTGACCGCCTGATCGAGCACGACGTCGACCTGCCGGAGCCGCATGGTGAACGGAGCGACGATCTCGGTCTTGGCCGCCTCGAGCTTGGTCGTCTCGACCCCAGCCTCCTGCTGCTGGAGTTGAGCCTGCAGGACCTGGCGGCTGGAGGGGATCTCCGCGAGCGCGTTGGTGTAGCTCTGCACCGACTTCTTCGCCGTGAGCACCGCTTTCTCGGCGGTCTGCACCTCGATGAGCGGAGCGTTGCCCGCGTCGTAGAGCGCCTGCATGCTCTGCAGCTCCCGCTCCGCCAGGTCCAGCACCCGCTTCTCGAGGGTGAGGTTGGCCCGAGCGCTCGACTCCTGGGCCTTGAGCTGGGAGAGCTGGGCCCGGACGCCCTTGACCGAGGCCTCGGACTTGTCCTGCTCGATTGCGTAGCTCTGGGGGTCGACGCGGAAGAGGACCGCCCCCTCCTGCACGACCTGGCCGACCTCCACGCCCTCGCCGACGAACTCGACCACGCCGCTGACCTCGGCCACGGCCTGCCAGTCGCGCTGCGCGGCCACCTCCCCGTAGCCGACCGCTCGCGGCACGACGTCCATCGGCGTCAGCGCGAGCACGCGCACCGATCGACCGGCCTCGTTCGCGGGTCGTCGCCGCGCCTGTTCACGCGAGTTCTGCTGCCACAGCAGGACGGCGACGCCGAGCCCCACTAGGCCGAGGAACACCAACACCCGCCGAAGGGTCGTCCGCGGGGGATCCTCCGAGTCCGCCATGTGGGAGCCACACTACTCCCGTCGCGGGGCCCCGGCGGCGTCGTTTACCTGCGACTTTCGTCCCCTGCGACGGCTCGGGCGGACCCGCGAGAACTCAGGCCACAGCGGCGAGGACCACCCGCCGGGCCATGGCGAGGTTGCCCTGCGCGCGGTCGACGATGACGTAGAGGAACCGGTCGTCATCGAGGGGCCGGATGACGCAGAACCAGTGCTCGAGGGTGATGAGGATGTCCTCGAGCGAGCCGCCCAGGTCGAGCTGCTCCAGGAGCCGCATCTTGGTGCGCAGCAGCTCGATGTTGCCGGCCGCGGCTGCATCCATCCGGGCGCTGCTCAACGGTGCGCGCACCGTGACGCCCGTGCTCCGGCTGACCATGGCGGCCCCGACCAAGCCGGTGAGATCGCGCTCGAGGCCCGCAAGACACGCGAGCGTCGCCGCGTCGGCGACCGCCTCCGGGACCACCGCCTCCATCGTGCGGGACCGACGTCGAGAACGAGTCGAGGAGACGGCGGGGACGCTGGACGAGGTTCGGTGTCGCCGACGCGCGACCGGCGGGGGGCGGGAGGTCAACGCAGCGATGTTTTCGTCGTACTGCCCATCGCGCAGCGCTCTGCACATCTCGCGATGCGAGTGACGCATCAGCGCGACGATGTCGGTGTGCAGGGGCGGCCGGGTCCGGTCGTACTCGGTCTTTCGCGAGGCCACGACGGCGCCAGCGCAGAAGATGTGGGAGTGGATGTGCCCGTGTGTCGGGCCCGAATCCTCCGTTTGGACGTGGAAGAGGCGCCCCCCATATCGGAAGTTGTGGTTGTAGCCCATCCGCGGCTCCGCACCCGCCCCAGTCGGTGGAGCCGAGATCACGCAGAGCCCACCGAGCGCATCGCCTCGGCCCCCGTCGAGTGGGGCGACGATCTCTTCTGCTGCGATGCTCTGCGGGTTCACGACCGACACAGAGTGCGAGAACTGGGCCATACCTTACATCAACGGCTTTCAAGGATGGCGTTCGCCTCGAAGTCTCGACGTCGTTCCAGAATGAGACGGACCGGTCGAGTCATTCCGAGACGGTCCGTCCGGAGGCGATCCCGCAATCCGATTCGGCGTCCGGTGACTCTTGGTCGTCGGAGGCCTCTCCGAAATGGACCGCACCCCCTGGACTTGCCTACTTCTCGCGCTCGGCGCCTGCTTCAACCCCGATCCGAGCACCGACGCTGCGTCGACGTCGGCTGATACCGACACCGACGCCGGTACCAGCGCGCCCATCGACATGGAGACCCTCGGTGGCGGCACGGACCCCAGCAGCTCGAATACGAGCGACGCCGACACAGATCCAGCCGAGACCTCCGCGACCGACGCCGACACGACGCGGGGCGATGCCGACACGTCGTCTTCGAGCGGCGAACCCGCGCAGCTGGGCCCCCAGGTGGTCATGAGCGCCCCGTCCGACGGCGACGACGACGCCAACATCGGCACCTACTTCCTCGTGCACTTCGACCGGCCCGTCTCCATCAACGAAGCGCTCGGTCACGTGTTCGTCTCGCAGGAGGGCGGAGAGCCCCAGCTCATCGCGCCCCAGCCCTGCCCTCCCGACGCGGATCCCCTGTGCCTTGCGGGAATCTTCCCCGAATCCTTCCTCGACCCCGAGACCGGCCGTCTCCCCTCGAACACCGCGCACGAGATCATCATCGCCGCCGATCTCCCCGACCTCGACGACAACACCAACGCCGAAGATCAGGTGCTGTCGTTCCGAACGTTCACGTTCGAGAACGATTTCTACGACGACTCGAGCGCCATCACCCAAGAGCTCGGCGGCCTGGCCTATGACACCACCAACGACGCGCTCTTCGTCGCGGGTCTCCCCACCTCGGGGGACTGCATCGTGCGTCGCGTCGACATCGACGGCGGCAATCCATCGCCCGCGCTCACCGTCGCCACTCCCGTTGCCAGCGGCGGGGGACCCCTGTGCTACGGGCTGAGCTTCTACGAGGACAACCTCTTCCTGGCGATGACCTACGCCGGAGAGGTGTGGGTCTACGACGAGCTCACGGCGAACGATCTGGACTCGTTCGGAGGCATGCTCAACAACCCTGACCTGGCCGCACCCCACGACACGCTGCAGCAGGTCAGCTCGGTGGCTCAGGTCAACGGCCGTCGCTTCTTCGGCTACGGCCGCTACTTCGGCGGGCCACCACCATCGGCCATCGTGGAGCGCAGCGGCGGGGCATGGTCGATCTTCCAGTCTGGCACGAATCTGTGGCTCCCTGACGACGAGGTGGGCATGGCCACGGGCATCGTCGGGGGCGCCGCGTTCATGTACGTGCACTCCCGTGACGCGCTCTACGCGTTCCGGCTCTCCGACGGCGCGCTGATGGCCGAGGCGGAGACCGAACAGATGTACGATACCGACGTCGTCACGGACGCGTTTGGCCGGGTGTACGTCGGGTCCAACAGCGCGCTGCGCATCTTCGACGGAGCCGATCTCACCCTCCTCGAGGAGCGGACTGGCCTCCCTACGGGCCGGATCGCCGTCGATGCCGAGGCCTCCTCGGCGGTCGTCTACTACGCCCAGTATCGAGGTGCCGCACGGATCGGTCGCATGCAGGTGACGTTCGACTGAAGGCGACCACCGCGACGAGCGAGACGAGCCGGCCTGCCTCCGAACAATGCTTCGACGGATCGGCGTTGTAGCTTCGTTCAGCCCGAGCGAAATCGCCCAGGTGACTCGCTGGCGCGCACCCCCCCATCGACCCCGGTTTCGTAACCGCCGGAAACTTCGAACATTTCCCGATGGTGGTCGCATTGCAGAACTCGGCGCCACCATGTTTCTGAACCGAACCACCATTGCTCTGCTCTCCACCGGACTTCTGCTCGGCGCATGCGATGACAAGTCGCCCGAGAAGCAGGTCGCCGAGGCCAAGGAGGAATACCGTGAAGACGTCAAGGACGCGAAGAAGATCGACGACCCCGAAGATCGGGCCGAGGCGATGGACGACGCGAAGGAGGAGCTGAACGAGGAACGTGCCGAAGCCTACGAGGACGAAGCGCACAAGGATGGCGTCGACGGTGACGCGGACGCTGCGGCGGGCGACGACCGCGGACGCTTTGCTGCCCTAAAGGACGAGACCGACGCTGCCTTCGTCGCTCGTGCGAAGTCGCGGATCGAAGCGATCGACAAGGAGTTCGAGGGTCTCGACGCCACGAACCGCTCGACCGACGAGATCAAAGACGTGGAGAAGAAGCTCGCCGACGCTCGTAAAGAGCTCAGCGACTTCGATGGCGACAAGATCATCGGCGACGGCAAGCTCAGCATCACCGTTGCGATCAACTCCGCGGAACGTCAGCTCGACGACCTCAGCGACGCGTCGTAGCCGCAACGCAGTGAGGCCGGTCGCCAGCGACAGCGCACAGCTCGGGGCGACCGGCCACGCCCAGGGACTCGACCTCGGCGGCGCACCATCGACGACGGTGATCGCGCCGGCCCCAACCGGGCTCGAATCCCCGTAGGGGCCAATCTGGGTCGACATCGCTCAGAGCGCAGAGCACCCGCTCACCCCAGCGGCCACATCCGTGTATACATCGGCCAATGGCCCGATTCGTCGCACTGCTTCGTGGCATCAACGTCGGGGGAAAGCACAAACTCCCGATGGCCGACCTGCGCACGCACTTCGAGGAGGCCGGCGCGAAGGCGGTCGAGACGTACATTCAAAGCGGCAACGTCGTCTTCGATGCGGCGGCCCGCCAAGGCGCCAAGCTTGCGCAGGACGTCGCCCGCGCGATCGATGCGACGACCGGCTTCTCGGTGCCGATCATCGTCCGGTCCGCAGAGGCCTGGGCGTCGCTGGTGGAGGGAAATCCGTTCCGGGCCGAGGCGAAGAAGGACTCCAAGCGCGTTCACGCGCTGCTGCTCGACACCGCCCCGACCAAGTCTGCACGCGCCCAGTTCGAACCCAACTGCATGCTCGGCGAACGCTGGGAGCTGGACAAGGACGCGCTGTACGTCGACTACCGCAACGGCAGCGCGCGCTCCAAGCTGGGGGTCACCTACGTCGACCGCGTGCTCGGGTGCACGGCCACCGGCCGGAACTGGCGAACGATCCTCGCGCTGCATGAGCGCGTGAACCCGTCCTGAGACGGCCCTGCATGCGACCAGGCGGGTCGCGCGTTCGACCCGACGGGTCCGCCCGACGGGTCCGCGCGTTCATCGAGTCGTTGCGAGACGCCTGGCCGAATGTTTCTTGATGCGGGCGATCGCCGAGCGGTAGTAGCGGCGCAGGAAGTCGTACAGGACGTATTCCTGCGGGCGCGCGTCGGAGCGGAACATGCGGTTGGCGTGCATGTGGATGAGCGACACACCGATGCCGATGAGCGACCCCTGGAGGAGCCCCGCCTGCTCACGCAGCTCATACTGTTTGCCGATCGGCCGTAGCGTTGCCCGCAGCTCGCTCAGTGACGCCGCAACGTCGGGCCCCAACTGCGAGGTGGGGTCGGAGCTCAGAGCTCCTTCGATGACCGATCGGTGCTCCCGGAATCGCTTGCTCAGCTTCTTGTCGGTGACCTTGCCCAGGGAGAACTCGCTCGCCATCGAAGTGCACGCCAGGGTGACGACCTCTAGCCGGCCCTCGAGATCCAGTCCGAGCGAGGCGAGCGTTGCGTCGAGCCCGGCCAAGGTCGCCTGCCAACGCAACGAAGCGTCGTTGCCCACCGCGGTCAGGCATGCAGTGGCATGCACGCTATCGCGGTGGAAAATCGCTTCCGCCAACTCGATCCCAGCGGACCCTCCGTAGCGCTCCACCTCGCGTTCGTAGGTGCCCAGTTCGGTCTTCCAACACGAGACGCTGCCACCCCTACGCGATAGGGCTTCTTGGAGTGCAGGCAGCAGATCGCGTTGGAGACGCCCGGGGTCGCCGTGGGCGCGCAGGCGTACGTGCCAATCGGGATCGCCGAAGCGAATGAAGAACCAGTCCTCGATGAGGCCGCTCGCCTGGGCGGACTTCATCAGCGGACCCACGAGTTGCTGGACGAGGCGATCGACGCCGGCGCAGCTGGAGTAGAGCCGCGCGTAGAGCCACTCGGATCCGGGGGCGAAGCTCCGGACGACCGTCGGAGCGGACTGCGAACCGATCCTGGGTCTGCGCGGCGCGCCGACTTCCCGCGTCGTGGGGACGATCATTTCTCCGGCAAAGCGCCCTTCCGGTCCGCGCGCGAAACACCGCGCCGGCTCCGGATAGACCTCCGTTAGCTCGAACCGGTCTTGATCGCGAACGGCGTGAGCAAGGGCGTCAATGCACAGACAGTTGTCCAAGTCGATGACCACCAGTCGGTCGCTGACGCCGTGCGAGACCCAGCGAGGCAGACCTCGTCGCTTTCTCAGCGCCTGTACGGCCGCGAAACGGCGGGCGATGTCTGGCGACTGAAGGCCCTCAACCTCCTCGCGACGACACGACCACATGGCCAGCGAGACGACGACGCCGGCGATACGAACCCTAGGGAGGAAGTCGAACAGGGTCGGAAGAACGGCGCCCCAGCTCCAACTCGCGCTGGGGCAGGCGTCCACGGTGGCCAGAGCGGCCAGGAACCGATAGACCGGCAGAGACGAGCCCGCCGCGCTATGGGCACACGTCAATCGCGGGACGACCTCCCGGTTCAGGCGACGCGAACGGAGCACGACCGAGCCTTGCCGTACCGCGACGTCGAGGTCCGACACGCGGATCTGCTGCTGCGGCGGGGCCCCTGAGCGTCCGAGATACGGGATCTCGTAGCCACGGAGCACGGGGCGGGCGATGACGTTGGCGTGGCGCCCCTCGGGCGAGTGCGCGATCTCGGCGTAGATTACCTGGGCGTCTGCTTCCTCGGCCGCGAGATTGCGACGCACGAGGTCCTCCATCGCGGGATCCGAATGGCAGAAGCGCCCCAGCAGAGCCGACCCCGTCGCACCTCCGCTCACCCCCAAGATCAGCTCTGGCGAAGCGCCCTCATGGGCCGGCTCCGCGAGCGTGAACATCGCAGCAAAGCTCTGCGTGCCGCCGGGGTCCGTCGCCGTCGGGAGGTCCGCAACCAACTCGGCGAGACGCTTGCCGCTGAGATCCAGCTCCATCGCCTCGCTGGCGTCATGGCGGCGAAGGACAGTCGCGAGGCGCTGCTCTAGCAATCCCATGGACTTGCTGCGCGCAGTCGACACCCGGCCCAACGGGAGGCCGTCGAGCAGCGGCGTCGCATCGCGACCCGCAACGCCAAAGCCGATGCCGCCGTCTGGGTCGAGCACCTCGAGCAGCGGCACGGCCCGTCCCTCGTAGCGCGCTTCGAACCGCGCGGCGAAATCGCCGAGCGGTTTGGTGGGCGCGGCCAAACGCTCGAGGGCCCCGATCGCGGCTTCGAGCTGCTCGGTAACGTCCGGACCCAGCGTCAACTCGGTGGTGGGTTTGTAGAGTTTGCCGTGCAGCCACTGCCGGTGATCCTCCGCGAGGAGGTCACCAAGCGCGGCGCGGATCGCATCGTATTCTTCGGGTGCTGCGCCCAATGGCCGAGCGTTGAGTTCATCCAGCTGGGCTCGGGCCTTCGTGAGCGCTTCTGCTTGCTCTGGATGGCTTTGCGCCAGTGCTTTGGCGAAGCCGTCGGTGGGCGAGAGGCCGGTCACCGCGGGCTCGAGCTCGGAGGTGAGGATCTTGTTGACGACGAGCTCCTCGAGAAACGCCAATGCCTCGTCGTCCTCCAGATCCTCGACATGCTCTCGCAACACCGCGACCAGCTGCGACGTGGTCGCGCCATCGCGCGCCCGCTCCACGACCGCGCGAAGTGGCGGCGCCATGGGGAGGCGGGAGAGGTCGTAGGACCGGCCCGAACCACCGTCGCGCCACTCGGCGTAGTGGTATCCGCCATCGATCTCGGCCAAGGTCGTGTTGGTGTACAGGCGCGCTCGCGCCCAGCCGCCGGGCGCCTCCACCAACCGCGCAACCATGGCGCCGATTCCATCGGCGTCGAGACTGACACTACGTCGGTACTCCGGCCCGGCGGCGAGTTCGGCCCGCGTGCGCTCCCCCGCGGTGCCCACGGAGATCCCCGAGAACAGACCGAAGGGGGTCGCACGCGTACACATGCGCGTCGCGTACCGCGTGAGTGACCGTTCGAGGTCCCGGCCCTGCTTGCTGGTGGGCTGGGCGAGCCAAACGTCGATCCCCGCGGCCACTGCGGGTGCCGCCAGATGGATGGCTTCGCGGACCTCGGGGCGCCGAACGATCGAAGCGAGTCGTTGCCGCAGCATGACGAGGTCCCCCTCGAGGGCAGATTCGAGGTCGCCGCCCTCAGCCCATGCTCGACTCGCGGCCGTGCCCTCGGACCAGCGGTCCATGGTCTCGACGGGCAACAGCGGAGTCCGCAAGACGACCCCGTGATACCGGGCAGCGGCCCGCTCGTTCTTCGCGCTTTGGACTTTCTTGGAGCCCGAGCGCTTGGCACGAAGGGCGGCTTTCGATTCATTCGAAGACATAGGGAACCTTTCCGAATCGATCGGGTGCACAAAAGCTGCGTTCGAGAAACGGGGCGATCTGCTCGCCGGAGAACACGGAGTCGATCGGTACGTCAAACTGTCCGCGCGCATGGGCGTCGACAGCCGCTTCGAGGTCGGCGCGCGAGCCCATGCAGTTTCCGACGATCGTCAGGTTTCTGAAGACGAGGTCGCCGAGGACCTCGCCGAGGTCAGCCCCATCCGGTCGCGGGGCGTCGCCGAAGAGCGTTTGGTACTGGTGGAGGAATCCGCAGGTGATGTACCGGCCGCCAATGCCGAGCAGCTTGAGGGATCGGCGCATGTGCAGGTCGGCGAATGGATCGAAGACACAGTCGATCTCTCCGGCGAGTTTCAACAAGCGAGGGTGCGTGTCCAACGACGATCCCGGTGCCTCGTCCATGGCCATGACGTCCTGTACGCCGCGGGCGCGAAGCGCAGCTTTCCCCGCCTGACTTCGCGAGACGCTGATGACCTCGACATCGCGTTCACGCAGCGCTTCGATCACGCACAGAGACGTGGCCGAGCGTCCTCCCAGGACCAGGACCCTCTCGCCGGGCTGTGGATCGAGGCGGCGGACCATCGAAAATGAGGTCATGCCTCCGATGGTGAACGACGCCGCAACGTCGTCGGACATCGCGTCGGGGATGGCGACGAGCTTGCGCGCGTCGGCGATGAGGTACTGCGACGAGATTCGGTCGCTCTGCAACCCGTGCACGACCTGCTCCCCAATCTCGGCTCGCCGCTGCGCGAGGCTTCCCTCCGGGATGACCCGCATGCCCGGCGCGAGGCCTTCGACCTGCGAGCCTACTGCGACGACCTCTGCGACGAAGTCCGACCCGATCTTCCGCAGCCTTCCGTCGGTCTCGCGAATGGCGTTGAGAAACACGCCCCCGCGGTCGCGGTAGTTGAGCGAGAAGCTGCGGACCTTCAACAATGCACTGTGGCGCCGATGGGCGGCGTTGGCATCAAAGCGGGGCCGGGCGGTCTGCAGCAAGCCGCAGTGCACATCGACCCCCTCGAGGGTGGCGACCGCGGAGAAGGAGCATCGGTCGCGTTGCGACAACGCGCCGGGGGACAGAATGACGAAGTTATCCATGGCGAGTCTCTCTCTCCCAAGCACCGACGAGCATCCGCCACCGTGCATGAGTACAGTCGTCCTGGAGCGCGCGCAGCGTTCCCCCGATGCCGGTATCGAGGCTCCAATCGATAGGCTCATCGCTGCGAAGTCGCCGCAGACACGTCGTGGCAGCAGCGGTGTGCCACCGGCGGAGTGCGGTCTGTACCCAGGGCAAGGGGAGGTGTTGAGCCAGGCTCTGCAGAAGGACCAGCGTTCCGCCACTGCCTCGGCCTAGGGATGGGTCGTCGGAGACGGGGGCCTCGAGAAGATGCGGCCGCAGTCGTTCCAAGGCGGCGAGCGCTTGGTCGGTCCACTCCGGCCGCCCCAGCTGCGTCCCGGCCCGGACGACGACCGTCAGTGGACCCAGCGGTCCGCAACCCCAGTGCACCACGGGGCTGTCGCCCAGGTTATCGAGAATCCAAGGGACGCTGGCCTCGATGAGATCGCGCACGACGTCGGTGACAAACCCGCCTTCGAGGACGGCCAACAACACGGACACGACGCCTGCGCCACCTCGCGCAAGCCCAACGGTGGGGGCGCCCTCGGGGTCTGCACCGGCCGTGGGCCAGAAAGTGCCGTCGATGCCCATTTGAGACAGGTGGAGCAGGTGTTCGACGACGTGCTCTACAATCGCGATCCCGGTCGCCTCAGGGGCACGCACCAGTCCGTAGACCGCCATTCCAGCCAGGCCCTCCGAGAGCCCAAGGTCGGACAGCCAAGGGCGCCCCAGCGCCGCGAGCACCAGGTCATCGACCTCTGTGAGATCGATCGTTTCTCCGAGCGAACGAGAGGCGTCCTGAAGGACGAATCCCATGGCGGCGAGGCCGCGGGAGATTGAGAACGCCGCCACCGGGGGCGGGTTGTCCAGCAGCGAGTCCCGCAGGAGGCGGAGGACCGCCTCGCGCTGCGGGACGGGGAGCGTTGCCGCCGTCAGAGTCCGTCCCAGGTCATCGACGATGTCGCCGCGGGGCAGCTCTGATGCCGTGGGGGCGGGGTGCAAGCGCGTGGAGATATGCGCGAGCAAGCCATGGTGTTCGAGCTGGGCCTCGTCGGGCCGGGGTAGCGTTGCGGTGAGCATGATGGGCTCCGTTCTCGAGTGCGACAAAGGCCGGAGCGTGGTCGCCGAAGCGACCCCACCCCGAGCGAACTAAGGGGACTTGGTCTTGGGTTCGGGCTCGGGCTCGACGTCGAGAACCGAGCGCACCGGGTCGAGGGGGAAGAAGCTCGGAGCGCGGTCGCCGATGCGACCGCGCTCCAAGCAGGGTTAGGGGGTCTCGGTCTCCGGCTCGGGCTCGGGCTCAGGGTCGGGCGCGGGCGGATTGGTCTTCGTCTTCGGACCGGGGGTCAGGATCACCGAGCTTGTGACCGTGAGCATGGAGGTGACGACACTCGTGAGGACCGATCCGACGATCGTGAACGTGCCGGCACCAGCGGCGCCTTGCAGATCGGCATCGCCGAGCGTCCGCAGGGTTTCCTTGTTCAAGGCGAGTCGTCGGCCGGGACCGGGTTTTTTGCGTTCCATGTTTGTTTGTCTTTCCTTTCAAATCACGGCCCGCAGATGCGCGCCGCACCTACTCGTTCTCGGCGGGCCCCCCGTCGATGACACGGTGCACGGCACAAAAAGACGCGAAGACGCGCAGCGCAGGATCGACGTTGGTGCCCAGAATCGCGAAGTGAATGTCGCGGTGTCATTGGCGGGCCCCTCATCGGGAATGAGTCACCGTGGCGGCCGCAATCCCCGACGAGGCAGCGCTACCGGCCATCGTGCGGCAGCGGGTGCTCTCGATGGCCGGAGCCCTCACCGACGTGCGCAGCGAAGCGGATGCCCGTCGAGCCTTGGCCGCGGCTGCACAGGAGTTCTCGCGGGCCGACGATGCCGTGTGCGTGTTCGCGGACGGGGACAGCGGTCTTCTGTGGAGTGCAGACTCCCAGTGGAGTGCAGACGAGGGCATCGTCGGTGCATGCGCGCGCACCCGAGTCGTCATCGATGCGGATCGAGCGGATGCCGACCCCCGCTGGTGCGCTGCCGTGGACGAGCAGGCCTGCAGTCCAGCCGACCGGTTGCTCGCGGTTCCCCTCGTGGGCGGCGACGGTGAGGTTCACGCGGTCCTCGTCGCCTCGAGAGCCCCGGCGCGCGACGCCTTCGACGAGGCGTCACGCGCGGAGCTGCTGGCGTACTGCCACCGCGCGGGACCGATGCTCGAGCACTTTCTCGACGTGGTGGCAGTGGGCCAAACGGTGCTTCCTCCGTCTTCCGTCTATCGAGCCGAGGCGATCGAAGCGATGGACCGCCCCATCCAAGGACGCGCGGTGTCCATCACGCCCCCGTGGCTGGGCGTCACGTTCTGGCTGATCGCAGGGGTCGTCGCCACCGGCATCGCCTTCCTGTGCGTCGCGTCCAAGCACCACTACAGCTCGGGCCCCGCCATCGTTCGCGACGGGCGAAAATGCGCGGTCGTGAGTCGGCAGACGGGGACCGTGCACTCGATCAACGTCGACATCGGTCAACGCGTCCACGCTGGAGAGCTGCTCGCCGTGCTCGACCACGCGGCGCTGCGAGACGAGCTGTTGCGGCTCGAGAACGAACTCGACGCCCGTGTTCGCGAGCACCTGCTCGAGCCGGATTCGTCGGCGTCTGCGGAGGTCGTCGGAGACTTACAGCAGCGGGTGCTTGCGACTCGCACGCGATTGAAAGAGCGGGAGATCCGTGCCCCGCTGGAGGGGGTGGTCGTCGACGTCCGAGCCCAAAACGGCCGACCCGTGGCCATCGGGGACGTCGTGGCAACGCTCGACACCGGAGAGGGGAGCCTTCAGCTTCTGGCGCTTCTACCCGGGCACGACCGCCCAGCACTGTCCCCCGGCATGCAGATGCGTCTGGAGATCCCCGGGTACCGGCACGACTATCAGCCCTTCCCCATCGTCTCGATCGAGGACGCGGCGGTGAGTCCCCGCGAAATTGCCCGCCTCCTTGGAAGCGAGCATGCCGACAGCATCGCCCTGGTCGGCCCGACAGTCGTCGTGCGGGCACAGCTCCCCGAAGACTTCGTCATCGACGGGCGCTCCTACGCCTATCACGACGGAATGTTCGGGACCGCGGAGGTTCGCTTGGAGCGAGAACCGCTGATCTTTGTCCTGCTCCCCTTTCTTGCCGAGGTCTTCCGATGACCGAGCTTACCCCGCTGCCCCCTTCGCTCCTGCGACGCGTCCTGGACAAGCTGCGACGACCGGCGCGCGCCGGTGGCAAGATTCCCTTCATCGCCCAGCTCGAGCGGACCGGCTGCGGAGCGGCCTGTCTGGCGATGGTGTGCCGGTTGCACGCCCGTGACGTGCCGCAGCGGGTCCTTCGTGAGCAGTTGGGACTGGGTCGCGACGGGACCTCGGCGCGCAGTATCGCCGCGGTGGCGCGGATGCACGGGTTCTCGGCGCGAGGCGTTCAGATCGAGATCGACGAGCTTCACCTGCTTCCCAGGGGCGCGATCCTCCACTGGGGATTCCGCCACTTCGTCGTCCTCGATCGTGTTCGCCGCGATGGGATCGACATCATCGATCCTGCCCTCGGCCCCCGCAGGGTGTCGATGTCCCGCGTCCGGCGCGAGCTCACCGGTGTCGCCGTCCTCGTCGACCCCTGTGCGCCGTTCGTGCCGCCGGCAAAAGGGGAGAGCTCCCTGCGGAACTACCTGCGCCAGCTCCTCCAAGAGCGGAGCATGATCTCACGCAGCGTCGTCTTGTCGGTCGTGTTGCGCGTGTTTGCCTTGGGAGGCCCGCTGCTGACCGCCGTCGTCGTGGACCAGGTCGTGCCCCGGTCCGACAGCGCGCTCCTCACGACGGTGATGATCGGGCTGGCGTTGGTGTACGCCTTCCGGTGGCTCGCCAACGTCGCGCGGGCGCACATGCTGCTGCAGCTGCGAACCACCCTCGATGTACGGCTCACCCTGGGGTTCATTCAGCGGCTGGTGCAGCTGCCCTTCGCGTTCTTTCAGCGACATACGACCGGCGACCTGCTGACCCGAATCGCGAGCAACGGCGCCATTCGTGAGGTGCTCAGCTCGACGACCCTGTCCGCGATTCTCGACGGTTCCTTCGCCGTGGTGTATCTGGCCCTGATCTTCGCAAACGAGGTCACCCTTGGCCTTCTTGCGACTGGTCTTGGCATCGCACAGGTCCTCGCATTCTGGCTGATTCGCCGTCGCGTCGCCGACTTGCATCGCGAGTCGATCGAGGCTCGCACGGCGTCGCAAGGCTACATGGTGCAGGCCCTCGCGGGCATGGAGACGCTCAAGAGCGCGGGGGCTGAGCAGCGGGCAGTGGAGAAGTGGACGAACCTCTTCGCCGACGAGCTCGAAGTTGGCGTACGCAGCGGCCGCCTCATCGCGACGCACTCGGCGACCATGGACATCCTCATCAGCGGCTCGCCGCTGGTCCTGTTGGCCTACGGCGCGACGGCAGTCATGGACGGCACGCTGGGCCTGGGAACGATGCTTGCCTTGCAGTCGCTGTCCATCGGATTCCTGACGCCCCTGTCGTCTCTGGTGCGCTCGGCGCTTTCCCTGCAGGAGCTGGGCGGGCACCTCGAGCGCATCGATGACGTCTTGTTGTCCGACCCGGAGCAGAAGCCTGGCGATCCGCGAAGAGACGTTGAACTCTCGGGCGCCATCGCGCTCAATGGCGTCTCCTTCAAGTACGCGGATGACGGGCCCTACGCGGTGGACGA
This sequence comes from uncultured bacterium, assembly GCA_963761755.1. Classification (GTDB taxonomy): domain Bacteria; phylum Myxococcota_A; class Polyangia; order Nannocystales; family Nannocystaceae; genus CAJXVA01. The sequence continues at coordinate 68,472 of CAVXIC010000009.1, forward strand.
TGTCTCGCTGCAGATCCCTGCGGGCAGCTCGGTGGCGATTGTGGGTCCCTCCGGGTCGGGGAAGTCGACCCTCGCCAAGCTCCTGTTGGGTCTGTACCGGCCCCACAGCGGGACGATTCGCTACGACGAATGCGACCTCCGGGATCTGGATCAGACGCGTCTGCGCAACCGCATCGGCGTCGTCCCGCAGAACCCTTTCATCTTCGACGGGAGCGTGCGCGACAACATCGCCCTGGCCGACCCTGATGCGTCGATGGATGCGGTCGTCGCCGCCGCGCGTGCAGCCGCGATCCACGACGAGGTCAGCGCGATGCCGATGGGATACCAGACCCCGGTCTCGGAAGGCGGGAGTTCGATCTCGGGGGGGCAACGACTGCGGCTTGCCCTGGCCCGCGCGCTTCTGCACGACCCACGCGTGGTCGTTCTCGACGAAGCGACGAGTCAGGTGGACCAGCGTGCCGAGCGTTCGATCATGGAGCACCTGGCGGCCATGCGGTGCACTCGCATCATGATCGCCCATCGCCTCAGCACGATCGCCTTCGCCGACCACATCGTGGTGATGGAAGAGGGGCGCGTCGTGGAGTCGGGGAACCACGGCGACCTCATGGCTCGGTTGGGCCCCTACTTTCGGCTCGTCACGGCGGGACAAGACGGACGGCACAGTGAACATGGGGTGTACCGTGATCACGCGTCTTGAGTCGCTCGTGCTGGGAGGACTGTTGAGTGCACTCGCGGCTGGGTGCTCGGCGGATCCCGACATGCCGAGTCCAGGGGCCGCAGAGAGAACAGATTCGGTACCCGTAGCTCGCGCTGGGAGTCAGCCCGAGCTGGTTGCGACGAGGTCGGGTTGGGTGGGCGTGGTCGTCGCGAGCCGCAGCGTCGATATCCGGGGAGACTTCGGCGGAGAGGTCACCGCGACCCCGGTTGCAGTGGGCCAGAGCGTACAGGCGGGGGACACCGTCGCGGAGTTCGACAGCAGCGCCGCCCAGGAGAGCAAACGGATGCGTCGAGCTGAGTTGCTGAGTGCGAAGGCTCAGGTGCTCGAGGCCACCATCGACCACGACGCCGCCCTCAAGTTGCGAAACCGTATCTCCAAACTGCATGCAGACGGGTTCACGACTCGGGAAGAACTCGACGACGCCGAGCTCACGCTTGCCCGGTCCGCGGCGACGCTGGCGCGTGCGCAAGCGGGTCGCCAGCAGATTCAAGCCGCCCTCGAGCGGTCGGTGCGAGAGCAGTCCAAGCGCACGATGACTGCGCCCTTTGACGGCGTGGTGGCTCGGCGATACGTCGATGTTGGTGACACGCTCCCCGTAGGTGCTGCGGTCGTGCGACTCCTCGAAGCCAGCGTCCCCACGGTCGCGTTCGCCATCCCTGCGGGCACCCCACCTCCCGGACCGGGGACCCAGGTATCCGTAGCGACGACCGACGGCAAGGCGATGGGGTCGGCGACGGTGGTGTCGGCGCAACCCGATGCTGATCCTCGAACCGGACTCACCGCGGTTCACGCTGAGCTGCGCTGCGTAGCCGCCGATGGTTGCGGCCACGCCACGGCCGTCGTCGTCCAAGTCCTTTCCGCGGGTGCATCTGGCCCGCTGGCCCCGCCCCGGCTCTCACCATGAACCACGCAACTACAGCCAAGCCATTCTCCACGCATCCCTCGCCGCACGACGGCCAACATGACGTCGTGCTGGTGTCCATGCCGTGGGCGGTCGTGCATGGGCCGTCGATTCAGCTCGGCCTGCTTCACGCCTGCTTGGAGCAAGCGGGCATCTCAGTGGCGTCGGCATCCTTCTCTCTCGACTTCCTCGAGTTCATGTCGAGTCACTTGGACCTGGACATGGCCGAGTACGAGCTCTTCGTCAACAGCCGATGGTTGCACGGCGTCGGCGAGTGGGTGTTTGCGGTTCCGCCCTACGCAGACGCTTCACCAGACGCCGACGAGGCTTATTTCGCGTTTCTCGCAGAGGCCGGCTACAAGCAAGAAGAGTCGAGCGGTGGGCAAGAAGAAGTCGAGCGGTTCGTGGCGCTGCGCCGTGCTGTTCCGCAGTTCGCTCGACGACGCTTAGGAACGCGTGCTCGAGGGGTCGACAACAACCAGAAGTCGAGCGGTTCGTGGCGCTGCGCCGTGCTGTTCCGCAGTTCCTCGAGCTTGCAGCCCAAGCCCGGGTCCTTCGCCATCGCCCGCGGGTTGTCGGCTTTTCGTCGACGTTCAGCCAGAACGTCCCGTGGCGCCGTCAATGCGTGGGCCTATCGAATGCGGAAGCTGGCTCGATCCGCGGCGGTCGCAGCCGACGCCGGAGAAGCGCCGTCGGCTGCGAAGTCCGTCGACCCGTCGTCCTCGCACGCCGCGTTGCATGCCGCTTGCGACGCATCGATCTCCTCCTCGCATCGCTGGACATCGGCGAAGTCGCTGGACGTGGGAAGCGCCGCGAGGCAGCCATAGAGCGCGAGCTCGGCCTCGGCGCAGGGCGGGTCGTCCGTCTGCGCCGTCGTCGCATCACACGCTGAGTGGCGCAGGCCGGTGTCGAAGCGGTCGTGACTGAGAGATGCGACCGCCCCGACGAGCCGAGGATGGCCTACTCCTCGCCTTCTCCTTCTCCGCCGCCGTCGCCTTCTCCACCGCCGTCGCCTTCTCCGCCGTCGTCGCCTTCTCCACCGCCGTCGCCTTCTCCGCCGCCATCGCCTTCTCCGCCGCCGTCGCCTTCTCCGCCGCCGTCGCCTTCTCCGCCGCCGTCGCCTTCTCCACCGCCGTCGCCTTCTCCACCGCCGTCGCCTTCTCCATCGCCGCCGCCATCACCTTCGCCTTCTCCGCCACCGTCTCCATCGTCGCCACCGCCGTCGCCTTCTCCATCGCCGCCGCCATCACCTTCGCCTTCTCCGCCACCGTCTCCACCGCCGCCACCGTCGCCGCCTTCACCTTCACCTTCTCCCCTCGCCCTCGCCCTCGCTCCTCAGCGTCATCGCCGTCGCCGTCCTCATCGACACCGTCGTCGTCGTCGTCCCAGTCGGGGATCCCGTCGCCGTCTCGGTCGCTATACGTTTCCTCGTCAGACGAATCGCAGGCGGTCACGCCCAAGATCGACAGGGCGCCGGTGATCAGCAGGATATTCAGGGAACGGAGCTTCGAGTTCGTCATGGTCTCGCTGCGGAGTCGCACGACGCGTCGATATCGTTACAGCGACGCCGAAGAAAAGGTGACCGGGACCCGCCGCGAGCGGCGCATCCGTCTCACCCTTCCTTGCGACATGCGGTCGAGATCCGCTGCGAGCTCCCCCGTGCTTTCCTCGCGCACAGCTGCACCTCACGGTTTCGTCGTCGCGCAGTGTCGAACTCCTGCGACGGCCCGGCCCTCGTCGCGTCGATGGTCTGGTGACGTTCCCAGCTCCCAACCCCTCGCGATCGACACCGTTCGGTGTGGGTCAAGACCGCACACGTGCGCACCACGTTCGAAAAAAATCGACCCACGGTGAGACAAGATGCGGTCTCATGGCGACTAGGGGACGAATGGGGAAACGAGTGGGTCTCATGGTCGTGCTGCTCGCCGGATGCGGTGACAACGCGGCCCAATCGGACGGCGGGACCTCGGAGGGGCCTGCCGACACGGACGCGATGGCGACCTCCGGGTCCTCGGACGGCGACGGCAGCGGGGGCGAGACGGACGGGCCGGAGCCCAACGAGGACGCGCCCTTGCAGCAGCTCCATCGCCTCAACGGCTTGGAGTACGACAACACGGTCCGCGACCTGTTGCGGACCTCGCTGCGGCCCTCCACCTCCTTCGGCCCCGACCCCGAGGCCAATGGTTTCGACAACATGGCCGCGCAGCTGCAGATCAGCTCCGCGATCATCGGTGCCTACGACGCCGCCGCCCACGACGTGATCGACGACGCGCTCGACGACTTCCCGGTGTTCGCGGCGGTCTTCGAGAAGGATGACTTGGCGGTGCCCGGGGGCTACGCGGTGGGCTCGCTGCAAGCGCTCAGCGGCAACACCCTGTCTGTCGAGGTCACGGTCCCCGCGTACGCGGACGCCCAGATCGTCGTCGACCTCGGGGTCAGCGTGGTCGGGCCCGCGCCGCAACCCACCGCGTTCCTGCGGGTCAACGGCGTGGACCTGCCCGGATTCCAAGTCGAAGGCTCGGCCGCCATCCCCTCGACGCACACCCAGCCGATCGCGCTGGCTGCGGGGGTGCACACGATTGAGCTGGTGCCGACCAACTTCATCAACGACGCGGCCGCGAACAACAGCAACAACATCTTCGTCGCCTCGGTTCGGGTGCAGTCCCTCGAGCTCGGCCCAGGTCCCGGGCACGATCTCGTCTACGTCTGCGATCCCACCGGGGCCGAGGACGTCGCGTGTTATCGCCAGATCCTCGAGCGGTTCGCGACCCGAGCCTGGCGTCGCCCCGTGGCCACCGAGGAGCTCGACGGCCTGATGGGCCTGTGGTCCACCGTCCTGGCGGCGGGCGAGTCTCCGGACCAGGCGCTGCGCCTGGCGATGCGAGGCGTGATGCTCTCGCCCAAGTTCTTCGCGCGCATGCGCACGGTCGAAGACGACGACCACCCCGGTTGGCTCGACGACTACGTCCTCGCCAGCCGCCTGAGCTACTTCATCTGGAGCTCGATGCCCGATGAGCGCCTGTTCGACATGGCGGCCCGCGGCGAGCTCTCCACGGACGAGGGTCTGTCCGAGGCGGTCGGGTTCATGCTCGAGGACCCCAAGGCGGTGGCGCTGATCGACGGGTTCGCCGAGCAGTGGCTCTCCACCCGCCACCTGGGGACCTTCGTCCCAAGCCCGGACATCTTCCCCGGGTTCGACGACGACGTCCGCAGCGCGATGGTCGAGGAGTCCAGAGCCTTCTTCAGCACCTTCCTCGAAGAGGGCACGCCCGTGGCGAACATGCTTCAGCCCGACTTCGCGTTCCTCAACGATCGGCTCGCCGAGCACTACGGTCTGGAGCTCCCGGGCAGCGAGGGCATGGTTCGGGTGCCTGCGTTCGAGGGCGACCGCCGCGGATTGCTGACCCTCGGCGCCTGGCTCACGGCCACCTCGCACGCCGATCACAGCTCGCCGATCCGCCGCGGACATTGGGTGACCGACCGGGTGATGTGCACCCCAACGCCACCGCCGCCGCCAGGGCTGGTCTTCGATCCACCCGAACTCGGTGGTGACGAGCCCGTCCGCGACGCGCTGGAGCGCCACCGCGACGACCCCGGCTGCGCGGTGTGTCACGCCTTCCTCGACGTGGTCGGCATCGGCTTCGAGGAGTACGACGGCGTCGGCGTCCACGTGCTGGACCCCGAGGTCGACAACCTCGGCGAGCTGCCCGACGGACGCACCTTCAACGGCGCCGACGGCTTCGCCAAGCTCTACACCGAGTCGCCCGAGTTCGTCGGCTGCATGACCGAGAAGCTCTTCGTCTACGCCGCAGGCCGAGGCATCGACAACAAGTACGACGAGCCCGCGCTCGAGGCCATCACCGAGGCCGCGGTCGCCGGGGCCTACGACCTGCACGCGTTGATCGACGCCATCGTCCACACCCCGGGCTTCCGCTCGCCCGCACCCTTGGAGGAATCGCCATGAGTCTCTCTCGCATCACCCGTCGTCGCTGGCTGGTCGGCGCAGGCTCGGCCACCCTTGCGCTCCCCATGCTCGAGGCGATGCAGCCTCGCACTGCCCGCGCCAAGGCCGGCACACCGCGTCTGCTGATCTACTACGTGCCCAACGGGCGGCGCGTCGAGTGGTGGGTCCCCACCGGGACCGACGGCGCCCTGAGCTTCCCCGCCGAGTCCAGCGCGCTGCAGCCCTTCGCCAACCGGATGCTCGCGCTGCAAAACCTGTCCAACAACGCGGCGCTGGGCAGCCCGGGAGCCGCCCACGCGATGGGCACGGGCACGGTGGCCACCGGCCGGAGGATCTCCTCGGTCGGCGGCGGCGTGCTCGAGAACGACATCTCCATCGATCAGCTGATCGTGCAGGAGTGCAACCCGAACAACCGCTTCGCCTCGCTGCAGTGGAGCGCGGGCGAGCCCGGGCCCTGCGACGTCGGAGGATCGTCGTGTGCGTACACCCAGAGCCTGTCGTGGACCGGGCCCGCGGCCCCGCTGGTCCCGACGATCGAGCCCACGGTGGCGTTCGAGCGCCTCTTCGGATCGGGCGTCGACGACCTCGAGGGGCCGGCGGCAGAGATCCGGCGCCAGACGAGGCAGTCGGTGATCGACTACGTGCATGACGACGCGACGTCGCTGCAGCAGAAGCTCGGCACGAACGACCGGCAGACGATGGAGAGCTACTTCGATGCGCTCCGCGACCTGGAGAAGCTGCTCCAAGGCAGCACCTGCACCCAGGCCACCGAGCCCCCAGTCCCGGGCCTCGACTACGCAGGCCGGGTCGACGCCTTCCACCGTCTGATCAGCCTTGCCTTCCTCTGCGACCAGACCCGCGTGCTCACGTTCATGCTCGAGTTCGGGCTCAGCGGGCGTTCCCACGACTTCCTGGGTGCCCCGGGGGGACACCACGCGCTCTCGCACTATGGAGACGAGAACGCGTACCAACGACTGCGGTTGGTGGAGCAGTGGCAGAGCCAGCAGCTGGGCGCGCTGCTCACCCTGATGTCGGAGACGCCGGGGACCGAGGGCGGGACGCTGCTCGATGAGACCATCGTCCTGGCACTGCCCAGCATGGGACCAGGCTCGAACCACGACCACAGCCGCAACACGACGCTCCTCTTTGGAGGCACGGGCGTGCTGAACACCACGGGCCGCAAGATCGCCTTCCCGGGCGACTCACCCCGCACGCTGTGCGACCTGCACGTCACGCTGCTGCAGGCCTACGGCATCGAGGGAAGCTTCGGCGCTGAAGGGGCAATCTTCGGGGACGACGGGACCGCGAGCATCGATGGCGTTTTGGTCTAGCGTCGTCCTCGCGACCGTCTTCGCCGCGAGCACCGAGGGCAACGTCATCCCCACGTGCGAGGGCCTCGTGGGCTGGGCGCAGGATCCCGACGACCCCGGCGCGCTGATCGACGTGCACGTGTACTTCGACGGTCCCGCGGGAGACCCCGCGGCTCGAACCAGCGTGACGACGGCAAACCTCTCGCTGGCCGAAGGCGAGGGCGGCTGCGCGGGAGAGACGTGCGGGCACGGTTTCCGGGTCCAGCTCCCGCTGTCGCGCCTCGACGGGGCACCCCACCCCGCCTACGTCTACGGGATCGACATCAACGGCGACCCCAACGTCCAGGTCTCCAGCTCACCGGCGTCGTACACCTGCGGTGCGCTGCCGCTGACGATGGGAGAGAAGCGGCACATCACCTCCCCCACCGTGCTGCAAGCGTGGGCCTTCTCCACGTACTTCGATCTCATGCGCGTCGACGACCTCGCGCTCGCGAGCCTCGAAGAGGGCATGACCGTCGCCGAAGGCCCCGTCTTCGCGGTCGCCGAGGGCACGACCGAGCCCCTGTGGCTGCTGGACCGGGGCTTCCGCCGCGGCGTCGATGCGGCGGCGCAGGATGGTTGGCGCATCGATCCCGCGACCGCGATGGCGCTCCCCGCCGCCGAGCTCGACGCCATGCCCGAAGGCACCCCCCTGCCCGAGCGCCCCATCCTCATGCAGGGCACCGGCGCCGAGGTCTACGTCCTCGACGCGATGCAGTGCCTCGAAGGCGACGACCACCCCGCCTGCGCCCCCGAGGAGGGCGGCACCTCCGGAGGCCCCCAGGGAGACACCGACGACACCTCAGGCGGCGAGACCAGCGACGAGGGCCCGAGTACCTCCGGCGACGGGGGCAGCGGCGGCGGCGACGAAGGTGCACAGACCGACAGCAGCGGGTCCGGAGGCGTCGCCACCAGCGGCGGGCTGCCTGCGGGGGACGTCGAGGCCGGAGGCGGCGGATGCCGGACCGGGCACGGCGGCGGATTCCCGCTGCTGTTCGGGCTGCTCCTGCTGCGGCGCCGAAGGCGAGGCGTGTAGGCCCAGCCGCCAACCAACGGGTAGCCCAGCGGCTCCGCACACGCGTCAGTACACCGCATGATCGAAGCCCGCGCGCCGACTTGGCGATTCTGCATCGTTTCGCGATTTCGAGCGTCCAAGGTCGCGATGCGTCGATCGTGGGCAGCGCTCAGCGTCGTGGTGGTCCTTCAGGGGCTCGCGGCCTGCAACGGAGACGGCGTCGGTCAGGATGCGACGGGCGACTCGGAGACGGGGGGTTCGGAGGTGGTCCGAACGTACTTCGGGGATGTGAAGCCGATCCTCGACGCGAAGTGCGTCAGCTGCCATCGCGAGGGGGCCATCGCGCCGTTCGACTTCAGCGATCCGCAGACGGTGGTGAGCTTGCGGCAGGCGATCGCGGCGGCCGTGGTCGCCAAGTCGATGCCGCCGTGGCCCCCGGCGGACGACTGCACCGAGTACCTCGGCGATCGGTCGCTGGATGCGGCGCAGATCGAGACGATCGCGGCGTGGGTCGACGAGGGTGGGGAGCTCGGCGATCCCGACGATGAGGGCGCGCCGCTGCCAGCTCCGCCAGCGTACGGACTCTCGCGCGTCGACCATGCGCTGCAGATGGCGTCGGCCTACGTGCCCACGCCCGAGCCGGACGACTATCGATGCTTCGTGATCGACTGGCCGGAGATCGACTCCAGCTTCGTGACCGGGCTGCGCTTCAACGCGGGCGAACCACGGCTGGTGCACCATGGCATCGTCTACATGACCGGGCCCCAGAGTGCGGCCGCCGTCACCGCTCTGGAGGCTCAGGATTCCGAGCCCGGCTACGACTGCTTCGGAGGGCCGGAGGTGCCCGCGGGATGGTCGGGCGTTTGGGTCCCCGGTGCCGTCGGTGGAGACTTTCCAGTCGGCACGGGTGTTCGGGTCGAGCCCGGCTCGAAGATCGTCCTGCAGATCCACTACGCGGCGAACCCTTCGGGCTGGCCCGATCAGACCGGGATCGAGGTCTCGGTCGAGCCCGAGGTCGACCGCGAAGCGTGGATTCAGCCCTGGATGGATCCCGCATGGTTCTCGCCCGACGGCCTCACGATCCCGGCCGGGGATCCAGCGGTTCGGGTCTCTACCGCGCTCGACCCGGTGTTCTTCATCGGGGGCTCCGAGCCGCTGACGATGCACACGGCGGGCCTGCACATGCACCTGTTGGGCACCCAGGGGCGGCTCTCGATCGAGCGCGCCGATGGAGGCGAGGAGTGCCTGCTGGAGATCCCCAAGTGGGACTTCTCGTGGCAGGGCGCCTATGCTCTCGCCGAGCCCAAGGTCCTCGAGCTGGGCGATCGGATCCGCATCGAGTGCCAGTGGAACAACACCGCCGAGAATCAGCCCATCATCGATGGGTCGCCGACCACGCCCGCCGACACCGTCTGGGGCGAGGGCACGCTCGATGAGATGTGCCTTGGAGCCTTCTACCTTTCGAAGTGAGAATGACCGACATGCGAAACGAGTTCCGATGGTCGTGCGTGCTGTTGGCGCAGTGCACGGCCGCGTGCGCGGTAGGCGATGCCGCATGCAACCAATCCTGCTGGACGCGCTATCCCGAGGGCATCTCCGATGGCGCGCTGCTCACCCACTGCGCCGCCACGACGTGCACCGCACAGTGCGGACCGTTCGTCCCGCTGACCGAGTGTCAGCTGTGCCTGTACGGTGCGTGCCCGGAGGCGATGAATACCTGCGTCTCCAATCCCGAATGCAGCGCGTTGCTGGCGTGTCTCGACGCCTGCGAGGAGCCGGGCTGCGAGAACACCTGCTACGCGCTGCACCCCGATGGCCTCGCCGACAGCGGTCCGGTCGGCGAGTGCGCCCAGGATGCGTGTCTGCAGGCCTGCGCCTGAGCCTGCAGGCCGAAGACCCCTCTTCATCCACCCGAGGGCGCGGGCCGAGCACGGAGTCGCCTCGCCTCCGCCCGCCAGTCCCTCTGCCAGCGCCCTCCGCCAGCTCGGGGTGGTCGGGTCCGAGAACGGCTTCGTCATCCGAGTGCACGCGTCACCGCTTGAGCGCGCCGACGGTCTCCTCGCATGCGGAGCTCACCTGAACCACCGCGAGTTCGCGATGCAGCGGGCCCCGATGGGTCTGCATTCGCCGCCCGCCGCAGGAGCGCTCGGCTCCGCCGCACCTCGAACGTCGTCTTATCACGGCGAGTGATCAGCATGGAGGCGAGCCGCGGATGTCGGTGCCGTAGGCGGCCTCCGTCGCCAGGATCGCCCGCCATGCCACCGCCTCGGCCGCCTCACGCTGACCGTCGACGTGGAGCATCGCGGCGAGGTTCTGCAGCGTGTCCAGGGTCTGGGGTGCGCTATACGCTGCGCTGTTCGCCTCGAACGCGGCTTGGGTGTGGTCGAGGCGTCGACCGGGGTGACGCCGAGCTCGTGGGCGGACAGGCTCTCGACGCGGACGCGCCCCTGCGCTCGGTAGCTGTCGATGAGCTTGTTGCGCGCAATGCCGAGCAGATAGCGTCGGAAGCCCGCGGGCCCTCGAGCGGGCGCCGAGCTTCAGGCATGCGGCGTGTCCTGCACCAGGTCGTCGAGCTGAGCGGCCGTGGTCTTGTTGTAGAAGAAGCGGTACAGCGCGTCGAAGTGGCGCTCGAACAGGGTCTCACCGCTGGGCTGGTCGCCCGATCGCCAGGCCTCCAGGAGCTCTGCATCGTCTCGCAACGCGCTCGACGTTATCACGCGAGGGTCCGGCACGGCTGCGCCTCGGACTCGGATTTCAACTGAAGCCGATTGCGACGGCGACCATCAGCGCGATGCTTCCGAGGATCCAAACCTTGACCATCAGCGGAAGGATGAATCGAAGCCACCGGTCGAACGGGATCCCAGCCATACCCAGCATCCCGACCAAGATCGCATTGGTCGGAATCATCATGTTGGTGAAGCCGTCTCCAAACTGATACGCCAGCACCGAGACCTGTCGAGAGACTCCGGTGAGGTCGGCCAGTGGCGCCATGATCGGCATCGTGACGTAGGCTTGACCGCTCCCTGAGGGGATGAAGAAGTTCAGCACGCTCTGGATGCCGAACATCCCAACCGCCGCAAGGTAGGGGCCCATCTGGGCAAGCGGCTGAGCGATTCCGTGGATGATCGTGTCGATGACGAGACCATCCTCGAGGACGATCTTGACCGCCCGAGCGAAGCCGATGAGCAGCGCGGTGGTCGTGAGCTCGGCCGCGCCCTTGCAGAAGGAGACCGCGGTCTCGTCCGCCGACAGTCGGCCGATGATCCCCACCCAGATGGTGAGTCCGATGAACATCGCGCTCATCTCCTCGAGGTACCAATGCCACTTGGCGATGCCGAACACCAACAGCACGATGCAGCCGAGGGTGGACGCAACGACCGCCAGGTGAACCCCGGTCATGCGCGGCGTTTCTGCGAGTTCTTCGCCGACATCAGCGGGGGCCGCCAGCCCAGCCACGAGACTGGACTCCGGTGCGTCTCGGACCCGCTTCGCGTAGCGCCACACGTGATGAATACCCACGGCGAGGAAGGGCAGCAATAGCGCCACCCGGAAGGCCGCGCCCGACGTCGGCTCGAGCCCGGCGATCTCCTGGGCGATGACGACGGTGAACGGATTGATCGCGGCGGCACCGTAGCCGACGCCGCAGCCGACCATCACGATGCCCACGGCCGTGACGGCATCCATGCGCATCGCCGCACACAGCGCGATGAGGAGCGGGATCAGGGGAAGATACTCCTCCGACATCCCCAGCGTGCTCGACCCGATCGCAAAGGTCGTGACCCCCATCGCGATCAGCATCCCGGGGCGCTTGCCGAAGCGCTCGAGCACCCACCCCAGCACGGCGTCGATCGTCCCGGTCCGACGGACCACCGCAACTGCACCCCCGATGATGAAGCAGAAGAAGATGATGTCCTTGCTGTCGGCCAAACCACGGGGGATCGAGGTGAGCACCAGCAGGGGCGAGACCGGCTCCGGCTCGGCCACCAGGGCGTAGCTTCCGTCCTTGACGAGGGTGTGCCCCGCCTCGGTGGTGACCCGCTCGTATTGTCCCTGTGGAAAGATGTACGTGCACAGCAGCGCCAGCACGACCATCGCCAAGAGCAAGACCAGCGTGTGCGGAACGCGAATGCGCTCGAGCCAGGATGGAGAGCTGCTCATGGGCTACTGCCCACCGAACAGGACGAGGGGTCCGCGCTGGTTGTCATGCATCGGCGCCGCGAAGCATAGCGCTACGGCGACGCATCGTGCCAGCGAGCTCTCGTCCGCCCCGGCCCGTGGTCGGCGAGGACGAATGTCGGCTCAGCCGCGTCCGCTCAGGGCCGGCAGATGCCGTTCTTGCAGCGGGCGTCCGGTCCAAGGAACTGCGTGCAGTCCAGGCACGTGAGACCGCACGCCTGGGGGTCGGACTTCGTGTCGCGACACTCCCCGTCGCAGATGCGGCGCCAGTTGCCTTCGCAGGGCTCCGAAACCTCGCCCGTGCTGGAGCTCGAGCCCGAGGACGCGCCCGACGTGGAGACGTCGGCATCGGTCGGCCCTAGCACGGCCCCGGTGCTCGAGGAGGTAGTGCCCGACTGGCCATCGCTGGTGCTCTCGCCCGCCGACGTGGAGGACGTCGAGGACTGGGGCGGGTCCCAGCGGGCGTTCTGCTCCAAACAACCGACCACCATGAGAGAGAGCAACAACCCCAGCCGGGGACCTCTCACAGAGCCTCCAGGCGTCGCTTCGCAGACTGGGAGCCGAGGGCGACCGCCCGGGCGTACTGCTCCTTGGCCTTGCGCTCCTGCCCGAGGCGCACGTGCGAGTCTCCGAGGCGCAGCCGGTTGGAGGCGCGGCTCGGGGCGTAGCGGACGGCCAGTTGCGCGTAACGCAGGGCGGTGCGGTGCCGGCCCGCCTCGAAGTGGAGGTCGGCGAGCCCCGCGTACGCCGTCGCGTTGTGGCCATCGAGATCGAGCGCGGCTTCATAGGCCTCGCGGGCCTCGGCATCGCTGCCTCGGCGGGCGGCACGTCGGGCCTGACGGACCTTCTGGCGAGCGCGCGACCTCGCCGAGAGCAACCCGTCGGAGGTCGTCTCGTCCGCGTCCGCGTCGTCCTCATCCACATCATCCACATCATCCACGTCATCCACGTCATCCACGTCATCCGCGTCCGCGTCGTCCGCGTCTGGCTGCGCGGCATCAGCAGGCGGGGGCGCCGGAATGTGTGCAACCGGGTTGGGCTTGGTCGGAGCCGGCTCGGCCGTCGGCGCTTCGTCCACCATCGGCTCGGGCACGCCGACCGCCTCGGTCATGCCCACCCGAGCACGCGCGCCCTCGCGGTCCGGGTCGAACACCAAGGCTTGAGCGTAGAGAGTGCGCGCCTCTCCGCGTCGGTCCGAGTCGTCCCACAGGACGTCGCCCCGCGTCTCGAGTGCGGAGGCCATCTCGTCGCGCAGCACGATCGCATGCTGCTGGGCCATGGCGTCGGCCGGTCCATCCCAGTGCTCGAGGGCCGTGAGGTGCCGGTACGCAGTGTCGTCCTCGGGCAGCCCGTCGGCCCCGTACACGTAGCGTCCCGCGGCGAAGGCATCGTGGGCGGCCGAGACCCGTGCGAGCATATCGTCCCGGTCCGAAGCCTCGACTCGCTCGCGCTCGACCGCTTGGTCGTTGGCCCAGACTGCGCCCACCACCAAGAACGCGAACAAGCCCGCCGCCACCCCGCCCAGGCGTCGCATCCGGACCGCCCGCGGAGGCCGAGACAAGCCGCGCAGCAACCGTCGGCGACGGTCCGGGTCCTCGACGTCCGGTGGTTCGAGCCCGTCGCTGGTGCACCGAAGGTCGGCGGCCAGCTGCGCCTCGACGAGCGCAGCCTCGAGGTCTGCGGCGGACGCGTAGCGATCGTCGGGGTCGTGCGCGAGGCAGCGCTCGACGACGGCCTGGAGCTGCCGGGGCACGTTGGAGTCCAGGGGGAAAGGGAGCAAGTCCCCATCGAGGTGCGCGGTGAGGACATCGTCCACCGTGTCGCCCTGGGCGGGGCACAGACCGGTGAGCATCTCGAACGCGCAGCAGCCCAGGGCGTAGAGGTCGCTCCGACCGTCCAGGGGCTTGCGGAGGATCTGCTCGGGCGCCATGTAGCGCGGCGTGCCGCAGCATTCTTCGTTGGGGCCGTCGGCGGTGGCGAGGCCGAAGTCGACCACGACCAGCTGCTCGCGACCGTGTCGCTCGACGAGCATGAGGTTGTCCGGCTTGATGTCGCGATGGACGACGCCTGCCCGGTGCGCCACGTGCAAGCCCTTGCAGGCCATGCGCAGCAGGGCGATCGCCCGCTGGGGCGTGACCGGTCCATCGAAGTCGATCGTGTCGGCGAGGGAGGACCCCTCGAGCAGCTCCATCGCGGACCAGAGCCGCCCGTCCTCCAGCTCTCCGAAGTCCACCACATCGACGACGAAGGGCGAGTCGAGGTCGATGGTGATCCGGGCCTCGGTCGCGAAGCGCTCGCGCTGGCCGGGCCATGTCAGCCCCTCCCGAAGAACCTTGACGGCCAACGGACGCCCGAGGTCGACGTGCTGAGCGCGAAACACGATCGACGTTGCGCCCTCGCCGATGACGCTCGAGATCTCGATGCGTGAGTTGGGCAGGCGGTCGCCTTCCCGAAGGACCGGGGCCTCGTCCTCCTCTCGCGGGGGCGGGACCGGGACCTCGTCGCGGGGGGTCGCGGCGTCGCGGGGGGTCGCGGCGAGCACGTTGCGCGTCGGCTCCCAGAAGAGCGTAGCGGGACTGTCGTCGGGGGAGGGATGGAGTGTCGTCGTCACGGTGCTCCTGCGGCTGCGGCGGGGACTCGCGGCAACCCGAAAGGATGCAAGGGGTGGGCCACGCGATCTCCTGGCACGGTCGCTGCACCAGGTGGACGCATGATCTTGTCCGCCATCGTGCTCGCGCTGCTCACGACCGCCTCGACGGCGCCCGCCGCAGCCCGAAGTTCCGATGCGCCGATTCGGCTGGCAGTCCTGTCTGCCTCCCCGAATTTCAGCAGAAGACGCCACGCTGGACACGGACGGGCTTCGCGCGATCGAGGACCGGGTCGCCGAAGCACTCGACGAACAGGGCGTCGAGATCGTGCGTCTGGACGACGAGCACGCGGCCCGCAGCTGCGAGGATGCCCTGTGTCGAAAGCGCACACTGAGGTCTCCGCGTGTGACGCACGCGCTCAGGGTCGACATCGGGGGCAAAGACCGACTGTACGACGTCGGCGTGTCGCTCTTCGACGCCAGCTCCGGCGCACAGGTCGGGGAGACGCGAACCAAAGCGTGCACGGTGTGTGGTCGGTCCGACCTCGCGGAGCTCGCCGCATCCGAAGCGGTGGCCCTTCGGGATACGTCGCTCCCCGCGACTCAGCTTCCGCCGCGACCGCTGGTGCTCCAGACGCGCGAAGAACGGAAAGACGTTCGCAAGCACCGCCCGTGGCGAAGACCCCTAGCGATCAGCGCCGTCGCGGGTGGTCTCGCGCTCACGACCGCCGGCGCTGCGCTGATCGGCCTCGACGGCCGCGATGATGCGAGCCGCTGCTCCAACCCGGAGAACGTCGACGCCGATGGCGACTGCCGCTTCGTCCGCCGCACCTTGGCCCCCGGCGTCGTCACTGCGCTGGCCGGCGCCGGACTCACCGCGACCGGCATCACCGTGCTGGTCTTGGACCGCCCCGACGGGCGGCGCCGTGCGGACGTGAAGCTGTCCGCGACGACCCGCAGCGTGATCATCAGCGGACGGTTCTAAACATCCTCCGATCCATCGGACGAGCTCCCTCGTACGACCGTCGAGGCCACCTCCACCTTGGCCCCGACGTACCATGAAACATAACAAGACCCATCGATACACCCTTCTCGCTTGCCTGAGCGTCGCCATGCCCGCGTGCGGCGACGATGCGTCGGTCGGCGACACCGACGGCGAGACCGACACCGATCCGACCACGAGCCCGACCGGCCCCACCGGCCCCACCGGCCCCACGACGGATCCGACCGAGGGCGACTCGTCCTCCACCACCGACATGCCCGGTGATGGGAGCAGCAGCAGCGGCGAACGAGACACCGACACCGACACCGACACCGGCGGCACCCTGGGCCCGGTCGCGATCTGGACCACGGCCAACCCTGCCGGCCGCGACGCTGACCGGGTGACCGCCCTCGCGCCAGCCCTGGATGGCGCGAACGTCGAGCTGCCGGTCGCCGGTGAGGTCCTCGGCATTCAGTCGCTCGCGATCGCGAACGGCGATGGCTGGGCATCGTTCGACGGCAACGGCGAAAACGCCAGCGGCCTGATGTTCCTGCCCGACATCGACGAAACCAGCATGGACGGCACGATCGGCCTCGGCCAGCGTCTGATCCGCGGGAGCGAGGCCGGCCTCGTCTCGCCCAAGGGCGTGTTCATCACCCCCAACTCGGTGGTCGTGGCCGACGTCGGCGCGGGCAACATCAAGGGCTTCAGTCGCGACGCGGTCGAAGGAGACGGACCGACGTGGGTCATCGACGACCTGGGCAGCTCCGACGCAGTTTGGGACATCCACTACGATCTCGGTCTCGACATGCTGTTCGCAGCCGGCACCAACGGCGAGCTGCAGGTCTACGAGAACTTCGCCGCCGACCTCGGCGCCGACGGCCCGGACCGGACGATCATCCCGACGCTCGAAGGAACCCAGGTCTCGGTCAACCTGCACGGGGTCGCCACCAACGGCGGCGCCCTCTACCTGACCGACGTCGGAGACGCCATGGTCGACGACGACGGGCAAATCTTCGTGATCGAAGACGCCGCCACCGCCATGGGCATGGTCGAGGTCGACCAACAGATCACCGGCAACATGCTCGGCAACCCGGTCGACCTCGAGGTCCGCAGCAACGTCACCGAGACCGTGCTCTTCGTGGCCGAGAAGGCGAACAGCACCGTGATCACGTTTGCGCGGGGCCTGCTCGACGACGGCTTCACCGGTCGCGGCACCGTCGCCGTCGCCGGCGCTGAGTCGGTTGCGTTGACCGCTGCGAGCATCTTTGCCACCGCCAACCCCGGCGGTTTCGACGGAGACCAGGCGCTGCGGCTCATCCAGCCGATCGCCGGCGGCCTCGCGATCGAGAATACGCTCACCACGCCCGGAAGCGTGTCCTCCCAGCAGAGCGTGCATCTGATGGCCAGCGGCGAAGCGTGGATCACCGTCGACGGTCCGGCGACGGGCGGTGGCGCCGGTGTTGCCTACGTCGAGAACCTGCCCGGTTTCGCTGGAGAAGCCCTCGACTTGTCCGCGATGCGGATCTGGGGCGATCAGACCGGCCTCGTCGCGCCCAAGGGCCTCGACGTCGCCAGCGACGGTTCGATGGTCTTCGTCGCCGACGTCGGGACTGGCGACATTCGAGTCTTTGCGGGCGATGCGAGCAACGACGCTCCGATGTTCGTACTCGACGCCGGCGAGGCGACGTTCTGGGACGTCGAGTACGACGACGCCTCCGACCGCGTGTACGCCTCGGGCACCGATGGCGTCGTCTACGTCTTCGACGACGTCGGGACGGATCAGGGCGACGCCGTCGCGCGCATGATCACCCCCACCGACGGCACGGATGTCATCAGCGTCAACCTTCACGGGATCCAGTACGACGCGGTCAGCGACGTCTTGATGCTCACCGACGTGGGTGATGCAGGCGTAGCCGACGACGGGCAGATCTTTGCCATCGCCGATGCCGCCGAGGCAGAAGGGATGACGGAGGTCGCGCTGCGAATCGCCGGGGCCTCGACTGGACTGGGGAACCCCGTGGACCTCGCGTTCGACGGCGTCGACCTCTATGTCGCCGAGAAGGCGAACTCGATGGTGCTCCGCTACGACGGCGTGCTCGCGCTCGCCGGAGAGATCGACGCAGCCGCCGACGCCTCCATCGAGGTGGTCAACGCGGAGTCGGTCCAGGTCCAGGCGCGCTGACGCGCGCTGTTGACTTCGACACGCGAGTTCACCGCGACGACGGCCCCCGGGCTGCCGTCGCGGTGGAGTGCTCGAGAACGGTTAAAGCGCGTGCATTCGCCGCTTGGCGCTGATGGACCCGAGGTCGGCGGCGCGTCGGTATTGCGACTTCGCCTTGGCGCGCTGGGACGCTCCGAGATAGGAGTCGCCCAGACGGATCCGGTGTCCGGCGTCTCGTGGAGAGAGGCGCACGGCCGACCGCGCGTGCCGTATGGCGGCGCGGTGGCGACCGAGATCCAAGTTCAGCTCGGCGAGGCCCGCGTGGGCATCCGCGTGCTCGGGGTCGAGCGCGAGCGCCTCCTCGTAGTGGCCCCGAGCGTCCGCGGACCGGCCGCCCCGTGCGGCACGCCGGCCGCGTCGCACCTCGGCGCGAGCGCGCTGGCGCTCGATCCAGGACGGCGGCGACTTCGAGTCGTCTCGGCGTGCAGGGGTCGAACGCTCAGAGGCTTGCTGCGGCTGTGCGCGTGGACGTTCGGCCTCGTCGCGTGGCGACGCGGGTGCAGAGACGTCGTCTTCACGGACGGGGGTCTGCTCGAGACCGATCGGCTCCTCTGGGGACTCGGCGATGACGGGCACATCGGTTCCGACGGAGTTCGCTGCCGTGACGGGGCGAGGTTCCTCGCCGCGGGCCCACCCCATACCGATCACCATCACGCCGAGCACGGCGGCAGCCCCCAGGGACAGACTCCGCATGGGGGCGAATCGAGGACGACGGGCAAAGCGGCGCGCGAGCTCGCAGCGGCGGTCGAGGTCGTCGATCTCGGGCAGCGGAAGGGTGTCGGTGGGGCATCGCAGGTTCGCGGAGAGCTGGGCCTCACACAGCGCGGCCTCCAGCTCCGCCGCGGAGGCGTAGCGGTCGTCGGGGTCGAACCGAAGGCAGCGTTCGACGACCGACTGCAACGCAGCGGGGATGCGACCGCGGACGGGAAAGTCGGGTCGGGCGCCGTGCAAGTGCGCCTCGAGGACGTCTTCGATCGTGTTGGCGTCCACGAGGAGCTTGCCCGTGAGCATTTCGTAGGCACAACAGCCCAGAGCGTAGATATCCGTTCGACCATCGAGGCTGGATCCGCGGATCTGCTCGGGCGCCATGTACCGGGGCGTGCCGCATCGCTTGCTCTCCGCCCGGCCATCGGTCGTGGCGATCCCAAAGTCGACGAGCACGAGGCGCTCCACTCCGCGCTTGCGGACCAACATCATGTTGTCGGGCTTGATGTCGCGATGGACGACGCCCGCACAGTGGGCCGCGTCGAGCCCTTTGCATGCCATGCGAAGCAGCGCGATGGTCCGCTCGAGCGAGAGTGGCCCTTGGTCGATCTCTTGTGACAGCGGACGACCATCGAGCAGCTCCATCGCCGACCACATCCTGCCGTCGGGCAGTGTCCCAAAGTCGACGACGTCGACGACGTAGGGTGAGTCGAGTTCAGAGGTCAGCCGCGCTTCGGCCTGGAAGCGCTCGCGCGCCTCCGCCCAGCTCACGCCCCGCTTGAGGACCTTGATTGCCAGCGGGCGGTCGAGGTCGACGTGCCGGCCCCGAAAGACGACCGCCGTCGCGCCCATGCCGATCCTCGCCTCGATTTCAATCCTGGAGTTCGGGAGTCGGTCCCCTGGAACCAGCAGCACGGGCCTGATGTCGGTGTTGATGGAGACGTCAGGGTCGCGCTCGGTGACGGTCTCGATCCCCGACGGCGGCGGATTGATTTGCACCATCGTGGAGGCGGAGTCGTCGGACGCACTCTCGATCGCGCCCGCAAACTCGGGCGACCAGTACAGCGTCGAAGTAGGTGCATCGAGGTCGCTGTGTGCATCCATCGTGTAGGTCTCCAGGTCGCGCTCCATCGCGAACGACGGAGGTCTCCTGTGCTGCAACGATGGGGCCATCCCCGTGTACACATGATCCTAGGCGTTCGGGGGCATGCGGGCCCGGCACCCCCGTGTCAGGATCGCCCCCTGTGCGGGCGCATGTCTCATCGCCGCTCAGCTCCGATGTGCGACGCGTGCTCGGATGTACGACGCCGCCCCCCGTCGTTCCAAGGCAGACAGCCGGGCTCGCGACGCTATCCTCGAACCCCATGAAGATCCTCGCTCGCTGCTACGACCGCGTGATCGTTGTGACCGGGACACATGGCGTCGCCAAGGTGCAGCTGGGACCCGACGTGCGGGACGAGGGCCGGGTACTGATGGGCGCTCCGGAGCTGGGCGAGGTGGTGCAGCTGGAAGAGCGGGCCGACGCGCTCGCGATCTACAGCTGCGATGGATGTTCGAACTACGGGCCGCGAGGACTTCCCAAGGGCGGAGACTCCGCGTTCCAGCAGTTCGGACTGCTCCACGGTGCATACCCGTGGAGCGGGCGCACGCCCGGCTGGTACTGCATGGGCTGCTCGATGGCGCCGCGCTAGCGCACGGTGACGTCCTGTTCCGGCGGCTGGGAGGGCGGGTTCTCGATGTGGCCGCTGGCGGCGTCGATGTACGCCGGCCAGACCGTTTCCGTCACGCGATCCTCTTCCATTGCGGAAAACTCGCCCCATACCGGCGACTCGCGACGCACAGGGTTTCCTGAAGCCCCATTCTTCAAGACGGGGGCGGAAGTTTCCATGGGCGGTGCTAGCTTGCGCAGGCGCATGCTCTTCGACTGGCTCTGGGTTCTCGGTGGTCTGGCCCTGCTCGTGGGAGGCGGGGAAGCATTGGTGCGGGGCGCGAGTGGAATCGCGTTGCTGGGTCGCATGACGCCTGCCGTGATCGGCTTGACGATCGTCGCGGCCGGGACTTCGATGCCCGAGCTGGTCGTGTCGACCCAGGCCGCGCTGGCCGGCAGTGCCGGGCTCGCGATCGGCAACGTCGTCGGCTCGAACCTCTTCAACATCGGGGCGATTCTCGGTTTGTCGGCCCTCATCCGTCCGCTGAAAATCCAAGGCAACACCGTGCGACTGGAGTGGCCGGTCATGATGCTGGCCGCGTTCCAGCTTCACCTTCTGTCGCGCGACGCCCAGCTCGACCGGCTCGAAGGCGGTTTCTTGCTCACCGCCTTGGTCGCGTTCACGGCCTACGCCGTGTGGGTCGGCAAGAAGGAGACGACGGCGGCCGAGCAGGAGGCATTCGCCGATATCGCGACGGCGTCGTTCGGCCGCACCGGTCCCGCGGCCTGGCGCTTCAACATCCTCGCGATCGTGATCGGCGTCGGTCTGCTCGCCGGCGGCTCGACGGCGCTCGTGCACGGAGCGGTCAGCATCGCGACCAACTTCGGCGTCTCCGATGCCGTGATCGGCCTGACGATCGTCGCCGCCGGCACCAGTACCCCCGAGCTGGTGACCTCCCTGGTCGCGGTCCGAAGAGGCCGAGACGACATCGCCGTCGGCAACGTCGTCGGTTCCAACATCTTCAACGTCCTGGGCATCGCGGGCGCCACCGCCCTCGTCGTTCCTGTCCCGGTACCCGCCGAAATCGTCGCCCGCGACAACTGGTGGATGATCGGCGCATCGCTACTCCTGTTCCCCCTGATGAGAAGCGGCATGCGAGTCAGCCGGCTCGAAGGCACCGTGCTCTTGGGCGGCTTCATCACCTATATGGTCCTGCTGCTCCGCTCGATCTGAACCCAAGCCCCGGCTCCCCGCAGAACGTAGCTGGCCCGGGCGTGACAGTCGGCCACTCCAGGGGCTGCCGATGCAGCATGCCTGGCCGCTCGCTCAGCGCACTCACGCCCCCAGGAAAGCAGCAAACCGGAGGCTCGCGGGCGGTGACGGCGGTGACTTCAACACAGTGTGCGTCCGCGGGCGCACGCCCGGCTGGTACTGCATGGGACGCTCGATGGCACCGCGCTCTAGTCGTGGGCTGCGAGTTTCTCCGCGAGTCGTTCCAGGCGTTCGCGATGGCGTTCGTCCACCTGCGACGCCAGTCGGCGAATGCCTGCGTGGTGCCGCGGCGCGGCGTGGGACTCGAGGGCGCCGATGGCCCGGCCGGGGTTGTCGAGATCGGGAATGACCGCGATGAGCCGGGTCACCACGGCAGGGGCGGCGACGTCGACCAGCGCGTCGGCGTAGCGGTACAGGGTGTCCTCGGGTGGCAGCGCCATCCCGATCAGCGCCTTGCGGGCCAGGGCTGGGTTGCGATCTCGCAGCGCGTCGAAGGCTCGATCGGCCGCGTTGTAGCGCCAGCCCTCGATGCACGAGGCCAGGGCAGCCTCCGCCGGGGGACCCCGGAAGTCCTCGATGCTGCGCTCGGCGGCGAGGCTGGTATGCAGGTGGTCGCTCTTGCAGAGGACGGCGAGCCTGAGCAACGCCGTCTCCTGGGTGCGGGCCCCCGTGGCCACAATCGCCCACTCCAGCGCGGGCACGTCGCCGTAGCGATCGTCTGCGGGAGGGTCCTGCTCGATCGCGGCGGTGAGGGCCTCGGGCTCGAAGCGCGACTCGATCTCGCGCAGCGTCGGCGTCCACTTCGGTCGCGCAGCTCGGAGTCGCCCGAGGGCCGCGAGCTGGGCGTCGACCGTGCTGGGCGAGTGCACGTGCACGAGCGCGGCCAAGGCGATCAGGGCACGCGCATGATCGCGGCTGCTCAGGGCCTTGGTCAGTCTGGCCTCCCCGGGCGTGCTCATGACGGCGCAGCTGAACTGGACCGACGGCTGCATGTCCGGTGACTCGAGGAACTGGGCCAGGGGCGCGTCGATCGTCACGAAGGCCGGCGCGGCGTCGTACGCGTCGCCCGGCAGCGCGACCCCGCCCAGGTACGCGTCCCCGTGCCGCAGGATCCCCAGAGCGTCTCGCTGCGGGTCGGGCCGCGCCGGTTCGTAGCGCGGCCCGTCGGGCTCGGCCGGGCTGCCGGCGGCCAGGACACTCAGCAGGGTCGTTGCCGCGATCCACGGGATCATGACGCGTTGGACAACGCGGGAGCGTGAAGGTTCCCAGCCCCATCCCCCTGATCCAGGCGCCGGAGAACGGACCCCCAAAAAACCTGAGACACTTTCGCCGTCGGTGGCAATCAAGGGATGGAGATGGAGCGGAGCCCGACGACAGACGCGTTCTCGAGACCGGAGCTCGACCGGCTTCGGAGTCTGGCGCGTCGCCTGGTCCCCGAGCACGATGCCGACGACCTGGCGCACGATGCGTGGATCGCGAGCCGCGACACCGAACACGATGACAACCCTTCGTGGTGGCGAACGGTGCTCCGACGTCGACGCGCGATGGGAGCCCGCGCGGAAGGCCGCCGACGCGTCCGAGAAACTCGCGTCGGACCTTCCCCCCCCGATGCGCTCGATCCGGCCGCGGCGCTGGAGCGGCGCCGACTGGTCGAGGCGCTCTCCGAGGCCCTCGCCCATCTGAGCACCAGCGAGCAGGAGCTCGTCGTGCGCCGCTACTGCGAGGGCATCACCGCGCAGGAGCTCTCCGCCGAGCTGGGTCTGCCCGCGTCCACCGTGCGCACGCGGCTGTCCCGGAGCCTCGCTCGACTTCGGACCCATCTCGACCGCGCGCACGGAGATCGAACCGCCTGGACCGCGGCCGCCCTCGCGTGGACACCCTCCGCGCCCGGCCCGACACCCCTTCTCCCCCCCGGAACCCTCGCCATGACCACCACGACCAAGACCGTCACCGCCATCGGACTCGGCGGCCTGATCGCCGCCGCCACCACCTGGGCCTGCATCGACGACGCGCCCTCTACCGTGTCGCCCGATGAGCGCCCCGGCACGATCGCTGCGGCCAACGCCGGCCGAACATCTCGGTCGCTGTCCCCCGGATCCGAGGACGCCGCCAACGCCCGCCGACGCTGGGACGAGGTTCGCACGAAGCTTCTCACCCGGCGCAAGCGCGCCAAGCCAGGGGGCCCAGCCGGGGTCATCAGCGATGACGCACTCGAGGCCGCGCTGACGGACGTCGACCAGCAGCTCGCCCAGCTGCAGGCGCTCGGTCCCGTCGTCTCCGGCTTCCTCGAGACCGCCGTGCCGCTGTTCGTCGAGTGCCTCCAACTCCTGCCCGAGACGGCCACCGGAAAGTTGCACCTGACCGCTACGGTGATCGGCGAGCCCGAGGTGGGCACGATCGTCGAGTCCGTGGAGGTCGTCGACGACTCGCTCGACCAGCCGGAGTTCGAGGAGTGCCTGCGCGAGTCCGCCTACGCGACGGCCCTCGACGACGTGCCGACCTCGCTCACCAAGGTCCTGAACATCGAACTCGACATGGAGGACCGCAGCCTCAACGTCGGCACCCAAATGGACCTCGATTGGTTCGCCGCGCTCCCCAAGGCCGACCCTGCCCTGTGGGCCGAAATGGCCGCAGACCCCGAAGCCCAGGCCATGTTCCCCAAGCTGCTCGAGCAGCCCGAGATCGCTGCGCAGTACCCCGAGCTCGTCGCCGCGATCGAAGCGGCGCTGGCGGCTGCCGACCCGGGCTGAGGCGCGCGAGGTTGCTCGACCTCCAGCGTGAATCTGCCGAGCCTCGAGCGATCCCGCGAGTGCACGACGATCGTGGTGCCCGGATCCCGGATCGCGATCGGTCTCGGAGCAGATTCTCGTTGATGACTCGCACAGCTGGCGAGCGCGACGTCGTCTTCCCTGCAGTCACGGTTCGGATGCGGCTGCGGCTGCGGCACAACGTCGCCACCGAGCCCATCCCGGACTTCCTCCCGGCCACGTAGCTCCGAAGTCACAAGGGACGCTGTCGCGCTGGCTGAGAGCAGCTGCCACTATCGAGCCCGTGCCGGATTCGTCTGCGTTCGCGCCCGACCCAGCGCATCAAACGTGCTCGACGTCTGAAACACCTCCGTCTCGAGAAGTGCCAGCGCCGCGTTCTCGAGGTCCGTCACGTCCTCCAGCTCCCCCAACGCCGACCAGTCCAGCGTCGCCGTCACATCCACCGCAAGCTGACGCTCTGCCGCAAGCAGGCCTCCCTTGAAGTCGTATGCAACCGCCGTCTGCACGCCGGCGCCATCATAGACCCGGTACGCCTGTCCCCGCAGGTTCACCACCTCCGCGTTCGCCAGCGACTCCCCGTACACCGTTCGCATCACCAGAGCCTCCGACCCCGACGCCTCCACGTACTGGTGCGTCGGCCGCAGCCCCTCGTCGTACCGCCACCGAGCCACGAACCCGCGCTCGCTGAACGCCCGCAGCGGGTTCCCCACCACGTCCGTGAACGCCCGCCGCCAGCCCGCGTCGACCGAAGTCTCCTGCAGCACATGCCCGCCCATCCCGACGACGTTCTCCTGCGCCACGTTCCCGCGCGCATCGATCACCTGAAGCGTGTTCCCGACGATGTCGAGAACCATGCGGGTCTCCGCGAATTCACCACCAACGTTCTCGGTGACGACGCGCACAGCTCGGCCCAGCGCATCCATCCGCGTCACCGTCGGCGTGCCATCGAAGGAGCAGGGCTCAAATGCGACAGCGCTGTCGTATTTGCGAAGGGCGGTATTCGGGCAGCGACGGCTGAGTGGGGACTCGAATCGAGATTTGAGCATTCGCCCTGCGCCGCTACGAGGCTCCGCCGCGGAAGCCTTCTAGCGCTCCCGCCACCTGTACCTCGGGATCAGGTTGCCGATCCCCAACGCCTCCTCGGTGCAACGCTCTTCTTTGACGGCCGACCTCACCGCTGCGATGTCCAGCCCGCGCAACCTACACCCGAATACCACCGTCTTCGCGACCTGCCGCTGCGTCCACCAGAGCTTTCGTCTCGTCCCCAAGCCCATCGTTCGCCGCATCGTCGACTTCTGCTTCGGCGTCGTCTCCACCCGCTACCGCGAAGAGACCGGCATGCAGTTCTACGAGTTTGAGTTTATCTCCACCCACTACCACCTCGTCGCCAACAACGGCACCGGGTGCATCTCCGACTTCCTCCAAGACCTCAACGCCCTCATCGCGCGCGAGCTCAACGCTCTGCGCGGCAAGAGCGGCGCCTTCTTCGACCGCGACCCCGGTATTCAGACCGTGGTGGGTGACGGTCGGGTGTTCCGGCACTGCGTCTACACCTTGGCCAACGCGGTCGCCGCCGTCATCGTTCACAAGACGGCGCACTGGAAGGGCTCGAACTCGCTGCGGATGGAGTACGGCAAGGACTACGTCGTCGCCAAGCCGCGCGTGGGCCTGTGGTCCAAGAAGGTCCAGCACAAGCATCGCAAGGGTTCGCAGGACTCCAGGCGAGCTGACTTTGCGGACCGCTCCAAGCTCCCGGACACCGCCGTCCTCATGCTCGACCGTCCGCCCATCATGCCCGAGCTCTCTGACGCCGAGCTCCGCGCCAAGATTTGCGAAGCGCTCGCCGAGAAGGAGGCGGAACTCGCCGAGAAGCGGGCTGGAAAGCCTGTCCTCGGCATGAAGGCTGCGCTCGAGATTGACTGGCGCACCGTCCCCAACGACGGCGAAGAGCTGTTCGGACGGCAGCCGAACTTCTCCACCGAGACCGTTTCGCAGCGCATCGAGATGAAGCGGCTTCGCAAGAGCTTCCCCCACCAGTACGCTGACGCGCTCGCCCGCTGGAACGCGGGCGAGCGGGACGTCGTCTTCCCTGCAGGCACGGTTCGCATGCGCCTGCGGCACAACGTCGCCACCGAGCCCATTCCAGACTTCCTCCGGGCCTCGTAGCTCCGGGGGCACAGCCAAGAGAACGCAGCAGGCGAGCCCAGGCTCGTCCGCATGCGCTGGTTCTTCGCCCCGAGCCGGACTGGGACCCTGGCCGTCAGGGCCAGGCACTCACGTCCGCGACGGACAGATAGGCCCGGCCGCTCGACGCTCTTCGATGCCTCAAGCGACCAACCCCTTCTTCACTGACACCGGTGTCAGTACACCACTTCCAGATACTGGTGATGATGCGTCAAGCGGTCGCCTCCCTCTCCACTGACACCTCTGACAGCACACTACTTCCAGACCTTCCAGACTGGTGATCGGTGATCGCCGTTCTGGCGTGCACAAGTCTGAGACTCGATGTACTACGCCGTCAGAAGCTCAAGCCCGCCTTCTCCCTCGCGCGCGACAGAGAGCCAAACGACATTGTCCGCTAACATACGAGCAGCCGCCGTGCGACGTACTCCGAAACCGATGGTGCGACGCTCAGTGGTGACGCGAGGTTCTTTCGGATGGACAACATGTACTCGTACTCATCCTCGTAGTCGTAGGAGTTCCGCTCCAGCCGAACGTCAACGCCCAGAGTCGAGGCTACGTGGGTCACCCCCGAGCGCATTTGCGCTGTCGCCTCGCCGACAAGAGGCCGAGAGCGCGGAACACCGCGCCGGCCACTTCGTAAAGCTGAAGCCGCTTCTCATTTGTTCGGTGAAGAAGCCGGGGATGTTCTTGCTAACAAGCCGACATCGTCAGCAAATTCGATGAAAACGTCAATGTCGCTAGCGGGTTTGCCCTCAGACGCTGCCGTCCTGAACGGTCCGCCCTTTGAAGAAGCTCCCGTAACACCGAGCTTCCACGAACCCAATACGCGAGTAGGCAACCCCTGCCTCGTCGAGCGCAGCAGCAAGTTCCGTGCCGGCCTGCTTGAACTGCGCAGCATCTGAGAAGCCACGTTGCGCTCGAGATTGACTGGCGCACCGTCCCCAACGACGGCGAAGAGCTGTTCGGACGGCAGCCGAACTTCTCCACCGAGACCGTTTCGCAGCGCATCGAGATGAAGCGGCTTCGCAAGAGCTTCCCCCACCAGTACGCTGACGCGCTCGCCCGCTGGAACGCGGGCGAGCGGGACGTCGTCTTCCCTGCAGGCACGGTTCGCATGCGCCTGCGGCACAACGTCGCCACCGAGCCCATTCCAGACTTCCTCCGGGCCTCGTAGCTCCGGGGGCACAGCCAAGAGAACGCAGCAGGCGAGCCCAGGCTCGTCCGCATGCGCTGGTTCTTCGCCCCGAGCCGGACTGGGACCCTGGCCGTCAGGGCCAGGCACCCACGTCCTCGAGGGACAGATAGGCCCGGCCGCCCGACGCTCTTCGATGCCTCAAGCGGTCGATCCCATCTTCACTGACACCTCTGTCAGTACACTACTTCCAGACTGGTGATCGCCCAACCAACTCCGCCCCAAAACCCGCGAGCAACTCTTCGCCATGGTCCGACACGGTCTCGCAGTCGCAGGCGCCGCCGAGAAGATCGTTGCCGACCCCGCCCTCGAGGTCCTGTACCGCGTCGGCCGAGGCAACCCTCGAACCACCGCCCACCTTCTGCGCGCCTCGCTGATGCTCGCCCACGACCGCGATCAATCCTTCGTCGACGAAGCCACCATGCTCGCTGCGTGTGACGAACTCGACCTCATGCGGCCACAGCAAGATCAGGACCAGACTTCACGCGCGCCTCCACGCAAGTCCCGGAAGTAGCCCGAGACAAACTCCACGCCAAAGTGTGAGCCAATACAGACGACGACGCGGCTGAACTTCTGCGGGCGTTGGCGTTTATGGGATTGAATCTCCCGAAGCTCAAACGCCTCCAGGCCATCGCCGAGATGTTGAAGCTCGACATCTCGACCGCTGGAGATGTGTTTGACCGATGACGCCCACGTCTAGCGAGGCCAAGTTGCCCAAGTTCGTGTTGGCGAAGGACTGGTTCGATCAGCTTGGGGTTCTGTGCGATGGCGTCGCGCACGATGATGCCGATGCGCTTCTTGGCCTGGGAGACTGCCGCTCTCGATAGACCAAGCTCACGGGCGACGCTGGCATCGTTCAGACCCTTGCGCGCGCCCGCGACCAGCGCCTCGAAGATGCGCCGGTCGGAGGGGCGTGCCTTCGTCTCTATGGTGTCCCACAGGGATCGACGGAGTGCCCCGTGCATCCGATGCGTCGGGTCCATGATCACGCTGATGATCGTGTCGACCACGTCTTGCTGTCTTACCGGCTCGACCTCATCGCCATCGAACCGGACCACCTGTGGGCGTCGAGCCCGTGCTCGAAGCACGTCGATGGCTCGGCGCCGGGCGTAGGCTCGGGCAACCGGGAGAACATCTCGGGGACCCAGAGTGCCGGCTGTCACCTTCGCCACGGTGAACCCGGGCGCCTTACCGACGCCGTAGAACAGGGGCATCCGGCTGACCTCACCCGATGCGCCCAGGCCGATGATGGCCGGCTGGAGGATGTCGTCGGCGGTCGTTGTCGTGCTCCTGAGCAACGACGCCAACGACCGCCTGACGGCCGTCACCAACCCCTAATCCCGCGACGACAACCATGTCGCCTTTACCTCGTCGCCGAACACCTCGACGATCTCGCGCTTGGGAATCGTGTCCTTCATCCAAGTGCCCGGCTTCACGCCGGCGATGCCTTCGAGGACCGAGATGCGGGCGAGGAGGTCGAGGCTGGTCGTCCTCGCGTTCCGCAGGAGGAAGGCGACGACGAGGTTGGAAACGTGGAGGCGGGGCATCCTGCCCTTGGAGACCTATCGGGAGAGTATCGCCGGTGCCGGTCCTATCCGACGCTATCCAGACCTTGCTTGGTTGATCGCGCCCGCCAGAGTAGAGAGCACACTCGTCCCTTCAGACCGGAACCCCTCGGCAGCAATGGCGACCACAGTTGCTCCGAGGCCGTGCCGCCACCCGGCATCCCGGCCCCACCACTCCGCGGTCCCCACGGGGTTCGAGGGCGCCGCAAACGGCATCGCGCCACGCGACATCAGCAGGGCGCAGCCGTCGTGCAGGTCTACGACGAGTTCTTGACGGGACGAATCCGACGGCTCGATCTGCGTCAACTCACTCACTTCCGCAAGGAGCGGGTCCTTCGACCACCGTTCGTCCAACGCCGCCCCGAGCCGGTGCAACGCCGCCATGCGCAGATCCTCGCTCGCCAAGTGTACCTGACCGTTCCCGGTGAGAGCGAGCCCGTTTGGGCCTGCTCGCCACACCCGGAGCTTCTCACCGTCGCCAGGAACAACCGCCATGATGTCCGGTACGCCTCGGTCGAATCGCCCGGCTTGAAACATCCGCCAGACCTCCTGGCGGACCGTTTCAAGAGGTGCCGACTCGTTACCGGCGCGCACCTTGTCGAGAAGTTCGGCGGCCGCCTGATCTAGAACGGCTCCGATGGTGCTCGGTGGGACGCCGGTCGAAACCGATAGCGAGATGAGAACACGACCTTGAATCCGCGTGACGGTCGGCTGGTGGAGGGAGTGCAGCGGTCCGTCCGATGGTCCGGCCTCGAATTCGCAGAGACGCAGACCCGAGTCGAAGGGGCGCCAGCCGTTAGCACGCTCGTTGAAGTTAGTCACTTGATCCCTCCGGTAACGAAGACGGTCTTTGCGCGAAGTTCCGCTGAGGACTGGATAAGGTCCATTTCCGCTTGAGTCAACGGCCCAAGCTTGCCCTCAGTCGTGAAGAAGATGAGGCGATCAGCCTTCTGAATTTCCGGGGCCAATGCTTCGATCTTGCCTGGGAAGCCGCTCAGTGTTCTCCCACCGAGTTGCTGAGCGGCGGGTTGAAGGGTCGTTTCCAGCGTTTGCTCGATACCAACGATCTCGCGCCCGCCTGGCAGGGCGACCTTCGCCTCCCGCGTGAACGGACCGAGAACTACGGTGTCAGTGCCGGGCGCTGCCCTGGGGAGCGTAGACAAGTCGCCGGCGCCTATCACACGGCTAGCCGCACCTCCCCCCCCTGCGGCGGATGCCTCAACAGGGGCGCCAACCCGAACCTTGGGTTCTTTCTTGGCGACCGCAGCCGACGCCTCTCCCGCAAAGTCCGCCGGGCTCTGGCGCGGAACTTCGATCTCTCCGGCTGCCGAGATAGGTGCTGGCCGAGGGGCCTTCCGAAGAAAACCTCCCTTCATCATCCCAGCCCCGAAGAACGCCGCAGCTACTTGGTCCCCGACCTCTCCCCCCTCCTGCACAATTCCTTCTGTGAGATGACTCGCCGGCCCACCTGACATCTGGGGGTGCACTCCGTTCGCGATTTCATTCGCGGCCACCGCTTGCAGGTATGGAGAGTAGTTCCCATCTGCGTCAGTGTTTTCCAGTCTTCCTCGGCTCTTTCCGTCACCGACCGCTGGATGCAGGGGGAGCCCCTTCTTGATTCGGTCCCGAACTCTTGCCTCACGCTGTGCGTTGTCTTGGTATCGCTCACTCGGTCTCTGAAGGCTGCCCTGTATCTCCTTCGACTTCGCAGCGTTCGATCGCTGCGTCTCCGCGCGGCCTTTCTTGGTTTCCGCCGGGGTGAAATCGCGGAGTGCGAACTCACCGTTCGCCCCTCTTTCAAGCACTTGTGTCTTCGAAGCTGGGTCGTGGGTCGTGAGAACTCGAGTTTCCCCCGCCGCACCGCTCGGATCACTCAACGAAATCGGATTCCCCGATACGTACGCGTACCGGTTCACCCCATCCCTAAGCCCAATCGGGTCACTCGCCGTCCACCGCCCAAGCCAGCACGCATAGTACCGGGCGCCGTGATACCCAAGCCCAGTCTCCTCGTCCCGCTCCTTCCCCGTGTACCGGTACGTCCGCTCGGACACATCGATGCTTGAGTTAACAGCCCGATACGAGCTCGTCCCGTACGGGTGATACTCCTCGTACGAGATCACCTCCGCGCTCGCGGTCAGCTCCAGCGACGCCGACCCCAGGTGGTTGCTGTACTGATACCGATGATGCGTCGTCGGAGTCCCAACCGCTGACCCGCCCTCCACCGTCCGCGTCTCCACGTCACACATCCGACCCGCGTCGTCCGCGATGTGCAGCGTCTCCCGCTCCAGCTGGAGCGTCCCGTTCGTCCGTTCCCGGTACAGCTCGTACGCACCCAGGTAAATCCGCTCGGTCGTCTGCGTCCCAGCCAGGTTCACAGACACCTTCCGCACCCGCTGACCCGCACCGTCGTACACGAAGTACGCCGTCCCTCCGCCCCCCAGGTCGGCGCTCCGCATCTGGTCCGCGTAGTTCCAGCGCACCGCACTCAGGTGCGGCATCGAACTCATGTTCCCGTGCGCATCGTACCCGTACGTCGCGCTGTGCTGCCCCGCCGCGTCGCCCGGCAGTGACGTCGCCTGCAGACGATTTCCGTTCGCCGCGTACTGGTACCGCCGCGTCCAGCTCCCACCCGCACCCGCCACGTGCTGCATCGACAGGATGTTCCCGACCACGTCGTACACGTACGCCTCCGCGTACTCCCGCATCGCCGTGCCGTCCTGCGGATGCGCGCTCGCGTTCGGCCCGTACTCGCTCGGTTGCGCCGCGTTCTGCCCGATGTGCTCTCGGCCCTCCGCATCCGTCAGTCGGTACAGCGCGTCGTACTCGTATCGCTGCCTCGCCGTGACCACCGCCCCGCCGAAGTACACATCCGCCTGCGCCCCATCGCCTATCTCGACGATGTTCCCCACCACGTCGTACGTGTACGAGAGGTCTTGAAACGTCCGCGTCGCATCCCTCGTTCGCATCCGCGTCAGACGCTGCGTCACCTCATCATACGCGTACGACGTCTGTGTCCCGTTCCCATACGCAATCAGGCTCCGCCGACCCTGCGCGTCGTAGTCCACCCTCGACACGAACGCCGTCTCGCTCGCGCTCCCCCGAACGTTCGCCGACACACTCTCCAGCAGCGCAGCCTCGTTGTACGCCAGCCGCACCACCGTCCCGTCCGGAGTCGTCTGCGTCCTCGCCCGACCCAGCGCATCGAACGTACTCGACGTCTGAAACACCTCAGACTCCAGCATCGCCGCCGCCGCGAGCTCCAGGTCGCTCACGTCCTCCAGCTCACCCAGCGCCGACCAGTCCAGCGTCGCCGTCACATCCACCGCAAGCTGACGCTCTGCCGCAAGCAGGCCTCCCTTGAAGTCGTATGCCACCGCCGTCTGCACGCCTGCCCCATCATAGACCCGGTACGCCTGACCGCGAAGGTTCACCACCTCCGCGTTCGCCAGCGACTCCCCGTACACCGTTCGCATCACAAGAGCCTCCGCCCCCGACCCCTCCACGTACTGGTGCGTCGGCCGCAGCCCCTCGTCGTACCGCCAACGTGCCACAAACCCGCGCTCGTTGAACGCCCGCAGCGGGTTTCCCACCACGTCCGTGAACGCCCGTCGCCAGCCCGCATCGACCGAAGTCTCCTGCAGCACCTGCCCGCCCATCCCGACCACGTTCTCCTGCGCCACGTTGCCGCGCGCATCGATCACCTGAAGCGTGTTGCCGACGATGTCGAGAACCATGCGGGTCTCCGCAAACTCCGCACCCACATTCTCGGTGACGACCCGCACTGCTCGACCCAGCGCATCCATCCGCGTCACCGTCGGCGTCCCGTCATAGCCCGCACTCAACGTCGCTGCCCGGCGGTTCGGGTCCGACCCCGGCAACGCCAACCGCTGTGCCTCCCACGCCGAGCCCACCACCGTGTCCCCCGGATCCCAGCTCACCTGCGTCCACGGCCCAAACTCCGCCCGCGCAAAGCTCCCGTCCGGCAGATCCGTCCGCACCACCCGACCCAGCGGATCGTAGTGCACCAGCGGACTCACCCCCTGCTCGCGCAGCTCGGCCTCGTCCTCATACCCAGACGTGCTCGAGAAGTACGGCTCGTACTGCCGCACCGGGTTGCCCTTGTTGTCGAACACCGTCCGCCCCGTGCCCACGAACCGCGTCGCCGCGAACGCCAGCACCGCGTCGCCCTCAGCATCCAGCACCAACGCCCCATCCTCATCCCGGACCGGAGCGTCCCCAGGCTCCGCGTTCGCCTTGGCCAGCATCGTCGCGCCCGAGCCATCGAAGTAGCTCCAGCTCTCCTGCCACCGCGTCCCGGCCCCACCTGGAGCGTTGGCATGCTCCTCCCGAGCTCGCCCATACGCCGACAACGGCTCGCCGCGATCACGCCAAGCAAACACGTCGTAGCTGAACGTCGCCGTCGGGTCTTCGGGCGTATCGCCTTCCCCCGCACCGTCCGCTCCCATCACCGCCGCCCAGGTCACCCGCCCAAACGTGTCGAACCCAACCTGCGTCCGGTTCCCGTTCGGGTCCGTGCTTCGGTACGGCGCCAGCACCCGGTAGTCGTGCTCGAAGTTCGCGACATTCTCCAGCGCGTCCGTCACCTGCGTGACGAACAACCGATGCGCGTCGTAAACAACCGACGCCTCGTTCCCGAATGGATCCCGCCCCACGACCGGCAGGTAGAACTGCGCCGGGTCGAACACCTGCGTGCCCGAGCGACTCCACCACAGACCGTCCGCCTGCTCGTAGCCGCCCTCGCCTTCCATCAGCGAGGCATCCAGCCCATCCCCAAACACCGCCGCCCGCTGCCCCTCGGTTAGCACCGCGGCCCGACTCTCGAACGGCAGTGCCCGCGTTCCGCACTGCCCCAGCGGCAATGGCCCGGTGAGGTCGTTGTCGTAGTACAGCGCCTGCGATCGAGACAACAACCGCCGCGCCAGCCCAGCCGGCTCCACGTCGTAGAGCACCTCCCCCGCAGCATCGAGGTCCGTCCGGAGCTCCTCGATCCCCACCTTCGCATTCGCGGACACCGCGAACCCGTGCAGCTCGTAGCTGCGCGACTCGAACGGCACCCCCGTGCGGTACGCATCCGCCTCGTCCACCACGATGAACGACGCCTCACTCACCGCCACCAGGCTCTCGCTCTGCTCGGGGATCTCGGGGTTCCGTGCCGGATACCCAACCTGGGCCGACCGCGTCACGTTCCCGTACGCATCCACATCGAGCACCACCGCGTGCGAGACCCGTGGGTTGTCCGCATCGCGCTCGTAGTGCAGCGACACCGACTCCCGCGCGTGGGCAAACACCACCGCATGTGCCGGCTTCTCAAACCGGTTCACCGCAGGCGCCGGCTGCTCCAGGCGAACGGTGAAGTTCGTCTCGCTCACCGAGTACGGCACAGTCTCCAGCTCCGTCCCGTCGAGCGCATACACCTCCGAGCGAAGCGCACGCCCACGAAGCGCTCGCGCGGACTCCAAACACTCGCGCCCACTCAGCCCATCCGGAAGCACCGTGTCCGCCAGACGCCAGCTCGCCTCCTGCGGATCGCCAGACCAGTACTCCGCCTCCAGCTGCCGCGACACCCGACCGTGCCCAACATACGCCCCCGTGTGAAACCACGTCTTCGTGTAGACCGGCGGCTGATGCAGCTGCGACTCCACACGATCGAACAGCTCCAGCTCGAACAACCCCCCACCTGAATCTGGGGCCGCGAAGTCTTCATACGACTCCGTGTCCCAACGCTCCACCATCGCAAAGCCCCGGAACTCCCGCTCCACCCCGTCGTAGTACCCGTGGTGGTACGCGTACGTCTGCACGAACCGCCGCCGCGCAATCGCATCGTACGCCTCGACCCGCGTCACCACGTACGTAGGGAACGGTAGCGTCGTCACCCACGGGTTGCCCGCCGCCCGGTCGCGCAGCGCCTGCATCGTGGCCGGCTCGTAGCGCAGCCGCGTCTGCAGCCCCATGTTGTTGTTGCTCGCTAGCAGCAAGTGCGGCTTCTCGGGCAGCAGGTCCAGCACCATCACCTTGTGCGGCTCGGCCCAGCTCGCCGCCGTGGACCACACCAGGCTCGCCGTGCCCTTGCCGAAGATGTCCCGCACCTCCACCGCGCTCGCCGAGTCGACGCCCGGGAACGGCCGCAGCGCCTGCGCTTCGGAGAACCCGTTGCCCGAGCGGTTGAGCCACACCCGCGCCCCCTTGCCATCCAGGTACACGATGTCCGCCGTCCCGCTCCCGTCGAGGTCGCCCATACGCACGTACGCGGGTTGGAACTCCGAGCGCGCGCAGAAGAACGGGCTCTCGTCCATCGTCACCCGCCGCCCGAACCGGCCGTATCCCAGGTTCGGCCAGTAGTGCACCGCGCCATGCTCCACCCGCACGATGTCCTGCAGGCCATCGCCCGTCATGTCCGCCAGCTGGATCGTGCCCGTCCCGTCCGCGAACAAGACCGCCGGCCCGTCGCGCTCCTTGCTCGGCTTATGCAGCATCCGCCCCGGCCCGTGCCCGCCCTTGCCCAGCGACGGGTACCAGATGAAGAGATCGCCCTTGTCCACCAACACGTCCGCCCCGCTCGTCGAGCTCGACCAGCCGCGGTGAGAACGTGACCGAGCTGTACGTCAACTCCAGCGCGGGCAGCTCTTCCACGTCGTAGCCGCCCGTGACCTCGTCGTAGGCGTAGCCCCGCTGCACCGCCGCGCTCAGCTTCGCCAGGTGGGGGTCCTCTTCGTAGACGAAGTCCGTCGACGCCACCAGCCGCGGCTGGCTCGAGAGCGCCGCGATGTGGTGGAACATCAGCACCCGCTGGCATCGCCTTCGGGTTCGCATGTCGAAGCCCACCCGGAAGCTCGAGAACGGGTCCGACCGCAGCACCCACGGCCGCACCTCATCGGGCGTCACGAACACCTGACCATTCGCATCCGTCCCAAACTCCCCATAGTCGAAGACCACCTCGAACAGGAAGTCCCCCGCCACGTCCGGCACCGCGTTGCCGTACTCGATCCGAGCCAGGTACAGGTTCGAAACCGGCACCCGGTTGCGCTCCGCCGCGAAGGCGCCCAGCGACCCCGCGTCGTCTTCGGGCTTGTACGTGTAGCGGGCAATGTTGCCCCGGTCGTCTCGCGCCTCTTCCAGCTTCCACTCGTAGACTCTGCTCGGATCCTCGGGGTCAGCCAGCCGAGACTGCGCCGCGCTACCGTAGCGCGCCAGCGTGTTGTCCGGCGTCCGCACCTCCCAGTGCGTCGTCCCGTCGCTCAGCGACACCCACCGCTCGATGCGAGAAAACCCGCCTTCGACTCTGGGCCGATACGGATACACCGCATACCCATCCCGCTCGTGTCGAACCCGCGTACCCGCTGCATCCCGCACGGGCACCAGGTCTTCCGCGCCCGCCATCGAGAACGTGTCGCTCTCCACAGCATCGCGATACTGCGGGAGCTCTTGCTCCGTCTTGCGACGAATGCCCGGCACGCTCATCGACCAGCCGAGACCAAACGGGCCGTTGCCCGACCCCGACGCGTAGGAGATCCCCAGGCTCGGCGCCACCGACCCTCGTCCTGGGGAGGTCGCGATCGGAATCGACATCGACCCCGAGCCTGTGAAGGCGTTGGCCTCGAACTTCTCACCGATCCCTCGGATCGCACCACGTGCCGCGCCAGGCCTCGGGTTCGAGCCGCTCGCCTCGTGCCTACGACCGTTCGCGCACTCGCCGGGCACGACCCGAGGCGGCCGAGCGTACAAGCGCGGCAATGCTCGCTGGACCGTTCGAATGGGTGATGGTGGCCGCGACCACCGTGGGATTCGCGACCCTCGCGCTCGGACTGCCGGTTTGGATTGGCCGCGCCGATCCCAAGCTCGGACGCGCCTGCGTGTGGACGATGGCGCTCGGTCTGGGAATCGCGCTGGGCTTGCAGGCCATCACCCACGTGTCGCGCCCCGTGGTCTCGAGCCCGCTGCTGCCCGCGCCTCCCCTGGGCTCGTTCCCCAGCGGCCATGCCCTGCTGCTCGCCATCGCGCTCGCCGTGACCGCTGCCCACCGCCGCATGGTCGCGTTGGCACTGCTGCCACTGGCCGCCCTCGTGTTGTGGAGCCGGGTCGAACTCGGGCACCACCACATCACCGACGTCGTCGGCGGTACAGCGCTCGGCGCGGGTTTGGGTTGGGCTGCCGCCGGGCTCGCGCACGCTCCCCGCAGCGACCCTTGGCGCTGGCGGTGGCTGCTGTGGCCTCAGGTCGGGGCGGTGTTCGCCATCAGCCTGCTCGCGTACACGGGCGCATTCTCGGGCGGCCGCGTCCCCTGGCTGACGCTGCCCTGCATGGACAAAGCGCTGCACTTCTCGATGTTCGGTGCCTTGGCCTTCGGCACCCACTTCGCGACCCGAGGCCGGCGGTGGCGAGGCATCCCTTGGGCTGTCGCACTGCCGCTGAGCTTCGCGCTGGCCGAGGAGCTGCTGCAGGCGACCTCGCCACACCGCACCGCCGACATCCTCGACATTGCTGCCGATCTGCTGGGCATGGTGGTCTTCTGGAAGCTGGCCGCACGGATGGCCGGTCGCGAGGAAGCGACCGCCATCGGCGTTTGATCCGGCTCAGGACTTTCGCGCCCGCAGGGCGAGGCGGTCGTAGGGGGGAGTCGTCGTACTCCTCGAACCCCTCGAGCACCAGCCCGCGACGGAGCAAGGCGCCGATGACCTCGCCCAAGGAGTGGTTCCATCCGACCTGCCGCGTCGTGGCCTTGGCGAGGCCCGTGTAGCTCTGCGAGCTCTCGTCGGTGATCGCACCGCGATTGAAGCCTCGACTCGCGATATCCTCCCCGCATGGATTTCGCAGCCAACCTGGCCGCCAACGTCAAGGCCCTGCGAGAGACGCGGGGACTGACGCAGAGCCAGATGGCCAAAGCCGCTGGGCTTCCGCGCCCGACATGGGCCAACCTCGAGACCGGCGCAGCGAACCCTACGCTCTCGGTCTTGTTGAAGGTCGCCGGCGCGCTGCAGGTCACGCTCGAAGAGTTGGTCAGCGCCCCTCGCGTCAGCGCGCGCCTGTATCGGTCCAGCGAGCTGCCTCGAAGCAAGCGCGGCAAAGTGAACGTTCGGCGGCTGCTGCCCGACCCCATCCCCGGACTCGAGCTCGAGCGCATGGAGTTCCCACCCGGCGCCGCCTTTGCGGGTGTTCCCCACACCGCGGGTACCCGAGAGTATCTGACGTGCGAGTCGGGTTCGCTCGAGCTGAGCGCGGGCGGAGAGCGTTGGCTGCTCGAGCCCGGCGATGTCGTCGTGTTCCGCGGCGACCAACGACACGGCTATCGCAACTCGGGCAACGACACGGCTGTCGCCTACAGCGCCGTCAGCCTCTCGCCGAGCATCGCCTGAGTCCCAGGCTGATATACTCCGGCCATGTGGCGCACAGCCTCTCTGGGCATCTCGTTGGCGATCGCCGGATGCGGGCCGCTCGTCGCGCTTCCCGAGGACAACGAGGGCGGCACGAACTCCGGCGGGAGTTCCGAGGCCAGCAGTGGCACGCAGGGACCAGGACCAGCCACGTCCACGTCGGGACCCCCGACCACGGTCGGCACGTCGGGCGTCACCTTCGACTTTCCTCCGCAGGGGGACGGCGAAAGTACCGGGTTCGACGGTGATCTCTGCGCAAGCGCCACCCTGCTCTTCGAGGCACCGGAGGAGGCGCGGCTGCTGGTGGTCGACCAAGACGGTGACGGCGTCGACGAGCTGTGGCTGTCCTTCTTCGAGGGCGGCGGACCGGGAAGCTCGGCGGCGCTGTTCACCTTCTCGCCCGAGGGCTTCCCCGAACCTGGAGGCTTCTTTCCCGGCTTCATCATCGGCATGCACGACATCGACGGCGATGGCATCAAGGACGGCACCGGGCTCGCGTTCGGAGGGGGCGGACCCCCAGAGCTGAGCTTCCTTCTGGGTCTGCCGGCCTTCATCGAAGGCTCGCTCGCGCCCATCGACCTCAGGCTCGAGGACGGCTTCGAGGCGTTCGCAGATGTCTCGGGCGACGGCCGGGCGGACTTCATCCGCAACATCGACGGTGCCTTGGAGCTGCTCGAGGGCGACGGCCTCGGAGCCTTCGAGCCGATCGCGGCGACCCCCTCCGCCCTGCAGGGCGCCATCAGCTGGATGCAAGTCCGTCCCTCCAGCACCGCGATCGCAACCGAGTCCGCGTTCTTCGATGGTCTCGACGACTGCATCGAGCATCAGTTCAGCGTCCTCGTGGCCGACCAAGAGACGTTCCTGGGCCTGCACAACGGCCTCCTCGGCGAGGACTTCGTCTTCTCCGCCCCGCTGTGGGCCGATGAGATCGAAGACGGAACGCTCGTGCTCGGACGCGCCTGCGACCTCGACGACGCCAGCCGCGTCACCGTACAGGCGCAGCGGTTCAACGTCGACGGCACGGGCACCCTGCAGGACTTTCCGGCCTCCACGTTCGCCGCCACGGGCGACGTCGACGGCGACGGGCTCGTAGACATCCTCCTGGGACGCGACACGAGTGATGGTGTCGTCGTCCACTTTGGCGTCGGAAACGGCAACTTCCTGCCCGCGACGGGCTTCGACGTCGACTTTGCGAACACGGTCCCCTCCCGCGTCTACACCGTCGACATCGACCTCGACGGGCGCGAGGAGATCATCCTCGGAACCCGCGACGGCGGCACTGAGATCGTGTACCAGCGGATCGACCTCGACCCCTGCTGACAAGCTCGGACGCGAGAGCACATTTCACAACCGCCCTCGAAGGGCCTCGAAGGGCCTCGAAGGGAGAGGTCCGCGAGATTCGATCTGTTTCTGGCCCGGCCGGAAGCTGCTTCGGGACGACGACGACGACGACGACGACCCGGCGGCACCGCTGAAGGCGACGGACGGCCCACTCACCGCCGACGGTCACTGCCGCCCAGGAAGCGTGGTGTGGTGCGGGCACGACTGCGAGTACGATGGCAACCCTCCCTTCTACGGCCGGGACTTACGTGATCCCCGTGGGTGCCTCGATCGAGTCCAGTGTCTGCTTCTGTAGTTCCTGCGCGTGCTCGAGGCTCCGCGCTCAACTCGTCGCGTTGGGGTCGGGCACATCGGGTGAGAGCGGCCACTGCCGGGGGTCCCGGAGGTCACGCTCGATGCGTGTCTTTCGGTCTTCGTATTCCTCGGTGGTCAGATCGCCGGCGGCGTACCGCCGCTGCAAGATGCCGAACGGGTTCTCTCGATACTCGATGGCCGCCCCGCGGGCCTCGTTTGCAAACACGCGGACCGGTCACGGCATCATGAAGCCGGCGACCTGCGAGGTGTCGCGGATCCAGCCAACGTCGCTGACGACCGCGCAGCCGTCGAACAGCCGCATCGCGCGAAGCCCCACCTTGGCGTCTTCCCACGCGGCGCTCGGGGTGAAGCCGTCGAACTCCGTCCCCAGCTCGTACAGGAAACGCATGCGACGGCCCTCGCGACGCGCATCGTCCAGCAGGGGCTCCACGACCTCGTCGTAGTCGTCCTTGGTGATCTTGCCGACGGCTTTGAGCCCCTCGACGCCAGGTGGGAGGTCATGGATTGTTTCGAGCATGGCGGTTCTCCTTCGCGTTCGAACCTGCGGCCGCATCACGCGGAGCGACACCCGTCGCCGCGCGAGCCGCAGGTCTTGCCCAGCGTGCGCGCACGATGGGACACCGCGAACACTTGCGAGAACCGTGCCGGGCAGCGCTCAGCCGGACCCGGACGAGGGGCCCGCGACGCTCCGCCGAAGGCGGTCGACGTATGGACATGCGCTTGATGTGGCACGACCGCACGCGGGTGATGAGCTTGGCGAAGCCCATGGACCCCGCGAGACCACGACCTCACGCGGTTCTTCGGTTCTCGGCGTTTCGCGCCCTTCGGTGCTCGCGAAACAGGAGCTTGGGGACGTCGATGGCGATGTTCACCCGCGCCACGTCGACCCGGTCCACCTCGCCGTCCTTCCTCATGAAAGCGCGGAACTGCAAGCCACGAGCGGTGTCGAAGAACGACAGGAAGAACGGGCAACGTTCGCGCTCCAGCGCCTGCATCGGCGACTCGACGGCGGCGGTCGGGGGGCTCACGGTGTAGAGCGCGCTCTGTCCCGATTCCTCGCTGTAGCGGATCGAAAACGCCGCGTCGAGCGGTAAGTCGAAGGTGTACATCGGCCCCCAGTCGCCCCAAACCCGGAAGTCGAGCGGTCGGAGGTCGGGGGTCTCGACCTCGATGAGGTACCGAGCCTGGTCCGAGCCGAAGCTCGCCTGAAAGTGTTTGGGTGCGAAGAAGCGCTGCATCTGGTCATCGTAGGCGGACATGTGGATCTCCGTTCGCCAGCCTAGGCCGTCGGCGCTGTTTCATGAAGTAGATAATACCAAACCGACTCTTCGCCCAGAACGATATAGTGCGCCGCATCATGGAGTGGTTGAACTTCCGACACCTCTACGCGTTCTGGGCGGTATGCCGGCACGGCGGGTTCGCGCGGGCCGCCGAGAGCATCCACGTGTCTCAGTCGACGGTGAGCGAGCAGGTCTCGCAGCTCGAGGACTATCTCGAGGAAGCGCTGCTGGTCCGAACGACGCGCTCGGTTCGAATGACCGAGCGCGGTGCGGCGCTCCTCAAGGTCGCGGACGACATCTTTGCTCGCAGCACCGAGATCGACCACGTCTTCCGCGACAAGAAGGAGTCGGCGACCCCCTCGAAGATCCGCATCGGCATGGTCGGGGGCATCTCGCGGAACTTCATCTTCGGGCTGGTCTTCGCCACGCTCGTCGAAGGTCGCCGTTTCGGCATCGAAGTCGTCGACGGGTCGTTCGACGAGCTCAATGGGCTGCTCAAGACCTTCGAACTGGACCTCATCTTCAGCCTGGAGAAACCTCGGCACAAGGATCTGCTCACGCTGACCTCCAAGCGCGTCGAACAGAGTCCGCTGTGTCTCGCGGGGACTCCGGACCTGATCCGCAAGGTCAAGCGGCGACGCCGAACCACCATTCCGATGGAGCTCTACGCCTTCAGGCACCCGTTCGAAGGCGAAGACCCGTTGGCGACGGTCATGGAGCGATACCAGCTCGAGGGCTCGGTCCCCGTGACGACCGATGACATCTCTCTGCTCCGTTTCCTCGCCAACGCCGGTCGGGGGCTGGCGCTCGTTCCCGAGATTGGGGTGATGGAGGACCTCGGTGCGGGAAGCCTCTCCAGGATCCGAATCGACGACGCGCCCATGGTCGAGTTCTACGCGACGTTCTTGCGAAGCGGCGCACATCGGGAGCTGATCGACGACTTCCTCGCCTGACCGATTATTCGGTTCTAGAGAACTATACTATTCATTGAATCTACTTCGCCGCTGAGACGAGTCGGTCTAGTTTGAGGAGCGTGATCGACCCGATCATCCTCTTCTTCTGCTTCGGGATCCTTGCGGGCCTGCTGGGCATCCAGATCGCGCTTCCCCGCTCGGTCAACGAGTTCCTGACCTTCCTGCTGCTGTTCACCATCGGGCTCAAAGGCGGCGTGGAGCTCGAGCACGTCTCGATGCTCGAGCTCGCACCCAAGTTGGCCGCAGTCGCGGGGCTCGGCTTCGTCCTCCCCCTGATCGCATTTCCGGCGATCCTCGCGTTCGGACGCCTGAAACGCGTCGACGCGGCGGCCCTC
The DNA here is from genome assembly GCA_963761755.1 of uncultured bacterium. Taxonomy (GTDB): domain Bacteria; phylum Myxococcota_A; class Polyangia; order Nannocystales; family Nannocystaceae; genus CAJXVA01. Next base: position 111,357 of record CAVXIC010000009.1, read on the forward strand.
GCCGCACACTACGGCTCGGTCAGCGTTGGCACCTTTGCGGTGGCCATCGCCTTTCTCGACCGCGCGGACGTGTTCGTCGAGCCGTACGTCGCGACGTTCGTGGTGATGCTCGAGGTCCCGGCTATCCTCGTCGGTCTGCTCCTCGCGCGGGGGCTGGTGGTGGGCACCAAGATTCGCGGCAGCGTCGTCGAGGTCGTCAAGAGCCGCGCCGTCGTGCTCCTCCTGGGTGGCCTCATCATCGGGCGGATGGCGGGTTCGGAGGCGCTCACGCCCTACCTCCCGTTCTTCTTCGAGCTCTTCTCCGGGGTCCTCGCGTTGTTCCTGCTCGACATGGGGCTCACGGTCAGCGAGCACGTGCGGCACGTCCGTCGCCGGGCGGCGTTCCTCGTCGCCTTCGGCCTGCTCATGCCGCTGGTCGGGGCCACAGCCGGACTCGCGCTGGCGGCCCTACTGGGGCTGTCGCCCGGAGGCGCCACGATCCTCGCCACACTCGGCGCGAGCGCTTCCTACATCGCCGTGCCCGCAGCCATGCGGACCTCGCTCCCCGAAGCGAAGCTCGGACTCTGCCTCGGCGCCTCGCTCGGCGTCACCTTCCCCTTCAACGTCATCGTCGGGATTCCGCTCTACGCCTCCCTGGCTGGAGCGCACTCGAACCACGACCATCCAGGACTGACGCCGTGAAACTTCCACCCCATCTCATGACCCTCGAGGCCGAGGCCGTCGGGATACTCCGCGAGCTCGCCGCGGAGTTCGACAGACCCGTGCTGCTGTTCAGCGGAGGCAAGGACTCGATTCTCCTGCTCCACCTCGCGAAGAAGGCGTTTCGTCCCGCGCGCTTCCCCTTCCCCATCCTACACATCGACACCGGGCACAACTTCCCCGAGACCCTCGTCTTCCGCGATCGAGCCGTAGAGGCCCTCGGTGAGCAGCTCATCGTTGCGAGCGTGCAGGAGTCCATCGACCGCGGACGCGTGCAAGAGGACCAGGGACCCCGCGCCAGCCGAAACAAGCTTCAGACCGTTACCTTGCTCGACGCGCTCCGAGAGAAACGCTTCGACGCAGCGATCGGTGGTGGCCGCCGCGACGAAGAGCGCGCTCGAGCCAAGGAACGCATCTTCAGCCACCGCGACGAGCATGGTCAGTGGGACCCCAAGAACCAGCGCCCCGAACTCTGGTCGCTCTACAACGGACGCGTGCGACCCGGGGAGCACTTCCGGGTGTTCCCTCTGAGCAACTGGACCGAGCTCGACGTCTGGCAATACATCTCGGCGGAGGCCATCGAGCTGCCCGAGCTCTACTTCGCCCGCCGACGTACGGTCTTCGAGCGCGACGGCATGCTCTATTCACCCGCGCCGTTCATCGAGCGGCTGCCCGGAGAGGACGAGTTCGAGGAGACGGTCCGGTTCAGAACCATCGGAGACATGACCTGCACGGGGGCTGTTCGCTCCGCCGCCGAGACTCTCGAAGAGGTGATTGCCGAGGTCGCGGCTGCCCGACTCACCGAGCGAGGTGCGACGCGAGCAGACGACAGAGCGAGCGAAGCTGCGATGGAAGATCGCAAGCGCGAAGGGTACTTCTGATGAGCCAGCCAGCACGACACGACGTTCTCCGTTTCATCACCGCCGGGAGCGTCGACGACGGCAAATCCACGTTGATCGGGCGCCTCCTCTACGACACCAAGACGATCTTCGAGGACCAGCTCGAACACGTCGTCGACGCGAGCCGCCGGCGCGGGGACGCGCGGGTCGACCTCGCGCTACTCACCGATGGCCTACGCGCCGAGCGTGAGCAGGGCATCACGATCGACGTCGCCTACCGCTACTTCTCCACCCCGCGCCGCAAGTTCATCATCGCCGACGCACCTGGCCACGCGCAGTACACCCGAAACATGGTCACGGGTGCGAGCACTGCGGATCTCGCCATCGTGCTCGTCGACGCGCGGTACGGGCTCGTCGAACAGACGCGACGACACACCATCGTCGCATCTTTGCTGGGGATCCACCATCTCGTGTTCGCGATCAACAAGATGGACTTGGTGGACTTCGCCGAGCAGGCGTTCCTCGACGTCCGAGACGAACTCACCACGTTCCTCTCTCGTCTCGAGACCCACGACGTCACCTTCATCCCGATGAGCGCCCTGTCGGGGGACAACGTGGTGGACCGTGCCGATGCGATGCCTTGGTACCAAGGTCCGTCCCTGCTTCAGCATCTGGAGACCGTCCACATCGCCTCGGATCAGAATCTCATCGACGTCCGAATGCCCGTGCAGTGGGTGATTCGGCCGCAGTCCGACGAGAGCGCCGACTATCGCGGCTACGCGGGCCTGGTCGCCAGCGGAGTGCTGCGGACGGGGGACGAAGCCGTCGTGCTGCCCGGCGGCCACCACACCCGCATCGAGCGAATCGAGCTGTACGGGGAACCCGTGGACGAGGTCCGGCCCCCCATGGCTGCCACCGTCCATCTGGCGGACGACCTCGACGTCTCCCGTGGCGACATGCTCTGTCGCCCCGGAAACCGACCAACGGTCGGGCAAGACCTCGACGCGATGGTCGTCTGGTTTGGCGAGGAACCCCTCCGCGAAGGAGCCCGGTACGCACTCAAGCACACCACGCGGTGGCTGCGAGCCAGCGTCACGCAGCTTCGCTACGAGCTGGGCGTGGAGAGCCTTCATCGGGACACGACGGTGGCTGCCCTGCATCGCAACGGCATCGGTCGAGTGAGCCTCCACGCGACCAAGCCTCTGTTCTACGACCCCTATCGGCGGAACCGAACGACCGGCTCCTTCATCCTCGTGGACGAGACGACACAGGAGACCGTGGGCGCGGGCATGCTGCTACCCGAGTCTCGGGCGTCCACCCCGGACGCGGCCAGCAACGGCCTGTTCGTCGTCGGCACCGACCCCGAGTGCGGCGCGGACGAAGTCGCCCGAGGCCTCTCCGAGGCCCTCCGCACAGCGGGTGTGGACGCCGTGGAGTTGGAGCCGAGTAGCGACTCGCTCGAGGCCATCGACCGAGCGCTCGAGACGACGCGCCGCCGCGGCGAGTTCGTCGTTGCCTCGGGAGCCCGCGGGTACCGAGCTCCCATCGATGACACCCACACCATCGCGGAGCTTCCGAAGCGAGGGAGCCTCAGCGTCGTGATGGTCGTTCGGCTGCAACCGGGCTGTAGGAGCCAGGCGATCCTCACCGCCGAAGCCATCGCCCACGATGGCCTCACGCTGGCCGGCTGGGTCGCCCGAACGACCGGCGCGGATCATCCCGATCAACTCGCTCGCCTGCGGAGATGGATCCCGGCACCTCTGCTGGGGACCCTGCCGCCCTCCGAGTCCCATCCTCGCGACCGAGCAGCACGCCTGCTCGACATCGCTCCACTCGACCTCACCCCAACGAAGACGAGGAACACACCACGATGAAGAAGACGACCATCACAGTTGCACGCGGGGACGGCATCGGACCCGAAATCATGGACGCCAGCCTGCGCATCATCGAAGCCACCGGCGCCCCCCTTTCCTACGAGTTCGTCGATGTCGGAGAGAAGGTCTATGAGACCGGCAACACCTCCGGAATCGAGGCTGGGGTGTGGGACTCCATCCGGCGCACCAAGGTGTTCTACAAGGCGCCGCTGACGACCCCGCAGGGCACCGGGTTCAAGAGCATCAACGTCACGACGCGGAAGACGCTGGGCCTGTTCGCCAACGTCCGTCCCTGCCGCTCCTTTGCTCCGTTCGTTCAGACCAAGCATCCCCAGATGGATGTCGTCATCATTCGTGAGAACGAGGAGGACCTCTACGCGGGAATCGAGCATCGCCAAACCGACGAGGTCTACCAGACGCTCAAGCTCATCAGCCGCCCGGGCTCGGAGAAGATCTGCCGCTACGCCTTCGAATACGCGCGCGCCTTCGGTCGCAAGAAAGTCACCTGCTTCACGAAGGACAACATCATGAAGCTGACCGACGGCCTGTTCCATCGCGTCTTCGACGAGGTCGCGCAGGAGTACCCCGACATCGAGAACGAGCACTGGATCGTCGACATCGGCGCCGCGAAGCTGGCCGACTCCCCCGAGAACTTCGACGTCATCGTGCTACCCAACCTCTACGGCGACGTGCTCAGCGACGTCGCTGCTCAGATCGCAGGCTCGGTCGGTATGGCGGGCTCGGCAAACATCGGCCAGCACGCGGCGATGTTCGAGGCCATCCACGGCTCCGCTCCTCGTCGAGCGGGCCAGAACCTCGCCAACCCCTCGGGGCTCTTGATGGGCGGCGTGCTGATGCTGGTGCACCTGGGAATGCGCGACGTCGCCGAGATGGTGCACAACGCCTGGCTTCGCACGCTGGAGGACGGCCTCCACACCTACGACGTCCATCGCGACGGTGTCAGCAAGCACAAGGTCGGCACCCGCGAGTTCGCCGACGCAGTCATCGAACGGCTCGGCACTCTTCCCGAGAAGCTCGCCCCGGCGAGCTACCCGGCAGATCGCGCCTTCGAGGTGCCGCGAGCATCACGACGCACCCCAGCCGCACGCGCACTTCGTGGCGTCGATGTGTTCCTCTCCTGGAACGAGCACGACCGCATCCCCGATGCACTCGGCCGTTCGCTCAGCGAGGCCAACGGAGACGGCCTCGAGCTCTCGATGATCACCAACCGGGGTCTCAAGGTGTGGCCCAACGGCGCCCCCGAGACGTTCTGTACCGATCACTGGCGCTGTCGATTCGAGGTCCCCGAGGGCGCACCGCCGCTGCAGCAGGCGAAGGTGTTCCAGCTGCTCACCCGCGTGGGCGAGCTGGGCTTCGACGTCATCAAGACCGAGCACCTCTACACATTCGACGGCGAGCCCGGCTACTCGCTCGGTCAAGGGCAGTAGCGAGGTGTTCATGGTGTTCGTCGACTTCCACGCGATGCTCCGCGCGGACTTCGAGCGCGGGCTGGGGAACCTGGCGACGGTGGTGGAGAAGGCGCAGTCCAGCGCGGTCTAGGGGCCGAGCATGGCAAACGGCAAGGTCGAGCCGCCGGGCGTAAAGGTGGGCTGGTAGTCCACGCCCGGCTGGCCCGGAGCATCGGCAGCCCGCTGCGGCCCACCGGAGTAGGTGCGCTCCCAGACGTGGCCACGACTGGGAGCGGCCTTCGCCGATCCAGAGGCCAGTGCTGCCGCCCCGCCCGCCACCGCAGCCCCCGCGAACAAGGCCTGACGCCGAGAGAGTGCGGGGACAGAGGCGCGTGGGGCAGCTGTGGGTTGTTCCTCGAGCTTCTTGGCCATGAGACTGCGACAATGTGTCGCATGCCGGTCAGGGGTGCAAATCGGGATCGTATTTCCAGCCCAGCTTCGATTTTCGTGGGCGGCGTTCTTGCGGCGGCGCTCTTGCGCTTGCGAGCCTCGCGGATCCGGCCTGCGGCATCGAGACCGAGACCACGCTGCCGGCCGACCGAACCGCCCGGAAAAACACGAGCGTCGAATCGTCACCAGAGTCGAGCATGCCGCGCGGAGCATGCCGCGCGGGGCCGGCCGCGGGCCGAAGCAAGCCCGAGTGTCGCAAGCCGGACCCGCAACGGAGGTCGAGGTCCTCGCCGAACTCGAGGCGGCCGACGACGCACCAGGGTGGTCCTCGCAGACGGCTCGTCCAAAGCCCTCGGCCACGTCGGCGTCTCGCGTATTTGCGAAGTACGGCATTCGGGCAGCGATGGATGCGTGGGGGCTCGAGTCGAGACTCGAGCGTTCGCTCAGCGCCGCTGCGAGGCTCCGCCGCGAACCCCTCCCAACGCTTTCGGTCGCGACCATCGACACAGACGCGGCATGAAGCTGCATGCCGAAGGGCCGCGGGGATTTGCACGGGTCGAGGCGGTTGCTAGGGTGCCGCGGTGGTGGACCGGGCATCATCGGCAATCTCGGGTCTCGATACGATCCTGAACGGAGGGTGGCCGGTGGGTCGCATGTTCCTGGTCGAGGGGTATCCGGGAACCGGGAAGACGACCCTGAGCTTTCAGTTCCTGCTCGAAGGCATCTCAAAGGGGGAGTCGACCCTCTACATCACCCTCTCGGAGACGCAGGGCGAGGTGGAGGCTGTGGCGCGTTCGCACGGTTGGGATATCTCACAGATCCACACGCTGGACCTGAGCGCGGCCGAGCATGTGCTGGGGCTAGCGGACGCGCAGACGATGTTCGATCCGTCCGATGTCGAGTTTCGGGCGACGACCCAGGCGATCATGGACATCATCAAGAGGGTGTCGCCGGCTCGTGTCGTCTTCGACTCGCTGTCTGAACTGACCTTCCTCGCTCGTGATGCGCTCGCCTTCCGGAGAGAACTCCTATTGCTCAAGCGCGCGTTGATGGAGAGACGAACGACTGTCCTGCTGATCTCCGACGGCACGGCTCCGAGCGCCGACAGGCACCTGCACAGCCTCGCTCACGGCGTCCTGGAGCTGGAGGAGATGGCACCGGAGTACGGGCCCGAGCGGCGTCGGCTCCGGCTCCGCAAGCTCAGAGGGAGTGAGTTTCGCGGCGGCTTCCACGACTTTACGATCAAGCGCGGTGGCTTGGAGGTCTACCCTCGGCTGATTGCGGCGGAGCATGGTGCGCCCTTCTCCCCCGAGCCGCTCCCGAGCGGGAACGCGGAACTGGACGAGATGCTCGGAGGCGGCCTTTCCCGAGGTGCCAGTACCTTGTTCATGGGCCCGGCCGGAGCAGGAAAGTCCACCGTGCTGGCAGCCTTTGCCTACGCGAGCGTCGAGCGGGGCGAGAGAGCCGCGTTGTTCTTGTTCGATGAAGAGGTCGACTCGATGCTGCGTCGCGCGGAGGCGGTCGGGCTAAAGCTGCGACCGCACCTCGAGTCGGGCGCACTCTCCGTCCAACAGATCGACCCAGCCCAGTTGTCACCCGGGGAGTTCGTCCATCGGATCCGCGTGGAGGTCGAAGACCGAGGCGCTGGGTTCGTCGGTCTCGACAGCCTCAATGGCTACCTCTACGCGATGCCCGAAGAGCGTTTCCTAACGGTGCACCTTCACCAGCTCTTGTCCTACCTCGCCAAATGTGGGGTGGTGACTGGGCTCGTACTGGCGCAAGCGGGCATGGTCGGGCCGATGACCGCGCCGGCGGATGTCACGTATATCGCCGACGCGGTCATCGTCTTCCGCTTCTTCGAGTCGACCGGCGAGGTCCGGCGGGCGGTGTCCATGCTCAAGAAGCGCAGCGGACCCCATGAGTCGGCCATCCGGGAGCTGCGCTTCGCCGACGGCGAGATCCGAGTCGGCGAGCCCCTCAAGGAGTTTCAGGGGGTGTTGACCGGAGTGCCGAGCATTGCCGATTCCAACCGCCTGCGCGCGGAAGATTCTCCCCCGTGAAGCCCGAGTCGAGCCGCATCCTCCTGTGGATCCCGTCTCGGCGGGACCGGGAACTGGCCGAGCACGAGCTCTCGCAGCTCGGCATGCAGACCCACATCTGCCCATCGCTCGGGAGCCTGATCGAGGAGATCCGGGCTGGTGCCGGTGCCGCGCTGCTGACCGAGGAGGCGCTCGATGCCGTGACACTCGATCGCTTGCGGGGACTGCTGCGGGACCAGCCGGCGTGGTCTGACTTTCCCTTCGTGGTGGTGGGCCGCAAACGCGACCGCGACGACGGCGTGACGTCGCCCGCGGTGCTGGGCAACGTCACGATCCTCGACCCACCGCTACGGGTCCGCACGCTCGAGCGCGGGTTGCGGTCCGCCCTGCGCGGCCGAGAGCGCCAGTACCAGGCGGCTCGGGCCATCGCCGAGCGCGATCGCTTCCTGGCCATGCTCGGGCATGAACTCCGCAACCCCTTGGGGGCGGTCAAGCTGGCCGCCGAGGTCCTGCGAGCCAGCGACCCTGCCCCGTCCAAGGAGCTAGGGATCATCCACCGTCAAACGGCGCACCTGTCCCGGCTGGTCGACGACCTCCTGGACATCGCAAGGGTGACGACGGGCAAACTCGCGGTGATCTCCGAGCCGCAGGACGTCGATGTCCTGTTGCGACGCGCGGTCGACATCGCTCGACCCGGGTTCGAGCAGGCTGGCATCTCGCTCACCGTCGACCGCGACGGCGACAGCCAGTGGGTCCTCGGTGACGCGACCCGGCTGGAGCAGGTGATGAGCAACCTGCTCAACAATGCGCGCAAATACAGCGATGAGGGTGGTCGTGTTCGGGTGGAGACGAGCGTCTCTGCATCCTCCGTCACGATCCGGGTCGAGGACGACGGCGCGGGCATGGACGCCGAACTCTGCGAACGCGCGTTCGAGGCGTTTTCCCAGGCCGACGAGACCTTGGCTCGTTCACAGGGCGGAATGGGGATTGGGCTTGCTTTGGTCCGCAGCGTCGTCGACCTCCACGGCGGCTCCGTCACGGCCCAAAGCGACGGGCCCGGCTGTGGCAGTACCTTCACGGTCGTGTTGCCAAGGCTCCAGGAATCCGGCCTCGAGCGGGCGTCCCCGGCCCCCACTGCACCCCAATCGTCGGCGGCCAAGTCGATCCTCGTCATCGATGACCATGAGGACGCAGCCGAACTCTTGGGGATGCTGTTGTCCGAACAGGGACACAGGGTGGTCACCGCGTACTCCGGGGAAGCGGGGCTCGAACTCGCCAAGAGCGAGACCTTCGATGCCGCGATCGTCGACATCGGGCTGCCGGGAATCGATGGCTACGAGGTCGCTCGCGGGCTTCGACGGCTCGGCCAACCAAACCTCGTCGTGTTGGCGCTCAGTGGCTACGGCTTGCCTGCCGACCGGGACCGATCCGCTGCAGCCGGCTTCAGCCGGCACTTCACCAAGCCGGCTGACGTCGAAGCCCTGCTCGCAGCGTTGGAGGGGTGACCCGCGACTCGCTGCTCGCAGAAGGGCACGTCGCGGGCGCGGACTTGCCCTTCTGCTAGGCCTTCTTGGCTGGCTCGGCTTCGATGTCGCTCACCAGGAGCCGCCGGACGCTGACGTCGAGATCGCCGCCGACGACCCGCATGATGCTGAGGAACTCGCCGCTTCCAACCCGCAGGCGATTCATCAGGGCCTTGCGAGTCTCGCGGAGCAGCGCCTTGCGTGCTTTCTCGATCCACCGGAACGCGGTGGTTCGGTGCACATGATACAGGGCGCCCACCTGGTCGATGTTGAGGCCGTGCAGCACCTGATGGCGCAACAGGTTGCGCTCGCGCGGGGTGAGGGCCCCGAAGGCGTCCTGTAGCGCGTCCTTGAACTCGGTCTTGTAGACGCGCTGGATGTACTCGAGCTCGGGATCGTCGGTTTGCGCGGGGATCGAACTGAGCATGTCGGACTCGACGGGCACCTCCCGGTCTCCGGCCCGCGAGCGAACGATGTCGACGATCATCCGAAGCGCCGTGACCCGCACCCAGCTTCGCAGGTCACCTCGACCCGCGTAGTCGGCAATCTTGGGGCGCTTGCCCACCGGCGCCACGAACAGCTTGTTGCGCAGCAGCTGGCGAAACTCATCCTTCGAGAGGTCTACGTTGCCCGAGCGCGCGATGGCGAGGTCCATGTCGCGACCGAACTCGGTGTCGAAGGCCATCAAGGCGTGGCCATCCCCCGCCGCGCAGGCGCAGGCGAGGTAGAGGTCGGCGGCGCGAAGCTTTGCGAAGGCCTCGGGCGTGCCCCCGGTGGGCACCACGCGCGCAACGTGCTGGATGTAGTCCTCCGCGGTGACCTTGAACGTGCCCAGCGCAGCCTCGGCTGTGCCCAGCATCGACGCGAGCTGAATCGCCAGCGTCTCGTCGGCCTCGAAACCAGGACGCGTATCCTCATCCAACCCCTCGAGGAACACGTCGCGCAGGCGGGCATCGTCTGACACTGGAGCGATCGTAACCCAGCCAGCCGCGCACGTCACGCCCCCTGGGAATTCGTCGTGCCTCAGTCCACCGGATGGTCGACGCCCCCGGTCCGACCGCAGGCATCGGTGACCTGGAGGGTGATCCAGCGCCGGGCCGAGGACGGCCAGACATCGGGCACGACCACGAGGTCGAGCAGCTCGACCCGGCCTTCCAAGACCTCGAGAGCCTGCTCCTCGTACACCACCGTCCGCTCACCGACGACGTCCAGCTCGCCGTCCGACTCGGCCGAGAGCGTCACCGTCACCTCGTAGGCGAGATGGTCGAGCGAGGGGTTGTCGATGCCGACGCCCAGGACCATGTGCGATCCGCCCTGCAGACCTCGGACGAGCGCGGGCTCCTGCCCCGGTGCGAGCGCACCGAACGACCCCTCTCCGTCGCCGAGCTGCACCTCGAGCGCATCGACGAGCTCGCAGCTCTCGTCGATCGCGAGTTCGCCACCGTCTGCACACCCGTGTGCATCGTCGCCGCACGGGCCACCCCCTCGCCCTCCACCACCAAAGAGCGGACACGCCAGAAGGAAGGGAAGCACGCCCAACGGAAAGACCCGCACGCCCCGAGTCTACGGGATGTGCGGGTCGGTTTCAGGTCTCGCGTCGACTACGGCGTCGAGCAGATGCCGACGCCTTCGAGGCAGGCGTCGGGCTCTTGCCCCATCTCGAACCAGGGCACGCACTCCTGGCCCTCGAGACAGACTGTGTCGTCGTCGAGCCCGCAGTAGGACGTGCAACAGCCCCCGGCCCCCGCGGGGCACCCAGGGACGATGTCCGGGTTGACGCATGCCGTCCCGTCCGCGCAGGCGTTGATGAACTCGCAGGGTTCCCCAACGTCAACACCACCGGCGACTTGAACGCACTGGAAGGTGCCATCGACCGGAAAGCAGCCCTGGCCGGCGTCGCACTCGTTGGCGAGCGGGTTGCAGATCGGCAGACACAAGATGAGCACGCCATCGTTGGAGATGCTGCAGGCGGTGGCCTCGGGCGCACAAGTCGGGGCGTTTTCCGACCCCTCGCACAGCGCAACGCACGTGCCTTCGTTGGTCTCGTTGTCCACGCTGAAGCACATCGACGTCGCATCGCAGTTGTCGATGCCGCTGACGCCCGAGCTCTCGACCGTGCACGTCTCCCCCACGCCCACCGGCGAGTCGTCGACCGGCACGCACCGGGTCGCATTCCACGACGAGCTGCCGTCGTTGGCCCATGCGGCGCACTTCTCCCCATCGGAACAGTCCTGGTCCCACACGCTGCACTCGACGTCGACCCCTCCACCGTCAGGGTCGATGAGGAAGCCTCCACCCTGCGGATTGGGCTGACCGGAGAGCCCACCCACGGCCTGATGGCTGGAGGTCAGGTTCAGAAGCGGGAGGGCGATTTCGGCGAAGGTCGGCATGCGGTCCTCGGCGCCCAGGCGCCAGCGGTCGATGCCAACCTTCGACATCTGGGGCTGGCACGGCGTCGCGCCGGGTTCGCCCCCGGTCGAGGAGCTGCTCTCGCCGTCGGTGGTCGCGCTGTCGCTCGACCCACCGGTCGAGGTCGAGGTCGAGGTCGCGGTTTCGGAGGCGGTTGCCGTCGTGGGGGTGCCCGAAGCGCTGGCGCTGGCACCCGTCGGACCCTCCGACCCCGCGCTGGTCGTGGAGGTGGAGCCTTCGCCGCTCGCTCCCGTGTCCGAGTCGCTGTCACAACCTGCAGCGCCGAGCGCTGCGACCACACTGAGAACACCAAGGACTCGAGGGCTGAGCATGGACGGAGTAGACACTACAAAGCCGGCAGCGTCACGACCGCCTGGGACGAACTGGCCGCCCGCTGGGATGCGTCTTCATCGCGCCAAGGCAGCGGCCCAACGGCTTGCGACGCTACGCCAGCGAGAGATCACCAGGCGCAGGGCGGTGAAACGACGTCGACGACCACGTCCTGCAGCGCGCTGGCCGTCGCAGCGTCCACGGCCCCGTGTGGCTGCAGAACCCCCCGAGGGTCGCGATCGGTGAGCTGGGTAAAGATCACCGCTGCGCTGAGATATGCGCCGGCCTCAGCGGGGTGCGCACCATCCTTGAGATACGGCTGCACCTCGGGATGGTGGTCGTGCAGGTGCATCCACGCGTGCCCGACGGGCACCACGGCGGCCCCGGTTTGCGCGCCGAGGGCGGCATACCCGGCGCTGACGCGCTCGAGCATCTCGTCGGGGCTCTTTCCGACCTCCTCCATGTAGTTGTAGAGGTTGTGCCCCTCACGGCGGGGCCAGGTCTCGAACAGCAGCGGCTCGGCCCCGACCTCCCGGACCATGTCGACGAGGGCTGCGCCGGCCGTGGCAAACCCCTTGGGGTTGCGCAGCGGGTCGAGGCTGTGACTTTGCAAGAGGACGACGTCCCAGTCGCGCTCGGCCAGCATGGCGCGCGTCCTGGAGCGAGCGAGGTGGTACTCGAAGTTCTTGCCACCGGTGGCGAGGTGCTCCACATGGAAGGCGACGCCCGCGTCCTCGGCCATGGCCTTCAGCAGTCCGGGGGTGTCGCTATGGAGCACGTAGCTGTTCCCGATCAACAGCACGTCGAGGGCCTCGACGGCGGCGCATTGGGCCGACTGCGCTTCGCGCGAGGGACTCTCCGCCGCGACCAAAGCGTCTTCAGACGGCCGAACGGGCCTCGTCAAGGCGTCGAACGAGGGTGTCAACGCGGTGAGCTGTGCGCCGGCAGGGTCCGGATTCGTGGCGAGGCCCGAGGCCAAACCTGAGTCCAAACAGCCCGTCAGCGCGAAGAGCACCGCGAATGCATGGTGCTTGGCACGGTGCATCGCTGTCGCCATCGTACCGCATCCTGCGGGCGCGTGTCGCGGGCGGGAGCGCTACACTCCGTTGGGCCGCGGCCTATGGACTGCCCAGAGGAAAACGTCCTCGTCGACTTTCTGCGAGGAGTGCTCGATGACGGGGCCCGCGACGAGATGGACGCCCATCTCGATGGATGTGAGGCGTGTCGCGCGGTGATGGTCGAACTCGCGCGGTTCGAGCCCGAGAGCGCCGAGCTTGCCATCACGGACCAGTCGCTGGCGCCCGAGGTCCCGATCGGCGAACCGACCCGGGATCCGAGCCATGAGACCTACAAGGTCGCGCCACGGCTCGACGAGGGCAACAAGCTCGGCCGCTACGTCGTGCTGAACAAGGTCGGCGAGGGCGGCATGGGGGTCGTGTATGCCGCGTACGATCCCGAGCTCGACCGCAAGGTCGCGATCAAGCTGTTGATGACGTCCCTGGGCGGGTCGCTCGACGCGGAGCTGGCCGAGCAGCGCACGCGCCTGCTCCGAGAAGCCCAGGCGATGGCCAAGCTCAGCCATCCCAACGTCATCACCGTGCACGACGTGGGCGAGTTTCGCGACCAGGTGTTCGTGGCGATGGAGTTCATCGACGGCGGCACGCTCACCGATTGGTGCAAGCAGAGCCGGTCGTGGCGGGAGACGATGGCGGTCTTCCTCGCCGCAGGCCAAGGGTTGGCGGCGGCGCATCGAGCCGGGCTCGTCCACCGCGACTTCAAGCCCGACAACGTGTTGCTCGATTCGGACGGGCGCGCCGTGGTCACCGACTTTGGTCTCGCGCGCCCCGCAGCCGGCAGGACCGACGCGTTCAACACGATCAAGGTCATCGAAAGCACGCCGGTGATGTCGGCGCAGCTCACCCGCACCGGTGCGCTCGTCGGCACGCCCGCGTACATGGCCCCAGAGCAGCTCGCGGGGGAGCGAAGCGACGCGCTGGCCGATCAGTTCAGCTTCTGCGTCACGCTGTACGAGGGGTTGTTCGGTCACCGCCCCTTCGAGGGTCGGGTGCTCGGCGAGCTGATGGCCAACGTCACCGGCGGTCGCATCCTGCCGCCCCCGCGCGACGTGGCCGTGCCGCGGCGGGTCCGTCGCGCGGTCATTCGCGGCCTCTCGGTGCGCCCCGACGAGCGATTCGAGACGATGGAGGCGCTTATCGCCGAGCTCTCGCGCGACCCCGTGCGCACGTGGAGACGGTGGACGACGGTGATCTTGCCCAGCGCCGTGCTGGGCATCGGGCTGGTCGCGTACCAGAACCCCGACAGGTCCAAGGACGCCTTCTGCGAGGACATCGACAGCCATCTGCGGGGCATCTGGGACGCAGATCGCAAGGGGTCGCTTCGCGCGGCGTTCCTCGCCACCGCAAAGCCGTACGCGGAGGCGAGCTGGGAGAAAACCGAGACGTCTCTGAACGACTACGCCCGGGACTGGCTCGAGTCCCAGCAGGGCGCGTGCGAACAGGCGTCCGAAGGAACCTTGCCGCAGTCGGTGATGGCGCTGCGCATGAGCTGCCTGGAGCAGCGGAGACGAGAGCTGAGCACGCTCGTCAGCGTGCTGCAGGACGTCGACGGCAACTCGCTCGAGCGCGTGCGTGATGTGACGACCCTGCTTCGGGCGCCGTCGATCTGCGACGACATCGACGCACTCGCTCGCCTCGATGCCTCCCTCGACACACCCGAGAAGCGGGAGCTCCGGGTCGAGCTCGACGCGCTCGACACCCAGGCCATGGCCCTGATGAAGACGGGCAAGTTCGACGAGGCCCTGCAGGTTGCGCGCGACGCCCTCGATCGATCGCGGGCCAACGAACACACCTGGAACGAAGCCGAGTCGCTCATCATCATGGCCGAGATCCGCGAGCAGCAGGGTGGCTACGGCGATGCCGAGGCGCTCCAGCACGAAGCCATGTCGGCCGCGCTCGCTGCGGGCCACCATGACGTGGTCGCTCGCGTCGCAATCGGCCGCGTCTGGAGCGGCAGCGACGCGGGCAGCGACCTCGAAGAAGCCGAACGCTGGTACCACCACGGTTTGGCGGCGATCAAGCGCCTCGGCGACAGCCCTGCCCGACGCGTCCAGATCGAAAACGGCATGGCGGTCGCGCTCATGTCCCATGACGCGCTCGAGGACGCCGAGGAGCACATCCAGCGCGCCCTGGATGCCAGCGCCAACGTCCCCGAGACGGGCCCGGTCAACGAGGACGCCACGTGGGGCAACCTCGGTCGCCTGTACGCGCTCCAAGGGCGCTACCGCGAAGCCGCGGACGCGCTCCGCAAGTCGTTGGAGCTCACCGAGGCCCGCTACGGCGCCTCCCACCCGTTCATGACCGATGCGTTGGAGAACATGGGCGCCGTCCTCGGAGACCAAGGCGATCACCTCGGCTCACGCGACTACCTCACCCGCGCGCTCGAGCTGCGACGCATGACCCTTGGCGACGGCCACCCCGCGAACGCCACCTCGCTGTTCAACCTCGCCAACGTGGACCGACACCTGGGCGACTACACTCAGGCCCGTGCCAAGCTCGAGGAAGCGCTCGAGATCCTCCGCGAGAGCCATGCTCGACCCGCCGACATCGCCGACATCCTCCTGCGGATCGGCGACGTCCAGCGCTCGATCGGTGACCTGGCGAGCGCGACGGCCTCCCATCGCGCCGCCGTTGAACTCGTCGAGCCCCTCGAGGGCATGTCCCCGGTCGCACGGGCCCGCTTCATCGGAGGACTGGGCCGCACGCTCGTCGAGGCGGGCCAGTACGACGAGGGGCGGGCCCATCTCAACCGCTCGCTCGAGTTGATCTCCGAGCTTCCGATCGACGACCCAACGGGCGCGATGCTTCGCCTGTGGTGGGCCACGAGCTTTCCGCGCGGCGTCCCGACCTCCCAGCGCGCAGCCGTCGAAGCGGCCGTCAGCGCCGTCGTCGACGGAGACAAGCCGCTTCAGGTGGCCGACGCCCTGATGCTGTGGGCCAAGGTCCGGTGGGCCAACGGAGACCGCACCGGTGCGCACGAGCAGGAACGAGCGGCCCGTGAGCTTCTCGAGGGCCTGGGAAAAGAAGGGGAACTCTACCTACGCACGCTGGATGCATGGGTCGAGACCCACCCGCCGTCCGGTGCGTGACCCGATCACAGAATATTCAATTTTCCTCGCAACAGTTTCTCGGGCGGCCCGTCCTCTACAACAAGGTGGGATGAAGCGGCAGCAGTGGACATGCATCCTCGCGTCGATGGCAGGTGGGATCGCCTCCGGCGCAATGGGGCTCAGCTGGCTCGCACAGCCGCCGTCCGGGGCGAGTTGGGCGTTCACCTCCGACGCGACGGCCTATCTCCTCCTCGCGACGCTCGTGGCGGCTTGCGTCGGCGGGCTGCTCGTCTTGCAGTCCCGCACACGTTGGGCTGTCGTCGTCTTGTGTTCGGCCGGGGTGGTGCCCGGGGTGCTCGAACCCCGGGCGTTCGTCGCGACCTTCCTGCTTGTGTTCGCAGGGCTGCTCGCGTCCTCGCTGCCCCGCGGCCCCCGCTCCGCTGTCTCGCTACGCAACGGTCGGGTGGGCAGAAACCCGGCACGGACTTCAGACCCAGGGCACTAGCAGCCCCGAAGCCGCTTCTTCACCGGCGTCTGGCCACCCAGGTACAGGTGCACCGCGCTCACGCCCCGTACCCGTCGCGCGATGCCTTCGATCTCCTTGAGCATCTTGAGCATGAGCCGCTCGCTGCCGTGAAGACCCCCGGCGGAGTAGTCCTCATGGACAGCCATGTAGAGCGCCACGAGGGCGGCGTCTTCGCGCGTGAAGACGATCGCACCGACCGGACCCTCGCCATGGACCGAGACGAAGAGCGTCTGCACCTCGACTTCCGAACCGACGATGAGCCGCAGCCGTGCGCCCTCCGCGACCAAGCGGGGTAGGCCGTAGATCTCGGAGACCGCGCGAATCCCGGCCTTCATCTTCTCCTGCTGGAGGTTGAAGAACAAGATCCGCTCCGCCTCCTCGCGGTGCTCCAAGGGCAGCGACGACGAGAAGACGAACGAGCGACCGTGCGTCAGCATGGCGGCTCAGAGCTCACGCAGCGGAGGCACGATGATCTTGTCGGTCTCCAGGAACATGCCCGACCACGAAAGCCCCACCCCGAACCCCATCCACGCCCACTTGGTGGGTCTGTCGATGTAGTCGCCCCCGGCGGTCACGATGGTGGTCGGAATCGATGCGGCGCCCGTGTTGCCGAACTCGCGGATCGACAGCAGCATCTTCTCGGGCGGCACCTTGATGCGGCGGGCCAGGAAGTCGAGCATGAACTTGTTGGCCTGGTGCGGGACGAAGGCGTCGACGTCGTCCTGGGACCAGCCCGACTGCTCGGTCAGCGCCTTCATGAGCTGGGGCACCCGCTTCATCGTGAAGGTCAGCACGGCCGGGCCTTCGAGGACGAGGTCGACCGGGCGGCGTTCGATCTCGTCCGCACCCATCTTGCGCTCGTAGAGATCGGGGCCCCACGGCATCGCGCCTGCGCCTCCTTCGACGATGATCTTCTCGTAGCCGCGACCATCGGCCCCGAACTCGCGCGCCTTGACCTGGTCTTCGCCCTCGGAGGTCAGCGCCGTGGCGGTGCCGGAGTCCGCGAACAAGATGGCGTTGGCGAGATCGCTGCGGTGCACGGCCTCGGCCACGCGCGGTCGGAACAGCCCGGAGCTCACCTCACCGCACAGCAGCAGTGCCCGCTTGATCACGCCCGACTTGAGCAGGCCTTCGACGACGATCAACCCATGCGTGAAGCCCGAGCACCCCAGATGAATGTCGAAGACCAGACAGCGGTTGGGCAGCCCGAGCTCCTTCTGCACGAGGTGTGCGGTCGCCGGCATGATTCGGTCGCCGAGGCTGGTGACCAAGACCACCGCGTCGACCGTGCTGGCATCCCACTCCACGGCTTCGAGAAGGTCGCGGGCAGCGGCGATGCAGAAGTCGGAGACCTTCTGACCCGGGGCCGCCTCGCGTTTGCGCTCGACGCCCGTGTTGTCGGCGATGCGATCGACGTCGTGCTGGGGGAAGTGCTCGTATGCTGCTCGCGCCTCGCCGATGTTCTTCGGCACGCAAGCGGAGATTCCAACGACTTTCATGGCTAGTCCTTCGAGACGAAGAGTGGGTCAGTCCAGAGCGTCGCCGGCGAGGTCGAGCACGTCCTGGACGGTCTTGCACTCGGGGACCTTCTCTTCATCGACTTCGGCTCCATTCTCGTCGAGCAGCACGATCAGGTTGATGACGGCCGTCGAGTCCCACCCCTCGAACTGCTTGAGCTCCGTGGAAGGCTCGAGGGCGTCGGGAGAAACCTGGATGACGTTGGCCAGCTCCGCAATGAATTCGTCCTTGGTCACATCCTCTGACTACACCTCGGTAAGGTTGGATACAAGGACGGCTCGACCTCACGGCGACCTCAACTCGCCGCCAAAGTGACTCGAAACGAGACAGGTTCGAGACCTACCATCGCGCCCGCAGGCCGAGCGACGGGATGATGTACCGGAAGCCCTGAGGCGTGCACTGAACGACGCCCCGGGCCGGGTCGGCCTCGGCCGCGAGTCGCCCGCTTCGCGCGACCGTGTCCAGGGTGGAGTTCCCGCTCCCGCTCTCCGTGCAGGCAAACGTCTCGCGGGCATAGGTCGCGTTGGCGATGTCGAGCGCCAGGGACATTTGCCATTGGGGCCAGCGCCAGATCCTCTCCGCGCGCAGGTCCAGCTGGAAGTACGGCGGCAAGCGGGCATTGTTGCGTCGATTCCGCAGCGCGTCGGTCTGAGACTCGGTCTCGTCGCGGGCCGTCCAAGGTCGTCCCGTGTGGTAGTGGACCCGACCTCCCAGGTTCCACTTCTGGCTCACGCGGTAGCCCAGGACCAGGTTGAGAATGTGCCGCTGGTCCCAGCTCGCGGGCGCGCTCCCGCCGACGTCGTAGTCCCGGGAGGCGCGGGCCAGGGTGTATGCCAGCCAGCCGAACACCCGAAGCTGGGGGTCGAGCTTGACCAGCGTCTCCAGCCCGTACGACCAGCCGTCCACCGAGCTGATCACGTCCTCGAGCTCGTTGAGCGGGTTGTCCTCGTTCTCCTGCTCGAGCTCGTAGTCCTGCAGATTGCTGAGGTAGCCGACGTAGGCCTCCTGCTCGACGTTCAGCAGTCCGGGAACGGCCGCGAACTCGTAGCCGAACGACGTCTGGGCGTTCTTCTGCAGACCACGTTCGAAGCCGAAGCTCTCGATGCCCGGAACCGGGATCGGGAACGTGGGTGGCTGCTGGTACAGCCCGATCGCCTGCTTGAGCACCCAACGCTCGTTGAGCCGCTCCCGCACCAGCAGTCGCGGATCGACGCCGACCGCCGACGTCACGGCCCGCGTCGAGAGCACGTAGGGGCTGCGGCCGACCTGCGCGTAGTAGTCCAGCCGCATCCCCGGACGTACCTGGACGTTGCCCTTGTCGAAGATCAGCTCGCCGTACGCGCCCGTCGCCGACACGAAGCGATCGCTGAAGAGCAGGCCGACCTCGTTGCCGGAGAAGTCCCCCTCACCGGCCGACGAGGTCTGCAGTCGGAACACCTGAAACTCGGTGTCGAGCCCGAGACCAATCTCCAGCGCCTTGAAGCGCGTCGGGATTCGATAGTCGACCCGCGGCGCGACCCGATACTCACGGCTTTGCAGCGTGTCGAAGCCCGAGGAGTCCAGACCCAACACCACGGCGTAGGTCGCCGACCCGCCACCGCGCAGTCGCTGACGGACGCGGTTGTCGAATCGATGGAAGGTGAACCGCAAGAACGTTTGGGCGGGGTTGTTGGCGTCTGCCTTGGTGCCGATGTCGTCGTAGCTGCCGTATGCGAACGAGGTGTAGCGAGCCCTGGGCCCCAGGTCGTGGTCGAAGCGGGCCTGGTAGTCCCAGAACTGAATCCGCGCCGCGGACTGGACGAGACTGAGCACGCCCGCGGTGTAGCTGTAGCGCCCCGCCAGCGTGAGCGCGCCGCGAGGCGCCCCCTTGTCGCACTCGCGCCGCTTGTTGTGGCGCAGGCACTCGCGATCGAGGACGGGCCGAGACAACGGGACCTCGACCAAACCGCCCGCGTCGGTGAACCGCACGTCCACCTCCCCATGCACCCGGTCTCTTCGAGCAGGACGCGTAGTGGCTTCGACCAAGCCTGCGGTGAATCGACCCAAGCGTACGGGCGCGCTGCCGGGGTAGAAGTCGACCGCCTCGATGAAGTAGGGGTGGATGACCGAGGGCCCGATTGCGACGTGGTAGAGGATCGGGACGCGCGCCCCGTCGAGGTAGTAGCCGGTATTGCCCGGCGCAGCGCCGCGCACCACGATGTACGGCAAGAAGCCCGCGAGACGGCTGGCACCCGGAAGCGTGGCGACCACGCTGAGCGGATCGCCGCGCGTGCCGGGGACCTCGTGGATCTCTCGCCCTTCGAGGCGCGTGTTGGACACCGCGACCGCCTGCTGCTGCTCGACCACCGTCCGGTAGCGCTCGCCCTCCAAGCTGGGCTGCAGGAAGTACTCCATCTGCAGGTCCTGACCGTCGACCAACGCGACGTTCACCTCGAGATCATCGAAGCCCGGAGCACGCACGATGAACACGTAGTCGCCCGGCGGCAGGTCGACGGAGAAGGCACCCTCCGCATCCGTGTCGATTGGCGCCTCTCCGCCCTTGGGCAGCAGGCGTGCACCCGCCGCGGGGTCCCGCTCGCCGTACACCATCACGCGTCCGCGCAGCCGGGCCCGGCCCTGGGGATCAGGATCAGGCTCGGGCTGGGGCTCGGCCTCGGAGGTGACCTCGGGCTCCTCCGTTTCCGCTGTCGGATCGGCCTCGGAGGTGACCTCGGGCTCCGGCTCTCCCGCCGGCGATGCACTCAGCGCCGCCGCAACCACCCAAGCGAAGGCGCCCAACCACCGCATGGTCGCGCTCGTTCCCCCGCACCGTCAACCCGAAGGGTGCGGGGCAGGCCAGACGTGCACCGGCGGCGGTATTGGGCGCCGCGACCTACTGCGGCGCCTGAGCACACCGCGTACTGGCGCCGTCTTCAGCCACCCGCCAGTCGCAAAGCGGCTCCGCGTCACACTCGACCTGGACCAGGCTCCCGCAGTCGAAGCAGGTCGAGGCCCCTGCATCCCACGCGCAGCTCTGGTCGTCGTTGCAGTTCGCTTCGTCCAGCCAGGCGCTGCAGGGGACGAACAGCCCCGAGGGATTCGGTGCGTCGCAGACCTGCCCGAAGTTGATGTCATCGATGTACCAGCCCCGTTCGAACCCACAGCACGAATCCCCCGTGTTGTAGGAGAAGCGGATCTGGCCCTCGTCACCCGAGAAATCGGAGACGTCGATCTCGATGTCGTCCCAATCCTCGGCGTCCCGGCTGTTGACCTGCGTGCAGAAGGGGAACGCCGAGAGCGGCTCCGCCATGCTGCAGTCGGCGACGGGGAGCCAAGTGTCTCCGCCATCGACGGTGATCTCGATCCGCTTGCCGTCGGTCGCACCGCCCTCGTCTTGGTGCCAGGACCGGAACGTCAACACGTCGTCGAAGACGTCGGGTCGAGTCACCGCATTGGCCGCGTTGACTTCACCGGTGCCGTCAGCGGCTCCGGCGGTGCTACCGTCGATACCGAAGAAGGGTGCGTTGCTGGGAAAGAGCACGCCGGCGTTGTCTTCGTTGTTGGGAATGTTGGAGAAGATGCCCCAGCTTCCTCCGAACACTGCCTCGAACGCCCAGCCGTCCGTGACCGGCAGGAACGGAGGAAAGTTCATCGAATCGAACGACTCGAGCTCGGGAAGGCTCGTGCAGTCCTGACACACCCCCGCGGCGCACCCGATGCAGTCCTCTCCGGCCTCGCAGGAGTCACAGGCGAGGATCTGCGACGTCGGGCCCTCGTTGAGGGAGGGATAGTTGTCACCGGGCTGGCAGTGGCCGAATCCGTCGCAGGTGTCGGCGGCGGTGCAGACGTTGTCGTCCGCAGCACCGCACGCCGTCCCGGCGGCGGTGGGGTCGACGTTGCAGCCGCCGTTGGCACCGCAGACACCCCCGCCGCACTCGGTTCCGTAGGGGTCGCAGACCTCGTCTGCGACGCACGCGCACTCGGTGGCGAAGTTGGTGACGTCGATGTACCAGCCCTTCTCGAAGCCGCAGCAGCTATCGAAGGTGTCGTACGAGAACTCGATGATCCCGGTCTGGCCGATGAGCGGCGCCGGCAGGTTCAAGGAGATCGCGTCCCAGTCGTCGGCATCCCGCTGGTTGACCTGCTGGCAGAAGGGCAGGCCCGGGTCGAGCACGCAGCTGATGATGTCCGTCCAGGTCTCGCCGCCATCGGTGGAGATCCGGATGATCTTGTTGTCGAAGGCGCCCGCGCCCTCGTCGAGGTGCCACGACTGGAACTGCAGCGACGTCGGCAGCTCGGTGGGTGGCGTCCGCGCGTAGGAGAACTCGAGGTGCCCGTTGGGATATGCCGGCCCGTTGCGGTTGCCGTCGGTCCCCAACACCTGGTTCTCGAACGGAATCGCCGGGTAGAGCCCCCCGTCGAGGTCGCTTTGGCTCGCCGGGGCCTCGGTGTACAGACCCCAGTCCCCGGTCAGCTCCCACCCGTTGAGCGAACGCGCGGTCGAGAACAAGTTCGTGTCTGCGTACGCGACGCATCCACCGCACGACCCCGCGTCGCAGATGCACCGTCCGCCGTCGCACTCGGTGCAGTCGGTTCCGTCGAGCGCGACGTTCTGGACGCAGGTCCCGCTGCCGTCGCAGGTGTCCGCGCCGTCGCACTCCGCGTCCGAAGCATCACCGCACGCCGTGCCCTCGGCAGCGTTCGCCACTTCGCACATGCCCTCGGCGCCACACGTGGCCTCCTCACACTCCCCCGCCATGCCCTCACAGTCACCGTCCGCTTCGCACTCCCTCGGCGTCACCGTGGTGTCCACGGCGGTGGTCGGATTCTCCGTCTCGCCCGCCGTCGTGGGATTCGACGAACCCGTTGGATCCGACGAAGCGGTCGTCATCCCGGTCGAGCCTCCGGTCTGATCGAAGTCGGTGTCGACGCTGACGGGATCAGGGTTGAAGCAACCCGCCGCGGTGAGGGCGAAGACCGAGAGCGCGGTGCCGGCGGAGCGGTAGGCCATGGGTCCACGGTACGTAGGGTCCCGCGAGCCCGCAATCACCTCGCGACTTCACCACCGAGGTGACCGAGGTGACCGAGGTGACCGAGGTGGTCGCTGCGACTACCTATGTCCCTGGGTTGCCCAGCCCCCCTCGACCAGGCCTTCGATGATGTGCCGCCCCCGACGGGGCCACACCGGGTGCGGCTGTTCGGCCAGCGTGTCGGCGAGGGCGTTGGCGGCCGCGGCCGTCGTCTCCCCGCTCTCGTGCGCCCGAAGCAGTACGCGCCGGGTGGCGTTGAACACACTGTGTTCCCACTCCCGCCCCAGATGCCGCGCGATCGCGGGGTCGCTCGGCACATGGCCGTACGCTTCATTCGCGCAGCTGACGATGCCCATCCGGTTCGCGACGAAGTCGGGGACGTAGACGATCTTCCGCCGCACCAGCGCCTCCATGTCGCGCCGGTCGTCGAGCAGCTGGTTGTTGGCCGCGCCGCAGACGACCTGCGTACGCAGGCGCTCGATGGTGCTGGGGTTGAGGACCCCCCCCAGAGCATTGGGCGCAAAGATGTCGCAGGGCGTGTCGAAGATGGAGAGGTCGTCCGGAGCGCAGTGACGTAGCTCGACCGGAGCACCTTCGAACCGGCCGCGAAGCTCGGTGAGTCGAGCCTCGCTGATGTCGGACGCGGCGATGGACGCCACGCCGCGCTCGAGCAGCGCGGACATCATGAACGCGGCGACATTGCCGGCCCCCTGCATCGCGATGCGCTTCCCTGCCAGCCCGCCTTCGTCCAGGACGTCGAGGGCGGCCTCCATCGCACACACGACGCCGAGCGCCGTGGGTCCCGAGGGGTTGCCGGATCCACCCAGAGTCGGCGGAATGCAGGTGGTGTGGCGGGTCCCGGTGAACACGGCCTGCATGTCGGGCGGCGTCGTGCCAGCGTCTTCGGCCGTGACGTAGCAGCCACCGAGCGAGCTCACGAAGTGGCCATACTCGGCGTACACGCGATCTCGGTAGCCTCGGTCCCGCCAGTCTGCGTCGTCGCGCCGCGCGATGATCCCCTTACCTCCGCCCCACCACAGACCGGCCATCGCGTTCTTCCGCGTCATCCCCACGGCGAGTCGAAGTCCATCCCGCACGAGCGCCTCGAGGGTGGCGTACGGCCAGTGACGGAGACCTCCGGCCGCCTGGCCGCGGCTCGTACGGTGAACGAAGGCCGTCAAGAGCGCGCCGCTCTCTCGCCCGACCTCGAAGAACAGACCTTCGTGATCCAAGAAGTCTCGACCGTCCCGAGCGCACAGCTCCCGCACCTCGTCGAGCAGCGGGTGCGAACTTTCGAGCGTCCCCGACCCCGCGCGCCGGACCACGTAGCCCCGACCGCCGATTGATCGGAGCGCATCCACGAAGGCCTGAGGAGAACGCTCGAGCAGGGACATCATCGGCGCGAAATGTACACCGCGTCGGCCGGACGGTGGGCTGAGTCGCGGCTCAATCGTCAAACGCCCAGGGGCACGGAGTCCTGCCGGCGCGGGCCTCAGCGCGCGACCAGGTACTGCACGCTGAACTTGTCTTCGGGGTCCGTCCACACCCGCTCGACGACGAAGCCCGCCGCGTCCGCCAGCTCTGCGAAGCCATCGAGCGTGTACTTGTGGGAGTCCTCGGTGTGGATCCACTCTCCGGCGGCGAAGGAGAACCGCCGCTCGCCAACGTGCACGGACGTGGGGCGCCGAGCGTACAGACGCATCTCGATCGCGCCGCGGCGCTCGTTCCAGATGGCGCGGTGTCGGAAGGCGTCGACGTCGAAGTCGCAACCGAGCTCGGCGTTGGCGCGATGCAGCATGTTGAGGTTGAACTTCGCCGTGACGCCCGCGGCGTCGTTGTAGGCGTCCTCGAGCATCGCGGCCGGCTTGACGAGGTCGACGCCCAGCAGCGCACATCCGCCGCGGCGGATCTCCTCGCGGGCCTGCCGAAGCAGCCGCACCGCGAACTCGGTGCGGAAGTTGCCGATGGTGGATCCGGGGAAGTAGAGCGCTCGTCGCTTGGGTTCGCGAGCGGCCCGCGGAACCTCGAACGGCTCGGTGAAGTTGGCGCAGACCGGCAGGACCTCGAGCTCCGGGAACTCCGCCTGCAGCGACTGCGCCGAAGCCAGCAAGAACTCCCGAGAGATCTCGACCGGCACGTAGGCGACGGGATCGTCGAGCTCCGACAGCAGGCGGCGGGTCTTGATTCCGGTGCCGCTGCCGTACTCGAGCACCATCGCTCGCGGTCCGATGGCGTCGGCCATGGCGGGCAGATGCGCGCTCATGATCGCGAGCTCGGTCCGGGTCGGATAGTACTCGGGCTGGTCGCAGATCTGATCGAAGAGCGCCGACCCGGTCTCGTCGTAGAAGAACGCCGAGGGCAGGGTCTTCTGAGGTTTGGAGAGGCCCTCGATCACGAGCGCCAGCATGTCGGCGGCGGTGGGTTCGAGGTCGGTGAGCGTGATGGCTGGAGCGGTCATGCGTCGCGCGCGAGCTGGACACCGCTGAACTGCCAGCGGTCCGGTGGATGAAAGAAGTTGCGGTAGGTCGGTCGAAGGTGGCCCCGCGGGGTGGCGCATGATCCACCCCGAAGGACGAGCTGAGAGCACATGAACTTGCCGTTGTATTCGCCCAAGGCTCCCGGGGGCGGCCGGTACCCGGGGAACGGTGCGTAGGCGCTGGAGGTCCAGACCCACGCCTCGCCGGAGGCCTGCGTGTTCTCGCCTGCGGGTCGAGGATGGTACGTCGCCGCGACCTCGGCGTTACCGCCGAGGGGCTCGGCGCCCAGCGAGGCCTCCCACTCGAACTCGGTGGGCAGACGCGCACCAGCCCAGCGGGCGAACGCGTCGGCTTCGAACAAGCTGACGTGGCAGACCGGGTCGTCGGGCTGGAGCGTCTGCGTGCCGTGGAGCGTGAACACGTCCCACCCGCCGTCTCGCTCCTCCCAGTAGGAGGGCGCGCGCCAGCGGTGAGCGTTCACTGCCGCCCAGCCGGCCGACAGCCACAGCTCCGCCCGGGCGTAGCCATCATCGTGCATGAACTCGAGCCATTCGCCGCATGTCACCATCCGGTCTGCGATCTCGAACGGACGAAGCAACACGTCATGTCGCGGACCCTCGTTGTCGAAGTGAAAGCCCTCGCCGCCGTGCCCGACGGCCGTCCTGCCACCTTCGTAGCGGAGCCAACGATGTCGACGGGCCTGGTGGCTTTGCGCCTCGGGGCGCGGCGCATACACCGGCTGCAGCGCGTTCCTCGAGAAGGCGTGCTTGAGGTCGGTGAGGATGAGCTCTTGATGCTGCTGCTCGTGATGCAGGCCGAGCTCCACGACCGCGAGTTCCTGCGGCGTCCCGGACCCGGCCTCCAGCCAACGAAGCATGTGCGCGTCGACGTGCTCGCGATAGCGCCACACCTCCTCGACCGTGGGCCGCGACAGCACGCCGCGCTCCGCTCGAGAGTGCATGCGCCCGACGGTCTCGTAGTAGGAGTTGAACAGATAGCCGAATTGGGGATGAAACGGCGGGACGTCGGGCCTCACCGAGGCGAGCACGAACGTCTCGAAGAACCAGGCCGTATGGGCCAGGTGCCACTTGACCGGGCTCGCGTCCGGCATCGACTGCAGCCCGTAGTCCTCGACCTCCAGCGGCTCGCACAGATGCCGACTGTGCGCCCGCACGGCTCGGTAGGTGCCGGCGGGATCACTCCAAAAGTCAGCGACGGAGAGCGCCATGTCTGCGCCGGCTCATAGCACACCCGCACCGTCCGTCTCGGCGGCGAGCGCCTGCGCTCAGTCGGGCGCCTGCAAGGAGAGCACCCCGTCGGGTCCCGACAACACAGCGCCAACCTCGGACTCGGATCCGGCCTAGGGCTCGACGTGCTGGGCGCGCGGAAGACGGCCGCTGGCTTTCGGTGGACCGGCCGTCTCGGGGACCGTGCTGACGTGGGTCGGCTCCTGGCTCAGGGAGGTCGGCGCCTCGACATACTCGCCCAGCACTCGATGCGTCGCCTCTTCGAGCATGGGCGTCACGGTCTCGCGAGAGCCCTCGATCAGCTCCTTCGCCTCCGGCGTCTGACCGATTCGGTCCGCGTGTTCGGCGAACGTCCGTTCACCCAGCGGGACCTTGAACGAACACCACACCAGCCCCACCAGGATCGCGAGGGAGAGGATGCTTCGGAAGAAGCTGGACACCGCGACCAGTGTCCCCGGAGATGGCCGCGCGAGCCAAGTTTCTGACGAATCCGCGCTGAGCTGGCGGATGCCTACCTAGCAGGTAATGGCCGTCGCAGAGTCCGGGGCGCATCTTGCGACCATGCAGACACCCCTTCAGCTCTTTCGCGCCGCGACCGTGCAGCACCTCGATCTCGGGACGACGCGCATGGCCTACCGGGTGTTCGGCTCGGGTCCGGCCCTGGTCTTCGTGCACGGCTGGCCGCTGAGCGGCGTCACGTTTCGGGGGCTGGTCGCCGAGCTCCGACACCACTTCACGTGCTACGTGCCGGATCTTCCGGGCGCAGGCGACACGCCCTGGGACGACGCGATTGGCGACCTGTTCACCGACGGCGCGGACCGGATCGGGGCCTTCGTGGACGCCCTGAACCTCGGGCGCTTCGGCCTCATCGGGTTCGACTCGGGCGGCGCGATCGCCCGGCTCGTGGCGGCCGAGCGGCCCGGACGCGTGTTTGGGCTGGCGCTCACGAACACCGAGGTCCCTGGACATTCCCTGCCGCTGATGACCGCCCTGCAGCGCGCCGCTGGCCTGCCGGGCGCGACGACGCTGTTCCGCTGGCTGCTGCACTCGCCGCTCTTCCTCCGCTCGCGCTTCGGTTTCAAGGGGACGGTGAAGAACCTGGCGTACCTCGAGGGAGCCTTCCGCGAAGCGTCGCTGGTTCCGCTGCAGCGCGATCCTTCGGGCGCGCTGCTGGCCCTTCGCAACGCCAACCTTCACATCGCCGACGAGCTGGCCGCCGTGCACGCCAAGATCGACGCGCCCCTGCTGTGCATCTGGGGCGACCGCTGCGGCTTCTTCCCGGTCGATGGAGCCGAGGCCATGGTTCGCGACTGGCCTGGGCTAGCGCAGCTCGAGGTGCTGCACGGACACAAGCTGTTGGTGCACGAGGAGGACCCCGGCGGCGTGCTCCGTGCGATGCTTCCCTTTCTGCAGGCCCACGCCCCCGAGACCCTCGCAGCGCTGAGTGCCCAGTGAGCCACGACGACAACGTCTTCCCCGCGCTGCTCCGCTACTGGAGGGGCGCCCGAGGCCTCAGCCAGCTCGACCTGGCCGGAGCCGCAGGCGTGTCCGCAAAACACGTCAGCTTCCTCGAGACCGGGCGCGCCAAGCCGAGCCAGGAGATGGTCCTGCGGCTTGCATCCACCCTGGATCTTCCGCTGCGGGACCACAATGCGCTGCTCGTCGCGGCCGGGTTCGCCGCCGTGTTTCGCGAGACCGTCGAAGGTGCGTTCGATCCCGTCGTGCAGCGGGCCCTCGAGCGCATGATGAAGCATCAGGAGCCCTACCCGCTCCTCGTCTT
This sequence comes from uncultured bacterium, assembly GCA_963761755.1. Taxonomy (GTDB): domain Bacteria; phylum Myxococcota_A; class Polyangia; order Nannocystales; family Nannocystaceae; genus CAJXVA01. The sequence continues at coordinate 139,612 of CAVXIC010000009.1, forward strand.
CGACCGCCACTACGACCTCGTCACGGCCAACGACGCGACGAAGCGATTGCTCGGCCTGCTCCTGGGAGACAGGGTGAGTGTGGAGCGCAACACGCTCAAGCTGCTCTTCGACCCCGACCTCCTGCGTCCGTTCGTGGTCGAATGGGAGCGCGTCGCAAGAGCCCTGCTCGGCCGCGTGCAGCGCGAGATGCTCCACCGTCGCCGTGATGGCGGTCTCGCGGCGCTGGTCAGCACCCTGTGTGCCTACCCTGGCGTCCCCGACGACTGGCGCCTGCCCGATCTCACCGCCCCGAGCCACGCCACGCTCGACGTCCAGTTCGAACGCGCCGGCCAACGTTTTGGCTTCCTGACCACGCTGACCGTCTTTCAAGCGCCCCAGAACGTCGCGCTCGAGGAGCTCCAGATCGAGAGCTACTTCCCGCTGGACGACGCCACCGATCAGCTCTGCCACGCGCTGGCGCAGACGCGGTGAGCCGCCGAGAAGCCCGCTGGTTCTCGGCGACTCGACGCTGCGCTCAGACCTTGATGTTCGAGGCCGCGCTCGCCATGATGTGGCGCGCCATGCCGAGGTTGCCCTGCTTGCGGTCGAGCGCGATGTAAAGGAACAGCGTGCTGCCGATGGGGCGAATCAGGTGAAGCTGGTCGGTCAGGGTGATCAGGATGTCCTCGATGCCGCCGTCGAGCTCGAGCTGCTCCATGACGCGAAGCTTGGCCCGGACGACCTCGGTGTTTCCTGCCGCTGCAACGTCGAGGTTGAGCTTGGTTCCGATGGTACCCAGCGCCATGCCGCTGTCGTGGTCGACGAGCGCCGCGCCGAGGAAGCCAGCGATGTCGGTTTCGAGTTTCTTGAGAATTTCTTGGAGATTGTCCATGTTCGTAGTCTTCGTGGTGATGTCGGGTAAGGTCTGCTGAGCCGCGCTCCACGTCGGTCGAACGCGGCGCGGCGACGAGGCACGCGGAATGGGAGCGCTAGTCCGCGGCCCGGGGATGCTGGAGAAGATCCTCGACGAGCTCGGTCCCCTTGGGGCCGAAGAGGCGCTGCAACGCCCGCTCGTGGCTTGCTCGAGCGGTCTGAGCGACGCTCCGAGCCTCCTCGAGCTCCGCCTCGATGGCGGAAATCTTGGTGGCGAGCAGCGATGCCTCCGCCGCGCCTCGATCGGTACGAACCTGGCTCTGGGCAAGGTCGGTCGCCGCCTTCGTGAGCTGCTTCTGAAGCTCGTTGACCCGGGCCGTCGTGTGCTCGAGCTTTGCATCCAACGACTTTCGCTGGCCGCGCTCCTGCTCGAGCTGGTCGTGCTGCTGCTGGAGCTGCTTTTGCGAGCGGTGCGCTTGTTCCCGCAGCGGACCGATCCGGGCTTGAAGGGCGTTGTGGGCCTCCTCCACCGTGTCCGCTCGCTTGCGGTGTAGGGCGACGGCGCGTTCGAGACTGCCGAGCTTCTCCCGAAGCGCCTGAGCCTCCCCGGTGGACTGCTGGGCCTGCGCGCGCGCGGCCTCGAGGGAGGCCTGCTGCTCTTGAAAGGCGTCGTTGAGCTGCTGCAGGTGTTGTTCCAGTCTTCGGTCGTCGACGGCCTCCCGTTCGAGCTGCTCGACGCGCTCCGCGAGCTGGGCATTCTCCTGGGAGACTCGGGTGTTCTCCTCGACGAGCAGCTGAACGCGCGCGGCGAGGTCCTCTTCGGCCGGAGGCAGCGACGCAGGATCCTCCTCGGTGTCGGACCCATCCTCTCGACGTCGGCCGCCGACCAGTCGACGGAGCCAGCCTCCATCTGATTCGGTCATGGTTCGCTCCTGTTGTGTCGAGCCTGTTGTTGTTCGGTCCACTGACGCACGCGGATCAGCGCGATGCCGACCGAGGCGGGGTCTCGGAGCACCAGCACCAGTTGGCAGCCCTCGGACACACCCAGGACGAGCAGCCGTTGGTCGTGCACGGTGACCATCACCTTGGCCTCGCCGAGCTCGAGCTCGTCGGCCATGCGCGCAGCCAGACCCATCTGCAACCTCGCCCACGCCGGAGCGACGCGTCGTTCGGGGGCACCTTCAGGGCGAAAGAATCGTTCGGGTTCGTGTTTGGTGGCGCCAGTCCAGGCAAATTCGATGCCGGGGAGGTCCATCAACGAGAGCCACTCTCCAGACGCACCGGATGTTGCGCTGGCCGCCGTGGAAGCGTGGCCGAGATCAGCGGGGGATGTAGACATCGACGAGCTTCAGCGCTTGAGCTCGAGCCCGGCGTTCGACACGACGCGGCGGGCCATCGCAAGGTTGCCTCGAGCCCGGTCGACGACGACGTAGATGAACGTCGATGGGGTCAGCGGCCGAATGATGCAGAACCACCCCTCGAGGGTGAGGAGGATGTCCTCGAGGGTCCCCTGGAGGTCGAGCAGCTCGAGCAGTCGCATCTTGGACTGCAGGAGCTCGATGTTGCCCGACACGGCGGTCTTCATGTCGAGGGTGCCACCCTCCGCTCGGACCGTGGTGCCCTTCTCATGGTCCACGACGGCGCCGCCGAGGAAGCCGGTGAGTTCGTTCTGGATCGTCGCGAGACACTTGCGCGTCGCCTCGAGGTCGGCGACATCGTCGTCGGCGAACTCGGGCGAGAACGACTCGAGCTTCGGCGTTGCGACCACCGCGGGCAGGCTCGAGTGGGTCTTGGGTCGCCGTCGAGGCACACCCGGCCGCCTGCTCAACGCGGCGATGCGTTCGTCGTGGGTTCCGTCGCGGAGTGTGATGCACATCTCTCGATGAGACTGCCGCATCAAAGCCTGAATGTCCGCGCGAGAGTGCACGCCAAAGCGGTCATATTCGGTCTTCTTCGACGCGATCACCGTGCCTGCAAAGAAGATGTGCGAATAGATGTGTGTGTGTAGGGGCCCGGAGTCTTCGGTCTGGATGTGGAACAGCCGTCCGCGGTAGCGGAAGTTGTGGTTGTAGCCGAAACGGAGGTCCTGCCGCGCCGCGACGTGCGAGCGATCTTGGGCGTGCATGGATTCCATTCGGACGGTACCTGGTCGGTGGATTCGAGTGTCAGACTCGGAGTGTGTCGCGGAGACGGAACGCCGTTTCGGTTGACTGCGCGGAGAACTGACCTGTAGAAAATGTGCCTCGTCTTACAAAGGCACAGGATTCCAAAAAGGTATGAAAGATCGTTTCGGGCCGTCAAGCGGAATTCCGGTCCGTGGGTCGCTTTTCCCCAGATTTGTTCGATTGTGCCTAAAATGTGCTCTAAACAAAGATTGAACGCTGTGTTGTTCAATGCGAGCGTTTGGCGCGATACGCGAACCATCGTGCAACCGGCTCGAAAACGCGCAGAGTGGCGGAGATCCCGCAACGGCCGACGAGGCCTCGCATTGCATACGATTCCCCACGCAATGTGACACCGTCGGCGCCGCGGACCCGGCGACCGCCACACCGGCGTTCTCAGCGCTCTCCGATGCGACGCCAAGCCGGCCAGCCCGCCAAATCGAAGCGACGTGCCCTGGCGCTCGCCCAGAACGCCTGGGCTTGCGATGCTCAGTATGCTCGACGCCCTCGTGACCACGCACTGGACCGGATACGCGCTCGTCTGCCTCATGCCGTGGTCGCCTGGTTGCCAACCATCGGGGACGCTGCCTGAACCGGCCACGCCAGCAGTGCGTCCCCCGAAGCCGGAGTCCACGTTCAGCGCTGAGGCCCGCTCCGGGCTGCGGCTGTGGGTCGTGGACGCTCCCGAAGGAACGTCGCTGACGGTCCACGCCAGCGACGACCGCCCGCCCCTCGTCCCCACTCGGCCCCTGCGTGCCGAGGAGCACCTGACGATCCCAGCGGGTTTCGTCACGGTGACCCTCGACGACGGCTCCGACCCCCGCACGCTGCAGATGTACGTCCACCCCGGCGCCGAGCTTCGCTATTCGTGGGCGGCCCCGTCATCGCGCAGCGGCGACGGTATCGCGTGGCTGGACCGGGCGGCGCTAATGCAGAAGGCCCGCGCGAACTTCGACGCGCTGATGGAGGCGGCATCGAGCGCGTCCGACCCGGACCAGAGCGGTGCTGCGCTCGAGGCGGAGCTGCAGATCCAACGGGAGGCCGTCGAGTCCCTGGACGAGGGCGTCGAGTCACATCTCTTGCGCTTGTGCCATGCGACCAACGCCATCCAGATCACCGGTCCCGACGATGCATGGACGGTCATCGAGCCCGTCCCTGCCGACTCGATCGCATGGGCAGCGTACGCAGGAAAGCTGCTGGAGCTGCGCGCCCTCTTTGGTGCCCATCCCCAGGCGCGCGAGCGCTTCGCACAGGTCCGCGAGCGCGTTCCCGACCTCGGCTTGACCACCGCGTTCCATGCAGGAGACCTGTACGAAGCCATGCGCAGCGGCGAACCCGACGCGGCGGCGCAGGCCTACGTCGAGTCGACGACAATGACCGATGCACCCCGCGAGGGGAACCCCATGCCGGCGTTCGAGTTCGTCGATCTCGACACGCGGCGACCAGTTCGGAGCAGCGAGCTGCTCGGTACGCCCTACCTTCTCGAGCTGTGGTCCACGTGGTGCGAGCCCTGCATCGAGCAGATGCCCGAACTCCACGCCCTGCACGCCGCGGCGGGGACGGGGAAATCGCCCGACCTGCGGATCATCAGCGTCACGGTCAACGACACCCGCGCACCGGTCGAGGCCTTTCGCGCCGAGCGTTGGCCCATGCCATGGACCCACGTGTGGGCCCCCAACGGCGCGCCGGTGTTCGAGGCGTGGTCCATCGACTCGGTTCCCTACGCCGTGCTGGTCGACGCGCAGGGAGTGGTCGCCCGCGCCGGCGCCCATGTGAGCCTGGACGAGGCTCGAGGACTCACTCGCTGAGACGGTTGCGCGGACGACGGAACGTGTACCCTCGGGTCGATGGAGAGGCGACGCGACGAGGGGCTCTTCGCCGACATCGAACTCGCCACTCGCATCGAAGCCGCCGAGCTCGGAATGACCCTCGGCGGGGTCGCTGCGGCGCGTGAAGATGGTCAGTCCGACGCGCGCAGCTGGGAGATCGCCGGCGGTGTCGCGGCCTACTGCGGACCCGATTCCCCCTTCACCAAGATGATCGGCGTCGGGCTCGAAGGCCCGCCGCGTCCCGATCAGCTCGAGGAGATCGAACTCGCACACGACGCGCTCGAGATTGGCGTGCGCGCCGAGATCAGCAGCTTGGCCCCGCAGACGGCCGCGTGCCTGTCGACGCGCGGGTACGAGATCGAGGGCTTCGAGAACGTGCTCGGCTGCCCGTTGACCGGCGCGCTCGATCCCGGGCCTTCGCCCACCGACTTCGAGATCGGACTGGCCGCGCACGGCGAACTCGATGCGTGGATCGAGACCTTGGTCGACGCCTTCGCGATCCCGGATTCGGGGGTACCCGAAGAATCCTTTCCCCGCGACGCGCTCGTCCGCGTGATGCGTCAGATGACGAACATCCAGGGCGTGAGCACCTACGCTGCCCACGACGGGCGCGGTCGGTTGCTCGCCGCTGCCAGCCTTCGCGTGGACGGCGAGGTGGCGCAGCTGTGCGGTGCGGGGACACGTGTCGAGGCGAGACGGTGCGGACTGCAAAGCGCCCTCATCCGGCGGCGCCTGCACGACGCTGCCCAGCAGGGCGCGACGGTGGCCGTGGTGACCACCACGCCCGGCTCCCCTTCCCAGCTGAACCTGATGCGGCTCGGCTTCGGCCTCCTGTACAGCCGCGTGGTCCTCGTCCGCGCGCCCTTCTGCTAGAGGTCCACGACCTCATACTCGCCGCTGCACGTCGGACCGCTCGCGTACAGTTCGATCGCAGTCTGGATCCGCCAGCTCGTCCACGCCTCCAACTCGCCGGAGATTCGCGAGCGCATGCGCTGGTTCGGGCTGACTCCGCCCCCGTAGGTGTAGACGCCGCCGGCCTCGAACGTGCCATCCGCATCGAGGCCTCCGGCGAGCTGGCTCATGCGATCCGACCCCCGAACGTCGACACGCAGCGCGCCGTCGGTGGCGCGCAGGAGGAAGACGACCCGTTCCCGGAGGCCGATGTCGCAGGTCGAGATCACCCGATCGTCGGAGAGCGTCACCAATCCGCACGCGCCCTCGCACGAGGTTGCGACGATCTCGACGTCGAGCTCGAGCGTACTCTCGCCCACGGCGTCGCCCGCACCGATATCGAGGACGGCGCCCTCGGAAAGATCGTCCTCGCCGCAGCCCTCGCACGAGACGACCAGGAGCCACCCGACGGCGAGGATGGCCGAGGCTCGCTTCACCCGCATACGCGCTGCAGATCCTTGCGGGCGTCGATCACGACGGAGACGGCTCGCATCTTGTTCTCGTGATAGCTGGCGTCCGCGCCGCCTGGCACGCTGCCCGCCTTGACGAGCTTCGAGAGTTCTTGGGCCGTGTGTACGAGCCAGATCGCCTCGGGCTGGCTGCTCTCTCGGGCTGCCTCCTCGAGCCCTGCGACGCGCGAGGCGAGTTCGGCAACCGAGCCGTTTTCCGCCGTGGACGCAATCGATCCCGAAGCAGAGAGGACCGGCTCGCATTCCGCCGGTTTGCAGCCAAGACCGGCGCCGAGCGACGACAAACCTATGATCATGATGAGACGAGAGAAGGATGGAGTCATCGCTTGGATGACGTGTCCACCAAGGTCAGGTTGCAGTCGCACGACGATCGATCCGATCGCCGGTCGGTCAGACATCCTCCAGCCCACTGCGTACCGCCTCATCCCACGCCTCGAGCGCGTCGGGGTCCGCGTCGCGGGCCCCTCCAGCCGATGCGAGTTCTTCCATCTGGGTCCGCAGCTGGGCGCGAGCACGGAACAGCCTGCTCTTGACGGTACCTACCTCGAGTTCGAGCGCACTGGCGATCTCGGCAACCGACAACCCTTCCCAATAGTAGAGCTCCAACAGCACCTGCCTCTCCAAGGGGATCGTTCGGAGGACCTGGAGAAGGACGCAGATCTCCTGCTGCCGGGCGACCACGAGGCTCGGAGATGGACTCATGCCTTCGGAGGTCATGTAGCTGCGCTCGCTCGCCCGGTCGCCACGGAACCGCTTGCGAACGTGCATGAGCAGCACATTGTTGGCGATGCCCAACAGATACGCACGAAATGAGCGCGTGGGTTCATACCGGTCCGCAGACTCGAGGGCCGCAAGGAAGGTCTGCTGGCTGAGGTCTTCGGCGACGTCGGGCACCTTGTTGGCGAAGAACCGGCGCATGGCGTCGCTGTGGCTGCGGACCAGGCGAGACCCGGCCTCGCCGTCGCCCGCCCGCCACCGAAACAGCAGGTCGTGGTCGGTCGGGTCCGTCATGGTGGGGCGCTCGCGGTTTCGCGGGCGATTCTATCCTGCAAGGCAGAGGCGGCCGTCTTGTCTTCGGGACCGCCATAGCGGGCGAGGTCGACGGCGTCGGCGCGCGCGTCGCGATACTTGCCCTGCTCGATGCGCAGCTCCGCGCGAAGCTTCAGCAACGGAGGGAAGTATGCGCGCTGCCGCGAGAGCGACTCATCGATCGCCATGGAGAGCTCTCGTTCGGCACCCGCCAGGTCGCCATGCAGGCGGCGGCGATCGGCGCGCTGACGAAAGATGTGCGCCCGCACGCTGAGGGCGGACGCCTCGGACTGCTCGACCTCTCGCTTCGCGAGCTCGAGCGCTTCGTTGCACAATCGGTCGAAGGACTCCCAATCTTCGGTCGGTGTGGCCTCCGCGAGGAGCAGGAGCGCATGCTGACGCACCGCGAGGCAGCGCGACTGGGTGTCGGGGCAGGTCTTCAGGATGCGCTCGGAGACCGCAACCTGCTCCGGGGTCCGGCCGAGCTCTCCGAGGACGTGCGCCTGACCCACGAGCATTGGCGCGTAGGCGTAGCCGTCGACCTCGCCAGTGGCTTCGAGAATTCCTCGGGCTTGCGTGAGTCGCTCGAGTGCTCCTTCGAGCTCTCCAAGGTCGATCAGGGCCCGCGCGGTCATGAAGAGGGCGCCGGCGCGCTCGGTTGCATGCTCCTGCTGCTCCGCCAGCGGCAGCGCGTCGAGAATCGCCTGCGCTCGAGCCGTCGACTCCAGCGCTGATGCGGGCTGCCGTTCATCCAGCGCCAGCGCAGCGCGAGACGTCCAGACGCCGGCGGCCAGCGGGTCGTCGTGCAGGTCGCCGCGCTCGATTGCATTGAGGGCGGCTTCGGACCAACGCTGCGCTGCGGGAATGTCTTGCTTTGCCCGCTGCGTCGTCGCGAGTCGCGTCGCCAAGAGCGCCATCGATCCAAAGGCCCCGGCGGAGTCGGCCAGCCCATACGCGGTCTCGAGGGACTCGGCAGCGGTGCTAAACTCGATCTCCCGATCCCGGGCGCGCTCGAAGTCAGCGAGCGCGGCCGCAACCGCGCGTTCGAGGGCGGGGTCGTCTGCGGCCGCCGAAACCTCCTCCGAAGCGGCGTCCACCCTCGGGGTCTCGGGGCGAAGCATCGACCACCATGCCACGCACAGGGCGAGGACCAGCAGACCCGCCGCGGCGAATGTCGCCGTCCGTCGATACGAACGTCCGGCGCGACGATCGAGGGCGCGCGCGACGACGTCGAGCAAGACCTCGAGAGAGCCATGGCGCTGGGTGCTGTCGTGCGAGAGGCCGCGCTCGATCGCGTCGTCGACCGCGCGTCCGAGATCCTCGGGATCGGCCGCGGCCGGCAGCTCGGCCAAGGCAGCCCGCAAGGACAGGCACCACGAGTACTGGTCCCCCTTTGCGGTCGCGACGCCAGCTCTTTGTTCGGGAGACATGAACGCCGGCGTCCCCGGAGCGGCCCCCTCGAGGGTGACCCGTCCCTCCTCCATCCACGCAGCGTGGGGTTCGACGACACCGGGCTCCGCCATCGCGGACCGAGCCAGGCCGAAGTCACAGAGTTGGGGACCGGCGTCCGTCATCAAGACGTTGTCCGGCTTGAAGTCGCGATGCACCAGGCCGCAAGCGTGCACCGCCGCCAGTCCGCGACCGGCCGCCACGTAGGCCTCGACGACCTCACGCGCCGTGCGGTCGGACTGCGTCTGCCAGGCGCTGAGCGTGCCGCCTTCGACCCACGCGAGAATGACCGCGAGGCCCCAGGGAGAGTCCACGACGTCGTACACCTCGACCACGGCCGGGTGACTCAAGCCCGCGAGCGTGCGGGCTTCTTGCCGCAGGCGGCTGATGGTCACCGGATCGACGCGGGGCAGCTTGATGGCCACGGGCCGATTCAGGTCGGGGTCGTGCCCCTCGTAGACGCGCCCACCACCACCCTCGGCCACGCGCGCCCGGACCTCGTACCGGCCGACGTGCACCTTGGGCTGCTGCGAGAAGAGCCGCTCCAAGAGCGCCGCTTGAAACAGCTGGCTGTCGAGGGTTGCGCTCACACGTCCGCTCCGCACCGCCAGACTAGCAGCGTTGAGCAGACGATCGCGCCGCGACCGGCTCGAAGTCGACCCGAGCGACTCCACGGGCTACATGCGACGGTAGCTCAGGTGGAGTTCACCCTCGGTGCCGGCAGCTTCGTCGATGATGATGCCGTCGAGCAGGGCTTCGGTCTCCCCGAAGCTGAGGTCGACCAGGGCAAAGCTGGTCGCGCTCAGGTGGAGGGTCATGTTGGTGATCGTGGGGAAGCCATTCTTGTCGAACTCGACATCTTGCTCCTGGTTCTCCTCGAACAGCCCACTGACCTCGGGCGTCCCGTCCAGGGTGGTGTCCACGTACAGACGGTAGGTCCCGTCGTCGTTGCGCATCGCGTACTCGCTCGCACCGCCGAGGCCAGCGCCGTTGATGAACGAGATGCGGAACATTTCGGCGTCGTTCTCGTACAGGAACAGCGAGCGACACTTCAGCAAGCCGACCGAGGGGTCTCCGTTGTCGTCGGTCCCGTCGAGTGCGCAGTAGTTGAACTGTCTTGCTGCGCCGCCGGCCTCGAGCGCCGCGAGAATCTCGGCGGTCTCCGCTTCGAACGCGTCGGCCTCGTCGTGTTTGTCGTCTTCGGTGACGCCATCAGCCTTGCCCGAAGGGCCAGCGTCGGGTGCGGCGTCGGAGGAGCCTCCGTCGTCGCACGCCGCGAAGAGCGCGAGGCCAGGCACCAGGATGTAGGGGAGCATCGTCTTGAACATGCGGGGGGTCCTGCCCCGTATTTGCCGATGCGACATGTCGGTTCCACTCCTTCATGGAGCGAATTGTCACTTTTTTTGGTACCCGTTCCCGAGGAGCTCTGGCTGGTACCTTGGCGCGAAGTTTCGACTTGGAGCGCAACGGTCTCGCGTACCTGCTGGGCGCAGCATTCTTCTTCAGCCTGATGACGGTGTGCGTCAAGCTCGCGGGCGCGCGCCTTCCCGCCGAGCAGATCATTCTCGCGCGCGCAGCGATCGGCCTCGGCCTGAGCGTGGCGGCGGTCAAGCGAGCCAAGCTTCCGTTCCGCGGGAATGCGCCGGGGCTGCTGCTGCTGCGCGGTGCGCTGGGGTCCGGCGGGCTCTTCTGCTTCTTCTCGGCGGTCACCATGCTGCCGCTCTCCGAAGCGACCACGATCCACTACCTCAACCCGGTGCTCACGGCAGTCCTCGCCGCCGTACTGCTGGGTGAAGGGTTCGCGTGGTCCCTGGGACTCGCGCTCTTGGTCAGCATCGGGGGTGTCGTCCTCGTCGCCCGCCCGCAGCTTCTCTTTGGGAGCGCCGCCGCACTCGATCCCGCGGCGGTTGCGATCGCCGTGCTCGGGGCTGTCTTCAGCGCGGCCGCATACGTCACCGTTCGTCAGCTCCGCAAAACCGACCACCCCGCGGTCGTCGTGCTGTATTTTCCAGTGGTCGCAACTCCGGTGTTCCTGCCGCTGGCGCTTGCGGTCTGGGTCCCGCCCACGCCGCTGGAGTGGCTCATTCTCGGCGGCGTCGGGGTCACCACCCAGATCGCGCAAGTGTGCCTGACCCACGGTCTGCATCGGGTGCCGGCCGGCCAAGGAACGGCGGTGGGCTACGTGCAGATCGCGTTTGCAATGCTCTGGAGCGTCGCGATCTTCGATGAGCAGGTGGACGGGATCGCCATCTGTGGCGCGTTGATGGTCGTGGCCGGCGTGGTGATCGCCGCGCTCGGCCGGCGAGGGCAGAAACCGTAAGACGCTTGCCGCGAGGACGATCCTCCGAGAGAGTGCGTGCATGTTCGTGACCTCGATCGCATGGGCCTGGGCGTTCGTCGCGGCGACCCAGACCTCGACCGCCCCGCCGTATCCGGTCGGTGTCAGCGGCGAACCGCTCGACCCGGTTCCACTCGAGGTCCTGCAGGAGATCATGGCCGACGCCGGCGAGCCCGAAGCGCGCGTCAGCAGCTATCAGCGAACCGCCGACAAGCAGGCGGCGCTCATGTACGGCATCTGCGAACGTGACGGCGTAGCCAAAGCCAAGCGCCTCTACAGTTCCAAGTCACACCCCATCCTCGACACCTATGTGCGTCACAAAGGAGAACCCGAGGCGGAGGTCGTCGCTGCGATGGCGCAGGCCGTCCGGGCCGTGCTCGCAGAGCTGGGTCCTGACCGGCGCACGATGATGCACGTGGACAGCGCCAACTACACGTTCGACATTGCCCCGTCGTCGCTGGCCAGCGCGGCAAAGTTCAAGGCCGCCCTGCGCCGCCACCCCGATCTCGTTCGCTTCTTCGTCCCCGGTGGCGCCGAGCGAGCCTTCCACCTCGAGGTCTCGCGCGGACAGCATGCGCTGAGCGGGACCTGGACGGGGTCGTGTGACGACGGCGCGTCGCTCGCGCTGCAGCTGGCGTTTGCCGGCGGTGCTTGGGCGGGTCCCCTGCGGATTGGCTCCGACGCGCCGGTCGAAGCGAAGGTCGCCGTCGATCGACGGGCGCGGACGATCGCCGCGACGACGAGCGAGGTCGAGTACCGTGGCACGCTGTCGAAGGGCTACGCGTCCGTGACCCTGTCGCGCGACGGCGTGAACTGCACCCTCACCCCGCGGTGACGAGGGCCAGACCCTTCTCCTACGGCGCGACTCTCCTACGGCGCGACGCAGTCGTCGGTCGGGAGTGGCTGGCCCAGTCCAGTGTACGGGTCGTAGGCGGTGGTGCAGTCGCAGTGCACCGCCTCCCCCTCGAATGCGTAGATCGATGCGCCCTTGGAGTCCGTTGCCTTCAGCGCGAAGACGTCCCCCACGCAGTTGGGGAGACGCGTGAGCTCGAGCCGGATTTCGTGCTCGCCCGGCGTTCCGCCGCAGAGTTCGACGTTCGTGCCACCGAGGCCGTCCGTTTGAAAGATGAAGGTTCCTGCCAAGTCGCCCGAGGGCACATAGGTGCCGTTGCGGATGCAGAACTCCAGCTCCGTGTCATCCACGTACCATCGCGATACGAACGAGTACGGATCGTCGTCGTCCTCGGGCCAGAGGTAGAGGTAGGCGACGACGGGCGTGTCGGCGCTCGACAAGCGCCACACGCCATACTCCGAGCCCTCGCAGCCGATCGCGTCGGGCTCACAGACCATCGCGAGACTTCCCGTACTCGAACTCGAGGGACTGTCCCCGGTGCTGATGGAGGTCGCGCCCGGACTCGACGAGCCATCGGTGCCCCCTCCGCCCCCGGAGCCCGTGGGGTCGGCGGGCACCACGGGGCCACACCCGGCAAAGAACATGGCGGTCGAGGCCAGGCGCCGTCGAAGGTTCATTCCGCCGTCATCATACCCGAGGATGCGACGTGTTCACCCCCACCGCCTCGCGGTGCAGACCGGGCGGCGTCCGATGGTCCATCCGCTGTCGTTTGGTCCGCACCGAGGGTTCAGCACGCGGCCGGCGGCTGCTCCCGGCCTGGCTGGACGCAGATCTTGGCTCACGAGCTCGGTCGATTCGGAGCGCGCACGGACTCGCACGACGAGGCCGTCGCTGGGCCGCCGCGGCCTACACCGGCGGACCCGAGGCGGCCAACGCCGCCCAGCGCGGCAAGGCCAAGCTCAGCGAGGAGACGGCCCGCTACCAGGCCTGGGTACGGACGATGTGGGCCGAGCGCGACGGCCCCGAGTCTTCACTGCTGGAGTAAAGACGACCGCTCGACGCAACGAGACCGTCGCGGCGAGGTGCCGGCGACGGTCTGGGCGTTGGTGAGGGGCGTCAGTTTGCCGACTACTTGCCGACATTCTTCGACTTCACCCGAGCCTTCTCCAGCTCTGGACCTTCCTCGGAATCGTCGACGGCCTTCGCCGCTTTCTTTGCATGCCCCTTCACATCTTCGTTTTCTACGAAGGCTTGGGTGCGCTTGCGATACTCGGCGTCTGCATCGTGGTTGCCTTCGCCGCGCTTGGGAATCTGGTTGCTGTCGGGCATGTCGCATAGACGGTGCAAGCCGCTTGCCACCCGCTCTTACGGCCACTTGCAGACGTTGCACTCGTGCGGTGCCGCGCAGGTGTGACGACGACGCGCACCCTCGGCTCGACGCGCGTTGCGAGCGAAGGTTTTTTCCTTGCGGCACCCCCCCGATGACGCAGGGAGAGGATCGCACGATGCGCAAGTCGATTCTTCAAAACTTCCTCGCGTCCGCGGTCTCCCTCGCGACGCTCGCTTTCATCTATGGTGCACCGTCGACCGCGCATGCCGGGATCGACGCGTGCGGCGACGTCCACGTCGAGGCCAATGCCTCGTGTGAGCTCCAAGTCGAGGGTGGCTGCGTGGCCAACTGCGAGCCGCCCCGCCTCGAAGCCCAGTGCGCCGCCGAACTCTACGCCAACTGCGACGGGCAGTGCTCGGCCTCCGCTTCGGTCGACTGCACCGCTTCGTGTCAGTCCGACTGCCAAGCCGACTGCACCGCGGACCCCGGCAGCTTCGACTGCTCCGCGTCGTGCAACGCCGACTGCCAGGGATCGTGTGACGCCCAGTGCGGTGGCGACTCCGAGTGCCGGGCATCGTGCGAAGCCACCTGCTCCGCGGGCTGCGACGGGCGATGCGAAGGCACCCCGCCCAGCGCCTCCTGCGAAGCTTCGTGCGAGGCCTCCTGCGAGGGCTCCTGCGAGGCCCAGGCCAATGTCGACTGCCAGGTCGACTGCCAAGCCGGCGGCTACGTCGACTGCAAGGCTGACCTGCAGGGCGGATGCGAAGCCCAGTGCCAGCGCCCCGAAGGCGCCCTGTTCTGCGACGGCCAGTACGTCGACTACGGCAACAACCTCGAGCAGTGCGTCGCGGCTCTGCAGGCCCAGCTCAACATCGAGGTCGATGGCTACGCCGAAGGCATGTGCAGCAACGGACAGTGCACCGGCGAAGCCGGCGGCTCGATTTCCTGCGCCGTCGACCGAGGCAGCAGCTTCGGTTGGGCCTGGGGTGCAGGCCTGTTCATGATCGGCTTTGCGGGCGCTGCCCGCCGCCGCCGCCGCAGCTAACGCTCATCCATCCCACCCGGTCGGTATCGTGACCGGGTGGGATCGGCACCGCCCGCCCTCCGAGCAAACCGTTCGGAGCACCGACCGCTCTCGGGGCGCTGCGCAAGTCAGGCAAAGAAGGCGATCAGAACGGGCAAAGCTATGCCTGGCGCCGAGAATGAGAGTGGTGGTTCCCCCCGTCGTCCTCACACTCCTCGACCAGCACCAACCCGCACGACGCGAGCAGTTCGACGTACGGCGTAGGCTTCCCAACCGTTTGAGTGCTGCGCGTCGTCCATCGGGGCGATCAGTCGCAGGAGAACGTCGGCGGGACGCCCCAGTCCGACGCGTCGCGCCACGGCACGACGTCGAACCAGTCGGACTCGTCGAAGAAGGCGGTGCCCAAGTTGGGGGTCGACCTGCAGCGCCGAAGACCCACCTCGTTCCAGGGCGCCCACGACGGCCGGAAGTCGATGCGTCCCAGCGCATCCACAACGGTTGCGCCACCGATGCTTCCGACGCGATCGGGATCGTGCAACACGACCATCCGGTCGTCACCGCTAAAGATCATCGTCGAGCCGAGCTCCTCCGTGCATGCGTCCGCGAGCGGGGGCCACGGGTTGTTGAACGTTCCGTGCTTGTCGCGGCAAACCGTGTAGACATGCCCCGGCGGGAGCTGGACCTCGGCAAGATTGCTCGCGACCCGGCAGTCGTCGTCGTCATTGCGGACGAGGCACAGGGCGATCTCGGAGAGGTCGACGGAGGCGTGCCCGCAGTTGTACAGCTCGATGCCCTTGTTCTTGTCGAGGTCGCCCTCGATGTACTCGGAGATCAACACGCACGGCGCTGCGCCATCGGCCGGCTGCGCCCGGACCCATTCCAACAATTTGCCGAACGCTCGCGGACCCACCCACGGCACCGCATCGAGCTGGTCGAGATCCTCGAACGTTTCGTCGTCGCTCGTCCCCTCGACGCCGTCTACACCGTCGCGGTGCTCGATGATGTGGCTGGCCGCCCGAACGTCGAGACCGACGTCTTCGTCGAGGCGCGCGAACGATGCCGTACTCGCGAGTTCGAGCACGGCCTCCACCTCGGCAGGGCTGGCTCCGTCGAGCCCATCGGCCTTGCCGGCCACCGTGATCGGATCATCGATTCCGTCGGCGTGACCGGCATCGGCCGGCTCGCCATCGCACCCGAGGACGAGCAGGGGCACGAGGAAGGAGGTGTGAGCCGCTCGGAACGCCACTGCGCCCGAGCGTGCAAGAATTGAGCACAAGCGGAGCACCCCTCGTTCTCGAAGGTTGGTCGCGGTGACCGGTCGACTCCGAGCCCGCTCAAGTGGCGACACTCGTCACCATGCCCGTGGCACCCGAAGGATTCGGCAGAAAATGCACACATCCCGGCAGTGTGGCCTGCGGCACTTCGGGGCTACAACAGAGTGTAGATGCCCGAAGAGAAGCCCATCGACCTCTTGATCGTCGGAGGTGGTCCTGCCGGATTGTCCGCCGCACTCTACGCTGGCCGCGCCCGCCGCCGGGTCGTCGTCGTCGACGCGGGACAGCCTCGCCACGCCGTCGCCGACGGGGTCCACAACCTCATCGGCCTCGAGGGCATCGCGCCCATGGAGCTGCGCCGCCGCGCGTGGGCGGACCTCCAGCCGTATGACGTCCGCCGCCGTGAGGGGTGGATCGACGCCCTCCACCACGACGGATCGCGATGGACCGCCCACCTCGGTGACGAGACCCTCACCGCGCGCGCGGTGCTCCTCGCAGTTGGCGTCGTCGACCTGTTGCCGGATTGGTCGGGCCTCGATGCCACGTGGGGCCACTCCGTGCACATCTGCCCCTTCTGCCACGGATGGGAGATGCGTGACCGAGCGCTCGTCGCCTATGGCCATGGCGATCACATGGCCCAGTTCGCGACGATGCTGCGCTCGTGGAGCGGTGACCTCGTCGTCCTCACCGGCGATGACCGACTCCCCGAAGATGAGCGGGGGGCCTTGGAAGACCAGGGCATCGTCGTTCGCGGCGGCCATCCCACCGCCCTGCTCCACGACGGCCCCGAGCTCACCGGCGTGGTTCTCGACGACGGCACGCGACTGCCCCGCACCGGAATGTTCCTCGGCGTCCACCAGCGCCAGACCGCCCTGGTCCGCGGCCTCGACCTGGAAACCGTCCCCGATCCGTTCAATGAAGATGGTCACGTGAAGACCGACGACATGGGACGCACCAACCTCCCGATGATGTGGGCCGCCGGCGACCTGTGCACCCGGATGCAGCAGGTCTCGAGCGCGATCGCGACGGGTGGAGGCAGAGGTGCGATGATCCACGCCGTCCTCTCGTCGACGCCATGATCCACCGCCCCATCATCGGTGATCGCGACTGCAAGCCGCCCGAGGAGCCCGTGGTCCACACCCATGGAAGCATCGCGCTCCTGCTTTCGGGCCGCAGCGTCGTGCACATGGGCAGCGCATGGACCGTCCACGAGGGGGACGTCCTGCTGGTCCCCGAGGGCGCTCCCCACTACCGCCTCGACCACGAGCACAGCGAGCACATCGGCATCGGCGTGTGCATGTCCTGCCTGCCCACGGGGGGTTGGGGCCCGCCGATGCGCGCGATGTTCTCTGCCGTGGGCGAAGGCGCCTGCCCCGTCCTGCGCCCCGGCGACGCCGACCGCGACGAGCTCGCCCACACGCTCACGTGCCTTCAAGACGAACACGATCCCGCTGCCCCGTGGCTGATCGATGCCCGTCTGGGCGTGCTCACGGCCATGCTCTACCGCAGCACCCCTGCTGCGGCGCCTCGTCCAAACGACTCCCCCGTCGTCGCACGCGCCCTCGATCACATCGCGCGACATGCTCTCGAGGCGCTCTCGTTGGCCGACGTGGCGCGTGCCGTCGGTCGTGCCCCTTCGCACCTGGCCACCCGGGTCAAGGCCGAGACCGGCGAGTCGGTCGGAGCCTGGATCGCCTTCGCTCGCATGGCGCAGGCGCGCGAGCTGCTCTTGCGCGGCGACGACACCATCGACGTGGTCGCCGAGAAGGTCGGCTACAGCAGCCCGTCGCACTTTCACCGCACGTTCCGGCGCATGCACGGGATGCCTCCGGCCGCCTGGCGGGACGAGCATCGCCACGGTCTCAAACCGACGCGAGGCTCCCCTGTGTAGATTGTGGAAGAGTGTAGAGTGGGGGGGGAATCCAGTCTGGAGTGGGAAT
>CAVXIC010000010.1:0-83839 GCA_963761755.1 uncultured bacterium
CGCCGCCTCCGCCTTCTTCGCCGCCGCCTGCACCTTCTTGGCCGCTGCTGCCTCTGCCTTCTTCTCGGCGGCCGCCGCCTTCTTCGCCGCCGCCGCTGCCTTCTTCGCCGCTGCTGCTTCCGCCTTCTTCGCGGCTTCCTCCGCCTTCGCTGCCGCCGCCTCTGCCTTCTTCGCCGCCGCCGCCTCGGCCTCCTTCGCGGCCTCCTCCGCCTCCTTCGCCGCTGCCGCCTCCGCCTGCTTCGCCGCCGCCGCCTCCGCTTTCTTCGCGGCAGTCTCCGCCTTCTTCGCGGCTGCCTCCGCCTTCTTCGTCGCCGCGGCCTCCGCCTTCGCAGCCGCCGCTGCTTCCGCCTTCGCAGCCGCCTCCGCCTCGGCGACCGAGGCCGCCTCTGCCTCTGCCTCTGCAGCCTCCTCGTCCGTCTCCTCCTCCGTCTCCTCCTCCGTCTCCTCCTCCGACTCTGGGCGCGCATCCGCATCGGCGCTCGGCTCGTCCTCGGCCGAAGCCTCGGGCTCGATCACCTGCCAGATGCCAAAGATCGCGCCCGAAGGGTCGGCGATGACGGCGACCGGACTGTGTCCCTCGACGTCGGACACATCGACCAGGATCCGAGCTCCAGCCTCACGAGCCCGGGCGACCGTTCCCTCGACGTCGGCGACCCCCACGTACGGCATCCAGTGCGCAGGCAGGTCTGCGTCGGCCTTGAGCTGGATCCCGCCACCGGGAGGCGTGGGCGTATCGATCGAGGTGTACGTCGACCCGCCGATGGCGACGTCGTCGAAGGACCAGCCGAGCACCTGCTCGTAGAACGCCCGCGCGTGCTTGATGTCGTCAGTGTTGAGCTCGAGATGGACGAAAGCGCGGTGCATGCAGACCCGGTACGGGGCCGTATTACTACGCGTCCCGCCGACTCAGCAACGCTTCGAATCCCTTGGCGGACCCGAAATCGGACCGATTACTCGATCAAGAAGGTCTTTTGCAGCGTCTTGTCGCCGCGAACCACCGTGACGCTGACCTGATCGGCACCTTCGAGGCCATCCACCGCTCGTCGAGCGGCACCCTTGGAGGTGAGCCGGGTGTCGTCGATCGCGGTGATGAGGTCCCCATCGTGGAACCCAAGCTTGCGCATCAGCCCCCGCTTGACCGTGTTCTCGACCCGGAACCCCGCCAAGCCCTGGCACTCGCGCTCGGGCACGAGATCTCCAGAGAAACGAAGCAGCTTGGGATCCTCGAGCACCTTGCTCACGACGGA
Organism: uncultured bacterium; assembly: GCA_963761755.1. Taxonomy (GTDB): domain Bacteria; phylum Myxococcota_A; class Polyangia; order Nannocystales; family Nannocystaceae; genus CAJXVA01. The sequence goes on from CAVXIC010000010.1 coordinate 1,248, forward strand.
GCGCGGGACCCAGTGGGTCTCGGTGGCCCGATAGATTTTTGCGCCGATCTTGAGCGGGTCGACGCCGTGCCGTTGCTTGCGTGCGTGGCGACGCTTGGCCTTGACCTTCTGGCCATCGCGGTAGACGGACACCGAGGTGCCGGGCTCCGCTTTGGCGACGATCTTCACGTGCGTCTGCTGGCCCCCTGAGCACAACCAGCCTCCGTGTGCTGCGAAGGCGAAGCCGGCCGCGATGGCGAGCGGTGCAACGGTGTAGAGCAACTCCCGAGAGGACCGACGCGTCATGCCGACATCATATGGCATCCTCGACCTGTGTTCATGCGCGTGGGACCAACAACTTCCTCATGAGTCGCAAACGCACCAAGATCACCACCGACGACGCGGCACTTTCGAGCAATCCGTTCGCGGCCGCGTTGGGCGGTATTGGCGGAGTCGACGCCGGTCCCGCCCCCCCAGACGACCTTCCGCAGGAGCAACCGGCGGTCGCGCCATCGTCGGCTGGGGTGGACCTCGGTCGACGCGCGGTCGTGCGCCGGCAGAGCAAGGGTCAGGGCGGAAAGACCGTCACGGTCGTGGAGGGAATTCCGACGACGACCGCCCGCGCGTGGCTCCCCCAGCTCAAGAAGGATCTCGGCTGCGGCGGACGCATCGAGGAGGGGGTGTTGGTGCTCGGCACCCGAAACCACGCGCGCGTGGCCACTTGGCTCGAGAGCGCGGGAGTCCCGCGGGTCACGCTCGGCAATTGACCCTGCGGCCCAGCCGCATCCGTGGTGGACGCATGTAGGCGTTGCCGTTACCGTAGACGCTACAGAGCTGCGTGGGGACGCCGTTCTCCGCCAAGGAACCGTGCCAGAGTCTGATCCCAAGACCGACGTCTACGGCGTGCCGACGACCCCTGCGACACCCGACCCGACCACGGAGATCTCCGTGGGCGTCGTCGATGTGCTTGGTCTGCTCGGCACGGAGATCCACGGTGGGTTCAAAGTCGACGAGTTGGTCTCGAGCGATGGCTTGAGCATGGTCTATCGCGCCACGACGCCCGATGGTCGGAGCCACGCCGCGCTCAAGTGCTTCTACGGCCTGCGCACCCTCTCCCCTGAGAGCCTGTCGTCGTTTCGCGACCGCTTCCGAAGGATCACCTCTTTGCTCGGGGGACTGTCGGCGGACCAGGCCAGCATGACCCGCGTCCTGGGGCAGGGCTGGATGGGCGTGGGCGACAAGGAAATCCCCTGCATGCTGCTCGAGTGGGTCGAGGGTGTCTCGCTGCAGTCGGTGCTCGACGCCGAGCGCAAGCAGGGCCCGAAGCGCCGCTCCCCGCACGAGGTCTACGAGCTGACCAAGAGCACCATGAAGGCGCTCGCTGCCGCGCACGCGTACGGCCTCACCCACCGAAACATCAAGCCCGCCAACCTCTTCGTCGACGGCAACGAGTTGTCCGACGGGGTCACGATTCGCATCATGGACTACGCGCTCGCGCGCCTCGAAGGCGAGTCCTTCGACGACGCGATCACGTTCCTGACCCCTGAGTACGCCGCGCCCGAGCAGTTCATGGGCTACGAGCACTTGGTCGGCCCGTGGACCGATGTGTTCTCGATGGCGCTGGTGATGGTCGAGATGATGCTCGGTGGCGGTCAGGTCATGCCCGGCCGGGACTTCGAGGGACTCCGCGACGCGTGCCTCGACGAGGAACGACGCCCCACGCCGCGCACCTTTGGCCTCGATGTCACCGATGCGGTCGAGATGGTGTTCCTCCGGGCGCTGGAGATCGACGTCCATCGTCGCTACAACTCCGGCGCGCACTTCATGGGCGCGCTGTCCCGAGCCCTCGAGGGCGTCCCGGAGCCCGACGCCCGCGAACGCGTCTACGTGGCCGGCGAGTTCCGCCACGACCCGGCGATGCACTACCTCACGCGCAATCAGAAAGCGCCGACGCCTCCCCGTCCTACGGGGCCCGTCACCGAGCGCTACGCCGAAGAACCGCACGCGAACACCCTCGTGACGCCGGCCCCCGGGCTCCTCGAGCGCCCCTCGATGCCGGCGGTCATCACCGGAGAAACCGTCATCGCGAAGCCACCGGTCCGCACGGGACATACCGTGCTCGCGCCCGTCCCTACGTTCGAAGACTCGTGACCCTCTCCCCGCGGGACATCGACGTCGACATCGCGACGCTGCCCACGGTCTTCCCCTCGCCGTTTCGCCAGGGCAACCCGCATCCGGTCGCCCTCGACGCCGCCGAACGCCTGCAGTCGCATCTGCAGGAGCACCTGTCCCCGGCGGTTGTTCGTGGCCCGCTCGGAGGCAAGATGTTCGGCGTGCTCGTGGTCGTCGACGCGTCCGGTAGACCCGGCATGCTGTGGGGCTTCGCGGGCATGGTCCAGGGCGAGCGCAACGTGCCCGGGTTCGTCCCGCCCGCCTGCGACCAGCTGGCCTTCGATGCCCTGTGGCGAGACGAAGGCGTGCGCGTCGAGGCGCTCAACGAGCGAATCGCTGCAGCCCGGGGGCCCGCCCGCGCTGCGCTCGAGGTCGAGCAGCAGGCCCTCTCACGCGCCCTGCTGCCGAAACTCCAGGCAACCTACCGGCTTCGCAGCGGGAGCGGGCAGACCAGGGGGTTGGCGGAGATCTTCTCGCCCCGGCCCATTCCCGGCGGCGCGGGCGACTGCGCGGCGCCCAAGCTCCTCCAGCACGCGTTTCGCATCGGCGCTCGCCCGTTGGCCCTCGCCGAGTTCTGGTGGGGCGATCCGACGCCGGCCGGAGGGCGACTGCACGGCGTGTTCTACCCGGCGTGCCGGGGACGGTGCGCCAAGATCCTCCCCTTCATGCTCGAGGGCATCGAATGCGAGCCCCCACCGCAGTACGGAAACCAGGGCGTGTCGGACGACGCCCCGGCCACCGTCTACGAGGACGAGGACCTGTGGATCGTCGACAAGCCCGCCGGGCTGCTCTCGGTCCCCGGCCGCGGCAACGCGTTGCGCGACAGCGTTCAGATGCGGCTGCAGCAGCGCGCCCATCTCGAGGACTCCAGCTGGCCTCGACTCGCACATCGCCTCGACCAGGCCACGTCCGGCCTGCTCATCGTGGCCAAGAACAAGCCAGCGTACGTCGGCATCCAGCAGCAATTCTCCCGGCGCACCATCGTCAAGCGCTACGAGGCGCTGCTGCACGGCCGCGTCACGGGCGAGGGGCTCATCGATCTTCCACTGCGCCCCGACATCGACGACCGGCCCCGGCAGATGCACGATCCCGTGCACGGCAAGCCGGCCTCGACCCGGTGGAAGTCCCTGGGCGTCGACGGCGATCTCTCGCGCGTTGCGTTGTGGCCGGAGACGGGCCGGACCCACCAGCTCCGCCTCCACGCCGCCCACGCCCAGGGCTTGGGTGCACCGATGCTCGGTGACCCCATCTACGGATATCCCGACGACGCCCCTCGGCTCATGCTGCACGCCGCCGAACTTCGGCTCGTGCAGCCGCGCACCCGAGCACGGCTCGAGTTCGCGGTCCCCGTGCCCTTCTGAGGCGCCCAGGGGGTGGTCAGTCCTTCATCTTCAGCTGCAGCTGACGCTGCACGTCGGATGGGGAGACGACGACGGAGAGGTTGGGGATCCTCTCGGCCAACTCCTTGTACAGCTCCAGCTCCTTGAGGCGCAGGAGCACGGGGTTGCTCTCGAGGAGCTTGGCCGTGTTGGCCAGCGAACGGGTCGCAGCGGTCTCCTCCCGGCGCAGGATGTTCTGCGCCGCCGCTCGCTTCTCGGCCTCGATCACCTGGTTGAGCAGGGCCTTCATGTCACCGGGCAGGACGACATCCTTGATGTCCAACCGCAGCGCATGCACGCCCCACGCCGTCATCCGTTCGGCGACGTCGGCCACCATGCTGGCCGCGAGCGCGACCCGCTGCTCCAGCAGGGCGTCGACCGTGACGCCGGCCACGGCTCGACGCGCCGCCAGCTGCACCTCGCCGTAGAGCGCATCGTGCAGGTTGGTGGTCCCGCGCACCGCAGCCACCGGGTCGGTGATGCGGTACTTGAACATCACGTTCAGACGCAGCGTGGCCTTGTCGGCGGTGATCAGCTCCTGACCGGTCACCTGCAGCTCCTGCTCACGCAGGTCCAGCAGCACCACTTCGAGCGCTCGGTCGTAGCTGCTCAGCGCGTACGCGCCCTCGGAGAGCACGTCGACCTGCTCGCCGTCGACGAAGATCACGGCGCGCTGCCATGGCCGGACGACCTGCGTGCGAATGAACTCGCCCGCCAGCGCCCAGAACCGCGGCGGCACCGAGACCAGCAGGGGCCGCAGATCGACCACTTCGGCGTCGACCCGACCGTCGAGCTGCCACAGGATCCACTCCCCAGGACCCAGGACACGCACAGGCGTTCCGCGGTGGTCGATCAGCCCGATCGTGCCAGCGCCGACTTCCAGCAGACGTGCGTCCTCGGGCGGAAGCACCCGCTCCATGCCAGGCGTCAGCTCGCTGACGAGCTGGCCCGCCTCGATGACCCGCACCTCTACGTCCTTGAACCACCGATTCGTGCGGTGAGGTCCAGGACCGAGGAAGCGCGTGAGGACGCCGTCTTCGTAGATGAGAGCCCGCTGGCCCTCTTTGATGATGGTTGTGTTCATCGGAATGTCCTCTTTTCGTGCTTCGTAGCGGATGCATCGCGTGTCTTCGGTAGAGCCTTGGTCGAGAACGAGGTGAACGGGAGCGAAGGTCGAGGCCTCGCGTTCGCGGGGTCCGTCCCTGCGCGAGTCGCATGCAAGCACGCGATCGCGGAGTGAAGCGCCCCCGCGGTCCTCCTGACTACGGTTGGGCACCGACGCACCGCAGGGCTCAGCGAGGCCACCCGCACGCAAGCGCGTGCATCGGACCCGCGCCCCCGTCCTTTCGATGTTCTCGAACGACAGATTAACGGTCTGTTGCGTTTACCAATTTCGCCACTCCCCCGTAGACATGGGGGAGCCAGGATTCGAACCTGGAAGGTTCCTCTGTTTTCACAGAGCTGCGGATTTTCAGTCCGATCTCGGTCGCCGCGATACGCGGGACCCTCGGTGCCGATTCGATCACCTGCCTCCCGCGTAGCAGGCGGGCGCAGGTGTAGGCGTTGGAGGGCCGCTACGATTGCGACCAAGGCTCTACAGAAGACGCGGCAGCGGTCAGCTGCCAGGCGCGATGGCGTTGAGTTCGGGCACGAGCGTGACTCCTTGCTCGAAGTCCGCTTCGAAGCCCGGCCGGTTTAGCGCGACGCGATCGATCGTCAAGCCCTTTCTTCGACCCGCACGCGGCCTCATCGCGATTTCAAGGTCATTGCCGAATCGATCGCGCGGCATCACCTTGAACCTGTGACCTCCGTCCCGATCGATGATCGCGCGGGCCTGCCTCGCGACGAGCTCGAAGAACTTCGTGTTGCGATCGAGGCCCAGCCCACGCTGCAGGCAGCGGTCCGGTGGGCGCTGGCGCGTGGACTCGCGCTCGTCGATGTGGTCGATCAAGACGAGTTCACCCGGGACGTCGTCTTCGGTTGGACCGACGACACCTACTTGGTCTACGACGCCACGTGACTGGGCGCGATCACGGCGGTCGCCGTGTGGAGAGAGTTTCCGAGCGCGGACGCCCTGCTATGCGCGCGCCTCGAGGCCGGATGGCGGCCGACACCGACCGCCATGGTCGACGGTGATCGCATCCTCGGCCACGCGCGGCATCCGTAGCGAACTCAAGCGGTCGCTTGCTCGGCGGCGTGCTGCTCGGCGACCTCGACCGAGGCCGGAAACTCGCCCTGCTCCAGGCACCCGACGAGGTAGGCGCGCACGCGCTTCGCAAGCTTGCCGACTTCGTCGCCCTCGAGTCCTGCGGTGTCGAACTGCGGCCCGACGAAAACATCGACCGTCTGAAACGGCCGGAACATCCAGCCCATGTTCTTGTTGTTGACCTCGTAGAGCCCGCGCACGGCGATCGGGACGAACGGCATCCCGGCGTTGATCGCCATGCGGAAGACACCCAGCCGAAACTGACCGACCTCGCCACTCATCGTGCGGTGCCCCTCGGGGAAGGTGAGCACGGACATCCCGCTCTCCTTGCGGTCCTTCGCCGCCGCGCTGATGTCCTCGATCAACGTCTCGCGCCTGGTCTTGTCCACGGGAATACCCTTGGAGAGACTCATCGACCACCCATAGATGGGGATCTTGAACTGCCACGCGTTCATCAACCCCGAGAACGCGTGGGGGATGACCTTCGCAGCCACCATGCCATCGAGCAGGTTGATGTGGTTTTGGCCGTACACGCTGCGCACCTCGGGATCGAAGTCGGGGTGGTAGTGCACGCGAAGCCGAATGGTGGCAACCGGCAGCGACGCGGTGAACAGCGGTGCCGTCACCCAACCGTGAACCTTCTGGTAGGGCAGGCGCAGCAGCAGAAGCGTCATCGTGCCCACGGCGCCAACCCCCATGACGGAGAACGCCCCGGTCCACACGCCAAGGCTGTAGACCCCTTGCGCGATCTTTCCGAGCACCTTCATCGGCCGGACTTTAGGTCATTGACCGCCGTCCGACACCTGCGGCGGCAGCGGCACTGACACTCCGTGTCACCCGCTCGAGCAAACAGCTCGAAAACGAAGCGGGCGTCGCGAAAACCACGCGTGTATTCGCGAACATGCGCGGCAAGGACCCGTCGGAGTGATCGTGAAGACGACGCACGGAACAACTCTCCTTGGCGCCGTGCTGGCCTTGGCCGGTTGCGACCCGCAGATTCCCAGCGGCCCCGAGCCCGACGATCCGGGTATCGTGATTCCGGGTCGGGGCACCCAAGACGATCAGGAAGAGGAGTGGAAGGACGATCCGCTCCCCTCGGATCACGCGCCGAGCTGCGGCGAAGAGACCCTGTCGTTCGAGTTCGCGACGCCCGAAGTCATGCTCGTGCTCGACAAGTCGGGATCGATGGCGGGCAACACCTGGGACCACGACCGCGACGCAGGCACGCCGGAGATCACTCGGTGGGCGTCACTGCATCAGGTGGTGCAGAACGTCACCGACGACTTCGACGCTCAGATGCACCTCGGCGCGGTCTTGTTCCCCGCGATCGACGCGCCCAACCAGAGCAGCGCCGCGGCGTGCATGTTGGCCGACGCCCCCAGCGCTCCGGTCTCCCCGCTCGGCGGGCAGGCGGTCCTCGACTCACTCCCCGCCGCGGATGCCACCAACATCTACGGCGGTACGCCGGCCACCGCGGGCGTGCGCATGGCGATGGATCACCTGCTGGGCGTCGCGGACGAGAACCCGCAGGCGATCGTCCTGGTCACCGATGGGGCGGCCAACTGTGCACACAGCGCGATGGGCTCGGGCCTGTTCCTGCAGTACGACGAAGCCCTCCCCATTGCGGCGGCGCAGGCCTTCGCAGCCGGCATCCCCGTCTACGTGGTGGGGATCGACATCGAAGATGAGGTCCTCGACCTGCCCGTGGCCAACCCGTGGGAGCGCTTGAGCGAAGTCGCAGACTACGGGGGAGCACCTCGTTCCGGTGGCGTTCCCTTCTACGACGTCTTCGACGAGCTCGAGCTCGACGCCGCGCTGTCTTCGATCGCCCAAGAGGTGAGCTGCTCCGTCCCGGTGCCCGAGGACTTCGAGGCGAGCCGGCTCTCTGTGAGCATCGACGGCGAACTCGTCCCTGCCGCCACCACCTGCGACTCTGGAGATGGCTGGATCGCGGACGAGGCCAGGAGCGTCCGACTGTGCCCGAACAGCTGCCTGCTGGCCCAGGAGTCGACGGCCGTCGAGGCCACGCTGAGTTGCATTCCCGAGGGCTGAACCGATCCGATGGTCAGCGTTGCGCCAGGCTGCTAGCGTAGTGCGACAGTGGCGGATGATGCAGAGCTGCTCGATCGGTGGCGGGCCGGCGACCGCAAGGCCGGCGAAGCCTTGTTCGACCGCCACTTCGATGCCGTCGCTCGCTTCTTTCGGAACAAGGTCGACAACGGCATGGACGACCTCATCCAGCGGACCTTCCTCGCCTGCATCGAGTCGCGCGATCGCTTCCGCGGCGAGTCGAGCTTCCGCACGTTCATCTTCGCGGTCGCCCACAACGTGCTCGGCAAGCACTACCGAAGCAAGCGTCGCCACGGAGACAAGATCGACTTCGGGATCACGTCGGTCCACGACATCGCACCGTCCCCGAGCATGATCGTCGCCAAGCACCGCGAGCAACGCCTGCTGCTCCAGGCATTGCGACAGATCCCGCTCGACCTGCAGGTCGTATTGGAGCTCTACTACTGGGAGCGACTGCCCGCCAACCAAGTCGCCGAGGTCGTCGGCATCCCCGAGGGCACCGCCCGCACTCGAATTCGACGGGCCAAGCAGCTGCTCGAGCAAGAGATGGCCAAACTCGCCAAGAGCCCAGCCGACCTCAACTCCACGCTCGTCAACCTCGAAGACTGGGCAGCGGACCTGCGCGAGCACCTGCTCGACGGCAAGTAGCGCCGCGACACGACCTACGTTCGGCCCACGTTCGGCCCACGTTCGGCCCACGTTCGGCCCACGTTCGGCCCACGTTCGGCTATGGTCCCGCGCGTGGAGCTGATTCGCATCTCCCGGAAACTCGCGGACGCCTGCGACACGCTGAGCTTCGGCGAGCCCGTCACGCACGTGTACAACCCTCTGCGCTACGCCCAGGGCTCGGTCGAGCAGTACCTCACCAAGTACGGCAAGAAGACCGGACGCGTGGTCTTCCTCGGCATGAACCCCGGACCTTGGGGCATGGCGCAGACCGGCGTCCCCTTCGGCGAGGTGTCGTTCGTGCGCGACTGGATGAAGCTCGACGCCAAGGTGAACAAGCCCGAACACGAGCACCCCAAGCGCCCGGTGCTCGGCCTGGAGTGCACCCGAAGCGAGGTGAGCGGTGCCCGGCTGTGGGGCTGGGCCAAGGAGCGCTTCGGCACCCCCCGGAGCTTCTTCGCCCGCTTCTTCATCCTCAACTACTGCCCGCTGTCCTTCATGGAGGAGGGCGGCCGCAACGTCACGCCCGACAAGCTGCCGAAGGCGGAGCGTCAGCCCCTCTTCGAAGTCTGCGACCGCGCGCTGGCGGACACCATCGAAACACTCGCCCCGCGCTTGATCGTGGGCGTCGGTGCCTTCGCCAAGAAGCGCGCCGAGAGGGTCGTCGGCGACCGCGGCGTTCCGATCGGCCAGATGCTGCACCCGAGCCCCGCCAGCCCCAAGGCCAACCAGGGATGGGCACCCGCAGCCGAGGCGGACCTGCGATCGCTGGGAATCGAGCTTCCAGCGTGACGATCGACGTCATCAGCGAGATCGACATCGCCGCCTCCGTGCACGAGGTCTCCACCTACGCCACCGACCCCGACAACGCCCCCAACTGGTCCTCGAGGATCGAGTCTGTCGAATGGGTCAGCCAACCGCCCCTGCGGCGGGGCTCGAAGATGGTCTTCGTCGCCCCCGCGATGGGCCGCCGCCTCGCGTACACCTACGAGGTCGTCGAGTACGCGCCTGGCCGCCGCCTCGTCATGCGCACCGAGGTCGGGCCGTTTCCGACCGAGACCACGTACACGTGGGAGAAGTTGGCGGGCGACAGCACCCGCATGACCGTGCGCAAACGCGGCGAGCCTTCTGGGATGTCGAAGCTCGCCGCGCCCTTCGTGCGCCGGGCGATGAAGAACGCCAGCGACGCGGACCTCCGCGCCCTCAAAGAGCTGTTCGAGGGCACGGGCTGAACGAGCGCTTCAGCGGGCTCAGACGGCCTTCATGGCCTCGATCGTCGCCTCGCAGGCCTCCTTGCAGGCCTTGCATTCGGCGTGGTGCCCCGCGTGCGGCGTGCAAGCCTTGGCGCAATCGGTGCAGCTTTCGATGCACAGCTTGGCCATCGCCTTGAGGTGCTTCGATGCCGACGCGGCGAGGGACTCGCTCGCCCGGCAGATGGCGAGCATGTCGCTGACCGTTTTGGCGCACTCGCCCATCGAGGTGTCGCCGGCGCTCAACAGCCGGATGCAGTGAGAGAGGCACGTCTGGCCGGCCGCGATGCAGTCGGCAACCGTGCCCACCAGCGCCGTGTCGACGGCTGCGCCGGCGTCCGACGGCGCGTCGTGCCCTTCATGTCCTGCGTGCTCGTCGTGACCTTCGACCTCGTCCATCGTCTCGTCTTCTTTCGTTGCGTCTTCTTTCGCGTCGGCCTTGTGGGCCGTGGGCTTCTTGCCGTCGGCGGGCTCGGCAGCGCAGGCGACGATGGAAGTCGTCGCCTTGACCGCCAGAGCGCCGGCTCCGGCGAGCAGGAGTTCTCGTCGATGAAGTCGCATGGCGCTCTATCCAAGGTTGGTGAGACAGGCGTCGGCGCCGCTGACGGTGACGCCCTTGCCCTCTTCGACGTCGAGGGACTTCACCACGCCATCTTCGATGGTCATGCTGAAGCGCTTGCCTCGAGTGCCGAGCCCCGCGACCGAGATGTCCTGGTCGAGGCCCATCGCCTTGGTGAAGGAGCCATCCCAGTCGGGAAGCATGCCGACCTTGCCGTCCGCTCCCTGCTGGTCGCTCCACGCCTTCATCACGAAGGGGTCGTTGACAGACAGGCAGACGACTTCGTCGACACCCTTGGACTTGATGTCGCCCGACTTGCTCACGAAGCCCGGAAGGTGCTCGTTGGAGCACGTGGGGGTGAACGCGCCGGGCACGGAGAAGAGCACGACCTTGCGGCCTTTGAAGAACTCGCCGGTATCGACCTCTTCCATGCCTTCGGCACCGAGGCGCTTGAGTTTCACTGCGGGGACGGAGTCGCCAACGTTGATCGTCATGATTGTTCCTGAGCGCGCGTGCGCGGCCGACACGCTAACCGCCGCCCGGTCTTCCGACAACGCAGTCCGGGAAATCGCCCCGAGATTGACGTTATTGGGGGCCGGTGCGTCGGCTGATGGAGTCCCTGCGCGTTTCGTGTTACGCACTGAGCAGCGGCGATGATCGATACCGAGGCGCCAAAGTCGGCCCCCTCGCGGGGTTCCGCCCCCATCGACAACACGTCGCCCGAGGAAATGCCGCGCCCGGCGCCTCGGCCTGCGTCGAGCAAGTCGCTACGACACTCGATGGCGGACATGCTGGTGGGCACCGTGCTCGCCGACCGATACCAGCTGCAAAAGCGAATCGGCGAAGGGGCGATGGGCTGGGTGTTCCTCGCCGAGCACGTCGAGATCGGCAAGAAGTACGCGGTCAAGGTCCTCCGGCCTTCGCTGTGCAAGCTCCCCGAGGCCGTCCGTCGATTCCGTCGAGAGGCGCGCTCGGCCTCCCAGATCGGGAGCCGACACATCGTCGACGTCACCGACTTCGGCACCACGGCCAACGGAGCCGCCTTCTACGTGATGGAGTACCTCCATGGCGGCGAAGATCTGTCGTCGCTGATCAAGCGCAAGGGCCAAGTCCCCTGGCAGCGGGTCGTCAACATGCTCAAGCAGCTGTGCGTCGCCCTGCAGGCCGCGCATGACGACGGCATCATCCATCGCGACGTCAAACCGGCCAACTTCTATCGCATGGAGTTCGAGGGCAACCCCGACTTCATCAAGGTGCTCGACTTCGGCATCGCCCGGCTGAGCACGCCCAAGGACAGCATCGTCACTGCGACCGGCGTCATCATGGGCACGCCCGACTTCATGGCGCCCGAGCAAGCGCAGGGCAAACACGTCGATGCTCGCGCCGACATCTACTCGCTCGGTGCGTGCGCCTACTCGCTGCTCACCGGTCGCCCCCCCTTCGTGGGCGCCAACGAGTACGACGTCATCTACAAGCAGCTCAACGAGGACCCCGATCCACCCAGCGAGGCATGCCCCGCGGGGGCGATTCCACCGTGGCTCGATGACGCGGTCTTGCACGCGATGCGCAAGAACCCCGATGAGCGATTCCAGTCGATGACGGAGTTCCTCGGGGCGCTCGAGTCCGCGGGACGCCAGCCGCTCGTCTCTGTGGGCGTGCCTGCGGCGGGCACGTCGACGCCGGCCAAGCGAACCAAGCCCAAGCTTCCCGCGAGGCGCAAGCAGCCGATCAATCCCGCGCTGCTGGTCGCCGCAGCGGCGGGGTGCACGCTCATCGGCGCGCTCGGCTACTACTTGATCTTCTTCAAGTAGGCCTTCAACGCGTCGACGCGCCGACACCTCCGAGGGGATCCACCCGAGGTTTCCGCGCCTTCACGGTTCGAGGCACGCTCCGTTTGCGTTCGGCTAACGACGCAGCTGAATGCGTGAGCGAGCCTACGCGTCGGAGAAGACATGCAGCCCCGATTGACGACCCTCGGACTCTTCCTGCTGGCTGCCGCCATGTCGGGCGGCTGCAGCTTCCACCTCGGCAGCGGTGGCTCGCCCAGCCCTGCCTACTACAGCTACCAAAATGGCTACGCGAAGCCGGCCCGGTCCAGCGAGCCCCAGCCCGCCCGCACCGGTCGAACCGCCAGCAAGCCGTCATCCTCGCAGCCCACGAGCACCGCACCCAAGCGCACCACGCCGACCACATCCACGTCTCCGACCCGCACCAACCCCAAGCCGACCGCGCCCACGCGCACCACGCCCAAGTCCACCACGCCGGGTCGGACCACACCCAAGCCAAAGTCGCCCTCGCGCACCAACCCCGGCAACCTTCCATCCACGCGCCCGGTCCCCAAGTCTGACGCGCCCACCAAGAAGCCCTCGCGCACCAACCCAGGCAACCTGCCGTCCACGCGCACCACACCCAAGACCAAGAAGCCCACCAAGAAGCCTTCGCGCACCACACCCAAGAACGTCGCCCCCACGCGATCGACCCCCACCGCGCAGCGCACCAAGGGCCTGTAGCCCTCTGTCCCAAAATGCCGTCCGGCGTCCCCGCCGGGCGGCATTCGTGTCGATCGCTCCTTTCGTGTCGAGCGCTCAGAGGGTCACACCGACGAGCGTCGGTTCGGCTTCGAGCCGGACGCCAAATTCGTCGAGGACCTTTCCCTGGATCGAGCGCGCGAGTTCGAGAAGCTGCTGCGTCGTTCCGCCTCCGCGGTGAACCAGCGCCAAGGTGTGCTTGGACGAGACTCCGACGCCTCCGTGCGCCATCCCCTTGGAGACGCCTGCCCGCTCGATCAACCATGCGGCGGGAAGCTTCACGCGACCGGGTCCGGCGGGGTACGACGGCACATCCGAGGCCTCGGCGACCATCCCGGCCCAGACCGCGTGCTCCCGAACGCGGTCGGCGTCATCGCTGCCGATGATTGGATTGGTGAAGAAAGAGCCGACACTTCGCGCCTCGGGATCGCTGGGGTCGAGGACCATGGATTTGCGCCGCCGAAGGGCGACGACCGCGTCTTGAACCGTGGCCAGCGTCCGCTCCCGACCTTCGAGCGCCAGCTCGAGTTCGCGGTAGGCCACGGTCGGCTCGCCGCTGGGCCGCAGCTGAAGGTGCACCGCCGTGACCAACCAGCGACCGCGCTCGCGCTTGAACCGGCTGTTCCGGTATCCGAACGCGCACGCTTCGGCATCGAACGTCACGCTCCCCCCTCGCTGGAGGTCGATCGCTTCGACCGCAGAGATCACCTGCCCCACCTCCTGTCCGTAGGCGCCGACGTTTTGGATCGGCGTTGCTCCCGCCGACCCGGGAATGCCTGAGAGGCACTCGATGCCTGCCAAGCCACGCGCCACGGCATGGTCGACGACGGCATCCCAACGCTCGCCGGCGGAGACCACGAGCCGTCCCGTTTCGGGTTCCTCGATCCCTCCCCACCCCAGGAGAATTACGAGCCCATCGAAACCCGCATCGGACACGACGAGGTTGGAGCCTCCGCCGAGCAGCAGCACAGGCCCGCGGGCCTTGCCGAACGCGAGCACCTCTTCGAGCACGGCGGCCGAGTCGACATGCACGAACTCTCGTGCCGGCCCACCCAACCCGAGGGTGGTGTGGTCCGCGAGGGAAACATCATGAAGAACCGAGAAGGGCACGACGAGCGAGCGAACAAAAGTTCATGGTAGGGTACGACGCGCTCATGGATCCCGCGGAAATCAAACGCGCGATCTTGGACGTGAGTCTGAAACTCGGCACCGAGCTGGGTGAGGACGGACTCACGATGCGAGCGATTGCGCGAGGGCTCGGAGTGAGTGCGACTGCGCTCTACCAGCACTACGAGAGCAAGTCCGCCATTCTTCGGGAGCTGAGAACCCTCGGGGTCGAGCAGCTCGACCGCTTTCTCGCCCCGGCGTTCGAGATCGCAGATCCGGTCGAACAGCTCCGGCGCAACGCCATCCTCTACCTGCGGTTTTCGCGCGAACAGCCGTGGATGTACCAGCTGATCATCGAGGCGCCCGAAGAGTGGGACAACGACAGCGGCAAGAGGCGCGTTGCGGCGCTCCACTCGCTTCGGCGCACGTACCAGGCGCTGGCGACCTGCAACCAGAGGGGTCTCCTGCACGAAGCGGTCTCGCTCGAGGCGGCCCCGCTGTCCCTGTGGGCTGCTCTGCATGGGATGGCGCTGCTGATGGGCTCCGGGCGCGTGAGCCCCGAACACAGCCTGTATCCGAGCGAAGCCCACGAAATCGTGATCGATCGATTCGCAGACTACGTGCTCCGCTGCTTTCTCGCCGTGTGAATCCGGACCCCCGCCGGGGGCAGACATGCGGCCAATCGCGGCTATCCTTCGCGCGGTGGGTGACACCCCGTCATCACAGCGCTACCAGATCATGGAGTCCCTCGGCCAAGGCGGCCAGGGATCCACCTATCGTGGCGTCGACCGGGAAACCGGCGACAACGTCGCCATCAAGGTGGTCTCGCTCAAGGGCGCCAAGAGCTGGAAGGGCTTCGAGCTGTTCGAGCGCGAGATGGACACCCTCGCGACGCTCTCGCACCCGGGGATTCCGCGATACCGCGACCGGTACGCGTACGAGTCGAGCGGCGACTTCTTCCTGGTCATGGATTTGGTCGACGGCGTGCCGCTGTCCAGACGCCTGAGCGATCCGAGGCTCACGCCCAAGAAGGTCCGCGCCGTGCTCGACCAAGCGCTGGACGTGCTCGAGTATCTGCACACGCAGCGGCCTCGAGTCGTGCACCGCGACATCAAGCCCGGCAACATCTTGCTGCGGTCCGATGGCTCGATCGCACTCGTCGACTTTGGCGGGGTGCGTCGGCGGGAGGGTGAGACGGAGGCTTCTACGACGGTCGGCACGTTCGGATACATGGCGCCCGAGCAGCTTCACGGCATGTCGAGCCCCGCGTCCGACATCTACGCGCTGGGGGCCACCGTGCTGGCGCTCCTCACCCACCAGACACCCGATGCCCTTCCACATCGTGGATTGCGGTTCGACTTCGACGCGCTGAAGCTGCCGCAGCCGTTCGCACGCCTGCTCCCTCGCATGCTGGAGCCGGACCCCGATGATCGACTCGGCAGCGCCGCCCAGGTTCGAGCCTTCCTCGCCGCCAAGCCCGAGCCCGCCCCAAAGCCTCCGCCGCGTGCGGCCCCTCCAACAGCTGCGCCCGCCTCGGCCGCGCTTGCGCACCTGCCCCAAGAGGCCATCACGCTCGCCAACACACCGGCGCCGCTGTCCGTGCTCGTTTGGATCGTCGCCGCCCTCGGCTCGGGGCTGCTCTTGGTGTTCGAAGCGGTCTTCCTGCCCTTCTTCTTCCAGCTCGCGTCGGCGTTGCGCAATCAGCCCGCCGGCGACCCGCGAGCGCAAGCCTTCCGCGAGGACTTCGATCAGTTCAAAGCGTCGGTCGGACGCTTCCGGCAGGCCGCCACGCACGTCGCCGACGGCACGCGCCCCCGAACGTGACGCCTACTTCCACTCGACTTCGGTCTTGCGCGTTGCGCTGCGCCCGATCAGCCCGATCACGATCAGTCCCAGACCACCGAACGAAAGGTAGGTCTGGAGCGTGTCGAACCCGCCCACTGCTGCCGCCGCGTCCTTGACCACCTGCTCGTTGGTGAACGAGCCGACCGCGAAGCCGGCCAAGCCCACGAGGACGCCGACGTAGAGGATGATCTTGAACACCGTGGACATCTAGGCACCTGCTCCGGGGAGGACTTGGGCCCGAAGCTGACGAGCCCAGGTCTCGAGTCCGCTGATCGTACTCTTCAACGTGCGCTCGTCCTCGGCGAGCGCGTTGAGCTGCTCTTCGAGCAGCTGCTTGGCCCGGCGAATCCGACCGCGGACCGTCCCTTCGGGAATCTGGAGCACCTCGCCGAGCTCCTTGGCGGTCATCTCCTCCCAGTAGTACAGCTCGAGCACGATCTGGTGCTCCACCGGAATCCGACGAAGCGACTGGAGCGTGAGCGTCTGCTCCTTCTGCTTGGCGACCAGGACCGTGGGGCTGAGGCCGAGGTCGTGAACCGAGGAGACGCCGAGCTCGAACCGCTCGCCGTCACGGCGACGCTTGCGAAGCGAGGAGCGCAGCACGTTGTGCGCGACCCCAAAGAGGTAGGTCCGAAAGGACGACTGCCCCCGAAAGCGCTCCTTGCCCTCGACGCAGGCCGTAAACGTCTGCTGCACCAGGTCGTCGACATCCCGGTCGACCTTGTTCGCGAAGAAGCGACAGATGCTGTCGAAGTGACGCTCGAACAGAACGCTCCCGCTCTCGCGGTCGCCCTGGCGCCAGGCCTCGAGCAGGTCCATGTCGGTGTCCACCGAGGCACAGTAGCAGGCGCTTTGCGTGCCCGGGCCGGCGCGGGCATGATCACCGGGCGATGCCCGACACCCCGCCCAACGGCAACACGCCCGGCGATGCGCAGGGGGCCATGGGGCCGGCTCCGGGCGTTGCGGCGTCGGATCGGGAGCGGATTCGGGCCGAAGCGCGCGCCAAGTTGTTCGGCGAGCCCCGACCGGCCGCCGCCCGGGGCACCGACGCGACCGTGGCTGGAGAACCCGAGGTGGACGC
The DNA here is from genome assembly GCA_963761755.1 of uncultured bacterium. Classification (GTDB taxonomy): domain Bacteria; phylum Myxococcota_A; class Polyangia; order Nannocystales; family Nannocystaceae; genus CAJXVA01. The sequence continues at coordinate 18,090 of CAVXIC010000010.1, forward strand.
GCCCGAGCCGGTCGGCGAGGATCCGGAGCGCATCGGGCGCTTCCGCATCCTGGGCCGCCTGGGCGCCGGAGGCATGGGTGTCGTCTACAGCGCCTACGACCCCGAGCTCGACCGCAAGGTCGCCCTCAAGCTGCTGCGACCCGACCTGGTCGAGGACGAGAGCCGGGGCTCGAAGGGCACCAGCCGACTGCAACGCGAAGCCCAGGCCATGGCGCGACTCGACCACCCGAACGTGGTCGCCGTGCACGAGGTTGGTCGCCACGGGTCACAGGTGTTCGTCGCGATGGAGTTCGTCCAGGGCCTGACGCTCAGCGCGTGGGTCGAGGGCGACCGAGACTGGCCCGAGGTCGTGCGGGTCTACTGCGATGCGGCCGCGGGCCTCGGAGCCGCGCACGCCGCCGGCATCGTCCACCGGGACTTCAAGCCCGACAACGTCATGCTCGGAGACGATGGTCGCGTCCGCGTCATGGACTTCGGGCTCTCGCGGGCGGACGTCGATGGCGTCGGCCCGGACGGCCCTGTCGGGGACGAGCGCACATTCGATCGTACCGCCGCTCTGACCGCGACGGGGGCGGTGATGGGGACGCCCGCGTACATGGCTCCGGAGCAGCACGGCGCGCGCCCGACGACGCCAGCGAGCGATCAGTTCTCGTGGTGCGTTTCGCTGTGGGAGGCGCTCGCCGGCGAACGCCCCTTCGCGGGGCGGACGTACGGGGAGCTCGCGGGCAACGTCGTCCTGGGTCGGATTCGAGATCCACCGGGGACTGCCACCGCCCCGCGTCGGGTGTTCGACGTGCTTCGACGCGGCCTCGCGGTGAAACCGGAGGATCGCTACGAGTCGATGGAAGCGGTCGCCCGGGGACTCCAGCAGAGCCCCGGCCGGACCCTGCGTCGGGTCGGCATCGGCGCCGCAACGCTGGCCGTCGTCGGAGGATTCACGTGGTCGTGGACGCGACCGGAGGCGGTCGGCGCCGGAGCATGCGATGACGCCGGCGACCCGATTCGAGCCTCATGGACCCAGACCGAACGTGACGCAGTCCACTGGGCGCTGCTGGCCTCGGGGGCGCCCTATGCCGAGGCCACCTGGTCGACGGTCTCGACGATGCTCGACCGCTACGCCGCGGCCTGGTCTCGTGCGGCCGAAACGCACTGCACCGCGGGACTGGTCGAGAGCGTTGACGCGACGATGCTCGAGCGACAAGCCCAGTGTCTCGAGGCCAGACGCACCGGGTTCGAGGAGCTCGTCAAGGTCGTGTCGTCTGCCGAAGAGGGCATCGTGCAGCAAGCGGTGCAGGCCGTCGTCACCCTCGCGCCGGTCGACGCGTGCAGCGATCCCCGGCGGCTCGAAGCCTTCACGACGCTCCGCGACCCCGAGGTCATCGCGGCGCTCAGCCAGGCGCAGGCGCAGCTGTCCCGGGCGACCGCGCACGGTGGAATGGGCCACTACACGCGAGCCCTCGAACTCGCGGCCACGGTCATCGAGACCGGCCGGCGCTACGATGATCCCGGCACCGAAGCGGCGGGCCTGCTCGTGCGCGGACAGTACGAGGAACGGGCCGGGTACGCAGGGCAGGCCGAGCGCAGCCTTCGCGACGCCATCCGGCTGGCGGAGATCGCCCACGACCACACGACGCGAGCGCTCGCGTTGATACGGCTGATCTACGTCGTCGGGTCGGACGCCAAGCGTCACGACGAAGCGATGGCCCTGGGCGCCGACGCCGGTGCCGTGCTGCGCATGCTCGGCGCAGACCCTCTGCTTCAGGCCATGCTCGACACGAATCTCGGCGCCGCCGACCGCAGCGCGGACAAGGTCGATGCCGCGGCGCGTCACTACCAAGCCGCGCTCGACACGTACCTGGAGCTCTATGGGGAGCCGCACCCCGCGACCGGAGGGGTGCTGCTGAGCATGGGGAGCGTACTGCTCAGCCAGGGAGAGCCCGAAGGCGCAATCGCCCTCTTGCTGCGGGCCAAGGCAAACTTCGAGGCCACGTTGGGCGCCGAGCACCCGTTCGTGCCGCTGGTGCTCAACAACCTGGGCACCGCGTACACGGGCTTGAACGACTTCGAGCACGCGATCGAGACGCTCGAGGAGGGCTTGGCGCTGCGCAAGCTCGTGATGGGGTCCGACCATCCGGGTGTCTCCAAGACCCTCTTCAACCTCGGCGCGGCCCAGTACGAAGCGCGCCGCTACGCCGACGCGATCGCATCGCTGCGCGAGGGCGCGGAGATCCTCAGGGACAGCGGCACGGCATCGCCAGATCGGATCGGCAGGTATGAGCTGCTGATCGGCTCGGCTCAGGTGAGCTCGGGGCAGCTCGAAGAGGCTCGCGCGACCCTCGAGCCCCTCTTGATGGTCTTCCCCCTCGCCCGAGGTCCCGATGGACGCTTCGCTCGTCGGACCCGGCACAAGCTCGCGATCGCGACGATGCCCATCGACCTCCGCCGCGCGCACACCCTCGCCGAGGTCGCGCGCGAGAGTGCCGACGACGACGACCTCGAGGTCCCCCTGCTCGAAGGCGTGCTGTGGCTGACCGAGACGGCGGCGTACGGGCCGACCGCAACGCCCTAGCCGCTGCTGCTGCTTCCGCCGCTGCTGCTGCTCCCGCCGCTGCTGCTGCTCCCGCCGCTGCTGCTGCTCCCGCCGCTGCTGCTGCGAGGCACGCAATAGCCACGCGCCGTGCATGTCGTCGTCGCGTCGCAACACGACGCATCATCGGCGCACCAAGTCGTCTCATCCAGGGTCGGAATGCAGGCGAAGCGACACTCGAAGGGGCCACGCGCCTGTGCTGCGGCGTCCCAGGAGGCCGCGCATGCCTGGCTCCCCATGCACCCCTCGACGTCCGAACACGCGTCGATGTTCGTGCCCGTGCCGGTGGTTTCGCCACCGGAGGTGGTCCCCTCGGCGGTGGAGTCCCCGCTCGACGCGGCACAGTCGTCGGGATCCGTGTCCTTGCAGCTCCCCGCCGGGAGGTCATCGGGCATCTGGTCGCGAAGGTCGTCGGGGGCGAAACAGCCCGCGAGCATGAGGACGACTCCGAGCAGCGCCGCATCCTTCATGTGCCGCCTCCCGTGGTACCACCGGTCGACGCGTCGCCTCCGCTCGAGCTCCCGCCGCTGGATCCGACGTCCGCATCGAGGACCACGCAGTAGCCCCGGGGGGTACACGTGGCCTGCGCGTCGCAGCACGAGGCGTCATCGATGCACCACGCGCCATCATCGAGCAGGGGAACGCAGGCGAAGCGGCACGCGAATGCTCCGCGAACCCCATCGTCCCAGGTGGCCACGCACGCCCCGGTGCCTTGACACTCCTCGGACGCCGCGCATCCGGCGTTGCTGCCGTCCGCCTCCGGCCCGGTCGTGGTGGTCGTCGTCTCGTCATCGCAGCCGTCCGTACCGCTGCCCGAGCCCGTCCCACGACAAGTCCCGGCAGGCAGGTCGTCGGGCATCATGTCCTGAAGCGTCTCCACGCCGTCCTGCGCCGAGCTCTCCCGGCTCGCGCCGCAGCCGACCAGCAAGACGACCAGCACGCCCATCCGACGTCGCATCAAACCGCTCCCCCCGAAGACGATCCCGAATCGCTTCCGCCCGAGGTCGTTCCGTCCTGTGAAGCGTCGTCGGACACGCAATAGCCGCGCTCGGTGCACCGAGCCGTAGCGTCGCAACACGACGCATCGTCGCTGCACCACGACCCATCGTGCAGCAGTGGGACGCAGGTGAATCGGCACGCGAAGGGTCCTCGAACTTCGGCCTCGGCATCCCAGGTCGCTGCACACACGCCTTGGCCGGTGCAGCCTGCGGACCCCGAGCAATCATCGCTGCTGCCCGAGCTCGTAGACTCCGGTTGGGCCGACGTCGTGCTCGGATCGACCGACGTCGTCCCGTCGGTCTCGCACGCCCCGGTGCCCGAAGAGCCGCCGCAGGCTCCGGCCGGCAGATCGTCGGGCATCGCATCGCCCAAATCGCCGGCCGCGTCGTCGTCTTGTGCGGCGCAGCCTACGAGTGCAAGCCCCAAGAGCGCTCCGCAGAGCAGCCATCGCGGGTTCACTCGGAACCTCCGCTCGTCGTGCCGCCGCCGGAGCTGGAGCCCGAGCCCGAGTCGCCGCTCGAGCCCGAGTCGCCGCTCGAGCCCGAGTCGCCCGCCGCGGTGGTCGAGCTACTGTCGGCGCCTTCACTGGACAGGACGCAGTAGCCACGCCCCGCGCACGTCGCCTCAGCATCGCAGCATGCGGCGTCGTCGCTGCACCACCGCGCGTCGTCGTAGTTGGGGACGCAGGCGAAGGCGCACTCGGTCTCCCCGTGGGTTTGCGTCTGGGCATCCCAGCTCGCGACGCAGACGTCGTTGCCCAGACACTCGGCGCTGCTCTGGCACGCGCCGCTCGCGGCTCCAGTCGTCGTTCCGCCCGCGCCCGAGGTCCCGTCGGTGTCGCAGGCCTGCGGGGCCCCCGTGGCAACCCCGCAGTTGCCCGCCGGCAGGTCGTCCGGCATCTCGTCGACCAGGTCCCCGACCCCATCATCGCAGCCGGCGACGGCGACGGCGCCCAGGCTCGCGATCCACGCCAGCATCCAGCAGTTCAAGCGCATGGCCTCACGGTAGCCGCAAATCTCCCGGCTGGCCCGACGAATTCGTGACTTTGTGGGGATCTGTCGCTGGCAGCGCGGGCGCGTGATCGTTCGGGTCGCGGCGGGCACTACCCAGATGGACCCTCTTTCCGCAGAGGCCTCGACCATGACTTCGACTGCTTTGCTTCCTCCACTGAGACGCGCCTTGCTCCATCCTCTCTGGCTCGGCGCGGTGGCCACCTTGGCCGTCAACGATCACCTGCTCAAGGGCGCGGGCATCCTTCCGGGCTGGGTCACGGGGAAGCTCAGCGACGTCGTCGGCCTGTTCGCGGCCCCACTGCTGCTCGCGGTGCTGCTCCGCGTGTCGTCTCGCCGCAGCTGGGCGCTGGCGCACCTTGCGATCGGTGCGGTCTTCGCTGCGATCCAGCTCTCGCCGTCCGCTGCCCAGACGTGGTCGGCTCTGATGGGCCTGGTGGGCGTTCCGTGGGCGATCACCTCCGATCCCACGGACCTGCTCGCGCTCCCGATGCTGCTGCTGAGCTACGCCTACGTGCCCGGGCTCGCGTCCGGCCGAGTCCGCGGGAGCCACGTCGGCGAGGCTGCGGTCGCGGGCGCTGGCATGCTCGCCTGCGTCGCGACCAGCCAGCTGCCGACCGAGCCAACCTACAGCGCGTTCGAGACCGACACCTACCTGCACAACGCCAACGACTACGACATCGTGCTTCGCGTTCGGCCGCTGCGGGACACCGTCGAGCTCGACTGTGATCTCGTCGAGGAAGATCCCGCCGGATACCTGCGAGAGGCTCTGTTCGCCAACGCGCAAAGCTGGACGCTCGCGCCGGACGCCACGATGCCCATCGTGGACGCATGGGAGCGGCACCCCGCCCCATGCAACGCCGCGTGGGTGGACGCCGACAACCTCTCGCCGTCCATCGTGTTCTGGCGCGAGGGGCAGTTTCCGACCCAGTGGGTCGAAGGCACCGGCATCACCCCCGAGACGAGTGGGTGGATCTCGGTCGCGTTCGACGACGAGGGCCGCGGCCGCTACGAAACCGAAGCTGACCTCATCTTCGACATCGAGCCGCTCGCACTCGTCGAGCCCGGCGTCTGCACGCCGACGGGGCCCGAAACCCGACTGGCGTGGGGCTCGATTCCGACCGGCCAATGGCGGCTCGGAGAGGTCGACGAGGGGCTCGACGGTTGCGTGCAGCTCTCGCTGCGCACCGGGTTCGAGGACGACCTCGAGCAACCAGGTCGTCCCTGGGAACTCTGTCTGCCGCCAGGTATGTTCCCCTTCTCGCAGGGGGACACCGTCGAGTTCTCCGAGGGTACGAGCGTGCACGGGGAGACGGTGGAGCTCGTCTCGGTCGACCCCACGACGGGCGCCGTGGACGACGACGGGCCGGCGCTCATCGCCGCGACCGCGGCCACGGGGACCACCCTCTTCGGTGTGCAGCCGCTGCTCGACCCCACCTTCGACTGCGCGCCGGTGGCCGAAGAAACCTGCGGCACGGTGAGCCGGGTCGCGTCGGTCTCCATCGTCGGCGGGGGCTACGAATCGGTCGGGCTCGACACCGGTGGCACGGTGACCACCCGCAGCGAGCGCTACAGCCTCGATGTGGCCCTCGTGCACGCGTCGCAACGCCTGGTGTTCGATACCGCATGCGAGATGACCGAAGGCAGCGCCGAGATGGACCTGGAGTTGGTGGCGGTGCGCCGCGCACGCTGAATCGCTTGGAGGAACATGACCATGAAGACTTTGCAGACACTCATCGTTCTGGGCGCGACCGCCCTCGTTGCAGCCTGCGGCGCGTCGGATGAATCCGCCGCCGGCGGAGCCAGCGGTGCGGGCGTGGCTCAAGGCGGCGCCCAAGACTTCGGCCAATTTCGTCAGATCCTCGACGACGGCCAGCTGCCCCACCCCTCCACGCTCGACGACGTCGGCTTCTTCAACGAGCACAAGATCGAGTTTCCCGCCCCGGAGTGCGGCGACGACGTGTGCCTGCACGGCCAGCTCGGGGTCATGGGCAACATGATCACCGGAAGCAACTGCACCCTGATGCTCTTGGGGATGAACACACCCCTCGACCCAGCGACGCTCGAGCGGCTGCCGCTGAACCTCGGCATCGCGGTCGACGTGTCGGGCTCGATGCGTGGACCCAACATCAGCCACCTACGCGAGGGCCTGTTCCGAATGCTCGATGACCTGCGCCCCGAAGACCGCATCTCCCTGATCGCCTTCGATGGTCGGGCCACCGTGCTGGTCGAGAACGTCGCCGGAGACGACCCCGCCCTCTCCGAAGCGATCGGTACCCTCGAGGCTGACGGCAGCACCAACATCTACGCCGGCCTTCGGGAGGCCTACGACACCGTCGATGCCCACGCCGCCCAGGGGCTGCAGAACCGCGTCATCCTCCTCTCCGATGGCGAAGCCACCGAGGGCATCACCCAAGACGCGCGGGTCATCGAGATGTCCCGGCAGTACAACGAGCGGGGCTACGGCCTCACGACCATCGGAGTGGGCGAGAGCTTCGACCCCGAGCTGATGCGCGAGCTGTCGGTCACCGGTGCCGGCGCCTTCTACTTCCTCGAAGACGCAGAGGCGGTCCGAGAGGTGTTCGAAGAGGAGGTCCAGGCGTTCCTGGTCCCGCTGGCCACCGACGTCCGCATCGACATCAGCGTCAGCAGCGGGTACTCGCTGCGCGCCGTCTACGGCACCAAGGACGCAGTGCTCGACGGCAACGATGCGTCGCTCGACATTCCGATGCTCCAGCTCGCACACCGCACCGCGGTCGACGACGACGACTCGGGGCGACGGGGCGGCGGCGGGGCGATCATCGCGGAGGTCATCCCGCTCGACGCTTCTGCTGGTGCCGGGACGGTCGGCTCGCTGGCGATGACGTACACGGTGCCGGGGAGCGAAGAGACCGTGGTGCAGGAGGTTCCGCTCACCTCCGCCCTCGCGCCCGGCGAGACTCCCCAGGACGGAGCGTTCGAGGGAGAGGGCGTCGAGAAGGCGTTCGTGATGCTCAACATCTACGCAGGCTTCGACATGGCGGCCGCCCGCGCCTCGTACGGAGACCTCACCGGCGCCATGGGCGTCCTGCTGCCCCTGCGCGACAACGTCTCGGAGTGGTTGGTCGACAACGACGATGCCGACATCGAGGACGACCTCGTCTACATCGACCGCTTCATCGAGAACCTTCGGGCCGCCGGAGCTTCGGGGCCTCCCCCCGAGCGCCGGCCACCGGAGGTCTGGCCGGTCGACTGACCCGAATCAGGCGCCGCAGGAGCCTTCGGCCGCCTCTTCGCCTTCGGCCGCCTCGGCCCCACAGGACGCTTCGGCGTCCGCAGCTTCGGCGTCCGCAGCGTCACCACCGCAGTGACCGTCCGCGGGATGGTCTTCGCCATCGGCGGCGCAGGAGCCCTCGCCTGCGTCTGCGGCCGGCGTCGCAGCCTCGGGCACCTCCGTTGCCGGAGCATCTTTCTCGCAACCCGAGAGAGCGAGGGCGCCAGAGCCCAAAACGGCAAGCGTGGTGGCGATCTCTTTGAGATTCATGACGCGCATCATGCATGCGCGATCTGCCGCGGTAAAGCGCTCAGCTCGGTTCGATGCGCACGAGCACGCGGTCGAGGATCGCCATCGACCCCAGCGGGATCGTCTCCCCTGGGGCGAGCGCTTGGAAGGTGCCCAGCTCCCGAATCACGCGGAGACGACGGTAGGCGACCGGTTTCTCGTCGCGGCTGACCCTCCGGTACACCCCCTCCAGCGAGCCCAAGGAGTCGAGCCGCAACCCCTCGACCGTGGCGGTAAACGTGCCGGGCGCCGAAAGGTCGAGGCCATCGACGTCGAAGGGTTCCCCGAGCTCGAGCCGGTAGAGCACCGGACGGGAGCGCGATGGCCGACCGCCTTCCATCCCGCCGAGCATCGAGACGATGAGGCCGTCGGAGGTCGTGGCGTGCATGACCGTGGGCTCATCGACGACTCCCTCGGGCGTCGTGAACTCAGCCTCGACACGACCCGGCGAGGTGGAGTCACCACCAAGCCCAGGAATGCCCTGCGCCTCGACGTCCGTATCATCATCGATGCGCACCGAGGGAGCGCCTAGCTCGATACCGCACCATCCGCAGTACTTGTGGCGAGCGTAGTTGTCTCCACCGCACGTTCGGCACCGCAGGTCGAGCTTCACATGCGTGGCGGAGCGACCCGTTCGCTGCTGCGCCCAGAGCCGCCGCTTTCCTAAATTCCCCGAACCCCGCATCCAACCGACCCCGCTGAGCGTACAGGGAAACGGTCGAGAAAGGGCCGACAATCACGTCGCGGGAAACCACTGACGTAGCGCGTCGCTCAATCGCGCCGCCCAAGCCGCCTCATTGTGGCCGGCCCCGGGCGACCATCGGTAGAACAGGTCGACGTCGTCCTGCCACCCCGCCGACCGCAACACGTCCGAGAACGCCACGTTCTCGCAGTAGTTGTCGGATCCGCCGTCGGGGCACGGACCCGCACCGCCGCTGTCGACGTAGAAGACGACATCTGGCGGTGCCGCCGCGGCGTAGCGTTCGATCATCGTCTCGTTGTCCAGACCAAACGTACCCCAGCCCAGGGTTCCCGACATGGAGCCCGCGTAGCCGAACACATCGGGATGCCGGTGGGCGATGTGCAAGCTGACCAGACCGCCCATCGAGCTCCCGAGCACGGCGGTGTGCTCGCGCCCGGTCTGGACCGGGTAGCGCGACTCGACGAAGGGCACGACGCCGTCGACCACGAAGTCGGCGTAGTCATCGGCGAGGCCCCCGATCGGACCGCTCCCGAAGTCGTCGACCACGTGGCTGTACTCGTCCAGGCGTGCGGCAGTGTTGTCGATCGCGACGATGACCACCGGTTCGATGGTGCCAGCGCCGGCAAGCGTTTCGACGGTCGTCGACGCCTGCCATCCGCCGAAGAGTGCATCGGGCGCAAACACGTTCTGACCGTCGTGCATGTACAGCACGGGAGCGGGTTCTCCGGCGTTGACGGACGCGGGGATGAAGACCCGGACATCTCGAGGCTCCAGCGCCCCGACGCCCTCGGCGAACCGCGGCCAGCGCTCGTGGTGACCGCGTTGCGGGTCGGAGTCCACCAGCGAGTACTCCCCGAATCGGTCCCAACCGTAGCGCCTGGCGAGAGGATCAGCTCGAAAGACCTCGCCTTCGATGAACTTGTACAGGCCACCGGGCGCCTGGAGCTCGACCTCGACTGTCCACAGAGGCGCTCCCTCGACCGGCTGCGTCATGGGAAGCGCCGCCCAGTCGTTGAACGCTCCCGCTACGGATCGCGGGAGCTCTCCGGCGGCGACGAACACCACCCGCTGCGCGTCACACCGCAGCGGCAGCCCGTGCGCTCCGTATCGTGCCTCCGCGAGGAACGCCAGGACCTCCGCGGCCGGATCGTCCGCCCTCGGCAGCGCGTCGACCAGCGCCGCCAAAGCGTCGCAGTCCGAACTCGTCGGCTCGCCGGTCGTGGAGCTGTCCCCGTCATCCTCGAGCGACGTCTCCCCACCCGACGTCCCCCCACCCGAGGAGCTCTCCTCGCTCCCCGCGATGGCGGTCGTGCTCGAGTCGGTCATCTCGCCCGTGCTCGATGTCTCGCCCCTCGAGGTGCTCGACGCATCGGCTTGCGTCGACCCGCCCGAAGCGCCCGGCTCGCCCCCGGTGCAGGCGAGCAACGCGAAGATGCTCAAGCTGGGCAGCCGAAGGACGCAGGAATGCATCGGGTCAGCCTATCCGATGTGCAGGCAGAAGTGAGCCACTGGCGCGTCGCGGTCAGCGGCTGGTCGGGCTGCGACCGGTCGCGACCCGGTACTCCGCCATGGCCCGCTGGTAGTCGGCCGAAGCATCGATCACGGCGACCTGGGCCTCGGCGACCGCAAGCTCGCGAAGGTTGACCACGACGAGGTCGGTCGCGCCCTCGAAGAAGCGCTTGCGTTCGGCCTCCGCCAGGACCTCCGCGGCTTCGGCCTGAGCCTGCGCCAGCTCCCAAGAGCGGTGCGCTGCGACGAGCCCCACGAAGGCTTTGCGGATCTCCGCTTCGATCTTGTCGGACGTCCCGCGGGTCTTCGCGCGCACCGAGGAGAGTTCGGCCCGCGCCGTCTGCAGCTCACCACGCGCCTTTCGCAGCGGAATGGGGACCGAGAGCACGAATCCGACCCCGAACTCCGCTGGGTAGAGCTCGGCTGGGCCGGGTCCGAAGTCCTTGGCGACGAACGCCTGCACCGACGCGTCGGGGCTTCGCTGGTTCTTGGCCAACTTTACGCCCACCTCGGCCGCCTCGCGCTCCGCCTCGAGGACGGAGAGCTCGGGGCGACGATCGAGCGCCGCAGACACATCGCCGGGGATCGCGGCCTCCGACGGCCTCGCCGGGGACGGGATCACCGCGGGAAGCTGCTCCTCGTCGGGACGCAGCGGCCGTTGATCGCCGTCGCGGTAGTACAGCGAGAGGTCGATCGACGCCTTGTCGAATTTCTGTCGGGCCTCCACGATCTTGGCCTCGCGCGAGAGCACGAGCCGCCGGTTGTCGACCTTCTTGATCCCCTCGACGAGCCCGGCTTCGACCTGAGCATCCAGAGCGTTCTGGCGCGTCTTGGCGAGCTCGAGCAAACCGTCCGCAACCTCGAGCGCCTGGCCCGTGGCCACCCACGTCCAGTACGCGTCGGCGGCCTCTTGCTGCAGGGCGAGCACGGTCGCGTCGACCTGCGCGTCCGCACCGCGAAGCTGCGCCTTGGTGGCTGCGATCTTGGCCCGACGCGGATCGATGGGTCCGCCCTGCCAGATCGGGACGTCGAGTCCGGCCCGCAGCTCCCCGTACTCTCGGGTTTGAAGGTCGCCCTTGTAGACCGGAAAGTTTCCCCAGCCGAAGCGGTAGCCCCCGTAGACCGATGCTCCCCAGATCGGCGTCGCCTGCTCGATCGACGCGTCGAGCTGCGTCGTCTCGTAGTATCCGACCGGCACCCACTTGCCCTTGACCGCGAGCTTCGGATCGAAGCCTCCGCGGGCCGACAGCGCCTTGCCCTCCGCCGCGTCACGCTTGTTCCGCGTCGCTTCGAGGGTCGGATGTGTCTGCTCGAGCGCGTCGAGCACGTCCTCGAGCATGAGCGGATCGGCAGCCGACGCCGTGGAGGGCGCACCGATGAACGCGGCGATCAGCAGTACCGAGCGCAAGACGTCGGGCATCATTTCTCGGCCAGCGTGTCCTTGCCCGCCGCGGCCGCGTCCGAGGCGTCGCTCGGCGGCTTGATGGCGGGAGGGAAGCCGTTGAACAGTCGCCAGAGCTCGTAGCCCAAGCTGACCTGGTTGAGGAGGACCCAGCCGTTGGCCCGAACGCCCTGGCGTAGATAGCGGGAGTCCGGCCACTCCTCGTCCTCGAGCTGGGTCACCACGATGCGAAACTGGCCGTTGCCGTTGTCCGTCGAGTCGACGAAGGCGACGACACCGCCGAACGTACCGATCGCGACCGACGGCCAACCGACGAACTGCACCGCCGGCCACCCTTCGAACTGCACCCGCACCTCGCGGCCCGGCGTGATGAGCGGCGCGTCGTTGCCGTCGACCCACAGCTCGACGGCGCGCGCCGAGACGTCCGGCACGAGGACCGCCAGCGCATCCCCTTGCTTGACCACCTCCCCACCCTCTTTCGCCGCGAGCCGGAAGACGGTTCCACCCCGCGGAGCGGTGATCTGCATCTGGCTCTGTCGCGAGAGTGTGGTGTCGATCTTGGCGAGCTCGGCCTCGGCCTTGCCCTTGTCGCCCTTGGCCTTCTGCAGGGAGGAGCGCGCGTCCTCGACCTTGGCCCCAGCATCCCCGTCGATCTTGAAACGATCGGCCATCGCGGCCTTCACCTCGCGCTTGGCCGCCGAGAGTGAGGCCTTCTCGGACTCGACCTTGGCCTGAGTCGTCCGCGCCTGCATCTCCGCCAGCTCGAGGTCACGCGTCGAGACGAGCCCTTCGGCGTGAAGCTTCCGGATCCTCTTGACGTTGAGGGCGGCGGTCTCCTGCTCGGCCACCGCGGAGTCGTAGGAACGCTGGGCGCTGTCCAGCTTGTCGCCGGCGATTTGGGCCTTGAGCGAAGCGCTGGTCGTCGCCGCCGTTTGGGAGCCCTCCAGCGCCATGATCTTGGCCTCGGCCACCGTCATGTTCAGCTGCGCGGCGTCGAGCTGCGAGACGATCGCACGCCGCTCGCGTCGGAGCCGATCCATGTACTCGGGATCGTTGTCGGCGAGATCGACGATGGGATCGCCCAACTCCACGTGGTCGCCCTCTTGGACGTACCAGTGGACGACGCGCCCGGTGACCGTGGCCTCCACCGTTTGCTGCCGCTCCAGGGGTGCGTACGCGGTGACTCGGCCCGTTCCCCTGATCGACTGCTGCCACGGAGTGAACACCAGGACGGCGATGGACGAGAGCATCACGATGATGAGCAGGTACGCCAGCACCCGAGCACCGTCGATGGTGCCCGCAGCCGAAAGAGGCGTGGGGGCCTGGCCCCGACCGCGAAGCCACCTCATGACACCACCTGCAATCGGCAGTCTTCGATGCGTAGGTGGGAGGTGCAGCGACGACGCACCGCCGCTTCGTCCGACACGACGAACAGGGTCCACGGTGCGTCGGACCTGAACAACTCGTCGAGGAGACGCTCGAACGCCGGCTCGCACAGACCCAAGGCATCGAGCGCACGATCCAAGAAGAGTGCACGGGGCTGGTGCGCGATGCCTCGAACGAGCGCGAGTCGGCGCTGTTGCCGTTCGGAGAATGGAGCCCCCGAGGGTGTCATCATCGCATCGAGCCCGGTGGGCAGTGCATCGACCGCGTCCTCCAACTCCAGGATCTGCAGCAGTCGGCGCGTGTCGGGCTCGGGCAGCGGGACCCCGCCCAGGAAGAGGTTGTCGAGGATCGACCCCTCGACGAAGCGCGGCGTCCCAACGACGACCGCGAAGTCCCGAATCGCGCCGAGGTCTGCGCGACGCAGGTCGAGCCCATCGTGCTGGATGCCGCCGCTGGAGGGCACGCGCACGCCTGCGAGCACTTCGAGCAGGGTACTCTTGCCGGAGCCCGAGGCGCCATCGAGCAGGAGGCGCGAGCCCGCGGAGAAGTCGAGCGTCATGTCGCGCACCAGCGCACGCCCGCCCCGCGAGACCTCCACCGCGCCCACCGACACGCGAAGGGGACCCGACCCCTGCGGCCGCTCGCCGCCCACCCGCTCGCTGGGCAGGTCGATGACCGAGCTGATCTTCAAGACACCGACGCCCAAATCGTAGAGCTTCTCGAGGGTCTTGCCGACCTTGCTGAAGCCCACGCCCATCGCGGTGACGATGAGCTCGGCCGCCACCAGCTGTCCCAACGTCAGCTGACGCTGCATGACGAGGTAGCCCCCGACACCGAGCAGCGACACCACCGCCAGCACCTGGAGGAACATACCCCCCGACACCTGCCGAAGGAGCACCACGAAGTGGTCCTTGCGTGCCGAGATGTAGTCGCGGGCGAGGATGTCGGTGCGGTTCCACGCGTGGTCTCGCGCGGACGCGCTGGAGAACAGGCCTGGCTCGCGCGCGACATCCTCGAGCCACGCGCCCATCCGATACTTCGCGCTCGATTCGTCCACCGCCGTCGGAAGCGCCCCGCGACCGAGCAGCAGGACGCCGATGAGCAAGACCACCAAGACGACGTCGAACGCCAGCAGCAAGGGGTGGTAGAAGCCGAGCAGGACCATCCCCACCCCGGTCTGAAGCACCAGGCCCAGACCGTCCAGAAGCAGGACCGAGAGCGACTTCTGGATGGTGACGATGTCGAAGAAGCGGTTGACGAGTTCCGCTCCGTCGCGTTCGTCGAAGACCTCGGCAGGGACGTAGGTCAGGCGTCGACCAAAGTCATCGGCAACACGAACGAAGTACCGGCGCTGAACGACCTCGACCACATAGGCCTCGAGCACCCGCAAGATGGCCGAGAACGTGAGCCCGCCGAAGAGCAACAAGGTGAGCACGACGAGCGGCTGGAGCGTCGAGCCGAACGCGACGGAGTTCACGACAGCCTGTACGGCGATCGGCGTGGCCAACGTGAGCATGCCGATGATGGAGGCGTAGATTGCGACCACGAGCAGGTCTCGCCGCTCCATGCCCAGGAACGCCCGCAAGCGGGCCCAGGGACGCGCCTGGATGCCTTCGCGCAGGTGCCGGGAGACCTCCTGAAGGGGCAGACGAGGCGCGAAGTGCAGCACGTCCTTGCCGTTGACCAGCAACTCGAGCTCGGAGAAGGACAGGAGATCGTGCGCCACGGTCCGAGCATCGATGAACGACACTCGGATCCGGTGGCCCTTGTACCCCGTTGCCACCACCCACCGGCCGTCGTCGAGGGCCGCGACCGTTGGAACCGCCAGGCCGACTTGATCGTCTGCGACGATCCTCCGCACCGTAAGGCCGAGCTCGGACGAGGCGACCTCGGCCGCCTCGAGCGCCTCGGAGCACGCCCGCCGGCAGCGACGAACCGAGCGCATGGCGTCCTCGGCAGTGACGGGACTACCGACCGTCTCGGCCGCGACCTCGAGCGCATGCGCGATCGCAGCGTACTCCGACTCGAGCGGTGGCGCGGCCCCTGGCTGTTGGTCGAGCGTCATCTCTATCAGGACTCACGTTTCACGAAGGGGGAAACATGAACTCAGTTTCATGTATAGGTTGACATGAAATCGGAGTCAACGTAAATATGGATGCAGAAGGCGGGCGAGTGACGGACAAGGCAACAGCCTCGGAAGAGACCCACGGATGGACGTTCTTGAGCAACTACGCTCATGTCCTGGTGTGCTTGGCACGTGATCCCGACATCACGCTGCGCGGCATCGCCGAGCTGGTGGGCGTCACCGAGCGAGCGGTCCACCGGATCGTCGCGGAGCTGACGGCCTCGGGGGTGGTCTCCAAGGAGCGTGAAGGTCGGCGCAACCACTACGAACTCTGCCTCGACCTGCCCTTGAGGCATCCGCTGGAGACCGGAAAGACGGTGGACGACCTGCTCTCGGGGTTGCTCAGCCGCAGCGAGATGTTGCGGCTGAGGGCCCGCTTGCGGTCGGCCAAGAAGTCGTCGACCGGCTGAGCGGGTCATTGCGCGAGACGCTCTGCGTCGATGAACTTCAGGGCCGCTTCATGCGTGGCATCGACCACCGGTGGCGGCGCCACGCCAGCATCGTCCGCCTCGGCCCATCGGGCCGCGCACAGGCACCAGCGGTCGCCCGACCTCAGGCCGGGAAAGTGAAACTCCGGATGCGGCGTGCTGAGGTCGTTGCCGCGGGCCTTGGTGTACTCCAGGAACGCGTCGGTCATCTCGGCACACACGACGTGAACGCCTGTATCCGTCGGCCCGGTGTTGCACACGCCCTCTCGCGTCCATCCGGTCATCGGGTCGGTCGAGCAGGGCTGCAGTGGTTGCCCCAACACGTTCCGAAGCGCGGAGGAGGACACCACCGAGTCGGCCGACTGGCAGGCGTCGGCCTCGGGTCCTAGACCCAGGCACGCCGGCGGTGCGGCCTGGACCGCCGCCTCCGGCTGGCTCGCGACCGGCTCGGAGCGACTGCAGCCGAACAGGAGAGGGCCGATCAAGACGGCGAGCGCGCACTTCACCACGGGCTGCTAGCAGCCGGGCCCGCGGATGCACGCGGTGCAGCGGTAGACCACTCCAGACGGCCGTCCCGAAGCGCCTGCGCGATGCGGAGCTGAAACGAACGCTCGTGATGATTCTCGACCTCGCCGAGCTTCGCGTTGATGTGGGCGAATGCACCGAGGAGAAGCCAGGCCAAGGCCGCCGCAGAGCGCTGCTCGAGCGCCGCTGCCGTACGCGGGTGCAAGGGGTTGATGAACAGGCTGGAACCGTCGATCGAGCACAGCCCCTGCAGCGCGTCCCCATGCAGCCAGACGTGGGTGATGAAGTCGAGGCCGCTGCTCCGCAACCAGTGCAGCACGGCGTGCTGCAGGCGCTCGCCTTCGTGCGTCTGCACGGACGGCGACTCGTCGGCGGCAGGAACGGGAGGTGAGCCCGGCGCGACCGTCACCCGAGCCTCTTGGAGCGTCCATTCCAGCCACGACGACAAATGCGGCGCCACGCCCGGCGCGAGACCTTCGAGCGCCTTGGTGCGAGCGCGCCGCGGGTCGAGGGCAAAGGCCCGGCAGTAGAGCCGAACGAGGCGCCATCCACTCATCGCCTCACCCTGGACGGCCTGGAACAACGGCAGCGACAGAATGCGGTCGGCGAGCTCCGATGCCACCGCCGGCCGCGGTCGAGGGTCGGCTTGGACGATCAACGACAAGTTGCGCGCCGCGTAGTCCAGCAACAACGACTCGCACCGGGCACGTTGGGGGAGATCCGGCTCCCGCGTGAGCCGGACGAACACGGCTTCGAGACACGCCTCGCACGCGGCGCGGACCGAGCGTTCCAGCTCCCCCTGCTGCGCACCGTTCCAGCCACTGCGGACATCCAGACGGATCCACCCGACACACCCGTACGCGATCGCGACCGACGCCAGCGCACGAGACCGCTGACCATCGCTGGTCACCACGGCGATGTCCATGTGGTTCACCGGATGGTTCGAAATGCCGACGACACCTTGAACGCCGGGCGCCTCCACCACCGCCGACTCCAGCCACGAGGTCCGCTCATCGAACCTGGGCGCGTCGGCGGGCGCGAGCGCAAAGTCGAACGCCACGCGCACTGGACCCAGGCGCGACAGACAGTGATGCAGCCAGCTCGAGGCGGCGACCGTGTGCGGTTCTCCTCGGGCGCCTTGCCCTCGCTGAGCAGCTCGGGTGAGCGCGCCCAGCTCAGAGCCCCCGAGCGCGTGGCCATAGACCAGCGGGAGGGCTCCAGGCCGCCGCATTGCGTCGATGACCTCGGCGATCCCGTGTGCTCCGCCTTCGGGATCGAGGAAGAGCGGGAGGTCGAAGACCTCGGGGACGGGCGTCTCCACGCCGCGCCAAAGCACCTCGCACACGTAGCGCTGCAAGACGCGAGCGGCGTGGCGACGACACTCCTGCCACGCCTCCCGTCCAGCGGCCGTCTCGGGGGACGCGGGCGCGTGGCCCATGAGCCGTTCGATCAGCGCCCGCACGAGGGCTTCTTCCGACGCGGAAGGATCGCCGCTCTCGACGAGGAGCGGATGGTCCGGATACGCTCGGAGTCCCGCAGCGACGTCACGAACCTGGGCCGCCCCGTCCTGGGCGAGCACCTCCCGCATGTCGACGCGAACGTAGCAGCTGTCTCCCAGCAGCAGGATCAGCGAGCGCTCCTCCTCCCGCGAGAGCCGCAGGATCTTGGACGTGTCGAGACCTTCGAGATCGCAGGCGGTCTCCTCGACCACGCCATACACCAGCCCCTCACAGGTCAGCATCAGGTCCGTCAGATCGCTCAGCGTGATCGCTGTCCCGTTCAGCGTTCGAAACACCCGAAGCGCACAGAGATCGATGTGGCGCGCCTCGACCTGATCGAGCGCGAGGCGTGGCTCCCCGCCCCCGGCATGCGCGAGCCTCGGGATGCAGCTTCGAACGGCAGCGCGCAGGGCCAGCGCGGCTGCGGGCGTGCCGGGTTCCACTTCGAGATCCACCAGCCCCTCGACGGCTCGGTTGAAGGCCCTGCGCAGCGCCGGGCCGGCATGCAGCGCCATCGCGCGCGCGATGTCGACACACAGCGCATCGCGAGCACCTTCGATGCGCTCGTGGACCACGACCGAACGTCGTGCGTCGGGCAGCACGATGCGCAGAATGTGCCCAGGGTGGGAGGACGGTAGCGTGCCCGACCAGAGCAGGCGCTCGGAGGTCACGAGCTCGACGTGCAGCGCTTCGGCGAACAGCGTGTTCTCCGGGGTGAAGACGGCCGCCTCGACGCGGTCTCCGGTGCCCAACAACCCCGCCTTCCTGCGCGCCTCGGCCACCACCTCGAGGTCGTCCTCGCTTCGCCCGTCGTGCAACGCAATGACGCGCGCGAGGACATCTGCGGTCGAGAGCGACTCCAGCTCGATCACCGGGGTGAGCCAAGGCCGCGGGGGTGGGGACGACACGGGCTGCCGATAGAAGTCCACGTCCTGCGCACGCGTGGGATCGAGCGCGATGACAGAGAGCTCACCTCCGGACATCGCCCGCAAGGACGGCACCATCGTCTCGTGCCCAAGAAAGACTGGTGCACCCAGCCTTCGACCGATCTCCCGCGCCACCCCGCGATCGCGCTCGCTCGTTTCGCTTCCGGGGGGCGCGAGGATGATTCGCCGGGTCTCCTGCATCAAGGGGCGAACCTCGATGGCCGGGACGATCGTGCCGTCGAGCTGCGAGAGCACGGTCGCGGTCCGAGCGCCCTCCCCGTGCAGCAACCTCTGGGCATGGGGACGCAGACGCGCCCACATCTCCGCCATGCGCTGGTCGTCGACGATGCCGGAGTGATCGGCGGTCTTGCGCAGGCGGTCGAAGCAGACGATCCCCGAGATCGACGCATCGGGGAACAGACGATGGGCCTTGGACTGCACGAGCACGCCCCACATCAGCAGGTCGAACTTCCCCTCTTGGTCGGGGCGTCCCAGGGCCAACGTTCCGTAGAGGTCGCCCTCGTCGAACGACAGCACGCGCTGGTAGCCGAGCATGGCGGGCATGCGCTGGGCGGAGAAACCGAACAACGCTTCGTCGTTGAGGATGATCGGCACCGGAGCGGCGAGGCAACGCATGTCGATGACGTCAGCTTCGCGGGGACGCGGGTCGCCCATCAGCACCCGCCGCAGCACCCGGGGCAGCTTGGCCCGCTGCATGCCCTCGATGCGCACGAAGGTGCCCCTGAGGGGCTGCTGCGGCGTCCCGAGATCGACGGCGTCGTGATCACCATGGATTTCCAGGCGCGTGGTTCCAGACAGCGTGCCATCCCCGGACTCGACGATCACGCGCGTGGGCTGGAACAAGAGCGCTGCGTTGATGCCCAGCGCCAGTTCACGAAGGTGGCCCACGTTTGCGCGGTCCTTGGACGCGAACAGGTAGTCAAAGAGGTTCGCAAGGTCCTCTCGGCGAAGTCCACCGCCGAGATAGGCGAGCGTGACGTCTCCGTCCTCCATCGAGATCTCGATGAAGCGAGCTTCGTTGGCGACCGCGGCCTGGATCAGCTCGAGGATGTAGAAGTAGGGGTCTGCGAGCGCGAAGCGCCGCATCTTCTCGATGGCGCGTCCTCGGGCGATCGAGAAGCGCTTGCGCTCGGAGTACTCCCCTCCGGCTCGGGCCCGGGCGATGACGGCGGCCGTGGAGGTCATCGCGTCACCTCCATCGCTGCGTCGGCAAGGACTTGATCATCATCGAGGTTGCGGTCCTCCTCGAGCAAGATCGCCTTGGCCAAGCAGTATGCCGCCATCGCGCGATCCGTCTCCCGCAGGCCCAGCAGGGCTCGCACATGGCCATGCTCGACGTTGACCATGACCGCAGGGCGTTCCAACCATCCCCGGTCGTACATCCCCGTCGGTGGTCGCTGCATCACCGCGGAAATCGTTGGGCCCATCGCAAACAAACACGGGAACTCCGGGCTTCCCTGGACGGTTCCGGGCACGATCTCACCGTATCGTTGGTTGGCCACCCTCAGCGTCTCCGCGGTGTCCCAGAGCAGCCCTTCGACTTCGGGGGCGGCCTCGGGGATCGGGGACGCATGCACCAGCGCGACTTCGGGGTGCACGACCTTCGCTTTGATCATCGCGAGCAAGTCTTGCCCCACCAAGCGGCGCGCGATCCCGGCGACCTCCGCCTTGGCGTGCAGCCAGAGGTAGCGAACGAGCACCGCAGAGACCGAATCCGTACCGTCGCCGGCGATGTGCCCGCCTCCGCCGAGGATGACGGGTGTGCCAGCGGTCCGCAGGGACTCGGTGAGCGAAGAGGGTGCGTCCGCGACGAAGACTCGGGCATCGCGATCGAAGGCCGCCTTGATCGCTGCAAACGTCAGCGCCCGCCCGTCGACGGTCCGCACAGCCGCGCGCTCTCCGACGTTGAGCAGCGCGTCGCCTGGCTCGCGCGCGAGGTAGTCCATCCCCGCCTCGTAGCGAGTCCTCTGGGCCAGGGTCCATCCCGGACGTGCGCATGCAGCCTCGAGCGTGTCCAACACCGCCTCGTGCAGGGGACCGACGATCGCGTCCTCGAGCAGCGCCATCGCCTTGTCGAAGTTGGCGTCCCGCATCACCGTCTCGCGGGAGAGCGTGTGCTCCAAGTAGCGGGACTTGATCTTGAAGGAGACATGGCCGAACCGAGCCGCCCGCCCCTCGAGGATTTCGTGCCCAGCGGAGGTGACGGCGAGCGCCAGCCCCTTGTTGTAGAATCCGTACAGCGGCGTCCGAGAGAATCCCACCGAGATCTCCGTCCCCGGATGGCGAACGGCCGCGACGAAGTCGGCGTCGACCTCGAACGGGGCGTTGATCGACTCCACACCTGCGCCGTCCACCCCCGCCGGGCTTCGGTCCTCGAACGTGATCTCGGTGTCGGAGTGCGCGCACCACTTGAGCAGCGCATCCCGGGTGCCCCGAACCAGCTCGCGGTACCGCCCTCGCCCACCTTCGAGGAACATGGTGATCTGCGTCCCTTCCACCGCGACATCGAGGCGGGACTTCATGAACGAGCGGTCGTGGTCGAAGAAGATCTCCCAACACTCACCGTCGCGGCCCGTCTGCACGAGCACCCCCTTGGGTCGAAGTGCGAAGACGGAGACGAACCCGATCCCGAACTTGCCAATCTTGGTGAGGTCGTTCTCCTTGGTCGACGAGAACAGCTTCGTGAGCTGGTTGTCGATGATCTCCTCGTTCATGCCTTCGCCGAAGTCGTCGACATGGATCGAGATGACGCCCTCGACCCCCTCCCCGGGCTCGAACTCCAGCCACACCTCGACGGCGGAACTCCCTGCGTCGATGCTGTTCTGAACGAGCTCGCGGTAGAAGTCGAGCGAGGAGCTGAACTGTGTAACGAGGTTCTCGACCGCTTCGTCGTTCAGAGCCGCATCCATCGGGCGGAAGTGTATCGTTCACGCGGCACGACGCGTCATCGAACGCTTCACGCTCGGTGTCGCGACCAGCAGAACTCCGGCTGCGGCGGTGCGTCGGTCAACACCAGGTCGGCGACGATCCGCCCCAGCGCCGGCGCGAACTTGAAGCCGTGTCCGGACAGGCCTCCGACGATCACCACCCCGGCCATTGCGGGATGTCGATCGATGAGGAAGTCCCACGACGGGGTGATCGTGTACATGCACACGCGGTGCGCGATTCGGTCGGTGCCGACGCTCGGCAGACGCGTCCGGAGGAACTCGAGCACGGGAGCCCAGTCTTCGGGCTCCAGCGCTCGGTTCAGCGCGCCGGGGTCGATGGCGTCGTCGAGCCGAGGGTCGGCCAGGCTCGTGTGGCACGCCAGCTTGAACCCGCGGAGCCCCTCGTCGCCCGGCGGAAAGCCGTAGAAGAAGCTCCCTGCGTCGAAGACACCCCAAACCGGGAGCGTGCGCGGGAGCGGCCAGCGCGACGGTGCGCGCAACCAGAACAGGACGCGCCGAACCGGTCGCAGCGGCAGATCGGGAAGCAGCGCCGGCGTGGAGGCCCCGGCGGTCACCACGATGGCATCGGTATCGATTGCGCCGCCTTCCAACGACACCCGACCGGGCTCGACGGCGACGACCCGCTCGCTGCGTACGGTCACGCCCGCCTCTTCCGCCCGCTGGCGCATGGCGTTCAGGCACGCACCAACCCGGAGGTAGCCGCCGGTCGGCGTGAAGCATCCAAGCCACCCATCGGGGACATCGAAGGGATACTCGGCCCTCAGCTCGCCCACGCGGAGCAGGCGATGCTCGATGTCGTAGGACTCGCAGGCATCGACGACCGCCTCGAAGCCGGGATCATCTCGCGCACCGATCTCGATCATCCCGGTCCGCGCCAACAGCTCGCCTGGCGCTCGCTCGAGTTCACTCCACATGCGATCCGCTTCGCGCACCAACGGCACGTAGGATTTGCCCTCGTGGTAGGCGTGGCGGATCACCCGCGTGTAGCCCCCGTGGCTGCCCAGATCGTGCGGCGCCTCGTTGGGATCGAGCACCGTGACCCGAGCGCCGCGCTCCGCGAGCTGCCACGCGCTCGCGAGACCGGCAGTGCCTCCGCCAACGACCACGACGCGGGGCAGAACAGGACGGAACGGGACGGGCATCGCCCGCTATACTCCGGCGACATGCGCCACGGAGCAATCGTGTTGGCTTGCGCCCTGCTGGGCATCGCCGGCTGCAACTGGTCGACCAGACCCAAGACCACCACCCCGGCAAGAGCCACCCCGCAGCCCACACCTCCCCCGCAGCGCGGCGGGCAGGCGCAGCCGCCACCCAACCCCTTCGTCCAGGTCGCGTCTCGCTTCCAGCACTCCTGCGGACGGCGCAAGTCCGGCGACGTCCTGTGTTGGGGCAAGAACACCTACGGCCAGCTCGGCAACGGTGGGCGGGTCGATACGCCGCGGCTGTCGAAGGTGCGGGGTCTCGAGCGCGTCTCGCAAGTCGAGGTGGGCCGCGACTTCAGCTGCGCGCTCCAAGATCGGCGGTGCCGTGGTGTGTTGGGGCAACAACGAAGACGGGCAACTCGGCGACGGACGCGGCGGAAGCCCAGGCGCAATGTCCCTACAAACGGTGCAGGTGCGCGGCATCAAGAACGCCAAACAACTCTCGCTCGGCGAGTATCACGGCTGCGCGCTGACCAGTGACGCCAAGGTCAAGTGCTGGGGCAACGCAGAAAACGGTCAGCTCAGCGACGACAGCCAGCGCGTGTTCGCATCTCCGATGACGATCGGTCGATTGGGACCCATCGCGCAGCTCGCCTCCGGCGCAAACCACGTATGTGCGCTCGAGACGTCCGGCAAGGTCAAGTGCTGGGGCCGCAATACCGAAGGGCAGCTGGGTGACGGCAAGAGCGGGAGTCGAATCAACGCGGTCGAGGTCCAGGGCATTCGCGACGGCGTCGCGCTCATCAGCGGCGACAATCACAGCTGCGTCCAGCGCAAGGCCGGCGCGGTGTGGTGCTGGGGCTCCAACAGCGACGGTCAGCTCGGCGTGAAGGCAACGAACCGCAAGCACGACACCCCCGTTCCCATCGAGGGCCTGCAGAACATCGCCGAGCTGGCCGCCGGTGACCGACACAGCTGCGCACGCTTGAAGACAGGGCGGGTCGTGTGTTGGGGCTCCAACGACAAGGGCCAGACCGGTGGCCCCATCTCGGGCGGACGTCTCAAGCCGGGGCCGGTGCGCGGGGTGACCGACGCCATCGATCTGTCGTTGGGCACCGGCCACAGCTGTGCGGTCCGGAAGTCCGGCCAGGTCGCGTGTTGGGGGAGCAACGAGCACGCGGCCCTTGGTCCACATCGGCTCGCACGCCGCTGAACGGTTGTGCCCGGAGGCCGCAGGCGGCAGAAGCGCGCATCTGCCCCCCAGCGGGAGATCGGGGTACTGGCGTCCTCGCCGCGTCGAGCCATCGCAGGTTGGTTGACCGGAACCGGACCGTCTGAAATGTTAGTTCCATGCTTGGATTTCGGTTTGGAGGGTGGGTGCATGCAGCGATCGCGGGAGGATCGCTGACCGTCACCGGGTGCGTGGACCGCGTCTTGTTGGACCAGGCGCTGATCAACCAGTCGCCAACGGGTGGATCGACCGGCGACACCGAGTCGGGGGGCACGGACCCGTCGGACCCTTCGGACCCCAGCAGATCCCAGCGATCCCAGCAGATCCCAGCGATCCCACAGTGGACCCGACGGACCCCACCGACCCGACGGACCCCACCGACCCGACGGACCCCACCGACGGCAACGTCGATGGCCCGCCGATGCTCGTCGACGTCCGTCTGATCGACCCGGTCACTCTCGAGCTGGTGTTCAACGAAGCGATGAGCTCCGCCAGCGAGGTCAACGTCGACTCGTTCAGACTCAGCGTCGCGTTCTCCAACTACTACGGCAACGGGTACGAGTACAGCGGCACGAACTACCAAGACGTCTCGTGGGTGACCGGCGAGGAATACTGCTACGAGAATTGCTACTGCGACTATTACGACGACTATTGCGACGACGAGTACTGCTACGAGAATTGCTACAATCAGCAAGGTCCGTCGGCGAGGATCGTGTCTCTCGCGCCATTGCCCGGTACGCAGCACCGCTGGCTGGCGCAGCTCGACAACCCTCTGTCGAACGCATGCGCCCCCATCCGCAGACTCCAGGAAAGCTGGAACCAAGCAGGGATGTTCCTGCACTACTCCAACAACAGCTTCCCTGGAGTGAGCGACGAGCAAGGCGAGTCCATGGCGCCGCTCGCCGAACACTGGGTCCTCTCGCCCGGGCAGTCCGGTGTCTACCGCGCGGGCTACTTCGAAGTGATGGACCCCTTCATTCCCATCGACTGCCCGTTCTGATGCGATGCTGATCGTCACCGGAACCAAGCGGTCCGGGACCTCGATGTGGATGCAGATCCTCACCGCGGCCGGGTTTCCAGCATTTGGAGAGGCGTTCCCCCGGAACTGGGGGGAGACGCTCAAGGGCGCCAACCCGGACGGCTTCTACGAGTCGATCCTGCGACAAGGCATCTACTACCGGACCAACCCGCATCCGAGGACGGGCGCGTACTTCTTCCCCGAGCAGGTCGAGCGGCACGTCGTCAAGGTCTTCATCCCCGGGCTCGTCCGAACCGACCGCGCGTACATCGGGTCGGTCGTCGCCACGGTCCGACATTGGCGCGAGTATCACGACTCGCTCGAGCGCCTCTACGCGATGGAGGACGAAGCCAGAGCGGACAAGGTCGACCGGCCGCGGCCGCCTCGAATCCCGCCGGTGTTGGAGTGGTGGTCGGAGAACTTCTCGCTCATTCGGGACATCGTCACCCGCAGGTTTCGGGTGCACGTGCAGTCGTACGACGGCTTGCTTGCCGACCCCAAGCGGGTCATCGAGAACACGCTCGCGTGGATCGGGGACGAGGCGATCGATGTCGAAGCGGCGGTCGGCGCGGTCAAGCCGACGAACCGCACCCAGCAGCGGGCGGCCGACGACGCCGCGCACCGCGAGTTCAGCCCGAAGGCGATCGAGGCCTTCGACCTGCTGTACAGGACGATCGATGAACGAAGTGGTCTGGACGCCGCGCTGATCGGCAAGCTCAACGAGGTGCACCTCGAGCTCGCGCCCAAGCTGGCGGCGGCCAAGAAGGCGGTGCAAGAGGCCCGCAACGAACGCCGTACGCGTCCGAACCCGCCCGCCTCGCAGCCATGACGAGCCGGCCCGAGTTGAGACCGGGATCACCCGAGCCGGGGACACCCGAAGCCGTCGACGCGCTGCTCACCGCCGTCCCTGAGTTGGCGTTCTTCCCCGTCTTCGACGCATGCGTTCCCGAGCTGGTCGAGCCCGACGCCGATCATCATGGTGCCGTCGACCGTGTCTTTAGCTCGGGGGGAGACGCGCACGTCGTCGCCACGCTCGTCCAGCTCGCAGAACAGGCCGACAGGACCAGCAACGGCGGGCTCGCGTTCCTCGTCCGAGCGATGCTGCTCTTCGTGCAAGAGCAACCGGTCCCCCCATCGCAGCATCCGCTGTTCGTCGCCCTATACCTCCGGTCGCTCGCCCGGTTTCGCGGACGCGCCGAGACGCCCGCGGCGGTTGCTGCCGCGATGGACCACTGGCGTTGAGCGGCCCCCGGGCAGGTGCTCCACGCGTCCGAACGAGGCGCTACTCTGGCGGCATGGAGCAGGTTTCCACCGAACTGCGCGACGCGATGGATCGGTATGTTCGGGCTCAAGAGGGCGCGCGACGGCTTCGTGGATGGCTGCCGCCGTCGGCTCCGGGGTTCGAGGCGCCAACGGAGGAGGAGATGGAAGCACTCGATGAGGTGGTATCGGCCATCGAGAACGTCAAGCGCGTGCGAGAGGCATGGGTGGCGGCTGGACGGCCGTCCCTGTAGCGAGACGGATCTCAGTCGCCCGAACGCGGATGCGCCACGCCCAAGCGCTGCATCTTGCGGTAGATGGTCGCGCGAGCGATGCCCAGGCGGCGTGCGGCCTTTGTGACGTTGCCGCCAGACACCTCGAGCGCCCGCACGATCGCGTGCTTCTCCGCGTCGGCGAGAGAGAGCTTGGACTCTTCGGGGTGCCCCGATCCGTTGGCGCCGTGCGCGGCGTCGAGCCCGCGGCCGGTTCGGATATTTTCGGGGAGACAGCTCTTGGTGATCAACCCGTCCTGGGCCAGCAGCATCGCCCGATGGACGACGTTCTCCAGCTCGCGCACGTTGCCTGGCCAGGCGTAGCGCTCGATGCACTCGAACGCTTCGGGGCTCAGTCCGCCGACCGAATGACCGACGTCGGGCGCAAACTTCTCGACCATGTGGGCGACCAGTCGCCCCACGTCGCCACCTCGCTCGCGCAGCGGCGGCATGAGGATCGGGTAGACGATGAGCCGGTAGTAGAGGTCCTCGCGAAAGCTCCCATCGGCCACCAGCGACTGAACATCGCGATGGGTCGCAGAGATGATGCGAACGTCGCAGGAGATTGGGTTCGTGCCGCCAACGCGGGTGAACACACCGTCCTGCAGGACCCGAAGGAGCCGAACCTGCGCGCCCGCGCTGAGCTCGCCCACCTCGTCTAAGAAGAGCGTCCCGCCGTGGGCATGCTCGAGACGTCCGACCCGCTCGGTCGCGTCCGCACCCGGCTCGGTCCCGAACAGCTCGATCTCCTGCAGCTCATCGGGGATCGCACCGCAGTTGATCGCCACGAAGGGAGCCGCGGCTCGGGGACCTGCCCGGTGGATCGCACGCGTGACCAGCTCCTTGCCGGTCCCGGTCTCCCCCGTCACGAAGACCGCGATCTTCGAGTTGCGGACGGTCGCGACGTGCTCGTACACCTCCCGCATGGCTTCGCAGTCACCGATGATGTCCGAGAAGCTGATCGAACCGATGGAGCGGCGCCGCTCGGGTTCGGCGCGGATCGTGCGGGCGACTTCGTCGAGGCTGTGCACGAGCTCGGCGGCGTCGAGCGGCTTGACGAGGAAGTCGCGGGCGCCAGCCTTCAAGGCGCCGACGGCCGCCCGCGCGGAGTCACGCGCGCTCATGACGACGATCGGGAGGTCGGCCACCCGCGCGCGCAACGTCTCGAGAAACGCCAGCCCGGCGCCGGGCATGTCCAGATCGACCAACATCAGCTGAACCGGCCGGACATCGAGGATTGCGAGCGCGGCGTCCGGATTGGGGGCCGGTGTCACACGAAATGCGCGATTGTGTCGGCGCAAGACGTCGTGGAGAGACCGAACCGTGTCTCCATCGCTCTCCAGCGTCAGCACCTCGATCGTCGACGACACGCCTTCGCGAGTGTCTCACACCCGTGGGGGCGGAGGCTTGTGTCTCGGAGAGAGACGGTTTGGCTCGGAGGGAGTGTCTCGCTCGTTTCCGACCACCTGGCGAAAGCGGCCGAGCGGCCGGCGAGCAAGGTTCTGCTGGGGCTGCTACGGTTCCCGACCGACATGTGGGGAGAATCGCTTGCGCCAGGATGGTGGCACGGCACGAAGGTTGCGCGTCTTCCCGGAGACGGCGTGCTGCTCGTCGCGACCGACCTCCAGGGAAACTGGTCCGACTACGTCGCGCTCAAGGAGATCTACGCGCGCGAGAAGGCCCAGGGCAACCGCCCCATTCTCCTGTTCTGCGGGGACATGGTGCACGGGCCGAGCGAAGCGATCGGCACGCCCGAGACTTGGCCCGACTTCCTCGGCACGTTCTACGAAGACCGCAGCGACGACGTCATCCTCGACTTCATCGAGTTCTCCTCCCGGGAGCTGGCGGTCGGGCTGCTGGGCAATCATGAACACGCCCACGTCGGCGGCCCGGTCGTGAGCAAGTTCCACGCGGACGAAGCCGCGGTGCTCAACGCCCGCCTCGGGGACGACGTCGATCGGGTGCGCGACTTCATGGCCGACATGCCGCTCATCGCGGTCGCCCCGTGCGGCGCCACCTTCTGCCACGCCGCGCCACGCCGCACCGAAACCAACCTCGAGGACTTCGACGCGCTGGACTACGGCGGCTTCGATGACGCGTCGATCATGGGCATGCACGAGTCGACCACCCTGGGCGCGCTGCTGTGGTCGCGCTACGCCGCCCCCGAACACGCCCGAGCGTTCTTGGCGGCGACCTCGCTCAATTCCCATCCCGCCGGCTTCGTCGCATACGGCCACGACGTGGTCCCCGACGGCTACGAGAAGGTCGGCGACGAGCAGATCTGCGTCTCGACCTCCTTCGGCCTCGACGACCGCAACAAACACTACCTGCGCCTCGACCTCTCGGCGCGCTACGAATCCGTGCACGACCTCAGGCTCGGACACGAGCTGCGCCGGCTGTATCCAGACAGGTGACGAGCCTCCTCGAGCGTCCGAGAAGTGCCAGTGCCCGGGATGCTCGGCGCGTGGAGCTGATCGCGGGGGGGTGCGCGGCAACCATGGTCAGGGATCTGCAAGCGACGTGCCGCGACCGCCACGTGCCCCCCGCTCGGAGAGCCCTCGCAGAGTCCCCAAGGACGTGCACCTGACGGACAGGGTCACGCCTACGAGTGGGGACCTCGCTCTACGAGCGCAACAGTCCACGCCGACGGCCGACTACCCCGCTGCGATGTCACAACCGCGGAACCTCTACTCGGGCACCACCGTCTTCGTCACCTGCCCTTGCGTGCACCAGAGCTATCGCCTGGTGCCGACGGCGGTGGTCCGCAGGGTCGTCGACTACTGCTTCGCGGTCGTCTCGATGCGCTACCGCCTGCGCTACGGGATGAAGTTCTACGAGTTCGAGTTCCTCTCGAGCCACTACCATCTCGTGGCGTGCAACGCCTGCGGCCGCATCACCGACTTTCTTCAAGACCTCAACGCTCTCATCGCGCGCGAGCTCAACGCGGTGCGCGGCAGGAGCGGAGCGTTCTTCGACCGCGAGCCGGGCATCCAGACCGTGCACGGCGAGGACAAGGTGTTCGAGCACTGCGTCTACACCCTCGCCAACGCGGTCGCCGCGGGCATCGTCCGCTCCACCAAGCAGTGGAAGGGATCGAACTCTCGGCGGCTCGAGTACGGCAAGGAGTACGTGGTCGTCAGGCCGCGGGTGGGGCTGTGGTCCAAGAAGGTTCAGCACAAGCATCGGCGGAGCTCGCAGCGCTCGGGGCGGGCGGCCTTCGCCCAGCGGTGCACCCTGCCCGAGACCGCGGTCCTCATGCTCGACCGGCCGCCCATCATGCCCGAGCTCTCCGATGCCCAGCTCCGGGCCAGGATTCGCGGAGCCCTCGAGGTCCGGGAGCGGCCCGCCGACTCCCTCTTCGCTGACACGGGCGTCAGCACACTACTTCCAGAATGGTATTTTCCACCCCCGTCCTCTCGAGTAGCGGGCGCGGGCGGTCGCAGCGTAACACCTCGGCGCGAGGTGGTACTGCCACGACATGACCGCCTCGTATCGTTCGATCGCCCTCGGATTTGCCCTCGGTGTCGGGCTCGTCGCGGGTAGCACCGCTGTAGCCGCACCGCTGCCCAACGGCCCCCTGGTGAAGCCGACGCGGAACTTTCCGGGCAAGCCGGTCATTCCTCCCCAGGCGTTGACCGGCGGGCTGACGGTCCGCGCCACGCTCTCGCCCCGGGTGCTCTTCGACAAGGGCGTTTCGCTCAACGTCCATCGGGCGCCGCAGGTGGAAACGACGGCCAACCGGGTGAAGATGGACAAACACACCCAGCTTTGGGTCCACTTCCGGGCGGAGCGAAACAAGGAGTACGACGTCGAGTGCCGGTTCAGCGGGTCGAAGTCGATCCTCACCATGGATTACGCGGATGGGAAGTTCCTGCGACAGCAGTCGACCACCCCGTCTTCGGATGGCCGCCTGCAACACAAGATCTACGCACGGCCCAAGACCGAGGACGTGAAGATCTACATGCAGGCCTCAGGCGACCTCGACTGGACGAGCTGCGCGGTCATCCCTCGCTAGTAGCCAGATTTACGGGCGGGTGATCACCGTGAGTTCGAGTGATCTTTTTTCGCAAGATCCTCGGTTCGGTGCCCTCTCCCGCCGTGATGCCGCGACTGCACTCGCTCTCCCGAACACCGCTTCACGTCGCCCTCGCGGCGACGGCGCTCAGTGCGGTGGGATGCACGAGTGACGAGTCCTGGGCTGTTGCGGGCTCCGGCGAGACCGGGACCGAGGCAGAATCGGACGCCATCGGCTCCTCGAGCTCGGGTCTCGCCGACAGCTCGAGCTCGGGCGGCGGCGAGGTGCTGACCTACTACGAGGACATCCGCCCGCTGATGGCGAAGCACTGCGAAGTCTGCCACACCGACGGCGCGACGGCCCCGTTCTCGCTGGACTCCTACGAGAGCGTCGAGGCGACCGCGCCCGCGATCGCGGCCGTCGTGCAGTCCCGTACGATGCCGCCCTTCGCCATGACCGCCGACGGTTCGTGCGGGGACTGGGCCAGCCCTTCGTGGCTCACCGACGACGAGATCGACACCATCGTTCGCTGGTCGACCTCAGACCGTGCCGCCGGTGAGGACACCCTCGCAGCGCCCGAGCCGCCGGTGCTCCCCGAGCTCGACGGCCGCGGCACCGTGGAGCAGGTCAAGATCCCCGTCTACGAACCCAGCGACGCCCAAGGCGTGGACGACTACCGCTGCTTCGCCGTCGACCTCGGTCTGGACGCACAGCGATTCCTCACCGGCTACGACGTGCTCCCCGACAACGCCGCGATCGTTCATCACCTGCTCGGCTATCGCATCATCCCCTCTCGGGGCAGCAACGCCGAGGTCCTCGCCGAACTCGAGGCGGCCGACGACGCACCGGGGTGGTCCTGCTTCGGCAGCGCCGGAGAGGGGCTGCAGGCCAGCGGCGTCCCCGTGGCGTGGGCGCCCGGCGGCGGCGCCCAGAACTACCCCTTCGAGACGGGAATCCGCTTCGCCGAGGGCGACATCCTCGTGGTCCAGATCCACTACGCGATCGCGGACGAGAACGGGCCCGATGAGACCGCACTCGACCTGCAGTGGGCGGAATCGGTCGATCGCGAAGGCATCCAAGTGCTGTGGGACAAGTTCCTCTCTCAAGGGCTCTTGCCCGGCGGCGTCGAGCTCGAGCCTGGTCAGGAGAGCGTCGAGTACTCCTGGGACATCTCCTTCGATCAGATCCTGTCGTTCCGCGATCTGGACTACGCGGCGGTCGACCTGATGGGCGTGACGCCGCACATGCACAAATTCGGCAAGAGGATGTCGATCGACCTCGAGTCGGCCGATGGCGACCTCTGCGTCGCGGACGTGCACCAGTGGGACTTCAACTGGCAACGCGCCTACTTCTACGAGGATCCGGTTCGCGTCGGTCGCGACGCGATGGTCCACGTGACGTGCGACTACGACACCTCGAACGTCGCCGACCCCGTCCCTGCCGGGTTGGGCAGCTCCGACGAGATGTGCCTGATGGGCCTGTACTTCGCCGAGTCGAAGTGACCTGGTTCGGGCCCCGGCCAACCAGCCGTTGACCGCCGTCACCGTCGGTGGTTCAGTGCGCAGGCGTGCGCGACCGGAACAAGCGAATCCTCGGAATCGCGCTGCCCATCATCGGGGGCATGGTGTCCCAGAACGTGCTCAACCTGGTCGACCTCGCCATGGTCGCCCAGGAGGGAGACGCCGCCGTGGCGGCCGTGGGCGTCGGCGGGTTTGCGAACTTTCTCGCGTTCTCGTTCATCACGGGCCTGTCCGCCGGCGTGCAGAGCATCGCCGCGCGCCGCAAGGGCGAAGGTCGAGACGACGAGACGGCCATCCCGCTCAACGCCGCGCTCCTGATGGGCCTGGTCGCCGGCATCCCGCTTTCGATCGGGTTGTACATGCTGGTGCCGTGGTTCTTCCCGCTGCAGAACCCCGACCCAGCGGTGGTCGAGATCGGCGT
Source organism: uncultured bacterium (assembly GCA_963761755.1). GTDB lineage: Bacteria > Myxococcota_A > Polyangia > Nannocystales > Nannocystaceae > CAJXVA01. The sequence goes on from CAVXIC010000010.1 coordinate 50,578, forward strand.
GCCGTACCTCCAGGCCCGGCTGGTGGCGATGTGTGCGGTCGCGATGAACTTCTCGTTCCGAGGCTACTGGAACGCCGTCGATCTCTCGAAGCTCTATCTGCGCACGCTGCTGGTGATGCACGCGTGCAACATCTTCTTCAACTGGGTGTTCATCTTCGGCAACCTCGGCGCCCCCGCCTTGGGTGCCTACGGAGCTGGCGTTTCGAGCGCGATCGCGACGTACATCGGGGCGGGATTCTACATCTGGCTCGGTGTTCGCCACGCGCGAGAGGCCGGCTTCCTGCGGGCGCTGCCGGAGCGCAAGACGTTCGAGTCGATCCTCAAGCTCGCGCTGCCCAATGGCCTGCAGCAGTTCATGTTCGCGGCCGGCTTCAACGTCTTGTTCTGGATCCTCGGTCACATCGCGATGGGAGAAGAGGGCCACTCGACCGTCGACGTTGCGGCCGCCAACGCGCTGGTCAACGTGACCCTCGTCGCCCTGCTCCCCGGCATCGCGCTCGGCATCGCCGCCGCCTCGCTCGTGGGCCAAGCGCTCGGACGAAAGGACCCCGAAGACGCCTACCGCTGGGGCTGGGACGTCTCCAAGATCTCCGTGTGGGTGATGGGAGGCCTCGGGCTTCCCATGGCCATCGCGCCCGACCTGGTCCTCTCTCCGTTCTTGCACTCGGCCGATGCGCTCGAAGTCGCGCGGTGGCCGATGCGCCTGGCGGGACTCTTTATTGCGTTCGACGGCGTCGGGATGGTCCTGATGAACGCGATGCTCGGCGCGGGCGCTAACCGCGTCGTGATGATTGTGTCAGTGGCACTACAGTGGGGCCTCTTCCTGCCCCTCGCATTCCTACTGGGTCCGATCTTGGGGTATGGCCTGCTGCCAATTTGGGCGGTTCAGCTGGCGTATCGCGCTCTGGCCGCAGGGGCGTTCGCCATGCTCTGGCAACGTCGAGGCTGGACGGACATCGAACTCTAGCGACGAGACTCTGCGGTGTAACGGCGTTATAAACGTCGTTATGAGCAGCGGAGATGCATCGTCGATTCGGCCGATCGTGTTGGTTGACGACGACCGCGAGCTGCTCGCCGTCTCTCGCGAACGGATCGAGCGCGCGCTACCCGGCGTGCAAGTGCTCTCGTTTGATTCCGGCCCGGAGGCCGCCTCCGCCATTGAAGACCTCGAGCTCGGGCTCGTCATCCTCGACGTCGACATGCCGGTGATGTCGGGGATCGAGCTCGCGCGAATCCTTCGCGCTCGCGACACCGACCTGCCCATTTTGTTTCTGACCGGCACGGCGCAGCCGGATATCGAGCAGGAGTGCCAGCGCCTGGGTCACGCGGCGTGTCTGCGAAAGCCGGTCTCGGGTGAAGCGCTCATCTCGGCCATCGAGAGCCTCGCGCGTCGCTAGCGTCCCGCCCTCGATCCACGCACGCCGTCTGCGACACATTCGCCCGAGTGCGGCGTTTCGTGGTTCAATCGTCGCGATGCAAAGTCGCGTCTCGTGCTTCGCTCTTGTGATGCTGTTCGCTCCCGCCTGCGGCGAAGTGGAAGAGCGCAATCCTCCGCCGGTGGGCAGCGGCGGAGCGAGTGCGGGGCCGGTGGGTGGCGTCTCCTCCCCCGGCTCCGGCACGGGATCCAGCACGAGCTCAGGTACGGATACGGATACGGATATGGACACCGATACGGATACCGACGCAAGCAGCTCCGACTCGACCGGTGGGACCTACGTCGTCCTCTCGGGCAGCTTCAACGACAACGGTGGCGGCTACGCGTTGCCGATCACCTGCACGGTCCGCTTTCACCTGCCCGGCCAGATCAACCCATCCTCGGGCATCTCGACCGCGACGACCTTCAGCCGCCCCTTCACCATCGACGCGTTCCCGCAGCCCTTCACCATCGACAGCGACGAGATCGGCGACGTCGTCGTCCCGGGCGACACCGGCTACGTGACGTCGCAGTGCGACATCGACGGAGACAACTTCTTCGACGACAACGCGGGCGGCTACTTTCCCAACCTGCCGCTGGCCGAGGTCACCGTGCCGGGCTCGAGCCTGGACATCTTCGTGGGTCCTCTCTAGCCCGCGCGAGCCCGGTTCACAGCCGGTCGTACGCGTCGATGATCGCCCGGACGTGGGCTGGCTTGCCGAGCAGCGCGCCGGTGAGGTGGCCGGTGTCGACCCAGCGCAGCTCCGAGCCGCTCCAGTGCTCGTGCAGCGCCTCCACCTCGTGGTTGGGGATGTAGCGGTCGTGTCGTGCCCCGACCAGGATCGCGGCCTCGGGGCGCACGGGCGGGGTGAAGCGACCGATGTCGACCGGCTGCAGGCAGGCTGCGAAGTGGGCTCGCGCCGCGTCCTCGCTGCCGAAGGCTCGACCCAGGGCCCGCCAGTCGAAGCGCCGCTGCAGCGCGTTCTCGGTGAAGATGGGCGCCGCCCGCAACCCCGACGCGCAGGGAACCGCCGCGACGGGGAAGTCACTCAGCGCGGCGGCGAAGGACGCCATCATGCCGCCCTGGCTGTAGCCCGACGTGCCCGGGACGTGCCCCTGGTCCCTGAGCCATCGCAGCAGCGCCCGCGCCTCGTCGACGGTCGCGGTGTTCATCGCGAACTGGTCCCGAACCGTGCGCAGCAGCGACAAGCGCTGACCGTGGGGTCGCCGCTGCCCGTAGAATGGATTCTCGAGCAGCAGTGCCCCGACCCCTTCGCGCAGCAGCGCCTGCACGAGTCGGCGACGAAGGCCGTACCCTTCCTCGCCAGTCGCCGCGAGCAGCAAGCACACGCGACCTCCCAGATGCCCCCTGGGTTCGTGGAACTCGACGTGGGCCAGGCGCGCCTCCGCGGGCAGCATCGCCGCCGCGGGGCTCGCGAAGGTGCCCGGGCGCACGGTCCCCAACGCGGTGCGACGTTCTTCTCGCCAGCGTATCTCGGGCACGGGCGGCGGTGTGTCGGCGTCGTAGGTTCGAATCGTGTCGACGAGGGTGTCGAGTTCCGCGAGGGACCCGAAGCCTTCGGCGTAGAGCTTGGGACCCCCGATCACCCGGGTGAGCATCTCGTCGGCAGCGATGTGCGCGACCGCTCGAACTCGCTTGGAGATGCTCATGGCTTGCTCTTGCCTCGGTCGACGGTGTAGCCGCGGCTGCTGGAGACGCTGACCGCGGTCGTCGAGTCGGCCACCCCGGTGTCGATCGACGTGTCCTCGTCATGGCCGGCGGCAAACTCGACGAGCTTCTCTGCGACGGCGATAAGCGCCGGGTTTCCGGTCGGCCGCAGCCAGCGGCTCGCCTCTGCGGTGTGCACCATGTACTGCATCGGTTGATCGGCCAAGTGCGCCACCTTGGCACGAGCCTCATGGCAAAGTCCGACCTGTGCGGACGCTTTGGCGTCGCGGGCCGACTCGATCGCCTCTTCGAGACGCTCGGCCGCCCCGTCCAGGTCGCCGAGCGCGGCCTCGGCCAGCGCCAACGCCCGCTGCGCCCGGAGCTCGACGGAACGCTGGCGCAGCTCGCCACCCTTCGCGCGGTCGATCACCCGCTGCGCGAGGCGCTTGGCCCCGTCCGGATCGTTCTGTCCGAGCTTGACCTCGGCCAGCGCGGTCTCGGCCCACACCCGCGTGAGCATCTCTTCCGGGGCCAGCTCCGACATGGCCCGCTCGAGCAACGCCTCGGCCTGGGCCCACTCGGCTCGGCACCGATGGTACTCCCCGCGCGTCAGCGAGCGGCGGGCCCGAAAGTCGAAGCCCTGCCCGCACAGCGTCTCGAGGGTGTCGGCCATTCGGCGCAGCCCGAGCATGTCGCCGCACAGTCCGTAGCCGGGGTGGCTGAACAGCACCCGCTGGACGTCGGTCGACCATGAACCGAGCTGGACGGAGACGGCTTCGAGCGACGCTTCGAGCGCCTTGGCCTCCCGCTCCTCTCCCCGGAAGCGCAGCGCAGCCACGGCGAACGTATCGGCGACCAACTCGTGGTACCGCAGCTTCACGTCTCGCATCGCCTGCAGGTTCTCGTCCAGCGCGGGGTCGAGGTTGGTGACCTGGATCTGAGCGATGAGCGAGCGAAGTCCGGCGCCGGCGAAGTCGCGCTCGAACGCCGAGAGCACGAATCGATCGCCATGCACCAGCGCGAGCGCCCCCTCCAGCTTGGTCTGGGCCGCCGCGAGACGCCCCATCAGGAGATCGGGGAACGCGGTCAGCCCGAGGTAGATCGCGTAGCTGACGCTCCACTTGAAGACCGAGAGCGGGAGGGTCAGATCGATGAGCTTCTGCAGGCCTTCGAGGGAGTGGTTGGCATACTCGAGCGCGGTCGCATACCCGGTCGTCACGGCGAACGTCGACAGCGTCCGCCACGGAGGTGGCCCCCGACGCGAACGCGGCCGAAACAGCCACACGACCGATGTCCAGAGCACGCCCAGGATCAGGCCCAGATGCCGTCCGACGTAGCGGCCGATGCGGTCGGCAGCGCCGATGCCGGCGTGCTCTCGCAGCCCCAGGACGGCGGGCATCATGTGGCGTAGGCCTGCGGCGCGGTCGGAGATCCACCCCGCCGCGACCAACATGAAGCGCAGCTCGAGGAGACGCGGATGTTCGGGATCGATGCGGGCGTAGATCTCCGCGGCCGCCTCGAGCGGCGCCACGCAGTCGCTGAGCGCCTGATCGTAGAACAACCGCTCGCCGGCCTCGGACAAGTAGGCCGCGGCTTCCTCGTCGCGCCCGGCGTGGAGCAGATGGAAGCCGAGCTCGGCCTCGCGCCCGTTCTCGAGCTCGGAGCGCAGCACTTCGGCCACCCGAAGGTGGAGCGCGCGGCGACGCTCCGGCGCCACGTCACGGATGGCCGCCTCGCGCAGACCGTCGTGGCGAAAGCGATAGTCCTGCCCATCGCCGAGCAGCACCGACTCGGACACGAGCGCATCGAGTGCCGCGAACATCACCGCTGGCTCGACCTCGACCAGCGCCTCGATCGTGGCCAGATCGAAGGTTCGGCCGGTGACCGCGAGGACCTGGGCCATCGACCGCGCCGGAGCGTCGAGCCGGGCGATGCGGGCGTCCATCGCCTGAACCAAGCCGGGCGGAATGGAGCGGTCGGAGTAGTCGCTGGGCAAGATCCACTCGCCCCCGACCAGCCTGGCCTTCTGGTCGTCGACCAGCATGCGCGCGAGCTCGGTGCAGTGCAGCGGCGACCCCTCGGAGGATCGGTGAAGCCACTGGGCGAGGCGCTCTACGTGGGGGGCATCGCCGAACAGCGACCGCGCGAGCGCGAACACTTCGTCGACCCCCAAACCGTCGAGCCTCAAACACACGTCGGCAGTCTGGAGCGACGCGATGGCCTGCGGCGCGCGAACATCCTCTTCGGTCCGCATCGCCGCGACGACGATCAGGGGGTTGGTCTCGGCCCCGCGAGCCAGACCCGCCAGCACCGCCGCCGAGGCCTCGTCACACCGCTGCACGTCGTCGACGAAGATCGCCAGCGGCTGGGTCTGCGCGAGCGCGAGCAGCCAGCTGGTCATCGCGCTCTGGATGCGCAGCCTCTCCTCCGCCGGCTCGGCCACGGCCTCGACGGCGCTCACCGATCCCAGCGAGGGCGCCAGGTCCGGAAACACGCGCGCCAGCACGGACGCCGCCGGACGGGGCAGCGAGGGGACGTCCTTGGGCCGCGCCGCGATCGCGGCGGCGACGAGCTCTCGGACCACGCCATAGGAGTCCCAGCGCGCGGACTCGGCGCTCGCGGTCAACGCGGTCATGCCGGCGAGCTGAGCGGACAGCGCAAACTCCCCGATGAGGCGTGATTTGCCCGTCCCCGTCTGCGCCTCGACGAACACGGCCCGCCCGTGCCCGATGCGCGCCTGCGAGGTGCAGCCCTCGAACAACTCCATCTCCCGTCGCCGCCCGACCATCGCCGCGCTCGCGAGATAGCCCTCGCGAATCGCCAGCTCGGGTTCGTCGGGCAGCGAGGCGATGCCCTGCAGGCGATCGATGACTTCGGCCGCGTTGATCGGGCGTCCCAGCGGGTCCAGGCACAGCAAGCGCCCGACGAGATCGACGAGCGCTTCGGGGATCTCGGGGTCGAAGGCCCCCAGCGCCGGCGGAGGGCGGCGCCACAGCGACTCGAGTTCATCAAGCGACTTGGCTTGGTAGGGGTACCGCCCGGCCAGCATCCAGTAGGCCAGCGTGCCCAACCCATACAGATCGGTGCGCTCGTCCAGCGGCAAGCCGCGCAGGTTCTCCGGCGCGATGCAGGCCGGCGTGCCGGCGACGTCACCGGCCAACCCAACGGTGGCCAGGAGCCCGAAGTCGAAGAGCTTGGCGTGGCCGTCCGGCGTGCACCGGACGTTTCGCGGCGCGACGTCGCGGTGCACCATCCGCCGGGCGTGCAGGAAGGCCAGCGCCGCGGCCACGTCCCGCAGCAGGCTGCATGCCTTCGCCCAGGGGACCTTGCCGAGATCCTTGAGGTCGGAGCCCTCGATCAGCTCCATCGTGTAGAACGGGCCGTCGTCGTCGATTCCGAAGTCGTGCGCCTCGACGATGCGAGGGTGGGCGAGCCGGGCCAACGAGTGGAACTCGCGACGGAACCGGAGAAGACCCCGCCCGTCCTGATCGCGCTGCATGGCTTTGAGCGCCAGGACCTCGCCCGAGGTGATGTCCTCGACCCGATACACCGACCCCATTCCGCCGCGGCCGAGCGTCCCCAACACGCGATACCGCGACCCGATCAGCCGCGCCCCGTCGGTGCCCGTCGCGAACGTATCGCTGGCGCCCCCCATGTCGACCCCTTCACGCTACGCCACCGACTGACGGGGCGCCAACGAACCAGCGCTTTCACCGCCTTCAGCCGCATTCCAGGGGGACCGACACCGACCCACCTGAGCGGTACCCTGACCCCAGATGGCCCTGCCTCAAACTCGTGTCGCCAGGTACGCGACCGCGCTGCGCGAAGGCGGATCGCTGCCGGCGCTGGTCGAAACCACCGAGGGTGACACGGTCGTCGCCAAGTGGCGCGGCGCAGGTCAAGGCGCTGCGGCCCTGGTCGCCGAGGTGATCGTCGGCGAGCTCGCGCGCGCGGTAGGCCTGCCCATGCCGCGCCTGTGTACCGTGACGCTGGACGAAGCCATCGCCAAGAACGAGCGTCACGACGAGATTCGAGACCTGCTCTTCGCGAGCCTGGGCCTCAACCTGGGCATGGAATACCTCCGCGGTGCGCTCACCTACGACCCGGGGGCGCAGATGCCCGTCTCGGGCGCACTCGCGACCCAGGTGGTCATCTTCGACGCCTTCACGATGAACGTGGACCGGACGCCACGAAACCCCAACCTCATGTGGTGGAACGGGGGCCTGTGGCTCATCGATCACGGCGCGGCGCTGTATTGGCACCACGGCTGGGATGGCGTGGTCGATCGCCCGGACCGCCCCTTCCCCCTCGTTCGCGAGCACGTGCTGCTCCCCCAGGTCTCCGACGTCGAAGCGCACGGGTCCGCACTGCTCGGCGCCCTGTCTTTCGAGGTCATCGAGTCGGCCGTTGGCAGCGTTCCGGACGCGTGGCTGCCCGAAGACGCCGATGCCAGGCGGCGCGCCTACGTGGAGTTCCTGCTCCGGCGCCGCGATGCCAACATCATCGAGGAGGTGACGCGTGCCCGCGAAGACCTATGAGTACGCCATCGTCCGCGTGGTCCCCGACGTCGAGCGGGGGGAGGCGATCAACGTCGGCGTCATCGTCTACTGCCCCCAGCTCGACCACCTCTCGTGCGCAATCGAGCTGCCCCGGGCGTGCGTGTCGTCCTTCGCACCCGCCGCCGATCTCGACGTGATGCAGCGGCATCTTCAGGCCATCGAATGGGTGTGCGCGGCGGATGTCCGCGGTGGCCCGATCGCAGCGATGCCGCTGCGAGAGCGCTTCCATTGGCTCGTCCATCCGCGCAGTGCAGCGCTGCAGATGTCGTCGGTGCACGCGGGCCTCAGTGACGACCTCGATGCCACGCGAGCCCGACTCTTCGCGCGCCTCGTGTCACGCGCGGGGTGACATTGCGAGTTCGACCTCATTGGGACCGGGGTGCAGCACCATCGTGCGAAACACCGGATCGTAACCAGGCGCACGGATCCACAGGGTGACCTGGGTGGACCAATCCTTCACGATGAAGGACGGAAACACGTCCGAGAGGAAGTTGGCCTTCGCGTCGACGCCCGGACAGTTCAGACAAGACAACACCGCGTGGGACGGCGTCCCGGAGACCTCCAGCCGAGCAGGGCGCGGTGCGGCGTGTAGGATGACGGGGGCATCACAACGAGCCGGCAGCCGCACGGCCCCCTCGTACCGAAGACCCCGAAGCACGGCGACGCTTCCGGCGCTCGAGGGTACGTCGACCACCGCCGCGGCCGACACCCGCACCGCCCCGACCTGCACAGCGTGGTGCCGCAGCAGAGGCGCCGGGATCCCCTCCAGCTGAACGCGACAAACCTCAGCCGAGGGGGCCAACCACAACGTCCATCCCACCAACCACGGAATCCAAACCATCGAAGCAATCCAAGGCGTCGATACTAGCAGCTCGTGGCGAAACCCGACACGACGTCTGTGACAGCGCGCAGGGACATGCCTCGAGAACTCGGACGTGCGGCCGGGGCGAGAACGTCGGGAGCAGGATTGCGAGGTGAGCAACAGCCCGTGCATGAAGACTCGCATTTCGACCACCGCGAACCGCCGCATCGGGTTTCACCACGGACTCGTCGCCGCCCTCCTCGGCTCGCTCACCGTCTCCGCCATTGCGTGCGACATCAGCATCGATGGTCCCGATGACGGCGTCGGCGGCTCCGACACCGATGCAGACGACGACGAGGACGACGGAGGGTCGAGGCTCGGCGACACCGACCACCAGGCGGGAAGCTCGGGTCCGGTCCTTCCCACCGCGGGCGACGACGGCAGCGCCAGCGACTCGGACCCAACCGCGGGCGACGACGGCTCGAGCGGAGGCGGCGCGATGTCGGCGTGCGGGAGCTACTGCGTCACCGAGCTGTCGTGCGACTCGTACTTCGACTCCCAGGCCGCCTGCCTGGACTCGTGCGAGGCCGAACGACTGGAGTCGGCGGACTGCGCCCCTGCGCACGACGAGGTCAACACGTGCTTGGCTGGGTTGAACTGCGACGACTTCATGGAGTTCTGGTTCGCCCTGAACGCGATCGACATGGGTGAAGAGCCCGGTGACTTCCCCTGCGTCGTCGAGTTCTTCGACTACGCCGCGTGTCTCGCCCCCGATTCGGACGGCTCGGACGGTGGAGACAGCTCGGGCGGTGCGTAGCACGACGCCGCCCAGCGCAGTACCGTAGGCCGGATGATTCGCCGATGGTTCGTGGTGGCCGCGACGCTGTCCGCCTGCGGGGACGATCTGCAGGATCCTTCAGACGGCGGCTGTTCCGAGACGACCGCCGCGCAGACCTCCGCCGCAACCACAGCCGAGCGCCCCAGCTCGTCGGGCGACGCCACCGGCTCCACCGGCATGGGGCCCGTGGCCAGCGGCTCCTTCGAGCTGCTCACCTACAACGTGGCCGGGCTACCGGCGGGCATCTCCAGCTCCGACCCCGAGCGGTACATGTCGCAGATTTCCCCGCTGCTCAACGCCTACGACATCGCCGTGGTGCAGGAGGACTTCTGGTATCACGAGGACCTCGCCCGCGACGTCTCCCTGCCCCATCAGAGCGTGCCGATGGTGGCCGACCCGATGGATGGAGGTATCGGCGATGGGCTCAATCGATTCTCCCATTTCCCCTTCGAGCCGGTCGAGCGCGTGCAGTGGAGCGCCTGCCATGGCACCACCGACTGCGCGAGCGACTGTCTCGCAAAGAAGGGCTGGTCCTTCGCCCGCACGGAGCTCGGCGAAGACACGACCGTCGATCTCTACAACCTCCACATGGAAGCCGGTGGATGCCCGGAGGACATCGAGGTTCGCCGAGCGGCCTCCATCGACCTCGCGGAGGCGATCGCCGAGCGCTCGACGGGCCGAGCGGTCATCGTCGCGGGGGACTTCAACCTGCGCGGGACCGACCCCGAAGACATCGAGCCGTTGATGCTCATCTTCGACGGTGCCGGGCTCTCGGACGCTTGTCTCGTCATCAGCTGCGGCGACGAGCGCATCGACAAGGTGTTGGTGCGCGACGGCAACCGCGTCGCGCTCGAGGTCCAAGGCTGGCGCATCCCGCCCGAGTTCGTGGACGCAGACGATGGAGCGCCGCTCTCGGATCATCTGCCCGTGGCCGTCCAGCTGGGTTTCGGCCCAGCCTGAACCCCCACGGACGGTCGCCCTACTCGAGCACGAAGGAGACCTTCATGTTGACGCGGTAGCGCACGATCTGGCCGTTCTCGACGTCGACCTTCTGGTCTTTGACCCAAGCGCCAGAGATGTTCTTGAGGGTCTTGGCGGCGCGCTCGATGCCGAGCTTCATGGCGGCTTCGAAGCTGTCGGGGCTGGCAGCGGAGATCTCGGTGATTTTTGCTACGGACATGGTGTTTCTTTCCTTTGGACCGGAGCACACGCGGCCCCGGGCGCGCCGGACAGTACCAACCTCGCAGCCCGTGGTGAAACCCGGCGCGGCGGAGAGCGAAGGATTTTTCGGACCTCCAGCGCTGGGGAGAGCTGCCGCCACGAAGTGGTAGCCTGACGCCAGCGTGAAGCGACCCAAGCTCCGACGCGTACTCGCAGGACTCGCGGTGGGCGTAGGGCTCCTGTGGCTGCCGCCATGTCCTCACGAAACGCCTCCGGCCCGCGAGAACGGAGCCTTCGCCTGGAACGCCGATGCGCAGTTCGAACAACTCGCCGCTCGCTTCGACGCCACGCGTTCCCAAGGCTGCCCGGCTGACATCGAGCACCGACTCTCCGCGCTCGAAGCAAGCGCCATCGCGCTGAGTTCCCCTCCCGCGCCGCCGGAGGACCCGCGTTGGAGCTCGACGCTCCAGGCGACGTTCGAACTCGCCGCGGACCTGGGCGCTTGTGAAGACGCAGGGCACCGGTTCCTGCCGGTTCGCAACGCCCTATGGAGAGCCGCGAAGCGAGCTTCGGTCACGTGGCCGGACGATGCGCAGGCTCGAGAGACGCTGTACCGCGTGCTGTACGGCTCGCGGACGGCCTCGGAGATGCTGCTCCTTCAGCTTCCCGACGACGAGGCCACCCCGCTCAACCGCGTGGAGGACGTGCCCTCTTCGACGCCGTCGCTGGCGTTCGAGGGCGTCCGAATTCACAGCGGAGACCTGCTCGTCTCGCGCGGCGGCGCGCCCACGTCGGCCTTCATCGCCCGCGGGAACGACTTCCCGGGCAACTTCAGCCACGTCGCGCTGGTTCACGTCGACGATGGCGGCACGGCCAGCATCATCGAAGCCCACATCGAGCGCGGCGTAGCCATCGCGACGCCCTCCGACTACTTCAAGGACAAGAAGCTCCGCGTGCTGGTGCTGCGCATGCGACCCGACCATCCCGCCATGCGCGAGGACCCCACGCTGCCTCACCGCGCCGCCGAAGCGGCGCTCGCCGAGGTGCAGCAGCGCCACATTCCCTACGACTTCGCGATGGACTTCGCCGACCCGCAGGCGCAGTTCTGCTCGGAGGTGGCCTCGACGCACTATGCCGATCTCGGCGTCACGCTGTGGCGCACGCTGTCCTCGTTCTCCTCTCCGGGACTCGCGCGCTGGATGTCCGCGCTGGGCGTCCGGCACTTCGAGACGCACAGTCCCTCGGATCTCGAGTACGACCCCGCGCTTTCGGTCGTGGCCGAGTGGCACGATCGGCAGACCCTCATGGATGACCAGATCGACAACGCCGTCATCGACGCCATGCTCGAACGTGCCGAGGCCGGCGCACCGCTGGAGTACGACTACGCCATGCTGCCCATCGCGAGGCTGGGCAAGGCGTACAGCGCCGCGCTCAACCTCGTGGGCAAGGTGGGTCCGGTGCCCGAGGGCATGAGCCCCGTCGTCGCCCTGCGCGCGACCTGGCTGGCCGACCGCCACGCCGAGCTGAAGGCCTCGGTGCGCGATGGCGCGAAGGCCTTCGAGCAGCGCCGAGGACGACGCCCCGCGTACTGGGAGCTGGTCACCCTGGCCACACAGGCCAGCGACTGAGGAGGACGCCCCTTCAGCGCGCCCAGGGGGCTACCAGCGCATGATGCTGGCGCCCCAGGTGAACCCGGTGCCAAAGGCCGTCATCGCGAGGATGTCGCCGTCCTTGAGGCGGCCGGCCTGGTTGGACTCGTGCAGCGCGACGGGGATGGTGGCGGCCGACATGTTGCCGTACTTGGGCAGTACGTTGACCATCTTCTCGGCCGCGACGCCGGCCCGCTGACGCGCCGCTTCCATGATGCGCATGTTGGCCTGGTGCGGAATGAAGAGATCGATGTCGTCTCCGCTGATCTCCGCGGCCTTGACCGCCTCGCCGACCGCGGTGCTCATCGCGACCACGGCGTGCTTGAAGACGGTGTTGCCCTCCATGTGGACCGTGTGCGCGAGCGCGTCCACGGTCTCGTGGGTGGCAGGCTGCTGCGAGCCGCCAGCGGGCTGGTAGAGGATGGGCGCGAGGTTGCCGTCGGCACCCCAGTTGGACGCGAGCACGCCCGAGTCTCCGACACCCGGCGTGACGATGGCCGCGCCTGCGCCGTCGCCGAACAAGACGCAGGTCCGGCGATCCTTCCAGTTGATCACCCGGCTCATGACTTCGCCGCCGACGACGGCAACGCGCTTGGCCATGCCCGAGGCGACCAGGCTGGTCGCGAGCTGCATGCCATAGAGGAAGCCCGTGCAGCCGGCGCTCACGTCGAAGGCCGGCATCCCCTTGATGCCGAGCTTCTTCTGGGTCCAGCACGCGGTGGACGGAAACAGCGTGTCGGTCGTGGACGTGCCCACGATGATCGCGTCGAGCGAGTCCGGCTCGATGCCGGCGTTGGCACAGGCGTCCTTGATCGCCCCTGCACAGAGGTCGGAGGTCGAGACCCCATCCTCGGCGATGCGACGCTCCTTGATGCCCGTGCGCTCGAGGATCCACTCGTCCGAGGTGTCGACCATCTTCTCGAGGTCTGCGTTGGTCAGCACCCTGTTTGGCAGGCAGCTGCCGGTAGCGACGATCTTGATGCTCTTCACCATGTGGTTCATCGGTTCACCGACCGATGCTCCTCTGAATCGGGGCTGTTACCGCAGGGCCTGACAAACGGTCAAGTGCGCGGAAACTTGCACGCCCGGGGGAATTCCGGGGGTTCGGCGATACTTTGGGAACTTTCGACTCGCTCCCGGCGTCAGTTTCGTCGTGGAGCAGGATCGATCGAGGCACCATGCGCCTGGTTTGTCGCAGGTGGTGCGCAATCCGTTTTACGTCTTCGGGCTGACGCCGGCGGCGCGACCCGCCGAAATCGCGCTGCGATACCGCGCACTGCAAGCCCAACTGCGTCAGTCGCGGCCGATCGCGTTCGAGACGCCGGCCGGCTTCCTGCCTCTGGATGAAGGTACCCTCGAGCGCGCCCTCACCGACCTCCGCGATCCGGACGCTCGCCTGGAGCACGAGCTGCGCTACGTGCCCGCAGCCCGGCGAAAGACCACCTTGAAGATCGTGACGACGCCGTGATCGAGGTCGTCGGTATCCTGACGCTCGTCGGCGGCGCGGTCGCGCTCGGGTTGGCTCCCTCGCCGCCGATGGCCAACTGCGACCCCATGGGTGCGCACGCGCAGAGCCTGCGGCGCGCCGAGCTGCGCGGCACCGCGATGCTCGCGGTGGGGGGGCTCACTGCGGGTCTGACCCTGCACGCCTGCACGCGAGGCGCCTGGGGCGTGGGCGCGGCCGTTCTCATGCTCGGTTTCGCGTCGGCACTGCTCATGCAACCCGGCCCGCTGGTCCGCACGCTGCTGGTCCCGATGGGCTCGTGGCGCTTGGCTCGGGCGGCCTCTCGCTGGGGCGGCCCGCCGTGGCTTCGTGACCCCGAGGGCGGCGCCGCGCTGATGGGCGTCCTCGCGCTACGACGCCGCGCAAGCTCGAAGGACGCTGCGCTCGGCGAACTCGAGCGCAGCATCCTGGCCGGTCCGCTTCGCGGCGCTGGCTTGGTCGCGGCCGGGCTGATCGCCGAGGCGCGCGGGGACGCGACGGCGGCGCGCCGACTCCTGCTGAGCGTCGATGACCTCGATCCAGACGTGTGCCCTCCCCTGGCGCGCGCAATCGCCAACGACTGGCTGCTGCAGGACGCGGCCACTCGCGAGCGCTGGAGCGAGGTCGAAGCCCGCTCGGAGAACTCGCTGGTGCTCTCCTCTTCGAGCCGACTCCTGCACACAGTCTCGCGTCGACTGCTCGGCCACGCGTCGCGGTGGGAACTGCTGCGCGCGTGGTTGTCCGCACCCGGCCGCTGGAAGACCTGGTCGCTGTTGGAGCGTGCGTGGGACGAACCCGAGATGCTTCGGTTCCCCGTCGTCGATCGCGACATCACGCGACGCGCGGCCAACGGCTACGGGCTCGCGGGCACTGGAGCGGCGAGCCTTCACATCGACGCCGTCCGAGCGCACCAGCGGGGCGAGCTCACCACCGCGGAGCTCGACCGACTCGGCCGAGCGTGGGACGAAACCCTCTGGGACATCGGCTTGCGCAAGCGGGTCCGCGCCCGGTCACTCGAGCTCGACTGCAGCCGCACGGTCGAGGAGTCGATGATCGCGCTCCACCGCGCGCTGTGTGTCGAGGTCGCCTCGATGATGCCGCCGCGGGGAGAGATTCCCCGGCATGGCAAGACCCTGTCCCGCGCGGTCGAGCTGTTCGGCGCCGCGCAAGAGCACCGCATCGGCTGCGCGCTGAAGCGCTTGGCCGCCGCGCGCACCGCCTCGGTCTCGCCCACCGCGGTCGAGCTGTGGCACGAGTGGCTCGAAGTCGTCGACGGCTACGCGCTGCACCGTCGGGCCGAGGCCTCCGACGCACGTCCGATCTTCCTCGCCATCGACGCCGAGCTCGCGTCGGTGGTGCACTGGATGTGGCACGTCCGGGGCGAGCGACCGATGGCCAATGCGATGGCCACCTGGGTCACGCTGGAGGCCGAGCGCATGCGCGAAGACGCTTCGGCGCAGTATCACCGGCAGTACGTCGCTGCCGGCCCCTGATCTCGCCGGTCGCAATGTCCCAGAGCCGGCGGCTCAATCGGGCTCGGGGGCCGCGATCACGCAGCGGAACCCGATGAAGGCGTCCGAGAGGTTCAGCGACGTCGAGTGGCGGACCGATGTTGTGAACTCGGCCGAATCGGCGTTGTACCACCCGCCTCCCCGGAGGACGCGCTGGTTGCCAGACGCGGGCCCGGTCGGGTTGTCGAGGGCGGCCGCTTCGTACGGAGCGTAGTAGTCGGAGACCCATTCCCACACGTTCCCCGCCATGTCGTGGGCGCCGTAGGGCGACACTCCGAGCACGACGCTTCCGACCTCCAGCGTCGAGCCCGTCCCGCACCCCAGTCCACCAAAGCCAGTGATGGCATGGCTGCACGAGCCCGAGGGCGAGGGGACTTCGCCCCAAGGGTATCGTCGCTCATCCGTGCCGCGCGCTGCCTTCTCCCACTCCGCCTCGGTGGGCAGCCGCTCGCCCGCCCACGCGCAGTAGAGAGCCGCCGCGTCGTGACCCACGCAGTTGGCTGGGTGGTCCTCACGCCCCGGCTGGCCGACGTTGCATTGCCCGTCGTACTGCGTGTTGGCCGTCGACATCGGGTCCTCGCAGTCGCCCTCATCGAGGCAAGCCTGATACTCGGCTGCGGTGACTTCGTGACGGCCGATGAAGAACCCGTCCAGATGCACCTGCCGCACCGGGCTCTCGCCAGGCTCCAGAGAGCCCATCGTGAACGGACCCCCCGGGACATAGACCTTCCCCGATGGAGCGTCGCAGCTCATGAACGCGTAGCGGCAGTCGATGGAGCAAGCCAGCTCGCCGGACAGGAAGCCGAACGAGCCACAGGTGCGGCCCTGCAGGTCGTCCTCGTCGCACGCCTCGTCTCCGTCCACGACCCCGTCGCCACAGACGATCCCCGGGCCGCTGGATCCCTCGGACGAACTGGAGGCCTCGCCGCGGCTCGACCCCTCGGAGCTGGAGCTCGTGCCGGTGCCCTGTGGCGCTTCGGGTTCCGTCGTCGACCCGGTGCTCGTCGAGGTTGTGCTCGTCGGGTCCGGCGTGGGTTCGCCCGACGTCGAGGTCGAGGCTTCGGACGTGCCTCCTTGCGACTGCGCGCCCTCGTTCGGCGAGGGCTCGCTGAAGCATCCCGACGCAGCGAGCAGCGCAACGCTGAAGATCGCGACGGGCCAACCTGGCGGAGAGTCCATGGGGGTGAGTGTACGTCGAGCGGGGCGCGGGACGTCCACCCTCGCCGGTTTCAGCCCGATGACAGCGGACGCAACGAGGTTCTCGCCCGACAACACCGCACAGGCACGCGCTCATGCCGACGCACGCCCCGGTGCAGCTTTGGTATGGTGGCGTCATGCAGCGACGTTGGGTGTTCGTGGTTCTGTCGACGGCCCTCTTCGCGTGCGGTCAAGACTCCCCGGGGGGAGCGGAGTCGCAAACGAGCGGGTTGACCGGCATCTCGAGCGCGGGCTCGTCGACGACAGCAGACGCCGAGACCTCCGGGGGCGATACGTCCTCTGCGGACACATCCAGTACATCTGTGGGGTCCAGCGGCGGCAGCGAAGGCTCGGGTCCCTCGACGACCTCGAGCGCATCGGAGTCTTCGTCCACCGGTCTGCCTGAGCCGGATCTCGGGTGCTCTCAGGACCTCAAGAGCGTGGTGGACTTGGACTCCGGCGCCGTCGTGGAGACGTGCCCTCCGGACCAAGGCTGCCTCGAGGGCGAGTGCGTACCGGCCTGCGACGCAGCGGGTGCGTCGCAAGGGTCGATGGGATGCGAGTTCTACGTCCCGACGTCTCCATTCTACGCCAACGGCACCCCTTCGGCGTCGCAGTCGGGTCCGTGCCACGCCGTGATGGTCGCCAACCCGTGGGACCAGCCCGCCGTCCTCGACCTCTCCTACGGCGGGGTCGACTACGACGTGACGCTGGTCGGGCGCATCCCCAGCGGCATCACCGCCTCGGCCACGTACGCGCCCCTCCCCGCGACCGGGATCCCACCGGGCGAGGTCGCGCTGGTGTTTCTGTCGCATCGACCCGGCGTGTCCAACGTGACGTCGCTCGAGTGTCCGATCACCCCGGCGGTCCTCCAGGACACCGCCTCCCACGGCACCTCCAGCGGGACCACCTTCACGATCGGCAGCGACACCCCGATTCAGCTCTACGACATCATCCCCTACGGTGGTGCGAGCAGCTACTTGCCCTCGGCATCCCTGCTGTTCCCCCGCACGTCCTGGGGCACCGACTACGTGGCCAACGCCCCGCACACCGAGACCGGCACCAAGTGGCTGACCGCCGTGGGCGCACAGGATGGCACCACGCTGCAGATCAGCCCGACCAGCGCCATCCTTGCCGGCAGCATCATGAATCCGCCGGTGGGCCAAGCCACCTCCTACACGCTCGACGCCGGCGAGACGCTGCAGTGGAACAGCAGCGGAGATCTGGCCGGGACGCTGATCACCGCTGACCAGCCGATCGCACTCTTCGCGGGCAATACCTATCTGCGCGTCACGACGGCCGACGGTCCGACCTCGGGTCAGGATAGCGCGCACCAGCAGATCCTCGACGTCAACGCGCTCGCCTCCGAGTACGTTGGAGGTGGGCTCGTCAGCCGCTTCGCCGATGGCCACGCCGAGAGCGTGCTGTATCGGATCGTGGGAGTCGTCGATGGCACGATGCTGACGTGGGACGCCGCGCCTCCCCCGGGAGCCCCCACCACGCTGGACGAGGGAGAGGTCCTGGAGTTCCAGAGCACGTCCCTGTTCTCGGTCCAATCACAGGACGAGGACCATCCCTTCTCCCTGAGCCAATACATGTCTGGTTCCCTGCAGGGCCCTGGCTGCACGGGCGGCGCCAGCTGTGGCATCGGAGACGAGGAGTGGGTGGTGGTCGGACCGCCCCAGCAGTTCTTGGACGAGTACTCGTTCTTCGTCGATCCGACCTACGCGACCACCAACCTCGTCGTGACGCGCATCGCCCAAGATGGCGCGTTCCAGCCGGTCACGATCGACTGCATGGGTCCGATCGACGGCTGGCAGCCGGTGGGCACCGCTGGCGACTACGAGGTCGCCCACGTCAATCTCTTCCTCGGCGGCACCGGAGCGGTTCCCGCGTGCGAGACCAGCCAGCAGCGTGCCAGCAGCGAGGGCAACTTCGGCATCACCGTGTGGGGCATCGACGCGTTCGCATCGTACGGCTACCCCGCGGGCGGAAGCCTCGCGCCGATCAACGAGGTCGAAATCCTCCCCGGCTGAGTTCGCCTCGCGTTCCCGTCTCCACGCTGGCCTCCACACCACCGCCCGCGTTCACATGGGCGCAGCTGATCGAGCACTGCGGACGCGATGCGGGCGCTCGGAATGGAGCCGCCCGGTCGCACAAGGTAGGGCTCGCACCTGCAACGGGGACCTCCATTGCCAGCAAAATCGCCGCGCCGCCATTTTGGTCTGGAAAAATCTCGGCGAGGAGTGTCGAAGCTGGGTACGGGATGGATGTCTTCGCGCCCAATGCCGCCCAGCGGCGCTTCCTGGTCGAGATGTTGGCCGCCGAGCTGGATGAGGAGGGGCCGCTGTGGGTCGGTGAGCACGACCGACGAGCGGTGATGGAGCAGCTCGCCAGCCAGGGTCTCGTCGTGCACATCGATGCGTGGGCGCTCGGGCTCACCGAGCATGGTCGCAGCCTCGCCGAGCGCTTTGCCGACCACATGCTCGGGCTGTCGCTGCAGCTCGAAGGCTGCGCCTGACGCGTCCGAGCTGCTCGCGTTTTCGACCCGTCGCCCGGGACCTTGATCGCGTGTGCCCCAGGCGACGGGCGCAAGCGCGCCGTCACCTGGGGCATGTCTGATTCCCTCCCTAGAGCTCACGGCTGTGCGGCTATTCCTCCTCCCAAACGCTTCCGGGGTCGAGCTGGAAGCTGAACGTCACCACCACCGGCACACCGTTGTAGGCGGGGTAGTCGGCGGCGGCCACCGCACCACGCAGACACTCGCGCAGCGACTTCTGGTTGACCTCGTCGGGAAGCTTGGCGTTGATGCCCAGGGGCTCGTGCCCCTTGGGGTTCAAGAGCACCTCGACGTCCACGTCGCCGGGCAGGGTCTGGTTGGGGTTCTTCTTCGCGGCCGCGACACACTCGTCGAAGCTGCTGTACTGCTGCTCGAAGGCTTGCGTCAGGTTGAACTCGTCGGGACGCTCTCCGCCGGCCTTCATGTCGAGCTCGACGTCGGCATTCGGATCGAAGGTGGGGATGGCGGTCGTGGCCGCCATCGCGGTCGGAGCCGCAAGCATCGTGCCCACGAAGGCCGCGATCACGCCGACCGCTCCAGAGCGGAAGATGAGCCCCGCCTTGCCCTTGCGAGCCCACCGCACTTCGGCCTTCACCCGCGCGGGCTCGACCTGGTTGGGCAGATCCACGTCCACATCGACGACCGAGCCGATCTCCAGGGGCTGCTCGGTGGCAATGCACGCGCCCGACTCGCTGAGGTCGTGCGTCGCCAGGCGCTGAGCGCCCCCGGGGCCGTGGACCGTTGCCGCGAGCTGCACGGGAACTCGAGTGTGCGCGCGTCGTTCGTCCGCTCCGACCGACAGCGGAAGCAGGAGACTGAGACCCGCAGCCCTATCGGCGCCGGAGAAGATCGGCCGCCAGCTGAGGTCGGTGTGGGGACGAGACGAGGGCAGGTGTTCCATGGATGCAGCTCCGGGCCGCCAACTCTGCGCCAACCCCCATGGTCGGTACGCTTCGGCGGATGCGTGGTCCATCGGCGGACGGGGCGGACCCTTGAGGTCACCACGTGAAAAAAAAGTGTTCCGGCGTACATGAAAGCTGTTTGCTTCGCGTTTACAGCGCCAACCTGCCCCCGGTCGCTCAACGGTGCCAAAACGGTCGGTATGTCGCGTGGAGTGCTCATCATCACAGGCTCGGTCGCCGCCCTCGGCCTGGGTGCGTGGTTGCTGCTGGCGGACGGAGCGGATGACACCGACCTCGCTGACGAGACCGCTCAGAAGCAGAAGGGGCGGCGGTCTCCACGTTCGCGAGCGGCCGATGGTGACCTGGACGATCGGGTCGTCCAGCTCGAGAAGCAGGTCGCAGCGCTTCAAGGGGAAGTGACGAAGCTTCGCATGGTGCGCGGATCAGCCGCGGCCCGCGGTTCCATGCTCGAGGCGCCCGACCCCGAAGAGATCGCCGAGGCACCGGCGTTCGAGGGTGCCGTCCGCGACATCATCGAGGGCGAACGCGAAGAAGCTCGAGAGCGCCGGACCGACGCCATGCGAGAGCGCTTCACGGAGCGCCACAAGGAGATCCTCGACGACCTGGTCATCACCGCTGGCCTGGGCAAGACCGAGCGCAAGTCGATCGAAACGCTCTGGGAGACGGAAGCCGAGCAGGCCATTCCACTGTTCATGGCCGCGCGCGAGGGAGAGCGTCCCTTCTCGGAGATCCGCGAGGAGGCCGAGAAGCTGAGGAACGCGACCGACACCGAGGTCGAGTCGATGCTCACGCCCGAGCAATTCGAGCAATACAAGGAGATGCGCCCTGGACCACCGCGCGGCGGTGGCGGAGGACGAGGACGACGCGGCGGCGGACCACCGCCGGGCTAGAGAGGCGAACCACTCGCGCCCAAGCCCCCGAGCAGGACCTTGCGCGACAGATCTCCGGCGACCGCGCCCAACAGCCGATCGAACTCGGCTTCGGTCTTGCGCAGAACCCAGCGGTAGATGCCGCGATACGCCATGGCCATCGCGCCGACCCCCGCGACCCCCAGCACGACCACGGGCAGAGCCGTCGCGGCCGCGAGTCCCAAGCTGGTGCCCACGGCGACGCCGGCACCGCCCCCGAGTCCACCACCGAGCGCCCCCCCAATGCGTGCGACCGTCAGGTTGGCGTGGGCGCCTGGCCGAAGGTCCCCAACGATGACGACCTCTGTGCGCTCGCCGATGGCGCGAAAGGACACGTGCAACGTCCACATCTCGAGCTGCTCGAGCCGGTAGGCCAGAGGCGTGTACTTCCCGGTGGCAGCTGCCATGTGGCTCAGCCGGGGCATCTTGAACTCGAGGACGCCGCCTTGGTCTGGCTCGACGCGTTCGGCCTCGCCCTGCAGCTCGAGTCCGAACTTCTCGGACTCGAACACGCGACAACACGCCTCGATCGTGGTTCGCAGATCGGCGTCGAAGACCCGGGACATCGACATGCTTCGCCGCCGCGTCCCCAGCCAGCGCATCAGCGCGCCATCGGAGTCCTTGCCCCGGGGCGCGGGCGAGATCGACTGCTCTCGCAGCGCCAACTCGACGTAGCGAGGTTCGATGCCGGCCTCCGAGGCGGCCGCAACGAGCTCCTCCCGCCCATAGCCGTCCTGCCTGGCGACCGGACCCTCCGCGGCCGAGCGCTCGACCCGCTCCGCGGCCTCGAGCTGAAGCTGGGCTGCGCGCTCCAGCGCTGCAGACGCTCGCTGTTCGGAGATTCGCTCGTCGCTCATCGAGTTCGATCGTTGTATCTATACCCGACCGCCCTGGACAGCGCTTCATTCCCCGCGCGCCCCGGGTGCCCGTGAGGCTTCGTGGAGCCGATCTCCAAACTCATCGAACACCCCGCCGCGATCAAGGCACTGGTCAGCGTACTCATCCTGGTCCTCATCGGCTTGGGCCGCAGGCTCGCGATTCGAACCTTCGAGAAATCGGGGCTGCCGCCGGAGCGCCGCAACCGATTCTTGGTGCAGTCGCGCAACGTGGCGATTGTGCTGTTCGTCGCCGCGACCATCGTCCTGTGGGCCGAACAGCTGCAGAACGTCGCGCTGTCGCTGGCCGCGGTCGCCGCCGCGCTGGTGCTCGCGACCAAGGAGCTCATCTTGTGCCTCAGCGGCACGCTCCTGCGCATCTCCGCCCGGACGTTCAAGCTCGGCGATCGGATCGAGATCGCGGGCACCCGCGGGGACGTGATCGACATCGGCCCGCTGACGACCACCCTGCTCGAGGTTGGCCCCGAAGCGACGATTCACAAGCTCACCGGGCGCACCGTCGTGCTGCCCAACAGCCTCTTCCTCACCACGCAGGTCACCAACGAGACGTTCACCGAGAAGTTCGTGCTGCACGCGACCAAGGTGCAGCTGGGCGAGGACGCGCCGTGGCAGGACGTCGAAGCAATCCTGCTGGATGCGGCTCGAACGGCCTCTGCAGACTACGTGGAAGAAGCCCGCGAGAACATGGAGCGCGTCGGTCACAAGCACGGACTGGAGCCGCCGAACGTCGATCCCAAGGTGTGGGTGTCCAAGACCAAGGACGGCTTCGAGCTCATCTTGCGCTACGCCACGCCGATTCGCGGACGTGGCCAGCTCGAGCAGGCGATCATGCGCGACTACCTCGCCCGCTACGAGGCCCTCAAGGCGGCGAAGACCGATGCAGCACTGCCGGTGGCTTGATCCCGTGCTTCTCGAAGGCTTGCAGGACCCGCAGATTCACATCGGTCACGAAGACCTTCTCGTACTTGATGTCCAGGACGTACGCCTTGAGGCGTAGACGGACCGCGACGAGGTCACTGGTCACGACCTGCTCCACCAGCACGACCACCGGCTTGGGCAGATACACGTACCGACTGGACACCCCCGCCTCGGACACCACCTCTCGGGCCTGCAAGATGGATTGATCGGATCCGATGTAGAAGTCCATCACGACCTGCATGTCCAACGCGCCATAGTTGCCGTTGGAGGTGATCTCGTTGAGGAACTTGTTGTTGGGGATGGTGACCGTGTTGTCATCGAGCGTCTGGAGCCGAACGGAACGCAGGCCGATGGCGGTCACGTCGCCATATTGCCCCCCGAAGCTGACGCGGTCACCGACCTGGAACGGACGGTCCAACATGATCATGATCCCCGCGATGAACGAAGCGACGAGGTCCTTGACCGCAAAACCGACCGACACCGCGATCGTGCCTCCGATGACGGCGAGCGCGCTGTCGTCGAGCCGAAGGCTGAGCGACAGCACCGAGACGCCCGTGACCACGTAGACGATGAACTGAAGCACCGTCGCGACCTGCTGGAACAGGAAGCGACGGTTGGCGAACTGACCGCTGAGTCTCTCGACCGTATTCCGGAGGAACCGGAGCACGATGATGGTGCCCACGACCACCAGGATCGAGGTGAGCACGCCGCTCCAGCGGATCAGGTCCGTGATCTGATCCAGCGTGGCGGAGTCGGTGGGTATGCCGTCCATGGATCAGTTCACGAGCAAGTGTTGCCGGGCCAGCACCCGAGTGATGGTTCGGTACCACGTCCAGGAGAGCCGGAAACGGCCGGCGGTGGGCTCGACGTAGCCGTGGGCCACGGAGAAACGAATCGCGTCCGCGACGTCGGGGCCCGGCAGCTGCGTACAGTCCGAGACTTCAGCCGCCGTCGCGAGCTCGAGCTGAACGATCGCGCGAAGCACGAAGAGGAGCGTGGGCGGGAGCCGCTCGATCGAGGCTGCCGACGGCTCCAAGAACAGCTGCACGACCGCCTCTCCGCTCTCGCTGGGCGAGTACAGCGAATGGCGCCACGCCTGCAGTGCGACCGCGGGGTTGCCCCCGGAGTGGTCCCAGAGGATTCGGTAGTATCCCATCTCGGTTCGGCGACCCTCGCTGGGCTCGTCTCGCTCCGATGCCACCACGAGCTGGTCGAAGTCGGGGCGCAATCCGACCTCCTCGGTTCGCCGCTGGATGAGCGCGGCGATCTGGTCCTCGGTCCAGCGCCGCAGCACGAGCACCTGGTCGAAGAAGACGCGTTCCCCCCGGGCCCGCTCGACGAAGTGCCATGCTGCCTCCTGGATCGCGACGATCCACGAAACATCACCGCCCACCTCGAGAGCGAACCGCGTGAAGTGGTCGAGTTCCTCCAACCCCCCGACCGCAGGCGCGATCATCCGATGGGCGTCGTCGATGCAGATCAACGACGAACCGGCGTCGCGAATCGCCCTTGCCACGGACGCGATCTCATAGTTCTCGGCGTCGAACTGCACCGCGAGAGCCTCGAGGAGCGCTTCGAACCCCTCCGGCGGACAGCCGACGACACACGTCGTCTCCGCGCTGCGCTCGACGACTCTGCGCAAGAACGTGCTCTTGCCCATGCCGCGCTCTCCGACGACCACGCTCAGCGTGCTCGCATCGGCCCCGGCCAAAGTGAGCGCCTCCTCCACGAGGTCTCGACCCGGCTCCTCCACGAGCGGCGCCTTGGTCGCGTTGCTCTCCGGGCCCAACAGGTCGAACTTCGGTCCCGACAGCGGCTCTCCACGGGGTGCGCGCGCGGACGTTTGCGCCTTCCGGGCGACCTCGCGTCGAAACAGGTACGCCAGCACCTTTCGGGTCGTGTCGAGTCCCGACAGCTGCCGCACGAGCCACTCGCTCGTTCCCTTGATCAACAGCCAGAGTCCACCGACGGTCGCGGTCAGGAAGCCGGCCGCACCGCTTTGGTTGTCGACGACCCAGCGGGCGAGCGCATGGGTCCCTCCTTCGAGGCGAGAGACGATGATCGGGCGCCACCCAGACACGAGCCACAACCCGATCGGCGCGACCAGGATCCAGCACCCTCGAAACACCCATCGGTAGATGGTGCCTTGGCCGACGACGTCCGAGGTCAACGTGAGGATGAGGCCAACGCCGGTCACCGTCAGCCCGACGAGTCGAAGCGATCGAATGCGCAGCTCGGCGTTGCTGCGGGGGTCCGCGCCGTAGCGAGTCTGTCGCTCCGCGATCGCGTCGATGGCCAGGATCACCGCCCGCGCCCCTTGAACCCACACCACGACGAGCCACACCAGCCGCAGCTCCGGTGCGTTGGATGCCGTGCCGACCACCAGCGGCAGCACGGCCAGCAGAAGCAGCCACTCCAGCGGGCCTCTCACCCGCATTAGATAGTCGAGCAGGCTGACCCGAATCCGTTGGGTGGGCGTTTGCGCGATCACCCATGTGGGTCCTCGCCAGCGACGAAGCAGCCTATCGGCGTTCGCCCGCCACCACCGGAACGTCGTCACGACGACGATGAGCTCCAGCAGCCGCAGGACGAGCTCCAGCGGGCGGTCCTGAATCTTCGACGACAGCGAGACGATCTCGCGCGGAATCGACATCGCGTGATAGCGGAACTCCAGCCCGATCTGGACCAGCTCGCGGCGCCCTTGGGCGCGACCGGGTCGCCCGAGCCCCGTCAACGCGTCGCGCTGCTCCGAGGACATGCTGGGCAACAGGCGAAGGCGGTCGCGGTTGAGCATCACGACGTCGTCGCGCAGCAGTGAGGCCACCTCCCACGCGATCATCAGCTCTTGGGCGCGAAGCTCCTCGACCTCGCGCAGCAGCGCCTTGCGGAGCTCGCGGGTGTCTCCCCGGTCGACATCGTCGGGCAGCTCGGCGTCGGTGAACGACTTCACCGGCGCCGGAATCTTCTCGCCAGGCTGTCTTGCCCGATGAAGGGCTTCGGCGAGCGCCGCACGTGCGCCGTCGAGCGCAGCCCGAAGCTCGACGTACAGGGCGTCCGCGTCCGCTCGGGTCGCGTCCTGGGACTCGTCCACGCGGCGGTGCCACTCGAGGGAGGCCTCGTGCAGCTCGCGCGCTCGCTGCTTCCATCGGGGCAAGTCGGCGGCAAACAGTGCCTGCTGCTCCTTGATCCCGAGCAGTCGCGCTCGCTCCTCGGCGACCACCCGCAGCGCCTCGCTGCGCGCTCTGCGGGCGACTTCGAGCGCCTCCTCCTTCTCGCGAGCGGCATCGGCGGCTTCTTCGACGGCATCGGAGATGTCCTCCCGATCCTGCGCTTCCTCTTCGTCGACGAACTCCTCGGGCACGGACTCCGGCGCAGGAGGCAGCGGCTCGCGCTCCTCGGCCGCGGCGGCGAGGGCTGCTCGTCTGTCCTCGGGAGACAGATCCAGCCACGCAGTGCGCGCACGCTGCAGGCGGTCCGCCGCCTCGAGGCGCTGTTGATGCTCCGGACCCGACCCCTCGACCACGACGAGCGGATCGACGGCCTCGAGCAGCGGCAAGACATCGATGCTCAGCAGAGACTCGGGGTCCGTCTCCCCCTCCAGCTCGCCGGCGACCAACGCCTCGAGTCCCTCGGCCTGCCGGACCATCTCGTCCGCGGCGTCGGTCCGCGCTTGCGCCTTGCGTTGCTGCTCCGAGGCTTCTGCGGCCCGTTGGCGATGGGCGCGAAATCGGGAGGCCCGCTCCTCTGGCCCGAGTTCGAGGAACGCGGTCAGCGCCGCTCGTAGTTCCAGCCGAGCGGCATCCAGGGGCTCGATTTCGGGTCCTGGGGCCGGCAAGTCGGTCGGCGCGGGTTCGGCGACGTCCGGCTGCACGTCGGCGGATGCCGGAGGTTCGAGC
The DNA here is from genome assembly GCA_963761755.1 of uncultured bacterium. GTDB lineage: Bacteria > Myxococcota_A > Polyangia > Nannocystales > Nannocystaceae > CAJXVA01. The sequence goes on from CAVXIC010000010.1 coordinate 76,962, forward strand.
GGCTCTGGGCCGAGCATCTCCACCTCGATGATGAACAGAGCCTCAGCGTCGACGTCGGGTTCGAGGGTCCCGCCGATCAGACCACGAATGTTCGCGGCCCGCTCCAACACTTGCCATACGGCCGGATCGACGAGCGGCTGGCCGGCTGGGGGCGGTGTCGCGCTCGGCTCGGTGTGAGGTTCAGCGACGGGAGGTACGGGCTCGGCTTCTTCGGCCGGCGCGGCATTCACGAGCGCGCCGATTGGCAGCGCCAGGACCACCCCGAGAAGCGGCCAGAACCGTGTATTGCGAAGAACCATGCGGGTACGAAGCGCCCGAGGGCGTCCGTCGAACGACGCTATCAGAGGTGGTTCCGACACCCACACAAACCATCGAAACCATGGGCAAAGTGCCCGACGAGGGTTGACCAGGTGCCAAAACATGAATAGATGCAAGCCCACGTGGGTTGGAGATGCGGCCGTGGAAATCGCGGGCTCGCAGCGACTTGCTGGCTGCCCGCTGACCTTCGTGGTCGCGCGGCGCCTTCCCCGTGATTCCGTGCACCGCCGATTCCATCGGCACGAGACCGTGATGCCCGAAGACCGCACCGCACCGAGCACCGCCCAGGCGTTGTCTACACCCGCTCGTGACGAGATCGCGGCGTCTACGCCGTCGAACGTCCTCCCCAGCGCCTTGTTCGAGATCGCGATCTCCGCAATGTGGAGCGATGGCGAACTCGCCACGCGCGCGGTCGAGCGCGGACACGCGCTCTCTCGCGTCCTGCACTCGGTGCCGCCCCGCGGTGGAAGCCCGTTCGGTGCGATCGCCGCCGGACCTCTGCCTTTTGGTGAGCTCGAGTTCGACGTCCTGGGGTCCGATGAGTGTCGGATCGCGTACGCGATCGCGCTGTGGGTCGGATGCCCGGGCGCGCAGCCCTCGTCGGCTCGTCAAAAGAGTTTCTGCCGCGGCCTTCAGCAGCGGCTGCGTATCGATGATGGCGAAGCCGCCATGTTGAGCGATGTGGTTGCCGCGGTCGAAACGACCGCCGAGTCCGAAGACGCACACGCGTCCCTGGGCCTGTTGCTCGCCGCGCTTGGGCCCCTATCGATCAACGGCTCGATCAACGGGTCGATCGACGGCTCGACCAACGGCTCGATCGACGGCTGATTCCGTCAGGCGCCGCCAGCGGACCCCAGCGCCTCCGCGACGATGGCCTGGGCTTCTTCTTGGATCTTCACCAGATGCTCAGGGCCTCGGAAGCTCTCGGTGTAGATCTTGTAGACGTCCTCCGTGCCTGATGGTCGCGCGGCAAACCACCCCTGCTCGGTGACGACCTTGAGGCCACCGATGGCCGCCCCATTGCCCGGCGCCTGGGTGAGCTTGGAGATGATCGGGTCCCCGGCGAGTGTGTCGGCCGTCACTTGCTCGGGCGAGAGCTTCGCGAGCGCCGCCTTCTGCTCCGCGCTCGCCGGCGCGTCGAGACGCTCGTAGACGGGCTCCCCGAACTTCTCGGTCAACGCGACGTAGTGCTCCGCCGGATCCTTGCCCGTCTTGGCGGTCATCTCCGCAGCGAGCAGGTCCATGATGAAGCCATCCTTGTCGGTGGACCAGACCGTGCCGTCCTTGCGGAGAAAGCTGGCGCCCGCGCTCTCCTCCCCGCCGAACCCGTAGGACCCGTCGAGCAACCCGTCGACGAACCACTTGAACCCGACCGGCACCTCGCTCACCGTCCGCCCGATCTCGGCGGCGACGCGATCGATCATGCTGCTGCTGACCAGCGTCTTGCCCACCATGGCATCCGCTGACCACCCCTCGCGCGTCCGGAAGAGATAGTCGATCGAAACGGCGAGGTAGTGGTTGGGGTTCATCAGGCCATGGCTGCGCGTGACGATCCCGTGGCGATCGTAGTCGGTGTCGTTGCCTACGGCGACGACGTAGCGGTCCTTGAGCGCGACCAGGCCAGCCATGGCATAGGGCGACGAGCAGTCCATGCGGATCTTTCCGTCCTTGTCGACGGCCACGAACGAGAAGGTCGGGTCGATCACCTCGTTGACGACGTCGATCTTCAGCCCGTACATCTCGGCGATCGGCTCCCAGAAGTGGATGCCCGCGCCACCGAGCGGATCGACGCCGAGTTCGAAGCCGCTGCTGGCAATGGCGTCCATGTCGATCACGTCCCCCAGCGCGCGGACGTAGGGCGTGATGTAGTCGAATCGCTCCGTCGTCGAAGCGCGCATGGCCGACGCAACGCTCACGCGCTTGACCCCCTGAAGCCGCGCCTCGAGAAGCGCGTTGGCCCGGTCTTGAATCTTCGACGTGATCTCCCCACCGGCGGGGCCGCCATGCGGCGGGTTGTACTTGAAGCCACCGTCCGAAGGTGGGTTGTGGCTCGGGGTGATGATGATGCCGTCGGCAAGCCCATCGGTGCGGCCCGCGTTGTACGCGAGGATGGCGACGGAGACGGCTGGCGTCGGGGTGACGCTGTCCCCCGCGTCGAGCAGCGCCGTCACGCCGTTGGCTGCGAGCACAGCCAGCGCCGTGTTGCGGGCGGGGCGAGACAGCGCGTGAGTATCCATCGCGAGGAACACGGGCCCGGTGATTCCCGCCTGGGCTCGGTAGTCACACAACGCCTGGGTGACCGCGAAGATGTGGTCCTCGTTGAAGGACACGCTCGACGCCGAACCTCGGTGACCGCTGGTGCCGAACGCGATCCGCTGCGACGGCTCCGACGGGTCGGGACGAAGCGTGTAGTAGTCACCGACCAGCTTCGGGACATCGATGAGCAGAGAACGGGGCGCCTTCTTGCCAGCGAGGGGGTGAACCACGTCTGCGAGTAGAGAACGCCCATGCGCCAGACGCAACCTCTCCCAGGTGATCCGTCGCAGGCGTGGAGGAACGCCCGACCACGCCGCGGTCCCCCCAGGGATCCCGAGACTCGCCGCGAGGGGCGCTACTGGCAGTCCCGATAGGTGCACGTCTGCTTCGGATCGCTTTCGGCGCTGCAGCGCATCTGGACGTTGCACGCCCAGGCATCCTCTTCGTCGTAAGCCGGCACCGAAACGACATCCATGCTCGCGAGGCTGCCGTCGGTACGCTCGACGTCATCAGCCCTCGCGGGTCGATGAGAGAGCCCCTTGCCCTTGCATGGACGCGTAGATCGGCCAGGAAGGGGGCATGAGAGCCTTCGCTGCAACGGTGATTCTCGGGGCGGGACTGGGCCTGGCCTCGGTCGCGGCCGGCTGCGCGAAGACGACGACCGAGGCGAACGCGTTACCGCCCCTCGAAACCGTGGAGAGAGTCGAGCTGCCGCGCTACCTGGGCACCTGGTACGAGATCGCGAGCTATCCCCAGCGGTTTCAGAAGGGGTGCACCGCCACCACGGCGAGCTACTCGCCCGGCAAACGCGGCCAGATCGCGGTGGTCAACCGCTGTCGAAAAGGTGGACTCGACGGCAAGCTGGATGTCGCGAAGGGGCGGGCCCGCGTCGTCGACGAGGCGAGCAACGCGAAACTCGAGGTCAGCTTCTTCGGGCCGTTTTGGGGGGACTACTGGATCATCGACCTGGACCCCGAGTATCAGTGGGCCGTCGTCGGCCATCCGAGTCGCGACTATCTGTGGATTCTCGCCCGCCAACCCTCGCTCGAGCCCGCGGTCTACGACGGAATCCTCCGGCGCCTCGAGGACGAGCACCGCTACGATCTGTCCCGACTGGACGAGACTCTACAACCGGCGGGACCGGGATGAGCATGCCGGCTGCCCCGAGGAGATCGGTGGGTTCCCAGGGCACCCCGCGCGACGCCTCCGGTTCGGGCATCCACGGGGTCGCGGCGGCGAGCCAGTCCCGGACCTGGACGCGAGAAAGATACGCGTCGGGGAGACCCCCGCGCCAACCTCGGCGGAGCAACCATGATCCAAGCCGCGCTCCCGAGCGTTTCCCCGGTCGACATGGACAAACGACACCTCCTACGATTCTCCCTCGCCACGCTCGCCGCGTGCTCAGCCTGCGACGCCGACGAGGCCGACCTCTCGCCTCCGTCGTTCGAGACCCAGACCCGGGGCGATCTCGTGCGCTGCGAAACGGGCTCGTACGACTTCCTGCAGATCAACGCGCTGTTGCGGGACAACCCTGAGCTGTCCGACGCGCTCGGCGTAGAGACCGTCGAGAGCTGCGAGGACGCGCAAGCGTTCATCGACGACAGCCTCGACGTCGTCGAGAGCTTCCCCTCCGAGCCGCTCGACGGCAGCGTCGACGAGTTTCGCATCGCGGAAGCGGAGGCCAGTCATCTCACCGAAGATGGCATCATCCGGCTCCGCTTTCCCACGCCGTCGGGCAACACCAGCAGCTGCACCGGGGTGCTCGTGCACGAGCGGGCGGTCATCACGTCGGCACACTGCGTCGATCAGCTCGCCCCCGGCGGAGCGAAGAACTTCGACGCGTACGGGATTGCCGTGGACAACTTCGGGGGCGGCAAGTACGACGGCAAGGTTCGCATCAACATCCATCCCGACTACGTCGGCGGTTCGGAGGGCTATGGGGGTAGCTTCGACGTTGGGGACGATCTCGCCGTCGTGAAGCTCAACTACGGCTCGTTCGGCTTCTCCGACGGCGCTCGCCACCGAATCTACGTGGGCCCATTGGGCATGGTCGGCGCGATGAAGTTCTTCGGACAGGGGGTCACCTCGAACGCCGGAGGGGCGGGCACGCTGCGGCGCATGAGCTATACGCCGACCTGGGCCGGACCCGAGCACTTCCTCAACACCGCGGACACACCGAGTCGGGTGTGCAAAGGGGACTCGGGCGGCCCGGCGCTGGACTATCTACCGAGCAGTGGCGCGCCCGTGGTCATGGGCCTGGCGGCATTCATCGAGGTGAATGATGCCAACGTCGACAAGTGCGCCAAGGCCGGCGGCAAGCAGTCGATGACGCGACTGCAGAACAAGGTCGCGTTCATCGACCAGGCCCTCGGAGGCACCGACACCGACGACTGCAACTTCTACGACGTCGGCGGGTGGCAGTACTACCGGTGCTTCGACTGATCGTGCCGCCGAGGGCGAGTTCTCGAGAGAATGATGCGGGACCGCGGGTCTCGTGACATCGACGCTTGCGGGACCTATCCTGCGGACGATGACGCTTCACCTCGTTCGTACCTCGGCACTTCTCCTCGGCCTATTCTGCACGCTCACGGTGGGCTGCGACGACAAGGATGGAGACGAGAAGTCCGAGGCGAGCGAGACGCCCGACAAGAGCGGGAAGAAGGACGGAGGCAACGCGGACGCGCCCGAGGCCGCCGCTTCCGTCCGCACCTTCGACGAGGACCAGCGCAAGAAGGGCTGCGAGATGCTCACGCCCAAGATCGCAGCGGACACCCTCGGCGTCCCGGAGGGCGAGCTCGAGCAGATGAAGATGATGGGCTGCATCTACACCTGGAAGAACGCCGACAATTCAGAGATCGCCGAAGGTGCGGTCATGTCGATCTTCATCCGCGAGGACGCCGAGCGCGCGCGTACGCACTTCGAGAATGCGACCAAGAACAAGACCGCCCAGGAGGTCCGGGCTGAGCTCGCCAAGGTGATGCAGACGACCAAAGAGAGCAAAGAGATCGACACCGAGTCGAAGAAGAAGGCCGCCGACATGGTCGGGGGCATGGCCGGCATGATGATCCCCGAAGGCGGATACCAGTACACCGACGTGCCGGGGGTGGGCGATGCGGCGCGCGCCTCCAGTGAAGATGGTGCGCTGACCGTCCTGGTCGGCAACATGGTGTTCAACGTGCGCGCGTACAAGGGCAAGCCCCAGCCCGCCCTCGACATGTCCGGCATCTCGCCCACCGACACCAATGCGGTGATCTCCAAAGCGAAGGAAGCTGACATCGCGTGGAAGGCCGCGACGCTGGAGGTTCGCAAAGCCGAAGGCACGAAGCTGGCCAGAGCCGTCGTTGCGGCGCTGTAGCTCGCGGTGCCCCCCTCCACTTTCTTCGCAACCTGGCCCAGGCGTCTGCGTCTGATCGACGATGCGCCGCGCGTGCTTGATATCCTCCCTCTTCGTCGCGGCCGGCTGCACGCAGGAGGTCGAGGGCGGCTCGGGATTCGGGTCGGGCGGCGACGCGGGCGCGCAGGGTACGGCAGGCAATGGGCCGAGCGGGGGGACGGCAGGATCGGACGGCACGGCGGGAGACGGCGCCGACGCGGCCAGCGACGCGACGAGCGAGACGACGAGTGAGCCGGCCTCTGCCTCGGGAGAGGCAACGTCGGACGCGTCAGAGGGCACCGCAGGAGGTGCCGAAAGCGACGGTGGATCCTCCAGCGACGGCGCCACGGCCGGAGGGGAGACTGCCACCGGAGACGACGGCAGTACGCCGCTCGAGTACGACGCCTGCGGCTTCCCGCTCGACGGACCATGGATTCAGATCGAGTACAGCCAGGCGGGCGGCTCATCGACCTCCCCGTCGTGGAGCACCTCGGACACGCCGGGCTGGGGCGAGGCTCAGTGGGCTGCCTCCAACGCCAGCTGGCCCGAGGTCTGGGACCTGTATCAGAACATCGCCGTCTCCAACGACCCCATCGGCGTGCTCGCGGTGGTGGGCAGCTCGGCACAGCTCCAGCTGATGCTGGGATTCGAGGAGCTCATCGACTACGACGATGCGACCGTGTGCGTCGAGGGACGCAGCGTGTCCACCTCGGCTTCGGTGACCTTCGACGCCTACAACCCGCTGACGGGGATCGGGAACACCGGCACCATGGCGCACGACTGGAACATGCACGCGACGGGAATCGAGCTCGGGCACTGCTTCGAGCCTGGAGGCGGCGTGCAGGCCGTACGGCTGGACGCGACGGGCGGCAGCGCTGCGCTGGGCGTCCGGCGCATGCGACTGGTCCTGCACGGCGCCGTGTACTGACGC
>CAVXIC010000011.1:0-434160 GCA_963761755.1 uncultured bacterium
GCTGTTCTCGGCATCGCCTGCTCCCCCCTCCCCCCTGAGTCTTCGTCTACCAGCGCGGTTGCTTCCCACCGCGCTCGTCTCGGCGTGCCTGCGTGTTGCACTCCGTGCGCACGCCGTCCCCTGTGGCGCCCCGTTTTCCCTCAAATCGCTCCGCTCTCACCCGCTCTGCTTCGCTCGACACCCGCCGGCACCTCCCAGGCGCTCCTGCCGTCCTCTCCCGCTGCCCTACTCCTGCATCCCGGCTTTTTCACACTTCATTTCACTTAATTAATTAAACGCCAACCGTGCGTTCGGGTTTCTGGTCGCTGCCATCAGATGCAGGGCACGGCCATGCATTTCCAGGTGGAAAGCTGTGCGAGGGATGTCGCCGTGACTCGACGAAACAGACCGGTGTAGTTCCCGGTTGTGTCTCCGCCGATCTGGCTACCTACCAGTCGCGCTCGCACCGAAGTGAAGTACCAAAACGGCCCGCCGCTATGACCCACGCTGACGATCGCATCGGTCTGCGTAAGTACGTCGACGCCGCCCTCGGTGATGATATTCCCCGGATAAGCTTGGGCACCCGAAGGTGCCGACTCCCAGACAGTGTGGGTAGCGCAGCCCGCTGGCGCGGCGGAAGCGGAACAGGCCGGGTACCCGTGATGCAGGTAGTCGTTCGCGTAGAGCTTGTTGTCGGACAGTGCTGTCGCGAACATGGTCCCCGGTGATGAGGGGCACCCGGCCGGCGCGCCATTAATCTGGCTAGGTGGAGCTGTCAGAGACACGAGCGCATAGTCGTAGGAGAAGTACCAGTCCGGGCTTTGGCCTGGGAGTACAACTTCTGCCGGGACGAATGCCTTGTCGACGGTCGAGGAATTCATGCACCTCTCGCCGATTCCGTTGACTGTGAAATCCCATACTCCCGCTTGAGAGTACCACCTTTGATGGTTCCCTTCTGCGTATTCCACAATGCAGTGCGCCGCAGTAATCAGCGTCCTGCTGCCCAGTAGTGTGCCAGTACATTTGCCGTGCCCTAATGCACTCCAGGGGTCGCTAAATATTGTTGTCGCCGGAAGCTGCGTCCGTGTTGGGGCTTTCGAGTACTTCTGGTCAGCGCGGAGGTTCGACGGGCGACCACTCTGCTGGCTCTGGCTTGGTGCTCCATCGTTGGCGCCTCCCAGGCCGACCGATGGCTCGTCTGGTTCTTCTCCTTTAACCGCATCCGAGATCGCGAACATCATCTCGGGCTCAAACTCCACTTTGTAGGCACGTTCATCCGGAACGTCGAGGACAAAGAATACTCCGCTAAGGTCTCTCTCAGCGGGGTCCGCAGGTGAAATCGCGGAGGCAGCCTCGATCGCGGCATCCAGGTTTTCCTGGATAAGAGCTGAATCAATCCACTCCACAGGTCCCAAATCGGTCCACAGCCCGAGATCACCGCCGAGTCCCAAACCGATCCAGTCCTCAGGAAGTAAACCCCTAGCGAGCACCTCGTCGTCTGAGAGCTCGATCGGCGAGAAATCAGCATCCCGGTCTTGAACGCCATCATCTACCGCTGGACCTATCTCCTCCACCGGTTCAGTGCAGCCAGCCGCTACACAGAATGAGACAGCGGCGTAGACTCTCCAACAACTCCTGTTGTGCATGGGAGGCCACCCTGCCTTGTGAGATAATCTGTGTCAAGCCGCACATGGACGGGAGGCTGATGCTGTCTCGCAAACACCTGCACCGGCGGTGGGGCCGGGAGGACAACATCAACCACGAAGGCGTAGCCGTGTGCGCGCGATTGGGTTGGGCTACGCGCGGGCCCCGCGCGAGAGCTGACGCTCCCATGAAACTCAATGCTGGAACGTCGCGGAGGAAGATGCGAGAATTCGGGATCGGCCGACAGGCCTTTTCGTGCCGGAGTGATTTGAGTTCACATGGGACGAGCTGTTTGTGTCCCCGCGCAGCTAGGATTGCGCTACATGTGTTCGGCATTGACAGGGATACGCAAGCTACCGGGACTCATCCTGCTCGTCGCGGGCTGTGGCCCTGCGGTTGGAGCCACCGGTGCTGGATCCGGCGGTGAGGCCGAGTCTTCCTCGGGCCCCTCGGCGACCACAGGCCCACCTTCGACCTCTGTCGAGCCGTCCTCAGGCTCGACGGCGTCCTCCCCGGGATCCAGCACCGGCGTGCCTGGTGGGTCTTCGGACGGGACGACGACGGGATTCGTGCCACCTCAGCTCTGCCTTGAGCACGGATACCCCGGGGTCCAGGACTCAGACGCGTTTCAACTCGCGGATGTGGACGGCGATAGTGTCGATGAGCTCTGGCGGCGCTCCCCAGCCGTCAGGCCCGGGATGCTCTCGGGTGCTCGCGGCTACGTTGTTGAAGACCTCGAGCTCTCAAGGCCCTCGGTCTGGTTTGAGTTCGAAGCGGATACAGTCGCGATCGCGGACATCGATGGCGATGGTCATGACGACCTCGTGCGAACCTGGATGGGCGCTCTCGAGTATCGGCGTGGCGAGCCTGGCCCGACGTTCGCCGAAGCGTTCGTGCCGGTCGCTGCGGCGGGGCCAGCTCCGAGGATCTATGTCGACATCGATGGCGACGGGGACGATGACGGCTTGACCACCAGTACGACACCGGAGGGACTGCGTCTCAGCGTCCTAACGAACGGTGCGGGCGCGGGGTTCTCGGTGGCCGAAGAACTCATCGTCCCCGGCAGCACGATCGCCCAGCTCAAGAGCGCGGACCGTGTTGCAGGCACGCCTTGGCTCGTCGTTGGCCTTGAGGGGTCGATGGTCTTCCTCGATGTGGGTCGCGACGTGCAGCTGGTCGGCAGCCTGGCCGCGGACGCCCGGTTTCTGGGAGGATACGGAGGTGAACAAGGCCCGGTCGGTTTCGTGTTCGTCGTCGATGACGCTGCGGTCGACCAAGTGGAGTTCCACGACGGTGTGCTCCAAACGACGCGGGTTCTCGAGGGCGTGCTGGACGCTGCTGTCGCCGACTTTGAAGGGCTCGCTTCCCCTCAGATCCTCTACCGCACCGAGGCCGAGCTCTTGCTGCGCCGGGTGGGGGAGGACGTCGAGTTCACGGTGGGCGTCGACCGAGAGCAGGATACGTTCGCGCTGCCGTGGGGTCCCGCCAACTTCGGACCAGGCGCCGGTGTCCTTGCGCGGGCCTGCGGCTTCACCTGCGAGTTCGTTCCGGCCCGGCTTGTCGAATGCTGAACCGGCGTTGACGTAGCCATCGTACCACCGGTGCTGCTGGTGCTGCTGCTGCTGCCCAGACCGCACGCGGCACGGTCTGCGTCACAATTAGGTTCGTAGTCGTGAGGCCCGTCGCGCACGCCCGAGCCTCCGCCGTGCATGTCGCAGAAAAGGGCCTCCATAGTTTGGTCGGGATTCGGCGCTTCGGTGAATTCCGGTGCCACGTACTCGGTCGAAGGCGGCGTTCTCAAGTCCGACGTCTCCCCAGGCTTGACCACAGAGATCGGGTCACCCGCCGTCATCGAATGTATCCGTTCGGCGAACCGCGTCGTGACATGATCGAGTTCGCGGCGTAGGCCGGGCGGGTGGCGAAGAGAGCGACGCGGGCGGAGTGGCTGGAACGGGTGCGGGCGTGGAAGGCGAGCGGGGAGACGCGAGCCGATTTCGCGGCGAAGGGAGACTACTCAGAGCGCTCGCTCGGATGGTGGGCGTGGAAGCGGGGCAGCGAGGGCGAGGCGCTCGAAGCGAAGGCGCGGAAGGCCAAGCGGCGGTCTGCGAGGAAGCCGAAGTCCATCGAACTGGTCGAGCTGGTCACGCAGACCGACTCGCCGAAGGTCCGCGTGTTCCTCGACGTCGCGGGTCGTCAGGCCGCATCGGTCTTTGGCTGCTGGAGCGCCGACGGACAGCTGGGCCCCCAAAAGGGCGACGATTTTCGGTGGATGGCGTGGGTCCGTTCCTGACTCACCGACCATGCCCGGTCGAACGCTCGTCTGCAGCCTGCTCGCGCTGTCCGCCTGTGAGGGCGCGACTCCGACCCCCGCCGACGAGGCCGAGGGCTCCTCCGGTGCGTCGGCCCCGATGAGCTCGACCTCCGGCGACGACGCGGCGGGCGAGGTCTCGACATCGGCATCGGGCTCTGCGGCGGACACGACGAGCGGCGCGGGTTCGAGTTCGAGCAGCACCGGCGAGCCCCAGGGCTCGAGCGACGCCGGCGAGGCACCGACCCGTTCGCTCTTCGTGGCGACGGGCTCGGTCGGGCGCACGATCATCTCCGCCGACGACGGCTGGACCTGGACCGAGGATCGCAGTGACGACCCCGACGTGGTGTGCGCGGCGAACAACGCGGGTCCCAATCCGAACTGCTTCGAGGGCACGTTCACCGCCCGCGGCATCGCCTTCGAAGGTGGCGCCTTCTTCACCACCTACGATTGGGCGCGCGAGCCCGAACGATCGAATACGGTGCGGCGAAGCACCGACGGGGTGAGCTGGACGGTCGTCAACGACCCCGGAGGCTTCGGCGGGATCGCGGCGGGCAACGGCACGGTCGTGCTCGCGGGCCCCTCCGGCACCGACTACGTCCTGTACTCCGACGACTTGGGCGAGAGCTGGACGCAGGTCGACAGCGGATACGGAACATGGGCCAACGTGCGCCAGGCCAAGTTCGTGCCCGGGGCCGAGGGCGTGTTCATTCTTGGCGGTGACGGGAATGGCTTCGACGACGGGCCGAAGGTGATCACCAGCCTCGACGGCGCCACGTGGCGGGTCCCCGAGGCGATGCCCACGGCGTGTCCCAGCGGCTTCCGGCTCAGCGGAGGCTTCGGATCCGTCGGCGATCGACTGGTGCTCGTCGGACCCGACGGCAGCGCGTGCCACAGCGACGACGCGGGGCTGACCTGGGCGACGTCGGACGCGATCGGAGAGAGCGTCCGCAGCCACGACCTCGTTCAGACCGCGGCCGGCCTGGAGCTGTGGACGCGCGACGCCAAGGTCACGACCGCCGATGGCGTCATCTGGAGCTTCGAGACCCTGAGCGGTGACGACGTCTCGGTGGGTCCGGTCGCCCGTGACCCTGACACCGGCACCTACGTCGCCGTCACCTCCGGCTACCTCAACGGCTACGCGGACCAGCATTTCTACCGGAGCCCCGACGGCATCGAGTGGACCCAGCTCGCCGCAGAGGACACCGTTCAGAGCCACCCCCTGCTCGCGATCCAGCACGGTCGCGTCGAGGATTGAACAGTCTCGCGAAGGGGCGCGAAGGGGTGAGGGCCGCCGAGCTCCGGCCGCTTGTCACGACCCGATCGACTCGATCGACCACGAGCCGGACGTGCACGGGCCGTCACCGGTGTTCGCCAACGAGTCCACGACGCACGTGGTTGCGTACCCGGTCGCCCACTGCAGATGATTCGCAGCGTAGCCGCACATGAGACTCGCGCCGGTCACCGGTGACGACACGCCGACTTGGAAGCAGCTGTCGAGTGCGACCGGTACCGTCGCCGTTGCGTCCTGGCAAATGCAGCCGATGTCCCACCAGGTCCCCGCGTCGGGATCGTCGGGCGTGATCGGATCTTGGGGTCCGCCCCAGAAGCACGTGTCGGAGGTCGAGTTGTCCTGCCCAAACCCGTCCATGCCCTCCCATGCCGTGTACTCGGTCCAGACCTGGCCCGGCGAGCAGCTCACCTGGTCGAGCGCACGGTGTGCAAACTGGACCGTGGTTGGGTGGCCACCGTTGATGAAGTCCTCCCAGGACTCGGAGATCTCCGTCGCCCCAAACTCGACCAGGCACGCCGCTTGTCCCGTTGCGGAGTCGAGGGTGCAGTTGTCGAGATATTGGGTCTGGCCGAGACTTCGAATCCGGGCCTCCACGGCGGTGTATTGACCCGGCTCGACCCCGAAGTGGATCTCCACCCGCTGGCACTCGTCGTAGACCATCCCTCGAATGCGGTTCGACACGACCTCCGACAGCGGCGGGCGATCGAGAAAGTCGTCCGTCCGGATGATCGCGTTGGGGGAGTTCGGCGCTGCGCACTCGGAGACGAACTCAGCGACGTCGCCGTCCACGTCGTTCCAGCACTGGCCCCAGTCTTCTTCGACCGAGATGAGCGAGTAGTTGGTCACCGAGTCCCGGGTCTGGATGGTCGCCTCGAAGCCGCTGCAAGCGCCAGGATTCCAGTATTGGTTGGGGATGACGAGACCCGACTTCGTCCATTCGAACATGTCTTGTCCATCGACGCTGTAGGGCGAACTCGAGGTTGGCGCCGTTTCGATGGTGTCGAAGACACCCGTCTGGTCGTTGAGGGCCCGAATGTTGAGGGTCCGGCTGCCGTTGGTGTGGAACCCGTGAAAGGAGATCGGCGTGGACCGGTTGGCGACGACTTGGCCGTCGTAGGGGGAGAGCATGCAGCCCGTGCCGAGCGCGAGTGCCAATGTCGCAGTCCAAAGGTGGATCCGGATTTTGGAGGTCTTCATCGCGCTGCGGTAGTTCCCGAGCGCGGACGAGGGTTACCGATTTCCGAAGAACAAAAAAGGATCCTCCGGCCGGGGAACATTCGACAGCCCGGCGGTACTGACGGCGATTAGAACAGCAGGTTGCCGCTGGCGGCTCGCGCCGGGGGAAGCTCGGTCTGGTCGAGCATCTGCCGGATGTCGCGCTCGATGCCGCGGGCCATCGACGAGATGGGCACGTCGTTGGCCAGGCCCTCGAAGGGGTTCTCGCTCCAGTCGCCGATGCGGTCGGTGGTGAGGTAGACCCACGACACGAGCGTGGCGAATGGGATCGTGGCCCACACGGCGCCGCCGAGCTCTCGGAACGCCTCCAGCATGCCCAGCGGCACCAGGGCGCAGAAGATCACGGCGAAGAAGAAGTTGACGGTGGCGTACTGCCGCGGGAACGGGAAGTTCTTGATGCGCTCTGCCTTGCCTTGCTGGGTCATCAGCTCGACGAGCAGGGCCTGCAGGTGCATGTGGCTGAAGCCGTCCAGGAGCCGGGCGACTCGCAGCTGCTGAAGGTGCCGGGACTGGTTGGCGAGCAGCCGCGCCGCGGGGTTGATCTGGGCGAGCGCTTCGTCGAGCTCCTCGGCGCCGAGGTTGGGGGCCAGCACGTCGCGCAGGTCCTCGAGGTGCTCGGGAACCCCCGTCTGCTTGCGGATCGTGTCGAAGGCCTCGCCTCGATGCTCCCAGCTCTGAAGCTTGCGCAGCTGGTAGCGAAGGGCGTCCATCCAGGCGACGTGGCGGAGCACCAGCTGCACGCGGTGACGGTCCAGCTCCGCCTCGTCCGCCTCGCCGTGGTCGTCGAACGCGGTGCTGATCAGGTCGCGAGCGGAGAACGTCCACGAGCGCGACGCGTTGACGATCGCGCCCCAGATCTTTCGAGCCTCCCACAGGCGGTCGTAGGAGGCGTTGTTCTTGAAGCCCAGATAGAACGCGACGGCGACGGCGACCGCGGACAGGGGCAGCCACGGGATCGACAGCCAGCTCCAACCGAGCAGCTCGTGTGCCACCGTGACCAGCGAAGCCCACACCATGGGAATGAGGACGAGCTCCCGGCTCCACCCCACGGTCTGCAAGAAAGCGAAGCGTCGTCCGACGTGCACGGAGCGAACTTGCCACGGGTTCGCGGGGCCATGGGTGCCGACCGACTCGGCGGGGTGTGCGCTGCTCCGGGTTCGCACCCCGCCGGGGGCCTCACGCCTGCGGTGCGGCGGTGACGATGTGCAGATCTCCTGGTCGCACCCGGACGCTGTACTCGGGACAGCGCATCGACTCGCCGTCGAAGACCGCGGACGCGTCGCAGGACGGGCGGATGACGACCCGGTCCTGCACGCGGGCGTGGGAGATCTGGCCCGAGGACGAGGCGTCGCCGCCCATGGCGTTCCACAGCACATCGAGGTTCTCGCCGAGGCGCGCGCTGTGGACCACGAATACGTCCAGGGCCCCATCGTCGGGCAGCACCTCGGGACCCCACCGCAGGTCGCCGTAGCCGATGGCACCGATGTTGGTGACGATGACGCTGGAACCTTCGACCTGCACGGTGGTGCCGTCGAGATCGAGGGCGAACGAGGTGCGGGGCGTGTCCACCACGAAGGGGAGGGCGGTCCACGCGTACGAGAGCGGACCGAGCAGGCGCTTGGCCTTGGGGTTGGTGTTGGGCCCGATCTCGCCCATCGTGCCGACGCCCATGCGGCACAGCATGCGCTGGCCGTCCATGTCGCCCGCGTCGCAGCGGCGCACGTGGCCGCCCTGGATCGCCTCGACGAGCGCGTCGACGTTGGACGGCGTGGCCAGCTCGAGGGAGAAGAGGTTCGCGGTGCCCGAGGGGAGCACGGCGAGCGGGAGCTTGCTGCCCCGAAGCGCGGTCGCGGCGGCCGAGACCGTGCCATCCCCGCCGCTGGCGACGAGGACTTCCGGGCGGTGCTCCGTCACGCGCTCGTCGATGAACCGGACAAGGTCGCCGTCTTCGGGCAGCAGCAGCACTTCGATGTCATCGAGCCGCTCACGGAGCTCCGCTTCGAGCGCCGCCGGGTCGGCAGACCCGGAACCGGGATTGAGCAGGGCGAGAATGGCGGCCATGGGAGGGGTCTGCGCCATGGAACGGACCCGTCAACATCCCCACGGCGTCCGCCAGGCTAGATTCCGACGTCGATCGGGGGCGTCGGGTCGTCGCCGCGGATGATCGGGGCCAGCAGGGTGGCGAGGCGGCGCGGGGCGAAGATCTCGGCGCTTTGCTGCAGCTGCTCGAGCGTCCACCAGCGTTGCTCGGCCACGCCGGAGAGCTCGGGGTCTCCGCTGCGGCCAGCTGGCCTCTTCGGCACGATGACGGAAAGAACAACCTGACACGGTGGCCGAATGCGGGTCTACTGGACGCGTATGAAGCGAATCGTCGGTTTTGGGGTCGTGGCGCTGTTGGGCGCGTTGGGTTGTGATGGCGGAGCCGATGGAGGCGGGGGGGACTCAGGCGGACCGAGTGCGGAGTCCACCGGCCCGACCACGACGGGCGATACGCTGACCACCACGACGCCGACGACGACAGGGCTGACGGCGTCCAGCGGGTCTACCGGTGGAAACACCTCGACGACGGACGAGCCGACGACCACGGATGGGACCACGACCACCTCCACGACCGGAGACGAATCGAGCTCGAGTACCGGAGAGCCCGCGGACGCGACCCCGTGTCAGCCTGAGATGTCGCAGGCAGTGATCTCCGCCTGGCGTCTCCACGTGGACGACCACATGCCCACGTTCGCGGACATCGCCGTCTCGGTCGCCGATTTTCAGGCTTCTTCCGATGGTGCGGACGGGTTCGGCGGATTCCCGCAGGGCGGAGGTTTCATCACGGATCCCGACGGTGGTGGCGTGAGCGAGGAGTGTGACATCTGGGCCCAGGATTGCGACGACGGCGAGAAGTGTGCCGCGTGGGCGAATGATGGGGGGAGCTCATGGAACGCGCTCCGCTGCGTGCCCATCGACCCCGACCCGGTCGGCGTCGGCGAGGCGTGTGTCGTGGAGGCCAGTGGGGTCTCCGGGGTCGACAACTGCGATATCGGTTCGATGTGTTGGGACGTCGATCTCGAGACGAATCAGGGCACGTGCATCTCGCTTTGCGAAGGCTCCCCCGAGGCGCCCACGTGCGCCCCGGCTGGCACGGGGTGCTCCATCGCGAACCAGGGCGTGCTCATCCTCTGCCTGCCCGTCTGCAACCCACTCGCAGACGAATGTGGGGAGGGCCAGGGGTGCTATCCGGTCGGGGAGGGCTTCCAATGCGCTCCGGATGCATCAGGTGACGACCAGGGCGAGCCGGGTGATTCGTGCGAGTTCCTCAACGCATGCGACGAAGGCTCTGGTTGCGTGACGCCCGCGCTCGTCCCTTGCCCTGCCGGATCCGCGGGATGTTGTTCGTCGTTCTGCAACATCGCTGGGGATGCCTCCGAGTGCCTCGCGGGGCAGGAGTGTGTGCCCTGGTTCGAGATGGGTCAGGAGCCTGACGTGTGTCTCGAGGACGTTGGCGTGTGTGCGCTGCCGGCTTGAGTCAGGGGGTTGCTACGCTGCCAGCGGCTTGGGAGGCGAACTCTGGGCGGACGACAGTCGGTCGTTCTGGCTTCTTCCCTAGACCTCCGCGCCTTCCGCGCCCTCCGCGCCCTCCGCGCTGCGTTCGATGCCGTGCATGCTGTCCTATTCGGACAGGGACACGACCACGCTGGCGGGGTCGCCTCCGACGGTGCCGCACAGGTAGACGGATTGGTCCGGTCCCAGCGCCAGGCCGCCGGTGACCGGCCCGTCGCCCGTGGCACCGACCTCGTGGGTCCACAGCGGCGTCTCGCTTCCCATGCGCTGCTCGTCCTCGGTGAGCGCTTCGGCATCGGTGGCGCGCAGCTGCAAGCCGGTCTCGTCGGTTGCGAGCGAAATCAATCGGCCGGAGGTGCCGAGGACCAGCGCTTCGATGTTGGGGGGTCCGGCCGGCTTCTCCCAAGCGACCACTTCATCGAGCGAAACCTCGGCGAGGTATCCGGTCACCGCCCCACCGGCCAGCAACGCGGTCCCCATCCGCCGCCGTCGCCCGGCCTAGCATCCCGTGGTGAAGTCGCCGCACGTCTCGGACCACGCGTCTTCGTCGGCCTTCGCGAGCTGCTCGAGATCTTCGGGGGTGGCGGTGGGATCTTCGACCCACTGCCGAAGCTCGGGACCCCCGCAAATCAGATCGATCGCGAGCCGGTCGTGCTCGTACTCGTAGGCGAAGTCGCGCCACAGCGGCTGGTCGGGGTAGAGGCCGCGGACGACCTTGAACGCGGCGGCCATCAGCCGCCAGGGCTGGAACGCCTGGTGCTCGTAGGCGGCGTCGTCGACATGGATCTGCACGCCGCCGCACAGCTGGCCCACGTACTTGTGGAACGTGGGCTCGAACCAGCACGCCCGCAGGCGGGCGCCTCGCAGCCACTGGGGCGCGAGCTCGTGCATGCCTTCGAGGATCCGCTGCGGCTCGAGATGGGGCGCGCCGAACAGCTCGAGCGGCCGGGTGGTGCCGCGGCCTTCGGAGAGGGTGGTGCCCTCGAGCATCACGGTGCCCGCGTAGGCTCGCGCCATCGACAGCGTCGGCGCGTTGGGGCTGGGGTTGATCCACGAGCGTTCGAGCACAGGCCAGCCGAAGCCCGGAGACGCCAGGGGATCCCACCCACGCATCTCGATCACCTCGAGCTCGACGTCGAGCCCGAGGTGGTTCACGAACCATCGGGCCATCTCTCCCATCGTCAGCCCATGCCGCATGGGAATCGGGCCGGCACCCACGAAGCTCTCCCAGCCCGGGCGCAGCGCGAGGCCCTCGATCGGTCGCCCGGCGGGGTTGGGACGATCGAGCACCCACACCGCCTTGCCGTGCGCAGCCGCGGCTTCGAGGACGTAACGCAGCGTGGTGATGAAGGTGTAGATCCGGCAGCCGAGGTCCTGAAGGTCCACGAGAAGCACGTCGAAGGTGTCCATCATGGCGTCGGTGGGACGCCGGACCTGGCCGTACAGGGAGAAGACCGGGATGCCCAGGTGCGGGTCGACGAAGTCGTCGGATTCGACCATGTTGTCCTGCTTGTCGCCGCGCAGGCCGTGCTGGGGCCCGAACGCCGCCGTCAGCTCGATGTCGGGCACCCCGGCCAGCGCGTCGAGGCCGTGCACGAGGTCGCGCGTGACGGAGGCGGGGTGGGCGAGCAACGCGACCCGGCGCCCGCGCAGCGGCGCGCGAAGGTCGGGTTCGTCGAGGAGTCGGTCGAGGCCAAAGTCCATGGAAGCGCCGGCGGTCACGATAACGGGTCGTTCGTGCCTCGACCAGCCTCGGACCTCTGGCGGCCTTTTCTGGAGGCGGGTGGGAACAGGAGCCGGTGCCCCATGGTATGGGCGCTGCGAACGAGATGGTCTCGAAATCACTCCAGCTGTGGCACGTCTGTCGATTCGAGTTGGCGCGTCGCCTGCGTTCGATCTCCGGAATCGTCTCGCTCGTGGTCTTGGTCGTCGTCTCGTCGGTGGTCGGGCGACAGCTCGCCGACGCTGCGGCCGCGCTCGAGGAGGCCTCCGAGGGCCAGGACGCGCAGGCGTTCCGCATGGTGCTCGAGATGGTCGCGTCGATGACGGAGGAAACCCCGGCGTAGGGGAACGCAGTCGCGCGGAATCGCGCCATACCCGCCCGGTCCATTTTCGCTTCAAGACATCGTAGGCGCGGCCGAACTACAGCGAGTGGAACCCGCTCGCGTCACCGAACCCATCGACGTCGTTGGCGTATTGGTCATCGACGACGAGGCGTCGGTGCACGAAGACTTCGAGCGACATCTCGCGACCAAGGCCCCGACCGCGTTCGATGAGCTGCGGGGCAAGCTGTTCCAACGGCCTGGCGTGGGACGCTCGGGCCCGAGGCTCGTGCTGCACCACTGTGACTGCGGTGAGGACGCGATCGCCCTGCTCGAGACGCCGCGGGGCGACGGCGTCGCGCTGGCGTTCGTGGACATGCGCATGGGGGGCGGTGCGACCGGTCTGGAGACCCTCGCGATGATTCTCGAGCGGCGCCCCGACATTCACCTGGTGCTTTGCACGGCGTACTCCGACTTCACCTGGGACCGCGTGCTGGCAGAGGTCGGCGCCGAGACCAAGGTTCATTTGCTTCGAAAGCCGTTCGAGGGCTGGCAGGCTCGGCGGTTTGCCGAGGTCCTCGCGCGCAAGTGGTGTCTGGAGCGCGCGCGTCATGCCGACGGGGTCAGCGCTCGCTGATGCTCCGAAGACTGCTGAGCGTCACCGTTCCGCCCAAAGCCGCGGCGCTGTGCGAAGAGACCCGCGACCGCCTGGAGCGAGATGCGCGGGAGACCCTGCTCACCCGCACGTTTCCGGGGACATTCGTGTATCCGGTGATCACCGCGATCATTGCATGGAGCTCTGGAGACTTCGGCCGACACCCGACGATGGTCACCGCCCTGCTCGCGTTCTTGAGCGCTGCGGTCGTCTGTCGCGTCGTGCTGCTCCTTCAGGCCAGACGCCGTCCGGGGACGTGGGGTATCGCGGCAAGAGCTCACCTCGTGCTGGGCATGATCTCGTCGATGGCGTTCGCGAGCTACGCCGGTTTCACCTTCTGGGACGGGAGCAGCGCCGCCTCGGCCCTCGGTGGCCTCATCACGGCGGTGGGGATCGCCAGCTCCGTCGTGACGATCGCGTCGATCCATCGACCGCTCGCCGTCGCGTGGGGGGTCGCGACCCTGCTGCCCGTCGTGTTGTTTTCATTGGCGATCGGAAGCGATGCCGGTCTCGCGGTGGGCGGACTGTTCGGCTTGTACCTCTTGCTCATGATCCCCGCGGTCCGGAACGCGCACGAGAGCTACTGGAAGGCCCACATCAGCGCGGCCTCCCTCGAGGAACAGTCCGCACGCATGGCTGCGCTCGCTCGGGCGGCGGGAATGGCCGAGGTGTCGAGCAACATTCTTCACGACGTCGGCAACACGATGAACGGGTTCAAGTCCACCGCCGAGACGCTTCGTGGGCAGCTCGACGATGAACTCGCCGCCGACGTCGATCGATTTGCCGCCCTGCTCAGCCACGACGAAGAGGCCCTGCGGCGGTTCGTCGAATCTCACCCCTCGGGCGAGCACCTGATCCCCTTCATCCAGGGGTTGGGGACCGAGATCTCGCTTCGCACAGCGACGGCGACGAGCGAGCTGGACCGACTCGATGCGCTCATCGCCCACATCGACGCGATGCTCCGTCGACAACGGGCGCTTGCCCGCGCAGACGTGGTCGCCGAACCGCTCCGGGTCGCGGACCTGATCTCCCGCGCGATTCTCCTCGCCGACGTCGGGCGGTTCGCGATCGAGCGCCAGGGGAACGGATGGGAGGAGGCTGGCGTCGTCGGCGACGAGCAGTGCATCCTGCAGATCTTGGTGAACTTCCTGTCGAACTCGGCTGATGCCCTCCGTTGCGTCGCTGCACCTCGGATCGAGATCGAAGTCGAGACCCTCCAGGACGTGGTTCGCATCACGGTCCTCGACAACGGCATCGGTACCCCCGAGCCGGTGCGGCGGGAGCGTTTCGAGCGCGGCGCGACGACCAAGGCGCACGGCCACGGAATCGGTCTGCACCACGCTGCCAACCTCGCGTCCGCGATGGGCGGAGGGCTGCGCTTCGAGTCGGCAGGGCCCGGGGCCGGCGCCACGGCCATCCTCAGGCTCCCCAGGGCCCAGACGCGCTCCGACGCGGCGGCCTGATCGGGCAGTCGACGCGTCCGGCGGATGGGGAGTCCGGCCTGTGCGATCGACACCATCGCTGCGGAGGCGGAACCTTCTCCGCTCGGCGATGTCTTGCGCCCATGGTCGGTAGGCCCCTCCATGTCCGTACTCACAGCGTCCCTCGTCTTGTCCATGGCCGCGCCCGCAGCGTCGGAGGTCTTGCCGCTGACGCGCTTGCGCCTCTACGAAACCGGTGTGGGCTATTTCGAACGTCGCGGCCGCGTGAGCAAGAACGACCAGCTTGCGCTTCCGGTGCCCACCGCACATCTCGACGACGCGCTCAAGACGCTGGTCGTGCTCGACGGCGGAACCGGAGCCCGCGTTGGGGGCATCGCGTTCTCGACCGCGGTGAGTGAAGGCATGGCGCGCGCGATGGCCGGGCTCCCCGATGAGTCCGACGGCGTGGCCTACGTCGACCTGCTGCGGAGCCTCGAGGGCACGCGCGTCGTGGTGACCTCCGCTGGAGGCAAGGTCACGGGGCGATTGATCGACGTCGAAGGCCCGTTTGGGCAGCACGTGCTGCGCTCGGACGAGACCGCCGCCCAAGGCCCGCCGCCGCCGCCCGAGTACGACCTCCTGGTCCTCGGCGGTGATGGAAATCTACGGCGTCTGTCGACCCGGGATGTGTCCGGCGTGCAGCCATCCGAACGCGCGGCCGCCGAGCGTCTGGACGTCGCCGCGGAGGCCTTGTCGGATCACACCGCCCGTACGACCCAAGATCTCGGCATCCGCGTCGAGGCTGGGGGCAAGCTCGGGTTGGGCTACGTCGCCGAGTCGCCCGTCTGGCGCACGACCTATCGGGTCGTGCTGGGGACGTCCGGGGACCGAGGCGCGCTGCAGGGATGGGCGTTGGTGCACAACGACACCGACGAAGACTGGAACGACGTCGACATCGAGCTGGTCAACGGTCGGCCCGCTTCGTTCTTGTATCCCTTGGCGGCGCCTCGGTACGCACGGCGTGATCTGGTCGAGCCCGAGGAACAGCTCTCCACCGTCCCGCAGCTGGCCAAGACGACGCCCGACCGGATGTGGCTCGACGGCGAGCTCGGCGAGAGCTATGGCGCAGGAGGTCTCGGATTGTCGGTCACGGGCCGCGGCGGAGGGGGAACCGGGGAAGGCAGCATCGGGCTGGGAAACGTCGGGGTGCTCGGAAAGGGGGCTGGCGTCGGCGTTCGCGGACTCGGAATCGGAGACCTGGCCGAACTCTCGCAGGCCAACACCGAGGCTCAAGGCGCACTGTTCGTCTACGGCGTGGCCGACCCGGTCGACCTGCGGGCGCACCACTCGGCGCTGCTGCCCATCGTGTCCGACACCATCGAGGCCGAGTCGATCACATGGTTCTCGCGCGGCAAGTACGACGGACTCACCGGGGTGCGGCTGGTCAACACCACCAAGCAGACGCTGCCCGGCGGCACCGTGTCCTTCTTCTCGGCCGGTGGATTCGTGGGCGAGACCGTCCTGGGCAGGCTGGGTCCGACCGAGCGGCGCTTCGTCGTGTACGGCGCCGAACTCGACGTCGAGTTGTCCCGAAGCACGAGGCCCGTGGGCGAGACGACCAAAGACGTGCGGTACGTCGGCGATGGACTGCAAGAGCTCTATGTCGCCCGCTCCGACGTGCACCTGAGCGTCGAGAACAAGAGCCGTCGTTCGCAGCGGGTGTACGTGGGCTTGGACCTGTCGCGCAACTCCAGGCTGTCCGCGCTCGACCAAGCAATCGAGCTCGACTACGACCTGCAGTCCGGGACGCCGTTGGTCGCGATGTCCGTCCCGGCCGGCGGCACCGGTGAGCACGTCGTCCAGGCCGAGACCGCCGAGTCACGCAGGCACGAGGTCGGCGCCGCTGCGCTGCAGGCCCTCGCCGAGCGCGACGGGCTCTCGGACGCAGACGAGGCGGTGCTGCTGGACGCGCTCGCGCTTCAGCGGGCTGCCGACCGACATCGCGCCGACGCCGTGCTCGCCAAGCAAGAGCTCCAGGATGTCACCCACGACCTGGCGCGGATCCGTGAAGACCTGTCCGCCCTGGGCGACGCTGGCGTGCGTGGTCGGCAGCGCGACGAACTCAGCCGCCAAGTCCTGCAGAAGGAGGAGACCATCGTCGCGCTGCGCGCAAGGCGTCGCGCGTCGTTCCGCGAGACGCGAGTCGCGACGCGGAAGGTCGGGGAGACCCTGCAGCGGCTCGAGACGCCCTCGACCGAGCCCTGACACCGCCGAACACCAGGGACGTCACTGACACAGGGCCGCGACCTCGGCGTCGGTGAGCACGCGGTTCCACGTCCACAGCTCGCTGAGATCGCCCTCGAACCAGGTGCCGTTGAATCCTCGGCCCACGCTGGAGAAGCCGAAGTCGCGCAGGCCGATGTCGGGGTCGAGCAGCTCTCCGGCGAGCTCGCAATCCACGTAGAAGCGAGCGCCGGTGGTGGCGTCCACGGTCAGCGTGACCTGAACCCACTGGTCGCTGCTGAGGACCGACGACGTCGTCGGCCACAGCAGCCCCGAGGTGCTCTCGTTGAACAGCGGAGCCCAGGCACGGCTGCCGCCCTGAAGGGGCCCGACCGAAAGCGAGTTGAACGGGCCGCAGCCGATGCACAGCGTGTTGATGGTGTTGATGTCGGGGACCCGCAAGCGGGTGGTCAACGAGAACGCTCCATCCTCGCCGCCGTAGTTGGCGGGGTCGCGGAGCCACTGCGGTTGGTAGAGTTCGAGTTGGTCGTCGATACCGTCGAATCGCATCGCTTCACCGTCGGGTGACGCGACGATCTCCGGGCCCTGGAGTAGCGCCGAGTTCCCGTTGAGGGCGGTGTCGAAGAGGAGCGAGCCCGAGCGATTGTCCATGTCCAGGTGCATGACCTCGCCCACGTGCAGCATCGGGTCGCCGCGACCGAACGAGGAGGCCTCCTCGTCGGACAGCGCGCGACTCCAGACTCGCACTTGGTCGATCTCTCCTCCGAAGGACCGACCGTCGAAGCCGAATCCCATCGACGAGGAGCCCGGGTCCCGCAGCTGCGTCTGGGGGTCGATGCGCTCGCCCACCAGGACGCCGTTGACGTAGATACGGGAGCCCACACCCCCCTCGACCACGAGCGTGACCTCGAACCAGAGGCCGGGGTCGAGGACCGGATCACTCGCGACCGAAGCGTTGAACGGTCCGCTCGGAACGACGGCCGTCACGAAGTTGTCGAGGGCCCACGGATCGCCATTGGTGGTCGCACCGAAGAACAGCGGTCCGACCGGACCACACCCGAAACACACCGTATTGTAGCGCTGCGCGTCCCAGACCCGCGCGTCCACGCTGATCGTGATGTCGCCGGTGGCGCCGCCGTACAGCGCGAGGTCACGGGGGCCGAGGAATGAGATCCAGTCGTCGACGCCGTCGAGGCTGGCGGCCTCACCGTCCGGAGACGGCACGAAACCGCCCCCGATCATCGTGCCATTGCGACCGTTGCCCGAGAGGTCGACGATGGTGTTGCCGACCCGGTCTTCGAACGTCCAGTGCATCTCGAGGCCCTCCGCCAACGGGTCGAACGGGCACATCGTCGCGATCTCCTCGTCGGTGAGCGCCCGGTCCCAGATGCGCAGCTCGTCGATGTCGCCCTGGTACCACTGCCCGGGCGCGCCGCCTTGCCCGACCGAGGAGTAGCCGTAGTTGCGAAGACCCACCTCCGGATCGAGATCCTCGGAGTCGAGCGCGCAGTCGAGATAGAAGCGGGTGCCGACGCCGCCCTCGACCACCATGGTGACCTCGGTCCAGCGGTCCTCGGCGAGCGCAGGGGCCGACCAGGGCCAGGTCAGGCCGCCGGTTCCTTGGTCGAAGAGCGCCGCCATGGCGCGCGCTCCGTAGGGCGCCGTTCCAACGAAGAGCGCCCGAAAGGGGCCGCAGCCGTAGCACAGGGCGTTGTGCTTGCCGACGTCGTCCAGTCGAACGCGCGAGCTCACCGTGAAGGCACCCTCGAGGCCACCGTAGAGCGCCGGGTCGCGCGGCCCGACGAAGCTGATGTAGTCATCGATGCCGTCCAGCGAGACCGCGTCGCCCTCCTGGCCGTCGACGAAGGTCCCGCCGCCCTGCAGCGTCCCGTGCCGCTCATTCCCGGATTGGTCGAGGATCTGGTTCCCGCTGCGGTCCTCGAAGGTCCAGTGAAGCTGGAGTCCTTCGGCGAGGGGATCGCTGGGGCACAGCGCCTCGATCTCCTCGTCTTCGAGCGCCCGATCCCAGATCCGCAGATCGTCGATCTCGCCCCCAAACCAGCTGCTCGGTTGGGCGCCTTGGCCGACCGCCGAGTAGCCAAAGTCGGCGAGCGCGATGTCGGTATCGGCAACCTCCGAGTCGAGCGCGCAGTCGAGGTAGAAGCGAGTCCCCACGCCCCCCTCGACGATGATGGTGGCCTGCACCCACGCGTCGTCGTGCAGCGCGTCGGTCGACGAGGCCCAGGCCAAGGCGCCGGTGCTCGCGTCGCGGACCGCAGCGAGGACGGACCCGGAGTTCGGCGTCCCGACGAACACGGAGCGCAGCGGCCCGCACCCAAAACACATCGCGTTGTACTTGGCCACGTCGGAGACGCGCACCCGAGCGTTGAGGGTCATCGCTCCGTCAGGACCGCCGTACAGGGATGGAGCACGCGCACCCGAGAAGACGATGTAGTCATCGACGCCGTCGAGCTGCACCGCTTCGCCGTCGGTCGAGTCCACGAATGAACCACCGCCCAGCAGGGTGCCGTGGCGCCCGTTGCCCGAGACGTCCAGGATCTGGTTGCCCTCGCGATCCTCGACGGTCCAGTGGAGCACGAGCCCTTGGTCGAGCGTCCGCAGCCCGAGCGCATCGTCGCCAATGGAGACCGGTTCATCGCCACAGCCAGCCATGGCGAGCCACCCCCCGGTCACGAGAATCACAGCGCAGCGCCCGATCGTCTTCCTTGCATCCATCATCCAACTCCTGCCGAACATCCTTGCACGGGAACGTCCGGCGATCGACGGATTCGGCCGTCGACCGGTCGCGAAAAGATCGCGAAAGAAAAACTCACGGAAAGTGGTCGACCGGCCGACTCCCCTCCGCCATGACCGACTCCATGGTTGCGAGGTCCGGCCTGTCCGCGACCTCCCGGCCTGTCCGCGACCGCAGCGACGCGCGCGGTCGAGCGGTCGCGGTCGCTCGGTCACGCGTTCAGCCGCCCGAACGCAGGGCCAGGGCGCGGCCCACGGTCGCGGACGACGAGGAAGACGTCGCGGGCGATTCGGTCGCTGCCGACGTCGTGTCATCGGACATCCCGACGGTCTCGCCGTCGGCGCTGCAAAACATCACGGAACCTGGCCGCGTCGACGACAACCATCCATGAACCTACGCCTTTGGTTCGGGTGCGGCCTGCTCGGCGTCGCGGGATGCGATGCAGGTGGGACACGTATGGAAGCATCGAGCACCGGAGCCGGTGACACGACCTCGGCGGCGGGATCCACCCTCGAGGATGGTCCGTCAGGTTCGGTCGACACCGGCATGGACACCTGGGCGAGCGGATCCGACGGTGGAGCGGGCGAGGGGATGACCTCGACGGGACCCTCCCCGGCGGATCCACCGTGCGACGGTTGGCGAACCGACGTGTCGGAAGGCTTCGAGGGCAGGCGCATCCAGGGGCTCCCCGGAGGCGAAATTGCCGTGGGCGGGGCGGCGGACGGGCTGGCCCGAATCGAGTTCTTCGACGATTCGGGGGTGCCGCTGTGGTCCTTCGACCACGACCCATCCCAGGGCGCGGTCGGGGAGTCCCAGATCATCGATATCGCTGCCGTGGGCGCCGATCGGTTGCTCGGGGTCACTTCACTCCCGTACCCCTCCCCCGGCTTCGTTTTCTTGCTCGATCTGGAGACGCACGACGTCGTCTGGAGCCGCTCCATGGATTCCGCGTACATCGACCACCCGCTCGATGGACCCGACTCGCCTCTCACTCCCCAAGGACCGACCGGCGTTGCTGTGACGAGCCAGGGGCATCTGGCGGTGGTCAGCACGGCGTACAGCTGGGAACCGGTCCACCTTACCATGGGGCTCGACCCCGAAAATGGCGACCGCACCTGGCTGAAGACCGTGTCCGCAGACTTTTCCCAGTCGCTGTGGTTCGCGGCCGACGACGTCGCGGACGCGTTCATCCTCGTCTCCTCGTACTCGGCTTTCGGAGGATCGAGCTACCAAACGCGTCGGTGGCTCGCGGAGACAGGTCAGGGCGCGATGCCGGCGGGGCCGGGAGGCAACGGCATCGTCAGTGGAGACATCGCCGTCCGGAGCGACGGAACGCTGGTGCTGACGTTGTGGGCGTTCGGACCCGACGCCGACACGCTCGAGATCGTGACTCAGCTTCCCGATGGCAGCTCCGCGGGCACCCTCGACGTCCACACCGAGAGCTTTCCCGGCGTGGTCGACACCGCCGTCGACGGAGCGGATCGCGTCTACATGCTCGTCGGCAACGCGAACGCGGCGGACAACCAGCGACTGATTCGTTTCAACCCGGACGTGTCCGTCGACACCGTGTACGACCCCGATGCGCAGACCGAGCTCCAGGGGGTCATGGTCACCCCCGAAGACGACGTCGTGGTGCTGGGTCGGGATCGCGCCGACTTCATCGAGCGGGTCTGCTTGGCGAGATGACCTGAAAGCGGTGCCGTTGACCTTCGCGCGCCTGACCGCGCCCTTCGACTGTACGCTCTACGACGATCTCTGCGAGCAGGTGGGCGAGACGGAGGCGCTCGCGATTACGGAGGAGCTGGTCGACC
Source organism: uncultured bacterium (assembly GCA_963761755.1). Classification (GTDB taxonomy): domain Bacteria; phylum Myxococcota_A; class Polyangia; order Nannocystales; family Nannocystaceae; genus CAJXVA01. Next base: position 20,942 of record CAVXIC010000011.1, read on the forward strand.
TCGCCCTCGACGAGGCAACCCCCGAGTCGATCGACGCACGACCTGGGTCTGGGACGAGTTGGAAGGCACACGTCTGCGGGTCCGTACGGGCACCACCACGCCCCTGACCGGCAAGCGCAGGGCCTGGACCGAGGCGAACACTCAGGCCGCCGGGATTGGGACCTGGCAATCCTGGAACGCCACCGCGCTGTGTGTGAACGCCGGGAGCAACACGCAGACCTACTCCGTTTGCGGTGGTGACTCGCCGTGCAGCACCGGCACCATCGAGACTGAGAACCCCGGGAACACCTGTCTCATCAGCGGCAGCTGGCACCGGGTCCAGACCACCCACGACCGGAACGAGGGCAAGCCGTGCGCCGGCGGGTTCTGGACCAGCAACAGGCTCTACTCGCGCGGATGCGCCTCCGCGAACGTCGAGGGGCACAGCCTCTTCGCCTGCGCACTGACCCACTCCAGGTCGTACTGACCCCGCGCTGAGCGGGTCGACAGGGCCGAGCGCGGACGTGATGCGCGCGCCGTGCCCTTGCGCACCGAAGACGCTGGAGGCCGGTGGAGACGCGAGGAGCGCCCGTAGACGGCGTGTGGTCCTGCCCACGCAGCGGGGTCGCACCTGTGCCGGGCGCGGAGTAGTCTGCCGCGATGCCGAATCCGTTGGAAGGAGCCGAGCTGGTCCGAACGGGGATTCCCGGGCTCGACACCGTGTTGCTCGGCGGCGCGCCGCGCAACAACAACATCCTGGTCGAGGGCGGCCCGGGTGCAGGCAAGACGACGATGGGCCTGCGGTTCATCCACGCCGGCGCAAGTGAGTTCGGCGAGCCTGGTATCATCATCTCGTTCGAGTTGGACCCGCGAAAGCTGCTTCGCGACGCGCTCGGTTTCGATTGGGACCTGGCCGGTGCCATCGAAGCGGGGACGGTCAAGATCGTCGAGACCTCGCCCGCGGTCCTCCTCGCCGAGCTCACCGACGCTGACGGGGTGCTCGCGACCGAGCTTCGAGCGATGGGGGCGCGGCGTCTGCTGATCGATGGCCTCACGCCGATGCGTCTTCGGGCCATGGGGGGAGACGTGCCGTTTCGCGAACGTCTTCACCGCTTCATCGACGGATTGACCCGGATGGGGGTGACGAGCTTCGTCACCCGAGAGGCGGAGGCCGACGGCGGCGAGGCCCACGAGCGCTACGTCTTCGATACGATCATCAACCTCGGCCAGCGACGCATTCGCGGCCGGATCCAACGTACGCTGACGGTCGTCAAGTCTCGCGGGCAAGACTTCATCGCGGGCGTACACACCATGCGCATCGTGTCCGGCGAGGGCGTGCGCGTGTACCCGCGTGCAGAGTCTCGGCCCAAGCGCACCATCGATCAGCCGACCTCCACCGTTCGTGTCTCCACGGGCTGCGAGACGCTCGACGAGCTGATGGATGGAGGGCTGTTCGAGGGGTCGGTCACCATGGTCTCGGGGATCTCGGGCAGCGGGAAGACCGTGGCTGGGGTCCAGTTCCTCACCGAGGGGGCGGCGCGGGGGCACAAGTGCCTGCTCGTCAGCCTCGATGAGCACCCGCAGCAGCTGATCCGCAACGCGACGACGTTGGGCCTCCCCCTCGCCGAGTTCATCGAGCAGGGCAAGGTTCACGTCTTCTTCGAGTCGCCGCTGGAGCTCGAACTCGACGTGCACTTCGACCGGATCACGCAGCTGGTCGAAGCGCACGACATCGACCTGGTCGTGTGTGATTCCGTCGCGGTGTACGAGACCAACAGCGGCGAGCGGGCCAGCGACTTCCTGTACGCTCTGGCCACGTACTTCAAGAACCGGCTCGCCACGGTCTACTTCAACTACGAGAGCCCCGAGCTGCTCGGGGTCTCTCAGATCAGCAAGGACCTTCGCGCCTCGCACCTCGTCGACAACATCTTGCTGCTCAGCTACGTCGAGATCTCGACGCGGCTGCGACGGGCGCTGGCGGTGCCCAAGGCGCGGGGCAGCCAGAACATTCAAACCACCCGCGAGTTCGAGATTCGCGAGGGTGGCATCGCGCTCGTCGAGGAGGCGGTGGATACGCACGAGACGAAGGTCCCGCAGCTGCCCTTCTCACACTACGATGGGCTGCTGTCGCGATCGCCCTCTCGTCGCGCTCCGGCCGTCGACCAGGCGCTCGCCAATGGGGACGAGCTGCCCGGGGACACGCCCATGAAAGAAAAGAAGCCGAACTCGTGACGGACGAGGCCACACTCGACCCGAGCCATTGGGACGAAGCGCTTCGGCAGTTTGCCCTCGCATCCGGGCTGACGGTCTCGATGCTGGACTTGGTCGGCGTTCGCGTCGTGGGCCCTCACGCCGGTGGTCCTGTCGGAGCGATGCTGCTCGATACCCCTCACTGGTCCCCGGACGGGGCTGGTACCCGGTTCGAGCAGGAGTTGGCGCGCGCCACCGGCGAGCTCCAGACCCCGCAGTCGGCGGAGTTCGAGGGGCTTCTCCGAGTTCGGACCTGCCCGGTGTTCCTGGGCGGGGTCATGGTGGGAACGGTCGTCCACGGCTGGGTGTTCGGGAGCTTCGCATCGTCGCTCGCGTGCGCGGCGTTGGGCAAGGTCACGGGTGCCTCGGGCTCTGGATTGTGGCCACGGGTGCGGGACGAGGCGCCGGTGAGCGACGCGAGAATGCGGGCCTTCTCCGGTCTGCTCGAAGCGCTCGTGTACAGCACCTCGCGCCACATCCACGTCGCGGATCGCCTTCGGAGCGTGGCTCGGGTGCGGGACGTGTTCCTCGCCCAGGTCTCGCACGATCTGCGGACGCCTCTGTCGTCCATACAGCTGCGGCTTCAGCTGCTGTTGGGCAAGGGGGGGCTGGATGACCCGGCACGGACCCAGAAGGTCCTGCTTGCGATGTTCACCAACGTGCAGGAGGAAGCGCGCCTCATCGACGATCTGATCGAGGCCTCTCGTACGCTCACCGGCGAGCTGCCCTCCGTCCTCGAGCCGATCTCGCTTCGAGAGGTGATCCTCGGGGCCTCGGAGTCGATCCTCCCGCTGGCCGCGGACAAGGGGGTCGAGCTCGTCCTCGACGAGATCGTCGCCTCATCCGGCACCCAGATCAACGCTGATGCTGGCCGACTGCAGCAGGTCTTTTGGAACCTGCTCTCCAACGCGGTCAAGTTCACGCCGCCTGGGGGCTCGATCCGCGTCCTCCTGGAGGAGGGGGCCGAAGCCGTCCGGGTGGACGTGGTCGACACCGGATGCGGACTCCGTCCCGGCGTCGCCGATCGCATCTTCGACACCTTCGTCAAAGAGAAGGTCGAGAACCCGACCGGGCTGGGCCTTGGGCTGTCGATCGCACGTCAGATCGCGCGTGGCCATGGCGGCGACATCACGGTCATGAGCGAAGGTCCCGGGCAGGGCACTCGGTTCACGGTCTCCTTGCCCCGGCTGTGAGGAAGGGACCCCACAGACGGGAGATACGAAGCGATGGTCTCAGCCTACGATCGCAAGGTGCTCGACCTCCTGCTCGACGAGGTGAATGAACTGTTGGACGCAGGAGACTTCGAAGGCGTCGAGGCGACACTGCAGGAGGCCAGTGCAATCGATGCTGACGACCCCGGCGTTCGCACCCTGCGCGCCCAGCTGGCTCTCGAAGCGGAGAGCCTCGACGCGGCGCTCGAGCACGCGCTCGTCGCCCTTCGCGGAGCCGAGGTCGCCGACGCGCACTACGTCGCGGCTCGGGTGTACGAGGCGCGGGGAGATGGGGGGGCTCGGGTCGAACACGACAAGGAGGTGCTGCGCATCGACGCTGCCGACGACCTCCGCTACGGCAAGATCTCCCGCGAGGATGTCGACGCGATCGAGGCGATGGTGCAGGCCGTGTTGGCGACGCTCCCGCCGTCGGTCGCAGATGCGGTCGGCGACGTTCCCGTCGTGCTCGAGGCTCGCCCTGGGGCCGGCATCGTCGAGGATGGGTTCGATCCACGCGCCGTAGGCCTGTTCGAAGGCAACATCGCCTTCGCAGACGCGCTCTCGGATCGCCCGGTGCGGATCGTGGTGTTCTACGCGAACCTGATGGCCACGTGTCGCGACGACGCAGAGCTCGAGGAGCAGCTCCGCATCACGCTCTTGCACGAGATTGGCCACGCTCTGGGTCTCGACGAGGACGAGGTCGACGCGCTGGGTCTGGGGTGAGGCACCCGCCTCATTACAACGACGGACGCGTATCGCCCAGGAGTGCTTCGACTTCGGGCTCGACGTCCAAGGCCAGCGCTTCGGCGATGGTGATCGCCATGTTTGCGAATGCGGCGACGGTGACCGCCTCGGTGATCGTCGCCGCACAGAAGCCGGCGCTGGAGAGTGCCTCGAAGTCGCACGGCTCAAGGCGAGTCGGCGACAACGCCACCCGGCCCGCAAAGCGGACCAATGCCCACTGCGCCCGCAGGCCGCTGGGCGCTTCACCGTGGGCCAAGCGCTCGGCATCCGGCTGTTCCATGCCCAGGTTCTTGCAGATCGCCAGGTGTAGCGACGCGCAGTACCGGTTCTTGCGCAGGGTCGCGATCGACACGAGCATGGTCTGCTTGAGCGTGGGCGAGATGTTTCCACCGCCAAACAGCCGCTCCATCAGATCGAGCACCGCCAACAGCGAGACGGGAGAACTCGACGCGTTCTGGAACAGGCGCGGCACGAAGTCGACCCCCAGCAGCGCCTTGGTCCGCGCAAGCAGTGGCGCAACGTCGAGATCGTGGGTTGATTCGGTGGTCACTTCAGTCACGTCGTCACCTCTCTCGTGGAGGCCATCATCGGTCCCCGCCGCCGTCTGACCAAACGTCTCGCGTCCTCGTCATGTGCGCTGACTCGCGCGCCGCGCCTGGTCGCGGAAGCGGGCACAATCATAATCGCGGCACCCCTTTGGCCGGTCTGCGGACCGAACCGGCGGTCGAAGCGGTCAGCTCGGCTCTGGGGCCGGAGCCGGCGCGAGTGGTCATGTCATCCCGAGGTGACGGCCCCAGGACGTGACCTCGGGCGCTGCTAGACTCCGCGGGTGGGATGGCGTGTCTTGCTCGTCGGCGACGACCCAGGCGATGAACTCGACGTTCGCCGGAGTCTGAGGATCTCTCACGGCGGTTTTCACGTCGAAACCGCGCAGACCCTGGCCGACGCTGTCCGCGTTGCGGCGCGCTCTGCACCGGACGTCGTGGTCACCGATCTCCAACTCCGTGACGGGGGAGGGGACGACGTCGTGCGACGCCTTCGCGTGGAGCTGCCGGGCGTCCCCATCGTCGTGATCGCCGGTGACGAGAGGACCCCAGCGGAACGCGCCGCCATGGATGCGGGAGCGCACGACTTCATTCGCAAGGCGGAGCTGAGGTCGTCTCTGCTTCCGCGGGTCATCGGGTTCGCGGTCGAGCGGGAGCGGCTGCGCAAGCTCGAGCTCCATCTGGAAGCGTCGATGCGGCTGGCGACGATGGGGCAAGTCGCTGCGAGTGTGGCGCATGAAGTGAACAACCCTGCTGCCTACGTCCTGGCCAACCTCGAGCTGCTCTCGGATCACCTGGCGAAGATTCAGGCGATCCATGGATCCGCAGATGCTGGGATCTCGAAGCTCGACGCCGAGGCCCGGGATCTCCTCGACGCGGCGCTCGATGGGATTCAGCGCATCGGAGGAATCGTTCGGGAGTTGAAGAGTCTGTCGAGTTCGAAGCCCGATGAACCCGAAGCCGTCGACGTCAACGAGATCGTGGAGGCGGCGTGCGCGATGGTCCAAGGCGGTGCCCGGCGCCGCGCGACGCTGGAACTCGAGCTGGGAGAGGTCCCAAACATCGCGGGCTCTCGGGGGAAGCTCGTGCAGTTGGTGACCAACCTGGTGGTCAATGCATTCGAAGCCTGCCCGGGAAGCGACCACGTCGTCGCGGTGCGCACCCGGCTGCGTGACGCGCAGGTCTGGATCACCGTCGAGGACGACGGATTGGGGATACCCCAAGAGGTGCGACCGCGGGTGTTCGAGCCCCTTTTCACGACGAAAGCCGTCGAGGGGGGGACGGGGTTGGGGCTGGGCATCTGTCGGCGCATCGTGAAGGAACATCGCGGCACAATCTCGGTCACGAGCGAGGTGGGCGTGGGCACGAGCTTCGCCGTCGCGTTCCCGACCGATGCGACCGTGCGGCAGCCGGCGGTGAGACGACCCCGCGCCGCGCAGGCGACCGTCGGTCGGCTGAGGCTTCTCCTGGTGGATGACGAGGCCGCCCTTCGTTCGGCGTACGCGCGAAAGTTCTCGGCCAAGCACGACATCGTGGTCGCGCAGGATGGTGTGGAGGCGCTGGAGGCCTTGGACGAAGACCCAAGTTTCGACGCGATCCTCTGCGACCTGAGCATGCCCCGTATGGATGGCATCGAGTTCTACGAGAATCTCCGGATTCGCCACCCGACGCTGCGAGAAAAGGTTGCGTTTTGTACCGGCGGGGCAACCGACGAACGGACGAAGTCCTTCCTCGAGCGAGAGGCCCCGCTGGTCCTGGAAAAACCACTCAGCCTGCGGGAGATCCTCTCCGCGGTCGAGGGGTTGGTCTCGAGCCCACATCGCGTCGAGGGCGGTTCGTGACCTGGTTTCCGGGTACGCCGTCTCGAGCCCCAGGCGCTTCTCTCCAATTTTCTCGGGGCCCCTTGCACGCCGATACCGGCGTCCTAGACCCTTGAGGCCGGCCGATTGCGGCGGTACAAGCACACCGCCGTGGACGATCCTAGCAAGAACGCTCTCGAGGAGTCGCTGCCGACCTTGCTGGTGGGCGTCGGTGCCTCTGCGGGCGGCTTGGACGCGTTCAAGAAGTTGCTCGAAGTCTTGCCCGTCGACAGCGGGATGGCGTTCTTGCTGGTCCAGCATCTGGACCCGACGCACGAGAGCCTGCTGGCCGAGCTGCTCGCGCCCAAGACCACCATGCTGGTCACCAACGCCAAGCAGGGCGCGGTCGTCGTACCCAATACGGTCTACATCATTCGACCCCACACCGCGCTCGCCGTCAACGGCGGACGCATCGAGCTGACCGTTCCCAAGGTGCGTCGCGGCGTGCGGCTGACCGTCGACCACCTGTTTCAGTCCTTGGCGCGAGAATGTGGGCCGCGGGCGGTCGCGGTGGTGTTGACCGGGGCCGGTAGCGACGGAAGCGCCGGGATTCGCGAGATCAAAGCCGAGGGGGGACTGACGATCGCGCAGCGGCCGGAGTCCGGGCAGCAGTCAGGCATGCCGCGCAGCGCAATCGAGACCGGGTTGGTCGACCTCGTCCTGGACATCGAGGACATGCCAGCGGCGCTGAAGCGCTTCGCCGCCATGCCCGTGCAGACACGCTTGGTGGAACGCAGCCCCAAGGTGCCGCCGAGCCACGCGGCAGAGGTGGGGCCGGTGGTCGAAGACGAACAGCTCGTCGACCTCGGCGCCCTGCTCAACACGCACCAAGACTTCGATCTCAGCGTCTACAAGACCGCCACCGTGCGACGTCGAGTGACGCGCCGCATGATGCTCGGGGGGATCGGCTCGATGGGCGAATACCTCGCGCATCTACGAGAGACGCCATTGGAACAGGCCGCGCTCATCAACGATCTCCTCATCAACGTCACGGAGTTCTTCCGCGACTTGGAAGCGTTCGCGACGCTGCGGGAGAAGGTGCTGCAGCCATTGGTCGAGCGGGCCGAGCCCGGTACCGACTTGCGGGTGTGGGTGCCCGGATGCGCCACCGGCGAGGAGGCGTATTCCATCGGGATGGAGTGTCTCGACGCGATCGATGCATCGGGAAAAGCATTGGGCCTGCAGATCTTCGCGACCGACGTCGATCACGAGGCGCTCTCGATTGCGCGGGCGGGAATGTACCCGTCCAGCATCGAGGAGCGGGTGTCGGCGAGGCGTCTGGCCGAGTACTTCAACCCGGCCGGAGATCGCGGATACCGGGTCCGGGCTCATCTGCGAGGAACGGTGTCCTTCGCGGCGCACGACCTCACGAAGGATCCACCGTTCTCCAAGATGGACTTGGTCAGCTGCCGCAACCTGCTGATCTACTTCACGCGCAAGACGCAGGAACGTGTCCTTCACATGCTGCACTTCGCGCTCGGCGAGGAGGGCAGCCTCCTGCTCGGGGGTTCGGAGACGCTGGGAAAGCAGCAGGACCAGTTCTCCGTCATCTCCAAGTCTCACCGGATCTTCCGCCGCCAGGAGGGACGAAGCTCGACCGGATACCCCGGCGCGTTCTTTCGCGGCTTGCAGGAGTCTTCGGCGTCCCGGCAGTCGCGTCGCGGTCAGTCCGCGCAGCGCACCGATGCGGTGAGCCGCGCCGTCCTGACCGCGGTCGCGCCTCCCACGGTGGTCGTGGGGGCCGATGGCGCAGTCATCTACGCCCACGGCGAGCTGGGGCCGTTCCTGCGCATCCCCGAAGGCGACTCTCCCCGCTTCGACTTGTCGTCGGTCCTGCGACCCGAGCTCGGCACGCGCACCCGGGGCGTCCTGCACAAATGCCGAGCCAGCGGGGCCATGGCCGAGGCGACCTCGGCGCAGACGGACGCGGGCTTCCGCGTGGTGATCACCGCCAGGCCTGCGGTGGGCCTGGACCGCGACACCGTGGTCATCAGCTTCGAGCAGATCTACGACGACGTCGATGAAGCCGCCCGGCCGACTTCGGGATCCGAACCGCTCATCGAGCAGCTCGAGGGGGAACTCGCGGCCACCCGTGAGGACCTGCAGAGCACCGTCGAGGAGTTGGAGACCTCCAACGAGGAGCTCCGCTCGTCCCACGAGGAGGCGACCTCGGTCAACGAGGAGCTGCAGTCGGCCAACGAGGAACTCGAGGCCAGCAGCGAGGAACTCCGGTCGCTCAATGAAGAGATCACCACGGTCAACCACCAGCTGCGCGACAAGATCCAACAGCTCGAACAGACCCACGACGACCTCGCCAACCTGTTCTCGTCCACCAAGATCGCGACCGTCTTCTTGGACGATCGCTCGTGCATCAAGAAGTTCACCCCCGCTGCTGCCGAGCTCCTGCACATGGACCACGGCGACGTTGGTCGGCACATCGACGCGATTGGGCGGGACCTTCTGGGCGACGGGCTGCAGGACGCCGCGACCCGCGTACTGCAGCATCTGCGCCCCGAGTCCAGGGAGATCCAGGCGCATGGCCGTTGGGTCACGCGAAGGGTGCTCCCGTACCTGACCGACAGTCGGCGCATCGAAGGGGTCGTGGTGACCTTCATCGACGTCACCGAACTCAAGGTCGCCACCGAGCGCCTGGTTGCCCGGGAGAAACAGCAGCGGGTCATCGCGCGCGCAGGTCTACAGGCGCTCACGCAGACCGACATCGACGTCTTCTTGCGGCTGGTGGTCCGCGACATTCAGCAGACGTTGCAGACCGACTTCTGCAAGATTCTCGAGCTTCAGCCCGGCGGCGAGCGTCTCCGGCTTCGCGCGGGCATCGGTTGGCGCAAGGGGCTCGTCGGCACGAGCTACATCGATACCGGCCCAGACTCGCAGGCGGGGTACACCCTGCAGTCGTCCTCTGCGGTCATCGTCGAGGACCTGGCCGGCGAGCGGCGGTTCTCGGGGCCGGAACTGCTGACCGAACATGAGGTCGTCAGCGGCATCTCGTGCGTGATCGGGGAGGGCGAAACCCGCTACGGGGTGCTTGGCGCCCATACGCGGGAGCCCCGTGCGTTCGACCTCGAAGACACGGACTTCCTGCAAGCCATGGCCGCAATTGCCGATTCGGCGATCGCCCGTCACCAGACGCGGCTCGCGGTCGCCTTGGAGCTCTCCGTCGCCCAAGCGCTGGCCGAACACAGCAGCCGCGAGGAGGTCATCCAGGGCGTGATGGCGTGCATCGCCGCGGAGCTCGGGGTTGCGATCGTCGAGATCTGGAAGCCCGAGGAGTCGCCCGACGGGCTTCTCGAGCGTCGCCACCTCCACATCGTGCCCGACATGTCCGAAAAGCGAGTCCGCGGCGCGTTCGTCGACCGGACGTTCCGACCCGGTGAGGGACTGGTGGGGCACACGTTTACGTCCCGAGAGGCCATGTGGGCGACGGAGTTGGGCTCCTCACCCTGGTTCGTCCGCCGAGAGGCTGCAGACAGCCTCGGCATCAACAGCGGGGTGACTCTTCCCATCATCGCCGGTCGGCGCGTGTTGGGTGTCGTCGTGGCCTTCTCCCAAGGGCGTATCTACGCAGGGCCCACGCTGCTGCGACGCTTGGAGTCGGTCGGTCGAGCGCTCGGCGACCGCCTCGTGGGTCTGGAACACGAACGCCGCGCTCAGCGGATGGCGGCTATCACAGAGTCGGCACAGGACGCGGTCTATGTGTTCGACAACGACGACGTCATCACCGACTGGCTCGCAGGCGCGGCGCGCATGTACGGCTATGAAGCGACCGAGATCGTCGGTCGGTCGGTCGACACGCTCATTCCCGCCGACCAACAGGTCGCTCAGCGTCAGCAGCGCCAGCGCGTCCGCGGCGGAGAACTGCTCGAGCCGGTGGAGACGGCGCGGCTCGACAAGCACGGGAGCAGACACGACGTCTCGGTCCGCGCGTCTCCGGTTCGCTCCCTGCGTGGTGAGCTGGTCGCGGTTTCGGCCGCAGAGCGAGACATCGGGCTGCAGAAGGAAGTGGAGCGCCGTCTGACCGCAGCGGACCAGCAGAAGGACCAGTTCCTCGCCATGCTCGGCCACGAGCTGCGCAACCCCCTGGCCGCCATTCGTGGCGCAGCCGAGCTGCTGAGCACCGCGGAGATCAGCGATCCGGCGGTGGAGAAGACACAGCGCGTCATCGAGCGACAGTCCCGGCACATGGCGAAGCTGCTCGACGGGCTCTTGGATGTGTCCCGCGTCGCCCAGGGGAAGATCGTCCTGGAGCGTGAGGTCGTCGACTTCACGGCGATCTGCCGCGACGTCATGCACGCCGCGCGCGAGCGGCTGGAGGTCGGTAGCCTGACCATCGAGCTTCGTGAGGCTGAACGTCCCTTGTTGGTGGATGCGGACCCCGTTCGACTGATTCAGATCGTCGACAACTTGGTGTCGAACTCCGTCAAATATACGTCCGAGGGAGGGCGCATCGAACTCACGTTGGCGACGGTCGATCGATGCGCAGAGTTGACCGTGACCGACGATGGGATCGGCATCGACGCTGATCTCCTGCCGCATGTCTTCGAGATGTTTCGGCAGTCGGACCAGACGCTGGATCGCACCCAAGGTGGTCTCGGCCTGGGACTGTCGCTCGTTCGCTCGCTCGTCGAGCTACACGGCGGCAGCGTCTCGGTTCACAGTGACGGCGTGGGCAAGGGCGCCACCTTCCGCCTGCGCCTGCCGTTGGCGCTGACGTCCGAAGCTCCGGCGGAAACGACCACGAGGGGCGAGCCGCAGTCGCTCGACCTTCTGCTGATCGAGGACAACGAGGACGCGGCGCAAATGCTCACGCTGCTCCTACAGAGTGTCGGACATCGCGTTCGCTGGGCGGGCGACGGCAGCGAGGGCATTCGTTTGGCGACCGAAGCCGTGCCCGATGCCATCTTGTGCGACGTCGGCTTGCCCGGTGGTTTGAGCGGCTTCGATGTGGCCCGCGAGCTGCGGGCCAACCCGCTGGGCCAGTCCGTGCCCCTGGTCGCCATCTCTGGCTACGGCAGGCTCGAGGACAAGGCTCGAGCCCAGGAAGCGGGCTTCAACGTGCACCTGACCAAACCTGTGTCGCTCGAGACCCTGCAGCAGGTCTTGGCCACGGTCGCCCGGTCGAGCTCCGCGCGTCCCTGACTCGTCTCGTCCCGAGCGCTCCCGCGCATTCGAGCGCGGTCGCCCGCTCGGTCCACGGAGGACTCCGAGAAAAAGCCTCACAGAGGGGAAACTCGAGGTGGCACGGTTCGTGCTCTTCCCGTTCGTCATGATCCCCGAAAACAACGAGAAGGACGTCGATCAACTCAACCGCATGCTCCGCGGGGAACTCTCCGCCGTCGAGACGTACGAGCAGTGCATCGAGAAGATGGACGAGCCGTCGCTGAAGCAGCAACTCGCCGTGCTTCGAACCTCGCACGTCACGCGAGTGACCAAGCTGAAGAGTCGCATTCGCGCCATGGGCGGTCAGCCCGAGACGAACTCCGGTGCATGGGGAACGTTCGCCAAACTCGTGGAAGGTGGAGCCAAGATCTTCGGGAAGAAGGCCGCCATCTCGGCACTCGAAGAAGGCGAGGACCACGGCAAGAAGGACTACGCCTCGGTCGAGGATCTCACCCCCGAGGTTCGAAACTTCGTCCAGACCGAACTCATGCCCGAGCAGAAGCGAACCCACGACGCGCTGAGCGCGATGCAGTCGCGGATGTAGACCGCTCGAGGATCGCCTCCTGCCCCTGAGCTGCCCCCGAGCCCGGCCGAGGACAACCTTGGTCGGGCCGGGGGCCGTGGTCGGGAGCTGCCCGACCACGGCCATCGAAGTTTCTCCGCGCCGCGGCACCAACGACCGCCTCTCGCTCGGCGGTCGTTGGTGCCGCACCGCTACTCGGGGCGGAAGGCGTCGCTGCTGGTCTTCCACTCGGCGAGCGTGCCGGACACTGCGGTGCCGTCGACGTCGAGTGCGAAGATCGTCCCGGAGGGACCGATCGACTCTCGATAGTACAAAAGGCGCTCGACCTGCGTGTCGTCGCCGATCGGGTGCAAGCCGATGAGGATCAGGTCGTCGTCCTCTTCCTCCTGCTCGGCGGTCTCGAGCCAGACCTCGAGCTCCTCGGCCCACTCCTCGTCGAGGTTGTCTCGATCGAACAGCAGCGCGGTTGTTTGTTGCCCTTGATGCTCGACGGACACGGAAGTTCCGGAGATGTCAGTGATGAGTGCGAGAATCGACACGCCGCACGATAGCCGAACTGAGCTACGGGGGTGCGAAGAACATCATGTGTTGCCAGGGCAGACCCTCGTACTCGGACTCAAGGACCAGCCCGCTCGCGCCGTACTCCGCGCTGATCTGCGGCTTGGACATCTTGTGCAGCTCCTTGATCGGGACCTCGGGGTCCTCGGCGCGGTACTCGAGCAGGGCGATGCGGCCGCGGTCGGTGAGCGCGGCTGCCAGGTGGCGGAGCACCGCGGCGGGATCCGAGAGCTCGTGATAGACGTCCACGAGCAGGATGAGGTCACAGGTGTCCGGGGGGAGCTTGGGGTCGTCCGCCTCGGCAAGAATGGTCTCCACGTTGGAGACGCCCTGGGCCTGGGCACGGCTCCGCAGCAGCTCGAGCATTTCGGGCTGCAGGTCGACGCCGATCGCCTTGCCGCTGGGGCCGACCGCCTCGGCCATCTTCAGCGTGTGGTAGCCGTTGCCCGCCCCGATGTCGCAGGCCACGTCGCCGGGCTTCAAGCCGAGCTGCTCGTGCATGAGCGTGGTGTTCTCCTCCGCGTCACGGTTCTCGCGCGTGAGCCAGTCGGCGCCCAAGTGGCTCATGGTCGTGGCGAGCGTCCGGCCCATGTACGTGCCTGGCGGGTCGCCCATCGCCAGGGCCTCGCGCACGTCGGGCGCCGCCACGGGCTCGGGATCCGCCGACGAGCCCCGGCAACCGAGCAGCCCCAGGGCGAGCATGAGCATCGTGCGTCGCACGCAAGGGTCCTAGCAGCCCGACTGTGCTCGTGCACGCGACGCCGGGCGGCGGCGACCGGGCCACAGGTGCCCAGAGCGACGACGTGCTCGGCCTGAGCGTACAGCCGGTCCGAACGTGCGTGTTATCCTCGTGGGCATGTCGGAGGCGGGGCGAGCTCGGTGGTGGGCCACCGCTGCCGTGGGAGCGTTGGCGAGCCTTCTGGGCTGCAAGAAGCCCTTCGATGCGTTGGGTGCCCTCGACGAGCAGGAATCCGCGGCGCTCGACCGGCTGCTGGCCGAGGCCGGCGTCGATCGTTCGGCGATGGAGGGCGAGCGACCCACGGTCACGGTCAGCGTCGCGAAGGGCCACGTGAACCGCCTCGTGCTGGACAAGCCTCCCACCGCGCCCTCGCTGGGCCTGCTCGAGCGCTTCGCGGAGCTCGAGGTGCTGTACCTGGTCGAGGCGGTCTCCACGCTCGATGGATTGCCCGAGGGCTGCGGGCTGGTGGAGCTTCGACTCTCGGGCAATGGGCTTGGGGACCTGTCGCCGCTGTCGCGATGCGGTGACCTGCAGCGCCTGTGGATCGTCAGCGAGTCGCTCGACTCGCTGCAGAGCCTGCCCCCGCTGCCCTCGCTGGAGGAACTCTACGTCGACGAGATGGTGCTGACCTCGTTGTCGGGGGTGGGGAGCAGGCCCCGGCTGCACACGCTGCTCGTTCAGCGGGCCGGGCTGGAGTCACTGGAGGGCCTCGAGGCCCTGCCGAAGCTTCGCACCCTGGACCTGGCCCACAACCGGCTCTCCGACGCCAGCGCCCTGGACGGCTTTCCCGCCCTCCAGGACGTGGACGTGACGCACAACCGGCTGGCGGACTTCCCCGCCGTGGTGCTGCGCGCCAAGGTCCCGAAGATTCTCGGACAACCCGGGCGCGAACGCGGTCATGCAGGCCGCCTTCGAGGAGAGGCTCGCCGAGGCCAAGGCACGTGAGCGCGCCAAGCGGGCGCGCGAGCGCGAAGAGCGAACGGTCGATTGGGTCGAGGGTCTGCCACCGATCCGAGGCTCGACGCGCCGCCAGTCGAAGAGCCTGTCGTGGTCCGGCACGCGCGTGGAGGGCAAGGGCAGCATCGGCCTCCTGTCGGGCACGACCATGGTCCAGCTGCGCACCTTTTCACCGATCGACGTGCACAGCGTCTCGAAGCACCCCGACGAGCGACGCTTCGAGTTCACCGTGGGCTCGGGAACCGCGCGGATCTACTTTGCGCTTGGTCCCGGCGAGGTGCCCTCGATTCTGGTCGAGGCCGGAGAGACCCGCGTCGTTCGAACCTCGATGGTGGAGGGTGACTACTCGGTGGGCTTCTTCGTGGAGGCGGTGGGCGGTCCAGTGAAGGACCTGCGCTACACGGTCGGTCCATGATCGAGGCGGGGGTGGAGGCGACGTTCGCGACACGCTGAGGTACGGTCACCAGACCCGATGTCCGACGCCGTGCGCACCCGGATCAACAAGTACCTCAGTGAGATCGGCTACTGCTCTCGTCGGGCGGCCGACAAGCTCATCGAGCAGGGGCGCGTGACGATCAACGGTGCGGTCCCAGAGATGGGGACCAAGGTCGCGCCCGAAGACGACGTTGCGGTCGACGGCGTCTCGGTCGCGCCAACAGAAGCCAAGCGGGTCTACCTAGCCTTCAACAAGCCCGTAGGCATCGTCTGCACCACCGACACCCGCGTCGAGCCCGACAACATCATCGACTACATCAACTACCCCTCGCGGATCTTCCCGATCGGTCGACTCGACAAGATGAGCCAGGGGCTGATCCTCATGACCGATGATGGTGACATCGTCAACAAGATCCTCCGTGCGCGAAACAACCATGAGAAGGAGTACATCGTCACGGTCAACCGTCCGGTGACCGACGCGTTCGTGCGGAGCATGGGGGGCGGGCTGCCCATCCTCGAGACCGTCACCAAGCGGTGCAAGGTGACGAAGCTGGGCAAACACGTCTTTCGCATCATCCTTCAGCAGGGACTCAATCGGCAGATCCGGCGCATGTGCGAGCACCTCGACTACCGGGTCGTCAAGCTCGAGCGCGTTCGGATCATGAACATCGAGCTCGATGTCCCTACTGGTCAGTGGCGAGACCTGACCCCCGTCGAGCTGGCCGAGCTGTTCCGGCTGTGCGAGACGTCGGTCAAGACCTACGACGGACCTGCGTAGATGGCCAAGGTCATCCTGCTCAACAAGCCGTTCGGTGTACTCAGTCAGTTCACCTCGCAGCAGGGGCACCTGACGCTCGCGGACTACGTCGACGTCCCGGGTGTCTATGCCGCTGGCCGACTCGACAAGGACTCCGAGGGCTTGTTGGTGCTCACCGACGACGGCGCTCTTCAGCATGCGATCGCCTCGCCCAAGGCGCGCGAGAAGATGCCGAAGACCTACTGGGTGCAGGTCGAGCGAGAGCCGACGGAGCAGGCTCTCGCGCTGCTGCGGACCGGCGTGGTGCTCAAGGACGGACGGACGTCCCCGGCCAAGGTGCGTCGCATCGACCCTCCGGAGCTGTGGCCACGCGAACCGCCCATTCGGGCCCGCAAGTCCATTTCGACCGCCTGGCTCGAGGTCGTGCTCACCGAGGGACGCAACCGTCAGGTCCGCCGAATGACGGCCCATGTCGGCTTTCCAACCCTACGGCTCGTGCGCCATGCCGTCGGGCCGTGGACGGTCGAGGGGATCGAGCCGGGTCGGTGGCGTGAGACCTCCGCCAAACGGTGAGAAATTTTGGGGGCCGCCCAAAGCGTGGCTACGGTGCCATCCATGGCATGGACACTCGGCGTTCCGGTAGTGATGGCGTGGACCCTGGGCACGACGGTGATCCAGCCGGCGCTCGAAGAGAACGGTGCCGACGACGTCGGCTCCGTGGAGGCCTCGGGCGACGTCGAGGGATCGGGATGGGAGTCCTCCACGGAGCTTTCGAGCGCCGAGGACGACGCTTTTGCAGAGACGGACGCGGACAGCGAGACCGAGACCGAGACCAGCTCGGCGACCGGGGCGACCGGGGCGACCGGGTCGATCTCTGCGAACACGGCGGCCCCGTCCAACGATCTCGAGCCCATCGAGGCCGCGCCCTCGGGCGGCGGCATCGAGCCCTTCAGGGGCCGGTTCGGCGTCGGAGCAATTCGGACGATCGCCGGCCTCAACGGGATCAACGCCCGCTACTTCATCACCGACAAGTTCATGATCGGCGGAAGCGCAGGGGTTGCGCTGTTCTCCTATCGGGAGGACGATCCCGAGTCGACGGATCCGCCGTGTCCCGACGCGGAATGCAACCTCGAGAATACGCGCACGGTCGCGTTCATGGCGTTCAACATCGAGGGCCTGTACTTCCTGAACCTGGGGCGGGAAGCGGGCCGGCTACCCTTCCGCGCTGACTTCGGTGTCGGCGGGCGCTTCGGTGTCATCACCAGCGCCAACGCAACGGACGTCAACGACAACCTCGACGACGCAACCGAGCTGCACATCGAGATCCCGCTGGTCTTCCAGCTGATGTTCGGCAACAACTTTGCGCTGTCCCCCGAGCTCGGCATGGACTTCCGGATCGTTCCGGGCAGTCGCGAGGAGGGGGACTCCAACCCCGGCTTCAACTCCTTGGCGGCACTGGGTGCCGTGGACGGCCCAGGCTTCGGCTGGGACCTGACACCGGGCATCGGGCTCTTCGGCGGCGCTTCGATGCACTACTACTTCTAGCGCCAGCTGCTCGCGCGGGCTGCTAGAGCGGCGACCAGTTTGATTCCGGGTGCTGAGGTGCGTCTGGGGCCGTTCCTGGGTAGGAGCGTGGCCGAAGTTGTGTCGGGCACACCACGAGCGCCGCGCGACACCGTCAGGTGCGGCCCCAGGCGTGCATCAGCGCATGGAATCAAACTGGTCGCCGCTCTAGGGCCCGCCGACCACGTCGAGCGATCGTTTGGGCGCGTGGTCCTGCGGCTCGTAGAACTGCGCGAACCACTTGCGCAGGCGCATGATCGAGCCGTCCCCGTCACAGAGCACGGGTCGGGAGTGGTACTCCTTGTGCTCCCAGATCTGCATATCCTCCTTGTAGGTCTTCATCATCTGCCAGGTGATGAATTGCTGCAGGATCTTGGCGAACCCGGGAATGCGGCTCTTCTTGACCATCACCGTGAGGCGGTGGTTGGTGTACTCCTCGTCGACGGGGACGATCGAGCTGAAGACGAACGCCTTGGCGCCGCCGGGCAGCTTGGGGAAGTGCAGGTAGTGGAAGCCGGGTTCCACCATGTGGAACTCGATCCGAAAGTGCATCTCCTGGCCGAAGCGGTGGACAGACGACGTCTGGTTGACGCGAAGTTCGCCGCGCTCGGTGAAGAACTCGTTCGTCGGCATCTCGTGGCCGTGGACGGCCCAGAAGTGCGGACTGTCGACCGAGTTCTCCATGATGTCTTGGCCATGGATCCGAATCCTGAACTCGTAGGTCGCAGGCTCCAGATAGTCGCCCACGCGAAAGTCATGGATGGGCGGCAGCTCGGCCGCGGGCTTGGTCCCGGCCTTGTCTCGGTACATGAAGATCAGTCCGTGGTCTTCGACGACGGTGTACGACCCGACCTCGGCCTTCTTGGGGATCTTCTTGGCGTAGGGGATCTTGGTGCAGGCACCGGAGCGATCGAACTCCCACGCGTGGTAGGGGCAACGCACCGAGTTGCCCTTGACGCACCCGCCTTCGGAGAAGTGCGCACCCAGGTGCGGGCAGACGTCGTCGATCAATCCCACCGCTCCGTCTTCGCCGCGAAAGAGCGTGTAGTCGTGGCCGAACTGCTTCACCTTTCGAAGCTGGCCGCGCTGGAGGTCCTTGCTCCACGCGATTTGAAACCAGCCTTCCGTGTAAGCGGGAATGTCGTAGCGGGGCGGTGCTGATCCCATCGTCGAGCGCTGTCGTACCCCGGAACGATGTCGGTCATCAAGGCGCGTTCGACAACCCGGACCCCGCGCGGTCGAGGGGCCTCATCAGCCGTTTTCGCCGCTGCGCTCGCCGGACTCGACTCCTGGCGGCGTCGGCGAAACTTGCAGTACGCCCCGGACAGCTGCGTTTCGTCTCCTACCGAGGAGCGAAGAATCTGGTCCGATCCGCCGCGCCGGGTTTCACCACGGGCCGCGAGGTCAATCACCGCGGTTCGTCGAGCACAACACGGTCAAGCGATCGACGAGCGCCGAGCCGCGGTGCGTCTGCGCAAACGCGGTGAGCTGCGCGGCGGCTTTCGGTGCCGCAGTACGGCACGACAGCTCGATCTCGAGCGCGTCCACCTCAGCTTTCAGCGCACCGGCGGGGGCGTTCTCGCGGTATCTGCGGATCGCGGCCTGTGCAGCCGCCGTGTCCTGTGCCCGCACCGCGGCGCGGAGTTCTTGTACGATGGCGAGCTGATCGGCGAGCGAAGGCGCTCGGGACTCTGTGCGGGTCCTGGCCTTGGGTCGCGGGGCCGCAGCTACGCTCGGGCTGGGCGTCGAGGGGATCGCACGCGCAACCGCAACGGAGGTGCTGGGGGGAACGACCGGTGGGGCGGGGACGGGAAGCGCGGTCGCACGCACGTCGGGAATCACGGGCGATGTCCGCGGAGCCGAGACCGAAACCTCCGGTGCGCCGACGGTGGTCGCCAGCACGACCGCCAGGCCGCAGGCGACCGCGGTCAACCCCGCCCACGCGAGCGTCGCCACGCCGACGGTCCCAACGCCCGCGCCGCCTCCGACGGCCATTAGCACGCCGAGCCGCGTGCGCTCCCGGATTGCAACCGGCGCGCGGCGGTCTCGCAGCGCTCGGGTCAGGGCGCCCGCGTTGCGGACCTGCATCCGGTGGGCGACGCGGTCGAGCTCGGCGCGGGCCGACCGGATCCTCGAGTAGACCGTGTTCATGTTCAGGCCCAGCGACTCCGCGATCTCTCGGCCCGACATCTCCCACAGCTCGGCCAAGACGAACGCCCGCCGCCGGTCCTCGTCCAGCTCCGCGAGAAAGCACTGCAGGACCTCGGATGCCCGCGCGTGGTCGACGGCCCGCTCGAGGTCGTCGCGGGCCGGAAGCGCGGCCGGGAGCTCGACGTTCCGCGCGGCATCCCGCGCGGCACGCGTCCGGTACCGCAGCGCGACCCGGCGGGCGATCTCGTAGGCCCAGGTCTTGATCGACGAGCGCCCCTCGAACTCCGGCAAGCGGCGGTGCACCACGATGAACACGTCTTGCACCGCGTCGTCGAGTCCGCTCTCGGGCACGCCCAAGGCTCGCAAGGTGCGCAGCACGAAGTCGAACTGCCCGCGATAGACCCGCTCGAAGGCGGGCTGCGCGGTCTGGATGGTCGAGAGCATGCCGTCGTCGCGGGATCCTCAATAGAGTGTCGCCAGGCCCCGGCGATTGTGGAGCGAGTTAGAGGTGAATTTCCACGCCCGCCCAGCCGCGAAGGGCGACCGCGCCGGTTTGATGAAGCGCGCCGGGGACGCCTCCGATGGAGTAGGACCATCCCGCCAGCGACGCCAGGGCCTCGGCGGACAGTACGGGAGCGAAGCGCTCCGAGACGTGCCAGGCCGCAGCGAGCGACCCGCCGATACCCCACCAACCACCCCAGGTGGGCTCGGCTCGGCCCACATCGCCCTCGGCGGTCGCCCGCAGACCCCCGGCGGCAATCCGCGCGCAGAGCGGAAACTCCACCGGCCCAGCCCACGGCACGCCGCACCCCAGCGCCTCGGCCATCACGAGGTCGAACCGGCCGCGGACCCCTGGATCATTGGGGTGCGGGTGAACGCGTCGCGGGTTGGCGTGAACCGCGAGCCCGGCCCGCCACCCTCGCGCCTCGATTCCGCCATCGATCGCGACCGCACCGCCCAGTCCCGGCGAGACGCCAAACGCAACCCCGCCGTGAAGGCCGAGCCATCCGCCGAGCTGAACTGGGCGCCGGCGCGAACGCGAGTCCGACGCACTCTGAGGGACGGGGGCGGGCTCGGCCGCCGGTCGAGGCTCGCGCGGCGCAGGAGTCTGGGCGGGAGGATCCGTCGGCTCCGGCCCGGGTGCGGGCTCGGGAACCAGCGGCACCGGCGCCGTCCATTCGACGACGCGCAGCGACACCAACGTCGCCGCGACCTCTGCGACCACCGCGCACGACTCTCCCTCGAATGTTCGCGTCTCCGACTTCCCCTCGCGCTCGAGGGTCAGCGCAAGCTCCCACGCCTGGGCGCGCCGCTCGCGAATGACCACCCGTGCCGTCAGCACCGCTGGCGCGTCGGCCTCGGCGCGCACGTCGGCCTGCGCCCTCACCCTGTCCTCGAACGCCGCCGCCGATGGGCATGACGGCGGCGCCTCCCACTCCAGCTCGACGAGCGGCCCGAGAAGACTGAGCGCCAGCAGGAACACGCGTAGAGTCTATGCCACCGGCGCGCGAATCGTGCGCCGTATCGGGCAGGTTCGAGGCACGACGAAAGCGTGCTCTGGGCTACGAGCCAAGCCTGCCCGTGGAATCTGCGAGACAGGAGGGGCCTGAGCGGGAACTCAGCCTGCTCGAAACGTCCGATGGTCTCGTCATGCATCTACGCCGCGCTTCTGTCCCTGTTGCCGACGCCGCCCGTCGAGATCGACGCGCCACAGCGTGAGCACGGGGCCGTGATGGGGGATGGCCTGCGGCTGACCGCGGATCCCGAGCCCCTGGGTGGGGGTGGGCTGTGTGCCGACGGGGAGACGGTGTTCGGGATTGACGTCTCGTACTATCAGGGTGACATCGACTGGAACGCGGTGGCCGGCGACGGGGTGGAGTTTGCGCTGGTCCGCGTGTCTCACAGCACCCAGTTCTTCGACCCGCAGTTCGACACGAACCTCGCGGGCTCCCGCGCGGCGGGCATCCACACCGGCGTGTACCAGTACTTCGAGCCCGACGAGGACCCGATCGCGCAGGCGGACCTCCTCCTGGAGAACCTCGGACCGCTCCAGCCCGGAGACCTGCCCCCGATGATCGACGTCGAGTCGACCGGAGGGCAGAGTCCGGCCGCGGTCGCGAGCGCGGTGCGTGCCTGGGTGGACCACGTGGAGGCGGCGCTGGGCGTCCGGCCGCTGATCTACACGGGCTACTACTTCTGGCAGGACAACGTGGGGTCGCCGGACTTCGGGGACTACCCGCTGTGGATCGCGTGGTACGGCGTCGACTGCCCCGGCAACGTCCCCACCGGATGGAGTCAGTGGGCGTTCCACCAGTACTGCGACTGCGGCAGCGTGGCGGGGATCTCCGGCAACGTCGACGTCAACCGCTTCAACGGATCGATCTTGGACCTCCAGGATCTGGGCGCAGCGCCCGAGCCGTGCGGTTACATCGGGGGCGACGGCGCCACGATCGACGACGGGGACGCGTGCGCTCGCCTGTTCGGCAACAGCGCCTACTGGCGCGAGGAGCCGATGGGGGAGGGAGGCTCGCTGGTCTGGACCAACGCAACCGACCTTGCCGCGCCGTCCAACTACGCGGTGTGGGAGCTGTACTTCGAGCAGGCTGGCCTCTACGACGTCGAGGTCCACATCGTGCAGCCCTTCGGGGAATCCACGCAGGCGGGCTACGTGGTCCGCCACGCCCAGGGGGAGGACACCGTCGTGATCGATCAGTCCGCCAACGACGGCTGGGTACCGCTGGGTGCGTTCATGTTCGGCGCGGATGAGCGCCACGCGATCGAGCTCGGCGACAACACCGGAGAGGCCCTCGATGGAGAGGTCTCGATCGTCGTCGACGCCGTGCGGCTGCTACCCGTCGGTGCGGGGGGCGAGAGCTCTGGTGGCTCCGGCGAGGGGAGCTCCGGCGGTGGGGACGAATCCTCGGGAGGTCCGAACGGGACCTCGGGCACGAGCGGGAACGCCAGCGGCACCAGCGGGGCGCCCGAAGACGACGGTGGCCCCTCGCTGCCGCCCGCGTCCGCACAGAGCGACGGCTGCGGCTGTCGCAGCTCCGGGTCGGGCGGACCTGGCTGGCTGCTGCTCGGTTTGCTCGGGTTGCTGCGCCGTCGCGGCAAGGCCGCCGTGTTCCTGTCGGCCGCCGCCTGCGGGAGCTTCGAGTCGGCACCTCCAGCCGTCGACACCGAGCCCGCAGCCGAGAGCTCCTCGGGCGGGGAACTCCCGGCGACGGGCACGTCGTCGAGCTCGACCCAGACGCAAGGCGACGACACCGGATCTGCCGAGAACGGCACGACCAGCGCCGCGAGTGGATCGACCAGCGGCGACGATGGCAGCTCGAGCTCCAGCACGGGCGCTCCGGTCGTCACCTGCGCGATGGTACGGATCGTGGTCGCCCCCGGCGCCGCGCTGAACCTGCGCCCCGACGCGTCCACGTCGCAGGAGCCCGTCGGCACGCTCTACAACGCCGACATCGTCGAGGTGCTCGAGGAGATCGATGGAGAGCCGATCGAGGGCGACACGACCTGGCTGCACGTCGCCTCGGACGCGCAGGAGGGCTACATCGCCCAGGCCCACACCTCCTGCGCGGTGGACGAGTGCGACCTCTTCGACGTCCCGCAGGCCGACTACCTCACCTATGGCCTGCACCCCGCCGCCTCGGACGCCCTCGTCTACCTCGGCATCACGCCCGATCGCGTCACCCAGACGATCGGCTCGGCCGCGGCCTCCGCAGGCACGCATGCCCAAGACGGCAGCGCCGAAGGGGTCCCGTACTCGGCGGCGACCGATCTTCGCGTCCTGGGCCTGAGCGACGCGGACATCCGCCAATACATCATCGACCTGGCCGCCGCCGGCTACGCGGGCTGGTACCGCGAGCCCGGGGCAGACGGCGTCCCCTCGGACTGGTCGCCGCACATCCACACCGTGTGGGTCGGCGCGCCGATGAAGGGCTCGCTGCGAAACCAGGTCCGCTCGTGGATGGACGGGCGCAACGGGCTGGTGTCGAACACGGCCTACGGGTTCCACCAGTGGCCGCAGTGCGTTCGCGACGCGCTGTGGGAGCGATACCTGGAGCACAACCCGGCGGACGGGTGAGCGCTCCGCTCGTCGGTCATCCCGACTGGTGGGTGAACCGTCGAAGCAGGGCGCGAATCAGCCACAGCTGCAGGACGACCGAAGCCGTCAGAGGCCAGATCGCGCCGGCTTCGCCCGCCAGGGTCATCCAATAGGCCTTGGCCACGAGAAAGGGCGGGAACACCCCCAGCAGCCACTGCCAGGGCGCGGGAACGAAGAACCCGACGAGGATGAGGAGCCCGGCGAGGCCCCCGAACTTCGTGAAGGCGAGTCCCTGGATCTTGTCGTGGGCAAAGGTTGCGTACGCCAGGACCGACAGCGGCGTGGTGAGCGAAGCCGCCGCAGCCAGCGGGATGAGCTGGTGCAGGGGCAGCGCGCTCCACCCCATCGAGAGGCTCAGATAGATGATGGTCACGAACGCGAGGACGGCCGAGACCGCGACCCGGTACAGGGCAAACCCGCGAAGCGACAGCGGCGTGACGCGCATGGCTTGCAGCGTGTTGTCCTCTTTCTCGCCGAGCAGCACGAATCCGAAGATCACCCCGGGCAGGTTGGCGCCTTGCCACAGGGCGATGAAGACGGCGAAGGCCGGGAAGGTGTCCGAGAAGCGCAGCCGTACCGTCTCGGAGGGCATGACCCCCGACTCCGCCAGCGCCGCATCGATGGCCGGGAGCGCGTAGCGCATGCCGATGCCCATGAGCAGGACGACGAAGGCCATCGTGGCCAGCATGCGGTCGCGCGCGATCAGGCGGACGTCGTTGCGAAGCAGGTGTCCGATGGTGGCGGTGCGCGACGTCATGCCTCGACGCCCCTTCGAATGATGTGGTGCACGAACGCGCGGTGGGCCCACACGGCCGTGACCCCGACCCCAAGGAGCGTACCGACCACCGCATAGCCCCACTCCCAGCCCGCCAGCGGCACGAACGCGCCGCGCACGAACATCGCCGGCGGCGCAGAGGGGATGAACAGCGCCGCGCGGCTCGACCACGCCCCCACGAAGTGAAGGGCCGGGAGCTGCAGGGCCAGCGCGACCAGGCCCATGGGCATCAGCGCCTCCATGATGCGGCCGTAGCGGACCACGATGATGACGCCGATGAGGGTGTGCAGGACGCCGAGACCCACCAGCCCCAGCACGAGCAGGGGCACGGTCGCGCCGGCCAAGGCGGCCGGGTCCAGCCACGCGACGGTGGCGCAGGCCAGGACCAAACCTTCGAAGACGGCGAGGCCGCTGAGCGAGACGATCTTGGCTGCCAGGTACTCCCACGGTCGCAGCGGGGAGACGGAGACCGCTTCGAGCGTGCCGTCGTCTCGCTCGAGCAGGACCATGGCGACCACGTAGAGCAGCGTCGAGCCGCCGACCACGAAGAGGACCGCCATCGGGATGGTGCGTTCGAGCGACGCGGGCGTGGAGAGCCAGACGAGGGCGCCGGCCATGACGACAGCGAAGAGGACCGAGATCGCGAACAGCCGATTGCGCGCCTGCAGGACCACGTCGGTCCGCAGGGCCGCGAGCAGACGCCTCACGTGTGCAACCTCTGGCCGGTCACCTCGATGAAGACGTTCTCCAGCGTGGTCTCCTGGCTGTGCATCGTCTCGATGCGAGCACCGCTGCGCAGGAGCTCGCCGAAGCGAGGGTCGTCCCCGAGTCCGTCGAGCTCGAAGGTCTCTCGCTCCGTCGGCGCACCGTACTCGACCACCAGGGTGCGGGTTCCGTAGCGCTTCTCCAGCGCCTGCGGAGTGTCGAGCGCCGCGATGCGGCCCTCACAGATGAACGCGACGCGATCGCACAGGGCCTCGGCGACCGACATGTCGTGGGTGGTCACGAACACCGTGGTGCCCTCGGACTGCAGCCTTCGGACCAGATCCTTGACGCGCTTGGCGTTGACCGGGTCCAGGCCACTGGTCGGCTCGTCGAGAAAGAGCAGCTTGGGCTGGTGCAGCAGGCTGCGGGCGACGTTGAGCCGAATCTTCATGCCCTTGCTGAACTCGCTGACCCGCTTGTCGGCATCGTCCTGGAGGTCGACCCACTGCAAGACCTCCATGGGGTCGAGCCGCTCGCCCTCGTACAGGGCGCCGAAGTGCTCGAGGTTCTCTCGAGCGGTCAGGCGCAGATGGTGGTTGGGCGCCTCGAAGCTGACCCCGATCGTCTCGTAGAGTTCGGGGCCCCAGTCTCGGACCTCCTTGCCCAAGACCTCGGCTCGGCCTTGGTAGCCCTCGAGCAGTCCGATCAGGATCTTCTGGGTCGTCGACTTTCCGGCCCCCGAAGGACCCAAGAATCCGAGGATCTCTCCGTCGGCGAGCTCGAAGTTCAACCCGCCCAGGGTGGGCTCGCTCGCCGAGGGATAGGTGTAGACGAGGTCTTCGACGATGATCATGAGACGCTCTCCATCAGCGCGTCGAGCTGTGACTTGGCGGCCGCGTAGACCTGCTCGAGGACGGCCTTGCCGGCCTTGCTCGCCGCCTTGGTGGCCCGGGGGGTGAGCGCTCGGTCCATCACGGTCGCGATACCGTCGAGCGTGTCCTCGAGCGAGGGAATCTCCTGCGGCGGGACCACGTCGCTGACGCCGAGCATGCCAATGGAGATCATGTTCATGATGTGCGCGACGACCTTGGGGTCGATGTCGTCACGCACGGCGCCGGCCCGCTGGAGCATCTCGATCACCTCGTGTCGCGTGTGGTGCCCGCGGCTCGCGGTTTCGAAGATGTTGCCGGGGCTGCGGATGTAGCGGCCGAAGAGCGCGGCGTCCCGGGTCATCAACGCGGCCATGAAGGGGCTGCGATGCAGTCCGAGCAGCGTGGCCTTGTACATCCCGCCCAGGGTCCCGCCGTAGGGATCGGCCATGACCGCCTCGAACCACCCTTCGGAGAGCGCGTGGAGTTCGCGGACCATCAAGGCTTCGAGGACCGCCTCCTTGCTCTCGAAGTGAAGGTAGACCGAGCCCTTGCCGATCCCGGCCTGCACCGCGATGTCGGCGACCG
Source organism: uncultured bacterium (assembly GCA_963761755.1). Lineage (GTDB taxonomy): Bacteria > Myxococcota_A > Polyangia > Nannocystales > Nannocystaceae > CAJXVA01. Next base: position 47,436 of record CAVXIC010000011.1, read on the forward strand.
TCGTCTTGTCGAAGCCATGCCTCAAGAAGAGCGTCTGGGCCGCGTCGAGGAGTCGCTCGCGTCGGGCCTGTGGAGGGATTCGAACCACGCTATGACTTCTTGACCGAGAACGTATGTTTGGTCAAATTGATTCGAACCCGGGGACGACGGTGCGGCCTGTGGGGAGCGATACCCATTCCGCACTGGCCATGTCGCATTCTCGGAGAACGGCTCGACATCCCGGCATTCGATCCTGCGAGAATGAGCGTGGGGGTGTCGATGGGACGGTTGAAGCTTCGAAGGCAGGTTTGGGTGTTCGGCGCGTCGCTGGTCGCGACGGGTTGCTACCAGGGCAGTCAGGTCGACGCCGCGGGCTCGGGCTCCGACGGGGCCATGACCAGCGCCCCCGGCGATGACGGCGGCTCGGACGACGCTGGAGACGAGAGCGGCGGGGAGTTTGGCTCCTGCGATCGTCCGTCCCCGGGCTCCGCGCCAATTCGGCGGCTGACCCCGTTCGAACTCGACAACACGCTGCTCGAGCTGCTCGGGGACGACACCCACCCCGCGTCGAGCCTTCCCGAGGAGGGCGGCTCCGGTTTCGACAACAACGCCGAGGTCGGCGCGGTGAGTCGATTGGTCGCGCAGAAGTACATGCAGCTGTCCGAGGACGTGGCGGTTCGCGCCACCCAAGACGTTCCGGGGCTGCTCGGCTGCGCCACCGCCGACGATGCGGACTGCCTGCGCGCCTTCGTCGAGTCGTTCGGCCGCCGCGCGTGGCGTCGCCCGCTCGAGGGGGACGAGGTCGACGCGATGGTCGCCTTGTACGACGACACGCGCCTGGACTTCGACGAAGCGACCTCGACGGGCGTGCTGTTGCAAGCCTTCCTGCAGTCGCCGTTCTTCTTGTACCGGGTCGAGCTGACGGGCGTGGAGGCAGCCGACGGTGACGCGGTGCCGCTGGACGGATACGAGATGGCCACCCGGCTCTCGTACCTGCTGTGGGGCTCGATGCCCGACGACGCCCTCTTCGCCGCCGCCGAGGCCGGTGCGCTCTCGACCCCCGAAGAGATCGAAGCTCAGGCGCGGCGCATGCTGGAGGACCCACGCTCGCTGCGCGCAACCCTGCACTTCTATGAGCAGTGGCTGCTGTATCGAAACCTCGACGTCCTGGCCAAGGACACCGACGTCTTTCCAGCCTTCACCCCCGAGATCGCGGCGCTGCAGCGCCAGGAGGTCGAGGCGTTCATCGGTGACGTGCTGCGGGGCGACGGATCGTTGGAGACCCTGCTCACCGCCGACTACACGTTCGTCAACGACGAGCTCGCGGCCTTCTATGGCCTCGAAGGTACGTTTGGGCCGGGGTTCGAGAAGGTGAACCTGCCCGGGCGTGCGTCGGGCATCGTCACCCAAGGCGGCGTGATGAGCGTGTTCGCCAAGCCAAACCAGACCTCACCGGTGGCCCGAGGCTTGTACGTTCGCGAGCACCTGCTGTGCCAGATACCGCCGCCCCCGCCCGACAACGTCGACCTGCGGCCACCCGAACCCTCGGAGGGCGCCACGACGCGGGAGCGGTACGCGCAGCACAGTGAAGACCCCGCCTGCGCTGGATGCCACGCGTTGATGGACCGCATCGGCTTCGGGCTCGAGAACTACGACGGCATCGGTCGATGGCGCGACGAGGAGAACGGCGCGACCATTGACGCGTCGGGGTCCATCGCCCAAGCCGGTCTGGAGGACGAGAACTTCGACGGACCGGTCCAGCTCGGCGAGCGGCTCGTGCTGAGCGCCTCGATGCAAGAGTGCGTGGCGCAGCAGTGGTTCCGCTACGCCTACGGGCGGACGGAGTCCGAGGAGGTCGACGCATGCACGCTCGAGCAAGTCCACGAACGCTTCGAGGCGTCGGGCCACAACCTTCGTGAGCTCCTCGTCGACCTCACCCAAACCGATGCGTTCCGCTACCGCCCCGGAGGTGCTCAGTGATCAAGCCTCTCTCCCGTCGAACCTTTCTCCGCGGTGCAGGTGGTATCGCCATCGGCTTGCCCCTGCTCGAAGCCATGACCCCCACGGCGCGCGCCGGTGGAGCGGAGGGCCCACGAAAGCGCTTCGTGCTCATGTTCTCGGCCAACGGGACGATCGAGGAGGCGTTTCGCCCTCAAGGCGGCGTGACCGACTTCAGCTTCGACGCACCCGGCGGTGGTCTGCACGTCCTCAGCCCCCTCGAGGCGATCCGCGAGGACGTGCTCGTGCTGTGGGGGCTGGACATGGTCTCGCGCACGGTGGGCCCCGGCGGCAACGGCCATGACATGGGCATGGGGCACATGCTCACCGCCGAGCAGCTGTTGGTGGGCCCGTCGGGAATCGGCGAGTTCTCCCACCTGCCCGACGGATCCGCCGGCGGGATCTCCATCGACCAGGAAATCGCCAACCGCATCGGCGGCGAGACACCCTTCCGCTCGCTGGAGTTTGGTGTCCGCTCGCTGCTGGACCTGCAGCGGCAGGTCACGAGCCGCATGTGCTACCGGGGCCCGTTCGAAGCGCTCCCACCCGAGAACGATCCCGCGGCGGCCTTCGAGACCCTGTTCACGGATCTCGCGGCAGACCCCGTGGAGCTGGCCGAGCTTCGGGCACGCCGCGGCAGCGTGCTCGACAAGGTCTCCGACGACTTCAACCGGCTCAACGCGAAGGTCGGTGCGACCGACCGGATCAAGCTCGAGGCACACCTGAGCGCCATCCGAGAGCTCGAGCAGGGCCTGTACGCCCAGGGGGGTCCTCTGGATTCGTGCGGCATCCCCGGTGCGATCACCGGCTTGGACCCCAACAGCAACGACCGGTTCCCCGAGGTCGGACGGGCCCAGATGGATCTGCTCACGATGGCGCTCACGTGCGACCTGACCCGTGTCGCGAGCCTGCAGTGGTCGACCGCGCAGAGCGGGATTCGCCACTCGTGGTTGGGTCACTCGGACAGCCACCACGCGCTCTCCCACGAGGCCGACAACGACCAGACCGCGCGCAACCAGCTGATCGAGATCAACCACTGGTACGCGCAGCAGTTCGTGTACCTGGTCGAGGCCATGAAGGCGGTGCCCGAGGGTGACGGCTCGATGCTCGACAACTCGGTGGTGCTCTGGGTCAACGAACAGGGCAACGGCGACCTCCACACCTCGACCGACGTTCCGTTCGTGCTGGCCGGAAGCGCGGGTGGCTACCTCGACACGGGGCGCTCCCTGCAGATCGACGGGCGTGCGCACAACGACCTGTTCATCTCGATGCTGCACGCGATGGATCAGGATGACGTGACGACCTTCGGTCTCCCCGAGCTCGCCCAGGGTCCGCTGGATGAACTGACCTGAGGCGCCGGTGGCAGCTTTGCCTGCCGCCTGTGCCCGCAAAGTGGCTACGGAAGTGGCCACCTCGACGTGTAGCGCTGCAGTCGCAGACCTGGCCAAGCACTCGGGATCATTCGGGGTCTGACGCGCTGCTTCGAGTCCAACATGGCACGAAGTGTCAGTCCACCGTTGGCATGAAACCTGCTGGGACGCGCATACATCGGACTACAGTCCGGAGGTTGGTCGTCATGTTCCGCAAGTCTCTGTTCGCCCTCGCACTGTTCTCCCTCGCGTCCGCCGGTTGTGATGCCGGCAACGAGCCCGACGCCGGCGATGCGCCGCTGTCCGACCTCGACGCCCTGCTCGACGGCGCGCCGACCAACGACGAGCTGCCCTTCGAGATCAAGGCCGACGGCCCCGCGCCTCGCCAGCATGACGACCTGCTGGACCTGCAGTCTCCGGTCAAGAGCCAAGGACGCCGCGGCGTCTGCTCGATCTTCTCGACGGCCGCGCTGATGGAGCATCTCTACATCGCCGCCGGCATGGAGAACCCCGACTTCTCCGAGCAGTACCTGCAGTGGTCGGCCAAGTTCGAGGTGGGGTCGTTCCCCAACAGCTCCGGGAGCAACGCGTACTACAACCTCAGCGCGATCAGCCAGTACGGCATTCCTGCCGAAGCCGCGTGGCCCTACGAGGCCGACCCGTGGGGCGAGGCCGACGACCCCGAGTGCGACGGCGAAGACGACCAGCCCACGCGCTGCCACACCAACGGCCAGGCGCCCACCGAAGCGCTCGAGGCAGAGAAGTTCCACCTCCCGCCCGGTCGCTGGCTCAACTCCACCCGGGCCTCGGTCATGGACCACATCCGGGTCAACGGCACCGGCGTGGTCGTCGGCATGGAGTTCTTCTATCAGGCGTGGAACCACCGCCTCTCCGAGCTTCCCCGCAACATGGGCTCGTGGGACCAGGGCGTCGTTCGCATGCCCAACGATGAAGACATCGAACTCAGCCGCGAAGCACCCGCGGGTCACTCGATCCTCATCCTGGGCTGGGATCTCGACAAGGAGTTCCCCCGCCTCGACGCCGAGGGCAACGTCGTCGTCGATGGCAACGGCGAGCCGGTCATGGAGCGCGGCTTCTACCTGTTCAAGAACAGCTGGGGCACCACCGGCTTCGGCATCGACCACGAAGCGGGGGCGGGCTACGGCTGGCTCTCGATGGAGTACGTCGACACGTTTGGCCGCGCTCGGGTCTCGGACATCCCCGACTACACGGCGCCGGAGCCCGTGGATCCCGTGGATCCCGTGGATCCCGTGGATCCCGGCGAGCGTGAGACGTTCAGCTCCGCGCTCACCGTCGAGATCCCCGACAACGACACCGCCGGCATCTCCGATGCGCTCGAGGTTCCCGCGGGCGGCGACGCGGTCGGACAGGTCACGGTCCGCGTGTCGATCTCGCATACCTGGCGCGGTGACCTCATCGTTCGGCTCCGGCATGACGGCGTCGTGGTCGACCTTCACCAGCGCAGCGGCGGTGGCCAGGACGACCTCGAGCTCGAGCTCGACACCGATGCGTTCGAAGGCCTGGATCGTGAAGGCACCTGGACCCTCGAGGTCGTCGACGCTGCCCGGCTCGACACTGGCTCGCTCACCGGCTGGGGAATCACGCTCTAAGGGCCCGGAAACTCGGACGATTCTCGATTTGCGCGTCTGCTGAGTTTTGTATGTGGCGCAAGGTGCCCCCGCGACCTACACTGTGCGCATGAGTTCCGAGAATCGTCGCTCGCAGCGCGTCAAGACCTGGTTCCCGGTTCGCATGCGCCACGGTGAGCGCCGCAACACCGCCGTTGCGCAGGACGTCAGCGAGCGAGGGATCTTGCTCGCGGCGCGCAAGCGTTTCGAGCTCGGGGCCGAGGTGAACGTCTCCTTGCACCTCGACCCCGGCGCGGGCACGCCCCGCCTCGTCCGTGGTCGAGTCGTGCGACAGGAGCCCAACGCCAACGATCCCGGCGGTCTGTGGCCCTACAAGGTCGCGATCGAGTTCGACACCGCGGATCCCGACCTGCTCTCGGCCGTCAGCGCCGCGAGCTGATCGGGCTTCCGGTAGACTCCGGGCCGATGAGTGACGATAGCTGCCTCGTACAGAAGCTTTCGAACTACATCGAGCTGGGCGATTCGGAGCGAGCGATGCTCGCTCGGCTGGAGGAGACCTCGGAGGCGTACGAGGCCGGTGCCCGCGTGGTGTCCTCCGACGAGCCGAGCGATCGCCTCTTCGTCGTCCGCTCCGGATGGTTCTACTCGCACCGGACCTTTGCCGACGGTCGGCGACAGGTCCTCCGCTTCCACTGCCCAGGCGACCTGGTCGGCCTCGAGGAGATCCCCTACAAAGTGCGGAACTGCGAAGTCGACGCCGCGACGCAGGGCGTGTTGTGCCCCTTGCCCAAGGACTGCCTCGACGAGATCTTCTCCCGGTCGCCGCGGCTCACCGCGCTGCTGTGGAGCGTCGCGATGATGGATCAGGGCGTGTTCCTGGACCGGCTGCGGGTCCTGGGCCGCATGAGCGCGGTGGAGCGGCTGGCCCATCTGCTCTTGGAGTTTCACACTAGGCTGCGGCTCACCGGTGCGGTCGCCGACGACCAGAGCTTCGAGGTCCCGCTCACCCAGGATGTGCTCGGCGACGCGGTCGGTCTGACCAATGTCTACGTCAGCCGAACGCTCAAGATGATGGAGACCCTCGGCCTCCTCGAGCGCTCGGGACGGAAGGTGCGCCTGCTGAACGTCGAGCAGCTGGTCGAGATCTCGGACTTTCGATCACGACTCGAGCCCATCGACGTGGGCTGGTTCCCGCAAGCGGGTCATTGAGATCAGCCGCCGGCGGCCAGCGGCAGCCGCACCGTGAAGGTGGTGCCATGTCCCAAGCCGTCGCTGTGCAGACCCACCGTTCCGCCGTGAAGCTTCACGATCGAGGAGACGAGCGAGAGACCCAGACCGAGGCCGCCCCGATCCCGGTGGCTGGCGTCACTGAGCTGGTAGAAGGTCTCGAAGACCTCCGCTGCCTTCTCGGGCGGGATGCCCAGGCCGGTGTCGGCCACGGTGATGACCGCTTCGTCGTCCTGATGGGAAACCTCGACCGCGATTCGGCCTCTCTCGGTGTACTTGATCGCGTTTCCGATGAGGTTGTACAGGACCTGCGTGAGTCGAGCCCGATCTGCCCACAGGACGATTTGCTCGGTGGGAGCCTTGCAGGTCATCTCGATTCGGCCGCGCTTGTTGGTGCGGTGCGCGAGTTCACCCGCGGTGTCGAGCACGACCTCGACGAGGTCGAGGTTCGCGCACTGCAGCGAGATCTTGCCGTGTTCGATGAGTGAGGCGTCGGAGACGTCGTCGAGGAGTCGGGTCGACAGCTTCAGCTGACGAGAGAGCACGCCGAGGATCGAGTCCAGCACGTCGGGCGCAGGGGATGGTCTCGTGGTTTCGAGGAACGTGGCGGCCGTGCCGATGGCAGCGAGGGGGTTGCGGAGCTCGTGGCTCAGCGTCGCCAGGACCCGGGCCTTGTTGCGGTTGGCGTCTTCTGCGATGCGTCGTGCTTCGACCAGCGGTGAGACGTCGTAGGCGATGAACTGCAGCAGGTTGGTCTCGCGAATCCGGGCGGCGGTCACCGAGTACGTCCGGGTCCTGCCGTCGTCGCCCGATGGTCCCTCGAGCTCGCCCACCGAAACCGGTTCGTTCGTGTCGCGCGCTTCCTCGAGCGCCGCGAGCAGACGTTGTTGATCGCGTACCGCCGAGAATGCTTCGGAGGCCGGTCGACCGATGCTGAGCTGCTCGCCCAGCGCCTGGACTGCTGCGCGATTGGCTGAGACGACGATCAGGTCGGCGTCGTCGAGGAGGACGATCGGGAAGGGTGCCTCGGCGAAGGTCGCTTCCACTCGTCGGAACGCCACGTCGCGCTCCGCCTCGATGCGATAGCGTCGCGTGACGTCGTCGAAGGTCACCATGAACCCATCGCCGATCTGTATCGCCGTGAGCTCGAACCAGCTGTCCATGCCGTCGAAGTCGTAGCGGAGGGCCTGCGAGTGCCGCTGGCCGGACTCCACGACTTGTCGATACGCTTCGAAGAGGCCGGACTCTCGGTTGCCCGGCATCTCCTCGAGGAGAAACTTGCCCACGAGATCGTCTGCCCCGCGCGACACGAGAGCAGACGCCGCCTCGTTGACCGTCACCCACCGAAAATCCGTGATGATGCCCAAGTCGTTCCGCACCGACTCGAGGATCATCGCCGCTTGTGGAAGCAAGCGAAGCGCTTCCTCCAGCACCTGCGGCCGTGGAGCGTCGCGGTCCGGTCGGGATGAGTGCGTCATGTTGGTGGGCAGAGAGTTCCTAGCGCGCTCGACGTTGGGTTGTGGGGAGAAAATGCGCATTAACCTGCATTAACGGGGAATGCGCGGTTCGCTCGATTCGCGATCGTCAGTGCGTTGAAGCACCATGGCGGTGTGAATCGCCGGGCGATGCTTCTCGCGCTGGTCCTGGGGGCCTGCCGTGACGACGGGCAATCCCCTAGGGGCGAGCCGCTCGAGACGCCGCCGGATGTCGCGGTCGCGGGCCCCCCGCGACCCGAAGTGCACGTGACCGTGCCCGACGAGGTCCCGGCAATCCTGCCCACCGACTTGCCCTTGGTGCTCATGGCCACGATGGTCGCCGACGATCCCGCTCGCGGTCGGGCCACGGTGAGGGACGAGGAGCGTGGAGCGATCACGACCTACTCCGTCGGGGATGCGGTTCGGGAGGGGGTCACGATCACGACCGTCGACCGGGATTTCGTCGTCTTCGCTCGAGACGGCGGTGAAGAGCGCCTCGATTTTCCCGAGGAGCCGACGCCGATGACGGGCCGGGAGGTGTTCTATCCCGACTTCGTCGACCTCGATGCGCGCGCCAACTCGATGGACGAGGTGGTGCAGCTTCCGCCGGGCATCGGATACGTGGTCAAGCGAGCCTCGAACGCCTGGGGAACGCCTCGGACGGTGGCCGCGATTCAGTCCGCGGTGAAGCGCTACGTCGACCGCGGTCTGGGGGGCCCCGACGTCCACATCGGCGACATCAGTCTGCACAGCGGGGGTACATTTCCTCCGCATCTGTCGCATCAGGACGGCCGCGACGTCGATGTCGGCTACGTGCTGCAGGGGGACGCCGTCGACGTCGAGCGCTTCGTCACCGCGACCCGGGGCCGTCTGGACGTGGTGCGCTCGTGGGCGCTGCTCGAGGCGTTTCTCGCGACCCAGCGGGTGCGGTACGTCTTCGTCGACTACGGCCTGCAGCGGCTGCTCTACGACTACGCCGCATCCCAAGGCGTCGACGAGGACAGGCTGGACGCGCTGTTCCAGTATCCGCGCGGCTCGGCAGCGGCCAAGGGGTTGATCCGCCACTGGCGAGGACACGCGAACCACTTCCACGTGCGCTTCGAACCGTGAGGCCCCAGCCGCGGCGCGGGCCCGGCGGTCTCAGTGCAGACGAGCGGAGCGACCCTCGAACAGCGCCACCGTCGCGTCGTCGGGGAGCCGCCGCAGCGAGAGCAACGCCGAAGCGTCGACGCTCGCCGCGACCTCGTCCGAGCTGGTGGTCGCGATCCACTGCACCCGCGGGAGCGCTTCACGGAGCGTCGTGATCAGCTCGCGCGCGACCCCGGGAGGCTGGTGCAGATCGAGCTCGTCGATGGCGACCACCCCCGGAGAGGTGCGAGGATCTTGCCCGGGGTAGGCCGCCCACAGGGTGCGGATGGGCGCCGAGGCGATGGTCAACAGGTGGCGAACGTGGTGCGGGAGTCGGTCGAAGATGCAGACGTCACCCTCGGGGGTGATGAACGACGGCTCGAGGGAGACCGGGTCGACGCCTTCGTAGGCGTGGTCGACCAGGTCGAGCACCGCCCCGATGGTGTCGCGCATCGCGTTGCCCAGCAGGCGCGTGTCCCACGGACGGCTGCTGGTCTCTCGCAGCCGATTGCGGTCCTTCTGGGTCTTGGGAGCGACCGCCGACGAGACCTCTGCGTAGGCGATGGCCAGCTTGGTGTCGCGGGTGCTCTCCGATCGCGCGGCGTCGTCGAAGTTGGAGGACGCCTTCACGTCGTAGTGGGCCACCGTGCGCAGCGGGGCGTGCAGGGACACGGCCTGTGGGGAGTACCACCGGCTGGCGGGAATCACCTCGAACACGAAGCCCCCGCGCTCCTTGGCCTGCTTGTCGAACATCGACTGCTCGCGGCGCTGGAGCAGCGAGCTCTCCTCGTCGCCATGCGGCCGCATGTTGGGCGTGCTGATGACCAGGGGGTGGGGTCGCTCCGCGTCGTCGTCGCCCAAATGCCAGTGACACATCGCCTGCGCCGGTGCGGTCGCCCCGGGCATGGCGCGGCCTAGTAGAGCGACCGCGTGGCCGGGGCGGGTCGACGAGATCACGCGAAGGAGCGCCGTCTTGCCCACGCCGCCCGCGCCGTGGACCACGGTGACCATGCGCGGCTCTCCGTCCGGGTCGCAAAACGGGGCGTCCATGGTGCCGAACGGTGACACGCCGAAGAGCTGCGCCCGCGTCAAGTACATGCTGCGGCAGTGTAACACTCGGCTCTGCGGTTGAGCGCCGCCTTCGGGTTCGGGCTCGATCCACCACGCCGTTTCGATCGTACCCTGCGCGAGACTTCGGTAGTGTGCCTCATCCCCCCGTGATCCGTGCGACCCATCGCCCCTCGAGGGCCCGTTGGCTGTGCGCATGGCTCCTGTGCGGGCTGTGGCTGCTCGGGTTCGAGATCGGCCCCGGCCTGCACGTCGCGCTGCACGACGACCTCGACCACCACCACCACGGACCCGCAGCCGCGCACGAGCACGCAGCCGCGCACGAGCATGAAGCGGCGCACGGGCATGAAGCTGCGCACGGGCATGAAGCTGCGCACGGGCATGAAGCTGCGCACGGGCATGAAGCGGCGCACGGGCATGAAGCTGCGCACGGGCATGAAGCTGCGCACGGGCATGGAGCCGACACGCACACGAGCACGAGCACGCCCAGCGCCCACCGGCGGCCGACTGGAGCGAGCCTCGCATCGGTCGACAGGTCTGGCTCGCGGTCGTCGGGGAGGATGTCGCTCGATGCCGCGACGATCTCGGCCACGGCGCGCACGCACTCGCCCATCGGGACATCGCCGCCTTTCCCGCCCGATCTCCGTGGCCTCCGGTCACGGCTGCACCTTGGGTCCCGCTGAGCCGGGTCCAGCGGGCGTTCGACCCCGTCACGGTTCGAACCCCGCAGTGTCTTCGCGCCCGTGGTCCGCCTGCGTAGCGACAGCCGTCTCTCGCAACCTTCGACCACTCTTTACCCGAAAGGAGGGTTCCCATGCTTGGAACCCGATTTGGGATCGCGTGCGCGTGTCTGACGTGCATTGCGGCCTGCGACCTCGACACCTCTCTCGCACCACGGATCGACCTCGATGTCGTGGTGCAGCCGTCCGTCCACACGTTCACGACCTCCGACGACACGACGATTCAACTCACCGAAGCCCGCATGGCGCTGCAGACCGTGGAGTTCACCACCGAGGGCGAAATGCACGCCCGCCGGGGCGTACTTCCCACGCTCCACACGTTGCTCGTCCCGACCGCCCAAGCGCATCCAGGCCACGCGGCCGGAGGCGAGGTCGTCGGCGAACTCCCCGGACGCTACATCGTGAACTGGCTCGATGCCGGGTCCACGGTGGGGACCGCGACCTTGTTGACCGCGGACTATGCCGGCGCCAACTTCACCTTCTGTTTGGCCGAAGCCGCCGACGGCCTCGAGTCGGATGATGCTCTGCTCGGGCACACGTTCGTGCTCGGGGGAGAAGCGTCGCGGGACGGTGTGACGGTGGAGTTCTTGGCCACCATCGACGAGGACGAGGACCGCGCCATCATCGGGCTGCCCCTGGCGTTCTCGGCCACGGAGGACTCCACGCAGCGGTTGGCGCTGCGCTTCGACCCGGTCGATACGATCGAGGCCGACACCGTGTTCGACGGGGTCGACATCCTCGCTCTCGACGACGATCGCGACGGCTTCGTCGAGATCTCGGCCGAGGAGAACACCGAAGCCTGGGCCACGATGCGGCGCAACCTTCAGGTGCACGATCACTACGCGGTGGAGGTGGTCGAATGAGACGCGCTCTACTCACCATTGGGTTGCTGCTCGGCGCGTGCGATGGCGCGGACGACGGGGAAGCGACGCTGAGGTTCACCGCTTGGGGAGAGGACTTCATCGAGCAAGGGATTCCAGCCGACGCCTTCTCCGACGGATGGTCCGTCGAGTTCGACGCCTTCTTCGTCTCGCTGGGCGGAATCGATGCCGATGGCGCTCCTCTGCAGGGCACCTACGTCGTGGACCTCTCGGAGGTCTCGGACGGTTCGGGCCATGAACTCGGCACGATCCTCGCTCCGGCGAGCGGCGAGCCGCGCGTGACCTATGCGTTGACGCCCGCGGTCGCCGACGCGATCTCGGACATGGATGTCGCCGAGCTCGAGCAGATGGCCGCCGCAGGCGCCTCGGTCTGGGCTCGTGGCACCGCAACGAAGGGAGCCGAGCGCAAGACATTCGACTGGACCTTCGACGTCTCGCCTCGGTACGTCGCGTGTGAGACCGGAACCACGCTGTCCGAGGGGACGACGACCGACGTCGTGCTCACGCTGCACGCCGACCATCTGTTCTACGACGACCTCGACTCCGAGGAGCCCGACGTGGCCTTCGATCTGATCGCGCAGGCCGATGCCGACGGCGATGGTGCGGTCACCATGGACGAGCTGAGGCAGCAGGACATCTCGGGTCAGGTGCGCTACCAGGTCGGCGGGCGTGCCATCGATGACCTCTACGGGTTCATCGAAGCGCAGACCCGCACCTTGGGGCACATCAACGGCGAAGGGCACTGCGAGATCGAGTGATCTGGGGCCTCTGGGCCCTCGTATCGAGGCCGAACCGATGAACGGTTGGATGCTCTGTGCGGCGATCGCCTCGCGTCTCGCCCACCCACCGGCACAGGTTCCCGACGAACCTGTGCCGGTGGAGTCGCTCGAGCCCGAGGCCGACCACGGCGACGAGGCGACCTCGGTGCGCCAGGTGGTCGTGCATCGGGAGGCCGATGAACTCACCGCGACGGCTCGGACCGTGGACCGACGCGAGATCGACGTGGCACCCAAGCGGGAGGCCGCAGACCTGCTCCGTCAGGTTCCAGGCCTGCACATCGTGCAGCACGGTGGGCAGGGCAAGGGCTATCAGTTCTACCTGCGGGGCTTCGATGCGGTGCACGGCGCGGACATCGAGACGCACCTGGACGACGTCCCGATCAACGAGGCGTCCAACGTGCACGCGCACGGGTACTTGGACTTGTCCTTCATCATCCCCGAGGCGGTCGACTCGGTCGACGCGACGAAGGGCTCGTACCGACTGGAGCAGGGCAACTTCGGCACGGCCGGGAGCATTCGTTACCGCCTGGGCGTTCCGCAGCGCGGCACGCGAGCCACCTATGAGTTCGGCTCGACGATGCGGCACCGGGTCGCGCTCGTGCACGCCCCCGAGCGCCGCGATGCGGAGACCTTCCTCGCCCTCGAGGCGATGGACGACCAAGGGTATGGCCAGCGCCGCCACGCGCAGCGCCTCAGCGCGATCGGCCAGGCGCGACTGTATGAAGGCCGCGGTACCACGGTGACCGCGATGGGAGCGCTGTATGGCGCGCGGTTCGAGCTCCCGGGAACGGTGCGCCTCGACGACGTGCGGCGCGGAGAGATCGGGCTGTACGACAGCTATACCGACGACTCCGTCGGCGAGTCGAGCCGCGCGGTGACCTCGATGCGCGTGACGACCGACCGTGGTCGCGTGCGCTCGCGAACCTCGGCGTGGGTGCAAGCCCGGCGCTTCATGCTCGACGAGAACTTCACCGGAGACCTGCTCTTCGAGGAGACCGGGGATCGTCACCGTCAGTTACACGCCGCCGTGAGCCCTGGCGTGTCGACGGAGGTCGACATTCGTCTCCACCCCCGAGTTGAGATGCCGGTGTACGCGAGCTGGCGGGTCGACGTCGCGGAGCAGTCCACCGACCAGCTCACCGCCGATGGCAGGATCTGGGAGACCTCCCGCGACCTGGCGTTCGTGCAGCACGGCTTGGCGCTGGCCACCGGGGTTCGAGCGACACCGGCCCACTGGATGCAGCTGGAGGCGGGGGGCCGAGTGGACGTGTTCGCGACCCAGGTTCGGGATCACACGCAGGAGCGGGACTTCGGTGGCGCGACTGCGGCCGTCTCTCCCCGCGCGCTCACGAAGTTCATCCCCTTCGACAGATGGCAGCTCTTCGCGGCCTACGGACGCGGCGTCCGCTCCCCGGAGGCACGGGCCTATACGCTGCCCGCCTCCGCGCCCGAGGACGAAGATCTCAGTCAGTACCGCGGCGGTCGTGCGCGTGTGACCCAAAGTGACAGCGCCGAGGTGGGGACCCGCCTGCAGCCGGGGTTGCTCGATGTCGGTGTCGCTGGATTCGCCACGTGGATCGATCGCGAGTCCGTGTTCGACCATGTGTCGGGCTTCAACATCGAACGATCGGCAACGCGCCGGTTTGGTGTCGAGGGCGACGTCCAGGTGCACCCCACGACCTGGATGGACGTGGGCGCCGACGTGACCTGGGCGCGGGGTCGCTTCACGCGGAGCGGGGCGCCCATCCCTGGCGCCCCGCCTCTGATCGTCAGCGCGAAGGCCACGATCGCCCACCCCAAGGGGTTTCGCGCCGGGGTACGGTGGTTCTTCCTCGGCGCTCGGCCGCTGAGCTACGGAGCGACCGCAGCTCCAACCACCGTCCTGGACCTCAACGTCGGGTATCGGTATCGCTGGGCGCAGCTGGATCTGTCGATCGACAACCTGTGGAACCAGGGCTGGCGCGAGGGCGAGTACCACTTTGCGTCGAACTGGAGTCGCGACCGCCCGCGCAGTCAGCTGCCCACCGTGCACGCGGTCGCAGGCAACCCCTTCATGGCACGGATCGCGCTCACGCTTCACTTCGACGCGATGTTCAGCCGAGCGCCGCGAGTCTAGCGCGCAGCTCGTTCCACCGCGGGTGCTCGGGGAGAAGCCGCAGCCCGTCGGCAGCGCGCGCGGCTCGTGCCTCGTCGTCGCCGTCTTGGTCGGCGAGACGGGCAGCGACGTACATCAAACGGGCGCGGGTTACCGGAGCGTCGTCGGCGTCGACGAGTTCGAGCGCGGTCTGCAGGTGTGTCCGCGCGAGGTCGAAGTTCTCAGCCCGCAGCGCCGCTTCCGCGGCGGTGGCTGCAAACTTGCCGACCAAGGGGTGCTCGGGTCCCACGGCGGCCTTGCCGTGTTCGACAGACGCCTCGGCCCAGCGCGTCGCGGCCTCCTCGTGGTCGGTGCACTGCAGTTCGAACTTGGCCTGGTTGTTCTCGACGACCGCGACGGTCAGCTCGGAAGGGTCCATGCTCGCCGTGCCGTCGAACGCAGCCTCGAGGTGCTCGGCCGCCTCCCCGCAGCGCGCGAGGCTGAGCAGGTCGGCGGCGACGGAGGCGTGCCCCTGAGCGGTCTTGGAGTGCGTCGGCCCGTGCGCTGCCGTCCAGATCGTCAGCGCACGCTGGTGGTGCGCGAGTGCGTCCTCGAGCTGACCCAAGGAGGACAAGGTGGCGGCGAGGTTGTTGTGGGCGAGGCCCACGTAGGGATCCTCGGCACCGCGCAGCTCGATCCAACGCTCCAGCACCTGCGCGTAGATGTCTCGCGCGCTCTCGAGGTCGCCCTGACGCTTGCGGATCATGGCCAGGTTCATCCGCACGGAGTCCAAGCGCGGGCTGTCCGCTCCAAACCAAGCCGTGCCGATGGCGAGCGCCCGTCCGATGACGATCGCGGCTTCCTCGACCTCGTTCTGTGACGCGAGCGCCGATGCCAGGGTCGAGAGCGCGGCGACCATGTCGGGGTGGTCGTCCCCGAACGCGCGTTGCTGCAGCTCGAGCAGCTCGCGGGCCCGGCCTTCGGCGGCCTCGAATCGCTGCTGATCCATCTCGAGGGCGGCGAGGTTGTTGAGGGGGTACAGGACGTCGGTCTCGTTGGCACCCACGTCGCGGTAGATTTCGATGGAGCGCTCGAAGGCCTGCCGCGCCTCGTCATAGCCCCCTTCACGTCGGGCGCTGAGACCGACCGCGTTCCAGTAGGCGGCGGCGGCGGACGTATAGGGGCCGACTCGGTCGACCACTCCCGAGGTCAGGGTGCGCCACATGCGGGCGCGCTCGACGTCGGGGACGGACTGGCCGACGATGAGCAGCGCGACCGCGCCGGCGTTGGCCATGATGTCGTCGTGGCCTCCGCGAAGGCCGAGGCGAAACGCCTGCTCGAACGAACGCAACGCATCTTCGTACTCGCTGCGTTCGGCGCGGATCAGCCCCTGCTCGTGGTGGAGCTCCGCGGTCAGCGGATCGAAGCCGACCGCCGTGCCTTCGTCGATCAGCGGGGCGATCGCCTCCGCGGCCTCGGCGTAGTAGCCGAGCTGTTCGTCCACCTGGACCCGCGCGAGCTTTTCGCGGAGCGCTTCGACGACGAGGGCTTGGTGGGCCGGGGGCTCCGGAGCTGGCTTGGCTTCACGCCAGTCCGTATCGGCGCAGCGCATCGGATCCCCGATCTTGGCGACGGCATGCGCGGCGTTCTCGAGCGCATCCGAGTCGTGGACTTCCAGCGCGTCGACGAGGGCCCCGAAGTGGACGAAGCGGGCGTCGAGACACCGCAGGACCACCCCCTGGGTCACGGGGTCGGAGGAGCCACATGCCCCGTCGCGCGCCTCGACCCACGAGCTCGAGAACGCATCGAGCCCTCCGCGGACCTTCTGTGCCGTGTTCGCGGCCCGCTCGCCGCCGCCTTGGGCCATCGCGGCTTGCAGTGCGTCGGCGCGGGCGGGGGTCCAGGCGCCCCCCATGACGTCGGCGGCCGAGGGACACGACGCGCCCTCGCTGCGGTCCGCTGCGGACACGGCGAGGGTGAGGCCCGTTCCGCCCAGCGCCAAGCCGACGAGGAACAGCGCGCGCGTGCCCCAGCTGGTGGTGCTCGAGCCCGTGGGACCCAGCGCCCGCAGCAAGGAGCCCATGTCGGTGAAGCGGGCCTCCGGTTCGGGCTGCAGGCCGCGCCGCAGGGCCGATCGGACCCGTCGCGGGAGCGCGTCGAGACGTTTTGTTTCGGCGAGTCGTCCTGCGCTGACGTTGGCTGCCAGCTCGGTGACCGTCTTTCCCGCGAAGGGCCGCACCCCGCACAGCGCCTCGAACAACGCGACGCAGAAGCTGAACTGATCCGAGCGAGACTCGGCGACGTGGCCTGCGAACTGCTCGGGCGACATATACGCTGGCGTGCCGACGAGAGCTCCCGTCCGCGTAAACGTGGCGTCGTCGAGGCTGCCCTTGCCGGTTGCCGGCTGGGTCGTGAAGATCTCGGGGGCGTCGTCGACCTCGCCTGCGCGCGCCAGACCGAAGTCGGTCACCCGAGGGCGGCCGTCGACACCCATCAACACGTTGGCCGGCTTGAAATCCCGGTGGACCAGCCCGCCTTCGTGCGCCGCGCGAAGGCCGAGTCCTGCTTCGTGAAAAGCGTTCAAGATCGCCTCGAGGTCCCGCGGCTCCGCGGCCAGCCATTCTCCGAGCGTGCCGCCTTCGACGTGCTCCATGGCCATGAACACGGACCCGTCGTGCACCCCAACGTCGTGCACGACCACGACGTTGGGGTGGGAGAGCTTCGCGGTGGACCGCGCCTCCCGAACGAGGCGGGCGCTCGACACCGCATCGATCGCGCGGTGCCGGAGCAGCTTGAGCGCAACCTTCCGATCGAGCTCGGGATCGAAGGCGGCGTAGACGACCCCCATCGCGCCGGCCCCGAGCACGTCCAAGATGACGTAGCGACCGATGTTGGCGCCGCGCATCATCGCGGCAGGCTGCAGCATCGAGGGGACGTCGTCGCGCTCGCCGACCGAGACCTCGGGTTTCACCTCGGGCAGCGACGACGCTCTGAGATCGAACACCCGGGCCAGCTCGATCAAAATCAGTCGGCAGGCCGAGCAGCCGTCGATGTGCGCCTCTGCATCCAAAGCTGCCTCCTCATCGAGGTTGCCCGTGACGAGATCGACGATCTCGTTCTCTTCGAGGCAGGTGTTCACGGGCCCCCACAGACTACCGCGGACCCCGGCAGGAGTCGGAGGCGCTTGTTCGCATCGATCGGCAATGCAATGCTGCGCGCATGAGCGAAGAAGAGGGTCCCCGCTGGTCGCATCTGCAGCGCGAAGACTCTTCGGACATCCCTGTGGATGGGGCAAAACGCCCACCCGAACCGGCTGGGGCGGCCCCGAACGTCGCGCACGTGCCCGCGGCTGCATCTCCGCAGCCGGTTTCGCACGCTCCGCACGCGCCGACGGTTGCACATGTACCCCATGCTGCGCCCGCCGCTCAGGGCGTCGTGACCGGGAATCCCCCAGCTCGTCCCGCGGTTGCCTCGCCACCGCCGAGCCTTGGCGGGTATGCTCCAGCACAGGGAATCCCCATGCAGTCTCAACCCGGCCAGCCCGTCCCGCAGCAGCCCGTCCGCGCCCAAGCCCAAGCCCCCGTCGGCTCTCAGGCTCGCCCGGGCGACGCCGAGATCATCTTCGAGGGGCGCGCCCGTCAGACCGCGGTCTACGGTGGCTACCTCAAGTGGATCGGCGCCTCGATCGTCGGTGGCGTCGCCGCCTATCTCTTGGGCCTCATCGAGTTCTTCGCCACGTGGCCACTTTGGGTGCTCGGACTCGTGGGCCTTCCGGGGATGCTCTGGACGTTCCTGCGCTACCGCACCACCCACTACAAGATCACCAATCGCCGCGTAGAGTTCGAGCATGGCGTGCTCAGCAAGAACGTCGATAGCCTCGAGCTGTGGCGCGTGCTCGACGTTCGCTTCAAGCAGGGGATCATCGACCGGATGCTGGGCAACGCGACGGTCACGCTCATCGGGACCGACCAGACCGACCCCGAGTTCGAGCTCTACGCGCTGCCCAACTCCCGCAAGCTGTTCGAAGACCTTCGAGAGGCCGTTCAGGCTGCCCGGCACACGTCCCGCCCGATGGAGATGGTGGGTTCCGATGGCATGGGCATGATCGAAGAGATGATGCAGTAGCCCGCGATCGATGCGTCGGCAGGCCGGAGCATCGCGCTGGTCGACGGCATGGGGACGGCATGTGGACGGTGGCCGAGCCGAGCCCGGCCACCTGCGGGCGAGCTACTGCAGCGCGCCGGCGATCTCGCTCACGATGGCCTTCGCTGCGGCGGCGGGGTCATCTGCCTGCATGATCGGCCGGCCCACGACGAGGTGCGTCGCGCCCCGCTGCATCGCGGACGCCGGCGTCATCACGCGCTTCTGATCGCCGACGGCGGCGCCGGCCGGTCGAATTCCGGGAACGACCTTGAAGAGGCCCGGCGCAACGCCGCAGACGCGGTCGAGTTCCTGTCCGCTGCAGACGATGCCCGCACAGCCCGCGTCGGCTGCACACCGTGCGCGTATCTCGACCAGCTCGCCGGCGGTCCGGGTGTGCCCGGCTTCCTTGCACGCCTGCTCGTCCTGGCTCGTGAGGACCGTGACCGCGAGGATGCCCAGTTCGTCTCCGGCTTCCTCGACGCACGCCCGCAGGTGCTCCACGCCGCTGCCCGCGTGCACCGTGATGAAGCGGGCGCCCAGACGCTTGGCGCTGGCGATCGCGCCGCGCATGGTGTTGGGAATATCGTGCAGCTTCAGGTCGAGGAAGATCTCGAGGTTCTCGAAGCGCTCTCGCAGCGCACGAACGACGGCCGGTCCCTCGGAGACGAACAGCTGCAAGCCCACCTTGATCAGTCCGACGCTGCCCTGCAGCTGCTGCGCGCTCGCCAGAGCGGTCGCGGCGTCGGGAACGTCGAGGGCGACGATGAGGCGGCTGCGCGCGTTCTCGTTCACAGCGCGGTTGTAGCGCGCGCGGCGAAGGGCAGGCAAGCTTGGGCCCGTGGCTAGCGATCCTCGCCAAGCGTTGTTCGAACTGCTCGAGTCGGCCGTGGGCGAGGTGTTCCCCGGGTGCGTCGCGCTGGTCTGGCGGGACGGGGCGACCCTGTATCACGAGGCGCACGGCACGGTCGCCACGCACCCGTGGATCCCCGAAGAAGGCCAGCCCGTCCGCCGCGAGCAGATCTACGATCTCGCGTCCCTCACCAAGGTCGTGTGCACCACGTCGCTGTGCGCGCTGGCGGTGTCGCAGGGAGCCCTCGAGCTGGACATGCCGGTTCCCGAGCCGTGGAACCGAGGCTGTCCAGGCGCCACGCTCGCGGACCTGCTCGAGCACTGCTCGGGCTATCGGGCGCATCACGAGTACTTCAACATGGTCGAGCCCTACAGCGCGGACGGCATCCTGGCGAAGATCTGCGCCACACCGCCGGACTACCCGCTGCGCAGCAAGGCCGTCTATTCGGACCTCGGCTTCATGGTCCTGGGGCGCTGGCTCGAGCAGGCCTACGGTCGCGACCTCGAGGTCCTGTTCACCGACAAGATCATGCTCGCGCTCGGTCTCGACGACGACCCGATCCCGCACCTGGGGTTCCATCCGCTGCACGGACGTCCTCCCCCGCCGCGACCGCACCGCGACCGCATCGCGCCGACCGAGATCTACGATCAGACGCTTCACCCCGATGGCCTCCCCTCGCACTTCGACCTGCGCAAGAACGCCAGCGTCGCGCACGGATTCGTGCACGACGACAACGCGTTCGTGTGGGGCGGCGTTGCGGGGCACGCGGGGCTGTTCGGGACCGCGTACGGCGTGCTGGAGGTCGCGCGCGCGTGGCTCTCGAATCTACTGCCGGGCCTGGAGCCGGGCGTGCGGGACCGCTTCTGGCAGGCCAGCGAGGTGCAGGGGTCGACGCGGCGCTTGGGCTGGGACGGGCCCTCCGCGGATGGTTCGGGCACGGCCGGTCGCGCGGTGACGCCCGCTGCCGTTGGACATACGGGCTATACGGGCACCAGCCTCTGGATCGATCCACGGTCCCCCGGAGGGCCGGTGATCTGCGTGCTGTTGAGCAATCGGGTCCACCCCGTTCGCCGCAACGACGCGATCAAGGCGTTCCGGCCTCGCTTCCATGAGGCCGCGTTCCAGCTGTGAGGTCTCGGTCAGAACGGATCGCGGCCCACATGCGTAGCTAGGTGCGGCCGCGTTACCCTACGCGCGCCACCGTCTCGTCATGCGCATCTCAGTTCTCGCCGCCCTCCTCTTGCTCGGATTTCCCACCGCTGGCTGTGCCACCGCGCGAGGCGCGTACGGCACCGCCGAGACCGACCTCGCCCTCGAGCGCGTGGTGCTCTATCGCAACGGTATCGGCTACTTCGAGCGGGCCGGCGAGGTCGACGAGGACGTGCTGCGGATCAAGGTCCGGCGAGACCAGGTCAACGATCTGCTCAAGTCGCTCACCGTCATCGACCGCAACAGTGGGCAAGCCGTCAGTGTCTCGATGCCCTTGGATCCTCAGAGCTGGGCCAACGCGGCTCTTTCGACCCTTGGACCGGGTCGCGGAAGCGTCGCCGAGGTCCTCGATGGGCTGCGGGGGACCGAGGTCGTCCTCCGTACCAGCGTCGGGAGGGTTCGCGGGCGCGTCGTCATGGTGGAGCAAGTCGTCAACGAGCCGGATCCGTCGGCACGCATTCCGCCTCCCTCCAGCGACGAGCAGCCCACCGTCGATCACAAGGTGACACTCGTCGACGGCAATGACCTGTCGGTCGTCCGTCTCTCGAAGGTCTCGGGCTTCACGCTGCTCGATGGCGACGTGGCGCTGCAGCTCAACCGGCGCCTCGACGCGAGCGCGGGGGAGGGGATGTTCCAGCAGATCGAGGTCGAGATCCGCCTGGCGGGTGCCAAGACGCACGACCTCGTGGTCAGCTACGTGGTCGAAGCTCCGATGTGGAAGCCCACCTATCGCGTCGTGCTGCCCAAGGAAGGCCAAGGCAAGGCGCTCCTGCAAGGATGGGCGGTCGTCGACAACACCAGCGGCGAGGACTGGAGTCAGGTGAGCATGTCCCTGACCTCGGGCGAGCCCATCGCGTTCCAATACGACCTGCACACCCCACGCACCGTCATGCGTGCAGACCTCACCGAGTCGGGCGTTCGTCGCCGCGCGGAGGTTGCCCTCGGCGAGACGACCTACGAGTGGGACGACGGGGACGGTGCGTCCGTGGATGCCGAGGAGGAGGACGAGCGCAGCAAGGACGCCAACATGGAAGGCGCGGTGGCGGCGGCCGAGATGGCGCCCGAGCCCGAGCCTTCGTCGTCCCTCAAGAGCAAGAAGAAGTCCGCGTCGCGCCGCACCAGGGATTCGCCGTCGCCGGTCGTCGGCGGAAGCATGGGGAACATGGGGGGGCCCCCCGGTGCACCGCCGCCGCCGCCCGCGGTCGACTACGACGCGCTGCGTCGCAGCACCCAGGCGCAGGCTCGAGCCAGCAGCGTCGCAGGCATGACGCGGTTCGATCTCACCGAACGCGTCAGCGTGCCCAACGGCAGCTCCACGATGGTCGCGATCCTCAACCAAGAGGTCGAAGCCGAGGAGACGTTCATGTTCAAGCCCGGCGGGGCCGGGATGGGCTACGACACGAACCCGTACCGGGTCGTGCGATTCAAGAACACCAGCCCGTTCGTCCTCGAACCGGGCCCGCTGAGCATCTATGCCGGCGGCAGCTTCGTCGGCGAAGGGCTCAGCGACACCGTGGGCACGGGGACCAGCGCCACCGTGCCCTTCGCCGTGGAGCCGAGCATCATGGTCACCTCGAGCTCCCAGCAGAAGGGCAACGAGATGCATCTGGTCCGCATCGTGCGCGGGGTGCTGGAGGTCGAGCAGTTCTCGCGCAACGAGACGACGTGGAACGTTCGGGGCCCTCGCCAAGACGCGGCGTGGAAGGTGATCGTTCGGCATCCGCAGACCGGCAGCAACTATCAGCTCCTCGAGCGGCCGGAGGGGACCGAGGACCTCCCGGGTGCCTACCTGGTGCCGGTCGCGGTCCCATCGGGCAAGACCGAAGGCGAGGTCACGCTGATCGAACAAACCCCCTCGCGCACGACCGTCAGCATCTGGGACGGCCGAGCGGTCGGGCTGATGGAGCAGGTCTTGCTCTCCGCCGAGGTCACCCCTGCGATGCGGAAGAAGCTTCAGCCCGTCGTCGATCTGCGCTCCGAGATCGGTCGGATCGACACCGAGGTCGACGGCCTCAAGCGCCAGCAGGTCGAGCTGGACCAGCGCGCGACGCAAACCCGCGAGAACCTCGAGGCGATCAAGAAGGACCCCGCGGCCTCATCGCTTCGCAAGAAACTCTCCAAGCGGTTGGAGGAGTTCACCAGCGATGGTGATGAGCTCGGCCGAAAGGTCGTGGAGCTCCAGAGTCAGCGACTCGAAAAGAAGATCGAACTCGAAGACCTGCTGCGCGACCTCGATCTGCGCGCGCCCACCGACACGGATGCGCCGGCGCCCGCCGACGCGGATGCGCCGGCGTCCGCCCCCGCCGAGCCGCAGTGATATGCTCGCCCTGCGATGGGCTACTTCGACGATCTGTTCGAGTCCGAGTTCCTGTTCGACAACGAGCACAAGCAACGTGAGGACATCGAGCGCATCAAGCAGCAGATGCACGATGCGCCCGACCTCTCGCGCTTGATGGGTCCGCTGGCGCAGCGCGTCGACCGGCTCGAGCTTCTTTGCAAGTCGCTCACCGAGATCATCGTGTCCAAGGGGCTCGCCACCCGCGAGGAACTCTCGGTGGTGACCCAGCAGCTCGATCTCGCCGACGGCGTGGAGGACGGCAAGATTGGGGCTCGCGTGCGCAAGGACGCGCCACGATGCTCGAGCTGCGGCCGATTCGTGAATCCGAAGCGAGCGCATTGCGTGTACTGCAACGCGGCCGTCGAACAAGGCGCCTCCCAGACGCCGCCCGAGCGAACCGCGGTCTGCGGCGGGTGCGGGAAGACCGTCGCAGAGTCGTCGACCTACTACACGGGGAAGGGACTCCGCTGCGAGGTGTGCTTCGAAGACGTGTTGCCCTGAGCGGGCGCCCGAGGCGTTCAGCCCTCGAAGCAGCTGGCGGGTGCGTTCTCAGCCAGCTCGAGGACCAGCGCCGTCGACTCAAAGGGCTTGAGCGGCGCGGGATCGTCGGCGTTGGACCAGCACAGATCCCCCGCATCGGTGTACGCCTCGGCCTCGAGGAAGTAGGCACCCCACTGCAGCAGGTCGAGGGTACCGATGGTGGAGACAACGCAAGGGCCGCTGCTGCCGTCGAGTTCGACGTCGACCACGGTGCTGGCGGGAGTGGGCGTCACCGGGCGTCCTCCCGCATCGAGGAGCTGAAGCCGGTAGTCCGTGGCGCCGATGCGAGGGTCGACGCAGAAGACCGGTGCCTCTTCATCCGGCACCTCTTCATCAGGCAGCGCGAGCGCGTAGGTGAAGCGGGCCGGGGAGAACAGCGGCTCGAGGAGATCGACGTCGGCGAAGTCTACGGGAAGCAGACTGGGCGTCACCACGCTCGAAGGCTCGACCGTGAACGACAGCGTCTTCTCGACCGTCACCGGGACCAGCGCTCCGGCGGCGGCGCGAATACCCGTGATGGTGAGTTCGTGCGGGCCGGGCGGGAGTGGGACGCTGAAGCGAAGTGGGCCGACGCTACAGATCAGCGGATCGAGCGCTCTGCCGTCGATGCTGATCGCCAGCGCGCCAACGCCGATGTTGTCGCAGTCGGCCACCGGGTTGCCCGAGAGCACCGAGATCGACAGGGCGATCTCGGGGACGAGCACGGGCGTGGACTCGTCGAAGCCAGCCTGGCATCCGGGGTCGAGCTGGTCGACGAGGCCGTCGTTGTCGCCGTCGATGCCGTCCTCGCAGTCGGGCGGGGCCCGGAGCGCGAAGTCGGGGAGGCGCTCGCGCTGCTCGGGGACGACGGTGAACTCCTGGCAGTCGCAGGTGTCGAGTCCGACACCGCAGGTGCCGTCGTCGCACAGCTCGAGGTCGAGGTCACGTCCGGCGAGGAAGAAGCCCCTGGACGAGCCGTCGCAGTTCTCGTTGGGCTCTCCGTCCGGGTCGCGCGGGCAGGTTCCCCACGGAATCGACGTGGCGCGCGTGCCGAAGACGACCGCGGTGTAGTCGCCGGCCGGGAGCGTGGTCCCGTTGACGGCCACGCCTTCACGCTTGAACGCCGCTGGAAAACACGGGCGCACGAAGTCGTCGACGAGGAAGCCGAGATCATCGAACACCCACACCTCGACCTTGGACACGCCCACGCGACTGCAGACGGTCGCGCTGGTCATCTCGTCGTCCTGCGCATCGACCGTCGGCGGCAGGACGGAGCCCTCTGGGGGCACGACGCGCCAACGCACCGCGTAGCTGGGCGTCTCTTGGCAACCCGTCAGCGCGAGCGCCGAGAGCACCAGGCCGCCGGCGACGCCGGGTACGGAAACCCCTCGGGACAATTGACGCACGAATGGGCGTTTTAGCCGTCACACGGCAGGTTGGCAAGGTCGATGACGTCCGCTTCCCCGCCGGGTCCCACGGAGAGATCCACCGCACACTGTGCCCCATCCTTGTCCAGGAGGAGCAGGTACCGACCCGGGTCGACTTCCGTGAACCGGTGGGTTCCCAGCGTGTCGGCGCAGGAGACGACCTCTCCATCCAAGCGGAGATCCTGGTCCGAGACGAGTCCTTCTCGGTATGGGAGGTCTGCGACGATGTCGCCGGCGTCGTTGCGGGGAGGATCGGCCAAGTCTCGCTCCACGTCAGCGTAGCGCAGGGAGAACGAGACCTGGTCGCAGGCATCCTCTCCGACGATGGAGAGCTCGAGCGCGGCCGGCTCGAGCCCGAAGTCGAAGTCTTGGCGGGTGAGCGTGCGCTCGAGGACGTCGACCGACAGGTTCCGCGCGCGCCGGAGGTCTTCTTCACCGTCGGGCCGGACACTGACGATGTCCACGATCACTTGATACTTCCGCGGCTTGAGCTCGACGAAGGCGTCGGAGGAGTCGGTCTGGAACTGGGCGAAGGTCTGATAGCCGTCGTCGCAGTCGTAGCGAAAGATCTCCGAGCGCGACGCGTCGGAGGTGTCGGTGATCCAGAACACGACCTCCTCGACCAGACCGCCGTCGCAGCTGCGCTGGCGCTGCGCGTCCTCGCCGTCGACCGTGTTGGTCTCGATCAGTCGCCAGGAGAGCTCGAGCCCGGTCGGTTCGTCGGCCGGCAACACGCAGCCCCCTAGGGCCAGGGCCAGGGCCAGGGTCAGGGTCGCCGCAAGGGTGATGATCGCCTCACGCACAGCCGCAACCCTCCAGATCGAGCGAACCGCCGGCGGTGGGGGTGCCGTCTTGGTCCATGCCCACGACCAGCTGGAACACCTGGAGGTCGGTGACGAGGCCCGGCTTCACCACGCGCTGCCGTGGCCCCGGCGCCGCGATGCATGCCTCGAGGTCGCGGCATTCGTCTCCCCCCGGGAGGGTGACCACCGGGGTGATCGTGAACTGGTAGGGCTGGTCCGACGAGGGGACCGAGGGGTTGCTGCCGCGGTATCGGTCACAGTCCGAGCCCAACGGCGCGACGACTTGGCAATCGGGCTCCTCGCAGCCGCCAGGGCAGGTCGGGTCGCAGATGGTGAGCTCGGCCGTGAGGTCGTAGCGGACCTGGCCATCGGCGGTGCGACCGGGCAGCGCGCAGGAGGACGTGCGGCCCAGGTCGAAGACGCCCGAGGGGTAGATTGCGCCGCCGTCCTGGTCGACGAAGGTCCACGCCCACTCGACGACCCCGCTGTCCACCGAGCACCCGGACCCGAGGCCGAGGAGGGCGAGCCCCGCGATGCACCAGGAATGCCGCACAGCGGGAGTCTGGAGCAGTCGCCGGGCGGGGGCAATCCTCTCTGCCTTCGCCGTTTGCGGCCGTTCCATGAAGATTGACGCGCGGAGCGCGGGACGGGTAGCCTGGCGCCGAAGTGAACGCGCCTCTGACCGCCTTCTACGCTGCATCGACTCATCCCGTGCTGCTGGCCGAGATGGATTTGATCAAATTGTTGACGTCGTCGAGAGGCATCGTGCTCGGCGTCGTCATCTTGCTGCTGCTGCTGGTCGCGCTGTGCATCTTCGTGATCATCTTCAAGTTCATCCAGATCACGATGGCGCAGTCGCAGTCCGTCAACTTCCTCGCCAAGTTCTGGCAGAGCAAGCGCCTCGACGACATCTATCGCGTCGCCGAGGGCGCGAAGAGCAGCCCCATCGCCGCGATGTTCCGCGCTGGCTACATCGAGCTCTCGAAGGTCAAGAAGCAGCAGGCCGCCGGACAAGACAACGCCAGCATGCACGACAAGATGGGCGACGCCGACAACGTCGAGCGCGCCCTGGCCCGCGCGAAGCTCTCAGAGAGCACGAAGCTCGAGAACCTGCTGCCGTTCTTGGCCACCACGGGGTCGGCCGCCCCGTTCATTGGTCTGTTCGGCACCGTGTTCGGCATCATGGAGGCGTTCCTCAACATCGCCGCGGCAGGGCAGGCAGAGCTCTCCGAGGTGTCCCAGCCGATCGCCGAGGCGCTGGTCACCACCGCGCTCGCGCTCGCCTCGGCCGTTCCCGCCGTCGTCGCCTACAACTACTTCCAGCGGCGCCTCAAGGTTCTCGGCTCCGAGATGAGCAACTTCGGCAGCGACTTCCTCAACATCGTCAAGCGCCACTTCTTCTAGGCCTCTCTTCTTCCCGTCTCCACCGAGCACCGCATGGCCAGAAAAGTCATCCAAGAGGGCACGACCGACAGCGGTGAGCCCATGGGGGCGATCAACGTCACCTCGCTGGTCGACGTGATGTTCTGTCTGCTGATCATGTTCATGGTCGCGACGCCGCTGATGTCGCCCGAGGGCATGGACGTCGACATTCCGGCAGGTCGCGGCGAGGAGATCACCGAAGCAGAGTTCTTCTACTCGATCATCTCGGTCGACAAGACGGGCAAGGTCTTCTTGGGCACGCTGCCGCTGTCGTCCGAGAAGGACAAGATGGCCGCGGAGCTGAAGAACAACGTCAAGATCAAGGACGACGGCAAGGTTTTCATCCAGGGCGACCAAAATGTTGCCTACGAAAGGATCGTCGACGTCCTCGTTGCGTTGAAGCAAGCAGAGGTCTCATCCGTCGGGTTCATCGCGGACCCCAACATGAAGAAACTCAGAGGAAGCGAATAGAGCCAATGCCCACCGCACTCGATGCAGCACCCAAGGTCTACGCTGGCGATTTTCGGGAACTCTTCCGAAACCCGCTGGCCTTGGTCGGCGCGGTCATCGGATGCGTGCTCACCGTCGGGTTGATGGTGTTCCTCGCCTACCAGCTCAGCCGCGACTGCGTGGCGACGTTCGAGCAGGCTTGGATCGACCACGGCGAGGACGAGCTCTACAACGAGGCCTTCCGCGACGCCGTGCTCGTGGACTGCGACACCCTCGATGACGAGAAGTGTTTGCTCCAGGTCAAGACGCGGTGGATCGCCGACGAGATGGATGTCCACACCGTCACCTTCAACCTCGCGGTGACCGAGGCGTGTCCCAAGGAGACGGAGGACGAGGACGAGTTCGAGATCGACTTCGAGCCCGGGACGCTGGTCAAGCTGGGGGTGGAGGTCGAGGACAAAGAACTCCCCGAGAAGGTCATCATCGAGGAGACTCGGGCCGAAGAGGAAGAGATCCCCCAAGACGCCGTGACCGAGGACGAGGAAGCGAAGCCGGCGGAGGAGAAGCCCGAGGAGGAGGAGAAGCCGAAGGAGAAGCCGAAGGAGAAGCCCAAGCTTCCCACCGAGAAGAAGGACAAGAAGCTACCCACCTCCAAGCTTCCCACCAAGAAGAACACGCCCTACGACGACCTGCCCACGACGACCGTGCAGAAGGGCGACCCGTTTGGTGATGCCAACGGCTGGAGCGATCTCAAGAAGGATGGCGACCCGTGGGCGACGCAGGTGATGGCCGCCCTCAACGGCATGCCCGTCGGTGCCTTCGGAGCCAAGATGGGCCAGGGCGACTCCAAGTTCCAGATCACGCTGTGCAAGGACGGCAAGGTCAAGACCGTGCAGAAGAAGGGAGGCTCGCTGGATGCCTCCGATCAGGCCCGAGTCGCGAACGCTGTTCGCTCGCTGCAGCTTCCCAAGCCGCCCTCGAAGGTGGCCAGCCAGATGAAGGGCAACTGCGCGAAGATCAAGTACACCTTCGTGTGGAGCAGCGGTCGCGTGAAGTAGCCGCTCGCTCGTCTCGGGCTCGTCCCACCCATGGCGCCCACGTCCAGGATGCAATCGCAGCCGGGTGTGGGCGCGAGGCGTTCTGCCCCACGCAGTTTTCGCGAACACGAGGTTATGGCGGGGTAAAGGCGCCTTCCCCCCGTCGGCGTGGACCGCTATGCTCCCCCCGGAGCGAGGTCCAAGCAAACTATGAAGCGAACTCTCATCGGTACCACCGCTCTCGCCGGCATCCTCCTCGGCGGGGCCTACTGGGCGGGTCAAGACGACGCCGCCCTCATCAACGAGGCAAACGCTGCACAAGACGCAGACGTGGGCGGCACGGTCGTGTTGCTCAAGCTGGCCGTCCCCGCTGGCGACGAGGTGGGAGACGTCGTGCGCAAGGACGCCAAGCTCTCCGCTGGTTTCGAGGTGGTCGACCGTCGATCCATCCCGGCCGCCCTGGTGAAGGAGACCGGGTTCAGCAAGAAAGCCTGGGTCGAGACCGGAGCACAAGCGGTCATCAAGAACGCCGAACTCAACGGGCAGATCAAGTTTCAGCTCTACGATCTGGCGAAGGGCAACAAGCCCGTCTTGTCCAAGGGCTATCCGTCCGGCGACAAGCGTGCCGCTGCCCACCGCTTCATGAACGAGGTTATCAAGTACTACACCGGTACGCTGGGCGTGTTCGGTTCGCGCATCGCGTTCGTGCGAACGCGCCGTAGTCCGACCGTGTCCAAGAACATCTTCACGATGGAGATGGACGGCGGCAACGTGGCGGGCATCACCGCCAACCGTTCGCTCAACATCCTCCCCTCGCTCGGGCCAGGCGGTCAGGTGATCTTCACCAGCTACGCCAAGCGGAACCCCGACCTGTGGATGAGCGGCGGCGGTGGCCCGACTCGGGTCTCGAAGTACCCAGGCCTCAACCTCGGCGGCGCCATGAGCCCCACCGGGGGAGCGATCGCGCTGACCTTGTCCAAGGACGGCAACTCCGAGGTCTACACCATCAGCACCAGCGGCAGCGTTCAGGCGCGGCTCACCAACAACGCGGCCATCGATGGTTCGCCGACCTGGAGCCCTGGTGGCAACCAGATCGCGTTCGTGTCCAACCGTGCGGGCGGACCGCAGGTCTTCCGCATGAGCTCGGGCGGCGGCGGTGCTGCGCGGGTCACCAAGAAGGGCGACTACAACCAGACGCCCGACTGGAGTCCCGGCGAAGGCGACTACGGGCAGTGGATCGCCTATGCGGGTCGAGACGGCAGTCGCTTCGACGTGTTTGGGGTCAACGTGAAGACCGGAAAACTCAAGCGAATGACCCAGGGGGGCGGCCGAAACACCGACCCGACCTGGTCGCCCGACGGCCGGCTGATCGCGTTCTCGTCCTCGCGCGGTGGCATCACCATCGCCAACGAAGACGGCAACAACCAGGTGCAGGTCATGACGGCCGGCACCACCCCGGACTGGGGCCCCCGCGTCCTCAAGTAGTCCTCGACCAGTCCTCGAGTAGGACTCGGTGCACCGTCTTGGAGCCCCGCTGGCCTCGGCCGACGGGGCTCTTTTGCGTCTTTGGCGTTTGAACGCGGCTGGCAGCAGTGGTTCCCTGGACTCCACATCCATGAAGGCGGTGATCGACATTGGAACAAACTCCGTCCTGTTGCTGCTCGGCTCCCGTGCGGAGGACGGCTCGGTTCGGATCGCGCGGGACGAAGCCCGGGTCGCACGGCTCGGTGAGGGCGTCGCGCGACGCGGCTCCTTGCTGCCCGCGGCCATCGAGCGCACGCTCGAGATCCTCTCGGAGTATCGCCAATGCGCCGATGAAGCCGGCGCGCCGATCGAAGCCGTGGCGACCGAGGGCCTGCGGCTCGCCAGCGATCGACAGGTGTTCCTCGACCGTGCACGACAGACGTTGGGGGCCCAAGTGCGCATGATCTCGGGCGAGGAGGAGGCTCGGCTCTCGTATCTATCCGTGGCGCGTGAGCACCCCGAGGAGGCGTCCATGCGCGTCATCGACGTTGGCGGCGCGTCGACCGAGTTGGTGTCCGGGCATGGGGACGCCATCGAGAGCGCGGCGTCGCACAAGGTGGGCTCGGTCCGGTTGACCGAGGAGCACGTTCATCGCGATCCGGTGTCGCTGGAGGAACTGAGCGCGATCGAGTCCGCGGCCCTGGCCGCGTTCTCGAGCCAGCCGCTGCCGCCTGCGGAGGTGCTCTACGGGCTGGCGGGGACGGTGACCACGACCGCCGCGCTCCTGCTCGGCCTCGACGCGTACGACCGCGATTCCGTCGACGGAACGCGATGGACCCGCGCGGACGTCGCGGACCTTCGGAATGCCTTGGCCGCGGAAACGCTCGCACAGCGGCTGGAGCGCCCCTGCTTGTCCCCGGGACGCGCGGACGTCGTCGTCGCCGGCATGACGATTCTCCTGGTCGCACTCGAGCACTGCGGCGCGTCGACCCTGGTGGTGCGTGACCGCGGCTTGCGCTACGCGCTACTGTGACGCAGTCGCGTGAAGATCGAGCTCCATTGCCACTCCACCTGCTCCGACGGATCGCTGCCAGCGGCCGAGGTGGCGGCACGTGCGGGGCAGTATGGCGTCGAGGTGTTCTGCCTGACCGACCACGACACCTTCGCCGGCTTCGAAATCACCGCAGACGCACTCGCAGACAGCGGGGTCCGGGTGCTGCGGGGCATGGAGCTCAGCTGCAAGGATCACGGGCGGACGGTCCACCTGCTGCTCTACGGCCTTCGAAGCGGTCCAGGGCTCGAGGCGCTTCGCGAGCGGACCGAGCGAATCTTCGTCGCGCGAACCCACCGGCTTCGGGAGATCTGCGAGCGGTTGGCGCAGCTGGGCCACGCGCTCGACCCGGAGGCGATCCTCGCGCAGACCCACGGCGTGCCCGGTCGTCCGGCGGTGGCCAAGGCGCTGGTGCAGGCGGGGATCTGCACCAGCTTCAAGGAGGCCTTCTCCCGCTTCCTTCGAGACGGTGGCCCCGCCGACGTCCCAGTCGACCGCGTGTCGCTCCGTGAGGGGCTCGAGCTGGGGCTCTCCGCCGGTGGCAAGGCCTCGCTCGCGCACCCGCACGCGTTCGGAGAACACGCCCTCGTGGAGTCGCTGTGCCGCCGGCATCGCGATCACGGACTCGTCGGGCTCGAGGCGTTCTACGGCCGCTACGGCAAGGCGCAGCAGACCGGCTGGCTGCGCCTCGCCGACAGCCTCGACATGGTCGGCACCGGGGGCTCCGATTTTCATGGAGAGGCCGTGCCCGAGGTGACGCGACCGGGCATCGAGATCGAACCACGCCGAGCCGACGCTCTCCTGCGCTGGCTCGACGCTTCGAACTGAGAGTCACCCGTCGCCAGGGCGGACGGGATGCTCGAGCTCGAGCGTTGCCAGCTCCTGCGGTGAGCACACGCGAGAACGCGTCAGGAAGCGCATGCCTTCGGGAGCCTCCAGGGAGAAGCCTGCACCCCGGCCGGGGACCGCGTCGATGATGAGCGCGGTGTGCTTCCACAGCTCCCACTGCGCGGCCCCGATGTAGACGGGGCAGCCTTCGACCTCGCCCAGCAGCACGTCGCTGCGCCCGACCTTGAAGTCGCCCGCCGGGTAGCACATCGGCGCGCTGCCATCGCAGCGACCACCGGACTGGTGGAACATCACAGGGCCATGTTGCTCGCGCAGCTGCTGGATCAGCGTCACCGCGGCTTCGGTGGCGCTGACGCGATCATTCACTAGAAGAACCCCATCGGCTTGGGATCGTAGCTGACCAGCAGGTTCTTCGTCTGCTGGTAGTGGTCCAGCATCATCTTGTGGTTCTCGCGGCCGATGCCCGAGTGCTTGTAGCCGCCGAAGGCAGCGTGTGCGGGGTAGAGGTGATAGCAGTTGGTCCAGACGCGGCCGGCTTGGATGGCCCGGCCTGCTCGGTACGCTTGGCTGATGTTGCGGGTCCACACTCCAGCGCCGAGCCCGTAGAGCGTGTCGTTGGCGATGTCGATCGCGTCGTCGTAGTCCTCGAAGGAGGTGACGGACACGACGGGTCCGAAGATTTCCTCTTGGAACACCCGCATCTTGTTGTGACCCTTGAAGACCGTTGGCTGGATGTAGTAGCCGCCTTCGAGGTCGCCGCCGAGTTCGGCCTTGCCACCCCCCATGAGGATTTCGGCGCCCTCTTGCTTGCCGATGTCGAGGTAGCTGAGGATCTTCTCGTACTGGTCGTTCGATGCTTGGGCGCCGATGGTCGTGTTGGGGTCGAGCGGGTTCCCGGGCTGGTGTTTCTTGGCGCGGTCGATCGCCAGCTCCATGAACGCGCCGAAGATCGACTTCTGGACCAGCGCGCGAGACGGGCAGGTGCAGACCTCTCCCTGGTTGAGCGCAAACATGCCGAAGCCCTCGAGGCACTTTTGCAGGAAGTCATCCTTGTCCTGCATCACGTCTTCGAAGAAGACGTTGGGGCTCTTCCCGCCGAGCTCGAGCGTCACCGGGATGATGTTCTCGGTGGCGTACTGCATGATAAGCCGACCCGTGGTGGTCTCCCCGGTGAAGGCGACCTTGGAGATCCGGCTGCTCTGGGCCAACGGTTTGCCGGCCTCGACACCGAATCCGTTGACCACGTTGAGCACGCCGGGCGGGAACAAATCCCCGGCGAGCTCCATCAGCATCATCAGGCTCACCGGCGTCTGCTCGGCCGGTTTGATCACCACGGCGTTACCGGCGGCGAGCGCGGGCGCCAGCTTCCAGGCCGCCATCAGCAGGGGAAAGTTCCAGGGGATGATCTGCCCCACGACGCCAAGCGGCTCTTTGACGTGGTACGCGACGGTATTGCCGTCGAGTTCGGCCATCGAGCCCTCTTGCGCTCGAATGCAGCCAGCGAAGTAGCGGAAGTGGTCGATGGCCAGCGGCATGTCGGCGGCCAGCGTCTCGCGGACGGCCTTGCCGTTGTCCCAACTCTCGGCGACGGCGAAACGCTCCAAGTTCTGCTCCAGGCGGTCGGCGAGCTTCATCAGCGCACTCGCGCGGTCTGCTGGACTCGTCGCGCCCCATCCAGGCGCGGCGGCATGCGCGGCGTCGATGGCTTTCTCCACGTCCTCACCGGTCGAGCGCGCCACCTCGCAGAAGGTCTTGCCGGTCACCGGGGTGATGTTCTCGAAGTAGTTCCCCTTCGTCGGAGCGACGAACTCGCCGCCGATGTAGTTGCCGTAGCGGCTGTTGAACTTGACGATGGATCCTTCGGTGTTGGGAGCGTTGTAGACCACGGGTGTTCCTTGCTTGGGTTTGGGGCGTGTTGACGCCAAGACAAGGCGTCGCGCACTCCCACCGAGCAAGCCCAGTGCCAAGTCCGAGCGCGCCTCGTCTGCGGGCTCGCCGACCCGGAGTCGTCCCGTGGTGTTGCGATCGCGACGGCGACACCTGTTGCGTTTCGCGACCGCGACACCCTATGCTGGTCCTACGCTCGCGGGCCCCTGGGACTTCGTCTGCGAGATGGTGGACGACATGAGGTCTGAACTCGACGACGCGGCGCTGACGCTCGACGCGGACGCCGATCCGGCGTCGGACGTTGCCGAGCAGGTCCGCCGCGCCTGGGACCGGGCTCGTGGCCTCGGGGTGGATCCCACGGGCCTGGGGCACATCGAGAGCATCGAAGTCGCCAGTGGGCTGGCGATGCGGCGCTCTTCGATGCAGCCGCTGCTTCAGGCCGGTCAGTCGATCCTGGAGGGGCTGGCGCGCGATCTGGCGCGCAAACACTTTGCCCTGCTCCTGGCGGACGGCGACGGCGTGGTGCTTCGCCGGATGGGGGGAGGCGACTTCACGGCCACCGCCGACGCGGTGCGGCTGATCGAAGGGGCGCACTGGTCGGAGTCGGTGCGGGGAACCAACGCAATCGGAACCGCGCTGGCCGAGGATGCTCCGGTCAGCGTCTTGGGTGCGGCTCACTTCGCGCGGCCGAACCGCGCGCTGGTCTGCTATGCCAGTCCGGTACGGGACCCGACCGGAGAGACCGTCGCGGTGCTGGATGCCACCGGCGCGCTGCGCAGCAGTGACGTGTTTGCCAGCGTCGCCGTGCGCTCTGCTGCGACCGCGATGGAGGACCGGTTGCGTCTGGGCATGTGGCCACAGCGAGGTCCCAACTCGCTTCGGGTCCTCCTGCAGACCCTCGAGCGCTGCGCCGTGCCGGCGTTCGTCGTCGAGCGACCTGGGACCGTCCGCGCATCCAACGACCACGCGCGCGGGATTCTGGGGCGGGCCGGTTCAGGGCGACTCGACACCCTCCTTGGCCTGCAGTGGTCCGACCTGGAGCGGCTGATCAACACCGGAGACCTGCCGGTGCACACCGCGGCCCGGCTCGCGCAGGCGTTCCCCCATCGGCAGCTACACGTCGAGCCGGTGCTCGACCTCCGAGGTGACGTCTGGGCGGCCGTTGCGTTCCTCGAGCGACGGCCGACCCGGGACCGTCGGCCGTCGCCAACGAGGCCTCCGCTGCCCTCGGCGTTCGAACGCCTCTCCGGCTCCGATCCTGGCCTCGGTGCGGTGCTTCAGCACGCCGCGCGCGTGGCCGAGACGACGCTGCCCATCCTCATCTGCTCTGAGACGGGCACGGGGAAGGAGCTGCTCGCCAGGGCCGTGCATGGTGCCAGCGGGTGCGCCGAGGGTCCGATGGTGTCCCTCAACTGCGGTGCCGTTCAGCCCGAGCTCATGGCGAGCGAGCTCTTCGGCTACGGGGGCGGGTCCTTCACGGGGGCCGATCCGAAGGGGCGCGATGGGAAGGTCGCGGCGGCCGCGGGCGGGACCCTGTTCTTGGACGAGCTCGCCGAGATGCCCAAGGCGCTGCAGGTGCTGCTGCTTCGCTTCCTGGAAAGCGGAACCTTTCAGCGGGTCGGGGAGTCCACGTCGCGCCACGTCAGCGTCCGTCTGGTCTGCGCCACGTGTCGAGACCTCGAGGACCTCGTGCGGGCAGGCGAGTTTCGCCAAGACCTCTACTATCGGATCAAAGGCGCCTGCCTGCGGCTACCCCCGCTGCGGGCGCGCGCGGACCTGCCCGCCTTGGCCGATGCGCTGCTCGACGAGTTGGCGGACGTGGAGTCGATCCACCCGCGGCCGGTCTTGACACCGTCGGCCGTCGCTCGTCTCGTGTCGCACGCATGGCCCGGCAACACGCGCGAGCTCAAGATGGTGCTTCACCACGCCCTCGCGCTTTCTCGAGGGCGAGCGGAGATCGACGCCGACGATCTTCCGCTCGAGGGGTCGACCGAGGCAGGGACGACGTCGGAGCTGGGGCCGCAAACGCGCGGTACGATGCGCGACCGCAAGCGAGCTGCCCTGGCTCAGGCGCTGCGAAGTGCAGGCGGGAACGTTTCTGCAGCGGCGCGAGCACTCGGCGTCGCGCGCAGCACGGTCTACCGTCAGCTGCGGCGCTACGGTCTGCTCGAGCAGGGCTGAGCGGCGGCGCGGAACCTGATGTAGAAGGTCTGCGGGGCCTGATGGCAGACCAACTCGTCGTAGAACTCCACTTTCGGCCCGACACGGACTGGGACCGCGTCTGCGCCGAGCTCGAGCAGATCACCGGTGCCGGCCGCGCTCTCGTCGAACACCTCGGGCTCGTCCGCGTCGATGCACATCGCGGCGTGCTGCTTCTGTCGAGCTCGCAGCCGGGGGCCCTCGGACACATCGTCGATTCGATCCTCGGGCCGTGGTTCGACGCCCAGCGCTTCGTCGTCCCGCCTCGAATCGTGCGAGGAGAGCTCCTTCTCGGGCTCCGCTCCGGCGACGGCACGACTCGGGCGCAGCCCCAGGGGGCGAGTGATCTGCTCGACCTCTTCGCCGGAAGCGTCGCAGACACGGGCGTCCTGTGGGGTCTCTACGACCAGACGTGGGCGCGCTCGACCGCGGCGGGAGGCATCGAGGCGCTGCCCTTCTGGCCGACCCGAGAGCATGCCGCTCGCGTCACGTCGGGCCCTTGGCGCACATTCGCGCCTCGAGCCATCGAGCTCGGACCCTTCATCGAACAGTGGCTCGAGGGGATGCAAGAAGATGGGATCGTCGCAGTGCTCTCTCCACCGTCCGCGGATGGAGGCGTCGTCGTGAAGCCCGCTGCGCTCGCTGCAGCGCTACGAGGCGCGAGCGAGGCTCCTGCATGTCGGTGAGGCAGTGCACGGAAGAAACCCGCCTGCGGGCCGATGGCCGCTGGTAGGTTGAACCCATGCGTCGGATCGCTCCCCTCGTGCTCGTGTCGTCCCTCAGCCTCTTGGGCTGCGACCTCTTGACGCCCAAGATCGACGCCGATCTCGCGGCGGGTCTGGTCACCTCGATCCTCGACAAGGAGGGCGTCAAGGCCAACTCGGTGACGTGCCCCGACAACCAGAAGGCCGAGAAGGGCAACGTCTTCGAGTGCACGGCCGACGTCGCGGGGACCGATGTCCACTTTTCGATGGAGGTGATCGACGCCAAGGGCACCGTGTACGCGACCCCGCGTGAACATACGGTGGTCGTCGCGAAGATCGAGCCGGAGATCGCCTCGGACCTTCAGGCCCGAGGCCACAAGGTCGACAAGGTCGACTGCCACGGCGAGGTCTGGGTGACCACGAAGGGCTCGGAGGTCACCTGCGACGTCACCGACGAAGCGGGGGCGGAGTATCTGTGGCGCGCGACGTTCACCGACGACGTGGGGGCGCACCAGCACAGCCTCACCCCCAAGTCCTGAGCACCCGCTCGCACCCGCTTCGGTCATCGCAAGAGCAGTTGTGGCACGAGGGATTCGGGGGATCTGCGGGGGATCCGGTGGTTGGTCTCGTGCGGACTTCGAGACGAGCTCCGCCCACAGCGTCGGCGGCGAGTCTACCGCGGTCAGCTCATCGAGGCGCCGCCGTCCACGTCGATCGTGCGGCCGTTGAAGTAGTCGCACTCGAGCACGAAGCGCACGGCCTGCCAGATGTCCTCGGGCGTACCGATGCGGCCCACCGGGATCCCGGCGACGAGACTGTCGCGCGCCTTCTGGTTCATCCCCTGGGTCATGGGCGTCTCGATCATGCCCGGAGCGACCGCGCCGACGCGAATCTTCAGGGCGGCGAACTCTCGCGCCCACGTGACGGTGTTGGCCGCCAGCGCTGCCTTGGTCGCGACGTAGTTGGATTGTCCGCGACTGCCGTGGCGCGAGATGCTGGAGATGTTGACGACCACGCCGCCGGGCACCTCGTTGCGAAGCGCATTGAGAGCGAAGGCGCGGGTCATGAACATGGCGCCCGAGAGGTTCACCGCGAGGACGGAGTTCCAGTCGGTGGTGCTCATGCCCACGAGTTCACCGGTTCGCCGGCTTCTTTTGGCCAGGAGCGCGTCACGGATGATTCCGGCGTTGTTGACCAGGCCGTTCACCCCGCCGAGCTCGTCCTGGGCCCATTGGACGAACGCGTCGCACTCCGCTTCGGAGGTGACGTCCAGCTTTCGCTTGGAGATGGTGTTCGGGAGCGCCTCCAGGCCCTCGGTGTCGACATCGCCGGCGGCGACCTTGGCTCCGGCTTCAGCGAGCGCAGTGGCAAAGTGAGCGCCCATGCCTCGGCCCGCGCCGGTGACGATGATCTTGAGTTGGTCCAGTTTCATGGCTTGACCTCTGCGTTTCTTCGAACGAGTCGAGGCGCGCCGACCGGACCACGGATGAATGGGTCCGGATCAGCGCGCCTTCGGGGGCGACTCAGCGGTTGGCGGTGTTGAAGGCGCCCATCGTGCGGTGCATCGCGGACAGGCTCATCGTCATCCACTCGTGGGTCAGCGATGTGGTGTAGCTGATCGATGCTTTGACCACTTCGGTCATCTCATCGGCGGCTTCACGCGTGCGGCGAAGGTTGGCTTCCTGGGCCTTCGCGAGGTCGCCCAGACCTCGTTCCACCAGCGCGCGCTGCTCCTGCATGGTCTCCGTCATCGGAGCCCAGAGCTGCTGCGCCTGCGTAAAGAAATCTTGCACCGCACCATTTGCGGCGTTGGCGCTCGACGCTTCTTTGGACGGATTCTGCTGTTCCATGCCGCTATGGGTAATCAGTGCGCCCCGTGGTGTCAACGCTAATTTTGTGCAGCGCACAAAATTAGTTGGCGTCGTCCGCGCCGTGGATCGATCGCTTGAGTTCCTCGAGCTCGGCGCGCAGCGCCTGCAGGTCGCCACTGACGTCGCCTGAATCCGAGACCGGTGCCTCGGCAGGGGCGGGGGGCGCAGGCGTCGGGGCGGGCGCGGATTGGCCAGGCCAGAAGGGTCCGCCACCAAACATGCGAGCCAAGGCTCCGGGCCACGGATTCGATCCGAAGGGCATGATCGAGCCCAAGGTTTGGCCTCCGCTCTTGGCTGCCAAATACACGTCCAGGGCCCACGTGACGTAGCTGGAGAAGAACTCCGCGATCGCATCGTCCTGCATTCGAAGCAGCCGATGCAGCAGACCGACGGGCAAGAGTCTGGCGGTCGGGCTCTCGAGGATGAGCTGCGTGAGGGTGGCCTGCGTGAGGTCGTCGCCCGACTTGGCGTCGACGACACGGACCTCGTCCCCGCCGCGAATCTTGGCCGCGAGCTCGTCGAGGGTGATGTAGCGGCTCAGTCCCGTGTCGTAGAGTCGGCGGTTGCTGTATTTCTTGATCGTCGTCACGCGCCCGCTCCTGTGTGCGAGCGCAATATCCCACTGGCACTCGTGCCTGGTCAACCAACCGCTCCGGCGCGAGCATCGCCCCGATATCGGCGTCAATAGGGGCGAATTCGCAGCTTGACGGACCCTGAACCGCGCCGCTAGTCTCCGCCGTGGTGATGTTGCAGCGCAGCATGAGCGGTGGTTTCGGGGCCCTGATGGCTCTCTTCTTGGCGTCGTCCGGATGTGGGGACGACGCGTCAGCCTGCATCGTCGGGGCGGACTGTCCCTCGGGGCAGTGCAGCGCCGACGGCCAGTGTGTGCCTGGCACGGGGTCGTCCTCGTCGGGCGGTGGCGACTCCAGCACCGCAACCCTCGAGGACGGCAGCGGCGGATCGACGGCGTCGACGCAGGGTGCGTCCGGGGATGACTCGAGCGGCTCGTCCACCACCGAGAGCAACTCGGAGTGCATGCCTCCCAACAAAGATGGGGTCATCGAGCGGACCGAGCTGTTCTTCGAGCCCGGGCTGCAGGTCAACTACCTCGCCGCGCAAGCGGTGACCTTCGACACCGCGGGGGCCACGATCGAAGGGGAGACGATCTGGGACATGTCCGTGGACTTCTCGGGCGACCACACCAGCAGCGGCGAGTACCTGGACGTCGAAGGCCAGTGGTTCGAGCCGTCGTTCCCCGGAGCGACGTACGCTGCGCGCCTGACCGACGCCGACGATCTGCTCGGTGTCTTCGAGGCCAACGATACGGCGCTCGCGCTGCGCGGGGTCGTCTCCCCGGTCGGTGGCGCGACGCGAACCGAGCTCGTCTACGATCCGCCGATCACGGTCCTGAGCTTCCCGTTGGTCCAGGGCAAGACCTGGAGCTCCGAGGCCAACGTCACCGGCGTCGCGTTGGGCGTGCCCACAGCCTATTCCGAGAGCTACGAGAATCGGATCGACGCCTCGGGCGTGCTGAGGACGGGGTTCGGGGACTACGACGTGCTTCGAGTCGGCGTCGTGTTGACCCGAACCATCGGGTTCTCGGTCACCACGCTGCGCTCCTTCTCGTTCATCAGCGAGTGCGTCGGAACGGTTGGGAGCGTTCGATCCAACGACAACGAAGACTCCCCAGAGTTTACGCAGGCGGCTGAAGTGCGGAGGATCGATCCGTGAAGCGAATCGTCGCTGCGGCGGCGGTTTTGCTCGGCGGCTGCCTTCACCATCATGCCGGGCCGCTGCCGGGTGAGCCGGCGGACGCCACCTTCGCCAAGGTGCAGGGGGCTCGCGTTCGGTACGTGGATGAGGGCGAGGGTCCGGCGGTCGTGCTCGTGCACGGCTTCGCCAGCTCTTTGGAGAACTGGACGGGGGTTCGAGAAGCTCTCCGCACCGACCATCGGGTGCTCTCCCTCGACCTCAAGGGCTTTGGGTGGACCGACCGCCCCAAGGGAGACTACTCCCCGGCCGCGCAGGCCGAGATGATCGTCGCGTTGATGGACCAGCGCGGCATCGAGACCGCGGCGTTCGTGGGCCACTCGTGGGGATCGTCGGTCGTATTGGCCCTCGCGCTGGCGCACCCGGGCCGCGTCGAACGGATCGCGCTGTACGACGCGTGGGTGTTCGAGGAGCAGCTGCCACCGCTCTTCGTGTGGGCACGCGCCAAGGGCTTGGGCGAGCTGTTGTTCCGCCTGTACTACCAGGAGCGCGCCGATGACAAGGTCGAGCTGGGCTACTACGACGACGCGGCCATCGACCAGGAACACGTCGAGCGCGTGGACGCGATGCAGCATCGGCCCGGAACGACCGCCGCCGCGCTCGCAGCGGTTCGGGGGCAGCGCTACGCCGAAGTCCAAGGTCGCTACGCCGAGATCGAGCAGCCGGTGCTGCTGCTGTGGGGCCGCGAGGACGAGATCACCCTGCTCGAGGATGGGGAACGGCTCGCGGGGACGCTGCCCAACGCTCAGCTGCGCGTGTATCCGATGTGTGGCCACTTTCCGATGCGCGAGGCGCCGGAGGCATCGACGCGGGCGCTCGTGAAGTTCCTCGCCGTGCCGCGCATGAACGCCGAACCTGGCCTGGCGGAGCGGGATCCGGTCGAGCCCACCGACTCGGTCGAGCAGCCCGAGCCCACCGAGTCGGTCGAGCAGCCCGAGTCCACCGAGTCGGTCGAGCCCGCCGAGGAGGCCCAGCCGTGAGCGTCGCGACCGCGGCGTTGGCCAGCACGCTCGTGCTCGCGCCGGCCGAAGACGTCTCCGAGCCTACGACGCAGGGGCTCGGCAACTACGGCGCGACCTTGGGCCAGCGCCGGGCCAAGATCTGGGACATCGGCGGCTACGCGCGCACCCGCGGCGAGCTGCAGCACAACTATGACCTCGACCACGGCCCCACACCCGGTGGCCAGCTGCTCTACCCGCTGCCGCTGGGCGATCCCACGCGGCAGCTCCTGACCCGCGCAGACATGCGGCTGCGAACCGACCTGTCCGCCCGTGCCCCGCGCGGATGGGTGCAGATGACGGTCCGCTT
Organism: uncultured bacterium; assembly: GCA_963761755.1. Classification (GTDB taxonomy): domain Bacteria; phylum Myxococcota_A; class Polyangia; order Nannocystales; family Nannocystaceae; genus CAJXVA01. Next base: position 89,066 of record CAVXIC010000011.1, read on the forward strand.
CGACATCCTCGACAATGTCGCGCTGGGTTCCGCGCCCGCCGGAATCCCGGCTGCGACCACCTCGCAGGTGTCTCCGCCCAACGTGCTTCGGGTCAAGCGCGCCTACGCGCAGGTGCTCACGCCCCTGGGCGTCGTCGCTATCGGGCGAATGGGCAACCACTGGGGGTTGGGGATGCTGGCCAACAGCGGCGACTGCGTCGGCTGTGACAGCAGCGACGGTACCGATCGGATCGCGTGGGCGCTGCCAGCGTTCGGCCACGTCTTCGCGGTGGCCTACGACATCTCCGCCACCGGTCCCTTTGTCCCCGACCGCGCCGGCAACCGGGTCATCGGCGTCGCGCCCCGAGCCGCCGTACACTCGGTCACCGGGGCATTCTTGCGGACGCGCTCCGTCAACTCGCTCGCGCGCCGCCGCAGGGGCGGTCGGCTCACCTTCGAGTACGGCGCGTACGGATCCTACCGCTGGCAGCGACTGGACGTGCCGAGCACGTATCTTCCGCTGGCATCGCCCGCGCCTCAGCTCGACCGCGGGCAGCTCATGATTCGCGGGTACGAAGCGGCAGCGACCGACGCGTGGCTGCGCTTCACCGGAAAGTGGTTCAGAGCCGAGGCCGAGGGCGCGTTCCTGTGGGCGAGAGTCGAGCAGCCTTCGCTCATTCCAGGGGTGCAGCTGCCCCAGGCCGCGACGTCCACTCAAGGGGGATTCGCGCTGGAGAGCGCCTTGGGCGAGGTGGGCGGTCGCTGGGATGTCGGCGTCGACGTCGGCTTCGCGAGCGGGGACCGTGCGCCCGGCTTTGGAGCGTATCCCGCCATCAACGGCGCGGCTCCGGTCGCCGGCGACCTCGAGGGCGCACAGGCGCGCCCGCCGTACGACAACTCGGTCGACAACTTCCGGTTTCATCCGGACTACCGGATCGACCGCATCCTCTTTCGCGAGATCATCGGGACCGTCACCGACGCCACCTACCTTCGACCCCACGCGCGATACACCGCGTGGGCTGGCCACACCGGCCAGCTCGAGCTGCATCTGGCCGGGGTCTTCTCGGCTGCGGTCGAGCCGACGTCGGCTCCGGGGCAGCAGAGGCCCTTGGGGATCGAGATCGACCCTTCGATCGTGTACCGCACCAACTTCCAGCTCGAGGCCGCCTTCGAGCCCGCGGTGCTCCTCCCGCTGTCCGGGCTCGACAACGTCGCGGCGGGCGTCTCGGCCAAGCCCGCTCAGCTGTATCGCGCCCGTCTGCAGTTCAACTTCTAGGAGCCCGCCATGAACACGCTTCGCATCGCCAGCATCGCCACGCTCATCCTCGTCGGCTGCGACGGCAACGGAACGCTCCCGCCGGACCGTGAACCCTACGAGGGGGAAGCCGAGGTCCCGCTCGACTGCATTCCCAACCTCGACGGCATCATCGAGGCCGACGAGATTCCGCTGGTTCTCGACACCGAGGTCACGTACCTGGTCTCGCCGCCCGGAGAGCTCCGCGAGGTGGACAGCCGCGGAACGGCCGACGCGGAGAGGACGGTGTGGGACTGGTCGATCGATCGGGCGGATGACCAGCTCGCGCGGGTGACCGCCGTTTCGATCACCGATCGCTGGTACGCAGACCGGTTTCCACCCGAAGCCTTCATCGCGCCGTTCGACGACGGCGGTAGCACGGAGACGATCTCGCTGCGCGACGATGACGGGCTCTACGTCCTCGGGGTGGCCTCTCGCGAGCCCGATCCGCCCTCGGGTCGCACGCTGCTCGTCTACGATGAGCCGATCCTCATCGTCCGCTTCCCCATCGAGCCCGGGGACGCCTACTCCAACTCCGCCAACGTGCAGGACGCGGTGTTCAGCGGCATTCCCTACGCGGCCCGCGACACCTACGACGTCGAGGTCTCGGCGCTGGGCGAGATGCGCCTGCCCAGCCTCACGTTCACCCAGACGCACCAGGTCCAAGTTCAGCTCACCGTCGAGCCGGCGCTCGGCGAGACGACGACGCTTCGTCAGGTGAGCTATTTCTTCGAGTGCTTCGGTGAAGTGGCACGAGCCACCAGCCAGCTCGACGAGCCCGATCCCTTGTTTACCGACGCGGCCGAGGTTCGGCGCCTCGGCTATTGAGTCCACACGACGCTACGGAGCCTCATGACCCTCTGGAAGAATTGGAAGTCCGCATTCGACACCTGGGAGAACACCACCGCCCAGCTGCTCGAGCCCTTCATCCGCAGCTCGACCGTACTCGAACCGGTGGGGCTTGCGCTCAGCGCCACGATGAAGCTCAAGGCGATGAGCGACAGGGTCACCGCGGCGTGGTGGGGCTCCTTGGGCCTACCGACCAAGCGCGACCAAGAGCGCGCGTTGCACAAGCTCAACGTCCTCGAGAGCCGCTTGCTCGATCTCGAGGAACAGCTCGAAGACGCTCGGACGGTGGACTGATGGACGTCTCAGCGCATCTGGAGATCAAGCCTGCGCCCGCGGTGCTGCTCGAGCGAGCGGCGACCCGAGCTGCGCAGCCGCGCTACATGCTGCCGACGAGCGAGGGTGGCTGGAAACCCTTGAGCTGGGGCGAACATGCAGAGGCGGTCCAGGACACGGCAGCGGCGCTCATCGAGCGGGGCTTGGCGGCGACCGAACGGATCGCGATCTTCTCGGGCAACAGCACGGCGTGGATCGAGTCGGCGCTCGGTGCCCAGGCCGCAGGCCTCGTCGTCGTTCCGATCTACCCGGCATCGACGGCCGAGCAGGCCGGCTACGTGCTGGACCACAGTGATGCGCGCGTGCTCTTCGTCGCTGGCGAAGACCTGCTCCGCTGCGCGCTTCGGGCGTGGGAGTCGCTCGAGAGCGTCGGCACGGTGGTCGTCCTCGACGAGACGTCGGTCGACGCCGTGCTGGACGGCATGAGCGACGACGGAGAGCGCGTGCCCGCGACGACCTGGGTGGAGCGTCGCTTCGTGCACGTCTCCACGCTGCGTGCGGAGGGGCGAGCCGCTCGGTCGTCCAAGCCGGGTCTCGTCCAGGCGCGGCTCGACGCGATCGACCTCGCCGACCCGGCGCTGATGCTCTACACCAGCGGAACGACCGGGCGTCCCAAGGGCGTGCCGCTCACCCATCAGAACATCGGCGTCAACGCCCACGACTGGATCGTGAACAACGGCCCTGGGCTCCCCGATGATGGGGTCGACCTGCTCTGGCTTCCGATGAGTCACATCTTCGGGTTCGGCGAGGCGTGTCTGGGCAACAACCTCGGTTTCACGTCGTACATGTGCGGTCCCAAGGAGGTCATGGACGTCGTCCAAAAGGTCCGGCCCAACGTGTTCATGAGCGTGCCGGCGTACTGGGAGAAGCTCGCCGGAAGCTCGATCGGCATCGAAGACGACGCGGCGGCCAAGCAAAAGCTCGCCGACGCGACCGGCGGGCGCCTGCAGTTCTGCCTGTCGGGTGGCGCGGGACTCAGCATCCCGGTCAAGGAGCACTTCAAGCGCTGCGGCGTCGTCATCATCGAGGGCTACGGCCTTACGGAGTGCTCGCCGACGCTGACGCTAAACCGGCCGGGGGACTACCGCTTCGACTCGGTCGGGAAGCCGCTGCAGTCGGTGCAGATCGAGCTGGCCCACGATGGTGAGATCCTCGCCCGCGGGCCGAGCGTGTTCGGGGGCTACCACAAGGACCCGGGGGCCACCGCGGCAGCGTTCGACGACGAGGGATGGTTCAAGACCGGGGACATCGGACGCTGGACCGAAGACGGGTTCTTGCAGATCATCGATCGCAAGAAGGAGATCCTGGTGACCGCGGGGGGCAAGAACGTCCCTCCGGCCAACATCGAGCGGCTCTTCGCCAGCGACCCGATGTTCGCCCACGTCGTGGTCTACGGGGACGGCCGCAAGTATCTGGTCGCCGGGGTTTGGCTCGACCAGGCCGTGCTCACTGCGCGTCTCGCCGCCAGCGGCGGAGACCCCCACGACGCTGCGGCTCGAGAGGCGCTCGTGCAGACGGCGGTCGACGCGGCCAACGCCAAGCTCGCTCGTTTCGAGCAGATCAAGCGCTTCCGCATCATGGAGCGCCCGCTGACGGTCGAGGCCGGCTTGCTCACGAGCACGCTCAAGATTCGGCGAAAACACGTGTACGAAGCGTTCTCGTCCGCGTTCGAAGGGCTCTACGCATGATCCCCGCGCGCATCAAGGGCGTGTTCAACCTGGCTCGGCGCGCGAAACGAGGCCTCCCCGACGTTGGCCTCTCGCCCGCGGATGTCGTGCACACCGAGAACAAGTGGTCGCTGCTGCGGTATCGGCCCCGCCCCGAGGGGGTCGAGCCGGGCGCAAAGCCCATCGTCCTGGTGCCATCGCTCATCAACCGGCACTACGTGCTCGACCTGATGCCGGAGAAGAGCTTCGTCGAGTACCTCATCGATCAGGGGCGGGACGTCTACATCATCGATTGGGGGACCCCGACGGCCGAAGATCGGTACGTCACCTTCGACGACATCGCCGACCGGATTCTCGCGCGGGCGTTTCGGGTTGCGGCGAAGAGCTCGGGCAGCGAGGACGTGCACGTGCTGGGCTACTGCCTCGGTGGCACCCTCACGGCGATTCACGCCGCCGTGCGTCCGCGTCGCATCGCCACGCTCACGCTGCTGGCCGCTCCGGTCGAGTTCCACGACGACGGTCCGCTGTCCAAGTGGACGAACACCAAGACCTTCGATTTGGACGCCCTGGTCTCTGCCACCGGCCTGGTGCCGTGGCAGCTGATGCAGGCGGCCTTCTACATGCTGCGCCCGACGATGGTCTTGTCCAAAGCGGCGACGCTGGCGGACCGCGCCTGGAACGACGAGTTCCTGGACGGCTTCTTGGCGATCGAGCGCTGGGGCAACGACAACGTCTCGTTCCCGGGCGAGTGCTACAAGCGCTACATCGGCCGGCTCTACCGCGACAACGCCCTGATTCACGACGGCTTCTCGCTCAGCGGGCAGCCCGTGCGGCTGTCCAACATCCGCTGCCCGGTCCATACCGTGACCTTCGGGCACGACAACATCGTGCCGTGGCGCAGCGCGGCCAAGCTGATGGACGTGATCAGCAGCGACGACAGCAAGCATCTGCATCTGCCTGGCGGGCACGTGGGCGCCGTCGTGTCCAAGAAGGCCAAGCACAAGCTGTGGCCCGAGCTGCTCGCCTGGTGGCGGGACCGCGATGGTGGCCCGGCGCTGCGGTCGGTGTCGGGCGAAGCGTCGGGCGGCTGAGTTCCGCCGCGGGGAGGGGCAGGGTAGTCTCCGTTGATGCGTCGTGAAACCGTGCTCGCGGTCGTCGTGTCCTTGGGTGCCTTCGTTGCGTGCGACGGCCAGCCGAAGGAGCCGCCGCCGTCCAAGACCAGCGAACGTCCGGTGGCGGAGGCCGCGGGGGCCGTGAAGTCCCAAGACGCCAAGGTCGAAGTCATCCGGCCCGACGCCAAACCCGAATCCGCGGATCCGCCGGTCGAGGATCCCGAACACCTCGTCGTGGCCGAGCCCGGCGAGGCGTACGGGCAGGTTTTGATTCAGACGCGGTCGGACGAGGACCACATCGCCGAGCTGACGATCGTCCGAGCCGAGGAGGTCAAGGCTCGAAGCGGCACGCTCCCGTATACGGCCGAGCCACGCATCTTGGTGGCGGAGGGAGCGATGGACCTGGATGAATCGGACCTGATGGGCTCGGGGCTCGCGCTGGACATCGACGGAGATGGCAAGACCTCCAGCAAGGTGCGCTCGAAGTGCGACGGCGCCGCCGCGGTCTTGCAGCTCGAGCCTCCGACGCGGCTCGAGCCCGTGACCGAGCTGTCCGAAGCCGTCGCGCGCTTCGACTACGGGCTCGAAGGGTCCCGGCTCCTGGCCCGCGATCATGCCGGCGCCGTGCTGTACGCGCCCTGCAACGGAGACCGCGTCGTGCTGGGGTTCGATCCCGAAGCGCCGCTGCGGATGTTCTCGGTGGCGAGTCCCGCTGTCTTCGTCGTGTACCGGGCCGAGGTCGATTCGATCGAGGCGCCGGACCCCTTCTCCTTGAAGTCGCTCAGCGCGGGTGAGACGGGGCTGGACCACGAACTCCACTCGTTCCGCGAGGTCTCGGTGGAGAAGGGCACGGCGAAGTTCTATGCTGCACACTTGGTCGTCTTCGCGATCGATGCCGTCGCTCCGCTGCAGCACGTCGTCGTCACCATCTCCGGGCAAAAGCCAGAGTTCGCGACCGCTTCGATCAACGAAGTCGACGAGGCCGGCCATCGAATTCGCTACGGCGACGGTTTTCGCCCGTTCCCCGAATAACCACATGACACCGCTCCCATTCCGACCGTCCGTCTTGGCGCTCGCGCTGGTTTGTGGCCTGCTCGCCTGTTCGGCTGGGTCCTCCCGACTGGCCGAAGGCGCCGCGGCGCCGGCCCTCTGGGCGCAAGCCCACGACGGCACCCTGATCGATCTTTCAAGGCTCGGCGGTCGGCCAACGCTCGTCTTCTTCTATCCAAAGGACGGCACACCCGGTTGCACGACCGAGGCTTGTGCCTTCCGCGACGTCTGGGACCGATATGAAGCGGCGGGCGTCGCGATCGTCGGCGTGTCGGCCGATTCGCTGGAGTCGCACCGAGCCTTTGCGGCCCAGCACCAGCTTCCCTTTCCTCTGGTCGCGGACGAGGACGGGACGTGGGCGAAAGCGTTCGGTGTGGACAGCACCCTGGGGATGACCCGGCGCGAGAGCTTCTTGATCGGCCCCGATGGAGCCGTGGTCAAGGTCTACCCCGGGGTCGATCCGGGGGTGCACGCGACGGACGTCCTCGGGGACGTCCGGGCCCTTGGGCCCGACTGAGTTCGAGCCCTTCGATACACTGTCCACGCGGGCAGGTCGATGAAGCGTCGGGAGCTTTGGTGTTCTCCCGCTTCTCCTTGTCCTGACCCTGGAGCGGGAGGACCAATATGAAGAACGGGACGATCATGGTGGCAGGTCGTGCCCGGACACCGCACGAGGGTTCTCGAGCGAAGACGCCCTCCGAACAGATGCTCGTGTGTCGCACGGGCTGCTACATGTGGTGAGTCGACGATGCCGATGGTCCCCAGACTTGTGTCGCGCCTGGCGATGGCACACCATGAACATCGTTCCGCAAGGCGACGCTGATGCCGGGCCACGAGAACAAACCACCGGAAGACGACCTCGTTCTTCTCCCCCCTCCGTTTGGGACCACCGAGACCACCGGCGAGCACTTGCTGCCGACGGCGACCTCGATGGACGAACTGTTCCGGCTCGATGGGGACCCGCTCGAGGAGGACGACTCGTGGCCCATCGACGTCTCCCAGGAGCCGGCGCCCGTGTCTGCGCCGTCCCCTCTGCCGACCGAAGGTCACGTCGAAGAGCCGACCCTTCCGGCGGGCTATCTCGACGCCCGCGACCGTGACGGTGAGGTGGAGCTGGCGGAGGAGGAGCCCTTCGTCGTCCCGTCGAGCAGCAACCGAATGCTCTGGATCGGCCTCGTCGTGTTTCTCATCGGGGGCGGCCTCGCCTGGGTCTTCGTTGGAGGGTCCGACCTCGATGAGCCCTCGACCACCGGGTCAGGCGACGCTGCGGCGATGGCAGATTCCTCGGCGTCCCCCAACCTCGAAGGTCGCGTCGACGGTCCCCCGTCGACGGCCGATGGGAAGTTCGGCGGCGCCCGCGAGTCTTCGGTCGCTCCAACGGCGCTCGCGGACCTTCGCGCGATGAGCTTCCAAGAGAGGCACGCGCTTCTGGCCAAGTCCGACGGCGACGTGCCCGTGGAACTCCACATCGGACTCGACCTCGTGCAGGCCCAACAGTCGGAGAATCCCTGCCGTACCTTTGCCGACGCGCTGAGCACCATCGAGTCTGCCGAGGACCAAGCGCCCTTCGCCTGGGCACTCGACGACGCCGTGGAGCCGACGAGTGAAGATGCGGCCTGTGACGGCCTCGGTGCACGGCTCGCCACGTTGCGGGGTCGATCCGCCGAGCCAGACCCTTCCGCCGCCTCGGATCGACGCAGCAGGCGCAGCAAGAGGAAGCCTCGTGCTGCCAGGGAAGCCTCACCGGTGGCGCAGCCGGAGCCAGCAGAGCCGGAGCCGGCGCCCGAGCCCAAGCCCGAGCCCAAGCCCGAGCCCGAGCCCGAGCCCAAGCCCAAGACCAACAGCATTGCGACGAAGCTGGACGACGGTGAACTCCGAGGTTTCGGAGAGTGAAGATGCCAACCCATCCCATGACGAATCTCATCTCCCTGGCAGTCGTGACCGCCTTGGCCCTCGCGCCGAGCCTCGCGTATGCGGAGCCTCCCCCCGAGCCCAAGTCCAACCCGAGCACGGAGGACCTCGACCGCGCGAAGGAACTCTTCGAGAACGGGAAGTCTCTGTTCAGCGAGGGGAGCTACGACGCCGCGATCGCTGCCTTCAAGCGAGCGTACGCCAACTCGGGCGACCCGGTGCTGCTGTACAACATCGCGCTCGCCTACGATCGTGCCGACGACTTCGACGGCGCGCTCGAGTACCTCGAATACTACCGAGCCTTCGCACCCGAGTCTGAACGAGCCCAACTCGCGGAGAAGGAAGAGAGCTTGAGAAAGCGCCAGCTTCGCTCGCAGACGAGCGAGGACGGTGGCGTCGCGGCGGGGTCCGAGGAGTCGTCGGGCGGCGAGGAGTCATCGGGCGGCTCCGAAGGCGCGTCACCCCGGGACACGTCCGCGATCGACGATGATCGCTCCGCGAAGCCCAGTGAGAACAAGAGGAAGATCTTCACCGTGCCGGTCTGGGTTCTCACCGGCGTCGCCATCGCAGGCGTCGGCGTCGGCGCGGGCCTCGGCGTGACGGCGCTCAATCGGCGCTCGGACGCGGACCAGGCGTGTGACGCCAATGGGCTGTGTACGGCCAGCGGAAAGTCGGACGCGGAGGCAGCGCGCAACCTGGCGATCGGTGCGGACGTTGCGTTCGGCGTCGGCGCAGCGGCAGGGGTCGTCGCCATCGCCCTCATCGTGAACAACGCGGTGAAGCGCAAGAAGTCGAGCCGCAACACTGCGTTGGTACCCACGCGCGGCGGAGCCAGCCTCGCAGTTCGTTTCTGATTCCAATCTCGCGACCATGTCACCCTTCAAAGCTCTCTCAGTCCTCTTTGGCCTCCCTCTGCTGTGCGGGGGGTGTTCGCTCGTCGTCGAGCAGTCCGAGCCGTGCTCGGCTGACAACGACTGCGTCTCGACCTTCGGCTTCGGCTCGGTCTGCCAATCGGACGGATTCTGCTCGGATGCCCCCGAGGTTCCGACTCGGTGCGCTCGAACGTTCCCCGAAGATCTCTTCGACCAGCCGGCCGAGTACGCCGACTACATCCTGCTCGGCTCGCTGTTCTCGTACACGGCGCACAACGACACGCTTCAAGCGTCCGAGCTCGCCGTTCGCCAGGTCAACCAGAACGGAGGCCTCGAGGGGCGTCGCTTCGCGATGATTCATTGCGACTACGAAGCCGAGCAGGGAGACAACCTCACGGACATCGAGGCCGTCGAACTGTTGGCGCCCTACCTCGCCGAGACCCTCGGCGTCCCTGCGATCGTCGGTCCCCGCGGCTCTTCGAGGACCGAGTCGACCTTCAACGCGGTGCGTGACCTCGACACGGTCGTCATCTCTCCGTCCGCGACATCCCCGGCGCTCACGGCCCTCGACGGAGGCAGTGGCTCCGACGCGAGCCCAGGACTCCTGTGGAGAACGGCGCCTCCGGACTCGCTGCAAAGCCGGGTCATCGCGGCGACGATGCTCGAGAGCGGGGTTCAGAACGTCGCCGTCATCTTCCAGCAAGGCGCCTACGGCGACGCGCTCACCACGCTCTTCCGCGCCGACTTCGTGGACGGTGGTGGGGGCAGAATCGACTCTTACCCCTTCGAGTCGGGGAGCGACTTCTCCACCAGCGTTGCGACGGTCGCGGAGGCGATCGGACAGGGGCAGGTCGACGAGGTCCTGTTCATCTCGTCCGACCAGACCGACTACGTCGCGTTCCTGCGTTCGGCGACGGCGACCGATGCGTTGCGGACCCAGTACGTGGACAATCTGGGCGATGTCGATCGGGGGCTCTTCTTTGCAGACGCTGCATACTCCGCGGACATGCTCACCGAGACGGTCGCGAACTCGGCAGCGCTCTTCCCGAAGATTCGAGGTTCCCGTCCGGCCCCGGCCGAGGGCGCGTTGTTCGACTCGTTTGCGGCTGCCTACGTCTCGACCTACGTCGAAGACTCCACCGGTTCCGCGTACACGCCTCACTCCTACGACGCCGCCTGGCTCGTCATCTACGGGGTTGCTTGGGCGACGTTCAACGAAGATGCCATCGATGGCACCTCGGTGGCGCGCGGTCTTCGGCGGGTGTCGAGCGGCAACTCCGTCGACATCACGCCCTCCACGTGGAGCACGGTCGTCAACGAGTTCCGCTCCGGGAACGACATCAACGTCCGCGGAGCTTCGGGCAAGCTCGACTACGACCCGCTGTCCGAAGAGACGAGCGCGCCGATCGAGACCTGGGCGGTCGTCGCCGACGCCGACGCACAGAGCGGCTACGATTTCGTCCGCGTCTCGCTGACGGAGCCGTAGGCGGCCGATCTCTCGGGCGGAGAGCCTGCTAGAAGCCGCGAAGATCGTCGTCGAGCTTCGTGGCGACCGAGCCCGTGTCCCTGCGTGCGGGCCGGGGCTTCTCCGCGACCGGCGGAGCGGTCTTGCGCGGCAACTCGGGGGGCCGCGCCGGCCGGGCGCTGCTCGCTCGCCGCTTCCGACGAGGCGTCGCGTCGGACGCCGATTCTTCGACCCGCATGAGGTCCGCGAAGGCCTCGGACAGGCCGCCGCACGAGTCGTCGGGGGGAATGCCCGCGTGTGATCCCGCCGCGGGCACCGGAACGACGACGCGGTCGAGCAGGTCCCGTTCGACCTCGGTGGACGCCGGCTCGTCGAGCGACGCGAGCGCAGCCGCAAAGGTCGCGCATGGACGGTCGGTGTCCCCGGCCTGCCAGAGGTCGAGCATGGCGTTCCACCGCTGGTTGACCTTCTCGTAGACCCCCTCGCGACTCGCGAGCTCCTGCAGGAGCCGGTGCCGGTCGCGGTAGGGAAGGATCGCGCCGAGGTCTTGTCGGTTGACCTGCGACAACCACACGATGGGGTTGCCCTCGAGCGCTGGCGCTTCCGCCTCGCGCGGCTGAAGCGGCGCAGGGGGTTCGTCACTCGGCGACCTCGGCGCTGCCGCTGCCCCGACGGCCGCGACGGCTTCGGTCTTTGCGTCGGTCTTCGAAGGCGAGGCCGTCACCACGAATGCGACCACACCCGCGGCGAGCAGGCCCGTCATGGCGAGCACAATGCCGATGCCTCGGGATCGGCGAGACTCCGGGAACTCGACCGCCGCCGGGAGCGTGTCGGGCCTCCGCGTACCGATGCCCAGCTTGACCTGCGTGGGCTCGGGCTCGGGCGTGACGCTCTCTTCGAGCAGCCCAAACACGCCACTGGAGAGCTGGTTGGAGCCCGCAGGTGGCAGCCATCCGAGGTCGAAAGGGCGCGAGGATGCGTCGATGAACGCCGCAAATCCGGCGTAGGCTTCGGATGCCGTGGGTCGGGAGCGCGGGTCCTCGTGGACGAGCAGCTTGATCAGCGCCGCAAGATCCATGGGCAGGTCAGGCGCTGCCAGCGACGACAGCACCAGCCCCGTCGAGTACACGTCGGCGGCGAACGAAGACGGTTGGCCGGCTCGAACCTCGGGTGCCAGCCACTCCTTGGGGCCCGATGCAGGTGGACGCTGGCTCGAGCTTTCGAACCTCGCCATCGAGTAGTCGACGATCTGCAGCCGTGGTCGAGCCTGCAAGCTGCCGAGCGTGACGCCAGCGGGCGCGACGTAGCCCAAGACGACCCCCTGCGCGTGCAGGTGCGCGAGGCCATCGAGCAGCTGCAGTCCGACCTCGGAGAGCTCTCGGGCTGGCATCCCCTCCCCGACCAGCGCTTCCAACGAACCGGCCTCGTGGGCCAAGGTCACCAGATAGAGGGTGCCGTCGACCTGTTGGCCCGTCGCGAGGGTGCTGAGGCAGTTCTCGTTGTCGACGCGGCTGAGAATGCTCGCTATCGCGCTGAACTGCTGCCGAACACCCTTGGGCGCGTGTGGGCCCACCGTGCGAACGTTGATCGGTGCGCGATCGGAGAGTCGCTCGCCCGCGTAGAGAACCTCGTGCCCGTGACGAGCGGACTCGTCCTGAACGACGTACTGGGCTTCGATGATCATGCCGGATGCAACCATGTGAACTTCCCCCTGCTTGGCCCCTCGACCGCGCATGCTCTAGGGTGCTCGAGCATGATGCAGATCCTCGGACCTTTGTTCAGAGTAGCAGAACGAGGTTCTAAAGCGGGGCTCGGCGTTGAACGTGCCGTCGCGGCATCGTGGAATACCTTCGGATCCGAGACGGGGGACGCGCGCCACCCACGGGACCCATCGCCACTCATGCCCAGATCTGAAGCTGGCGCACGAACTCGTCGGAGAGGGGATGCTGACGCCCGAGAAGATCGAAGATCGAGACCATCGCCTTTCGGGCCGCAGCGTCTCGATGGCGGTTGTTCTTCTTGACGACGTCCAAGAAGACCTGGAGCGCCCGGGGCCACGCGCGCTCGATCGCGAGCGCACACCCGAGCGCATACTGTAGGTCGAGGTCGTCTGGGGCGGCGCTGGCCTTGCGCTCGATCTCGGCGGTCGTTCCATGCTCGTCTCGCATGTCCCAAAAGGCCAGCGCTCGCACGAGCGCCTCGGCCTTGCCAAAGAGCGGTGCGCCGCTGCCGATCGCGTCGGTGTGATGTTCGACGAGCGTCCGCTCGCCGTTGTCGAAGGCGATGTTGGCGAGCATCCAGTGTGCCGTCGCGTGATCGGGGCGTTCTTCCAGGGCCTCGCGCAGACGATCCCGTGCCGCAGCTGGATCACTGGCGAGGAGTTCCTCTGCAGCTGCGACGAGCGCGTCCGCGGCATTGGGGAGGTGCGTGTCGAGGAAGCGGCGGACTTCGGATCCCGAAAGAGCGCCCATGAACTCGCCGGCGACTCGACCATCGACGAACAGCTTCACGGCAGGAATGCTCCGCACCGAGAACCGCTGACCCAGCGCCGGATGATCTTCGGTGTTGGCTTTGGCGAGCACGAATGCGCCGTCCATCTGGGTCGCGATCTCCTCCAGCACCGGCGTGAGCATTCGACATGGCCCGCACCACGGCGCCCAGAAGTCGACGAGCACCGGGGTCTCGTAGGAGCGCTCGATCACGTCTGCATCGAAGGATTCGGACGCGAGTTCGATGATTTCGGCGGGCACCGCGGAACCCTAATCACGACTGAACCCGCGCCAAGGTCCGGAAATCCGATACTGTCCGCGATGTCGTGAGCAATCCCGACCTACGCGCGCTCGGCTGGGACGAGGCCCGGGCGGACTGGCTGGCCCAGTCCGATCTCGGCGACGTCCACGTCGGACGCGTCGCCAGACTCGAGACCGGTGTCGTCACGCTTTGGGGCGCTGGGGCTCCGGTGCTCGCCCAGCTTCCCACCCGATTGAAGGCGCCCGATGATCGGCCCGCGGTCGGCGACTGGGTTGCGTTCGATCCGGATCCTCCGACGGCCAAGGTCGTCGAGCTCCTTCCGAGGCACACGATCTTCGAGCGCCGCGCGGCGGGCCGGCGAACCCAGCGACAGGTGGTGGCGGCCAACGTGGACGTCGTGTTCGTGGTCAGCGGTCTCGACGGGGACTTCAACCCCAGACGCATCGAGCGGTATCTCGCCGCCGTGGCGCACAGCGGGGCGCGAGCGGTCGTGCTCTTGACCAAGGCGGGCGCGCTGTCCGAGGCCGAGCGGGCGTCGGTGCGTGCCGAGGCTGGTGCCGTGGCGGGCAACGCGACGGTGCATCTGATCGACGTGGTCGATGGAATCAACGCCGACGTCGCGGCCGAGTATCTCTGGGCTGGCTCGACGGCGGCGCTGGTCGGCTCGTCCGGGGTGGGGAAGTCGACCCTCCTCAACCATTGGGCCGGCGAGCAGCGACAGGAGGTCCGCGAAGTCAGAGCGCGTGATGGTCGCGGACAGCACACCACCACCCACCGGGAGCTGTTCTTTCTCGACGGCGGCGCGCTGGTCATCGACACGCCGGGGATGCGTGAACTTGCGCTGTGGGCGGATGCGTCGGCGGTGCGAGGCGCGTTTCCGGACATCGAGGCGCTCGCCGGGCGCTGCAGGTTCAACGACTGCGGTCACGGATCCGAGCCCGACTGTGCGGTGAACGAAGCGCTGCGCTCCGGAACGCTCGACGCGGCGCGGTTCGAGAGCTTCAAAGCGCTGCGCGACGAGGTCGACGCAACGTCGGAGGAGGTGCGCGCCCAACGGAGGCGGTCTGCCGCTGGCGGCCGTCGCTCCGGCTCGCGGTCGGACCGACGCTGACCGGACGAAGAAACCTCGGCGAGTCTCCGAAGGATCTTCGATCCTGTGGCATAGAAGATATGCATGGGGGTTTGTGGGGGACGTCGGTCGGACTCGATGTGGTTGCACGTCGTATGCGGGCTCTCGGTTGGATGGTCGACCGGCTGCTCGGATGGCCCCGAAGGGGGTGGCGAGACGGATACCAGCGCCGACGCCTCGGGCTCGACCATGCCCGACACGGCCGACACAGGGGAGAGCACCGGCTCGTCCACCGGTGGCGCCACGAGCAGTGGAGACAGCTCTGGATCGACGGGCGACCCTCCGCCAGTCGAGTTCGTCCCGCCGCCGGGCGGGGTTCGCCGGCTGCTCGCGCCTCAGTACGTGCGCAGCGTTCGACTGCTCTTGGGTGATGCCGCCGCCGAAGCGGCTCGGCCCCCCGAAGATCCGATCATCGGCAACTACGACGCAATGGGCACGCTGTCGTCGGCCCCCGCGCCTGCCGATGTCGAACGCTACGAAGGCTCGTCTTCCGACATCGCCGAAGCCGCGGTCGGGGACCTGAGCACGCTCGGACAGACGGTGCCGTGCGTCCTCGATGGGCCCTTCGACGACACCTGCTACGAGTCGGTCGCGCGAGACTTCGGCCGACTCGCATGGCGTCGACCGCTCGACGACGTCGAGGTCACCCGTCTCATGGAGGTCGCCGCGATAGCGCGGGAATGGGGCGAGGGAGAGTTCTCGATCGGGGTGCAGTACATGCTCACCGCGGTCCTGCAGTCGCCCTACTTCCTGTACATCGTCGAGGTCGGTGAGCCCGCGGAGGGTGACTACCTCGAGCTCGACGGCTACGAACTCGCCACGCGCCTGTCCTTCTTCCTCGCCGGCAGGACGCCCGATGCCGACGCGCTGGCGATGGCAGAGTCGGGCGAACTCGACACCGATGAAGGTGCGCGGACGCTGGCGTCGTCCCTGCTCGACGAGCCCGAAGCCCGTCGAGCGGTCCGCTCGTTCTACGGCGAGTACCTCACGGTTCGGAACTTGCCCAGCAAGAGCAAGGATCCTGATCTGTTCCCGGAGTTCGGTGAGGATCTTCGCGTCGCCATGCTCGAGGAGACCATGCGACTCGTCGACGACGTCGTCTTCGACGCCGACCAGAGCGTGCTCGACCTCTTCGACAGCGACACCACGTTCGTCAACGACGACCTGGCGGCGCTCTATGGGGTCGACGCTCCGGGGGGATGGGATCGCGTCACGCTCCCGGCCAACCAGCAACGGTCGGGCGTGCTTACGCATGCCGGCTGGCTCTCGATGATGAGCCACACCAACGTGAACTCGCCGACCCGCCGCGGGCTGTTCGTGATGGAGAAGCTGCTGTGCTTCGAGATCCCGCTGCCGCCGCCGCGCGTCAACCCCGAGCCCGTCCTCCCCCAGGAGGGGCAGACTCTTCGGGAGACGTTGAGCCAGCACATGACGGATCCGGGCTGCGCTGCATGTCACGCGCTCACCGATCCCATCGGGTTTGCGTTCGAGAACTACGACCCGACGGGGGCATACCGCACCCTCGACAACGATCAACCGATCGATGCTTCGGGTGAGGTCGCGGGTGTCGGCGCATTCGATGGCGCGACCGAGCTTGCGGCCATCGTGGCCACGGACCCGCGGCTCCCCGGATGCATGGTCGAGAACGTCTTCACGCAAGCGCTCGGCTTCGTGCCCGACGACGGTCAGGTCCCCGCCCTCGAGGAGGTGACGGAGAGCTTCGGCGCCGAAGGGCACCGCATGCAGCGAATGCTCGTCGAACTCACCACCAGCCCCATCTTCCGTCAGGTCGATCAAGCCAAGTAGGAGGCTCGCGATGCACGTTCTCGACAAATTCAAGCTCAGCCGCCGCCACATGTTGCGCGGCCTCATCGGCGGCAGCGCGGTCGCCATCGGTCTCCCGCCCCTGGAGGCGATGATGGGCCGAAGCCGGAGCGCGGCCGCCGGCGGCGGCATGCCCAAGCGCTTCATTTCGTTCTTCTTCGGCAACGGCGTACAGCTGGCCAACTTCGAGCCCGCCGATACCGGGCCCGGCTGGACGCCGAGTGTCCAGCTGCAGCCGTTCGCGGATGCGGGCGTGAAGGACTTCGTGACGGTCTGTACGGGGATGCGCAACCGGACCACATCGCAGCCGATCACCCACCACGAGGGCATCACGGTGATGTCGGGCTACGACTACGAGCCGTCCAACGCCGGCGGCTTTGCCTCCGACTGGGGGGGGCCCACGATCGACCAAGTCATCGCCGACATCATCGCGGAGCAGTCGCCCACGCCGGTGCGATCGATGCAGGTCGGTGTCACCAAGTTCGACAGCCCCGTCGACAACGGCAACGCGGCCAAGTCCGCGTCCGCGCGAGGCACCCCCGGGGCGCTCACGGCCCTGTTTCCCGAACAGAACCCGAGCCAGGTGTGGGCGAACCTCTTTGGCGAGTTCGAAGCGCCCAAGGACGATCGCGAGCTGAGGCTGTCGGTGCTCGATGCGACCAAGGCCGATATCGACGCGCTGCAGACACGCCTTGGGCAGCAGGACAAGCAGCGTCTCGATGCGCACCTGCAGAGCATCGGCGAGCTGGAGACGAAGATCAGCGCGCTCCCACCGGTGTGCGATCTCCCCTCCAACCCCAACGTCCTCAATGACGAGGACAATGGCCAGGAGCAGCTGGCGCAGGTCAACCAGGTCATGTCGGAGCTGATCGCCTATGCGTTCGTCTGCGACGTGACGCGAGTGGCCTCCAATCTGTTCTGCAGCGTGGCCAGTGAATCGGTCTTTGGCGACGTTGCAGCGTCGGCGGGGACGCATCACGGTCACAGCCACTCCAACGACGAGGGCTACAACCAGAACATCCAGTTCATCATGCACTGCATCGCGCAGCTCATGGTCACGCTCCGCGACACCCAGGACATGAATGGGGAGAGCCTGCTGGACTCCACGCTGCTGTTTGCCAGCAGTGAACTCTCGCAGGGGTGGTCGCACAGCTGGCAGCGACAGCCGATGATCATCGGCGGACACGGTCGCAATCATCTGCGGTACCCGGGCGTGCACTACCAGGCGATTCCGCAGAACAACCCCAACGACGACTCGACCTCTGCGGGCAACACCTCGGACGTCTTGCTCACGCTGGCGCGGGCCTTCGACCCTGCGATTCCCAGCATCGGGGGCGGCGCGATGCTGTCCGAGACGCCGTTGTCCGGCATCATGGCCTGAGCCTTCACCCGGCGTCGTCGGGATCGAACTGCAGCGTCAACCGAACGCCCGCGGCACCCGAGTCGTCGGGGGCTGGAAAGACGGTCGAGAGCAGCGTCTCCCGCATGCACTCGATCATCTCCAGGTCTTGGATCTGGCTGCTCTCTTCCACGTCGACCCGCTCGACGAGGCCGCCCACGTCTTGATCACCGATGATCTCGAACTGGAGATCGAGGCCGCCGGCCAACGTCGGGTCTCGCTCCAGGGCGAGCGCGTAGCACTCGTCGGCCAAGGGCATGACGTCTCGCTGAAGGTCCTTCATGAGGCCCGCCAGCGTCCCGCCGCTGCGATCGACGAGCGACTCCGTGCCGGGCTGGGCGCGCTCGTCGGTGGGCACCGGCCCAGGCTTCGGGGCGTCGGGCGGTGTCGTGGAGGCCCTTCGATCCATCGCGTCCCGAATCGCTCGCAGGTAGCGCTCTCGCTCCTTGGCGGTGATGTTCTTCTTCTTGGCTGTGACTGGGCCCGGTTGAGCGACCTTCGCCCAGGAGGTGTGCGACCCGATCGGCGCCCGACGCTGGGTCGTGGCGACCGCGTCCTGCTCGACCTCCGAGGCCGGCGCGTCGCGACCCCACGGCTGCAGGGCGACGAGGCCGGCGATCACGGCCACGATCACGACACCGAGGAGAAGGCGCTTGCGCATCGCGCATGGTGTAGCGCAATGGACGTGCGGACCTGACCGGCGGGCACCAATCCTCTCACAGCTCCCGCAGCAGGTTCGGGATCGCCTTCTTGAACGTGAAGTACCCCGCGCTCGCGCGCGGAAAGAGCGTGCGGTCCCAGTCTCGGCGATGGAGCGCAACCGCGACCCCCTCGGCGCGCAGCGCAGCCGCGACCGCGACGAAAGCGTCTGCGAAGGGTCCCACGTGCGGCGCCACTGCGACGACGCGATCGAGGGCTGCATCCTTGGCCCATCGAGCGACGGCCTCCGCGAAGCCGTGACCATCGATGAGGCGGTGTGCAGGCACGCCCACGGCTCGGGCCGCGCGGCGCAAACCGTCCTCGAGCGCGCCCTGGTCGAACCGCCGGACGCGGGAGGGTCGCGACGCGGTCGGCGAGGAGGGGAGACCCCCGGCGACCGTGGTGAAGGGCACCGAACGCAGCTCGGAGACCTCGAGCGCGAGGTCTTCGGGCGTGACGAGCAGGCCGCTTCGCGGGCCCGGCTGGATCGGGTCGAAGTCCGCAACATCCTCGCGCGGATGGTCCTCATCCTCGCGCAGGGCCTCGGGATCCTCCACGAGCTGGCCGGCCGGGTCGAAGCGACCCTGGGTGAACGAGCGAATGTTGGATGCTCGGGCCACGTAGTGCTTGCCGCGCGTGTGCAGCCCCGCGACCCACCGCCAGCTCAGCGTGTTGGAGGCGGCGTCGGCATCGAGCAAGTGACGTTCGAAGAGGTCTGCGCCGAGCGTCCACGGGAGCCCGAGCGTGAAGATCCAAATGCTGGCGAACCACATGCGGGCGTGGTTGTGCAGATAGCCCGTCTCCTGCAGCTCGTGCGCCCAGTGATCGAAGCCGTCGATTCCCGTCTCGGCGTCGCATGCCCGGCGGTGTACAGGGGCCAGACGGCGATCGTCTTCGACCCGCTGAACGTCGTGGGCGCGGTCTCGGACGTACGCGCTCCACACCGACGGTCGCATCTGCATCCAACCCTTCCAGTAGGTCCGCCACAGTACCTCCTGCGTGAACTTCTCGGCGGCCACCGGGCCGTGACGGTCGACGGCCGCGCGAACGACTTCGGATTCGAGCACGAGCCGACGCTGGATCCACGGCGAGAGCCCAGATACGCTCGAGCGCTGCGTTGGTCCGTCGTCCGCACCGCGTTCCCAGCCTTCGTCGATGTTGCGTCCCTGCGCGTACTGGGGGCCGGCGAGCGGTGCGAACGTCTCGAGGCGCCGGAGTCCGGCGCGCCGCGTTGGCTCCCATCCCACCATCGGCTGCTAGCACGTGGACGCGAACCGGCACGCGGCGCGGCCGCTGGCTGCTCGCGACGGCGCTTTGTGTGTAGGTGACATCCGTACCTAGCCGGGAGTTGGGACTCGCCGAACGCGGATGCCTCGCTATAGTGAAGAGATGCCGCGCCCGCTTTCATGGCTCGTGGCGCTGGCCGCCCTGGGGGGCTGCTCCGAGCGACCGCCGAGCGAGGATGCACCCTCGAGCCCGGTCGTTCTCGTCGTGCCATCGAACGCCGACCCGCAGACCGATGCGCTGGTAGGGGAGGCCCGAGCGTACCTGCAGCGCATCGCGGGGGAGGTTCGCGTCGAGCCGGTCGAGCCCGGGGATTGGGCCCGCGTCCGGGCGCTCGGCGAGGACACCGCCGCTCCGGTGGTCTTGGTGTTCGGTGCGTCGAGCTTCGTGCCCGCCCGCATCGACGCGCCTCGGCTCGACGCGCTGGGCGACTCGGGGTTCGTGTTGGACGCGTTCGAGGACGGAGCGTGGCGCGCCGCCGACGGCGACTTCGGATCTGCCTTCGTCCTGATGGACGGAAACACGGTGCTCGCTCGCCAGTACGCAATGTACGAGTCGCTGCGCCGCCTCGGCGTGCGCTTCTTCCATCCCGAGCAGGAGTACGTCCCCGAGCACGCGCCCGAGGATCTGCGGCCCCTCGTGCTGCGGCCGACGGCGCTGCACCGGCAGGGCCTGGACTACATCCCCGACTACGCCTCGCGCTCGTGGTCCTTTCACGCTGCGCACCCGCTCGAGCACCTGGAGTCGTTCTCTGACGGCGAGGTCCCCATCGATGAGGCGCGCAACGTCAACGCATGGATCGTCAAGAATCGGGGCAACCGGTTTCGAGGCGCCGGGCGCGGGGTGGCGTCCGAGGAGGCCCGCGCCCGGCGGGAAGACGAACTCGAGGCCCTGCGCAACCAGATGGGGTTTCCCCGCGGCACCGGCATCACGCTCCACAACGAGCAGCAGGGCGCCAGCGCCGAGATCGATCCATCCAAAGCCGAGCCGGTGCGGGAGCAGATCGAAGCGCTGGTCGAGCGGAAGCTCGCCGAGGTTCCCGAGGCGCAGTGGTTCGGCATCCACTTTGGCCCGACCGAGTTCACCACGACCCCCGATGCGCAGACCGTGCAGTGGATCGATTGGGCCGGGACCAAGGCGATCGAACTCCGGCCCGACATCGACGTGCTGATCAACGTGCACACCACGGGCAGCCAGCCGATGCCCAACTACGACGACCTCGGCTGCGCGCCGGGGACGAACGATGACGGGCGCTCCGACTACTACGACCTCGCCTTCCACACCGACCCACGTCTGGGGGCCTCGGTGCACACGGTCATGTTCTACCCGCTCGAAGGTCCGGCGCGCGTCTACAACCAGCAGACGTTTGCCCACAAGCTCTGCCTGATGGAGCGGGCTTCGGCGCAGGGCCGCCCGCTGCAGTGGTTCCCGGAGGGCTCGTGGTGGCTCAGCTTCGACAACAGCATTCCGGTGTACCTGCCCTTGTATCTGTGGGCGCGCGACCGAGACGTCCAGCTCACCCGCCACCTGCTCGCTTCGCGCGGTGACGGCACGCTGACGTCGCACCGGATGTTCAACTCGGGGCACGAGTGGGGGTACTGGCAGCAGGACTACGGCGTCGGACTCTGGGCGTGGAATGTGGATGTCTCGATGGAGGCGGTGCTCACAGAGATGTTCGACCCGCTGTGCGAACCGACGGACTGGCGAGGGTGTGATGCGCGGACAGACGCGATCGTCATCCTCGAGGAGGTCATGGAGCACCAGCGCGAGTTCTTCCTGGAGCGGGAGGACTGGCAAGGGCGGCCCGGTGGTCTGTTCAGCTACTTTGCGGGCGAGGACCAAGCGGACGAGATCGCGGCGTCCAGCGGGTTCGAGTTTCGTCCGGTGCGCGTGCCGTTCAAGACCGTGCTCGGGTGGGATGCCGAGGCGCTCAGCGCATTCGAGGCGACGGACGTGACGGCGTTGCGCGAAGCGGCGCAGCTCAATCATGCGTGGGCAGACAGACTGGAGGCGCTCGACGAGCGCGTGCCCGCCTCGGGACTGCCGTGGCTGGACGAAGTGGTCGATGGCGTGCGGATCAACGCGCTCCGAGCCGAGCATGCCGCCGCGCTGTACCAGGCGGCCCTCGAGCTGCGCCGCGGAGAGCTCGGCGAGCTCGCCGACCCGGCCTCCGGGGCGTGGCTGCATCATGACGCAGCCCAGGAGACGCTGGCCCGTGCCGAGGCCGTGGTTCGCCGCAGGGAGGCGTCGTATCGCTATCCGGACGAGCAAGTCTACGGCGGAGGTCTCACGCCCGACACGGCGCGTCCCAACGGCACGACCTATGGGTATCGGGTGCACACCAAGACGCATCTGCTGACCTACTGGCACAACCGTCAGGACCAGGTGGCGGTGTTGCTCTCCGGAGGTGCCCTCGATGACGCGCAAACCGTGCGGTTCGAGGACGCGCTGGCCATGCGTGGTGCACCCCTCGATCTCCACTGGCCCAACATCGAAGCGCTCGGTGGACGGGTCATGATCGGTGCGATCGAGGTCGGGCCCGAGGACGCGGTCGTCGATCTGGGCTCGGAGTCGGGTGCGTGGCGAGTCGACGGCGAGCTCGAAACGAGCGGAACGCCGATCCTCGTCGCGGGGCAGGTCGTTCGCGCGGAGGTGCTGGGCGAGACCGAGGTCGGCGGGCTGCAGCTCGTGGAGCCTTCGGCCCCGCTCGCCCAGACCGCTCTGACATACGTCGTGCCCCCCATGCGATGGGGTTGGCTTCCCGACGAGCGGGCGCTGGCGATCGGCTATGATCCCGACGAGAACGGGTCGGTGGTGCACGAGCACGTGCTCGTCGCTCCACTGGCGTCGGGCGGTCCTTCGGCCTTCGTCACCGAGCCGGTGCTCCTGAAGATCCCGGTGGAACGCAGTGGCGGCACGTTCTTGCAGATCCGAATCGAGGGGGCGGTGTTCGAGGGGGCCCTCGAAGACGACGTGCTCGCGCAGGTCATGCAGGTCTCGGGTCGAATCCGCGTCGACGACCTGGTGACGGTTCTCATCGACATCGGCGGATTCGACGAGCCTGGCGCTCTGTCGACGCTCTCCGAAATCCTGGGGTTCGATCCCTCCGATCCTCCCGTGACGGTGCCTCTCGCCGGTCAATTCGACGTCCAACCGCGCCCATAGCGTGTAGACTCCACCTCGTGAATGCCCTGGCTTGGTGGCTCCGTGATCCCACGGGAACCAGACGCGAGATCGGCGCGAGAGGCCTGCTGATCGGCCGCGCATCGGACTGCGACATCGTCGTGGCCGAGCCGGAGATCAGCCGACACCAGATGTTGGTGCATCTGGAGTCCGGGGAGCCGCGCATGGTTCCGCTGGGGGCGGCGCCGTGCCTGGTCGACGGCAAGCATGTCGACACGGCGCAGGGGTTGAGCGAGGGGTCCACGCTGCGGATCGGCGAGCTCGAGCTGTCGGTGATCGCCGAACCCAAGGAGGGCGAGGGGCCGCGGTGGCTGGTGCAGATGGTCGGCGGCGGCCTCTACTCCGTGGCCAAGGATCGCTTCACGATCGGCGGTGCCCCCGGAGACGATCTGCGAACCGATGCGCTCGGAGAGACCGCTGTCGTGCTCAGCCCGCGCGACGGCTTCATGGCGGTCGAGGCCAACGTCGAGAACGTCAAGGTCGCGGGCAAGGTGCTCGAAGAAGGCGACGTCGGCAGCGCGCGGGTCGGCGATCTGGTCAAGGCCGGAGGTCTCGCGCTGCGCGTGCTCGCGGGCGACTCCTCCTCGGCCGAGACGACCAGACACCACTTGCGCCCAGAGCCCGGCGCCAGCACGGTCACGCTCACCTTTCTACCGCGCGGTGGTCGGGTCGAGATGTCGGTCGAGGGGCGGACCGTCACGGTCTACCTCGCCGAGCGGCGCTGCAACCTCGTGGCAACCTTGCTGCAGCCACCCACTGGCTTCTCGCCGGGCGACTTCGTCGACGACGAGGTGGTGATCCCGCGGGTGTGGCCCAACCAGAGCAAGAGCCGCACCGATCTCAACACGCTGCTGCACCGGGTTCGCAAGGATCTGATCGGGGCAGGCGTCGATGGTGCCGCGCTGGTCGAGCGGGCAGAGGGCGGCGGCGCGACGCGGTTTCGGCTGCGCAACGATGCCGTCGTCGGCGTCGAGTGAGCTCCCCGCACGTCGAGTGAGCTCCTCGCCCTCACGGTTCGAGGGCGAGGCCGACCTGTTGCCTCGCGAGCTCACAGCGGTGCTCGGTTCGTCGACCGCGCAGGGCAAGAGATGGAAGTGCCGTCATCGGGTTGACGACTGCCCGTTCGTCGACTGTTCGAGCGCCGCTCGGAGCTCGGCCTTTCGCGCATCGGAGGCAAACGACGCTTCGATCGCGTTGTCCGCCAGCGTCCGGAGGACCTCATCGCCGAGCCCGAGGGCGCGCTGGCATTGCTCGTAGTTGTCCGTCATGTAGCCGCCGAAGTACGCGGGGTCGTCGGAGTTGATCGTCACGCAAAGACCGGCCTCGAGCAGTTGGGGCAGGTTGTGCTGCGAGAGATCCTCGAACACGCGAAGCTTGACGTTCGACAGGGGGCAGACCGTCAGGGGAATGCGTTCTTCGGCCAAGCGGGCTGCGAGCTTGGGGTCTTCGAGGCACCGCACGCCGTGATCGATGCGCGCCACCCCGAGCGCATCGAGTGCGCCCCAGATGTACTCGGGTGGACCCTCCTCTCCTGCATGGGCGACGCGGTGCAGCCCTTCGGACGCGGCGAGCGCGAACGCGTCGACGAAGCGTTCGGGCGGGTTGCCGACCTCGGCGCTGTCCAGCCCCACGCCGATGAAGTGCTCGCGATAGGGCAAGGCGTCGCGCAGCGTCTGCAGCGCGGCGTCCCCCGAGAGATGCCGCAGAAAGCAAAGAATGAGCGCCGAGGTGATGCCGAGGTCCGCTTCTGCCTTGGCGCAGGCGGCACGAAGGCCTTCGATGACGGTGCCCATGGCAACGCCGCGCTCGGTATGGGTCTGAGGATCGAAGAAGAGCTCGGCGTGCTGCACGTTGTCGTCCTTCACGCGCCGAAAGTAGGCCCAGGCGAGGTCGAAGAAGTCCTCCTCGGTCTTCAGGACCGCGGCGCCCTGATAGTAGAGATCGAGAAAGTCCTGCAGGTTGCCGAACTGGTACGCGGCCCGTAGGTCCTCGACCGAGGCGTACGGGAGCGCCATGGCGTTGCGCTCGGCCAGGGCAAACATCAGCTCGGGCTCGAGCGTGCCTTCGATATGGAGGTGCAGTTCGACCTTGGGCAGGCGCGCAGCAAACGAGCTCATGGTGTGAGAGTACTACTCGCCAAGCCCATCGTCGCTTTGATGCTCCCCGGGCGCGGAGTCGGCCGCGAGGTCTTCGGTGATGTCTTCCCGCCGGCTCTCTCGCGCCTCGGCGCGGTGGTCCTTCGCGATGAAGGTGTAGATCGCCGGGACCACGAACAGGGTGAACAGCGTCCCGATCGCCATGCCGCCCACCAGGACCAGGCCGATCGAGTTGCGGGCGGCGGCTCCGGGCCCCTCGACCAGGGTGAGCGGGAAGTGGCCCGCCACGGTGGCTGCGGTGGTCATGAGGATGGGGCGCAGACGGGTTCGCGCGGCCTCGCGCACGGCCTGGGCCTTGGACAATCCACCCAGCTGCGCCACGTTCGCGAACTCGACGATGAGGATGCCGTTCTTGGCGACCAGTCCGACCAGGGTGACGAGGCCGACCTGGGAGTAGATGTTCATCGTCGTCGTCCACCCTTCGGTGAGGCCGAAGTGCATACCGGGTGGGCCGGTGAACTTCAGCAGGGTGAAGATGAGCGCCCCGAACATCGCCAGCGGCACCGAGCCCAGCAGGATGACCGCCGGGTCGCGGAACGAGTTGAACTGGGCCGAGAGGACCAAGAAGATGAGCAGGACCGCCAGCGCGAAGGCGGGCAGGAACTTCCCCTCCTCTTGGCGAAGCTGCCGACTCTCTCCGGTGTAGTCGAACCTCGAACCCGGAGGCAGGATCTGCGCCGCCTTGCCCTCGAGCGTGGCGATGGCCCCATCGAGGGACTGGGTGGCCACCCCCGACAGCTTCACCGCGTTGAGCTGGGCGAAGCGGTTGAGGCTTCGCGGCTGAGCCTCGCTGCGGAAGGTCGCGACGCTGCCCAGAGGAATGAGCGTTCCATTGGGACCGGAGATGTGGATGTCGGCCAGCTGCTCGACGTTGAGCCGGGCGCTGCGCTCGATCTGCGCGATGACCTTGTAGCTGCGGCCGTCGATGCTGAAGCGGTTGACGAAGTTGCCCCCGATCATCGCGGCGACGTCGGAGCCGACCTGCCGCATGTCCAGGCCCATGGACGCAATCTTCTCGCGATCGAGGACGAGCTCGGCCTGGGTCTGGTCGATCTTCAGATCGATGATCGGCGGGAATGCGAACTGCCCGCTCTCATTGGCGGCGGTCTGCAGCTCACGTGCGTAACCCAGGAGCTCTTCGTGTTCGGCGGTCGAGGCGATGATGAACTCGACCGGGAACGTGCCCGGGCTGGGGAGGGCGGAGGGGAGGAACAGGGGCGCCCGGATCCCGCTCATGCGCGCGGCCTTGGGGCTGAGATCCTCGTTGATCGCGAAAATGCTGCGGTCCCGCTCGCTCCACGGCTTGGTCAGCATGCCGCCAAACCCACCCGCGGCGGTGGTGATCTGAAAGCTGTGGCCGAACTCGGGCGCGCTCTCGAACACGTTGTGGTTCAGGGAGGCGGCGTACTTGGTGATCTGCTCGAGGCTGGCGTTGGGCGGCACGTCCAGCGCAGAGAAGATGGTCCCCTGGTCTTCCTTGGGCGCCAGCTCCGTGGGCGAGAACATGTACATGGGCACCGTCAGCAGTGACAGCACCACCCACACCACCACCACCGGCCCTCGGCGGCGAAGGGTTCGGTCGAGCATCCGAAGGTACAGCCCTCGAACCGCTTCGAAGCCCCGGTCGGTCGCGCGGCCGAGCCAGCCCCTGTCTTGCCCCTCGCGCAGCAACCTGGAGGCCATCATCGGAGACAGCGTCAGCGCGACGATGCCCGAGAAGAACACCGCGCCGGCGAGCGTGAACGCGAACTCGCGGAACAGGGCCCCGCTGAGTCCGCCCTGCAGACCTACGGGGGCGTACACCGCCGCCAGCGTGATCGTCATTGCGATGATGGGCCCCAGGAGCTCGCGGGCGCCCAGGATCGCCGCCTCGACCCGTCCCTTTCCTTCGCGAAGGTTCCGCTCGCAGTTCTCGATCACCACGATCGCGTCGTCGACCACCAGGCCGACGGCGAGGACGATCGCCAGCAGGGTCAGCAGGTTCACCGTGAAGCCCAGCACCTGCATCAGGAACACCGCGCCGATCAGGGACAGCGGGATCGCGACGAGCGGTACGAGCACCGACCGCAGCGACCCGAGGAACACGAAGATGACGATCACGACGATCAACACCGTCTCGAGCAGGGTCGTCGACACCTCGTCGATCGCGTTCTCGATGTACGCGGTGGAGTCGAACGCGATCTCGGCGCGCATGCCCTTGGGAAGCTCGCGCTCGACCACCTCCATCTCGGCGCGTACGGCCTTGATCACGTCGAGGGTGTTTGCGTTGGGCAGCACCCAGACACCCATGAACACCGCGCCCTCGCCCGAGAAGCGCACGTCGGTGTCGTAGGAGTCGGCTCCGAGCTCGACCTGCGCGACGTCCCCCAGGCGCACCAGCGTGTCGCCCTCGCCCTTGATCACCAGGCGCCGGAACTCTTCGACGGTGGTGACGTCGGTGGTGGCCGTGAGGTTGACGGCCTCCAGGGCGCCCTTGGTCTGCCCGATGGCCGAGACGTAGTTGTTCGACGCGAGCGCGTTGCGAACCTGGGAGGGGGAGACGCCCAGCGCCGCCATGCGTTCGGGCTGCAGCCACGCCCGCAGGGCATAGTTCCGCGCGCCCAAGATGTCGGCTCGCTGCACGCCGGGCAGGGCGGTGAGCCGGGGCTGGACGACGCGGGTCAGGTAGTCGGTGACCTGGTTGTCCTCGAGCAGGTCGGAGCCGAAGCTCAGGTACATCGAGGCGACCTGGGCGTCGGACGACTCGATCGAGATGGCGGGGATCTCCGCCTCGGGCGGCAGATCGCCGCGCACCTGGTTGACCCGGGCGCTGATGTCCGCCAGCGCGGTGGCCGAGTTCGAGTTGAGCTCCAGGCGCACCTTGATCGTCGACAGCCCCTGCACGCTCTGCGACTCGATGTAGTCGATGCCGTCGGCCGCCGCGACGGCGCGCTCGATCGGCGTCGTGATGAAGCCGCGCACCAGCTCCGCGTCCGCCCCGACGTAGGGGGTGATCACGGTGACCGTGGCCGACTCGATGCGGGGGTACTGCCGGACGTTGAGGGTGAAGAGGGCCTGCATCCCGGCCACCAGCAGCACGAGATTGACGACGATGGCCAACACCGGCCGGCGTACGAAGACGTCCGTGATCTTCATGGCGGGCTACCGATTGGGGACCGAGGGGGCGAGGCTGGCGTCGAGGTCGACGTCGTTGTTGACGACGATGGGGGCACCGTTGCGCAGCTTGAAGACCCCCGCGGCGACGATGATCTGGCCGTCGGTGACGCCGTCGAGCACCGCCACGAAGTCGCCGCGGGCGGGCCCGAGCTTGACGAACTGTTGCCTTGCGAGCTGAACGGTCAGTCCGTCTTTCGTCTCGCGCACGCCGGGCTCGTCTTCGGGCTTGCCCTCGACCACGAAGACGGAGTCTCCGTAGGATGCGTGGGAGATCGCGGTGGCGGGCACCATCACCTGGGGCTTCGGGTCCCCGAGGATGACCTCCACGTTGGCGAACATGCCCGGGCGGAGCGCGTCCTGGGTGGCATCGACGCTGGCGCGCAGCTGCAGGCTGCGTGTGTTGGCGTTCAGGGACGGGTCGATGGCCTCCAGCGTCCCCATCAGCTCCAGCGGCGGCTCGCCCTCGAGCGTGATGCGGACCGCCATGCCCACGGAGACCTGCGAGAGGTGGCGCTGCGGAAGGGCGAAGTCGACGTAGGCCTCATCGACCGTCTCCAGCGCGGTGAGCTCGGTGCCGGGGCTGAGGTACTGCCCAATGTCCACGGCGCGAATGCCCAGTCGACCCGAGAACGGCGCGCGAATCGTCTTCTTGGCGAGTTGAGCCCGGAGACTGTCGACCTCGGACCCCGCCGCCTCGAAGCTCGAGCGGTCGGAGTCCAGCTGGAACTCGGGCGCGGCGCCGGCGGGCACCAGCTTCTGGGTCTGCCCCAAGGACGTCTTGGCCAGCGCCAGGCGGGCCTTGGCCTGGGCGAGCTGGGCCCGCTCCACCCGCGTGTCGAGCTGGGCGAGCACCTGTCCCTTGGTGACGGTGTCTCCCGAGTCGAAGCCGAGCTTCGTCACCACGCCGGCGACCTCGGTGCTGATCTTCACCCCCTGGGCGGACGTCACCGTGCCGACCGCGTCGAGGGTGCGTTCGACGGGGCGCGTCTGGGCGCGCGCGGTCATCACCGTCTCGGGCGGAGGACCGTCCGCCGCGGCGGCCTCCCCAAACCCGATCAGCTGGCCGATCTGGGTGGCCTTGATCGCGACGAGTGCTCCAACGAGGAGCACGATGCCGACGGCGGTGTAGACGTATCTCATGATGACCTGCGCGGCGAGTGTGGCGCATTCTGGCCGGGTAGCACGTGGGGCGGCTTTCGGAGCGACCAGACGCGCTCCTACGAGCCCGGCGGCGGATTGGATCCACGCGCGCCGAGGCCTCGGGCCCAGCACATAGGCACGCGTCTACTCGCGGGGCTCGCCGAAGAAGTACATGAATCCGATCCCCATGAAGAGGCCGCCGTGGTCTCCGAGCTCGAACCCGAAGCCCGGGCCGTTGGTCGTCCCGCGCTTGGAGCCGATGCCGCGACCGGGGTTGCTGTCGAACTCGCCGTTTTGGTCCGGCTCTCGGTTGCCCGGGATGATCCGAAAGGCGACCCCAAACTCGGGTACGATCGCCACGCGCTTTCCGATGAACAGCTGCACGCTCGCGGGAATCTCGACGTCGATCTCCAGCGGCGTGTCGAGCGTGTCGGTCTGCTCCTCTTCGAGTCGGCCGAGGAAGCCGAAGTACGTGCTGACGCGAGCGCCGACGCCGAAGTCGGCGTGGACCTGCTGACTGCGCTTGCCCTGGTAGGGCCAGAAGAAGAACTCGGGTCCGAAACCGACGGCGCCGACCGTCCGGGTGCGCTCGAAGTCCCCGTTCTCATCGGTGTCTCCGTGCGAGAACGTTGCGGCCCCGAGGTTGAAGCCGACGGTGAAGCGGTTGGCGGCGTACCAGCGAAGCATCAGCCCGTTGAGACCGGCCAGCGTTCGCATCGCGCCGAAGCCCACCCGGTTCTTCATCGGCGCCGCGGATGGTTTCTCTCTTCTGTGCTTCTTGGACTTCGTCTTTGCCTTCGTCTTCGAACCGTCGACGCTCGCACTCGCGCTCGCTTTCGCTTTCGCATCGTTCGGCTCTGCGTCGTCGGCGTCGTCGGACGCCTCATCGTCGGCAGCATCGTCTTGGCTCGGTGCTGCGTGGACGGTCGCGCACAGGCACAAGGTGGCGCTCAACGTGGCGGCAGTGGTGAAACGACGCGCAAAGGTTCCCCGATCGAGACGCACGCGGCGAGTATAGCCAGGGCCTGAAATACGGTCGCGACCACGCGGCAGTACATGCGGGCGTAGCTCGTACCTTGTCGTGCATGAACGCCCTGCCATCGGGGTGGTCGGGCCCCACCGTGGGGGTGCACCGACCCTTTCGCGAACGCCAGGACTCGCTACACTGATCGAGGGATGATGGATCGGGCAAGTCGTTGGTTGGTGTTGGCGTTGGGCGTCGCCGCGCTGAACTGCGGCGACGTCATCGGTCTCGACGCGAGCGATCCGGCTCGGGGTCCCGGACAGCTCGTCGGCAATGGTCCGGCCATCACCGACGGCAACTTCCGCGGTGGTGCCGACGAAATGCCCCCTCCGCTCGACGTGGAGCCACCGCTCGAAGGTGAAGCCGTCGACTGCGATGCCGACTGCGCGGCGTACTGCGAATCTCTGCCCCTGGAGAACCCCGTCAACATCGGGATGTGCCCGGTCACCTGGGGCGCCGGGCTGCGGACGCAAACCATCGACGGCGCGGAGGCGTGCCGCCGACTCTACGCCGACATGCTCGGGCGCTACCCGACGGGTCAGGAGATCGGGACGGTCTGTCAGGCGCCGACGTGGGGCCAGGTCGTGTCCGAGCTGCTCGCGACCGAGGAGTTCGTCCTCGTCCAGCAGCGACGCTGGGCAGACCGACTGCTCTACAACAACCGCGCCGTCAACTTCGAGCGCGCCTTCGACATGGACGAGCTCGTCGGCAAGGCGTTCGAGGGGCGCGTGGCGTGGGACGAGTTCGCGGCGGTGACCAGCGCGCATCCGGTGATCATGCGCCGGTTGGATACGGCGGGAGACCGGGCCGAGTTCATGTTCGAGCTGTTTCTCGGCCGGCCGCCCTATGAAAGCGAGCGCAGCGACATCGCGCGGCTGTATCGGCTGTGGAACAACGGCTACTTCGACCACCCGCACGTGGGGCGGCTGCCCGACGCCTACATCGACTTCGCGTGCGTCGGCGAGGACGGCCAGGCCGACCCGGCGACGATCGGTGAGTGCACCAGCGTGCTGTGGGGGCATCACGAACTGACGCTCAGC
The DNA here is from genome assembly GCA_963761755.1 of uncultured bacterium. Taxonomy (GTDB): domain Bacteria; phylum Myxococcota_A; class Polyangia; order Nannocystales; family Nannocystaceae; genus CAJXVA01. The sequence goes on from CAVXIC010000011.1 coordinate 120,383, forward strand.
CCCGACACCAAGCGGCTCAACAAGGACGGCGAGCAGGAGGGGATGCTGTGGAGTGGCAAGCTGCTCCCCGACGAGTGGAAGACCCTGCAGCTTCCCGGGCGACTCCTCGCCAGCGATCCGGCCTTCTGGGAGTTCGAGGTCGAGCAGACGCTCACGCGCTATCTCGACTACGATCTGGCGGTCGAGGCACCGGGCGTGCGCCACGAGCTGGTCAAATATCTGCTGGAGTACCAAGGGGACATCCGCGCGCTGCACTACGCGATCGCAACCTCGTTCGCCTATCTGCAGTCCTCCAAGGGAGGCGAGGCTTCCGAGCGTCGCTGGACCTACGGCCCGTACAAGCAGATCGCGGTCGAGGGGTGGATCGACTCGATCAAGTCGACCACGGGCGTCGACCTCTCTCGATGCGACCATCGGCTGCCGCACCCCGAGGACTACCTGGAGGTCCAAGAAGACGAAGATGGATACAGCGACGGCCTCAGCGGCTGGGCGCTCGCGCTCGTTCGGAACACGCGCTGGGAGGTCGAAGACCTGGAGGTGGAGGACGACTACCGCAACCTTGCCCGCACTTTGGGAGGGTGTCCCTCCAACGAGGTGGGTGGTCGGTTCACGACGGTCAGCGTACTGAACACCGCGGTTCAAGAGTCGTTCGTCGCCGAGGTCTGCGGCGTAGGGGATGCCGACGGCGTGAACATCGGGCGGCTGCTGCCCGGCGACGTCGGGCCCGATGACGCGCTGGACGAGGCGACGGCCGAGGCCATCATCACCTACCAACAAGGCTTGTTCTTGGGCAGATCTCCCGACGAAGAGGAACTCGAGGAAGCGCGCGCCGCTGCGGCGCAGTGCAGTCCCGCGCCGTGTCGTGCGGCGACCTTCGCCCGTCCGGTCTGCTTCGCGATGGTCTCCAGCTCGGAGATGCTCTTTTACTAGAGGACCATGAGGCGCCCACCGATGACCAAGCGACTCTCAAAACTCTCGCGTCGTCGCCTGCTTCAGGGGACGGGTGTCCTTGCTGCGGGTCTCGGGTTCCCGCACCTGTGGATTCCGCGGGAGGTCAAGGCGACCGAGGCGTTCGGCACGGCCAAGCATCTGCTCTACATTCGGCTCTCCGGCGGGTTCCGGTTCCCGGTCGCGTTCAACGGCGAGGTCGGCGAGCAGTTCAACCCGTTTGGCATGGCCGGTGGCGTCGCCGGCGGCACCCAGTGGGGTGTGGGGCGACTGCTGGACCAAAACGAGTGGCGGACCGACGAGCTGGCTGCGCTGGGCATGAAGCGGGTGCCCGAGTTCACCAACGAGATGGCGGTCATCCCATGCGTCGACCACGAGCCCCTCTCAGGGTCGGCCGACGGCAACCATGCCACGGGACTCGAGCGATTCTTGACCGGCGAGGTCGGTGGCGACACCGGGCTGTTCACCATGCTGGGCTATGGCCTGCGAGAGCGGACGGCCGCCGAGACCGAGCAGGGCATCGTCAGCCTGCCGGCGGTGATCATGGGCGAGTCGGGGATGGGGCGCGGGTCGGGAGACTACGCTGCGTACCGGCCCGCGGTGCTGCGCGGTGACGACCTCGATCGCTTTGCGGCCGGCGCGACCTCGCAGCTGCCCAACTGGGCGCGGTCGATGACCGAGGGATATGACGCGCGCAACAAGGAGCGACGCAACCCCACCCATGCGCCCACGGTGGACGCATACATCCGTTCTCGCGAGGCGACCAAGGCCTACGCCGACATCTTCTCCTCGGACGTCCTCAAGGTCGGCGAGCGTGGGAACGACGCCCACGATGGCTTGAGCAACGCCGAGCTCGCGACCGTCTTTGGCGAGTCCGGCGGGGGTCGCTCGGTTCATCTCGCGCTGCGTCTCTTTCACTTCGGTTGCCCTGCGGTCTACATCGACCAAGGCGGCTACGACATGCACTCCGATGAGGAGACCGACCTGCCAGGGCGCATGGAGGAGATCAACCAGATCTTCTCGGGGCTCGAGTGGTCGCTCAAGCGGCTCGAACACCCCAGCGGCGGTACCTATTGGGACCATACGATCGTCGTCGCGGGGAGCGAGTTCTCCCGCAGCACGCGGGGCGGTCGGTTCAACTCGGCCCGCGGAAGCGATCATGGCGGAGACTTCGCCACCCGCTGGATGTCCATGCCCTTCATGGGGGGACCCATCGGCGCCAAAGGACGACGCATCGGCGCCACCGACCCTGGCGACTTGAGCCCCACCGGCGAGGTCTACTCCTACCGCGCAACCTGGAAGACCCTCATGGACTTCCTCGGTGCCGAGTCCTCCGAATTCTTTCCAGCGGATGATCCCTTCGATGCCCTCTGCACGTGATCCAAAGCTGACGCTGCTGCTGCTGCTGGCGGCGATCGCAGTCACTGGCTGTCGTGAGACGATCGACTACAATCAGGGGCGGATCGACTTCGATCCCGATCGCCCCGAGGTCCCCGACAACGAGAACGTCGAGCCCTACGACGGCGAAGACGAGACCGTCCTCGAGGCGCAGAAGCGCTTCCCCACTGGCCTCGACCTCCATCAGAAGGTCATCTGGCGCACCTGCACGCCCAACGGCGGGGTGTGCCACAACGCCAAGGAGTACCCAGACCTCCGCACGCCGGCCAACCTCGCCTCGGCCTTCGAGGCCCCGTGCAACGTCCAGCCCGGCGAGTCGACGTCGGTCTTCGACGGATGCGAGTCCAGCGGTGACAGGCTGCGGTTCTCCGGAGGCTTCGATGCCGACCCGGTCGAGATCGCGTACATCGAGCAGATCCCCGGGGAGTCGGACGACGTAGACGGAAGCGGTGACGTGCCGCTCGATCTACCCGGCCTGCACATCCACCTCGTCACGCCGCTGGGAACCGACCGCTCCGATGCCTGGTCGACGGCTCGGTTCGTGCGAAGCTTCGTCGACGGTGGGGAGGTCGACGATCTGACCTATGCATCGTTCGAGACCCAGTGGTTCGTGCTCGAGGGCGGCACCCACCTGTTCGGACGGGTGCGCGAGTATCAGTTCGACGAGGTCGAGGAGCTGCTCAACGTCGGTATTCAGGAAGCCGATGCCAACCGCAACGGCGTCGCCGGGGCGACGATGGGGCTCGATGTCTCCATGCTCGTCCCGGGCCGACCCGAGGACAGCTACCTCATCGCCCGCATTCGCGGAGAGATGCACGATGACCCCATCCCGGGGTCGCGGATGCCGCTGGCCAACGCGCCGCTGACCATCTCCGAGATGCTCGGGCTCTACTGTCTGGTCGAAGGGTGGCCCGACGAGGCCGATCGAAACTACCTTTCGAGCCCGATCGACTACCGGAACTGTTCGTACTCCGATGATCCCGAGGCGCTCAACCTGCTGGGCAACGGGGTCACGTGGGCCGCGCGGGTGCGGCCCATTCTCGAGGCCAACTGTGGCGGGTGCCACTCAGAGGCCGAGCAGCAGGGCAACTTGGTGCTCGTCGGCGATGGGGTCTACGAGCGGCTCTTGGAGCGGTCGGCGCAGGTTCCCGACCTCGGCCTGATCGAGCCCGGAGATGCCGAGGCCAGCTATCTGTATCAGAAGCTGGTCGGCGCCGACGGCATCGTGGGCAATCCCATGCCGTACAACCCGCTGACCGGCGAAGGCCGTCTGACCGAGGCCGAACTCGGCGACATCCTCACGTGGATCAGCAACGGCGCGGTCGAGGCAGAGTAGCGCCGTCGTTCCCATCGACCGAACGGTTTCTGCAGGACCCCACACCTAAAGGGCGGTCCTGCAGAAACCCGGCACGGACTCAGACACGAGGTACTAGTCGGCGCAGTACGGAGGCATCCACTCCGGGAAGGCGCCGCCTTCGTAGGGAGATGGGTCGACGCCGAACGGGTGGTCGAGGAAGAAGCGGTACGCGTCCGCACGTCGCCAGACTCCCTGCTCGTTGGGCGGATAGGTGTGGCCGGCACCGTGATTGCAGACGACGGCATAGCCGCCGCGGTCGCGCAGGAACCCAGCGAAGTTCTCGCTGGAGGTCCCGAAGGGCAGGCCCTGAACGTTGTCGGCGTTGCCACCGTGGAAGATGAGCGCCGAAGGGGTGGCGTTCATGTTGTCGTGGCCCGTGCTGCCCGCGAGTCCGCCGGAGTAGGAGATGACGGACGCCATGTACGAGCTGCGCCGCATGCTCGCCTGCGAGATGTGGAGCGCGCCGGCGCTGAAGCCGATGCCGTGGATCTGGTTGACGTCGATGCCTGGACCCGCGTCGGCGCACGCGACGATGGAGTCCATCATCACCAGGTCGTTTTGGGCCTGCCCGGCCGAGGACAGGAACCACTCGAAGCCGGCAGCGGGGTCGGACAGGGGCGAGACGACCATGCCACCCATCGCGAGGATTTCGTCGATGGCGATCGCACTCACCGACGGGACCGCATCTTCGGGATCGCCTCCGCCTCCGTGGAAGTAGAACACCAGGGGTCCGCCGCCGCCGCTGGCCGCGTCGTAGTAGACCAGCGCCTGCCGGGTGCCGAGCCCGACCGGAAAGGTGAGGTAGTCGGGGTTGTCGATGCCGGTGCCATCGAACTCTGGGCACTCGCCTTGAACCGCGGGGATGAGCGGAGCGCCTGGATCGACAGCCGTGTCGTCGGTCGACCCGTCGGGGCCGGTGGTGTCCGCCGAGGTGTCCAGGGGGTCGCTGGTCGGTCGTGCGGTGCCCGAGCCCGTATCGGCGGGAGCGGAGCTGCTGCTCGTGCCGACTGCGCCGGTCGTGTCACCAGACTCGTCCTTCGAGGAGCTGGACGTGTCTGCCTCGGTGTCGGTGTCATCGCTGGCCGGATCGGAGCCGCAAGCCCCGAGCGTTGCGGCACATGCGAGGGCGAGGAGTCGCGTGGCAGTCATGCGAAGGCACGGACGAAACATGGCGAGCAAGGTTGCACGAAGTCTCGGGTTCTCCAACCGTGAGATCTGCCGAAGATCGACCTTCTCGGCGCGTTGCGCGGTTTTTGACCCCATCGCGCGCTATTCCACGCACTCGTCCGGGACCCAGCCGGGGACCTGCCCCTGGTAGGGGAAGGGCGCGACGTCGAAGGGATGGTCGAGCAGGAACTGCCACGAGTAGATGCGCGAGTCGGGGATCGTGTGCCCGCCGCCGTGGTCGCACAGCAGGCTGTAGCCGCCGAGATCGTCGACATACTGCGCATAGCGTTCGCTGGCCTGCTGGAACGAGACGATGACGATGTCGTCGGGGCCTCCGTGATAGATCATCGCGGGGAACGGGCGGTCGGGATCGTCGCTGGGCACGTCGGTGGCGAGCAGGCCCCCGGAGTAGACGACCACCGAGGCGATGTATGCGCTGCGTCGAATGCTCACCTGGCTGGTTTGCAGACCCCCCGCGCTCATCCCGATCGCGTGGATGCGGCTGGGGTCGACGCCGGGCCCGGCGGCGGCGCAGCCGACGATCTCGTCCATGAGATGAACGTCGTCTTCCTCGGTGCCCAACACGAGGAACCACGGGAACTGCCCGGCTTCGGGATTGGACACGGGGGCGACGACCATGCCTCCTCGGGCGAGGATGTCATCGATGGCCGCTTGCCCGAGCCCGAAGGTTGCCTCTGCCGGGCTGCTGCCCGTGCCGTGCCAGTAGAACACGACCGGCCCGCCGCCGCCGGACTCGGGGTCGTACCAGATCTGGGCCTGTCGGGGACCGGTCTCCGCCGGCTCGAACTCGAGGGTCCCGGTTTCGAACGTCGGGCACGCGCCATCGGGCATGGGAAGGGATTCGGGCTCCCCGAAGGAGGGGACGACCGGTCCGGTCGTGGAGGTGCTGCTCCCGTCGTCCAAGCTGCCGCTGGACGACCCCTCCGCCACGGACGCCGAGTCGTCGCTGCTTGCCTCCGAGGTGGTCGCGACCGCGGCTGGGCTCGACCCGACGTCGGTGTCCGCGTCGCCATCCGAGGACGCGCACGCGAAGGAGAGGGCACACAGCAAGAGGCTCGGAGCCACGGCACGCATCAACCGAGCATCGCACGGACCGGATGCGGCGTCAGCGATCGTGGGTCAGCCTGGCTGGGTCTCGAGCTCCGTCGCTGCCGCTTCGATCGCGTCTCCGAGCTCGCGCCACGGGGCCGTGAGCTGCGGTTGGGAGAGCACCATCGCGTCGATCGGTTCGAGCCGGCGCTTCAGCGATCGGAGCCGATCTGCGAGCCGTTCGGCGGGTACGTCGCCCACGAAGTCGCGCGGTAGCAGCCGTCCGCAGACGGTGAAGCTCAGCGCCTCCATGTCGTGGAGCTGCTCCTGGGTGAAGGCCCGAGGACGGTCGTCCAGGCACTGCAAGGCGCCCTCGATCCCATCGCCTACGCGCAGTGGAGCCGCGGCGTAGGCTCGAATCGCCAGCGGATCGAACAGGTCGCGGGGTGCGTCTCGAGGGAAGCGATCGACGTCGGGATGGGCTTGCAGCCCCGAGACTCGAAGATCGACGCCGCGAATCATCGCCCGACGGATCCGTTCATCGGAGTCACACCCGTGCAGCGCGATGCACAGCTGCACGTCGCCAAACCCGGCGTGCAGCAGGACGATGCGGCACTGCGTGATGTCGCGCGCTTGCCGGAGGGCGGACCGCACCACGCGGTCCTCGCTGAGCGCCGTTCGCACCGAAGCGAACAAGGGCGACGTCTCGAGCAGCCTCATCAACAGCGCTCATCGTCCGACAGCCCGCCGCCCAAAGCGCGATGGGCGAGCACCCCGTGCGTCGCCGTCCCCATTCGGGCCGAGCCCTGCGCTCGGCCCTCGGACCTCTTTGCGGGCCGCCACGTCGAGGCGATGAGACGTGCTCTAGCCGCGCAGCTCGGTGAGCATCGCGTCGACGTTCTTCTTGGCGTCGCCGAACAGCATCACGGTGTTCTCCTTGAAGAACAGCGGGTTCTGCACGCCAGCGTAGCCCGTACCCATCGAGCGCTTCATGACCACGGTCTTGGTGGCCTTCCAACACTCGAGCACCGGCATGCCCGCGATGGGGCTGTTGGGATCATCGAGGGCGCTGGGGTTGACGATGTCGTTCGCCCCGATGACCAGCACCAGGTCGGTGTCGGGGAAGTCGTCGTTGAGTTCGTCCATCTCCAGGACGATGTCGTAGGGGACGTTGGCCTCGGCGAGCAGGACGTTCATGTGGCCGGGAAGCCGACCTGCGACGGGGTGGATGCCGAAGCGGACCGTCTTCTTCTGCTTGCGCAGCATCTTGACGATCTCGCTCAGGGAGTGCTGCGCTTGGGCGACGGCCATGCCGTAGCCCGGAATGATGATGATCGACTTGGCGGCCTTCATGTCCGCCACGACCGCGCTGACGTCGGTGGGGACCGCCTCGCCCTCGATGACCTGCGCTGGGCCCGTCGGCGCGCCTCCGTCGGATCCGAAGCCGCCGAGGATGACGCTGAAGAACGAGCGGTTCATCGCGGCGCACATGATGTACGAGAGGATGGCGCCGCTGCTGCCGACGAGCGCACCGGTGATGATCAGCAGGTCGTTGCTGAGCATGAAGCCGGCCGCGGCCGCTGCCCATCCGGAGTAGCTGTTGAGCATCGACACGACCACGGGCATGTCGGCGCCACCGATCGCCATGACCATGTGCACGCCGATCACGCAGGCGATCGCCGTCATGATGGTGAGCGGCATCAGCCCGGCCGGGTTGCCGCCGTCGGTCGTCGCGTGGCCCGCATCGAGGAACATGTAGCCCAGCACGACCGAGCCGATGACCATCCCGAGGTTGAGCGCGTGCCGGGCTGGCAGCATGAGCGGTTTGCCCCCGATGCTGCCGCGCAGCTTGCCGAACGCGATGACCGATCCGGTGAAGGTGATGGCGCCGACGAACACGCCGACGAAGATCTCGATCTCGTGGATCGTGACCTCGACCTCGGTGAGGACGGGCTGCGGGCCCATGTAGCTGGCAAAGCCGACGAGGACGGCGGCGAGGCCGACGAAGCTGTGCAGGATGGCAACCAGCTCCGGCATCGAGGTCATGGCCACCCGCTGCGCCAGGAACCCACCGATGAGGACGCCGGGGATGATCGCGCCGGCCAGCATCGCGTAGCCGGTGACGCCTGGCGTGGCGGCGGTCGCGACGAGCGCGATCGCCATCCCGAGCATGCCGTAGAAGTTGCCGCGTCGCGCGGTTTCCTGAGACGACAGCCCACCGAGACTGAGGATGAAGAGGATCGCGGCGGAGATGTACGAGACGGTGATCAGAGATTCGGTCATCGTGGTCTCCCTACTTGCGGAACATCTGCAGCATGCGCTGGGTGACGAGGAAGCCGCCGGCGATGTTGATCGTGGCGACGAGGATTGCGAGCGCGCCGAGGATCACGGTCGCCGAGCTCGGTGAACCGGAGATCTGCAGCATGCCGCCGATGATGATGATGCCGCTGACTGCGTTGGTCACGGACATGAGCGGCGTGTGAAGGGCAGGGGAGACGTTCCAGATGAGCTGCCAACCGACGAAGATGGCGAGCACGAAGACCGTGAAGTGCGACAGGAAGGACTCCGGCGCGCCCAGTCCGATGCCCAGGAGGGCGACGCCCGTGGCGATGAGGGCCCACGGTGGCTTGCCTGCTGGCGCATTGGCCGGTGGCGCGTCCAGGTCGTCGTCGGCCTCTTCGGGCTCGGGCTCGGGCTTGGGCTTGGGGGCCGCGACGGGCTTGGGCTGCTCCTTCTTGGGTGCCGGCCAGATCATCTCGCCCTGGTGGACGACCGTGCAGCCACGGACCACCTCGTCGTCGAGGTCGATCTCGAACCCCTCGGCTTTGCCGAGGTCGTCGAGTAGATGGCAGATGTTGGTGCCGTAGAGCTGGCTCGAGGTCGCGGGCAGACGGCTGGGCAGATCGGTGTATCCGACGATCTTTACCCCTCCGTGGTCGATCACCTTGCCGGGCTCGGTGACCTCGCAGTTGCCTCCGCGTTCAGCGGCCAGGTCGACGATGACCGAGCCGGGTCGCATGGCTTCGACGGCTTCCTTCTTGATGAGAAGGGGAGCCGGGCGCCCGGGGATGAGCGCCGTGGTGATGATGATGTCGACCTCTTGGGCCTGCTGCAGGAAGAGCGCCATCTCGGCGGCGATGAACTCCTCGCTCATCACCTTGGCGTAGCCACCCTCGCCGGTGCCGTCTTCTTCGAACTCGAGCTCGAGGAACTCGGCACCCATGGACTCGACCTGTTCCTTGACGACAGGGCGAGTGTCGAAGGCGCGGACGATCGCGCCCAGGCCTCGGGCGGCTCCGATGGCCGCGAGCCCGGCCACGCCCGCGCCAATCACCATCACCTTTGCGGGGGGCACCTTGCCCGCGGCGGTGATCTGCCCTGTAAAGAATCGTCCGAACTGTTGGGCGGCTTCGACCACCGCCCGGTAGCCGGCGATGTTGCCCATCGAGGACAAGGCGTCGAGCTTCTGTGCGCGGGTGATTCGCGGCACTTGGTCCATCGCGATGGCGTTGACCTTGCGCCCCTCGAGCATCTTGATGGTGGCGCTGGCCTCGGCGGGCCACAGGAACGAGATGAGCGTCGAGCCTTCCGCCAGCATCTCGGCCTCTTCTTGGCCCGTTCCCTCGTGGTACTGCGGCGGCCGCACCTTGGCCACGATGTCGCAGTTCCACACCTCCGAAGGCATGTCGACGATCGTCGCGCCGGCGTCTTCGTAGGCGGAGTCGGGGAAGCTCGCTTCGACGCCCGCGCCCTTTTCGACGACGACCATGAAGCCCTGCTTCTTGATCATGCGCCGCACGGTGTCGGGAGTCGCTGCGACTCTCCGTTCGCCCTCGTAGATTTCCTTCGGGATGCCGATTTTCATAGCGCCACGCCACGTTGGGGCGCTGCACATTTAGCAGGTTACGCGACCGATGCCGAGCCTTGGCGGCTGGTATCCTCTTCGCCGTGTCGGACGACCCCCTCACGCACTTCGACGAGGCTGGAGCGGCCCGTATCGTGGCGATCGACGAGAAGCCGGAGACGCCGCGGTCGGCGACGGCGCGGGTCAGGGTGCGCATGGAAGCCCAGACGCTCGAGCGCATCGAGTCGGGTGCAGTCGGCAAGGGCGACGTGCTCTCGGTCGCTCGCTTGGCCGCGATCGGGGCTGCGAAGAGCACCTCTGCGCTCATTCCGTTGTGCCACCCGGTGCGTCTCACGAGCGTCGATGTCGACTTCGCGATCCTCGAGGAGCTGCCGGGCGTCGAAGCCCGCGTGACCGTGCGCGCCGTCGACCGGACGGGTCCCGAGATGGAGGCGATGGTGGCGGCGTCGACCGCCGGCCTGACGATCTACGACATGTGCAAGGCGATGGACCGGAGCATGGAGATCATCGAGGTGGCCCTGCTCTCGAAGTCCGGCGGAAAGTCCGGGGCCTGGTCCCGAGATGTGCCCTAGTCGTACTCCTCGATCTTCGACGGGAAGTTGGGGGTCAAGCTGGTGGGCCCGTCCCGCTTGTCCTCGTGAATCCCGGTCTGCACCGACTCTTGCGCGATCGGGGTTCGGCTCTCGAGCACCTTGTTGAGCGCATCATCGAGGGCTCGCAGGTTCCGATGGTGCGTGTCCTCGGGCTCGGCGCGCGCCGAGGTGGCGATGGCAGCGGGCGCTGAAGCGGGCGCGGGCGCGGGGGGATGCTGTGGTCGAGTCGGTCGCTCGACGGGCGCGCCGAGCAGATCGACCCAAGGCTTGGCGTCCGAGCGAAGCGTGTGCGCAATGCGTTCCAGGCCCGCGAGCGCGGCCGCGGCGTCTGCATAGCGTTTGTCGCGGTCGCGCGCGATCAGCTTGCTCAGGCCGGCGCTGACCAAGGAGGGCACCGTGGGGGGGAGGGCGGGGACGCGGCCGGCCACGTGTGCCTTCATCAAGGTACGTGCTTCGGTCGAGTTGAATGGGGGCGCGCCGGTGAGCATCTCGTAGAGGATCATCCCCACCGAGTACAGGTCTGCGCGGCCGTCGATGTCCTCCCCGAGCGCCTGCTCGGGGCTCATGTACGCCGGGGTTCCGACGATGGCGCCGACCTTGGTGGTGAGTCCATCGGCGAGCTTCTCGTCCACGATGCGGGCGATCCCGAAATCGACGATCTTCAAGAGGTCGCTCCCGTGATGGTCCCGGGTCACGAACAGGTTGTCGGGCTTGAGGTCTCGGTGCACCACGCCGTGGCGATGTGCGTGGTCGAGGCCTCGCAGCACCTGCAGCGTGAGCGCGATGCACTGCGAGGGCGGGAGCGGTTTTCCGAGCACCTTGGAGAGCTCTCGGCCCTCCAGCAGCTGCATCGCCATGAACTTGAGCCCGTTCTCCAGCTCGCCGCAGTCCAAGACCGCGCGGCAGTTGGGGTGGTCGAACCCCGAAGATGCACGCGCTTCACGAGCGAAGCGGGCGGCGAGCTCTTCGTTCTTGCTGTACTCGGGGCGGAGCACCTTGATCGCGACGGCGCGCCCGAGGCCCATGTGCTGGCCGCGAAAGACGACCGCCATCCCGCCCACTCCGATGAGTTCCTCGACGAGGTATCGACCGGCGACGACTTTCCCCTGCAGCTTGAGCTGCCGCGGAAGTGCAACATGCCGGCTCGCCATCCCCCTCGATGGTATCAGGCCGGTCGCCCCTCACGGACCGGTGGGGATCGAGCGCTGTTTGCGCCGGCCCCGGGGCCTATTCGACCGTGACGGACTTGGCGAGGTTTCGCGGCTGATCGACGTCGGTGCCCTTGAGGTCGGCGACGTGATACGCGAAGAGCTGCAGGGGAATGCTGGCCACGATCGGCTGGAAGAGCTCGTGCACGTCGGGGACGAGGATGACGTCGTGGGCGATGTCGGCGATCTCGGTGTCTCCGACGGTTGCCAGCGCGATGATCTTCCCTCCGCGTGCCCGGACTTCCTCGAGGTTGGAGACGACCTTGTCGTATCCCGGACCGCGCAGCGCGATGACGACGACCGGAACGTCATCGTCGACCAGCGCGATGGGCCCATGCTTCATCTCGCCGGACGCGTAGCCTTCGGCGTGAATGTAGGAGATTTCCTTGAGCTTCAGCGCGCCCTCGAGGGCGACGGGGAAGCCCAGGCCGCGGCCCAGGAAGAGGAAGTCGCGCGCACCGCTGTAGCGCCTCGCCACGGTGCGCAGGCCCGCAAGCTGCCCGAGCAGTCGGTTCATGGCTTCGGGGAGGGCGCCGAGGTTCTCGAGCATCGTGCGGAGCTGGTCCGCGTCGAGATGGCCCGAGAGCTTGCCGAGCTTGAGCGCGAGCAGGCTCAGGACGACCAGCTGGCTGGTGAACGCCTTGGTCGATGCGACGCTGACCTCGGGGCCGGCGTGGGTGTAGAGCACTTGGTCGGCGGCGCGGGCGATGGTGGAGCCGACGACGTTGCAGATGGCGAGCGTGCTGGCGCCACGGCGCTTCGCCTCGCGCAAGGCGGCGAGGGTGTCGGCGGTCTCGCCGGACTGGGAGATGACGATGGTGAGGTCGCGGTCCGTGACGATGGGATCGCGGTACCGGAACTCGCTCGCGAGATCGACCTCGACTCGGATTCGCGCCAGCGACTCGATGAGGTACTTGCCGCACAGCGCCGCGTGCCACGAGGTGCCGCAGGCGAGGATGATGACCCGGTCGAACGTGGAGAGGTCGAGCTCGACGTCGTCGAGGAGGACGTCGGGTTCGACCATCGAGAGTCGGCCGGACATGGAGTCGGAGAGCACGCGCGGCTGCTCGTGAATCTCCTTGAGCATGAAGTGCTTGTACCCCTGCTTCTCGGCGGCGACGGGGCTCCAGTCGATGGTGCGTCGTGGACGTTCGACCGGCTCGCCGGCGGCGTCCAGGAACGAGAATCCGTGGCTGAAGACCTGCGCGATGTCGCCGTCCTCGAAGTCCACGACGGTCCGGGTGTGGTCGAGCATCGCGACGACGTCGGAGCCGACGAACATTTCGCCCTCGCCGATACCGAGCAGCAGCGGGGCATTGTTCGCCGCCGCCACGATCTCCCCGGGCGAGTCATCGTGCAGGACGCAGATCGCCCACGTGCCCTCCACTTCGGCGAGCGCGGCGGAGACGGCCGCGCGGAGGCTACCGGCGCTGGCCATCTTCTGCTCGATGAGGTGGGCGAAGATCTCCGTGTCGGTCTCGGAGTCGAACGTGCAGCCCTGGGCCTGCAGGGCTCGCCGAAGCGCCATGTGGTTCTCGATGATGCCGTTGTGAACCACGCTCACCTTGCCCTGGCGATGGGGGTGCGCGTTGGATTCGGACGGGCGCCCGTGGGTCGCCCAGCGCGTGTGGCCGATGCCGGTGCTGCCCTGAAGGGGCTCGTTGGTCAGGCGCTCCCGAAGATTGGAGAGCTTGCCCTCACATCGGGCGATGGCGGCGCCTGGCCCGGGGCCGCCGAGGATGGCGACGCCCGCCGAGTCGTAGCCACGATACTCCAGCTTGCGCAACCCCTCGAGGAGGATGGGTGCCGCCTGGCTCGCTCCAATGTAACCGACGATGCCGCACATGGTTCTTTCTCCTATAGCGTCGTGATGCGCGGAATCCCAAGATTATTCCCAGCACGTGAACGCTTGCCTGCTACGTTCCGCACATGGGACTGCCCGTCGCGTCCGATTTTTGCGCCCAGGCCTCGTTCGACCAACAGGAGCCGATCGTGGGGACCGCCGCCGCGTCGACCTCGGTGTGGCTCGGCATCGAGGTGCGGGGGCTGTGGCCTCGCGACGCCCTGGCGTGTTCGAGCGTTCCTGATGCACTCCGGGACGGCATCGAGCGTTGGGCGGCCCACATTCCCGGCTTTCGACCCCAGGCGCTGCGCCGGCCCGGTCGGGAGCACTGCTCGGAGCCCGCGGTCTTCCTCGCGCTGACCCATCCCGGATGCGAGTCCGTCCTTCGCCTGGACGTCCCATCCCTCGAAGCCCTCGCCGAACTCGACCTGCCGTCCGTCGTCGACACCCTCCGCGCAGGTGGCGTCCCGTCTGCGGCCCGTGTCGTGGAGGCGCCGATGGTGTGGGTGTGCGTCCACGGCAAGCGCGATCGCTGCTGCGCGAAGTTTGGGGTGCCGGTGTACGAGGCCGCCGCGGAGGTCGAGGACGTGGAGGCCTGGCAGACCTCGCACTTGGGTGGCCATCGCTTCGCGGCGACGCTGCTGTGCCTGCCCAAAGGGGTCTGCTACGGCCGCGTTCAGCCGGCCGATGTCGGGCCGCTCGTGCGCAGTCACGCGGCCGGGCGCGTCCACGACCTGACCTTGCTTCGCGGGCGCACGTGCTGGAGCGCCGCGGGACAAGCTGCCGTGCACTTCGTGCGGGCACACGTGGGGGAGATGGCCCTCGGCGCGTTCGCGGTGCAGGGCGAGCACGATGCCAGTGAAGGCACCGTCGTCGAGGTCGACGCCGCGGAGGCGTCGTTCCGGGTCGTCGTCCAGAGGCGACCGCTGGGTGGCGAGGCTCCACCCAGCTGCGACAAGCCGCTCGAGCCGGTCAAGGGTTGGTATCAGGTCGCGCTCACGTCCAGGTGAGCTGAGCCGTGTGCGGCACGGGCGGACGCCATGATGCGCAGCGTCAGGTGCCGTCCTTCGTAGGAGCATCCTGCGCTGTCATCGGTCGTGCTCCTCGTAGCCTTCGCGTGAGTTCGTACAGTGACCGCAACTCATCGAGCCGGCGGGCAACGCCTTCCGCAAAGGTCTCGCGACGTGGCTGGGGCTGCATGCGTGCACGGGCCGACTCGAGACCTTCAGGTGTCCAGTTGTCTCGAAGCCACGCAAGGCGTTTGGCAACGTCGGCCGGGTCGAGATCAAGACGGCTCATCATGCTCCAGCCGCTGAACGTCGGCGAGGTCCTGAGGACGCCCTGCGGCACGCTTCATCGCCACCAGGGCAGTCCGCTGGATGACTCGGACGTCCCCCTCCGGGAGAGAGACATCAATCGCGCCTCGAAGGTAGTTCAACGCCTCGCGGCGAGCCAGGATGAGATCGACGAGCAGCACTTCCTCGCCCACGAGCTTGCTGACGCGTTGGACGCGTTGCTCGCGGTCCGTTCCCTCCGCGAACGTCATTGGGAGTGCCCGGAATCTGTAGCCCAGGGGCTCGATCGCTTCCAGCGCCCGCTCGACGTCTGCGTCCTCGACGAGGAGGTCGATGTCCTTGGTGGTTCGGGTCGCCCCGTGGATCGTCACGGCGATCCCGCCGCATACCGCGTACGGAACCTCGGCCTCGTGGAGAGCTTTGACGACCGCGAAGAGCTCGTCGACGAGGTTCATGCGCCTCACCCTACCGCCCTTCGCCCACCGGTGGAACAATCCTCCCGACCGGCCCATGGCCTCGCTCAGCTCCCTCCTTGGTCGTCAGCCGCCGCGCTCACGCCCCGCGAAACGCCGCCTGCAGATCGGCGATGATGATGCGCTTCACCTTCATCATGGCGTCCCGTACTCGTCCGGCGGCGACCTGATCCTGCGCTCCGATGAGTGACGGCAGCACCTCGGGCACGACCTGCCACGAGACGCCGAAGCGGTCCACCAACCAGCCGCACATGCTCTCCTTGCCGCCGTCGGCCGTGAGCAGCTCCCAGAGCCTGTCGACCTCCGCTTGGTCGGTGGCGAGCACCGAAATCGACGCGGCGGGGGAGCGTGTGAACATCGGGCCGCCATCGAGGGTCATATACGGGGCGCCGAAGAATTACCAACCGGTTGGTATGTCTGTCAGGTGCCGCCCGGACGACCTCTGCCGGGCGTTTTCGGGGTAGTCCTGCGGGCGTGCGCGCGCTGCTGCTGCCGGCGTTGCTGGGGTACCTCGGACTCTTGCTCGTCGTTTCGCTGGTCGCGAACCGGAGGGTTCAGACGGAGGAAGACTTCATCGTCGCTGGGCGTCGTCTGCCGCTCTCGCTGGCGACGGCGACGTTGTTCGCGACGTGGTTTGGCGCCGGGACGGTGCTCACCGCCGCCGACGAGATTCACACCGAGGGGCTTCGCGCCGCGGCGCTCGAGCCGTACGGGGCCGGTCTTTGTCTGCTGCTCGCGGGTCTGTTCGTCGCGGGTCGTCTCTGGTCTGCGCGGGTGTTGACGATCTCCGACGTCTTCGCGCGGTTCGGCCCGCGCGCGGAGGCTCTGTCGGTGCTCGTCACGGTGCCCAGCTACGTCGGCTGGATCGCGGTTCAGCTGGTCGCGCTCGCCGGCACGCTCGAGGTGGCGCTCGGCCTGCCGCACACGACCGGTCTGATCGTGGTCGCCCTGGTCTCCCTGGCCTACACCCTCCTGGGCGGGATGTGGTCGGTCACCGTGACCGACGCGGCGCAGATGGTGCTCATCGTGATCGGCATCGTGTGTCTGGGCTACGCCGTCTTCGACACGCTCGGACCCGGCGGCCCGCTCTCGGGGGTGGAGTCGCTGCCCGAGCGGGTCGCCCCCGAGAAGCTCGTGCTCATCCCTCGCGGATCGCTGAACGACCTCGTCGGCTGGCTAGGGGTGTTGGTCGTGGCCTCCTTGGGCAACCTGCCCGGACAAGAACTCGCGCAGCGAATCATGGCGGCTCGCTCGGAGCGGGTCGCGCGTTGGGCCTGCATCCTCGCAGGCGTGCTCTACATCGGCATCGGCACCATTCCGGCCCTCATCGGCGTCGCGGCCGACCTCCTGTTGCCGGACGCGACCGACCAGTCCGTCTTGCAGAGCCTCGCGTTGCGCCTGTTCTCGCCCGAGATGACGGTGCTCTTCGTCCTGTCGATCGTCAGCGTCGTGCTGTCGACCATCACCAGCGGGCTGCTGGCGCCCGCGACGAGCTTGGCGCACAACATGCTGCGCCACAGCGTTTCCCAGCGCGTGTCGTCGCTGGCCCTGTGTCGCATCAGCGTCGTGTTGGTCCTGGCGGCCAGCATTCTCGTCGCCCTGCTCGGCGAGGACGCCTACTCCATCCTCGAGGCTTCGTACGCGATCGGACTGGTCGGGCTGTTCGTGCCCTTCATCGCCGGTCTCTACGGGGTCGTCGCCAGCGACCGGGCCGTCGTGCTGTCGATGGTCGTGGGGATCGGGGTCTGGTCGCTGGACCTGATCTTGGACCCCACGATCCCGATGTCCCTGTGGGCCACGGTCGCGTGCGGCGCAACCCTGGTCATCGCGAATCGCTTCGACCGGACACGGTAAGGCGCGCGGTCAACTCGACGCGCGGCTGTCTTCGGGCAGCGCGAGTGCCGGGGCACAGTGGCGCAGGTGCTGCCCAAACCTCCACATCACCAGCAGATGCGCGAGGGCTTGGGTGACCACGTAGAGATACCAGGGCAGCCGCGGCACGAACTCGTGAATCGCCGCGAGCACGTCCGTGCCGTTGGGCGCGAGGCGGAACTCCAGCCGGCCTTCGGCCGGTGTGGCGGCCAACACCCCGCCTTCGACGTAGAACAGCGCTCGATCGGTGCTGCTTCGCTCGGCCGAGAAGCGCAGGGTCAACAGCGGGCGCTCGATGAACCGCAGCCGAATCCGCACCTGGTCATCCTCCCGCTCGGTGCACAGCAGCGGTCGCATGAATGCGGGCAGCCAGCGCAAGTACTCCTGGGCCACCCAGCGCGCGTCTCGTCCCTCGGGTCGGGGCAGTCGCTGAACCGAGCGCACCGTTCGCTGCGACCGAAACGCGCGGCGAGCCAGACGACGTGTCGCGCGGGGAGAGGACCGGGCGAGGGCGGGCTTCGTGCGCACCCGGAGCGCAGCCTCGGCGGCATCGATCCACCCAACGCCCTCTTGGCCGACGCGCTCCTGCAGCGCTCGGTCGCGCGGCACCATCCGATGCTCGAGGCTGTAGACGAGCGGACGGACGAGGGCTCGGGGAAAGCCGGTGATCAGCGAGACCCACAGGCGGGACAGGCCCGGGCTGAACCACCGAACGGGGATGAGCAGGCGCTTACGCCCCATCAGCCGCGCGACGTCGGAGATCATTTCTCGATACGTCATCGTGTCCGGACCTCCGACGTCCCAGACCTGCCCGGAGAGGTCGTCGTCGTCGATGCACGCGGACAGGAGCGCGAGGAGGTCGTCCAGGGCGATCGGCTGGGTCTCGGTGCGTGTCCACGCTGGACACAGCATGACGGGAAGCCTCGCGACGAGCCGCTGAAGCATCTGGAACGACGACCCGCCCGCGCCGACGACGAGCCCAGCCCGGAGGGTGGTGACCGGTAGGCCATGGGCCCCCAGCGCTTCTTCGACTTCCTTGCGGCTCGCGAGGTGCTCGGAGAGATCGTCGTCGTCGCCCGGCAGCAGTCCTCCGACGTAGAGGATGTGCTCGACGCCGGCCTTCGCCGCGGCACGGCCAAAGTTGTCGGCGAGGATGAGGTCGAGGTCCGCGAAGCTGGCCTGCGTGAGCCGAGCCGACGGGCTCATCGAGTGGACGAGGTACATCGCGACGTCGCAGCCGCGGAGGGCTTCCTCGACGAGCCGGGGGTTGTACAGGTCGCACTGGCGCCACTGCGCGGGGCCGACGTCCGGGGATGCCTCGCGCTGCGAACGACTCAGCCCGACGATCTCGTAGCGATCGCGGAAGCGGTCGGTGAAGGCACCACCGATGTAGCCCGACGCGCCGGTGACGGCGACGACGGGGCGTCGGACTAGCTCGGCCACACCGACTCGAAGGCAGCGCGCACGTTCAGCGGCACGGCGAGCGTGGAGAGGTGTTCGTACAGGGCGCCCAGCATGACGCCCAGCGGGATGAAGCTGCCGTTGAGCGTGAGCCCCGCGTCACGGCATCGCACGAAGATCGCGTGGAAGCTGGACTTGAACGCCTCTTGCTCGAACGTGACCGAGGTTTGGTCCCCGGTGCCGAACTGCTGCACGAAGAGATCCAGCGCTGGCGTGAGGCCGAGGCGCTCGGCGGCACCCTCGAACATGGCGTCGTCACCCCGATAGAATCCTGCATAGAGTTCGCGCACGCCGCGGAGGAAGTCCGGGTCCCAGCGGGAAAACAAGGGCGCTGGGGCCCACTGCAGACGGTCCTGGGCCCATCGGAAGTGCTGGTGGCGCAGGTCCACGGCGGCGGTGTCCAGGTGTGCGAGCTGGGCGAAGTACAGGCGCAAGACGGCTTGGCCCCGAGCCCCCGGGTCCTCGGTCCGTGCCTCTGCCTCGCTGGAGGCCTCCGGCAGCGCGTCGACCATCGTGATGCCGACCGGCTCGCCCGACACGATGGGTCGCAGCTTTCCGAGCAGCTCGTCGAACCCATCGCGGTCACGGCGGCTGCCCAGGAGGCTCCGCCCTTCGCTCCAGAGCGTGCGAGCCGGCAGGACGTCGAAGAATGACGGAGAAACGAAGTCCTTGAGGCGACCCAGGTCGCCGGCCGCGAGCCCGAACATGCGCAGGGGCTAGCACCCCGTTGACCCCCGGCAAGGCTCGGGCGGCTGCTACCCTCTGGGGCGGGTGTTTGGCCTACGGCGGCGCATCTTGTTTCCACGGCACGTGCTCAGAGCCGAGCCCGATGCGTTGCGACGCTTCGAAGGCATCGAGCGGCTCGCGCGGCGGATTCGGGGTGGGGAGGTGGAGGCCTGGTTCATGCCTGCTCCGGGCGCCTCTGCGGCGACGCCGAGCCCGGTCGTCGTGTTTGCGCACGGTAACGGAGAGCTCATCGAACACTGGCCGAACCTGCTCGCCCCCTATCTCGAGCTGGGGCTGAGCGTGCTGCTCCCCGAGTATCGAGGCTACGGCCGCAGCGCGGGACGACCCAGTGAGGCCGCCTTGGTCGATGACTTTCGATGGTTCCTCGCGCTGCTCGAAGGGCGGGCCGACGTGGACCCAGAGCGCCTGGTGCTCCACGGTCGGTCCATCGGCGGCGGCGTGGTGTGCTCCCTCGCCCAGTACGTCGACCCGTCCGCGATGGTGCTGTGGTCGACGTTCATCAGCGTCGATGCCGTCGCGAAGCGATTCCGCATTCCGAGGCTCCTGGTGCCGGATCACTTCGACAACGAGCGCGCGCTGCGGAGTGTGCGGGCGCCCACGTTCATCGTCCACGGAACCCACGACGCGGTCATTCCCGTCTCGCACGCGCGTCGGCTCGCCCAGGTTGCGCGAGAGCCGGTGCTGAAGCTCTACCCGGCGGGGCACAATGACTGTCCACCGGAGGGCTCGGACCAGTGGATTGCGCTGGCCCGCTTCCTCCGGGCCGCGAATGTCGCACCCCGTTGAGCATCGCCGTTGTCAGACCTGCTCGCCCTGCGCTATCCCTGCGGGATGCGGACCTTTGCGCTGCTCTCGGCCCTGGCGCTCGGTGGATGCGCAACCACGCTCGACAAGGCTCGGGACGCCCGGAGCATCGGCGAGTACGACGACGCCCGCGTTCTGTACGAGGAGGCGATGACCGAGCCGGACCTTCAGGCGTCGGCGCGAGAAGAGCTTGCGCAGATGTATGTGGACCGAGCGGAGGCGGCCGAGGCCTCCAACGTCGAGAAGGCCGAGCGCGAGTATCGGCAGGCGCTCACGGTCGACCCCGTCTTCGCTCCGGCGCTCACCGGACTCGTTCGCTTGCTTCGGCAGGATGGTCGCGTGAAGGACGCCCGGCTGGCGATCGATGGCGCCCGAAAGGCCGCTCCGTGCCCGACGTGCAATCGCCTCGAGCTGGTGGTGCTGCTGGAGGAGGCTGACGCAGCGGCCAAGGCCGGGCGCTGGCAGGACGCCTTGGCGGGGTACCTCGCCGCGCAAGAGGTCCGGCCGCAGCCGGGCGTTGCGCTCTCCATCGTTCAGGCTCACATCGCGCTCGAGGACGACCCCGAGGCCGTCGCGTCGCTGCAGCGCGCGGTGCCGCTGATGATCGAGGCCGACAGCAGCGCCACCCAGACCTTCGTCTCGCTGCGCCTGGAGCTGTTCAATCACGCGATCGATCGCGGCGATGTACCGATGGCAGACCAAGTTCGAGCGCTGGCGCTGGCCAACGAGTCCCCGCGCCAGCTGTTCGCGATGGAGCTTCGCGTCGCCGACCACATCCTCGATCGGGTCGATGGAGAGCTGGCTCTGGCGCGCTACGAGTCGATGTTGGCGCGCGAAGGGGAGGGGTCCCTCGACGCCAAGGAGATCGACGACGTCGAGTCTCGCGTGGCCCGAATCTACGCCAACCGCGGGACCGCGCTGCTAAACAACGGCAAGAGCACGAACGCGGACTGGGCCTTCAAGAAGGCCATCGAGATTCGTCCCGACGACTGGTCGCTCAAGCTGCAGCGCGTGATCGCGATCTCCGAGTCGGTGGGGTCGCACAAGGCCCTGCAGTCGTTGAGCACGGTGCCCGAGGGGACCTTTGGTCTCGACACCACCCGCGGGATCCTCTCGGCGCTGCGCATCCGCGAACTCGTCGAGATGGGTGAGCTGGAGGCCGCCCAAGGGGCGCTCGCCGAGCTGCAGGCGACGCACGGTGATGTTCCCGAAGGACACCTGGTGGCGGCGATGGTGCTCGCCAAGACGCCCGTCGAGGAACTCTCCAAGCGAGACCGCAAGGCCGCGAAGAGCAGCAAGTGCCTGGTCACCTATCCCGGCGAGGTGTTCCGGTATGCCGAGGCGCTGGCCGAGCTCGCGTGGGTCAAGACGGCCATGGCCGCCAACAGCGACAAGGACAAGCTCTTCGTCGCGCCGTGGCTGGGCACCGAGCTGGCGCGGGTCGATCGCGAGCTTCAGGCGGCCTATCCCCACGCGGTGGAGTTCCGCGCCGATCCCGAGCCCGTGGTGGTCCTGCACAACGCCGGGGCGGGGTTCCTCGACGTGGCCGTCGAGGGCGAGGAGCTCGAGGAGGAGTTCGGCATCCCCACCGGGGAGAAGTCTCAGTTCGTCGTGCCGGTGCCGGGCCTGATCCGCCTGCGGATCAACGGAGAGAAGCGCGTTTTCGTGGCCGAGCCGTACGCCACGGTCACCATTCGGCTCTGAGCCGGACGCTGCGGCACTCGCTGCGGCTCTTGGGGGCGCCACCCCCAAGTCTCCTGGTACGCTTGCACCGTGGTCACCAAGATCTTGGCGACGATCGTCGTGCTCGTGGTCGTCGCACGGCTTTTCGTGCGCCGCGACTCGGAGATTGCGCGGCGCTACCGGATCTTCATCGATGTCAGCTTGCTGCTGCTGCTGATCCTCTACGGCGCCCGCCTGATTCAGCTGTGGACCTGACGAGCCCCCCTCAGCCCTTGGGCTGAAGGTCCGTGCCGTAGATCTCGATCTTGGCCTTGGGGAGGACCTCTCGGATCTGCGCCTCGATGGCGGACCGCTCGCCCACGATCACCACGTGCGGGATCGGGTGCATGTACTTGCGAGCGGCGTCTTGCACCTGCTCGGGGGTGACCGACGCGATCGAGTCGCGGTAGGTCTCCCAGTAGTCGGTCGGCAGGCTGTAGGTCAGGGCCTCTCGAAGCTTGGCCGCGATCTGGTCGGGGGTCTCGAGCTGGACGGGGAAGCTCCCAACGAGCCGAGCGACGGTGTCGTCGACCTCTTCGGCCGATGGGGTCTCGGAGCGCATGCGACCGAGGTGGTCGAAGAGTGCCGCGAGCATCTCTCCGGTGGTCGCGTTGCGGGTTCGGGTGCTGATGTAGAAGGCGCCTGGAGCTTGCCCGTCGCTGAGCGTCGAGCCGACGTTGTAGGCCAGGCCCTTCTCCTCACGGACGTCGCGGAACAGTCGGCCCGTCGCGGAGCCGCCGAGGATGGCGTTGGCGACCGTAAACGCGGGCCAGTCCGGGTGATTGCGCGCCAAGGCCAGGTTGCCCACGATGATCTCGGCCTGGGCGGACCCGGGCCGGTCGATGATGTGGACGACGAACTCGGAGGGGACCGCGTAGTCCTTGTACTTGTTGAGGGGGTTGGCCGGAAGCTTGCGGGTCGTGGTCGATTTCCAGCGACCCAGGGTTCGCTCGACCAGCGGCTTGGCCTCCGCTGGCGTGATGTCGCCGGTGAGGATCAGGAACGCGTTGTTGGCCCGATAGAAGGTCTCGTGGAAGGTCTTGACGTCGTCGACGGTCACCGCGTCGACGGCCTCTGGCGTCGGGTCCGGCACGCCGTAGGGATGGCCTTGGGGATACGCGAGCACGCCGAACAGCTGCGATGCCAGGTGCCCCGGGCTGGCGCCGTTCATGTTCAGGCCCGTCTTGATCTGCGCCTTCGTCTTCTCGAGGGCATCCTCGGGAAACAACGGGTTCATGATCTCGTCGGACAGCAGGGTGAGCCCGAGCTTGAGGTCCTTGGTCAGGGTACGCGTGAAGACGTAGGTGTTGTGCGTGCCGACCCCCTGACCCAAGCTTCCACCGACGAACTCGATCGCCTCGTCGATCTTGGCCTTGCTGCGAGCCTTGGTGCCTTCGCCGAGCATGGTGGCTGTGATGTCGGCCGCGATGGGGTCGTCCATGAGCCCCGTGCGAACGACGAGCTGAGCGGACACCAGCGGGACTTCGTGGTTCTCGACCACGTAGACGGTCAGGCCGTTGTCGAGCTGCATTTCAGCGACGGCCGGAAAATCGACCGGCTTGGGCTCGCCCGGCGGCGGTGGGTCGGGATACTCGCGCTCGGCGACCGGTTCTGGCTGCGGATCTGGTTCCGGCTGCGGCTGCGGCTGGGGCGCCGGAGCAGGCTCGGGCGTCTGCGCGCCGGTGTTCACCTTGCAACCGATGCCAAGGCACAGGGCGAGGGAGAGGGACGTGAGCGATGCGATGGAGGTGCGCATGGTCCGGATTCCTTAAGGCTTGGGCACGATCTCGAGCGTGAACCACTCGTCGGTCAGGTAGGCCTTCGCGACGCGCTTGATGTCTTGGCTGGTGACCGCCTGGACCTTCTCGAGGTCGCGAAGCACGAACAGCGGGTCCTTCTCGAAGAGCCCGCCTTGGGCGATCACGAAGGCACGCCCGTTGTTGGTCGCGAGCTGGTCGACCGTGCTGACGGTGGCCTGGTTCTTGGCCTTGGTGAGGTCTCGGCGGCTGACGCCGGTTCGCTTGATGTCGTCGATCTCGGCCTTGATGACGGCCTTGATGTCCTCGACCGAAGCCTCTCCCATGGGGATGAAGCCCGTCATCGCGGTGCCGGCGTTGCGGCCACCGGCAGGCGGCATCTGGATCGCGGCGAGCACGAGCTTCTTCTCGTCCTTGAGGACCTTGGTGATGCGGGCCGAATCGCCGCCGGTCAGCATGCCCAAGAGCAACTCGAGCGCCGGGCGGTCGGGGTGGTCGTAGGGGACGGTCTTCCAGCCCACGATGTACAGGGGCTGGCGCGCGTGTGGGTCCTCCTTGCGCTCGGAGAGCTGCTTTTGAGCGTGTTCGGCGTTCTTCCGAGGTGTCGGGTCCTCACCTCGAGGAATGTCGCCGTAGAACCGCTCGATCTTCTGCCTGACCGCTTCGGCGTCCACATCGCCGACGATCGCGATCACGGCGTTGTTGGGGACGTAGTACTTGTCGAAGAAGGCTCGGACGTCCTGGGTCTGCGCGGCGTTGAGGTCGGCTTGAGAGCCAATCGTGCTGTGACCATAGCCGGTCCCCTGCCACAGGCCGGTGCCGAACTCGGACATGGCCAGCGCGTACGGCTGGTTCTCATAGCGCATCGCTCGCTCTTCTTTGACCGCGTTCCGCTGGTTCTCGAAGTTCTCGTCCGTGATGACGAGCGAGCGCAGTCGATCGCTCTCGAGCCACAAGAGCATGTCCAGGTACTGACTGGGCAACACGGCGTAGTACTGCGTGACGTCGCTGTTGGTGAACGCGTTCATCACCCCGCCCGCGCCGAGCACGTTGGTGAAGTAGCCGCCATCGGGGACGTTCTCGCTGCCCTTGAACATCATGTGCTCGAAGAGGTGCGCGAAGCCGCTGCGGCCGTCTTCTTCGTCTTGCGAACCGACGTTGTAGGCCGTGTGCATCGCAAACGTCGGGACCGAGTGGTCCTCGACCACGTGCACGCGCAGGCCGTTGTCGAGCGTGAACGACTTGACCGTCAGCTCGACACCGAGCGCGGACGCCGTCTGGGTCTCGATGCCTTCACTCGGCGCGGCCACGGTGGTGGCCGACGGCGTTTCGGCGTTCGCAGGGGCGGTCCAGCCGAGGCTGGTCGCGAGCAAGAGGAGCGACGGAGAGTTCCAGAGCATGAGCGAGCCTCGAACGCGC
This sequence comes from uncultured bacterium, assembly GCA_963761755.1. Classification (GTDB taxonomy): domain Bacteria; phylum Myxococcota_A; class Polyangia; order Nannocystales; family Nannocystaceae; genus CAJXVA01. The sequence continues at coordinate 145,362 of CAVXIC010000011.1, forward strand.
GCACCGTAGCAGCCCCGGGACAAACCCACCACGCGGAGCCCGGCTTTCACGACGAGTCGCGCCGCATCCGACCGACGCCGTGACCGCACTCACCACTGCCGCTGGCGAGGGGGCCGCGGGGGCCGCCCGTCAGGTCTGGGCCATGAAGCGGCCCGAGTGCTCGGAGGGCGAGGTCGGCGGAGGATCTTCGTTGCGAGACAGCATCGCGATCGCCCGCTCGGCGTGCTCGATGCCGGCGGCCCACTGAATGCCCTGCGCGAGCCGGAGCGCCTCTTCGCAGCGACGGCGCGCATCCTCGAGCCGGCCTCGGGCCGCGCGCGCGCGCGCGCGCTCGATCAGGAGCTGTGCGGTCGTGAGCCGGTCGCCGAAGTGGCGCGCCTCGTCGAGCGCTCGGGCCAGGTGCTGCTCGGCGAGCGCGAGCTGGTTGAGGTCTCGCAGGACCCAGGCCATGTGGGCGTGACATCGCAGGATGCCCAGGCGGTCGGCGCTGCGCTCGGCGTGGTACAGGGCGTGCTCGCACCACTTGCGCGCATCGGTCAGCGCCTTGGAATGCCGGCTGTAGTCGCACATGCGCAGCAGGTATCGCCACACCGGAAAGTCGAGCGGCGCCCGCGGGCCCTCGCCGAGGGTGAACATGTCGAGACCTTCACGGAGCTCCGACAGCGCCTTGGTGAAGTCACCTGCCTGCGCGTAGGTGCGCCCGAGCTCCTCGTAGGTCGCCGCCATGATCTCTCGATCGCCGGCCGCCATCGCGGGCCCGAGCGCGCGCTTGAGTACATCCAGGGCCCGCGTTCGGTTTCGGCTGCGCGCGTACGCCTGCCCCAGGGAGGTGAGGATGGAAGCCTGTTGCCGCGGCTCGAACTGCCCGCGCGCCAGCCGGTCCTCGATGAGGGCGATCGCCTCGGCCGTCGCGGCCTCGGTGCGCATGACTCGAGCGGCCATCACGCTGAGCTCGGCCTCGAGTTCGAGGTCCCGGGTCCCTTGTTCGTCGAGCAGGCGCAGCGCCGCGCGCAAGAACTCGGTGGCCGCAGGATCATCGAACGCTCGCTCGGCTCGCTTGCCCGCTTCACCCAGCTCCTTATACGCAGAGGCATGATTGGCGCGAAGGTAGTGGAGCGCCCGGACTGTCTGTGATGCGCGGGCGATCCGGGACGTCGTGGCCGCGAGCGCATGCAGCTTGCGGCGCCGGGGTTCGGGGATCGCGGCGTAGACGAGGTCGTGCAGGAGCCCCTGGGAGAACGCCCGCTCTCCCTGCCCGATCACCAGCAGCATGCCGTCGACGTGGAGTTTCCTGAGCGCGTCGTCCAGGTCTGGGGCCGTGCCGTTTCTGCTGTCGGCTTCGAGCAGGTCGACGAGGTCGTGCTCGAGGAACCGCTCGCCGAGGATGGAGCCGCACTCGAGGACCTTGCGCGCCGTCGCCCCAGCCTCGCCGAAGCGCGTGCGCAGCAGCTCCCGGTCGCTGGCCGTCCCCGACGCCTGAATTCCTCCGGCGAGCAGGCGAAGGTGAGACTCGAGCTTGAGCGGCGTGAGTGGTGCGACTTTTGCGAGCGCCTCGGGCAGCTGCGACTTCGGGTTGACCTCCATCGTCACCTGGCGTCCCAGCGCCTCGACCACGTCGGGTGCGAGCGCATCCAGCTGCTCGATGGTGCCGCCCAACCACTCCACGTTGGGTTCGGCGCTGGTGCACACCACGAACACCGGGTTGGACGCCTGCGCGTTGGCGATGCGTCCGAGAATTTCGCGCGATGGGGTGTCGAACGCGTCGACGTCGTCGAAGATCAGCAGGAGCGGCTGGCCACGTCCGCCGGCGACCATGGCTTGCACGGCGCTGGAGAAGCACTCACGCCGTCGGACGCCGACCTCGAGGTCGTGCGCCGGCCCTTGAAGCTGGAACAACTCCGCCAGACCTGGCAGCACCTCGAACGACATCCCGGTGAGGTTGGCGACGCGGCCGAGGTCCTGTGTGGAGACCGTGGCCGGGTCGAGCTCGAGCAGCAGCGACACCATGCACTGGATCGGCCATAGGGGGGACTGCGCACCCGAAGGGTCGGCGCTCACGTAGTAGGAGCGCCATCCGAGCGATTCGGCGAGGGAGGCGATCTCGTCACCGAGCCGCGTCTTGCCGATGCCGCGCGGGCCCGCGAGGACCCGAACCTTCACGCCCGTTTGCGGGCTGGTGAGGAGGGTTCTCGACCGCTGCATCACGTGGTCGCGACCAGCCAGCGGGAGGGGGAAGTTGCGAACGACGACCTCGGCGGTCGGCTCGCCCATGCGAGGGAGTGTGAGGCCCGAACCGCGGGTGCTTCGGTGCCGTCGGCCGCTTCGTCCTGCGGCGGCGGCCGGCGGCGCTGCCGAGCCGCACGCGGGGCAGAACCGATGCTCCTCCCGCATGCTCGCGCCGCAGGTGGTGCAGGTCGTGGTGCCCGAATGCGCGGTGCTGGTGGCGGCGATCAGCTCCTCGCGGAACTCGGTGGATGAGCCGTACCGGTTGTTGGCGTCCTTCTCCAGCGCCTTGAGGCAGACGGACTCGAGCGGATCGGGTTCCGTGCCCAGCAGTTGGCTGGGAGGAATCGGGTCGTCGTGCAGGTGCTTGTGCAGCACGTCGACCGCGGACGCGCTCTCGAAGGGCGGCCGGCCCGTGAGCATCTGGTACATGATGCAGCCGACCGCATAGAGGTCGGAGCGCTGGTCGAGCTTGTGCCCGCGGGCCTGCTCGGGCGACATGTACTCGGGCGTCCCGCAGACCATGCCCTGGCTGGTCAGGCCGGTCCCGGCCTGCGACTGCTCCTCCATCAACTTCGCGATGCCGAAGTCGAGGACCTTCGCCAGCTCGCCGTGGGTGCGGAGCTGCTGAACGAGGATGTTCTCGGGCTTGAGGTCGCGGTGCAGGATGCCCAGGCCGTGCGCTTCTGCGAGCGCCGCGAGGATCTGCAGGGTGATGTCGACGATGCGGTCACGGGCGACGGGAAAGTCGCGCGTGATGATGTGTTCGAGCGTGTCTCCCCGAATGAACTCCATCACGATGAACGTGATGCCGTCGGGGGTCTGGCCGTAATCGACGACCGAGACGCAGTTGGGGTGGTTGAGGCTCGCCGCGTTGTGGGCTTCGCTGGCGAACCGGGCGTGACTGGACTCGTCGTTGAGCAGATGCGGCGCGAGAATCTTCGCCGCGAACGTCTTGCCCAGTGTGACCTGCTTGGCCTCGTACACGCGACCCATCGCGCCCTCGCCGATGAGGTCCCCGATGATGTACTTGTCGGCGAGGATCAGGCCTTCGTAGGGGTCGCCCGCCCGGGGCTCCACTGCGCTCACATCGTGCCCGCAGTGGGAACAATAGTGCGAATCCGAGATGGACCTCCCTCCGCACTGGGGGCAGATTTTGTGCGCTGCGCCGATCACCAGGTGCCTGGTTTTCTCCTCTAGCATCATCCCACAAGCGGCGGCGTCTCGCGTGGCAGGGTCGCGTTGATCTGCCCGAAGAATGCCCTTCTTTGGCACCCGCGGTTGGGGGCCTCAGCCCCCGGAGGGGCCTCAGTCGCTTGCGTACATCTGATGGAAGTACTCTCGAAGCACGGCTTCTGCGTGTTCAGGGGGAAGCGCGTCGAGCACCCGATTGATGGATGCGGAGGTGCCTGCGGTGCTTGCGGGGTCTGCGCCCAGGCTTGCGACCGCCTCCGGAATCGAGAGCGTTCCCGACATGAACGCGGACGCGAGCGCGGCGACCGGGTCGGCCGCCGCGTCGTTGGTGGGGGCGGTGGACCTCATCGAGGCGACGCAGCTGGCGAGATCGGCCAAGAACGCATCGCGGTGGGGCACGTTGATCGGCGTCACGGTGAGGTGGACCGACTTCGGCACGTGCCGGTGGGCGAACTGCGGCTGGACGTACCATTCGCGCTCCCGCATGGCGTCGACGATCGAGAACACGTCGATGTCGTCGGAGGCGAACGCGAGCAAGCTGCCATCGGGCTCCCCGAGCACCGTCAGCCCATCGATCGCATCGATGCCCTTGGCCAGGTCGAGCGCGCATTGGCGGACCTGGGTCTGTAGCGCACGATATCGGGCTGCGCCGATGTGCCGCAGGACCGCCCACGATGCGGCAACGGATGCACCGCCGCGGCTGCTCTGGACCGTGGAGTTGGCGATCCCGTAGCCCGACCAACGCTTGTGCGCGAAGAGTTGATGCCGACGGAGCGCGGCATCGGCATACAGAATGATCGATGCCCCCTTGGGGCAGTATGCGTGCTTGTGCAGATCGAGGGACATCGAGGTGACGCCCGGAATCCTGAAATCGAACCGCGGGACGGACGCTCCGGACTGCTCCAAGAAGGGAAGGAAGAAGCCGCCGACGCATGCGTCGACGTGCATCAGGGCTCCGCGGTCGGCGGCCGCTCTGGCGAGCTCGGGGATGGGGTCCACGACGCCCTGTGCGTAGGATGGGGCCGAGCCGACCACCAACGCGGTGTTCTCGTCGATCGCGGCTGCCATCGCCTCGGGGTCGGCGCGGAAGTCCTTGCGTACCGGGACGGACACGACGTCGACGCCAAAGTAGTGGGCGGCCTTGTGGAAGGCAGGGTGCACCGAGTCCGGAACGACGAGGTTCGGACGTTCGATCCCTCGCTCGGCGAGGGCGTAGTCCCGGGCGGTCTTGACCGCCAGCAAGATGCTCTCGGTTCCGCCGGAGGTGAAGTTCCCCACCGCGCCGTCACCGTGGACGAGCTCGGCGGCGATCTCGACGATCTCGTTCTCCATCCGCACCAAGCTGGGGAACGAGGTGGGGTCGAGCGCGTTCTCCGTCATGAACGCCGTGTACGCATGCTTCGCCAGCGCCTGAACGTCCTCGCCGGCGCTGAACACATACGCGAAGCAGCGACCACTTCTCCAATCGAGGTCGTCCTTGCGGATCTCGCCGAAGGCGTCCTCGATCGCTGCTGCCGTCATTCCTTCGTCACCCAGCGCGTGCATTCCGATCATGTTGGCACCGGGTGACAAGAAAGACAAGCGCTACCAGACGATCCCCATGCTCACGCCGAAGTCCCACCGGAGCGCGACGGGGAAGCCGAAGAAGTTGGGCGCGACGAGGTTGGGTGCGAACGGAATGACGCCCAACTTCAGTCGCTCGGCGAGGATCGTCTCGAAACCCCACCCGACGCCGAGCTGGGCCGAAGGGATGTAGGGCGAGACGTAGCCGGCGAACGCGACGGGGATCGAGGCGCCGAGGGTGGTGTCGAAGACGGTGTACAGCGCGAAGGCTTTGGTCAGCCGCTTCCTTGCTCGAAAACGACCCGCGAGGCTCACCTCCGTCATGGTGCCCTTGCGGTACTGCAGGACGAACGCGCCGCCGAGGTTGGGCCGCTTCTTGCCGTACTTGCCGATCATCATCTCGGTCGCGAAGCCGATCGACCCGCCGTAGTACGAGATGGAGTTCGTCGCGCCTCCGGCCGAGAGGGAGAAGAAGGCGCGCTTGTCCGTGGGCCGCATGAGTCGCAGGGCCGTCTCGTCGTGCCGCTGGGTCGCGTCCTGGTCCGCCGCGCCGGCCGGCGTGAGGGGGTCGCTCGAGGCCAGGGGCGGCGTCGACGGCGGCGGCAGGGGGTCGACGACCGGAGCCGGGGGCTCGGGCGGTGGGCTCACCGGCGGCGCGACGGTGCCGGGCTCGGGAAGCGTGGGTGGGCCCGAGGTCTCGGGGAGCGGATCGGGGTCCGGTGCTTCGTCCGTTCGCGTCTGGTCTTCGCGTTCGGGACGGGCCGGGATCTGGACGGGGACGTCGGACGGCGCGGCCCCGACGGTGAATGAGACGGCCAGGGTGCTTGCGACGGAGGACAGCGGGATCGTGAACGCCAAGGAGAGACTCCAGATGGGGTAGTGCCCCACCGTAGCCCAACGATCACCGCGGTCCGCAATTTCCGCCAACGCGCTACGCTGAGCGCATGCTGATCGTCAGCGGAGCCCGTCGGTCTGGAACGTCGATGTGGATGCAGGTCCTGCAGGCCGCGGGCCTCCCCGTCATCGGCGAGGCGTTTCCCCTGCAGTGGAAGCAGACGCTCGTCGAGCTCAATCGCGGGGGCTTCTACGAGTCGACCCTGCGCGACGGGGTCAACTTCACCAGCAACCCGCACCCCTCCAGCGGGGTGTACCTGCATCCGCACGAGACCCGCGCCGACGTGGTCAAGGTGTTCGCCGAAGGGGTGGTGCACACCGAGTTCGCGTTCCTCGACCGCGTCTTGGTCTCCGTGCGACCGTGGCAGGCCTACGCGGCGTCGATGGACCGCCTGTACGCGATCGAAGACGCGGCGCTGGGGCGCTCGGTCGACCAGCGGCCGCCGAGGCTTCATGGGGCGCTGGAGTGGTGGCGGGCCAACTATGGCCTCATCCGCGACGTGGCGCTGCGGCGCTACCCGGTGCACTTTCAGAGTTGGCCCGCCACGCTCCGGTCCCCGCAGACCGTCATCCCCGAGGTGCTCTCGTGGCTGGCAGACGCGCTGCCGCCGGGGAGTGGTCCGCTCGATGTCGAGGCGGCCGTCGCGGTGGTCGACCCCGCGCAGACGACCTACGCAGAGCCGCCCACGATCGAGCACCAGCTTCCCCAGCAGGCGCCGCGGGTCTTCGACGCGCTCTTCGCAGCGATCGACGAAGGGCGCGGTCTCGAGGCCGACCTGGTCGAGCAGATGAACGCAGCCCACGAGCTGCTCGAGCCGCTCTTCATCGAGCACGCTCGTGCCCACGCCCAGTGGCTGGTGCATCACCCCGAGGGGGTCGGCAGGTCGCTGCTGTCGCTCGAGGGTGACGAGGCGAGCTGAGCGTCGAGCCAGTCGCCGATGGCCTCGATGACCGGCAGCGATCGCAGCGAGACCAAAAGGTCGAAGCTGTGATGGGCTCCGGGCACGATCGTGAAGCGCACTGGGTTGCGGCTCACCTTGCGCAGGGACTGCACGAAGTCCTTGGCGTCTTCCACCGGAACCATCGAGTCGCTGGCGCCGTGGATCACGAAGAAGGGTGGTGCGTTGGCGTTCACGCAGTGGATGGGGGAGGCCCGTTCGAACCGCTCGGGCTCTTCGTCGAAGAACGCCTTGAGGACGAGCGGCTCGATCAGCAGGGCGTGAAACCCCGGGGCGTGGCGCGCCTGCACGTCGGTGAGATCGAAGACGGCGTACAGCGGGACGACCGCCTGCACCGAGCAGTCGGCGTCTTCGAAGCCCGGCTGCAGCGTGAGGTCCCCCTGGGTGAGGCCGACCATCGCCGTCAGATGCCCTCCGGCCGAGCCGCCGACGATGGTGATGAACGATGGATCGACGCCGTACTCCTGGGCGTGCTCGCGCACCCACGCGATCGCTCGCTTCACGTCGATGAGGTGCTCGGGCCACGTGGCGCCCGGAGAGAGCCGGTAGCTGACGTTGAAGCCGACGTAGCCGCGGTCCGAGAGCAGCGCCATGATGGGGATGCCCTGCTCGTTCCTGCTTCCGACGACCCAGCCTCCGCCGTGCACGTGGATCAGCGCGGGCCGCGGTCCGGTGAACGATGCCGGGGGGTGGTAGACGTCGAGACGAAGTCGTTGACCGGCGACCCGGGCGAACTCGACGCGCCGGGTGACGCGCTTCTTGGAGAAGCGGTACGGGAAGGGCAGCAGGAGCCGTATCCAGGGGATGCGGCGCTCGCGTGAGAACTCGGGCAGGTCGCGTCGCAGGGTGGCCGTGGTGCGGATCGAGGACAGCAGCTGACCGGTCAACAGCGCCGCCGCGAGACCGGTGAGACTCAGCGCGAGCGCTCCCGCGAGCCCCCGCGGTTCGCCGAACCAGGCCGCGACACCCAGTCCGGCGAGCAGCAGCGGCAGAATGAACACCGTGGTCTCTGCGAGCAGCGTGCCGGCGAGGAAGCTCGGGACGAGCAGGACGCGGGAGCGGCGAATGGGCTTGAGGGCATTGAGGGCCAGCCCCGCCAGCGATGCGGCGATCAAGAACAGGCCCCAACCGAGCAGCTCGATCAGCATCGTTTCACCGACATCCGAAGCGGACATCGGGCCGAGGCTTGGCAGCACATGCCGGATCATCGATGCTCCGTGCACGGCAGACTCGGGGGAGCAGATCTTCATTCGCGCGGGCCGGGAGTGTGGCACGTCGTGCGAACGCGTGCAGCGGGCCGTTTCGCGCTATCGTGGACCCATGCAGCCCCCGTCCTCGCTTCCGGCCAAGTTGTCCGGTCCGGACGTCGTCAACCTCTCGGAGCGGGTCCCGGGAACCTACGCGTTGCGCGGGGAGATCGCGCAGACGGTCACGGTCGGGTTGGAGGCCGGCCAGTCGATGTGGGCGAGCAAGGGGGCCATCCTCTCCCACGACGCCGGCATCCGGTGGCAGCTCAAGATTCCCGGGGCGGCGGTGTCGCGCATGCTCTCGGGCGAGGGCCTCGCCCTGACGCACATCACGGCGGACCGTCCGGGCGCTTCGGTCACCCTCTCGGCCAACCAGACCGGCAAGGTTGCGGTGTGGGATCTCGCGTGGGGCCCGGTCACCTGCACGTCGGGCTCCTTCCTCGGCGCGATCGGTGAGGTGAAGATCGACGTGACCGTGGCGCGGCGCTTCGGCGCAGCGCTCTTCGGAGGCGCGGGGTTCCTGCTGCAGAAACTGTCCGGCCAGGGGCTGGTGTTCATCCACGGCTCGGGCGACTTCGTGGAGCGTGACCTGCATCCGCAGGAGGAGGTCACGGTGTCGACGGGAAACCTCGCGGCGTTCGGCTCGGGCGTCGGCTACGACATCGTCGGCGTCGGCGGGTGTCTCAAGATCGTGTTCGGTCGGGAGGGCCTGTTCATGACCCGGATGACCGGACCTGGCCGGGTGCTCATGCAGAGCATGAAGCGGCAGCGCCTCAACGCCCCGCGCGGGTAGACGTGGCGGTCTCGCGCACGGCTTCCAACACGAGCGTGCTGATGTGGCCGGAGTCTATGAGCCCTTCTCGACGTCGCGGCCGGTTGTCCGTCTGTGGCATCCCACACCAGAGGCGACCGGCGGTCCTGGGTTGCGCGAAACGTCACTGGGGGGTCGGAGACTCGCGCGGGTCGATCGTCGTCGCGATTCGGGCGCGCTCCAGCTCCGCCTCGGCCGCCTCTGCGTGCTCGGCGTCTCGCTGCTGCCTGCGGGCCGCGACCCCGACCGCGGTGAGGAGCCCCGAGGTCTTGCGGTAGTTGATGTGGCTGCCCAGGTCGCGCCGCTCGAAGGCCGTGTAGCGCTCGATGAACTCCTGTCGCTCACGCATGCGCCGGGTGTGGATGCGTCGGGCATCGTCGGGCGAGTCGATGATGTGCGGGATCATGACCATGAGCAGGCTGACCTTCTCCTTTCGACGGCCGCGCTTGCGGAACAGCCATCCGAGCACCGGGATGCTGCCCAGGCCGGGAATGCGCCCGTCGCTCACGCCGTCGACCTCTCGGGTCAAGCCTCCGAGCACGAGGGGCTGCCCGGGATGGGCCAGCACCTTCTTGAGGTCGAGCTTGCGCTTGAGGGTGCGGTAGTTCCCGGTCGAGGTCTCCAGCTGTCCGAGCTGCCGGTCCTCGAGGAGGATGTCGAGGGAGACGGTCTCGTCGTCGCTGATGTAGGGCGTGATCTCGAGCTTGAGGGTGATGTCCTGGTTCTCGATGTTGTTGATGGTTCCCAGCGGGTTGCTCGGGAGCGTGGTGGTGCCGCGGTTGACCGGGACCGTCTCGCCGAACTCGGCGACCGCCAGCTCGTTCTCGGCCGCGTACAGATGCGGCTGTGCCACGATGTCGATGTCCTCCTGGGTCTCGAGGGCCTGCAGGGTCATGCCGAAGGCGGGGACGTCGGTCGAGGTGCCGAACAGGGAGCCCGAGAGCTGCGGTCCGATGAGTCCCGCGGTGAGTCCGTCGAGCAGGGACGGGGAGAACTGCAGGGCGTTGGCGTCACCGGGCTTGCTGCTGACGTAGCCGACGCCGCCGGCGGCCTGGTTGCCGACGTGGGCGCCGACGTCGATCGTCCGTCGCAGCTCGGCCCGGACCTCGAGCAGGTAGACCTCCAGGTAGAGCTGCCGGCGGGGATGATCGATCCGCCGGACCACGCGCTCGAGCGCCGCGAAGTCGAGCGCGTTGGCGCTGACGATCAGGGACTGCGTCGCGATGTGGGCCGTCACCCGCACCGAACCGCTGATCGTCGCGCCCACCGCCGAGGCCTTGACGGTCTTCCCCTCCCGCTGAGGATCCGCGCCCTGGGCCAGATTGTTGAGGACGCCTTCGACCTCGAGTGCGTCCGCGTGTGACAGCTCGATCACCCGTAGGGTTTCGCGACCCTCGCCGCCGTCGACGTCGAGCTCGTCCAGCAGCCGGGAGATCGCAGCGTAGGTCGCGTCCGTCGTGACGACGATGATCGTCCCGGTACGGGTGTCGACCGTGATCGAGGGAGGGTTCGATGCGGACGCCGACGTCGTCGCGGGGAGGTCGTCGGCCCTGGCCTTGCCCTTGGTCTTGCCCTTGGTCTTGCCCTTGGTCTTGGGAGCCGCCGACGTGGTGGAGGCCGCGGGGGCCGACGTCGCCTCGAGCAAGCCTTCGGTGAAGACCGCGCGCGCGACCTCGGCGAGCGCTTCGGCGTCCCCGTGCCGCACTCCGTACAGGTGCACCTTCTCGTGGGGTCCCTCGGGGATCTCCAGCTCGTCGAGCAGGCGCTCGAGGGCTCGGATCCGGGCGCCGGTGTCGGTCACCAGCACCACGTCGCCGACCGTCTTGACGACGCCACCGTCGGTCTTGAGCTCGGTCAGGACCGACGCGGTCAGGGCTGCGCGCCCCGGGGCTGGACGCCAGACCTTGGTCACGAAGCGCTCGTTGGTCGGCACCTCGGCGCCCGGTCCATAGACCCCAAAGCTCGCGGTGGCGATCTGCGAGGTCTCCACGATGCGGTAGAAGTCTCCCGCGGGCTCGACGGTGGCGCCGATCGTCGCGAGCGCGGCATGGAAGGCTGCATAGGCCTCCTCCATGGTCACCGGCTCGGGGGCGATGATGTTGACCTTGCGGGTGCGCAGGTCCTCCGCCCAGATGAACTTCTGGCAGCTGACGCTCATCATCCATTCGACGAGGTCGTGCAGCTCGGCCTCGCGAGGCAGCGTGATGCGGAACGTCGCGGAGCGGGCCGGTCGGTTGCACTGGTCCCGCAGCGGCGCAATGGCCTGGGCCCCCGGTGGCGCCCCAGGCGGCGCGTCGGGGGTCGCGTCGGGGGTCGCGCCGGGAGGTTCGCTGCGGGCGGCGGGAGCGAGCAGGAGGGACGCAGCGAGGATGGGCGCAAGCACGGGGGCCTGCAGAGCAAGCGCCGTGCCTCGAGGAATCCCGCGGAGTTGGCCATCGGGCCGGGACAAACGTACGGTCTGTGGGTGAGCATCGCTGACAAAGCGTCGAGGCGAACCGTGATGGTGGTGCTGTCCGGCATGGTGCTGGCCTGCTCGGACCCGGAGGCCGGGGCGGCCCTGGAGATCCACGGTCCCGCGCTCGACCCCAGCGAGGTCCAGCGCGTTGCGATCGATCGCTTCGCCGAGGCGCGAGGCGACGACCCCGGGCTGCCCGAAGCCGGCGCTCCGATCGACTTCGATGCGGCCTTCTTCGCGGAGGGGCTCGGACCCGACGGCCAGTCCGTCGCCTACTACGACTTCGGCATCTCGGCCTCCCGCACGATGCTCGCCTACCGTCTGGTGGACGCCGAGGGCGAGCCAATCCCAGAGCAGCGGGCGATCGTCTCGGCGGTCCCCGGTCAGCTGGCCTACAGTGACTTCTGGGAATGGGTCGAGGTGGAGGTGCCCAATGGCTACGTTGCCAACTCGATCACCAGCGCGATCGAGCTCGAGGAGGCTGGCTATCCGCAGACCCGCACGAGGGAGGTCTCGAACCTGCCGCTGGTGCCCGAGGGCAGCGCGGCCGTGCGCGCCGCGTCGCAGGGGCAGCTCACGCAGGTCTGGATCGAGGACCAGCTCGGGTTCGCGTTCACCTTCGACGAGGCCGAGATCCGCGTGCGCGGTGACGCCGTCGACTACGTGCCGATCTACGCCTGCCGAACGGCAGACGGCTCCTTCTGTGTCGACGACCAGGGGCGAACCCACAACGTGCTCGCCGCGGTCCCGACCGACCCTTCCTACTCACCGCTGTGGAGGCTGAGCCTCTATCCCCAGGCAGCCTTCGAGAGCGTCGTGGACCTCGCGTCGGCGCTGGCGGCCGATCCCCAGGAGCAGTCGATGCTGGTGAACTGCCCGGTCGTGGTCTGGTGATCGCATCGAGGCTGCGCCATCGGTCGTCGTGAGGAACGCGCTTGTTGCGCGGGGACGATCTCCGGCCGGCGGCGTGCTCGTTTCCGGCGGTAGATTCCGGGATCAGCACGAGTTCGCGAGGAATGATTGACAGCCCCAACCGGCGGGCCCTATAAAGCCGCCCACTCACCAGCCCAATGGGCCGGCGAACAACCCTTCTAGGGGCGTCGACAAGTGGCTTAAGTCGCCAGGTTTTGATCCTGGTATTCGCAGGTTCGAATCCTGCCGCCCCTGCAACACGAACCCCCGCGTCCTTCTGGTCGCGGGGGTTTTTCGTGAGTCATCCCCCGGCGGAGCACACGTGCGGTCCGATCGGATCGCGGGGGTCGATCTGAGGGAGTGGGTCTGCGAGCATCGGGGCGTCGCGAGGCCCCGATGAACAAGACCCTGAGCATCTTTGGCGGCAACTCCAACCCTCAGCTCACTCGCGATGTCGCCGAGTACGTGGGAACGCCGGTCGGCAAGTCTCGGGTGGAGAAGTTCTCCGACGGGGAAATCTTCGTCGAGATCGGGGAGAACGTGCGCAACGTGAACTGCTTCATCGTGCAGTCCACGTGCAGCCCGCCCAACCGCAACATCATGGAGCTGCTGATCATGATCGACGCGCTCAAGCGGGCGTCGGCGGGCAGCATCGTCGCGGTGCTGCCCTACTTCGGCTACGCCCGACAGGACCGCAAGGTCAAGCCGCGCACCCCGATCAGCAGCAAGCTCGTCGCCGATCTCCTGACCGCCGCCGGAGCGACACGCGTCGTCTCCGTCGACCTGCACGCGGGGCAGATCCAAGGCTTCTTCAACATCCCCTTCGACCACCTCTTCGCCAGCCCCGTGCTCATCGATCGCCTCGAGCGTCACGGCTACAAGGGCGACAACACCGTCGTCGTCTCGCCCGACGCGGGCGGCGTCGAGAGAGCGCGGATCTACTCCAAGGCGTTGGGATGCGCCCTCGCCATCATCGACAAGCGCCGGGACAAGCCCAACGTCAGCCAGGTGCTGCACCTGATCGGAGACGTCAAGGGCAAGAAGGCGATCTTGGTCGACGACATGATCGATACGGCAGGCACGCTGTGCAACGCGGCTCAGGCCGTGATGGATCATGGAGCAACCGAAGTGTCTGCTGCGGCGACCCACGGCGTCTTCTCCGGCCCGGCGATGGAGCGCATCAACAACAGCGCGCTGTGCAAGGTGCTCGTGTCCGACACGATCGCGCAGCAGACCCGCCAGGAGCAGTGCGACAAGCTCGAGGTCCTCGGGATGGGTCGGCTGCTGGGTGAAGCGGTCAAGCGCATCCACCACGGTGATTCGATCTCGTCCTTGTTCGAATAGAAGGAGGGTTCGGGTGAGAACCGGCCGAAGGGTCGGCAACGGCAGCGGAAGGGCCCGCCGGTGCGGTCAGCGCCGGTTCGCGTGGGACGAGCCGGGATTGCGCAGCGCATCGCGACGCCGTAGCGTCCTCCTCGTGAAACGTCGGTCGTGGCAAGGGTTGGCTTCAATCGCGTTCGTCGGTTTCGTCGCATCGGGCTGCGGAGACGATGGAAGCGGTGGCGGCGACGGTGAGGCGGGCGGGACGGTCGCCGATGACACCGGAGGTGGAAGCGGCGGAACCGAGGGCTCCGGTGGGACCGATGGCACGACGAGCTCGGGCCCGGACGCGGTCGACACCAGCACCGGTACGGACACCGGCGTCGATGTCTTCGACCCGGACACCTTCGTGGTCGCCGACGTCTTCGGCGTCCCCAACCTCGACGACGACGATTCCGACGGGAGCGCAGACTGGATGCAGCTCCTGTTCGAGGCCGATGACGACGTCTCGTCCCTGGACATCCCCGGCGCGCCCGCGGGTTACTCCGTCGAGTTGGTCGCCAGCGGCGACATCCCGCAGTTCCGCGTCTGGGACGGCGAGACGTTCGCGATCGGTGTCTCGACCGAGGGCACCGCGGACCGGTACAACTTCGAACCAGGCCCCGAAGGCACCGAGCTGCTCGTCGAGTTCGCAGACTACGGCACGGTCGGCGGCCTTCAGGTCCTGCTCCTGGATCCCGACGGCGAAGAACTCTCGAGCCAAGACATCCGCATGATGGGGTCGCCCCTCATCATGAATCACCATCTGCAGCCCAGCGAGGGCGTGTGGGCGATGGACGTGGACGCCAACTTTGGCGACAACGCGGCGATGATCGCCGACTACGAGTCGGTGCTCGGCGACGACTTCACACCGGTGGACGACGCGACGTACGGGTTCGACGTGTGGGTCCAAGACGAGATCGAGTTCGCGACCTCGACCGGGGTCGGCGGGCTCCGGCTCGACACCGTCATCGACTCCGTGCGAGATCGCGGCCTGGACCCCTTGGCCGAAGACGAGTTCGTCGGGCCGGGCTTCATCGCGCCGAGCTGGGGAGACCCCGCGGCCGCGACGTCGTGGGACTCCTTCGGCAACCTCGAGGCTTCGCCACCGGTGACGGTGGACGGCGTGGACTACCCCTTCGGCCGCATCTACTACGGACGGACCGGAACCAACGGGCTTCAAACCGAACTCGGCGACTTCCTGGCCGAGCAGCGACTCCAAGAGCCCTTCCAACTCGACACGCTGTGGCTGTGCGTCGGGCACGTGGACGAGTTCTCTTCCTTCGTGCCCGACCCCAGCTCCGAGAAGGGGTTCAAGCTGCTGCTGTCCGACGTCGACGCGGCGTACGAGATCCTCGACGATCTGCCCTCCGGCATGCAGCTGGCCCGCTACGGTCCCGACCACGGCTACCCCACGGCGGGCAGCCTGCAGAACGACGCCGGGCTTCGCGCCTACAACCTCGACCTCCAGGCCGACGAACTCGATCCCATCCACGACAGATTCGTCGCCGAGCTGGGGCTCGAGGAGAGCGACATCATCTATATCCCCAGCCTCTTCGAGGACATCTCGGGCTGCGGCGCGGCGGCGCTGATTCCGGGGATGGTCAACCTCATCGTCTCCAACCCCGAGGCGGGACCGGTCGACCTCTTCATCCCCGACCCGTTCTTCCGCACCGTGGAGAACGACCAGAGCTCCGACCCGTTCATCGACGCGTTCACCGCGGCGATGCCCGAGGGCATGGAGCTCCACTACGTCGACAACTGGGACGTCTATCACCTCGGCTTGGGCGAAGTGCACTGCGGCACCAACGTGCTGCGTACGCCCGCCGGAGACTGGTGGACCTCGGCGATGCACCTTCTGGAGACCTCGCGATGAACATCCGAAACGCCACAATCCTCGCCGCCACGCTCTGCTCGCTCGGGCTCGCCTCCTGTGACGGAGCTCCGGTCGAGTCGGATGCGCACCGCGCCGGGCTCGCCCATGACGGAGATGACGCTCCGGAGGTTGCCTCCACGGCCGCGAACGCCGTCGATTCGCCGGGGACGGTGGCCAACCCCAAACCCCCCAACCCCATGGGATCGGACTGGCAGCAGTTCGTGGCCGCGGAGCTCGACCGCCTTCGAGGGCAGGAGCCCCAGCTGGTCGACACGCTCTACGCGCTCTCGCCCCGCTCGACCCGCGCGGGCACGATGCGACTGACCGGGCCGCTCGTTCGCAATCCCGACGCAGCCGTCGTGTTCATCGACCGGCTCGTCTCGGGCAAGGAGTCGCCCGAGCTGCGCGCTGCGCTGGCCGAGGCGCTCCCCCGGACCGGGGGATCCTTCGGCCCCGCGCTCGTGGACCTTCTCGCCGATGAGCCGGAGGCGACCGTTCGCCTCGCCATGACCGCAGCGCTGCGGACCGTCGACGATGCCTCGGCGCTTCGCGGCCTGGAAGACGCCCTGCGCGACGCGGACGCTGGAGTCCGGCTCACGGCGGCGCGCACGATCGCCCGACGGCCCGATGGTGCGGAGCTGGCCGACCCATTGCTCGCCGCGGCGGCCGATGAGGATGCCGGCGTCAAACTCGAGGCGATGCGTTCACTCGGGGCGCTCCAGGTCCGCTCGGCGCTCGACGTGCTCGAGCGGGCGCTCTCGTCGACCGATGCGGACGCCCGTTTGGTCGCGCTCCGGGCCCTGGCGCGCATCGATGCGGACCACGCCGCTGACGTGCCCCGGGTCGCGGCGCTGGCCAAGGATGACGATCCTCGGGTCGCGAAGGCTGCCCAACAGCTGCTCTCGAGGCCATAGCCGTCCTCGGGGACCGCGCTCTGCGCGGATTCGCGCTTTTCGGGGCAGTGAGGTCGCACCTCCTCCTGCATTTGACACTCCTGGGCACCCTCCTCCATTCTCCCGCCTCCGGGCACCTTGGCGGCGTGCGAGTGCACCTATCCGAGCCCCGAAAACCGAACGTAGGAAGAAAACACCATGAGTGAATTCGGCAATGTCAACGTCTCCGTCCGACACAAGCGTGGCAAGGGTGCTGCGCGCAGCCTCCGACGCGACGGCAAGATTCCGGCCGTCCTCTACGGCTCCGGCGGCGAAAACGTCTCCTTGGCGGTCAACCCCAACGAGCTGATGAAGGCCACCGATCCCGATCGGAGCTGGAACACGATGTACACCCTGTCGATCACCGAGGACGGGAAAGAGGAGCGCAAGCAGACCGCCGTCGTCACCGACGTGCAGGTGCATCCGGTTCGTCGCGAGGTTCGCCACATCGACTTCATGCGGGTCGATCCCGACCAAGAGGTCGTGCGCAAGATTCCGGTGCGCTTCGAGGGTCGTCCGGTCGGCGTCGTCAAGGGCGGCAAGCTCAAGACGTTCCGTCGCACGGTCCGCGTCGCGTCCAAGCCGGCCGAAGTTCCCGCCGAGCTTCTCGTCGAGATCTCCGCCGTCGAAGCAGGGCAGTCGCTGCGCATGAAGGACGTGCCGCTGGAGACGGGCCGCCTGGTCGAGCCGGCCGAGGCCCGCTTGTGCGTGGTCGAGATGCCCAAGGCCAAGCAAGAAGAAGAAGCAGCAGCGCCGGCCAAGAAGAAGTAGCGGGCCCGCACGATGGCCGACGCTGCCCCATGGCTGTTGGTCGGGCTTGGGAATCCAGGCCCGAAGTACGCCCGCAACCGCCACAACGTGGGGTTCATGGCGGTCGAGCGCTGGCTCGATCGGCATGGGACCCCCGGGGCGGATGGCTGGCGGGAGAAGTTCCATGGGGAGTTCTCCAGCGTCAGCGGTCCGTTTGGCCGCTGTGTCGTCCTCAAGCCGCAAACCTTCATGAATCTCAGCGGCCGGTCGGTCGGTGCTGCGAGCACCTTCTACCGGGTGCCACCGTCCAGAGTCGTCGTGGTTCACGATGAGCTGGACTTCCCATCGGGCCGTGTCGCCATCAAGAAGGGCGGCGGCCATGGGGGGCACAACGGTCTGCGAGACATCGTCTCGGCCCTGGGCTCCAAGGACTTCCTGCGGGTGCGGGTCGGCATAGGCCGGCCGGCCCGGGGCAACATGGATGTGGCGGCGTGGGTTCTGCAGGACTTCTCGACGGCCACAGCCTCCGATGTTGCCGATCTCCGCGATCTCGTGGATCGCGCAGAGCAGGCCGCCACCGCGGTCATGACCCGTGGGGTCGCGGCCGCCATGAACGAAATCAATCAAACCGGCTCGAACGAAGCTCGGGCTGCACCGAAGGCATCAGCCTCGGACTGACACCGGCTCTTCGAGGGCGAACGTCCACGCAGCCCCCGCGACCTCCGGTTTTCTGGTAATCAGGCCCCGCTTTTCGAGCCCCCCTCGAAGGACACCGTCGCAAATGGAAAATCTCATCTACCTGCTCCCGATCGCCGGGCTCGTCGCGTTGGCTTACAGCTTCGTGACGACCGGCTGGATTGGTAAACAAGACGCCGGCAACTCGGTCATGCAGACCATTGCCGAACAGATCTCCAAGGGCGCCATGGCGTTCCTGGCCGCTGAGTACAAGGTGCTCGCGGGCTTCGTGGTCGTGGTGGCGGGGTTGCTCGTCGCCATGAACTTGAGCCTCGAAGGTGGCTCGGCCCTCATCGGACTCGCGTTCATCGTCGGCGCCTCCGCATCGGGCTTTGCTGGCTACCTCGGCATGAAGGTTGCGACGCAGGCCAACGTTCGCACCGCATCGGCGGCGCGCAAAGGCCTGCCCCCTGCACTGACGGTCGCCTTCCGGGGTGGCGCGGTCATGGGCATGAGCGTCGTCGGCCTCGCGCTGCTCGGCATGGGTGGCTTGTTCATTCTCTTCAACAGCCAGTTCAGCGCCATGACGGATCAGGCTGGCCTGATCAAGACGGTCAACCTGCTCGCCGGGTTCTCGATGGGCGCCTCGTCCATCGCGCTCTTCGCTCGAGTCGGCGGCGGTATCTACACCAAGGCGGCGGACGTCGGCGCCGACCTCGTCGGCAAGGTCGAGGCCGGGATCCCCGAGGACCACCCGCTCAACCCTGCGACCATCGCGGACAACGTGGGCGACAACGTCGGCGACGTCGCCGGCATGGGTGCCGACCTCTTCGAGTCGTACGTCGCCTCGATCGTGGGCGCCATGATTCTGGGCGCGGTCGCCAGCGGCGGCAGCCTCGAGATGGTGCTGCTCCCGACGACCATCGCGGCCGTCGGCGTCATCGTCTCGGTCATCTTCACCTACTTCGTGAAGGTCAAAGAGGGCGGCAACCCGCAGCTCGCGCTCGACGGTGGGTCCTTCGGCGCCGCGGCAATGATGCTGGCGCTGTCGTGGTTCATCATCGACTACTTCGTCGGCTCCGCGTCGGCCTCTGGCGGCATGACGCTCGACGGCCGAACGATGAGCACGCTCGACCTGTTCGTGCCGATGGCCGGCGGTCTCGCAGCTGGCGTCGCGATCGGTATCGTGACCGGCTACTACTGCTCGAAGGGCAAGCCTCCGGTCAACAGCATCGTCGAGCAGTCGATGACCGGTCCTGCGACCAACATCATCGCGGGCATCAGCGTCGGCTTCCGCTCGACGGCCATCCCCATTCTGATCATCGCAGCCGCGATCTTCGGCGCCAACCACTACGCCGGGGTCTACGGCGTGGCTCTCGCGGCGCTGGGCATGCTGTCGACCACGGGCATTCAGCTCGCGGTCGACGCCTACGGCCCGATCTCCGACAACGCGGGCGGCATCGCCGAGATGGCGGGCCTTCCCCCCGAAGTTCGGGAGCGGACCGACAACCTGGACGCGGTCGGCAACACGACCGCTGCCATCGGCAAGGGCTTCGCGATCGGCTCGGCGGCACTCGCCTCGCTGTCGCTGTTCGCTGCCTACAAGACGACGACGGGCGCCGTCATGGAGCTCACCGATCCCGAGGTCCTCATCGGCCTCCTGCTCGGTGCCATGCTGCCGTTCCTCTTCTCCGCGATGGCCATGCAGGCCGTCGGTGATGCGGCCATGGACATGATCCAAGAGGTGCGTCGCCAGTTCCGCGAAATCCCCAGCCTGCGCCCGGCGCTGGCCAAGGTGAAAGCGGCCGAGGACGAAGACCGCGAGCTCACCGAAGAAGAGGTCATCGAGGTCATGGCGGCAGCCAAGGACACCGAGGTCGAGCGCTGCGTCGAGATTTCGACCAAGGCCTCGCTCAAGCGGATGGTCGCCCCGGGCATGCTCGCCCTGACCGCCCCGGTCATCGTCGGCCTGTGGTCGACCTCGGCGCTCGGTGGCTTGCTCGCCGGCACCTTGGTCTCTGGCGTGATGCTCGCCATCTTCATGTCCAACGCCGGTGGTGCGTGGGACAACGCCAAGAAGCAGGTGGAGGACCAGAAGCGTGACTACGATCCGTCGATCAACACCGGCAAGGGCTCGGATCGCCACAAGGCGTCCGTCATCGGCGACACCGTCGGCGACCCCTTCAAGGACACCGCTGGACCGGCGCTGAACATCCTGATCAAGGTGATGACGATCGTCGCCGTGGTCATCGCGCCGTTCTTGATTTAGCAGTAAGGGGAACCTCTCGGTTCCCCTCGCTGCGGGGGCGGAGCCCCCTTCGCTCACCCGATCCTGGCAGTAAGGGGAACCTCTCGGTTCCCTCGCTGGGGCGGAGCCCCCTTCGCTCACCCGATCCTGGCAGTAAGGGGAACCTCTCGGTTCCCCTCGCTGCGGGGGCGGAGCCCCCTTCGCTCACCCGATCCTGGCATTAAGGGGACCCTCTCGGTTCCCCTCGCTGCGGGGGCGGAGCCCCCTTCGCTCACCCGATCCTGGCATTAAGGGGAACCTCTCGGTTCCCCTCGCTGAGGGCGGAGCCCTTCGCTCACCCGATCCTGGCATCAAGGGAACCTCGGTTCCCCTCGCTGGGGGCGGAGCCCCTTCGCGCCCCTGCTGGCGCTGAGGGCGCTCGCTGCGGGGGCGGAGCCCCCTTCGCTCACCCCTCCAAGGGCGCCCTGACGGGCTTGCTTCTGGTCGGGCGTTCGGGGGGCTTCGCGTGCTGCGTTGAGCCCTGACGGGCTTGCTTCTGGTCGGGCGTTCGGGGGGCTTCGCGTGCTGCGTTATGGCGCTCGCTGCGGGGCGGGGGCCCCTTCGCTCATCCCTCCAAGGGCGCGCTGACGGGCTTGCTTCTGCTGGCGGCTTCGGGGTTCTTTTCTTGTGCCGTAGACTCGCTGCGATGGTCGACGTGCAGCGTCTCAAGCTCGCCTTCATCGGAAGTCACGGGGTGGGCAAGACGACGCTTTGCTACGGGCTGGCGGCGCGGCTGAAGGCACGCGACGTGTCGCTCGAGGTGGTCCACGAGGTGGCACGACAGTGTCCGCTTCCGATCAACGAGGCGACGAGCGTCGCTGCGCAGTCGTGGATCCTGCACACGCAGGTGGCGGCGGAGATCGTGGCCTCGGCGCGCTATCCGGTCGTGGTCTGCGACCGCAGCGTGCTCGACAACTACGTCTACATGATGCTGGCGGCGGGGCGGCAGGCCGCTTTGGACGCGCTCGTGGGCGCATGGATGGCGACATACGACCTGCTGGTCCTCGTGCCGATCATCGACGACCCCAGCCCGGACGGGCTCCGTGCGACCGACCCGAGCTTTCAGCGCGCGGTCGAGGAGGGGGTGCGGCGGGAGATCAAGCGCCGGGAGCTGTCCGCGATGCTGCTCGAGCCCGAGGACCGGGAGGGCTGGATGACCCGGGTCGAAGAGGAAGTGATCGAAAGGCTCGCGCCGCCCCAGCTTCCGCTGCTGTGAGCGACGCGACCGGGTCGGGTCACTCCCTCATCATGTACAGGCGGAAGTCGTCGCCGTCGTGCAGCATGGCGAAGTCGTCCGTGTTGGTGTCGGCGGGGAATCCGATGATGTCGATGACCGGGATCGAGTCGAAGCCGAACTGATAGTCGCCTGCCGAGGAGTTGTAGGCGCCTTGGGCAACCGCGTCGTGGTTGGAGTCCGAGAACGCGTAGAACCGATAGACGTCGTTCTCCCACAGCATCCCCCAGCCCGAGAAGTCCGTGGCGGCGGGGAACATCGTGACGTCGATCTCCGGGATGGCCCCGTCGAAGCCGTACTCGTAGCTCTGCGTGGCCGAGTTGTAGGCGAACTGATGCACGCGCAGCGGGTCGGAGATGGATTGCGCATACAGGCGGAACTCGTCTTGGCCGTAGAGCATCGCGAAGCTGGAGAAGTCTGCGTCGGCGGGGGCACCGGTGATGCCGAGCTCATCGATCGCGGCTCCGAGACCGAACTCGTAGTCCTCCGTGACCGGGTTGTAGACGAACTGATAGATGGTGTCGTCACCACCTTCTCGCATGAAGTACAGGCGGTACGAGCCGTTGCCGTTGAGCATGGCCCACCGCGACCAGTCCGTATCGTCGGGGCCTCCGGTGATGTCGAGGATCTCGATGGCGTTGCCGAAGCCGTACTCGTACTGCGCGCCGTTGAAGACTCCCTGGTAGAGCTGGTGGGTTCCGTCGCCCATCTGGCCGGTGGACGAGCTGGACTCATCTCCGGTCGAGCTGCTGGTCGTCTCGCCGGAGGTTGTTTCGCCGGAGGTCTCTTCGTCGCCGGTGGTCGAGTCGGTCCCGGTGGTCGTGTCGGTGGTCGAGTCGGTGCCTGCGGTCGACTCGGCGGTCGAGTCAGCGGTCGTGGGGTCGCCGGAGTTCGACGCGGTGGACGTCGAGGAGGAACCGTCGCCGGAGTTCGACGCGGAAGCCGATTCGGATACGCCGTTGGACGTTCCCGAGGTCGTCGCGTCGCCGGTGGAGCCCACACCGATACCCAAGCCGGTCGTCCCCTCGTCGTCGGGGCAGCCGGTGAGCGCGATGGTGGACGTAGCGACCAGGAAGATCTTCTTCAAGTCAGGCATCGCGGCACGTTCGCAGAGCGGCGTGCCGGAGTCCACCCGCCTGGGCACCGCCGAAGGGCCGCGCGGAATCGCGACCGCGAGATGTCAGGACAGGCCGAGGACCGACAGCGCCGTGAACGTGGCAGCGAATGCGGCCAGCGGCACGGAGAGGTTGTCGTCGACGCTCCGGCTGAACAGCTCGGCGAGCGCTCCGGCGAGACCTGCAGCGCCCGCGACGATGAGGAGCTCGAACAAGCCATACTCGGGCCGGGCGAGCGCGAGCGTGAGCGCGCCGGCGAGCGTGCCCACCACGACGAACGCGCTGGTGCCCTCGAGGGAGCGCCCATGAACGAGCGGGGTCCGGCCGAACTTGCGGCCGAGAATTCCCGCTGCAGGGTCTCCGAACGCCAGGACGGCGACCGGCACGACCATGAGCGGAAGCGACCCGGTGAGCGTGAGACCGAAGACGGCCGTTGCGTACCACGTGGCGGAGTTGACCCGATTCCACTCGGAGGGATGCGCGACGTGCTTGAACCCGCGCATCAGGACCGCGTTGGCGCGGGGCGAAACCCGGCGCGCGATCTCGCACGACCACGACCACACCGCGAACCCACCCGACACCCAGACGAGCTGCACGAGCGGCAGCACCGCCAGCGCGAGCGTGAGCGCGAAGACGCCCGAGCCAGCGTGGAACAGCGAGCGGTTGTAGTTGATCGGCCGGGCCGGTTTGTCCGGGTCGTCGGCGGTCAGAATGGAGGTGAGGGATTCGTACGCCTCGGACAGGTCCGCCCGCAGCGCGTCCCACGTGCTGGCGTCGGGCGTGTACTCGGCGAGCACGCTCTTGAGCTGGTCGATCAGCTCGGTGAGGGCCTGGTCGCTGGAGGCCCGCCGCGTGAGCGTCTTGACCCGGCGCCGCAGGGACAGCACCTGGGCGTGAACGACCTCGGGGACCAGTGCATCGAAGTCGAGCGACTCGATCAGTGCAGCGATCTCTTCAGCGAGGGCTCTCGAGCCCTGTTGGAGTGCGACGTCGATGGAGGAAAGGTAGGCGGAAGCCTCCCAAACCGCCATCTCTTTTCCGTTGTTTGTTCGACGCCCGGCCAGCCTTTCTCGGTGCGTTTTCCCGCAAAACGGCCCGAACGCCGGCGGGCGCGCAGGGGTGGCATGCGCTTCCGCCGGACGACCCCACGGGGGCGTGCGGACTCGCTCGGCGGGAACACTTTGCGCCAGCCCCAGGTTAGAGATCCCACCCATGCGTGACCTCCCGGCCAAGGCCACCCAGAGCGCACCAGAGGTGCTCGACCCCGAGTTCGGACTCGCGCTGATGGAGGGGGAGACGCTCCTGATGTCGGGACGTCCGCAGACCGGACCGCTTCAGAAGTACCTCCTGCTCACCACGCTGATGGTCATGCTCTTCACGGTGGTCGGTGTCCTCGCGCTGCCGCTCGCGTACCTGCTGGTCAGGGCCTACGTGAACAAACACCGTTACTGGCTCACCGACTCTCGGGTGATCGTGACCACCGGGCTCATCGGGTTTCGCGCTCGCTCGATCCCCCTGGAGCGTGTCAGCGACGTCGCGATCTCCTGCGACTGGTTGGAAAAACTCTTGGGCGTGCGAACGGTCGTCGTCCGCGACATGACCGGAGAAGCCATGTCCGGCGCGGCGATGAAGGCGTTCGAAGACCCCAACGGGCTGCAGCAGAAGATCCTCGACGAGGTGCACCGGGTCAATCGCCGCGGGGGTCGAGAGGCAGATTCGATCGACGAGCCGGGCCGACCCTATCGGCAGATCGAGGGCGGAGGGTCCTCGGAGATGCTCGAGATCTTGCGCCGCATCGAGGCGAACACGCGGACGCCAGGAACTGCGCGTTGATGAGTAACGCCGAGACCAGCGACACCATGCCGACGGCCTCTACTGTCCGCAGGAGGACGCAGCGTGTGGGCCATCGTGCGAGGGCCGCTGCCAACCGACGGCCCAGCGACGCTGGGGTCGGCCGCTGCGTCCAGACTCCCTCGGTGTGCCTCGGCACCGCCGGCTAGTCCTTCGACCGTGTGGTTCTGGGGGGCATACACCGCCCCCGCACGCCAGCTCAGCGTTACTCATCGGTTGCTGGTGTCCAGCTACTCGTCGTCTCCGCGCAATTTGGCGAGGACCGAGATGTCTTCGAGCGTGGTCATGTCGCCCTGAGGCGCCTCACCGCGCGCGAGCTCGCCGAGCAGGCGGCGCATGATCTTGCCGCTACGCGTCTTGGGCAGGGTGTCGGTGAACCGGATGGTGTCGGGCTTGGCGAACTTGCCGATCTCGTCCGCGACGAAGGCGGTCAGCTCGGCGGCCAGCGACTCGGTGGGCTCGACGTCCTTCTTGAGGGTGACGAACGCCACGATTGCTTGGCCCTTGAGGTCGTCGGGGCGTCCGACCACCGCGGCCTCGGCGACGTTCGTGTGCGCGACCAGGGCGCTCTCGATCTCGGCGGTGCCCAGTCGGTGCCCGGAGACGTTGAGCACGTCATCGACCCGCCCCATCACCCAGAAGTTGCCGTTCTCGTCCTTGCGCGCGCCGTCCCCGGTGAAGTACACGCCCTCGAACTTGGAGAAGTAGGCCGCCCGGAAGCGCTCCTCGTTGCCCCAGATCGTCCGCAGCATCGACGGCCAGGGCTTGTCGATGACGAGATATCCGCCCTCGTTGACGTCGGCCTCGGTGCCGTCCTCGCGCAGGATCTTGGGTGAGACGCCGAAGAAGGGGACGGTGCACGACCCGGGCACCGCAGGGATGGCGCCCGGCAGCGGGGTCATCATCATCGCGCCCGTCTCGGTCTGCCACCACGTGTCGACGATCGGGCAGCGCTCCTTGCCGATGACCGTGCGGTACCAGATCCACGCCTCGGGGTTGATCGGCTCCCCGACGGTGCCCAGCAGACGCAGGCTGGACAAGTCGTGCTTGAGCACGTGCTCGTCGCCCCACTTGATGAACGCACGAATGGCGGTGGGGGCGGTGTAGAAGATGCTG
Source organism: uncultured bacterium (assembly GCA_963761755.1). Taxonomy (GTDB): domain Bacteria; phylum Myxococcota_A; class Polyangia; order Nannocystales; family Nannocystaceae; genus CAJXVA01. The sequence continues at coordinate 170,815 of CAVXIC010000011.1, forward strand.
ACGCGGTGTTTGGCGATCAGCTCCCAGAACCGGTCGGGCTCGGGGTGGTTGGGCGCGCCTTCGTACATCACGACCGTTGCGCCGGCCGCCAGGGGTCCATAGACGATGTAGCTGTGTCCGGTGATCCAGCCGACGTCGGCGGTGCACCAGTACACGTCGTCCTCCTTGAGATCGAAGACGTACTTGGAGGTGACGTAGGTGCCGACCATGTAGCCGGCGGTCGTGTGCATGACGCCCTTGGGCTTGCCGGTGGTGCCCGAGGTGTACAGGATGAAGGACGGATGCTCGGCGTCGAGCTGCTCGGCGTCTCGCTCGCCGGACTGCTCCGCGACCAGCGTGTTCCAGTCGTGGTCGCGCCCGTCCTTCATCGTGATGTCGTTGCCCGCCCGGCGAAGCACGAGCGAGCCGGTGACGCCGGGGCACTGCTCGAGCGCTTTGTCGACGTTCTCCTTGAGCGGGACGACCTTGCCGCGTCGAAAGGCGCCATCTTGGGTGAGGACGACCTTGGCGTCGGCATCGTTGATGCGGTCCCGGACCGCGTCGGCCGCGAACCCGCCGAAGATCACCGAGTGGATCGCGCCGATCCGGACGCAGGCCAACATGGCGTAGGCGGCCTCGGGCACCATGCCCATGTAGATGATGACGCGATCGCCCTTGTCCACGCCGAGGGCTTCGAGAGCGTTGGCGACCTTGTTGGTCTCGCGCAGCACGTCGAGGTAGGACAGCGTTCGGACCTCGCCGTCCTCGGCTTCCCAGATGAACGCCGTGCGATCGCCCCTGCCGGCTGCGATGTGCCGATCCAGGCAGTTGTAGGCGATGTTCGTCGTGCCACCGTCGAACCAGCGGGCCTTGGGTGGCTCCCACTGGCAGATGGAGGTGGGTGGCGTGAAGAAATGGAGGGGCTCGGCCATCTCGCGCCAGAACCCCTCGGGGTCCTCGAGGCTGCGGTCGTAGAGCGCTTGGTACGCCGCGCGGGATCCAACATGGGCCTGCTGGGCGAATGCTGCGGGAGGATCGAAGACGCGGGACTCCGTGGAAACGCTCTTGATGCCACTCATGGGCGTTTGGGGTATCACAAAGCGGCCGCTCCAGGAATGACCTGGGCGGGGCGTGGGCTCGGGTGAACGCCGGTGAACGTCGGTGAACGTTGAGTTCGGCGGCGGATATCCTTCGAGAACCTCGTGGACTCGTTCTACACTTCACCGGGGTTGGTGAGCGGTCGTGGAGGAACCATCATGAAGTCAGTCATCCAATCGTTCGCGGTCGCGGGGCTGCTCCTGCAGGGGTGCGCCGCTGCCGATGAGGCGGCGTCGCCGGTGGTCGCTCGGGCCGCGACCGACGACGCGCTGCGAAGCGAGGCCCAGCCGAAGCGGGCGCCGGTGCTCGGCGGCGAGCGAGTGCGCCGCGTGGCGCAGTGGCCGAGCGACGAGGCGATCGACGACGATCTGGTGGCGATGATGTCGGCCCAGGCCCGGTCCGCCCTCGACACGCTCCCCCTTCCGGCCCTCGTCTCCTCGCGCGAAGGCTTCGCCCGGAGCACCACGATCATGCCCGGCGCGCGTTGGTATGCGACGTGGGCGCGCCATGAGGACCTGACGGTGACCCTCAACGCCAGCGGTGAGGCGAAGGTGTATCCCCACGTGCGCGGCGGCTTCACCGGCAACGAGCGCGTGCGCGAGCGCGAGGCGTTCGTCACCCAAAACGAAGGGATCTGGTCGGTCACATGGATCGAGAACGGCGTCGCCTACGACCTGGGCCTGGAGTGCGAGAGTCCCACCATGCCGCAGTGCCAAGACGGCGCGTTCGCGATGGAGCTGGTCGAAGATCTCCGCTACGTCGGGCCGCGGGAGGGCGCGCGATGAGGCGCCTTGCATCGGTCATGGCGCTGGGGCTGGTGCCCCTCGTATCCCTCGTACCCCTCGTACCCGCGGTCGCGCAGGCCGGCGGGAGCGACTTCGACTACCTCGAGCCCGGAGATCTTGCGCCCGGGTCGGGCCAGGGCGCGCAGGACTACACCGTCTACGTGCCGGGCATGCGCTATCCGATGGAGGCGGGCCCTTCCTTCCCCAACTCGCAGGTGTGGGGCCACGGTGGCGGCTCGGGTCCCGGAGGCGGGCAGTGCGACCTCGAGAACTACAGCTACCCCTGGCGGGACAACTACTGCGAGACGAGGAGCTGGGACATGCCGCTGTGCCCCTCGGGCGTGGGGCACCAAGGGCAGGACATTCGGCCCCCGACCTGCGAGCCGGGCGTGCACTGGCACGTATCCTCCGAAGCCGGGACCGTGACCAACGTCGGGAGTTATTCGGTCTACATCACCGCCGCCGACGGCACGCGCTTCGACTACCTGCACGGCTCGGGCAACGTCGTCGGAAACGGCCAGGCGCTGGCCAAGGGCGAGCGGATCAACCGCACCGACAACGAGTTCGGCGGGACGCCGACGACCTACCACCTGCACTACAACATCCGGCAGGACGTGGCGGGCGTGGGCTTCGTCTTCGTGTCCCCGTACATGTCCTTGGTCGAGAGCTACAAGGAGCTGCTGGGAATCTCCGGTGAGGTCGTGGGCGATACCGCCGTCGATGCCTGCTCGTCCATCGTCGGCTGGGCGCAGGACGAGAACGACCCGGACGCGCCGCTGTCGGTGCAGGTCTACTTCGACGGCACCCCGGGCGAGCCGGGCGCGGTCGGGGTGGAGATCGTCGCCGATGAGTATCGAGAGTCGCTGTGCGAGATGCTGGGATCGTGCGAGCACGGGTTCACGCTGGAACTCCCGCGGTCGCTGAAGGACGGACAGGAGCATGCGATCGAGCTGTTCGCGGGGGGCTCCGAGGACAGCGCAGCTGCCCAGATCGAGACGAGCTCCTCGTTCTCCTGCCCCGCTCCGCCGATCCCCGAGGGGACGGCGCGACGCATCGAGGGTCCCGAGGTGGTCTCGGCCTGGGGCTTCTCTCCGTTCTGGGACGCCGCCAGCGTCGCCGAGGCCACCGTGCAGGCCCTCCCCCAGGGCGAACCCTTCCCGGTCGAGCCGGTCTTGGTGCGCTCGGACGATCCCGCCGAGGCCGATGTGGTCTGGTGGATCGACCCTGGTTCCAAGCGCCTGGTGCCCGGCGAAGCCGTCGCGCAGGCCTGGGGCCGCAGCTTCGAGGACGTGGTGGCGTGGCCGGCCTCGGTGCTCTCCGAGCTCGCCGAAGGTCCGCCTCTCCCCGCCGAAGCTTTTCTGCTGCAAACCCCCGATGGTTCGCTGTACGCGATGGACGAGCCGCCGTGCGCCTTCGAGCCCGACGGCTGTGGGCAGGAGGGGGACACCGGTGATGTCACCTCGGGCACTGGCGGTGGATCCGACGGAGACGAGCCGGGTCCGGAGGCGGACGCGGACACCGACGCCACGCCGGGCGGCGACGACGATGGTGGTGGCTGTGGATGCAGCAGCGGGCCTTTGGGCGGGGCGCCGTCCCTGTTGTCGCTGCTCGCCATCGTGGGACTTCGCCGACGCCGATTCGGCCTTGCCGGTTGAAGCCCGGCCCCGGCGCTCGTAGGGTTGGCCGCGTTGAACGCTTCCTCCCTCCGTGCGTTGGTCGTGCTGCTCGCCATGGGAGTCTCCTCGGGGGGGTGCGGCGACGACATGGGGCGGATCGCCGACGGCGGGGTGGCCTGCGACACCGAAGGGTGCGACGACCCGTCGCCGGGCCTGTACGCGTGCCAGGACGTCGTCGATGGCAGCGGCCGTCCGGTCGATGACGCGTTTCTCGACGGGCTGAGCGACACGTTCGCGCGCAAGGTGCTCAAGCAGCCAGGCGCGTGCCCCCGCGCGTTCTCGCAGGTCGTCGAAAAGCTGCGGCTCGAGGACGACGACCGCTGCAGCGGCGACGCGCGCGCTGGAATGATTGGTCGCATCGTCTCCGAGCGCGCCCAGCTGCTCGAGGAGTCCGACGTCGTTCGGGCGGTGGTGGGCCGGCAGTGCGGGCGGCGTCTCCCCTACGAGCTGATGTTCGCCACGGGCAACATCGACGCGGACAACCCCGAGCTGCCCGAGGGCGACCTGCAGGTGATCGCCTACGATGCTCCGGCGCGCGCCTTCAACTTCTACGCGCTCCAGGGGCAGGGCGAGGGCGCGCAGTGGGTCTTTCATGGCAGCTCCTTCGACCTGATCGACCCGCAGCGGCGCCGCACGTCGGCCTGCGCGTCGTGTCACACCGACGGTGGCCTGGTGATGCGGGAGATCGACGCCCCCTGGGTGCACTGGGAGAGCCCCAGCGTGCGAACCGTCGGCGCGGGGGCGGTCGTCGATCGCTTCGCCGAGCTGGGTGCGCGAAGCACCGGCGCCGAACTCTCGGAGGTGATCAAGGCCGGCAACGCCCGCTGGAACCGCGACCGCGCGGCCGCGCTCGCCGATCCCGCCAACACGGCACTGCACGGAGGTTCGACCCGGGCCCTGCTGGAGCCGCTGTTCTGCGACACGTCGATCAACCTTCAGAGCGCCGGGACGCCCTCGGAGTTGGGACGCCCCCAGCCGGTCGCTTCGGTCCCCAGCTCGTTCTTCGTCGACCCAGCCTGGAGCATCGGCGACGCGGTCCCGATCGATCCGGAGCGCTACGCGCCCGCGCTGACGGCGATCGGCAGCCGCATCGAGGGCCTCGTCGGCCCGCGCGATACGTTCTTTGGCCTCACCTACGTCGAGCGGGCAGCAGCCGACACCGACTACGTCCAGGCGCTGCTCGAGCTGGGCGTCGTGGACGAGGAGTTCGTCCTCGACGTGCTCTCGGTCGACTTCACGACGCCGGTCTACTCGTCGCAGCGCTGCGGCCTGCTCGACCAGGCACCCACGTTCGCGGATCTCGACTCGGCCACGGACGCACCCGAGGATGGACCACAGCCGCGAGGCTGCTGCGTGGGCCATGCGAGCGCCGGCTGCGAAGACCCCGACGTGGAGGTTTGCGTCTGTGACGAGGACCCCTACTGCTGCGAGAGCGCCTGGGACCAAGGCTGCGTCAACGCGGTGATCGACGGAGGATGCGGTACGTGCGTTGGGCTCGAGCGAGCGCGGGGACTGGGCGGCGCTGCCGACCCCGCGCGGGCCCGGCCGACCCCGCAGAGCCTGCGCAGCGGGTACTACGCCGCGCTGGAGGGGGTCGGAGGATCGGCCGCCGCGCAGCTCCGCGGGGCGCTCGCCCGCTCCGAGCAGATCGCTGAGCATCGCGCTCGCGCCGCACGGTTCGTACGGGCGTGCGTCGACCGAGCCACGACGCGCGACCCCGAGGGCTTCGTGCTCGATCTGCTCGAGGTCTCCGCGTGGCGCCGCCGAGAGGCGATGGCCGCGACGGAGCTGCTCGATCGTCCCGGCGTCGTGGCGACCGATGACCTGGAGCCGCCGATGGGGCTTGGGCTGGATCCGATCACGTGCGCCGCCGTTTCGGGCTGAGGTGAGGCGCTGGCGCGGCCGGGGGCACGCTGCTATCGTCGCGGTCCGAGGTGGGTAGGGCCGCCTCGCCGCCGAAAGCCAACGCACCCTGCACCCGACCTCGAGTCGCGTCTCACATTCTTGCATCTTCGTCCCCAGGAGCGGTCAAGGGGAACACCACGGAGAACCGCAATGAATGCAAAACAGCCCTCGGCGTTGGCCGAGACCCTCCTGCGCGGCGTCATGACGCTGGTCGAACCGCCGCAGCTCCACACGCGCACGTCTGGCCGGTCCGGCGCGCAGACCTTCGAGGTCATCGCCGGACCGCGGCGCTTCATCCTCAAGCTCGACGCGGACGGGCGCACCGAGGACCGTTGGCGGAGCACCCTGGCCATTCAGCGTGCTGCGGCGCAGCGCGGCGTGACGCCGGGCGTCATCGCCTGGGACGCGCCGAGCCGGGCGGTGCTCTCGGAGCAGGTGCCCAGCGTCTCGTTGTTTGGCGCCCTGTTCGACCCATCCTCCATCGACGACGTCTTGGGCAGCGTGGTCGACGCGCTCGCCTCGCTGCACGCGCTCGATCCTGCGCTCGGGGCCCGGGAGGCCTCGCCGTTGGAGCGGTGCAGATCGGTGCTCGAGCAGCTCCCGTTCGTCGTCCCCGCCTTTGCCGAGCGGGCGTGGATGGACTTCATGGCGCGCGGTCCGACACCCTCGGCGGAGGCGCTGTGCCACCTCGACCTCAACCCGTCCAACCTCGTGTACGACGGCCGGAAGATCTGGCTCGTCGACTGGGACACGGCCGACGTCGGCGATCGGTGGGTCGACCTGGCCACGATCGTCAACATGCTGCTGCTGCCGCCGGAGCGGGTGGGCTGGCTGCTCGAGCGCTACGCTTCGGCAGCCGGAGTTGGGGTGCCCGCGGCGGACGCCTTCGACGCGGCGAGGCGCTTGGTCTACGTCGGCTATGGCTGCGCCTTCTTGGGGTTGGTGTCCGAGCCTCCCGGGGTCCACAACTCCGGCGAGGTCTCGCTCGCGGCGTGTTACCGAGCGCTGCAGGAGGGGCGGCTGGACATGAACACCGCCGCGGGTCGATGGCAGCTCGCCCGCGCCTACTTTGCGGGCTACTGGGAGCTCGGATGAGCGGGCTGGTCTCGCACCTCAAGCACGCTGCACGCCGGCTGCAGCGCAGCATCGAGCGCTCAGAGGCCGCGCCGCTGGGCCTGGTGGCGGACGGCGAGAGCCTGCAGCGCCGGCACTGCCTGAAGGCGGTGGCCACGAAGCTCGGGTTTCGAAGCTGGGCGCACGCGCGCGACGTCTTGGAGCGGCTCGAGACGCGCGAGCTGGGGATGTTGATGTACCGGGAGACCGGAGGCGGCATCACGAACATCTGGAGCGCGTCGTACGACCAAGCGCGGTCGATTCGTCGCGAGACCGGCGGGTTCTTGCTTCCGTATGGGCGTCAGTTCCAGATCGTCGAGCCGACGTACGTCGCGTGGCTCGGTCTCGACCCCGCGGACCCCGACTGGGACGCGATCGGGCGCGACTGGGTGCATCCGGCCGACGTGGACGCGTGGACGCGCATCACCCTGAGGCGGATCGAGGTGGCGCTCGCGCTCGGCTAGCCCGCGAGCGCGCCGACGGAAGCCCCGCTGCTGAGCGCCTTCTTGAGCTCGGGCGCCTTGGCGATGTGCCCCCAGCTGCGCTTGAGCGCGCCCCGCTGGTTGCTCTCGAGGTGCTTCCCGATCGCGCGCCGGCTCAGGCCCTTGCGGTGCCCATCCAGCGCCGCGGCGAAGCAGGCCTCGGGCATCGAGAGTCCGGTGCGCAGGCTGCGAAAGTCGATGCCGCAGCCGCCGCCGCAGCACGCGTTCTGGAACACGTACGAGCCGTTGGCCACCCACACGCCCATGCCCATGGCGACGGCGGCCAGCTCCGCTTCGGCCTCGTACTCTTGCGGCGCGAGGTGGTGCCCGCCGGTGGTCGACAGCGCGATCCGTCCAAGCTCCCGTGCTGCGCTCGCGAAGAGGATCTCGGACTTGCGGAAGATGCTGGGCGCCACGAGCGTGACGTACTCGTCGTTGCGCCGGAACGTGTGCATGAGCTGTCCGGTCGGGTTGCCCAGCGGCGCAAAGCCCGGTGGGATCTCCGGCGCGGATTCGACCATGTCGACGAGCCCGAAGTCGACGTCCCCTTGACCGACCTGTGATTGCACATCGCACATCATCTCGAACAGGTCGTCGGGACTGGCCGGCGCCTTGGTTCGGCTGAAGACGCGCGGGGACGCTGCGGCTTCACCGAGCCGAGACGCGACCGCGTGCAGCGTCTCGGCGACCCACGCGCGGGCGTCATCGTCGGGCAGGAAGTCGATCGCGGGCTGGCTCGATGATCCGAACATCGCGGTCACAGCGTAGTACAAGCGCGTGCGCGTCGCTCGCTCATAGACGCCCAACGCGGGCCGCGCACCACGAGAAGTGGACCCTTCCTTCTTTGCATGAAAGCGTCTTTTCCCTCACAATGAAATCACGGGTTTGGATCGGGTGAGGCAAGCGAGTTCGAGAGTGTCGCGGTGGGTGAGGACCATGCTGCTGTCCGTGGCGGTCCTTTCACTCTTGCCGTCCTCGAGCGCTTGGGCGCGGGGTCGAAAGGCTGTTCCGAGCCTGGAGCGGGACGCCCAGCGCTGGACCCAACGCAACGCGCGGGCGCTGATCCGAATTCCCCTGACCGTGCACGTGGCCACCGAAGAGGGGGATCCCGTCGCCTCGCGATCGCGCCTCACCCAGTGGGTCCTGCGCGCGAATCGGGCGCTCGAGCGCTCCGGCATCGAGGTCTACGTGCACTCCGTGCGGCACCTTCCTCGAGGCTGGGGCGCCGTGACCCGGGCCGGGCAGCGGCGACAGCTCGCGAGCTACGCACCCAACGACGGCACCATTCACGTCTTTGCCATCGAGGAGCTGGACCGGCCGCGTCGCAGGGCGCGTCGCCGGGTTCGGGGCCTGCACTGGCGCTACCGGGGTCTGCGCAGGGATCTGCGAGAGCGCGAGTACGTCGTGGTGACCGATGGGGCGCCCAACACGACGTTCGCCCACGAGCTGGGTCATCTGTTCGGGCTGGGGCACAGCAAGGCCCAAACCAACATCATGTGCAGCTGTCGCCGCGGCAGCGTGCTCGGATTCAGCCCCGACCAGTCCGCGCAGATGCGCTCGGGCGCGCAGGCGTTCCTGTCCCGGCAGCCCACCCGGTACGGCGCGTTCGGTCCTTCGTTCGCCACACGTCGCCGCCGCTGAGCTTGTGTGCGATGTGCAATGCATGGCCCATGCGCGCGTGGTCCCGAGTCTTCGCGGTTTTGGCGGCCTCGCCGGCTGCGGCGGTCGCGATGGTCGCGATGGTCGCGATGGTCGCGGTCCTCGCCGTCGGTGGCTGCTCCAGCACCAGCGCCGTCTCGCCCCATGCCGTGGCCTCGCTCCCCGCTCGGGTCGCCCCCGGGCGGAGCGAAGCCGGCCCGCCTCCACACAACGCGGCCGGTCCGCTGCTGCTTCGTGACGTCGTCCTGATCGACGGCACGGGGCGGCCCGCGCGAGCAGGCGTCGACATCTACATCGAGGGGGGCCGCATCGCGAACGTTGGCGAGCATCTGGTGGCGAGTGAAGGCACGGAGGTGCTCGAGCTCGAGGGCTACACGGCGCTGCCAGGCTTCATCGACGCGCACGTGCATCTCACCTTCACGCCCCCGCCCGACTATCCGAGCGGGGTCGTGCGGGAGATGAAGGAGCAAGACGCCGACCGAGCGCTCCGGGGGACGGCCAACGCCTGGGCGACGCTGCAGGCCGGCTTCACGACGGTGCGCAACGTCGGTGGATCCTTCGCCGACCGAGCGCTTCGGGACGCGATCGCCGCGGGGGTCGTCCCCGGCCCTCGGATGCTCGTCGCGAACTATGCGATCACGATCTCGGGAGGACACTGCGACGAGACGCATGGCTATCGCCCGGGCTTGATGCCGACGATGGAGGACCACCGTGCAGGCGTGGCCGATTCACCGGACGAGGTGCGCAAGGCGGTGCGGTATCAGATCAAGCACGGCGCCGACGTCATCAAGGTCTGTGCGACCGCCGGGGTGATGTCGTCGGGCGACGCGATCGGCGTCCCCCAGATGACGGTGCCCGAGCTCCGAGCCGCGGTCGAGGAGGCCAATCGCGCAGATCTCCGGGTCGCTGCGCACGCCCATGGAACCCAAGGCATTCGGGAAGCGGTCGAAGCCGGCGTACACAGCATCGAGCACGGCAGCATTCTCGACGACGAGGTCGTCGCGCTGATGAAGGCCAAGGGGACCGTGCTCGTGCCGACCCTCAGCGCGGGGGAGCACGTGATGAAGGCTGCAGACGCGGGAACCCTGTCGGAGTCGTCGGCTAACAAAGCGCGTGCCATCGCGCCGCAGATGCGGTCCAGCTTCGCCAAGGCGTACGCGGCGGGCGTGTCGATCGCGTTGGGGAGTGACGCCGGCGTGTTCGCGCACGGCCGCAACGGGCGCGAGTTCAGCCTCATGGTCGCCGAGGGGATGTCCCCCATGGACGCAATCGTCGCCGGCACGTCCGGGGCGGCGACGCTGCTTGGTTTGCAGGATGTCGGCCGCGTGGCCGAGGGAATGCGCGCGGACCTGGTGCTCGTGAAGGGCGACCCGATCGTCGACATCACCGTGCTCGAACGGCCCGCAGGCGTGGTCAAGGGCGGCGTCGTCTACGTACGCCCCTGACGTGGGCGCGATCAGCGGGGCGCACCGTGCGTGCGAGACCTACACGCGTGAGATCCCGTAGAACATGGGGTGGGCACCCGGGATCTGGCCGGAGCGATTGTGCTCGGTGCATTGCCCTGCCATCCTGGCCGTGGGGGACTGATGAAACAACGAACTTGGATTCTTGGCATGGCCGCGCTGGGCCTGGCATGCGGCGGCGCAGACGCCGACGGGGGCCAGAGCGACGCTGGCGAGGGCTCGCTCGTCACCACCCTCACCGCGGGCAACTCGGGCTCCGGTGGCGACACCGACGACTCGAACAGTGGCAGCGGCTCGAGCAACTCTGGCCCCACCGGACCGGGCGACTCTGACGGGACCGACGCGCCGAAGTTCGACATTGGAGGCGTGCCCGACGTGGACGCCTCGTGTGGCGGCGGCGGGGGTGGCAGTGGGCTCGGCACCGACTTTTCCTACATCTGGGTGGCCAACAGCCCCGAGGGCACGGTGTCCAAGATCAACACCCAGACCTTGGCCGAGGAAGGGCGCTACCTGGTTCGTGCCGACAGCATCGGCAGTCCATCGCGCACGTCGGTCAACCTCAACGGCGACATGGCGGTGGCCAACCGCAGCGGCGGGGTCACGATGATCCGCGCCCGGCTCGAGGAATGCCCCGACCCCAACAACACCTCGACCGGGTCCGCCGACGTCAAGCCGTGGCAAGACGGCTGCATCGCCTGGCACACGCCCTTCAACTACAGCACGCAGCGCCCGGTCGCCTGGACGCAGGGGCAGTTCTCCACCGGCACGTGCCGCTACGAGAACACCAAGCTGTGGACCGCGGGCGCGGCGGGGACCAGCGCCAACATCGAGATCCTCCTGCTCGATGGGGAGACCGGTGTCGTCGAGGCCACCGTGCCGACGACCCAGCCCGCCAACACCTACGGCGTCTACGGTGGCGCGGTCGATGGTGACGGCAACTTCTGGGGCAGCATGCTCAGCGGCCAGGTGCTGTTCAAGGTCGACATCAACGACCTCACCTTGGAGCAGTGGCCCGCGCCCTCGGGGTACGGCATGACCGTCGATCCTCAAGGGCGGCCGTGGACCTGCTCGAGCGCGCTCGCTCGCTTCGATACGGTCACCGAGACGTGGGACTCCGTGTCCGTCGGGTCTCAGGGCGGCGGCTGTATGGTCGATGCCAACGACGTCCTGTGGGTCGCGGGAAGCGGAAGCCGACTGCTCGGCGTGGATATCGACACCATGGCAGTCGTTCAGGACTACCCGATCCCCGGGTACGCCAAGGGGATCAGCATCGACTTCGAGGGCAACGTCTGGGCCGTGTCGCAGGGCGCCGAAGCCTGGCGCGTCGACCCGGTGACGGGCACCTACGACACGTTCACCGGGCTCACCAACCCGTACACGTACAGCGACATGACCGGGTTTGCCCTCAGCCAGAGCGGCAGCCCCGCGGGCTGAGTCGACACCATTCCCGACGGGGTGCGAACGGGCCGTGCGAACGGCTCGTTCATCGGGCCCTTCAGATCTCGAAGACGAAGACTTGGCTCGTGGTCGGTGAGGCCGGCATCGTGCCGGTGAAGGTGGCGTTGGTCACACCGCTCACCTGGATCTCGAAGGGCCCGCCGGCGTTGCCGTCGTAGTTCTCCACGTAGACGCGGAAGCGCCCGGCGGGCGGCCGATTGGGGAAGTAGACGTTCTCGACGTGGGTGCCGTCCTCGTCGAGGCAGCTGCCACTGACGCAGTCGTCGACGTCGAGCAGTCCGCCCCCCGCGTCTGGATTCTCGAAGGAGATGTGCGTGTCGTCGGGCGTGGTGACGTGCAGATCGAGGTCGCTGATGAACCGCCAGGTCAGTGAGATCCGAAGCTCGCCCGTGCCGACGCAGACCCCCTCGAAGCAGGTCGCGGTCGTCGGACAGTCCTGCGGGCCGTTGCACTGGACGCCCTCGGTGCTCCACACGGGCTCGCCGCTGCTGCCCGTCGTGGTGGCGTCACTCTCGGACCCCGAGCCCCCCGCGTCGCGCTCGACGATCAGTCGCTCGACGCAGCCGGAGAGTCCGACCAGCCCGAGCAAGAGCAATCCCGCCGCGTCGCGCATGAGGGTCGACGCTACCACGGCGGGGCGTGAACGCACGCCGGGGACTACTTCAGCGACTTGAGAAGCGCCTCTTGCTCGGCAATTTCCTTGTCCTCGGCCGTTTCCTTGTCGCCCGACATCGCGTCGAGGTCCACGTCGACCTTCTCGAAGCGCGCGAGCATCTGAAAGAACGCGAGGCGACTGCCGGGCGCAGGTCCCTCGACGTCCTTGTCGTCCCCTTTCGCGGGCAGGTGAATCTTCCCCTCGGCGCCCGAGATCACGCACTTGTGCGCGGCGTTGAGGATCGCCTCCTCGTCCTTGGCGCCGCTCATGCCCTCGAGGATCTTGTAGTCGTTCTTGTAGTGCTTGATCAGGGTGTCGATCGCAGCGCCCGAACCGCACTTTGCGTAGAGCGGATCGAACTCGTCCGGAACGATGGCCGTGCGGCTGTCGATGACGTTGTCGGCGTCGCGCTCGGCCCAGTCGGAGCCTGCGGTGGCGAGCATGCCGAAGTCGTGCAGCAGGTGGCCGAAGATCACCGAGCGTAGGAACGCCTTCTTGAGGCTGGCTCCGCTGAGACCTTTCGAGAAGACGAAGGTGAGCTCGTTGTGGCCGCCGCCGAGATCTTCACGGAGCACCCCAAAGCCGAGCTCCTTGTCGACGCGAACGGATTTGGCCTTCTCGGGCAGGTTGGCCGAGCCCTCCATGAGCCACAGAGAGTGGGTGTCGCTGAGCCACTCCTGCCGCTCGCGCAGCTCCTTCATGTTGGTGATCTGGGTCAGGAGCTCTTCATTGTCCTTGACCTGCTCCGCCCATGCAGCGAACTGCGGATCCATGGAGTCTTCCCAGGTACGCGGGGCGGGCTCTTCCTTGCCCAGCTCCTTCTTGATTCCGCGCAGCACGCTCCGGAACGGCTCGTCGTCGGCGACGACGCGGCGCGCGTACATCTTCACGTTCATCCAGTCTTCCCACACCTTCTCCTTGTTGGTCGTGTAGTAGGTCTGCATCTCCCCGACGGGGCCCTGTAGATCGGCAGGCAGGGCTGCGACGGCCGCGGCCGCCTCTTCGCTGTTGAAGAACTGGAGCAGGCGGAGCTCGGCGTAGAGCTTGACGATCTGGTCGCGTTGGTCCTTGCCGTAGCCGCGGAAGACGCGATGCACCAGGTCCGCGTAGTCGCGCCGCGCGTTCTTGCGGAAGGCCCACGCATCGGCTTCGGCGACGCCGCGAACGATCGCTTTGACCTTCTCCTCCTTGCTCAAACCGGGCGACACCTGCACGACCGCCGCGACGCCTGCTTCGAGCGCGTAGTTCGAGCCGTCCTCGGGCGCGCTGTCGGCTTGCACGACGCGCGGCACGATGTTGAGCGCGTAGACCTTGCTGAGCACGGGCTCCAATTGCTCGCGCATCGGATCGGACGGGACCTGTTCGGGCAGCGGGGTTTCTTCTTTTTTGTCCCCCTGGACCGAGTCGACCTGACGGGCCATGGCGTCGCTGCGTCCGTCGCAGGCAGTGGCGCCGAGGGCGAGCGTGAGCGAGATCCCCAAAAATAGGCCGGTTCGTTTCATCTGGACACATCTCCCGTGCGCGTCGTGGCCTCCGTTCGGGGCCCGCTCACGGCACCGTTGGACGGTAGAAAATGCGCATGTAACCTGTCAATCACGGGTCTTCACGACCAGGCGTTGACGTGCAGGCCTGTAGGTCGCATGTTTCTCCCGTCCGCCACCAAGGTTGACGCAACGTTAGGTTCTGGACGCAGCGGCGGAGAAGCCGCACCCCGTCCAGACCCGAGCCCGACACCTGGGAAGTTCGACATGAGCACCGAGACCGCCTCCGCCCAAGAGCCCAATGCCCCCCAAGCCGCCCCTGCGGCCGAAATGGAGGCAGCGCTGACCCTCACCGACGTGGCCGCATCCAAGGTCGCCGAAATCCGAGAGGCTGAGGCGATCGAAGCGAACTATGCCCTGCGGGTGAAGGTTCTCGGCGGCGGGTGCTCGGGCTTCCAGTACGATCTGTTCTTCGACGAGCAGGCCGCCGACGACCTCGAGTTCGAGAGCAACGGCGTGAAGCTGGTCGCGGACCAGATGAGCTACATGTACCTGATGGGCACGAACATCGACTACGTCGAGGGTCTGCAGGGTGCGGGCTTCAAGTTCAACAACCCGATGAGCACCGGTTCCTGCGGCTGCGGCAGCTCGTTCTCGGTGTAGTCCAACGACGTGGTTCGCATTCCGGACCGGTTCGCGCAGCGGCTCGAAGCCGTAGGTTCACCGAGGCCGTCGGTCTCGGTGGAGTGGTCGTACCAGGACGCGGCGGTCGTTGCGTTGCTGATTCCCGGCGATGGTCCTCGGGAACTCGATCCTCGGATCGTCCTGATCGAGAGAACCGGCGGCATGCGGACACACGCGGGCCAAGTCGCGTTTCCTGGCGGAAAGCCGGACGAAGGCGACGGTCTGCTGGTCAACACGGCGCTGCGCGAGGCGAACGAAGAGGTGGGCTTGCCGCTGGGCGGTGCCGACGTGCTCGGTCGGCTCGCGCCCGTTCCCACGCCCTCGGGCTTTTGTATCTGGCCCTACGTCGCGTGGGCGCCACCGGGGTGGCTGCCCCGCAACACCAGCGAAGATGAAGTCGCGGCCGTGCTCACGCCGGAGCTGTCGCGTCTGATGAGCGCGTACTCCAACCAGGGCCGCAGCGTGTGGCGCGGCTTGGAGTACGAGATGCACAGCTACGCCGTGCACGAGCCTCCGGTCTGGGGCGCCACCGCCCGGATCATGTGGGATCTGCTGGAGCGCATCCGGCGATGAACTCGCCCGAGCTGGACGTGGCGGCGCTCGAGCGCATCGCCGCGAAGGCCGGGGAGGTCGGCCTGTTGCGGCTGGGCGCGGTTCGGCTCGATCACCGCGGTTTCGAACCAGCCCGCACCGCCTTCGACCGGTTCTTGGACGCGGGGGCGGAGGGCGAGATGGAGTTCTTGCGCCGCACCGCGGCGGTGCGCAAGGACCCCGCGCAGATGCTCGCCGGCGCGCGGACGGCTCTGATCGCCGCGGTGCCCTATCGCGGCGAGAGCGGGAGCCCCGTCGCTCGCTACGCGCGGTCGGCCGACTACCACACCGTGATGCATGGGCGACTGGACGCGGTGGTTGCAGGCCTGAAGCTCGAGTGCCCCCGGGCGCACGCGCTGGTGTGCGTGGACACCAAGCCCTTGCTGGAGCGAGCCGCCGCCGCCCTCGCGGGCTTGGGCTTCATCGGCAAGCACGGCTGCGTGATCGTGCCCGGGCTCGGATCCTACGTGCTGCTCGGCGCGGTGCTCACCGACGCGCTGTGGGTTGGGCCGGACGCCGCTCCCGATCTGCGCAAGGCCCGGTGGGACGCGTGCGGCGAGTGCAAACGATGTCTCGAGGCGTGCCCGACCGACGCGTTCGACGCCCCCGGGCAGCTCGACGCTCGACGCTGCATCTCCTACCTGACCATCGAGCATCGAGGTCCGATCGACGACCTCCTCGCGGATCGCATGGGGGACTGGGTCGCGGGGTGCGACGTCTGCCAGGAGGTCTGCCCCTACAACGCCTCGCCGGGCCGGGAGCGGCGCGTCCCCGAGGCGGCGTGGTCGCCCCAGGTGTCCGGCGGTCCTCGGCCTGCCGACCCGGTCACGCTCGCGCAGCTGGGCAGCAGCCCGCATCGAGCGTTCGTCCGAGACACCGCGCTTCGGCGAATTCCACGCCGCGCCCTCCGTCGCAACGCATTGATCGCACTGGGGAATCGCGAAGGCCCCCTCGACGATGCCGAAGAGCAGGCGGTCGCGCGCGCGGAGGCCGAAGCCGACGAGCCGCAGCTGCGCGCCGCCGCCGAGCGAGTCCGGCGCCGGCGCGGCTAAAAAACGGGCCCGAGCAACCCAACCTGGGATCTGCCGAGTAGGGGGTTTCGATGTCTCGCTTCGCCTCGCCTTCGGTCGTTCTGCCAGGTCTTCTCGTCGCTGCGGTCTTCGGCCACGCCGCCGAGGCGCACGCCACCGATGGGGTGCACATCGAGGTCGAGCAGACTGAAGAGCGCGATGAAGATGGCGAGGTCGTCGAGGTCGTGGAGACGACCGAGGTCACCTCCGGCGGGGACGAGACGTGGGGTGGTCTGTACTTCGGCACCGTCGTGTCCCCCTTCCGGGTCGTGGCGCCGGCCGATGCGGCGTGGCGCGTCACCTCGGACCAAGCCCAGGCGTGCCTCGATCCCTTGGGCGCGCGCGGCTGCGGCAACCTTCGCGGCTTCGACACGCGCTTGGTCATCTTCGAAGCCGACGGTCGCCGGGACTACCCGTGGGCTATCGGCTACTTTCGCACCGGCTACACCGGAGGACGCGTGAACTTCAACCCCACGGGGTCTGAAGGGTTCCGGCCCGGCGAAGCCCGAAACCTCAGCTACATGGCCGTGCCGCTATTCTTGGGCGGGAGCGTCTACTTCTTCGACAAGTTCCCGGTGCGGCCCTACGCGGGCCTGGGCGCGGGCTTCGACGTCCTGCGAATTCAGTACGATCGCCACGAGCGGGCGGCGAAGACCGACGCCTCGGCGCGCATCGGGTTCGAGCTTCACGCCGGGCTCGAGGCTCGCATCACCAACCACGTGTCCATCAGCGCCGAGGTGCAGCAGCTGTGGAGCGCGAGGCGCAAACTCAGCGGGGTCCCGGACTTCTCCAACGAGGGACTCTCGATCGTCACCGGGGTCACCCTCGCGATTCCGTCCATCGGTGGCCGCGAGCACCGGCGCAAGAATGTGAAGACGACGGTCCGCAAGGTGAAGCGGGTCGATGCCGGCCGCCGCCGCCGCCGCCTGCGGTCGCCGAGCCCGCGCCGTTGCCTGAGACCTTGAAGGCCAGCGACGCCCGAGCCGCCGCCGCCTCCGGTGGCCGCCGAAGCGCCCGCCCCCCCGGCTGCACCACCCGCCGTCGCGCCTGTGCCGGCCGCCGCACCGACACCGCCGACGCCCGCCGAAGCGCCTGCTGCACCGCCGGCGCCGGCGCCGGCGCCGGCGCCGGCTCCGGCTCACTCGCGAGGCCCGCGGATCAGCCGGCCCGTTGTTCACACCACGCCGCTTCCGCCGCGTGGCCGCGCAGCCGCAGCGCCTTGCTCAAGGTGCGCCAGTGCCGATCCTCGAGGTTCATGTCGTCGCGCAGGGCGTCGAGCTCGACGAAGATGCTGGCGGCCATGGGGTTCATGCCCCCGTCCAGCGCGAGACGGATCGATGTGGATGCCGAGTCGGTGGCGAGCTCCAGATCGTCCTTGGCCTGATGCGCGCGGGCAAACCGGAGGTGCACGGCGGGGCTTCGCGGATGCTCCTGCACCAACGGGCCGAGCGCATCGAGTGCGGCCTGAGGTGCGCGCTCGAGGGTCTCGTCGAGTGCTTCGAGCGTGGTCAGCAGCTCGCTCCCGAAACGCCCGGAGCGAGCTGCTCCGGTCATCGCTCCCATGACGCTGAGCGCTTGGGTCGGCGCGAGACCGGTGAGGTTGGGCGCTGTCTGAGCCAGGCGCGTGCGGTCCGCGGCCCGGATTTTCCGCGCAAAACCCACCACGGCGGCGGCGGTGGTCACCCCGAGCGCCGAGAAGAACCCGCCGCTGATCCCTCCCCACGCGTAGCCGACTGCGCCCGAGAGCCCGAAGAGGACCAGCAGGCCCGCGGTGGCCGCGGGCGAGAGCTCGAGGCTTCGCGACGGTTCGGACACGCCGCCATGGTAGCCGGTGTTACGAGACATCGACACAACCCCGGCCTGCGCCGCAGGGGCGCCCAAACCCCGCGCAGGACCCACAGCGTTGCGTGTTTCGAGTCAGCCGCTATAAGCCCATGCGTATGAACGACAAAGCGCTCGCTCTGGTCGCGGCTGCGGAAGAGCATCGCCAACACGCCGAACGAAATCGCCCGAGCCGCGAAGAAGCGGAGCAGGCCGTGCGGACGCTGCTCCGCTGGGCAGGCGACGATCCTGAGCGAGAGGGGCTGCTCGGCACGCCCGACCGCGTCGCTCGTTCCTACGAAGAGTTCTTCGCCGGTTACGCCGAGGACCCCGTGGAGATCCTCAGTCGGACCTTCGAGGAGACTGCCGGCTACGACGAACTCGTGGTGCTCAAGGACATTCGCCTCGAGAGCTACTGCGAGCACCACATGGTGCCCATCATCGGCGTGTGCCACGTGGCGTACTTGCCCAGCAACCGCGTGGTCGGCATCAGCAAGCTCGCGCGGGTCGTCGAGGCGTACGCCAAGCGCTTCCAGATCCAGGAGAAGCTCACCGCCCAGATCGCCAACGCGATCGAGTCGGTGCTCGAGCCCGAAGGCGTGGCGGTGGTCATCGAGGCGGCGCACCAGTGCATGACGACCCGGGGCGTGCACAAGCCCGGCGTCAACATGATCACCTCGCGCATGCTCGGGGCCTTCCGCGAGAACGCCGAGACGCGCCGCGAGTTCTTCTCACTCATCGGGAAGTGAGCCGCTCGAACGCCGCGCGTCGGTGGGCCAAGACGCCCTCGGTCACCAGCGGCGCTCGCGTGTCGAGCAGGGCCGCAAACCCCGGGGCGTCTACGGGAGGCCAGCGAAGCGTGCCCTCGAGTTCGGCGTGTTCGACCCGAACCTCATCCCCGATCACCAGGGCCACCGCGCAGACCAGTCGGGCGGTGCTCGGACCGCCCGCATCGTCCCATAGCGCTCGAAGAGCCGCAGGATAGCCGCCGTGGTCCGCAGCCCATCGCGCGGTTCGAACGCCCGGGGCATCGGCGAGCGCGTCGACTTCGAAGCCGGTGTCGTCGGCGAGCGCTGCCAGTCCGGTGTGACCGGCAGCGGCACGCGCCTTGAGCTCCGCGTTCCCGCGGTAGGTGGGCTCCGTTTCCTCCGGCTCCGGTAGCAGCGTCTCGTGCGGCGTCTTCACCGTGACGCCCAGCGGCCCCAGGAGCGTACGCCACTCGGCGAGCTTGCCCGGGTTGTGGGTCGCGACGACCACCGTGTCGGGGAACCACCCGGGCCGGCTCAAGGGCTGTCCTTGGCGGGCACCTCGGCCTCGACCTCGGCCTTCTCGCCGCGCTCGACGTTGGTCAGTCGCAGCTCGATCGCGAAGGTGCCGCGGGCGACCTTCACGGGCTCGCTGGTGTTAGGGGCCTTGGGCATGAGCGTGCCCTCGAAGGTGCCGTGGAGCGTCCGGTCTTCGAAACGCTCGAACGTCACGCGCATGGGATCCTGCATGGGATTCTCGCTTGGGCTGAGGGCGTCCGCAGTCCAGACGGCGTCGACGCCCATCTCGTACTCGACGTGCAGCGCAGGGGCGCCGTCCTTGGCCTCCCCGGCGACGAAGGTTGCCGGCAGCTCGAGATCGTCGAGCTTCAGTGGCTCGAGCTTCATCGAGAACGATGGCGTGCCTTCGTCGCTGAGTGCGCCGCGGATCTTGAGCCACGACACGCCGGTCTCCGCGTAGTAGACCGCCGCGTTCTCGCCCCGAGGAAAGAACACGAAGTGCTGCTTGCGACCGGAGAGGTCGGCCTCCATGGTGCCCTTCATCGTCACCCGGCGCGGCTTGCCGGGATCCGTCATCTTGTCCGGCGAGTGGTTGGGCACCGGGATCCTGTCGGTGTCGACCTTCTTCTTGACCTTCCGCGGCGGCGGGCTGGGGACCTCGTCCTTGCACGCACTTCCCAAGGCGATTCCCAGAGCCGCAAAGAGCAGCGCGATGCGTCGCATGCCCCAGGGTAACCGGAATGGCGTCCGTGGCCCATCGGGCCTCTTGCAGAAGGCCCAACGCTTCGCCGCGGTTGACGTGCGTCGAGCGCAGTGGACGCTGCTCGTCCCAGACGCGGACGTCGCGTTGGTGGCCGGGAACTCAGCGACCCGTGTGAACTGGCTAGTCGCGCCCGGTGAGGGTGCGGGCCCGCGCGCGGAGGTCTGCGAGGCCGTGCCGGGTGACGGATGCCAAGGCCGCGGCTCGATCTCGGACGCCGTGACCGTAGGCCGCTCGAGCGGCGCTCTCGAGGAAGGCGAACGTGGAGGCGCGGGCCGGATACAGCGGAACCGCCCGCATCGCTCGCTCGATGTCCTTGGCGTGCGGCGATGGGCCTGCGGGCGCAGAGGGAAGCTCGTTGAGGAACTCGTACGGGCAAACGGCCATCACCGGGCCCAGCAGGCGTTCGCGCGTGATCAGCATCTTGCCGTTCACGCCCGTCAGTAGGGTGGGTTGGAAGAACGAGCCGCCCAGGTCGTCACGCCGCTGACCCCCGACGCGCAGGGCAGCGCCGCGGCTGACCGCGTCGTCGAGCAGTCGCTCCAGTGGCTCGATGCGACCGGGGTGGATGAGCGGGCCGCAGTCGGTCCGGGTACTCAGGGGAGAGCCGACCTGAAGCTGACCGACCACCCGCTGCGCGCGTCGCAGGAATCGATCGTAGTGCTTGCGGTGCACGTACACGATGGGCGCTCCACCGTGCAGTTGGCCCGCGGCGGCGTAGATCCGACGCATCGCCGGCTGGAGTGCGTGCTCGGGATCATCGTCGGGACCGATGATGATGGGCCGACAGACCTCGATGCCGTACGACATCGGCGTCAGCGAGGCGTTGGCGGCGGCGGCCACCGAGCGACTGGTCTCCGCCGTCCCCACGAACGTGATTCGGTCGGTGCCCGCCGAGGCGAGCGCCTCTCCGCTCTCGACCGTACCCGTGACGAGCTGGACCAGCTCGCGCGGATGACCGTGCTCAGCGAGGACGTCGCGCACGAGGTCGGCGAACTGCATGCACGACCACGCGACGCGGTCCGAGACCTTGACGACCACCGCGCTTCCTTCGAGCAGCGCGGGGGCAATCGGGACCAAGAGGTTGCGAAGCGGAAGATACCCGGGGGTGAAGAAGCCCAGGATGCCTGGGCTCGGCTGGCGCTGGCCCTGGGCCGACGCGCTCAGCCACGGGAGCCGGCTGGGTCGCGCACGGTCGAGCAAGGTGGTCAGCGCTCGCCCGGTCGGGATGATCTCGTGGACCATGGCGTCGAGCATCGTCTCGCCGCTGTCGTGGACGGCGAGGCGACACAGCTCGTCTTGGCTGGTCAGCACGCGGTCCAGGACGGCGGCGAGTACGTCGCGGCGCTTGCCGATGTCGAGCGCGGCCCACCGGGGCTGCAGGAACCGGGCGCGGTGGATCGAGGCGACGACTTCGGCTTCGCCCATGCGCGGCACTTCGCCGAGCAGCTCACCCGTCGCCGGGTCGCGGCAGTCCATCACGTCGGGCGTACGAAGATAGGGGTCCACGGGTGGACCGTGAGCCTAGCAGTCCGTGGTGAAACCCGACACGGCGTCTCCTTCGTCTTTTTCGCTCCTGGCGACGAAGGCGGACGCGCCGTCATCGTCGACGTCGACGCCGCAGCGCGACCAGCGGAAGCAGGACGAACGCGGCGTTCCAGCCCGAGGAGCCCTGCGCGCAGCCGCAGCCCGGGTCGTCGGAGTCGGCCTCGGCGGCGCCGCTCGAGCTGCTCGCGTCGGCGGTGCCGGCTGCGGTGGGGTCGCCGGTGGCCTCGGACGTGGTCGGGCTGGTCGGGCTGGTCGAGCTGGTCGTGGAGCCGGTCGTCGTGCCCGGCCCGGTGCCGCCGCTGGTGCTCGACGAGTCGCTACCCCCCGAGCTGGAGGAGCCGGCGATCGTGCCCTCGAGTCCGCGTAGCGGAACGAGGATCTGCTGCTCGGCGAGCGTCGTGGGCACGGCGCCCCCCATCTCGTCGAAGAGGCCCGCAACGTGGGTGCCCGCCTCGCCGGCGTTGGCCTCGAGGAACCCGATGTACTCCGGAGTGTTGATCAGGTAGCGGACGCGGACGGTGAGCTCGAGGACGTCGTCATTGGCGTCGTTGGGCGTGAGGTCCTCGACTCCCTGAGTGCCGGGGAAATCGTAGGTCACGACGTCGAAGTTGGGCCAGGTGTTGTCGGGCTGCAGCACGTAGCGGTCGCCGACCGGGTCGGTCTCGATGTCCGGTTGCGCCCCCAGCGGGGGTATCCGCGTGTCCTCGACCCAGTGGTCGTTGCGCAGCAGTCGAAACTGGGTGCCGTCGCTGTAGTCCTCGGCCACGCCCTGATAGGTCCGCAGCTGCGCGTCGGCCTCGATGCCAGCCTCTGGGCTCCAGGCGCCCGAGCTGAACAGCACGTCCTGGCCATAGCGACCGACGACTTCGATCCACATGATGCGCCCCTCCGAGTAGCCGCTGGGCAGCTTGTGCCCGCTGTCGTTGGTGACCGTCACCTGCAGGCCCTCGATGCCCTGGTCCACCTCGACGCTTTGCGGCGCCTGTACGTCCACAGACGCTGCGGTCGCGAGAAAGGCGTCCATGCGCTCGATGTTGAGGTCGAAGTACACGCTGGCGACCTCCGCGAGGCCGTTGTCGCCGTACTCCTCGCGCAGCAACTCGAGCATGAAGCGGTTGGCGCCGTTGAAGTCGTGGCGCCGACCGCCGGTTGCGTGCGTGTACTGGTTGATGTGATCCGAGCACCCGGGTTTGTCCTCGACCGGGGTCATGTGGCAGTCCTGGCACGACCGAAAGTCGTCCCCGGCCTGGGCGTAGGCGCTGCCGGCCCACTCGGAGTAGGTGCGCTGCTCGTTGAAGGAGCGCCCCATCCCGACGCCGTCGTCGTCGACGCGCTCGGCGGGTGTCGTCACGTCATGGCAGGTGCCGCAGAAGCGAGACTCGCCGATGTACGGGTCGTAGATCCAATCGTGCGGCGGTTCGGGCACGCCGTCGGTGAAGTCCCACGGGCCACGCCGAGGCACGTTGTCGACGCCGAGCGCGTCATCGATCGTGTACGCAGCGTTCCCCGCCGGCACGCCGATGTCTTCCTCCATGCGGTGGCAGAGCTCGCAGTCGACGCCCCCCTCTTCGTTGGGCCCCAGGTCCTGGATGCGGGTGACGCCTCCATTGCCGGACAGGAACGCCCGCGGAGAGTGGCACCGAACGCAGGTCTCGGTCTCCTCGGGATCGTCTTGCTCGGCGACCGCGATGCCAGCCCAGAACACCGGGTCCCGGGCAGAGTTGGCCATGAGTGTGCCTTGCCACGTATGCAGCGGAGAGTATGGCGGGTCGTTGATGTCGGCCGCCGCGTTGGTGTACCCGTGGCAGAACGCGCACTGCTCGGGGAGGAACAGGTCGTTGACCAGCTCGCCGGGCTGCGTGGGTGCAGCCGCGGCGGTGGCCGAGAGCAGCGCGACCGCACCGCCGACCAACAAGGGACTCGTCGCGTGACGCGGCATGACGTCCCGGGGGCTAGCAGCGTTTGCGGCGTCGAGCCAGCGGAGCGCCGAAGCCCAGGAGCATCAGCAGCAAGGCCGCGTCGGTGGAGGGCGCGTGCGCAGCACAGCCACCGCCGCCGCCGTTGGCGCCGCCGGAGCCACTGGAGCTGCCCGTCTCGGTGTCCGACGCGGTCGTGGGATCGACCGGGCCGGTGGTGGGGTCGGTGGTGCTGCTCGGGTCGGTCGGGTTGCCACCAGACGAGCTGTCGCCGCCGCTGGAGCTACCGCCGCACACGTCACCCTCGTCGATCACGCCGTTGCAGTTGTTGTCGATCTCGTCGCAGACCTCGTCCGCGCCCGGGTTGCGGTCGGGATCGTCGTCATCACAATCAGCGGCATCCACCGCAGGACCCTTCGCTCCCGCGCAGGTGACCACGCCGGTGGACGGATCGCCGAAGCCATCTCCGTCGATGTCCAGGTACTCCTCGCCGCCGCCGCCGCACTCGGTGATGTCGACGGTGGTGTTGATGTCGATGTCGTCGAACGTCTCGACGAGGCCCGAAGGCCACGTGACGGTCAGCGTTTCGATGCTCTCCTCGGTGCCCAGACCGAAGTGCTCGGTGAGGCTGTGGCTGATGCCGTAGCTCTCTCCGGCCCGGATCTCGCGCGTCTGCGTGCCCCATGCGCCCGTGATCTGGACGACGGCCCCGATGGCGGCGCGGTTGCTGTCGATCCCGGTCAAGTGGACCTTGAGCCAGTTGTTGCCGTCGTTGGCAGGGTTGAGCAGCAGGAGGTCCGGGTTGCCCGTCGGCTGGTTGAAGGAGGCTCCGAAGCCACCCACGATGTCCAAGGAGCCGTCGTTGTTGAGGTCACCGACCGCGAAGCTCTGCAGGGTACGGTTGCCGACATCCAACACGGAGTTGTCGAGTGTGAAGGTGCCGTCGCCGTTGTTGAAGAAGACCTGGTGGTTGCCGTTGCCCGAGGAGATGAGCAGGTCGACGCGTGCGTCGTTGTCGAAGTCGGCGAAGTGGGTCTGAATGCCCAGGCCCACGTCCTCGAGGCCGTCTCGCATCCCGGAGGCGTCGGTGATCGCCGTGAAGTTTCCCGTGCCGTCGTTCTCGTACAGATGGCTCGGCGCGTCGGATTCGATGTAGTTGTGGTCGAGGACGAAGGCGTCGAGGTCGCCGTCGTTGTCGATGTCGGCGAAGTCGGTCGCCCAGGTCTGGCCCATCGGGAGCAGACCCACGGCCTCGGCGACGTCGGCGTAGTTGCCCTTGCCGTCGTTCTCGAACAGCAGGTTCAGACGCTCACCGCTTTGGGGGTTGTTGTTGCCCTGACGACACTTGGAGATGTAGAGGTCGATGTCGCCGTCGAGGTCGTAGTCGGTCCACACGTTGCCGTAGTTGCCCGAGTTGTCGGAGGGCACGGTGGAGACGGGGTCGAGGTTGGAGAAGTCGACGACCAGGCCTCCGGTACCATCTCCGCGGTAGACGAGCGACTTGCCGACGTCGTGGCAGACGAAGAAGTCCAGGTCGCCGTCGTTGTTGATGTCGGCGAAGCTCGAGCACTGCACGAAGATCCCCGGTCCCGGGAGGTCCGTCGGGGTGTAGCCGGTGCCGTCTTCGTTGGCGAGGTAGATGCGCTTGGCGTTGAAGGTGTCGCCCGCGAAGATGTCGTTGTAGCCGTTGCCATCGAGGTCGGCGACCGAGAGCGACCACGAGTTCATCATGGTGTCGATGGTCTGGCTGATGGTGAACGAGCCGTCCGCCTGCTGGTACTCGATCTCCAGGTCGCGCAGTCCGTCGAGGCGAACGATGTCGTCGAGGCCGTCCGCGTTCATGTCGGCCACCGCCATCGGCGCACCGCTGTGAGACGTGGCGTTGTTCAGCAGGCCGTTCGACTGCACGAACGGGTCCATCGCGGCTGCGGTGGCCGGGGCCAACGCGACCAGCGCGGCGCCGGCGAGGACGGCGGAAACATGGTTCGACCCGAGGATACGATTCGTGGTGCGCATAATCTCCAACTTCGACCGAGCGCCACGGTACCAGGGTTGGTTGCGGGTCGGGACGGGGCCTTGCGCACACGGCAGCGCTGAAGGATCCGTGCGCTTCGCTCCATGAACGTCAGCCGAGCGAGCGCCGCCACTCGTTGCGTCCAGCGAGCGAAGGCAGGCCGTGCCCGCGCAAGAGCGCAAGCGCTGCGGGATACGCCCACGAAGGGTCGAGGGCGACGGCGGCGACCGCAGCGCGCACCGAGGCGTTGTGCCGCGGGAGCAGGAGCGTATCTCGCCCCCGTCCGCCGATCCGAGCCGGACCTGCGCCCTCGCACAGCTGTAGAAGACGGGGTGCATCCAGCCCGGCATCGAGCTGCAGCTGCATCGCGTCGAGGAAGCCGAGCTCGGCCGCGGTGTAGGTGCTGCGGTCGGCCACGCGCGCGCCGAACGGGTGGCGAAGGCGGCTCGCCAGGTGCGCCAGTGACTCGGACCACAGCTTTGCCCGGGCCCGAACGGATCGGCCGCGCTCGCGGGGGTTGGGCGGGCGGAAGCGGAGGCCAAGGACCTCGGCGAGGCCACTTCGCTCGGTGGCGTCGGCGATCAGCGTGAGTCGCTCGCCCAGCGCAAAGCCGCCCGGATCCTGGGATGGGTAGAGTGCCGGGAGGAGGTGCGCTCCACCGGGGCCATCCATCGCGGCGCTGCGCAGCTCGAGCAGGCTCGCGAGTCGTCGATGTTCGCCGTCGACAACGCGAAAGATCGGGACCTTCACGACGCGCTCCAGCTCCATCCGTCGCCGGGCCGCGCCGAGCAGGAGTCGCGAGAAGCGAGCCCGCTGGGTCGGACTCAGCGTGACGGCGTGTGGACCGAACGCGCACGCGAGCCGGACGGCACCCGCCACGATGTGGGGGATGTGCGGCATGGTCGCCTCTCGAAGTCGTGCTGCGCTGAGATCGGTGGCCTCGCTGCCCAACTCGATCGCGGCCTCGAAGATCGGGGAATCGGGCACGGTGAGGTGCCCGGTGACGATCCCGTGCTCGAGCAGCCAGACGTGCGCGGTCTCCCCCTGTGTGGGAATCCCGATGCGCCCCGGAGTCGGCGCCTCGAGCGGACCATGGACGAGGGCGTCGTCCCACCCCGATGCCAGCGGGGCGCCGTCCAGGAGGATTCGACCACCGTCGAATCTCCCCACGCTGGTCAGCCAGTGCTGAATCTGCTTGCGGTCGAGGGCCGGCGAGGAGACCCGGACGGTGTTGCGCCCACCGGCGGTCCCCGGCTTGCGCGTGATCGTCGACCCCTTGTCGTCAGCCCGCAGCACGAGGGTCTCGCCCGGCGTCTCGACCTCGACGTGGAGCGTCTTGTGCTCGAGTCCGGCGACCGCCAGCAGCGCGAGGCCGCCGAGCTGCTCCAGCGTCGTGAGCGCAGCATGTCGAACCTCGTTGCTGGAGCGGGGCTGTAGCAGCGCCGCCGTGGCGCGCAGGATCTCGCTGGAGATCGGTGCGCCGTCGTCGACGACCTCCACGCCGCTGCGTCGGGTGCGGACGTGCACGCTCTTGGCCCCGTTTCGGAGGGCGCGACGGGCGATCTCCGCGGGGATCTGCCACGGGCCCTCGAGCTGTGCGGCGGACAGCTTGCGAAGCTCGGAGCCGACATCGATCGTCAGAAGCGAGCCGAGGTCGACGAATGCGTCACTGGGGCTGTTCATCGGGTAGAAAACGACTCCAGCAGGGCGTCCTTGGCCGCATCGCTCAGCAGCGGCGCGCGGCGTTCTCGCTCGAGGTCGAGGCGTTCGGCCAGGCCGTCGAGCAGCATGAGCGCGCCGAGCTTCGGTGATCGGGCGGCGAGCGCCAGCGCGGCCGCAGCGTTGGGTGAGGTGGGATCGACGAGCACCATGCGGGCGCCGCGGTGCTGCCGGATCTTGGCACCGAGCTTGCCCAGGTCCAGGACGGTGACGGACGAGGGCATGTCGGGGCCGAACCACACGGACCAGTCTTCGCCTCGCTCCTTGAGGACGGCGTTGACGGCATGGGTGAGTGGGTGCGCGGTGGCACGGTCGAGCCATATCGCCCACCGGTCGAGGTCGATCGCGCCCAGCGAGTCCGCGACGGTTCTGCCCTCGGGCGTCGTGGCGTCGAGGACGATAGCCTTGGCCTCGACCGCGCGTCGGGCCAGCGAGGGGCGTGAGGCGCTGGCATACAGGCGACCCTGCGCCGCGAGCTCGCGGGCGCGGTTGACCGAGAGCGCGCCCCCACCGACGCACGGGACGATGGGTCGGGTGAACAACGCCGACATTTGCGCGAAGGCGCCGGGCTGCTGCAGCACGCCCAGCAGCAGTCGGGACAGATCGGGGGTGTCGTCGAGCTTGAGCGCTCGGGCGGTGCGCGTGCTGGCCATCGACCACCCCGCGAGCACGAAGAGCAGAACCGGGATGCCGCGAACGAGCCACGGATACTCCCGGTCGAGGTCGGCGACGAGCTCGAGGATGCCCTCGTGCGCTGGGGGATCGACGGTCACGTCCATCGAGGGCGTCGCGGCGGGTCCCGAGCGGACCTCGGGCGAGGTGCTCGGCTCGCGCGAGGGCTGGGGGCTGACCGAGGGGTCCGTCGAGCTGGGGCTCAGGGCGTCCGCTCGGTCCGGGTCATCGTCCGAGGGCGGGACCTCAGGGGTCGCGACCACGACCGGAGGCAGCGCGGCGGGGGCCCCTTCGCTGGCATCGGCGATGTTCCAGATGCCCGATGCGTTGCGGTACTCGACCCATGCGTGCAGCCACGGGTAGGTGGTGCCATCGGTTCCGATGAAGCCCACCGCGAGGCGAGCCTCGACGCCAGCGGCGTGGAGCAGCGCGACGAGCAGCCCGTTTTGCACGTCGCAGTCGCCGGCGCCGATGTCGAGGGTCCGGCGCACGAAGCCCTGGTCGAGCGCAGCGGTGTGTCTCGAGGACACCTGGGCGCTCCGGTCGTAGCGCACGCGCGCACGAACGTCGTCGATGAGGATCGCGACCCGGTCCTCGACCATCTTGCGACGCAGCCGCTTGGCGCGTTCGCGAAGCTCGGCGGGGAGGGCTTGGGGGACCGGCGGCCGGACGACGGGGCTTGGATCGGGGCCGCTGACGGTCCGGTAACGGGCTACGACGGGCACGGCGTCGTCCAGCGCGACCGCGGGATGTCCGTCGACCGTCATCCGCAGCGGACGGACCTCGTCTGCGACCTGCAGAGAGTGGCTGACGAGCCTGTGGCCCGAGGGGACCGGAATGCGAACGGTACCGGGGCCCTGCACGACCACCTCGACCTCGGTGCAGTTGCGGTCGCACGTCAGGCCTGCGTACGGGCGCAGGTCGCCGAGGTTGGACTCCATGACGGGAGACCCGTCCGGGGCGAGCGCCGAGGAGACCAACGATGCAAAGTGAAGTCGGGCGGACGCGGGTGAGTAGCGCAGCTCGATCGGTTCGGCGGAGCCCGGCTCGAGCACGTCGACTCGCGGCCCGCGGTAGCGCGCGGCGAGGTCCCGATACGGACGCGGCGCCGAGGAGACCGCGCCCACCGCAGGCGCTCCTGCTTCGGTCCGCTCGATCGTTTGCGGCGGCGGCGAGGTGCGGCCCCACAGGAGCCAGCCGATCACCAGGGCCGCCACCGCCCCCAGCGCCGAGCCCATCAGGGTGCGAAGCACCAGGGACTCGCGGAGATGATCGGCCAGATAGTCCCAGACCCGGCGAAGCCATGAGCGTGGCCGCACCGCAGACAGCTGCCGCTCGATCAGCCGCTCGAGCTCCTGTTGCGCAAGCTTGACCAACCGGCTCAGCGCGCGGTTGTCTCGGGCGTCGGACCGGCTGAGCATCACCACGAGCTCATCGCTCTCCAGCAGCGCCTGCGGGGCGAGGCCGCCGGGGAGCTCGGGGAACTGCACCCGCATGCGGGCGGTGTGGCGACCCGTGGGCGCGATCAGGTCGTCGAGGGAAGCGGCGGCCCGGACCCGTAGGCCCCGCGAGAACAGCTCCACGCGCGGCGCGGGACCGAGGCCGACGACGCCGCGGACCGAGCCTCGACGGAACGCGGAGCTCGGCGCGTCCAGGGCGAACTCCGCGTTGGCGCTGCGGCCATTGACGGCGATGGGCAGGGGCGTCCGGATGTCGTCGCGCCGATGGAGGTACCGAGCGCTCTGCCACACCGCGTCGTAGACCCGGTGTTCGAGCCGTCCATCGCCGCCGCGTCGCTGCAGCGTGATCTCGGTGCCCGGGTGCGCCAAACCTTGCACTTGCTGGGCCCGCTCGAGGGTGCCCTCGAGCCGAAGACCCCACGACTCGCCGCTCTTGGTGCAGCACCGAATGGTGATGTGCAGCGGATCGAAGCGCAGGACCGACCAGAAGCCGACGCCGAACTTGCCCGCCTGGTTGCTGGAGGTCTCCTTGCTCGATGCGTAGAGGGCAAACAGGTAGCGGCGCGCGTGCGCAAACGACATGCCCTCACCGTCGTCGATGCACCGGACGTGCTCCCATCCCTCGCGCTCCTCGACCTCGAAGGAGACGGCCGTGGCGCCAGCGTCTCGCGAGTTCTGCAGCAGCTCTCGGACGAAGATCCACGGGTCGGGTCCGTAGCGGTCGGCTTCTTGACGCGCACGCTCTCGGAAGGCCGACGTGCGCCCCGACGTCCCCTCGTGCCCGGCCGAGCCGATCGTCGCCACCGCCGGAAGTGTAGCAGCTCGGGCTGACGGCTTCGGGTCCCTCTACTTGACCGCGCTGCCCCAGCGCGCGAGGTATACGATTCGACGCTCCTTGGCGTCGAAGTCGTCGATCTCGACCGTGCCGGGCGCTCTGACCGCATCGAAGACCGACGCGAAGGATTCGCCCATCGCCTCGAGGTAGCAGCGATCGGCGACCAGCGCCTCCGCCAACTCGACGATCTCGATGTAGGCCGACTCGGGTCCGCCGCGATGGCGGACCTTGCCCACGTCTCGGTACACGGCCTGCCACGCCGACGGCGCGACCCGCAACAGGGCTCCTGGAGACATCCCAAACAGGCGAAACGCTGCCTGGAAGACCGGCCGAAGCAGGGGCGAGTCCACGGCCTGCGAGATGGAGGAGCGGGCCCAGTCGAGAAGCTTCCGGCGGCCGACGATGCGGTCGACGGCCGTGGTCAGGGCGATGTCGTGCTCGAGTGGAAGCCACGCGATGCGGCTGGCGTTGGCGATGTCCTCGAGGATGCCAGGCCGAACGAAGCCACGGATCTGGGCCGCGACCTCCGGACCGAATCGCTCGAGCGCCTCGACGTTGCCCTTGACCACGCTCGCTCGCATGAGAGGGATCCGGGTTCGAGAGGCTGCCACAGCTCACTTGTAGCAAGGCGGGCGTCGCGTGGCATTCCTCGGAGGGCCGGTCGTCCCGAATCGGGTTCGCGAACGGTGGGACCCCTGTTATAAGCCCGAGGCTCCGCCGGAGCCCGCATCATGGAACTGTCCAGTCTCAAAGTCATCGTCACGGGTGCAGCCCGTGGCATGGGTGCCCACTTCGCTCGCAAGCTCCTCGAAGCGGGCGCCTCGGTGACCGCGGCCGACGTCGACGAAGACGGGCTGGCGGGCCTGCCGGAGGGTATCCACCGCACGCGCTGTGACGTGAGCAAGGAGGCGGACTGTGAGGCGCTCGTCGCCTTCGCCCACGATGCGATGGGCGGCCTCAACGGCCTCATCAACAACGCCGGGATTCTGCGCGACCAGCTCGTCGTCAAGAAGGACCGTGAGACCGGCGCGATCCGGAAGTTCAAGACCGAAGACTGGAACTCGGTCCTGGGCGTGAACCTCACCGGCGCGTTCTTCATGGTCCGCGAGGTCGTGGCCAAGATGGTCGAAGAGGGCCACCAGCCCGGGGTCATCGTGAACATGTCGTCCGTCGCGCGGCACGGAAATCGCGGGCAGTCGAACTACGTCAGCGCCAAGGCGGCGTTGGCCGCCAACACGGTCACGTGGGCGCGGGAGTTCTCCAGGTATGGCATTCGGGTTGGCGCCATCGCGCCGGGCATGGTCGAGACGCCCATGACCAAGGGCATGAACCAAAAAGCTCGCGACGCTCTGGTGGCGGCCATCCCGGTCGGCCGCATCGGCGAGCCCGACGACCTCTGGCTCGCGGTCAAGTTCATCGTCGAGTGTGAGTACTTCAACGGCCGAACCGTCGACGTCGACGGTGGATTGGTGATGTAGTCGTGCGTGCGCTCGCTCTTGCGGTCGTTCTCGCCTCGGGTGCTGCCGGATGCGCCGATGATGGTGGCTCGGGGGTCACCCAAGGCAAGCCTCCGGGACCTCCGGACTCGACCACCTCGGACACGCAATCCACGCAATCCACCACCGCGCCGGGGTCGTCCACCGGCACGCCCGCCGAGGCCTGCTGCGAGGTCGACGGAGATGGGCTCGCCTGCTCGGCCTGCTCGAACGCCGACCAGGTCTGCGTCGCTCGGCGGTCGTTCGGTGTGCAGCCCTCGGCCGAGGACTTCGGCTGCCAGGATGCGTGCGTGCCCAATGTTGCGGCAGCGTACTGGTGTGCTGGCGACGACAGCTGCTGCGACGCCGAGGCAACCTGCGACTCGATGGGGTTCTGTCGCGTGCCGGGGGACGGTACGACGACCGGGGACGAGACCACATCCGGCAGCACGACCGGCGGCTCGAGCTCCAGCAGCTCCGGCGGCTCGAGCTCCAGCAGCTCGAGCTCGGGTGGCTCGTCGAGCAGCTCCGGTTCGAGCTCGAGCTCCAGCTCCAGCGACGGCGTGTAGGCTGCTAGGCTTCGCAGACCGTCGCGATCAGCTCGACGAGGTGTTGCTCCACCTCGGCTGCGACCGCGGCGGTGTCGTCCTCGAGGGTCCGACAGATGTTCGATTGGCGAACGTTGTCGTCGATCAAGCTGCCCGGGAAGCCGCTGCGGATGAAGTCGTGCACGCGGCAGCTCGGCACAGCCTCGCAGGCCGGCTCCGAGCCGGTGCTGCTGGAGCCCTCGGTGGTCCCTCCGGTGCCCCCACCATCGGTGCAGCTGCTCGGGTCGGCGCCGATCAGCAGGACGCCAACGTTGCGCAGGCTGGTGCCCTGGCTGGCGATCGAATCTCCGACGGCCTCGATGACCGAGGTCGTGCTGAGATCGACGTCGTCGACGATGATGACGACGATCAAGGGATCGCCGGCGGCGTGAAATCCCTCGTTGCAGACGGCCAGGGCGGGTCGCAGCGCGCTCTCGAGCACTGCGACGAGCGTGTCGAGCGTTCGCTGCTCTTCGTGCGGGTAGGCGAGGCTGACGCTGGTGAGCGGACCGGCCAGGCACGACAGCCCTGCTCCGAGCTCGTCCGCGGCGGTGATGTACGCGCGGCCCTCGAACGTGGCGGCACACTCGTCCTGGCCTCGAATCAGCGCGCCGAGCTCGGTGCAGCGGTCGGTGTCGGGGCTGCGGGGCAGCGCGTAGGCGTCCTGGTTGTCCAGCGGGGAGCTGTTGAACGTGATGCCGAAGTGGTAGTCGCCGACCTCGGCGAGGACACCCTCGATTCCCGCGCCGAGGGCGAAAATGGTCTCCAAGATCCCGACCGAATACGGCGCCATCGAGAGGCTGACGTCGGAGATGATGAGGACGTCGAGCTGCTCGCACGCTGGGGTCTGGGTACCCGAGGACGCAGACGCCGAGGAGGACGACGTTGAACTCGAGGACGATGAGGGACCGCTCGGTCCCCTCGTGGAGGCAGACGACGTGGAGGATGAGGGGACGGCGCCCGAGGATGCGTCCGTCTCGAGTCCCGACGCTGCGTACTGGCCGAAGCAGCCCGGCGACGCACAGACGAGGATGCCACCTTGGAGCGCCAATCTCGTTCTCCGGCTCAGCATCAGCCCAAAGCTATCAGGCTCGGCGGCTGCGGTCAGTCGTCGGCGCCCACCTCAATGCTGCCCGAGAACTCTTTCGCCTCTCCGGGAGCGACCCGGATGGTGTCGAGCGCTTTCGAGACGCAACGACCCAGCGGTGTCCCGGCGTACGGTGGCTTGGTCCGGACCCCGCTCACGGTTCCGTCGCGCCGGATCGACGCCTCGATACCGACGTGTGCGCCCCCGGGCGGGGCGTATCGTGCACATGCCTTGACCGCCTTGCGAAAGGAACTCGCCGGGCTTCGAGGCTTCGGGGGCTTGGCCTGGGGCTTGGGCTTGGGCTTTTGCCTGAGCTTGGGCTTGGGCTTCGCTTCGGGCGAGAACGCTGGCAGAGGCTCCACGTCGGGCGTGGCTGACGGCAGAGGCTGGGGCTGGGGCTGGGGCTGGGGCTCGGGCTGGGGCTGGGGCTGGGGCTGGGCTCGGGCGCCGCGTCGGGGAGGTGCTCGATCGCGAGGCCGAGCGAGGCCGTCCACATGGACTCGACCTCGGTGTTCGGGTGGCGCGGACGGAAGAGCGAGACCGCGCCACCAACCGCGATTCCGAGCAGGACCGCGCCGAGCCCGACCGCGATCCAGCGCGTGTAGCCTGGGGCGCGCCTGGGTGGCGCGAGGGTATCGAGCTCGCGCAGGGCAGCCGCGAACGCGCCTGCATCGTCGGGTCGCTCGTCGGGATCCTTCGCCAACACGCGGTCCATCAGCGATTGCAGCCCCCACGGCAGCGCCGCGGTCTCGAGGTGGGTCGCCAGTGGCGGCGGCTCCGCGTTGATGTGGGCTGCGACGATCTCCAGGGTCGTGCGGTCGTCGAAGGGGCACGTCCCGCAGAGCATCTCGTAGAGCAAGATGCCGACGGCATACACGTCGGTCCGCGCGTCGGTCGTCGTCGCGCGCGCCTGCTCGGGCGAGAGGTAGTTCGGGGTGCCCATGATCCGTCCGTCGGCGGTGATGCAGTGCGCTTGGTCCATCACCTTGGCGATGCCGAAGTCGAGCACCTTGACGATGTCCAGCCCCCGGACCAGGAAGCAGTTCTCGGGCTTGATGTCGCGGTGGACCATGCCCTCTTGGTGCGCGACCCGGAGCGCGGCGAGGATCTGAAGCACGTAGTCCCGCACGCGGGGCCAGGGGAGTCGTCCCTCTCGGTCGAGCACTTCGCCGAGGGACTTCTCCCATTAGGTACTCCATGACGATGAACGGAAGTCCGCTCGGCGTCGTGCCGAAGTCGAAGATCTCGACGATGGACGGATGCTTGAGCTTGGATGCGAGCTTCGCCTCTTGGGTGAAGCGCGCCGATGCATCTGATCTGGATGCGCCAGCGATCTGCGGATCGAGGACCTTGACCGCGACGGGGCTATCCAAGCCCAGGTGCCGTGCAGCGTAGATGTACGCCATGCCGCCGCGAGCGACCATGCCCTCGATCGCGTAGCGGTCCCCTAGAACGTCCCCTGCCACCGGGAGTGACAACGGAGTCACCGGAACTCTCGTCGCGCCGTGAGGCGGAAGCGTGGGCTCTGAAGTCACGGTGCGCCTCCACCAGGATACACGCGGCCTCCGCCCTCGAACACTGCTTCGCGATTGAGCGGCATGCGCAACTCTGCAACACTGCCGGTCTGCGGATGTCTCGTCGGTTCCTGACTCCCTCGGCGTCGGCCGCGTGTGCCCTCGTCCTGGCGCTGTCGTGGTGTTTTCCAGCTGCGGCACTCGCCGGCGGTCTCTCGCTCGATGCCCGCAGCGCAAGACCGCCGTCCGAAGACACGCGGCGGGACTCGGTCGCGGCGCTGCATCGCGAGGGGGAAGCGGCGTTCGAGTTTGGCGACTATGCAGGCGCCCGGGACGCTTGGGTCGATGCGTACACGCGGATCGAACCCAATGAGGACACGTGGCCCTACCGCGCCACCTTGCTGTCGCTCATCGTGACCGCGGCGTTGGCCGAGTTCTCCCAGAGCGGGGAGAGGTCTCGATTGACCGAGGTCGGTGACATGCTGGCCCGTGCCCGTGCTGAGCCGACGCTCGACGATGACGTACGGGCGGCACTCGACGCGGAGTGGGAGCGGATCGAGCCCTACCTCGACCCGACGCCGCCCCCGACCGCAGTCGCGGACGAGCCCTCCGAGGCGCCCGCCCCCGTCGAACAGGGGCCGGTGGACCAACCCAGGCACCGGCTGGGCCCGCCGCAGGCGTGGATTGGAGGAGGTGCAGCCGTGTTCGTAGGCGGCGTCGTCGCGGCGGTGGTCGGTTCTCGCTTCGAGCCCCGCGCGGCGCAGCAGGTCCGCGACGCCGGCGACTCGACGAGCGAGTCTCCGGGCAAGGCGTTCATCGACCGTGAGCGTTCGAAGGGGACGGGCTGGATCGCGGCCGGAAGTGCCGTCGCGGTGGTGGGCACGGCGGCCATCGTGACCGGTGTCGTCTTGCTGCTGCGAGAGCGGCGGCGCGTCAGAGGCCAGCAAGCACGGCGTCGATAGCCTCGACGTACGCGCTCGCGTCGGCGTAGCGATCTTCGGGCGCCTTGGCCAGACCGCGGTCGACCAGATCGTCGATCGCCTCGGTCTGCGCCATGGGCACCGGAGCGAGCTCGCTGACCAGCGGCGGCGTGGTGCTGATGTGCATGGTCAACAGCGTCACGATGTCGGCGGCGCGGAAGGGGAGCTTGCCCGTGAGCATCTCGAACAGCAGGACGCTCAGCGCGTAGAGATCCGCACGTCCGTCGACCGTCTGCGCAATCGCCTGCTCCGGAGCGATGTACGCCGGCGTGCCCAGGGTCATGCCTGCGGCCGTGAGTCGCGCCTGCTCGGGACGGAGGCCTTCGTCGGGAAGCTTCGCGATCCCCAGATCGATGAGCTTGACGTGCGGGTCGTCGCCTTCGTGGACGAACAGCACGTTGTCGGACTTCACGTCGCGATGGACGATCTTGCGTGCGTGGAGCTGGCCGAGCGCGCCGAGGACCTGGCGCGCGACGAGCAGCGCTTGGCGAACGGGCAGCGCTCCCTCGGTGAGACGGTCCGCGAGGTTGCGGCCGCCGATCAAGTCCAGCGCGATCCACATCGCTCCGGGAAGCTCGCCGTGGGCGTGGGCACGCACGAAGTGCGCGTGGTGGACCATGCTCATGGCGAGGCATTCGCGTTGGAAGCGAGCCCGGACCTCGGTTCCGGGCCCCAGGTACACGACCTTGAGCGCGACGTCCTCGCCGGTCTTGGTGTCGCGCGCTCGGTGGACCACGCCCATGCCGCCGGCGCCGATGCGCGCTCCGAGCGTGTAACGCCCGCCGATGGTCGAGGGCAGCTCCCCGGGGGATGCAGGGTTCGGCGCCGAGGCAGCGGGGGCTTCCGATGCGGTCGCGCCCGGCGCGGTGAGCAGGTCGACGAAGCGGGTCCGCGCCTCCTGCAGCAGGACTTCAAACGCCTCGAAGTCGAGCTCCATCGCCTTGGCGACGCTCTGCGGGTCGTTGCCCTCCAGCTCGACGAGGGTGAGCATCGTGCGCTGCTGCGCGGTCATGCGGGCGAGTGCAGCGCGAACGGCGTCGGACACCACCTGCTTGCCGGCCTCGACCGAGAGGTTTGCCGCGCTGAGCAGCTGCGGGCGAGACAGCGGCGCGTTGACGACGGCGTCGATCTCGAACTCGTTGGCGACGCCCTTGGCCAGGTTCATCAGCCACGGGTGGAATCCACGCGGGTCCCCGAGTTCGTGCAGGCGGTTCGCGGCTCGAACGAAGAGGCGCTCGCACGCCGGTTCAGCCTGGTCGGGGTCGGAGAGGATGGCGGCCAGAATCCTGTACAGGGGGATCTGGTAGCGTCGAACCAACTCCGAGTAGGCCAGCGCGTCCTGACCCCCGCGATACGCCTCGATCAGCGCCTCGTCGGAGGACGCGATATCGACGGTGTGCTGCGCCGGATGCATCGCGTTCGCCGGAATCAGGGCGCGGGCTGCTTCCGCTGCAGCCCGGCGAGAACGTGGCGGGCCGGGACGAAGTGCTCGTGGCCCTGGCCGTCCCGCAGGAGCACGCCCAGCGGCACGAAGCGCTGCACGACGCCCTGGGTGTTCTCCAGCTTCACGTCGTCACCCACCCGCACGAGCTGTCGCAGGTAGTAGTTTGCGATGATCTCCTCGGCGGGACGACGCATCGACCACGCCATCAAGAACGCGACCAAGACCAGCGCCACCACGACGAAGATGCTGAGGTTGGACGTGATGAACGAGACGTCGACGCCCAGCGACTGCAGCGCGATGAGGCAGACCACCAGCATCAGCGTCAGCTCGACGGGAGCCTCGAACATCTTGGAGCGCCCGCCGCGAAACTCCGAGAAGAAGGCGCCGACGAGGCGGCCCATGGCACTGGCGACGACGCTTCCGATCGCGACGATCAGCAGGGCGGAGATGATCTTGGGCAGGTAGCTCAACGCGGCGAGGACGGCGGTCTTGGCCGCCTCGATTCCCAACGCCTCCGCGGCCGAGGTGACCGCCATCAGCAAGATCGCGAGGTACGCCAGGTTCGCGACCGCCCACGACGGCGTGGCCTCGTCGCGGAAGGCCTGGAGCATCCGTCCAAGTCGGGTCTCCGCGACGATCTTGTCCAGGGGGGTCACTTGGAGGATGCGCTTGACCAACGAGCGGACCAGACGGGCGACCAGCCACAGCGCGAGGAACACGAAGACGGCCGAGCCGACCGAGGGCGCGTAGTCGGCAATGCTCGAGGAGATCGAGTTCGCCAGGCGACCGAGGGTGCTCGTGGGGTCGACGGAGGCGAGGAGAAGATCAGTGGGAGTCACGGTCGTTGCGTTCGTCGGGGTCGGCTCGCAGCCAGTCGAAGGGGGCTGCGAACAGCAAGAGTGCGAGTTCGGTGACGGTGGTCATCAGGGTGACGGTCGTGCCCACCCTGTCGGCAAACCCTGGGGCCGGAGGTGGTCCCAGAGCGACACCGAGCAACGCCCCGATGTCCACGTCCTCCGGTCGCAGTCGCTCGGATGGTGGCCGGGCATCCACGGGGGTCTCACGCGTCATCGTCCCGATGATAGCCTCTCGCAGGCGCGCTCACAGCTCGAGCAGGGCCATCACGACCTCGACCAAGATCAGCAAAAGAATGGCCCATTCCAGCCCCCGCGCGTGCCGTCCTTCCCAGACCCCGAACACGCGGGAGAGGCCGTCCTCGAGCGCACCCATCTGATGGTTGAGCAGCTGCTGGCGCTCTCGGAGCTCGAGATCGTCGCTCAGTAGGGCGTAGAGCTTGTCTGCAACCGGGTCGGTCCACGTGGACTCCGGCCGGTCGAGGTGGACGAACCACTGGGCGAGCTCGATGCGACTGACGCTCGAGCGGGCGAGCCGGCGCACCAGCGTGCTGATCGCCCAAGGGGTCCGGCCTCCGTCGGCGAAGGTCCGGAGGGTGTCGGCACCCTCGATCAGCAGCGGCCGCGCGAGCTGCTCGTAGCGATCGAGACCGACCGACCGGCCGAGCAGCAGCACGATGACGTCCTCGACCTCTTCGCCGATCGAGGGCAGCCACACCGCACGCCAGTCCACGCGAGGTGCGGCGTCGTGAATGTGCACGGCGAGATCTTCATAGGTCGCTTCGAGGCTGGGGAGCCGAAGCCACTGGGAGAGCGTGCGCTCCAGCGCAGGGTCGCGCTCGTCGGCTTCGTAGACGAGGGCCCCCCACGCGAACATCCAAGCGCGCTGCTGCCCGACGGCAACCGAGACGCGTTGGGTGCTGCGCTGCAGGATGCGGACGGCGTCGACGTCCTGCAGCGAGGCGAGCGAGATTCTCCCTTCCTGCGCGATTGCGTGGAACATCACTCGTGGTCGAACGCGTCGGGTTCGGTCGGAATGCCCAGATGGATGATTCGTGAGCCGGTGCGGCACACGGGGTTGGTGCTCTTGCCCACCACGATGCCCGATTCGGGGGCACGGTAGGTCGCCAGCAGGTCGCCGAAGGGGTTGCGCAAGTAGGCGATCGGCTGGTCCTTCTCGACGAGGTCGCAGGTGTCGTGCAACACCTCGAGCAGGCCACCAGCGTCGGCGTAGATCCACTTCGACCGGCTGCATACCACCGGCGGATCTTCATCGGGCGGAGCGTTGGATGGCGGGAGGATGGCGAACTCCTCCATGATCGCCCGGATGCCGTCCAGCGAGTCTCGGATCATCCGACGCTGGAACCGCAGCGGGTCTCCGACCTCCACCGTGATCGCCGGAATGTTCATCTCCATCGCGGCGTCTCGCAGCGTGCCGTCCTTGGCTTCGTTGTGCACCACGATCTCCGGCGACTGCAGCAGCGCCATGCGTCGGCTGACCTCATGGCGCAGGTCGGCGCGCACGTACAGGGAGTTGACGCGACCGAAGCTGGCGGTGTGCACGTCGACGAAGTAGTCGAAGTGCTGAATGAGTCGGTCGAGGATGCGGCGCGCGTAGACCTCTCCGACGTTTCCATCGGACCGGCCCGGCATGATGCGGTTGAGGTCGTAGCCCTCGAAGAAGGTGCGCGTCGCGGCAAGGAAGGCGTAGATCGAGACGATGGGGACGCCGACGACGGTGCCTCGAAGCTCGTTGGGATCGAGGGCCGCGAACAGGCGCTGAATGACGGCGATGCCGTTGACCTCGTTGCCATGGACGGCAGCGGTCACGCCGAAGACCGGACCGGGCTCGGCACCGCGCGCGACCATCACCGGGATGCACACCGGCGTGCTCAGCGGATCGCGCATGATCTCCAGCTGGAAACGCGCCGAGGTGCCCGGGGGCACGGAGTTGAGGTCGAGGTCCGCGACGTGCTGTGCGATGGGGGGGCTCAAAGTAGAATCTCGCTTTGTAGCGCCGGGTCGTCGTTCATCGATGCGAACAACTTGGAGCGGAACGTGCCCTTCTTGCTGGTGAGGCTCTTGGCCATCTTGTCGATCGCGATGGTCGCCAGCGTGGTCTGAATGAGGCCCTCGATCAGGTCGTCGAGCCCCAAGCCCAGTCCGTTGAAGTCCCGGCGGTCCATCAGCAGCAGGCGCTCGGTGTCGGATCCCCAGCTCCCGTCCTCGTTCTTCTCCGAGAGGTTGGTGCCCAGCACGTCCCAGCTGCTGTCCTCGCCGAGGTCGGCGGTCAGCGGCTTGCGAGCGCGCCGCGCGTAGATGGCCAGCGGGCGGAACCCAGAGTTGTTGGCACAGACCATCATGCGAAGGTCGAACACGTGGGTCGAGCGGCGGCGGGTGGGCATCGTGCCGACCTGGTAGAACCGGCCCTTGGCGGTATTGGAGCTCCAGGCGTGGTGTCCGATGAGCGACTGCACGATGAAGCGGCCATACGTCTGCGGGAGCTCCATGAACGCGTCGAGCTCGGCCTGGGAGGTGACCGTCCAGACGCCCTGTCCTGCGTTCGAGTACGGGTTCTTGATGACCGCGATGCCACCCATTTTGGCGACCCACATGGGCACCTCGGCGTGGCTGAGATCCCAGACCGTCTCAGGGGTGTAGATCTCGAGCCCGGACCCCTCGATCTGAGCGTTGTAGATGTCGTAGGCCTTGGCCGCCAGCATCTTGTTTCGGCCGCCCGCGACGCAGGCGAACGTCGGGTTGAAGATGGCGGTCTTGGTGTGGATCGGGATGCGAGCCCACGGTCGCTGGGTGACGTAGCGAAACGCGGCGCGAATCGGGACCCACTGGTCGTCGCTGCTTCGTACGTGGAGGTGTCCGTTGTCGAAGCGCGCGCGCGGCTCCTCGGCGCCGTCGTGGAACCCCACCAAGTGGACCGCCTCCTTGGACAAGTCGGCCAGGGTCGCGGCGTAGCCCGAGGCCTCCATGATGTTCTTGTCGTACAGAACGGCGAGATCGCCGTGCGGGAGTCGCTTGCCACGAAGTCGAGGCAGGAAGCTCGACTCCATGAGCGTTCGATAGCCGCCGTAGTCGTCGTGCTCCTCGTACAGGGGCATCGACTTCTGGCCCGAGGGTGAGGAGTTCGTCTCGATCACGACCATGCGCCGCCGCCCGGCAGCCGAGGTGGCGTGGAAGAGGTCGCAGCCGGCCCACGGAAAGTACTGCGGGCTGTACGACAACTGCTCGTCGAGGATGTCCGGCGAGACGCGCGGGTTGAGGTAGCAGTAGCGCTGGATGATGCGGTCGTGGTCGAGGTTCAAGAAGAACCGCACCAACGCGTGCATCTGAGCGTTGAGTACCCGGGGGTAGAAGTGACGGGTCGGGTCGTAGGTACCCGGCGGGACGCGCTCGTAGTTGTCGACGTTCATGATGTACGCGGCTGTGCGAGGTGGCCCAGCTGGGCGACGCTCTCAGCTCCGGGGCGGTGCGGTCAACAGGCTTCCGTCGGCCGTCGGACTCGGTGCGCGGGTGATCGCCGTCAGCAGGCCCTCCAGGGGCCCGCGTTCGAACCGGCGTCTCCACCACAGCGAGCCCGTGAGTCCCACGGCGTAGAAGGCGAGGCCGTAGGTCATCAGGCCCACCAGTCCGGTCGGATTCCATCCGTGGGCGAGCGGAACGAGGACGGCCGGGACGTGCGCGACGTAGAGCGTGAGCGCCAGCTGACCCGACGCCCGCATCGCGGGGATGAGCCCTCGCTCTTCGCGCCCGAGCGCCAACTCGATCGACGCCATGATGGCGACGGTTGCGAAGGCCATGCCGGAGACCACGAAGCCCGGGCGGGTTGGGCGAGGCCAGGTCCGAAGCATGTCGAGGATGGGCGGGTCGGATCCGAGGTTGCCTCCCGCTCGGACATAGAGGTTGGCGAGCTCGGATCCGGCCAGGACCAGCAACGCGATGATGAGCAGCCGGATGCGGACCCGGGAGCTCCGCAGGTCGAGCCGCGACAGCCACAGGCCGAACAGGACCAGCGAGAACCAAGGAAGCACCGGGTGGTTGCCCCACATCAGCAGCTTTCCCGTCGCGCCGCGCAGGGTCCAAAAGTCGAGCTGGGGTCGGACATGGTGCATCCACTGCCAGCCGCATCCGAACAACATGGCCACGATGCTCGCCCACAGGACGTAGCTGGGCGCATAGAGGAACAGAATGCTCAGCGCGATGTAGACCCCATAGAACACGAGGATGTCCCAGGTCCACCAGTGCTGGTGCAGCACGCCGAGCAGGAGAAGGGCGGCCGAGCGAATGAGCAGCGAGCGGCGAAGGTGCGTCCGTTGCAGGGCGGTCTTGGCCGCCTTGGCCTGCAGACCGATGCCGACCCCCGCGAGCACCACGAACACCGCGGCCCACTTGCCTTCCATCCGATCGAGGATCCACGCGAGGCGGGTGAATCCCTCGATCTCGGGATGCACCTTCCCGCGAAAGTTCACGAGCACCATGCCCAGGATCGCCAGGGAGCGGGCGACATCCAGGCCGACGATGCGGGTCGACTTGCTCATCACCAGCTCCGCAGGGGTCCGACGACGGCGACGTCGGTGCCCGAGTCGTCGCTCTCGATCTCCGCGCCACCGGGGGCGTAGATGCCGCTGCCCCGGCCTTGTCCGCCCGCGCCGTTGGCCGCGACCACGAAGACGCCCCAATCGTGGGCGAGCGCGGACTGCCAGCGCGGGGCATCACCGACGGTCCACAGCGACGACAGCGCGACGATCTTCACGCCCGCGCGGACCATGGCCACGTGCAGCTCGGGCTCGGCGTAGAGGTCGGAGCACAGCAGCATGGCGACGCGACCCCAAGGCGTGTTGAAGGTCTCGAAGCCTTGACCCGCCTCGAACTGGTCTTGTTCTTCGCTGTACAGCTCGACCTTGTGGTGGACGGCCAGGGTCCGACCATGCGGCCCGAACGCGACCAGGGAGGTGAATGCACGACCCCTGCGATCTTCGGTGTGCATGGGCACCATCAGGTACACATCGAGCTCGTCGGCGAGCGCGGAGAAGCGGGTGAGGATCGGAGCGGCTTCGGGGTCGGGCGTTCGGCCGATGAGGGGCATGGCTTCGGCGGAGTCGGTTTCGAACGACCCCTCCGAGAGCACGATGATCTGCGCGTCGCGATCGGCAGCGTCCCGAACCAGGACTTCGGCCTCGCAGACTTCCTCTTCGAGGTCGTCGTTGGCGAGCTCCTCACACTCGACGCTGCCGTCCGGCGCCGTGTTGCCGGTGTAGGAGATGGCGGCGACGAGAGGTTCGTCGCCGGCCTCTTGCATTGCATCGGCGGCCACGAGGGCAGAGACCAATGAGAGACCCAGCAGCGTCATCGCAAGCCCTTGGAGCCTGCGGGATCGTCGATCGATGCAATCGACACGTCCGCGAGGAAAACCTCCGGGTGCGACCCGGCGCTCGAGATGGCGAGGCCGCGTGGGTCGAAGACCCCGCCCCCACGACCGCTCCCTACACTGGCGTTGGCTGCGACCACGTAGACGTTCCAGTCCCGCGCGAAGGATGCTTGCCAGCGGGTCGCGACCGGCACCGTCCATGCCGCCGACACGAGCACGATGTTGGTCTCCTCGGCGAGGCCCTGGTGCAGCTCGGGTTCGCCGTAGAGGTCGGCGCAGATCATGAGGCCAAGCGGCCCATAGGGCGTCTCGAAGATGGTCGGCGCCTGCCCCGGCGCCAGCGTCTGGCGCTCGCCCTCGAAGAGCTCGAACTTGTCGTGGCGGGCGGCGATGGTGCCGCGAGGGTCGAAGGCGACGAGCGAGTTGAAGGATTTACCGCTGGCGTCCTCGGTCTCGAGATCGACGGCGATGTAGACGTCGAGGCTGTCCGCCAGGCCGGCGAAGTGGGCCTGAAGCGGCGCGCTCACCTCGGAGGGTCGGGACCC
This sequence comes from uncultured bacterium, assembly GCA_963761755.1. GTDB lineage: Bacteria > Myxococcota_A > Polyangia > Nannocystales > Nannocystaceae > CAJXVA01. The sequence goes on from CAVXIC010000011.1 coordinate 214,793, forward strand.
GGGGCGCAGGCGAGGTTCGGCGGCGCGCTGCGGGGTCGCGTACTCGGGCGTGACGATGATCGCGGCGCCGTCGTGGTGTGCGGCGTTGATCAGGACGTCGAATGCGCACAAGTCGGTCGTGCACCCGTACCGCGCCGGTTCGCCCCCCGGATAGACGATCGCGGCGACGCGCACGGTCTGCGGCGGCTGCGGAGGGGAGGCGACGGTCAGCCACGCCGACATGCGCAGCGCCCAAAGTGCGCTCATGGGGTGTCGGCTCCGGGGCGGGCGGGCCGCACGAGACGAATGCCGGCGTAGCTCAAGCCTCGCTCGGCGGGCGCGCGCAGACGACCCGCAGCGCGACTGCGTTCGGCGTTGTGGTACCAGGAGCCTCCTCGGAGGATCGCAAAGCCCTCGTCGTCGACCTCGGCGGTCCACTCCGCGACGTTGCCGAGCGCGTCGTACAGACCCCAAGGATTGGGCTTCTTGCGCCCCACCTGATGGGCGCGTCCCTGAGAGTTGGCCTTGTACCAGGCGATTTGATCGGCGACCTCGTCGCTGCTCATGCAGGAGGTGATGCGACCGGCGTAGGTCGCCAGGTGCGTGCCCGCCCGGGTCGCGTACTCCCACTCGAGCTCGGTGGGTAGCCGCGGTCCGTCACAGGACTCGACCGCCTCGCACTGGATCCGCTCGTCTGCGCCAGTGCAGGCGTAGCAGGGCGTGAGACCTTCCTTGGTGGCCATGACGCCGGCGTATGCCGCCGCCTCGTGCCACGACACGCTGTCGACCGGGCACGCCTCGCAGGTGGACGAGAACGACGGGTTGTAGCCCATCGCCGACTCGAACTGCGCCTGGGTGACTTCGTAGGCCTGGACTTCGAACGCGACGTCCACGGACGCCATCCGGGTTCCGATCGGCTCTCGTCGACAGAACTCGCTCTTGGACGCGCCCATCTCGAACTCGCCGATCGGAAGCGTGATCCAGACCGGATCGACCGGAGGAGGGGGCGCCCACGCGGCGACGGCTTCAGTGCCGCAGCCGACGACGAGCGCGAGGAAACAAAGGAGGGGACGCGTCATGACGCTAGGGGATGGAGCCTACCGGGACCGCGAAGGGTGCGCGACTCAGGCCGCGATGCTGGCGGCTTCGGACGTGTCCAGATTGAGTCGGACGCGGGCGCGCGCCCGGTGCAGCCGGGTCTTGACCGCCGGAACGGAGATCTCGAGCGCTGCGGCGGTCTCGGAGCTGGAGCAGCCCAGGACGTCCCGGTGCTCGAGCACCGCCCGGTCGAGCGGGCTGAGCGCCGACAGGGCGTCCGCGAGCTCGGCACGGAGGTGGGAGCTCCCGGCGATGTCGAGCGGAGCGAGGGTGCCCACCACGTGCACGGCGAGGCGATCGGCGCGCGCTCGATGCCGTCGGTCGGACCGCAGCGCGCGTCCGTGGTGGGTGCGAGCGATGGTGTAGGCCCAGGTCGTGAAGGCCGCATCGCCCCGGTAGCTGCCCAGGTGGCGCAGCAGCGCGATGCACGTTTCTTGAATGACGTCCTCGAGGAACACCGGGTCGGAGCACAGGCGCCGACACAGCCGCTCGATGGTCCCGTAGTGTCGGGTGAGCAGCAGGTCGCGGGCCTGCACGTCGCCGCTGGCCGCTCGCTGGGCGAGCACGTGGTCCGAGAGCGTCTTCATACCCATCCCCCAGAGCAACCCTCGTGCCAACTCGAATCGACGTTGTTTCGGAGGTGGCCGTCATCGACTCGGAATCGAGGCTTCCGAGGACCCTGGGAAGCGCAGCCTCCGAATCGGAGGCCCCGGTTCCGTTTTGTGGCATAGACTCGCGAGACCCATGCTCATTCGGGTCTCTCTGGGTATCGACGATGACGCGCTGCGTCGGCGGGTGTTCGACGCGCTGCCGATCGCCGAGACGCTGGTCGTGGGGCGGGGCCGCCGCGCCGAGCAGCTGCAGAAACTCGGGGAGCGGACGGCGGACATCGTGGTCGTCGACGCGGATGGGGCCTCGGGGCTGGAGGCGATCGCGGCGACGGTCGCCGAGCACCCCGACCGCCCTCAGCTGGTCGCGCTGCTCCGCTCCGACGACGCCAACGTGCAGGCCCGAGCCATCGCCGAGGGGGTCGGCATGGTGATCGACGCGTCCGTGCCCAAGGAGGTCCTCGCGCCCGCGCTCGCGGCGATCGTCGCGAGGCGGAGGGAGGTTCAGCTGGCCGAGAGCGTCGTCGTGAACCGCGCCCAGCGCAAGGGCCTGCCGCGGCTGGTGTCGGAGAGCGAGAGCATGATCGCCGTGCTCGCGACCGCCGCCCGCGTCGCGCGGTCGGATAGCCCGGTGCTGCTCCTGGGGGAGACGGGGGTCGGCAAGGAGCGGGTGGCCGAGCTCGTGCATCGGGGCAGCCCCCGCGCGGCTGGGCCGTTCGTGCCGGTCAACTGCGCCGCCATCCCCAGCGAGCTCGTCGAGGCGGAGCTGTTCGGCTTCGAGCGCGGCGCGTTCACAGGAGCGTCGCGGGCGCGCCGGGGCCTGTTCGAGCTGGCCCACGAGGGCACGCTGTTCTTGGACGAGGTGGGCGAGGTGCCGCTGCCGATGCAGTCGAAGCTGCTTCGGGCCCTGCAGGAACACGCGGTCCGGCCCCTGGGCAGCGACCGGACGATCGAGGTCGACGTCCGGATCGTCGCCGCGACCAACCGCGACCTGCTGGCCGAAGTGGAGGCGGGCCGATTTCGAAGCGATCTCTACTACCGGCTGTGCGTGGTGGAGCTGGGCATCCCGCCCTTGCGCAAGCGGCGTGAAGACCTGCAAGCGCTGGTGCCGGTGCTCGTCGAGCACTTTGCGGCCCGGCTGGGGCGCCCCGCGACGCCGGTCTCGGACGAGGCCATGGCCAGCATGCTCGCGTACCGCTGGCCGGGGAACGTGCGCGAGCTGGCCAACGTGCTGGAGCGCGCGGTGCTGCTCGCCAATGGACCGGTGATCGACGTCGATGATCTCCCGCCCGCGTTGATGGCGGGAGACGCCCAGGGGGCCCCCGGTTCGGTGCTCGCCCAGCCGGAGCAGCACCGGGTCATCGACCTCCCCGCCACTTGGGTTCACGCGAGCTGGCGGGTGGTCCGCGAGGGCCTGCTCGAAGCGGGGGAGAGAGCCTACCTCACGGCGGTCCTGTCCCAGACGGGTGGAAAGGTGGGAGATGCTGCGAAACAGGCCGGCATGTCCGCGCGCGCGCTGTTCGAGAAGATGAAGCGCCACGGACTGCGCAAGGAAGACTTCCGGTAGCCGCACCATTGTGTAGGTTCGCGGGCTCCCACGGGGTATGACTCCGATCATCGTCGGGTACGGTTCCAGTGGTCAGGCGCCTCCAAACACCGTGGCGGCCTGTCTGGAGGCGTTCGACTTTGGAGCGGGGGCCGTTGCGGTGGACGTCTGCGAGACCTCCGACGGTCAGCTGGTATGCGCCAACCGACGCACGCTCCGGCTCCTGGGTGTCCGCGGCGTGGAGCCCGATTGGGCGATGTTGCGCAACGAGGACCTCGGCCGCGTGTTCGGGCCCGGCGTCACCCACCACCGCGTGGTTCGGCTCGCGACGCTGCTCGACGCGCTGGGTTCGCTCTCGGTGCACCTGATGCTCGACGACGCGCTCCGGCCGTCCTCGTGGCACCAGCTCGAGCACATCGTGGCGCTGCGATCCCAGGGAGAGACGACGGTTCTGGCCTCTGCAGATCAGCTCGCCGACTCCTCGCTGGCCGCGCACGTGCAGCGCGTTGCGATCGTTCGGGGGCCCGAGGACGTCGCGCAGCTCCGTGCTTCGAGCGTCTCGGCGGTGGCGACCCAGGCCCGCAGTCTGCCGCTGCTGGGTCGGATCCGAATGCCACGCGTGGCCCTGGGATGCGACACGCGAGGTGGTCTCGCCGCGGCTCATGCCGCCGGTGTCGTCGCGCTCCACACTGAACGGCCGGCTTGGTTGCGCTGGGCTTGGACCGAAACGCCCGCAACTCGCATGTCGCTGTAGATCAGGGTGCAACCTTTCTCGAAAGACCGGGCTCCCATGGGCATGCGCGTGAAGATCACCGACGAGGCGCCGGGCTCCGGTTCAGCGCGAGACACCTACCTCGAGGCCCGGATTCGCCGATTGCTCGAGCCCTACGCACCCTATCTCACCGCCGCGGAGCTTCACGTCGAGTACGACGGGGTGCTGCACGTCGGCGAGCTGGTGCTCCGCAGCCATGCGGGCAGCCCCCACATGCTGCGCACCAAGGGACGCCGCATGGTCAACGTGTTGGCGAACCTGCTCGACGCTGCCGAGACGCGGCTCGACGCCATCCACCCCAGCGCCCGGCCCCGCGAAGAGGCCATCTGAGTCCGACCAACAGCAGGACCAGCAGCCACGCCGAACCGGCGCCCGAGCCCACGCTGCATCCGAGCTTCTTGGGGTCGGGCCCGTACTCGTCAGACGCAGCAGCGTCGGCCTGCGGGTCGGCAATCGGACTGGGCTGAACGCTCGGCGAGTCCGCCTCGACGCGTGATCGCCGGCCAGTCACGGCCCGCTCGCGCGGGCCAGCGTCGGCCTGCTCGCGGAGGCCGAGTTCGTCGATGAGACCCTCGGCTCCGTAGACGTCGTCGATGAGCCACAGGATGTAGCGGACGTCGACGATGATGTTCCGCGAGCGATCGATCGAGTAGCCGAAGTCGCCGGCGATGTTCTCCCACACGCGGTCGAAGTTCAGGCCGACCCAGCGGCCCCGTCCGTCGACGACCGGGCTGCCTGAGTTGCCGCCGGTGGTGTCGCCAGAGGCCAGAAAACACACCGGCACGTCTCCGAGCGCGGGGTCGGCCCAGTATGTGTCGGGTGCGCCCGCTGCGGCATCTCGCACCGCCTCGGGGAGGTCGAAGGGGTCGGCCCCGGTGTGCTTCGCGACCTGACCTGCCACCGACGTGAAGGGCGTGGCGACCAGTCCCTCTTGCGGGCTGTAGCCGCGGACGGTCGCGTAGCTGAAGCGCAGGGTCCCGTTGGCGTCCGGGTAGACCGGCCCTTTGCGCACGGCCTTGGTCATCTCGAAGTACAGCGGGCCCAGGACCAGCGCCCGACCCTGGCGGTCCTCGTCTCGCAGCTCGAGCGCTTCGATCTCCTCGACCACGTCGCGGGCCCAGACGATCAGCGGGTCCGTGCTGGCTCGAACAGCATCCCAGTCGGCGGCGTCGAACATCGCCTTGACGACGTCGGCATCGCCCAGCGCGGTCGCATCGAGCATCTTTGCCGCGCCCGCTTCGTCGAGGTCGGTGAAGCGCTGCTCTGGCGGCAGAGCCTGCACCCACCGCAGCAGGATGCGGAGCGTCCCTTCGTCGACCGTGGGGTCGAGGTCGCGGATCCGCCGCTCCATGCTCGTCCACAGCTTGGCCTCCGCGCGATCCCGATAGGCGTCCTCGCGCTCGGTGTCGGGCTTGGTGCGCTCCTTGGCGCGTCGGACGAGGTCGATCGCGATCGCGACCAGGTTGCCGGACCGCGTGACTCGGCTGACCGCGAAGTCGCGGCCGAACTGGGCGCGGCGTTCGTCGGAGAGGACCTCGAGGTCGGGCAGGACGTTCGCGAACTTGGCGTTTGCCGTCTCGGCCCACGTCGCCAGCGCGGCGTCCTCGGCCGCACGTCGCGCGAGCAGCCCGAGGCGCTCGATGCCGTCGATCATGCCCAGGCTGTTCTTGTGGACGTTCGCCAGACCCCGAAGCGTGGCCGCGACCTTGATCTTGATGGCGGGGTCGGCCTCCCCCTTCTGGGTCAGCAGGTCGATCCACTGCCCATAGAGATCGACCGTGGCCGGCAAGGACTGCTCGAGTCGGCGCTGGACCTCCGGAAGCGGCAGGTATCGATCGGTGTGGCCGGGGTAACCCATGACCGACACGAACCCGCCTTCGGAGACTCCGTCGGGAGACACGCGAAGCCACCGCTGCGGGGTGAGCGGCTCGTTCTCCTCGGCGTACTTCGCGGGTTTTCCGTCGGGTCCCGCGTAGACGCGCAGCAGCGTGAAGTCGCCGGAGTGCCGCGGCCACATCCAGTTGTCGACCTCACCGCCGAAGTTGCCGACCATGGACGGCGGCGCGAACACCAGTCGCACGTCCTCGTACTCGAGGTAGTCGAAGAGCTGATACTCGCTGCCGCTATAGAAATCGCTGACGACGCAACGATGCCCGTCCCCCTGGGCTTCGCACGCGTCGACGAGCCGGGTGGTGGTGGCTTCCACCGCCTTGGCGCGCGCGACGGGGTCGGTCGCCTCGTCGGCGGCGGCCCGGACCTCCCCGGTCACGTCTCGAATCTCCTCGAGCACCTTCACCGTGCTGCCCTTGGCTTGCAGCTCTTCGGTCGAGGTCCGAGCGACGAACCCATCGGTCAGATAGTCGTGGTCGACCGAGCTGTTGGCTTGGATCGCGCCATAGGCACAGTGATGGTTGGTCGCGACGAGACCTCGCTCGGACACGAATCCGGCGGAGCATCCCGAGAGGTTGACGATGGCCTTCATCAGGCCACCGTCGGTTTCGTTCCAGATCTCCGAAGGCTTCAGCGCCAGGCCCATCTCGGTCAGCACGCGGGCGTCCAGCTCGCCGATCTGCTTGGGCATCCACTGGCCCTCTTCGGCGCGGGCGACTGCGGGAACGAGGCTTGCCAGGACAACAGCGAACAGGCCGGCTCGACGTCTCATCACGCGGCTTCGTACCACGCTCCCGGTGGCGACGAGTCGTCCGAATGAGGCAAGATGCTCGTCATGCGGTGCTACGCAGTCTCGGTCGGATTCCTGCTCGCGTGCGTCGCGGGCTGCGCCGAGCCGCCCGAAGGCCTGGCGCGAACCGGGGTCGGTGATGGCCCGACCATCGTCTTCGAGCTCGAGCGGCGACCGCTGCCGGAGCTCCCCTTCCCCAACGACATCGCCACGCGACCCGACGCGAGCTCTCCGACCGGATTGCGGCTCAACGCCAGCCTCGTCGCATCGACTCAGCTCGAGCGGACGGCGCGGGCCAAGCTCGACGCGTTGACCGGGTTCGGCGTCTACCAGCCGATCTCCGTGCGCTTCGATGCGCCCCTCGATCTCTCGGTGATCTACGAGCGGCACCGAGACTATCGCACCTCCGCCGATGGCAGCGACTACGACTTCGGCAACGACGCCGTGTATCTGGTCGACGTGACGCCGGGCTCGCCCACGTACCTCCAGCCCGTTCCGCTCGACTTCGGGGAGGGGAACTTCCCGCAGCTGCTGCGCAGCCCCAATCAATACTGGGAGCACGACCCCAAGACGATCACGCGGGCGCTGGCCTTCGAGACCTTCAACGAGGACTGGAACGACAACGGCATCCTCGACCCCGGCGAAGACCTCGACCTCGACGGGGTGCTCGACCTGCCCAACTACGATCGGCGTGAAGACGACGTCGCCTCGACACTCGATCCGGTGACCGACCTGGTCAGCTTCTACGAGTTCGAGACCGACACGCTCATCTTCAAGCCGATCTTCCCGCTGCGGGAAGCGACGACCTACGCGGTGGTCGTCACCAACCGACTGGTCGGCGAGCAGGGACACCCGGTCCGCAGCCCGTTCCCCTTCGTCAACCACGCCGCGCAGACCGACGACCTGCAGCCGGTGCTCGACTTCCTGGAGACGCAGTCCCTGGGCGCGGGCGACATCGCGTTCTCGTGGTCGTTCACGACCCAGAACGCGACCGCCGACATGATCGACATGCGCAATGGGATCTACGGTGAGGGGCCGCTGGCGTGGATTGCGCAGGACAATCCGCCGGCGGTGCGCCTGCTGCCGATGCGAGATGATTCGGAGGACCCCGGCAACCGGTGGATCCTACCCTCCGAGACCATTCGGCCGATCCTCGGCGCCCTCGCCGTGGCCGCGTTCGGGGGGCGAATCTCCGACACCGAGCAGCTCGTCCGCACCCACGACTACTACGGCTATCACGTCTCTGGCACGTTCAAGTCGCCGTGGCTGCTGGGGCTCGACCCGCAGGCTCGCAACCTCGACGAGGAGAGCTGGCCCTCCGATCTCTCCGACCCCGCCCTTCGCGAGCGGGTCGAGTACCGCGACGTCCAGTTCTGGTGCGTCGTGCCCAAGAAGGAGTACCTGCTCGATCCGGACGAGCCGGCGCCGGTGGTGCTCTACGCCCACGGGTACACGTCCAACAAGATCGAGCAGCTCGGCCTCGCGCTGCATGCCAAGTTCGGAATCGCCGGATGCAGCATCGACGCGGTGGGGCATGGCGTCGACGTGGGCGATCAAGAAGACCTCGCGCGCACGCTCTTCGAAGCGCGCGGCGCAGGCCCGGCCTTCGAGGCGCTGCTTCGGGGCCGCATCGAAGACATCGACGGGGACGGGCAGGGCGACGTCGGCGGAGAGTTCTTCACCGGCTACATGTTCAAGACGCGCGACAACCTGAGGCAGACGCTCACCGACTGGCTGATGCTCGTGCGGGTGCTGCGTTCGTTCGGGACCGAGGGCGCGATGATGGACGTCGATGGGGACGGCAGCCCCGACGACCTCGACGGCGACGGCATGCCCGAGGCGTTGGGCGACTTCGATGGAGACGGCAAGATCGACATCGGTGGTCCCAACAACGTCTTCTTCGCCAGCGGGACCAGCCTCGGAGGTCTGATCTCCTCCATGCTGGCGGCGGTCGAGCCGAGGGTGATCGCGGCGGCCCCCATCTCGGGAGGCGCGGGGCTCATCGACCTCACGCTGCGCTCGGAGCAGGGCGGGGTGGTGGAAGCGGTCGGGCTGCGCATGCTTGGACCGCTGTTCCTGGGCGAGCCCACCGATGACGGGCGCATGCGGGTCTACCAAGCCTTCCCCAACGGCAACCGGGTCGAGCGCCGGGACGTCGCGGTGCGGGTCGGCATCGAGCCGGGCAACGTGGTCCGCGCGACCAACCTGGCGACCGGGGAGTCGCGGTGCGCGATGGTGATGCCGAACGAGCCGCCACCGGGATACGAGGACTATCTGGGGTGGGCGGAGGCGTCCAACTGCTCGGCCAACGATGGCGGCCTGTGCCGCACCTGTCCCGAAGGCAGCGAGGGGACGTACGCGTGCGACCTGGCCGGCACGTTCCGGGTGGGTGTGCCCGCCGACGCGGGAGATCCCGTGGAGCTGCAGGTCTTCGAGGGGCCGTTTGCGGTCGAGGTCACCGGCGACGCGCGGGAGTGCTCCCTGCTCGGCGTGCCCGAGGTGCGCACGTCGATCAGCCGTTTCGAGTACCCGGTGTCGTATCGCGGCGAGTCGTATTCGGTCGGCGAGGACCTCGTCGCGCTCGAGGACGGCTACGGCTTTCAGCGGGCCACGCCGCTGCTGCGCCGCTTCCTGGGGATCGCGGGCATCGCGATCGAAGGCGCCGACCCTGCGCTCTATGCCTCGCACTACTCGCTGGACCCGTTCGAGTTCCTCGAGAACGGCGAGCCCGTCATCGGTCGGCCGACCAATGTGCTCGACGTCGCGACGGTGGGCGACCCCAACGTGCCGATCAACACCGGCATCGCCATCGCCAAGGCGGCGGGCTTCGTCAACATCTACGACCCCGACGCGCGCTACGGCAAGCCGGTCAATCGGGTCCTGATCGACGAGGGCGTGGCCGCGGGCGTCCCCTGGGCCTACACGCGCGGGCCTCAATGGGGACCGGTGCTGGTCGATGTGGACAACCTCTCGGCCAGCTTCAACGGTCCGATGGACACCGAGCGCTCGGTCGACGGCATGGTGGCGCCGCGCCTCGATCCGGCGCTTCGGGTCGTGGTGCGAACGCCGGGCACCGCGGACTCGGAAGCCGAGGGCTTCAGCGCCCTGGTGCTGCCGCTGATCAACGAGTTCCGGGGCGCCCACGGGTTCTCCCCGCCGGGCATGACCGACGGCCCCTTCGACGTCGGGCAGTTCATGGAGCACCAGATTGGTCTGTTCTTCCGCTCCGCCGGCCAAGAACTCCGCTACGACGCGTGCATGGCTCAGCTCGATGCGTGCGCGGACATCCCCTCACCACCGCCCGTACCCTGACATGCTCGATCTCTTCGTCGCGTGCGCCCCCGGCCTCGAGCCGCTGCTGGCGCAGGAACTCGCCGCACTCGGGCTCGACGGGCTGCGCACCGATCCCGGTGGTGTGTCGCTTCGCGCCGAGGCCAGCGCTGTGTCGGCGATCTGCGTCCGCAGCGGGCTGGCCAACCATCTCCGGCTGAGGGTGGGAGAGCCCTTCGAGGTGCGTCACTTCGACAAGCTTCGAAAGCACGTGGCCGGGCTTCCCTGGAAGGAGCTGCTGCGACCGGGCACCCAGGTCACGGTGAATGCGGTCTGCCGAAAGTCTCGGCTGTACCACTCCGGAGGCGTCGCGCAGCGAGTGCAGGCCGGCATCGTCAAGGCGATCGGTGAGCCACGCGAGGGGACCCCGCAGCTCGAGGTCGCGGTGCGGATCGTCGGGGACCTGTGCACAGTGTCGCTGGACCTCAGCGGCGAGGCGCTGCACCGCCGAGGCTGGCGCCAGCAGACCGCGAAGGCACCGCTGCGGGAAGACCTCGCCCGGGCGCTCATCACCGTCTCGGGGTGGGCGCCGCACCAACCGCTCTTCGATCCGATGATGGGCGCGGGCACCATCGTGATCGAGGCGGCCACCATGGCGCGACGGATCGCGCCGGGCATCGGCCGCCGGTTTGCGTTCGAGGCCACCAAGATCGAGCACACGAAGATCGAAGACACCCGCGCGGCGGCCCGGGCCGAGGTGCTGCCCGCCACCCCGGCCCCGCTCGTCGGTCGCGATCACATCGAGGGGGCGCTGGAGGCGGCGGCGGGCAACGCCGAGCGCGCCGGGGTGCTGCAAGACGTCACGCTGTCCGTGGCCGAGCTCGCGCACCAGTGGCCGGCGCTCGACGGAGCGCTCGTCGTCACCAACCCGCCCTACGGCCTGCGAGTGGGCACGGCCTCCGGCATCCACTCGCTGTACGCCCAGCTCGGTGAAGCCGCGCTGTCTCGACGGTGGCCGCTGACCATGATCATCGCGGATCCCCGGTTCGTGCGGTCCACGGGCGCGTCGCTTCAGCCCAAGCTCACCACCGACCACGGCGGGCTCAAGGTCTGCTTCTACAGCAGCCGTTCGTAAGCAGCCGTTCGTAGCCACCGGGGTTGCACGGGGTCTCGACGTGGCGTAGGACAGCGGAACTTCGTGGCCCGCGCCTACTTCGTAGTTTCCGACCTCCACTTGTGCGACGTCGAGGAGCACGCCGACGGCTGGAAGGCGTACAAGTCGGGGCGCTTCGTGGCCGATCGCGAGCTCGCCGCGCAGATGCAGGCCTTCGTCGACGGCGGTGAGGACGGTGAGGAACGCGTGGTCGTGCTCAACGGCGACATCATCGACTTCGACCTCGTGACCGCGGCGCCACGGAACCCGCCGTGGCCGGTCACCCGGGCCGAGCGGCGTCGCGGACTGGACCCGACCGCCGGCAAGTCCGTCTGGAAGCTGCAGCACGTCCTGGCCGACCACCCGCACTTCGTCGCGATGCTCGCCCGGGTGCTCGCCGAGGGGCACCGCGTGATCTACGTGATGGGCAACCATGATCGAGAGTTCCACTTCGCGGCGGTGCAGGACGCGCTGCGGGACGCCATCGCCGACTGCGCCCGTGATGACGCACGTGATGGTCGTGCCGTCGACCTCAGCGGCCTGACCTTCGAGCCCTGGTTCTTCCACGTCCCCGGCGAGATCTACGTCGAGCACGGGCAGCAGTACGACTACTACACCTCCTTTCGCTACCTGCTCCAGCCCACGATTCCCGGCGCCCCGGAGCCGACCCTCGCGCTCCCGATGGGCAACCTGTCCAACCGAGAGCTGATGAGCGAGATGGGGTTCTTCAACCCGCACGCCTCGGACTACATCCTCAACGTCTACCGCTACATCGTGCACTGGCTGCGGCACTACGCCTTCAGCCGCCGGGGCATCGCGATTCGTTTCCTGGTCGGCAGCATGATCGTGATGGCCCACCTGCTGCGGAACAAGGGGGCGCTCCAGCGACACCCGCCCGACCACGACCTGGCGCTGGAGCAGCACGCCCATCGCTCGGGACTGGACGTCGAAAGCGTCCGCGCGCTCGACCGCCTCAAGCGTCTGCCCATCACCACGCGTTGGTATCGAGTGATGCGCGAGTTTTGGATCGACAGGATCATCGTCGCGGCGCTCATGACCGGCGGCACGGTGATCCTCGCGCTCTCCCCGATCGCGCTGTGGATCAAGCTGATGGTGCCGCTTTCGAGCTTCCCGCTGCTGTTCCTCATCTACGAGTGGTTCGCCCACGGCGAGACCATCTTCAGCGCCGAAGACGAGGCCGCCGCCTATGCCCGGAAGATCGCCAGCATCGTCGACACGCGGGTCGTGACGTTTGGGCACAGCCACACGCCGCTGACCCTCCCCGTCGAGGCCGGGGTCACCTACGTCAACACGGGCACGTGGGCGCCGGTCTACGCTCAGGACGAGCGGCACGTTCTGATCCCGGGCCTGTGCAACGTGCTGGTCGCCCGCTTCGACGCTGGCAAGGTCGAAGTCGCCCTCACGGCGACGGCGCGCGCTACCATGGCCGACGGATGGGGACACGAAGCCTGAATCGAACGCACCTCTCGCTCGCGCTCGGCGGTCTGCTCGCGTGCGGCGGTCCGTTCGCGTGCGGCGGTGACGATGACGCGGGACTCGACACCGACGCGCAGACCGCATCGACGGGCTCGACCACCTCGGCGGGCATGCGCACCGCGACGACGGACTCGGAGACCGGGGGCTCGTCGGAGCCGGCCACGACGACGGCCGCAACCGAGGGCGCCGACGAGAGCACCACCGGGGCGATGTCCACCGATCCGGTCGTCGGGATCTACAACGTCATCGCGCAGCGACCCGAGCCCGCGTTCGCGCCGCTCCCGGACCTGCTTCATCGCGTCGAGCTCCCACCGCGCGTCACCCTCGTCGCCGAGCCTCCGGCGGGAACGACCAGAGTGGAGTTCGTCGTCGACGGTGGGAAGACGGTGCTCGACGACACGGCGCCCTACGTGCTCGACCAGGATGAAGAGGGGCTGCCGGGCTCGTGGTCCTTGGGATATGGCGCGCACGAGTACGTCGTCACCGCCTTCTCGGACGACGTGGAGCTGGGGTCCACCCTCGGCACCTTCGAGCTCTCCGACGCGGGAATGGACCCTGAGCACCCCGAGCAGAGCACGGAAGAACAGCAAGCTTGGCTCGGGGACAACCTCGACGCGGTGATGGAGGTCTCGAGCTTCACCGCCGCGGACGGGCACGTCCTGCCCTACCGCCTGTACAGCCCCGCCTTCTACGACGAGAACGTGCGCTATCCGGTGCTGATCTACCTGCACGGCCGGGGGCAGCGCGGCAGCGACAACCCCTCGTCGCTGTACGGGAGCCAGCTCTTCCGCGGCCCCAACTCGATCGTGTCCCCCAATGGTCAGGACGCGTTCCCTGCGTTCGTCATCGTCCCGCAGTGCGCCGATGAGCCCGCCCATCAGGAGTGGGCGCATTGGATCGGCAACACCGAAGACATGCCGTTCACGGGACTGGGCGCGGATGGCTCGTACATGCAGCACGAGGAGCCGTGGCCCTCGGCGCAGGCCGTGCGCGAGCTGGTGGACGTCCTGGTGAGCGATCTGTCGATCGAGACCGAGCGCATCTATCTCACCGGCGAGTCGATGGGAGGGTTCGGGACGTGGGAGTTCACGACCCGCTGGCCGGACGTGTGGGCCGCCGGCGTGCCGATGGCCGGGTTCTCCGACCGTACGAAGGTCGAGCAGATCCTGCACATCCCCTTCTGGGTCTTTCACGGCGACGCCGACACCTCCAACCCGGTCGAAGGCTCGCGCGCGATGGTGCAGGCGCTCGAGGACGCCGGCGGCTCGGCGCTGTACACCGAGTACCCGCGCACCGGGCACGGCGAGACCTTCCAGCGCGCGTGGAGCCAGGAGCCCGAGCTTCAGCCGTGGATCTTCAGCCAGCGTCAGCAGCCCTGAGGGCGACGGTCCCAACCGCGTGAGCGCCGCGGTCCCCGATGGCGTGCTGCGGTTGCGCCCCCGACCGCATGCGTGCACGCTAGCGCGGTGCTGGCTGTGGTCGTCGACGAGCTCGTGGGCGACCCCCAAGACCTTGCGTCCCGGGCGGTCTCGGTCCTGGGCGGTACGGCCTACGACGTGCGTGCGAGCCTCGCGGTGCCCGGCGGCGGCCCGGCGGTGCTCAGCGTGGTGGCCGACGTCGCTCGGGCCGAGGCGCTGTGTGCGGGGCTGATGGCGCGCGGGTTTCGGGCTCGGGTGGTCCCGGTCAAGGCGGCGCGGAGCCATTTCGACGTTCGTCGGTTCTCGCTCGAGGCCAAGACCCTCCAGGTGGAAGACAGGGATGGGCGGCACCGGTCGCTGCCCTATCGCTCCATCGATGCCGTCCTCCGGGCGAGCGCCGTGAGTACGACCGTCAGCACCAAGAACGTGCGCGAGCGGAAGTTCAGCCCGGTGCGCTCGATTCTCTCCGGTGGATTGGTCAACACTTCGGTGGCGGTGAAGAAGAAAACCAGCCGGAACACCGAAAGCGACGAGCTGATGTTCGTCTACGCGGGCGCCGCGGTGCCGCTGCGATTCAGCGAGCAATCGCTGCAGTATCAAGGGCTCGGCGAGGCCTTGCAGCCGTCGCGCTTGGCCAACTTCATGTACATCGTGGACACGATCGTCCAGGCGTGTCCCCACGCTCGATTCGACGAGCGACTTCGGCGGCGGTCCGTTCAAGCGCAGATGCTCGGTCATACGCTCGCCCCCGACGACTACGTCGAGTTCGCGGTGCACCTGGTGGCGCAGAGCCTGCGGCAGACGCTCCCCAGCCAGCCCAGGTTGTGAGCGGACTCGTCCCCACTACTGAGGGTCGCAGGGCCCGTCGCAGTGCGTGTCGATGGTGCCCTCGAGGAAGAACTGCGCTCGGGTGGCCTGGGACGCTTCGAGGCGACGGAGTCGACCGTGTGGGTCTTCGCCGTCCTGGGGAGGGACGTTCTCGACCGGCTCGCTGTTGCCAAAGTCGTACTCGATCATCGCGCCGCCTTCGACGACCCCCTCGGCGGTTTCGAGCCCCCAGATCTCGCGGTTGACCGGGCCAAGGTTGGGCACGTCGGCGGCGCGGGCCATGATGTGTGCGCCCAAGGTGCTGACCTGGTGATCGCCGATGGCAACTTGCAGCAGGACGTCCTTTGGGGGGCTTCCGGGCAGCAGTCCGTCGCGGATCAGGTGGGTGTAGCCGGCGGGCTCCGAGCGGTCCCAGAACATCTGGACGATCGACAGCGCGAACTGAATGTCGATCGGGTTCTCGTAGCTCTGCCGCATGAGCGTGAGGTAGTTGTCGAAGTCGACGCTGCGGTTGAGCAGCAGGTTGTAGGGCTGCCCCGTCACGTCGAGCACGCCGCGCGAAATGTCGGGGCTGACCGCGAGCAGGACCGAGCCCATGATGCCGCCCTGGCTCGAGCCGACGTAGAAGACTCGAGAGGGATCCACGGCGCTGTGGTCCCCCATGTCCAGGGCTGGGTCTTCGGCGAGGCCGCCCTGCATCATCCGGGAGCAGAGGATCGCGTTGAGGACGCCCTGCTGGAGGCGATCGGCGACGGTCTCGAACCGGTCGATTTCGCCCGTGGACAGGAACCCCGCCACGTTCACGAGGTCGGGGGTCGCCATGCCCGCCCAATCCGTCGCGACCATGACGAAGTTGTAGTCGTTGGCGAGCTCGCGGTAGTGGCCCCCTCGGACCTCCTCGAGCGAGCCGAGCAGGCCGTGCCCGACGTGGACGATGGGAGCAGGCGCAGTCTGGGCCGAGTAGGGGATCAGCACCTCGAACGCGAAGTCGGCGAACCCGTTTTGCTGGGGCATGCCGTCCTCGCCCCAGTTGAAGCCGGTGCCCGTCTCCGCGGTCTCGAGATACAGCGGCACGCTCATCGTGCCGGAGATCCGCCGCATGATCTCTTCGGAGTCATCATCGACGATCTCGTCGAGGACGTAGCTGGGCCCCGCGTCTCCCACCACCTCCAGCGCGTCGTCGCGGATGTGGAGCATCGTGCTGGTGATGTTCTCGCGGCTGGCGGTGGTGAAGTCCCACGCGAGCTGCAGCGTGTCTCGCTCGACCCCCGCGTCGGCAAGGCGGCTGAAGATGTCGGCGTACAGGGGGCGCCGCGCATCGACGGACGCGTCGTCGGATGGAGTGAGGTCTCGAAGGGCGGCGAAGGCCGGCGAGGCGGGCAGGGGCGTCCCGCCATCGTCGACGACGTCTCGAATCGCCGCGATGTACCGGGTCCCCTCCTCGAGCCGAACGGCGGGCCGAATGAAGAACACCCTCCGGGTGCCGTCTCCGTGGGACATGTCGAGTTCGGAGAAGTGCGGCACCCGTTCGCCCGTTTGTGCGTCGAGCAGGACGGTCGGTGAGTCCGGTCCGAGCGAGGCGCCGATGTCGAGCGGAGAGGGCAGGCCGGTCACGGTCGCGCCGGGAAGGTGAACCATCAGCGCGGCGCTGGTGGAGAACCCGTCACTGCGCGAGACGACCGACAGGTCTGCGGTCGTACCATCGTCTGCCTCCAGCCAGGCCTCCGGCGCGAGCTCCACGCGCCGCCCGGTGGGCGAGGTCGGGTCTGCGACGGTGAACACGTTGCTCGGGAAGGGGAACGCGCAGTAGTTGGGGTCGAGCGCGTCGCAGCCGAGCGTGGGCCAATCGACCTCCGGGTCGGGCTCGGGAAGCGTGGGGCCACCGGAGCTGCTGGTCGAGCTGTCGTCCGCGCGCGTCGACGAACCATCGGCGATGCTGGTCGATCCGCGCCCCGAGCTGTCGCTCGAGCCATCTCCACTCGGCGGCGCGTCGTCTCCGCAACCTGCAAGCCCCACGCACACCGCGATCCCCCACCATTGCCCCCGCATGCTTGGATTGTGCGTGGCACGGGGTGTAGGCCGCAATCGGGCGCACGCTGCGTCCGCGTGTGGGAACGCGAAAAACACCGCTTGGGTTCACGCGGCTCGCTTGTCTATCCTGCGCCGCATGGGATTCAAGGTTCGCGGCACCTTGCACGTCATCAACGAGACTCAGCAGGTCTCGGCACGCTTCACCAAGCGGGAGTTCGTCCTGCACGTCGCCGATGGCCGGTATCCGCAGCACGTGCTGTTCCAGCTCACCGGCGATCGCGTCTCGACGATCGAAGGCATGAACGTCGGCGACGAAGTCGAAGTGGAGTTCAACCTTCGGGGCCGAGAGTGGACCTCGCCCAAGGGCGAGGTGAAGTACTTCAACAGTCTCGACGTCTGGACGCTCGAGCGGGTCGGAGGCGCTGCCGGCGACGGCGCGCCGGACCTGCCGCCGCCGCCCGACGACCCGCCGCCGACCTTCGACGACGACATTCCGTTCTAGGCCGGCCCACCAGCCTGGGGCTCAGCCTGTCGGGGCCGGCTCAGCCCGGGACGATCGCCTCGCAGGTGAACTCGACCGTGATCTCCACGTCGCCCTCCTGAATGGCCTGGCACGAGGCGCCGAGCAGCTCGATCTCGGTCGGGCTCAGCACGTCCCAACCGTCGGGGTCTTGGAAGGGGATCTCCTCTCCGTTGACCGTGACGGTGCCCTCGCCGGCCTGTCCGGGGAGGATGGCGGAGTCCAAGGTCAGCACGCAGCTGCGCGCGCCGTTGATGATGTCTTCGAACGCGGCGACCATCGCGGCCTGGTCGGTCGGGACGTAGAACGGAGCGTCGGGGTCGCCGGCCACCCATCCGACGCCTGCATTCGCCATGTCCTGCAGGTGGGTTTCGCTCACGTCGTTGCCCACGGAGATGACGAAGGTCGAGATGCCCTCGGTGAAGGCGTTTTCTGCGGCGGTGACGGATTCGCCCTGGCCTTGCTGCGGGTTGGGGACCTCGCACGTGTCGGGTTCCCCATCGGTGGCCAACACGATGATCTTCGGGCCATCCGACATGTCGTCGGTCAGCGAGGCGACGACCGCGTCGATCGAGTCGCCCGTCGGCGTGTCCCCGGAGGGCTCCTCGTTCTCATAGATCGCCGTGATCGCGGCCAGGTTTCCGACCAGCGGGGCTTCTTCGGCGATCACCGGACAGGCACCTCCAGCGTCACCGCCATTGGACGTGTACAGCGCGAGTCCGAACCGCACGTCGTTCTCCAGCGCCGCGATGACCCCGTCGGTCGGATCGATGAGCGCGTCGCGGACCGCATCCCAGCGCTCCATGCCGTCGAAGTTGCTCGTCATGCTGCCCGATTGATCGATCAGCAAAATGACGGTCGGCACGACCGGCTCGAACTGCACCTCGGCGCTCGGACAGTCCATGGTGCTGCTCGAGCTCTCCGGGGCGATGCTCGAGGTGGTGCCCCCGGTGTCCGTCGAGCCGTCCGGGCTGCCGGTCGAGCTGACCTCGCCGCTGCCGCTCGAGTCGCCGGAGCCCGTTGCGCTCGAGACATCGCCGGTCGAACCTTGAGCGGTCGAGACGCCCCCGGTCGTTTCCTGGCCAGTGGTCGGGACATCGATGCCGCCGGAGCCGTCCGAGCCACCGCCTTGCGGGTTTTCATCCCCGCCACAGGCACCGAGCGTCAGGAGCACCCCCATCGCCGCCATCGTCGTCAATCTGCGCATGCCGGGATCTATGACGTCGACGCCGGCTCTTTTTCCGTACCAATTTGGCGAAACCTAAATCACATCGATTTCACAGAGCGCAGAAGCACCGCACTGGCGCGAATCACGCGATCCTCGCTTGCGCCTGCGACGTCCCTCCTCCACTCTGGCCGCCTTGAGCGAGACGATCCATCGGTTCCTCGTGACCGCGCCTTCGGGGCTGGTCGAGCCCCTCGGCCAAGAACTCGACGCTCTGGGTGCCGGCTCGGTCGCCCTCGACACCATCGGCGCGAGGGTTCGCGGGCCGCTGAGCTTCGGCTACCGGATCTGCATGCACAGCCGCCTGGCCAGCCGGGTGTACGCGCCGCTGATCGAGCTGGTGACCAAGGACGCCGACGGCCTGGCCGAAGCCGTGGCGGAGTTTCCGTGGGAGGACCACCTCGCCGTGGACGGTACGCTCGCCGTCGACTTCACCGGGCGCGGCATGGGCATTGACCACACCCAGTACGGCGCGCAGCGGGTGAAGGATGGCATCACCGACCGATTCCGCGCGCGGACGGGCATGCGGCCGAGCGTCGACACCGTCGCGCCCGACCTGCGGATTCACGCCCACGTTCGTGGCAAGTCCTGCCAGCTCAGCCTCGACCTCTCCGGCGGCGGCCTGCATCGTCGCGGATATCGGACCGAGGCGGGTCCGGCTCCGATCCGGGAGAACCTCGCCGCGGCGATGGTGCTCGACTCGGGCTGGGCGCAGCTGGCAACCCAGGCCGAGGCCGTGATGATCGACCCCATGTGCGGGGCGGGCACGCTCGTGATCGAGGCGGCCCTCATCGCGTGCCGGCGCGCGCCGGGGTTGTCCCGTGAGCGCTTCGGCTTCGAGCGCTGGAAGGGGCACGACGCCGAGGCCTGGGCCGCGGTCGTCCAGGACGCGCACGCCCAGATCCAAACGCCGCGACGGGTGGTCGCGATGGGCTTCGATACCGACCCGCAGGTCGTGGAGGCGGCGATGGCCAACGCGCAGCGGGCAGGTGTCGCGACCAGCGTTCGTTTCGCCGTGTCCGCGTGCGCGGACGTGACGCGGCCGCCCAAGGCGAGCGGCGGCGTGGTGGTGACCAACCCGCCCTACGGAGAGCGTCTTGGCGCGAAGGCGTCGGCCCGTCGCGCTTACGCCGAGCTCGGCGTGCTGCTTCGCAGCCAGTTCGAGGGCTGGCGGGCCAGCATCATCGCGACCGATGACGGGCTCTTCGGCGCCACGGGCTTGGTGCCCGATCGCTCGCGAGCGGTGATGCAAGGGCCGATGGACGCACGGGTGATCGGCGCCGAGGTCGGCCCGGTCGCCGGCGATCTGGTCAACCGACTCCGCAAGAATCACAAGCGTCTGGCGAAGTGGGTGCAGCGCGAAGAGGTCGAGGTCTACCGCCTCTACGACGCCGATCTGCCGGAGTATTCCGCGGCGGTCGACCTCTATCGCGATCGCGCGGTCGTCCAGGAATATGCGCCCCCGGCCGAGATTCCCCCCGACAAGGCGGCGACGCGCCGGCTGGAGATCGCTGCGGCCGTCGCCCACGTCATGGAGCTCGAGCCGCATCACGTCTTCATCAAGACCCGTCGACGGCAGCGCGGATCCGACCAGTACCAGCGCCGAGAGATCGATCCCACCGTCTGCATCGTTTCCGAGGCTGGCATGCGCTTTCGCGTCGACCTGACCTCGTATCTCGATACCGGGCTTTTCCCCGATCACCGGCGTACCCGGGCAATGTTGGGCGAGCTCGCCCGCGGCAAGGACGTGCTCAACGTCTTCGCGTACACCGGGACGGCGACGGTCTACGCCGCTCGCGGAGGCGCGCGCACGACCACCACCGTCGACCTGTCGAAGACCTACCTCGACTGGGCCAAGCGGAACTTCGAGCTCAACGGGATCTCCGGAGACGCCCACCGACTGGTGCGCGCCGACGTGCTCGAGTGGCTCGAGCAGGAAACCCGGGCCTACGACGTCATCTTTTGCGACCCGCCGACGTTCTCGAACTCGAAGTCGATGACGACGACGTGGGACGTTCAGCGAGACCACCCCGAGCTGCTCCGCCGCGTCGCGAAGCGGCTGCGCCCCGGCGGCGTGATCTTGTTCAGCACCAACGCGCGCAAGTTCACGCTCTCCGAGGACCTGCAGGGACTCAGCGCCCAAGAGGTCACCAAGCAGACGACCTCCCCCGACTTCGAACGTCGTCCACTCCACCGCGCGTGGCGACTCACGGCGTCCTGATGCGCGGCGCCTCGCGACGCTGATACCGTATCGGGACCTCCAGACCGATGCTCGACGACTCCAAAGACGCCACGCTCGCCGGCCGAATTCGCGGCGTGGTGAGTGGCGGACGCCCGCCGGACGCGGCGCGGATGCTGGAGTCGCTCAACGCCAAGCTGTTTCAGGCCGAGCGCAGCATGAAGGTCGGCCGGTTCGAGGTTCGGGAGCGGCTCGGCGCCGGCGGCATGGGCGTCGTGATGTCCGCATTCGATCCGCAGCTACAGCGCACGGTGGCGGTCAAGCTTCTGCGAGACGGCGGGAACCCCGACGAGCAAGCCCGTCTGCTCGAAGAAGCCAGGGCGATGGCCAGGCTTCGTCACCCCAACCTCGTCACCGTCTACGAAGTCGGGACGCACGAGGGCTCGGTCTTCATCGCAATGGAGTTCGTCGAAGGCGGCACCCTCTCGCGATGGTTCGAGGCGCAGCCGCGTGACTGGCGAGAGGTCGTGCGCGTGTTCATCGAAGCCGCCGACGGCTTGGCAGCCATCCACGACGCGGGGATGGTGCATCGCGACTTCAAGCCCGACAACGTCTTGCTGGGCGCAGATGGACGCGCGCAGGTGTCGGACTTCGGGTTGGCGCGCGCGCAGTCGCCGATGCCGCCCAGTGAGCTCGAGATCAGCGCCGACGGTGACCCCCACAGCAGCGCCACGGACGGCATCGCGGGGACGCCCAACTACTTTGCGCCCGAGCAGTGGAGGGGGTTGCGTGCCCACGCCGCGAGCGACCAGTGGAGCTTCTGCGTGGCGCTGTACGAAGGGCTCCACGGTCAGCGCCCATTTGCTGGCGGGTCGTCCGCGGATCTCTGCATGGCGGTGCTCAGCGGCACGCGGGCCCCGCTTTCTGCCGAGGCGCCCACGGTGCCGCGATGGCTCGGCGAGTTGCTCGAACGCGGGCTGTCGAGCAGCCCCGCGGAGCGTCACGCCTCGATGCACGCGATCGCCGATGCGCTGCGCGTGGGGCTCGAGGAGCGGAGACGCAAAACGGTGCGCGCCGCGGCGGGCGCGGCAGCGGTCGCGGCAACCATCGTCGGCGCGGCGGTCGTCCTCGCGGATGAGCCCGCACCTTGCCGGGACGTGGACACCTCGATCCGGGAGGTGTGGACGCCTGCCCGAAGGGCCGCACTGGAGCGGCGCTTCAGCGGGCTCTCCGACGCTGGAGCTGCCACTTGGCGTCGTATCGAGCCGCAGCTCGACACCCACGTCGAGCAGTGGGCGGCACGGCGTCAGGATGCCTGCGAGGCCACCCATGTTCGGGGCGAACAATCCGGGGACGCACTCGACCTGCGCATGCGGTGCCTCGATCGCCGGGCGCTGGAGATCGAGGCGCTCCTGGCCTCGTTCGAGGACGTCGAGGTCCGCGGAATCCCTCGAGCCCTGGACTCTTTCGAGCAGCTCGGGGAGCTCGAGGTCTGCGATGATTTGGAGTTCCTCGCGCAGTCGTGGCCCACCCCAGAGGCACCCGAGCTGCGCGAGGCCGTGCTGGATCTGCGCGAACGCAGCGAGCACATCAGCGCCGACATCCGAGCGGGCAAGCTCACCGAGAGTGAAGCGGCGGCCCGGGGCCTCGTTGCAGACGCCGTCGCGGTCGGCTATGAGCCCGCGGTCGCCGAGACCAAGCTCGTGCTCGCCAAGGTGCTCGCCCAGCTCGGCCAGACCCCCGCAGCCGCGGCCGCGTACCAGGACGCCTTCGAGCACGGCCTCGCGACGCACCACCTCGAGGTGCAGGTGTGGGCCGCGGTCGTTTCGGTCTTCGTTCACAGCGAGCTTCACGACGTCGAAGAGGCCCGCCGTTGGGGACGTCGAGCCGAGGCGCTGCTGCGAGCCAACGACGACTTTCCGCAGGCACGACGCGTCCTGGACAGCAACCTGGGCTCGGCGGCGCTGCGGGCCGGCGACTTCGACGTCGCGCGAACCCACCTCGACGCCGCCTTGGCGATGTTCCGGGCCGCCGAGCTCGGGGATTCGTATAACGCGATCGGGGTCGAGGCGAACCTGGGCATCCTGGCCAGGCGCGAGGGCAATCTGGACGAAGCCGCGCAGCGGCTGGAGGGCGTGGTGTCCAAGGCCAAGCGCGTCCTCGGGGATCGACACCCGATGGTGGGTGCGATGACCAACGCCCTGGCGATCACCTACCACGGGCTCGGGCGTCTGCCCGAAGCAGAGGCTCGCTACCGTGAGTCCATCGAACACCTGGTCGCACAGCTGGGCGAAGATGCTCCGTCCGTCGCCCATCCGCTCAGCAACCTTGGAGAGGTTCTGGTTGCGCAGGGCCGCTTCGAAGAAGCGCTCCCGCACCTCGCCCGAGCCATCAAGCTGTGGACCGACGAAATGGGCCCTGACTTCCCGCTGCTCACCCACCCGCTGGTGCATCGAGGCACGGCGCTGTGGCGGCTGGACCGGAACGACGAGGCCATCGAGGCACTCGAGCGGGCTGATGCGCTCCTGGGCGACGAGCCCGACGCCAACCGCCGAGCGAAGGCGAAGCTGCTGCTCGCGCGCGTGCTTCGTGACGCCGACCAGCTCCAGCGGGCCGCTGCGGTGGTCGATGCTGCGCTCCGCCTCGAGGTCACCGATCCCGAAGTGGCCGCTCCGCTCCGGGCGTGGACCGACGCGCCCTGAAGCGCGACCCGCCCCTGACGAGTCTCGCCGCCAGACCTCAATCAAGCGCTCTTTTCGAAAGGCCCCTTCACAGATTGGAGGCTGCTAGAACTCGGTGCCTTCGACGTAGCAGATCGTGTCGAGGACGACCCAGTCGGTCTTCGGACGATGGGTCCACACGGTCAGCAGGTTGCTGCCGCCCTGCCAGGTCATCTCGTGAATCTCGACGGCGTCGTGGCCCTTGCCGGGCGGATAGGTGTTGTACAGCTCGATCTCGAATTCGTGACAGCAGTCCGCCATCGCGAAGGTCTTCTTCCCGACGGGCTCGCCGTACGCCGCGAGGATCTGAGCCTCGCTCCAGCCTTCGAGTCGAGTCAACGCGTCGACGTCATCACTGCACTTGGGTGCAGGCGCATCGCCATCATTTGCCTCGGCGGACGCAGGCGTCCTCGTCTCGCTGGCGGGCGCTGCCGCGGAGCTCGCGGACCTTGGGGCAGGGGGGTCCGAGTCCTTGGTCTGTGCGTGGCCGCACCCCGAGGCGACGGCGATCAGACAAGCGATGGCTCGAGACCATGGAGACATGGTCGGAGTATAGCGACGCACCCGCGCCCTGGGACGTCATGGTCGTCCCGCCCTGGACGAGTTCAGGACGAGGACGGCCGCCACGAAGGGCGCGATCAGAAAAACTGTAGGATTTCCTGCGCGACTCTCGATGTGCGCCGTCTCCAGCTTGCATGGGACGGACACAGACGGATGACACGACGGGGCGTGGGGGAAGAACGTGGGCCGGTCGGACCGTCTCCGCGTGGGCCGGAGCTTCGGTGGCGGTCTGCACCTCGCTCCTTTGGTTGGGGTGCGGAAGTACCTCGAACGCAGAGGCCGTCACGGTTCAGTTCCGGGCGGAAGAGGACCTGCTCAGCGGATTCGCGCAGGACTCGGGCTTCGTGCCTTCGAACTCGCCCGCGGCGATCCGGGTCGTGGCCGACGCCCGCGCGCGGCTGCTCGCCACGGCTGCGGCGACTGCCTCGGGGACCCAGCTGACCCCGGTGCCAGGATCGGGATCGCTCGCGTTGGACGCAGGTTTTTCCCTCGAGGTCAGCGCTCGCGTCGACGCCGCCGGCTTCGAGTACGAGGGCGTCGTAGAGACGTTCGAGTACGCCGTCGATCCCACGAACCTGGCCTTCGATCCTTTCGCCATCGACGCGCCCGTGGTGCTCTCCAGCGCGTTCCCTCCCGGCGAGCTTGCGACGGTTCCGATCCCCTCGATCCCGGGCGCAACGCTGCTGGTCACCGTCAGCGGCGGGGCGATGGAGACCACGTTCACCGGGATCTGTGCGGCATCGGACATGGGCGCTGCCCAGTACACAGCGCAGGCGGTCATCGAGGGGACGCTGGAACTCGCGGGCACGGTCGTGATCGAGATCCCGATCGTCGGACCCGAGTCGTTCGGACCGTTTCCGGTTGGTGTCCCCATTCCGCCTGCGAGCATCCTTCTCGACCTGGGAAGTTTCTCGACCACCGACGCGATGCGCGTCGACCTGAGGCCATGTGACGCGCTGCCGGACGAGACGGATGGGTCCTCCGCGACCTCCGGGATGCCCTCCGACCCGACCTTGGCTGACGATGACACCACGACGGGTCCCGAGACCACGTCGGCGGGGCCTTCGACGGCGACGACGACGACGACGACGACCTCGGCCACCTCGGAGACCGGCGAGACGGGCCCACAAGGCACCACGGGCGAGCCCGAAGATACCGACGAGGCATGCAACGACGACCTGGACAACGACGGGGACGGGCAGACCGACTGCGAGGATGAAGGCTGTTGGGAGAGCACGTACTGCACTCCCTGTGGGGCTTCGACCAGCTGCCGCCTGTTCGATGAAGAATGCGTCGATGCGGCGTGCGTCCCTGTCCCCCTGACCTGCGCCAACGGAGATGACTGCGAGTCGTGCCCGGGTCGGGACAGCTGCGGATCGTGCGTCGAGTATGAAGGTCAACCTTGCCGAGACGCGTTCCTGGACTGCCTCAGTACGCCGGGGTGCCTCGAGATCATCAACTGTCAGGCTGAATGCGACGGCGAGCCCGAGTGCGAGAACGCGTGCACACAATCCGCGGAAGAGTTCGCAGCGGCGGCGTTCTTCAGTCTCGAAGCGTGCGTCGACATGGCGTGCGGCTGACCCTCGGACAGGCGAGGAGATTTCAGGCCCGACCGGTTCGATCGGGGCTCGTCCTGCTAGTTGGCGACGGATGCGAGGTATCCGTGAACGGCGTGGACGACGACGGAGCCCTCACCCACGGCCGAGGCCACGCGCTTGACCGAACCGCTGCGAACGTCGCCCACGGCGTAGATTCCCGGCCGGCTGGTCGCGTACGGGGTGGAGCCGCCGGCAACGTCGAGGTTCGGCTGCGTCATCACGAACCCGTCGGCGTCGAGGTCCAGACAGCCGTCGAGCCACGCCGTGTTCGGGTTGGCGCCGATCATCACGAAGATGTTCTGCATGTCTCGCCACGTCGCCTCCTGCGTATCGCGGTTGCGCCACGCCACCCGCTGCAGCCAACGGTCTCCTTGCAGCCCACAAATCTCCGTGCGCGTGTGCAGGGTGACGCGAGGGGAGGCATCGATGCGCTGCACCAGGTAGTCCGACATGCTCGCCGCGAGTTCCGGGCCGCGCACCAGGATGTGAACGTGGGCAGCGCGGCGCGAGAGATACATCGCTGCCTGACCGGCCGAGTTCCCACCGCCGACCACCACGACCTCTGAACCGCGGCACAGCTGCTCCTCCATCGGCGTGGCCGCGAAGTGAATCCCCCGTCCTTCGAACCGCACCGCCTCCGGGTCGCTCAATCGGCGGTACCGCGCGCCGCTGGCGATCACGATCGCACGTCCGGACACCATGCGTCCGCCTTCGAGCTCCAGCCGATAGCTCCGCTCACTGCAGTCCAGACGCACCGCCGCCCGAGAGATCGAGAGCCGCGCACCGAACTTTTGCGCCTGCACCTGGGCTCGTCCGGCCAGCGCCTGCCCCGAGATGCCGGTGGGGAAGCCGAGGTAGTTCTCGATCTTCGAGCTCGTCCCCGCTTGTCCGCCCGGGGCGAGGGCCTCGACCACCAGCACGTCGAGACCCTCCGAAGCGGCATACACCGCGCTGGCGAGGCCGGCGGGTCCAGCCCCCACCACCAAGAGATCGTGGACGCGCTCGTCGGCCCACGAGTCCGAGAGACCCAAGGCGTCGGCAAGCTCTACGTTGGTGGGATTGTGCAGGATACGGCGGTCCGAGGCGAGGACCGCCGGCAGCTGCTCGTGGCTCAGCGACGCACAGGCCAAGGCGCTCTGGGCATCCGGGTCGAGGTTCACGTCGAGCAGGCGGTGGGGATAGCCGTTGCCGGCCAAGAATCGCTCGATGCGGAGCGTGTCGCCGTCGTTGCCCGCCCCCACCACGACGACCCCCCCGGTGCCGCTTCGCATCAGTCCAACCCGCCGCAGGATGAACGCACGCATCACGGTCTCGGAGATCTCGGGCTCCGCAGACAGCATGCGACGGAAGTCCGCGTGGGCGATTCGAAGCACCCGGCTCGTTTCGCCCGCCCGCCCATTGACCAAGATCTCCCGACCGTTGAGCAGGTCGACGTCGCCGGTGAACTCACCGGGACCGTGCACGTGTATGACGTGAGGTCGGCCCCAAGGATCGACGTCGTAGACCTCGATGCTTCCCCGCAGGACCACCAGGAAGTCGGCATGGTCGCTCCCATGTCTGAAGAGCATGGTCCCGGCAGGGACGTTCGCCTCTTCGCCGTATCGGGCCACGGTCGCAAGGTCCTCCTCCGAGAGGCGCGCGAAGGTCTGGTCCGGTCGCGCGTAGGGATCGGAGGGGTCGACGTCCGAAGCAGCGGCGGGGAGAGGATCGCGTGACGAGTCGCCCATGGTCGCGGACAGTAGCAGCCGATCGTTCTATCGCGTCTCGAAACGTCTCCGCCACCGACGACCGAAACGTCACCCGTACTCGACGAACTCCTCGTCCGGGTAGCACCACAGCCACCGCTCGCCGGGCTCGGCGGAGGCGATGACGGGGTGACCCGACGCGGCCGCATGCTTCGATGCGTGCTGGTTGGGGGACGAGTCACAACAATGGGTGCCTCCGCACGTCTGACAGGTTCTCAGGTGGACCCACCTGTCCCCCGACTTGACGCACTCGTCGCAGACATGTTCTCGCGGCGACCGGACGCTCGTCACCGCGGTGATGTGTTCACAGACTTCGCTCATCGATGGTTCTCGTGAGATCATCTTCCAGGTTCACCAGAACTTCCACCATCGACTGCTCGTCCGCCGCTCGGACCCCGCGAGGAGCTCGCGGAGGTCGTCCACGGACAGACGACGCGCTCAGGTCGCGAGCCAGGGCAGCACCTCTCCTCGCACGTTGCGGACCGGGTTGGGATACAGGGCGTCGCGTCCCTCTCCGATGAAGAGATCGGGATATCCGCCGCCGGCCTGGATCTCGTATTCCTCGGGCCCGAGACCCAAGAGCTGGAGCACGGAGGCCAAGTACTGCTGGTGCAGGAGGCCAGGGTGAAGCATGTCGCCGTGGTCCTGCTCGAAGGCCGTGAGGGTCATGTTGCGGTAGTCGATGAACTGACCCGTCCGTACGCATCCTCCGGCGCTGCCTGCCGTGACGATCGTCGTGTCGATCGATTCGTGGGTGAGCACGCCGGACTCCTGCGTCCACTGCACGAGGGTATTGTCGAGCAGGGTCGTTCCATTGCCCTCGTCGACGTCGAGCTTCGCGATGAGGTCCAGCATCACCCCCTCGAAGGTTCTCTGGTTTGCGGCCCAGAGGTCCCCTTGGCGTTCTCCGTCGGGCTGGTCCGCCTGATGGGCGACGTCTTGGTGCCAGTCACCGGCGAACGACGAGAAGATGTCCGTCACGCCCAGCACCGCGATGCGCGACGTTCCACACAGGAACGCCGTCGCGATCACGTCGTTGTAGAGGGACCACGCCTGCGCTTGCTCGTCGGGGCTCAACCAGTAGGAGGCTTGACCACGCAGGGCTTCGGCGTCGAGTGTCGGGACGTCGACGTCGCCACAGGAGACGACGACCGACAAGCGTCGCTGGAGCTCGTCGATGCGCTCGATGTGTTCGTCGAGCCGCAGCCGGTCCCGAGCCGAGAGTCGGCGGTTGCTCTGCCGCAGCGAGTTGTAGTTCTCGCGCACCCGATCGACGACGGGCGGCCGCGGTGAGGTCTCCTCTTCCTGGGGGACGAAGATGCGGTTGAAGAGCGCCATGGAGCTGTACTCCGAGGCCATTCGCTGGATTCCGCCCGACTGCGTCTGCGGGCTGGACCAGCCGTAGGAGTGACTCTCGCCAACGAGGATGCTGCGCTCGAGCGTGGTGCTCAGGTCGGTGTAGTAGGCGTTGGACCACGCCAGGAGCTGATCGATCGTCGGGGTATCGTTCCCCTGCTGCATGGTACCGTCGATGCCATTGCCGTCGTTCGCGGCCCAGTTGCCCAGATGGCCGCCGCGGTGGTGGGCGATGTAGAACGGGATGTCGAGGCCGCGGATCACGTTCATCTTGGCCGCCAACTCCGCGGTGAGCGTGCCGGCACCTCCGGAGAGGACTGGGGAGAGACTCGCTCGATCGCCGCTGACGCTCAGGTCGAGGTCACCGCGCCGGATGGTCTGGCCCGCGTAGTTCGTCGACTCCGTGAGGGTCTCCTGGCCCGGATGCATGAACTCCTCCCACACTGCGCCGTGCTGCGTGCAGATCGAGACGAAGCGAGGGGGGATGGTCCAGTTGCCCTTCGCCCCGGCGCCGCGGGGCATCAGTGAGGGGAGAAGCGGAAGCGCGAGCGCGAAGCCGCCAGCACCGCGGAGGAAGAAGCGTCGGGTGGGTTCGAATCGGCTCATCGTCTACTCCTCGATCTTTCGGGTCTTGAACTCGTCTCGCACGGCGATGCTGCGGAGGACCTCCTGCATCGAGGCCCCTTCGAGCAGGGCGTCGGTGGTGTCCTGAAGCATGCAGCCGTCGGTCTCCTCGTCTTCAGCGCGGCCAAAGGTCCACTGCACGTAGTTGCGGGCGAAGCACGCCTGCACCTTCTCGGTCTCCAGCAGCATCGAGCTCAGCTCGGCGGCCGATGACACCTCGCGGTCGTCGCCGGGGGTGAGCAGCGGTGTCGCCGTGGTGTCCACTTCTCGGCTGCCGGTCTGAGCGCCTGCTTCGTCGAAGAGCCGCTGGTGGCTGCGGTAGCGTCCGAGGGCGTCGAAGTTCTCGGTCACGAACCCCAGCGGGTTGATCTGCAGTGTGTGGCAGCTCGCACAGCTGGTGCCGGGCTGCTCCGTGAGCTCCTCGACCACCTCGCGGGTGGTGTTGGACGGGGAGAGGTCCGGCGGTGCCCCTGCGGCGCCGGGGGGAGGGGGCGTGAGCTCGTCGCACATCACCGCCTCGCGGATGCGGACGCCTTTGAGGATCGGACGGGTGTTTGCGGACCCCGAAGCCGTGAACGCGGCCCGGGCGATCAACGTGGCGCGCTCCGCCTGCGGGAAGACGGGGGGCTCGCC
This sequence comes from uncultured bacterium, assembly GCA_963761755.1. Lineage (GTDB taxonomy): Bacteria > Myxococcota_A > Polyangia > Nannocystales > Nannocystaceae > CAJXVA01. The sequence goes on from CAVXIC010000011.1 coordinate 244,834, forward strand.
CCCTTCCCACACCGGGACGCCATAGATCGCCGCGAGGTCCGCCGTGGTGGCGAACGATCGGTCGCTGAGGAAGAACTCCTCGAAGGTCCCGCCGCCGCGGGTGTAGTAGGTCGCCGCTTCGAGCACCTCGTCGGTCATGTTCTGCGTGGTCTCCGGGCCGATCTCGTCGCCATCGAGGAACGCGTCGAAGACGGGCGTCCCCAGCCGCGAGTCCACCGGGGGCAGCGTCTCGAGCCACAGCCACTCGCCGAAGAACTCCTGCACCGCGGACTCGGCTCGTGGATCGGCGAGCACGCGCTCCAGCTGCGCTTCGTAGCCCTCGTCGGTCATCAGGGCGCCGGACTCGGCGGCGGCCAGCAGCGCCTCGTCGGGCGGGGCCTGCCAGAACTGGTAGCTCAAGCGCTGCGCCAGCTCGAACGCGCTGAGCCGGTAGACCCCTGGTGCGTCGGCGAGTTCATCCTCCCCGTGCTCGACCATGTACAGGAACGAGGGGGCGGTCATCATGACCACGATGACGTCGGCGAAGGCCTCGGGGTCTGCACCCTGGGTGATGCCGCCCGCGTCATACACGTCGCGATACAGGACGCGCTCGTCGTCCGTCAGCGGTCGACGCATGGCCTGCAGCCCGAATCGGTCGATGAACGCGTCGATGCAGGGCTCGTCGTTGCTCGCGTCACCGTCCACCGCGCAGTCCCCCGCGACCGATCCCAGGTGGCTCTGCGTCAGGCGGGTGGCTGCCGCCATGGCCACGTCGAAGGAGGTGTCGATGTGCTCCTGGTGGACGTCCTGGTCAAGCCGTCGGAAGCCGCCGCGAGGCCCGTGCACCGCCTGCGGGATGTCGATGGGCATGCGGTCGAGCAGCGGCGACACCCCGGCGAGCACGTCCGCCGACCCGGGCCCTGCGGCCCACCGCACCAACGCCTCGACCGTGTTGCGGTACTGCACGCGAGACAGGCGGCGCATCGAGAGCGAGTCGGGCCAGGCGCCGTCGTCACACGCAAAGGTGCCACCGGGCTCGCCGGGCTCGTCGGTGTCCCCAACGTCCGCGGTGTCGTCCGACCCCTCGGTGTCCACACCGTCGGTGCCCGAGTCGGCCTCCCCATCCCCGGCCTGGCCGCCTTCGTAGCATCCGCCCGCGGCCAGCGCCGCCAACAGCCCGATCGTAATCCCTGCTGCCCGCTTCATCCAGGGACCAGAGGTGCCCACCTCGGGCGCCGGGTGATTCTTTTCGACGAGCTACGGAGCGTCCGTCGACCGCACCCAGCGCAGGGGTTGCGACGGGACGTACACCTCCTGCAGCTCGTCGAGCGCGGCCGATCGGAAGATTCCGTCGACCTTGGGGATGATGTACGCGCTGTCCGTACAGCCGAACCATCCCTCGTTGGGCAGGAGGACGTCCGTCCAGGTCTGTGCGTCGGGGGAGGTCCAGAACCGGTTCGGACCTCCGGCCACGAACGCCCCCCGGCAGAAGTCGATCTCACCGGCGCCCGGCAACTCGCCCGGAGCGTCGCGCAGCACGGTCACGCCGTCTTGGGTCTCGACGATTCGCCCCGTCTCGCCGACCGCGACGAAGCGTCCGTTGCCGAAGGTGACCGAGCGCAGCTTCTCTCCCCCGACGCCGGTGATGGTCCAGTCGACTCCGTTCTCGGAGGCGCCGATCGCTTCGACCCCAACGGCCACGAACCGGCCCTGCGCGTAGGTGACCGCGAACAGATCGAAGGTGTTCAACCCACCACGCGCGTCTTCCCACGTCTGGCCGTCCAGGCTCCACGCGAGGTGGTCCTTGCCGACGCTGGCGTAGCCCCCCGCGCCGTACACGACGGCGCGGGCGTAGCCGAGATCGACATCGACGTGCTCCCACGTGACGCCGTCGGCGGACCGCGCTGCGTCGGAGCCACCGACCATGACGACCCAGTCTTCGCCGCGCGCGAGATCTTCGTGGAGTTCCATCCCATCGATGTCGGGGACGTCCATCCAGGTCTCACCGTCGTCGTGCGAGACCGCGATCCCCGAGTCGAAGTTGTAGGCGACCCACCGCGGGTACCCGAGCGCCGGAGCGTCACCGGAGCTCGCGCTCGAGGAGGACTCCAAGCCGGAGGAGGTCGTGGAGGCGTCCGTCGTCTCGTCGAGCAGCCCGGTGCTCGTCCCTGGGAGCGTGCTGTCCCCCGTGTTGCTCGACATGAACCCGACCACCTCGTCGTCGCATCCGCCCAAGATCAGCAGGACGACCATCCCTATCCTTCGCATCACTGAAGCAACCCCTGGGCACGGGCGCGGTAGGCACTGGTCGGGTACTTCGCTGCGAACGCACGGACCGCCTCGCGGAGCTGGTCCTTGCGATGCAGCCGATGCAGCGCCCGCAGGCGGCCCCACGCCGCCTCCTCCGCCGCAATCCCGCCCCCCTTGGCTGCGGTCGTGTAGAGCCGAAGGGCGGCCTTGGCCCGACCGCGTTCGAGCTCCAGCCCGGCCAGCGAGATCCGACCGATCTTTGCCTCGGAGCTGTTCGGATGCCGCCGCAGCAGCGCCTCGTAGTGCCGCGCGGCATCGGAGACGCGCTGCTCCCCGAGCGCCTTGCGAGCCTGAGCGAGCAGCGTGGCGGCATCGACCCGGTACCGGGGCGGACGCCTGCGCTCGGGCTCTCGTTCCACCGGCTGGGCGGCCGTGGGGGCGAGTTCGTCCGCGCGCTCGACCGTTCGCGTAGGCTCGGGGGCCGACGGACGCTCCGCCCGGGCGAGCACGGATTCGGGCGCTTGCAGAGTGTCTCCTTCGGTCAGGGTGTGCACGTCGCCCGCGCTCTGCACGTGCCACGTTCCAGACTCGACGCGCAGCGTCCCCTCCGCGAGCTCCAGCGCCCGGGCATCGGGATCGTCCACGCGAACCCGAGCCCCGGCCAGTGCACACAGCTGCGCCTCTCCGCGGGCCATGCAGGCCTGGTCCGCAACCCGAAGCCACGTTCCCGCGGGGATCTTCGCGCCCGTCGCGATGGTGTCGCCCGCCTCGGTCGTCCAGGACCCCTGCGCAGCGCGGAGGTCGACGCCGCGAGGCAGCGCGACCCACAGCAGCGCGATCGCAGCGGCCGCAGCCACCGCCGTGATCATGCCGATCCGGACGCGAGAACGCGCGGCCGTCTCCGCCGGCACGGCAGCGAGCGCGGCTTCGATGAGCGCCGCGTCGCCGTCGCGGGGCAGCGCCTCGGAAGTCGCGCCCTTGGCCAGAGCGTCGTAGAAATCGAGCTCGTCTCGCCACCGAGCCTGTGCGCGGACGTCGAAGTCCGGCGCGAACTCGGCATCATCCTCCGTGGCCAAGGCGTCTTGCAGCGCCTGCCAGCGGGCATCTCGGTCGCGAGGCTCGGTCACGACGACACCCCCTTGGCCCGTGCTTCGGCGACCAGCGACTGCTGACGAATGCGAGCCCGAAGCGCTTTGCGCCCCTTGAGCAGCCGGCTCTTGACCGTGTTGATCGAGGTCTCGAGCATCTCGGCGATCTCGGGCGTCGTATAGCCCATGCCGTGGCGCAGCAAGATCGCCTCACGCTGCAGGGGCGGGATCGCCTCGAGGTGGGCGCGAATCTCTCCGGGGATGCTGTCGGCAATCCTGGAGCCGGACTCCGCCGCGTGGAGGTCGTCGGGCTGCACGGTGGCCATCGGTCTTCGCCCCCGAGCCTGGCGCAGCGCGGCGCGGATCCCGATCGTACGGCACCACCCCTTCAAGGACGCCTCCCCTCGGAAGGACGACAGCCCCCGCAAGACGTCGATCGCGGCCTGCTGGGTCGCATCTTCGGCGTCGGGACCCGGGCCCAGCACGGCGATGGCGGCGGAGCGGAGCGTCGGCAGCACGTGCTGCAGCAACGCCCGACGGGCGCCCGCATGCCCCCGCGCAGCGCGTTCGGCCAGCGCGCGCTCTTCGGCCGGTCCGTTCGTTCCCACGCCCATCTCAGGTATGCCATAGCCGCCCTCGGGCTTCACCCGTCCATGAGTCGAGCCCGCAAGGGGCAAGACCGGGTGATCAAATCTCGCGACGTCTCCTCGAGCCCGTGCGATCGCCTCCAAAGCGATAGGACACGCCCACCACAGCCTCCGGCGCGACACGCCATCCGGTCGCGACCACGCGCCGAGCCTCGCCGGTGCAGGCCTGCTCGGGGCTCTCGCAGACGACGAAGTCGAACGCGTTCAGTGCCGCCCTCGCCCCGATCCGGGCCTCCACGAACACACCTGGCCCCACCTCGAGGGCGGGTCGGAGCGCCGCACCCAGTCGACCACGCAGCCGCGTGCCCCGAGCGTCCGCGTCCCACCGATCGACCTCCAGCGATGCGAGCCCCAGTGCATCGAGCGCGACGCGCCCGAACCTCCACCGCCAGCCTGCGGCGAGCTCGGGCTCGTGTCGCGTCAGCACGAGCGTCGACGAGGACGCAATATTCATGGGGGCCATCCAGGCGTAGCCAGCCTCCAGCACGACGCGGTGCTCGAGAACGACCGCGAGCCGGCCCGCGACGCCGTGCTGCCACGGCGCCGCCGTGTTGAAGGACGCGCCTCGGTACCCTGCACCGAGCTCGACGGGGAGTCCTGACTCTGGCTCCGGCTCCGGCTCCGGCTCTGGCTCTGGCTCGCGTTCGGTCTCTGGCTCTGGCTCTGGCTCTGGCTCGGGTTTGGGCTCGGTCTCAGGGGCGGACTCGGCCTGCATCCGGGCCCACTCCTCTTCAGAGACCTTCCGCATCGCGAGCGTTTCTCCCGACCGCAGCGCCTCCACGGTAGAGGCGGCGATCAAGCCGATAGCCTCGACCAGCGCCGCGTCGGAGGCTTCGGACCGACCGACCTCCCGTACGTATACGGCGTGAGTGTTGGGCGCGTAGAGGTACAGCGACACGCGCTCGGGCGAGACGTCGAACCAGAACACCGCAAGCAGCGACTCGGCGCGAGAGCGCTCCAGGGCCGTCCGCAGCGGCGGATCCGAGCTCGCCGCGCTCCGCTCGAAGGTCAACCCGGAACCACCTCCGTGCGCCTCGATCGCGTCGAGACACGCCTCGGTGTCGAGGTCGGCCGACGCCGCGGGCTCGAGCAGCACCACGCGGTCCGGCATCGGGGCCGCCTGAACCGCAGGCCCGATGAGCACGACCGCCGAGACGAGGACGAGCATTCGCGGTGCCGAGGCTACCAGTCTCGCCGCTCACCGATGTCTCGTGCGAGGCGCCGCTCACCGATGTCTCGTGCGAGGCGAGGCCTGGACGCCGGCTCCCGCGCGGGCCGGCCGGACGTGATCAGATCATCAGCGCGAACAAACCGGCGGTGGTGCAGACCGCGGTGACCCCCGGGAGCAGCCACCTTCGTACCCGCGAAGGCTCGGATGACGTCGGGGTGGGTGCTGGGACGGGCGCGTCGCTGCGGCTGACCTCGTCGACCAAGGTGCCGATCGGTTTCTCGTCGCGGTTCCAGTTGGACGCGTCGGTCAGGGCGAACAGGTCGATCAGGCCAGAGCCAACCTGTCGAGGGGCGGCGCGGAATCGGGGCCCGGGCGGAGGCTGCTGGAGCGCACGCACATCGAAGAGCGCCTCGGACGCCGGCCGCTCGTCGAACAGCTGGGGCCGAGGGTCCGAGAGCTCCGAGAAGAGGGGTGGCTCGTGGTCGACCGAACTCGCTGGGGGTGTCTCTCGCATCTTCACACCTGCGCGAGACCTACACCTGGCACGCGGGGGTGCAAGTCGGATTCTTCAGCGCGCGAATGACGCGCAAGTTGGTCCACAGGACGTTGGCCCACAGGACGTTGGCCCACAGGACGTCAGGTACGTTCGAACAGCCACTCCACGGCGTTGGCGCCGATGAACGTCTCGGCCGCGACGAGCGGGAGCAGCCCCAGGATGGTTCCCAGCAGGTAGGGGCCGAAGCGCACCTTGGAGACCCCGAGCATCAGCTGCATCGGGCTGAAGGTGAACAGGGTCAGCCGCAGGACCAGCACCGTCCGAAAGCCCTTGGTTTCGAGGGCGTCGTCGTAGCCCTGAAGGCGGTCGGGAATCCTGCGTTGGGCCCAGTCGTGCGCGACGAAGCGCGCAAACCAGAACGCCGTGCAGCCGGCGAGCGTGGCCCCAGTCCACGACAGCGTCAGGGCGACCGCGGGCGACCAGACCAGGCTGGCGGCGATGATGAGCACATGGGCGCTCAGTCCGACCGGCTGCAGCAGCGCGAACGCGAGCAAGAAGACGATCGGTCCCCAGATCCCCGATGCCTGGAGCCACCTGCGCGCCCCGTCGGCATCGAGCCCCTCGTAGAACCCACCGAAGAGCACCGTGACGACCGCCGCGAGGAACAGCACGCCGAGCACGGGCTTGAACCACTTGGCTCGTGCTCGGTCGGGCTTCATGGCGGGAAGGTAGCAGGCGGGGGAGGTCCTGGTGTCGGAACCGCCCCGAATGCTCCAGATCCGCGGACGCCGTATCGCAGCCCGCGTCAGCCGCACGGCGGCAGCGTCACGGGGCACGCGACCACGGAAAATACCCCATAGAGCACGGTGTCGTCCGCGAGCGTGACCGCGTACTCGCCTTCGAGGAGATCGCCGGCTTCGGCGACGGACAGGACGGCCCACTGCACCGGCTGCGGTTCGAGTCCACCGGCGTCGTAGCTCGCCGCGATGAGATCCACCCCCTCGGTGGTGAACGTGCCGGTGGTGCCCAGCGCTGCAGCGACGCGAAACTCGACCAGCGGCGCCTCCGCAAACTCGCCTCCGCACGCGTCGGAGATGTACGTGCCGACGCGCAGCACGAACGCGGGGCCGTCGTCGGGACCGCACTCGCTCGTTGCCAACCCGTCGGAGGGACCGAGCGTGGCGCCCCCGAAGACGATGTCCTCGGGCACGCAGTAGGCTCCACCGCAGTCCGGCGAGCTTGCGCAGTGGCAGGTGCCGTCGAGGTCCTCGACGCACCCGACGTCGGAGCTCTGGCAGCCACCGTAGTCGAAGGGTCGGTAGCAGAACATGCCGTCGCCGCAGTTCGCGTGGGTACTGCAAGGGGCGCGCACGCACCCGGAGTCGTCGAACATCGACCCCAGGCTTCCGCAGGACTCGCCGCAGTCGACCGGGTCCGAGCACAGGTGGTTCTCGTTGCCCTCGCACGCCGCGGCGACACCACTGGAGCCCGAGGAATCGTCCGAGGTCTCGGCTCCCCCGCTGGTCGAGGTGACCGTGGCCGAAGAGGCGGTTGCGCTGCCGGCCGACGCCGTGCCCGTGCTCTGGGTGGACTCGTCGCCTGACGAGGACGCTCCCGACGACGCGCCGCCGGTGTCGTCCTCGTACTCGCCTACGGATCCGCGGTCGCAGGCGATCAGCATTCCCAACGCGAGGGAGCCCACCATCTTCATTTCGAAAGTCATGCCTACCCTTTCCCGCCGTCGCGAGCGTCCGTCACCGCGCGGTCACTTCTTCTCGCAGGCGGCTCGGATCGCCACCAGGTGGTGCGAGGACGGGTACGCAGCCTCGAAGACGACGCGCCCGGTGTTCCGCGAGTCTTCCCCGCATCGGACGACCACCCACAGCGCTTCGCGATCCTCGGCGAGCTGTCCGTTCGGGAACGACCGGCCGTGCTCGCGCAGCGCGGTCTTGGCTTGCGCGACCCGGCCGTCGCGCATCGCGGACTTGGCCTGCTGGAGCAGCCTCAGCTCCGAGGCGAGCGTGTCCTCCGAGGGCACGGTCGTGGGCTCGGGCGTCGGGGGCGCGGGCGCGGGCGCGGGCGTCGGCGCGACGCTCGGCGCGGGCGCGAACGAAGGAGGCGCTCCTGGCGTGGGCTCAGGCGTCGGCGCGGGCCTGGGATCCGCCCCGCGGAGCGAGGCCGCGCGGGTGTGATCGGCCTCGCGGGCGCGATCGATCGCCGCCGACACGGGAGACTCGAGGCCCTGCAGGGACGGACGCGGCCAGGCAACGACCGCGGTGACGCTGGCGGCTACGGCGACGCTCGCCACGAGGATCACCGCGGCCGCGGCCCTTCGCCGGGCCTCGGGCACCGCGAGGTCCGACTCGATGCGTTCGAGCACCTCGGGAGCCGGCTGGTCTTCGATCTCGCTCCGTGCGCGGTACGCCTCGAGCAACGCTCGGCCTGTGGTCATGGTTGCGCCTCCTCCCGCTCGGCGACCGCGCGGTCGAAGCGTCGACGCGCGAGCCTCAGCCGTGAATAGACGGTGTTGAGCTTGGTCCCGGTCGCCGCCGCGACCTCGGGCGCACAAAGCCCTTCGATCTCGCACAGGACGAAGACGGCCCGCTGATCGGGGTCGAGCTCGGTGAGGAAGGCCTCGACCCATCGCGCCGCCTCTCGCTGCGCGGTGACGACCTCCGGAGAAGGACTCGGGGTGGGCACGGGCGCGTGTTCTTCCCGTCGGCTGCGCCTGGCCCGGCCGCGGTGGTGATGCATCGCGGCCCGGCGCGCGATGCCGAACAGCCAGGCGCGCATGCTGGCTCGGCCGTCGTAGTCGGCCAAGCGGCGATGGACGATCAAGAACACGTCGTGGAGCACGTCGTCCAGGGAGGCCTCGGCGACATCGAGGTGGCGAAGGGAGCGACGCACGAAGGCCGCGTGCGTCCGATAGACCGACCCGAAGGTCGGCGAGGGCGGAGGATCGGGGGCCACCCGCAGCGGCGATCTACGCGGTGCGTCATCCATGGCGAGCAGGCGCGGGATCCCCACCACCATGGCATTTCCCGCCGCGACGCGAATCCGTCACCACGACTGGCCCGCGTCATATGCGCGCAGCGAGCCCCACGGTGCCTCGGCCGAACGCGGACCCGAGTCGATGGAGGCGCTCCAGGTTGTCGACCACGATCTCCGCCCGGTTGAGCACCCCGCCCGCCTCGGCCTCGGCCCACACCCGCAGCCGCGCGTGGAACTGCCAGTCCGCCCCCAACGCGCCCAAGGCCGCCCCCCACGGCAGCACCTTTGCGCGTGCCCCCTCGAAGCCGAAGCCCAGCGCGTAGAGCTGCCCGACCTCGGCCCCAGCGCATGCACTGAGCCCCAAGCGCCCGAGCCGCAACACTCCGCAGCCGCGACCGCCGAGCGCCCACTGCCCGAGGTTGGCGCCCACCGCAGGCACCAGTCCCGAGCGCGCGTCGGCGGGCAGGGTACCCGCGACGTCCAGCCGCACGCGCCACGCCTCGCCCTCGAGGGTCGCGAGCAGGACGAGCCGACCGACGAGTCCGGGCAAGGCGCCCCCCATCATCGACGGACCGAGGCCGAGCCAGACGTCCGGACGCCGAGAGGGGGCAGGGGGCGGCGGGGGATCGGCATCGCGGACGGCGGACGGTTGGCCCTCGGGCTCGGGCTCGGCGGGCCGGGACGGAGGCTCGCTCGGAAGACCCTCGGGCTCGGGCTCGGGCTCGGGCTCGGGCTCTTGTTCAGGCTCGGGCTTCGCGAGCGCAGGAGCGATGGCCGAGGCCACGACGAACGCGGCCGCGTCGATGGCGACGGCACAGTCGGGGCTGCTGAGCGTACGCGTGCTGACCACCCCCGCGGGGTCCTCGATCTCCAGGACCACCGCACGCGCGTCCCCCTGCACGTCGACCCGGGCGTCGACCCGCCATGCCTCGCCGGTCGCATCAGTCGCCTCGAGCAGCACCCCGAGTCGGCCGCCGAGATCGACCTCTGGACACGCGCCGCTCTGAGAGACCACCGGGCCTGCGAGCATGGCGACTGCGCTGAGAATGAACGACCCGACCACGCCGGCCCGGAGCGTAGCAGCTCGCGATCCGCAGCTACCGTCCTGTTGAAGAGCCCGACACGCCGGCTCGGTCGACCCGCTCGATGGTTCGCACGAGCGAGCGTCGAAATCGCTCGACGCCAGCGGCCACGGCCGCGCGAGGGTCTTTCTCGTCGCGCTTGATGAGGATCGAGCCGCCGCTGGCCAGCGTGCCCTGAACACGCGCGACGAAGCGCCCTCCTTCACGCGGGCTCTCGCGCGTCACGTCGACGCTGACATCTCGCAGCCGAGGCGCAAGCCTGCGGGTCGCTGTCTGCAAGCGGCGGACGACGAAGGGGCGAAGGGTGTTGGCGGGGGTAGCGGGACAGGTTCTCACGGAGATCTTCATCGGGCGTGCCTTTGGTTCGAAGGGAGGGCTGGCGGGGCCCGGCAAAGCCGGACCCCACCTCAGAGCAAGGGTTGTTGCTCAGACCACCAAACCAGGAGCACTCGCGTTTGCTCCGTTCTTCCCGGCTCGGCCGTCTGCTCTCAACCTAGAACGCCGACCACGACGGCGCCTCGCCAAAGCGACGTCACCCCCTCCAGGAAAAACCTTGGGGTCAGGGGAGTGCGTCCAACGCGTCCCGCGCCGAGGCCAGAATGCCCCGCGCAGCGGGGTGTTCGACCTGACGCTCGGTGGAGAGCAAGTACAGGTCTTCGGTCGCGTCGGGCCAGATATGTGCCTGCTGCAGTCCGAAGGCGGCTTGCAGATGCGTGGCCATCATGACCGGGGCGACCATGAAACCATATCCCCGCGAGGCGAAGACCTTGATCAACGCACTGTCCTGAAACTCGCCCGCAACCTTCACCGTCAGCTCTTCGCGCTGGAGCCGATGCTCGAGCGTGCGCCGCAGCGCGGCCGTTCGCGGCAGCAAGAGGAACGGCGCACCGTCAAGCCCCTCGGGCATCGGCGCGTGCGCCTCGCATAGCTCGGGAACACCAAAGACCCCCACGGCAGACCTGCCGAGCGCATGGTTGTGCACGCTGGGAGCCTGATGCGGCGCGAGTGGATAGTCGGACAAGACCAGGTCGAGGTGGTGCAGAACCAAACGCTCGGCGAGCGTGCCCATGTCGGCGACCTCGACCTTGAGCGCGACACCATCTCCGATCGCAGGTTCGAGCAGCGAATACACGACCAGCTTGGGCAGCGCCTCGACGACACCGACCCGCAAAGGTGCTTCGACGGCGCTGGACTCACGAAGGCTGGATTGAAGCTCTGCGCCCAGCGCGAAGATGTCCGCGGCGTAGGTGTGCACATGTTGACCGAGCGCGGTCAAGATCCATCGGTTGCCTTCTCGCTCGATCAGCGGGCCACCGCACTGTTCTTCGAGCTCGCGAATCTGAGCGCTCACGGTCGGTTGAGTCACGCGCAGCACTCGAGCCGCGGCCGACATGCTGCCGTGCTGCGCCGTCTCGAAGAAGTAGCGAAGGTGGTGGTAGTTGAGGTGCTCCATGTGTCGGCCGTCTCACCGCGCGAAGAGCTGGCGAGGATCTCGGAGCGCCTTGAACTCCAGGGCGTTGCCGCACGGGTCGCGGAAGAACATCGTCGCCTGTTCCCCCACCTCTCCGGCGAACCGCACCGTGGGCTCGATCTCGAAGCTCACCTGTTGCTCGCGGAGCCGATGCGCCAGCGCATCGAAATCCTCCCACGCCAACACCACGCCGAAGTGCGGCACAGGCACGTCGTGGGCATCGACTGGGTTGGTCACTTCCTGGCGTGGACCCTCGCTCAGGTGCGCGACGATCTGATGGCCGTAGAGGTCGAAGTCGACCCATGTGGCCGAGCTTCGACCTTCCGGGCAGCCGAGCACGCCTCCGTAGAAGCGTCGGGCCGCCTCGAGGTCGTCCACGACGAAGGCCAGATGGAACGGCGACATGCGCCGAGCGTACCCCGCCCCATGTCCGTACGCCTCACCCAACCTCGATACGGGCGTCCGTCATTGGTCTAGGCCTGCTCGGGGAAGCGGACCGTCAGCAGCGTACAGCTCGCTGTGGTCGGAGCTCGCGGCTCGTCATGAGCAGCGCTCGCATGTCCCTTGGACGCGTCCGGTGGCGCGAAGGTTCTGGTGACGGCATCGCGACGATCGTTGCAGCATCCAGAGGCGACCCCGTGCGGCCCGATCCCCGAAAATAGCGCAGGCGGGCTTGACACGCAGACCCGGCCCCGAAGACTGTGGGGCCGCATGAGCCTGCTCCGGCGACGCGTATGGTGGTCGACCTTCGCCATCGCTCTGGTCATCGCTCTGGTCATCGCACGGCCATCGAGCGTCCGTGCGAGTCCCGCCGAGGACCTCACCGAAGCGGTCGAGGAGGGCATCGCCGAGGAGGAGCCGAAGAAGAAGGCCGGGTCGGGCGACGTCCTCCCTGCGCTCGCGCGGCTCTCGAACGCGGCGCGCGAGGCCAACCGGACGCTGAGCGGGTTCGAAAAGACGCGCGCGATGGAGGCGAGCACCGAAGCCCGCAAGCGCGTCGTCGAAGAGTTCGGGCGCTACATCTCCGAGCAACAGGGCCGTCGACTTCAGACCACCCGACTGTCGACGATCCGCGAGCGCCTGCTGGTCGAGCGAGAGCGCATCGGCCTGTTGCTCGCCGACCTTCGTTCACGCCTGGACGAGATCTCGACGATTCGAGAAGACTTTGCCGAGCGCGAAGAGACCTGGGGTCGTTGGCGTCGCGAGCTGCAGTCGGAGGAGGAGTACCGGCAGATTCGCTCGTCGTTTCGAGAGGCGACCGCCCACATCGATCCCATCCTCGAGCGCGCGCCTGCGGTCTCCAAGGAACTCCTGGCGCTCCAGCAGCACCTGCTGGAGATCGACGAGCAGGCGCAGGTGCTCGTCGAGGAGGCCGAGCGCATCGTCAACGAGCGTCAGGCCGAGCGACTCAATCGCAACGCACCCTCGATGTTCGAGCCGGCGTACTGGGTGAACGAGGCGCCGTGGAGTGGCTGGGCCAACCTCATCGATCAAGGACTCGGCCTGAGCGCCGCCTTCTTCGACCGGGTGTTTCGCGTCCTGTTGGTGCACATCGGCTTTGCCGTCGGCCTGTTCCTGTTCACCCGATGGGTGCGGCGCCGCGACGGCGAGTCGAGCTGGCCCGTGTTCGCGCACCCGATCGCGCTCGCGGCGTTCGTGTCGACGGCGGTCTGTTCGGTGCTCTACGAGCCGATGCCGGTCGCATGGGAGCTCGTCGTCTGGATGACGCTCGCCGTCTCCGGCGTTCTGCTGGGGCGCGCGAGTCTGGCCCCTGGGCGCGAGCAGGGCGCGGTTGTGGTGCTCGCCACGGCATACCCCGCGCTGCTGCTGCTCGACTTGCTGCAGCCGCCGGACGTCGTCCTTCGGACCGTTCGCATCGCCCTTTGCGTCGTGGGGGCGCTGCTCGCGTGGCGGTGGGGTCGAACGCAAGCCGAGGCCGAAGCAGAGGAGCAGGCCAAGCGCGGATGGCTTCGGTGGATCTTCCGCACGGCTGCGGTCGCGCTGGGGTTCTCGGCCGTGGCCAACGTCATCGGCTACACGACCCTGGCTCGCTTCGTGACCGACTCGCTGGTGGTCTCGGGGTTTATTGCGCTGTCCAGCCTCGTGCTCGTGCGCCTGCTGAAGTCGGTCCCCAACGACGCCGCCGACGACAAGGCGCCCGGGTTCTGGGAGCGCGTCCTTCGCAGAGGGCTGCGGCGGACGGCGACCCTGGCCCGCTACTGCGTGATGGTGGTCGGGTTCTTCTACGTGGGGCACGCGTGGGAGGTGCTGCCGTCCCCACTGGATGTGTGGAGGATGACCGCGCAGGCCGTGTCGGTGCTCGGCATCGAGCTCAGCGGCGAGGCGATCCTGCTCGCCGTGGCGATCGTCGCGGTCACTCTGGAGGTCTCGTGGCTCATCCAGACCGCGCTCGAATCCAGCGTCTCCCGCGACCGCCGGCACCCCAACGCGCCGCAGACCATCGAGTCGGTCAAGAAGCTCATCCACTACGCGCTGCTGATCCTCGGCATCCTCTTCGCGCTGACGGCGATCGGCGTACGGCTGAGCAGCCTGGCGATCGTCGCTGGCGCGCTGGGCGTGGGGATCGGCTTTGGCCTGCAGAACATCGCCCACGACATCGTCAGCGGGATCGTGCTGCTCTTCGAGCAGCCGGTGCGCATCGGAGACACGATCGTCGTTGGTGATCGTTTTGGGATCGTCAAGAAGATCGGACTGCGCAGCACGGTCGTCATCCTTCCCGAACGGACCGAGTTCGTGGTGCCCAACCGCAAGCTCACCGACGATCCGGTGGTCAACTGGACGTTGTCCGCGAACAAGATGGGTCTGTTCGTGCCAATCGGGGTCGCCTACGGCAGCGACACCGATGCGGTCATCTCCACCCTGCGCGAGGTTGCCGAAGAGCACGACGAGGTCGTCTCCTCCAGCACCGAGATCTTGTTCATCGAGTTCGGCGACAGCGTGCTGTCGTTCGAACTCCGCGTGGTGATCCGCAACCCTCGCAATCGGCTTCAGGTTCGCAGCGAGATCCTGCTGGCGATCGATCGGAAGTTCCGCGCGCATGGCATCGAGATCGCGTTCCCGCAGCGCGACCTCCACGTGCGCAGCATCGACGCCAAGGTCGCCGAAGCACTCGGGCGAGGGATGGGGCCCCGGTCGCCGGAGGTCTCGGCACCGGCGCCCTCGGTGCCCGAGCCCGAGCCCGCCGACCCCGACTGACCCTCGAGCGCTACCAGCTGCCGGTGTTCTGCATGCTCGCCCACGGCTCGGCGGACGGCAGCGCATCGCCCTTCTGCAGCAGCTCGATGGAGATGCCGTCGGGGGAGCGAACGAACGCCATGTGGCCATCGCGGGGTGGACGGTTGATCGTGACCCCGGCGTCTCGCAGTCGCGCGCAGGTCTCGTAGATGTCGTCCACGCGATACGCCAAGTGCCCAAAGTTTCGGCCCTCGCTGTAGGGCTCCTTCTCGTCCCAGTTGTGGGTGAGCTCGACCTCCGGAGCACCGGGTTCGGTCGCCAGGAAGACGAGCGTGAACCGTCCCTTGGCAACATCCTTGCGGCGGGTTTCGACGAGCCCCAGCTTGTCGACGAAGAAATCGAGCGCCGCGTCGAGATCCCGGACGCGGATCATCGTGTGCAGGTAGTCCATCGCACCGAGCCTACCCGAAGTCGAACGGTCAGCTGTCCGCGACTTCGCCGAAGCGCGTCAGCGTGTACTCGACGGTCGTGCAGTCCTCCCGCAAGCTCGGAAGCGCAGGGTCGAACGGGTCGTCGAGCTCGAAGGGATCCTCGCAGTAGATCGCCATAATCGTCTCGTCCGAGGTGTCGTACACCGCAGGACTCTCGTGTTCGACGCTCAGCGTGTGCGGGCCCGAGCGAGCCTGCAGGTCGGTCACGGGCATGAGCACCCGGACCGCATGCTCGACCTCAGTGCCGTCCGTGTCGGCGCCTGCTTCGTCGAGGATCTCGGTTGCGGACACGACCGCGACGTAGCCCGTCTCGTGCGGCCAGACCTGCAGCGTGAGCGCGGTGTCCCAGGGCACGCGCTCGCCGTCGGTGATGCGCATGCCCTCGGCCGCGTCGACGACCAGCAGGTCGAGCGCGGGAGAGAGCAGGGCCGCGCCTTCGAGCTCGGCCGTGGTCGTGTAGGGGCTCGTGGTGAGCGTTCCATCGTCGCCGGCCGATCGCTCGACCGGCTGCGCTTGGGGCAGGGCGATCACCAGCAAAGCGGCGGCAGCCGCGACGGTGCCGGCGATCGCCACCGCTCCGGTCCATGATCGCTCGGATCGCTCGGAACGCTCGGATCGCTCGGAACGCTTGCGGCGGGACGACGCGAGGAGCTCGGCGGGAGGCTCGAAGGAGACCCCGTCCGTGCGCATCGACGTCAGCCGACCCGCACAGGTCTCACACGCTTCGATGTGGTCGATCGCCGTCTCGCACTCGGGCGTCGACAGATCTCCAACCTCGAAGCGGTCGAGGGAGAGCATGGTGAGGTGCCCATCGCGGGAGAACAGCCCCGCGTGCAGCGAGTGGACGTTGTCGTGGGTCACGAGATGGCTCCTGTGGGATGGTCGGCGGCCTGCCGGGCGAGCGTGCGCAGGCGGGCGATCCGGTTGCCCACCGTTCGCGGCGAACAGCCCAGGACGCGGGCCACCTCGGCGTGGCTCATGCCATCGACGAAGTAGTGCAGCCCGGTCGCGACGTGGTCGTCATCGAGCTGGCGCCAGAACTGGCGCAGAAAGGTGACCGTGTCCTGATCAGCCAGGCCCGCGGGCACCGTCCACGGGGCACATCCGTGGGCACGCCATAGCTCTGCGCGGCGGTTTTCGTTGCGGCGCCGGTTGAGGCAGTGGTTGGTCGTCATGCGATAGAGCCAGGTGGTCACCGATGCGTCTTCGCGAAAGCTCTCGATGCGTTCGAGTGCCTTGACGAAAACCTCGTGCACGACCTCCTCTGCCTCGGCCCGTGGGTAGAACCGCAAGACCCACCGGAACACGCGCGGGGCGTGGTCGGCGTAGAGCTTGCCGACGACATCGGTCGGCTGAGCTCTGCGAGAAGCCATGCGCTCATTAAGACCCCTGAAAGGGACGAACGCGCAACATGCCCGTCGATTCGATGCTGGGACCCGCTCTTCGCGCGATTCGGCGCGTTCTTCGCGGGTGGTCGCAGAGTGCGCTGAATCGCCGCGCCTCCGCGAGTGGTCAGACCTTGCTCAGCAGCGAGGCCTTGCGGGTCTGAAACTCGCTCTCCGTGAGCAGGCCTCGATCGCGAAGATCGCTGAGCTGGCGGATACCGCTGGCGAGGTCGCCGGCGGTCATCGAGCCGGAGGAGCCCGAATGCGGCGGATCGGCCTGAGCCTGCGGCGGGGTCGGCTGGGGATCCTGGGACGGAGGCTGGCCGTAGGGATTCTGTGGCGCCTGGCCGTAAGGATTCTGCGGAGCCTGGGCCTGGCCATAGGGATTCTGCGGCGACTGGCCGTAGGGAGCCTGCGGCGACTGGCCGTAGGGAGCCTGCGGCGCCTGGCCGTAGGGAGCCTGTGGCGCCTGGCCGTAGGGAGCCTGCGTCGCCTGGCCGTAGGGAGCCTGCGGAGGCGCACCATACGGACCGGGTCCATAGGGGCCGGGCTGGGCGCCGTACGGGTTGGGTGCACCGTAGGGGGCCTGGCCGTACGCGGCCTGGGCGCCGTAGACGGCTCCGGGAAGCGCGCCCGCAAACGTCTGCATTTGAAGGCGGCGCTGCTGGGCCGCGGCCTTGAGCGCGGGCCGCTTCACCAAGTACAGCGGGAACGCGACGATCCAGAAGAACAGACCGCAAATGACCCATCCCGCAGGGCCCATACCGCCGAGCCCAGGGACGTCATTCTTGTCGTAGCCGATGTTGGCCGCGTCGTATCCCATCCAGATCGACGACGCGATCACGAACAGCGTAAAGAAAGACACCGTCGGCGAGTATAGGGCCCCCGGTGGGATCAGTCTTTGGTGATCTTGCCGGCCCGAGGATCCGAGGGCAGGACCCGGAGCCACTCCTCTTTGACGCTGGCGAGGTCCCGGGCGCCGGCCGCGGGGACCACGGCGTGGGCGAGGCCGCTGTTGCTCATGAACGCGATGACCGCGGCCTTGCCATCCTGGATCTGCTTGGACAGCTCGGGCTCGATCATCAAGCGTCCGACGCGCCCGGTGATCTCGGGGAAGTGGAAGGTCTGAGAGCGCTCGCTGGGGATGCCGCGGGGATCCAGACGCGCCTTGTCGACCCAGCGCCGAACCGCATCGTAGAACTCGCCCTTGGAGGCCTCCTTGAGCGCCGCAAGGTTGAGCGAGGGAACGCCTGGCTTGCCCGGACTCTGGCCGCCGCCCTTGCGCTTGCCCTTGCCCTTCTTCTTCTTGGCGTCGACGCGGTCGATGTCCGCTTGGCTGACCAGCCCCGCGGACGCGAGCTTCGCTTTCAGATCGAGCATCGGAAGGCTCGAGTGTAGCGCGGCGAGGCGGTCCCGTCAGGGCCCGCGCGTCCGAACCTCTAAAGGGAGATGCTGGCCTCGACGACCCGGCCGATGTCGACCTCGACCAGCGTCGCTTCGGCGGGCGGCGTGAAGAACTCGCCCTTGTACGTTTCGAGGGTGTTGCCCTCCGCGTCGAACGCGGTCCAGCGACGGACCGGCTCCCCCTCGTCGAAGCCCTCCGCCGGCGCGCTCAGGACACCTTCGTTGCGCACGATCGTGGCCGTGAACTCGTCGCTCGCGAAGTCTTCGGGGCGAGCGTCCGGCGCGAGGGCGGCTGCGCCGAAGAGCTTTTGGTCCTGCGGATCGTTACGCCAATCGCAGTGCACGTGCGTGTTGTACTCGACGAGCTTGCCTCCGTTGGCAGTGCACTTGGGCTCGAGGGCGTTGACGCTGATCGACAGCGGGTCGATGTCGAACCCGTCGCCGTACATGTGACGGGAGCGCGACGCCCCGCCCACGCCGGAGTTGTACGATGGTGAGCGGTAGCCCGAGTTGACCCGCAGCGCGCCGCCCGCATCGCGGATGGCCTGCAGCCGCTCGATCGCGTGGGGCTGCACGACCGCATAGCGGCCCTTGGCTCGCGTCGCGATCTCACCGAGCGTGAAGTTCGGGGCGATCTTGGTGCTCTCGTCCACCGCGTCGAGGTCGATGTACGCCACGGGCGCGCGGTAGTTGTTGTTGAGCGGGGAGGGGTAGTTGTAGCCGGAGGGCGAGCCCGGGAAGGCGAGCGGGAAGCAGACGCTGTTGTCGCGGTCGGGCCCGAGGAAACACAGGTCGTTGGGACCCGAGGCGTTGTCGTCCTGGTCGTCGGCGTCGTGGTCGTCCTCGCAGTCCTCTTCGTTGGCGGCGACGCTGCATTCGCGGGCGGCGTCGGGGCAGCAGTCACCGTTGGCTGCGCAGTCGGCATCGCAGAAGCAGCCCGAGGGCGCTTCGCCACCGCAGTAGCCCACGCACGAGCCCTCGAACGCCTGCACGTTTCGCCCCTCGGACTGCTCTGCATCGCAGCCGGTCGAGAAGCCGAAGAGGGAGGAGAGGAGAATGGCTGTGGAGAGCTTGGCGTTCACGGGAAAGTCCTTCGATCCGCTCAGGGGGTGCGTCGGGACGCTCTGGAGGTTCCCGGCCCCCATGATTTCCCCCAGGGCGAGGAGGGCTCGTCTCCGAGCGGGGACCGCGCCAACCCGTCGCCGGGCCGAATCGACCGCGAGCCTACGAGCGAAGTCCGGAGATCCGCTCCAGCGCCCGGTCGATGAAGGGCGACTGCGCCTCGATCATCTTGCGGCGCGCGACCTCGGGCACGAAGAACGCCACCCGATCGACCTCCGGGAAGCGCTGCCGCAGACCCGACCGGGGTGGCCACTGCAGCTCGAAGGTCTCGCTGCACAGCTGTGCCGGGTCCGCGTCCCCCTCGAAGGCCCACGCATGCACGATCTTGCCGCTGCGCTGGCGTATCGTCCCGAGCTCGATGAGAGGCCCACCGCCCAGCGGGAATCCCGTCTCTTCGAAGAACTCCCGCTTGGCCGCCTGCAGCGGAGACTCCCCGTCCTCGATGCCGCCCTTGGGCAGCGTCCAGGCGCCGTCGTCCTTGCGCGCAAAGTAGGGCCCACCAGGGTGCGCGAGCAAGAACTCGACCACGCTGATCCGGCGTCTGAACAACAGCAAGCCCGCGCTCACCTTCGGCACCGGGAAGAAGTGTAAACGAGGCCCGGGCAAGGCTGCTACACGTGGGGCGTGCGCCGGCGACCCCTCGACCCAGCCTCGGTCCGATCCGAGATCCGACGCCTCTACCGCGGCGTCGACGGCTTCGAGATCTCCAAGGTCGAGGAGCGCAAGGTCGTGCGGACCAAGAGCAGCGCGATCTACGGAGAAATCATGCCTTCGGCGACCATCGCCCTGGTCGACGCGCTGCGGATGGGCCCCAGCGACACGTTCGTCGACCTGGGCAGCGGGGTGGGGAAGGTGGTGCTCGTCGCCGGCCTCCGCTCGAGCGTTGGTCGCAGCGTCGGCGTCGAGCTGGCCGCCCAACGCCACCAGCGGGGGCTGGCCGTGCTCGCGCAGGCCGAAGCCGATGGCATCCTCTCGCCCGGTCTCGTCGAGCTGCGCAACGAGGACGTGCTCGAGACCAGCCTCGAGGACGCAACGGTGCTGTTCACCTGCTCCACGGCGTTCCCCTTCGCCTTCACGGTTCGACTGGCGCGAAGAGTGCGCGACCTGGGCCGGCCCGTGCGGTTCGCAACGCTGCAGGCCCTGGATTCCGACGAGCCGGGGTTCGCGCTCGACCAGGTGCTGCGCCTCGACATGTCCTGGGCCAGAAAGCGGAAGGTCTACATCTACCGCGTCAACAGCCGCTGAGGCCACGTACGGACGACTCCGGCCGCACCCCTTGCCAACGGCGGCCCGGGGTTCCACAGTGCGCCAGCAACCGTGGAAGAAGTCGAGCTCAAGCTGATCGCTGGACCTTCGTTCGACGCCGCCGCGCTTCAGCAGAAGCTCGGGACCGTGGGCACACTGGTCAAGACCGAGGCGTTCGAACAGCGCGATACCTACCTCGATACGCCCGCAGCCGAGCTGGTCGCGCTGGGGCTCTCGGCGCGGGTCCGCAGCAAGAAGTCCGGCAAGACCGTCGACATCAAGCCGGTGCCGATCATCTCGGACCTCGTGATGCGGCGCAGCGAGTTCTCGGCCCCCGTGTCCAAGAAGGGGGACCCCAGTCGCACCCTCCGCAAGCTGCTCGCGAAGGTGCTCGGCGTTGCGCTCGACGGTGACGCCGGACCGGTGCTCACGTTGGTGACCGAGCGTGTGATGCACACGGTCGCGGTGGAGAGCAGCCGAGTCGAGGTTTGTGTCGATACCGTGCGCGTGCTGTCGGCGCGCGACGAGGAGGCTGGACGGTTCCTCGAGGTCGAGGCCGAGCTCGTCGAAGGAGACGAGTCGTCGCTGCACGTGCTGGCCGCTGCGTTCGAAGCGTTCGACCTGACGCCCTCGGGACGCAGCAAGTACGTTCGGGCCCGCGAGCTCGTCGAGCTGCCGCCCTACGCGTGGGGTGCCGAGGCGCCGACGTTCACCCCCCAGACCGACATGGCCGAGGCCGCTCGTGCCGTCTGCCGGCAGCAGCTCCAGCTCGTGCACAACTACGAGCCGGGCACGCGAATCGGACTCGACACCGAGCACCTGCACAAGATGCGGGTCGCCACGCGCCGCCTGCGGACCGCCATGCGGGTGTTCGAGGCTGCGTTCACCAAGAACGACAGCAAGACCGTCGGGCGCGGGTTTCGCTGGCTCGGCCGACGATTGGGTGCGGTCCGCGACCTCGACGTCGCCGTGCTCGCCATGCCCGCGTGGCGCAGTCGCTTCGGGCCCGAGCCGGCCTCGGGGTGGGAGGGCCTCGGCCAACGGCTCGAGACCTTGCGCAGCCGGGCACGCCGCGAGCTGGTCGATGCGCTCGACAGCTCGCGCTGGACGGAGCTCTCCGAGGCGGCCGAGCAGGTGTTCGCGTCGGCCACCCACACCTGCGGTCCGCTGAGCGACCATATGGCGCCTCTGCTGGAGGTCCGGCTGGCCGCATTCGAAGCCGGTGTGCAGACCTTTCTCGAGACGCATTCACTGGCCGATGCGCACCAGCTGCGCATCCTGGGCAAGCGACTGCGGTACACCGTCGAGTTCTTGCGGCCGGCGCTGGCCACCGACGTGCGTCCTTTGCTCAAGCGCTTGGCGACGTTCCAAGACGAACTCGGTGCGATGCAGGACGCGTCCGAGGCTGGTGCGTTCTCTGTGCGCGAGCTCGAGGATGAAGAAGACGCCTCCGTCGCGTTCGCTCTGGGCGCGCTGCGGGGCTCGGCGTGCCTGGAGGCCGAACAGGCTCGGGGCCGCGTCGATCAGGCGCTCGAGAGCCTCGATGTCACCGCGCTCTCATCGGCGCTGCGGGCCGCCGTCAGCGCAGCCTGAAATCGCGCTGATCGTGCACATGGGACCTGTGCCGGTGCAGGCTTGTTGCACCGTCCATGTCCCTTCGTTCGCATCCGAATCGTGCGCTTGCCGTCGCGGCAGCCTTGCGCCGCATCAGCAAGCCTGACCCGCAAGACGACCGGAACCCTCGGATCGAGGGGATTGCCTTCAGCGCCGCCACCATTCGCTCCGGTGCGATGGCGGTCGCCAAGATTCGCGGCCAACGGCTCTACGACGGTGACGTGCGCTGTGAAGCCATGAGCACCGGCTTCATCCTCGACGTGCTGCCGCAACATGCGGTGCAGTCCGAGGGGGAGCAGCTCGTCCTGGCCATGCGGGTTTTTCGCCGCCTGGGCACGCCCTCGGGGCTGTGCCTGGTGCGCGTGAGCGTCGGGGAGAGCAGCGCGGTCGGTTCGATCACCGTGCGGGTTTGATACCTTTCACGCATGAGCGACTCTCGGCCTCTGCGTGTGACCGGCATCGAAGGCTTGCGCGACATCGTGGGCACGCCGCTGGGGCCGAGCACGCCGCTGGTGCTGGACTCCGCCAAGGTTCATGCGTTCGCGGACGCGACCGGAGACCATCAGTGGATTCACCTCGATGCGCAGCGCGCCGCGGCGGAAACACCGTGGGGTGGTCCGATTGCGCACGGATACCTGGTCCTCAGCGTGCTGCCGGTGCTGCTGTTCGAGCGGCTCCTGGTGGTGGACGGCGTGCAGACGATGATCAACTACGGGCTCGACAAGCTGCGGTTTCCCGCCGTGACCCCAGTGGGGTCCGCGGTGCGCTTGAGCGCGGTGCTCGAGTCGCTCACGCCCAAGGCCGGCGGACAGCTCGGCACCTTCTCGCTGACCTTCGAGGTGGCCGGGGTGCCCAAACCCGTCTGCGTGGCGACAGCGCTGATTCTCTTCGTGTGACGCGGTCCGGCGGCGGGCCGAGGCTCAGGTTGCCGCGGGGCGTTGCCACATCGTGGTGCGGTCTTCGTCGCTGGCGGCGGTGAAGCGACCGTTCAGCGTGGACGCCGCCCGCAGACGCGCGCCGAGGTCGGCGTCTCGCTTCAGCGATGGAAGTTTGTCCAGCTTCTTGCCGCCGCGCTTGGGCGAGGGCGCGGGCGCGATGGACGGCCGCTTCGCCGGATAGGTCGCGATCGGCTTGGCCTGCGCGCGGGGGCGGGGTGGCGGGGTGATCGAAAGGCGCCTGGGCTCGGCCTTTGCGGACTCCACCGGCCCGGGGGTGGGCTTGCGGGGCTTGGTGTCGGGCTTGGCGGCGGCGGTTGCCGGGAGCCATCGCGGACCAGCGGAGGTGTGCCTGCGAGCGCGCTTGGTTGCTTTCGCCGCAGGAGGCGGTGGCGGAGCGGCGACCAGCGGAGAGGGCCTCACCATTGGTGCGGCGGTGGCGGCAGCGGGCGTGGGGGTGGGCGCGAACTCGACGTGACGAGGCGCGGCGCGAACGCGGGAGACCGGTGGTGGTGGTGGAGGCGTCGCGGCCACCCGAGCCGATGGCGCGGGCGTCTCGTGTCCGGAGTGGGGATCGATGAACGGTGCGTTCAGGGGCGCGGGCTCGGGCTCGGGCTCGGGCGTGCGGAACGCGGCGGCGGCGTCGAGGACCAGCGCTGCTTCGTCGTGCTGCCCGGCCGACGCGTAGGTGCGGGCGAGCTTCTCCAAGCGCTGGGCGGCCACCTCCGAGCGCCCGTCGGCGGCCTCGAGCTCGGCGACGTCGATGTGCAGGTCGAGGCGGCTGGGGGCGATCGCGAGCGCCTTGGTCAGCAGCGCAAATGCGGGCCGCATCGCCTGGCGGTCGGCGTAGGCCCGGGCGTCCTCCACCAAGCGGTCGACGGCGTGGTCCACCCGGCTCTGACCTTGGCCCTGGGCACACGCGCAGTCAGCCAGTCCGAGATGCGCGCGGTGCTCATCGGGGTCGATGCTGAGGACGGCGCGGAAGGCGCCTTCCGCTTCTGCAATTCGGCCGGCGCTCAGATGCGCGCCAGCACGAGCCAAGGGTTTCTCCGTCCGTCCAACCACGACAACTAAGACACCACAGGCGCGGGGGTTTCCGCACCTCAGATCTTAAATCCTACATTTGTGCTCTTGTAGGTGAGAGATTGGTCACTCGCTGGTTCGGCGCCCAAGCCGCAGCATCGCGTCGCTCAACTCGGCCTCGTCTCGGCCGATGCCCGACCCATGTCTGCCGGCCCCGACGACCCACCGCCTGCGTACCTCGACGCGCCGACCGAGCTCTATCTCCGCGACGTCGCGAAGATCAACGCTCGCGTCGCGCTCGAGGTCGCCGCCGGCACGCGAGCAATCCACGTCGTGGGCGTGCACTCGCTCTCCTACGGCAGCCGCGCGGCCCTCGACGGGCTCATCACGCGCATGGCGGGGATTGGCGTGCACGTGGACATTCGCCCTCGCTGAGCTTCGTTCTCCGCGGTCATCGGCAGTACTTGCGGCCGACCCTCGGCTTCTTCGCCCAGGCCTTGCGTCGCGCGAGGAAATCGTCGACCGCAGGGTCGAACGCCCCGACCTCGGCCCGCTTCTTGGTCGCCGCGTCCTGAGTGCTGGTGAGCTTGGGGCGGGGCGTTTCCCGGGCGCCGGCGAGCTTGGCCTTGGTGCCGGCGTTCGCGAGGTGTCGCGCGTGCCAGGGATAGATCGGGCCGGTGTCCAGGCATCCGGCTTCGATGTCGTCGGGGCTGCAAAACACCCGAATGTGCATGTGGTCGTCGTGCGGAAACTTCGGCTGGCACATGAGATGCCCCGCACGCTCCAGCAGCGCCTTGCTCGCGCCGACCCGCTTGCCCTCCTCGAGGAGCATGGTGCGCACGTGCTCCACCACGAAGATGCGCGCGACGTGGTTCCGCTCGTCACCGACCAGCGCCGAGACGAAGCCCCAGGTTCGCGGGACGTCGATGCGCACGGGGATGTCGTCGTCCGCAGTCGTGAGGTCCTGGTAGTCCACCCCACCGCCGGTGGGTTCGATCGGAATCGCCTTGCCGTCGGCGGGCTCTCCGTCCGCACCGAGCAAATAGAACATCACGTCGACATCGCGGCCCGATCGATGAGACGCGTGCCCGTTGATGTCCCCGCCCTGGGGAAGGGAGAGGTCGCCGACGACCAATGTGTTTCCCGATAGGTCGCGGTCGACCGCCCCTGCGGCGTCGATGAGCGCGCGGACCAGCTCCCACGTGCCGTGACGGCGCGTCGGATCCTTGCGGGGGTTGAAGCGGTAGCCAGGGCCGTGCAGGGGCAGGGGCACGCTCGTCTGGAGACGTCCTTCGCTCGGGCTACCGATGGACGCCGAGGCGGTCCCATCCAGCGTGCTGGGGTCGGGGCCGCCTCCGGGCACCCCCGCGGGCTCCGGTTCGGGCTCGGACTCGGCAGCGGCGTCCGGGGGCTCGGCCGCCTCCAGCGGCGTCGACACGGATTGCACCGGAGCCTCAGGCTCGGTCGCAGGGGCCCGGTCACATCCGACCAGGCCCAGCATCAAGATCCACGTCGACGCGCTCCGCACGCCTTCATCGTGATCCCTCTGCCCCTACTCCCGCAAATTTGGGGACCGCCGCGGATTCCGGGACAAGGGAGCTGCATGGCCAAGGAGCGCCGATATCGGGGGCCCGAAGACGCGATCCGCATCGGGCTGCCGCACCGTCCGATGCAGGACCTCTACTACGAGCTCATCAAGGGCTCCTGGACGTCCATGGTCGCGCTCTTCGTCAGCATCTACCTGGTCACCAACCTCCTGTTCGCGCTGTTCTTCTGGTTCGATTCGGCGTCCCTGAGCTCCGGGCAGCCGGTGTCGTACGCCGACGCCTTCTTCTTCTCGGTGCAGACGCTCTCCACGATCGGGTACGGGACGCTCTCGCCCGCATCCCGCTACTCGGACGTGCTCGTCACCGTGGAGTCGATGGTGGGGATCCTCGGCGTCGCGGTCGGGACCGGCATCATCTTTACGAAGTTTGCGCAGACGCGGGCTGGCGTGATGTTCAGCGAAAAGATCGTGATCAACGTACGGAACGCGGAGCCGTGCCTGATGCTGCGGGTGGCCAACGCACGCGGGAACGAGGTGGTGGAGGCCGAGATCCACGTCTCGGTGCTGCTCACGGAGACCACGCAGGAGGGCGAGACCATGCGCCGGGTGCTGGACCTTCCGCTGGTCCGGGGCAACTCGCCGATCTTTTCGCTGAGTTGGCAGGTGATGCACGTGATCGACGAGAACAGTCCGCTCTACGGGCTGTCGCTGCGGCACCTGTCCGAGGACAGGGTCATCGTCATCGTGACGCTCACCGGGATCGACAACACGTTCTCGGAGTCGGTCCACGCGCGGCAGATCTACAGCGACCTCGACATCGAACTCGGCGCGCGCTTCGTCGACGTCATCGACTCGACGGACGGACGCGTACGGCTCGACCTGCGTAGGTTTCACGACACCGTGCCCGACGCGCGGTGGCCCGAGGGCCTACGCGATCCCACGGTGTTCACGTCCGAATAGGCGGCGGTACCGCCCATCTCGGCAGGTCGAAACCGAAGTTCGACGCCATTCGTAACCAATCCCAGGCTTGCGGAGTCTCAGGACGTACGCAGGCTGTGGATCAGCGCGTCCAAACACCCAGATCTTCGAGCGCTTACGGCCCGTTTACTCCATAGCGCGAAATGAATCGGACCCGACGACAGTTCTAGTCCCCGTCCACCCCTGCTCCATTCAGAGCACTTCGACCCACTCCGCGCAACCTCCGCGTTGCGCGGCCGACCCGACCAAGGAGTCGTGATGTCCACGTCCAACAAATCCGCTTCCGAAACCAACCCCGCGTTCTCCGCATACATGCGGGACGTTGGACGTCATCGCGTGATGACCAAGACCGACGAAGCGCAGCTTGGTGCCGACCTCATGGCGCTGCGTCGCAACTATTACCGCCAAGTCCTCTCGTATGCGCCCTACACGGCAGCCGTGTTGGACGTGATGCGCGAGTCCTTGGAAAAGTCGGACGGGCTCGAAGACATCGAGACCTGCTTGGCCGACCTGGCGACGGCGGCTCGAGGGGTTCGCGACAGCAACCGCAAGGCGCCGGCCGATGCGTTTGCGGCGGCGCTCGAAGAGGTGTCGGCCAAGCTCGGCATGCTCGATCCCGAGTGCATCGGTGCCGATCGTGTGTCCGCCGACCTCGAGACCCTCGCGACGAACGCGAACCGAGAGATCACGCTGGAGGTCAAGCCGCCGAGGAAGGGCAGCCAACCCTTCGCCGAATACGTAGGCCGCGTGCGCAGGGCTTCGGCGTCGCTGCGCACCGCTCGAAACCGGTTTGCGCGCGCCAACCTCCGCCTCGTGGTGCGCATCGCGGGCCGGTTCCAGCAGAATCTCCTGCCGCTGCACGACCGCGTGCAGGAGGGCAACTTGGGGCTGATGAAAGCGATCGACCGCTTCGACCCGAGTCGGGGCTTCAGGTTCTCGACCTACGCGAGCTGGTGGATCAAGCACGCCATTCGGCGCGCGGCGGTCAACCGCGGCCGCACGATTCGGCTGCCCGCGCACCTGCAGGCCACAGCGGCCAAGGTCAACCGGGCCCGCATCACCCTGCGGCAGTCGCTCGAGCGCGAGCCCTCGGCGGCGGAGATCGCCTCTGCGGTGCAGCTACCCGTGGACAAGGTCGAGCTGACGATCGACGCGATCGGTCAGCGGCAGATCAGCCTCGATGCACCGGTCGGCGGCAGCGATGATGCGCGCACGATCCTCGACACGCTCATCGACGTCGACCAGCGGCCGCTCGAAGAGCTCGTCAGCAGCGAGAACGATGCCGCCAAGCTGCGCGGCAAGCTGATGAACCTGGCGAGCATCGAACAGGACATTCTGCGGCAGCGCTTCGGGCTCGATGGCACCACTCCCCGTACGCTCACCGAGATCGGTCACCAGTACGACCTCTCCCGGGAGCGCATCCGCCAGCTCCAGCAGCGCGCGCTGGACAACCTGCGTCGCACGTTGGAGTCGTCGGCCGCCTGAGGCTCACGCCAATCGTCCAACGAGCCCAGCAATGAACAGGGCCGTAGGTTCATCGCCTACGGCCCTCGCCATTTCGCGGGTGTGGCGGGACTACTGCCCGTAGGTCATCGTCACGAAGTACGCGTCGTTCCCGGTGTCGGGGTGAATGAAGCGAAGCGTCACCGTGTTGTCCTCGGGGTCGAACTCCATGATGCAGCCCCGCGGCTGGTTGATGCCGTAGTCGAAGTGCGGAGGGTTGAACCCGAGCAAACCGTTGGGAATCGGGTTGCTGTTTCCACTGGCGCACGAAACCTCGCGAATGCGGGAGAACGTGTCGTCGCCCTGCGGCTCCAGCCGGGACAAGAACGTGCAGTGAAAGTCTCCGGAGACGAACCAGACGTTGTCGAGGTCGTTGTCGTTGACGAAGTCTCGAACCCGCGCGCGGTCCTCGGGGTAGCCGTCCCACCGGTCTCCGCCCGCGATGTCCCACTGAACGGGCATGTTGGTGATGGGCACCGAGTTCATCACGATCTTGAACTGGCATGGACTGTTGAGCAGGCGGTCCTCGAGGAACGCCATCTGCTCCTCACTGATGTACCGGCCCAGGGAGGGTCGACGCTCGTACCGACAGTCCAAGACGATGATCTCCGCCGTCAGGCCCCACCGGAAGCTTCGCCAGAGCCGATAGTCGGGGCCTTCGGCGTCGATGGGCACGAGCTCGAAGTACGCGTCCATCGCGTTCTGACGGCGGAGGAGCTCGGCGGGGTCCATCGTCTCGCGGTCGAAACCCGAGTTGTCGTCGATCTCGTGGTCGTCCCACGTGGCGTACACCCCGGCGTTGGCGAACAGGTTGCGGTAGTCGGGCGTCGACATCCAGTCCCGCCAGTTCGCCCGGTACTCGGCGAGGGTCTCCATGCCGTCGTTGTAGGCCATGTCCCCCAGGTGCAAGATGGCGTCGAAGTATTCCTGGTTGGTTCGACCGACCGCGGGCCAATCCAGTGATGAGCCGCAGCACGAGATGAGCGCGACGACCAGGGGCTCGACGGTGTCGTCGGCGATGGCGGTCCGGACGTTGCCGATGCGGCTGCGCGCGGTGAAGTCCTCGCCCTCGCCGACGAAGTAGCCGTACTCGTACCAGGTGCCCGCGCAAAGCCCCTCGACGGTGAACTTCACGAACCCCGCGGCGTTGGGTACGACGACCTCTTCGTGAATCAGGAAGACGGTGGTGTCGCTGGGGCCCGGCCGCCACACGCGGAACGTCTTGGGCGCGCCGTCGGGGACGTAGAGGGTGAACATCACCGATTCGGTCTTCATCTCCCCGGACATGACCGCCAGGGGGAAGACCGCTTCGTCCAGCGGCACCGCGGCCGGCGTCCACTCGATGCTCTCGGCCTCGCAATCGTCCGATGGGCCGCCGGTGTCCGTCTCGGTGTCCGGTCCACTCGAGCTTTCGCTGCCGGAGTCGGTGGTGGAGCCCGAGCCGTCGGGATCGGTGGTCACGCCGCCGGTCTGTAGCGTGGGATCGACCGTCGTCGACGAGCCGTCCGCGCCGGTCGAGTCTCCAGAACTCGAGCCGCTCTCGGTGCCGGAGCCGCCGATCGAGTCGTCACCGCACGCGGTCAGCAGGACGGCGAAGCCACCGCCGCCGATCGATAGAAAGGTCCGCCGCCCAAGATCACCCCGCCTCATCCCACCGTGGTACGCGAAACGTGACCTGGAGCGCAATGTGGGTGGTCACTGAGCGCGCTATCGTGCGCGCCTCGTGTTTCGCCGGCGACTGGTCCTACTCACGTTGTCCCACCTGGCCTGCTCGGCCGCGCCCGCGCAGCGCTGCCCCGAAGCGCCGGTCCAGACGCCCCCGGCCCCGGTGCAGCCGGCGGTGAGCCCGGTCGTGGCGGAACCCGCAGCCCCCCCGACGCTCGAGCGGTTCGAGGTGGTGGCCGATGATGGGCACGCGCTGGCCGTTTGGGCGAAGGTGCCGGCCGAACCCACGGGCGCGATCGTCCTCGTGCACGGCCGTACGTGGAGCGCGCGCCCCGATTTCGACCTGCAGGTTGCCGGCGAGTCGAGGTCGAGCATGGACAGCCTGGCTGCCGCCGGCCTTGCAACCTACGCCCTGGATCTGCGGGGCTACGGGGAGACGACGCGGGATGACACGGGCTGGAACACGCCCGACCGCGCGACGGACGATCTGATCGCGGTGCTGGCGTGGGCGACGGAGCGCCACCGAGGGCAGGCGCCTGCGCTGTTGGGGTGGTCGCTGGGGTCGTTGACCGCCCAACTCGCGGCCCAGCGCAGACCCGAGTTGATCTCGAGCCTGATCCTGTATGGATATCCGAGATCCCCCGACCGCCGATACACCGCGGAGCCCAGTGGAGTCGCGCCTGCGAAAGCCGACACGACCGCCGAGTCCGCAGCCTCCGACTTCATCATCCCTGGAAACATCTCCCAGGCGGCGATCGATGCGTTCGTGCAGCAGGCGCTTGCGGCCGATCCCGTGCGATCCGACTGGAATCGGAGCGACCAGTGGAACGCGTTGAATCCCAGCGCGATCACGGTCCCCACGCTGGTCCTGCACGGCGCAAAGGACCCCTACGCGCCCCTGGACAACCTCGCGAAGCTCTACCAGCGGCTCGGCGCCGAGGACCGCGCGTGGGTGACCCTCGAAGGAGGCGACCACGCCGCACACCTCGAGGACGCCGGCCCACGCTTCATCGACGCGGTGCTCGATTTCGTCGAAGCGCCGCGGTGAGGAGGGAATCGGCCCGAGGCACTAGGTCCACACGCCCGTGGGGCGCTTTTGCGCGCGGTCTGCGGGGCGCCTGCCCGTCAACCTCGATCCCGGCTCGGCACGAGACCGCGCACGGGGTAGACTATGCCCCGAGGAACCGAGCGATGAACGACCAGAATCCGTATGGAGGGCAGCAGCCTCAGTGGGGGCAGCCGCAGGCAGGAGGCCAACAGGGCTGGGGACAGCAGCCTCAGCAGGCTCAACCGCAGTGGGGACAGCAGCCTCAGCAGGCGCAACCGCAGTGGGGGCAGCAACCGCAGCAGCAGCCACAGCAGTTCGGTGGCATGCACCCCGGCATGCAAATGCCCGGTCCCACCCCGGGCGGTTCGGCCTACGGCAAGGCGGACGAGAGCAACATGATCGCCTCCGAGGCTTCGGTCGAGGCGCGGTCCAAGTTCATCGAGCGGACGTATCTGCACCTGGCGGGGGCGATCGTCGCCTTCGTCGCGCTGTCGGCCGGGTTCCAGATGATCCCCGGCATCGACGAGAAGGTCTTCAGCCTGCTCGCGGTGAGCCAGTACTCCTGGCTGGCCGTCATGGGTGCCTTCATCGCGGTCAGCTACATCGCGGACAGTTGGGCCAAGGGAAGCTCGTCGGTCGGCATGCAGTACGCCGGGCTCGGCCTGTACACCGTGGCCGAGGCGGTCATCTTCCTGCCGATGATCATCATCGCCCGCGCGTACATCGGCGCGGAGGGCATCATGACCGCAGGGGGGATCACGCTGGCGATGTTCGCGGGGCTCACCGGCTACGTGTTCATCACCAAGAAGGACTTCTCCTTCATGCGGGGCGCGCTGTCGATCGTCGCGATCGGGGCGCTGGGTCTCATCGTCGCCTCCGTCGTGTTCGGCTTCCAGCTGGGCATCGCGTTCAGCATCGCGATGGTGGTGCTCGCGTGCGGCTACATCCTCTACTACACGGGGAACGTGCTGCATCACTACCGCGTCAACCAGCACGTGGCAGCGGCGCTCGCCCTGTTCTCGGCCGTTGCGCTGCTGTTCTGGTACATCCTGCGCATCTTCATGTCGCGTCGCTAGTCGACCGCGCCGGCAGACCACGAGACCCGTCACGCGCTCGCGTGGCGGGTTTCGTGCGTGCAGGCGTCGTGTACGATGAGGTGGATGCGCGACTGGTTGGTCCGGGGGATGCTGTTGTTGGCCGCGGGGTGCTTCTCGGAGCCGCCCGCGACCCAACCGACGGACGCGACGACGGACGCGACGACGGACGCGACGACGGACGCGACGACGGACGCGACGACGGAGCCGCAGACCACCGCGTTGGTCTCGACCGATGGATCGTCCTCGACGACCGGCGCGGAGACCTCGACCTCGAGCAGCGGGACGGCCGACACGACCACGACCACGGCCGCCGATGACAGCTCTGGAGGCATGGACTGCTCGCCGGGCGTGCGCTGCGTACCGCTCGCTCCGCAGGGCTGGCAGGGCCCCGGGGTCGTCCTGCTGGCTTCCGGCCCCATGCCTGCACCCAAGTGTCCGCCGGAGACCACCGAGCAGTGGAGGGCCGGGGCGGACCCCGAAGCCATCTGTGACTGCACGACCTGCTCAGCGACGGGCCCGCTGTGCGAGGTCGAGTTGGACTGGGGCGTGAATGGAACCTGCGACCTGGGCACGATTCCCGCGGGAGGCTGTCAGCCCTTTCCAGGCGGCTCGGACAGCGCGCAGCTGGTGCTCTCTGCCACGATCCAGCCCGGGGAGGGAGCCTGCGTCGTGCCGGAGGCCCCGATGCCGAGATTCGAGCGACGCGGGGTCGGATGCGCCTTGCCGAACACGGAGACCTGCACCGGCGGGATCTGCTCCGACGCAGGGGGGTTGCTGTGCATCTGGCGGGACGGCGACCACCCCTGCGGGGATGACTACGGGGAGCGACTCGTCGTGTACGAGAACATCGAAAGCTCCGAGCTGGGCTGCGAGTCTTGCGACTGCGCCCCTTCGGCATTCTCGTGTGAATCGGTCGAGGTCACCGCGTACGCGTCTGCAGCCTGTGAAGATGGGCAGCAGGGCGATCCTCTCACCCTCGATGCGGAGTGTTTGCCGTTCACGGGTGCCTTCGTTTCGCCCGATGCGGTCGGGAGCCTGGACGTGCAGCCGCTGTCCACCGGATGCGAGGCGGCTCAGCCGATGGCGGCAGCCTCCGGGCGCCTCTCGGGCACCGGTGCCCGCACGCTGTGCTGCGACGGGCCAATCTAAACAGCCGGCCCTCGCTGGCCGCGGTACGGCGTTCAAGCCAGCAAGCGCAACGATCTCAGGTCCTTTGCGCTGCCGTGTGCAGGCGCGTGCACGCCCTGTCGCGGAGGCGGGCGGAGTCCGCGCGGCGGGGGGTGACACCGAGTGCGGGACATGTAGACTGCGCCATCCGTCTGCAGCGGGCTGCGGGGTTTTCGCAGCGCCGAGCCAAGGAACGAGCACATGAGCGAGTCGAACACCGCGGCCTTCTTTCGGGCCGAAGGCACCCTCATCAACAGTGGCGTGCTGCAAGCCGCCGCCTACATGGCCTCCCAGCGCGCCGGCATGCGCGAGCGATTGCTGCGCTTCGGGCAGACCGCCCTGGCGGCGCCGATCTTCGGCGTGCTCGGTCAAAACGATCGAGCGCTGGGCAACCGGGTCGCACACCTGAGCTACCGAGACATCACCGAGGATCGGGTCGTCGTGCTCGCCGAGGAGTACGTCGAGGACATTCTCAAGGAGAAGATTCTCGACTCCGGTCTCGAGCTGATGAAGAAGGCCAAGAAGGACGGTCACCGGGTCGTGGTGATCTCCGAGGGCATCTCCGAGATCATGGAGGGGCTGCGGCCGCACCTGCGCTACGTCGACGAGCTGGTCTGCAATCGGCTCGAGTACAAGGACAACAAGGCGACCGGCAAGCTGCTCGATCCCATCGTCGGGGGCTACGACGGCGGGACGTGGCTGCGAGACTACGCGCGGCGCAACGACATCGAGCTGTCGAAGTCGGTCGCGTTCGCGGGCCACGGCCCCGACCTGCTGCTGCTCTCATCGGTTGGAAAGCCGTGCGCGGTGAATCCGGACTTCACGCTGCGCAAGGCGGCCAAGGAAGCCGACTGGCCCGTGATGGAGTACACGGCCTGACCGGCCGGAGGCGCACATGACGTTCTCGATCAAGGAAGAGTACGCCGGAAAGCACATCCTGCTGACGGGCGGGACCGGCTTCGTCGGCAAGGTGTGGCTGGTGATGGCGCTGACGCGGATGCCCGACATTGGGCGCATCTACGTGCTGATGCGGGGCAAGGGCCGCGCCGTCAAGGAGCGCTGGATCAAGATCGTCAACGAGAACCCGGCGTTCCGTCCCCTGCACGAGCGCCATGGCGCCGACCTCAGCCGGTTCATCGCAGAGCGCGTCGAGGTCGTCGAAGGCGCGCTGGACTCTCCGCAGATGAGCATGGCCGAGGAGACGGCCGGGCGTCTCCGCGAGAAGCTGGACCTCATCGTCAACTGCGCGGGCTTGGTCGACTTCAACCCCGACGTACGGGTTGCCGTGTCCTCCAACCTCGACGGGTCCATGCACGTGGCCGACTTCGCGGCGTCGTGCCGGAACGCGGCGATGATTCACGTGTCGACCTGCTACGTGGCGGGGACGCGAGATGGCTTCATCCCCGAGACGATCGCCGAGACGACGCCCAACGGGACCTCCATCGATCCCGAAGAGGAGTACGTCCGCCTCAAGGAGATCATCGTCGAGACCGAGGCGGAGAACGAGTCCGATGAGACGGTCAACAAGCTCACCGAAGAGGTCGTCGCGCGGCTGGAGAAGCGTGGCTACGAGCCCACCGAGAAGCGGGTCTCGGGCACCGTCGGCCGCCTGAAGTCCAAGCGTCTGCGGGAAGTGATGGCGCAGGCGGGGACGGATCGCGCCAAAGCGCTGGGCTGGCCCAACACCTACACGTACACCAAGGCGCTGGCCGAGATGCTCACGAAGGCTCGGTACCCGAACCTGCGCC
This sequence comes from uncultured bacterium, assembly GCA_963761755.1. GTDB lineage: Bacteria > Myxococcota_A > Polyangia > Nannocystales > Nannocystaceae > CAJXVA01. The sequence goes on from CAVXIC010000011.1 coordinate 279,175, forward strand.
ACACCGTGCTGCGGCCGGCGATCGTCGAGAGCTCGCTCGAGTTCCCATTCCCCGGTTGGAACGAGGGGTTCAACACCTCGGGCCCGTTGATCTATCTCGCGGGCACCTGGTTTCGGCACATCCCCGCGAAGGCCGGGAACCCCCTGGACATCATTCCCGTCGATCTGGTCGTCAACGGCATCTTCATCGCGGGCGCTGCCGTGATGCGAGGTGAGCACGCCGAGGTCTATCAGACGGGTTCGTCGGACCGGGCGTTCCTGCCGATCGACCGGCTCACGGAGCTCTCGGCGCTGGGACACCGCCAGCATCTGCGCAAGACCGGCGCCAGCCGGGTGGAGAAGCTCATCTTGTCCCGCTGGGACGCCCGCGCTTCGGATCCCAAGCATGTGCTCAACGTCAGCAACATCCGCGAGGTGGTCTTCCAGGTCAGTCGCTACCTGCGGCACGGCCGGCCCGAGAAGATTCCCACCGAGTGGAAGGAGAACGCCGAGAACCTGGCGAAGACGGGCGACAAGGCGCAGCGCAAGATGCGGCAGATCGAGGAAGTGCTCGAGCTGTTCCTACCGTTCACCTACGACCACTACATGGTCTTCGAGGCTCGGGCGCTGGACAACCACCCGATCGTCGAGCCCGAGTTTCGGTTCAAGCCCGAGGACATCGACTGGCGGTCGTACTGGCTCGACTGCCACATGCCGGGCCTGCGGCGCTGGTGCTTCCCCTCGCAGTACGAGAACAAAGAGACCGAGACCTACACACCCCAGGTGCCGTTCGTCATGATCGAAGGCGCCACCCCCAGCCAAACCGAAGCGCGCTGAGTCATGTCCACCACCTTCCTCACTGGATCCACCGGATACATCGGCTCCTACGTCGCGAACCTGATGTTGCGCAACCACCCCAGCGAGCGCTTGGCGGTGCTGGTGCGGGCGAAGAGCCCGGACGACGCACGCAAGCGGCTGTGGAAATCGCTGCAGATGCACATGAACTTCGACGAGTTCGTGTCCTTCCTGCCGCGATTCGACATCTACCTCGGAGACCTCACCAGCCCTGATCTGGGCCTCGACGCCGACGCGAAGAAGGCCCTGGTCAGCAGCGCGAGCTCGGTCCTGCACGTCGCGGCGTCGCTCAACCGAAAGTCCTCCAAGACCTGCTTCAACGTCAACCTGCGCGGCACGCTCTCGGTCATCAAGCTGGCCCGGGCGATGGCCGACACCAACGGGCTGCGGCGGTTCAGCGACGTCAGCACCGTCGCGGTGGCGGGACAGCGCAAGAACGAAACGGTTCACGAAGACGACGCCATCGACTGGAGCCGCAGCGACTACGACCCGTACGCGCGGACCAAGAAGTTCTGCGAGCACATGGTGCACGAGCTTCTCCCCGACGTGACCACGTCGATCTTCCGGCCCTCGATCGTGCTCGGTGACAGTCGCTTCCCCGAGACCACGCAGTTCGACATGGTCCGGGCCTTCGCGGGGCTGGCTTACATGCGGGTGCTGCCCTTCGACCCCAGCTGGCGCGCCGACATCGTGCCTGCCGACTACGTGTCCAAGGGGATCGTGCACGTCCACATGTCCGACAAGCCCAAGTACGAGGCCTACAACATGAGCTCGGGCGAGGACTCCATGACCTACGGCGAGATCGTGCAGTCGCTTCGCGATGCGGGGCACAAGCCGAAGATGATGTTCGTGCCCCGACTCGAGGGCACCTTCGGCAACGCCGTGGAGGCGCTGATGTCCACGCCGCGCAAGTGGGGCGTGGCGCCGGCGGCATCGTTGATGAAGGTCTTCTTGCCGTACCTGACGTTCAACACGGTGTTCGGCAACAGCCACATCGTGGAGGAGCTCGGCGAGAAGCCGACGCGCTTCAGCGAGTACGGCTACCCGCTGCTGCGCTTCGCCGTCGATGGTGGGTTCGAGTATCCGTACAAGGACTGGCCTGCCGACGGCGACGAAAAGGTCTCCAAGGTCGCGTAGACTCAGCAGCGCACATGACTCGGAGCAGGGCTGAGGCGCCGGACGGCTGAGGGCCCGCGCGGCCGCCTGGCACTCCGTTCAGGCCCGAAAGGGTCAAACTTGGCGGTTCGCGGCCCGGCACGGGTACGATCGGCGCCCCGTGGTCGACCCGCGCCGAGAGCTGATCGAGGACCTGCATGGCTGCTACGACGCCGGCTCCCTGCGCATTCTGGTGGGCGCCGGGGTCTCGATGACGTCGGGTCTGCCCGGCTGGGATCAGCTCAACCTCGGTCTGCTGCGCGCGGTGATCGAGAGCGACCTTCGGGGTCGGTGCGAGAACGCGGACGGAGCGTCCTATGTGCGGTCGCTCGTCGGCGACGAGGCGGTCGAGGGGCTGACCGACGAGGTCTACCGACGCATCGGGCGAGACGCCGCGGCCGACTTCGCCTGGCGCCGCCTGGGTGACACCGACTTCAAGCGGGTGCTGGCGCGCGAGCTCTACCCTCGGCCCATCGAGCGGCTGCCGCTTCGCAGCACCCAGCGACAGCTGGCCGCGATGGCTCAGCAGGTGCCTCAGCGCGACCTGCTGTTCACGACCAACTACGATCCGATCCTCGAGCGCGCGATCGCAGAGCTGCGGGGAGCACCCGAGGAGTGGTCCAAGCATCGTTACCCGCTCAGCGCGCGGAGCCGGTCCAGCAAGCGCCCGCTGGTGCACCACCTGCACGGCTGGGTCGACGACCGCGGTGCGATCGGTGGAACGTTGGTGCTCACGGAGACGAGCTACCTGGGCTTGTTCGCGGACCGCCGCGCGAAGCCGAACGTGGATCTCAACAAGCTGCTGATGGGCAACGCCCCGGTCCTCGTCCTGGGGATGAGCCTGGCCGATCCCAACCTTCGCCGACTCCTCGACCGGCGTCGCATGACGCCGCTGCGCGACGGTGACAACGCGATCTACGCGGTCATGGTGGGTGGCAACGAGGCCGCGGACGACCAGATCAATCAGTACTGGACGGGAACGTGGAACGTGAACCCGCTGTGGCTGCCCAACTTCGGCTACATCCCTCACCTGCTGCGCCAGGTGCAGTGGGGCTGGACGGGTGAGTCGCTGCCGTGGTTCGAGGAGAGCCTGAAGTGGATCGACACGCACCTGGGCGGCTTGCGCTTCACGGACGCGTGGCAGCGTCGCGCCAACCGTTCGCTCAAGACGTTGTCCGACCACGTGCGGACCTACTTCGGGCTGGAACCCGGAGAGGTCATCACGACCAGCCTGTTCTTGCCCGCCCTGGATGAGCAGCGTCAGGTCCTGCAGTTGATGGCGACGTCTCGGCACGAGCGCAGCGGAGAAGAGGCGCGTCGGCACGCGAAGATTCGTTCGCTCAAGCTCTCCCCCGAGCGCGGCGTGCAGGGCGTGGCCGGGATCTCGTTCCACTACGGGAACAGCAACGACGCCTGCGACAACCATCCGAGCATCAACTACAACTTCTCGCCTCGTCAGGTTCGCGAGTGGGATCGGGCGTTCAACATGAGGGACTGGCGTTCGATTCTCGCCGTCCCTGCGCTCGACGGGGAGTCGTGGCTGCCCTACGCCGTCATCACCCTGACCTCGAACTTGGCCAAGCCGTTCTGGCGGCGCTTCGGCAACGAGCGACATGACCTGCCGGTGCTCAAGACGCTGATGCGCCGGGTCTGCAAGGAGCTGGTCGCACACCATGGCCTCACGCCCTGACCGTTCTGGACACCCTGACCGTGGGAGAGGTGCTAGTATGAGGGGCGACCCGATGGCCAAAGCCGCAAACCCCAAGCCGATTCGCAAGGCGTCGGCTCGCCGCAAGAAGCGCGGCTCGGTCGCGCAGACGGTGCGGTTCGACTTCGACAGCCACGGAGCTCAATCCGCGTTCGTCGACGTGGTGGACGAGTCCACCCGGGACGCCTCCGATCTGATCGCGGCCGCGATCCAGCAGAGCTGGGACGAGCTCGACGACGACTGAGGCGCTCCGGCGCGTTCAGCTGGCGAGCACGGCGCTCGGCGGATGAACGGGCGGCAGCGCGCGGGTGCTGGGCAGCGCGAGCAGGGAGAGGACGGCTGGCACCGGCTCTCCTCGGGCTTCGATCAGCGTTCGAATCGCGGCCGCCCGAGGCAGCACGCAGGGGGCAGGGGCACCGGCGATGACCTCGTCGAGCGCATGCTCGAGCGGACGAAGCAGGAGCGCGACCTCCGCCTCGATCTCGGGTGCGACGAGCCGCTGAACCTGGTGCAAGACGTCGCGGCCGATGTCGGCGGCGGCCGCGCTCGGGGTTGCGTCGAGGATCAACGCGGCCTCGAGGTGGCTCCAGGCCTCGTCGACGCGGGCCGAGGCGATCGACCGCTTTGCGCGTGCCAGCGCCCGCCGTGCCCGGACCTCCCGGGAGGTCACGCGGGACAAGACGCTCCAGCCGAGACCTGCGACGGGCACTCCCAGGGCGAACGCCCAGGCGACGGGGCCGATCTGTGCGAGGAGGATCGAGGAAGCCACGCCTCTCAGACGGATCCGTACTCGCTTGGTTGCGCGGTCTACAGGTCCACACCCATGCGCAGAGTCACGATCATGGCGTCGGCTTCGTCTCCGCCGGGATCGACGAGGTATTGAACGTCGGGCTGGAGCCAAACGAAGGTTTGCACGGGCGCGCGGTAGAACAACTCCAGGGCCGTCTCGCCGCGGAGATCGTCGCGCAGGCCGACCCACGACGCGCCGGCGCCCAGCCGGTCGATCCCGTCGGTCACGCCCACACCATTGAGCACGACGCCTGCTCCGCCGTGGTGGACGATCGAGGACGCGCTCGGTGGCGCCCAGCCGTACTGCGCGAAGGCTCGAACGCCCCGCTCGGAGTCGGGCGCTCGCCACAGCGTCTGGGCGGCGACGGCGTAGACGCCCGCCGACCGTTCGGATGCGCAGATCTCTTCGTCGCACGCCTGCGGTCCCCAGAGAACCCAGCCGCCGACGCTGACTCGTCCGGAACGATCGCGGGGTCCAGCGAGCCATCCCGCCTCGGCTTCGCCGATGACCATCGTGGTGGAGAAGGGCGCGTGCGTCGACCGGCGCTCATGCGAGGAGAGGATCGAGGGGAAGTGCGTCGCGTCGAAGACACCGACCGCGACGCGCGTGTTGTCGCTGGGGCGTCCTTCGGCCAAGGCACCCCACGACTGCACTGGATACGAGGGCATGCGGACGATGGTCGGGGAAAACCCCGGAGAGCTGTGCAGCAGGGTCCTGCGCGCCCGCACCCGCATGGGGACGGCGGTCTGGTCCACCGTCGCGAACTCGGCGTTGGCCTCGATCCGTCCGGCCTTGAGTCGCAGTCGACCCCCGAGCAGGGTCTGCTCGACCCAGGCCTCACTCAACGCGCCGAAGGATCGAGCGTCGATGTTGTCGAAGGTCTGCACGTCGCCGAGGACGACATCACCGCGCTGGCCGACGAGCCCCTGCAACCCCAGGTGGATCGTGCCACCGGACCACCCGAGCATCGATGCGCCATCGAGGGTCATCGTTGCGTCGATGAGCGCGCGAGAGAACCAGGTCCCGGATGGGACGCGACCGCGCGCGACGATGCTGGAGTCCGCGGTGACGAACGCCTGTAGGTCCAGCCCGTCCGCGCTCAAGGCGTCCCGTGCGTCTCGGAGCCGTGCACTGGGGGGTTCGTTTGCTGCAAAGAGACCCCCGGCGAGGGCGAGCGCTGGGCGCAGGGGGCTCATGGAGCTGACCGCAGCCTTCACTCTGCGAGCGCAGATGCAAGCCGTGTGGCCGTTGCGCGGCTCCAGCCCTCGAATTTCGACGATGCGCGGCGGCGCTCGCCGAGCCGGTTGATGCGGTACGAACCGAACCGGGTCGCGATGTCGCGGTCCATTGCGAAGCTCGTCGGAGTCGTCGTGGTTCTCCTCGTCCGCGGTCGCGATCGGATCGATGTTGATCGCGCACGTCGGTGCTGCCGATGCTGGTCGAAACCGGACTCCCGGCGTTCGCGGTGTCGATGCTCGCCGGCATCGTGGTCAGTCGGATGGGGCGCGAGACCCGCGCGTGAGCGATCTCAGGGTCCGCGGGGGCCGGCTGTGCCTTATCCTCCGCGGTCTATGGGCTTCCTGAGCCGATTCAAGGATGCGCTCGATCCCGACAACGTCCTGATGGAGGTCATGAATGGCTTCATCGAGGGCGTGGCGATGAAGCGTGCGCTGGGTGTCGACCAGGAGAGCTGGGCCCCGGGCAAGCCGCTGAAGCTTTGCTTGGCGGGCTACGTGGGGACGCGGAACACCGGCGCCGACGTTCGGGTCGAGGAGATGATTCGCCAGTTCCGCCACGTCGTCGGCGACGACGAGCTCGAGCTGACGATCATGTCCGTCAACCTCGGACGCACCGCTGGCTACTTTCGCACGGTGCGACAGGTCGAGCTGCCGGTCGTGTTTCCCAAGTTCCTCTTCGAGGAGTGCCCCAAACACCACGGTGTGATCTCGTGCGAGGGCTCGATGTTCAAGTCGAAGTTCGCCAACGCCTTGTCGACGATGATGGCCGGCGCGCTGGGCATCGCGGGCGTCGAAGACAAGCTCGCCGTGGGCTACGGGGCCGAGGCGGGGGCGATGACGCCCACGCTGCGGGACTTCGTGAAGAAGCACTGCAAGCACGCGCTGGTGCAGTGCCGCAACAATCCCTCGCGCGAGGTTCTGGGTCGTTTGGGCGTCCGGACGACGGGCGGAACCGACACCGCCTGGACCTTCGAGCCCGCGCCCGCGGAGCGCGGCGAGCAGCTGCTGCGCGAGCAGGGGTGGGACGGCAAGCAGAAGGTCATCGTCATCTGCCCGATCAACCCGTTCTGGTGGCCCGTCAAGCCGGACCTCGGCAAGGCCCTGGCGCAGGGCCTCGTGGGCCAATACAAGCAAGAGCACTACCGCTCCTTTTACTACCACCACAGCTCCGAGGACGCCGACCTCCAGTACGCCGACTATCTCGCGGGCATCGCCACCGGTCTGGAGCGCTTCCTCGAGGAGGAGGACGCATTCACGATCCTCGTCGGGATGGAGCGCGTCGATCGGCAGTCGTGCGAGGCGTTGTCGAAGCGGCTGAAGGTCAAGCCGCCGATGTTCATCAGCGACGACTACGACATGTTCGACATGGTCTCGGTGCTGCGCCGCTGCTCGGCCATGGTCAGCTCGCGCTTCCACGCCGTGGTGACCTCGATGCCGGGTCTGGTGCCCTCGGGCGGCATCACGATGGACGAGCGGATCCGCAACTTGATGAACGATCGCGGTCACCCGGAGCTCTTCGTCGAAGTGGACGAGGAAAACCTCGACGAGAAGGTCTACGCGATGCTGCGGCGGCTGTGGGACGATGGCGAGCAGATCTCCGCCGACATTGGCCGCGTGATCCCCAAGCAGTTCGAGCTCATGGGACAGATGGGCATCGACTTCATGGACGAGGTTCAGCGGGTCTATCCCGAGTTCCCGCGCAAGGAACTCCCACGTGAGCCCTTGGCACACCTTCCCCCACTGTCGCCCTATCTTCAGGGGTTGATGGAAACCTACGGCTGAGGTCCGGCGCGCGGCCGGATTGGTGCGGCGAGGCCTCCCTGCGGTACCCTCGAGGTGTGTCCTCGTGGATGCCCGGTCTCGCCGCGCTGGCCATCGCCTTGGTGGCGGGTGGATGCGGAGCCTCGGTCTTCCAGTGCTCCGACACGGCCGACTGCGCGGGGCCCTCGGGAGGCGTCTGCGAGGCGAGCGGCTTCTGCAGCTTCCCCGATGGGGCGTGTGACAGCGGCCGCCGGTATGGGAAGTATGCATCTGCCGCGCTGGCGAGCGCGTGCGTCGAGCCTGACGTCGACGGCCCGATGCATGCGACCGGATCTGGATCGGGTGCGACGTCGGGCTCTGGACCCATGGGGAGCACCAGCATCGAGCCGCGGCCCGGCTCGACCTCTACGGTCGGGGGCGAGGAGACGGCGTCGACCGCTTCCTCGAACATCACGGTCAACGCGACCACCTTGGCCGACACGGGGTCGACCGGACCCCTCGACACGTCCACCACCGCTGCCGGCGTGGTCGAAACGATCGAGGTCTCGGCGTCGATTGCCGCGTGCACCGATCCGCTCTCGAACGACCCCCTGGCGTGCGAGACATCCACGGCGACGACCGGATTCAGCGTCGACCTCGTCAACGACGCCCTGATGCAGGAGCCGACGACCGCGTTTCTCGCGTTCGAAACCGGCGCCGTCCCGCCGGGCGCCCAGCTCCTTTCAGCGGTCCTCGTGCTGAGCACGACCGATCAGTCGTCCGCGGAGTCGATGAACCAAACCGGTGAGGTCTGGCGAACGGAGCCGTTCACGCTCGAGAGCCTTAGCGGCGGACAGCCCGAGTTGAGTGGCCTGGGCGCGATCGCTGCCGATCAAGGTGGCGTGGCCGTCTCGCAGCTGGTGGAGTGGGACCTCCCTCTCTCCGACGACGACCTCCTCTCCACGCTGCATCTGGCCATCGTGCCGACCAGTGCACTGGGGGTCGACTATTGGAACGCCGCCGGCGGCGTTCCACCCGCTCTGCTGCTCGAGGTCCTCGTTCCAGGTTGAGACCGTCCGGGTGTACGCGAGGAATCGGGGTGGGCGCTGTGCCTACAGTCCGCCGCGTTCGTCGACATCCGCGAATCAGGGCTTAGGCTGCGCACGCTCGCGTGGCATAAGGAAGGGGTGGGGTCGATACCAAGCGTGCGGAGCACCCTGCGATGCGCCGTCGTGGGGATGCTCAGCCGGGACGGGCTCAACCCCTACGCAGACTTCGATTTCGCGCATGACGTGGCGAAGCGCCAAGTGTTCGAGCCGCCGCTCGCACGTGGTCCAAACAGCCTGTTGAGCGTGGTGGATGACCTGACCGGCGGGGGCATCGCCGGGCGATTGCGGCCCGAGGCCCGGCTCAGCGACGGCACCCCCGTCGACGCCAGCATGGTCGCAGGCGCGCTGTCGCGGTCTCCGTGGTACCGACCGCTCGTCGACGTCACGGTGCGCGGGGATCGGGTCATCTTCACGCCCAAGGGTCGCTCGTTCGACGTGCGCGCGTTCCTCAGCTCGGACCGGGTTCGGTTCGGCGTTCAGCAGGGCGAGGCATGGTCGGGGACGGGTCCGTATCGCGTGGTCGAGGCCGCGTCCGGCAGCATTCAGCTCGAGCGCAACCCGTTTCACCCGCGGAGGCCCGCGATCGAGTCGATCGACCTTCGTGGGTACGAGCCTCATGACGCTCGGGAGCGAATCCGAGAAGACCTCGATGCGGAGGCGGTGGACTTGACCGCCGCCCTGAGCCGGGAGGAGCTCACCGACGTACGAGGCGTGCGCAAGCTGTTCGCTGCCGGGACGAGCACGGCGCTTCTGTGGCTCAACACGCGCACCCTCGAGCCGCACGTCCGGTCCGCAGTCACCGGAGGCTTGGATCGCTACGCGGTCCTGGGAAGCACCTACGACAACCCGATGGCCTTTCTCGCCCCCTCGCTGCTTCCGCCCGGCCAAGGCTCCGTGCGGATGCGCCTGCCGTTCGAGCGAGACGAAGCGTTGCAGGCCCTCGCAGGCCGAGCCTCGGTGGGTCCGCTTCGCATGCTCGTCGTCTGGGGCCGGCGTCCGTACATGCCCGAGCCGCAGCGTTGGGCCCACCAGATTCAGAAGCAGCTCGCGGAGATGGGCCTGGAGGTCGAGACGGTGATCACGCAGTCGCTCGTGGACTATCAGCAGCGGCTCGCTGCCGGGGACTACCACCTCGCGCTCGGCGGATGGAACGCCGCGTCGCCGTCGCCCAGCGAGTTCGTCGACGCGATGCTGCACTCGAGCATGACGCCGACGGGCCCCGGTTCGGCTGGATGCAACTATGGCTGGGTGCAGGACCCGGAGATCGACGCAGCCTTACAGGCGTTCCGCTCGGTCCCATCGCGGGAGAACGAGTCCTCGCTCCTCGAGCGCGTCGAGGTCCTGGCGGCGGTCCTCCCGCTGGCGTACGGCACCACCTCCATCGCGGCACGTTGGGACCTGGAGGGGCTCGAGCCCTCCGACGGCGCGGTCTTCGATCTTTCGAAGCTCCGCTGGTCGACGCTCTAGAGAGGCGAACCGGGGTCTTGGTCCAGACCCTCGGTGCGCTTCCACTTCCGCAGCGTCTCCAGCTGGGGGGCACCCGCTTCCTTTGCCCCCACGAGCGCGGTCTCGGCTCGGTCGACGAGCTCCCGGGCTCGTTCGTGCTCGTTCATCTCCCACAGGACGCGTGCGAGCTCGAAGCGCGTGAAGGCGATGGTGACCGGCTGGACCTCGAAGCGCGCGTAGATCTCGAGCGCCTCCTCGAAGAGCGGGCGCGCGCGCTCGAGCTCGCCGGTTCGCGCGTGGATCGTCGCGATGGAGGACAACGCCTGGGCGACGCTGGGATGGTCGCGCCCGACGGCGTTCTCGTCGATCTCGCGGGAGCGCTCGAGGGCCTCGAGTGCACGGTCGTACTCGCCTTGCTCGATGCGGACCGCGCCGAGGTTGAACCAGTGGATGCCCAGTTCCGCCTGGAGCGGCCCGGCCTCGGCTTCGATGAGTTGAATGGCGCGCTGCAAGTTGGCCTCGGCGGCCACGTAGTCTTCGGCCCGCATGTTCGAGACGGCAAGGTTGCCCAGAGGGCGCGCAAGGTCGATGTCGTGGTGGTCGCCCGACTCATACGCCCGAATCGACCGCCGGTAGAACTCGGTGGCTTCCCGGTCGCGGCGCAGCGATGACAGGGCGGTGCCCATGTTGTTGAGGGACATCGCGACACGAACGTCGACGGGGCCATACAGGATGAGCTCCGCTCGGTACACGCGCTCGAAGTAGTCGTGGGCCGCCTGATAGTCTCCGCGCGCTTGGGCGAGACTTCCGAGGTTGTTGACGACGCTGATCATGCGGTTGTTGTAGGGCCCGACCGTGCGCTCGGCGAGTGTCAGCGCCTCGAGGAACGCCGCCTCCGCCTCGTCGAGCAGCCCCAACTCGAGGCAAGCGATGCCCAGGTTGCTCGACGTTTCGGCGAGCGTGGGCTCGTCCACGGGGTCGAGGGCTCCGAACTCGTTCAGGGCGCGTACGAAGAGAGAGCGCGCGAGGGCATACTCCGAGCGGCGCAGCGCGATGAGCCCTTCGGTCCGGGTGAGCTCGGGCCGCAGCGACCTCGCATCATCCCCGAGGCGCTCGACCGCTGCACGTGCCAGCTTGCTCCACTGATCGGTCTGCTTCGGTCGCGGGAGTCGATAGCCGTACGTCAACAGGAGATCGATGGCGATCTCTGCCGCGAGGCGATCGAGGCGGGTGGTCTCGGCGGTGTGGAACGCCCGCTCGAACGTGGCGGCGGCCTGGACTTGCTCGCCCGTGGTCGCCAGGACGTCGGCGCGTCGATATTGCGCTTCGGCGAGGAGCGGGGCATGGCCCAGCTGCTCCGCCTCGTGGAGGACGCGGGCGGTCAGCTCATCCGCTCGTTCGTCTCGATGAAGCTGGATGAGCATCGGAACGATCGATAGATCGTGGCTGAGCGCTTCGACGCGGGCCCGAATGTCCTCCGAAGGCGCGTTGGCATCGTCCTCGTCCGCGCCTTCGCAGCCGGCGAGATCGGGCAGGCTGGAGATTGCCTCCGGTGCGTTGCGGACGGTAGGCAGGTCGGCAGTGCCGAGGATTTCGACGAGCACCTCGAACTGCTCGAGGCCGCGGCGCAGACAGCTTCGGGCGGCAAGACGCCGCTCGGCCGGGGCGGAGGCGTCTTCACACGCGCGTGTGCGTGACGCGACCCAGTCGGTGGAGTAGCGATCGAGCTGCTGCGCGGTGCTCTCGTGCAGCCGAGCTGCGTCGGGCAGCCCGGACTGCATGAAGGCTTCGCGAATGCGGTCCTTGCGTTGCTCGGTCCAGACCTCATCGAGCTCGTCCCGGGTCGATGCGCACGGCGAGTCGGCCTCGACGAGCTTCGCCGCGGAGACGGCGGCGGCTCCGATGCCGAGCAGCGCAACGGCGCCAACGAGGCTCCACCCACGTGGCCGCCGAGCGCGGTCGAGGCTTCGCAGCAAGTCGTGCATGCCGGGCCAGCGAAGACCGGGGTCTGCGTGGAGGCCACGAACGACCACGGCGTGTACACGCTTGGGTACGAGCGTGCCTCGGGGCGGCGGTCGGATCGCGCCCTGCAAGATGTTGCGCAGTCGCTTCCTGTTGCTGGAACCGAGGAACGGCCGGTGGCCGTAGAGCGCCTCGTAGAGCGTCAAGCAGAAGCTGAACTGGTCGGACTGTGGAGCCAGCGGTGCTCCTCGCGCCTGCTCGGGCGACATGTAGTCCGGCGTTCCGATGACGTGCTTCTTCGTCGGCTCGGCAGGAGCGTCGACGGACATGCTCGGCTCGGTGAGGAAGGAACGCTGTGCGATGCCGAAGTCGACGACCCGAACGCGTCCATCGTCGCCCACCAAGACGTTCCCTGGCTTGAAGTCACAGTGGACCAGGCCCACGGCGTGCGCCGCTGCGAGTCCGCGGCCGGAGGCCAGCAACACGTCGAGGACCTCGTTCCAGGTGCGCGGTCCGGCGTCGAGCCAGCCCTGCAGGTTCTTGCCCCGGACGAGCTCCATCGACATGTACAGCCGTCCATCGTCCGAGTGCCCGACGTCGTACACCGGCACGATGTTGGGATGGTTGAGGGCAGCGATGGCGCGGGCTTCGTCGCGAAGACGGCCTTGTTCGGATTCCGGTCCCGCGTCTCGGCGCATCACCTTGAGCGCAACGGATCGGTCGAGCTCGAGATCGTGCGCCGCGTACACGAATCCCATGCCGCCGCTGCCCACCACATCCTCGATTCGGTAGCGGCTCAAGTCGGGACGGTCCACCGCGTGCGCGAGGCGCTGTGGATCGACGGCGCCGAGTTCGACCGTCGCTGCGGAGTCGTGGTCTCGATCTGGGCTCGGCATCGCCGGGCTCGAGTGTTCGTGGTCCAGCCCGCTCCCCCTACCTCCGATCATAGCGCGGCGGACCCAGGGTTTGCCGGCTCGATGTGGTTCCTCTCCGGGTGCGGCGTGTTCAGAACCCGGTCACGCGCACGTGCCTTCGCCGCACTTCGCTTCGCCCTTGGCCCGTCGGGTCCTCTTCGCGGCGCTTGGCCTGGGCGTGGGCACGGGGATGGCCACGGACGCAGCTTCGACGGGCTCGCTCGTGGCCGCGACGCTCGCCACCGTGGGGGCGCTGCCCTCGACCCCGGGGGATCGGCCTCGACGACCTCCTCCGCCTCGGTCCGTTCTGGCTCCTTTGCCGTTCAGCCGAACCGTAGCGCGCTGACGTGTGCGCCCAGGATTTGGTCCTGCATCGCGACGGTGGCCGGGTCTTCCTCGGCGGCACCCGCGGCGACCATCAGCGGCAACAGGTGCTCCTCGCGCGGGTGACACGCCCGGGCCGCTGGAGCTGCGGCCCACTCCGCCAGCCGCCGAGTTCTCGCGGAGGGGTCGGAGAGCGCCGACTCCACCATCCAGTCATCGAACGCCTTCGAGTCATCCGCGACCTGGCGCCGCCCGGACTCGCTCCGCATCGCGGCGCCGAAACCACGCATGTTGTGGTAGCTCATCCCGCTACCCACGATCAGGATTCCGTGCTTCCGTAGTGGGGCGAGGGCTCGACCCATTGCGAGGTGTCGTTCCGGGTCCAGGGATCCGAGGAGTGACACTTGGAATGTCGGCATCGTGGCCTCGGGAAACGGAACCATGAGGGGCACGAACGTCCCGTGATCGAAGCCGCGGCGGGGGTCCGAGGCTGTCTCGAAACCCGCGGCATCGAGGTGGTCTCGAACGAGAGCTGCCGCTTCGGGATCGCCGGGCGCGTTCCATCGATACGTGTAGGCCTCGGGCGGAAAGCCGCCGTAGTCGTAGAGCATGGGCGGCGTCGGTCCAGACTGCACCGTGGGAACCTCTTCCTCCCAATGTGCAGACACGCAGAGGATTGCCCGTGGACGCTGGGGCAGGTCATCGACCATGGAGGCGAGATAGGAGCGCAGCGGTGCGTACATCTCGCGCATGCCCATATCGACGATGGTCCATGGGCCACCTCCGTGCGGGATGAAGAGCGTGGGCATGGGGTCGTTCACGTGCAAGTCCTCCACCTTGGTGCGTGCGCATGCCGCCAGCGTGAGGCTGGCCGCTCCGGCGATGAATCGTCGGCGGTCGTGCACGTGCCCAGAGTAGCCCCGTCGATCGTCGTCTGAGGGCAACGGTCCGTTGCTCTGGCCGGAACGCATCGAGGTGGAGGGGCGACCCGATGAGGTCAACCATCGAACCAGCTGAAGACACCATGTGCGCCCGAGGAGCGCGGCTCGATGCTCAGGTTGCCCTCGGGCAGGGCGTTGACGAGCTCGCCTGGGGCCTTGGGTACGCGGATGCACGTGGGCGTCTCGCCGAGGCGACAGGTCACGAATGCTTCCGCAGCGTCGTCCTTCTCTTCGGTGCGTGCGAGCCCCAGCACGTAGCGACGGGCCTCACCTTCGCCGAGTTGTCGGGCGTGGAGGCGAAGCTTGCCCAGTCGGGACCCCCGCGGCACCTCGAAGAGTGGAGCGGAGAGCCACCAGCCGGCGACGCCGTGCAGCGCGAGGCGGACGCCGCCCTCTTTTTCGCCGCGCACGTACTTGGCCTCGGTCCAGCCGTCGGGGAGCCGGTCGTCGAGCGACTGGTCGCTTCGCCCGCGGCCGATCCGCTTGGCGCAGCCGCCGATCCGCTTGCAGAGCTTTGCGAGCTTGCCCGGACCGGTCAGCGCGAGGGTGAAGTCGCTCGGAATGGGTGCCACGTCGCCGCAGCGGGCCGGCGCGTCGTCGTCCTCGGTGCACGCCTGCACGCAGCTGCGCAGGGCCTCGGGCGCGACCTCCCGGGCATCGGTGCCGCAGGCGAGGGCGCACCGGGTCGAGCAGGGGTGGGAGGCGACCGCGAGGTCGCGCGGGACGTCATCGGAGCGGCTGCCGCGGAGGAAGCCGCTGAGGCCCGTCTCGCGCCACCGAGCACCTCGCTGTCGATACACCCCGAACAGTTCGTCTCCGCGGGCGGTGAACGTGAACTCGATGATCCCGTGCGTACCCGCTGCGCTCTCGAGGTCGAAGGTGCCGACCGCGGTGCCTTCGGGTTCGCCCGAACCCGCGGTCAGCGGTGCGCGGGCTCGCTGCACGCGGCCCTCGGCGTACTTGCGCGCGGTGTATCCGGTCTTGGTCAGGGACGCCGTCGCCGCGCAGCCATCGAGTCCATCGCGTCCATCGCGTCCATCGATCTCGACGTCGAGCTCGTAGAACCCGTTGAGTCCCGAAGATTGCACGACGCGGGAGCCGGTGACCTCGGTGGTGAACACCCAGCGGCCGGCGAGCGCTTCGAGGTCGGAGCAGCCGGCGACCGCGGATGGCTGGGCTGCGTCGTCCGGAGCGCGTGCGGCTTGGGCGGCGGACGCCTCGGACTCGGCCGGGTTTGCAAGGGCCTCGGTCTCGGCCTCCGTTCCCATCCGTGCGTAGGCGGTGACGCCGATCCCCGCGACCGCGACCAGGCCCACAGCGAGGAGCCAGGGTCCACGGCGGCGCGGCGCAGGATCCAGGGGCAGGCCCGGGTCGGTGTCGTCGATGTGGGCGCTCGAAATCTCGCCGGGCGCACCCCACTCGCGCGGCTGCATGACGGACTCGACCGCGGTGACGTCCGCGGTGACGTCGGAGGCCTCCGCGTCGCCGGACGCCGGCGCGCCGCATTCACGACACGCTTCGTCCACGCTGCGGAGCTTTGCCCCGCACAGTTCGCAACGATCCGACACCCCCCCTACGGTAGTGGAGGATCGGGTGCGGTTCCAAGACCCCGCTCACAGCGCGAAGACGGTCACCTGCAGGGTGACCGACCAGGGCCGGGGCAGCGTGCGGCGGCGTGCGCGGGTGACGGCGGTGTCGTCGGAGTCGATGACGTCGACGGTGTTCAGGCACTCCTGCTGACCGTCCTGGCGCACGCACTGGTTGCCTCCGAAGGGGAACACGACGTCCGTTCGTGGGCCCATCGACACCCGGCGGGTCAGGTAGACGTCGAAACCGAAGCTGGGGCTGGCCCCGCCACGACGGTAGAGCAGATCGAAGCTGCGCTGGTCGGAGCGGAACCGCTGCTGCACCCGCGAGTACCCGAGGCTCAGGCCGAGGTACGGATCCACCCGACCGAGGTCGACCGGGTGCACCGAGGCCCCGACGCCCGCGTACAGGAACGTGAGATCTCCGTGGATGGCGGTGACGCTGCCGGCGTCGTCCTCGAACGGGGGAACATCCAAGCGGCCGCCGCCACCGTCGACCGTCGCCCAGAGGCTATAGAAGCCCGCGCGGTACCCCACATCGAGCCGCGCGAGTCCGCCCAGGGGGATGCCGTCACACATGGTCTGTGCGCAGTGGATGAGCCCGGTGCTGGTCCGAAGCATCAGGCCGCGTCGGCGCCATGCAGGCCAGGGCTCGGGGCGCGGAGGCGGTGGTGGACCGCGCTCGAGCGCGGGGTGGGGCGCCCCGCTGCGCGCGGGCTGCTGGTCGGAGGCGACGCTCGGCGCCGGGGCGAGCAGTGCCACGAGGGCCGTGACGACGGGCGCCAGCACCGGCGCAGCCTAGCAGCCACGAACGCCAAGGGCGGCGCTCGCCCGCGACCGCTCGCGCTTTCGGCCGGAGTGCTGCGGGGCCACCGCGCACGCACATGCCGAAAAGCTGCGTGAAAATGGGTGTTTACCGCGTGCGCGAAGCTTCATCCACGGCCGGAGCCCGGCCGATCGGGGCTGCGGTTGAACGCCCGGCTTTGGTCGGTATGCTGCCGCCTGCTCCGCTCCCCCGCCACGCCCGTGGCCAACTTCTCAGGCACGTCACCGATGAGCTTTCTGACCACGATCTTCGACAACCTGCGCACGAAGCCCGAGCGCACCAAGCTCATCGAGGTGCACGCCACGACGCTGCGCGGCACCGATGGCAACGGCATGCTCGACCTCATCGCGCGGGCCCGTGGCTCGCTGAGCGATGCCGGGATCGAACCGGGGGATCGGGTGGCGGTCCTTGCACCCAACTCGGTGCGCTGGGTGTGCGCGGACCTGGCCGCGATCGCGGCCGGAGGCATCGTGGTGCCGCTGTACGACCGTCAAGAGCCCAAGGAACTCGCGGTCATGCTTCGGAGCGCGCGACCCAGGGTGCTCATGGTCGGCAGCGACGCGCTGGCGAAGTCCATCGAGGAGGCCTGGGACGACCGGGGGGACTGCAGGATCATCACGTTCGACACCCTCTTCGACCACGAGCCCTCCGAAGCCGCGCCGCGCGAGCTCGCGGCCGACGACACGGTCGCCATCATCTACACCTCGGGGACCAGCGGAGAGCCCAAGGGCGTGATGCTCACTCGCGCCAACGTCGACTTCATGCTGCCCAAGACGGCCGAGCGCATCAGCGCCGTGTCCAAGCCCAAGGACGGCCCCGACCGAGTCTTCCACTTTCTGCCGTTCTGCTTCGCTGCCAGCCGCATGATGCTGTGGACGCAGCTGTCGCGGCCCAACCCGATGATGATCTCCACCGACCTCGGCAAGCTGGTCGTCGAGATCTCCACCGCCAAGCCGAACTACTTCCTCAACGTGCCGGCGGTGCTGGAGAAGATTCGCGCCGGGGTCGGCGCGAAGATCAAGGAGAAGGGTGGCATCGGCCTCGAGCTCTACACGCGCGGGATCGAGGGCTACAAGGCCACGGTCGCGGGCCAGGCCAACTTCGTGAACAAGGCCGCCTTGGCCCTCGCCGAGAAGCTCGTGTTCACGAAGATTCGCGAGCAGATCGGTCCCAACCTCGAGTTCCTCATCTCCGGTTCGGCGCCGCTGTCCGAGGACACCCAGCGCTGGTTCCAGATGCTGGGCATTCCGATCTATCAAGCCTATGGCCTCACCGAGACCACCGGCATCGTCTCGCTCGACCAGCCCGACCGCACCGTGCCGGGACGCGTCGGTATCGCGATCGACGGGGTGAAGACCAAGCTCAGCGAGGAGGGCGAGCTGCTGGTGAGCGGACCCAACATCTTCGCCGGATACTGGGAGAACGAGAGCGAGACCAAGCGGGCGCTCACCGACGGCTGGTTCCACACCGGCGACCAGGTCGACATCGAGGCGGGCAACCTCAAGATCATCGGACGCATCAAGAATCTTCTGGTGCCCGAGTCCGGCCACAACATCGCGCCCGAGCCGATCGAGGAGAAGTTCCTCGAGCAGTGTCCCGAGGCCGAGCAGGCGGTGCTCGTCGGGCACGGCAAGCCATTCTTGTCGATCATCGTCACCGGGAAGTCCTCCCGAGAGCAGGTCGATGCGGCGCTCGAAGCGATCAACGCCGACCAGCCGTTCTACAAGCGGATCAAGAACCCCATCTTGGTGCAGGAGTCCTTCTCTCCCGAGAATGGCCTGCTGACCGCCAACCAGAAGCTGCGCCGGGCGGTGATCGAGAAACACTTCGAGTCCGAGATCGAGGCGGTCTACGAGGCGTTCCGCGCCGAGAAGGAAGAGAAGGCTCGGATGGAGGCGGCGCGCTGACATGATCCGCTGGACGCTACGCGACGGGACGTACGAGCTGGAGCTCGGACGAGAGCCCTGCAACGAGATCGGCACCACGGTGCTCGCCGAGCTCGAGCGGTTCTTGGACGAGGTCGACACGGAGAACGCCTCGGCGCTGATCATTCACAGCACGGTTCGAGGTGGGTTCTCGGCCGGTGCCGACCTGCGCGAGCTCTACAACGGGTTCATGGACGTGCCGGACAAGGAGCAGGAGCCGCGGCTTCGCACCTTCATCGATCGCATCCACAGCGTGATGGATCGGCTCGACATGCTGCCGCTGACGACGATCGGGGTGGTGCACGGGATCTGCTTCGGTGGCGGATTCGAGCTCGCGCTGACCTGCGACATGCTGATCGCCGAGAAGAGCGCGCGATTCGCCTTTCCCGAGCTCCGACTCGGTATCGTGCCCGGCTTCGGCGGCATTCCGCGGCTGCGCCGAGACGTGTCCAATGCCGTCGTTCGCGACCTGCTGCTCACCGGTCGCTCGATCAACGCCAAGAAGGCCATCGCCTGCGGCCTGGTCAGTCAGATGGTGCCGGTCGGCGGAGGCCTCCGTGCGGCCCGCAAGATGGCCGAGCAGGCCAACAAGTTCGACCCGCTGACGCGGCGGGCCTGCAAAGAGTTCATGAAGCCACTGCCGCGGGAGCAGCTGGACGAGGAGAAGGAACTCTTCATTCGGCTCGCCCTTCGCCCCGTGCTTCAAGCGGCGCTCAAGAAGTTCGTCGAGAGTGACGATCCGCGCCCCTACCTTCCGTAGCCCCACAAGGCCCACGACCATGTCCGACAGTTTCGACCGCCTCACCCAGCTCTGTGCCAAGCGCTACTCCGTCGAGTTGTCGAAGATCAAGCCCGAGGGCGACATCTTCGAGACGCTGAGCATCGACAGCTTTCAAGCCGCCGAGCTCATGAGTGAACTCGAGATGGAGTTCGACGTCGAGATCCCCGACTACGAGCTTCAGGACATCAAGACGTTCGGCGCCCTGTCGGCCGCCATCGACGCTCGGCTCTGAGCCCCAGGCTGCATCATGCTCACGCTCGACCGCATTTCGTGCGTTGGAGAGGCGATTCGCGACGCGATCGTCACCTTCAAGACCAATACCGCCCTCATCGAGGCCGATCGACACCGGGAGAACGGGCGATGGAACTACCGCGAGCTCCGGCAGGACGCCGAGCGTTTCGCGGCGCTGCTGCAGAGCCACGACTTCGCGCCCGGTGACCGCTGCGCGATCGTCATGCAGAACCAGTCCAAGTGGATCATGTCGGGGCTGGGCGGGTTCTGGGCCGGCGGTGTCCTCGTCCCAATCGACTACAAGCTGACGGTGCCCGAGCAGCTCGCGTTGGTCGGCCACTGCAGGCCCAAGGTGCTCGTCACCGAGTACTCGACGTGGGTCAAGATGCAGCGCGAGGCGGCCGAGCCGCCCTCGAGCATGGTGGTGTTCGTCACGGAGGCGCCGGAGAAGGCCGAGCTGGGCAGGGCGCTGCGCTGGGAGAGCCAGCCGGGCAAGACGTTCGCGCTTCAGCACCGCAGCCGAGAAGATGTCGCGTGCATCGTGTACAGCTCGGGCACGTCGGGCACGCCGAAGGGCTGCATGCTCACCCACGACAACTACCTCGTGCAGGCGCAGGTCCTGGGCCGGCTGTACCCCATCGCAGAGGACGAGCGCTTCTTCTCGATCCTGCCGACCAACCACGCGATCGACTTCATGGTCGGATTCATGATGCCGCTGATGATGGGCGCGGCGATCGTGCATCAGCGCTCCTTGCGTCCGCAGTTCATTCGCGCGTCGCTCAAGCAGTACGAGATCACCCACATCGCGCTGGTCCCCACCATCCTCAAGAACCTCGAGAAGCGCATCCGTGAGCGCCTCGACGACCTCGACGACCGTCCTCGACAGGTCGCCGATGCGGTGATCAAGGCCAACGACTTCCTGACTGCGCGCAAGCCCAATCACACGCTCTCGCGATGGCTGCTCAAGCCCATCCACGACGAGCTCGGCGGCAAGCTCAAGAACGTGTTCGCCGGCGGGACGTTCGTCGATCGCAAGCTGGTGGAGTTCTTCTACGAACTCGGCATCCCGGTCGCGATCGGCTATGGCCTGACCGAGGCGACGACGGTCATCGCGGTCAACGACCTGAAGCCCTTTCGCAGCACGACCGTCGGCAAGCCGGTCGAGGGTGTCGACGTCGAGATCCGCAACCCCAACGATGATGGCGTCGGCGAGGTCTGGGTTCGCGGCCGTACCGTGATGAAGGGCTACCTGGACGCGCCCGAGCTCACCGCGGAGGCTATCGTGGACGGATGGCTGCGTACCGGTGATGTGGGCAGCATCGACGTCTCGGGTCACCTGACGCTCAAGGGCCGGGCCAAGAACATGATCGTCACCGAGGGGGGCAAGAACATCTACCCCGAGGACATCGAGGCCGCCTTCGACGATGTGCCGGGGTGCGAGGAGCTGTCCGTCTTCGCAGCCAACTACATCTGGCCGAGCGGGAGCATGCTGGACGAAGAGCTCGTCGTGGTCCTGCGCCCCGAGAGCGACGCCGACCTCGACGCGCTGGTGCAAGAACTCTCGCAGCGCAACCGCAAGCTGCCTGAGTTCAAGCGGGTCGCTGGGTACATCGTGCGCACCGAGGACTTCCCGGTGACCGCGTCGCTGAAGATCAAGCGGGGCGTGCTGGCCGAGGAGCTGCGCTCGCTTGCTCGCGAGCAGGCGGTCGTGCCCCTCGAGGGATGAAACGTGACCTCCTCGACTGCTCGCGTCCGCGCGAAGGGCTACGACTGATGCAGCAAAGACCCCTACGACCTCACCTGCTGCACGGTATAGTTGCCGCCGGTCATGAAGCAGCGAGCACTGATCACCGGGAGTCGCGGGACGGTTGGCCAGGCGCTGTGGCGGCACCTCGAGACCGAGGGGTGGGACGTCGTGGGATGGGACCGCAGCGAGGTCCCCATCGACGACTACACCGCGATGGAGCGGTTCGTCCGCAAGGTCGCTCCGCAGGCCCTCTTTCACTTGGCGGTTGCGTCCCAGCCGACCCAAGCGCCGCTGCCCGCCAAGCAGGCGTGGACGGTGAACTACGAGTGGACCAGTGAACTGGCTTGGATCACCCGCCAGCTCGACATACCGTTCGTGTTCAGCAGCACGGTGATGGTGTTCACCGAGGCGACGCGGGGTCCCTATACGATCGCCACGCGTCCTGATGCGGCCCATGACTACGGGCGAGACAAGCGCGAGGCCGAGGCTCGGGTGTTCGCCCAGAACCCCGACGCTCGGGTGGCGCGCCTGGGCTGGCAGATCGGGTCGGGCCTGTCGGGCAACCAGATGGGGGCTTGGCTGCATACCCAAGGTCCTGTGGAGGCCAGTACGCGGTGGATCCCTGCGTGCTCCATGCTCGAGGACACCGCCGGAGCGTTGCACCGAATCGCCGTCGGGCGGCCGGGGCTCTATCATGTCGACTCCAACGAAGGCTGGAGCTTCTACGATATCGCGGTCGCGCTGCGGCAGCGTCACGAGGCTGCCTGGACGATCACCCCGACGTTTGGCCGCGCGTACGACCAGCGACTGCTCGATGCGCGGATCGCCATGCCAACGCTGCTTTCGCGCCTGCCCGAGCTCGGGATCTGAGCGCTACCGGCACGCGGCGCGAAGCTTGCTCGCGGCGCCCTCGCTCGCGTGCTGCGCGTATCGCTGTGCCAAGGTCCGCGCGGCGTTCGTGTCTCCGCGACTGCAGACCGCCTGCACCTCGAGCACCCGGCGCAGGTCGGCGAGCGCGGAGTCGGGGTGCTGGCGCGCATGGTCGCGAATCGACGCCAGCGCGCCCTCGTGGTCACCCGCGGCGAGCTGCTGCTTGGCGGCGCCCAACAGCTTGGTCTCTTGGGCGAGCGTGTCCTGAGCAGGCAGCGTCGGAGGCTCGGGGGCTGCTGCCGCCGCGGTGCGCTTGGCCGAAGGCGCCGGGTCGGCCGCGATCTCGACGTGGGGACGGGCCGCGGCGACCGGAGCGGTCGCGACCGTGCGGGCTGGCGCCGGCTCCGGTGCTGGTTCTTCGGTGCGCGCTGCCGCGCGGGATACGGCAGCCGGGCGCGGAAGATCGGGACGAGCCTCGGGCAGCGACGCGTCGAGGCCGACGACCCCGAGGCCACCGATCGCGACGCCGAGTCCGATGAGCTTGAGCTTGGCGAGTAGACCTCCGGCGGCCGTGGCCGTGGCCGTGGCCACGGCGGTCTGGGTGAGCTTGGGCGCCAGCGCGACCCAGCAGTGCTTGGCGGCTTCGGGCGGAGGCTGGGTGGCGGTCCGCATCGCGCTCACGCAGGCGTTCGGTGACAACTCGTCGTCCGCTTCGTGCAGATGCTGGCGCAGCTGCTTCCTCGCCAGCCGGACCCGCGAGTACACCGTGTTCGGGCTGGTGCCCACCACCCTGGCGATCTCCGGCGCGCTCCATCCCTCGACCTCGCTCAGCACGAACGCGACGCGCTTGGTCTCGTCGAGCTTGGCGAGGAAGACCTCCATCGTCAGCGCGGCCTCGCGACGCTTGATGGGTTCGTTGGAGCCTCGCGGTTCAGCCACCGAGTACGCGGCGAGCTTTCGCTGGTGTCGCTGCGCGGTGCGTCGATACTGCGACGCCACGCGGCGCGCGATCCCGAAGAGCCACGCCTTGACCGACGCCGCGGGATCGAGCGACGCGATGCGCCGATGCACGGTGACCCACAGGTCCTGCGCCGCATCGTCGATGGTCGCCGGAGGCACTCCCAGACGCCGCAGGCTCGCCCACGCGAACCCGAAGTACTCACGGTAGAGCGAGCCGAAGGTGGGCGAGAGCGCGCCCACCTCCATCGCCGTGCTCGACACCGCCCCCATACACCGATCCTAATGGCCGGAGAGGCCTGGTTCCGTCACGCTCGTGCGAGAAAGTGGCGTGATGTCATAGAGTTCAATGAAAACGAACACTTGCACATGTTCGAGGGCGCCCGAATCAGCGTGGGCAGGCCCCGGCGCGATACGATGGCCCGGATGGTCACTCGCGACGATGGCTGACGGCCCGATCTGGATCGTCGGTGGTCTCGACCCCAGCGGCGGTGCCGGCGTGCTGCGAGACGTGGCGACGATTCGCGCGGTGGCTCCGGGGCGAGCGGTGCACGTGGTGGTGACGGCGTTGACGCAGCAAGGAGACGGTCAGCCCGCGGTGGCCGGTCCCATGGATGTGGCGGCCCTGCGGTTTCAGTTCGGGCGAGCGCCGAGCCCGGCGGCGGTCAAGGTCGGCTTGGTTCCGGCGTCCGTCGTTTCGGTGGTCGCCGAGGCGCTCGCTGGACTCGCCGTACCGACGGTCGTCGATCCCGTGCTGGGTGCCAGCGCGGGTGGAACCATGGCGGCGTCCCCTCGAGCGCTGATGGGCCTGATCGGTGGCTGCGTGTTGACGCCGAACAGCCGAGAGTACGAAGCGCTGATCGGGGGAGCGGATCCGCAGGGCTGGCTCGAACTCCACGGCGCACGTGCGGTCCTTCGCAAGGGTGGACACGATGGAGGCGAGCAGGTCACCGACACGCTGTGGACCCGCGATGCCGTCCGCGTCTTCTCGCGGCCGCGCCAGGGTGGAGGCGACCCTCGAGGCACGGGCTGCGCGCTGTCGGCCGCCGTGGCGTGCGGTCTCGCCGAGGGCAACCCGACCGTCGTGGCGGTGGGCAAGGGGATCGCGTGGCTGGACAGCATTCGGGCCCGGGCCCACGCCGTGGGGCCCCAGGTCTTGCTGCCGGGGTAGCCCTCGAGACCGCGTCAGGGCTCGTTCGAGTGGCGCTGCAGCGCTCGCCCCTCGCGGGCCAGGTCGTGCACGTGCGCGTCGCCCAGCAGGCCCGCGCCGCCCTCGGGCATGGCCGCCAGCGTCTTGTCGATCGCCTTGCGGTAGTCGTCGATCGCGACGAAGTACTCGGGGTCTTCGACCACGTTCACATCGCAGATCTTCTCGGCGCGGCGGATGAGCTTGATGCAGTCGGGGCTGAGGTGCCGCAGGTGCAGCGTCTTGGACATGGCCTGGTAGCGCTCGGCGAGCTTGTTGATCGCTTCGATGGCGCTCTGGTCGGCGATGCGAGACTCGGCGAAGTCGACCACGACCTCGTCGGGGTCGCCCGCCACGTCGAACTTGGAGGCGAACTGCGTGGTCGAGCCGAAGAACAGCGGACCGTAGATCTCGTAGTGCTTGACCCCGTGCTGGTCGATCGACTTGCGCGCCCGGATGCGAAGCGCGTTCTCCCAGGCGAACACCAGCGCAGAGACGATGACGCCACAGAGCACGGCGATCGCCAGGTCGTAGACGACCGTGAGTCCGGTGACGAGCGCCATCACGGCGACGTCGGCGGCGGGCACCTGGTTGAGGATGCGGAACGTGTTCCAGGCGAAGGTGCCGATGACGACCATGAACATCACGCCGACGAGCGCGGCGATCGGCACCATCTCGATCAGCGAGGCACCGAACAGGATGAACCCGAGTAGGCCCAATGAGGCCACCACGCCCGAGATTCGGGAGCGGCCGCCGGACTGAATGTTGATGATGCTCTGGCCGATCATCGCGCAGCCGCCCATGCCTCCGAAGAATCCGTTGGCGATGTTGGCCGCGCCCTGGGCAAAGCACTCACGGTTGGCGTTGCCGCGCGTCTGGGTGAGCTCGTCGACGAGGTTCAGGGTCATCAACGACTCGATGAGACCGATGGCGGCGAGGATCGAGGCGTAGGGCAGGATGAATCGCAGCGTCGCGTAGTCGAGCGGGATGATCGGGAGCGCGAAGCTGGGCAAGCCCGCGGCGATGCCCGTGCCGCCTCGGTCGGTGATGAACGACGCGACCGTGGGGGTCGGCACCTCGCCCACGATGGTGATCGTGGCGACGACGACGATGGCGACCAGCGCGGCCGGGACGGCCTTGGTCAACTTGGGCAGCGCGACCATGATCGCCATCGTCAGGGCGGTGAGTCCGAGCATGGTCATCAGGGCCGTTCCCTCCAGCCATGCGTCGCCTGAGCGGAACATGCCCAGCTGGGACAAGAAGATGACGATGGCCAGCCCGTTGACGAACCCCATCATCACCGAGCTGGGGATCATGCGGACGAACTTGCCCAGACCCAGCGCTCCCGCCGAGAGCTGCAGCA
The DNA here is from genome assembly GCA_963761755.1 of uncultured bacterium. GTDB lineage: Bacteria > Myxococcota_A > Polyangia > Nannocystales > Nannocystaceae > CAJXVA01. The sequence continues at coordinate 304,807 of CAVXIC010000011.1, forward strand.
CGCCGGTGAGGATGAGCGTGGCGAAGAGGTACTGCAGGCCGACCAGAGCGGAGTCGCTGCCCGCCGCGAGGCCCAGCGCGTTGCCCTCGCTGACCAACGAGACCATCACGACGGCCATCGCCCCGGTCGCACCCGAGATCATCCCTGGGCGTCCGCCGAACAGCGAGGTGATGAGTCCCATCATGAAGGCGCCGTACAGGCCCACCACGGGCGGGACGCCGGCAACGAACGCAAACGCGACCGCCTCCGGAACGAGAGCCAGGGCGACGGTGATACCGCTGAGGACGTCTGCGCGGACGGTCCCTCGGTTCGGAAGATGAGGCATGACGTGGGGGGCCACCGCCCAGAGCGCGAACGAAAGGAATTGCGTCCGCGCGGCCGGTCGAGCGCGCGGTGTCTACACGACTCTGCCCGGGTACACAAGTCTAGGTAGGCGGGAGCGGCGCGGTCTGGAGGCGCGCCGTGCGACCCTCGCTGCGGCCCCCTACCGCATCGGCGGTCCGGAGAGCTGGAACTCCAGGCCGATCAACCCGCGCGCCGCGACCGGTTGCGGTTGATAGATCGCCTCGACGTTGGTGGCGTCGTTGGGGTCGACCAGCTCGAAGGCGGGGTAGCGCATGGGGACGACCACCTGCGCTGCTGCCCACAGGCTGACGCGGTCCGAGAACGCCCAGCGGAGGCCGGGCTCGGCGTGGGCGGCGAGCCACAGGGCGTTGGACGTGCCACCGCCGGCGGCGTCGCTGTCGGCCCGCATGGCGCCCACCTCGAGTCCGACGCACAGCGGGATCTCCAGCGGCCCGGCGGGGAGAGATGCGCAGACCCGAGGAGCGAGCAAGCCCAGATGTACCCGGACCGTGGCGTTCGGGCTCGTCGCGTCGCGACCGATGGAGTACGCGCCGACGAGCTCGGCGCGCAGGCGTCCCGCTCGACCGAAGCCGGCCAGCGTGAGCCCGAGGTCGAACGTGCCGGTGCCTGACGGGACGGCTCCGAACTCGCCGCCGCCTCGAACGCGCGCGAGCACCCGCGGCTCGAACGCGACCGCCGGCGCTCGGTCCCGTTGGCTCGCTCGCTGTGGGTCTGCGACTGGGTCTGGGCCTGGCTCAGGCTCAGGCTCTGCGGGCGGCGTCTGCGGTGGTGGCGTGACGACCTGCGGAGCTTCGTCGCGGTCGCGCGCGGCCTGGGCTACCGCGGCTTCTTCTTCGATCGTGTCGGCCGCCTGCACGGGGTCGAGCATCACGACGGCGACCAGCGCAGCGGCGTCGGCGAGCACGCTGCAGTCGTTGGCTTCGAGCGCGCGCTCATCGACGAGGGTGCCGACGGTCGTCGTCAACGTGAGCGTCCACCCCGAAGGCGATGGATCGATGCGTCCGTCCATGCGCAGCTCGTCGGGCTCGAGCGCGCGTCCCAGCAGGGCGCTTATCTTCGACTCGACCCGCGTGTGATCGGGGCAGCCCGCGGGCGCGGACCAGCGCACCGCCGGGACGGGAGCCGCCGGAGCCTCGGGGATCTCGGGGCCCGGCTGAAGGGTCGCGATGAGGGTCAGCGCCAGCAACGCTCGGAGGGTAGCAGGCGCAAGCCCGCCCCACGGCCCGCAGACCACGAAACGCGGGCTGACGTGGTTCCGCTCACTTCGTCTGGAGCCGAGGCCTGTATCGCACCGGCCGCCCTCTTTGGCAAAGTCGGACGTCATGGGACGTCGTAGTGGTCGAACAATGCTGGGCAATGCGCTCTGGGCCCCGTACTCGCTGGCGGTCTTCGGAGGCGGTCTCGCGTGGATGGGCGGCCTTTGGGCGAGCGCGCTGCCGGTGACGCTCTTCACCCCCTTCGAGAAGTTCCAGATGAAGTGGGTGCAGCCGCTCGTGGCGACGCCGCTGCGGTTCACGTTCAGCAAGATCGTCGTGGACTACGACCCCGGGTACGACAAGTCCAAGATGTCGGTCTTCATGCAGAACCACGTGACGATGATGGACGCCAACATCGCGTGCGGGGCGATTCCCGTCCCGATCTGCGGGCTGGAGAACGCCGCGCACCTGGAGGTCCCCGGGTATGGGTGGTTGCTCAAGATGTCCAACGCGATCCCGGTGCGCAAGGGCGGTCGGCGCTACGAAGAGGTGGCCGAGGCGTTCAACGAGCGGGCATCGCGGGGAATCTCGGTGCTCACCTTTCCCGAGGCGCACCGCACCCTGGACGGCAGGGTCGGCGAGTTCAAGCGCGGTGTCTTCTTGATCGCCGTGCGTTCCAACCTGCCGATCGGACCGATCTGCGTGCGCGGTGCCTACAAGCTGCTGCCCAAGGGGGAGTTCACGATCCGACCCTCTCGGGTCGAGGTGTACATGGCCCCGCAGATCGACACGTCCACGCTGACCGACGACGACGTGCCCGAGCTGATGGAGCGCGTGCACGAACTGATGCGCGCGTGGGTGGACGAGGGGGTCAAGAGACCCGAGCTGTGTACGGCACCCTTCGGCACGCGTCCGTCTCCCACGGAGGATGCTCGAGACTCCCGAAGCGTGAGCTCGCCCTCGAGCAAGCCTTCGTAGCGGTCGCTCACCCAGTCGGCGCTCGCCGAGCGTCGATGACCGAGCGCCGAGGCAGGTTCAGCAGCGGCAGGCCTTCGGCCGCGTAGCCGCGCTCGCACCACAAGGCCTCCAGCTGATCTCCCGCCCAGCGCAGTGCCTTGGCGTGGGCCAACGAGACACCGGCGTACACGAGGGTGAACACACCGAGGCCGGCCATGTCCTGAGTGAACAGCAGCCCGAGCGCGACCGCGACGACCAGGACGTTGAGCTTCACGGCAAATCGCGCGATCGATCGGGTCTGGTCGACCGCACGGGGGTCGGCGCGGAGCAGGGCGGGGCCGATCGCCCAGATGCGCCCGGCGAGCAAGCACCCGGGAATGCCCAGCGCGCCCACGCCATAGAAGTACAGCCCGACCAGCGCGTAGATGGCTCCGGGCACCAGCATCTGCCCGAGACCGATCGACCACATCGCCACCGCGCGGACCCCCAGCGGAGCCCGGGGGTCGAGGCTCGGTCCTCGGTACGCCCGGTCCAGCCGCTGGGGGCCGTCGCCACGGTAGCCCGCGCCGGGATCGCGCTCGCCGTGGGTGTACGTGACCTCGCGAGCCCACTGCGCGCGATTTCGGCGCTCACACAGGAGGTACGTAGCGGCGTTCGCGAAGGCGAAGGCGAAGACGAAGAGCGCAAATCCTTCCATCGACGGGGTCCTACCGCTTCGACGTCCGAGCGCCTCGATCGATCCAGCCGGCGCAAAGGATGCGGGCGCCTCGCCCTGATACGGCTGGGTGTCTCGAAATGGAACGCGCACGAAACCGCGCAGGCGCTCGTGCGGTGGAACCCTTGGAGATCATGGGACTGCACCGTCGGGCAGAACCTGGAGCCGGTCTTGCGAAGATGGTCGAACATGCGGAGTCGAGTCGGAGCGGTGTTGGGGTTGCTGCTGTGGGTCGTGGCGTGCGATGCCGGGCCCGACCGAGTGCCTTCACGAGGGTTGCTGGACGCCGACGGGGTGCTGGGCAGCTGCGAGAACGCGTGCGGTGAGGCAGCGCTGCAGGGCAACTGCTGGTGCGACGCGTCGTGCGTGGATGAGGACGACTGCTGCAGCGACAAGGTCGACGTCTGCGGAGGCGGCGGTCCGGTCGATCCGCAGCCGGCGCTCTGCCTCGACGTGCAGGACTGCCCGGCTGGACTGACGTGCGACACCTCCGCGTGTTTCTCCGCTTGCCGCGACGCTGACGGCTGCGAAGACGCGTGCGTGGGCATGTGCGTCGAGCCGCGGCAGCAGTCCCTCCCCGACCCGGACCCCGACCCGGACCCCGACCCCGGCGGCGACGAGCCCGACGATGCCCCCGGGGACGACACGGACACGGAGGACGAGCCCGACGTGGAGTGTGACTGCCCCGAGGGCGACCTCTGCGTGCCTCTGTGCCCGGTTTGCCCACCGGAGGTGGCGGACGAAGACTGTCAGTGCGCGGTGGTGTGCGTGAGCTTTTGAGCGCGGTATCGTCACCGGGTTGAGCGTCACCCCAGGCCGACCCGCGGATGCCCCCTCCCTCGCCGAGATCGAGGCCTTCACGGCCGTGATCGCGCTGGGCAGCTTCAGCGCGGCCGCGACCCGCCTGGGCGTCGCAAAGTCGAGCGTGAGCCGGCGCGTGGCGTCGTTGGAGAGTCGGTTGGGCGCGCGGCTCTTGCAGCGCTCGACCCGGAAGCTCGCGCTCACCGAGGTGGGGGAGCGCTACCACGAGCGTGTCACCCAAGCGCTCGACGGACTGCGCACTGCCGAAGACGCGGTGCGGGAGGTCCAGGACGAGCCGACCGGAGAGCTGCGCATCACCGGTCCGGTGGATCTGGGCGGGATGCTCGGGGCCCTGATCGCCGAGTTTCGCGTCGCGTTCCCCAGGGTCGAGGTCAACGCGACGATCACCCAGCGCCGGGTCGACCTCGTGCGTGAGGGCTTCGATGTCGCGCTTCGTGCCGGCGAGCTGCAGGACAGCTCGTTGCTGGCGCGCCGGCTCGAAGGCGGAGAGGGGGTGGTCGTCGCGTCGCCCCAGTTCCTCGAGCAGCATGGCCTTCCGGAGTCCCTCGATGCCGCCGTGAAGCTCCCATGGGTGCTCTTTCGTGGGACGGCGGGCCACATGACGCTCGGGTGGCCGGGCCCGTCGGGTGAGCCGCGCATCGTGCAGGGGAGCGTGACGGGCGACGAGTTCGGCTTCGTCCGAGCGGCGGTCGTCGGGGGTGCCGGCTTGGGCGTCATCCCTCGCTTCGTCGTCGAAGCCGACCTCCGCTGTGGCGCGCTCGTGCGGCTGTTCCCGGATCTGCCCTCGATTCGCTCGTCGCTTGCGCTCGTGTTTCCGAGCCGTGAGTTCATGCCTGCCAAGGTCCGCGCCTTCATGGACTTTGCGGTGCCCTGGTTCGCGCGCAGGCTCTCGGTCGAGGAATGAGGTGGCCGTTCGTCGGGGCGCTGGCGCTCATGGCATGCTCAGTCGTGTCTCGCGAGCGCGATGATTCGACCGCCACGGTCGAGCGAACCCAGCTCCACTTTGCCCAGGAGGACGAGGCTCGGCGCTTCGACGCCGCGCTCGCGTGTTTCTCCGCCCGCGAGGGCTGGCGGGCCGAGCCGATGGAGATTCACGGCAACTTCATCTCGGCGTCCTGGTGCACCTGGAAGGGCTCGTGCTCGTCTCCCCGCAACCGCGACGAACCCGGCGCCCGCTGGGCCAACGTGGGCACGCTGCACTACCCGCGGCACAGGGCCGCTCCGATCGAGGTGTTTGGGGTGCAGGTCTCCACGGGGCGGCGCGAGGCTTCGGGCTGGAGCGTGTCGGTCTCGGCGTCCAGCAACGGCGCGCGCATCTTGGGCGACCACGCCTTCGTCACCGTCCACAGGCACGGTGACGCATCGTCCAAGCTGACGATGGGCCTGAGCTACGGCTGGAAGGTCGCCGAACAGGACTTCTCGCATCGGGTTGCCATGGAGCCGTGGGCATGGCTCGACCGGGTCCGCGCCTCGCCTGAGGCCCTGCGCAGCGAGGGGCTGGAGGGGTGGACGGCGCTGCACGGCACGGTCGTCGCCGCGCTCGAAGCCGGAGAGGTCCGCAAGTGCGTGTACGGGCCGTACGAAGGTGACGGCATTCCGCCCGAGTGCGTCGAGCGGGTGCCGCTGTCCTCCGAGGAGGTCGCGCTCGAGCTCGACCGGGTCGACGAGCGTCTCGCGGCCGTCGAGGCGACGCTCGTGGATCCGGCGCCGATCCACGCGGCGCTGCTCGAGGTCGCGCCACCGTCGTGTTTCTAGCGTGGTGACGTGACGCGACGCCGTCGTCTGCTAGGCCTGCGCCGCATGAGCGAGAGACTGCCGGCGTTGGTGCAGGGGGCGAGTCGCGGGATCGGGGCCGGTCTGGTGCGGCTGCTGCTCGAGCGGGAGCAGACGGTGTTTGCGACCAGCCGTAATCCCGAGTCCTCCGAGGCGCTCGCGGCTCTGAAGCGGCGGCACGGCGATCGCCTGCACACGGTCCGGCTCGACGTGGTGGACGAGGCGACGGTGCGGGAAGCCTCCAGCATCGTGGCCGAGCACGCGACGCGACTGGGGTTGGTGATCAACGTGGCCGGACTCCTTCACGAGGGCGAGCGCGGTCCGGAGCGCCGGATCAACGACATCGACCCGGCGTGGCTGCATCGCACCTACGCCGTCAACGCGGTCGGCCCGCTGCTGGTGGCCAAACACTTCGCCCGCCTGCTTCAGCATGACGAGCGGGCGGTGCTGGCCAACGTGTCGGCCCGGGTGGGCAGCATCGAGGACGACCAGCTCGGCGGCTGGTACGGCTACCGGGCCGCCAAAGCCGCCCAAAACATGTTCACCAAGAACCTGTCCATCGAGCTGACCCGCAGGTTCGGCAAGCTCATCGTGCTGGCGTTGCACCCGGGCACCGTGGACACGCAGCTGTCCGCGCCGTTCCAGCGCGGCGTGCCCGAGCACAAGCTGTTCCCGGTGGCGCGGGCGGCGGAGCAGCTGCTGGGGCTGGTCGATGGTGCGAGCGCAGCGGACAACGGGGCCTTCCTCGCGTGGGATGGCGCGCGGATCCCTTGGTGAACGCGCGTTTAGGTCCATCGGGTCGCATGTCGTTTGGGAGACCGAACAACCCCGGCTAAGGTGAGCGCGATGGGCACCCGTCACCTACTCGGCGCCGCGGTGGCGGCGAGTCTCGCGTTGGAGCCGGCCGGGGTATGGGCGAAGGACCCGCCGGCGACCGAACCCCTGCGTGCGTCCCTCGATGTCGACGCCGATCGAGTCGAAGACGCCGAAGGTCTGGAGGAGCGGGTGAACACTGCGCTGGGCGCCCGGCTGCGCAAGGCGGAGGTCCTCCCGCGCAAGTCGCTGCAGGACGGCCTCATCCACGTCGAGGTTCGGCCGCTGAGTGAGGCGGAGGGCTACCACTACGAGGTCTACGCCGAGCAGGCCGACACGCGCCTGCCGGACACGGCGAGCAGCGGTGACTGTGCGGGCTGCACCGAGGACGAGCTGCTGCGAAAGGTCGCGGTCGCGGTCGACAACTGCCTGGGTCCGCTCGCGGTGGCGCAGCTCTCGGAGGAGCCCGGGCCCGAGCCGCCGCCGCCATCCGCGTCTGCCGAGCAACCGGCCCCAGGGGACGCGCCGGGCTCGGGGCCAGGCTCGGGGCCGCTGGGCAAGACCGGCATCGCGCTCATGGTCGCCGGCGCGGCGACGGCCGTGGTCGGGGTGATCTTCGTCGTGCAGGGGCGTTCGTTCGACACCCGCCCCGGAGCGCTCGAGCAGCACGGGGCCGACTTTCGACCGCCGGGCTTCGGGCTGCTCGCCGGGGGCGCTGCGGCGTTGATCACCGGCGGCGTTCTCTTCGGCATCGACCGCAAGCGTCGGCGCCAGGTGTCGACGGCCCAGGTCCAGGTCTTGCCCGGGGGCGCTGCGGTGTCGGTCGGGGGGCGGTTTTGATGACCACCGCGACGCGAATCCTGGTCGTCGTGGGGCTGGCCGCGCTCGCAGGCTGCCCGTTCAGCTTCACCAACGACGAGCACTGCGCCGCCAACGAGGGCGACGCCAGCTGTGCCGCCGCCGATCCGTCCACACCCTACTGCGCGCTCGATGGGTGCAGCCTCTACGATGAGGTTGCCAACCGCAGTGGCTGCGTGGCGGATCTGCCCTCGGACCCGACCTGCTACAGCCCGTGCGGCGGCAAGCAGAACGCCAGCGATCGCATCGACTGCGGCGCCCAGACCGATGGTGGCACGGTCGGGTCCTCGAGTACCTCCGATGCGACCGGGCCCACGACGGCGGGCACGGACACGGCGAGCACGACCGAGGGCGGCTGCGACTGCAGCGAGGACCAGCCCGTGTGCCTCGACGGTGCGTGTCTCGGCTGCGACGACGATGATGACTGCATGACCTGGTTCGAAGCCGACGCCGAGCGAGCGTACTGCGTCGACCGCGACTGCGTTGGATGCACGCTCGAGATTCAGACGCAGCAGAGCACGCCGTTCTTCGAGGGGTGCGTCCCCGAGGAGAACTGCGACGATGGGTCGTGCGTGCCGGGCTGCCTGTATCCTGGGCACTGCCCCGAGACCGGGTGCATCTCGCGAGACAAGCTCTGCGCGCCGCCGGACCTGGCGTTCTACGTGTCGGCCAACCCCAACCCCGGGGTCGACCCCGACGGATCCGAGGCCGCGCCGTACCCGACGATCCTGCAGGCCGTGACCGGCATCGGGCGGCAGCTCGAGGGGGATCCGTTCCGGGTGGGGACCATCTTCCTCGAGCCGGGCCGCTACGAGGAGACCGTGGAGATCGACTCTCGGCGCGTCGTTGTGCGGCCCAAGGACCCTGGCGCGGGCCAGGTCACCCTGGCTCCCGCGACGGGCTCGGAGTACGTCTTCGACCTGCTCGCCCCCGACACCGGACTCGGGTCGGGAATCCTGATGGTCCAGGACATCCACTTCGAGGGTCCGGGGTACGTCGCGAGGGTCGAGTCCACGGCGCGCTTCTACGGTGAGAACCTCGAGGTCGTCGGGGCGGACGGCGTCCTCACGCTGGAGGAGAACGGCGCCGGGTACCTGCGCAACAGCCTGATCACCGCCGTCTCCGAACAGGCTCCCTTCGTGGTCGGGCCGCAAACGGAGCTCGCCATCGTCGCCTCGACCATCATCGACAACGCCTGGGAATCGTCGTGGTTCGACTGCGCGGACGCGGAGCCCGACCGGCAGGCGCTGCTCGACGTACGCAGCAGCATCGTTGGCAACGTCGGGGAGAACGTGTCCGCCGACCTGTTTGGTCCGAACTGCAACGTGTCGGTCTCCGACACCATCATCGACACGATCGACGCTGCGTGGTTCAGCGGGGACGACTACCGGCTCAACACGGCAGCCGAAGGTGGACTGCTGATCCCCGCCGTGGGCCTGTGCCAGGACGGAGATCCGCTGGAGACCGCGCCGGTGTTCGTGCCATGCGTGCCCCCGGTCGACGTCGACGGACGAGATCGGACGCTGCTCGTGAACGACGACGGCGATCCCGTGAACTACGCGGGATTCTGCGCGCTGTGAACCTCGGGGTTCTCGAACCCACGGTCTCGCCGCGACGGAATTGTTGTGCGCCAGGAGACGTGCGAGGCTCTCGCTCATGAAGGTGCATGGCTTGCTTGCGTTCGCGTCCGTCGTAGCCCTGGGTTGTGCAGGTGGAACCGATCCGGGCGCCTCGGGAACCGAGGTCGGGACCTCCGGCACCGGCGACACGGGGGAGCCGACCGATCCCACCGACCCGAGCTCTCCGACGGACCCGACGGCCGCCGACACGAGCTCGAGCGGGGGCGATTCGTCGAGCAGCACCGGCGTGGGCTCCAGCTCCAGCTCCAGCTCCAGTTCCAGCTCCAGCGGCGACAGCTCGTCGACCGGATGTCCCTTGGGGACGCTCGGTTGCCCCTGTGACGAGGGCGCCGATCCGCCCTGCGAAGATGGATCGGCCTGCAACGCGGATGACGTCTGCGAGGCCTTGGCGTGCGGGCAGAGCGACGACGAACCCAACGACGACCCGTTCCAGCCCTTCGCCCTGATGGATCTCGAGGACAACGATGAGCCGGTGCTCTACGACAGCCAGCTCGACGGGGAAGGCGACGTGGATTGGTACCGCTACGGCTGCAACGACCCCATCATCGGCTCGAGCGAACCCAACGTCGACGTCTCGGTCCCCGAAGACGTCCGCAGCTGCCTGTTCCTCGACTGCGTGGTGGGAGACAATCCATTCTTCGATTGTCCGGACGGGACCGAGTCGGAGATGGCCCCGATCGGCTTCCTGCCCGGATGCTGCGTGACCGGCCCTGCAGCCTTCGAGATCGGGTCGTACATGTGTCCTGGGAGCTCGGAAGACGCCGTCGAGGTGTACCTGAGGATCGACGACGGAGCGGCGGACGTGTGCTCCGACTACAGCATCACCTACGGGTGTTGACCCATGCCCAACGCGCTCGACGACGCCCGAGTCTCCACGCTGCGCCGATGGTTCGAGAAGGGCATCCCGTTCAATGCTTACCTCGACCTTCGCGTCCATGCGCTGGAGCGGGGCCGGGCGGTGATCCGCATCCCGTGGCGTTCCGACCTCATCGGTGACACGTCTCGGCCCGCGGTGCACGGCGGCGTGCTCTCGATGCTGGTCGACACGGCGGGCGGGGCCGCATGTTTTACGATGCTCGACGATGAGGACGACCGGGTCAGCACGGTCGACCTGCGGATCGACTATCTCCGGCCCGGTCCGGCTGCCGACCTGGTGTGCGAGGCCAACATCGTGCGGATGGGCAATCGGGTCGGCGTGACGCGCATGCACATTCATACGGAGCACCTCCCCGTGCCCGGCGAAGAGCCCAAACCGATCGCGACCGGTCAAGCGGTCTACAACATCGTCCGGCGGCGCTGAAGAGAACCGCGTACACTCGAGCCACCAGCGGCGTATGAAGGCGGACGTGGAACCGAGTCGACTCCCTCCGCAGGTGCTGGAGACGAGATTCTTTCGGTTCGAGACCGATCGCGAAGACTACGAGATGTTCCGACCACGGGAAGACGTGGTCGTCCTGCGCGTCCTGGGCTACAGCTGCGCAGAGGCGGCGAGCCAAGCGATGGCCTCGGTCGAGCGGGAGCTGGGAGACACAGCGTTCTCGGTGTTCGTCGATTTCACCGCGCTGCTGGGGTACGAGCCCAAAGCGCGACGGATTCTGGCCAGCTGGGTCACCGCCCACGCCAAGCAGGTGAAGGCAGGGTGGTTCTGCACCAAGAGCCGGGTCGTGGAGATGGGCGTCTCGGTCGGCTCGATGGTGGTGTCCATGGTCGGCGTGCACATCCACGCGGTCAGCCACGACAAATGGATGGCTGCGCTCGCCGAGGCCATCGCCGAATAGCGTTTGGGCATCGAGCGCAGGTCTAAGCCCAGAGTCCCTCGACGGTGTAGGGCGAGCCCGGTGGAGACCAGAACGTGCCGGTCACGTACCGCTCGCCTCGGTCGAGACCCTCGAGCTTGGCGACGTCGTTCGCCGACAACACGATCTCGGTCGCCGCGAGGTTCTGCGCGATGCGGTCGGGGTTGGTGCTCTTGGGGATGACCGCGGTCCCGCGTGCCAACGCCCACGCGATGGCGACCTGCGCGGGCGAGCAACCGTGCGCCTGCGCGATCTCCCCGAGCGTCGGGTCCTCGAGCAGGCGCGCTTCGTCGTCTCGCCGCATGCCCTCCGGTCGTCCGCCCGAGCCCAGCGGCGAGTAGGCGGTCACGGTGACGCCGCGCGACTTCATGCCCGCGACCAGGTCGACCTGAGCATTGTACGGATGCAGCTCGACCTGGTTGACGGCCGGCGTGACGCCCACCGCACTCGAGATGAGGTCCACCTTGCTCACCGAGAAGTTCGAGACGCCCACGTGCAGCGCCTTGTCGGTTCCGGGCAGCTTGCTCATGGCTTCCCACGTCGCTTCGAGCGGGCGCTCGTCCAGCGAGAGGAACTCGGAGCCCTCGGCGGGTCGCACGATGCCCTTGGGGTGCGCGACCGGCCAGTGCATCAGATAGAGGTCGACGTAGTCGAGGCCGAGCAGTTCGAGCGAGGCCTCGAGCGCGGGCAAGACGTCCTGCGGCGCGTGCATGTCGTTCCACAGCTTGGTGGTGACCCACAGATCTTCGCGCGCGACGTCGCCGCCGGAGATCGCCTCCCGAATCCCGCGCCCGACCTCCTCTTCGTTGAAGTAGATCCACGCGGCGTCGATGTGGCGGTAGCCCAGGGCGATCGCGTCTCGGACGGCGCGATAGACCCGCTCGGGTTCGCTGAGCCAGGTGCCGAGCCCGAAGGCCGGGAATGGGGTGCCATCGTGGAGCGAGAGCGTGTGCACGGCCGCAGCCTAGCAGCAACCGATTCGGAGCCTACGCGCGGTCGTCGACCGACCGCAGGAGGGCTGGCCAAAACGCCCCCAACGCCAGGGCGCGGGCGAGGTACATGGCCACGAACGCGATCCACACGCCGCTGTTTCCCCAGCGCGGCGCGAGCAGCAGATCCAGCCCGATGTAGATCGTCGTGGCCACGACGGCCGCCGTTCGCAGCGCTCGGCCCTCCGTCGCACCCAAGAACGCACCATCGAGCTGCCACGCGGGCACGCCCACCACCGGCACGACCGCGCAGTAGGGCAAGGAGGCGAGCGCCACGCGGCGGGCCTGGGGGTCGGCCACCATCCAGGCGATCAGCGGCGGACCCACGGCGAGGTAGAGCAGCGCGATGACCACCCCGAACGCGACCGCCAGCTCGCTCGTCACGCGCATCGCACGACGCACGCGGTCTCGATTCCCCGCACCGAAGGCCTCGCCGACCTCCTTCTCGGCCACGAACGCGAACGCGTCCAGCACGAAGGCCGCCACCGCGATGAATTGAAGCAGCACCTCGTTGCCCGCCACCGCCGCCGTGCCGAGGGCGGCCCCCGAGTTGACGAACCACGCGAACGAGAAGAGCAGCGCCAGCGTTCGGATCAAGATGTCGCGATTGGCAGACAGCAGCGCCACCACGGCGTCGCGGTCCCACAGCTTTGCCGGCGCGCGGAGGGCATCGCGGACCAGCCACGTTCCGAATCCGAGCGAGACCCACTCCGCGATGGCCGTCCCTGCACCAATCCCCGCAGGTCCCCATCCGCGCGCTCCCGCAAGCCACGCATCGAGCCCCGCGTTGACGACGTTGAGCACGACCTGGAACGCCAGCAGCGCCCGCGTTCGTCCGGTCCCGAGCAGGTATCCGGTGACCGCGTAGCCCATCAGGGCGGCCGGGGCCCCCCAGATCCGCGCCCGAAAGTACGCGCCGCTGAGGTGCTCGACATCGACGGCGGCGTCGAACGAGGCCAGCGCAATCCATTCGATCGGACGGGCGCCGGCGACCAGTGCCGTGCCGAGCGCTGCGGCGACGATGAGCGCGCGCATCAGGTGCGCGCGGGCCTGGGCGTCCCGTCCGGCGCCCGTCGCCTGTGCAACGAGGCCGGTGGTCGACATCCGCAGGAAGCCGAACGCCCAGTAGACGAACGAGAAGATCACCGAGGCGACGCCCACCGCGGCGAGGTCCGACTTGCCGCCGACGCGGCCCATCACGATCGTGTCGACGACGCCGGTGAGCGCCGTCGCTGCTTGCGCGAGGACGACCGGCCACGCCAGCGCCAGCACGGAGGCTCGCGTCAGGCTTTGCTGCGTGGCAGGCACGGACCCGGCGAGAGCCTACACGAGGCACGGCCTCGCAGCCCGACGTGAGGGGCGAACACAGGGCGCGGCGTGGCGGTGCCCACCACCCCGGGACCTCCTGAAGTGGGGCTTGTGGGAGCGACTTCGTCGTGTCCTCAGAGGGGACGTCGAGCGCGCTCCTCCGATGGCGCAGAGGCTGGTAGAACCCCGAATTTGGGCTCGTACGGGGTACGAGAGTGGGGTTGGATCAGATCGATCTTTTTTCCAGTTTTTCGAGATGGGTCCCCTGGTGCATTCGTTCGTGACCCCTATACCGGAGTTGCGGAGCGGTGATCCGGCGCCCGCCACCTGGAATATGAAGCGACAACTCCTCCCACTTGTAGGGCTCAGTGCGATAGCGGTCTTGGCTTCGCCTGCGCTCGACCCCATCGCCCACGCGGCCGACCATCAGGAGTCCCCGTTCACCGCCGAGGACCCTGCGGTCGACCTTGGAGACCTGTACGCCTGGCACACGGACACCGATTCTCTGGTGCTCATCATGACCTACGCCGGGTACGCGATGCCGTCCGCCGAAGCCGCCTACGACGACGATGTGCTCTACACCTTCCACGTCAGCACCGACGGTGACGCGGTCGCCGAACACGACCTCGAGGTCCGGTTCGGGCAGAACGGGTTTGGAGAGTGGGGAGTGTCGGCCCGAAACGTGCCGGGTGAGGCCGCGGCCATCGAGGGCCCGGTCGAGGAGACGCTCGAGGGCACCGGCACCAAGCTCTTCGCCGGGGTTCGAGACGACCCGTTCTTCTTCGACCTCCAGGGTTTCCAAGAGACCCTCAGCACGGCCACGCTGAGCTTCGACTCGACTCGGGACGTCGCGCTCCTGCAGAACACCAACGCCATCGCGCTCGAAATCCCGATCTCCGCCCTTGGTGGCGATCGCAGCCAGTTGAGGGTTTGGGCCTCGACAGCTCGGAAATAAGCCATGTCGACACTCTCGAGATTCAATCTGGCCTTCATGCTCGTCCTTGCAGGTGCGTGTGGCGACGACACGGGCGGAGACGCCCAGACCGATGCGATGGCCGACGGGTCCTCGGGCGGCGATGCCTTCGCGTTCGCCGAAGACGACGCGTCTGCGTACACCCAAGCCGATCGCGTGGGCATGCCTGCCGTCGTCGTGGCGCTGATCGCCTCCAAGGACGACTACAACGCGGCGCAGCCCGCCAACGACAGCGACTTCGCGGACGAGATCGTGGCCTCGGTCACGGGCATCCATGATGCGCTCGACGATGACTTGACCGGCGCGGGTCTCACGCCGTGTGCACCGCAGGCGTGTGTCGAAGCCGCGGCGCCCTTCGTCATCCCTGATACCCTCGCGATCGATGCCTCGGCACCGGCGGGTTTCCCCAACGGACGCATGCTTCCAGACCCGGTCATGGACGTAACGCTCGCCCTGGTGTTGCTGGACCTCGATGTGCACCCGGTCACGACGTTGGCCGAGCTTCCTCTCAACCCGGCCGCCAACGATGTCGCGTTCTCATCGAGCTTCCCCTACCTTGGACCTGCTCATTCATTCTAGGCCGCAACGGCTGCCGTTGGCCGTGGGGTGCATGCTCGGAGTGACGCTGTCCTCTCCGGGCATCGCGCTCGCCGACGCGCATTCGGAGCCGGTCGCCCAGAGCGACGCGGCGGCGCCCGAGGACGGTAGGGCGCTCGCCCGACGTCGGGTGGCGGAAGGCCAAGCGTTGTACGAGCAAGCCAAGTACGAGGAGGCACTCGTCGCGTTTCAGGACGCCGCGGCCGCCTACGCATCCCCGGATTTCCAGTTCAACATCGGCCTGTGTTACGAGCGCCTCGGGGAGACTCGGGCCGCCATTCGGGCATTCGAGGCCTATTTGCGCAACAAGCCGGACGCGCGCGATCGGGCGAGCGTCGAGCACCGGATCGAAGAGCTTCGAGCCGAGCAGGACCGCGAGACCTCGCCGGCGGTGCCGACGCCCGTGCTCGTCGAGCCTCCCGGCCAAGCCGAGCCGGCCTCGACCGCTCCCGCACCGAACGAGGATGCGGCGCCCGAGGCCCGACCGCATCGGCCCTTCATCATCAGCGGCGCCGCGCTGGCAGGCGTCGGAGCGGCCGTGATGATCGCCGGTGGCGTGGGCTTTGGCATCGTCGCCAATCGCCGCGCCGACCGTGTGTCCCAGGTGCTCGACAGCGACAACCCGCAGGGCCTGACCCGGGCGGAGACCGTAGGCCTCGCCCAGGAAGCGGACCGGCTGCGGGCGCTTCAGATCGGCAGCATCGCAGGGGGCGGCGCCATGGCGATCGTCGGCGCTGCGCTGCTCACCACCGGGATTCGCCGTCGCCGCCAATCCCAGCTGACGCTGCTTCCGACCGGACGCGGCCTCGCAGTCCGAGGGGTCTTCTAACCATGCGAACTCTCTTCCACGCTCCCGCCGTCGCGTTGTTGCTGTCTCTCGCCGGATGCCTGGAGGACCAGGTCGACGAGGCGTCTGCAGGGGTCTTCGCCTGCTCGGGGCAAGACGACTGCATCGAAGGCGAGTTCTGCGTGATCGGTCGGTGCGAGTCACAGGAGCCGCCGTCCATCGAGATCCGTGACCCCGAGCAGTTCGAGATCGTCGCGTCGCGCGACGGCGTGGGGTCGAGCATGTTGCTTTCGATCGTCGTCGGCGGGCGCGGACTGACGCTGGTCGATCCCAACACGGGAAGCACGAAGAGCGACGAGGGCTACGTCGAGGTCGTCTTGGACGGCGACGTGGTTGGAGAGCTCTCCTCGGGCAGCTTGGCCGGCAATGTGTTGCTCGACGTCCCCGGGTTCGTGGCCACACCGGGGGCCCACCGCATCGTGGCGCGCGCTCGTCGTGCGGACGGCACGGCGTACGACAACGCCGAGGCGGAGGCGGTGTCTCTGGTCTGGGTGGACGACGGCCTGCCTCAGGTGGGGATCGTCCGACCGCTGCCTGGAACCGAGTTCGATGTCACCGAGACCGAGGTCGACGTCGAGGTCGCGACGCTCAACTTCGCCATCGTGCCCGCCGCCGCGACGCGTCCCGAAACCCATGGACATGCGCACATCCACTACGACGACGTCTTCCCGACGTGTGTGGACGATCCCCTGTGCGACTGCTGCTACATCGCCATCGCCTCACCGAGCACCAGCGAGGTGCCGCCACAGGGCTTCTTGCTCGACTGGACCGAGCGGGTCAGGTTACCCGGCGCGAGCGAAGGCGCGGGACGCCTGACCGCCGTCCTCCGCAGCACCAACCACACCCCGTTCTACGATGAAGACGGACGCACGGTCTTCAACTCGATCGAGGTCCAGCGGGTCGATGGGGCGGGCCCATGAGCGAGCGAGGGAACGCCAACGGAACCTTGCTCGGCCTGCCCCCCGCTGAACTCGCCGCGAAGTTCTTCGAGAAGCGTCCCACGGCGCGCCGCATCGACACGCTGGTGGGGACGACGCTCGCCGGCCGGTACCTGGTCGAGGAGAAGGTCGGCGAGGGCGGCATGGCGACGGTCTTCCGTGGGCGGCACCTGGCGATTCGAAAGCAGGTCGCCATCAAGGTCCTCGACCCCGCGCTCCACATCCCCGACGCGGTCGAGCGCTTCCTCCAGGAAGCGCAAGCAACCTCGCTCATCCGTCATGAGCACGTCGTCGAGGTGACCGACTTTGGCGCCACCGAGGACAACGTCGTGTTCTCGGTGATGGAGCTGCTCTCCGGCGAGACGCTGCAGACGACCCTGGAGAGCGAGGGGAAGCTCGAGCCCCGGCGCGCCGCGGGGATCATGAGGCAGATCTGTCTGGGCCTCCACGCGGCGCATCAGCAGGGAGTCATTCATCGCGACCTCAAGCCGGAGAACTGCTTCCGGGCGCCGCGGACGAGCAGCCCCGACTTCATCAAGGTGCTCGACTTCGGCATCGCCAAGGTCGACGCGGCGGCGGCCACTGCGTTGACGGCCGCACCGCGCAAGACGCAGGTGGGGATGGTCGTCGGAACCCCGGCCTACATGGCACCCGAGCAGGCGCGGGCCGAGGCTTGCGACGCTCGCTCCGACGTCTACTCCGCCGGCATCCTGCTGTACCAGATGCTCGCGGGCGCGGTGCCGTTCGACAAGCCGACGACGGCCGAGCTGCTGGCACAGCAGATGTACGATGAGCCGCCACCGCTCCTGGAGCGCGACCCGACCCTGCCGCCGTCGCTGTGCGCGGTCGTCGAGCGGGCGATGCAGAAGCAGCCCGAGGCTCGTTTCGCCTCGATGGAGGAGATGGTGCTCGCGATCGATCGAGCGCTGGAGGCGGGGGAGGCGTTCGCGACCGGCGCGAACGTGATCTATGAGCCGACCCTTCGCGGGACGGCCGACGAGCCTGCGAAGGCCGGACCTTCGCGCCTGCCGTGGCTCCTCGGCCTGGGCGTGGGGACGTTCATCGTCGCTGGCGCCGTGGCCTTGGGTCTGTCCGCGGGCTCCACATCCAAGGCCGACGCCAACGACACCCCGGCCTCCGAAGCTGCCAACGTCGTGAAGCCCGCGGTCCCCGAGGAGGCTTCGCGTGGCGTGTCTGCGAAGGCGCCTCGAACGAGGCCGCCGATCCAGCCGGAGGTGGATGCGCCGGAGGTCGACGACCCATCGCCGGTCGCGCCCGCCGAAGAGCCCGCCGAAGAGCCGGAGCCGTCGCAGGCGCCACCCGAAGAGGAAGACGAGCCGGTCGCCGCCACACCGGCCCCCGCGCGAACCCCGAAGCCCAAGGCGAGGCCCAAGCCCAAGTCCAAGCCCACCGCCAAGCCGAAGCCGCCGGAACCCCAAGGCAAGGACCCCGACCGTGCCGCAGCGGCCGATGGTCCTGGCGGGAAGATCAGCGAGGTCAAGAACCCCTTCGACGATTGAGGGGGCTCGCCCTCAGACGCGCTATCCTTGGGTCGTCGATGGCCTCGGCCAACCAGTATCTGCGCGTCGTCGAGTTCCTGCTCGAAGAAGGGGTCGCTGGGCGTGAGCTCCTCGGGGTCGAGGACACCGCGGCCTTCATCGCGATGGAGGACGCCAGCTTGGCGATCGTGGTGCATCCGACGAAGTCGGGGGACGCGCTGCTCGAGGCGCTCCAGCATCAGCTCTCGCAGAACCCCAAGGCGCACCACAAGCTGATCATCGTTGGCGGCGGGGTGGAGATGCGGCCATTGCTCGAGACGTGTCAGCCGGGCATGTTCGAGCGCCGCATGGTCCAGGTGTACCAGCTCTCCGATGCGGGAGAGGTCTGGGGTGGGCACGCCAGCCGTCTCGATTCCTCGGTGGGCCGGGCGCTCGAAGCGGCGCGGTTGGCCGAGGATCCCGTGGACCCCGTGGACCGGGCGCGCCTCGTCAGCCGGGTGCGCAAGCCCTCCGAGGAGGAAGCTCAGCGCGTCAAGGAACACCGCAGCTTCCTGCACGCCTACCAGGCTGTGCGGCCCACGGTCACGATCGGCGCCGTCGCGCTCATCGTGGGGGTGTACGGCCTGCAGATGACCTGGGGCGGGGGAGAGTTCATTCCCACCATGGCGCGCATGGGCGCGAACACCGACGCGTCGCTGGGCGCTGAGCCGTGGCGACTGCTCTCGTCCACCCTGCTGCACGCCAGCATCGTGCACGTCGGGATGAACGCGCTGGTGCTCTACATTCTCGGCGCGCACCTCGAGCGAATCCTCGGGTGGCGTCGTCAGCTCGTGCTGCTGGCGCTCGCCGGTCTCGTCGGCGGACTCGCGAGCGCCGTGCGGGCCGAAGCGCTTCTGAGCGTGGGAGCCTCGGGTGCGATCTGGGGGCTGCTGGGGGCGGCACTGGGCATCGCGTTGCGGCCCGGCACCATCGTGCCCGTGGCCATCGTCGAGAACCTCAAGCGGGTGGCGATCATCAACCTGGTGATCAACCTTGCCGTCTCGTTCATCCCCGGCATCGACATCATGGCCCACCTGGGCGGAGGCGTGGCTGGACTGGTGCTGACCTACTCGGGCCTGCTCACGCGCGGGTTGCGGCCCGTCGCCGAGGACCCGCTGCGCCGTCGCGACGCCAAGCGAGGCTGGACGCTGGGTGCCTGGGCCGCTGCCGTCGCGACGGTCGGCAGCCTGGTCGTCGCCGTCGTCGTCGGCCGCCCGTGGGAACTCGGTCGTGCACCCAAGCTCGTCGAGATGTCCATCGAAGGCACCTCCTATCGTGTTCGGGCTCCCCAGGGCCCCGTCGAGCGGGACCTGGACGACGAGGGCGTCATCGCCCTGTGGGTTGCCGATCCGCTCACCGCGGCATTCTCGCTGAGCGTGTTGGTCCGGTCATGGTCGCAGCCTGGCCCCCTCGAACCGGCCGAGATCGAGACGTGGCGGGGGCGAGACCCGGAGCTTCCCGAAGGCGTCGAGCTGGTCTCGAGCACCCCGGTCGACGGGCAGGGTCCCCCCGCATACGAGGAGCGCCACGCCTATCCCAATGGCGGCACGCTCCATGTTCGATATGTCCTGTTCGAAGACGCCGAGGTGGTGCTCAGTGCGTTCGTCTTCGAGGGGGCCCGAGAGGACGTGACCGCGGCGGCGAGGGCTTCGGTCGCGTCGCTGACGCGTGGATGACCCCGCCGAAGCGCGGACTCATCGAGCCACGACGAAGACGTCGTGGAGATCGGGCTGGTCGAACGGCTCGGGCACGACGCCCTCGGTGGCGAACACGTACAGCGCAGTCCGGTACACCATGTCGAGCGTGCGAACGAAGACGATGCCCAGCAGCGCGATCGCCCCGGGTGCTCCGATGGCGAGCAGCAGCCACCGAGGGTCTTGGACGCCCAGGTAGATGCAGGCGGCCGTCGGCACGATCGCCAGGACGCCGAAGCCCATCCAGACCCAGCCAAGGGCCAGGCGGCCGACGAAGGCCTCCTTCCAGGTCTTGCGAAAGAGCTTGCCCGATCGAAGGATCGAGCCGATGCCGCCCCGCTTCTCCTTGGCAAGCACCGGCACCACCAGGTAGGTGGCGGCCCACCACGCCATCTCGAATACGCTGGTGGTGAAGCGGCTCAAGAAGCCCTTCTTCTTGCCTTCGCCCCCTCGGGTCTTCCCGAGGATGCGACCCACGCCCGCTTGCGCGACGGCGACGGTGGCGATGGCGGCCAGTCGGCCCCGGGCGGATCGGACCGCGCCCCCAAAGGTCCACTCGCGCCCCGCCATCGCGTCCATGGTGGCGCGGCTGAGGCCGACCGAGGTGAGCAGCGACCACATCTGCAGCAGGACGGCGGTGATGAACCCGCCGGCGACCACACCGCGTCCGAGCACCTCGCCCGACTCGGGCGGCTCGCCCTGGAAGAGCAGCGACCAGGGCCCCAACTCGATGGTCGGGTTGGCGGCGATCTCCATCGACAACCAGGCGACCGTGGCCCCGACGCCGACCGCAAACACCGCGCCGATCAACGTGACGGCTGGAAACCACAGCAGGCGGGGATTGCTGCGAACGGTGCGCAGCGAGGCGCGCAGGATGGTGACGCTACCGGGACGATTCATCGAGGGTTTCCTGAAAGTATGTGAGCAGATCCTGCGCGCTGATCTTCTGCCGGGCCGCGTCGGAGATCGCTCGCTCGTAGATGTCGCGCATCGCCGACTGGGCGTCGATGGGATCGGGCGTTCGAAGGGCCGGGAAGGTGCCGCGACCCCGACGGGACACGATGTGGCCTCCCTGCTCGAGGTCTCGGTACGCCCGTGCGACGGTGTTTGGATTGACGTCGAGACGCCGGGCCAGCTCGTGAATGGTGGGCAGCTGCTCACCCTGCGTCAGGGTGCCGGTGGACAGCGCCGACAGAACCGCGTCGGCGATCTGCCGATACAGCGGCACGCCACGGTCGAAGTCGAGCTGCACGTCCACGGGCACGGAACGATATTTTACTAGTTAAATAGTAAAATGCAAGGGCGCCAGCGTCGGGAAGGTCTCGCTCGGTACACACCGCGCGGAGGCAGTGATACGCACGTGGGGTGCGTTGGTCCCAGCTTCGTCGCTCTTGCTCCGCCTCCCTGAGCGTTGCCCTCGCCGGCTGCGGGGCGTCGGTTCCGGTCGATACGGACGCCGGTGGTGCGGAGACATCGACCTCCTCGGAGACATCGACCGCTCCAGGCGAGGCGAGCTCCGGCTCCGCCTCTGCCTCCGCGACGGGGGAGGACACCACCGGTACCGGCGGGGCGTCCACCGGGGAGACCAGCGGCACCGACCCCACCACCGGTGGGAGCGTCGAGCCGTCGGCCCTGTGCGATGCGGTCGAGCTGCCCGTTCGCACCGGGGCCGAGATCATCGTCGAGCCCGCAGGGGATGGTCAGGTCACGGTCGACGGGCAGACGATGACGCTGCGCGCGGCCGTCTCGTTGGCCAGCCCCGGCGACTCCGTCCTCCTGGAGGACGGCACGTACACGCTCCCCGATGCGCCGTCGGGCGGCTACACCGGCGTGTACATCACCACGCAGGACGTCACGTTGCGCTCGCGCAGCGGCAACGCCGACGCGGTGGTGATCGATGGAGCCTACCGAAGCATGGGCGACGGTGGGGTCGGCAACATCACCATCGCGGCGCCCGGGGTGGTCCTTGCGCACGTGACCGTGTCGCGGTCGATCTTTCACCTCGTGCACATCTGGGCCGCTGGCAACGATGCCCTGGTACACGACGTTCGCTTGGTCGATGGTGGCCAGCAGTTCCTCAAGTCGAGCGTCGACGGGGGGTCCGTAGACGACGTCGAGATCTCGTGCAGTCGGTTCCTGATGACCGACGAGGGGCGCGAGAACGTGTGGGGCTATGGGCCCTCCGACGGGAACACGACCTGCTACACCGGCGGCATCGACACCCACAACGCGCGGAACTGGTCGGTGCACGACAACCGCTTCGAGGGGATCTACTGCACGCCCGATGGCGTTCCCCATCCCGCGCACGGTCGCTTCCCCGAGCAGCGCGACGGCATGACCTACACCGGTGGCTTGTCCGAGCACGGCATTCACATGTGGGACAGCGAGGACGGGACCGGGCACGACATCGAGCGCAACCAGATCATCGACTGCGCTCGGGGCATCGGACTGGGACTCTTCAATCCGGTCTTCGGCGGACGCATCGTCAACAACACGGTGTCATCGTCGTTCGCTGGCAGCCGTGAGCACGACGTCGGAATCATCATCGAGCGCGCCAGCGGGACGCTCGTCGCGAACAACACCGTGTTCTTCTCCCATCCCGACGCGTATCCCAACGCGATCGAGTATCGGTGGGTCGAGACCGACGGGGCCACCAGCGTGTACGGCAACCTCACCAATGGGTTGGTGCGGGAGCGCGATGGGGCCAGCGCGCAGGTGAGCGAGAACGTGACGACCGCGGATGCGGCGTGGTTCGTCGACCCGGTCGGCGGAGACCTGCACGTGCTGGACTGCGGCGCCATCGAGGCGGTCCCGAAGCACGTCGACGTGGCGGACGACCTCGACGGCGTCACGCGGGCCGACCCGACCGTTGCGGGCGCTGACGCCTGCGATTGAGCACGAGCCCCTCGGGGGTTGGAGGACCTCCTCCTGGGTCAAAGGCTGCACCTTTGTTGGCGCAGTCGCTGTGCATTGGTTGGCGGGACCCGAAAGGCGGGAGAAACTCGTGTCGTAGCGCTCCCCTCAACCCCGCCCAGGAGGTGCCCGGATGGTGACGAAGAAGAAGACCGTCGCGAAGAAGAAGACCGTCGCGAAGAAGAAGACCGTCGCGAAGAAGAAGACCGTCGCGAAGACGAAGACCGTCGCGAAGAAGAAGACCGTCGCGAAGACGAAGACCGTCGCGAAGAAGAAGACCGTCGCGAAGACGAAGAGCTCGGCCCCTCCCACGACCCCGCAGGTCGGAGGCTTGATCGAGGAGGTCACCCTCAACTGGACCGACCTGACCGGGGCCCGTACCGGCGCCAAGAGCCTCGGATCCAACAAGTTCTACAAGGCCAGGCTCTCCGAGCTGGGGCCCGGGAGCTACGAGGTGGTGTTCAACTACGGCCGCGTCGGGACGGACGGCCAGGCGCAGCGGCTGACCTTCTCCGACCTCAGATCTGCGCAGCGAACGTTGATGTCGAAGGTCAACGCGAAGGTCTCGAAGGGCTACACGCGTCTGCAGATGCGCACCCACGACGATGAACGCGCAAAGGCACAGGCCAAGGGGGTGCAGGTCGACGCACCCAAGAAGAAGACGTCCAAGCCGACGCGAGAGTTCCACCCGATGGTCTCCGCGTTGTTGCGCATCATCTTTACCGAGGCGGGCAAAGCGGTGAAGCGGGGTCTCTCCGCCTCCGCCGGCGCCACCGACGACGCGCCGCTGGGCAACCTGCAGGACGCACAACTCGACAAGGGCGCGGACATCCTCGAGGAGATCGAGGCGGTGCTCGAGAAGGCGAAACGAACGCCACGCAAGCGACTCATCGATCTGACGAATGCGTACCTGTCGAACATCCCGCGGAACATCGACCACGCGCGCCGGGGCGGAAAACTCGACCTGTCGATGATTCTCATCGACAACCGCGAGCGCATCGAAGAGCAGCGCAAGTTCCTCACCCTGCTTCGCGACGCGATCCTGCAGCGCGAGGTGTTCGCCGAGGCCGCGGTGGCCGACGATCCGGTCGAAGTGTGGTTTGACGGCCTGGGCTGCGAGCTCGAGTTCCTCGAGCCCAAGAGCAAGGAGTACGCGCACGTCAGCGAGCTGTTCGACATCGGACAGTCCCCGAAGAACTCGAACTTCTACGGCAAGCTGCGCGTCGCTCGGGCGTGGCGACTCGAGCGTCACGGCGAGGCCCACAGGATGAAGTCCTACGCGGACGAGATCACCGCGCGCAAAGGGGCCACCGGACTCATTCCCGGGTGGCACGGCACCCGGACCGAGAACCTCATGGGAATCTCGACGGGTGGGCTGCTCATGCCCGAGAACCTGCCCAAGGGGGTGCACATCACCGGCAAGGCGTTCGGGCGCGGCATCTACCACGCTCCCCGCTGGCCCGACGCCGGACAGGACCGCAAGGGCGACGATGGCAAGACCTACCAGCGCTACAACGGTGCCCTGAAGTCGATGAACTACACCTCGATCTCGGGCGCCTACTGGTCGGGCCACAACACCGGCACGGCGGGCTTCATGTACCTCGAAGAGATGGCGCTCGGCGTCCCGGAGGTGCACCTCACCGCGTGCTGGGATCGCCATCGTCCCGCGGAGGGCTACGACTACATCTACGCGCAGGCGTTCGGCAACCCGCAGCTCTCACACGACGAGGTCGTGACCTTCCACGAGAACGCGTCGAGGCTGACGCATCTGCTGGAGATCGTGCACCGCTAGTGTCACGAACTACGGACGCAGGACACTAGCGGAGCACGCCCTCGAGCGTCAATCTACGGCCGGCCCGCCGCACGACGAGCGGCGTGCCGCCGTCGTAGGCGGAGAGTCGCTCGGCAGGCACGACCACCACGTCGTCGACGTCGAGGATGGCCAGAGGGTCCCGGCTCGGGTCGGGCGACACGATCACCAAGCCCGAGCCGAAGTCGGCGGCGTCGAGGTGGACGGTGCGGTCGTAGATCCCGGCCCGCTGCAGGAACCCGGCGGGAATCTCGATGGAGCCGTCGCGGCCTCGGTGCACGGTGAGCTCGTCGACGTCGAGATCCTGCGCGGGCTTGCTGGAGTCGGTGGCGGCGGCCTGCGGTGGCGCGCTGCCGCGTGCCCCGGGAGGCCGTGCCTTCTGCTCGCGAAGGCTGCCGTCGTAGTCCTCGGGATCATCGTCTTCGTGATGGTAGAGGTACGCTTGCAGCGTCTTGCCGCCTGCGAGCACGTCGATGAGGACGCGCGTGTAGTCGTCACCCAGCGCGCCTTCGTCGAACAGCTCTCGGACCAGCGGGGAGATCTCGCGGTGGCGGACGCCGTCGACGCGGAGCTTGACCTCGTTCGAGACGTCGAGCGCCGTGAACATGAACCCTTGGCCGACCAGGTCGTCCATCACGCTCCGGGTGACCCCTCGCTTGTCGTCCGCCATGCACTGCGAGGATATCAGTCGGCGCGCTGTCGACCGCGTTCTACTGGGGCGTGCGCGCGGCGAGGCGGGTGGCGAGCGTGTCGATGTAGCAGCGGCCCTTGGCTCCATCTTCGAGGCGCTCGAGCCAGACTTCGGGGAGGGCCTGTGCGCCCACGCGCGCGCCGACCAGGCCCCCGGCCATCGCGGCGATGGTGTCGCAGTCGCCGCCCAGGCAGACCGCGTGGGAGACGGCGGCGGGGTAGTCGTCGGGGAAGAGCGCCAGTACGGCCAGGGCGGTGACCGCAGAGTCGTGGGCCGCGATCCCGGTGCCCAGGGCTGCAATCTGTCCGGGCTCGGTCACCGCGCGAGCTTCGCCCAGACGGGTCTCGAACTCGCGGCTGACCGCGAGCCCCCCCAGCTCTTTCCACAAGGCGTCGCGATCGAACGCCTCGTCCGCGGTCCGCAGCGCGAAGGCCGTGCCTGCGGCGACCAACACCGCACCGTCGACCCCGATCGGGTGGCAGTGGGTCGGGCGGGCGCTGCGGTCGGCCTGCTCGATGCGCTTCGCTCGGTCGGTGGCGAAGCGCAGCCCGACCGCGGCGACCCGCATCGCCGCACCGTTGCCGTACGAGCCGTCGGGGAACGCGATGCGTGCCGCCTCGTCGACGGTGGCGCCTTCGGACAGGGCGCGGATCGTACGCTTGGCGCCCCCACCGTAGCCCCGCCACGTCTCGAAGTTGCGGACGTAGCTGGCGGCATAGTCCTCGGCGGTGGGCTCGTCCATCTCGACCAGCACCTCGGCCACCGCGATGGCCATCTGGGCGTCGTCGGTGTAGCGCAGACGCTTCTGGGGAGGGTCGAAGAGCATCCTCGCCGGGCTCGGATAGCGCGCGCGGATCGTCTCGGGCGTCCGTCCCTCGAACGGCGCGCCGAGGGCGTCGCCGAGGGCGTGTCCCAACAAGCTGCCTCGGATGCGCGCGGCGGTGTTCACAGGACCATGGTGTTGCCGCGGCCCTCGAGACACAAACGAGAAACCTCCCGGGCCGGGGAGCTCGCGCTACGGGGCGCCACGGACGGGTCCATGGGGCTTGAACGCCGATGGTGAGCGACCAAATCGACGGCGGAACGCGTCGCCGAAGGCGCTGGGGTTGTCGTAGCCGATCCGCTCGGCGACCTCGGCCACGCTGTAGACGCCGCCGCGCAGCAGGTCCAGGGCAGCATCGAGCTTGCGGTCTCGCCAGTACGCCGCGGGGGTGGTGCCGAGCTCCTTTCGAAAGGCCCGCGTGAGCGAGCGTTGGCTGGTTCCAGCGAGCTTGGCGAGGGCTTCGATCGATCGCCAGTCCGTGAGATGGGCGTGCATGTACTCGAGCACCCGGGCGACCGCTCTCCCGTGCCCGTGCTGGATCGAGGCTCGACCGGCCCCCTCGTCTCGGTCGCGGAACAGAAAGTAGACCTCCTTGAGGATCTCCGTCTCCAGGAACCAAGACGCCTCGCTTTCGTGGGCCTCGATCACGCGTCGTTCGAAGAGGTAACGGTGCACCAGCTCGTGGATCCAAACCGTGCGCGGGAGCAGTGCGGCGGCTGCGAACCACGTCTCTACGAGGAGCGGGTCCACGCCGACCTCGCCGTGCGTCGCGACCATCCGCGTTCGGGCCTCGGGCGAGAACGTCAGCACGGCGACCGATGCCACCGCACAGGACGCCGTCGCGCGCAGACGTGCACCCGAGGGCGCCACGATGAAGCACGATCGATCGACGGTATGGCCCCGGCCGTCGACGTCGATGGTGGCGATCGTGGATTCGATGGGCATCAGCACCGTCACGTCCTGGACGATGATCTCCTGCGCGTCGGGGGCGACCACGCTCAGGACCCGCTGCTGCACCCGCGCCTCCATCGCAGGCGAGCATAGCCGGCTGCGCGACGACGCGGAATCACTGCCGGAAGTCGACCGGGCCGAGGTCGACGTCCTCGGTCGCGACGATCGTGCGGTTGAAGCCACTCTCCCACAGCACGTCGAGCTCGCCGTCGATCTTGACGAACTTGTACGCGTGGTCTGAGTCCAGGGGGACATCGACCTCGGCTCTCCAGCGGCAGCGCGTGCCTTCGCACTGATCGGGCGCCATGGAGACCGCGTCGCCGAGCACCCACGCACCCAGAGCCGCGCTGCTTCCGGACAGGTACACGCTCTGTCCCCACTGCGTGTCCGCGTCCACCTCGAAGGTGAGGCGCGTCGACGGGCCGGGGGCGGAGGCATCGGCGGGAACCAGGACCACCGAGCTCCGCGCTGCGAGCTCCAGCCACAGCGTGTCGCCCTGGACGACGTACGAGGCTCCGCCCCCGAGCATGTCCACGAGCTCGTCGCCGTCGTCGAACCAGGCGCCGACGTGCAGCGGGACCGGCCCATCGGTGGGTAGACCGCCGTTGTTGAAGCCGACGACGACCGCGGGACCGCCATCGGCCGGCTCCCGCAGGAAGCTCCACACGTTGTTGTTCTGCGGAGCGCCTTGGCGCCACAGCTCGTGATAGCTGCCGTCTTGCAGCGCTCGGAACTGCTTGCGCACCGACAGCAGGCGGGCAACGTGGTCGTGGACGTTGCCGGGGTTGGGCAGGAATCCGGGGTGGGGCTGTGCCCTGCCTGCTTCGCTGAACGCCCAGCCGGGCATGAAGCGACGGTTGTCGGGATCTCCGCCCCCGTACATGCCCAGCTCGTTGCCGTAGTAGATCTGCGGAACGCCGGGCATCGTCAGCAACGCCGTCAAGGCCAGGCCGTAGCGCGCCTGAGCCTCGGCTGGCGGCACGTCGCCGGGGATCTCCGAGAGGAAGCGCGGCACGTCGTGGTCGTCCAAGAGGTTGACCATGCTCGCCGTCCCCTCGGGCCCGAAGCGCTCGAGGGTATGTTGCATGCGCCCGGCGACCGCGTTGGTCGACTGACCCAGCGCGAAGGTCTCGATCAATCCGCGACGCAGCGGAAAGTTGAACAGCCCGTCGAACCCTGCGTCAAGGTACGGGTCGAAGCGGTCGTAGCTGTGCTCGTCGAGGAGCTCTCCGACCGTGAACAGGTCGCTGCGGACATCGTGCATCGCGTCGAGCCACTCGGCGAAGACCTCCGGACGGACGTGTTTGACCGTGTCCATCCGAATCGCGTCGATGTCGAAGCGTTCGACCCACTGCAGGTGCAGGTCGGTGACATAGTCCCGAGCACCGGGGTCGGCGAGGATGAAGTCGGGGAGGCCCGCAAGCGAGCAGTCGATGTCCGGGTCTCCCGACTGGCAGAAGGCCGCGTCGGCAAACCATGTCGGATGCTGCTCGACGAGCGTGGCGTCGTAGCCGGCGTGGTTGATGACCATGTCCAACATGACGCGAAGGCCGCGACCGTGTGCGTCGGCGAGCAGACCGTCGAAGTCCTCGGCGCTGCCGAAGCGAGGATCCAGGGCGAGCACGTAGGGATCGGCGAAGTCCGCCCAGTATCCAGGGAAGCCGCAGTTGGAGCCTTGGCGCTGCTCGACGCCCCGATACAGGGGCGTCACCCACAGCGCATCCGCGCCGAGGTCGTCGATGTAGTCCAGGTGCGCCCGCAGCCCGGGGAGGTCTCCGCCCTGGTAGGCGGCTGGGTCGTTGGGGTTGTTGCAGCTGGCTTCGCCGTGGGCGTCGTCGAGGTCGGGCCGGCCGTTGGCGAAGCGGTCGACGAGCGCAAAATAGAGTGCTCGGCGCTGCCACGCCCGCGCTTCGGGTCGTGCGACCAAGCGGTCCGAACGCGCAGCTTCCAGCCGCTCCAGCGCCGCGAGGGCGTCGGCGTCGGGGTTCTCCGCGACCGCTGAAGGCGGCGAATCACATGCGAGGGTGAGGAGCAGCGACGCCAAGGCGGCCCTTGCGAGGTCTCGAGTCACGACGAACATCGCCGATCGGTCTACATGCACGGTTCCATCGCGCCCAGCCGCGCGGTCGCCAATGATCCTGGTGAAACCGCCACCCCCGCGCTGGGGGGCGGCGGGTCTCCACGGCCAGCGCTTTCGCATGGCCCTGGTGCGACGCCAGGTGTTCCACATGACCTTGGTGACCGGCCACGCTTGGCGGACGAGCTTCTGCCAGCCCACCGAGTCGAAGGCGGCCTTGGCCTCGGGGAGCTTGACCATGCTCGTCAAGTTGAGAATGGAGGCCGAACATGCGGCATCTCGGGATGGCCAGCACCCAGGGTGCTGCGGGGCCTTTGGGCAAGAGCGCGGTGATCGAGAGATTTTTTCACCGGTTTGCGCCCGCAGAATCCTCTGCGCTCGGTGATGCGGCTTCACGTTCTGATGTGGGTTGGTTGTCTCGGCCTCGTGGCCTGTCGCGCCGAGGAACCGGGGCAGGGATTCGACGGCGCGCAGACCGAGGGGTTCGACTCGGCGGCCATGACGAACGGGACGACGGCCGGGACCGAGGGCCTGGGTGACGAGACGTCTCCCAAGCTGGACGTCGTCGGCGAGGACCCCGACACCCCGCCGGGAAAGGAGTGCGCGGACGTGAGCGCCGAGATCACCCCTGGTGACGCGACGATCATGCTGCTGCTCGATCAGTCCGGGTCGATGTCGGATGCCCTGGGCGCGTCTGGCGTTGCGCGGTGGGATGCCGTGTTCACGGCGTTGCTGGAGGCCAACGCCGGCGTCGTCGGGGACTTCGAGTCCGACATCCACTTTGGCATGAGCCTGTACACCAACGGCGACGCGGCCGGATGTCCCGACCTGACGACCATCGAGCCGAGCCTGGACAGCCGAGCCGCGATGGCGATGGAGTACCAGTCCGCGGCGCCGCTGGGCGACACGCCGACGGGTGAATCCCTGCTCGCGGTCGGGACGCTGCTCGCGGGCCTCGAAGGCGGCGGCGGCAAGGCAGTCATCGTGGCGACCGATGGCGACCCCGACACGTGCGCATGCCCGGATGCGTGCGCAGGGGCGAGCAAGGGCGTCGCCGTCGACGCTGCGCAGCAGCTGTACGACATGGGCATCAGCGTCTTCGTGATCGCGGTCGGGGACAGCATCACGGATGTCGAGCACCTGCAGCACCTCGCCAACGTCGGCTCGGGGCGCGCGCGCTACGACGACGACCCCGCATTCGACGAGTGGGGCGACGACTGGGTGGACGATCCGTCGCCGGCGGACCCCGCGACGCTGTTCACCGCCAACGACCCCACCGCGCTGGAGGAGGCGTTCAACAGCTTGGTCGCAGGCTTCGTGCCCTGCGAGTTCGAGATCAACGGGGAGATCCTCGACCTTGCGGAGGCCTGTGCGGCCGGAGACGTCGAGCTCGACGGCGTGGACCTGAGCTGTCCGGTTGATTGGGAGCTCGTCGACGAGTCGACGATGCGCCTGCTCGGTGAGAGCTGCGAGTCGCTGCAGGACGGCCAGCCCCACGAGGTCGAGGCCAGCTTTCCGTGCGAAGTGATCGTCGTGGGCTGAGCCCGCTCAGCCTTCGGCCACCAAGCGCTCGGCGTCCAAGGGGGGCAGGGCGCCGCTGAGCATCAGCATGGAGAGCACGGTCCATGAGCGCTGGTAGTATCGGCTACGGGTGAGCAGGTCGAGTCCGGCGAGGCGCTCGTAGGCACGGTCGACGAAGGCCTGTCCCTCATCGTCCGCCATCATGCCCGCGGCTGCGCAGCCGATGAACACCGCGGACATGGTGGGTGCGTCGGAGCGTTCGTCGGGTCGCGGCGTGCCATCGAGTGCGTAGCCGTCGACGATCTCGTCGATGCCGATGTCCGCGTAGAAGCCGTTGATGCGCTCGAGGTATTCCAGCGCTCGGGGCTCCTCGTGGTAGCAGTAGTCCTGGACGATGCGGAACGGGATGCGGGCCGCGTCATACTGCCAGTTGTCGTCGGGCAGCTGGCCGGGGCCGGGCGGCTCGGGAGGAACCGGCGTGCCCTCGTAGTTGCACCACGCCGGCACGAGTCCGTTGTCGGTGTTACCGTTGGTCTCGTTGAGGCTGTTGAAGATGACCTCGTAGCTGCTGTCGACCACGGCCTGCCAACCCTCGGTGTTGCCGGTCACGATCCCGAACGCGCGGTAGTAGGCAGGCGCGAAGTACGAGGGGTTGGTCTGTTGGTAGCCGCCCCAGGTGTCTCCGGGCCGGATCACCTCGAAGCCGCGCTCGACCTCGTTCTCGTAGATGCGCTCGATCTGGGCGCGCGCGGTCTCGAGGTAGCTTTGCGGGAGCGCTCCGCCCTCGCCCCAGCGCTGGGCGGCGAGCAGGAGCGCCCAGGCCATGTCTTCGTCGGAGTCGGTCGAGGCGCCGCAGACCTCGTCGGGGTCGCGGCCGGGGCAGGCCTGCGTGCCCGTCGGGTCGATGTACCACTGCATGAGCCCGTGCTGATCGAGCCACAGCTGCGAGTACTGCCACAGGTCGTCGAACAGCGGCTGGTCGTCCATGGCGACCGCGATGAGCATGCCGTAGGCGATGCCCTCGGAGACGGTCGAGTTGGGCACGCCATCGGGGGTGTCCGGACGGACGACGCGGCGAAAGCCGCCGGCACCCTCGGTGACGACGAGCTCGGATTTCCAGGCATCGAACGCGGCCTGGAGCAGGGCATCGTCGGTGCCGGTGGCCAGCGCACAGGGCCCCAAACGCGTCTGAGGTTCGTCGGTGTCGCCGGAGTCGGTGCCGGAGTCGGTCGCCGAGGACGCGTCAGCGCCATCGGCCGACGTGTCGCACCCCGCCCAGAGGTGCCCGGCAGCCACGAGCGCTGCGCATCGAAGGGGTCGCACGTCGGTGCCGTGGTCGCCGGCGACCCGGTACGATGAAGAAATCTCCGGCGGCAAATATGTTCATCACTTCAGGCAGCTCCGGGCCACTGCGCTCCTACGATGCGGTGGGGCTTGGCTTGGATGATGTGTGTGTTGCCCTTGGGCTGCACGGTCGAGGACGACGGGCAGGGCTTCATGCCCGGAGGGGATGGCGGAGCCACGGATGGGCCCGGTCAGACGGGCCCAACGCAGGGTGATGCCTCGACGATGGCCAGTGGCGACGCCTCGGACACCGGTCCTAGGCTCGACGTCGGATCCAACGGTTCGGGAGGCCCTGGACCGGGGTGCGGCGGCGAGGGCGGCGGCGGTGGCCTGTCCGAGGTCGCCTTCAGCAACATCTGGATCGCGAACTCGCCGGCCGGCACGGTCAGCAAGATCGACACCGTGACGGGGAACGAGATCGGCCGCTACCGGACCGGTCCCAGCACGGAGACCGACCCCTCTCGCACGACGGTCAACCTCGTCGGCGATGTCGCCGTGCTCAACCGCGGCGCGGGCGGCTCGGTGGTCAAGATCGCCGCAGACCCCGAAAGCGGCTGCGAGGACTTCAACGACGACGGCCAGATTCAGACCTCCAGCGGGCCCGACGATGTTCTCCCGTGGGGGGAGGACGAGTGCGTGCTGTGGACCACCGAGCTGTGGGCGGGCGCTCGCGCGGCCGCGTGGGACTCGGGCAACGACCCGCAGGCCGAGGACTGCGGCGGAGAACCCAGCCTGTGGGTCAGCGCGATGGGTGCCGACATGACCGTGCACATCCAGCGCCTCGACGGCAAAACGGGCGCGATCGAGGACGAGACGTCGGTGCCCAACTGGGATGGCTCGGCGGAGTGGGGCGGCATGTACGGCGGCGCCGTCGATCGCAGCCGAAACCTGTGGATGATCGGCAAGGACAACGCGGCGCTCTTCCGCGTCGACTTCGAGACCATGCAGGTGCAGCGATTCGAAGGCCCCGCCGGCATCGAGCGCTTCTACGGCATCGCCATGGACAAGGGCGGAAACCCCTACGTCACCGCCGAGTTCGACAATCGCCTGCTGAGGTTCGATGTCGACTCCGAGTCCTTCGAGGATGTCGTGACGATCGACGGCACGCTTCGCGGCCTGGCGGTGGATGGGGACGGGGACGCGTGGGTGGCGACCAATGAGGTTTGCGGTCTGGCGCACTACGATGCTGCCGCTGGTACGGTCACGCGCGTCACCTTGCCCGAGTGCAACATTCCCGTCGGCGTCAGCATCGACATCGACGGCTTCGTCTGGGTGGTCGACCAATGGGCGGGCGCGGCCCCCTTCGGACGCGCGCACAAGATCGATCCCGACGGCTACGCCATCGAGCTGACCGTCGAGGGGCTCGATACGCCCTATACCTACTCCGACATGACCGGGGCCGGGCTCAACCTGGTGAGCTTCCCGCCCGCCGGCTGAACGCGAGAGAACACGATGCTCTGCCTCGAGCCCATCCCCGTCATCCCCACCCTTCTCGCCGCCGCGGTGCTGCTCGGCTGCGGCAGCGCCGGCACCGAGACTTCGCAGACCGACGGGTCTTCCGACGAGAACACCGCTGGGACCACCGCATCCGCGGACGGCGGGCAAACCGGCGGCCCGGGCTCGACCCAGGGCGGCTCCGGTCCGACGGGAGCCTCGGACCCCGGGACATCCACGACGGCGGCATCCTCCGTGACCGAGCCCTCCGAGTCGGCCAGCGACGACACGAGCACCGGCGGAGTGTCGCCGCAGGAGCGCTGCCCGCAGGAGGCGTTCCCCGACTCTCCCTTGCCTCGGCCCGACATGACCGCCGTGGCGCTGGACGACTCGTCCACGTCCGTCGGCGCAGGCGGCCTGCTCGAAGGTCCGGTGTGGTGGAACGGACAGCTGGTGCTCTCCCACTTCTGGTTTCAGGGGCAGCCTCCACCTGCCGCAATCCTCCTGTACGAGCCGGGTGTGGGTCTGACCGAGCTCTTCGGCGACAGCGGAAGCAACGGCCTCGCGATCGGGATCGACGGTGCGTTGATCGGGGGAGACCACGCCCAGGGGGCGATCTCGAGCTACGACCCGAACGCGGGCGTCCGCACGGTGTTGGTCGACGGATACGAAGGGCAGCGCTTCAACTCTCCCAACGACCTCACGGTCGCCGCCGACGGTACCCTGTACTTCACCGACCCCGATTACCAGGCGCCGCAACCGCGTCCTCAGCCGGTCACCGGGGTGTATCGCGTCACGCCCGAGGGCGTCGTCGATCGCTTCGAGGACGGACTCTCCCAGCCCAATGGGATCTCGCTGGCGCCGGAGGGCGATGTCCTGTACGTCGGTCATCCCGGCGGCGTGCAGCGATACGACCTCATGCCCGACGGTTCGGTGGTGACGCCCGGAAGCGCGTGGGGCAGCGGACTGAGCGGCGTGGACGGCATGGCCGTCGACTGCGCGGGCAACCTCTACGTCACGCTTCACAGCGAGGGCAGGATCGTCGTCCTGGACCCCGAGGGGGAGACGCTGGGTGAGATCGAGGTCGCGCCCCAGCTGACCAACGCCGCGTTCGGCGGACCGCAGATGCGCACGCTCTACATGACCGCGGGAAATCCGGACGCAGGCAACGCCCTGTACTCGGTCGAACTCGCCATCCCCGGATTTCCGTACTGACGCCGGCGGCTAGTGCCGCAGGTCGGAAGTCCGTTCCGGGTTTGCGCCCACCGGACCGGTACGTAGCAAGAGAGTGGAGCGTCCCGGAGGGATGCGCAGCGGAAAAGACACGAGGTACTAGCGCGGGTGGACTCCGCAGTCCTGACCCAGCCTGCAGCCGTCGCAGTGCCAGCGCCAGTCGTCCACCAGCACGGTGGTGTCGATGTCGGCCGAGCCCAGGTCGAAGAGCGCGATCGTGGTCTCGAGTCGCTCGCCGGGCGTGGTGGGGCCGGCGATCTCCAGCCAATCCGTTCCTGCCCCTCGAGGACAGTTCGCATAGGTTCCGCCGGGGACGCTGCACTCGGAAGGGCTGGTACCCTCGAAGCCCGTGCCGAGCAGGGCCGGCGCATTCCCGACGATGCCGCGATCGAGAATGGTCGGGACCAAGGACGATGCGGACATCGCTTGGCCGTCGTCGAGGTGCGCCACGTTGCCGGTGAACGCCTCGCTGACCTGCCACCACACGAACAGGTCCGTGCGCTGCTCCACGTTGCGAGGGAACTCGGCCGAGAACCAGGCGAGGTCGGCGCGATAGCCGAAGGTCCCCGGCGGAACGTCGACCTCGAACTGAAGCCAGACCAGGTCGTGGGCAGGTCCGGCCTCGAACGCAGGCGGCAGGGAGTCGCTGCAGTCGCCCGCGCCGTCGCAACCCTCGAAGGGGGCGCCGCTGCTCCCGGACTCGGCGACGATGGGAGGGGGTAGGGACGCGTCGTCGGGGTTGCCGTTGCCAGGCCCCGGCTCGCTGGTCTGGCCCATGGGAACGACGATGGCATCGCTGCCGTCGGGCTCGGGAAGGACTCCGGTTCCCAACACGAGCATGCTCACCCCCTCACGGGCCGTGAACGTCTCGTTGCCGAACTGGCGCACGACTCGATAGCCCGCCGGGTCCGGTGATGTGATCGATGCGCCGAAGACCGGCGTGGAGTCGAAGGGTCCCGAGTCGCAGCCCAGCCCGATGGCGTGCATCGGGTCGTCGTCGGTGTCGCACACCGAGTGACCTTGGGGCGCCTCGCACGTCGGACGCGGCCCGGTCGTGTCGAGGTAGGTCTCCTCGCCGCCGCTCGTCGACGTGCTGTCGGCCTCGTCCCCGCTGGACGCGGCGGTGGAGGCGTCCGCGGTCGAGGTCGAGGTCGAGTCCGTCGCGGTGTCGGCGGCGAGCCTGGCGGTGACGAACTCGGTTCGGCACGCGACCGAGCCCAGGCTCCCCAAGACCAGCCAGTGCAGCGTTCGCATGCGGGTCACGGCAGCTTCGGCGCGTAGCCACTGCTTGGATAGCGGGTGCGAAAATCGTCGGCGCGCTTGCGGGCGTCGGCACGCCTGCCCATCACTTGCAGCGCTCGAATGGCCCCGTAGCGGGCTTCTTCGTCGAGCGTGCCGCCCCGCTTGATGTAGCGGTCGAACCACTTGAGCGCGAGCTTGGCCCGGCCTTGCGACAGATACAGCTCCGCCAGCGTCACCATGCTCGGCGCCGCGGCTGGGGCCTTGGGGTAGTGCTCGAGAAAGGACGCGTAGGCTCTCGTCGCGCCCGCGGTGTCTCCGGCGGCTCGCTTCGTTCGAGCCTCCAGCAGCAGCGTCTTGGCGTCGGTCGGCTTCTCCTTGGTCCGGGGTGGCTCGGCCATCGCGGTTACCTGGGTGCGCTGGTCCCCGTCGAACCTCGCGATGGAGCCCCGCTCGACCGTGACCGACGCGGCGCTGTCTCGGCGCGCGAACGACAGGTGCGTCACCGTCGGTTCGCGGGCTTCGTACCGGGTGCCCGCGACGACGATCGCGAAGGTGCGCTCGACCGTCTGGTCGGCCGTGATCGTGATCGCTCCGTCGACCAGCTCGAGCGCGGTCCCGTCGTCCTCGCCGAGGCGAACGGTCGAGCCGGCCTCGAGGCAAACCTCGGTCTGCGCGTAGGTCAGACACGTATCCTCCGACCCCCCGGACGCACGATGGGTTCCCCAGGCGAGCGCGCCTGTGTCGCTGCCCACGGGACGTTCGAACGCCCCGGACGCGAGGACGAACCCCGAATCGTGCCCGGCGACGTCGGGATCTCCGTGCGGTGCGGGGGCCTGACGGGGTTGGTGCGCATCGGAGACGTCGGCGTCCCCCGGTCCGGGGGAGGGTCGCTCCAGCTCGGCCACGACCGGCGCCTCGGTCGGGGCGGACGGGGCGGTGACGCCGAACGCCACGGCTGCGACGGCCACGGCGGCGGCCGCACCCAGGGCGGCGATGGTCAGGTTTCGACGGAGAGGGGATTGGGAGCCCCGGGCATCAACGTCGGCCTCGGGACCGCTGTCGCAGTAGTCCCCGACCAGCCGGTCGAGCAGCGCAGCGTCGTCCTGGGTGTGCTGGGGATCGTGGCCGTCGTCGGCGGAACGACCCGACCCGAGTCGTTCGAGCGCGCCCATGAGCTCGGCTTCGGCGCGCTCCGCTTCGCCTCGCGGCTGGTAGGAGGCGAGGAATTCCTGGTCGAAGGCGTCCAGGGGCTCGTCTGCCGCTTCGGCGTCGCGAAGCTTTCGCCAGCGCGCGTCTCGGAAGTCAGGTTGAGAGCTCATGAGGTCTTGACCCCTTGTGCGGCGGCAGGCAGGCCGAGATTCAGGTCACGCTGGATCAGGCGGCGAAGCTCCTGCTGTGCCTTCTTGATCCGGGAGCGAACGGTCGGCACGGGCGCCTCGGTCATGTCGGCAACCTCCACGACGCTGTGCCCCGCGGCGTGTCGCAGCACCAGCGCAATCCGTTGGGCCTCCGGCAAGGCGTGGAGATAGTGCTCCAGCGGCCTGGGCAGGGTCTCGAGCATGGTCAGGTTCATGGAGACCCCCTCGCGATCGTCGGGGGTGTCGGTGCTCTCCACCCGGATTCGAGCCGCCCGCCGCTTCTTGGCGTGCCGCATGATTGCGCGGGTCGAGATCCGCCGGATCCAGCCGTCGAGCGAGCCGGACCCGCGGTAGCTGGCCGTTGCGCGCAAGACCTCCATGAGCGCCAGCTGAAGCGCGTCGTCCTGCTCGCTGCGGTCCGAACAGATCGAACGCGCAATCGGCCGGACGAGCCGCAGGGCACGCGCGGCCAGGGCGCGCGACGCCGCCTGCTCCTTTCGCGCCGCCGCCTCGACCAGCGCGAGGTCGGCCGCGTTCGCGTCCGCGGGTTCAGCCACCGGCCAGTCCCACGTCACAGCTGCGAGCACGAGCGTCATCTGTCGGACAAGAGGGTCCGACGACGGCAAAATGCATGAAAAAAAACGAGGGCATGGCCGAGACGCGCGCCTGGCCCCCATCTTAGCGAGTCTGAGCGCTTAAAACGTGTAGTGCGCACCCGCTTCGAGCGCCGCTGTGAGCACGAAGGGGCGAAGTTGCGACCGACGCGCAGTCCCCACCTCGACCACGAGGTCCGCGTTCGAGACCCACACATCGAGCATCGTGTTCATGTGAAGTCCGAAACCGCCCGCCAGGCGCCACGAGAGGCCCGCCTGGGGCGCCAGCGCGACTCGAACGGCCTCTCCGGGCCGCCCGCCGTCGTCGGCGTCGCCGTCGCCGGGTCTCCAGGCCATGGTCCCCACGACCAGCCCGACTCCGAGCTCCGGCCGGAGATCTGCGTTCGGGCGGAATCGGTAGGCGCCGTGGAGCCGGACGGGGACGCGCCAAAGCTGCAGGGCCGGTGGTCCCTTCACGGGGGCCGGAGCGAACAACCCGACCCGAACGCCCAAGACCACGTGGACGGGGAGTTCGACGCCCAGGCCGATGACGCCGCCGCTTTGCCACGGACGCGATCGCGCCAACATGCCGCCGAGATAAGCCGCGGTGACGGACAGATGCGGGCGTGGCCGCGGCGTCGCGACCTCGGGCTCGGGCTGGGGCTCGGGTTCGGGCTCCGGTTTCGGAGGCTCGGGCTCCGGTACGGAGGGTCGGGTGACCTCGGTCATGCCCCGCGGCGGGCCATCGCGGAGCGCCGTCGAAATTCCGCGGACCATCGCGCCGAGGCTCTCGAGCAGCAGGTCGTCATCCTGGGTGCGCGGCAGCTCTCGAACCCAGAGTCCGCCCGTCCGGGGCTCGAGCAGATACAGCCGCCGGCCCTCGCCGACCCGCTCGGTGAAGAAGACGGCCAGGACGTCTGGCTCGACCTGGGCCTCCGCCCACGCGATGCGGTCCAGCAGGTCTCCCGAGCCCAGCGGTGCGACGTGAGCGTCGAGCTGCGCATCGAAGAGCTGGGCGGCCAGGGTCAACTCGACGTCCTGCGCGCTGAGCAGGCCGTCGTCCGGCCCCAGCCCGAGCTCCACCCGATCCCGAGCGTCCTGGGGCGGGGTCGCGGGCTGCAGGGCCAGCAACACGCACAGGCACGCGGCCACGGTGGTCATCACCGGCACCGAACCTCCCGATGCGCGCGGGCCGGGACGGTCGGGTTCACGAGTCCCGCTGTCCAACGTGGAGGGCCACCGGCGTGACCTCGAGCATGAGCGCCGCGACGATGCGGTCGGCCACGGTCTCCACCGGCCCTTCGTTGTCGACGAACAAGGCGTCTTCGCGGGGGCTCGGCGGCTCGAGCTCCCGCAGCTGGGTCGCAAGGGGCGGAACGCGCCCCATCGTCTGCAGGCGACGCACGTCGTGCCGCTCCGCCAGCGTCAGCGACGAGGGGTGAACAAAGACGAGGCGAATCTCCACGCACGCTCGCCGGAGGATATCGCGTTGTGTTCGCTGTAGGGCCTGGCACGCCACCACGAGGTGCTCTTGGCCTCGAGCGGCCCGCAGCGCCTCGGCCACCGACCCGATCCAGTCGGACTCGTCGGGCTCGCACCCGCGGACCGGCCATCGATGGTCGGTGTCGTGAAATCGTGCCGGCAGGCGACGGGCCAGTGCGCGTCCCAGTGTGCTCTTCCCCGCTCCGCACACGCCGATCAACACGATGATCATGGCCGTGCCGTTCGCCCACCCGCAGGCGCGCGGGTCGGATGGAGGTGTACCTGTCGACGGACCATCTCGCAGGCGGAGCCGTGCAAGCGGCGGTCCAGGTCGGCCTCGGTGCGCGGCGGGTTCCCGTCGCGGGATCGCGGGGAGCGGAAGGATGCGTTCCGGCCCTTCGACGAGGCTCGGTCGGCTCCGGCGTGGAACAGACCCTTCCGACCCTGGAAAGCGGAGATCCGGTTGGTGGGGCAAACGAGGCGAACCACGCGGGGTTCGTACCTGGCACGCGGCGTGCTTCTTCATCCAACGTCATGCAGCGCATCCCGATCTGGCTCGCGCTCTCGTGCATGGCGGTCTCGCTGCCCGGGTGCGCCGAAGCGCCGCGGACGGAAGAACCGTCCGTGTTCGGGAGCAACTCCGACGCTTCGACCGAGGGACCCGACGACGGGACCGGGACGACGACCACTTCGACGACGACGACGACGACGAGCACGAGCACGAGCACGAGCACGTCGACCCCCACCACGACCTCGAGCTCGTCCAACGACCCCAGCATGGAGACGACCGCATCTACGAGCACCGGCGATGCGGAGAGCTCTGGAGGGAGCGAGTCGTCCTCGGGCAGCTTCGAGACCAGCAACGACGGGCAGCTGCAGGTGCAGATCGTTCAGCAGAGCGCCTGGGCCACCGGAGAGTGCAACGACGTGATCGTCACCAACGTCTCGGGCAGCTCGGTCACGTGGGTCATCGAGCTGGACGTCGGCGGGGTGATCAATCAGTCGTGGAACGTGGTCCTCGAGGACGTCGTGGATGGGCTCGCGACCTTCTCCGGGGTGGCGTTCAACGCCGACCTGGCGCCCGACGCCGCCGCCATGTTCGGCTACTGCGTCGATTTCTAGCCACAGGATTTGCCGATGGGAACTGGAACAGAGTCAACGCTCGTCCTGCTGCTCGCAGGGGCATGCACCGCGTGCTCCGCTGCGGACGGCGCATCCTCGGAGCCCGCCGCCGGGGCTCCTCGCATGGATATGGGCGGTTGCGGCCGCGCGGCGGTCATCGAGGATGGTGAAGACAACGACCATCGATTGGTCGAACAGCAGGGACGTGGCGGCTACGTCTACACCTTCCTGGACGAGGTCGGGTCATCGGTCGAGCCCATCGCGGGCCGACTCGGCGGCACGTTCTCTCAAGCCGTTGGAGGCGCGAACGGCTCGCTTTACGCCGCGCGGTTCCAAGGCACGACCTCCGGTGGCGCGGTCGTGTTCGCCGGGTACGGACTCAACTTCCTCAACCCCAAGGCGGCCTACGACGCGAGCGCATACGAAGGCATCACCTTCTTCGCTCGGCGTGGACCGGACAGCGGCGACAGCCTCCGGGTGAAGATTCCCGACGTCGCCACGGACGCCGATGGCGGTCAGTGCACAGAATGCTTCAACGACTTCGGCAAGACCATCGAGCTCGAGGAGGCCTGGCGGCAGTATGTGATCCCCTTCGAGGAGATGAAGCAGATGCCGGGCTGGGGGATGCCCAGACCCGGCGGTCTCGATCGCAGCGCGGTCTATGGGGTTCAGTTCCAGTTCGACTCGGCACAGACCGCGTTCGACATCTGGATTGATGACGTCTCGTTCTACGGGTGCACTGCGAAGTGAAGTATCGGACCGCTCCTTTCGTCGCCGTGCTCGCGCTCGGTTGCACGGCCACCAAAGCCCCCAGCGCCACCGAGCCCGACGCGCCGCTCGTCGTCCGAGACGATGGGCCGCCGCCGGTCATCGAGGGGGACCACAACCTCATTCGCAACGGTGCCTTCGATGACGGGACTTTGGCGCCGTGGAAGGCATCCATGGTCGAGCTCGCCCAGGGACGCGCGATGCTCGACGAGGGCGCCCTGTGCGTCGATCTCGACGCCGCCGGGGAGACGGCGTGGGACGCCCAGGTCCGCCACCGGGCGCTGTCGCTGGTCGCGGGGCACGTGTACCAGGTGGAATTCAGCGCGACGGCCACGCCCCCCACCGAGCTGTTGCCCAAGGTCGCGCAGGTCGGGCCGCCCTACGACGAGTACTGGGCCAGCCGCGTCGAGGTCGGGGCGCAGCCGCAGCGCTTCGTCGGCCACTTCGTGATGCGCGGGGATGACGACGCCGCCGAGCTGTCGTTCTCCATGGGTGGCCCGCTGGCGAGCGGAGCTCCGATTCGCGTGTGCCTGGACGACGTCGCGCTCTCCGATCCCGAGTACACGCCGCCGCCGCCCCCGGACCACCTTCGTGCGCCGCCGGTGCGCGTCAACCAGGTCGGATACCTCCCGGAGCGGGCCAAGTTTGCGGTGCTGCGGGATCCGGTGTCCGAACCGGTGGCCTGGACGCTGATGGACGCCGCCGGCGACGAGGTCGCCTCGGGGACGAGCACCGTGTTCGGAGCCGACGCTGCCTCCGGAGATCACGTGCACTGGATCGACTTCAGCGCGGTGACGACGGCCGGGGATGGATACGTCATCGCGGCCGGGGACGCCCGCAGCGACCCGTTCGCGATCCGCGATGACCTCTATCGATCGATGAGCATCGATGCGCTTCGGTTCTTCTTTCACAACCGCAGCGGCATCGAGATCGACATGCCCTTCGCGGGCGAGGAGCGCTGGGCGCGGGCCGCCGGGCACCGCAGCGACTCGAAGGTGTCCTGCCAACCCTCGCTGGGGTGCACAGGAAGCTTCGATGTTTCGGGTGGGTGGTACGACGCCGGCGACCACGGAAAGTATGTCGTCAACGCCGGAATCTCGGTGTGGACGCTGCTCAATGCCTACGAACGCATGACCGCCGTCGGCGCGGGTCCGGCCGCGTTCGCCGACGGCACGACGAACATCCCCGAGTCGAGCAACGGTACGAACGACCTGCTCGACGAGGTGCGCTGGGAGCTGGAGTTCCTGCTGCGCATGCAGGTCCCCGCGACCCATCCGAAGTGGCCGGGCATGGCCTTCCACAAGGTGCACGAGGAGGCGTGGTCCGATCTGCCGCTGTCGCCTCCCGACGCGACCGCCGAGCGATTCCTGCATCGGCCCAGCACCGCCGCCACCCTCAACCTGGCCGCGGTGGCCGCCCAGGCGGCTCGCGTGTTCGAGACGGTCGACCCCACGTTCGCGCGGCGGTGCCTGGCGGCAGCCAAGCGGGCGTACGTCGCGGCCAAGAAGACACCGGACCTCTTCGCATCAGGCGACGACAACGTCGGCGGAGGCCCCTACGAGGATGAGCGGCTCGCCGACGAGTTCTATTGGGCTGCGATCGAGCTGTACCTGACTACCGGGGATGCGGCGTACCGAAAGGACGCGCAGGGCGATCTCTTTGGGGTCGTGCTCGGACCGAGCCGTGAGCAGGGCGGTCACGCGGCCCCGATGAACTGGCAACTCGTTGGCTCGTTGGGGACGCTGTCGATGGCCACCGCGGGCAGCAAGCGCGCGCCGGCCGATGCCAAGGCCGCGCGAGACGCCGTCGTCGAGGTCGCGCGGGCCATCGCGGTGCAGGTGCCCAAGGAAGGCTATCGCGTGGCGCTCGCGGCCAACGGTGCGGGCAACTATCCGTGGGGCTCCAACTCGCTGGTGCTCAACAACGCGGTGGTCCTGGGCCTGGGCTACGCGTTCTCGAAGGACGCCGCGCTGCTCGACGCGACCTCCGAGGCGATGAACTACCTGCTGGGACGCAACCCGATGTGGCAGTCGTACGTGACCGGCTACGGCGAGAACCCGCTGGAGAACCCGCACCACCGCTTCTGGGCCCACCAGAAGGACGCCGACTATCCGGCGCCGCCGCCGGGCATCGTCTCGGGCGGTCCCAACTCCTCGATCCAGGACCCGTACGCCAAGGCGGCGGGGCTCGGGGGCTGCCCTGCGCAGCGGTGCTTCGTGGACCACATCGAGTCGTGGTCCACCAACGAGATCGCGATCAACTGGAACGCGCCCCTGGTGTGGGTGCTGTCCTTCCTCGACGAAACGAGCGGAACGACCCCATGAACGCTGCAGTGTTGCCCATGCTCCTCTCGCTCGTCGCGCCCGCCCAGGGCGACTCCGCATCGCCGGTCGATGATCCCTCGACGTCGGACGAGGCGCTGCCCACCGCGGACGATTCGGACGATCCGGACGATCCGGACGATTCCGCGCAGGCTGAGGACGCGCCCGAGCCCGCCGCCGAGGACGACCCGGCCGAGTCGTCGGACCTCATCATCGACTCGCGCGCGGCGCTCCCGACCGTGAACATGTCGAACTCCGCGGGTACTCCGGTGCCCACGTCTCGACCCAACGCGTACCCGGAACGGGAGCGCAAAGAAGGACGCGGCGGCGTCGAGCGTCGCACGCTCAGCTCGCGTAGCGGCGGTGACGAGGACGCGCAGCGCGGCGACTGGGGCTTCGACTTCCACGGCTACATCCGCGCGCCGATGCGCCTGGGCTTCGGCGAACGGGAGGAGCCCGCCGAGGGGCAGAGCGACACGACGCTGCACTATCCCGTCATTCCCGACGACCAGTACCTGGGCTATCAGTACACGCAGCACAACCCTCGGGACTGGTCCGAGCTGTACTTCAGCTACGGCAACAGCGTCGCGACCGGGACCGTGTCGCTGCAGGGGTTCAACTTCACCGACGCCGCGTGGAAGGAAGGCAACGCGCAGTTTGGCATCGCCCAAGGCTTCGTCACGCTGACGCCCACGCTCAAGGCGAAGAACGTGCGGCTGCTGTGGAAGATCGGCTCCTTCGACAACCGCTATGGATCGGCGGGCCGCTACGACGCGGGGGAACTCGACACCTATCTCTTCGGGCGGACCCACGCGATCGGGGAGGCCGGTGAGGTCGAGTTCCTGATCAAGGACTTCGTCCTCAGCTTCGAGCACGGCATCGGCACCAGCCGCCCCGACCCTCGAGTCTTCAACACCGCCCGGTTCACCTTCCTACATCACGGTCACGTCGGGTTTGCCTACCGCGACGACATCGAGGTGGGCGCCCACTACCTCCAGGCGCTGGCGCGAGAGGAGGACCGAGATGGTGACCAAAACGTCG
Organism: uncultured bacterium; assembly: GCA_963761755.1. Lineage (GTDB taxonomy): Bacteria > Myxococcota_A > Polyangia > Nannocystales > Nannocystaceae > CAJXVA01. The sequence continues at coordinate 349,351 of CAVXIC010000011.1, forward strand.
ATGCCCCGGACGGAACGATGACGGTCGTCGGCCCCGACCTCCGCATCGACTGGGGGAAGCTGGGCTACCTCTACGCCGGATTCTCGTACATCAAGGCGGCGTCGGCGGGGGTCGTGGGGCCCGCGATCGAGGTCATTCACTCACGCGGGGGAGGGCAGTTCACGTTCGGGATCGTGGACAACTATCTCAACAGTCCTCAGCGTGCCAGCAACGGCAACGGCGAGATCTATTCCGTGATGGGCCAGTACGAGCAGAGCGTCAGACGCGTGCTCGAGGGTGAAACCTTCTACGGCCAGGGGATGGACTTCTCGCTCAAGCTGTACGGGATGCTCAACAAGGTCACCAGCGATGACCCCGATGCCGACGGCCTGCTCAAGCTGAAGTACGGGGTCGACGGACTCTTCAGCGCGGTCTCCTGGTTTGGCGTTGGGGCTCGCTATGACCGGGTCCAACCCAACTCGCGGATCCCCGAGCAGTCCTTCGCAGTCATCTCGCCGCGCATGGTTTTCCGGACGGCGTGGCTGTCTCGAGAAGAGATCTCGATCCAGTACTCGCGCTACATGTACAACGAGCGCACGTGCGAGATGGGCGGCAACGCGAACCTGTGCGTTCAGCCGCCGTCCGCCGCCATCCCTCCCGATGGGTTCGGGGCCACGACCGGCAACCAGGACGCGGGCAACCGCGGGGCACCCACGCGCATCCCCGACGAGGACGTCTTCATGATTCGGGCCACCTTCTGGTGGTGAGTCGTGGCGCTCAGGTCGGCTTGTGGGAGCGCGCGCGAATCATGCGGAAGTAGCGAGCGCCGACGCCCGATGCCTTTGCGGCCTTGGACACGCACCCGGAGCTCTCCGCGAGCGCTCGCTCGACGTAGCTGCGCTCGAACTGCCGAACGAGCTCCTTGCGCGCATCGGGAAGCGACAGGCCCTGCGCGAGGATGTGGTCGAAACCTTGGGTCACGGGACCCGGGGCGGGGGCCTCGTGCGGGGCGGCGGGCGCGGGAGCATCCTCCCGGGCGCCGGTCCCTCGGATCCACGCGAGCTCCCCCAGCGCGGCGTAGCGCGCCACGGTGTTCTGCAGCTCTCGAACGTTGCCCGGCCAACGCCGCGCCTCGAGTCGGGGGAGCAGCGAGTCGGGCATCGGGCTGTGCGGGCGCAGCCGGTTCCAGAAGGCGCAAGCCAGGCGCCGGACGTCTCCGGTTCGGTGCCGCAGGGCCGGCAGCTCGACCTGGGTCACCGCGAGCCGGAAGTAGAGGTCGTCACGGAACTGCCCGTGCTCGAACCATCTCGGCCAGGTTCCTGCGGGTCGCCGCCATGATGCGAACGTCGACGTGAATGCGCCGGGTGGAGCCCACGCGCTTGATCTCGCGGCGCTCCAGCGCGCGCAGCAGCTTGGCCTGGAGGTCGAACTCGAGGTCTCCGATCTCGTCGAGCAGCAGGGTCCCGCCGTGCGCCTCTTCGAAGACCCCGCGCCGGGCCTGGGTGGCGCCGGTGAAGGCGCCGCGCTCATGGCCGAAGAGCGCCGACTCGACGAGGTTCTTGGGAATGGAGGTGCAGTCCAGGACCACGAAGGGCTGGCTGGCCCGCGGGCCGAGTTCGTGGAGCGATTCGGCCAGCAGCTCCTTCCCGGTGCCGGTCTCCCCGGAGATGACGACGGGAAGGTCCGACTCGGCCAGGCGCATGCACAGCGGCTGCAGCCGGCGAAGCTCGGGCGACGACCCGAGCACGCGTCCGAACCCTTCGTCGAAGCGTGCGGAGGGCCCGTCATCGAGGCGGGGCCGCGGCGGATGCGAGATGAAGCTTGGGCCAGTGTCTTGCTGCACGATCTCCTCCTGGGCGCCGCGTCTCCCCAGAAGGGGTCCCCGGGAGTGCGCAGCGTCGTCTCTGTGGTCGCAGTGGCAGGCGCACAGTCGGAGCGATGATACTTTTTTCACTTCGGGCCACCTGCGAGACTCCATGTGCGATCCTCTCGCACACGGACCGCCGCGGAACCGGGCGTTCCGGTCGGATCGAACGCTTCCGCGCCCGAGGGGTCGAAACCGCGGGCATTCGGCTGAGCACGCTTCTTGCTGTGCACCGAGGTCCTTGGGACGTTTCCTTCGGCCAACGCTGCTGAGCGTGCTGCTGGGCACGGTCGCGTGCACGGACCCGCCCTCACCGGTGGAGGCCGGCGTGCTCACCGTCTCGAAGGAGCAGCAGGCGTCGTGGGTGCGCAACTTCAATCCCCTGGTCGCCGAGGACCTGGCGCGATGGCCCACGCGGGGGGGCGTGTACGAGCCGCTGCTGGTGTTCAACACGATGACCTCGGCCTACGTGCCGTGGCTGGCCCGCAGCTACGCCTGGTCGGATCAGGGGACGACGCTGCGGTTCGAGCTGCGCCCGGGGGTCCGATGGTCCGACGGCGCGCCGTTCACCGCCGGGGACGTCGCGTACACCTTCGCGCTGCTGCGGTCGCACCCCGCCTTGGATCTCAACAACACCGCCGGGTTCCTCGACGAGGTCCAGGCGGAGGGGCCGCTGTCGGTCACATTTCGGTTCTCCAAGCCCTTCGTGCCCGGCTTGGGCTACGTCGCCCACCAGCCCATCGTGCCCGAACACGTCTGGCGAGACGTCGACGACCCGGTCACCTTCGCCAACCCCACGCCCGTCGCCACCGGACCCTTCACCGAGGTCGAGACGTTCCGCGACCAGCTCTACGTGCTCGGTCGCAACCCCCACTACTGGCAGCCAGGTAAGCCGGCCGTGCGCGCGCTTCGGTTCCCGGCGCTGCCCTCCAACGACCAGGCGACGCTGGGGCTGCTCCAGGGCGAGGTCGACTGGGCCGGAAACTTCGTGCCCGCGATCGATCGGGTCTTCGTGGAGCGGGATCCCGCGCACCACCGCTACTGGTTCCCGCTGGTGGGCAACACAGTGATGCTCTACCCCAACAACACGCACCCGGCCCTCTCCGACCCAGCGGTCCGCAAGGCCCTGAGCCGGGCGATCGACCGCAGCGTGCTGGCCGAGGTTGCAATGTTCGACTACACCCGCGGCGCCGATGCGACGGGCTTGAGCGACGCCTATGCCTCGCTGAGGGATCCTGCAGCGGTCGAGGCGGGCGACTGGGCCACCTTCGATCCCGCCCGCGCCAGCGCCGAGCTCGCGGCCGCCGGGTATCCGCAGGACCCCGAGGGGGTGGTTCGCGGCCCCGACGGCGAGCCGCTGGTTCTGGAGCTCAACGTCGTCAACGGCTGGTCGGACTGGGTTCGGGCCGGGCAGATCATCTCGCGACAGCTGCAGGCCATCGGCGTCCGCGTCTCGGTCAAGACGTACGACTTCTCGGCCTGGTTCGATCGGCTGCAGCGGGGCGAGTTCGACCTGTGCATCGCGTGGTCGATCCAGGGCCCCTCGCCCTACATCTTCTATCGCAACCTGCTCGCCTCCTCGCAGAAGCTCCCCATCGGCCAGCCCGCGGCCAGCAACTGGCACCGCTTCTCGTCGGCCCAGACCGACCAGACGCTCCGCGAGCTGGAGGCCGCGCTGGAGCCCGAGGAGATCGAGCGGCTCACCCACGCGCTCGAAGCGGCCTTCGTCGAGGCGGCGCCGGTCATCCCGCTGTTCCTCGGCCCGTCGTGGGGCTCGTTCAACACTACGCGCTTCACCGGCTTTCCGACCCAGGACGATCCCTACGCCAAGCTCTCTCCCAACGACACCCCCGAGACCCTGCTCGTGTTGACCGCGCTCGAGCCACGCTGACCATGCGCTTCATCCTCCGACGCTTGTTCTTCTACGGGGTGGCCGCTTGGGTCGCGCTGACGCTGAACTTCCTCATCCCGCGGATGATGCCCGGCGATCCGGCGACGGCCCTGGTCGCGCGGTTCCAGGGCGAGCTCCAGCCCGAGGCCGTCGAGGCGCTCAAGGAGGCGTTCGGCTTCACCGACGCGCCGCTGTGGGAGCAATACCTCTCGTATCTCTCCCACCTGATGCGTGGCGATCTGGGCATCTCGGTCTCGTACTTCCCCAGCCCGGTCTCGTCCGTGCTCGCGACCGGGCTGGCGTGGACCGTGGTGTTGGCCGGCACGGCCGTCCTGGTGAGCTTCACCGTCGGCAGCGTGCTGGGCCTGCTGACCGCCTGGCGGCGCGACACCGTCTGGGGGGCGATCCTTCCCCCGGCGTTCGCGGTCTTGGGTGCGTTCCCCTACTTCTGGCTGGCCATGCTCGCGCTGTGGAGCTTGGGCCTGGGCCTGGGCGCGTTCCCGCTGCGGCACGCGTACGGCGAGAACGTCACCCCGGGCTGGAATGTGGACTTCGTGGTCAGCGCGTTCCGTCACGCGATCCTCCCGGCCTCGACGATCGTGGTCGCGACGCTCGGCGGCTGGCTGCTGCAGATGCGCAACAACGTCATCTCCGTGATGGGCGAGTCCTACGTTCGGCTCGCGCAGGCCAAGGGCGTGTCCGCCACGCGCGTCTTGGTGCACTACGTCGCCCGCAACGCGATGCTGCCCAGCGTCACCGGTTTCGGGATGGCCTTGGGCTTCGTGCTCAGCGGCTCGCTGTTGACCGAGATCGTGTTCGCCTACCCCGGCCAGGGGTATCTGCTGGTGCAGGCGGTCCGCAACCAGGACTTTCCGCTGCTCCAGGGGCTGTTCCTGACCATCACGGCTGCGGTCTTGGCCGCCAACCTGATGGTCGACGTGATCTACGTCTGGCTCGATCCCCGCACCCGCACGCAGGAGCGCCGCTGAGATGTCAGGCATGCTCTCCAACCGCAAGGCCGTGGCCGGCGCGGCGTTCCTCGTCTTCTTCGTGCTGATGATCGTGGTCGGGCCGTGGGTCGCCCAGGACCCGACCGCCTACGTCGCGGCGCCCCATCAGGCCCCGGGCGCCGCGCACTGGCTGGGGACCAACGGACAGGGGCAGGACGTGCTCGCCCAGACGCTGGTCGGCGGCCGAGTCACCCTGTCGGTGGCGGTGTTCGTGGGCCTGTCGGTGACGGTGATCGGGGCCCTGGCCGGGACCACCGCGGCGTACTTCGGCGGCTGGGTGGACGACCTGCTGGGGCTGTCCTTCAACGTGCTGCTGATCATCCCCGGCCTGCCGCTGGCGGTGGTGTTGTCCGCGTATCTACCCGCCGGACCCCTGACCATCGCCGCGGTGCTGGTGGTGACCGGCTGGGCTTGGAACGCGCGGATCCTGCGGTCGCAGGCGCTGTCGCTTCGCAAGCGAGACTTCATTCAAGCGGCCGTGGTGATGGGCGAGCCCGCGTGGCGCATCGTCATCTTCGAGCTGCTGCCCAACATGGTGCCGCTGTTCGTCTCGTGCTTCATCAGCGCGACGGTGTACGCGCTGGGGGCCCAGGTGGGCCTGGAGTTCCTGGGGCTGGGGGACATCGGCGAGGTCACGTGGGGCACGGCGCTGTACTGGGCCACCAACGACGCCGCCTTGCTGATCGGATCATGGTGGGTCTTCCTGCCGCCGGGGCTGTGCGTGGCGGGGGTGGGCTTCGCGCTGGTGATGCTGAACTTCGCCATCGACGAGGTCTCCAACCCGGTGCTCAAGGTCGAGCGAGCCTGGCGAGGTCGGCTGCAGGGCGTGGAGATCGTGCCCGGCATCACCCCGGTTCGGAGGACGCGCTGATGCTCCGGGTTCGAAACCTCCACGTCGATCACGTCCGCCCAGGTGGGGTCAACCACACGGTCAAGGACGTGTCCTTCGACATCGGGCCCGGGGAGATCTTCGGCCTGGCGGGGGAGTCCGGCAGCGGCAAGTCGACCACGGCCAAGGCGGTGCTTCGGGTGCTTCGAGCGCCGGCGATCATCTCGGGCGGGGACGTCACGCTGGACGGGGTGGACGTCTTCGATGCGAGCGCCGAGACCCTGCGCTCGATGCGGTGGCGGACCGCGTCGATGGTGTTTCAGGACGCGATGGACGTGCTCAACCCGGTGATGTCGCTGGAGGCTCAGCTCGTCGACGTGCTCGTGGCCCACGGCACCCCGACGCACGATGAAGCACGCGCCCGCGCGGCCGAGCTGCTGGAGATGGTGGGGATCGACCCCGGGAGGCTGAGCGCCTATCCGCACCAGCTCTCCGGAGGGATGCGGCAGCGCGTGGCGCTCGCGATGGCGATGGCCCTGCGACCCAAGCTGGTCGTCATGGACGAGCCCACGACGGCGCTGGACGTGGTCGTGCAGCGGGAGATCCTCGACGAGGTGCTGCGGCTTCAGGCGAGCATTGGCTTCTCGATCCTTTTCATCACCCACGACGTCGCGCTGCTGCTCGAGTTCGCCGATCGGGTGGGCATCATGTACGGCGGCGAGCTGGTCGAGGTCGCCCCGGCGCGGACGCTCGCGACGGCAGCGCACCACCCCTACACGCGCGGCTTGCTGCGGTCGTTCCCCACCCTGCACGGTGCCGGCGACCGTCTCGAAGGCATCGGCGGTCCGGCGCTCGATCCTCGGGCCCTGCCGCCGGGCTGCGCGTTCGAGCCTCGCTGCCCCGATGCCGTGCCGCGCTGCGCCCAGGGCCACCCGGCCATGCGCATCCTCAACCCCGACCCCAACCGCAAGCACTGCGTCGCCTGCATTCGAACGTGACCACGCCATCGCCCATCGCCGCGCCGCTGCTGCGCGCCCACGAGCTGTCGGTCGACTACCCCGCGGCGGGCGGGGACACCTTGCGCGCGCTGCATCGGGTGTCGCTGACCCTGCAGCGCGGGCGGGCGCTCGCGCTGGTCGGAGAGTCCGGCAGCGGCAAGAGCACAGTCTCCAAGGTCATCGCGCGCCTGGTCCAGCCCAGCGCGGGCACCCTCGAACTCGACGGGCACGACGTGTTGTCGCGGCGGGTCGAGCGGTCCTATCGGCAGCGGGTCCAGATGATCTTTCAAGACCCTTTCGCCTCGCTCAATCCGGCGCACACGGTCGAGTACCACCTGCTGCGCCCGCTTCTTCGGCATGGACGAGCCACTGGCGCCACCGTCCGGGCGGCGGTGCTGGAGCTGCTGGACCGCGTGGGTTTGCAGCCCGCGGAGGCCTACGTCGACCGCCGTCCGTTCGAGCTCTCCGGTGGGCAGCGCCAGCGGGTGGCCATCGCGCGGGCGCTCGCCGTCGAGCCCGACGTGCTGCTCGCGGACGAGCCCACCTCGATGCTGGACGTCTCGGTTCGCATCGAGATCCTCAACTTGCTGCGGGACCTCAAGCAGACCCACGCGATCGGCATGCTGGTCGTCACCCACGACCTCGCCAGCGCGCGGTACCTCGCCGACGAGATCGCGGTGATGTATGCCGGGGAGATCGTCGAGCACGGGTCCGCCGCCGAGGTGGTCGCGCGGCCATCCCACCCGTACACCCGTCTGTTGCTGGGGTCGATCGCCGGCGCGTCCAAGCCCGAGGCGCCGCTGCGCAACCCCGACGGACGCCGGCCGGACCTGACCGCGCCGCCGCCCGGATGCAGCTTCGCCTCGCTGTGTCCCCACGCCGGCCCGGAGTGCAGGCAGGGCGAGGTCCCCCGACACCCCCGGTCCGACATCGGATTCGTCGCGTGCCATCGGCCTGGGCCTGTGCCGAACAACGAGGAGCCGCTCGCTTCATGAACGACAAAACCTTCCCTTCCAACTTCCTTTGGGGCGCCGCGACGTCCAGCTTCCAGATCGAGGGTGCCGTGGATGCGCGCGGGCCTTCCATCTGGGACACGTTCTGCCGAGTGCCCGGCGCCGTCGAAGACGGCAGTGACGGCGATGTCGCCTGCGATCACCTTGCGCGAATGGACGCCGACGTGGCGATGATGAAGCGGATGGGGCTGGCGGCCTACCGGTTCTCCGTGAGCTGGCCCCGCGTGATGCCCCAAGGGCGGGGCGCCTGCGCCCAGGCGGGCATCGACGTGTACGCGCGGCTGGTCGACCGGCTGCTCGAGGCCGGCATCGAGCCGTGGGTGACGCTGTATCACTGGGATCTGCCGCAGGCCCTCGAAGACGCCGGCGGGTGGCCGGTGCGATCCACGGCAGACGCGTTCGTCGACTACGCGCTCGCGATGGCCGACGCGCTGGGAGACCGGGTCACGAACTGGATCACGCACAACGAGCCGTGGTGCGCGGCGATGTTGGGGTATCGGTTCGGTCGACACGCGCCGGGGCGGACCGAGCTGCCGCAGAGCATCGCGGCCAGCCACCATCTGCTGCTCAGCCACGGCCTGGCCACGCGGGCGATGCGGGAGGTGCTGCCCGAGGCGGCGCGGATCGGCATCACCTTGAACCTCGCCCCGGTCGATGCCGCCTCGCCCAGCGCCGCCGACCGAGACCAGCGGCGCCACGAAGACGGGGCGTTCAATCGCTGGTTCCTCGAGCCACTGTACGGGCAGGGCTATCCGCAGGACATCGTGCAGGACTACATCCGGATGGGGGGACTGCCCGAGTCCGGGATGCAGCGATGGGTGGAGGCCGGCGACCTGGAGACGATCGCCGCGCCGACGGACTTTTTGGGCATCAACTATTACTACCGCAAGGTCGAGCGGGCGGACGTGCCGGACAACGCGCCGGTGACCGTCGTGCAGGCTCCGCAGGAGGCGTGGACCGACATGGGGTGGGAGGTCTTCCCCGAAGGCCTGTGGTCGCTGCTGCAGCGCGTGCACCACAGCTACGCGCCGGGTCCGCTGTACATCACCGAGAACGGCGCGAGCTACGACACCGGTCCGGGGCCGGATGGGTCGGTGCCCGACGTGCGCCGGGTCCGCTACTTTCGGGACCACTTCGCGCAGGCGCTGCGCGCGATCGAGGACGGCATCCCGCTGCACGGCTACTTCGCCTGGTCCTTGCTCGACAACTTCGAGTGGGACCGGGGGTACACGCAGCGCTTCGGCATGGTGTGGGTCGACTACGAGACCCAGGAGCGAATCCTCAAGGATAGCGCGCACTACTTCGCCGAGGTCATCGCCCGCAACGCGGTCGTCGAGTGATTTTTTTCATCACTTCATGGCGGTCCACACCCCTACGACGACACACCGGGATCCTCGAATGCCGACGGAAGACACCCGTCGTGGCTGGTCTCCCGGTGGCTGCGAGTTTCCTGCACTCATCGAGAACTGGGCGGCGACGCCCACCGCTTCGGGCAACGTGGTGAGGGCCGCGCTCGCAGCCCAACGAATCGCCCTCTTCAACAACGGACACAGCATGAAATCGACTCCATTCCATTCGTTCGTCTTGGTCGGCATCGCCGGCCTGTTCGGTCTTGCCAGCACCGCCTGCGACGCAGGTGACAGCAGCGAAGAGACGCCCTCTTCAGCGGGCACGGAGGGACCTGCGGCGACATCGGGCGAGGGAAGCTCCGGCGAAGAGGGCGGCACGTCGGGGGGCCCAGGCGACGGATCTTCGGGGGTCGATCCCTCCGGGAACTCGATGACGGATCCGACCTCCGATCCGACCTCCGATCCGACCGACGACACGAGCGATACGGGGATCGACATCGACCCTCAGAACGTCATCGACGATCTCGAGGACGGTGACCCGCTCATCCTCGCAGCCAACGGGCGCAAGGGTGCTTGGTATACGTACAACGACGAGACCGCGGCGGCGACGCAAGTGCCGGCCTCCGACGAGCCCTTCGCCCCGGTCGAAGGCGGCCCCGAGGACAGCTTGTTCATGGCCCACACCGAAGGCTCCGGGTTTGCGGTGTGGGGTGCTGGCCTCGGGCTCGACCTCAACAACGAAGGCGACGACGAGGGCGGCCCGGGCATCCGCAACCCCTACGACGCCTCCGCCTTCAGCGGGGTGGTCTTCACCGCGCGCGGAAACGCGGCGGTTCGGGTGAAGATGCTGGTGGACGCCGTGGTGCCCATCGAGACCGGCGGAAGCTGCGACAGTCCGACCGACTGCGAGGACGCGCACGGCAAGATCATCCCGCTGACCGGCGACTGGCAGCAGTTCCAGGTCGGATTCGACGAGCTCTTCCAAGAAGGGTGGGGCATCGCGGCTGATTTCGACGCCGGGACGTTGATGTCGATCCAGTTCCAAGTGGCCGCAGGCACCGACTTCGAGTTCGATCTCGACAACATCGCCTTCTACTGAGCCGCCTTTTCGAAAGGCCCCTTCAAAGATTGGAGGCGAGGCCTCACTCAAGCAGCGCTTGATTGAGGTCTCGCTGTCTCGCTAGCGTCCGGGTGCCTTCGGAGGCATGCCGCCGGGGCCCTTGGGTCCGGGCAGGGCGCCGGGACCCTTCGGTCCATTCGGCAGCTTGGGTCCGGGCAGCGTGCTCGGCCCCTTGATCGGGCTCACCGGACCGATCGTCGGGCCCTTGGGTCCTTCGGGACCCGCTCCCGGAGCCTTGCCCGGATCGACCGGCTTGCCGCCAGGCGTCTTGCCCGGGGTCTTGCCACCGGGCTTGTCCGGACCTTTTCCGCCCGGCTTGCCGCCGGGGTTCAGGTCCGGCTTGTTGGGTTTCTTGCCCCCTGGGTCCTTGCCTGGGTCCTTGCCTGGGTCCTTGCCTGGGTCCTTGCCAGGATCCTTGCCTGGACCCTTGCTCGGGCCTTTGCCTGGCCCCTTGCTCGGGGTCTTGCCGCCCGGATCCTTGCCCGGATCCTTGCCCGGATCCTTTCCGGGGTCCTTCCCGGGGTCCTTCCCGGGATCCTTGCCGGGATCCTTGCCTGGGTCCTTGCCGGGTTCTTTGCCCGGATCCTTGCCCTCGCCGGGGTCCTTCCCGCGGACGAGGTCATCGCGTCCGACGTCGATCGACGGTCCGTCCGGCCGCGCGCCGGGCCCCTTGGGTCCACCGGGTACTCCGGGCATCACCGGCGCCTTGGGTCCACCCTGGACTCCAGGCACGTTGCGCGGCACGTCTCGCGGCGGCATCCGATCGGGGGACTTCGGCAGGTTGGGCGCTGGCGCCTTGGCGGTGGGACCCTTGGGCGCAGTGGGTGCGACGGGCGCGGTGGGTGCGACGGGCGCGGTGGGTACGACGGGCTGCTTGGGCTGAGCGGTCGGCGCTTTCGGGGCCTTGCGACCGTGCCGCTTCGTCTTCCGCTTGGCCTTGTCCTTGGTCGCCATCGGATCCGGATCGACGGCAGCCGAAGCGACCGAGGAGAACAGCATCGGGCTGGCGCAAAGTACGAGAACGGTCAGCAGACGGCGGGTCGAAGGGAGGGCAGACATGGTTCATCGCTGGCAGTACCGCGGGCCCGTCCGCTGTTACAGGGTGACCGTCGCTCGGGGGTTCACCACGGGCTACTCGGTTTCACCACTCGCCGCTAACGCACCGCTTCGGCGAACAACCACCGTAGGTCGTTGCCGAACTCGTCGTTGGGGTGCGAGTTGTCGCCGTGCATGGTCTCCCCGAATCCGGAGCGGTAGTCGTAGCCGGCGCAGTCCACCGCGGTGGTCATCGCCATGTGGGCGTCGCGCCAGTTCCCGAACTGGTTGTCGAGATCGTTGATCCCGCTCAGCAGCGTGAGCCGCAGAGGCTTGCGATCCTCGGCGAGGATCTCGGTGGGGTACTTGTCGGAGTACTCGCCGTCGGCGTTCGCCCGCAGCTGCACGAAGCTGCCCAAGGTCGTGTAGAGCAAGCCGAACTGATCGGGCCGCTCCCAGCCTGCGGTGAATGCAGCCGCGCCCCCCGAGCTGCGGCCGCCGATCGCTCGCAGCCCCGGATCGGCGGAGATCGAGTAGTCCCCGACCACCGCGGGCAGGAGATCGTCGAGCAAGAAGGTCACGTAGTTTGGGTCGGGCGTGTCGTACTCGAGGCTGCGTTGGGACTGCCCGTTGTTCATGCCAGGATCGACGAAGACGGCGATGGTTACGGGCATCGCACCCTCGTCGATGAGGTTGTCGAGCACCGTGGGCGTTCGGTACGCGCCGCCGCCGTCGTTGCGCTGGTAGACGTTGCCGTCGGTCAGGACCAAGAGCGCTGCCGGTTCGCTGCCGTCGTATTGCGCAGGGACGTAGACCCAGTAGTCCCACGTGACGCCGGGGTACACGGTGCTCGAGGAGAAGTTCCCCGACGTCACCGAGCCCGTCGGCACGCCCGCTTGGGTCTGTGCATCGGCGGTCCGCATGTACGGCCCCGGCTCGTAGTAGGTGCCGCCGCCATCGGCCAGCATCGTCGCGCACATCTCGAACGCGCCGGCGTCCGCGGCCGGGTTGTCGTTCGAGCACGCGCAGAAGCTCGAGGTGGGCCCGCCTGGATCCCCGGTGCTCGAGCCCGAGGAATCGTCGCCGACCGAACCGCTGCTCGATGTGTCGGGGTCGCCGCTCACCATCGTCGACGAGCCCGCATCCTGGGCCTGCGTCGTTCCACCGTCGTCCTCACTCGTCGTGGCTGCCGACGTCGTGGCGGCCGCGGTGCCTTCGCCTCCGCTGGAACTCTCGTTGGATCCCGTCTGCGTGCTGGTTCCGCCGTAGCACCCGGTCAGCAACAGTGCGCATGTCAGCGTGCGAATCACCCCAGGAGTGTAGCGCCGCGAATGACCGCCCCGGCGTGTTGTTTGTGGGTCCGAGCCCACGGGTTGGACCTACTCCGCTCGCGTTCCGTGCAGCCCGAGGGTGTCGAGCTTGGGCAGGGCACCGAGCCGCGCGACGCCCTCGGGGGTGACGACGGTGTTGCCGAGGTTGAGCCGCTCGAGGCTCTCGAGCTTCAGCAGGAATTCGATCGCCCCGTCGGTGATCAGGGTGTCGTCGAGCCGGAGCTCCTCGAGACTCGTCAGCGTCGTGAGGTGCTCGACCCCTGCGTCGACGACGTCGGTGTGGTCGAGCTCGAGCCGGCGCAGACGCGAGAGCTTGGCCAGCGAAGCCAGGCCCCGGTTGGTCACACGGGTGTGGTTGAGGTGCAGCTCTTCGAGGTCGGTCAACTCGGCGAGCGAGGCGAGACCGTCGTCGGAGACGTCGGTGTCGCCCAGGTCGAGGGTCCGCAGGTTCGTGAGCGCCTCCAGCTGCGGCATGGCTCGGTCGTCGAGCGAGGCGTAGTCGAGGACCAGCGCCTCCAAGGAGGTCAACAGCGACAGCTTGTCGAGATCGGGGTGGGTCAGCTCGCCCGAGAGCTGCAGGCGCCGAAGGTTGGGCAGCTTCGCGAGCGCCTCGAAGCCCTTGGGCCCCACGTCGACGCCGGTGAGCACGAGGGTCTCGAGCTCGGAGAGGTCCTCGAGCGAGGCGAGACCTTCGTCCGTGACCTGGGTGCTTCGAAGCTTGAGCGTCCGGATGCCCCCACTGTGGCGAAGCGAGCGCAAGCCAGCGTCACCCATGCGCGGGCAGTCGCACTCGAAGCTCTTGACCGGGAGCTCGCGCAGGTACAGCGGCGAGTTGTCGTTGAAGGTGTCCCCGACGAACACGACCTCGCGAAGCTCCGACAGCGGCTTGATCTGGTTGAGTGAGAAGTTCCCGATCCGCGTGTCTCGGAGCTCCAGGCGCTGCAGCGCGTCCGCTCGCGAGAGGGTCAGCATCGCGTTGTGGCCTGCCCAGCTGCCCTCGAGCACGGCGCTGCGGAGCTTGCGAGGCCACAGGTCGAGGATGAGCGAGATCTCGCTGTTCTTGGGCAGCTCGGAGAGGCGCACCGCCTGAAGCTCGAGCTTGCGAAGCGGGGTCAGCAGCTCGCTCCCCGCAGAGACGCGCCGCAGACTGAGTTGCTCGAGCTTCTGAAGCTGCGCGAGACGCCCGACGATCACGCCATCGATGCGCATGTCGGCGAGCTCGAGATGGGTCAGCCGCTCGGCGTACGCACCGAGGCCGGACTGAACCGCGCCGACGCAGCCCGACACGCGCAGGCTCACCAGCTTGGGCGTCTGTCCGGCGAGCTGCACCAAGTCGAGATCCGCGCACCCGTCTTCGGGCCCACCGTCTTCGATGAAGCCGACGCGATCCGCCGTCGACAGGGCGAGGTCGAGATGTTCGACGATGGAGAGATCGATCTTCCCGAGGTCGCCGGTGTCGTGGACCGTCACCTGCCGGGGATCGCTGGGCCATGGCGCTTGCGATTCAGGCTCTGCGGTCGGGCCTTGCCCGACCACAGGGGGTGGCACTGGGGTGCGGACGGGGGCGTCGTCTTCGCCACACGTGCACGCCGCAAGAAGCAGCAGAGCCAGGGCGAAGGGAGATCGGACGCGCACGAGGGGCGGCGAAGATAGGCGCCCCGGCGCCGGGACGACACCCCTCGCGAACTGCGCATCCCCGCTGCGCGTCGCTCACGCAGAGGTTTTGATGGGGCCGTGCGGGCGCGGCGCCCACCCTCGAACAGTGTTCAATTACGCCTGTGTACGGGAATTGAGGCCCATGAGCCGAGAGTACACGCCTGACCCTCGACCGCCAGCGTGATTGACGCGCCCCGGGCGGTTTTGTACAACGGGCGCGGACGGCGGGCTTTGCTGCCGTCCGGTCTTCGCCCGGAACTCAGGTCTCACCATGGCTACCAATCGAATCGAGCGCGTCCTCCGCCACGACGGCATCGTAGCGGTCCTCGACATGACCGGCGACGCATCGCCGGCTGCCGATCCTCCGCCGGCGCCTGCGCCCGCTCCCACCTCCGGAGGCTTCGGTGCCCCGGCCCCAGCACCAGGCTTCGCCCCTACGAGCGTCATGCCTCCCGCTCCGGCGGCGGCGCCCACGAACCCGCCGAACCCACCGAACCCGTCCAACCCGGCTCCTTCGGTCCAACCCGGTCCGCCGGCGCAGTCGAGCCACCCCGCTGGCCAGTCCTCGTCCATCCAGTGGGTCGGCGACGACAGCTGGCGGCCGATCGTCATGGAGGCGGTCAAGCTGCGGCAGATCGCAGGCGAGCCCTCGGTTCGCGTCGAGGTCGGCGACCACAAGGTCATGGTGTCGGGCGACGACCGGCACGTAATCGGCGTCGTCTTCATCAAGGGTCACCCGGTCGTCAAGTCGGTCGTTCGCATGGTGCGGCAGCTGCTCAAGCAGCCCGGCTCGTCGTCCCAAGGCCTCTGAACGCATTCGGGGAACCCTCATCCAAGAAGGCCGCGGAGGAATCCCGCGGCCTTCTTGCGTTGGTGCGGGTAGAGTCCAGGCGTGTCTGAAGACGACGCAGTGAGTCGAGCGCTGGTCGACGCCGTGGGCGCTGACCACGTTCGAACGGGTGCTGATGACCTGGGCTACTACGGGACCGACCGGTGCCGCGGAGATTGGTCCGTCCAGCCGCGGATCGTCGTGCTGCCCAAGACGACGGCGCAGGTGCAGAAGATCGTGCACGTCTGTCGTGATGCGGGCCTGGCGATCGTGCCTTCGGGTGGGCGCACCGGTCTCACCGGAGCCGCAACGGCCACCGGCGGAGAGGTCGTGCTGTCACTCGAGCGCATGGCGGCCGTGCTCGGCGTCGACGTCGCGGCTCAGACCCTGCGCTGCGAAGCCGGCGCCACGGTCGAGGCGGTGCAGCAGGCCGCCGAGGCGCAGGGGTTGCTCTACCCGGTCGATTTCGCCGCCAAGGGGAGCGCACAGATCGGCGGCAGCATCGCGACGAATGCCGGCGGCGTGAAGGTCTTGCGCTACGGCTCGACGCGGGTGTGGGTGAGCGGTCTGGATGTCGTCGTCGCCAGCGGTGAGCTGCTCCATCTTGGGGGCTCCCTGGTCAAGGACAACACCGGCTACGACCTGCGGCAGCTGTTCATCGGGGCCGAGGGCACCTTGGGCATCATCGTCGGTGCCACGATGCGGTTGACGACCCCACCGCGTGGGCTGTTGGTGGCCCTGTGTTCGGTGCCCGACGATGCGCGCGTTCTGTCCCTGTTCAGGCGTGCGCGCCGCGAGCTCCCGCTGCAGGCCTTCGAGTGCTTCGACCAGGGCTGCCTGCAGCACGTCCTCGAGCACCGCGGCCTCACCGGCAAGGGTCCGTTCGCCGAGCCGAGCCCGCAGCACGTCTTGATCGAGATCGAGGTTGGTGGGCACGGCGAGAACGCGGAGGAGCTCGCCCATGACCAGCTCACGCTGTGCCTTGCCGACGCCCAGGACGCCGGCGAGATCGACGATGCCGTGGTGGCCTCGACCCGCGCGCAGGCCCACGACCTGTGGGAGTACCGCGAGGGGATCAGCGAGTCGCTGCACGCCCACACCCCGCACAAGTCCGACATCGCGCTGCCGGTTTCGGAGGTCACCGCGTTCCTCGACGTCTGGCGTCCGGCCGTGGCCAAGGCGCTGCCCGACGCGGAGGCGCTGGTGTTCGGCCACGTCGGCGACGGCAACCTGCACCTCAACGTCCTCAAGCCAGCGGCCCAGAGCGTGGCGTCGTTCGTCGCTCGCGCCAAGGCGTTCGACGAGGAGACCTATGCGCTCGTGCAGCGCTTCGGCGGCAGCGTCTCGGCCGAGCACGGCATCGGCCTGCTCAAGCGCGATCACCTGCACTTCAGTCGGACGCCGGGCGAGCTCATGATGATGCGCGGAATCAAGGCGGCGCTCGATCCCACCGGGATGTTCAATCCCGGCAAGGTGCTGCCACTGACCTGATACCCTGCCCGAGATGTTGCGACGCTTCAGGGCTCTTGGGTTCATCGCGGTCGCCGTTGCGTGTGGTGGAGACGCAGGCTCGACCGGCGACACGATGCCGACGTCGGCAAGCATCACCTCGACGGGGTCGGCGGACAGCAGCACGGGCGAGGGCTCCTCGGGGGCCCAATCCACCAGTGGCCCGACCGGCGGCCCCAGCACCGAGACGACCTCCGCGTCCTCAGCCGACACCACCTCGGCCGGGGACGACTGCACGTTCTGCGACGGTCCCAACGAGCGGTGCGTCGACGGCGTCTGTGAAACGACCTGCCAAGGTCAGATTCCCGACCCCTGCGATCCAGGGCAGGTGTGCGATCACATCTCTGGCGAATGCGTGGACTCTGGAGGCGCATGCGTGCTCTGGGGGGACTTCACGCCCTGCGGCGGAAGCCTGTGCGGGCCCGGCTCGGTCTGCGATGACCAGGGCGAGTGTCTGCCCTATCCCCCGTGCGCGGGGGTGGCGTGCTCGGACGAAGGCGCGTGCTGGGGAACGTTCTGCTCGTGCGAACGCACCATCGACTGCGAGCCACCCTCCGACGAGCTGCTCAACGGGCCGTTCTCCACCGAGATCAGCGACCTCGAGTTTGCCGACGACTGCACGGCGTGGATGGTGACGCTGCGATCGGGGACCGACTATCTGCGGCGGCTGACGCCTGGCGGCGAGCTGACGCAGTGGGACGGGGTCTCCAACCTCAACATGGGAGAGGTCGCGGTGCTCAAGGCGCTGACACCACCGCCGGGCAACGCCGTCCCGCTGCCGATCGGGGCGGGCATCGTTCCGCCGCCGCCCGAGCCGGTGAAGGGCATTGGAGAGGTCGCGCTCACGTACATCTGCTGCTCGACCTGCGGCTGCTTCACGGATCCGCCGCAGGGTGTCGCGCGGCTGGCCGAAGACGACCTCGCCCAGCCCCTGCCGCTGGTGATTCCCGCGGTGCCGACCGACTCGACGGGTCCCTTTGGCACCGCGAGCGCCGACGCCGGTCCCTTCGGCTTGACGTGGGGGATCGACCGGGTCCTGTACGTCGGCAACGCCGAGGGCAACGGCAACCTGCATACCGGGGATCTGGAGCTGGAGACGCAGCAGCAGATCTCCATGTTCGAGGACCGCGTCACGGCTGCCGCGCCGCTGACCGAGGCGCACATCGTGGTCGCAACCCTCGGCGGAGGCGTGTACCGCTACAACGTCGCGACCAACGCCGCGACCGAGGTCGCCATGCTCGGGGAGGACGTGACCAACCTGGCCTTCGACGCCTTCTCTGGCCTGCTGTACGTCAGTCTGCGCAACCTCGACGTCGTGACGCTCGAGCCCTTCACCGGCGAGACCGCACCCTTTGCGACCATGGCCGAGCGCGGACGGGTGACGGTGAGCCCCAACGGCCGGCTCTACTACTCCCCGCTGGGGGCGGGCGCGACCGAGCCGATCTCCTCGTGGGACCTTCCCGACGCGCTGTGACCGACCCAGATTCCCAGCACGCCGAGGACCTCGCGCTGGCCCGCGCGTGCGTCGACGGCGACACCTTTGGGGAGGCGTTTGGCGCCACGGTCGAGGCGCTGACCGACGAGGCGCGGACGGTGCTGCGCGACCGCTTCGTCGACGCCCAACTCGAGAGCATCTTCCGCCTGATCCAGAGCAACTTCGACGTCAGCATGCGCCGCCTGCTGGATTGAGGGCCACAGTCGGTTCCCGGTTGCGGTCGCGCGGCTGCATGCTGCATCGTTCGCTCGGTGAGGCCCTGCATGCGAACGCTCGCGACGCGCGTCATGCTGGGCGTGATGGCGGCGGCGGTGTGGACCCACCCACCGCGGGACGTCTACCGGCTGTTCGACGTCCCGGCCGAAGCCGCGCTGGGAGTGCTGTCCGCCGCGTTCGTCGGGGCCGCGCTGGTGCACCAGCCCCGCACGCGGATCGGACCCATCGTCGGCACTGCGGCGGTGGGGTGCTGGGCCGCCTCGGAGCTGTTCGCCTCCGTGGAGCAGCCCCTGCGGGGGCTGTTCGTGGCGCTCGCGGCGGTCGCAATCGTCGCCACCCTGTGGGTTTCGGAGCGGATTCGGGCGTACGAGCTCGAACAGCCCAACGAAGCCCGAAGGGTGGTGCTGCTCACCCCGATCGGCATCGGCCTGGCCTTCGCGGTTCAAGGAGCGGTCGGCGCTGGCGCGGGGTGGGTCGGCGCGCTGTTCGGGCTCGGAGCGCTGTATGCGGTCGTGCCGCTGCTGATCCTTCACGGGGTCGGGGCGCGCTCGCGGCTGGATCGGACGTTGTTGTGGGTCGCGGTGGCGCTGAGCATCCTGCCGGTCCTCGAAGGGGTTGTGTCGCTGCTCGGCATCGACATCGCGTTCTCGACGATCTCCTTGGTGTCTCCGGTCTTGGTCGCGCTCGCCATGCGTCCGCGGACCGTGCTGCCGGCGCCCGAGAAGTACGCGTCGCTCGCCGACCTCCTGTTCGCCCGGCCCTCCAGGGTCCTGGTCGTCTCCTTCCTCGGGCTGTGCATCGTGGGGACGGTCGTCTTGCGGCTTCCAATGTCTTCGACGCAAGGGTTGTCCTGGCTCGACGCTTCATTCACCGCGACGAGCGCTGTGTGCGTGACCGGGTTGATCGTCGTCGACACGCCCCACGCCTTGACCGGGGTCGGCCAGGCTGCGCTCTTGCTGCTGATTCAGCTCGGTGGCCTGGGCATCATGGCGCTGTCGGCTGCTGCGGTCGCGTTCCTCGGCCGGCGCCTTCCGGTGTCCTACGAGCGCGCGACCGCCGACATCATCGGGGTCGAGGGGAGCGCCGGCATCCTCCCCACCATCAAGTTGATCCTCGCGACGACCTTCATCACCGAGGGCATCAGCGCGGTGCTGCTGCTCGCCGGTTTCCTGGCGCGCGGCGAGCCCGTTGCGAGCGCCGCTTGGCGAGCCGTGTTCACTGCGGTCTCGGCGTTCTGCAACGCCGGGTTCGCGCTGCAGTCCGAGAGCCTGGTCCCCTACGCGGACAGTCCCTACGTCCTGGGCGTCGTCGGGGTCACGGTCGTGATCGGAGGGCTCGGGCCGGTCTGCGTCGCCGCGCTGGTTCCGTCTCGACGGTCCAAGCGGTCCCTGCAGGTTCGTCTCATCCTGTGGACGACGGCGGCGCTGCTGATCATCCCTGCGGGCTTCATCGGGCTGCTGGAGTGGAACGCGACGCTCAGTGACCTGAGCACCGTCGACCGAGTGTTCAACGCCGCGTTTCAGTCGATCACCCTTCGGACCGCCGGCTTCAACTCGATCGATCTCGCGGGCGTGCGACCTGCGACGTGGACCATCATGATGGTCACGATGTTCATCGGCGGCAGCCCCGGCTCGACCGCAGGCGGGGTCAAAACGACGACCTTCGCGATCCTGGCTCTTCTGGTCTTGTCGGTCGTCCGGCGCAGTGGGCAGGTGCACGTGTTCGGTCGGCGTGTCTCGCAGAACTCGGTTCGACGGGCGACGGCCACGGTCGCAGTGGCGGCGTTTGGGGCGATGGCTGCGCTGCTGGCCATCCTGCTCACCCAGAACATTCCTCTCGAGGTCGCGATGTTCGAGGTGGTCAGCGCCCTGGCGACGGTGGGACTCTCGACGGGAGGCACCGGGATGCTCGATGATGTCGGCAAGATCCTGATCATCCTGTGCATGTTCTCCGGACGCGTGGGATCGCTGACCCTCTTTCTCTTCTTGTCTCGGACCGTTGGCGCTCGCTTCGAGCAGCAGCTCCCCGAGGAAGCCGTCGCGACCGGGTGACGGCCGTCTCACCAGGATTCGACCATGCCAAAGCAGTCACTCGTCATTGGACTCGGACAGTTCGGAATGTCTCTCGCTCGCGCCCTGGCGGCTCAAGGGAGTGAAGTCCTCGCGATCGACACCGACGAGAACCGTGTCCGAGCCGTCCTGCCTCACGTCGCCGACGCCATCGTGATGGACGGAGCGGACGAGGAGGGGCTGCGCTCGCTCTCGCCGCAGCAGCGGGAGGTCTGCGTGTGCGCGCTCGGAGAGAGCAACCGTGAGGGCAGCATCATGATCACCGCGATGCTGCGCCAGATGGACGCTGAGCGCGTGGTCGCCCGAGCGACCGATGATCTGCATGCGCGGGTGCTGCGGATGGTCGGTGCGCACGAAGTCGTCCGCCCCGAGCGGGACTACGGCGAGCGGCTGGCCATGCGTCTGGTCTGGCGAGGCGTGCTTCGGGTCCTGCCCCTGGACGGAGTTCTCATGTTGACCGAACTCACCGCCCCCGAGCCGTTCTGGGGGCGGTCGCTGGCCGAGCTGCGCTTGCCCGAGCGCTACAACGCCATCGTGGCCTCGGTGCGCGGCGCGGACGCGGGCCCGGAGGAAGCGGCGTTGCCGGACCCGACCGCCACGATCGAGCGCGGTGACGTGTTGACCGTCGTCTCCTCCGAGCAGGATGCGCGCAAGATCTCGGAGCTTGGCTGATGGACGTTCGAAGAGAGACTCGGTTGGGACTGTCGGTCCTGCTCGTCGTCGAGATCCTGCTGTGCATGCTGTCGATCTCGCTGCTGACCCGGATGGGTCCCGCGATCGAGCGCATCCTCGAAGAGAACGTCTACAGCGTCGAGGCCGTAGAAGAGATGATCTCGATCATGGCCCTGGCGGACGGGGAGGACGGGGAGGTCCCTGAGGCGTTCGAGGCGGCACATGGGCGGATCCGGGACAACGTGACGGAGGCCGCAGAGAAGCCGCTCGTCGAGCAAATCGACCAGGACACGGTGGCCGCGTTTGCGGGGGATGCCGCTGCACGCGCCCGGGTCGTGGCCTCGCTCCGGGAGCTCGGAGACGTCAACCGGCTCTCGATGCGCGTCGCCGATGACCGGGCCCAGCGCCTGGGGCAGACCGGTGCTTGGGCGGCGGTGTTGCTCGGCGCGTCCTCGCTCGCGGTCGGAATCTTGGTGTATCGGCGGCTGCGGCTGCGGCTCGAGCTTCCGCTGGAGGACATCCGCCGGACGCTGCGAGCGGTTCGCAACGGGAATCGCCACGCGCGATGTGGCTCGGTCGATGGGCCGGCGGAGCTCGAGCAGATCGCCGAAGACATCGACTGGATGCTCGATCACAGCCGCGGCGTCGGGCGACCCGAGCGCGGCCAGGCCTCTGCCGCGAGTCGGGACGCGGCGCTGCGTCGGGCATTGGACTGGATGGGCCGGCGCCACGGCGACACGGTTCTGCTGCTGGACGCCAACGCGAAGCTCGTCTTCGGAGACTTGGAAGACTTCCAGGACCACGAGGAACACGCGGAGGCCTGGCAGCGAGAAGCGCTCGCGGGGACGTCGCTCACGCTGGCGTACCGGACGCGTCGTCACGCCGAGGACGCGCCCGCCTGATCGCCCGCACGCCGCGGACCGCAGCCCGACGGTTCAGGGGAGGATCTCGGGTGCGGCGAAGTGCCAACGCAGCGCGCGCGACACGGTGCGGAGGACCATGTGCCCCCGCACGCTGCCTCCGCGCCTGTTGAGGCGAGGGCTGCACACCGCGATGCCGCCGCGCCCGGGGGCGACGCCGATGATCACCCCTGACACGCCGCTCTTCGCCGGAAGTCCGGTCTCCATCAGGTACGTCCCGGACTCGTCGTACATCCCGCAGCTCGCCATCAATGCCACGACCCGGGTGGCAGCGTCGGTGTTCAGTACCCGCTCGCCGGTGGCGGTCACCCCCCCGCGCGCCAGCACGCAGCCCAGGTGCGCCGCTTCGACGACGCTGGCCTGCAGGGAGCACAGCGCGAAGTAGGCCTGCAGCGCGTCGTCGACCGAACTCTCCAGCACGCCGTTGGCCTTGAGCAGGAACGCGATGGAGCGGTTGCGGTCGCCCGTGCGTGCCTCGGAGGCCTGGACCCGCGAGTTGACCGACAGTCGCGCCCCGCACAGTCGGGCCGCCCATGTCTCGATCCACCCGATCCGCTCCTCGATCGGACCCTCCAGCAGGCTGCACAGCGCGATGGCGCCGGCGTTGACCATGGGGTTGGCGGGCTGCGGTCCGCGGGAGTCCAAGCGCGCGATGGAGGAGAAGCTCTCCCCCGACGGCTCGGACCCCACGACCTCGAAGACGCGCTCAGGCCCGAACTCCTGCAGGGCGCCGGCCAGGACGATCAGCTTCGCCGCGCTCTGCAGGGTGAAGGCGTGGGTGGAGGGGTCGCCGGCGACGACCGTGGTCCCGTCCATGAGCACGATGGCCGCGCTCGTGCGCTCGGGGTCGACGCCGCCGAGCTCGGGAATGTACGTCGCGACGTCGCCTTCGGAACACGACAGGGCGTCGCGGACCGCCGAGATGAGTACGGATTCGGGGTCGGGCATCCAGCGGCGCTTCTACCAGAAAGGCGTCACGCAGCGGAGGTGGGCGGAGCTGGACTTCGGGCTCGCGACGAAGACGGACGCGCCATCGTCCCGGATCGCGGCGCTCGACTCAGCCGGCTGAGTCCTCGGCGGGAGCGCTGTTGGCCCGGACGCGGGTCTTCTGCGACTGGGTCAGTGGATCGTTGAGGATGAACTCGACCTTGGAGCTCTCCCAGCTGCCACCGACGCTGGAGACCTGAACGCGGTACTGCTGGCCGTGGACGAGGAGGCGCGCGGCGGCGTTGAACCAGGTCCACACCCAGATGCCCTCCTGGGGAGCGGTCTGCTTGGGGTCGCCGATCAGCACGACGCCGAGCTTCTCCAGCGCGGCCTTGGGGTCGAAGTCGCCTTCGCCCGGAATGCCCTCGAAGGTGATCCCCGTGGAGATGCCGTCTTCGTAGGTGACCGTGATCGCGTCGTAGGTGCTCGTCGGGTCGGTGTATCGCTGCATGGCGTACGCGCACTCGAACCAGGTGCGCTCGGGCAGGAAGCGCACGCAGGACTGGCGGACCATGCCCTTGCCCGTCGGTTCGCCGAGCTTGGGCTGCACCTCGTCCGGACTCTTGCCCAACATGTCGGGCAGCGGGAACTTCACGTCCGTGGAGACCGTCGCGATGGGAGGTGCACTCGGGGTCGGTGCTGCGGCGGGGGTGGGCTTGGGCTGCGCGTCCGGGCCTGGCGCCGGCACGGCCTTGTGAACCGCTGCGTCGGGCGTTGCGGTCGGGTCTTGCGGCGCCGTGTCGGGGGCGTCGCTGGGGCACGCGGTGAGCAGCAGGGCGGAGACCAGCGTCGAGCGCATCGGCGGACGATATCACCCGCGCAAGGGCTTGCGGCGGCGCCAGGCCCCGAGCGCGAAGAAGGCCAGCATGCTCAGGGCGCCCTCGCTGCGATTGCCTCCGGCCGCGCAGCCCTGCGTCTGCTCGGTGATCGCCGGGCCAGGGTCGAGGGGCAGGTCGTCGTCCTCGTCTCCGAAGGTGTCCTCATCGAACGGGTTCTCGCCGGCGGTCGCGAAGGGGTCGTCGCCATCGTCGCCGCCTCCTGGCTCGGGTGACCCGGGCCAGGGCTCGTCGTCGCCATCGTCGCCCCCGTCGTCGGGCGTTCCCGGTGGTGGATCGTCCTCGCCCCCAGTTTCGGCGCCGTCCGTATCGTCGGCCCCGGTTTCGGCGCCGTCCGTATCGTCGGCCCCGGTTTCGGCGCCGTCCGTATCGGTGCCGCCCGTCTGTGCGCCGCCGGTGGTGCCTCCATCGTCGGTGTCGCCGCCGGTCGTCTCACCCTCGGTGTCGCCGGTGTCGGGCTCGGGCTCGTCGCCGGTGTCGGGCTCGGGCTCGTCGCCGGTGTCGGGCTCGGGCTCGTCGCCGGTGTCGGGCTCGTCGCCGGTGTCGGGCTCGGGTTCGTCGCCGGTGTCGGGCGCATCATCCCCCATCGCAGCGAGCGCCTCGCAGTCGACCTCGTTGGTGCGCAAGATGGCGTACGCAGCCATCGTGGGCAGAGCACCTCGTGCCGAGACGACCCACGTGGCCGGCTCTCCCTCGAACTCGCCCTCGAAGGCGCAAGCCGCATCGCCGTCGTCGTAGCCATCGGCGTCGGTCGTCCGCATGAAGCTGTCCCACGCGATGACGGAGCCATCGAGCCACTCGGTGAGCTCCATGTGGATCAGGCTGATGCCGCCCAACGACGCGTCGGCGCACGACTCGGTCAGCGTCAGCGCTTCATCGACGCCCGGCGCGTGTGCCATCGAGATGACCGTCTGGGCCATCTGGTAGTGCATGCTGGTGAGCCGCATCAGGCTGGACCACGACGACGCGAACTCGACGATCTCGTCGTTCTTGAGGGTCGCGATGTAGTCCAGCGTGCACGCGCGAGCCGCGTCGTCGTTGGTGACGTTGGCCTGCACCAGCTCGGCGAGCAGGTCGCGGTCGACCGTCTGGGGACTGTCCATCGCGGACAGCGCGTCGACCGTCGGAGCCACCGACGCCTCGATCGCCCGTCGCAGGGCGGTCTGCCCATCACCGGCGGGGTCGAGCACCGTCCACAGGTGTCCCGCGCCATGCACCCAGAACTCGCCTTCGTAGGACCGAACGTCTTCGCGATGCTCGATCTGCGAGCCCGACATCCACGTCAGCTGGAGGTCCTCCCACGTTGCGGGGTAGGTGCTTCCGCCGAGCAGGCCACCGCCGGCGAAGCTCATCCCGACCCGAAGCGTCCTGGACTCGAGGTCGAGCTGCAGTTCGGTGCCGTAGGTGTCCGCAGGGCAAAGCTCGACCGTGTCGAAGAGGTTGATCGGCGTGCCGGCGAGTCGATCGTGGATGAACGCGAGCCATGTCGTCACCGCGTCGACCCCGGTCGCGATCTGGTCCCGGGCGAGGGGATCGGCGAGGGCCTGGTCCAGACAGCCCTCGGATCCGAGCTGCACCGCGTACACGGCCTCGAGGTCCTTCTCGCCGAACGTCGCGGCGGCGTCGAAGCCCTCGTCCAGCTCGCATCCCCGGGCGAGCAAGGCGTCGTTCGTGTACGCCTGCAGGTGCTCCAAGTGCTCCGCGGGCGTGGCCTCTTCGCTCAGCGGAGTGTAGGAGACCGCCGCGTCGGGACAGCCGCGCAGCTCGTCGGCCTTGCCCCCTGCCGGCCCGGGCGCCGCGTTTCCGCCACCGTCCGCGCCATCGCAGCCAGCAACCAGCATCAGGAGTGCAGCAAGCGAGGTCGTCGTCCGCGGAACCATTGAACACATGGTCCTACAGGTAGGACCTGAGCACAAGCAAGCTCGGCGTCAAGCGCGCGAGATTCAACCGCCGCGCGCGAACGTGCCCTCGGGCAGGGGCGCAAAGGCCCGATGCACCTCGAGATCCAGGCTGAAGAGGTGGTCGTCCACGCTGAAGACGATCCGGTGCGCGCCGTCCTCGACCTTGCTCAAGTAGGCGCGGGTGTCGAGGTTCACGCGCTCTCGCGGGCTGCTCGCCCACCAGTGCGCCCGCTTGCTCTTGACCGAGATCTCGGTCTCCATCGTGATCGGGACCGAAGGCTTGCCCTTCCGCTGGGACCGCTCGAGGCGAGGCGTCGCGTTGATCGCCAAGGAGACCTCGAGATCACCCTCTTCGAGGCGAACCGTCTGCTCGATCGTCGCGTTCATCCCGAGGATCGTCGTCACGACCGGCTGGGACAGCATGCGGCCCTGCGCGTCGACGTCGGGATCGGGCATCCCGACGGCGAGCTCGTTGTTCGGATACAGCCGCAGGGTCGCGCGGACCTGAACCGATTGTGGGTTGCCCAACTCCCCGGAAAACTCTTGGTGGGGTGCGTCGCCGACGATGCTGCCGACATCCGCCTGGCCGACGCGAACTTCGGCCGGGGGCGAGAACTCCACCGCGCGCAGCAGCACCAGGACCGCCGCGGCGATCAGCACCAGGTACGCGTTGCGACGCATCCAGCCGAGGGCGCGTCGAAAGCGGCCGGGCTCCGGCGTCTCGGGCTCGGGTGCGGGCGTGTGCTCCTCCACGGTGTCGGACCGTGGCACAGCCCGCTCAGGCGTCGAAATTTTCGACCGATGGCGAGAACCGCAAGACGTACGCGGCCACGCCCATCGCGACCGACACGTTGAGCGACCCCTTGATGCCCATCATCGGCAGGCACACCACGCGCTCGGCGTTGGCGTGCAGGCGTGGATCGACCCCGGAGACCTCGTGCCCGAACACCAAGACGATGCGGCCGGGCCGACGCGCGGCGAGGACGGCGGGGTCGAACAGCGAGACCGCTTGGGATCCGCCGTCGACGATCCAGAGTCGGGCGCCCCCTTCGACGAGCGCGCGCGCGGCCTCCGTGGCGTCCCGGTGGCGGGTCCAGGGCACGACCGACTCCGCGCCGAGGGCGGTCTTGGCGAGCTTGGGGTGCTCGGGCGTCGGGGTGAAGCCGCACAGGTGCACGTGCTCGACGCCCGCGCCGTCGGCCGAGCGGAACACCGAGCCGACGTTGCGCAGGCTGCGAATGTTGTCGAGCAAGACCTCGACCACGACATCGCTCGGAGGGCGACATGTGGCCGTGTGTGTGGCGTAGGGCGCGTCGACGAAGGTCGTGGGCGCGTCGCACAGCGGGCATCGAGCGCCCAACGGACTGCCGTCGGGCACCGGAAACCGCAGCGCGCAGGTCTCATCGGTGCATCGGCGGGCCTGATATCGTGGCGCGTCGCCCATGGGGGTCGGGATGGTAGTCTATCCATCGGTGGCGTACAGGGACGATCGCCAGGCGTTGTCTCTCCAGGTCGCGGATCTGGAGCGCGAGAACGAGGAGCTCAAGGGCGAACTCGCGGAGATGCGCGAGCAGGC
Organism: uncultured bacterium; assembly: GCA_963761755.1. Lineage (GTDB taxonomy): Bacteria > Myxococcota_A > Polyangia > Nannocystales > Nannocystaceae > CAJXVA01. Next base: position 376,436 of record CAVXIC010000011.1, read on the forward strand.
GCGTCGCGATCGCGAGCAGCAGCGAGACCAACGGCGCCGCAAGTCTCGGCACGGATGCGTCATGTGTGGCGGGTCTTTGCACGCAGTCGCCGTGTTCTCGGGCCGCCACGATGCGCCCAAGTCCCTGCAGCTGAGCACCACCCGCTTCGCCGTCTCCGATGGTGGCTTCAGCAGCAGCACCCCCATCCGCGCGACAGTCTGTTCGACCTGCGGTTTCGTGCATCACTACATCGACCTCGAGCGCCCTGACGCCGCACTGGTGACGGGACACGGGGACGACGCTCTGGAGGACGTTTAGAAAGGACGAGCATCGGGGCGGACCCTTTGGGACCAGCGGGTGCTTTCCGGTCCGCGCCGATCCCGACTAAGATCCCGCCGATGCCGTGGGAGCCCGCCATCTTCACTCTGCCGCGGGGCGAGTGGACCCCTGCGCTCGAGGAGACCATGGAGTCGTGCGAGGACCCGATGTGGGTCTTCGACGTCGACGAGGCGCGCATCCCGTGGGCAAACCCGCTGGCGCAGGAGTTTTGGAACGCGTCTTCGTCGACCGTCCTGGCCGAGCGTGACTTCGCCGAAGGCATGTCCACCTCGACGAAGCGTCGACTGGCGGCCTATCAACGCATCATCTCCCGCGGCGAACCGGTTCACGACCGGTGGACGCTGTTTCCTGGGGGCCGACCGCAGACGATGCGGTTCGTCATCGGGCCAGTTCCCGGTGAGCATGGCTGCACCCGCCTCCTGTTCCGCGGCCGGCCCTGCGAAACGACGCAAGCGGATGTTCGCGGGGTCGAGGCGCTTCGCCACACCTCCGTGATGATTACGCTGTGTGCCCTGTCCGGTGAGGTGTTGATGCAGAACCCCGCGGCGGCCGAGGCTTACGGTGATCTCGTCCACGTCACGTCTCCGAACGGGTTTCGGATCCGCTTCGTCTCCGGGGTCGACGCGGACGCCGTCGAGCACGCCCTGTCTCAGCGCGGTGAGTTTCACGGTGAGGTTCGGGTCCGGACGAGCCGCGGCGAGGTGTGGCACGGGGTCGACGCCCTTCACACGACCGACCCCGCCACCGGGCAGCCCGCCATCCTCATCGACGAGACCAATATCGATGGGCGCAAGCGGGGAGAGCTGGAGCTGGCCGCAGCCCGGCTCGAGCTCGAGTCCCGGGTCGAAGCGCGCACCCGGGACGTGGCGCGTCAGCGTGCCTTCGTCGAGGGCATCCTCGATACCACGCCGAGCTTCATGTTCGTGTCCGACGCCGACGGGGCGCTCGTTCGCGCCAACCGTGCAGTGCGGTGGCTGCTGGAGAGAGACGCCGTTCGAGATGACGCCATGGCGTGGGAGCTGCTCGGGTCGACGTCGCCGGAGATGTTCAAGAGCTGGTTGCGCGATGCCCCGCCGGCTGACCTCGAAGTCGAGCGCGTCGGCGCCTCGGGGGCGCGCACGGTCATCTACTGGACGCTGCAAGTCTTCGCTGTGCACGGGGAGCGCTTCTTGGTCGGCTCCGGACTCGACATCACCGAGCGACGAGAGATGCAGCTTCGCTTGCAGACCAACGACCGGATGGCGGCCTTGGGGACGCTCGCCTCTGGAGTCGCGCACGAGATCAACAACCCTCTGGCGTACGTCTTGACCAGCGTCGAGTTGGCGCTGGGGCGGGTGCGAGCGGGTGAGGCGAGCGATTCGGTCCCTCACCTGGTCGCGGCGGCGGAGGCGTGCGAGCGGGCGGCCAAGATCGTGGCGGATCTCAAGGGTTTCGCCCATCCGCCAGGGCCCACGACGGCGGTCGATCTCAGAGCCATCGTGGACTCGGCCCGCCGAATGATGGCGCATCTGCTCGTCGATCGACGCATGTTCCACTGTTCGATCGAGGAGTCGATCTGGGTTCGAGGCGACGAGACGAAGCTGTGTCAGGTCGTGTTGAACCTGCTCGTGAATGCAGCCGAGGCCTGCGAGGAGGCCGGAGCGGAGGCGTGCATCGCAGTGTCCTGCCACGTCGATGGCGACGCGGCCGTGCTGGTGATCGACGACACCGGATCTGGCATGCCGGAATCGGTGCGCGTGCGGATCTTCGACCCCTTCTACACGACCAAGGGGCGACGTCAGGGCACGGGCTTGGGCTTGTCGATCACGCACCGCATCGTTCAGCAGCTCGGCGGCTCGATCACGGTGCACAGCCGCGCCGGAGAAGGTTCGACGTTCCGGGTCCGCTTGCTCGCGAGCGCGCCGCCGGTGACCCAACAGGATGTTTGCAGGCCCGCGACCGCGACAGTGCGGGCTCGCGTGCTGATCGTCGACGACGAGCCTGGGCTCGCGGAGGCGTTTGCGCTGGCCCTCACCGACCACGACGTGGCGACTGCGGGCTCGGGTGTCGAGGCGCTGGCGTGCATCGATGCCTACGAGTTCGACCTCATCGTCTGCGACATGAGCATGCCCGAGATGGATGGTCCGAGCCTGCACGCGGCACTGGCGGCGAAAGACCCCGAGCTGGCATCGCGGATGCTGTTCGTCACCGGAGGCGCGTTCACGCCCCAGGCGCACGACTTCGTGCGGTCAATGATCGGACGGGTCCTGTACAAGCCGGTCGCAGCGCGAGCGCTGCGGGAAGGCGTGCATCAGATGCTCGAGGCCAAGGGGCCCAGGCCGAGGCCGTAGCGAGCCGAAACCGCGGGCGTGGCCCACGAACTCACTCTTGCTCGGCAAGCCAGCGCTCGGCGTCCATCGCCGCCATGCAGCCCGTCCCCGCCGCCGTGATCGCCTGACGATAGACCTTGTCGGCGACGTCACCACAGGCGAATACGCCCTCGACGTTGGTGTAGCTGCTGCCGGGCTTGTCGATCTTGAGATAGCCGGCCTCGTCCATGTTGATCTGACCGCCAAACATCTTCGAGTTGGGTTGGTGGCCGATGGCGAGGAAGAATCCCGTCACCGCGAGCGTCTCGTCGGGGCCGCCGGTGGTGTCGTTCATCAACACGCCGGTCACGCCATCCTCGCCGAGCACCTCTTTGACCTGACGGTTCCAGTGCACGGTGATCTTGTCGTTCTCCAGGACGCGCTTTTGCATCACCTTGCTGGCGCGAAACTCTTCGCGTCGGTGGATGATGTGCACCGAGCGGCACATGCGAGTGAGGAACAACGCCTCCTCCATGGCGGTGTCTCCTCCGCCGACCACGGCGACGTCCTGGCCTCGATAGAACGCACCATCACACGTGGCGCAGGCCGTGACGCCCTTGTTGCGCAGGCGCTGCTCGCTGGGAAGGCCGAGGTACTTCGCGCTGGCTCCGGTCGAGACGATCAGCGCGTCGCAGGTGTACGTGGCGGTGTCGCCCTTGATGGTGAAAGGGCGCTTGCTGAGATCGACCTCGGTCGCGAGGTCGTAGATGATCTCGGTTCCGAAGCGCTCGGCCTGCTCTCGAAACTCTTCCATCATCTCCGGACCGGACACGCCCTTGGGGTAGCCGGGGAAGTTCTCGACGTCGGTCGTCGTGGTGAGCTGCCCACCGGGCTCGGGGCCCGCCAGCATGACGGGGTTCATCTCCGCTCGCGCCGTGTACAGCGCGGCGGTGTATCCCGCCGGTCCCGCGCCCAGAATCAAGACCTTGCAATGCCGGGGTTCGCTCATGGTCGCGGGAGGATAAGCATGCGCTTCCGGACCCGCAAGGGAGGATGCTGCTGCACCTTGGGGCACGCGCATGGCCGCGACGGGCACCTGCGCAGGACAAAGAAAAAAGGCCGCGAACTCCGAGGAGCGCGCGGCCGAACCGACGTGCCGGTCGGTGGGGACGAATCAGAGGGACGAATCTAGGAACGCTCCAGGGAGACCTCGTGTTTCACGCCATCGCGAAGAAACTGCAGTTCGATGCGGCCACGGCTGCGGGTCAGCGCGTCGGTGACGTCGTCGGGGCCCTGAACCGAGACGCCGTTGAGCTCGCTGACGACATCACCGGGCTGAAGCTGAAGGTCGGCGGCCAGGCTGTCCGGCTCGACCCGAACGACCTCGAGGCCATCGTCGTGCGCTCGAGCCCCGATGCCGAGCCGCTCGCCGAAACCGGCGGCGGGTGCACGGGGTGCTTCGCTTCGAAGTGGTGGTGGCGCCGAGCGGAGGCGGTCCATCTCGCCGTTGTCGGGGCGGGTGCCCAACACGGCGGTGAGCTCCATCGGGCTTCCGCTTCGGTCGACTTCGAGCAGCACGGTGTGGCCGGGCTCGAGCGTGCCGATGACGCCTCGGAGACCGTCGAAGTCGTCGATGTCTTGTCGGTCCACCTTCCGAATGACGTCTCCGGAGCGCAGCCCGGCCCGGGCAGCGGGGGTGTCGGCGTAGACCTCACCGATGACCGCACCCGATCCCTCGGAGGCGCCGCGCTCGCTGGACGCACCGAGCCAGCCTCGCTCGACGACGCCGCGGGCGCGGAGCTGCTCGATTACCGGTTGCGCCTGCGAGGCTCCGATCGCGAATCCCGGCCTGCTGTTGGCGCCGACGGCGGTTGTGATGCCGACGACCGCCCCGCGAAGGTCGAACAAGGGGCCCCCGCTGCTGCCGGGGGCGATGTCGGCGTCGGTCTGCAGGAAGTCGATGTAGCTGTCCGGGTACAGGCCCAGGCTGCCGCGACCGCGCCCCGAGAGGATGCCGACGCTGGCCGAATGGTCCAGCCCCATGGGGTTGCCGATCGCCACGACCCAGTCGCCGACTCGGAGCTCGCTGCTGTCGCCGAGCCGGAGCGCGGGCAGATCGCGGGCGTCTTCGAGCTCGAGCACGGCCAGATCGGTGGCGGCATCGGAGCCCAGGACCTTGGCGTCGTAGCGCGTGCCGTCCTGGAGCCGCACCTCGATCTTCGCCGCTCCGTCGACGACGTGGTGGTTGGTGACGACGATGCCGTCGGAGGCGTAGACGAATCCACTGCCCGATCCCTGCGTCCCCGAGGAGAAGAACCCCGCGCCGCGTCCGGAGGCCCGGATGCTCACGACCGATGGCGCGACCGAGTCGACCAGCGGAGCGAGGCTCTGCCGGGGATCGTAGTGCAAGCCGTCGTCCGTTTCGGGCGTGCTCGCCGAGACCAAGGCCGCTTCGGGCTCGGTGGTCGGACTGGCTTCGGCTTCGGAGCCGCATCCGGGACCGACGGACATCAGGATCGAGCCGAGCGCGAGCGCCGCGGCATCAGCTGTGCGTGCGGATCCAAGCATTGGCCCGGCGTACACACCCACGCAGGAGGCTATTCCGGGTCCCTCGATCATTTTTTGCCGTGGTAAACGGTGCGCGATGCGCCGACATCTCGTTTCCGCCACGGTCGCTCTGGGCCTCACCATCCTCACTGCGCCGAGCTGCAAGGTGTCGGTCGGAAACACCTCCGACCCTGCGACCGGGTCGAGCCCAGTGGCCAAGCCTCCGCAGGGCAGCGCCCAGGACGGCAAGACGCCCGCCCGGACGAACCCCGCTGCGGGCCGGCAGACCTCGGTCTGGGGACACTTCGTCGTCGCCCACCCCGACGAGACGGTCGAGCGAGTCGCCGAGCGCCTGGCGCCCCCCATGTTCGCGCCGATGGTGAGCGTCGCGCAGATGAAGTCGATGCTCGCGATGCAGTTCGAGGGGCGTCCGGAGGTTGTTCAACACATCGACCTCTCCAAGCCCTTTGGCTGCGTGATGGTCAACCCCAAGCAGCACGATGATCCCATCGCCTGTGCCATCGGCTACGACGGCGGACTCACCCAGCTGGTCGAGGACCTCGGACAGGAGGGCTATCGCTCCGGCGGTGACGGCTACGCGTCCTACGAGTTGGGCGGCGAGACCTTCTACCTGCGCGCATTCGGTGGTCACGTGGGTGTCGCGCTCGACCCCTCCTTGCTCGCGGCGACCCAGGGCGCGCTGAAGACCTCGGTGCTCGAGCCGGGGACCGCCGATCGGGACGTCTTCTTCGCCGCGAGGCCGAGGGTGATCTACAAGGACGCGAGGTCCGAGATCGAAGCGTTCTACGGCGAGATGGAGCGGTCGATGACGCAGGTGCCGTCGAACCAGCCCGGCGCCGAGTATGCGCAGAACATGATCTCCGCGATGATCGACATGTACCGATCCTTCGGGGACCTGGAGACGGCCGAAGGCGTATTCAAGATTGGGAAGAACCGTACGCTCATGGCCTACCGGGCGTCCGCGGCGGAGGGCACCCCGACCGCGACGCAGTACGCACGAGACGCCGAGCGGGACGCGCTGGACGTGGCGCTCATCGAGGCGCTTCCCGATGATGCCTTCTTCGTCGCGGGCGGAAACCTGGACTTCGCAAACGTGATGAACGACCCCTGGGCGGGCGCGTACTTCCGGGCGCTCGAGGGCATGAAGGCCGCGGATGGGACCGACCTGGGCGAAATGATGGAGGGCATCGTCTCGAAGATGGGGGAGGTCATGGCCGGACCCATCTCCGGCGGCGCGTTCCCGAACAAGGGAAGCGCTGGCGCGCTCGCCGGTGTGTACGCGGTCAAGCCCGGGCAGGACGCGATGGCGGTCGTGCGCGAGTACGCTACCCGGTACACCCTCTCCAACATGATGCCGGCCTACGACGAGTACGTGAAGTCGGCGTACAAGGAGAACGCATTCTCCGTCGCGGGTGCCAAGGTCGACACCATGACGTTCACGCCGACCGCCAAGGTCGTGGGGAGATGAAGAAGAGCCCCGACTACGCGAAGCTGGTGAAGAGCATGGGCAGCGTCCAGATGGTCCTGGCGATGGCGCAGAAGGGCGACCGCTACTACATCGTCGCCACGACGTCCAAGGCGAAGGCCGCGATGGGCAGGCTCATTTCCGCTGGCTCGGGCAAGGGCAACCTCGGCAAGTACGGCGAGGCGCGCAAGCGGGTCGCCAAACACGCCGACGGCACGCTCTTGATGATGGTCGACGTTGCGGGGATGCTCGGTTGGCTACGCTCGCTCGACTTGAGCGACGAGTTCGGCCAGTTGCCCAAGGTGGGTGGGGGTCTCGACGACGTCGTGTGGACGGGGCGGATGAAGAAGAACGGGAAGAAGGAGTACGACTTCTCGATGTCTCAAGCCTTCATCGACCAGCTCCGCAGCATGTAGGACGACTGGCTCGAGCGAGGACGCCTGGCTCAAGCGGCGGTCGCCTCGACGGCCGCGAGCAGGTCTCGCAGGGTCGCGGGTTTGCGCACGAAGCCGTCCGCCGCGAGCTCTTCGACCATCTGCTGGAGCTCTTGCGCGTGCATCCCGCTGTGCAGCAGGATCCGGGGGCGCTTCTCGCTGAAGAAGTCCATCTCGCGAGCGCTTCGGAGCGCACCCGCTCCGCCGAGCCCGGGCATGTTGACGTCGAGCAGCACGACGTCGGGCTCGAACTTCCGAAGCGCGATCGTGAACCCAAACCCGCCGCTGAGCGCGGATGTTTGGTGTCCAGCGGACCGAAGGACGCGCTCAACGGTGCTCAGCGTCAATGGATCGTCGTCGACGATGAGGACTCGCAGGGTCACGGGTGCCCCATCGTCCCTCGCCCGAGGAACCTGAGGACGTCCCAAGGCGGTCGACTCAAGGCGCGGTCCCTCCTTGCCGATGCGGAGCCGAGATGTCGCAGTCCAGCCATCCCGAGATCCGCCAAGGGGCCAGTGTTGCGGAGGATTCGCGCGAGGCCGTCCGCGAGCTGCATCGGGCCATCGAGATGCCGGACCCCGCGTTGGTCATCTTCTATTGCTCGCCTCGCTACGATCGCGACGCGCTCGCGGCGGAGATTCGCGCGTGTTTTGGGGACGCGCACGTGATCGGGTGCACGACGGCCGGAGAGATTTCCCCAGCGGGCTACCGGAACGGGAGTCTCGTCGGCGTCGCGTTCTCTCGAAGCGTGCTCGAATGCGCCACCATGCGTCTGGACGATCTCTCGACGTTCGAACTCTCGGAGGGAACCCGAGTCGCGAAGTCGCTGCGGGCCCAGCTCGCAGCGCAAGGCGGCGAGCCGTCCGGCACGGACTGCTTCGGCTTCATGCTGATCGACGGGCTTTCGACGCGGGAGGAGCACGTGGTCTCCGGCGTCTACCGGGGCATGGAGGACATTCCCTTGGTCGGAGGTTCGGCCGCCGACGGAGATGCCTTCGCGGAGACGTTCGTCTTCGACGATGGCGCGTTCCACCGCAACGCGTGCGTCTTGAGCCTGTGTCGAACGAAGTTGCCCTTCGATGTCTTCCGCACCCAGCACTTCGTCCCCACCGAACAGAAGATGGTCGTCACCGGGGCGGACGTGGCGACGCGCACCGTCGTGGAGATCAACGGTGAGCCCGCCGGTCGGGAATATGCTCGGATGGTCGGTCTCGACGCCGAGCGACTGTCACCCCTGGTGTTCGCTGCGCATCCCGTCGTCGTTCGCGTCGGGGGCGAGTACTACGTTCGATCGATCATGAAGGCCAACGACGACGGCAGCCTGAGCTTCGCGTGCGCCATCGACGAGGGAATCGTGGTCACGGTCGCGGAGGGGGTGGACGTTGTCGATGACCTTTCGAGCGCGTTCGAGGGGGTCCGAGCCAGGATCGGGCCCCCGCAGGTCGTGCTCGGATGCGATTGCTTCTTCCGGATGCTCGAACTCGACCAGCGCGGCATTCGAGACGATGTCGCAGAGATCATGGCAGCCAACAACGTCGTCGGGTTTGCGACCTACGGTGAGCAGTTCCACGGAATGCACATCAACCAGACGTTCACGGGGGTGGCGCTTGGACATGCCGCAACAAACCGCTGACGCGGCCGCCTACGAGAAACTCGAGCAGGAGAACCGTCGGCTTCGCAAGATCAACGAAGCGTTGATGTCCCGCGTGGAGCGGGACATGGACAAGCAAGGTGGCGCCTTTGCGCTCTTCGTTGCAGCCAATGGGCTCGAGAATCAGGTTCGCATCCGGACCCAGCAGCTGCGTCGGGCCCTCTCGGATCTGGAAGTGTCCAACCGGGAGCTGGTCCATGCCAAGGAGCAGGCAGACGCCGCGAACCAGGCCAAGTCCGAGTTCCTGGCCAACATGAGCCACGAGATCCGGACGCCGATGAACGGAGTCCTGGGCATGGCCGAACTCCTCTTGGCCAGGCCGCTGAACGAAGAGACGCGGGGGATGGTGAAGCTCATCGAGCGTTCTGCCAACGCGCTGCTGTCTCTGATCGGTGACGTCCTGGACTTCTCCAAGATCGAGGCCGGGAAGCTGGGGCTCGACGAGACCGACTTCGACCTCCGGCGGCTCGTCACCGATACGGTGGAGACGTTCGAGGCGCAGGCTCGTGGACGCGGCCTCTCCCTCGAACTCTCGATCGACGAGGAACTCGAACCGGCGCTCAACGGAGATGCCGGGCGACTGCGTCAGGTGATCGTCAACCTGCTGAGCAACGCCATCCGGTTCACACACGCGGGCACCGTCGGCGTTCGGCTCACGAGCCGTGAACGTGACGATGGTCGCGTCGAGGTCGAGGTCGGCATTGCGGACACCGGCATCGGCATGTCGCAGGAGGTTCGAGAGCGCGTGTTCGAGGCGTTCCACCAGGCCGACGGATCGACGACGCGTACGTACGGTGGGACCGGTCTAGGCTTGACCATCGTCCGCCAGCTCGCACGCATGATGGAAGGTGGCGTGACGGTCCAGAGCGAGGTCGGCGTGGGCTCGACGTTCACGGCAAGGGTGGTCTTGAAGCGGTCGGCGCAGAGCTACGCCGAGGTTCGACACAGCGAGCGAGCGGTGGCACCTGCGCGGGCCGGGCCACGAGGACTGCGGGTCTTGGTCGCCGAGGACAACGCCATCAATCGCGCGGTCGCCGTCGGCATGCTGACCCAGTTGGGTTGCCGTGCGCACGCGGTCGACGATGGTCTTGCCGCGCTCGCCTCACTCGCCCGCGGTCGGTACGACGTGGTCCTCATGGATTGGCACATGCCCGTGATGGATGGATTGGAGGCCACTGCGCGCATTCGCGAGCTGGATCACCGAAGTCGTCGCGGGCAGCCGATCCCGATCGTTGCGGTGACGGCGAGCGCGATGAAGGGCGACCGTGAACGGTGCGCGGAGGCGGGGATGACTGGATTCCTGAGCAAGCCGTTCACGATGGCGCAGCTGGCCGCGGTGGTGGATGGCGCGACGCTCACCGCGAGCGCTGCACGGCCGTGCGACGCAGACGACCTGGTCCCCGTCCTGGACACGTCCCGCCTCGATGAGCTCGCCAGCCTCGGCGACGAAGACGACGACCCCGTCGCCGAGCTCTCGGACCTGTTCGAATCCTTGGTCCCCCAGATGCTCGATCGGATGGCCCTGGCCGTGGAGGCGGGCGCGGCCGATGTGCTGGCCGAGGCTGCGCACAGCTTGAAGTCGAGTGCGGGGCAGCTCGGGGCTCTTCGGGTGGCCCGGTCATGCGAGAGCGTGGAGCGACAAGCACGCGCTGGTGCATCTGCGGCGCTGAAGCCGGAGGTGGAACGCCTCCGGCTCATCGTCAGCCTGACGCTGTGCGAACTTCGGCAGCGGCTCAGGCGCTGCTCGGCGGCCACCCAAGCGGATGTCCGTCGACCGGGGGCCGTTTTGGGATGCTCCGGCTGCGAGTGAAGGATCGGGTCGCGCGATCCGACATCAGGTCGGATGGGCCTCGAGCCAGGCCTCGATCGTTTCGGCCTGCACGTCGATCCCCAGGGAACGAGCGAGGGCGAGCGCGTCGCGAGCGGCTTGCGAAGCGTCCTTGGGATGGGTCGTCGAGAGCTGCTGCGCCAGGAGGAAGCGGGCCTCCACGAGCATGGGGAGCGGTTGATCGAGCGCTTCGAGCTCGTCGACCGCGCTCCGCAGGTCGTCGAGCGGCTTGTCGTCCATCAGTCGGCGGGCCTTGGCCCGCTGCAGGATGACCCAGGCGCGCTCCGTGCTCGCGTTGCCGGGCGCGAGGATCGAGCCGGCGGCGTCGAGCTGGCGCCGTGATTCGTCGTAACGCCCCAGGTGGGCCAGGGCGAGGCCGAGGTTGGCGTGGGTGGAGGCGATCACCGGACTCCCGGGGGCGAGCTTGGCCCGGCGGATGTCCAGCGCCCGAGCATGTTCCTCGCGCGCCTGCTGCGGCCGCCCGAGGCGCACGTGGAGGGAGCCGATGTTGTCGAGGGCGATCGCGATGCTGGGGTGTTGCTCTGGCAGCAGCGACTCGTAGATCGCGAGCGCGCGCTGGTGATGCGCGAGGGAGTCCTCGTACAGCGCCAGGTCGAACTCGACCACCCCCAGGTTGATCAAGCCCGCCGCGACGGAGTGGTGTCGTTCCCCCACCGCGCGCTCGAACGTGTCCAGGGCGGTGGCGAAGTTCTCGCGCGCGAGTTGCAGCTGGCCCAGTGAAGATTGAGCCCCGGCCAAGCTGCTGAGCGCGGTGGCCGTGTCTGGGTGCTCGAGCCCCAAGGAGGCGCGGGCATCGGCGTAGGCCGCTTCAAACAGATGGAGCGCCCGTTTGGCGTGTCCTTGCATGTTCTCGATGACGCCCAGGGAGAGTCGACAGGTCGTCGCATCCCTGCGCTCGCCGAGCTGTTCGTACGCGGAGAGCGCTCGCTGGAAGTGCCGCTTGGCGTGCTCGAGGTCGCCGCGAGCGTGCTCGATCAGACCCAGGTTGTATTCGAGGGCGGCGCGCTCCTTCGTGTCGTCCTCGAGCCGCTCGAACGCGATCTGGGCTCGTCGCGCCCACTCTCGCGCCCGCTCCTCCACCATGAGTCGGCCTCCGTAGACCGATACGAGGCGGATTGCAGCAGCGGCAGCGAGACGGTCGTGTCTGCGTCCTTCCGCGCTGAGGTAGGCCTGCTCCAGATACTCCGCCCCGCCGACGATGTCACCGGAGGACACCGCGAGTAGACCTATCTCGTACATCGCCTCGGCCTTCGCCGGATCGAAGCCCACGGCGGTCGCGCGGGCGAGCCCCTGCTTGGCCAAGTGCATCCCTCGTTCGAAGGCGCCGGCCGCATGCAGGGCGCGGGCGCGCGCGAGCACGTCGCGGATCTCGATGACCTCGAGGCGATCGGCGAGTCGATGGGGCAGGGGGCGGATCTCTTGCCGATACTCGGGTTCCAGGCACTCCGCCGGCGCCTCGAACTGGTCCACCAAGCGGTACGCTCTGGCGAGAACCCCCGGCTCGACATCGACCAGCGTTGAGAGCACCGCAGCGAGACGTCCCAGCCGCTCGCGCAGGCACGAGCGCGCCTGCTGCTGGGCGGGGTTCGGTGCTCGCCCTGGCTCGCACAACGCGGTTGCGGCCCGGGTCCACTCCGCGACGAAGGTGTCCACGTCCCCGTAGAACCGGGCTCGACCGTGGACCACCGCGGTGCGAGACCACTGGGCGTCGAGTCGAGGTCGAGCGTCCTCCCACAGCGCGCTCGCGGCCGATGGCTCCGGTTCACACGCGGCCTCGTCGCGAACCGTGTAGAGCGCAGCGGCCGACCCCAGAACGAGCACGGACGTGGCCAGCAACGGGCGCACGCTCGAGGGGCGGAGCCACGCTCGAAGCGCGGCGGCGAGTGAATCCATGCCGGCGTAGCGAAGGGCGGGCAGGGGGTGGGCGGCCCGAACCAGGATCTCGGCCAGCGCTGGCTGAATGCCGCGGTGCTTGAGCCAGCGCAGCGAGACCCCCTCGCGCTTGGCGAGCCGGAGGGCCCGGGGATCTCGAAGCGCGAAGGGTTCCTGGCCCGTCAGCGCCTCGATCAGCGCGGTGGCAAAGGAGTACTGATCCGCGGCCGGGGTGAGCGCCGCGCCCTCGTGCGCCTCGGGGGCCATGTACGTGGGCGTGCCGCCGACCGCCTTGCTCGCCTTGCTCGCCTTGCTCGAGCTGGTCTTCGCCGTCGCAGGCCGGGATCGTCCCCAGCTGGAGGGGTGCCGGGTGCTGTGGAGGGCGAGCCCGAAGTCGAGGACCTTGGCCTCGCCGCGCTTCGTCACGAAGATGTTGGCCGGCTTGATGTCACAGTGGACGATGGCCCGCTGATGGGCTGCCGCGAGCCCCTCGGCGATCTGAAGGAAGACCTCGATGATCTCGGGTGGGTGCGGGTTCCGGGCCGCAGCCAGCGGTGCAGCGGCTCGCCATCCAAGAGCTCCATCACGATGAACACGTCGGCGCCGTGCTCGAGTCCTCGGTCTTCGATGCGACCGAGGTCGAAGATGCGCACGATGTTGGGGTGCTGGAGCTGGGCAGCGATGCGGGCCTCGTGCAGGAGCACGCCGACTCCGTCGGGGGCGCGACGTGCCTGCAGGAGCTTGATCGCGACCGTTCGTCCCAGCGCGGGGTCGAGTGCCCGGTAGACGACACCAAACCCACCGCGCCCGATCTTGTCGAGCAGGGTGTAGCGGCCCAGCTGCGACCTCTGGGCCTGCGGACTCATTCGTTCGAGGCTCGCGCGCGGGCGAGGTTCTCGCGCTTGACCAGCTGGCCACACGCGGCCTCGATGTCGCGGCCCAAGCTGTGGCGCAGCGTGGTCGTCCGTCCCGCCGCCTTGAGCAGCTCGGAGAACGCGAGCCGACGTTCGCGGCTCGATCCCCGGAGCTCGGCCCCATCGATGGGATTGAAGGGGATGAGGTTGAGGTGGACGTCGAGGCCTTCGGTCCACGCGATGAGGGCGCGTGCGTCCTCGTCGGTGTCGTTGACGCCTTCGAGCATGAGGTACTCGAGCATCACGGGTCGGCCTTGCAGGGCGTTGACCTCCACCAGGGTCCGGCGGAGCTCGGGCAGCGGGTAGCGCTTGGCGATCGGCATGATCGACCGACGGGGTTCATCGCGCACGCTGTGCAGACTCAGCGCCAGGCCGACGGTGGGAAAGCGCCGAGCAAACCGCAGCATGCCGTCGGTGATGCCGACGGTGGAGACGAGGATCTTCCGGGGCGAGAGGTTGAACCACGCCGGGTCGATGAGGCGCTCGATCACCTCGGTCAGCGCCTCCTCGTTGTGGAAGGGCTCGCCCATGCCCATGAAGACCACGTTGCGCAGGCGTCGACCTTCGGTGGCGAGCAGCTGGCCGGCCTGGAACACCTGGTCGAGGATCTCGGCCGGCTCCAGGCTGCGGGCGATGCCCATGGTGCCGGTCGCACAGAAGCGGCACGCGGCGGCGCATCCGACTTGGCTGGAGACGCACACAGTGGTGCGGCCGGTCGCGATGCGCAGGATGACCGACTCGGTGAGCAGGCCTGACGCGGTGCGAAAGAGCAGCTTGGTGGCGCCGTCGAGCTCGGAGTCGTGGCGCTGCTCGAGCACCAGCGGATGGAGCTGGAGGCCGAGCAACTCGGGGGCGCGGGCGAGACCGTCGGCGTCCGGCTCGAAGTCCTTGAGCAGCGCGTTGCGAAGCAGTCGCACGTACTCGGGGTCGGTGCGGGTAGCCTTGCGCAGCGCTTCGAGAGCGCGGGCTTCGAGGAACGGCGTGTCCATCGCGAACGCTCGCAGTGTAGAACATGCGGCGAGGGGCCGGTCGCCTCATCTCAGGCTGGCGCGCGCAGCGGGCCCGCTCAGGCCGCCTTGCGCGGGACCTCGGGCCGGGCCAACGGCCGCCCGAACATGAATCCTTGAATGTGGCTCGCGCCCGCGTCCTGCACGAGCGTGAACTCGTCTTGGGTCTCCACGCCCTCTGCGGTCACGGTCGCCCCGACGCTGAGGCCCAAGTCCACCAGCCGCATGTACATCGACCGTTGTCTCGAACTCGCCGCGGCCCCAAGGAGCAGGGAGCGCGAAAGCTTGACCGCGGTCACCGGGAATCGGGCCAAGACCTCGGCGGTCGAGTAGCCCGTCCCGAAGTCGTCGAGCACGAGGCTGACGCCGTCTTCCTGCAGCGATCGGAACACGTCGTCGATGGTTTCGTCTTCGAACCACTCCACGTGCTCGGTCAACTCCAGCTGAAGTCGGTGCGGGTCGAGCCCACTGCCTGACAGTGCGTCCCGAACGTGGCTGCCGAACAGCGGTGATCGGGCGTGTGAGGCGGAGACGTTCACGCTGACGAAGCAGTCGCCTTCGATCGCCGCGGCCCACTTGCACGCGTTCGCGAGCATCTGGCGCTCGAGCTCCACGATCGCGCCCGTTCGCAGCGCCGCCGGGATGAACTGGGCCGGGGAGACCTGTCCGAGTTCGTCGTCGGTCCAGCGCGCCAACGCCTCGAAGCCGACGATGCTGCCCGAGTCTGCGGTCACGATCGGCTGGAAGTGCGGCACCACGAGCTGACTGTTGAGCGCCCTGCGCAGGCGAGCATCGAGGCTGAGCTCCGCGGTGCTGCCGCTGCGAACGACGTGAAGGCCGTTGCGCCGCTTCCGATCGGCCTTTCGCGAGTACATCGCGCCATCGGCCTCCGACAGCAGCTCGGCGGGTGAGGACGCCGCATCCGTGACGACACGGATCCCCGAGCTCACCCCGACCTGGAGCTCTTCGGTGCCGAACTTCACGGGAAGCTCGACCTTGGCCTGAATCGCCTCGGCGACTCGGTGGGCGTCCTTGGAGAGGACGCACCGGTCGAGCAGGATCGCAAACTCGTCTCCGCCGACGCGCGCGACGCAGTCGACCGCACGAACCTCGTCACGCAGCCTTGCGGCCACCTCGATGAGGACGGCGTCTCCCGCCGCGTGGCCGTGCTCGTCGTTGATGGCCTTGAACCCGTCGAGATCGAGGTACATCAGGCTGAACCCGTACTCCGTCTCGCGACTGAGTCGACGGATCGCGTGCTCGATTCGGTCGTTGAGCAGCGCCCGGTTGGCGAGGCCGGTCAGCGGGTCGTGGAGCGACTGGTGACGAGCGTTTTGTTCCCCTCGCTTCCGGTCCGTCACGTCGGTCTGGGATCCCGCAATGCGGATCATGCGTCCTCCGGCGTCGCGCCGGACCAGCCCTCGCAGGGAGAACCAGCGGCTGGTGCCGGCGGTGTCCTCCACGCGGTACTCGAAGGAGAGGGTGTCGGCATTGCCGGCGAGGTGGTCCTTGACCGCGTTCTCGATGCCGGCACGGTCGTCGGGATGCACCCGCTCCAACAAGGCCTTGAACGACGTGGTGCGCCGGGTGCAGGTCATGCCGATGGATGCTTTGAAGCGGTCCGAGAGGTACAGGGCGCCGGTCTGAAGGTTCCAGTCCCAGATTCCGTCCTGGGAGCCGGCGACGACCGCTTCGTAGCGCCGTTCGCTCTCGGCCAGCTCCGCCGCCACAGCACATCGCGCGATGCCGTAGCGGATGGTCCGCTCGAGCAGCCGACCGGTGGCCTCGTCCTTGTCGAGGAAGTCGCTCGCGCCGCGCGAGAGCGCATCTCTCTCGACGGCCGGGTCAGCGGTGCCGGTCAACAGGATCAAGGGGATGCTGACTCCTCGCTGACGCGCCAACTCGATCAGCCGTAGACCGCTCGAGCTGCCGAGTCGATGGTCGATCGTCGCAGCCTTGTAGCGACCCGAGCACAGCCCGAACAGTGCCTTGTCGAAGTCTTCGACCAGCTCTACGCGGATCGAAGGGTCGGCCTTCCGCAGGTTGGACCGGATGAGGATGCCGTCGGCGGGGTCATCTTCGACGACCATCACCGTGATGCCCAGGGAGCATGGCTCTGGGGCCGCCACGACGGACTCGGCTCCGGTCTGCAGCGCGAGGGGCGTGGCGGTTCGTCCAGCGGTGCCTTCCATGGGTGGAAACATCGGCAGGTCGGCGTTTGGGTTCACTCCCGAAACGGGCCGCACCCCCCGGTGGCGCCTCAGGCCGCCTTCTCGCAGAGTTCGGGCGCGGCCATGGGTCGTCCAAACAAGAAGCCCTGGATGTGGGTCGCGCCAGCGTGCTCGGCGAAGGCGAGATCCTCCTGCGTCTCGACCCCTTCGGCGGTCACGCTCGCGCCCAGTCGTCGCCCGAGCTCCACCAGGCCGATGTAGACCGACTCCTTGCGGCGAGAGCTTTGGGCACCCAGCAACGAGGAGCGCGAGAGCTTGATGGCCGACACGGGGATTCTGCCCAGAACGTCCGTGGTCGAGAAGCCCGTCCCAAAGTCATCCAAGACGAGGCTGATCCCCTCGTCCCGGAGCGTGCAGAGGACCTCGTCGATCCGTTCGTCTTGCGCCCACTCCATTTGTTCGGTCAGCTCGAGCTGAAGTCTGCTCGGGTCCAGTCCGCTTTCCGACAATGCGTCGAGGACGTGCCGCCGAAAGAGCCTCGAGCGGACGTGCCCGGCGGAGACGTTCACGCTCACGAAGGGCTGTCCTTGTATCTGCGTAGCGCGGATGCACGCTCTCGAGAGCATCTGACGCTCCAGCTCTGCGATGGTCCCGGAGCGCAGGGCGGTCGCGATGAACCGCGAGGGGGAGATGGTGCCCAGGTCTTCGTCGCTCCATCGAGCCAGGGCTTCGAAGCCCACGACCTGCGAGGATGAGGCGGCGACGATCGGCTGAAAGTATGGGATGACGCGGTGCTCTTCGAGCGCGCGGCGAAAGCGGGCCTCCAGTCCCACGTCCGCCTGCATCCCTCGTCGCTGTCCGTGAACCCCCCTGGCCTTCTTCCTCTCCGACTTCCGCGAGTACATGGCCAGGTCTGCGGCGGAGAGGAGCTCGGTCGACGAGAACTCCGTCTTCCGGACGACGCGGGTCCCGATGCTCACGCCGACGCGGAGCGTGTGCTCCCCGACGACGATCGGCGTGCGAAGCCTCGCCTCGAGCGTGATGGCGAGGTTGTTCGCGTCCTCTTCGCGAACACATCGATCCGCGAGGATGACGAACTCGTCCCCGCCGATGCGCGCGACGCAGTCCGCGGCACGGACCTCGTCGAGAAGTCGTGCGGAGACCTCGACGAGCACCGCGTCCCCGGCCGCGTGACCATGCTCGTCGTTGATGGCCTTGAAGCCGTCGAGGTCCAGGAACAGCACGCTAAAGCCGTGCGCCCGGTCGCGGGTGAGCCGAGCGAGGGCCTGGTCCAGCCGGTGTTCGAGCAGCAATCGGTTGGCGAGTCCAGTGAGCGAGTCGTGCTGCGCTTGGTGCTGCGCCTGCTCCTCTCGTCGCTTCCGCTCGGTCACGTCGGTCTGGGACCCCGAGATCCTCAGGAGTCTGCCGCTCTCGTCGCGCCGGGCCAGGCCTCGCATCGACAGCCACCGGAGTTGGCCGTCGGTCTCCTCCCTTCGATACTCGAAGGACAGGCTGTCGGTCGTCCCCGCGAGGTGGTCCCGCATGGCGGCTTCCAACCCCTTTCGGTCGTCAGGATGAACCTGCCCCAGGAGTGAGGCGAAGGAGGTTGCGCTCCGAGATGCCGCCAGCCCGACCGACGCCCTGAACCGGGGCGAAAGGTAGAGCGCGCCGGTTCGGAGGTCCCAATCCCAGATGCCGTCCTGGGAGCCCGCGACGACCGCCTCGTACCGTTGCTGACTTTCTGCGAGCACCGTCAAGGCGGCGTGTCGCTGGACGTTGAAGCGAATGGTTCGGTCCAGGAGCCGAGCGGTGAGGTCCCGCTTCGCCAGAAAATCGCTGGCGCCCAAAACGATCGCTTCCCGCTCGACGACGGGGTCGTCGGCGCCGCTGACGAGGATCAGCGGAATTGCGACGCCGCGCGCTCGAGCGAGCGCGATGAGCTCCAGCCCGGTTCGGTCCCCAAGGTGGAGGTCGACCGTTGCAACCTCGAACCGCTCCGAGCACAGCGCGTCGAGAGCTTCGTCGAAGTCGTCCACAAGCTCGACCCGGGTCGAGGTTCCGGCCTTCTCGAGCCGCGAGCGAATGAAGAAGCCCTCCGCGGGGTCATCTTCGACGATCAGCACCGTCAACGCATGCTCATCGGTCCGACCGTCAGGTCCGTCAGAGGGCAACCCCTCGGCAGGCACGATCGCGGGACCCGCCTGCAACTCGGTCCCTTTCATCTCTCTTCTATCGGTGGATCATCGGCGGGAATACAGTCCGAATCTGGGCCGGCACGACGCCTGGAGCGCTTGCAAGGCCATACCGAGCCATCGGCGCCGGAGATGGGGTCGGTGGCCAGAACCCTTCGTGGAACGCCGGAGCGTGTCGGCCGGCCGGGATGGTCGCTGAATTCCTCGGGGGCGTCTCTCCCGCGGGCTTTCATCCTTCGGATCCGTTGGTAAGGTGCGGCCTTGGTCGAACGCGCTACCAAGCAGGCTTCACGATGACGATGCGGCCGGGGGTCTGGGTCGAAGGCCCCGTCGTGCTCGTCTTCCACGAGCAGGGTCCAGCAGAGCCGCTGATCAGCGAGATTTGCGACACGGTCCGTGCGCAGGCGCTGCTGCAACCCAATGGCCTCGCGCTGGTGATGGTGCTCAACGAGGGGGCCCAACCGCCCAAGACAGGGGCGCGAGAGACGTTCTTGGAGATGATGAGGGGCGAGCGGGACAGCATCCTTGCGTTCGCCGTGGTGATGCTCGGCAGCGGCTTTTGGGCTGCCGCGGCGCGTTCGGTCATCTCGATTCTCTCGCTGACCGGCCGTCTCCCGGCGAAGGTGTTCTCCAAGCCCAAGGATGCTCATGCATGGGTCGTCGAGGCGCTGCGCAACCACCCCGAGTTCGATGGCGCTGCGCTGGCGCGTGGTCTGGGGCTGGGCGCCTGATCCCAGATCGTCGAGGCGCTCACTGGCTGCAGGCGAGACGAACGGGCCTGGAGACCGCGGCACCGAAGAAGGTGGCGGCGGCGTTCGCCGTGGGGATCGGTCGCTCGAGCGTGAGGTCGTGCCCGGATCCCGCCACGACCTCGAACTGAGCGCCGATCGCGTCCGCGAGCTGCTTGGGGGCGTCGATGCCCAACAGCGCATCATGCCCTCCGGCGAGAACCAGGGTGGGTGCGCGAATGTCTTCGACGCGGTCTCGTGCGTCGTGCCGAAGGGCGGCGAGTGCCAGGTGAGCCAGCGTCGTGCGTGAGGACGGCTGACGACCGACCTCGCGCTCGATCCACTCGACTTCGCGAGGGTGCGACGCCCGAAACTCTCGCGACAACAGCCGATGAACCATCTTGACCTCGACCTGAGGCTGCGGGCGCAGCAGGCACGCCGCCAGCGCGAGCTCGCGGAGGAGACCGTTGTGGGTGACCTCCAGACCGCGCGTGGGTGCGGCCGCGATGCAAAGCCTCGCCACGCGCTGCGGATGGTCGATCGCCAGCCATGTGGCGGCCATCCCCCCCAGTGAGATCCCGAACACGTGGGCTCGGCGGACGCCCACGGCATCCATCACCGCGATCGCATCTCCGGCAATCTCCTGGGTGCTGGTGATCCTCGGCGTGGGGCTGGACTCGCCGCATCCGCGGAGGTCGAAGGACAGCACGCGATACTGTTCGGCCAGCTGGTCGCGGAACCGCCCCCACAGCGCCATCGTCCCGCCCAGCGGCCGCACCAAGAGGACCGTGGGGCGGCTGCAGGCGCCGCTGGCACCGCCGTGAATCCGGTACGCAATCCTTCCGCCGTCGGGGCGCGTGGTGAAACTCGGGCTGATGTTGCTCATCGTTGGGGTCGGCTTCGGGTGGCAAGCTCGCGCAGGGCGACCTGCATGGCGCTTCGGACTCGCTCGCGAACGTCGTGTGGATCGGCGCTTTGCGGCGCCTCGATCGGGGGCAGGACACGCAAACGAACTTGGAAGGGCAGCGGCAGGTAGGGAACCCAGGGGCCCAGGGCGAGACCCCACGGAAGCGCGAGCGCCAGGGGAAAGCGCTCGAGTCGCGCCCACCTCCGCATGCTCAGGGCCTGGGCGATTCGCTTGCCCTCGCTGAAGATGTACGCGCTGCGATGCGCTCCGTGGGCGACGATCGGCACGATGCGCACGCCGGCCGCCTGAGCGACCCGAACGAAGCCGGTGCGCTGCCCCAAGACGACCTCGTCGCGACGTCGGCCGAGCCGGTACGCGTCGAGATCTCCGCCGGGGTACACGAGCACCTGAGCGCCGCGCTGAAGGGCGGCGCGGGCGTTCTCGGGGTGGGCCCGGACCGCGCCGAGTCGGCCCAAGAGCCCGCCCACCCGCGGGAGCTGCCGCATGGCGAAGTCATGCGCGAGCATGTACAGCGGAGCCTCGGGTCCGCGAGCCTGCCACAGCGAGGCCAGCGTCGCGCACAGGTCGGGGCCCGCGATGCCTCCGTTGTGATTGCCGACGTAGAGCACCGGCTCGGATCGCGGCACGGACTCGAAGCCCTCGGTGACCAGGCGAAGGTAGTGCCGATTCACTCGATGCATCAGCGGCAGCATCTTGCCGATCAGCGCGGGGTCACGCTGCGCCAGGGCGTCCTCTCCCGAGGCGAGGCCGAGGGCTCGAGCGCCGACGCTCACGCGTGGGCTCCGGCTCTCGTGCCGACCATCGCCGCGTCGCGAACCCGGGTGCCCAAGGCGACGGTCGACATCAAGCCTGGCCACGCCCGCGCGACGGCGCCGAGCACGACCTGGCCGGGGCGGCGGACGAGGCACTGGGAGCACGCGGTGGCCAACCTCACCTGGCGGCGGACGTCGCGGGCGAGCTGCTGCTGGAACGTCTCGGCGGTGCCTCCGACCAAGACGGTCTGGGCCGCCAGCGCGGCGCTGTGCAGGGCGATCGACATGCCGTCGCCCGAGAAGGACGGGATGACCGCCGCCTGATCGCCCAGCCGCCACAGTCCATCGGCCTGCCGCCGCACGTAGCCGTAGGGAATGTTCGAGAGCGCGAGCGGCTTGGACCACTGCGCCTGCGCTCCGGACAGCCGGCGATCGAGGTGCGGTGACTGGGTCCGCATGGCGGCCAGCAGGGCGGGCCAGCGCGAGCCCACCGCTCGCAGCCGATCCCGGCGCACGAGCAGGCACAGGTTCGCGCGACCGGCCTCCACGAGCTGCAGCCCCGCGTACCCACCCTCGAACATCACCAGCTCGACCGCGCCGCGCAGGGCGGCGCTCTGCTGGGGCGTGAGCACCCAGTACTGCTTGAACGCGACGAGGTCGTCCTGCCGCCCCGCGCCTCGTGCGTGTCCTCGAACATCGTGCTTGCCGGTGGCGAGGAACGCCGACGCCGCCCGGTGATGGGTGTCGTCATCCAGACGTACCTCCCAGGATTCTTGGGGTCCGTCGCAGCGCGTAATGGCTCGGACACGCTGTCCGCGTCGCAGCTCGCACCCGGCGGACGCGGCGAGCGTCAGGAGCGCCTCATCCAGCACGCGACGCGACAGGCTCATCGCCGAGAATGGAAGCTCCACCTCCGCAACGCGATCGTGATCGACCAGACGGACCACGTCGATCGAGACGGCACCGAGCGCCCGCAGGTCCACCCCGAGCGTGTCGAGGTAGGCGACGGCCTCGCGGGAGAGGAACTCGCCGCAGACCTTGTCGGCAGGCCCAGCATCGCGTTCGAAGAGCGTGACGTGCCTGCCGGCCCGAGCGAGCCGGACCGCGAGCGCGGAGCCGGAGGGACCGCCGCCGACGATCGCCGCCTCGATCATGGCTTCTCCCGAGTGACGGCGATGCGAAACGGCATCCACCACTGGACCTCGGCTCGTCCGTGCCCGATCCCCGCTGCTTTCAGCAGCCTCGCCCAGTCCGCCGCCGTGAAGGCCCGAGCGATCGAGACCGGTCCGTCGTGCTGCACGAAGCGGTGCATTCGGGCCAGCCGGGCGAAGCGCGAGAAGACGTGATACGGGACCGGGTGGCGGTGCAGGTCGTTGACGATCCAGCCGATCCTCGCGTGTTCGTCCATCCACGCCAAGAAGCGCGCGACCAGCGGGTCGGGTAGGTGGTGGGTGAACAACGAACTCATCACTACGTCGATTCCCTCCCGCGGCGCGAAGGAGAACACATCGTCGGTCACCCACTCGAAGACGTCGGGGTCGAACGCGTCGGGGATCTGGGTGGCCTCCGTCGCAGCGCGGGCCGACCACGGGTTGAGGTCGACGCCGGTCAGCTTCACGGGGATCTCGTTGTGGCGCGCCCACGCCTCGACCTTCCGCGACATGTCCCCATATCCGCTGCCTACGTCGACGACCTGCAGCGGGCGATTCAGACCACGAAGGCGCGGGAGCAGGTGGTCGAAGAACGCGAGCGTCGGCCGGTAGGCGAACGTCATGCGGTTGACGCGGGCCAGGTCGACCAAACATCCGCGAAACTCTTCGAAGTCCACGGTCTCGGTGTCCATGAGCTCGTCATCGTCCGAGCGAGTCGTGAAATCGAGCGCCGTCATATCAGACCCTGTGGAACATCATCGTCTCGGCGACGAGGCCGGGGCCGAAGGACATCGCGCAGCCGCGTTCGCCCGCCTGGCTCCGTTCGAGGACGGATTCGAGCACGAACATCACCGTGGCCGAGGACATGTTGCCGTTGCGATCGAGGACCTCTCGGGAGGGCGCGAGATCGTCGGTGGACAGACTCAGGCCGCTGTGCACCGCATCGAGCACGGATCGCCCACCGGGGTGAACCGCCCACCGATCGATCGATGCGGGGCCGGCCCCTTCGAACATCTTGGGGGCGCTCGCATCGAGCGCCTGCGCGATCGCAGCTGGCACGCGGCCCGACAGGTGCATGTCGAAGCCCGAGTCTCCAACGTTCCAGGTGATGAGGTCGCGGGTCTTGGGCAGCGATGCCGCATAGAACCGATCGATCGCCAGCCCGGTGGGCTCCGCGCTGATGATGCTCGCTGCGCATCCGTCGGCGAAGACGAGGAAGGACAGCAGCTCCTCGATCGTCGTGGTCTCCTGCAGATGCAGCGAGCACAGCTCGACGTTGACCATCAAGACCTGGGCGGTCGGGGTCGAGCGCACGATGTGGCGCGCGAGCTTGAGCCCGTTGATCGCGGCGTAGCAACCCATGAAGCCGACCATCGTGCGCTCGACCGAGGGGTCGAGCCCGCAGCGCTCGATCACGTCGAAGTCGACGCCCGGCGCGTACATCCCGGTGCACGAGGTCACGATGACGTGGGTGATGTCGCGGGCACGCGCTCCAAGGTCGAGTCGCTGCACCGCCGCGACGGCCAGCTCGGGAGCATGGCGCTCGTACAGCCGCATCCGCGCTCCGGTGCCGGGAAACGCGCCGCGGCGGTACAGCCCCAGTCCGTCGACAGCGCCGGCGGTGGGATCCTCGGCAGGCGGGATCACGGCGTGACGACGGGAGATGCCGGCCATGGAGACCAAGCGGTCGAACACGGCGCGTTGCCGGCCGTCGTCGAGGCAGGTGCGGGCGAACCGAACGAACGCTTCGTGAACGTCGAAGGGGGGCACCTCGGTCGCAATGCGATTGATATGGGCGGTCGTCATGGGCGAAATCGAGGCAATCCCGCCCTGACCCATGGAGGCGCCGGTGCAAGATATGCCCCGATGTTCTCGTGCACGGAGCGCCGCTGCGGCGCCCCAGCGCCCTGCCTACCCTGATGGCGTCACGACCTCGTCGTCGTCGGGCTCTTCTTCGACCGTCGGAGGGCTGTGCCGAGACGCTTCGCTCAGGGGCTCATCGGTCTCGTCGGGCAGGAGCTTGCGCCCGTCGGTCATGCGACCGAAGACGTAGTACAGGCCCGGAATGACCATGACCCCGACGACGGTGCCCAGGAGCATGCCGCCGACCCCCGTGGTGCCGATGGTGCGGTTGCCGATCGCGCCGGCTCCGGTGGCGACGACGAGCGGGATGAGGCCCGCGATGAACGCGAACGAGGTCATCTGGATCGGCCGGAAGCGAAGCATGCCGCCCTCGATGGCCGCGTCCTCGAGGGAGAGACCCTCGCTGCGCCGCTGCACCGCGAACTCGACGATGAGGATCGCGTTCTTGCCGAGCAGGCCGACCAACATGATGAGCCCCAACTGCGCCCAGACGTCGTTGGCCAGCCCGAGCCACTGCAAGAGGAAGAAGGCCCCGAAGATCCCGATCGGGAGCGACGAGATGACCGCCAGCGGGATCAGGAAGCTCTCGTACTGGCCGACCAGCACCAGGTACACGAAGGCGACGACGACGAAGAAGATGTAGATCGACGCGTTCCCCTTGCGAGACTCGTCCCACGACAGGCCTTCCCACCCCAGCGAGTAGCCCGGAGGCAGCGTCTCGGCCGCGACCTCCTGGATCGCCTCGATGGCCTCACCGCTGGAGTAGCCCTGCGCTGGCACGCCTTGGATCGCCGCCGACGGGTAGAGGTTGTAGCGCGTGATCTCGTTGAGCCCCTGCTCCTTCTCGAGCTTCATGAAGGCCGAGTACGGCACCATTTCGCCGGCGTCGTTCTTCACGAACATGTCGTCCAGGTCGTCGGGCATCCGCCGGAAGTCCGGCCAGGCCTGCACGTAGACCTTGTAGAACTGGTTGAACAGGATGAAGCCCTGCTCGTACGTGCTGCCGATCATGATGTTGAGGTTCTCGAGCGCCTTGTCGATCGACACCCCCTTCTGCATGGCGACGTCGTTGTTGATGACCAGTTCGTACTGCGGGTAGTCGGCGGCGTAGAACGTGAACAGGTTCTTCACCTCCGGCCGCTCCTCGAGGGCCTTCATGAAGTCGTCGGTGACCGTTCCCAGCCGCTGGTAGTCGGTGACGCTGGACTGGGTCTGGTCGAGCACGCGGAGCGAGAAGCCGCCCGCAGCACCGAAGCCGGGGATGGCTGGGGGCTCGAAGAACTCCAGCTTCACGTCGGTGATGGACCCGCTGCGCGCCTCGAGTTCCTCGATGATCTCGGCTGCGGTGATGTCCCGGTCGGACCAGTTCCGAAGGTTGATGATCGCCGTGCCGGCGTTGGAGCCCCGACCTTCGGTGAGGATCTCGTATCCGGCGACGGACGTCACCGAGGAGACGCCTTCGATCTCCTTGGCGATCTTCTCGAGCTCTTGGGACTTGGCGTTGGTGTACTCCAGCGTCGATCCCGGCGGGGTCTGGAGGACCGCGTAGATGATCCCTTGGTCTTCTCCGGGGATGAAGCCCGAGGCCATCTGGGTGTTCACCGCGACGATGCCGAAGGCGAAGCCGCCGATGACCGCGAGCGTCAGCACCCTGCGCGTCACGATCGGCCGCAGCAGCGCCGCGTAGAGCTTGGTGATCTTGTCGACACCGCGGCTGAAGGCCGGCTGGATGAAGGGGGCGACGATGAGCAGCAGGCCCAGGGGTCCCCACAGCTCGAAGGCAAGGTAGGTGAGCCCTGCCAGCGCCGGGAGTCCGAGGAGCGCGTAGCCCAGGATCTTCTTGGTCCGGCTCGCTTTCTTCGTGCGGCGCGGGGCCCCATGACCGTGGTCATGGGGCTTGAGGATCATCGCGCACAGCACCGGGGTGAGGGTCAGCGCGACCACGCCCGACAGGACGATCGCGGTGGCCATGGTGACGCCGAACTGCCGGTAGAAGACGCCGACGGGTCCGGGGATGAAGGTCACGGGCACGAAGACCGAGGTCATCACCAAGGTGATCGCGACGATCGCACCGCTGATCTCGTGCAGCACCTCCATGGTCGCCCGGTAGGGGGAGAGGTGCTTCTCGGCCATCTTTGCGTGAACGGCCTCGACCACCACGATGGCGTCGTCGACGACGACCCCGATCGCCAAGACCATCGCAAACAGCGTGATGAGGTTGATCGAGAACCCCATCAGGTTCAGCACGAAGAACGTGCCGACCAGGGACACCGGCACCGCGAGGGTCGGAATCAGGGTGGACCGGACGTCGCCCAGGAACATGAAGACGACCAGTGACACCAGGATGAAGGCCTCGAGCAGGGTGTGGAGCACCTTGTCGATGGACGCGTCGACGAACTTCGAGACGTCATAGGCGATCTCGTAGTCCATGCCGGGCGGGAAGTTCTCCTCGAGCCCCGCGAGGGTGGTCTTGACCTCGTCGATGACGTCGGCGGCGTTGGAGCCCGGCGCCTGCTTGAGCACGACCGACGCAGCGGGGTGGCCATCGACGTCTGAGTAGATGTCGAAGAACTCCGATCCGAGCTCGATGCCGGCGTGCTTCTTCGTTCGGCCTACGGTTCCAGGGCCGTGACCGGGCGGGTCCGAGCCGTCGCCTTCGGCGTCCGCAGCCTCGCCATCCCACGTGGGCGTGTGGCTCTCGGGCGGGACGCAGACGTCCGCAAGTCGCAGGATTTCGCCGTCGGGGTTGGCCTTGAGGATGATGTTTCCGTACTGCTCGGGCGTGTTGTACCGGCCGACGTAGGTCAGGACGTACTCCTTGGACTGCGAGGTCATGCCGGTGGCCTGACCGAGTCGTCCGGGGGAGCCGATGATGCTCTGCTCCGCCAGGGCCTCCATCACGTCCTCGACCGAGACGTTGTAGGCCCGCATGCGCTCGGGGTTGAGCCAGATGCGCATGGCAAAGTTGCGGTTGCCCAGGTTGGTCGGCATGCCCATCCCCTGGAATCCGCTTGAGGATGGGCATGATGTAGACGTTGGCGTAGTTGAAGAGGTCCTTCTGATCCGTATCGGGGTCGGTGCTGAACAGGTTCAGGTACATCAACATGCTGGGCACGACCTGGCTGACCAGGATGCCTTCGCGCACCACCAGCGGTGGGAGTCGGCTCAACATGATGTTGACCCGGTTCTGCACGTTCACGACGTTGATGTTCGGATCCGTGCCCGGCTCGAAGTAGACCCGAATGGTGGCTTCGCCCGCGCTGGTGGAGTCGGAGACCATGTAGCGCATGTCCTGGACGCCGTTGATCGACTGTTCCAACGGAATGATCACCGAGTCGGTCAGGACGTTCGCGCTCGCGCCCGGGTAGGCGATCTGGACGTAGACGGTGGGCGGCGCGACGTTGGGGAACTGGGCGACGGGTAGGCTCGCAATCCCCAGGACGCCCAAGAACAGCAGGAGGATTGCGGTGACGAGTGCTAGGGCCGGCCGTTTGAGGATCTTCGTGAACATCGTCGATGCCGCCTATTCCGCGTGGGTCTTGAGGTGAGCGAGGACATCGACCGGATCGCGGTACTCGCCTTCGACGTGCTCTCCGTCGTGAACCTGGCGGACGCCTTCGAACACGATCTTCTCGTCGACTCCCAAACCGCTCTCGACGACGAAGAGGTCGTCGGTTTCGTGGGCAACGGTGATCTTTCGTTGATGCACGACGCCTTCGGCGTCCACGACATACACGTACTGCTTGTCGAGGATCTCGAACGTCGCCCGCTGCGGGATGACGATCGCGCCTGCGAGCTTGCGGTGGATCAGGAGCGTGCCGGTCTGACCGTGGCGCAGCAGGTTCTCTGGGTTGGGGAAGTCGGCCCGGAACTGGATGTTGCCGGTCTCGCTGTCGAAGGTGGACTCGATCGTGACCGTGTTCCCAGCGTCGTGTCCGAAGACCTTCCCGTTGGCCAACTCGAGCTCGATCTTGGTGTCGGGCAGGACCAGCTGCTGCGGGTTCTCGGGGTCATCGATCTGCGGGATCGCCTTGAAGTCCAGATAGTCCGACTCCGGGACGTTGAAGTAGACCCACATGACCTCGTTGTCCGAGATCGTCGTGAGCATGTCTCCTTCTTCGGTCAAGCTGCCCTGCTGCTCGAACTGGCGATCGACGATGCCATCGAAGGGGGCGCGAATGTCGGTGAAGGCCAGCTCGGCCTTCGCCAGCTCGACCTTGGCCATGGCCTTGGCCCGTTCGGCCTTCGACATGGCGAGTTCCTGATCGGAGACGATGTCCTCGTCGAAGAGCTTCTGGGAGTTTCGCAGGGCGATCTCCGCCCCCTGCAGCTCGGCCTGGTCGGCGTGGAGCTTGGCCTTGTAGATCACCGGCAGCAGCTTGAACAACAGCTGGCCGGCCTTGACCGCTTGGCCTTCCTTCACCTTGATCGACTCGAGGTAGCCGCGCTCCAGCGCGCGAACCTCGATGTGCCGGCGGGAGTGAATCTGACAGACGAACTCGTCGGTCTGCGTCACGTCCCGGGAGACCGGGCTGGTCACCACGATGGTGTGGTCGGTTTTCGTGCTCCTCGCCTTCGGAATGCTCCTCCTCGTGGAGGTCGTTGCAGGCGGCGGTCGGGGCGAGGAACAGCCAAGCCAGGAGGGCGGCTGGAATCGGTGAGATTCTCATGGCGAAGGTGCTCGGTTCGGTGAACCCGGGCGCGGACCCGGAGGCGCGTGAGCAGGCCTGTCGGGTACTTAGTCCCAACGCTCTCAGAGTCACGGGAAACCTTCGGATGCGTGCCCGCCTCCGCGGTCGCGCTCGCCGATTCATCGGCACCGGCGGTCGCCACCGGGCGCGGGCTCGAACGCGACATCCACTGGCAGATCGCGGTAGACGAGCGTCGCTCCGCGTCGCGGCCGGACGACAAAAACCCCGTCGTCTCATGGGGTTGTCATCCTGTCACGCTCCAGAGCGCGCGAACGCGGACGTGCGTGGAACCAGGCCAACGCTGCGGTCGTGGCCTTCGTGCTCGCGGAAGGTTTGCCACCTCGTCGCCCGATGCAGGTGTTTTCCCTCTACCTGCCCGGGGACTTGTCCCTCTCCCGGTGGTCACGAGCCCCGAGACTCCGCACACGTTCGAGCCTCTAGCGGACGCTGCCGCCTCAGCTCGGTGTCGTGCACCATCCGTCGGATGCGCGCTCTGAACCCGGTTCAGAATGGACCGCACCAGCGCGAAGAAGGTGGCTGCTGACGCTCGATTCGTCCACTCGACCTCATGGATTTGGGCGCGGTTGGAGATGGCGTCAGTGATGCGTGTTGCTTCCGCCCTCCTTTTCGTCCTGTGCACTGGCTGTGCTTCGGCACCCGTGCCGCCCTCCACGACGGCGCGGCACTCCTCGCCGACCGCGACGCACCACTACACCAAGGCCCGGGCGCTGCAGCTCTCGCTGGGGAGCCGGTCGACCGGTGGTCTCTTGAAGGAGGGCGCATCCGAGCAGGTCCTCGAGCTCGCCCACGCGCAGACCTGTCTGGCCCGCTACACCCGCAGTGACGTCCTCGCGGCGGAGACGGTCGCGATGCTCGACCAGTACGTGGAACTCCATCGAGCCCATGGCAGCGAGCCCAATCCCCGGTTTCAGCGCAGAGCTCGGCAGCTCACCCGGGATGCGGTGAACGCGGGGAGTGGGACCGCGAGTCCGTACGCGCTGGGCTGCACGGTGGACGAGCCGCGGGACCGAAGTCACGCCTGGGCGTACGGTCGTGCGCCGGACGCAGCGGGACTACTACGGCACCTGGGGACCAGCGTTCCAGTTCCCCCGGTCGGTCCCAGGCGGGGTGATTCGCTGACCGGCCTCGGCGCGCTGCGACGGTTTGGCCGGTCGTAACGTCCGAATCCGAGGACGATGATGCGACGTCCCCGTGACCACGCAATACCGCTGGATACGTGTCCCTAGGGGGCATGGTAGCGGTGGAGATCTCCTTTTGCGAGATCTCCGGTGGAACGCGAACCGTGGAGATCTCGCCCATCCGAAGGCGATCCGGGGCGATCCCGGGATCTGATCACCGATCTTCCTTTCAGCGCTTCGAAGTCGATCCCTGAAAACACTACGGAATCGCCGAACCACCTGAACGAACCGCGTCTAGCGTCGGCCGGAGTGCACCGCTAGATCCAAGGGCATGCATCTGACGACGCTGGTCGAACTCCTCGAGCGTGACGTGGGCAGCAGCGCTTCCACGCGAGCCAAGCTTTCCGAGCTACTCGCCGAGCGGGGCGACAGTCGCGGGGCGGCGATGCAGTCGCGTATGGCCGGGCGTATGG
Source organism: uncultured bacterium (assembly GCA_963761755.1). Taxonomy (GTDB): domain Bacteria; phylum Myxococcota_A; class Polyangia; order Nannocystales; family Nannocystaceae; genus CAJXVA01. The sequence goes on from CAVXIC010000011.1 coordinate 406,891, forward strand.
CCAAAGCGGGCCATGCTCGGAAGGCCGGCGAGTAGGGGACGCTTCAGCAGCGCAGCCGGAAGTCGCGGAGCTCGTAGGCCTCGATCGCCGGGTTGATGCTCAGGGTCGGAGCCCGCTCCACGCGAAGCGATTCGATCGCGAGCAGCTTGCTGAGAAAGATCTCGGATTCCTGGATCGCGACGAACTCGCCAGGACACCGGTGATGCCCCGCGCCAAAGCTGTAGATCGGCTGTCGATGGGACCCGAGGTCGCGGTCTGGGCAGGTTTGGTCAGGGGTCTCGCCGACGACGCGCTCGTCGGCATTGATCGCGTAGACGTCCACCTCGAGGTGCGCGCCCGCAGGAATGTCGACGTGCCCGTCATCGGTCGAGATCCTGATGTCCTCGCTCGCACGCCGATGCAGATTACCAACGATGGGCTCGAGCCGGAGGACCTCGTACAGGACGCGGCGTCGCTGGTCCTCGTCGCCGTCGACGAACTGGGTGCGCAGCTCGGGGTCTTCGTGAAAGTGCCACATGCATGCGCTGATGAACTCGCGCGTGGTGACCATCCCCGCCACCCCGTACATCAGGCACTCGGCGAGCATCTCGAGGGGGCCATAGTCGAGTTCGACCAGGTGCGAGATGAGGTCCGCCTTGGGCGTCCGCCTGCGCGCCGCGACGGCGGGTCGAATGTCCCGCCAGTACAGGTTGAGCAAGCGGGTCTGCCCCAGGACCCGCTGTGCCAGGGTGCGAAGGCGTCGGCCCGAGACCGGTTCGCGCACGATGGTTGCATCGAGTCGCCGCTCGAGTCCGTCGATGTCACCCTCGGTCAGGCCGACGATGTGGCTCGCGACGTGCGCGGCCATCCGCAGGGTCATACGGCTGAGGTCGGCCTCTCCGCGGCGTCGAAAGTCGGCCATGATGTCGTCGGCATAGCCCGTCATCAGCGCGCGGTAGCCTTCGGTGGCCCGGGGCGTGAAGAAGCGAGCGGTGTTCGTCCGCATGCGACGGTGTTGCTTGCCCTCGAGGAACAAGATGGGGGGCCGCACCTTCTTGGGCATCTGATGCACCAGGTCGGCGTTGAAGCCCGCTTGGCGCACGGCGTCCCGCTTGCGCAGGACCTGCTCGGCAACGTCGAGCGCGGCGATCCTCCAGCGTCCGTCCGGTTGCTGCTCCACGCCGCGATGAACGGGACATTGCCGGCCCCCGAGAGTCAAACGCCTCGCCACGGCACATGGATGGCACCGTCCTCTCAGCGACGCAAGCCGTGCTGGCCGGGTGCGCGATCGCGGTGCCTCAGCAGGCGTTCCGCGGGCCCGGTGCCGCAGCACTTCAGGATCCGCCCGCTCATGGCTCGCGGCGCAGAAGGTCAGCACGCGCCACCGGGGAGCGCTCGCCTGGCGCTGCGTCGCGACGCGATGAAGTTCGCGCACAGGATCGTGGAGGGCACGTCACCGGCAAAGAGCCACCGGAACGACGTGGCGGCCAGCAGTCCACCAAGCAGAGGGCCGAGGCCCATGCCGATGTTGATGCAGATGTCGTTGACGGTGTACGCCAGCTGCGACGCCTCCGGATGCGATGACCCGGCCGGTGCTCGACGAGGACAGGCCACGGTCCACGGAGAGGTAGAGCGTCAGGTACGGGACGACGAAGGTGCCCAGCCGCGTCTCGACCGTGCCCGCGTAGAGGGGACACTCACAGGCGAATCTTGTCGAGCGCTCGCGGCTCGTCCAGCGGCGTGATCTCGTACAGGACGTGGTCGCCCAGCTCGCGCCGAAAGATGCGGTAGCCGCTGCCCGCGGGCAGCACGGGGTGCGGGTCGGTCCACGGCCGCTCGATGCAGACGATCGCGCGGTTGCCCCCGGGCTCGAGCTGAACGAGCAGCGCACGGTCGGCGGGCAGGTCGAAATCGGCGCAGTCGGTGCTGGTGTCTCCCCCACACTCGCCGAGCTGCCGGACCGACGGACTCGGTAGCAGCTGCGGGTACCGTGCATCGGTGCCGCAGACCTCGGGCGGCGGGGTGAGGGAGCAGTCGGTCTCGTCGGCCGCGAACCCGTCCCCACGGCGCAGGAACCCCTCGAGCTGGGCGCCCGCCCGCAGGGCGTTCGTCGGCGGTACGACGACCTCGGGATCCAGGGTCTCCGCGACCGGGCGCCCGGTGGCGGTCGTCGGGTCCGGCGACCAGGGGCGCATCAGCAGCAGCAGCACGGCCGCAGCGACGGCGAGTGCCACGGTGAGGACCAGCGGCCAGGTGGGCGTGCGCTCGGGCGGTGCCGGTGCGAGCGGCACCGCCACCGGGTGCGCCTGCTGGCGAGCCATGCGTTCCGCCTCGGATGCGATCTGCTGCTCGAGCGCATCCAGAGACGGCGGGGAGAACTGACGACGCAGGGACGCGGCGATCGGATCGAAGTCGATGGGGTCGCTCATTGCACCGCCTCCTTGGGATCCGTGCAGGGTTGGGGCTCCAGCAGCGCTCTCATCTTGGCGCGCCCCCGGGAGACGTGGCTCATCGCGGTGCCCGCGGGCATGTCCAGGACGTCGGCGATCTCGGCATACTCGAGCTCGACCACGGTCTTGAGCAGCAAGCAGGTCCGCTGTGCCTCGGTGAGCGAGGCCAGGGCCTGCGCGACGTGGCGGTCGAACATGGTCTGTGGGTCCGACGGATGCGCGGAGGGCTGCGGCACAAGCACATCTGCGTCGGCATCGAGGGCCCTGCGTCGACGCTCTCGCTTGCGGCGTCCGTTGAGCGCCAAGTACCGCACGTACTGGCCCATCCACGCGGTGAAGCTGGAGCCGGGCCGAAACGTGTCGAGCTTGCCCAGGGCGAGCAGGGCGGCCTCTTGCACGACGTCCTCGCCATGCTCGCGATCCCCGAGCACGCCGACGGCGACGCACCACAGGACCCGCGAGGACGCGCGAAACAGGGTCGCGAACTGCGCGGGTGTGAGCGGGCCGGCAGGGCTGGAGTCGAAGGCAGGCATGCGGGACGCAGCGCGTGGATCCTGTCATGTCGCGAGGCGCTGCGGGTCTTGCAGCGGCGAGGTCTTCCGCCGTCGAGCCCAGCCAACCCCCAAAGACGTAAGCAGGCACTTATGTGCTCTCCTCCAGACCGGGTTACTCCGCCGCCCCTGGTCTCTCATCCGTCCCGCGCGACTTTGTAGTCGACGAACGCTCATCGTTGGCTAGAAACCCCAGGAGTGCGTGCATCGGTCCAGGTTCGGGTGGAGTCGGGGCCTCGTCGATGATGGGCGCTGCGCTCTGCGTGGCGGCGGTCCTCGTCGGCTCGCAGCCCGCCGTCGATGAGTCTCCCCCGGCCGATCCCGGAAGCCGTCCCCAGACCCATCCCGGCATCCGGATGGTCGACGCGCGCATCGATGACGCTCGTCGGGTTCGCTTCTTCCGGAACGGGGTGCAGGTCGCGCTCGGAGCGTCGCAGCTGGCGCTGGGAGGCTACGCGCTGAGCATTGACGGGAGCAAGGCGGTTCGGCGGACCGGCATCAAGCAGGTGGCCTCTGGCGGCGTCGCTGTCGCGGTCGGTGGCGTGTTCTTGTTCCTGCCGTCCTCGTTGGAGCGCCTGACGGAGGATCCCGAGTACGAAGCCCTGCGACGCGCACCGAGCGACCCGGACGCGGTTCGAGGCTTCGAACGGAGGTTCGAGTCGCGAGCTCGTCAGGCTCGAATCCTCCGGTACCTCTCCGCGGCAGGCTATCTGACCGCCGGCGTCGTGGTCACCACGTGGGGCGGCGTCTCCTTGGCACTCGAACAGCCCAACGGCCGAGATGACGGTCGTGTCTGGGGGCTCGCCACCATCAACTCCGGCCTGCTCCTGATGGCCGGCGGGGTGCTCGACTTCCTGATCCGCTCGCCCATCGAGCGTACGCTCCAGGACTACCGCGGCGAGCGACCCGCCCCTCGCGTCGTGGTGTCCGTCCGGCCCGGTCTGCGAGGTTGCGCGTTCTCGCTGCAGTTCTGAGCGAGATCCCCCGCCGCAGGCTCGAGCGTACCGACCTCGCCAGTCACGCGAGGGTCAATCCTACGGAGGTCTTTCGTCCAGCGCCCGGGGCTCGCTAGGTGAGGCGGCAAGAAGGGCGCGCATACGGACGCCGCCGCCCCCACGACCGATACGCCGAGCCCGCCTGAGAGCTGCTCGAGCCGACCGGTGTCGAGATCCACGGCATGCAGGTTCGACCCATCGGAGCCACCGGTGACCAGCCACGCTCGGCCTTCCCACTGCGTGAACGCCCATGGCGACCCCGTTTCGAGTGCCACCGGGAGGACGTGCTCGAAGGCGACGCCCTCGACGTCGATCTCCACGATGTGGGCGGCGTTGGTGTAGAAGCCGAGCAGTCGGCCATCTCCGGTTCCCACGAGATCGGCCAGTTGGTAGTACTCGTTGGGAACGACCGGCAGCTTTCCGAGTCGCTGAAGCTCGATGGTGTCGAGATTGAGCTCGTTGAGCTCCAGCGGAAAGGACGCGTAGTCCGTCCCTTCCAGAGCCTCGTTGGGCAACGACCCCGTGACCAGGCGTTCGCCGCCGTCGACAGTACCGACGAAGGCCAACGCCTGCATCCCGACACGTGGTGGCGCGACGAACGCCGTGCGACTGCATTCGAGCGTCTGCGGATCGATCGTCACGACGATCTCGCCGACATCGGGGTCGAACATCGACGACCAGAGCACGCCGTCTTGGGAGAGCGTCATGGCTCGGGGCGCAGCTCCGCAGTCGAGCGCCCCGAGGTCGGTAACGGCGAGCGTGTCGGGCTCCAGTCGGTGCAGGCTTCCGGTGGGGAGCCCCTCATCCACCGTGCCCTCGCCGAGCAGGTAGATCAGGCTCGACGCTTCCTCGGTGCACAGGCGGGGCCCAGGCCCCGAAGCACCACCGGTGCTGCTCGAGGAGTCGCCTACATCCACGCCACCCCCGGTCGAGGCGTCAGGGGACTCCATCTGGCCCGAGCTTTGCGACCCAACCATCTCCGTGCGCGGGCCGTCCGCGCATGCCGGGAGCAGAAAGCAGAGCGCGAGGGAGCCACAGACGAGACGCATCAAACAAGGTCATGTCTTCAGAGGGAAGACTTTTGCGCGGCGCCGGAAGGTTTTCCGCTCTGCACGACTCAGCCTCGCCATTCCCCCACCCATGAAGCACTGCTTCCCGGTACCGCGCTCGCCGTCGGAGCGCCAGTCCCGGACATGAGGGGCCTCCCGTCTACCCGCGTGTCGGCGCTCTCGCCGAGGATCGGTCGGCGCCCGGTTGCGGTGGGGCGCAGCTGAGTCTCGAGCAGCGTCGCGGTGGCGGGAGGCTCGAGGCCGGTCAGGCCGGCGCGACCGTCGGGCCAGCGCCCACGCGGCCAGACCGAGCCCGGCGAGGAAGGCCCCTGCGGCGCCGATCGTCCGGGCAGACGGACGCTCAGGCTCGCCCGGGGGCACGCCGGCATGGGGTTGCGTGGCCCGGCCGCCGGGGAAGGGGACCAGCGCTCCATCTCCGAGAACGATGGCGCCGGCCCACACCGAGCTCGGGACGCCATCGTCGGCGAGCGCTGCCTGGGCTCGCGCGAGCGCCGAAGCCACGGGCTGGCCTCGGTCGAGCTCGACGTAGAAGCGCTCGAACAGCCGCAGCGCATCATCGTCGGGAAGCGGCCACAGCGTTCCGACGACGGTCGTCGCACCTTCGGAGAGCAGCGCGTGCGCCAGCCCCAGGACGCCCTCGCCGCCCAGGACCTGACCACCGGCGCTCTGGCACGCGGAGAGCACCACCAGCTTACCGTCCAGCCGCAGTCGCGAGATGTCGCGAGGCTGCAGCAGTCCGTCGGCGTCGCCCGGAGCCAAGACGATCGCCGAGCGTCCCGGGTTCGCCTCGTCGACGATCGCATGGGTCGCGAAGTGCAGCACGCCGTACGGGCCCAGGTCCGTCTCGAGCAGAACGGTCTCGGTCGCCTCATCCCCAAGCCGTACGAGGTCTCCGGGAGCATGCGCCACGCGCCGGGCTTCCTCTCGCGCATGCGGCAGCGGCCGAAGCGGGAGTACGTCGGCGCCCAGGGGAGCAAAGATCGACTGCGGGGCGGGGGGGCGCTCCAGCGGATCGGCGAACGCGAGCACCGAGCGCGGCCTTGCGCCAACGTCGGGAGCATCGCGGCGGATGTCCCGCAGGACGGTCGCGGAGGGGGCGATGGCGAGGTCGTAGTGCTCGACCAGCAGTCGCCCGTCGTCGGGGTCTCGCATCGCGGCGAATGGGACCGTGTGGAGCTGATCGTCGAGCAGCAGCGTCAGCTGGTGGGGAGGACGGGGCAGGGCCTGGAGCGGCTCGTGGACCAGTTGCCGCCCGAGCGCTTCCGCAGCGGCACGCACCTCGTCTCCGAGGCCCTGCTCCATCGCGGGACCGAACATCTCCAGGGACGGCAGGAGTGCGGACCGGGCGGGAAGACGAGCGGCGTGGATGCGGTCTGTGGTGATGACCACGACCCACGATCCGCGCGCCTGGTCCTGCGCGAAGTCGAACTGACCGCCAAGCTGGTACGAGAGCAACGCTTCGTCAGGGCCCAGGACGCTCGAGAGCTCGAGGACGGAGACGAGGCCTTCATCGGTCAGCACCGAGGTTTGCCCGGCGAGATGCTCGAGCTCTTCACGCTCCAGCGCCACGAGCTCCTCGTGGGCGGCCACGCGCAAGTCCGGGGCAAGCGCCGAGATGCGGAGACGCCGCTGGGTCTGGGTGATCGCGTCCCGAATGGCCTGGGTATTCGGACCGGTCGCGGTGGACGCGGCTGTCTCTCGAAGCACCCGGGCTCGGTAGCGCTCGCTCACCCTGAATGCGGCGGCCAGGGCTCCGTCGGCGGCGACGGTGGCGGGCTCGACCACCGTGCCATCCGCCCGCTCCAGCAGGTGGGCGACGTAGCTCTTGAAGACCTCGCCTTGCCGCGCGAGAAGTTCAGCCCGACCCTGAGGGTTGGCCTGCATCGACCGGACGTCCTCGAAGGTGCGACAGCTCGACTCGTGCGCAGCCGTGGCGACGCTGAGCTCCCCGACACGCCAGGCGATCTCCGCTTCGAGCATCGCGGTGATGGTGAGGAGGTCGGTCTGAGTGCTCTGTTGGGCGAGCCTTCGCGCGTCATCGGCGAGCGAGCGTAGCTCGGCACGCGTCGCGTCGTCGATCGCCCCCGGGCGCCGCAGCAACCCCCTTGCAAGGCCGAATCGCGCATCGACCTCGAGGCGTGGGTCTCCAAAGAGGGCGCCTTCCGCAAGGCTCTTGCGAGCGAGCGACTCCGCCTCGTCGAGCGCACCGGTGTCGACCAGCGCGTCCGCCAACAGCTGCTGGAGGCTCAGCCTCGCACCGGTGTTCTCGGCCGCCGTGGCGAGTGACAGCGCGCGCCGGGTGTCCTCGATGAACACCGGGCCTGCAGGTCGACCGGCCTCGAACCGAAGGCTCCGGCGCTGCAAGAGCGCGTTGTACTCGGCCGCGGCCTGGACATAGGTGTCTCCGGCCTCGGCCGCGAGCTTGACGAGCCGCGTTGCCAGGTCGTGCGCGGCGTGCAGCTTGCCGAGGTGTTGGGCGACGGATGCCGCCGCATTGAGCCACATCACCTTGGCTTGATGGCTGCCCTCGGGGAACAAGAGCGGCTCGACGTCTGCCAGCTTTCGCTCGGCCCGTCCAAGGTCGCCTTGGGTGCGCAGATCGTGTCGGACGGACTCGACGGCAACCGCCGCGATCCACTTCGGTTCGTCGAGGACTCGGGCGGCTTCGGCCGCAGCCTCCAGCGCCGCGGCCCCGCGCTCCGGTTCCCCGACGACGCGGTACCGATGCGCCATGTTGAGCAGCGTCAGGACCTGGGCGAGGTGGTCCTCCCCGGCTTCGAGGGCCTCGAGGGCGTCCTGGTACAGCGCCAAGCCGGCGTTCGAGTCGCGCTCGGCGACGATGTTCGCGAGGGTGAGCAGCGCGTAGCCCCGTGGCCGCGGCGCGTCGAGAACCGCGGCGTTCCCGGTCATGGCGGCGCGCAGGCTCGCCTCTGCCTTCGCCCACGCCACGCCCGCGCGCGCGGACCGGTAGAAGCAGCCCCAAGACTCGCGATTGCGTGGCTGGGCCTGGACCTCACGGTGACACTTCGCCAACGTTGGTGCACCCCAGGCGAGCGCCGGAGCGAACGTGAGCAGCCCGAACGTGGCGAGGCTCAGCCCGCGGGCGCCCGCCATCACTCGACGGCGATCTCCCACACCCCCGACGCGTGACGACGGCCGTCCGGCTCGATCGCCTCCACGCGCCACAGCAACACCGAGCCCGACGGAACCCCCTCGAGTGCAGCCGCGGGCACCTGAACCGTCGTCTCGGTGAGCCCGTCCGCTTCATGGACTGGCGCGAGGTCTCGCGTCGTCACTCGAACCGTGAACGTCGGCGAGCCCAGGACGTCCGAGGACCAGTGCAGGCGGAAGTCCGCCCGCGGCAGCGGAGCGTCGAGGGCGAGAGTGGTCTGCAGGAGGTGGTCTCCGGCGGGCGCGCGCAGGGCGGGCTCCGGGGTCCCCGAGGGCTGCGAGGGCGCCGGCGTGGCCAGCCAGAGCGCCAGCGCGGCCGCCACGGCGACGGCCACTCCGACCACGGCCGTCACGTTCGCCCACCGCGGGCGAGCGACGTCCACGTCAGCCTGCTCGAGCTCGCTCGACATGGGGGGCAGCGCAGCGGCCAGACGCCACTCGAGCGCGAGCTGAGGATCCGTGTGCAGCCGGTCGATGAGCGCCTGTCGATCGGCGTTGTCATCTTCGTGGTCGTGGGAGCCGTGAACGGCCGCCCAAATGCGTTCGGGGTCGGTGGGTGCCGCCTCGGAACTCGGCGGCGCCTGGGCAAAGCCGGCTCTCAGCCAGGCGATCGCGGTCGGGGAGGGAGGTTCGGGAGGTTCGGTCACGGCGCGAATCCTTTGCGATCGAGGCACCGGCGCAGGTCGGCGAGTCCGCGGAACACGAGGTTCTCGGTCCGCTTGTTGTTCCAGCCGAGCAGGGAGCCCGCCTCCGGCACGGAGTGGCCCTGAAGGTAGAGGTTGACCGCGCGCCGGCGATTGTCGCCCAGCCCGCCGAGGCAGGCACGAATCGCCATGCCGAGCTGGCCCGCCTCGGCGGAGGTGTCCGGTGCGGGCATCCTTCGAGGCGCGGCGACGGAGGCTTCGGTGGCCTGGTCGACCGTCTTCTGCCGGCTCTGCAGTTTGCGAAGCTCGTCGATGGTGGTCGAGTAGGCAACGCGCCACAGATACGAGGCTGGCAGCGGTGTCGCTTCGGGCGCTCGGCTGCGAACCTTGGCGACGCGCAGCATTGCAAGCTGCACGATGTCTTCGCGATGCGCGTTCATCGAGGCCGGGCACACGGAGCTTATCGCAGCGGTCAACTTCTGCCGGATCTCACGCAGCGTCGCGTTCTCGTCCTGGGTCTGTGCCGGGACCGAAAACGGCAGGGCTCTCGGCCCCGCGTATGCACTCTTGGCGCCCAGGCTCAACATCTTGCCATCGGGCGACGTGTGTCGCCACGCCCGTCGGCCCACCGCTCGATGCCGCGCACGAGGCCTCGAGATGCGTGATGTCGCACACGAAGAGAAAACGGAGATTTCCCAGAGGGGAATCACGCCCGGCGCACGTCCCTATGCCTGACCACGACGACTCGATGTTCACCGTCTCGTGGAAACCGGCCCTCGACGACACATCCAAGGCAGAACCCCCATGACCACAGCGTTGTCCATCTATGTCCTCGGTCTCCATGCATCACTAGGCGTGCCGGTGGTGGTTCGAGAGTTCGTGCTCTCCAAGCAGTCGCTCGAAGCGATTCGCCGCGCGCGGGCGGCCGCGCAGCGACGCTCACCCAAGAGGAAGGAGAGCTGGTCGGCAGAGGGCCGCGCGGTGCTCTTGGACGGCGAGACGTACGGCCTGCTCGCAGCGGCCTTGAGAGATCAGGGCGCCAAGATCGTCGACCACGCCGAGGTGGTGTTCCCGCTCCCCGTCCGGCAGGGCTGGGCGCTGCGCGAGGAAGCGTCGAAGGGCGGCCACGTTCCGAGCGTTCGCGACGCTGGGCTGCGCTTCGTCGATCCCATCGCCTCGAAGTTGGACATGCAGAGCCTGGGCGGCGGGCGTGCAGGGATGCGAGACTTCGAGCGGGGTCAGGCCGCCGGTGCGGGTGAGCAGGGAGACCCCATCGTGATCAAGACCGGTGGCTTCATCAAGGGCGAGTGGGACTGGGACTCCTTCAGCTTGGGGCTGAAAGGGAAGGTCAATGGCTTCCCCATCTTCATTCCGGACGCCCCGACCGCCACCACGCCCCAGACCTGGCCTACCACGCCACCGGACTCGTCTTCGAACGGCTTGGGCCCGCACTTCATCGACCCCATTGACGTCATCTGGTTCGACCAAGCCGTGGATGGCGCCGTAGACTGGTTCGTCGACACCGCAAAGACCGTCTGGAGCGGGCTCAAAGCCGGCTTTGGCGGTGTAGTTGCGGACGATGACTCCTCGTCGGGGGATGGGACACCACCCCCGGCGGACCCGGCACCCGCGGACGATGGTGAGCCGCCCGATGGTGAGTCGCCGACGCCGAACGAGGATGAGGACCCCGATCCAGAGCCCGCGCAGGATGACGCCGAGGACAGCGGGGGCGACTCCGACGATGAGCCCGACGAAGACGGGTCCGAGGACGACGAGGGCACGACGCAGGACTCGACGCCGGGGGACCCTCAGGGCGATCGGTCCGAGGCGCCCACCGGCGATGCCGCCGCGGCATTCCTCGAGAAGCTCCAGGGCTTCTTGCCCGTGGTGGCGGACCCCGACCCACGCTCGGATGGCGAGGGCGCGTACCTGGCGTTCATCTCCGACGAGGTCGTCGCCCAACTCATCGGACCCTGGGGCTCACTGGACCCCTGGATCCTGCGCGATCCGACCCGCGAGTCCCGCAGCGGCGCGATGATCGAGGTCGAAACCTTCACCGTGAACGACCTCGTGACCGATCCCCCGAAGGACACCGCTGGCATCGTCTCCACGTTCGCTCAGAAGCTCTCGACGACGAGCGCTGGCGTCGCGATGGCGCCCCGACCGGGCGCTGCGTTCGTCGTCCAAGGGGCGGTGGTGGCCCATCGCCTCGGCGTCATCGATCTCGCAGCCGGACGCGACCGGGGGGCTTCATCGCGGGCCTGAGCCGCCTGGGCGCGGATCCGGTCGGCGGTGCTGGGAACGAGCTGGCATGTCACGTCGAGCTCAATCCATCGCTCGGCCCTCGGCGGCCTCGTCGTTCTCCTCCTCGAAACCCATCGTGTAGAGCTCGGCGTACAACCCGCCCTTGGCCATGAGCTCGTCGTGCGTGCCCATCTCGGCGATCTGCCCCTTGCTGAGCACCATGATCTTGTCCGCCCGGCGCACGGTGCTCAGGCGATGGGCGATGACCAAGACGCTGCGGCCATCGAGCAGCTTCTCGATCGCCTGCTGGACCTTCTGCTCGGTGATCGAATCCACGCTCGCGGTGGCCTCGTCGAGGATGAGCAGGGTGGGCTCGCGGGCGGCGACGCGGGCGAAGGCGAGCAGCTGGGTCTCGCCCTGGCTGAGGTTGCCACCGCGCTCGCCGACCTCGAAGGCGAGGCCGCCGCGCTCGTCGATGAGCTTGCGCGCCTGTACGAGCTCGAGCGCATCCATCATCCGTTCGGGGTCGCACGCCAGCTCGTCCTCCCCCAGGCAGATGTTGTAGGCGACGGTGTCTTGGAACAAGAACACGTCCTGCTGGACCATCAACAACTGCTTGCGCACGTGCGCGGGCTTGAGGTCACGGAGCTGCAGGCCACCGCTGTCGGTCTCCATCTCGATGCTGCCGCGATAGCCGGTATAGAACTGGGTCAGGACGCGCCCCAGGCTGCTCTTGCCCGAGCCCGTGCGACCCACGACGGCGACCACCTCGCCCGGGGCGACGTCGAAGGACAGACCCTGCAGGACGTCGGGCCCGTCGTCTGCGTAGGCAAATCGCAGGTCGCGGACCTTCAGGCCTCCTCGCCACGTGTCGAGCGGGTTGGCCTCGTCGGGGTGGACCGCGGGTTCGGTGGGTTCGTCGAGCAGCGCATAGATCCGCTCGAGCGAGGCTGCGGCGCGCTGAATGGTGGCCAGCTTGCCCGAGAACTCCTTGACCGGGATGAAGATGCGCTGGAGGTAGTCGACGAACGCGAAGAGCAGGCCCAGGGTGATCGCGCCGCCCTCGGTCAGAACGCTCGGGGCTGCAAAGTAGATGAGCAGCGCGATCGAGAACGCGGAGATGCCGTCCATCACCGCGTACAGGAGCGCGTCGTACACGTTGGCCGTCTTGGTGGCGTCGAGGTAGCGCTGGCCGAGCCGCTGATACTCTCGATGGGCGGCTTGCTCGCGACCGAAGAGCTGTACGACGGTGATGCCGGAGAGCTGCTCGGCCAAGAAGCCCGTTTGCACCGCTTGGGCCCTGCGCACCTCGAGCTGGAGGCGACGCAGCACCGCCCCGACGTAGCGCACCAGGACGAACAGGATCGGCGCAGCGGTCAGTGTGATCAGCGTCAGCCACGGACTCAGCCACAGCATCGCCGCGAGGATCGACAGGATCATCACGATGTCGGTGAGGATCATGAACACCCCGAACGACAGGGTCTCGCTGAGAGCCTCGACGTCGGAGGTCGTCCGGGTGAGCAGGCTGCCCAGCGCGTTCTTGTCGAAGAAGCGATTGGGCAGATGGATCACGTGATCGAAGACGCTGCGCCGAAGATCCGAGATCGTGTTGTGACCGGCTCGCTGCAGCGAGTAGACCTGCACGGCCTGGCAGAGGAACTCGGCCATGACCGCGACCAGGAAGGCGAGGCTCAAGAACCGCAGCCCGATGGTGTCGCTGGTGGGGATGAGCTCGTCGACCGCGTACTTGACCATCAGCGGTCGCAGCGTCGACATCGCCGCAACGAGCGGGATCATCGACAGCCCCACCACCAGCCAGCGCTTGTGCGCGGCGGCGAAGGTCCAGAAGCGCTTGAGCAGCTCCACCGTGGTGGCTGCCGAAGGCAGGGACTTTCCGGCCGGTTCGGTATCCTTCATTGGCCTTCACCGCCCTGGTGGGCGTGGGTCTGGGCGTATTCGCCGTCCCTGGCGATGAGCTCCGCGTGCGTACCCCGCTCCACGATGCGGCCGCCCTCGAGCACGACGATCTCGTCGGCGTGCTCGAGCACGCTGGTGCGGTGGGAGACGATGATCGTGGTGGGCGCGAGGTGTCCGGCGACCCCGCCGCGCAGGTTTCGAATCGCTGCGACCATGCGGGCCTCGGTGCCTTGGTCGACGGCGCTGAGCACGTCGTCGAGCAGCAGGAACGGCCGGCTGCGATACAGCGCGCGGGCCAGCGCGGCGCGCTGGCGCTGGCCGCCCGAGAGCATCACGCCGCGCTCTCCGACCACAGTGTCCAACCCGTTGGGCAGCTGTTCGACGTCATCCCACAAGCAGGCGGCCGTCAGCACTTCGTCGAGCGTTGCGTCGTTCTGCGCGCCGACGGTCTGCGTCGGGTTGCGGGCGGCTTCGTAGGGGTTGGCGCCCTGAAGCCGCACGTTCTCGCGCAGGGTCGTGGAGAACAAGAACGGTGACTGCGGCACCACGGCCATCGACTCGCGATAGTCCGAGAGCGGAACGTCCCGGGCATCGACCCCATCGAGCAGGACCGAGCCCGGCGGGGGCGTGTGCACGCGGGAGAGCACGTCGACCAGCGTGGTCTTGCCACTGCCCGTCTTGCCGAAGATGCCCAGCGTCCGACCGGGCTCGACCGTGATGTCGATGCCCTGCAGCGCCGGCTCGGTGCCGTCGGGATATGTGAACGCGAGGTCGCGCAGCTCGAGCTTGGGAGGCGCCTGGAGCCGGAGGGTCGAGGACTCCTGGGGAAGGTCGGGGGGGGTCTGCAGCACGTCGTCGATGCGGCCCAGCGAGACGAGCCCACGAGAGATTGCCGCGAGCACCCAGGCGAGCGCGGTGAGGATGCCGACCAGGGACATCAGCAGCGCGGTGAACGTGGCGAGGTGTCCGACGGGCATGCCCGTCTCCACCACCCGATTGCTGCCCACCCAAAGTACGATCGCCGTGCCCACGAGCCCCGAGAACCCCAGCACGGGCATCGAGAACGCCCGGATTCGGGCGATACGCAGCTGCAGGGCCAGGTATTCGCGGTTGCGCACGTCGAAGCGCTCGAACGCGGCCGCCTCCGCGGCGTGGCTTCGCACCGTGCCGATGCCGGAGTAGATCTCGAGCACGCGGTCGCTGACCCCGGCCAGCAGCTGCATGCTCTCGCGCACCATCGCGAAGAAGCGCTTGACCGCAAACCGCATGTAGATCGCGCCGAACACGACCGGGATGAGGCACCAAAGGGTGAGCACCCAGTCGGTCGACGCCATCTGATACAGGTGCAGCGGTATCGCGACGGCCACGTTGCAGACCTGGAGACCGGCAAATCCGACCAGCAGTCGCACCGAGGTGGTGTCGTTGGTCGCGATGCTGACCAGCGCACCGACCTTGCGCCGCATGTAGAACGGCCGCTGCAGCGAGAGCAGGTGCCCGAACAGATCGACGCCGACGCGATACTCCACGTCGCGGCCCGGGTTGAAGAACAGGATGCGCGAGAGGCTGCGCACCACGAGGACCAGGATCCCAAGGCCCATCAGCTCGGTCGCAAGGCCGCGGGTTTGCGAGAGCGCCTGCGCCCCCTGCTCCTCGAGGATGGTCAACGCTTCGCCGACGATCGCCGGGATGCGGACGATCACCCAGTTGGTGGCGAACAGCATGACCGCCCCGATCGCGTACTGCGGAACGTTGCGGGCGGCGTATCGCGTTGCGAATCGGCGGGCGAGGCTCACGTGGGCGGTGAGGTTCTACGACATGCAGGGCAGAGAGTTACTTCTTCGCGTCGCTCGCGTCGTCCTCGAGCGTATCCGCCTCGAGCGTCTCGTCCGCTTCGATCGCATCGAGCTCGTCGCTGAGCGCCTTGATCGCCTTGCGGAGCTCCTCGAGCGTGGGGGCGAAGTTCTCGTTCTCGGCGATCGTGCCGCCGAGATCACCGTTGAAGTTCTCCCAGCCGGTGATGATCTCGCCGAGCATCACTTGAACTTGGCCGCCGCGGGACTCCTTCTCGGTGAGCTCGCGGTAGGACTTCATGAACTCCTTGTTGTCCGCGGCGTAGCCCTCGTTCCACTTGGTGTACGCGGCCTCGGGGTCTTTGGCCTTCGCCCACTTCGCGGACGCTTTCTCGACGTCGGCGAGTGCAGCGGAGAGATCCTCGACCAGCTTGCGGTAGGCCTCCAGCCGCCCCTTGACGAACTCCTTCTCCATCTTCTCGTAGACCGCCTTGGCCTCGGCCATCTGCTCCTCGGGGGAGACGAAACCAGCCTTTCTGCGGGCCTCCGCGAGCTCCTCCGCCGACATCTCCGTCTTGACCGATTGCGTGAGCTCGGAGGGCTTCTTGCCCTTGTCGGCTTCGACGATCGGCTCCTTGTTGGAGTCACAGCCGGCCAAGGCAAGAGGGGCGATCAGGGCGGAGAACAGGACGAACGTGCGCATGTGGGCCTCCACAGAGCAGCGACCGTAGCACTTCGGTCCAGCGTCGCGGGTTCGGGGTGCTCATCGGGCGGGCCGCCGCCCCGTAGGCGTTCGACGGGGGCGGGTCGAGCGGCGCGACGCGCAGGTCCGGTCCGCACGCGCTGGGCTCGGATGCATGCCCCTCTCATGGACGCCCCCGCCGGCAAGCTGGGACCCGTTTCGCTGTTCGTGAGCGACCCCACGAATAGGAACGTGACGTTCTTTGTCAGGTTTGCCAGTCTCAGGTCGTGTTCCGCACCGGGTTGCTCCTTCTCTCTTCCGTGTTCTTGGCCGCAGCTTGCGACGATGGCGGCGATGCCGACGGTGGCGGCACGGGCAGCGGCGGCGCCGAGGCTGGAGGCACGACCGCGGGCGAAGCAGGCTCCGGCGACTCTGGCTCCACGGGCGTGAGCGCGACGTCGGGGGTCGACGAGACCGGTACGGCGGCCGTCGACGAGCCGGCCCGCGCGGTCGAGATCTCGCGCGTCGAAGCCAACTCCGGCGTTGCGATTCCGATCGCGATCGGGGGCAGCTGGGCCGACGGGCCGCAGCGCAACGCGCAGATCCCCAAGAACCGGAACACCGCCTTCCGCGTCTATCTGGACGTCGAGGACGACACCTGGGTCAGCCGCCCGATCGAGGCCCGAATGACGCTCTTCCAGGAGGATGGGACCGAGAAGGTCTACTCCGAGATCGCGGACGTCGGTCAAGACAGCTCCACGACGTCCTTCCAGTCCAACATCGTGATCGGCGTGCTCGCCGAGGACATGCGCCCCGGAACGCAGTTCAACATCGAGCTGTTCGAGGCCGGTGGCGACTACCAGAGCCTGCCCGCCGCGTCTGAGCCTCCCAAGGCCATGCCCGAGCGCAACTTCATCGGAGTCGAGAGCTCCTATCAGAACATGCGCATCGTGATCGTGCCGATCGACTACAGCTTCGGCGGCTGCGAAACGCGGTTCGACACCTCGGATGAGGCGCTCGAGCCGTACATCGATCACATGTTCCAGCAGAACGCGGTCGAGAACATCGAGATCGAGATTCACGACTACGTGACCGTCGACGACCTCGATCTGGGTGGCAACGGCTTCTTTCAGCTGCTGTCTCGCATCGTCCAGCTGCGGGCGGCCGAGGCTCCGGATCCCAACGTCTACTACTATGGGCTGTTCGACAACTGCGGCCAGTGCATCGGAGACGGAGGCGGCTGTACGCTGGGCGTCGCCGGCGGCATCCCTGGCGACTCGATGGGCGAGGCGGGTGGACGCGCGGCGATCGGTACCCAGTTCCTCAGCAACCAGGAGGTCGGAATCGAGACCTTCGTGCACGAGATCGGCCACACCCAAGGTCGCCGGCACATCTTCTGTCCCGCAGCCAACGCGGCCGGCACCGATCCCTCCTACCCGTACGCGGACGGCAAGACGGAGGGCTGGGGCTTCGGGGTACGCGACTTCCAGCTGCGCAACGGCAACACGCACTTCGACTACATGAGCTACTGCAACCCCACGTGGGTCTCGGACTGGCAGTGGAAGGAGACCTTCCAGCGGATCCAGACCCTCAGCAGCTGGGAAGGTGCCGACATGGAGGACGCGCTCGAAGGCCGATACGTGCTCACCGGCGCGGTCAACACCCAGACCGGTGAGGCGCAGTGGTGGACCGACCGCGGGTGGGTCGAGCCCGAGGACGCCGAGGCCAACCATCGGATCCGCTTCTCGTTCGAGGACGCCAGCGGGGACGACGAACTCCTGGTCGATGCGCAACCGTGGAGCGAAGGCCCGTGGATGACCGTCCGGGCTCCGCTGCCCGACGACTTCGAGGCGGTCACCGCGATTCAGCTCGACACGCCTTCCTTGACCGCTAGCGCCCCGCGCAGCGCGATCAAGGCCTTCCACATGAACTCGTTGCAGGCGCCGTAGGCCACCGTGGCGCGGTGGTGTACTCTGCGCGCCATGCAAACCGCTCGTGTTTTTCTGCTCGCCGCGGCGGCGGGTCTTCTCCTGCCTGCCGCGGGCTGCTCCAAGCAGAAGTCCCAGAGCACCACGCCTGCCACCGCGAGCGATCCCGTCGCGCCATCGCAGGGCGCGGGCGACAAGAACGGCCCCACGCGGGTCACGGTGTCCCCGGAAGACAAGGTTCAGGTGCTCGCCAGCTTCGAGGGCCTGATGGACATGCTCTCTGCCGTCAACGACCTGCAGGCTCGCATCGAGGGTGAGGAGCCCAGCGCCGATCCCCTCGCAGAGGTGCAAGCTGGACTCTTGTCCCAAGGCTTTGGCCCAGCGTTCTTGGGCAGCATCAATCTCGACGGCAAGCACGCCGTGAAGATCGCTTTCCCCAGCGACGACGCGGCGGGTCCCGAAGCGATCGACTTCGCGGCGACGCTCGCGGTGACCGACGGTCGCAAGGTGCTCGAGAGCATGCCCTCGGCGATGCGACCGCAGCCCCTGGGGGGAGAGATGTGGGAGCTCCGTCAGGACGACGAGACGCTCCTGATCAAGGAAGCGGGCGCCGAGCTGCTGTGGGGACGCTCGCCAGCGGACGTCGAGAAGGCAGCCGATTTGGCGGAGAAGGTCGGGGCGGGCCGCAGGATTCGCATCAAGGCGTGGAACATTCCGGCCGACGAGGTGAACCCGGCTGAACTCCTCGACCTGCCGACGGACATTCCGATCGTCGCGACGGTCGCGGACATCCTCAAGGAACTCAGCACCGCCGAGCTTCAGCTGGACTACGGCACCGATCGACAGCTAGAGCTGGTCGCGAGCGCCGAGGCCCCGTTCGGCAAGCTCGGTCTCGAGCCACTGGGCGAGGCTCGCGAGAAGTCCACGCCGCTCGAAGCCAAGCTTCCCGCGGGCGCCGTGTTCATCACGACCTTGGCCTACGGCAACCCGGAGGTGCTGAACAAGACCATCGACAAGATGGTTCCCGTCGATCAGGTTCCGGCGCCCTTCGACACCATGGTCAAGGATGCGGTCAAGGGCACGCACATGGTGCTCAACTCGATCGCCGCCAACGTCGTCGCCGCGCTCTACGTCGACAACAAGGGGCGAGCCACCGTGGTCATCGCCGCGGGCGTGCGGCCGAAGCAGGAAGACAAGGCGCTCGAGGGCATGCGCATGGTGCAGAACACCTTGAAGACCGCCATCGAGGCGCACGCGGCACTCCAGGGCAAGGACGCGGACAAGAAGTTCGGCGTCACGCTCAAGGAGGGCGGGGTGAAGATCTCCGGCGTCAAAGCGGACCAGCTCAACGTCAAGATCGCCAAGGACTTTCAGAGCGACACGAAGGACATCGCGCTCTTCCTCAAGAAGGACGCCATCGAGTCGGTCTCGTTCGTACAAGACGGCGTTGCGCTGTGGGCCATCGGTTCGGGCGCTCGCACGTTGGCCTCCGACGTCGCGGGCTCGCTCGGCAAGGACCGCACTACCTCGATGGCCTCCGAGGGCACGCTCTCCAGCCTGCGTGAGGGCATGGACGGATGTCAGGTCTGCATGAGCTTCGACGGGGGCGAGTACCTGCGGGTGCGGCTGCTCGACATGCAGGCCAAGACCACCGACAAGGCCAAGCTCAAGGAGATCAAGACGCACCTGGGCAAGCTGTCCAAGGTGAAGGGCGAAGCGGAGGTCGGCGTTGGTGTCCGCTTTGCCGAGAAGGTCGGCGCGGCAGGGGTCGTGGTGCCCAAGCCCACGCTGGCGCTCGGCAAGGACGCGATCGCAACGCTCAAAGAGGTGGCCGAGTTCGTCGAGGGAATCGAAGCGCCCTCCGTGGTGGCCGAGGTCGAGACGAAGTGAGCCTCGCGGCGGTGGTTCTCGCCGCCGGCGCTTCGACTCGAATGGGTCGTCCCAAAGCCCTCATCGAGTGGCGGGGGCGGCCCTTCTTCGTGCACTGCGTGCAGCGGGCGTCGGCCGTGGGCTGCGACCCCGTGGTCGTCGTGTGGGGCGCGACCGCGTTGCCCCCTACCGACGGCGTCACGCTCGTCGAGAATGTGGGTTGGTCTGCAGGGCCGCTCTCGAGCCTGCAAGCCGGGCTCCGGGCCGTGCTGCGCTCGGATGCCGCGGGCGTGCTCGTGATGACCGTCGATCGCCCGCACGTGTCGACGCACACCCTCAGAGCCCTCGTCGATGCCCATCGGAGAACGCCCGACGTCGTCGTTCAGCCCAGGGTTGGGGAGGCGAGCGGCCATCCGATCATTCACCCTCGATCCATCGCGGAGGCGGTGCTGGAGCTCGACCCCACGGACACCGTGCGGGCGGTGTTGGGAACTGCAGAGGTTCGCCGATCCCGACGACGTGTCGCCGTCGACGACCTCGCGGTGCTGGACAACCTCGACACGCCGCAGGACTTGTCGCGATTGCCTCCGTGAGAAGGCCCTGAGGCCCGATCGATGCGGGGTCACCGGCCGATCGACCAAAATCGCCCCTTCCGCTATGGTCCGCCTCGATGGACCTCTCTTCGATCGAAGGCCTTCATCCGACGCTCGATCCTGAGCGACGCCTCCTGATCCTCGAGCTCGATCACGGCAAGGCGAACGAGATGGGGACCGCCCAACTCGACGCGTTCGAAGCCTTGTGCGAACTGCTCGAGGCGGACGATTCGATTCGAACCCTCTGCACGACGTCGCGGCGACTCAGCAAGAAGGGGAAGCCCATCTTCATCGCGGGCGCGAACGTCACCGAGCGGGTCGAGTGGGAGGCCGAGCGCGTCAAGGCACACGTCCTGCGCCAGCGGGCGCTCATGGTGCGCCTTCGCCACCTGCCCTTGTTCAACGTCGCCGTTCCGTCCGGCGTGACGCTGGGGTGGGGCGCCGAGTACGTGCTGACGACCGACTACACGGTCGCCACGAGCGCGGCCTCCTTTGCGCTACCAGAGACCGGGCTGGGCATCCTTCCAGGGGCGCGCGGCACCGCCGAACTCGCGATGCTCGTGGGACCTGCGCACGCGGCTCGGCTCGGGGTGACCGGAGAGTCGATCGATGCACCCGAGGCGCTGCGCATCGGGCTCGTTCAAGAGGTCGTCGCCAACGTCGATGCGGGTCTCGTCCGGGTCCACGCCCTGGCATCCGCGGTGGCGAAGAAGTCTCCCACCGCGGTCGCCGCCTTCAAGGCCGCGATGCTCGCGGGTCTCGGGCAGCCCGAACGCGTGCGGCTGGAGGCCGAGAAGCAGGCCTATGAGCTCACCGTGAAGGTCGGTGACGCCGCGAGCGGGCGCGCCCACTTCGCCGCGATCCGCGAGGGCAAGGCGCCACCGTGGGCACCGCGCACCCCTTGGCGGTTCGAAGACGGGGGCGAGGCCTAGCGCGCTTGGCGAGGCTGAAGGTCCAGGGAGTCCCCGAGGCCACTCGGCTTGAACACTCAGTGAAATCACATTGAGCAAGATTACGTTAGTCTTTCAGCGTAGCATTCGCACTACCCCTCAGGTTGTCCCCCTACAGTGTCCTGCCATACAGTCCCGGGCATTCGAAACCCAATAGCGCAATGACCGCAGACCCTTCAGCGGCGCCAGATCCTGGCGCGACACCGGATGCGGGCACCCACAAGGTGCCCGATCGCATCGCGGGTCGATACGCCATCAAGAGGCTGCTCGGTCGCGGTGGGTTTGGTGCGGTCTACGAGGCTTATGATGAACTCGAGGAGCGCGCGGTCGCGCTCAAGCTGATTCGTGGGGAAGAGGCTCAACTCGCGGGGTTGCCGCTCCTCGATGGATCGCGCATCGAGTCGCGGTCACTGCGCCGCCACAACGTGACGCGAAGCTTTGGCACCCCTGCCACCGGGGGGACCGGACTCGCTCAGGCGTTCAAGGACGAGTTCCGGCTGCTGACGCAGCTGCACCACCCCAACCTCGCGGGCGTCTACGACTTCGGTCGCAGCACCGAAGAAGACGGCTTCTACTTCACCCAAGAGCTCGTGCGCGGCGTCGAACTCTCGGCGTTCCTCAAGAACGCGTCTCGCGAGGTCATCGCCGAGGTCTTCGTTCAGCTCGCGCGCGCGCTCGATTACATTCACGCGCTGGGCCTGGTCCATGGCGACATCAAGCCCTCCAACGTGCTGGTCTGCGCGTCGCAGGACCCCGCGTCGCCGCCTCAAGCCAAGCTGATCGACTTCGGCCTGGCCCGAATGCTGCGCGACCCTCTGCCCCCAGAGGACATGGACGAGGACGAGTCCAGCGAGGAAGACACGATCACCATCCTCGGCACGCCCGGGTTCTCGGCTCCCGAGAAGGTGCGCGGTGAGAGCACCGACGCACGAGCTGACATCTACTCCCTGGCGGCGACCCTGTACTCGGCCGTCCGCGGCTCTCGCCCGTTCCCGGGCGGGTCGTTCCGAGAGGTCCTCAAGGTCCAGCGCGACTGGCGGCCCGAGTTGGCCGGGGCTCTCCTCGCTGCGGCGGGGCCCGTCGTCGCTGAGCTCGTCGGGCGCATGCTGCAGCCAGACCCGGCCAATCGCCCGCAGAGCGCCCGCTCCATCCTGCTGGAGCTGCTGCGTCGCGAGGCGTCCACCCTGCGCAATCGACAGCAGAGCGAGGAAGACCGCCGCGACTTCGCGCGCGTCCTGGTCTCGCACTTGCCCTTCGTCGACCGCGCCCACTACCTCGAGTTGCTCATGGAGAAGGCTGAGGCGGTCGTCGGACCGGAGACCGAGCCGCTCGATGGCAGGCTCGACTCCGCCGCGTCGTCGTCGTCGACCGAGCGCGTGCGGGTGGGTCGGGTCCTTCGAACCGTCGTGGTCAAGGCGCCCGAGGGGATGGGCAAGGCACGGCTGATGTCCGAGCTGCGGCGCGAGGTCCAGCTCGCCGATGGTCTGTTCGTCGAGGGCAACTGCTGGACGTCGGGACGCAGCGCGCTGGGCCCCTTCGCCAGCATCGTGGCTCAGCTCGCCACCGCCTTGGGGGAGAGCAGCAACGCCGTTCGAGCCTTCCCCGAGCTGGTGCACCTGGCCCGACGCAATCGTGGCCACGAGTCGGCGGCATCGTCGGTCACCGAGTTCTTGATCTCCGCCGCGCAGGAGCGACCCTTCGTTCTGCTGCTGACCGCGGTGTCCAAGGCTCCCGAGGACGTTCGTCAGCTCTTCGATCAGCTCAGTCGCGCGATCGACCACTCCGCTGCGCCGATCTTGCTGTGCGCCACGACCGAGCCCCACAGCAAGGTCCGCGCCGTCCTGCAGGGGCTCGGCCGAGACCAGTGCGCCGAGGAGTGGAGTCTGCGTCCGTTCACGGCCCGCGAAATGCAGAGCGTGTTGCAGGGCGTTCTGGGGGACACCCCCGTCATCCGGGACCTCGCCGACATGCTCGACAAGCTCACCGGCGGGCATCCGCTGAGCTTCCGCGAAACGCTCCGGGTCCTGATCGAGGAGGGCATCCTCGTCCGCGACACCGACAGTTGGTCGCTTCGAGGAGCATCGGCCGCGGCCGACGAGCTGCACAAGACCCTCGCGCAGCGCTCCGAGACGCGTCTGGACACGCTCGGCGTCTCCGGCTGGGAGATCGCGAGCATCCTGTACCTGCTCGAGGCGCCCATCGAAGAGTCCACGCTCGCGGAACTCTCAGACCTGCGGAAGGAGCGGTTCAACCGCACCGTCGACCGACTCGAGGGCGAGGGCCTCATCGCCCGCAGCCCGGTGTCCGGCTCGAGCACGATCAGCCTGGCGCACGAGTCCGTGCGAGAGGCCGTGCGGCAGCGCTACGAGGGCTCCCTCGACGAGACACGGCTCGACCTCGCTGCGCGCATCGAAGAGTTCGACATCGCCGACCCCATGCTCGTCTTCTTGCGGGCCCGGCTGCTCGACGACGCGTCCGAGGCGCTGGAGGCCGTCGATGCGCTGGAGCAGGCCGCGGACGCGCTGTTCATGGCGAAGCGACCTCAGCTGGCCGCGCAGGTGCTCGAACGGGTGATCTCTCGGTTGCGAAAGTACGGGCGAACCGCGTCTCTCGACCGCCTGCTGGCGGCGCAGGTCAAGCTGCTCGACAGCGCCGCTGGAGCGCTGGAAGACCCGCGGCGGGAGGCGGCCCACTACGAGGCCGGCATCCTCGTCGCCGAGCTCCTTGGCGACGAACGAGCGCAGGCGTCCTTTTGGCTGGGCCTCGTCGACCGCTACACGCAGACCGGGAACGCCGACATGGACCTCACCCTCGAGCGCCTGGGCAAGGCCGCCGAGGCGGCGAAGTCCGCCCGCGATCGCATCTTGGAGCTTCGCATCGCCAACCGCAGGGCCGAGGTGTTGCTGGCCGCCGGGGAGATCGAGCAAGCCGGTCGCTGGAGCCGCCAGGCGATGGAGATCATCGATCTCGACGATGCACGGCCCGTGGACAAGTGCCACGTCATCGGCGTTCGCCTGCGCTGCTTGTCGCTGTCGGGTCAGCTCGGAGAGGCGAGGGCCCTGCACGAGATGGCCAAGCCGATCGCCGCGGCGTGCCCGGTGCTGCAGCGTCAGGGATACCTCTCGGGGATCGCGTTCCTGGCGGTGCTGGGCGGCGACCCGCAGCGCGCCATCCCGGAGGTCGAGGACTCGATCTCCGCGCTGCACGACGCCAACCTTCCGCGCCTGCTGCTGACCCCGATGCACAACCTCGGGGACCTGCGCCTGCGGGCGGGAGAGCTCGCCTTGGCCGAGGCCTCGTTCCGCGAGTCCATTCGGCTGGCCAGCGTGTACGGATTCGACTACCACCTGCACCTCAACCGCGGCTTTCTCGGCTACGTGATGGCGCGTCGTGGTGACGCGGACCACGGTGCGGAGCTGCTCGGCGAGGCCAAGGACGCGATGGCGGTGATCATGGGCGAGCACCTCGCGCTGCAGCAGCTTCGGTTGCTCGACGCCGAGGTCGCGCATCTGATGGGGGACAGCGCTCGTGCCCGGCGCGAGCTCGAAGAGATGCTCGCGGACTTCCAGGCCGGCAACGAGCTGAGTCTCGCCCACTGGGCGCAGGAAGCCCTCGCCCGCATCGAGCGGGACCTCGGGACGAGCTTCATCGAGGCGCCCGAGGCGGAGGTGGACGACACCGACCCCGAGCAGGACACAGTGCGGACCAAACCGGTCCGTTGAGCACCGCCTGGCGCGGTGGGCGCATGGGGTGCAGAGAGACGCCGGCTGGCCGCAAACGGCATGCAACGCCGCCGCGGTGCGTCGGTGCCGCGTGCTGCTATCCTGCGCGCGCTCCAGCCGATGAGCAATGCCCTCGCGAAACTGCACCAGGATCTGCGGGACCTGGTCGGCCAGACGTTGGCCGGGCGCTACCGCATCGATGCCCTCGTCGGCGTCGGTGGGATGGCGGCGGTCTTTCGCGCGCATCACGAGGGGCTCAAGCGCGACCTCGCGGTCAAGGTGCTGCATCCCAACCTCAGCGCCAACAGTGAAATGTCGGCGCGGTTCGAGCGTGAAGCTCGCTCGGCCTCGCGGCTCGACCATCCCAACTGTGTGCAGGTCACCGACTTCGGTTCGACCGAAGACGGGATGATGTACATGGTCATGCAGTTGCTCGAGGGCGAGGAACTGACCGGGATGCTGGGCCGACGGCTGTCCGCACCGAGGGCCGTCGAGCTCGTCCTGCAGATCCTTCGCGGCCTCGAGCACGCGCACGGCAAGGGTGTCATCCACCGAGACATCAAGCCCGAGAACGTCTTCGTCACCAGGGACCACGACGGGGACGAAGTGCTCAAGCTGGTGGACTTCGGGATCGCCAAGCTCACCGACGCGACCGTCGATACCCACAAGACCTCCGCCGGGCTCGTGTTCGGCACGCCCGCGTACATGGCGCCCGAGCAGGCGATGGGCGTCGAAGCCGACTCTCGAGCCGACCTGTACTCTACGGGCATTCTCTTCTACCAGATGCTCTCCGGGCGGTTGCCGATCGACAACGAAGACCCGGTCGCGCTCGTGCGCATGCAGGTCGCGGTGGACCCCGACCCCTTGCCGAGCAGCGTTCCACCCGTGATCGCAGGCGTCGCCGGACGGCTGCTCGAGAAGGACCGTGACCGCCGGTTCCAGACGGCGACCGAGGTCATCGAGACGCTCGAGAGCATCGAGCCGATGCTCGTCGACGAGCACATCAGCGACGTGGAGATCACCACGCCCGCCTCGGACCCCGGGACGACCGGGGTTCAGGTCATTCCGGCGGGGGAGCAGCCTTCGCTCGCATCCAAGAGGCCCCCGTGGAGGATCGTTGCCCTCGCAGGCGCGGTCTTCACGGTGGGTGCGGCGGTGCTCGTGGTGCGCGCGAGCGGGGACGACGATGCCGAGGTCACCGAGACCCGCACCGCCGTCTCGGACGACCGCGACGCCTCTGCGGACCCCGATCACGGCCCTCCAGCAGGGGTCTTGTCGGAGATCGACCGACTGCTGCTCGCCAAGCGCGGCGCAGAGGCCGATGCGCTGCTCGCTCCGCTGCGCGAGGAGTTTCCCGAGGACGCCACGTTGATGTGGCGACACGCCCGGGTCCTGGCGGTGCAGCGCCGCAAGACGGCCGAAGCACTCGAGGCCTACGGCCAGGCGCTCGACGCCGATCCGGACCTCCTCGACAACAAGGACTTCTACGCCGAACTCCACGACCTCCTGCGCAATCGCAACGCCCGCCAGGAGGCGCTCGACTTCACGCTCGAGCACATGGGGGAGAACGGCGCGAACTTCTTGCTCGAGACGGTCAACGACGAGAAGGAGCCCCTGCAGTACGACGAGCGCCACCGCGTGCTCGAGGCGCTCCGAGAGAATCCCGACAACGCGCCGCTGATCAACGAGCGTCTCAATGTCGCGCTCGACATCCTGCAGGCGTCGGCATCCGAGCGACCCTGTGCGTCCTACTCGGCGGCTCTCGACATGATCGCGGCCGAGCCCGAGTTCTACTTCTACAATCGGGTCGACAAGGCCGAGGTGCCTCCTGTCCCCGAGGGGGCGGCGCAGGAGCAGTCCAAGGACCAGACCGATCTTTGCGCCGAGTTGCCAGGCCGCCGGGAGTCCTTGCTCGCCCAACTCGCCGTCCTCAACCCCGATGCCGAGGAGCTGATCGAGATCGAGGACGAAGACGGACCGGCGGCGGTCGAGCCGGAGTCCCCGTCCAAGGCGCCCCGGAAGAAGCGCACCTCGAAGCGTCCGCCGGAGTGCAACAAGTTCGGCGCAGCGTTCAACAAGAAGTGCCGCGGTCGATGAGGCTGCTGCTCGCTTCGACATCCCGCTACCGGCGCTCCCTGCTCGAGCGTCTCGGCATCCCCTTCGAGGTCGCGGCGCCCGCATTCGACGAGGCTGAACACGATGACGCCTTCGACGCGATGACCGACGACGCCTTCGCGCTGGCCCTCGCCGAGGGCAAGGCCCGCAGCCTCGCAGCATCGCATCCGGATCACGTCATCCTTGCAGCGGACCAGATCGCGACCGTCGATGCCCCCGGCAGGACCCTGCTGCACAAGCCTGGAACGGTGGACCGCGCCGTCGCCCAGCTGATGACCCTCGCTGGTCGCACGCACGTGCTCACCACCGGCGTCGCCATGCTTCACCCGGCCTCGGGGCGACTCGAGACCTGCGTGGACCGACAGCGGATGACCATGCGGACCTACACCGAGTCCGAGGTGCGCACATACGTCGAGGCGGTGAGGCCGCTGGACTGTGTCGGCGCGTATCGGGTCGAGGATGCCGGCATCGCGCTCTTCGAGCGCATCGAGGCCGACGACGTCACCGGCATCATGGGCCTGCCTCTGCTCCACGTCTGCCGCTTGCTGCGCCGCTTCGGCTTGCTGCCGAACTGACACGGTGCGTCGAATCTGGTATCCC
>CAVXIC010000012.1:0-1042379 GCA_963761755.1 uncultured bacterium
GCGTGGCTGCCGGCGGTGTTCGACGTTCGACAGCCTCAGCGATCCCTCGCGCTGCGCGGCGGAAGGCGCCCGCTACGGGGCGCTCGAGGGCCTCTCGCTGAGCTTTCTGTGGGCGGCGGAGCAGCTCGACGACACGCAGCGAGCGGTGCTCGTGCTGCGGGATGTGTTCGGCTATTCGGTGCGCGAGACGGCCGAGCTGCTGGAGTTGAGCGAGTCCAACGTCGAGGTGATCAGTCATCGCGTCCGGGCGCGCATGAAGCACGGCCGAGTCTCTGCTGCGCGACGACGTCCGCTTGCTCTCCGAGAGGGGTGGCGAGGCTGCTCGCTCCGGCCAAGGTCGACGCGATGCTCAGCCGCCCAACGCGTCGCGCAGGCCGTCTCTGAGCTCGTCGTCGGACGCGAACAGCTCGTCGACCTCTCGCTGGTCGAAGAACCAATCTCCGGGGCGCTGGAACATCATCGGGTCGCGTTCGAGCGCGAGCTCCAGGCGTTCGGCCAGCTTGCGGACGGAGGCACCTTCGACGAGGGCGAGCTGCTCTTGGGCGACGAGCGCCTTGATGAAGTTCCCGAAGGGGTCGTGCTGCGGCGCCGCGTCGTCGTCGTCGTCGTCGTCGTCGTCGTCGTCGTCGTCGCCGAGCCCTGCGATCGCCGCGAACAGGCGGGAGGCGACGGCGTCGGGCGATTTCTTGGCGCCCGCATCCGCGGCCGCCTTCGGCTTGCGCACGGCCGGCTTGTCGCCGCCGAACAGCGCTCGCAGGTCGGGCAGGGGTGCGTCGTCCGTCGCGTCACCGGGGAGGGCGAGCGCAGCAGGGAACGGCGCCCCGCCCGGGGTGCGCGCGGTATCGGTCAGGTGCGGCATGGCGGACCATCGCGGCGCGGGAAGGCTGTCTTCCTTGGCCAGCACCAACACGTACTGGGCGCCGATGGACTCTTCGCAGTCGGGAAACACTTCGTACAGCGCGCCCCAGTAGGCACCGTTCGCGACGGTCCACGACCCCTGCGAGGCGCCCAGGTCGGTGCCCAGATGCAGGGGTCCGGTCACGTCGAGCGGGAAGGAGAAGGCCGAGTGAAGGACGTCTGCGACGGTGTGCAGCTCGTCTTCGGAGACCATCCGCACGGCGAAGGTGCCCGTCTCGCCCAGGTCGATGCCGAAGGCCTGCGCCTTTGCGAGGGCCACGGAGGCATCGTCGGCGACCGTATCGCCGACCCATACCAAGATGCGCCCCTGGGACGCCTTGCACTGGAGCGTGGCCAAAGCCAAGCGAGCCTGGAGCGAGGGGGCTGCGTCGTCAAGCCCCCACGTGCCTCGATTTCCCCGGTGGCGCGCTGTGAGGCCTCACGTAGGGGGACACGACGAGATCGGCCGCGGGGGCGGTTCCCTGTGATTTCACGCGACTACGGGCTGCCGTTCAACCCCCGCCGCTCACGGTGAGCGACCAAGAGGAGCCGGGCACGCAAACGTCATCCTTGGGAAAGATCTCCACCGCGATGAAGGTGCCGTCCTCGACGTTGTTGGCGAAGGTCCCGCTCTCTCCCCACTCGAAGCGGACCGAGTCCACGCCCGCCGTCTGGGACACCTGCTGCGTTCCCGTGCAGCCGCTGCTGTCGCCCGGGTCGCCGAGGTAGGCCTTGAGATCCCAGTCGCCTCCGACGCTCTCCAGCGAAATCGTCGCGCTCATGCCTTCGGCGAGGACGCCGCTGTCGTTCTCACTGACCTGAACCTGAGCCCAGGTGGGCTCCACGCCGGTGGCGGTGACCGGGGGCGTCGAGGTGTCTCCAGACACCCCCCCGATGGTTTCGGCGCCGTCGCAGGTCGTCGCAAAGTCGCACACCACCGCGCCACCGGAGCTCGAGCTCTCCCCTCCGGGGTCCTCGCCCGTCGTCGTGTCGAGGCTGCCCGAGCTCGAGCCTTCGCCGCCGCCGGTCGTGCTGTCATCGCCCGGTGGAGGGTCGATTCCCGTCGTCTGCGGACCGCCCTCGCCGGTGCTGTCGTCGTCTTCCACGACGGGAGGTCCAGAGCTGATCGCCGGACCCGGGGAGTCGCCACCGGACGCGCATGCAGCCAGGCAGATCAACGCCACGCTGCCGGAGAGACCCCGAACCACGGCTCGAGTCTACCAACCCCGTACCCGGGCGGCGAACATGCTGGATCTGGCCGGAGCTGGCCGGTACTGGCCGGAACTGGCCGGCTCTGGCCGGCTCTGGCCGGAACTGGCCGGGTCTGGCTGAAGCTTGGACTCAGTCCGCGAGGCTCGCCGCGAGCGTGCCGTCGGCGATGGCGGCCTTCAGTTCGTCACAGCCGCCGATCAGCACGCCGCGTACGAACACCTGCGGAAAGGTGGGCCATCCGCTCCACATCTTGATCGCCAGACGCGGCTTCCACTCCGACAGATAGCTCCCGTATTCCAGGTAGGTGAAGGCGATGCTGGCCTCCTCGAGCGCCCGCCGGGCCTTGCGAACGAAGGGGTTTTGAGCCATCCCGACGACGACGACGGGGTCGCGCTCGATCGCGCCTGTGACTTCGTCCACGACGGAGCGATGAAATGCCCCCGCGACGGCGGCTGTGTGGTCGGAGTATCCGGTGTCGGCAAGCAAGGGGCGCGTCATCGCGCGAGGGTACGCCCTTCGACCGGCCGATGTTTCGCCGAACTGTCCCCGAAGCGCCGGCGACCCGTCACTGGCAGGCGGAGAACCGCTCGATCCACTCCAGGAAATCCACGTATGCCGGGTCGTCGACCCCGTGCATCTTGTCGTGTCCGCCGTGTTCGACGCCGCCGACCGTCTCGCTCAGCGGTTTGAGCAGCATCAGGCTCTGCGAGGGATGCTCGGCGTCGACCAGGCCCCGGTCGAGGACCTCTCGGAGGGTCCGCGAGGCGCCCAGGGCACAGGACCCGACCGCGATCCACTGGGGCGCGTCGACGTCGCTGTCCTGGTTGTGGCAGGGGAAGCAGCGGCCGCGCCAGCTGTAGACCCGCGCCGCGAACAACGCCTCGAGGGTCGCGTCGGAGCAGTCCCCGGGGTCTTCGAACGCCTCGTCGCGGCCGGGCTGGAACGCGCCCTCGCAGTCCTCGTAGGTCGGATCATCGCCGCATGGGTCCTCGATGGGCTCGCAGGCCTCGGCCCCGCATCGCGCCGAGTAGGCGATCCAGGCGAACATCGCGTCGTACTCCTGCGCCACCACCTCGTCGGTGATGAGCGCGCTGCCGCGCTGCTGGGCATCCGCACGCTCGATCCACTGCAGCACGAGGCTGTCCTCGGGTTGCTCGAGGTCGACGATCCCCTGCTGCGCCATGCAGGCCATCGACCGACAGGGGCTGCCCTTGGCGAAGGTGCCGAGATCGAGGCCCTGGAGGTGGCATGCGTTGCAGCTGCTGGGGCGCGTGTCGGAGAGCAGGGGCCCGATGCGATGCTCGAAGAGGGCTTCGGCGTTGGCGGGCTCGCAGCTGAGCGTCTCGTGGTCGGTCGCCGCGTCGGCGTCGGCGTCGGTGTCGCGATCGCAGGCGGCCAGGCTTGCCAGCGCGAGGAGGACGAGGCCGGGCGATCGCGTCACACGCCCAGCGTAGCAGCTCGCCCAGCCGCGGGATCCCGCCTCTGGCGGGGATCACGTCCCGATGCGCACCGGTCGTAGTGGAGCGGTCGTCGCTTCGCGCCAGATGTCGTTCCAGGGCGCCTGGGCATTGAGCTGGGCCAAGATCGCGTCGAGGAGATGGGAGGGTCTGGGCAGCCTCAGCCCTCGAGCCACTCCAACGGTCCGCTGCCGGCATTGCCGAACGTGTTGACGTGCTCGAGACCCATGTGGTGTGCCAGCGAGACGAACAAGGAGTGCAGGGGCAGCGAGCGCTCCTCGCGGCTGCCGTCGATCTCGAACTGGCGACCGGTCGCGAAGCGACCCTCGCTGTTGCCGAACAGCATCACCGGCACGTTGTCGTTGCTGTGCGGGCTGCCGGCGCCGAACTCGGAGGTCCAAAGGACCAGCGTGGTCTCCATCAGGGGGCGACCATCGGCGTCGAAGGTGGTCTCCAGAGTGTCGATCAGCGAAGCGACGCGTGAGGAGAACCAGTTGTAGAACAGGCCCATCGCTTCCATCGTCTGGGGGTCGCTCGAGGACTGGTGCGTCCACGCATGCATCTGGGGACCCGAATCGCCGGAGTCGACCTGACCCGAAGCGGGCACGCCGTACGACTCCGGGATGGCGAAGCGAGACGCGCCGGAACCAATCGAGATTCCGAGCACTCGAGTCACGTCACAAGTGAACGCCAAGGCCGCCAGCTGCTCGAATGCATCCATCGTGACGTCCCGCTGTTCTCGGCCGGTGAAGTTCGTGTCCTGTGGAGCGTCGATGACCGAGCCCTTCGGCATCTGACAGCTCGCGACGCCCTGGGCGAGGGTGGCATCGATGCTGGCCTGCAGCGAGTCGATGTTGGCGCAGTGGAAGTCGAGCATGTCTTTGCCGGTACCATCGAGCTGCTGGCGCAAACGCTTGCAGTCGCCGCCGCTGTGACTCAGCGCCAGCCGCTTGCGCCGCAGCGAGTTCTCCAGGGCCTCATTCTCCACGCCGAACGAGGGCGCGATGTCGGCGAGGACTTCGTAGGGGTTGGTGGCCGGCGTGGCGCGTTGGCCGGCAGCCTCGTAGAACGCCGCCGCGTTGTCTTCCAGCGACCAAAGCATCGATCGTTGCGGCGTGACGACCCCGGCTGCTTGGAGTTCCTGGCCGATGAACTGGTCGATGGAGGGGCCCTGCGCGACGTTCCCGGTGGGGCCAGTGGTCGTGGCCGTCAGCGCTCCGACCGTGCCCGAGCGGTGCCCGTACTCGCTGTTCTCGCCAAAGCGTACGCCGGCCTGGTGAATGCGCCGAAAGAAGCACCCCTTGGACTTGTGGCGCGAGAGGGGTGACCACCACGGATGCAGCTCGAAGTCGGTTTCGCTGCCGCCCTCGAGCGTGGGGCCGGTCACGTGCTGAGGCCCGTTGGGCGTGAACACGACGATGACCCTGCGCACCGCATCGGTCGGGTTCGCCCGGCTTTGGCGCTGACCGTGAAGAAGAACGGGGGCTCCAAGGGCCCACAGCCCGAGATTTCGAAGCATGTCGCGGCGAATCACTGTGGTCACTCTCCCCGGAGCACTTGAGCAAAGGCGTCGCTGAGCACCAGCGACTCGAGCACGCGAAGGACCTCGGCGTCTGTGTCGACGGACGCGGCCTCGAGCGCCTCGACGTCGTCTTCTACTGCGTCGCTCTCGAAGTAGCCGTAGGTCCACCGATACATTCGGCGCGCGATGCAGCGAGCAGTCCCTTCGTGCGCCGCAAGCTGGCTCGAGAGATCTGCTGCGTTGTCGAACTCGATTTCACTCAGACCGAGCGGTATCTGGCCTGTCGTGTCCCAAGGACGACCCAGGCCGTCGGCCGGGGTATAGCGGCCGATTGGGTCGAAGCCGAGGAACGCGAAACCAGGAGGTCCGATCACGCGGTGACATGCCTGGCATTCGGCGGGCTCGGTCAACATTTCGAGGCGCTCACGCAGCGTCGCGTCAGGGTTTTCGCCAGGATCGAACTCGGGCAGCTGTGCCGGTGGTCCGAAGTTCAGGCACAAGATGTTGGCGGCGACGAAGTCCCCGATCGTGAACGGTGACGCGCCGCTCTCCTTGGTGTGGGCCGCAAGGACGGAAGGGTGCATCAGAAGCCCCCGGCGGCTCGAATCGAGGGCTCGCAGCTCGAATCCGTCCTGGACGGGAGCTGCACCGAGTAGCTCGGCGAGCTCGGTGTCCATCCAGTAAGCGTCGGCATCCAGCAGCGCCGAGTAGCGCCCCCCCTCGTCGAGCAACGCGCCGGCGACGGTGCGCCGAAGGCTCTCGTCCGCAGACGCCCGCAGGGCGGTGGAGGTGTCGGCGAGAACCTCGGGATCCTTGTCATCGACGGTGCTGCGGCCCACGGTGCCCATCCAATCCGAGACGAAGCCCATCTGGCCACGCGCCGCTTTGGAGTCCCCCAGCATGCGCTGTAGGTGCACGAGGCGGGCCTGCGGATCCCGGAGCTCTCCGGCCGCGGCTGCGGCGATCAACGCCTCATCGGGTCCGGACTGCCAGACGAGAAAACTCAGCCGGGCCGCGATCTCGTAGTTGTCGAGCCACAGGGCATGGGGTCGGTCCACGACCGGCTCGACGCCTCGCTCGGAGCGATACAAGAAGTGGGGCGAGGAGAGTGTTGCTGCGATCAGCGTCTCGAGTCGCTCGGGCGTGTTTGCTCCGCCTTCGGGGTCCTCGAGCATGGCGAGCGCGCGCTGCAGCTCCTCTGCCTGCAGCGGCCGCCGGTATGCTCGAGGCAGCAGCGCCGTGGCAAGCTCCTGGGCACAGACGAGCGAGCTTGGATCGCAGCTCGCAGTGTCGCCGGCCAACCAGCTCTGCGCGACTTCCAGGCCTAGCTCGTAGTAGCGTTCGGCATCGGTCAGACCCACGCCCTGCGCCGAGGCGATGTGGGCATGGCCTTCGACAATCGCCTCCTGGGGGATGTCCTCGAGGGGTATGGAGACGCCGAACAGGTCCTCGACGCTGTTGTGAAACTCTCGCTGGGTCAGCATCCGCAGCCCCGGAGAGCCGTGTTCGGCAGTCGGTCCCGGCCCGGGGTCGCCGTCGTCTCCCGAGGATGGCGCTCGACCGCTTTCGCTACCGCTTCCGGTGCCGTCCGACGACGTCTCGGCACCCGAGTCAGCATCGGTTTCCGGTTCACCGCTGGCATCGCTGCCGACGTAGCAGCCAGCCAGCAGCATCACCACGCCGCCCGTCATCCAAACCCGCATCACGTCTTCAGTGTCGGGGGGCTGGACCTGAAGCACCACAGGAAAGACCGTGGCGAAGGCCACGGACTGAGCGTTGGTGGGCCCAACGGGTCCCGAGATGTGGGGCTGGACGCCATGATGCCCTCTGGATACTCACTTGTCGGCAGGTGGTCGCAACCCCCAAGCGGGGCCACGGGACCCCGGACGATCGACGGACTCCCAACGAACGTTGCACGTGCCACCGGTGAGGTGGGTTTGCTTGCAGCGCAGCGATTGGCCAATCCTCGCTGCGGGTCAACGCCTCGAAGATCGGCGTATGCTCGAGAGATGAGAAGCGCTTTGTGGAGTGGTCCTTCGTTCGTTCTGTGTGCGTGCGTCGGTGTGAGTGCAAACGCTGCGCAGTTCGATGTTGCGGGGAGCAGCCGCATCCAGGGGGCGGGAGACGAAGCACTGTGGGGTGCCGCGATCTTGTCCGACGGTACGGTCGTCGTGGCAGGGAATCTCGGAGACACCGAGCCAGGCAATGTTCCTCCAGTCGCGCTCGGCGACGCCAGCGAGTCTTCTCCGAGCGGAGTGTTGCACCTGTCTGCGGACGGCACCGAAGTCCTGGGGCACTACCGTCTGGCGGACGTCGTGCGGGACCTGGCAATCGACGCTTCGGATAGGGTCTATCTTGCCGCCGGCGATGCCGGAGTCATCGCATTCGATGTGGATTCGGCCTCAGTTGATTGGGCCGATGGGGGATACTGGGCCCATCGCATCGACGCGTCGGCCGATGGAGGCGTCGTCGTTCTGGAACCCGACAATCTCGCCGATGCGGACTCCGCGGGTGGGAGCGGCACCATTCATGTCTACGACGCAGGCGGCACGGCCACCGCGCAGTTCGAAGGCCACCGAAATACCACAGACGTGTGTTGGGCTGCGGGGCAGGTGGTGATCCTCGGCTGGCGCCAGGCCACTGCGATCGGGAATCCGGTCCAGATCGCGTACGCCCGGGTTGCCGATGCTGCAGGGTCGACGCAGTGGACGGCGTATGACTGGTCGACGAACGAAGCTGCGGATGACTACCTGAACGCGCCGGAGAACAACATGGCTGATACCCGCGGGTATCGCTGTGCGTTCTTCGACGATAAGCTCTACCTGAGCTTCGAGGCCGCCGGAGGCAATCACATCTTTCGCTATTCACCGCACAATGTCTCCGAGCCGGTGGCGTTGGTCGGCGGCGATGCGTTCCACGAGTTCTACAATACCGGAGCTGAACACAAGACCGTGCTCGTGGTGCTCGATGCCGCTACGGGAGACTTCGTCGCGGGCCAGCAGTTCGTCGCGCGGCTCGATGCTGGGGGTGGAAACACAGTGCGGCAGCGCCGAGGGGGCGTTGCCGTCGACGAAGCGGGTCGCGTCTACCTCACGGGTGCATCGGCGTCCGGCTTTCCCTACTCCGAGGATCTCGAGGGCGTATCGGACTATCGAGGAGGCGCGTACTTCCTCGCGATGTCCTCGGACCTCGCGGATCGCCTCTACGCGACGCGTGCGACCTCCAATGGTGAAGGTCATGCGGTCGCGGTTCGGACGTTCGGTCGCGAGACCAACATGGTGTACGTCGGCGAGCACGGCGACGGCGACGCGTTCCACGTGAACCACGAGCTGCAGACCGGGCCCGGTGGGGGGGAACTCGACGGATTCTTCACCGTCTGGAACGGCGTGATGCCCGAGCCTGGGCCGATGGGCGAAACCGATGGCGGAGCGTCCTCGGACAGCACCAGCGCCGCAGGCGATGGCACGGGTGCCGGCGCACAGGGCACGGACGACACAGGCGGCCCGAACGTGACAGGCGACGATGACCCCTCCGGTACCAGCAACGACTCCAGCGGGGACGCGGGGGCAACTCCGGGTGACGGAGCGACCGGTTGCTCCTGCACGTCGGGGGGCGGCAACGGGGGCTTCGGCGTTGTGCTGATCGGTATTGCCGCCGCGCTGCGACGGCGACGGCGATGCGGCTGATCCCGCCTCTGGCGGGGATCACGTCCCGATGCGCACCGGTCGTAGTGGAGCGGTCGTCGCTTCACGCCAGATGTCGTTCCAGGGCGCCTGGGCATTGAGCTGGGCCAA
Organism: uncultured bacterium; assembly: GCA_963761755.1. Classification (GTDB taxonomy): domain Bacteria; phylum Myxococcota_A; class Polyangia; order Nannocystales; family Nannocystaceae; genus CAJXVA01. The sequence goes on from CAVXIC010000012.1 coordinate 8,883, forward strand.
GATCGCGTTGAGGCCCCACTGCAGCCGGTTGAGGAAGAGCCACTGGGGCGGCATCCCGCTGCGGTTGCGGTTGGGGTTGTCGAAGATGAGCAGGTCGTAGCTCTGCTCGACGTACTCGGGGGTGAAGCGAAACGCGGCCTCCGTGTACGGGCGGTAGATGTACTGCATCACCTTGTACTGGTGGTCCCAGTCGAAGCGGTCGGGGTCGGGGACCAGGCCCAGCTTCACGAAGCCATCGCGAAAGCCTCGGTGGTCTCCATCGGTGATTGCGACGGCCGTCTCCTTCCAGTCCGCGATCATCTGGGCATCGAACTCTCGCACGCATCCGAAGTCCAGGAAGGTGACGTCGCCATCGTCGTGCACGAGGTAGTTCCCCGGGTGCGGGTCGGCGTTGTAGATGGCGTGCTCGAAGATCGACTCGAAGCAGGCCCGAAAGATGATCGCGCCGGCGCGGTCCTTGGCGGACTGCGGTGCTTCGTCGCAGAACCGTTGAAAGCTCGATGCCTCGATCAGCGCGGTGGTCAGCACGCGCGTGGTGCTGCGTTCGTGGATGACGGCGGGCACGTGGGCGCCCTCGATGTCCGCGAAGAGCCCGGCGAACGCGACCTGATTGCGCGCCTCGGCTTCGTAGTCGCACTCTTCGAGGACGCGCTCGGACAGCTCGCGGGCCAGCCCCTTGCCATCGAAGGCGGTGCCGAGCGTCGCGAGCCGAGCCAGCACGTCGGCCTTCTTGAGGTCGCTGCGCAGCACGTCCTCGATGCCGGGGTACTGCACCTTGACCGCGACGTCTCGGCCTTCGAATCGAGCGCGGTGCACCTGGCCGATCGAGGCCGCGGCGAAGGGGGCCCGCTCGAACGCCTCGAAACGATCGTCGATCGCACCCCCGAGCTCGTCGTGCACCATCGCGGACAGCGCGTCCCACTCCATGGGCTGGGTGTTGGACTGCAGCTGCGCCAGCACGCGCTGGGCTTCGGGGGGAAACGCGCCGGGCATGTAGCTGGCGATCTGCCCCAGCTTCATCACGAGGCCCTTGAGGGCCCCGAGTTTCTCGACCAGCTCCCGCGCGTCTTGGGCCGAGGAGGCGGCGTCGTCTTCCCGTTTGCTCTTGGTGATCGCGCGCCGCAGGTAGCTGGTGCCGAGCTTGCCCGCCAGCTTGGCACCCTCGAGGGTGCGCTTGCGAAAGCCCGAGGGAAGGCGCTTCAGCGGGCCGTTCGGCATGGCGGTGGACTAGCAGCTGGGTCTCGAGCAGCAACGCGACGGCGGATGCGCTGGCTCTGAGCCGCTTTGCGGCAGCGGGCCGTTACATCGCCGTGACGATCGAAGCAAACCCGGGCGCTACGATGCGGGTCCACAGAGTCATGCTGCGTTGCCTCCCCCTGATCGTCGCGGCCTTGGTGGGCTGCAACAGCCACGCCTCCGAGACCCGCCTGGCGAGCCGCTCGTCGGCGTCGACCGCACCGTTGGTGGCCGCAACCTCGGACACGCCGCGGCTGCGGGTCATGACGTTCAACGTGAACTTCGGCGTGGCCGGAGCGCAGAGCAACATCGACGCGATCGCGGAGTCGGGGGCCGACCTGGTGCTCCTGCAGGAGACCACCGAGGCGTCCGAGCGCCGCTTTCGCGAGGCGCTGTCGGAGCTGTACCCGCACGCGCTGTTCAAGGACTGCTGCAACGCTGGCGGGCTCGGGATCTTGTCCAAGCATCCGATCGCTTGGGACACCTATCTCGAGCCGGACGCGGGGTGGTTTCCCGCCTGGATCGTCGAGGTCGATACGCCCATCGGTCGCGTGCAGGCGCTCGACGTGCACCTGCGGCCACCGGTGAGCGACTCGGGCAGCTGGCTGCGCGGACGGTTCACCACCGGCAAGATCCGAGAGCAGGAGATCGCGGCCTTCGCCGAGGCGCTCGACCCCGAGCTGCCCACGCTCGTCGCCGGTGACTTCAACGAGGGTGCGTCGGGCAGAGCGGTTCAGTTCTTAGTTGGCAAGGGCATGCGCAGCGCGCTGCCCCAGGTCGACTCCGGCGCCGTCACGTGGCACTGGCCCCTGAAGTTGGGCGAGCTGACCTCGATGCTCGACCACGTCGTCTACGACGATCGCTTCGTGCTGCTGCGCGCCGAAGTGCTCGAGCAGGGGGAGTCGGATCACTACCCGGTGGTCGTCGAGCTGGCGCTGCGCTGACCTCGCCGAGCCCGGCTGCGCTGACCTCGCCGAGCCCGGCTGCGCCTCAATCGGAGTCGCAGACGGTGCTGAAGACCTCGAACGCGCGGCTGAAGTCGTAGGAGGCGCGCTCGCAGATGTCGATGCGCGCCTGCTGCGAGAGCGGAATGCCGCTGAGGGCCAGGAAGCCGTTGAGCGCCGAGGACAGCTCGGCGCCCGTCCCCTCATCCCCGTCCGGAACCCACTGGCACTGTGGCGCTTCGTTGTCGGGATCGCCGACGACCGAGATGAACGCGACGAGGCCGGGGTCGACGAAGCCCCCGAAGAGCTCGGCCACCGTGTCCTGCTCGTCCATCGGCGTGGGGTCGTTCTCGTCGCTGATGTAGATGAGCACCAGCTCGGCGTCCGGTCGGCGAAAGCCCTCGTTGCACGCCCCCTGAGCGCTGTTGACCGGATCGAGGGCGCCCAGCATCGCGCCCAACATGCGCTCGTCCTCGTCGCCTCCAAAGCCCTGCTGGATGAACGTGCACTGCAGGGCCGCGAACGCGTCGGCGGCCGATCCCTCGGCCTCGCTGTAGTAGGGGACATCGCCCTCTTGGCCGCCGCAGGCCTCGAGCCGCTGCACGAGCGCGCCGGAGAATTGGCAGTCGGCGCTGTTGGTCTGCGGCATCTGCTCGGCATTGGCGATGCCGATGTGGAACGAGCACACCTCGGAGAGCTCTTGCTCGAACAGATCGAAGAGGTCGGGGAGCGAGTTCCCCAGCGGAGCCAGCCACTGGGACATGCTGTCGGAGTTGTCGACGACCAGCAGGATGTCGAGGTCGGTGCAGCCATTCGCGCCACACGAGGGGCCCGTCGACGTGCTGCCGGTGTCCGTCGAGTCCGTCGCGGACGAGGTCGTCTCGGCGGAGGCGGAGCTCGCCGAGTCGTCGGTGCTCGAGGACGCCGGCCCCGCCGTGCCCGAGCTGGGGGGCTGCGGGAGAGGCATCATCGTGGTGTCCCCCGGCCGCCCCATCTCGCAGACCTCGTCGACGCAGATCTGACCGGGGTCGCAGTGGGAGCTGGCCTCGCAGGGCAGCCCGAGCGTACTGGGGATCGAGCAGCTCGCCAGCGCGAGCGTGCCTGCTAGAACCGGCCGGACCACGACGCCCCCATGGTTCGCGCATCGATCATCGGGACCACCTTCGTGTTTCGCCTGCGGATGCCGAGCGTGAGGAGCACGGCACCGGTGACGGTGAACGCTCCCCCCACGGCACCCCCGATGATACCGATCGTATTGCCCCGGGTGACGTCGCGCCGAGCATCCGCCCGCTGGCGGGGCTCGGTCTCGAAGGTCTGCACGGCGCTGTTCGCGGAGACGAGGCCGCCGATGAGCAGGCCGTTGCCGATCAGGCCGACCCCCAGCAGGGTGGCGCCGGCAATGATCAGCGGTCGCCCGGCGTCTGGATCGGGGGTGAGCACCGGCTGGGCAATGGGCTCGGGCTCCGGAAGGGGCTCGGGTTCGAAGGCCGGCGCGGGCTCGGGAACGGGCTCCACAATGGGCTCGGGCTCGGGAACCGGCGTGGGCTCCTCGTGCGCATCGAGCATCGCCTGCACCTGCTCGCGCCGCGTCGTCAGCGTCGAGCGTCGCGCCTGCTCGGCCTCGGGCAGGCTCTCGAGGGTGCGATCGAGCAGGTCCAGCGCCGCGACGAGGTGTTGTGGGTCAGCGTCGATGGCATACGCGCCCACATGCGCCTCCTGCAGGGAGATGCGAACGCGGTTTCGCAGCGCCCCGGCCTCGGGATCGTGCACGACCCGCTCGTACAGCGTGGTCAGCGAGGCGATCGCGCCCGCGTAGTCGGCCGTCTCCAGCTTGGCCTGGGCATCGCGCCACAGCGCCCCCTGATCGGGCGCCGCAGCCTCCTGGGGAGCGCGCGCGATCGCGGCCTGGGGCCATCCGAGCGCGACGATGGCCACCCACACGCCCCTGCGTAGTCTCCCGTCGAACCGCGGCACCTCGCGCATCATAGACGCGAGCAGCCCGGAGCCTCAAGGGTGCCGCTATACTGCCGTGGTGGGGTCGAGCGAGCCCGGTACGTTGGGTGACGAGTTCACCGCACCGACGCGCGTCGACGAGAGCCTTCCCAGCCTCGCGCCGGGCACGGTCCTCGCGGGTCGCTACGTCATCGAGCGCCTGATCGGTGAGGGCGGCATGGGCGAGGTCTACCTGGCCCGGCACAAGACGATCGACAAGCTGCTCGCGATCAAGCTGCTCGCGCCGGAGCGAGCGCGGCGACCCCGTACCGTCAGCCGGTTCCTGCAGGAGGCCAAGGCCGCCTCCAAGATCCGCCACGAGCACATCGTCGACATCACCGACTTCGGCGAGGTCGATGGGCTGGCCTTCTTTGCCATGGAGTATCTCGATGGCGAAGATCTCAGCGACATCGTCAAGCGAGAGGTGCGGCTGCCGTGGGCGCGTGCGCGCGCGATCACGATCCAGATCCTCGAGGGCCTCGGTGCGGCCCACGACGCCGGCATCGTGCACCGCGACGTGAAGCCCCACAACTGCTTCATCACGCCGCGAGAGCACAACCCCGACTTCGTCAAGATCATCGACTTCGGTATCGCCAAGCTGCGCGACGGGCAGTCAGAAGAGCAGCTGACCCAAACCGGCGCGATCATGGGCACCGCCGACTACATGTCGCCCGAGCAGGGGCAAGGCATGGAACTCGACGGGCGGTCCGACCTGTACTCGGTGGGCATCATCTTGTACCGAATGTTGGTCGGCAAGGTCCCCTTCAAGACCGGCAACGCGATGGCCACCGTGTACCAACACGTCCACACCGAGGCGGTCGCGCCCAGCCTCGCGTTCCCCGAGGGCGGCTTGGGGTCTCGGGTCGATGCCGTTGTGTTCCAGGCGCTGGCCAAGAAGCCCGAGGACCGCTTCGCGACGGCGGCCGAGTTCATCGCAGCGCTTCGGGACATCGAGGAGCCCGGCGCCGGGTCGGAGCGAGGATGGGGTGCGGCCAAGCTCGCCGGGCTCGCCGCAGGCATCACCCTCGCCGGCACGCTCGTCGCGTGGCTCGCGATGGGCCCGCCCCAGCCCGATCCAGCGCCGACGCCAGACGCTCCGACCGCCAACGCGGTGCTCGAGGCCAAGCCCGTGGCGCTCGAAGCAACGCCGGAGCCCGAGCCCGCGGCGACGCCCGAGCCCGCGGCGACGCCCGAGCCCGCGGCGACGCCCGAGCCCGAGACCCGAGCCCGAGCCCGAACCCGAGCCCGAGCCCGAGCCCAAGCCCGAGCCCGATATCCCGCAGCGCCGCAGCAGCCGAGCGCTCGGACAGACCCTCGGCAAGCTCGGCCGCAAGGTCAGCGCGTGCGGCAAGAAAGCCGGCCTGTTTCCCGGCGAAAACGTCGACGTCACGATCTCGATCGGGACCGACGGCCGCGCCAGCGGGGTCGACGTCCAGGGCTCCCACGCCAAGGCGGGCGCAGCGTGCATCGCCAAGGCGATCGAGCGCGCCCGCTTCGGGCCCGCTCGCCGCAGCCAGCAGACCACGCACCGCTTCAAGATCTGAGCGCGACGCTCAGCCCGCTCAGGAGCCCGACAGCGCTCAGGAGCCCGACAGGAAGATCGGCGGAATCACCACATCCGTCGGTTGTGCGCTGGCGAGGGCAAAGCTCCACGTCGACGCCTCGTCCAACACGCACGAGACCAGCGGTCCACCGACTTCCGCACGCACACAAGATCGTCGACAGACACACAGTCGCGGAGCGCATGAACGACACTAAGGATGTCCTCACCGTTTGGGTTACTCGTTCTCAGATGTTCTTGCCGGCGGGTTCAGACGAGTCCAGCCAGCACTCGATCCGGGGTGATCGGGACATCTCGGACGCGCACGCCGGTGGCGTCGAAGACCGCGTTGGAGATCGCGCCCGCGATTCCGCACAGGCCCAGCTCTCCCAGTCCCTTCGACCCGAGCGGACCGCAGCGTTCGTCGGGCTCGCCGAGCATCAGGACGTCGATGTCCGGCACGTCTCGATTGACGGCGAGGTGGTACTCGGCGAAGTCCCGGTTCATGAAGGCCCCGTAGCGAGGGTCGAGCGCCAGCGACTCGGTGAGCGCGCCACCGATGCCGTAGGTCATGGCTCCGATCAGCTGTGAGCGGGCGGTGATCTCGTTGAGCACGCGACCGAACGAGAACGCGCCCACGACGCGGCGAAGTCGGACCTCGCCGCTGACGTCATCGACCGCGAGCTCCACGAAGTGCGCGCCGTAGGAGTACTGGGCGTGCTCCTCGGAGGCGTCCTGCGGTTCCACGGATCCTTCGGCCTCGAGCGTCTCGCCCTCCAGCGCCACGATCTCTCCCAAAGGCATGGCTTCGTCGCCGATGCGCAGCGTCCCGTCGACGAACTGGGCGTCGTCCTCGTCCGTGTCGACCATCGCGGTGTCGGGGTGGCCCACAGCCTGCGTGACCAGCTTCTTCCGCAGCTCGCGGCAGGCGCGGAGCACTGCGCCTCCCGACGAGGCGGCGCCGAACGAGCCTCCGGACCCGGAGGTCTGCGGGTGGTTCGAGTCGCCCAGCTGCACGTCGACCTCGTCCATGGTCAGCCCCAGCTCGTCGGCGACGATCTGCCTGAAGATCGTGTACGAGCCGGTGCCGATGTCGGTCATGTCCAAGCGGGCGACGGCGCGCCCATCTCGTCGCAGCTCGACGGACGCGCTCGCCTTCATGAGGAGGCTGAAGCGGGTGCACGCGGCCATGCCCCAGCCCAGTCTCCACCGACCCTGACGACGGCCGCCCGAAGCTCGCGCTGCCCAGCCGAATCGCTCGGCGCCTCGCTCCAGGCAGCGGCGCAGATCGTTGCTGGCGAACGGGCGTCCGCTCATCGGCTCGCGGTCGGCCACGTTGCGCAGGCGCAGCTCGAGCGGATCCATCTTCAGCGCCGTCGCGAGCTCGTCCATCGCAATCTCGAGCGCCAGGGTCCCGATCGCCTCGCCCGGTGCGCGCATGCTGTCGATCGGAGGCATGTCGACCTTCACGACGCGATGCGTCGTGTGCAGCGCATCGCAGGCATAGCTGGCGCGAGCGCTCGCAGCGACGGGCTCGGCGAACTCGTAGCCCCTGGACATCGGCATGATGCTGTCGTGTCCGACCGCCAGCAGCCGTCCGTCCGCGGTGGCCCCCAGACGCACGCGCTGAACGGAGCTGCCGCGGTGTGGCCCGTTGGAGAACACGTTCCGTCGGCTCTGCACCACCTTGACCGGGTGCTCGAGCGCCAGCGTGCCCAGGCACGCCAGCACCGCGTCGCTGTGGATGCCGAGCTTGGAGCCGAACCCTCCTCCGACGAAAGGTGAGCGCACCCGAATCTTGTCGGGATCGAGCTTCAGCGTGTTGGCGAGCGCCTCGACCGCGTTGGCGACGACCTGGATCGACGTGTGAACGGTGAGGGTCTCCCCATCCCACTGGGCGATGGTCGCGTGCGGCTCCATCGCGGCCGAGATCTGGTCGGGGGTGGTGAACGTCCGGTCGACGACGACGTCGGACGCCTCGAGCGCTTCGGCGAAGTCGCCTCGGATCACGTCGGGGTCCTGTCCGCCGTCCAGGCTGTCGGGCTGCTCGAGGTCCTCGTTCGGCTCGTTGCCGTCGACGGCGAACCGGCCGTGGTCTGCGTCGTAGGCGACCTCGATCTCCAGCGCCGCGCCGCGCGCCTGCTCGAGCGTCTCGGCGATGACCAGGGCGATCGGCTGACCGTGGTAGCGGAGCTGGTCGGTCTGCAGCAGGGCGTGGGACTGCGTGAAGCGCCCCTCGTCGCTCGGTTCTCCGTAGGGCCGCTGCTCGGGGGCGTTGTGATGCGTGAGGACTTCGATCACTCCGGGCGCAGCGCAGGCCTTCGACACGTCGAGCGCGCGGATGCGGCCGGGGCCGATGCTGGACTCGACGATCCACCCGACGTAGGGCCGGGGCTCGATCGGATGGTCGGCCGAGTAGTCGGCCCGCCCCGTGACCTTGAGCGGCCCGTCGACGCGGGGGATGGCGCGTCCGACGATTCCTTGGTTTCGATCTGCCATGATTATGCGTCCCTCTCGTCTCGGGTGGGGTCTTGGTGGTCTTCGAAGCCTGCAGCTTCGGCGAGCGCCGAGGCGATCAGGCGCCCGGTGAGCGCGATCTTGAAGTCGTTGTGCCCGCGCCCCTTCGCACGCCGCAGCTCGGCCTGCGCGGCGTCGCGAAAGTCGTCGATGGTTGCAGGTCGGCCCTCGAGGAAATCTTCGGCGGCTCGGGCCCGCCATGGCTTGGGCGCGACGCCGCCCAGAGCGATGCGGGCTGCGGTGACCCGTCCCTGCTCGATCGAGAGCGCCACGCCGACCGACACCAGCGCGAACGCGTACGAAGCCCTGTCGCGGGCCTTTCGGTAGACCTGCCGCGGGGGCGGCGAGGGGGGGAGCCAAACCGACTCGATCAGCTCGCCGGGCTCGAGGACGTGTTCGAGATGCGGGGTGTCGCCGGGCAAGCGCTGGAGGTCTTCGGTCGGCAGCGTGCGTCGCCGCCCATCGGGACGCAGCGTCTCGAGCCGGGCTCCGAGCGCGGCCATGGCCACGGACATGTCCGAGGGGTGGGTCGCGATGCAGTGCTCGCTTCCGCCGAGGATGGCGTGAATGCGATTGTAGCCCTCGAGGGCGTCGCAGCCGCTGCCTGGCTCGCGTTTGTTGCACGCCCGGGCCGTGTCGTAGAAGTAGTAACACCGGGTGCGCTGCAGGAGATTGCCGCCGGTGGTGGCCTTGTTGCGCAGCTGGACGGTGGCTCCGGAGAGGAGGGCGGTGGAGAGCAGCGGCCACCCCTTGCGCACCCGTGCATCGACCGCCAACTCCGTATTGGTCACGCTCGCGCCGATGCGCAGGCCGCCATCATCGGTGGACTCGATGGTTCGAGGCAGCCGGCTGATGTCGACCAGCCGCCGCGGGGTCTCGATCCCATGCTTCATCAGGTCGACGAGGTTGGTCCCCCCGGCGATGAACGTCCCGCCCTGCGCGACGCGAGTCGCCGCCGAAGCCGGGTCGCTGGCGCGTTCGTACTCGAAGGGCTTCATACGTCCGACTCCCGGGCCACCGAAGCGATGGCTCGCACGATGTTGACGTAGGCACCACAGCGGCACAGGTTGCCGCTCATTCGCTCGCGGATCTCCTCGTCGGTCGGGCGCGCAGGCTGGTCGTGAGGGGTCACCACGCTCGGGTCGCCTCGGCGAAACTCCTCCAGCAGCGCCACCCCCGAGCACAGCTGCCCCGAGGTGCAGTACCCGCACTGGAACGCGTCGTGCCGCATGAACGCCTCCTGCAGCCGGTGGTGCTCACCGCCCTCGCCGGCGAGCCCCTCGACCGTGCGCACGTCGTCGTCCTCGTGCATCACGGCCAGCGCCAAGCACGAGTTGATCCGTCGACCGTTCACGATGACGGCGCACGCACCACACTGCCCGTGATCGCAGCCCTTCTTGGTCCCGGTGAGTCCGAGCTCCTCGCGCAGCGCGTCGAGCAACGAGGTGCGCGCGTCGAGCTCGAGTTCGTGGTCTTCGCCGTTGACCTTCAATCGCATGAAGGCCTCCCGCGGTGGCGTTCGAATCGGTCATGGAGCCCGTACACCGGAGCACACTGCAACGAAATGTCGACCGTGCAAGTCGGAACCGCGACTAGTCGGCCGCGTCGCGCCAGGACCACAGATCGGAGGCCCACGCCAAGGTCCGCTCGCCCGTCTTCAGATCGAAGACCTCCACGCCCACGCCGTGGGACTCGGCGGTGAAGACAGCCAGCGCGGTGGCGGTAGAGGGGGTCATGCGGCCGGGCGTCTTGGTGCTCGACTCCCCGAGCAGGACGAAGTCGACGATGAGATGGCCGAGACCCTCGAGGCTGCGGCGGTCGGCGGCGCACACCTCGGTGGTCCAGACCTCGGCGCTCTGAGAGTCGATCGCCCGCAGCGGGAACCGGAACCCGCCTCGGCCGGGCTCGAACATGGAGACGAAGAGCGTCGAGCCGGCGCGGGCGCGGGTCAGCTCGACCGCGGTCCCGGGTGTCTTCGGCACCGGGCCCACCCAGACGCGCGCCACGGAGAGATCGACCGCGAGCTGCCCGTCGGACTCGAGCAGTGGCAGTGCGTCCGGGCGAACCCGTGTGCCGCCGGGACCCGTCTGGATGGGCCCGCGCCGGTCGGAGCCGTCGGGCGCGAGCCCGGTGTCGTAGACGGTCGCGACGCCCTCGCCCCCGCGGGCGGACCTCAAGGTGTCCACCCACCACCGCGGAGGCGGCTGGCCCAGCTTGGTCTGCAGCCCTGGGAGCACGGTCGTCCAGGCTCCCTGGGTGGAGGGCCCCGCTGCGCTCGAACGAGCGGGAGCGCTCCCACCCGGCGAGCAGGGCGACGCTCGACGCTGCCCCCACGACGTCGAGCGCTGCGATCGCTGCGCTGCCGCGACGGGCTAGGGCGGGGCCATCGCAGCGCAAGATCTCCGCTTCGAGGTCGGCTGGGGGCGTGGCTGAGAGGGCGGGTGGGCACACGGGCTCCGCGGGCGCAGGCGGCTTGGGCCTCGGGTCGTCGGGAGGCGCTTCGGCACTGACGCACCCCCCGAGGACGACGAACACGACGAGCCGCTGCACCCCTCCACCGTAGCACTGCTAGGTTCGGCCCATGCGACGCATGGCGCTGCTCTTGCTGCTGGCCGCGGGGTGTTCTCGATCGTTCGAAGCGCTGCCTGCACCTCCGCCCGTGGAGGCGCCCGACGCTACCACCGAGCCGGGCGCTGCGATGGTGGCTCCGGCCGAGGTCGAGACGATGCTGGCGCAGATCGATCCCCACCGCATGGCCGAGACGATCGACGCCCTCGTGGCCTTCGGGACCCGGCACACCCTGTCGGTCACCGATGATCCCGAGCGCGGCATCGGTGCGGCTCGTCGGGGCATCGCGCAGCAGATGAAGGCTTCGCCGCGCCTGCAGGTGACCATGGACGTGCACCGCATCGAGCCCGACCGGCGCCGCATCGATCGGCCCACCGACGTGGTGAACGTGGTCGCAACGCTCCCGGGGACGATGCCCGAGGCGGCGGGCCGGCACTACTACGTGATCGGTCACTACGACTCGCGGGTGAGTGACCCGATGGACCGCACCGCCGACGCGCCCGGAGCCAACGATGATGGCTCCGGTGTAGCGGTGGTCGTGGAGCTGGCTCGGGTGATGTCGCAGCACCGCTACGACGCGACGGTGGTGTTCATGGCGACCGCCGGCGAAGAGCAGGGGCTGCTGGGCGCGCGTGCGCATGCCCAAGCGGCTGCGGCCAGCGGGGTCGACGTGCGCGCTGTGCTCTCCAACGACATCGTCGGCGACCCCACCGGCCCGCGGGGAGACCGGCATGACGCGACCGTTCGCGTGTTCTCGGCCGCGCTCGATCCATGGCTGCTCGATGAGGACCTCGAGCGCCTGCGCACGCTCTCGGCCACCCATGACGGTGCGAGTCGCCAGCTCGCGCGGTTCGTCCACGAGGTGGGCCGGCGCCACGCGCTGCCGGTGCAGGCGAAGATGGTGTTCCGGCGCGACCGATTCCTGCGGGGCGGAGACCACACCGCGTTCAACGAGGCCGGGTTCGCCGCGGTCCGATTCACCGAGGTGGAGGAGAACTACGATCGCCAGCACCAAGACGTCCGGACGGAGGGCAGCCGGGCCTTCGGTGACACCGCCGAGCACGTCGACGCCGACTACCTCGCGGGCGTCGCCCGTCTCAACGCCGCCGCGCTCGCCCACCTCGCCAACGCTCCCTCCGCCCCCACCGACGCCCGCATCATCGCCGCGGCCCTCTCGCACGACACCACCGTGGCCTGGACCGCCAGCCCCGAGCCCGACGTGGCCGGCTACGAGGTCGTCTGGCGCGACACCGCCGAACCCCAGTGGACCCACGCGTTGGACGTGGGCACCGCGGTCCGAGCGACTCTGCCCATGTCCGGGGACGACGTCTTCTTCGGTGTGCGCGCCTACGACGACGAGGGCTACCGCAGCCCGGTGCGGTTCATGGACGTGGCGGCGGGGTAGCGCCTACTCCTGCGCCGTGAAGAACAGCCCCACCAAGCACATCTCTTCCTGCGTGCCGAAGCCGGCCGAGACCGGTTCGGTGCTCTTCGTGGTGTCGAAGTCGCACTCGACGTGCAGGGTGTCGTTGGCGTTCACCGAGATCGGCGTCTCGTAGAAGTAGGTGCGCTGCCAGTTGTAGTCGTAGCGGTCGACATCGGCTGCACACTCCATCTCGGGCTGGTCCCGGCGCTCGATCTGGAGCGACATCTTTCGCCCGCGCTCGTGCATGTGGGGGATGACGCCCAGGATGTCGATCGCGTCGAAGGAGACGTCCGAGAACCCGAACATCTCGTCGAAGGTGGCGCCCCAGCGGTACTCGACGCTCTCTCGGCCGGGCTCGAGGGTGTCGTCTCCGCCGGTGAATGCCTGGATCAAGAAGGGGTCCCACAGGATCTGGTAGCCCTCTTGCTCGACCTCGTCGGCCCACTGCAGGCGAATCTTCGACGCGTCGAGTCCCCCGGATTCGTCCAGGAGGTTGTAGTGCATCTGCACGACCATCAAGTCTCCGGGGGAGAAGCGGACGCCGACGCCCTCGGGGTAGTTGACGGCGCCTTGCCCTGGTGCCCAGGTGATCGGGACGCCGCCGGGCAGGATGCCCTCGCCCGCGGCGCCGTAGCAGGGCCATCCGGGCAGGTCATCGATGGCCTCGAGCTGCGCGATGGCGGCGGTGTTTTGTAGGAAGGTTCGATCGACGCGGAAGCCCAGCACGTGGTGTACGAGCGCGTCGTTGTCGGGCTGCACGTCGAAGCCCGTCAGGTAGCGGTCGCTGTCCAGATCCAGCTCCATGGGGAAGCAGCGGTAGTCGTCGAGCGCGAAGCCGATGTCCGCCTGAGAGCGGGGCTCGTACTCGGGCAGGTCGAGCAGCTCGGTCTCGCCCTCGAGCGTGGGAAGCGTGGGCGGCTCAGGCGCGGCGATCGTCGCGTCGCCGGCTGCGGTGCCGCCCTCGACCCAGGCGGCGATGGTCGCAATCTCCTCGTCGGTCATCCAGCTCGCGTCGTCGAAGTCTTGGCAGCTTCCGTCGGCCCGCACGCCGTAGGGCGGCATCGTGCGTGCTTCGATCACCGCCCGGATCGCGGGTCCGAGCGCCGCGACCGCCTCGTAGCTGTCGAGGCGGAACGGGGCGATCGATCCCTGCGTGTGGCACGCGACGCAGTGCTCGGTGAGCAGCGGCCGGACGTCGTCGTAGTAGGTCACCTCGGCCGCGGTCCCCGTCGACGAGCCCTCGTCCACGCTACCGGTGGTGTCGAGGGTCTCGTCCTCCCCGGTGGACTCCGCCTCCGCGCCGAGCATCTGGGCCGAGTCGTCTGCGGGGCATCCCGCGGCGAGCGCGAGCAGCGGGATGGGCAGGATCAGCGAGGAGGTGTTGAACTGGCGCATCGACGTCCCGAGGGGTTTCCCCAGGCCAAGTATGGGGTCCCGTGCGAGCCCCGCCAAATGGTTTGGCACTCGGTGGCGCTGTTCTCGCAGGCTCGCGTTCCGTCGGGCGTTGCGTTGTGCGGTGTGGTGCGTTCCGCGGCCCGGGGGGATGCGAGGCGCGGATCAGCCCTTAGAATCGGGACATGATTCTCGAGACCGTGCCGCTGGGCTTTCCGTGGCCCACCCTCGACCCGTTCCTGTTCTGCGTGCATCACTTCGACCAGTTCCCAGCGGGGACCGAGGCGATGGGGCCCGAGCCGGCGCTGCTGAAGGGTCGCAACATCGGCAGCGACTTCACGGTGCGCGAGGGCTGGCGCATGTATCACGGCGACGTCGTGCCAGGATTCCCCCGCCACCCGCACCGCGGCTTCGAGACCGTCACGGTGGCCCGGCGTGGGCTGTTGGACCACTCCGACTCGCTCGGCGCGACCGCGCGCTTCGGTCGCGGCGACTGTCAGTGGATGACCGCCGGCAGCGGCATCGTGCACTCCGAGATGTTCCCGCTGCTGGAGCGCGAGGGCAACAACACCGCCGAGCTGTTCCAGCTGTGGCTCAACCTGCCCGCAAAGTCCAAGATGGTCGACCCGGCCTTCACGATGATGTGGTCCGCGGACATTCCCAAGCTGACGCTGCGCGACGACGCCGGGCGGGAGACCCTGGTCACGGTCAACGCCGGAAGCCTCGAAGGACGTGACGCGCCGACGCCCCCGCCGGCCTCATGGGCCGCCCAGCCCGGCTCCGACGTCGCGATCTGGACCCTCGAGATGCAGCCCGGCGCCACGGTGACGCTGCCGCCGGCCAGCGAGCAGGCCCACCGCATGATCTACTTCTACCGAGGGCAGCGCCTCGGGGTGGGGAGCGGCGCCATCGACGTCGATCACGCTGCGCTCGTGCAGTCGGAGACGCCGCTGAAGCTCGAGAACAAGGGCGACATCGTCGCGGAGATCCTGCTGCTGCAGGGGACCCCAATCGGAGAGCCCGTCGCCCAGCACGGGCCCTTCGTCATGAACACCCGGGCCGAGATCGAGCAAGCCTTCGGCGACTACCGGCGGACCCAGTTCGGTGGTTGGCCGTGGAAGGCGGATGGCCCGGTGCATCCACGCGGCCAGGGGCGGTTTGCGATTCACGCCGACGGTCGGCGAGAGGACGCGCCGGCGGGGTAGCTCAGCCGCACACGTAGAAGGTCTCGCCGAGCAGGTATTCCGTCTGGGGTCCGCACGAACCCTCGGCGCATGTGTCGTTGTCGGGGTCGCAGGTCTGCGTACACACGCCGGTCGAGACGTCTCCGCTGTTGACCAGGCAGACGTAGGACTCGCCGGAGAAGCTGAACTGACAGCCGTTCTCGGTCCCCTCGCAGTACACCGTGGGGTTGCCGCAGTCGCACGCGTCTCCGAGCATGCCGCCTGGGGTCGAGGTGTCGGGGTTGTCCGTGGTGGTGGTGGTGGTGGTGGTGGTGGTCGTCGTCGTGGCGGGGCTGCTGGAGCCACCGAGCCCGCAGACCTCTCGGCCTCCGACCAGGCCGGTGAGCTCGGCGCAGTCACTCTCTTCGAGGCAGGTCAGCTGTTCTTCGGTGGGGCCCATGGCGCACACGTCGGCGCAGGTCGTTGCCGTCACGTCGGCCGGAGCACCGCATGCGGACGCGACCATGGTGCAGCGGTTCGAGCAGTCCGCGCCGGGCGTGCCGCTCCCGGGGTCCGTCGAGTCGGCGTCGTCGCTGCCGGCGGCGCTGTCGGTGCCCCCGCTGCTGTCGTCGCCACAGGCCCCCGCGGCGCTGACGAGAAAGAGAGACGCGGTGATGGTGCGCAGTCGATGCATCACGGGGGGCAGTATCCCTCAGAACACGCTGTCGTGCATCGGCGGCTACTGTGCGCCCTACGTGCCGGGCTGAGCCGTGCCGGTCACATGCCCAGGGACTCGGCGAGCGCAGACTGCCGAACGCGTTCCTGCTCGTATTGCTCTCCGAGTGCCTCGAGCAGCTGCATCCAGACCGCCCCGCCGGGCCATGCACCGACCGCCTCGGTCAAGCGCCGGTGGACGTCCTCGAGGTCGGCCGTCTCGGGGACCGAGGCAAAGAGGTAGACGCCCGGCAGGTCCTCGTCGGCGTCGTTGGTGAGCCGGTACGCGTCGCCCGAGCGGCGCTGCAATCGGAGATCGACGGGCTCCAGCGCGTCGACCAGCGCGCGCAGTGCGTCTTCACCGGGGTGGACGGCGTCGATGGCGAACGATCGTCGGCCCCCGCGTTCGAGCACGTCGAGCTCGCGGTAGGTGAATACGACCGCTTCACCCCGCTCTTCGCGCGTGACGGGTGCAGGGTCGAAGAGCACGAGATCTCCCTCGCGTTCGAGCGCGGCCTCGGGCCCCGAGATCGTCTCGAGCCGCGCCGTGACGGGTCCGGTCCGCGTCGCCCAGACGTCCTCGTGCTGCGCGCTTCGAATCCGGGCGTCACCCCAGACCTCGTCGATGGGGTCTTCGCCGGGCTCGACCGTCATGCCCAGCCGGATGGCAGAGTCGCGCACGACGTCCCATCGACCCAACGCAGTGGCGGCGACCATGCGGTCCCAATCGTGTGACCCCGGCTCGAGTCGCTGGGCCAGCGTCTCCGCGAGCTCCAGGGCTTCTTGCCAGCGACGCTGCGCGATCGCGATCTCGCACAGCCGAATCCGGGCAGGATCGGCCTCTGGATCGACGTGCAGAACCTCGCGGAACCCCTCGCACGCCAGCGCCAGCCGCCCTGCGCGTTCGTGGCTGGTGGCGAGCAGCCAGCGACCGATCGGCTCGGAGGAGGTGTAGTGGGTGCGGACCAGGGCCTCGAGCGCCTCGTGTTCACCGGCATCGCGAAGCACGTTGCCGAGGTTGCGAACCGCGTTCGTGGCCTTCGGGTGCTCGTCCACGAAGGCTTCGAGGCGGCGACGCGCGATCGAGCCAAGGTTCAGGACCGCGAGCAGCCGGCCTTCGAGGGTGGCGAGACGCTCGTCGTCGGGCCAGCGGCTACGCGCCGCGCAGACGAGCTCGAGCGCCTCTTCGGGCTCCTCGGGGAGGCGCTCCGCCGTGAGCGCGTCGGGCTCGGAGACGTCGGTGAAGAGCGAGACCTGCGGCACCTGGTCGACGGCGGCCTTCGTGCGCACGAGGGACTCGTCGAGGTGCACGGGGGCCTTGAGCTCGGTCCGTACGCGCTCGGCGATCTCCAGGAAGGATTGGGCCTGTGCGCGTCGGCCTCGGGCGGCGGCCAGCCGGGCGGCCATCAAGGCAGTCTCGGCGGAGGCCCACAGCGCGCCGTTGCGCTCGTAGGTCTGCACGACGGACGCCGCGTCGGCGCCGATCGTCGCCTCGTTGGGCATCGCGCCAGCCTCGACGAGCTGCTCGGCGACGTCGAGCCAGTCTCGACCGTCGCTGTCGTCGAGGTCGCTCAGCGCGGGAAGGGTCTCCTTGGCCTCGTCGGTCTGGCCGACGGCCACCAGCGCCTCTGCGAGCGAGACCCGGTAGCCGACCTCGCCGCTCTCCCCCGAGGCTCCGTCGGGCGGCGATGCACGAAGCAAGGTCAGGGCTTCCGGCCCTCGGCCCAGCTGCACGAGGCAGTGGGCCTTGGTCTTGTGCATCTTCTCGTGGCTTCGGTGCACGTCGGCTGCCGTGGCCGCTTCGAGCTGACCGTCGATGAAGCGCACGGCGTCCTCGAGCTTGCCCGCGTCCTGAAGCGCGCTGGCGTGCTCGATGCTGATGCATTCGAAGCACGGCCAGCTCGGGTCGATGCGCTCGAGGGCCTCGGCGGTGACCGCGAGGCGCTGCTTGGAGTAGCCGGGGCCGTCGGTGACGCCGTAGCAGTTGGCGAAGTCCTGGACGACGCACATGCTCTGCGGGCACGCCCGGTTGGTCTCCCGATGGGAGAACTCGAGCAGTGAGACGCAGTCCTCGAGGTTGTCTCGCCCTTGATAGCGGTGCAGCACCCGGCTCTGCATGAGCCAGTGCCGCAAGAAGATCTCCACCCAGGCGTCTTCGAGGTCCCGGGCGAGCGCGAGCCCCTCGGGTACCATCGCCTCGGCCTGTTCGTGCCGCATGTCGCAGACCGCGGTCGGCAGGTCTTCGATGATCGTGGCGAGTCGGCGCTGGCCGGTCTCGCCGAGCTGACGTTTCTTGTCGCGAACCCAGGCCCAGATGTCCATGACTAGTGTCCTCCTTGGATGATGGTCTCCACCACGCCCTGCAGGTCGCTCAAGGCCTGGTCGAGGCTCGGCGTGCCGCGTAGGTCGTCCTGTGCGGTGAGCATGCCCAGGGTCGCCCGCAGCAGCGCAACGCCTTGGGCCACGCGCCCTTCGTCCTCGCACGTCAGCAGGGCCTGGACGGCGGGAGACGACAGGTTGACGTAGAGCAGTCCGGTGGCGCGCTTGCGAATGGTCTGGGTGAACGAGCGGGCCAGCGCCAACGTGGCGGCCCCGAGCGCTGCGTCGGCCTCGTCGTCCTCGATGCGGGCCTTGAGCTCCTGCTGTCGGTCCACCAGCGCGACGAAGGGCAGGGTCGTCGGCTCGAAGCGCCCGCCGAGCACGTCGAGTTCGTCTCCACCGAACCACTGCGCGAGTCGTGGATCGAGCTCGTCGTCGGCGACCACGCCCAGGAGGCGCTCGTCGGCGCCGTCACCGATGAGGTGAACGCTGCCGCCGCGGGCGTCGCAGAATCGATGCACGAAGCCCAGCGCTCCGTAGCGTCGGCCGAGCACCACGGGGATGTCGCGCGCGCGATACAGCAGCGATTCCACGCCGGGTCGCTCGCTCTGGCTGACGTAGACGGTTCCGCCCGAGCGTCGAAGGACGGTCCGCAGGTCGAGGTCACCCATCGACGTGGGCACGGTCAGCTCGTCGGCGACCAGGTCGAACAGCGCCGGCTCGGCGAGCGAGCAGCCGAGCATGGCTTCGTTGTGCCGCCGAACGACTCTGCGCCAGGTGTGGGGCTCGTCCTGGGCGAGAGTGGCCAGGCCGGTCATGAGCGAGGCGGCGAGCGTGGCCCGTGCGTACGCATAGGCCGCGTCACGCTGCAGATCTTCGCGGCTGGCGGTGGGC
Source organism: uncultured bacterium (assembly GCA_963761755.1). Lineage (GTDB taxonomy): Bacteria > Myxococcota_A > Polyangia > Nannocystales > Nannocystaceae > CAJXVA01. The sequence goes on from CAVXIC010000012.1 coordinate 27,588, forward strand.
ACCAGCTGGTCGCTCTCGACGATCGCTCCAACGAAGGAGGCCCACTCCGGTAGCAGGTGCCGGGCATCGTCGTCGACCATCATGCCGCGCACGAAGACGGAGACGTTGCGGTTGTCGGCGCTGCCGTAGGACTGCCCGTCCTGGATCCACAGCATGCCCTCGACCCGCGCGCCCGCGGGCCCGCTGCCGTCGTCGTGGATCTCGAGGGTGCACAGGGGCGCGAACCTTCGCTCGTAACGCTCCGCAAAGGCCATCGCCTGCTTGCGACGGCGAACCGGATGCGTCTGGGGGCTGCGCCATGGCGGCGCCTCTGCGTTGACGAGGTCGCCTGCGCCGACGAGCTCGAGTGGGATGGTGAGCAGCGAGCAGTACTTCTCGAGCAACGCCTGCAGCGCCCTGGGCTTGGCGAGCGCGGCGTTGGCCTCCTTGAGCTGCAGGCTCACCCGGGTGCCGGGCTCGCGTCGCTCCGCTTCTTCGATCGTGTACTGGTGACCCGAGCGCGAGCTGAAGCGCCACGCCTGCTCGGGGTCGGTGTGTGAACACGTCCACACGTCGGTGCGCTCGGCCACGACGTAGGTCGAGAGGAAGCCGAGGCCGAACAGGCCGATCAGCCCATCGGCCCCGTCCTCGCGCAGCTCGCGGGTCCGACCGCGCCCGACCGTCGCCAGGTACGTCTGAATCTCCTCGCGCGTGAGGCCGGCGCCGTTGTCCTCGACGTGCAGCCAGCCCTGCTCGGGGTCGGAGCGCACGGTGATCTTCGGCCGCGGCGCGCCTTGGGGTTGTTCGTGGGCTCGGCGGACGCACGAGTCATGCGCGTTTTGAACGAGCTCCCGCACCACGACGTTGGGCGTCGAGTACAGGTGCTGCCCGAGGACCCGCATCAGGCCATCGAGGTCCACCTCCGTCTTGTGGAGCTCAGGCGTACTCATGGGGCGAGATAGTACCGCGGCACCCGACTCCATGCCCAGCCACCCCAGCAGCGCTGAACCGGCGTCAGCTGGGGGTGACGCCGGGTTCTGAGGCGTCGATGGACCACACCCAGTTGTCGAGCAGGACGCTCGAGTCCCAGATGCCGTCGCTGGTGTCCCAGATGATGAACCGGACGTCGAACACCTCGCCGGGCTCGACGTTGCCGCTGAGCGTCAGCCAGCCGGTGCCTCCGCCCGCGCGTCCGGTGTGACCACACGCCGAGGCGGTCAGGTCGAAGCCGGTCCCATCGAGCTCGGCGGTGCCCGAGCAACCGTTGTAGTTGCCGCCTGACCCGCACTGCGCGATGCCGCCGTTGTCGCAGGCGGTGAACAGACCGTTGGCCGCCGAGACCAGGTTGATGCCGACGGGCCACGTGGAGCCCCCGCCATCATCATAGATCGCGATGTTCTGATCGGCAGGGTTCTGCGGATCGGCGCTGTCGACGAGCGTGACGAAGAAGTCGTTGAACGCGGTGCAGACGTACTCCGGGTATTCAGCCGAGTAGAAGAACATCTGCACCGAGAACGAGTTGGCGTTGGTCGGTGCGCGCAGGCGCAAGTGCAGGTTGACGGGGTTGTAGGCGGTGGCGTTGTTCGGGTTGGGGCACCCGGGGGCGTTGGGCAGGTTGCCCCCATTGGCCGCCAGCCAGCCCGCGGGGACGGAGGAAGTCTCTCCGAGGTTCACCCCGTTTTGGTAGGCGGCGAACCCGGGGTTGGTGTCTCCGGCGTTGTCGGCGGCATGCCCGGTCGAGAGCACGACCAGGCGCTGCCCGAACTGCGTGCTCACGTTGTTGCCGAAACCGTCTCGCAGCGACCGCGCGTTGGGGTCGGGCACGCCCGTGTCGTCGGCGAGCAAGAGCTCGGCTTCGATGACGCCCCACACCGCGTCCTGTGGGGTTGCGGGCGCCTCTTGGGTGAACTGGCACAGGTCGAGCGCGCGCGCGTAGTCGAGCGTGTCGGCGGAGTTGCTCGCCAAGCCCGCATCACACTCCGGAAGCGGGTTGTCGGCGATGCCATCGCAGTCGTCATCGACCTCGTTGCCGTCGACCTCGAACGCGCCGGGGTTGACCAGCGCCGGCGTGGAGCAGTCGGGACCCGCCACGTCGCAGCAGTCGCCGCCGCACGTCGTGAATCCGTCGCCATCGGCGTCGACGTCCTCGTCGGCCGTGCCGTCGCAGTCGTCGTCGACTGCGTTGCCACACAGCTCGGAGACGGGGACGACCTCGCCCTCGCAGGCGCCCCACGCCGTGCCGGTGTCGTTGCAGGTCTGCATGCCGCCCACGCAGGCTCCGACGTCGAGGGTGGCCGGGTTGCCGCTGTAGCATGGCTGCGTCTCACCGGGCGCGCACGCGCACTCTCCGAGGGTCTCGCAGCCGTCCGATGCATCTGCGTTGCAGTCGTTGGAGCCCGCGGGGCAACTCCCGACCCCGCACTGTCCCTGCACACAGGCCATCTCGGCGTCGCACGGCTCACCGCACGCGCCGCAGTGGTCGGCCGAGTCGGTGAGGTCGACGCAGGTCTGCTCGCAGCACGACAAGCCCTCCGCGCACGGCTTGTCGTCGCTGCAGCCCTCGACGCACCTGCCTTGCGGGTCGCAGACCTCATCGTCTCCGCACGCGTCGTCCGAGAAGCACTCGGCACCTTGGCTCTCGGAGATGGCGCTGTCCTGGGTGTCCGCGTCCGTGTCCGTGCCGGAGCCGTCGGGGTCGATCGGGATGATGCCGCCGGTTTCCGTCGGACCCGTATCCGCGGGCGCATCGAGGCCGCCGCAAGCCACCAGCGCCGCCGCAGCGGCCACGCCAATCCAATTTCGTGCAGTCATCGAAACCCCGTCCCCGATCACAATAGGCTTCGACACCACGACTCCACAATCTTCCGCTTTTGGCGGGTGGAGGTTCGTGCGCACAAGGTGCGAGACGTCGGTCACCAGCGACGTCGTCTCGAGCCGAGACCGAGCAGGCCGACGACCAGGACACACAGACCCCCGAGTCCGTTGCCCCGCGCGCGACACCCACAGCCCGAGCCGTCCGCGTCCGGCGACATCGCGCCGCCTGCATCGCTCAGCCCCGACTCGTCACCGCCGCCCGAGTTCCCATCTGCGCCCGAGGGGCCACCGCCGGTGGTGCCGGAGGTGTCGTCGCCAGCGTCGTCTCGGCCGCCGGAGTCGTCCTCTCCCCCGGTGGTCCCGGGAACTTCGGGGGCCGGCACCGCGAAGCGCAGCAGGGGTGTGGTCGCGTCGTCTCCTTCTCGTGAACCGAAGGCAGCCTGGGCGGGCGCGCCGTAGTAGCGATCGGCCCAGATGTGGAGCGACAGCGGCTGGCCCGCGTCCGCAGCGGCCTGGACCCACGCGGTCACGTCGATCATCGAGTCGTCGGCCTGCTCGGGAAACCACCACCGCGGCTGGGTCCCGTCCTGCGGGCGAGTCGTCCACGTGATGGTCGCCTCGTCCCAGCCTGCATCGGTGGTCGAGATCCCGTAGCGCATGCCGCCAAAGCCCAGTCCGCCCTCGCGGAGGCGGAGCCAGACCGAATCGACGGGCGCCTCCACGTCTCCGACCTCGAAGCGCAGATACACTTCGCGGACGAAGTCGGGGTTGCCGGCTTTGACGGTCAGCACGGGGTCGGAGCCAAAGTTGTCCTCGGCGTACTCACCGGCGCGCACGAAGGCGTCGGCGACGGGCGCTCGGTCCTCCCACACGAAGCCTTCGGGCGGCGCTCCGAGGGAGGGCGGATGCGCGAGCCGATCGGCGAGTTGGGCCTCGTAGAGCGACTCGATGTCGACGTGCGCGCCTGCCGACTCGATCAGGCCCGTGGGGTGGGCGAACGGCCCGTCTCCGTCGATCTGTCCGCGGCAGCCGATCATCCAGTTCTGCGCGGTCGGAGGCTGCTGCACGACGCCGTGTCCGCCCGCGAGGTCGCAGTTCCATCCCACCGAGTGCACCGAAGCCCATCCATGCCCCGATCCGTAGCCGCCGCGGTTGTACAGCCCCAGCAGGACGCCGTCGTAGACTCGGTCGACCTCCGTGTGGCCGTCGTAGAGCAGCCCCTGCGCCCAGCGGTGGTGCCCTTCGCTCGGCGAGAGCGAGCCCGACGCAACGCCACGCAAGAAGACCACGCCCGAGTCGTAGCTGGTGCCGTTGGACGCAAAGCTGTGTCGGCCGCCGCGCGCATAGCCGTCTTGGACCAGGACGAGCTGAGCCCCGGCCGCCATGAAGTTGTACTTGCGCCCGCCGACCGTCGGACCCTTGGGGTCCACCGCGCGCACCGACTCCACCGTCACGTGCTTCGCGGTGTACATGTACACGCCGCCGAGCAGGAAGTCGCGCACCGTGATGCCGCGGGCCCACGCGTCCTCGACCTGGTTGAAGGCGACGGCGTGTAGAACGACGTCGCTGTCGATCTCGACCCGGACGTCTTCGATCCCGACGTGCGACACGATGCCGCTTCGGTCCAGGAGGTAGACGTACGACTGAGACAGGTCGCGATCGAGGTTGCCGAACACCGGCGCGTCGATGTGCACCATGTTGCCCTCGATCCGCGTGATGACGCGGTTGTAGAGCATCGGATACGAGCCCTCGGCCCATGGCGGCTCGTCATCGGTCGCCCCGAAGTCGATCGCCTCGAGCCACGCTTGCGAGGCTGGGTGAAACACGACGATGTTGTCCCCCGCCTCGTATCGTTCCGGGTCGGCGACCTCGAACGCCTTCGATCCGACCTGAACGTAGCTGGAGGTGATGTCGCTGCGAGAGTCGGGCACTTCGTCCCGCCAGCGGTTCCCGCCGCCGCCGCCCAGGACGATGACCGGGTCCTCGCTCGTCCCGACGCGGGCGATGACCGAGTTCTCGGCGGGGTCCGCGTCGTCCCCCGCGCCGCGCAGGACCACGCCGTCGGTGTCGATCCTCAGCGTCCCTGCGATCTCGTAGCGCCCCGGCATCAGCTCGACCGCGCCCCGGAAGCCGTCGGCGCCCTGTGGCAAGGCCGCAGCGGCGTCCAGCGCCGCCTGAATCGCGGCGGTCGCGTCCCCGGCGACCGGCGCGACGAGCTGGACCGTGGCCACCCTCGGAAGCGGGACGCCGCCGCCCTCGTAGCCGGCGTGGGAGAAGTCGGGGATGCGATTGGTTGCCTCGTCGGTCAAGCTGCGCAGCCGTCCCGACGCGTCCAGGTAGACATGCTCCGACGGCGCGGCCGAGGCCACGGCTGGACCGAGGACGAGGACCCCGAGGAGTGAGGCGCGGGAGAGGAAGGAGCCGAACACCGCTCGATGATACGCCGCGCAGCGACGGGGCGGCCGCGACGTCCCGCGCACCCGGTGCAACTGGCCCCGTGGAGCGGTCAGCCGGCAGCGACGGCGGCGGCGTCGCTGCTATCGTCGCACGGCATGCCGGCGGTCGACGTCTTACGAACTCTGACCCACTACGGGCTGCACTTCGCGTTTCCCGGGGTCCTGGCCTGGTTGTTGTTTCGCGACCGCTGGAGGGCTGCTTGGCTCGTGATGGCCTCGACCATGCTGGTGGATCTCGACCACCTGTTGGCCGATCCAATCTTCGACCCCAGCCGCATGAGCGTCGGGTTTCACCCCTTGCACTCGTACCCGGCCATCGGGGTGTATGCGCTCATGCTCTTGATCCCGAACACGACGGTCCGCGTCGTGGCGGTGGGCTTGCTGCTGCACATGCTGACCGATGCTCAGGACTTCCTGTGGGTCCTGGCGCTCGCAGACTGACGACAGCGGCAGATCGTCTGCGTGGCGCTCGGATTCTTCACCACTACCGCAGCTGAGATTCAGCGGCTGATTGGACAGCGTGCGGTCCATGCATCTGCACCGCCGCCCGAACCCGGTCGGCTTCGAGCCCATCCAGATGCTGCGCGCACCACCGCAGCCCGTCCTCGACCGTGCCGTACACGCGCCCCTTCGAGACGTGGCGCATGGCGATGAGGAGCGTGCCCATGATGGCCCGCAGCGCGGTCGCCTTGACGCCGGTCCCCAAAACGACGCCGGCGTAGCAGGTGCTGGTCTGCGTGAGCACACCGATCGCCTCGCGCAGCAGCCCGCGGAGCTCCGAGGACGGGGTGGTGGAGTCTGCGGTGACGACCGTGAGGACGCAGTGCGGTGTGCTGTGCCGGGACACGAAGACCCGCGCGGCCTCGAGGAAGTGGCGACCTTGGTCGACGCTCGTCGTTCCCCAGAACATGCCGACGAACATCGGATGCATGTCCAGGAACACGCAGTTGGGGCCCTGCGCGAGCATCGTCTCCGGGCGAGTCGGCATCGACCGAGAGCATACGGCGGATCAGAAGGCGGCCCGGGGGACTTTGTGCTTTCTTGGACGGGCCCGCCTTCGACTCTCCTGGGTTGCGCTGTAGGCTGCTCGACCCTGCGTTCGAGCTGCTCAGATGCCACGACTTCACCCCTTGATGCTCGTCACTCTCCTTGCCGCGGGGGCTTGCGCAAACTCGGTCCCCAGCCCCGCGCCTTCTGCCGCTCGTCTACGCTACGTAACCTGCGCCATGTACGGCGCGGCCGGTAGCGCCTCGAGCCGGGAGATCCATGCGCGTGCGCAGGCTGCTTTCGATGCAGCTCAGAAGGACTTTGAAGCAGGCCGCTCGGATCGAGCGGCTCAGGGGTTCGCAGTGGCCGCCCAGGTCCTGCTGGAGGGGCGTGAACTCCCGGTCCCTCCCCGGTGCGCTCTTGGTCCTCAGCAAGATGATCACGCGGGGCGCCGCGCCAGCCACAGTTCGTAGAGGACCGGCGAACTCCGGTCACCCTGTGCGTAGTAGGCGATGAAGCGTTCCGAGGGCTGGACCGAAAAACCGGCGCGCCGCAGGATCGGGTCCACGTCTGCACTGGAACGCAGGTGCGTAGCGTTCGCAAAGCTCCGGGCTTGCGGGGGGATCAGCGTGAAGGCGAACAATCCGCCGGGGCGCAGGGTGGCGAATACCTCGCTGCATACGGTGTCCAACGGCTCGACGAAGTGCATGACGCCACACGAGACAGTGAGGTCGAACCGCGCCTCGCCGAGGACCGACTGCAGCGTCTGCGCACCGAGCTGCAGCAGATGGAGCTCTGCGCAGTACCCCGATGCCCGCGCCTGCTCCAGCATCGCCGCCGAGGCATCGACACCGATGACCTTCGCTCCCTCGCGCGCAAGTGGAGCGCTGCATTGCCCCGTGCCCACGCCCAAATCGAGGACGTCTCGGGGCGCGGCACCAGCGGTCGCGACGGCGTTCAACACGACCGAAGGCGCCTGCCACCCAAAGCGGCCGGTGTCCTCGTCGTAGCGCTCCGCCCACCCGTCGTATTCCATCGTCGGGCTCGCTGTCGTCGTCGACTGGGGCCAGGAGATCCCCTACCGCGCCAGGATGCGCAGGTCGGAGATGTTGACGCGGTTGAACGCGCCCTCGTCTCCTCCGAGCCCCCCGGTGTAGCTCTCGAAGTGGGAGAACGCCGACATGTTGACGGTTTGCGCGTCGCCGCGAATGGTCACCCGGTACTCGACGCCGGCGGTCAGGTCTGCCGCGGCGAAGCTCGACAGGGCCCACAGCGACCAGTCGCCCAGGTGGGGCATGATGACGGGGTCGCTCGAGACGACATCACCGCTGTCGACTTCCTCCACCACCACGCGCTTGATCGCGCAGGTGATGCCGGTGCTGACCGGACCGGCTCCGTTGCCGTAGCCCAGCTGCAGCAGATGGGGGCCGCTCTGGGTCGGCGTGAAGCTGGACACGGTGAGGGTGTCGTCCGGATCTCCCCAGCCTTCGTAGTGGAACCGGCCGTGATTGGTCGTGGCGGTGCCGCCCTCGTTCGTCATGGTCGACGCATCGATCACGCTGACCCGAGCCGAGCCCGCACCCCACCAGCACTGGGGCGCTGCATGCTGGGAGTGGTTGCCGCTGCCGGTGAACGTCAGCTCGGCCGCGTAACACGGCGTCTGATCGCTTCCCGCATCGAAGCTGGGATCGGTCCACGAGGTGGTGGACCCGGGCAGGTCGTCGGCGACGACGTCACCGTCTCGGTAGATCCGCCAGGTGACGTCGGCGGCCTCGCTGGTCGAGAGCCCCAGGGTGACCTGGCCACCCGAGGCGCTGACGCTGGTGATCTGCGGCGTGCGTGGCCCGAACACGTCTCGGTAGTCGGCGTCGGACACCTCGTGGACCACGCCCGCCTCGCCCTGGCCGGCCGCGAGCCGGATGTAGACGCAGCTGCCGTCTTCGAGGCCATCCAAGAGGTCGCCGCGCATCTCTTCGTCGTCGACGAAGATCGACTCGACCTGCAGGGCGCCGGTGCCTGCGTCCTGGGGGAGTTCGAGGACGACCTTGATGCTTCGCCCGCGATAGCGAACGTCATGGAGGATGATCTCGTCGGTCCCCGCGAACAGCGAGCTGCGGAGCGCGGCGGGGACGAAGGGGCGCGCGTGCAGGCCGTCGGGCTCCGCCTGCAGCCCAAAGAGGGTGTGGTGGACCATCGAGACGTAGGCCGCGACGCTCCAAAGCTGGCGTTGGGAGTTGACGACCGGTCCGCTCGCGGAGCCGTCCTCGACCCACGGAGCCCCGGATCCGGCCTCGAAGTTCTCCATGTTCGAGAGGTTGACCGCGGCCCCACGAATCAGGGCGCGCATCATCTTCTCGGCGACCGCGGCGTTGCCCGCCTTGGCGGCCGCCCGCAGCCAGTACGCGGTGACGAAGGGCCACTCTCCGCGGTTGTGGTAGATGGGGACGTCCTGCTGCTGCGGCCACGCGACGGGCGCGCCCGGGCCATAGTGGGGATACGCCGCGAGGATCCGCGACGCCTGGTCTGCGGTGGCGACGTCGAAGAGCACCGCAAAGGACGAGCCGAGCAGATCGTATCGGCGAACCGGCGCAGGATCGAGGCCGGTCGTGATGTAGGTGGAAAAGAGCCCTTCGTCCTCCAGCCAGAACCGATCGGTGATCGCCTCTCGCAGATCGTCGGCCCATCCGTCGAAGCGGTCGCGGGTCTTGGCGTCCTTGGTCTCCTCGGCGAGTGAGGCCGCCAGTCGCATCGCGCGGTAGTGCAGCAGGTTGGTCGACAGTGCCTTGCTCATCCCGATGTGGACGACGTCGCCCGCGGTCCACTCCGGGTAGGTCTGCTCGCGCCAGTCGAGGAACGACTGTTCTCCGAGGTAGAGCCCGTCGGTCGCGTCGTAGACCACCGAGCGGTCGTGCTCGAGGGTGTTGCGCAGCGCCTCGAGGGCCTGGTCCCGGAAGGCCTCTCGGTCGGCGCCATCGAGCTGGTTGAGCAGCTCCGCCGCGCCGACCGACCAGGAGACCCGATCGCTGGAGACCGGGTAGCTGCCGCCCGTGCCGGTGTCTTGGACGATCTGCAGCTCGCCACCGGAGCGTCGCTCGCTGAGCTTGAAGGCGAGCGAGTTGCGCGCTCGCAGGGGATCGAGGCCCGCGAGGCCCAGGTCGACCGCGTAGGCGGTGTCGCGGGTCCAGACGTAGTTCCACTTGCGTCCGGTCTCGAAGCACCCTCCGCAGGGGACCTCGGCGCCGTCGTTGAACGCGTAGTCCTGGATCGACTCGACGCTGTTCTCGCGGGTCTCTTCCAGTGCGAGGGCGTACAGCGCGTCGAACAGGTCGTGCCCAGAGCGAAGGGTGGAGTCCTCGTCCTGCTCGAGCAGCGTTCGGGGGTTGTCCGGCAAGCCGTCGACGAGCGTCGCGGTCGTGCTCAGGGTGTAGCTGCGGCGGCTGGCGTCGGGATCGTCGATGCTGACCTCGGCGGTCCCCACCGCGTCCTCCCATCGCTGAGTTCCGCTGCGATCGGCGTCGGGCTGGTCCCGGCACGTGGGGCCGACCGAGGGCCCGCCGGTCGTGTCGTCGCCCGCGGTGCTCGAGCCGTCCGCCGAACTCTCCGCGCTCCCCTGCGTCCGGGGCCCACCGGTCGTACTCAGGGTGCTGGCGACCGTGGTTGCCTGGCCCGTCTCCCCGCCGTCGGTCTCCGCCGCATCGCCGCCGCCCGAGCAGCCCGCAGTCAGCAGGACGCCGCCCGTCGCGAGAGCCAGCCGCAGCGTCCATGAACATTCACCCCAGCGGCCGCGCGTACCAGACATATCAGAGAGTTCTCGCAGTGCGGCGGCGCCTCTGTCAACGGCGCGCGGTCCGGCGCCGTCGTCCGTCCCGGGCGGGCGCTCCGAAGAAAAAGTGTCACAGCACCGGCCGGGGCTGCCTTGGTCGGGCGCTTCGACGCTGCGCGTCGGTCTGATTTTTTCTCACCCCTGCTGAGGGGATTGGGTTGGGGCAGCCGTTGAACCCCCGACAGTGAACGGACCCATGCAACCGATTCGAACCGGTCTCCCCAGCCTGCTCCTGCTCCTTCTCTCGACCCCCGCGTGTGACAGCAACGACGCCGACGAGGACAACGGCGGCGATGCGGCTGCGGCAGCCAAGGACGACACCAAGCCTGCCACCGTGACCGCCGCTGCGGAGGCCGAGCCCGGTCTCGCGGCGATCCAGGTCGCAGCCGGCCACAGCGCCGCGTGTGCACTGATGAACGACGGGACGGCGCGCTGTTGGGGGCGCAACAACGGAGGAGAGCACGGGATCGAGCCCTCCGACATCGACGCCGCGACGCCCGTGGCGGTCCCCGGAGTCTCGGACGCGACCGACATCTGGATGGGGGGCGACTCCGGGAGCTCGGGCGACATGATGTGCGTGCGGACCAAGGCCGGCGCGATTCGGTGCTGGGGAGGCAAGCGCAACAAGCCGGCGATCGACGGCACGACGTGGACGACCGCGGCGGAGGACATCCCCGGCCTCCAGGGGGCCAAGGACCTCGCGCTCGGTGGCGGAACCCAGTACGCGATCTTGCCCGATGGCAGCGTGACGGGCTGGGGCAGCAGTGCGTTCAATGCTCTGGGCGACGGCGACTCGAGCTCGAGCGACAAGGGTCTCACGAAGATCCCCGGGGTGACCGGAGCCACGGCGCTCGCGGCCGGCCAAAACCACGCGTGTGCGCTGCTCGAAGACGGCACGGTCACGTGCTGGGGATACGTCTCGCCCAAGCAGGCGCCCAAGAAGATCGAAGGCCTGTCCGACGTGGTCTCGATCGGTGCCGGATCGGGCAACAGCAACACGTGCGCGGTCACCAAGGACGACAAGGTGCATTGCTGGGGCGAGTCGCAGACGCCTCGAGAGGACCCCGGCCTGGCCGGAGCGACCTTGGTGCGGGCACGCAACCACACCTGCGCGATGTCGGGGGATGGTTCGGTGCGATGTACGGGCTCCAACGATCGCGGGCAGGCCGGCATCGGCGAGTTCGGCGGCAGCAACGGCAAGGCGGACCCGGTGCTCGAGCTGGGCAAGGCCGTACACATGGATGTCGGCATGAACTTCGCGTGCGCCGCCTTGGAGGATGGCAACGCCAAGTGCTGGGGCTGGAACAACAGAGGGCAGCTCGGAGACGGGACGCTCATCGACGCGAACAAACCCGTCCTGGTCGCCAACCTCACCGCCGAAACGCTGCCGCCGGCGACCGACGGAGCGGACAAGCCGCAGGAAGCCGACGTCGACATGGACTGGAGCGGACTGCCGGCCGCATGCACCAAGCCCACCACCATCGAGGCGACCAGCGCGTTCCTGCAGGGGGACTTCGACGTTGCGAGCGCCTACGCCACCACCCGCGGGGACGGCAAGTACGTCAACGTGAGCCTGGCGACCTACAAGATGGATCCGGCCCGGCTCGGCGATGGACCGCGCGGCGAGCAGTTTCAGCTGGGCCTGAGCTTCGGCAAGGTCAACCTCGACTCCAAGGAGGCCTTCCCCGTGGACGTCGGCGACTATGTCCTGGGCTTCGATCAGGAGCGAAAGGTCGCCAGCACCGTGCAGCACAAATCGGGCAGCAACACGCTGATGCGGCTCTCACTCGAAGGCGCAAGCCCAGGGACGGTGAGCATCAAACACCTCGACGACACCTGGATCTGCGGCGACCTCGACCTGAAGACCAAGGAGTCGAACTTCGCGGGACCTTGGGCGGCCCGCTTTCCCAAGCAGGACTGACGAGGCGGTGGGTGACGACCAGGCTGGCAGCGAGGATGAAGATGGTGCCCAACAGGGTCGGCACTGCGAGGGAGATCAGCGCTCGCGTGGGATCCGCAAGTCAGCAGGGGCGCAAGCGCTGGACATGGCCAAAGTGTCTCGGGGGGAGCCGAGGGCGGCGACTCCCCGATTGGAGACCGTCGACCCGCCCCATGAGCGGGCAGGCAGGCCCGGATTGGAGAAAAAACTAGGTGCCACCGCCGAACGTCGAACGGCCGATATTCGCCCATAGCGGGCGTTCTAGACGCTTTTGCGCAGACCCCGGCCACCGAGCGGCCCGGGGGCCCGCGATTTAGTCGTCACAAACCCTGCCCAGTCCATCTCATACTGCACGGAGCACACCATGACGCACGCAAAACTGACCCTGGGAGCCTTCTTTGTCTCGCTGTTTGCCCTGTCGGCCTGTGACTCGGGCGGCGGCGAGTATGTGAAGAAGATGGACGAGTTCGCCGAGAAGACCTGCGCCTGCAAGGACGTGGAGTGCACGACGAAGGTCACCACCGAGCAGGCAGAGTGGCTGTCCGCCAACGCCGAGAAGGCCTCGAAGCTCGACGCCAAGGACGCCGAGAAAGTGACCGCAGCGAGCACCAAGCTCGCCGAGTGCACCGCCAAGATCGCGACCGAAGCGGCCACCGCCGCGACGCCGAAGTAACGATCAGCCGGCCGGGTCGCATCCTTCGACCGGGTCGGAGCTGTTGTTGTCCTCGATGCACTCGTTGAACGCGCCCATGCCTGCGCCGTCGTCATCAACCGTGACGGTGAAGGCATAGGGCGGGTTCGGCGGGGGCGCGATGGGCAGGTCGAGCGTGAGCGTGCCGCCGGCGGGGATGGCCGAGTCGGTCACGAAGACCTGCAGCAACGTACCGTCTTCGTACAAGGAGACGTTCACGCCCGGGCCCACGCCTAGGCAGCCCTCGTTGATGATCTTGACCGAGAGGTCGAGCTCGTTCTCGGTGCAGCTGAACAGGTCGAGCTGAAGGTCGGCCGCGGTGAGGTCTGGCGCGCACAGGGCCTCGAGTTCGCCTTGTCCGTTGCGCCGGTAGCTGTTGTATGGACTGCCCACCGGGTAGCTCCAGTTGGGCTGCTCCATGTCGGGGATCGTCGCGTTCGCCTGAACGTTGGTCACGTGATAGCTGTGCTGGTTCCAGATCGGCAGCGTGCCCACCCAGTTGTCGAGGCGGTCTTCGAACACCTCGATACCCGCGTCCCCGATCGCGCCTTGGTTGGACTCGTTGTTGGTGCTGACGATGATCTCGGCTTTGAAGTCGCCGTCGACGTCCGCCACGATCGGGTTCTCCGAGCGCGTTCGGGAGCTGTTGATGTCGATGAAGAGGATCTCCTCATCGGTCATCACGCCGTCGCACAGCGGGCCACCGGGGCAGTCGGGCTCGGTGCCCGGATAGATGCGCAGGTACCACTCGTCGGCGTAGATCACCTCCGAGCGGCCGTCTCCGTCGAAGTCGAAGACGGAGGACCCGGTGCGCTGTGAGCTGCCGTCCTTGGTCTCCGCGTTCCACAGCTCCTTGAGCACGTCGGTGCCGTCGTACTGCACCACGACGTAGTTGTTGCCTCCGGCGGTCCCGATATCGGGCAACCCGTCGCCGTCGAAGTCCGCGATGTTGGGCGGCCCCCCTGCGCCGCCTCCGGTGATGGCGCTGGCAGCGATCACCTGGCCCGTTTGGCCGTTGAAGATCGTGATCGCGTTGCCTTGCACGGTGGCGACCTCCGGCATGCCGTCGAGGTTGAAGTCCGCGATGCCGCAGTAGCCGTCCGCGGGGCTGCCCTGCCACAGCTCGGTGCCCTCGAAGTCCGTCCCGACCGTGCCGGTGAACGTCCAGACGGTGGCGCCGGCGATCAGCTCGGGCAGCCCGTCGCCCGTCAGGTCCGCCACGCACGAGATCGGGCCGATGCCGTTGGTCCCCGTGGCCTCACTGCCGGCGGCCTCGAAGGCGATGGCGCCGTTGGCATCATAGATGGTGTGACCGAAGGCGATCTCCGGGTTGCCGGCGCCGTCGAAGTTGACCAGCGCCGGGGCTCCGGAGACCCCGCCGTTGTTGTGGTTCTCCGAGACCCAAAGTACGTTCCCGGTGTCGCCTTGGACCGCGATCAGGGCGTTGCCGGAGGCTTCGGTGATCACCTCGGGGATGCCGTCGCCGTTGATGTCGCCGATGGCCGGGTGGGAGCCCGGGTCGGTGCGGTATTGGTCGTCGCCGAGCGTCCAGACCCTCTCGCCGGTGTCGCCGCGAATCACCCGGAGGATGCCGTTGTTGGTGTAGGACGAGTTTTGGTACGTGTTGAAGATGATCTCGGGGATGCAGTCACCGTCGAGGTCGGCGACCTGAGGCGTCATCACGCACTGGTGGAAGGCGGGAAAGTCATCGTCGGCCAACGTGATGTGCGGCCACGTTGGTTCGCAGAAGCCCGTGCCCATGTTGCACTGCTCTTCCACCTGGCAGCCCAGGTCGCAGTCGCGCTGCTGTCGTACGCCCCAGGTGAAGCGCGGCACCGGGTCGAACACGCCGACCTCGGGTTCGAAGGCACACGTGGGGTCGGCAAAGTTCGGCACGCACTGACCGAGCGTGGGGTCGCAGATCTCGCCCTTGGCGCACTCCGAGCCCACGTCGGTTGCACACGCCGCGGCTGAACACGCGGCGCCCGGGACGATGCACTGTCCCACGTAGCAGAGCTCGCCCGCCCCTCCGTCACAGCACACCTCGCCGCACGGATCGTCGGCACCGCAGTCCAGCACGCAGGTCTCGGCCTCGTCGCACCGCTCGTCGAGCCCGCAGCACTGGGTCCCGCAGATGCGCTCGTCGGAGCAGCTGCCCTCTGTGGTGCTCTCGTCGCCCGGCGCGGTGGTCGGACCACTCGTCGAGACGTCGGTGTCGGTCCCCGTTCCGAGGGTCGTCAGGCTGACGGTGCCCGAGTCGGTGTCGCCATCACCGGAGCCGCCCCCTCCGCAGCCGCCGCAGAGGGCAAGCAGCGCAGCGCCGCGGGAAAGGGCAGATCGAGCATTCCATCGCATGCCCCATTAGACCCCAGACCGCTGGAATCATCCGGTTTTCGGCGAGAATCAGCGCCGACGTCGCAGGCCCGGGCGTCGTAGTCGTAGATGCCGGGCGGAACCTCATCGGGAAAGGCGCAGATCTCCTCGAGGTCGGGCGGACCGCCTCCAGCGACCGGTCCGGGTCGCGCGCCAAGCGACCGCGCAGCGTCGGGCACCATGTCGGCGCCGGCCAGCATCGCTTCGGGCACGACCATCGAACCGACCTGCACGAGACCGCCACCGAGCGCCCGTGGTCCCTCCATCGTGGGGGTGGCCGGGTCGGGGGACTCGGTGGCGTAGTCGTCCAGCTCCCAGAACGATGGCCCCTGCTCCGTCTCGAGCACTCGGGGTGCGCCGAGGTCGATCACCACCGGCTCCGGCGAGGGATTGACGCTGGGGTTCTGAACCACGCGCACCCCGGGCTGCGCAGCCGAGGTCGCGGGCAGCGCGAGCGCTGCGAGGACGAGAGCCACTGGGGTGACGCGGGGCTTCGAGCCGTGCACGGACGCGAGGATACCGGCTCTTCAGGGTTCGTGGGGAGCGCCGAGCAGCGCTGATGTCCCCGCCTCCGAGAGTGCTTTGCATTCGGCGCGCTCCGAGGAGGCACAGTCTCGCCGGGCCCGTGAGAGGGCCTTCGCGGAGCCGGCGGGATCGGTCGATTCGAGGGCATCGGCGAGCGCGAACCGGGCGAGTGCGACCTCGTCGGCGGGGCGTTCGGCGTCCTCGAGCATGCCGATCGCCCGCTGGGCAATTTCGGCCGCCTTCTCCCGCCGGCCCTGGCGCACCAAAACCGGGGCCAGGATGGTGATCGTCCTGCCGAAGTCGGCGCTGCCCGGACCGTTGACCGCGTCCCACATGGCGAGCGCCCGCTTCCCCAACGCGACGGCGTCGTCCAACGCATCGGACGCCGCGGCGATCTCGCTCTGGGTGTCGAAGACGTAGGCGAGCCCAGGGTGGTGGGCGTCCAGCTCGGACAACACCTGCTCCGCGACCGCCGCATGCGTGCGCGCGACACCGAGGTCGCCGCGCTGCAGGGCGACGCGGGCGCGCGCCAACGCGATCGGCGCTCGGACGAGGGCCCCGAGTTCGTCTGGATCCGCAGACGCAGCGACGGCGGCGTCGATCGAACGCTCCGCCGCCGCGGGGTCCCCGGTCTCCAGTCGGGCCAGCGCGCGGTTGAGGTGCAGCGCAAGCCGTCGCTGCGGATCGGTGGCGTCGGGGTGGGCCAGCGCCTGGGCGTAGGTGGCGTCGGCCTCCGCATACCGCCCCCGGTCTGCGAGCGCGTCGGCGAGCAGGCTCGAGGCGTGCAGCGCCCACACGCTGTGGGCGGGGACCTTCGCCCGAAGCGCTCGAAGCCCGTCGATCGACGACTTGGTGTCGCCCCGCGCGACCGCGAGCTGGAGCCGTGCAGACTCGGACTCGACGGAGCGCGCGTCCGAAGCGGCCCGAAACACGCTCAGTCGCGCGAGGGTGTCCGCGTGATCGAGGTGAACCTGTGCGAGGTCGAGATCGCCGAACAACAGCGCGAGATGGCTCCGGCGAAGGGCGAGGGTGGACAGGAGCTCGGTGTTGTCCGTTCGATCCGCAGCCACCTGGGCGCGGTCGAGCAGCGCCGCGATGCGGAGGGGGTCATCTTCCCCGGCTGCTCTGAGCAGCAAAGCGTGGCTTTCGAGGTCCGGCAGGTCCTTGTCCTTGGCCAGCGACTCCAGCGCGTCGAGCGTCTCTCCGACGTCTTCGCCGCGCTGAACCTGCAGGGTCACGCGGGTCAACGAACGCAGCGCGTCGTACACCACCTCTTCGTCCCGAGGATTCGAGAGCGAGGAGACTGGCGCGAACGCGTTGGCCGCTCGTCGAAGGGCCTGACGGTCTCGGCACCGGGCCGGATCGGAGAGCACGTCCCCCATGCCCAGCGCCGGTTCCTCGTGGGGGTGACCGGTGAGATCGTCGATGAGTCCAGCGAGACGTCCCTCCAGGCGATCGAGGCACGCGCCGGTCAGCGCGAAGTCCTCGTCGGACAGGGTGCTCTCGACCCGGTGGGCTTCGCAGGCCGAGACGCGCTCGTTGCGCAGCGCGTCGGCTTGGGCATCGATGCGCCGCGCGGCGTCGTCCCCGCTGCCCGATCGCACCGCGCTTTGCACGGAGGGGGTCCACAGGCCATCGATGGACGCGAAGACGTCCTGGGGTGCGCACGGCTCGGCTCGTTTGGGTGCGGCGATGAAGCCCACCGAGGCGGCAACGGCCGCGCCGACCGCGAGGGCGACCGTCTGGAGTCGGCGCCGCCGGGCGGTCGCGACCCTTTGCAGGGCGGTGGCGACCGCGGCCATGTCCGGGTGCCGGGCCGAGGCCTCGTAGGCAAGGCCGCGTCGGATGACCTGCGCCAGCGACCTTGGCATGGCGGGGAAGTCTCGGGGCGCACCCTGCTCGATCTGCTCGAGCACCGCGGCGAGCGTCGGTCCCGAGAATGGTCGCCGACCGCAAATTCCTTCGTACAGGGACACGAAGAAGGAGAACTGGTCGCCCTGGGCCGTGACCTCTTCGCCCTCGGCTTGCTCCGGAGCCATGTATGCCGGCGTGCCGAGGACGGCGCCTGAGGTGGTCAGGGTGCTGTCGGCGGGGATCGACGCGGTCATCGACGTCTGTGCGCGGCTGCTTCGAGCCAGACCAAAGTCGGCGATGCGCGGCTTGCCATCGAGGCCGAGCAGGACGTTGTGTGGCTTGAAGTCGCGGTGCACGACCCCTGCGTCGTGCGCCTCGGACAGCGCTTGGGCGATGTCGATGAACATCGCGACGACCTCGCGCCAGCTTCGAGGCTGCACGTCGAACCAGTCGCGAACGGTCCCGCCGGGCACGAACTCGAGGGCGAGATAGATTCCCTCTCCGACGGCCTTGGCCTCGAACACCGTGACGATGCCGGCGTGGGAGAGCTGGGCCATGACCTTGGCTTCTTGCTGCAGCCGCGCGAGCTCGACCTCGGTGCGGCGGCCCGCCGCGACCTTCAGGGCGACCTTGCGCTGCAGCTCCAGGTCTTGGGCGAGGTACACCGTGCCCATGCCGCCGCGGCCGAGCTCGCGCTCGACGAGGTAGCGGTCGTCGAACATCTGACCGGGTTGGAGCTTGGGGGGTCGGTACGGCGGCGGCGATGACGCGAGGGCGGCGAGGAAGGCGTCGAAGCCGTCGTCACAGGGGGAGGAGGCTTCGGCCTCTCCGTCTCCGTCGGAACGCTCGCCTCGATCGTCCAGCTCCGGTTCCGAGTCGGTGACGTCCATCGGGGAGATGGATGGTTGGGGACCCCTTTGTGACCGTTCGTGAACCGTCTTCGAGCACTTTTTCTTACGCACGCTGTCACATCGCCCGCCGGGGGCATCCAACGGTCACCTCAGGAAGCAACCCATGAAGATGCCAACGTCCCCATCCTCGTCCGTCCTCGCCGTCGCGGCCCTCTCCTTTCTCCTCGCAGGGTGCGACGACCCGTCGAGCGTCCGGGATCCGGGCGCGAGCCTGCGAGGCAAGGGCTTCACGGTCACGTACAAGCAGCCACCGGGGGGCAAGTTCACGCTGGGGATCACGCCGTGGGACGGCGGCGGCGACCCGACGGCCGGGCCGGTGCTCGATCCCGGGCAGTTCTACGCCGCACTCGACGAGGTGACCCGCAACGCCGATGTCCTGGTCGCAGGTTCGCACGTCGACTCACAGGTCGCGGCCGACAAGTGTCCGGCGCTGTGCAAGGAAGCCGGGTCGTATTGGACCGAGGAGGTCCGCGCGGAGGGGTCCTACGACGCCGGCGATCCGGAGCTCGTCGAGTCGGACGACGGATCCCTACGCTGGGAAGCCGACGTCTACGCCGAGTACGACCTGCAGTGCGTCTGCGAGTGACCCCCGACGCTACCGGCTCCGGGTCATCTCCCGCCGGAGCCGCTCCTTGAGCCGCTCGAACCGCTTGCGAAGCGCGGCCCCCCGTTGGGCCGGCGTGCGATCATCACCGTCCTCGTGCATCACCTCGGCGATGTCCTTCCACGCCATGTTTCGATCGACCCGGAGGATCAGCAGGGTCTGATCATCGGGGTCGAGCTGTTCGCGGACCTCCTGCAGGCGGTCCTTGGCTCGCGTCCGCACGTGGGCTGGGGTGCTGCTGCGGACGCGGTCGGCGATGAGGCTGATCTCGGAGGTGACGACCGGATCGACCCTCCCGCGGGGTCCCCGAGCGCTGCGAATCCCAGAGCGCAGGAGATTGCGGGCGACGACGTATGCCCAGGTACGAAAGCTGCTTTGCCAGCGGAACGTGGGCAGGGCGATCCACAGGCGTTCACACAGGGCCGAGAAGAGCTCGTCTGCATCCAGGGGCGGCCGTGCCATCGCGTGCAGGTAGCCCAGTAGCTCGCCCCCGTACCGCTCGAGCGCCTCCGTCGCGGCCTGCTCGAAGTCCTCCTGGTCCCAGGCCGCCCGAATCGTCGTCTCTTCGAGCTCGCCGCCTTGCTCGTCCATCACCCTCACCATGCTATCGCTTCAACTCCGTCACGTCACAGCATCGAGTCTGTCGATCCCCGGACTTCCTTGAAAGCGATGGCATCGAAAGCATCGATCGCACATCAACCCACCTGATCGAACGGATCGAACCGAAAAAACTCCGGGGCCTTTGATCGAAATCCCTAGACAGGGATCCCGCCTTGATCATAATGGCCGCCCATGCAGTTTGCTTCGGCTGCTGCCTCGGTTCGGGCGTTCGTCCCGTGCCTGCGGCTGCGAAGTGAATCCCTGCTGATCGACCAATCGGAAGGCTATGCCGATGATTTCCGAGAGGTCGAAACCGCAGTGATCGATCTTCGCTTCAATTACTCCGGCCTCGAAATCGAGGCTGGCGAACCCTTGCGCCTCGAGCAGGGGTTTCGCGATGCTCGCGGCGAGTCGGAGGTGCGGCGGCTCTTGGAGGGCTTTGGCGCGGTCGAGCTTTCGGGGCTCGAAGACATCGCGCTGCTTCCCGGTCGCAGTGCCGACTACGCGGTCAGTCTCGATGGTGACCCCGACTCGCTGGCGGCCTTCAGCACCTCGGCCGTGCCGCGCCTGCGCGCGATGGGCTGGGACGTGGACATCGATGCGAACTATCCGTGCCAGGTCGTCGAGGACGCCCGGTGGTACGCCTCGCTCACCACGGACGCGGGCGAGGGGGATGCCGGTGAGCCCGACGAAGAGCGGGGATGGTTCGAGCTCGAGCTCGGCGTCGAGGTCGAAGGTGAACAGGTCGATCTCCTCCCCGTGCTCCTCGATCTCATCGAGAGCCGCGGCATGCAGGCGCTCCTTCAAACGCCTCGGCAGCGCCAGATGGCGCTTCCGCTGGGCGGCAAGCGGTACCTTGCCGTTCCCCCCGGTCGCATTCAGACCGTGGTCCGGGTGCTGTCGGAACTCTACGAGATCGAGGGCACGGGTCCCGGAGGCGGGCTCAAGGTGCCCAGCATGGTCCCGGATTACCTCGACGAGCTGCAGACGGCGTTCGAGGGGGACAGCCTGAGGTGGACCGGGGACGTCGACGAGCGCACCCGCATGCGAGTGCCGCGGACCGAAGCGCCCAGCGTCGATCCGCCCGGGGGCCTGCAGGCGAGCTTGCGCCCGTATCAGCTGGAGGGACTGGCGTTCCTTCAGCACCTGCGGGAGCACGGCGCCGGCGCCATCTTGGCCGACGACATGGGGCTGGGGAAGACGCTCCAGACGATCACGCACATCCTCAAGGAGAAGGAGTCGGGGCGGATGCACGAGCCCGTCTTGGTCGTCGCGCCGACGTCCTTGCTGGGCAACTGGGAGCGGGAGATCAAGAAATTCGCGCCCGCGCTCGAGGTGCACATCCACTACGGCCCACGTCGGCGGCACGTGGTCCGCAACGTGAAGTTCAGCGACGTGGTGATCACCACCTATGGCCTGCTGATGCGCGACAGCGACGTGTTCGAGGCCCAGTCGTTCTACATGGTGGTGCTCGACGAGGCCCAGACGATCAAGAACGCTCGCTCGCAGGCCCACGCGGCGGTCAAGGCCGTCGACGCCCAGTACCGCATCGCGCTCTCGGGCACGCCGGTCGAGAACAACCTCGACGAGCTGTGGGCCCTGTTCGACTTTGCGATGCCCGGTTTGCTCGGGGATGCATCGCAGTTCCGCGCCGCGTTCCGGGTGCCGATCGAGAAGCAGGGCAACAGCGACCGTATGGACACGCTGCGCCGCCGCGTCGCGCCGTTCATCCTTCGGCGTCTCAAGACCGACGTCGCCACGGACCTTCCGCCCAAGACCATCATGACGCGACCCGTCGAGCTGCGCGGGGCCCAGCGCGACCTGTACGAGTCGATTCGGATCGCCGGTCACGCGGCCGTGCGCAAGGCGGTCAAGAAGAAGGGCATCGCGGCCTCGACCATCGACATCCTCGGCGCGCTCATGAAGCTGCGGCAGGTCTGCTGCGACCCGCGGCTGCTTCGGATGCGGTCGGCGCACGAGGTCGAGCAGTCGTCCAAGTTCGAGGCGCTCTTCGAGATGCTGCCCGAGATGCTCGACCAAGGGCGCCAGGTGCTGGTGTTCTCGCAGTTCACGCGCATGCTCGCGCTCATCGGCGACGAACTCGAACGTCGAGGCATTCCGTTCGTGGTGATCACGGGCAGCACGACCGACCGACAGGCGGCGGTGGACACCTTTCAGTCGGGCCAGGCCAAGGTCTTCTTGCTCAGCCTCAAGGCCGCCGGGACCGGGCTGAACCTGGTCGCGGCCGACACCGTGATTCACTTCGACCCGTGGTGGAACCCGGCCGCCCAGGCGCAGGCCACCGACCGCGCGTACCGGATCGGGCAGAAGCGCCCCGTCTTCGTCTACAACCTGATCGCCAGCGGCAGCGTCGAGGAGCGGATGGTCGCGCTGCAGCGGCACAAGCAGGCGCTGGCCGATGGGCTGTTGGCGCAGGGCGACGAGCACATCGAGCTCACGCCCGAAGATGTCGACGACCTGTTCGCGCCGCTGGGTGACCCCGGGGGCGGCCGCGGTCGGCGGACCGCGTCGTCGGCGCGCCAGTGACGCCGTTTCTTTGGAAAGTCGTGACCTGGCCCACGACTTTTGCGCGGGCGTTTGGCTTCAATTCACGGTATTTCGATCTGAACCGGCATGCCCTCGCGAAGCGCGCGAGGACGTGGACCGGCAGTACGCGCGGACGAATCGTCGCGCAAAGAGAAGAGAAGCGATGCAAGACAAACTTTTTGTAGGCGGCCTGAGCTGGGACACGAACGACGAGAGCCTTGGAAATGCTTTCGCGCAGTTCGGTGAGGTAAAGGAAGCGAAGGTCATCCTCGATCGCGAGACCGGACGGTCCCGCGGTTTCGGATTCGTGACGATGTCTGACCCTGAAGCGGCTCAGAACGCGATGAAGGAGCTCGACGGAAGCTCCCTCGACGGTCGGAGCATCCGCGTGAACGAAGCCTCAGAGCGAGGCGGCGGCGGCGGCGGTGGCGGCGGCGGTGGTCGTGGCGGCCGTGGTGGTGGTGCTGGTGGCGGCGGCGGCGGTGGCCGTGGTCGCGACCGCTACTAGTCCGAAAAAGGTTTCGGCGATCGAGCCCCGTTCACGCGTCTGTGAGCGGGGCTTCGTCGTGGGCTCGAGCGGCTTGTGGGCCGCCCGACCCAGGGAGGTTCCAGTGACTTGCCCCACGGCAGCAGGACGGGCCTTTTCCTTCGATCCGGGGTACACGCCCGTCAACCGGTGTGTCTCCACGGAGTGCGTGGAGAGGTGAACCGGACAAGTCAAGCGCGGCCACAATCGCCGCGCAGATGAGAAGAGATTCGATGCAAGACAAACTTTTTGTAGGCGGCCTGAGCTGGGACACGAACGACGAGAGCCTTGGAAATGCTTTCGCGCAGTTCGGCGGAGTGAAGGAAGCAAAGGTCATCCTCGATCGCGAGACCGGACGGTCGCGTGGATTTGGGTTCGTGACGATGTCGGACCCCGAGGCGGCTCAGACCGCGATGAAAGAGCTCGACGGCTCCTCGCTCGACGGTCGCAGCATCCGCGTCAACGAAGCCTCTGAGCGCGGCGGCGGCGGCGGCGGTGGTGGTGGTGGTGGCGGCGGCGGCGGCCGTGGTGGTCGCGGCGGCGGCGGTGGCGGCGGCGGCGGTCGCTACTAAGCGCCCGTCAGCCCTTTCAACGACGAGCCCCGTTCGCCTGGCGAGTGGGGCTCTTCCTTTGGTTCGGGCGGCGGCCGTGTCGACGAAGCACTCGCTGATCTGAACGCAGCGTCCCGCCGACCTCAGCGGCCGCGTCCTCGAGCAGCGCCAGGCGATCGTTGCCATCCCGGGACGACTGCATCTGGGCGGCGCACGTCAGGATGCGGGCCATCGTCGTGTCGGAGTCGGACATCGCGGTTCGCCGCATCGTGCTGCGTCCGGGGGAACGTCAGTCCGCTCCGCGCTTGACACCACACACACACGCGGCACCCTCGCGGTGTGAAGGGCTTTTCTCGGGTTTCTGCCGCGGTTCCCACCTGCGTGGTCGCGGACGCGCGGGCCAACGCGTCCAACACGATCGCGCTGATGCAGCGCAGCGCAGCGCAAGGGGATGCGGTGGTGGTGTTTCCCGAGCTGGGACTCACCGGGTACACGGCGCGCGATCTGTTTGCCGACGCGCACATGCTCGAGCAGGCCGAAGGTGCGCTGGCGCGAGTGGTCGAGGCGAGCGTCGAGCTCGGCGGGCTGACGCTCGTGGGCCTCCCCTTGCGTCATGGGGCTGGCGTGTACAACGTCGCTGCGGCGGTGCAGGGCGGCCAGGTTCTGGGCATCGTGCCCAAGTCCTATCTTCCGACGTATCGGGAGTTCGAGGAGGCGCGCTGGTTTCGGCCCGGGACGGAAGTGGAGCCGGGCTCGGTCGCCGAGGTGCTCGGGCACATCGTGCCCTTCGGCACCGACCTGCTCTTTCGCGCCGGTGAGCTGGTGGTCGGCGTGGAGATCTGTGAGGACCTCTGGGTGCAGGTCCCGCCTCACGCCAAGCTCGTGGGGGCAGGTGCCAACCTCATCTGCAACCTCTCGGCGTCCAACTTCACGGTCGGGAAGGCACGCCTGCGCCGGATGCTCGCGACATCGGCCAGTGACCGCGGAAAGTGTGCGTACGTCTACGTCGCGGCAGGTCCCGGAGAGTCGTCCACCGATCTTGCGTTCGATGCCGACGCGTTCATCTGCGAGAACGGCCGGGTGCTGGTCGAATCCAAGCGCTTCGATCGTCAGCCGCAGCTCGTCACCGCCGACGTCGACCTGGAGTTCCTGGCCCACGACCGCCGAGGTACCGGAACGTTCGGTGACTGTGCGGCGCACAACCGGACGCCTGTGCGAGCGCTGGGCTTCTCCGCCCCGACCGAGGTGGTCGCCCCGTTGCGCCGGACCGTGGCCCGGCACCCGTTCGTACCCCACGATCCCGCGACCCTGGGCGAGCGATGCTGGGAGATCTTCGAGATCCAGACCCACGCGCTCGCCACCCGCATGCAGGCGATTGGTGAGCCGATGCTGGTGCTGGGCCTGTCCGGTGGGCTCGACTCGACCCACGCGGCGTTGGTGTGCGCCGGCGCGCTCGACCTGTTGGGCCGGCCGCGCGACGCCCTGCGCTGTCTCACCATGCCCGGCTTCGGCACCACGGTCGGCACCCGAGGCAATGCGGAGGCGCTCGCCGAAGCGCTCGGCGCTCCGCTGCGTACGCTGGGCATCTCCGAGGTCAGCCATGCGGTGCTGCAGCTGGTGGGACACGACGCTGCCGATGGCGCCACGACCCCAGGCGAGCTGCTGGCGCGGCTGCGCGAGCATCCGGAGCTCGGAGACGTCTCCTTGGAGAACGTGCAGGCCCGCATGCGCACGCTGGTGCTGATGACCGAGGCCAACCGGCACGGCGGCATCGTGATCGGGACGGGCGACTTGTCCGAGAAGGCGCTGGGCTGGT
Organism: uncultured bacterium; assembly: GCA_963761755.1. GTDB lineage: Bacteria > Myxococcota_A > Polyangia > Nannocystales > Nannocystaceae > CAJXVA01. The sequence goes on from CAVXIC010000012.1 coordinate 52,584, forward strand.
CCACCTACGCCGGTGACCAGATCGCGATGTACGACGTCAACGCGGGCGTGCCCAAGACGCTGATCCAGTCGGTGATCCGCTGGGTGGCCAATGAGAAGGTCTCCACGTGGTCGGTGGGCGAGCCCGATGCGCTGCGCAAGGCGCTCTTCGACATCTTGCACACGCCGATCTCCCCCGAGCTGCTCCCCGCCGACGCCCAGGGGCGGATCGCTCAGCTCACCGAGGACACCATCGGGCCCTACGAGCTGCACGACTTCTATCTCTACTACCTGGTGCGTCACGGCGCCCGGCCCTCGCGGGTGCTCGACCTGGCCCAGGTCGCGTTTGGCACCGACTACGAGCTGGCCGCGCACAAGCGGTGGCTTCGCCTCTTCATCACCCGCTTCTTTCGCTACCAGTTCAAGCGGTCGTGCACGCCCGACGGGCCCAAGGTCGGCCAGGTTGCGCTCTCGCCCCGCGGAGACTGGCGCATGCCCTCGGACGCCAAGGCTCGCACTTGGCTCGAGGAGATCGATGCGTACGCGGAATGAAACGCGCGCTCGTCCTTCTCCTCCTCGTGCTCGCGGGATGTCGGCCCGATCCGGTCGCGATCCATGCCGCGCCGACGCCGTTTCGCCGCGATCTGCAGCTCACCGAGGCACAGTCGCGCGCGCTGGCTGGCTTGGCTGCCGAGGCCGACGCCAACCCCGGGGACGTGCAGGCGCTGAAACGCTCGGGGATGGCGCACATGCGCTTCACCCTCAGCGGCGTGCTGCCGCTGCGCGACCGGGCCGAGCAGGACCTCGAGGCTGCCTTCGCGCTCGATCCGAACGACGAGATGCTCACCCGGACCCTTGGGCGCTTCTACAACCTGCGGGCCGTCGGTGGCGATGACGCCAAGGCGGACCTGCAGGTGCGTGTCTACGCCGCGCACCTGGGCGAGACGCCGGTCGACGACATGAGCACCTCGCAGTTCGTCGCCTACAGCTTCTCGCGGCTCGGGGCGATTCTCGCCGACCGCAACCGCGGCCAGCTCATGGGGGCCCTCTCGAAGATCAAGGATCTCGAAGTGCAGCTGCATGACGCGACCGAGCGCCGACCCGACGACATCGAGCTCAAGGCGCTAGCCGGAAACTTCGCGTTCTTCTTCGCAGGCAACGTCCCGTTCGGAAAGCGGGACCGGGTCGCGGCGGCCGTCGCCTACTTCGAGCCTCTGCGCGCCCGCTGGGACGAACTGCGCCGAGGCGCTCGGCACCCGGGCGAGTGCCCCAACACCTACGAGAACTTCATGTTCGAACTCGCCGAGGGCTACACCGTGCTCGAGCGTCTCGACGAAGCCCGCGCAATCTATGGTGAGCTCAGCGCGATTCGGGCGCCGCGTACCCGGGCCAAGGAGCAGGTCGCGTTCATCAGCGCCGAGCGCCTGCGCAACCTGGAGCGGTACGCGGGCGAGATGAACCTGATGCCGCCATGGCCCAGCGACGTGGGCAACTGCGTGGTGTGCCACAGCTACGACGCCGACGTGCCGCTGACCTCGCTGTACTCGCTCGAGCCGATCACGCTCGATGCGATCCCACGCGGACACGTCGCGCCCAAGCCGGCGCCATGAGCTGCAGCGGCGCGCGGTGTCGAGCATGCACGAGGCCGTCATGCGCGAGAACGTGCGCGTCCGAGGCGGTGATCCGGTCCTCTCCCCTTGTCATCATCGCGGGGGTGGGCGATCGTCGCACCCGCGGCGAGGCCCTCGATGACGCAGCACGAAGATTCCTGCCCGACCTGTGGAACCCAACTCTCTGCGCTCAGCCGCGCCGAGCTGCGGCGCTGCAACGGGTGCCGCCGCCAGAACCCGGCCGGGTTTCTGTACTGCGGCTACTGTGCCGCCCCGATGGAGCACACCGAGATTCGGGCGCGCGTGGCCGAGGTCGCCGCGCCTCCGGGTGGATGGCCCAATCTCGCCGGCGACCTCACCGAGGTGAAGTTCTTCCTCAAGCAGGGCCACCTCGACGAGGCCTACGACCTGCTGTCGATTCTGCAGCGGCGCTATCCGGGACATCCGGAGCTCGCCGACTTCGCGCGAAGCAGCGCGGCCGCGCCCAAGCCCGATGCGGACGTCGAAAGCCTCGTCGACAGCGTGCTCGCCGACTCCGCGTCTCTGGGTGGAAAGGTCGCCAGGCGTCGCGCGGCGCGCTGGGACGCGCCCGAGTCCAAGCCGGTCGAGCGTCGAGGCCGCAAGCTCACCACCGCCCACGAGGTCGTCCAAGCGGCGTTGGTCGATGACGCCGAAGCGGAGGAGGAGATCACCAACCCCGTGGCCAAGGTGGTCGTCGCCGAGTACGCCAAGAAGCCTCGTCCGGCTCGCAAGGCGCCGGCCAAGGTGGAGCACACCCACGCGTTCGAAGCCGTCCCGCCACGGCACAGCTCGCGAAGTCCGCGGGTGCCGGCGGTTCGGCTCAAGCCGCCCTCGGGGCGGATGCCGGCTCCCAAGCTGCTGCGGGAGCCGATCAAGGCGCCACCGCTGAAACGACCCGGAGCGGAGGTCGCCGAAATCCCGCTGCCCCAGCGTCGCCAGCGATCCCGCCCCAAGCCCGAGCAAGGGTCATCTCTTCCGCCGGTGCCCGAGACGAGCGACGCCGACAAGGGCCGCCCCTCGACGGTCCACATGCCTCCGGTGCGGGCGGATGAGACGCCGATCCCCGCCGCCGCCGCGCCCGAGCCGCAGCGCGAGCCTCCGATGGCGTTCCTCGCGTCCGAGGCTGTCGATGATGCCGATGATGTCGATGATGTCGATGATGTCGATGATGTCGAGGCTGTCGATGATGTCGCGCGCCAGGACGAACCGGGGAAGAGGGCAGAGCCCAAACACACCGTGGTGGTGGATGCGCTGCAGCCCCCCAAGCCCTTCGCCGCCTCGGAGAAGCACACGATCGCCGTCGACGCGCTGCAGCCTCCAGCGCCGTACGAGGGCGAATCGCCCGAGACGTTCGAGGCCCGCAAGGAACAGATCAAGCGCGCGACCAACAAGACCGGCCGTCGGCGCAGGGTGCCGACCGGCGCGCACAAGGGCAAGCCCAAGGGCAAGGCCAAGCGCTCCCGGGGCGTTCCTGCCAAGCGCGACGAGGGCGACTCCACCTCGGAGAAGGCTCGCGGCACGGCCTTCGGGGCTGGGGTGTTGGCGCGCTTTGGTCGCTGAACCGCCCAAGCGCCCGCGGCTCGCCGAGCACGTGCTCGCCCGGCGGCATGTCATCGCAGGGCGCGAGTTCGTGGTGCTGTACGACGAGCACAACGGCGACCAACTCGAGCTGGACGTGCGCGTGTGGTCCGTCCTCGCGTGCACGGACGGAACGCGCGATGCAGAGGGAATTGCGGCTGCGGTCTCTCGGCTGGGGGTCGACACCACTGCGGACGCGGTCGCGGCCCTGCTGCTGCAGCTGCACGAGCGTGGTGCGCTCGAGTCCGGCCCACCCGTTCACGCCGCGGATACGGTCACGCCGCGGCCGCGGGGAGCCACCATCCCCCACCTGCCGATCGATCCGTTGCCCGGCTACCGGTTCGACTGCGACGGGTCGGGGGGCTGCTGCCAGGCATACGACTCGATCCTCTTCACCCCTGGCGACCGCGACCGGGCCAGGGTCGCGCTCGCCGGCGAGCTTCGGGCCGGACTGGACGACACCCGGTGGTTCACTCCGGACCGCGGGAGCGCGGCCACGCCGCTGGGGGTGCCGCTGTACGTCGAGGGGGGCTGCGGGTTCTTGGGCTCCGATGGCCTGTGCGACATTCATCGGCGCATCGGACTCCAGGGCAAGCCGCGCGCCTGCGCAGCCTTTCCGACCGTGGTCTGCAGCGACGGGGTCTCGCTGCGGATCTCGGCCGTGACCGAGTGCGCGTGCGTCCTGCGCGAGGCCCCCGCCGGGCGAGGCGAGGCCTTGGGGCGCGGCTGGACGTCGGGTGCCGATCTTCCGGTGACCACCGCGGTCCGCGAGCTGCCCGAGCCCGTACCGTTCGATGCTTTGGCGTCGCTGTCTCGCGCCGCGGTGCGCACGCGCGTGGACGAAGCGCTGGAGGAGCTGAACGACCCGGCGGTGGATCCGGCGCAGGCATGCTGGCGGTGGGCCGATGCGTGGGTCGATCGCCCCGCCGCGGATCCCTCGATCGAGGCGTTCGTCGAGAGCCTTCGGCCGCTGGCGTTGGATCAACTGCGACGGCTTTCGGCCTGGCGCCCGGCGAAGGATTGGGTCGTGGCCTCTCTGCGCTGGCTCGTGGGCACGCTGCACGTGTTGGGCGATCCAGACATTCGGGGCGCGCTGCTCGAGCAGGTCGAGGGGAGCACCCCCGCGGAGCGCGTGTACGTCCGTGCGTCGCTGTGGGGCTATCAAGGCTTCGAGAGCGGTCCGGTGTCCGCGGTCTTGCGGGCACACGCGGTCAAGATCTGGATCGCGCGCGCGATGGCGGAGGTGCCCTTGGCCCCCGCGCCTCGGGCCGAGCCGCTGGCCTCGTTGAGCATGCTGCTGCGTGGCCACGGGCTGCAGGCCGCATGGGACGACTGAACCGCCGCGTCCCTCAGGCCGGGTCGAGGGGGTCTTCGGGAAAGCCCACCCCCGGGAAGTGCCAGCGGTAGCGGGAGAGGTCGACGGTCCCGTTGGTCCGAAACTCGATGCCCTCTCGCTCCAGCAGCGCACGCTGGTCGATGCCCAGACCCACGTCGCCGCGGGTAGAGATGCCGCCCTTGGCGTTGATGATTCGATGCCAAGGCACCGGGTCCTCGTCCTGCACTCTCCAGGCGCCGGACAGTGCAAACCCGACCTGCCGGGCCACCCGAGGCGAGCCCAGCAGCGTCGCGATCTGCCCGTAGGTCGCGACGTGCCCACGCGGCACCTTGCGCACCATCGCGTAGACCTTGGCGTGAAAGCCAGGGCCCACCACCCGAGGTTCCTCGGCGGTCATGGGCCTCACGGTAGCGCAGCCGTGTCGTCGTCGTCCGGACTACTCGAAGGTGAACAGGATCGGCTCGTCCCAGCCGGCGAGATGAATGACGACATCGTCGCCAGGTCCGGCGGCGAGCGCCTGTCGCAGCGGGCCCAGGTCGATCGTCAGCTGGTCCGAAGGGAAGGCATCGCAGGCTTCGCCGAGGTCGTCGTGTGCGATCTGGATCCACACCTGCTCGGGATCGGATTCGGCGATGGAGCCGTCCCAGCACCCGCCCAGCGGATGGCCGGGGCCGCAACCGGTGTAGGCTACATCGACGATCAGCGTGTCGCCGTCGGGGGTGAGGCCGATGACCTCCAGATCGTCGAAGGGGACGTCCTCACCGCACTGGGCGAGCTCCTGCCCATCGAAGGGATCCTCGTCGCCCGGGTCGCATGCGACCGCCGTGCAGGCGCCGATCGTGCCGTCGTCGTTGCATTCGCAGGTATTGCAGCCGTCGTCGGAGGGCACGACCTCGCCGGGCTCGCACTCGGGCTCGCAGGCGAGGCGGGTGCATGCCCACTCGCCCTCGACGCAGTCGCACGTGTTGCATCCGTCGTCGGCCGGCATCGAGTCACCCTCGGTGCACTCGCTGCACGCGATCTCGGTACAGCCTCCGATCGTGCCGTCGTCATTGCACTCGCAGGTGTTGCAGCCATCGGCTGCGGGGACGACTTCGCCGGGCTCGCATTCGGGGGCGCAGTCGATCTCCGTGCACGAGAGCGTGCCGTCGTCCTGGCAGATGCAGGTGTTGCAGCCATCGTCTGCAGGGACGGTCTCACCGGGCTCGCACTCGCCGGGGTCTCCGCCATCGCCCATCGTTTCGTCGCCGATGTTCTTGTCGGGCAGGTCGCACGCCGCAGCGCTCAACACACACAGGCAGGCCATTGTCATCCATCGCGTCATCATCGTTTCACCGTCAGTTCAGGGTTGGCGCCATCGAGTTGGCAACCGGTAGTGGTCCGCTCGGGGGCATCGTCGTGATGCACTCCGAAGAAAGTTTCAATCGTTGGGCGGGCACGCACCCTCGACCCGAGCACGCAGCGCGGAGCGTGGGTGAGCGCGGAGGAACACAGACGCGGCAGCGCGGCCTTCATCGACCTTGCCAGCGTCGCAAAGCGCGACGACGATCAAGGCCTCGCGCTCCTGTCCGAGAACGCCGGCGGGGAAGCGGGTGCTCGCGTCGCGCAGCACCCAGAGGGCCTGCTGGGGTTGGCCTGCAGCGAGCGCCTTGCGGGCTCGATCGAGCATTCGGGTCTCTTCGGCCAACGACGAGGCAGGTGTGGATTCGTGGGTGCTCGGAGCTTGAGCTCGGCTGGGGCGAACCTGGGCCTTGGGCGCCGGCGTCGGCGGGAGGTCAGGGGCGAGGGACGGCACGACGACGGGCCCCGTCGAGCGCTCGTCTGCACCGACGACCGTTCGTTCGACCTCGGCTGGCCGGCGTACCGGTTGGGCGAGGCCCTCGTTCGAGGGCACCTCCGGCGTATCCGCGGCTTGCTGCAGGCCGCCGTGCTCGGACGGCGTCGCCTCTTCGCCGCCGAGGTTGATCGCGAGCAAGGCCGCTGCCGCGACGGCGGCCGCGGCTGCGATGACCCATGGGCCACGCACGAGGCGTCCGGTCGCGGGAGCAGGGGAAGGGGTGGCGGTGCTCTGCAGCACGCGGCCCAGCACTCGGGCGCGCGCGGCGGGATGCGGCGCGTCCTCGGCCCGGAGGGCAGCGAGCAGGTCGAGCTCTGCGGGGTCGAGCTCGGGGAGGGCGTCGGGTTCGGTCATGCGCTCTCGCTCGCTTTCGGATCCACGGCGCCCGCGCCGTCGCGCGTGGCGGCAGCGCGCTTGAAGGCCAGCCGGGCCGCGCGCAGCCGGGCGTGGGCCGTGTTGACGTTGATCTTCGCCATGACGGCCGCCTCCTTCACCGAGACGCCCTCCACGTCGACGAGCGCGAAGAGCTCGCGCTTGGACGGCTCGAGGCTGCCAAGGAAACCTCGCACGAACTCCGCAGCTTCGCGCCGCTGCGCCACCTCGTCGGTGGGAGGCAGGGTTGCGGGTCGGGGTTGCGCTCGCTCGATGCGCCGTGCCTCTCGCGCCCGGCCGCGGCGATGGTTGCTCGCCACGCCGCGGGTGATCCCGTAGAGCCACGAGGTGAGGGCAGCGCGCCCGTCGTAGTCGTCCAGGCGGCGGTGCACGATGACGAACACATCGTGGACGACATCCTCGAGCGCCGCATCGGGGACGCCCAGGCGCTTGGCCACCCGCCAGACGAAGTCGGCGTGGGCGTCGTAGATCGCGGCGAGATCGAGCGCATTCGAGGGTCCCTCGGTGATGCCGGTCGAAGCGCGGGGCGCACGGGCCGTCACGTCCGGTTGTTGTCCATCGGCGGCCACCGTCGTGACCCCAGCCTAGCGGTTGTTCGAGAAATCCTCCAAGGCGATGAAAATATGGCGGAATTACCGCATCCGAAATCCGATGAGCGCGCTGAAACGACCTCCGAAGGGCCTGGCGACGTAGACCACGGTCTCGGTGGTCCGAAACCCGGGCAGGGTCAGGGAGGCCAGGCCTTCGGCGCGGACGCCGAGCATCAGCCGCCCTTGCGCGAGTGCCGGTGGTCGCCACAGCAGCGCGGGGGCGAGGGCAGCCGCGACCCATGCCGAGGCGGCGGAGCGGCTCTGCAGATTGCCCGTGCCCTTGGCATGCATGAGGCCCGCGCTCACGCCCACGCAGATGGGCACGGTGAGCGGTCCGTCGCCAAAGGTCGGGCATCCGCGCGCGTCGATCGACCACAGCTGAAAGCGGCCGCCGACGTCGGGGCGGGTCGGGGCCGCGGCGTCGCGCGGCGTCTCGTAGCTCGCGCCGAGCTCGGCTCGCCAGCGGCGGCCGTACACCGCCGCGTGGCCGCCCAGCGCTCCGCCGATTCCGGGCAGGCTGCCGACGCCGATCCCACCATCCAGCACGAGATCGACGTGGATGGGGAGCAGTGGCTCGGGGACGTCGGGTTCGGGGACGTCCCGCGCGGGGACCACGGACGGGGGCGTCTGGGGTCCAGGAGGCTCGGGTTTGGGCTCGGGCGGTGCAGGGGGCTCCGGTTCGGGCTCTGGGATCTCGGGTTCGGGTTCGGGCTCGGGCTCGGGCTCGGGCTCGGGCTCGGGCTCGGACAGCACCTGCGCCGCATTCGGATCGATGGCGATCGCGATGATCAAGACGGCGGCGTCGGTGACCGCGCGGCAGGTGGGCCCCTGCAGCGTGCGCACGCCCTCGGGCTCACCCTCTCGGCTCAGCGCCAGGGACAGCTCGAACCGATCGGCATCGGTCTGGGTGACGCGAGCCTGGGCGCGCAGCTCCGGTCCCTCCACGGGCCCCAGCGCGGCCGCGATCCGGCTGCGAACCTCATCGGTCTGTGGACATCCCGGCGGTGCAGACCACTCCAGCGAGAACGGATCGCCGAGCGTCGACACCAGCAGGCCCGTGGCGAGCATCGGGATCATGGATCCTCGGCCTTGGGTTCGAAGGGAGCCGCGAGGCGCCGGCCGAGCACCAGCAGCACCGCGATCGCGACGCCCCACTGCAGCAGGCAGGTCATCACGGAGTAGGTGTCGGTGGGATCCCACCACGTGTCGGGGGCGTAGGCGGTGGCCGACAGGTACAACCACCATCCGAGCAGGACCACCGCGAGCGTGGGTACGGCGAAGCGCAGGATGAGCACCCACGCGCGCGAGGGATCCCACTCTCCGGGTTGGTCGGCCAGCTCGGCGCGCATGCGGTCGAGCCCGACGTCCTTGGCCAACAGCGCGACGAAGAGTCCGGAGATCATCAAGGCCACACCCCAGACGAAGTCCTGATTGCCCAGGACGTCGAGGTTGATCGCCGAGGGGATGCCGAGGCTGAAACCGACGAGGCCGACGACGGTGACGGCGCGGCCTCGCTCCATCCCGTGGTCGACGAGGGTCCGGGCCGCGAGCTCGACCATCGAGAGCAGGGAGGAGAGCGCCGCGAAGCTCAGCCCCATGAAGAAGAGGACGGACAGCGGCTTCCCCAGCGCCATGCGGGCGAAGAGCTGTGGCATCGAGATGAACGTGAGCCCGGTGGAGGCCGGACCGCTGTCCTTCATGACGGCGAGCACCTCGGGCCGGCTCATCTCGGTGCCCAGGACCGAGAACACCGTGCCGAAGATCGTCACCGCAGCGATGAGGGACACGACGTTGTTGGTGACGCCGGTGATGAGGGCACTCTTGACCACGCTGTGCCGGGCGCTCATGTACGCGGCGTAGCTGAGGATGAGTCCCCATCCCGCGCCGGTGTCCCAAGCGTTCTGCGTCAGCGCTTCCAGCCACACGTTGGGGTCGCGCAGCTGCTGCCAGTCCGGGGTGAAGAGGTACGCGATACCTTCGCCCGATCCGGGCAGGAGGAGCGTGCGAACCATGCACAGGAGGACGACGCCCAGCAGCGTCGGGACGAGCACTCGGTTGAGCTTCTCGATCGAACCGATGCCGCGACGCACCACGATGACGCTGGTGAACATCGCGAGGCCGTGAAAGACCACCGGCAGGCCGCTGCTCTGAAAGCTCTCCCAGACCGCGGTGGAGGCACGGGTCGTCGCGGGCAGATCCTGCAGGAGGGATGCGCCCAGGTAGTGGACGCACCAGCCGGCCACGACCGAGTAGTAGAACATGATCGCCGTCGCAGTCAGGGCCACGAACCCGCCCATCCAGGCTCGCCGCGCGCCGCCGTGGGTCACGAAGCTGCCCACGACTCCGCGCCGTGCCGAGCGACCCAGCGCGTACTCGGCAATGATGAGCGGCACGCTCCACACGAACAGGAAGACGATCCACGCGATCAGGAACGCGCCCGCACCCGCATCCCCGGCGTTCTGCGCCGCGATCCGCGGGAACCTCCAGATGTTCCCCGTGCCGACGGCAATGCCCAGCACGCTCACAATGAGCCCCCATCGGGATGAGAATCGCGGCTGTGCCAAAGCGCCCGGAGTATAGAGGCGAGAGCGGGGACAAAGAAATCGCGGCCTGGGGAACCTTGGTCCCGGAGCGCTGTCTGTTGCTCTGAGACCGCAAGTGACCGCCTGCTCGGCGGAATCGTCCGCTTCCAGCGAAGACCGTCCACGCCGTGGCCGGGGACGGTTCTCCGAGGGGCTTGGGCACCGCGGCCAAAGGAAACCCATGCCCCGAGCCATTCGATTCGAAGTTTGGCGCGACGAGCAGCTCGTCGACGCCGCGACGCTGACCCAAGACGTGATCAAGATCGGCCGCCTGCCGTCTTCACATCTTCACATCGACGACGAAGCCGTCGCCCGCATGCACGCGGTGATCGAGGTTCAGGGGGACCACCTGCGGCTCGTCGATCTCGGCAGCACGCTGGGCACCTCGGTCAACGGACGTCGGGTGAACAAGAGCACCACGGTGCGCTTGGGCGATGCGCTGTCGGTCGGGCCCTATCGAGTGCGGCTGAGCGCGCCGACGGCCCACGCCGTGCGACCCTCCGCGGTACCCGGCGCCGAGGCCTTCGAGCGGACCGACGCGCCCGAGGTGGCCGAGGTCATGGCGCTGTACGCAGACACCGTGCTCGACGTTCAGCACGTAGGATCGGGCACGCGCTCCCGAGGCGCCGCCGGCCTGCTGGCGCTGGGCGGCGTGCTGCTGCTCGGTGGCATCGGCTACTTCGCGTCCCAGACGGCGATGCAGGGCGAGGCGTGGCAGGCCTATGAGGTCGCCAAGGCAGACGCCGCGCAGGCGGGGCGTCCGGCTCCCCAGGCGCCCGGCTCGGCGTGGGGCGGTCTCGGTCTCGCGCTGGGTCTCATCGGGCTGGTCCCGCTGGGCTTCGGTGCGGCGCGACTCTCGGATCGCGATCGCAGTCGCTACACGATCGGCGAGGGCGAGGACACGTCGTTCGCGACGCCCGCGGCCACGTTGCCCAACGCGGCCGCGTTCCCGCTGGTCTCGACCCAGCCCGATGGCCAGACCTCCGTCCAGTTCGCTCCGGGCATGGATGGGCACGTCACGGTCGAGGGACAGCGCTACAGCCTCGAAGACCTGGTGACGTCCGGGCAGGCCGTGGCGGACGGCGCAGCGTTCACGTTCCCGCTGCCGCGCGGGGCTCGCTGCCGGATCCGGCACGACGAGATCACCTTCCACGTCAACGCGGTCAAGCCGGGCGCCGTGGTGGCCGGGCGCGGCCGCGCCGACAAGGCCTTCTGGATGTACAACGCCGCCTCGCTCATCGGCCTGGGCAGCCTGCTCGGGCTGGCACAGCTGGCGATGCCGGCACAGGGCGACTTCTCGCTCGACGATGCGCAGACCTTCAACCGCTTCGTGGGCTACATCCAGCAGCCCGATGAAGACCTCGACGAGCCCGACGAGCCCGACGACGAGCCGCTCGAGGACGGGAAGGCGCTGGCAGAGCCTGGATCCGCGGGCAAGCGCGCTCCGGGTGCGGAAGGCGCGATGGGCAATCCCGAGTCGAAGGTCGCGGAGCACAAGCGCTTCGCCATGAAGGGACCCAAGGACGCGCCGATGCAGATGTCGCGCACCTTCTCTCCCGATGTCGCAGCGCGGGAGCAGGGCATCCTGGGGGTGATCCAAAGCGACAGCGGGCACTTCCTCGCCAGCCCCAGCGGTGGCGCGTTTGCGGTCGGCCAGGACGACGCCGACGTCTGGGGTGGCCTGACCGGGACGGACATCGGCGAGAGCCACGGCATGGGCGGGCTGGGGATCGTCGGCACCGGCCGCGGCGGGGGCGGGAACGCGGACGGTGTGCTCGGTCTGGGCACGGTGGGCACCATCGGCACCCGCGGGACCGGGGGCAACGGCATCGGCTACACGCGCGGCAAGGGTGCGGGCTTCGACAGCCGGCAACGCAAGCAGCCGGTCGTTCGCGCCACCAAGTCGACCGTCCGCGGCGCGCTCGACAAGGACATCGTTCGCCGGGTCGTGCGGGCGCACATCAACCAGGTGCGCCACTGCTACAACCAAGGGCTCGTTCGCGACCCCAGGCTGCAGGGCCGCGTCTCGATTCAGTTCACGATCGGAAGCACCGGAAAGGTCCCGATGGCGGTCGTCGCAAGCTCGACCCTCGGAGACAAGAACGTCGGGGATTGCGTCGCAAAGGCCGTCCGGCGCTGGACCTTCCCCAAGCCCGATGGCGGTGGTGCCGTGATGGTGACGTACCCGTTCGTGCTCAACCCCGGTTGATCCGCCTTCGGTCGCCGGGGGAGAACCTTTCAGGGCCGGGAGGGCACGAAGGGGAGAAGGGCCCGAGGTGCCTGGCCCCGCAGCGCAGGGTCGGGCGAGCAGGTCCGATCTGGCCGATGCCCAGCGTAGCCCCAGCGTCCCCTCGATGCGTCGATCACCGCGCCCTGTTCCGGGGCGCGGTGATCGACGCGCGACAGCTGCGGCCGGCTACGGTCCGGCCGGCGTCGACCCGCTGGTGGGTGCTCGGCGCGGTGCTCGTCGTGGTGGGGTTGGCACGGTTCGTCTCGCAGACGACGCTGCCGGCGGGCGCGCGCTGCTGGATCGAGCACGGCGGCGTGACGATCTCCGTGGAGGTCGGCGACGCCCTCGAACCCGTGGCTTCGGCGCTCGAGCTCGACTGGCCATTGTGGGGCACCACCGCAGGTTGCTTCGTGGTCCTCGGGGCGGTCTTCCTGCTGGCGCAGCGAAGCCTGCCGGAGTTTGGGCCGGAGTCCGGGGAGGTCGTCTTGGAGGAGCGCATGGCTGGGTCCGCTTCGCCGCACGCGCGCCGCGTCCTGCCCGCCCCACGCCCGCGCTGCCCGTGGATGATCCCGTCACGCCGATGGCGCCCGCCGAGGTGCACACGCCGAGCCGTTCCGAGTCGCCCGCCACGGATGCCGTCGGGCCCCTCACCGAGGCGCCTGCCGTGCGTGTGACCCGAGCACCCCGCGCGGATCGAGCCGCGCCCAGGACGTCCCAGAGCGCGTTCGCGGCGGCCTCGAACCTGATGCCGCGCGGGACGTCGCCCCTCGATGCGGCTCGCTCCGCGGGGATCCTCGCGATGGTCGACACGTCAGCGCTCGAGAATCGCACCGGCCTCGCCAAGCTCATGCAAGCCGCCGGCCGCGGCCGCATCGACGTCGTGCTCGTCTGGAAGCTCGACCGCTTCGGCCGAAGCGCGCTCGACCTTCTGGCCAACCTCCGCGCCCTCGAGGACGCCGGCGTCCGCTTCACCTCGATCACCCAAGGCCTCGACCTGCGCCCCGACGGCGATGCGATGTCCCGCCTGATGCTCACCATGCTTGGAGTCGTCGCCGAGTTTGAGCGTTTGAGCGCGCCCTCACCTCCGAGCGCACCAGGCTCGGGCATGGCCAAGGCCCGAGCCGATGGAAAGCGCGTCGGCCGACCTCGCTCGCCCGGGCCGTCGGCCGCCCAGGTTCGAAGGCTCCGCAAACGTGGCGTCTCCTGGCGCGAGCTCGCGGCCGAACTCGGCTGCACCGTTTGGGTTGCTCGTCAGACCCTTGCGGAAAAGGGGGCTGAAAAGCCCCCCTCGAAACGGCCCCCCAAGCCCCCAAGGGGGCCTCTCGCCGCGTTTAGCTTCTCCTCGAAGGCTTGCGGGAAGGGTTCCCTATCCGCACGCCCCGGAGATGAAGAACTCGATCATGCTCGGGGCGTCGAGAGGCCGGGCGACCTTCAGCAGGTACTCTCCGGGCTCATCGATGTCGAAGTCATACGTGAACCCTGCATATCGAGAGACTTCGAAGCTCTGGAGAAACGAACCGCAGCCGCCGCGGCAACTTTTCAGCTCGATGTAACCGACGGTTTCTTCACCCCACTGCCCACCGATCGAGATGCATAGCCACCGGCCAGCTCGAACGTGACCGTCCGGTACGTCCAAACTTCGCGCCCCTCGCCATCGGTGAACTCATCCCTCCGCTCTCCAAGGACGTCAGGAGCAGCGCAATCCAGCGCGACGACGTGCCGAGCGTTTTCCACCCCCTCGCACAGAGTCAACGGCTCCGCAGCGAAGCAGGCAGGCGATGCGTCCCAGTACGCGTGCTGCTCACACACCTCGGAGTCATCGTATCCCCGGCGATGTCGGTCCGATCCCGGCGCTCCGGTCACATCCTCTACCTTCGAGGTGAACTGCTCGACAGACACATCACTGCGGGAGGTGCTCTCCAGCAGGCGAAGAAGGACGTCCCTTCCGAAACGATGGTCGAGGTACGCGACGAACCGCCGAGCATCACCGTACGCGTAGCCGCGGATCCCTCTCGTCCTCCTCGATGATGTCGACGAGTTCCTCTGCACTCCCGTCTGTCGAAGTCCGGTCCGATGTTGAGGCATCGCCTCCGAACAACTCCGCGAGCCCCTCTGTCAGGAGGTATTGCCGACCGTACCCTCTCGCTGCACCACGTGCACCAACTCGTGTTGGAACCGGAATCCCGGGTAATCCCCACGGACTCAAACCGATCAGAATATCGCCCTCAGGCCGCACCCTTCGGGACGACCAGCGAGTAGCTGACCAAGTCCTCGCCCGGTTCGACCCCCAACTCCTCGTAGAGCGCCCCGGTGTAACGGTCCAAATACTCCGGCACGCCCGCGCAGTACACCGGCGCATCGTCGGTCACACGAAACTCGATGAAGTCCCCCTCGAAGACAACCTCTCCAGGCTGATCTTCGAGAGTGGCTCCTCACATGCCGCAACCCGACCGCGATGAGAAGGAGGAGCCAGCGTGTCACGCGAATCCTACTCCCAAGTCGTCGCACCGATGAAGAACTCGAACGTCTCGCCCGTCACGGGGCTTACGTACTCGATCTGGATGGGTCCATGTCCCGCCAGGGTTCGTGTTCCAGCCGATCATCCTGCGTGGCCGAAGTAGAACGGACAAGGTTCGACGCATAGACGACCGCACTTGCTCCCATTGCCGAGCCTGAGAGCAAAAGAGCATCTCCAGCGACGATCTCGTGCCAAGTCGCCCGTCCGCGACGGCCGGTTCGACTCGAATCCGGCTACGAGACACCATCGACCGTCGCCTCCTGCTCGCCAAGCGGCCAGCATCCAGTTGAGTTCTGCCGTTCCCGCCTGAGAATCCGCCGTGATCGAAACGCCGGAACAGTGGTCTCCGCAGCTCGTGGCGCTGGTCGAGGCCGTCGCGTTTCCGCCGGGGGGTGAAACGGTCCGCGCGGTCGCGTTCGAGGCGGGCAACGAGACCATTGTCCCCCGATGACCAGTTCGCCAGGGACGTCCGACGTCCACGGGACGCCCGGGCCTTCAGTGTCGACGACCGCGGCGACGAGAGCTCGACCAGCGGGATCAGCCCGGAGGGTGAACTCCACGCGGCGCCAATCGGGTCATCGTCGACCGTCGAACGCCGTTCGGCACGCAGCTCTGCCGCGACTCGGTCGGTCGCGAGCTGCGAAACACTCCGCCGACTCCGCGACCGATTCAGCCGCCTTCCGAAGCTCCTCTCGAGGGCAGGACCGGGCGGCTGCCTTCGCTCGTGACTCCGCAGCCTGCTCAGCAAGGTCGCGCCGGCCGCGTACGGTGGGGCACAGGGCGGCGACGCTCGGCCGGCGTCCGTCTGTGATGTCCCTTGCCCATTCGGGCATGCGAGGTAGCACGGCCATGGCTCACACGACAGACGTCTGGGACCTACGCATTCTGGCTCTAAGGCCGGTTGACCTCGAAGCTGGGCTCGCCATTCATCCGGGTTCGGGTTCCATGGCGTGACCAAAAAGCCCGTAGAACGCCTGACGGAAGAAGTCAGGCCCTCGCAGGGCTCTGTCGGTCAGCCTAGAGCCATCCGAATCGGACCCATTGCCGTCCAAAGCCCACGCTCGGTCGCAAGCTCGTGTCGGGGCCCGATTTGTCACGGTTCTCTTGTTCGTGGTCGCCCGCGACCAGCTCTCGACGCATGCATCGCCTGTCCTCGAGGGGCCCCGGCCTGCCACTGCATCGAGCCGGTCGGTGAAGAGACTGTGGGGACGTGCGACGAAGGGCTGCTGTGCGTCGCAGACCTGTGCGCCCCGCCGGCGGTGTGTCCCTTCACCCGCAATGGCGTCTGCGACGAGCCCGTGGGCGGCACCGGGGCGTGCTTCGAGGGCAGTGACACGTTCGACTGCTGCCCGAGCGAGCCTGGCGTGTGCGAAGAGGTCGGCGCGGGCGGCGTGTGCCCCGAGGGCAGCGACGCGCAGGACTGCGTGCCGGACGAAGGGTAGGGCCCCTACGGCCCCGAACTACGCGCCGAACTACGCGCCGAACTACGCGCCGAACTACGCGCCGCCCACCCGCAGGGAGAGCCGGGCCAGCCAGGTGCTCATGACCCAGAGGCCGGCGGCGATCCTCGTGGCCGCGCTCGAAACTTCAACGACAGGTGCGCGCTTGAGTCGACCCAGGAGCGTCATGAACTGAGCTTGGGTGTGCACGCCCGCCGACGCCGCCCCCAGGTGCCCCGACGGTCGGTGGCCGATGGTCACCGGCCTCGATGGGCCCTCAGGTGGAGGGTCCCGGCTCGGGCGTGGGATTCAGATCCGCGCGGTAGGGTCCGACCTTCTCGCGAAAGTCGTCGCTCCACGGGACCGGACGCTTGGTGCTCGGATCGACGCGGACGATCACGCGCTCGCCCTTGGCGTGGTCGACGTCCTGGTCGAGCGGCATCACGCGGAAGCCGAAGGTGAGGCTGGAGCGGCCGAGCCTGGCGACCCAGACCCGGTTGCGGACCTCGCCGGTGCCTTCGACCGGGCGCTCGTACTCGAGGTGATTGGCCCGGACCAGGTGGTACTGGTCCGGGCTGCTGTTGAAGTTCAGCGGCCCGCCCCAGCCCAGCAGGCTCCAGAACGAGCCGATCGCGTGCTCGA
This sequence comes from uncultured bacterium, assembly GCA_963761755.1. Classification (GTDB taxonomy): domain Bacteria; phylum Myxococcota_A; class Polyangia; order Nannocystales; family Nannocystaceae; genus CAJXVA01. The sequence goes on from CAVXIC010000012.1 coordinate 69,338, forward strand.
ACAGCAGTAGGTACCGGGCGTTGTGCAGGATGCCGAAGGCGTCGAGGTCGTCGAAGTAGACCCCGTGGGTCCGCTCGTGAAACCGCATCAGTCGTTGCGCCGACGAACGAGGCCGAGGATGAACAGCGCCGCGACGGCGGGTGCGCCCAGATCCGTGCTGCCGACCGAGCACCCCTTCTTGGATTCGGGGTCGACCGGGGGCGGGCCCTCGCCGGCGCCGTCACCGGCGCCATCGTCGGGGCCGGCGAGGGTGTCGAACTCGTCTTGGGCCTCCGCGTTGTCGTCGGGGTCACCACCCTCGCCCTCATCCTCGTCCTCGTCCTCCGGTTCGGCCTCGGTGAACTCGAGCGTCAGCTTGCCGGTGGCGAAGACGATGTCGGGACGGCCTTCCTTCGCGGCGGCCTGCAGGACCTTGACCTTGTAGGTCTTGCCCTTGTTGAAGCCGCTGTTGCCCTCGAGATCGAAGCTGAGCGACACGAATTTTTCACCGTCGTAGTCGGAGTGCTCGTACCGATAGGTGACGTACTCCTTGCCGCCGGGGAGCTCGCCGACGAACTCGACGTACAGCGGCCCAGGTGCGCCCTTGTCGATCTTCGCCCACACGTTGAGCGTCCACAGCTCTTCGCCGGGCTCGCTCTTGAGCGTGGTGGTGGCGGAGGACTTGCCCTCGGCCGTGATGTTGCCGCTGTCGTCGACGGCGATCTCCTCGGCGCCGAACCTGACCTCACCAGCCCAGGCAGTGGCGGGGCCGAGCAGCGCGCCGCCAATCAGCAGCGTTTGCATCCAGCGGACTCGGGTCGAAATCGTTGGAACGCGCATTTGTGCCGGCAAACGTAGCTCAGACCACACCGACGGCAAAGGAATACGGTCGAACGGCTCGAGGACCCAACCATGTTAAGGTCGAGGGGGGGTAGTGAATGCGACGGAGCGGATTCTTGGCGTGCGCGGTGGTTCTGACCGCGTGTGGAAGCGACATCGGGCGTGCGGGGGTGGGAGCCGGCTCGACCTCGGCGGGAGGTGACACCGACGCGGCGGAAGAGGGCGACACGGACCCCGGCGAGGAGACCGGGGACGAGACCGGCTCCATGAGCGAGCCGTTCGTACCCGGCCCGCAGGTCTTGCCGCGGCTCACGGGGCTGCAGTACCGCAACGCGGTGCACGCTCTGCTCGGGTCGCCGCTGCCCGAGGTCCAGCTGGAGCCGGACACCAATCCCTACCTCTTCGTGTCGATCGGAGCGACCAGCACCACGCTCTCCGAGCTCGGGGCGCAGCAGTACGAAGAGGCCGCCGATGCCCTGACCAACGCGGTATGGGCCGACACCGAGCGCCGCGATGCGCTGATCGGCTGCGCCGTCACGGCGGCGGGCGACGCCTGCTCGCGACAGTTCCTCGAGGCGTTCGGGAGCCAGGCCTTTCGCCGACCGCTCACCGCCGCGGAGCTCGATCGCTGGACCAACGCCAGCGCCGCACTCGCCGAGGGCGAGCCCTACCGCGGCCTTCGCCTCGCGGTGTCCGGCATGCTGCAGTCCCCCAACTTCCTGTACCGGGTCGAGCTCGGCGAGCCCGACCCCGAGGATGCGACCCGGCTGCGCTACACCGGCTACGAGCTCGCCTCGCGGCTGTCGTTCTTGCTGTGGGACTCCCTGCCCGACGCGTCGCTGACGGCGGCGGCGCAGGACGGTTCGCTGCACGATCCCGACGTGCTGGAGGCCGAGACTCGTCGGATGATGGCGGACCCGCGGACCCGCGGATCGGTGCAGGCGTTCTTCGCCCAGTACTTCGACCTGGCGCGTCTCGACGGCGTCACCCGTGACCCCGCGATCTACCCTGGGTTCTCGACCACGATGGCGGACTCGATGCGTACCGAGGTCGAGCTGCTGGTCGACGACTTGGTCTACCGTCAAGATGCCGACATTCGGCGGCTGTTCAGCACCCGCTCGACCTTCGTCAATACCGAGCTGGCCGCCCTGTATGGGATCGAGGCGCCACCGGGCGCTTCGGAGATCTCCTTCGCCCCGGCCGAGCTTCCGGCCGACGGCCCGCGGGCGGGCATGTTGACCCTCGGCGCGTTCTTGACGATGAACGCCCACGAGACCGAGACCTCGCCGACGCTGCGGGGCAAGTACCTCCGGGAGCGCGTGTTGTGCATGGAGGTGCCGCCGCCCCCGCCCAACGTCAACACCACCGTCCCCGACCCCGCCGAGGGTGGGACGCTCCGCGAGCGTCTCGATCAGCACCGCGTCGACCCAGCGTGCGCGGCGTGTCACGCGTTCATCGACCCGCCCGGCTTCCTCTTCGAGAACTTCGACAGCGCCGGCGCGTTCCGGACCACCGACAACGGGTTTCCGGTCGACGCGACCGGCGAACTCGACGGCAACGCGTTGACCGACGCGCGCGAGCTGGCCGACGTGCTGGCGACGAACCCCTTCGTCGGGCCCTGCGTGGTCAAGCAGCTGTTCCGCCACACCAACGGCCGGCTCGAGACCGCCGGCGAGGAACCGGCGCTCGAGGACTTGGCCGAACGATTCGACGAACACGACCACCGATTCGCCGAGCTGCTCGTCGAGCTGGTCCGGCACGAGAGCTTCCGCTTCGTCAGCGAGCAAACGGAGGAAGGCGAATGAAACCCCGCAAGTTCCTATCCCGCCGCACCGTCCTCAAGGGAGCCCTGGGGGGCGGCGTCGTCTCCCTCGCGCTGCCGCCGCTCGAAGCCATGATGGGCACCAACGGTGCGTTCGCCGACGGCTCCGAAGAGGGACCCATCTTCGGCGTCTTCTTCTGGGCCAACGGGACGCCCTGGCACGGTGGCCACGGTGGTCCGCAAGCCGGCAACACGGACGTGTGGACGCCGGGCACGGTCGGGGCGGGCTACACACCCTCGCCGCTGCTCGAACACCTTGCCGCGCATCAGCCCAGCGTCGCGACGGGGCTCACCCCGCACACCGAGGTCCCTGCGTCGCCGCCGGGCCAGTCCGACGGGCACATGCGGGGCTTCATGGTCGCGCTCACCGGGGATCGGATCAGGCCCGAGGGCTTCGACCACCCCTCGCACACCCTCACCGCGCTGCGCCCCTCCTTGGACCAGGTGGTGGCCAAGGACGCCAACTTCTACGGGGCCCAACCGCCGCCCTATCGCTCTTTGGTCCTGGGCGCCAGCGAGGCGCGCTTCCACGACTACGGTCACTGGAACGCGATCAGCTACAACGGCCCCGACTCCCTCAACCTGCCGATCAGCAGCTCCTCGCAGCTGTGGAGCATGTTGTTCGACATCCCCGACGACTACGAGGCGCTCGAGCGCCGGGCCAGCGTGCTCGATGCCGTGCTCGAGGATGCCAACGACTTGCGCGCCAAGCTCGGACCCAAGGACCGGGCGCGCCTCGACGACCATCTCGATCACATCAACGAGATTCAGCGCCGGCTCGAGCTCAGCGGCGTCTCGTGCGAGCCGGGGTCCAAGCCCAGCGACCCCACCGACCTGATGGCGAAGACCGAGGTGATGGGCGAGCTGCTCGCCCTGGCGCTGGGCTGCGGCATGACGCGCGTGTTCAGCTTCATGCTGACATCGCCGGCCACCACGCACGTGTTCTCCAACCTGGGCGTGCCCGATGGCATGCACAAGACCTGTCACGACGGGCACTGGGACCGGGTCAACGCGATCACCACCTACCAAATGCAGTGCTTCTCGGCCTTCATGGACAAGCTGCAGGCGGTCGCGAGCCCGACGGGCGAGACGCTGATGGACCGCGCGGTCATCCTCGGCACCTCCGAGTATGGCGAGGGCTGGCAGCACAGCACCTCGGAGATGCCGATCGTCATCGCGGGCGGGGGCTGCGGCAACCTCAATCGGGGCGTGCACGTGCGCGAACCGGGCGGCAACTACTCGATGGCCCACGTCACCGTGCTTCGGGCGCTGGGGCTGCCCACGCCCAGCTTCGGCTGGAGCGGCGGCGAGACGTCGGACGCGCTCTCGGGCATCTTGGTGTGATGCGGCGCGTCGTTCTGCTCGCTGGGTTCTCGCTGGCCGCGTGCGCGGACGGCGGGGGTGGGGGCACGCCCTTCGCGTCCGGGCCTGGCGCGTCGACGATGGCGACCGAGGAGGGGTCGACCTCGCCCGGCTCCGGGTCGCCGAGCACGACCTCGATCGAGGGCACGGAGTCGTTGGACACCGGCGAACTCGAGGCTTCGGCGGAAGGCTCGTCCTCGGGGCCTCCGGTGGCATGCGCAGACGGCCTCTTTGCGTGCGGTGTCCTGTGCGTCGACTTCCAGACCGACGCCGCCAACTGTGGCGACTGCGGCATCACGTGCGTGGTTCCAAACGCCGCCTCGATGTGCATCTTCGGCGCGTGCGAAGTGGGCAGCTGTGACAACGGCTGGGGAGACTGCGATGGGTTGCCGGCCAACGGGTGCGAAACCCAAAACGGCTGCGCGGCGGGTGAGGCGTGCACGACGGAGTGCGGCAGCCAAGGTGTCACCGCGTGCGAGGGGTGCGACGCGGTCTGTCAGCTGCCCGCGGAGACCTGCAACGCGGTCGACGACGACTGCAACGGCTCGTGCGACGAGGGGGCGATGGCCGGGTGCCGCGAGTCGGTGCACCGCGCCAACGGTCCCAACGGTCACTACTACACCAACGTCTTGGCAGAGACGACGCAGGCCAGCCGCTTCCTGGAGTCGCAGGACTACTGGTGGATGTATACGCAGCAGCACGAGGGGCTGACCGCGCTGCACCGCTGCGACATCGGCGGCGGAAACACGTTCCTCACCACCAGCAATACCTGTGAAGGAGCGGGGTCCATCGCCGACACGCTCGGCTACCTCTCGCCCACCCAGACGTGCGGCGCAACGGCGCTGTACCGCTTGCGAAGTCCCGCGGGGCGGCACTTCTACACGGTCAGTGCGACCGAGCGTGACAACGCGGTCAACAACCTCAGCTACGTCGCCGAGGGCAGCCCGGGCTTCGTCTGGCTCGGGCCCTGAGACCTGCGCCCGCCGTCGATGGCAGCGTCACGCTCCGTCTTCACGGAGCAGGGCCAGGATCTCTTCGTCCAGATCAGCCTGGTGCTCGCTGGCGAACTTGCCGACGATGATGTCGCGGCGCGCGGCGACCGGCGTGGTGCCGGCTTGGACACCGCGTCCACCGATGCCACCGATGGCGCGTCGCCGAATCCGTCCCGGACCTCGGGTCGTCCGCTTCTTGCCGTGACCCGCCGCACTCGCTGCCACCTGAGACCGCGCTTCTTGAGACGCGTAGACCGGGTGCGAGAGGCTGGGATCGACGGTGGGACCGGGCTTGCCCTGCGACAGCGGCGGCCCTTGGGGCTCGACCTCGCGCGGCTCGGGGACGGGACGTCGCTGAGGTCGACCGTCCGCTTCGGCGGCCGGAGCCGGTGGCGCTTCGACCTCCTCGAGCTCTTCGTCGGGGTGTGGCCCGATGACCGCGAAGATCTTCTCGTCGAACTCGCTGCGGCGCAGCCGCTTGATCATCGACTTGTGCGACTCCTGCATCAAGCCGATGACCACGGGGTCGGCCTTCGCGCCCTCCTCCAGCGCGGCGATGTTCTCGCGGTACTCGACCTTCTTGCTCGAGATGATCGTGCCGTCGTAGAAGATGTGCGTGAAGATGTGGGCCTTCAGCACGCCCGAGTCCTCGGTCTGCACGTGATACAGCCGCCCCCTGTGGGGGATGTTGTGGTTGTACCCGAGCTGCGGGGACTGCGCTGCCATGAAGGCTGTCAGCGTACCATGTGTGAGGCTGGTGGGGCGGACCATCGGTTCTGTGCTAAACGCCCGCCTCGGCCTTCGCGATGACCGACGCAGCTCCCCACCGCGACCCTGATCCGCGAGTCCTGTTCGCGCCACTGATGCAGGTGGCCGACTCTGGGCTCATGCCCGAGCCTTCGCTCACGGCCGAAATCAGAACCCACGCCGAGCGGGTGGTCGAGATCGGGCCACAGACGCTCTATGGGCTGCTGACGCCTCCGTTGTGCGGCAAGCACCCGCACGTCGCGCTGCAATGGCTGCGCGACGCGGGCATCCTCGCGCAGATCCTCCCCGAACTCGACGCGACGCACGACTTCTCACAGGAGGGCGGACGCCGGCACAAGGACGTCTGGGACCACACCAAGACGGTCGTGCGCCAGGCCGTCCCGCGTCCCATCGTGCGGTGGGCCGCGGCTTTGCACGACATCGGCAAGGTGCCGACGCGGCGCTTCCTCCCCGGGGGCAAGGTCACCTTCCATGGTCACGCCGAAGAGGGCGTTCGCATGTTCCGGCGCGGTCCGGCGGCTCGCATCGGTTTCCCCGAGCCCGATCGCACGACGATCGAGCTGCTCATTGCGCACCATCTTCGTCCCGGACAGTACGAGGCGTCCTGGACGGACGCGGCCGTTCGCCGGTTTCATCGGGAGATGGAGCCCTTCCTCAAGGACCTGCTCGACCTCGGCCGGGCGGACATCACGTCCAAGCGACCGGGCAAGCGAGCCGCGTGCCTTCGTTCGATTCACGCCCTCGCCGAGCGCATCGACGGGCTCGTGGCCGAGGACGCCAAGCCCAAGCCGCTGCCGGCCGGGCTGGGCAACCTCTTGATGGAGGGGCTCGCGTTGCCCCCGGGCAAACACCTGGGCGACCTTCGCAAGAAGCTGGAGGCGCTGTATGAAGCCGGCGCGCTGCTCGGTGGTCAGCCGGCCGCGTACTACCTCGACGCGGTGCGGGAGCACTCCTTGATGGACGGCATCGAGATCAAGCCGCCGCGCGGGTTCTAGGGCGCTCTAGCGCTCGTTGGGCTTGCCCGGCTTGCTCGGCTTGCTCGGCTTGCTCGGCTTGCTCGGCTTGCTCGACATGGGGGGCGGAAACAGCATCGCCTCCGTCTTCGTCTTGGTCTTCGTGCGCGGCACGTGTGGCCCCGGCGGGGGTCCGACGATCGTCCGCTCGGGGGCAGGCGGCACGTCTGGAGGTTTCGGGGCCACGACTTCAACCTCGGATACGTCGCTCGCCTGGGCTGCAGCCCAGACGCGGTCGAACGCCTCGGACTCGGCAGAGGCGGCGAGTGAGGGCGCCCCGACCAGGGTGTGCTGCTTGGGGCGCTTGGCCTCCTGCATCGCCTGCCGGTCGGCTTCGTCCAGGTCCTCGGGACGCATGCCGTGGCCGGGATCCGTGAGTGCGGCAGGCCGCAGCGGCGGCACCAGGTTGGGAGAAATCGTGCGCGGAGCGCCCGAGAACGTCCCTCCGGTGGGGGCACTCGCCACGCGCCGGACCGTGCCGTCGCGGATCGCACCGACGATCCAGATGACGAGCGCTAGGACGAGGCCGAGGCCGGCGACCTCGACCGCCATGCGGGCCGGAGACAGGTTGGCCAGGCGCAGCGGGATGACCTCGCTGCGCAGCGACGAATACACGACGAGGGCGCCGACGAGCGTCAGCATGATGCACACCAGGGCCACCACTGTGCCGATCGCCGTGGCGCCATCGGCACCAACCCTGGAGTTGGCCACGAGGATCCAGGCGATGATCAGCGTCGCGATCCCGGCGAGCAGGGCACCCCATCGCAACGGCTTGGGATCGAACGCGGAGATGGCCGGCGCCAGCCCGGAGACGTCGGCCAAGAACTCGTCGAACACGTTCGCGTACAGCGACGCCTCGTTCGATCGGACGGCGAGCAGCACGACGACGCGGTTGGGGCCGACGCTCGCGGCCGCGACCTGGTAGGTCGTGTCGTCCTCGATCCACGCGCCGGTGACGATCGACGCGCCCGAGCGATGGTCGCGATACCTCGGTGCGTTCGGCTCGGTTTCGAACAGCGGACCAACCGCGTTGGACAGCGCGGCGTCGGGCTCGACGCTGGCGTCGGTGGTCATCGCGCCGGGGATGGCGATCACGGCGAGCGTCTCGGCGTATTCGTCCCGCGCCCGCGAGGCGTAGGTTTCCAAGACGGTTCCGTTCAGCGCGTCCGCCCATGCCTTCGCCCGCTCTCCCGCCTCCGAGTTTGACGCCGCCGGTTGCCAACCCGCCGGCGGCCCCGCGGTGCCGACCTCGGCGTGCGCCACTTGCGCCAGAAAGAGCCAACTCAGCAGCAGCGTCCAGCGCAGCCAGCGTGATCGACGGAGCGTCATGACCGGAGTCGATCGTATCCCACAGAGCAAAGAATGGCCCGAAAAGGCCCAGATTCGGACCTGATCGAGCTTGCTTGCTGCAGAGCATGACGTTATCTATCCGTTCATCCGGTTCATCGGATATATGGATCTCGAAGCCCATACGGCGCTGATGTCGCTGTTCGCGGACCCGACCCGGCTGCGGCTACTCGCGCTGCTGGCGCTCGAAGAGCTGACGGTCACGGAGCTCACCCGGGTCACCCGACTGTCGCAGTCACGCGTTTCGACCCACCTGGGCAAGCTGCGGGAGGCCGGCGCGGTGCGGGATCGCAAGGTCGGAGTGTCGACCTTCTACAGGCTCGAAGAGGAGCGCATGACGCCCGCGGTCCTGCGCGTTTGGGAGGTCGTCCGCGGTCACGTCGACGATGCGCTGCTCGACGACGATGCGGGCCGGTGTGCCGAGGTCGTCGAGGCACGCACCGATGGTCGCGCGTGGCCCGACCAGGTCGCCGGCCGCATGGAGCATCACTACTCTCCGGGGCGAACGTGGGAGGCGCTGGCCCGCGGCATCCTGGGACTCATCGACCTTGGCCACGTGCTGGACATCGGATCGGGCGACGGCGTGCTCGCCCAGCTGCTCGCGCCGCGGGCTCGGGCGTACACCTGCGTCGACTCGAGCCAGAAGGTGCTGGCGGCGGCGGAGGACCGGCTCGCGCGGCTGAAGAACCTCTCGTTCGTCACCGCCGACATGCACGCGCTGCCGATGGCGCCTGGATCCTTCGATCAGGTCCTGATGTTTCACGTGCTCACGTACGCGGAGCGCCCTCAGGAAGCGCTCGCCGAGGCGTTTCGGGTGCTTCGACCCGGGGGGCACCTCGTCGTGGTCACGCTCGACCGGCACGAGCACGTGTCGGTCTCGGCCGCCTACGACCACGTCAACGCTGGCTTCTCTCCCGACGCCCTCTGCGGCCTGCTCACCGACCGCGGCTTCTCCGTCCCGTCCTGCGACGTCTCGGCTCGCGAGCGCCGCAAGCCCTACTTTCGGGTCGTCACTGCCTTCGCCCACAAGCCCTCCGCCGTGAAGTCCTGCGCCAGCTGAAAGCGATTCCCCATGACCTCCACCCATCGTTCCAAGCTCGAGTCCCTCCTCCGCGAGCGCATCCTCTTTCTCGACGGCGCGACGGGGACCTCCTTGCAGGGCGAGAACCTGACGGAGGCGGACTATCGCGGGGAGCGTTTCGCCTCCCATGGCCGCGACCTCAAGGGCAACCACGACGTGCTCGTCCTGACCCGGCCCGACGTCGTGCGAAGGATTCACGACTCCTTCCTCGCCGTCGGTGCAGACCTGATCGAGACCAACACGTTCAGCGCGACGTCGATCGGGCAGGCGGACTACGACCTTTCGGCGCTCGCGTACGAGCTCAACGTCGAAGCGGCCCGAATCGCCAAGGACGCGTGCATGGCGTGGACGCTGCGAGACCCCAGCCGCCCCCGGTTCGTGGCGGGCGCGATCGGTCCCACCAACAAGACGCTCTCCTTGTCCCCGGACGTCGATGACCCGGGGTTCCGGGCGGTCAGCTTCGACGAGGTGCGGGATGCCTACGCCGAGCAGACGCGAGGCCTCATCGACGGCGGGTCCGACGTGCTCCTGGTCGAGACGATCTTCGACACGCTCAACGCCAAGGCCGCGATCATGGGGGTTGCGGACGCGAAAGCGGCGACGGGCGTCGACATCCCGCTGATCCTCTCGGTGACGATCACGGACAAGTCGGGCCGGACGCTGTCCGGGCAGACGATCGAGGCGTTTTGGGCCTCGGTCGCGCACGCGCGGCCGCTCGCGGTGGGGGTCAACTGCGCCTTGGGTGCGGCGGACATGCGTCCGTACGTGGCCAAGCTGGCCGAGATCGCAGATACGTTCATCAGCTGCTACCCCAACGCCGGGCTGCCCAACGCGTTCGGAGAGTACGACGAGCACCCGCACATGACCTCTGGCGAGCTGCTCGAGTTTGCCGAGGCGGGGCTGGTCAATCTCGTCGGTGGGTGCTGCGGGACGACGCCAGCCCACATCGAAGCGATCGTCGAGCGGTTGCAGCACATCACGCCGAGGTCCATTCCCCGCGTCGACTCGCTCGACTCGGTGTTCTCGGGACTCGAGCCGCTCGTCGTCTCCCCTCAGAGCAACTTCATCATGGTGGGCGAGCGCACCAACGTGACCGGTTCACGCCGGTTCGCGCGGCTGATCAAGGAGGGGGACTACGCGACGGCGCTCGAAGTCGCGGTCGATCAGGTGCGCGGCGGGGCGAACATCATCGACATCAACATGGACGAGGGCATGCTCGACTCCGAGGCCGCCATGGAGCGGTTCCTCAAGCTCGTTGCGGCCGAGCCGGAGATCTCCCGGGTCCCGATCATGATCGACAGCTCCAAGTGGTCGGTCCTCGAGGCGGGGTTGCGCTGCGTGCAGGGCAAGGCGATCGTCAACTCGATCTCGCTCAAGGAGGGGGAAGACGACTTCCTCGACAAGGCTGCGAAGGTCCAGGGGTTTGGGGCCGCCGCCGTCGTGATGGCGTTCGACGAGACCGGGCAGGCCGACACGATCGAGCGCAAGGTGGAAATCTGCAGGCGCGCGTACGACCTGCTGCGAGAGCGCCTCGACTTCGACCCGACAAACATCATCTTCGACCCCAACGTGCTGGCGATCGGCACCGGACTCGAGGAGCACAACGACTACGCGATCAACTTCATCGAGGCGACGCGGCAGATCAAGCGGCATTGCCCGGGGGCCAAGGTCAGCGGCGGCATCAGCAACCTCTCCTTTTCGTTCCGAGGCAACGACGCCGTCCGCGAGGCGATGCACTCGGTGTTCCTCTATCACGCCATCAGGGCGGGGCTCGACATGGGCATCGTCAACGCGGGCCAGCTGGTCGTCTACGACGACATCGAGCCCGAACTCAAGGCGCACGTCGACGACGTCATCTTCAACCATCGTCCCGATGCCACCGAGCGGCTGGTCGCGCTCGCGGAGACGGTCAGGAGCGGGGGCAAGAAGAAGGTCGTGGACCTGTCCTGGCGCGAGGCTTCGGTCGAGGCGCGTCTGAGCCACGCCTTGGTCCACGGCATCCTCGACTACGTCGAAGCCGACGTCGAGGAGGCCCGCCTGAAGTTGCCCACCCCGCTGGAGGTGATCGAGGGGCCGCTGATGAACGGCATGAAGGTCGTGGGGGATCTGTTCGGCGAGGGCAAGATGTTCCTGCCGCAGGTGGTCAAGAGCGCTCGCGCCATGAAGCGCGCGGTCGCCTATCTCGAACCCTACATGGAGGAGATGACCGCGGAAGGCGGCGGGGTGCGCAAGCAGGGGAAGGTGCTGCTCGCCACGGTCAAGGGCGACGTGCACGACATCGGCAAGAACATCGTCGGGGTCGTGCTCGCCTGCAACAACTACGAGGTCGTCGACCTGGGCGTGATGGTGCCGGCGACGCGGATCTTCGAGGCCGCACGCGAGCACGGCGTCGACATCATCGGACTGTCGGGGCTCATCACGCCCTCATTGGACGAGATGGTCCACGTCGCCTCGGAGATGGAGCGCACCGGGTTCGGCGTCCCGCTCCTCATCGGAGGGGCGACGACGTCACGACAGCACACCGCGGTCAAGATCGCACCCAAGTACGGTAAGCCGACGGTGCACGTCTCGGACGCGTCTCGGGTGGCCGAGGTGGTCAGCGCGCTGCTCGATCCGAAGCGCAAGCCCGAGCTGGACGAGCGCAATCGGGCCGAACAAGAGCGGATGCGGCAGCTGCACAGCGGCGGTCCAATGAAGGCGCTGCTGTCGCTCGAAGAGGCTCGGAGCAAGCCGCCGGTGCTCGACCGCGGCCCGGGCGTGCTCGCCAAACCTGCGTTCATCGGCAGCCGCGAGGTCTCCGTGCCGCTTTCGGAGATCGCGAAGTACATCGACTGGACGTATTTCTTCTCGGCCTGGCAGCTCAAGGGGCGCTTTCCCAAGATTCTCGAGCATCCCAAGTACGGGGAGGCCGCGCGTGAGCTCTACGACAACGGTCGCAAGATGCTCGACGAACTCGTGAACGGCGGGCGGCTCCAGGCCCGCGGCGTGCTGGGGTTCTGGCCCGCGCAGCGAGAGGGCGACGATATCGTGCTGTTCACCGATGAGTCGCGCGCGCACGAGCGTCTGCGCTTCCCCATGCTCCGGCAGCAGACCAGTCGCTCGGGCACCGAGGCCTACCTGTGCCTCGCCGACTTCGTGGCCTCGGCGGACGAGGGCCCCGACTACCTTGGAGGCTTCGCGGTCACCTCGGGGCTGGGCGCCGAGGCGATCGCCAAGGAGTACGAGGACACAGGCGATGACTACGGCTCCATCATGGTCAAGTCACTCGCCGATCGGCTCGCCGAGGCCTTCGCGGAGTGGATGCACGCGCACGCCCGGCGCGAGTGGGGCTACGGCGCCGACGAGGCCCTGAGCAACGAGCAGCTGCTGGCCGAGGCCTACCGCGGCATCCGCCCGGCCTTCGGCTATCCCGCGTGCCCGGATCACAGCGACAAGCCGAAGCTGTTCGACCTCCTGGGCGCAGCGTCGGTCGGAATCTCCCTCACTGAGAGCAACGCGATGATGCCCGCCGCCAGCGTCAGCGGCATCTACCTCGCCCATCCGCAGTCGCGCTACTTCACCGTCGGACGGGTGGGGCCAGACCAGGTCGAGGACTACGCGGCCCGCAAGGGTTTGTCGGTGACGGCGTGCGAGCGGCTGCTCTCGCCGACCTTGGGCTACGACCCCGAGTCGCCGCCCAAGAAGGCGTCGCGCAAGTCGGCGTGACGCAGGCGCCGGGGCGCAGAGGCCACCGAGGGCGGATGCGCAAGACGGCCGGCCGGCCTTGTCCGGAGGACGACCCTTCCGCAGCCTGGCCCTCGGAGAGCTTTATGGTGACGGGGAGGGGCTGAGCCGCTACGAAGGGGGCCATGAGTGATGAGGTCGCCACGCTTGGCGCCGAACTGCCAAACGCCGAATTGGTTTTCGCGATCGTGTCACCGCTCGGGACACCAACCGACGCCGTTCAAAAGGCGTTGTTTGAGGCCGTGGCTGCCCACGGGTACAAAGTTGGTGCGCTCGTTCGAATATCCAGGCTTCTCGGCGCTTTGAAAGGGCCACCAACTGAGGAACGCCCAGCGGAGAGGCAGAAGCGTCTAATGCGTGTCGGCAATGACCTTCGAAGGGACAACGGAAGTGACTACTTGGCGTTGATGGCGGTCGCGGCGATCAACGAAGGACGATCGCAGGACAGGGATGGCAGGCCGACTCCCAAGCGGCGGCAAGCCCACATCATCCGATCGCTCAAGCATCCTGACGAGGTCACGCGACTTCGGCACATCTACGGGAAGGGGTTCTTCCTGTTGGGGGTGTCGGCTCCTCGGCGGGTTCGGCGACAGACGCTGATCGACAAGGACTTTCAGCAGAACGAGGCGAACCTGTTGCTGGACATCGACGCGGCAGAAGACGAGAGCATCGGTCAGCAAACTCGCGACACCTTCGAGCTGGCGGACGCCTATCTACGTATCGACGCGAACGATCCGAACGCCGTCGAGGCCAAGGTGATGCGCGTCGTGGATCTGTTGATGTCCTGCCCGTTTCTTCCGCCAACGCAAGAGGAACACGCAATGTTCATGGCGTACGCTGCGGCGCTCCGATCCGGTGACCTATCACGTCAGGTGGGCGCCGTCGTCGCCAACGCCCATGGCGACGTCGTGGCCTCGGGAGCCAACGATGCCCCTGCGGCGGGGGGAGGCAGCTATTGGCCCCGTGCGGACCCGTTCTCTTCCGCGACGTCCGCTGTCTTGGGCCCCGACTACTTGCGTGGATACGACTCGAACGAACGCGAGCGGAACAAGATTCTGGTCGGTGTGATCAGGGCCCTCACGGGCGAGGAGAATCCCGCATCAGAGCTTAGCCCGGCGGAACGCGGCGCGCTCATAGCCGCCTATAAGGCGCGACTCGAAGGAACGGGGATCCTCGATCTGACGGAGTTCGGGCGAGCCGTCCATGCTGAGATGGCGGCGCTGATGTCGTGCGCTCGTTCGGGAGTCACGCCAACAAATGGGACGCTCTACTGCACGACCTTTCCGTGCCACAACTGCGCCAAGCACATTGTAGCCTCGGGGATCATGGCGGTGGTGTACGTCGAGCCGTATCCGAAGAGCAAAGCTCAGATGCTCCACGCGGACGCGATCTGCTTTCCCGACGAAGATGAGAAGAAGCCGGACCGCCGAAGCGTCGAGTTCCGAGCATTCGAGGGAATTGGGCCGCGCCGGTTCGTGGACCTCTTTTCACTCACGGTGGGAAACGGTCGCCCCGTGCGGCGTAAACAACGCAACATGGACGGCTTGCGAGCGGAGTGGAAGCGCGGTGAGGGATCACGCCCCCGCCTACCCTTGGACCCAAGATCCTACCTCCAGCGCGAGGACGGCGCGTTGGAGATTTTTCGCGGGGAGGATGCCAAAGATGAGACAGTTCCGACTGATGCCGGACGAAGATCGCCCAGCCCCAGCCCCAGCACGGACCCCGACTCTGAGTGATGTCCGCGCTGGAATCCAACGGGCCAACAGGCGGGTCGATGCCTGGCCCGCGTGGATGCGCGAGCTGTCGCGGCCGGCGCAGCCTGGAACAGCCAGCGCTGAGCCGAGCGACGAGTAGGTTCCACGACGTCGGTTCTTCGCGCCTTCTGCCTGCCCTTTCCGCACCGTCTGGAGTGCGCCGGGGCGCAGAGGCCTCAGACGACGCGGCGCATGACGATGGCTGAGATGTTGTCGGGGCCGCCGGCTTTGTTGGCCGCCTCGATCAGCCGACGCGAGGCGTCGCGTACATCTCGCTGACCGACCAGGGCGACGAGCTCTTCGAGCGAGACGACGTCGCTGAGGCCGTCGCTGCAGATCAGGATGTTGTCGCCCTTGTCGAGCTCGACGGCGTTGACGTCGGCGTCGCTCTTTTGCTTGCCGTGACCCAAGCAGCGGCTGATGCGTCCACGGTAGGGGTGGTTGGCGGCCTGCTCGGGGGTGAGCAGGCCTTGCTCGACGAGCTCCTGCACCATGGTGTGATCGGTGGTGATCTGTGCGCCGCCCTCGGCGCCGAAGCGGTAGGCCCGAGAGTCACCGGCGTGGGCCACCCACAGCCGCTCGCGGATGCCGAGCACCGCCACGCAGGTGCACCCCATGCCGTGGGCGTTGGGGTTGTGCGCGGCTTGGTCGTCGATGGCCGTGCCGGCGCGGGAGAACGCCTCGCGCAGCAGCTCGTCGGGCTCGGCGCGTCCAAAGTTCTGCGCGATGAAGTCCCCGATCACGCCGACCGCGAGCGCGGAGGCGACCTCACCTGCGCTGTGACCTCCCATGCCGTCGCACACGATCGACAGGTGGTACCCGCGGCCATCGTCTTCTTGGATCGCGATCGCGTCCTCATTGTGGTCCCGCGCGATGCCGGTGTCGCAGGCCCCAGAGACCTGCACCTCGAACAGACCAGGGATGTGCGAGCGCTTGAACAGCTTGTACATCGATCGCCCCGGCGAAAAGTATACACGCGAGCACGAAAAACCCCGAGGCGAAGGGCCTCGGGGTGGTGGTGTGGAGCCGAGGGGGATCGAACCCCTGACCTGTGCATTGCGAACGCACCGCTCTCCCAGCTGAGCTACGGCCCCGTTTTGGACGACGGAAGGTAGCCGACGCTGGCGAGTCCTGCAAGGGAGATGATCAGTCCTGCGGATCCCGATCCGGCGACGGGGCTGGCTCGGCGGCGCGTTTTCTGCGAAACCCTGACCACAGCCCCCACATCCCGTAGCCCGCGATGATGGCGATCAGCGCCCACAAGGACCGGTCTTCGGGACGCGCAAGGCGCTCGAGAAACTCGCGCACCCCAGGAGGCTACACGCAGGCGACGCAGGTTGGATGACGCGGTGAGCAAAGCGGTCAAAAAAGAGCGACTCGACAAACTTCTCGTGGCGCGCGAGCTGGCCGAGACGCGGACGCGTGCGCAAGCGCTCATCATGGCCGGCAAGGTCCGCGTTCAGGAGACGACCGTCGACAAGCCCGGCACCGCCGTCGCGGTCGATGCCGCGATCACCGTCGTCGGCCAACTGCACCCGTACGTTTCGCGCGGGGGCGTGAAGCTGGCCGGGGCGCTCGACGCGTTCGAAGGCCTCGACGTCACCGGACGGGTGGCGATGGACGTGGGCGCGTCGACCGGAGGATTCACCGACTGCCTGCTGCAGCGCGGGGTTGCCAAGGTGTTTGCGGTCGACGTCGGCTACGGGCAGCTGGCGTGGAAGCTGGTGTCCGATCCACGGGTGGTGGTGCTGGACCGGCAGAACATCCGCAAGCTCGAGCCTGCCCAGATCGACGCGCCGGTCTCCGTGGTGGTGGCGGACTGCTCGTTCATCGCGCTCGCCAAGGTCTTGCCGCATTTGCCTGCTTTCCTCACTCCGGGCGCGGACGCGGTGGTGCTGGTCAAGCCCCAGTTCGAGCTCGAGCCCGACCGGGTGGGGAAGGGGGGCATCGTGCGTGACGAGCAGGCGCGGGCCGATGCCGTCGCCTCGGTCGAGCGTGC
This sequence comes from uncultured bacterium, assembly GCA_963761755.1. Lineage (GTDB taxonomy): Bacteria > Myxococcota_A > Polyangia > Nannocystales > Nannocystaceae > CAJXVA01. Next base: position 86,018 of record CAVXIC010000012.1, read on the forward strand.
CGCCGCGTCCTGCGGGTTCGCCTGCCACGGCAAGGTCACGTCGCCGATCTCGGGGCGCGATGGTAACGTCGAGTTTCTGCTCTGGCTCCGCTGGACGCCGTCGTCATGAACCAACCGAAAGATCCCCCCGCGAAGCCCGAGATCACGAGCAAGGACCGCGCACACCTGCGCTCGCTCGCCCACGAGCTCAACCCCCTGGTGCAGGTCGGCATGGATGGGGTGAGCCAGGGCGTGCAGGATGCGGTCGACGTCGCGCTGACCGAACACGAGCTGATCAAGGTTCGCTTCGGCCAGAACTACGACGGGGATCGTAAGGACGCCAGCGCCGGCCTCGCAGAGGCGGTCGGCGCGGACCTCACTCAGGTGATCGGCCGAATCGCGGTCCTATACCGGCCCCGTGGCAAGGATCTGCCCAACCGGCCTCGAATCAAGCTGCCGAGCCAGCGCTGATCGAAACGGGCTATCCTTGCCCGGATGCCGCGCCGCACGCTGGGGCTCTGTCTCATCGGAATGCTCGCCCTGGGGTGCCGTACGGGGCTCGCCGGGCAGCCCGATCCTGCGCTTTGGGGCAGCTCCAGTCGCGGCCGAACGAAGATGAAGGTCCGCATCGAGCGGGCCGAGGCTTCGGTCGGCGATCGGGCGGCCGTGCTGGCCATGCTCGAGACCGAACTGGGCCGCAACTTCGCCCAGCTTCGAGACGAGGACCTCGAGGAGCCGGCCTACTACCTGGGCTACGACCTCACCGACCGCACCGAGCTGTGGATGGTCGCCGAAGCCGGCGCGATGCTGCGCAACCAGGTGGATCACGACCGCGCCGTCGATGTGGACGTCCGGGTCGGATCGCAGCAGCGCGACAACAGCCACGCGGTCGACGGCGACTATGGCCCGGGCAACGGGCTGGGCTCGGGCCTGCCCGTCGCGCTCGGCGACGATCCGCTCTCGCTGGCTCAAGGGCTGTGGATCGACACCGACGCGCAGTACCAGCAGGCGGTCGCGGCGTACCGTGAGGTCCTCAGCGCCGAGCAGCTGCGCAGCCAAGGCGACGACGACGATCCCGACTTCTCCTTGGGCAAGCCGCTCGTACACGTCGAGCCCGAGGCGACGCTTGCCCTCGAGGAGATCCGGGCCAAGTACCGCCCGCTGCTGGCCGAGGTGTCGAACGAGCTCGCGGCCGACGACGCCGTGCTGCAGAGCAACGTGTCGTTGACCGCCGTCATCGACAACGCCTACTTCGTCGACAGCCACGGGGCGCGCATCCAGACGGCGAGCACCCGGCTGCGCATCCTCTACAACGCGCTGGGCCAGGCCGACGACGGCATGATGCTGCAGCGCACCGCATCCTTCGAGGCGCACCTGCCCGGGCAGCTGCCCGACGCGGACGTGCTGCGCGAGACCGCGACGCGTCTGCGCACCGAGCTGGTCGCGCTGCGGGAGGCCCCCATCGCCGACCCCTACACCGGCCCCGCCATCCTCGAAGGGCGGGCCGCCGGGGTGTTCTTTCACGAGATCTTCGGTCACCGGCTCGAGGGGCACCGACAAAAGGACGACCTCGAGGGCCAGACCTTCACGGACATGCTCGGCGAGCAGGTCTTGCCCAAGTTCCTCGACGTCATCGATGACCCGACCGTCTCGATGCTCGGCGGCGTGCCGCTGTCGGGCCACTACTTCGTCGACGATGAGGGCGTCCAGTCGACGCGCTCGGTCTTGGTCGAGCGGGGCAAGCTCGAGGGCTTCCTGCTCAGTCGCTCCTTGGTGTCTCCGTTTCGGCGCAGCAATGGCCACGGTCGCCGCGAGCCGGGCAACCAGGTCGTGGCGCGCCAGGGCAACCTCATCGTCAGCTCGCGACGCTCGATGACGCCGCGAGATCTCCGCAAGACCCTCATCGAAGAGGTGAAGCGGCAGAAGAAACCGTATGGACTGCTCTTCAAGGATATCGAGGGCGGCTACACCATCACCGATCGCAGTGGTCCACAGGCGTTCAAGGTGCAGCCTCTGATGGTCTACCGCGTCTATCCCGACGGGCGCCCCGACGAGCTGGTGCGCGGGGTGGAGATCGTCGGGACGCCGCTTTCGGCGTTCGAGACCATCATCGCGACCGATGACACGCCCGGCATCTTCAACGGCATGTGCGGCGCCGAGTCGGGCTGGGTCCCGGTGAGCGCCGTGAGCCCGTCCTTGCTGCTGCGAGGCATCGAGATCGAGCGAGCCGTGCACGACCGCGAGCGGCCACCCCTGCTGCCTCCACCATCCCGCACCCTTCGCACCTCCCGGAGGTCTCGATGAAGCTCGCGTCCGCGATCCTGGCCGCCAGCCTGTCGATCGGGCCGGCGGCGCCGTCGGAAGAGGCACCCGCGTCCCCATCGGCCGAGGTCCCTGCCGCACCCAAGGAGCGCTCCGAGTACGACGAGGAGGCCGATGCCGTCGCCGCCGAACTCCGACGCGGCGTGTCCAAGCTTCGGATCGAAGGTGCGGCGGCTCCGTATCGAGCGGAGGTCCGCTATGTCCGCGCGCGCCTGCTCTCGCTCGACGCATCCTTTGGAGGACTGATCACCGACGTGCTCGAGAAGCAGTCGGCAGGCGTGGCCGAGCTCCGGGTCGGATCGCCGGAGCGAGACAACGCGAACTACTTTGGGGGAGAGGGCGGGCTCGCCAGGGTGGAAGTCCCGATGAACCCGTCGGGCGACTACATGCGCCGCAAGGTTTGGCTGGCGCTCGACACCGCCTTTCGCGGCGCGACGCAGGGCTTTGCGCAGAAGGCGATCGCGCTGGAGCAGCTCGAGATCCCCGAGCTGCCGGCCGACTACACGGAGCGCCCCGAGGCTCCCCCCGCGGAGCGTGCCGAGCCGCCGTGGCAGGCCGGCCCGCTGCCCAGGGCCGAACTAGGCGCCCTGGCCAAGGCGATGAGCGCCGAGTTCGAGAAGTGGCCGTCGATCGACAACGGCGACGTCTACATCCAGGTCCTGCAGAGTCACGAGACCATCATCGACAGCGATGGCCTGTCCTCGGTTCGTGCCAACGATCGGATGGTGCTCGCCGTCGTCGCGGACACCAAGGCCGCCGACGGCATGCACCTCGATCACGGCCTGGCGATCCATCTCCAGGGGGTGCCCGAGCTGGACGCCGAGTTCGAGGCTCGGGCCATGGCGCTGGTCGACCAGGTGCTACGCGAACTCGATGCGCTCGCCAAGGCGCCGATGATCGACGAAGAGTATGACGGTCCGGTGCTGTTTCGTGGCGAGGCAGCGGCGCAGTTCCTCGGGAGCACGGTGACCACCGAGGCCGCCGGTTCGCCCGCGCCGATCGCCGATGGTGGACGGCTGATGGACCTCGAGCCGACGTGGCAGAAGCGCTTCGGCAAGAACGTCATGCCGCCGTTCATCGACCTGGTCGATGACCCCACCGAGCCCGGTTTCGGGTCGTTCGAACTCGACGCCGAAGGCGTCCAGCCCGGCCCGCTTCCGCTGGTGCGCGGCGGCGTGCTCGAGAGCCTGCTGATGACGCGAACGCCCAACCCCCAGGTCTCGGGCAGCAACGGTCGCGCGCGCATGAGCCCCTCCCTCGAGGTCGGCCCCACGATTTCCAACCTCCGCCTCGAAGCGACGCAGCGCAAGATGTCCGACGCGGCGCTCGAGCGCGAACTGCTCCGGCGGGCGCGTGAGGACGGGTACGAGGTGGCGTACGTGGTCGAGCGCCTTCGCGACGGCGCGCTGCTCGGCCCCGTCCCCAGGGAGAGCGCGAGCGCCTTCGCGGGCACGGGGAAGATCACCCTTCCGACGCCCGTCGCCGTCTACCGCATTGAAGCTGGCGGCAAGCGGACGCTGCTGCGGGGCGTCGTGCTCGGGCCTGCGTCCATGCGGGTGCTCCGTCGCATCCGCGCGGTCGGAAGGACCGCGACGACGGTTCCGCTGCGCATGCCCGTGGGCTCGTTCGGCGGGTTCGGGGCCGACATCGGCATCGACAGCGTGCTCTCCCAGACCGTCGACGTCCAGATCTCGACCCCGGATCTGTTGATCGATGGGCTCGAGCTCTTGGTCGAACGGGGTGAGCACGAGCGCATGCCCACGCTCACGCACCCCCTGCGACGCGGCGGCGAGTAGCCCCACGAAGAAGCGCCGCGTGCCCCAGGGGCAGCGCGGCGCTCGAGGCATGACGCAGCGTGGTGGCTACTTCAAGTCCTTGGCGTACTTGATCGCTTCGTTGAGCGTGGCTTGAGCCGGATCCTTGATGTCGGACCCGGGTACCTCTTGGATGCCCTCGGAGTGCCACATCACGATTCCGTCGTCGTTGAGCAGCACGATCGCGGGGCTGCGGCTGAGGTTCTCGTTGACCGTGAACGCGCCCTCCATCCCCAACTCTCGAGCTCGGTTGAACTCGGTCGCGTTTGGGAAGCGGTACAGCGCGAGTTCGGTGCCGCCCTCCTTGGCGCCGAACTTCTTCTGCCACGTGCGCAGGTCGGAGTCGTTCATCGGCGCCTTGCGTCCCTGAGGGAACTGCATGTGCACGAACATGACTTCGATGTTCTGCGCGGCGAGGTCGGCCTGCGCGAGCTGGAGGATCTGCAGGAAGGTTACGGCCGTCGCTTCCTCTTCACGGTCCCCCCAGTCCCAGTAGACCATCAGGCGCTTCTTGCCGTAGAGCTGGCGTCCGTCGAGGATGCCGCCGTCGGCGCTGACGAGCATGATCGAGGGGCTGGCGTGGCCGAACATGCGACCACGCGCCCACTCGGGGGCACCGTTGAGCTCGGCGGCACCGACGAGCCACAGCGGCGGGGCGTTGTCGATGGGATCGAGGTTCTGCTTGGGCGAAGCCTTGAGCTTCACCGTCTTGGGCTCCATCGTGCCGGCCGAGAGCAACTCGAGCGTGTGCTCGGTGTTGTCGCCCAGGTTGCCGACCTCGTCGGCGGTGCTGACGTCCTTGCCGTCGACGGTTTGAATCAGGTCTCCCTTGTTGATCTGATCGCAGCCGACCTCGCAGTTGAGGTTGTAGGCGACGTAGACACCACCTGCCTTGAGGTCGCGGTTCTTGGGGATGTTGAAGCTGCCGCCTCCACCTTTGTCGCAGGCGCTGAGCGCGAGGGCGGAGACCAGGCTGGCTGCCAGGGCGAGTTTCTTCATGGGTCGAATATCCTCGATTCGGCGCTCGGGGGCGCGGTGCCGAAAGTGGCGCGGACGATAAGCCGGGCTCCCCGCGGTCGTCAAACGGAGCGGGACGCGACCCCTTGCACCGATGGCTTCGTGCGCGAAGACACGTGTTCGCGGAGATTGCGGCGATGGGCTGGGAATGGTTCGATGGGGCGCTACGGAGCCGCTTGGGAAGGCAGATCGACCGCTTGTTGGCCGCGTTCGTCGCGGCATGGGTCGCGATGGTGTGCCAGACCGCGTCGGCCGACCTTCGCCAGGGGCCGGCCTACGCCGTGCGCGAGCACGAGACGCCCGAGGCCTGGTGTCCGGGGGAGACCCGCCGCGTCTCGGTCACGCTCGAGAACACCGGTGGCCGGGCCTGGCGACCCGAGTCGAAGGATCGGCTCTCCTATCACTGGCGCAGCGAGGCCGGGCAGACCGTCCAGCGGGACGGCCGGCGCACCGACCTCGGGTCCGCGGTCGCGCCCGGGGAGCGGGAGACCATCGACGCGAAGGTCACGGCGCCCGCCGCTCCGGGCCGATACCAGCTCGTCTGGCGGATGCTTCGCGAGGGCGAGGGCTGGTTCCCCGAGGCGCCCGGTTCGACCGCATCGGTGGAGGTGCGGGGTGACGGCCCGCCCCTGGCGTGGTCGGTGGATCCATTCGTCCTGCCCGAGATCTCCGCGCGTGGTGAAGCGACCGTTGAGCTCACCATCACCAACGAAGGATGCGCGACGTGGTCCGCCCAGAGCGCCGACCGGCTGAGCTATCGCTGGCTCTCACCCGATGGCGAGACCAAGCTCGGGGAGGGTCTGCGCACGCCCTTTGGCCGCGACGTGGAGCCTGGCGCGCGGGCGAGCGTGTCGCTGAAGATCATCGGACCGAAGACCCCGGGCGAGTACCTGCTGCGGATCGCTCCGGTCCGGGAGCGTGTCGCGTGGATGGACGCACCGCTGCAGGGGGACGCCGACGCAGAGGTCGAGGTCCGCGACGCCGCGCTGCAGTGGGCGTGGATCGGGGCCGACATTCCCGATGACGTGGCGAGCGGAGACGCGTTCGAGGTGGAGGTCGAGGTCTCCAACACGGGCACGCGGGCCTGGGATCCGGCGTCGGGCGATCGGCTCTCGTACCACTGGATTCGGGACGGCGTTCGGCTCGACGCAGAGGGGCGGCGCACCCTGCTGCCGAATCGGGTCGAGCCCGGTCGGTCGTTGCGGCTGCGGGTCGCGGTGGTCGCACCGGACGACCCGGGCCCGGTGCAGCTCTCGATCGAACCCCTTCGTGAGCGGGTGGCGTGGTTCGGCAAACCCGCCGCGTCGGCGTTCGAGGCCGGCGGCCCCACGCTCGTCATCGCGCCCCCACCGTTCGTTTGGCGCCAGCTCGGGGTTCGTTCGCCCAAGCTCCCGCTGGCGGGTCGGTCGACCGAGTACCTGCTCGTCGTCCGCAACGAGGGCACGCGCGCGTGGGACCCCGCCCTGGGCGACCGTGCGAGCTATCAACTCCTGGGCGAGGACGGCACTCGGGTCGCCCGAGGGCGACGCACGGAGCTCCCGCGCCGCGTCGAACCCGGGGAGATCGTGCAGCTGCAGGTGTCGTTCGATCCGCCCGGTGAGCCCGGCGACTACCAGGTCGCGTTCGGGCTGGTGCGGGAGCACGTGCGATGGTTCGAGACCGACGCGCCACCGATTCCGCTGCACGTCGTGCGGCGCTCCAGCCTCTGGGGACTGCTGGCCCTGCTGGGGCTGGCGGCGTGGGCGGTGGCGATGCGTGACGACCGATGGCGGGTCTGGGCGGCGAGCGCGGCGTGGCCGGTGTGGGTCGCTGCGTGCACCGTGGTCCTCACCGAGCTCTTCGCCGACCTCGCGCAGCTGCACCTGTTTGCGGACGGGACGCCCGTGGCGCTCAGCCTCGCCGCCGGCATCGGGGCGATGGTGGCGTGCGTGCCGGGGCGATGGCAGGGGTGGGTCTCGGTCTTCGTGGTGGGCGTGTCGTCGCTGGTCGCCTGGATCGACCTCGCCTACGCCGCCTTCTTCGGCTCGCTGGCCCCGTTGACCGCGATCGCGGCGATGCACCACCTGCTCGACGCAAAGGCCACGGTCGGCTCGACCCTCCAGCCCGAGCATGCCTGGCTCGCCGGGCCGGTGCTCTCGGCGGTCTTCGTCTCGTGGATTCGCGGTCGCGAGCCAGACGCGCGGAGCCGGCAGGCGGTCGTTGGGGTTGCCGTCCTGCTCGCCCTGCTCGGCGCCTACGCAGGCACCACGCTCATCGCGGTCTCGAGAGGCTCGCTGGGGACGCGGGTCTTCTCCGAAGCTCACAACGCGCGCCGCTTCGGCTACGTCGGCGCGCATGCCTTTCAGGCGCTGCGGCTGCTTCGCGACTGGCGAGCGGGCCCGCTCTCCGCGGACGCCCGTGCCGAGGTCTTCGCCAAGCTCGAAGCGATCCGGGCGTCGCGACCGAGCGAAGCCCACGGCGTGGCCAAGGGCGCCAATCTGGTGATCATTCAGGTGGAGGCGCTGCAGCAGTGGGCGGTCGATGCCCAGGTGACCGGCGGCCCGGTGATGCCGCTGCTGGCCGGGGCGCACGCGGACGCGCTCGTGTACGACCGGATCTACGACCAGACCTCCCAGGGGCGAACCTCCGACGCGGAGTACCTCGTGTTGGGTTCCGGTCACGCGATGTCGGAGGGCGCACTGTCCTTCCTTCGGGCCGACAACGACTTTCACACCATCGTGCATGCGCTGCTCGAGCGTGGCTACGCGTCGTATTCGGCGCACCCCTACCAGCGCGGGTTCTGGAATCGCAGCGTCCTTCATCCCGCGTACGGCTTCGAGCGCTCCGACTTCCAGGCCGAGCTGGGGCGGGGTGCCAAGGCCGGCTGGGGGTTGGCCGATGGTCCCTTCCTCGAGCGCTTCGGGGAGGAGATCGGCACGCTGCCCGAGCCCTTCGTCGCCTTCGGAATCACGCTCAGCCTACACCACCCCTACGAGAGCTTTCCGCCCGCGCTCTCCACCCTCGACGTTGGTGACCTCGAGGGCTCGTGGGTCGGCAACTACCTGCAGGCGATGCATCACTTCGACCTGTCCCTGCAGGCATGGTTCGAGGCCATGCAGGCGCAGGGGCTGCTCGAGCACACGGTCGTCTTGGTCTACGGCGATCACGTCACCGGCATGGGGTTCGATGCGCGCGTCGCCGAGATCTCTGGCGAAGCCGAGGCCCCCTACGCGCGGATGCGCATGCACCGGGTGCCCGCGTTCGTTTGGGTCCCCGGAGGGGAGGTTCGCGGGCGACGCTCGATGGTCGGTGGACAGATCGACCTGGGCGTCACGGCGCTCCACCTGCTGGGGGTCGAGCCGCCGGCGGGGGCCGTGGGGACGCCTCTGCTCGGCGAGGGACCGGGGTTCGTGGCCCTGCCGACCGGAGGTGCGGTCGGCCCCGAGCGCATGCTCGTGCGCCGGGGCCTCGACACGCCCACCGAAGGGGCCTGCATCGATCCGCTGCAGCCCAAGGATCTCGACCGCCGGGCCTGCGACGCGCTCGAGGCTCGCGCGCTCGACCAGCTCGAACTCGCCCGACGCATCCTCGATCACGACCTGCATCGAGCCGCGCAGGAGGCTCGATGAAGGTGCGGCGCCTGGTGCTTTGGGCGGTCCTCGCCGCTGTCTACGTCGCCATGCGCCTGCACTTCAATCGTGAGTACGAGGGCGCACCGTGGCAGGACCTCGTCGCGGGCACGGCGAAGCTTCCGTTCGGACACCGGGTGTTGGTGCCGCAGCTGGTCCGCCCCTTCGTTCGCGCCGGCGTTTCGATCGAGGTCGCGTTCGCCGTGACCGAGTGGCTGGCGTGCATCGCCGCGATCTCGGGGATCGATGCCGTGATGCGCAGGTTCGTGGCGCCCAAGCCCGCGCAGGTTGCCGCGGCCGCGTTCGTCGGCGTGCTGAGCCTGGCCTTCCTGCTTCGGTTCCGATGGCCCATCTTCTATCCCTGGGACACCCCCGCGATCGCGTGCATCGCGTGGGGGGTCGCGTGGGCGCACGGACGGCGGCATGGCCCGCTGTTGGTTCTGGCGGGGCTCGGCGCCGCGAACCGAGAGTCCGCGGTGCTGCTCCCGTTGATCACCGTGGTACTCCACCTCGAGCCCGCGCATCGAAAGGAGGCCCTCCGCAGCGCGTCGCTGCAGCTCATCGGGGTCGTCCTGGTTCGGTTCGGGGTCGCCGTGCTCTGGCCGATCTCCCGCGGCGGCGCGGCGGACCTTCGGGTCGAGGGGATGTGGCGACTCGATCACAATCTGCAGTGGCTCGCCGATCCGGTGCACGCGCTGGCCATCTTGGGCGCGTTCTCGTTCCTGCCCGGGCTGTGGATCGTCCTGCGCGCCCAGATGCCCGTCGCCTTGCGACGCCTCGAGCTCGTCGTGGTCCCGGTGGCTGCGGGTCTGATGGTCGTCGCCAACGTCTACGAGCCGCGGGCTTGGGGAGAGCCCGTGACGCTGCTCTACCTCGGCGTTGCGGTCGCGCTTTGCCGCTGGCTGCAGAACGAGCCGCCCGATCCGGCGCCCGCGGCCCAGCGGGTGCTGGACCGATGGGGTGGGCTGGTCATCGTCGCGGTGGCCGCGCTCGCGGTGTTGCTGTGGCGAATGACGCGCGGTTGAGCGGGATCACTTTCGCGCGGGCGAAGACTTCAACGCTCGATGACGCCACTGCACCGAATCTCCCTCTCCTCCCTTCTGATCATGCCGCTGCTCGGGCTCGCGTGCGACGCGGAGTCACCCACCGGCCTCGACATCGCCGACACCGAGGCCGTCCTGGACGAAGCCGACAGCACCGGATTCGACGCGGGCTCCGAGGAGTCCGGCAGCACGGGCGATGATCTGGACGCCGACCTCGAGCCCGACGCCGATGGTTTCGTCGCCGAGGTCGACCCCTCCGCGGCGTGGGTCAACTTCGTCGGGAGCACGGGCGGGACGTCCACGACCGGCTTCTGTCCTTCGGGCTTCTCTGCGATCGGCGTGGGCGTCTCGTCCACCGGGCTGTACGTGCGCCAGCTCGTCCTGCTGTGCGGCCCGGACCTGATGATCGAAGATCGAATCACGGTGTCGAGCAGCAGCCAATACGTCCTCGCGTCCGGCTACTACAACCCCGGCGGGGTGGGCGGCGTTGGAGCGTCGCTGGTGGCTTCGAGCGAGAACTGGCGCCCGGTATGGGAGGCGGCGGATTCGTGGTGGCTGGGCGCGAGTCGCTACAAGGCGCCCGGGACCAGCTTTCACCAGTGCGATGACGGCTACAAGCTCCGTTCGATCAACGCGCGCGCTGGGACCTACGTCGATCGGATCGTCAGCGGCCGCTGTCTGTGGGATGGCCCGGGTGCGTCCGGACCTCGAGGAACCATCTACACGATGCCCGTGGACGTGGGGGGACCAGGGGGAACCGCCGACGCCTCAGAGTGTTGGACCCCAGGTGCCGGCGGACGCTTCGCATACGCCATCAACTTCCGCTCGGGCTACTGGCTCGACGGCTTCGTCCTCAACTGCCATCCGTGAACGCGCTGCGGGCCACTCAGATGCGGGCTCGCAGACCCAGGCCGATGCCCCACGTTTGCGGGAGACCGTCCTTGATCGAAGCGTTGCCCGACGCGTTGGCCGCGGTATCGAGGAACGCGACGGGCAGGGTCATGTTGCGCTGGGGGTGTTCGAAGCGGGCCAGCGGATAGCGGGTGAAGGTGTAGTCGAACTGCACCACGGCCGCGAGATGCTCGGTGATCTGGACGCCGGCGCCGGCCTGCAGCGGAACGTCGATTCCGTGAAAGCGGAGGCTGACGTTTCCGACCGAGGTGCCGTAGTCGGCGAGGAACGTGGAGTAGCCGACGCCCGCGCCGAGGTAGGCGATGCCGCGGCCGCGCGGGATGAGGTGCACCCGAAACGACGGACCGACGCGAGCGGTGCGCATGCGGGCGGAGTGAACCTGCAGCGCAAAGGGGTTGAAACCCAGCGGTGTGCCCATCGCGGTGGCGGCCGCCTGCAGCTGCGCGGGCTCGACCCCGTACAGGCGCAGCAGGTTGCTGTTGGCTTCGACCGAGGTCCCGAACGAACCCCATCCGCCTGCGAGCCCCAGATCGACCCAGCCGCGAATGTTGCCGCCGACGAACCCGTCGAGGCGAAGACCCGGCGTGGTGCCGTGCCCTTGGGTGCACAAGGACCGCAAGCAACCCGCGGTCCCGATGCGGCCATCGAAGATGAAACCGGCATGCTCGAGGGATGTGGCGGCCTCGGGCTCCCCCGCGGTGGTGCGCAGGGCCGGGTCGGACGGCTCGATCGCCCCCGCCCGCGGGCGGGGTGCAGGGGCGCGCGCGGTCTCGGCGAGGTCCGCCTTGGCGCGCGCGGGCTCGGCGAGGTCCGCCTTGGCCAGGAGGCCCGCTGGTGCTGGTGTGGGCGTTGGGGATGGCGCCGGGGCGGGCGCGCGGGACGGGCGCTGGATCGGCGCGTCGTTGTCCGCGGCCTGCGCTGCACTTCCCGTCATCAGCACGACGCAGGCGGCGAACAGCCCCAGCGTACGGGTGACTGGACGCGACCAAACCCTCACGACAGTTGATGTCGCCCAGGGCCCAGGTCCGTTACAAAAACTCGGTCGCGGTCCAGGTTCAGCGGCGTCAGCTGCGGCCAGCGAGGGCGGGCGTCACTCGGCGCGCCGCTCTTCGAGCTCGGCCCACCGCATCGCGAGGGCCTCTGCGGTGGCCTTGGCGGCCTCCAGCTGCTCGAAGAAGTCCTTCCGCTCCTCGCCGCTGCGCTCGTAGAAGGCAGGATCGCCGACCTGTGCTTCGAGCGCGGCCACGGCGGTTTCGGCTTCGTCCACGCGCTCGAGCAGGCCACCCAGCTCCTTCTCTTCGGCGTAGGTCAGCGCCTTCTTCAGCTTTGGCGTGGGCGGCGCGTCGTCGGCCCGTTTCGAGGCCTTCTCGGTGCGTGACTTCTTCTGCGCGGCGTGGCGCTCGAGGTAGTCGGAGTACCCACCTTGGTACTGGGTGACGCGGCCGTCTTCGAACGCGAGCACCGAGGTCGCGACGCGATCGAGGAACCACCGGTCGTGGGTGACGACCAGGAGGGTGCCCGGGTACGAGCCCAGGGCCTCCTCGAGCGAGGAGAGGGTGGTGACGTCGAGATCGTTGGTGGGCTCGTCGAGCACGACGACGTTGGCCTGGTCTCGCAGGGTCCGCGCCAGCGCGACGCGGGCACGCTCACCGCCGGAGAGCACGCCCACCTGCTTGCGTTGTTCGTGGGAGGAGAACAAGAAGCGCTCCAAGTACGAGCGCACGTCCATCTCCTGACCGCCGAGCATGATGCGGCTGCGGTCCTCGGCCACCGAATCATAGATGGTCTCGGTGTCGTCGAGCCCCGATCGCTGTTGGTCGAGGTAGGCGACCTTCGTGTTCTTGCCCCGGGTGATCGCGCCGGCCGATGGTTCGGCTTGGCCGGTGAGCACCCGCAGCAGGCTGGTCTTGCCGCAGCCGTTGGGCCCGACGATGCCGATGCGCTCTCCTTCGGAGAGCCGAAGCGTCAAGCCCTCCACCAAGCGGCGCCCTGCCACGTCGACCGCGAGGTCCTCGGCCTCCAGGATCGTTCGCCCGCTGCGGACGTGATCGAGCTCGATGGTGGCGATGCGCTCTCGCGCGGGCCCGTCTTCGGAGAGGGCGGTCTCGGCTCGCTGAATCCGCGCCTTCTGCTTGGTCGTTCGCGCCTGGGGCGTTCGGCGCAACCACTCGAGCTCACGCTTGACGAAGCGCTGGCGGTTGGACTCGACGCGCTCGGCGTGCGCGGTCCGTTCGGCCTTGGCCTGAAGGTACAGGCCCCAGCCGCCGTCGTAGCTGTAGACCTCTCCTTGCTCGACCTCCAAGGTGCGCGACACCACGCGGTCGAGCAGGTAGCGATCGTGGGTGACCATCAGCAGCGCCCCGGAGTAGCGCTCGCATAGCCAGCGCTCGAGCCACTCGATCGCGGAGATGTCGAGGTGGTTGGTGGGCTCGTCGAGGATGGCGAGCTCGGGGCGGGCGACGAGCACCCGAGCGAGCGCGACCCGGCGTCGTTCGCCGCCGCTCATCGAATCGACGCCGGCTTCGTGTTGGTGCACGCCCAGGTTCGACAGCACGCTCGCGGCTTCGTGGCGCAGCTCCCAACCGCCGAGCTTCTCGACCTCGGCGGCGGCCGCCGCTTGGGCCTCGAGAAGCGCGCCCAGATCGTCGGTCGCGGCTTCGAGCTGGGCGGAGACTTCGGTGTGGCGCGCCATCGCTGCGCTCCACCCCTGCAGGCCCGCGAGCACCGCCTCGATGGCGGTCAACCCGGTCTCGAAGCGTGGATCCTGGGAGAGATACCCGACGCGAAGATCGCTGCGTCGCACGACCTCGCCCTCGTCGAACTCCTGGTCGCCGGTGAGGATGCGGACCAAGGTGGTCTTGCCCGAGCCGTTTCGGCCGACCAACCCCACGCGTTCTCCCGCCTCGAGCGCCAGGGTTGCCCCTTGCAGCACTTCGCGATCGCCGAAGCTCACGCGCAACCCGTTTGCCGTCAGGATCGTCAAGCGGTCGGACTATACCCCCGGCGCAGCGCCGGCGTCGTGCTCGGCCTGCAGGAACGGGAGCTCTTGAATCTCCTCGAGCGCGTCCGCGATGAACTCCTTGACCGGCTCAGCGTCGTCGTAGGCGAACCGCGCGGGGGTCCCGACGTGGTCGAAGCGGCCCTCGTGCAGCAGCGCGATGCGGTTTGCGGCGGTGAATGCGGTGCGCATGTCGTGCGTGACGATCACCGAGGTTGCATTCAGCTCCTCGCGGAGGCGGATGATGAGGTTGGCGATGCGGGTGATGCTCTGCGGGTCCAGGCCCTGGGTGGGCTCGTCGTAGAGGATCACCCGGGGCTTCATGGCGATGGCACGGGCGATGCCGACGCGCTTTCTCTGCCCCCCGCTGAGCTCGGCGGGGTACTGCTCGACGCGCCAGCGCTCGAGCCCGACGAACTCCAGGCAGTCCTGGGCTCGGGCGAGGATCTCTTCGTCGGAGGCCTTGGTGTGCTCTCGCATGCCGTACCCGATGTTCTTCAGGACGCTCATCGAGTCGAAGAGCGCGTCGTTCTGAAACACGTAGCCGACCTGACGACGCATGTCGCCGCGTTCCTCCACGTCCATCTTCGCGACGGACTTTCCGCGAAAGAGCACCTCTCCGTCATCGGTGTCGAGCAGGCCCATCATGATCTTGAGCAGCACGCTCTTGCCGCAGCCGCTCTCCCCGATGATCGCGAGGGTCTCCCCTTCGAAGACGGAGAGGTTTGCGTCTTCGATGAGCGGGACGTCGGCGTCGAACGCCTTGCTGAGGCCTCGCAGTTCGAAGAGCGCTGACGGCGTCACCTGAGTGGAGGAGGAGCGCCGGGTGTCGGCCATGGCGCAACCCTATCAGCCGCGCTACCGGGGCGGGGAGGGGTCGTACTCGTCGCTGGGGTCGTAGTTGGGATCGTTGGTGACGACGACCGCGGCGATTCCCGTGAAGTCGAACTGTGGATTGTTGGTGATGTCCTCGGGATTGCGAAGGCGAAGTACGTGCGGACCGGCCTCGAGCTCGGGCTCGAGTGGGTCGTCCGCGGCGCACCGCTCCCCGGTGCCGCGGACCGGGTACCAGCCCCATCCTCGGGCGTCGTTGTCGCAGCCGTACTCCCACCGCTCGGACGCGTCGTCGGGCTCGATGTCCACCCCGACCTCGTACGCATCCGCATTGGAGGTGTCCGCTCCCAGCGCGTCCCACGTCAGGCCCCACAGCATGACGGTGTCCGCACAGGGGAGGTCGAAGGCGAAGGCCGCTCGTCCCGCACCATCGACCGAAGAGCGGAAGAACATGACGGGTTCCCCATCGAACTCGGCGAGCTCGCTCGCCTCCGAAAGCTGGAAACTCGTGTCCTCAGGGGGCACGTTCGATGCCCACAGCCACAGTGCGAATGGGGGGCAGGCGTCGGCGGTGGTGCCGGAGTCGCCCGCGGTGGAGGTCGACTCGCCGGCGGTGGAGGTCGCCTCGCTCGTGGTGGAGGTCACCTCGGCGGTGGTGTCGTCGGCGTCGCCTTGCGTCGTCGGTGTGGTGCTCGAGGCCTCCCCCGCCGTCTGACCCGTACCGGTCGCGCTGGTCTCGCCGCTGCTGCCGGCGTCGGTGTCGCCGCCGCCATCTCCGGCGAACTGACATCCGACCGCCAGAATCAGCCCCAAGCTCATGCGACGGACGTCCCCCATTTCGTGAGATTACTATCACGTCGGTCCGGATTCCTGATCATTCGTTCGTGTCGAGCGTCACGGGCAGGAGGTTTGTGGTCGAACAGCGTTCAGCAACCGTCGCTCAGGTGTCGAATCGGTGCTGAATGCGTCATTGCAGCCACATCGTGTGCGCGTGCACCCAGCGAAACGGCGAGAAATCGTGGAGAATGCGTCGAATGGCGGAGGTTCGGGTGGGCCGCCCCGTCGTTCGACCCCCAGCACGATGACGAGCGCTCCCGCCAACGAGCCCAGTCCTCACAATCCCTTCATCGGGAGAGTGATGGGTGGCCGCTACCACGTCGACCGACTGATCGGCCGGGGTGGCATGGGCCTGGTGTACTTGGCGCGAGAACTCGACGGTGACCGTGAGGTGGTGCTCAAGATGCTCGCGCCGCACTGGGCGGACGAGCCCAGCGCGAAGGCTCGATTCGAACGCGAGGGCAAGCGACTCAGTGAGCTTCGGCACCCGCACATCGTCGAGCTCTTCGACATCGGGCACGAAGACGGACACGCCTTCATCGTGATGGAGTTCATCCGCGGCATTCCGCTGCGGAAGGTGCTCAACCGCAAGGGTCGTCTGTCGCCGACCGAGTTCTTTCCCGTCGCCGCGCAGCTGCTCGAGGCGGTCTCGTATGCCCACGTCCGCGGCGTGATGCTGCGCGACATCAAGCCATCCAACGTCATGCTCATCGAGCACGGCGATCGCAGCAACTACGTCAAGGTGCTCGACTTCGGGCTCGCGAAGATGGTCGAGGGCGACGATGTCGAGGTCACGAAGACCAACGTCATCGGCACCGCCGGATTTCTGGCGCCGGAGCTGATTCGAGGCGGAGAGATCGACGTTCGCGTCGACGTCTACGCCCTGAGCATCATGTTCTTCATGATGCTCACCGGGACGTCGCCGATCCTCGGGGAGAACGACGGCGCCATCTTGTTCAACCACGTTCACGGCGAGCCCAAGCGGTTCGAGAGCGTCTTGCCCACCGACGCCGAACCCGTCCCCGAGTCGCTTCAAGCGCTCATCTACCGCGGGATGGCCAAGACGCCCGAGGAGCGCCCGCGCGACGCGGGCGCGATGCTCGAGGCGCTCCGTGGGTGCGTCGAGGCCGAGGCGCTCGAGCTGCCGCGGGCGACCCCGGAGACCTCCGCTTCGGTCGAGTCCTACTGGGAGCGGAAGTTTCAAGGCGTCGGGCTCTCCGAGGACGACCCCTCCAGCTCGTTGTGGACCCGCCCCCGTCTCGAGAAGCTGCTGGAGGGGGAGTTGTCCGAGGCGGCCGAGTTCAAGGCCAGCGACGAGGACCCCTACGGCAGCTCGCCCAAGCTGGTCACCCCCGAGCCGGGGACGCCTCGAGCCCTGCCTCCGCAGCCGTCAGCCGCGATTCGGGCCAAGACCTCCGGGCGCGGGCGCGAACCCACGCGCGTCGGTCTTCCCGCCGTCGGTTCGCCGGACCTGCTCGACGCGGACCTCGAGTCGATTCAGCTTCCGCCGCCCCCTCCGCCGGGTGCTCGACGTCCCAAGCCGGCGCGTACGGTCGCGAGCTCCAACATGGAGCGGGCGCTGCCCGGGCCACCCCCTCGGCGACTCACGGTGCCCGCCCTCGCCCCCGAACTCCCCGAGGCGGAAGCGTCAGCCGAAGCCGCCGATGGCGATCCTTCACGCACCTTGCTCGCGGCCCCAGCACCCAAGCTCAAGGCTTCGATCACCGAGGTTCCGATGCCCATCGCGGCGCCGTCTCCCCTCGAAGGGGACGACCCGGTCGGGCCGCTCCACATCGAGCTCGAGGCGTCCCCGGGCCCGGCCCGCCGGCGTTCCCTGCCGAAGCCGAAGCCCAAGCTGCGCAACGCGACGCTTCCCCTTGCTCCGGTGACCGCGTCGGCTCTTCTGAACGAGCTGCATGGTCCGAATGCGAATGGTCCGAATGGTCCGAATGGTCCGAATGGTCCGAATGGTCCGAATGGTCTGAACGATCGGAGCCTCGAGGCCGAGCTCGACCTGGACCTGGACCTCGAGCTGGTGCTCGAGGACGAGGACGATCCCGTCACCGACCCCAAGGCTCCGGCCACGTCTCCGGTTCCCAGTGCGCCGATTCAGCCGGTGCCGCCCACGCTCCACGCGGCCGAACCCGAGCCACCCAAGGCCAAGGGGATAGGTGGCGTCTTGGCCGCCGCGGTCGGCGTGGCGCTGCTGGTCGGTGGGCTCATGACCTGGCTGGCGCTCCGCGCCGATGGGGTGGAGGACACCGCGGCTGACGCCCTCGCCGAAGAGCAGACGCCGGGGGGGGCGGGTCTGGCCGCCATCGCGCCCGATCGAGCCGACCCCGCCCCGGACGAGGCGCCACCCCCAGCACTGGGAGAGGACATCGACCCCGCGGCGCCCGGCATCATTCGGGTCGAGGGGCCCGAGGGCGCCGAGGCGTTCATCAACGGCGAGTCGGTCGGTGAGGTTCCAGCCAAGGTGTCCAAGGCGCCGGGTCTGTACACGATTCGAGTCGAGGCCAAAGGGTACGAGGACTGGGAGACCGAGGTGCATCTGCAGCCTCAGGGTCGCTCCAAACTCGTCGCCGCGATGGATGCGAAGAGCCGACGCGGGGCGGTTCGTCGGCCCACCAAGCCCTCGCCGGTCTCGCCGAAGCCGGAGCCGGCCTCGCCGGAGCCGGAGCCGGTCTCGCCAAAGCCGGAGCCGGAACCGGTCTCGCCGAAGCCGAAGCCGAAGCCGGAGCCGAAGCCAGCGCCCAATCCAGCTTCCAAGCCAACCTCGCCTGCAACCAGCGACGACGATGACGTCTTCATGAAGCGTGGCGGCAAAGACAAGGACGACGGGGTGTTCCTGCCCGTCGGCAAGTGAACGTGAGCGTCCCTAGCCTGCACTCTGTGGTGGCCACTGTGGTGGCCCTGGCTCTCATCGTCCCCGTCACCGCGCTGGCGCAGCCGGTGGGGTCCGGCGATTCCGCCGAGGGCGACACGTCGGACGTCGACGCAATCAACGCGGAGGCGATCGTCGCATTCAAGGCCGGACGGTACGAAGAGGCCGCGGCCCTGTTCGAGAAGGCGTACCAGACGAGTCCCGAGCCGAACTACCTCTTCAACATCGGCCGCGTCTACGAAGAGAGCGGAAAATTCTCGAAGGCGATCGAGTTCTACGAGCGGTTCATCAACGAGCCGGCGGTCGAGCTCGAGGCTCGCGAGGTCGCGTTGGAGCGACTGCGCGTCATCCGAGCGATCGTCGCGGAGAACGAGGCCGAACGGCGGGCGGAGGAAGAGGCCAACAGGCCGCCCGAACCGGAGCCGGAGCCGGAGCCCAACCCCGAGCCGGAACCGCTCTCCAGCCAGGACGATGGCCGCATGCCGCCGATGCGTGCCGGTGGCATCGCGCTCCTCGTGGTCGGCGCCGTTGGTCTGGGTGTCGCCGGTGGCCTCGCCGGGGCCGCGAGCTCCCGCTCCAGAGAACTCGACGATCTGACCTCGCTCGAGCCTCGCCGGGATGCGGTGGATGAGGGCAAGCGGCTGGCCCTTGGCGCCGACGTGATGTTCGGCATCGGCGGGCTCGCCGTCGCCGTTGGCGCGGTCCTCGTGGGTCTCTCGTACCGCAAGGGTGCAAGCGGGGGGCAGCGCGCCCAGGTGATGCCCTCCTTCTCCCCGCACGGCGCAGGGATGTCGGCCCGCGTTCGCTTCTAGTTTCACCCGGACCCCAGTCATGACGTGTCATCACTCCACAGCGCTTCGCCACGGCCTGCTCGCGTCCGTCACGGCCACGATGCTCGGCAGCTGCTCGCTGGTGCTCGAGTTCGACGAGTGCCGGACCAACGAAGACTGCGAGAACGCCGCGGGGGAGGCGTTGGTCTGCAATCTCGACCGCGCGGTGTGTGAGCCCCTGCCAGACCCATCCAACGTGCTGTGTGAGGCCTCGAGCGCCTGCGCCGAGGTGTTCGGTGAGGCGTCCATCTGCGGACCGCAGGGGCGCTGCGCGATGCTCACATCGGACGAGTGCTCGAAGGTCGTGTGGCCGCAAGGTGCCCCGCCACGAGACGCTGGCGACATCGACGACATCGTGTGGATCGGCTCCGTCCTCGCCACCTCCGAGCCGTTCACCGCGACGCTCCAGCCGATCGAGAACGCGATCGAGCTGGCCGTGGAGGACTTCAACTCCGTCACGGCGCTCCCCGATGGCCGCCAGGTGGGCTGGATCGCCTGCGACAGTCAGGGCGATCCCAACCTCGCCGCCGATGCCGCCCAGCACCTGATCGACGATGTCGGCGTCCCGGCGATCATCGGTCCGGCGCTCTCCGAAGAGGTCCTCGAGCTCAGGCCCACGATCGTCGACTCGGGCACCTTTCTCATCACCCCGACGGCGAGCGCCGCGTCGATCGCTTCGCTCGACGACAACGGTCTGATCTGGCGGACGATCAGCAGCGATGCCGTACAGGCCAACGCAATCGCCGACCGGCTCGCGTCCATGGACCCAGCACCGACGAGCATCTTGGTCTTGGCCAAGAACGACGCGTACGGGCTCGGCTTGTTCGAGCCGATGCTGCAGCGCCTGGCTTCGGCGCTGCCCGGTGTTCCGACCGGGTCCCTGGTGTACCCCAACCCGATCGGACTCACCGACGCGCAGATTCAGCGCGAGTACGCCACGGTGATCGCCGAGGGTTTTGCCCAGCAGGCCGACACGATCGTGCTCTTGGGTGCGGCCGAGGTGTTCGAGGTGATCCGCGCCTATCTGCTGGCGTGGAACAACTCGGGTATGCCGCTGCCTCGGTTCGTGGTCTCACACGGCGCGGTGCCGACGCTGCAGGTCGTGCCCGGGCTCGTCGCCGAGAGCTTCGCGCCGACGTTGATGAACTCCATGGAGGGCATCTCGCCCAACATCCAGGACCCGGTCAACTTCGAAGCGTTCAACATTCGCTATCGCGTCGTGTTCTCCGACCTCAACCCTCTGTCCGCGAGCCCCGTGGGCTACGACGCTGCGATGGTGACGCTGCTGGGGTTGGTGGCCGCCGATGGTCGACGCGGTGTCGACATCGCCAACGCCATGCCGCGACTCGCCAATCCCGCGGGCACTTCGGTTCCGCTGGGCGACGTGCAGTCGGTCCTCGACGCGCGCGAGCTCCTGGTGTCCGGCGCCAGCATCGACATCGGTGGCGTCAGCGGTCCGCTCGACTTCAATCTGGTCACCGGCGAGATCTCCAGCAACTACGTCGGCTGGGACGTGGTGCCGCTCAACGAGGGCAGCCCGATGGGCAAGGTCGTGCCCGCGCGGGCGTACGTGCTCGACAGCCCGCTCGAAGGCACCTGGACCGATCTCTAACCGCCCTTGCCGAACTTGCTGGCCAGGGTGTGCTTGCCGGGGCCGATGAGCAGGCTCGAGACGAAGACGATGGCCGCTTCGATCGCGTGGCTGGAGGCGACGAAGCCATCGCCCTTGCGGATGTGCATGGTGGTCGCGACGAGCATGGTGCCCAGCAGCAGCATCGTCGCCGGGACGAACCCGATGCCGAGCGCGAACGCCAAGCCTCCGAAGAACTCGGAGATCGCGGCCATGAATCCCCAGAAGGTGGGCGCAAAGTCGATGCCGACGTGGGCCATGCTCTTGCCGAGCTTGGTCCAGGTGCGCTCACCGCCCGCGAGCTTGGGCCAGCCGTGCGCCATGAACATGCCACCGATTCCAACGCGCAGCAGCAGCAAGCCGAGGTCGCGAAACTTGTCGCCCATCATCTCCGGCTAGCACCGAAGGCGCCCAACGCCAAGAAAACGGCGACGCGCTGCCATTTAGTCGTAGCTTTGATAGTAGGCGCCGACCCCGGAGACGTACATCACGCCCTGCTGACCGAGGTTGATGTTTGCGAAGCGCTGCTCGAACTGCATCACGAACGCATTGCGACCCCGGGGCCCGGGCGTGTTGGGCGGCACGTGCGGGCGACGACATGGCGTGAAGTCGCGGGGGTCGGAGGGCTCGCGGACCCAGATCGGGCACCCTCCCAGGCGCGCAGGGGCCTGCCAGATCGCGTCGTGCAGGAGGGCGATCGGGGAAGACTCGTCCTCGTGGGGATCGAACACGTCACCGGGCACGTCGACGCGGACCAAGCAGAACCGGCGGGTCCAGCGAGCCTGCGACCGGCGGGGCAGCGGGCCGCGGTAGGTGCCGCGCTCGAGTTCCTCTTCGGAGAGGAACACCACGGCCGTGTCGACGTTGCCGTTTTGATTGGCGAGGTGGGCGTTCGCGTTGCTGATGAACAGCATCATGGCGCGGGCGCGCGGGGGTGCGCCGAGCAGCTTGATCCCCCGGAGGTCGACGGTGAAGACGTGCTCCATCCGCAGGTCGGCGGCGTCGAACGCGTCGAGCTGGTCGGCCCGGCTCAGAAGCTCCCCCAGGTGGGGATAGATCGGCCAATCCTGATCGGTGACCCCGACCGGCGGGCCGAAGACGCGATTGAGGCTGCCTTCCTCCGGCGCGTTGTCGAAGTCGGGGAAGTACAGCGGGAGGTTGCACTCGTTGGACCGAAAAGCCGCGGCCAACCGCCGAATTTCCGCGATGTAGGGAGCCACCATCGTGTCTGACCTGGAGCGGGCATTCGAGCGGGCCGCGCTCATGTCCCTATAGACGGGTGTGTGTGGGCGCAGTTGCACGGCGATTTCACTCTTTTCTTCATTCGGCGCGAGCGTACTTGGCGCCACATCGGTGTCGCATTGGGCCGGGGCCAGGCATGATGAGGGTGTGGAGCACAGTGAGGTGGACTCCGCAGCGTTCCTTGCCCGGCTGCGGGAGAACTTGCGCGGGCGTCTGTTCGGCTCCACGGTGCGAGCCGCTCCCCCCGACGCGGCCGAGGCAGCACGGCCCACTCAGGTCGTCGACGCGGGACAGCCGACCGAGATCGGTCGGTACCGAGTCCTCGGTCGGATCGGGAGCGGGGGCATGGGCGTCATCTATGCGGCCTACGATCCGGGCCTGGGCCGCAAGGTCGCGGTCAAGCTGCTCAACCCCAAGGGCGTTCAGCGGCAAGGCGCGCGCAATCGCTTGTTTCGTGAGGCGCAGGCGCTCGCCCGTCTGTCCCACCCGTCGGTCGTCCACGTCTACGAGGTCGGGGAGTACGAAGACCAGGTCTTCGTGGCGATGGAGTTCGTCCAGGGGACGACGCTTCGGCAGTGGCAGGCGACCCGGCCGTGGCGGTCGATCCTCGCGGCCTACCGAGCTGCCGCCCAGGGGTTGGCGGCCGGCCACGCTGCCGGCATCGTGCATCGCGACTTCAAGCCGGACAACGTGCTCGTCGGACAGGATGGCGAGGTGCGGGTCATCGATTTCGGACTCGCGCGCACCGAAGCCGAGGTGCCCACCGGCACCCAGGATGCGCTGCTTCTGCCGGTCGACTCGGACCTGGCGCTGACGAAGACCGGCACGTTGATGGGCACGCCGGCGTACATGGCCCCCGAGCAGTTCAAGGGGGAGACGGCCGGCCCACGAACCGACCAGTTCTCGTTCTGCGTCGCCCTGTACGAGGCGCTGTACGGGTATCGACCGTTCGCCGGCACCAGCATCCAGCAGCTCGCCGCCAACGTCTTGAGCGGAACCGTCGAGGCGCCGCCGCGCTACACCGACGTCCCGGAGCGGACGATGCGGGTGCTGCTTCGTGGACTCGAGGTCGATCCCGTCGAGCGCTACGACGACATGGAGGCCCTGGTCGGCGAGCTCCCCTCCGATCGTTCGCGCGTGTGGATGGTGCTGCTGGCTGCCGTCGTCGCGCTGGTCGTCGCGAGCTTGGTGGCGCTGATGGGCTGGTCGTGGCTCGAAGACCTGCGCCGGGAGGAAAAACTCGCGTCGCTACGCGCGGCATACGTGTCCGAGCGAGGTGCCGAGGCCGAGGCTCGGCTTCGGGCCATGCAGGCGCGTGGCTCGGCGGACAGGTATGACGAGCTGCTGCTTCGGGCCGCCGAGGCCCGCATCCAGGACGACCCTTCCGCCGCGATCGCGATGCTCAAGGCGCTTGCACCCGCTTCGGACGCCTCGTTGACGCCGGCCCGATTGCTCGCCGCCTCGGCGGTCCGATCGGAGCTTCAGGTTCGCCAGGTGCCCATCGGGGCCGGGCCGATCACCGCGCTCGCGGCGAGCGAGACCGCGGAGACCATCGTGGTGGCGACGGCAGGATACGGCGCCTACCGCATCGACCCCGACGCGCCGGCTCGGCCGCTGCGCGGGGGCCCCGAGGCCGTTCGAAGCGTCGCCGTCAGTGCAGACGGCGCGGTCGTCGTCGCGGGTGGAGACGACGGCGTCGCGTACGTGTGGCTCGACCCGGCGCGGGAGGCCAAGGTGTGGAACCGCGGGGAGACCGGGTCCGCACTCGTGGCCATGTCGGCCGACGGGACGACGGTCGCGCATGGGGATGGGTCGGGCCGCGTCGTCGTCGGCACGCCCTCTGGCCCGGTGCGCTCGGACCGATTGCATGCCAAGGCGATCACCGCGCTGGCGCTCTCGGGCGACGGCAAGACGCTGGCCACCGCCGGGGACGATGGGAACGTGCGCCTGTCGTTTCTCGACGAGAAGCGACGCTGGGACTTTCCGCAGCGCAGCGGCACGTCGGTCACGTCCATGCAGTTTGGACCCGACGAACTCTTCGTCGACTGCGTCGGCTCCGACGGTGAGGTCTGGCGAGTCGCGACCGCCGAACGTCGCTCGGCCTTTCGGGCCGAGGTGAACCAGGTTGGCCTGTACGCGGTAGCCACCGGCGGCCCCGCCGAAGTCTCCTACGGCGAGGGACGGCCGCTGCGGCTCGTCCCCGCCGAGTCGGACCCGGCCCGTGAACTCTACCAGGGCAAGCTGTTGGCGCTGACGATGTCCGCAGACGGCCGTACCGTCGTGGCCGCCGATGCGGAGGACACGGTGCGCGTCTGGAGCGTCGTGCGGCCGCAGGACCCCTCGCACCCACTCATCGACGCGAACGTGCTGACGTTGGCCTACGACCGGGTGCACGACCGTCTGGCGCTAGGCGGCACCGCTGGGCTCGTCCGGTTGTGGACCGCGACGGGCGAAGAGCGCGATGCGATCGGCCAGCTCATCGGCGGCGTGCACGAGCTGAGCTTTTCTCCGGGCGGCGAACGCCTCGCGGCGCTCGGGGGTCTGGGCGGCGTCACGGTGTGGAACCTCGAGCGCGACGAAGACCCCATCAGTCTGCTCCCGGCGTCCTTCGAGTCCCCGATCGGCTGGTCGAGCGACGGCTCCCGCTTGATCGCGCAGAACTGCGAGGGCCCTCACCGCTGCAGCCTGGTGGTGCACGGCGTCCAAGACGACGAGCGCATCTTGTCGACGCTGCTGGGCAACCGCATCGAGCGCTTCGCGCTGTCGGAGGGCTCGGGCTTCGCGGTCATGGTGCGCAGCGCCGCGCAGGCGGACGTCGAACTCTTCGACCTCACGACCGCGGGACTGCTGCGACCACCGTGGGCCGACACGGATGTGCCCAAGGAGATCCTCGGCCTCGCGTTCCTGGACAGTGCGCGGACCGTACGGCTCGTCTCCCGGGACGGGAGCACCGTGCGGCTGTGGCACTGGGAGCCGGCGACCGGCTTACTCGTCGAGCTCGACAGCCTAGAAACCGACGCCCTGTACGGTCTGACCGACGGAAGCGCGGTGCTGCTGCGAACGCCAGAGGGCGGCGAGCTGTGGATGCTCAACGAGGTGTTGTCGCACCCGGTGGGGCCACTGCCGACGGTGGTCGATCGCTTCATGCTCTCGCCGGACCGAGACGTGCTGCTGGTGGAGTCGAGCGGGAAGGTCGACCTGATCCACATTGCGACCGGGGTTCGCAACAGCGTCGACGGCGTGAGGCCGCCCTACGCGTGGCGCGGGCTGTCGGGCTTCGCGATCGGCCGGCCTCGGTCCGTCGTCCTGCGAGATGATCCGACGCCCGCGAGCGCGCATGGATTCGATACATGGCTCGACACCCTCACGGATGCCGAGCCGCGAACGCTCAGGTGAAGAAGCCGGACAGGCCGCCCGATCCAGGGTCGTTGTTGCCGAAGCTCTGGATGTCGACGTCCATCGCTTGGGCGAGCGACACCAGCAGGCGGTTGTGCGGCGCCCTGTCGTAGGTGAGGTAGCGCCCCGGCTGCAGGGCCCCAGCGCCTCCGCCGAAGGTCACGAAGGGGACGGGATGGTTGCCGTGGCTGTTGCCGCGGGAGAGCTCGTTGCCCCACACGACAATCGTGTTGTCGAGCAGCGTACCGTCTCCCTCGGGCACTGCAGCCATCGCGTCGAGCAGGTACTTCACCTCTTCGGCGTACCACCGGTTGATGGAGCCGATCCCGTCGAGCATGGTCTGGTCCTCGTCGCCGAGGTGCGACAGGTCGTGATGACGACCGGCGCCGATCCAGCTGAACTGGGTCTGGCTGACCGAGCGCGACCACTGCAGACTGGCCACTCGGGTCAGGTCGCACGCCAGCGACATGACCAGCTGGTCGATCATCAGCCGCGACACGGCGGGGAAGTTGTCGTTGGCGTTGAAGTCGAAATCGTAGTCCTGCATCGGTGGCTCGCACGTCGGCGTGGCGAGGTCGTTGCGGGTCTCGATGGCGCGGATGGCTTCGAGGTGGGCCGAGATCTTGGCCTTGTCGGCGCTGCTGTACTTCGACTCCAGCGCGGCCAGATCGTTGTGGACGAGGTCCAGCACGCTGCGACGCTCGGCCTTGATGCGGTCGAGCTCGCTGGTGTCGACGCCGAGGTCGGCGAAGAGGCGCTCGAACATCGCCTGCGGGTTGTTCTCCGCCGCGATGGGGTTGTCGGAGCCGCCGTAGATCATGCGGCTCCAGTTGTTTGCGCCCCCGTTTTGGACGCCGAACTCGAGCGACTTGTAGGCGGTCTCTCCTCCGATCGCGTCGGCGATCGCTTGGTCGATCGACGCGGCGCCGGCCCAGCCAGCGGAACCACCGTCACCGCCGCCGAATTCACCGGCGTTGAGCTGGTTGCCGGTCCACAAGCAGGCCATGCCCTTCTGGTGGCCGTCCCCGAGTCCCTGGCGGACCACCTGAAGCCCATCGAGGATGGTCATCTGGTCCTTGTAGTCCTCCAGGGGCGAGAGGATGGAGCGCAGCTGGAAGTCGTTCTCGGACCCGTCGGGGGCCCACTCCTCGTGCAGCGTGCCGTTGGGCGAGAACAGCAAGACGATGCGTTTGACGGCCTCGCCGTCGGCCTTGGACTCCAGCAGCGGGATGAAGGGGGTCAGCGCCGTGGCGGCGCCGAGCGAGCCGAGGAAGGCGCGGCGTGAAAAGCCGAGGTTCTTTCGCTTGGGTGTGGCGGTGGAGGGCGTGATGCGTTTGTAGGTCATCGGTCGTCTCCTTTCTCTAGGCACCCTTGCGGAACCGGAATGCACTGGACAGCGCGATCTCTCGCAGAAGGACGCGAACATCCGCGTCGGAGTCTTGGAACGCCTCGGCGATGCCGTCGATGGCGCACTCGTCGGCCTCTGTTTCGACCCGGCCCAGCGCGAACCGGAACCACTGTCGGCTCGCACACTCTTGAACCGTCCCGCTCTGCGCGAGCAGGGCGGCGAGCTCTGGCCCGCCCTCGAAGGGTCCGTCCACGTCGGAGAGGACGATCTCCCCCACGTCGTCGATCGGCAGCCCATTGTCCTCCTCGGTGCGGAACGCTCCGACGGAGTCGTAGCTCTCCAGGCCGAAGCCGAGTGGGTCGATCTGGACGTGACAGCCCGAGCAGGCGGCGTCGTCGGTGTGCTGCGAGAAGCGCTCTCGCGTGGTCGCATCCGGAGATGGACTCGGCGGCACGTTGTCCACGTCGGGAGGAGGCGGGGGCAGCTGCTGACAGAAGAAGTTCTGACGGAGCAACACGCCGCGATGAATGGGCGAGGTCTGGTCGGGGTGCGCGTGCTCGGCCATGACGCCTGGCATCGTCAGGATGCCGGCGCGCTCTTCGGCGGGGAGCTCGATGGGCTCACCGGCGATGCGGTCCGCCGGCGGCGTGACCCCATAGATCTCGTGCAGCCGCGGGTCGTCGGTCAGCGTGACGTTGGCCGTCAGGAGGGTGGCCAGGCGTCCGTCTCCCTCGGTGAGGACCCAGTTCGCAAAGGACGCGACGTCGTCCTTCATCGACTCGGCCAGCGTGCCGTCGTAGGTGGGGAACATCTCCGGATCCTTCTCGGCGTGCTCGAGCTCGTCCATGCCCAGCCACTGCTGGTGGAAGAGCGCGATCGTCTCCTGGGCCTTCGGGCTGGCGAGCATGCGGTCGACCTGCTCGCGGACGCCGTCGGCGGTCTGGAGGCCACCGGTCGCGGCGGCATCGAAGAGCGCGCCATCGGGCATCGTGTCCCACAAGAAGTACGACAGGCGCGAGGCGAGCTCGTACCCGTCGAGGGCGACCATGTCGTCGCCGGCCTGGGGAGCGCCGAACTCGACGTGGTACAGGAAGTGCGGCGACTGGAGGACGGCGGCGATGGCGACGCGCAAGCCGGCCTGCATGTCGCCGCCCGACTCGGTCTTGCCGGTCTGGTACACGCCCAGGACGCGGTCGAGTTCGTCGGCGTCCAGAGGGCGCCGGTAGGCCCGGGCGGTGAAGTCGGCGAGGAACTCGGAGGCGCAGGTGTCTCCTTGGGTGACATCACACGGCAGCAAGACCTCGAGGTCCGCCGTGGCGTCCTGGGCGATCGTCTCGGCAGCACCCATGTACTGCTCGACCTGGAGCTCCACGACCGCCGCGGTGGCGTTGCTCTTGAAGGCGCCCACCCGTTCGTCGGGGGAAAAGTCGGCGGTGTATCCGCCGTCGAGACCGAGCAGGTCTCGCACGGTGTGGTCGTACTGCGTTGCGGTCAGCCGTCGCAGCGCCGTGTCGCCGATGTCGGCGTCCATGCACAGCGAGGCCGGGTCGTCGGGGTCCAGGCCACCGTCGTCGGAGCCGTCACTGCCGTCCCCGCCATCGGCGTTGCCATTGGTGTCGGCACCACTGGCTCCCAGGCCACCTGCGGCTCCAGCGTCGAATCCCGTGTAACAAGCCGTGAGCCCCAACAGGCCCGCGGCGGTCGCGTACTTGATCAACCGTTGCGTCATCGCCCCCCCTTTCTCCATGGTGCAGGTTTCTGGCCGGCGATGGGCCCGCCGTCGGCGAGAAACCGCGGCGCGGCCGAGTGTGTGAGCCCACCCGCCTTCATTTCCAACATTCGGTCCGGCGCGCGTGTAATCGACGTGACTCCACACCACCCCAACAGCACGAAACCGTCGGAGCCGAACCTACATGTGCCGCGACGGTCCCGGGGGCGCGACGCTATCGCTGCAGCGCGGCGTGAATGCGGACGCCGAGCGAAGCCCCCACGCCGCGGACGGCGGTGAGCTCCTCTGCGCTGGCTTCCCGCATCGCGGCGACGGACCCGAAGTGCTGGACGAGCGCCCGCTTGAGCGCGGGCCCGACCCCTTCGATGTCATCGAGCACGCTGCGAATGGCTCGCTTGGAGCGGCGCTTGCGATGGTGGCTGATCGCGAACCGGTGCGCTTCATCGCGGACGCGCTCCATCAAGTATCGCTCGGAACTTCCCGCCCGAAGGGCCACGGCGTCCTTCACTCCGGGAATGAACACGCGCTCGGGCCGCACGCGATAAGCACGCTTGCCCTCTTCGTCGACGGCCCAAGCACGGTAGGCGCTGCCCGGAGACGCGGTTTCGCCGGTCTCGCCAGCCTGGCTGGCACGAAGCCGCTGGAGGCCCTCCTTGGTCATGGAGATTGCGTCCTTGCGTTCCTTGGCCAAGGACACGACGTCGACGCCCTCGGCTCCGATCGGCACACCCATGTCCTGCATGACGGTCAGCACCTGTCGAAGCTGGCCCTTGCCGCCATCGATGACGATCAGGTCGGGCAGGGCCCACGGGTCCTGGTCCTCGTGGCCCTCGCGCGCCTGGTCCACGGTGGGTTGGTCGCGCTTGCGAAGCGCACGCCTGAAGCGACGCCCGAGCACCTCGTACATGCTCGCGAAGTCGTCGTTTTGGAACGCACCTTGCCGCATGCCCTGGCCGTCTCCGGTCAGTCCCTTGATCTTGAAGGAGCGGTAGCGACTTTTGTCGGCCGCGCCGTCGACGAAGACCACCATCGACGCCACCGTGTCGCTGCCCTGCAGGTGGCTGACGTCGTAGCACTCGATCACCCGCGGAAGCTTGCTCAAGGCCAGACGGTCGCGCAGTCGGACGAGCGCGGCTTCGTGGTCCTCTCGCTTGTTGCGACGGGTGGCGAAGTTCGAGGCGGCGTTCTTGTTGGCCAGCGCGATGAGCTTGCGACGGTCGCCGCGCTCGGGCACGACCAGGCTGACCTTCTTGCCCTTGCGATCTCGCAGCCATGACTCGAGGGGTTCGGCGTCATCCTCGGCCAGGCTCAGCGGCACGATGACCTCGTCGGGCACGAATGGAGCCGTGTCGTAGTAGGCGGACAGGAAGTTCGCCAGCACGTCCGGGTCGGGGTGTTCGAGACCCCGGTTGGAGAAGGCCTGCGAGCCGAGCACCTTGCCCTGCCGGACGTGCAGCAGGACGAACTCCACGCTGCCCCCCTCGCGATACATGCCGATCGCGTCCTGGTCCAAGGAGGCCGTGCCGACGATGCGTTGACCCTCGGTCGCCGACTCGAGCGCACGCAGCTGGTCGCGCAGCCGCGCCGCGAGCTCGAACTCCAGCGACGCGGCCGCGGTCTCCATCCGGGCGCGCAATCCGTGGATCAGCTCTCGGTGACGCCCGGCGAGGAACAGGGCCACGTCCTTGACCTGGTCTGCGTAGTCCTGCTCGGACACGTCGTAGACGCAGGGCGCTGGGCACCGATCAATCTGATACTGCAGACACGGGCGCTTGCGGCTGCGCAGCGTGAAGTCGGTGCAGGTGCGGAGCTTGAAGTGGCGGTTGACGACCCGGAGGGTGGAGCGTGCGGTTCGAGCGGAATGATACGGTCCAAAGTAGTACGCGCCGTCGTGGTCGATCTGTCGCCGAAGCTCGAGTCGCGGCCACTCTCCCTTGGGATCGAGACGCAGCACCAAGTAGTTGGAGTCGTCGCGGAGCTTGACGTTGAAGCGCGGGCGATGCTCCTTGATCAGGTTGTTCTCGAGCAGCATCGCCTCCTTGTTGGAGGACACGACGACGGTCTCGATGTCCCCGACGAGCTTGGCGAGCATCGGCACGAACATGCGCGTGTCGGTGCCATTGAAGTACTGGCGCACCCGTGCCCGCAGGCTGCTCGCCTTGCCGACGTAGATCACCTCGCCCTTGCGGCTGCGCATGATGTAGACGCCCGGTGAGCTCGGCAGGCGCCCCAGGGCCTGCTCGAGCTCGTCGGCGCCGGTGATGCGGGGGCTCCAGTCCTCGGGTACGGCACGCGAGGGCCGGCGGCTGATGTCTTGCGGGCGGTCGCGTTTGTGCGCCGCCTTTTTTCGCGTTCTTGCGCGGGCCAATGCGGAGCTCCGATCAGTCCGGGTCGGGCAGACCGCGGACCTGCACGAGGTCGAGCGCAGGCGAGGGCACCCCGCCGCGGCGTTCGGCGTTGAAGGCGTACTGGAAGTAGCGGCCTCGTAGATCCAGTGGGGTGAGGTCGATCTCCTTCTCCAGGGCCGGGGTCGACGAAGGTGTTGCCTTCTTCGCCGTCCGGTCCGACGAAGTCTTCGTCCCCACAGTCCGGCGTGTCGCATGCTCGCACCTCGAAGGTGATGCGCTGTGTTCCACGCAGGAACAGCGACTGAACTTCTGCATCCGCGAGCCCTCGGTTCCACAGCGCGACTTCGTCGTACGCACCGAGGCCTGGGAACGCGTCGATATTGCTGCTGGCGACGGTGAACACCTCTGCGAGCTGGCCGACCTCTTCGTGCACGGACAGGTCGACGTCCGTCCCGGAGGGGCTCAGGGGCTCGACCACGCCGTCGACGATCACGTCGACGGCGTCCCCGGCGTCTCGTCGCAGCGCGAGGTGGTGCCACTCCCCGTCATCGATGCGGGTCGTGTGGCAGGCCCGAACGCCATCGCCGACCTGCGCATAGAGGTATCCGCCTTGGAGGAGGCCCGGGCAGTCCACATCCACGAAGCCGCACATCATGAACGCGGTGTTCGTTCCGGGGACTGCGGTCGGCGGCGGGGCGTCCAGGGCCATCAAGGTCGAGTTGTTGCAGCCTTCTCCCCGAAACCACAGTGTCCAGGTGAAGGGGCCCGCGCCCGGTTCGACCGCGCTGTCGAAGTCGATCCGGCTGTTCAGACCGACGTTCTCGAGTCCGGGCCCGAACACACCGCGGGGCTGTTCGGGCGCCTCACCACTCCACCGCCCAGGGCGCATGCCCGCCGCGTCCTGGAGGACCGCGCCACTGGAGATGTCGTCTTCGTCCAGATGCATCAGCAGCTGCATCTGGGCTCGGTCCACGGCGCCTCGGGGATACGCGTCGGCGTCCCACGAGTCCGGCGATGGATCGGGGAGCGCGACGCCGTAGGCCGCCAGCGGTCTCCAGCCCAAGGTGTGCCAGTGCGTGTCTTGAGCGGCGTCGAAGATGCGAGACTCGAAGCGGCCCGTCGATGCGTCGTCGAGTTGAATCGACTCGTCGGTCCAGGTGAACGAACCGACCTGCTCTCCGGCCAGGAACTCCGCCTCTTCATCGTCCTCGAACAGCACCGGGAGGCGTGGTGGGCCGGAGGTCGAGCTCACGGCCTGGGTGTCAGCGTCGGTCCCGAAGCTCGCGGACGACGTGCCACCGCCGGTCGAGCCCTTCCCCGAGGTCGCCCCCGAGGTCGGCCCCGAGGCTTGCCCTCCGGACGCACCGGATGGGTCCTGGCGCTGGCCATCGTCACCGAAGTCGGGGTTGAGCGCCGTGCAGCCGAGCACGGTCGCCAGTGGCGCGAAGGCAAGCGCTCGGCACACCGTCATCACAGGATCCGTTGGATGTCGCGAACGGTGATCAACAGGATCAGCGCCAGCAGAGCGAGCATGCCGTAGCCGTGCACACCCTCTTCCACCCTCGCGGGGGCGGGTCGCTTGGCGATCGCCTCATAGGCCAGGAAACACAGGCGCCCGCCGTCGAGCGCGGGAAGGGGCAGCAGGTTGAACAGGCCCAGCAGGGTGGAGATGATCGCCACCATCTCCAGGAAGTCGGGAAAGCCGACGGCAGCCGCGCCCGCGACGGTCTTGACGATCT
Source organism: uncultured bacterium (assembly GCA_963761755.1). Lineage (GTDB taxonomy): Bacteria > Myxococcota_A > Polyangia > Nannocystales > Nannocystaceae > CAJXVA01. The sequence continues at coordinate 118,528 of CAVXIC010000012.1, forward strand.
CGACCGGGCCGCCGACTTTGTCGGTGCTCAACTTGCCTGTGAAGAGATTCTTGAGCCCCTGAAGCTGCAGGACGGTAATCTTGAACGGCTGGGAGACCGCCGCGGACGCGGCGGCGCCCATCGGGACATCGGCGCGCTCGATGTCGACGCCCATGAGTGCGACGGACAGCGGAGCTGCGTCCTCGTCCGGAGGGACGGCGAGCTGGAGCTCGAGCGCTTCTCCATCGCGTCGCACGATCACCGCGATCGTCTCGCCGCGATGGGCCGTGGCTGCCGGGGCGACGTCGGCGCCTCCCAGGGCCGGGTCGATCTCGAGGTCCGCGATGCGCACGAGCTCATCACCGACCGCTGCACCGGCGGCCTCGGCGGGCGAGTTCTCGCCGAAGCTCTCAATGGCGATCGCTCGCGGGTGCTGCTTCAGCCCGAAGATCGAGAACACGGCAAAGAAGGTGACGATGGCGACGATGTAGTTGGCGATCGGACCGCCGGCGATCGTCAGCGCACGCCTGCCCAGCGGCTTGTCGCGGAAGTTGAACGAGTTGGGGTCGACCGGCGTGCCGGGCGGCGGCGGATCCTCTTCGGCCTCCATGCCGCGAATCAAGACGTACGCGCCAAAGGGGATCGCGCCGATGACGAACTCGGTGCCTCGCCACGTTCCGAGCCTGAGGATCGCGGGGCCGATGCCGAAGACGCTGAAGCGGTCGACCTTCATCCCCGACCAGATCGCGGTCAGGTAGTGCCCGCCTTCGTGCAGCATGATGACGACGCACAGCGCGAGCGCGGCTGCGATGATGTCGGCGGCTCCCATGAACCCCTACCTTGGCCCGAGAGCGTGGGTCGGCGCAAACGAGAAGGGAGCGCGGTATCCGCGGCGCCCCGCGAGTCGATCAGGTCGTTGGGCGGATCAGCCGTGGGCCCGCGCTCCGCCGACCACCATGCCCGGACGGGCCTGCAAATAGCCCAGCAGGTCGGGTCCGACGCCCGCGTCTCGCAGCATCTGCGGGTCCCACGGCGGGCGCGTCGGCGTGAAGTCGGCGGCCATGATCGCTCGGGGCCAGTCGGGGTGGGCGATTGCGGCCCGGCCCACGACGACCACGTCGGCTCCGCGCTCCAGCACGGCCTCCGCATCGGCCTTGGTCCACACGCCGCCGGCAGCGAAGAGCGCGACCTCGTCGGGCAGGGCGTCCCTGAGCGCGGTGACGACCGGCGGGTCCTGGTCCTCGAACGGAGCTGGCCCCGCCGCGTCGCGCAGGGAGAGATGCACGTAGTCGACCCCGTCTTCGGCCAGCGAAGCGACGAGCGCTCGAGCGTCGGAGAGGACGAGGCCGCGCCGGTCCCAGGTGTCGACCGGCGAGATGCGGACACCGACGATGAACGACGCGCTGGTCGAGGCCCGAACGGCGTGCAGCGTCTCGCGAAGCAGGCGCGCGCGACCGTCGAGGTCACCGCCGTAGCCGTCGGTGCGGGGGTTGTCTTCGGGTGCGAGGAACTGCGTGAACAGGTACCCGTTGGCGCCGTGCACCTCGACCCCGGAGAAGCCGGCCTTCTCCGCCCGGCGTGCTGCGGCGACGAAGCGGTCGATGACGCGATCCAAGTCCGCCCCGGTGGCCCCGCGAATGCCCGCGTCGGGGTCGTCGGCGGTCGAGAGCTTCACCTCGGCCAGCGACGCCTTCGCGCCCGCGTGATGCAGCTGCACGATGCCCAAGGAGTCGGTCTCGCCGATCGCCGCCGCGAGCCGCTTGAGACCCTCGACGTGCTGCGGCCCCGCGATGCCGAGCTGTCCGTCCCAGGCCTTGCCGTCTTCGCTGACGTAAGCTGCGCAGGTCGAGACGATCGCAAACGGCCCGGCGCGCCGGGTGAGCCAGCGGTACTCGTCCTCGTGCAGGGTGCCGTCGCCGTTGGACTGCAGATTCGTCAGCGGGGCGAAGGCAACGCGATGGGGAAGCGTCGCGCCGCAAGGCAGCGTCAGCGGTGAGGTGAGCGCGGGCATGGCCGCGTGATAGCAGAGTCCAGCCGGGGCCGGAGCCACCCCGGTGCATCGAGCATGTCCAGGGGCGGGCCGAGGGCATGGCCATGTCAGGGCTTGTCGAACCGGCCCAGGCCCAGGCGGCCCAGGCCCCCACGGAGCAAGCGCCGGGCGCGGGCGCGGGCGCTGCCATCGGGCGCGGGGCTGAACGCGGCCGACTCGCCGCGGGCCTTGAGGTACTTGCGGAGCCGATTCTGCGCCGAGACCAGGCCGCCGCTGTGTCGCTGCAGCTGGACACCGAGCTGGCGGTCGAGCGCGAGCAGCTCGCCGGGAACGAACGCGGCGCGCTGGCCTCGGAACACCTGGGTGACCGCCCATCCCGCCAGGTCGGCATCGATCGCGTGGTCGAGGATGAGCCAGGCTTCGCCGCGGGCGACCTTCGCCGCTCGCCGAATGCCGGACCCGGGCTCCACGTCCTGAAGCGTGCGGAGGTTGACGATCTGTCCGTGCAGGACACTGAGCACCGAGAGGGTGTTGTCACCGGAGCGCTCGTCGAGGGCGAGGATCTCCGAGGTCACCTGTTCGCCGCGCGCGTCGACATACTCCTCGACCCGGACCGCGGCTCGGACGAGCGAGGCGACGGTGTTCTCTTGATCCCGCACAGGGAGGATGATCGAGACCTCGGGCACGTGGTCCCCCCGGGATATTCGGTTCGGCCCTTCGGGGTCAAGCGCGCCGGTCCGCCGTCCACGCGGGGGATCTCCCCAAAATGCCCGGGATCACGCTGGGCGCGCATCTGGCCGTCAAGGTCACGATCCTGGGAGCCACCACCAGATTTTGTCGAAAAACAGTGCAACGGCGGGCGCCGGTGGCCGAAATCTCTCTCGCTAGCTTTCTTGTACTCTCCCACCCTTCCCCCCGCGCCCACCCGGGCGCCCAGCATCAGGAGTTCACGACATGGCCGGTGTCAACAAAGCAATCATCGTCGGAAACCTCGGGCGCGACCCCGAGCTTCGCTACACCCAAGGCGGAAGCCCCGTCTGTCAACTCAGCGTCGCCACCACGCGCGCATACACCAACAGCAAGACCAACGACCGGGTCGAAGAGACCGAGTGGCATCGGATCGTCGTGTGGGGCAAGTCCGCCGAGCACTGCAACAACTACTTGTCCAAGGGCCGGCAGGTCTACGTCGAGGGGCGCATCCAGACCCGCAGCTACGAGGACAAGGAAGGCATCAAGCGCTACTCGACCGAGATCGTCGCGGACACCGTTCAGTTCCTCGGAGGCCGTGATGGCGGCGGCGGCGGAGGCGGCGGCGGTGGCGGAGGCGGAGGCGGCGGAGGCGGCGGAGGCGGCGGAAGCTACGGCGGAGGAACGTCGGGCGGAGGCGGAGCGTCCAGCGGCGGAGGCGGTGGCGGCTCGCAAGAGAGCGGCGGCGGCGGCTCGCAAGAGGGCGGTGGTTGGAACGACAACTACATCCCGTCCGACCCCGGCGACGACGACATCCCGTTCTAGCGGGGTCTCACGCCTGCCGGTTGCGGCGGCGCACGAGCACGAGCAACAGGGGCCACAGCAGCGTGGCCGGACCGCGCTCGTGGCTCGCGCAGCCGCACCCGTCGGCGGTGGCGTTCTCGCCCTCGGACTGCGGTGCCTCGCCGGAGCTCCCGCCGGGCGTCGGGTCGTCGTCGGGCGGTGATGCTGCCCCGGTGCTCGACGACGTGCCGGACCCGGTGCCCGCGTCGGCCACACCGCTCGAGCCGCTGGCCTCGCCCGTGGATGTGCTCCCGTCTGTGGGCTCCCCGGACGAATCCCCCGCGCTTGCCCCGTCGTCGCCGGATCCGGGCGGAAGGCTCTCACTGATGTGCTCGGCCAGCCCGAGCACGCCCTCGAAGAGTTCGTCACACACGGGGATGATGTCCTGTGGAGGCAGCACGAAGCCCTCGGGGGCTTTGGCATCGGGGCCGGGCCTGAGCTCGATGCCGTAGGCGTACGCCCCGAGGTCGCCGTAGGCCCAGTCCATGATGTTGCCCGCCGCGGGATAGAGCGCCGCCCCGGGAATGGCGAGATACTCGGTGGCCCAGGGCGCGAAGAGGCCGTCCGCCATCGCTTGAGCCGCAGGCGCGAGGACGTCGTCGGCCGGAGCGGGGTCGAGCTCGAAGCCCCACGGGTAGAGCACCAGCTGTCCGTAGGCATGCACATCCACCAGCGCGAGCAGGGGGTCGAGGCTCTGGGCGAGGTCGCGCATCCCCGCGGACTCCGGCTCGGAGAACGGGCCCTCTCCGTGGTAGTTGCCGGCGCTCGAACTCGCCGAGGCCCCCGGTCCGCCCCACGCGACGCCGAAGTTGCGATTGAGGTCGACGCCCTCGGGAGCTCGGCGGTTCTTTCGCCAGAAGCGATCGGCCTCCCACGTGTGCACGTACCCGTCGGGGTTGACCACCGGGACCACGACGATCCGCAGCGTCTGCAAGACGGACGCGACGCGGGCGGTGTCGGCGTCCCGAACCATCCGGTCCGCAACGCAGGTGGTGGCCGCGACCGCGATCCACTCGCGCGCGTGCTGCCCGGCGTCGAGCAAGAGCGCCGGCGCGTCCGCTGGCGCGGATGTGATCGATAGACCGCGCAGCGTTCGGCCCTCGACGCTCTCGCCGGCCTCCAGCGGGCTCACCAGGTCGGGGCGCAGCACCACCAGCGCGTCCAGGTGCGCTTCGATCTCGGCCAGGGGCGCGTAGTCGGCGAAGAAGGCCTCCGGTGGCGCGCCGCCGTGGGTCACCGGTCCCGACACGCGCACGCGCTCGGCGTCCACGAGGGGCCCGAGGTCGGGCACGCGCACCGTGTACTCGAGCCCCGTGAGGTCCAGCAGCGCGCGCTTCGTGTCGGGGACCCGGACGTCGACCCACGGGCTTTGGCCTGCCTCGGTCCACACGTCGAAGCCCAGCTCTTGGAGCATCGTGACCTCGACCTCGGTCGGAGTGTCCACCCGCACCAGCGCGTCCCCGTGCGGGGAGCTCAGCGCGATCAGCAGTGGGAGTGCGGTGAGCAGAGCGTGAGCGTACCAGGCGAACTCAAGCGGGGGCGGCGTCGTCCGAGGATCGGGCCCAATCCTCCAGCTCCGTGCACAGCTCGAGCTCGACGCCGTCCTCGAGGGGATGGTCGAATCGAATCCGCCACGCGTGCAGGTGGAGACGCGACGCCTGCTCGTCGTCGGCCCCGTAGCGCCGGTCTCCGTAGACCGAATGCCCCTCATGGGCGGCATGGACCCGAATCTGGTGCGTTCTGCCCGTGACCAGAGAGACCTCGAGCAAGGAGGTGCCGGGGATCTCCAGCGCCGGCTGCAGCCGACGAAAGCGCGTGTGGGCCGCCTTGGCGCGCGGCTGTCCCGACAGCGCGACCTGCATGCCGTCGGTGCCGGGTTTCTCGACCAGCGGAGCCTCGCACTCGAAGACGTCGGGGGCCTCCCCCCGCACCCGGACGCGATAGGTGCGTTCGATGTCGTGCTTCTCGAAGTCGCGATGAAGGCTCTTGTTGGCGACGCTGCGAATGGTGAAGAGGACCAGGCCCGACGCCCCCTGGTCCAAGCGGTGGACCACCCCCACGTAGGGGCGCTCGACGCCTTCGTCGCGAAGCTGCCGACGAAGCGCCTCGCTGAGCGTGCCCCGGGCCGAGGCCTTGGTCGCCGCGACCGGGACACCCACGGGCTTGTCGAGCACGACGAAGGACGGGTCTCGATGCACGAACCGCAGCGCCTGCGAGGGGTCGAGGGTTTGGACCTCCAGCGCCTCGGGGTACACGGTGATCCGATCGCCGGTCGCGACGCGGGTAGAGGGCACCCGCACCCGAAGGTGCCCGATGTAGACCGCGCCGGACTTGACCAGCTCGACGCCCTGGCGGCGGGTGAGCTTGGGCAGCCGGTCGGCGATGAGCGCTGCCACGGCGCTGCCCTGCTCTTGCGGGATGACGCGAAATCGAACGGGTTTGCCGGACATCAGCTCATCTCGCTGCGGATGCGCTGGGCCAGCTCCAGCAGGTCGTCGCGCGTGAGCATGTAGTCATCGCCGCAGAAGTTGCAGGTCACGGCGGTCTCCTCTTGCTCGGAGGCGAGCTTCTCCACGTCGGTCGCGCCGAGGGTCGAGACGACCGACAAGGCGCGTTCTCGGCCGCACGGGCAGTGGAACTCCAGCACCCGTCGTTCCATCGCCTGGTAGCCCTCGCCCAGCAGCGCGAAGCCGACGACCTCTTCGATGGTGCGTTCGTGCTGAAGCAGGGTGGCGAGCCCGCCGTCGCGCACGAAGTCGCGGAGCGGCTCGAGGACCCCCTCGGGCGCGTCCGGGAACGTCTGGCAAAGAATGCCGGCCGCCCGCACCACGGCACCATGCCCGTCGAGCTCGACCTCGCAGGCGAGCACCGAGGGCAGCTGCTCGGAGTTGGTCAGGTACTGTTCGAGGTCGACGTCCACCTCGCCGGAGTCCATCGCGACGACGCCTTGGTACTCGTGCGCCAACCCGACGTCTCGGGTCACCACCATCTGCGCGTCGGAGAAGAGGTGACCCACGCGCGTGCGCGGCGGGTCGTCCTCCGGTTCGGGGATCGGCATCGGTCCGGGGCGCGTCGACAGCAGCCCCCGCACGCGTCCGTCCGCGTGGGCGTCGATCAGCACCTGTCGTACCCGACCGCCGCCGCGGGTCTGGATGCGGACCCGCTCGGAGTCGTTCTTGGTCAGCGTGGCCAAGAGACAGGCCGCGGTCATCGCCCGCCCCAGCACCACCGCCTCGAGCCCCGCGAGCCCATGCCTACGACAGGCCTCGGTGACGAGGTCGGTGGTCAGCGCGCCCACCACTCGGGTGTCCCTGCCGTTGTTGATGCCTCGGAGAAGCACGTCCACGCGGCGCAGGGTAGCAGGTCTGCCTAGCGCAGGCGGACCAGCTGGACCTCGAGGGTCTCGACCTTCTTGTCGGGGAAGCGCTCGACCATCACCTCGACCGTCTCCCCCTCTTTCTTGGCTTCGAGCGCGCCGTACAGGTCGTCGAAGTTCTTGATGCGGGTCTCTCCGATCGCGACGATGACGTCGAACATGGGCCCGCTTCGGGTCTCGACGAGCGGCCGCAGACCGGCCTCGAGCGCCGGGGAGCCCTTGGCGACGGTCTGGATGATGACGCCCTCGATCCCCAAGCGCCGCGCCGCGGCGTCGGCGACGACGCCGACCCCCAGGCCCACGAGCTCTGCACCGCCGGAGCGGATCAGCTGCGGGACCAGCCGGTTGATCGTGGTGACCGGGACCGCGAAGCCGATGCCCGCCGAGCTCCCGCTGGCCGAGAAGATCATCGTGTTCATGCCGATCAGCTCGCCCCCGGAGTTGAGCAGCGGCCCGCCGGAGTTGCCGGGGTTGATGGCGGCGTCGGTCTGGACCATGTCCCGAATGGTCAGGCCTCCCACGCCCTTGACCTCGCGTCCGAGCGCGGAGACCACCCCCACGGTGAGGGTGTGGTCGAGGCCGAAGGGGTTGCCGATCGCCAGCGTCTTCTGGCCGACCTCCAGCTCGTAGCCCTCCGCGGGGCGGCGAATGGGCGTGAGGTCCTTGGGCGCGAGGATCTCGAGCACCGCGATGTCCTTGGCCGCATCGAAGCCCACGACCTCGGCCGGGTATTCCTTTTGGTCGTAGAGCGTGACCTTGAGCTTGCGTTTGTTGCGAGCGTCACAGTTGGGGAGGGCGACGTGACAGTTGGTGACGATGTGCCCGTCGGTATCCCAGACGAAGCCGGTGCCGGTGCCGGCAGGAACCTCGGCAGCCTTCATGGAAAAGCGGTCGTAGACGACCTGGCTTTGGGTGACGAAGACCGTCGCGGGCGCGGCGGCCCTGAACACCGAGGTGGTGTTGAGCTCGTCCTGGGTCTTGGCGCCCGGTGGCAAGGTCGGGACCGCGGGCGTGGCCTGGGGCTGCGGATCCGCGGCGAGCCCGGTGCGCGCGAGCTGGGCGCCGGCGCCGTCGTCGATGACGGGCGTCACCGTGGGGGGCGCGAGGGCAGCGGGCTCGGGCTCGGGTTCGGGCGTCGCAGCAGCAGCTTCGGCCGGCGCCGTCGGGACCGCGTCACAGGCGGGCAGGGCGAACAGGACTGCGCCGAGGGTGATCATGCGGCGCGTGGCAGTTGCGGCGAGGAGAGTCATGACGTTCCAACGTGGGCGGGCCCGGAGGCGAATGTAGGCCGGTACCCCGCGGCCGCAAGGTTTGTTCCCAGGATGAGGGGCCTTGGGCTGGAGATTTCCGGCCTCGGTTCGCTCAACAGACCGCAAACGGCCTCTGTGCGTACGTTTGGAATAGGCCGTTCGTGCTATATCTCGCTCCCATGTCCGGGCTTCTTCCATGTCCGCATTGCGGCCAGCAGCACGCCGATGACGTGCTGCTTTGCCCGACCAGCGAGAAGCTCGTTCCGCTGGCCGGTCGAGTCCTCGACCGCAAATTCCGCTTCGTCAAGCAGCTCGGCGAGGGCGGGATGGGGGCGGTGTGGGCGTGCGAGAACATGTTCGTCAAGAAGACGGTCGCCATCAAGCTGATGCACGTCCAATTCTCGAAGGACGAGGGCGTGCTGTCCCGCTTCCGCAACGAGGCGACCGCCGCCGGCCGCATCGGCAGCAAGCAGATCTGCGACATCCTCGACCTGGGCAGGTCTCAGCTGGGGCCCTACATCGTCATGGAGATGCTCGACGGGGCGGACTTCGCCCAGTTCATGCAGGAGCGATCTCCGGTCGACGCAGGCACCATCGTCATGGTCATGCGGCAGGCGCTCGAGGGCCTGCAGGCCGCGCACGCGGCCGGCATCATCCACCGCGACCTCAAGCCCGAGAACATCTTCCTGCACGAGCCCGAACCTGGGCAGCTGCTCGTCAAGCTCATGGACTTCGGCATCTCGAAGTTCACCGAGGGCGAGATGGCCGGCAAGACGGGCATGGGCGTGCTCATGGGGACGCCCGAGTACATGTCGCCCGAGCAGACCGAGGGCGCCGCAAAGGCCGATCACCGCACCGACATCTGGGCGATGGGGGTCATCCTCTACTGGGCGCTGGCCGGACGAAACCCGTTCATGGGCGCGACGATGGCCTCCACGCTGATCAACGTCACCACGCGCGAGCCGACGCCGCTGGCTCAGGCCGTCGGCGGCATCGCGCCGGGGCTCGCCGCGATCGTCGATCGATGCCTGAAGAAGAACCCCGCCGAGCGCTTCGACAGCGCCGACCAGATGCGAGACGCGCTGGAACCCTTCGAAAGCCTCACCGGAGGCTTCTTCGTGCCATTCCTCAGCAAGTCCGGCTCGACGGGCAGAGCTTCTCCCACCCGCACGCCGGCACCGGGCGCGACCGTTGCCTCGGTCGGACCCCCGCCGATGCGGCCGCCGTCCGCTCCGCCCGCGCCTGCACCCGCACCCGCGCCCGCGCCGATGGCGAGCCCGAGGCCGACACCCCCGCCCGGGTCCGCCAGCAGTGAGGTGATGGTGATGGGGGCGGCTGCCGCGTCCGCAGGCCCGACGTTCTCGTCCGAGCTCTCCGGCGTGGGCGCTGGCTCTCAACCCACCATCGCCGGTGGGACGGATTGGGGCGCGATCGGCGATGACAACGGCCCGCACGAGAGCAACATGGGCTCGGGCAAGGGCGGCATGCTGATCATTGCTCTGGTCGCGCTGGGCCTCGTCGGCGGCGGGGGCTACCTCGCCTACAGCGCCACGCGGGAGCCCGATGCCAAGGCGGTCGCCGCAAGCGCGGCGGCCAAGGCCAAGGAGCAGGAGGCCGCCGATGCCCAGGCCGCGGCCGACGCGGCTGCAGCCGAGGCCGAGGCCGCGGCCGCCATCCCCGACGTCGGCGCTGGCGAAGCAGAGGCCGAAGCGGCCGAAGCGGGCGCTGCCGAGGGCGGTGAACCGGGTGCAGACGAGGGCGGGGCGGCGGATGAAGCCGTGGACGACGCAGCCGATGACGGCGGGGAGGCCGATGACGGCGATGACGGCGATGATGCCGATGACGGCGATGATGCCGGCGATGACGGCGGCTCGAAGCCCTCGGGCGGCGGCACGAAGCCCTCGGGCGGCGGCAGCACGAAGCCCTCGGGCGGCGGCGGCACGAAGCCCTCGGGCGGCGGCAGCACGAAGCCCTCGGGCGGTGGCGGCACGAAGCCCTCGGGCGGCGACGGCGGCTCGAACTCGGGAGATGATGGCGGGGATGCAGGCAAGCTGACGCCCACCAAACCTCCTCGCGACACGCCGACCGCGAAAAAGAAGAAGAAAAAGAAAAAGAAGAAAAAGGGCGGCGGCGCGAAGAAGAAGCTCACCCCAGGGGGCTGACGGCCCAGACCGAGAGGAGTAGGGTCAGGGCGGATGCGAGCAGTCCTTCCATGCGTCGCGGCGCTGAGCTGCGTCTTGCCGGCCTGCGCCAAGGAGCCGGGTGCAGCCGTGGGGCGTGAACCCGCGGTTTCGGCGGCAGCGCCCTCGTCACCGGGCGTCGGATCCATTCGCGTCGGCAACCAGGTTCGCGGTGTGGAGGCGCAGCCGGACTACGACGCTGAAGCCGAGGAGATTCGCCAGCGGGTCGCGGACAAGCTTCCTGCACCGCTGCCCAGCGCGAAGGCGGCGTGCAACACGATGCTCGGCGCTGCCGTCTCGATGTATCGCCGCGTCGACGGGGAGGGCGCGCGCTCGGTTGCGCTGCTCGAGGCCACCCGCGATGCGGACCAAGCCGCGTGTGAAGCGGAGACCTCCGCGGCTGCGGCAGCGTGTGTGGCCGTGTTGATCACGGCAGAAGGAGGAGAGTTCGCATGGTTGCTCGACCAGTGCTCGCGTGCCTATCCCTCATGATGCTCGCGAGCTGCTCGCGGGCGCAGCCCGAGGCCTCGGCGACCGCGGAGACATCCAAGGCGTCCGCGCCTGCGGTCTCGCAGCCCCAGACGCCGACGTCCGCCGAACCGGCGACGCTCGCCGAGCCCAAGGCCAAGCCCGAGCCCGAGCCAACCCCGGCGCCCGAGCCTCAGAAGGCGGACTCGCTGACGATCACCTTCGTCGGTGACATCATCTTCGGCCGCTACCGCGACACGGGGTTCGACGCGATTCCCGAGGATGGGTTCGACGTGTTCGGCGAAATCGCCGCGGCCATCGACAGTGACGTGCTGCTGGGCAACTTGGAGACCCCGCTGGTCTACGAGCTGCCGCCGACGTCCCCGATCGGATCGAAGTTCGCCTTCGGTGCGTCCAAGGACCACGCCCAGCACCTCGTGCGCGCGGGCTTCGATGCCGTCAGCCTCGCCAACAACCACTGGTTCGACCAGCGCCTCGCCGGCGTGGAGCAGACGCCGAAGATCCTCGCGGAGCTCGGCATCGTGCCGCTGGGTGCGCCGACGTCTTCACCGGAGGTCTTCCGCATCGAGCCGGTCGAGGCCAAGGGCTGGCGCATCGGCGTGTTGGCGTTCACCAACCGCAGCAACGCACCCCAGCGCGACGGCGTCCCCACGCTTCCGTTCCTCAGCGCGCGGGACGTTCCCGAGCTGCTTGCGCCCATCGTCGAGGCCGCGCGTGGCGACTACGACCTCGTGGTGGGGTTCGTGCACTGGGGAGAGGAGTACGAGGATGGACCCAGCGGGGTTCAGCGGTCCGCCGCCCATGCGTTGATCGACGCGGGCGCTGATCTCGTCATCGCGCATCACCCTCACGTGCTGCAGGGTGTGGAGGTCTACGGTGACGGGCTCATCGCGTATTCGCTGGGCAACTTCTTGTTCGAGAACACCAACGACCCGGCGCGCCTCACCGGGGTCTTGCGGCTCACGATGCGGGCCGAGGGCTGCCGGGAGGAGGTCCGCTTCCATCCGGCCTACGTCAAGCGCATGCCGGTGCAGCATCCCGTTCCCGCGAGCGGATTCATGGGGCGCAAGGTTCGGGAGCGCATGCGGCTGGTGAGTCGGCGCTTCGAGACCCAGTGGGATGATGTCGAGGTGGGCGAGGGGACCGACATGACGATGCAGGATCCCAAGGGCTGCGGGTCTGCCGAGCCCCAGTGAAGGGGCTGGTGCGGCTGGTGGCCCGCTCCTGTGCGCCCGGGACGGTGGCAACAGTTGTCGCCGGGCGGTTGCCGTAGCCGCCGGCGTCGGCAACGCGCCATCGTGCAAGTGAGCGAGAATGCGCGGAAGCGCGATGTCGGGCCCGTACCTACACCTTGGCCCCGGCATTGCATGAGTCCGGCGCATGCGTACCCGTGCCCTGCTCCTGATCTTGGGTCTCTCCTCCCTCACGGCCTGCGACACCGCACCCTCGGACGGCCAACAGGACTCGACCGCTCAGGACACGCAGGACACGCAGGACGATGATCGGGGCGGGCTCGGCAAGGCCGACCTGGTCGGTAGCTGCGAGCTGCCCAACGGGAACGACCTGTGCGGCGGTCACGGCGTGGGCAACTGCTGGTGCGACGACCTCTGCGTCGAGTACGGGGACTGCTGCTCCGACGCCGACACGGTGTGCGGCCTCGAAGAGCCCGAGCCCGCGGGCGAGCCGTGTGGCGGTTTCCTCGGCGACACCTGCGATGACGACGAGTACTGCGCCTACGAGGCTGGGCAGTACTGCGGCGCGGCCGATGCGTCGTCGACGTGCGAGCCGCAGCCCGAGGCCTGCATCCAGCTCTACGCTCCGGTGTGCGGCTGCGACGGCAACACCTACTCCAACAGCTGCTTCGCGGCGATGGCCGGCACCGGCGTGGCGACCGAGGGTGAGTGCGAGCCGCCACCGGCCGGTGGCTTCTGCGGCGGCATCGCCGGGATCCAGTGCCCCCAGGGGCAGATCTGCGTCGACGACGGCAACGACGACTGCGACCCCAACCTCGGCGGCGCCGATTGTGGCGGCGTCTGCATCGTCGACGAGCCCGACGCATGCGCACCCGTCCTGTGCGAGCTGTTCTGCGAGAACGGCTTTGCGGTCGACGAAGACGGCTGCGAGGTCTGCTCCTGCGCCGAGCCGGAGCCCGAGCCCTGCGTGGTCGCTGGCTGCAACGGTGAGCTGTGCGTGGGCCCCGAGGGCCCCTACTTCTCGCCCTGCGTCGCCCTGCCCGAGTTTGCCTGCTACGACCAAGCCCAGTGCGGTCCCTTCGGCCCCGACGGCGCGTGTGGCTGGCAGCAAACCGAAGAGCTCGACAGCTGCTTGAGCAGCTTCGAGTGAGCTGGCCTCAAACGCGGAGCGCGGGGAAGTCGTAGATGACGGCCCCTTCGTCGGTCACGTCCACGTTGGCGTGACCGGCTTTCGCAATTTCGGTGAGCTGCGCGTCAGCCTCGGACACGGGGACGCCGAGCTCGGCCGCGGTGGACGCGGCGGTGAGCCGGCCTCCCCGAAGCCGGGCGAGCTTGAGCACGCGCAGCTCGAGGTCGACCTTGGGGTTGCGCAGGTCGGCGTTGGGATCGGGTGCGTACCCGGCGTTGGGCTGGCCACCACCGGCGTAGGGAGGAAGCATGGCTTGGCCCGGCGGCAGCGCGTAGCGGTTGGCCTCGCGAACCTGCGACTCCATCGTGATGAGGTCGTAGATCGTCCCCAGCGTGAACAACCCGCCGGTCAGGAACCAGATGACCCCGGTGACCGGCTTGCCCAGATAGAAGCGGTGCACGCCCGAGATGCCCAGGAAGCCCAGTGCTGCGAGCAGATAGGAGACGGTCAGGCTTCGCATAGGCGAGAGGATAGCAGCGGGGCGAGCATGACTGCGGCCGAGGTGGGGTGGGGTGTGCTCGTCTGGGTCATGGGGCGCTCGCACGCAACTCGGCGGGCCTGCTCGGCATTCCCAGTGCGCTGAGGCGCTCCAGGAACCCGGGCAGCTCCTGGGTGCGCTTGAGGGCGTCGAACATGGCGGCGTAGCGGGAGTGTGCGGGCGCTGCGAGTCGGAGCCACTGCTTGCATCGCCCCAGCGCCGCGCTGTCCGTTGCGCCGTTGTTTGCGATGCGGGCGGCGTAGTCGACGATGAGCGCGCACAGCCAGGGCACGTCGAACTCCCGATCTCGGTAGCCCCGCAGCTGCCGGAACAGGCGGGGGCGCCCCATCGAGCCCCGCCCGATCATGAACGCCGAACAACCGCTGATCTCACGACACGCGCTGACGTCGTCGACCGTGTTGAGATCTCCGTTGGCGACGACGGGCAGGGTCACCGCTTCGCGTGCGCGCCCGATGCTGGCCCAGTCGACCGGCGGCCTGTAGCCCTGCATGCGCGTGCGGGCGTGAATCGTGAGCCACGACGCACCGCCCTGCTCGATCGCGCGGGCGATCTCCTCGATGTGGTCCGCGTTCTCCCAGCCCAGTCGAATCTTGACCGTGACCGGGATCGCGGCGGGGACGGCCTTGCGGACCGCGGCGGTGATCGCCTCGAGCCGACGCGGGAACTGCAGGATGGTCGCGCCACCGTCGCTCCTGTTCACCGTCTTTGCGGGGCAGCCGAAGTTGATGTCGATGCCCGGGGCGCCCATCTCGACGCATCGTTCGGCCGTGCTCGCCATCGGTTCGGGGTTGCCACCGAGCAGCTGGACGAAGACGGGCACGCCCCCGGCGGTCTTGCCACCGGTGCGGACCTCGGGGCAGTGCTGGAGGATCACCTTGGGCACCACCGCCATCCGCGAGACCCGTACGAACTCCGACACGCACAGGCTCACCCCGCTGGCGCCCCCGTGAAGACCGGTGATCACGTCGCGATAGACCCAGTCGGTCACGCCATCCATCGGGGCGAGCGCCACGAACAACCCCGCATCCCCGGGTGTGCGCGCGATCCGAGGATCGATGACGCTCACGACTTGCCGAGTTCGAGCTCGAGCTGGCCGTCGAGCTTGGGGGACCAAGGAAGCAGCAGGAACTCATAGGTCCGCGTCGGAGTCGCCCCCGGCCTGCTGCGCACCTTTCGACAGATGAACCCCGCGGGCGTCAGCTGGCGTGCTGCAAGCATCGTCCACAGCTCGTGCTCGACGTCTTGGGTGGCATATCCATTGTGCTCGAGCGTGTCGACCAGCGCGCCCATCGACATGCCCTCTTCGGGGGCGGATTCGATGAGTGCGAGGATCGCCTGGCGAAGGGCTGAGCGCATGGCCGCGGGAGCATCGCGCGGCCATGCGCTCGGCGCAAATGCTTTCTCCACGCGAGCTCAGGTCGCGGGGACGTTGCCGGGTGCCTGAAGCAAGGGATCTCGAGAGGGGAACCAGCGGCTGGCGACGCGGATGGCGTTGGTCGCCGCGCCCAAGCGGAGATTGTCGCCGACGACGGTCAGGCACACGGTGCGCCCGCTGTCGTCGCGCGGATCGATGCGGAGGCGGCCCACGAGTGCCCGGTCGCGATCGTTGACGCAGGCCAGGGCGGAGAGACCCTCACCGACAGGACCCGCATGGACCGCGAGGAAGGGCGCGGCACCGGTGTCTTGCAGCGCGCGCTCCAGGTCGGTGAGGCTCGCGGCCTGGTTCAAGGTCAGCCACACGTTCATGTAGTGCCCCACCGCGACCGGCACGCGGCAGCACTGGGCGCTCACGCGCAAGGACGCGGCCTCGAGGATCTTGCGGCTCTCGTTCATCAGCTTGCGCTCCTCGGAGCTGAAGCCGCCGTCATCGGTCTTGCCGCTGTGGGGGACGGTGTTGCCCGCGTACTTGGTCGGGTCGAGGTGCGTGCCGAGGCGGTTGGGCTCGGCATAGCCGCGGCGGCTGTCCTCGAGGAATGCGTCGAGTGCTCCGATGCCCGCACCGCTGATCGCCTGGTAGGAGCTGATCGCAACGGACTCCAAGCCGAACGCGTGCGCGAGCGGGGCCATCGCCATCGTGAAGGGGATCGTCGTGCAGTTGGGGTTGGCGACCAAGGTGGTCTCGTCCGTGACCACACCGCAGTTCACACCGGCGGACACCAGCGGGACTTCGGGGTTCATCCGGTAGGTGTTGCTCTTGTCGACCACCCGGTACCCGAGCTCGACGAGACGAGGCACGTAGCGCTGGCTGTGCTCGTCGTCGAGCGCGACCAGAGCCAGGTCTCCTCGGGGGGCATCGTCGTCCTCGAGCTCGTTCGCACCCAGGACGTCGAAGGTCTCTGCGTCGTGCTCGAGGCGCTTGCGTCTGCTCGCAAAACCGATGATCTCGGCCGTGGGCCAAGCCCGTCGAATGAGGGTGATCGACTCGCGGCCAACGAGCCCGGTCGCGCCCAGGATACAGATGCGCATGCACCCCCTCTATCACGGAGGGCGAAGCCGAGCGACCTCGGCGCGCTCCCTCCGCCGGATTGAAATACCCGTCTCGTTGCTCACCAAGAAACGCGAAAGTGTCTCGGGCAGCTGTGCCATCATGTGAGGGGGAATGGGAGAGATCATGAGCGGAACCACACCACGCCAAATCGGGCGCCAAACTGCACGCTGCGCCACCGGAATTCTCGTGGGAGCGCTGAGCCTCGGCCTGGTTGCGACCCCGGTCGCGGCACACGCTCAGGTGATACCGACCACGTCGTCGGTCGCGGCGGTCGCTCTTCCCGCAGCCCTCTTCAAGAAGAAGAAAAAGAAGAAGAAAAAGAAGAAGGCGTCCAAGCCCGCGCCCGGCCTGACGCCCGATGGCGCGGAGACCAAGCGCCAGGCGATTCGCGACTCGGTGGCTGCGGACATCGAGGGCGGAAACCTCGAAGCCGCCGCCTCGGGGCTAGAGGACAACGGTGCGCTGCTCGGTGACCCGATCACCATCAAGCAGGCTGGTGAACTCCGGCTGAAGGTGGCCAAGGAAGAGCGCAGCATCGAGAAGGCCGAGGCCTCCATCGAGGTCACCGTCGTCGCCCTGGACATCCTGCACTTCTACGCGGCGGTCGCCGACGGCGAGGCGAACTCCGACTGGCTGGTCATCGACCCTTCGTCCGCCAGCGGGCTGATCTCCGAGGCCGAGGCGCAGATCGCAGAGGCCGAGGCGCTGATCGCCGAGATCGAGGCGGAGCAAGCCGAAGAGGACGAGCCCGTCGCCAGCGCGGGCGGGTCCAAGAAGAAGGACAAGAAGAAGAAGGGCAAGATGAAGCCCGGCACCGGGTTCATCATCGGCGGAAGCGTGGCGACGGCCGTCGGCGCCGCGGGGGTCGGTCTGGCGATGGCGGGGCTGTTCCAGAGCCGCTCCGCCCAAAATGAGGTCGAGGACCTGGGCGGCGACCCCGCGAACCAGCCTCGGATCGAGGAGCTGGACGAGGAGGGCGCCAAGGCCAACCGCCTCTCCTACATCGGCATCGGGGTTGCCGCGGCCGGACTGGCCATCGGCATTCCCCTCATCATCGTGGGGGCCAAGAAGCGCAAAGAGGCCGGCCCGTCGAGCAACGCCAGCGTTCAGCTGGCTCCGATGGTGGCTGGACGCGTCCAGGGCCTGTCGTTCTCGGGCCGCTTCTAGCTCCACGCTTCGGCTTCCAGCTTCGCGTACGAGACCCTTATGCAACTGCTTCGAATCCTGACCGTCTCGCTGGGGCTCGGTGCCGTGGGCTTGGCCGCCGGCGGCGCCAACTGCAACCCGGTGTCCGATTTCCAGTGCGCGACCGATGAGGAATGCATTGGCCAGGGAGAGGGGGGTGTGTGCGAGTCCAACAACTTCTGCACCTTCCCCGACCTGGAGTGCCCCACCGGCCGACGTTGGCACGACCGGGCGTCCTCGCTGGCCGGCATGTGCTTCGGCGACGGGGTCGACACCGACACCGACACGCCGGGAACCTCGAGCAGCTCCGGTGATCCGACGCTCGGGTCTGCAACCGAGACCGGCTCGACCACCGCGCCTGTGACGACGGGTCCCGCGGCGACCTCGGACGCCACGGACCCCACCACCGGCGATCCGTCGACCACCACCGGGGGAAGCTCGTCGAGCGGAACCGGCGCACCCATGGGCACGTGTGACGAGCTCTACGGTGGCACGACCGACTACATGCTGTGCGACGAGGCAGAGGACAGCTGCCGGTTCAACGCGACGATTGACATGGTCGCGAGCTGCGACGACGTCTGCGGCGCCGCTGAAGGGACTTGTTTGGGCGCCGAGCTCAACGAGAAGGACGTCTGCCTCTCCACCGGGGACACCACCTGCGACGACGTGACGGTCAACAACCTGATCTGCATCTGCAGCCGCGGCTGAGCCGCGTCGCTTCGACCGGCACGCGACCGGCGGCCGGCCGGCTGTCTGTGAGGATCGCCCGGCTTCCGGCCGCGGCGCCTTCATGCTACGCAGCGCGGCATGTCGCAGCGCTCAGCCTTCGCCCCACGGGCCCTCTCGGCGTCCGACCACGACACGATGGTCAAGACGGTCAAGGGCCTCTCCATGGACGCCGTGCAGAAGGCCAACTCGGGGCATCCGGGGATGCCGATGGGGACGGCCTGCATGGCGAGCACGTTGTGGACCCGCTTCTTGGTGCACGACCCCGCCGATCCGCACTGGCCGGACCGAGATCGGTTCGTGCTCAGCGCCGGGCACGGCTCGATGCTGCTGTATTCGCTGCTGCATCTGTGCGGCTACGGTCTGTCCCTCGACGACATCAAGCAGTTTCGTCAGTGGGGCTCGAAGACGCCCGGTCACCCCGAGGTGCACGACACCGAGGGCGTCGAGGTCACCACGGGTCCGTTGGGCACCGGGTTCGCGGCGGGCGTGGGCATGGCCGTGGCGGAGCGCTGGCTCGCCTCGCGCTACAACCGGCCCGGTCATGACGTCGTCGACCACTTCACCTACGGCATCGTCAGCGACGGCGACCTGATGGAAGGCGTCGCGTCCGAGGCCGCCAGCTTTGCCGGGCACCAGAAGCTCGGGAAGCTGATCTATCTCTACGACGCCAACCAGATCACGATCGACGGTGGCACGGATCTCTCGTTCACCGAGAACGTCGGCGAGCGGTTCCATGCCTACGGCTGGCAGGTGCTGCAGGCCGATGGTCATGACGACGCCTCGGTCACCGCTGCGCTGCAGGCCGCGCGTGGCGAGCTGTCCAAGCCCTCGATCATCATCGCGCGCACTGTGATCGGCCACGGAAGCCCGAACAAAGCCGGCAAGTCGTCGTCGCACGGGTCGCCGCTGGGTGCCGAAGAGATCGAGGCGACCAAGACGGGCATGGATTGGCCGCTGGAGCCCTTCCACGTGCCTGCCGGGTTGACCCAGGCGATCGCTGGCGCGCTCGAGACCGGCGTCTCCGAGCACGCGGCGTGGACCGAGCGCATGGACGCCTATCGCAGTGCGTTCCCCGAGCTCGCGGCCGAGTTCGAGGCGGTGTTGGCAGGAAACACCCCAGACGAGGCGTTCGAAGGCCTGCCGACGTTCGAGGTCGGTACGCAGCTCGCCACGCGCAAGGCCAGCGCCAAGATCCTCGCGGCGCTCTCGGAGCGCTTCCCCTCGCTGGTGGGTGGCTCGGCCGACTTGGCGGGCAGCAACGGCGTGGACATTCCCCAAGGGGGGACGATGTCGTCCGAGCGAGGCGAGGGTCGCAACGTGCACTTCGGCGTGCGTGAACACGGCATGGGGGGCATCGCCAACGGGATGGCGCTGCACGGCGGTTTGCGCCCGTTCGACGCCACCTTCCTCATCTTTTCCGACTTCATGCGGGGGGCCGTACGCCTCGCGGCGCTGCAGCACCTTCGGGTCGTGCACATCTTCTCGCACGACAGCATCTTCCTCGGTGAAGACGGACCCACGCACCAGCCCATCGAGCAGACGATGAGCCTGCGGATGATCCCCAACCTCAACGTCGTGCGCCCGGCCGACGCCAACGAGACGGTCGGCGCGTGGCGCATGGCGATGCAGCGCGTCGACGGCCCGACCGCCATTCTGCTCACGCGCCAAGACCTGCCGGTGCTCGAGGGCAGCCGGCGCGACATCTCCTGCGGGGCGTATGTCGTGTTCGAGCCCGAGGGCGAGGGCGAGCTGCACGGCATGCTGCTCGCGACGGGGTCGGAGGTCTCGCTCGCGGTCGAGGTTGCCCAGCGGCTGCAGGCTCAGGGCAAGCGAACGCGCGTGGTCTCGATGCCGTGCTGGAAGGCGTTCGAAGCTCAGGACGCCGACTACAAGGAGAGCGTGCTGCCCAAGGCGGTCCGGCGGCGGCTCTCGGTCGAAGCGGGCGTCGGGCTCGGCTGGAGCCGCTACGCCGAGCACCATCAGAGTCTCGACCGCTTCGGCGCGTCCGCGCCCATGGAGGTCCTCGCCGAGCGGTTCGGCTTCACCGCGGATGCGGTGCTGGCCCGCTACCTGGACCTCAGTTGAGCAGCTCGTCGTCGGCGTCGGCGTCGGCGTCGGCGCGATAGGGGCTGTCGATCTTCGGCGCCGGCGGGGTCCACGGTGTGGGGCCTTCGCCGGCGTCGTCGCGCACCTCCTCCTCTTCGAGCATGCAGACCACCGCCGCGCTGGCGTGGTTGGGCATGAAGGCGGAGTTGAGGTCCATCAGCGCGTTGCCCATCGCCGCGCCGCTGGCCGAGCCACGAAACCCGCCCGTACGGCCGCTGCGGCGGCGCCACGCCACCAAGATTAGCGATCCGATGATGAGGGTGATCGCGATCGCCGACAGGCCCGGTAGCCCCATCGCAGCGTCGGAGGGCCCACCAACCTGGCTGGACTCGGGACCCCAGCGTGCCAACGAGAGGAGCACATCGACAGGGTACGTCCTTTCCAGCCGAATGGTGCCGGACGCCGCGTGGGGTCGCGCCGTCCTCGCGCGTCGAGGGCGCCAACGCGTTCGTCGTTCCTGGGCCGGGCGTGAATCGGTCGCGACGTACTCGACCCGATCTCACGAGCAGGCCCGATCGGATCGGCGCCGCCGGTGATCATCTTGCAGCATGAGTGCCGCCGAATTTGCGGTGGATGCGTCCTGGCTGCGCACGAGGGGAACGGTGCGGGGCCAGCGTCGTTGCTAGCTCACATGGCGCAGTGCGCGATCTGACCGCGCGCGTGAGCACCCACGCGAGCGCCGCGCCCAGGGGGGGTGCTCCGAAGGGTAGGTTGTGGCATCCTCCGCCCGCCTCGCCCCGAGCCTCGGGTCTTGCGAGGTTTTTGCACACACGTTCTCAGACGCCTGAAGGCAAGAAGCAGCCATGGTCGACCTCGCCAACACCCGCAACATCGGGATCTCCGCCCACATCGACTCCGGAAAAACGACGCTCACCGAGCGCATCCTTTTCTACACGGGTCGCATTCACAAGATCGAAGAAGTTCGGGGCAAGTCCGGCGTCGGCGCGGTCATGGACAACATGGAGTTGGAGCGTGAGCGCGGCATCACGATCCAGTCCGCCGCCACGTACGTCACGTGGGGAAAGACCCACGTCAACATCATCGACACGCCCGGACACGTCGACTTCACCGTCGAGGTGGAGCGCGCGCTCTCGGTGCTCGATGGCGCCATCTTGGTGCTCTGTGGATCCTCCGGCGTCCAGTCGCAGTCGATCACGGTCGACCGTCAGATGCGTCGCTACAACGTCCCCCGCGTCGCGTTCATCAACAAGATGGACCGCGCCGGTGCAGACGCCTACCGCGTCACCAAGCAGCTTCGCGAGAAGCTCAAGCACAACGCCGCGATGGTGACGATCCCCATCGGGGCCGAAGACGACTTCGACGGCATCATCGACCTTCGCATCCGCAAGGCCTTCTACTTCGACGGCGACAACGGGGAGATCATCCGCGAGGAAGAGGTCCCCGAGGATATGAAGGAGAAGACCGAGGAGATGCGCCAGAAGCTCGTCGAGACGGTCGCCGACTTCGATGACGCCATCATGGAGAAGTTCCTCGAGGGCGAGGAAGTCTCCGCCGAAGAACTCAACCCGGTCATCCGCAAGGCCACCCTCTCGCTGGACCTCACACCGGTGTTCTGTGGCTCGGCCTACAAGAACAAGGGCGTCCAGGTCTTGCTCAACGGCGTCGTCTCGTACCTGCCCAACCCCACCGAGGTCGAGAACAAGGCGTTCCAGATCGATCGGGACGGCAAGGAGACCGAGGTCGTGCTCGAGACCAACGACGACAAGCCGATGTGCTCGTTGGCGTTCAAGCTCGAAGACGGTCGCTACGGCCAGCTCACCTACGTCCGCATCTACCAGGGCAAGGTCACCAAGGGCACGTTCGTGCACAACACGCGCACCGGCCAGAAGGTGAAGCTCGGTCGCCTCGTTCGCATGCACTCCGACAAGATGGAGGACATCGAAGAGGCAGGCTCCGGCGACATCATCGCGATGTTCGGCGTCGACTGTGCTGCCGGTGACACCTTCACCGATGGCCAGGTCAAGTACTCGCTGCGCTCGATGTACGTGCCCGCGCCCGTCATCGAGTACTCGCTCGAGCCCAAGGACAAGGGGGCGCTGGCCAACTTCTCCAAGGCGCTCAACCGGTTCTCCAAGGAGGACCCCACCTTCTCGGTGCGTCGCGACGAAGAGTCCGGCGAGACCCTGATCGCGGGCATGGGCGAGCTTCACCTCGAGGTCTACATCGAGCGGATGAAGCGCGAGTACAAGTGCGAGACGATCGTCGGCGAGCCGCAGGTTCGGTACCGGGAGACCATCCAAAACGAGGTCCCCTTCGCCTACACGCACAAGAAGCAGACCGGCGGTTCCGGCCAGTTCGCGAAGATCGCCGGCACCATGCGGCCGCTGACCGATCCCGAGTCCGAGGACGAGATCTACCGGTTCGTCGACAAGATCGTCGGCGGAATCATCCCGCGCGAGTACATCCCCTCGTGTGACAACGGCTTCAAGCAGGCGATGGACCGCGGCGTGGTCATCGGCTTCCCGGTCGTGAACGTGGAGATGGAGCTCACCGACGGTGGCTTCCACGCGGTCGACTCCAGCGACATGGCGTTCCAGATCTGCGCTCGGACGGCCTTCAAGGAGGCCATGCGGACCGCGAAGCCGGTCGTGCTCGAGCCGGTCATGAAGGTCGTCGTCGAGACGCCCGAGGAGTTCCAGGGCGCGGTCCAGACCATGCTCATCCGTCGTCGGGGCGTCATTCAGGGCTCCGAGACGGCGTACGGCACCACCGCGGTCGAGGCACTCGTTCCGCTCTCGGAGATGTTCGCCTACTCCAACGAGCTTCGCTCGGGTACGCAGGGCAAGGCCGAGTTCACCATGGAGTTCGCCAAGTACTCCCCGGTGCCGGCGAGCGTTCAGCAAGAGCTTTCCGAGAAGTACAAAGATCGCCAGAAGGGCTGATCGCGCCTCGGGGCGCTGAGCGAGGGCCGCGTTCGGGATTCCGGACGCGGCCTTTTCATTGGTTGCCCAACCGGACGCGGACGCACTTGCCCAACTCGGGCAAGCCGTTGCTCGACTCGAGCGGGCGCGCACCCGCAAGTGTTCGGGGTCTCGTCGGCGCTGGGTTGGCACGGACTTCGCTACTCCGACGACCCATGAGCGAAACCCCGCATCGCCCCGAAACCGTTCCTGCCCAGGCCTGGTGGGATGAAGGAGATCAGGAATGGGTTCTCGGACCCAAGGACGAGGACGGGGCGCTCCACGGCATGGTGTCGTACTGGCGCCCCGACGGGACGCTGTGCTGTCGATGCGACCACGAGGGCGGGCAGGCCCACGGGGAGAGCACGCGATTCCACAACAGTGGCGAGGTCTCGCAGACGTGCACGTTCGAGCGGGGCGAGCTGCACGGAACGCGCTCGTGGTTCTCGATCGACGGCCCGACGACCGAGAACACCCGGCCGCCCGGGGTCCCCGAGACGGTCATGCGCTCGGAGATGGACTACGACATGGGCGACGTGACGGCCGTGCGTCACTACGACCGGGAGGGGCGCAGATTGTCCGCCAGCGGCGAACCCTTCCCCGACGCTCCGCCGAGCCTGCCGGAGGATGCGTGGTGGGACGAACGCGACGACACCTGGAAGGTCGGCCGCTCGAACGCCGAGGCTCAGAAGATGGGGCCCTGGCAGGTCTGGAGCCCGCAGGGGTTGCTGCTGCGCCGGGTGGCCTACGCCGAGGACCGGCTCCACGGACCTGCGTGGGAGCGCCTCGAGCCCGACACCGTTCGCTTCGCGTCGGCGGTGGCGTGCCGCGGTCGCTACGCGGACGAGACGCGGGTTGGACCCTGGGAGTACCTCGATGAAGGCGAGCAGGTCGTCGGCACGTTCGACTACGGTGCGCCCGTCGACGCCGACGAGGACCTGGCGTTCCTCGACGACGCGTCGCGACCGCCCGAGGTCTGGCTCGACCTGGCCGGTCGCTACGGGGGTCATCGGTGGTTGGGCATGTGGCTGGCCACGCTGGGTCGCGCAGCGGGTGCGTCTTCGGACCTCGTCAAGCTGCGGGCTGCGCTGGCGGCTCGGCCCAGCCCGCTGACGGCCGAGGCTGCGCTGTCCGAGGCGGAGTCGGCCACCTCGATCGGAGACTCGATCGATGCGCTCTGTGCAGGCGCCGACGTGGCGGCTGTGTACCGGAGTCTCGCGATTCAGCTCGACCAGCACGAGCGATCGGTCGCAGCGCGGGAGTTCCTGACCGCCGCGATGCTGCTCGCCCCACAGCGAAGCGACTACGCGTTCAACCGTGCTCTCATCAACATGAGCCTCGGCGACGTGGAGGCGGCGCGGGCGGACGCAGCGTCGGTGCCCGACGAGGGGCAGCGCGACTTCTTGCGGTTGTACGTGAAGCTCCTCTTTCCTCGGTTCGACTTCTGGCCCGGCAAGGAAGACCCGTCCACGCACTACGACGGGCTCCCCGATGCGCCGGTCCAGCCGCTGGAGGCCATCGTCGCGATGACGCAGAAGTACGCGACGCGGATCATGCAAATCCGCGATCGCCTGCTGGGCCGTGACGAGGTGGCGGGGGTCGAGCCTTGGATGCTCCCCGACCTCTCTCACATGCTGCCCTCGGGCCCGGTCGAGCTCGAAGCGGACCAGTTCGAGGTCCCCGATCCGGATGACCCCGACGAGCCCTACGTCGTCGACATCGACGAGACGCTCGAGCTCGGCGATGCGATCCCGGACCTCCTGCGCTCGGCGCGAGCCGAGTGGCACGCGCTGTGCTGGCTGTGCTGGAGCTGCGGGCTCGACGAGGTGGACCTCCCCACCGCGGTGCGACCGCCTCCGAACTTCGGCCAGGCCGCTGGGATGGCGCCCGCTCGACTGTGGCGCTGCCGCGATCGCGTTCACATGCGTGGCATGGGCGCACAGTCGCAGGGCATCGGGGGCTTCGCGTGGAACGGGGTCGACATCGACGCGCTCCCCGGATCGCTCACCCAGATGGCGATGTTCGAGTACCAGGAGATGCAGGCGCTGATGTACTGGCTGACCGACGCCGAGGTGCGCTCACCGTGGCAGGACAACCTGCGCGGGTCCTGAGGGGCGCTCAGCGGCGCGCCGCGACGCGATCCGAGCTGCGGGGCTGTCCGTACGCCAGGTCGCGCTGCAGCGCATCGATGCGGCGCTCGAGATAGGGCGAGAAGTGCCCATGGTAGCGGGCCCACAGCTCAGGACGGCGCCAGTCGTCTCCTCGGACCCGTGTCCGGCATTGCTCTCCACCACATGCGCAGTCGAACTCGTCGTAGGGACTTCCGTCCGAGGTTGCGTAGTCGAACGTGATCTCCTCGCCCTCGCGGATCGGGCGCAGGGCTACGAGGGCGACCTGCCCCCGAAGTCCGGCGTTGGGGTCGCAGCTGTGGTTGATCCAGTCGGCGGGGCTCTCGACGGTGGAGACCAAGAACGCGTCTTCGTCGATCTGCAGCGTGATGCGACCCAGCGCGGTGGAGGTGCTCGCGGCGTGGAGCGCAGCACCGTCGAGGACGACGCCGCCGAACTCTGCGATCCGATGTCCGGTGGGGATCGGATGGGTCGAGACGACGCGCCGCTGACCGGTGACGGTGTCGTCTTCACCGCGCGCGCGGCTGCACAGGATGCTCAGTGGAAGGAACTTGGCGTTCATTCGAGGTTCACCACCGTGACGGTGCTCTTGGCTCGGAGTTCGAAGAGGTCGGCGCGGAGATCGTGGAGCGGTCGGACCGAACCGTCGATGCGGTACTGCGCGAGCGCGGCGAGGTCGAGGTCTGCGACGACCACCGTCTCGACGTTCGGGTCGGCTTCGGAGATGACGGCTGCGTCGGGAAAGCCGAAGTCACTCGGCGTCAACACGGCGCTGCGGGCGTAGTTGAGCAGGTAGTTCCTGGTGTGGACGGTGCCTGCGTTGCCCGAGAGGACCACGTACATCGCGTTCTCCACCGCGCGGGCAGCCGCGGTGTATCGGACCCGCTGGTACGCCTTGCGCTCGTCGGTGCTGAAGGGGACGAACAGCACGTCCGCGCCCGCCATGGCCAGGACCCGCGCCACCTCGGGAAACTCGACGTCGTAGCAGATGGCGACGCCGATGCGTCCGTAGGAGGTCTCGAAGACGTGCAGCGATTCGCCGGGGGAGAAGCCCCATTGCTCCCGCTCGGTGGGCGTCAGGTGCAGCTTGTCTTGGGTTGCGACCGCGCCGCTGGGGGCGATGATCGGGCACACGTTGTAGATTCGCCCGTCGCGGAAGAGCGGCGTGCTGCCTCCGATGATGTGGAGGTCGAAGGACTTCGCCAAGCTGACGAGGAGCGCGATGTAGCGCTCGCCCAGCGTCGCGACGTAGCGCATCGCTTCGCTCGGGCTCGAACCGGCCGGAGCGTCGCGCAGCATGACCGCGGTGAGCAGCTCGGGCAGGACGAGGAAGTGCCCGTGGTATTCGTCAGCGACCTCGGCGAAGAACCGAATCGACGCCTCGAACGAGTCCCAGCCGCCCAGCGGCCGCATCAAGTACTGCGCAGCGCACACGCGGATCTTGCGGACGGGGCGCGCGAGCGGTGCCGCGGCGATGCGGCGCTTCTGCGGGTTGTAGTCGGGGTTTTCGAGCTCGAGCAGCGTGGCCCAGTTTCGGCTCGGCTCGTCGCGCATGATCTCCAGCGAGACTTGGCGAACCTCGTAGCCGGCCTTGAGGTGGGCGTTGAGCGCGGGGTCCCGCAGCTCGCCGGCCTTGACCGCCGCGACGTAGGCCTCGGCGGTCATGAGGCCGGCCTGCTCGCCGTATCCCGTCAGGCGGCCGTAGGCCACCATTCGACGTAGGTTGTAGCGCGTCAGCAGCTTCTTGCGGCCTCGATACAGCAGCCCCGCGACACCCCTCCCGCGGTGCTCGGGGTGCACGGCGATGTCCGCTCCGTACAGCGTGTTGCCGGCGGGGTCGTGGGTGCTGAAGGTCCCCGTTCCGGTGAGCTCGTCGTACTCGTACAGATGCGGGAGCCCGTCGAGCTGGACGATGAGGGACGTGGAGTAGCCGACGACCTGCCCCTCGTGTTCGACGAGCAGCTGGCCCTCTTCGAAGGCCTGAAACTGCAGCTCGTACAGTCTGGCGCCGTACTGACCGCTCTCAGGGTAGTCCGGGTAGGCCGCCCGCTGGCAAGCGACCACCTGGGGGATGTCCTCGACCCTCCAAGGGCGAACGCGATAGCTGGTCGACTTTGCGGACTTGCTCATGCGTCCGCCGAGCTCTGCCGAAGATGGCTCTGAGAGACGAACGAAGGGATCGGCGCGTCGCCGCGAGCCATCGAGTCGAAGTGCCCACGGTCGATGGCGAACGGAAGCACCGGTTGGGGGACTCCGCGGGCCGACGTCAGAAGCGCTCGTGCCTCGTCGTCCCATGCCGGCCCAAGGCGCAGCAGGTCGAGCCCGTGGATGCGGGTTCGGCAGCCGGCGCTCTGGCAGTCACAGTCCAGCGGCTCCTCGAGGTTGCACTCGGCGTAGTCGCACGTGATCTCGTCGCCGGCGCGGAGATCTCGACGCGCCACCATGATGGAGGGTCCGATGCCCCGAATGGAGGGGTCGCAGGCGTGGTCGACCAGTCGGCCAGCGTCCCAGCACAGGATGCGGTTTCCGTCGCCGTCCAGGTGGGCGTAGCGGTCGACGATCGCTCGATGGTGGGCGTCGAGCGCGAGCGCCTCGAGGCGAGGGATGACCCGGTCGAAGCGGTCTTGAGCCCACACGATGGTGCCACGGGGGATGGCTCGGTTCGCGATGACTCCGAGGCCGACCTCCACGGAGATTCGAAGCACGGACGTATCAGGGTGAATCACGAGGGCTTGTGGGGCGGTTGGAGCCCTCGAGCGCTCCAATGGATGCAGCGCGCCGGTCGATTCCACCTGGGACCGCAGGGCCTGGGTCGAGCGGACACAGAGGCGTGGCCAAGGAGACCCCCTCGTTGTAGACACGGTGGTCGGGAAGCCGGTCGCGAAGGGCCTCCTCGAGGGCGCCAGCGATGCGGTAGGTCGCGTCTTCGTCCTGGCGGACCAGGGTGAGGGCGTTGCCGCCTTTGGTCTTGCGCAGCACCTCGAGCAGGCCGTCTCCCCCGTCCTCCAGCCAGTGACGGCGGTCGTTCTGCAGGGCCGGAACCTCGCCGCAGGAGCGCCACTGGTCTGCCAGATCGCTGCGGAAGCAGCAGCGGTTGCGCACGCCGGCGTCTCCGGGCTCACCGGCGACTTCGATCTCGAACACGCTGAACTGATCGAGCAGACGCTCGAGGACCTCACTCTCGCGAGGCGAGCCGCCGCGCCGCTGGGCGTCCTTGCGCAGGTCTTCGAGCGCGTCGGCCAGCGCCTCTGCCCGCAGCGCGGCGTCTCGGCTCGCGCGCTGGGCCTCGTCCAGCGCGGCCCGTGCTCGGTCGCTGGCGCTACGGGCTTCCGCGAGCGCCTCGGTCTGTGATGGCGTCTGGGCCGGCTGCGACTGCGCCGGTTCATCGTCTGCCGTCGTCGTGGTGGTGATCGCAAACAGCACGACCATGAACACGTCGAGCAGCGGGAGCATGTCGAGCCGGCGCTGTGCCATCAGGGTCCCTGCACGCCCGCGTCTGCGTCCGCGTCGAAGCCAGCCAGCAGCGCGTCACGGACAGCCGCGGCCGCGCGGTCCAGCACCGTCTCGGCCAGGCCGGCGAGCATCGAGAGCACGACCGCGCCGACGAGGCCGAACAGCGTGGTGCCCAAGGCGACCGGGAGCTGGGCCCGGAAGGCCTCGCCATCGCTGAAGTCTGCGCTGACCAAGGCAAAGACCGTCCCCAGAATGCCCAGGTGGACCGCGAGCTGGGCGAAGCGCTCGATCCAGCCCAGCTGCCGGCGCAGGCGAATCAGCGTGTGGGCCGCCTCGCCGACGCCCTCGCGCCCAAGGAGATGGGCGATCTCCTCGAAGGACACTTCGACCACCGGCGCGGTCTCCAGTCGCCTGCGGATCGGGTGCTCGGGGGGCAGCGCGCGGCCGATCTTGCGCAGGACCGCGAGACCACCGCGCAGCGCGTCGAACTCACGCCGGGTCCCGTACACCCAGCGCGCCGCGACGCCGATCAGCGTGATGACGACCGCGAGGACGAGCAGGGTGGATGGTTCACGAAGGATGGTGCTCAGCATGGGCGGCTCACGAACTCAGCATGCGAACGTCGACCTCGGAGTCCTGCAGGCAGGCGCGGAGATCTTGCACGACCTTGTGGGTCCCCGCCGTGCCGTCGATTTCCACGGCGGAGGGACGGGCCTCGACCAGGGCCGCGCATGCGTCCGGGCACGGGATGGGTTCGGCGTCGTCGAGGGCACACTGGTCGCCGCGCACCGTCACCCGCGGTGCAGTGGCCGGGCGGTCCTCGCTGATGGGGTCCGCGGGATCGTCGGTGCCCGGCTCGGCGGTCCCGCCGAGTCCGGCTCCATTGCACTTGGGCAGCCCGATGCCCGCCAACGCGATCCCTGCCGCGAGGATAGCGCCAATGACGAGCGTCGACTTGCGTGCTGACATGGCGCTGACCTTCTCGCAACGGCGAGATTCGGACAAGGTGTGCGCGGGTGCTCGCCCCGGGTCAGTCCTCGACCGGCGTCTCTCGCTCCAAGAGCGCGGCCTTGCGACGGATGCCCGAGCGATAACCTCGCAGCATGCCGTTGCTGCCCACCACCCGGTGACAGGGAATCAACAGGGCGATCCG
Organism: uncultured bacterium; assembly: GCA_963761755.1. Lineage (GTDB taxonomy): Bacteria > Myxococcota_A > Polyangia > Nannocystales > Nannocystaceae > CAJXVA01. The sequence goes on from CAVXIC010000012.1 coordinate 148,367, forward strand.
GTTGGTCGCGCAGGCGCGGGCGACCGCTCGAGCGCCGCCGGCAAGGCCCAGGGCGAGGGCGATCTCTGCGTAGGTCCCCCAATAGTGGATTGCGGGCTCGAAGACCGCGTGGCCGGATGGGGTCATCGGACCGAGTATGGCGACCGGCGCTTCGGGCCGCCTCCCGGGGGCTGAACCCCAATTCGAGGTCAGTCTCGTCGTCGGCGGCGGCGAAACAGGGCCAAGGCCGCGAAGAGCAGGGGGGTCCCGGTGGAGCCGGCGGTGCAGCTGCAGCCGTCCTGCGAGTCCTCCGCTTCGAGGTCGCCGCCCGAGGCCGACGTCGAGGTCGACGCCGCAGAGGACGTCGATGCCTCTGGATTCGGTCCGGACGTTCCAAGCGCCGACGTGCTGCCCGAGTCCGATTCGCCCGACGTGCCGGGGTCGCCGGTCACGCCGCTGCCGGCGTCAGACGCTGAGCCGGTGCTGCTGCCGCCGGTGCTGCTGCCGCTGTCGACCTCACACTGCAAGGGACGGTCGATCACGGGTCCCCCCATGCACTCGGTTTCCCAGGACTGGCCGTCCGGCAGCTCGGGCGTGGCGGGCATGGCCGAGCACGCGTCGTTCCACAGGCCCGTATCGTCGTGGCAGGTCACGAGCTCTGCCGCCTCGTCGGTGAGCCAAGGCAGGAACGAGCCCGCGTAGCTGTAGACCGACCCGGCCCAGCACTCGTTGTCTTCGGGGACCGGAGACTCCGCGCCCTCGGGGACGTAGGTCGATGACCCCGCTCCGATCACGCGCCACGATCCGTCGGCGAGCTGTATGAACGCGGGCCCGCCCGAGTCTCCCGAGCACGCGGCCGGCCCGCTGAGGTTGAACATTCGGATGTTGTTCCAAACGTCGGTGTCGACACCGTCGACCGTCTGCTGCGCGATTCTCTTGACGCCGCCACCCTCCAAGCCAGCGGCAGTGCTCAACGAGGAGCCGAATCCGACGATCGTGAGGCTCGCGCCGGGTTCGATGGCGTCCAGCTCGCATTCGGAGATGAGGGGAACGATCGGCACGTCCAGCACCGGCTCACCAAGATGGCAGATCGCCACGTCTGCGCGCACCGTGTTGACCGAGCCCGGCGGCTCCGCTTGAGGAGGTATCGCGCAGCTGTCGACCGGGACGGTTCGTGCGGGCTCGCCGGCGGGTGCCACCGTCTCGCCGAGCCCAATGTGCGTGATCGGACGCGTCTCGATGATGCAGTGCGCCGCCGTGAGCACGACGTTCGGTGCGATCAGCGTGCCGGAGCAGAGCAGGGTCGTACTCTCGGGGTCGACGGAAGAAGGGGTGAGCATGGCCACCGCGCTGGGCCATGCACAGGGCTCCGCCAGATCCCCGGCGACGATCGTCTGGGGATCCGGCAGCCCCTGCGGGCCTCCGAGAGAGGATGCGAACAAGATGACGCGGAGCATTGCAGCGGTCTCGGAGGGGGAGGGGTGGACGTTAGGGGAGCTCGATGTCGAAGGTCGCCGTGCCTGTGCAGCCGTCCTCGGGGGCGGGGCACATCTCGGGCTGGATGGTCTCGTTGCACTCGACGTACGACCAGGTCCCCGTGAAGTGGCCGTCGCTCACGGTGCCCTCGAAGCTCTGCGTGAAGACCCAGGTCTCCTCGGCGAACACGTCGCTGTCCTGGGTGTCGAGCACCAGGCCCGACTCCGTCGGGCTTCCGACGTAGTCGATCGTGTCCATGGCGTCGAAGACCAGTGAGATCGCTTCGCCCTCTTGCTGCTCCCAGACGGCCGCTTCGCCCAGGATGTTCGGGTCCACGAAGAGGAAGCAGCCCGAGGTGATGTCGACCTCCGACCACGTGACGGTGACCGGGCCCGACCCGGCGGCGTCCTCGGTGTCGCTGTCCTCGGTGTCGCTGTCCTCGGTGTCGCTGTCTTCGGTGTCGCCGTCCTCGGTGTCGCCGTCCTCGGTGTCGCTCGCGGCGGTGGTCGACGGTTCCGCAGTTCCAATGCTCGTCGAGACGTCGCTGTCGTCCGTGGTGCTCGACGTGTCGTCGCCGGCGACCGTGGTCGGCGTCTCGTCGGTGGTCTGGCCTTCGGTGCCGGAGGCGTCGGTTGTTGCAGCGGTCGTCTCTTCGGCGTCACCGTCGCAGCCGGCAGCAGCGAGGATGCACAGGGAAGCAAAGAAGTAGTTCTGGATGTTCATGTCCGTCTCGGGGGGGGGCGACATTGCGGTCGCCTTCGATGCCCCCTGGACGGCACGACCCATCAAGTCGCGCAAAGAAAAGTTCAGGTTGCCGCGCTCAAGATGCTGGCGAGTCCCCGGGATCCGCGGACTCGAACAGCGTCGAGATCCCGATGTCCAGGCGGCTCGTGACCAGGGCGATCATGCTCTGCGCGCGGGCTCGACTCACGCCGAAGGCATGCATCAAGCGCGTCCGGGTGCCGCGCAAGACGTCGTCCTTGGCGGCCGCGAGCCAGCGGTCGACGGTCGCTCGATGCACGTCGTAGGCGTCGGCGAGTTCTTGTGACGTGACCCCGTCGAGCACGCGGCACCGCAGCACCGTGGCCGATCGCGGCTCGAGCGCGCTGATCGCGTCTCGGAATGCCGCCCGGACGGCGTTTCGAACGCTCGTCGAGGCGAGCACCCGCTCGAGGTCGGGATCACCAGCCGCGAGCCGACCCAGGAGTTGCTCCGCCGAATCGCCAGGAGGGCGCCGAGACCGCCGGTAGTCGATGCCCACGCGAGCTCCGCACACGCGCAGCCACGACGAGAGCGCGCCATCACCCAGGTAGCTGGAGATCATCGCGGGGCGGTCGCTGGTCCCGACCATCAGCCGCGTTCGCAGGCCCTGCAGCACGTCGTCGTGGTCGAAGGCGGGGACGCCCGCGCGCGCCAGGGTGATGCGAAGGGCTGGCACGAACTCACGCTCGAATGCGGCGAGAGCGTGGCGGTCCCCGGCCGCACAGGCCAAAGCGAGATAGACGTCGGCCTGGTGTTCCGACGATGGGACCTCGGTGATGTGTCGGGCCAAGGCGTCGACGGGGACGTCGATGGACGGCCAGCGCGCTCGGCCGGCCACCCTCAAGTCTTCAAGTGCTCGTTCGTCGGGTCGCTCGCGACTCATCGCCCATCATCGAGGATACGCGTTCGCCGCGACCGGGGCTAGGTCGTTGAGTTGGTCGAGTCCTTTGACGATCCCATGGCCGTACGCGAGGCTCGGCGGGAAGCCCGATTGCGCGTGAAGCCGGTTGGCGCGCGCGAGAACGCGGCTCGCGTCTTGGTGCTCTTCGGCGGCGCGGTGCGACTGCGCCAGCCAAACGAGGCTGGGGAGAAGCTCGGGGGCTTCGGTCCCGAGCGTTTTCTCGGCGACCTCCACCGCCGCGAGGTGGTGCGCGGCTGCAGCGCTCGCTCGTCCTTCCGCCAGCGCGAGACGTCCGCGGGTGTCATGGGCGAGAACGACGGTCGCGGCGGCGTGACTCCGTTCGAGGATGGGTGCTGCGTGTCGGACGAGCGCCGCGGCTTCCTCGAGGGCTCCGGCCTCGATCAGCGTCAACGCCAGCTGGGCTTCGGTTTCGGCCGCCTCGGGACGGTCCAGTCCGCTCTCCACGCGAGTGAGGAGGAGGGCCTCTCGAAAGATCTTCTCCGAGTGCTTCAGGTCTCCGGCGTGACGCGCAATCCTGGCGGCGTCGTGCATGGTGACCACGATCATGCGCGTGTTGTCGAAGCTGCGGAACAGCTCGATGGCCTCCTCGAGCCGTTTCCGCCCGCGCGCCTCATGCCCGGCAAGGAACTCGATCCCACCGAGGATGCGCATCGCCTGCCCGGTGAAGATCTGAAACTCGCCATGGACGGCGCGCGTGAGCTCGAGGCCGCGTCGTGCAACGTCGAGGGCTTCTGCGATACGGCCCGTGTCGCGGAGCGAAGAGCTGAGCTTCACCGTTGCCAGCGCAGTGCGGCCGTTCGACGGCCCGTAGAGGCGCTCGGTCGCGATGAGGTTCTCTCGGCGAGCCTCGAGCGCTTCGTGGGCCCGCTCCAGGCCCGCCAGCGCCTGTACCTCCCGCTCGGAGAGCTGGACCTCGAGCCCTTGGACCAGCTCCTCGTGCTCGATTCGCCCGACGAAGGTTCGCGCTTCGGCGAGGGTTCGCATGGCCGTCTCCTGCTGAGCAGCCCGGGTCTCGAGCGCTGCACGTGCGATGAGCGCGGTGATGATGACCTCTGGAATACCCGACTGCCGGGCGTCGGCGACCGCCTGCTCGATCCAGTGCTCCGCCTCGGTGCGTTGGACCGTCAGCGCGATGTTGGATCCTGCTCTCGCGGCAAGGTCGTGCGCGTTGATCCGCCTCGCCTCGCGAAGTGCCGCCGCCCAGTCCTCTTCTGCTTCGCTTCGCTGACCGTCGATCCGTTTCACCCCGCCGCGAGCGAGGAGCGCGCGGGCCAGGACTCGGCCCCCGTACTCCTGCGCCAGGACCACCGCCTGCTCGGCGTAGCGTCCAGCGCCCTCGATGTCGGTCGCGCGATCGAGTGCATCCGTGAGAATCAGGGCTCGCTCGATCTCCAGGACGGTGTCCATGGGGATGGTGGGGTCCATGCCCTGTTCTCGAATGGCGGGGTGGAGGCAGCTGTGAACGGCGGGCAGAGACAGCGCGACCTCGATCGCATGTTCGGGTGCCACCGCCTCGGGCCCAGAGATCAGCTCCAACCCGATCCCCGTCGACTGGACGTGGCGATCCAAACAGCTGTGGACGGCCGCTGCCAGCTCGTCGTCCATGGTGGAGGTGCACGCTGCTCGATGGACCTCGGTGTATGCGGACGCGCGCTCGTCGAGGATGTCGAGGAGCCGCTGCGCCTGCTCGGGTTGAGCCCACAGGCGCGTGAGGGCCTCCTGGCGAGCGGCGGCGCTCCAGACCGCGTTCAACCGTGCACCGTCGGCCGCGCAGACCGGCGGTGTTTCTTGGAACCACAGGAGCGCTGCGGCGAGCAGAAGCGCGGTCATTGCGACGGCGGTGGCCGTGAGTGCCCGCCGCGACGATCCCACGTGGAGGTCGGAGAGCAGCGACGGCATGTCCGGCCAGCGTTTGTGCGGGTCCTGCTCGAGCCCGCGAACGAGGGCATGCTCGACACGAGCAGGGATCCCGCGCCGGCGGAGCGGTGTGCGAGGGACGGGCCCGGCGAGGGCCTTGCGCTGCTCCTCCAAAGAGCTCGCGACGAAGGGCCGACGGCCACAAAGGAGCTCGAACGCCGTCACGCAGAACGAGTACTGATCGGACTGCACCGTCGAGGGTCCACCGGCGTGCTGCTCGGGCGCCATGTATGCCGGCGTTCCGGCGAGCATGCCCGAGACGGTATCGCCCATGCCTCGCTCTGCGGACAGCAGGCTCGGCGCCCCGGCGTGGTCGGACACCGACAGGCCAAAGTCGATGAGGACGGCGCGCGGACCGTGCACCGTGTCCCGCACCATGATGTTCGAAGGCTTGACGTCGCAGTGCACGATCCCGGCCCGGTGCGCGGCGTGCAGACCCTCGCCTGCCTGTCGTACGAGCGCGAGGATGGTCGACACCTCGGCCGCACGGTCGCGGATCCAGGCGTCGATCGTGGGTCCGTCGACGACCTCCATGGCCATCCAGACCTCGTCCCGGGTCCGTCCGACCTCATAGACACGAACCACGTGTTCGTCTCTGACACGCGCGAGGCTTCGAGCCTCCTGCTCGAGTCGGTCGATCCCTTCGTTCGGGTCCAGCCGGTCCAGCCGGTCCAGCCGATTCATGCCAGGCTGAAGCACCTTGACGGCGACGTCCCGATTCAGCACGGGGTCGTGTGCGAGGTAGACGATCGCCAGTCCGCCCCGTCCGAGGGTACGGCGGATGATGAACCGGTCGATCGTGCGGCGCGGGTCGACCCGCACGGTCTCGTCGACCTCTGCGTCGATGGCATCGGTGTTTGGGGTCGCCGTCGACGAGAGCAGGTCGAGCAGCTCGTGGCACGCCGAGCAGTGGAGCAGGTGGTGGTCCTGCCGCGCGAGGTCGACCGGTGAGCAACGCCCGCTCAAGCGCCGAAGCACCTCACGCTCTGAGAGACATGTCATGAAGCGCTTGTAGGATGGGGCCCGAGGTCTCGTGCTGCAACCCGCGCTTCGCACGAGGATCGCCGGGCGTAGCGCTCACGAGAAGAGCTCCGAGATGATTCCAGGGGCGAAGCCGGAGAGACCGAACTCCTCGATCGGGGCACCGTTCGCGTCGGTGACACACGCCATGTGGAGCAGCGAGTTGAGCAGGCGATTGACGTTCTGTGTGGACCCGTCGAAGTGATACTGGCGTCGGCCCGGACCGCTGCCACCGGCGATCAAGAAACACAGATCGTTGGACGCGTGGCCGTCGCCTTCACCGAGATCCGACCCGAGGACGCACAGGCTGGTGTCGAGGAGCGTCTGGCCGTCGGCGCCGTCGACGATCGCGTCGAGCTCGCCGCAGAGTCGGGCGAACTTTTCGACGAAGAAGCGAAGCCCCGTCACGCGGACCTCTCCGTCCTTCGCCCAGCCGTCGCTGGCGTGAACGATGGGGTGGTGCCAGTCGCCGTCGACCGCAGCGATGGCGTCATCGACGAGCGGAATCCCGAAGAAGGGATCCTGCTGCTCGAAGAACTCCAGGCGCCCGACCGGCGCCACGCCGCACGCCATCGCGTGGGTCATGAGACGGATCTGCATGTCGGCAAAATCCCCCATCGACCAGTCCGCGTAGGCGTCCTGGGCATCGGGCGGCGCGTCGGGAATGGTGCATGCCAGGGGCGCGGGAAGGTCGAGCTCGACCTGGCGAATCTTGTCGGCGTGGTCGTCGAGCACGGCACGGTCGGCCGACGGAAGCCCCTGGCGGAGATCGACGAAGCTCTCCCGAACCGCGTCCAGGACGCTCTTCTTGCGGCGGCGCAGGGTCGACAAGTATGGGTCGACCTCTCCATCGGGGCTCACCCCGTCGAAGAGGCTGGCGAACGCGAGATCGGGGTTCCCTTGCAGCGTGACGGGGTTCTCCCGCGCCTCGTAGAAGAAGTCGCTCGGACGGTTGTCGGTGAGGCCGCCGCCGGCGACGCCGAGGTCGACCGAAGGCCTCAGGTGCGATCCGTCTTGGAGGAACTCGCCGATCACGCGATCGAACGATGGGCCGTTGGGCTGCCGGGCGAAGCCGTCGGGGGTGGTGCCCGACAGGACGTTGTCGATATGGTTCGCGCCGTCTTGACCGAACGAGTTGGTGTGCAGCGTCCCGGTGAACACCGTCTCCTTCTTGCCCGGGTGACCGTAGATGTACGTGTTTCCGCCGACGCCGAGCACCGCATTGGGGCAGTCACTGACCACCAGCGTGCGATCCTTGAAGGGCTCCATCGACGCGGTGATCGGGCCGAAGTCGAAGCTCGAGCCGGTCGCGGTGGGCAGGAAGAGCGGGACGTGGGTGCCCATCTGGTACGCCATCGTGATCACCCGGCGCGGCCCGCTGGAGTCTGCGTGGGCGCGCACGTCGGTGGCCGCGAACTTGGACAACATCGGCAGGCCAACCGTCAGGCCGCCGACCCCTTGCAGAAATCTTCGTCGTCTCATTCCTCACCTCCCTCGTTTCCAATGTTTCGGAATCGGAATCCGTCGGAGACGGCGATTGCGACGAGGAGCTCCCGAACGTCCCCCTCGCTCGCGGAAAACGCCGTCTTGATCTCGTCGAGTGAGCACGCGTCGTCCTCGCTCTCGTGTCGCCCCATGGCGTAGCGGAACCAGTGCGTGGCGTAGCAGTCCTGCGCCAGGTCTGATTGCGCGAGCTCGACCACGAGCTCGGATGCGTTCGAGAACGAGCCCGAGAACACGCCGATGTCGATGTCGGTCGAGCCGTCGATCGTCGCCCCGTTCTCCTGGGTCCGGTAGGCGCCCACCCAGTCGTAGGCCTCGAACGGAAAACCCAAGGGGTTGAACCCGACGTGGCAGCCGGCGCAGCTTGGCTCGGTCATCAGGGGCTCGAGGCGTTGCCGCGCCGTCGGAAGGTCTGCGCTGCCGCCCAGGGTCCCCTCGATGTCGACGTCGCCCGGGAACGCGGGCACCGGCAGGCACAGGACATGTCGCCGGATGAAGACGCCGCGCTGAATCAGGGAGGTCGAGTCCTCGTGCGCTGCCGTTGCCATCGCCGCCGCGGTGGTCAGCAGTCCGCGACGGGTGGACGCGGTGGGGCTGCCCTCGTTGTAGATCTCGTTGAGGCGTCCATCGGTCGGAAACGCCTCCGTCGTCAGCAGGGTCAGGAAGGACCCATCGGTCTCCTCGATGAACCACCGGCCAAAGGCGCGCAGCTCCTCGTTCAAGGCGGCATCGGTGTCCTCGTTCCACAGCGGGTGCTCGCGACTGGCGCCCTCGAGCGCGAACCCACGAACCCACTCATGGTGGAAGGTCGTCATCGCCATCGAGACCGCCGGCGACGCGGCGAGCCTTCGGGCCTGGGCTTCCACGCCCTCGGCCGTCTCCAGGCGACCCTCGGTTGCTGCCGCGACGAGCTCGTCGTCGGGAAGCCCGCCGGTGAACAGGAGCGCGAGCCGGGTCGCGATCTCGTGTCCGGACAACGCCTGGATCTCGGGATCCTCGGTCGGGACGCCGGGCTCGGTTACGTACAGCAGCGCCGGGGCCTGCAGGAAGAACTGCAGCACGGCCGCGAGTGCCTCCTCGACGCCATCTTCGTCTCGAACGTCGCCATACAGGCCCAGGATCAGCGCTCGCTCCGACTCGGTCGGGGGGCGGCGGAACGCTCGCGTGGCGAATGCCTCCACGAAGTCGGGCATGCAGGCGTCGATGACCTCTGCCGTCAACCCCTCGGATGCGCAGGGGAGGAGCAACGGAGCCAGGGTCGCGACGTCTTCGCGGAAGAGGTTCGCGATCCGCTCGGCGTTGTCCTCGATTTGAATCGACTCGGTGGAAGACACCGTGTTCGCGCTCGCGAACGTGGTGAAGTTGTCGTCGATGTGGGTGTTCGGAAACAGGCCGATCTCGCGGGCTTGCTCGGTGAGTTGCGCGGGGAGCAGACCTTCGACGACCTCCCAGTACTGGGCTGACGACAAGCGCCGAAGCGCCTGCGCACCGACCGTGTCGCAGGTCAGCGCCGGTGGTGGAGGGGTCTCGCCCGTGCTGGAGTCGGAGGCCGACGCGATCCCATCCGTGTCCGTGTCCACGGTCTCGTCGCCCCCCGCCGCACCGACCGACACCCCTTCGTAGCACCCGGTGGCCAACAGCGCGACGGCGCACAGTGACCCCCCCGGAGTTCGACTCCATCTCGATCGCATGCCCATGAGTGCAGCGAGGCCACTGGGTTCAGCCCAAAAACGGGCGGCGTGTCGGTCGCGTAGTTGGGGCCACGCAGCGGGCAGCCTCGATGCGCCTCGATCGCGGATCGTCGAAAATAAACGGCAGATTCCATGCGCGAGCTCGGCTGGTGCTTCGTCATGCCTCTGCATGGCTTCATCGAGCGAGCAAGGCCAGGATCCGGGCTCGGGCTCGGGGGCGGACGCAGCGGGGCAGGCCGGCTCGAGCAGCGGTGCATGCTCGACCGGTGGCGGGGGGAGTCCAATCGTTCCGCCGGCTCAGCCTTCGTCGGGTCGCTCGAGCCGGTCCCGCACCGTCTCGATCACCGCCTCGACGTCGGCGACGTCGACGTTTTGCCGGTGGTCGGTGATCTGAAGCTGGATCTGATCGCCCTGGGTCTGCGCCACGATGAGCTGCGTCACGGCGCCGACGACCGGATCCAAGTGCACCGTGAGCGACCGAAAGGTCTTGCGCACGACCGAGCCGCGTTCGGGCAGGAGCTCCAGGCGAAAGCTGCGGCGCACGACGTTGACGCGGACGCCTTCGATGAGCGCGCGCTCACCGGCTTCTTCCTTGGGAGGCGGCGCAAACAGCCTCAGCAGCATCGTCGAAAGCCACCGCTCGGCTTCGCGCTGGGTGGAATCGACGGCCGGCGGGCGGGCCAGCGTGGTCTGGTTGGGAATCACCCAGACCGATTCACCGTCGACCAGCGTGGAGGAGCCGGTGAGACCGTCGTCGCGAAGGACGAGGATGCCCGGGGCCTTGAAAACCAACGCTCCGGTCGTGACGAGCGGCTCGTCGAGCAGCGACGTCTCGCGCGTCGTCATCAGGCGGGCCATCACGTTCTGGGTCCGGCGAGCATAGTTCGCCCACAGCTCCAGCCGGTTTTGCAGCAGCTTGGCATCGCTCGCGGCGTGGACCGATGGGCTCACCGCGAAGGCGAGTCCCCCGGCGACGATGCCTCTGCGGGACATGTTCATGGGGAGGTCGCCTCCTTGGTGTTGCGCTCCAGGAGCGTGGCCAGACCGGGGGCGACGAAGAGGCCCACGCCGGAGGCGAGCAGGGATCCCGCTGCTGCGGCGACGCCGACGTCGACCCACACGGGGATGCTGCTCGCGGCGAGGGCCAAGCCGGCGATGCTCTGGGCCAGGCCGGCGGCCAGCAATCCGGTGGCAGACACCGGCGTGCCCTTGCCCGCTGCTCTGCATGCGCCGGCGGCCGCGACGACGGCCGTGGCCGCGGCGAGGAGGAACACGGGCAGCAGGACCGGGGAGGCGGGGACCTCCAGCAGGCGGAGGGCCGCGAGCATGCCCGCGAGCACGCACGTACCTCCGATCGCAGCGGCCAACGCAGCCGAGAACTGACGCATGGCCAGCCACACCACGAAGGCTCCGATCCACAGCAGGGCGCCGGTTGCGAGACCGAGCTGGTCGAAGAAGGTGGCTGCCTGCATCCGGCCTCCGATTGCGGGCCCTTGCACGAGCAGCGTGCGGCCATCGGGAGTCTCGAGCGCCGGCGGCAGGACGTCCGGATCCGGCGCGAGGTGGACGCGGGCCTGCAGTACCACGCCCGAGCCGGTGTCGACGACGTAGCCGCGGATCCACGGGCCGAGCGGGCCCTCGAGCGCAGCCTCGGGAGTGGGCAGCCGGTCGGGGTCGGCGGCGCTGCGCAGGAACTCGCCGAACGCAGCGGGTCGGAAGCCGCGGGCGCTGAGCAGCTCGCGGAGCTTGGTGAGGCGCTCGCCGAGCTTGAGCTCCGCCAGGCCCACGGCGCGTCGCTGCAGCTCTTCGGAGGGCAAGACCAGGGCGCCCGGCGTGTCGACGACCCGCGCTTCGGTGGGGACGAGCGTGGCGAGCAGGCGCGCGTCGTCGGCGGAGCGGGTGAGGGCTTGGACGACGTCCGTGCCCTCGGTGTCGACGTGCGCGACCAGCCCCGGATCGAAGTAGGTCTCGCGCATCAGCCTTCGAGCGGCATTGCCCGGAGCGAACTCGAGGCGATCGACGCCCCGGTACTCGAGGCCACCGAGTCCCCACCATCCGCTGGCCAACAGACCGAGCGAGAGGGACAGGGCCACGGCAGACGATGGCCGGAGCAAGAACCGAGCGCGCCGATCGTGCCGAGCGTTGGGTCCGACCCGAAGCACCTCGAGCAACGCCGGCATGACCACGCGGGTCATGCCGCGCATCACGAGCACCACCCCGACCCAAAGAGGCGCCCACGTCACCCACAGGGTGTAGTCCAGAACCATCAGCGGGGTGAGGGCGACCGCGAGGATGGCGAGCCCGGCCCACCCGCGGCCCGAGAGGCGGGCGAGGGGCAGGGTCGCACCGCTCCCGATCCCGATCGCGAGCACCAGCAGGGGCGCCGAGATGGGGTCGAGCGGCACGAAGAGCAGACACGCCGCGGCGCCGGAGCCCAGGCACAGCGCGGCGGCGAGCGTGCGACGGACGTTGCGGTGCGCGGCGGCGAGCACGACGATGATGCCGACCAGGGCGATCCACACCGTTTTGCGAAGCGCTGCGTCCGCGGCCGCGACGGCGTCGTCTCGCTGGGCGCGAGGTCCGACGTCCTCGACGATCACGGCCTCGCTGACGCTGTGCGCGACGAGCTCCGCGAGCTCGGATGCGGGTCGGGTGCCGCGGGTCGAGAGCAGCAGGGATTGCCCATCGTCGGCGAGCAGGTCGCCGGCTGGGGTGGGCGCGGCGCGGCTCGCCAGCGCTGGGGCGTCCCACGAGGAGCGGGCTTCCACGCCCGCGGTCAGGTCACGAAGCCTCAGTGGATCGCGGCGAGACTCGGACATCGTCAGTCCGAAGAAGGGCGAGGACATGGTCGAACGCAGCGCGTCGACCGCAGAGCGAATGTTTTCGTCGGAGAGTCGCTCTCGCAGCGCGTCGTGGGTGGACAGCGGCAGCAGATACAGCGCGTGCGCGTCGAGCCAGCCGTTGCGCTCGGCGGCAGGCGCCACGACGGGGACCCACGCGGGGCCCAGCACCTCGTGCACCCGGTCGGCGATCGAGAGCAGCTCGTCGCGGGTGAGATCTCCGTCGTGTCGCAGCAGCAGATACCCCTGATCGGCCGGCGCTCGGTGCTCGGGCGGCAACAGCCCGTCGAGTTCGCCGCGCACGCGCACCCCGAGCGCGCCGGCACCAACGATGCCCGCGCACGCTGCGAGCCATGCGAGGACGATTGCCCACGCAAAGCGCTGCGCCCATGGGCGGGCGGATGGCCGCCGCGCCGGGGTGGCCGTGCCGGTTTTCGGCTGCTCGTCCACGATCCGGCGGAGCGTAGCAAGACCTGCACCATCGCGGCGAGTCGATCGCATCGAGGCGGATCGAGCATGGTATGAGACCTGCGATGACGCTGAACCCCGCTCAGCAGGCCGCAGTCGATCATCGGGGCAGTCCGCTGCTGGTGCTGGCCGGCGCGGGCACGGGCAAGACGCGGGTGATCACGCACCGGGTCGCCGCGCTGCTCGATGAGGGGGTGCCTCCGTGGCGGATCCTGGCGGTCACCTTCACCAACAAGGCCGCCAAGGAGATGCGCGAGCGCATCGACGACCTGTGCGAGGGTCGGCACGAGACCAAGGAGCTGTGGGTCGGCACGTTCCACTCGATCTGCGCCCGCATCCTGCGGCGCAACCCCGAGGGCGTGGGCCTGAGCGCCTACTACTCGATCTACGACACCAGCGACCAGCGCTCCTTGATGAAGCAGGTGCTCACCGAGCTGGGCGTGCCCGACCGTCTCTACACGCCCAAGGGCGTGCTGGGGCACATCGACCGGGCCAAGAACGAGGGCCTCCGCCCCCACGAACTCGATTCCCTCGATATCTTGGAGCCGGTCGCCACGGTGGTGCGCAACGCGTACTCCAAGTATCAAGACAAGCTCAAGGCCGCGGACGCCTGCGACTTTGGTGACCTGATCCTCCACGTGGTCACCCTGCTGCGCAAGGCCGTCAAGCCCTCCGACAGCCAGCTGGGGGACCTCGACCCGATGGTTCGGATGACCACGCGGTTCACCCACGTGGTCGTCGACGAGTTTCAGGACACCAACCCGCTGCAGGCCGAGTTCGTCGACCGGATCTCGGCCAATGCCGAGCTGTGCGTGGTGGGGGACGACGACCAGTCGATCTACGGCTGGCGGGGGGCCGACGTCGACCAGATCTTGCGCTTCGCCGACCGCCACGACGGCGCCGAGGTGGTGCGGCTCGAGCAGAACTACCGCAGCACGATGAACATCCTCAAGTGCTCGGACGCGGTCATCCGCAAGAACGCCGACCGCTTGGGCAAGACCCTGTGGAGCGAGCTGGGCGAGGGTGACCCGGTGCGGGTGGTCAAGCTGGCGACCGAGCGCGACGAGGGGCGGCTCATCGCCCAAGAAGCATACGCGGCGATCGAAGAAGGGACCGACCCCGAGGAGATCGCGATCTTCTACCGAACCCACGCGATGTCGCGGGTGCTCGAAGACGAGGTTCGGCGGATGGGACTGTCCGTGCGCATCGTGGGCGGGGTCGCGTTCTACGAGCGCCAAGAGGTCAAGGACACGCTGGCGTACCTGTCCGCGCTGCGAAACACCAACTCCGACGCGCACGTGCTGCGCATCATCAACCGGCCCGCGCGGGGGATCGGCAACACCACGCAGGGGCGTCTGGCCGACGCCGCAGCCAAGGCCGGCACGTCCCTGTGGACGGCGCTGCTCGACCCCGCGGCGGCGGGGCTCAAAGCTGGCGCGGCCCGCAAAGTGCGGGCGTTCGTCACCGTGATGCAGAACCTGCGGGAGGAGATGCACGAGCTGCCGCTCGACGAGCTGGTGGCCCGGGTGGTCGAGCTCAGCGGCTACCGCGAGATGCTGATCAGCGACGACAGCGAGGAGGCACAATCCCGCCTGGAGAACCTTCAGGAACTCCAGGGCAACGTGATGGAGTTCCTGCAGGATCGCCCCGATGGCACGCTCGACGAGTACCTCGAGTTGGTCAGCCTGGTGGGCGGCGAGCGCTCCGAGGGGGACCCCGGCCGCGCGATCAGCTTGATGACCGTGCACTCGGCCAAGGGCCTGGAGTTCGAGCGGGTCTACGTCACGGGCATGGAAGAGCGCGTCTTTCCGCATGCTCGGGTGCTCGACGATCCCGTGCAGCGAGAAGAGGAGCGCCGCCTCGCCTATGTGGCGCTCACCCGCGCCAAGCGGCACCTCACCCTGACCATGGCCGCGCGCCGCCGCATCTACGGTCAGACCCAGGTCGGCGTGCCCTCGCGCTTCATCGGTGATCTCCCGCGCGCGTGCGTCCTGCGAGTTGGCGACGATACAGGCTACGGGGGCTACAGCGAGTACGGCGGCCGGCGATCGGCACATCGCCCCCAGCCGGTGCGGCGCGAGAGCGAGGCGTGGCAAAACGACATCGAGTACGACGTCGACCCCGACATTCCCTTCGATGACATTCCCCTCGATGAGGGCGAAGGGGTTCCGATCTACGTCGGCATGATGGTGCGGACCCGGACCTTCGGTGACGCCGAGGTGATCGGGTGGTCGGGCTCTGGGCCGAAGATGAAGCTGCAGCTTCGCCTGCGCAATCGCGAGGTCAAGACCGTGCTGGCGACCTTCGTCGAACCGCTGTAGAGCCGCTCTACAGCAGAGGCCAGCGCCCACGCCACGCCCGCCCCGCCGCTGAGGGCGCCCAGCAGCCAACCCGGCCCAGGACGCGATGCGCTGGCGTCGGTGCCGGGCCGGAGCGCTGGGGTCGGTGGCGCGCTCACGCGCCCATCGCGGGGCGACGATCCGGGGGACCCAGACCATGTAGATGAATCCCAGCCCCCCGATGAGCGTTGCGAACCACGTCCACAGCGAGACCGGGGTCCGCGGAATCAACATGATGAGGATCGACAGGCCGACCACGAGGACCCCCGCGGCCCAGCCGGCGTGCCGCAGGCCCTGGCGCTCCGCCTCCGAGTCGGCGTCCCTGAGCGCGCGCCGGGTGCCGACGACGACGCCGCCCAGGCCCATCAGTGGTCCGAACAGTGCGCCCGCGACGGCCCCCGCAGCGATGCCCTTGGCCGCAGTCGCGCCCGCCTTCGACACCACCGACGCGGCCGCGATCGAGGGCGCGCCCACCGACAGCGCTGCGCTCACGGCGGCCGTGAACGCGGCGGTGGGGGCCGTCGCCTGCACGACGTCGGCGAATCGGGCCGCGATGTCCTCGCGAATCCGCTTGCGCGCTCGGGACATGCGCTGCTTGACGGCGGCCTCCGACAGATCGAGGAGCTGGGCCACGTGGCGGATCGATCGACCCTCGCGGTAGTAGAGCAAGATGACCTCGCGGCTGTCGTCGGGCAGCGCATCGAGCACCGTGGCGAGCACCTCGTCGCGCTCTCGTGCGAGCGCGGCCGCCTCGAGGTCGAGCGCCGCCAGCGGCTCGAACTCCAGCGGCTCGACGGGTCGGGCGCGAAGTCGGTCGGTGGCGCGGTTGCGGGTGATCTGCCGCAGCCAGGGGACGAGGCTGGCCGGATTGCGCAGCGCACCGAGCTGCTGCCACGCGGCGAGGAACACCTCCTGCGCCACGTCCTCGCTGCTCGCGACGTCGCGAACGATCGACAGCGCGATCGAACACACCATGGATCGGTGCTCGTCCACCAGTTGGGCAAAGCCCAGCCGGTCTCCGATCGGTCGCGCGACGCTCACTGCACCGCCTCCAAGAAGCGGTCGACATGCGCCTCGAAGGCGTCGGGCGCGTCGAGCATCACGAAGTGGCGGGTGCCCGGCACCATCACCACCTCATGGTGCGGGATCTCGGCCAGCTGTGCACGGTAGGCGCTCTCCCGCTCCTGGAGCTGCTGGGGCGTGCCCGCGGCTGCACCGAGCAGCAGCACGGGCGCGCGCACCGAGCCCATCTGCGGGCGAAGATCGGCCTTCAGCAGCTCCGCCATCGCCTGGCCGACCGTCGAGGGGTCGGAGCGGCCGCTGACCATCGCGACCGCGGCGGCCTGCTGCGGGTCGGCGATCTGGAACAGCAAGGTCTGGGCCGTCTGTTCCGCGAACGCTTCGGGGCTCTGGGCGGCCATCGTCGCCTCCATGCGCTCGGCGAACGCGTGCACCTGTGCGTCGTCATAGCCGGACAGGGCCCCCAGCGCGGGCAGGCCGTCGACAGCGATGGCCCCCGTGAGCAGGTTCGGCTCGCTCGAGGCCAACCACAGGGCCATGAAGCCGCCGAGGCTGTGGCCGATGACGACGGGTCGGTCGAGGCCGCCCAGGTACGCTGCGAGCGCGTCGCGAACGGCGGGAAGGAAGGGCCCCTGGGTGGTCCTCGGCCGGCCTGCAAATCCCGAGAGCGTCACCACGTGGACGGTGTGCGCGCGCTGCAGGTGCGCGACGGTTTCGTCCCAGACGTGCCCGCCGCAGGTCAGCCCTGGAATCAACACGACGTCTGGACCGTGCCCGTGGACCTGGACGCCGAAGACGGCAGAATCGTCGGGGGGCGCCCGGTCGGCGGGGGTCTGCGCAGCGACCTCATCGGTGGGGACGGGAAGAGGGGGAGGGGTGTGAACACCGGGCGCCGCGCAGGCCAGGAGCGGCAGGAGCACGGCGACGAGATTTCGCGTCATACCCACCCGTCGTGCGGCGGGAGAAAAGGTGACGAAGAATGTGGTGCCGCGGCGGTTACCAGCCTGCCGAGCCCGGCACGCCCTTGAAGGGCCCGGTGACGTGCGGGGTGACCCAGCCCCCGTAGAACCCTCCGGGCTGCGGCGTCGCGCGGTGTTCGCCCACCCAGCACGCGTCCATCGCAGCGCAGTAGAACGCCACGTGGTCGGCAACCCCGGCGAAGTCCTCGAACGGGTCGCGATACCTCCACGCCGCGCGCGCTGCTACCGCGGCGTCGGCGGCGTCGGCGGCGTCGGCGGCGACGACATCGTAGTAGGACGCCGCGCCCTTCCACTCGCACATGGAGCCCCCGCCGGCGGGTCGAAGCGTGTCCATGTCGACGTCGCGTAGCGGCAGATAGTAGGTGGGCGGGTGGCTGGTCTCCAGGACCCGAAGGGCCGACACCGTGTCGGCGATCGTGCGGCCCGCGAACTCCACCCGCACCCGCTCCGACCACGGCTCCAGCTGCGGGGGGCGAGGAAAGTCCCACACCGACTCCTGCCCCGGACCTGGAGACACGATCTCCGAAAGTGCAGGCCCCCGGCGTCCGGGGCGGTCCCACGATGCTCGCGCGGCTCGAATGCTGTCGGTGATGCGCGCCATGTCTGCAAGTCCCTAGCACGCACCGAGGTCGTGTCTCCGCAAAGGCGCCTTTCGAAGAGGCCCCTCGGTGCGGCCGACAAGTCGCCCTTGTATCTTCAGCGTGGTCGGTCGCTTCGCTTCACCCGAAACGGGCGCCTTTTGGCGCCGACGACCCTCAGTCATTCGACTTCTCGAAAAGAGCGCTCGATCGAGGTCTAGCGATCAGCGCGGTGGCACGAACTTGTAGCCGGCGCCGCGTACCGAGACGAACATCTTGGGCGCCTGAGGATTGGGCTCGAAGTGCCGGCGTAGGCGCATGATGAAGTTGTCGACCATGCGGCGGTTGGGGTAGTCGCGCAGCTTCCAGACCTCCTGCTGCAGCTCCTCGCGGCTGAGCACGCGCTGGGGGTTGTCGACGAAGTAGCGCAGAAGGTCGAACTCGAGCTTCGTCAGCTGCAGCTCCTTGCCGTTGCGCTCGGCGGTGTGGCGCTCGAAGTCGACGGTGGCGCCCGCCACGTGCACGCTGGCCGTCGTCGGGCGCGGTTCTTCCTTCTTCTCCCACTCGGCGCGTCGCAGCATGGAGCGGACGCGGGCGAGCAGCTCTTCGAGCTCGAAGGGCTTGGTCAGGTAGTCGTCGGCACCGGCGTTGAGGCCCTCGACCCGATCGTCGAGGCTCGCTTTGGCCGTGAGCATCAGAATCGGCGTGGTGTTGCCCGTGTCGCGGACGCTGCGGCACAAGGTCAGCCCGCTGACGTCGGGCAGCATGACGTCGAGCACCATGATGTCGTAGTCGGGCTGCAGCAGATGCGCACCCGCTTCGCGTCCGGTGCGGGCGACGTCCACCTCGAAGCCCTCGAGCTCGAAGTTGAGCCGAAGTCCGGCCGCGAGGTGGGCTTCATCTTCGACCAGGAGGAGCTTGGGTTTGTCTGCACTCACGCTGTCGCCTCCTGCGCTTGGGCGTCGGCGTCCCTGGGCCGGCTGGGCACCGTGATGGTCATCGTCGTGCCCTTGCCGGGGCCGTCGGAGTGCGCACGCATGCGACCGCCGAGGTCCTCGACGAGTGCCTTGACCACGAAGAGGCCCAATCCGGTTCCTCGGCGGGTGCGCACGGCCTCGCTGTCCACCCGGTAGAAGCGATCGAAGATCCGGCGCAACTCGCTGGCCGGGATGCCGACCCCGTGATCACGCACGCAAAGCTCCGCCGTGCCCCTCTCTCGGAGGCGTCCGGTAACCTGGACACGGACGGGAGGGTCGGAGTACTTGATCGCGTTGTCGAGAAGGTTCTTGAGCACGGTCTCCAGCGCGGTCGCGTCGGTGTCCAGCTCGATGTCGTCGGTGATGTCGACCTCGACGACCTCGGGTTCCAGCTTGTGGCGGCGGGTGACCGTCGCTGCGCACGCATAGACGAGCTCTTCGAGCGACACGACGCTGATCATCTGCCCGGCCCGACCGTACTCGAGGCGCGTCGCTTCGAGAATGTCGTCGATGAACGCTGCGAGGCGCTCGGTGTCATCGAGCATCATCTCCCGCAGCAGCTCCTTCTGCTCGGTCGCCAGACCCGCCCGGCCGAGGGTTTGCAGGCCGAGCCTGATCGAGGCCAGGGGCGAGCGAAGCTCGTGGGTGACCGAGTCGATGAAGGTGGTCTGACGCCGAATCTCGAGGATCTGTCGGGCGAGGAACACAGAGAACAAGATCAGGACCGTCGTGATGGCGACCAGCGAGACGATGCCGCCGACGAGCAGCCAGAAGTTGGCCACCCATTGCTGGGTGAACTCCTGGTTCTTGAGGATCACGTAGATCCACCCGACCAGCATCAGGACCGTGAGGGTCGCGCTGACCGATCCCCAGATGATGGGGCCGGAGATCGAACGGGATGGGCGGGTGGGCATGCTGGCGCCCCCGAGGATGGCGTGCGGCCAGGCTCACGACCAGGCGTGTCTCCATCGGTTGTAAACAGACTGCGGGGACCACGCTTGGAGCCAAGAAATACTCGTGGTGTCGATTGCTTGTGATGCCGAGTCTCGGAAGCTGTGCACAGGTTGCCCACAGGACCAGCCCACGGGAATCCTCGACATGTGGACAAATGTCGGCATATGTGCGCGAAACCCGCGGAGAACGCTCGCGTGTGGAAGCGTGAGACGAGGGACGGCACAAAAACGGGCGTTTTCGGCGACGAGCCGCTACCATCCGCCCCGCCATGGCGTTTGTCGTCACCGGAAACTGTAAGGGTTGTCGCTTCACCGACTGCGTAGCGGTCTGTCCCGTCGAGTGCTTCCACTCGGACGATCAGATGCTCTACATCGATCCCGACGAGTGCATCGATTGCGGCGCCTGCGTGCCCGAGTGCCCCGTCGAAGCGATCTACGACGAGACCGAACTTCCCGAAGACCAAGAGGAGTGGAAGAAGATCAACGCCGAGAAGGCACCGGGCTTGCCCGTGCTGACCGAGGCTCAGGATCCGCTCCCCACCGCCGAGGACCGCAAGAAAGAGCTCGGCTTCTAGGCTCGAGACGGTGGGCCGTCGGATGTCGAGGCGCCGCTGGGCGCTTCGGCCCGCGTACGCCCGAGCGACCACGGACTGCAAGCCTGCTGGGCTACTGGACGTCCGCGCCGGGAACGATGATCGTCGTGACGGTCCACTCCTCCGCGCGACGGATCCGTCGCTCGTGGGCGCTCTCGCCGTCGAGACGCACGACCTGGGGGGTCTGCGAGAACGCAGTGGCGTCGTCGAGCACGTTCACGTTGACCGAGGCCACCGCCCCGCTGAATGCGGAGACCACCGCCGCGACATAGACGCCGCAGCGGCCGCACACCAAGTAGTCCGCGGAACCGGTCTCGAAGCGGTAGCGGACCGCCTCCTGCACGTCGGCAATCTCGATGAGCAGCTGACCGTCCGGATCGGTCGCCGTCACCGCCGCGTGTTTCCTGCAAAACGAGCAGGCGCACATGCGCAGCGGCACGTCTGCTGCATCGAGGGAAGGCGAGAACTCGACCCGAAGCGCACCGCAGTGGCAGCGACCAGGGAAAGCGTTCGTATCGCTCACCCCCGTAGCCTACGCCATCGGGCGCCGCTCAGCTTCCCGGGTGGAACAGGCCGAGCACCGTGGTGTACCCGTGCTGGTGGGTGGCCCCCTGGACGGGCCCGATCTCGCCGTTGCAGAAGAAACCGCCGACCGGAAGGCTGGGGTACACGCCGCGAATGATGCTGGTGTCGTAGTCGGGCTTCCCGTACAGCCCGCGCCCGCGCCCCAAGCACGAGAACATCAGCGCGCCGGCAGGGGCCGGTTCGCCGACGTCGCGACGCGACTCGAGCATCGCCCGGAGCTCGGCCGCGGAGGTCTCTGCGTCGCGGAGATGAAACTGCACCACCGTGTTGGGGCGGACCTCGGCGCCGATGGCGAGGGCTCCGTTGTCGCCATCGAGGCCGACGATGTTGCGGATCAGGAAGTCACCCTGCTCGTAGACCTCCAGGCTGTCTTCCATGACGAGGCCGACGAACAGCGAGTGGCGGAGGCGGGCTTGGTCGTCGTTGTCGAGCTGCTCGTAGAGCTCCTGCAGCACGCGCGCCGGGGAGCGCCCGTCCAGCCCCGTGATCAGATTCTCGTGACCTCGGGTGACGAACATCGGGGCGCCGATCGGGCGACAGCCCTGCGCGACGACGGCGTCGACGCGAAGGTTGCCCCACAGCGCGATGCCGGCCGTGCCCGCAGCGTGCACGTCATCGCCGGTGAACAAGGCGCCCTC
Source organism: uncultured bacterium (assembly GCA_963761755.1). Taxonomy (GTDB): domain Bacteria; phylum Myxococcota_A; class Polyangia; order Nannocystales; family Nannocystaceae; genus CAJXVA01. The sequence goes on from CAVXIC010000012.1 coordinate 169,608, forward strand.
GCCCGCCTCCTGCATCCCGCTGGCCAGGCCGCCGATGATCGTGCTGCCTTCGAAGGTGTTGTCGAGCCCCTCGAGCACGGCGTGGACCGGGCTGGTGTACGGGTCGGGCAGCACGATGAAGGCCGGGGTGGCGTCACGGGGCACGCCGACCACGTCCCGCCACAGCGCGCTGGCGCTCGGCAGAGGCACCCCACCGGGCTCGAGATGAAAGGCTCGTGCCTCCACGCCCGGCAAGTAGGCCGCGGTCACGGCCAGCCCTGCACCCTCCTCGAGCTCTCGCCCGCCGCCGATCGTCCCACCGGCCGAGGCGCCGATCACCGCGGCCTCGGGGTAGGCCTCCCGCAGCATGCGGTGCAGCCGGACGTAGTCGCGCTGGTGGGTCGAGCCGATGAACAGGCTCAGCACCGTGGGGTCGGCACCACCGAGCTGAGCGTCGAGGTCGTCGGTGACCTCGTCGAACGCGGTGTCGAAACGATCGGCACCGGAGAGCGCGGCGGCAAAGAGCATGCGGGCAGAGGGTAACGGCTCGCGAGCATCCTAGCGAGCGGTCGTTCAGTGTCGATGGTGCGTGAAGGTGGTGGTCGGACGGGTCGTCCCCGCCGTCCCCTGCCAGTAGAAGTCTCGCGCTTCCACCTCGCGGCCGCCGATCTCATCCATCGTCGTGGCATCGAACAAGCGCCCTCCGACCATCGTGTGGGTGATCTTGTCGCTCTCGCGGATGTTGGCCAGCGGATTCCCGTCGATGATCACGAGGTCGGCAAGTTTGCCGACCTCCAAGGAGCCCAGCGCGTGGTCCATGCCGATGTAGTGGGCGCTGTCGATCGTGACGGCACGCAGGGCCTCCAGCGGGGTCATCCCGCCCTGCACGAACATCCAAAGCTCCCAGTGGGCCGCCAACCCCTCGCGCTGTCCGTGCGCGCCGAGGTTGACCTTCACGCCCGCCTCTTGCAGCTGCTCGGCCAGCTTCGCGATGCGGATGTGGTTCCAGTCGCCCTTGGACGCCAAGGTACGCCGCCTGGACCGCGGCTCGTACGCGTGCGGCGGCACGAAGGCCTGCATCTTGGGGTGCTCGAAGACGTTGGTGTGGGCGTACCAGTAGATCTCCCCGCCGAGGCCGCCGTAGCCGACGCCCATCGTGGGCGTGTAGCCGACCTCCGTGCCGGCCCACAGCTGCTTCATGTCGCCGTAGCCATGGGCCACCGGGACGGCGTGCTCGATGCCGGTGTGCCCGTCGACGATCATGTTGAGGTTGTGCTGCAGGGTGGAGCCGCCCTCGGGCACGACCATCATCTCGAGCTCGCGTGCGGCCGCGATCACCTGCTGCCGCTGGTTCCGCCGCGGCTGGTTGTAGCTCTTGACGCTGAACGCACCCATGGCCTTGAGGCGACGCAGGTGGCTGCGCGCGTCGTCGAGGCTTTCGACCTTGGCGGTGAACGGCGCGTCGGCGCCGTAGAGGATCGTGCCGGTCGAGAAGATGCGGGGCGCGACGATCTGGCCCGCACGCGCCAGCTCGGCCGCGGCGAAGATCTCACCGGTGTCGTTGGACGGGTCGTGCACGGTGGTCACACCGAAGGTCAGCGTGGCGTAGTGCAGCCAGTTCTGCTGCGGGGTGATGCCCGACTCCCCCTGGCTGCCGTGCGCGTGCACGTCGACCATGCCCGGGATGATGGTTTTGCCGGTGACGTCGATGGTCCTCGTGCCGCTGGGGATCTCCACGTCGCCTCGCGTGCCCACGGACGTGATTCGATCCCCTTGGACGACGATGACGCCGTCTTTGATCACCTCCTCGCCCTTCATCGTGACGATGCGCGCGCCGGTGAAGGCGAAGCTCGTCTCGGGCACGTAGCTGTCGACGTCGAAGCCGATGTCGGTGCCGGCCTCGGGGGGCTTGGGCAGCTCCTCGGGCGCACCATCGATGAAGGCGAAGGTCTCCTGAAGGTCCCGGGCGAACAGCTCGGGGCCGGTGGACCAGTACAGGCGGCTGCTGTCACCTGCCCAGTGCAGGTCGTCGCCCGCGTCGCGACTGACCTGGCGAACCGGGAGGGCCTTGGACTTGGGCCCGATGTCGAAGCTGCGTCCGGTCGCGGGGAACGGGGTGATGTAGGCGTTGAAGCCCTCTTGAAACGCGAGCCACGTGCCGTCGGGAGAGACGCGCATGCGCGTCGCCTTCTCGGAGACCACGTGGGTGCGCGGGTCGGAGCCGTCGAGCTCGATGCTGCGAAGCTCTCGCTTGCCCTCGTCGCCCAAGCTGGTGAAGAAGACGCGGTCGTCCTCGGCTCCGAAGTGCGGGCTGCTGCCGCTGCGGGTGATGAGCTGGGGCGCACCGCCGCGGGTTGCCGCGGCATACAGCCCAGGATCTTGGCCGTACAGCGGCGAGGTCAGCCATCCTCCGCTGCCCTTGCGGTAGACGACCGTGCGCCCGTCGGGCGAGAAGACCGGGTCGAAGTAGTGCCCCGGCTCGTCGGTGACCTTGGTGCTGCGGCCGCCGGCTGCCCGGGCGGTGCGAATGCTGGCCAGCCCATCGTCGGTCCACGACACGAAGACCACTCGCTTGCCGTCCCGAGAGAATGACCCGAAGAACTCGTGCACGTTGCGGTCGGTGGTCAGCGGCTTCGCTTTGCCGTCGGGCAGGCGTCGCACGTACAGGCGGCCCATCGCTTGAAAGACGACCTCGTCGCCGCCGGGTGCAACCTCGACACCGCGCAGCATCTTGGTGTGGAACGTCTTGGGGTGCACGTCCACCTGGTGACGCAGGGCCTCGACGACCTGGCGGGTATCCGAGACGTGGAAGGGGATGTTGGTGACGTTGCCGGTCGAGGTGTCGACGCGGTGCAGCTTGCCGCGTCCCCAGTAGACGATCTGCGCGGCGTCGGGGGTCCACGCCATCGTGGGATACACGCCGTGAATCGCCCAGGTCTCCTGCATGTCCCGATCGAGATTGCGGGCCACGATGCGCTCGGCGCCCGAGGTGAGGTCCTTGACCGCGAGCACGGTCTGCAGTCCCTCGCGGCGGATGAAGGCGAGCTGTTTACCGTCGGGGGAGGGGGTGGGCCGCGCCGCGCCCCCGGGACCACCGACGAAGGTCTCGATGCGGCCGTCGGCGCGATCCATCCGCAGGATGTCGTAGATGCCGGCGTGCGGGTCCTTGTTGTATTCGAAGAACTTGCCCGGCGTGGTGTCTTGGCTGAAGTACAGCCACTTGCCGTCGGGGGAGAACGCCGGCTCGCCCACGTCCTTTTGGTCGTTGGGCTTCTCGGTCATCCGCACGCCTTGGGTCTCGCCGCCGATGTGGTAGAGCCACATCTCGCCCGAACCCAGGCTGCGCTGCGCGGTGAAGTGCTTTCGCGCCGCGATGAACTGCCCATCGGGGGTCCACGTGGGGCTGTTGACCAGCCGGAAGTCTTCCTTGGTGATCTGCCGCGGCTCCCCGCCTTCGGCCGGCAGGACCCAGATGTTGTCGGCGCCGTCGCGGTCGCTCGTGAAGGCGATCCACTTGCCGTCGGGGCTGAAGCTGGGCTGCATGTCCCAGGCCATCCCCGACGTGAGCGCCTTGGCCTCCCCGCCGCCGAAGGGGGTGCTGTAGAGGTTGCCGAGCAGGTCGAAGACGATCGTCGTGCCGTCGGGGCTGAGCGTCAGGCTCATCCACGTGCCCTCATCGGTGTCGATGTTCACCGTCTTGCGAGGCCCCGGAGCCTTTTCGACGTCCCACGCGTCCTTCTTCTCCTCCGCGTCTTCACCGTCCTTGGGTGCGTCCTTGGGCGCGTCCGTCGACTCGGCCGGTGGCGAGGGATGGAAGGACAGTCCACCGCCCGCACCTGCCGAAGAGCCCCCGTGGCCGGGGTTTGCGGTCTTGCCTGCGCTGCGACACGCGCCGCTGGTGGCAAAACACGCCAGCAAGAGAAGCGTTTGCAGGGAGCGGGAGCGCGGGCGCAAAACCATGCCGCGCATCACTACCACTGGCACACCGGACGCGTCAGCCCTTGCAACGCGCGGGCCCTGGGGGTGATGCTGCGGCGGCCGAGCCCATGGAATCCTTGGAAAACATCGTCGAGAGCATCAACAGCCTGATCTGGTCGTCGGGCATCCCCGTGGGTGAGGAGACGATCCCCTTCATCGTCATCGCGCTGCTCGGCGTCGGCCTGTTCCTGACGGTGCGGCTGGGCTTGGTGCAGTTTCGCCGGCTCGGCCACGGCTTCGCCGTCGCCACCGGGCGCTACGACGACCCCGATGATCCCGGCGACGTCTCGCACTTCCAGGCGCTGTCGACCGCGCTCTCGGCCACCGTCGGCATCGGCAACATCGCCGGCGTCGCGATCGCCCTGCACTGGGGCGGCCCCGGGGCGTTGTTCTGGATGTGGATCACCGCGGTGCTCGGCATGGCCACCAAGTTCTCCGAGGTCACGCTCGCTCAGCAGTATCGAGCGACCGGTGATGCGGGCGTGGCGGGGGGCCCGATGTACTACATCGAGAAGGGGCTCGGCCCGTCGTGGAAGCCGCTGGCGATCTTCTTCGCCACGGCGCTGGGGCTCACGGCGTTCCTCACCGGCAACGGGGTTCAGGCCAACACGGTGGCCGACACGATGGGCAGCACGTTCGGCGTGCCCGCGTGGGTCACCGGGCTGGTCGCGGCGGCCGTGGTCGGTGGGGTCATCCTCGGCGGCATCAAGCGGATCGGCCGCGTCACGTCGATCCTCGCGCCGGCGATGGCGGGGCTGTACGTGACCGGTGCGCTCGTCATCTTGGTGATGAACGCCTCCGAGATTGGTCCGGCGTTCAGCCTCATCCTCTCCGAGGCGTTCGAACCCACCGCCGGCGTGGCCGGAACGGGCGTCGGCGCCTTCCTCGTCACGGCGATGTGGGGCGTGAAGCGGGGTCTGTTCTCCAACGAGGCAGGGCAGGGCAGCGCCCCGATCGCCCACGCCGCGGCCAAGACCGACGAGCCCGTCTCCGAGGGCGTGGTCGCGCTGCTCGAGCCGTTCATCGACACGATCCTCATCTGCACGATGACGGCGATGGTCATCATCACGACGGGGGTCTGGAAGGACCGGGTTCCGACCCAGATGCCGATCGGTGACGGCGACATGTCGTGGGTTCAGGCCAAGGACGACGGGTCGTTCGAGTCGATGGACACTCCGGCCAAGGTCATCGTGAGCGAGGGCAAGACGCAGGGGCCGCTGCTGGCTTGGCACGACACCCCAGTGACGTCGCTGTACCTGGACGAAGCGCAGACCCAGCCGTTCACCGGCACGGTTCAACCAGGGGCCAACACGGCCGTCGAGACCGACGGGACCGCGCACCGGGCACTGTACGGCGACGCGGCCGAGAGCGGCGCGCCGCTGACGATGCTGGCGTTCGAGCGCGGGCTCGCCCCGCTGGGCAACTTCGGCGGCAACATCGTGCTGGTGTGCGTGCTGCTCTTCGGCATCTCCACCGCGATCTCGTGGAGCTACTACGGGGACCGGTGCGCCAACTACGTGCTGGGGCCCAAGTCGGTGGGCCCTTATCGCGCCGCTTTCGTGCTGATGCACTTCTTGGGAGCGGTCGCCCCGCTGTCCTTGGCGTGGACGCTCGGCGACGTGTTCATGGGGGTGGTGATCCTTCCCAACTTGATCGCGCTGGTGCTGCTCTCACCAAAACTGGCTGCGATCACGAAGGACTACTTCGACCGCAAGCCCTGGAAGACGTGAGTCGCAGGGCAGCGTGCCCCGCCCGCGATCGCGCCCGCTCGCTACCTACGGCAACGGGTCGGCCACGCCCAGCGCCGGACGACCTCCCCAGGGGTGGTCGCAGCCTCGCCCCACAGGGTCTCGAGGTGCTCGTGCGCATCCCAGTACGCGCCGCGCTCGACGTCGTCGGTGAAGCGCAGCGGGACGGGGCGTGGGGCGTGCACATCTCGCGTCTACTTCACGGCCGTGATCGTCTCGATCTCGAAGCGGTCGAGCGAGACCAGCGCGAGCACGTCGGTGACCTCGAGCGGAAGGTGTCCCGCCGTGACCTTCATGCGACCCCAGGTGGGGTCCGCTTCGTGCCAGCGCGTGCCGTCGTGGTAGGCGATCCAGGCGTGGGCGACCATCTCGTCGCCCTGCGCCGCCATCCCGCTGCGCACCTCGGCCGGGACGCCAGCGGAGCGCAGCAGCGCGACGGAGAGCAGCGCGTACTCGCTGCAGTCTCCGCGGCCGGCCTGCAGGATTTCGGTGGCATCGAGGGCCCGGGGGGTGACCTCGTAGGCGATGCGCTCGTGCACCCAGTCGGTGATGGCCTTGGCTTTGGCCTCGGGGCTCATCGACGGTTGGGTCAGCGTGTTCCGAACCGAGACGATCGAAGGATCGCGGATGCGGAGATCGTCGGAGGTCTCCAGCAGCGCCTTCTTGCGCGCGGGGGTGAGCGCTTCGGTTGCCTTGGCGTCGGTCGCCGCGGCGCGGACGATGAGCTCGACGTGGGTGTCGTCGAGACTGCGCGCCTCGACTCGGGCCGAGGGGAACACGGATCGGCGGACGAAGGCCTGCGCATCATCGACTCGAACGGTGAAGCGCAGCGCGCCCTGGGTCTCCTGGGCACCGAGCCTGCGCGGAAGCGACGCGGCGTTGCGGAAGCGCGCGGCGGCGAGCCACTGGTCGATGACCTCGCTCGAGTCGCTGGGCCGCAGGCGAAGCGACACGCGCCCCGACATGGTGCCGATGCTCGTCTTGGGTTCCCACGTGGCCTCGAACCCGACGTCCTCGACCACGCCCACCGCGCCGGCGAAGAAGCGCAGCAGGACGCGCTCGACGCTGGCGGATGTGGAGGGCAGGCGCTCGACCACCGCGGCCGCCTGCGCGCCATCGAAGCTTGCGCGGCCCAGCAGGTAGGCGTCTGCGGCGGATGCGGAGGGCCGATCGAGGGCGGTGCGCAGCAGGTCTTCGTCGCTCGAGATCAACAGCAGGCCGTCGACCTCCGCGTAGGACCAGCCCGCCTTGGACCGCTTGGGCGCCCGCCCCGGTCCGCTCGCGCCCGCCTTGGCGGACGCCTTGCGCAGCAGCCGACTCTGCGGGAGCACCAGCAGCCAGCGCCGCCACAAGCTGTCGCCTGGGGCTGGATACCAGCCAAATGCAGCGCCGGAGCTGGTGGGCAGGAGCTGGACCGGCGGTAGGATGTCGCCGTCGGCGAGCTCGAGCTCGTCGAGCTCGGGGAGGTTTGCGTCGCCCTGCGTGGGGTAGCCGACGACCAGCGTGCTCACGGCCCCTGGGGGTAGGTGGGCCGAGGCGGGGGTCATGTCCCCGAGTTCAGCCTCCGTCGTGGCCGAGTAGCGGAACGCGACCCCCTTGCTGTCGGCGACGACTTCGCTGGCGACGTTCGTCTCGTCGATGGGCGAACTCATGCCCATCGCCGCGGCCTGCAGAGAGCTGCCGCTCGTCCACGCCGCGGTCAAGGCGCTGAACTCGGCGTCGGAGGCCAGCGAGGGGGTCCCCGCGGAGGGCTCGAACAGCACCCGCCGGGCCATGAAGTCGTTGGAGAACACGAACACCCGGTCACCCACGAACAGGTAGCGCTCGGCGTCGGTGCTGACCGACGCGTCATCGGCTCGAATGATCGCGTAGTAGTGCAGGTCGTAGCCCGCGATCTCCACCCGGTGCCGGAAGCGCTCGTAGCGGGGAGGTGCCGGCTCCTGGCGATCCTCGGGCGCGTCGGGATCCTCGTAGAGAACGGCGTGCATCAAGACGGGCAGGACGCTGAGCCCCACAGGGAGCAGCCCCGCGCCGCGCGAGAGCTGCAGCACGATCGCCAGGCCGGCGTCGCTGTCGTGGCCGCGGCGACCGAACTCGGTCAGCAGCGCCTCCTCGTCCTTCACGGTCCCCGCGCAGACGAACCCGCCGTCGCCCGCCATCGTCGCGCACTCGATCGGCGCGGAAAGATCGAGGCCTCCGCCCTCGAGCAGCGCGTCGAAGCCGCTGTTCTTCAGCATCGTGTCGACCGCGCGGTCGAGCACCAAGCGCTGCGTCGCGTCGCTGGGGTCCAGGCGCTTCATCAGGTCCACGACGGTGCTCGCGAAGAGGCCCGGCGACGCCACGCGAGCGAACGTCCAGTGGCGCGAGGGCAACAGCGTCGCGAGGGGCTGCGTCGCGAGTGCGTCGCGGTCCCGAGGCGTCACCGCGGAGAGGACCTGCTTCTCCTGCAGGATGTTGAACGGCTCGGCGTGCTCAGTCGACCCGGTGCCTTCAGCCGACGCGATCGCCTCGTCGTGCCAGCGGGCCAAGGTCTTCATGGTCGTGCCGAGGTCCTCGTCCGCGGCGCCGAAGCGGGCCTTTGCACCCCGCAGCCGCGCGGTGTCGGCCCGGTCGGCCAGGGCGACCAGCCCGTACGCGAGCGCGCGCGGCTCCCAGAAGTGCTCCGGGTCCATCGCCTCCGCGTCGAGCGCATCGAACCGAGCCCGAAGCGCGGCGGCGTATCGATCATGATCTCGACGCTCCAGGACGTCGAGGGCCAGCGTCGCCAGCTGCGGATCGGCCGAGCCCGCAACCTCCTGCGCGCGCTCCATCGAGGCGACCGCGGGCCGCACAGACGCGATCACCCAGCCGTCGATCCGCGACGCCGAGTCCGTGCGGCCGATGAGGTCGTCCACGAACCGACGCGCGTTGATGTCCGGGAGCGCCAGGCCGAGCTCGATGCGGCCGCGCGGTCCCGCCTCGGAGCGCTCGAAGTAGTCCGGTGCGGACAGCGGGACGTCCATCGGCAGCAGGTGCTCGGCATCGGCGAGCGCTCGGGACGCGTTTCGATGCACGGCCGCGCGGCCCCAGGCGTGGATGCGCGCGTCGTCGTCGAGCAGGGCCACCAGCGCGGTCCTGCGGGCGCTGCGGTCGCCTGGCGCTGCGCACGTCAGGATCCGCCGCCGCGCGTCCAGGTCGGGCGTGGACAGGAACAGGTCGAGCAGGAGCTCGGCCGCGGCAGCATCGGATGCCTGGGCGAGGGACTCGGGCGCCGGACATCCCTGCGGAGCGTTCTCGAGCCGCGCGCGGAGCCGGATCCGGTCGACGACTCTCGCGCCGTCCACCCGCAAGCTGGCGGCCCCGAACGCGGGCACGACGGCGTCGAGCGGGGCGAAGCTGCGCCTGAGCAGGGCGAACGCGGTGAGCATCGCCTCGGCGCGGTCATGGGGAGCGGATCCCACGAGCGTGAACACGCGGCCGCCGGCGGGAATGCTGGCGACCGCCCACACGGAGCTGATGTCGCTGAGCGTGGCCTCGGTGACCTCGCCTGCGCGCACGTTCGCGGTGCGGACGAAGTGAAGCGTGAACCCCCGCCGCTGGAGGCTATCGAGCGTGGAGCGCAGACACGCCTCACCGACGCACCGCGAAGCGCGGGCCTCTTGGGACACCGAGATCCACTCTCCCTGGCTGCTCTCTCCGCTGAGCGGCTCATCGGCGCGAGGCTCCCACGCGAGCGGGAAGAACCCGTCCGCGCCGATCTCGGTGTGGCTTCGGTAGCGGGGGACGAGCGCGAGCATCTCGTCGGTGGACACGTCTGCGAGCCGAGCGTCGAACGTCTCGGGTGTTCGCATCCAGTCGGGCACGGTGGGCCGAGCACCGAGCACCGACTCCGGAAGCGACGCGTACAGCAGGGTCCGTGACTCGGGGTGCCTGCCCCGGGCTGCCGCGAACCGAGCCTTGGCGCCCGCTTCATCGCCCAAGGCGACGCGCGCTCGGGCGCCGATGACCGCGATCAGGGGATGGGTCGCGTGGGACGTCTCGAGCGCCTCGAGAAGCTCGAGGGCGTCCTCGGGGCGGCCATGGTCGACGGCGATCTCGGCGAGCACCGTGCGCACGCAGGTGGAGTCCGGGTGGGCGCGATGCAGGGGCTCGAGCACCTCGGCGGCGTCGGCGTCCTCGAACGCGGCCGACACCGCCGCTTCGAGGGCCTCGGCCGAGGCCCGGTTGGCCGCCTGGTCCTCGGACACGAGCTGCGCGAGATCGGCCGCCCGCGAGGCCGCCAGGGTCCCGGCCCGACTTTCGTCGTCTTCGGGCAGGGCCAGACTCACCGCGGCGTAGTGCTCGGCGACCGCGGGGTCGAGCCCCCGGAGCGCTTCGTAGGCCGCGCGCGCGTGCAGGACCGCGCCGCTGGCGTCGCTGCTGGCCAGCGTGCCGCCTCGGGCATGCTCCCCGCGGTAGCGGTACTCGGCCTCGGGGACTTCGTTGTCGTACGCATCGTCGTAGACGGAGAACGCGTAGGCGTCGATCCGAGCCTGGGCTGCGGGCTCGTGTTGGCCGGCCAGGGCGAGCCACGCCGAGAGATTTTGGTGCAGGACGGAGACGTCGCTGCGGTCTCGCAGCATCGGCGCATCGACGCGATAGGGCGGCGGTGGCGACCCCGAAAAGACGGTGACGAGCGCCTCGGGGGAGGGGACGTCGGCCTGCAGCAGCAGGTAGCTGTAGTTGACGGCCGACTGCCAGCTTTCCTGCTTCTCCGCCTCCCAAGCCCGCTTGCAGGTGGGCATGGCCCTGGGGTCGCCCGGGACGTCGGTCAGCTGCATACACGCGTAGCCCACCAGACCCGCGGTGCCCGGGTCGTCCAGCAGGGCGTCGTGCTCGGTGTTCGAGCCAGCGCCGTTTCGCCAGCGCCATTCGTGCCACAGCACCTGCGGCGACGCGGACCCTGCGAGGCCCGCGGCGTGCAGCCGAACCAGGGCGTGGGTGGAGGACAGCGGCGCGAGTCCTTCCTCGGGCACCTCCGTGCGCGACAGGGACAGCGCCTCCTGATGCTCGCCGGTGACGAGCATCAGGTCGATCATCTGCTCGCGTGGGGGATCGGGCAGTCGCTGCTGCAGCGTGAGGAGCTTGGCCGCGATGGGGCGTGCGTCGTCGAGTCGAGCGGTCTCGCGGAGGCGGTCGAGCCCGAAGCCGATCGCGACGGGAAGCACCTCGGGCACCAGCGCGTCCGCGCGTTCCCATGCCAACTCGGGCGCCTCGGACGCGCGCAGGAGTTCGGCGAGGGCCTCGAGATCGGCGACCGCGCCGTGTTGGAGCGCTTGGCTCACGTAGACGTTCAGCCAGGCGTGCCGAGCGATCGCCTCGAGGCCGCTTCGAGACTCCAACGCCACGCCCAGCCGCACCACGTGGCGCGCGGCCGTGGGCTCCCGCGCCCAGGCGCGCAGGAGTTCGTCCCGCGCACCGGTCGCGTCGCCGCGTGCGTCGGCGATCAGTCCCTCGACGATGCGTCGCCCCGGATCGTTCGCGGGGACGCTGGTGAGGTGGGCGCCCGCGCGGGACTCTGGTCACCGGACTCGAAGGCGGCGCGGGCAGCCAGCGCCATCAGCTGCGACTTCGCTGGTGCGGGCACGGTGGCCGCGAGCCGCAGATAGATTTCCTCGGCGGGGCCGAACGCGCCGGCCGAGACGTGGTTCGACGCGGCGAGGATCTGGTCGGCCCACGGCGCGCGCGGATCGAGTGGCGCACGCTCCCCAGCGGCGGGCGCAGACGAGGTGTCCGCGGGCCATTTGGGGCTCAGGCGCATCCAGATGGGGTCGTCGGGGTCGCCCCGCCCGCTGAACTGATCGGCCAGCGTCAGCTGCAGCCCGGCGAGGTGAGCGGGCGCGAGCGTGTTGCCGAACCTCTGCAGCCATGCGTCGGCGTCTTCGAGCCGGCCGCGCGCGACGAGGCCTTCGACGTAGATGCTGGTGAAGCCCGAAGAGAGCGCCAGCGTGGTGTCTGCCATCTCTTCGAGTCGCTGCCAGCCGTGCGCGTCGAGAGAGGCGGCGGAGACCTGATGCACCAGGGCTGCGCCGGCCGCGTGCCCGAGCCCGCGCTCGGCGACGACGGCGTTGGCCTGGAGATGCGGCGCGGTCGCGATCGGAGCGCAGACGTTGGGTGTGCCTCCGTCCTCGAGGCACGCGTCGACCATGGGCGCCAGCGGCCCCAGGTGGCCGCGGACCCACGCAGTGGACCGTCTCGAGAGCGCTCCGGAGCTCCATGCGCGGACCATGTCTTCACCGGACAGGCTTCGGTCGCGGGCGTCCACGCGCCGAAGTGCCGCCGCCAGCAGAGCGTCTCGCAGCGGTCCGGGCGGCTCGGTCGCCTCGTCCATCGCGGTGGTCTGTCCCCACCACGACGAGAGTTGTTGGTCCGCGGCGAGCGAGGGCGCGTCGTCGTGTCGTTCGCGCCACGCCTCGTAGGCGCCCGGTGCTCCGGCCCGCACCCCGGCGAGGGCCTCGATCAACGCCGCGAGGTCCCGCTGATCGTCGGTCGTCCACGGAGCCGTCTCCGAGCGCAACACGGCGAGCGCGTCTCCGGACAGGCCGCGCGCGAGGAGAAGGTGTGCGTAGTGGAGCTTCGCGGCGGGCGCGTCGACGAACGCTTCGAAGCGGCGCCGGGCCCTGGACAGCACGCTCAGCGGTGCCCACGCCTCGACGTGGTCGCTGAGCAGGTCGGCATCGGCGACGAGGGTGCCGTCCTTCATCGCGTCTCGCAGCTCCAGCAGCACGCGGGCCCGCACGTCGGAGGGGTCGTGTTCGGCGATCGTCGCGGCCAGCTCCACCGCGCGTTGGGTGAGCGCTCCGCCGCGAAGCTCCGCGTCGAGCATTGACCAGCGCACGACGTTGCCGCGAGCATCGAGGGCGCGCAGCATCGCTCCGGTCGGCATACCGACCCGCTCGTCGAGCTCGTCGAGCGTCCAGTCGCTTCGCGTGAGCAGGTTCCAGGCGGCCATCCACGCCTCGGGATCCCGCCGCGCCGTCTCGAGCAGCTCGGTCGGGTCTCCGCTCCAGTAGTCCGCGTGCGCGCATCCCCAGGCGAGGTCGCCCATGTTGGGGCGCCGTGCGGCGAGGGTTGCGTCGACGACCAGGTCTCCGTGCCCGTAGCGTCTGCCCACCTCGAGGGCCATCCGCGCGGCCCGCTCGACCTGCCGCGTGGCGTCGCGAAGGGCGGCGCCCGAGGAACCGTTGGCGCGGGCGATGTCACGCTCGGCGCGGGCCTGCTCCAGCCACGTGGCTGCATGAAACACCGCGTCGGGCCCGAGGCCGAGATCGGCGGCGAAGCGAGCCCGGGCGGGGTGGTCGTCGGCCGCGAGCGCGGCGTTCTCCTCCAGCCGAGCCCGGGTGAGCGCGGACGGGCGTTCGAGCCGAGCGGCGCATGCGGCGAGCAGGCAGACGAAGCACAGCGAGAGCGCGCGGACGACCGTCACGCCGTCCCGGGTATCACGCCTACTCTTCGGGAGCCAGAGCGGTCGCGACCGCGTTCATGTGCGTCGCGAGCTCGACGTCGAGCTTCGTGACGCCGCCGGCGTCGTGCGTCCAAAGCTCGACGGTGACCGTCGCGTAGACGTTGGACCAGTTGGGGTGGTGGTTCATCGTCTCGCAGCGCAGCGCGACGCGGACCATGAACGCCATCGCGGCTCCAAAGTCTGCGAAGCGAAAGCGTTGACGAAGGTGTCCGTCTTCGAACGACCAGCCCTGGGGCAGGGCATCGAGGACCTCTTGGGTGGACAAGGAGGTTGGCATTGGAGGGAGGGTAGCGCGTGGTCGGTTGGTCCGATGCGATGGGCTTGGTCGTGGGTGATGGTGTTGGCGTCATGCGGCCCGGTGGTGGAGGGTGCATCGAGCGGCGAAGGCTCGACGGGGCCGAACTCGAGGAGCACGTCGGAGAGCGAAGCTGCCTATTGCTCCGGGTGAGCCTGCTGCGGCATCGTGACGGCGATGCTGGCCCTTTCGCTCTCGCTCCTGCTCGCCGCGCTGGCTCCGGCGCGTCCGCCTGACCCCGTCGCTGGGGCGACGAAGGCTGCCGTCGCGCAATACGAGTGGTTTCACGCGCATCCGGAGCTGTCCAACGAGGAGACGGAGACGGCAGCGCACTTGGCCGACGCCCTTCGTGGCTTGGGGATGGAGGTCCACACGGGAATCGGAGGCACGGGCATCGTCGGGATCCTCCAGGGCGCAGGAGACGGGCCCACGGTGCTCTACCGGGCCGACATGGACGGACTCCCGGTCACCGAGCGCACCGGGCTGCGCTACGCGAGCGAGAACCCAGGGGTGATGCATGCGTGTGGACACGACCTGCACATGGCGACCGCCGTCGGAGCGCTGAGCGTGCTCGCGTCCACTCGGGAGAGCTGGTCGGGCACGGTGCTCTTCGTCGGGCAGCCCGCCGAAGAGATCGGCGCCGGCGCGCGGGCGATGATCGCCGATCCCCGGTTCCGTGCGCTGCTGAAGAAACACGGCAAGCCGGCGCTCGCGGTCGCGCTGCACGACGCCGCGGACCTGCCCGCCGGTGAGGTCAGCATCATCGCCGGCCCGCACCACGCCAACGTCGACTCGGTCGACATCGTGGTGCACGGCAAGGGGGGCCACGGCGCGCGCCCGCACGAGACGATCGACCCGATCGTGATCGGCGCGGAGATCGTCCTCGCGCTGCAGACGATCGTTTCTCGTCGCATCCGGCCCGATGAGAAGGCGGTCGTCACGGTGGGCAGCTTCGATGCGGGCACCAAGCACAACATCATTCCGCCCTCGGCCACGCTGCTGCTCACGGTCCGATCCTATGGGCCGCAGACCCGCAGGTTCTTGCTCACGGAGATCGAGCGCGTCGCCACGCAGGTGGCCAAGGCCCACCGGGCACCGAGGGCGCCCGAGATCACGACGGGCCCCGGGCTGCCCTCGGCGACGAACGACCCGGCGTGGACCCAGAGGGTTCGCGATGCGTTCGAGGCCGAGCTGGGGGCGGACAAGGTCACGCGCCACGAGCCCTCGCTGGGCGGCGAGGACTTCGGCGTGTTCGGCAGCGCGCTGAAGATCCCCGCCATCATGTGGAAGCTGGGCGCCGTGAAGCCTGCCGCCTTCGCGCGCGCTCGATCGGTGACCGATCTTCCGGGCCTGCATTCCGACCGGTGGGCGCCCGACCCGGAGCCCTCGCTGCGCACCGGAATTCGGTCGGTGGTCGCGGCGATCGAGGTCGGGCTGGCGCGCTGAAGGCCTGCGGGTCGCCACGCGTCGAGCAGCGCGTCGTCCGAACTCACGCATCGATGGTCGCAGGGCACGGACGAAACCGGCCCCACGCAAGAGCGGCCGCGCTCCGAGAAGAGGCGGCCGCTGGGTCATGCCACGGGAGCAGCTCAGGTGGCGGAGAGCTTCTTCTTGAGCTCTTCGAGCTGGGCGTCGATCTCCGCCCCCTTGGCGGCATCTTCGACCTCGCCATCGGGGACCGCCTCGGAGCCGCTGTCGTTGGAGGCCTGGGGCTCCTCGACCTCGCCTGCGAGGGCCTTGCGCTCGCGCTCGGCCTCGGCCGCCTGCAGGGCCATCTTCGACTTGAGGGCAGCGAGGTCGTCGTCGACGCCGCTGCTGGCCTCGAGGGCCTTGAACTGCGACTCGAGTGAAGCCTCGGGCAGAGCGCCGCTGATCTCCGAGACGGCCTCGGCTTCGGCCTCGATCTGCGTCACGCGATCCGACATGCGCTCGAACGTGTCGAAGGCCGACGTCGAGTTGATGTTGGAGAGCGTCTCGTTGATCGTGCGCTGCGCCTCGGCCCGCTTCTGACGCGAGACCAAGATGTTGCGCTTGCGCTTGGCCTCTTCGATCTTGTTGTCGAGACCACGGAGGGCGCCCTTGAGCTGCTCGACCGACTGCTTCTGCGCCTCCCACTGTTGCTTGAGCGTCTCGGCGACCTCACCGTGCTCCTGCTTGCGTGCGAGCGCGGCGCGGGCGAGCGCGTCGTCGCCAGCCTTGACCGCGAGCATGGCCTTGCGCTCCCACTCGGCAGCCTTGCTGGCCTCCTGCTCGTACTGCTTCTTGATGCGCTTCTCGTCCGCAATGGCGACGGCGACCTGTTTCTTGGCCTCGACCAGCTGCGCCTTCATGTCCACGAGGACCTGATTGAGCATCTTCTCCGGGTCTTCGGCCTTGTTGATCAGCTCGTTGATGTTCGAGCGGATCAGCGTGCCCAGTCGTGAAAACAGTCCCATGTCTTACGCGCTCTCCTCGGCACCCTTCGCGGGGTTGCCCATGCTCTGGTTGGAGGCCACCATCGGCGCAATCTTGGCATAATGGTTGTCGAGCGCCATGCACATGTCGTCGACCATGGCCTGAAACTCGTTGAAGTCGAGGTTTTCCAGCTGCTGGGCGCCCGAAAGCACCAGCTGCGACCCCTGCAGTGAGTAGCTGGCGTGCAAAAGTTCGGAGTTGAGCTCGAGCAGGATGCGGAAGACCGCCGAGTGGTCGCCGTCACCGAGCTCGAACAGCTGGATGGAAAACAGGACGATCGGGTCTTCGATCTTGACCCCGAGGCTCGCGTTGTGCGCGCTCTCGGGGTGCAGGACCCAGGTCCCGTCGGCGATCTGCTCGTACGGCAGACCGCTCTTGATGAGGAAGGAGTCGAGTTTGTCAGCGCTGCTCATGCTTGTTGACCGTGCTCGGGTGTTCGGGCTCGCGACCCGGAAGCACTGGGCCTCGGGGGACCGCGCATGCCGGATGCAGGAGTGCAGGGTATTCCAGGCCACGATAGCGCGGCAAGCGGCGAACCTGACCTGAGGCCTGAAGAGGGGTTGGCGGGAATCAGTGCGGCAACCGAGCGGGGCCGGTCTTTGTTCCCCGTCCCGGCCGCGGACCGGAAGGGCCGCGCGACCGGTGGGGGCTCGCCGGGGGCCGCTCGCGCAAAGGAGGCCCGGGCCGGGACTTCCCCGGGCAGAGCCCTCGTGGTATCTCGCGAGGGTCGCATGACCGAAGGCGTTACTCCGGCTCCGCTGCCGCGCCACGTGGGCATCATCATGGACGGCAACGGCCGGTGGGCACGAGCTCAGGGGCTGCCGCGCGAGGAGGGCCACGAACGTGGCTCCGACTCCGTGCGTACGGTCGTTCGTGCCGCCCGCCGGATTGGCATCCCGGCTCTGACGCTGTTCGCCTTCTCGTCTCAGAACTGGGATCGGCCGCCCGAAGAGGTCTTCCGGCTCATGGAGCTGCTGCGTCGGTTCCTCATTCAAGAGCGCGACGAGATCCTCGACAACGG
This sequence comes from uncultured bacterium, assembly GCA_963761755.1. GTDB lineage: Bacteria > Myxococcota_A > Polyangia > Nannocystales > Nannocystaceae > CAJXVA01. Next base: position 186,566 of record CAVXIC010000012.1, read on the forward strand.
CATCCGCCTGATCACCGTCGGTGACACCGAGCGTCTTCCGCCCCACGTGCGCGACCCTCTCGTCGAGCTCATGACTGCGTCGGCCCAGAACCAGGGCATGCTCCTGTGTCTGGCGCTGAGCTACGGCGGTCGGGAGATGATCGCACGTGCATGTCGAGAGATGTGCCAGGCGGCGCAGCAGGGCACGCTCGATCCGTCCGACGTCACCGTCGAGACTGTGGAATCCTACCTTCCGTCCTCGAAGATGCTGCCGCAGCTCGATCTGCTGATTCGGACCAGTGGAGAGCACCGCATCTCCAACTTCTTCCTGTGGGAGACCGCGTACGCCGAGCTCTACTTCACCGAGAAGATGTGGCCTGAGTTCGATGAGGCCGATCTGCTCGCGGCTCTCGAGGACTTCGCCACCCGCGAACGGCGCTTCGGGCGGACTTCGGATCAAGTCGAGGGCGAAGGCGAAGGGGCACCGTCGCGCAAGCGCTCGGTCGCCGGGATGGACTGAGCCGACGTGGGTGAAACCACCACGCGCATTCTGACGGCGGCCGTCCTCGTTCCCATCGTCCTGCTCGCGATCTTCTTGGACCCCACGCCGTACGGGGTGCTGGCCATCGCGATCATCTTTGGCGTGGGCGCTCAAGACGAGTTCATCCGGATGGCCCTTCCGGTCAGCCCCGCAGACCCCGCGCTCCGGCTGCGCGGCGCCGCGGCCCTGCTCGGCACCGCGATCGTGGTGCTGCCGGTCTGGTACACGCCAGCGACGGTCTTTCCGCCCCTGCTCGCGTTCTCGGTGCTCGCCGTGGGCCTGGTGGTGTTGTCGCGCCGGGAGCACCTGCCCGATGCGGGGCGCCACTTTGGGGTGCTGCTGGCCGGTCTGCTCTACGCGCCGGCGTTGATGTCCGTGCTGCCGCTACTCAAGGGAACGGGTCGACCCGAGTGGCTGACGATCGTCCTTTGCATGGCGTTCTTCTCGGACACGACCGCCTACTTCTTCGGACGGGCCTTCGGCAAGCACAAGCTCTACCCCGCCGTCAGCCCGGCCAAGAGCGTCGAGGGGGCCTTCGGGGGAATCCTGGGCTCCTGCTTGGCGACGTGCGGTATCGGCTCGCTGTGGCTGCTCCCCGAGCTGCCGCTGAGCCACGCCGTTCCGCTGGGGATCTTCGGCAGCGTAGCCGGACAAAGCGGCGACCTGGTCGAGTCCATGCTCAAGCGCACCTTTGGCGTCAAGGACTCGGGCACGATCCTGCCCGGCCACGGCGGCTTCCTCGACCGCATCGACGCGTTGTTGTTCGTCGCGCCGGTCGCGTACTACTACGTGGTGCTGGTGTTGGTTTAGAGGGGGACTTCACAGTCCCCCTCGCTGCGGGGGCGGAGCCCCCTTCGCTTCACCCCCTGGTGGTCGCCCTGTCGGGCTCGCTCGTCGCTTTGCTCCTCCAGGTTGGGAGGAGGGGGTTCGCGATTCGGGGGGCGGAGCCCGCTGCGCTTCGTGCCCGCGGAGCGTTATTCGCTTGCGGGGGGGAGGGCTTTTTGGTTGTCCTTCTTGGCGTAGAGGTAGATGCCTGCTGCTGCGCCGCCGAAGAGGAGGACGGGCCACGCGAAGGCAACCAGCGCGGCTGCGCCCCATCCGGCTGCGCCGGTGACTGCGGCAGCGGCCGCGGACTTGGAGGACGCGACCTTCTTCTGCTTCTTCGCGTACCAGTAGGTGCCCGCGGCAACGCCCGCGCCGATGAGAAAAGGAAACATGGCTTGGAGCAGTATAGGCCGGATCGACGCGGGCGTCCGCGCGGGGTGGACGCGCGGGAGGGCCCGAGGGATACTCCGGCGCCCTTGGCCGACTCGAACAATCCCCAGGACCACTCTGAGGACGCTCCCGCAAGCTCCGGCGGCGGTGATGGTCCGCCGCCCTCCAGCGGTGGTGCGGACGAGTCCGCGCATGGCGCCTCGGGATCCCCGGATGCCGGCGAAGCCACCCCGAAGCGTCGACGTCGACGACGTCGAGGTGGCCGAAACAAAAGTCAGGCGGAGGGGTCCAACGCGACCCCGACTCCGACTCCGACTCCGACCGCGGCCCCCGTGGCGCTCGATCCGGGCCTCGCCGCCTTGGCTGGCGGCCTGCTCAGTCACGTCGATGATCGGGAGATCCCGTGCAGCAACGACGGGTGCAAGCAGACGTGGACGTGGACGGCCGCCGAACAGATCGCGGCCTACGGACAGCCGCCTCCGCGCAGAGAATGCGACCGGTGTGCCGGCACCGCGTCCACCGAAGTGCGCTGCTCGGTCGAAAGCTGTCGCCGGACCTGGACCTGGAGCCGCGACGCGCAGATCAAACACCGGTCGTGGTCGAAGCGTCGGCCCGAGGGTGGTCGCGGCAAGAGTCGTCGCCGTCGCGCCGACGGTCCGCCTCGACGCAAGTGTGAGTTGTGTCAGCAAAAGCTGAGTCGGCTGACGGAGCGCGCGTCGGCGTGCAAGGTGCATGGCTGCACGCGCCCGGTCTCGATCGACCGCGACGTGCAGCTTCGTGCGTGGGCGGCGATGGGCACCGCGGACCTGGACGCCGAGCCGAGCCTGCCCAAGCAGATGTGTGACGTTTGCCGGGAGTTTTGCCGGACCCACGACGATCGTGCGGTGCCGTGCGGGCGCCCTGGCTGCAAGAGGAGTTGGACCTACAAGCGCGGCGCGCAGCTGCAGGCGTTCTTGGCCGGTCGGTTCGAAGACCCCATCCGGCTCTGCAGCACATGCGAAAGCGAAACGCGTAAGGCGGCCCACACCGATGGGACGCCAGCCAACGTCGAAGTCATGCCGTGCATCGTCCCAGGCTGCGAGGGGACGTGGCATCACCGACTCGGCCAGAAGATCCCCGCGTGTCAGGACGGAGACCAGCCCGTCGACCGCATGTGCGACGAGCATCGCGAAGCCAACGGAGCCAAGCCTCGCAAACCCTCGGGGCACGACGACCCGAACGATGAGTCCTCGACCGGTCGTCCCAAAACGAATCCATCTTCGGAGCCGGACGCATCAGAGGAATCAGGGGAATCAGCGGAAGTGTCGGCGACCGAGACCGAAGCGGGCACCGAAGAAACCCCGTCCTCAGTCGAGCCAATTTCTTGACCCGACCTTTGAGACCTGCGACGGTCCTCTCGCGCACGTAACCCCGGCTCCTACGACCGCTCTCCTCCTCTCTCTCTGCGACAACTCACGCTACTACGTGCGCTCAAGTTCTCAGCGGCGTCTCGGTCACCCGAGACGCCGTTTGTCTTTGGGGTGGTGCAGATCGTCGACCGTGATGGCGACGGGGTCGAAGAGCCGACTCGCGTGCCACCGGCGAAGGCGTTCTCGACCGGCTAGAACCCCACGCGCCAGATGTAGCGGGGTTCGTTGCTGATCACCCGGCTAGCGAGCATGCCGGACTGCGTGGACGCTTCGACGCATCCGCAGCTGAGGTCGGTTCGGGTCCAGTCACCGCACAACACGAGCCCTTGCACCCACGACTCGGCTTGGCCCAGGCGCTGTTGAATCGTTCCAGGCTGCGAGAGCACGTAGTGGTCCGAGGGGTGCACGGAGATACAGAAGTACTGCTGGTCCAGCCGTTCCTCGCCCTCGCCGTCTCGCAGCACGGCCAGAGCCTGCAGCAGCTCGTCGTAGGACGCGACGCGATCGAACATGCTTGCGTAGTTCTCTGCCAGCCAGTCGCGAAACATCCCGCGCCAGCGGCTGTTCTCTTCTGCGGGGAAGCTCGGCGCTGCGCTGGGATAGCCCTGCTCGACCGTGATCGCGGACAGACTCCCGGTGTGGTAGGCGACGCTCTGCGGTCCCTGGTCTTCGAGCGCCCAGGGCTCCCACTGCAGCAGGTGGGTGAAGTCCCCCATGCTGGGTTCGGGGGCCGCGTAGGAGGTGAGCATGCCGTAGGGGTTGCCCGTCAGCGTGGTCATCGGCTCGCGGAACCACAGCTGCGCCGAGACGGTCTGAATGACGCGCGTCCCCGTCACCATGGTGCTCCACTGCGGCGCGTGGTGGGGCGATGTCGTCTCGATGAGCTGCTTGGCAATTGCAGGAAAGACGGAGACCGGGATGCCGAGGATGCAGTGGTCGAAGTCCTCGCCGAGCCTCAACGTCTTGCGCGCGACCCCCTCCCAACCCGACCAGGGGTTCTCGAGATCGATGCCGCGTTCTCGCAGCGCGTCCCCCTGCTCGAGCTGGTCCAGATGCCCGGTGGTGGGCCAACTGGGTTGCTCGTCCGGGTTCCCCGGGACGCGCACGAACGGGTCGTAGTCCTTGCCCTCCTCGGTGGTGGCCTGCACCAGCATGTCGATGGCCGCCAAGCGTCGCCCGTCCCCGGAGCCTTCGATGACCAGGTCCTGCACCTGGTGGAAGAAGTACACCTTGGCCCCCAAGCGCTTCAGCGCCAGGTAGTAGGGCGTGACCATCGTTTGGGGGCAGCTGTATTTGAAGTAGGAGGCCGGGTAGCCCTTGTAGAGGAAGCTGACCAGCACGAACCAGCGTAGACCGACCCCCGCGGCGAGCGCGTCCGGGTGATGGGTGTGCCCGTGGGCGAAGAGCGTCTCGTAGACCTGGGTGATCGCGGCGGCGTCGGTGTTGCGGCGATCCATCCCGTTGGCGAGCAGCCACTGCCGCATGTCCTGGTCGTCGAGGTCGTCGAAGTGCACCGTCCTGGCGGCGATCAGACCGATGAGCGCCGTCAGCACGATGTCGAGCCCCTGCCAGATGAAGTAGACGTCCGGGTCGTCGGACATCACGTCTGCGACCGTGTCGGCCAGGGCCGCGCGGACGACCTCGAGGACGCGCTTGATGACCCCGAAGAGCGCACTTCCGGTCTCGATCTGGTGGGCGATGCTGTCGATCGCGAGGCGCTCGACGTAGCGGACCAGACTCTCGAGCGCCTCGTGGAGCTCTCTGGATTCGACGTCGACGAACGCCTCGACGTCCTGCACGAGCCGGTCCCAGAGGCCCGGCGCCTTCGTTGCTTCGAACTTTGCCTTGAGCGTCTTCTCCGCCCGCACCACGGCCGAAGTATCGTCCGCGACGCGGCGGAGCGCGCGGGCGATCGCCTGCCCGAGGTTGGGAAGGGTGTCTCCTCCGCCTTCGGGTACCTGCCCGGGGATCTCCTCGTTGAATCCTTGAGGCGTGGCGAAGTAGCGCCACTGGCTTTGAAACTTCTGAAACACCCCGACCCGGTCGCAGCCCAGGAAGCCCGCCGCGAACGGACCTTCGCCCGCCGCGTAGTCGTACGGGGGGCTTCCGACGGACAGCGGCAGGCCGGCGTCCTCGTACACCTCACGCATGGTGCGAAACCCGTTCTCGTAGAAGCCGACGAACGCGTGGAGCCCGTGCTCCTCGATGCGAAGGTCTTGGTCTTCGTTGCGGCCCGCCGCGCACTTGCCACCCAAGCGCCAGCCCACCGAGTAGAGCTCGACGTCGTACCGGTCGGTCTGTCGAGCCAGATAGTAGGCCGCCGCGAGCGAGGAGGGCCCGCCTCCGAGGATGACGACCTTCTCCTTGCGAGGCGCACTGGGCGGGGTGAAGCGGGTCTTGGAGCACGAGCCCGGCAGCGACACCACCTGATTGGCGCGCAGTCGAAACGCGCCAAGCACCCGGGTCTCGATGCTGGGCACGTCGATGGGGCGGCAGGGCAAGCCCGGGGGCGTCAGCGCATCGGTGAACTCCACGCTCGCCGTCAGCGGCTGCACCGTGGCGCTCTCGTCCCCGAAGTCGTAGGTGACGGTGCTGCACAGCATCGGGCTGACGACGTCGCGCTCGTCGAAGGCGTCCTCGTCGACGATGCGGAGCGCCTGGGAGATCGTCGGCATCTCGAACACCTTCCGGACCGCCTGGAACGACGGAATCACGGAAGGAGGCTGCGGTGCGCCGGCCTCGGTGAAGCGCGCCGACGCGATGAGGCGGCTGCCGTCGTGTGTGCGCACGATGTACTGCGCATCGCCGTTGTCGATGCGCGCCATCTGCTTCTCGAAGCCGTACAGGAGGTTGCCCAGGCGGGTGGGGGTCTCTTCGTCGAGGTACAGCCGCGGCATGTAGATGAAGGGCCCGCGGTTCGCCACGTGCTGGGCTGAACGCTGCACGTACGGCACCGCGAGCATCATCTCGTTGTAGTCCATGTCCCCAAACCAGGCCTCGAAGTGGTCGTGGGAGAACATGACGAAGACCGGGTGTTCGTCCGGAAACGTCAACGGCTGGGGCGCCAACTCGAGGCCCAGCGGAAGCAAGCGCTGCACGTCCGCGCGAGGCAGCCCGAGGATGACGATGCGCGAGTCGATGGTGCCGACGCCCTCCGAAGGGTCTTCGCGGCCTGCGGCGATCTGCGCCTCCGCCAGACCGGCGTTGTGGCCGACCGTGTGGAGCGCATCGCCGAGGTCCTCGCCCGACGCGATCCGATGCGTGGCGCGTTCGAGGTCGGACTGCGGTGAGCGGAGCGGGCGATGCGTCATGGCGTTTTCCAGGGCAGTAGGGTCGCGCTTCCTGGCGCGATCATCTCGAAGAGCTTCTGCGGTGCGACGATCCGCTCGCGTTCGATGTACGCATCGGCCCGAGATTGGAGTGCATCGGCCTCGGCGCCGCCGACCAGGTTCGCCAGTCGAGCGCAACAAACCGAGGACAGCGAATCCATGCGGTGAGCGTCGAAACCTTCGAGCGCCCGGCGGAACCGCGACGCCGCGGCCTCGTCCTCGCCCTTGTGCTCGAGCACGCCCGCAAGCGTGAGGTGCCCGTAGGCCCGCTGGTACCCCGCGGGCATGGAGGAGACGAGCTTCTTGCCGTGACGCCAAGCGATCTGCAGAAACGGCGTGCGTTCCTCCTTCTTGCGAATCGCCATGGCGAGGGCGTTTTGCGCGATCCAGAACCGGTGCTCGGCCTGCGGGAAGGGAGAGCGATAGATATCGAACGCTTCGATCTCTGGGCCCCGGGCTTCGACCAGTCGCCACGCGGCGTCGGGATCCCCGGTGTACCGCAGCATCGCGGTCGTCTGAGACACGTAGTTCTGGATGTGCGCCTGAAAGCCGACCGGAGAGTGCTCGCGATACAAGGTGAGCTGCTCTTCGGCCTCGTCCACGCGGTCGTCGACGAGGTAGACCAAGTGCCCGAGGAGTCCTCGCGCAAAGCCCTGCGCGTAGGGATGGGAACGCTGGGTGGAGTCGCGCAGCAGCTGGGCTGCCCTCGGCGCGAGTTCTCGGGCCCGTCCCATGAACTGCAGGCACAGCGCCGCGTGGCTCTCGCAGTATCCGACCTCTTGGGCAGATCCGGTCGTGTGCTCGATGAAGGTCTTCGTCGCGTCGTCGAGGTTCTCGCAGGCCTGCTGCCACTCGCCGAGGAACAGGTGAACGTGTCCCCGTGCCTGCTGGACCATGCCGCTTGCATAGGCGCTGCCGGCTTTCTCGGCGAGGGCCGCGGCGCGGTCGACCAGCTCGAAGCAGTGCGCTCGCTTCGAGATGGGCTTCATCGACGAGGTCAGGTGCGCTTCGAATCCCAGCGCGCGCGCGAGGTGGACCGTGTCCCCGCTCTTGAGCGCGAGCCGGAGGTGTCGGGCTTGAAACGTCGCGCCCAAGAGCCCGTCGATGTAGATGAGGCCGCGGGCGGCGGTCCACAGCGCGTCGAGGCGGCCGAGAATGGGTGCGGGGACCGGGCCGTCGTTGGCTGTGGACTCGGGGGTCGCCAGGCCGCGGAAGAACAGGGCCGCTCGGTGCGAGATGAGGGACGCGATGGCGCGACCACGGGTGGCGGGGAGTTCGACGCCGTGAGCGGCGAGCGCCTGCTTGAGCACGACGCGACCCTCTCTGGAGTGGCCGCTGGTGAGCAAGAGCTCGGCGGCGGCGCGAAGCAGCGGGGGCTGAAGGGCCGTGGTGACCTTGTCCGCGGCGGACAGGAACATCTTCGCGGCCTCGTACTGTCGCCCGGCGTTGGCGAGCGCGTGCGCGTAGCGTTCCTCGATTGCGGGTCGCTCCTGGGCGTCCAGCGCCCCGAGGTCGATCGCCGCCTGGTACAGCTCGGCGGCGCGGTCGAACGCCAGCGCCTCGGCGGCCAGATCGGCGGCCGCGACGGTGTAGCGGGACGCATTGACCGGGTCGCCACCGCGTCGGTAGTGGTGGCTGAGCAGGGCGGCGTCGGGTGCCTTGCTCGCCGCGAGGGCCTGTGCGATTCGCAGGTGCAACGCGGTCGTGCTTCGAGGGTCCAGCCCGCGCAGCACGGTCTCGCGGATGCGGTCGTGATAGATCTCGAGGGTATCCGCGTCGCTGGTGCCGTCGGTTCGCACCAAGGACTCTGCGCGAAGGTCCGCCAGAACGTCTTGGCTGGATCCGTCGAGCTCCGCGAGCTGCGTGGCGAGCCCCAGCTCCATGCGGCCCCCGGCAACCGACACGACGGCCAGAAGGCGGCGCGCGCCGGGCGAGAGGAGGTTGAGCCGGTGCCGGATGACGTCGTCGAGGCTGACCGAGGAGTCGGTCGCCGAGAGATCACCGCGCTGCGTGCGTTGAGCGTGCCGCACCAGCTGCGCGACGAAGAAGGGCGATCCCTCGGCTTCTCGGGCCACCTCGGCTGCCAGCGTGCGATGAATCGGTGAGTCCCCGAGCATGCGCAGCGCCAGGCCGCGGGCCTCCTCGAGCCCCATCGGTCCCAAGCGCAGCGCGCGAAGGTCGAGACCGGGCTCGATGTCGTGGAGGTCGGCGACGAATCTCCCGAGCATGGGCGCTCGCTCGGCCGCTGCCTGCCGGAAGCTGCACACCAGCATCAGCGGCGGCGCGTCGACGTCGTGCAGCATCGACTCCAACACCACGAGGCTGTCGACGTCCGACCACTGCAGGTCGTCGATGTAGAGCACCACCGGGCGACGATCGGCGACCCGCCCGAGCAGCTCCCGAAGCGACTCGATGCCCCGACGCCGCGCCTCTTGCGGCATCATGTCGATCTGCGTCTGGAGCGGAGCGACCGCAACCGCCGGCACGCTCAGCAGCACCGGGAAGAGCCGCGCGAGCGCGGCGACGTTGCGGGGGAGCACCGCTTGCACTTCGGCAGCGGTCGCCATCGCCCGGAGGTGGGCGCTGAGCATGTCCATGACCGAGTCGAGGGCCTTGTAGGGGATCGACTCCCGCTCGGAGCACTTGCCCGAAAGGACCAGCGCGCCCGATTCCTTGCTCACCCGTCGCAGGAACTGCTCGACGAGCGCGCTCTTGCCGATGCCCGAGACCCCTTCGAGCAGCACGACGACGGGCTTGCCCTTGCGGGTCGCGGCGAAGGCCCGTTGAAACAGTCGGAGCTCCATCTCGCGACCGAGGAACAGCGGGCCGCTGTCCGTCTTCTCGGACCGCTCCGTGCTGCCCAGTCGGGTCAGCACCTCGTCGCCGCCGGGGCGCTTGGCGGGGTCGCGTTGGAGCAGATCCAAGCACAGTGACTGCAGGTCCGGTGGGACACCGGTGACCTGCGCCGAGGGCAGCTTGGGCGCCTCCTCCTTCTTGGCGGCGAGCAGCGCGAGCAGTCCCAGGCCCGCGTACGGTGGGCTGCCCGTCAACACCTGGTAGAGCATCTCGCCCACCGTGTACCAGTCGCTGGCCGTCCCGACGTCGCTGCCAGCGGCCTGCTCGGGGGACATGAACAGGGGCGTTCCCAGCACTGCCCCGTCGGCGGTCACGCCCACGTTGTCGCCGGTGTCGATGCCGCGCACGAGTCCGAAGTCCAGGATCACGACGCGGCCACTCTCCTCGACGAGCACGTTGGAGGGCTTGAGGTCGCGGTGCAGGAAACCCGCGTCGTGGATCGCCTGCACGCCCTCGGCGAGCTGTCGCATCGCGTCGCGGACCGTGTCGTAGTCGCGCGCGGGGTCGTGCACGGTGCGTGCCCCGTCGCGCGCAGGTCCGCACAGCGCCTCGGTGAAGCTCCGTCCGCGGATGAGCTCCATCGAGAAGAACAGCCGGCTGCCTTGGAGCATCAGCTCGTGCAGCCGGATGACGTTGCGATGCTGCACGTCGGCCAGTGCCCGAAACTCACGCTTGAACCGATACAGCGCGTCGGGGCTCATGCCGCGAATGGCCTTGAGCGCGACCGGAGCGGCTCCGGGCTCCGGCGGCTCTGCCTCGAAGACCTCCCCGACCGCTCCGCGTCCCACTCGGCCCAAAATGGTGTAGCGGCCCAGCTGCGCCGGAATGGCTTCGGAGTCGTCGTCTCGGTTGGGCAGACCCGAGGAAACCGCCGACTCGGTGCGCGTGCGAGCGGCCGCCCGGGTGCCTTCGGCCCCGTCCTGCTTCCGCTCTCGCGATGGCTTCGTCGCCTTCAATACTCCTGCGCCGACCCCGAGACTCGCGCGTTTGAACCGGCCGGGCAAGGGCCACGGCGCCCGCGAAGGCCCTCAGTTGAGCGCGTACGGAGTGCTCAGCGTGAACGCGGCGATCTCGGCGTCGAAGGCTTCGCCCTCGTCGGTGACCATCTGGTAGGAGCCGTGCATGGTGCCAAACGCCGTCCGCAGCGGACAGGCGGAGGTGTACTGGAATCGTTCGCCCGGGCGCAGAACGGGCTGCGCTCCCACGACGCCCGGTCCTCGCACTTCCTCGACGTTGCCCTCGGCGTCGGTGATGACCCAGTGTCGACCCAAGAGCTGCATCGTCTCGTCACCGACGTTGTGCAGTGAGACGGTGTAGGCGAAGAACCATGCGCCTCCGTCGGGGTCGGATTGCTCGGGAACGTAGCGGGACTCGACGCTGATTTCGAGTCCCCGGGTCGTCGCCTCGGATCGGGGCACAGCCGCGGATGGTACAGCTTCGGCGCGGCAATCACCAACGCGGGGATGGGGCGAAGCGGTCATCGAAGGGGCGGGCCCGTCGGCGGCGGTCCACGTCATCCCAGCTGCGTTCGGTGCGTCGCTCCGAGAAGAACGCCACGCCGATGACCCCGACATCACGCGGGGCCCCTCGGCGCGCGGCATAGCTGTCCTCGACTCGCCCGAACCGGAACGCGGCCACCTCGTCCTCCCGGGTGCGCCAACCGTCGATGATCAGCGTGTCGTGCGGATCGATGATGTAGCCGCGTTTGGCGGTCGAGGCGTGGCCGCCGTCGAGCACATCGAGGCCGTCGACGGACGCAACGACCTCGTAGCGAATCCCAGAGTGGTTGGTGACCTCGATCTCGTAGCGCTCACCGGGTTCTCCGACCGCGTAGCGCTGCGATCCGACGTCCAGCGCGTCGAGGACACGGCCGCGCGCATCGACGAGCGTGACGGTGAGGTCACCGCGCCCGTCGTGCACCCTCGAGGTCTGCCAACCGGAGTCGGCGACGCTCCGCACGCCCTCGAAGTCGTCGTACCAGAGGCTGAGCACCGCGTCGGGTCGCGACTCGACCCCGCTCGAATAGGGTGCCAAACGACTCGCTCCGATGTCGCTCGCCATACAGGGTGCCGAGCCCCGCGCGCTCCTCGGCTCGATCGCGCGCATCGTCGGCGCTGGCGAAATCCGCTCGCCGGGCGGCGGCGTCGCTGCGCTCGCCTCGGATCGCCGGTCGAGCTGACCCCCCTCGCGTCCCGATCCGCGAGACGGACGGCGAGTGCGCGGGTTTTACGCGGCGACCGGACGAACAGCCGGCAAGCGCGAATGCGAGCAGGAGGGCGGGGAGAAGACGAAACATGGACATGACTCGACATCCCGAACGCCTACTGGGTGCGCGACCCTTACAGCTCGGAACGGCGTACATCGTGCTCAGCCGAAGCGGACGATCGATCGCTCACGTCCCCGTCCAGAGAAACTTCTGTGGGTTCGGTTGCAAGGTCGTCAGCACGGCACTACACCCCCACACTCCTGCGACGGTGTAGGACGAAGTCAGACAAGGCGACCTAAAGATGAAGCGCTGCAAGCAATGGATGAAGTTCTCGGTGGTCTCGGGCTTGTTGAGCACCGTGGTCGGCTGTGCGGGTCCTCAGACTCCGACGCCCACCGTCTCACCGGCCATCGCAGCGCCCGAGGCGTCCGCACCAGCGGTCGTGATCGAGCCGGTCGTGGCGGCGGCGAGCCAGCAGGGCATCGACCGGGCCTGGTCGTCCTTCCGCGATCAGCGTGACGCTCGCCTCGCGCAGGTCGGCGAGACCCTGCTCGCCTGCGCCCAGGCCTCCGGCTCCGATGCGAGCCCCGCGTGCGTCACCCGGCGGGAGACGTTCGAGGTCGCGTTCGGTCTGAGCACCCTGTATCGCCTGACGCACGACCCCGTGTACCTCGAGGGCGCGGATGCGACCCTCGACGCCAAGACCGTCGGCCGGGTGGGCCGGCAGGACGCGTATGGCCAGGCCTTCTTCCTCGCGCTCGCGACCGAGCGGGAGCGGACGAAGCGTCGGACCGATCTGCACGCGGAGGCGCTCGCGGTCGCGACGACGCTCGAGACGTGGATCTCGGACGCCGATGACTACACGTTCGCGCAGCGCACGATGTTCGGCAAGGAGGACAACGCGGCGGTGGTGCTGGAGCGCCTGTGGGACTGGGCGGAGCTCAACGCGGACGACGCGCTTCGCGACCGACTCCGCGCGCTGACCGAGCGACGCTTCGTCGCCAAGGACATGGACTCGTGGTGCCCGCAGACGGTCGACGGCGAGCCGGAGAACTTCGAGTTCTTGCCGCCGTGCCTGCAGCGGGCGAGCGCCGTGCTCTCGGTGCTTCCCACCAAGCGGTCCAACCCTTGGTTGGATACCTTCTTGGCCCTGCAGACCGAGCTCCAGCCGCAGACGATGTCGCGGCTGAGCACGCACGAGGCCCTCAACTTCACCCGCGCGGTCGCGCTGTGGCGTGTGTACGAAGCGACCGGCGACACCCGCTATCGCACCAAGTACGTGCAGCACGTGGAGGCGGGCTTCGATCGTCTGGCCCAGCGTTCCGACGCCGGAGAGGCGGTCGATCCGTGGCACGCCGCCTTCGCGGTTCAGGCGCTCGCGGCCAGCGCCGAGGGCTGATCCCTCCTCCGCTCCAGCCCCCGCTTGGGGCGCGCCAAACGGGGCCGGTTCAGCCGCACAGGGCGTCGATCCGGGTGGGATCGAGCACCTGCGCGGTGAAGATGCCGGTGCCGGCCTGACCTTGGGAGTTGAGCCCCCAGCAGAAGACCTCGTGCGTCTCGGAGAGGACGCACGCGTGCCCGCTGCCGAACGTGACCTGGTCGATGGTGATCGGCATGCTCGCTTCGTCGACGATGTCGAGCACGACCGGAACGCTGGCGAAGAGGTCGTTCTTCGTCTCTCCGACGAACTGCAGCTTGTTGCCGGCGTTGTCGCCCCAGCAGTACACCTCTCCGGTGCCGAGCTTCGCGCACGTGACGGTGCCGTGCGCGGTCAGGTCGGTGATCGGCACGTCGGGCAGGGCCGCGACCACCGGGGTGAGGCTGTCGACCGCGGTCCCGTCGCCGAGCTGGCCGATGGTGTTGTCGCCCCAGCACTGCACGTCGGAGCTGACGCGGGCACAGCTGTGGCGCGACCCGATCGCGATGTCTCCGACCGGGGGCACCAGAATCTGCCGCACCGTCGCCGAGAAGGGGACGGTGGCCGGGTTGACGCCGAGCTGCCCGTTCGCGTTGTCGCCCCAGCAGTACATCTCGCCCGTCGCGGTCCGGCCGCAGACGTGCGCGGTCGCGGCGTCGATCTCGGCGAAGGTGAACTCGGCGGGGATGTCGATGGGGCCCGGTGTTTCGACGCCGGTGAGCTGGCCGCGGTTGTTGACGCCGAAGCAGGTGGCGAGCACGTCGGCACCTCGCGAGATGCACGTGTATCCGGCGCCCAGAGCAGGCTGGACCCAGTTGGTTGCGAGGGTGATCTCGGTGGGCGTCGCCGCGGTCACCGACGGCATGCCCGGGATGGAGCCGCCACCGGTGTTCTCACCCCAACACACCGCGTTTCCGTCTTCACGGAGCGCGCAGGTGTGGTCGGAGGCGTCGAGGGCGGTCGCCGCGAGGCCTTCGCCGCCAAGCAGCGCCTCGGCCGTGACCGTGGGGGTGGGGGAGGAGACCGTCGCTTTGGGCACGCCGAGCTGACCGGTGTCGTTGGCGCCCCAGCACATCACGGTGCCGTCCGCGCGGGTGATGCACGTGTGGTTGTCGCCGGCGGCGATCGTGGCGACACACCCGCAGGTGCCGCCGTAGCAGCCCAGGCCGTCGTCGCAGCTGTCCCCGCAACACGGTTGATCGAGGCTGCCGCAGGTGTCGCCGGTCTCCGAGCCGGTCGTGTCGGTGTCGGTGATCGTCGCATTTGTGGTCGGCCCGGTGGTGGCCTCCGTGTCCGACGAGCCGCCGGTGGTGGCCGTGCCGTCCCCAGGGTCGGTACCGGCGATCGTGGGATCGGTATCGGTGTCCCCCGGAGGCAGGACGCACGCATCGGCCAGCCCATCGCCGGCTTCCGCGCCGTAGCGGAAGCCCGTGGGGCACACGGGGTCGGCGTAACTACAGTAGCCCGTCGGCTGGCAGTAGCCCGGTTCCTGGCCACGCTGACACTGGTTGCTATCGGAGCAGGTGTAGGCGCCGATGTTCAGGCAACCGCCCGCGAGACCGGCGGCAAATCCGAGGGCAAATCCGAGGGAGAGAGCGAACCGTCCAGACGCCTGCATCGTTTGCGGAGCGCCGAGCGGCTGAAATCCCCCGCCCGCGCCGGGTCGCAGGATACCACGGGCGGCAGCAAAACGCCGCCCATACGGCCGGGCTGGTCCACTCCCTTGCAGCGGGGCGCCGGGGCGAACTAGCATGGGGGTGGCGATGAACCGAGCACCAGGCGGCGCGTCCCCTGCCGCCCAAGCAGGGTACCCACCGAACCCGACCTCGAGCGGGACGGCGGATGACGGTGCCGATCGGATCGGTCGCTACGAGCTTCTGCGGCGGTTGGGCGCCGGGGGCATGGCGGAAGTCCATCTCGCGCGAGCCAAGGGGCTCGAGGGGTTCGAGAAGCTGCTGGTGCTCAAGCGGATCCTGCCGCACCTGGCCGCCGACGCGCACTTCGTTCAGATGTTCCTGTCCGAGGCGCGGCTCGCTGCCTTGCTGCAGCATCCGAACATCGTGCAGGTCTTCGACCTCGGCAAGGATGGCTCGGACTTCTTCTTCACGATGGAGTTCGTCTATGGCGAGAACGCCTACGCGATCGCGCGGGCCGTGCAGCGCCGCCAGGAGCAGTTTCCGATCGAGCACGCGATCGCGATCACCATCGACGCCGCCGCGGGTCTGCACTACGCCCACGAGAGGGTCGGCTTCGACGGCCAGCCGCTGGGCATCGTTCACCGCGATGTTTCGCCCACCAACCTGATGGTCACCTACGATGGGTGCACGAAGGTGGCCGACTTCGGCATCGCCAAGGTCACCAATCGCACCCACGTCACGCAGGCGGGCATTCGCAAGGGCAAGGTCCCGTACATGTCCCCCGAGCAGTGCAAGGCGCACAGCGTCGACCGGCGCAGCGATGTGTTCGCGCTGGGGATCTGCTTGTACGAACTCTCGACCGGCGCGCGGCTGTTCGATGGTGACAACGAGTTCGGGGTGATGAACCGGATCGTCACCGGTGATGTGCCTGTGCCGAGCTCGGTGCGCGCGGGCTATCCGCCCGCGCTCGAGGCCATCGTCATGAAGGCGCTCAGCGTCGACCTCGACCGCCGCTACCCGACGTGCCTGCACATGCAGCACGACCTGGAGGCGTTCGTGCGCGAGGCTCGACTCGACGCCAGCGCGTCGTCCCTCGCCCGGTGGATGCACCACGTGTTCAAGCCCCAACCCTTCCCGTGGGGCGCCCTTCAAGGCGACGGTGGCAAGGGAGCCGGTGGTGCTCGTCCCACCATCGCCGACGTGGGCGCCGACTCGGGCGCGGGTGTGCACTCGCGTCCGGGTTCGGTCAGTCGTCCGGACATGACCCCGCTGTCCAGCGGCGGCAGCCACCCGATGCCCTCGAGCGCAACCTCGAGCATCGTCTCCTCCTCGATGATGCCCAACCCGTCAGTCGGTCGGATGGGGACCGGTTCGCACGCATCGCGCACCTCGGCACCGGCCAACGATGGTGGCACGCTCAAGGGCATCGCGATGGGTCTGGGCATCGTCGCCGCGCTGGCGGTCGCATCGGTCGGCGGGATGTACATCTACTCCTTGAACAAGGCGGAGGCCGAGCCGTCCACGGCGGCCTCGGCCGAGTCCGCGGCACCGCCTGAATCCGCGGCAGCGCCTGAATCCGCGGCAGCGCCCACGCCCCAGCCCGAGGGCATCCCCGAGGCCGTCCCCGCCCCCGCTCCGGTCGACCCGGCCCCGGTCGACCCGGCTCCGATCGCCCCAGCCCCGGTCGCCGCCGAGGTTCCGGACGTCGTACCGGACCCCGCACCCGAGCCGGCGCCCGTCGCCGAACCCGAGCCGGAACCCGAGCCCGAGCCGGAACCCGAGCCGGAACCCGAGATCGAGCTCATCGACGACCCGGATCAGCCCAAGGCGACCAAGCCCAAGGCGACCAAGCCCAAGGCGACCAAGCCCAAGGCGACCCCCGCGAAGAAACCCACCAAGCCCACCAACGACTCCGGCGCCAACCCGGATGCGTTCTGGGGCGGCTGATCCCGCATGTTCGTGCCGACTCTTCTCTCCGTCGTCCTGTGGGCCGCAGTGTCCGCGGCCGGTCCCGATGACCTGCTCGCGGATCCCGAAGCGCGAGCGCTGGTGGCCGAGGCTCAGGTTCTGTTCGCCGAGGGCAACTTCGCCGACGCAGCCAAGAAGATCGAGAAGGCGTATTTGATCGAGCCGGTGCCCGAGCTCCTCTTCCCATGGGCGCAGGCACAGCGAGAGCAGGGCAACTGCCGGGCAGCCATCGCCTTGTACAACCGAATGCTCGAGGACATCCCCGACGGTCCGATGGCCACCTCGGCGAGGCAGAACATCGCCCGGTGCGAAGAGGAGATGCCGGCCGAGGCGGCGGAGGAGGAACAGATCATCCCGATCGAGGAGGACCCGCCCGACGAGGCGGTCGAGGCCGCACCCGTCGCCGCGCCCACCGAGCGCGACGATGAACCGAAGGCCAAGGTCTGGTTCAAGGACCCCGTCGGCGGCGTGCTCTCCGGGCTCGGGGTCGCGGGGGTCGGCGCTGGCGCGGCGCTGCTGATCGTGGCCAGCTCCACGGCCAAGAACGCGCCTGACGCGCCTTCGCTCGCGGACTACACCGAGCAGGGTGATCGCGCCGTGACCCTTCGCAACGCGGGCGCGGGCGTGCTCTCGGTCGGTGGTGCGCTCTTGGTGGCGGGGATCATCCGCTACACGCTGGTCGCCAAGAAGAACAAGGCCTCGGCGACCGCGTCGGTGTGGACGGCCCCCGGCGGCGGCGGGCTGACCTTCTCGGGTCGGTTCTGAGCCGTCTCCGGTCGTCACCGTGGTGTTGCATGGGTGTGCGGGGAAGCTGCTACCTTCCGACCGCTTTCGAGGTTGCCCATGGTTCTTCGTCACTCCTTCGTTCTTCTGTCCGCCTGCCTCGTCCTCTCCGCGTGTGACGGGGACGGCGACGACTCGACCACCAGCAACTCGACCTCCGGCGGCGACGGCACGAGCGATCCGACCGATGTCTCGGTATCGGTGACCGTGACCACGCCGACCAGCGACCCGTCGACGACGAACGTCACGGCCACGCCGACGGGCGGTTCGACCACCGACGACTCGACCGCCGAGGGCTCGACCGTCGGGGACTCGACCGCCGAGGGCTCGACGACCGCCGGCGAAGACTCGAGCTCCAGCGACGAGAGCAGCAGCACCACAGCGGGGGCAGGCGCCACGATCTACGCCGTGCAAGATGGCACGATCGCCGAAGGCGAGACGGTCACGATCGAGAGCGTGGTCATCACCGGCGTCCGGGTCGGGGTCGGGGTCGTGGTCCAGGAGATCGAAGGCGGGGAGTACAGCGCGGTGTACGTGGATACCGGCGAGCTCGACCTGGACACGTTCACCGTGGGCGACATCGTCGACCTGACCGGCGAGACCGCCGAGTCCAACCCCAGCAGCAACGGGCTCGAAGGCCTCACCCAGATCCTGCTGGGGAAGCGCGGCTCGATGACGCCGACCGGTGACGCCATCACCCCGGAGGCCGAGACCGTCGAGTTCGCCGTGCTGGCCGATCCGGCGACCGCCGAGCCGTGGGAATGCGTTCTGGTGACCACGTCCGGCAGCTTCACGGCCGTCGCGTCCGGCGACTCCTTCGGGCAATTCGGAGAGTTCGCCGCGCAGTCGGGCGCCGACGTACTGCTCGTGGACAACTTCCTGTACGCGATCTTCGACGCGGAGAATGCTGCCGACTTCCCGGGCTTCGGCGAAGGGTCCACCTTCACCGAGCTGTCCGGCGTGCTCAACTACAGCTTCGGCGATTTCAAGATCGCTCCCCGCAGCGCCGCCGAGCTCGGCGGCTTCACGCCTTAGCTGTTGCCCCGTCCCTCTGGGGGCGATAGCGTCCCGAGGATGTGTCGGATCTTCGGGTTTCGTTCGGTGATCCAGAGTCAGGTACACCGAAGCCTCGTCAGCGCTGACAACGCGTTGATGATGCAGGGTGGTGCGCATCCCGACGGCTGGGGCGTGGCCTACTATAACGGTGGTGCGCCACACGTGATCAAGAGCGTGTCCTCAGCTGCGGTCGACCATCTGTTCCGGCGCGTGTCGGGAATCGTCGCCTCCGAGACGGTGCTCGCGCACCTGCGAAACTCGACCCAGGGCGAGCACACCATCCTCAATACGCATCCGTTCCAGTTCGGGCAGTGGGTGTTCGTGCACAACGGCAACATCACCGGCTTCGACCAGCGGCGCCAAGAGCTGCTCGACCGCGTCCCGCCGGTGCTGCGTCGCTACATCCTCGGCGACACCGACAGCGAGGTGCTCTTCTACCTCCTGCTGGGCCACATGGCGCAGCGGTGTGAGCTGACCCAGGCGGGCTACGGACTCCGCGATCTCATCGAAGCCACGCGCGCGACGGTCGACGAGGTGGTTTCGGTGGCCGGAGAACTCTGCCTGGACGACGCAGGCCCGCCGAGCGCCAACTTCCTCACCTTCACGATCACCAACGGCACGACGATGCTCGCCCATCAAGGCGGAAAAGCCCTCTACTACAGCACCTACAAGAAGCGGTGCCCTGATCGCGACGTCTGTCCGAGCTTTGGGCCCGAGTGCGAGGCGCCCACCAAGGGGGGCTTCGTCAAACACCTGCTGATCTCCAGCGAGCCGCTGCAAGGCGACAACGTCTGGGAGTCGATGCGTCCGTTCGAGGTCGTCGGCGTGGATTGGCGCATGCAGATTCAGCACGCCTGATGTCCAACTCTACATCTTCGCTGCCGCGCTGGTGGCTCGCAGCCCTCTCCTTCTTCGTGGCGGCCGTGTGTCTGTGGGGCGCGAGTAAGCTCCCTTGGTCCCGGGACTGGACCCTGTTCGCGGGCATGACGACCGCGCTGGGGATCGTGCATCTGGGCTGCGGAGCCGCGGCCCTCGTCGGCACCCCGCTGCGGGCCCCCGCCTGGCGGGTGCAGGGCATCGCGGCGATGGTCTACCTGGTCTACGTGACGTGGAATCTCGTGCGGACCTCGGTCTACGTCGCCGAGCTGTACGGTGGCCTCGGCAAGGGGGTGGCGGTGTCCTTGGGACTGGTGTGGCTGATCGTCTTCACGCTGACGGTGCCGCTGTCGGCCTGGGGATTCGTGGTCACCGGGGGCCTGCGCCCGGGCAAGGCCGGCAAGGCCACGGCGGCGGTCGTGCTCGTGCTCGCCGGGTGGGGGTTGGCCCGCAGCCGAGACGCAGCCGCGGCGCAGCCGGTGGTGCAGGCCGACCTCGTCTCGGAGCTGCCCGCGCTCGTCGGTCGGCACCTGCCCGCGATGGCTCCGGCCCCCGACGGCGCGCCGTCGCTGAGCACCGCGAAGCCTGCCAAATGCCCCGCAGCGCCCAGTGCCGCCGTGAACACGGTCGTGGCGACCTACCTCGAGGCCGACGAGGCGGGCCGCCCGGCTCCGACCTCGCGCTGCTGGCAAGGGGAGGGGGTCGTGCCGTTCGAACAGATGGGGGACGCGTTGCTCAGCGCCTCGGTCGGCGGCCGCGTGAAGGTCGACGTGATCACGGCCGCCCAGCCACTGACCCATGTGGTCCCCGTCGTGGACAGCATGCTGCTTCGTCCGGGGCTCGACGGCGTCTGCGAGGACAGCCGGTGCTTGATGCCGTGGCAGCTGCTCGCGCTCGATGCCTTCACCGAGAACACGCCGATCCCGGTGATCCCCGACCTGCGCTTCGGGTTCGATCCGGTCGAGCTCCGCAAGTCCCTGGCGCCGCCGGATGCCTCGGGGGAGATCCCCTCGGTGGTCGATGGCCTGACGCGGATCGAGACCCGCAGCTTCGTGACCGACGCACGAGGCACGCTCCACCCGCTTCGTCGCATGCGAACGCAGGGCCCCGCGCTCACCGCCGAGTCGCTCGAGCAGGCAGTGTTGGACGCCGAGACGTACATCCACTCCGCGATCGGCAAGGACGGGCGCTTCGAGTACAAGCTGGACCCCTTCACGGGGCAGGTCGCCTACCGGGGCTTCGCGCTCGCCCGGCAGGCTGGCACCACCTTGGTGGTCTGCGAGCTCTCCCAGCATGACGCCCGGGCGCGCGCCGTCGCCCGCAAGGCGCTGGCGATGATGCAGTCGACGCAGCGCCGCAAGGGTGCGCTGTCCATGCTCAAGTACCCCAAGGGCAAGCCGGCCGAGCGCGTGCCGCTGGGGGATACGGCGCTGGCATCCATCGCGTTCTTGAGCTGTCGCGACCGCGTGGGCGACCGTTTCGACGACACGATCGACGGCATGACCAAGTTCCTGCTGGCGATGCAGCGTCCCAACGGATCCTTTCATCCCGTCTACGACTTCGAGGCCGAGGCTCCAATCCCCGGACCCGACCCCCTGTACGCCGTCGGTCAGGCGATCTACGCCCTCGTCCTGCTCGAGGAAGCCAGCGCAGCGCAGCCGGGGGTGTTCACGGACGCGGCGCAGGTTCATGAGGCGGTCGAGCGGGCGATGGACTACATCGCCAACGACTATTGGAGCGGCTTCGAGCGCGACTTCTTCTTCATGGAGGAGAACTGGAACTGCCTCGCGGCCCGAGCTGCGCTCGGTCACCATCGTCACGACGGCTACGAGACCTTCTGCCTCGACTACGTCCGCTACAAGACGCGGCTGATCCTCGCCGAAGAGGACGCGGTCGACGAGGACCTGGTCGGGGGCTACGGCTTCGGCAACGTCTTGCTGCCGCACAACACCGGCTCGGCCGGCTTTGGCGAGGCCGGGTCGGCCGCCATCGCAATCGCCCGGGCCCGCGAAGAGGACACCGGCGACATCGAGGTCGCGCTGCGCCGCGCGCTGAGCTTCCTGCTGCACCATCAATGGAACGAGGTGTCGTGTTTCGCCTGCGAGGGCCCGCATCCAGTCGTCGGGGGGTTCAGCGAACACATGGGATCGCCGACCATCCGCATCGACTACGTGCAGCACGCCTGGGCCGGCCTGGGCCACAGCGGGCGGGTCTTGGGCATCCTCTGAGGCGATGGCGGAGCGGTGGAGACTGTGGGCGGCGAGCGTGGCGGTCGCGATGACGGCGGCGGTGCTGTGGCCCATCGTGCCCGACGAGGACGGCTTCCCCCTGTCCAACTATCCGATGTTCTCGGCGCCGAAGAAGACGCGCGCGAAGGTCTATCACGTCGTCGGCTTCACTTCGCCCGGCGGGGGAAGGCCGCTCTCGCCCGAGATGGTGGGGACCGACGAGATCATGCAGGCGTACCAGACCGTCAAGCTCGCCATCGACGGGCGGCGGGCGGCGGCCCTGTGCAGTGAAGCCGCGGCGCGCGTTCGGGTGCGTGACGACTTCTCGGATATCACCCGGCTCGAGGTCCGCATCGACGTGTTCGACGCGGTCGAATACTGGCAGGGGAATCGCGAGACGCTGAACTCGAGGGTTGTCGCCCGGTGCGAGGTCGGCCCATGAACGCGATCGGGCGCCGATTGGCGCCGGTCATGCCCGCTGAGCGCCTGGCCACGCTCCGCGTGATGGTGGGGCTGTATGGCGTCATCTACCTGCTCTCTCGGGTCGGCGCGATCTGGGGCGTGACCCGCTATCGCCCGGCGCAGTTCGAGCCGGTCGGGTTGGTGACATGGGTGGCTCCACTGCTGGACGGACCCCTGGGTGCGGCGGAGGTCGTGGCAGGGCTGGCCCTCGCGCTCGGCTCCGGCTTGGCGTTCACGGCGGGCTGGAAGTTCCGCTTCAGCGGACCGATCTATGCGGTGGCCTTGCTGTGGGTGACCAGCTACCGGAACTCGTGGGGGATGGTGTTTCACACCGAGAACCTCCTGGTCCTGCACACGCTGGTCCTCGCCGTGGCGCCCAGCGGGCAGGCCTGGAGCCTCGATGCCCGGCTGCGTCCTCTTCCGGCGGCCTCGCGCCGCTTCGGATGGGCGGTGGTCCTGATGTGCTGGGTCACCGCGCTGACCTACTTCGTGGCCGGCTACGCCAAGCTCGCGCACTCGGGGCTGTCTTGGGTCACCAGCGACACGCTGCGCAACTTCGTCGCGTACGACAACATTCGCAAGGCGGAGCTCGGCGCCGGCTTCTCGGGCGTGGGCACCTGGATGGTCGCGCACGCCTGGGTCTTCCCGCCGATGGCCGCGGTGAGCCTGACCGTCGAGCTGCTCGCGCCGCTGGCCGTCGTCGATCGGCGTCTGGGGATGCTGTGGGCAGGCGCCGCGTGGGGGTTTCACTTCGGCGTCTTGATGCTGATGTACATCCTGTTCCACTACCCGATCCTGGGCGTGGGCTATGCGTCGTTCTTCCCGGTCGAGCGACTGGCGCGCTGGTGTTCCGGGGTGGTCCGTCGGGCGAGACGCTAGCCGGCCGAGCGCAGCGCAGGTCGGAGCGCCAGCGGGGTGGTCGCGCTGCTCAGTCCGCGGAAGGGTCGCAGCATCAGTCGTCCGCTCGCGTCTTCGTGCAGCTGATCGAGCCCTTCCAAGACGCCGTCCCACCGGCGGCCATCGCGAGCCTGGGCGGCGGTGCGGGTCGCTTCGGGGAGCGCTCCCGCTGCGCTCGCCCGCCGACGCAGGGCATCGGCGAGCCAGAGCGTCATGCACAGACGGGCGGCGAAGAGGGCTGGGATGAGGAGCACCGCGGTGGCCCAGGCCGTCAGGCTGCCCGAGATGGCGAGCGCGAGGGCGCCGACGCCGAGCGAGGCCGCTGCCCCACCGGTCAGTCGAAGACCGGTGCGATGCGGCGTGTGCACGAGCGCGGTGGTGACGCTGTGGCTGCGCGCGACCAGGCGCAGCTCGAACGCGTCGGGGTTGGTGGGGCCAGCGGGGTCATCGCCGCCGCGCGCGGGGCTGCCAAAGCACTGCACCGAGGCGGTCGCGGCGAAGGCACCCCGACGGATTCGAAAGGAGGTGCCTTCGACCGGCCCGGACAGGTGGACGCGCTGGATCTCGTAGCCCGAACCGGGAGGGAACTGCCGCCCGATCAGATCAGCGCAGCCTCGCAGCATGTCCTGGAACACGCGTTCGGTGTACGGCGACCGCGCGTCGACCCGAACGCTCCAGCTGTCGAGCCCCGAGCCGGCGCTTTGCCGGCCTCGATCCGTGTGAGCCATCCAACATGATGGTAGCTGATCACGGTCGCGTGGCCAGGCCCGCTCAGCGAAGCGTACGGCCGAAGGGGAGCAGCGAGAGCGGAATCAGCTTCACGTGCTGCTTGGCGAACGGCAGGCCCACGATGGTGACCGCCAGGATGCAGGCCCACAGGAAGTGCGCGATCGCGAGCTCCCAGCCGAACAGCACCAGCCAAAGCAGGTTGAAGACGATGCACCAGACGCTGTTGGCACCGGGCAGTTCGCGCACCTCTTTCCCGAACGGTGCAAACGTCGCCGCCCCGATCTTCATCGCCTGCACCCCGAAGGGGATCCCGATGATCGTCAGGCACAGCCCGAGGCCGGCCACGATCCACGCGAGGCCGGAGAGCAGGCCGCCAAAGAGGAGCCAAATGAGGTTGCCGAGCAGGGACATGGGGGGCGGGGAAGACCGCGCGCGGGGGCGCGGCATTCCCAACAACCATGCGTCGTCTGGGTGGAGCCGCAACCGGGGACCCCAACTTGTGCGCAAAGGTGCGCGTGCGCGGCACGTCAGCGCTTGGCGTTCTGAATGTGAATCGCTTCGCCGATCGCGTGCTTCGCCGCTTCCATCACCGCTTCGCCCAGGGTCGGGTGCGGGTGGATCGTCAGGCCGATGTCGGGTCCGTACGCGCCCATCTCGATCGCCAGCGCGGCCTCGGAGATGAGGTCGCTGGCCTCGGGGCCCACGATGTGGACGCCCAAGACCCGTTCGTCCTGTGCGTCGACGATCACCTTCACGAAACCGACGGTCTCGTCGATCGCCATGGCGCGGCCGCTGGCGGCGAAGGGAAACTTGCCGACGTGAACCGTGTGGCCCTTCTCCTCGGCCTCGGCCTTGGTCAGGCCGGCGGAGCTGATCTCCGGCTCGGTGAACACGACGGCCGGAATGACCCGCGCGTCGTTGACCGTCTTCTTGCCGGCGATGACCTCGGCGATGACCTCGCCCTCGTGGCTGGCCTTGTGCGCGAGCATCGGCTGCCCGACCACGTCGCCGGCGCCGTAGATCCCCGCCACGTTGGTCTGCTGCCGCTCGTCGACGATGATGAAGCCCTTGTCGTCGAGCTTCACGCCGGCCCGCTCCAGGGCCAGGCCCCCGGTGATCGGGTAGCGGCCCACGGCCACGAGCACGACGTCGGCGGAGACCTCGCGGGTCTCCCCGCCGATGTCCATCTTGACCACGGCCTTGCCGTTGCGCTCTTCCCAGCCGGTCGCGCGAGCGCCGGTGATGATCTCCCCGCCGTCCTTCTTGATCTGCTTGGCGACGGGCGCGCCGAGGTCCTTCTCCATGGTGGCCAGGATGCGATCGAGACCCTCGATCACGGTCAGCTTGGTGCCCAGACGCTGGAAGGTCTGGCCGAGCTCGAGCCCGATGTAGCCGCCGCCGATCACGATCATCTCCTCGGGGATTTCGTCCAGCTCCAGCGCGCCGGTGCTGTCGAGGATGCGCTTGCCGTCGTATTCGAAGCCCGGGATTTGGATCGGGAGTGAGCCGGTGGCGATGACGATGTGCTCAGCCTCGACGATGTCGTCGGGCTGCTTCTTGCCGTCGACCTCGGGGTAGGAGAGCTTGACGCGCTTGGGCGCCAGGAACTCCGCGGTCGCCAGGGCATAGTCGCAGCCGTTGGCCTTGACCAGGCCCGAGACGCCCGTCGTCAGCTTCTTGACGATGCCGCTCTTCCACGCTTGCATCTTCTTCATGTCGACCTTCGGCGCACCGAAGGTGATGCCCATGGACTCGGCGTGTTGCGCCTTGTGGGCCAGCTTGGTGGCGCTGATCAGCGCCTTGGAGGGAATGCACCCCACGTTGAGGCAGACGCCCCCGGGCTTGGCCTTTTCGACCAGCAGGGCGTCGACGCCGAGCTGTCCGAGGCGGATGGCACAGGGGTAGCCGCCGGTGCCGGCACCGATGACGAGGGCTTTTTTCTTGATGATGGCCATGACGGGCTACAGCGAGAGGAAGAGAAGATTGGGGGTTTCGAGCTGTTGGCGGATCTCCTGCATGAAGCTCGCGCCCTCGAACCCATCGACGACGCGGTGGTCGAGGGAGACCGAGAGGTTCATGAGGTGAGCAGCGACGACGTTGTCGTTCTCGTCGAACACGGGCGTCTTGCGGATCGCGTGCACGCCGAGGATGCCGACCTCGGGGTGGTCGAGGATCGGGGTCGCGAGCACACCACCGATCGCTCCCAGGCTCGTGATGGTGAACGTGGAGCCGGTCAGCTCGTCGCGCGACGCCTTTCCGTCTCGTGCGGCGTCGGAGAGCCGGACGATCTCGCGGGCGATCTCCAGCAAGCTCATGCGGTCGGCGTCGTGCAGGACGGGGACCATGAGCCCTTGGTCGGTCGCCGCGGCGATGCCGATGCTGTAGCGCTTGCGCTTGACGATGTTGCTGCCGGCCTCGTCGAGGTACGCATTGACGATCGGGAACTTCTTGAGCGCCGCGATGACGGCTTTGACGATGAAGGGCAGGTACGTCAGCTGCACGCCCTGCGCGTTGGCGACCGCCTTGGCTTCCTTTCGGATGGCGACCAGCTTGGTGACGTCGATCTGCTCGACGTAAGTGTAGTGGACCGCCGAGGTGTAGGACTTGACCAGGCCCTCGGCGATGCGGCGCCGCATGCCGCGGAAGGGGATCAGCTCGTCCTCTCCGGATGCCTGCGGTCGTGCAGAGGCCGCCGGGGACGGGGTCGAGGGAGCCGCCTGCGTCGCGGGTGCGGGCGAAGCGGGGGCGCTGGGAGCCGGCGAGGTGCGGGCGCGGGCGACGTCCGCCTTGGTGATGCGGCCCCGGTCGCCGGGGATGGTGGCCAGGTCGATGCCGGCTTCGCGGGCCATCGCGCGGGCGGCGGGGGTGGCGAGCACTTTGCCGTTGCTGGCCGCAGCGGGCGCTGGAGCGGCGGGCGCTGGAGTGGTAGGCGCCGAAGCGGGGCTGGGAGCCGAGGCCGGGGCGGTGGGAGCCGGGGCCGCAGCCGCGCTCGCGCTCGCGGTCAGCATGGCGATCACCTGGCCGACGGCCGCGATCTCGCCCTCGGGCGCCCGGTGCTCCTGCACGACGGCGT
Organism: uncultured bacterium; assembly: GCA_963761755.1. Taxonomy (GTDB): domain Bacteria; phylum Myxococcota_A; class Polyangia; order Nannocystales; family Nannocystaceae; genus CAJXVA01. The sequence goes on from CAVXIC010000012.1 coordinate 213,227, forward strand.
TGTGAGGGGACGGGATCTCGACGGTCGCCTTGTCGGTCATGACCTCGACGAGCGGTTCGTTGGCCGCGACGCTCTCGCCGGGTTGTTTCAGCCAGCGCACGATTTCACCTTCGACGACGCCTTCGCCGATGGCGGGGAGCTTGAACTCGATCATTGCGGGGATCCTCTTCGATTGGTTCGATGCGGTCGCGCCGACCTCAGTAGGTCGCGACGTGGGTGATGGCGGTGGTCAAGGTCTCGAGGTCGGGCAGCGCGCGATGTTCGGCCGACGCGGGCAGGGGCCCGTCGTCGCCGGTGACCCGCAGCACGGGAGCGTCGAGGGTGAGGATGGCGTCGTCGGCGAAGAGCGCGGCGAGCTCGGAGCCGACGCCGCAATGTCTGGGACCCTCGTGGGCGATGACGATCTTGCCCGTCGCCTTCGCTTCTTCGGCCAGCGCCTCTCGGTCCAGCGGCGCGATGCACTCGACGTCGACGATCCGGGCGTCGTGGCCCGAGCGCTCGACGGCGGTGCGCACCAGCGGCAGGCAAGCGCCCCAGGTGAAGACGGTGGCCGCCTGACCGTCTCGCACCCGCCGCGGGGCGGCGAATGGACGCGCGAGCACGTCCGAGGCGAGCGCCGGGTCGACCGAGGCCAGGGCGAGCGTGCGAGGCAGCAGGAGGACGGTGGGTTCGTCGCCCGCCCAGCCCTCGACCGCCGCCCGCAGCAGGGCGCCGGCTTCGTGAGGCTCGGAGGCGATGACCACCCGCAGGCCGGGGACCCGGGCGAGGATCGCTGCGGGACTCTCGGTGGCGCCACCGCCGAGGCCGAAGCCGGGCCCGAAGGGTGCGATGAAGACCACCGGTGCGGGGGTGTCGTGGCGCCAGCCCAGCTTGGCGGCTTCGCGCAGCGCCGCGAGCGCGTCGACGAGGGCAGACGCTTCGGGGCACACGACCAGCGGACGATAGCCCTCGGCGGCCATCCCGGCGGCGTGGGCGGGCAGGACGCTGGGGCACAGCGGCGTGGCGAGCAGGCGCGGCGCGAGTGCCGGGTCCTCGGCGGCCACCCGGGTGAGCCCGAGCATCGTCCCGTCGGCGACGTCTTCGCCCAGGACGACGCGGCGCTCGTCGGCGCGCAGGAGGTCGGCGATCACGGTGGCGAGGTGCTGCAGGACGTTCATTGCGCGGGCTCCGGTTGGGCGGTGATGGCCTGCAGTGCGCGGTCGAGGCTGCCGCGGATTTCGGCTTCGATCACGTCTTGGAGGGTCTGCGTCCACGCACCCACCTGGTCGAGGTGTCGGCGCAGGCGCTCCACCGGGTCGCGGTGCGCGGGTGGGTCGCGATGCATCTGTGTCACCACGACCTCGACCATCGCCGGACCTCGTCCCTGACGCGCGCGGTCGGCCGCCGCTTGGATCGCGGCGTGGGTGCCCAGCGCGTCGGCTCCGTCCACCCGGCGAACCCAGAGGCCGGCCGCCTTGACTCGATCGCCGACGCTGTCACCGACCGTCCCCGCCTCGGCGGGAGCGCCATCGGGCCACAGCTGGCTGCGACAGACCATCACCAGCGGCAGCGCGAGGGACGAAGCCAGCATGGTGGACTCGTGAAAGGCACCGGTCGTGCTGAGCCCTTCACCGAACAGGGCGAAGGTGACACCCCGCTTGGCGGCGAGCTTCTGGGCGTGGGCCCGCCCGGTGGCGAGCGCGAGGTGCATGCCCAGGGCGTCGGTCGGCGGCGCGATGCGGTGCGCGGCCGAGGCGATGCGACCTGGCCCGACCTCGTCGGCGGCGAAGAGGCCCGAGATGATGGCCTCGACCTCGAGGCCGCGGGCGAGCGCGACCGCGACATCACGAAAGCCCGGATGGATCCAGTCCTGCTCCCGGCTGACCATCGCCGTGGCGACGAGGGCCGCTTCTTCACCCGCCGCCGAGGCCCACATCGGCAGGCCGGCGCGCGCGAGCTTCAGGTCGAGGCAGCGCGCGGCCACCAGCAGCTTGTACAGCTGCTTGGTGTCGACGTCGGGGCGTGCACTGCCCACGAGCTGACCGTTGGGGTCGAGAACGACCGTGACGCCTTCGGGATCCCAGGGTGTCGGCTCCATCGCGAGGGGGCGCCAACGTGGTGTGGGCCGCCAGAAAGGCAGAGACCAACCGTGACGCGGATGGGTTGTATCTACGGGCGGCCTAGAGCGTCAAGGCGCCACATGGGAGTCCCTGCAAGGGCGACCAGCGGAGGCGTGGCCAGGTTCGGATGATCCACGCGTTGGCTCACGCAGTGTCCTCGCGACGCCAGGGCCAGGGCCCGTGCGCTGTGAGTGATCTGTCAGCCGAACGCGCTGGCGGCAGCCCGGACCTCGGTGCGCGCCTCGAGCAGCGCGGCGACCTCCGCCTCTTCGAGGTCGAGCCGGGCGAGGGCGGCCGTCGTGACATCCCACTGCCGGCACGCCGTCGATGGCTCGGCGTCGTCTTCGCAGAGCTCGGCCAGGGCGTTCGCGGCCTGGAGGACCCGCAGGTCGAGCGCACTGGCTGCTTCGGGGTCGTGGTGGCCGCCGACGAGTTCGGCGAGGCGTGCGGGGAGCTTCCACGTCGAGCAGGCGCGGGCGCCGATGTGCGCGTGGTCGGTGCCGAGCTGCTCGCGCTCCACCTCGTGCAGGGGACGGCCACCATCGGCTGCCGCTGCGATGCATGCATCTTCGGCTTCGGGCGCGCTGCCCAGCAGGAGCACCACGCCGATGTCGTGGAGCAGGCCGGCTGTGAACACGTAGTCCAGCTGCGGGACGCCCAGGGCGCGCACGACGTGGGTGGTCCACACCGCGGTGTTCAGTCCGTGCTGCCACAGATGCGGCCCGTGCCGACTCTCGAACGCAGGCGCGAGGGCCATCGCGGAGGCGATGTTCTGGACCTGCTTGGTTCCCAGGACGGCGATGGCGCTGCGCACCGAGTCGATCCTGCGGCTGCAGCCGTAGTAGGGCGAGTTGGCCACCGCCAGGACTCTCAAGGTCAACGCCTGGTCGCGAGACATGACCTGCCCCAGCTTGGCGAAGGAGACGCTGGGGTCGTTGGCGATCCCCAGCAGTTCGACCATCGCGTCGGGGAGCGGTGGGATGTCCCTTGGGGAAAGGTGGATGACGTGGTTGCCCGCGTGTGTCGTCGAGGCGGCTGTATGCATGGGATCAGTCTCGTGAGGCGCGGGCGCGGACGCAGACGGCCGTGTCCAGCGTCTCGGTCTTGAACGCGCGTCGGATCGTGCCGGCTCTGCCGTGGATGACGAAGGCGGCGTCCTCCGACGACATCGGTCGGGTGCGGGACCACAGGGCTCCCTCGGGGAGGGCATGCGCCTTGGCGAGCGCATGCAGCTGCTTGGAGCTCGGTGTGGACCATCCGCCGACCCCGGCGAGGGTCCGTCCTCGGCACAGGTCCATCGCTGCGTACCAGTCTCGGGCGCGTTCGGGCGCTTCGTACACCAGCCAGGTGTCCGTTGCGGTGACGCGTTCGTTCTCCACGACGCTGCCTAGCGGCCCGGTTGGGACCTCCCCGGCTGCCGCTGGTGGGGACGGAGGTGATGCTGGCGGTTCCGCCGGCGTTGCCGGGGGCGGGGCGGGCGGCAGGCGCGTCGAAGCGGTGGCGATGGGTGCGGGCGCGGGTGTCGGAGCGACGGCGACGGGCGCGGGCTCGGCGGCGACGGCGGACGGAGCACGCTGCAGGGATGAGGGTGGGGGTGGGGGTGGGGGCGCATCCGTGGGCGCGCCCATGGCCGCAATGCCCAGCGCGGTGAGGACGGCACCGACCATCGGCCACACGACGAGCTGGACCCGCGAGAGCTTGGTCGCCAGCGGGGGTGCCGGCGGCGTCGGTGTCGGCGTCGGCGTCGGCGGCAGGCTCTTCGAGACCACCGGAAGCAGGACGAGGTTGGAGACCTCTTCGACCTCGACCCGCTCGATCTCGTCCGCGGAGTGATCGCGTTCGAACGCATCCATCCGGGCGCAGATCCGCCGCTGCAGTTCGGATGTTCCTGCACGCTTCGCGCCTTCGAGCCAGCAGTAGGGGCGGGACAGCATGCGGGCGACGCGACTTCGCAGGACCGGCGTGTCGATGTACTCGTCGCTGCCCACGAGCAGGGCAGGGCGTCCGGGTTGCCCATGCGTCTGAAGGCCGGCGGCCAGCTCGGTCGGCGTTCCGCACAGGACGAACGCATCGAAGCCCAGCGCGAGCAGGGTTTCCGCGAGCGCCGCCGAGTCCCCTCCAGCAGCGACGCCACACAGGAGGATGATCTCGTGTCGGGGGTCGAAGTCGACGACCGAAGCGGTCGCGGCGTGGGCGTGTGCGCTGGCGGTCACGGACATGGGTGGTATCGACCGCCGAGAGCCGCGCTTGAGCGGTCCGGCCGGGGTGTGCATGTCCCGATCGGGGGCTCAACTTGCACCCCCGCTCGGTCGACGGATCGGGGGTCATGGCTGCGCTCGAACAGGTCATCGGCTGCAGCGCCGCGACGCTCGCCGGACCCGCTGGACGGCTGCTCTGTTTGGGGGCCGAACCGGTCGCGGTCTTGTCCGATCCGGACGCCATCGGTGCGCTGGTCGCCCACGTCGGGAGCGGCACGGGGCTGCCGGCGTTGCTGGGCATGTTGACCTCGGTGCGTCCGACGGGCGTGCTGCTGCTGGGCGCGCCCGATGGCGAGCGCTCCTTGGCGATCGAACTGAGCGAGGGGCGCGTGGTCGGGGCCGTGGGTCCGCAGCCGCATCAGTCCATGGGAGGCTGGGTCGTCGAGCTGCATCGGCGCTACGAGCAGGCCAGAGGCGCGAAGTCCTCCATCGAAGACGCCGCGATCATCCGGGCGCTGCGCCCGGGCCGGACGTTCCTGCAGGAGGTGGTCTTGGAGGCGTTGACCGTCTGCGACGAACCCGGTGGCTCCCTGCTGCTGCTCGAGGGCGAGATTCAGTGGCTGCACGAGCGGCTCGAGCCCGGGGACACGCAGGACATCGGGTTCGTCCTCATGGAGCTGGCGCGGCGAGAGGACGAGAGCGCCGAGCTCGAGTCGCGGGTGGGGGCGCTCGCCGCGGTGGCCACCCCGGTCTCCAAGCCTCCCGAAGACCGGTCCGCGGCCCCGAAGGTCGTCGCCGGGCCAGGCCTCGACTTCCTCGATCATCCCGACCCCGCCGCGGCCGCCGAGTGGCTCGATGCGCGCTACGTGTTCGCGTTCTGTGACGGGGTGTCGGACGTGGCTGGGATCGTGGAACGCGCACTCCTGGGTCGATTTCGGACCCTGGCGGCGATCCAGGCCCTGATCGCCCATGGCAGCATCCGGCTCGTCGACGGGCAGGACGCATCGCCCGATGACCTCCACCCCAGCGACGAGATGGCCGATCTCATCGCAGCGCTCAGCTGACCTGGCGGTCGTGGTCGGGTGCACCAAGGGCTGCTACGCTCCATTCGCGCATGCTCACCGTCGCCTCACTGCTCGCCGCCATGACGATCGCCGGTGCCTTCTGGGTCGGGGTCCTGGCGGCTCGCCGCTTGCGCGACTGGGGTGAGGGTCGTCGGGCCCTCGACGAGGGGCATCACGCGCCCCTGGCACTGGCCGCCGCATCCGGGGCCCCGCCCAACGACGCAAACACCCGCCGGGTGCGCGATCTGGTCGCGCAGCGCCTCTCCAGCCCCCGGACGCGGCCGGGCGCGGTCGCGCCGAGGCAGCTCGCCGTGCACGACCCCAGCTATCCCAACGACCCCAACTCTCCCAGTTATCCCGGCGAGCGCAACGAGCTGGGGCTGTCTTCACTGCGGCAGGGTGACGTCGTGGTGGTCGAGGCCGCCGACGACGCTGCCGATGGCGACTACATGGTCGAGGGCATCGTCCTGCTGCGCGAGGGTCGACACACCACGACCGTCGTCAACCTGGCCGACGGGTCTCGGCGTCGATGGCTGGTCGGTGGGACCCATCTCGACGAGTGGCTCGTGCTCGAGCCGATCGCTGCCCACGGTCTCAGCGGTGAACCGCCGCGCAACATTCGAAGGGAGCGCGGGGACTACATGCTGCAGCGTCGGGGGCAGGCCAGTGCGGCGTGCACGGGACGGCACGAGCGCCCGATGCAGCCTCGCGTCGCCACCTATCTGTTCGGTGGGTCCGCGCGCAACGTCCTGTGGCTCGAGCGATGGGGGCACGAGGTGTTGATGGCCGAAGGCGTCCGGCTCGACGCGGGGTCGTTCTCCTTCCTTCCCGGAAGCTGATCAGCCCTCGGGGCCCAATCCGGAGGTTCTGCGTCGTCGACCACGTCGGCGAACGAGCTCGCCGAAGGTCGCGGCCGACTGCGGAAAGACATCGACGAATCGCGCGAGCCAGCCGCGGTGTCGGGGCAGGAAGACTTGCAGTGGCCGGGAGAGCATCGCGGCCAGCACGGCGTCGGCCACCTCCTCGGGCGCGAGATCTCGAGCTCCGCTGAAGACCATGTCCGCCTCTTCATGGCGCTGCTGCCGGTCGAGCATCGGGGTGCGAACGGCATCGGGACAGACCACCGTGACGTGCACGCCCTGGCGCCTGAGTTCGGACGCGGCCGCCAGCGAGTAGCCGCGGACCGCATACTTCGTCGCCGAGTACACGGCGATGCCTTCGATGGGGGCCAATGCGGCCATGGACGCCACGTTGATCACGTGTCCACGGCGCTGTTCGATGAAGTCCGGGGTCACCGCGCGCATGCCCTTGATGACCCCCATCAGGTTCACGTCGACCTGAAGCTGCGCGTCGTCGACCTCCAGCGCGTGCACCCACGCGGGGTGGATGACGCCCGCGACGTTGACCAGCGTATCGAGCCCGTCCATTGCCCCGCTGGCTGCCCGCACTGCGGCCGTCCACAGGCCCGCGTCGCGGACGTCGAGTGCTGCGGTGTGGATCCGATCGCTGGGCCAGGACCTCCGGTCTGCTACCGCCTGGAGAGCCTCGCCGTCCACATCGGTCGCGAAGACGCGAGCGCCGGCGGTGGCGAGGGCGTCGGTGAGCGCGAGCCCGATGCCGCTGGCAGCTCCGGTCACCAAGACCCTGAACGCACCATGCGACCCCATGCGGTCCACGCTACCGCGTTTTGACCGCGACCGCGCGAACGTGCCACGATCGGACGCGCATGAACACGATCAAGGGATTGTTCGGCTACGTCGTTCTCGGCGTCTGCCTGCTGCTGGCCTATCAGGGCTATCAGAACACGTCGGACCCCGAGTCCACGGAGCATCTCGCGAAGGCCGTTGCGTGCGATGTCGACTCGCAGTGCGTGCTCAAGGATGAACGTCCTCGAGAGATCCGCTCCGACGTCTTCGGCCGCTACTACGTTTGGAAGACGACCGTCGGCCCGGTGGAGATCACATGCCGTCGCGAGCTGTGGTTCTTCGGGGCCTGGGGGTGCACGTCCGCCAAGCCCGAGCCCGCCACGCTTTGACGGGCTGCTAGCGAAGCTCGGCCGGTTCACGCGCTTCGGGCGTGGCCGGCAGGTCGTTGCAGGCTTCCTTGGTCCAGCACCGAGACTGGATCGGGTTGACGTCGGGCTGGAGGAAGAACGTACCGAGCATGTGGAACATTGCCCACCCGACGTCGTAGGTCTGACCGATCACGTCGGCGTCGGCGCAAGACTGGGTGTCCGGGTCGCAAAGCTCCAGGGCCCAGTCGGTCATCTGCCCGGGAAGCGCAAAGCCGTGCTGCCCCGAGGGGATGGCGTAGGGGAAGACGGCGCCCGAGTACCCGCCGGTGTCGTTGCCGTAGGCGTCTTGGGTGCTCACGAGGTGGAGCGGCTGCTCGAGGCGGGGAATGTTCTGGCCCCAGATGTCGTCTCCCTCGCTGAAGTTCTCGACGTCGACGTGGACACCCATCGTGGCGTCCAGTCCCAGCAACGAGCGGTCTTCGTCGCTCTGCGGCGGGTTGGCGTAGGTGTGGCGCCGGAACGTGTTGACCGCCTCCGTCGCGTAGTTGTCGATCAACACCTGGTTGGGCGGGACGCCCCAGCGCGGGTCGGCGTTGAGGTAGTCGACCGCGCCCGCGGCTCGGGCCACGGTCACGCCCGAGTGCGCCGGGACGTTCATGTCGCCGGTGGTGGTGACGATGAGGTAGCGGGCGCCGGTCTCGTCGCCAGTGCCGGGGTACGTCAGCGTATCGCGCGATAGGTAGCGGCTGACCACGCCCGGATCGGTCGGGTCGAGGATCATCTGTCCCAGGCCCATGAAGCGGCGAAGCGATGGGCTGGTGCGCTCGAGCCCGAGGCCCTCGGCAAGCGCGACGAGATCGCCGCCGGGCACGGGGATGCCTTCGATGGTGTACGGGTTGCCCTCGGCGTCGAAGGGCGTCTGCATCTTGTCGATGACGAGCAAGGGATCGCCCGGATCCTCGACCAGCTCACACGCCTCGCTGCCGGTCTCCAGCACCGGGCCACGGTACAGCGAGATCTCGATGGCGTCGTCGACGTCGCTGGGAAGCGAGAGCCGAGCCCTCGCCGCCACACCATCGTCTGCGACGTCGTCGGGCAGGAGGTAGGCGCAGGCGACCTCCTCGTTGGTCAGGTTGACGGCGCGCATCGTGTCGCCGGGCTGCAGCGCGGGGTCGGTGCCCGGCCGTCCCTGCGCGTCCATGGCCGAGGCCGGCACGAGTGTCCGGATCGGAACGTCGGTGAGATCGTTGAGCTCGGTGAACTGGGTGAACACGTTGGCCGTGCCGTCGTCGGCGAGCGTGACCTGGTAGGTGGGGCCGATCACCCGCATCATCACCGCATCGGGCACGCCGCCCTGCAGCGAGCGAGCGCCGACGTCGGCGAGTCGGCCGCCTCCGGCGATGGGCACGATCGCTTCGAGCTCCGGCTCGACCGCGCCGAGCGTGGTCGACATGATCCCTCCCAGCGAGGCGCCCAGCATGTAGATCGGTGACTCGCTGCCGATGTCGACCACGCCGTCGCCGTCGAAGTCGCCGGCGAGGTCGTCCTCCATGCCGTTGCCGTTGACGTCCCACGACCAGGTCTTCTGCCCGTCCCAGCTGCGGATCACGCGAATGAGCTGCATGTAGTCCAAGGAGGACTGCCGCATCATGTCGCGGGTGTGGAAGAGGTAGGAGGTCCAGAAATCGACCCCGCTGTCGACCACGCCGTCCCGGTCGAGGTCCTGGTAGCGCCGGTCGACCACGCCGTCTCCGTTGTCGTCGATCCAGCCGCCGCGCACGAACTCGAGCGCTTCGGCGCTGGGCGTGAGGTCGTTGCCGTCGAGCAAGCCGCGAAGCAGCGTGGTGTCGTCTTCGCCGAGGCCGAGTCCGTGGCTGACGTTGTCGGTGGAGACCGTGGCCATCCCGAACATCGACAGGAATCCGGAGAAGCCGATGATTTCACCGACTCGGTTGCTGCCGTAGCCGTGGCCGAGCAGGACGATCGGCGCCATCTTGCCTTGTCCTCGGACGGACACCTCTTTGCGAGGGATGACCGCCCAGAAGGGGACCTCCTCGGGGCGCGCGGCCACCGGGGTGCGGTCGAGGTCGTTGGGCCACGACTGAAGGTCGAGGTTGAGCGGCTTCCCGTTGCGGTCGAAGCGGTCGAAGAGCTGGGGCGACTGGTAGGTGCCCATCGCGTGGAAGTCGACGTACCTGTGACCGTCGAGCATGGACTGTGCCTGTTGAGAGTCGAACTCCAGCCCGAGCAGCTGCGTGCCGGCCAGGCGCAGGACGGTCTCCCAGTCCTCGTGGTGCATCACGTAGGGCGTTCGGCCTTCGAAGCGGGAGCCGGCCGAGACGTCCCGCAGGGCGAACAGCTTGCGCAGCGTGGGGGGGAAGTCCTCGCCCAGGTGCGACTGGACGCCGTGCCCGTACAGACCGTCGCGGACCGCGATCCAGTCGTCGGTGGCGCTCATGGTGGTGTACGGGAACGCGAAGGCGATGTCCTGTGCCTCGAGCCCTTCGGGGAGGACCTCGAGGAGGGGCTCGAGGGCCTGGGTCTGCGCGACGTGGTCGACGAAGGCGAAGGGCGACCCGACCGGATTGCCCTTCTCATCGCGAACCCGGCGTGTCACGACGACGGCGTAGGTCGTCTCCTCGCGCAGCGGGTTCATCGGACGGGCGATGACCGTGTTGGTCTCTCGCTCGTAGAAGGTCATGATCGCGTCGGCTCGACCGCTGAGGTCGTCGCGGGCTGGCGCACGTCCGGGCAGGTAGTTGGGCTTGTCGAGGATGCCGTCGGCGTCCGTGTCCTCGGGCGGGTCGAGCACGCCGTCGCCGTCGACGTCCTCGCCCGCGTCGAGCACGCCGTTGTGGTCGGCGTCCTCCCCGGGATCGAGCCGGCCGTTGCCGTTGAGGTCCTCGTCGGTCTCCTCGAACATCAGCGTCAACGAGTCACCGCGCGGGTCGTTGGTGCCGTACTTGTCCGTGCGCTCGAGGGTGGCGGGATAGTTGCCGTTGTCGAAGTCGAGGTGGACGAGCTCGCCGAACTCGTCGGAGTCGCGGTCGATGTTGATCAGGTAGATGGCGTCGTCGCTGGTGTCATAGTCGGCGTCGTCATGCCGGTTGATGATCGACATGGGGTCGATCGGGCCGGTGAATGGGATCGAGACGGCCTGGTACATGCCCCACCCGTCGAGCTCGTCGATGAGGGTCCGCGTGCGCTGCTCCATTCGGCTCGGCGCGATCATCGAGGCGTTGACCCGACGCCCGGTCCGCGAGTCGTCGTCAGGGCGCGTAGCGATGTCGTTGGGGAGCGGGATCTCGGGCAGGGGACGCGCGTCGAAGTCGAACTTCACCGTCACCTCGGCGTCGGCGGCCGGCAGCAGACCTTCCGCTGGGCTGCACCCCGCGATCGCGACCAACGACAGACCCCACCACCACGACACCCTCTTGGAGTTCCCCATGACCACTTGCGCTTATACCGCGGCAAGGCAGCAGGCCGCACGGGCGCCGGGCTCGCCGCTGCGTGAGCGAACGTGAAACGCCCGCGACCCGGCCGGAGCCGGTGATGTCGCGGGCGTTGGTCGGGGCAGACCCCTGGTGCAGGGACGCTCAGCCCGAGGTCGCGAACAGGATCTCGATCCGTCGGTTCTGGTCACGACCGGCTTTGGTCTTGTTGGGCGCGACCGGCTCCTGCTCGCCCTTGCCGACGGCGGAGACTCTGCCGGGCTCGACGCCCTTGCCCGCCAGGTACGACATCACGCTCTTGGCGCGGGAGTCGCTGAGCTGGAGGTTCTTCGAGTTGCCACCGACGCTGTCGGTGTGGCCCTCGATGACCAGCGACCGCTTCGGGTGCTTCTTCGCCACGTCCGCGATCGCGTCGTAGGTCGCCTTCATGTCCGGCTTGATCTCCACGCCCTGTGACTCGAACGAGCCGATGATCGTCGCCTGGACGCCGCCCTCGACGATGGCCGCGTCGACACCGGAGATCTTGTTGAGGGCCTCGAAGAGGTCCTGCTGAGCTGCGACCTTCTCGCGATCGGCCTGTGAGGAGCTGAACTTGGGCTGCGCCGCCGCCTTGGCGGAAATCGCCGCCGTCTCGGCCTCCTTGGCCAGCGTCTTGGCCTGGTCGGTCTTGCTGTCGGCGAGGGCCTTGGTGGCGGCCTCGAGCTTCGACTCCGCCTCGGCGAACTTGTCGCCCGCGTGTACGTTGGCGTCGACGCGTTCGGCGTCCTTCAGAGCGGCCAGCGCGGCGTTGATCGCTTGGCGAGCGTCGTTGGAGCCCTCCGAGTCCGCGACCTGCCCTTGCAGCGCGATCACGTCTTTGGCCCGCTTGATCGCCGATTCAGCGAGCTTGACCTGCTTCTGAGCGGCTGCGAGGTCCTCCTTCTTGCGCTCCAGCTCGAGCATCACCTCTTTGCGCTCGATCTCCATGTCGTCGCCGTGACTGCGTGCCGAGGCCGAGCTCCACCACAGGTAGGAGACCTTGGCGTGATGCGCGAGGAGCTCCTCTTCCTTGTCGTCTTGGGCTTCCTTGGCGAGCGCGTGGTGCTCGACCGCCTTCTTGACGAGCTCCGGGTAGCGCTTGGCGACGACCTCGTTGGTCTCCGCGCTCGATTGCTCCTCGTACATTTGCATCTCGCTGGGCGCTGCGAGCGTGGCGCAAGCGGTGAGCAAGACCGTCGCCGCGGCGAGCTGCAGGAGCCGCCCTCGGATCGTGATCGAACGGCTCATTTGCCACCTCCGAGCTTCGCGTCGAGGTCGGACTGGACCGTCTCGAGTTCGGCGACCTTGTCGCGCGTGGTCGCGAGTTCGGACTCGGTTTCGGCCAGCAGTTGCTTCTGCTCGTCGAGCATCGCCTTCTTGTCGGCCTCGATGATCTTGGCTTCGGCCAGCGACAAGGTGGCATCGGCTTCGTCGAGCGTGCGCTCGAGCGCGTCGCGTTCCTTGCGCTCTCCGACGATGGAGCGAGCCTTGTCGACGAGAGCCTCGGCTTGGCCGAGCTCGGACGTCGCCGCGTTGCGGGCGTCCTTGACCCCGAGCTCCTTGAGCTGGACGGTCATGTTTTGAATCTGTGTGTCTGCGTCGCCGTCGTCGCCAGCGGCAAAGATTGGAGACGCAGCCGTGGACAGCCCAACGAGGGCCGCGACTGCGAGGAGATGAGTTGAACCGAATCGCATAGCTGTAAACCTTCCCCTGATGCGGCGCAGTCTACACGCAAGGGCGCCGACCGGTGGGGCTCACTCACGGAGCGCTAAAATGCCGATCTGCGCTACGTACACGGCGAATCCGGCGGTTCTCCTCGAACCTCGCCTCAAATCGCTGCTGAAAGCTCTCTCACGGGAGGCGGATCGTTGCCGTCGTTGCGGGCAGCATCGCGCGCTCAGTAGCGAATCTCGGTGCGGAACCAGACGGCGCCGACCGGACCGTCGGTGTTGCCCACGTCGTTCGCGATTCCCCGGCCCGGCAGCAGGAGTCCGCCTTGCAGGCCAGCCTGCAGCCAGAAGTCGTTGATGTCGAAGCGCGCTCGGACGCCCAGGTCGAGCTCGGTGCCGTAGTAGCGCTTCTCTCCGTCCCCCTCGACCGAGTTGGTCGGGGTCCCGCCGTTGAGGCGGGTGGTGAACGGGTCCACGATCGGGACCGGCGCGGCGGCGAAGAGCGGGCCGCCCCAGATCTCGAGCCGCTCCCACATCGCGTAGCGAAACTTGGGGTGCGCGTACAGGGCGTTGCTCACCCCGCCTCGGGTGGGGATGAACTGGGTGCCGTTGAGCGGCTCGCCGGTGAGCTCGCCGTCGGTGGCGAGCATCTCGCTGCGCGCGGTTCGCCAGCCCTGGACCTGCTTGAACAGGACCAGGCCGACGGTATGGCCGGCGTCGAAGGTGAAGTTGTTGATCCAGCGGTCCGAGGGGTTGGGGTCGCCGCTGGCGTAACCGAGGTCGGCGCCGAGCAGCCAGCTGTCGTGGTCGCCGAAGAAGGCGCGCGCGACGGCGCCGCCCTGCAGGACCTTGTGGGTGCCGTTCTCGTCTCGCGCGATCGTGGTGCGACCGGTGATCAGCGTGGTCTCGAAGGCGCCGATCAGCTGGAACTCGTCGCGCAGCCACTTGGTGCCCTGCCCGGCGATGTTGAACGCTCCGACCTCGAGGTCGTCATCGTCGGCGTACACGTCTCCGTCGTCGGCGGTGGTCTGGTTGCGGTAGACCGCGTAGCCGCCGATCCAGTTGGTCGGCTCGTCCTGGGGCTGATAGCGGATGATCATCAGCGCCTGTCCGGTGAGGTCACCCTCGGTGAGGACGGAGCGCTCGTCGCGGAACACGATGTCTCCACCCACGCCGATGGCGAGGTGCTTGATCTTGCCCGCTCGATACGCGAAGGGCTTGGTCAAGAAGAGCAGGCGCTCGTAGATGTCGCCCGGGCCGTCGTCGCCAAAGCGCATGTCGCCGAAGCGGTCGACGTTGTTGCCGTCGTTGGCCAGCATGCCCTGGCCCCACGTGAACGCCTGCTGCCCGAGACGGATCAGCCCGAACGGGAGGCGGGCTTCGAAGTACAGCTCGCGGGGGTCGACGATCGAGAGCTCGGCTCGGTCGGGCGTTTGGCCACGGTTGATGATCTCGTCGATGACGGGGTCTTCGCTGCCCGAGGGGGCCCACCGGCCGTTGGCGAGGTCGAGCATGCCGACGAAGAGGAACTTCTTGCGGATCTCGAGCTTGGGGTTCCAGCGGATGCGCCCGGTGGAGAAGCCGCCCTCTTCGTACCTCTCGCCGTTGCGGTCGAGGGTGAAGTCGGAGATCCAGCCGATCTGGTTGCGAACCTGAATGCCCGGATAGAACTTGACCCTGCCCTTGCCGATGACCGCGATCTCGTCTTGGGGCATCCCGGCGACGGCGGTCAGCGCTCGGGGGGCGTCGCGGTGGGGCTTGATCGCCGGCTGCAGTGGGGGCGCGGCTGCAGGAGGCGGCGTCGTCGGTTCGGGCGGGAGCTCGGGCTCGGGCGCGGGCTCCCGCTGGCCGACGATGGTCGCGCCGTCGTCCTCGGTGGGGACCGCGGTGGTGCCGTCGTAGCCCCGCCCGGGTTCGGGATCCGCGGGTGCTGCTGCGGCCGCTTCGGGGCCGTCCGCGGGGTCTGTCGAAGATGGTGCGGGCTCGGCCGTGGCGTCGCCAGGGGCGTCCTCCGGAGCGTTGTCAGCCGCGGCAGGAGCAGCAGCGATCGCGAGCCAGAGCAGAGCCGGTGCGAGCATCCCGCCGAAGCTATCACGTCCGTGCGCGCACGAGCCAAGCGGTACAGGCCAGCAATGCGACGTAACACACTGCCCCTGCGTACAGCGTGCCGGCGATTCCCCACGCCATCGAGCTGGTCAGCGCGAGCCCGCTGGCGACGACGCCACATGCTCCGTTCACACCCCACATCCAGGGCCCGAGGTCCGGACGGCCCTCACCGGCCAGGTCGCCGACCAGACGCAGTCCCAGCGGAAAGCCCAGCCCCATGCCGAGCGCGGGCACGCCGACGATGGCGACGCCCGCAGCGACGCGCGTTGCGGTCGGCGCACTGGCCAAGGAGGCCATGATGGGATCGATCGTCAACGCGACGAGCACGACGAGCACGGCAGGCAACAGCGGATACAGCCGGGCGACGGCGGGTCGGTGCAGCGGGATCTTGCCCGAGATCAGGCTACCGACGCCGGTGAAGAAGATGATACCGCCGAGCAGAGACGCGAGCGCGAGCGTGGGGTGTCCGATGAAGACATTGAGCCGCGAGAGCAGGCCCATCTCCACGAACATGAACCCCAGACCGATGAGCGCGAAGTATGAACACGACGCGCCAACGTCGAGCAGCGCGTAGCCTCGAAGATCCTTGCGTCGCCACAGGAGCGGGATGAGCACGGCAAACAGGGTGAGCACCGCCGAGGCGAGGGTGGCGTAGATCAGCGTCTGGGTGGCGTAGAGGTTGCCGAGGAACGCGTGATCGAGATCGTCGAGGTCCTCGCCACGGGCCAGCCACGCCTCGGGGCGAAGCATGTTGAAGAAGAACGGGCGCTCATCGGTGGGCGGCGTGAAGTCGAGGTCCTGGCTGCGTGCCCACGACCACAGCGTCTGGCGATCGGTGATCTCGGCGAGCTCCCGCAGCATGGGGTTCATCGGCAGGCGCCGGGGCGTCACCAACATGTTGTAGCCGCGCTTGACCGCCTGTCGCTGCACCTCGTCGATGTCACGCTCGCTGAAGGGCAGCGCCGAGACCAAGAGCGTGGCGATGCGTTCGTTCTGGAGCAGCACCAGGTGCTTGCGCGGGTCCTCCACGCCCAGCGACCACAGCGTCTCCATGGCGAGCCCGAGCATGCGCGCGGTCTCCCCGGGTGAAGAGGGCTTGTACCAGCGCGAGACGGTGAAGATACCGCGAGGCTCCAGGCGGCTGAGGAAGATGCGCCAGCCCTCGACCGTGTACAGCCCGTTCTCCGAGAGCGCGTAGGCCCCCGCTCCGGTGGCCGCCCAGGTGTCGATGAGGGACATGGTGATGACGCGATAGCGCCTCTGATCGCGGGCGAGGAAGGAGCGGGCCTCGTCGTTGACGAGCGTGACCCCGGGCAGATCGGCGATCCCCGAGAACTCCCGCATGGGGCCCTCGTGCAGGTGCACGATCAGATCGTTGAGTTCGACGCCCACCACCGTTTCGTGTCCGACGCGGACCGCTTCGAGCACGTCGCGACCGCCACCGACGCCGATGACCGCTGCGGGGCCGCTGGGGCGCAACAGGTGCGCAAACGAGGTCACGTCCCACGCGAGGTAGCGGTGCATGCTGGGGTCGCCGGGCGTCTCGTCGGTGGGGTCGGTGTCGATCGACGCCATCATGGTGCCTGCGGCACCGTCGATCTTGAGGAAGCGCTGCGGAATCGGCCGCGCGAGCTCGGGCGGAATCTTGCGCGAGGGGGCCCACAGCGCCGGAGGCAGCACGAAGGTGTCGTCCACGGTCACCCGCGAGTAGGTGTTCCACTCTCGGAACGCGTGGATCGTGCGGTCGTCCTCGAAGCCCTTGACGTAGCGCGGATAGATGACGCCTCCGTTCGAGGCGGCGTTGCCGATGCCGCCGGCGACGAGCAGGGCGGCCAAGGCGAGGAGACCTCGGGGGTAGCGCGCGGGGACGCCGTGGCTGCCGCGTGCGAAGGCGAAGCCCGACAGCGCCGCGAGACCGCTGGCGATCACGATGCCGCTGGGTGCGTCGACGAGATCGAGCAGGGGAATGACGACCACGCAGCCGGCCGCTGCCCCGACGAGGTCGACGCCGTAGACGATGCCCGGCGGCATGCCGGCGCGGGTGAGGGCGAGCGTGAGCACGACCCCGCTGATGGTGAAGGGGATGGCCAGCGCGGTCCCGTACGCCAAGGTCTCGGCGAAGCTCGATGCCGACGTGATCGGCTCCAGAGGGATCTGCAGCGCGGTCCAGACGCCCACCGGCATGAGGAGCGCGAGCAGACCCGAGCCTTGAACGAGCCGTACCGTGATGTCCTCGTCGCGAAACCACGCGGGGCGGACGAATACGATGACGGCGCCGGCGGTCATGCCGAGCATCGCCAGTGAGATCACGAAGAACGCCAGGTGGTACCAGGCGACGACCGAGGTGATGCGTGTCAGCAGGACCTCGGTGATGAGGGTCGCCATGGCGATGAGGAACACGCCCGCGTAGGTGGCCTTGCGCATGTCAGTCGACCTTGAACGAGTAGTCGACGCCCATCGTGGAACCGTCGAAGCTCGGGAAGCGGTGACCATACACGACCTTGCGGGCGCACGGCACGACGCCCGCCTTCGCGAGATTGCCCGAGGCCTTGACCGTGACCCCGCCGACCTTGCCGCTGGGTTCGATCGACAGGACGAAGTCGAGCTCGCCCAAGAGCGCACTCTCGTGCGCGAGCGCGGACGTCTCGATGCACTTGTTGAACTTGGGTTCGAGCTTGGAGAGGTGCCGGCGGATCTCCATGTCGCTGAGACGCTCGGTGCCGGCGTTCATGTCCAGGCCCTTGCTCGCCTTCGGATCGTAGCCGGGGACGTTGCTGTCGTCTTCGGGCGTGAAGCCGGCAGGGGCGTCATCGGGCTCGGCGCGCCGGCCCTTGCCGCGACGACCGCGTCGCTTCTTCTTGTTGGGCTCGGGCTCGGGTTCGGGTTCGGGCGCGGCCTCGACGACGACGCACTTGCGTTCCTCGCACGCGGTGCCGTCGCCGCAGACGCCGTAGCAGGCGTCGGGACCGGGGGAGGGATCGCACCCCATGATCGAGGGGCCGAGCGTCAACGCGCTCGTCAGCAGGACCCGAGCTCTCATGGGCGTGAAGGTATCAGACGCGGTATCGTCCCCGACGATGTGGCGTCCACCCGAACGCATTCGGCATACGCTGCCCGAAGATGCCTGGCCCACGGCCGCACAGGCCGAGGCGTCGCGCTGGTTCTCGCCGGTCACGGTGGGTCCGGTCGCCCTCCGGCACCGCACGTGGATCCCCGCGATGGTCCCCTGGCGAGCCACCGAGGAGGGCATGGTGACGCCCGAGGTCCTCGAGTGGTACGGGCGTTTTGCCGAGGGAAGACCGGGCGCGATCGTCGTGGAAGCGACCGGTGTTCGCGACGTTCCCAGCGGGCCGCTGCTGCGGATCGGGCACGACCGCTTCGTGCCCGGGCTGCGGACGCTCGCTCAGACGGTTCGAGCGCGGAGCGGCGGTCACACCAAGCTGTTCATCCAGCTCATCGATTTCCTGAGGATTCGTCGCCGCCCCCCGCGAGAGCGCTTCTTGCGGCGGTTCCTGCCGATCACCGATGCCCTTCGCGAGGCGACGGGCGAAAGCGATGACCAGGCGGTTCGCGACGCGCTCGTGGCGATGAGCGACGACGCGCTCGCCGGCGTGTTGGACGAGCGGGACCTCGAGGCGCTGCGCTTTGGGGCTCGCGACCGGGTGACGGACGTCCACGAACCGCACATCGCGAACCTGCCCGAGGTCTTGCCCGGGCTGTTCGCGGCCGCGGCCGTGCGCGCCCGGGCGGCCGGCTTCGATGGCGTCGAGCTGCACTACGCCCACGCCTACACGATGGCGTCCTTCCTCTCTCGGCGGAACGTCCGGACCGACGGCTATGGCGGAGCGCGAGCGCATCGGGTGCGGCTGCCGCTGGAGGTCTACGAGGCCGTTCGGGCCGCGGTGGACGAGGGGTGCGTGGTCGGCTGTCGCTTCCTCGCCGACGAGATCATCGACGGCGGCAGCGACAGCGACGACGCCGCGTACTTCGGACGCCGCTTCGCCGAGGCGGGCATGGACTTCCTCTCGCTGTCTCGTGGCGGCAAGTTCGAGGACGCACAGCAGCCCAAGGAAGGCTGGTCCGCCTACCCGTACACGGGGCCCAGCGGCTACGAGTGCATGCCCACGGTCTTCTCGGACGCCGCGGGGCCCTTCGGACGCAACGTGCAGGCCGCCGGCCAGGTGCGGGCTGCCGTGCGAGAGGCGGGCCTTCGCACACCCATCGTCGTCGCCGGCGGCATCGCCTCGTTCGCACAGGCCGAGGCCATCTTGCAGGCCGGCAACGCGGACATCGTCGGCGCGGCGCGGCAGAGCTTGGCCGACCCCGACTGGTTCGCCAAGATGCTGGCAGGGAGGGGCACCCAGGTGCGGCGCTGCAAGTTCACCAACTACTGCGAAGCGCTGGACCAAAAGCACAAGCAGGTGACCTGCCAGCTCTGGGATCGGACCGGGCTGGACGCTCCCGACGTGATGCTCAGCCTCGATCGCCGTCGCCGACTGACGGCGCCACGCGAAGCCTGACTACAGACCGTGCTCCTTGGCGATGCGCTCGTTGATTTCCATCGCACGCTTGCGGGCGGGTCGATCGTCGAGTCGGCCGATGTAGGCTTCCCAGGCGGGCTTCTTGGGCAGCATCCCGAACATCATCATCCAGCCGACGGTGCCGCCCAAGAGCATGTCGGCCATCGTGAAGGTGTCGCCGAGCAGGAAGGGCCCCTCGCCGATCGCCGCGTCGATCGTTGTGAGCATCTCGTCGTAGGTCCCCCAGCCGGCCGCCGCAGCCTTGAACTCCCAGTTGGCGGCCTTGGCCATGCAGCCCGGTTCGATGACCGACGGGCCGTAGCAGATCCAGCGGAGGTACGCGCCTCGCTCCGGCGCGTCGAGAGCGGGCGCGAGCGTGCCGGGGGCGAACTTGTCTGCCAGGTACATGCCGATCGCGGCAACTTCGGAGACGACCGCTTCGCCGTCGGTCAGCGTGGGGATCTTGCCCATCTCGTTGAGGGCCCGGTACGCCTCGCGCTTGTGGACGCCCGAGGGCAGGTCGACGTATTCGAGCGCGTAGTCGCAGCCGACTTCTTCGAGCATCCAGACGACGTTGGCCGCGCGGGTCCGCGGGTGATGATGAAGGATGACGGACATGCGCGAACCCTATCAGGACCGGCGGCGCCTCCGCAGCCCGAAGAGGAGCAGGAGCAGCGCCGCCCCCGAACCCGCTGGGGATTCGGTGCTGCTGCACGCGCAGCCCCGGTCGAGCAGACCGTCGCCATCCAGGCTCGGCTCGCCCTCGTCGTCCATGCCGTCGTCGCCCGTGTCGTCTGGGCCGTCGGGGTCGTCACCGCCATCGCCCTGAGGACCCTCGGGGTCGGGCTGCTCCGGCTCGAGCTGACAGGACGCATCGCAGCCGTCGCCCGGAGCCACGTTGCCGTCGTCACACGCCTCGGCGGGCGCGTCGAGGGCTCCGTCACCGCAGCCCGGAGGCGGCCCGTCGAAGGCGACCACGCAAACCTCGGCAAGCGACCATCCGCCGAATTCGAGGCCGCCGTCGGCCCGCGTGCCGAAGCTCAGGGCGATGCCCTCGGGGCCGGCGAACTCGCTGATGTCGAAGTCGACGAAGCGCCACTCCTTGTCGATGTGGTGGAACGTCGCCAGGTAGTCCTCGGCGGACGCAAAGTTCTGCCACAGCCGCTGGCCGTTGACCTCGATGTAGGCGCTGTCGAAGAAGCCGTCCTCCACCGCAAGCCAGCGCCGGAACTGCAGTCGAAGCTGCGTGAAGGGGCCGGTGTCGATGGCACCGAAGGTGACCGAGGCGGTCCCTGGCCGGTAGGTGCCGGCCTGCCAGACGTGGGTTCCATCGCCGTAGGGGGCGGTTGGATCACTGCCCGAGCCCGTGTCGGCCCAGGGCCCCAGGGCCCAGTCGTCGCCGAGCATCGCGTCGGTATCCGCCTCGATGCATCCGAGCTCGATGACGTCGCCGATGAACATCTGGTACCAGGGGTCGACGATGTTGTCGGGCAGGCTGCGACCGGGGTCGATCTCGTAGCCGGGGTGGATCTGCAGCTCGAGGACCGTGCCGGCCGGCTGCGGTGGAAGCTGCGCGACGAAGGACCCCGCAGCTCCGGTGACCATGGCGACCTCGGTCGCGTCGGTGCTGCCTCGCACTCGCCACGACACGGTGGGTGCGGCGGCGATCGGGCACTGGGGGAAGCTGGGCAGCGCGAGCTCCAGGCTCACCGTCGGGCCGGCCGCGTCGGGGGTCATCGAGACGCGCTCGCTGCTCGGGCCTGGGTTGAACAGCCCGTGCGGTCCGTATGCTGCGTTGATCTCGCATGCGTTGGGGGTGCCGTTGGTGAGGTCGCCGTCATCGTCGTCGATGAGCAGCGCCTCCGGGTACATCGAGGGGATGTCGACCGCGCGGCGCGTGGACTCGAACCAGATCCGGTCGGTGACCGCGCGGCCCTGCGCTTCACCATACTTGCCGATCAAGCGGGTGCGGAGGTCCCACAGCGCGCCGGCGATGATGCGACCCTCGTCGTGGACCTCGCCGCGATCGTCGGGCCAGCGATACTCGAACCCTTCGGGATCGATCTCCCGCAGGGGTTGGTCACTCATGAAGAAGCCGCGGGCCAATGCGCTGTCGCCGGTGATCGTCGCCGACAGGTAGTCGGAGATGCCTTCGCTGAGGCTGACGTTGAACTGGCCGACACCGGCGATCACCGATTGGCTGTGAATCGAGTGCCCAAACTCGTGATAGACGACGTCTGCCAGCAACGCGGTGTTCTCGCAGCCGCCGCCGCTCTTGAAGAAGTTGATGCTGTTTCCGTCCGAGAATGCGTTGCAGGTGTCGGCGATGTTCACGATGACGGGGATCTGCTCGTCCAGCCAGCTCTCGTCCGAGACCGTCCGGACGTGGTTCTTGACGATCATCGTGTGGACGTAGGCGGACAGCTGCGCGTCGACGGTCTCGGTCAGGTCCTGCCACACGGAGCTGTCGTCACTGGCCGCGGACAAGGGGATTGTCGCGTCGGGTCCGTCGTCGTTTTGAACCCGAGCGAAGGGGCCCGCCAGCGTGGTCTCGAGGGTCGCGGTGTCGCCCGCAAAATCGAAGAAGCCAGCAGCGTCGGTCGTACCCTCGAGGCCGTCGACGGTGAGGAACGAGGTGTCGGCGGGAGCCAGGACTCGCGGCGTCTGAGGGCTGCGCTGGGGCACGTCGAACAGGAGCTGGCCGGTGCCGTACAGCAGCATCTGCTGGCGGGCGATGGGAGCGCCCGAGCCGGCGTCGAGGTAGACCTGCCACCGGGTCTGGGGAGCGACGAGGTCGAGCGAGGTTCGCCAGACCTCCCGATACTCGATGGATCCGGAGGCATCGACGAGCGGGAGAACGAACGGGCCCTCGACCGGGCCGGTCTTGGCGAGGACGCCGGGCACGTCGTCGGTCACCCAGTCGCGTGCGCCGAGGACGACCGCCCGCGACGACGGGGTCCGGCTTCGGCTGGCGATGCCCACGTCGGGGTAGGCGTCCGATCCGATCATCACGAGGCGGTCGTGCTTGAAGCGGAAGCTGATCTGTCCGCCGAGGACCTCGGCCCCGCGGTGGTGCTGGCGGAACCCGACGCTGCGGATGCCGGCGCTGGTCTCGTTGGAGACGAGTACGAAGTCCGACGGGGCGCTGCCCGGGGCGAGCAGGGCGAGATGGCGGACGAGGAGATCGCGCGCGAAGGCCTCGGCCTTGCCGGCGTCCGTCACCGAACCCGGCGCGTCGACGCCGGCGAGCAGCAGGCGGTGGGGAATCTGGGTCGCTGCGTCCCACGTCGCGAACAGCGGGCCGACCTCGGCTTCGAGCCTGGCGAACGCCGCCGCTGGGGCGGCGGGGGCAGCCTGAAAGTGGGCGTCGCGATCGCTTCGGGCGACGCCGCCGGTGGCCTGCTCGAGCCGTCCGTCCGTGCGCGCCCGTCCAGGATTGCGGGCAGCGTCGGCCGGACCCGCCCAGCCGAGTGCACAGGCCACCACCACCACCGAGGAAATACGTTTGAACGTCACGAATCGACCTAAACCCACAAACGTTCTAAACGCCGGAAAGACCGACCGCAAGCCGCGCGTCCGGCCGCGAAGCGTAGATTCCGGCAATCCGCCACAATGTCCGCGATGCGTGCTCGATTGCTGCTCGCGCTGGCGCTCGCCGCGTGTTCCGTGCCGGAGGCGCCGGTGACCGACGCGGTCTCGGACCCGGCCGAGGCCTCGGCCGAGGCTGCCGCCCCCAAGCGTCCCGCCACGCCCCGAGGATCGACCGTCGACCGTCTGCACGGGATCGACGTGCCCGATCCGTACCGCTGGCTGGAGACGACCGAAGATCCGGAGGTCGGTGCGTGGACGAGGTCTCAGGACGCCCACGCGCGCCACTGGCTGGGCGCGCTGCCCGGCCGCGAGGCGCTGCGGACTGCGCTGCGCCCACTGCTGGAGGTCGAGAGCCGCTCCGCTCCCGTCCGTCGCGGCGGCGCGTGGTTCTACAGCCGGCGACGGCCCGGCGACGACAAGGCGCGGTTCTTCGTCAGCGCCGTCGGTGGCGCGGGCGAGCGCGTGCTCGTCGATCCCAGCGCGATGGGGGAGGCGGTGACGGTCCGTGACGTCCGGCCGAGCCCCTCGGGGCGATACGTGACCTTCCTGCGGTCCGACAACGCATCGGACGACGCGACGCTCATCATCCGAGACGTACGCAGCGGTCGCGATCTCGACGCGCCGATCGCTGGTGCTCGATACGCGCAGCCGTCATGGCTTCCCGACGAGTCCGGATTCTTCTACACGGCGATCTCGACCGACGCTCGGGTCGCGCCGCCCCACAGGCCGGGCACCGCTGCGATCCTTCGTCACACGATCGGCAGTGAACCCCGCTTCGATCAGCGCGTGTTCGGACCCACGGGAGACAACCAGTCGTTCTTGGGCGTCGAGGTCTCACCCCAGGGGCGGTGGCTCACGGTCACGCGCTTTCGCGAGTTCACCTACAGCGAGGTTCACGTCGCCGACCTTCGAGCCCAGACCCTGACGTTCGTGCACATCAACCCCGGCCTCACAGAGCGCGCGTCTCCCCACGTGGTCGGGGACCGACTCCTGCTCCACACCAACCGCGATGCGCCGCGGTTTCGGGTGCTCGAGCTCGATCTCGGCGCGCCGCAGACGGGCTGGCGAGAGGTCGTGTCTCAGGGCGAGGGCACGCTCGAGGGCATGCACGTGAGTGTGGACGCGCTGGTCTTGCAGTGGCTGGATCACGCCCACTCGCGGATCGAAGTGCGCGAACTCGACGGGTCGGGCCCGCGGACGCTGGCGCTGCCGGGTCTGGGTACCGTCAGCGCCATCGTGGGATCGCCGGAACAGGACGACGCGTACATGCTGTACTCGTCGTTTGCCGACCCGCCGCAGTGGCACTACATCCGGCCGCGCACCGGCGAGCAGGAACTCTTCTGGAAGCAGCGTGTGCCGATCGACACCGATCGCATCCAGGTCGACCAGGTCTGGGTCGAGAGCCGCGACGGCACGGCCGTGTCGATGTTCGTGGTCCACCGCGACGACGCGCCCATGGACGGCGATCGCCCCACGTTGCTGACCGGGTACGGAGGCTTCGGGGTCTCGATCACGCCGACCTTTTCGCCGACCGCGGCGCTCTGGGTCGAGCATGGCGGTGTGTTTGCGACGCCCAACCTTCGGGGCGGCGGGGAGTACGGCGAGGCTTGGCACGAGGCCGGCCGCGGTGCGCACAAGCAGAACGTCTTCGACGACTTCATCGCCTCGGCACACTGGCTCGTCGACGCCCGGTGGACGCGTCCGGGGCGGCTCGCGATCCGAGGGGGGAGCAACGGAGGACTGCTCGTCGGCGCCGTGATGACGCAGCGTCCCGAGCTGTTCGGGGCCGTCGTCTGTGAGGTGCCCCTGCTGGACATGGTGCGCTACCACCTCTTCGGCGCGGGTCCGACCTGGATCGGCGAGTACGGCTCGGCGGACGATCCGGAGCAGTTCGCGACGCTGCTCGCCTACTCGCCCTATCACCGAGTGCGCCGCGGCGATCCCTACCCCCCGCTGTTGATGAACTCGGCAGATTCCGATGACCGCGTCGACCCCAACCATGCCCGCAAGTTCGTCGCCGCGATGCAGTGGGCCACCTCGGCGGAGCATCCCGTCCTGCTGCGGGTCGAGGCCCAGGCAGGCCACGGCGGGGCGGACAGCGTGAAGAAGCGGGTGGAGAACGCCGTCGACACCCTGTCGTTCCTGCGCGCGACGGTCGGACGCTGAGGCCCGGCACCCCTCGCGCTGCGGCCGCTGCCTTTCGAAGCGTCCGCCTTCAGAACCGCGCGGATGGGTCGAAGTCTCGCATCGTGCTCAGCAAGCTTCTTCCCGTCGGTGCCCTCGGTCTTCTGCTCAGCGTGCCCGCGCTGTCGAGTGCGGCGCCTGAGGCTGCCGTCTCGTTTCGGGCGCGGGCGACGGTGACGCACGCGGAGCTGGCGGAGAACACGGCACGAGGTCTCGCCACGCCGGTGGGGATCGCCAGCGCCGCGGGTCAGGCCTGCGAGATCCGGTGCGTTCTGGAGGATCCCGACGGGCAGGACGACGGGCACGAGACGCTGCGCTGCCAGCTGGGCGAGGTGCGGTCGGTGGTGGACGGCTTCACGCTGGAGGCGACGTGGACCGAGTCCGGGGCCAGCCTGCAGACCGAACACGACGTGGTCTTGGGCGCGTGCGGCTGAAGCACGCCCAAACCGCGCCCCAACCGTGCAGCACGCCTTCGTTGAACTGGCCTGGCGGGCAGGAGTCCGAAGCCTCGCCTCGGACCGGGGTCAGCCCGGTTCGCAGGCGAGGTCTTCGACCAAGCAGGCGTTGACGGCTGAACCGCGCCAGCTGGGTCCGCTGGCCCCGCTGG
Source organism: uncultured bacterium (assembly GCA_963761755.1). Taxonomy (GTDB): domain Bacteria; phylum Myxococcota_A; class Polyangia; order Nannocystales; family Nannocystaceae; genus CAJXVA01. The sequence continues at coordinate 238,750 of CAVXIC010000012.1, forward strand.
CCCCGCTGGTGGGTGGGGAGCCGGCCTTGTCGCCGGACCACCCCGAGCTCCATTCGCGGTCGAAGGGGCTGAGGTAGTCCTCGGGGTCGGTCGTCATGGCCACCGTGACCGAGTCCATGCACTCCTCGTCGGTCGTCATCTCATCGGTGGTCGGAGTGCACAGGGCGTCGTTGATGAACGACACGCTCGCGGGCGCGACCGCGCCTTCGTTTCCGCCCCCGTACTGCGCCGTCCCAGGCGTCAGTGGCTGCCCGGGCGCGATGACCACGAGGAGGGCGGCAGCGGCCGCGGCACTGTTGGCCACGGACGCGGCGATGCGCTGCCACAGGGCGCGCCGGGTCCGTGGCGGCTGGCCGGGCTGGCCGGGCTGGCCGGGCATGACGGCGCTGCTTCCGGCGGCCGCTTCGTACAGCAGCACCTCCAGCTGGGCTTCCTCGCGGAGGCGGCGTGCGCAGACGAGGCATGCCCCGATGTGGGCTTCGACCTCTGTTTCATCATCCCCGCCGAGCGCACCGCGCAGGTAGTCGGAGAGGTGGTCGGCAGAGACGTGCTCGCGAAGGTCAAGCATCGGAACCCCCATTGGATTCGGCACCGGCTTTGGCACTGGCCTCGGCTTTGGCTTCGGCTTTGGCACTGGCTTTGGCCTGGGCGTGGCGTGGCGCGTGGAGCTCGGAGCGAAGCGTCTTGCGCAGCTCGCAGGCGATCTGTCGGACTCGCTGCACCGAGAGCCCGAGGCTCTGCGCGATCTCGGCGGCGCCTCGAGCCTCGCCGTCGTACATCATCTCGAACACGCGGCGCGCGTTGGGGTGCGCGCGCGCGATGATCTCTCCGACCTTGCGAAGCTGGTGACGCGCAGCGGCTTGTTGCTCGAGCTCGCGCTCATCGCGGTGGTGCCTGGTCGTGCCATCGACCGATTCGTGGGTGTAGCGGGCGCAGCTGCGCCGCCGGTCGTCCTGCCACAGGAACGCGGCCTGCTTGATGACCACGCCCGGCAGCTTGACCTCGCTGAGTCTGCCCTGCCGATGGTTCTGAATGACGCGAAACCATGCATCCTGGGCGAGCTCCTTGGCGCGCTCGGGCAGGGCGCCCTTGGCGATGAGCGACACGACGACCCGGCGCCCGTACTTCTGCATCGCATCGTCCCAGTCGATGGACGGGGCCTCGATATTGGGGACGTCGGGAAGGTCGCGGTCCTTGGCCTCCGTCGCGCGCCGGAGGAAGTCCAGCGGGCTCCATCCCGCCACGTCGGGAGCAGCGACCGCAGTCGCCGCCCCGGCGGGCATCGGTGCAAGGGGATGGGGACGCACGGTCATGGCAACGACGGGAGCGGGTAGTGTATATCGCCGACCGCGTCGATTCATGGCGCTGAGTCCGCGTCGTTGCCGGCCACGCTCCACGAGACGAGCCCCAGGGCCAGCAAGATGACCGCGATCACCACCGAGAGCCGCAATCCGCCCGCGATCCAGTAGGCGGCATCGAGCGCCAAGACCGCGCCGAAGAAGACCAAGCGTCCGCGCGGCCGATGGTCCGGGAACAAGTGTGCAAATCCCGCACCCGTGACCGCGAAGAACCCCAGCCACAGCCACGGGCTGACCCCGACCGAGGCGATCGTCGCAAGATCGAGGCGGGCGAGCGCCCCGAGCAGGCCTCGGTCGTCGGCGACGTCGAGCATGGGCGACGCGACGAGGCCGGCGGCAAGGCGCCGACCGGCGGCGCGCAGCTCGGCGGCCTGTCCGCTGTGCAGGGGCATGGTCAGAGTCTGCCCCAAGATCGACCGAAGGCGAGTCGTCGCCCGCCCTACTGGCAGCTCAGGACGTTGTTGCAACCCGTGGGGTCGCCGTAGTTCTTCATGGTTTGCGTCAGGCTGCAGCCGGCAGCCGCGAGCTTGGGGTGCTTGGCTTGCGCGACGCAGTTGGCCATCGAGCGATGCACCGAGCACCAGGCCACCTGATGGCCGAAGTCCGAGCTGCCCATGGGGCCGGCGTCGCCGTTGTCGTAGCAGGCGTCGCCGATCTCCAGCCGCTTGTCGGCCAGGGACGACGCGTTGGCGAACCGGCGCTTGATGTCCTCGCACGTGTCCGCGAGCACCTGCGGATCGTTGCCCAGGTTGCCGAAGTCGACGCTGCACTCGTGCGGGTGGGTGAACCCGAACTCCTTCATCTCGTCGTGCAGGTCGGAGCAGGTCTCGGCGTTGCCGCTGAGCGGGACCTCGAGCGGGATGCCGCACTTCTTGGCGCCCGTCGCCGGTTGGACCTCGTAGGTGGGGATCGAGTCGGGGTCGCTGCCGACCAGCGACTCGAACAGGCTGGTCGCCTGGTCCCGAACGCCGCCCTCGCAGAAGTAGACCGAGCCGACGAGGCCTCCGAGCGCACCGATCAAGCCGCCGGCCACCGTGTCGACGAAGGCCACGTCCGCAGCACCGCACACCGCGGCGGCTGCAAACCCACCCCCGCCGGTGACGAAGCCCGCGACGAGGCCTCCGCCTTCGCAGGCCTTGGTCGCGACCTCGGCCGCGGCCGCACCCGCCGCGCCGCCGGTCACCGTCCAGGTCACGATGCACCCGCCGTCGATCGCCTGCACGTTGGGCCGCTGCTGAACGTCGAATGCGTCGCCCTCGTGGATGCCACACGCCGCTTCGTCCTCGCCCTCGGCGCAGTCGATCAGCCCGTCGCACGCCCAACTGGCGTCGATGCACTGGCCGTCGCTGCACTCGAAGCCGTCGCAGGCGCCCGGCTGCGTGCCGCCCTCGCAGTTGGCCTCGTCCTCGTTGGAGGGGCAGTCGCTGTAGCCGTCGCACTCCCAGCTGGCATCGATGCAGCTGCCGTCGGCGCACGCGAACCCGGTGCACGGGCCGCCCTGGCCTCCGCCGGTCCCGCCCTCGCAGTTGGCCTCGTCCTCACTCGCGCTGCAGTCCTCGATCCCGTCGCACGCCCAGCTGGCGTCGATGCACTGGCCGTCGCTGCAGGAGAATCCGTCGCACGCCGCGGGGGGCTCGCCGCCGCCGTCCCCCGTTCCGTCGCCCGGGGCAGGGGCGTCGCTCCCCGGAGTCGGAGTCGGCTTCGGGGCTGGGGAGCGGATGATCTGCGTTGTTTGCGAGGTATTCCGCGAGGGGCCCGAATTCCCCCTGCTCGATCTCGGTCACGGTCGGCTCGTCGTCCTCAGCGGCGTCGGAGCCCAGGCCGGGCTGGCCACCACGACGCCCTTCGTCGTCTGCGCAGGCAGAGGTCAGGGCCAGGGCGATCAGCCCGAACGAGACACGACGCAGCTCCATGGAGGTGTCGTGCCTCCACGGGCCGCAGAGGTTCCCGAGCCGCGACGCACGCCCCGATGGGGCGCCTGCCGTCCCCAATCAAGCGCTTCTCGAAAAGAGCGCTTGATTGAGATCGAGGTCTAGTTGGGTGTCTCGGACAGGAACTCGAAGACGAGCTTCTTGCCCTCGAGATCCACGTGCACGGTGCCGCCGTTCTCGAGCTTGCCAAAGAGGAGTTCGTCGACGAGCTTCTCCTTGATCTGCTCGTCGATCAGGCGCGTCATGGGCCGAGCGCCGTAGAGCTTGTCGTACCCGCGCTTGGAGATCCAATCCGCGGCGGCGTCGGTGTACGTGATGCGAACGTTGCGGTCGATCAGCTGCAGCTCGAGCTCGCCGAGCATCTTGTCGGCGACCTTGCGGATCACGTCCTTGTCCAGTGGCGAGAAGAACACGACCTTGTCGAGGCGGTTGCGGAACTCGGGCGTGAACACCTTCTCCAGCGCCTTGTTGGCGTCGGAGAGCTCGGGACCATCGTCGCTGAACCCGACCTTGCGAGCGACCAGGTCCGAGGCGCCGGCGTTGCTGGTCATGATCAGGATGACGTTACGGAAGTCGGTCTTGCGTCCGGTGGTGTCGGTGACCGCGGCGTTGTCCATCAGCTGCAGGAGCACGGAGAAGATGTCCGGGTGCGCCTTCTCGATCTCGTCGAGCACGAGGACGCAGTGTGGCTGCTTGCTGACGGCATCGGTGAGCATGCCGCCTTGGTCGAACCCGACGTATCCCGGAGGTGCTCCGATGAGACGGCTGACGCTGTGCTTCTCCATGTACTCCGACATGTCGAAGCGCAGGAAGGGCAGGCCGAGCAGGCGCGCGAGCTGCTTGGCGAGCTCGGTCTTTCCCACCCCGGTCGGTCCCGCGAACAGGAAGGATCCGATGGGCTTGTCGTCGCGGCCCAAGCCCGCACGGGCGCGCTTGATCGCGTGGGTGACGGTCTTGACGGCGGGCCCTTGGCCGTAGATGACGCCCCCGAGGCCCTCTTCGAGCTTGGAGAGCAGCTCCTTGTCGTCGGTCGACACGGACTTGGCCGGAATTCGAGCCATCCGCGCGATGACTTCCTCGACCTCGAGCACGTCGATCGTCTTGGGCTCGGGAGGCGGCGTCTCGTCCGTCTCGTCCGTCTCGTCCGAGTCCTCCGCGTCGTCCACTTCGTTGGGGTCGAGCGCGTCGTTCACGGTGGGCTGCGGGCGAATCTGCGCGACGTCGATGCGCGAGGCAGCACCCACCTCGTCCATCACGTCGATGGCGCTGTCGGGAAGGTTGCGATCGCGCAGGTACTTGTGCGCCAGCTCGACCATCGACTCCAGGGACTCGGGCGTGTAGCGCACGTTGTGGTGCACCTCGTAGACCCCTTTGAGGCCCTGCAGGATGAGGAGCGCCTCTTCCCGGCTGGGCTCGATGATCTCGATCTTCTGGAAGCGTCGCGCCAGGGCCGCGTCGCGTTCGAAGGCGCTCTTGAACTCCTTGAATGTGGTGGCACCGATGCACCGGAGCGCCCCGCTGGCCAGGGCTGGCTTGAGCAGGTTGGAGGCGTCCATCGAGCCGCCCGAGGTGGCGCCCGCGCCGACGACGGTGTGAATCTCGTCGATGAACAAGATCGCGTCGGGGTCGGACTCGACCTCTTTGATCACGGCCTTGAGCCGCTCCTCGAACTGGCCGCGGAACTTGGTCCCCGCCAGCAGCGCGCCCATGTCCAGGGCGTAGATGCGCGCGTGTTCGATCGACTTGGGCACGGTGCCCTCGAAGACGCGCAGCGCGAGCCCTTCGACCACGGCGGTCTTGCCGACGCCGGGCTCACCGACCAGCACCGGGTTGTTCTTCTTGCGACGGCACAGCACCTGAATCAAGCGCGTGACCTCGTTGTAGCGGCCGATGAGGGGCTCGATGCGCCCGGCTTCGGCCTTCGCAGCGAGATCGACGGCGTACGCCGCCAGCGGGTCGTCGTCGGCGTCTCCGCCGTCCATCTCGGGGTCGGGGCTGGAGGAGGGATCGCCCTCCTCGGAGGGCCGGCGGACCAGTGATTTCGAGCCTCCTCGGCCGATGCCGTGCGAGATGAACAGCGTGACGTCGCGGCGGGTGATGCCGTGGTTGCCCAGGATGTAGACCGCGTTGGATTCGGGCTCGGCAAAGGTCGCGACCAGCAGGTTGGCGCCGGTGACCTCGCGCTTGCCGGCGCCTTGAACGTGCAGAACGGCCCGCTGCAGGACCCGACCCACGCCGATCGTCTGATGGCAGGTGAACTCGTCGTCCTCGGGGACCTCGTCCATCGACTCATCGAGGAACGCTTCGATCTCCTTGCGGATGTCGTCGATGTTGCCGCCGCAGCCTTCGATCACCTTCGACGCGCTGGCGTCGTCGAGCAGCGCCAGCAGCAGGTGCTCGAGCGTGAGGTACTCGTGCCGACGCCGCTGCGTGTCGTCGATGGCCGCGTTGATGGTGGCTTTGAGGTCGTCACTGAGCATGGGAGATCACTCGCCGTCGTTCTCGTCGTCTTCGGGCTCCATCGACGCCATGAGCGGATGGTCGTTCTTGCGGGAGAGCATGTGCACCTGCGCGACCTTGGTCTCGGCGATCTCGTGGGTGTAGACCCCTGCGACGCCTTGGCCGTGGTTGTGCACGTGGAGCATGATCGCGGTGGCCTCGGTCTCGTTGCGGTGAAAGACCGTCTCGAGGAGGCGAACGACGAAGTCCATCGGGGTGTAGTCGTCGTTGTGGATCACGACCCGGAACATTCGGGGTCGCTTGACCTTCTTCTCGGCCCGCTCGCGGAGGATGACTCCGGTTTCGTTTTCGTCTTCGGGTCGCGTACTCATCGAAGCTTCTGCCGACGGGGGACGGCGGCTCAGGCTCGAGCCTCACGCCGCCGACTGAATCCGATGATAGCAGGCCGTCGCCGCGATGCCTCTGCCGGTCGGCTACGTCCGCTCGGGCGGTTTTGGTCCGCTTTCTCGCCTGTGTCCCACCCGGTTGGGTAGGCAGGCCCGCTGGATGCCGTCGGGGCGTCTCCGATCGGGTAGACGTTTGCGGGACCCGGCCAGAGGGCGTAACTAGTGTGCACCGTGGCGCTGCAGATCCGGGCTGTGCATGAACTCTCCGGCATCGACGCCGAGGCTTGGAACGCGCTGGACCATGGCCACAGCCCGTTCTTGGAGTGGGGATTCCTGCGCGCGCTGGAGATGACCGGAAGCACCGGCGGGCCGGCAGGGTGGGCGCCGGTCTACCTGCTCGCCGAGGAGATCGTGGACCAAGAGGTGACCCTCGTGGGCGCGATCCCGTGCTTCCTCAAGGACCACAGCTACGGCGAGTACATCTTCGACTGGGGGTGGGCTCGCGCTGCGTCGCGTGCGGGCCTGCGCTACTACCCCAAGCTCGTCGTGGCGGCTCCGGTCACGCCCGCCACCGGCAACCGCATCCTGCTTCGTCGCGACGCGGGGGACGAGCCCGACGTGGTGGCCAAGGTGTTGGTCGCGGCCGTTCGCGAGCTCGCTGACGCGACCGACTGCTCCTCGATCCACTGGCTGTTCACCACCGAGCAAGAGCACCAGCTCCTGGACTCGGTGGGGTTCATGTCTCGGCTGAGCTTTCAGTTCCACTGGCACAACGCGGGGTACGAAGACTTCGACGCCTTCTTGGCCACGCTCGCCTCGCGCAAGCGCAAGCAGATTCGCAAGGAGCGTCGCCGCGCGCTGACGGCGGTCGACGGGCTGAGCTTCGTCCCCGGCGCCGAGATGAGCGCACAGGACGTCGAAGACCTCGACCAGTTCTATCGGCGCACGACCCAGCGACATGGCGGGCAGGACTACCTGCGGCCTGGGTTCTTCAAGCGGCTCGTCGATCTCATGCCCGAGCGCGTGCAGTTCGCCAAGGTCACGCGCAACGACGCGATCGTTGCGGGCGCGCTCTACCTCGAGACGCCCGGTGCGCTGTATGGCCGCTACTGGGGCTGCGCCGAGGAGATCGAGTTCCTGCACTTCGAGACGGCGTACTACGCGGGCATCGAGCGCTGCATCGAGCGCAACATCCCGCTGTTCGAAGCCGGTGCACAAGGAGAGCACAAGCTGCTGCGCGGGTTCACGCCCTCGGCCACGTACAGCTCGCACTGGATTCGCCACGAGGGCTTGCGCCAGGCGGTCGGACAGTTCTTGGCCGATGAGCGCGCGCAGCTGCCCGACTACATGAAAGAGCTGGGGCAGTTCGCCCCGTACAAGAAGATCGGGCCCTCAGCCGGGTGATGGCGTGAGCGGCGTTGCGGGGCCCGCGGGTCCCGTTCGCCGTGCGAGGTGTCCTCGGATTCCAGGTTGGGACGCATCGTCGCGGCTCGCGTGGCATGTTAAGGGCTGTGGGAACGTCCGGCCACGGGCGAGGTCGATCGGGCTCGACGCTGATCGACTCGATGACCGACGGCGTCGAGGACGAGGCTCCGGTCGAGGAGCGCCTCGAGCGTGGCACGTCGGTCGATCGATACGTGGTCCTGTACGAGCTCGGCTCCGGCGGCATGGGTGTCGTGTACGCGGCGTACGACCCCCAGCTCGATCGAAAAGTGGGGCTCAAGCTGCTGCACGCCAACAGCCGCAGCGAGCGAGCGCGCACCCGGCTGCTGCGGGAGGCGAAGGCGATCGCCCGCATCACCCATCCCAACGTCGTGACCGTGCACGACGTCGGCACGTTCGAGGGCCGGGTGTTCGTCGCGATGGAGTACGTCGAGGGACTCACGCTCCGGCGGTGGCTGCAAGAGCGCAAGCGAGGGTGGCAGGAGACGCTATTGGTCCTCCAGGCGGCGGGACGCGGCCTCTCGGCGGCACACGGCGGTGATCTGATCCACCGCGACTTCAAGCCGGACAATCTCTTGGTCACCGACGCCGGACGAGCGGTCGTGCTCGACTTCGGGCTCGCACGCCGCACGTCCTCGCGCGACGAGAACCTCGAGTCGCCCGCGAGCTCCGACGATGAGTCGTCGTTTCGGCCCACCTCCGACGAGCCGGATCTCACCCGGACCGGAGCCAAGTTGGGGACGCCCGCATACATGGCGCCCGAGCAGCATCTCTCGGCCCCGACGGATGCGCGGACCGACCAGTTCTCGTTCTGTGTCGTCGCATGGGAGGCGCTGTACGGGGCCCGCCCCTTCGCGGGGTCGACGTCGCGAGAGGCTCGCTATGCGGTGCTCAAGGGCGAGATCCTCGAGCCCGGAGACTCCGAGGTCCCGCCTGGCGTGCGGCGGGTGCTCGAGAGGGGGCTCTCGCTCGATCCCGAGGAGCGCTACTACGACATGCGGACGCTGCTGGCCGCGCTGTCCAAGGCGCCGCGCCGTCACCTGCCTCGATGGGCGCTGGTCGGCGGTGTCGCGGTGTTCGGTACGGCGCTGGTGGCGATCGCCGTCATGAGCGAGCGCTCCGCCGATGCGGCGCCGTGTCTGGACGCCTCGCACCGCTGGGCCGGTATTTGGGATGAAGGCGTGCGTGCCGACGTCCGGGATGCGTTCGTCGGGAGCGGGGCCAAGTACGCCGGCGCGGCCTGGGGCACCGTGGAGCGCACCTTCGACCGATACACGCAGTCCTGGTCCGCGGCCCATCTCGACGCGTGCGAGGCCACCCACGTGCATCACGAGCAAAGCCAGGCGACGCTCGAGCTGCGCATGTCGTGCCTGCGGGAGCGGCATCAGGCGGTCACGGCGCTGGCACGGGAGTTTCAAGACGCCGACCCGGCGGTGGTCGAGAATGCGGTCGACGCGGTCAACGGGCTGCCGCGCCTGGTCGAATGCGGCGACCTCAATCGGTTGCGCTCGGCGCAGTCGATCCGGGACGAGCGCGTCGACCCCCGCAAGACGGCCCTGCTCAAGGAGGCCTTGGTCGATGCGCGGGCCAAGGAGAGCTCGGCTCGCTACGCGCAAGCCCAAGCGATCGTGCTCGGGGTGCTCAGCGATGCCGAAGCGCTCGGTGCCGACGACGTGGTCGCCGAGGGGCGCCTGCGGGCGGGGTCGATTCAGCAGCGCCGCAGCGACTTTGGGCGAGCCGAACGCAGTCTCCTCGAAGCCATCTGGGCCTCTCAACGCGCGGGGCACCGCTTCCTCGAGGCCGAGGCGTGGGTTCGGCTCGTTTGGATCACGGGCGTCGAGCGCTTCGAACCCGAACGAGGGCATCTGTGGGCGGAGTTTGCCGAGGCGGCGCTGGAGCGGGCTGGCGGAGGGGCGGTGCTCGAGGCGCAGCTGCGGCACAACGTCGGGGGGGTCCTGTACACCCAGCGGCGCTACGAAGAGGCGCTCGCCGAGTACCAGCTGGCCCTCGCGCGGCAGCAAGACCTGCTCGGGGAGAGCGATCCTCGCGTCGCCACGACCCTCAACCACATCGGCAACGCGCTGATGGAGCTGGAGCGCTACGACGAGTCTGAGGCGTCGTGTCGGCGCTCGCTCGAGATTCGCGAGCGACTGTTCGGTGACCAGCACCCGATGGTCGCTGCATCCCTCAACAACCTCGGTGAGCTCGAGCGCAAGCGGCACAATCCCACGGGCGCGCTCGCCTACGCCGAAGCGTCGCTGGAGATCGTCGGCCGGTCGGGCGGTCGCGAGGAAGACGTCGCGACCACCATTGCAGGGTGGGCGCTGCGAGAGCTGGGGCGCAGCGAGGAGGCGCTGGCTCGCTTCGAGCGCGCCCTGGCGATGCGACGCGAGAGCGACGGTGCACATGCCCCCAGGGTCGTCGACATCGAGCTGGAGCTGGCGAGGACCCGGGCTGCGCTCGGCGATGTCGACGTCGCGCTGTCTCAAGTCGAGCGGGTCCTCGAGCTCGAGAGCGGCCGGCGGCCGTGGGTGCTCGAGGACGCCCGCAAGCTCGAGGCCGAGGTCTCTCGCGCGGTCGTCGCGACGCCGGCCGGGAAACGCGAGCACAAGACGCGATCCGATCACTTGGGCGGATGAGCTCCAGAAGGTCGAGATTCGGGCAGTTTTCGCGGATCTGGAACAGCCCGGGAGACCTGTGCGTCCTGACTTGGACGCCGAGATCGAGCGCGGGTAGTGTAACGCGCCTTCCGGTCGCGGACTGCGGCGCGCAATGCTGTTCCCCTCCTTCGACTTCCTCGTCTTCATCATCCCGGTGCTGCTCGTGTTCTGGGCGGCATCCGGGCGACCGGTGTTGCGCGTCGTCTTCGTGCTGGGGGCCAGCTACTTCTTCTACATGGCGGGTCCCAAGCTCGATCCGCCAGGGACGCCCTGGTACTACGCGGGGCTGCTGCTGTTCTCGACCGTGCTGGACTTCGCGTGCGGGCACGCGATGCGCCGGCATGCGGATGCAGCCGCTTCGTCCGACCCTGCGACGGCCGCTGGGGGGCGGCGGGCCCGCAACGCGGCGCTGGGCATCAGTCTCGTCGGCAACCTCGGCCTGCTCGCCTACTTCAAGTACACCGACTTCTTCTTCTCGATCGGCACCGATCTCGCCGAGGCGTTGGGGTTGCCCTTTGCGGCGCCGACCGTGCGGACGCTGCTGCCCGTCGGCATCTCCTTCTACACGTTTCAGAGCCTGAGCTATTCGATCGACGTCTGGCGCGGTCGCCTCGACCCCGAGCCCTCGTTCCTGCGCTTCGCGCTGTTCGTCTCGTTCTTCCCGCAGCTGGTCGCCGGTCCGATCGTGCGGGCGAGCGACTTCTTGCCGCAGCTGCACCGACGTCCGCGACTGTCGGCCGCAGGGATGGAGGAGGGCCTATTCCGCATCTTCAAGGGGCTCACCAAGAAGGTGCTGCTGGGAGACTGGATCGCCGGTCAGTTCACCGACCCGATCTTTGCCAACCCTGGCATGTACACGTCCGCGGAGCTGCTGATCGCGCTGTACGCGTTCACGCTGCAGCTGTACGCCGACTTCTCGGGCTACTCGGACATCGCCATCGGTGTGGCGCGATTGATGGGCTACGACATTCCAGAGAACTTCGACCGCCCCCATCAGGCGCTGGACATCGGAGAGTTCTGGCGGCGCTGGCACATCACGCTCTCGACGTGGCTGCGCGACTACCTCTTCTTTCCGCTGGGAGGATCTCGATGCAGCCCCGGCCGCACCTACTTCAACCTGTGGCTGACGATGTTCCTCGTGGGCATGTGGCACTACAAGGCGGGCACGAGCTGGAACTTCGTCATCTACGCCAACCTTCAGGCCGGCGCGATCCTGTTCAACCGATGGAACCGGGTTCGAGACCGAAGCGGACGCGGGCGGTGGATCATCAGCGGGGGACTCGCTGCGCTCAGCGGCGCCGGGGTCTATGCGCTGGGCCGGTGGGGTCTGGATCTGCCCGGCGGTGATGCTGCGGTGCTCGGCGGGATCACCTTCGGGGCGTTCGTGTTCCTGACGTGGCTGCCCGTGACGGGGACGCGGCTGAACGCGGCGGTCCACGTCCTGCTGACGTTTCACTTCACCGTGCTCACCCGGGTGTTCTTCCGAGCCGAGACCTTCGACGCGGCCAAGACGATGGTCGCCGGGCTGCTCGACTTCGATCCGCAGCACCTCGTCCGCCCCGGGCTTCTCACGCCGTGGCTCCTCGCGGCGCTGCTCGGCGGCACCGCCTACCACTTCACACCCAAGCGCTGGGTCGACGAGGTCGCCTTCGGGTTCTTCCGCAAGGTCCCCGGCCCGGTGCTCGGCCTGGCCATGGGGCTGCTCGCCCTGGGCATCATGAAGCTCGCCTCCGGCGGCCCACGTGCCTTCATCTACTTCGACTTCTGATGACCCTCCCCCGCCATACGCCCGACGATCACCCCCAAGGGCTCCTCGACACCGAGGAGCCTCGGGAGCGCCACGTCGAACTGGTGGGCCACGACGACGGCGTCAAGCCTCCCCGAGGCACGTTCCGCAAGATCGGCTCGGGCATGGCGACGGTCGTGGCGCTGATCGTCGCGACGTATCTCGTGCCCGCGGCGCACTGGGCTCGGCCGTGGACCGCCGACGATCCGGTCTTGTTCTGGAACCTCATCGGCCGCGAGATGCTCGGCGGGGAGGCCGAGGTCGAGGCGCAAGCCGAGCAGTTGGCGGCGATGGACGCGATCGCCGAGGTGGCGACGCGCCAAAGAGACGACGAGAACGCCGACGCGCTGCCCGATCGCGTGGCGGTCGACGTGCCCAAGGCCGGCGGCCTGCCGCCCTATGAGCCGCACCCCGACGATGACGAGGATGTGGCTCGAGCGCTGGAACTCCCCGCCCCGGGCGCGCTCGACGGGTTCTACGCCCAGCTCGCGCAGACCGACGCCGGCTTCGATGGCGCGGTCACTCGGGTCGCGCACTGGGGGGACTCGGCCATCGCTGGCGACCACGTCACCTCCGCGCTGCGCAGCCGGATGCAGCGACGCTTCGGCGACGCGGGGCACGGTTGGCACCTGATCAGCACCCCAACGCTGAGCTATCGGCATCGCGGCATTCGCTTCAAGAAGGGCGACTGGGAGAACTGCTACATCATCAACGCCTGCCGCGCCGACGGTCACTATGGCTACGGAGGCACGCTCTTCACGTCCAAGGGCGGCTCCAAGGTCACGTTCGGCACTGCGAGGAAGGGGGCGACGGGTCGCCGGGTCTCTCGCTTCGAGCTGTGGTACGCGGCGGAGCCTCGCGGCGGACCCATCAAGGTGCGCATCGACGACGGCGAGCCACAGACCCTCGATGGGCGCGCCGACGAGGTGACGGATCGGTACGCGGTCTTCGAGGTCCCCGACGGCGAGCACGAAATCGACATCCGCGTCTCTGCGGGCAGGGGCCGCCTGTATGGCGTGGTCCTCGAGCGCAACGGTCCGGGCGTCGTCTGGGACGGGCTGTCGAACCTCGGCGCGTTCACCGGTCGCATGCTCAAGGCGGATCCAGCCCACATGCGCGCGCAGATCGATCGACGCGACCCCCACCTGCTGGTCTTTCAGTTCGGCGGCAACGATCTGATCATGAAGGCCAGCAAGTACGGGCTCCTCGAGCAGCAGACCCGGGACCTGATTCGGCTCTACCGGGGGAGCGAGAACCCGCGCGCGTGCCTGGTCGTGTCGCCGGTCGACCACGGTGAGCGAAAGGGCGGCCGCATCGTGTCGGTGGACGCGATGGAGCCGGTGACGGAGATCCAAAGACGGGTCGCGCTCGAGGAGGGGTGCGCGTTCTTCGACACGCAGGCCGCGATGGGGGGTCCAGGTGCCATCGCGCTGTGGCGGGAGCGCAACCTGATGTCTGCCGATCTGGCGCACCTCAGCGAGGAGGGCCAACAGGTCATCGGGCACATGATCTACCTGGCGCTGATGCAGGGCTATCGGAGCTTTCGCCAGCGCGAGTGAGGGAAACTCGGCGGAGCTCTGGAAAACTGCACCCTTCCGGGGTCTGACCACCCGGATGCGGAACACACTGGGAGTGATGCTCGCGCTTGGCGTGGGATGGGGTTGTGCGGCACAGGAGGACCCGGACGCGATGGGCGGAACCGGCGGCCTCACGGGGGTGTCGGGCTCCGCCGACTCGGACGGAGGGTCCACCGCCGGCGACGCAGGCGTCTCCGAAAGCGCGTCGAGCGCGTCAGGGACGAGCACCGGGGACCCATCGGGCTCGACGAGCGCAGGCCCGCAGACCTCGACCACGGGGCAGGGCCCGACGGCCCCGGGAACCTCGGGCGAGGACACGTCCAGCGGAACCGCGTCCTACGAACCGCCGGTCGAGTGTCAGGCGGTCGACTTCATGTTCGTCATCGACAACTCCATCTCGATGGGACCCGAGCAGGAGGCGCTCGTCGGCGCGTTCCCGGGGTTCATGGAGACGATCTCCACCGAGCTCGAGGCCGGGAGCGACTTCCACGTGATGGTCCTCGATACCGACGCCTGGGGACGCTGCAGCACCGCCAACGTGCCGGCTTGGGACGCACAGAACCCGAGCCACAACACGTGCAACGACTACATCCAGGCCACGGAGTTCGACGAATGCGACCGCATTCGCGGGGCCGGTGTCGTGCATCCGGCTGGAAGTGAGTCGTCCAACCAGCTGTGTACGCCTGCCAGCGGGGCGCGATACATCGATCCTTCCGAGCCCGATCTGGCCGGAATGTTCACGTGCATGGCGACCGTCGGCCTCGCCGGGCACCCGTCCGAGCGACCGATGAATGCGATCGAGGCCGCGCTCGAGCCCGGGGGGGAGGCCGAGCCGTGCAACGCTGGCTTCTTGCGCGAGGACGCGCTGCTGGTGATCACGTTCATCAGCGACGATCCCGGCACGCCCGACGAAGGCGACCCGATGCAGTGGTACGACGCGGTCGTCGCCGCGAAGGGAGGCGACCCCACCGGCGTGGTCGTGCTGGGTTTGGGACCCGCCGACCCCGCATGTGGTGGGACCAACGGTCTGCACTGGCTCGAGTTCGTCAACCTGTGGGGGGATCGCGGGCTGCACGGCCCGGTTTGCGGCTCCTCGAAGGACTACGTCGACTTCTTTCAGGAGTCGGTCGCGGTCATCGATCAAGCCTGCGAGAAGTTCGTGCCCGGCTGACCCGCGCCGCACAAGTGCGTGGGTCGCGAGAGGAATCGATCCCGGCGCTGATGCGTAAGAGGACTGCAACCGGCGGCGATGCTCGCCGTCTGATCTCCGAGGCGTCCGCATGTCTGCTCGCTCCCGCTCGTTGTTCTCTGTGCTGCTCTGGTCCACTGTTGCGGTCGCCTCCGCTGCGGCGCTCGGCGCGGCCTTGACCGCCGGCGCGATGTCGCTCTCGTACGGCTCCACCGCCGGCGCGCTGTTCGGCCTCGTCTTGGGGTCGGTGGGCACGCTTCGTCACGTCACCGGGCGAACCCGGGGTGCGCTGGCGGGCGTCAGCCGCCGCGACGTCGCCTTCGCCAGCAGCTTCGCGATCGTCACGGCGGTCGGTTGGTGCGCCCTGTGAGCCTCTACGGCACCAGGTAGGTGACCTCGAGCACCTCACCGCTGAAGCGGAGTCGGTCGGTCGAACTGTTGTAGTTCGTCGCCGAGGTGAACTGGAGCCGGTACAGCGTGTGGCTCTCTCCCTGTGCGTAGTCGTAGGCCACGTTGGTCGTCACATCGACCGACTTCTCGTTGTCCGGGCCGTACGAATCTTCGTCGCTGAACACCCCCAGCTGCTCGAGCGGCGCCGATGCGTAGGCGCCTCCGGGCAGGGCCTCGGGCGCGATGTGGGCGATCGTCGCGGCGGCGCCGAGCGAGGGGATGGGGTCTCCGAGCACCAGCCACTGATTCGCGCTGAGCCGAGCCTCTTCGATCTCGAGGATGCCCGCGGGCAAGGACGTGATCGCGAAGCCCATGAAGCCGCGGCGCGCCACGTTGTCCGAGTGATCGCCGACGATCGGATCGTCGCCCGAACCCGTCTGCAGCACGCCGCTGCTCGTGACGCCCCCGGTGTATGCGGGGTCGTGGTCGAGCTCGACGGTGATGCGCCGGGCGGTCGTGAAGGAGGATGCCCATGCCGCGTCGAGGGCGTTGCCGGCTACGTCGGTCGCGTCGGTACTCAGCGTGAACTCGTACGCGAGGGGCTCGAGTCCAACGGGGCTGGTTCCGGTGGCGTAGTCGAGGTCGGACTGGGGATCGATCGTCACGATGGTGTCGTCTGCGCTCCATGCCAGCGAGACCGCCCCGAGCGCGGCCGTGTCGAGGGCGGCTTCGACCGACGCGGTGTCCATCGGTTCGCTGAAGACGACTTCGATGGAGGTCGGGGCCAGGACGCCCTCGGCGTCGTCCGAAGGCGTCGATCCGGCGACGCTCGGTGCGATGTCGTCGACCTCGCCACCGGTGCCGGTGTCCGAACCACTCTCGCCGGAGGTGTCGTCGGCCGTGTCTCCGGCGGTGGACGGATCTCCGGTGCTCGTCGGGGTTCCGGTGGCCGACGGGTCCACGCTCGTGGAGGTGTCCTCGGAGGATGTGCCCTCGGGACTCGTGGGGTCGGGGCTCGAGGTGTCCGTCTGACCGTCGGACGAGCTGCCCGATGCGTCGCCGCTGTCCTGGGGGGCGTCAGGGGTGGGGTCGAAGCAGCCCGTCGCCGCGGCAGCAGCGAGGAGCAGGGACAAGCGAGCGGCGGTCGAAGTGGGCATGTCTTGATGGACGCACCGGCCCTGGGATGTGACCGTGCCGCGGCCGTTTCGGCTGTGCGCGTCTCCGCGGAAGCCCCTGCGCCCGAAGTGGTCGCCCAAGGAGATGCGGCGGCGTGCAGGGTGGGCGCGGACGCCTTCGAGGAGTGAACGCGCTACCATCGAGGTGCATGACCCTTCGCTCGACCCCGGTCGCCGCGCTCCTCCTCCTGTGCTGCGGGGGAGACGAGCGTGGACCCACAGTCGACGTCGACCCGGACGCGCGGGTTCCACAGTCGCCCGCCGAGCCGATGTGTCTATGGAACCACGCGTACCAAGAGAACTCCGAGCCCGATGCCGTGCAGGCCATCCTCGCCGGCGCGCGCGACTGCTACGTGTTGCTCGACCCCTTCGATGATCCTGCTGCCGCAGACGCGATCGACCCGCTCGGGGACGCCGGCAACACGGTGGCCTGCTACATCAGCGTCGGCACCTGCGAGGACTGGCGCAACGACTTCGAGGACGTGCGCGGCTTCTGCTCGGACCGGGAATGGGGGGAGTGGGAGGGGGAGTTCTTCGTCGAGGACACGGCAGGCATCGCGCCCTTCATGCGCGCACGCATCGAGCAGCTGGGCCGCTGGGGCTGCGACATGGTCGAGTTCGACAACATGGACTGGGCGTGGGAGGCGGAGAACTTCGGCTTCGAGGTCACGGTCGAGCAGTCTGTGGCCTACGTCCAGGGGCTCTGCGACCACGTGCACGACCAGGGGATGGGCTGTATGGCCAAGAGCACAGCCGAGGGCGCCGAGGGCTTCGATGGTGCGACCTTCGAATCCTATCCCGACGAGCTCGACTGGTGGGAGCACGAGGACCTGCAGCGCTTCGTGGACGCCGGGCTCCCGGCGGTGATCTTTCACTACGACGAGCCCGACTGCGACGACGTGACCCTGTGGTACCGCCAGCGCTACGGGAGCGGATTGTCGGTGTTGTGCGAGGATCCCGATCGCGGCGGGTACGGGCACTGAGGGCCCTGTCGATGCCGGCCATAGGCCACCGCCGTCGTCGTCGAAAGCGGCCTGGTCGCGCCGAACGACGAGAGGTTGGCGCTCAGCCCTTGACGCCGCCGGAGGCCAGCCCGGCCACCAGGTGGCGCTGCACGTAATAGAAGAGCGCCATGACCGGGATGCTGACGATGATGGCTCCGGCCGCGAACTTCTCCCACTGCGCGTCGTACTCGCCGATGAAGCGCTGCAGCATGACGGGCAGGGTGAACATCGCTTCGTCGTCGAGGAAGGTGGCGGCGAGGATGAACTCGTTGTACGCGCTCATGAACGCGAAGAGGGTCGTGACGGCGATTGCGGGCCGGGCGACGGGAAGGACGACCTTGCGGAAGGCTTGGAACTGCGTCGCGCCGTCCACCATGGCGGCTTCTTCGAGGTCGATGGGGATCGACTCGAACGCGGCGCGCAGCTGGAAGATGGCGAAGGGGACCGACGTGCTCGCGTAGCACAACACCAGGCCGGTCCTGGAGTTGAGCAGGCCGGCCGCATCGAGCACCAGGTACAGCGGGATGGCGCTGGCAACCGCGGGGAACATCTGGGTCGCGAGCAGACTGCGAATGCCGGCGCGCTTGCCCGCGAACTCGAAGCGTGCCAGCGCGTAGGCGGCAGGGATTGCGATGAGCACCCCGACGGCGGCCGTGGCCGAGGCGACGATCAGCGAGTTGAGCAGCTGGCGCCCAAACAGCCACATCGTCTCGCCCTCGGCGCTGGTCCTCGAGGCCGTCGTGACCGCTTCGAAGTGCTCGAGCGTGGGCTCGACGGGGAAGGGGATCGCGCTGGGCTCCGGCGACGCGGTGCCCGAGAGCGCCAGCGAGACGACCCACAGCACCGGGTACAGCGCGAAGATCACCGCGCAAATGAGCGCCCCGTGCACCAAGACGGACTCGAGCCTGCCCACCGGGTTCATGCGTCTGGCTCCCCTCTTCCGCTGCCCGACCAGCGGGTCTTCCAGCGGTCCAGAACCTTGGTGCCGAAGAACAACAGCAGGAAGATGAGCACCGCGTAGGCGGCCGCGTAGCCGTATTGGGCCTCGCGGGTGAAGGCCCAGCGATAGGCCTCCGAGACGAGGATGTCCGTGGTGCCGTCGGGGTCGCCGCCCGAGACGAGGAACACCACGTTGAACATGTTGAAGGTCCAGATGGCGCCCAGCGTGACCGCAGGCATCAGGGTCGGCCGAATGATCGGCAAGGTCACGCGGGTGAGCCGCTGCCAGCGCGACGCGCCGTCGACCTCGGCGGCTTCGAGCACGTCCTTGGGGACGGAGGTCAGCGCGCCGATCGTCACGACCATCATGAAGGGGAAGCCCAGCCACACGTTGGTGACGATGTTGGCCGTGAAGGCGGTGGAGAACTGCGCGAACCAGGAGATGGGCTCGAGCGAGGTGCCCAGGACGTCGTTGATCGCGTGGATGATGCCGGTGACCGCGCCGAACTGACGGTGGAACATGCCCTTCCAGGCCAGGGCGGTCACGTAGTTCGGCACAGCCCAGGGAATGATGAGCAGCACCCGGTAGACGGCCTTCATCCTCAGCAGGGGACGCGAGAGCAGCAGGCCCACCGCGAGCCCGATGCCCAGGTGGAACGCCACGTTGATCGCGGTCCACAGGAGGGTGACGAGAAGGACGAGGTAGAACGACCCGGACCGCAGCAAGGGCCCGCCCCGCGCGGTGAGGATCTCGACGAAGTTTCCGAGGCCCACGTAGTGCATGTCGGTGGACGGGCCCGCGAACAGCGAGGTGGCTGCGCCGACCGACAGCGGCAGGATCACCAGCACGCCCACGGCGATGACGGCGTGGGCGAGGTAGCGGTACGCGAACACGCTCTCTCGGAGCGTGGGGCCGGGGTTGGCCTTGCGGGCGCGTCCTACCCAGATTCCGGCGCCGATCAGGGAGGCGACCGCGAGGACGATCGCGGGCCACGCAGAGGCTGGAGGCGGGGGCGGCCGCCGCACGTCTTGGAAGCGCCGCTGCGCCTCTTCGAGGGCGGGGCCGGGTTCGGCCTGTCCCCGAAGGACCTTGCGAAGGGCCTGTCGCGCGGGCTCCCACGTGGATCGCATCGCGGCCGAGGTGGGCATCGGGATCGCCCAGCGGGCTTGGGTGGCGAACGCGGAGATCAGGTCGTCGGAGGGAGGAACATCGATCCGCGCCGACGGAATGCGGGCCTGCTGCTGACGATCGGTCGCGACCGGGGCGCTCGCAATGTACCGAGCCAGGGCTCGGGCGGACGCGGAGGCGGCTCCCTTGGGGCTGAGCATCAGCGCCTCGACGGTGAGGAAGGGCGCGAGCGGGCGGCCGGTCTGCTCCAGCAGGGGCAGGGGCACGACCCGGTAGGGGACGCCGCCCTCGAGATCCGAGGCGAGCCACGGTCCGCTCATCGCGTAGGCGGCCTGGCCGGAGCGAAAGAGGTTGGTCACGAGCGCGCCATCGGCATCCGAGGGCACGGCGCCGGCGTCGAGCAGCGACGCTGCGAACGCGACGGAGGCCTCGGCCTGCGGTCCCACGAACCCGAAGCTGTCCTCGGGCCCCAGCATCGCGCCACCGAAGGCGTGCAGCAGGGCCGCGTGGGCGTAGGGGTTCATCGCCTCGTAGGCCAGCGCGTAGGTGCCCGCGGGGACGGGGGTCGCGAGCAGGGCTTCGAAGGTCGGTGGCGCGCTGGCCAGATCCGTATTGACGTACAGCGCCAGCGACTTGAGGTTGAGCGGGACGCCGAAGGCCTGGCCCTCGAGCGTGACGGCCTGCAGCGCAGCGGGCAGGAAGGCGTCGGCCTCGAGGGCATCGGAGACCGGCGCGACGACCTCTCGGTTGCGGTAGTCACCCAGCCGCTCGTGCGAGTCGATGAAGAGGTGGGGGCCCTCTCCCAGGGGCACGGCGGCGGCGAGCTTGGAGGCAAACGCGTCGTAGGGGATGGCCAGCGTCGAGATCGTGATCGGCTCGCCGCGCTCGCGCTGCTCTCGCGCAAAGTCGGCCAAGGCGCGCTCGAGGGCCGCCTCTTCGTTTCCACGATACGCGTGCCAGACCGTGACCGATTCGGCGGCGAACCCCGAACGCGGCCAGACGACCATGAGGGCCGCCACTGCGAACAATCGCAGCCAGCGATGGACACCGGGCAGCATCGGCGCGGCAGCATACCAGGACGCTCACGAGAAAACGTGGGATGTTGGACGTCGCGCGATGGAGACCGAGGACCCCACGCCCCCCGCCGAGGCAGACGCCGGCTTGGAGGACACGATGGCCGCTTCGCAGGCCCAGGAGTCCGATGCGCAGGCCCAGGAGTCCGATGCGCAAGCGGACCGCGGGCGATCCCCGAGCCAACAGCGGCTCCATGACGAGGTTCGCGGACGTCTCTTCCAGGGCAGGGCTTCGGCGCGCGAGTTCGAGTCTGGCCAGATGGTTGCGGGGCGCTACCGGATCCTCGGACTGCTCGGGACCGGGGGGATGGGCGAGGTCTTTCGCGCGCACGACCTCGTCCTCGAGCAGGATGTCGCGCTCAAGTTCTTGCCGGCCGCACGAGCTGGCGACCCCGAGTTCATGCGGCGATTCGTCAATGAAGTCCGGCTTGCGCGCCAGATCTCCCATCCTTCGGTGTGCCGGGTGCACGACATCGGTGAGGTGGACGGTCGTGCGTACCTGTCGATGGAGTACATCGACGGGGAGGACCTGGCCTCGTTGCTCCGCAGGATCGGGCGGCTGCCTGCCGAGAAGACCTTCGAGCTGGCCCAGCAGCTGTGCGCGGGGTTGGCCGAGCTGCACCAGGCCGGGCTGCTGCATCGAGATCTGAAGCCGGCCAACCTGATGATCGACGGCCAGGGTCGGCTCAAGATCGCCGATTTCGGGCTCGCGGCGCTGCGCGACGAACTCGGGGTGCACGAGTTCGGGGACGGCACGCCGGCCTATATGGCGCCCGAGCAGCTCAGCGGCCGTGAGGTCTCCGAGCGGTCCGACATCTATGCGCTCGGGGTCGTGCTCTACGAGCTGTTGTCAGGCCGGCATCCCCACGAGGCGACCGTTGGACCCAGCGCTGAGCGGGGGTCGATCGATCGGGCGGTGCCGGTCATCGCCCTCGGAACCCGGGTCTCGGGGCTCGACGACGACACGCTGGAGATCATCGAGCGCTGCCTGGAGGACGCCCCGTCGAGACGGCCTGGCTCGGTGCTGGAGGTTGCCGCGGCGTTGCCCGGCGGTGACCCCATCGCGGCGGCACTTCGGGCAGGGCGAGCGCCGTCGGTCGATGCGGTGGCCAACGTCGACACGGGTGTGCACATGCCGGGTTGGGCCGCCTGGAGCTTGGCCGGCTTCGTGTTCGGCGTCATCGCGCTCTACTGTGCGCTCGGGCCCTCGCTGACCTGGTGGGGACAGGCCTCCCCGCATCTGGCGGTGGCCGTACTCGAGGACCGGGCGCGCGAGACCCTCGAGGTGCTGGGCGTCGAGCCGCCGACGGGCAGCTCGATGCAACGGCTCTACTACGATCCCAGCTACCCCGCGTCGGGCGCGGCGAGCCGAGGACGCCTGCCGGGTTCGGGACCGACGCCGGTGCTCTATGAGTATCGAGCGTCTCCGGGGACCCTCGCGCGGCGTGGGCCGGCGGAGAGCCGAGATGACCCCGCGATGACGACCCCGGGCGAGGTGCGGGTCACGCTCGACGTTCGTGGTCGGCTCCGCACGTTCGAGCGCGTTCCCACGGCGTCGGATGAAGACGAGACGACGACCATCCAGGACGGTTGGGGCCCGGCGTTCGAAGCGGCAGGGATCTCCCAAATATCTCCGGCCGAAGCGTCTCACGTTCCCCCGCGAGCGCTGGACCGGCAGGACGCGTGGATGGGGCTCGCCCAGGGGGTGGAGGGCAGGGTCCGCGTCGAGGTGGGAAGCTGGAGGGGACAGCCCGTCTGGTTCCAAGCCGACCCTCCATGGGCGGTGGAGGCAGGGTCGGACGTTCGCGGTGGCGATGCCTCCGGGTCGGTCGGCGCGGCGGTGAGCAGCGTCCTGCTCGGCGCGTTCCTGCTCGGGCTCGGGCTGATGGCGCGACGGCTCTACCAGCGGGGAGACGTCGACGTTCGCGGCGCCGTTCGGGTTTCAGCGGTGTTGGGGACGTGTGTGACGATCTCCTCGTTGCTCACGTCCGCGGTGGGACACGGCAGCGCCGCCGCGACCACGTTCGGCGCGCTCAAGGAGGGCGCGTTGATCGCGGCGGTCGGTCTGCTGGGCTACGTCGTCGTCGAACCCTTCGGGCGGCGCTTCACCCCCGGCGCGATGGTCGCGTGGGTGCGGCTCACCCGGGCTCGGTGGCGAGATCCGCTGGTCGGTCGCGACATCTTGGTCGGCGCTGCGTTCGGATCGGTGTGGACCCTGCTGCTGCTGCTGCGGCTGCTGACCGTGAGCAGCGACCCTCCCTTGCGGACGAGCCTGTATCCGATGATGGGTCTGGGACCCGCCGTCGGCACGATGATCGGCGCGGTGTGGAGCGGAGCGTTCGGCGTGATGCAGGTCTACGTGATGTTCCTGCTGATCCGCTGGATCGTGCGAAGGACGAACCCCGCGGCGGTCGTCTTCTTCGGGTTCTGGACGGCGCTCGAGCTGCTTCGGGTCGTGGATGCCGGGCTGTCGACCCTGGACTGGGTCATCAGCATGTCCGTCGCGGTCTGCATCGCCGGAATCCTCGCGTACTTGATCGCCCGGGTCGGGCTGTTGGCGGTGACCTCGGCGCAGGTCGTCCTCAACCTGGTCGTCAGCTTTCCGATGACGTGGGACGTCTCGGGCTGGTACGGCGGCGCCACCGTCCTCGCGCTGCTGTGCCTGGTCGCGTTCGTCGGCGGATCACTGTACGTGGCGCTCGGTCGGGCACGGCCCGCGGAACGCCACGCGTCGACGAGCCGCACGCAGGCGTGAACAGTGCGCGACTTCTCGAAGCTCGGCGTGCATAGCCCGTGACCACGCCGTCCCCCCCGCGTGACTGCGGGCGGTAGGCGAGGCTGCAGGCCGCGACCGATCGCGTCCCGACAGCGCGCGCCGGTGGGGCCGGCGACACGCGCAGGGCGCCATCCGCAGGCGCAAAGATGAAAGTGGAAACCCTCTACGTTTCGCGAGGAAAGCCCGTGGATGCCCTTTGGTCGGTGATTTAACTTGATTTTGAAAACGGTTTTCAATAATTGGTGTCGAAGGAACCACCGATGCCGAGGACCGTGATCCGAACCTGCCTTCTCCTGCCGACCCTTGGTCTGTGCCTGCTGGCCTGCGCCGAGGACGACGGTCCCTCCGCGAGCGGTGACACCGAGGCGCCTCAAGACAGTGACCAAGATGCGCCCGTCCCGTTGACCGCACAGGAGGCGGGTCCCGTCGTCGACAACTACGCGGCCGTGGTCCATGCGACGTACCAGGACGCGATCACGAGCGCGGCCGCGCTTCAGGAGGCTGTGCTCGACTTCACCGCGGACCCGAGCGAAGCCACGATGCAGCGGGCCAAGGATGCCTGGCTGGCGGCACGCGAACCCTACGGGCAGACCGAGTCGTTCCGCTTCTACGGCGGACCGATCGACGATGCGGATGGCCCCGAGGGGCAGATCAACGCCTGGCCCATGGACGAGGCGTACGTCGACTACGTCGAGGGCATGCCCGACGCGGGAATCGTGGGAGACCCGAGCATCGACATCACCACCGATGCCCTCGTCGGACTCAACGAGGTCGGGGGCGAGGAGAACGTCGCAACCGGGTACCACGCGATCGAGTTCCTGCTGTGGGGTCAAGACCTCGACGATGCCGGGCCCGGGACGCGAAGCTTCGAAGACTTCCTGGAGCCCACGGCGAACCACGATCGCCGGGCCCTGTATCTCGAGACCACCGCGGCGCTGCTGCTCGAGGATCTCGAGACCGTCGCCGCGCAGTGGGATCCCTCCAGCACCGGGAATTATCGGGCGTCGTTCGTGGCGCTCGACCCCGAAGAGGCGGTCCAGAACATCATGCGCGGTATCGGTGCTCTCGCGGCCGCAGAGCTGGCCGAAGAACGCGTCAACGTCGCGCTGCAGACGAAGCTGCAGGAGGATGAGCACTCCTGCTTCAGCGACAACACGCACAACGACATCCTGTACAACTTCGAGTCGATCAAGAACGTCTACGAGGGGGACTACGGCGCGATCCAGGGCCCGGGGATCGACACGCTCGTCGCTGCCCGTGACCCCGAACTCGCCGCGGAGATCGACGCGAAGATCGCGGAGACCCAGACGGCGATTCGAGCGATACCCGTGCCGTTCGACCAGGCGATCTTGGGCGACGGGGCGGAGATCGAGGCGGTCGTGGAGAACTTGCGCGACCTCGGAGAGCTCATCGTTCGCGCGGCCATGGCGATGGACATCACGCTCAACACGACGTTGGAGTAGCGGATGGCCGCTCGTTCCAGTCGCGGCGCGCTGCTGCTCCTGATGAGCGCGGCGGCGTGCGCCGAGGATCCACCTGCGGACTTGGTCCCCTACGAGGGCGAAGCGCTTGCGGGTGGAGACACGACGGTGTTCGATGACACGCGGCTGGCGTACGCCACGACCTTTCGAAACCTGGACCGTCAGCAGCGTGGCGACCACTTCGTCGGGAACTCGTTCTTCAACCAAAACTGGGTGTCGGCGCCCGCCTCCACCGACGGCCGTGATGGGCTGGGGCCCCTGTTCAACGCGCGCTCATGCTCGGGGTGCCACTTTCGCGACGGGCGTGGACGGCCTCCAGAGCCCGGAGAGCCTGCGTTCAGCATGCTCGTGCGACTGGGCGTCCCGGGCGTGGACTCCGTCGGTGGGCCGAGACCGGAGCCGGTCTACGGTGACCAGCTGCAGCCCTCGGCGGTGCTGGAGGTCCCCACGGAGGGCCAGGTGACGGTCACCTACGAGGATGTCGACGGTGCGTTTGGCGATGGCACGCTCTACACGCTCCGGCGTCCTACGTTGGTGTTCTCCGACCTCGGCTATGGGCCGATGGCTGCGGACACAATGGTCTCGCCTCGGGTCGCGCCTGCCGTGTACGGCCTGGGCCTGCTCGAAGCCATCGCCGAAGCCGACCTGCTCGCGTTGGCGGACCCCGACGATCTCGACGGCGACGGGATCTCCGGCCGCCCAAACCATCCCTTCGATCCGGTGACCGGCGGGCCGGCCCTGGGCCGATTTGGCTGGAAGGCCAACCAGGTGGGCGTGGCCCAGCAAAACGCGGGCGCGTTCTTGGGCGACATGGGCTTGACGACGCCGCTGCACGGAGCCGAGAGCTGTTCGGCGGCTCAGGAGGCTTGCCTCGGCTCGCCCAGCGGTGGGGCCCCCGAAGTCGACCAGCGGGTGATGGACTTCGTCGATCACTACGTTCGAACGCTGGCCGTCCCCGCGAGGCGCGATGTGGATGACCCCACGGTGCTCGTCGGCCGGGAGGCGTTCGAAGCGTTCGGCTGCGCGAGCTGTCACGTCCCGAGCTTCTTGACCGCTTCGGGGCGGCCCGACCTGCCCCAGGTCGGCGAGCAGCTCATCTGGCCATACACCGACCTTCTCTTGCACGACATGGGTCCCGACCTCGCCGACGGGCGGCCGGACTTCGAGGCATCGGGGCAGGAGTGGCGCACGCCGCCGCTGTGGGGCATCGGGCTGCTGGAGGTCGTCAACGAGCACGACGCCATGCTTCACGATGGCCGCGCGCGCGGGTTCGCCGAGGCCATCTTGTGGCACGGCGGCGAGGCCGAGTCGTCCGCCGAGCAGTTTCGAAACGCACCCGCGCCGCAGCGGGACGCGCTGATCCGCTTCTTGGAGTCCCTGTAGTGCGCACCATCAAGACCTTGGCGTCCTTGCTTCCCCTGGCCCTCTCCCACTGCGGCGAGTCGGATGCGGACCCGCACCGCGCCGTCTCGCGCTCAGACGTGGTGGCCAGCATCGCGCTCGACGTCGCCGAGCCCACGTTCGCGTCGTGGGCGACCGCGACCGCCGAGCTCGAATCGGCGGGGCAGGGGCTGTGCCCCGTCTCCCAAGCCTCCCTGCAGCCGGTCCAGGCGGCCTGGCGTGCGGCGCGGGTCGAGCTCGGGCACGCTCGACCGTTTGCCTTTGGGCCCTGGGTCGAGGGCAGCTTCGGTCCCGCGGTCGACTTTTGGCCGGTTCGTGTCGACGTCATCGAGGCCGGCGTCGTCGCGGGCGTGGACACCTCTGCCGAGGGCATCGCTGCGCTCGGCGCTGCCAACAAGGGCATGCCGGTGCTCGAGTACCTGGTGTTCGATCCGATGGGCGGGGACGAGAACGTGCTCGAGCTGCTCGCGGACGCTTCGCGGTGCGACTACGCGGCTGCGCTCACCGCAGACCTCGCGCGCAACGCCGAGGCGCTGCATGCGGCGTGGGACCCAGCGAGGGGAGCGTTCGCGACCGAGCTTGCCGACGCAGGCACGGGCTCGGAGGCCTACCCGAGCGTGCAGCGGGCCCTCGATGCGCTGGTCAACGGTGTCATCTTCGCCCTCCAAGACGTCGCGGACGCAAAGATGGCGGTCCCCTTGGGCAGCAAGTCCGACGGCTTCCCCGACCCCGAGGCGGTGGAGTCGCGCTTCAGCGACAACGCGCGGGCCGACATCTCGGCAAATCTTCGAGGTGCACGGAACGCGTACCTCGGGCCTCCCGATGGGCCGGGGATCACCGATCTCGTCGCGGCGGAGAACCCCGAACTCGACGCGCAGATCCGGTCCCAGTTCGAGGTGACGCTCGCCGCCATCGAGGCGCTGCAGGAGCCGTTGCGACTGATGGTGGTGCAGTCACCCGGACGCGTCGAGACGGCGCGGCAGCAGGTGCGAACGCTGCTTCGCCTGTTCGAGGCCGATGTGGCTGCGCTGCTCGGCGTCACCGTGAGCCTCAACGACAACGACGGTGACTGAGGTGGCTGGCTTGGACCGTCTCTTCGTCCGCGTCGACGCCCGGTCGTCCGTCGCGTTCCGGATGCTCTTCGGGCTCACGATGGCCTACGGCGTCGCTCGATTCTGGGCCAAGGGGTGGATCGACGAGCTGTACGTACAGCCGTCGTTCTTCTTCCACTATTGGGGGTTGTCGTGGGTGCGCCCGGCATCCTCCGAAGTCCTCCATGGCGTGTTTGCGCTGATGTTCTGCTCGGCGCTCCTGCTCGGTGCGGGCCGGCTGTACCGACCAGCGGCGGCGGTCTTCTTCGGCTGCTTCACCTACGTCGAGCTGCTCGACGTCACCAACTATCTCAATCATTACTACCTGGTCTCCGCGCTGGCCCTGCTGCTGCTGTTCATGCCGCTGGACCACGGCGTGCGGACGGTGCCAGCCTGGGTGCCCTGGGCCCTGCGGCTTCAGCTCTCGCTGGTGTACGTGTACGCCGGCCTGGCGAAGCTGGACGCGGACTGGCTGATCGCGGCGCAGCCCCTGAAGATCTGGCTGGAAGCGCGGGGTGGTCTGCCCATCGTGGGCTGGCTGCTTCGCGCCGACCTGACCGCGCACGCGATGGCGATCGCGGGCGCGGCCTTCGATCTGAGCGTGGGGTTCCTGCTGTGGAACCGGCGGGCGCGGCCGTGGGCCTACGCGGCCGTCGTGTGCTTTCACGTCGCGACCGGGCTGCTGTTCAACATCGGCATCTTTCCCGTCGTGATGATCGCGCTGACCACCGTGTTCTTCGACGAGGACTGGCCGCGTCGCGTGCTTCGCCCCGGCGTCCACGACCCCGCCTCACGGACGCGCCACCTCGTCGTTGGTGCGCTCGCGGTCTGGTTCTGCGTTCAGCTGCTGCTTCCGCTGCGGGTGCTGCTCTACCCCCCGGATCCGCTTTGGCACGAACAGGGCTTCCGCTTCTCGTGGCGGGTCATGCTGATGGAGAAGACCGGGTCGGTGGAGTTCATCGTCGAGGACCCGCAGACCGGTCGGCGCTGGCGGGTCGATCCGGCCTCGGAGCTGACGCGACAGCAGGCGCGCATGATGGCCGCGTCGCCGGAGCTGATCCTGCAGTACGCGCATCACATCGACGCGATGCATCCGCACGATTTGGTGGTGCGGGCCGACGCCTGGGCCGCCCTCAATGGCCGCCGCTCGGCCCGCCTCATCGACCCGAAGGTCGATTTGACGACGCGCCGCGACGGCCTGAACGCCTACGACTGGGTGCTGCCGGCGCCGCCGTGAGACGCTCCGCGGCCGCCTTGGCTGGGCCTCGCCGGATCGTCCCGACGCAGCTATCCTCGGCCCCATGAAGCGAACCGCGCTGCTTCTCGCGATGCTCTGGGCAGGCTGCCAAGGCTCGTCGTCGGGGTCGAGCACTCCGGACATGGACACCGACCTTCCCGCCTCGACGTCGGCCTCGTCGGCCTCGTCGGGGCAGAGCTCGGGGTCCTCCAGCGCGCAGGCCGACACCGGCTCGGACTCCAGTGATGGCTCGGGCGGCCCGAACACCACCGGTCCCCAGGCGCCGGCGAACACCCCGGGGTGCGGCGAGCCGTTCTCCGGAGACGTTCTCGACGGCCTCATCACCGTCCGTGGCCAAGCGCGGACCTACCTCGTCGAGGTGCCGACGGACTACGATCCGAACACCGCCTATCCCTTGATCTTCGGCTTTCACGGCGACGGAGGCGACGGCACCAACGCTCAAAACGGCTACAGGCTGTTCGACCACTACGACGAGCAGGCGATCGTGGTCTATCCCTTCGGATCCGGCGCCGGTGGGTCGCCGGGCTGGGACACGTCCGCCGGCGGTGCCGACGTCGAGATGGTCATCGCGCTCGCGCAAGAGATCGGAGAGCAGCTCTGCTTCGACCTCGGGCGCGTGCACGCGTTCGGGTTCTCGCGCGGGGGTGCCATGTCGCACGCGGTCGGCTGCTACCGCGGAGACCTGTTCAGCGGCGTCGGCGTCGCCTCGGGGTGGGCTCCCTCCACCGCCTCGTGCCAAGGCCCGGTCGCGATGTTCATCTCGCACGGTGAGGCGGACGATCGGGTCCCGTACAGCTCGGGGACCTCGGCCCGCGACGCCTGGGCGAGCTACAACGGCTGCTCCGCGGAGACGCTGCCGGCACCGCGCGATGGGTGCGCCCTGTACCAAGGCTGCACGTCGGGGGCTCCGCTGGAGTGGTGCAGCTTCTCCGGTGGTCACTCCCTGGACGGCGGCTACGCCAAGGAAGCGGTCGAGCTGTTCAAGACGCTCTGACCCTCAGGTGCGTCGACGCAGGCTCTCGCCGGACTCGGCGTCGAACAGGTGGAACCGCTCGACGCGAAGCGGGATCACGTCGCCTTCGGCCGGCCCCCGGCTACCCTCGAACGCGGCGATGAAGGGGTCTGGTCCGACGGTCGTGTGCACGTGGACGTGAGAGCCCAACGTCTCGACGAAGCGCACCGTCGCGTGGAGCTGTGCGTCGGCTTCGCTGCATCGCACCACGTCCTGCGCCCGCACCCCCACGTCGACGCAGCGCCCCTGAGCGAGCGCGTCGAAGGCCTGGGCCGTTTGGCTCGTCAAGGGAATGGTCGAGCGCTCGTCCGAGAGCCGCAGCAGGGCGTCTTCGGCGTGGGCAGCCAGGAAGTTCATGGCAGGTGACCCCAAGAACTCGGCGACGAAGCGGTTGGCGGGATGCTCGTAGACCTCCAGCGGAGGGCCGAACTGCTGGACGTGGCCGCCCTCGAGCACGAAGAGCACGTCGGCCAGGGTCATCGCTTCGACCTGGTCGTGGGTGACGTAGACGCTCGTCGCATCGTGGGCGTCGTGCAGCTTGCGAATGTCCACCCGAACCTGGGTACGCAGCGCGGGGTCGAGGTTGGAGAGCGGCTCGTCGAACATGAAGAGCGCCGGCCGCCGCACGATGGCGCGACCCATCGCGACCCGCTGGCGCTGACCCCCCGAGAGCTGGCGTGGATACCGGTCGAGCAGATGGTCGATGTCGAGGGTCCTCGCAACCTCGCTCACCCGTTGCTCGATGGTCGCGGCGTCGGTCCTTCGAAGCCTCAGTCCGAACGCCATGTTGTCCCAGACGGACATGTGCGGATACAGGGCGTAGGATTGAAACACCATCGCGATGTCGCGATCGCGTGGCGGCAGCGTCGTGACGTCGCGGTCGCCGAAGAGGATCTTGCCGGAGGTGACCTGCTCGAGCCCCGCGATGAGGCGAAGCAGGGTGGACTTGCCGCATCCCGACGGACCCACCAGCACGGCGAACGCCCCCTGGGGAATGTCGGCCTCAATGCCGTGAAGAACCGTCGTGTCGCCAAAGCGCTTCGTCACCCCGTGGACGTGCACCGACGTCATGTCAGACCCCTGGCTTGTACTCGGCGGCGGGGACCAACAGTGCGCGTCCGATGGCCGGGACCGGCACATCGAGGGTGCCGTCGGACTCGACCACGTAGCGCGACTCGGTGAAGACGTCGACGAGCTCGGTCCCAGGAGGCGCCAGAACGGCCATCGTCTGGTCGCCGTTGCGGGTGGTGCTCTCGTGATCCTGGTTGGTGTTGAAGATGACCAGGGCGTAGCTTCCTCCCGCGTCTCCGCCGGCGCGCTCGAACGCAAGGATGCCCGCATCGGGCTCGTCCCCGGTGTTGGAGGTCGAGTACGCGACCACCACGCCGCCGCGTCGAAGCGATGGGTAGGCATTGCGCAGCGCGATCAGGCGCTTGGTCCACTGGAAGGTGCTGCCCGTGGTGTCGAAGCCCGTGTCCCAGAGCCGCTCTCGGTTGGCGGGGTCGTTGCCGCCCTCGAGTTCTTGCTCGGTGCCGTAGTAGATGCACGGGATGCCCTGAGCGGTCATCAAGAACGCCAGCGCGTTGTGCAGCAGTGCACGTCGCTCGTCTTCGGGGCGATCCCGCAGCCAGAACAAGAAGCGAGCGACGTCGTGGTTGTCCAGGAAGTTGATCGGGATGTCTGCGGGGACGAGCCCAGTGCTGTTTGCGGCGGGCTCGGTCCCCCACGTCGTCGGACGCTGCTCCCAGAGGCTGCGGATCTGGTCGGTCGCACCCGCATCCTGGAAGACACCGCGGACGGCCTGGAAGTGCTGGGAGAAGTAGAACGCGCTGTCGAGCTGATCGCCGGTCAAGGGCTGGCCATCTGGCACGCACGACTGCTCGCGCTGCAGCGTCGCGTCGTCGGGCAGCTCGTTCTTGGTGTAGCTGCCGATCAGGCTGTCGTTGCCGTCGAAGATCTCGCCGAACATCAAGAAGTTGTCCTTGCCCTGCTCGGCGAGCCGGGTGCGCACCCGCTGGGTGAAGTAGCGCCAGAACGCGTACTCGACGTGTTTGATCGTGTCGATCCGGAATCCGTCCGCGTTGGTCTTCTCGATCCAGCCCGCGTAGACGTCGACGAACGTCTCCTTGACGTCGCACCGGCTGGTGTCGATGTCCTTGAGCCCTCCGGGGAAGTCCCCGTGGAGGAGCTGGTCGGGATCGTCGAAGTTCACCGTGCGGCCCTTGCGGTTGTAGACCGCGGGGTCGGTGAAGATCGCCGGTTGCGGAGGCACGTGGTTGGTCGCGGGATCGTATTGGAAGATGACCGGTGCCGGCCCGGCCTCGCCCAGCGACGTGAAGGCTTGAATCCCTCGTGGATCGAAGTCGGGGTCGTACTCGGTGTAGTGCCGAAACTCCCCGACGTCGTTGTTGCCTTGGAGCGTGATGTCGGCCACCCCGTTGAGGTTCATGTCGTAGAAGAAGGCCTGGCCGACGTGGTTGGTGACGATGTCGATCACCACCTTCATGTCGCGGTCATGGGCCGCGTCCACGAGGGAGCGAAGGACGGGCAGCTCGCCGAAGTGCGGGTTGGTCGCCTCGAAGTCCTGCGTCCAGTAGCCGTGGTAGCCGTCGAAGTTGGCGTCGGTGTCGACGTTCTTGACCACCGGCGAGATCCACAGCGTGGTGACACCGAGCTCTTGGAGGTAGCCCAGCCGGTTCTCCAGGCCGCGCCAGTCCCCGCCCTGATAGCGGGCCAGGTCGTCGGATCGCACGCCGAAGTCGTTGCCGGGATCGCCGTTGTCGAAGCGATCGACGAGGACCTGATAGATGACCTCGTTGCGCCAGTCGTCGACCTCGGTCGAGAGCTCGATGGGGCCGTCGTGGCCCTCGAAGTCCATGCAGGCGCCTCCGGGCAGGAGGGCCGCGAGGAGTGCAAGTCGGGGAGCGATTCGGTTCATGGATTCGTCCTCAGTCGCGGAAGTAGCTGGTGGATCCGAACCACCACTCGACGTTGAGGCCGACGTAGTGGTCGACCGGTCGCAGGCCGAACACGTCGTCCCGGGGATACAGGCGGCGCGCGCCGGCGTCGCGGATCGAGGCGAGGTAGATCAGCCGAAGGTGGGGTCGCTGATAGTTGCCGCGTCCGCCCGGTGAAAGGAAGGGCATCACGCCGATGCGGCCCATCTGGCCGAATTGCGGCTTTGCATCGGTGTCTTGGTCGATGAGGATGCCGCGGCGCTGGGCTTGGTAGGAGCCCTCGAGGGACAGCCCTCCGCCGCCTTTTCCGAACCAATACGTGGGGCGGACCATGAAGATGCCTTCGCCCAGGTCCGCCGCGTCGAGGGTCTCGCTGGCGTTGCGGAACAGCCGCCAGTAGCTGCCCAGCAGCACGCCGAATGGGCCTTTTTCGTAGTTGCCGCTGACCGCCGCCAGGACCTCGCGCGCGCCCTTGGACGTGCGGTCGGACCCGAGCTGGGTGGGCGTGCCCCACTCGCCGTAGGCTGCCAAACCGCCGGCGTATCGGAAGATGAGGTTGAGGTGGTTCGACCGCTCGCCGGTGAACATCCCGACCTGGGTTCCGATCAGGAATCCGGTGTCGAGCGGCAGGTCCTCGAACTGCCGGACGTCGGTCTCTCGCTGAGCCGACGGTGCGTAGTGCACCTCGCCGTAGAGCACGGGCTTGATGCCGCCGGTGCCCAGCCGAAAGATGTTGCTCACCCGCGCGCTGCTGATGAACTTCTGCCGGTTGTTGATGGCGACCTGCGCCTCGCCGAGCTGCCCCAGCGGGAGGGGGCGGGGGCTGGCTTGATAGAAGAAGGGGCTCTGCGGCTGGTTGATGCCGGTGTGCAGCCGGACGGTCAGATCGTCGAGAAACGTGTAGGACAAGCCTCCACCGACGGTGTTGAGGTTGTCCAGGGGCCAGAAGTCCAGCAGGTAGATGTCGTCGCCCCGATACATCCGGGAGCCCGCCCAGATGCGCAGACGGTCGGAGCCCAGGCCGCTCTCCTCGACGTAGAGGTTGCGGATCCCGATGGTGCTGTCGAACCGACCCGTCGCGTGGAACAGGGGAGCCGCGAGGGCGAGGGTGCTGACGATGCGCGTGTAGGCGCCTGTCTTCTCCCAGTAGTCCTCACGCCGCAGCTCGAGCTCGAGGTAGCTGGACTCGTCGAGCCGAGAGCCCCGAGCGACGATGTCCCCATCGCGACCCGGTCGGCCCTTCGCATCGGTACCGACCGCGACCCGTCCGTAGGAGCCGAAGTGGAACCCATCGGCAAAGTTGGGGGGCCGGTTGAACTCGACGTCCCCCTCGGCGCCGGGCCGTTCGGGTGGGGCCTCGGTGGTGGTGGTCGTCGGCGCTCGAGGAGCGGTCGGCGGAGGGGCGATCTGGGGCGCAGGCTTGGGCTCGGCCGCGTCCAACGCATCGAGTTTGGCCTCGAGTTCGTCGACCCGACGCTGGAGCGCTTCGAGCTCCTCGGGGTCGATGCTCGGCGTGGCGCAGGCGGTGGCGGTGGCGCGGGCTCGGCGGGGGCCGGCTCGGACGTCGCGGGCTCGTCGGGGGCAGGCTCCGACGAGGGCGGCGCGTCGTCGGCCGAAGCAAGGCGTGGCAGCCACAGCAGCGTCGCGCAAGCCCAGAGGGCGACGCGCCGCGAACGATGAGGGGTGGGTCGGCGGCCAGACACGGCGGAATCCGGCGGAGAATACCCAAAAGGTCCGCCGAAGGGGACGGTCCTGCGCCGTGCTCGAGGCGCTCGCGCGTCGCCGGGGTCGGCGCCACCGGGCGGAGCCCATCGTTCCGGGCCGTGGTGGCGCTCGACAGCGCTTCACCACGACGCCGTTGCACGCTGCAACGGCGGGCCCGGCTGCAGTTCGGCGTGTGGCCCCGACGACCCGCCAGTGCGGGAGATTGGCACGGTACGTGCTGTTTGGGCGGGGCATGGGGATGTTGCACCACACACGGGGACGCGGACTTTGGCTCGGGGTCGCCCTCACCACGGCGGTTGGCTGTGATTTCGCAGACGAGGCGACGGGTGCACAAGTGCGCCAGTCGATGGACGAGATCGCGCTGACCGGACAGGCGGCAGGTCTGGAGAACGGCATCGTCGAGATCACGACGAGCTTCACGCTCGGTGACGGTGTCGAGGCGATCCTCGAGGAGGTTCGCAGCTTCGCGCAGAGCCAGGTCGCCTGCTCGAGCGTGGCGTCGCCTCAGCCGGGCGTGCTCGTCATCGACTTCGGTGCGCTGGGCGATCGATGCCAGTTCCGCGGGAAGACCTACGCCGGGGTGGTCACCGTGACGTGGGAACGGAGCGAGGATGCAGTGATCGTGAAGCACGCCTACGACGGCATCACCGACGGCCGGGTCACGCTGCACGGGCAGTCGACCGTGACGTGGACGGACGACAGCCGCCGCGTGCAGACCGACATCCGCTTCGAGAGCGAACGCGGGCCGGTCGACGTGGAGTCGGACCGAACGCAGACGCTGCTGGCAGAGCATGGCGAGGGCATCATGGTCGTCGGCACCCGGGACTGGACGAGCCCGCGTGGCACCTGGTCCGTGGACATCGACGACGTCGAGATGCGGGCCGTCGACCCGGTGCCCCAAGCCGGCACGTACACCCTCACGACGCCGCAGGAGCACCAGCTGACCCTCGGGTTCCGGCGCTTGGACGCATCGACGATCGAGGTCTCGATCACCGGCGGCCGCGAAGACTGGGTGTTCCAGGTCGATTCCGCCGGTGACGTCGAAGAGACGTGAGGCGCGCGCACCTGCGCCGCTGAGGGTGGCACCATCGTGCCGTGCAGCTGCGGCCCTACCAGCGGGAGGCGATCGCCGCGGTCGTGGAGGCTCGGCGCCGCGGCGTGCGGCGCATGGTCCTCGCCCTCCCGACGGGATCGGGCAAGACCGTCATCTTCTCGGAGCTGATTCGGCAGGCGCGGCATCCGGTCTTGGTGCTGGCCCACCGCGACGAGCTGGTCGCGCAGGCGCGCGCCAAGATCGAAGACGCGCTGCGGCGCAACGCGGGCGATCGCCGCAGCGTCGCGGTCGAGCGCGGGGCCAGCCGCGCGTCGCGGGACGCCGAGGTCGTGGTCGCCTCGATCCGATCGCTGCACGAAGGTCGGATCGGCAAGGCGCTCGCGGGCCGCGACATCCGCTTGGTCATCTACGATGAGTGCCACCACGCCGTCGCCGAATCCAACTACAAGGTGCTGGAGCAGATCGGCGTGTTCGCGGCGGATTGGCCGGGCACGCTGGTCGGCTTCACCGCCACCACGCGGCGAGCGGACGGGCGCGGCCTCGGGGAGGTGTTCGAAGAGATCGTCTACGAACGTTCGCTGCGCCAGATGATCGACGAGGGCTACCTGCGACCCCTGCGAGGGCTGCGGTTCTCCACGACCGCAGATCTCTGCGCGGTGACGATGCGAGGGGACGACTTCGACGAAGAGGAGCTGGAGGAGGCCGTCGACGTGCAGAGTCGCAACCTGCTGGTGGCGCGCGCGATTCAAGACTGCGCGCGGGACCGACGGACGATCGCGTTCTGTGTCGGGGTTGGACATGCCGAGAACCTCGCTCGGGCCCTGCGCGAGATCGGTGTCCCAGCCGCGATGGTCTGCGGGGAGATGCCCAGGGCGGACCGCGTACGAACGCTGCGTCAGTTTCGAGATGGTGCGCTGTGGGTGATCACCAACGTCGGCGTGTTGACCGAGGGGTTCGACGACCCGGGCGTCTCGGCGGTCGCCATGGTCCGGCCCACCCGGTCGCCGTCGATGTATCTGCAGTGTGTCGGCCGCGGCATGCGTCTGTCCGAAGATGCCGAAGACTGCCTCGTCCTCGACTTCGTGGACCTCTCGGCGCTCGACATCGTCACCACGGCCACGCTCGACGCCGCGCCCAAGGGCGAGCCGCGCGATGTCGGGGCGGAGGCGGAGCCCGAGGGTGAGGAGGAGGAGAAACATCAGGCGCCCCTGCCGATCCCGGTCGAGCAGCTCGACGAAGCGCCCGCGACCCTGGCGGAGATTCAAGAACGCTTGGCGCAGTTCGACCCCCTCACCATGGATCAGCGCGACGAGACGGCCGCGATCTCGCTCAACGCGTGGCTGTCGCTGGGGGCGGCCGGAATGATGCTCTACTTCCAGTCGCACGCAGGCAACCTGGAGTCCTTCGAACTCGAACCTGCCGGGCGGCGGGGTGCGATCGCCTGGCTGGGGGACCGGAGGTTGGGCCGCTTCTCCACCATGGCCGAGGCGGTGCAGGCGGTCGACGACGAGCTGCCAAAGTTTGGGGATCCGGCGAGCGCCCGCTCCGACGCTCCATGGCGGCTGGCCCCGATCCCTGACGGCCTTCGGTCGGCGCTCGAGCAGCTGCGACCGCCCCGCGTGGCGCTCGACGTCGGCACCGCGCTCGCCCACCTCGCGCTCGCCCGGGCGCTCGAGTGCGTCACGGGACGGCGCAGGCCGAGACCGACTCATCGCTGACGGGTGTCGCATGCCGCGATCGAAGCGGCGGCAAGACCGCTCCTGCCCACCGCTGCGCACGTCCGGACAACACACCCAACGATACCGTGCGCCCGTATACTGCCAGGGTGCGGAGGCGCTGGTTCGTACCGTTGTGCATCGGCGGTTGTCTGTCGGCTTGCGAGGCTCCAGGTTCGGAGGTCCCACCCGGAGCGTGTCCCGTCGTGGTCTGGGCCCAGCCGCAGCGCGCGAGCGAAGCGCTCTTCGTGCGCGGATCGTGGGACGACTGGGACCGCCAGATTCCCATGCGGACCTTCGATGCCCGCTGGCGAGTTGCGCGATTCTTCGTGCCGCCCGGAGCGTATGGCTATCAGATCGTCGAGGCCGACCAGGGGCGGCTCGATGCCACCCACGGTCTGACGCAGTTCCGAGAGAGCGATGGCCAAGAGGTCTCCTGGCTCGAGGTGCCCGGATGTGACGCACCGCGGATCGAGCGAGCGCATGCCGAGCCGCTGGGCGACGACGGCGTGCGGCTGTCGCTCGACGTCGTCGGGGCGGTGAGCGACGCTCCCCTCGACGCATCGGCGGTCGCGATCGACGGCACCCCGGTCGACGCACGCCCCCTCGAGGATGGGCTGGTCGTGGAGCTTCGAGGGCTCAGGGCGGGAAAACACGCGCTGGAGGTCGAGGTGTCCGACGAGGGGGGCGCTCGCCGGGTCCAAACCGTAGACGCGTGGGTGGGCGCGCGCGCGGAGCGGAAGGAGGACCAGGTGATCTATCAGATCATGATCGACCGCTACCGAGGAGCGGGAGGCGCATGGCTCGATGGTCCTTCCGAGCCCGGCGCGCGCGCTGGAGGCACGCTTGACGGCATCACGGCCAGCCTGCGCGACGGCACCTTCGACGCGCTGCCGATCACGACCCTATGGCTGAGTCCTGCATACATCAACCCCTCCGAGCCGCGCGATGGCACCGATGGGCAGCGCTACGAGGGCTATCACGGGTACTGGCCGGTGGACTCCCGCGGCGTGGAGCCCCGCATCGGCGCAGACGCGGCGCTCCATGAGCTGGTCGATGAGGCGCACGATCGAGGCATCCGCGTGTTGCTCGACATCGTGCCCAACCATGTGTACGAGGCCAACCCGCGCGCGGCTGAGCTTCGGGCTCTGGGGGGTCTTCACGAGCCCGATGACCTGTGCATCTGCGGCTCCGATGCCTGCCCGTGGGATCGCTTCATTCAAAGCTGCTGGTTCGTCCCCTACCTTCCCGATCTGCGGTTCGAAGCGCCGGGCGTGCTCGACCTCGTCGTGGACGATGCGCTGTGGTGGCAAGAGACCTTCGACCTCGACGGCGTCCGCATCGACGCGGTTCCGATGATGCCGCGGGCGGTCAGTCGCCGCATCGCCTCTGCCCTCCGGGCTCGCGTGCTCGATCCCGCCGCCGCCTTCTCGATCGGTGAGGTGTTCACGGGGCCAGGAACGGCGGGGACCGAGTCTCTGCGGTACTTCTTGGGTCCCGACGCGCTCGACAGCGTGTTCGACTTTCCCTTGATGTGGGCGATTCGTGACGCGCTGGCGACCGACGGTCCTGGCTTCGACGCGCTCGAAGCGAGCCTGCGTCACACCGAGGAGGCGACCGCTGGATCGGGAGCCACGCTGGGGTTGATGATCGGCAACCACGACGTCACCCGGTTCTCTTCGGAGGTGGAAGGAGATGCCGGCGCTGATCCTTGGGGGCAGGCGCCGGCCGAGCAGTCCCAGCGCGCGCTCGTGTACCAGCGGCAGGCGATCGGCCTGGGGCTGGTGCTGACGCTGCCGGGCGCACCGGTCCTCTATTACGGGGACGAGGTCGGCCTCGCCGGCGGCCGGGACCCCGACAACCGGCGGGTGATGCCTGAGGCGGCCGCGCTGGCCGAAGCGCAGCTCGATCTGGCGGCGCAGGTCCAGAACCTGGTGCGGGCGCGGCGTTGCCTACCCGCGCTGAGGCGCGGCGAACGAGTCCCGCTGCTGGCGACGGCGGACACCTTCGCGTTCATGCGAGATGTGGGAGACTCGGGCCCCGTCGTGGTCCTGGCCCACCGTGGCGACGCGTCGCAGGACGTTCGGCTCGGGGGGCAGGTGTACGCAGGGGCATACCGAGACATCGTCTCGGGCGAGTCGGTCGTGCTCGATGCGGGCGGCGAGGTTCGCCTCGAGCCGTGGTCGCTGCGCGTGCTCGTTCCCGCCGCGCACGCTTGCGCCCAGTGAACGGTTGCGCGTCCGGGCGCTGCCCAACATAGTGTGGCTGTGTCGTCGACAGCCGCGATCCCGTGCTTCTTCCATCCGCATCAGCTTCGGTTCAAGCCGAAGTACGAGTGGGCGTTTGGCGAGAAGATCCAGCATCCGGAGACCACCGCGAGAGCCGAGAGCATTCTCGCCGCGCTGGAGGCCGACGAGCAGCGGTTTGCCGTGCAGCGACCCGAGGAGATACCTGCGGAGGTCCTCGACGCGATTCACGATCCGCGCCTTCAGCAGATGCTGAAGACGGCCGAGTCCCTGCGAAAGACCGACACCTTCTACCCCGCGGTCTTCATGCGCGGCATGGACATCACGCCCGATCCGGGCGTCATCTCGCACGCCGGTAGCTTCTGCTTCGACTCGGGGACGCCGCTGAGCCGGGATACCTGGCAGGCGGCGCGGTGGAGCGCGTCGTGTGCCGTCACGGCGGCTGCGGTGGTCGCCAGCGGAACGTCGCGCCTGGCGTACGCGCTCTCGCGACCCCCGGGCCACCACGCGACCCGAGGGCTCTTCGGCGGCTACTGCTACCTGGCCAACTCGTCTCTCGCCGCGCAGTCCCTGCGGATGAAGGGCGCCACGCGCGTGGCGGTCCTCGACATCGACGTGCACCACGGCAACGGCACCCAGCAGGTGTTCTGGGATGACCCGAGCGTACTGAGCATTTCGCTGCACGGGGATCCGGCCAACTTCTTCCCCTTCTTCACCGGCTACGCCGAGGAAATCGGCGGTGGACCGGCGCGCGGCACCAACCTCAACCTGCCGCTCGCAGAGGGCACCGACGGTCAGGCGTACGAGCAAGCGCTGGAGATCGCGCTCGCCCGCGTCATCGACTTCGATCCCGCGTTCCTCATCGTCGCGGCCGGCGTCGACACCTACGAGCGCGACCCGATGGGGAACCTCTCCCTGACCACGAACGACATCGGCCGGGTCGGCGAGCGCATCGGCGCCCTGGGCTTTCCCACGATCGCCGTGCAGGAAGGCGGGTACTACACGCCGCACATCGGGCGCAACGTGCAGTCGCTGCTGTTGGGGCTGGCCGAGGGCGCGCGGGGCCGCGGCTGAGGCGGGGTCACGCCGCGCGCGACCACGTGAACGACTTGCCCCACGAGGTTCGTGCGGACTCCTCGATCTCCTCCACCACCGCATCGGGCACGGCGTACGCGTCGCCTTCCTCGTAGGGGTTGTAGTGGAACGCGTACAGTCGAGCCGCAAACTGCCCAAACGGCAGTGAACTCTCCCCCTCGTGCTCTCCGTGGTTGCGGATGGAGGGCACGACGCCCTGTCCCCAGTTCTGTCGACCCTCGTTGTTGGGGTTGAAGAAGTACGCGCGCACGTTGCCTTCGGGGTCGGTCGCGATGCGCTGCACCGAGACCGCGTGGGGACCCAGGTAGTCACCGTTGCCGTTGGTCACGCACACCCCAACCGGGTTGGGGTACATCAGCGCGTGCCCGTCGTTGTACGAGGGGTGATGCGTCGCGAAGAACCTGCGCACGAAGTCTTCGAACCCGTCGACCGTCGTTTGACTGATGTCGGCGAACGCGGTCGCGAATCCCTTCGGGACCCATCGGCCGTACAGCGCTGGGTTGACCCATTTGTGGCCATCCTCGGTGCGCAGGACGACCCGGCGCATCATCTCTTCGTAGACCCTGTCCAGGTGCGGGACCAAGACCAGCGAGACCGCGTCGAGGTCGGTGTCTAGGGGCCGAGGCGCCGCGGTCGCGACCTTGTCGGACTCGATGACCTCGTCGCCGAAGCGCATGTGGACCGTGCCGTCCCGAGCGGCCGAGACGAGGAGTTCGAGCAGGTACCCGGGGGCGTACTGCGACCACAGGCTCAGGGCCCGTGCCGCCTGGCACGTGGGGTTGTTGCCCTGGCCGATGCCCAGGGGCTGTCCGAGCACGGACAGCGCGCCGGCGACGAGTCGCGTGTTGGCGGTGACGCCGTCCCGCTTCGCGCGCTGCCGAAGCAGCTGCTTGCGGACCTCGGACTGCAGGTCGAGGCTCACCAGGCGGTCGAGTCCGCCTTGAATCTCGGTTCGAGACAGCAGTCCGCGCTCCAGCACGTTGCGAAACCCGTAGATCGACTGCGCCGTCGCGGGAAGGATGGCGACCTTGAGCAGCCGGAGCGCGAACTCCTTGTTCTGCTCGAACTCTGCGCGTCCGACCTCGTTGAGCTTGAGGGCGACCGGCAGCAGCTCGGGCCTGGTGGCGCGCAGGTGCCGGAGCAGGACGGCGTGTTGCCGGGCCACGAGCCCCGTGCGGTCCATCGAGTCGGCGAATGCACGCGCCTCGGTCTCGATCGAGGTGGGATCACCGTCCACGAGTGCCGCCCGGTAGTCCGCCAGCAGCTCGTTGGCCTCGGACATGGGGCTGGGGCCTTGGAGAGCCCGTGCGTACGCCTCGAGGGCGTCGTGGCCCCCGACTTCGCCCAGGTCGGGCGGGATGCGGCCGGCCATCTCCACCATGCGCCGGATCCGTCCGGTCATGATTGGACGCTGCGCGCAGATCTGGTCGACCTCTTCGACGACCTCCTCGCGGAGGGCTTCGAGCCCAATCTCCTCGGCGATCAGGGCAAAGAGCCGGACGTTCGACTCGTGGTGCGGTCCAGCGCCGATGCGATCTTCCTCGGTGCCGCGAGGGAAGACGAGGTCGAGGTTGAGCGCCATGACGTCGTTGAGAAAACGCCGGGCTTGTTCGACCGTCATCGACGAGGACGTGACGTCCCCGCGGGCCACGGCCAACACACGGAGTTCGCTGAGCGTTTCGACCACCGGATAGACGCCGGCTGCCTTGAGGCTACCGGCGACCAGCGGCGGCTGGAGCTGGCCGATATCGGACCACGGGCCCCCCTGAAACACGCCGACGTCGTCGAAGGTTCCGGCGCGGGACGCGAGCACCCGGAGGCCCGCTTCGCTGCCCATCAACGCCTCGGCGAGCTGGAAGACGTCGGTCTGGTACACGCTCCGCGCGAGCGGCTGCGCCTTTCGCAGCTGCTCGAGCATGGCGTCGAACTTTGCGCACAGACGCGCGTTGACGCTCTTGCTGGAAGGACTGTTGCTGCCGGTTCGACGGTTGGGGTCGTCACGTGGATGTGCTCGCTTGCCCGTTGGGCTCCGCGTCGTTGGTGTAGAAGTCTTTGTGCTCATAGTCGCTGAGCAGCTTGCGCATGACCTCGGCGTCCGAGCCCCGGAAGAAGACCGTGCCGTAGTGGTCTCCGTACGAGACGCGCTCGGCCACCTTCGCGCTGACCGGCGTGAAGAGGTTGTGCTTCTCGTAGTAGTCCTCGGTCAGGAGGTTCTCGGGCAGCTTGACGCGCGTGACGATGCTCTGGCGGGGGTACACCATCAGGCAGCCCGCGTAGCCGTCGTGTGCCGACGGATCGGGAAAGAACGCCTGGAGCTCCTCTTCGGTCGTCTCCGGATCAGCGCACAGGACGAAGCCCATGAACGGGTTGAACCCGTGGGCGCGCTCGATGAGCTCGAAGATGTGTCCTCCAGGAACCCTGGCGGCGACCTCACCGAAGCTGACGTTCCCATCGGGCGTGATGAAGAACTCCGGGTGGATCATTCCGTACTCGATCTCGAAGGCGTCGATCAGCGCCTCGACGGCGGCCTGAATCTTGGGCCGCGATGCCTCCAGCTCGGGCGATGCTGGGGTGAAGTTGGAGTGCCCCAGGTGCACGTACTCGTTGATGTTGAGGAAGCGGATCTTCCCGGCGTGCACGAAGACCTCGCAGGAGAACTCCTGACCCTCGAGATGGCTCTCGAGCAGGCAAGGGAACTCGCTGTCGTCGATCTTCTCGATCTCGTCGGTGGAGCGGAGCATGCGGTGTCCCAGGCAACCCGCCGCGGCGAGCGGCTTGAGGTGCACGGGGTCGCGGACGTCTCCATCGACTCGGATGAGCGCCTTGTTGACGCGCTCGAGGAAGCGATGCACGTCGTCTCGGTCGTCGGCCTCCTCGAACACACCGACCCGGATGCCGAACATCTGGGCCCGGCGTTTCATCATCGCCTTGTCGCGGAAGAGCAGGTAGCGGGTGAAGAGACGCTTGTCGTCACGGAAGCGGCCGTTGAGGGCTCCGGCCCACTCGACGCATTCTTCGTACAGCGGTACGGCCACCTGCGCACCGCGTTCGGCGAGCCGCCGCGCGAGCTGGTCGGACTGCTCGTTGAGGCGGTTGAAGTCCCAGGTCTCGTAGAGCAGGCCGTGCTCTTCCATGTAGCCTTCGAAACCGGGGGGCACGACGGCGATGAACGGGCGATCGGCCTGCTTCATGCCCTCCATGGCCGCGATGCTGAATCCCAGGAGTGCGATGCGGGGGCGCTTGGGGTCGGTCATATCAGTGCGTCTCCTGGTTGCGGTCGAAGTCGAGGAGGTAGAGCTGGAATCCCTCCTCGTAGTAGGGCCGCAGCGCGCCGTCCTGCCATTGGAGCACCTGGTCCTTCTGGGTCGCGGCGATCTTGAAGCCGTACTTGAGGTAGGCCTTCTTGGCCCACTTCGCCTCCGGATGCGCGATGAGGGCCATGCCACGCTTTCCGCTCTGGCGGA
The DNA here is from genome assembly GCA_963761755.1 of uncultured bacterium. Taxonomy (GTDB): domain Bacteria; phylum Myxococcota_A; class Polyangia; order Nannocystales; family Nannocystaceae; genus CAJXVA01. The sequence continues at coordinate 282,525 of CAVXIC010000012.1, forward strand.
TGCGCTCCTCGGCGAAGCTCATCAGGGCGCGGCCATGGCCTTTTCCGACGTGTTTGACGTCGAGATAGATGTAGCCGAGGTAGGCGTACTCACCCAGCGGCTGGGTGGAGATCGTGCCGACCGCCGTGCCACGAACCCGGCCCAGATAGAAGTCACGGCGCGCGAAGTTCTTCTCCTCCCAAGCCTCGTCGACCTCGTGCTCGGCCATGTCCTTCTCGTCGACGAAGGGCCGGTACCATTCGGCCGACGAGCGGACGATGCTGGCGATGGTCGGCATGTCCGAGCGACGGGCGCGGACGATCTCGAGTCGGGTCGAGGCACGCAGAGGGGTAGAGGAGATGAGGGGAGCGATATCCATGTCGGTCGTCGGTCTTTCTTGGAGTGTTTAGGCGTTGGGGCTCGCGGCCATAGCGACGCGAGCCGTAGGAGAGTGCTCGCCGAAGCCCAGGCGGCGCTGCGGCTCGAGGTCGAGCCATCGTGGTGCGGTGTGCCGGAACCCCAACTTGGCGAAGAAGCGGGGACACTTGGTCACGCACACCATTCGTTTCCCGGCCGCGCGGGCGCGATCGAGGAGGTGGGCAACGACCGAGGCTGCGAGGCCTTGGCCGCGGTGCTGGGAGCTGACGACGAGTCCGCGGAGTTCCACGGTGCTTCCGTCGACGTCGGTCAATGCTCCCGCAGCGATCGGAGTGCCGTCGGAGTCGGTCAAGACCGAGTACGTCGACCATGTCCATGGTACGGACCAAACCGTCTGGGGACTACATCCTGGGACGGCGTTTGCAAGCAGGTCGATGAGCTGGCGGACGTCGCCAGGCTCGGCGGGACGGAGTTCGAGGACGGTCATGCCGCACCTCGGGGGGCAAACGTGGACTCAGGCAGCAAGCCCGCGGCTTCGGGGAAACCAAACATTGCATTGAGGTTCTGCACCGCCTGGCCGGCGGCGCCCTTGAGCAAGTTGTCGATAGCGCAGGTAATGATCACGTGACGCGTCTTGGGGTGTCCGGGCGCGATGGCGACGACAGCCCGATTCGTGCGGGAAACCGCGCGAATACGGGCTTGCTCGCCCAACGGCAGCACGTCGACGAATGTCGACTCGCTGTAGCGCGCGAGATACAGCTCACGAAGCTCCGCTGGCGTGATGCCGGTCAGTTTCACGGTGACCGTCGCCAACATGCCGCGCTCCAGAGGGACGAGGTGCGGGTTGAAGATGACCGGCAGCTCGGATGCCCCAGCGGGCAGCCAGGTGCGGAGCCCCTGCTCGATTTCCGCGACGTGGCGATGGCTGGATCCGACGTTGTACGGGCGAACGTCGTCGACCGCCGCGCAGAAGTGCGTTTTCGCGGTGGGGCTGCGGCCGGCCCCGGAGATGCCCGAGACCGCGTTGATGATGATCGGGCCCTCGAGCACGCCCGCGGCGGCGGCCGGGGCGATCGCCAGGGCGCTGCACGTCGGGTAGCAGCCGGGGTTTGCGACGATCCGAGCGCGCTCGAGCTCGGGACCGGCGAACTCGCTCAGGCCGTAGACCACCTCGCTCAGAAGTCGCTCGTCGCGGCTGGAGCCGTACACGAGGCCGTGTTCGGCTGGGTCGCGGAGCCGGAAGTCGCCCGAGAGATCGATCACTCGCGCGCCCGCTTCGGCCCATCGGGCAACGACAGGTGCGGAAGACCCGTGCGGCAGGCACGCGAGTACGGCGTCGACCGAGAGCGCGTCGGCATCGTCGGGGTGACACAGAGACACGTCGACTGCGGCTGGATCGACGCGACGAAGCGACGATCCTGCGTGCTGTCGACTCGTCGCGAAGGCGAGGGTGCAGCCAGGATGAGAAGACAGCAGACGAACTAGCTCGGTTCCCGAAGCGCCACTCGCTCCCAGCACTCCAACGCGCAGGGGGGGCACCCCGCCGAGCTCCTTCACAGAAGCGGGCATGGTGGTCATAGACCTCACCCCTACACAGAGCACACTCCGTGCCCCGAATGAAAACTCAATGATTTCAACGGTTCACGACATTCGCGTCCAGACTATGGGACATGGGTGGCTCAAAACGTGCGACATTCTTGTCTCAATCCAGACTATGGGACATGGTTGGCTCATGCCAGGCTCTGACGACCCGACCGTCCTGCTGCTGGCGAGTTCCGATCTGGCCCGCCACATCCGTGTGCGGGGCTATTCGAGCCTGAGGGTGAGGAGTCTCAGGGCTCTGATGGAGCCGCGCTCGGATGTTGCCGCACGCGCGATCGTATTGGGTCGGGGAGCTTTCGGCAAGGAGCCGGTCGGAGACGTCGTCGCCAGCATCCGAAGCTCGTGGCCCCTGGTCGACGTGGTGGTCTGGGCGCCACGGGCAACGGCCACGTTCGTGCGGGCGGCGCTGCAGGGCGGTGCGCGGGACGTTCTGCTCACAGAGTCGGCCGAGATCTGCGCTGCCGCGATCGTGGCGGTGATCGATGCGCAGCAGTTGCTGCCCGCTGCGGCCCGGCTCGGCGCGCAGGGAGAGAACCACGCCGAGTTCGAGGGCATGGTCTCGCGCAGCCGCAAGATGTGGGACCTGTTCGACACCGTGGGCCGCATCGCTCCGACCAACGCGGCGGTCTTGATCCTCGGCGAGACGGGCACGGGCAAGGAGCTGCTCGCGCGCGCCGTGCATCGCCACTCCAATCGCGACGGCCGGTTCGTCGCGGTCAACTGCGCGGCGACGGCCGAGAACCTCATCGACTCCGAGCTCTTCGGCCACGTCCAGGGCGCGTTCACGGGAGCGATTCGGGAGAAGACGGGGCTCTTCCGCCACGCCGATGGCGGCACGTTGATGCTCGACGAGATCGGAAACATCCCGCCCGCGGGCCAGCATCGACTGCTCCGGGCGCTGCAGGAAGGCACGGTTCGGCCGGTGGGTGGACAGCAGGAGGTCGAGGTCGACGTGAGGGTCATCGCCGCGACGAGCATCCGGCTCGAAGAGGAGGTCCGGGCGAGCCGCTTTCGTGAAGACCTCTTCTATCGGCTCGACGTCATTCGTCTCGATGTGCCGCCCCTGCGCGAGCGCAGGGAGGACATCATCTTTCTGTTCGGGCGCTTCTCGGCCCGGATCGCCAAGGAGTACCGGCTCGAGCGGCCGGAGGTCACCGACGGCTTCTTGGAGGTCCTCGCCAGCTACGACTGGCCCGGCAACGTTCGGCAGCTCGAGAACATCACCGAGCGGATCGTCTTGACGCATCCCAACCGGCGGGTGTCGGCGTCGCAGCTGCGCAAGCTGCTGCCGTTTGGGAAGGGCTCGGGCGCGCCCGATTCGAGCCGACTCGAGTCGCCCGACGAGATCGACGCGAGCTTACCGATGGCCGAGGCGCTCGCGCCGGCGCTGGGGCGGCTCGAGCGGGCCTACCTCGAGGCGTGTCTTCGAGACTGCGAAGGTCGCATCGGACGGGCGGCGGATCAGGCCGGTATCAGTCGGCGCACGCTGCTGCGCAAGCTCAAGGCGCACGGCATCGACAAAGCGCGCTTTCGGCCATCTGCGCCGCAGTGAGGGCGTGGTATATCGGTGAGCGACATGAAGTCGTACGCCGGCCTGTTGGCCCTCTGTGGGTTGTGTCTCGCCGCGTGCGGCAACGATGGGCTGAAGTCTGATCCGGAGCTCGAGCCCCCCGAGGCTACGGAGGCCTACGACCCGTCCGATGGCCAGGGCGAGGGGGGCGGCTACTACAGCACCTCCGGCCCCGACAGCGGCACGGGTGCGGACGAGACCGGATCGGGAATCGACTGCGACGACGACAACCGCCGCTGCGCCCATGTCTTCGAGCTCCCCGACGACGGATACGACCGCGTCGACGTCATGGGGAGCTTCGCGTCCGACGGATGGGACGACGGCGTGCCCATGGCTCTGGACGGCGACACCTGGCGCGCGAGCATCGGGTTGCCCTGGGGCGAGCCCACCGAGTACCGCTTTCGGATCGACGGGAGCGCCGACTGGGTGCTCGACCCGGCGAACGACCAGACCAGCGGAGACAACTCGGTCGTGCAGGCACAGATGTGCGACGGGTTCTCGTGCGAGCCGACGGTGATCGGTGACTTCGACTGGCGTGACGCGGTCATCTACTTCGTCTTCGTCGATCGGTTCCTCAACGGCGACCCGTCCAACGACGGTGGCGTCGGCGTGCCGCTGGCCACCGACTGGCAGGGTGGGGATTGGGCGGGCGTGACCCAGAGGATCGAAGAGGGATACTTCGAGGAGCTCGGCGTCAACGTGCTGTGGCTGTCGGTTCCGATGGACAATGCCGACGGCAGCGGCCCGGGCACCGATGGACGCGACTACTCCGCCTACCATGGCTACTGGCCGACCGACCTCGGCGCCACCGAGGAGCACTTTGGCACGCTGGCCGAGCTGCAGCAGCTCGTCGATGCGGCGCACGAGCGCGGCCTGAAGGTGTTGGTCGACTACGCGATGAACCACGTGCACGAGGACTCACCGGTGTACGAGGACCATCCGGAATGGTTCTGGCCCAACGACAACGGGGCCGGGGGCGACTGTGTGTGCGGCTCGGGCTGCGGATGGGACGGTGAGCAGGGGCGGCGCTGCTGGTTCACCGGGTATCTGCCCGACTTCGACTTCACCAGCGAGGCGGCCCGCGAGTTCTCCGTCTCCAACGCGGTGCAGTGGATCTCCGACACAGGGGTCGACGGGTTTCGCCTCGACGCGGTCAAGCACATCGAGGATGCATGGCTGCTCGATCTGCGGGCTCGCGTGCGTGACGAGGTCGAGCCCGGGACGGGCGAGCACTTCTACATGGTCGGCGAAACCTTTACCGGCAACGTCGACACGATCGCCTACTACGTCAACGACGACATGCTCGACGGGCAGTTCGACTTCCCGCTGCGCATGGAGATGGCGCGCACGATCCTCATGCGCGAGGGATCGATGCGTGACCTGGCCGACTTCATGGATGCCAACGACGACCGCTACGGGGCGGGCATCATGAGCACCTTCATCGGCAACCACGACATCCCTCGCTGCATCCACCTCGCGGAGGACACGGCGCTGTGGGATGACCCGTGGGCCGACGGAAAGAACCTCGCGTGGCAAAACCAGCCCGGACTGCCCGCCGGGCGCTCCGCGTTCGAGCGGCTCGGCAACGCCTTCACGCTCCTGATGACCACCCCCGGCGCCCCGCTGGTCTACTACGGCGACGAGATCGGGCTGCCGGGCGCCGGTGACCCGGACAACCGCCGGTTCATGCAGTGGGACGGATACTCGGACGGTCAGCAGGCGCTGCGCGATCACCTCGCCGACCTCACGGCCTTCCGCGCCGAGCATCCCGCGACCCGGCGAGGCGTTCGGCAAACGTTGGCCGCCGACGCCGACACCTTCACGTACTCGATGACCTACGGGGGTGACGAGGTGTTCGTCGCCATCAACCGAGCAGACGCCGAGCGAAGCGCGGGCGGCCTTCCCGAGGTCGAGCTGACCGACGCGCTGACCGGCACCTCGACGTCCGGGCCGCAGGTGAGCGTGCCCGGACGAAGCGCACGCGTGCTCACCCGCTGAGTCAGCGCGTACCCCCGCTGAGTCAGCGCGTACCGTAGTTGTCGTCGGACGTCTCTTCGTTGCGGTCGGTCGCGATCGCGGGCGCCGGCGAGAGCGCGTCCAGTCGCGCCGCCAGGTCCGCGGGGAGCTCGTAGTCGCCGGCGGCGAGGGCGGGCTGGAGCTGCGCCACGCTGCGGCCTCCGATCAACGGCGCGGTCACGGCGGGATGCTTGCGGACCCACGCGATCGCGGCGGTCACCGGGTGCACGCCGGCCTCGTTCGCCAGCTCGGTGAACGCCTGGGCGATGGTGAAGTTCGAGCGCGCGCCGTAGCGGGTCGCGTACATCGCGTTGTCGACCAAGCGTCCGCTGTCGGGCCGCTGGTCGGCGCCGTACTTGCCCGAGAGCAACCCGCCACCCAGCGGCGAGTAGGGGAGCACGCCCAGCCCCTCGGACGCCGCCATCGGCAGCAGCTCGGACTCTGCTTGCCGCTTGACCAGGTTGTACATCGGCTGGAGGCAGGTCAGCGCAGCCCAGGTGTTGGCCCGCGCGATCCCGATCGCTTTCATCGCCTGCCAGGCCGCGAAGTTGGACGCCGCGGGGTAGAGGATCTTGCCGGCACAGACGAGCAACTCGACGCCGCGAAGGGTCTCCTCCAGGTCCGTCGCGTCGTCCCACCGGTGCAGGAAGAACACGTCGATGCGGTCGGTCTTCAGCCGCCGGAGGCTGGCTTCGACCGCGCGGACCAGATGGTAGCGAGACGTGCCCCGCGCGTTGGGAGCGTCGCGGACCGGGAAGTATGCCTTGGTCGTGAGCACGACGTCATCGCGCACCGGCTCGATGAACGAGCCGAGCAGCGCTTCGGCTCGGCCGCCGCCGTACACGTCGGCGCAGTCGAACAGATTGACGCCGGCCCCCAGGCACGCCTCGAAGATCGCCTTGCTCGTCTCGGCGTCGGCGTCGGTGCCGAACGCCATCGTCCCCAGCGCCACCGCGGACACTCGAACCCCGGTCTTCCCCAAGAACGCATACTGCACCGGCCGGTTCTAGCAGCCCGGCCTCCATCTTCGCCACCGAGCGTCCGCGGGTCCCCCGAGGGCCTCAAGTTCGGGTGCGGGCGGTCGATGGCACAGCGATGCCGGATCCTGCCCAGCGGCTACCCGAGCTTGCCGCCAACGGAGACGACCCGCTGTCGCAGATCGAGGGTCTCGAACGAGAGCTTCGTCAGGTTCACCTGCGACTCGATGGCGTGCTTTGTGCCGTCGAGTCCCTCTTGCAGAGTCCGGCGCTCGACCCCTATCTGCAGGGGGTGTTGCGGGACGCGTTGGTGCCCGCAGCGAACGCGATCAGCGGTGGCGCGACCCTCATGCTGAGCCGACTCGATGCGGATGCGGATGTCATCGGCACCGGCACGGGGTGGTGAACCACGAAGAAAAGGCCGGCTGTTGCCTCGCCGCACGGGGTGAGCCGTGTTGCGAGACGACAGCCGGCAGAGGCACGGCGTTCATCGCGGTCCCCGACGGAGGGTGGTGGGGTGATGTCGGGGGAATGGGATTCGGTGATCGAAGGGGGACGTGGGTCGTTCCGAATTCGCACCGCGATGGTGTCGCCGCTGCGCTCTGCGTCGCCGTGCCAGCGACCGAGCGCCCCATGAGTGACCGCGGCGACCCAACCGATCACGAAAAAAGCGCCTCGATCGAAAAAAGCCTGGCGTCGTATCCTCGCCGACGACGTGCCGACCGCGTCCGACCGTTCTGCGCCCGCCGCTCCCGGACTGGGTGAGCAGCTGCGCGCCACCGCGCTCCAGCCCGAAGACCAGGCCGCGGCGGAGCTGCGATCGCGTCTGCGGGAGAAGATGTTCGGCGTTCGGCGTCCGAAGGCTCCGCCGGCGGCGACCGTCCCCCCGGCCGAGCCTCACGTCCACGGGGCCGGGTCGGCGTTCGTGCTCGACCGGCTCGGCTGGTTGCTGCCCGTGGGGGCGATCGTGCTGGTGGCCAGCGTGACGCTGTGGCAGCGGGAGCAGGCGGCCGTCGATGCCCCTGTGCGCCCGTCCATCGTCGTGCGGGTCCCGATGGACGCCCCGGCGCTGGCGTCGACGGACGGGGACGCGATGCCCCCCCCGGCCATCGAGCCTTCAGGACCTCGTCTGCTCGACCTCGCGCACCAAGGGGACGAGGAGGGCGGAGCGTTGGCCGCGGCGCTTGCCGAGGCTGCGCTTGGCTCGTGGTCCATCCCCGCCGATCCTCGACGCATCGAAGCTGCGGCTCGGGCCGCCGCGATCTGGCGCGATCTCGGGCACGGCGAGCGGGCGCTCTCCACTCTGCGGGACCTGCTCGACGTGCTCGAACTCCAGGCGCAGACGGAGCAGGCGCGCGCCACCGTGCTCCTGCAGCTTGCGCGAGGCTACGAGGACGTCGGGCGGGGTCGGGCAGCCGCGGCGGCCCAGGCAGAAGCACGCCGCCTCGACCCTTCGGCCCAGGGCGAGCGCTGATACAGTGCGCGCGTGGCGGAGGATTCGAGCGACGTCGATCTGCTGGAGCGCTGGCGCGGCGGCGATCTGGCGGCTGGTGATGTGTTGTTCAATCGGCACTTCGGCAGCGTTCATCGCTTCTTTCGCAACAAGGTTCGCGAGGGCGCGCTCGAGGACCTGGTCCAGCAGACGTTCATGGCGTGCGTCGAGGGGCGCGAGCGGTTTCGCAGCGACTCCAAGTTTCGGACCTACCTGTTTGGCGCCGCCCACAACCTGCTGCGGGAGCACTACCGCAGGCAGCGGCGTGACGATGTCTTGGACCTCGGCGAGACCTCGGTCGAGGACGCGGGCGTCGGTCCCAACACACTGCTCGGCAGGCAGCAGGAGCAGCGGCTGTTGCTCGAGGCGCTCCGCAGGATCCCCATCGAGTCCCAGGTCGTCTTGGAGCTGTACTACTGGGAGGAACTCTCCGCCTCGCAGACCGCGGCGGTGCTGGGCATTCCCGAGGGCACCGTCCGGGGGCGGGTGCGCAAGGCCAAGGCGCTCCTGAAGAAGAAACTCACCGTCCTGGCGCGAGCACCCTCGGACCTGGAATCGACGGTGCAGGACCTCGAGGGGTGGGCGGCGTCGCTACGCGTGGTTCTCGCGGCCTCGTCGTCGGACGCCTGAGATGTGCTGCTAGTACCTCGGTTCTAAAGGTCTAGTCGGCGCAGTCCGAGCACGCTTCGCTCGCGAGTTCGCACTGCACGTCCGCTCGGTCGCATGCCTGGGCGTAGCGGACGTCGTCGACGTGTTCGTTCGCGAGAGCGCAGATTCGTTCCGCCAGCTCGCACGTGGTCTCTGCGAGATCGCAGATGCGCTCACAACGCGTCGTGCTCGAGGAGCGCGCATCTTTCCCACGCGTGCGCACCTCCCGTTCCGCCGAAGCGTCGGAGGGCGAGGCGGGGGCTTCTTCCGCCTCGGCGGCGGGCTCGGACTCGGGTGGGGATTCTCCGTCCCCCACGGCGTCCCGATCGTCCTCGCTCGCCTCGCTCGCCATCCCTTCCGCGTCCGCTGCGGAGGTCGTCGTCGCGGTGTCGGGGATGCTCAGTCCCTGAGCCTCGAGCCTCGACGCGTTCGCCGCGAGCTCCGACTCGATCGACGCGATGTCGTCGAGTCGAGCCTGCGGCGCCCTGGAGCGGGGGGCAGACTTGCACGCGCCGGTCGAGACGATGAGTGCAAGCCCGAGCAGCCCGTAGTGAGGACGGAAGGCGCGCATGGTCGGTGGCAGCATCGACTGCATCGTGGGCGAGATCAACCGCTCCCCGGCCCGAACGTCCCCGATTCCTTGCTCCTTACAGGTACCATCCGAGCGTGGCGCAGCACGCTTCGTCCGTTCGGCTCGTCGTGGTCGCGCTCGTGCGTCAGGGGTATCGCTACCTGATGGTCCGTGACGACAATCGAGGCGGTGCCTGGTACCCGCCCGCCGGCGCCGTCGAGCGTGGGGAGGACCTGGCCGAGGCTGCGACCCGGGTCGTGATGCGGGCGTGCGGGTGCACGCCGGTCCTCCAGGGCATCGTCCAGATCACACACATGCCCCTGATGCCCGGGGACGACACGGGTCGACTTCGCTTCGTCATCGACGGGCAGCTCTCCGCGGACGCGCTGACCGAGAAGACGGCGCTGTCGCCCGCGACGTATCTGCTGCCGGCCGAGATTCACAAGCTCGACCTCCGCGAGGACTCGATCGCCACGCTCATCGATGCGCACGCGCGTGGGAAGACCACCGCGCCCTTCGATCTGTACCGCGTCGGTCTGGTCTAGCAGAAGGGCACGTCCGCGCCCGCGGACGTGCCTTCTGCTAGGGCCGGGCGTCGCTCAGGCGACCAAGCCGCGGCCGTCGAAGGTCTCGCGCATGCGAGCGAGCGCGCTCATCTGGATCTGGCGGATTCGCTCGCGCGACAAGTCGTGAAGCCTTCCCACTTCCCGCAGCGTCATGGGAGGCGCGCCGTCGAGACCGAACCGCTGGCGAATGATCGCCTGCATCATCGTCGGGAGGGTCTCGATCGCGGCGTGGAGTCCGTCCTGGTAGAGTTCGGCATCGAGGGCATCGTCGTAGGCCGGTGGGTCCGCCGGAAGCTCGTCGACCAGCAGCGGCTGACTGGTCTTGGTGTTGGGGTCGTGACCGGTCGCGCGCCGGAAGTCGACCGCGAGCAGGGCCTTGACGCGTTCGACGGTGAATCCGGTCGCCTCTGCCAGTTCCCTCGCCGTTCCGCTGCGGCCATGCCGGCCTTCGAACTCGTTGCGAGCGCGCAGCAGCGTCTGCTGCCGCTCTGCGACGTGGACGGGAAGGCGTATCTCTCGCCCGCGATCGGAGAGTGCGCGACCGATCGCGTGTCGGATCCACCATACGGCGTAGGTCGAGAACCGATTGCCGAGCTCGGGATCGAAGCGGTCGACCGCCTTGAGCAGGCCGGCGTTGCCCTCCTGAATGAGATCCGAGAGGCTGAACAAGCGCCGCTCGTAGCGACGGGCCACGCTGACGACGAGGCCCAGGTTGGCCTCGACGAAGCGATTGCGGACGGCTCGGGTTTGGTTGATCGCGGCTTGCACCCGCATCGAGTCCACGCCGCAGCCTGGATGGGCACGGACCCACGCCGTCAGGCGCCGTGCTGCCCGGCCGTCTCGGTCGACGAGCGCGAGCGATTCACACAGCGTGGGGGCCCAGGCGCCGCCGCTGCGATCCATCGGCGGCGCGCGCTCGCCGAGGACCTCTCGAACCTCGGTTCGCACAGCGTGGGCGGGTGCGCCGAGCAGGTGTCGCCACGTGTCGTGCTTGGCGGCCCGAAGCGCGCGCGCCAAGTCGATCTCGTCTTGTGCCGTGAGGCGCTGCGTCGAGGTGAGCGCGTCGAAGTAGGCGTCCAGGGGGCGGTCGCTGGTGCGGCGCTGGGTCATTCGTCGTCCTCCTCACGGAATCTGAGGGCGTGAGCTGGGACGGGCTCGCGAAAGAATTGCCGCTAGTGTGGGGCAGCTCGAAGCTCACACCGACGCAACGCCCGGAAACGATCCCACGCATCTCCGCCCTGGGCCGCCAAACGGCGCGCTCTTTGTCGGTATTCGAGCGATCGGGACAGGCGCTCGTAGGGCGCAGCCTTTGCGCGAAGGTCGAAGATTTCGCCCGAGATTCGATCGACTTCGGTGCGAGCGGAACGATATGCGTCGTAGCGATCAGAGGCCGCGAAATGCTCGCGGATCGCATCGAGGTTGCCCGCGAGCGTTGTCGCGAACTGTGGGTGCCAGGGGTCGTCGAGTACGGGCCAGCGTGCGAGGATTTCGGCGGCAGCCTCGCGATAGGCGCGGTCCTCGGTTGCTTGCGCTCGGGCCAGGGTCTCGCTGCGTGCTTCGATGCCTTGCTCGAACTCGAGCAGGTGCAGGCGGGCCCGCTCGGGTTCGTCCACCAGGCCGAGCGCGGAAGAGAGCGCGCCGATGACCGCCGCTTCTTCGGGGAGATCGACCTTGGCTCGGGGCGCGCCTGGCCCCGGCGCCATCGCTTCGAGCCAGCGCTCGGACGTCGAGGTCGGAACGTCGAACGCGGTCGAGTGGATGCGGACGTAGGCGTGGGCTTCTCGGGGAGCGATGGTCCCATCGAGGTCGAAGTCGATCGAGGCGGGATCCACGGGGGCGCCGTCGCGGTCTTGCCCGGACAACGCCCGCAGAAAGTGGAGTCCAAACCCCTCCTGCGCGGCGCGGTCGGGGTTGGGGTCGCAGCCCGAGGCTTCCAGGTCGTGGGGCGCCGCGAACAGGCCGCACACTTCGCCGCTGAAGGGGCCGGCGTCGGGGTTGGCGTCGGCGAAGGCGAGCTCGGCCAGGCCGCCCGAGAAGCACGTGGTCGCGATCAGCTGCACCGGGCGGGGTGTGTCGCTGAGGAGCGCGGCGAGGTCGAGCGCGGTCAGCTCACTGTTGCCCCACAGACCGACGCCGTTCTCCGCGTCGGTGGGCCCGCGGTAGCCGTGGCCTCCAAGGTAGATCAGCAGCGGATCGTTGGACGCATGGAGCGCGGCATCAATGGCGTCGGTGACCGCGTCGGCCGTCGCTGGGCCGTCGACTTGGATCTCGGGCACCCGATACGTCGAGTCGCGTCCGCCTCGGGGGGAGAAGAGGTCGGCCAGCAGCGCCACCGGATCGGTCGAGTCCGGCGGCGTTTCGGCGAGAACCTGCACCACGGGACGATCCGCCCCCGCGGCGAACAACACCGTGCCGCCAGGTCCGAACGTGCGAGCCGCGAGCCCGAGGTCTTGCTCGAGCGAGACCTGGTTGAGCTCTGGCACCTGGCCGGCCGCGGCCGCGATCCACCGGGTCCGAGGGTCCGCGGCGCGTGGCGGCGGCGCAGGAGCGTCGGGGACGGGCGCCTCGGGAGCCCCGGGAGCGGCAGCGCCCGGGCGCGTCAGCCAAAACGTCGCGCCGATCGCCAGGCTGCCCACGCCCACCACAGCAGCCTTCGCGCCCCATCGCATCGGAGGACTGTTCCACAGAACCGGTCGAGCAGCCACCTCGGGGCCCGAGGCTATTCGACCACCTTCACGCGGGTGCTGCTGCTGTGTCCGAATCGCTCGGGTTCGTACATGGCCTCGGCCTTGATCGGAGGCAGCAAGAAGTCGCCGATCGTGGTCGCGCGCGCCGTGTACGAATACGTGTAGACACCCGCGGGCAGATAGTCGGCAAACAGCAGCATTCGATCGTCGCGAAGGTCGCTGTGGTCGAAGGTCCACCAGGGGTACCACCAGCGTCCGTAGCTGCCCGACGAGGGGCCGTAGCCGCGGTCGGACGTCCCGCTGCTGCTGACGTCACCGCTGGTGACGAACTTGGGGTTGAGCCCTTCGAAGCCCGCCGGGAGCGCGTCGTCGACGACGACGTAGTTGGCGCGATCGCGGACGACGACGTTGAGGCTCACCTTGACGTTGGTTCCGGCCTTCACGACCCACGAGCCGTCATCGAGCTGCCGGACCGCTTCGGGGTCCGGCTTCGTGTCGCCGGCGAGGGGCAGCGCTTCGTAGGTCCGAGACGCGACGAAGCCTTGGCTGCGCGCGTCGAGCTTCAGGTCGGCGGGTGCGTAGCGCAGTCCCAGGCGGTAGTAGAGCTTGCCCGGCCCCTCCTTGGCCAGGGTCAGCTGATCCGCTGCGCTCTCGATGAGTGCCTTCATCGGGATCGTCTGCTGCTGCTTGGTCATGCTCCGCCCCTTGAAGGTGAAGCTGCCGGCGAACGCATCGCCCAGCCAGGCCTGTGCCTCGAAGTTGGGCTCTTCGGCCTCGAGAACCTCGAAGTAGCGGCTGGCGGCGACGAGCGCCCAGGCGTTGGTGTGCGTGCTGCCCCAGCGCCCACCCTTCATCGGATCGCGCGAGGCCATGATGCCGGCCATGACCTTGGAGAGCATCGGGTCGTCCGGGGCTGCGTCGAGCATGGCCATCAGGACGATGGCGTCGGTCTGCACGTTGGAGTGCATCAAGACGCGCAGGCCGTCTGCGGCCGCGGCTTCGCTGCGCCCCTCCTCGAAGTGAATCGCCTTGGCGCTCTCGATGACGGCCTCACGGACCTCTTTGAGGACTGCGTCTCGCTCGCGGGTCTGGCCATAGGCCTGCGCCGCGCTCATGAGATAGGCCCGTGCGTACAGCGGCATGTCGCCTCGGTGTCCCCACACGGACGCGAAGAGCTCCTTGCCGCGACCCTCGCGGCTGAGCAGCCACAGCCCGAACGCCCGGCTGGTCCAGTCGTAGTACAGACCCCAGCGGGTGCGGTGGCCGTAGCGGATGTAGTTCTCGACGTAGTTCAGGGCGCGGTCGAGCTTGTCCTGGTCGACCTCGAATCCGGCCTTCTTGCCCTCGACGAGCGCGAACGTGGCCCACGTCGAAACGTAGGGCCAGCTCTCCCCGGTATGCCAGTAGCCGAAGCCTCCGTCGGAGTTCTGCTTGTCGAAGAGCTTCGACACCCCGGCGGATGCGATCGCCTTGCGCCCGGCTTCGTCCCGTACGCTCGCTATCGGGAACTGCTCGAGGATGTCGCCGAGCACGAAGATCGGCAGCAGTCGGCTCGAGGTCTGCTCGGCGCACTCGTAGGGGTAGTCCACGAGGTACTGCACGGCGTCCTCGAGACCGCTGAGCGCGGTCGAGCTGAAGCTGAGCTCCAGCCCACCGAAGGCCGCCAGCACGTCCTTGGGGGGTTCGAGTGCACGCGTGACCGAGGCTTCGGTCATCCCGTAGTCCGCGAACGCTTCGGCGGTGGCGGGGTAGTGGACGGGGAGCTCGATCTCCGTCGCGTCCCGACCCGCGCTGCTCATCGCGGCAAACTGGAGGCGCATCGTGCCGACCTGCTCGGTCTTCATGTCGAAGCGCACCTCCTTGGATCCACCCGCGGGGATGTCGACGAACTTCTGATCGTCGCTCCCGATGGTGACGTTGAGTCCACGCGTGCCGACGAGCACCTTCTGGTTGGCCCCGGTCTGATTGTCGACCATGACGCTGGCCTCGAACACGTCGCCGTAGTTGGCGAAGCGAGGCAGTGAAGGTCGCAGCATCACCGGCTTGCGCACCCTGACCTGAGCATCCGCGCTTCCGAAGCGGTCGACCTCCTCTCGGTCGATCGCGACGGCCATCACGCGGAAGGTGGTGAGGTTCTCCGGCATGTCGATGGTGACGCTGAGCGTGCCGTCGGGGCCGGTTTGCAGGTCCCCGTCGAAGTAGGCGGTGCTGGCGAAGAGCGTCCGCAGCGAGACCTCCTGAGCCATCGCCGCGCTCGCGTCGAAGCCGAACGCCGCGCCCCCTTCTGCGGTCGCGGTGACTGCGCCCAAAGCACCCGCGCTGCGCCCCAACCTGCTTGTGCCCGTGGCCGCCGAGGACTTCCGCTTGGGCCGAGCCTTGCTCTCCACCATCGGTGCGCCAGGCGAGGCGGGAGGTGCGGGGGACGGCATGGCTTCCTCCTGCAGCTCGGCCGAGTCGGCCATCATGTCTTCGGCGGGGACGTCCATGCCGCCGAGGCCCTCGCCGTTCTCCTCGGGGGACTCGGGTTGATCCGCGGGCGTGCCCGCCTCGCGGGGGAGCACGCGCGTGTGCAGGGCGTTCATCCACACGCCCCCGTCGCGCTTGCGAATGAAGAATCCGAGTGGATCAGGCGTGGCGTGGTTCATGAGGCTGAGCACGCCTTCATCGACGACCATCAGGGCGATGCCCGCCGAGACGGCGTTGCCCTCCGCGTCCTTGGTGACCAGGTCGACGGTGAGCTTGCCCTTGGGCTCGATCTCGGTCGCCGACGGGTTGATCTCCACCGCGATGCGGTGCGCGTCGGAGGCGATCTTCAGGTCGATCGTTCCGCCGGCAGCGGCGGGCATGCCGAGGTCCTGTCCCGCTGGCGCGCCCTCGATCTCGGTCCGGCCGCGCCAGAGCATCGCGGAGACGGTGACCCCTGGGGCCCAGTTCTTCGAGAGCGGCACGGCCACGGCGGCCGACCCCCCGTGCACCTCCAGCGGCATCCGCACGGCGATGCCTTCGCGCTCGACGACC
Organism: uncultured bacterium; assembly: GCA_963761755.1. Classification (GTDB taxonomy): domain Bacteria; phylum Myxococcota_A; class Polyangia; order Nannocystales; family Nannocystaceae; genus CAJXVA01. Next base: position 298,029 of record CAVXIC010000012.1, read on the forward strand.
AGCACGCCGTGCGCGTCGTCGAACGGCGAGCGGACCAGCACGTTGGCGGTGTCTCCGGGCGCGTACTCGGACCGATCCGGCACGAGATCGACGCGTCGGTTGTTCTGGTCCCACACCACGGCGTCCTTGCCGTGCACGAAGACGTGGCTCTCGGTGAGGGTCTGCCGTCCGTCGGCATCCTTGGCGGTGCCGCGCAGCACGTAGGTGCCGGCCTTCCCGACCGTGACGTCACACGTGGCCGCGACGCCCTTGCTGGTGAGGTTGCAGGTCGAGACGTCCTCCTCCTTGGTCTCGTAGGTGTAGTTCCATCGACCATCCTTCTCGATCGCGTTGCGCACGGTCTCCCGCCGGATGACCTTCACCTCGATCGGTTTGCCTGCGACGCGCTCGCCCTGCAGATCGACGAGGACGGCCTGAACGGTGGTCTGCTCGCCTTCCTTGAGGACCATCGCGTCGGTGCGGAGCCCGACGTAGACCTCGGAGGGGTGCACGACGAAGTTCGCCGAGCCGCTGATGGCCTGACGGTTGTCGTCGGTCACCGTGGCGGAGAGCGCATACGTGGAGGCGTTGGGCGGCCCCTCATCCTCTTTCTTGGTGTCCGAGGGCTTCGCGGCGCCCTCGGCAGGCTCGGGGTCGATGGCCGCCACGACGTGCTCGAGCTCGAAGATGCCTGCGGCGGTCGTCTCGCCGTTGCCCGCGGTCACGGTGCGGGAGGGCGGCGACCACCAGCCCCACCGCGCGTGCCCGTTGCCGGTGCCGAAGGTGAAGTCGCGATTGAACTCACCCGGAGGGGTGAACCCGCTGTCGGTTCGCGTGAGCGAGTAGCGGACGTCGGCGCCGACCATCGGGGCACCGTGCAGGTACTTCGCGATGACCTGGGCCTCGAGCGTGTCGCCATAGACCAGCGGCGTGGATGTCGGGCGCTCGACGTCGACCTCGAACTCCGGTGTCCGAAAGGTCTCGACCGGGATGGAATGGTAGAAGGTCTGGTCGCTCCCGAACCAGTTGGCGAACGTCAGGCGCAGGGCGAAGCTTCCGGTGCCGTGATCCTCCTTGGTCTCGATGTCCAGGTTGAAGGTGCCGAGCTTGCTGACCTCGACCTTGCCCGTGGCAACCTCGACGCCGCGAGGGTTGGTCACGACGTAGCTTGCCGTGCTGTCGGCTCGATACAGGGCGAGGCGTCCTTCGGGCTTGGCCTCCTCCTGGCGAAGCACGCCGACCACGTGAATGGTCTCGCCGGGCTTGTAGGGCGTTCGCTCGGTGAAGAAGAAGGCCCGTGGACGGTCACTGGGGACGTCGCGTGAGGACCAGCCTCCGGTGATGCTCTGCCCATCGACGGGGAGGTATGCCGCGTCGTCGGAGGTCTCGACGACGATGTACGCGACATTGGAGATCGCGCCGGAGGGCTCCGCGAGGCCCTGGGCGTCGGTTCTTCCGGTCCAAAGCTCGTTGTCGTAGCGATCCATCAAGAAGACCGCGGCGCCGGAGACCGGGCTGTCGTCACCGAGGCTGTGCACGGCCACGAGGCCTCCGTCGTGGTCGAGCGCCGAGGCGATGCCGAGATCGGTGACTTCGAAGACCTGGGCCATGCCCTGGCGCTGTTCGTAATCCCACAGGGTGTACTCGTTGGAGCGCGCGACGAACCATCCGATGGTCCCGGGCTTCAGTCCTCCGCCGAGCATGTCGGACAGGGGGAGCGCGAGCTCCATCGCCTTGCGCCGCGATGCGCTCACGTCGAAGGTCTTCTCGAAGGTGGCCGCGCCGCGGTCCGAAGGCCACGCCCAGTTGCGGTCCCAGTAGCCGTCTGTGAACGTGTTGAGCTCCATGCGTCCAATCGCACGCGACTGCAGCTCGACCTGATCGAGGCCGGCGACCTTCAGTCGCATCGACGGTGTGCTTCCGGCTTCGATGACCAGCGGCTGCGCGCGCGCTTGGGTGAGAGAGACCTCCGGATACAGGGGGCCGAGCTTCACGGCGGCCTTGAACGGTTTCCCGAGGGTCTGGCCGAAGCGGTCGGTCAGCGCCGGATCGACCTCGACCGTGTATCGAGCGTTGCCTTCGAAGTCGCCGCTGATGCTGATGCCATTCCAGTTCGCGTGGACGGAGAGGTTGTCCACCTCGGGGCTGACCGTGACGCGTTCGGCGACCTTGGGGTCCACCAGCGGCGTGGTGGCGCTCAGGGTGATGCCGTTGCTCGCCCAGCACGGGTCCCCGCATGGTTGCACCGAGAGGCGCAGCGGCGGGAAGGTGCTGAAGCGGTGCTCCATCGGTGCGCTGGCATCGGGGCCCTCGCCGTACACGCCGCGCGGGATCTTCAGCACGTAGGCGGTGTTCTTCTCGAGCTTGGCCTTCGGGCGCAAGGTGAGGACCCGAGCTGCGCGCTCCCGGTCGGCGGGGGTGGCGTCCTCGGCGAGGGCCGGGGGAACGACCTCCAGCGCGACCGTCTTCCCGCCGCCTCGCATCGACAGGGCTCCGGCGAGGGCGATGCGCTCGACGGCCTGGTTGAAGTTCAGCGTGAGCGTCGCGTCGATGTCCACCGTGCTGCCGTCCGGGGTTGCGGACTGCAGCGCGAGCTTGGGTGTGGAGAACGTCCAGGTCTGGGCCTTGGGCAGCGTGTGCCCGTGGATGGACTCCGCCGTGTCCGGAACCGTGACGCGGTAGGTGGTGGAGTAGGGCAGCCGGCCCTCGGCCTTGAGCGCGAGCGTCTGGGTTCCCATCCACTGGGCGGTCGCTTCGATCGGCGGATCGACCTCGAGCGGCACGACCTTGGCTTCGAGCGCCTCGACCGTCGCCAGCGGGACCATGGCTTCGTTGAAGCTGACGCGGATCGCATCGACCAGGGGCTGTTCACCCGTCGGGCCGAAGCGCTCGACCTTCAGCGGACCCTCGGGCGGCTTGACGGCGATGCCCTCGGCGGGGTCGACTTCCGGGGGGAAGGGCACCTCGATCGTCTCGTTGACCGACTTGGGCTTGAGCGGACCGGGCCGCGGCTTCAGCTCGGTGACGACGTCGCCGGCCTCGGGCTGAAGCTCAGGCACACCCGCCCACAGGTCGAGTTCGCTGGGGGAGGCGGCCTCCGCCGCGGTGTCCGCCTCGGCCCCGGATGCGTCGGGCGCGTCCTTGCTCGTGCAGCCGGTCGCCGACCCCGCCCACGCGAGCAGGGCGGCCGCAGCCCAGGCCAGTCCCGACGTAGAGCGGGAGGGATCGCGGTGGCGGTTGTGCCTCATGGCGCGAGCATACATCTGCTCCCCATACGCGCTGCAGCGCCGAATCGGTCTGCGATGTCCTACACCCGGCACGCTTTGCGCCGCCCGAAGGGTCCCGAGCCGGCTGGATTTCTGCGAACATGGGGACGGTGGCCGACGTGACGCTTCCCGCTCGCATCGAGGCCGGATGGGTTCCGGCACGGGTGCATGGGCGCGCGCCGGCGCTGTATCGGATTCCGATCACCCTGAGCCTGCTCGGCCTGTTCATGATCGCGATCCAAGCCGGCCAACCGCTCGTCGGGTTTGCGTCGATGATGGCGGTGCTGGCGACGGCTGCGGCCTTGTCGTTGCGCTCGATGGCCCGGCGCTACGCACCCGCTGCGATCCTCCGCGACCAAGGGGACGCAAAGATGGCCAACGGTCGCTATCACGAGGCGCGTGCGTTCTACGAGCGGGCCTTGGCCATCGTGCAGCGGGAGCTGCCTCCGTGCGCCACCGAGGTGCTCTCGTGCAACTACAACCTCGCGGTCGTGTGTTCGATGCTCGGCGAGCACGAGCGTGCGTCGGTGTGTCTGGGCGCGCTGCTCTCGGGGCTGGGCGGCCACGTGCCCAGCGCCTGGAAGGGGCGCCTTGCCTGGCTGTTGCGCCGGGTCGCCCGGCACCACTCGCTGCGCGGCCACCACGCCGATGCACGCGACGCGTGCCGCCTCGCGCTGCGTCTGGTGGGCGACGCACCCGGTGCCGACGACTGCACGGTGCGCTCGCTGGTCAATGATCTGGCGTGGGCCCATCAGCGGGCCGGAAACCTCGAGGAGGCCGAGCGAGGGTTCCGCCGGGCGCTCGCGATTCACGAGCAGTTCCGGGACATCGCCACGCGGTTGTCGGCTCCGGTCGGCGCCAGCGCGGACGTGCCGCTGTCGCCCTATCGTGCGCCGAGCCCCACCGCTGGCGGGACCAGTGGCGGCCTGGATCGCGCCGTCGCGCACTCCTTGGTCGGGTTGGGGTGGACCTGCTTCGAGCAGGGCCGACTCGAGGACGCGGACGCTGCGTTCGGGCGGGCGCTGCAGCTCGCGTTGCTTTCGGAGGGACCCGAAGACACGTCGTTGAGAGCAGAGTCGCTGCGGGGTCGGGGCACCGTCGCGCTCGAGCAGGGCCGCTTCGAGGACGCCTCGCGCGCCTACCGGCGGGCCTGCGACGCGCCGCTGCGCCCCGACGCTCCGCAGGCGATCGCGCTGCTGCTCGACCAGGCGTGGTTGGCGTGCACCCGGGGCGAGGACCCGCGGGCCGAGGGGTTGTTGGTCGAGGCCGAGCGGCGTCTGCGAACCCGGACCGGGGACCTGTCGCTGCATGGTGCGCTGCATGCCTTGTGGGCCGATCTCCGGCGCCGACAGTGCAACGAAAAGGATGCCCACCGGCACGTGCAGCGCGCGGTCGTCTTGGCCGGGGAGGTCCTGGCCGAACACCCGCGGCATGCGAGCATCTTGGCGCTCGCCTCCCGGGTGCACACGACGCGTTCGGAGTTCGCCGCGGCCGACCGCTACGCCCGTCGCGCGCGACAGATCCTGCGGGGCTGCGGTCAAGACGAAGCGCACCCGCGGTGCGCGGAGGTCTTGCTGGCGCTGGCAGAACTCCACGCGGCGCGGGGCCAGTGGGGCGCTGCGGAGACCTATTTCTCCAGCGCGCTGCAGGTCCGGGAGCGCTTCGTCGGCGCCGAGCACCCGCTCCTGCTCGAGATGCTCGAGGGCCTGTGCGGCGTGTTCGAAGCGACCGGGCAGACGCAGGAGCGCCATGCGCTTCGCGAACGCATGAACACGCTGCGGGCGGCGTAGCGTCTACCCGCGCAGCACGAGCGCGCCCACGGCCGCGAGCAGGGCGAGAACCGCGAGCACGCTGAGGATCACCAAGGGCAGGCGAGAGGGTGCGCGGTGGTTCGGCGCGGGCGAGGTCGACGAGGCGTCGAGCAGGGTGGAGCTGCTCAGCAGGTGAGACTGCGACATCGCGCCGCTGCTTCCTGCCGGGGCGTCAAGGCTCGCGGTCGAACCGTCGGCCGCGCTGGCGCCTGGACCGGGCGGGGATGCTCCGAGCGACTTGAGGTCGATCAGGCCCGAGCCCGTCTCACTTTGCGGGGTGGGGGCGGCGAGGCGAGCGAGCTGACGTTGAGCGCGGCCGGCCTCCGCCTGAGCCTTGGCCATCTCTTGCAGCGCGTCGATCTTGAACAGGACCGAGTCCGCGTTGCGCTCCTCGAGCATGCCCGACGGACTCGAGCCGCCATGCGTGCCCGGCGTGCTCGGCGAGGCGACGCCGGAGCCGGTCGAGCTCGAGGCGCCAGCCGGTTGCGGGGAGAACAGCTGGTCTGCGTCCGGAGGCGCGGGGGAGGGGTCGGGGAGGGACAACGCACCCCATCAAGCCGGAACCGCGCATCGAATTCTGTACGCGGGCTCTCCTTTTCGAGCGCGATTTTCGGTCCGCTCACGCGCCGAGATCCCATGGTCGATCGATGCGCTGCTACGATCTCGGCGTGCGAACTTACCGCCGACGTCTCGCGTCGCTTGCCCTCGTGCTGCTCGGATGGGGCTGTGGGACCGACGAAGGAGGGTCGCCCGACGCATCGGAGACGGTCGCAGCCGGGGACGTGGCCGGCGCCCCGCTCGCGCCGGCTGCGGTCGCGATGCCGGCCGGCCTGGAGGCCGCACTTGCCCGGGCCGTCGAGCCGCCCTCGTTCGACGATGGCACCTATCGGGTCGACCCCTTCGTTGCCGTGATCCTGCTCGAACGCTACAGCGCCGCACCCCAAGACGCGCCCTTCGAGTTGGTCGAGGCTCGGGGTCCGGCGCCCGCGGGCTACCGGGTCACCGCCGCGACGCAAGGAGATCTGCTGTGGACGCTCGGGCTCCGCCCCGGAGATGTGGTCGAGGCGCTCAACGGGATTCCCGCCACCGGACCGGAGCCGATCGAGCTCGCGCTGGAGGCGGCGGAGAATCGGCTGACGGTCACCCTGTTTCGGGAAGACCTGAGCTTCACCAACAGCTACCGCTTCGAGGGCGGGCTGGCCTGGCGTGATGCGATCGCGGGGGATGCGGCGCCGGTCGAGGTCCAAGATGAAGCGCTGTCCGAGGCCGAGGCCGAGCCTCAGGCCGCGCCGCCCACCGCAAGAACGCCGAAGGCGAGCGCGAGCGGCTCTTCGAATCGAAGCGCCAAGCCCAGCGCCAAGCCCAGCGCCAAGCCCAGCGCCAAGCCCTCCGGAAGCCCAGTGCGTCCCAGTGCGCCTGCGTCCAGCGAGATCCGATGCGCGAACGCGACCTCGTGCACGATCACCAAGCGCGCGTTCGACAATCTCCGGGCGTCTCCGAGCAAGCTTCAGTCCGGCGTGAACATCGTGCCTGCGATTCGCAACGACGTGTTCAGCGGCTACAAGCTCGCGTCCGTCTCGCCGAGCTCGCCCGTGCACCAGTTCGGCTTTCGCGCCGGTGACAAGGTGACGCACGTCAACGGCCGGGACCTCACCGATGACGCCCAAGCGATGGCGCTGTATTGGTCGCTCGGCTCCTCGAAGCTCTTCACCGTCCGCTACCAACGTGGGGGTCGGAACCTGACCAAGACGATTCGCGTCGTGTGACGTTGCGGCGATGATCGGCCCGGGTTACAAGCCGCCCGTTGATGGTGCGCAAGGCCTTGGTCGTGATCGCCGTGGTCGTCGCGGTCGCGACGATCCTGCTCGGCGTCGCCGCCGGCGGGATCTGGATGCTCGGGTCCGCGGTGCACGACGAGTACGCGGCGGAGGCGTTCGTCCTGGAGCGTCGAGGCGACGCGCTGGCGGGCAAGCGCCTGGCGGAGCTGCTGTGCGTGCGCTGTCACTACGACCCGGGCACGCAGTCCTTGGCCGGTCGGTCACTCGCCGCGGAGTACAGGGCGTGGGGCAGCGTCCATGCGTCCAACATCACGGCGGACCCGGTCTGGGGCATCGGGCAGTGGTCCGACGAGGACCTGGTCATGTTGCTGCGATCGGGCGTGCATCCCCACCGCAAGGTGTCGCTGCCGCCGTACATGCCGCACATGCCCAACATCGCGGACGTGGACTTGGCCAACCTGATCGCGTTCTTGCGCAGTGACGACCCCTGGGTTGCTGCCCAAGAGGTGCCGGACGAGCCGAGCGTGCCGGCGTACGCCTGGACCCTGCGCTCGTGGATCTCCGCCGAGCTCGGGCCGTCCAGCGCGATCGAGACGGCACGCCCCAAGGGCGGGGATCCGGTGGCTCTGGGGGCGTACTTGGCCAACGACCTCCTGCAGTGTCATGCGTGCCACAGCGCGCGCATCGAGGACGTTCGGTGGAACGAACCCAAGACGACACGCGGGCTCTACGAGGGCGGCATGCAGCTCGTCGATCCGAGCGGGAACACGGTCGTTGCGCCCAATCTGACGCCCTCACAGGCCGGACTGAAGGCGTGGGACTTCGGCGAGTTTCGGGCGGCGCTCGCCCAAGGAATCGCTCCGGGAGGACACGTGCTGCGCTGGCCGATGCCGCGATACGCAGCGCTGAGCGACGACGAACTCGCGGCGCTCTTCGCCTACTTCCGTAGCCTCGAGCCCCGCGACCAAGCGGTCGGGGAGTCTGAGCCCTACGACGTGGTGCCGGAGGTCGTCGACGCTGGTCGCCATCACTTCGAGCGACTTGGATGTCCGAGCTGTCACCCCTCGAAGGGTCCGGGGATGCTGCGCCTCGACGACGCGCCGACGCGTTTTCCCGACGACGCGGGAATCGCCGCGTACGTCGCGGATCCCTACGCCGTGGATGGCGGCGCATGGATGCCTGGCTACGGACACTTGGCCACGCCCGAGCAGCTGCTTCAGATCGCCGAGTATGTTCGTCGGCGCGTCGAGCAAGGACCCTTCGCGCCGCCACCCAAGGAGTGAGCGTCAGCCCGCCGTGCCCCGGACCAAGGTCGCGACCGACGCGGCGAGGTCGTGCTCGAAGTCGAGTCGCAGGGCTTCCATCTGGAGCAGCCCGATCGCGAGCGCATGGATCCGCCGCAGCAGGCGAGCACCGGTCCCCGTCGGAATCGACGGAACGTGGGCTTCCAAGGCGGCTCCGCCGCGCGCGAGCCGAGCTCGAACGACCCGCTTGAAGGCCAGCGCCCGCGCCGGGTCGACGTTGTGTTCGAGGACGGAGTGGAGGATGACCAGGAGCTGGCCCAGGGTGCGGCGCTCGGCCAAGCTCTCCGCGAGTCGAGCCCCGAACCCTTCGGGCGAGCCTCCGGGGCCCTCGCTGAGCAGGGTATCGAGGCCGTCGAACCACGCCACGAGCTCTCGCTCGAGCAGGGCCAAGAACAGCTCTTCCTTGCTGCGGAAGTAGAGGTACAGGGTGCCCTTGGCCAGACCGCACGACGCGGCGACTTGGGCCATCGTGATCTTCGCGTACGGATGGTCGGCGAGCAGGCCGCCTGCCTCGCAGAGGATCGCCTCGGCCCGCGCTTGCTTGTCCTCGTCGTTGCGCGCTCGCTGCTGCAGCGCCATCAGTGCACCAGCTTCCGTAAGAAGCGGCGCTTCGTGTCGTCGAAGGGGGGGTACTTGATCGAAGGATCGAGGAAGTTGGCGGTCTTGAGCACGCCCTTGCGGTGCGAGAACACGTCGAAGGAGTGATGGCCGTGGTAGGCCCCCAGACCGCTGCTGCCCACCCCGCCGAACGGCAGCTTGTGGTCGCTGAAGTGCAGCAGCGTGTTGTTGATGCAGCCGCCTCCGAACGAGATCCGGTCGAGCACGAACGTCTCGTCGTCGGCGTTGGTGGTGAACAGATACAGCGCCAGCGGGTTGGGATGGGCGGCGACCGTCGCGAGGACCTCGTCCATCGCGGTGTACTCGACGACGGGCAGCAGGGGCCCGAAGATCTCCTCTTGCATGACCGCGTCGCTCAGCGTGACGCCGGTCATCACCGTGGGTGCGATGTAGCGATCGGCCGCGTCGGTCTGGCCACCGTAGGCGACCTTGTCGTGGTCGATGAGCGCAGCGACGCGCGCGAAGTGTCGGTCGTTGATGATTCGCCCGTAGTCGGCGCTCTGCTGAGGATCATCGCCGTAGAACGACGTCGCCGCCGCCGCGATCTTCTCCACGAGCGCCGCGCGGATCGAGCTGTGGGCCAGGACGTAGTCCGGCGCGATGCAGGTTTGTCCGGTGTTGAACCATTTGCCCCATGCGATGCGCTTGGCGGCGACGTCGAGGTCCGCGCTCTCGGTGACGATGGTGGGGCTCTTGCCGCCCAGTTCGAGGGTGACGCGGCTGAGGTGTTCGGCGCCGGCCTTCGCGTAGACCCGTCCGACCTCGGTGCCGCCGGTGAAGAAGATGTGGTCCCAGCGGTGCTCGAGCAGGGCCTGCGAGGTCTCGATGCCGCCCTCGACCGCCGCGACCCACGAAGGGTCGAAGGACTCGTCGATGATCGCCTTGACGACGGCCGAGCTCGCGGGCGCGAGCTCGGAAGGCTTGACGACGCAGACGTTCCCGGCCGCGACCGCCCCGACCAACGGCGCCAGCGCGAGCTGAACCGGGTAGTTCCACGGCGCCACGATCAGCGTCAATCCGAGCGGCTGGTGCACGATCCTGCTGCGGGAGGGCGCGGCGGCGAGCGGCGAGAACATCGTCTTGGGCCGCATCCATTTGCGCAGCGACTTCAAGGCGGTGCGAATCTCACCGGTGACGTAGCCGACCTCGGAGAGGTAGGCCTCCATGGAGGAGCGGCGCATGTCTTCGTGCAGCGCCTCGATGATCTGCTGCTCGTGTTTGCTGACGGAGGCCGAGAAGGCGCGCAGCGCCGTCTCACGCTCCTGCCGGGGGAGGGTGTGCCCCTGGGCGAACGCGGCGCGCTGCTTGGCGACGATTCCGGCGATCGAGGCGGCCACGGCGTCGGTCTTGGGTGCGCTGACGGGGCTGGGTCGTGATCCATCCGGCATGGCAGGAAGATTAGTGACCGGTGGTCACTTGTCAATCGAGCTCTTCGGACGGACTGCTACTGTGGGCGCGATGAAGATCGAGCCGCGACCGGAGGCCGCGTCCTCACGGAACACGATCCTCGAAGAGGCCCAGCGGCTGTTCTTGGAGCGCGGGTACGCGGGCACGTCGATGAGCGAGATCGCCAAGGCCTCCGGCGTGACCAAGAGCTTGATTCATCACCATTTCGGAACCAAGGGCGCGTTGTGGGAGGCGGTCAAGCGCACCTGCTTCGAGGTCTATCACGCCAAGCAGACCGAGCTGCTGGCGGGCGAGCCCCTGACCCTGGAGACCGCGCGAGCCTCGATGGGCATCTACTTCGAGTTCCTGCGCGACCACCCCCAAGTGCTGCGGCTGATGTGGTGGATGCTGCTGGGAGGGGACGACGAGCGGTCCAACGAGCTGGTCGCTGAACTGGGAAACATCGGGGTCGCGCAGGTGCGGCAGCTTCAAGATCGCGGCCTCGTTCGAACCGACGTTCGGCCCGAGTCGATCCTCGCGGGGTTCCTGGGGCTCGTGCATGCGGCCTTCACGGAGGGCTGGCTGCTCGAGGGGCGCGAGATCTCGCTGGAGACCTTCATCGACGAGGCGTGGACCATGTTCGCAGGCGGCGTGCTCGAGACGTGACGGCGTTGCGGCGGGCCGCAGATGTTGCGCGGCACGGCATGGTGTTTCGAGGCATGAGACGGAGGTGTTCACGCGACTCCTCCCTCTGGCGCTTCTCGTCGCGAGCACGTGTGCCCGAGGCGACGGCGAATCGAGCCAGACGCCGACGACCGAGCGGCCACTGAGCGAAGCGTCAATGGAGCGGCACTTCGAGGAGGCCGAGGCGTTGCGGACGGCGGCGCTCCGTGGCGAGGTCGACACGGTCCGAGAGGTTGCGTTCGCCTTCTCCGCGCGGGTGGCGGAGTCGACGTATCCCCAGCCGTGGGCTCCCAACGTCGAGCGCCTCGAGCTGGTGCTCACCAAAGCCGCCAACGTCGACGATGTGAAGACGAGCGCGGGGCTGGTGGCTGAGGTCGGAGCGTCGTGTGGCAGCTGTCATCGTGACCACGAGGTCCCCGTCTCCCGCGACTGGCCGCTCGAGCCCAATCCCGAGCACCGCATGGACATCTTCGCCTACGCGACGGAGCTGCTGTGGCTCGGACTCATCGTCCCCTCGGACGAGGCGTGGGCGCGGGGGGCCGAGGCCTACCACGCGGCGCTGAGCTGTGAGGGCTTCGAGTCGGTTCCGGTCGGTCCCTACCACGTCAGCCAGTGCTCGAGCGCGCGCGCGACCGGAGCCTCGGTCCTGAGCGCAGACGGCGACGTCGCGCGAAGCCGGGCCTACGCGGACGTCGTCCTGCATTGTGCAGGCTGTCACGGTCGGCAGAGCCCGCCCTGACGCGGTTCACCTGATATCGTGGTCCGCGGTGGAGTCGAATCCGTCCGTCGAAGCGACCGATCACGAGCTTCTCGCCGCTTGGCGGGGAGGCGATGGCGATGCGGGCAATGTGCTGTTCCGCCGACACGTGCGCCTGTTGTTTCGCTTCTTCCGAACCAAGCTCGACGGATCCGTGGACGACTTGGTCCAAGACACCCTCCTGGGCTGCCTCAAGGGCAAGGACGTCTTTCGCGAAGAGACCGACTTCCGCACGTACCTGCTGTGCATCGCTCGCAACCGGCTGTACTCGCACTACAAGAAGAAGCGGCGCGACTTCGATCCGATCACCTCTTCGGTGATTGAGGTGGGCACGACGCCCTCTGCGGCGGTGGTCGCGGGTGAGGACCGCGCCCGGCTGCTGGCCGCGCTGCGGCGGATTCCTCTGGAGTCGCAGATGATGCTCGAGCTGTACTACTGGAACGGCCTCAAGGGTCCCGAGGTCGCGACGATCTTGGAGATTTCTCCGCACACGGTCCGCAGCCGGCTCTCGCGTGCCCGGGCGCGGTTGCGAGAGGCGCTCGCGGGGCTCGAAGGGACACCGCTCACGGACCTGGCGACGCTGGAGCGAGAAGGCGACTTCGACGCGTGGGCTCGGGCCTTGGGGCCCAAGGAGCGGTGAGCCTTACTCCTGGGCGAGCAGGGCGGTCGCCTCCACCCGAAGACGCCGCGCCAGCGGTCCGGGATGCTTCGACGCGATGACGCTTCGCAGATACGGCTCCGCCTCCTCCGCTCGTCCGAGGTGAACGAGCAGCGCGGCCAGCGAGAGCTCTTGCTTGTGCGTCCACGGGCTGGACGGACTCAGCGCGCGGGCCAGCTCCACCGCGGTCGTCGCTGGGACCAGCGCCTCTTCGTGGAGGCCTCGGGCGCGGAGCAGGGCAGCGCGGTGCGTGAACAGGCCGTAGCCCTCCGGATCGTCGAGGCCGAACAGCGCCTCGGCCAGCCCAGTGGTCGCATCCAGCTGGTGCTGCGCATCGTCGAGTCGGCCCATCGCGAGCAGGGCCTCGATTCGTCGCTCGTGGGGACCCAACACGCGCGGCGCCTGCGGACCGAGCTTGGCCTCGACGATGGCGATCGCCCGATCGGCCACCTGCAGCGCGTCGGCCGGAGCACCGGCCTCGCGATGACAGGTACTCAGCGTCATGAGGGTCGAGATGAGCGGAAGCGCATGCGGGCCCAAGGCCTCGACCTTGATCTCGAGCGCGCGCTCGAGCATCGGCAGCGCGTCGCCGCAGGGGATCGTCAGCGGCGCTTGCCCGGCGAGGTTTTGCAAGATCGCGGCGAGCGTCGGATGCGAGGGTCCATAGGCGGACTCGGCGTCCGCGAGGGTCTGCTCGAGCAGCGCGCGGGCCTCTTGGTGTTTGTCGAGTTCGTCCGAGACCGCGAGGGCTGCGGCCAGGTTGATCGAGGCGCGGATGTCTTCGGGCCCCGACTCGAGCAGGGAGCGGGCGGCCCGGTGCCGCTCTTCGGCGAGCACGTAATCGCCGGCCTTGAAGGCGTTGATGCCGAGGTTGTCGAGCGCGGCGGCGCGGGCGGAGCTTTGCTCGGGGCTCGGGCCGATCCAGGCCAGCGCCAGCGCACCGAACATCTCGGCCGTGTCGGTGTCCCCGAGCACATAGCCGTAGACGTACACCAGCCCCAGCGCGTGATTCGCAGCGCTCGCGTCGTCCCCCTCGCGGACCGCGAGCATCAGCGCCTCCCGAATCCACGCCGCGGCCCGCTTCGGATCCCCGACCCGCGCCTCGAACATCGCATGGACCGCGAGCACGCGCGCGATGAGCTTGTCGTCTCCGTAGTCGCGCGCCTGCTCGAGCAGCGCGCTGGTGTGCGCGTGGCCGGCCTTCCAGCGGGAGAGGCGGAAGTCCGTGCGTACGGCGGCCAACCCGTCGAGCAGCGCGTCGTAGGACTCGCGAAGCGCCGGGTCCTCTGGCGGGACGGCCGTGTTGGCGGCCGTGGCGGACGTACAGAACGAGGGAGGGTCGAGGCGGCTGACGGCATCCAGCGCGGTCCGCCGAGTCGCGGCGCTCTCGTCGGCGAGCGCCTCGAACAGGCCGGACGCCTCGAGGCGCAGCTGATCGAGGCATGCGACGCGCACGTCGAGCAGCGCGGGCGACTGGGTGCCCAAGACCTGCGTCGCCTCGCACACGCTCGTGCGCGCTCCAACCCATTGGCGGCCGTAGTGATCGATGCTCGACGCGGTGGTCTTCGCGAGGGTGTCGTCCCCCGGACTGAGCTCCACGAGGCCTTGGACGAGGTCGTCGCCATGTCCAGCCGCCACCGTCCACGCCTCGTCCAGGCCCTGGCAGCGCGGTCCAGCGTCTCCACGCCCCAGCGCCCCGGCGATCGCGGCGGAGCCGATCGCCAGGCCGATCGCGCCGACCGTGGCGAACCGGCGTCGCCGATGCGTCGCGGACTCGAGCGCGTCGATCAACGCGCCCATGTCCGGGTGTCGGGCGGCCGGGTCGACGCGCAGGCCCCTGCGGACCGCGTGATCGATCGCTGCAGGCACCCTCCCGCGAGAGGTGTGGGTGATCGTGCCGGCGTGCACCGAGACCGAGAGTGCCGCCACCGTATCCCCGCGGAAGGGGCGGGAACCGTACAGGGCCTCGAACAGCGCGACGCAGAGCGAAAACTGGTCCGCCGCCGGTCCAACGCTCGCACCATCGAACTGCTCGGGCGCCATGTAGGCCGGGGTCCCCAGCATGGCGCCGTCGACGGTGAGGTCGACGGGCGCTTCGGCGACGGTCTCGGCCGGCTCATCGGGGCTCGAGGCCACCCGTGCGACGCCGAAGTCGGTCACCTGCGCCCGCAGCTTCTGCTGGGGTCCCGAGACGAGCACGTTGGAGGGCTTGAAGTCGCGATGCACGATGCCCGCGGCGTGGGCCGCAGCCAGGCCCCGCGCGGCCTGCAGATACAGCTGCACGGTCACCTTCCAACCGTGGGTGCTCGCGGTGTACGAGCCCAGGCTCTCGCCGGTCACGTACTCCATCGCGATGAACATGCGACCCTGGGCCTCACCAACCTCGTGCACCGCGACGATATGCGGGTCGGAGAGGCGGGCGGCGGCCTTTGCTTCGCGGATCATGCGGGCGTCTCGGCGCTCGCCTGCGAGCTCGGGGCGCACCACTTTGAGGGCTACGCGCCGGTCTAGCTGCGGGTCCCAGGCGGAGTAGACGACGCCCATGCCGCCGCGGCCGAGCTCCCCCAGGAGTACGAAGCGGCCGATCTGGACCGACGTCGTCTGGCCGAACAGGGCGTGTTCGACCGCCGAGGCCGACAGCGCGAACTCCATCGAGTCGTCGATCGGTGTCCTGCCCAGGGGCGAGGCGGTCTCGTGCGCGTCGTCGGTCAACGGACTGCAGGGGGGGGCTACAGGAACTCGCGGGCTACCATCGCGTGCCGCAGGAGGGTCCGGTACTCGCTGGGATCGATGTGCAGCGATTTCGCGATCCGAGCCATCAGCGCGTCTTCCTCATCGACGATCGTTCCATCGGCGCTCGCGATCGCGAACGCCACCTCCAGGACGCGTCGGCGCTGGTCATGGTCGAGCTCGAGTGCGTGCTCGGACAGGAGGTCGGGCAAGCGAATGCCGGCGCTGACTTGCTCGTGCACGAGCGTCCGCACGTCGTTCTCGCTCAGCGACTCGTCGAAGAGCTTGCGCATGATCCACTGCACGCGGATCAGCTCATCGTCGTCGATGTGGCCATCGACGCGCGTCATCAGCACCATCGCTCGCCTCAGCACGTTCGCGAACTGATCGTCGGGCAGCACCACATCAACGGTACCACCGCCTTGTCAGCCGCGCGTTCGCTGCTACCTTGCAGCGCTTCTGGGAGCGGCATGGACGACCTGCACATCAAGACCGACCGGGGTCCGCTGGTCATTCCAGCGTGCGACCTTTCGTGGACGGCGGCGCGGTCCTCGGGACCGGGCGGGCAGAACGTCAACAAGGTCGCGTCCAAGGTCGACCTGCGCTTCGATCTTCCCGCCAACGTCTCCTTGCGGCCGGAAATTCGCGCACGGCTCGTCGAGCGCCACGGGGCCCGGCTCGATGCGCAGGGGCGGCTGGTGATCATCAGTCAGTCCGCCCGCAGCCAGGCAGCCAACCTCGCCCAGGCGCTGGAGCGTCTGGCGGGGTGGATCGAGGCCGCGACCCATGTGCGCAAGACGCGGAGGCCCACCAAGCCCACCCGCGGCTCCATCCGGCGCCGGCTCGATGCCAAGCGACGCGCCGCCGACAAGAAGTCGTCTCGGCGATGGAGCCCCGGCTCAGATTGATGCGCGCGGCCGCGGCGACCGGGACTCGCTAGAAGCGCAGCATCAGGCCGGTCGAGGTGGGCTCGAGGGCGACCTTGGGCGCGGGCTCTTCCTTCTTGGCCGGCGCGGCGTCTTGGCCCGCGGCGCCCTCGGGCGCGGCACCGTCGAGGGCGCGGCGCTCGAGAATCCCACCGGTGACCCGGAGCCCAATCCCGATGGGCAAGAACACGGCGGCCGCGATCAGGCCCCCAAAGCCGACTTGGCCCGACATCAGGTACCCGTTGCGCCGCCGTCGGTCCTCGGCCGCGGTCGCGAGGGTGGGCGAGTTGGGGTCAGCGGTCGACGAGTTGTCGAGCACCACCTTGTAGGCGGTTCGGGCCAGGATGCCGCCGACGCCGACACCCGCCGCCACCGAGCCGGCGATGATCATGCCGATACCCGCGCCGCTGAGCCGCCGCGATGACGCGAGCTGCCGCTCCCGCTGGATTCGACGCTTCTCGAGCGCCTCGATGTCTGCAGCGCTCGGACCGTTGACGATCACCCGGTTGCGCTCGGCTTCCTTGGCCTCCTCGAGCTCGATCTGCGCATCGAGCTTCTCGATCATGTTCTCCACGTAGTCGGCCTCGCGAGCGCCGTAGCTCGGATCCGTGTTCATGCGCTTGTCGTAGTTGACGAAGAACGTCTTGGACTGGCGCAGATGGTCGATGTCGGGATCGACCTCGAACCAGCGTCGGTGCGCCTGGCCGAGGTTGAAGAGCAGCTGCGGCACCGGAGCGAGCTTCCACGCCGCCTCGAACTTGACGATCGCCTCCTCGTATTGGCCCAGCTCGTAGAACATCGAGCCCTCGCGGAACAGGGCAGCCGCCTCCTGCTGGGTGGGATCGGGCTCCTCGGCGTCGGGTTCCTCGGCGTCGGAGGGGTCGGGTGCCTCCGAGGTGGGATCGTCGTCCTGGGTCTCGGCCTGGGGATCGTCGTCCGAGGCCGAGGTGCTCGGCTCGGGGCTCTCGTCGGGCTGGGCGTCGGCCGCGTCGGAACCTGCGACGTCATCCTCCGCGGGCGCTGCGAGCACGACCGAGCTGTGAAGGACGGCCAGCGCACAGATGGTGGCGCACGTTTGGGCAAATGCTGCGCGGCTCATCATTCAGCCTCCCGTGCCGGATCCGGTCGTGGGTGCGTCCGTGTCGGTGTCCTCGTCCATGCATTCCGCCAACGCATCGTCCAGAGAGTTGAGGCAGAGCTGCTCGGCGGCGGTGTTGCCGTCTTCATCGGGAATGCACACGGTGCCCGAGCGCCACGCGAGCCCGTCGGGACCGAAGAAGCGCTCGAAGTCCTCGGCCTCATCGGTGTCGAACTTCGGCCGCCCTTCCTCGAAGCACATCTCGAACACCTGCTGGCACGCGGGCGGCTGGTTGCAGAACTGACACTCCCCGGCTAGCTCCTCGATCTCCCGGCAGCTCGGCGAGTCGCAGCTGCTGCAGCGCAGGACGACCGTGACGTCTTGCGGCCTGGAGACGACGAAGTCTCCATCGGGGGTGCCGTCGTTGTCGACGTCGCGATCGGGCGCGACGTTTCGCGCGACCGCGAACTGCTGCGTTTCGATCTTGTGGCACAGGGGCGGGACCTGGTCGCAGATGTTGGCGTCGACGACGTAGCCGAACTGGATGCGGCCGCGGTCTTGGCCCTCGAGCCCGTCGATGAACGTCCACTGGATCTCGTCGGAGCCCGGGAACTGAATCCCGCCGCCGACGACGTTCTCGTTGCTGGCCTGGAACTCCAGGTCGACCGTGAAGGCCTGTCCGGGGTTGGCCACGATCACGTCTTCGTTGGAGATGATGCTGACGCTCTCGTCGAACGCGGGGTCGAGCAGCGGCTCTTGCGGATCGCCGGTGTCGAACGGTGACCCGTTGGTGCCGCCGGACTGGCCCGCAAGGATCTCGGCCGGGTTGCCATCTCCGGGATAGGGGGTCAGCAAGCCGCAGCCCACACCCGCGGCGAGTCCGCCCAGCACGTAGACCGAAAAGCCTCGTCGCATCCCACTCCTATAACACAGGCGCGCAGTCCCCGGCGGGGAGCCGCGGCGAGCCGTCGACACGAGAAAACCCTTTGAAAATGGTGTGTTGCACGAGAACGCAGGGTGGGGCACCGGTGTCAGGACGGTGTCGCCGAGCCCGATTCGCCAGACTGCTATGGTGCCGCGTCATGCGGAAGACTTGGTCGCCTTGGATCTGTGTTGCCTCGCTCGGGTTGATGGCCTGCACCAACGCTGGTGCTGGGGGAGATGCGGGGAGCACGGACACCGACATCGGGACCAGCGGACCCACGACGACGATGGGCGGGACCGACACCGAGGAGACCGACACCGACCCGGGCAACACAGACACCGGCGGTGAGGTCACCGAGTGCGGAACGGTGCTCGAGGCGCCCAGCGCCGGCACGTGCGCGGTCGATGGCGGTGGTGGGGGCGGGTACGTCCTGCGCGGGACCATTCTGGCGCCCGAGGAGACGCTGCGCGGTGGCGAGGTCTTCGTGGATGCGGCCGGCATCATCGCGTGCGTCGACTGTGACTGCAGCGGCGCGGCCGGCTACGACGCCGCCGCCGTGGTGACGTGCGCGGGCGGGGTGATCTCGCCGGGGCTCATCAATCCGCACGAGCACATCACCTTCGCGGGCAACAGACCGATCGGCGACGGTCCGCAGCGGTACGACCATCGGCACGAGTGGCGAACCGGCGCGAACGGCAACATCGAGCTGAACGTCGACGGCGGCGCCTCGCAAGAGGAGGTGCTCGCCGCCGAGCTGCGCTTCTTGATGAGCGGGGTCACCTCGATCGCCGGCGCGGGCGGGGAGCGCGGTCTGCTCCGCAACCTCGACATCGCGCCGCTGCTCGAGGGGCTCCCGGTCACCGCGGCCAACACCGACACCTTCCCGCTCGACGACAGCAGCGGGACGATGATCGAGCAGGGCTGCGGCTATGGCAGCGGGGCGACGTCGGCACAAGACATCGCGAACGAGTCGGCCTACCTGCCGCACATCGCCGAAGGCATCAACCAGGCCGCGCGCAATGAGCTGACCTGCACGAGCATGGGGGACCTCGACCTGGTCGCCCCGCAGACCGCGGTCATCCACGCCGTGGGCGTGGGCGCGGCCGAGGCGCGACTGCTCGGTGACGACTACACGCGCGTGGTGTGGTCTCCGCGCTCCAACATCGTGCTGTACGGCAACACCGCTCCCATCACGCTGCTCGATCGCATGGGTGTGGCGCTGTCGCTGGGCACCGACTGGGTCGCCTCGGGTTCCATGAACATGCTGCGCGAGCTCCGGTGCGCGGACCAGCTCAACTCCGTCTACTTCGGCGGCCACTTCAGTGACGCGGACCTGTGGAAGATGGTCACCCTCAACGGGGCACTGTCGACCGGGACGCACCAGGCGATCGGCAAGCTCGCGACCGGCTACGTCGCCGATATCGCGATCTTTGCCGCCGGCGATCGGGTCGACCACCAGGCGGTGGTCGAGGCCGAGCTCTCGGACGTCGTGCTGGTGATGCGGGGCGGCGATCCTCTCTACGGGGACGAGGGGCTGATGGACGCGGGCGCCCTTGGCAAAGCCGCGTGTGAGCCGCTGGACGTGTGCGGAGTCGCCAAGCGGGCCTGCGTGGCCGATGACGCCGGCACGTCGCTGAGCGCCGTGCGAAGCGCGATCGAGAGCTCCTACCCGCTGTTCTTCTGTGACGGTCCGCCGCAGAACGAGCCGACCTGCCTGCCCTCGCGACCGGAGTATGCCGGGACCAGCGACGCCGACGTCGACGGCGACGGCATCGACGACGGCGAGGACAACTGTCCCCAGGTGTTCAACCCGATTCGGCCGCTCGAAGGGCAGCAGGGAGACGCCGATCAGGACGGGATCGGTGACGTCTGCGACCTCTGCCCGCTCGACGATGCGGACGCCTGCGTGGCGCTCGAAGGCGCCGACATCGACGCCGATGGCGTGCTCAACGGGGATGACAACTGCCCGCTGCAGCCCAACGGGGATCAGGCCGACGCGGACGAGGACGGCAAGGGCGACGTCTGCGACACGTGCTCGCAGGCCAACCCAGGCGCCTCCGCGTGCGCCCTCTCCATCGTCACGATTCGCAACCCCGATGCTCCGAATCACCCGAACTCGGGCACGGCCGTGACGGTCGCGGGTGTCTATGTCACCGCCGTCCAGACCGACGGCGAGGGCTACGTCGTTCAAGAAGACTCGCTCGAACCGTGGACTGGGATCGCTGTGTTCGGACCCGCCGGGGGGCTTCAGGTCGGTGATCGCGTCACCGTCTCGGGCGTCTACGAGGAGTTCTTCGACACCAGCCAGATAAGCGACGCCGTCGTGACCCTCGAGGAGGCGGGCGACATGTTGCCCTTCGATCCGATCGCGTTCGACCCCGCCGACTTGGCCTCCGGGCCGGACGCCGAGCCCTACGAGTCGATGCTGGTGAGCATCGGCGCCGTGTCGATCACCGACATGAACCCGGACGCCCCCGAGGACTTCGACGAGTTCGGCATCACAGGCGGATACCGGGTCGACGACCTCATCTTCGGGGACATCGACAACGCGTGCGCGGCCGACGAGACCTTCGCCGGCATCACGGGTGTGCACAGTTACAGCTTCGGCAACTACAAGCTGCTGCCGCGCGACGCTGCGGACTTCGACGCGCCGTCCTGCACCCCGTACTGATGCGTCGAGGCAGGAGGCCTTTGACGGAGGCCCAGGCGTGTGGCACGAGTGCTGCGTGTCTGGGCGAGTGAACTCGGTGCGTCGGGAGGCGGTCGATCTGGGCTTTCGGACCGCGTACAAGGCGGCGCACCGGGTGCTCCGGGCGTACTGGGGGCTTCGAAATCCGCACACGCATGGAGCGCTGATCGCCGCGTGGTTCGAGGGCCAGATCCTGCTGGTGAAGAACTCCTACCGCCGTGACTACACCCTACCAGGAGGGTACGTGCGTCCCGGTGAGAGCCCCGAAGAGGGGGCTGCGCGAGAGCTTCGCGAGGAGGTCGGCGTCGAGGTCTCGGCGTCGGACCTTCGGCTGGCCTACTCCGACACCAAGCCCTACGAGAACCGGCGCGACCACGTGACGATCTGCGAAGTGCAGCTCGATCGGGCGATCACGGTCGAGGTCGACAACCGAGAGGTCGTCTGGGCTGGCTTCCGGCGTCCCGACGAGGTCTTGGCGCTGCCGATCGTCCCGCATCTCCGCGACTATCTCGAGGCAGTCCGGGACTCTCAGGTCTGACCCTTCCGACACCACGAGAACCAAAGGAAAGAACCTGAGCTCGAGCGGGGTGGAGACCCGACCGAGCCCAGGTTCTTTTCTCGAGAGACGACGCGCGCGAGTGAAGTCTCGATCTCAAGCCAAGGGATGCACGATGGGGAAGGTTCGAACGAAAGCCAAGGTGCGCGCTTGCAGCAAAGTCAGGTCAAGAAGTCAGGTCCAGAAGTCAGGTCAAGAAGTCAGGTCAAGGTAAGGAACGCAGCAAAGTCAGGGTCAGGGTCCGCGAGGAGTCGTCGATTAAGCCAAGCCAGGCCAAGGTTCAAATGCAGTAAGTCAGGCCAAGGACTCGCGGATGTCGACTCTTGTTGCAGAGCGTGTGCCAAAACGGCACCCACCCAGGATCGTTGGGAAAATCTGTCGCGAGGCGCACGGCGTCCTGCCAAAGTGGGTGGGGCCATGACGCAAACGCCCGGATTGGCCTCCGATCCACCTGCCAGGCGCGACATCGATGTCGTGCGCTGGAGACCCTACAGGACGAACGGCAGGATCGCGCGCCGGCTGGGCGGGTAGTCGGGGAAGGTTCGGCGGTACCACAGCTGATGGGACACCGCGCGCGGAAGCAGGAGCGCCAGCGGCAACGTGGCGCACGCCAGCCCTGGCTTCGACCAGGTCAACACGGCCCAACCGATCCACATCAGAATCTCGCCGAGGTAGTTCGGGCACGAGATCTCCTCGAAGAACACGCCGCGGGGGACCATGTAGCCCGTATCTCCGCGTCGACGCAGCCCGATCAGGGCGAGGTCCGACGCCCGCGAGACGAACATTCCGACCAAGAACAGCATCGTCCCGTACAGGAAACGAACGCTCCACAGCCACCGGAGGGGATAGGCACGCCACGTCTCCGCCAGGACGAGCCCATTGAGGTAGCCCAGCGCCGCGGTGAAGACGATGCCCAGGATGACCACCCCCCACGGCATGCGCTTGCGATGCGTACCGCGAAGCAGGAGCGGATACAGGAGTCCGCGCCACCCGTAGGCCAGCATCCACAAGGTGAGCATCGCGGTCGGGACCAGTCCGCCGCCGCCGGTCTCTCGGAAGATGAGCGGACACAAGACCAGCCCCGGTGACGCCATCATCACCCATGCGACGCGAATCGGGACGCCGCCCGCCCCGGGCCGCGCGTGCCGTCCATAGCGCAGGGGCCCCAGGCCGGTGAGCACGAACAACACCCCCGAGGCCGCGAACAGCCCCGCCAACATCCACGTCGTCTCCATCAGAATCAGATCAGCTCCGTTCCGCACAACCTGCAGAAGTTGGCGTCATCGTGGTGGCCGGTCGCACCGCACTCTTGGCAGCGGATCGGTTGCTCCTCTTCGCCCCGGATCGCCTGCACGAACTCCGCGGAGACGATCCCGGTGGGCACGGCCAGGATGCCGTAGCCCAACAGCATCAGGACCGCGGCGATGGCTTGGCCCAAGACGGTGGAGGGCGCGATGTCGCCATACCCCACGGTGGTCATCGTCACGATGGCCCAGTACATGCTTCGCGGAATGCTCGTGAAGCCGTTCTCGGCACCTTCGACCAGGTGCATCATCGCGCCCATCACGACCACGACCGTGAGCACGGCGCCCATGAAGACCGTGATCTTCGCCGCGCTCGCCCGGAGCGCCAGCAGCAGCTGGTTGGCCTCGCCCAGCAAGCGCACGATCTTGAGCACGCGGAACACTCGCAGCAGCCGCAGGACGCGAATCACCAGCAGCGAATGCACGCCGCTGAAGAAGAAGCTCAGGAACGAGGGCAGGATGGAGAGCAGGTCGACGACGCCGAAGAACGAGACGACGTAGCGCAGGCGATGACGAGCAACCCAGACCCGTGTGCCGTACTCCGCGAGGAACAGGATCGTGAACATCCAGTCGATCACCCGCAGCGCGTCCCCGAAGCGCGCGTTGATCGCCTCGACGCTCTCGAGCATGACGGCGATCACGCTCGCCACGATCACCAGCAGGAGCACGACGTCGAACGCGCGGCCGGCAGGGCTCGCGGTTCCGAAGATGATCTCCTCGAGCTGCTCTCGGCGCCCATGGCTGCCGGTGGGCGCCGGCGGGGGCTTGGAGGGAGGCGGGTCGACCATCTGCCCGGGAGTGTAACGAACCCTGCCGTAGACAGAACCATGACGCCCGGGGACGGGAGTGTGACCCCGACACCGCTGGTCGGACGCCACACTGTTCTCGACGATGAAGCCGTTCGAGGTCCCCCAAACGCCCTCCCGTGCCCCCGGAAAGCAGGCGCGGACTCTGCGCGACTACCAGATGAAGGACATCTGGCCGTTCGCCGCAATCCACGTGCTGGCGTTCGCAGGCCTGTTCCTCGACGTCAGCTGGCAGGTCTGGGCGGTGTGTGGCGCGCTGTACCTGGTGCGCATGTTCGCGGTGACGGGCTTCTATCACCGGTACTTCGCGCACCGAACCTTCAAGACCAGCCGCTGGCTGCAGTTCGTGATGGCGTTCGTGGCGGAGACCTCCTCGCAGCGTGGCGCCCTGTGGTGGGCGGCACACCATCGGGACCACCACAAGTACTCCGACACCGAGCAGGACCTGCACTCCCCTCGCCAGCACGGCTTCTGGTACTCGCACGTCGCCTGGATCTACGACGGCAACGACAAGACCAAGTACAGCCGGATCAAGGACTTCACGCGCTACCCGGAGCTGGTCCTTCTCGACAAGTACTGGCTGGTGCCGCCGACGCTGCTGGGCATCGGGTGTTACCTGTGGGGCGGACTCCCCGGTCTGCTCGTCGGGTTCATGTTCAGCACCGTGCTGGTGTGGCACGCGACCTTCACGATCAACTCGCTCTCCCACGTGTGGGGTCGGCGTCCGTACGACACGACCGATGACAGCCGCAACAACTGGTTCCTGGCGCTGCTGACCCTCGGGGAGGGGTGGCACAACAACCACCACCACTACATGAACAGCACCCGCCAGGGCTTCCGCTGGTGGCAGCTCGACATCACCTACTGCGTGCTCAAGGCGATGAGCTTCGTGGGCTTGGTCTGGGACCTCAAGGAACCGCCCGCGCACATCGTTGCCGGGGTCAAGCGCAGTCGGTCCAGCAAGTCCGCCAAGCCCGCCGCGGCGCAGGACGAGACCCTGCAACCGGCGGCCTGAGCCTGCCGGGTCCTGCCGGGTCCTGCCGGGTCCTGCCGGGTCCTGCCGGGTCCTGCCGGTTCATCCGCGACGCGGCCGCTTCGCCATCTGAGCGACGGCCGCGTCGATCATTGGTTCGAGGCGCGGCACCACGAGCGCCTCATATCGGCCCCAGGCATCCTCGGAGAGGGCCCACTGCGCGACGAGAGCCTCGAAGCCGGTCGCGCTGCGGTAGCTCTTGGTGTCCTTCTTGCCGCGAAGGCTCGTGGTCTTGGCGTTTCGGCCCCGCTGCACGATCAGCCGCTCATCCTCGCTGAGGTCGGGATCGATGAGCTCCAGGAGCGCGGCCTGGGCCTCGGCTCGCACGATGGCGGCCTTGATCGCGTCGAGCCTGTCGACGGGGTAGTCGCCGCGGCGGCAGACCCTCCACCGGACATCCCGCTCGAACGCCACGTCACCGAGCCATGCCAGGGTGCGGATCGATCGCTGCAGCAGACCTGCGTCCGACATGGCTCAACCCCCCTTGAAGTTCGGCGCGCGCTTGCCCAAGATCGCGGCGACGGCCTCTCGGTGGTCGTCGGTGTTCTGGACCATGCCCTGATAGCTGGCGGCCAGCTCCAGCGCGGTCTCGAGGTCGGCGTCCCAGCTGCGGTACGCGGCCCGCTTGGTGAGCGATACCGCCAGCGGTGCGTTCTGCGCGATGAGCGTCGCTCGCTCGCGCGCCGCGTCCATCAGCGCCTCTGCGGGCACGACGGCGTGCACCAGCCCCATTCGCAGCGCCTCGTCGGTGTCGACCAACCGTCCGGTGAGCACCATGTCCAGGGCGCGAGGAAATCCGATGGTCCGCGCCAGGAAGTAGGCACCGCCGTCACCGGGCACCAGGCCGACTTTCACGAACGTGGAGCCGAGCTTGGCCCCTTCGGCGGCGACGCGAATGTCGCACATGCAGGCGAGATCGAGCCCGGCGCCGATGGCCGCGCCGTTGATCGCCGCAATGAGCGGCTTGTCGAACGCCGCGATGCGGCGAGGAATCCGCTGGATGCCGTCGATGTACTGCCGGCGCAGCGCGACGGGGCCCCCGGCGAACATGCCGCTTTGGCTCTGCATGCGCTTGAGGTCACCTCCGGCGTGAAAGGACCGGCCCTCGCCGGTCAGCACGACGGCGCGCACGGACGCGTCGCGCTCGGCGGCGTCGAGGGCATCGATGAGGCTCTGCACCATCGCCTCGCTGTACGCGTTGCGGGCTTCGGGGCGGTCGAGGGTGATCGTGGCCAGCGGGGCGCTGACCTCGTAGCGCAGGTCCGTGAACGACATGCCCCCCGATAGCCGAAGCCGAGCCCTCATGTCGAGGAGGATTCACCCACGCGGGGTCATCCCCCGAGCCGTTCGGTGAACGTCGCAACGCCCGCTCCGGCCGGGACGCCCCAGCCCTGGGCCTTCAGCGCGGCCTCCATGGCCGCGAGCAGCAAGATGACGTGTCGGGGCTGGCACGACGCGCCCATCAGGCCCACGCGCCAGACCTTGCCCGCGAGCGGCCCGAGCCCGCCGACGATCTCGATGCCGTGGTGGTGCATGAGGTACGCACGAACCTTGGCTTCGTCGACCCCGTCGGGCACGCACACGGTCGTGAGGGTGGGCAGGCGGTTCTCCACCGGGACCAGCATCGAGATGCCCATCGCCTCGAAGCCTGCCCACATCGCCTCGGCCGTTCGCTGGACGCGCGCCGTGCGGTTGTCCAACCCTTCTTCTTCGATGATGCGCAGACCTTCGTACAGTGCGTACGAGAGGTTGATGGGGCCGGTGTGGTGGTACTTCGGCGGCGTGTCCCAGTAGGTCAGGTTGAGCAGGACGTCGAGATACCAGCTTCGACACGGCTGGCTGCGAGATCGCACTTTGTCCATCGCGCGCTCGCTGAAGGTGATCGGCGAGATTCCCGGGACGGCGCTGATGCACTTCTGCGCCCCGGTGTAGACGATGTCGGCCCCCCAGGCGTCGGTCGCAAACGCGGCGCCGCCCAGGGACGCGACGGTGTCGGCGATGAGCACCGCGCCGTGCTCGTGCGCGAGGTTTGCGATCTCGGGGATGTCCTGGCGAACGCCGGTGGAGGTCTCACCGTGCACGATGCCCACCACCTTGACGTCCCCCTCGCGTTTCAGCGCCGCCTCGACGTCGGCGGCCCCGGTGGGCGTGCCCCACGTGGACTCGACGACGACGACCTGTGCGTCTGCGCGCTCCATGATCTGGCGCAGGCGGTCTCCGAAGTACCCATGCACGCAGACCAGCGCCTTCTCCCCCGGCTCGACCGCGTTGAACACCGCGGCCTCCATCGCGGCCGTCCCGGCGCCGGTCACCGCGAGGGTCGCGTCGTTTTCGGTGTCGAAGACCATTCGCATCAGGCCGCGCAGCTCCTGCATCAGCGCGACGTAGCTGGGGTCCATGTAGCCGACGGTGGGCCGGGCGAGGGCCGAGAGCACCCGCGGCGGGACTTCACTGGGGCCAGGGCCGAGGAGGACGCGCGTGGGGGGATCGAAGACGAAGGGCTCGCTCATGGCGCGAGCATGGTAGCTCACTCGTCTTCGAAGGCATCCCGGCGGTGGAGCGTCGCGCCTCCATCCTCTTCGTCGTCGATGTCGGCGTCGCGAAGCGCCTCGAGCTTGGAGAGGTCGAAGCCGAGATCGGCCGCGGGCGGAGCTGCCGGCGCCCGGAGACCCGGCCCTTGCGCGGCGGGCTCGGGCTGGGGCGGCAGCTCGAAGGGGATTTCACCGGTGAGCGCGGCGAGCTCCTCGCGTGAGAGCATGCTGCTGGAGTCTTCGTCGAGCACGTCGAAGGTGGCGGCCCGAAGCTTCTCGAGCGCCGCTTCATCGAGCCCCTCGGGCGGGGCGCTGGAGTCGACCGGGTCGAGCGCGAGCCCCTCGCCCGAGGCGGCCTCGACCCCCGCGCGCATCCGCTGGACGTCGGCGACGCTGAGCATGTCCGTGCCCTCTTCGTCGTCGGAGGGCGGGGCGCCGAAGACCATCGCGCCTGGGGCTTGGACACCCGCGGGCGCTTGGGCGACGCCGACGGGAAGGTAGCCCTGGGGCGCCCCCGCGGGGTCGGCAGGCGACGGGGGCACGGGCTCTGCGACGGCATCCGCATCCGTCGGGCCCTGCGCGAGGGCAGTCGGCTGCGCGGGCACGACGACGTTCTCGAACGCGTCGGCCTGCGCGGCGAACTTGGCCGCCTGATCGTCCAGGCCACGTGCGCGACACATCGTCGCAAGGGCGCGGGCCGACTCTCCGGCCGAGGTCAGAGGCGCCTGCGGTCCCGCGGCTTCGGCCAGCTTGACGGCCTTGGTGAAGAACGCGATCGCCTGGGCTTGCATGCCGAGCTCGCTGGCGAGCTGTCCGGTGAGGCGCCCGCCCTCGATCGCGAGCGCCGGCTGACCGGAGCGCTCTGCGGCGACGGTGCCCTGGGCATAGCAGACCAGCGCGCCCTGCTTGTCGCGACGCGAGAGCTTGCTGGCCCCGAGCGCGAACTGGCCCGTGGCGGCCTGGGCATCCTTGCCCTGCTCGGTCGCCGTCTCGATGGCGCGCGAGAACGCGGCCTCGCTCTGCCGAGGACTGCCCGCGGAGAGCAGCTGGCCGCCGAGCAGCAGCTCGAGGTTGATCGCATCGCGGTGAAGTCCTGCGGTGGCGCTGAGGTCACGGGCTTCGCGGGTGGCTTGCACCGCCTCGGCAGC
Source organism: uncultured bacterium (assembly GCA_963761755.1). GTDB lineage: Bacteria > Myxococcota_A > Polyangia > Nannocystales > Nannocystaceae > CAJXVA01. The sequence continues at coordinate 325,996 of CAVXIC010000012.1, forward strand.
CCGGCCCCGCTTCATGGCGAGCGTGGATTCGATGAGCTTCTGCGCGATGGCCCCGCGCAGCTGGGCGTCGGCGGTGGGTTCGGGAGGCGACCCCGCCGTGGGATGTGGCGGCGCGGAGACGTCGGGCTTGGCCCCCGGGGGCGGACCGCCGGGCACCAGATCTTCGAGCAACGCCTCGATGTCGCGGTCCTCGGCCGAGGCGTTGGGGGCGACGCGGACGGTGGCGCCACGGTCCTTGAGCGATGTGGCGACGCTGGCGGTGGGCCCTGGGCTCGTCTCGAGCACGACGAAGCGGACCGCGGCGAGCGCAGGATCCATCAGCAGCGGCTGAAGTCCGGCGTGCCACGCCTCGGGCGCGGCGAGGGTCGTGGGGGCGAGCACCACCACCATGCCGTGCGCGCCTTCGGGCTGGGCATGCGCGAGCTGCAGGAGCGCGGCGGCGAATCCGGCCTGCGGCGTCCCGGCCGGGGTGCCGGGCGGAAGCGCGGCGAGGGCTTCGCCGTGCTCGTTCATTCGCTCGGCTCGGTGAGCGTGCTGCGCGTACGCGTGCTCCGATCGCTCGAACCAGCCGGGGCGCGACGGGGTGTGCTCTTGTTCGAACAGGTAGAACGGCGCGGTGTTGGCCGCGTCGCGCTCGTAGGCCATCACCGCTTCGATGCAGCCCTTGCGCAACCGCACGGCCGCGTCCACGTGCAGCAGCTTGGTGGCCGGCGTCCGAACGAACGCGGTCATCGCCTCGGTGAGGCGCTCGATCGGCGTGCCGAGGGACTCCATGGCCGGCTCAGTTGATCTTCACGTTGGGGGCACCGATGTTGACCGCGCCCATGCCCGTCAACTCCACGGTCGGGCTGCACAGCTTGGCAGATGTTGCGGTCAGCTCGAGCGTGGAGGGGCCGGCGCCGAGCGAGATGTTCCCGCCGCTGCCTTCGATCCCGGTCGCGATCTCGAGCTTGGCGGCGCTGCCTTGCGCGATCACGCTGCCACCGACCACCGCCGCGTCCGTCGTCAGCTCGACCGAAGCACCGGCCGAGCTGCGCGCCAGGACCTTGTCGCTGAGGTCGAGCACGCTCTGGCTCCCGGAGGTGAGCCGAAGCTCGTCGTCCATCGCGATGCTGCTGCCGATGATCGACGCGATGCTCATCTTGCCCGCTTGGTCCATGTCGACCGCCACGCCCGCGCCGGCGGTCGCGATCGCGAGGCCGGCGTGGAGGTCCAGTCGGGTCCCGTTGCCGGCGACGAGCGTGATCGCGGTGGGCGTGAGCACGATCGAGGTCCCGCCGCACTCCAGGGAGATCGACTGCGGGGCGGTGATCGTGATGTTTTGAAGCTCGGAGGTGACGGTGATGTCCCCCTGCACGCTCAACGCGTGGTTGGACGGTCCGGCGCTCGCGCTTCCGTCCGGAGGGGGCGGGGCCCCCACGGTGATCGTCTGATCCCCGGTGACGTCGACCACCCGCGAGCCGCCGACCGAGACGCTCTGGTCGCTGCCGACCGAGACGTTCTGGGTGGCGCCGACGCTCTGACTGTGGGCGTGCTCGACCCGCTCGTTGTGATCGCGCTGGGCGTGGAAGTAGACCTCCTCTTGCCCCGCCGCGTCGTCGAACCGCAGCTCGTTGAACCCATCGCCGCCCGGCGTGCTCTGGGTCTTGATGCCGCTTTGCGTCTTGTTGCCCGGCAGGACGTAGGGCGGCATGTGTCTGCCGTTGTAGACGGAGCCGACGCAGACCGGGCGGTCGGGGTCACCATCGAGGAAGTTGACGAGCACCTCCATCCCGACCCGCGGAATGAACTGGGTGCCGAAGCCCGCACCGCCCCAGCTCTGCACCACGCGGAGCCAGCAGCTGGTGTCGTCGTCGCGGTCGCGTTGCTCGCGGTCCCAGTGCATCCGGACCTTGATGCGTCCGTACTCGTCGGTGTGAATCTCCTCGCCGGACGGGCCGACCACGGTCGCGGTCTGGACACCGTAGACGCGAGGACGGGACAGGGCCGCGGGCGCGAACGGCTGTTCGATGGAGGCGCAGAGGAACCGGTTGTCGTAGCTGGAATCCTCGGTGCCGCCGTCCTCGACGTCGGCGCCGTCGGCTTGGTGGCTGACCCGCAGGCAGTAGTACGGACCGTTGAGCTCGGTGTCGGGGTGACCGTCGAGCTCGAAGGTGGCGCCCGGTGTCATGCTCAGGACGTTGGAGAGGCCATCGAAGACGCTGGCGTCCAGGGCGAGCCGAGCCTGGCTGCGCTCGAGGCGATCGGCGGTGTCGTCCATGTGCGGTCCGTCGCCGCCCGCTTCCTCTTGAAGGCGGCGCCCGCCCTGCGCATATCGCTCTCCGACGAACCGTGGAGCGTGCACTTCGGGCTGGACACGGGCCCCCAATGGCCCTGGACTGGCTTGTTTCCAGTCCCACTGCTCGAGCTCACCATGTGCGGGGACCACGCGGTGCCGCCACGCGAAGGCGGCGATCGTCTCGAGGTCGGCGAGCTCTCCTCGGTCGCCGCGGACCGGAACGTGCTGAGGCGCCGGCGAACCGTCGAGCCCTTCGACCGCCCGCAGCACCGAACCGAACCGTCCGTGGTCGTCGTACAGCACGGTGCGTTCTCCCGAGGCGTCGGCTTCGAAGGCGATCGTGATGCCCTCTTCGGCCAGGACTCGCTGCATGAAGCGAAGGTCGGACTCTTCGTACTGCACGCAGTAGTCGCGCGCGGGGTAGTCCCGGGCGAGGCGACTGACGTCGAGCTCACCGCCGCGCGGGGTGAGGGTGTCTCGCACGACGTCTTGGGCGATCTCGACGACGCTCTGGTCTTGGAAGATTCGGCTGCGCTTGGTGTGGCCCAGGAGCGAGAGCGCGGGACCGATGATGAGCCTCGCGTGATAGGCCTCGGCGAAGGAACCGACGTACTCCGTGGTGAGCACGATGCCGTGAAAGAAGCGCCCATCATTCTCCGCCGGGTTGGCGGCGTCCTCGCGAATCATGTGCAGGTCGAACTCCGCGCCCGCCAGGCGCGATGGATCGAACTGCGGATGGTCGGTCGTGACCTCGATGGTCAGGACCCACGGCTCGCCGAGCTCCTCGCGGACGTCGACGGTCCGAACGCGCAAGAAGACACCCTCGAGTTCCATGGGCTCGGGGTGAGGTCCCCACGCGGGTGCCAGCAGCGAGGCGTGGTACTGGATGAGCGGGAGTGCCGAGTCCATGGCGAGCCGCCCGAAGTGTATCGACTTTTTCTGGCGCGCCGCCGCACCCTGTCCGCAGCGTCCGTATGGTTGACGGGCCGGTCAAATAAGGATCCGGACGCCCGAACGGCGGGATTCGCCGGCGCGCGGTAGGTACAGCGGGGCATGGCGCCTCGTCAAGCCCGACGTGCGCGAGAGCCCATTCGTGCGCCTGACCTGTCCGACGCGGCCAGATGCGAAGATTTGCGGGGTGGCCGCGGGTTCTTGGTTTCAGCGTGTCCACGCGCTTGGAAAATGCGTATCCTCCTCGCCGTGAAGCTCGATCCGGACAAGCTCACCGATGCGCTCGTCGAAGCGTACGACCTGACCCCCGCGCAGCGGCAGGTCATCTACTTCACGCTCATGGGACAGACCATGGCGCAGATCTCCACGCGCACCGGGAAAGCGATCCGCACGATCAAGCTGCATCGCACCGAAGCGTTCGCGCGACTCGGCGTCGGTTCGACCGGCGACTTGTGGGGGTTGCTCTTCAAGATGGCAGGCCATGAACTCGAGCCGCTCTCGGATCATCCGGTGCGGTGGGAAGAGCTGTTCAAGACCTGCGGAGACACCGTCGACATCGACCGCATCATGCGGTTGACCGGTCGCCCGCGACGGATCGTCATCAAGAAGCTCACCGAGTTCGGCTACGACGTCGCCTGACCTGGGCCGGATCTGGGCGGCCTGCCGGTCTGGCCCGTGTCTGGGCGTCTTCTTCTGATTCACACCGCGCTTTCGAGCGCGGTGTCTTCGATTCGGCGCCTCGCCGTTCGGCGCCTCGCAGTTTGGCGCCTCGCCGTTCGGCGCCTCGCAGTTCGGCGCCTCGCAGTTCGGCGCCTCGCTCAGCCGCCGCTGGCCTTGCGACACAGCTCGACGATGCTCCACACGCTGGGGTCTCCGGACTCCTGCCCCTCGCGCTCGCACAGCGCGTGGCGGCCGAGCTTGTAGAGCGCTTTGACGCGCAGGCGCTCGCGCGTCGTGCCCTCGCCAGACCAGCATCGTTTGGACTTGGTGTCGGCGAGCACCACCTTCCACTCCCCGGTCTCCGCGGCGACGCGGGCACGGTTGCGGACCGCGTCGCAGCCGGTGCGACCACTCGCCGGCGTCGTCGTGGTGTCGGGAGCCTTGGGGGCCGACTTTGGGGTCTTGGCCTTGGGTGCGGCCTTGGGTGAACGTGGCCCCGGCCTCGGGCCTGGCTTTGGGGCTGGCTCTGGCTCGACGACCGGCTCGGGTTCGGCGTCTGGCTCTGGCTGAGGCTCTGGCTCTGGCTCTGGCTCTGGCTCTGGCTCTGGCTCTGGCTCTGGCTCTGGCTCTGGCTTCGGCTCTGGCTTCGGGACCAGCATGGAGGACTCGAGCTCGGGGACCGCATCGCTCGATGCGGCGGCGACGGGCGCGGGGGTACGCAGGCTCCGGACGATCCACCAGCCGACGGAGGCGCCCGCGAGGAGCACCACGGCGACGATGACGCCCCACCACAGCGGGCCGAGACCCCGGCCAGGCTGCGCGGGCACGGATGGAGCCGGCATCATGCCGGGCCGCACCACCTCGGTGGCACCGCGCGGCACGGGACCGGGCGAAGCGATGGGGGCACGCACGCTCGAGGTGCCAACGCCGAGCTCGGGCAGCACCGCCATCAGTCGTGCCTCGACCTCCTGCGCCGACTGCAACCGGCGCGTGCAGTCGGGCTCGACCATCGCGCGCAGGAGCGCCCGAAGGTCGCCGGGCATGTCGGGAAGTCCGTCGAAGTTGGCCCCGCGCATGCCCCAGCCCTTGTCCGGCGGGGGACTGCCGGTGAGCATCTCGAGGAGGACGACACCCATCGCCCAAATGTCGACCGTGGTGACGTTGGAGATCCCCGCCGCCTGTTCGGGCGACATGTAGCGGGTCGTGCCGATCACCGTTCCACCCGCGGTCAGCTCCTGACCTCGCTTGCTCGCCGCGAGGTCGGCGGAGATGCCGAAGTCCAGGAGCTTGGCCGTCTCGTGCCCGGCGCTGAACTCGAGCATGATGTTGGACGGCTTGATGTCGCGATGGACGACCTCGAGTCGGTGCGCGACGGCGAGCCCCGCCGCGATGTCCCGCATGATGCAGACCGCTCGGGCGAGGTCCATCACGCGCTGCGCCGCCGTGAGCTGGTCGATCTCGTCGCGCAGGTCGTGACCGCGCACGAAGTCCATCACCAAGTAGCGGCGTCGGTCGGGGAGCGAGCCGACGTCGTGGACCGAGACGATCTGCGGGCAGCTCGCCAGTCGATCCATCAGCACGGCCTCGCGATCGAATCGCGCGACGAAGTCCGGCTGGTGGATGTAGTCGGTGCGCAGGACCTTGATCGCGACGCTGGCGTGCGTCTCGCGATGGTGCCCCAGGTAGACCGTCGCCATGCCGCCATCGCGCAGCACGCTGTCGATGGCGTGACGCCCGACGGCCGTGCCCGGGGGCAGGAGCTCGGGCATGGTCGGAGGAATGGCGGAGACGATATCGGGCACCGAGGCGCTACTCCGAGGTTTCGTTGGTGTCGTCGGTTTGCAGGATGAAGTAGGCCGCGGCGCCGGCGGCACTCAACGCGAGCATCAGCCCCGCGACGAACATCAGCACGGTCTTGACCGCGCTGCGCTCGTGGACGACGAAGCGAGTCATCGAGGGCTCGTTGGGCTCGTGGGGCCGAACGACGCCCGGATTCGGCGCCATCACTTGGGGAGCCATCGGGGCGTAGGCGCGGGCGTGGGGCTGGGCGAATCCTGAGGGCGGCGCCGCGCGGTGCGGTGCGCCGTGCTGCTGGGGTGGAGCGATGAACGCGGTGCCCTCCTCGGGCTCGAAACTCGGCGAGGCCGCGACGCCCGGTCCCGAGCCGTGCTGCGGGTTGGGCAGGAACGCCGTGGGCTCTTGAATCGGCAGTGCTGCGGCGGGACCCGGAGACGGAAGCACGCTCCTCGAATCTGGCGCGAGGGCGCCCGGTGGCAGGCCGCCTCCATCGATGAACATCGTGCGTTCGGGTGGCGCTTGCGGCTGGTGAGCATGGTGAGCATGGGGAGCTTGCTGGACCGGTGCCGAAGCCAGCGGCGCCGGCATGGCCGGGCTGGGCGCTGCCACGCTCGGCGGCGGCGTCGAGGTGGGGCTCGGCGCCATCGAGGACGCGCTGCTGGGCTCCACCGCCGAGCGTGGCCGGGTCGACCCCATCAGGCTGCCGACCACCTGCGACAGCTCCACGCGGCAATCCCGGTAGCCCCGGAACTGCCCCAGCATGTCCAGCGCGGCCGCGGCCGACTGGGGGCGTGCGGCAGGATCGGCCGCGAGAAGGCTCTGACGAAGCCGCTCCAGCTCCGGCGCGACCGGTGCGCGCAGGCTGGGTGCCAGTCCTCGCATCACCTGCGCGTGCAGCTGCCGGTCGTCCTTGAAGTCCCCGCGAAACCGCCTGCCGTCGAGCAGCTCGTGCAGCAAGGCGCCGACGCCGAACAGGTCGAGCGTGGGGGCCTTGGTGCGCGAGGTCAGCTGCTCGGGCGCCATGTATCGCAGCTTGCCCTTGACGTGCAGGCCCGAGCTCTCCTCGATCACCGTGTGCGCCACGCCGAAATCGAGCAGCTTGACGTCGCCGGAGGTCGAGACCAGCACGTTTTGCGGAGACACGTCTCGGTGGACGATGCCCAGGGGGGCTCCGCTGGGGTCGGTGAGCTGGTGTGCGTAGCTCAGCGCGTGCAGCAGCTGGCCGATCACGAACGCGACCATGGATGCGCGAACATCCGCGTTGTCGATCAGCTTGAGGGCCTCGCGAAGTCGCACGAGGTTGATGCCCTCGATCCACTCCATGACCAAAAAGCTGATGCCGCCGTCCTCGCCCTCGTCGAACACTTGGACGATGTTTGAGTGGCTCATCAAGCCGGAGACCTCGGCCTCCATGCGGAACATGCGGCTGTACCGCGGCTCGCCGGCGAGGTGGGGCAAGATGACCTTGAAGGCGACCGCCCGACCTCGGCCCGTGGCTTTCCGGGCGAGCCAGACCTCCGCCATGCCGCCCTTGCCCGCGCGACGAATGAGCTGGTAGCCGCCGACCACGTCGTCGGCGGCGAATGCCGAGCGTCCCGAACTCACGCGGGCAGGCTCCGAAGGACCGGGGAAGAATGCGTGGGCGTCATGCGCGTCGCCCCCATCGTCGCGCTCCACGGCCCGGAGGTCAAAGCGGAAGGGAGCGGCCGGACATCGGCTCGCGGAGCGCGTCGAGGGGAAGCTCGACGAGCGTTCGGGACCGGAGCCAGCGCAGGAACGCGTCGGGTCGCCGCGGGATCGCGTGGTCCCACAGGCGGAGTTCGTTCGGACCGACGACATCGACCCAGCCCCCGGTGCTGCGCCAGGCTCGCTTCTGTCGAGGCCGGGGCAGGGTCTGGCGGTACCCGTGGTCAACGTCGAGGAGCGTGGCTTCGGGCGCGCCGAGCTCGGCTGCCCACAGTTGCGCACCCGACGGGGACCCATGAAGTTCGGGGGCGGCCAGACCCTCGAGGACGTCATCGGGCAGCTGGAGGAAGTGGTCGGCGCGCAGGGGCCACAGCAGCGCCCGACCCTCGGCGGTGACCACGACGACGGCATCCCGCTGGGCGGTGGCCAACACGCGCTGCAGTCCATCTTCCTCGAACAAGCGGTGGAGGTCGCCGCCGTCGTCCACCTGCTCTACGTAGAGCGCGGGGGCGCCCGCCCCGGGGCTGTACGTGGCGATCCGCAGGGCACCGTCTTCGGTGATCGCCGCGGCGAGCGGGAGGCGGCGCTGTTGGGGCGCATAGCGCTGGCGGAGGTTCGCGGCCGGGCGCCACAGCGTCACGTGCCCCCCGTGGTCGAGCGCGATCGCGGCACCCCCTTGGGACACGTGCATCGCGACCGGCCGGCCGTCGGTCTTGCCCAGCACCGACGCCGGACCGCCGTCGGTCGGGTGCATGGAGAGGTCGCACGCGCGGACGTCGGCACCGCAGCCCAGCTTGACGAGCACGGTGTCGTCGCTGGACCACCGCATGGGCCCCGGCTGCGGGTCGGAGACCTGAGCGAGCTCGACCTGCGAAGGTGGATCGTCGAGGTCGAGGAGCGAGACCTCTCCGGCGGGAGTCTCGAGCGCGAGACGGTCGCCGCGGGTCGATGGTGAGACGCCGTGGATCGGTCGACCGAGCGTCGCGACGCGCTCGGGCCGGCCACCGTCGTCGATCGCGAACACCGACCCGGCCGCGCTGACGGCCCACACCCGAGCGTCGTACGCGTGCACGCTGACGACCTCGGTGCCCTCCGGGAGCATGACGCGAAGGTCGCCTGCCGCGCGCAGGCCGTCTGGCTCGGCGCCGACTCTCCACGCGCGGAGCCGGCGGCCATGCGACGCCGCAACCCAGGTGCCGCGGTCGGAGAGGGCGAGCGGGCCCAGGCCCCGGGAGTCTTCGAGCACGAGCCCCGAGACCGACAGCGGTCCGGCTTCGGCGCGCTGCAGCCGGACGTCACCTGCGGCGGAGACGCGCTTGGCGTCGCTGGGAAAGGGGGAATCGACCGGCGTGCCCTTGTCGCCGTCCCACGCGGTCAGGCCCCGCTCGATCTGCGCGACGATGAAGCCCTCGGGCTGGACCCACGTCAGCGCTTCGATCGCCTGATCGGTCCCCGCCGTCCGATGCGTCTGTCGGTCGAGGAACCACAGCGCCACGCGGCCGCTGGTGTCGCCCGATGCGAGCGTCGGCTCGTCCGGGGCGAAGGCCAACGCCGAGATCGGCGCGGCGTGTTCCCGAAGCGTCTGCGTTTCTTTCGGACCGTGGAGGATCACCACGCCGTCGCCGGTTCCGACCGCCCAACGTGCACCTCCGTCGGTGGCGATGCGGGTGAGCTCTCCGGCATCTTCGCGCCGCAAGGAGGGCGAAGCTGCCCCGGCCGGTAGCGTCGCAACCACGCCGCCGCGCAGGATGACGCGGAGCGTGCCGTCGTCGTGGAAGGCCGCATCGATCGCGTCGTCGGTGAAGTGAAGGTGCTCGGCCGAGCTTGGATCGGTCACCGTCCAGCGGATGACGTCGCCGGCGTCGGTCACCGCGGCGAGATGATCGGAGTCGGGGGCGAAGGTCAGCCGCGTCGCGGCGGCGGGCGTGTGGAGCGTGGCGAAGACCGGGCCCTGCCGCATCGCGTCGGCGGCGATGCTTCGCGCGACGGGGATCCAGTCGGGCTCGTCGGGCGACAGGTGCGCGAGGGATGCAAGGGCTGCGCTCGGGCTGGGGCTGTCGAGCGCGTAGTCGATGACCAGGTCGTTCCACCGCTGGGCCGTCGTTCGCGTGCGGAGCCGGTCCAGCTCCTCCTGGGCCGTGGAGCGCCTCGCGGCATCGAAGCCCACGCGAACCTCCACACTCTCGGCGATCAGCGGCTCGTCCTGAACGTTGGACCACGCGACCCATCCCCCGACGGCTGCGGCCGTCAAAGCGATGGCCCACGCGACCCGTCTCCAGGGCCTCGCCGGGGCCGGGAGGCGCAGCGCAGCGAGCAGCGCCTCCATCGTCGGGTAGCGCTGGGCTGGGTCGACGCACAGGCCGCGCGCGAGGACGCGATGAACCTCCGGCGGCACCGCCGTGTAGCGCGGCGCCGGTTCGACCTTGCCGCCGAGCACGTTGGCCCGCAGCTCGTCGAGGTGTTCTCCTGCGAAGGCCCGGTACCCGTACAGCGCTTCGAACAGCGACGCGCAGAACGAGAACTGGTCGGTCCGCGCGTCGGTCTCCCGCGCGGCGTGCTGCTCGGGAGCCATGTACGCCGGCGTGCCCATGACGACGCCCGAGTGCGTGAGAGAGGACGCCAGCGCGCCGGTGACGTCGGCGGCCTCGCCACCGTCGTCCGTCTGCACGGCGCCCGCGATGCTCCCGTCGGTGCGCGCCAGCCCGAAGTCGACCACCCGGACCGCGAGGTCGGACGCGCGGACGAGGACATTGTCGGCTTTGAAGTCGCGGTGCACGATGCCCGCCCCGTGCGCGGCACACAGTCCGTGACCCGCGTCGCGATAGCGGGCGAGGATCTCTCGCCAGTCTCGTGAGGGCTGCCACTGCTTGAGCGTGCTGCCCTCGACGTACTCCATCGCGATGAAGACCTCGTCGTCGTGGGTTCCAACCTCGTAGACCTGAACGACGCTGCGGTGGGAGAGTCGGGCGATCGCCTGCGCTTCGCGGAGCAACCGCTGCCGAGCGAACGCCGAGACGCGGGCGTGCCCGGGGCGCAGCAGCTTGACGGCGACCTTGCGGTCCAGCTTGTCGTCGTAGGCGGCGTAGACCAGACCCATTCCGCCCGCGCCGATCCGCTTGATCACCACGTAGCGTCCGATGCGCACCGGATCGAGGTGTCCGGCGCCGCGCGCTGCAACCGTCCCGGGCTTGGCCTCGGGCTCGGCGGTGTCGGGAGCGTCCGCGAAGAGGCGGGCCTTGATGCCGGCCCGGAGACTGCCCATCCACTCGACCGACGCATCCGAGGCGGGCGAGGCAGGGCTCGCCCTGGCCTGGCTCGGGGAGAGCGTTGGGTCAGTCTCCACAGACACGTGCCGTAGTTCAGCAGACCCACGGGCCTGGCGTCAGGTTTCATCGCATGTGCCTGTTTACCGCCGCTTTACGCCCGAGAAACGGTCGTTGGCGATGTGCGCCCGCAGTGTTGGACCACGCCCATGCACACCGTCTCCAAGCTCCTTCGCGTCGTCGGCCTGTCTCTCCCGCTGACCCTCGGTGCTGGGGTGGCGTCCGCGCAGTCATCCCAGGAGCAGACCGAGCAAGCGGCCCCACCCGCGGCGAAGCAGAGCAAGCAGGCGAAGCAGAGCAAGCAGGCGAAGCAGAGCAAGCAGGCGAAGCAGACCAAGCAGACCAAGCAGGCGAAGCAGAGCAAGCAGGCCCGTCGTGAGGGGGGCCTGTGCGCGCAGCTGCAGTGTACGGACGCCCAGGCCGAGCAAATCGGGACGCGGCTGCAGGCCCTTCGCGCACAACTGCAGTCGCAGCGGGTGTCTCAGCAGAGCCTTCAGACCTCGCTGTCCAGAGAACTCGCCAAGGAGACGCCGAGCAAGAAGGAACTCGCCCGCATTCAGAAGGACTCCGCGCGTCTTCACGCCCACAGCTCCGAGGCGACCATGGACGCGCTCCTCGACGTGCACGCGCTCCTGGAGTCCGAGCAGCGGGCTCGCCTGTCGGTCCTCGTCGAGCAGCGCGGCCTCCGTCGTGTCCTCAAAGGGCATGGCGCCAGGCGCCGAAATCGCTGAGCGCGGCAACCTCCGGCGCTCTGGTCGCGCCCCTCGAGCCTCAACCGGCGGACCATGCGGCGGTTGCGCTCGCCCCGCCGACGAGGAACGGAGGAAACCTACATCGTCCCGGGGTGTGTGGTCCTGGCCGCAAAGAGCCTCTCACGGGGGCTCGAGCGGCTCAGTGATGAGAATCCGGAAAAACAGCGTCGATCGAAGCGCGTTGGGCCCACACTACCAGTGGCGTCCCGTCGGGGACGTCGCAGGTGGATATGGGGATTGCGGCTGCACTGCTGGCGACTGCGTTCACGCTCGGACCGAGCGTGTCGGTGGAAGTTGCCCTGCCGCAGGGGTCTGGAGAGACCGAGGCTGCGACCTCGGATGCGCTGCGTGGCTGGCTGGTCCAGCGGCTGATCGAGGAGGGATACACCATCGCGCCCCCCGATCGGGCCGACCGGGTGCTGACCCTGGAGGCCAGCGACGATGCCGTCATGCTCACCCAGGGCGTCGACGTCTTCATGATCGAGGGCGGGCCGCCGGCGGTCATGCGGTTGGAGGCGCTGCATCGGGCGCGGATGCTGCTCGAGAAGGCCGAGCCGGTCTCGCCCTCGGTTTCGAGTCGAGCGGTGCTGGGCTTGCGCAGCACCAACGAAGCGCCCGAAGGCGCGGCCGGAGCCCTCGAGTCTGCGCTGCTGCAGGCCGGTTACGTGCTCACGCCGCGCCCCCGACCGGGCGACCCGCTGCTCTGCGTCGAGCACACCGTGACCGGATTGGGGGCGTCGGTGACCGAGGCCGACGGCGTGTGCCCCGATCCTCAGGTCCGCGTCTCCTACGCGGCGCTTCGGCAGCCCGACGGTGCGGCCGCGATCGTTGCGCTGATCGAGCACCCGCCCGGCGGTCCGGCGCCCGCGGTCCCTGCCCCCACGCTCGCCGCACAACCGAGCACGCAGCCGGACCCAGCGGGAGGCCCGGAGGTCTCCGATGCACGGTCGTCGGGGCGTTGGATGAGTCGCGAGTCCGAGTTCCGCCTGGGCGCGGACGCAGGGCTCGTGGTGCGGGGCAAGCCGGACTTCTACGCCCGCACGCACATGCGCTTGGGCAAGCAGCGGGGGCCGGGTGCGCAGCTGCACGTCAGCATGATTCCGTCTCGCGCCGGGTCGGTGCGGGCGATCGATACGGCCCTCACGGCGGGGCCGGACGTCCGGGTCGGGCGCCGGCGCGTGGGCGCCGAGTTCGGCGTGGTCGTCGGTGCCATGGTTCATGCGTACGCGGACGAGCGCGTCCGCGGTGGGTCGGCCGACTGGTACCTGGGGCTGCCCGCGTCCTTGTCGCTGGGGCGGGAGCGCGACGGCTTGCGGGCGCACCTCTTCACCGAGGCGTTCATCACCGGCGGCCGCCTGCAGCACATTCGTCAGGACGCGCCGGACTGGGCGCGCAGCGCGTGGGGCGTACGTCTAGGTCTGGGGCTCACGTGGGGGTGGAGCATCTCGTGAGCGAGCCGGCGTCCACACCCGCTGCCCTTGGCGTGGCGGAACTCTCCGCGGCGCAGCGTGTCGAAGCGCTGTACGTCGAGCACCGCGACTTCGTCTACCGGCTCGCGCTTCGCTACGGCGGCGGCAGCCAGGCCTGGGCCGAGGACGTCACGCAGGAGGTGTTCCTGCGCCTCTTCGACGTGATCGACGAGATCCAAGAGCGCGATGGCACGCAGCCGTGGTTCTACCGGGTCACCACCAACCGCTGTCTCAACCGGCTGCGGGCCGAGCGCTTGCGAAACGCCGCCCCGGTGCGCTGGATCCTCGGATGGCGGAAACACGATGACCGAGATCTCGAGCGTCTCGTCGCCGCCCGAGAGGGACTCGAGCGAGCCTCGGCCGCGCTCGAGCGTCTGCCCCCCAAGGAGAGGGTGGCGTTTTCGATGCACGTCCTCGACGGCAAGAAGCAGAGCGAGATCGCCGAGGTGCTGGGGCACAGCAAGGGGTATGTGTCCAAGCTGATCGCCCGCGCGCTGGAGCGGGTTCGAGCGGACGGCTGGGAGGTGCCCGGTGCCTGAGCCCAAACCCCGGCCCAACCCCCAGCCCAAACCCCAGCCCAAACCCCAGACGCGTCGCGACTTGGTCGAGCTGCTCCGCGAGCTCGAGGCCGAGCGCGATGCCCAGGGCATGCCCTTGGGCGCGCGCAACCGGGTCCAGCTGGAGATTCGGCAACACGAGTCGCGGCGGCGCGCGGCGTGGCGGCGCATGGTCCCGCTGGCGTCGTTCGCCGCCGGTGCTGCCTTGGTGTTGGCCGTCGTCGGTTCCCACTGGGCCCCCGCGTCCCAGCGCTCCCAGCCTTCGTCGCTGGCTCCGCTCGTCGCCCTCGGCCCCACGCCGGTCGGCTTCCGGGTCCTCGGCGATGCGTGCGGCCCCGCCGCCAACGCGCTGCCCGACACCGCCGTGGAGCTCTCGGCGCGCTGCCGGTTGGTCGCACCGCACGCGTCGGTCGAGGTGTGGGAGCCTTCCACGGTGCGCATGCATGGGCGCGACCTGACCGTCGAGGCGGGCAGCGTGCTCGTCGAGGTGCAGCCGGTCTCGGCCGGCGATGAACCGGTGCGGGTCGAGGTCAGCCACGGGACGATCGAGGTCATCGGCACGCGCTTCGCCATCGAGCAGCGCGCCGAGGGCGGGCACGTCGACCTGCTCGAGGGGACCATCCGGTTTCATGGGCCCGGTGGTCGCGTCGTCGACGTGCTGCCCGGCGAGCGTCACAGCTGGGGAGCGCGAGACGAGCCGACGCTCGAGGATGCCGTCGTCTCGAGTGCCGCAGCCGAGTTGCCTCAGGACGCAGCCGGGTCGGCGCCTCCGCGGCGTTCGAGTCCGCCGCGAACCCGCCGAAGCAAGGAGCCCTCGGCCAGCGCGATCATCGAGCGTGTCACCGAGCTCCGGGCCCAGCGGCGATACGGGGCTGCGGTCACGGAGCTTCGGCGTGCCCTGCGTCGGTCGTGGGACAGCCGGACCGCGCAGGTGCTCAGCTACGAGCTGGGAGAGCTCCTGCGCGCGACCGAGGACACGCTCGGGGCCTGCGAGCACTTCGCGGATCACCAGCGCACCTACCCGGACGGGCGCTACGCAACCGCGGTCGACGCGGTGCTCGGTCGTCTCGACTGCGAGTAGCGCCCGAGCGCTACTTCGTGGCGAGGGGCTCGCGGAGCTCCCAGCACACCGCGTTCTCCAGCGACTGCGGGAGCAGGGCGACCTTGCGCCCGCCGCCTTCGGAGTCGCCGAGGATGATGTGGGTCGGGCACGTCACGTCCTGGGCCGCGTGCGCGACGGACCCGAGCATCGCGTCGTCACAGGGCACGCCCAGATACGCTTCGCACTGCGCGGTCGCCAGGCCGCCGAGGCGATCGGCGCACGCAGAGGACCCCGATGTCGGTTTGGCGTCCTCGAGGACCAAGACCTTGCCGCCCAGCACCGGAATGCCATCGCGCCCGCTCTTGGTGACGCTCCGCTGTGCGATCCGAAGCACCGCCTGCTCGCACTCGAGACGTTGCTCGTCCACGGTCCGCAGTACGGCGGTGCCCTCGCGAATCTCGAGCGTCACCTTGCCGTTGGAGAGCGTGCCCTTGGGAAGCGTGCTCGTGTCGTTGGACCAGCGGTGCCCAAACAAGGTGGGGCACAACGAGCCATCGCCGAAGGGTTCCAGTGTTCCCCTCAGCTGGCCCTCGTGGACCTCGATGGAGCCGCGGCAGGAGGTCTCTGCGAACGATCCCTTCCTGAGGATGATGCGATCGGTCTCGGACGCGAACTTGACGACCTCGTCGAGAACGAGGACTTCGTTGGCGCCCGTCGGCACGAGCTGCTTGCCCTCGAGGCGAACACCTTCCGCGGCGGCGTAGGGATCCGGTCGTCCGTAGGATCCGGCCATGGATGGGGGAACGCCATCGACCAGCGACCAGGCCTCCCAGTCGCCTTCGAGGCTGACTTCACACTTGCCCTCGCCGTCCGTCTTGAACAGGGTCAACAGCAGGCGGGTGCCGTGACGGTCGATCGTACCCTTGCACTTCTTGGGGTCCTTGGTACCGGCATCCTTGGCCCAGCGCAGCTGCGCTTCATCGACCTGATAGGAGCCGTTGGGCAGCTCCTTGCCTGCAACGATCTTGACCGTGAGCTCGGAGAAGCGCAGCGTGTCGACGTCGACTTCGAGTCCGAGCGTGGGAAAGTAGGCGTCCGCGACGTCGCGTCCGTACGCACCGCGAAGCGGGGCGGGAATCGGCGCCGCCGCCTCGCCGTCGCGGTCGCACGCGGGCGTGAGGCCGAGCAAGACGGCGGACAGGGTTGCCGTGGCGATGAAGCGTGGCGCAGCGTTCACGTTGCGCGAAGCATGGCGCAACGAGAGCGTGGTGAAAAGCGACCCGCTACGGGCGGTCGCCAGGTCGGCCGCGACGCGTCGCGATGAGGCCCAGGCCGAAGAGAACTGCCAGCGCACCCCAGCCTCCGCCTCGTCCGGACGGGGCGACCGCGCAGGCGCTCTGGCCGTCGAGGAACGAGGTGAGATCGACCGTCTCCTCGACCCGGATGCCGCGGGCTTCGAGCGCGTCGATGCACGCGCTGACGTTCTCGCTGTCGATGTACTGCCCATCGCAGAAGAGGCTCCCGCTTGCCGAGCAGCTCGATGCACACTCGTCGGCGAAGCTCTGCTGGCACGCCGTGTAGCCCTCGGCTTGGCAGGAGATCTGGCAGTCGAGGTTGACGTTGGCCGTGCACGAGCCTCCGCAGCAACCCTCGCACTGGGCGACGCAGTCGGTGTCGGGAGCCTCGACCTCGCATTGGGAATCGCACTCGGCCGAGCAGTTCGATTCGCACGAGGCACGGCAGGCGACCTCGTCGTCCGATCCGGAGCAGGACGCTTCGCAGCTGCCTTCGCAGTCGAGCTGGCAGGAGGCCGAACAGTCGAACGCGCCAGGGTTGGACGAGCACTCCGCCTCGCAGGAGGGACGGCAATCGCTCGTGCACGACACGTTGGCATCGAGGTCGCACTGGCCGGAGCAGGCGGCCTGGAGCTCGGCGGCGCAGGCCGTGATCGCGGCCCCCAGATCGCAGCTGCCCTCGCACGACGCTTCGTACCGAAGCTCACACTGTGCTCCGATCTCGATGTGCGCCCCGCCACACTCCTCCACGCCCGCGCGCGCCTCGGTGCTCACCAGCAGCGCGGCGCCGATCGCCAGTCCCATCATGCTTCGTCGAATCGAGTTCATGTTCAGTCGTCTCCTGCGGCACACGGCCGTCTTCGTTGGTGGCCGGCACGGGCTCGGATTCGTGACCCCACCGGTGTTTTGCCGCGTTGGGCTCTGCTCGGGGAGTACACGAATCGTGCCGGACCCTCGCGCGCGAGAGGGCGCGGCGTTGAGCGGGCGCGGGCGTTGCAGAACGCTGCAGCGGTTGCGGGATGCGACCACGCCAGCTGGCCAACTCGTCCGTGCACGACATAGGATGGACAGATGGCACGTGCTCCCAGGCTCCCGTGGGTCGCGGTCGCGGCTGTGGCCGGGGTCCTGCTCGCTCCGGCGCAAGCCTCCGCCGCGCCCGACGAGCAAGGTCGGCCCTGGGCCCGGGGCACGGTCGTCCCCAGCTTCGGCCTGGGCTTTGGCTACAGCCAAGATCTCGTGTCGCTGAGCTTTGGACTGGGAGGCAGCTACTTCATCGCCGACGGGTTCTCGCTCGGTCTCCACCTCGACGACGAGATTCTCCTGTACTCGAAGTCGCTCAAGGGTGAACTGCCCGACCTCGAGAACCAGATCCCCACCAACGTCTTCAGTCTGACCCCGGTGTTCCAGTGGGTGTTCCTTCGTCGGCCCCGCTTCTCCCCGTACATCTTCGGAGGTCTGGGCCCGGTGTTCTTCAACAACGACAGCGGGGTCTTTGGGCACTGGACGGCGGGCCCTGGGGCTTACGTCGGCCTTGGCGGGCCGGTCTGGCTCGATCTCGGGGTCGGCTTCTCCGGCCTCTTCCCCACCCAATCCTGCAACGACGCATTCGTGTACGAGCCCGGCGGCCAAGGGTCCGGTCTCGAGCCGATTCCCGTCCTGGACTACTGCTCGTTCCGCTGGGGACCGCGGCTGGGCCTGGTGCTCGCGCTCGGGGGAGGCCGCAGCGGAACCGCCGACCGAGCTCCGGCACCCGATCCGTTCCAAGCCCCGCCGCTGGCCGCCGCCGAGACCTCGTCGCTCCGGCCTTGACGCGTACCACCCCTCAGTCGCATGGGCCCGCTGGGGGCCATGCGACTGAGGGGTGGGCCGTCCGTCTGTCGGATGGGAGCGAAATCGAGGGTGACGTCGACACGAAATCAACCCATGAAGAATAGTGCAGGCTCCTGGGCGTCGTACCTAGAGCCGGGCACGACGAAGGTGGCGTCTTCGTCGGTCCTTGGCGTTCCTCCCGCCGTAATGTCACGATCCTCCACACGCGCTGCCTCGATGAACCCTCGTCTTCACGCCTCGCTCTTGTCCCTTCTGGTGGTCGTCGGGTGCGGCTCCGCGTCGGCGGAACGAGAGCAGGAAAGGGAGCAGGAACGGGAGCAACAGGAGAATCGCGAGGTCCGGGTCGACCGAAACGAGGTCGCTGCCGCTGGCCTGGTGGCACAGCAGGACCTTCGTGCCGAGGTGCGCGATCCTGAAATCCAGGCCGCCGAGGCCGAGGCGCCCCCAAAGGTACAAGCAGAAGCCAGCCAGCCGAAGCCCGAACCCGAACCTGAGCGCACGGCAAAGGAGCGCCGAATCGCGAGGCGATTCCTGACGATCTATGCCCGGCCCAGCCGCGCCGCACCCATCCGCGGGCGCCTGCCGATGGCCGCTGCGTTCGACGTGTTTGGGTACGTCAAGGGGGAGCCGGGCAAGGACGGGGGAGGGTGCGAGGGCGAGCTGGGTTGGGCGGATCTGGGCAGCCATGGGTTCGCGTGCATGACCCACACCCGCAAGGGCAGCGGCGCGGAGGTCTACGACCAACCCAAGATGCGCGCCGACATCACCCCGTTCTACTACGCGAAGGTCAAGTCGGGGCACGAGGCGCCGCGCTATCGCAACCTGCGCGCGCTCCATCGCGGCGACGAGCCGATCGACACCTTGAAGAAGGGGGTCGACTACGCGTTCATCATTCGGCGGAAGGTCAAGGGACGCATCGTGCTGATCGACGAGCAGCACCGGGTCGTGCGCGAGGATGATGTGCATCGCTTCCGCCCCAGCTCCTTCGAGGGACACGATCTCGAGGCCGAGCCGGTTCCGCAGGGCAAGGTGCTCGCGTGGGTCGCCAACTGGCCCGAGGCACCCTCCTACGCGCTCGCGGACGCGCGTTCCACCCTCGCTGGCAGCGTCGGCTATCACGAACGCCTCCTGGTCGAGTCGGCGGACACGGCCGGTTGGTACGAGCTTCCAAGCGGGGCGTTCATGGCGGCCGCCGACCTTCGCGTCTTTACGCCGCCGGCCAAGCGGCCCACCGACGTGGGTCCGGGCGACGTCTGGGTCGACATCGATCTCGAGCAGCAGATGCTGACCATGATGCTCGGCGACGCTCCGATCTTCGCCACCCTCGTCTCGTCGGGCCTCAAGAACCCGACGCCGCGCGGCATCTTCAGAATCCACAACAAGCTCGCGGTCGGCAGCATGAGCAGCTCGCCGGGCGAGGACGACTTCTACGACGTGCAAGCCGTCCCGCACATCCAGTACTTCGTCGGCAGCTTCGCGCTGCACAGCGCGTACTGGCACGATGGCTTCGGCCGTCCCATCAGCCACGGGTGCGTGAACCTCAGCCCCAAGGACGCCAAACACGTCTTCTCGCTCACCACTCCAGCACTGCGTCCGGGCTGGATACATGGCTACGAGTCGACCGAGCACCTCGGGACCACGGTCCGCATCCACAACGGCGCCAGGCCGGTCAAGGATCGACGGCAGGACGTAGAGCCCGTCTTCGTCCAGTGATTCGATGAGTTTCACGCGCCCGCGTGAGAGGGGGCACTGCGGGCCTCTTGCGTGAGCACGCCGGTGTCGGGTCTGCTCGCGTCATGCGTCCTCTCCGAGCTGTCGTGATCTGCTCCGTGTTGGCCCTGGGTTGCGACTCGGCCACCAAGCCTGCCTCCACCAAGTCCGCGCCGGCGACCCAGGCGAAGGTCGACGAGGCCGCCGACGCGTCGGTGAAGCCGCAGGACGCCGAGCCACCGGTCGACGGCCCGACGGCACCCGACGCCCCCGAGGCCGACGACGACTTCGAGTACTTCGCCGAGCAGTTCGCCGATCTTCGCATCCTCCGCTACCGGGTACCGGGGTTCGAGGCTCTGCCCCTCCAGCACAAGAAGTTGGTCTACTTCTTGTCTCAGGCGGCGCTCTCGGGGCGCGACATGATCTGGGACCAGAACTACCGCCACAACCTGGCCATCCGCCACACCCTCGAGGCTCTCCATGCCGGCTACGGCGGCGACAAGACGAGCGAGGACTGGAAGAAGCTGACCGAGTACACCAAGCGGGTGTGGTTCAGCAACGGCATCCATCACCACTACTCGATGAAGAAGATGATGCCGGAGTTCTCCAAGGCGTTCTTCGAGGAGGCGGTCAAGGGACTCGACGCCTCCACGCTGCCCCTGGCGCAGGACGAAGACGTCGACGCGCTGCTCGCCAAGATCTCGCCGGCGATGTTCGACCCGAAGGTCGACGCGAAGCGGGTCAACCTCGATCCCAAGGCCGACCTGGTCGCATCGTCGGCGACGAACTTCTACGGGCCCAACGTCACCCAGAAGGACGTGGAGAAGTTCTACGCGGACATGAAGGCTGCCGATCCAGCGCGGCCGGTGTCCTTCGGTCTCAACAGCCAGCTCGTCAAGGAAGACGGCAAACTCGTCGAGCGGCCGTGGAAGGTCGGCGGCATGTATGGGCCGGCGATCTCCGAGATCGTGGGCTGGCTGAAGAAGGCGGTGGCGGTGGCCGAGAGCGAGCCGCAGAAGACCGCGCTCGAGCAGCTCATCGCCTTCTACGAGACCGGGGACCTGGCGACCTTCGACGCCTACTCGATCGCGTGGGTCGCGGACACGCAGTCGCGCGTCGACGTGGTCAACGGCTTCATCGAGGTCTACGGCGACCCGATGGGCTACCGCGGGGCGTTCGAGTCGGTGGTCAGCATTCGAGACCTCGAGGCCAGCAAGCGCATCGAGACGATCTCGAAGTCGGCGCAGTGGTTCGAGGACAACTCCTCCATCCCAGCGGAGTACAAGAAGGAGTCGGTCAAGGGCATCTCGGCCAAGGTGATCACCGTGGTGACCGAGGCCGGCGATGCGGCCCCCTCGACGCCGATCGGCATCAACCTGCCCAACGCCAACTGGATCCGGGCCGAGCACGGATCGAAGTCGGTGAACTTGGGCAACATCGTGCATGCCTACGACAGCAGCAAGAAGGCCGGGGGCGTCCTGGAAGAGTTCTCGATCTCCCAGGAAGAGGTTGCTCGCTCCAAGAAGTGGGGCGACTACGCCGACACCCTGCATACCGACATGCACGAGGTCATCGGGCACGCGTCGGGCAAGCTGGGCGAGGGCGTCGGAACGCCCAAGGAGACGCTCAAGAACTACAGCTCCACGCTCGAGGAGGCGCGGGCCGACCTCGTCGCCCTGTACTACCTGCTCGATCCCAAGCTGATCGAGATCGGCGTGATGGAGGACCTCGAGACCGGCCGCGCCGCGTACGACGACTACATTCGCAACGGCTTGATGGTCCAGCTGGCGCGGCTCGAGCTCGGCGAAGACCTCGAGGAAGCCCACATGCGCAACCGACAGATGATCGCGAAGTGGGTCCTCGAGCAAGGCAAGGCCGACAACGTCATCGAGCAGAAGGTGCAGGACGGCAAGACCTACTTCGTGGTCAACGACTACGACAAGCTGCGCGCGTTGTTCGGATCGCTGCTCTCCGAGGTGCAGCGGATCAAGTCCGAAGGCGACTACAAGGCTGGCAAGGCGCTGGTCGAGACCTACGGCGTCAAGGTCGATCCCAAGCTGCACGAAGAGGTCAAGACGCGCTACGAGTCGCTGAAGATCGCCCCGTACGCGGGCTTCATTCAGCCCAAGCTCGTGCCGGTGATGGAGGGAGACGCGATCACGGACGTGAAGATCGAGTATCCCGAGGACTTCACGACCCAGATGCTCGAGTACGGCGAAGCGTACGGCTTCTTGCCGACGAGCAACTGAGCGTCGCGGGTCAGTAGCTCAAGGAGACCTCGCGGCACAGCAGGCGGATGCGGACGGCGAAGCTGTTCGTCTCCGTCTGCACGCCGGTGGCGATGGTCCCCGCGGGGCACTGCACTGGACCCCACGTCGATCCCCCATTGCCACCCTGCAGGGGTTCCCACGCGGTGGGAGACGTCTCGAGTTCGTACGCGCCGGGGTCTCCGACCGTCTCGAGGTCGGCGCATCGGATCTGGAGTCCGTCCATCACGTCCCCGGCGTGGCCTCGCAGGGCAACGATGGCTTGGTCGTCGGCGCACTGCGACAGCCACGGGCCACCGCCATCGAACTGCCCATGCGTCGGCAGGGCCGTCGTGGGATCGTCGGTCCGGAACGCGGGCGGGTCCTGATTGCTCAGCCGGGCGGGCTGACAGAGGCCTCCGACGACCCCGATCCACGCCTCTGGCGCGGTGAGGAATCCACCGAGGCCGACGAGCACGTGATCTCCAGGGCAGTTCTCGGTCGCGTTCTGAATGCCGGTGGAGCTTTCCCCGCCCTCGAGGTCGGTCTCGAAGGTCGCACCGAACGAGAGCCCCGCGGGCCCGATGACGCATGAACTCGCGCAGCCGTCGAGCTCGTCATCGTTGGCGTCGTCGCAGGCCTCTCCCCGGTCCTGCTCGCCGTCCCCGCACCCTCGTTGGATGGTGCCTCCCGTGGTCGTACCGTCCGCGGGGCCGGAGGTCGGTTCGTCCCCGGTGTCCGTCGAGGTCGAGCCGAGGGCATCCGTCGCGCTCGCGTCCGGGTCCGTCGTCGAATCAGGCGTCGTCGTCGAGGTCGCCGCGGAGGTGGAATCCGAAGCCGTCCGGCCGGTTCGACCGCCGCTGTCGTCTCGCGCGTCGCCGTCACCTCCCGTGTCCGCCGCGCCGGAGCTGCCTCCGTCTTCGTTGGCGGACACGAACCCGCCGCAGCCCCCAACGAACCCCCCGAGCGCAACGGCGACCCACCGACCCGATCTCGACCCCATTGGTCGAGACTATCAGGTCGGGGTCGGTGGGGTCGGCGTGGGCATGGGGGCGATGACGGTGTTCTCGACCGGATGCGGCGGATCATCGACGGTGCGATATCGAGCCGTGCCGGCATGCGCGCGGTCGGCCTGGATGACCCAGATGCCATCGAGCGCGGCGAGGTCGATCCGATCGCCGCGCTCGGGGTCTCCCTGCCCGACGAAGAGTCGACGTTCGCCTCGCTCGTCGCTCATCTCGACGGCTGCCAGCACTCGGCCCCGTGTGCGCAGGGCGAGCGCGAGTTCGGAGAAGGTGACCGAACCCGCGCCGTCGGAGGCCTCCAGACGCGTGAACGACTGGCCCCACGGCGAGAGCAGCTCTCCGAAGATGGTCGTGAAGCTGGGCACCACGATCGACTGGAACATGAAGAACGCCCGGATCTCGTGCAGCGAGTAGACCGCGACGTTGTCGCGACCCATGGCGCGGTAGCGTCGGTCGAGGCGGTGCGCGAGCTCGGCGTTGACCAGCTCTGCCACGACCGTCTGCGTCGAGGTCTCCGAGAGGTGGTCCCGCAGGTGCTCGAGTTTCATCAGCGCGGTCGCGGTGGTCGCGTCGGACCCGTGCCGCAGCGACGAGGTCAAGATGACCGCGTCCATCTGTGGCGCGGTGCCGAAGTCCCTGGGCAGGCGCATCAGCTGACGGGAGGAGGTCCAGTCTCCGGTCTCGATGATGACGCGGCCGACCGCCCCGCCGCCGCCGCTGCCGGGGATGCACTGGAACTCGTCCTCGCGGCCGGGCATGCGCTCGAAGGTGCCGCGAAGCCCCTCGAGCAGGCCCGTACGCACCAGGTTGCTGTGCCCTTCGATCGCGTCGATCGCCGCGGTCTTGGCCGCGTCGTCTTCGACCAAGACCATCACCTCGCCGAGCGGTTCGGCCGTGAGGATCGCTTCGATCAGGTTGACCGTGGCCGGCCGGAAGCCGCAGACCAACACCTTGCGCAGCGGGTTGGAGGGCTCCGCCGAGAAGTCCGGCATCGCGAACGCAGGCGGCGGTATCGGCGTGCTGTGCAGCGGTCGGTGTCTGAGCTCGTCCGCGAAGTCGGCGGTACTCTGGTGGTCGGCGGCCAACGCCACGAAGCCGCACATGCGCTCGTCTGGATGCAAGGCGCCCGCATCGGGCGCAGGGTTGAGCACCACCCTCGCCGGTGCATCAGGGCTCGCGCCCGTCGCCATCAGCGCGCCGATCGGAATGACCCGTCGGGCGGGCGGGCGGGGCAGTCCCTGCACGACCATGGCCTCGAGCGCGTCGTGGGGCGGGGGCAGGGCCGGAACGCCGCCGGCGGTCTCGGAGCGCCGGTAGTCGTACATGTACAGCTCGTATCCCGTGGAGGCCACGATGCTGACGAACAGATCGAGCGCGCGAGACCGGCGCGCGACGGCGAACGCGAACAGTGCCAGCAGGCGCTCGGTGGGCACGATGCGGGCGTCGACCCGTCCCGAGGCGCGCGCGATGGCCTTCTGCGCCGCGCCGATGTTGCTCTCATCGACGATCTCCGCGATGAGATGGGTGCGCGCGGACTGGTCGCGTTCGGCGACCTCACGAAGGCGCTCGACGATCGTCAGCAGGGTCCGCACGGTCTCGTCGTCGGGGGCGTCGTCCTCGGCGTCGGCGAGCAGCACCACCCGCCGGGCCAGCGGCACGTCCGCGCGGTGGATGAACGCCTCGTCGTCTTCGTCGGTGTTCTCGCGATAGATGATGCGTGCGAACTGCGGCTCGCGCAGGAAGGGCGGGGGCTCGGCGTCCCGGCCGACGACGACGAACTCGCGTTGCTGTCGCGCGCGCTTGCGGAACTCTCGAAGGCCGCGAACACTGAACAAGCGCGCGCCGGTGGGAATGAGCTTGCGGTACTCGCCCACGACCTCGTCCAACAGGGCCCGGGTCGGGTTGGTCAGGTTCAGCAGGACGGTGTGTCCCTTCAGACCCGGGGAGCGCAGCTGTCCGAGGTCCATGACCTCCGAGACCGCATCGGTCCCGATCCCGATGAGGAAGCTGACGAGGAACAGCCCAAAGAAGGTCAGCAAGATGCTGACCAGGAGCGTGCCGGTGTCGTGCGGAGAGGCGAGCATGTTGCCGGGGTCTCCGATCTGCCGCAGCGCCCAGTACATGCGCACCCAGAACACGCGGTCGTGTGCGTCCCCGATGTCACCATCCCCATCGAAGTCATCGCCGACCGCATCGGTGGCGTGATCGAGCATCACCGTGCCCGCAAAGGTCATCATGCCGACCGCCGCGAACATCAGGAACAGCTGCCGGCCACGCTCGCGGCGCTGCAGGACCGCCCAGAGGTCGGTGACCAGCGGAGACCAGTACCGCAGCAGCATGACCGTCCGGGTGAGCCGGAAGACGCGCAGCCACCGCGTCCTCTTGACCTGGTCCCACGGCAGGAAGGAGAGCAGCGCGACGAGGTCGACGAGCAGCAGCAGGGCGTCGAGCCGATGGGGAAGCGTCCAGCCGACCGCCGTCGGGTCGCGGCGCCGGTCCACGGACTCTGCCCGGAACGCCAAGAGCGTGCGCGCCAGGAATTCGGGCACGAAGACGGTGAGGAAGACCGCGTCGTTGGTGTGCATCCACTCGTGCGGAATGAGGCTGATGATGATGACCAGGCTCAGCACCACGCGCGTCACCAAGTGGTTCAGCAGGTACTCGAGCTGGCCAACCCATCCGTCGCGACGCGCGCTGTTGCGGGGCACGGCGGGAGGATACCGCCTCGGCGGCGGGCCCGCGCTCGGCAAAGGCCCCCGCAGAGGGCTCGGCCTGCTACAAGAGGCGGGTGAGCGACCTGTCCCCGTTGTTCGCGGAGCGTTCCCGAGCTCCCGCGGCGCCGCTGCTTCCAACCTCCCGTGAGGAGATGGATGCGCTGGGCTGGGACGCCTGCGACGTGGTGATCGTCACCGGCGACGCCTACGTCGACCATCCGAGCTTCGGCATGGCGATCGTCGGGCGGCTGCTGGAGTCGCTCGGCCTTCGGGTCGGCATTCTGGCGCAGCCTCGGTGGCAGGACACGACCGACTTCGAGAGCCTCGGGCGCCCTCGTCTGTTCTGGGGGGTGACCGGGGGCAACATGGACTCGATGGTCAACCGGTACACCTCGGACCGGAAGATTCGCAGCGACGACGCGTACTCGCCCGGGGGTGAGGCGGGGCTACGTCCGGACCGCTGCACGCTGGTGTACGCGCAGCGGTGCCGTCAGGCCTTTCGCGAGGTGCCGATCGTGCTGGGCGGCATCGAGTCCAGCCTCCGCCGGATCGCGCACTACGACTACTGGTCCGACAAGGTTCGCCGTTCGGTCTTGCTCGACGCCAAGGCCGATCTGCTGCTGTTCGGCAACGCCGAACGGGCCCTGGTCGAGGTTGCCCGGCGGCTGCTGGCGGGTGAGACCATCGACTCGATTCGGGACGTGCGCGGCACGGTCTTCGTTCGCCGCGGTGTGCCCGATGGATGGGCCGAGATCGACTCCACGCAGCTCGACGTGCCCGGGCCGGTGCAGGCGCCGGCCGACCCCTACGCCGACACCTCCGGGGCCCCGCGGACGGAGCTGGTTGGATTGCGTCGCCGGGCCAAGCTGGAGGCGCAGCGGCATGATCGCGGCACGACGGCGGTGCGGCTGCCCTCGTTCGAGGCGGTGCGCGACGATCCCGTGCTCTACGCGCACGCCTCGCGGGTGCTCCACCTCGAGGCCAACCCCGGGAACGCACGCGCGCTGGTGCAGGCGCATGGCGACCGCGACGTCTGGCTCAACCCGCCGCCCATCCCTCTGGAGACCGAGGAGATGGACGCGCTGTACGAGCTCCCGTTCACCCGGGTGCCGCATCCCAAGTACGGGGGCGCGAAGATTCCCGCCTACGAGATGATCCGCTTCTCGGTCACGATTCAGCGCGGCTGTTTCGGCGGGTGCTCGTTCTGCTCGATCACCGAGCATGAGGGGCGGGTGATTCAGAGTCGCTCCGAGGACTCGATCATCCGTGAGGTCGAGCGGGTCCGGGACATGACCCCGGGCTTCACCGGGACCATCTCCGACCTCGGCGGTCCCACCGCGAACATGTATCGATTGGCCTGCAAGTCGAAGGCGATCGAGGCGGCCTGCCGCAAACCGTCGTGCGTCTACCCAGGCGTCTGCTCCAACCTCGACACGGACCACGCCCCTCTGATCTCGCTGTACCGCAAGGCGCGGGCCCTGCCGGGCATCAAGCGGGTGATGATCGCCTCGGGCGTGCGATACGACCTGGCGGTCGAGTCCCCGGAGTACGTTCAAGAGCTGGTCGAGCACCACGTCGGTGGGTACCTCAAGATCGCCCCCGAGCACGTCGCCGAAGGGCCGCTGTCGGCGATGATGAAGCCGGGCATCGGCACCTACGACCGGTTCAAGGCGATGTTCGAGCGAGCGTCCGCACGCGCGGGCAAGAAGCAATTCCTCATTCCCTACTTCATCGCCGCGCATCCGGGGACGACGGTCGAGGACATGCTCGAGCTGGCGCTGTGGCTCAAGGCCAATGGGTTCGAAGCCGATCAGGTGCAGACTTTCTTGCCATCGCCGATGGCGAGCGCGACCGCGATGTACGTCAGCGAGAAGGACCTGCTGCACGGGGTGAAGCGAGAGGGCGGCGATCTCCCGGTGCCCAAGGGGCTCAAGATGCGGCGGCTGCACAAGGCGTTCTTGCGCTACCACGATCCCGAGAACTGGCCGCTGCTGCGCGCAACCCTCCAGCGGATGGGTCGCGGCGACTTGATCGGGAACGGACCGGAGGCACTCATCCCGCGGACGCAGCCGGCCCCGGGCGCCGCGACGCGACGCGGTAGCGGTCCCAGGCCAGGCCGTGCGTACACGCAGCACACTGGACTCCCGCCGCGAGCAGACGGCGGACCCAAGCGTTCCCGGGCGCGCAAGCGGAAGCGGTGAGGCTCGAGCCTTCTCTTCGGCCTCGGCTTCGCCACTTTGGTCGGGTGTATGGAGCCCCGGTCGCTCTCAGGGCGGAGATCACCCCTCGTCGTGCGTTGCGCGGACCAGCTCTCGTCGGCGCTTGCGCGTCGCTTCGTCGGGGCTGTGGAGCAGCAGCTCTTCGGCCAGGCGTCGTGCCTCGTCCAGGGCCGGCGGATCGCCGCGCTGCAGAAGCAGCCGGACCCGAAGCTCCTCCAGCTGGGCTCGGTCCCGAGGCGGGAGGTCTCCGAGCGGGACGGCATCGAGGGCCGCCAGACCGGCGATTGGGCCATCACGGAGTACGGTCGCCCGAACCACCGCCAGGTGGGCACCTCCGTACGCGGGGTCGGTGGCACGGGCCAGCTGCGCGAAGTGCAGAGCCAGGGCGCCGTTGCGCCGTTCCGCCGCGAGTTGGCTGCGGACGAGCAGCGGGACCGGGTCGTCGAGGTGGGTTCGGCTGCGGTGCTCGGCCATCGCGTCGGCGTGGGCGGGGGCCCCAGCCTCCCTCAGCCCGCGAATCACGGCCGAGAAACCTCTCAGGCGCGACGGGGTGACCGGCTCGACCTGCTCGGGGTCAGGGTAGCGTCGGAGAAGGTAGGCGATCAGCTCGGGCGGGGCCGGGGTGTGGACGCGGTCCAGGGCGGCGGCGAAGGCCGAGTCTCTGCCGGCCCGGTCCCCGAGCCGGGACTCGGTCTCCGACAGCATCAGCCAGGCGTCGATCGAGCCCGGGCGGACGCGGGTCGCGAACGCGGCGTGGCCGACCGCTTCCTTCAGGTCGCCACGCTCCAGCGCTCTGCGGGCCGCGACCGCATGCAGGCCGCCATCGAGCGGGCGCCAGCGAAGGGCGTCTTCGACGTCGACCACGCCCTCGGCGACCGCCTGGTCGGTGGCGGCACCGCGGGTCCAGGTGTGTGGCGCGAGGAGCAGGACGCCCAGCGCTCCGACGAGCCCCACCACCGGAGCGGTCCGCTCGAGCCAGCGGCGGTGGATCCGAGCTCGCCCGTGGGGCGTGAGTGCGCCGACCAGGGCGAGCAGCGGCGCGGCCACCCCGATGAACTCCAGCGAGAAGTCCACCAGGGCCTGCAGGGCCAGGGCCAGTACGCCGAGCAGCAGCAGTGCGCGCGCCTTCCGCTCGCGTCGAGATCCCTGGCGGTGGAGCGCGCGAGCCCACCACCAAAGGCCCGCCAGGAGCACGGCACCGCCGACCAGCGGGCCCCACTCCACGAGGGCGGTCACCGGGACCGACTCCAGATGGGTGAAGACGCGGTCGCGTCCGGGGTTCTCCAGCGCGAACAGATCGATGAAGGTGCCTCGGCCGGTGCCCGCGAGCGGGCTGCGGCCGATGAGTGGGAGTGCGTCGATGGCGGGGCCCAGCTTCTCTTCGTAGACCGCGGCCGGATCGTCGAACAGCGTGATCAGCTCTCGCCAGGCCCCGTGCCGTCCGATCGCGATGGTGAGCCCCACCAGCGCCGAGACGCCGAGGATCATCGGACCCCGCCGCACCCGTCGCGACTTCGATCCTCGCTCGGCGGGGACGCGCCGCACGGCGAGCACCAGCCCGATCGGGCCGACGATCGCGAGGGCCAGCAGGGCGCCGCGGGAGAGGGACAGCAGCAGGGCGGGAAGCAGCACGGCGATCGCGGCCAGCATCGCCAGCCCCCGATCGCGTCGCTGCTCGGCCCTCGCCGCATCGCGGGCCGTCCGAGCGCCATCGAGTTGATCGACGGCGAGCGCCGCGGCAGCGAACAGCGCCAGCAGCAGGAGGCCGGATTGGTGGTTGGGGTTGACGAAGGTGCCCATCAGCGCGGTCCGGGTACCCGGGAGCACGTCGTGGGGCGCATAGAGGCCGTAGATTTTCGTGGCGTCCACGAGCGTGTGCACGAACCCGATGCAGGCGACCGTCGAGCCGCACCCCGCCACCGCGGCTGCGCTCAGCCTCCACGACAGCTGGGCGGCAGCAAGGGTCAGACCTGCCAAGCCCACCAAGCGAATGCTCTCCATACCCGTGTCCGCCGGACGCACCGAGAGGCCTGGCGTGGGGCGGACGTCGGCCGAGCCCAACGCCTCGGCGACCCACGCTTGCAACTCGGGCGCCACCACCCCTCGCAAACCAGGAATCGGAACGACCGCCATCGCCGTCCACCCGGCCAGAGCGAGCAGCACCCACGCCGGCCAGGGGCGGATCAGATCGTCCTTCGAGCGGCGACACAGCCAGAACAGCAGCGCGCCCACCACCGCCATCCACCCCGCGAGTACGATCGGGTGGACACCGCCCAGCGCCAGGCCCGGTCCGGCGACGGCCAGCCCGAACAGCCCTCGCGTCCACGGGATCCTCCCGGAGGACGTTCGCTGCGCATCACTCACCGCTCGCACGATACCGCGGGTCGTGGCGGCGACTTGGGCGAGAGCGGGCCTGGCGGGCTGTGGCCCGTGATGCGATGTCTCGCAGGTCGAAGCCGTCGAGTTGGCGCAGTTCGCTCGGCCCGCCAGCGGGCATCTGAGCTATACCGAGGCTCGATGCTCGCGATCGATGGTGGCTCGCCCGTCCGCTCCAAACCCTGGCCCGCGTGGCCGCAGTTCGAGCCGGACGAGATCGCGGCCGCCACCGAGGTGTTGGCCAGCGGGCGCGTGAACTACTGGACCGGCGACGTGGGGCGTACCTTCGAGAGGGCCTTCGGCGATGCGATCGGGGTCGCGCACGGCATTGCGGTCGCCAACGGCACCGTGGCGCTGGAGCTGGCGTTGCGGGCTCTGGAGATCGGTCCCGGCGACGAGGTGGTGGTGCCCAGCTGCACCTTCGTCGCCACGGCCAGCGCCGTGCTCTCGGTTGGCGCAACACCCGTATTTGCCGACCTGTGCGATCGCAGCGGCAATCTGACCCCCGAGTCGGTCGACGCCGTGGCCACCGAGCGCACCCGCGCTGTGATCGCGGTGCACCTCGGTGGCTGGCCGGTCCGGGTCCGCGAGCTGGCGGCTCTGTGCCGAGACCGAGGCTGGCGACTCCTCGAGGACTGCGCTCAGGCCCACGGCGCTACGGTCGACGGGGCGAGCGTGGGGTCGTTCGGCGACGTCGCGGCCTTTTCCTTCTGCCAGGACAAGATCATGACGACCGCTGGCGAGGGCGGCATGATCGTCACCGACGACCCGGCGCTGGCACGCCGCATCTGGAGCGCGAAGGACCACGGCAAGAGCTGGGAAGCGGTGTACGAGCGCCGGCACCCGCCTGGGTTTCGGTGGCTGCACGACGAGCTTGGCACCAATGCCCGCATGACCGAGCTGCAGGCCGCGGTGGGGCTGCGCCAGCTGGCCAAGCTGCCCGGCTGGGTCGAGCGACGGCGTCACAACGCCGATCGGCTGCGCAATGCGCTCGCCCACCACCGGGCGCTGTGGGTGCCCGAGCCTCCCCAAGGGGTGGCGTCCTCGTACTACCGCCTCTATGCGCGGGTGCGCCCCGACGCGCTCGCCGAGGGCTGGACGCGCGACCGGGTCATGGTCGCGCTGGAGGCCGAAGGGCTGCCGTGCCGGGTGGGGAGCTGCGCGGAGATCTACCGGGAGCGGGTATTCGACGGCCTCCCGCGGCCGTCCCACCCGGTCGCGGCGAGGCTGTGGCAAGTGGTGCTGGCGTTCACGACCCATCCGACGATCACCGACGCCGACCTCGACGATGCGGCCTCCGCGATCGACCGGGTGATGGCCGCGGCAGGGCGCTGAAACTTTCCGTCACGGAAACCCGTCCGAGCTCGGACCAACCGACGACGTGAAGCAAACCTGGTACGCACGCGGTGGAAAGCGCGTGCTCGACGTCGCGGTTGCCTCCGCGGCGCTGGTGGCATCGTGGCCGGTCATGGCAGCCGTGGCGCTGGCCGTACGCTCCCGGTTGGGATCGCCAGTGCTGTTCCGGCAGCAGCGGCCCGGGCTGCACGGGCGCCCGTTCACGATCTCGAAGTTTCGCACCATGACCGATGCCCGCGACCAGCACGGGCAGCTGCTCGGCGATGGGGCTCGGCTGACTCCGCTGGGCCGGATGCTGCGTCGCACGAGCCTCGATGAGCTCCCCGAGCTCGTCGACGTGCTGCGGGGAGACATGAGCCTGGTGGGGCCGCGACCGCTGCTCGAGCGCTATCGGCCCTCCTTCACCCCGCGCGAGCGTACCCGAGAGCTCGTTCGACCCGGTATCACCGGCCTGGCCCAGGTCCGAGGGCGCAACCACGCGACGTGGGACGACCGGCTCGAGTTCGACGCCGCCTACGTCGATGGCCTGAGCCTTCGCGGTGACCTGCGGATCCTCGCCGAGACCGTGTGGGCGGTGGTCTCCGCCCGGGGGGTCGAGGCGGACGCTTCCGCTGTGATGCTCGACCTGGACGTCGAGCGAGGTCCTCGGACCTTGGGGCCCGAGCACGCCGAGTCGATCGTGTCGCTGCAGCGGCGGGCCTTCGACGCCGACGAGCTGCACACGACGATCTTCGCCGGCCACGGCGTGGACCGCTACTACGCCGACGTGCTGGGTGGGGACGCGGATCACCGGGTGCTGGGGACGTTCGAACGGCGTCGCTTGGTCGGCTACGCCCACCTGCGGGATCTGGGCGAGGTCTCGCACCTCAACCAGATCGCGACCTGCCCATGCGCACGAGGCCGCGGCGTCGGGAGGCGGCTCTTCGAGGCGTGGCTCGCCCACGCCGGGGATCGCGACCTCTCGCTCGACGTCCGTGAGGGCAGTCCCGCCGAGGCTTGGTATCGCCGCCTGGGCTTCGCGGCACGGCGCCGCACCGTGCTGTGGCGGATCCCGGCCTCCGACGGGCCTGGCCTGCGCCTCGAAGCGACGAAGGCCAGCGCGGACCGTCACCGCCGGTACGGGTTCAGCATGGCGCAGGCGCGGGTGGGCGACCGGACGCTCGAGGTGGGGCGCCTGGGTCACCACGACCTGAGGGTCCCGAGCCCGTTGCCCGAGCCCGTGTTCGACGACCTTCGCCGGGGGCGGCGTCTGCTGGTGCTCGGCGACGAGCGAGCCCCGCACCCCGAGGCCTCAGCCCTGCATGCGGTGCTCCGTATGGCTCGGGAGGTCGCGTGAACGCGCCGGTCCGGGTCCCCCCCGCCGGGTCGGCGTGGCGGTGGGTGGACCTCGACGATCCGATCGCGTGGGACGACGCGGTGCTCGGTGGCGGCGGGGACGTGTTCCATCGAGCCTGGTTTCATCGGCTCGCCGAGTCTCGTGGCGAGGGGAGACCCAGGCTGTTCGAGTTTCGCGGCGGTTCTGTTCGCGTGGCGCTTCCCCTGCTGATGCGTCCGATTCCCGGGACGTCCGACTTCGACGCCACGAGCGTCTACGGCTACGCCGGGCCGGTGTGCGTCGGCGAGGTCTCTTCGCTCGACGTCGTAGGCTTTCAGGCGGCGCTTCGAACCGCTCTCGCGGCCGAGGGGATCGTCAGCGTGTTCTCGCGCCTGCATCCCCTTGACGACCACGGGGTGTGGTTGCGGGGCCTCGGCGAGCTGGTGCCGAGTGGATCCACCGTGTCGATCGATCTGAGCATCGGCGACGACGACCGGCGTGCCCACTACCGCGGGAGTCACCGCCGGGAAATCGCGGGCTTGGAGCGAGATGGCTACACCGTGCACGGTGAGGCCGATGCGGTCGACCTGTTCCACGACCTCTATACGGCCACGATGGAGCGCGTGGAGGCGGGCAGGCGATATGCCTTCTCGCCCGCCCACCTGGCGACGATGGTGGGCCGCGGCGGCATGAAGCTGCTGGTCGTTCGCAAGGCCGCCGACGTCGCCGCTGCCGGACTGTTCACCACCACGGGAGCCGGGTCGCACTACTTCCTGTCCGGGACCGACCCCTCCCACCGAAAGCGCGCGCCCACCAAGCTCATGATCGAACGGGCCTGTGCGTGGGCCCGCTGTGAAGGTGCGGCGTGGCTGCACCTGGGCGGGGGCGTGGGCGGAGCTGAAGACTCGCTGTTTCGTTTCAAGGCGGGCTTTGGTCCCCGTCGACATCGCTTTCTCACCTGGCGGTGGGTCGTGCGACCCACCGCCTATCGGCACCATTGCGATCGGGTGGGGGGGGCGATCGAGGGCGACTTTTTTCCAGCCTATCGAGTGTAGATAGTTTCACGGAACGAAAGGCGGCGGCCGACGGATGGCTGTCGGACCGTGAAGCGCAGCACCCATAGAACGCGAGGCTGGAAGCAGCTGCTGGATGCCGCCATCGTGTCGTGCGGCGTCGCCGTTGCCTATTTCGCGCGGTTCGAGTCGGTGCCGCCGGGCGTCTACGCGGCGCAGGCACTGCTGGTCGTTCCATTGTTGGCAGTGCTTCGAGTCTCCGTACTGCACGGGGCAGGCATCTATCGAAGGAGCTGGCGCTTTACCGGCCTGGACGACACCATCGTGCTCGCGGGGTTTCACGGCATCGTCTCCGCCGGACTGCTCGCGCTGCGGTTCTCCGCGCCCCACCTGAACGTCGACATCACGCCCGTTCCGCTGTCCGTCATCGGCATCGAGGGGTTGTTCGCCCTCGGTGGTGGCGCTGCGATCCGTGCGATGGCACGCACCGTTCACGAACGCGGAGCTTCGACTGACGGCGCCCCTCCTCGTCGCGCGCTCTTGGTCGGAGCTGGCCGGGAGGGGTGCTTCGCGGCCCGTGGCCTCACCGGTCGTTCCAAGGGCGGCTACGACGTCGTCGGGTTCCTCGACGACGACGCGGGCCGCGGGCAGCTCATCGGTGGCATCGAGGTGCTCGGGACCACGGCCGACCTCGCCGAGGTTGCCGCACGCACGCGGGCCGACCTCGCGGTGCTCACCGATGCTGGTTCCAGCCGCAGGGTGCTTCACGATTTCATGAGTCTGTGCCGCGACGCGGGCATCTCGGCCCACACAATCCCCGCGCTACCCGACCTGCTGTCGCGACGCGGGGGCGGGGTCCCGCTGCGGCCGCTCGATCTTGCCGAGCTGCTCGGTCGGGACGAGGTGGACTTCTGCGCCCGCACCTGGGAGCGGGTGCGAGACGCGGTGCGCGGCCGAAGAATGCTGGTGACCGGGGCGGGCGGTTCGATCGGCTCGGAGCTCTGTCGTCAGCTGGCCGAGCTCGGGCCCGAGCAGATCATCCTGGTCGACAACAACGAGAACAACCTCTTCGACATCGATAACGAGCTCCGACGCCTCGGGCGCGACATCGCAGTGGCCTGCCTCGCCGACATCCGTCGTCCCGAGGACCTCGAGCGAGTGTTCTCGGAGCACCGCCCACACGTGGTGTTTCACGCCGCCGCGTTCAAACACGTGCCGATGCTGGAGCATCATCCGTCGGCCGGGGTGCTCAACAACGTGATGGGCACCCGCCTGCTCACCGAGGTCGCCCGGCGGCACGTCGTGCAGCGGCTGGTGATGGTGTCGACCGACAAGTCGGTGCGGCCCACCAACGTGATGGGCGCGACCAAGCAGGTCGCCGAGCGGGTGGTGCAGGCGGCCGACGAGGCGGGTGGGACGCGGGCCTGCGTGGTGCGGTTCGGCAACGTGTTGGGGTCGCGCGGCTCGGTGTTTCACACCTTCGCGGCTCAGATCGACCGCGGCGGGCCGATCACGGTCACGCATCCCGAGATCACGCGATACTTCATGACCATCCCCGAGGCGGTTCGTCTGGTCATTCAGGCCCAGGCGGTCAGTCGGGGGGGCGAGGTGTTCCTGCTGGAGATGGGAGAGCCGGTGCGCATCTTGGAGCTGGCCAAGCAAATGATAGAGTTCTCCGGCGCAACGGCGCAGGACGTTCCCATCGTGTTCAGCGGGCTTCGTCCGGGCGAGAAGCTGCACGAAGAGCTGCTGTACGAACACGAGCACCCAATGCCCAGCGACGTCGATGGCCTCCTGATCGCCCGGGGGAACTCGTTACCACCCCTGCGGGTGTTCGAGGCGGTGGCGAAGATGGAGTGTGCAGCCCAACGCGGCGACGACGTCGGGGTCCGCGAACAGCTCGCCGAGTTCACGGCCTGCCCGGTGATCTCGGGCCGAGTCCCGCTCAAACAGGCTCGCTGATGCACATCCTCTACCTGCACCAGTACTTCGTGTCGCCCGACGAAGCCGGCGGGACGCGCTCCTTCGAGATGGCGCGACGGTGGGTTCGGTGGGGCCACCGGGTTACGCTCCTGACCTCTTCGGCGAGGTTTCGGGCCGGGCCGAGCGGGCGTGCCGACGTCGATGGCATCGAGGTGGTGGTGCTCCCGGTGGACTACCGCAGCGAGATGACCCACGCCCAGCGCATCCGGGCCTTCTGCACGTTCGCGCTGCAGGCGTCCCGCTGGTCGGCGCGGGTTCGGGCCGACGTCATCTATGCCAGCAGCACCCCGCTGACCATCGCGATCCCGGCGATCATCGGCTCGAGGGTGCGGCGGATTCCGATGGTGTTCGAGGTTCGCGATCTGTGGCCCGAGCTCCCGATCGCGGTGGGGGCCCTTCGTCGTCCGGTCGCGATCTGGGGGGCGCGGGCGCTGGAGCGGGTTGCGTACCGAGCGTCCACCGACGTGATCGCGCTCTCCCCGGGGATGGCCGACGGCGTGGCCCGCTGCGGCGTCGCTCGAGATCGGATTCACGTGGTTCCCAACGCTTGCGACGTCTCTACCTTCGACGTCGATGTGCAACAGGCTCGAGCCTACGTCGATCGGCTGGTGCCCGGCACGGGCCCGCTGGTCGTCTACGCCGGGAGCTTCGGTGCGCTCAACGACGCCGCGTGGCTGGTCGAAGTGGCGTCGCAGACCCAGGACGTTCGTTTCGCGTTCGTAGGCGAGGGACCGGGACGGCCGGAGCTCGAAGCACGAGCGCGCGGGGTGTCCTCGGTGTGCGTGCTGCCGCCGATCCCCAAGCGCGACGTGCCCCTGCTGCTTCGCGGTGCCACCCTCGCGACGTCGCTGTTCCTGCCGATCCAGCAGATGGAGCACAACAGCGCCAACAAGTTCTTCGACGCGCTCGCAGCCGGAGCGCCGGTGGCGATCAACTACGGGGGGTGGCAGGCTGAGCTGTTGCGAGACTCCGGCGCGGGGCTGGTTCTGCCGCAGCGAGACGTCTCGGAGGCGGCTCGAATGATTCGGCGGGCCGCGTTCGATCGGCGCTGGCTGGTCGAGGCGTCCAGGGCCGCGCGGGAGCTGGCTCGGACCCGGTTCGACCGTGAGCGGCTCGCCCGGCAGGCGCTGGACGTCGTCGAGCGGGCCGCGTCGTAGCGGACCTCACCACGGAGCGCGGTACGGGTCCCTCGGCGCAGCGGGGACGGGGCGCCGGCGTGGTCGACGGGCCGTGAACTGCAGCGCGAGCAGCATGCCGAACAGGAATACGCCGCGGGAGTCGTAGAAGTCGCCGGAGACCTGAGCGCAGGCGAGGTGGAGCAGGAACACCGCAGCCGTCGTCGGGTCTACGATCCGGCTGCGAACGAGGATCGCCACCAGGGGAATCGCGAGGATGACGGCCAGGACGAGCAGCCCGAGCAGGCCCCCATCGGTCAGCGCCTCGAGCTCGAGGTTGTGGGGGTACACACCGTGTCCGCGGGCGCGGAACCCGTTGAGACCGTCGCCGAACCACGGGGATCGGGCGACCATCTCGAGGGCTGAGTCGCGCAAGGAGCCGCGACCCGAGTCGTAGCTCTGATGAAGCGTGAGGACGATGACCCGCTGGTGGAACGATGCGAGCGCGGCGCGACCGACCTCGGTCCACTGCACGAGCGCGGCGATGCCGACGCCGCTGAAGACGACGGCGAGCAGGGTTCGACCCGGCTGGATGCGGCGCATGAACAGCAGGCCCGCCACTCCCGCCAGCGTGCCCGCCAGCGCTCCACGGGATCCGGTGAGGATGACCAGCAAGCCTGCGACGACGACGCCCAGCAGGGGAAGGGCCCGCGCTCGGCCGGGCTCGAGCAGCGCGGCGAGGCTCACGATGAACAGCACGCCCATGTTGCGCCCGTAGACGTTGGGGCCCCCGCCCAGCACCGCTAGACGACCGCCGGCTGCTGTGATGCTGGTGATCAGGCCGATCGCCGCGAGCGCGCCGAAGCAGACGGCGACAACGGTCCACAGCCGGTGGGTGGTCGGGACGATGCCGACGTGAGTCGTCAGCCGCCTGAGGCTGAAGATGCCCAGGGCCATCACCACCAGATCGATCGCTTTGTGGGTGGCGAGCGACGCGTCGGGCGCCCACAGGCTGGTCATCAGGAAGTAGCCGACAAACAGCATCAAGCCCGCCGGTGGGATGTGGTCGCGGCGGGCCCCCATGATCGGCATCAGGGCCACGAAGAGCACCGCCGCCACCAGCCACACCCGCGGCGCCGCGAATGCCGAGCCGTCGACGGAGACGACGCGGTCGAGGCTCCATCGCCCGCTGAGCAGGAACAGGGTCATCATGACGGACACCAAGGTGGCAGCGGCGACCTTGGGCCGAGTCAGGGTGCTCATGCCGGCCTCCGGCACGTGGTGGCGAGAATCGTCGCTGCGATCGCGACCGCGACCGACCACCCCAGCCCCGATGCCCACGCCGCGCCCCGCAGCCCGTAGGCGGGGATCCACGACCAGCCCGCCAGCAGCGTGACGCCCAGCGCGGACAGGTAGATCCACGGCTGAACGCTGCGGCGCTGAGCTGCATTGATCGCATGCATCAGCGCCCCGAGCACGAAGTGCAGCGCCCCGGCCGTCATCACCCAGGGGAACACGTGGGCCTGCTGCTCGAACGCGGCACCGAACACGAGTCCGAGGAACGGGCGCCCCAGCACCACCGCGAACGCGATACCGCCGAGCCCGAGCACGACCGAGAGGAGGATCAGCTTCAGCGCGATCCGCAGGAATGCGCCGCGCCGACCCGATGCGGACATGGCCGCCATGCGGGGCAGCAGGGGAGTGCCCAGCGAGAAGACGACCGCGCCGCCGGCGACGACCGCATAGCTCATCACGGCGTAGTGCCCCAGCGCGACCGTACCGATGAGTCCATCGACCTGAAGGCGCGCGGCCTGCTGGGCGATCGAGTCGACGAAGGCGACGAGACCCAAAGGGGCCGCCGTCCACAGCAGAGCGGCCGGTCCTTCGGGACCCCGCGTCGGCCCACGAAGCCCGACCGACAGCGGCCGATCGTGCAGCAGCGCCACCGCCCAGGACACAGCGGCCATCGCCAGCAGTCCCGCCGCGAGATCGCCCAAGGTCGCGAGCACGGTGCCGAGCGCGGCCAGTCCCAGTCCGGCCCGCAGCGCGACCGAGCGGGCGTACAGGCGCATCACGCCGTGGGCTTGAAAGGTGGCGTGGTGCAGGTCGCCGCCGAGCTCTCCGGCCTTGGCCAGTGCGAGCGCCGTGACGGCCAAGGCGGAGACCTGCAGCCACGACCCCGCCGCGACTCCGATCGCGAGGACGACGCCCCCGGCCGAGGCCCAGCGGCGAAGCTGGGCGTAGCTGTGCCAGCCGAAGCGCCGCTGGAGGTCGGTGACGTACACGACGCGCAGTTGAAGGCCCGCGACCACCATGATCGGGGAGCACAGAGCCAACGCCAGCGCCAGATCCCCCACCATCTCGGCGGAGCCCAGGCGCGCCGCGAGCACCAGCAGGCCGGCCTGCGCGAGGGCGATACACGCCCGCCCGAGCAGGGTCCACAGCATGCTCGCTCGCAGAGAGCTCTCGGGCGGTGGCAGACGGGGCCTGGACGATCCGGGGCCCGAAGCCGAAACCGAGCCGTGCTCCGCCGCTTCCGCCGTCTCGCTCGCGGGAACGTCGAGGACGTCTGGCGGATGGTCGTCAACTCCGAAGCGCGCGCTGTCACCTTGCGCATCGATGGACCCCCGCCGCGGGACGTCTCGGTGTCGCGAATGTCCCGTGTCGTCCATTCGGCGCCGGTTCCATCATTCGTCCCGCTTCGGGCCGGGATCCGTGAAGAAAGCAGCAGGTTCGAGCGAGCAGACGGCGGACCCGAGCGTTCCCGGGCGCGCAAGCGCAAGCGGTGAGGCTCAAGCCTTCTCTTCGGCCTCGACGTCGATCACCTCGGGCGGGGCGTCGTCGACCCAGGCGCGGGCTCGAGCTTCGACGAAGCCGGCCGGCGTCATCGGCTGCAGCGCGAAGCGCTTCTCCACGTAGCCCGAGAGGGCGCGAGCGGCCGCCCGACGTGCAGGCGGAATGAGCATCGCGATGCCGAACAGGTCGGTGAGCACCCCGGGCGTGACGAGGAAGATGCCGCCGACGAGCACCAGCAGCGAGGAGACCAGTCCTTCTTTCGGCATCTCGCCTCGCTGCAGCGCGGCCTGCCAATCGCGGAACACGCGGCCGCCCTCTCGCTTGGCGAGCGTCGCGCCGAGCAGGCCGGTGGTCATGACCAGCCCCACCGTCGCCGTCGCCCCGAGCACACCTCCGAGCTGGATCAGCAGATACAGCTCGACGACGGGCACCACGGTGAAGAGAAGGAACAGCTTGCCCATCACGACCCCCTCAAGGTAGCCGACCCCTTGCGCTTGTTGACGGGGGAGGCAGGGTTCGTATAGTTGACCAGTCGGACCAGTATGTTTCCCCGCCCACCAGGAGTGTGTTCATGGGACGCGTGAGCGACGCCCGAGATCGAATCTTGGGTGCGGCGGCGGAGTTGATCCATGACCGCGGCTACGCCGCCGTCAGCGTCTCCGACATCTGCACGGCGGCGGGCCTCAAGAAGGGCAGCTTCTACCACTTCTTTCCGAGCAAGCTGGAGCTGGCTCTGGAGACGATCGATCAGTTTGCGGCCGGGCAGCGATTGTCCGTGCAGACCATGATGCGCGGCCCGGGATCGGCCCGAGAGAAGGTCGCGGGGATGTTCTCTGCCGCGTTTGCCGGCACCCAGGCCTGCCTTCGCGACTGCGGATCGATCCGGGGCTGCCCGATCGGGAATCTGGCGCTGGAGATGGCCCACCGCGAGCCGGCCATCGCCGAGAAGCTGCGGCAGGTGTTCAGCCAGTGGCGGGCCGGGGTCGAGAGCGTGCTTCAAGCCGGCATTGCGGCGGGGGAGTTCGAGCTCGACAACCCGCAAGCGGTCGCAGAGTCGATGATCGCGTTCGTGGAAGGCTCCATCCTGCTGGCCAAGGCGACCGGGGACACCGCGGTCCTCGACCGGCTCGCGATGGGCGCCAACGCGATCCTCGAGGGCGCCATCGCGTCGTCGAAGGCCTCCTGACCCGGGCTTTCGCCGGCGCGGTTGAATTAAACCGACCAGTCAACTTGCCAATCCGCTCAGGCGACCCATCCTCGGGAGCAACGAGGGACGTCGATGGATCAAACGACTTCGAATGCGCAAACGACGCAGCGCTCTTCCCGGCTGCAGGCTCTGATGGAGCACTACATCGACGGGGATGAGCGGGCCTTTCTCGCGCTGCACCGAGCGCTTCAGCCGCGCGTGCGGGCCCGCCTGGGGCGGATGGTCCGCGATGAGGCGCTGGTCGAGGATCTCGTGCAGCAGACGTTCATGCGGGCCCATCAGGCGCGCAGCAGCTACCAGGCCGGCCCGGGCGCCAACGATCGTGCGGTCGAAGGCTGGTTTCTCGCCATCGCCCGCAACGCGGCGCTCGACTCGATGCGGCACCAGTTTCGTCGCGATCGACGGCACGCCGCGCTCGAGGCGCGAGGCGAGCTCGAGGGGATGGGGGTGCCGACGGAGCGTCCCAACTCCGAGCTCGCCCACCTGGAGCGGGAGCGCGAGGCGGCGGAGGTGCGAAGAGTCCGGGCCGCGATCGATCGCCTGCCTCCGACCCAGCGCGAGGTGGTGAAGCTGCACAAGCTCTCGGGGCTTCCGATGGCCGAGATCTCCGAGCGTCTCGGGGTTCGGCCCGGCGCGCTCCGGGTCCGCGCGCACCGAGCATACAGAGCGCTCGCTCGGCTCCTTCAGCCCGCGGCCGCACCGACACCGGCCTGAGCTCAGTCGACCGTCCGCTCGATCGTGCGGGGCCGCGTGGCCGAGATGACGAACAGGTCATCGCCGTCCGCGAGTTCGAAGTCCGCGCCCGGGTTGATGTTCTGCTTGCCTGCGCGACGCATGCCGATGAGCATCACGTTCTCGCGCGCCAGGTCGCCTGCGAGATCCGCGAAGCGCATCTTGCCCTTGCCGCGGAGCGCCAGGGGTACGGCGTCGACCTGTTGCGGGGTGCGGTTCGACGCGAGGTCGTTGAAGAGCTGCTGAATCTGCAGTCCCTCGCGGGCTTGCGCGAGCAGCTGGGTCGTCAGCTCGGTCACGCAGATCGCCGTGGAGGCGCCGGCCTTGAGCATCAGCTCCTTGTGCAGGGGGGAGACGCACTCGACGACGATGGTCAGGTCGTCGTTGATCGATTGGAGCGCGACGAGCACGCCCAGGTTGAAGGAGTCGCTGTTCTCGTCGCGTTCGGACCGGGCGAAGAGGATGACGTCGGCGGCGTCGCCCAGCCCGGCGCGCTGCAGCGCTTCCTCGTTGATGGGCGAGCCCTTGACGAAGTGGACGTGCAGCCGCGCCAGCGTCTCGGGGAGCTCCTCGATCTGGTCGGTCAACAGGACGAACTCGCGATTGTCCAGGTGACTGTCGTGCCGCAGTTCGTCGACCATTTCGACGAGCTTGGCTTCGCCTGGAAAGTTCACGAGCACGATGTGCCCCTTGAAGTCGAAGTCGTTCATGCCGCGGAGTTCTCTGTTCTTCTCTTCGATGAGGTACGTCGTGATGACCGACAGACCGTAGGCGAGGATGCCTCCGCCGGCGATCATGGCCGGAAATGCGATCAGGAAGCGGCCCCCGGCGCTGACGGGCGCGTAGTCGCCGTACCCGACCGTCGTCATGGTCACCACGGCCCACCACAGGGAGTCTGCGAGCGTCAGGTCTGGGCGGTGCGGCGA
The DNA here is from genome assembly GCA_963761755.1 of uncultured bacterium. Lineage (GTDB taxonomy): Bacteria > Myxococcota_A > Polyangia > Nannocystales > Nannocystaceae > CAJXVA01. The sequence goes on from CAVXIC010000012.1 coordinate 368,369, forward strand.
CTCGAACAGGTAGAATCCGACGCTGCCGAAGGTCCAGAACAGGGCGACGAAGCCGACGACCTTGAGCTGCAGCCGGGTCTGAACCTGCCTGCGAACGCGACGCAGGAAGTGGAACAGCAACCCCATGGGTCCGTGAGCTTAGCGGTGGAAGCCGCTGGGGTGAAGGGCCCCGGCAGCGTCGAAGCCTGTGTTATTCGCCCGGGCATGCAAACGCTCGTCGTTGGGGTCGCAGGAGCCACGGGCTCGGGAAAGACCACGGTGGCGCGGAGGCTCGCCGAGTCCGTCTCGGGTTTCGTCTCGGTCCTCCAGCACGACTGGTACTACCGCGACAGGCCGGAGCTGACCTACGAGGAGCGCTGCGAACTCAACTTCGATCATCCTGAGGCGCTCGAGACGGAGCTGCTCGTCGAGCACCTCACGAAGCTGCGCGCGGGCGAGTCGATCGGCGCGCCCAAGTACGACTTCACCACCCATCGCCGCCACGAAGACACGCTCGCGGTCCATCCTGCGCCCGTTCTGCTGGTGGAGGGGATCTTGGTCCTCGCGGATCCCGCGCTGCGCAGCCTGTTCGACATCAAGGTCTTCGTGGACACCGATGCCGACATCCGCGTCTTCCGACGGATTCGCAGAGACATCGAGAACCGGGGCCGAACCTTCGAGCAGATCCGGCAGCAGTACTATGCGACCGTGCGCCCGATGACCCTGCAGTTCGTCGAGCCCTCGAAGCGGTGGGCAGACATCATCATCCCCGAAGGCGGCAAGAACGCTGTGGCGCTCGACCTGCTGGCGGCCAAACTTCGTAGCGTGGTGAACGCGTGAGTGACGAAGCCAAAGACGCGGGGACGCAGACGTCGCCCAAGAAGCCTCCCTTCAAGGAGCGCTTCATGGCCTTCGTGCAGGAGTTCGGCCCGATCGCGTTCATCACGTGGTTTGGGATCTTCTTCCTGACCTGGGGTGGATTCATCCTGGCCATCCAGTTCGGTCTGGATGTCGGGCAGGACGCCGCCGATGCCTCGTCCGAGGGCGGTGCGCTCGAGACGACCGGCGTGGTCGGCGCGGCCTATCTCGCGACGCAGCTGACCAAGCCGCTGCGCATCGCGGCCACGTTCGCGCTCACGCCGGTCCTGCACGCCGCGTGGATGCGCCTTCGGGGTCATCGCAAAGAAGACGCCGACGCAGCGTCGACCACCGACGCCTGACGCGCGTCGCCAAAACGCGCACGGTACTAGCTTCGCTTGCGGACGCAGACCACGTCGGCTAGCTCCGTCTTTTCCCACGACGAGAGCTGGCGTCCTCTGACCTCGTAGACGAAGGCGAACTCGTCGTCCTCGACCGTGCGGGACCAGTAAGAGCCCTTGGCGAGCATGCCGATCGCCCCCAGCAGCTGCAGCTCGCGGCGGTGGGGCATGCGCCAGCCGTCGACACCGTCGATCTCGAGCTCGCGGCAGGCCCGACGCGCGCCGCCCCAACCGGCGCGAGCGGGGTCGGGGGAGGCGGTGTAGTACTTGTTGGAGACCTTCACGTCGCGACGCCCGACCGCTGCGGCGAGGGCCGCCTCGACCTCGGCGCTGGACGGGGGGCTCAGGTCTTCGGGCTCAGGATCGGGCTCGGGCTCGGGCTCGGGCTCGGGCTCAGGCTCGGGCTCGGGCTCAGGCTCGGCCTCCTGCTCGCCCGACTCGGACCCTGACTCGGAGCCCTCGTCCTGACCGGCCGCAGGCAAGGCCTCGAGCGGCGCGGCGGGCTCCTCGGGGATGGGCGGCGGGTCAGGCTCGGCAGGGACGGCGGACGCCGCGGGGACGGGGGCGGGCTCGAGCGGCGGGTCGGCGGGCGCTGCCGCGACCTCGGCCGCGCTCGTTCGGGCATCCGCCTCGCCTCGACCGGGGATGAACGCGTCGTACGCCCCGAGCCGGTAGCTGCCATAGGCTGCGCCGGCCACCACGAGGACGGCGGCGGTGAGCCACCAGCCTCGGTTCCCGCCGCTGGATCGGTCCGCGATCGCTGCGCCGAAGTTGGCAGCAGCGGGGCGCTCGACGTCCTCGGCGACGCTGCGGGTCTCGAGTCCCGGCACCCGGACGCGCTTGCGGTTGGTCTTGGGTGCATCGCCTCGGGTGCTGCGGGCGGCGGCCGAGGTGGACGGAGGGTCGGCCCGAAGCGCCGGAAGGGGTCCGGTCACCGCCCGGTACTTTTGCGTGGGCTCGATGCGCGCGGGCTGACGGGTGGTCCGGATGGGCGCGACGGCCTTCTTGGCCGTTCGTTTCGGCGCGTGCTCGCGGGCGACGGCGCGATAGGTGTTGGTGTCGCTCTCATCGATGACCCGACTGCCGGAGTGCTCTCGCCACTGCCGGCGTTCATCGAGCGGATCGGAGCGACTCTCGCCGGGCATGCGCTCGAGAGCTTCGGCGAAGCGGCGCACCTGGCCGACCATCGACAGCGGCAGGCTCAGATCGAGCACGGCAACGAAGAGGTGCTCGTTGGGACTACCGTGGGTCGCGAGGGCCTGCCGCAGGGGTCCGACGACGGTGTCTCGCAGGGCACCTTGCACACAGACGACGTAGACCATCGGCCCTTCGTGGGTCCGGTCGCGGCTGAGGATGGCGGAGCGGGCGTCGGACCCGGTCACGACGGCGGTGACGAAACCGAGGCCACGCAGGGAGCGAGCCACCTCTTCGACGACCGATGCAACGCTGATGGCGCAGCACAACGTCAGCGCGTGCCGACGCTTGGGCTTGATCAACGGCGGTGGTACGGCGAAGATCGGGATGGATCGCTCCTTCTCGGTCGGGCCGGTCGGGCCGGTCGGGCCCGTCGGGCCGGTCGGGCCCAGCTGGCCAGACCGCTGCGGCTGTGTCTCTCCCATGTCCCCCGACGTCTTCGAGCGTTCAATGTAGCAGGAACCTCGCCGACGGGTTGGGGGCGAGCCGCCACAGCGCTACAGCTCGTCCGCCTTCTTGGAGATCGGGCCTCGATAGTTGTTCTCCAGGCTGATCTGGGCCACCACGGGGCCGAACCCCTTGTAGGTCTGCTTGACCCGGGTGAGCGCGTTTGAGCGCCAGTCGACGTAGGGGTTGTCGATTTGGACCGGGTCGAGACACCCGGCGAGGATCACCTTGGAAGTCTCGCAGAATCGGCTCATGAGGGTCTTGGCGAGGTGGCGATCTCCGTTTTGCAGCTCGTCCACCAAGACGATCGAGCTCTCGATGTCCAGACCCCGCAGCATCGCGCTCGACAGCATGTGCATCAGCTTTCGGTGCTCGAGCTCGGCCATGAAGTCGTGTTCGTTGATGGCACTGAGCGCCCGCATGTGCTGCATGAAGGGCTCGAGCCAGGGGGAGAGTTTCTCGTTGAAGTCCCCGGGGAGGAAGCCGAGCTCGTAGTTGCTGGAGGGATGCTCGGGCCGCAGCAGGAACATCCCGTTGTCGAAGCTGTTGGTGTGGGCCAGCGCCGAGTTTCGGGAGAACCGCATCGACGTGGGCTGCCCGAGGATCTGGTACAGGGCGGCAGCGACCATCAAGCGGGTCTTGCCGGAGCCGGCGGGGCCGTCGAGCACGATCAGCTGCACGGAGGGGTCGAGCATGAACTCCATCGCGAAGCACTGCAGCGGATCCCGGGGCGTCATGCCGAGGATCGGGCGAGGGCAGTAGGTCAGCCGCTTGCGGTCCCAGTACAGCGCGTAGCGAAGGTCCTGCAGCTCGCGGGCGTCGACGTCGGCGCGCAGGAGGAGCTCGTCGTCGCCGGCGGAGAGCACGACCCCGGTGTTCCACTGGATCGTCTCGAGCAGGGCGTCGTCGAGCAGGTCGAACGACAGCGCCCGCTCGTGCGGGTTTCCGCTGTCGAGGAAGGTCTTCATGTGCTCGGGGTCGACCTCGGCCCGGACGTAGCCGCGATAGACGTCGTCGGGGCTGTGCAGTTCGAGCTTGCCGTAGCGCAGGGCTTCGCCTCGCAGGCCCAGCGAATCGCACTTGAGCAGCACGTTGCTGTCCTCGGAGACGACGGTCACGGAGTATCGACCCGGCGCCAACTCGTCGGCCAACGCCGACACGCGCCGGGCTCCGGCGACGATCATGTTGTCTCCGGTCGTCGCGTCATAGGGCATCATCGTGTCGCCCTCGGGCTCCCATGCGAGCGTGCCGCGCTTGTCCTGGCCGTCGGCCGGGTTGGCGCCAGCGGCCAGCAGCTGGCCGAGATCGTGCGAGATCAGCCCCTGCTTGCGCAGCGCGAGGATCTTTCGCATCACGGTGCGGGACGCAGCGCGGACCCCCTCGGACTTGTTCCGGCTGGCCTGCAGCCGCCCCAGCTCTTCGATCACCTGGTGCAGCAGCACGACGACGTTGCCGTCGGTCAGCAGCCGGTCGAGCGAGTCGGGGTTCTCGACGAGCGACGAGGTATCGGGGATGTAGACAGTGCCGGAGAGAGGAGCCGAGTCCAGTGGCATCTGTACTCTTGCGTACCACGCTCGATTCGAGCGTGCTCGAGTGGCGCTGCTTGTGCTGTGTCTTGAGTAATTTAGCGGTCGGCCCGTGACGCGTCGGTCGTCGCGCAAGGATGTGGTCGAAGGTGCGTTCGCGTTCGCGGGCCAGCTGGCCGGGAAACGGTCGCCAGCGCCGCCTACGGCCGCTACGATGCGCACCAGTGGTGGCAACGAAGACGCGGATCCGAGTGCTCGTCGGCTTGCTCGTGGTCGCCGTCGCGACGGGAGCGGGGCTGTACGCCACCGGCTGGTTCGAGCTCGAAGAGGTCATCGAAGAGGCGACGTGCCCGGTGTGTGGCGCTCACGCGCGGTTCAAGACCCGTCGCGGTCGCACGTACGCCGAGTGCTCAAAGTGTGGGGCGTACGAACGCCACCGCCTGCTGTTCCACTACCTCACCCACACCGACGGATTGCTCGCTCCGGGGACGCGCGTGCTGCACTTCGCGCCCAACGCGGGCATCGAAGCGCAGCTGCGGGCGCGCGAGGATCTGGACTACCGCACCGCGGATCTCTTCGTCCCGGCGGACTTGAAGCTCGACCTCACCGCGATGGACCAGCCCGATGCGTCGTGGGACCTGCTCATCGCCTATCACCTCCTCGAACACGTGGACGATGATGCGGCCGCGCTCGCCGAGATCCGTCGGGTGCTCCGCCCCGGCGGGCGGGCGATCGTCCAGGTCCCCCTGGAGCCCGGTCGCGAGCAGACCTACGAAGACCCGTCGATCACCGACCCGGACCAGCGTCGCGAGCATTTTGGCCAGGACGACCACGTTCGGCTGTATGGCGTCGCGGACTTTCGGCGACGGCTGGAGGCGGCCGGGTTCGAGGTCGAAGCCATCGACTACGCGCAGGCTGTGCCCGAGGACGCGGTGGAACGGCATCGGTTGGTCCGCACGCCTGGGGACGGGGAGCCCGCCGACGAGCGCATCTGGGTGTTGACCCGGCCCCGGCCGGTCGACGACGCGCACTCGCCGTGAGCCTGCCATCACCGCAGGTGTGTGCCGAACCGTTGATCGCCTTGAAGCCGCGGTGTACGAGTGCATCACACCCTCTGGGAGGCAGCTGCTCATGACCACAAAAATCGCCATCAACGGGTTTGGACGCATCGGGCGTCTCGTCTATCGAATCGCCGCCGAGCGCGGAGACATCGAAATCGTCGCGGTCAATGACCTCGTCGCCGCCCCCAACCTCGCCTACCTCCTCAAGTACGACTCGACCCACGGCCGGTTCAAGAAGGCGGTCGAGCTCGAAGACGACGGCTTCAGCGTCGACGGGAAGACCACCAAGTGCCTGGCCGAGCGCGATCCCGCGGCCCTGCCCTGGAAAGAGCTCGGCGTCGACTACGTGCTCGAGTCCACGGGGCTGTTCACCAAGCATGCCGACGCCAAGAAGCATCTCGACGCCGGCGCCAAGCGGGTGCTGATCTCTGCGCCGACCGGTACGCCCGACGAAGTCCCGACCTTCGCCTACAAGGTGAACCACGCGTCGTACGATCCCGCCAAGCACACGGTGCTCTCCAACGCGTCGTGCACGACCAACTGCTTGGCCCCGGTGGCCAAGGTGATCAACGACAGCTTCGGTCTGGCCGAAGGCCTGATGACCACCGTGCACGCCGCCACCGCCACCCAGCCGACGCAGGACGGTCCGTCCAAGAAGGACTTTCGCGGCGGTCGCAACGCCTACACCAACATCATCCCGGCCAGCACCGGCGCGGCCAAGGCGGTCGGCCTGTGCATCCCGGAGCTGCAAGGCAAGCTGACCGGCATGGCCTTCCGGGTGCCGACGGCAGACGTCTCGGTGGTGGACCTGACCTTCAGGACCGACAAGAAGACCAGCGTTGACGAGATCAACGCGGCCATGAAGGCTGCGTCCGAAGGCCCGATGTCTGGCGTGCTGGGCTACACCGAGGAGCCCGTCGTATCGTCGGACTTCATCTCCGACCCGCACAGCAGCATCTACGACGCCACCGCAGCGATCCAGCTCAACGACCAGTTCTTCAAGATCGTCAGCTGGTACGACAACGAGTGGGGCTACTCGACCCGCTGCGTCGACATGATCGACATGATGGCGCAAAAGGACCGATAGTCCTTCGTTGGCGCACCGCTCCTTCAACCGGTGTGCCGGACTATCGGTCATGAGGGGTCGGCGTTGAGCTCGAACCCTCAAGAGGGGGAAGCGGACGGAAGTCTTCTTCCCCCTCGATGTTTTCGGCTGTTGCCTGGAGTCCCGGTACGGACCCCAACCATTCAATAGCGGATCCTCGGGGTGTTCGTCACGACAAAGATCGCGGCGCTCGATCCTCGCGTCGACCGGATCTCTTTCGTGATGCCGGCCGGGCCGGCACACTGATGGGGTGCTCGATCTGCGCTCGAAGCTGGAACTCGCCGTTGGCCGACGCCTCGTTCGTTTGCCCACCTCGTGGCTGGACCGCTTGGGCGCGCGGCTTCACGTCTCGATCGACGGCAACACGATGGATCGGCGGGTGCGCTTCGCAGTCCGGATGATCGACCGTGCCAACGGCGGTCGGGGGCTGCAGGACTTTGGGGTGCAGGCGGGCCGCGAGCAGATGCGTCGGCTCCCGCAGCTCATGGATCCCCCGCCCCCCAAAGTGCTTCGCGTAGACGAAGCGGAGTTCGACGGGCCGCGAGGCATGGTGGCGACGCGCATCTACGTGCCACCGGGTCACCACGGAGAAACACCCGCGCTGGTCTACTTTCACGGCGGCGGCGGGGTGGTCGGAGATCTCGACACCCACGACGTTCCGTGTCGGGCGCTGTGTCGGGACGCAAACTGCACCGTGGTCTCGGTCGACTACGGCCTCGCGCCCGAGGATCCCTTTCCCGGCGGGTTGCAGGACTGCGTCGCCGCGTTTCGCTGGGTTCGCGACCATCGGGAGTGGGTGGACTCCGACGGGAGAATCGCGGTCGGCGGCGACTCGATGGGGGGCAACCTGGCCGCACGCGTCGCGATCGAGACGCGGGACGATCCGCAGGGGGGTCCGTGTTTTCAGCTGCTCATCTATCCGATGACGGACTCGGCCGCTCGCAGCCCGTCCCGTGAGACCTTCGCGCACGGGTTCCTCCTCGACGCCGAGACGATCGCTTGGTTTCGTCGCACGTACCTGGCCGGGGCGGATGAGGCCGACCCGCGCGTGTCGGTGCTGCGCGAGCCCGACCTGGCCGGGCTCGCGCCCGCGTTCGTCGCGACCGCCGGCTTCGATCCGCTCCGAGACGAAGGCCACGCGTACGCCCTGGCTTTGCGCGAGGCCGGGGTTTCGGTGCAGGAGCGGTGTTTCGAGGGGCAGGTTCACGGCTTCGTGCACATGACTGGCGCGGTCGACTCGGCAGCCGACGCCGTGCGGGACCTCGGACGAGCGCTCGCGGACGGGTTCGCGCGCTCCTGACGGGGTTTCGCCCCAGGGCCCGCTCGTGCCATCCTCCGCCCCACGGATCTCATGCGTATCTCTGCTCTTCTCCTCTCCGTGACTCTTTGTTCCAGCCTCATCGCGTGCGACGGAGGCGGTGCCGAAAAGAAGGCCGATCCTGCGGCCGATGCCAAGTCCAAGGAAGAGGAGGACAAGGCAAAGCGCGTCGAGGAGCTTCGGCTCAAGCGCGAGTCGGAGCAGAAGGCCAAGGAGGAGGCCGAGGCCGAGAAGAAGGCCAAGATCGACGCGCTCGTGGTGCTGCCCGAGACCATGCCGAAGAAGCTCGAGGCGGCCTGCGACGACGTCGGCACGGCTCAGACCGCGTTCATCGAGCGCAGCTTCGACGCAGCGGCCGCCGCCAAGGCCGCCTCGAGCATCACGATCACGGTCAAGGGCTGCAAGGACAACGGCAACATCGAGGTCGCCGCCTGCCAGAAGAACGCGCTCGACAACGCCGACAAGGAGCTCGGCAAGGAGCTGCCCGCGCTGCTGGCCGGTTGCATCGAGAAGTTCGGGACTGCGGAGTCGCCGGACGCCCCGTGAGCAGCATCGGCAGCATCTACGACGAGACGCCTCAGGGCGAGGGCCGCGGCCCCGACCTGCGGGCAACCGTGTCGGTGCCGCGCGCGGCCTTGGGCCAGGAGGACGGTGTACACGTCCCGCTGCCGGCGGTCCTGCCTCACGAAGGCGGTGAGGTCGAGCGTGCCCCGCAGCCCGGCGAGCCTGCGGACGCCGTGACCTTGCGACTGCCCGCGGACTTCCCCGACGGTGCGACGCTCCGGCTTCGCGGCGCTGGCGGACGGGGAGGCCAGGGCGCTGGGGATCTCTTCTTGAAGGTCGCCCTGTGTGACGAGGCGCTCGAGGTGGCGCCCTCCCGCGAGCTCGTCGCGCAGACGGGTTCGTCCACGCCGATCGTGGTCATGCTCGGGATCGTGGCCCTGACCGTGCTGTTGTTCGTCCTGTTCGGCTGAGGGCACGCGATGTCGACACACGACGTCTCGAAGACAGTGTCGTCGCTGGTGCTGGCGGCGGTGATCGCTTTGATGCCGGGGATCACCGCGGCCCACGTCGCCGGGGCCTCCGTCGAGTCCGGTCTGGGCATGCTCGTTCGCTACGCGCTGGCCAGCGCCGCGCTGGTGGGGTTCGCGTACGGCGTCCAGCTGAGGCGTGTGCCGGATCGCGCTGCCGAGATGATCGCGCTCAACCGCCGGTTGCTTCCGCTGGCTGCGTCCCCCGCGGTGCTGCTGCTCGCGGACCCCGAGGTCGTGTCGGGGCGGGGCGGCCTCGCGCTGGCGGCGATCCTCGTCCCCGCGCTGCTGGTGGGTGCGTCGCGCCTGTGGGGTGCCGAGCCCGAGGCTCGTCGAGCGCCGCGCTTCGACTTGCTGGGCGTCTGCCTCGCCGCGGCCGTGCTCGGCGGGTGGCTCTGCTGGGTCGCGTGGGCGCGGCATGCGTCGATGCAGACCAATACCTACGACTTCGGGCTGTTCACCAACGCGATCTGGAACACGTCGCAGGGGCGCCTGTTCGCCTGCACGCTCGTGCCGACCGGGTCCATCCTCGACGAGCACGTTTCGCTGGCGTTGGTCGGCTTCGCGATGCTCATGAAGCTGGGGTTGCCCCCGGTCGGGTTGTTGTTCCTGCAGGCGCTTTGGGTCTGCGGGGGAGCCGTGCCCGCGTACCTCCTGGGTCGGCGACATCTGGGCGCGGCGGGCGGGCGCGTCTTCGCGTTCGCCTACCTCGTGCATCCTTCCGTCCATGCGAACGCGCTGTGGGACTTCCATCCGCTGAGCTTTGCGGCCCCGTTGCTGCTCGTGATGGTGCTGCTGGGAGATCGTCGCCGGCTCCACCCGCTGTTCGTGTCGAGCGTCCTGGCCTTGCTGCTGCTGCGCGAAGAGATGGCCTTCGTGGTGATCGCCTACGCGCTGTGCCTCGGGCTGCGCGGACGACCTCGCCGCGCCGCGGGTCTGGCCGCGCTCGCGATGTCCTTTCTCGTCGTCGTCACCCTCGCGATGGGGCAGACCTCGAGTCACCTCTCGCGCTATGCCGACGTGGCCGAGCGCGGGGGCGGGGGCCTCACGGGGATGGTGGTGGCGATGCTCTTCGACCCGGTCTTCGTGCTCGGCCACGCGCTGACCTACTCGAAGGTCGTCTACGTCGCGATGCAGTCGGTCGGCGTGCTGGGGCTGGCCGGGCTCGCACGCCGTGCGTGGCCGGTACTGGGCCTTGCGATCGCCTTCTCGATGCTGGCGACCAGCCGCCACGTGTTCAACCCGTACTTCCACTACACGACGATGCTGTATCCGCTCGTGCTCGCGTGGGCGCCCGAGGGGGTCTCGCGGCTCGCGTCCCTGCGGTGGGGCCGAGCATCGGCGGCGCAGCGACGCCGTGGCTTGCTCGTCGCGGTCGCGGTCGCGTCCGCGCTGCTGTCGTTCGCGTATGGGGGGCTGCACGAGAACACCGTGTTCCGGGCGGGGTTCACGGCGCCGCGGCGAGAGATCTCCGAGGCCGCGGGGGAGCGCCTCGCGTGGCTGCGAGCACAACTCCAGATGATTCCCCCCGACGTTCCGCTCGCTGTGACCGGCCGCATCGGCCCGCATGTGGCCACGCGGCCCCACGTGTACGCCTATCCCACCGAGCAGCGCGTAGACGTGTTGGTGCTGTTCAGTGCCGATCTGCGCAAGGACCACAAGGAGAGTCTGGCCGAGGCCCTGCGGACCAAGCGGTGGCAGACCATCGCCTCGAGCGGCTCGATTCGGATCCTCCGCCGCGTGGCCCCCTGAGCGACACCTTGCCCGGGATCGGGGGCGGGGTATCATCGCGCTCCGAGCTGCCGTGAACCAGCGCGACCCTTCCTCTGGAGCGGGTTCGGGCGGCCCTCCACCGCCCCTTCCTCCTGTCCGTCCCGCAGCCCCTCCGGGTGCGGCGGTTCCTCCCGGCCCAGCGCCGGCGAGTCCGTCCTACCCGCCGCAGCCGGCAGCCGGACAGCCGGCACCACCGCCGATGGTCGTGCATGCGCCGGGTGTGCCGCCCGGCGCCGTGCCCCCCGCCCCCCCAGAGTCTGGACCGCAGTCGACCGACATGCTGCCCGCCTCGGGTGGGGACGACGGCTCGAACCAGTTCGGGACCTTCGGCGGCGTGTTCACGCCGGTGGTGCTCACGATCCTCGGGGTCATCATGTTCATGCGGACCGGCTACGTCGTCGGCTACGCGGGGCTGATCTCGGCGCTGGTGATCCTGGCGATCGCCAAAATGATCACCACGCTGACCACGTTGAGCCTGTCGGCGATCGCGACCAACCTCGACGTTCGGGTCGGCGGGGTCTACTTCATGATCTCCCGGGTCCTCGGCCCCGACTTCGGGGGCAGCATCGGCATCACCCTCTTCGTCGCTCAGGCCGTCAGCATCGCGTTCTACACGATCGGTTTCACCGAGGCGACGTTCGACGTGCTCTCGGGCTTCTTGCCGGCCGCAACGGTCGCGACGCTCGTCGACGCCTATGTGCCCGAAATCGCGTCGTCGATCGTCGTCACGGGACTCTTTGCGCTGACCTTCAAGGGGGCCGACGTCGCGCTGCGGGCTCAATACGCCGTCCTTGCGCTGCTGCTGCTCTCCGTCGTCGCCTTCCTCATCGGGGGGATCCTGCAGTTCGACGCCGGCCTGCTTCAGAGCAACATGACCGGGGACTACGTCGCGGTCGGCGAAGACCAGGGCAAGACCCTCGGCTTCATGGTCATGTTCGCGATCTTCTTCCCGGCGGCCACGGGAATCACCGCCGGTGCCAACATGTCGGGCGACCTCAAGGACGCGGGCAAGTCGATCCCGTCGGGGACGCTGATCGCGATCCTGTTCACCGCCACGGTCTATGCGGTCCAGATCTTCTTGGTCGCGGGCAGCACCGATCGTGCCGCTCTCAAGTCGGACCCGTTCGGCGCGCTGCAGGAGATGAGCATCTTCGGACCGCTCATCATCTTGGGCGTCTTCGCCGCGACCCTCAGCTCGGCCCTGGGCAGCTTCCTCGGCGCACCCCGCATCCTGCAGGCGATGGGGCAGGACAAGCTGATGAAGTCGTTCGAGTACTTCGGCAAGGGGTCGGGACCCGCGAACGAGCCTCGCCGGGCGACGGTGCTCAGCTTGATCATCGCCGTGGGCGTCATCTGGGCTGGCGACCTCAACGCGGTCGCCGAGATCATCTCGATGTTCTTCTTGATCGCCTACGGGATGATCAACCTCTCGGCCTTCGTCGAGAGCCGCAGCGGCAACCCCAGCTTCCGACCGCGCTTCCGCTGGTTCCACTGGTCGACCGGGCTGATCGGCGCGCTCGCGTGCGGCGTCGTGATGCTCAAAATCAACGACACGTACGCGTTGTTTGCGCTTGGCATCACTGGTCTCATCTACTTCTATCTCAAGAAGCGAGACATCCAGACGAACTGGGGCGACGCGAAGGCGGGCTACATCTTCCAGAGCACCCGCGACAACCTGCTCTACCTCGAGACGGCGAAGTTCCATCCCAAGAACTGGCGACCGATCCTCGCGGTGGTCAGCCCCGATCCGCTGCGCGAACGGCGGCTGGTGCAGATGGGCAGCTGGCTCGAAGCCCACCGGGGTCTGTACACCGTCGCCGAGATCCACGCGGCGGTCGACCCCGACATCCACGAGCGCCTCGCCTACCGCAAGCGCCGACGGGATGAGCTCCGACGACACTTCGATGCGCTCGACCTGGTGGCGTTCGCCGAGGTCGTGGTCGTCGACGACTACAACGACGGTTTCGCGACGTTCCTGCAGAGCTACGCGATGTCGGGGCTTCGGCCCAACACCTTGCTGACCAGCATTCCCGACGCGCTCGATGTTCCAGGGCGGGAACGCTTCCGGAAAACGGCGTCGATCCTGCGGGCCTTCGACTACAACACCTTGCTGCTCAAGCCCGGCGAGATGGTGCTCGAGAAGCAGCAGCGCGTCATCGACCTGTGGTGGCGGGGATCGCGAAACGGCAGCCTGATGGCCCTGTTGGCGTACCTGATGAAGCAGGACCGAGCGTGGAAGACGGCGACGATCCGGATCTTCCGGGCGGTCGGGGAGCCGTCGGCCGAAGGCGAAGCTCGCAAACACCTCGACCGGTTGCTCGCCAACGCTCGGATCGAGGCGGAGGTGCACGTGTTCCACACGCAGGAAGCCCCAGGACGCTTCATTCCCGAGCGCTCGGCCGGGGTCGCGGACCTGGTCATGCTGGGGCTGAGTTCCAGCGACCTGGAGGACTTTCCCGCGTATCTCTCCAACATGGACGGGCTGCTCGCCTCGTTGCCGACCACGCTCTTGGTGTGGAGCAACGGCGATGCCGACCTGTTCGCCTGAGTCGGCTGCGCTGGAGCGGCTGGGCACCTATCATCGGGGGATGGTGGGTCGTCGGAGCTGGGCGTGGTCGTTGGTCGTCTTGATCGGAGGGTGTTCAGTCGGGGAGGGCCCCAGCGGCACGAGCTTTGGGGACGTCGACCTGATGCCCGGCGAGGACGACACCGGCGGCTCTTCGAGCGGGGGCGCGCCAACGACCGGCGTCAGCGACCCGTCGGCGACGGGGCCCGACCCGAGCGGCTCGACCGCGGCTGGGGCGACCACCGAGCCCTCGACGTCGACCAGTGGCGCCGATGAGACCGAAGGGGACGCGTCCAGCGGTGCGGCTCCATCGTGTGGGAACGGCGTGGTCGAGGCCGCGGAGGCCTGCGACGGCGACGATCTCGCCGGGATGACGTGCGTCGACGTCGGCGATTTCGACGCTGGCACGCTGGCATGCGATGCGTCGTGTGCCTTCGATATGGCCGGCTGTACGATGGCGCCGGCGGTCCCGGTCGAGGTCTGCGAAACCATCAACCTGCCGATTCCCGACTCGGGTGGGGGCGCGGTCAGCTCGACGGTGATGGTCCCGGGCGCAGGGATGGTGACGGACGTGACCGTGTCAGTCACGTTGACGCACTCTTTCATCGGAGACCTGACGGTCGACGTTCAGCACGGCGCCGCGACGGTTCGCGTCTACGATCGCGAGTGCGGCAGCGAGGACGACATGAATCTGGTCTTCGACGACGCAGGCGCGGCGCTCGACTGCGCGGCCTCGATCTCGGGCGCGGCGACGCTTCCGTCCGCGGCGTTGTCCGCGTTCGACGGCACAGCGGCCGGTGGCGCCTGGACCTTCACGTTCCAGGACAACGCGGGCGTCGACGTGGGGACGGTGACCGAGGTCTGCGTTCGGGTCACGTCCTGAGCCCGTCTCGACTCCAGATCACCGCTTGGCGAGCGATGGCAGCGCGTCGCTCTCGCTCGCCGCGGGCGACGCGTCGGTCACGGGCGGCTTTGGCCCCAGTTGCGGCAGGTGTCCCTTGTGCTCCGCCGCGTCGGCCAGCCACGGGCGCCACGCCTTCGGAGGTGTCATCGCGACGAAGCTGACCTCGCCGCGACAGTCTGCGTCCTGGTCGAGGCAGTGTTCACGCTGCACGGCGAGCGTGACGGTACCGTTCTCCCACGCGTCGATCCAAAACGCGCCCTCTTGGATGCCGACCTGCGCATCCGAGAAGCACTCGCTGTCGACCAGCATCCGGGAGAGCTCGAGAATGCCGCCGTCCCACGCCCCGATCGACGCGGCGGACGGACAGTGTGGATGCTCGGGCCAGGGCGTCTCGGAGGCCGCGCACACGCCCTCCATCGAGCAGCGAGGCCCGGTGAGCAGCTGCGCGAGCACGGCGCCCGACTGCCCCGAGCCGTCGAGCCAGCGCACGAGGTCGAAGGACGCCTCGTCATCGATCCGGGTCACGACCCGCGCGGTGTGGTGCTGTCCCTGGGCGTCGGCATCTTGAAACTCGACCGTGCTGAAGAAGGGACCGACGATGCTGCGCAGCCACGTGTCGGGCTCCGACTCCAGCGCGAGCTCCCAGGGCCGCGCGTCATCGGAGGCCACCCGGACCGACTGCTCGACGCCGAACACCGACCATACGATCGCGCGCACATGGGTGGCGCTGGGGGTGGGCGCTTCCGTCTGAGCGGCGGAGGACAAGGCGGCGGCCGTGGTACATGCAAGCAGCAGCGAGAACATCGTGCGTCTTGCGTAGAACGATCCGCCGGCGTTGACCAAAAATGTCGCATTTGGACCCACCTGAACAAACGATCGCGGGGGCACGGCAGGTCGAGCACACGGCCGACCTCGCGCTCGAGCTGTGGGGTCGGACCGAAGCGGCGATGCTCGAGGCTGGAGCGCAGGCGGTCGTGGCCGTGATGACCGACGGTGCCGACGTCGCCGGGGAGGACCTTCGGGAGGTGGACGTCGAGGCGATCGACGCCGAGGACCGCCTCGTTCGGTGGCTCAACGAGGTGCTGTACTGGGCGAGCGTCGAAGGCTTCGTCCTCGCGCGGGCCGAGCTTCAGTGCAGCCCCAGCGGCGTGCGAGGGCGCGCGTGGGGACGGGAACACGCCGCCGACCTGCTGCGCACCGAGATCAAGGCCGCGACCTATCACGACCTGCACGTCGTCGAGGACGCCGACCGGGTCGTGGCCCGCGTCGTGCTCGACGTCTGAGGCGGCGAGGAGCGCTGAGCGCTCAGTGTCCGCGGCGGGTGTCGGGCTCGGCTGCGACCGCGGCGGGACGCATGGTCGGTGCGCCGTTCTCACTGGCGTGATGCGAGAACCACGTCTCGGTCGCCGTGCCCTCGGGATCGCGGTGCTGCGCGGGGCGGGTGTCGACGGTGTCGCTCACCTCGGGCTTGCCGTTGCGAACGTCGTCGATGTGGGTGAACGCGAACTGGAATCCGCCGTCGACCGCCTCGATGACGCTTTGGGTCATGTCCAGGAACTGAAGCGCCGGCATCTCCTCGAGGGCCGACTCGACCTGGCTCACCGAGCGATCCAGGATCGCGTAGCGGCGCAGGATGCTGCGCTTGAGTCCGGCGTCCTCGGTGCCCTCGAAGACCAGGCTCAAGGCTCGCTGGGCGCGGCGGTTGCCGACCGAGATCGCGATGAACAGGTCGTGCAGGACGTTGCGCGAAGGTCGAGCGATCGCCTCCTGCAGGCGCGCCTCGAGGAAGGCCGCGACTCTGCGGCGGTCCTCGACGACGATCTCTTCGGGGGCGAGCACGGGTGCTGGGCACGAGCGTACAACTCCTCGGTGGGCTTGGGCTCGCACCACGGATCGGACGGTGCTAAGCCACGCCGGTTGCGATGACGGCCTATTTCGAGAAGGTGGACGACTACCGCTGGCGGATCCCCAAGCGCGGAGGGATGCGGGTGCCAGGGCTCGTGTTCTCCACGGAGGCGATGCTGCAGAGCATTGCGGACGACCGCAGCCCCGAGCAGGTGGCCAACGTCGCGCACCTCCCGGGCATCGTCGGGCACAGCCTCGCGATGCCCGACATGCACTGGGGCTATGGATTTCCCATCGGCGGCGTGGCGGCCTTCGACCCCGACGAGGGCGTGCTGTCTCCGGGAGGCGTCGGGTACGACATCAACTGCGGAGTGCGGTTGCTGCGCAGCTCGATTCCGCGAGACGCCGTCGCCGATCTGTTGCCGGAGCTCGCGACCGCGCTGTATCGCGAGATCCCCTGTGGGGTGGGGACCAAGGCCGTCCTGCGTCTGGACGCATCCGAGCTCGACGCGGTGCTGCGCGACGGCGCCCGCTGGGCGGTCGAGCGAGGCTTCGGGACCCAGGCCGACCTCGACGTGCTCGAAGAAGGCGGCTGCATGCGGGGCGCCGAGCCGGGCAAGGTCTCGCAGCGAGCCAAGGATCGCGGACGCCCGCAGCTGGGCTCGCTGGGCTCGGGCAACCACTTCTGCGAGCTGGGCTACGTGGCAGAGATCTACGACCCGGCCGCGGCCGCAGCCTTCGGCCTGGAGCTGGGCAACGTCACCGTCATGATCCACTCCGGTTCACGGGGTCTGGGCCATCAGATCTGCGACAGCTCGCTCCATCGCATGCTCAAGGCGGCCGCCAAGTACGGCATCGAGCTTCCCGATCGACAGCTCTGCTCCGCGCCGCTGTCGAGCCCGGAGGCGGCCGACTACTTCGAAGCGATGGCGTGCGCCATCAACTTCGCGTTTGCCAACCGCCAGGTGATGGCGCACCACGCCCGCCAAGCGATCGCGGCGCAGCTGGGCTCCACCGAGCAGGCCCTGGGGCTGTCCACCGTCTACGACGTGTGCCACAACATCGCCAAGTGGGAGACCCATGAGGTCGACGGCGAGCAGCGGCGGCTGTGCGTGCACCGCAAGGGCGCGACGCGAGCGTTCGGCCCCGGACACGCTGACGTGCCGCTTCGCTACCGCGACGTGGGCCAACCGGTGATGGTGCCTGGCGACATGGGGCGCTACAGCTACGTTCTGGCCGGCACGGCGCGCGCGATGCAGGAGACCTTCGGCAGCAGCTGCCACGGCGCAGGGCGACGCCTCTCTCGGGTCAAGGCCAAGCGTCAGGCGCAGGGGCGGCAGCTGTTTCGCGAGCTCGAAGACGCGGGCGTGTTCGTCCGGGCGGACTCGCGTCGCACGATGGCCGAGGAGATGCCCGAGGCCTACAAGGACGTCGCCGACGTGGTCGATGTGATGCACCAAGCCGGCATCGCCACCAAGGTCGCCAAGCTGGTGCCGCTGGCCGTCGTCAAGGGCTGAGCGGCTCAGCCCATGCGAGAGGCCCAGTGCTCGGCGGCCTTGCGGGCGCTGGGCTGTCCGGTTCTGGACAGCCGAAGCAGACGCTGGGGTCCGAGCAGCGCGGGGCCCTCGTGCTCCAGTCGCGGCGCCAGCAGCTTCGCGAGCACGTCATCGGACTCCATCCACTGCGCGAGGGTCTCCGGCGGCAGCTGGTACAGGACCCGCGGGCACGCCAGCCAGCGCTCACCCACCGCCCGGATCTCGGGGCGTTCGTGGTGCAGGAGGAAGGGCAGCAGGACCGCGACCTGTTCGGGGTCGGTCTTGGCGGCGACGCGCGCGTCGGGTTCTTGGAGGTCCACGACCCCGATGCCGAGCACCGCGGCGAGTCCTTCGAGGACCTCGTCGGGGCTCATCCCCAGGCTGCACAGGGCATCGCGCAGGGCGCCCGAGGGCGTCTTGGCGCGCAGGGCGTCGGTTTGGGGCGCACCGAGACGTCGGTGCACCAAGTCGTAGAGCCAATCCCACCGTCCGCGCGCGCCCATCTGCGATCCCAAGACGGTGTACCCCATGGCCCGCAGGGTCCCCAAACGTTCGTCGAGCAGGCGGGTCGCCTCGGCCTCGCGAAGCCACCGCCAGCTCAGCGCACGACCTGCGGAGAGCAGCTGTGGCTCTCGCTCGTCGTCTCCGGCGCGGGCGCGGGCCTCTCGGACGTTGAACAGCCCTCCGACCAGGCCGACGCGCTCCATGAGAGACAGCCGCACGAAGTGGCCGCGCTGCTCGGGCGGACTCAAGGTGAAGCCGCGACGCTCGATCCAGCGGGGCATGGACCTGGCTTGATGCCAGAAACCATCGGTTTGGCCAAGGGCTGTAAGGGTCCGCTCGCGGCCGGCGTTCGGGGCGGTGATGGTCCGCCTCCGCGCTACTTTGGTCGTTCTCGCCGGCTTGTTGGGTGCTTGTGCGCCGATCTCTCGCGATTACGCCCCCGCGTACGATCCCCCCGGGCGGACCGTGGAGACCAGCCCGGTCTCCGTCGTGGTCGAGTTCGCGGACGGGGGCGGGGCGCTGCCCACGTATGGACTCGGCGACGCCATGTTCGTCGAGGGGCGACAGGGTGTTCCCTACGTCGTGCGACTGGTCAACCACACGCCCGACCGCTACGAAGCCGTGGTCTCGGTCGACGGCCGCGACGTCGTCAGCGGCGCGCTGGGGCGGCCGGGACAGCAGCGCGGCTACATCCTCGAGCCCTACGACTCGGTCGTGATCGACGGCTACCGCCGGTCCCTCGACGACGTCGCCGCGTTCTACTTCTCGTCGGTTCGGGACAGCTACACCGCCCGCCGCGGGACGGCCGAGCACGCCGGCGTGATCGGGGTGGCGTTGTTCGAGGAGAAGCGCTCCGCGGCCGCGCGCGCCCCGTTGACGACGCGGCGCTCGGCACCGCCGGCGCCCGAGCCCTTTCCCGGCTCGAGCCGCGCAGACGCAGAGTCCGCCGCGAGCGAGGGCCCGTACGAAGACGACGGCACCGCGCTGGGCACCGGCTACGGACCCGACGCCTACAGTCCCGTTTACGAGACCGAGTTTCGGCGTCGTCACCGACGCCGGCCCGACGCCGTGCTGACGCTGTACTACGACAGCTACGAGGGCCTACAGGACAAGGGCATCGTGCCGCGGACCGTCGACCCGTACGCGGCGCCCCACCGGCGTCCGCGTCGGGCGGATCCGGTGGTCGACCCGGGCTTCGCACCCGAGCCGTGGGAGCGAGATCGCTAGCAGCTCTCGACGGCGCTGAGCGTGCTCGCCGACATGACGCACTTGGCGTACTGGGCGTACTTGACCCGGCCGCGCAGCTGAATCTTGTCCCTCTTGTGCGCGATGCACCGCTCTTGCAGACCGGAGACCAGTGCCGCCTCACTGTCGGCGCTCATCTGAGCGGCCGACGCTTCTTGCAGCGTGACCTGCACGATGTGCTCACAGACCTGCTGTGGCTTGGGGGCGCGGACGAAGATCATCCACAGCACCATCAAGGTGGCCACGAACAGGAACATCCCGAGTCCGACGCGTTTCATGAGCCGCCGTCGATGACCCTGAAGGCGGCCCGCCGCTTCTGCACCTGTTCGGTGTCCGCCTTGGGTTCGTCAGCCTTCTTTGGCTTGGCGCTGGGCTTGCTCGGCTTGTTGGGCGCCGTATCCGGCATCTCGTCGGGCTTCGCCTTCACCGTATCGCCCGTATCGGCCGTGCCGTCCGTGTCGTCCTTATGGCGGCCTGCGTCGGCCTCGAGGACGGGCTCGTCGGCATCGTCCTCGGGCGGAGCGTCCTCGAGGTCGGGCTCAGGCTCCGCGGCGACCGGGCGCAAGGCAGGCTTGGCGGGCGCCGCATCGACGGACTCTCCCGCGGCCCGCCCGTACCGGGTGCGCTTGACCGAGTCGGGCATGTTTTGATCGAGCACGATGCCGCGCCCCGTGGATCGGTCGGCGACGACGTACACCGCGCCGTACGGGAACGAGCATCGAGTGACGTAGCCGCCGAAGGAAAGGTCGGCACCCAGCCCGTCTGCCTCGAAGGTGAGGTCGAGCGGATAGCTGGGATCGAGATCGATGATCAAGCGCTCCCGCCACTGCTCTCGGATGAAGTCGGGGCAGCTGACGCCCTCGAACAGGGCGTTGACATGCAGACGCGGACAGCGGCCTGCTGCGTACAGCGACTCGATCACGCTTTGGACCGGGTGAACCACGGACGGGGAAGCTTACTCGATGCAGGTGGGATCGTACGAGTCCGATGTGGGAATGTGTGCGGCGAGCCGGCTGCTGGCCCCGAAGGGCCTGCGCTGGACGCGCGAAACCGCGCTCAGGCGAAGGCCGCGTGACCTGTGATGGCCCGCCCGATGGCGAGCGTGTGCACTTCGTGGGTGCCTTCGTAGGTGAAAACGGTCTCCAGGTTGCACAAGTGCCGCATGATTCCGTACTCGCCCATGATGCCGTTGCCTCCGAGCATCGACCTGGCCGTGCGGGCCGCTTCGAGCGCCATTCGAACGTTGTCTCGCTTGAGCATCGACACCTGAACAGGGGTGAGCTTGCCCTCTTGCTTGAGCCGGCCGAAGTGCTGGGCGAGCAGCATGCCCTTGACGATCTCGTTGTGGAGCTCGACGAGCTTTTGCTGGGTGAGCTGGAAGGCCGCCAGCGGCTTGTCGAACTGCACCCGGTCCAGCGTGTAGCTGCGGGCCCGCTCGTACACGTCCATCGCGGCTCCCAAGACGCCCCAGCCGATCCCGTAGCGCGCCTGGGTCAAGCACGACAGCGGACCCTTGAGCCCGCTGACGCCGGGCAGCATGTTCTCCTTGGGCACCCGGACGCTGTCCAGAACGACCTCGCCGGTGACCGAGGCGCGCATCGAGAGCTTGCCCTTGGTCACGGGCGTGCTCAGACCCTTCATCCCGCGCTCGACCAAGAACCCGCGAATGATCGGGGCGTCGCTGCCGTGGTCGATCGTCTTGGCCCACACCAGGCAGACGTCGGCGAGCGGGCTGTTGGTGATCCAGAACTTCTGGCCGTCGAGGATGTAGTCACCGTCGGGCCCGTCTTGCTTGGCGTGGGTGCGCATCGATCCGGGATCACTGCCGGCGTTGGGCTCGGTCAGACCGAAACAGCCGATCTTCTCGCCCGTGGCCATGCCCGGCAGCCATTGCTCCTTTTGGGCGTCGGTGCCGAACGTGTAGATCGGATACATCACCAGCGCCGACTGCACCGAGCAGAAGGAGCGGATGCCGCTGTCCTGCCGCTCCAGCTCCAGCATGGTCAAGCCGTAGGCCACCGGGTTCATGCCTGCGCAGCCGTAGCCCTCCAGGGTCGAGCCCAGGAAGCCCATCTCGCCGAACTCAGTGATCAGCTCCTTGGGAAAGGTGCCGTTCTCATAGTGCTCCTCGATGGAGGGGGCGATCCGCCGCTTGCCGAACTCTCGGGCCGAGGACCAGATGATCCGCTCGTCCTCCGAAAGCAATCCCTCGAGGTCGACGAGATACGGCGTAGCTTCGCGAGACATGCCAAGTGCCTACCACACGGCCACCAGGGCGGGCGGTCGCGCGGAGCGCCAGGGTCTGCGGCCTATCTCACGTCATCTGCCCGGCGATGGGGGCGATGCGGTCGGCCTCTGTTAGGCTGCGGGCGAAATGTCGGTGATCCGAACGCTGACCGCAGTCGCGACTCTTCTTCTGACCCTCCTGGCGGCGCCGTCGCTGGCGCGTGCTGCCCCATCGGCGGGCGGCTCGATCAGCACCAATGGTGGCGCCAAGGGGAGCGGTACGGGCTACGAGTGGCCCGAGGTCGTCTACGGCGGCAACGCAATCTCGGCCCAGCTGCCCCTGCAGTTCGGCATCCTGGGCTACCTGCCCAAGGCCCGCTTCGCGTTTCAATACGACCGCCAGATCCGTCGAGCGCACTGGGCCCACATCGGAGCGGCGCTCGTGTTCGACCGGGCGGGCTGGAAGAACTTCCGCATGGATGACTGCGGCCTCACGGCCAGCGGCGTCTGCGGCAAAGGGGGCGTCGTCGGCGTCGACGTCTTCGGCGGCTACACCTACAAGTTCTTTCTCCAAGAGCGCCCGTGGCTGGTGCCGTTCGTGCGCGGCTCGATCGGCTGGAGCCTGTTCACCCTGCCCAAGGTGGGCGGCGGGGACTCCAACCGTCAGCAGACGCGGACACGCTCGTGGACGCTGAACATCAAGCCCGGCGGGGGGGTGCGGGTGTTCCTGTTCTCCGAGTTCGGCGTCGGCGCCGACATCAACCTGCCGATCGGCTTCCTCGTGCACCGCGACGTGCCCGAGGCCGGAAGCGCCGACCGCAGCGGCGAGTTCCTCCTGGGCATCGAGGTCCTGCCGCTGGTCGCCGAATATCGCTTCTAGCCGCGCGCCCGCGCGCCATCGCCATAGAAGAGGTACGGACTCAGTCGATCGGGAGCTCGAGCGGGGCCGAGTCCGGCAGCCCGCTGATCTCCGAGCCTCGGTAGCGGACGACGTAGGTCTGCCCGCCGCCCAGCGCGTAGCCCAGCGCCAGATCGACCTCGGCGGTGTGAAATCGACCCGGCTGGACGACGAAGAAGTCTTCGCGCTCCGGAGCCGCGCGTTTGGCCATCGGCCCGCGATACTCGAGCACCGCGCCCTGGGGATCCCGAACCTCGAAGATGTCGTTGCGCAGGCCCTCGAACGCCGTGTGATACCGACAGAACTCGATCGGCACGGGGCTGTCGTTCGCGACCTCCATGCGGACCGCGGTGGGGATCTCCTCGGAGGGCAGCAGCGAGACGGTGAGCATCGCGTCGGCTGTGGAAGGCGGGGCGGTGGGCGAACTCGCCGGCGCGCAGGCCAGCGACGCGAGCACGCCGGTGAGGCACGCGCGCCGCACCGCCATCAGGGGGCCGCCGCAGCCTGGGGTTGGGCGAGTCGCGACCGGGCCGAGACCTTGGGGCTACACATGGCCAGCATCTCGGCGAGGTCGCGCGCGACGTCGGAGGGGTTGTCGAAGCCGGGCTCGAGCAGGACTCGGATCGCGCTGCGGGGACGCGTGACGTAGACCGGTCGCCCCGGCGCGCTCATGACCGTGAAGACCTGCTCGATCGCGTCGCAAAGCTCCTGAATGGGGTCTTCGACCGACGCATCGACGCGGAATTCGGCGGACGAGGTCAGCGGGGCCCGGGTGTCGAGTGTTTCGACGGTCGGAGCGAAGCCGACCGACGCCCCCACGTACGTCGTACCCTCGCCTTTTCCGCCGTGGTCGCGCACGTAGACCAGCAGCTCCATGTGCGATCCGCCTAGCACGGCGTGCGCGCGGCCCGAAAAAAGCAGCGCAGCGCCGGCCAAGGTGCGAAGAACGCGCGGCTGGGGCCGCGCCGATGGTCGGTTTGCTTGGGTTTCTCGGGCCAACGGTGCGACCATGGTGCGGCTCGAGTAATGAGTGAGGGCACGGCACAATCCCAGGCCAAGATGGCTGCGCTGATGCGTGAGGAGCTCGAGGCGCTGCAGCGTCAACGGGACCAATACGCCCTTGCCATGGATACGGCGACGGATCCCAAGATCGCCATTCGTCTGCAGCGAACGCTGGAGCGGATCGAGGACGAGATCGAAGGGCTCGAGGAGTCGCTCCTGGCGCTGGCGCCCGAGCCCGAGCCCGAGGCAGCGGCGACGCCCGAGCCCGAGCCCGAGCCCGAGGCAGCGGCGACGCCCGAGCCCGAGCCCGAGCCCGAGCCCGAGCCCGAGGCAGCGGCGACGCCCGAGCGCGAGCCCGAGTCCGAGCGTGCGCCCGTGGTCGCGCGCGAGCCCGAGTCCCCGGCGGTTCCTGGGCCGGATTGGGACGACGAGCCGTCGACGGCCATCTACGATCCGGAGAAGGTGCGTGAGCAACTCGCCGAGCTCGAGGCTCGGGAGAGGGCTGCCTCGCAGGCGGACCCGGTGAAGGACACCACCCCGACCGAGGCTGCACCCGAGCCACCCTCGGTTGCGGACACCGACGAGCCCCCGACCCTCATGCAGCCCGCCGCCGAGCGCACCGCGGCGGCCGCGAGTCAGGCACTGGGCCCGGTCTACATGGACGGCTTGAGCCCACCGACCGCGAAGGTTCCCCGGTCGCAGCTTCCGCCGGCGCCGGCGCCCGCCGCTCCGCTCCAGGCCGACACGGCGAGCCCCCTGGAGGCCGGAACGGCGAGCCCCCTGGAGGCCGCGCGTCCCTCCCCGAGTCCGTTCGACGCTCCGGCTGCGGACCTATTGTCCGACGACGCGCCGTTTGGGACGCCCAGCTCCCTGGGGTCCGCCGACTTTGGCAACCCGGTCTCCGTGCTCGACGACTACGAGTCCGGTAGCTGGGGCTGGGGTGCCCGGGTCGCGTTGATGCTGGTGGTCGCCGCGTTCCTGGCCGGGGCCTTCTACATCATGTCGATCTGAGCGGGCTGCTCGAACGTCTGGAGCGCGGCTTCGAAGCGGTCGAGCTCGGGCTCGGCTCCGATGCTCGCGCGAACGCACCCGGCGAGCCCCGGGGTGTGCGAGACGTTCTTGATCAAGATGCGATGCCCTCGAAGGTGCTCCACCAACGCCGGCGCGCGCTGGGCAGGGGCGAGGCGCGCGAGGACGAGGTTGGACGACGAGGGGAAGACCGTGGCGCCGTCGATCGACTGCAGCAGCCGGACCAGTCGATCCCGACATGCCCGCGCGCGGGCGAGCATCTGGGCCTGTTCACCGCTGAAGTCCCCGATGATCTGCACGGCGACCGCGAGCGAGGTGGCCGAGATGTTGTAGGGGTGGCGGACCTTGTCGAGCTCGGCGGCGAGCGCGGGCGCGGCGATGCAGTATCCGACCCGCAGCGCAGCGCCGCCGACCTTCGAGAGCGTGCTCATGTGCACGACATTGTCGGGGCCCTGTGACGTCCACATCGAGGCGCCCGGCGCGTAGTCGGCATAGGCTTCATCGATCACGAACACCGTCTGGGGAAAGTCTGCGATGAGCCCCTCGATGACCGCGGCGTCCCAGAGGTTGCCGGTCGGGTTGTTGGGGCGCGCCAGGAAGCACAGGGCGGCCGAGGGCAGCGCCGCTCGCATGCCCGCTTCGTCGAGCTCGAAGTCCGCGCGCAGCGGAACCTCGACGACCTCCATGCCGACCACCGTGGCGCTGTGGCGGTACATGACGAACGTGGGCGTGGGAATCACCAGGTGCCCATCCCCGCCGCTGAGCGTCAAGAGCAGCGTCGAGATGATCTCATCGCTGCCGTTGCCCAAGACGACCCGGCGAGGGTCGCAACCGTAGCGCTCGCCGAGCGCGGCGCGCAGCGCTCGCCCAGAGGTGTCGGGATACCGGCCGAGCTCGGTCTCTCGGACGGTCTGCGCGATGGCCTCCATGACGTGCTCGGGCCACGGCTCGGGGCATTCGTTGGCGTGCATTCGCGCAAAGCTCGCGTCCGCGGGTGGCACGTCGTAGGGCACCAGCCCGGCCAACTGCGGCCGGAGATGCTTCGCCCAGCCGCCGCTCACGGCTCCTCTCCTCGCAGCCTTCGTTCGACCGCCCGCGCGTGTCCTTCGAGGCCCTCGGCCCGCGCGAGCGTGATGATGGCCTCGGCTTGCTCGGCGAGCGCGGCGCGGTCGAGCTCGAGCACGCTGGTGTACTTCAAGAAGTCCCACACGCCCAGGGGCGACCCGAACCGAGCCGCGCCCGCGGTGGGGAGCACATGAGAGGGGCCGGCGGTGTAGTCCCCGGCCGCCTCCGGTGTCCAGGCGCCCACGAACACGGCGCCCGCGGTGGTGAGCGCGGCCGCGATCGGTTTGGGACGCTCGAGCAGCAGCTCCAGGTGCTCGGGCGCGTACTCGTTCGCCGCTTCGATCATCGCGGACATGGTCGAGACGACGACCGCAGCGCCGTGGTCTCGGAGCGAACGCGAGGCGATCTCGGCGCGGGGGAGGTCGCTCAGCTGCTCTCGCAGCGCCGCGTCGACGGCATCGGGGAGGTCGGGGGCGTTGGTGACCAGCACGGCGCAGGCCTCGGGATCGTGCTCGGCCTGGCTGATGAGATCTGCCGCGACGAGCTCGGCGTCGGCCGAGGCGTCCGCCATGACGAGAATCTCGCTCGGGCCCGCGATGCCATCGATGTCGCAGATGCCGAACACCTGCCGCTTGGCGGCGGTCACGTACGCGTTGCCCGGACCCACGATCTTGTCGACCCGCGGAATCGTCTGGGTGCCGAAGGCGGCCGCGCCGATCGCCTGGGCACCGCCGATCTCGAAGACCCGGTCGACGCCCGCGAGCGCGGCGGCATGCAGGACGACGTCGCTGGCCCGCGGCGTGAGCAGGATGACCTCGCGGACGCCGGCGACCTTGGCCGGGATTCCAGCCATCAGCACGGACGACGGATAGGCCGCGGTGCCGCCGGGTGCGTAGACGGCCACCCGCTGGACAGGGGCAACGCGGGAGTGCAGCGCCCAGCCGTCCTTGCTGACGCCGGTCGTCTCGAACGCCTGTGACCGGTGAAACGCATGGACGCGCCGCGCGGCGTAGTCGAGCGCGTCCCGGACGGCGGGAGGCACGTTCTTTGCCGCGTCGAGGATCCGCATCGGCTTCACCTCGAGGTCGTCGGCGGTGATGGTTCGCCCCTCGAACTTGAAGACGCAGTCGAGCAGGGCAGCGTCGCCGCGGGCCCGGACGTCGGCGAGAATCGTGCGAGCGGCTCCATCGGCGGGGCCCTCGAGGCCGGCGCTGCGGCTGCACCGCGCGCGCCAGGCCGCGCGAGCCGCCTGTGGGGGCGGGGCGCCTCCTTCGCTCGGTCGAAGATCGATGCGGGGTAGCCCCTCGAAGCCTGCAGACATGCGCCAACCGTACTGCAACCCGTCGCCCGGTGCTCGCCACGGAGCCTGGGGGCGCGGCATACTGCGCTCCGTGAGGTCTGTCCTACCGCTGCTCGCGCTGCTGGTCGCCGGATGCGGCGCGGATGGGGCGTCGGGGTCCGACGAACCGCCCGTGATGCAGGTCGAGACCACCGGGGGCGGGGGCGAGGACGAGGGATCCTCGAGCTCTTCGGGGGATGGCGCGCTCGAGGATGGCTTCGACGTGTGCTTGGGCGCTCCGCGGGTGCCCCCGGGACGGTTTCGGGGGTCGCTCGCAGGCAAGGCCTCCAACGGGGGCGGCGCGTGCGGAGCCGGCGGACCGGAGGTCTTCTTCCGGATCCAGGTGGAGGGCCGCAGCGATCTGCGGGTGTTCGCGCGCGGCGACGGGTTCGAGCCGCGGGTCGGCGTGTTCGGGAACGACTGCGCCAACCCCTTCGACGAGGCGGGGTTGCTCTGCACGCAGGGGGTCCCGGGGTGGGTGTCCGACGTCCCGCCGGGAACCGAGCTGTACGTCGCGGTCGGGGCGAGCGCCTCGGACCTCGAGGCCAGCGAGTCTGGGGCGTATGAGCTGGAGGTCGAGACGCGTCGCGTCCTGGGCCGCGGCGAGATCTGCGTGCCGGAGGCGCGAGGGCGATGCGAAGCTGGAACGACCTGCATGGTGCCCGAGGGCGGCGAGGGGACGGCGCAGTGCGTCCCCATCTCGGGCGATCGGTGCTCGGACCCCATCCGCGTCGACGTTCGCCGGGGCACGATGGCGCTGTCGATCGAGCCCGACGTCGTGCACGGGGATGCACATGCCCACGCCTGCGCGGGCGAGCGGACGCCCGAGCGGGTCTACCGGCTGGAGCTGCCGCCGGGCAGCGCGGAGGCGTCGCTTCGGGTGGAGGGGGAGCGGGTTCTCGCGCTTGCTGCGCGAGGTCCCACGTGCTTGCCCGAAGAGGAGACGGCCTGCGCCCGAGATGATGCCGGCCTTGCGCCGGCCTTCGAGCTCGAGGGTCCGCTGCCCTCGGGGCTCTACCTCTTCGTCGAGCTGCCCGAGGATCGCTCGAGTGAGCAAACTCCAGCGGTCGTCCGGCTGGAACTCGACGATTGAGCCCCTGTCCCGCCGCCTGGCCGCGGCGCTCGGTTGAGTGGTTTCCTCGGTCCGGCTACCTTTCGCCAGATGTCCCGTAGCCTCTTCACGAGCGAGTCCGTTACCGAAGGCCACCCCGACAAAGTCTGCGACAAGATCAGCGACGCCATCCTCGACGCGCTCATCGCCGACGACCCTCGCTGTCGCGTGGCGTGCGAGACACTCGTCAAGACCGGTTACGTCAACGTCGCCGGCGAGGTGACGACCACGACGTACGTCGACATCCCCAGCGTCGTCCGATCGACGCTGCGCGAGATTGGCTACACCAGCTCGGATATGGGTTTCGACGCCGACAGCTGCGGCGTGCTCGTGGCCCTCGAAGCGCAGAGCCCCGACATCGCTCAAGGCGTCGACGGCAAGGGTATCTACACCGCGGAGCAGGGCGCTGGCGACCAGGGCATGATGTTCGGCTACGCGTGCCGCGAGACGCCCGAGCTCATGCCCATGCCCATCTCGCTGGCGCACAAGCTCACCCACCGGCTCGCCGAGGTTCGGCGGCGCGACGCCGAGCGCTCGTTCTTGCGTCCCGACGGCAAGGCGCAGGTCACGGTCGAGTACGACGACGCCGGCAACCCCAAGCGCGTCGATACGATCGTCGTGTCCACCCAGCACAGCCCGGATGCGAGCCACGAGCAGATCAAGGAGTTCGTCATCGAGTCCGTGGTCAAGCCCGTGGTCCCCGCCGAGCTGCTCGACGGCGACACCCGCTACTTCGTCAACCCCACCGGCCGCTTCGTCATCGGCGGGCCCATGGGAGACTCGGGCCTCACCGGACGCAAGATCATCGTCGACACCTACGGCGGGATGGGCCGTCACGGCGGTGGCGCCTTCTCGGGCAAGGACCCGTCGAAGGTCGATCGCTCGGCTGCCTACTACGCCCGCTTCATGGCCAAACACCTGGTGGCCGCGGGCTTGGCCGACCGCGTCGAGGTGCAGCTCGCCTACGCGATCGGCATCGCGGAGCCGGTCTCGATCCGCGTGGACAGCTTCGGCACCGGCAAGCGCCCCGACACCGAGCTCTCGGACATCATCGCCAAGCACTTCGACGCTCGCCCGGCGCGGCTGATCGAGGAGCTGAACCTGCTGCGTCCGATCTTCAGCCCGACCGCGGCATACGGTCACTTCGGTCGTGATGGGGACAGCTTCACCTGGGAGAAGCTGCCGAAGCTCGAGGCGCTCAAGGGCGAGCTCTAGAGCCCCGCCTTTTGTCGTTTCCGCGGTGCATCCCTCCGGGACGCTCCGCTCCCTTGCTACGGACCGATCGGGTGGGCGCAAACGCGGAACGGGCTTCCGAACTGAGGTACTCGCCCTGCATCAAAGCTCGGCGGAGCCACGCAAGGAAAGAGGCCACGCTCCCTTCGCGGGGAACGTGGCCTCTTCGTCCATGAAGACAACGGACTGCGGTGGTGCTGCTTGGGTGGGTGGTTGGCTCCTAGGCGTGAATCTCGATCCTCCGCGGTTTGTGGGCGGCTGCCTTGGACAGCTGAAGCTCCAGGACGCCGTGCTCCAGCTTCGCCTCGATGGCGTCGGGGTCGACGTCGTCGCCGAAGCCGAGCGCTCGCTCGTAGACGACCTCGCCCCCGGTCTTCCGGGTGGCTTCGAAGCTCAGCTTGCCGTCGTGGAAGCTGATGTCGACGTCGCCCTTGTCTACGCCGGGCACGTCGGCACGGACGAGGTAGTGGTCGTCGCTCTCGAAGATGTCGACGGCGGCGGTGATGCGGGGCAGCTGCGGGCGGTTGGGTTGGGTGTTCAACTCGGTGTTCTCGGACATGATGACTCTCCGGGTCGTGTGCTGGGGGCGGCGCTCAGCCGGCGTTGATGGCGATCTTCCGGGGCTGCTGCTCTGCCCGCTTGGGAAGGGTGATGGTGAGCACGCCGTGCTCGAGCTTGGCCTCGATGCCCTCCGGGTCGACCTTGGGGCCCAGGTTGAAGACGCGCTCGAGCGCGAGCGTGCCGCGTTCGCGACGGAGCGCCCGGTAGCCCTCGGGGGCTGCGTTCTCTCGGGTCGCCGTCAACTTCAGCTTTCCATCCTCAATCTCGAGGGACAGGTCCTCAGTGGACAGGCCTGGAAGGGTCGCGTGAAGGGTGAAGGCTTCGTCGTGCTCCTCGAGGGTGAAGTTGCGTCGAACGGCGCGGGCCTTCGGGGCAGGGAACATGTCCCGAAAGACCTCGTCGACCTGCCGACTGAGGGCACGGAAGTCGTTGAAGAAGGGGTCAGAGGTGGTTTTCCACTGCATGAGCATGACGATTCACTCCTTGGGTGAGGGGATTCTCGGGACCACGCACCGCAAGGGTGAGCGCGGACGCGGCCAGAGGAGAATCCGGTTGCTGTCGATCGAGGGGACGCCCACACCGCGTTTGCGGCCTTTCTTGGGGGGCGTCTCGTCGACCTCGAGGCGAACCTAAGCTCAGCCCTCGGGGTGTCAACACGAGCGCAAGAGGAAATTTTCCGCTGCTGCCCGAACGGGCGGGCGGGGTCTCAGATGGCCGGAAGCCGGTCTTGAAGCCACGCGCCGATCGCCTGAATCTCTTCGCCGCAGACCTCGTGACCCATCGGGAACTCGTGCCAGTGGGTCTTCGCCGTGGTCCAGGCGTCGAAGTCGGCCTTGGCTTCTCGGCCCCAATCGACGCTGACCATCGGATCGAGCGTGCCGTGGCCGAAGAACACCTCCGTCCCGCGGTTCGCGTCGTTGCGCTCCCCGGCGAAGGTGGAGCGCAGCACGTGGTAGCCCGAGAGCGCCATGATGCCGGCGAGCCGGTGTCGGTGCCGCGCGGCGACGAACAGGGCCATGGCCGCGCCTTGCGAGAAGCCCGCGACCACCATCCGCGATGGATCGACGCCGCGCTCGCGCTCGCGCTCGAGCAGCGCTTCGATGCGCTCCGCCGACGATCGAATGTGCGCTTCGTTCTCTCGAACCTCGACGTGGTCGAGCGTCGTGATGTCGTACCAGGCCGGCATCACGAATCCGCCGTTGATGGTGACGGGGTAGGTCGGCGCGTGGGGGAAGACGTAGCGGACGTGGGGGCAGCCCAGGTGCGGGGGCACCGGCTCGAAGTCGTGGCCGCTCGCGCCCAGGCCATGCATCCACACGACCGAAGCGGTGGCGTCGTCGGGTCCAACCTCTACACAATCGAGCAGCGCGGTCACGAGGCGCCTTGTAGCACGTGATAGGGTCCTGACGTGGAGGCAGACGGTCGTGGCGCCCGGCGCCCGTGGCTCACCTGGGGCCTGTCACTGCTCGGTGCGGCGGCCTTCTCGTGGCTCGCATCGACGCGCCTTCGGCTGTGGCCCGAGTCGTTCTCGCTGGAGTCACCGTGGCTGCTGGTCGCCGCTGCCGCCGTGCACGTCCCCTACGCGATCGTCCGTTCGCTGCGGCTGCGCTACGTGTTCGATCCGCTGGTGGCGCGCGAAGGGTCCGGGCGCAGCCGGCTCAGTCGGCGTCTGCTCTACGGCAGCGGCTTCGTCTCGTTCTTCGTGCTGCTGGTGCTGCCGCTCAAGCTCGGCGAGCTCTCGCGGCCCATGCTGCTCGCGCGCGGGAAACAGCCCGGACTGGGGCTGCCCGAAGCGGTCGGTGGCGTGGCGCTCGAGCGACTGGTCGACGGGCTGATCATCGTCGCGATGCTGTTCGGCGGGCTGGCGCTCTCGGAGGTTCGGCCCGAGAGCGGCGTCGCCGATGTCCGGGCGGTCGGCGCCGTCATGCTGGTGGTGTTCGCCGGCGGTCTGGTGGCGCTGCTGCTGGCGGCGCGGGCTCCCGAGCGGGCGGTTGCCCTCGCCCAGACGGTGGCGAGCCTCTTCGGAGGCCGGGCGCGCGCGTGGGCCGGCGCGGTCGTGGGCCGGGTGGCCTCGACGATGCAGGGGGTCCTCCTGCTCGAGCGCGCCACCCCGTTCGTCGCGTGGTCGATCGTCTACTGGGCGATCACCGCCGGTCAGCTGTGGCTGGTGCTCGGGGCGTGCGGGATCCATCTCACGGCGGCGGCCGCAGCGACGATCATCGCGATCGTCGGGCTGAGCATCCAGCTGCCCGGCGGCCCCGCGCAGGCGGGGACCTTCCAGGTCGGCACGGGGCTCGCGCTGGGGCTGTACCTGGACGAGGCCGCGCTGCAGACCGCCGGGAGCACCTTTGCGGCCGTGATGTACGTCCTGCAGTTCGTGGGGGCCGGGGTCATGGCCTTGCCCGGATTGGCGCTGCTCGCCCGTGTGGAGGCGCCTGCAGACCCCCTGGATTCGGCGCAGACATCGGCCTCGGGGGACCCGTAAGCCGCCGCCGCTCCCCCCGTTGCCGCTCGAGGCGGGACGCAGGTATGCTCCGCCGACGTTCCGCCGCCCTGCGCACTGTCCGCACGGCACCTCGGAGGCTTCATGCCCGGTTTCCAAGCTCTGACCACTCGACTGGCCGACACGCGTTTTGGCGTCGCCGCCCTCGCGCTCACTCTCGCGACCGCCCCCGCCTGCAAGAAGGAGAAGGGGACGGACGCGCCCGACAGCGGCGGCGCCGCTCCGTCTTCGTCCTCCGACGATGGTGGCAAGAGCCTCGTCGAGCAGGCCCGGACCAGCGAGCTCATCAAGCTCGCCAACGCGGACCTCACCAACGGCCGCTACGTCTCGGCCGCAAAGCGAGCCCAAGAAGCGCTCGACGGCAACGCGGAGAACGCCGACGCCTACGCGGTCCTCGGGACGGCCTACTGGCGCGCGGGAGACTACGTCGGCTCCACCGAGGCCTACGAAAAGGCCGTCGCGCTGGACCCCAAGAACTTCGGCGCGGTGCTGGGCCTGGGTCGCAACCTTCAGGCTGCCGGCCAGCATGCGCGCGCGATCGAGCTGCAGGACGTTCTGCTCAGCGACGACAAGGATCAGATCGATCCACGGCTGGCCAAGCTGTGGAGCTACTACACGCTGGTCGACGCGGATGCGGGCGTCAAGGAGCTGGACGAGCTCTTCAAGGTCCTGCCCGCCGAGGACCCGCAGCTGCCGCTCGTTCAGGCCTATGCCGCCTTCCTGCGCCCGCTGGAGGGCAAGGGGCCGTTCTTCGTCATCGAGGGTGACTCCGGCTCGATGGATGCCGGGATCAACCACGACATCGGCATGAAGTACAGCAGCGGCATCATCGGGGGCGAGTTCTCCCGGGTGATCTTCTTCGAGAACGTCGAAGAGACGATCATCGATGCGGCGATGGTGTCCACGCTGGGCCTGAAGTCGATCGGCAAGGTGACCCCGCTGGGCCAAGAGGCCGAGACCGACATCGTGCTGGTGCCCGAGGTGAAGTTCGGCGAGCTCACCATCAAGAACATCCCCGCCATCGTGCAGCCGCTCGATCCCTACGAGCCCGCGATCGGAGAGAAGCCGGGGCTGATCCTCGGTCGTCAGGCGATGCAGGCGGTGGGGTCGTTCACCTTCGACTTCCCCGCGAACTCGATGACCATCACCAAGGAGGCGCCCGCCGCCGCACCCGATGGCGCCGCCGAGCTTCCCTTCCTGCTGGTGAGCATGCACGTGCGCAATGCTCCGGTCGTGCCGGTCTCCATCGATGGGTCGGAGCACTCGTTCTTCGTGTACTTCGGCGGCGTCTACGGCTCCGGCTTGGCGGTCACGCGCAAGCACTACCTCAAGAGCGGCCACCTGCCGCGGGAGCTCGAAGAGCCCGAGGACCCGACCAACGGTCTGAAGATGGTCTACCTCGAGCAGATGGATCTGGGCGGCAACGCGCTGGGTGGGATGGGCGGCCTGGTGCTGATCAACACGACCCCCGACCAGAACCTCGGAGTCTTCCTCGATGGCACCGCGTTCGAGATGGGGGGCTACGTCAACACGCGGCTCATGTCGACGTGGTCGATCACCTACGCGGTCGGGTCGGGCAAGGTCTTCGTCAAGACGCCGTGAGGTCCTTGCACCCGGGGGTCGCGCGGTGAGGCGCTGGCTTACCCGCCTGTTGAAGCGGGTGCCGCGCGTGACCGACTGGGACCAGCTGGAGATCGGTCCCGCGGAGCTCACGGGCTCGGTGCAGGCGCTCGACGACTTCCAAGATCCGCTCGAGGGCGTGCGGTGCGTGGTCCTCGAGTACCTGGCATGGCCGCCGAGCACCACCGCCGGCGTGGCTGGGGCGGCCGTGGTGGGCGATCGCGCGTTCCAGGTGTCGGCCATGCAAGCGGCGGAGTTCTTGCTGCAGTCCCGAGGCCGAACCGTACTGGTGCGGCCCCTGTTCGGCGAGGACGTGGCTGCCCGCCACCACGCGCTCGAGGCTCGCTACGGAATCAACCTGCGGACCGAGGTCCGGCGCGTGGTCGCCGGGGATGACGTCGTGGTGCGAGGGCGCGTCGTTCACCTCCCGGCGAGCAGTCCGCATCGGGCGGAGCCCTACGAGGCCGTCCTCGAGGCGGACTCGATCCGGATCGCGTGAGCGTCGGCCTCAAGGCCGCCTCAGACGCGCCGATGCAGTCCGCATGGGTGAGCCCGATTTCGGCGACCGTCTCGGTCTGCCACCCGCGTTCGAGGCCCCGGATGCGGCGATGGAGATCCTGCTGATCTGCCCGGAGGAGGAGCGCGCTCGCTTCGAAGTCCTCGGGCCCCAGCTTCACCTGCAGGGCCTGGCCTTGCGGATCCTCGTCACCGACGACGGCGCGAGGGTTCGGGAGGCGATGGCTCAGTCCGCAGGGCCGTGCGTCGTGGGGATCGTCGTGGGCATGTTCAGGACGCGTGCACAGGCTCGCGCCGGGCTCGAGGCCGCGGCCGCGTTCGCCGGACCCGGACACCGCGTGCTGGTGCTCGATGTATGCAAACGTGACAACGCGCTGAGTCAGGTCCGAGAGCTCTCTCGTGCCGCCGAGAGCCTCCTGTTGACCTTGGACCTCCACCACGCGAGCGACGCCGCGCTCACGGCCTCGGCAAGCATGGGAGCGGCCTCGGCGGGTACGGTGATCGTGCAACAGCCGGCAGTGAACGCGCCAGTCCTGCGCATCGTGCAGCCACTGGTCGTTGTCGCAGAGGGTCTCTCCTCCGAGGTGATCTCGGCGGAGACCCGCACGAGCGTGAAGCACGTCGATGCCCCCTGGAACGTGGCGACGATGCCCACCTACGAGGAGCTGCCGGCGATCGTCGACGAGCAGCCTGCGCCCCCACGTGCGGCCCGGCTCGCGCGTTAACGGCCAAGGCCGGCAGCGCATGCGCGGCCGGCCTTGGGGAACACGGGTCGATCCGAAGACCGACCGCTGAAGCGCTCAGCCCTTCTTCTTTTTCTTCTTCTTTTTCTTCTTCTTTTTCTTCTTCTTCTTGGCGCTGGTGTCGTCGCCGTCGGGTGTCGGCTTGGGCACCGGGTTCTTGCCGCCGTCGTCATCGCCGCCGTCGTCACCGCCGTCGTCATCGTCGCCGCCGTCGTCGCCGTCGTCGCCGTCGTCGCCGCCGTCGTCGTCGGGCTTCTTCTCCGGCTTCTCGTCGGGCTTGTCCTCGGACGCACCAGCGTTCTTGGGCTTGTCCTTGCCCGAGCAGTCACCGGGTTTGACCGCGTCCTTGTTGAGGCACCAGCTGCCAAAACCGGTCATCTCGTCGTCGTTGTTCGAGAAACGGGGTCCGGCGGTGAACTTGACCGAGCACTTCTTCGGGCTCTCGTTGAGCGCCTCGGAGAGGAACGTGCTGGCGGTCAGCCGCGTCGTCTCACCAGGCTCGAGGTAGTACAGCTCCGTTCCGTAGAGGTACGCCGTCTCCACCCGCTCGGTCTTGCCGACGGTGCAGGTGACGCTGGCCTTGACGCCAGACTTCTGATCCATGGTCTTGAGCGCGCGAACGTCGGCGACGAGCTTGACGTGAAACTTGTCGCCTTTGCCGCCGTAGGGCTCCTCGGCCTTGATGCTGACGTTCTCCACCGCGATCGACTCTTCGCCGATGGGCTCGACGTCGGGGACGTCCGGGGCGTCGGGATCGCAGCGGCCTTCGGAGGTGTCGTCTCCGTCGAAGCAAACCTCGTGAAGGACCGTCTCGTCGTATTCGCCGTAGCTCCCCTCCTTGGGTTTCCACAGCGCAACCCGCAGGTCGCACTTGGTCGGAGCGTCCGCGAAGCCGAAGGCGGGGTTCGAGAAGAGGTTGGCTTCCCGCGCCACGGTCTCCCCGGACTCGAACTTGAACGGCGCCGCCATCAGGTTCGCCTTCTGAAGGTCGACGAACTTGGTGTCGCCGACCTCGCACGAGGCCTTCAGGGTGATCTGGTTGTGATTGTCCTGAACCTCGTGCACGAGCACTCGGTAGGGGACCTTCAGAGAGTTGGTGCCGCCGTAGCCCGCGTAGCGCTCGACCGTGAGATCCTTGACCTCCAGCGGCTTGTCTCCCGCCGACATCGCCGGGGCGAGGATCTCGGGATCACACTTGCCCTGGGTGGTCGCGGAGCCGTCGTAGCACGCGTGGCGCAGTTCGATCGCGGTCGTGCTCGAGCCGCCGCCGGAGATGCGGAAGTCGAACTGGCACGGAGCCATCGCCTTCTTGATGCCGCCGGTGGAGAAGATGTACCCCTTGAGATCGGCCTCTTCCCCCTCTTTGTACTGCTGCAGAGGCTTGCTGTAGTCGGCGTTGATGTAGCCGATGTCGGAGACGAAGCTGTCGCCGTCTTTGCACGTGCCCTTGGCGCGAATGTACGTGCCCGAGTCGATGGTCTTTTGCAGCTTGCCCTTGGCCTTGATCTCCAGAGAGCCGGGGCTGAATGAGTTCCCTTGTGCCTTCACCTCGATGTCCGAGAGGAGGACGGGCATGTTGCTCTCGTCGACCTCTTCGACCTTGGTGATCTCGGCAAGCTTGGCTTCCTTGGCTTCGAGTTCGGCCGCTGCCTTGGCCTCCTGGGCGGCCTTGGCCTCGGCCTCGGCCTTGGCTTTGGCGTCTTCCTCTTCCTTTTTCGTGGCCTCTGCGTCTTCTTCCTTCGTGTCGGCGTCTGCGTCCGCATCGGACGTCTCGGCCTTCTTCGTGTCCTCGTCGTCGCCGCCGGTCAGCTTGTCGCATCCGGAGGCGAGAGGGGCGAAGCAAAGGAGAAGAGAGAGGCCGTACCTCAGACGGTGGCGATCGAGAATCACGGCCATGGCGGGAACTTTCCCCGATCTCGGGACTGCGCGTCCACGGAATCGGCGGGGAACTCGCCGGCGAACGACAACCATGGCCGAACCAGGACAGGGGGGTGGGCCGAAATGACAGGGGCATGGCCACCCGAGGGCCTGTAGCCCCATCGTTCAGCTATCGCACGACGTGCGACAATGTAGGCCGCTGCGAGGCGAGCCGTCAGTAGCCGCGGATCTTTCGGATCTCGCGAAGGTCTCGCTTGCTGGGCCGACCCGCGCCGCGGTCCCGATAGACCATCGGGTCCATCAGGTCCGTGGCCTCGCGGGGCGGCGGCGGCGGCGTGTGGTCGACGTAGAGCTTCTGAGCCTCGGACGCAGGTCCGCGACGCTCCCCGAGCGCGGCAACCTCCAAAATGCGCAGCCCGCCCGGCGTGCGCACGTCGATCTGCACGCCCACTCGGACCAGCTTGGAGGCCTTCACGGAGTTGCCGTCGACCTTGACGTGCCCGGCTGTGCAGGCTTTCCCCGCCATCGAGCGCGTCTTGAAGCAGCGGGCGGCCCACAGCCACTTGTCGATGCGGACTTCGCTCAGCTCACTCATGCGCGCTTTCCAAAGGCGTGGTCCCACGCGTGCTTCGCAGAGCGTGAGAATCCCTCGAGGAGTGTATACGACGCCGGCAAGAAGACCAGCGTCATCACCGTGCTGGTCAACAGCCCACCGGCGATCACGATCGCGATCGCGTGGTAGTAGACGCCCGCCAGCGTCGGGTGGTGAATCAGCATCGGAAGCAGCCCGAGCACGGTCGTCATCATCGTCATCAGGATCGGGCGGAGCCGGTCCTCGCCCGCCGCACGCAGCGCTTCATCCCGCGGTACGCCTCGGGCGCGAAGCTGGGTGACCCGGTCGACGAGCATGATGCCGTTGTTGACGACGACGCCGATGAGGATGAAGAAGCCGACGATCGCGGTGGTGTCGAGGGTCGTCCCGGTGAGCCACAGGGCCCACGGCGCGCCAAAGCAGCCCAGCAGGCACGTGATGAGGATACCCAGCGGCTGAATGTAGCTCTCGAAGAGCGACGCCATCACGGCATAGACCAGCAGCAGGCACAGGCCGAGGTTGATCAACATCTCGTTGCCGGCCTCCGCCTCCTGCCTCCATGCGGTGCCCCGTCCCCACGAGTACCCGGGTGGGAACTGGAAGTCGGCCAGCCCTGCGGCGACGGCCTCGAAGTTCGCCTCGGAGTCCGGCGTCATGAAGCGAACCTTCACCTGGGCTTCGGTCTGGCGGTCGACCCGTTGAATCCAGTGAGGCCGGCGCGCGATGTCGATGTCCGCGACCGAAGAGAGCGTGATCTCCTCGCCCGCCGCCGTGCGGAGCTTGAGATCGCGAAGCATGGCCATGCCCGCACCGCCCTCCTCGGGAATGTTCGCGCTCAAGCGCAGGTCCAGGTCGCCTCGCTCGCCACGGGTGGTGCCCAGCGGCAGGCCTTGAAAGGCCAGCGAGACGCGTTCGGCAACCTCTGCGGGCGTCAGTCCGACCCGGCGTAGCCGGTCGTCTCGCAGCTGAATGTGCAGCTCTCGCGCGCCCTCGTCGAAGGGCGTGATGATGTTGTCGTACCCGCCCGCCTCGGGGTCGTCGCGGTCCCCCCGAGGCAGCCGCTCGCGCAGGTGGGCGGCGACCTCTTCGCTCAGCGCGATCAGGGCGCCCATGTCTTCGCCCTTGAGCGCGAACTCGACGACGTGCTTGTCGTTGTTGGCGCGCCAGTCGAAGTCGCGCTCTCCGACCCGGTAGGTGACGCCGACCTGGGGCGGCAGCGCCTTGGTGAGCGTGGCCTTGTAGGCGTCGGTCTCGGCCTCGCTCTGGAAGGTCTCGGAGGGATAGACCCGGCAGTTGCCCCAGTGGTCCGAGAAGCTGCACGAGATGGCCTGGACGCCCAGCGCCTCCTTCTGCTCGAGGATTGCGTCCTCGAGCACCGTCACGTGCTTCTCGATGCTCTCGTAGCCCTGACTTCCGGCGAACTCCAGGCGGATGGGCAGGTTGTCGGACTCGAACTCCGCATCCCCGAGCTCGAGCTCCATCTGGGATATCGGCACGTAGGCCGAGCCGGCCATCGCCAGGCCCACCAGGATCGTCAGTCGTGGCACCTTCAGCGTGAGCGAGACGAATCGGGCGTAGGCCGACGACAGGCGCGAGAGGATCGGATGGTGGAGCGTCTTGGCGCGCGGCTTCAGGACGCGACCCATCAGCAGAGGGATCGCCGTCTGGGAGACGAACAAGCTGGCCACGAGCCCGATGGCGAACGTGATGCCCAGCGGCTGCAGGTAGACCAGCATGTCGTCGTGGCTGTCGGTGGCCACCAGGGGGATGAACACGATGATCGTCGAGAGGGTCGAGGCGATGGTTGCAAAGCCGACCTCGCGGGCTCCCAGGCGGGCCGCCTCCAGGGGGGCATGCCCTCGCTGC
This sequence comes from uncultured bacterium, assembly GCA_963761755.1. GTDB lineage: Bacteria > Myxococcota_A > Polyangia > Nannocystales > Nannocystaceae > CAJXVA01. Next base: position 407,843 of record CAVXIC010000012.1, read on the forward strand.
GCCTCGAGGGCGATCGCCTCGACGATGACGACGGCATTGTCCACCAGCATGCCCACGCCGAGCACCAAGCCCAACAAGACGATGCAGTTGAGCTCGTCGCCCCGCAAGAACAGGATGCCCCCGGCCACGACCACGCTCATCGGAATGGAGACCGATGCCGCGAGCGTGGTGCTGCCTCGGTGCAGGAACGCGAAGAGGATGACCAGCCCCAGCAGTCCGCCGTAGATGCCCGTGTCCCGCAGGTCGCCGAGGGTCTTGACGATCGTCTCGCCCTGGTCTTCGATGATCAGCAGGTCGATGCCGTCCAGCGCCGGATCGGCGTCGAGCTCGGCCATGATCGCTCGGATGCGCTCGCTGACCTCGACCGCCGAAGCGCCGGCCTGGGCGAACACCTCGACGTTGATCGCTCGTCGGCCGTTGAGGCGACGGGCCCGGCGCTCCTCCTTGGCGTGGGCTGAAACGTCGGCCACCTCGCCCAGGGCCGCAAAGCGGGACGCCGCGCTCGGTGCCTCGAACACGCCGTCGGGGCTCATCTGCGTGGGTTCGGCGATGCGGCGCGGGAGTGGAATGCGCGCGAGCCCGTCGGGGTCGGCCGCGGCGCCTGGAGACCGGAGGCCGGCGGTGTGCCGGGCGTCGCGAAGCATGCCCATGGACCGCCCGCTGCGGGCGTCGCGGACGGCCTGGCTGATGTCCTCGAGGGCGACGCCGCTGCCTTCGACGGCGTCCAGGTCGACCTTGACCTCGAGTTCGTGCGGGGACACGCCGTCGAGCTCCACGCGGGCGACGCCCGGTACCCGCTCGAGCTTCCGGACGATGTGCTCCTCGATGAGGTAGTAGTCCTCGGAGAGGTCGGTGCCGCTGGACACCTGCATCTCCATCATCGGGTCGTCGAAGTTCGTGTAGGCGCCGATGTAGACGTTGTTGACGAACGAGGGCAGGTCGCCGCGGATGCGCTCGATGCGATCGCGAAGCTCGAGCTTGCGGGCATCGATGTCGGTCCCGGGCTCGAAGTCGAGGTTGGCGCGGACGCCCCACGAGCCGCTCCCCACCTGGATGCGCTCGAGGTCTCGGACCGTCGCGACCTGCTCCTCGATCGGCCGGATCACCTCGCGCTCGAGGACCTCGGGGCTGGTGTGCTCGATGTCGACGCGAACGTAGAGGCGAGGCTTCGTGTTCGTGGGCAAGAACGACAGCGGCATCGAGAACAGGCCGATGACGCCCAGCAGCAGAACCGCGCACAGCGCCATGCCGACCGTCACGGGTCGGTCCAGGGCGAGGTCGGAGAGGGCCCAGCGCCGCATGGGCCGGAGCATACCGCTTGGGGTGGGGCGAGGCGTGCGCCATCGTGCGGGCGCCGCTGGGCGCGAGTTTGTGCCGCCTGTCCGTCCGTCCAACCGCTCATCGGAGCGCGCGAGCCGGCGCGGAGGGCCGGCGTCATGGTGACCGCATGCGCTGCATCACTCTCCTCCTGCCGACCGTGTGCATGACGCTGGGCTGCGCGCCGGGTGCCCAGAGCTCCACCGGGGAGGATGCGACCACCGCCGCGGCCGTGGTCCCGATCGCCCTGGAGGCATCGGGGCTGGAGGCTCTGGTCGGGCCCTGGGTCGGCTTCGTCGCCGACACCCCCATGGGCACGATCCCCGAGTTTGGATGGCGCTTCGACTGGGACGTGGACGGAGACCTCGTCGCCATCGCCGACAACGGCATGGGCTTTCGATTCGAGTATCGCTTCGCGGAGCGAGACGGGCAGTGGACGCTCGTCGAGACCGGGACGCTGCCGGGGGGTTCACCCAGAGCTACACCCTGCATCCGGTGGCGCAGCAGGGGGAACGGGTGCGCTTCGAGGTGCTCGACCGGCCCGGCTTCCTTTTCGTCGAGATGGCGGTCGATGGCGGGACGCTGGGCATCGAGGTGCTGCTGCGGGACGAGCCGCACGGCACCTTCGAACTCACGCGTCCTCGATAGGCGCTACTCTCGGGCTCGATGCCGGACATCGTCAGCCCGATCGACCACGCGGTTGCGTTCACCTACCACGAGCTGTCCGAGGCCGAGGCGTTTGCGCGGCTCGACGCGGCGCAGACCGCCCAACGCGCCTGGGCCGGCGTCGCGCTGCCGGATCGGATCGCGCTTTGCCTGCGCATGCTCGATGCCTACCGCGCACGCCTCGACGAGAACGCCCGAGCCATCACCGCGATGATGGGCAAGCCGCTGGCCCAAGCGCGGGGCGAGTTCGAAGGCGGCATGGTCGAGCGGACCAAGAGTCTGTGCGAGCAGGCCGCGGCCGCACTCGCCGACGACGTGCTCCCGGAGAAGCCGGGCTTTCGCCGCGTGGTGCGGCGCGAGCCCGTCGGGGTGGTGCTCGACATCGCGGCGTGGAACTACCCGCTGGTCGTCCCGCTCAACGTCGTCATCCCCGCCGTCCTCGCCGGGAACGCGGTGCTCATCAAGCACGCCCCGCAGACCGCGTTGGTCGCGGACCAGTTCGAGCGGGCGTTTGCAGACGCGGGCGCGCCGGAGGGCCTGGTCCAGGGCTTGATGGCCTCGCACGCCACAGTCGCCAACGTGATCCACAGCCGCCGGCTCGGGGCGGTCGCGTTCACGGGCTCGGTCCGGGGAGGTCATGAGGTCATGCGGGCGGTGGCCCAGGACAACTTCGTCCCGGTCGGCTTCGAGCTCGGTGGCAAGGACCCGGCGCTGGTCCTGCCCGATGCCGACATCGCGTTCACGGCCGGCAACCTCGTCGACGGGGCGTTCTACAACGCCGGTCAGTCGTGCTGCGCCATCGAGCGCATCTACGTGCACGCCGAAGTCTACGACCGATTCATCGAGGCCTACCGCGAGGGCGTTCGTGGCTACGTACTGGGCAACCCTCTGGACGCCGGCGTCACGCTCGGTCCGGTGGTCGACGAAGCGGCGGCCCAGCGGGTGCGCGACCACAACGCTCAAGCGGTCGCCAAGGGCGCTCGCTCCCTCGTGCCCGCGGAGGCGTTCGCGGTCCCGGATCTCTCTCCGTGTTATCTGGCCCCTCAGGCCTTCGATGGCTGCACGCACGAGATGGCGTTGATGCGGGAGGAGACCTTCGGGCCCACCATCGGCATCATGAAGGTGGGCTCGGTCGACGAGGCGGTCGCGTTGATGAACGACTCGCGCTTCGGTCTGACTGCGTCGATCTGGAGCTCGGATGACGCACGCGCCGAAGACATCGCGCGCCGGGTGCAGGCGGGCACGGTGTTCCTCAACCGCTGCGACTACCTCGACCCGCAGCTGCCGTGGACGGGGGTGAAGGACTCCGGCGTCGGCTGCTCCCTGGGCCGCTACGGCTTCGGCCAGGTCACCCGGCTCAAGAGCTATCACCTGCGCACGTCGATCCCCACCGGAGACGCATGATGACCCAAGCACCGTCCGACCTTTCATCACTCGTCGCGTTCCTCGACCAACACGGGGTCACGCGCCACAAGATCGGGGTCTTCGACATCGATGGCGTTCTGCGCGGCAAGTACGTCAACCGGGACAAGTTCCTCTCCGCGGCGGAGAAGGGCCTGGGCTTTTGCAACGTCGTGCTCGGCTGGGATGTGGACGACCAGCTCTACGACCGCGCGACGGTCTCGGGCTGGCACACGGGGTACCGCGACGCTCCGGTCACGCTCGATCTGTCGACGACGCGCTTGCTGCCCTTCGAGCCGGGCACCGTGTTCGTCCTCGGTGGGTTCTCCGGCGGCTACGAGGCAGTCTGTCCGCGCGCCGTCCTGCGGCGCACCCTGGAGCGGGCTGCGGCGATGGGCTTCGACGTCAAGGCCGCCGTCGAGTACGAGTTCTTCGTCTTCGACGAGACGCCACACAGCGCCCGTGAGAAGGGGTTTCGCAACCTCAAGCCGTTCACGCCCGGCATGTTCGGCTATTCGACCATCCGCAACACGGTGCACTTCGAGCTGTACCACGAGCTGCTGGACACCATGGAGGCCTTGGACTGCGCGATCGAAGGCCTGCACACCGAGACCGGCCCGGGCGTTCTCGAAGCGGCGCTGGCGGTGGACGAAGCCGGACGGGCTGCCGACAAGGCCGCGTTGTTCAAGACGTTTGCCAAGGTCTTCTTGCAGCGGCGTCAGCTCATGGGCACCTTCATGGCCAAGTGGAGCAACGACTACCCGGGCCAGTCCGGCCACATGCACGTCTCGCTGGAGCGGGGCGGCCACAACGTCTTCCACGACGCCGACGACGCCGATGGGCTCAGCCGCACCATGCGGCAGTTCCTGGCGGGGCAGGTGAAGTACATGCCGCAGGTGCTCCCGATGGTGTGCTCGACGATCAACGCATTCCGTCGCCTCGTGCCCGGGATGTGGGCGCCGATCTCGGCCAGCTGGGGCATCGAGAACCGCACCACCGCAATCCGAGCAATTCCCGCGGGCCCCGGCGGCACGCGAAGCGAGTACCGGTTGGGCCCCGCGGACGCCAACCCCTACCTCGGGCTCGCCGCCGCGATCGCGACCGGGCTGCGGGGCATCGAAGAAGAGCTCGAGCCCAGCCCGCCGGTGCTCGGCAGCGCCTACGACGATCCCGGTGACGCCGAGCCGCTGCCGCGCTCGCTCGAGGCGGCGACCGACGCCTTCGCCCGCAGCGCGGCGGCCCGCGAGCTGTTCGGTGACGTCTTCGTCGAGCACTTCGCCGCGACCCGGGACTGGGAAGTCCGGGAGCATCAGAAGCACGTCGCGGACTGGGACCTCGCGCGCTACTTCGAGATCATCTAGTGTCCTGGGGCGGGACATGGCTGCGCCGCCGGGCGTACCATCGTCGGGCGCATGAACGCTCCGTCCGCCAACTTCAACTACCCGACGTCGTACCGCATCGGCCCTGGCCGCCTGGCTGAGCTGCCGTCCGCATGCGGCGACCTCTCGATGGCGCGTCCGCTGGTGGTGACCGACCCCGGCGTCGCGGGACTCCCCTGGTTCGCCGGCATGCTCGATGCTCTCGAAGCCAAGGGCCTGGGCCGGGCGGTGTTCTCGGGCGTGCAGCCGAACCCGACCGGGTCGGATGTCGAGGCCGGGATCGCGGTGTTCTTGGATGGCGAGCACGACGGCATCGTGTTGGTCGGTGGAGGCTCGGCGATGGACGTCGGCAAGTCGATAGCCCTGGTCGCCCGCAACCCCGGGGACGTCTTTGCGTACGAAGACGTCGGAGACAACTGGACCCGGGCCGACCCCGGGACCATCGCGCCGCTCATCGCGGTCCCGACCACCGCGGGGACCGGGTCCGAGGTCGGGCGAGCCGGCGTGATCGTCGACGAGCGGGACCACGGAAAGAAGATCATCTTCCACCCCAAGATGCAGCCTGGCCTCGTGATCTCGGACCCGGAGCTGACCGTGGGGCTGCCCGCGACGTTGACGGCGGCGACCGGGATGGACGCGCTCGCGCACTGCTTCGAGGCCTACTGCGCGCCGGGCTACCACCCGATGGCGGACGGGATTGCGCTCGAAGGCATGCGGCTCATCGCGCAGTTCCTGCCTCGCGCGTTCGCGGATGGGTCGGATCTGGAGGCGCGCACCCAGATGATGATGGCGGCGTCGATGGGAGCGACCGCGTTTCAGAAGGGCTTGGGCCTGGTGCACGCCCTCAGTCACCCCGTCGGTGGCGCGACCGGGCTGCACCACGGGACCGCCAACGCGATCTTTCTTCCTTACGTGATGGTCTTCAACCGCGACGTGATCGAGGAGCGCATGGACCGGCTCGCTCGATTCCTCCAGCTGCCTGGAGCGGGCTTCGACGCCGTGATGGCTTGGATGTTGAAGCTTCGTGCTGACCTCGGAATGCCGCACACGCTCGAAGCGGCCGACGGATTCGACGCAGCGATGGCCAAACGTCTCGCGCCGATGGCGGTGGCCGACCCATCGATGGGCACCAACCCCAAGCCTGCGGGTGTGGAGGAGTGCGAGAGGGTGTTCTTGGCCGCGCTCCACGGGACGCTGCCCTAGAGCAGCCCTAGAGCAGCCCCTTCTCGCGCCTGGAGGCGGTCTCGGGTTGCGGGCGAGCGCTTGGGGCGAACCTCCCCAGGGTTGGTGTCGCGGATTGGTCCTACGCAAGCCCGACGGTGCCGTCTATCCTGTACTGGCCGTGCAGCAGGCGGAACGACGGAACATGCTTCGGGCGCTCTCGGGTCCACTGCGAGGCGCCACCTTCGAGGTGGGCGCCCGGGTGTTGATCGGGCGCGTCCCCGCCTGTGACATCCTCATCGTGGACACCGAGGTCTCGCGCGAACACGCGATGATCGTCACCGACGGCGGCAGCCCGACGCTCGTCGATCTGGGGAGCCGCAACGGGACGTTCGTCAACGGCGAGCGCGTCGAGCGGGTCCCGCTGCGACCCGGCGACACGTTCACGATCTCCGGATCGGAGTTCGCGTTCGATCGGGCCGCGCCGATCAGCACCTCGCCCGTCCTGTCGTCTCGCTTCGGGTCGATCGCCAACGCCTCCTCCTCGACGCGAGAGGTGGCGAGCGCCAAGCCCTCGCCCGACAAGGACACCAGCCGATCCTTGGCCGCCGTTGGAGCGGACGCGGCAGAGGCGGTCTCGGTCTCCCGTCCGACGGTCCGCCTCGAAGCGGCTGGGTCCGCGCCGCTCGACAAGAAAACCGTGCAGCTGCAGGCGGTGGACGAGGGCGCCGCGACGGAGGACGAGTTCAGCCTGCGCCGGACCATGAAGCTTCCGGCCGCGGGCGCTCCCGAAGCGGACGCGCCCGACAGGAAGCTCGACTATGTCGCGGCGCAGCCTGCCTTCACCGAGCCTGTACGCCTGCCGGTTCAGGCCGTGGGTTACGCGGGAGAGGACCTTCTCTTCGACATCACGAACTATCGGTCGTTTCGTCTTCGCCTCCAGCGCGGCGAAATTCCCACCGGCGAGGAGGTCTCGAACATGATCGACCTCGAAGCCATCTTGCGCGAGCCCTCGTCCGACGCCGACCCCAGGCGAGACGTGGTCGCGATGCGATTCTTTCGCCGGTTCGAGGTTCGGGCCGCGCTCGAGGCTCGCTTCACGATCGACCGCAAGACCGTGAGCCTCAAGGGGCAGGTGCGCGATCTGTCCGTCGATGGCCTGCGCTGCACGCTCGACTTCGGCACACTCAATCCGGTGAGCAACCAGCTCGCGGTGCTGTTGGTGGAGAGCGCACGGGACGGGGTGCCGGTGCGGTACACGATCACCGCCCGCGTCGTGTGGACGAAGGACGCGGGCGCTGGCTTCGTGCTCGCCGGCGTGCCCAGCTGGAGCCCCTGCGACCCCTCGTTGGACGCGGCCGAGACGGTGGTCCGGTCGCGGCCCGAGTCCTGACGCGCCGGACCGCGTGCGAAGCTTCCCGACCGCTCGTGCTGGAGCGCCGCTAGTGCCGGACCGCGGCGGCGTGGGCCACGAACGCGCCGTCCCTGCCGAGCTGGTGGCTGAGCTCGAGGTTCACGGGCGCGTCTTCGTAGAGCGCTTCGACCACGGCGTCGCAAACGTCGGGCGTCTCGCATCGGGCGCGGGTCTGTCCGACGAGGTCGAGTGTCGAGGAGTCGACCCGGACGACGAAGGTCGGAGGCAGGTCGATGTGAAACCGGGCGCCTGCGGCGACGGGGCTCGCCTCGACCACTTCGACGAGGTCGAAGCTCGGAATGCCGTCGGAGTCTTCGGCCACCAGGGCGCGCACCTCGTACACGGTGCCCCAGTGATGCTCGAATCCGGCGATCTCCCGGGCGTAGGAGACGCTGGGCTCGGTGCCCTCGAGAATGCGGAGGCAGTAGCCCGATCCCCCATCGGGGCAGGGCTCGCGAAAGTGATCGACGCGCAGGGTGACCTCTTGGGGCTGCTCGAGATCGCATGACGCAAGGCCGAGCGTGCAGAACAGTCCGAGGGTCAGTGAAGGGGTGCGTGTCATCGTGAGGCCGTAGGCACATCACAGTGGTGCAACCGGTGTGCCACGCCACGTCCGGGGCATGCGATGAGGCCGTAGACGCTCGCGTGGGCCATCTGCGGGCCCTCGGGGCGTGTTGCCCCACCGCTGAGGTCCGCGCGGGCAGGACAGTCGTGTCGTGGCAACGGTGGATCCGAGACGGCGTTGTCGTGGAGCCCAAGGGCGCCTACCTCGCCGACGCGGTCATTGGCGCTCGAACGCGAACGCTGCGTTCTTGGAACGCAGCACCATGCCGCGGGCGCGCTTGGACCCATCGAGATCGAAGGTCACGCGGTTGCCGGAGTGATCCTTGAAGAAGAACCGGCCCCGTCCCAGCGGGTGCATCCAGGTCAGTCCGTGCCCGGGAACGTCGAAGTACAGGCGATCTCCATACGCACGCACGTGCACCGTTTGAAGCATCGCGAAGCGGTCCGGATCGGTGAGCTGCGCGTAGCGGGACCAGGTGTCTTCCGTGAGGCGATAGGTGCCTACATAGCGCGCATGGGTACTGGGCGCGATCTTGACCTCATGCGCTTCGCGACGCCGCTGGGGCTGGTCGCCGTAGACGAGCATTGCGACGTCTTCTGCGACGCGGCTGGCGGGAACGACCTCGGTGTTGCAGAGCACCAAGACGGTCGTGGCGTCCTCGACGAAGTAGATCATCGAGCCGTTGAAGCCGTCGATCGCGGCGGGGAAGCTCAGCACCGTTTGGCCGTAGCCCTCGTCGACGGCCAACCCGTAGCCATACCCGTGCTCGCCGGCCTGCGTCATCTCCTCGAGGCTGCGCTCGGAGAGGATGTCTCCTCCGTACAGCGCGGCGTTCCACCGCACCAGGTCGACGGGGGACGAGACGAGGCCACCGGCGCCTCCGAACACGGACATGTCGATCGCGTCCGGTGGATCGAGGAGTTCTTCGTCGTTCCACACGTGACCGCGGGCCTGCTCGCCCGTCTCGTAGGCGTCGCCGAACGTCGACTGCTTCATGCCGGCCGGCGCGAAGAGGTTGCGCTCGACGTACGCACCGTACGACGTCCCGGAGACCTTCTCGACGATCGCGCCGAGCAGATAGAAGTTGGCGTTGGAGGGGTTGAAGTCGGTCCCGGGTGGGAACTCCAGCGGCAGTCCCGAGAACCGCGCGATCAGCTGCTCGGTGGTGTGGGGATCGTCCTTCCAGGTGTGGAAGTAGGGCAGGGCCGTGTAGTTGGGGATGCCCGAGGTGTGATCGAGCAGCTGGCCGACCGTGATCGCGTCGCCTCCGGGATAGTTGGGGAAGAATCGCGCGATGGGATCTTCGAGCGTGAGGTCGCCGCGATCTCGTAGCTGCAGAACTGCGGCCGCGGTGAACTGCTCGGTGAGCAGGCCAAGTCGGTAGCGCGTCCGGATCGTGTTGGGCTCGGTCTGGGTGGCGCCGGCCCACCCGAATCCCTGCGCGGACACGAGCTCGTCGCCGCGAGCGACGACGACCGCGCCGTGGAACTTGAACGCCGGGCCCCAGTCGGCTCCATAGTCGCTCACGTAGCTGGCGATCGACGCGTCGAGGTCTTCGGGAATCGGAGCGCCAGGTGTGCCCTGCTCCCGGAACTGCGGCCGGCCGAGCGGGTCGGGCTCGGCGTAGCGCGGGCCGTCTTCGGGGCTCGTGGACGCGACCGAGGCCATCGACGTGGGTCACGAGGTCGGCCCAGGCTGCAGCGCGTACGCGCCCGCGGCCGCGAGCGATCCGCCCACGAGCAGACCCGCCGCGACGCGCCCCCACGTCCGCACGCGTCGCCGCAGCGTGCCCGTGCCTACGGAGGGTCGGTCATGCGCCCGGTGGTCGGGGGCTTCGGCGATGCGCAGGTCGGGCGAGGTTTCGGCGGCGAGCACCCGGTCGGCGAGACCGTCCTCGATGCGCTCGATCATCGTGAGCATGTCGGGATCGGAGCACCAGGCCTCGAGCGCCGCGTTCTCGAGCGCCTCGAGATCGTGGTCGTCCAGTGGACCCGACGAGGTTCGCTCCGGGGGCCGAATGTTGTCGCCATCACGCACGGTAGACCTCCAATAGGGATTCGCGCAGCCGCCTGCGAGCGCGGTTGAGACGAGACTTGACGGTGCCGAGGTCGATACCGAGAGAGGAGGCGATCTCGGCGTATTCGAGCCCGTGATACTCGCGAAGAATGAACGCGGCCCGGTACTCGGGCGCGAGGTCGGCGACCGCGCGCGCGATGACGTCGGCCAGCATCTTGCGCTCGGCGGACTCGTCCGCCCGCGCTCTGGCGACCAGGTGGGTGTGGCTGGAGGGACTCTCCAGCGGCCGCGTATCGAGGCGGCGGCGCCGAAGCTCGTCGATGGTGCGGTGCGAGGCGATGGTGAGGATCCACGTCGAGAGCCGCGCGGGGCCATCGCGGTCGAAACGGGGCAGGGCGCGAAAGACGCGGAGGAAGGTCTCTTGCGTCACGTCCTCGACGAGGCCGGGATCGCCGCGACCACGAAGCATGCGTCCAACCAGGGCGAGCACGGGCCGCTGGTACCGCTCGACGAGGGCTCGGCGTGCCCTGGGGTTGCCTCGCTGGGCGCTGGCGACCGTGAGTTCATCCAGCTCGGGACATCGCTCCGGGCGCGCGGGCATGGGCTCGACCTGTTGCGCAGGAGTCAACGTTTCTGATGCACGGTCGTCGGGGCCCCGGGTTCCCGCGTTGAGGACAAATGTGTCCATGAAGGTCGAGGTGCGCTTCGCCACGAGAAGAACCCCCGCCTTGGAACCCTGAACCGTTCCCGCGGTTCGCGCAAATGGACGGCTGGCGAGGGTATGCTCTGCGCGCCGTGTCCTCCCGCCGCGCATGGGTGCTGATCGGCCTGCTGTCGGCGCTGGTGGTGCTTGTGCGCCTGCCGACGCTGGGCACGGGTCTGCACATGGACGACCTGGCCCAGCGCGCCATGGTCGAGGGCGCCTACCCGGTTGCGCGGGCCCCGTGGGATCTCTTCACGTTCTCGACCGGAGACCCACGGGAGGTCCGCACGCTGGTCGGGGCCGGCGCGCTGCCGTGGTGGTCGGATCCCCAGCTGAGGCTGAGCGCCTTGCGGCCGCTGGCGAGCCTGACGATCTGGTTCGACGCCGTCGCGCTCAGCCCTCGGGGTGCCCACGTGCACTCCCTGCTGTGGTGGCTCGCCTTGCTGGCGACCGCCCGCTGGGCGCTCACGGCGGTGCTCGGCACGCGCTGGGCGTGGGCGACCGTCGTCCTGTATGCCCTCGACGACGCGCACGTCTACCCACTGGCCTGGCTGGCCAATCGCGCCGCGCTGCTCAGCGGCGTGTTCGGGTTCGCGGCCCTGGGCTTGTTTGCGCGACGTGCCAAGTCGCCGTGGATCGCTGCAGCGAGCGCAGGGTGCCTTGCGGCCGGCGAGTATGGCCTGTGCGCGCTGGCCTTCGTGGTCGCCTACGGGGTCGTCCTCGACGACCGACGATGGACGGTGCGACTGGTCGCGTTGGCGCCCGTCATGGGCGCGGTCGCGCTGTATTTGGGGGCGCATCGCCTCGGGGGATTCGGCGCTGCACACTCGGGCATCTACATCGACCCGGTTGGGGATCCCGGTGCGTTCCTCTTGGCGGTGTTCGACCGGGCCCCGCGCCTGATGCTCGACATGATCACCGGCGCACCGCTGTCGTGGTTCCAGGCGCTGCCCCCCGGGCTCGCGTGGGCGTGGGCGAGCGTGGCGGCGGTCGCGTTGGCCGGTGCGGCGGTCTCGCTGCAGACCGATCCAGGCCCCAGGCGCGCGCTGGCGTGGGCATGGGCGGGGAGCGTCGGCGCGGTGCTGCCCGTGTGCGCGTCGTTCCTCTCGGGCCGGCTCACCGTGCTCGCGTCCCTGGGCGTCCACGTCGTCACGGCCGCCGTGGTGCTCGGCGCCCTCGAACGCCTCGCGGACGCGGAGCGTCGCAGAACTCTCGGCACGATGGGGGCGGTCCTCGCCTCGCTCGTCGCGTTGCTCGGCCACGGATGGCTCGCGTCGCGCTCGTCACTCGAGCAGACCGAAGCGCTGCGCCAGTTCAACGACGCAGGCGTGACGCTCGCGGAGACGATGCCGGTCGACGACGCCACCGCAGGCGATGAGCGCTGGGTGCTGCTGGCCGCCGGGGACCCGATGATGCTCGTGTACCCCCCGCACCTTCGCGCCCAACGAGGGCACCCACGACCCGCAGCCTGGACGGCGCTGTGTCTGGCCGCCGGACCGCTGTCGATGACCCGCGTCTCCCCGCGGGCCCTCGAGATCACCGCCGATCATGGATGGCTTCGCACGCCGCTGGAGCGGTTCTTCCGCGCGGACACGCGGGCGCTTCAGCGCGGGGACGTCTCGAGATTCGAGGGCTTCGAAACCGAAGTGGTGCAGGTGCGGGGGGGCGTGGTGCGCACCGTTCGATTCACGTTCGCGACCGACCTGGACGATCCTCGACTCCGCGTCATGAGCCTGGGCTCGCGGGGGGTCTTTCGCTATCCGATCGCGCGGGAGGGCGCTCCGATGCCGCTGGCGCCCGGTGTCGATGCCGTTCGCGCGGCGCGGGGCGCTCGCTGAAGCGGTGGTAGAGTGCTGCCGAAGTCATGGGGGATGATCGCAAAGTTCCGCGCGGGCGCCTCAGACGCGTGGCCACCCTGGCGCGGGCTGGCGCGAGCTCGGGTCTGGCGATGCTGCGCTCGAAGGACGCCTCGGGGGCGGCCGAGAAGGTCGCGGGGTTGCTCGGAGATCTGCGCGGCGTGGCCACGAAGGTCGGGCAGATGGCCAGCTACGTCGATGGCTTGATTCCACCCGAACACCAGGGGGCGTTCGAGCGCAGCCTCTCGAAGCTCCGCGCTGCGGCGCCGAGCAGCTCGGCGGCCGACATCCGTCGTGCGATCGTCGCGGAACTCGGAGACCAGCCCGAGGCGCTCTTCGCCACCTGGGACGACGTGCCGCTGGCGAGCGCGTCGATCGGGCAAGTGCACCGCGCAACGCTGCACGACGGGCGCGCGGTGGCCGTGAAGGTTCAGCATCCCGGGGTCGCCGAAGCGATGGAGGCGGACATGCGCAACGCGAGCCTCATGGACATGGGGTCTCGCGCGTTCGGCTTTGGCAAGTTCGAGGTGGGTCGCCTGGTCGACGAGGCGAAGGATCGGTTTCGCGAAGAGCTCGACTACGCGCTGGAGGCACGTCGCTACCGGAGCTTCGCCGCCCTGTTCGCGGAGGATCCCCACATCATCATTCCCGACGTCGCGACCGACCGAAGCTCCGCGCGCGTGCTCACCACCACCTTCGTCGAGGGGCTCGACTTCGAGGCCGCGTGTGCGGCTCCTGTGGAGCAGCGCCGGGCCTGGGCCGAGACGATGTGGCGCTTCGTCTATCGCTCGATCATGACCGGCGGGGTCTTCAACGCCGATCCCCACCCGGGCAACTACCGCTTCCTTCCCGAGGGCACCGTCGGCTTCCTCGACTTCGGGTGCGTCCAGCGGATCAACAACTACAACCGACGCCGCATCGTGGCCGGACACGTTGCGCTGGCGCGCGGTGACTTCGGCTCCTTCGAGGCGCCCATGGCCCAGATGCTCTCGGCCCGGGAGGGCACGCATCGGGACGCGATGGCGTCGTACATGCGCTTCGCGGTCTCTCCCCTGCTCGAGTCTCCCTTTCGCATCACCCGGGAGTTCGCCGCGGAGGTCGTGCAGCGGTTTCGGGCCATGGCCAAGTCCATGATGTCCCTGTCGGGCTCGGACTACGCCGCCATGCCCGAGGGCATCCTCTTCCTCAACCGCCTGCAGTTCGGCTTCTACTCGGTGCTCGCTCGTCTCGACGTCGAGGCAGACTATGCGGGGGTCGAGGCGTCGTTCCTCGACGAGGCCGAGGCGACGGTTCGGGACCTGCCCGACACCAAGACCATGCCGCGCTGAAGGCAGGCGGTGGGGCACGCTCAGGCCCCGGGCGACCGTGCTGTTGCTGGACCGGACGCGGACACGCGTTCTACTGGGCCGCTCGCGCGGCGCTGACGATCTCCTGGATCGGGACGCGCTCCTTGTAGTCGTCCTCGAACGACCGCCACGCGACGTGGCCATCGCTGCCGAGGACGAAGACGGCCGGCCATGCGATGTCGTTGCCTTCGTCGAAGAGGCCGAATGCCTTGGTGAGCGTGCGGTCGGCGTCGGAGACGAGGGGGAACGTCAGCGACAGCTTCTCGACCAGGCCCTGACTGTCCTCGAGGCCGTCGACGCTGATGGCGACCAACTCGACGCCGCCCTCTTCGAGCTCGGAGAGGCTCTCTTGCAGCTGACCCAGCTGCGTTCGGCAGTAGGGTCACCAAAAGCCGCGGTAGAAGGCGACGATCGTCGGGGTGTCGCTGCGCGACCACGGGCCTTCGGTGGAGACGAGCTCGCGCATGGGCGGCGTGGCGGCCCCCTCGGCCAACACCGTCATCCCCTCGGGCACGGAGTTGCGGCGCGCTTGGGGCGGGAAGGCCGGAGGGGCCTTGGCGGTCGATGGAGCCGTCGCAGCCTGAGCGGGCTCCGCGGCCTGGGCGGGTTCCGCCGCGGCGGGCGTGTCTGCGTCCGCCGGCGCGTCGGTCTTCGCTCGGTCGCACCCAAGGAGCGCAATCACTGGAATGAGGGGGAGCAACCGGTGCTTCACGGGCCCGGTACGGAACCAGGGGGCGGAACGTTACGGGATGTCGACGCAGAGGCGAGGAGCGACTCGGACGGCACCGGCGCGCCGCTGAGGCTCTGGCCCGCCCGCTCACTGGGAACGATCCCATGCTCGAGGCTCGAGCCTGGCGCGGGGACCTGCCCAGCTTCACCGGAGCGCACGAGGGCGAAGCGATACAGGACGGGCGCCACGAGCTCGTTGAGCGCGACGATCCCGAGGGTGAGCGCGCCGGCCTCGGCCCCGAAGGAGGGGAAGGTCTTCGAGAAGAGCATCGACAGGGCCAGCGCCAGGCCAGCCTGCGGGAGCAGCCCGAAGCCCACGAAGCGGCTCACCTGTGGGGGCGCCCCGGCGATCCGACCCGCCACCCGTGCGCCCAGCAAGAAGACGCCGCCGCGGACGAGCACGAGGATCACCGCGGGCACGCCGACGACGGCGAGGACGCCCACGTGGATCGTGGCCCCCGCGACGGCGAAGAACACGAGGTAGACGGGCAGGGACGAGCCCTCGATTGCGTGGTGCAGGACCTCACCCTGCTCGGTGGCGTTGCGGATGAGCACCCCTGCGGTGAGGGCGACGAGCAGCGGGTCGAGGCCCACGCGCTGGCCCACCTCGGCCACGACGAAGGCGACCATCAAGACGAACAGCGGTGCCCCCTCGCTCACGCGGCGCAGGTAGAGCGCGAGCAGGCCGCCCACGGCCAGACCCACGCCGATCGACCCGCCAAGCTCCCACATCAGGTGCACGATCGTCGCGCCGAGACCTCCCCCCGCTCCGCCGACCAACGCGTTGGCCAGCGTGCTGGTCGCGGCGAACAGCACGATGACGGCGAGATCGGCGATGACCACGACGCCGAGCACGGTGCGGCAGATCGGCCCGTCGGCGCCGAGCTCCGTTCGAAGCGCCACGACCACCGCCGGAGACTGGGCCGCCATCACCACGCCGAGCACCGCGGCGACGGCCACCCTCTGTACTGGACTCAGATCGGCCATGAAGGGCAGGACGTCGGCGAGCCCCACGACGCACGCGGCGAGGACCACCGCGCCGCCGAGCACGGCGATGATGGTGATCCACGCGACGGTTCGCAGCAGCGGCCGCATCGCCCGGAGCTCGAGCTCGGTGCCCGCCGTCAGGGCGATGAGGGCGACCGCGACCCCGGTGAAGATCTGGAGATCGTCGAGCGAGTCCGGGGGGAGGAGGTCGAGTCCGGAGTGCCCGGCAAGCATGCCGGCGACGAGGTACCCGGTGAGCTTCGGCAGCCGAAGCCTCTTGAAGACCGCACCGAGGAAGAAGGCGGTGAGCAGGAGGTAGCCGACCGACAGCGCCGGACCGGCGCCGATGGGATACGCGCCTTCCACCCGGAAGCTGCTCGCGGCCGCCATGAGCCCGAGCAGCGCGGCGAGGATCAGCAGGTGCACGTCAGGATCCCCCCGGCAGGCGCGCGTCCGACGGCCGCCAATAGAGCTGCGCGAAGACCTCCAGCACGATCGTCGCGCCGATGACCGCGGTGACGATCGCGGGCAGCGTGTCGTCCCCGGGGTAGAGGAGCTCGGCGTTGACGGCGATGGCGATGGGGAGCGTGCCCAGCGGTGAGAGCACGAGCGCGGGCCTGGCGGCAGCCGGGAGGTCGACGTCGGTGTGCCGCCACGCCAGCCGTGCACCCAGCCAGCGCCCAGGCAGCCGGGTGATGACCAGCACGATGACCAGCGCCCAGCCCAGCAGCTCCGCGGGCTGCCAGCGCGCGCCGGCCACGAGCAGGAAGAACAGGTAGATCGGTGCCTCGAGTCGACCGAGCACGCCACGAAGCCGAGCGTGGTAGTCGCCGGGAAAGTTGGACAGCAGCACGCCGACGACGAAGCAAACGACCAGGGCCGACAACAGCAGCGTGCTGGCGATCCCCGCCACGAATGCGACCGAACCCAGCAGCAGGACGACCAGCTCGGTGGACGAGGTTCGAAGGCGCAGCGCGAAGTAGACGACGAAGCCCAGACATGCCGAGAGCCCGAGCGTGATGAACAGCCACGCGCTGCCGGGCACCTGCCAGGAGGCGGCAGGCCGGAAGCAGGCCGTCAAGAAGATGAGGCCGACCAGGCCGACCGTCTCGTCGAGGCTCGCCACCATCGACAGGTGGTCACGCGCGAGGTCGGTGGCCTTGCGCATCGCGACGCGGAGAGCCTCGGTGTCGGCGGTCATCGCCCCGGCGGTGCCCAGCACGAGGGCGTCGCGCAGGAGGACCGCGTCGAGCAGCACCTCACCGCGCGAGGCCCGGTCGAGCAGCAGGAGCACGCCCCCTGCCGCCGTGATCATCACGAAGGGCAGGCCCGTGCCGATCCCCAGGACCACCGGGGTGCCGCGGGGCAGGGAGCCCAGGCGCCCGAACTCGACCTTCATGCCCGCCGCGAGACCCACCCAGCCCAGCGCGAGGTGGAGCACCGGTCGCATGTGCTCGATCGTCGTCGGCGACAGCACGCCCACCGGTTCCGACGCCGCGACCAGCCCCAGGACCAGGAAGGGGAAACCCGCGGCGACGACCCTGGAGATCCCCAGGCGCGCCTCGATCCATCGCACCTTGGGATGGCCACCGAGGTAGGCCAACACGACCAGCGCGAGCAGGCCCAGCAGGGTCTTGATGACGACCAGCGGTGCATCGCCGGTGGCGACCGCGGGCTTGGGCGGGGCGGGGGCCGGCTGCGGTGCCTGCGGTTCGGGTGGTTCCTGCGGCTCCGGGGCGGCCATCGAGGGCCTGGCGGCATCGGGGCCCTCGGGTTCCGCCTCGGGGTCGGTGTCGCTGTCGGTGTCCGCAGCGTCTGCACCGGACTCACCCGCCGAGTCGTCCGACGCGGAGTCCCGCTGTGTGACGTCCGCGTCGTCGGGGGCCGATGCAAGCGGGGCCGCGGGCACGCTCGGCACGAGGGCCACCAAACACCAGGCGAGGGCGGCGAGAGACAGACGGCTCTAGCTTGCCAGGACGCCATCGGCAGGCAAGTCCTCATTTCGGCGGTCGCCGCGAGAGTGCGGCACGTTGCGTCGCGTGCGTCCGCGACCATGGGGCCGTAGCCTTCGCTGATCTCGACCGCGGGCGTCAAGCTGCCTGCGACGTGGGCAGGCGGAGGACGAACGTCGCGCCCCCTCCGGGCTCGACGCACTCGAGGCGGAGGTCCCCGCGCATCCGCCTGGCCCAGCGCCGCGCCGTGCACAGGCCGAGGCCCGTACCGGCGTACTTGGACCGGGGGACGAGGCGTTCGAAGGGAAGGAACACGCGCTCCTCCTGCTCCGGTTGGAAGCCGATCCCACGATCGCTGACACTGACCTCGATGACGCCGTCGATGCACCGCGACCGGATGGTCACATCCGCGGGGGCACCCTCGGGGCGGTAGAGCAGGGCGTTGCGCGCCAGCGTCCCCAAGATCTTGGTCGTCACCGTGACGTCGCCCCACGCGGCCCCCGAGACGGCGACATCGACCCGGGAGCGCTCATCTCGGAGCCCCTCCAGAGACTTTGCCTCTGCCACGGCGGCGTGGGTCGCAAGCTCGAGGTCGACCGCCGCCAACCGCAAGGGATGATGGCGGCTCCCGGAGCGGCTGTAGTCGAGCAGTGCCGCGGTCAGCCGCGACATCTCGCGCGCGGACCGTGCCGCCCGCTGGGCGTAGTCCACCGCGACCGCCGGGGCTCGTTCCACGTCGTCGACCATCGCCTCGCTGAACATCACGATCCGTCGCAGCGGCCCCTGAAGGTCGTGCGACGCGGCGTAGGCGAATGCCTCCGCGTCTCGCCACGCCTGAAGCAAGAGTCCTCGACGCGCGCACTCCTCGGACGCATCGGCCAGGACGACGAGCTGATCACGCGGGTCGGCCTCTTCGAGGACCCGGACCCGAATGATCGCGCCGCCCGGAGAGAGCAGGTAGGATTCACCGTCGTCTCGGGGCAGCGCGACCGAGCCCTCCACGTCCACCGCGGGCTCCACGATGCTGGCGAGGGTCCGTCCGATGAGCGTGTCGGACGGCCCGCCGAGCAGGTCGCAGGCGGTGACGTCGCAGGCGACGATCGTGCCGCAGTGGAGATGGACAACGCCGATCCCGGCCGCCGTGCACGCCCGAGCGTGGGCCGCGGCGCGGGACGTACTTTTGGCCTGCGGCGCAGCGCCTGCGCGTTCGTCCCTGGACAGCTCGCCCTGCTCGTCTTCGATGAGCAAGAATTGAACCGGGCGCTGGCGAGTTGAGCCGGTGTGCGTGTTCATCTCCTGGGCTCTTCGTCGTCCGCACCCTCTGGCTTGAGGCCAGCTTCCGGCCAACTCAAGTTCGTCGGTTCGGCGCCGATTGTTTGCGGCAATGGGGCCTCAGGTCCACACCGCGATACTCGCACAACGACACGTCCTGGGGATGCAACGGCGCCTCGCGGTCGTCCCCGTGGTGGGAGCTCCAGCCAGCAAGATCTTGGTGGTCGACGATGACGACGATGACGCGCACCTCATCCGCCGGTGTCTCTTCATCTCGGCGCCGAACCTTCACGTCGACGTCGCCACCTCCGCCGACGCTGCGCTCGTGCGGCTTCGAGGTGGGGAGTATCGCGCGGCGCTGGTCGACTATCGGCTGGGTGCAACGAACGGAACCGAGCTCATCGAGCGGTGTCGCGCTGCAAACATCGAGACGCCGATGATCCTGCTGACCGGTCAAGGCAGCGCGGATGTCGACCTCGAGGCGATGCAGAAGGGGGCCTGCGACTACCTCGAGAAGAAGAACATCACCCCCGAGCTCCTCGAGCGGTCCCTTCGCTACGCCATCGAGCAGGCCTCGGCGCGCCGAGCGTTGGTCGCGGCGCGAAACCGGTTCGAGGCGGCGATCGAGGGCTCGAACGACGGGATCTGGGATCTCGACCTTTCGAACGGATCGCTGTTCGTGTCCCCACGCTTCAAGGACATGCTCGGGCTGGAGGCCGACCAGCTCGACGGCGAACCCAGCGCATGGTTCGCTCGCGTGCATTGCGATGACCGCGAGAGGGTCGAGGACGCCGTCCGGGCGTCCGCCGCGGGCCGGGCCGACGGTGTGATCGTCGAGCATAGAATCCAGCACGCCGATGGAAGCTGGCTGTGGGTGCTGCTGCGCGGAAAGCTGCAGCGCCGAGAGGATGGCACGCCGGTGCGCTTGGCAGGTTCGCAGACCGACATCACCGAGCGCAGACACGCCGAAGATCGGGTTCGACACCGAGCACTGCACGACAGCCTCACGGGCCTTGCGAACCGGGCCCTTCTCACCGACCGCCTTCAGCACCTCGTCGAGCGGCTTCGACGCGAACCCGACGTCAGCTTCACCATCCTCTATCTGGATCTCGACCGCTTCAAGCCGATCAACGACCGATTTGGCCACGCGGTCGGAGACACCGTCCTGATCCAGACCGCAGCGCGTCTCCGCAGCGCGCTGAGAGCCGCAGATACCGTCGCACGGATCGGCGGCGACGAGTTCGTCGTGTTGCTCGAGCGGTGTGGAACCCTGGAGGACGCAGCAGCGGTCATCGCCCACGTCCGCAAAGTCGTGTCCGCGCCGATCGAGGTCGACGGCGCCGAGGTGGAGGTCGGCGTCAGCGTGGGGTCGCGCGTCGTCGTCGAGCCCACCGATGACGTCTCGAAGCTGCTCTGCGATGCCGACCGCTCGATGTACGCGGCCAAGGCGAGCTCCGCGGGGACGGTCGTGACGCCCGCCGAGCACCAGATCCGGCCGACGATGACGGAGCTGCTGACGGACGCGATCGTCAACGATGGGCTGGAGCCGCACTTTCAGCCCATCGTTCGTGCGGAGAACCGGGCGGTCCTCGGATACGAGGCCCTCGCGCGCTGGACGTACGAGGGACGGTCGGTGAGCCCCGGGCGATTCCTACCCCTGGCGCGTCAGGCTGGCCTCTTGGACGCTCTGGGCTCGACCATGCTCAGACAGGCGTGCCGCTGGCTGGCGCGGCGCGAGGACGCGGACTCCTGGGTGAGCGTCAACGTGGACGCGCTGTCGCTCGCGGCGCCTGCAATCGTGGAAACCGTTCGGTCGGCGCTCGCGGAGTCCGGTCTTCCCGGGTCACGACTCAGGCTCGAGCTCACCGAGCACGAGGCAATCCCCAACCTCGCCAACGCGCGAGAACACGTGGAGGCACTGGCCCTCATGGGGGTCGAACTCTCCCTCGACGACTTCGGGACCGGGCACTGCGGCGTCGGTGCGCTGCTCGAGCTTCCCACCACCTGCATCAAGCTCGATCGCTCTTTGATCATCAAGCTCGAGAGCTGCGAGTCCACGCGCGTGGTCGTCGGCGCGTTGGTCGGCATGGCGCATCAACTCGGCAACTCGGTGGTCGCCGAAGGGATCGAGACCCCCGCCCAGTGGCACGCGGCTCTCGCTCAGGGCGTGGACCAGGCTCAAGGGTATTTCTTCGGACGGCCCCAGGCCCAGTGGCCCGAGTCTCGCCGCTCCCTGTAGCCGATTCGGCGACTCTCATGGCTGCGCCCCTCCCCTGCAACGAAGCTCAGCGACTCGCCGCGCTGCGATCCCTCGAGGTCCTCGATACGCCAGCGGAGGTCGAGTTCGACCGTATCGTGAGGCTTGCGACCAACCTCCTGGGTGTCCCGATCTCGTTGGTCTCCCTCGTCGATGAGGACCGGCAGTGGTTCAAGGCCGGCCGTGGCGTCGACGCGGCGCAGACGCCCCGCGATCAGGCGTTCTGCGCGCATGCGATCCTCCACGACGAAGTCATGGTGGTCGAAGATGCGCGGGCCGATCGCCGGTTCGCCGACAACCCGCTCGTGACCGGCAGCCTCGGCGTTCGCTTCTACGCCGGAGCACCGCTGACGCTGGGCCCCGACGTCCGCATCGGGACGCTGTGCGCCATCGACACCCATCCCCGTCGCGTCTCCGTCGAGCAGCGGGCTGCGCTCGCGGATCTGGCGGCGATCGTCGTCGATGAACTCCACCTGCGGATGCGGGTCAAGCAGCTCGCCGCCGCCCGCGTCGACCTGCGAACGAAGGCCAGCGCGCTCGAGGACGCCAACACCAGCCTCGAGCACTTCGCGCACATGGCCTCCCACGACATGCGTGGGCCGATCAAGACGTTGATCAACATGGCGGATATCGGGCTTGCCACCGCACAGGGCGCCGTACGCAAGCCGCTGAACTTCATCCGAGGGGCCGCGGCCGAGCTCGAGGGGCTCCTCGAGGGCCACCGTCGATTGTCGAGGCTCGAGCTCGGCCACATCCAGAGGCCAACGTTGCGTGCGCTCATGGCTGCGGTCGAGCAGCTGCGGGGACACAGCGACAAGGTTCGCGTGCTCACCGACGGTCCCATCGCGTGCGATCGAAACCTGCTCGTGCAGGTGCTGAACAATCTGGTCGAGAATGCGGAACGCTACGGGAGGGGTGGGTTCATCGACGTTGCCCACGGATGTCACCAGGACGCGATGGTGATCCGCGTCAGCAATGCCGTCGACGAGGGGCTGGAGGTCGACCAGCGGTTGTTTCGGCCCTTCTACCGGCTCGGCGAGGGGGGCGAGGGCAGCGGGCTGGGGCTGGCCATCGTGGATCGCGTCATGCGGCTGCATCGTGGGCACGCCACCGCGACGTGCGAGGACGGCATCTTCACCCTGGAGCTGCGGTTGCCCAGGACGCTGCCGGAGGCGGCATGAGGGGGATTCCATCGCGATCGCCCATCGTGGTCTTGGACGACCACGAAGCGGACCGGTTCGTCCTTGGTCTCGTGCTCGGAAGGTCACGACTCGACAATCCGGTGATCGAATTCGAGACCGGGTCGGAGCTGCTCGCGCATCTGGAGCGGGTCAAGCGAGGCCTCGAGGCCGTTCCGGCGCTGTTGTTGCTCGACGTCAACCTCCCGGGAATGGACGGTTTTGCGGTTCTCGAGCGCATTCGCTCGGAGGCGATGTTTGGTCGCGCTCCGCAGATCGCGATGCTGACGAGCTCGGACGCGCCCGGAGACATGGAGCACGCGGCGGCGTTGGGAGCCGACTGCTACATCTGCAAACAGAGCGGCTTCGAGGCGTTCGTCACCCTGATCGACGCGACCTTCAGCAACTCCCCTACGGTGGAAGGTGCGGAGCATTCGCCGAGGTAGGCTCGGAGGGAGCGAGGCCTGGCCCGAATGCGGTCACGTCGTCGGGGTGGTTGCCTGCGGCGAGCAGCTCTATGAAGGAGTCGTGGCGCAGCGCGACGACATCGACTTCCGCATGTTCGTCGAACGCTCCCAGGACATGTTCTCGGTGGCGACGGCGGACGGTTACTTCGTCTGGCTCAATGCGGCCTGGACGAGAATCCTGGGCTGGTCGGCCGCCGAGCTCCAAGCCGAGCCCTTCTTGAGCTTCGTGCACCCCGACGACGTCGAGTCCACGCTCGCTGAGGTCGGCCATCTGGGGGAGGGCAAGGATGCGTTCGAGTTCACGAACCGCTATCGGTGCAAGAACGGGACCTACCGCTGGATTCAATGGAACAGCTACCAACGGGACGACCGCATCTACGCGTCCTGTCGCGACGTCACCAACCTCAAGGAGGCGCTGCGGTCCGCCGAGCGTGAGGTTCAGACCCTGCATCTCGCCGAGCGACTGGGGGAGTTCGGGCACTGGCGGGTCGGGTTCGGTGGGGCCGATCCGACCGTCGAGTGGTCTCCAAACGTGTACCGGATCCACGGACTCGAGCCCGGCGCATTTCAACCTTCGCTCGAGGAGGGGGTCAAGGCGTACCACCCCGAGGACCAGGCGGTCGTCTCCGCCCACATCGAGACCGCCATCGCGGAGAAACGGGGCTGGGACTTTCGGCTTCGGCTGGTCCGACCCACCGGCGAGGTCCGGCACGTTCGCGCCGTGGGCGACTGTGAGCTGAGCGGAAATGGCGACCAGGTCACGGCGCTGTTCGGCGTCTTTCAGGACCTGACCGACGTGGAGGCGACGGCGCGCGCACGAAACCAGGAGCTGGAGCAGTTCGTCTATCGGGCGGCGCACGATCTCCAGGCACCGCTTCGCACCATGGCTGGCTTCGCGGGCCTGCTCCGCGAAGAGCTCGGAGAGCAATCCTCGGAGACGGTCATTCGTCATCTCGCCTCCCTCGAGCGCGGCACGCAGCGGATGCAGAACTTGATCCGCGAACTCTTCCGCTACGCCAAGGCAGCCGGGGATGACAGCCCCCCGATCCCGATCGACATGTCCCTGGTGGCTCGCTCTGCCGTGGAAGCCTGCCGGGCAGAGCTCGACGAGATCGGCGCCGAAGTGGAGATTGGACCGCTACCGACCATTCCAGGTCGAAGCGGCGCGCTCGAGTCGGTGGTGCTCAACCTCGTCGACAACGCGATCAAGTATCGCTCGGACCGGCCGCTGAGGCTGGAGATCCGCTGCGAGCCTGGCCACGATTTCTGGCGGTTCCGCGTCACCGACAACGGGACCGGAATCGCCCAGAAGCACCGCGAACGCGTCTTCCAGCTGTTCGAGCGCGCGACGTCCTGCAACGCCGAGGGGGTCGGTCTCGGGCTGCCGCTGTGCCGGAAGGTGCTCGAGCGGCTCGGCGGGCAGATCTGGGCCGAGCCCAATGCGACCCACGGCAGCACGTTCTCCTTCACGATGCCTCGGATGCCCATTCCAGCCGCGACGGCGGCACCGTCGGAGCTCGCCCCATGAAACACTTCAAGTCCGTCCTGATCGTCGACGACAATCACGACGACTGCTATCTCGCAGCGCGGGCGTTGGAAAAGTCCGGAGGCTTCGACCACATCTGGTCGCTCACGGACCCCCTGCAGGTCATCGACGCGTACGACGATGAGGCGGCGAGTCGTGCAGCTCGACCCGGCGAGTTTCCGCCGACGGTGATCATCCTCGACATCAACATGCCAGAGATGACGGGGTTCGAGCTCGTTGACGCGCTGGCGGCCAGAACGCTCGCCAATGGCGGCGTGCGCCCCGTGGTGATCTGCATGCTCACCTCGTCGGACCACGAGCTGGATGTGGAGCGCGCTGAGCAACATCCGCTGGTACGGAACTACTACCCAAAGCCGCTGATGCAGGAGCACATCGCCGAGCTGCTCTCGGCGTTCGGCACCGAGCGCCCGTGACCAACCAGGGCCGCAACGTCGCCACTGGACCGACGGAGAAGCGCCTTCTTCACCCTTGCACCTCTCGACCCGGACCTGCCCGGACCGTCGGCGTGCGTCGCGGGCATGACGACGCGCGTCGCGTAACGCAGGGGCGCGCTGGGCCGTGGCATGGTCCGCGTCGAGGTCCGCTCCAAGCACGCCGACAGCCACCTGGGCCACGTCTTCCCCGACGGACCCCGCGAAGCCACAGGGCTGCGCTACTGCATCAACTCCGCCTCGATGCGCTTCGTCCCGGTGGCGAAGCTCGAAGAAGAAGGCTACGGGCAGTACACGAAGCTATTCGAGTGAGCCGCCGGGCTTCCAGTCCGGGACAGCGGTCGAATCAGCGCACTGCGCGCGGGCGCGGCGCGGCCGAGAATATGCGCTGCGGGGCGTAACGTTTCGGAGCGCCCGCGACACACACCCCCGATGGAGCGTAGACGAGGCGTCAGCGAGGGGTGTGCCCTTGGGATCCTGCTGTTGGCAGGCTGCTATTCGGGCGGGTCGGGTGAATCGGCCTCGACGATGACCGGCGGAGGTTCGCCGACCGAAGGTTTCGACACCGACGACATCGAAACCGGTGGCACGGCATCCGGGGGCGAGGACGACGACTACGACCCGCCCCCCGCGTGGGAGGACCCCGGTCGCCTCGGCCCGCAGGGTCTTCGGCGGCTGACGATCGAGGAGCTTCGGGCCACGCTCTCGGATCTGGTCGCCGCGACCGACGAAGAGCTCGACGAGCTCGAGGCGATGATTCCGGCCGACACGCAGACCCCCTACGACAACGACTACCGCGATCAGGAGCCGTCGGCGCCGCTCATCGAGGGGATGGCGTCGCTCTCCGAGCGCCTCGCCGAGATGATCGTCTCCGACCCGCAGCGGCGAGACGCAATCCTCGGGTGTTCTCCGTCTGGTGCCGGAGACGAGGCGTGCCTGCGGACGTTCATCGAGCACTTTGGACGACTCGCGTTTCGGCGGCCGCTCGCGGCCCAGGACGTCGACGCATACGCCTCGTTCATCGAGGATGCGCAGGCCGACGCGGACTTCGACGTCGCGTTCACCCTCGTCGTTCAGGCGATGCTGATGGATGTCCGGTTCCTCTACATGGTGGAGGTCGGCACGCCGGCTGCCGAAGCCGATGTCGTCGAACTCGACGACTACGAGATGGCGGCACGGCTGGCGTTCCTGCTGTGGGGGCGCGCGCCGGACGACACGCTGCTGGACTTGGCCCGCGACGGCGAGCTCTCGAGCCAAGGGGGCGTGCAGTCGGTGGCCGCGCAGATGCTCGACGCGCCCGCCGCCGAGGCCCAGCTGCAGCGCATTCACGCCATGTGGCTGAGCTACGACGACATGCCGCTGGATCCCACGTTGGCAACGTCGCTGCGCGCCGAGACCGATGCGTTGGTCGGCCGCGCGCTGCAGGAGGGGTCGTGGACGAGCATGTTCGTCAGCGACGAGACCTACCTCGACACGACGCTGGCCGAGCATTACGGCATCGCGCTGCCAGGAGGCGCGCCGGGTTGGGTCGAATACCCCGACATTCGCCGCCGGGGCCTGCTCTCGCACGGATCGGTCCTGACGCTGGGCAAGAAGTTCGCCGACACCAGCCCGACCGAGCGCGGCAAGGCCATCTGGACGCGGATGCTGTGCAACGAAATCCCTCCGCCGCCTCCGGACGTCGACAGCGGGGTGCCGCCCAGCGCCGGTGGTGCGGATGCGTGCAAGGACGAGCGGTACGGACCGCTGCAAGAGGAGCAGCCCTGCGCGACGTGTCACACCATCATCGACCAGATCGGCTTTGGTCTGGAGAACTACGGGCCAGCCGGACAGTGGCGTACCTCCGAACCGGGCAAGCCGAACTGCTCGATCCAAGGCGAGGGCTCCATCGCCGGAGAGCCGTTCGCGGGGGCGGGAGCGCTCGGTGAGCTGTTGGTCGAGTCCGGTCAGCTCGAGGCGTGCTTCATGAAGAACTTCTACCAATACGCCGTGGGGCGAACGGCCCGTGAAGACGACGACTTCGACCAAGCCGCGGTCGCTGCGCTCTCCACGAAGTTCGAGACCCAAGACGATCTGCGAGGCGTCGTCGCGGCGCTCGTGTCCAGCCAAGCGTTCCGCCATCGCGTCATCGAGGAGGCACAGTAGCCATGAAGACCAAACGACTCCATCGCCGCACTCTTCTCACCGGTCTGGGAGGCGCCGCGGTCGCGCTGCCCTTCCTCGAAGCCATGCTGCCGCGGCGAGCGTCGGCGGCGGGCAACGGCCCCTGTCGCTTCGTGTCGTTCTTCGCGGGGGTCGAGCAACGCGCGTGCGTTCCTTCGGGCACAGGGGCGGGCTACACCCAAGCCGCAGGATGGTCGACGACGCCGGCCGCCGCCCGAGCGGTCCCGAGCCTCGAGGATATTCGAGAGCATGTCATGATCGTCTCGGGTACGGAGATCGAGGGGACCGGTCCCAGTGGCGTCACGCCGCCGGGCGGCAAGTCCAACCCGCACCACGGCAACGTCATGAGTCCGATGCTGACCGGCTACAACTCCGAGACCAAACCCCATGGGGTGGCCGGAAGCACGGCCGACCAGCTGTTCGCGGACGTCTGGGGCGCGGACACCCAGCACCGCTCGCTGCAGTTTCGCGTGCAGCCGGTCGGGTATCGTCAGGGGACCGGCGGGCGCTCGGGGACGATGGCCTACGACGACGGTCAGCCGCTGCTGCCGCAGACGAGTCCGTCCCTCGCCTACGAGTCGCTCTTCGCTGGGTTCGTGCCTTCGGACGCGAGCGCCGATGATCTCGAAGCCCACGAGAAGCTCATCGCGCGCAAGCTGAGCGTGCTCGACCTCGTCAAGGGTCGGGCAGACGCGCTCATCCCTCAGCTCGGCGGCTACGATCGCCAGCGGATGGAGCGACACTTCGACCAGATTCGCGACTTCGAGACGCGCCTGGCCGCCGTGCCGCCAACCCCCGGCGTCGGTGACTGCCAGCAGCTCCCCGAGCCGCCGGCCGACCCGACCGCCGAGAGCTTCCCGAACACCGCACACGGCGGAAGCGCGGGCTACTCCGACGAAGACCTTCGAGGCCACCTGATGGTCGAGCTCGTTCACATGGCGCTCACGTGCGATCTGACCCGCGCCGCCTCCATCATGCTCACGCAAGAGCAGTGCCTGATGAGTCTGGCACCGCTCTTTGGCGCCAACTACGAGATGCACGACGTGACCCACAACGACATTCCCGACCGCACGAAGGTCTGGAACGAGATCACCACGTGGCACGCGGGCTTCTTTGCGAAGCTCGTCCAGATGCTGGCCGATACCCCCGAGCCCACGGGCGGAACGATGCTCGACTCGACCGGGGTCATCCTCACCAACTCCGGTGGCCCCTCCGCCCACGGGTGCACGGACCTCGCGCTGCTGGTCGCGGGCGTGCCCAGCGTGCTGCGCTCGGGCGTGCACGTGTCGGTCTCGGGCCACCCCTCGCAGGTTTATCAGACGGTGCTGCACGCGCTGGGTGTCGACCACGACATGGGCGACCTGCCCGGCCTGCAGAGCGCGATGCTCGTGTGAGTCCTGTCTGCTGTGGAGGGACCGCTGAGACTGGGTCGAGGCCGTGCAGCGCCCAACGGCGCGACAGAGGCTACCCTCGCCCCATGCCATCGATCGCCATCCTGGTCTTCGACGGAGTCGAAGAACTCGACTTCGTCGGCCCGTGGGAGGTCCTGTCGGCGTGGGCGTCTCAACACGCGTCGGACGACGTCCACGTCTTCACGGTGCGATGGGGCGGAGATGCTCAGGCCGCGGTGCACTGTGCCAAGCGACTGCGGGTGCTCGCCGACTGCGGGGCACAGGAGCTCGGGGAGCCAGACGTGCTGCTGGTCCCCGGAGGCCAGGGCGTCCGCGCGCTCATGGACGACGTCTCCGTGCACCACGCCCTGCGCCGCGCCCACGCGCGTGGCGCTGTGATCACCTCGGTGTGCACAGGCTCGCTGGTGCTCGCGGCGGCGGGGCTGCTCGATGGACAGCCCGCGACCACCCACTGGAGCGCCCTGGATCGACTCGCCGCCGCCGGTCACGAGATCGAGGTCCGTCCCGACGACCGCTTCGTCGAGAGCGGCCGCATCATCACCGCCGCCGGGGTGTCGGCGGGCATCGACATGGCGCTGCGCCTCGTCGCGCGCCTCGGCTCGGTCGAGCGCGCTCGCGAGGTTCGCCGCTACATCCAGTACGATCCGCAGCCGCCGGTCTGACGGCTTCGGGGCGCTACGCCAGCTGGATGTCGTCGATCCAGCTGTCGTAGCAGCGCTCCATCGCCACCGTCGTCGCCGCCAGCACGCTGAGGAACCGCGAGAGCTTGGTCTCATCGGTCAGGTACGTCGAGAGCACCGCGACCGTCTGCTCCCAGTGGCCGTCGTCCCCGCCGTCGTAGTCCATGTGCGAGCTGTAGAAGCGGGTGACGCGGTTGGGCTCGGACACGCCCCAGCCCCGAGCGACCTCGTGCAGAGCGTCGAGGAAGGCTGCGTCGAGATGCCCCGAGATGCCCTCGGCGGCCAGGGGGGCGGCGAGCAGGAGGATCGGGTCGCGATGGAACGCGATCGCCGACTCTTGGGCGGACATGAACTGCCGGGTCGGCAGGTTGGGCGCCATTCGATCGCGCACGAAGTCCACGTCTTCGCCCAGCGCCTTGAGATCTCGCTCGATGATGAGCTCGTGGTCGACCTCTTCGGACAGGTGACGAGCGAAGTGCAGGCGAAGTGCCGAGTCTTCGGCGTTCGCGACGCAGCGACCGAGGATCCGCGTCGTGAAGCGGACGAACTGGTGCATGTTGGACAGGGTGTAGACGTATTGTCCGCGCGTGATGGTCTTGTCGTACACGGCTCGGAACCACTTCGAGGCTTGGATGCGGTCGAAGAAGCCTTCGAGGTGGGCGCCGACTTCGCCCACCAGGTACTCCGGGTCGAGGTTGGGCAGCGCGCTGCGCTCGATCGCGGACGCCGCGCGAGCCATCGCGATGTCCAGCCGCTGCGCCACGAGCTGCGCAGCGCCCGGGACGGACCGCAGGTCCAGGGTCTGCGCGAGCGAAGCGTCGCCGGGCATGACGCGTGCGAACACCTCGGAGTGTCCGGCCACCCGGGCGCGCCGAAGCTCGTCGTAGAGCGATGGGAGGCGCGCGGTCGGATCGGAGAGACCGTAGATCTCGGTCAGCTCGGCGGTCCGCGTCAATCGCTGGGTCGGCACGCCGGACGAGGCACGCCCGTGTTCGAGCGCGGCGATCGCGACGGCGTGGTCAACCCTCGCGGCGGATGCCGGCGACGAGGCTGGTGCCGGACTGGAGGGACGAGGCGATTCGGTCGAGACGGGGATGGTTTGGTGGGACATCGTCGTTGGCTGGTTCGTGCCGCGTTGCGGGTTGAAGGGGTCCGACCACCGACCACGCGAGCGCAGCGGGTGCCGTTGGGTGCAGGGCGATCGAGGCCGATGCCTCATCGGTCCACCATTCGCGGAGCGCGGCGATCTGCTCGCGGTCCGCGGGATGGGCGTGCTCTGGGTGTCGTGGGTCGACCTCCCAGACGGTCGATTGGTACGTCGCGTTGGGATAGCCGATCGGCTCCGCAGCGGGGGTGGGTCGCATCCCGATCGCGTGCAGCATCCCCGCGATGGTCAGATGCGAGAAGGTGACGGCACGCTGCGCCCCGTAGGCCGCCGCCGCAGCGATCGAAGCTTGGCCGACCAACCGACCCAAGCCGCGAAGGGTGGTGTCCCGCTTCACCCACAGTGCCGCCAGCTCGACCAACCCCTCGTCGGCGTCTCCGACGAGGGCGGCCCGAAGCGCTGGGGATCCACGTAGCGCTCGGACGGCAGGGAGCGGGACTCCGCGGGTCGCTCGGTGGACCCGGGCCCCACCCACGACCGCGCCGCCGCCGTCGCGGACGACGATGTGGGTCACGGTCCACCGGACCCGCGGATGCAGCGTGACCACGGCATCCCCGACGCCGAAGTGGCGGTAGGAGTCCTGCAGTCCACGTTCGAACTCGCGCTCGAGGGGCGTCGGATCGGAATACCTGCCGGCCGGTAGGCGGTGGAGCGAGAACACGCGACCGGGGTAGCGCGCGCGCGGGCCGGCCGGCTGTTCGGAATTGGGCCAGCTCCGTTAAACAGTGTACGAACGATGTTCTCGGGCGAACAGCGCCTCATCGTGCGCGGCGCTTTTTTTCGAACGAGCGCACCCGGAGCCCAGATCGGGACCCTCGGCGCCACATCCGGATCCCCCGATGTCCGCCGTCCTCGCCTGCCTCCTCGAGAAACGCACGTGTCCGTCGTCAGCGGTTCGAGGGGGGCCGAAGTGAACGGTGCCCGGCCGCGTCCCAGGATCGCTTCGGCTGCGAGCGAGGACGGTGATCGTCGACGTGGGCGTCGATGGACGGGCTTGCAGAGGTGGGTCTCGAGGTACCCTCCGTCCGTGCCCGCGCATCCACGATCCGCTCGAGGCTTCGCGGGCGGCGCGCGCTCGGATGGCCCATGGCTCTGGCTCGCCCTGGGGATGCTCTGGCTGGTGGCGGGTTGCGAAGACGACGCCGCGGCCGAACGCGCCGCCAAGCCGCTCCCGGCCGCGGCCAAGGACGCGCCGCCGGTCGCACCCGCTGCCGTCCAGGAGGAAACGCCGCCCGAAGAAACGCCGCCGAAGGCCGAGCCTGCCGCAGCTCGGTCGAAGCCGGATTCGCCGGGCCCGACGGAGCTGACGCAGCAGACGCTGGACAGCTTCGTGCCCGCGCAACTCGAAGGCCTCGAGCGCGCCGGGCCCCCACCCGACATCGGTGTGACCGAAGGCCCACTCATCGCCCACGGCGCCTACCGAATCCAGGAGGACGGCGACGCGCGCCTGGTCAACGTCAACCTGATCGAGGTCGTCGACCTCGAGTTCGAACGTGCCCAGTTCAAGGCCGAGAACGGGGAGAGCCTCGAGGGCGGCGCGATCACGGGCCAGGAGATCGACGGCCGCTTGGTCCAGCGCCGCGCCTACGGCACGCCGCCCAAGAGCGAGGTCATCGTGCTCCTCGCCGACCGCATCGTCGTCAGGGTTTCGGTCGAGAAGGCCGAGGATCCAGACGAAGCACTGCGGTACCTGGCGGCGCTGGACCTGGCCGGTCTCGAAGCGCTCGTCCAGTGAGACTGCGCAGCGCGTCGATACGATCGTCCGGGCTCGCCTCCCCGGCCCGGACCACGCCGTCGATCTCGATGTGACCGACGCCGCACTCGAGGGTGCCTGCGACGTCGATGGTCGGAGCATGCGCCCGCTCCATGGTCCGCCCACCGAACGTGGGCGCCAAATCCGGTGACGGATCCGGTCAGTCCGCGAGGATCGCTCCGCACGTGGCGCGCCAGATCGTGTCCACCGTCGCTCGCTGGCTCCAGCCACAGTCCTTCACCAGATGCTCCCACGCCGACACCGACGCGGTCGCCCGAACGGCGGCCACGGCGCGATCGGGCCTGGACACGAGCCGCCCCTGCGCGTGCAAGCGATCGATCGGCTCTCGATACAAGGACTCGAGCGCACGCATCCGGTCCGACCAGGCTGCGAACGCTGGGGGATCGTGGCGAGCACGCGCAAGGTAGAGCGGGACGGGGTCGAGTTCGGGCAGGTAGTCCAGCCACACCCTCACGCAGCCTTCGAGAGCACGCAGCGCGTCGTCCCGGGTGCGCACGCGCTCGATTCGGTCGAAGAAGTCGGACCGTTCGTCCCGCCAGCGAACGAGCGCGAGCAACAGCCCCGCGCGCGACTCGAAGTGCAGGTAGACCGCCTGACGGCTGACGTTGGCGGCCTTGGCGATCGAGGCCATGGTGGCGTTCGCAGCGTCCTCTCTCATCAGGCGCCAGGCGGCGTCGAGGATCCCGTCTCGCGTTTCGGTCGTTGACACGTGTAAAATCTTCGCTATCTTTACACGTGTAAAGCAAGTGGAGACGCATGAATGGCAACAACAACACCCCCGGACGCGCGATGCAGGCAGTCACCAACAAGGACAAGGTCGCGTGGCTCGAGTGCTTCGCCCCCGATGCATGGGTTCGCGACCCCGTCGGCGGCTCGCCCCTCGACCCGCGTGGCGAGGGATTTCGCGGTCGTGAGGCCATCGGGAAGCTCTGGGACGGGCTCATCGCGCCCCTGCAATCCGTCCGCTTCGAGGTTCGGGAGGAGCATCCCTCGGGCAACGCGATCGCGCGCGTCGCGACCGTGCAGCTGACGCTCCCGACCGGCGCCACCGTGGAGTACCCCGGCGTCTTCGTCTATGACCTCGACGAGCAGCAGCGGATCTCGGAGCTGCGGGGCTATTTCGAGCTGCCCGCGATGGGGTAGCGCCGTCGAAACTCTTGGGGGGTCCAGCCCGTCCAGCCGGCAGCCGTCGATCTGCTCGCGCAGCTCGATTCCCCGCACCGCATCGCGAAGAAGGGTGGTGAACCCGAACCATCGTCGGAGTGAGGCAAAGCACCACGCTCCCAGGTGCGCGCCGCGTCTCTGGCCACGGTCCGCCGGGTCGTGTGAGTTTTCATCCTACATTTCGGAGGCGATTTTTCGTGACACCATGGCACTCGGTGCCATGATTCTCGACATGAACTCGGTGAGACTGAGCCTGCGGGCCATCGCTTGGACCTTTGCAGCCCTCGCAGTCGGCGCCTGCGCGCAGGACGACGACCCCAGCGCTGGCGACGAGACGGAGGGCACGTTGGCGGAAACGGACGAGTCGGGGGACGCACAGGAGGGTTCGGGCGGCGAGAGCGGCGGCGAGTCCGGGCGCAACGACAGCTCGAGCGAACCCGGTGCCCCGACGATCCTCAACATTTCATCGAACACTCAGCTGCTCTCCGACATCGAGACCCTCACGGTCACGGCGGTCGTCTCCGACCCCGACGGCATCGATGACCTCATCGGGGGCGTCTTGGAGTCCCCTCAGGGTGCGTCCTACGGCGCGTTTCAAACCTCTTCGTCGGAGGGGTCCTACCAGATGTCGCTGCAATGGGCCGACTTGTCGACGGTGTCCCCGCTGCGTTTCGAGAGTTCGACCGAGCTGGTCCTCGTCGCTCGTTTCTTCGACGTGGCAGGCCACCAGTCCAGCGCCGAGCTGACCATCTCGCTGGAGTGCGACGACGAGGACAGCCAGGCATGCGGAGAGTCGGCGTGCTCCTCGATGAGCGACGTCGAGACGTGCGGGAGCTGTGACTTCGGGTGTGCCGATGCGCCGGAGCTGACCGGACCGGACTCCGGCTACGGCATCTCCGAGAGAGCCTGCAGCGCGGGGGGCTGCGAGGTTGAAGTCGTCACATACAACCCAACCGCCGGTCGGAGTTGCGCCGACGTCTGTGACCCCTGGGACGCTACGGCAGCCCGCTTCGACGGAGCGGACGCTTCGCCGAACGCCCCTCATCCCGACGGTTACGGAATGCAAGAGTGCACGTGTCGCTTCGAGTAGCCCGGCGGCGGATCGGCCGGGCGTTCGCGGAACCCCTTCGAGCGCAGCGGGGAGTGCTCGTTCGGCGCGGACCATCTCTCGGAACGCGCGTTGGATGACGTCGTCGAGTCGGCCCGCCAGAGCGCTCTCGCACCGCGCGTGCACCTGTGCCGGCATGCGGCGTGCGTGCGGTCGCGGGCCCACGTACGTGGAACGCGTCCCTCTCGTTCCGGGTCCGTGCGTCCCCGAGGACCTCGAGGCACCATCGTGCCGCCGGACTTCGGCCACACCTCGGGTCACAGCGGTGCCGCCCGGGGGCTCGAGGGCCCTCCAGGCAAAGGACTCCGGCGTGCACGCGCCCAGTCCCACCGCCTCGGGGACCGTCGTGGCTTGTGTGATCTCGGTGGTCCCGTCCGCAGCGATCTCGATGTCGAGCGTGACCGATTCGAGCTCGGGCCAGGTCGCGACCCCGGCCACGCACGCCGAAACCTCGAGAGTGCGACTCCTCGCGATCCTCCCGACCAAGACGTCGACTTCGAACCCGTCTCCTCGCTCGGTGGCTCGATGCGGCGAGGCGTAGAGTTCGGCCTTGCGACGACGACCGGGCCGAGCGCGTCGCTCAGCAGCGCGGGACCGCGAATGACACGTTCGCGTCGAAGTCCCAGGCCTGCGCGCCCTCGATGTGACCGACCACCATCTGGTCGTCGATCGCCTCGATGACGAGGGTGCCCTCGAGGGTGCCGCCTCCGCCTGCGCAGTCGCCCTCGGGGTAGGGGTCGTCGAGGAAGGACGAGAATCCGTTGAGCTCGAAGAGCTCATAGGTGCCAGGCGCCTGCTGGTCGGCGAGCAGGGTGAAGCTGATCGACCAGTTGCCGCCGCACTCGGACGGGCCCCAGGGATTGCCGCAGGTCGCGGAGTCGTCGTTGTCGATGATCACCAGCAGGGCATCGTCGGGGAACAGCGAGTCTCCATCGCTGCCCGAGCCTGCGCCCGTGTCGTCGTCGCCGATGTCGATGTCGGGCAGCTCGCCGTGCAGGAGCGCGACGCCGTCGCCTTCATCACCACTGCCGGTGTCGGAGTCGTCGGTGTCGCCGTCGCCATCGGTCCCCCCGGAGGTGCCGGGTTCGTCGGTGTCGCTGTCGTCCTCGCCCGTGCCCTTGGAGGTCCCTGGCGAGCCGGCGTCGTCGTTCTTACCGTCTCGTCGTCGTCGTCGTCGTCGTCGTCGAGGTCCTCGCCCTCGGAGACCGCGCCGGTGTCGAGGCCGTCCTCTTTTTCGAGGTCACAGGCGGCGACGCTCAGACCGAGGGGAAGGGCGAGCAGGAGGGGGGAGAAGGAAGTGTGCTTCATGGGATAAGTCCTCGAAGCCCCGCGGGGCTCATCCCCTGAAGTGGCCAGTGGCCGACGGTCCCGTCACGGCGCGGATCAATTGTCTTCCGTTCTCGAAAAAGCGCAAGGAAATCAGTCGCTTGCATGAACACTGATCATTCTTCGGCGTCGCGATGACGGAAGCGAGGACACCCGGCCATCGCGCGGCTCGGGACAGCTGCGATGCCTGGCGAGTGCGTCACAGGTGTGCGGTCCCGCCTCCCCACCGGCCCATGGTCCGATGCGGGTACCGAGCCAACCGTTCGGATTCGGTGCGTTTTGTCGATGGCGCTACGGTTGCTTCCCATGACTGCGGAGGTCCCCGATGACAGACCGAAACCAACCCCGCGAGCAATCTTCACGCGTCCTGGACGAGGTCCAGACGGATTTTCCGCGCATCGACCCAGAGCTGACGTTGGACGATGCACGGGTACGCCTCGAGCACACCGGTGCCAAGCGCCTGATCGTCGCGCACGAGGACACCATCTACGGGCTGGTGAGCAGCCACGACCTCGACGCCGCGCTGGCCGAAGGCGTCGCCGAGGACGAGCGGCTGTGGACCATCGTGCGCCGCCCCAATCTGTGCGACGCCGAGTCCGACGCCGTGTCGGAGGCCGACCGCATCTCGGCCGCCGGCGCGACATCGGCCCTGGTCCTCGAGGGCGGCGAACCGGTCGGCGTGTTTGCGCCCGCGGACTCCGCGAGACACCACGAGCCCGCCCGCCCGGAGCCCAGCTTCAGCTCAGCATCATCCCGCGACTCGGGCTCGCCCGCACCGCTCCAGGATCTCCTCGCGCGCAAGCCGATCCTTCGACCTGGGGGCGACGAACCGACTCGGTCGTGACCGCGTCCACGCCGGCACGGCGCGTTCACTCCGATGGGGGATCGGACACTGGCACCGCCGAGCCGACGCGCTCCATCTGCCCGTAGCCCAGCCAGACTGCTCCCGTCGCACGAGCGCACCGACACTCTCGGCGGAAGGTTAGTTCCCCGGGCGGCGGAAGGTTTGTTCCACGGGCCGGTCACACATCGCCGCTCGTGCGTCCATCCGATCGGTGAAACGCACACGACGCTTCTTCATGGTCGGCCTGCCTGCGGCCACGATTCTCGCATCCGCTCGGCGGAGCTGGGCCGGTCCGAGGACGACGCGGGCCGCCAGGCCCACGAATCGACCGCAGGCGGCCCGTCCCCAGGCCGCGAAGCCCGTGGCGGTGGATCGCCGAACTGCGCAGCTGGCCCGCGCCCACGTGATCCGTCCCAAGCACGTCGTCGGGGTCCAGATGGACACGGGCGTCCCGGCACGCGCGCGCCGGATCGATCTCGTCGCGAAGACCCGCAAGATCAGCCTGAAGCCACGTCTGAACATCGACGCCTTCGGGCCGGCCCTGCATGGCAAGCTGTCCCCCTACGTCAACGGCTACGCCTGGCAGATCCGCAGGAAGGGCACCCCGATGCACACGGGTCTGTGGGGCTGGGCCCGCTCGCCCGCCAACGGCAGCCGGGGCTGGACGCTCGACACCCGGATGCACATCGCCAGCGTCAGCA
Organism: uncultured bacterium; assembly: GCA_963761755.1. Lineage (GTDB taxonomy): Bacteria > Myxococcota_A > Polyangia > Nannocystales > Nannocystaceae > CAJXVA01. The sequence continues at coordinate 444,823 of CAVXIC010000012.1, forward strand.
AGCTGATGACCGCGATGGCGATGGCACACAAGCTCCGCGGAGCCAATCGCGACGTCACCGAGCGGATCCGTCACTACTTGCCCGACTACTGGAGTCTCGGCGAGAAAATTGAGGACGTCGCGTTCCGTCACCTGCTCGACCACACCGCTGGCTTCCGCGTCCCCAACTCGGACACGGACTTCTCGACCATGAAGTCGGCCGTCGCCGGGGGTGTCGCCGGGACGTTCGGCAAGTACGGCTACGAGAACGCGAACTTCGCCCTGTGCCGGATCCTGATCCCGGTCCTGCACGGGTGGATCAACCAGGCCGACACCCACGGTTCGGCCACCGATCACATCTGGGACGTCCGCAGCACCCTGCGCTTTCGCGAGTACTGCAACACCTACGTGTTCGGGCCATCGGGCGTCGCCGATGTCGACTTCGAGCCCGGTCCGAACGACGCGCTCGCCTACGACTCGGGCGGAACCCAGCCCGGCTGGAACTCCGGCGATCTTCAGACCGTCTGCGGCGGCGCGGGGTTCCGCATGTCCGTCAATGAGGTCCTCGACGTCATGGGGACCTTCCGGCGCTCGGGCACGATCCTCCCCACGTCGCAGGTGCAGCCCTTCCTCGACCAGATGCTCGGCCTCGACCAGCGCATCGACACCGCCGCGGGCAGTCTCTACAACAAGAACGGCGCCTGGGGCCCGGACGCCACCCGGCTCGAGCAGAGCGTCGCCTACTTCCTCCCCGGTGACATGGAGCTGTGTCTCTTCGTCAACTCACCGATCGCACCCAAAACGCCCGGTGGCGACCCGCAGTCGCTGCGGGGGCTGGTGAAGGACGCCTACATCGAGAACCTCGTGTAGTGCCCTGGGTCTGGAATGTCTTGAAGAAATTGCGAGGGTCTGATCTAACGCTGGTGTGGCTCGGACCGGACGACCGAAGGCAGACCTCAGCATCAGTGACGAGGAGCGTGAGGAGCTTGGCCGGCTCTCTCGACGCTGGCGGACCAACCGGAGCCTCGCGCTACGAGCGAAGATCGTTCTGCACTGCGCTTCGGGGCTGACGAACCAGGATGTTGCCAAGAAGCTGCGGACCTCGGGCCAGACGGTCGGGAAATGGCGTCAGCGGTTCGTCGACGGGGGAGTCGCCAGCCTGTACGACGAACCGCGACCCGGCGGGCCACGGAGAATCTCGGACGAAAAAGTTGAGGAGGTGATCGTCAAGACGCTGGAGACGAAGCCCAAGGGGCGAACCCACTGGAGCACCCGCAAGATGGCCAAGGCAGCCGGCATCAGCCCGGCAAGCGTAGGCCGCATCTGGCGGACGTTCGCTCTTCAGCCTCACATCGTGAAGACGTTCAAGATCTCCAACGACCCGCTCTTCGTTGAGAAGGTTCGGGACATCGTTGGGTTGTACATGAACCCCCCGGAACACGCGGTCGTGTTCTCCTTCGACGAAAAGCCACAGATTCAGGCGCTGGAGAAGCCAGCCCACCCTTGATCTCGGGATGCCGAACGGCGGAATCTCGGGAGATCTCTTCGCCGCGCTCAACGTGGCGACAGGCGAAGTGATCGCGAAGACGAAGCAACGACACCGCGCGAAGGACTTCGTCGCCTTCCTCCGCGAGATCGATAGACGCGTGCCTGCGGACCTCGAAGTACACGTCATCTTGGACAACCTCTCCGCGCACAAATCACCCACGGTCAAGCGGTGGCTCGCCCGTCACCCGCGCTTCCGTTTCCACTTCACGCCGACCTACTCATCGTGGCTGAATTTGGTGGAACGCTTCTTTGGCCTCCTGACCGAGCACGCCCTGCGCCGCGGTTCTCACAAGAGCGTCCCGGACCTCCGCAAAGCGCTCCACGAATACGTCGAGGCGCACAACGAAGAGGGCAAGGCCTTCACATGGACGAAGACCGCCGACGAGATCCTCGAGTCAGTGAAGCGATTTGGGCAGCGGACGATCCAGGTTCTCGGGGCTCCGACCAGTGACTGACTTTTTCAAGAAATCACCGATCCAGGGCAGTAGCAGCCCGTGGTGAAAGTCGGTGTACAGTGGGCGCGTGTCCACTGGGCCACGCAGGCGGCGTCGAGTGCTGCGTTGGCTCGGCAGCCTCGCGCTGGCGTACGCGGGCCTGTGCGTGGTCATGTTCGTGGGGCAGGGGTTCTCGTTGTTCCACCCCACGCGGTCGTGAAGCGGGAGGACGTCTACGCGTCCCTTCTAGCAGGGCTGCGCTCGGCTGCGCAGCGTTGGGACGAGCTCCATCGCGCGCAGCAAGAGCTGGCGCTCATCGTCGGAGATGTGGGCGTCCGACAGCGCCACGCGGAAGAGGTCGTCGAGCATGCTCTGCCGGGTGTCCCGGAGCTGCCGGAACTCTTCGAAGTCGATGCTGCGGTCCTCTTCGATTCGAGCGACCAGATCCTGGAAGGTGTGCAGCTGGGTGTCGAAGCGGCGCAGGAGCGCGCGCTCGTCCGTGGTGACCTTGCCGTCCGCCATGGCGATCGCGCGCATCCGCTTCATGACGTCGTCACGACTCGGGGCGGGCATCGAGGTGGCGTCGACGACGGCGTGCGCAGAACCGTCGAAGGTGAGCATTGCCAGGACCATGCGCCGGACGAGCTGTCCGCGCGCGCCGAAGGGGTCCAGGTGCCCAAGGGCATCGAGGAGGTCCCGCACTTCGAGCTCCAGCGTTGCCCGCAGCGCCCTGGCGATCTGAGGCGAGTTCAGCTTGATCACCGCGGGGAGGACGGCGAATCGCTGCGTCACCAGCTCGACCGCCTTTCCATCCCCGTCGCCGGTGAGGAAGGGGCCGAGCTCGGAGGCGAGGCCGACGACGCTGATGAGCAGCTGACCGATGGTGTCTGCCTCGGACGACTTTCGAGCCCGGGTGTCGTCGTTGCAAACCACGCAGGCGACCTCGACCAGCGCCTCCTTCCAAACGCCGCGGGCGGCGGCGGCCAAGGTGCGTGGGACGGCATCCTTGGCGACGGCTTCGAGCCGGCGCCCCTGTGCGTAGGCCGAGGCCGCGTTCTTCAGTCGGCCGAGCACGGCAGGTTCGTTGATCGGCCAGCCGGGGAGGTCTCGCAGGACCGCAACGACGTCGCGAAAGACCGCGCTCATCGGGCCAGCCGCGTCGCCAAACGCGCCACCGCCCGCGCTGGCCAACGCGTCGAGGTCGGCATCGTCGGTCCAGTCGCGAAGCTGCGGTGTCTCACGCCCAACCGCCACGACCAACACCGCGAGGTCGTGCACAACCGTGCGGGCTCGGTCCGGGACGTCGAAGTCCTCCAGCAAGAACGCGACGATCCTCGCGCCCTCGCGGACCACCGCCGTGTCGGCGAGCGCACCACGCAGGTCGCGGTCGGTGTCTCGCATGTACCCCTCGACGAGCGCTTCGACGCCCGCGGTCGGCGTCTCCAGGTCGATGCCGGTCCCGGTGTCGAAGAGTTCTGCGACCTCCACACCGCTATGCTAACAAGCCCGGGCACGCATGAGGAACGTCGATGAGCCGGAGGTGGGCGGCACGGTCACGGTCGTGGTCGAGGTCCCCAAGGCGAGCTTCGTCAAGCGTCGGGCCGACGGAAGCGTCGACTTCGTCTCCCCGTTCCCGTGTCCCTACAACTACGGCAGCATCGTCGGTACGCGGGGCCCGGACGGCGACCCGCTGGACGCGGTGGTGCTCGGGCCTCGGCTCCCCTACGGCATCCGGGTTCGTGTTCGCGTGCACGGGTGCGTCGGCTTCGTCGATGCCGACGTCCCGGACCACAAGTGGGTGTGCTCTGCTGGCGTGCTCGCGCCGTCCGCTCGCGCCGAGGTCGCGCGGTTCTTCCGGATCTACGCGGCCTTCAAGCGGGTCGTCTATCGGATTCGACCCGGTGCGGTGGGCCGGACGGTTTCGCTCGGGTGGACTCTGCCCGAAACCTGATAGCCTCCGCCGGTGCCGCTTTTGCCTCGAAGACGGGACCTCCCGGCGCTGCTCGTCAAAGCCATCGCGCGGGTGCCGATGGCGCCGATTCGGCTCCCTGTGTCCACGGTCGAGGCCGTGTTCGGGCTTCGTCGCCGGGCCGCTGGGCTGCGGCTCGCGACCGCGTCGGTGCAAGGATTCTCGATCCCCTACCTCGAAGGCGGCAAGCCGTCGGGTTCGCCGATCTTGATGCTGCACGGCTTCAGCGACAACAAGGACTCCTTCGTCGAGGTCTGCCGGTCCTTCACCGATGGGCACAGGGTGGTGCTGCCGGATCTTCCCGGCTTTGGCGATGCGTCTGCACCCAGAGACTTCCGCTACGATCTGCCCGCACTCGCAGGGCTGGTCGCCGCGTTCCTCGATGACCTCGGCCTCGTGCAGGTCCACGCCGTCGGGTCATCCCTGGGCGGCGCGGTCCTCGTGCAGCTCGCGCTGCAGCGACCCGATCTCGTCGGTTCGCTGTCGCTCGTGGCGGCCGCGGGCCTGAGCATGCCCGTGCCGAGCACGCTGCAGCGTCGCCTGGACGCCGGCGACAACCCGTTCGTCATCGACTCGCTCGAGGGCTACGACGCGTTCATGCGCTTCGTGCTGGAGAAACAGCCCCCCGTGCCGGCTCCGATCCGGCGGCACATGGCCGAGGTCTTCATGGGGCGCGCCGAGATGAACGCGAAGATCATGGACGACCTGCTCGGGGGCTCCATGGATCTCACCGAGCGTCTGCCCGACGTCGACGCGGAGACCCTCTTGCTGTGGGGGGACCGCGACCGCTTGATCGACATCTCGGCCGGCCACGTCTATCAGCAGCGATTGCCGCGGGCGCGCATGGTCATCCTGCACGGGATCGGTCACTGCCCGCAGTACGAGTGCCCCGAGCGCACGGGCGACTACGTGCGTCGCTTCGTCGACTCCGTCGAGGCCAAGCGCGCAGCGGCCAAGAGCTGACGACGCTCGTCTCGCACCTCCTGCACGCGAGGGTGGTCGGCGCCCAGCCGGGTCGAGAGTGCATCGCGCAGCGTCGCGAGCCGGAGATCTTCGTCCTGCAGCCAGCGCTGAAACTCGATCGGACGATCACGGCCCACGATCGGGCCGAGCAGGAGGTCTGCGTCGGTCCAGCTCGCACCGTGCGCACGAGGATCGAAGGCGAGTGTCAGGTAGCGATGCCCAGCGTCTTCACACAGCGTCTCGGCGGACAGGCCCCAGCCCCGGGTCGCCAGCGCGCGTCGGACGTCGGTCCAGGAGGTGTTGGGCTGCAGCACCACCCGCTGGGCCGATCGCAGCACCTGGGGACTTTCGCCCAGCAGCTTCATCATCAGCGGACCACCCATGCCCGCGATCACGATCGTCGCCACCTCGCCCGGCTCGAGGGTGCTCAGACCGCTGCCTCGACGCAGCTCGACATCGACGCCCAGGCGCTCGACGAGCGAGGCCGCGCCCCGCAGGGGTCCAGCCCGAACATCGGAGGCGATCGCCCGCGGCACCTGGCGCCTGTGCACCAGTGCGGCGGCGAGCTGACCGTGATCGCAGCCGATGTCGGCCATCGGCCGGCCGGGCACCACGAGGGAGGCTGCGGCCTCCAGGCGGATCGACAGCCGCGGGCTCATGACTCTGGGGGAGGATCTGGGGGAGGAGCTGGGGGAGGATCCGACGGAGGGTCGAGCGGAGGATCCGGGGGAGGCTCTGGCTGATCCCGCTGGCGCCAGGCCTCGCGGACGCGGCCAGGGAAGACCGCGTACGCGCACGGAATGACGACCAAGGTCAGCAGCGTCGAGAGGGCCAGTCCACCGATCACCGCGATCGCCAGCGGCTGGCGGAGCGCCGCGCCGTCTCCGAACCCCAGCGCCATCGGGACCAGGCCCAGGATCGTGCTGGCGGTGGTCATGAGGATCGGGCGCACGCGGACCCGTCCGGCTTCGATGAGCGCGTCGGGGGTGGACAGACCGGCGCCGCGACGATCGTTGACGGCGTTGATCAACACGATCGCGTTGTTGACCACGATGCCACCGAGCACGATCACGCCGATACCAACCATCGCCGACAGCGGCGTCTGGGTCAGCGCGCACGCGAGCACGACGCCGGCGAGCGCCATGGGGACGGTGCCCAGGATGAGCAGGGGGTGTCCGAGGCTCTCGAAGCTGGAGGCCATCACCACGTAGACCAGGAACGTGGAGAGTGCAGCGGTCAGCAGCAGGCTCTCGACCGAGTCCGACATCTCGTTGGCCTGGCCGGCGAGGGTCGCGGTCACGTCCGGGTCGTCACCCGCGTGCTCTTCGAGGACCATCTGGACCCGGTCGGCGAGGCCGCCGAGGTCGACGCTGGTGGTCTGCGCCGAGATTCGCAGTCCCCTTCGCCCGTCGATGCGGCGGATCTCCGAGGGGCCTCGGGCCGGCTCGACGTCGGCCACGGCGCTGAGGGTGATCGGGACGCCCCCGGCGATGCCGACCTGGATCTGCGCGACGTCCTCGGCGCTGCTGCGATCGACCCGCGGGAACATGACCCGAACGTCGAGCTGCTGGTCGGAGGCATACATCTTGGTCGCCAGTTCACCTTGAATCGCGCGCTGGACCGAGCTGGCGGCTTCGTCGACGGTGATGCCGAGTCGACCCAGGCGCTCGCGGTCGAAGTGAACGCGAACCTCGGGGCGACCGTCGAGGTCGTCGGGCACCACGTCGACGAGGCCCTCGACCGCGCGCAGGTCCGGCAGCAGGCGGCGCGCGTGCGCGGCCGAGCGCTCGGGATCCTCGCTGAACACCAGCAGCTCGACCGGAGGCGCAAAGCTGACGAGCGAGGGGCGGCCCTGCTGCAGGGTGGCCTCGGGCTCGGTGTTGGCCGCACGGATCGTCTCGATGATGTCCGCCTCGATGCCCGCGCGTCGATCCTCGGGCGCGTCGATGCGCACCGAGAGCTGGCCCAGGTGAGGGCCCGCGGTGCCCCCCGTCGCGCTGCCGGCCGAGCTGACGGTGCCCACCCGGGTGAAGCGCCGCTGGACCTCGGGACGGCCGGCGACGGCGTCACTCATCGTGCGCAACGCGGCGGTGGTGCGTTCGAGCGACGCGTCGCGGGGCAGAGTGACCTGCACGAAGAACTCGCCTTGGTCGAGCTCGGGCAGCAGCGTGCGGGGACTGTCCTTGGCGAGGGTGATCGCCAGCGTGCAGCCCACCACGGTGCCCACCAGCAGGACCGCGCGGAAGCGCAGCGCGATGCGCATGAGCCTGGGGTACTGCCGCTCGAGGACCTCGTAGGTGCCGGTCAAGGGCCGAGCGAGCAGGTCGAGCAGCGTGCCGCTCGCGCCGACGACCCAGCCCAGGATGCGCACGATCCAGGCGATCGGCCAGGTGACGACGATGATGATGAACGCGCGCGGAGCCGGGTCGGGCGCGGCGCCATCGGGGTGGTCATCGGGGCCGAGGCTCTGCAGCACCGGCACCAAGGTGAGGCTGACCGCCATCGAGGACAGCATGCTGAAGCTGACCGCGAGGCTGAGGTCGGAGACGAGCTGACCGGCGACCCCCTCGACGAACGCCATCGGAAAGAACACGGCGACGGTGGTGAGCGTGGAGGCGACCACCGAGCTGGCGACCTCGGCGGCGCCCTCGACCGTCAGCTGGCGACGGCTTCGGCGCAGGCCCTGGCCGAGCGCCTGCTCTCGGCGTCGTGCGATGGCCTCGAGCACGACGATGCTGTTGTCGACCAGCATGCCGACGCCCAGCGCCAGGCCGCCGAGGCTCATCACGTTGAGGCTCACGCCCAGCGCCTGCAGGGGAATGAAGGTCGTCAGCAAGGAGATGGGGATCGCCAGCGCGATGACGAGGGTCGATCGGAGGTCGCGCAAGAAGAAGAGCAGGACCAAGACGGCCAGTGCGCCGCCGATGAGCGTGTTGTCGCGAACCTCCGCGATCGCCGACTCCACGAACTGGGCGCGATTGCTCAGCATCACGACCTCGTGCCCGGGCGCCAGGGGAAGCCGCGGCAGGGCGTCCTGCACGGCGTGGGAGACGGCCACGATGTTGGCGTCGCCTTCGCGGAATACCGCCAGCTCGATCGCCTCGCGACCGTCGACCAAGGTCAGCTCCTCGCGCTCCTTGGGTGCGCGGCGCACCTTGGCGATGTCGCGGAGCCGCAAGATGCCGCCCTGGGTCGAGCGGACGATCACCGCGGCCAGCTCGTCGGGCGTCCGGGCCTCGTGGAGGGTCCGGACCAGGTACCGACTCTCTCGCTCCGTGACGGCGCCGCCGGGGCGGTTGACGTTGTCTGCCTGCAGGGCGGCGACCACCTCGGCGGTCTCCAGTCCGTGGGCAGCGAGCCGGCTGGGATCGAGCTCGACGAGCACCTCGTCCTCTTGCCCGCCGTGCAGCTCGACGGCCGCCACGCCGGGCAGCTTCTCGAGCTCGCGCTTGACATAGCGATCGGCGGCGTCGCGGAGCGTGGCGAGGTCGGCGGTGGAGAGGTCGGCGCCTCCGCCCACGTCGCGCAGCGCCAGCCGGACGATCGGCTCCTGCGCGGGGTCGTAGCGCAGCACGAGCGGACGGTCGGCGCCCTGGGGCAGGCGAACCCGATCCAGCTTCTCGCGAACCTCGGCCATCGCGTGGTCGACCGCGGTGCCCCACGCGAAGTCGAGCACCACTTCGGAGGTGCCCTCTCGGGAGGACGACTCAACCCGGACCACGCCCGGCACGGCGCCGACGCGTTCCTCGACCGGACGCGTCACCAGCTCCTCCACCTCGATGGGCGCGGCGTCGGGGAAGTCGGTCTGGACCGTGATCGTCGGATAGGAGAGGTCCGGGAGCAGCTCGACGGGCAGGCGCGTGACCGCGACCCAGCCGAAGAGCAGCAGCGCGATGGTCACCATCGAGGTGGTGACCGGTCGGATGACGGCGCCTGCGATCAGCCGATGCATCAGAGGTCGCTCACCCGACGGGCTCTGGGGAGCTGGCTTCGGCCGCGGTCTTGGGCTTGTCGTTGGAGGAGCGCAGCGGCATGCCTTCGGTGATGCCTGCGCCGCCTCCGGCCACGACGATGTCGTCGCGCGTGAGCCCGGCGAGGATCTCGACGCGGTCGTCGCCTTCGAGCCCCGTCTGCACCTCGGCTCGTTTGGCGCGACCCTCGGTGAGCACGTAGACGTGCGGCTTGCCGTCGACCTCGAACACGGCGGTTCGTGGCAGGGATGGTGCGTCCTTGCGCGCGGACACGAGGACCTTGGCGCGGGCGAACGCCCCGGGCTTGGCGGCGGGGGGGAACGACTCCGCGCGGACGGTGAACTTGACCGTGCCGGTCATGGGGTCGACCACGGGCGAGCGTCGCGCGATGGTGGCGCTGGCGGTCGTGTCGTCGACCAGCTCGATCTCCACGGTGGCCTCGTCCGACACGCTGGCGGCGTCCTTCTCGGGGACGTAGAGCTCGAGCTCGAGGGCCGAGAGGTCGGCCACCTTGAACAGCGCGGTCGAGGTCGTGGCGAGGTTGCCCTCATCGACCAAGCGCTCCACGACGGTCCCGTCGAAGGGCGCGCGGACCCACGTCTGCTTGGACTGGAACTTGCTCAGCTTGAGCGCCGCCTCGGCCTCCTCGACGGCATAGCGCTGCTGGTCGATCTCCTCGCGGGAGATCACGCCGCCCTTGGCATCTTCGAGTCGGGACAGCTCGCTCCGGAGGTTTTGCAGCTGCACCTTGGCCGCGGACGACTGGAGCGTGAGCTCCCGGCCGTCGAGCTTGAGCATCGCCTTGCCCTTCTCGACCACGTCGCCTTCCTGGACCTCGATCGACTCGATGATGCCCAGCTGCAGAGCATAGAGGTCGGCCTCGCGCAGCGCCTTGAGGGTCCCCGAGGTCTGGTAGAAGCGCTCGATCGTGGCCGGCTCCAGGGTCGTGGTATCGACGAGCAGCGCGTCGGGCTTGCCGCCCTTGCCCCCGGGCCTGCCTCCAGGTCCGCCGGGACCGCCAGGACCTCCGCCGTCACAGGCCGCGCCTGCGCCGAGCCCCAACAGGGCCGCTGCAAAGAGGATGGTGAGCCGAGTGCGCATGAAACGAAGGCAACGCAGGGGTCGCGCCGCGGGTTTTATGCCATGCTCCGCTCCATGGGCGACCGGAAAGCGGCTCCGGACCGGGATCTTCTGCTCCACAACCACGTGTTCCCCGGGGACTACGTCATCAAGGCGTTCGGACCAGCCGGGACGACCTTCGAAGTCGACGTTCAGGGGTGCGCGGCCGACGTCGTCGGGTCGGAGCGTGTCGCAGCGCACACCAGGTTTTCGAGTGGTGGACGTCGAACGTGCGTCACCCTCACGCTGCGGGCAGAGTCCGTCGACGAGGTCATCTCGACCTACGAACGTCTGCACGACCTCGAGTCTCTCCTGCTCATTTTGTGACCTCAGTCACCAAGAACCTCGATTCCATGTCTGTTCCCATGCTCCTGCTTCGACACCGATTCCTTGCTCCCGCTACCGTCGCACTCGCGCTGCTCGCCACCACTGGCTGCAAGCCCAAGGCGATTCGAGGGGGCGAGGGCACCGAAAACCCCGGCCTCGACAACGCCGCCATGTCCACGGGTCTGGACCGCAAGGACCTGCAAGACCTGATGAAGAAGAACATGGCCGCGCTGACCACCTCTCCGGTCTGGGAGAACTGGAAGCAGGCGGACAGTCCGCCCGTCATCGCGATCTGGCCGATCAAGAACGACACCTCGGAGCACCTCGACGACCAGATGCTCACCTTGCTCTCCGACATGGAGACCGAGCTGATCAACAGCGGCGTGGTCGCGGTGGTCAGCCGTGAACGGCAGCAGGAGCTGATGGCCGAGGCGAACATGCAGCAGGGCGCAGACTTCAACCCCGCCATGGCTGCGCAGATCGGGCGACAGATCGGCGCCCAGTACTTCCTGACGGGCAAGCTTCAGTCGGTCGACGAGCGGATCAACAAGGAGCGGCGCGTGCAGTACACGCTGTTCATGCAGGTGCTCGAGGTCGAGAACAGCCTGATCCGCTTTCAAACCAAGTCCGAGCGCAGCAAGGCCATCGTCCGCTGAGCACGCTTCTGTGATGGCTCCGGCTCTTCAACTGCGACGCGTGGCGCTGGGCGCCGCGCTCGTCTTGGTGTCCTGCGCGACCTACTCCGAGCGCACGGACGACGCTCGTCGTGCGCTGCGGCGAGGGGACTACGCGGGGTCCCTGGCTCAGTGGAACAAGGTGCTCCGGGTCCGTGACGCCCAGGACATCCCCAACAAGCTCAAGAAGAACCATGAGCTGGTGATCCTGGAGCGGGCGACCGTCCTCCAGGCGATGGGCGAGTGGGAGTCGAGCGCCACCAACTTCGAGTTCGCCGATAAGCAGCTCGAGCTGCTCGACATCGCCCGGGACACCGCGGGCAAGATCGGCAAGTACATCTACAGCGACAGCGCCACCAAGTACAAAACCTCGCCCACCGAGAAGCTGGCGCTCAACGCCATGAACATGTGCAACTACCTGGCCCGTGGGGACCTCAGCGGCGCCAAGGTGGAAGCGAAGCGGTTCACGGTGATGCGCACCTACCTGCGGGACTACGATCCCGAAGGGGAACACGGCGCGTTCGGCTCGTATCTCGCGGGATATGTCTACGAGAGACAGGGGAACTACGACGAGGCGCTTCGCTACTACGAGGAGGCGCTGGCCGAGCGCGACTTTCGGACGCTTCGCGACGTGATCCCGGCGCTCGCCGCCAAGGGGTCGTTTCGAGGCGAGCGCATCAAGGACTATCTCCCCGCGACGCCCTCGGCCGCGCCCGTCGCTCCGCCGAAGCCCGAGCCCGAGCCCGAGCCCGAGCCCGCGCCCACCTCGGCCCAGGACGGTGAGGATCCGGCGATTCAGCGCCCCAGCGGCGCCACCGACACCCCAGCGGCTCCACCCTCGCTCGCCGCGCTGCCCCCTGCGTCCGCCTGGAACGCGAGCCGTACCGCGCTGCCGGTCGACGGCGGGGAGGTCCTGGTCATCGCCAAGATCGGTCGGGTGCCCTACCGCGTGCCCGAGCGCATCCCGATCGGCCTGGCGATCGGCTTGGCCGGCGCGTTCGTGACCGGGGACACCACGCTGCTGGAGTACGGGATGTTCAAGTTCGTCGTCTATCCCGAGCTCGTCCCGGCGGAGAACATCTTGGAGACCGCGACGGTGCGGGTCGATGAGCACGTGATTCCGATCGACCTCGCCTCGGACCTCGGCAGCGAGATCGTCGCCGAGTTCGAGGAGCTCAAGCCCAAGATCATCGGCGCCGCGCTCACCCGAATGATCACCCGCGCGGCTGCCGCCGAGGGCGCGAGGGCTGCCGGGCGGCAAGCCGAGGGGGCGGGCGGACTGGTCGGCTTCCTGGCCGCGGCCGCGGTCGAGGGCACCTTGGTTGCGCTCGACAAGCCCGACACCCGCTCGTGGACCACGCTGCCCGACCGGGTCTTCATCGCGCGCACCCGGGTGCCGGCCGGCGCACACTCGGTCGAGGTGGACATTTCGGGTCCTGGCGGCCGCGAGCGCCGCGTCACCGACGTCGTCGTGCCCAAAGGAGGCTTCGTGGTGCTCGACGTCACGACGCTGCGCTGACCGCTGTGTCATGGTTTCTTCGATGACCCGCCGACGCCGCAGTCGTTCCAAGGTACTGCTTGCCGCCGTGCCCGTGGCAGCGTCCCTTGCGGCGCTGCTCGCGGGCCCCGGTGAGGCGTCCGCCGCCGTCCGCGGTCGGCAGGGCATCGAGATCGAGGAGGCCCAGGACCGCCGCGGTTTCTACATCGGCGGGGGCCTCGGCTTCGGCGGCACGTTCTTCTACGTCGACGACTTCATCCCCGCGACCAAGCTCGAGCTCGACTTCGGGGGCGGGGTGACCAAGCGGTTCACGCTCGGCGCGGCGCTGCAGGTCATGCCGTACCTGCAGCGAGGGTCCGGGGTGGCCTTCGGCGGGGACGTCGAGGCGACCGGATACATGTGGCGAGGTCTCTACGGCCGGGCAGGCCTGGGATTCGCTGGGGTTCCGCGCGCTGATGAGGCGGGCGAGACCCGTGCCGGGCTGTCGATCGGGCTGGGGGGCAAAGCCGAGGCCGGCTACGAGTTCTGGCTGAACTCCACGGCGGCCATGGGCGTGGGCGTCACCTACGATGCTCGATTCGTCCCCGGCAGCGCGTTCCCGCGCCAGACCCTGCTGATCGGCCTGCGCGTCACCCGGTTCTAGCAGCCCGTGTGAAACCATACACGACGTCTCACTCGTCTTTTTCGCTCCTGGCGGCGTCGCCAAAGCTTGCAGTACGCCCGGTACAGCTGCGTTTCGGCTCCTACCCAGGAGCGAAGAATCCTTCGCTATCCGCCGCGCCGGGTTTCACCACGGGCTGCGAGCGCTCGGGTCGGCTCAGCGGCACAGTCGCCGAATGACGCCGCCGGCTTCGAAGCTGCTGTAGCAGGGGTCGGCCGCGTCTGGGTTGGCCAAGCCGTAGCAGCACTCGAGCTGGTCGACGGGTCCGCCCGCGGTGTCTTTGCCCGCGTCGCCGGAGCCGGAGCTGGTGCCGGAGCCGGAGCCGGAGGTGGTGGCCGAGTCCGTCGTCGTGGGTGCACCCCCGTCGGCCGTGCCGCCGCTGGGTCCGGGGTCGTCCTCGGGACAGGCCGCGTTGCGTCGCAGGCAGCAGCCGTTGGCGATCGTGGTGAAGCTCTGGCAGTCGTCGCCGCACGAGACGCTCGGGCGCTGGCTGGCCGGGTCATCGCACAGGGGTCCGAAGACCGTGGCCAGTCGCTCCGGGTCGAACTGAACCCCGTCACACCACTCTGCGGCCGAGTCGTCGCCCTGCTGAACCGGGATTGCGCCGTCCTGGACGCCGTCACCGCAGAAGCCGCAGCCGGAGCGGTCGTAGCGGCAGTCGGTGCGGCAGGTCGTGGTCTGGCCGGAGGTGTAGTCCTTGCTGGTCGGGGAGGGGAGCGGGGGGATCTCGTCGGGGGAGCCGAGGTTGGTGCCTCCGCACGGCCGCGCCGTGCCCAGGCCACCGGCCGCACCCATGTCGCACTCTTCGCCCTCGTCGATCATCCCGTTTCCGCAGGCGTCACACTCGGAGTAGTCGAGCATGCAGGAGTCGTTGCACTGCAGCGCTCCGCCGCCGCCAGGGCAAGCGTCGCCACCGAGGTTGTCGCCGTCGCACTCCTCCCCCCGGCTCGCGTCGACCCGGCTGTCGCCGCAGACCGAGCACTGGTTGGCGTCGTTGATGATGAGGCAGCTGTTGGGGTCGCAGTCCGCCGTGCCGAGCAGGTTGGGGCAGGCGTTCTCGTAGCTCGAGGGGACCGCCGGGTCGCACTCCTCGCCCGCCCGCGCGTCGACGAAGCCGTCCCCGCAGGCGATCTCGTCGTCGAGACGCAAAAGACACGCGGGTCCCGAGCCCAGCAAGAGGGCCGCACACACTGCCAGCGAGCGCCGCACGCTGGGATAGTAGCTTCGGTGCGCTCAGCATCCAAACCCGGTGGCTGTGGCTCGGGTATAGTCCGGCCCGATGACGCTCCAGAACACCGCGTTTCTGCAGGCGTGCCGCGGCGAGACTCCCGCGCATACGCCCCTGTGGCTCATGAGGCAGGCGGGACGTTATCTGCCCGAGTACCGGGAGATTCGCGCCAAGGTCTCCTTCTTGGAGTTGTGTCGGACGCCCGAGCTGTGCGCCGAGGTGACCCTGCAGCCCATCGACCGCTTCGGCTTCGACGCTGCGATCCTCTTCTCGGACATCCTCACCGTCTTCGATGCGATGGGGGTCGAGGTGGAGTTCAACCCCGCGCCGAAGGTGGCCGACCCGGTCCGGACCGTCGCCGACGTCGCGCGTCTGAAGTGGCAACCCGCCGGTGACGCGCTCGAGTACGTCTTCGGAGCCGTGCGGGCGTGCAAAGCCGCGCTGGCGGATCGCGTGCCGCTGATCGGCTTCTGCGGAGCACCCCTGACGACGGCGTCGTACATGATCGAAGGCTCGGGCAGCAAGGATTTCGTGCACACCAAGTCGATGGCCTTCTGCGAGCCGGCGGTGTTCGGCGGGCTGCTCGAGAACATCACCACGCTGCTCATCGACTACTTGCGCGGACAGGTCGAGGCGGGCGCCGACGCCCTGCAGATCTTCGAGAGCTGGGGGGCGGCGTTCTCCGTGGCCGACTACCGAGCGCACGTGTTGCCGCACGTCAAGCGGCTGGTCGCCGAGGTCAAGGCCTTCGGCGTCCCGGTGATTTTGTTCCTCCGCGGCAACTCGGGGCTGCTCTCGCTGGCCGCGGAGGCCGAGGCCGACGTCATCGGTGTGGGGTGGGAGATGGAGATGAGCACCGCGCTCGACGTCGTGGGGCGGGACAAGGTGGTCCAAGGCAACCTCGATCCGATCGCCTTGTTCGCACCCCAGGACGAGATCACCCGGCGTGCCCTGGCCATCGTCGAGGCGGGCCGAACCGCGCGTGGCCACATCTTCAACCTCGGTCACGGCATCTCGCGCTTGACCGATCCGGCCAAGGTCCAGCACCTCGTCGACGTGGTGCACGGGGCATGAAGCCGCTGGGGCTGCTGCTGGGCCTTGCGCTGGGTTGCGTCCCCACGAAGGGGTCCACCGACGATCCTGCGTCGGGACCGGACGCCCAAGCCCCCTCGGCAGTCGATGCAGCCTCCGCGCAGGCGTCCGCTGCTCCCCAGGCTGAGACGCCGGTCGAGCTCGACATTCCGCTGGTGTCCGGTGACGCCGAGCCGCTGGCACGCCTTCGCGGCAAGGTCGTCGTCCTCATGCTCTCGTCCACCGACCTGCCCGGCTGGGCCGCCTTTCGGCAGCACTTCGAGGCTCGCCTCGCCGAGCTGGGGCGATCGAGGCTGGTCGTCGTCGCGGTCGCGAACGACGCCGACCCGCAGCAGCTGCAGGCCGAATGGGATCGCGACCCCCCACCGTTCCTGCTGGGCTGGGATCCCGACGGCGCGCTGGCGCTGCGTCTGGGCGTGGCGAGCATCCCTGCGGTGTTCGTGCTCGACCCCCAAGGCCGCCCGCGAGGCAACGTTGCGAGCGTCGAGCCCGGTGGACTCCGACAAATCGACGCCTGGATCGACGACGTCGTGCCGCCGAACTGAGACGATCAGGTCGATTCGCGCGACTGGAGCTCGTCGAGGTGGCTGGCGACCGTCGTCCACTCGGGACGAAGATCGAGCGCGCGCTCGAAGTGCCAGACCGCGCGCGCTGGGTCGCCCTGGGCATCCCGCGCCTGATAGGCGATGGCCAAGCTGACGTGACCGCGGGCGTGGTCCGCAGACTCCTCGACCAGGAACTTGAAGATGCCGATCGCGTCGTCGAGCTGGCCTGCCTTGTGGAAGGCCACGCCGAACTCGTGCAGCAGCCCCGGGTCGTACTCGCCTGCCCAAACCGTTCCGAGCAGCAGCTGGCGCGCGGTCGCGGGGTCGTCTCGCACCAGGTGACCGCGGGCTTGGTCGAGCGCGAGCTGCCCCGGTCGTGCAAAGGTCTCGGTGCGTCGCGCGAGCTTTTGGCGGCATCGGGCGCAGGGAGTCTTGGGGGCCTCGTCCAGCGAGGCGACCGACGGATCCTGACGCATGACGCAGCTGCCGTGGTCGTGGTGGTGCAGGCCGAACGTGTGCCCGGCCTCGTGCATCACCAGCTTGGCGAGGCGGTCCGCGTAGGTCGCGTCATCGTCCGCGACGAGGCGGGCCGTGGAGATGAGCGCGACCCGGTCCGAGAGGCTCGCAAGACCGAAGACGAACGGCTTTCCCGCCTCGAAGATGTCCTCGCCGGTGAGGTCGAGCTCGACGAGGGCGTCGGTGGCCCGATCTCGAAACAGCAGCTCCAAGGCCTTGCGCGCGTCGAGCTGGCCGCGCCCGGCGTCGAGTGCCGGTCGGAGCTCGTCGAGCGAGCGCGCGGCTCGGACCTCGCAGCGAATCTGGAGCTCGGCCAACAGCGCGCGGCAGGCCAGCCGAGCGTCCGCATCTGGGACCGCGCCGACCGAGCGGACCACGACCAGAGGAGGTCGGGAAGAGTCGGTCGACTTCGCCACCGACCTCGAGCCCGGGCCGGCGACGGCGACCGAGGGCACGCCGAGCCCGCACAGCGCGAGGGCTGCGAGAACGGCCCAGAGCAGACCGTGGGGGCTGAGGCGAGAGGGGGACATGGCGCGCAGGTCGGGAAGGCGGCTCATTGCGGGCCTTCGACGAACCACCACCGTACGTGCCGAGGCCTCTCCGTCCAAGTGGGAAAATGTGCTAATCCCCCTCAGAGGACGTCCGAGCCCCCGTAAACCCGGTTCTCTGAGGGTTGGAACAGCGTTGGACGAAATCGCGCCCGTCATGTCGACACCCGAGAAGCCCGCGTCTTCGTCGCACCGCGGCGACGCCCGTCCCAACGACGGACACGTCGGTTCCGCGCCCGCGCGCGATCCCATGTGGACGGTGCGCGAACTGATGAAGTGGACGCAGGAACGCTTCGCCAAGATCGGGATCGAAGGCGCGCGGACCGACGTCGAGTTTCTGCTCGCCGCCGCGATGGGCTGCGATCGGATGTCGCTGTACGTCCGACACGACGAGGTCGTCTCGACCGAGGCGAAGGCCACGTTCCGGGACTGGGTGAAGCGACGGCTCGCCCGCGAGCCGGTCGCCTACCTGTTGGGTCGCAAGGGGTTTCACGCCCTCGACCTCGAGCTCGAGGTCGATGCGCGGGTGCTGGTGCCGCGCCCCGACACCGAGCATCTGGTCGACTGGCTGCTCGAGGAACTGCCCGTGGACGCCGCGCACGGCGCTCCGGTCCTCGACGTCGGCACGGGCTCGGGCGCCGTCGCGCTGGCGATCGCCAAGGCCCGCCCCACCGCAGAGGTCACCGCGTGCGACATCAGCGACGACGCCCTGGCGCTCGCCACGAAGAACGCCGCGACCGCTGGCCTGCAGGTGACCTTCGTGAAGTCGGACCTGATGCAGGCGGTGCCCCAGCCTCCAGGTGGCTGGCGAGCGATCGCCGCGAACCTGCCCTACATTCCCTCGGCCGAGCTGGATGCGCTCCAGCCCGAGGTCGCGCGCTGGGAGCCTCGGCTGGCGCTCGACGGGGGGGCGGACGGGCTGGAGCTGATCCGCCGGTTGATCGCGCGCGCCTCGGACGCGCTGGCTCCGGGCGCGGCGCTGTACCTCGAGCTGGGGCACGATCAGTCGAGCGCGGTCCAAGCCCTGATGCGGGAGGCCGGTTTCGAAGGGGTCGCCGCCCGCCGAGACTACGGCCACATCGAGCGCGTCGTCCGAGGTCGCCGTCCCGCGTCGTGAACGGGGCGCGTTTTTTGGTCCCGGCCCGCCGTAGGGCTAGCGTGCGAGCATGCTGCGTCTTGCCTCGACTCTCGCCCTGCTCCTGCTCTCGTCGGGCTGCATGACGGGGGATGGGATGGCCTCCAAGCTTCGGGACACGTCGATGGCCTACAACCAGGCGCTCCGCTGGGGAGACATCGACCGCGCCGTCGCCCACGTCCCGGCACAATCCCAAGACCAGTACCTGGTGCAGCACGAGGCGGCAGAAGAGGAGCTGGTGGTGGTCGAGTACGAAGTGGTCCGATTGGACCTCGACCGGGAGCGAGGCGTCGCCACCAGCCGAGCGGAGATCATCTGGCACACCGACCGAGAGTTGGTGGTCGAGCGCACGCTGGTCGACCAGCTGTGGCAGTTCCATGACGGTCGCTTCGTCCTCGTGGACGAGCGTCGCGCGGGGGGCACACCCTTGGGCATCTTCGCCGAGGTGGCCGAAGACCCCCATCCCTACCTCCCGGGGCTCGAGGCGTATCGCAAGGAACACAAGATCGGTGAAAAGAACAAGTATGGCGGCAAGAAGCGTCGCCGCGGGGAGAAGGAGACATCCAACCCCGAACCGGTCGCAACCCGGTGATTATGCTGTGTTCGGCGGCTTCCCATCGTATGTTTGGCCGCGATGGACACCCGCCGCACCGACCGCTCACCGTTCGCGGTGCCCGCCGGAAGCGGCGATCTGATCGGGGACATTCAGCGTAAGAACCGCCGCCGGGTCTTCAAGCGCGCCGCCCAGATCACCGCGCTCGGGCTGGTGTTGCTGATGGCGGGGCTGGGTATCAAGCATCTCGCCGACCGCCGAGACCAGGGGCAGGTGCTGGGCGGCGTTCAGACCCAGTACGTGCAGGGAACCGTTGCGGACTTGGTCGGGGCGGTCGAGCTCGCCGAGGTTGGCCTGCAGCGTCACCCCGACGATGCGCCGCTGCTCGGCGCGCGAGCGTTGATGCGCGCCCATCTGTGGGCGGAGTTCGGCGTCGAGGGCGAAGCGGCCGCGGAGGCCGTGCGCGCGCTCGAGGACTCCCCGGCGCAGACGATCGCCCAAGGCATGCTCGCCTTCGCCGATGGCGATATCGACGCCGCCGCGTCCGCGCTCGACGTCGAGCTCGGCGAGGATGCCCCGGTCTTCGAGACGCTGGAGTTCGACTGGCTGCGGGGCATGGTCGCGGCGGCCCGGGCGGAGACGGATCCGCAGGGACTCGAGGCCACGATCTCGACGCTGGATGCACGGGTCGAGGCCGACGAGGTGGGAACGTCCTTACAGCGCGTCCACGCGTACCTGCTCTTGCTCGCTGGACGCTCGGAGGATGCGCTCGACATGCTGGCGCAGACGCGGGAGCAGGCGCGCGCGCACTACGGCCTCGCTGCGGATGAGGCCCTGTTCAACGCGCACCTGCACCAAGAACTCGGCGGGGTGGCCTCGGTGGCGGACCAGCTGCTGGCGATGCCCGCCGACGCGTTGTCCCCCCGCGACCGCGCCCACGCCGCGCTGTCCCGAGCGGTCGCCCACGTGGCGGAAGGGGAGCCCAAGGAGGCGCTCGAGCGGCTCGACGAAGCGTGGCCGGGACTGTCCCAGTGGAACATGTTGGCCCGGCGGATGGCGGTCCAGACGTCGCTGGACGCGGGGGACACCACGCGTTACGAGGCGTGGATCTCCGACTCCGCCTTCAGTGATGACGAGAAGGACATCTACCGCGCCTGGGCCACGCTCATCGAGGGCGACGTGATGAAGGCCCTCGCGCTGCTCGAGAAGGCTCCGCAGTCCAATCCGTGGGTGGGACTGCTGCAGGCGCTGGCCTTGGTCGAGCAGGGGCGCTGGGAAGAGGCCAAGCCGTGGGTCGATCGGACGAGCAAGCTGCTGCCGGGGCGCAACGACATCGAGGTCGCCGCGGCGCGAGCCGACCTGCGCCTGGGGGACGCGTCGCTGGCGTTGCGCAGACTCGAGGCCCTCGCGGAGCAAGAGGCGCATGCGCCCCGATCCTTCACCGGGCTGGGGGAGGCGTATCTGCTCCAAGACGAGGAGACGCGCAGCGACAAGAAGGCCAAGCGCGCCCTGGAGAAGGCGCTGGATCGCGAGCCGGTCCCGGCCGAGGCGCAGTTCCTGCTCAGCGGGATCTGGCATCGGCGTCGCGCGACGGACCCCGAGGCCGAGAAGAACGCGCTCGAGCTGCTGCGGGCGGCCTCGCAGACCAACCCCTTCTTGCCGCGCTACGGCGTCGCGCTGGCCTCCTACCTGGCCGACCTCGGGTATGTGTCCGAAGCGGTCGAGCGCATGGATGCGCTGGAGGAGAGCGTTGGCGTGCCGTGGACGATCACGCTGCGCCACGCGCAGCTCCTGCTCGATGGTGACCGGTCGCTGGAGCACGATCTGGAGGCGCGGGTCGAAACGTTGATCGAGGCCGCGGAGAAGGACGGCGCGTCCGAGTACGCGCTTCGCAAGGAGCGGGCGCGACTGGAGCTTCGTCGGGGAACGAAGGAGTCGCTCGCGGCTGCGCAGGCCGAACTCGAGGCGCTCGTGGCCTCGGCACCGACCGACGTCGACGCCCACGTCCTGCTCGCGATGGCGTTGCTCAAGCAGTTCGATCGGAAGGGAGCCGACGCCGCCGCGCGCCGTGCCGTCGGATTGGTGCCCGAGGACGACGTCGGCCTGCTTCGCCTGGCGCGGGCCGAGATCTCGGCGCGGGTCGGCCGAACCGCGCAGGCAGCCCCGCTGGCGCGCTCGGCCTGGACGGCGATGCTGGAGTCGAAGACCACCACCACGGCAGACCTCCTCGAAGCCGGCGAGCTGGCCACGCGCTTGTGGATTCGACGCAAGCGGGATGCCGTGGCGCTGCGGATCGCCCGAGAGCTGACCGAGCGGGCGGCGTACCACGCAGACGCGTGGACGATTCGAGCCCGCACCGAGCTCGCGGCCAACGAAGCCTCGGATGCGCGCACGAGCGCTGAGAAGGCCTTGGAGCTCGACGCCGACAACCCTGGCGCCCACGAGATCTACGGGCACTGTCTGCTGCGCTTCGGCGACAAGGCGGGCGCCCAGAAGGCCTACGAGGACGCGATCGAGCTCGCGCCCGAAGACGACAAGGCCGCCTATCGAGCCAACCTCAAGCGCCTGTAGAGCGGCTGCTAGGGCTCGCTGAGAAGCAGGGTCGTGGTATCGCCGTCTTCATTGGTGACCGCGATGTCCATCGCGCCATCTTCGTTGAAGTCGGCGACCGCCAGCGCGGATGGCCCCTGACCGACCGCGAAGGTGAAGGCGTCCTCGAACGCCCCGAGTCCGTTCCCGGTGAGCACCGTGACGGTCCCGTCGGCGGCATCGACGGTGATGATGTCGAGGTTGCCGTCGTCCGAAACGTCGGCCGCCGTGATGGCGATCGTGCCTGCGCCGACCGTATAGGGAACGCCTCCGCCGAAGCCTCCAACGCCGTTGCCCAGCGCGACGGTCACCAGGCCGTCGCTGGCGATCGCCGCGTCGGCAAAGGTGTCGCCGTTGAAGTCTCGAATCACCATGGCGGTGCCGGCGGACCCGATGGGGGTGGACGCGGGGGCGCCGAACAGACCGGCGCCGTTGCCAGCGGCGAGGACGAGGTTGGAGCCGACGACGCCGACGAGGTCGATGTTGTCGTTGCCCGAGAAGTCGGCGGCGAAGATGTCGATGGACGCACCACCCATGTCGACGGTGGATGCTGCGCCGAAGGCCCCGGTGCCGTCTCCGGGAAGGATGGAGATCCCCGCCGTGGTCTTGGCGAGCGCAACGTCGACGAAGCCATCCTCATCGATGTCGGCGAGGCTCATGCGAACGGGCCCATTGCCGCCCGCATCGAAGCTCATGACGTCGGCGAACGTCCCGTCGGCGCCACCGAGCAGGACGCCGAGCGTGTTGTCCGACTGGTGCGTGACGAGCAGGTCGAGCCCATCGGCGCCGTCGAGGTCGGCGAGCATCAGCGCGGAGGGGTTTGCGCCCACCGGGTAGGTCGCGTCGCTGACCAGGATGCCACTGCCGTTGCCGAGTCGGACCGCGACCGCATCGTTCGCGCCTCCGGCGACGAGGATGTCGGCATGGCCATCGCCATCGAGGTCGGTCGCGAGAATTGCTCGCGGTCCCGCGGGCGCGTTGTAGGAGGGACCATCGATCAGGCACACCTCGCCCGGGTTGACGGATCCGTCGCCACATTCGCCTGGACCCGTCGTCTCGCCGCCCTCGCTGGAGCTGCTGGAGCTCGAGCCGGTGGTACCGGTGTCCGAGCTCGACTCGGTGTCCGGGCCCGACTCGGTCGAGGGGTCCCCCGTCGAGGTCGAGCTGCCCGTGTTGGATGGGTCGGTGTCGGTGTCGGTGTCTGTGTCCGTATCGGTGTCCGTGTCACCGTCGGTGGTGCCTGGAATCTTGCTCGAGACGATGAGCCCGTAGTGCGCGGAGATCGACGCATCGAGGCACGTGACCACCTGACGATCGAAGTCGATGTCGGGGCGGCGCAGCGCTTCGTAGGCGCCCCCGACGTCGTGACCGATCACGAGCTGTTCGGGGTCGCGACCGGCGACCTCAGCCCCGGTGAAGGTGTACTCGAGGGTCGCATCCGCCAGCAGCGAGGTTTGCGGACGGATGGCGTAGTTCGGTCCCAGCGCCGGCGGGCCATCGCCGGTCGGCGTGATGGTGAAGGTCGTCACCGCCGTGAGGGCACCGGCCGGGATGGTGACGCGAAGCGCTCCAGCCTCCAGGACACCACCGTCCGGCCCGATGGCCTTGGACTGCTGATCCGCGGAGGCCGGGTCGTCGGATTCGTTGCAGCCCGGAACGACCGCGCAAGAGAGCGCAGCGACGGCGAGAAGAATACGGCTCCGCATCCGGAAAATTTAGCACGCGCCCGGGCCGGAGAGCATTTTTTGCCTACATTGGAGGATGCGCCGGCTCGGGGTCAGGTGGCGTCGGGCTCTGGGGTGTCCGGGCCACTCTCGGGAAGCTCGGGCTTTTGCACGTAGTCCTGGTCGATCGACCCGGTGAGGGTGTCGAGGAAGGTGAGAATCGACCGGGTCTCCTCGTCGGAGAGTTCGCCCTTGGCGAGCTGATGCTCGGCCATCTTTCGGACCACCGCCTCGAGATCCTCGATGGAACCATCGTGCAGGTAGGGCCCGGTCTGGGTGATGTTGCGCAGCGAGGGCACCTTGAACGAGTACAGGTCCGGCGCGGCCTTGGTCACGGTGAGCCGTCCCTGGTCCGTCACGTCGGGCCACGGCTTGACCGAGCCGAGCTTCTGGAACTGGTTGCCGCCCAGGAGCGCCCCGGAGTGGCACTGCGTGCATCCGACCTCCATGAAGGTCTGCAGCCCCGCCGCCTCGGCGCCGCTGAACGCGCTGGCGTCGCCGCCGATGAAGGTGTCGAACTTGCTCGGCGTGACGAGCTTGCGCTCGAAGGCGCCGATCGCCTTGGCCAGGTTGTCGTAGGAGATGGGATCGGACGCGTCGGGAAATGCAGCCTCGAAGGCCTCGACGTACCCGGGGATGGACGCGAGCATCACGAGGACCGAGGCCTCGTCGAGCATCGCCATCTCGACGGGGTTGAGAATGGGGCCTTTGGCCTGCTCCTCGACATCGGCCGCGCGACCGTCCCAGAACTGCGCGAGGTGGAACGCGGCGTTGTAGACCGTCGGCGAGTTGCGCTCGCCAAAGGCCTTCTTGTGGCCCTCGGAGGTCTTGTTCCGCGCTCCGTCCTGCTCCCGGATGTCCACGCCGTAGTGGGCGAGGTCGTGGCAGGTGTTGCACGAGGCGTCCTGGTTCTTGGACAGCCGCGTCTCGTAGTAGAGCATCCGCCCGAGGTCCGCTTTCTCTTGGGTCCACGGGTTGGACGCGCTCTTGGCCTCGTCCTGCAGCGCGCCGAAGAATGGCCTGGCCTTGGCGAGGACCGCTTCAGGGTCGACCTGCGGGGCATCCGGAGCGCCCGGTGGCGTGAGCTCGCCATACGAACGCGGTGATGCTGGTTTGGGCGGGGCCTTGCCGCTGGATACGCCGTCGCTCTCGCAGCCGGTCGCGAGCGCGACCACGGCCATCGAAGCGAGCACCATTCCCTGGCAAGTCTTCGGAGTGAAACGGTATTTCGTCATGGGGGTGTTGCGTCCGAGCCCGGTGCCGAACCTCTACAACGCGAGGCGCGGGCTGGCAACGGATCGCCAACCCGATGCGCATGCTACCCGGCTTGCTGCTGGCCCTGGCAGCTGTCAACGTTGTTGCATGAGGTCGCGTCGCCGGTTCGTGTTGCCCACCACCCTCGTGAGTCTGATCGCGCTCGCTGGATCCGCATGTGGGGGAAGGGACGAGGCGACCGCTGCCGAGCGCCTGTGGATCTCCACCGTCCCCACGAGCCCCAAGCAGCCGATCAGCGCGTTCATGGCGACCAAGGCCAAGGACGGAAAGTACATCGGCGCGTTCTTCAGCGGTTCGGTGTATCGCGGCGGCTACGACGTGTTCACTTGGGCCCCCCGGTCGGGCGGCGCCGACGTCACCTTCCTGCAGGACGGCGCGAAGGTGCGCCTGCGGTTCGAGTCCTGCAAGCCCAGCGGGGGCTTCGACCACTGCATCATGCTCCAGGGCGATCCGACCGGCACCGTGCGGTACCAGTCGCGCAAGCGCTGGGCCGTGCGCCGAGACAAGTCCACCCTCACCGCTGCGGCGTTGATCCCCGCGACGATCGAGGCCCTGGCCGAGGACGACGAAGACCTGCAGGTGCTGCTCCAGCCTTGAGGCAGCCTTGAGTGACGACACCAACGCGCTGCTCGAGCGCCTGATCGGTCAGTTCGCCTCGCCGTACGACTTCCTGCGCGAGCTCGTGCAGAACGCGATGGATGCGGGCAGCGACCTGGTCGAGGTGGAGCTGCACGTGCATCCCGGAGAGACCGCGGCCGAGGTTGTCTTCGAGCTGGTCATCGTCGACGCGGGGTCGGGCATGGACGAGGAGATCATCGATGGCGAGCTGACGCGGCTGTTCGGCACCTCGAAGACCGGCGACCAGACGATGGCGGGCGGCTTTGGCATCGGCTTCGTCAGCGTGTTCGCGTGGGAGCCCGAGCGGGTGCTCGTCCAGACCGGGCGACGCGGGGAGGCGTGGGAGCTCCAGTTCTTCGCCGACCGCCGCTTCGAGACGCGGCCCCTGGACATGCCGCTGGAGGGGACGACCATCCGCTTGTTCCGCGGCGGTGCACCCTCGCAGCGGGAGGGCATCGCCGAGGCGGTCCGCGACGCCCTGCAGCGCTGGTGTCGATTCGCGCCGGTCGAACTCACGTTCGAAGACGTCGAAGGCGGTGCGGGTCCGCGACCGATCGTCGAGGCCTTTGAACCATCCGGGGCCGTCGTCGCGACGTCGTGGGTCCAGGGCCCCACGCGTGTCGCTGTGGCGTTCGCGGCGGACCCTCGCGCGATCCTCATGCGCCGGGGCCTCGTGCTCGAAGAGGGTCCCACCGGGCAGCTCCTGCCGGCGCTGGCGGACGCGGAGCCGTCGTCGATGCGTCACCTGGTCGCGCGGATCGATTCGCCCCGCCTGCGTACCGGTCTCGCGCGGGATGGGGTGGTGGAGGATGCGGAGCTCGAGGCGCTGCAGACCGATCTGCGCCCAGCGCTGGCGAGCCTGCGCGAGCGGCTCGTCGAGCGGGTGCAAGCGGCGGCAGCCCGGGGGGTCTGGGACGCGGCCGCGGCTGCGAGCTACTCGCATCTGCACGCGCACCTGCAGCTCGAGCACGACGTCGTCGAGGCGCTGACGAGGCGGCCCGTGGTGCGGCTCGCGACGGGCAACGTCGTCTCGCTCGAGGCCCTGGCGGTGCGGGCTCGGCTGGGCGTGGTCGGGATCGTCGACGACGGCGCCCTGGAGCTCCGCGTGTTGGCGTTGCGCGCGGGCGTGCCGGTGCTGCATGGGCGCTGGGACGTGGATGCGGCATGGCTGTCCCCTCTGCTTGCGCGGGTCGGACTGCGCGCTGGGCCGCTCGCCGACATGGTCAGCCGCGTGGACCCGGTCGAGGGCTCCGAAGCCCTGGCCGAGCTGCTCCGCTCGCTTCTGCCGGACGGCATCCGCCCCGACGCCGTGCGATGGGCCGAGCTCCCCGATGCTCGCCCTGCGGTCATGGGAGGCATTGCGTTCGCACCCCCAGGGGTCGTCACGGGGACGCCGTGGTCGGAGCCCTACCTGCGGGGTCGAACGCTGTGGCTTCGCGCGTCGCACCCGGTCGTTGCGCAGGCCCTTCGAACCGCAGGGGCTCGGCCCGACGTGGCGGCGTTGGGGCTGGCTACGGCGATTGCAGCGCGGGGCTCGGTCGAGATCGAGGCGATCGTCGACGCGTGGGAGGCCTTCTCCTGAGCGCGCTGGATCGCGTCGTCGCAGCGGCGTCCCTGGCCGAGGTCGGCGCGTCGCCGCGCCGGTCGTTCACGGCGTCCAAGCGGGAAGGCGTGCTGGCGCAGCGGCGCGCGAGCTCGCCGTGGGGATTCTGTGTCTCGGTGCTCCAGGCGGGCCTGTGCGTGTCGCCCTCGCTCGTCGCCACGGCAAGAGCAGAGGAGCACGGCGACGAGCAGCGGGTGACGATCGACATCCGGGCCGAGCTCGAGGATTGGTCGTGGATCGATCTGGCTGGGCTGCTCGAGGCGTCGCTGCTCGAGGCGCAGAGCGACCCCGCTCCCCAGCGTTGGCGCGCGCGCATTGGCCAGGCCATCAACGGCGCGCTGGGGTCGACACCCCGCTGGCTGGAGCTCCACACCCCAGCGGGAGCACGGCGCTGGGTTTGGGGTGGTGAGGCGTCGAGAGGAGCGGACCCCTATCGCGTGCAGCGGATTGCGACCGAGGTTCCGACCGGAGGGTTCACGCTTCGGGTGGCCGTCGCCGCGAAGGGCTTGGCTGGCCTGATCTCCCGGTGGCGAGGCCGAAACGCGCCCGAGGTCGCGGTCGCCCGAGCGTGGAGCGCCGCGCTGGGCACGTCGATCGACGATGTCGCGCGAGGCGTGGTGGTGCACCGACTCGACCCCGCCGTGGGCGTCCAGCTGGGGGACGCGGTGCGGTGGTGGCCCTGCGCCCAGGGCGGTCTCCATCTGCGACGCGATGGGGTCCGCGTGTTCGCGCTGGGTGAGATCGTGGCCGCGATGGTGGCGACGCCGCTGCATGGTGACGTCGAAGCGTCGCGGGTCGGGCTCGACGCGGACGGTCGACGTCCTCGGGTCGACGCCGCGTTCCACGAGATGGTCGCGTGGCTCGACGCCGAAGCGAACGCGGCGCCCACGATGCCGCCGGCGGTCCTCGCCGACTCGCGCGGCATGCTTCGGACCACCGAGACGCTCTCGTCCGTCGACGAGGTGGTCTTTCGGTGGCCGCACCAACCCGGCCCGTGCAGGGCCGTGCTCACGCCGCAGCAGCTGGTCTGGCTGCGCACCAACACCGAGGCCACCTTCGTCCCCGACGAGGTCCTTCGCACCGCGAGCGACGTGCCTCGGGTCGACCTGACCGCCTTGCGCGAGGGCAGCGTGGGTCCGGTCGATTTGGGCGACGTGCAGGGATGCCGCGCCGAGGCGTACCTGCACCGCCATCCCGTGGCGACGCTCGGCGTGATCGAGACGCACGCGTTTGGCAGGGTGCTGCTGCGGATGCCGGCGCCCGAGTTCCCCGGGGTGACGGTCGTCGTCACCCTCCCTCCAGAGCCCTCGTACGCGGCCCGGGCCGAATCGTACGCAAACGCGGCGCGTGAACGCGTCGGGTCTCGCACCGATGCGCTGACCAGCGCCGTGCTCGGGTCGATCTCCGACGATCAGTGGCGGCTCCGGGTGCCGTGGGTCGCTCACCGATGGGATGGCCTCGATCCGCAGACGCTCGAG
This sequence comes from uncultured bacterium, assembly GCA_963761755.1. Taxonomy (GTDB): domain Bacteria; phylum Myxococcota_A; class Polyangia; order Nannocystales; family Nannocystaceae; genus CAJXVA01. The sequence goes on from CAVXIC010000012.1 coordinate 472,869, forward strand.
CTGCGCTACGTGCCGCACGGGGAAGGCGTGCGGCTGGCCTGGAGGGCAGAGCCGCTCCTTGCGATGACCGCGGCCCACGGACGTGACGGAGCGGTGCACTCGGTCGAGGACGCGTTGATCCGGGTGCGCGACGTCGGCGGGATCGTGGTGGCCGATCCGGGAACCGTCTGGGGCACCCTGGAGTCGTCGGAGCCGGCGTGGACGCCCTGGACGCTCTCGGCGCGGGGCGAGGCCGTGCTCTCTGGGCTCATCGGTGAGCCGGGGCTTTGGAGGATGCCGATGGTTCCCGAGGCCCAGCAACGGCCCGCATCGGTGCGCGAACAGCCTCATCTGCGCTCGACCGCGCTGCGTGTGCGGGAGCTGAAGGCGGCGCTCCGCGGCTCCGGGCACGCCGCGCGGTGGGCTCGCGACGCGCTGCTGGCCCATGCTCTGTGGGCCCGCGCTGGGGACGAGGACCCGTTGGGTCTGGACGGGCTCGCGCTGCTGACCGTCTACGACCCGCGTGCGGCCGACCCTCGGCGATGGGTCCCGCTGGCCGACGTCGGGTCTGCGAACGTCTGCGGCGTCGTGCCACCGGGCGCGGGCCATCGCGGGCTGGCGAACCCCGTGCTCGAGGCGAACCCCGCCGTCGCGCATGCGCTGGTCGAGCTGGGCCTCGTCCCTGCGACCGCGACGCGTCCGGCGGCCGCGCAGCGCGTCGAGCAGACACCGAGCGCCAGGCGAGAGGTGTGGATGCGTCATCCCGTCGTCGATCCCCTGTGCGCGGGGGCGCTGACGCTGCAGGACGGACCGGCCGGTGTGGAGCTGTGGTCCGAGGGACTGCGCGTTCGGACGCTCGTGCTGCCGCCTCCCCACGCGCTCGTCTCCGGACGGGTGTGGCTGCAGGGCTCCGGGGTGTCCGTTGCCCAGGTGCGGCGGGTGTTGATCGACGCCGCCGAGGCCATGCGTCCGGCGGTGGCCGAGGCGCTGCTCTTGGCCGATCCCCGAACGGCCCGCGCGCGAGCGCTGAGGGAACTCCTCGCGGCGATGCCCGAGAACGACCCTCCCCCCAGACCGCGCAAGGTGGCCGCGACGCTCGGGTCGGACCCGCTGGGGGCGACGCTCCGCTTCGCGTTGGGACGCGCCTCGATCGTCGAGGTCTCCGGACTGTCGTGGGCGTTGGTGCGCGACGACCAGGGGCTGCAGCGGGTGCGGCTGGGCGGTCGGCACCCGCTGGTCCGAGCCGCGACGCGTGAAGGCGCGACGCCATCATCGACGGCCGCCGCCGCGCTTGCCGTCTTGCTGCAGCTGCATCGCGTGAAGCGATTGGACGCCGCCGAGCACGACGAGGCGGTCGCGCGGGTGCTTGCGGCCTTGGCGTGATGCGGACGTGGTACATCCGCGACAGATGCAGCGCGTCGCTTGGCTCGAAGAATCGCCGTTCACGCTGATGCTCGGCGCGGGCTTCTTTGGCTTCTTCGCCCACACCGGGCTGCTGCGGGCGCTCGAGGAGCGCGGACTCGCGCCGCAGCGGCTGATCGGATGCTCGGCCGGCTCGCTCGCCGGTGGCCTGTGGGCCAGCGGCATGGAGGCCGAGGCGATCGCCCGAGAGCTGGTGGTGCTGCGGCGGGCGGACTTCTGGGATCCGGGGCTCCCGCTCGGAGGCCTGTTGCGCGGCCAGAAGTTCCGGGCTCGCCTTCGTCTGCTGCTCGAGCGCATGGGTGTCGAGCGCATCGAGCAGACGCCGCTGGCCTTCTCTCCGATCGTGCACGACGTGCTGCGTCGCAAGCCGCTCGCGCTGCGGGAAGGCCCGCTGGACGAGGCGATCGTCGCGTCGTGCACGGTGCCGCTGATGTTTCGGCCCGTCGTGTCTCGAGGTCGGGTGCTGGTCGACGGCGGCGTCTCGGATCGAAACGGTTTCACGGCCCTCGACGGGGACCGGCGCGTGCTGCTGCACTTCCTTCCTTCACGTCGCAAGGTCAAATGGGGCGCCCCCGCACCCATGCCCACCGAGGTTCCCGGTGCGGACGCGCTGCTGCTCGTGACGCCGGACCTCCCCAAGGTCACGCCCTTCCAGCTCGACCAGGGGGCCATCGCCTACGCGCGCGCCTACGAGCACGCGCAGCGCTGGCTGGACGGCGAGCGCTGATCGGCCTGATGGTCTGGTCGGCCTCTCCGGTCAACCGACCGGCGTGGTCACCGGTCCGCTGGTGCCCTCGCAGCCCCAGTTGAAGTTGTCGAGGAACACGTAGCTGTCCAAGACGGGATCGGCGAGGTCGAAGATCGCCAGCACGAGCGTGATCTGCTCCCCTGGCGTCACCGGTGCCGTCGTGCTGAGCCACTTGGTCCCCGCGTGTTGGCGCATGCACGTGCCCGCAAGCTCCGGAAGATTGCCCCCGTCATCGCGGAAGTCGAGGAAACCTGCGTTGAGCGAGATGGGGTTGCCCTGCTCGTCGAAGGAGATGTTCCCGGTCCAGCTCTCGGACTCCAGCCAGCCGACGTACATGTCGTTGAACTCCTGCCCGAAGTAGTCTGGATACTCGGTCGAGAAGAACGCGAAGTCGTAGCTGAGCGAGTTGTTGCCCTGCGGAACGTTGGCGATCACCCGGACCTCGGCATAGTCGAACGCGGCGCCTCCCTGGTTGAACTGACCCGCGATCGTGTTGGAGCAGTCTCCGGTGCCGAGCAGGCTCGGATCCGTCGCGCAGTCGCCAGTCACGTTGCTGATCCGAATGGGGGAGGGCAAGACGTTGCCAGGGTCGGGGCTGTCGAGGGCGTCGTTGCAGTGGGTGGGGCCGAGGTTGGAGTCGTTCTGAGGCGTCGGGGTGTCCAACTCCCCAACGTTCCCGCTGCCGATGACCGCGAAGGACGAGCCCTCGCGGGGTTCCCAGGTCCCGGTGGTGCCGAAACCGGTTCGGACACCCATCGCCTGCGCGCTGCCCTGAACGGTGGTGGTGACCTGCGCTTCGCCCGGGCATCCGAGCCCCATCGCGTTGAAGAGGTCGGCGGTGCCATCGTCGCACGGCGTGTGTTGGATCTCATCGCAGGTATCGGGGCAGTCCTGCCCTTCCTCGCAATCGAGCATCCCGCCGCTCGCCTCACCCCCGACGTCCAGCCTGATCGTGCCCGTCGCGTCCGCTCCCATCGAGTCGTCGCCGTCGGTCCCGCTGGGCGTCGATGTGAGAGTGGTCAGCTGCGATCCGGATCCGTCGTCGCTTTCCCGCTCTTCTCCATCGCAGCCAACCAACGCCAACAGGAAGACACTCGCTCCAACCCGAGACCTCATCACATGCAACCCTAGCAGTCCCGGATGGAACCCGACACGCCTGTCAAAACCCCCAAGGCGCTGCTCCGGCGGGGTTGGAGAACGATAGGTGAAAAAATCGTGAACTGAGATAATGGCATGGCGCTGGGTGTTGCGGCCGCCGGCGGCATGCGACTCTCCGGCCCTCTCCATGGGCGAACCGAGCGAACCCACCCCTACGCGCGCCACTCTTGCCGACTCGGGCCTCGAGCTGTCCGGGCTCGGCGAGCGCTTCGTCGCGTTCGCGGCCTCGTTGACGCGGCCCGTCGTCTTCTTCGATGTCGAGGCCACGGGCACCGATCCGCTCAGCGACCGCATCGTCGAAATCTCGATCCTGCGGCTGACCGCCGAGGGCATCGATCCGGTGCGGACGTGGCGAGTGAAACCGGGCATTCGAATCCCGATCGAGGCCACCGAGATCCACGGGATCTCCAACGAGGAGGTCGCGGACGCGCCCTCGTTCGAGGACGTCGCCGACGAGGTGATGGCGCTGCTCGAAGACGCCGACCTCGGGGGATTCGCGATCGGTCGGTTCGACGTGCGGATCATCCAGGCCGAGCTGGTCCGCGCCGGAAAGACCCTGGACCTGAGCGCCAAGCGAGTGCTCGACGCGCAGGTGATCTACCACCGCCGCGAGCCGCGAAACCTGACCGCCGCGCTGAGCTTCTATCGAGACAAGAACCTCGAGGGCGCCCACGGGGCGGCGGCCGACACCATCGCGTCCCTCGAGGTCTTCGCCGGGCAGCTGTCTCGCTACGACGACCTGTCGCTGGACATCGATGCGCTTCACGAGGTCTCAGCCAGCCACAACGACGCCTTCTGCGACCAGAGCCGCCGGTTTGCGTGGCGGGACAACGAGCCCGTCTTCAACTTCGGACGTCTTCGCGGTCGAAGCCTCCGCTGGGTCGCGTCCGATCCGACCGAGCGCCGCTACCTGAGGGTGTTCCTCGAAGGCAGCTTCGAAGACGACGCCAAGACGATCGTTCGCGATGCGCTGCAAGGGCACATCCTGCAGCGCAAGCGCGCGAGCGCGTAGCGCGGGCCCTCAGCTCTCTTTGGCCTTGCCCCCGCCGCGGATGAATCGCAGCGAGGGCTTGTCGAGCATGACGGTGGTGCCCGGCTCGACGCTGTGCGTCAGCCAGACGTTGCCGCCGATGGTCGAGCCGCGGCCGATGATCGTGTCCCCTCCGAGGATCGTCGCGCCCGCGTAGATCGTCACGTCATCCTCGAGCTTGGGGTGGCGCCGCTCGGTGGACTTCTCGCTGCCGTTGCGGACCGAGAGCGCGCCGAGGGTGACGCCCTGATAGAGCTTCACCCGCTCCCCGAGCTCGCAGGTCTCGCCGATCACGACGCCGGTGCCGTGGTCGATGAAGAAGCTGGCCCCGATCGTCGCGCCTGGATGGATGTCGATCCCGGTTCGGCTGTGCACCTGCTCGGACATCATGCGCGGGATCAGCGGGGCATCGAGCAGGTGCAGCGTGTTGGCGATCCGGTGCACGGCGATCGCTTCGACGCCCGGGTAGGACGTGATGATCTCCGGGGCGCTGCTCGCGGCCGGATCGCCGACCAGTGCAGCCTGAACGTCGGTATCGAGGACGGCACGAATGGCGGGGATCGCTCGAATCATCTCGATCGCGCACATGTGCGCGCGCGCCTGCCGGGCGTCGGCCTCGTCGCTCGACTCTCGGCCGCCTGCCTGGGCCCTCAGCGCCTGGCCGACGGCGAGCTCGAGGCTGCGCAGCGCGCGAGCGCAGCGTTCCCCGACGAAGTAGCGGCAGGTCAGCGCATCGACGTGCTGCCGCACGAAGTAGCCCGGGAACACGATCGAGATGAGATCCTCGAGCAGTGCCGCGACCTCTGCGCGGGACGGGAGGTTGAGTCCGTCCAGGTGGTTGATGTTGCCGTGCTCCGCGTACGACTCGACGATGTCGTCAATGGCGCTGGCCAACACGCGCTCGTCCTGTCCCGGCATGCGCCGACGATAGCAGCCCCGGGCGGGTCGTCACATGGTCAGCAGTCGCGGGTCTGCGACCGCTTCTTGGATCGCGCGAACCCGCCCCGATACACTGGCGACTCACCTCTCGGTGCGGAGCGGCTCGTGGCCTCGACCTCAGATTGTCTCACTCACGCTCGGGCGAAGGACGACCTGCGTCGGCTCGTCGCCCAATCTCTCATGGCCCATGGGGAAGATCTTCCTGCTCCCCAGCTTGCAGCCTACCTGTCGGGCTGGTCCAACGCGCTCGACCTCGTCCGTCGTACGGATCTGACGATGCCTGCGGCGCCCGAAGAGGTCCACCGAGCGGTGGCCTCGGTCGTCGCAGCGCTCGATGCTGCCGCCAAGGCCGCGCTCGACGCGGACTGACTCAGGGCGTGTCGGGCCGAATCGAGACCGGCGCGTCCATCGGAGGCGAGACGCGCGGCTGCCGATCGGGTGCCCGGGCTGGCCACTCGATCTGATGCTTGATCATCCGGCGCTTGAGCGCGTGTCGCGTCACGCCAAGGAGCTGGGCGGCTTCTACGATGCTGCCCGCCTTTTGAAGCGCGGTCTGGCACAGCGTGCGCTCTGCTTTACGCAGGTCGAGGTCTTCCAAGAGAATCGGCATGTCCTTAGGTTATGTGAAAAGTCGCTGGTGGGAAAGCTATTTCTGGTGATGTCTCATACTGATACAACTCAGGATGACACTGTCCGTGCGAGTCGGTGCGTCGAGGTCATCGGGAATCTCCCGGTTCGGAAACGGTCAACAGCGGGCGAAGTTGCGCCGATCCGCCAAACGAACAGTGTCTCAATGCGCGACACTGACCGCCTCTGCGCGCTAGAGAATACCCTTTGGGGTCCAATGTGCAGAATCGAACAATAGTGAATCCTCTATCGACCGTCATCATGCTGACTGCGGAGAGCACGGGTGTACAGGCACCGCGGGCCAGTCGAACCCAGGCGACCGACCCCGCACAACGCAGCTCGAGCAGGGGGCTACAGACCCCACGTCGATGTCGGGCTTTCGGGGCGGCTTGGTTCTTCGGGGATCCGACGTTCGCCATTACCATGAGCGCCCCGTGCCGGATGACGGTATCGCAGTGAAGAGCGTGCACCTACGCGTCCTCGTCGTCGATGAGGACGCTTCGCGTTGTGACGCTGTACAGCGTTCTCTGAGTGAAGAGGGCGTCGACGTGCTCAAGTCACCCGACCCGGTCGATGCGTTCGAGCGCATGCGAACGGAGATGCACGACGCCGTCATCTGCGACGTTCGATCGAAGGACGACCTTGCGGCGCGTGTCGTGGAGTGGGTCGGGCGATGCGCTCCCTCGATGCGGGTGATCGTGCTCGGCACCGATCCTCGCGTGGCGCAGTACGTCGAGGCGTTGGGCATTCGCATCATCGAGGACGCGAACGACCTCGACGCCCTCGCGAAGCAAGTGCGGGCTCTGGGTCCACGGCGAGGATTCTTCGGCAACTCGATCGAGGTCGAGCTGTTCGACTTCGTGCAGATGATCGCGCTGACCGGGCGGGACAAACTCGTCGAGGTAGACACGCCGCGCGGGTTGGGTCGCATCTGGTTCGAGCACGGCGACATCGTGCACGCCGAGTTCGACCAGTTTCGCGGTGAGCTCGCCTTCTACAACATGCTCGCGGCCGGCCGCGGCACGTTCCGAGAAGCGTTGCCGACGCCACCGCCCAAGCGGACCGTCGTTCGCTCGAGCACGCACCTGCTGATGGAGGCTGCGCGCCAGACCGATGAAGGCACGCTCGGCCAGAGCAGCACGTCGGACGAAGACGAAGAGACGTCGTTCAGCGAGCTCAACGACGAGGATACGGCGGAGCATCGTCTCCCCGCAGGCGCGGGCCCGGGCCCGGGCGCACCTCGGCCCCAGCCTACCGGCCGGCCGAACCCTCCCGTGATCTCGGACTCGGAGGTCAGCGGCGCGCTGCTGGCGGCCACGATGAAGCCCGGGGAGAGCGACGACGACTTCGTGGCGCTGGTCAGCGATGCCATTCATCTCGAGGCGGTCGACTCGTCCGCCGAGTTGGGTCCCGCCGACTCGATGACCGGATCGATCGCGGCGGTCGAGGCCGCGATCTCTGGCCCCCCGATGCAGACGCAGCAGCCCGCGGCGCGCGCGAGCGACTCCTCGACCGCGATGGGGGCCGGGCACGCGGTCTTCGACGATCCCGAGACCCGGGCCGCGATGCTCGACCAGTTCTGGCAGTTCGAGGGGATCAACGGCGTCGCGATCATCTCGTCCACGGGCAAGGTTCTCGCGGAGGACATGCGCAACAACTCGTCGCTCGTGACGCTCGCTGGCTTCTACATGCGCGGCGCGGCCCGCATCGCGCGCACGCTCGGGTACAACGTGTTCGATGGGATCGTCGCCCGCTCCGTGCAGGGGCAGCAAATGGTGATGGTGAGCATGGGCGCAGCCTCGGCCGTCTTGTCCGTCGAGCCCGGCGCGGATCCTGAAGCGGTGCGCGACGCCGTGATGGGGGTGGAGTGATGGAAGTCCGCGAGAATCTGCTCGAGTTGCTCAAGGAACTCAGCGCCGTGCCCGGGGTGCGGGCGTCTCTGATCGCCACCGCGGACGGTGCCATCGCGTCGAGCTCCGGCTCGGCGATGTCGGCCGAGACGGCCAACGACGTCGCGAAGACGATCCGTCGCATGACGGTCGCTTCGGCAACCGTGGGCGTGCCGCTCAAGGACCTTCTGATCAACTTCGGGCCGGCCCGCATGATGGTCGTGCCGATCACCGAGGATGCGACCATCGTGGGGTTGCTCGAGCGCGACACGGCCGTGGCCCCGGTCCGCAGGGTGCTGGGGCTTCAGCTCGACTCCTTCCGCGCGCTGCTGGCCGGCGAGGAAGACGAACTGGACCTCGAGGTCGTCGACGAGACGGAGGAGGAGATCGAGCGGATCCTGCGGGGCGAGCTCGGTCCCGTCTTGCAGAAGATTCGGGCTCAGTTCCGAGACTATGCCCATCAAGCGGGGCACAGCACGCAGCACACCGAGGAGATGATCCGCGAGCAGCTGCGGGAGTGGCTGCTGTGTTGCAACCCCTCGACCTACACGTTTCCGCTGCTCATCGACGGCCTCGGGCAGCTGCTGAACGATTCGCCCGCGATGCGCTCGGCGTTCATGGAACACGTCCAGCAGACGATCCGCGCGTCCCAGGGTTGAGCCGCGCGGGGCAGCCTCAGCGGACGCGGGCGCGGACTTCGCAGACACCGTCGTTGGACAGCCCCACGCTTCGAATCGTCTGCCGCTGGTCGGCGGAGATCCGCTCGCCGGCGAGCTCGGTGTGGACCATGCGAATCATGATGTCTCGCAGGGACTGCACTTCGTAGCAGGGGATGTGCGGCTCGGCGTGCGTGTTGCCCACGCCCGAGTCATCGGTGAGGAAGACGTACTGACCGCCGCTGCCCGCCGCCGCGGCGCGCATCACCATCTCGGCTTCGGAGGCCACACCGCTGGCGGCCACCGGGTAGAAGGCGGCGCCCCGCGAGCGAAGGTCGTCGACCGCGTCCATCGTGCGCCGCATCTGCTGGGCGTGCGGGGGCGCGTCTGCGACGAGGAAGACGATCTTGGCCGAGTCGCGGCTCCATGCGAGGTCCGCGGTGTCTTCGAGCGCCGCGTCCATGGCCTCGGGGTAGTCGCCGCCGCCTGCGGCACTCTGCCGACCCAGCACGTCCTCGAAGCGCGAGATGTCGGTGAAGTCGAACGAGCGACTCACGAAGTCGTCACCTTCATCGCGATACACGACCAGGGCGAAGCGTTGATCGACTCGTGGGAAGTTCCGCTCGATGGTGCGCGCGATGTTGCGAAGCTCGATCTTGAGGTACTCGATTTCATCGCCCATGCTGCCCGTGGCGTCGATCACCAGCGCGATGTCGACGGCGTCGACGTCCCGCGCCTGAACGTTGCGCATCTTGATCGTGTTGATCGTGCCCTCCCGAACCGGGACCGTCATGCGCTCGCGACCGTGCTCGATCACCGCCTGCACGCTGCCTTGCCGACGTCCGTCGGGAGGAAGATCCCAGCCGGCGAAGAAGACCGCGCGGCCATCGGTGCCGGTCGGGACCTTCGCCCCACGCCGGTCGGTGTCGAGGCGGACATCGGCGTCGTGAATCGGGCGACCGCTCGCATCGACGATGCGGACGACGGTCATCTCGCCCACCACTCGGCTGGCGACGTCCCGCATCTGGGACTGCTGGGACATGCGCTGGGCGAACTGTCCGAGCACGTCGGGGTTGAGCGTGTCGTCGAAGGCACCGGCGGTGAGCCGTCCGGCCTGCGCCTGCGCGTCGAACTCGGGCTCGGGATCGGGTGGGGGCCGGCGATCTCGCTTCGCGGTCTTCACGGGCCGGCGTGCCTCCGCGCGCTTGGCCTTGCGGGAGCTGCGTCCGATGGCTCGCTCGGCGCCGGCATCACTGGGCGCCGACTCCTTCGCTGCCGAGGGCGCGGCCGCGGGCGGCGCGGCCATCTCATCCTCGCTGACCGCTCCGTCCGCGTCGGCGTAGCCCTCGGCCGCTTCGCCATCGCCCATCGAGCGCCCGCTCGCGGCACCATCGTCGGCGCCGGGGCTGTAGGCTTCGGGGCTGTAGGCCTCGCCCGAGGCGACCTCACTCGCCGAGGCGCCGCCGTAGTCCGCCGGCGCACCCTCGACGCCCGTCGCGGACCCCGGCGCCTCCTTGCTGTGGGCGCACGCGGCGAGGGAGGCGAGGGTGAGGAGCAGGGGCATGCGCTTCATGCCAACCCGAACGCCTGACCCCCTGGTGTGGCTTACAGAGCCTCCGGGTTTTTTCCCACCGCCGCTCCACCGACCCCGCAAACCCCCTGCGGCGCCCCCTGTGAACGCCCACGTACGAAATCGACCGCGTCGCCTTGACGCTGTGGACCGGATCGCGTACATCCACCGCCCAACCGCAACCTGCCCAGGTAGCTCAGTTGGTAGAGCACTGGACTGAAAATCCGGGTGTCCGTGGTTCAAATCCGCGCCTGGGCACTGAAACCCCGCCTTCGAGCGGGGTTTTCTTTTTGGTTCCCGCTTTGACCTCACCCTTCGGGGTTCAGCGAGACCTCGTTGATCGGGACGATGTTCATCCCGCCGGGGTACCCGTACGACACGTTCTGCGTGAAGGAGCTGGTCAGCGGGGTGCCCCATCCCCACACCCACAGTCCGACGGCGCCGGCCGAGGTCAGCTCGTGTCGACCGGTCGAACAACCGCCGACGGGTTGGAAGTCTCCGGTGGAGAGATCGACCCGCGTCCACTCGTACTCGCCGAGCGCCTGCCAGCCGCCGACGGTGCCCAGGCAGTCCAGTTCGACGTCTTGGAACGCGCCGCCGAGCGGCCGGCGGACGAGCACGAGGCTGGTCTCCGGGTAGGTCGGGTCGGTGAAGAACACGTAGCGCTGAAGGTACTGCTGGGGGGGCACGCTGATCACGAAGTCGGCGTCGCCGTAGCCGGACAGACCCGGTTGCCACTGTGAGCCGCTCATCAGGTTGGCGAGCACGAAGGGATGCTCTTCGTCCTGGCTGTGCACGATGAACGGTTCGCCGGTCACGAACTCGAGCGCGTCACCGCGGCTGATCGTCGCTGGCCCGCCCACGTCGATGCTGTAGGTGAGCTCTGTGTCGTCGACGACGCCAATCACACGCCAGATCGATGGCTCGTCGAGCCGCGGCTTGTGCATGACGGCGACGTACTCGCTGCCCAGGGACTGGACCGGCGGGATCATCTGCTCGGCGTGGTCGCAGAAGAGCACCCCGACCGGCGCGAACATGCAGCTGTGACCGGCCATCAGTCCCACGGGTTTGTCGGCCAGGACGATGGAACCGGTCAGTTCAGCGCCCTGCGAGAGCTGCAGCTGCTCGCCTGCGCCCAACACCACGTCGACCGACGCGCCCGCGGGCGTCGCCGGCACACCGCCACCACCGGTCATGGCGTTGAACGGCTCTATCGTCACGGTCGTGTTCGCCTCGGTCGCCACGATGTTGGCCGTGGGGACCCCCGCCGACTGCTGCAGGGGGTTGACGATGACGTAGTTGGTCCCCCATGCGCTGGTCGGAAGCAGCAGGGAGGCCCCCGTGACCGCCGCGCTTCCGCCCCCGTACGGGTTGATCTGGTAGGCGACCACCGGCACATCGGAGGTGATCCGAAACGAGTCGCCGATTCCGGTCCCGATGACCATCGCGCCGTTGGTCATGGCCGAGGGGAGAGGACACTGCGCCGCGCCCGTGCCCTGAGGACCGGACAAGAACAAGATCGCGACCTCGCCCGGCGGGAGGCCTTCGGCGTCGTCGTAGGGGTCGTAGGTCAGGCCGGGCCCGCTGCCATTGGGGATGTAGGCGAACGACTCGACGTCGAGCTCGGTGCCGGCAAACTCGACGTCGAGGTGAACGGGGACGTCCCAGGTGTTGGCCACGAACGCCGCGAAGCAGCGCGAGTCGCCGTCGGACTGTTCGAGCACGGTGGCGTGGAACTCACAGCCTAGCGACCCGGACGCGTTCGCCGCCGCCTGGCACCCGTCGATGCAGGTGCCCGTCTCGGTGTCGCATCCGTTGGTGCCCTCGCACTGCGCGATGACGCCGCCCTGGCACCCGACGACCTGCTGCAGATCGGAGGAACAGGTGACGCAGGCGCCCGGTCCCGCGTCGGGAATGCCCAGCACGTCGAGCTTGGGCAGCATGCTGGAGTCGTCGGCTCCGGTGTCGATGGTCCCGGCGGTCCCCGTGGCCGGGCGCCCTGTGGTGCCCATCGTGCCCGTGCTGGTGGTGGGTACGCCGGTGGTCGCGTCGTCGGCCGTGTCCGCCGGGTCGATGCCGGTGGAGCTCGCGCCGGCCGGGTCGGTCCCGCACGCACAGACCAAGAACAGCAGCCACGACGCGAGCGATCTCGACATCGCACCATGATCGACGCAGGTCCGAGTCCGCGCAAGCGTGACCGCCCCGGGCTCGAAACACCGCGGCTTCGAGACGCGGGCAGGTAGACTGGAGTCTGCCCCCATGGGCCTGATCACGCCTACGCCAACGCCCTACGATCCGCTCGCCTGGGATCGCGAGCCGCTGCCCGAGAAGCTGCGCGCGGTCTGTCGGGCATGGACGGTGCATGGCTACGGCACGCCGGTGGCGATCTACGTCGTGTACCTGCTGAAAATCGCCGGCTACGTCGCGGGGTGGATGTTCTTCTGCGGCTTCTCTCCGAGCCTGGGCGGCTGGTCCGAGGTCGGGCAGTGGTGGGCCGACCCGATCGCGTTTCAGAAGGCGATCCTGTGGAGCCTGACGTTCGAGGTGCTGGGCTTGGGCTGCGGCAGCGGTCCGCTCTCGGGACGCTACCTGCCGCCGGTCGGCGGGGCGTTGTACTGGCTCCGGCCGGGCACGACCAAGCTGCCGCCGTGGCCGGCGCTGCCGGGGGCCGGTGGGCACCGACGGACGTGGATCGACGTGACGCTGTATGCCTCGCTGCTCGCCGCGACGACGCGGGCGCTGCTCCTCGCCGATCCCGGGGCTGCGGAGTGGATCGTGGTGGTGGTCCTGCTCGCGCTCGTCGGCCTGCGCGACAAGACCATCGTTCTCGCGGCGCGGGCCGAGCACTACGGTGTGACCGCGGTGTGCTTCGCGTTCTGCCCGTCGCCGCTGGCCGCTGCGATGGCGGTTCAGCTAGCGCTGTGGTTCTTCGCGGGCGTCTCCAAGCTCAACCACCACTTCCCGACGGTGGTGGCGGTGATGACCTCCAACAGCCCGCTGACGTTCGGGTGGCTGCGCAAGAAGATGGTGCGCGCGTATCCGGAGGACCTGCGCCCCTCCGGGCTCGCTACGGCCGCCGCGCATTTCGGCACCGCGCTCGAACTGGGCGTGCCGATCGTCCTGCTGGCGGGCGATGGTGGCACGGTGACGACGGTCGGTTTGGTGCTGATGGTGGCCCTGCATGCCTTCATCACCAGCAACGTGCCGATGGGCGTTCCGCTGGAGTGGAACGTGATGGTGGTCTACGGAGGATTCGTGTTGTTCGGTGCGCACGACTTGCACCTCATCGACGTGGGCTGGCCGGTCGGCGTGTTCTTGGCCGTGACCGTGGTCGGGCTCCCAGTGCTGGGCAACCTGTTTCCTGCCCGCGTTTCGTTCCTGCTGTCGATGCGCTACTACGCCGGCAACTGGCCGTGCAGCGTGTGGCTGTTTCGCGACGAGGCCTGGCGCAAGCTGGAGCGTCTGACCAAGAGCGCGCCGTGGATCTACGACCAGCTCGGCGTCGTCTACGATCGCGGGGTCTCGATTGGACTGATCGGCAAGGTCATGGCCTTTCGCGCCATGCACCTGCATGGGCGGGCGCTCGCCACCGTGGTGCCGCGTGCGCTGGAGGGGGCGGGCGCGTTCGGCCGGTTCACGTGGCTCGATGGGGAGCTGGTCGCTGGCCTGGCGCTGGGCTGGAACTTCGGCGACGGCCACTTGCACCAAGAGCAGCTCCTGGGCGCGCTGCAGGCCCAGTGCGACTTCGAGCCCGGTGAGCTGCGCTGCGTGTGCATCGAGTCGCAGCCGCTGCACCGAGGAACGCTCGCGTACCGTCTGCACGACGCCGCCTCCGGGGAGCTCGCGCGAGGCGAGGTGAGCGTCGAACAGCTCCGCCGCGTTCAGCCGTGGGAGCGGCTGGACTGACCTCGACCCCCCGCACGGTGCAGCAGACGCAGCAAATTTTCCCCGACGCGGGATTCGAGTCATGTTGAGGGCGCTGTGTTCGACCTGTCTTTGAGCGTGCTCTCCCTCTTGCTCGTGGCGGCCACCCCTCACCGGGCCGACGGTGATGGGCAGGTCCACACCGTGCGTGAAGGCGACACCCTCTGGGAGCTGGCGCGAGCGCGGGGCTGCTCGGTTGAACAGGTCCGCAAGGCCAACGAGCTGCAGCCCGGCGGCTTGCGCATCGGGATGCGGCTGGTCTTGCCCAGCTGCGGCAAGCCCGTCGCGAGCCGCACCCACGTCGTGTCGCGTGGGGACACCCTCTCGGCGATCGCCCAGCGCTACGGCACCACCGTCGACGCGCTCCGGCGCGACAACGGGCTCGACTCGGACGTGATCCGGCTCGGGCAACGGCTGCGGATCGACGGCATCGCCCCAGCCAAGGTGAGGCTGATCAAGGGGCAGAGCGTCGGCTTTCCTCAGCGCGGCAGCCTGCTCGAGCCCGCGCAGCTGCCCCACAGTCGCCGGTACTACAGGCGTCGCATGCCGCGGACCTACGCGGCCGCGCACGTCGTGGATCAGATCACCGCAGCCGTCGACGCCGTCGCCGCGGCGCATCCCAAGGCAGCCCGGCTGGCGATCGGTGACCTCTCCGACCGGGACGGCGGTAGCCTCTCGGGCCACAACTCTCACCAGTCCGGTCGCGACGTAGACCTGGGCCTGTACTTCGTGGGTCGCCCCGCCGGGTATCCGCAGGAGTTCGTGCCCGCCGCCAGCGGCAAGCTCGATGTGGCGGCCATGTGGACGCTCGTGGACACGCTGTACACGCAGTCGAAGCATCCGGGCGGTCCCACGAAGGTGTTCTTGGACTACCGGATCCAAAAGGACATCTACCTCCATGCCCGGTCTCGAGGGGTCAGCCGCGCCAAGCTGAAGCTGATCTTCAGCTATCCCGACGGTCGCTGGGCTGCGGGGAGGCTGGTGCAGCACGTGCGCAACCACCACGACCATCTTCACGTCCGCTACGCGTGTCCGCCCAAGGACGAGCGCTGCAAGGGCGGGTGAGTTCGGGAATGGAGCCAAACGCTGAGGCGTCTTGGCCCGACCATGCGATGGATGCTGTGTGTCTCCCTGTGCGCGGCCTGTGCCGCGTCTCCAACCACGCCCGCAGTCTCGGCAGCTGAGGCTGCGGCGGCCGAGTCCGAGCCGTCCCCGGCGGCCGCAGATCCGGCGCGCTGGTCCGCGGCGATCGAGGCCGAAGCGGTCGCGCTGAAGGCGGCACATCCGGGCGCGGAGGTCCGCATCGTGGTGCTCGACGCCGCCGAGTCCACGCTGCTGGCGGCGTACGGCGAGGTCACCGCGCCGACGCCGACCGGCTCGACGATGAAGCCGCTGACCGTCTACGCCGCGCTGGTGGAGGGACTGGACCCCCGGTTGCAGATCGACGCCTCCGCGCCGCTGCAGATCGAAGGCACGACGATCGAAGACGCGAGGAACAACGGCGTGCTCACGCTGTCCGAGGCGCTGGCGAAGTCCTCGAACATCGCGGTCGCCAAGGTGGTGCTCAGCGTGGGGTGGGAGCGCCTGTACGCGGCCGTCGGGGCGATGGTGCCGCTGCCCGATGGCGCCGGCAGCACCATGCTGGAGGCCATCGGCCAACTCGACGGCTTCACGACCCAGGTGCCGCTGCAGACCTTGGTCGCGGCGTACGCCGCCATGGACGACGATTCGGACGAAGGCGCCGCGGTGCTCGAGATGCTCCGGCTTGCGGTCACCGACGAGGGGACCGGCGAGCGTGCAGCCGTGCGGGGGATCGGGGTGCTCGGCAAGACCGGCACCGCGCAGGGCCCGGCAGGGCAGACCGCCGTGTTCGTGGGTCGGGCCCGCGGCGAGCGTGACGAGGTGTGGGTCGGGGTGAACGTGCGGGGCGTGGGCAAGGACGCCTACGGTGGCTCGGTCGCAGCGCCGGCCTTCGCCCACATCATCGAGGCAGCGCTCATGAAGCCCGAAGCAGAACCGACTCGATGATGGCGCCGGACCGCGCTTGCTGCGGCGGGTCGGGCAGACCCGCGCGAGTGTTTGCCGCCATGGGGACCCGGATGGGACCGCTCCCCGCGACGAAGGCCGACGCGTCCGCAGCCCGGGGACGCGGAACGCAGAACAGCTGGACTTCGAGGTCGGAGAAGCAGAACAGCGAAGTACGGAGGGGATGTGTCGGGCGCATGGCGGTCTTCCGTGACGGGACGCTAGTGTGCGAGAACGGATCCGATCCGGGACACCACGCGATTCCGGGACGTTGTGGCGGGCTCTTTGGCCGGAACCCGAGTTTCGGGCGTCAAGAAAACGACGGCGTCATGAAACGGACGGTCTGCGGCCGGTGGACCGGTCCCGTCAGCGCGATGGTGGCTTCGGCTGCACCTGGACCTGCCAGCCGCCGCCGTCGCGCTCTGTGAAGCTGGTGCGCACGGGTAGGAAGCGGGCGATCACGTCCGCGTTGGTGCGGGCGTGAAGCGATGCCGTGCTGGTGACGAAGCTGCCACCGCCGGCCAGCGCCATCGGGATCAGCAGCTGGTCGGCGAGGTGTTCGTCGATCGGCACCTCCGCCTCGAGGAAGCGCTGCATCTCCTGCGCGGCCGCGGCCGCGACGTCCTCGGCTCGCTTGCCCCGGCTTCCGATGCCCGAGACGACGGTGGTCCCCGACTCGAAGACGGCGCCGAGCAGCAGCGCGTTGCCGGGCCCCGGCGAGTCGACCCGCGCGGCCGCGCCAGCGCTGCGCGGCCAACCGAGGGCCGAGACGGCGGTGCCGAGCTCGCGTTTGGCGATGCCCAGCGGCAGGTTGGAGACCAGCGCCCGTGCATCCACGCCACGCGCCGCTCCGCGACTCTCCCAGTCGAAGGGGTTGAGGGTGCTGGGGTGCAGCGTCGCCCGAAGCCGCCCACCGCCGGCCGGATAGAAGCCGTGCTGCTCGAGCGTGAGCTCGGCGTGCACGCCCAGGCGCCGCACCTGGGGGAAGAAGGTGCGGTCGAGGAACTCGAACGTGGGCGCCATCGGGTTGTGGGTGCCACCTTCGATGACGACCTCGGAGGGCGCGTCGGCCAGCAGCAGCGGCCACACGATCGTCTGCAGGACCAAGGTGGTGCTGCCGGCGGTCCCGATGGCCACGTGATGATGGCCTGGAACCACGCCGCCCGGTGAGAACCACAGCTCCGTGCTGCTCACCGCGTCGCCACGAAGCTCGGCGCCGCTGATCGAGGCGGCCGCGCGAACGGCCGCCAGGTGCTGCCGACGAAGTCCTGGCTTGGAACGTTTCGCGCGGACGTTGCGAAGCAGCACCGGCGTGCGGGTGATGACCGACAGCGCGAGCGAGGTGCGGAGGATCTGCCCTCCACCCTCGCCCTCGCTGCCGTCGATTTCGATCGGGTCGGTCACGGTCTCCATCTCATCCTTTGACGCAGATGACCTGCCGAAGCGTATGTACCACTTCGACCAGGTCGCGCTGGGCCTCCATCACCGCGTCGATCGACTTGTACGCCGCCGGGGTCTCGTCGATGACCGCCGCGTCCTTGCGGCACTCGATCCCCTCGGTCGCCTTGGCGTGGTCCTCGATGGTGAAGCGCCGCCGTGCTTCGGTGCGAGACATCGCGCGTCCCGCCCCGTGGCTGCACGAGCAGAAACTCTCGGCGTTGCCCTTGCCGCGGACGATATACGAACGCGTGCCCATGCTCCCGGGGATGATGCCCAGCTCGCCCTCGCCCGCCCGGACTGCACCCTTGCGGGTGACCCAGACGTCGGCGCCGTAGTGGTGCTCGCGGGCCACGTAGTTGTGGTGACAGTTGACCGCTTCGAGGTCGGCCCCGAAGGGCGGCAAGCTGGCCACGCCCTGCAGCGCCCGCAGCGTGTTCGCCATCATGAGCTCGCGGTTGAGACGCGCAAAGTCCTGCGCCCAGCCGACGGCCTCGACGTAGTCGTCGAAGTACCGCGAGTCCTCGGCGAAGTAGGCGAGGTTTTGGTCCGGCAGGTGGACGAACCAGCGCGCCATCTCTTCCTTGGCCTTCTCGATGAAGTACGAGCCGATGCGGTTGCCGACCCCGCGCGACCCGCTGTGCAGCATCACCCACACGCGCTCGGACTGGTCGAGGCACAGCTCGATGAAGTGGTTGCCCGTCCCGAGCGTCCCGAGGTGATGAAGGTTGTTGCTCTTGGCCACCTTGGGGTGCTTGTCGGCGATCGCCGAGAAGCGGGGCTCGAGCGAGGCCCACGCCTCGCCCACCGAACGCGGGATCTCGCCCCAGGCGCCTCGGTCCTGACGCGCCCGACCGCTGCTGCGGCCGTGGGGTACGGCGCGCTCGATCGCGGCGCGAACGTGCCCGAGCGAGTCCGGCAGGTCGCTGGCGGTCAGGCTCGTGCGCGTCGCCATCATCCCGCAGCCCAGATCGACACCCACCGCGGCCGGCACGATCGCGCCGTGGGTGGGGATCACGCTCCCGATCGTCGCCCCCATGCCCCAGTGCACGTCGGGCATGGCGGCCACCCACTTGTGCACGAACGGGAGCTGCGCGATGTTGGCCAGCTGCCGCAGGGCCGCGTCTTCGACGGGCACCCCTCGGGTCCACCGCTTGACGGGGACCGAGCCGGGGACGTGGTCGACTTCATAGCTGCGCGTCATGGTCATGCCCCCTTACAGAGCACGGAGCGTGCTCGGCGGGGTGCATCACAATTTCAATGACTTAGGGTGCATGTCGGGGGCGGATTCGATTCATCTCTATACACAATTATACATTCGTATCGTGGCGAAGAAGACGGTCGTCCTGTCCATGATCGGCTCGACGCTCGACAAGGGCGGGGGCGCACGACGCTGGAATCGCTGGCGTCCCACGGTTGACCTGCATCGGCACGAGGACCTGCTCGTCGAGCGACTGGAGCTGCTGGTCCCCGGGCCGGCGACCGCGTTGGCCGATCGCGTCGAGCAGGACATCGCCACCGTCTCGCCCGAGACGCAGGTCGTCCGTCATCGGCTGGACTTCGAGGACCCCTGGGACTTCGAGGAGGTCTACACGGGCCTGCTGGACTTCACGCGGACCCTTCGCTTTCGTCCGTCCAAGGAGGACTATCTGGTCCACATTTCGACCGGCACGCACGTGATGCAGATCTGCTGGTTCTTGCTCACCGAGGCGCGCTTCGTTCCTGGGCGCATCCTGCAGACCTCGCCGGGGCTGGCGAACGGAAGCCCAGGAAAGGTCCGCATCATCGACCTGGACCTCTCGAGCTACGGTGCGATCCGGTCGCGCTTCGAGGCCCTGCAGCGCGATGACGTCTCGTACCTCAAGGCGGGGATCGAGACCCGCAATCGGGACTTCAATGCCCTGATCGACCGGATCGAGACCGTGGTCACTCGCTCCGCCGCGCCGGTGCTGCTCACCGGGCCGACGGGCGCGGGCAAGACCCAGCTCGCGCGGCGCATCTACGGCCTGCTCCGGGAGCGGGGCCGGGTGGAAGGGCGCTTCGTCGAGGTCAACTGCGCCACGCTCCGGGGAGATCAGGCCATGTCGGCGCTGTTCGGTCACAAGCGCGGCGCGTTCACCGGGGCCGTACAGGATCGCGCCGGGATGCTGGCCGAGGCGGACGGTGGCGTCGTGTTCCTCGACGAGATCGGCGAGCTTGGCCTCGACGAGCAGGCCATGCTGCTGCGCGCGATCGAAGACAAGCGCTTCATGCCCGTGGGTGCCGACCGGGAGGTGCACAGCGCGTTCCGGCTGATCGCGGGGACCAACCGCGAGCTGCGCACGGAGGTCGAGCGCGGCCGGTTTCGCGAAGACCTGCTGGCGCGGATCGACCTGTGGACCTTTGGCCTGCCCGGCCTCGCCGAGCGACCCGAGGACATCGAGCCCAACCTCGAGTACGAGCTGGAGCGCTTCACGTCCGAGCACGGCCGCCGGCCGTCGTTCACCGCGGTGGCCCGCACCCGGTTCGTCGACTTCGCCACCTCGCCTCCCG
Source organism: uncultured bacterium (assembly GCA_963761755.1). Taxonomy (GTDB): domain Bacteria; phylum Myxococcota_A; class Polyangia; order Nannocystales; family Nannocystaceae; genus CAJXVA01. Next base: position 492,805 of record CAVXIC010000012.1, read on the forward strand.
CGCGGTGGCCGGGGAACTTTCGCGACTTCGCCGGTGCCGTCGCCCGCATGGCGACGCTCGCCCCGGAGGGCCGCATCACGCCCGCGGTCGTCGCCGAGGAGATCGAGCGACTGCGGGGCCGATGGCGGACGAGCGCGGGCTCGCCCTTTCCCCAGGTTCGGGCCGCGCTGGGGGAGCGCGCGGACGCGCTCGACCGCTTCGATGCCGCGCAGCTCCAGGAGGTGCTGATCGTGTGCGCGAAGGCGGGGTCGCTGTCCGAGGCGGGCCGCGAGCTCTTTGCGGCCTCGCGACAGCTGCGGCGGTCGGTCAACGACGCGGATCGCCTCCGCAAGTACCTGGCGAAGTTCGACCTGGACTTCGCTGCGCTGCGGGGCGGCTAGCCCTCGATCAAGCGCTCTTTTCGAGAAGTCGAACGATTGAGGTTTTCGAAAGTTTTCGAAAGTTTTCGAAAGCCGCCTCTAAAGATTGGAGGCCTAAAAGCAGGACCGCGTCGGCCCATCGTCGGTCTGGACCTCCTCGCAGCGCATGCCCTCGGGACACGGCAGCCCGTCGCTGCAGTCGATCCCGCACACGCGGCTGCCGTCGGGCAGCCCGATGTCCAGGCAGAATGCGCGCCCGAGCCCGCCGGGATCATCGGGGCACTGGCTCGGATCGTCGGGGCCGACGCAGGCCTGGGTGCAATAGCCGGCCTCGCCGGAGGGAAAGACGCAGTAGGGCAGGGGCGCGCACGCATCGGGCGCTCCGCAGGGGGAGTAGACCGCGCCGGGCTCCTGCGGCTGCTGGCCGACGTCGTCGGTGTCGGACGACGAGGAGACCGGGACCTGACCCCCGCACGCGAGCGCCAACAGCAGCGGGATGGCAAGGGGGCTTCGCACGAGGATGAGTGTCGCATACGGGGCCGGAAGGTTCGCCAGCAGGTGAAATCGACGCGAGGCCGCGGCACCGCCCGGGTCTTGGTAGTCTCAGGACGATGGGCGAGCAAAAGGTCGTGGCGCTTCAGCGCGCCGAGTCGCAGGCAGCGGTCCCGCCCGGTGCCGTGATCGGGTGGATCGATCGCGTCGACGACGCAGGGATCTGGGTCGACACACCCGACAGCGCCGCGGGTCCGACGCTCGCCCTGTCCGTGGCGATGCTCTCCAGGGAGGATCTGGACGCGGCCGTCGTGGACCGCCGCGACGCGGTGCTGCTGCCCGTCGCTGCGACCGGGCAACCGGTGCTGCTGGGATTGCACCAGCCGGTGCCGGCGCTCGTCGCAGAAATGCCCCGAGAGGACACCGTGGCGACCGTCGACGGAAAGCGAGTTCGTCTCGAGGGCCAAGACGAGGTCGTGCTGCGCTGCGGCAAGGCCAGCATCACGCTGCGGAAGAACGGACGCGTCGTGATTCGCGGTGTACAGCTCGAGTCGCGCGCGACCGGCCGCAACCGGATCAAGGGCGGCGCGGTTCTCATCAACTAACGCATGGATTCCAAGGCGATTCTCTGGGACGTCGTCGAGGAGCACCTCGACGAGGCCGAGTTCTTGGCCGAGACGTGGCACGTCAACCTCGACTCGCCTGCGTACCTGCGCGACGAGTTCGCCGCGGGTCCGCAGGAGCGGCTGCTCGCGCACGTGGACGGGCTGGTGATCGGGGGGGACGCGGTGCGGACCGAGCTGCTCGAGCCGGCCTTGGCCGATGAGGAGACCGAGCGGTGGCGAGCGTGCGCGGCTGCGATGGCCATGCTCGACGCGCCGTCGGCCCAGGTCGGGGCCACGCTGTTCATCGGCCTGCACGAGCGACCCGAAGCCGTGCAGGCCGGCATCACCGACGCGCTCATCCTGTCGGCGCGACCGGACATCGACGTTCGCGTCACCGACGCGCTGCGCAAGGGCGGGGACCCGGCGCAGCTCGTCGGCCTGGCCACCGTTGGAGGCGCGCGCGGGGTCAATCCCGCCAACCTGGTGGACGGCCTGCTCAAGGACGGGGACGCCGAGGCCCGAGCGGCCGCCCTGTCGATGCTTCCCTTCGGCGACCGCCGGTACCTGTCGTGGGTGGAACACGACCTGACGGCACCCGAGCCCCAACTCGCCCGTGCGGCCGCGCGCGCGGGCCTGATCATGGGATCGGGCCCCGCGTGGCAGCACGTGGGCAGGGCTGCGCTCGCCGCCGAGCCCGACCCGGATTGCATGGTCTGGACCGCCTCCCTCGCCGATGCCCGCATCGTCGAACAGTTGACCGAGCGTGCCGAGGACGAAGCGGCGCGAGGACACGTTCTGTACGCGATCGGCTACAGCGGGCGTCGCAGCGCGATGGAGACCTGCCTGAAGTGGCTCGTAGACGAGCGCTGGGGCCGGCTCGCGGGCGAGGCGTTTGCGGCGATGACCGGGCTTCCGCTCGATGACGACACCTACTGGGACGACCCCGAGGATCCCGACGCGCAGGACGAGGACGAGGACGAGGACGAGGACCTGGACGCGGACGTCGAGGAGGACGATCCCGACGACGACCTGTCGGTGGCGGCCGAGGAGGAGCTGCGGATCCCCAAGCCCGAGGCGTTCGCGCGGTGGTGGGCCGAGCACCAGGCTCGCTTCAACGCGAAGCAGCGGTACATCGCCGGGCGGCTCGCCGACCAAGCCGCGATCGCCCACGCGCTGACGGTGCTCCCGATGCGTCGACACCACGCGCTGGTCTTCGAGCTGCTGGTGCGCTCGCGCGGTCAGCTCAACGTACGCAGCCGAGCGCTGACGACCGCGTCCAAGGCCGCGCTCGCCGCGCTATCCACGGCGCCACGCATCGACGGAAATAGGGCGTTCGGACAACACTGACGCGTAATTCCGGGCCCGATGTGGTGTCTTAGGAACGTGCGATCTCCTGACTCGGCCGTTCCTCTTTGGGCTCTCATCGCGACCACGCTCAGCGTGTCCAGCCTGACCGCGTGCGGAGGGGGATCGTCGGCGGGGACCGGAGACGATGCGCCGACGACGGGGATCGACCCGACCGGAAGCTCCGGCGGGGACGCAAGCTCGGGCGAGGGCACGCAGGGCGAGGCGGACGCCGACACGACCGACACCGAGGGCGACGCGCCGTGCATGACGGTGTTGTGCGGACCCTCGGGAACCTGCTGCGGCGCGGAGGAAGACTGCGTGGTCGACCAGTGCCAGCCCGCATGCGAATCCGGCGTGCGCTGCGGGGACGCACAGGACGTTTGCTGCGACGGTGGCCAGGTGTGTCTGGCCAACAGCTGCGAGGACGCGGGGGAGCCGTGCATCGACTCCTTCGACTGTGACCAAGGCTTCTTCTGTGAGCCCACCCTCGAGCAGTGTCTGCCCCAGCTCGACCCGGTGGAGTGCGAGGTCCAGCCCGAGTTCGAGGAGATCGCCGTCGCGCTCGAGTGGAGCTACACGGAGCACGAGGTCATCTCTTTGCCGATCGTGGCCGACCTCGACGGTGACGGTGCTCCCGAGGTGGTCGTCAACGTTGCGCAGCAAGAAGGCCTCGGCTGGCCCGGTGGGCGCATCGTGGTGCTCGATGGTCGCACGGGCGCCGTGAAGTACGAGCTCGACGAGGACCCGGACAACGACAGCTACGGCGCGCATGGACGCTCGACCGCCGGGGTGACCGACGTCAATGGAGACGGCCTCCCCGACATCATCTACGCGGGACGGCCTGCGAGCGGCTCCCCGATCATCGCCGTCGAGGGGGCGACCGGAGCGCTGCTGTGGATTTCGCACGACGGCGACGGGGTGACCGAGCGGTTCAGCGTGGAGAACGGAGCCCCCTCGTTTGCCAACTTCGATGACGACCCCGAAGCCGAAGTCGTCTTCGGCGCGGCGATGCTCGACAACGACGGTTTGGTCGTGTGGAACGAGGGCGGCAACGGGGCTGCGATCGGGACCAACAGCGGCTACACCGGCGGGATCTCGGCGCTGGCCGACCTCACCGGAGACGGGCACCCCGAGGTCATCTCCGGCGCGCAAGCCTGGAGCGTCACGTGGGTCAACGGCGGCGGGACGCCCTCGGTCACCGTCTCCGAGCTGTGGGACGCCGGCGGCAACGATGGCTATCCCGCGATCGCGGACCTCGACCTGGACGGCGATCCGGAGGTGGTCCTGGTCGCCAGCGGATTCGTGCGCGTCCTCGAAGGCGACAGCGGCTTGGCATGGTGCGGTATCGACCCCTCGCAGATCGCCTGCAACGCCGATCCGCTGCTGCGGACGGCCGCGGTCCCGATCCCCGGTGGCGGACGCGGTGGGCCTCCGACCGTCGCGGACTTCGACGGCGACGGTCGGCCCGAGATCGCGGCCGCCGGTGGTGCGTCGTACACCGTGTACGATCTCTACCGCGAGGGAGAGATCATCGCCGGGGCGTCGAATCCCTCGCTCGGTGAGGTGTTCGAGCGCTGGTCGCAAGCGACCCAGGACCAGAGCAGCAACGCCACCGGCAGCAGCGTGTTCGACTTCCAAGGAGACGGTGCGGCCGAGGTCGTCTACGCCGACGAGTGCTACATGCGCGTCTACGACGGCTCGACCGGTATGGTCCTGGTCGAGGAGCCCAGCAGCAGCGCCACGATTCACGAGTATCCGCTGGTGGTCGACGTGGACGACGATGGCAACTCGGAGATCGTCGTGGTCGCCAACGACTCGCACGGCTCGTGCAACGCGATCGCCGACTATGAAGAGAAGCGCGGCGTGTTCGTCTACGGTGACGCGTTCGATCGGTGGGTCGGGACGCGCCGGGTGTGGACCTCGCACGCCTATCACGTGACCAACACCACCTCCGCTGGCAACGCACCGGTGATGGAGACCGACAACTGGACCCAGGCGGGGCTGAACAACTACCGCCAGAACGTGCAGGGCGCAGGGGTGTTCAACGCGCCCGATCTGGAGGTCGAGCTGCAGGCCCTGCTGTCGGAGTGTTCCAACGGCGCGCTGCTGATCGTCGCGACGGTGCGCAACGCCGGGGCCTTGGGCGTCGCGGCAGGGGTAGAGGTGACCTTGTTCGAAGGCACGGACGCGTCGGGGACCGAGATCGGCACTCAGGCGACCGCCGTTGCGCTGCTGCCCGGGCAGACCACGCAGCTCAATTGGGAAGTCCCGATCGAGGCCGCCGGGATGGACATGGACTTCTTCGTCGTGGTCGATGGCGCGGATGCGAGCAGCGGCGTCGTCGAGGAGTGCGATGAGGAGAACAACGACGCGGTCAGTCTCGACGCCGAGTGTCCCATTGCGGGCTGAGGGCCGGAATCTCTGCGGGGGTTCGGTGTCTGAGCCCTGATGCGTTTGCGTTCGCGGTCCCTGTCGGTTGTCCTCATACCTCTCGCCATGACCGCTTGTTCGGGCTCCTCACCTGCGATCGACAGCGAGGGAAGCGGCGGCATCGATTCGCTCTCGGGTGGAACGGTCTCCGGTTCGGACACGGGCACCGCCGGCGACGTTTCGAGCGCCTCCGCCGAGGGAAGCGGATCCTCGTCCTCGTCCTCGTCGGGCACCTCGAGCGCCGACGGATCCAGTGACGGGGATTCGGGGACGACCGAAGGGGGCGAGGTCAGCTCCTCCTCGGGCGTGGAGGGGGTCTGCGAGACCGTCCTGTGCGGTGATGCGGACGTGTGCTGCGAGGTGGCCGACGAGTGCGTGCTCGGTGCGTGTCTCGAAGCCTGCGACTCTGGCGTCCGATGCGGTGAAACGCAGGACATCTGCTGCGATACGGGACAGGTGTGTCTGGGAGACACATGTGCCGATCCCACCGGCGCTTGTGAGGACTCGTTCGACTGCGCGCAGGGCGAGTTCTGCGAGCCGACGCTCGAGCAGTGCCTGCCGCAGTTCGAGCCGGTGGAGTGCGAGCTCGTGCCCGAGTTCGAGGACGTCTCGGTGACGCTCGAGTGGAGCTACGAAGCCGAGCAGATCATCTCGATCCCCGTGGTGGCGGACATCGACGGGGACGGTGTGCCGGAGGTCGTGGTCAACATCACTCAGCAGGACGGCGGCTCCTGGCCCGGCGGCAACATCGTGGTACTCGACGGCCAGACCGGGGCGGTCGAGCTCGAGGTGCCTCACAACCCGGCCGGTGGCTCCTACGGCGCGCACGGTCGATCCACGATCGGGCTGACCGACGTCAGCGGTGATGGCTTGCCCGACATCGTCTACGCCGCGCGCCCCCAAGGTGGCCTGTCGGAGATCGTGGCCATCGACCACACCGGCGCGGTTCTTTGGATCTCGCACGACGCCGGCGGTGTCACTCGGCGCTTCTTGGTCGAGAACGGTGCACCATCCTTTGCGAACTTCGATGACGACGACGAGGCGGAGATCGTCTTCGGCGCGGCGATGCTCGATCACGACGGACTGGTCGTGTGGAACCAGGGCGGAAACGGGGCGGTCTACGGCACCAACAACGGGTACACCGGCGGCATCTCGGCCCTCGTCGACCTGACCGGAGATGGACACCCCGAGGTCGTCTCGGGCGCGCAGGCGTGGTCGGTGGACTGGACCTCGATGGGTGCCATGGACCCGGTCGTGTCGGTCGAGCTGCTCTGGGACGCGGGCGGGAATGATGGCTATCCCGCGATCGCCGACGTCGACCTCGACGGCAACCCCGAGGTCATCTTGGTCGCGGCGGGGCAGCTGCGCGTGCTCGAGGGCGACAGCGGGTTGCCCTGGTGCGGCATCGACCCGACCGAGGCGATGTGCGTCGTCGACCCGGGGCTTCGGACCGCGCCGGTCAGCATCCCCGGAGGGGGGCGCGGTGGGCCGCCGACGGTTGCCGACTTCGACGGCGACGGGAGGCCCGAGCTCGCGACCGCCGGCGGTGCATCGTACACCGTGTATGACCTCTACCGAGACGGCGAGGAGATCGTCGCCGGAGCACTCCCCAATCCCGGCGAGGTGTTCGAGCGCTGGTCGGGGGCGACGCAGGATCAGAGCAGCAACGCCACCGGCAGCAGCGTGTTCGACTTTCAAGGAGACGGTGCGGCCGAGGTCGTCTACGCCGACGAGTGCTACATGCGCGTCTACGATGGCGCGAGTGGAGACGTGCTCCTGCAGGTCGAGAGCAGCAGCGCGACGATTCACGAGTATCCGCTGGTGGTGGACGTGGACGACGACGGCAACTCGGAGATCCTCGTCGTGGCCAACGACAGCGGCAACGACTGCGTCGGCATCGCGGGCTACACGGAGCGTCGGGGTGTGTTCGTCTACGGTGACGCGTTCGACCAGTGGGTGGGAACGCGGCGCGTGTGGACTTCGCACGCCTACCACGTGACCAACACGACCTCGGCCGGGAACGCCCCCGTGGCGGAGGCGGACAACTGGACCCAGCCGGGCCTGAACAACTACCGCCAGAACGTGCAGGGCGCGGGCGTGTTCAATGCTCCAGACCTCTCGGTCGACCTGGTCGCAACGCTCGGTCAGTGCAACGACGGCACGCTCCAGGCGGTCGCGACCGTTCGCAACATCGGCGCGCTGGGCGTGCCGGCGGGCATCGAGGTGTCCCTGTACGAGGGGATCGACGCCACCGGCGTCCTGGTGGGCACCGTGGCGACGCCCGACCCCCTCTTGCCGGGGCAACAAACTCAGGTATCGTGGGCCGTGCCCTTCACCCAAGGCGATCCCGCCATGGACTTCTTCGTCACCGTCGATGGGGCGGACGTCGTCTCGGGCTCGATCGACGAATGTGTCGAGACGAACAATGGCGCCGTGACCCTGGGCGCGGAGTGTCTGTTCCCCGGGTGAGCGAAGGCTCGGATCCCCCGGCGCCCTCGAAGCGGCGCCGGGTCCTGCGGTGGCTGGGTCTGGGCGCGTTGTCCCTGGTCGGGGGCGTGCTCGTCCTGGGCCTCGTCGTGCTCGTGCAGGGGTGGGACGCGATCGGCTACGCGCCATCGGGCGCCCGGCTCGAAGCGATGCGCGCGTCGCCGCAGTGGAGCGAGGGCGTGTTCGAGAACCCGCAGCCGCTGTGGAACGACCCGTGGGGCATGCTCGTCGAGGCGGTGACCGCCGAGGACCACCGCGTGCCCGACCAGCCGCTCCCCGTCGAAGAGGTCGAGGGCGGTCGCTTCGAGACGCCGCCAGCGACGGGCTTGCGCGTGACCTGGTTGGGCCACTCCACCTTACTGATCGAAATCGACGGACACGTGCTGCTGACAGACCCGATGTGGGGGGAGCGGACCGCTCCAGTAGAGTGGCTCGGGCCGCAGCGCTGGTACGCGCCGCCGCTGCCGCTGAGCGAGCTGCCCCCGCTCGACGCGGTCCTCCTCTCGCACGACCACTACGACCACCTCGACTACCCCACGATCGTGGCCCTGTGCGACCACGACACCCGCTTCTTCGCGCCGCTGGGCGTGGGCGCTCACCTGGAGGGGTGGGGCGTACCCGCCGAGCGCATCGAAGACGTCGACTGGTGGGATGAACACGCAGTGGGCGGGCTGACGATCACCACCAGCCCGGCGCGGCATGCCTCGGGCCGGGAGATCCTCGATCAGAATCGGACGCTGTGGGCCGGGTACGCGATCCGCTCTGCGAACCACAACATCTTCTTCTCCGGCGACACCGGGCTGTTCCCGGGCATGGCCGAGATCGGCGAGCGCTTGGGTCCGTTCGAGCTGACCATGCTCGAGGTGGGGGCCTATGGGCAGGCGTGGCCGGACTGGCACCTCGGCCCCGAGCAAGCCGTGCAGGCGCACGCGATGCTGCGTGGGGACGTGCTGCTTCCGGTGCACTGGGGCCTGTTCAACCTCGCCAACCACGGGTGGACGGAGCCGATCGAGCGCGTGCTTGCGGCGGCGGAGGTGGCTGGCGTCACGGTGCTGACTCCGCGGCCCGGCGAGAGTCTGGAGCCGACCCGTCGGCCCTCCGCGGCGCGGTGGTGGCCAGCGCTGCCCTGGCGGACCGAAGCGCAGTACCCGATCGTCGCGACCAAGATGGACCCTGGGTGAGGCTATGCTCCGGCCCGTGCCGGAGATCACCGTCCACCATCTGGAAACGTCGCGATCGCATCGACTGCTGTGGATCCTCGAAGAGCTCGAGCTTCCCTACGCCCTGAAGACCTACGCGCGCGACCCGATCACCATGCGCGCGCCCGCGTCGCTGCGCAAGGTTCACCCGCTGGGCAAGGCACCGCTGCTGGAGGTGGACGGTGAGGTGTACGCGGAGTCCGGCGCCATCCTCGAGCACTGTGTGGACGAGCTGGCCCAGGGGCGGCTGCGGCCCGACCGTGGCACCGCTTCGTTTCACCAGTACCGCTACTGGATGCACTACGGGGAGGGGTCCTTGATGGCGCCGCTGCTGCTGCGGCTGATCATGAACAAGGTCAAGACCGCGCCGCTCCCCTTCTTCATCAAGCCGATCGCCCGCGGCATCGTCAAGAAGGTCGAGAGCACCTTCACGGGTCCCGAGCTCGAGCTGCATGCCGGCTACATCGAGAAGCACCTCGGCGAGCATCCGTTCTTCGCCGGAGAAGCCTTTTGTGCGGCGGACGTGCAGTTGAGCTACCCGATCGAGGCCCTGCTCGCCCGGGGCGGCGTCCAGGCCAACCAAGCGAAGACGCGCGCGTGGTTCGAGACCATCAGCGCGCGTCCTGCCTATGTTCGGGCCCTCGAAAAGGGCGGCCCGAACATGCTCTAGCCCTCAGTCTCCCAGCGGACCCTTCCTCAGCCAGCCGCGCCATTTCGTCGACGTCGGCGCAGACCCAGCGCCAGGCCGAACAGGGCCAAGGCCGCCGGAGCGCCGTCGTTGCCCGACGTGCAGCCGCAGCCGTCGTCACCATCGTCCGCGCCGGAGCCGATCGAGTCGGACCCGCCGTCGGTGTCGGTGTCGGAGGTGTCGCCGATCGTGTCGGTCGCGGAGGTTTCGGCGTCGGAGTCGGAGTCGGACTCGCTCGTGCTGCCATCGGCGCCCGGGCCCGTGCTGTCTCCCCCGCCGCCGGAGGTGGTCCCGACCTCTTCGCCCTCGAAGTCGATGACGATGTCGGCGAGCACCTGCGGTTCGGTGAGCGCGTCCTCGCCGGTGCAGCTGACGTAGTCGTAGGTCCACCGGGGAGTGAACACGTAGGCGTCGCCCGCCGGCGCGCTCTCGGAGCGCACGATGAACTCGAGCTGGATCGTGCCCGAGACCGACACCTCGCCGATCTCGACGCCGGCCGCGAGCCCTGCCGCATCGACCGGGTTGCCGTCGATGTCGCCCGAGTTGCCGTCGATGCTGAAGTCTTGGAGGGACAGACCCTCGGGGAGCTCGGTCGTGAACACGAGCCCGGTCGCGTCGGCCTCGCCCAGGTTCTCGATGTCGACCGTCACGGTCGAGCTCTGGTTGAGCGCGAGCTCGGTGGGGGCTGCAGCCGCGGCGGCGTTCGAGAGGTCGGGCGCGTTGACCTCGATGCCGAACGCGACGACGGTGGGAATGTAGGAATCGCTCGCCGTTTGGGTGCGAATCACGGCCTCGGTCTGGCCGTTGACGAGCTGGTTGTCGGCCGACGTGACCGGAACGCGGGTGATGTCCCAACCTTGGCGTCCCCCGATCGCGTTGGTTCCAGCCTGCGCGTCGTGGTTGGCATCGCCGGCGGTTCCCGCGGCGTCCAGCATGCCGTCGGGGTCGTTGAGCTGGGAGCAGAAGAAGTTGTTCTCGGGGTTGTTCGGGCCGGAGAGCTCGACGAAGGGTCCCGCGTCGCTGGGGGCGATCGCGAAGCTGTCGCCCTCGCGGTCGGCGTCGCCTTCCATCGCCGAGACCACCGCGTAGCCGTCGAAGTCACCCTGCGGAGGGGTGCAGAAGCCCGCGAAGGCGTAGTCCTCGGTGGAGTTCTCGTCGACGAAGGATCCGCCCACGAAGATGGTGAGGTTGCGGACCTGCTCGCCGGCGGTGCGGTACGCGACCACCAGGGTCCAGCCCGCCACGTTGAGCTGGTTGACGAGCGAGTCCTGGGTGGCCGGGATGCCCTCGGCCGCGTAGAAGCCTGCGCCGTGCTCGGACACGAAGTCGGTGACGTCGGCCGAGCGCATGTAGTTGTTGACCGCAAAGCCGTCGGTGGCGACCTCCGCCAGCGTGAGCGCCGTCATCGGATCGGGCTCGACGATGATCGCGTCGCCGCCGAAGGACAGCGTGACCGGTGCCTCGAGTTCGGCGGTGACGTCCTCGGTGCCGTAGGCGGTGCTGCCGCCCCAGATGAGCTCCGCGTAGAGGATCTCGGTGTTGTCACCGGGCAGCGTGAGTTCGGCGTCGGAGCCGTTGAGGGTCCAGTCGTTGGTGGTGCCCGTGCCCCAGGGGTTGGCACCGTTGGACGGGAACTCGTCGACGCTGGCCTCGTCCAGGGTGAGGAACGTGCCGATCGAGTCTTCGAGGCCTGGACCGTTGAAGTCGTCGAACTTGCTCAGTCCCAAGGTGTTGCCGGTGGCGACGACGTTTCCGGCTGCGGTCGCGGCGAATCGAAGGTCGGCAGCGTTGGCGGTGGTGGAACCGGGGCCCGCCGCAAGACCCAATGCAAGGCAGCTCAAAAGGCTAACGCGTCTCATGAATCGCAGTGTCCGCGCATGTGGCCTCTTGGTTCTGTGAGCGGGCACCCCGAACCGCAAAAAACGCCGGACACCGCCGGCGCGCAATCGCTACCCTGAGCGTCATGTCACGCACGCACGCGAAGGAACCCCGCGCGGGTCGAGCGCTGGAGCTGGTGGAGGGTTTGCAATCGCGCTTCGCTGCGGGCCTCGGGGCTCTCCGGGGGGCCCAGGCGTATCGGCCCGTGACTTGGCGCAGGGACGAAGGCCGTCACGGTGGAGGGGTCCGGTACGAGGCGCCCCCGTGCCCGGCGTTCAACCGGGCTTCGGTGAACGTCTCGCAGGTGCACTACGACGACGAGCCCGACCGCCGTCTGTCTTCCGCAACCGCGCTGTCGACGATCGTCCACCCCTCCAACCCGCGTGCGCCCTCGGTCCACATCCACATCAGCTGGACCGCGATGCGTTCGGGCGCCGCGTACTGGCGCATGATGGCCGACCTGAACCCGGCGATCCTCCACGAGGGGGATCGAGACGCCTACGACGCCGTGCTTCGCGGCGCGACCGGAGACCACTTCGAGCAGGGCCACGCCAACGCGGATCTGTACTTCCTGATCCCGGCGCTGCGGCGTCATCGCGGGGTTTCGCACGTCTATCTCGAAGGCTTCGACTCCGGAGACTTCGAGGCCGACCTCGCGTTTGCGCGGGGGTTCGGCGAGCGCGTCACCGACGGCTACCTGGCCATCGTTGCGCCTGCGCTGGAGCGACCGTACACCGAGGAAGACACGCTGGCCCAGCGGGCCTACCACACCGTCTATCTGTTCCAAGTGCTGACCCTCGACCGCGGCACGACCTCGGGCCTGCTCATTCACGACCAGAACGACGTGGGAATCTTGGGCTCACTGCCCAAGGTGGTCGACGCCGCGCTGCTGCGCTCGTGGGCCCCGCTGGTGCCGCCGCCCCAGGAGACCTTGGTCCACCGACTGGCCGACGTCTTGGGTGGCCGCGAGCACGCCGAGGTCGATGACGCGCGGAAGCGAGCGATGGCCGAGGTCGTCCGCGCGCACTATCGCGCCCATCCGGAGGCGCTGGCGCTCCAGGCGACGGGACCGGTCATCCCCACCACCGTGGCGAACCACGGGCCCACCCAGTAGCCGCCTACAATAGACCGTGCTCGATGAACGAGCGCGCGGTGTCGAGGATCGTGTCCTCGATGGGCATGTACTCGATGCCGAGGGCGCGCTTGCTCTTCGCGTTGTCGAGGCGTCGTTGGACGCCGAGGTTGCGCCGCAAGAAGTCCCAGGTCAGGCGCTTGTCGAACAGGGCGACCGCGTACATGGCGAAGTTGGGCATCTGAAAGCGCGGGACCTCCTGCGTGGGGAACTCCGTCCGGAGCATGCTGGCGATCTCGCGCATCCACATCCCGCGATTGCACAGGATGTGGCGTCCCTGCGCGTCGGGTCGCACGAGCGCTTCGACGTGGGCTCTCGCGACGTCGCGAACGTCGACGATGCCGAAGCAGAACTGCGGCGCGAGGGGGAACTTGCCGCTGAGCAGATCGTGCAGGACGTTGGGAGAGGAGCGGATGTGCGCCTTGATGAAGACGGGGCCGAGCACCAGGCCGGGGTTGATCGTGGTCAAGCGGTAGTCGGCGGTCTCGGCTCGCGCCCAGGCGGCTCGCTCGGCGAGGGTCTTCGACAAGGGATAGGGGGCGTTGTGAACGGTGGAGGAGGTGTTCCAGTCGTCCTCGTCGAACCGGTAGGAGGGATCCTTGTCGTCGTCGATGACCGCGGCGATCGAGGACGTGACGACGACGGTCCGAACATCTGGGGCCGCGTCGATCGCGTCGAGCACGTTCTTCGTGCCGTCGACCGCCACGTCGACGATGTCGCGCTGGGGATCGGCGGCACGGAGGCGAACCGACGACGCAGCGTGGACGACGCCCTGCGCGTCTCGTGCGGGCTCGTGGAAGTCGCCCTCGCCGGTGAGATCGGCTGCCACCAGCTCCAGGCGGTCGGCGCCTTCGAGCGCGCGCAGGTGACCGGTCTTCGCGTGGTCCTGTGGATCGCGCACGGTGGCGCGAACTTCGAAGCCCTTGGCGAGGAGCTGCTGGACGATGTGGGAGGCGATGTAGCCAGAGCCTCCGGTCACGAGGATGCGATCGCCAGCCTGCAGCAGGGGAGACATGAGCCGCAGCCTGGCTCAGACGGGGTTGGGGAGCAACCTCAGCGCGGGCGTGGCTGTACGCAGACGACCGACGCGATCTCTTGGTCCAGCCAGGGCGACGATCTGCGGGTTCGCGGGTCGTAGACGTAGATCGTGTCTTCGTGTCGCCCCCGCTGTCGCGTCCAGTAGGCCGAGCGGACGGAGGCGTCGCGGCGATGAAGCTCGCGGGCTTCGGTCCGGGTCGGGAGTCTCCAGCCGCCCACGCCGTCGACGGTGTGGTCTCGGCACGCGGCCGCCGCGTCGGCCCACTCGCGCTCGTCGTCGACCGGGACGACGGCAAAGCTCTCCGCAGAGGTCTTGACGCGACCGTCCCCGACCGCGCCGCGCAAGCGAGCCGATGCACGCTGGGCGCTTCGGGCCTCGGCGGGCGAGAGGGGCTTGGGCTCGGGGCGCGGCTTGGGTGTGGAGACGGCAACCGGCGCTGGCTCTGGTTCCGGCTCCGGCTCTGGTTCCGGCTCCGGCTCCGGCTCCGGCTCCGGCTCCGGCGCTGGCGCTGGCGCTGGCGCGGCAGCCGGAGTGGTCGGTGGCTCCGGTGTCGCGGGTCCTGCATCCGAGGCGGGCGTCGGCGAGGCCGCGCGCATCCGGGCGGCCGCCGCGGACGATGGCGGCGGGCCCTCGGGCGGGTGCGATGCCTTGCCCCCGCTGACGATCAGGCAGGCGACCCCGAGGACGACGAGGACCGGGAGGACGCGAGACGAAAGCACCGAGTGCGAGGCCTCGGCGGCCTCGTTCACGAATCCGAGCCACTGGCGGGCCGGGGTCTCTCGAGTGAACGGAAGCACGAGGACGGTTGTGACCGGCTTCGGTGACGTCCCTGCGACGCTACGGAAAAACAGTCGTCGCGATCGTGTCGCCTCTGCGTGACAATGTGGGCACGGGCTCAGCCGTGGTCGGGCACGCGGATGCGACCCCGGCGGGTCGGGAGCGGCGCCTCGGGCTCGGGCGGCAAGGGCACCTCCATCTCGCCATCGGCCATCTCGAGGGGCTCTGGCACCACCATGGCGCCCCCGAGGACCGGCATGTCGGGGGGAGCGATCTTCTCGACCGGCATCTCACCTTCAACCACCTCGAGTTTGCCCTTCGCGTCCTTGTCGCAGGGGACCGCCGTGTCCTGGCCTTTCTCGTCCACATCTTCGGGTGCCATGATTCCCCCGGCCTCGATCTCGTGCTCGGTCTTGTCTTCGACCTTGGCGGGCTCGTCCCCGTGAGGTGTACATGCGGCCAGTGCTGCGAACAGTCCGAACCCCGCCGCCGCCGCCGCGGGCCGACGGGTCCGCCGGGTCAGCTGGGTCAGCTGGGTCAGGGGGACGATCGTGGGTGCCGGCGCGGAAGCGCGCTCGGGCCGGAACTGAACGACGCCGTCGTCGTCTCGCGCGTAGGTGACGCACAGCTTCTCCCCGGCGTGCTCGCGCAGGAACGCGCGCGCGCCAGCTTCGGTCATCGTCGAGAGGTTGTGAACGCTCTTGTCGCAGTGGCTGCAGTGGCTGCGTCCCGCGGAACGGTCGAACCCGATCGCGTCGAGGTCGATGGGGCAGGGGCCAGTGATCGGGAGCTTCTTGCTGTCCATCGTTCGGAGGTCCGCACGGATCAGAATGCGTTTGGATCTGTCCGGTCGCATTGTTTTTCGTGGCCCGCGGCTCGGGCCGAAGGGTGCGGTATCGTCAAACGACGTGGTGCAGGCCAAGGCGGGGACGTTTGCGGATGGGACGGTCTTCGAGGGCAAGTACCGCCTCGATCGTCTGCTGGGACGGGGCGGCATGGGTGAGGTCTACGCGGGCACCCACACGATGCTCGACAAGCCGGTCGCGGTGAAGGTGCTGTTGGCCGAGTTTGCCCACGACGCGGAGATGGTCGGGCGGATGACCCGGGAAGCCCGCGCTGCGAGTTCGACCGGTCACCCACACATCGCGCTCGTCACCGACATGGGCTGGACGGGGGATCGTCCGTTCTTGGTGATGGAGCTGCTCGAGGGCGAGACGCTCGATGAGCGGATCCGGCGAGGCCGCGTGCCCATCCCCGATGCCCTTGCGTGGACGGATCAGATCCTCGATGCGCTCGAAGCGGTCCATGCCAAGGGGCTCGTGCACCGCGATCTCAAGCCCGCCAACCTGATGGTGGTCCCTCGGTCCGACGGTGCGCTGATCATCAAGGTGCTCGACTTCGGCATCTCCAAGCGGGTCGAGGGCACCGATGGCGAAACCGAACACACCAAGGCCGGCGCGCTGGTCGGGACGCCGCGCGCGATGGCGCCCGAGCAGGCGATGGCGCGACCCGACATCGACGCGCGCGCGGACATTCACGCGGTGGGGTCGGTGCTCTACACCATGCTGTGCGGCGATGCTCCCTTCCGGGGGCCCACCATCACGGCAACCCTGGCTCGGGTTCTCGACGGCGGATTCACGCCCGCGTCCTCTCGCGAGCCGTCGGTACCGCCGGCCCTCGACGCGGTGATCGCCAAGGCGCTGTCCGTCGACCGGACGCACCGCTACTCGAGCGCGCGAGCGATGCGGCTCGCGTTGGCGGACGTTCGCACCCGACTCGACCAAGGCCTGGCGTTCACGTCCGCGGGCCCACCTTCGGTGGACTGCGACGTGGATCTACCCCGGGAGCGGACGCTGCCCACCCCGGCGGCTCGACCCGTGGCGGTGGAACGGCCGACGATCACGTCCGTCGCGGAGCCGGCGGAGACCCAGCCCGTCCGCGCGCTCGAACCGGCGCTCGAGCTCGACGTTCCCGACGGGTGGCGACCGGGACAATCGGCTCCGGTGGCCGCGGCTGCTCGGCGAGCCCCGCCGAGCAACGGGGTCAACTGGGGGTGGTGGATCACGGTGGCCGCCGTGGTGGCCGCCGGGGTTGGGACGTGGATGAACTGGGACGCGCTGACCGGCGCGGTCGAGGGCGCGGCGGGGTCCTCCGCGCGTGGAACCGAGACGGTCCTGCTGCTCGTGGATACCGTGCCGAAGAACGCCATCGTCTTCGTCGATGACGTCCAGCGAGACGACCGACCGCTGGAGGTGTTGCGGACGGACGAACCGCTGAAGGTGCGCGTCGTGGCGCAGGGGTACGCGCCCCGCGTGATCCAGGTCGTCCCCACGGCCACGCGTCGGCTCGAGGTGAAGCTGGATCGCCGCGAGTAGGGAGGCTCAGTCGTTGGACTGAAGTTCGCCGGCGAGCACGTGGATTGCGAACTGGCGGGTGACCATCGTCAGCTCGTTGACCTCCAGGATGTCCAGCTCGCGGACCATCGTGTAGTCGGGCTCCGCCCAATCGTCGGGCTCGATCTCGGGCATCGAGTCGTGCTCGGGGACCACCTCGACGAACTCGGACAGGTCGAGCGCCGGGATGTCCCTGGCCAGGCGTGGTGCGGGTGGCTTGGGTGGCGGCGGCGGTGCAAAGGACCGCTTCACGGCCAGAAGCCGCGCGTTGTTGGGGTTCCACCCCAGGCCTCGTTCGACGAGGCGCTGGGATTCTTCGCGGGACCCGCTGACCTGGCTGAGGGTCACGGCCAGGCGGGCGACCACCTCGGCGGCCTTGTCCTTGCGGCCGAGCTCGGCGAACGTCTCCGCCATCCGCTCCAGCGCGTCGGGATCGCCGGGTCGCTGGTCGAGCAGGCTCTGGATGGTCGTCGCGGCGCGATGCAGGTCCTTGCGCTGCAAGTAGGCGCGCATGAGCCGGCGCAAGACGGAGAGATCGCCGGGCTTGAACTCGAGCAGCTTGTTGGCGACGAAGATGAAGCCCTCGTAGGCTTCGGTTCGAAACAGCTCGTTCGCCCCGTCCTCGAGGTAGTCGATCGCCTCGGTGTGTTTGCCGAGGTTGGTGCACCAGTCCAGGACCTGGGACCACCGGGCAGGGGTGGGTTCGGCGAGCGCGGCGAGGCGGTAGGCGTGCAGGCCGATCTCGACCCGGCCGTGCTGGAGCGCGAGGTTGGCGGCCCGATCGAGGGTGGCGGCCGCCTCGTGACCCCGTCCGGTGCGGTACTGCATCTCGCCGACCTTGAGCCCGGTGTCCGACGAAGGGCCTTCGAGCCGCATGATCTCGACGTAGGCCCGCAGGGCGTTGCGATAGTTGCCGCGCTCTTCGGCGCGGGCCGCGGCGGTGCGGTACAGACCAATGGCCGGCGCGATCTGACCCTGAGCCAGGAACGCAGCGGCCTGGGACATGTGGACGTCGAAGTCGGTCTGCTGCTGCGGGAGCGGTGGGGAGGCGTAGCGAGCCATTGGAGACCTCTACGGGGGTGGACACCGCGAGGGTGGATCTTCCCGTGCTTGGGGAGAGAGGATAGCAGTCACGGCCCGCGGATCGAAGCAGAGCGGCCGAAGTGGCCCGAGTTCGGCCTCGAGTGCACGTGCCGCGGGGCGATGAGGAGGGCATGCATCGCGCGCTGTCGTCGCTGGCTTGTGTATGGGTCTTCGCTCCTGGCTGTGGGGACGCAACCACTGCGCCGTCGCGGGGGGGCGGCCAAGGCGGAAGTGGGGGCGTCGTGGATTCGTCGACCTCGGGGGATGTCGACGACGAGGGCCGAGGACCCGACTCGAGCAGCGGCGGCAGCGCGGCGGGTGCGTCCGGTGGCGGAGGGACCGACGCCGGATCCAGCAGCGGGGGCGAGGATGCCCCCGCTGCCTGTGGTGACGGGATCCTGGATGCCGACGAGCTTTGTGACGACGGCAACCTCGGCGCCGGCGACGGATGCGAAGCCGATTGCACCACGACGATCGGCGTCGAAACCTTCTCGGTGGGAGGGGCACACACCTGCGCGGTCTCCTTCGAAGGCGAGGTGCGCTGCTTTGGCAGCAACACGTTCGGTCAGCTCGGGATCGGCAGCACCGAGACGATCGGAGACGATGAGACGCCTGCGAGCGCCGAGGCGTCGGTCCAACTTCCTGCCGTCGTTCAGATCTCCGCTGGAGCGCGCCACACCTGCGCGGTGACCGAAGCCGGAGAGGTGATGTGCTGGGGTGCGAATGACCGCGGCCAGCTCGGCCTGGGGCACACCAAGACCTGGGGCGATGATCCCCCGGAGGCGCCGGTGGCCGTGCCGCTGGGCGCGGAGGCGGTGGTCGTCGTGGCGGGCGCGAGCCACTCGTGCGCGTTGTTGCGGGGAGGCGAGGTGCGGTGCTGGGGCTTGGGCGTGGCCGGGCAGCTCGGGCTCGGAGACGACTTCGCCGGCACGGTCGGAGCGGGCGAAGGTCCCTATCCCGAGGTCTCCGACGCCCCCGCGGTGCCCTTCGGCGCCGGCGTCACCCTGCGAGCGCTGGCCTCCGGGCGAGGCGACCACACCTGTGGGCTCGACGCCTTCGGAGACGTCTACTGCTGGGGAGAGGGTGCCGATGGACGTCTGGGAACGGGCGACATCAAGCCCGTCGGTTTGCACGCCACCCCCGGGAGCGCGGGCCCGATCGACCTGCCGGCCCCCGCGCGCGCACTGGCCCTGTCGACCCGGCACACGTGCGTCGCCGACGTCACCTCGGGGCTGCTGTGTTTCGGGGCCAACGCGCACGGGGAGCTCGGCCAGGGCCACACCGAGACCATCGGCGACGACGAGCGCGTCGACGATGCCTACGCGAGCCTGGGTGCGTTGGGCGTACGCGCGGCGGGTCTCACCGACCGGGCGTCGTGCGCCCTGCTCAACGACGCCACCGTTCGATGCTGGGGCGACGCGGACCGAGGGCAGACCGGCTACGGCACCACCGAGAGGGTCGGAGACGACGAGGTGCCCGGGGACTGGGACGGCTTCGGTCCGCTCAAGCTGCTGGAGGCGGCGACGGCGATCGAGGGCGGTGAAGACCATCTGTGCGCGCGTACGTCCGATGCCCGGCTGCGCTGCTGGGGTGTTGCGGCCGACGGCCGGCTCGGTCTGGGGACGACCATGATCGACGCGTGGGGCGACGACGTGGACGAGACGATCCCGCGGATCGTGCACGTCTTCGAGTGAGGCGCACACACGACGCTACGGCGGATCGAGCCGCATCGACGCGTAGCTCTCGCCGGGGCGCGGGACGTCGTACCACGCCTTGCCCACGAGGTCGTTGCGCTCCAGCTCGGCGATGACCTCTGCTCCGATGAGCACGATGATCGCGGCGACCTCGAGTCCGAGCAGGAACACGACGACCGTGGCCAGCGAGCCGTAGATCACCTCGACCAGCGACAGGTTGGCGAAGTACCAGGCGAGCAGGGAGCGCGTGGCCTCCCATAGCGTAGCCGCGACCGCACCTCCGACGAAGGCCCGACGAAGCTTCACGTTGACGACCGGCAGCACCCAGTAGAACGACGAGAGGACCAGGACCAGCATGCCGAACCCCAAGAGCTTGACGAGCGGGATGCTCAGCTCGGGGCCGCCGATGCGGGCGCCGAAGATGACGATGCCCGAGGTCGGCAGCGTATCGAGGACGACCATCAGCCCGGTGAGCAGGAAGATGACCGCCGTCATCACGCTGACGTAGCCCAGCGGCAGGATTGCGGAGATCCACCAGCGGCGGGTGTGGGAGGGCCGGTCGCGGCGGAAGACGGTCGCCATCGCGTCCTCGAGCATCCGGAACGCAAGGGTGCTGAACACCAACATCGCCAAGACCCCGACCGTGCCGACGACTTCCCTTTGCTCGAGGAAGGCATCCAAGGCGCTGGTGAGGTCATCCCCGCTTCCAGGCAAGATCGTCTGGGATTGAGCCGCGAGCGCGGTCATCAGCTGCGCCTCGTCGAACACGGCCGAGAGCATCACGAGGATCAGTGCGACCAGGGGCACCATCGACAGCAGGGCGTTGTAGCCGAGCGCCCCGGCGAGCAGCAGACCGTTGTTGCGGCGGAAGTTGCCGAGAATGCGCCGCAGGAATCGCAGCATGCGCCAAACCCACGTCATCGGGCCGGCTCCTGCTCGAGCCTGCCTGCCCGCGCGTACGCGTCGAGAACGAGGAGATCGCCGGTCACCGCACCGCAAGGCGTACCACGAGCCGGGACGGGGGCGGGTGAATCTCACGTCGCACGGCCCCTCGCGGTGCAACACCCTGCTATATAGGCTCACCGCCGCATGGACGAATCCGTGGACCTCGACGCTTCCGATCCTGGAGCCGAGCCTCGCGCCGAGGCTGCCGGCTCCCCAGCGCTTCCCGTGCGCCCCATCGTGCTCGCGTTCATCGGCGTCGTCATCGCTGCGCAGCTGGCCGCGCTCGCGTGGTCGGTCATCAAGGGGCCGCAGGGGCCGTGGCGCGGCGAGTACTTCGAAGGCAAGAAGTTCGAGGGGGATTCGCGCATTCGCTACGCGCGAAAGCTCGAGTTCGAGTTCGAGAACGAGCCCCCATTCCGCGGCATGCCCCGCGATAAATGGTCGGCCACGTACACCACCTGCCTCGAAGTCGACGAGGAGGCCGAGTACCGGTTTCGGCTCACCTCCGACGACGGCAGTCGCTTCTACATCGACGGTGAACGGCTGATCGACAACTGGGGTTCTCATGCCCCACGCACCCGGACCGGCAAGATCCTGCTCGAGCCGGGGACCTACGTGCTCGAGGTCGAGTACTTCGAGTCCAGCCACGGCGCCGAACTCAAGCTCGTCGCGGCGATTGGCGAGGGCGGCGGCAAGCACGAGACCATTCCGCCGACGATGCTGCGCCAGCCCGGCGATGATGCCGACGCGCCGTGCGGCTGAGGGCCCGGTCGAGGGCATGGAAGCATCTACACCCACCTTGGTGACGGTCATCGGCGGCTTCTTGGGCGCCGGCAAGACGACGCTGCTCAACGAGCTGATCGCGCGCGGAGGCCAGAGCCGACGGCTCGGGGTGTTGGTCAACGACTTCGGCGCGATCAACATCGACGCCGAGCTGGTCGTCGGGGTGGACGGAGACATGGTCAGCCTGGGCGGGGGCTGCATTTGCTGCAGCATTCGGGAAGACCTGGCCTCGTCCATCTTCGCGATGCTCTCCGCGCAGGATCCCCCGGACCACCTCGTGATCGAGGCCAGCGGGGTCAGCGATCCGGCCGCGGTTGCGCGGGCCATCGCCTCGCCGCAGCTCCAGGGCCTGGTGACGCTCGACGGGGTGGTGGTGGTCGTCGATGCCGAGGCCTACCGCGCGGCTGGCTTTCGCGAGCGGCTGGTGATCGGCGGCCATCTGCGGGCGGCCGACATCGTGGTGCTGAGCAAGGTCGACCTGCTCGACGACGACGCGCTGCAGGCCGTAGAAGCCAAGGTGCGCAAGGCGGTCCCGCGCGCGCGGGTCATCGCCGCCAGTCGCGGCAGGGTGCCGCCCGAGCTGCTCTTGGGCCTGGGGACGCAGACGGTGCCCGCGCTGTGCGAGGTGAACGTCGAGCTGCAGATGGCGGGCGACGAGACGCCCACCGATCACGCCGCGACGTTCTCGACGTGGAGCTACACGACCGATGTTCCGCTGTCGCCTCGGCGGCTCAAGCGGGTGATCGACGGCCTCCCGGCGACGGTGTTTCGGGTCAAGGGCATCGTGCAGGTGACGCGGGAGCGCGTGCGGCAGGCCGTGCTCCACGTGGTGGGGCGCAGAGCGGAGTTGGAGCTGGGCGCGCCGTGGGGGGAGCTGCCGCGGCGGTCGAAGCTGGTGTTCATCGGTGCCCCCGGCGGCGTCGACCCAGGATCCTTGGCCCAGATGCTGCGCAGCTGCGAGGCGCCCGAGGGCGACGAGGGCAGCGCGGTGATGCGCTGGTTTCGCGACTTGTTCTGACGCCCCGCTCGACCTCTCTACAGGGGGCCGATCAGCTGGGCCCACACCTCCAGCCCGCACAGGATCAGCATGTACGCACCGACGGCGTGAAAGGCGACGCGTCGCAGCGGCCAGTCGGGCGCCGGATCCTCTTGGGTCGGCTCGTCGATGGCGAAGGCCATCGGGAGCCCGATGATGAAGTAGACCGCGTAGCCCCACGACCCCAGCAGCAGCATCCGGCCGCGGTCGGCGTAGGCGAAGGCGCCTTCGATCAGCGGGTTGGCCATCGCCAGCGTCTCCGCGAAGGCGATGGCATACGCGAGACCCAGGACGAGGAGGGCGCGGCCGGGCGGGCGTACACGGGTGCGCAGGCGTCGGTACGCCACGGTCATCAGCACGAAGTAGCTGACGAAGTAGGCCTGGGTCAGCGGATACATGAACAGCGGCACCGTGCCGCCGTGCCGACCCACGACCGGGGACTGCAGGGTCCACGTGACGTCGAACCCGTAGCGCATGCCCATGAGGTCGAAGAAGTAGGCGGTCCCGAAGTAGGTCCCGCCGAACACGAGGATTGCGGACCAGACGTTGAGCTTGAGCCAGTAGCTGCGCCACCACGGCCGAGGCGTCCCGTTGCGTCGATGCAGGAGCGCAGGTGCGAGCACGGCCGGAGCCGCGACCGCGAGCGAGAACAGCATGAAGCCGACGTCGCCCAAGGCGTGGATCCAGCCGGTCACCATGATGACCCCCACCGCGACCATCCATGCGGGCGTGTACAGGAGCAGCACCCGCTCGGCCCAGGCCTTGTCGGGGTTGGCCGAGAGCCACCGCGCGCTCATGCGGCGGGACGCTTGCTGCACAGCCAAGCGTAGGGCTTGGGGTAGAGCCGCTCGAAGAGGCCTTCGTCCATCCGGTCGAAGGCTTGCTCGACCAGCAGCGTGGACATGTCCTCATCGCCGCGACGCGCGTGGGCCCATCCCAGCAGCGTGAGCGCGAGCTCGGCCGACGTCGTGTCCAGCGCCAGCCGCGTCCACTCGTGCAGATCGGGCGGAAGCAGCGACACGTCGTCGGCAGCGAAGGCGAGCATCAAGCGAACGTTGAGCCGCAGGATCGCGAAGTACTCGCCCTCGGGCGCGGACTGCAGCGACTCGAGGGTGGTGCGGGCTTCGGCGAGCCGGCCCACTTGGGCGAGCAGGAGCGCCTCGTTGAAGCGGTTGATCCACGGCCAGGGCCCGGCCGCGTGCTTGCGGGTGGCGGTCAGTAGGTCGCGGGCCTTCTGCACGTGCTCGAGGGCGAGGTTCGAGTTGCCGCGCCGCATCTCCACGCCCCCCAGGTTGTGCCAGGCCAGGGCGCGAATCATCTTGGATGCGGTGCGTGCCTGGACCAACTCGCGCAGCTGCACCTCGGCGGCGTCGAGCTGCTCGCCTGCGACCATCGCGGCCGCGGCCTTGAGCCGCTCACCGTGCCGCCACGCGTTCCCGACCACCCCCAGCGCGCCGATGTAGAACACGCTCAGCCAGGGCATGCCGACGGCGATGCACAGGCCGATGCCGGCGAGGCCGAGGGCACCGGCGGTGCCGAGCGCGACGGCGCGTCCGGCCTTGTAGCGCCACGCCGGCCGCACCTCGCCGTTGCGACCCACGTAGACGAACTCGTCGCGGGCCGCCGACCGCAGCGAGTCCGAGAGCTTCATCGCGGGCCGGGGCGCCAGCGTCTGTGGCACCGCGAGGGCGCGCGAGGGCGCGTCTGAATCCTCACCGGCCATGTCGGACGAGAGTGGACGCGACGAGCCGCCGCGTCAATTCAGCGCCGAGCGACGACCGAGCCCGCATCGCCCCCGCCACGGACGCCGGTCGCGGCCAGGGCGAGGGCGCAGACACAGGCCCCCGCGAGGGTGGCGAGCGCCAGCGGTCGCGCGCGACGTTTGGCCCGCCGTCCCCATCCATTCCACTCCAAGACGACGGCGGAGGCGACCAGCATGCCCGCGACGATCGCCATGGGCCCCTGCGCGGCGAGCAGGCCGCTGACACCCAAAGCGGCCGCGAGCAGCGGGAGCAGGCGAACGGGCCAATAGGCACGGGGCGCGTCGTGGCTCATACCCCTTGGTTAGCCGACGACTCCCGCTTCCCCAAAAAACCTTACTCTGCGCCCGTGGTGCAGCACAGCCAGCCGTTGCGGGGAATCGTCGTCGTCGATTTCTCCCAGAACCTGCCGGGTCCATACGCGACCATGGTGCTGCGGTCGATGGGGGCCGAGGTCGTCAAGGTGGAGCCGCCGCACGGGGATGCCGCTCGGATCTTTCCGCGGATGTTCGAGATCCTCGGGGCCGGCAAGCAGAGCGTCGCCGCCGACCTCAAGGACCCCCTCGTCGCCCAGGCCGTCGGCCGCGTGATCGCGAAGGCCGACGTGGTGGTGGAGGGGTTTCGCCCCGGCGTGATGGACCGGTTCGGTCTCGGGCCCCAGGCCATGACCACGACCAACGAGCGCCTGGTCTACTGCTCGATCAGCGGGTTCGGTCAGCAGGGCCCGTACCGCGACATGCCGGGGCATGACCTGAACTTTCAAGCGTTGACCGGGGTGTGCCACATGCTTCGAGACGCCCGCGGCCGGCCGATGGGGGGAGCGCTGCCCTTTGGGGACCTGTCGGCGGCGATGACGGCGGTCACCGCGATCCTCGGTGCGCTCGTGGAGCGCGGAAGCACGGGACGAGGGCAGGTGCTCGACGTTGCGATGGTCGATGCGCTGATGAGCTGGACATACGTGTGGTCCGAGGGCCTGACGCCTGCCGATGCCAGCCTCGCCGACGTCGCCGAGCCCACCGCCGAGGCGCTGCGACGCGCAGCCTCGGCGATGCCCGGTGCGCTCGGCTCGGTGTTCGGCGCGCTGGCGCAGAGTTTGGCCAGCGGTCGCGGTCGCTCCACGCTCGATGCGGTGGGCGAACGCCTGCGTCGCACCAAGCGGGTCCAGAGCGTCGAGCGACTGCGCTTGCATACCTTGCCGCACTACACGGTCTACCGCTGCTCGGACGGTCGCTACCTGAGCATCGGCATCGTCGACGAGGACAAGTTCTGGCGCAGCGCCTGCGACGTCCTGCAGCTGTCGGGGGCCGGCGGGCTGCCGCTGTGGGGTCGCTTCTTGGCCGCCGCTGGGCTGCGCAAGCGCATCGCGGCCAAGATCGCTGCGAAGCCGCTGGCGCACTGGGTCGAGCGCTTTGGGGAGCGTGGGGTCCCGGTCGCGCCGGTGCTCACGGTCGAAGAAGCGCTGATCGATCCGCAGCTTCGCACCCGCCGACCCGAGCACGGGCCGGTGCGGGGGCCGTGGTCGGTCGGGGCACCGATCGACGCGCCCGTGCCGAGGCTGGGCGAGCACACCGCGCGCTGGCTGGATTGAAGCGTCGCGCTGGGGAGCGGCGCGCTCGGGTCAGACCCGCTGCCAGTGATCGAGCTCGTCCTCGATGCTGGCGAGCTCGATCGCTGCGGTCGCGAACGCGTCCCCGAAGTAGGTCACGTCGCAGAAGAGGTTGCAGTCGTTGCGTCCGCACTCGCCTGCCACGCCACACTCGAGTTCGAGGCCCCAGCCCGAGCAGTCCTGGGCGTCCCACACGACTTCCGTCGAGGGCGGCTCCTCCGGCACTTCATCGGTGGTGGAGGGGATGGGGTCCGGCAGGGGCGCTGGCGCGTCACCCTCGGCGGTCACGGGCCGCATGCGGACCTCGGCGCAGGACAGCGCGAGCAGCACGCTCTCGTTGTCCTCGGCCATCTCGCCCGCGACCGAGAAGCTGATCTGGTATTCCCAATCGTCGGCGTGCAGGTGGGTCGCGCTGAGCGTGCCGGCGAGGCCTTCGCGGAGCAGCAGAACGCTCGTCCCCGACGTCGACGCGCCGTCCCACCCGCCGATCAGGCGTTCCTCGGATTCGATGCCGCTGTCGATGGGCCCGTTGGGGGACGAGCACGCGCCGAGCAAGAGGGACGCGAGGGCGAGTAGTGGTGCTGAGCGGAACATGGCTGAACCACGACAGGAGATATCCTGTCCGCGCCTTGGGCCAAAATTTCCGGCAGAGGTGGGTCCATGTCATACGCCGGGCCGATGCAAACGAAGCACGCAGTGTGGGTCCTCTCCAGCGTCGTGGGCGGTCTGCTGGCCGGCTGCGGGGCGTACACCGACAGCGGAATGGCCGAAGAGCTGGGGACCGAGACCGGTGACGAGGACATGCCCAACCCGACGGGCGTGAGCGCGGGCTGGGACGACGAGACCGGCGAGGGCAGCGGTGGCGGCTCTGGATGCGGGGATTCGCCCGCCTGCTCGGGCTCCGAGCCTTTCTGCGTGGAGGGCGAGTGCGTCGGGTGCGGTGACCTCGACGAGCCCGACGCCGCCTGTGCCGGGCTCGACTCGGGCGCCCCGGTGTGCGGGGACGAAGGCTGCGTCGAGTGCGGGGCTCACGACGACGCCCTGTGCGTGGACGCGACGCCGGTGTGCGGAGACGACGGAGCGTGCCGGGGCTGCACGGCGCACGACGAGTGCGAGACCGCGTGCGACCTGGAGTCGGGGTGGTGCTTCGAGGAGGTCGTCAGCGTCGGCGAGGACGGCGGCGCGGTGTCGGGAGAAATCTCGGCCCTGGTCGACACGGTCCAAAGCGGCGGGCGCCTGGCCATTCGCATCGTCCCCGGTGAGACCTGCGTGCTCGATACGCTCGTCATCGATCAGGCGCGATCGATCGCGCTGATCGGGGAGCGCGGCGAGCGGCCATGCCTCACCTCGTGGGACGAGCGCGCTGCGATCACAGTCGAGGGGGGCAGCGCGCTGTACCTGCTCGACGTCCGCCTGGAGGAGTCCTACGGCGTGGGCGTGGAGGTGCGAGGCGCGTCCGTCCACGCCGAGCGCAGTGAACTCGTCAACAACAGCGGCGGCGCATTCGCGGTGAGCCAAGAGTCGGCGCTGACCGTGCGCAACTCGCTGATCGGGGGAGACCGCAACAACGTCTCGGTCCTGCAGACCCACAGCTCGTCGGTCCGGCTCGACTACGCGACCGTCGTCGCGGGCTTCGGCAGCGCGCAAGGGGTCGTCTGCGACGGCGACAACGACGTCATGATTCGCAACAGCATCGTCATCAGCGAGGCTTCGATGGGGGAGATCGACTGTCCCGCTGCAGACGTGTCCTACAGCGCGCTGGAGGCGGTCTTCGGCGAGGGCAACGTCGCGGTCGGAGCGGTCGACACCGGGCGATGGTTCGAGGACTACCCCCGGGGCGATCTTCATCTTCGGCGCGACGCCATCGGGATGCCCTTCGAGGGCGTGGCGGTCTGGTCCCAGGGCGATCCTCTGGTCGATATCGACGGGGATCCTCGCCCTGCCGTGCCCGACGCGTCCGACTGGGTCGGCGCCGACATCCCCTGACGTGACGTGTGCTCTGCGGTACGGTGTCGCCGATGAAGACGCACGCCGCCGTCGCCCACAAAGCCGGAGCACCTCTTTCGATCGAAGAGGTCGACCTCGACGCGCCTCGCGCGGGGGAGGTCTTGATCGAGATGAAGGCGACCGGTGTCTGCCACACCGACGCCTACACGATGTCCGGTGCCGATCCCGAGGGGATCTTCCCCTCGGTGCTGGGACACGAAGGGGCTGGCATCGTGGTCGAGGTCGGGCCGGACGTGCGCTCACTGAAGGTCGGCGACCACGTCATCCCGCTGTACACACCCGAGTGTCGAGAGTGCTCGTACTGCACCTCGGGCAAGACCAACCTCTGCCAGGCGATCCGTTCCACGCAGGGCAAGGGGCTGATGCCCGACGGCACCTCGAGGCTGTCGATCGGCGGTGAAAAGCTCTACCACTACATGGGCACCTCGACGTTCGCGAACCACGCGGTGGTCCCGGAGATCGCCGTCGCCAAGATTCGCGAGGACGCTCCCTTCGACAAGGTCTGCTACATCGGCTGCGGTGTGACCACGGGCATCGGGGCGGTCATCAACACCGCCAAGGTCGCGCCGGGGGACAACGTCGTCGTGTTCGGCCTGGGCGGCATCGGGCTCAACGTCATCCAGGGGGCGCGCCTGGCCGGCGCCAACATGATCGTCGGCGTCGACCTCAACCCGCGACGGAAGGCGCTCGCGGAGAAGTTCGGCATGACCCACTTCGTGAACGCCAAGGAGGTCCCCTCCGGCGAGCTCGTGCCGCACTTGGTCGAGCTGACCGGCGGCGGTGCGGACTACTCGTTCGAGTGCGTCGGCAACGTCAAGGTGATGCGCGATGCCCTCGAGTGCTGTCACAAGGGCTGGGGGACCTCGATCATCATCGGCGTGGCCGGGGCTGGAGAGGAGATCTCCACGCGGCCGTTCCAGCTGGTGACCGGGCGCAACTGGCGGGGCTCTGCGTTCGGCGGCGCCAAGGGGCGCACCGACGTGCCCAAGATCGTCGACTGGTACATGGACGGGAAGATCGAGATCGACGATCTCATCACCCACACCATGCCGCTGAAGGACATCAACCAGGCGTTCGACCTGATGCACGATGGCGACTCGATTCGCTCGGTCGTCACCTTCGACTAGGACGAGGACTGAAGATGTTCATCCACCAATACGAACTGGGTCCCTGGGACAACTTTCAATACTTCGTCGGCGACAAGGCAGCCCGGGTCGCCGCCGTGGTCGATCCGGCGTGGCATCTGCAGTCGATCCTCGCCGAGGAAGCCAAGCTCGACGTGAAGATCGACGCGATCCTGTGCACGCACAGCCACCTCGATCACGTCGACCAGGTCGAGCACCTGCTCGAGCAGCGGGACGTGCCCGTCTACATGCTTCGCGAGGAGATCGACTTCTCGGGCTTCCGCTGCGAGAACCTGCGTCCGGTCTCTCCGGGAGACACGATCAAGGTGGGCGCGGTCGAGGTCGACGTCCTGCATACCCCCGGGCACACGCCGGGCTCGATCTGCTTCCGGGTCCGCGACAACGTGGTCACCGGGGACACGCTCTTCGTCGATGGGTGCGGTCGATGCGACTTCGTGGGCGGCGACCCGGAGGTCATGTTCGCGACGCTGCGCAAGCTGATCGACGACCTGCCGGCGGACACGACGATGTACCCCGGCCACAACTACGGACCGACGCCCGCGGCCACGCTCGACGCTCAGCTCGAGTCCAACCCCTACCTCAAGCTGGGGACCGTCGCCCAGTTCGTCGCCCACCGCATGGAGGGCAAGACGCCCGGCGCGCACGTTCCGCCGCTTCCGGATTGGTC
The DNA here is from genome assembly GCA_963761755.1 of uncultured bacterium. GTDB lineage: Bacteria > Myxococcota_A > Polyangia > Nannocystales > Nannocystaceae > CAJXVA01. The sequence continues at coordinate 522,357 of CAVXIC010000012.1, forward strand.
GCCCTGACCGGCCTCTGAGAACCTTCAGGGGGTCGACGCGACCGACACCGAGGGCGGGCCGGGGTCCTCGGGCGAGGCGGGCAATGGATTGCGCGAGCCGATCTATGATGAAGACTCGGGGATGAAGACTCGGGTTCCGAGATGAAACGGCTCATTCCATCGCTCGCCGCACTGATCACGTGTTTCACCTGCGGCACCGCGCTCGCGGGGTCTCCCGAGGCGCAAGACTCGGTCCTCAACGATTCATCCCGTCGCTTTGCCGTGCGGCTTCACGCCGAACTCGGCTTCCTCTCCGTCCTGGACCACCGGCTCAAGCTCGGCACGGAGGGGACCTACGTCGACGTGCGCAGGGACCTCGGCCAGGACACGCTGTTCGCGTTCGGCCGCGTCTCGGGTGACGTCGACATCGGTTGGAATCGTCGCCACACGGTCAGCCTCCTGTACCAACCGCTCAACCTCGAGTCGCAGGTCGTCGCGGAGCGTGACCTGCAGGTCGAGGACGTGGTGTACACGGCGGGCACGCCGATCAACTTCCGCTACAGCTTTCCGTTCTGGAGGATCAGCTACCTCTACGACATCTTGCCGGGGGACTCGGAGGTCGGCTTCGGCGCATCGCTGCAGATCCGCAACGCGAACATCGAGTATGCCTCGCAGGACGGCGTGCAGCTGCGAGCGGTGCGTGACGTCGGGCCCGTCCCGGTCATCAAGTTTCGCGGGCGCGGCTTCGTGCGCGGGCGGTTCTGGATGGGCGGAGAGATCGACGGATTCTACGCGCCCATTCGCTACATCAACGGGGGAAGCAGCGATGTGGAGGGGGCCATCGTCGATGCGAGCATTCGCGGCGGCTTGGCGCTCGCCTACGGCGTCGATACGTTCCTCAACGTCCGCTACATCGGGGGCGGAGCGCGCGGCACGTCGAGCGACCCGGACCCGTTCTCGGACGGCTTCAACACCAACTGGCTCCATTTCATGACTGTGTCCCTCGGCGTCTCGCTCCGATGATCCCCCGGTGCGCAGTGGCGCGCACCGGGATGCGATGAAGAGCGTGGTGTTCAAAGAGGCTTCCGACAGGGTCGAGGACCGGCGGTGGTCCGGTGGAAGACGCGGTGGTGGGCGATGACCGACGCGGTCACCGAGCTCACGCTGTGGAAGCGAAAGGCCCAGCGGGAGAGGGCGGCGCGAGTGGAAGCCGAGCGTCTGCTCGAGCGGAAGGCCGCGGACCTGCTGCGCGCGAACATCGGGCTGGAGCAGGAGGTCGCGTCACGAACCGCCGAACTCGTTCGCGCGCGGGACGAGGCGATTGCGGCGGGCCGTGCCCGCACCGACTTCCTCGCTCGCATGAGCCACGAGATCCGCACGCCGATGAATGCGGTGATCGGGATGGCGGAGCTGATGTTGATGGACACGCTCGACCCGGGCGTGGCGCGCGGGGTACGGACGATTCGGAGCGCTGCGGACGCGTTGCTCGCCCTGGTCAACGACATCCTCGACTTCTCGAAGATCGAGGCTGGCGGGCTGGCGCTGCAGTCCATCGAGTTCGACCTCGACGCGCAGGTCAGCTCGGTGATCGAGCTGATGACCGCGCCGGCCCGGAAGGCGGGTCTCGAGCTTCGGGTCGACATGGACCCCCGCACCAGCGGCGTGATGCTGGGGGACGAGTCTCGTCTACGGCAGATCTTGCTGAACCTGGTGGGAAACGCCGTCAAGTTCACCGCCCGAGGATTCGTCGAGGTACGGACGCGGGTCCTCGAGGAGCAGGGGGACGAGCAGTGCATCGAGTTCTGCGTCGCCGACACCGGGCCGGGCATCGCGAAGCACTCGCAGGACGCGATCTTCGAGGTGTTCGAGCAGGGTGACGGATCGTCGACCCGGCGCCACGGTGGAACCGGGCTGGGCCTGGCGATCTCGCGTCGGCTCGTGGAGCTCTTCGGCGGTCGTCTGTGGGTCGAAAGCGAGCTCGGTAGGGGGGCCCGGTTCTTCTTTACCGTCTGGCTTCAACGGCTGGGGCAGGCGACCCAAGCGCCCATCCCGCCGTGGAACGTGCTGCTGCTCGGTGGGGATGACGAGACCCTCGAAGCCATGCGGGGTGCGGTTCGGCCGACGGGAGGTTGCGTGGTGTCCGTGTCCGACACGTTGTCCGCGCTGTGCCAACTTGCGAACGCCGCGTTGGCCTGTCGATGCTTCGACGTCGTGCTGCTGGACGCCGAGGGGACGGCGGCGTCGGTGATCTTGCCCGCGCTCGCCGTGCCGGAGCTCGCTGGCGTTCGATCCGTCCTCTTTGGGGTCCAGGAGGATCCAGAAACGACCGCGGCGACGCTGTCCCTCCCGATGCAGCTCGGCCCTGCGGTGGCCGCGGCGGCGCTTCGAACGTTGGCCAACCGGGAGGTCGTCCCAGCTCGGTCACCCGTGACGACCGCGCATCGGAAGGCGGTCATCTTGCTCGTCGACGACAACCCCGCGAACCGGGCGATCACGGCCCGACTGCTGGAGAAGGTCGGCCATACGGTTCAGACCGCCAAGGACGGGGGCGAGGCGCTTTCCGCAGCCACCAGCGGCGAGTTCGACCTCATCTTCATGGACGTGCAGATGCCGGGCCTCGACGGCGTGGCGGCGACGGAGCGCATCCGCGGGTGGGAGTCCACGCGAGGACGGCGCGTCGCAATCGTAGGGTTGTCCGCGGTGACCTCGCCCGAGGAGCTGGCTCGGTGCCGCCGGGCTGGGATGGACGACTTCCTGACCAAGCCGATCCGATCCGCGGCGCTGTTCGAGATGGTGCAGGGCGTGCTCGCGCGGTCGGACGAAGCGCCGGCGAACGATGCGGTCAGGCCGACCATCGCCGAGCGGCTGCGGGTGCCCGAGGTCGTCGACGCGTTGGGCGCCGACGAGGAGTCGGCGCGGCTTTGCCTCGAGGTCTTCGTCGCCTCGAACCCGCAGCAAGCGGCGGGGTTGCGGCGCGGCATCGAGGCTCGGGACCCAGAGCAGCTGCGCGCTGTGGGGCACCTGCTCTCCGGGTCCTTCATGGGCCTGATTCGGCCTCGGCTCCTCGAGTACGCGCGGGCGCTCGAAGACGCCGTGGTCGCCGATGCTGCGATGGACGAGGTGTTGGCGAGGGCCGCGCGGCTCGAAGCATGCTTGGACGAGCTCGACCGAGAAGTGCGGGCGCACCTGCAAAGCCCGCAGCCCATGCGGATGACCGCTACGTGACGCCGTGCATGAGCTTGTTGAACGGCTTGTTCAGCAGGATCACCAAGACCCCGATCGCCACGATCACGTAGCTGAAGCTCGCGTAGGTACCGACGTATGCGTTCATGACCGCTTCAGCGGTTTGGGGCGCCGCGCCTTCACCCCCTTCGCCCCCGGTGAGCTTTGCGATCTCTCCCCCGACGAAGTTGGCGCCTGCAAAGGACAGGAACCACGCGCCCATGACCGAGGCGGTCTGGGACTTGGGCGCGAGCTTGGTGACCATCGACAGGCCGATCGGTGAAAGGAACAGCTCACCGGTGGTGTGGAACAGGTACAGCAGCGCCAGGAAGGTCAGCGGGACCTTGAAGTCGGCGCCAGCGAACGACGACCCGATGACCAGCATGTAGAAGCCCAGGCCCAGCTGCAGGAACGCCAGCCCGAACTTGATCGGGATGTTGGGGCTCTTGCCCACGCGGTCCAGCTTGGCCCACATCGTGGAGAAGACCGAGCCGAACACCACGATGAAGAAGGGGTTGAAGAACTGCGTGTTCTCGGCGGGCATCTCCCAGCCCCCGATCATGCGGTCGACCGCCCGGTCGGCGAAGAGGGTGAGGGACGTACCCGCCTGCTCGAAGAGCGCCCACCACACCACGTTGATCGCCATGAAGATGAACAGCGCGATCGTTCGGTGGGTCTGGACCTTGCCCTCGATCGCGGAGGCCCTCACCAGGGCGATGGCCACGATGACGGCCGTGCCGGCGAGCAGCCAGCCGACCAGGCCGGCATTGGTGAGCAGGAAGTACAGCGACAGACCGACCACGAACGAGGCGATGACGGTGACGTGCCACCGGCTGAGGGGTCCGAGGAAGCCCTCGTGCAGGCGCTCTTCGTTTGGCGCGAGGCCCTTGCCCTCGAGCAGTCCGCGGCCGAGAAAGAACTGACCGACACCCAGCAGCATGCCGACGCCCGCGAGGCCGAAGCCGTACTCGCGGCCGTACTCGGCCCCAACCCACGCGCAGACCGTGGTGGCGAGCAGGGCTCCGACGTTGATGCCGATGTAGAAAATCGTGAACCCCGAGTCCTTGAGTCCGGGGCGGTCGTCGTAGAGCTTGCCGACGATGGACGAGATGTTGGCCTTGAAGTAGCCGTTGCCGACGATGATCAGACCCATGCCGACGTACATCAGCGTCGTGGCGAGGTCGACGTCGTCGGGAGCGATGACCAGATGGCCGATGAGGATGAACTCCCCGATCGCCATCATCACGCCGCCGAGCAGGACGGCGCGCTGGTATCCCAGCAGGTTGTCGGCCAGCTTGCCGCCGATGACCGGCGCGGCGTAGACGAGCGCGGTGTAGGCCCCGTACACCCCGAACGCGGCCTTGTCCCCCATGAGCAGTGACTCCACCAAGTACAGGGTCAGCAGGGTGCGCATGCCGTAGTAGCAGAAGCGCTCCCACATCTCGGCCATGAAGAGGACCCGAAGGCCTTTGGGATGCTTGGTGAAATCGCTGGTCGCTTCGATCACGGGTCGTGGCTGCTTTCGTCGGCCGAGGTCGACCCGCGGAGGTCGACAGCGCACTCTACGGGGGGCCGCTTTCGGGACGCAACGCCGGTGTTGTGAGGTCCCTCTTCGCTCCTGCGGATGCTCAGCGGGCTCGCTGAGCCTGATGTACGTCCATGTGCGTCGCCCCCCCGAAGCGCAGCCGGGCGACCGCGGCCCGATTCACCGGTTCTCGTACAAACTCGTCAGCGGCACATCGTCGAGCTCCAGCACGGCGGTAGGCGCGGTGGTGCCGAAGCGGTTCCAGGCGTCGACCTCGTAGGTCGTCATGTGGAGCTCGTGAAACTGCAGGGCTGCGTTGGCCCGAGACAGGGGTGCCGGTTCCAGGCCCTCGGGCCAGCGACCCTCGCGGGCGTATTGCCGGCGCGCGAGCTCGTGCAGGTCGTGCAGGAAGAGACGTCCGCCCTCCGCGGGCAGGACACCGGAGACGGCGTGGCCCCAAAACCCGCGGTTGAGCCCCAGCTCCGCCGCGCCTCGAGGGCCTCCGACCAGCGGAGCGTACTGCGAGAGTCCGAGCGTGGGGGCATCGCGGATCGAGACCGCGCCCGGGGCGAGCAGCAGGGCCGCGAGCGCCGGCTGCATCCAGCGACGTCGGGCCGTGGGCACCCCAGCGACGGGCCACAGGCGCCCCCAGGCTTCGGCGCACAGCAGGGCCATGAAGGGGTAGGCGGTGATCCAGTGTTTGGTGCCACCGAAGATCGGCGTCGAGGGCAGGCTGATCAGCAGCAGCGGAAAGGCTGCGAAGAGTCCGTACAGCAGCGCATCTCGCCGCGGGAGTGCGTCTGGTCGTGGCCGCCAGAACGACGCGGTGCCCTCGCGGGGGATGGGGGCCGACAGGTCGCGGCGCCCCTGCAGTCCCAGCCCCAGCGCGGCGGTCACCCAGATGGCCGCCGGCACCGTGGCCAGCGTCATCGCCAGCGGATACCCGGCGGGCATCGGCGGCTGGTTGTAGTTCACGCCGAGGAACTCCATGTTGTACCAGGAGTGCTGGCGGTGGAACTCGAAGTAGGCCTGCAGACGGGTGGCGGGGTCGGTCCACATCCACGGCCACAGCAGCCACGCGACCAAGGGGGCCAGCACCAGCATGCTCACCAGGGGCAGGGGAACCCAGCTGCTGCGCGGTGCGACGCGGCCGTGGCGGAGGCGGTCGAGCGCGAGGTTGCCGGCGTGAAAGCACGCGAGTAGGGGGCCCACGAACAGCGCGTTGTGCTTGACCGCGATCGCGACGCCCAGCAGCACGCCCACCGCGACACCCCAGCGCACCGATGACTGGGCGCGGCGGTACGCGAGCACGACGGCCAAGATTGCTGTGGCGACCGGGACGTCGAACGCGTGCAGCCCGGCGTTGAACCAGACGCGAGGCAAGAGCACGAACGCGCCGGCGGCGACGATGCCCGCGAGCGCGCCGGCCCTCCGAAACCCGGCCAAGAACAGCAGGCCCGCGGCGAGTCCGGCCATGAGCTGGGCGGGCAGGCGCATCGCGGCGCCTTCGGGCATCAGCCCCGCGCGGGCCGGCGCGCCCTCGGTCGCGGGGGCGGAGCCCAACCACTGCGCCGAGACCCCACCGAGGGTCTTCATCAGCGCAGGGTGCTCGTGGTCGGGGGCGAAGTGGCGGTCTCGAACCTTGCGCCGCAGCGCCGTCCCTGGCTCGGAGAGGAGCCGGTCCACCCACGCGGCATAGCTGCGACTGGCCTCGAAGTAGATGCCCTCGTCGCGGACGTAGCCGGTGTCGCGATGGCTGGCACAGAGGCCGGCGGTGACCAGGAGCGCGATCAGCAGCGCGCCGAGCGGGGGACCGGCCCGGCGGACCCACGCTGGCGTCTCCTTGGTCATGGCGCACCTCCGCCCAGCGCACGCAGCTCGAAGCAGACCTTCCGAGCCTCGCCCGGCTCGTGTCCCGCGCGTCCCCACGTGCCCTGGACGGTGTCGGTGAGCACGAACTCGACGTCGTGCAGACCGGGGGTGGTCGGGATGACGAAGGGGCGCCACCCCTGGACGTCGGTGACGGTGAAGTGCCCGCGCGACTGCCCGTCGATTCGCGCCTGCACCGAGATGGGTGCGTCGCTTCGGAGTCGAGCGTTGAAGTCGGTCACCCCGACGTGCCCGCGCAGCGAGGTGCCCAGCTGCATGTCCTGGGCCCGCAGGGTCAGCGGCGTCCCGTCGGGGAGGGCGAGGGTGAAGCAACGCCGCGGCGCGTAGTCGACCTCGGCGAACTGCAGCCGGACCGTTCCCTCCTTGCAGCGCCAGCTCGACCCGGAGGGTCTGCAGAGCCCCTGAGGCGTGGAGAAACTCGGCGGGTTCGCGAGCCAGTCGACCACGGTGGATGGCGCGTGCGCGAAGCGGTACCGGGCGAGGGTGAAGGGCCCGACCTCCTCGCGCTCCACCAGGCCTGGTCGCCTGTCCCCCTCGAGCTCGCGGTCGAGCGCGTCGGACCAGGACGCGCCCAGCCCGACGACGGTGAGCGTCTCGATGCCGAAGAGATCCGGTGCCGCTGCCGAACCGCTGGCGGCCAGGGCCGGGACCTCCATGCGTGCCCGCGGTCCTAGCCAGCCCGTGGCCAGTCGAACCGAGTCGGCGTCGTCGCGCTCGAGGGCCAGCGCCAGCGCGTTCCAGTCGGCGTCGTCGATCACATCGCGATACGAGGCTGCGGCGGCGGCGAGCTCGACGCCTGCGAGGGCGGCCAAGCCGATCAGCAGCCGCCGGGCCCCGGCGCGGCTCACGGTGCACCCCCGTCGAGCTGCAGGTACACCGCGAGCTCGGGGGGGCGCTTGCCCTGGGCCTGCGACGACACGCGCACGTCGATCGGCTGCCCCGCGAGCTCCTCGAGCGGCAGGTCGAGCTCGACGAGTCCCGGGCGATGCGGGAGGCGACGGTCGTAGAGCGTGACCCACGACGCGTCGTCCGCCCCGGCCGCCCGCACCTCGATTCGAAGGCTGGCCGAACCCTCGCGCTTGCGCTTGGTGTCGTCGTCTTCGAGGGTCACCCACCCCAGCAGCGCTTCTCCGGGCGTGACGCTCGCGAAGGCCGCGACGGCCGGCCGCGCGTGTCGGCGGTCGAAGACCAGCGCCGGGCGGATCAGCATGTCGGTCTTGGTGAAGTCGGGGCGCACGTGCTCGAGCACCGAGGCCTCGCCGTCGAGGGCTCGGCCCACCACGGACGACGCCTCCGCCCGGCGGCCGCGAGAGATCTTCACGCTCGTCGCGCCGACCAGGGCGAGGGCCGCGGCTGCCCAGACCAGCGGGTGTCCGATCGCCGCCAGCGCGGCCAGCGTGCGGTCGACCGCGCGGCGGATCGCGTCCGCGCGACGGGGCCAGCCGAGCAGCACGATCACCACCGCGAGCGCGAGCGCGGACACCAGGCCCGCCAGCACGTCGGGCGTCCGGCGCGTCCGGTAGCGCAGCGTGTAGTCCCCATCGGTGACGTCGGCGGCGATGAGCGTGGGCTCGGTGCCGTCGTCGCCGTCGACCTTGCCGCCTCGGTATGCGCCTCCTCGGCGCTCCGCCTGGGTCGCGCCAGGCCCGAAGCCGGTCGCGGGCGCTTCCTCCCACTCGATCGGACCGTGGGGCCCCTCGAGCTCCCAGCGCGGGAAACCGGCGATCCCGAAGAGCAGCCGGGTCGGGGCGTCGGTGCCCTGCACGCGCACGCGAACGCGGCCGCTGCCGACGTCGTCCTCGAGGACCTCGACCGTGCCCTCGCCGTGGAGCTCGGCGAGGGCGGTGCTGGGCCACCGATCCCGCTCGACCACCGAGAGCATGCCGAAGCGCGCCACCTCGCCCCGTCGCTTGCGCTGGCCGCGGTGGATCTCGTAGCGGACGCCCGCGCGGTCGAGCAGATCCGAAGGCCCACGTTCGGGCTTGTGCACGAAGTTGTCGCCCGGCGTAAAGCCGAGCTTGAGGATCTGCGCGCCCTCGGTGAACACCGGGAGGTCCATGAACCAATGGGTGTTGCGCTGGTCGCGAACGACGAAGCGAAAGTCGCGGTCACGGCTGCGCCAGGTGTCTCGCATCCACGTGCGGAGCGCGGCGTAGTCGGCGTCCAGCTCCGGCATCTGCGGCAGTCGAACCAGCTGGACGTCGGAGACCGGGTTCTTGGCGAACTCCTCGCGCTGCTGGGCGGTGATGCCGACCCCGGTCGCCAGGACCACGCCCCAGGCGAGGACCGCTGCGGCTCGCGGCGCGCCTGAGAGCCTCCACGCGCGGCCGCCCAGGTGGGCCACGCCGCCGATCATCGCGCCGGCCATCAAGAACAGGCCCGGCTTGGCCGCGGTCAGGAAGCGCTGGTACTGCAGGTGGGTGAAGCCCTCGCTGACCAGATCCAGGCGCAAGAGCCACGGAATGTCCCTGGTGGACAGAACCCACAGCGCGAGCGCGACGACGGCGAACGCTCGCGCCGGACGGCTGCCGACGAGGGCGGTCAAGAGGATGCCGCCGGTCACGCAGTGCCCGACCAGCGGCGGCATCGACTGCGCCCATCGGCCCTCCAGGGCGCGGGCCACCAGGACGTCGAGGGGCTGCCAGAGCCAGCCGTAGCTGGCCATCCACGCCCGGTGGCTGAACATCGGCACGAGCCACCACAGCGCGAGCGCGACGCCGAGCACGCCTGCGACCAGTCCGCCGGCGGTGCTCTTTCGCAGGCGCGCCGCGGAGCCGAGCCCGGTCGTGAACACGACGATGGGGCCCGCGAGGGCAAAGACCGCCATCGACATCGGGTGAGCCAGGAGCGCTGCGCCCATCGCCGCGGCCGCCCGGGCGATCGAGCGGCGATGGGCGGGGCCGTCGTGGGCTCTGGGCAGCCCGGTCAGCTCGGCGATGCCCAGCCACGTGAAGCTGGTGGCCAGGGCCTGCGGCCACACCCCGTAGTAGACGGTGTAGATGAAGCCGCCCTCCCGGTAGGCGCCCACGTCGATCATCGCCAGCGTCGCGGCGACGAGGCCGGGTAGGACACCCCAGCCCAGCGCCCGACCCGCCCGCAGCAGGACCCAGCCCTGGGTGAGGAAGACCAGCGTGAACCCCAGCGCGTAGGCGGTCGGCCAGTCGAGCAGCCCGAAGGAGAGCACCCGAAATGCGATGACGATCGCGTCGCCGAGCACGGGATAGAGCTCTCCGACCGGGGTGCCGAAGAACCACACCGGACTCCAGCCGCGGAGGTTGCCGTGGGCCAGCTCTTGGGCCCACATCCACGTCCGGGTGAGGTGGACCGTGTGGTCGGCCGACAGCGGCATCTGGCCCAGCGGGATGGGCCACAGCACGGCGAGCCCCACGGCGGTGACGAGCACGGTCGGCCACCACTTCAGCGCGCGCATCCTCAGGGTGTCAGCGGAGTGGGGCACCGAGCAGCATCGTCCACGGCAGCGGCGTGCGCCGCTGGAGAATCGACAGGTGTCTGCTCGCGAGCTGCTCGAGCCCGCGGCGCGAGAAGTGCTGAAGGTGCCCCGGGGTGTTGCCGAGCTCGCGCAGATACTTGCCGCGGGCCATGTTCATCGCCCGCCACACGGGCTCCCAGGGGGTCGACAGCAGCACGCGGTGTTTGGCCACGCGTGCGACCTCGCGCAGGCCGGCGTCGGGATCTTCGAGGTGCTCGAGGACCTCGCAGCACACGACCAGGTCGAACGCGTCATCGGGATAGGGGAGGGCGTAGACGTCGGCCTCGCGGGCGTGCAGCGGTGCGGGCAGGTCGCTGGGAACCTGGCCGATGTCGACGTCGGTGATCTCGAAGCGCGCCGGGGAGGGCCCGGCCCCGAGCAGAGCTCGGGCCAAGTGCCCCTCGCCGCAGCCAACCTCGAGCACGCTGTCGGCGGCTGCGAGACGGTACAGGGACTCCGCGCCGCCCATGAACCCCGCCATCAGGGCGCGCGCGATCGGATTGCGGGTGCCGTACTTGTCATAGTGGTTGCCCACCACGTTGCCCGCGCTCGCGTTCATGAAGCCTCCTCCGCGACCCAGGCCGCGGCGCCGGTCGAGTCGACCCCTTCGACGCCGTGGACGTTGGCGCCCGAGGCGAGCGCGGCATCGAGTCGCCGGACGCGGTAGAGCAGCTCTTCGGTGAGCCGGCGGTTGCTGGCCAGCAGGTCGCCGACCAGGGCCATCAGTCCGACGAGGAACGCGAGGATGAGGGCGCCCACGCCGACCAGCAGGGACTGAATGTGGCCGCTGTAGTCGGGGTCTTGCAGGTAGAAGTACGCGAACCTGCCGCCCAGCAGCACTCCGATGCCGAGCAGGACCAGGGCGAGGAAGCCGAAGGTCTGCACCGGCCAGTACATGTTGTACGCCCGGACGATGACCGAGCCGTTGCGCCGCAGGTACTCGGGGATCGACGAGAACAGCCGTGACTCTCGCGTCTGGGGGTTGGTGGTGATCGGCACGTTCTCGATCACCAGCCCGGCTTGACCGGCCTGGATGATCGTCTCCAGCGTGTACGTGAAGCGGTTGTGCACGAACAGGTGGTAGGCGGCGTTGCGGTTGAACGCCCGGAAGCCGCTCGTGGAGTCGGCGACCGGTGTACCGGAGGCGCGGCGAACCACCCGCGAACCCCAGCGCTGCAGCACCTTCTTGAGGAATGAGAAGTGCGCGATCGTGTCGGTCTGGCGGTCGCCGATCACGACGTCGGCGCGTCCGGCCACCAGCGGCTCGACGAGCCGGGCGATGTCCTCACCCTTGTACTGATTGTCGGCATCGGTGTTGACGATGATGTCGGCGCCCAGCCGTAGGCACGCATCCACGCCCGCCATGTGCGCAACTGCGAGCCCTCGGTTGCGCGGGAACGAGACGATGTGATGCACGCCCAGCTCGCGGGCAACGCGGGGCGTTCCGTCGGTGCTGCCGTCGTCGATGACCAGCACCTCGATCGTGTCGACCCCGTCGATCGACCTTGGCAGGTCGGCGAACGTGCCGCCGAGGTGCTCCCGTTCGTTGAGACACGGGATCTGGATCAGGAGCTTGACCTGGGGTCGAGCGTGCGGCGAAGCGGACATGCGGGCTCTGTCGGATGGCCGTTGTACCAAGGCTGCCGCCGGGGCGGTAGGATGGCGCATCGACGCCCCGAGCACGCCGCAGTCCGCTGTCCGAGCCGCGCCGCTGGCCGTGGTGCTGGGCCTGGCCGTGCTCGTCGCCTTCGTGGTCCAGGCCTGGACGTGGCGATTCCTGTGCGACGACGCGTTCATCTCGTTTCGGTACGCCGAGAACCTGGGGACCTACGGGGTGCCCGCGTTCAACGTGGGGGTGGACCCGCCCGAGCGGGTCGAGGGCTACACCAACTTCGCGTGGGTGGTGTTGCTGGCGCTGGGCGTCAGTGTGGGCGTCGAGCCGCCGACGCTGGCGCCCGTGCTGACGGTTGCCTCGAGCCTCGCCCTGGTCGTCCTCTCGGTGATGCTCCTGCGCGCGCTGCAGGACCAAGCCCGCGCACCGCTGCGGCCGCTGCAACTCACTCCGGCCCTGCTGCTGGTCGCGCTGCCCGAGGCGATGGTGTGGAGCGGAAGCGGGCTAGAGACGAGCTTCGCGGCGGCGCTGGTCCTCGGCGCGATGGTGCTGTGGACCCGAGGCCGCATCGTCACGGCGGGGGCCATCGCGGCGCTCGCCGGGCTCACGCGTCCCGACGCCCTGCTGCCCATCGCCTGCTTCGGCGTCGCATGGCTCCTGCTTCGTGCGCCTCGGGGCCGCCAAGGGCTGGATGCGGTGCCGTGGCGACGCGTCGCGCTCGCAGGGGCCGTCTTCGTCGGACCGCTGCTCGCCCACCTGCTGTGGCGCCACGCCTACTACGGGCAGTGGGTGCCCAACACGTGGTCGATCAAGGTCCACGGCGCGCTGCTGCGCGACACCTACGGACGCGCGTACGTCGAGGCGTGGGCGGAGCACGTCTACCTGTGGGCGTTGTCGCCGTTGGTCCTGCTGCTGCGGCCGCGCCATCTGATCGTCGCGCTGCCGGCCGCGGCCGTGGTCGCGTACGGCTGGTCCGTCGGGGGCGACTTCATGGCCTACGCCCGCTTCTTCCTGGTGGCCACGGCCCTGCTCGCGGTCTGGGTCGGCTGGGTGCTCGGCGAGCTCGCCGACTGGATGGACGGCAAGCTCGGACCGCGATCGTCCTGGGCCGTGTTGGCGGTCGTCGTCGTCGTCGCGGGCGTGCTGGGTCGACAGGCGCGGACGCGCTACCGGGAGGACGTCGCGCAGGGTGGAAAGTGGATCGATGGCAAGTGGGAGGGCACCGTGGCGATGGATCGCTTCGCCAAGGTCGGGTTGGCCGCGGGTCGCTGGATGCACGAGAACCTGCCGCCGGGGACCTGGATCACGGTCGGGGCCGCCGGCGCGGTGCCCTACGGCGCCAAGCTGCCCACGATAGACGCGTACGGACTCGTCGATCCCGTGATCGCGACCCTGCCCGAGGCGGGCCCCTCCACGGGCAAAGGCGCGCGTCCGGGCCACCAGCTGCATGCACCGCGCAGCTACATCCTGGAGCGTGACCCCGATCTGCTGTGTCACGTCGGCTTTCGTGGGTCCGGGCCGCCGCCGCGGGGGTGGCAGCCTCGGGGCTATGGGCGGGCGTATCGCTGGGCGTGCATCGACCTGCCGGCCATCGAAGACCGCCACGCTGAAGGCGGCGCGCTGCCGCCGGGCGTGTATTGCTGCCGCCGACCCGCGGACCGCGTGGTGGGTCCGTTTGGCGCGGAGGTCCGATGACGGTGATGGGGCGGCTGCTCGTCATCGCCAGCGCGACGATGGTCGCCGTCGTCCTGCTGGCGATGGTCCTGCGGATCGGCTTTCCGCTGGAGCTGGAGTGGATGGAGGGCGGGGTGCTGCATCAGGCGCACCGCTTCGCGCGCGGCGAGCCGCTGTATCCACCCCCGGGGCCCGACTTCGTGCCGTTTCTGTACACGCCAGGCTTCGCCGTGCTGCTGGGATCGCTGGGCAAGGTGGTCGGGGTCAGCTTTGCGCTGGGCCGGCTCGTCAGCATCGTCTCGTGCGTGGCCATCGGCTGGGCGATCTGGCGCGCGGTGGCGCTGGCGGGCAAGCCCGCTGAGCATCGCTGGGCGGCGATCGGTCTGTTTGCGGCCGGCTACGTGTTCACCTTCCGCTGGCTCGACCTGGCCCGGCCAGACACGATGGCGATGGCGCTGTGCCTGTGGGCACTCGTCGTGCTGCGCGGGGCTCGAGGCAGCCACAAGGCCGCGATCGCGGCCGGCGTGCTGATGGCGCTGTCCTTTTGGACCAAGCAGACCGCGGCGACGTTCGTGATCGCCAGCGGTCTCGGAGCGCTCATCGTCGCCCCGCGGCAGCTGCCCGCGTACGCGCTGAGCATCGCGGTGATCGACGGCGGCGGGGTGCTCGTGGGCAACGCGCTCACCGACGGGCGGCTGTGGCACTACATCTACGAGCTGCATCAGACGCACGCGTTCAACGAGGAACGATTCGAGAAGAAGACCTGGGGCATGTTCCTGCACGCGGGCCCGTTCGTCGTGCTCGCCACGATCGTGGGCCTGGCCGCGCTCGCCGCTCGGCTCGGGGCGGCCTCGAAGGACGGGCGCTGGAAGCAGGCGAAGGACCCGCTGTACTGGGGCCTGATGGCGGCCACGGGTTTGCTGGTGTCGGCGCTGGGCTACGCCACGCAGTGGGCCGAGCCCAACGCGTTCATCCCGGGCGTGTTGATGGGATCGATCGCGGTGGCGGTGTTGCTGCCTCGCGGAGGCTGGCCCGCGTGGGTGTGCACCGGGGCCGTGCTCGCGCAGCTGGCGTGGAGTGGCGCGGTGGAGCCGATGTTCCAGCCGATCCAGAGCCACGGCTGGGGCTCGCTGAAGGCCAGCTACGCCTGGCAGCGCTGGGATCGCACGGTCCCGTCCGCGTCAGGTCGCGCGCGGGCGGCCACGCTTCGCGCCGATATCGAGGAATCGCCCGGTCCGGTGCTGGCGCTGCAGCGTCCGTGGTGGTCGGTGCTCGCCGGCGGTGGCGGCCACGTCGGCAGCATGGGCATCACCGACGTGCTGCCCGAGGACCGACGGGAGATTCAGCGCGCCGTGGTGGCACAGCTGCGAGACCAACGCTTTGCGCAGGTCTGGACCGAGGGGGATCCCCCTCGGTGGATGGCCTCCGGCCTGCGGGGATACAGCCTGCAGCGTCGACTGCATGGGCAGCAGCGGGTCCGGCCCATGTCCGGCTACATGTCCGAAGCAGGCATGGTCACGCCCTACCGCGCGGACCAGCTGATGTTCGCCCCCAGCGCGCCGCGTTCACGCCCGCCGGGAACTACGGTGATCGCCGATTTCGAATCGGGGCGGGTCGAGGCCTTCACGCGTCAGGGGGCAGCCTTTGGGCCCCGAGCGACCCGGAGCGTGAACGGGACCTTTCCCGCGGTGGGTCCGGTGGGAGGCGGATCCTACTATTCGAGCGCCGGACCGCGAGGCGCGTTGAAGGCGACGGGCAGCGCACGCTCGGCGCCGTTCGTCCTGCCCGAGGGCGGCGCGGTCGAGCTGCTGCTGGGTTCGGTCGGCACCAGGGATCGCCTCGAGGCTGCGATCGTCGCTGGCGATGATCGCGTGCCGCTGCCGCTGCCGCAAACCCATCTGTCGCTGGCCCCGGTCCGATGGGATGTGCCGTCGCAGTGGGCCGGACGCGAGGTGGTGCTCGAGCTGCGCGATGACGCCCCGACGGCTGCGCTCTTCGTCGACGATGTGTGGCTGGTGCCCGGCGCCGAGCGCTAGATCGCTTCGAAGCGTGGGCACACGCAAAAACGCCACCGCCCCGGACAGGGACGATGGCGTCTTCGCGTTCCGAGATGGAAGGACGCGACTAGTAGCGCACGCGCACGACGTCCCGCGTCAGGAACACGCGCTTCATGCCGCCGCACGGGTAGGCAACCTCCATCTCGAAGCTGGTCCCGGGCTCCCCGCGGATCGCGGCCGCCCACTGCTCGACGCCCCGAAGCTGCTCGCCCTCGATCTTGAGCAGGCGTGCGCCGGGGACGATCTTGCCGTCGGCCGGAGAACCCTTGATCACGCGAGACACCACGACGTGGCCCTGCTCCCGCTCGATCACCACGCCGATGCCGCTGTACGTGTACGCGCGGTTGACCTGGTGCTCCAGTGCGCAGTCGGACGCGGCCATGCGGTACATCACGGCCGCCGAGGTGGCCATGGTTCCGGCGAGAAGGATGGAGCCGAGGACGACTCGACGGCCGAGCCGCCAGCGCTGAAGGGAGTTGCGAGTTTCGCGAGAGCTCATGAGGGTGTGTTCCGAACGCGGTGTGAGAACTGATGCGCCCGCTCTTCGGGCGACGCCTCTAGTCTTCCACATGGCAGCTGGAGTTGCCACCCTTCGATCGCGACCAAACACGGGCCAAATGCCCAGCGTTTCCAGCGCCTTCGAGAAACTGTCCCCGAGGGGCTTTCCGCGCCTTCGGCGCCGGAAGTGCCATTTGCGCAGCCCAATTCTGGCCCTGCGGCAGTTTCTGCGTTATTTCGACGAGCCCTTCAACCGGGATAGCGTTCAACCATGACCCGAACCGCAGCGGTCACGCCCCTTCTGCTTCTCGCCCTCCTCATGGGGTGCGACAAGAGCTCGACTCCAGCCGCCGCCGGTTCCGACGCGGCAGCTTCGAGCGCACCCTCCTCGGACGCGTCCGAGCCAGCCCCGGATGCGCCTGCCGAGGTCGCCGAGGCGGAGCCGTCGGACGAGCAGCCCTCGCCCGACGGCGAGCCCACCCTCGCGGCGGCCGCGGTGGACCCTTCGGCGCTGGCCAAGGCCGACGACCCGGCTCCCGCAGAGGATGCCGACGATGCAGATCCGGCGGCGCTGCCGACCTACAAGGTGTTGATCCTCGGCGACAGCCTGATCGCCACCGGGTTTGGTGCCCTGCTCGAGAAGCAGCTCGATGCCCATCCGCAGGTGGTCGCCTACCGCAAGGGCAAGAGCGCCTCGGGCCTCGCCCGGCCCGATTTCTTCGATTGGATGGCCGAGGCCAAGCGCCAGGTCGAGCTGCGCGAGCCCGACATGGTCGTGGTGCTGATGGGAGGCAACGACGGTCAGGACCTGACGCACCGGAAGAAAAGCGACGGTCGACGCGTCCCGTGGATGCATGAGGACTGGCCAGCCAGTTACCAGGAACGGATGGCCAGCTTCTTGGCCGAGGTGTCGGCGCCGGACCGGGAGATCGTCTGGCTGGGCATGCCGACGATGGGGCTGCGCTCCTTCGAGAAGAAGCTGGAGACAATCCGCAGCGTGCAGAAGGCGGCGGTCGAGGCGCACGCCTCTGCGACCTACCTCGACACGGTACCGATGGTCTCCGACGCCGAGGGCGGGATGCTCACCCACGGCCAGGTCGGTGCCAAGGGCCACAACAAGGCTCTGCGCGCTGACGACAAGATCCACTTCACCATGGCCGGCAGCCAGTTCTTCGCCGACGCGGTCTATCCCAAGATCCTCGAGGCGCTGGAGATCGAGGATGCTTCAGCGCAGGCGGATTGACGCGGGCGCGAACAATTCCGGCGCCGCGTCGTCTGACCCGTTCGTGAACCTGCCCGGAGGCCAGCGGTGACTCCGACCTGCCGCCTGCTGGTGCTGGGCGCGCTGGTCCTGTCCGGATGTGCATCTCCGGGTGCGTGGGCCCGGGTCACGATGCGGCCCGACGCCGGCGCTGCGGAGTTTGCCGGCGACGAGGGCGCCGATGGGCGCACCTGGGTCAAGCACAAGGTCGTGCCGCGCGAGCGCATCACCGACGTGTGCGCGCGATACGGCGTCTCCGAGAACGAGTTGGTGCGCTGGAACAAGCGCCTCAAGTCCAAGAAGTGGATCTACGCCGGGCAGACGCTCAAGGTCCACGCTCGCCGCGTCCCGCCGCCGCGCGAGAAGATCACCTACGAGGTCAAGCGTGGCGATCGTTGGGCGAAGATCGCCGCGACGTTCGGGGTGCGGGAGTCGGACCTTCGCTACTGGAACCGCAAGGTGCCCCGGGCGTTCAAGACCGGTCAGAAGCTCACGATCTACACCAACCCCATGGAGGTCCCGCCGCCCGAGGGGGCCGAGGGCGAGCCCGGTGCGGGCGCGGTGCCCACGATCTCGGTGCGCAGCAACGGCATGTCGATCGGCAAGCCCAACCGAGGTCGCATTCAAAACGGGGTGCAGCTCCCCGAGAGCGACTTCTACACGCTGCGCGACCCGGAGCGGTCCTTCGGCTCATCGCACGCGGTCACGGTCGTCCACGACGCGATCGCGGCGTTTCGGATCGAGACCGGCTACCAGGGCGAGATCAAGATTGCCGACATGAGCACGCGAGGCGGCGGTCGGCTCCGGCCCCACAGTTCGCACCAGAGCGGCCGCGACATCGACATCCGTCTGCCTCGACGTCCGGGCGCGTCCAAGAAGGACAACGGGATCTCCGCGATCGATTGGGATCTGTCGTGGGCGCTCATCAAGGCGTTCATCGACTCCGGCGAGATCGAGTACATCTTCCTCGAGACGAGTCGCCAGAAGGTCCTGCGCAACGCCGCCAAGCGCTCCGGCGCGAGCGCGTCGGAGATCGCCGCGGCGATCCAGTACCCCAGCACCCGGGGCACCAACCAAGGGTTCGTTCGGCACGCGAAGGGGCACCGGATTCACATCCACGTCCGCGTCAAGTGTGCCGAGAGCAACGGCCGCTGCGAGTCGTACTAGAGGGGTACACTTGGACTCGCCATGTCCAAGAGCGAGTCCAAGATCGAGTTCAACATCCGAGATCTCAGAACCGGCGAGGTCGTCTGTGCGGAGTTCGCCGACCTCGACGTTGCAGAGGCTTGGCTCGTCGATCGGCCCGCGTTCACGCAGGTGCTGCGGCTGGTGACGAGCGTCTCGCCCAAGACCGAGGCACGACTTCGCGAGGCGATGCGCCCGCTCGACGACGAGGAGCGCGCGATCATGGTGGAGGCGGAAGAGGCGGCACAGGCGGACCGCGTCGCGGAGATCGCCCGCCTGCAGGCGGCCAAGGACGCCGCACCCAAGGACCCCCATCGCATGATGACCCTGCACTGGGCCATCGCGACCGGGCTGACGATGAGTGACGCGTCCGACGATCGGGAGATCACCGACGCCGCCCGCACGGCCGTGCTCGCGTGGATCGCCGAGCGGGACACCTGGGTCGAAGATCGTGGGCAGCGGGTCGCAGCCGCGAGCGTGTCGGTGTGGCCGGGCCCCGTCCCTGGTGGGAGCGAGGCCGACCGGATCCCCCCGGGCGGCACGTTCGTCACGGGCAGCCGAACCCTCGACGCCTGATCAAGCCGTCCGGACCGCGTTGATGAAGGCTTGCAACGCCTGCGGCGAGGCCGTGCAGACCTTGGAGGTGGTGCGAATCCACTCGGCGCCACCCTCGACGGTTCCGAAGACTTTGATCTTGGTCGGGTAGCGGGTGAGAAGTAGATGGTGCTGCAGATGGAACGGTACGCGGCGCCCTTGAGGCCGCAGGCCAAGATCACCTGAGCGAAGCACTCCATCTGTGGCGCCGAACGGTTGATGCCATCGGCATACGCACGGCGGCCCTCGGTGTCCGGTGATCCGGCGCGGTCCTCGATGATCACCGCCACTGGAATCGCCTCCACTCCCAGGGCTTTGGCCGCTTGGTCGATCCAGAGCACCGAGTTCTCAGGGTTGCTGTCGAGAGGCCTGCCTCGATAGACGATGCAGAGCATTCCGCATCCGACCTGCGCCGACACGTCTGGATTCGAAGCGAGCACTCGATGCTCCAACACATTGTGAAGTATTGCAGACGGCCAGGACCGATGGGCGTCCTATCCCGAGCCTCTCGGAGCCTCGGGCCGAGAAGGGCTCAGCATCGAGCGGAGCCCGGTCGGTCCGTGAGGGACCCGCTGCGCGCAACGGTGGGTTCCGCGGGCCGTAGGCCGCCAACTCCCCGGAACGTGTCAGCCTACCGCCGTGGGACACCTCTACGAAGGGCGATGGCGGAGCGAAGACCACTTCCCGACCGGGAAGTCGGGTGCGTTCGTGCGGCAGTCGGCGAGCTTTCGAGATCAGGTCAAGGCCGATGGCTCGACGCCGTTTGCGCCCGAGGCCGGCCGCTACCATCTGTATGTCTCCTACGCGTGTCCGTGGGCGCATCGCACCCTGATCGCGCGGGCGCTGCTGGGGCTCGAAGACGTCCTGTCGATCTCCGTGTGTCATCCGCTGATGCGCGAGCAGGGCTGGGTCTTTGCCGAGGGCAAGGCCGAGATCCACGACACCGTCAACGGCATCGACTACCTGCACGAGCTCTACACGCGCGCTGAACCGGACTACACCGGTCGCGCCACCGTGCCCGTGCTGTGGGACAAGAAGACCGCGACGCTGGTCAACAACGAGTCGCGGGACATCCTGCGCATGTTGACGACCGAGTTTCGGTCGCTGTGGACCCGCGAGGTCGAGCTGGCACCGTCCGATCTCCTGGAGGCGATCGACGAGACCGCCGCGTCGTTCTACAGCTCGGTGAACAACGGCGTGTATCGGTGCGGCTTCGCGAAGACGCAGTCGGCATACGAAGACGCGGTCAACGAGCTGTTCGCGGCGCTCGACCGCTGGGAAGCACACCTGGCCGACCGTCGCTTCCTGCTGGGCGATCGCTTCACCGAGGCCGACATCTGCTTGTTTCCGACGCTGCTGCGCTTCGACCCGGTCTACGTCACGCACTTCAAGTGCAACGTGCGCCGCTTGGTCGACTACCCCAACCTCTGGGGCTACACGCGGGACATCTACCAGCAGGCCAACATCGCCCGCAGCTGCAACCTGCACCACATCAAGCAGCACTACTACCGGTCGCATCCGTCCGTGAACCCGTCCGGCATCGTGCCGGTGGGGCCCGAGATCGATCTCGATGCGCCCCATGATAGGGCTGGTGATAGGGCTGGTGATAGGGCTGGTGATAGGGCTGGGATCGGGACTCGCTGAGCGCGCTCAGTCGACGAACGGCCCGCGGTGTCGGATCGGATCGCCGTGGGGACGCCCGCTGAGGTACGCGAAGCGGCTGCCCGGCGCTCCGCCGACGACCAGGTGGCCCGGCTCGAACAGCAAGGCTTCGCCGCGCTCGGCCGTGTACGCGCCGACCGTGAGCGTGCCCTCCATCGCGTACAGGAGCGTGTTGCGCCCCTCCGGGATGGTCGTCGCCCAACGATCGGCCAGCAGCGTGACGTCTCGGTAGTCGACCTCGGTGTGCAGCGCAACCGGAGAGCCCGTCCCGGAGATGATCCGGGTCCGCTCCGCACCGTCGTCGAGCCTGGGCAGCGCGTCGCCTTGGTGACCGGTGTACTCGGGCTCCATCCGCTTGAGCGCGCTGGGCAGGTTGACCCACAGCTGCAGCCCGCGATTGCTGCCTTGGCTCGCGGGCATCTCGGAGTGCTTCGCACCTCGGCCGGAGTTGAAGCGCTGGGTGCCGCCCGAGGTGATCGTCGACACGTTGCCCATCGTGTCGCGATGCTCGAACGCTCCGTCGATCATGTACGTGAAGGCCTCGAACCCACGATGGGGGTGGGTGGGAAAACCAGCCGGCGCGCGCACGTCGAAATCGTCGAGCAGGACAAAGGGATCGAGATGCCGCAGCTGCGGTGAGGGAAAGATGCGCGAGAGCGTGGCGCCGTCCCCGTCCATCGTCCCTCGGGAGAAGATCTTCATGCGGACCGACGCGGTCGGACCGGGGGTCGTTCCGGGCCTGGACTTGCCGTCGCATCCGGGCAGCCATACAGACGCGAGGGATGCGGCACCCCACCCAAGTAGCGCTCGGCGTTGCATGTGCCGATGCTACCGGGTGCCGCAATCGGATCGTCGGAACACATCGTTGCGGCGCGCGAAAACGTTTGCACGCATGGTGACGATTCCTGCTCCTGGGCGCGGTTCCGTCCGATCGCGGGATCCGATTCCCACCAAATCGCCTGCGCCACTCCCCGCGTCGGTCTGGACGCTCCAGACACCCTTCCCCTAGAGCCACCCACCGTCTAGGATCCCACAGAACACGGTTCTGCCGCAGTTTTCCGATGCCTATCCCAGCCCTCAGGATCTCCTCGTCGCTTGCGTCGCTCGCGTTGCTCGTCGGCCTTGCCGGCGCTCCGCGGCGTGGGGCGGCCGCCCCCTCGGGCGACGCCGCGGCCGCGGCGAATGCCTACGAACAGGGGCAACGCGCCGAACTGTCTCGGGACCACCTGCGGGCGGCCGAGATGTTCGAGCTCGCGGACTCGATCCTTCCGTCGCCCGAAGCGCTTCGTGCTGCGATCAAGAACTACCAGATGGCGGGTCGCAACGATCGCGCGGCGTCACTGGCCTGGGCATTGGGTCGGCGCTACGACGACACGAAGTCGCAGGAGCTCTCGGAGCAGATGCTCGACGAACTCACCGACAAGCTCCTCACCGTGGACGTCGAGTGCAGTACGCCGTGCACGGTCTCCTCCGAGGGCCGCGCGCTGTCCCATGTGCCATCGACCGAACACAAGGTCTTCCTCCCGCCGGGCTCGCATGACCTCGACGTCGTGTTCGGAAAGGACCTCGTCCGTCGAGAGCAGGTCGAAGGCTCCGCGAGCGACGTCACGACGCTGTCGGTCGAGCGGCCGCCCGAAGAACCCGAGCCCGAGCCCGAGCCCGCGAAGTCCGAAGGGGTCTCCGCGAGTGTCGACGGACCCCAGACCGACGTCGCGCCGCGGCGGGCTCGCCTCTCTCCGGCGTGGTTCATCGTCTCAGCCGCGGCGACCGCCGGGGTCGGCGGTGCCCTCGTCTGGAGTGGCATGGACGTCAACGCGATCAATGGCCGCTACGAGGCCGATCCGACGCGCGCTCGGCTGAACAACGGCCAGGATGCAGAGCGTCGCACCAACGCGCTCATCGGCGCGACGGCAGGACTCGCCGTCGTCACCGTCGTGCTCGCTGCGGTCACGGACTGGGGACGGTGGCGCCGCAACGATCGGCAGGCCAACAGTCCCACCGTCCGCCCCATCGTGTGGATGGGGCGGCCAGGGGCCGGATTTGGGGGACGATTCTGATGACCAGCACGGTATCCGGGGAGGCCGAACACCTTCTTCACTTCGACCACGACCTCGCCTCGCGCAAGGTCACGACGACCGGCCTGCGCCTCGAAGGGTTCGAAGTCTCCGACGCCGGCACCATCGAAGATGCGATCGAGCTCGCGATGGAGTATCGGTTCCGAGCCGCCATCATCGACTGCAGCCGACCCGAAGAGGCAAAGGCCCTCATCGACGAGCTCGAGACCAAGACGACCTCTCCGGTCCCCATCGTTCTGCTGACCTCGCGAGACAACCGTGTGCCCTTTCCGGGCGCGAAGGAGTTTCCCTGCCTCGTGCGGCCGTTCACGACGCCTGCGCTGAGCTTGGTCCTCTACCCATTGTTGGGGGGCGAACGTCGGAGCTCGGTCGACATCGAGGTGCTCGAGCGCGCGAAGGTCTCCGAGGACAATCTCACCCCGGCGCCTCAAGTGGTGATGGTCGGTGAGTATCAGCTCATCACCGAAATCGCTCGAGGGGGCATGGGAACGGTCTACTTGGCCCGCCGGAGCCGGGACGCAGGTGTGAACCGGCTGTACGCGCTCAAGCTCCTCCACGCGCACCTCTCGGACGATCCCAACTTCGTGTCGATGCTTCGGGACGAAGCCGCTTTGGCGTCGCGGATCAACCATCAAAACGTCGTGGCGGTGAACGACGTCGGGACGGATGGGGACCAGCACTTCATCGTCATGGACTATGTCGAGGGGGTGTCGCTGTCCAAGCTCGTCCGCCGCAAGGGCGGGACGGTGCCCGAGGACATCGTCGCGACGATCTTCGTCGATGCGCTTCAGGGGCTTCACGGGGCGCATACGGTCACCGACGGACGGGGCAACAGCCTGGAACTCGTCCATCGCGACGTCACGCCGGAGAACATCCTCATCGGGACCGACGGTGCGACGCGCATCTCCGACTTCGGGGTCGCCAAGGCGCGCGTACGACTCACGGAGACCTCGGGCGACATGCGCAAGGGCAAGCTCGCGTACCTCGCCCCCGAGCAGCTGATCGACGAGGAATCGGTCGATCACCGGGTGGACATTTGGGCGGCGGGCGTGTCGCTGTGGGGGGCCCTGACCGGCGCGTCTTTGTTCGCGAAGCAGGTCGACTCCGAAGCCAAGATCATGCGGAACATCTTGGAGCAACCGATCGCTCCGCCGAGTACCGTCGGCAAGAAGCCCAACGCGTTCCTCGATGACGTCGTTCTCCGGGCGCTCGAGCGTGACCCGGCTCGCCGGTACGGATCGGCCCGGGAGATGTCCGATGCGATCCGTGCTGCGGCAATGGCGGAAGGGCTGCTCGCCTCCGGGGCTGCCGTTGGCGAGTTCGTGCTCTCCTCGTGCGAGGCTGAAGTTCGGGAGCGGCAGGACATGGCGCGGATCAGCGCGTCGGTCTCGGGCGACAGCCTCCGCGCACCGCCCCAGCTCGCGACCCAGTCCGTAGGCATGAACGAGACGGAGGTTGCGTCGACGGCAAACGTCGCGGGGTTGACCGACGCGTCGAGCCCCGTGCCTGCAGCGCACGCCGACGATGGTCATCGGCGGCCGGTCCTCCCGTTC
This sequence comes from uncultured bacterium, assembly GCA_963761755.1. Classification (GTDB taxonomy): domain Bacteria; phylum Myxococcota_A; class Polyangia; order Nannocystales; family Nannocystaceae; genus CAJXVA01. The sequence continues at coordinate 546,634 of CAVXIC010000012.1, forward strand.
TTCCTGCTCGGCATTGCAGCCGCGGCCGCCCTCGGCTGGGGGTGGTACCAGCTGCAGTCCCCACCCAACGACCCCTCGCCGCCGGCGCGCTCGGGAACCGCCGACCCACGCAGGGCCAACGACGGACTCGCGACCGCGGATGACGCCGTCCGGACCGGGCTCATCGAGCGTGCCGACGATGGGTCTGCCGACGAGGAGCAGCCCGCCGTCGAGGTCCTCGAGGACGAGCCCGGCGGCGCGGCGGACGAAATCGAAGCCGAAACCGAAACCGAAGCCGCGGGGGAGGACCCGTCCTCTGTCGACGAGGCGCCGGGTTCGAAGCCGCCGCCCGTACGGCGCTCCAGGCGACGTCGTTCGACGGCACCGTCGGCCGCGCCCAAGTCGTCCGACTCGTCGCCGAGCGAACCCCAGCAACCCGCGCCGACCCCTCCGGGCGAGGCGCCTCGCAAGAAGCAGACCTCCGCCTCAGACGCTTCGCTCTCCGAGTCGAATCCCTACCGATGACCAACCGAATCCACAGCTCGCAGTCGCGGATCCGCCATGCGGTGGCCGGGGCTGCCTTCACGCTTTCGCTCGGGGGATGCTCCGTCCTCGACCCCTCCCTGCTCGACGCCGTCGCCTCGACGGAGTCGGACACCGGCGAGACCGACACCGATGAAACCGAGGTCAGCCTCGTGCTCGCAGACATCTGTCCGCTCGACCTCGTCGACATTCCCGAGCTGCAGACCGGGTCGGTCGATTTGCTGGTGGAAGCCTCTCCACGACAGGACACCGTCCGCAGCTTGTCGTGCGGTTCGGACCAGCTCGACGGTGCGACCGGCGCGGAGGGATTCTTCAAGTTCACGGCCAATGCGGGCGAGCGCTGGCGTCTCCTCGCCCGGCCGCTCGATCCGGACGTCGACGTCGTCCTGTACTCCCTGCAGGGGTGTCAGTCGGATCGCTGCGTCGCCGTGCGGGATCGCTGCACGGCGGGCCTCGAAGAGGCCTTCACCTTCTTTCCGCCCGAGCAGGCGGAGTACGGGATCGGCATCGACTCGCGGGGCGGTGAGCTCGGCGACATACAAGTCACGCTGCTCCAGCAGATCTGCGGCAACAACCAGCAAGAACCTGGCGAGTCCTGTGACGACGGCAACGCGACCAACGGCGACGGGTGCAGCGATGATTGCCGCTTCGAGCTCGTCGGCGACATTGCGACGGCCGACCTCGAGGGGGAGCCGAACAACGGCATCACCGAGGCGAATCGGGTGCTGTTGACCAACGACACCTCGGGCGAGGGCGCGGTCACCGGGACCGCGGGTGCGCGCTGTGACGATGACTTCTTCGTCGTTCGCATTCCGTTTGGGCACGACCTTCGCGCGACGCTGCTCGACGGCTCGGGTCAGGCGTGCGAAGGGCCACTCCCTCCGGGGCTCTCGCTGACGCTCTCACGTGCCTCCAACGGTCAGGTTCTGGCCGAAGGGGAGCCCAGCGTGGACAGCGGCGAGTGCCCGGCACTGTCCGTCGACGAGCTTCAAGGCGACGACTACTACCTCGCCGTTGAGTCCGACCCCGACGTCGATCCGTTTCCCTACCAGCTCAACATCATCGTCGAACCACCCGTCTGACCGACGCACAACCCATCTGGACGAATAGACCATGAAAAGCACGCATCCAATCGTTGCCCTCTCGATCGCAGCAGCAGTGTTCACGGGCTGCAGCGAGGACTCCGCAGACGAGACCGGCGACGAACTCGTACCCGTGGTGTTCCAGTCGAAGTGGTTCCCGCAAGCGCAGTTCGCCGGGTACTACATCGCCGGGGGCATCCCCGCAGGTGCGGACGGAGCCCCCCAAGGGGAGGTGTCCATGAAGCTCCCCCTCGATGAGAATGGGCTGACGTTCTACGAGGCCGAGGGCCTGCAGGTCGGCATCATCCCCGGCGTCTTGGGTGACACCTTCTACAACCCCTCGCAGGAGGTCGCGGAGGGCCGTGCCGACTTCGGGACCGACTGGATCTCGAACATGATCCGAAACGTCGAGGACTCGGACTACGAGCTTCGACACGTCGCGCAGATCTACCAGCGCTCCGGGTTCGAGATGGTCGCACCTGCGGCCGCGGGTCTGTCCTCGCTCGAGGACTTTCGCGAGCTGACGGACGACGGCGACAAGGTCAAGGTCGGGGTGTGGCCTGGCGGCAACGAACTGCCCGTCCTCGCGTGCCTCAAGCAGGCCGGATTGCTCACGGACCTCGAGACCATGGGGACCGCACAAGAGGGCCAGGAGAACGTCAGTACCGTCAGCTATGCGTTCGACCCGGCGCTGGTGTTTCCATCCTTGGACGACCCTACCAAGACCGTCTGTGAGGACAACGGCGGGGCCGAGTGCTCGGAGCTCGTCGATGTGGCCAGCGCCATGGTCTACAACGAGCTCAACCAGATCCTCGGGCTAGGGTACACCGAAGCCGACCTGCAGCGGTTCCCGGCCTCGGATCTGGGCTGCGGTTTGCTCGAGGACTTCATCTTCACCACCGCAGACCTGCTGGAAACCCAGGACTTCAAGGGCTCGGGGATGTCCGGCCGCGAGGTGGCGGAACGCTTCGTCCGGGCGACCGCGCGCGGCTGGGAGTGGGCGGCCGCCAATGAGGCCGAAGCCGTCGGGGTCGTCTTGGACTACTGCGGAGACACGTGCGCGGGCTCGGGCTCGAACGCGTCCAACGACGTCCACCAGTCCTGGCAGATGGGCCAGGTGAACGCGCTGGTCAAGCCAGAGGCGTCCACCAAGGTGGGCTGTCTCGACCTGGCGGCCTTCGACGCGACGATCGAGCGGCTCAACGCCATCAACTTCATTCGCGAGGGCACCGGTCGGGAGATCATCGACGGCGACGTCGCGGTCGGCGCTGGACTGGGCTGCCCGTAGGGGCTGGCCGTCACGGCGCTGCGAGGAGAACGACGAGGCTGCGCGGCCGGACCACGTACGTTCCCTCGACGACCGGGCCGTCGGTCTGTACGTGCCCAAAAGCGCTGCCCCAGGGGCTGGTGTCGATCGCACGCCGCCACTGGGTTCCCTTCGGCGCGGCCGGGGGCGTGGCCGTGACTTCGCCCGACCAGCCGTTGTACGCCACGTAGAGCGAGGGGGAGGTGTCGCCGAGTTCGTCGCCGTCGAGCTGCCACGCGACGAAGTGATTGGTGTCGCTGTCGATGTACGCGTCGTCGACGAAACTCCCGTCATCTCGAAGCCAGCGGACCTCGGTGATTCCGTCGCCGTCGGCGTCCCCGAAGACTCGCCAGCCGTGGTCGGGTCGTAGCGCGGCATGGGCGGCCCGAAAGGCGAGCATGGCGGCCGTGAACTCGGCGAGCGACGTGTCGTAGCCGGGGGCGCCAGGCCACGACAGCCAGTTGGCCTCGTTGTCGAGATTGAACGGGTTGTTGTTGGCCTGCAGCGTGCGTCCGGACTCATCGCCGCCGGTCAGCATGGGCACGCCAGCGGACAGGGCCAGCAACGCGGTGGCGGTGCGTGTCACCGTCGCCTGCGCTGCTGCATCGCCGGCGTGACTCGAGGCGAGGTTGGCGTCCGACCCGCCGTCCGAAGGTCCCCACGGCCAGGGCTGGTCGTTGTCCTTGCCCTCGAAGCGAAAGAGGTCGTTGAGCGTGAGCCCGTCGTGCGCCACGACGAAGTTCAGCGAGGCCGCGGGCGGGCGGCCGTCGTCCTCGAAGAGATCGGGGCTTCCGCTCACCCGCCGAATCAGCTCTCGCAGGGGCAGGGCCTCGACCTCGAGCCGGTTGAGGTCGCGCCGTATCGCGTCGCGGTAGCGATCGTTCCATTCGGCCCAGCCCGCGGGGAAGTTGCCGACTTGATAGGTGCCCGGCGCGGTCCCCCACGCCTCGGCGATGAGATCGACCCCGGCACCGCCGTCGGCGTCGCGGGCCAGCTCGTCGGCGATGCGCTCGGGCAAGGTCGCGTCGTAGGTGTAGCAGCCCACCGTGCAGCCGTTGGCCATCACCGAAGCCAGATCGAAGCGGTAGCCGTCGAAGCCGAGAGCATCGTGTCCGTAGCGGAGCGAGGCCAGGATCAGGTCTGCCGCGAGCGGGTCCGCCGCATTGACGTTGGGCCCGACGCCGTTGCTGTTCACGTAGCTGGCGGGGTCGTCGGCCAGCTCATAGAAGTGGGCGTTGTCCAGACCACGCCACGAGAGGATCGTCGCCGCCGAGCCGGACGCCCCGCCCTCGGAGGTGTGGTTGTAGACGACGTCGGCGTAGACCTTGATGCCCTCGGCGTGAAAGCGCTCGATCATCGCCCGCAGCTCGCGCGTCGGCCCGCCAGGCGATCGGTCGGCGGCGTAGCGGCGGTCCGGGGCGAAGAACGATGAGGTCGAATACCCCCAGTAGTTGTCCCCAGCTGCGTCGCGCGTCAGCTCGTTGTGGTCGTTGGGCGTCTCGTGCAGGGGCAGGAACTCGACGGCCGTGACCCCGAGCGCGGCCAGCTCGGCTGCTTTGTAGGCCGCACCGGCATACGTCCCCCGCAGCCGGGAGGGGACCGCGGGATCGGACATCGTCAGTCCGCGCAGATGGACCTCGTAGACGACCTCGTCGCGAAAGGGCCGCGTCGGCCCGGGGCCAGCGGACGCGCAGGGCACGATGATCCCTTTGGGGGCGAACGCGCCCGAGTCGACGGCGCGGTTGTTCTCGTCGGTCCGGTAGACCGAGCCATCGGTGTGCTCGGCGTGGCGGGGATCGTGACTGACCTCGAGCGCATAGGGGTCGAGCACGAGCTTGTTGGGGTTCATGCGGTTGCCGAGGTCGTCGACATCGGCGAGTCGCCCGAGCTCGCTGCCTGGAGACCACGCCTCGTCGTACGGCCAGTTCGGGCCCCAGACCCGCAGGCCGTAGTAGACCTCGGCCTGGGGACCGAACCCTGCCTCGAGCAGGGTGGCGGCGTCGAGGTTCAGGACGAACCCTGCGTCCCCCATCCCCATCGGCAGCCGCAGGGCCTCGGGCTGCCCAAAGGGCTCGGCGAACACGGCGACCTCGATGTGCGTTGCGTTGGGCGCGTCCACGCGGAACTCCAGCGCGCCGTCCGCGAAGCGCCGCGCTCCCAGCGACGGTCCACACGCCCAGGGATCGTCCTCGTCGGGCCCCGTCGAGTGGCCGGTCGACGACTCGTCGAGCAGCCCACCATCCCCGCGCGTGGTCGTCGACGCGCCCGAGGTCGTGGACGTGTCCAGGGGAGAAATGGTCGTCACCAGTCCCGTACTCCCGGTCGTCTCCGCCGATCCGTCGACGTCGGGCGAGTCGCCGCACGCTGCGAGTGCGCCCAGGACGAGGGCCGCTTGGCGGAGCGTCACCGGGCGAGCGCCCCGTCTCGCCGATCGCCACGTCTCGACTCCGACCGATCGGACCATCGGTGATCCTTAGCAGCCAGGAGGGAGCGTCGTCGACACCGCATCTGCCGCCGAGGTGTGGGGGGATCCCGAGGCATCCGCCCGCATTTTCTTCGACGAATCCCGCCCCGGGCGGGAAACCCATCCCAGACGATGCTCGCGCAATCGATCCCCCAGGCTTTCTTCTTATGCTCGACGTTCCTCCTTTGGGGGTGCGAGTGGCACGACCCCAGTGACGCCGGCAACTTCGTCCCCGCGACGGTGGACGAGGACCCCACGCTCGAGGCGCTCGAGCTTCGCGACACCCGGGTGCACCTGCGCGTGGACGGGGACCCGGGCGCGCCGCTGGTGGTGGTGCTGCACGGCGGCCCCGGTGACGACTATCGCTACGTCGAGCCGCTCTTGGGCGAGGTCGATGGTCGGTCGCTCTCGGATGCGCACGAGGTCGTGACCTTCGATCAGCGCGGCTCTGGTCTCTCGCGGAGACACCGGGCCGAAGACATCTCTCTTGCGGCGTACCTCGCGGATCTGGAGGCGCTGATCGACCACTTCGCGCCGGGGCAGCCGGTCATCCTGATCGGTCACTCGTGGGGCGGAATGTACGCAGCGATGTACATGAACGCGCACCCCGATCGAGTCGCCGGGGCCGTGCTGCTGGAGCCGGGCGGCCTGCGGGTCGACCTCAACACCGACGATACGGACTTCGACTACACCTCGGAGTGGATCAGCGACTGGCTGTGGCAGCGACAGCTGCTGACCCTCGACGACCATGCACGCGCCGACTATCTGCTCAACGTCGGGGCGCTCTCGGACTTTCAGGAGCAGCGCAACGACACCTTCTCACCGTGGTGGCGATTCGGCGCGGTGGTGAAGGTCGAGCTCGTCCTGGGGGAACTCTCCGACGACTATGACTTCACGCCTCATCTTCGCGAGGTCCCCGTCGAGGTCTTGTTGGTCGCGGGGGCGCGGACCGAGGACCTCGGAGAGGCGTATCAGCAGCGACATCTGGAGTTCTTCGCGGACGCCAGCGTCGCGGTGGTCGCCGATGCGGGGCACGGCGATCTGACCTGGTCACGCGTCGACGACTCCCTGCGGCTGATCCGCGCGTACCTGGAGCGGGTGGAGCGTTGAAGCGTGTCGCGCTCTTGGCTCTGTCGCTGAGCATGCTCCCGGCCACGGCCCGCGCGGGTGAGGTTGGCGTCGAGCTCCCCTCCGAGGCCGGCAACGACGCAGCCAGCGTGCGCGTGGGGGTCGACGATGCGCTCGTGACCCTGGGCCTGGGATACACCCGCGGCATCGCGCTGCCCCGGATTCGGCGCTCGCTGATGGTCGGTGGGTCGTTCTCCATGCCGATGACGCGACCGGACTTCGGCGACTTCGAGGTCGGGGTCAGCGTCCGCATGGATGCGGTGCGCGCTCGGGGCTTTGCGCTGCCGCTGGCCCATGGGGTGTCGCTGGTACGCACGCGCAACGAGCTCTTCGACGGCGTCGGACTGGCGACGTGGCTGGCGAGCTACCCCGGCTACTATCGGCCGCGATGGTTCGCGGCCGCGGAGGTCCGCTGGGACCAAACGTGGGCGTCGCACATCCGGCATCGCGCTCCGTACGGCACCGTCATCTATCCCGACGCCGTCGACGGCTGGTACGCGGTCCCCACGTGGGCCATGCGCTTCGGGCTGCGGGCCGGGGGCCTGGTCCACCCGCGCCTGGAGATCATGCTTCGAGGGGGCTATCGGCAGACCCCGGGCATGGACCCCATCTCGCCGCCGCTGTATGTCGACCTGACGCTGGGCGTGCGCTTCTGATCGCGCACAGCATCCGGGGCGCCTCCCTCACTGGGGGGTGCAGCAGCCCTCGACATCGGTGCCGCACACCGCGTTGGCGGGGCTGCCTAGCCAGCCGACGTCGTTGGAGACGCCCGAGCCGCAGTCCATGTCGTTGGGGACGTTCTCCTGCGCCGCGCTGGCTCCCCAGTCGCTGTCGACGATCGTGAACGAGCGCGCGGTGAGCTCGGTGAGGATGCGAGCGCCGCCGCCGTTGGGGAAGAGCGCTTCGTTGCGGACGACCTCGCCGCCCTCGAAGTCGACCTGGGAGTCTTCGACCTCCAGCCCACCCGAGCGCGTGATGTTGTCACGGACGCTGCAGTCGACGAAGGAGGCCTGGATTCCGGACAACGCGATCCCGGCGACCGCCGCCGGCCCGTCCAACGCATCCACGCCTTCGACGACCACGTTCTCGAAGTTCGCGGTTGCGTTCTTCAGATCGACCCCGCCGCCCTCGAAGATGAAGATGCCGATCTGCCGGCTCTGGGCCACCCGGAGATTGCGCATCGTCGTGATGCGTGGTGCGTTCTCTTCGTAGCCCACGTCGATTCCGATCGATGCGCCGATGACCGAGAAGCCCTCGAATGTGACGTCTGCATCTCGGACGAGGAACACCCGGTCGAGGCCGTCGGTGGCGGCGATCGAGACCAGGTCCGGCCCGGCGCCGACGATGGTCAGGTCGCGCACGATCTGAATCGCGGCGTCCTCGGTGTAGTCGCCCGGGCAGATCCACACGGTGCTCCCCGGCGGGGTCGCCGTGACGCCTTCGCGCACCGTCGCGTACTCGCCGCCGCCTTCGACCCGGACCGGGAGACCACCGTCGTGGCAGTCGACCGGGAAGTCGCTGCCTCCCGAGCTGGACGCGTCCGATCCGGGGTCCGAGGTCGATCCGCTCGTCTCGGACGGACGGGCGCTGGTCGAGGTCGACCCCTCGCTGGCTGTGGTGGCGTCGCTGGTGCCTGTTTGCCCGCCCGTGGCCTCACCACTGCTCGACGACCCGCCAGAGGAGCCCGTCGCGCCCCCGCCCCCTCCGGCATCACCGTCGCCATCGCCGCAGGCGGACAGAGCTGTCGCGAGGATTGCGCTGAGACCGAGCATTCGCGTGGCTGGCATCGTGCCGACGATCTCATGAATCGGCGTCGTCGCGGGAGGGGCGATGTCGTCGCGACGACATCGCGATCATGGGCGGCAGGGGTTGATGATCCGGATCGACGGGTGGGACCGGATTCGGCTGCGGATCTGGCAGCGGATTCGGCCGCGGGTCTGGCTGCGGGTTGGGGTTGGGGTGCGGGTGGGTGCTGGGGGTCGGATGCGGATCGGGGTTGGGATAGGGGTAGGGATCGGGATGCGGGTTGGGGAATGGATCGGGCTCGGGGGTGGGCTCGGGGGTGGGCTCGGGGCCCGGAGGCGTCGGGCTCGGCGGCTGCGGGGGAGCCACCATCACGCCAGCGGCGTCGAGTCGGGGGAAGTCCTGGGTCTGCACGAACATGCTCCGTCTTCGGTGCATCGACCGTGCCGACGAACGAAATCGGCCCTTTCTGCGGGCCGGTCGGAGCGCTCGCGCCCGGGCGGGCGTCTGGGCTCAGGCAGAAGGGATGCAGGCGCGGCTCACGACACCGAGGTGAACGACCCGGTGAGATCGGGCAGCGCGGGGTGCTGGGGCGCGGGGGGAAGCTGGCGCGTGAGCCAGCCCCCGCGGTGGGACGTCAGCAAGGCCCACGGACCGATCCACGCGAGGATGGTCGCCGAGCACAGAGCCCACGGCAACGCCCACGCACTGCCCGCAGCTCCGCGCGTCGATGCATAGACCAGCGCCGGGAGCAGCGCGGAGCCGAAGACCGCGAGGGCCAGCCAACCCAGAAGATGGGGTGCAACGAAGAGGCTCACGAGCAGCGCGACGGAGCCGACGGCGCTGAGCACCATCTCGGCGGTCGACACGACGAAGTTGATGCGTGCCCCGGCGGTGGGGCCCTCACGGAACCGTCCGAACACGAAGCCGCCCATCACGATGGACTCACGCACGTTGCTGCGAGCCCAACGCAGCAGCATCTTGCTCAGCTGGCTCCACGTGGCCGGGACCTCGGTGAGCACGATCGCGTTGGACTGGAACTTGACCGTGTAGCCCTCGCGCAGCGCGAGGTTGGTCAACGCTCGATCCTCGCCGATGGTCGCGGGCCTGCCGAAGAAGGTCTGACGCATCCAGGCGCCCTTGATGCGGTCCAGAAGCGTCCGGCGAAACGCGGTGAGGGCTCCGGGGCAACACTGCACCGTGTCCACTTCACTCTCCGAGGCGCGCATGAACTCGAACGCGTAGGTGAAGGACAGATCCATCATCCGAGCGATCGGCCCGGCGCCTCGATCGAGCACGCGGACGTTGCCAGCCACCGCGCCAACCCGTGCATCGAGGACCAACGGGGTCACGATGTTTCGCAGGGTGTCGGTCAGGACCTCCGAGTCGGAGTCGACGGTCACGACGACCTGCGCCCGCGTCCCGCCGAAGCCCCGATACAGCGCGTGTTTCTTCCCCCGGTTCTCCTCGGAGCGGATCGTGGTGATGGTGTCCCCCAGCACGCTGCGCGCGCGCTCGATCCACAGCCACGTGTCGTCTTGGCTGCCGTCGTCGATCGCGATGATCTCCATCAGGCTGCGCGGGTAGTCGCTGTGGGCGAGGCTCAGCAGGGTCTCGTAGACCTGCTTGCCCTCGTTGTAGGCGGGGACGATGACCGCCACCGTGGGCAGCAGGTCGTCCTGCACGCTCGCCACAGGTCGGTATCGACCGACCAGCGCGACCTTCCACGCCAGCACACCCATCGCAAACAGCGCGCACAGCTGCGCGATCACCCAGCCGGTCGACGCCTGGGTGAACGTGCCGAGCACGCCGCACTGCACCCCGAGCAGCATCAGTAACGCGGGCACCAAGACTTTCACCCGGGCGGTGCAAGGCGGTGCGTGGTCGGGCGCGAGGTGCCGGTTGCGTTCGAATCGCATGGCCGCAGGCCTGAGCAAGCGACGTACCCACGGTGTGAATCGTTGGTCCATCATGGGTTTAGGTCGCAAGCGCGCGCAACCCGGAGCGAGGCACCAGGGCATCTTTCCCCGGGGAGCCGAGATCGACCGCGGTTGGAGCAGGGAAAATCTCCCGGCTGCGAATCGTCCGTCAGTGGCTATCCTCCGGCTGTCCGGTGTCGAAGAAGCTGTGCCGAATCCTCGTCGTCGACGACGAACCCGCGATGCGCGAAGTCCTCCTGGCGCGCATCGAGCAGTGGGGGTTTGCGGTCTCCGCGGCTTCGTGTGTCCGGGAGGCGCGTGACCTGGTCGGGACGCTGGAGCCCCACGTGCTGATCTCCGACCTCGTGCTCCCGGATGCGACCGGCATGGATCTGCTGCGCACGCTCGCGGACCAGGGGCGCAGGTGCACGGTGTTCATGATCACCGCCTACGGCACGATCGACAGCGCGGTCGAAGCGATCAAGCTCGGCGCCACCGAGTTCCTCACCAAGCCCCTGGACTACGTCGATCTCCGCCGGCGCCTCGACGCGGTGGAGGCCGAGTTGGAGTCGAGCCAGCAGGGCGCACAACGGGTGACGCTGGATGCGTCGCCGGTCCTCACCGGTGCTCCTGCCGGGATGGTCGGACGCGGTGCCGCGTTTCGGACACTGCTCGAGACGCTGCGCGTCGCCACGGCCAGCGAAGCACCGGCGTTGATCGTGGGCGAGAGCGGGGTGGGCAAGGAACTCGTCGCGCGCACGATGCATGAGCGGTCGAAGCGGGCGAAGGGTCCGTTCGTGGCCGTCAACGCGGCGGCGTTTCCAGAGTCGCTGGTGGAAGGGGAGTTCTTCGGCTACGAGCGTGGGGCCTTCACCGGCGCCGCGACGTCCAAGCCGGGACTGTTCGAGCAGGCAGCGGGCGGCACGCTGTTCCTCGACGAGGTCACCGAGATGCCGATCGGGCTGCAGTCGAAGTTCTTGCGGGTGCTCGAAGATGGTCGAACCCGACGCATCGGTGCGCGCGAGGAGCGAGCGTTCGACGTGCGGGTGGTCGCCGCGACCAACCGCGAGCCTTCGGAGGCGGTCGCGTCGGGGCGTCTGCGGCAGGACGTGCTGTTTCGACTCGACGTGCTCCGTGTCTTCGTGCCGCCGCTTCGAGAGCGGATTGAAGACATCGAGGCCCTCGTCGCGCACTTCATCCGCGAGTGCGAACGCCGCTACGAAGCGTCGGTCCAAGGCGTCTCGCCCGCCGCCTTGGATCAGCTCCGGAGCCATGATTGGCCGGGCAACATCCGCGAGCTCCGCAACATCGTCGAGCGCGCGTTCATCACGGCCAGCGGCGGCCTGATCGAGCCGCGCCACCTCGCGGTGGGCAGTGAGGGGGCGATGGGGCCGAGCAGCGGAACCGAGGGGATCGTCATCCCCTACGGGGTCACCGCAGCCGAGGCAGAGCGCATCGTGATCCTCGAGACGCTCAAGCGCACGGGCAACAACAAGGCGGAGACCGCTCGGCGACTGGGTCTCGACGTCAAGACCGTGCGGAACAAGCTGAAGTCGTTCGTGGACTGGCCGTTGTGAGGCTTTCGACTCGATTCGGACTCGTCGCCCTGCTCGCCGTGCTGCCCCTGCTGGGGGGGCTGGGGTATTCGATCGCGCAGCTGCGTGCCCTCGCGCGGACCAACGAGCGGCTTGCGACGCGACAGCTCGTGGGGGTGCGCGTGGCGTCCGAGGTCAGCGGTCGTCTCCCGCGCCTCGAGGAGTTTCAGCGCAAGTTTGCGGTCAGCGCCGACCCGGGCTACGCGCAGAAGTACCGCGAGACCGCGCTCGTCATCGGCTCGGCGCTCGACGAGCTCTCGAAGGTGCGCACGTCGGCGGCCGAGAGCCAAACCCTCGAGGCGCTGTCCGACAGCTGGAAGCGCTCGGACGTGGAGTCGGGACCGGCACCGGAGGGCGCGCGCGCCGACGCGCTGACGCGAGCCTTCGAAGACCTGCGCAGGCTCGCGGTGGACGTGCGAACCCAGACCGACCGAGCGGTCCGCACCGAGCTGGGCGACGCTCGGATGGCGCGCCGACGCACCCAGCAGGTGGCCACGTGGGTGTCCGCGGTCGCGGTGTTCGTCAGCGTGACGCTGCTGGCGTGGGCCGTGCGCACGCTTCGCACGCGCCTGGAGGAGTTCACCGAGGCCACGGCCGCGGTCAGCGAGGGGCAGTTCAGCTATCGCATGCCGGCGGGCGGCACGGACGAACTCGCCCGGGTGGCCGCCTCGTTCAACCGCATGGTCGGCGCACTCAAGCAGCTCGACCGCATGAAGGAGGACTTCGTGTCCAGCATCTCCCACGAGCTGCGCACCCCGATCGTCGCGATGCAGGAGACCAACAACTTGCTGCTCGACGAGCTGCCCGGACCGCTGACCGCGAAGCAGCGTCGCATGCTGGAGCTGAACTCGGCCGCCGCGGCGCGCCTGTCGACCATGATCGGCGACCTGCTCGACCTGGGGCGGGTCAAGGCGGGCATCCGCTACCGCATGGGGCGGCATGAACTCAGCGTGCTCACCCGCAGCGCGACCCAGGCGCTCGAGGCTCGCGCGCTGGAGAGGGGCGTGGTCTTGCACGTGACCTGCACCGGCGAGCTCTTCGCGGTCTGTGATCCCGATCGCTACGTGCAGGTCGTGCAGAACCTGGTCGACAACGGGCTCAAACACGCGCCTGGCGGCGGGCACGTGGAGGTCACCTTGCGCTCGGTGCCTCGGCGCGTCGTCAGCGAGTCCTGCGGGGCACCGGTGGGCGCGGGTCCCTTCGCGCTGCTGACCGTGGCAGACGATGGGCCTGGCATTCCCGAGCACGATCGCGATCGCGTGTTCGACAAGTTCTTTCGTCGCCAGGGGCAGCCTGCAGATGCGGGCGTCGGCTTGGGCCTGGCGATCTGCCGGGAAATCGTCGCGGCACACGACGGCACGATCTGGGTCGATGCGCCCGGCGGCGCGGGCGCGACGCTCCGGGTCGCGCTGCCCTGCGCGGCGATGCGACGGAGGAGCGGGGAGTGAGGCGGTGGTGCCTGCTGGCTGGACTCGTGACGGGCTGCGCCCCGGCTGCGACGACGATGCCCCAGGTGCGCGTCCCGCTGGCGCCTCCGTGGATGCACGGCGACGCCTTGCTCGCCGATGGACGCTGCACCGAGGCGATCGTGGAGTATTCCCGATCCCTGCTCACGCCGCTCGATGCCGACGACGCGGCGCGGATCAAGCTGTTTCGGGCGGTTGCTCGGTTGGACTGCGGGGCGAGCCCGTCCACCCAGCTGGCGTTCGAGGAGCTGCGGCAGCTCGAGCGTGACGACACAGCGTCGGTGTGGGCCTCCCTGGCCCGCGTGTTCGTCGACGAGCTCGTGCGGCAGGACGCCGTGCGCAAGGACGTCGCGCGCCTGGAGCTGGCCAACGCACAACTCGCGGCGCGAGTCTCGGCCCTGGAGCGCGAGCTCGCGGAGACGGGGGCGACCAAGGACTCGCTGCAAGGCCAGCTCTCGGTCGCTCGAGAGGAGCGGCGCAAGGTTCAGACCGCGCTCGACGACGCGACCCAAGCCCAGCAGACGCTCCAGCGGCGCGTCGACGAGCTCAACGAGGAACTCGCGGGGCTCAAGCGGATCGACATGGAGCGCGACCTTTGAGCGTCAGTCCTCGGTGACCACGACGAGGCGCTCGTCGGCCAGCGCGCGCTGAGCGATGCGCGCGACGATCGGCTCGAGCGCCATCACGAACGCAGCCAGCATCGCCTGAGGCTCCATCTGCGGCAGCCGCTCTCCGAAGGCGCTGTGCAGCTCGATCGCGTTTGCCACCGGGCGCGCGAGTTCGTCCCCGGTGTCGCCCCAGCGCAGCACGTGACCCTCGAGGACATGCTTCACCGAGGCGGCCAGCATGCGCGGCGCTCGTTGACCGAGGACGGCCCCCAGCAGGCTGACGATCTCCTCGGGCAAGGCCTGCCCGAGCAGACGCGGCGGAGCCGCTGGGATCGGCGCGACGTCGGTCAGCGGGGTTCCGTCCCGCCCCAGACGAAGGACGTCGTGCCAGGGGACGCCGCCGAGGTCCAGGTAGGCGACGAGCGCGTCGCCCTCGCGACGGAGACGACGGGTGCCCAGCTGATGCAGGGCGTAGCTGCGTCCGCCGATGTAGGCCCGCTCGAGGCCGTCACGCAGCTGCACGCAGAGGTCCTGCCGCGGCCAGTGCCACTCGAAAGGTGCGGGACGGAACGGCACGTCGACCTCCACCATCGACCCGCGAATGGATCGAGACTCCACATCCTGGGTGAAGCGATCCAGCGCCGCCGGAGGATCCTGGACGTGAAAGCTGTGCGTGAGCGCGTCGAACAGCGCCGCGGTCGGGTAGGGTCCGCGATACCGCAGCGGCCCGCTCCCGGCCCGCGCAGCGGCGCTCGCCAGGTAGTTGAGCAGCGCCGAGCCTGCGCCCGAGGGCAGCGCCGCCGGCGTGTCGACCGGCGGCACGTGTTTGGGCCGCGCCCAGTCCGTCTGACCGCAGCGCGCCACCACCCCGTCCCCCATTCGAAGCTCGTGCGCACGATGGAACAACGGGTGCGGCTTGGTCTGCGCGTCGAGCACGAGCACCGATCGATCGGGCCGCCGCAGGGACAGCGTTTGCAGCGCCTCGCCGCTGTAGCGGGCCGACCAGACCTCGTTGCCGAGCCGGTCGACGGCGCGTCGCGCAAGGCCGCCCGAGGAGGTGATCACCGTGCCGTGAAGGAGCGCGAGTTCCATGCCGGTGGCGAGGCTACTGCTCGACGCAAAGGACCGGGCCCGTGGTGTCATCACAGTTGAAGAACTGGCCACCGTCGAGGAAAAGGTCTAAGTTGGACGCCGTGCCAAGCGCGAGGTCGATGCCTGGCAATGTACTCGAGAAGTTGTTGCAGTTCTCGGCCGTGTTGGATGTCCAGTCTTGGCGGAGCCCGGTGATGACGTACGGGCCACCGAGAAAGTCTGTCGCGGAGATCGCGGCTTCCAATGATTCTGGGAGCCCATCACGAACGCCAAGAAGCGGCGCTACATCGGTCACCCAGACGATCTCGCCGTCGACGTTGGAATAGGCCGTGAAGGGACGTAGGGGCCAATCGACGACGGCGTTTGCTCGGTTTGGAGTGTTGGTGACCTGGCGTTCACCGGGAACCGCGACCAACGCGCGATATCCGGTTGGACACATCGCGTCCGCTGTCGCCACTGGGTTTGGACCGAAGTCGCCGTCTTCCTCGTATAGCTTGAAGTTCGAAACGACGATCTCTCGAGTCTCGATGATCCGGGAACAGTCTGGTGCGCACGCCCCAGGCGCAAGAATGTTGTCATCCTTGCCGTCGTCGCAAGCCTCGTCCGGCCCGACGTTGCTATCTCCGCAGACGTTGAGATTGCAATCGGGTAGGCAAGATTGCTCGAGACCGTTGTTGTCCAACCCGTCATCGCATTCCTCGCCCTCGTCCACGATGCCGTCACCGCAGTAGTGGTCTTCGCCGGAGGATGTCGAGGTTGGACTCGTCGTTGTCGACGGGTCCGAGGCATCGGAACCGGTGTCGGGAGCGGAAGTGTTCGTGGATCCAGACCCAGTAGTGTCAGTCGATGTACTCGAGGCTTCCGAGGTTGACCCGTCGGAGGCATCGCTCGAAGTGGTCACGTCACCGTCGACGGAGGGCGCGAAACAGCCAGCCAAGACCAGCATGGAGCCAGCCGAGAGAATGACGCTGCGAGAGGATCCGTTCATGTTCGCAAGCTCCGACGCATGTTCCGCGACCTCATTCAGAGCAGGCCGCGCACGTGTTCTGGCAGCCTGATAGCGGAATCGCTGCCTTCGGGAGCATCTTGACCTCGCATTCAGTCTGGCATTCCGGCAAGCCCGCGATACCCGTACCCATCTCATCGAGACAGTCGATGATGCAGTTGCAGTCTGAGTCGTCGCGGCATGCCTGAAGCTGGTCGCAGCAGGAGGTCTTGAGGCACATCGAGCACTCGTCGTCGTCTGCGTCGGGCTCACAGGCGGCGTTGCTTCCGCCGGAGTCGGAGCCGGTGTCGGCGCCGCCGGTGGTGGTGCTCGTGCCGGTCTCGGACGCGGACGCGCTGGCGGACTCGCTGGCCGAGGCGCTTGCGGACTCGGTCGCCGTTGCGCTCTCGGACGCCGACGCCGTTGCGGACGCGGCCGTGGAGCCTGCCTCGGTCTCGGCGCCGGTGCTCGACGCGGAGGTCGTCCCGTCGACGGAGTCCGACGCGCCGGTGTCACCATCGTCGGAGTCGTCGCCGCAAGCGGTCAGGGGAAAGGCGAGGGTGAGGCCAGCGGCGGCCAGAAGGAAGCGAAGGTTGCGGATCATGTCGTGTCTCCAAGAAGTGGGAGCCGCAGGAGGCCGGCTCGGCGCGATCTTCTATCGGAGGTGCCGCGCATTGCCAAGCAGCCGGCCAAACCGGGACGATGCGGAGACGTTCGGTGCGACTTATCGCAGTTTTGTGAGGTCAGGGACCCCCGACGTAGACCAAGTACACCAGCGGGATTGCGATGCCGGCGATCACCAGGACCGCCCCGCGGCCTTTGAGCCCTTTTCGTCCGGGGATCATGAACATGCCCGAGACGGCGAGCAGCAGAAGAGCGCCCGCGTAGCCATCGGCGAAGTACGTCCAGGCTTTCTTGCCCCGGTTGAGGTGCAGCCAGTTGGCGGCCCGCAGCGCGAAGCGCTCTTCCTGCCCCTCTACGTACACCTTGCCGGTCTGGGTCGCGACGAACAGGGTGCTCTGCTCCAGCGTGATCTCCAGCTCGCCATCGGCGGGGCTGTAGATGTCCACGGGCGTCTCCTCGATGTCCGCCGCGGACAGTACGATCGCGGCGGCCTGCTGCTCGTCCTCGGGCAGCGGGGCCTCCACGGCAAACTCCCGCTCGAAGTTGGTGAAGTTGGGGTCCCAGTCGGAGATGTGGTTCACCGCCAGACCGCTCAGCGCGTAGACGAAGGTGAGCCCGACGGCGACATAGCCCAGGTCGCGATGGGTCGCCCGCAGCCACGGGCGCCACTTGAAGGCCTTCTTGCGCGGAGGCGTCGCTGAGCCTGAGGGCGTCGCGTCGCCCTCAGGCATAGCGCTCTTCTTTCCACGGGTCGGCGTGGTTGTTGTAGCCGCGGGTCTCCCAGTAGCCCGGTTGATCTCGCCGGACGAAGCGGATGCCGGTGAGCCACTTGGAGCTCTTCCAGAAGTACAGGTCCGGGATGAGGGCCCGGAGCGGGGCGCCGTGCGGACGACGCAGCGGGCGTTCTTCATGCTCCCAAACGACCATCACGTCGTCAGCGAGGCCTTCGTCGAGGCGGACGTTGGCGGTGTAGCCGTGGGCGGCCTCGAAGATCACGTGTCGGGCGGAGTCCCGGAGACCGGCGCGCTCGGCCAGCTCCTTGACCCGCACGCCCTTCCAGCGCCCGTCGAGCAGGCTCCAGCCGGTGACGCAGTGCACGTCGGCCCGCGTCGTGACGACGTTCATGGCGAGCAGCTCCGCGAAGTCGACCTCGAAGGGGCGCTCGACCTCGCCGTGCACCTTGATCGTTGCGGTGCCGCGCGCCGGGTCGCCGGCCTGGCCGCCCATGGGCTTGAGCGCCGAGATGACGCGCTGCCCGGGGGGCACGCGCGGGCGCCCGTCGGAGCGCGTCTGGGCCTGCGCCTCGGAGGTGAGGTGGTCGCTGAGCGCGTACATCCCACCCCCCATCGCGGCGATGACGGTGCCGGAGGTGGCTTTGCGAATGAAGTCGCGGCGAGCGATCGTGCGGGTGAGGGACGATGTGGTGCGGTCGGTCATGGGTTCGTCCTATGGGGTCTAGGCTGCAGCACGTGGGGGTCTGACGCCAATGGTCGGGGCCTGGACTGGCTTTTGCGGCGGTACATCGAGTATCCCTGCCCACGTCTCCCGGTTACTGGCCATGCGGATCTTGTACGTAGAGCCCTTCGAGGGTGGATCACACGCCGCGTTCTCGCGCACGCTCATGGGCGCGGTGAACGCGGACTGGACCGCGCTGACCCTCCCGGGCCGACACTGGAAGTGGAGGATGCGGGGGAGCGCGGCCTACTTTGCGCAGGTCCACGCCGAAACCCTGGCCCGACCCTACGATCTGGTGCTCGCCTCGTCGTACGTGCCGCTGGCGGAGCTGGTGGGCCTCGCGCCTGCGCTGCAGCCGGTGCCTCGGCTCCTCTACTTCCACGAGAACCAGCTCGCGTTCCCGACCCAGGTACCGGCACAGCCGCGCGACCATCACTTCGGGTTCACCCAGCTCGTCTCGGCCCTCGCGGCGCAGCGGTGCGCGTTCAACTCGGCGTTCAATCGCGACTCCTTCCTGGAGGCGGCCGCGGACCTGCTCAGCCGCATGCCAGACGCGGTGCCGCCGGGCTGGGTCGAGACGATCAGGGCACGCTCGGTGGTGCTCGGCGTTCCCCTCCCGCTCACCGAGGACCCGGTCGCGCAGGCGCAACGAGATTCACGCGGGCCGTTGCTGCTGTGGAACCATCGCTGGGAGCACGACAAGAACCCGGACACTTGTCTGCATGGGCTCGCGACGCTGGCTGGCGAGGGCGTGCCGTTTCGGGTGGCGGTGTGCGGCCACCGCTTCTCGCGGACGCCGGCGATCTTCGAGCAGACCCGGCCAGCGCTCGCCGAGCGGGCCGTGCACTGGGGACCCGCCGACCCGGCGCGCTATCGAGGTCTGCTCGATACCGCCGACGTGGTCCTCTCGACGGCGCACCACGAGTTCTTCGGCATCTCGGTCGTGGAGGCGGTGCACCACGGCGCGCGGCCGCTGGTGCCGGACCGCCTGGCCTACGCAGAGCTGTGGCCCGAGCGCTTTCGCTACCGTGACGATGCCGCGTTCGCCCCGGCCTTGCGGGCGGTGCTCGCCGGGGGCGAGCCGCTGAGGGCGGACCGTCGCGAACTCACGAGACCGTTCTCCGTTCCGGCCCTCATCCCGCGCTTCGAGAGGCTGTTCGAAGACGTCGCGAGCGCCCGCTGAGCGCGTTACAGTCCGCGCATGTCCGTCGCGCGCCCCTACAACTTCTCCGCTGGCCCCGCGATCTTGCCGATGTCGGTGTTCGAAGAGACCGCCGCCGCCGTCGAGCAACTCGACGTGCCGGGCGATGATTCCCTGGAGTCGAAGCTCTCGATCCTGGAGATCTCCCATCGCAGCAAGACCTTCGAGGCGATTCACGGCGAGGCCCTCTCGCTGGTGCACGAGGTCCTCGGCGTTCCCGACGACTACGCGGTGCTCTTTTTGCAGGGAGGCGCGAGCCTCCAGTTCGCCATGGTGCCGATGAACCTGCGGGTCGATGGCAAGGCCGCGGCCTACGTCGACACCGGAGCGTGGTCGGCCAAGGCGATCAAGGAGAGCCGCGGCTTGGGCGAGACCGCGGTGCTCGCCTCCAGCAAGGAGACCCGCTACGACCACGTGCCTGCGCAGGACACGTGGGGCGATTTCTCGGACGCGAGCTATGTGCACGTGACGTCCAACAACACCATCTACGGCACCGAGTTCGCGGAGCTGCCCGACACCGGCGACGTGCCGCTCATCGTCGATCTCAGCAGCAACATCGGCAGCCGGACGATGGACCTGAGCCGGGTCGGCCTGGGCTACGCGGGCGCCCAAAAGAACCTGGGGCCCTCGGGTGTGACGCTGGTGTTCGCGCGCAAGGACCTGCTCGCTCGGGATGCGCCCGGCTACGTGCCCACGATGCTGCGCTACGGCACCCACGTCGAGAGCAACAGCCTGTTCAACACGCCCAACACCTTCGGAATCCTGGTGCTGCGCAACGTGCTGCGCTGGGTGAAGGGGCAGGGGGGTGCCGCGGCGATGGGGGCGGTCAACGCGGCCAAGGCCGGCAAGATCTACGCCGCCCTCGACGAGAGCAGCCTGTACGTCGGTCACGCCAAGGACGGGAGCCGCTCCATGATGAACGTCACCTGGACGCTGCGCGGCGCGAGCGAGGACGAGGCCAAGGCCAACACCAAGGCGTTCCTCGCGGCGGCGGAGCAGGCCGGCTTCAGCGGCCTCAAGGGGCATCGCTCGGTGGGCGGCGTTCGGGCGTCGATCTACAACGCCTTCCCCAAGACGGGCGTGGAGGCGCTCGTCGAGTTCATGAAAGAGTTCGAGCGAACGCGAGGATGAGCGATCCGCAGTATCCCGTGCAGGCCCCGGGGTGGGCGGCGCTCGACAAGGTTGGGCTCACGTTCTACCCCGGGCAGACGCCGCACCAGTTTGCGAGCCAGACCGGCTACGATCTCGACAGCCGCAGTCCGCTCCCGGCGATCTGCGTCTGGGAGGCGTCCAATCCCGATCAGTGGCACTACGTCACCTACGGCTTGACCGAGCTGTTCGAGAAGTCCTCCGATGATCCCGCCGTGTCCGGGTTTGGCTTCGAGGTGACCTTTCGAATCCCCCGGAGCCCCGAGCAGACGCAGCCGCCGACGTGGCCGGTCCATCTGCTCCAAGGGATCGGTCACTACGCGCTGTCGGGCCATGGGGGTCTGGACACCGGGCACATGATCGATGTCGGTGGTCCGCTGGCTCCGGCCCAGGATGATGCCGGGCCCTCAGAGATCACCGCCGTCGTCACCGTCCCGGACCCCACCTTCGGCAAGGTCGACACGCAGTTTGGGTCGGTCCTCTTCCTCCAGCTGTTCGGCGTGACGTCTGGGGAGCTCGAGGTCATGCAGGGGTGGCCCATGGAGCGCAGGGTGGGTTTGGTGCGCGAGGTCGAGCCTCTGGGCATCACCCGCATCGAGCGCGGCGCGTTCGCCGACCATCGCAAGACCGCAGCCGCATGGCGTCGGCACGCGCTCGGTGTGCTCGTCTGAACGCTTTTTCCATACATGGACGCCGGCTCGCTCAATCCCCTTGGGACGGGGCGACCGGGTGCGCTATCGTTGGGCTGGATGGTGGATCGGGAGGACATCGTGCGGTGGTTCGTCGCCTGTGCGCTCCCGTTGACGGCGTGCGCCGGGGGAGCGGACATCGGTGGGGACAAGTCCACCTTCGGATCTGGGGGCAACGGCGGCAAGCAGGACACCGAGGGCGATGGTGTCACCTCGGGCGCGGGACCCGGTAGCGACACCGAGAGCGACAGCAACTCGGGCTTCGCCACCTCCGGTGGAGACTCGACGGGCACCGATGGCGGGAGCTGCATCGACAACGACGGCGACCAGTTCGGGGACGGATGCGTGGCCGGGGACGATTGCGACGACGACAACGTCGACATCAACCCCGGCGCGATGGAGCAGTGCGACGCCGTGGACTGGAACTGCGACGGTGACCCCGCGACCGGCTGCGAGTGCGCCGACGACGGCGTGGGCAGCAACTGCAACCAGCCCTTCGATCTGGGCGTCCTCACCCCAGGCGGCAGCAAGATGGGCATCGTCGGCAACGTGCCGGTCGAGAACAACTTCGATTGGTACCAGGTCAGCTTTCCCGCCGAGGCACGTCCGGGGGAGGGCATGCCCTCGATCAGCTTTGCGATCAACACCGAGGAGCAGTTCGTCTTCGACGTGTTGACCGACGTGTGTGGCGCCGGCGGGATGCAGTGTGGCAACGCGGGCGCACCCGAAGGGCTCGCCGAGGGCCTCACGGACTTCACCTTCGTGGACGATGACCCGGGCTGCTGCACCGAGCCGATGGACGCGCTCGTCCCGTGGCCCGACGTGGTCTACATCCGGGTGTACCGAACGACCGCCGGCAGCAGCTGCGCGGCCTATCAGCTGCAAGTCTCCCGCTAGCCCGGCGCTGCCATCCCCAGCTCGCAGGTCAGACGGCCGTCCTTGTCCACGATCGTCCATGGCGGCAGCGCGGGCAGCGGTGGCGGGTTTTCGCCGCACCCGGGGTCCGCAGCGTCCGCGTCGTGATCGAAGTCGTTGTCGACCTCGTCGGTGCACGCGGTGGTGGAACTGCGCGACTCGGGGTCGGGGTTGGCGGTCAGCCAGCGATCGGGGATGGTGGCCCAGATCGTCTCGAAGAAGGCCTCGTACTGTGCAGCGAGCTTGGGGCTGTGGACGATGATCGTGTTCTCGTCGTTGGTGGAGTCGCCGGCGGAGGTCCAGTTCATCGACCCGGTGACGACGGTCTCGCCGTCGATGACGGCGGACTTCATGTGCATCTTGCCACCCCAGTTCTCCACCTTGACGGCGATGCCGGCGGCGCGAAGCAGCTCGTGCTTGGTGTAGCCGTTGGTGGCCCCGGTGGCGTCGAGGATGACGCGGACCCGGACGCCGCGACGGTAGGCGTCGATCAGATCGCCGACGATGTGCTTGTGGGTGAGGAAGAAGACGGCGATGTCGATGCGATCCTCGGCGCCCCGAATGAGCGGGCGCAGCTGAGCGCTGATCGGGGACTCTTGCGGGGAGAAGTACACCTCGAGCTCGGCGTCGGGCAGGGTGACGCGGCGCTGCCCCTTGGGCTTCGGCTTGCGGCCGTGGTAGCGGCCCTGGACGTACATCTGCTCGAACTCCTCGGTGTACCAGCCGGCGAGCACCTTGGAGTCGACGACGGTGACGAGATTGGCGTTGTAGCCCCCGGTGCCCGAGTCGCTGACGTTGGTGGAGCCCGTCCACACGTGGCGGCCGTCCACGATGAAGAACTTGTCGTGCATGATCTTCGCGCCGCCCTCGATCGGCTCGCGGCTTGCGTGCGCGGCGAGCAGGCAGCTCTTGCCCAGGTCGTAGGCCAAGCACTGCAGCGGACCCTCGAACCCGGGGGGACGGTCGCACTTGGGTTCGCGGTCGTAGCGATCGCGGGCCTCCTGCTTGGCGATCTTGCGATCAGCCGCGAGGTCGCTGCGCACGTCGCCGATCGCGGCGACCAGGGCTTCGGTGCTGGAGTAGTAGTTCTGGCCCTCGAGGTCACGGTCGACGACGCCGCGCACCTGCACCCCGCGGGCCTTGGCGGCGACCAGCGCGTTCTTGATCGCGGTCTGATTGCGCATCCCGTAGATCGCGAAGTCGATGCTCTCGTTCGCGCCCTCGATGAGCTCGAGCAGCGCCCGACAGTGCTCGGCTTCGCAGACGTCCTGCGGGCGATCGAACTGGGTCGGGTCGTTGAGGATCAGCCGAATCGAGCCGTCATCGGTGGCCGGCTTGCCGTCGGGGGAGTTCGTTCCGGTTCCGGGCTCGCAAGCGAGGGCGGCGAGCAGGGGGAAGAGCAGCAGAGCCGTGCGCACGGCGGCGATTCTACCCCCACTCTTCGCATGCAGACACGTTGTGGGGGCGGGCTCTGGTACTGTCGAGGGGATGAACGGGCATGGGCAGGGGGGCAACGGACAACCGCCTGGAGGCTATCCTCCGCAACCGGGCCAGCCGCCGCAGCCGGGGCACGCGCAGCCGGGGTATCCGCAGCAGCAGGGGTACGCGCAGCAGCCGGGGTATCCGCAGCAGCCGGGGTATCCGCAGCAGCCGGGGTATCCGCAGCAGCAGGGCTACCCGCCGCAGCAGGGCTACCCGCCGCAGGGGTACGCCGGGCCGCCGGCGCAGATCACCTCGGGCCTGTACATCACCGCCGAGTTCATCTTCTTGCAGTGGATGCTGCTGATGACCGGGCCGGTCATCACGGTGTATGGCCAGCCGATCCCGTTCAAGTGGAACCGGCCGCACGTGGTCCCGCTCCCGCCGGGCAACCACCCGATCAACATTCACTTCCCGTGGGTGTTCCAAAAAGGCAACAGCACCGATGCCGTCGTCCCGGTGCACCCCGGCCACGTCACCGACCTGAAGTACAGCACGTCGTTCTTCGTGTTCACCTCGGGGACGATCGCGCCGCGAGGCTTCCGACCCTGGGGCACGTGAGCCCGAGGGTCCGGCGGCGTCAGGGGGATCAGGGGCCGCTCCACTCGCACCGGCCCTCGACGCATGCCGGCGCGCCGTTCATGCATCGCGGCGTCGCGTAGGCGCATCCGTCGTCCCGATACGTCGCGCACACCCGCTCATCGAGCGAGGCCCGGAGGCTCTCGTAGGCCTCGGCGTGGACCTCCAGCACGGCGCTGGGACACGCGCCTCGGCACTGCGTGGACGTACTCGCCTCCACGCACTGCGCATCGTCGGTGCAGCCGTTCGACGCAAAGGCGAGGGCTGCATCCCGGCGACTGACCGCGAAGTCGCGTCGGGTGTCGCAGGCGCTGTCCAGCGGCGGCACGTCGTCGGGCAGGGTGAGCGCGGGCGCGAGGGCACCGGCTGGCTCTGGCTCTGGCTCTGGCTCTGGCTGTGGCTGTGGCTGTGGCGCGGGACTCGAAGGCTGCTGCGCGGGGTCGGCAGGCTTGGCCGCGTTGTCCGAGGACGAGCCGACCGAGGCCGAGCACGCGAGGGCGAGAGGGAGAGCGAGGGATACCAGGACCCGGATGCGCATGGCGTGGTCCTACGACTCGTGACAGCCGTAGTCGAGCTTGGCGCGCCCGTTTTGCACGGTGTCTCCACTGCCCAGCGTGACCGACATCGCGATCACGTTGCCTTGATCGTCGTATCGGTAGTCGAGCCGGCGATCGGTGGTCCCGTCGCTGCCGTGGTCTTCCTTGATCCGCTCGAGCGTGCCGTCTTGGGCGTAGCCGAAGGTGACCGTCATGGGCGGGCCCTGCCACGGCTTCTTGACGGTGGCCTTGCGGGCCAGGCCGGCGCGCACGTAGACGCCGGCGTCCTTGCGCTTGGCGTAGATGGGGTAGCCCGGGGTGAGGCCCGTGAAGCCCGGGACCTCGATCAGGGTGATGTCGCGGGTCTTGTCGCCCTCGGAGAAGGAGGCGGTGGCGACGTTGGCCTTGGCATCGAAGGCCGGTTCGATCGTGGACTCGACCGAGTCGTTGCAGTCCTCGTCGATCTGCACCTTGGTGGTCTTGCCGTCGGTGATCGTGAACGTGCCGCAGGCCTCGGCCTTGCCGTTGCCGTCGCCGTCGACCGTGACCGTGCCTCCGTCGCCCTCGTAGGTGAAGGTGAGCTTGGCGCCGGTGCTCCAGGTGACCTTGCATGGGCCCGGATGGGCAGCCTCTGCGTGGGGGACCTCGTCGGGCAGGGGCTCTTCGGGGTCGATCGCCGCCACCTCGGGGTCGAGGGTGGGGCTCTCCCAGTCTCCGCCCTCGGCCGCCGGCGCCGCTGCACCGACGTCGGGCTTGCCCTCCTGGTTGCCCTCCTGAGGACCGAGGGCATCGGGCGCGGGGTCGGCCTTTGTGTCGCCCGCGGGCGCCTGCTCGGGGAGGGTCTTGGAATCGTCGCCGCCGCAGGCGAGGGTGAGTCCGAACAAGGAGAGGGCGAGGGCGCGCGGGGAGAGGCTCATGGCGGGTCCGTAGGGGGAGTACGATCGAGGACGGGGCGCAGCGCTTCGGTTCCGTAAAGTTCTGCGTAACCCCGCCTGAGGCCGAAGCAGCGGGTTTGTAGCACACATGAAACGCACTCGGCGGGCTTGACGAACTCCTCGGCGCTGCGGCCCGGTGACGCCTCGGCGAAGCGCGCGAAGGGCTCGAGGTCACCGGGGACCAGGCACAGGGGAATGCCGCACATCGACTCGAAGCCGTCCACGTCGATGCCGGCCGCTGTGCCGCGGCGCATGCCCTCGGCGACCAAGGGGAGGACGTCTTCGTAGCGGGGAATGAGCGCGCGCGTGCGGGGCACCAGGTCGGTGGAGGGGGCCACGAAGGACACGTTGACGGCGGCGTTGGGCCAGCGCCGAGCGACGAGATCGACGAAGTCTGGAAACTGCGCGTAGTTGGGCTGGCACAGGACGAAGTTCAGGCGCAGGGCGATCGAGGTCTGCGCCAGCGCGTCGATGCCGGCCACGGTCTGCTCGAACGTCCCCGGCGCCTCGGTGATGGCGTCGGAGGTCGCCGGGTCGATGCCGTGCAGCGAGACGAAGGCTCGATCGACACCGGCATCGGCGAGCCGCGCAGCGAGTCCGTCGCGGTGCAGCCCGGTGGCGTTGGTCTGCAGCTCGACCTCCGACACCCCGGCGGCTCGGGCGTGGCGAACGTAGTCGGGCAGCTTGGGGTTGAGCGTGGGTTCTCCGCCCGAGAACGCGACGCATCCGCGCCGCGCTGCGATCGCATCGATTGCGTCCAGGACCGCCTGCTCCTCGGGGTCCGGCAGGTGGGTGCTGACGAAGCAGAACGTGCAGCTTTGGTTGCACCGAAAATTGATCCGCACGATCGCCGAGGGCATGCTCGTGCCGTCGGGGCGTCGGTAGGTTTCGTGGGTGACCAGCTCGCGGGCGGTTTGCTCGCGGGGTGTGCCGATGACGGTCAGCCGTCGTCGCAGGCTGCTCGAGGCGAGGGGACGCGCGAGCGCCTCGTGCCCCGGCGGCAGACCCGGGCATCGCTCGCGGACCGAGCACGCCTCGCACGCTGGCGTGCGCGAGAAGCCGGGCCGATCGGCTGCACCGGGGTTGAGCGCGAACACGTGCGCGACCGCGGCGGGGTGCTCGAAGGTGCATGGCGGCACGAAGGTCGCGGGGTCGAGGCTGACCGGCAGCCCCAGGCGTCTTGCCGCGCGGATGAAGGCCGATGCGGCGGCAGTCGCCTCCGGCACCGCGGCGAGCGCGGCAGGATCGGGGGCGGTCGTCGGCACGCCGAACCACAGGGTCCGGGGGCGCAGCTCGACGCGCGCGAGGTGCTCGGGGAGCTCGGCGACGTGCGCCAGGTTCTCGGCGACCATCGGCGTGCTCGTCTCGAAGGGAACCTCGGCGTCGCGCAGGCGCTGCAGCGTCTCGAGGACCGCCGCGCCGGTGCCCGGTCGACGGGTGAAGGCGTCGAGCGCCTCTCCCCAGGCCGGCAGGTGCACGCGCACCGTGTCCAGGCCTGCATCGCGCAGCGCGAACACGTCCAGGTCCGCGCCGTGGGTCTGCAGCACCAGGTCCGCCGAGGTGCGCGGCCGGATCCACGACACCAGGCGGGCCACGTCGTCGCGCAGCGTGGGCTCGCCACCGCACAGGACCAGCGTCTGCGGCTGCGCGGCGATGGCCTCCAGCAGCGCCCTGCGCAGCGCGGGACCGCCGGCGATCTCGTCACGCTCGTGATCCTGCCGCGTGCTGCAGTGGGCGCAGCGCATCTCGCAGGTCTCGTTGGTCACGACCCGAAGCGTGCGCGTCACAGCAGCGCCTCCACCCGCGGTTGGATCGCGCCGCTGGCCCACAGGCGCGCTTGGGCGGCGAAGAGGGTGCACCACGTGTTGCGGTCCCCCGAGCCGGGTTGGTATCGCACCACGCCGTGATCGTCGGTGAGCGTGGTCAAGAACGCCAGTCCCGCCGCGATCGCGTCGGCGTACGCGGTCGGGTCGTGCAGCAGGAACAACCGGATCGCCTGCGCGGTGGCGTCCGCCCGCGCGGGTCCGTGGTCATGCCACGCAGGGACACCACCGTCGGCGCGCTGGATGGATTGCAGGAACGCGATCGCGCCCTCGACCGATGCTGGGGGCTCGACGCCAGCGGCCGCCAGCGCCAGCAGGCCCTCGGCGGCGTAGGCGTGCGCGTGCACGTAGGTGCTCTCGTGCGGCGGTGTGATGATCCGACCCTGCGCGTCCTGCTTCACCGGCCATCGGGCGAGCGTCGCCAGCGTCGGTGCGGCCCAACCGCGACCCGCCCGGACCCACGCGCCGACCGCGAGCTTGAGCATGTGCGGACCGGGCACCGTGCTCCACCGCGCGTCGGCCTGCGGCGTCACGACCTGCCGGGACGCGAGCCGCCAGGCGAGGCGCTCGCGCGGCGCCGCCCAGCGATCCTCGCCGGGATGAAGCGCCTCGAGCCCGGTGAGGACCACCCCGGTGTCGAAGGTGTAGCGCAGCCGATCTCGGCCGACGGCATCATCGCGGACCCGCGCGGTCAGGTCCTCCACGACGGCATGCGGCGCGGGCAGGCCCCGCAGCGCGAGCCACCGCACCAACAGCCCGGCGGCCTCGGGGTAGGCGTAGCCGGGGTGCTCGGGGTCGACCCAGGAGAGCACGTCGGCGCCCTGCACCGCGTGGGCACACAGCCACGCCTCGGGCGTCACGACGGTCCTCGCAGGCGCCGAAGCAGCCGCTTCCCGGTGACGATCGCGGTGCGGACGGGCGCGCCGGCCAGGGCCGGGTAGGCCTCGCATGCGCTGAAGCAGCCCCCGCACGCGAGCGCCTCGATGTCCGCGCGGGCCGCTCGGACGTCCTCGCCGTGCCACAGCGCCGCGAGGCTGTGCTCGCGCAGGTTGCCCAACGGGCGGTCGTACAGGTGACACGGATACAGGTCCCCCTCGGGCGAGATGAAGGCCGCGCTGCGCAGGGCTTGGCAGGGCACGCCCGAGGGCTCGCCCTCCGAGACGGCCTCGAGGTTGACCAGGTAGATCGACTCCATCAGCTCGACGAGGGTCCGAGGCATGCCTCGCCGAGCGAGGTGCTGCCGCAGCAGATCGCCTGGCGGTACCGCGCGCGGTTCGATGTCCTCGTTGCCGAAGAAGTGCCCGGAGGTCTGCAGCCAGTTCCAGTGCCAGCGGCGCAGATCGAAGTCTCGTGCTCGGAGCAGGGCTTCGGTCTGCTTCAGCGAGTTCACCGTCTGGCTGCTGATCGTCGTACCCACGTGCACCTCCACGCCGGGCAGCGCCCGCAGCTGCGCCAGCGTCTGCAGCGCCCGCTGGGCCGATCCCTCGCGCCCGCGCACGACGTCGTGCACGTGCGGCGGCCCATCGAGGCTCACGGTCACGATGAGCTCGACGTCGGGCGCGGCCGCGCGCGTGGCCTTCGTGCCCGCGACGATCCGCTCGGTCATCCAGCCGTTGGTCTGGAAGTGCAGCACCGTCAGACCCGGCGGAATGGTCGCGGCCGCGTGCAGCACCCGCTCGATGTCCGGCCGCACGAAGGGTTCGCCGCCGGTGATGTCGAGCCACGTCAAGCGCGGCATCTGCTCGAGCACCGCCTCGATCTCCCTCCCGGTCAGCGCGCCGGTGCCCGGATGCTCCCACGTGCGGCACATCGAGCAGCGCAGGTTACAGCGCCGCGTCACGTCGAACACCAACCGCGTCGGGCTGGGCGGTCTGCGCACCCACGTCTCGGCGAGGCGAGCGATCATCTCCAGACGGCGAGACACGACCGGGGGATCATGCCACGGACGGGGGGCGGGTCGTGCAGCGCGGCGCATCTGGAGTACGCTCGCCGCCGTGGGGCCCATCAGCGAAGCTCGGCGGGACGCGGACGGCAGCCTCGCGCCGAGCCGCCCGACCACGACGCGAGCCGTGCTGAGCGTGGCGCTCGTGCTGCTGGCCGCGATTCCGTTCATTCCCGCGACCAGCGGGCTGGCGACGTGGTCGAGCCACGGCGTGCTGTTCGGACTGCTCGCGGCCACCTCGGGCGTCGCCGTCCTCGCGCGAGTGTGGGGCGCGCTGCACACCAGCCTCGTCGCCACCTTGTACCTGGGGGTGCATTTGATTCCCTTCGTGGGTGAGGCCTGGCCGCTCCCCTTGGTCGTGCTGCTCGTGGCCTACGGCACCATCGTCCGCGCGGTCCCGCGTGCCCGCGCCACCGTGCACTACTGGCGTGCTGGCACCTTCGACCGCGCGACGGTGGCGTGGATCGTCGCCTTCACGCTGGTGGCTGCCGGCGCGCTGATCCTGTGGCGCTTCTTCATCGCCGAAGACTTGGGGCGGTACCGCCAGTTCGTGCCGACCGGCGTCCCCACCTGGGCGGTGTTCGCCGGCATCATTCCCTTCGCGATGCTCAACGCCGCGTTCGAAGAGCTCATCTGGCGCGGCATCGTTTGGCAGGATGTGGACGGCGCCTTCGGCAAGCGGGCTGCACTGGTGGTCTGCGCGCTCAGCTTCGGCCTGGCGCACTACCGCGGGTTTCCCTCCGGCGCCGTGGGGGTGGGCTTGGCCACCGTCTACGGGCTGATGATGGGCATCGTCCGACAGCGCGCCGACGGCTTGTTTGCCCCGTGGCTGGCGCACGTGTTCGCGGACATCGTCATCTACACGATGGTCGCCGCGATGGTCGTGCTCGCCTGATCTCGAGGCTCGCCCCAGAGGCGGTCGGACCGCCGGCGTCGTCGGCCCACGAAGACGAACATCGCACCGGCGAGCAGGGGGAGCGAAGGCCCGCCACCGGCGCTGCGGCAGGAGCATCCATCGGAGGTGGTCCCGTCGCCCAGCGGTGCACCATCGTCTCCGCCGCTGGATCCTGCGGGGACCGAGTCGGTGGTGGCCTGGGGGTCCGTCCCGGCGGAGGTGGTGCCGACATCTCCGGTCGATCCGCTGGGATCCGTCGTCGTCTCGCCGTTGGTGGGGTCCTCGTCGTCGCCCGTCGAGCTGCCTTCGGTCTCGCCACCGGTCCCCGATGAGGGGCACGTGTCGGGCGCAGCGATCGCGGAACCATCATCGCACCCTGCATCCCAGCGGGCATCCGAGGCGGAGCCCGGGTCGCTCTGAAGGCGCTCACACGGCGCGTCGGGGCTCCATGCATCGGCCTCGTCGTGGCACGCCACCGGTGCTCCCGCGGCGTCCTCGATCCACGCGATGAACGCCGCGACGTCGGTGTACACCGATCCTCCCCAGCACGCGTTGTCCTCGGGGACCGGCGGGGCGACCCCAGGAGGGCTGTAGGCGGACGACGCGGCGCCGAAGACCCGCCACGAGCCGTCGCCCAGCTGAATGAACGCGGGTCCCCCGAAGTCGCCGCCGCACACGGCCGAACCCTCGAGGTTGAACATTCGAATGTTGTGCCAAACGTCGGTGTCGATGCCGTCGATGCGCTGGGTCGCCGTGCGCTTGCGGCCAAAGCCCGCGGTCGTCGTCCCGATCTGCTCGGTCGACCCGAAGCCGACGATGGTCACCTCGGCGTCGGGCACCACCGCAGCGCGCTCGCAGCTCGAGATGAGCGGCACGATGGGGACGTCGTCGACCGGCTCCGCGAGTCGGCAGATCGCCACGTCGTGCTGAAAGGTGTTCAGCGAGCCCAGGGGAAGCGCCTCGGGCGGGACCTCGCAGTCGAGCACGTCGATGGTGCGGGTCGCGGTGGCGACCGGCGGGGAGACCTCGCCGAACCCCGCCGCGACGATCGGCAGATCGTCGATGATGCAGCTGGCTGCCGTCAGCACCACCGAAGGGGTGACGAGGGTGCCAGAGCACAGCACGACCTGCTCACCGGGGTTCGCCGCGGAGTCGCGGAGCAGCGCGACGACGCTGGGCCAGCCGCACGCGGAGACTTCGTCGCCCGCCGAGATGGAGAACGGAGCGCGGGACGCACCGAGGTTCAAACCGGCGAGCGTGAGAGCGAGGAGGGTAGGGATCGACATGGATGGCTCCGCCTGTGCATGACGGAACGCCCCCGAGACCTGCGCAGAGAAATCGATGTCCGATCACGATCGCCGCACAGCGCGGCCCGATCGGTGCGCTTCCGTCCTCGGGAAGCGCGGGGCAACCCCGTCACGGCTTCGCAGGTGCGTCGTCGTCTTGGGTGAAGATGAAGGGGTACGAGACCTCGACGCGTCCACCACCCTGGGGCGGATCGAAGAGCAGGGACGCGGTCGACTCGGAGAGGCACTCGGCGAACTCTGGGTTGTCCGCGATCGGCAGTTTCGGGCGGGCCTTGGCCCCCGAGCTCATCGTCTCCCGTGGGGTCCCGACCGGCGGCGGGGTCTCGCCGTCGTCGATGAACGACGTGCCCTCGCCGAAGGACACGTCGTCGACGATGCCCCCGACGGACTCGTCGCCGGCGATCGAGAAGTGCAAGGTCACGGTGCCGGCGAGATCGGGCTGCTGCTCGAGCGCGTTCTCGTAGCACTCCTCGACGATCGGGAGGAGGTCCTCTCGGACGACGTCGCGGATGTACCCCTCGTCCAAAGAGCCCATGGGTTCCTCCGCCCGGGGCGTGTCATTCGTGTCGACGTCGGGCTCGCTGCCGGCTGCGGTGCGACGTTTGTCGAGCGCGTCGGCGAGCCGACGTTCGATCTCTGTGCGCTCTCCAGGCGAGAGCATCGCCCGCGTGCTCGACCCTCGCTTCGCTTGCTTCGGTGTCGACGTGGGTGTCGGCTCCGACCGAGGGCCGGCGTACTCGGAGGCGACCGCCATCTGTCCGGGGGCGAGCGTGGCGCGGCCGTGTTCGTTGTGGACCTCGACCTGCCCTGCGGTCACGTAGACCGCGACGGCAGCCCCTCCGAGCGCCAGGGCGCCTGCCCCCAAGTATTTTCGTCGTCGCTGGTCGTTCATGTTCAGCATCTCCACTGTGAAATCGGTGCCATGCACCGTGATGTCGGCGGCCGGTGTGTGCACGCAGAACGCCGTGCCGGGGCGCACGCGATAGGTCACCGTGCCGCTGCGCTGCTCGGCATGATGGGAGCCGGGGCTGTAGTCGAGCTGCGCCGGTTCGCTGGCGAGGATCGTGATCGCGTCCGCGGCCGGCCCGTGGGCGCGGGGCCACAGCGCGACCGCGACCGCGAGCGCGGCGGCGGCCGCAAAGGACAACGCCGCGATCCAGGGGGTGCGCGCGCGTGCGTACCCGGGCGCCGCGCTCGGGCGCGTCGGCGCAGACGCGCCCAAGGCCGTCATCACTCGGTCTTCGAAGTCCGCTCCCAGCGGCTCCACATCCCAGGCCTCCAGGTCTTCCCGCTCGAGTTCGTCGTTCATTCGCGTACGCCTTCCAGCTGCACCCGCAAGAGCCTGCGCGCTCGCGACAGCCGCGACTTCACCGTCCCGAGCTCCAGGCCCAGCATCTGCGCGATCTCGGCGTAGTCGAGGCCGTGATACTCGCGGAGGAGAAACGCCGCGCGGAACGGGGGCGGCAGCTCGCCGACCGCGGTCGCGATGGCCTGTCCGATACGCTTCCTGCGGTGCTCGGACTCCGGCGTCGAGGTGCTGCCCAGCGACTCTGCGGAGGCGCGAAGCGGTCGCTTGCGCGCGAGCTCGTTGATCGCCAGGCGAGAGGCGATGCGCAGCAGCCAGGTCGAGAACGTCGCAGGCCCTGCCGGATCGAAGCGGTCGAGGGCTCGAAAGGCGCGAAGGAACGTCTCTTGGGCCAGGTCCTCGGTCAGCGAGTCGAGCCCCGCCGGCCCCAACATGCGCCGCAGCAGCGCACCGACCTGCCGCTGATGGAGACGGACCAGACCCCGCAGCGCGGAGCGGTCGCCGGCGCGCGCCTGCACCACCAGCGAGCCGTCGATCGGGCGCGGTGTGGTGTCGGGGTCTCGCACGGCACGCAGCATCGTCCTCCCCACCCACCGGGCCGCCTGCGAGAAGTTCCCGAGAAAAACACGCCGGCCATCGCGCTGTGCGCGCCAAATGTCGGGGCCAGATGGAGGTCCTGTTAGGGCCCGAACGCGCGCAGTACGAGAGCCCGGGGGCTGGGCGCGCGGACCAGGCCGGCCCGTTCGATCGCCTCGGCCTGACTCTGCCAGCCCGTGATCGCGTCGGCGACCTCCACCGCGTTGGGGGTCTCGGTGGCGACCACGAACCAGTCCTGGCCGACCGCTCGAAGGTGGTGCGTGGTCGCGTCCTGCGGGTCTTCGACCCAGCGTGAACCGCTGCCGGTGAGGGCCGCGCGGATGGAGGCGCTGTCGCCGAGGAATCGCCACACCGCGACGCGCTGACCCGACGCGTCCTCGAGCCACACGCTCAGGTGATCGGCTTCGATGGCGTCCAGTCCCGACGCCTGCAGCGCGAAACTTCCAGCGATCCGCTGCAGCATGGTGTTGAGCAGCCAGGCGTCCTGGCCCCCGCCGCTGAGGTAGGTGTACCCCGGGAGGATCGGGACCGCTGCGGGATCGAGTTCCGCGTCGCGGTTGAACACCTCAGGAGGTCGGTTGGCGTAGCCTGCCAGCACCTGCCGAGCCGAATCGGGCGGCTGCTGCACGTAGTCGCGGACCTCGTCCAGGCCGCCAGCCCTCCAGGCTCGGTAGACCTGCTCCGCGCCGAAGGCGTAGGGGAAGAGGCCGGTGACCTCGAGCGAGGGCACCTGGCTGTCGCGACCGCGCTGCCACATTTCGTCCTGCCAGTCGCGAAAGTACCCCTCCCAGTCGACCTCGTCCTCGGAGAGGTCGTCCAGCTCGAGCCGGGCGAGTGTCGTGAACAATGACGCCTCACCTTCGACCGCCGCCCGCAACCCGAGGCTCCGCGGGAACGTGGTCGCGTAGCGATCGAACATGTCCTCGAGGTCGTACTCGGCGTCCTGCTGGGCGTGAATCATCTCGTGGACGAGCACGCTGTACGCGAGCTCGTCGTCTTCGATGTTGGCATCCGAGACGATGACGATCTCTTCGGTCACCGGGCGGTACTGCGCGAGCACCCCTGAGATCGAGTCGGAGGCTTCGTCGGCCGGGTCATAGTTGTCGGGCATCAAGCCCACCAAGGCTTCGCCGGCGAAGTAGTTGCGCGCGAGGTCGAGTTCGGCTGGGGTGGGCGGGGTGCGCTCTGCGATGATCTCCGCGGACGTCGCGAAGCGAATGTTGGGACGGACCGCTGGAACGTCGCGCTGGCACGCGACCACCTCCGCCACGAACTGCGCGCAGGAGGCGTCCTCGATGTCGCAGACGCGGTGCCGACAGTTCGGCGAGTCGTCGGCGCAGCCGCTGATCCCGATGGCGCACGACACGGCAGCGCACATGGCCAAGACACGGTGAGCGTGGAGCTGAGCTGGAGACATGGGGCAGTCCTGCCGCGAAAGTATAGCCTCGGTCCTCGCCGCGGAACGTCGGCCGGCGGTCCGTCCAGTCTCCGGTGACGACGCGTCGCAGCGGATTCTCTTCGACCGCGAAGGACGGTAGGGTTCGAGGATGGACGTTCGGTGGATGATGTCGTGCCTGTGTGTCGCCGTGATCGCTGGATGCCCGGCGGACGAGCCATGCGAAGATCTTGCGGCCCCGGAGCCGCAACCGGTCGAGCTCAAGCTGACCAACCGTCGCACCGAGCCGATCTTCGTCGGTGGCGGTTGCGGCACCGCGTTGCTGTTGGAGCGCGTGGGGACCCAGACCCTGTTCTCCGCCGACACCTGCGAGGCGCCGACGTGCGAGTCGATGCTGGACGGCGACTGCTCCCGGGCCTGCGCAGCCTGCGTTCTGGGCGTCTATCGGGTCGAGCCCGGGGAGTCGTATACGCGGCGGTGGGACGGGACCGTGTTCTCGCGAACCGACGTCTCTTCGGAGTGCGGGCAGGGCTGCACCGACAGCTGCTGGCAGGAGACGACCGCGGCGCAGGGGGAGTACCGCCTGACCTCCACCGTCTTCTTCGAGTGCCCCGAGACGGTGGACGACTGTTCTTGTCCGCCGGGGTCGACCGACCCGTGCTTCATCGAGGCGTACGACGGAGTCGTCAACGGGCAGCGACGCGAGGTCGACTTCTCGATGCCCGCCGGCGGCGTGGTCGAGCTCTTCATCGACTGAGCCCACCTCGCATGCGGTCTCGAGATCTAGATCGGAGCCCGCTCCAGCACCGCGAGCGACCCCGGGGGGACGAGCTGTGCCGAGGTGAACAGCAGCCCGGGATCTGCAGCGGTCACGCAGACGCCCTCGGGGTCGCGCCGATAGACCTCGCCCTCGTACGGACCGCCGATCCGGCTGGCCCCGAAGAGCAGGGTTCCGCACTCGGGGCTGTAGTCCAGGACGCTGACCCAGCCCGTCGCGGTGGTGGGCGCGTAGAACACGGGGTCGGAGCAGTCGGCGTCGCCGAAGTACAGCGCAATGGCCGTCGGCTCGGGCGCGCAGCGGGAGGATCCGGTGCCGTCGGGCCGAAGGATGCACGGGGTGCTCAGCTCGGTGTCGAACCATAGCGGCGTCGGCTGTCCCAGCGGCTCGCCGGCGCTCGCGAGGGGCTGCTGGAGCTGCAGGCGTCCCGAGCCCTCACGCCCGAGGGTGACCGGGGGCGCGTCGCCGGGCTCGAACGGGCGGTACGCGTGGAAGCTGATAGGTTCGCCCCAGACCGTCTCGGCGAGGGATGTGCAGCTGAATCCGTCGTCTCTCCACAGCGCCTCCTGCTCGAAGTCATCGGTGATCGTGCCGAGGCTCCCCACGCCGGTCTCGATGAACCGGGGCTGGGGACACTGAGGAAAGGGGTAGGCGACCGCGACGTCGCCCTGGGTGCAGGCGGCATCGACATGCAGCGTGGAGTCGGTCGTGCCCAGCCATGAGGCGATGCAGATGCTCGTGTCGTCGATCTCGACGATGCTGCAGGGGAAGTCCGTGTCGAGCTCGACCGGGCCCGCCCACTGCGAGGAGCCGTCCTCGCCGCTGTACGTCCAGCGGCCGAGCAGGCCGTCGATCTCGGTCCGGGAGCGGGACGCTGCGACGAGCATCGAGGGGGCCAGTGGCTCGAGTCGGTACCCCGCCACCTCCGGGCGCTCGATGCAGGCGCCGTCGGGATCCCGAAAGTAGGTCGCGGACACCGCCGCGCCGCGGCGCATCGGCGTTCCGGGGCCGCATCCGGTCGGGTACAGGGTGCCCAGCGGCGGAACCGCCTCGCAGTCCGAGTCATAGGTTGCGGGGGTCGAGCAGTCGGCGTCCGCAAAGACCGCGTCGGCCCAGCGTGCCGCGGGCGTGCACGCGAACCCGTCGACGGTCTCGGCGAAGTCGCACTCGACCTCCAGCTCGATATCGAACCACCGGACCAGCCGCGCCTGACCGTCCTCGTCCCGCTCGACGACCGGCCGCAGCCGGTCTCCGGCCACCCAAGGCTCGAGATCTTCGGGGGCATCCGTGGTGCTGGAGTCGTCACCCGCCGATCCGCTGGTGCTCGAGGAGTCGTCGCCGCCGGGGATCCCCGTACTCCCCCCCGACGTCTCGTCATCGGTGGCGGAGGTGCTCGACCCGCCGCTGGCAGGAGGTCGCGCCGGGTCGGCGCAGGCGGGGAGCAGGAGGAGGCCCGTGAGGGCCAGGCGCATCGCTTCGGAGGTGTTCATGGTCGTAACGCAGTCCAAGGGCCGCGCAGGACGCATGGCTGCCTGATCCGGTGGTTGCCGCGGCGGGGGCACCGTTCCCGAGAAAAGTACGCCTCGGGCCTCGGCTCAGGTCAGACCGAAGACGCGGCGCGTGTTGGCGGTCGCGAGCGCCGCGACCGCCTCGGGCGTCTGCCCGCGCAGCCTCGCGACCGCACCGAGCACGTGCGGGAGCATGGCGGGCTCGTTGCGCCTGGGCGTGCCCTTGGGCGCGTCGCGGGGGGTCAAGAACGGCGCATCCGTCTCGAGCATCAAGCGGTCTTCGGGGATCATCGCGACCGCCTCCCGCAGCGCGTGTCCGCGCCGCTCATCGCAGACCCAGCCGGTGATGCCCAAGGACGCGCCCATCGCGAGGTAGCGGGCGGCCTGCTCGGGGCCGCCGGTGAAACAGTGCACGACCATCCCCACGAGCCGGGCGTGCATCGGCTCGAGCAGCTCGCACAGCGCCTCGTGGGCGTCGCGCTCGTGCAAGAACACGGGGAGCTGAACCTCGGCGGCGATCTCCAGCTGCGCCTGTAGACACGCGCGCTGGTCTTGGGGCGAGGAGAAGTTGCGGTTGAAGTCCAGGCCGCACTCGCCGATCGCGACCACCTCCTCGCGAGCGGCCAACGCACGGATCGCGGTCGCGGTGGCTGCCGTGAAGTCTCGCGCGTGGTGCGGGTGGGTCCCCGCCGTGGCCGACAGATGCGCCCGATCGTCCCGGGCCAGGGCCGCAGCCGCCTCGCTGGTCGCGGCGTTGGTGCCAGTGATGATCATGTGATGCACACCGGCCGCGCGCGCCCGCTGCAGCACCTCGGCGCGGTCGGCCTCGAAGGACCGGTGCGCCAGGTTCAACCCGATGTCGATGAGCTCGAGCATGCGATCGCCGGCTCGGGCTTGCTAGAAATCGTCGGGGACGATGCCCGGGACGCGAAGATCACGCCGACCATGACGGCGAGGCCCCTGGGTCTGGGCGGAGGGCGGCGCGTAGGGGGTGAACTCGGACATCTTCGACATGGTACCTGGCCGCAGGTGTGGGGGGCGACTTGCGAAGGCCCGCCGCCTCCTGTCACGTTCCGTACCACCCGCCCGCTCACCATGAAGGTCGTGCTCACCGAAAAGCCCTCCGTGGCCCGCGAACTTGCCGCCTATCTGGGCGCGACCAGCCGCCGGGACGGCTACTTCGAGGGCAAGGGCTACCAGGTGACCTGGGCGCTGGGTCACCTCGTCGGCTTGAGCGAACCCCACGCCTACGATCCGGCGCTGCGGCGCTGGAGTCTGCAGACCCTGCCGATCGTGCCCAAGCCCTTCACCTTGGCGCTCACCGGTGATGCTCGCGCCAAAGCGCAGTACCAACGGGTCGCCGCGCTCCTCCGCAAGGCCAGCACGATCATCTGCGCCACCGATGCAGGCCGCGAGGGTGAGCTGATCTTTCGCAACATCGCGCAGATGAGCCGCTGCACCACGAAGCCGACCCAGCGGCTGTGGCTGAGCTCGCTGACGCCGGCCGCGATCGCAGCCGCGTTCTCCAGGCTCGAGCCGGCCAAGGCCTACGACGACCTGGCCGCCGCCGCGCGCTGCCGCAGCCAGGCCGATTGGCTCGTCGGCCTCAACGCCACGCGCGCCTACACCGTCGCGTATGGGGATGGCGGGGTGCTGTGGAGCGTCGGGCGGGTGCAGACCCCGGTGCTCGCGCTCATCGCAGAACGCGACGACGAGATCGTCGAGTTCGTGCCGGTCCCATGGTTCGAGCTGCGCACCCGGTACCGCGACGTGCTGTTCATCAGCACCGGCAAACGGTTCGAGACCCAGGCCGACGCCGACGACCTCGCGCGGACGATTGCGAGCGAGCCCTTCGTCATCGAGGGCGTGCAAACGCGGACGCAGCACGTCAAGCCGCCCGAGCTCTACGACCTCACGGCGCTGCAGCGCGACATGAACGTGCGCTACGGGATGTCCGCGGCCCAGACCCTCAGCCAGGTCCAGGCGCTGTACGAGAGCAAGGCGGTCACGTACCCGCGGACCGACTCTCGGCATCTTCCGGTGGGCATGAAGAAGGAGATGCCCGGCCTGCTCGCCGCGCTGGCCCGGCAGTATCCCCAGGCCGTCGGTGGCTTGGATCGGTCCGCGCTCCGCATGACCTCACGCACCTTCGACGACGCCAAGATCACCGACCACCACGCGATCATCCCCACCACGCGACCGGGCCCGACGGGGGATCGGGTCTACGACGCGATCGCCCTGCGCACCATCGCCTCCTTCTACCCGGACTGCGAGAAGGCGCTGACCACCGTCGATGGCACCGCGGCCGAGGTGCGGCTGCGGGCCAAGGGCGTGCGGGTCGTCAAGCCAGGGTTCACCTCGGTCTTGCCCGGCCCGAAGTCCACCACCAGCTCCGAGCAGGCGCTGCCGGCCTTCGTTCGGGGGGAGCAGGGTCCGCACCAGCCCGAGGTTCACGCGGGGCAGACCCAGCCGCCCAAGCACTTCACCGACAGCTCGCTGTTGGGCGCGATGGAGACCGCGGGGCGGCTCGTCGACGACGAACAGCTCAAACGAGCGCTGAAGGCCAGAGGCCTGGGCACGCCGGCCACCCGGGCGTCGATCATCGAAACCCTCTTGCGCCGCGACTACGTCCGAAGGGACGACAAGGCCCTTCGGGCGACCGATCTCGGCCGCTATCTCATCGCGCTGCTGCGGGACCCCATCCTCAAGTCCGCCGAGCTGACCGGTGAGTGGGAAGCCAAGCTGCAGGAGGTCGAGGCCGGGCGCCTGGGCGCCGACGCCTTCATGGCGGAGATCGAAACCTTCACCCGGTCGCTGATCAGCGCCAGCGCGTCACGGGAGCTGGACACCGACGGTCTCGGGCCGTGCCCGCGATGCGCGGCGCCTGTGATCGAGGGCAAGCGTGGGTTCGGCTGCAGCCGGTGGCAGGCGGGCTGCGCCTACGTGCTGTGGAAGTCCTTCGAGGGGATCGAGGTCACCCAGGACATGGCGCGAGAGCTCTTGCAGCACCGGCTGCTCGCGGCGCCCGTGAGCGTCGACGGGTCGCCCGCGCAGCTTTGTCTCACCCGAGCGGGCACGGTGCGGGCGCTGGCGATCCCCACCGCCGCATCCCAGTCCCAAGGTCGCGCTACGCGCGGGAGGTCGGGCGCGCGAGGCTCCTCCGGCACGCGCCACGCGTCGCCCAAGGGCGAACAGGTGCTGGGGACGTGCCCTGGCTGCGGGAGCCCCGTGACCGAGCAGCCCAAGTCCTATTCGTGCAGCCGCTGGCGGCAGGGGTGCACGTTCGTGATCTGGAAGACGATGTCCAGCAAGCGCATCTCGGGGTCGATGGCCACCAAGCTGCTCGAGCGGGGCTGCACGCAGGTGCTCAAGGGCTTCGTCTCCAAGGCCGGCAAGAAGTTCGATGCGCGTCTGCGGGTCTCGGACGGCAAGGTCGAGTTCGAGTTCGAGCGCTGAGCGAAGAAATCGTCGTGATCCGCTGAAGCGCGCGCTGGGGCTCGACTATCCTGTCGGCATGCATCCCCGTGGGATTCTGGTCGCCGCCGCTTGTCTCGGGGCCGCGTTCGCGCCCGCCACCGTCTCGGCAGAACCTCCGCTGCAGCTGCCGTGGTCGTGTGGAGACAGCTATCCGGTCACCAACGGCCACAACACGAACACGCACACCGGCATGGACGCGTGGGCCTGGGACTTCGGCCTGCCGGTGGGCACCGAGGTGGTCGCGCCGGCCGATGGTGTGGTGCGGCTGATCAAGATGAACTCGACGCAGGGCGGGTGCAACTCCGCCTACGCCAACGACGCCAACTACGTGGTCGTCGACTTCGGCGACGGCACCGAGGCGCTGCTGATGCATCTGCAGCACGACAGCTCCAACCTCAGCGTCGGCCAGCCCGTGCAGCAGGGTGACGTCGTCGGGCGGGTGGGCTTGACCGGGTGGGTCTGCGGGGCGCACCTTCACTTCCAGATCCAGCAGACGTGCGGCAGCTGGTGGTGTCAGAGTCAGTCGGCGAGCTTCGAGGGCGTCGGCAACCCGGGGGAGGGCGCGCCCTTGAGCAGCGGCAACTGTCCCTGGGCCGCGCCGTGCGACCAGACGCTCGATGGAACGACCACCACGATCGACGACGCCGATCCGGCCTGCTTCGATCGCATCTCCAGCTGGTTTTGGCCCGGCGCCGAGGGCTTCGACGATGGGCACGTGTATACGTGGGCCAACGACGCGCGCGCGGCAGACACGCTCGGCGTGTGGAACTTCGACGTCGAGGTGCCCGGAGACTATCGCCTCGAGGTGTTCATCCCCGAGCTGGACGCGAACGCCGAGTTGGCCCGCTACGAGGTGCAGACGGGGGCGGAGATCCTCACGCTCGGCCCCGTGGATCAGTCCGGCAGCAAGGGATGGGTGGACATCGGCATCGTCGCATTCTCGCCGGGCGCGGAGCACTGGGTTCGGCTGGCGGACAACACCGGGGAGGCGCGCGCGCTGGATCGGAAGCTGGCGTTCGACGCCATCCGGCTCACGTTCGAGCCGGCCACGGGATCCACGGACGGTGGCAGCGGCGGCAGCGGTGACAGCGGTGGAGGCGATGGCGGCGCCGAGACCCAGAGCAGCACGGGGGAGGGACTGCCCACCTCCGACGGCGGGGCGAACGCGAGCGCATCCGGCGTGCCCGATACGTCCCCAGGGGACACCGACGCCCCGGCGGCAACCGGAGGGTCGAGCGGCTGCAGCGTCGCGCCAGCGCCAGGTCGGGGCGACTATGGTCCTGGCGCTTGGTTGCTCTGCGTCGCGCTCGCGGGTCGTCGCCGACGCCGCGCGTAGCGTCGCGCGCGTCAGCGTCAGTCCAGACGCGACCACCCGGACGCGACCACTGGGCGCGACCCGGACGCGACCACTGGGCGCGACGGGGAGCGGAACTCTTACGACCCCGACCCGGCCGCCTCCGCGGTGCCCACGCCTGGGTGAC
Source organism: uncultured bacterium (assembly GCA_963761755.1). Classification (GTDB taxonomy): domain Bacteria; phylum Myxococcota_A; class Polyangia; order Nannocystales; family Nannocystaceae; genus CAJXVA01. The sequence continues at coordinate 588,616 of CAVXIC010000012.1, forward strand.
CCACGCCTGAGTGAAGTGCAGCGACGTCGCAGCGGCCGTCCTCGCACTGCGCGTAGATGCGCTCGTCGTCCACGCATTGGACCACCGGACACAGGCCGCACCTGCGGCGGTACTCGTCGTCCAGCATGCGCAGCTCCTCCCGGATGGGTTCGAGTTCGACCGGATCGGCCACCGCCACGTAGCAGGAGATCGACGGCAGGCAGGCATCGGCGAGCATCTCGTCGGCGACGAGCGTGTCGCAGTTCGCGTCGCGGGCGCAGCTCATCGTCGAGGCGAGGAGCGATTGAACGTCTTCGGAGATGCGCTCGCACGCTTCGTAGTCCACCGGGTCGTCATCGATGACGGTGAAGCCGTCGACCGCGGCGCTCTGGGCCGGATCGTCCTCGGCCTCGGTCGGCGCGGTCCCGCAGGCGCCGAGCGTGAGCGCGGCAGAGGCGAGCGAGAGGAGCAGGGCCAGGCTTCGGGGGCGCTTCAAATTCATGCTTCACAGTTCGTGCAACCTGCGTTCCAGGTCGCTCGGACCCCGGGCGCAGGACCCCAGGTGAGCGTTCGGCCACGACCGTGCGTCGTCTCGTGGCACACCCGTGCGGGCCCGCACGGCGACAGGCGATGGCGCAATCGGGTCGCAGCGCGCCTTGAACAGGGCGTCGCTCTGATAGAACCCCGAGGTGCTCTACCTGTTCGCGGCCCTCGGCGGCATCGCTGGCCTGACCTGGGAGCTGCTGTGGATGCACTACACCGCGCTCTCGCTGGGCGTGTCTGCTCGCGGCGCCGCGCTGACGCTGGTCGCGTTCTCGGTGGGCATGGGCGCGGGTGCCTTCGCGGCTGGACGCTGGCTGGAGGGTCGACGCGTCGATCGCCTTCGCGTGTGGGGAGCCCTGGAGATCGGAATCGGGTTGCTCGGTCAGCTCCTTGCGCCGGGATTCTCGCTGATGGCCCGATGGGACGCGCAGCTGTACGCGACGTCTCCGCACGCGACGCCGATCCTCCACGGCTTGGGGGTTCTGCTCCTGCTGGCGGTGCCCTCGGCGTGCATGGGGGCCACGATTCCCGTGTTCGCATCGCTGGCCCGGGAGTTCCGCCTCTCGCTGTCCCTGATGTACGCCAGCAACATCGCCGGGGCGAGCGTGGGGATCGTGCTCGCGAGCTTCGTGCTCATCCCCGCGGGTGGAATCGAGGCCACGGTGGGGCTGGCGAGCAGTATCGGCCTCGCGCTGGGGGCCGCGATGCTCGTGGGCGCGATGCGTCGATCGAAGAAGCGCGAGCCCGCACCGCCCGAGCCCGCGCGCGACGCCTCGGTCGCGCTGCGACCGCGGACCGCTCTCATCGTGGTCGCGGCCACCGGGTTTGCGACCTTCTGTTTGGAGGTCGCCTGGTTTCGCTCGCTTCGCGCCGCGTTTCAGGCCACCACCGAGAGCTTCGCGTTGGTCATGTTCGCGGTCCTGCTGGCGCTCGCCGGAGGTGGATCGCTCGCGCGTCGCCAGCTGCGAGGCGGCCGCGTCTCGCTCGGCATCATCCTGACGATGGCGGCGGTCGCGGTGCTGGTGACCACCCCGGTCGTCGAGCGGCTCGACCGCGTCGTCCTCGCGATGCCGGCCGCCGACAGCTACACCTCGTTCGTCCTGCGCCGCCTCGCGGTGAGCGTGGCGGTGCTGGGGCCGGCGATGCTGCTCATCGGTGTCGGCTTGCCCTACTGTCTGGAGGCGGTCGGCGACGCGCGGAGGGTGGGGCAGCTGTACGCGGTCAACACCGCCGCATCGGTCGTGGGCTCGCTCGCGTGCGCCTGGTTGCTTCTCCCGACGATCGGATCGGCCTACACCGCTTGGGTCGCCGCGCTGGTGCTCGCGTTCGCGGCGTGGGCGACGCTGGATCCCAGCGGGCGTCTGCGTCCAACCCTGGCCATCGTCGCGGCCGTCGTCGTCGCATCCATCGCCGCACTCGGGTTCGGATCCCACGTCGGCGAGCTGCGGGTTCAGACCAACCGCGACGTCGAGCACGAGGTCCTCGAGACGCACGAGGGCCCCGACGCCACGGTCTCCGTCATCGAGCACGCCGACGGGTCGCGCCACCTCGTCATCGACGGCTTCTACGCCACCGGGACCGACGTCGGAGCGCACTACATGCCCTGGATGGGCCATTTGCCGATGCTGATGCACCCGCAGCCCGACCGGGCGCTGGTCATCTGCTTCGGGACCGGACAGACGGCCAACGCCGTGCTCGAGGAGCAGCCAAGGCGACTGGACATCGTCGACGTCAACGCCAGCGTGTTCGCGATGGCGGACCGGTTCCCCGAGAACCACGGGGTGCTCGACGACCCGCGGGTCTTCCCGCACGCGATGGACGGCCGAGCTTGGTTGCGGCGCTCCGCGGACCGCTACGACGTCGTCACGCTGGAACCGATGCCGCCGACGTTCGCGGGCACCAACGCGCTGTACTCGGTCGAGTTCTATCGCCTCGTCGAGCGGCGCCTGGCCGCCGGGGGCATCGTCGCGCAGTGGCTTCCGTTCCACCTGGTCGACCCCCCAGAGTCCGCCGCGATCGTCGGAGCGTTCATCGAGGTGTTCCCCGAAGCGTTTCTTTGGCTCGATCCGACCGGGACGGGGATCCTGATCGGGCGAGCGTCGGGGAGCGCCGGCATGCCGCTGTGGCCCGGCCTGGAGCGGCCGGTGCAGCGGGACATGACCTCCGAGCAGATCCGCCGCGCGATGCGGTACGGGCCGAGACTGCTCGCGGCCTACGCGGGGCTCAGCGAGCCCGTCACCGACGACGACCAGCGGCTGTCCTACGGATTCGGCCGGACCCAGTGGTGGGGCCAAGGCGTCGCTGAAACGATCCGCTATCAGCACCTCCTGCTCGAGGCCATCGCGCAAGGAGGCCCCGTCGAGGAGAACGTTCGCGCCTTCATGACGCGGTATCCCACGCCCCGCTCGCTGCCCCGCTGAGGCGCCGCTCAGTCCGACGCACGCTCGTCCAGGCCGTCGCACGCCTGCACCGCCCGCTTGATCGCCGGGGAGTCGGGTTCGAACTGGGCGGCCAGCCGCAGCTGGGCCCGTCCCCCCAAAATGTTGCCCGCGGCGATCAGCGCCTGCGCGGTCTCCAGCAGCTTGGCGGCGTGGGGGGTGCGAGGGTCCGCGGCCATGCTCTGCAGCCGCGACGCTCGCTCGGCGTCCTTGCCCAGCCGCGTTCTGCCCGCAGCGAGCTCGGTCTCGTACGCGGCGCGCAGGGCGGGGTCTCGCAGCACGCGGAAGGCTTCGCCGAAGCGCGCATACAGCCGCACGAGCGCGTGTTTGCGGGCCGGGTCCGTCTCGTAGGTGTGGCGATCGGGGTGAATGTTCCGGGCGCGACGATAGTAGGCCTGCTCGATGACTTCGCGGGGCGCGCTCAACTCGACGTCGAGCAGCTGATAGTAGGAGAGGGCGTCGAGCGTCTCCGCGAGCGCCATCACGCGCGTCCAAAAGGCGTCGGCGTATGCGCTCATGGGGATGAAGACTCGAGACCGCGGACGGAGAGCACCGCGGCGGTTCGTTCGCCCGTGGCCATGTCGCGGGCGCTGACCTGCAGGATGCCGTTGGCGTCCATGATGAACTCGACGGCCACGCGCGTCTCACCGCGTGGGGCTGGCCGAAGGTTGCTCAGCCGCAGCTCCCCCAACAGGACCGACTCGCTGAACCGCTGCGCTTCTCCCTGGCAGATCCGGATGGTGACCCGCTGCTGATTGTCGCGCACCGTCGAGAAGACGTGGTTGCCCTCGCAGGGGATCGTGGTGTTCTTGCGAATGAGGACCTGGACGTTGTCCCCGATGGTCGCGACGCCCACCGCGTGCGAGGTCACGTCCATCAGCAGCCCGACGCCAGGCTCGTCGGGCGCAGCGGCCGCTGTGGGCGGGGCATGAGAGGCCTGCCACAGCGCGTGAGCGTGCAGCGCTGCGCCCCGCGCGACGGCCTCCAGAGGATCGACGGTGGTGTTTGGTTCGCGGCCGAACAGCTCGGTGACACGGCGGCGCACCATGGGAATCTGGGTGGAGCCACCGACCAGCGCGACTTCGTGGACGTCCGCGGCCACGAGCTTGGCCTCCGAGAGGACGCGCCGCGTCGTGTCCATCGCGCGATCGATGTGCTGGGCGATCAGCGCCTCGAAGTCGGCGCGGGAGAGGCTGTAGTGCAGGGCGAGTTCGTGGCCGTCGACCCCGTGGGCGATGTCCTGGATGACCCCGTCGAGGATCCCCTGCTCCGACAGGGTGATCTTGGCGCGTTGTGCAGCGAAGAGCAGCCGCGCGCGCGCGGACGGATCGGTGTTGAGGTCGACGCGATGCTCGCGTAGGAAAGCATCGGCGAAGCGGTCCGCGATGGCAGCGTCGAAGTCGTCTCCTCCCAGATACGCCTCGCCACCGGTCGCGAGCACCTCGAAGAGACCGTCGTGCACGGCCAGCACCGTGAAGTCGAAGGTGCCACCCCCGAGGTCGAAGACGCCGACGCGACGGTTGCCGCCGCTGCCCAGGCCCAGGGCCACGGCCGCAGCGGTGGGTTCGTTGAGGACCCGCAGCACCGTCATCCCGGCACCGACGGCGGCCCGACGCGTGGCCTCGCGCTGCGCGTCCGAGAAGTTTGCGGGCACGGTCACCACGCAGCCGGTGACCGGTCGTCCCAGTCGCTGCTCAGCCCCGGCGCGCAGGTGCGCCAAGATGCGCGTGGAGATGTCGACGACGGACTTCTCCCCGGCGCGGGTGTGAAGGATCGGAACATCGTTCTCGCCCGCGGTCACGGTGTAGGGCAGCTGCTCGATGATGCGCTGGGTCTCGGGCGCCGAGCATGGCCGGCCGATGATGCGCTTGGCGGAGAGGATGGTGTTGGGAGGGTCGAACAAGGCTCGCTCGCGCGCCCGTCGCCCGACCAGCGTCTCGCCGTTGGGCACGAACGCGACGGCCGACGGGACCAGAGCCGTGCCGTTGCGATCCCGAATCACCTCGATCGCGTCGTCGATGACCGTCGCCACCACGGAGTTCGTGGTGCCCAGGTCGATTCCGACGACCGCTCCGCCCCGCTCGGCTGCGTGCCCCATGCGAAGCGATTATGCGAGATCGCAGTCGGCTCCGCACATGTTGATTGTGCGAGCGACTTCGCAGGTTTGGCGTCCTGCCGAGCCGACCGCGCACGAGCGGGGCCGCTCCCCGCCGCGGTCCGATCCTGCTACCGTCACCGCTGGTGATCGACTCGCATTGGTCCAGCCGCCGGGTGCTCGTCACGGGTGCCGACGGGTTCATGGGCTCGCACCTCACCGAGCGGCTGCTCCGCGCAGGCGCAGGGGTCAGCGTGTTGGTGCGACCGCGATCGGTCACCGGCACGGTGAGCGCGGAATTCCGCAATCTGGGCCCGGTCGCGGATCGCTTGCAGTCGGTCATCGCCACGGACGTCGCCGGACCCGATGCGGAGGCCGCGATCGCCAACCTGGCCCCGCAGGTCGTCTTTCACCTGGCCGCCGACGCGTACGTCGAGCGGTCGTTCGCGCATCCACGGGAGGTCTTGCGCACCAACATGGACGGCACGATGAGCGTGCTCGAGGCGGCCCGGCGCACGCCCGCGATCGAGCGCGTCGTCATCACGTCGTCCTCCGAGGTCTATGGCCCGGCCCAGGACGAGGTGATGACCGAGCAGCACCCACTGCATCCGACGTCTCCCTACGCCGCCTCCAAGGTCGCCGCCGACCGGATGGCCATGGCCTACCACGCCACCTACGGCACCCCGGTCGCGGTGATCCGTCCGTTCAACACCTACGGGCCCCGACACGTCTACGACGTGATCCCGAAGTTCATCGCGCACGCGCTGCGTGGTGAGCCGCTCACCGTGTTCGGCGATGGCCGGCAGAGTCGCGACTTCACCTACGTCGACGACATGGTCGACGCGTTCATGCGGATGGGGTCGTACGACGAGGCGTTGGGTCAGGTGCTGCACTTCGGCGGCGGGCAGGCCACCTCCATCGCGACCCTGGCCCGCAAGGTGGCCAACGCCGTCGGCGGGGATGTTCGCATCGAGCACGCCCGCGTGCGGACGGCCGAAGTCGCGCGCCTGTGCTGCGACGCGAGCGCGGCCGAGGCCGCGGTGGGATGGCGTCCGCGCGTCGGACTGGACGAGGGCCTGAGCCGAAACGTCGCGTGGATGCGGGAGCGGGTTTGAACCGCCGCTGGCCCGCGTTGGTGGTGGTGCTGGCCGCATTCCTCGGTCTGTCCGGCGTCACCTTGGCCCAAGGCCGCTTCCTGCACGACGAGGGCCTGCTCACTCACCTGTTCGCCCTCGCGACCGCCCGCGACCCGGCCGCGACGTTCTTCCTTCAAAAGAGTCGGCCGCCGATCAGCGCCCTGTATGCGCCGGTCGCCGGCTCCCTCGACCTCTTCTTTTGGGCGCACATCGTCGTCGGCGCCCTGGGCATCGTCGCGCTGTGGGCCGCAGCGCGTTCGCTGGGGCACGCTCGCCCCTGGGTCGCGCCCGCGGTGATGGCCCTGTCCCCCATGTACATTGGCGGTTCGGTGGCGGGACTGTCGAATACCGACGTCGTCGCAGGCGCCTGCGCCTTCGCTTGGCTCTACGCGAGCGATCGTAGGGTTGCCGCGGCGGCCGTCTTGGGCGTGCTGCCGTGGATCCGGGCCGAGATCGGCGTGCTGTGCGTCGTCGTCCTCATCGACGCGGTGCGTCGCCGGTCGTGGACGGAGGTGGGCGCCATGCCGGCCTTCGGCATCGCGTATGGCCTGGCCGGGATCGGCTATCACCACGACCCGCTGTGGTTTCTGCATTACCCGCCCGCGCTGCCCGAACCAATGCCCGGCAACCCGTTTTGGGCCGAGCATGGCGGCACGGCGAGCGTCGGGGAGATCGTGTCGAGCGCGGTCGCGCTCACGCCGCTGATCCCGGCGTTGGTCTGGACGCGTTGGCGAACGCTCGACGCCCTCGAGCGGCGCGGACTGTGGTTCTGTGCCGCGTTTGCGCTCGCGCTCGTCGTGCTTCCGGCGTGGCGCGTCTTCAACTTCGACCAGTCTCCGCGCTACTTGCTTCCGGTCCTCCCCTTCGTCGCGCTCGCGCTCGGGCGCGGCATCGGTGACGCATGCTGGAGGGGCGACGGCCCGGGCCCGCTGGCCCTGCCCGCGCTTTCGGTGATGGCAGGTCTCGCCTATCTCGCCGCGCGCACGAACCCTCACCCGACCGCGCTGGCGGCGGTGGCCTTCATCGCGCTCGCGCTCACGGTGTACCGCGCGCGCTGGCCGTGGCTCGCCGCCGCGCCGCTGGTCGTCCTCGCCGGGCTGGGGCCCTTCATGTTCGCCGACGGGGGCCATCTCGACACCGCCTCGACCGCGCCCCATCTGGGTCCGATGATCGACCGGCTCGAGGAGACCGTCGGGCCCCAGCCCAAGGTCGTCTACACCAACGAACCCCTGCTCGCGACCGCGCTGCGCCGCTCGGGCCGACTGCCCCAAGTCACCGTCTTCTACATCGTTCAGGAGGACCAGCGCTTCGAGCTCGAGCGCCTCGCGAACCCCTGGGTGGGGCAGCGCGAGGCGCTGTGGGACGCGATGGCGGACAACGCCTACGGCCGCCCCATCCGGCCCGATGCGCTGCGTCCGGACACCGTGCCGGTCGGCGCACTGTTCGCGCTCACCAAGGACGCTCGTCTCCCGCTGGTGATGCCGCCACAGCGGTGGGACGGACTGCTCGTGGTGCTGCGCCCTGGGTACGACATGGTCATCTCCGAGCGCGTCGCGGGGGAGGGATCGTGAAGCCGTGGGTCCTTCCGGCCGTGCTGACGGCCGCGTGCCTGGGCGGCGTGCTCGAGCGCGTTGCCAGCCCACCCCAGCCGCAGCGGGCTCAGGCGCGAAGCCCCGCGCCGCCGGAGGCGTTCGCGCTGCTGGACGGCCTGTCCACCGGCGACAGGCTGGCGGGTTGGACGGTGCTGGGCGTCACCGGCCCGGTCGATCGTGTCCTGACCATCGACGTCGCGCGGGACGAGACAAGGTTTTCGGTCTCGGTGGCGGCGCGCGGGGCCGTGGCGTTCTCGTCGCCGCGCCAAACCGAGCGCTACGACCTCTACTACGGGCATCCGCATCCTCGGAACGTCCAGATCCCCCGCAACGCCGTTCGGGCGATCATGGCCGGCGTCGAGCGCCGTGTTCGCCGCAACGAAGCGTCGGTGCAGGTCCCAGGGCTGTAAAGGGGACGGCGGCGCGAGCCGCCGCGCGGTACCATGGCCGGGTGCGCGGCAAGCTGATTGTGGGGGTGATGGTGATGTCGGCGCTGGCCGGGTGCCAGCCCATGGATTGCGTCGAGACCCTGGCGCCGCACGAGAAGATCCTGCACGGCGTCCCGGGCATGCTCGTCGCCTACGCCGTCGCGTGGGCCGGGCTCGACGCTGCGCGCTGGGCGTTGGACGCGCCGGAGACCAAGGCGGGCCGAATCTCGGGCATCTGCGCGCTCGCGGCGGGTGCGGCAGGACTCGGTGGCCTCGTCGCTGGGCCCGTGATCCTCGTGGCGGTGCTGATGTGCAGCGTTCTGCCGATGGTCTGGGTCATCCCGTTGGCGCGCGCGGGCCGAAGCCGGACGCCGCTGCGCGTCGCGGGCGCCTTGGCCTTCACCGCCGCGGCAGGGGTGGTGCTCGCAATCCTCGGGGTCGCCAACGGGATGCTCGTGCATGATGCCGGGCGGAACTGCGCGCCCACCGGTCCCCGCTACGCCCCGATCCAAACCCCGATCCGAACCCCGATCCAAACCCCGATCCAAACCCCGAGCGACCAGCCCCACCAGGACTGACGCCGACCGAATGACTACGGGCGCAGCGCCCGGAGCTCCAGGTCGCGGCCGAACGCCTCGAGGTACGCCCGGGGCACGCCCGGGCAGGAGGCCCTCGCGTCGCACCCCGCGCAGATCTCGGCGTACGCGCGTGGGTCCACGGGGACGGCGAACGCTGCGTGCGGTCCGAGCACGCACGGGGGCAGACCGGCGGTGACCACGTCGAGGCCGGCCTGACGCGCCAGCGCAGCCGCGTGCAGGGTCCGCGGTGCCACCATGCCCAGCCGCGGCAGGGAGAGCCCGGGCCGCCCGGATCCGGGCCAGGCGAGGGTCCACCGGCGCACCTTCGTGCGGCGGGCGGGCTCGGCCAACCACTGCGCGAGCGCGGCCAGGCTGCGGGTGTTGGCGCGCGTCACCTGCGTGCGCACGTCGACGTGGGCGGCCGCTCGGAGCGCTGCGAGCACGACATCGAAGTCCCCGGTGCGTCCAGCGACGTGATCATGGACCGCCGCGGTGGGGCCGTGCAGATGCAGGAGCACCGGCTTCGAGCGCGTCTCAGGTGAGCGGCACGCCGAAGGTGCCGCGGGGGTGCTTGGCTTCGCGGGCCCGCAGCGTGAGCAGCTCGGGCATGGAGCCGCCGGCGTTGACGTGGGCTTCGAGACCCCGCGCCAGGGCCATGGCGCCCAGGCCCTGAGCCTCGTCGGTGGGCGCATCGCCGTCGCCGCTGTTGGACACGTAGACGCTGAAGTGTTCGGTGTTGCCCACGCCCGGTGGTCCGTCGCTGTCGCGGGCGAGCACGTCGACCTGGTAGCGGCGACCGCCGGTCTGCAGGACGACCGGCAGTGCGCCGAGCGTGATGGGGTAGATGGTCACGACGTGGGCGTCGATGCCTTGCAGCGCCGCGCCCGGTTCGATGGGGCCCAGGTCGGGAGGAGTCGAAGGGGTTGACCCATCGCTCGCGGACCGCTGGACGAGGACGCCCACGCCCACGGCGACGCCGGCGACGGCCAGCCCCGTCACCACGGTGCGTCGCTGAATCTTTGCGTTGCCGTCGTTCTCGCGCTGCTCGTCCATCACCACCGGGCCCTCGAACCACGGTAGAGCGCCCAGGGCAGCCCGGTCAAGAACGCGGCCCTGATACCCTGACCAAGCCGTGCCAGGGCTGCTCGACATCATCGTGGGCTACGACTGCAACCTGGCCTGTACCTACTGCACCATCACCGACGCGATGCGGGCCCGGGCGCTGAGCACCGGCGCGGTCGTCTCCCAGCTGAGGCGGGGGAGGGCGGCCGGGTTCGATGCGGTGCAGCTGACGGGCGGAGAACCGACGATTCGGCCCGATCTCTTGGGCTTGGTGCGGACCGCGGCATCCTTGGGCTACCGGAGCATCAAGGTGCAGAGCAACGGCTTGGTGCTCGGGACGGGCGAGAACGCGGCCCGGCTGATCGACGCAGGGGTTACCTGTGTGCACATCTCCATCCATACGCACCAGCTCGAGGCCTACGAAGCCATGGTGCAGCGCTCGGGGACGCACGCGCTCATGCAGCGCGCGCTCGAGGTCCTCGCGCAGGCGGACGTCGAGCTGGGCGCGGACGTGATCCTCGAAGCCGACACCCTCGCGCGGCTGCCGGCCGCGATCGATTGGCTCGCCGGGCGCGGGGTCCGGGCTGCAGACCTGTGGTTCGTCTCCCTCACCGATCGCAACGCTGGGCGCCCCCAGAGCATGCCGCCGATGTCCGCCGCGCTTCCGTTCATCGGCCGGGCGCGGGCGCGGGCAGACGCCCACGGCATGCGGCTGCGCTCGCTGCACATTCCACCGTGTCTGCTCGGCGACCACGCCGACCTCGCGTTCAATCCGGCGCTGGACCGCGTGCGCGTCGTCAGCCCCGACGCGGCGTTCGACCTGGCCGACAGCGCGATCACGCCCCGTTTGCACGTACCGGCGTGCGCGGGCTGCGAACACCGGGCCGTCTGCGGTGGGCTGCGTCCCGACTACCTTGCGCACTATGGCGATGTCGAGGTCGCGCGCGCCCGTGGGCTCGACCCATCGTACCCGGGCAAGGTCCGCCTGCAGATCGTGTAGCGTTGCCTGGTGCGCCGCGCCGTCCCGTTCTCCGTGCTGCTCGCGGTCGGCTGCGCGCCCAAGGCCGACACCGCCGTGACCGACGCAACGCATGCCGCATCGCTGAAGGTGCTCGTCACCGGCTTCAACGACTGGAAGGACCTCGGAGACCCGCCGAACCTCTGGCGCTGCCGCGACAACCCGAGCTGCCGCTTGCTGGTGGGCGACCCGCTGCGCCAGGCACCGTCGGCGTTCGAGGGGCCGCTCGTCGACGTGCTGACTCGGGATGCACCGGGGATCGCGTGGTCGTTCGCGACCTTGCCGGTGACCTGGGGGGCGACCACCGAGCACACGCTCTACGCCGACTACGACGTCGTCGTCCACCTCGGGTTGGGCGTCTATGACCGCGACGACGAGGTCTACGTCGAAGCCGGCGGCTACAACCTGCGGCGCGGAACCGACGCGGCCGGGCGCGCGGTCGAGGAGGCGATCCTGTCCTCGGAGGGCACCGTGCTCGACGCGCCTGCGACGGTCGCGGGCACCGTGGCGGCGGTCGACGGCCGGGTGTTCGGTCCGATCACCGCGCGGGTGATGCCGGCCCGGGTCGAGAACACGTACCTATGCAACGAGACGCACACCCTGGCGCTCGAGGCCGTTCGACGCAGCGCAGCCGAGGGCGGGCGCTTGCGCGAAGCCTACTTCGTGCACATCCCTGCGCCGGCCGCGGACGACTGGGGCGCGCTGGCGCAGGGCGTCGCGGGCGTGACGCTGGCGCTGCTGCGCGCGCCATGAGCTGAGCGCGCTGGGCGAGCGCTAGGCGAGCACGCCGCCGTCGATGATCAGCGTCTGCCCGGTCATGAACGCGGCCTCCTCGCTGGCCAGGTAGGCGGCCGCAAACCCGATGTCGCTGGGCAGCCCCAGCCGCTGCAGGGGCTGGTTGCCCACGAGCTCGTCCCGGCGCGTCTCGTCGTCCCAGAAGTAGCGGCTGAAGTCGGTCTTGATCAGGCCCGGGGCGATGCCGTTGACGCGGATGTTCCACCGGCCGAACTCGCGCGCCCAGGTCCGGGTGAGCATGTTGAGGCCGGCCTTCGTGAAGCTGTACAGCAACCCGCCGGGCTGCGGCTGGAAACCGGAGATGGACGAGATGTTGATGATGCTGCCCCCGCCCCGCTCGCGCATCGAGGGCACGACGCGGTGCACCAGGTTCATGGCCGCCTTGACGTTGACGTCCATCATCTTGTCGAGCATCTCGCCGGTGGTCTCCAGCGACGAGCCCTGGCCCAGGTTGGTGGCGCTGTTGTTGACGACGATGTCGACCGGTCCGACCTCGGACACGGTGCGCTCGACCAGCGCTTGAATCTGGACCGGGTCGCCCACGTGGCACTGGACGGGCACCACGCGGCCCGAGGAGCCCTCGAGTTCGGTGGCGGTGTCCTCGAGGTTGTCGAGCTTGCGCGAGGCGATCACCACGTTGGCGCCGGCCTCGGCCAGCCGCGCGGTGATCGCCTTCCCGATGCCGCGACCGCCTCCGGTGACGATTGCGGTCTTGCCTTCGAGCGAGAGGGTGATGGCCATCGGGCGGAAGGATAACGCCTTTGGGCCGCGCCTCACGGGAGCCGGAATGGAGGACCGAGCGCGTCGGCGGTCAGGCCTGCGACGCGGAGGCTTGCCGTGGCCAAGGCCTCGATGACGTCGGGATCTTCACCGAGTGCGCCGGGCGCCAGCCGCAGCGTGATGCCCTCGACCTCGCCATTGACTTGCTCGACCAGCGCTGGAATGTCGCGCTTGATGTGGCGGCCGCCGGGGGACAAGAACGCGGCGATCACCAGCGCGGTCTCGTGCCCCGCGTCGGCCAGCGCTCGCGCGGCCTGAGGCAGGCTGGGTTCGAGGAAGTCCATGTAGGCCATCCGCACCGGCCGGTCGGGGGCGAGGCTTCGCAGCCTCGATTCGAGCGCCTCCAGAGGGCGTCTCCAGTCGGGGTCGGGGCTGCCGTGGGCGACGAGGATCAGCGGCTGGGGCACGGCTGGACGCTGGCCGAAGCGACGCGGTCGGTCAAGCGATCGCAGGACTCCGCTTCAGAATCTCGCCGTCGCGCTCCACCCCGCGTACTCGGGCGAGACCTGCGGACCGTGCTGGAACGCCCCGCCCTCCGCGGCGCGACGTCGCTGGAGCCCGAACACGATCATCGCAGCCGCAGCCCCGAGCATCAAGGGGCTGATGATGCCGCCTGCGATTGCGACCCGGTTGGCGGTCCGTCCGGCGCGCTCGGCTTCCTGGGCGTCGGCGAGGTAGAGCGCGCGCTGAGCGTCGCTGGTGTTGGTGTTGGCCGCGTTGGTCGCGTTGGTCGTGGCGACCGTGTAGATGTTCTCGGCGTTGCGTCCGAGGGCGGCTCCCAGCGGAATCATGGTGAGCGCGGCCGCGAAGCCGAGCACACCCAGCCCGATGCCCCCCACGAGCAGGCCGTTGCCGTTGCCCCCGGCATTGGGGGCTGATGCACGACGACCCGGCGTACGACCGGTGGAGGCGGCGGGCCCGGAGGCTACGGCCGGGGGCGGGGGCGTGGCCTCGGCGAGGGCGAGGGCGAGGCCGGCCGCGCGCTCTTGCACCGGAAGACCGAGCGCGCGCGAATCTCCGTAGGCCGCCGCATGGCTTCTCAAGTAGCGGCGCAGCGCGATCTGAGCCTCGAGCAGGTGCAGCGGCTCGAGTTCACCGTCGGCGCTGACCTGGCGGCGGTAGGCCTCCATGCGCGCGTCGATGGCGTTGAGGAGCATCGCCTCACGCGCCGCGTGCGTGTCCTGCGACTCAGGGGTCTCGGCCAGCATCGACTCCCACAGCTCTGCCGCGCCCACGACGTTGCCCTGCTCGAGGAGGTCTTGGGCGTGGGTGTAGCGGTCCACCGTGGCAGGGGGAGAGGGGACCTCGCCGGCCTCGGGCGCGGGAGGGGCGGCATGGGCGGCGTGGGCAGGAGTCGCGAGAGCCGCACACGGAAGGAGGCAGCACAGCAGCCGCAGGCGAAGCAGGGAGCGCATGAGGGAAGCGTGCTCGGCCTCGCGAGCGCGGGTCAAAGACGAAACGCGGCCAGGGACAGGTCCCCGCGGCGGGCGTTCGAGCGCCTCAATACCAGCGCACGAAGTGCTCTTGGCGGGTGAAGACGGCGCCGTGGGCCTCGTCGTCGAACTCGGCGGCCGGCCAGTAGGTGCCGCGCAGCCAGCCATAGGCCTGCTGGAAGATCCCGGTCCGGCTGGCGTCGGGCTGCGCGTCGGCGTCCTCGATTCTCCGATCGTCCCCGACCCCGTACAGCGCATCGAAGCGCGCGCGCGGCAGGGCCCGATGCAGCGAGATGGCAGGGTCCCCGCTCCAGGTGCGGGCGAACTGCGGCCCGGGCAGCCCGTGGTCGAAGCTTCGCATCGCGTCGTGAATCGCGGCGTGGTCGGGGTGCGGATACCCGGTGGACCCGTTGGAGATGGCCTTGCCGTTCTCATCGACGGGGAGCCGGTTGAAGTAGGCCGATCCGACCAGGTCGACCTCGGCATCGATCGGGAAGCGTCCGCGCTCGGCTCGAACGGCCTCGATCGCCCACGACACCTCGCTGGGGGTCAGGTCGCCGTCACCGAGGTCGAACACGGCGCGCGCGGACTGATCGCCGACCCACAGCTCGAACGTCGTGGCCTCGACGCGTACGCCGTTGGCGTTCACCCGGCTGGGCAGGGCGCTCGGACGCGGACCTTGCAGGGTGCCGACGAACGCGGGGCGGTCGAGGCCTTCATCGACGTCGGCTGCCGCGTCGAGGAACGCGTGGAAGGAGTCGATGCGATTGTCGCCACAGTTCGTCAGGTCGAGGGAACCGCCCTGCGGCCTCCGCTCTCCCAGCGCCGCCTGCAGCCCCTTGCCGTCGCAGTGACCCGTGCCCTCACCGCGGGTCATGACGATGAACACCGTGTAGAGGTCGGGGCGCTCGTGCACCATCGTCCAAGCGCTCCCTTCGTCGTCGGGGTGCGGCATGACCACGTACCGGATTCCCCTGGGTCCCTCGATCTCGGGGTCGCCCACGGCGTTGCAGGCAGCGGCTTCGGCGTCGTAGGAGACAACATCGGCCCCGCCGACCACCGTCGCGTGCGTCGCGGTCTGCGCGACGAAGTCGGCGACGCTCCCGGGAAGACCCGCCGTGTCGGCGAGCAGGATGGGGCGGCCCAGCGCGGCCGCGGCCGCGGCGTCGACCGTCGCGTCGGCCCCGACGATGAACGGCCGCGAGATGCTCATCCCCTCGTCGTCCGCGAAGCGAGCCGCCGCGATGGCGGTGTCGAACCGGCTCGGGCCGCTCACCCGGCGCGCATCGGGCAGCCGATCGAAGACCGCGCGCGAGACCGCATTCTCGCCGCCGAACACCACGGTCCGCGACGTCCTGCGGTCCAAGAACCCCTGGACCGACGCGGGAATCGAGGACGGGTCGACCAGCAGCAGCGGCCGGTTCGCAGCGGCGGCGGGACCGGCCGCAACGAGCGCGTCGATGAGGCTGGATTGGCTGCCGGACGCGACGTAGACCTCCGAGGCGCTCGCGCCGAGCTCGAGCATCGTCTCTGCGATCGCGATCGACGTCGCGTACCGATCGGGCCCCTCGATCCGGCGCACCGCGATCCCCAGCTGCTGGAGCCTGGTTTCGATGGCTCGTCCGACGACGTCTGCACCCCCCACGATGTAGACCTCGTCGACCGCGAGGCGGCGAAGCTCGGCCTCGACGACGCCCGGCAGGGTTTCGGACGTGGTCAGGAGCAGAGGTCCCCCGAGTCGGTGGGCCAAGGGGGCGGCCACGAGCTGGTCGGGGGAGGCGTCACCGGTCACCAGCACGGCGGCACGGGCTCCGGGAAAGTGGGCTTGCGAGACGGCGACGGCGGTGTCGTAGCGGCTGGGCCCTTCGATGCGATCGACGGAGGCGCAGATGGCCCCGACCTTGTTCGCGCGGGCCGCGTCCTCGTCCTCGCCAGCGTCAGCGCCGTCGTAGCAGCCGCCGAGCAGCGCCAGGGCGAGCAGGGCCGCCCCGCTCCGTCGTGTGTGATGGGTCTGTTGTCGTTTCATCAATGGTCTCCGCCGCTGTGGACGAGACCGGGGGTTCGACCGTCGCAGGGCGCGGCCGCGGCCGGACCTGATGCCGCTCAGTCTTCGGGACCCAGAACCCGGGCCAGGCTGACATCGAGCTGGCTCGAGACCGCTTTGAGCACGCTGCGAAGCGCTCGCTCGTCGTCGAGGCGCAGCCGCTGCGCGATGCGGGCCCGCACCTTCTCGATCAACAGCTCCCGCGCCATCGCCAGGTGGCGCGCCGCCGTGCTCTTGTGAACCTGGTGCAAAGCGGCGAGCTTCGCCGTGCTCAGGCCGAAGACGAAGTGCTCCCGCAGCCAGCGGCGGTCGCTGGCCTCCAGCTCCGCCACCGCCTCCTCGAAGGCGCGCTTGAACTCGGCCTGATAGTGGTCACTGAGGTACAGGAGCTCCGGATCGGCATCGTCGACGCGGTCGAGCAGCGCCGCGTTCCCGGTCGGATCTTCATTGCGCCCTCGACCACGCACCGTGTCGAGCGCGAGCCGCACCGCGACGGCACGGACCCACCGGTCCAGCGACGAACGCCCCGCGTAGCGCTCCAGCTTCGCGGGTTTGGCTCCATTGGGCACGAGTAGGCGGCTCAGGACGCGCTGCGTGATCTCCTCGCGAAAGCTGCCTTGGTCGGAGAATCCCAGCAGCGCCTTCTCGATGCCCGGCCGCACCAGGGCGGCGAAGGCCTCGGCGGACCCCGGGGCTCGACGAAGGCAGGCGCACGCAAGGTACAAATCCTCGACCGCCGCGGAGCGAAGCGACCTGGGGTCATCGAAGCGAGCGCGCAGGTGCTCGAGGTAGTCCGCGTCGTCGACCGTGAGGTCGGGCCACATACGTCGAGCGCGCATCATGGCGGAGCGGACCTCTTCGTGCTCCAGGGCCAGGTCGCTTTGCTGTCGTCGATCTGCCATGCGCGCTCAGGGGCGTCCCGCCGTGATGATACGCTGGCAGCGGTGCCGTGTCCGGACGAGGATAGCCTCATCGGGTATGTCGACGGGGTCGTCGGCGAGGATGAGCGACGCGAGCTGGATGCACATCTCGACGCGTGCTCGGCCTGTCAGGCGGTCGCGGCCGCCCTCGTCACGTCGACGACATCCGTCGGCGGAGGGGACGCTCCGACGCACCCCGACGAGGTCGTCATCGCGAAGCGTTACACCCGGCGCGGACACCTCGGCGCGGGCGCGATGGGGATGGTCATCGAAGCCTGGGACACCGTCCTGGAGCGCGCCGTCGCGGTCAAGGTGCTCCGGCCCGAGGTGGTGTCTGCATCGCAGCAGCGTGCGCGCATCCTGCGGGAGGCTCGGGCGCTCAGCCGACTCAACCATCCGAACGTGGTGACCATCTACGACGTCGGCGTGTCGGAGGCGGACACGGTGTTCATCGTCATGGAGTTGGTCCGGGGTGGCTCGCTTCGAGCGTGGCTCGGGGAGAACCACGACTGGCGCGAGGTCGTTCGCGTCCTCGTCGGTGCCGGACGTGGCCTTGCAGCAGCGCACGCAGCGGGGGTGATTCATCGGGACTTCAAGCCGGACAACGTCCTGGTCGGCGCGGACGGGCGGGCGCGCGTGACCGACTTCGGACTCGCGCGGGACGAGCACGTCGGTGATTTGCAGACGCTCGCGACGACGAAGGATGGGGCGCCGGGCCGCGAAGAGACCACCCGATCTGGGCTCCTGGTCGGTACGCCGGCGTACATGGCACCCGAGCAGCTCCGGGGCGAGACCGCCGAGGCGCGCAGTGATCAGTTCGGGTTTTGCGTGACGTGCTACGAGGCGCTGCTGGGCGGGCGGCCGTTCGCCGGCACGAGTCCCGCGGGGCTGCTGGACGACATCGCGCGCGGTGCCATTGGCGATCCCGGACACCGACTCGAAGGCCTACCCGAGGAGGTCGTCGACCTGCTTCGGCGGGGCCTGTCGCTGCGCGCCGCAGACCGCTTCGCGTCGCTGGAGACGCTCGTTCATCGTCTCGAAAAGCGCACGCGCTCGAGCGCGCGCCGCTGGAGCCTTCCGGTGGGGTTTGGCGTGGCCGCGCTCGGCGTCGCTGGCCTGTCGGGGTGGGACTCCGGCCCGACCTGCACGGACCTCGACGACCCCCTGCGGGCAGTCTACGGAGCGTCGGTCCGAGACGAACTCGCCGCGGCCTTCGCCGACGCCGCCGTTCACGGGGACGAGGTCTGGTCGCGGCTGGACGGGCGCTTGAACGACTGGGCGCGCACCTGGGTCGAGACCCGGACCGAGGTGTGCCGGACCTCCGATCGCGATGCAACCCTCTCGGCCGCCACCCTCGACGCACGGATGTCGTGTCTCGACGACCAGCTCGACACGCTGCGAGCCTTCGTCGACGCCGTCGAGGCTCCCGACGAGGACGTCGTGCGCCATGCCCTCTACGCCGTGCCCAGCGCGGAGGGGATTGCAGCGTGCAGGGTGCTGACGCCCGGCGAGTCCACCCTCTCCGCGCCGCGACCGGATCAGCGAGAGGCGGTGGCAACGCTGCGTGCCGAGCTCTCCGACATCCGAACGGCCCGCCGCGCGGCCCGAAACGACGAGGCCTACGCCTTGGCGGTGGACGTCCATCGTCGTGCCGCGGCGACGGCCTACGCGCCCGTCGCCGTCGAAGCGCTGGCGGAGCTCGGCATGGCCGCGTTCGAGACCAGCCGAGCAGCCGAGGCCGAAGCGCACCTCGAGGAGGCGTCCCAGGGTGCCGAGGCGCTCGGGCACGATCAGGTCGTCGCCCATGCACAGCTCGGGCTGCTCCGGGTGCTCGTGAACGATCCCGCGCGCGAGTCCGAGGTGTCGCGGGTGGCCCGTCGCGCCGAGGCGACGATCCAGCGGCTCGGCAATCCGCCCTCGATGCGATCGCGCTGGCTTGCGAGCCAGCTCTTCCGAGCAGCCGAGCACGCACGCTTCGACGAGGCCGAGCGCTACGTCGAGGAACTGGAGGCGCTCGTGCTCGCGCATCCGGACCTCGCCTACGCGCGGCTGTACACCGACTGGGCCGACCTGCTGCGGCGCCAGGGCGACTACGTCAACGCCGCGAAGATGCTCGAGCGCGGGCTCGTGGATCAGGTCGCGCGACTGGGCCCCCATCACCCCGACGTCGCCCGGACCGAGGGCACGTTGAGCATCACGCTGATGGCCTTGGGCCGCACGGCGGAAGGCCTGGGCCGTGCCGAGCGCGCGCTCGCGTCGATGACCGACCACTTCGGAGCCCGCAGCGCCGAGGTGGCCAATCTCCACAACAATCTCGGCATGGCCTACTCGCGGCTGGGTCGCGTCGAGGAGGCGTTCTCGCACCTTCATCAGGCCGTCGACATCAAGCAGGAACGGTTCGGCGAAGGCTCCCCCAACTTGGCGAGCTCCTACGCAAACCTGGCGGTCGTGGCGTCTCGACGGGGGCGTCCGGCCGACAGCGACGCGCTGTTCTTGAAGGCGCTTGGCTGCGCGACGCCGTCCCTGGGTGGTGGGCATCCTCTGGTGGGAAAGCTTCGACTCTCCCGGGCACGGGTCGCCCTGAGCGAAGGCCGGGTCGAGGACGCCGCCGCGCTCGCGCAGACGGTGCGCCCCGATCCCGGAGCGCCGGCCGCACCGGTCCTCGAGGGGGAGCGACTACAGTTCGCGCTGCTGCTCGAGCTTGCCCAAGGTCGACCCGAGCGAGCCTTGTCCACCGCGCGCACCCTCGTCGAAGGCGTCGAGCGTGGGTCGCCCGATGACGTCGAGGCCAAGCTGTTCGCCGACACCGGACTCGGGCTCGCGCTGGCCGCCTCGGACCAGCGGCGCGAGGCCGAAGCGGTCCTGGGCCGCACGCTCGCCGCGTGGGCCGAACGCCCAGACCCGCCCTACGACCACATCGCGCGCATGCAGTGGGCCTACGCGGGTCTGGCCGACGACGCCGCGGACCCCCAGACCGCGTGCGAACGGCTCGCAGGCGTCGACGTCATGCTCGAGAACGCGACCTACCTGGAGTACGCACTGCGTCCGGTGATCCTGCGCCGACTCGGCCGCTGCCCGCCCCGCAAGGGATGAGTCCGGCGCCGCGACTCCCCGCTCGCGGTGCGCGGAGGGAGCTCAGTCCCCCGCGAGGGATCCCTCGATCAGGGCGCGGGTCCGCTCGGCCGCCGCGATTCCGATGCGCGAGCCGTTGATGCGACCGAGCTGATCGTCGGCGAAGATGTGAATGCCACCCCACAGGCGAGATTGTCCCGCCTGGTCTGCCGCGTCGTAGTAGCTGGCCCACTGCAGCGTGACGTCTTCGGTGGGGCCGGCCTCGAAGATGAGGGTGTTTCCGGCGGGGAGTGTGAAGCTGTGCAGGCCGCCGGGAAACCATGGGCTGCCCGTGTATGCGGCCATCGCCTCGGCCGCCGCGCGACTGAAGGTCGAGTGCCCGGATGTGAACCCCGGGAAGGCCGGCGTCACGAAGGTGCGGCGCTGGTAGGGGATCCAGTCCTTGACCCGCATCCAGCGCAGAGGCGTGTAGTCGGCCTCGCGATCGCCGGGTTCCCCCGGCCACGACCACACGGCGATCTCACCGACGTGCCAGCGCAGGTGGTGATGGCGCTCTCCGGGGGCGGAGGACTTCTCGGTGATCAGCTCGATGAGGCCCGGCTCGAGCGGCAGCCCGTTCTCGCTATAGCTGGGCAAGGCGGGGTCCGACCGCTGTCCTTGCTGACCCATCCACCGAATCAAGGTGATCGGTCGGGGTCCCAGACTGTCGCGCTTGAGCTCCCACGCGCTGATCGCCGCATCGTGCACCGCGCCCGAGACCGCCAGGTAGAAGCCGACGTCCCACGCGAGGCGGTCCACCGGGTCGCCCTCGCCAAAGGGCACGCGCTCCTCGGCCTCCAACTCGTCGGAGACCTCGTTGACCAGCCCCATCCAGTGGCCGGGGGGCGTGGTGGACCTGGGGCCGTCGGCCCAGATCTCGGCGACGACGCGCGTGAAGTCGCCGCGCGGCACGACGTTGGGGGCGTAGGGCTCGCCCGTCACGGGGTTGGTGGCGTAGCCGGTGCCGTCGTTGCGCCCGAGTGTGTTGTTGCCGACGCTGGCGGGACCGATGTCGATACGCACCCCATCGTCGACGTCGAGCTCGGAGGTCCTGCGGATCACGTCGACCACCCAGTCCACCATCTGCGGATCTTCGACCCGCGGGTAGCCGTCACCGGGGTCGGAGTACAGGCCCGTGTCGGGGTCCTTGGAGATCGCGAAGGGCTCCACGCTGGCCCAATGCGGTCCGATGTAGGGCTGGATGGCGTCGTCGAGAACGATCCCGTTTTGCGTCTCGGCGGTGCCCAGGTTGAGCTGTTGCCACACGTTGGGGTCCTCGACGTTCGTGCCAGGGACGTCGACCACCATCACCGGGTTGCTCGCGCCCCAATCCGTCGTGTCCGCGTAGCCGTGCGCTTCGTTCGCGCCGTCGTTGGCGCAGCTTTCGATGACGGCTCGCGCCACCCGGTTTCCGACGGCCACGGCATCGTCGCCGTCGGTGTGCGTGTCGTCCGGGTCCAGACCCAACACGTCCATGAAGGAACCGAAGCAGTCCAGGCTGGTCTGAGCCCCGACCGCGTTGGCAAAGCGATGTTCCAGCACCCGGAACGCGGCGTATGCCATCGCGACCTCGCGGGCCTGGTCGATGTCCTCGGCTTCGTGACGCTGCGTGTAGACGACCCCATCGGCGACGTCTTGGTATGCCGCCCACGCGTCGTACATCGCGACGCTCGTGTGGTGGAGGTTCCGCGCGTGGACCGGGGGGTGGGGGATGTCGCGCCGAATGCTGTCGAAGAGGAGCTCCATCCATCGCCGGGCCATCGTGCCGTTGGGGGCGAGGTCGACCGCGTCCGCAGGACAGCTCGCGTCGGGCTCCGGCTTGGCCTCGGGTTCCCACAACGCCAGGCCTTCGGGCCCAATGACCACGCCCTCGTCGAGCGCCGGTGTCAGCACGCCACCACCGACGCCCCACACGCCGCCTTCGGGGTCGGCCCACAGCGCGTGAATCGACTGCGGACGCGTCGTGAGGGCGAGGTCGAGCGGCTCCCACGCTCCGCCCCGGACCTTCCGCATCGCGAACCCTTCGGCACCCGCGACCCAGGTCGTTCGGTGCTCATCGAGGGTGACCGCCTGGAGCAGCGGGGCGTCCGGTGGGCTGTCGTCGGCGAAGCCTTCGAGCCCGCCTCGCAGCAGCACCCCCTCGCTGAGGCCTCCGACGATCACGACGTCGTCGTCGTCGCCGGTGACCGTGAACAGCTGCGTCTGGACGCCGGCGTCGACGCGCTGAAGCTCGGTGCCGTCGAAGTGCAGCACGGTCCCCAGGCCGCCGACCATCCAGACGTCGTCCGCGCTGCGTCCCCACACCTTGAACAACGCAGGGATGTTGCCCGAGGGGCTTCGCGGCAGATCGTCGGGGAGCTCGACCTCGGTCCAGGCGGAACCGTCGTAGCGCCATGCAAACCCATCGCGCGCGGCGAACCCCCCGACGGCCCAGACGTCGTCGGGCGTCGCACCCCAGATGCCAAACACGGTGTTGCCGAAGAACACGGGCGTGGGTGTGCGCTCGAACACCTCGTTCTCGTAGCGGAGGATGGTCGCGCCGCCCCCGCCGAAGAACACCGGGCCAGACTCGAAGGGGTGCACCCACCACAGGTCGTGGAGCATGGGGACGTCGAGGGATTCGAACGCGCCCCCTCGGCGGTGAAGCACGACGGGCCCAGACACCAGATCGGGCTGGGCGCCGACCACCCAAACATCGTCTGCGCTCGTCCCGGCGACCGAGAGAAACGCCGCACGCCCGTCGAGCGCCGACTCGGCGAAGCTCGGAATGGGCGGGGTCTGGGCACCATCCTCTCGGCAAGCCGTGAGGAGGAAGAAGGAGAACCCGGCAGTGACCCGTAGACGTCTCATCGCGAAGGGTGGAGTCTAGCAGCCCGCGGTGCGTTGGGTTCCATCGCGGGCTGCCCGCGGACGCATGACGGATGCGTGACGATCACGCCACCCGATCACTCCATGAGGCGCTGCCCGATGCTTCGTCCATTGGCCGAAGCGATGCGCTGGCGCCCGGAGATTGATGGGCTGAGTCCGACGAGGTCTCGAGGGCGACGAGCTTCGGTGCGGCGACCTCCCCGAAGCCGTGGGGTCCCTCGACATAGCAGCGAACCCCGAGTCGCGCAGCGACCGCCAGGGTCTCCTCTTCGAGTGGGCGTTCGGAGACGAGCCAGGGCTCGGCGCCTCCTGCCCACTGCTCGAACTCGGCGACAGACGCCGGCGTGGCCGGGGAGCGGGCCGCCCGGATCTCCACGACCGATCGCGTCCGGTTGCGGCGTCGCGCCAGCTCTCCGGCGGCCAAACAGCCGGCGGCCGCCACGGTCACGGCGTACCCCGCCACATTGACCGCATCAGTGGTCTGAGGACGAACGGCCGGCAGGTTGAACATGCTCAGGACCAAGCCGAGCGCCAGGGCGTTGATGCCCAGGAGGTTCCACATCTCGGCCCGAGAGGCGCGCGAGAGCCAGCCGTCCAAGCGGGCGAGGCCAGTGCGCTGGGGGTCGAGCGTCTGCTCGGGGGGGACGCGGGTCGCAAAGTTGGGTTGGGTGCGCAGCCAGGTCACCGCGCGATAGAAGAAGCCGGGAAAGGTGGTGTCGTCGTGCATGGAAATCGTCCGTTGCGGCGGGCACGGGTCGTGCACCGCTCGAGGGTGTATCGATGTTGAGCGGCGGGCAGCGTGGGCCACGGCGGGCGCACATCCAGGTGCGCCAACGCGGTCGTGGGGCTGGCTCCGTCGCGCGCAGAGGGGGGACGTCGCTAGGCCGCGTGCGGTGGCCCGCGAGGCTGGCCGACGACTTGGCCCCCGAGGTTCGCTCGATGTTCCGGGCCGCCGCTGGAGGCGGAGACCGAGCCGCCCATCGACGCCCAGCGAGGTCCGATCACCCCCGGCGGTCCCGCCGGGTCATCATCGTTGCCCTTGGTGGGTGAACGAACGGACCCTCGGGCGTCTCCAACCTGCGACTCGCGTCGGCCGTTCGAGGCGCCGACATCGTCGCATCGCGTCGCCGCGGTGCCGCTGCGGACCGCCGTGCTCGACGTCAGCGCTCCCGTGCTCGACAGGAGCACGAAGAGCAAGACGGCAAGCACACGGCGGCACGCACCCATGAGCTGATTGTCTACCCCCGCCGCGGCCCCGGTGCCACAGATTCTGTGGGGCGTCGTGCGAGCGGGCGAGGCCGGCACCCTGGCGTCTACAGGGACAGCTCCAGGCGTTCGGTCAGGGCTTGGAACTCCGCCGAGGTCCGGATGCCCGGCGGGATCCGGTAGTCGAAGCCGCCCAGGGGTCGGCTCTGGGCAATCGCTTCGATGAGGCCGCGTTCGGCGTCGCTCAGCTCGACCACCGTCTCGTCCGCCCTGCGCAGCTCGTACGCGCGCCAGTAGTATTTGTAGGGTCCGACCGGCGTGCAGTAGTCCTTGGGCTGGCAGGGGTTGGGCACCCGCCGCACGACCACCTGGTACCCGACGTCGACCGCTTCGACTTCGTAGCGGTATGCCGCCAGGAACAGGTCGATGGCCATGCGTGGCAGGAGCTCCCGAGGGAGCGGCGTCCCCTTGCGTCCGGTCCAGCCGTAGTCGTCGAAGATCATCAAGCCGCCGGGGGACAGCAGTCGCCAGCTCAGCACGGCGTCTGCGAGCACGTCGTCGGCGGTGTGGGATCCGTCGATGTAGATGATGTCGAACATGCCCAGCGACGCGTCGCGCAGGACGTCGGCAGACGGGCCCTTGTGCTTGTGGATGCGGTCGGTCGCCCCGCTGGCGGCGATGTTGTGGTCGAACGTCGCCTCGTAGTCGCCGGCGAAGATGTCGACCGCGACCATCTCGGTGCTCGGGTCGGTGAGGATGTGGTCCGCCATCCACAGCAGCGACCGGCCCTCGTACACGCCGACCTCGAGGTAGCGCAGGTTGGGCTTGCCCTCGAGGTCTGCGAGGACCTTCTGCCACGTCGGGATCTGCTTGAGGTGCCAGGTCGCCGTGAAGCGGAAGGGCCCGTCGCCGTCGCCCAGGACGGTCGTCTGGGTCGGGCCTTCGTCCTTGGCGAAGTGCTCCATCGTCTCCGCGGCGATGGGCGGGGGCAGGACGGCGGCGGGAGCCTCGGGCGTCGCCTCGGCGTCCGCGGGCAGGGGCAGGGGCGCCTCGTTCGGCGGCGGCGCCTGTTGTGCGTCACAGCCGCCGGTTGCGGGCCCCAGTCCGAGGGCGGCGGTCAGCAAGAGTCTCGGCCGAGAGCGGCGGCGCGGCATCGAGGGCAGGCTACCGGGCGCTCGCCGGGCTGGCCAGCGGCGCGTGGGTCTACTCGTACGTTTGGCCCGCCCACAGGAAGTCCTCCACCTCGTCCCAGCGGATCGACGCCCGCGGGCCTGGAGGCGCTCGGCCTTCCGTCCAGCCGCCGAAGGATCCGCTCAGCCCACACTCGACGAACGCGTGGGGGTCGAAGTTGAACCAGCGCGCGCCACTGGGAACTGCGGGAACTACGGGAACTACGGGAACTACGGGCTCAGGACACTAGCCCTCGGGCTCGAACATGTCCTGCAGCCGAGCGGCCTCGTCCGCCAAGGGGCTGCGGCGGGGGACGCCCGAGAGAATGCCGCTGATGCCACGAAACCCGGCCTTGATGGTCATGCCTTCGTCGCTGATCATGTACTCGCGGATCTGCTTGTCGTGCGCCGAGCCCCGCATCTTGAGCAGGGCGATGCCCCTGCGGACCTCGCCTTGGACCTCGACGTAGCGCAGCAGGATGATGCTGTCGGTGATGCTGGAGATGTGCGCGTCGGTGATCGACTCGATCCCCGCGACCATCCCTGTGGTGTTGGTGAGCATCGCGGCGACCTGCTGCTGTTTGACGGCGCTGGTCAGGCCGATGACGAACTCACGGAACGCGCGCCGGGTGCCCACGCGCTCGAGCGCGGACACGCTGTCCACCGCGATGCGGTGCGGTGCAAACTCCGCCGATTCCCGCCTCATCTGGATGAGGTGATCCTCGAGGCCCATCGACTCGGGGTAGCGGCACACCACCTTCAGG
The DNA here is from genome assembly GCA_963761755.1 of uncultured bacterium. GTDB lineage: Bacteria > Myxococcota_A > Polyangia > Nannocystales > Nannocystaceae > CAJXVA01. Next base: position 614,575 of record CAVXIC010000012.1, read on the forward strand.
TTGCCGCTGCGCTCGGCGGCCGCGAAGTCGACACCCCAAGACCGGGCGTTGCGAACCAGCTGCTCGCGGCTCTCCTCGAACGCGAACAGCAGCGCGCGCTCGCCTCGCTCGCAGGCGCCCTGCACGAACTCGGTCACCATGAGGGTCTTCCCGGTCCCGGTCGCGCCGCTGACGAGGATGACGGAATCGCGGAAGACGCCGCCCCCGCACATGTCGTCCAGCACCGGGTTGCCGGAGCTGACTCGCACGTCCGAGGACTCCTGCGTCAGCTCGATGGCCGACAGCGGCAAGATGTTGATGCCGTCATCGGGGCTGGCGGTGAACGGGTACTCGCCGTTTTGGTGGTTGCAGCCGCGAAACTTCAGGATCTCCAGCGTGCGGCGTCGCTTCTCGTCCTCGAGGCGGTTGCGCAGGATGACGACGTTGTCGGCGACGAACTCCTCGACGTTGTGCCGAGAGATGGGACCGTCATCGGACTCTCGCTCCGCGGTGATGATCGTCGTCAGGTTCAGCATGCGTAGGCCGTAGGCGACCCGGCCGAGCTCGCGGCGGACCGCCTGGGCATCGACCAGCTGCGGGAAGACGGAGCCGACCGCGTCCAGCACGCAACGCGTCGCGCCCACGGTCGAGGCCGCGTGTTCGATGCGGGCCAGGAGCCCCAGCAGGTCGAAGTCCCCGGCGGCGACCTGATCTTCGCCCGGCGTGGGCGAGGCGTCGACGACGGCCAGCTTCTTGGTCTCGACGAGTCCGGCGAGGTCCCACCCAAAGCTCTCGACGTTGCGGATGAGCGCTTCCGGAGATTCTTCGAAGGTCACCAGCACCCCCGGCGCGTCATACTCGCGGATCCCGGCGACCAAGAACTGGATCGCGAGCAGCGTCTTACCGGACCCGGCGGTCCCGGTCACCATGGTGGCCCGGCCCGCTGGCAGACCACCGTAGGCGAGCTTGTCGAAGCCGGGAATCCCGGTAGGCTGCTTGATGACTTCGTTGGCGACGCTGTCCATCGCGAGGCGCTCGTTTCGCTAGCCTGTCTGGCTTCGGCGCGCAATATCCAGGCCGGCCAAGACGCTTTCGCTGTTGCTGAGATCGCCCAGGACGCGGCGACGCGGCGGTGGCAGCGTGCGAAGCAGCGTCGGGGTCACGAGGATCTTCTCTTCCTCGGCGAGCTCGGGGTTCTCGAGGACGTCGATGATCTCCAGCTCGTACTCGAAGTGGCTCTGCTCGGCGCAGATCTGCCGGAGGTTGGCGATCGCGCGGGTGGACCGAGCCGACATGCCCGTCACGTAGAGTCGAAGCATGTACGTCATCGAGACCCTTGCTCGGGCCGGGCCGCGACCCGACGGTAGTAGTCTACCAGAAGCCCCATCATCTCCAGGGCCAGTAGGCGACCCTCGGTTGCCATGAAGTGGGCGCGTCTGGCGTCGGACAGTTGGGCCTTCGCCTTCAATCCGGCCAGATGAAGGTCGATGAGGTCACGCGGTCCGCAGCCCAAGGCGCCCAGACGCGATGCCAGCGAGAACATCGACGCGCTGGGGCGGAGCGTTCGCGTCACGAGGTGACCCAGGTAGTGGTCGACGAGGTCCTTGTAGGCCTCGAACAACGCCTCGAACGCCGCGGGGTCGCTGTCTCGCAGGGGCTGGGCGCCGCTGAGTCGCCGGGTGTTGGGCGCCAGACCACCATCGGAGCCCAGGTCGCCGTAGCGCTCCAACGCCTCCGAGAGTTCGCGAACCCGCCCCTCTCGAGACCGCAGCAGCGCGTAGTCGACCACCCGAGGCAGGTTGCGACCGGCGATGTCGTTCTTGGAGATGTAGTCTTGCGCACCGACTTCGAGGTACCGATGCGCTTCGCGCTCGTCGGCGCCGGTCAAGACGACGATGGGGACCGCCGGAAAGGTTCGGCTCAGCTCGACGACGGTGTCGGTGCCGTGGCAATCGGGCAGTCCGGGGTCTGCCACCACGATGTCTGGGCGTTGGCCCTGGCCCTTCGCGTGGGCCAGGCTGTCGACCAAGACCAGTTGGTAGGCCTCCGTCACGCCGGTCGAGAGCGCGCGACGGGTCAGGACTTGGTCCTTCGGATCGTCTTCGACGATCAACACCCGTATCTGCTCGGCGCCCACGATTCGCCTACCGTAGGCGCTGCACCGTCGATGCGCCACCAAGAAGGTTGGATCACGGGCTCAGCCCTTCGCAGGGGCAGACACTCCCGCTGGTACGGGGGAGGGGGTCGACGCCGCCGCGGGGGAGAGCGCTTGGCCGACCATCCGGTCGACGGCTTCCAGGAGAACGTCCCGGCCGAAGGGCTTGGTGAGAACCTCCTGGCTGAGGCTTTCGAGGAACGCCTGCGTTCGCTCGGTGAAAGCTCCCCCCGTCGCGAACAAGACTCGATCGCACATCGCGGGCTGTTCGCGCTGCAACCAGTCGTAGAGCCCCTGGCCGCCGATGCCGGGCATGGCGAGGTCGCAGATGATGACGTCGAAGGCCCGATCCGCTCGCAGCAACGCAATCGCCTGCTCTGCATCCGCCGCACTGACGGTGTCGAAGCGGCGCGAGAGGATCGCGGAGAAGCTGCGTCGAATGTTCGCCTCGTCGTCGACGACCAGGACCCGGTGACGGTGTCCTTCGGGGGCAGGCGGACTCGGTGCGACGGGAATCGATGGTTCGAGTCCGGTGTCGAGCGGCAGGGCGATCACGAAGCGTGCGCCGCGCTCGCCCTCGGCGCTGCCGATCGTGCCGCCGTGCCCGGCGACGATCTCGCTGCACAGCGCCAAGCCGAGTCCCGTTCCGCGCCCGGCGCTCTTGGTGGTGAAGAAGGGTTCGAACACCCGATTGCCGACGCCGGACGCGATGCCGCCCCCGGTGTCTTCGACCACGACCTCCAGCGCGTCGCCTACGACCCGGCCCGAGACCATGATGCGCTTCTCGTCAGGTTCGAACTCGAGCAGGGCATCGAGGGCGTTGCTGAGCAGGTTGACGAACACCTGAATCAGCTTCCCGCGATGCCCCACGATCGGCGGCAGGTGGTCCAGCGCGACGTGCAGCTCGGCTTGGGTCCGCAGCGGCGCTCGCAGGAACTTTGCCGCCGAGGCGACCACGTCCGCCATCCGCACGGACTCGGCGTCCTCGTCGGAGGTCCGGGAGAACACGCGCAGGTCGTCGATGATCGAGGAGATCCGCCGGATGCCATCGATCGAGTCTTCGATCAGTTCGTAGGCTTCGCTGTCCTCGTCGGTTTGATCCCGAAGCAGCTCGAGGTTGCACAGGATGAACGAGGCGGGATTGTTGACCTCGTGCGCAACGCCGGCGGTGACCCGGCCGATGGACGCCAGGCGCTTGTTCTTGGCGAGCCGGCGCTCCAGCTGTCGAGCACGAATGCGGTCGGTGACGTCGCGCAACGTGACGACGAACGCGGACTCGCCCTCCCACAGGATGCTCGCTTTGTGCAGCTCGAGCTCACGCTCGACGCCTTCGGTGCCGGGAAGCTCGACGGGGGTGGCGCTGTCCATGCTCTCGGGCGAGCCGAGCTCGCACCCGATGAGGTCGTCGGAGACGCTCGAGAACATGCGCGCGGCGGCAGGGTTGGCAAACAGCACCACGCCGACCGGAGACAAGACCACCACCGCGTCGGGCAGGGCATCCAACACCGCCCGAAGATTGGACGAGTCTGCCGGTGGTCGGGATGACGTCATGTTGGGGTTCTCAGGAGGGAAGGCGCGAGACGGAACCATCCTTGCAAGCTGGCGGCCCTTTCCCGCGGCGTGCGGTGGGACGCAGAGGCCCGAGGGTCGGTGTGAACGTTTTGCAGCAGGAGGGGGGGGCGAACAACGTTCATCGTTGGGCCGGCTCGGCGCGCGAAAATTGGGTGGAGTCCAGCGGGAGTCGCCGTCGGTTGTCAAGAAAGTGACGATTCGTCACTGTGTCGACGCGATGAGCGCCAGGGTGTTGACGGTTCCGGAACGGGTGGTGAACGCAACCCTGCAGGTTCAGTCGCAGCCGCTCATCTCGCTGAAGTCGCACACCCCGCCTGCACAGGTGTTTTCGATCGTCCCGGTGCGGAAGAACGTGTCCATCTGGGCCCGGGCTTCATCGAGCGGGCGGACCTTGCTGTGCGGATCGTCGCAGGCGCGCTGTGGGGTGTTCTCGACCGGGTCGGCGGGCAGTCCGAAGTCGTACTCGACGTAGGCCGAGCCCGCGATTGGGCCAGCGGTCGACTCCAGGCCCCAGACGTCGCGGATGCCGGTGTCCAGGTGCGGGACGCCCAGCGTGCGCGCCATGATGTGGGCGCCGAAGTTGCTGACCTGGTGATCTCCGACGGCGGCGCGCAGCAAGACCTCCTTGGGCTCGGTGTCCTCGAAGGTGTCGCCGAGCAGGTAGGGCGCGTAGCCGGTGGGCTCGATGCGATCCCAGAGCATCTGGGCCAGGTTGAGCAGCATCATGTGATCGCGCGAGTCTTCGAAGCTTGCGCGCAGGATGTCGAAGAAGACGTCGAAGTCGACGCTGCGGCTGAGCAACACGCCGTAGGGCATGCCCGGGACGCCGAAGGTGCCGCGCGTGATGTCGGTCGAGAGCGCCATGTACGACGGTCCATAGATGCCGCCCTGGCTGATGCCGAGGTAGTAGCCGTCGGTGGGATCGATGAGCGCGCCGTACGTCGGATCGTTGGCGAACGAGGTCAGCATCATCCGCATCGCGACCAGAGAGTTCAGCATGCCTTGGTGCTGGCGATCGATGACCTTCTTGAAGTCGTCGAACTGTCCATTGCCGAGCATGGCGCCGACGAACAGCTCGTCGTCGGACGCGAACCCGATGAAGTCGACACCAAAGAGCGCGTAGCCGTAGTCGTTGATGAACGGCCGGAAGTGGCCGCTCTCGATCTGTGCCTTCGATCCGAGCAGGCCGTGTCCGTATTGCAGCGGCCGAACCGGGGTCTCGGCGGCCGAGGTCGGGATGAGGATCTCCACCTCGAACATCGCCGTACCGCTGGGTTCGGGCATGCCGTCGTCGCCGAACTGCAGGGTGGCCAGCGGATCTGGTTGGTCGAGGTACATCGGCACCTCCATGTCCAAGAAGATGCGGTGGGCGATGAGACCGTCTTCGTCCCACTCGTCGTCGACGCTGGTGATCGTGTAGCTGGGGCCCTCCGCGCCGACGAGGTCGAGGCCTTCGTCGCGCATGTGCACCATCCACGCGGTGTTGTTCTCTCGCGAGGTGGTGGAGAAGTCCCAGGCCAGCTGCAGTCCATCGCGGTCGATGCCGGCCTCGGTGGTGTGCATGAAGATGTCGCCGTACAGGGGCCGGCGGCTGACGATGTCGGGGTCTTCGGAGTCGGTGCGGTCCCGCAGGGCTGCAAAACCATCGGTGGCGGGAATGGGGGTGCCGGCGTCATCGAGCAGATTCCGGATCACGACGATGTAGCGGGAGGCGTCCTTGAGGCGCACCGCCGGCCGCAGCATGAACATGCGCTGGCCGTCGTCGCTGCCGGTGGCGTCGAGGTCGACCCAGTGCGGGACGCGCTCGCCGGTCGCCGCATCGAGCAACACGGTCGGCGAGTCGGCCTCGAGCGAGCGCGGGATGTTCGCGGCGGTCGCGACGTTGCTCGCGGTCAGGGACCCTGGGGTGAGGTCGGGGAAGTGGGTGCTGATCGCGATCCCTGGCGAGAACCCGTCGAGCTCGTTCCACGGATCGGGGGCCGCGCTGCCCGCGGGCAGCAGCTCGGCGGCAAGCTCCACCCTGCGACCCGTCGCGGTGCTCTCATCTTCCACGGTGAACACGTTGGAGGGGAACGGCGCCGCGCAGTAGCTGGGCACCAGCGGATCACACCCGATCAGCGGCCATTCCTCCCGGGCTTCTTCGGGACCGAGTCCGGAGCTGCTGTCGGCGCTGGTCGTGGTGCCCGACGAGGTCTCCGCCAAGGTGGTTTCGGCCGCCGTCGTGCCGCCGCTCGATGACGAAGAGGTCGAGCCGTCGGTCCCCGACCCGCCACCGTCATCGCCGCACGCGACCGTGAGCAGTCCAGTCATGACGAGCGTCGCGAACCGGCGCGTGAAGCATTCAAGGTCAGAGCGCATTCGCGGACGATAACTCAGCGCAGTGCGCGCATGGTTCGAGACATGGCCCGAAGGACGGTCAGGGCGGAATCCGCCGCGAACGGGCAGAAAAGGGGTTGCCGCGCCGTCTTAGTTATGAAACATGAACCAGCTGTCATTTTCAGCTGGGACGCACCGCATGAAACGCACCATCTTCGCCTTGTTTACGATCGCCACCCTCAGCGCCTGCAGCGGCTCTGGAACCTCGACCACCGCGCGCGAGAGCGAGACCGAAGGCGACTCGATGTCCTCGCCGGGCTCCGACAGTGACACCACGGACACCGAGGACCCCACCGCGTCCGAAACCGAGGACCCGACCGACGCGACGACCGATCCGGGTCCGACGGATGGTTCGACCACCGACCCCAGCGCGACCGCGAGCGACACCGATCCAGCCCAGGACGACACCGGCACCACGACCGGCATCGGGGATGTGACGATCGTCGGGACGTGGCTCTCCGAGGGCGAGAACATCGCGCCGATCTTGGTCCAGTTGACCTCGGCTGCGTCGATCACCGCGACCTTCGAGGACGACACCTTCGCGGTTCTCACCGTCGACGCCGAGGGGCAAGAGGTGATGCAGGCTGGGGTCTACATCATCGAGGACACCGACTTCGGCGACATCAAGTCGATCACGCTCGAGCAGTCGTCGCCGCAGACCATCACCGCCGAGGGCATCTTCGAGATCGATAACTCGACCAGCCCGCCGACGATGCGCTACGAGGTTGTGCAGACGGTGCCCGACGTCGGCGCGGAAGCACCGTCCGCCGAGGCCGGATTCGGCGGGACGGGCCTGGGCTCCGACCTCACCCAGACCTTCGTCTGGCAGGAGTAGCGGGACGTCCGATGCTCGGCGCACTGGTTCTGGCGGCGTCCTCGTACGCCGCGATTCCGCCTCCAGCACCGGCCACTCCGGCGGAGGAAGACGTCGAAGAACTCGGCCGGTCGAGGCGACCCGACCGGCAGCTCCAGTTCTTCGGGTACTTCCTCACCCGGGCCGAGATGACCAACGTTGCGCCCGAGAACGACCTGTTCAGGGGGCAGGTCGTCGGGCGCCTGTTCGGACCCAACACGACCAACACCTCGAAGGACCGGTCGGTCTTCATCGAGCAGCGCTTCCTTCCCATCTTCGTCTACGAGCCGCGTCTGCTCAACCGCCGTGCGCGGCTGCGGGCGTCCTTCGAGATCGATTGGACGTACGGGGACTCATCCAACGCGACGGGCGCCAACTTCGGCGGTGGCTTCAACGCCGACCAGGTCAACCTGCAGACACAGAACCTGGAGATCGAGATCGATCTGCCCCGTCCGGGATGGCACATCGACGTCGGCCTGCAGCGCCTGTATGACAACGTTCGAAACCCCTACACCACGGCGGTCAGCACCCTGTTCAACACCGGGGAGCGACTGGCGTTTTGGGGCTCGGATGCCGTCGGCGTGACGCTGTACGGGACCGAGGGGGACTGGGCCTTCAAGGCCGGGGCCTATCAGCTGTGGGAGAACCTCATTCAGGAGGACGACGACGTCTGGATGCTCGAGGCGGCGGCGGACCGGCACATCCTGAGGACCTGGCACGTCGGCGCGACGACCCGCTACTTGCGCGATAGCTCCACCGGCGAAGGCGGCGTAGGCATCCTGGGGCAGGGACCCGACAGCCAGCTCGCGGACTACATGGGTGCGTTTCGCTTCCCGATCCCCGATGGGGTCGAGGACTGGCGCGCGCACTTCCTGTGGGCGGGGCTGAACACCGACTACAACGCCGACTTCATCGCCGGACGCTGGATGGCGTCGGGGTTCGCCGTGGGCAACTTCGGGCAGGTGGTCACGGAGATCCCCGATCAGCCCGACGAGTTCGAGAAGCTCACCAACGTCTTGGGCCTCGCCGCGGATGCTCGCGTGGGCTTCAAGTACGGACGCAGCACTCGGGACACCATCACCGCCGAGCTCGTCTACTCGTCCGGAGACAGCGACTCGCTCGAAGATGGCACCTACTCGGGCGTGGTGACGGGCAACACGTGGGGCGGACCTGGAGCCGTGTTCGCCAGCACCGGCACCTACCTGCTCTTCCCCCACGCCAACGTCGTCAACCGGTTCTACGCGGCGGTGCTCGACCTCTCCAACGCCGGCTTCGGCGTGACCGGAGGGGCCCTCAACGCCCGCTACGACATCATCCGCAACAAGCTCTCGGCCAAGGTCGGCTTCGGCGCTGCGCGGTCCAACGTGCAGCCGGTCGACGGCGCCAACTACATCGGAGCCGAGTACAACCTCAACGTCTCGTGGCGAATCATGCCGATGCTCGACCTCGACCTGCACGCCGCCTACCTCGACTTGGGCGACTACTTCGCGTCCCCGGAGATCGTCGACTCGGACGAGCTGGACCAGCCGATCCGCCCCCGCGACCCGTGGACCACCTTCGTCACCCTCAAGTGGCTGATGTTCTGAGGATCACGAGGATGCACATCGACCGACGACCTATCGTTTTGGTGCTCGGGCTCGTGCTGGCCGGCTGCAAGCCCGCGCCCACGATCGCCAGCTTCGCCGAGCTCGACTATGGCCTCCCGGTGGAGACGGCCGATGTGGCCGGAGACGCGCTCGCCTACGTCGACGTGGGGGAGGGGCCGCAGACGCTGGTACTGATCCATGGGCTGGGCAGCTACATCCCCGCGTGGTCTCAGAACATCGACGCGCTCGCGGCGTCACACCGGGTGATCGCAATCGACCTGCCGGGCTTTGGCCGCAGCGACAAGCCCAACGCGCCATACTCGATGCGCTACTTCGTCGCCAAGGTGCGGGGGCTGCTGCAGCAGCTGGGCGTGCAGCACCCGGTCCTGGTGGGTCATTCGATGGGGGGCCAGATCGCGATCACCTACGCGCTGGCGCACCCGGACGAGGTCGGGGCCCTCGTGCTCACCTCGCCGGCGGGCCTGGAGACGTTCGAGGACGGCGAGGCCAAGTGGCTGGCGAACGCGGTCACTCCAGAGTTCACCTGCTTGGCGAGCGACGAGGCAATCTTCGCGCGGCACGTCGGCAACTTTCACGCCATGCCCGAGCAGGCCGAGTTCATGGTGCGCGACCGCATCGCGATGAAGTCTGCGGAGGACTTCCCCGCCTACTGCGTGGCGGTGTCGCGCTCGGTGGCCGGGATGATAGACGATCCGGTGCACAGCCGGCTGTCGATGCTCGAGCCGCCGGTGCTGGTGTTGTTCGGCAAGAACGACGGCTTGATCCCCAACCCCTTCCTGCACGGGGGCAGCACCGTGCGGCTCGCCGAGCAAGAGGTCGAGCGGATTCGGGGCGCGCAGCTGGAGATCCTTCCGCGGGCCGGGCACATGGCGCAGTTCGAGCAAGCGCCCGCCTGGAACGCCCGCGTGCTGGCGTTCGTGGATGCGCTGCCGCCTCCGCCGGGCCCCGTTGCCGAGCCGGCGCCGCCGAAGGCCAAGCCGACGGCGCCGCCGAAGGCCAAGCCGACGGCCAAGCCGGAGCCGGAGCCGGAGCCGGAGCCGGAGGGGCCAGCACCCGCGCCCGAAGGGCCACAACCGGAGCTCGAAGGGGCAGCACCCGCGTCCGAGGAGCCTGCCTCCGAGCCTCAGCCCTGACGCCGACTTGCGCCGATCCACGGGGGGACGCCATGATGCGGCCTTGCCGCCGTGACTCGGCCGGCTGGGCGCTCGTGTCGACCTCCGATCCCACCACCCTCACGCCGCGAGGCCAACGAACGCGGACCAAGCTCCTGGACGCCGCCGAGCGGGTGTTCGGCGAGTCCGGCTTCGAGCGAGCGTCGATCGTGGAGATCACGCGGACCGCCGGCGTGGCGCAAGGCACCTTCTACGTCTACTTCGAGAGCAAGAAGGCGATCTTCGCCCAGCTCGTCGATACGTTGGGCCGACAGCTACGCCAGGACCTGGCCGAAGCGACCGCCGGGCTGGATTCGCGCATGGCCATGGAGGAGGCCGGCTGCGACGCCTTCTTGCGGTTCATCGAGGAGCACCGCCACTTCTACCGGATCATTCGGCAGGCCGAGTTCGTCGACGAAGCGCTCTACCGCGACTACTACGACCGCGTGGCGCAGGGCTACATCGTCGGTCTGCGCAAGGCGATGGACGCCGGCGAGTTCATCGAGCTCGAGCCGGAGGCGGTCGCCTACGCGCTCATGGGCATCTTCGACTTCTTGGGCATGCGATGGGTGCTGTGGGACGGGCGGCTGCCGCCGCGGAAGATTCGGCAGGATGTGCTGCGGTTCATCAGCCGTGGCCTGCGTCGCGACGAGTGAGCAGGACTACGCGACGTGCGTCCAAGGACTTCGGGCTGTCGTTGAAAGGTGAACCATGTTTCAACTTCACGAATGAACGGGGTCTGCAGGGGAGTGGGGAGGTCTCTCATCGCGCTGGGCGTGATGATGGCGACGCCGGCGGAAGCGTCGGCGGCCTGGTCGAGCGAGCTGCTCGCCGGCACGAGCGTCGAGGTCTACACGCCGAAGTCGACCTCCCCCACCGGGGACGGACGTGCGCTGATGATCGTGCTGCACGGGTGCACGCAGCAGGCCAGCGCGCTGCGGGACCTGGGCAACCTGGAGGGGACCGCCGAGGCGATGGGGGTCGTGATGGCGGTGCCGTCGGTGCCCGGGGGCGGCGTGGTGGCGGGTTGTTGGGACTACTACGGACCGCTGCATACCCGAGACAACAAGCACAACGGGGCGCTGATCATGCTGGCGCAGACGTTGAGCGCCGACCCGGCCCAGGACATCGATCCCGACCAGGTCTACCTCGTCGGCCTGTCCTCGGGGGCTGGCCAGGCGCTGGTGACCGGGTGCTTGGCGCCGGACGTCTTCGTCGGGGTCGGCGCGGTCGCAGGTCCGAGCGTCGGCACGAGCGTGAGCCAGACGACCTCGGTGAGCACGTCCGCCGCACAGGCCAGCGCGGTGTGTACGCAGCTGGGCGCGGCGCATCCGGACGACTTCGGCACGCAGATGGGCATCAGCTTCGCGGACTCCGCCGACTTCACCGTGGCGACCGGCTACAACGCGGTCAACGCCGAGGCGCTGGCCATCGCGCTCGCCGGCGGGCTCGACCAGGTCACGACCGAAGCGGTCGACATGGCGGGGTTGGCGGGCGCGATGCCGATGGGAACGATCACGCTGTACAGCGACGCGACGGCACCCCGCGTCGCGCGGATCGACTCGACGTCGGGCACGGGACACGCGTGGCCTTCGGGCAGTGGGGAGACCGGCCCCGCGCCCTTGTCCTTCGTGTCGGGCACCGGGCTGGACTTCGCGCGCTACGCCGCGGAGTTCTTCGCCCAGAACAACCAGCGCACCGAGGGCTGGGATCCGGGCGAGGAGACCGGCGGCGCCGAGACGGGCAGCTCGGGAGGCGCGGGGGAGTCGGGCGGAGACGGCTCCGGCGGACCCACGTCCGCAGGGCCCGACGGGGGCGGGGGCGGGGAGGGCTCGGCCGGAGGCGGTGGCGGCCCGGGCGGGAGCGGGTCGGTGACGTCCAGTGGCGGTCCAGCCGGTGAGGACGCCGAGCGCGTCGAGCCCTCCGGCTGCCAGTGCCAACACGGCAACCCGGCCGGCGCGAGCCTGCTCGTGCTGCTGCTGCTGCTGGGGCTGCGACGCCGCCGTGCTCACGCGGCGCGGTAGGACAGGCCGACCGCCGCCTGCACCTGGCCACCACCGGCGAGCAGCTCGAGCATGCAGTGGGCGACGTCGGCCCGGCTGACCTTCCACGACAGCCCCGCGGTGTCGGCACCGAAGCCCGTGACATAGGTGCCGGTGCTGGGGCCGTCGGTGAGGTAGGGCGGGCGCACCAGGGTCCACTGCACCTCGCTGTCTCGAATCACGGCCTCCTGCCGCTCGTGGTCGGCGATGGCGTGCTTGAGGAACAGGGGGAAGACGATGTTTCGGGTGAAGAAGGGGAGGTGCGCCTTGGTCTCGCCGACGCCGTAGACCGAGACGGCGATGAGGCGCCGGGTGCCGACCTGACGCATGGCCTGCACGGTGGCTCGGGCCGCAAACTCGCGCAGCTGGTCCTTGTTTCGGGCCGGCGCCCCCAGAGCGCTGAGGACCGCGTCGCTGCCCTCGAACACCCGGGCGAGGTCGGCGGGGTTGGTCGCGTCGCCGCGGACGACGGTGAGGTGCGGGTGGTCGACGCCCAGGGTGCTGGTCGGGCGGACCAGCGCGCGGACGTGCAGGCCGCGCTCGAGGGCCTGCTCGAGCAGGGCGCGACCGATGCCGCCGGTGGCTCCGAGCAGGGCGATGGTGGGGTTCGCGTCGTTCATGACCCCAGCGTGCAGGGGAATCGGCGTGCGCTCCAATGATGTACGTTCGTGATGACATGAATGAGATTCATGAGCTGGGGCGCCTCGATCTCAACCTGCTGGTGGCGTTCGACGCGGTCGCACGCACCGGGAACGTCACGGCCGCGGCGCGCGTCGTGGGGGTGACGCAGTCGGCGATGAGCCACACGCTGCGGCGCCTCCGGGACCTGTTCGACGACCCGCTCTTCGTCCGCAGTCCCAAGGGCGTGTCGCTCACCCCCCGGGCGGAGGCGCTGGTGCTGCCCATCCGCAACGGACTCCAGGCGCTGGCCCGCGCAGTCTCGCAGCCGGGGGTCTTCGACCCTGCAGCCAGCACCCGAGACTTCTCCATCGCGACGGTGCCGCTGTTCTCGTGGGTCGGGGGTCCGGCGATCATGGCCGCGTTCGACCAGGAGGCGCCGCGCGCGGGCCTCAACATGCGCCCCCTGTCGGGATCACTCTTCGCCGACCTCGAGACCGGCCAGGTCGACCTGGGCGTGGTCCCGATCCTCGAGGACCCCGAGCCTTTCGACCGCGCGTTCGCGATCCCCGGGACCATGCGGCGAAAGGTGGCGTTTCGCGACGGGTATCGCTGCTACGTACGGGAGGGCCACCCGCGGCTCGAGGGGGTCAAGCGGCTGGGGCGGAAGATGTTCACGGAGCTCGACCACGTGCTCGTGTCGTTCTCCGGCAGCGGGCCCGGTGTGGTCGATCGGGTGCTGGGGGAGGCGGGGCTGCAGCGGCGCGTGCGTCTGCGGGTGCCGAGCTTTCCCACCGCGATGGGGGCGGTCGCGCAGAGCGACCTGGTGCTGACCGGGCCGACGGCGCTCGAGGGGTTGGTGCCCGGGGTGCGCTCGCTGCCCTCGCCGGTGGCGCTGCCCAAGCACGCGATCACGGTTCTGTGGCATCCGCGCTTCGATGCGGACGCGGGGCACCGGTGGTTTCGGGAGATCGTCAGCGGGTCGCTCAAGGGATGAGGCGCAGCCTCACGGCTCCAGCTCGGAGCGCGTGGTCTGCAGCGTGAACAGCATCGCGCCCGCTTCGTCGTGCATCGTCGCGATGAGCGTCGGGTCATCGACGGTGGTGTCCACGTCCACGCGGATGTAGCTGTTGCCCGGATAGCAGGTCTGCGCCTGGGGCGAGTTGGCGCAGTTGCCCGGAGAGGCGATGGCCAGCGGGGAGCTGGTCAACTCGAGCAGCGGGTAGCCAGCGTCGGAGTCGATCCAGCGGATGACGCTGCGGTGAATGTCACCGGACATCAACACCACGCCGCCGATGTTCGCGTCTCCGATCGCGGTGAAGATCTCGTCCCGCTCGGAGAGGTAGGCCGCCCACGAGTCACCCGAGCCGAACTCGGAGAAGATGCTGCCGCTGACGACGAACTTGAACGTGGCCTGGGACTCTTCGAGCGCGTCCAAGAGCCACGCCCGCTGCGCGCTACCCAGCATCGAGCCCGCCTCCACGTCGCGGTAGTAGCGGTCGTCGAGCAGGAAGAACTCCAGGTCGCCGTAGTCCCAGCGGCTGAACACGCCCGGGGTGCCGGCCTCGCCGTAGGCACGGTTGGCCCAGTACTCGGTGAACGCCTGCAGGCTGTTGTCCTTGAGCGGGTCGAGGCCGTTGGTGTTGTTGCCCACGAAGTCGTGGTCGTCCCAGGTCGCGAAGACGGGGGTGGTCGCCATGAACTGACGACGCAGGTCGATCTTGCGCGAGCGCCGGTAGAACCAGCGCACCGTCTGCAGGTTGTTGCTGTTCGCGTAGTGGTTGTCGCCGACGAAGCCGAAGAAATCGACGCCCTCCGCGGCGATGGCCTCGAAGATGGGCTGGTCCACCTCGCGCCCGCACGAGCCGAACGCGAAGCTGGTCTGCACGGGCGTACCGATCGCCGGAGCGGTCTGCACCGGGGCCGCCTCCAGCATGGCCGGCTGCCCCTCGATCTCGACGTCGTAGTACCAGTCGAGGCCTGCAGGAACCTGCGGCACCTCGAGCACCGCCGTGAAGTCGTCTTGGGGCCGCGGGTAGGCCCAGGCGACCACCGGCGCGTCCGAGAGGTCGGGACCCAGCCCCATCTTCAGCCCCACCGGGCGGGTCGCTTCGGTGCGCACCCACAGCCCGAAGGCGTCCGGCTCGGCGGGGGCGAGCATCGGGCCGTGGGTGAGCGTGGAGTCGTAGCAGGTCGTGCAGGCCTCGTGCAGACCCGCCGGGTCGGTCCAGACCGACGTGTCGCTGGGGTCGGTGCCGATCCACGCGTCGATCGCCTCCTCGCAGTACACCGGCTCGCCGTCGAACCGAAGCTCCAAACACGCCGGACGCCACGCGTCGGTGCCGTTCTCCGAGCGGATCTCCACCCGGTCCACCGCGGCTCGCGGCAGCCCCAGACCCTCGAAGTGGTAGACGTCGATTTCGCCGCGCCGGAAGTCGTCGATGCCCACGAGGTTGAGCTGGCGGCACGTCGAATCGGCGAGGCACACGAAGATCTGGTTGGCGTCGGTGCCGGCGTTGTCCTGATCGGCAGTCCGCACGGCGACGGTGAGGATGTCGATCACCTCCGGGAAGTCCGGGGGCCCGGGGTCAGCGGCGGGGGGAATTGAGGGGGCGGCATCGCCGGTGGAGCTGCTCCCGGTGGTGGTGTCCGCGCCGGCGCGGGTCGAGTCTCCGTCCGCTGCGGTGGCCTCACCGGAGGCGCTGGCGGTCGAGGTCACCCCCGAGGAGGCGCCCGTCCCCGAGGAGCCCAGCGACGACGTGCCCGCGTCGGTTTCCTGCCGTCCATCGACACCTCCGGCACAGCCGAAGAGTGCGAGCCCAGCCATCAAGACGATCCCCCGCGTATGCATGCCCCCAGTATTGCCCCATCTTCGGCGCCGCGCGGCTGCTACTGTGCGGCGAATGAGCGTGCGTCCCATCCCGTTCGCGCTTGGGCTCCTGCTGGGGTCGGGCTGCAGCGGCCCCGACTTCGACCCGTGCTCGGGCGACATCACCGAGCTGACGGGATCCCGGGTCGTCCACGTCGTGCTCGGCGTGGGGGGAGCGCCCCTGTATGGCTGAGCGGTTCATGCTGACGCGCGGGCAGATCATCGGGATCTCGGCGCTCGTCGCCGTGCTGGCGGCGTTGCTGCAGGCGTGGGTGCTCTACTCCTGGCTCGGCTTTGGGTTCTGGTTCCTGGCCCTGGTCGTACCGCTGTGTCTGGTCGCGATGCAGGCCGTGGGCGGCACGCTCGCGGTTGCGCTGCACAAGCAGTACGGCGACCCGAACACCCCGCTACTCCCGCGGGCGTGAGGCGGCGGTCCACAGCTCCCCGGCCCACGCGCGCACGCTCGGCTCGCTGCACGGGTGGGTCCAGCTCGCTGGGACGCCCGCCGACCCGGAGCGCGCCGTGAGCTCCTCGTACAGGGCGCGGTCGTGCTCACCGAGGTGGATCGGTTGGCCCGCGCGGGCCCAGTCGAGCCGTGACGCCGCCAGCTCCCAAGCGCCCTCGAGGCCCAGCACCAGGGCATCGGCGAGCCGCACCGCTCGCGGCGCGTTGCCCCAGGCCGTTCGGTTCTGCGGCCCATCCCATTCGTTGCCGCGCTCGGGCAGCGCCGTCAGCAACCGGCGCGCCTCGGCGACGTGCCCGGTCAGCGCGGCGATGCGCACCAGGGACGCGCCCGCTCCGTACATGGGGTCGGCGTGCTGGAGCTTCCCCGAGAAGCCCTCGAACCACCACCGGACCTGGGACCACGCCTCCTCGAGCTCGAGGCGGCGCAGGGCGTCCTCGCCGCCCGCGACCGCGACGTACAGGACCATCGTGCCCTCGGGGATCTCGAGCAGGTAGCGGTAGCCGCTGCTGCGCGTGACCGGGCCCGGCGGACCCGAGGCGCACTCGACCAGCCATGGCTCGGGCGGAGCGGGTTCGAGCGCCGCCAAGGAGGCGATGCGATGCGCCCGACGCTTGGCTTGGGTTCGCCTGGACCCCCAGATCGCCGCGAACGGGGTGCCAAAGTAGATGCTCAGGGCGAATCCGATGAGCCCGCCGATCAGCACGGAACCGCCCGCGAGTCCCGCCACGATCGAGGTGAGCACCAGGGCCCCGAACGTGGCGACGAAGGTCAGCGGAGCTTCGGAGCGCGGGACGGGCAGGTCGGAGGACTGCGCCAGCTTCACCAGCGCCCTCGGAGCCGCGACGGCGATCGCGCCTTGCACCGAGAGCGGTTCCTCGGCGCTTGCTTGTCGATAGCCGCCTGCGTCCAGCAGCTGCATGCGTGGGAAGAGCTGCCGCAGCACGCCGCGCTCGTGCTCGCCCCGTGGACCCTCGAGACGTTCGTGCAGGGGGTCGAGCAGGTGATGCACACGCTCGGCGACCACGGCGAGCGCGATCGTCGAAAGGGTGGGGTACATCCGCGACACCCCGGTGCCGCGCGCATCTCTCCAGGCCGACGCGAGCGCGCCGTCGTCCGGGTCGCTCGCGCGCTCCAAGACGCGAAGCACGGCGATCAAGGCTCGCCCCTCGTCGTGGATTCCCTGCTCGTCGAAGGCCTCGCTGGGCGCGACGCCCGAGGCGGTAAAGCTGCCCGGGGACAGCCACGCGAGGATCGACCGGAGCACCTCTGCGCGAAGCCCCGTCTCCCAGTTGCGCCGCCGCCGAAGCTTCTCCGCGTCCTGCTCGTGAATCGACAGCGCATCGATGGCGCCGCGAACGTCTCCGAGCTCGAGATGATGCTCTGCGACGAGGGCCGCGGCTTCGAGGCGTACCTCCGGAAGCGCACCGGATTGGGCGACCGTTTCCAGCGCCGCGAGGCCTCGGGCGGTGTCCAGGGCGTAGGCATGGCGGGCTGCGAGCAGCTGCTTCTTGCCGCGGTTGGAGAGCCGGTCGTTGGCGATGAACAGTGCCACCGGGATGGCCAGCGCGCCTCCGAGGACGGATGCGATCGACCCGGCACCGAGCACGGCGAGCAGGGTGCCCACCCCGAAGCCACCGGCAGCGGGCGCGCCGAACAACACCGTCGCGAGCTCGGGTCCGGCGTGACCTTCGGCATAGAACTCCGGGGCCCGCCTCAGTGCGTCTGGACTGCGTCGAGCGAGCGCCGTCGTCGCACCGGCAGGGGTCCCCTCGGTCACCGCGGAGATGATATCGGGGCCGCCCGCGCCCGCAACGACTGGGCGGAAAAAAGAAAAACGAGGCCCCGGCGGCGCCGGAGGCCTCGTTCTGAGCACCCGGGGCGGTCTAGGCGTGCGCGTTGTAGCGGGCGTCGCCGAAACCGAGGATCGGGACGAAGATGAATGACAGCAGCGCCATCCCCACCCCAAAGCCCGAGCTCTTGCCGAACTTCTCGGCGATTCCGATGCTCACGAGGATGGCCGCGACGACGTTGACGATCGGAATGAAGAAGAGGATCGACCACCAGCTCGGCTTGTTCGCGATCTGGAGCATCACGTACGCGTTGTAGAACGGCACGATGGCAGCCCACCCGGGTTGCCCCGCCTTGGTAAAGACTTTCCAGTACCCGGCGACGACGACGACGGCGAGAGAGAGCTGAACGAGGGGTACGAGGAGATCATCCATGAGCCGACTGTACCACCAGGTTCGCGCGCGAGACCACGTTTTGTGATCGGCCCTGAAGCCGAAGTGTGCCTGTTCCCAAGGGACAGACCCGGACACAGATACGCACAGATCCGGACATCTCGGGCACTGCGATCGCGCGGCGTGAGACGGAGGGCGCAGGCCCAGGTTGCAGCCTCAAGGCTCGAAAAGCGACCGAGGCGGATCCATCGGGCGAAAAAGAAGCGTTCGCGTGGTCGTTCCGCGGGAGACGTGCACGCGATTGACCTGGGCGGGGGCGATGTCGAAGAAGATCGCGTCGTGCAGCGTGACGTCCTTGGCCCCCGCTCGAAGGACGAACTCGAAGTACAGGTGCGCGGTATCGTCCTCGATCTCTGCGCCGATCCAGGTCGGCTCGATGCGCTTGGAGCCGCTTCGGACCACGAACCGCTCGGACACGTAGGCCTTGGCCAGCGCGTCGACTTGGGGATCGGCGTCGATGTCGAGTCGCCGCTTGGCCCGGCGTCGCAGGGCTTCTTGGAGGTCCTCGGGCGTCACCCGAAGCGACACCTCGACCCGGCGTCCCCGCACGTGCACGGCAGCGGCGCTGGTGTGATAGGGGTGCGCGGCCGCGGTCCCCGGCGAGCACAAGGCAGCGGCGGTCAAGGCCATCAACACGTCGCGGCGGTTCATGGTGCGGCCTCCTGCATGGGGTTCTTCTCCTTGGCGTCCTTGTAGAGCTGGAAGCGGGTCTTTTGGATCTTGGGGGGCCAATGGTTGTTGGAGAGATCCGTGTCGGCGGTCTCCAGGTGCGGGTCGAGGGTGATGGCGGTGATCGGCGCGTCGACGACGAGCAGCTTGCGTACCTGCCTGGGGCTCTTCCTCCAAACCTCTGCCGGGATGCGGATCTCCTGGCGCGCGCCCCCCTCGAACGTCACGTCGAGGATGATCGGCATGACGAGTCCGCCGATGTTCTCGAACTCGACCGTGTAGAAGAGCTTCTTCGAGGCGAGCATTGCGGCTTCGTCCTCGCTGAGCTTGGCCTTGGCCTTGGCCCATCCCTCGCGCTGTGCCTCGGTGACGTCGAGCTCGTCGTAGTCGTTGTAGAAATCGTACAGGTCCTTGTCCCCGTCGACCCGGGTCGGCAGGGACGCGTCGCGCGTCTTCGAAAGACTCTGCGGCTCCGACTCGCGCTCGCGCGCGCGCTTGGGCAGTTCGACGTCCGGGTCACCGGTGTCCAGCACGCTTTGGGTCAGGCCCATGATGCCGATGTCGACGTGGTCCGTGCCGTAGAACCATCCGCGCCAGAACCAGTCGAGGTCGACCGCCGAGGCGTCTTCCATGGTTCGGAAGAAGTCTGCGGGCATCGGGCGGCGAAACTTCCACCGCCGCGCGTACTCGCCGAAGGCGTGGTCGAAGTGCTCGCGACCCATGATGGTCTCTCGCAAGACGTTGAGCGCCGTGGCCGTCTTGGCGTAGGCGTTGTTGCCGAACTGGAGCAGCGACTCGGAGTTGGTCATGATCGGGACCTGGTTGTCGCTGCGCATGAAGTCCACGATCTTGCGCGGCTCACCGCGACGGGAGGGATAGTTCGGCTCCCATTCTTGTTCGGCCCGGTACTGCAGGAACGTGTTGAGGCCCTCGTCCATCCAGGTCCATTGCCGCTCGTCGCTGTTGACGATCATGGGGAAGAAGTTGTGCCCGACCTCGTGGATGATCACCGAGATGAGGCCGTACTTGGTGCGCTTGGAGTACGTGCCGTCCTTCTCGGGGCGGGGGCCGTTGAAGCAGATCATCGGATACTCCATGCCACCGACCGGTCCGTTGACCGAGATCGCGACCGGGTACGGGTACTCGAACGCGTAGCGCCCGTAGACCTCGAGGGTGTGGAGGATCGCCTTGGTGGAGTACTTGCTCCACAGCGGCTCGCCCTCGTTGGGGTAGTAGGACATGGCCCAGACGGGCTCACCGCCCACGTCGGCTCGGCGGGCGTCCCAGATGAACTTTCGCGAGCTGGCGAACGCGAAGTCTCGAACGTTCTTCGCCTCGAACTTCCAGGTCTTCGTCTGCTTCGCCTTGCCCTGCTCGGCGTCCTTGGCCTCTTGCGGCGTCACGATGAACACCGGCGCGCTCGCGGAGAGCGCCTGTTTCAGGCGCTCTCGCTGGGTGGGGCTGAGCACCTTGCGAGCGTTCTTCAGCTCGCCGGTCGCCGCGACGACGTGGTCGGCCGGGACGGTGATCTCCACGTCGTAGTCGCCGAACTCGAGCGCGAACTCGCCGGCGCCGAGGTACTGCTTGTTCTGCCAGCCGTTGACGTCGTCGTAGGGGGCCAGCCGAGGAAACCACTGGGCGACCTCATAGATGATCGTGCCGTCGTCGAAGCGCTCGAAGCCGGTGCGGCCGGGGATCTTGCTGCTGTCGTTGATCGCGTACGACCAGTCGACTTCGAAGGTGAACGCCTTGCCGGCGTCCAGAGGCTCGGGCAGATCGATGCGCATCATCGTGCCGACGACCGTGTGGGGCAAGGGGCGCCCCCTTCGATCGGTGACGGCGGCCAGGGTCACGGTGCCATCGAAGGTGAGCCCCTCGAGCAGGTGCCGGAACGTGCGGTACTCCACGCGGTCGAACGCGGGTGCAGCGGCGGTCATCGCTCGGTCGGAGCTGGGACTGTAGATGTTGGCGTCGAGCTGCAGCCATAGGTAGCGCAGCGCGTCGGGCGAGTTGTTCTCGTAGCGGACGCGCTCGTGGCCCTCGATGCGCTGGGCCTCGTCGTCGAGGGTGACCTCGATCTCGTAGTCCACGTCTTGTTGCCAGTACGCCCGCCCCGGAGCACCCGAGCCGGCGCGCGTGCTGGTCGGCGTCGGCAGCAGCTCTTCGAGCTGACGGAAAGGATCGGCGGAGACCGGCGCGGGCTCTCCTCCAGCTCGTGCGCGAGCGGGCGAGGCGATGAGCACCGCGGCACCGAGCGCCCACGGGATCGAACGACACATGCGGCGCAGAATACTCGACGGAGCGCGTCTGCCGACTTCGTCGCGCAACGTGACCTCCAGCGGGCGCGCGGGCCGAGCCAAAACGCTGTAGCCTCCGGCCCATGCTGCCCTGGGAGACGCTCGACAGCGCAACGGCCCCCGACGGTGAGACGCTGGATCTGCGGCGCCGCGGCTCCGAGTTCCTCATTCGCGCCGGTGGCTACGACCTGATGTCCAGCGACGATGACGGGTCGTCGAAAGCGCTGGCCTCGCTGGGCATCGGCGCGCTCGGTCGGCCCGCGATGCGGGTGCTGGTCGGTGGCCTGGGCATGGGGTTCACCCTGCGCGAGGCGCTGGAGCAGGTGGGCCCCGGCGCCACCGTCGAAGTCGCGGAGTTGGTCGAGGCGGTGGTGGCGTGGAACCGAGGGCCGCTGGCCGATGTGGCCGGTCGCCCGCTCGAGGACCCGCGCGCCGCGGTGTTTGCGGGCGACGTCGGCCGCCGGATCCGCAAGCCTCCGCAGCCGTTCGACGCGATCTTGCTCGATGTCGACAATGGGCCCGACGCGCTCGCCCACGACGGCAACGAAGCGATCTACTCGGCCGGTGGGTTGGACGCGGCTCGAGCGGCGCTCACGCCCGGGGGCGTCGTGGCGGTGTGGTCGTTCTCGGACGACCGAAGGTTCACCGCCCGCTGCAAGAAAGCCGGCTTCGCGACGCACGTCGAGAAGGTGCCGGCGTCGAGAAAGGGGCGCGGACGCTTTCACTACGTCTGGATCGCCAAGCGGCGCTGAGCGTGGCTCAGCCGGGAAGGCACGCGCACAGCAGGTGCTGCGGCTGGGAGCACGGGATCAACGAAACCTCACCCGTCGCGTCCAGCGAGCGGACCAACCCCTGTCCCGCCTTGCCGTTCGTCCAGTCGGCGCACGTGCCATCGGTGTCGTCCTCCGCTCCCCACCAGAACCCGGCGATGTGCGGCTCGTCGAGATGAAACATCACCGCAGCGCGGAAGTCTCCCCCGACGTCGCCGTCGACCACGGTCTCGTAGTCGACGCTCAGCGTGACATCATGGGGCGAGAGAAACTCGGGGTCGCCGTCTTCGAGCCACGGGTGCATTTCGACGATGGAGGCGAAGGACCGCTCGGCAGCTGGCGACCAGCACCGTCGAGTCGGTGCAGGTCAGGTCCATGAGGAAATCCTGTCGGGTTTGTAGACACGACTCCGCGCCACCCTCCTCGATGGAGCCGCCACCGGCGAAGTTGCCCGGCACCTGCGCACTCGCGAAGAGCACGACGGTGGGGGAGTCGACCGGGCCGCTCGAGGCGACGCTGGCCGTCCCGGCTGCACCGCTCGAGGTGTCCGTCGGCACGGTGGTGCTGCCGTGCGTGATCCACACGCCCGTGTCGGCGACGCCCGTGTCGGACGGACCACCAGTGCCGTCGCTCGCACCCGAGGCGTCGACCGTCGTGATCGTGCCCGACGCGGCGGGGCCGCCGTCGTCTGAAGGTTTCGTCGGGCCGGCGCTCGACGCTGTGCCCCCCGCGTCGCCGTCGTAGGCGGCGTTGCTCGCGACGCAGCCCTCCACGGCCACGAGCGCCAAGACTCCACACGCGACCACGCACCTGTTCCAGCTCATCAAACCCCTGACGGACGCCGGCGTCCGCACCCTCGAGGATAGCGCGCGGAGGCGCCCGAGGCGAGGCCGACGCGCGCTGCTAGCCCGCGATGACGGTCACGTCACCGGTGCCGGACTCGATCTCGACCTCCAGTCGAGCTGGCGCCGTCGCTGCGAGGGCGTTGCGGTAGCCCTCTTCGGCCGGGTCCGCCTCCAGGCCCCGAACGTCGAGGTCGCCGACATCGCTGCGGACGTCGAGTTCGATGCCGATTCCGCGCGGCAAGTAGAGGGTGACGTCGCCGGTCCCTGCCTGAATGTGAAGGGTGTTCGTGCCCGTCCACGAGGTCCGCTGAGCGTCGACCTCGACGTCGCCCGTTCCCGTTTCGAACCGCAGGCGGGCGCCCGCGACCGCTGCGTCGCCGAAATCGACGTTCAGGTCGCCGGTGCCGGTCACCATCTGCAGACCCCGCAGCTGGACGCCCGACAGATCGACCGTCGCGTCGCCCGCGGACTGGCGCGTCTGAAGCGTGAGTGGAAGCTCGGTCGAGACGCAGCCGTCGACCGAGGTGTGGAAGAGCACCGCCTCCTCGGTCGTCAGCGTCACGTTCACGAGGCTGCGGCCGTCCTCGTCCCGCACGTGGTCCACGGACGCGGTGGAGCGGCGCGCATCATGGCGCGCTCGGACCTGAACTAGGCTGCAGGCGCCACCGCGAACCGCGAGATCGGCGTGGACGTCCATGTGGACCTCGCTCGAGCGCGCGCCCTCGCGGGGGACGAGGAAGACCGCGTCGACGCGATCCTGCTTGAGGGGGAACTGAATGGTTGCGCAACCCTGGGCTGCAAGCGCGATGATGGCCACTGCGAGTCTCACGGCGTCCTCCCTTATGAGCGGGGCAGCGCAATGGGTTGACCGAATCCGAAGACCACGACGAACACATGGAACCGCCCCGATGCGGCCAAGGTGGAGTTGATGCGCTATTGCAAGATGATGCCGCGTTTGATCGCCTCTTGCGTCGTGATGTGCGCCTGGGTCTGCGGATGTGCGACAACGTCGCCCCGCGACCAGACCACGGCGCTGGAGCGAGCCGTCGCCGACGATGACGACTTGGGCGATCCGCGCGCGTCGAGGCCTGAAGAGCAGGCGGCCAACCGAGCCCGCCAGGAGGCGCAAGCTCGCGCCGCGCTGGACGATCCGGGCACGACCCATGTGGACTTCGATGGCGAGGAGGAGAATGGGGCGCCCGTCGACCGGGTGTCCATTCCGCCCGATCGGTCGCCCTCCCCCTCGATGATGAACCAGATCAGGCTCGGCCCCAGCTCCTGAGCTGCTCCGAGCGCCGCACCGGTCGAGGCGCGGAGCTGATAGGCTCCGGCGGCCATGAAGGACTTCCAGGGCCGGGTTGCCGTGATTACGGGCGCTGCGAGCGGGATTGGGCGCGCGCTGGCGATCGCGCTCGCCCAGCGAGGCTGCGATCTGGCGCTCACCGACGTTGCGGCCGAGGGTCTCGAGGAGACGCGGTCGGCGTGTGCGCGGCTGGGTCGTCGGGTGACGACCCACTGCGTCGACGTCGCCTCGCGCGACGACATGGCCGCGCTGCCGGCACAGGTCGAGGCCGAGCACGGGCGGGTGGACATCGTCGTCAACAACGCAGGTGTGTCCGTCGCCGGTGATCTCGAAGACCAGGACCTCGACGACTTCGAGTGGCTGGTCGGCATCAACGTCTGGGGCGTCGTCTACGGCTGCAAGTTCTTCTTGCCGCTGCTGCGTCGCAGCGACGACGCCTACATCGTCAACCTCTCGAGCATGTTCGGACTGGTCGGAATTCCCGGCCAGTCGTCGTACTGTCTGAGCAAGTTTGCCGTGCGTGGGTTCTCGGAGGCGATTGCAGCCGAACTCGCCGGTTCCTCCATCCGGGTCATGAGCGTCCATCCGGGGGGGATTTCCACCAACATCGCCCGCAACACCCGGTATGCCGAAGGTCACGCCGACCTCCGCAGTCGCGCGGTCCGCTTCTTCGACGAGCGAGGCATGTCCCCCCAGAAGGCCGCACAGCGGATCATCGAGGGGATGGAACAAGGCGCCATGCGCAAGCTGATCACGGCGGAGACCTTCGTCACCGATGTGGTCAAGCGTCTGCTGCCCGCCTTGCCTCCGAGCCTCGTCGCGCGGGCGCGCAAGCTGCTCGTCCGGTGATAGAGTCGCGGCCCGTGACGCTCAACAGCCCCCAGTGCTCGCTCGTCGGTGATTCGGACGAGCTGGTCGGTCTGGCTGTGCCCATCGACCGCGGGGGGTTCATGGTCGGGCGCAGCTGGGAAGCCGTCTTGAGGCTGCCCAACGACGGTGTGTCCAGGTTTCACGCGCGCGTGGAACGCAGCAAGGACGGTGTCTTGGTCCTCTCGGACCTGGGCTCTTCCAACGGGACCTTCGTCAACGGACGTCGGCTGAAACAGCCGCAGACGCTGCGTCACGGAGACCGGGTGCGCTTCGGTCCGCGATGTTGCTTCGTCGTCCGGTACGGCGAGCACGGTGGTCTCGAGACCCTCGAGCTCATCGACCCCACGCATTCCGACGGCACCCTCGACCTGCTGGCGAAGCGCAACGAAGGTCGGCTTCATCTCGGGCGTCGCGAGTACGAGGCTGCGTCACGGCTGTTCTCGGAGGTCCTCGGCGCACTGGAGGCCAATCCCACGGTCGCCGCCGAGGACCGTGGGGAGCTCCTGACCGAGCTGGCGCGATGCCACGTCGAGATGGGGGCGCATGCGCGAGCGCTGCCCCTGCTTCGTCTGGCCATCGAGCTCCTCGAGGGCACCAGCGCCGGTGCCAAGACGCTCGCGCTCGCACGGTTCGGTCTCGCGCGCGCACTGAACGAGGACGCGCCGGACGAGGCGCAGCGGGTCGCCGCCGTGGCCGCCGCATCCTTGCCGCGTGGTGATTCGCTGCGTCGAGAGATCGAGGCGTGGATCGCGGTCGCAGATCCCGCGAGACCCTAGAGCGGCGATCAGTTTGATTCCGGGCGCTGAGGCGCGCACTCAGCGCCTGGAATCAAACTGATCGCCGCTCTCGAAGCCCGTGGTGAAACCCGGCGGGGCGGATCGCGAAGGATACTTCGCTGCTGGGTCGCGAGCGACGGACGGAGCGCACGGGCGTTGCGGGAGCGTCCGCCGCGCGCGCGCAGGGCGTTTCAGCGCCTCGCGTCGATCCGACGCTTCGTCGGGCGCGTAGGAAGCCTCAGGACGGTCGCGGGCCGCTGTGCATCCGAAACTCCTGAACAGCGCGAGACGTATGTACGTCGAAGCAGCATTTGCAGCTCGGCTACGACTGCTATGCTTCCCATCTAACCTTGTTCTGGATTCTTGATGATGCGTCAAACTGCCCGCACCCGTAGAGCGCTCGGCGCAGCCGTTCTTGGTGGCGTGATCGTCGCTGCTTCGGCGTGCAGCGACACGACCAACGAGGCGTCCTTCGATTCGGCGGGCGCGCAGGGGTCCGAGGGCTCCGTGAGTGGCGGCACGGTCGACCCCGAGAGCGACGACCGCGACACCGAGGGGGGGAGCACCGGCGGCTACGACGACGACGCCGACGAGACCTCCGCTGCGGGGGGATCCTCCGGCGGCGACGGCACGGGGAGCGAGCCGACCCCTCCGTCTGGCCGTTTCGCCTCCTGTCCCGAAGAACTGCCCGAGGCGTGGATCTTCTGCGAAGACTTCGAAGCGCTGCTCGACCCCGGGTCGGTCTTCTTCGACTACGTCGACGGTGAGGGCAACTTCACGCGGTCCTCGGACGGGGGCGCATCGGGCATCGGCGCCATGAAGGCGCACTACCGAGAAGGTGTCGAGGCCGCCGGCTTCCTCAGCATTTCGTTTGGCCAAAACCCGATCAACTCCGCCGGTCGGCCCGGCTACGCGGACGCAGACACGTTCGACGAGGTCTACTGGCGCTTTCGGGTGAAGATGCAGCCCGGGTGGCCCGATGCGGGACCACACAGCCTCACCCGCATCAGCGCCTTCGCGCAGTCCGACTGGGGGCAGGCCGTGGTCGCCTCGATCGCCTCCGCCGACGACGGTGTGGTGCTGCGCGCGTCCGGGTCCACCTGCGTCGAAGCGGGCGAGGTCCCGTGCACGGGGATCGATGCCGACCTGCTCGAGCCGCTCGACACGCTGCAGGGGCAGACCCCCGTGTTCTCCTCGGATCGCGCGGGTGCGTGGCAATGCATCGAAGCACACGTCAAGCTCAACGCGCCCGGCACGGCCGATGGTGTGTTCGAGTTCTGGGTGGACGGCAACCTCGAGGACACCCGCGACGAGATCGATTGGCGGGGAAACTGGGCTGACTTCGGCCTGAACCTGTTGACCATCGAGAACTTCTGGGTGGGCGGCGCGCCGGCCGACCTCGACCGCTGGTTCGACGACCTGGTCATCTCGACGCAGCCCATCGGCTGCGATTGAGCACCGGTTCGGATCATCCCCTGCAGCGGGGCTCGTCCGGGCCGCAGCCGAAGCGGACGTGAATGTGTCCGTCGTGTCCCCGGGCGTGTCGGACCACAGGGTCGCCCTCGGGCTGCCAGCGCGGGAAGATAAGATACGCCGCGAGCACCTCCCGAGGCTCGCCCATGGCGCGAGCCGCCTCGTAGACGCGCCGATGCAGCTGCGCCTCGAGGAACACGACCGTGACCGCGCCCGTCTCGCCGAGCGCCTTGATCAGACCCCAGGTGGCGTACCAGTCGATCTCGTCGGGATTGGGCTGCTGGGTGTCGGGCACGTAGGGCAGCAGCGGAAGGCGAATGTCGACGTCGCGGCCCGACTGATGCGACTTGTGCGGTGGCAGCGTCCGACCGTTGCGCTTGCTGATCGAGCCGATGACGATCTCGTGCTCGAAGCCGGTGTCATGGCGAAACCGGGCGAAGGCGCGGAGCAGCTGCTCGATGGTGTGCGAGCTCCCCCACAGGACCCGTGGCGTACCCCGGGCGTACGAGGAACTCTCGGGAAGCTGCACGCCATCGATCAGACGGCCACGCTGCGGACGCCCGACCGACTGCCCGCCTGGCGGCACGTCGAAGGTCTCGGGAATCGGTGGCCCCCCACCGGGGCGATAGGTCCACGACAGCCCCGGCTCGACCCACGCCATGACCTCTCGCCCAGCGCGCAGTCGTCGCTGTCGCCAGTTCCACGCGCGCAGGTCGGGGATCTCCACCCGCAGCGCCGCCGCGACGTCGCCCCATGACTCGTCCGCGGTCGGCACGTAGGCCACCTGAATCCGGGGCGGGGGAATCCGGCGGGTGCGGACGCGAAGGGACCGTCGGCCCCGGGGCGGGACGGTTTGCTCGGGGTCGAGCTCGTTCCATTCGACGAGCTCGTCCACGCCCACCCCGTACCGCGCTGCGATCTGGGTGACCCGCTCTCGATGGCGAATCCGGTGCCGGATCCAACGGGCCTTTGGAAGCGTTTCGACGTCTCCGGCCAGGGCCGCCGCCTCGTCCCAGGAACGGACCCTCGGCAGCGAGGAACGGGGGGCGGCGCCCGCATCGAGCGCGGGCTCGGGCACGTCCTCGCCACCGACCGACAGCAGCATCAGGAGCAGCGAGCCGAGCAGCGACACCCCGTCTTTGTACCAGACGAGACCGAGGGTACGCTGAAGGCCGATGTCCTCGACCAGGGTCTGGCTCCAGGCGTGCTTCGATTTCGCGCATGCTCACGGCATCGAGGAGCGGGACGTCGATGCGCTGCACGCGTTCGCGTACCCGAATCCACGCGGGGGTCCGCCACCTCCCCCCGAGGCCCGCTTCGAGGGCGACTTCGAGGCGTTGGAGCAACATCTTTGCTCGATGTCCCTGGAGGACGCGATGCCGCGCGACGCCATGATCGAGAACCTCGCTGCGGAGGTCGACCCTGCGCAGGCGGAGATCTTCGCGCGACGCATCGCGGCCGTGGAGCGGCAGCTCATCGCGCTCGACGACGCCACGGGGCGCTTGCTGCGGGTCGGCCTGCGACAGCGACTCCACGGGATCCTCGCTGCGCCCAGGCCCAGAGCGCTGCGGGTGCGCGCTGTGGCCGACTACTACTACTCGTACGCGGGGCGCTGGCTGCATGCGCGCGCGTCCGACGACCCTCCGCGGCCGCTGGGGCCGACCCTGCACGCGCTGCCGTGGGTCTCCGTGTTCGACGGCGGCGAGCTCGCGACCATCGAAGGCGTGTTCGCGGGCGGCCCGGTCCATGCCCACGTCTTGAGGGTCCGCCCGGGGACGGTGCGCGCCCAGGTCGTCGACTGCCGTGACGCCGTCGAGCAGAGGATCTCCTTCGGCGACTACGTGCGCGAGCGAGGCGCGATCGCGGCAGTATCGGGCGGGTTCTTCCTGTACAGCGAGCCCGACATCGTGGCGCCGGCGCGTCGGTTCGATCCGGTCGGCTTGCTGATCGGCGACGGCCACGTCCACAGCCCGCCGACCTTCGCCCGTGGATCGCTCCTCTTCGACTCTGCCGGGGCATGGTCGGTGGAGCGCTGCGGGCCCCAGAGTGTCCGAATGAGACAGGGTGATCTGGACGCGGGACTCGACGCGATCGTCACGCGCGCGCAGGCTGAACGCGGACCCGACGAGCCCTCGGTCGCGGTGGAGGCCAACACCGTCGTCGCGGTCGGTCGGTCGCTCGCGGTGCCGCTGAGCGGGTTCGTCCTGTCCGACCCGAGACCCTGGAGGGTGGGCGCTGCCGTCACGTTCAGCGCGCCGCGAACCCGGGCCGGCGCCGTCGTGCGCGACGGCGTGGCCGGAGGACCGCTCCTGCTGCGGGACGGGCAGCCGTGCCTGGACCTGCGCGCCGAGGGCTTCTGGGGCACGGCGCCGCCGCTGACGTTCTCCCAGGACGAGACCGGCGATCGCAACACGCTGCCTCGGCTGGCGGCCGGCGTCGACGCACAGGGGCGTCTCGTGCTCGCGGCGATCGACGGCCGGAACTTCCGGCGCGCGCTGGGCATGACCCTGGAGCAGGTGAGTGCGCTGATGCAGGGGCTGGGCTGCGTGTCGGCCACGAACCTCGACGGAGGCTCCTCCAAGCGCATGGTGGTCGGTGGTCGAACGCTGGATCTCGCCTCGACCGAAGTGGAGCAACATGGCGTCGCCACCGTGCCGGGCAGCGATCGCGTTCGGCCCGTGCACACGGCGGTCTTGCTGCACCTCGCGTGATATCGTTTCGGAATGGTTGGTCCTCGTCTCGAGCTTTCTGCCTCCCTCCTGGCGGCGTGCCTCCTCCTTGGTTGTGGTGACGGCACCACCGTCGCCGCGTCGGGCAGCGAGAGCTCTTCGGGCGCACAGACCGGGGACAGCACGGGCGGCGACGGCGCGACGACGACGACCGACGTCTCCGTGAGCGCGACCGATCCCGACACTTCGGGCACGGTCGCGGACGGGTCGTCGAGTTCGAGCGGGGAGCAGAGCAGCTCCAGCAGCTCCAGCACCGGTGAGCCCAACGTGGACCCGCTGCCGCTGGGCGACTTCTATCTCACCAACACCGCGGCCGGTGCCCTGGCCATCGATGCCGCGGACGGCGTGCTCGCCAACGACAGCGATCCCGAGGGGGAGGCGCTCACGGTGACCGGCTTCGAGGGGGTCTCGGAGGCCGGCGGAGCGGTCGACGTGCAGTCCGACGGGAGCTTCACGTACACGCCGGCAGATCCGTTCTGGGGCGAAGACTCGTTCACGTACACCGTCGAGGACGCCTCGGGGGGCACCGCGACGGGGACTGTCCGCGTCGCCGTCGCGCCGACGGCAGAGTCGCTCGCCGACATCGAGCTTGCGACGGCCGGCGTTCGGGTCGGCGGTGCGACCGGAGGTGACCGCTTCGGGACGGCGGTCGGTGGCGGCGGCGACGTCAACGGCGACGGCTTCGCCGACGTGATCTTCGGCGCCCAAGATGCCCTCGAGGACGAGCGCGGGGCCGCCTACGTCATGTTCGGCGCGCCAGACCTGGGCGGCGTCGACCCGGTCGCGCTCGAGGCGGGCACTGGAGGCTTCGCGATCCTCGGGCCCTCGACCGCGCAGGAGGCGGGCTTCACGGTCGCCATGCTCGGCGACGTCAACGGCGACGGCTTCGCGGACGTGGCGGTCGGGGTGACCGACGGGACCGTCGACGGACGGAGGCGTCTACGTGGTGTTCGGGTCTGCGGCCGCGACCACGGTCGACCTCGACGCGCTCGGGGACGGCGGCTTCGTCATCACCGGAAGCTCCAGCTTCGGGAGCGCGGTGGCGGCCGCCGGGGACGTCAACGGAGACGGGTTGCAGGACATCATCGCTGGAGATGAAGGAGCCGGGGCTGCGGTCGTCGTCCTGGGCAAGGCCGACACCGCGCCCGTCGACGCCGCTGCGCCGGGCACGTTCGGGTTTCCGCATCTCCGGGGCGGCGCCTCTGGGGAGCTTTGGCCAGGTCGTCGCCGGGGTCGGTGACCTCGACGGTGACGGGCTGGACGACGTCGCGGTGGGGGCTCCGGGTCCGAGCATCGCCGGACGGGTCGTGGTGGTCTTCGGCAAGGCGGACACCGATCCCGTCGCCGAGGCGGACGTGGCGATCGACGCGGACGCGGGATTGATGATCACCGACACGGAGACCGGCACGCAGCTCGGCAGCGCGATCGCGGCGGCGGGCGACGTCAATGGCGACGGTCTGGCAGACCTCACCTTTGGTGCGTTCGGGACGGACATCGATGGGTCGATTCTCGTCGGGCGAGCGTTCGTGCTCCACGGCGGCGCGGAGGTGGCGAGCACGACCACGGCGGAACTTCTCGCGGGCGTGGGGGGCTTCGCCCTCGATGGCGCCGCGCAGTTCGATTTCCTCGGCTTCTCGGTCGGCTCGGCCGGCGATGTCGACCTCGATGGAATCGACGATCTCATCGTCGGCGCCCGGGGGGTCGACGAGGCCTTCGGCAACGCGGGCCGGGTGTTCGTGCTGTACGGAGCCCCCGACCTCGCCAGCGGGTCGGTCGACGCGTTCCCGGTCGGCGAAGGCGGCTTCTACCTGGACGGAGAGGCGCTCTCGAGCAACGCCGGCTGGGCGGTCCACGGCTCGGGGGATGTCGATGGCGATGGCTTCGACGATCTCATCTTGGGGGCGCCCGATGTCGCGTCCGACGCAGGCGCGGGCTACGTGGGCTACGGGGGGAACTACGGCGGCTACGACCGCCTCGGATCGAGTGCAGGCCCGGACACCATCGAAGGCACCCCGGCGGCGGAGACCCTCGTCGGTGGGGTCGGGGATGACACGTTGATCTCCGGCGGAGGCGCGGACGTCATCGCGGGCGGCGCAGGCGACGATGTGATCGTCCTCGTCGACGTCACGTTCCGGCGGCTCGACGGCGGCGGCGGATTCGACACGATCGGGCTCGACGGCGACGGCTTCTCGCTCGACCTGGGGAACTTCTTCGACCTGGCGATCACCGACATCGAAGCGGTCGACCTGACCGGGGATGGCGACAACGCGCTCTTCCTCGACGCGCACGAGCTGCTCGTCATCTCGTCCAGCTCGAACACGCTGCGGGTGATCGGCGAGGCGGGTGACCAGGTGGTCGCAGACCTCGTCGGCGCGGGGTTCGTGGACCAAGGCTCCGATGGGACCGTCCACACCTACAGCAACGGCATCGCCTCGCTCGTGGTCGACGATGCCGTGCAGGCCTTCGTCGCGCTGGACTGATGGTACTGATGGTAATCCCGTGAAAGCGCTGCTCAAGGTCGGCTACGGGTGCAACGAGCACTGCACCTTCTGCCATACGCAGGACGTCCGCCACGTCGATGGGGCGTCCGAGGAGGTCGAGGCCAAGATCGAGCGGGCCGCGGAGCTGGGCCACTCGATGGTCGTGCTCTCGGGCGGTGAGGCGACGATTCGGCCGGAGTTCTTCGCATGGGCGCGGCGCATCGCGAGCCTGGGCATGGATCTGGGCCTGGTCACCAACGGACTGGTGCTCGCGTATCCCGACGTCGTGGAGCGGCTGCTCGCGCTGCGACTGCGCTACGTCTACATGTCCCTGCACGGAGGCGAGGCGAGGGTTCACAACCGTCTGGTGCGAAGAGACTCCTTCGACGCGGCCGTCACCGCGTTGGGCAACGTCTCGGGCAAGGGACTCGACGTCACCGCCAACTGCGTCGTGACCCGGCAGAACGTCGAGCACCTCAGTGGGCTCGTCGACCGTGTTTGCGGGCTTCCCGACGTGCGCCTGAAGTTCTCGTGGGTCGAGCCCAAAGGCGGTGCGGCTCACCTGCTCGACGCGATCGTGCCTCCGCTGGAGGTTGCCGCGCAGGCGGTCGCGCGAGCGCTGCGCAGGTGGGACCTCGAGACGGGGGCGCCGGGTCGGGCGGTTCACGGCGGGTTTCCACTGTGCGCGCTGGAGGGCTTCGAGGACCGATACGACGACCTGCGCACGCATGACTACTGGACCATGAGCGAGATCGGCGAACCCGACCTCTTCCCGGTCGACGACCGCAACACGTGCAAGCCCGAGCCCTGCCAGGGGTGTTCGCTGCGCGGCGGCTGCCCGGGCTTGTTCGAGCGCTACGAGGAGCGCTTCGGCCACGCCATGCTTCGGCCACGGCGGGCCGGGGTCCGCAGCAACAGCATCGACTTCGTGTTCGAACAGCTGCACACCGCGTCCTACGAGGACGGCGAGGCGTGTCCGGTCTGGAGCTCGAGCGCCCGCCCCTATGATCGAACGCGGCACGTCTTCGTGCGGCACGGGCCCAAGGTCGGGCGCTACCGAGCCGGGTCGCGCGACTTCGACGACGACGAGATCGAGGCGATGAAGTTCGGCTCCGGTCAGGTGTATCTGGATGCCTCCCGCAAGGCGGCGCCGGACGACTTTGCGCGGGACCTCGTCAAGCTCGAGCGCAGCCCGATGTGCGAGCCATGTCCGGCGAGGGAGACCTGCGCCGGCATGTTCGAGGCTCGGTTCGAGGACGTCTTTACACGCGACGACGCCCACGTACGCGCGCATCTGCGAGCCCTGCGAGGCGACGTGCTCGACGTGGGGTGCGGCGAGATGCCCTACGCGGAGCTGCTCGGGCCGCTGGTGACCTCCGGTGCGGTGCGCTACCTCGGACTCGACCCCGACGGCGCCGCGTTGGACTCGGTCCGGGCGAAGCTGCCCGAAGCACAGGTGCGCGAGGGGTGCATCGACGCCGTCGCGCCCAGCCGCACCTTCGATCACCTGCTGGTGCTGCGGAGCTGGAATCACCTGCCCGATCCACGGGCGTTTGCGCAGCGCGCGGCAAGACTCGTGCGCCCCGGCGGCTCGTTGCTCGTCGTGGACAACGTCGCGTTTGCGCTCGTACGAACCCCCGCGCAGACCCAGCGAGCGCGCCGCTCAAAGGCCCGCTGGGAGCACTGCCGCAACGATGACGACGCACGAGCCCACGCGATCCTGCAGCAGGCTGGCTTCGTGCTGCGACAACGGCACACCGTGGCGGCCCAGGGGAGCAACCAGTGGATGCTCCTGTACACTCGCGGTGCATGACCGGCGCCTCAGGATTCCCCGCGGAGCTCGCGGACCTCGACGAGCGGCAACAGGTCGTCTCGCTGGTCGTCGGCCTGGACCTCTACCCGCGCGACGCGGTCTACGCCGCCGTCGTGCCCATAATGTCTCGCGCCTACGTGTTCCTCGATCGGACCGGGTCCGATGGGGTGCGCATCGAGGTTCGACCACGGGCGGCGACCGACCGCGCCGGTCTGCGCGCGCTGCTCGGGATCCTGACCAACGAGTTGCTCGTCGCCGCGACCCGGGCCGAGATCGCGTCTCGGCGCGGGGTTGTGCTCGAAGCCGTCACCCGTCGCGCCGTGGCGGGGGCGATGGGTCCTCCGTCGCTCGACGATCTGGAGGCCTTCGATCTCGACGGCGAGGGGTTCGACGATCCACTCGGCATCGCCGACTCTTGGGAACGCGGACACGCGAAGGGTGATGGGGAATGAACGCGCTGCGGTTCCACAAGACGCTGTACGCCGGCGAGGCGATCGACGCGGCAATCCAGCGTTTCAAGGCGTTTGCGACCTTCGAGCTCGAAGACGACGACGCTTACTGGATCGTGCGGGTGCAGGCCAAACGGGCGGGGCAGCAGGCTGCGCTGGAGCGGGAACTCGCCAATTTCGCGCTCGGTCTGACGGTGGAGCGCGGCGGGCCGCTTCGATAGGGGGCCGTAGCCCCCTGTTTCGCGCCATATCGCGCGATTGGCACGGGCGCCCCTTGGCGGAACCGTTCTCAGGGTCGCGGGCCGGATGCGGGGCAAGCCTGATATCATTGTCATCGGGAGGCGGATTCGTGTCGGACGATTTCAAGCATCGAGATGAAGGCCAAGGTGGTCGCGATGACGGGCGCGCGCTGGTGGACGACGACGCGTTCGACGAGCTTCCCACGTACCAGGCGTCCCCCTCCACGGTGCTCGGGGAGGACGCGCGAGAGATTTCTGCGCGAGCCAGGGCACAGGCCGATGAGCCGCCCCAGGGCGGAGACGTCACGCTTCACGACGGCGTGATGGCTGTACCGACGCACTGCAGCCATGGAAGTCACGGCAGCCACGGCAGCCACGGCAGCCACGGCAGCCACGGCAGCCACGGCAGCCACGGCAGTCACGGCAGCCACGGCAGCTGGTGAGCGAGCGGATGAACGGATGAACGGATGATCGGATGATCGGATGATCGGAGTACGAGGGAACCCCGACGAGATTTGGAGGAGGGTGCTCGAGCCCAGCCCCGCATGAGCGACGATTCGCCAAGCGTGAAGGGTTCTTCGTCGTCGTCGGAGGACACGGCCGCCGCAGCGTTGACCGAGGCCGAGCAGGTTCGGCGGCGGCTGACGATGTTCGTGCAGCCTCGGACCAAGGTGGAGGAGAAGGGCGAGCACACGATTCTCTACGTCGGGTCCAATCCCCGCGAGTGCGCCAACCTCCAGGAGCTGCTCAACGACGCGGTCGATCCTGGCTGTTCCGTCGAGCACGCGGCCGATGAGACGGTGGCGGTCGAGCTCCTCAATCGCGCAGACAAGTCTTTCGACGCCGTCGTCGTCGAGCTCGATCGGGATCGTCGCGTCTGGACGCGGCTCGTTCGCGACCGGCGATTGCCGAGCATTCCGCTCATCGTCGTGGACCACCGCGGAGGGGCGGAAGAGCGGTCGATTCGCCGTTCGCAGCTGCTCAAGGAGGGGGCCGCCGGATACATTCGCCGGGCCGAGCTCTCGGGCGCAATGCTCGAAGCGCTCATCTTCGCGGCGCTGGAGCGGGCCCAGATGCGTCAGGCGCTCTCCGAAGTGCAGGAGCGGTTCGCCCTCGCCGTGCGCGGGGCCAACGATGGCGTCTGGGAGTGGATCCTCGAGACCGGCGAGATGCACTTTTCACGGCGTTGGAGGGAGCTGCTCGGCTATGGCGTCGACGACCTCACCAACTCCGTCAACGAGTGGTTCGACCGCGTCCACCCCGACGACGTCGCCGCGCTCAAGGAAGACATCGACGCGCATCTCAGCGGCGACAGCCCCTACCACGAGAACGAGCACCGCATTCAAGCCAGCGATGGCACCTATCGCTGGGTGATCTCGCGCGCGGTGGCGCAGCGGCAGAGCGGTCGCCCGGTTCGGATGGCGGGGTCGATCACCGACACGTCGGACTACCGCCTCCGCGAAGAGAAGATTCGAGAAGAGTCGCGGCAAGACCCGCTCACCGGGCTGCCCCGGCGTGAGCCCTTCATGGAAGAGCTCGGACGCGCGGTTCGCCTGGCGACCACGGACGAGACCTACTCCTTCACGGTGCTGATGGTCGACGTCGACCGCTTCCGCTGGCTCGCCGACTCGATCGGACACCAGGCTGCCGACGGGATGCTGTCCATCCTCGCTCGCCGCTTGGTGGCGTGCGTTCGGCCCGGCGATACCGTGTCCCGCTTCGGTGGTGACAAGTTTGCCGTGCTGCTCGCGAACCTCAACGACGTGGACACGGCGACCGACATCGCCAACCGCATTCGCATGTCGGTGCACGAGCCCTTCGACGTCGAGGGGCAAACCGTCTACACCACCGTCTCCATCGGGCTGACCACCTCCGATCGCGAGTATGCAGACGTCGACGAGGTCATCAGCGACGTCGCGGCCGCGGCCAACAAGGCCAAGGAGCGCGGCCAAGATCGCCACGAAGTCTTCGACACCAAGATGCGCATCGACGCCTTGACCACGCTGCGACTCGAAGTCGCGCTGCGCCAGGCCGTCGAGCGCCAGGAGTTCGAGCTTCACTACCAGCCCATCGTCGATCTGGAGTCGGGGG
Source organism: uncultured bacterium (assembly GCA_963761755.1). Lineage (GTDB taxonomy): Bacteria > Myxococcota_A > Polyangia > Nannocystales > Nannocystaceae > CAJXVA01. The sequence goes on from CAVXIC010000012.1 coordinate 651,307, forward strand.
GCCTCGTTGGCTTCGAGGCGCTGACGCGCTGGCGACACCCCAGGCGCGGCATCGTGTCCCCCGCCGAGTTCATCCCCGTGGCGGAGCAGACCGGGCTGATCATCCCGATCGGTCGCTGGGCCATCCACACGGCGCTCGAGCAACTCGGCCGATGGCAGGCCACGCTGCGGATGGACGGCAGGAACGCGGGCCGTCCCCTGTCGATGAGCGTCAACCTCTCGGGACGTCAGATCGCCGACCCGCGCCTGCTGGAGGAGATACGGCTCGCCATGACCGACAACGCGATCGCGCCGGACACCTTCCGCCTCGAGCTCACCGAGTCCGTCCTGATGGACAACTCCGAGGCGGTGTCTCGGACGCTGGCCTCGCTGCGCGCCAACGGCGTCCGCATCTGGGTCGATGACTTCGGGACGGGATACTCATCGCTGAGCTACCTGCACCGCTTTCAGTTCGACGGGTTGAAGATCGACAAGAGCTTCGTCGACGCCTTGGACGGATCGGCGCAGGGGTCGGCGATGATCCGCACGATCCTCAGCTTGGCGTCCAACCTCGGGGTGGAGGTCATCGCCGAGGGAATCGAGTACACGGTGCAAGCCGATCAGCTGCTGGAGCTGGGATGCGTGCGCGGTCAGGGCTACCTGTTCAGCCGCCCGATCGCCGCCGCCAAGGTGCAGGGCTACGTCGACTCCAGCGACGCGCCCAACGCAGCCTCCTGAGTCGCCAGGCCAACGCCAACGCCAGCTCAGGACGCAGGCCACAGGAGGCAGGCATCGCGGACGATGCCACCTCCCGTACGCGCCCCCTCACATGGTGAAGGGGTAGGTGGTGCCCATCTGGCTGCTCTTGAAGCGGCGGAAGGTTGCGCCCTTGACCACGTTCTCGACGCAGGTTCCCAGCGCCGTCCCGCCGTGCGGGGCTTCCGCGGTCGCGGAGGACACCGAGCCGGAGTCTCCCTGAATCGACAGCTTGATGCGCACCTTCGTGCCGGGGGCCGCGCCGTGCTTGTCGCCGCACGCCTTGGCCTTGCCCTTGATCGGGTTGATGCCCGCGCGGACATCGGGGGTCGAGAGCTTGTCTGGAAGCGACTTGTCGAGGTCCTTCTTCTCGAGCTCGCGGCGCTTGGCCTCGGCACACCCGGGCTTGTTGGGGTTGAGCAGGCAATCGCTGGAGAACTTGCCGTCGTCCTTTCCGGCCGGTGCTGGCTTTGGTGCGGGCTCCGGTTCGGGCTCCGGCTCGGGTTCCGGTTCGGGTTCGGGCTCGGGCTCGGGCTCGGGCTCGGGCCTGTCGTTCTTGGCCTCCGGCTTGCTGGGCCGCTTTCGCGTCGATGCGCTCGCGGTGACTTCAGCGTCCTCCTCGGGCTCTGCTTCGGGCTCCGGTTCGGGTTCGGGCTCGGGCTCGGGCTCCGGTTCGGGCTCCGGTTCGGGCTCGACCATCGCGAGCTGCTCGGGCTCAGGTTCCGGTTCGGGTTCAGGCGCGGCAGGCGTCGGGGGGGGCTCCGGCTGCACGGGTGCTGCGGCCACCGTCTTGGTGTCCTCGTCGTCCGTCCCGCCAGAGAACCCGACGAAGTAGATCGCGAGGCCCACCGCGGCCAATCCGAGCAGGATCACCAGCATCTTGTTCCCGCCTTCGTCCTCGTCACGCGCCGCGCTGGAGGAAGCGGTGACCGTCACGGGCTCTGGGTCCGGCTTGGCCGTTGGCGTGGCCCCGATCAGCGCTGCGGCGGCTGCCGCGTCGGTGTCGTCGTCGGCGTCGGGCTCGGCCTCGTCGTTGGGCTTGGCGTCGTCGTCGTCGTCGTCGTCGTCCGACGACGCTGCGGCAGCGGTGGGTGCGACGTGGTCCTCGTCCGAGGCACTCGCCGGCGCGTCGTCCTCGTCGTCCTCGTCGTGGTCTCTCTCACTGGCCTTCCGTGCGGCGTCCTCATCGAGTACGACGGATGCGGCGGCCTCTCCGCCAAAGCCGCCTACGCCGAGGTCTTCACCGTCGCTGGTGGAGGCGAGAAGGTTGGGGCTGGAGTCCTCATCGTCGTCATCGGAGCCGAAAACGGCGGCGAGGTCTTCGATGTCCTGGAGCCCGGAGCTCTCTGCGTCGTCCTTGGATTTCTCGTCGACCATGGTGTCGTCAGCGGTTGTTCGTGTTGCCTGGGCCACGCGAAAGCGCGACAGAGTTCAACGGACGGGGGCACGGATCCGTTCCCCCATGGGGCGGGAGTCTAGCCCAATGGTGCGGGCAAACCGCAATTCTCCGAGTTGCGCGAACTCGCGCGAGAACGACGCGGGGTTACCGCCGTGCGTTTCTCGCGCTCCCCCCGCTGGGGCCGTCAGGGCGACGGAGGCGGCGGTTCGCCGGCTTCGGGCTGCTCGCGCTCCGCTGCAGCCCTGCGTTCCGCCGCCCGCTCGCGGACCCGCGCCTGCTCCTTCTCGACCATCGAGCCCACCGTGGTCAAGATCAGCTCCACCTGGGCCTGCTCCAGCTCGCCCCAGACCGTGACCTCGCGACCCTTTTGCTCGACCTCGATGTCGTCGATGAGACCCCCGAGCATGATCTTCGCGGTGAGGTTGCCGTCGATGAAGTCGCGGAACTGCCCGTTCCACCACCCGACGAATGCCTGGGCGCCCGCGGCCCCGACGAACTGGAGGCGAATGTTGAACTCCGGGGCCTTGCGGGCCTCCACCGTGAACTCGAGGTCGTTGGGCAGCTCGAACGCGCCCGCCGACTTCCTCTTGAGCGCCGCGTGCAGATCGTGCGCGACGGCCTGCACGCCCGCGGTGGGAATGCGGCTGGCGTAGCGGCGGAGCTTGGTCAGCTCGGCCACGAAGTTGGCCGCGGTCTTCTCGTCGCCGACCTCCTCTTGGAGGATGGCCGGCAGGAACTCGGGGCGAACGAGGACGGCGATCTTCTCTTCGAGCAGGACGAAGTGGCGAGGATCGTCGTCTGCGGAGCCATCGGCGGGGACGGGGTTGCCGCTGAGAATGCCACCAGAGTCCTTCCACTCGATCGTCTGCTCGGAGTTGCGGACGGCGGTCTCGATCTTCGTCTTGACCTCTTCGCGCGAGATTCTGTAGTCGACCGCGAGAAAGGTCTGCGTGAGGGAGCGAAGGTTCGAGCTGGCGATCAGAACGTGGTCGAAGTCCTGGAGCGGATCGAAGCCCCCCTTCTTCACCAGATACTCGAAGTCGGGCAGCGGACCGATCATGTCCATCGCCGACTGGCCAAACGGCAGCTTGCGAACGTTCCGCGTCGAGATGAGGATGTGATAGTTCGCCGAGGGCGGGCCCAACTTGTTGACCCTCGACGTCTTCTGGCCAAGGTCTCGCTTGGGCCCCTCGTCGACCACGGGCTCTTCCACGGGCGGGTCGGGCGGGACTTCCACGGGCTCGGGCTCGGCGGGCTCCGGCTCATCTTTGTCCGGCTCCTCCTCGGGCGCGGCGGGTTCGGGCTCCGGCTCGGGTGGCTCGGCGTTGACGTCGGTGCCTTGGATGGCGTCGGGGTCGATGAGGTCGACCTCCATCATGTCGAACTCGATGTCGATGTCGACGTCCAGGGGCGCGGGGACGAACGTGAATGCCCCCAGGAACAGGGAGCCGTGCATCAGCACGGTGACCACGGAGGCCACGGTCCTGCGCCGAGCGTCACTCACCGCAGCAACCTAGCATGTACGGGGGCCGGCGCAGGGGGCTCACTCGAACCGGGGTTCGCGGCCCATGAGGTCCGGCAGGGCGACCCAGCCGGTCTTGCCGTCGAAGCAGACCAGGAGCTCCTCGTCTTCGAGGTGCATTTTGCACTCGGGGTCGTCCATCAGCTCGCTGAGCCGGAGCGCACCGAAGATCTCGCCGTCGGTGTCGAGGAACCAGTGCTTGCGCTCGAACCGGCCGCTTGCGATCCGGCGCATCTTGTCGAGCTCTCGGAGGTAGGCCTCCTTCTCTTCGGGATCCCAGCGACCGTTGCGGTTGGCGTCCCAGTGGGTCAGGACGCCAGCGGACGAGGCGGCGGCGGCACGCTCGTCCGCTTCGGCCTCCAGACGGTGCTCGAGCTCTTCGAGGGCGGCGGCCTCGGAGAAGAAGCCTCCCGCCTCGAGCTCCAGACGCTTCTTGTGCAGCTGGTCGAGAAGATGGGCCTCGCGCCAGCGCGAGGGCATCAATCCGAGCCGCTGGAGGATCCAGGGCGTGAAGAGGCCCGTTCCGGGGATGGGGAACGCCGAGTTCGCCGCCGCGATGAGGCCGGCGGGAAAGACCTTGACCATGTCGAGGAGCTGCGAGCGGACCTTGTCGCGGTCGGCAGCCGAGACGCTGCCCCCTTGCACGCGCGCGATGATGATCGCCATCGCCTCCTTGCTCTCGCTGAGTTCGCCGACGAAGTTTCGCCAGTGGGCAGACGCGGACGCCTTGGCCGACGACGTCATGCGGGTGATGAGACTCGGCGGTCGCTCGAGCGCGTCGAGTTCGTCTTGAAGTTCCCCAAGGGCGTGGGTCTCGACACCGCGCGCGGAGAGGCGTTTGGCCACGTCGCTGAGCGTGTGGTCGACCGTCATCGTCCCACAGTATAGCGGGGTCAGTTCAGGGTGCGGACCCGACGCTCGAGGCGGGTGGCGAGCCGTCGCAGCGCGACCCCGCGTGGGTGAAACGCGAGCAGCAGGTCGACGACCTCGGCGGCGCGATCCTGCGAGCCCCGCCGCAGGTAGTGCTGGTGCAGATTGTTGAGGACGCGGACCAGGATCGACCGCGTCTCCGCGGCCGTCAGGGCATCGCGAAGCATGGGCGCAGCGGCGGTGAGGTGCCGTCCGGTCGCACGCGTATAGATCTGCGCGAGCTCCTTGAATGGAACCGGGTGCCCGCCGCCGAAGGGGTCGAGGATCATCGGGCTGGGGCCGCTGAGGTTCACACCCACCAGGAAGTGCCCCGGAAACCCGACACCGTACAGGTCGACTCCGCACAGCTCGGCGAGGTGGATTGCGACCGCGCCGAGCGTGATCGGGAGGCCGTGGCCGGTCTCGAACACCCGATCGATGAAGCTGTTCTCGACCGTCTCGTAGACCTGACCCGCCCCGCCAAACCCCTCTTCACGCAGAAGCTCCATGAGGGTGAGCGCGGCCTGTTCGTGATTGGTCTCCAGGCCGGGCTCTTGCATCACCGCGGCGGTCCGTCGCTGCGCGAGACGCTCGAGATCGGCGAGTCGATCGGCGTACCCATCCCAGACGTGACCTCGCTGCAGATGTTCAGCGAGCGTCTCGAGGGCGCGCATGAGCTGCCCGGGCGAAGGCTCCTCGAGCGCGATCCGAACGAACGCGTCGCGCGTCGAAGAGGTGGTGGAGAGCATCACGAGCCGTAGCGTGCCACGACCGACTCCACGGTGCGACGGAAGTCGTCCTCATGATGCATCGCGAACGCCTTCCAGGTGCACAACGAGCGGGTGTCCTCGACGCGGTCGAGGAACAGCTTGCCGTCGAGGTGGTCGACTTCATGGGCGAATGTTCCTGCCGTGATGCCGGCTACCTCGTGGTCGATCTCCGCGCCATGCCGATCCCAGGCCTGGACCCGGAGCCGAGCGTGTCGCCGGACGACGCCCCGAAGGTCGGGGACCGACAGACAGCCCTCGAAGTTCTCGAAGGTCTCCTCGCCGATGGGCGTGAGCACCGGGTTGACCAACACGGTCAGGGGGATGTCCGGCTTGTAGGGGTAGCGCGGGTTCCGGTCGACCTCGATGACGCAGATCCGGATGGGGCGGTAGACCTGGATCGCGGCCAGTCCCGCGCCCCGGGCATCTCGCATCGTCTCGATGAGGTCGTCGATGAAGGTCTGGACCTCGTCCGAGGCGAGCGCTTCGGCGGTCAGGGGCGTGGCCAGGGTGCGAAGGACGGGGGTACCGACCTGGGCGATCTTCAGGAGAGTCATGCGCGTCGTCGTGCCGGGTCTGGAGACCTACTTGATGACCTTGGCCTTCAGCGCGGCCTTGCCGTCCTTGACGTAGACGGTGAACTGCACGCGCTTGATGTCGGGCCGCTTGGCCTTGAGGTCGCGCTCGTTCTTGCGCAGCTTGGCCGCGAACCGGTCGTAGGTGAGGTTGTCCGTCGGCTCGCCGCAGGCCTGCTTGACCTGGACGAACTCCTCGAACAGCTCCTCGAACTCGTCCTCGGGGGGAGCCGCGGCGGGGGCGGGCCGAGCGACGGGCGCGGGAGCGGTGATGGGCGTGGGGATCGGTGCCGGCGCCGGGACCGGGACGGCGGAGGGGCCGGGCGGAGGCGGGGAGGGTGCAGCCGCTGGCGCAGGGGTCGGGAAGGGGGCCGGCGCGGGCGTCGGGGCCGGGGCGACGGGTGCCGGCGAGACCGGGGCAGGGGAGACGGGCGACGCGGGGGTCGCGGGGGTCGGGCGGGGGGACTCTTGCTGGGCCCCGGTTCGGGGCCGCTTGCGGCTGCCCGTGTTGGCCCGGCCCGTCGACTGCTCGTGCCCTTCGCCGAGCTTCTGGTGCGCTCGGGTGAGGCGTCTTCGTCGCGAGGTTCGGGGGCGGCGCGGGAGCTCCTCCTCTTCTTGGTGCTCGATGCCGTCGTCCTCGATCTCGAGCTCTGCCAAGAAGGCCTGGCGAAGCGCCTCGTACGCCGCGGCGGCCGAACGCGCCGTGCGCCCGGGGACGCCGCCGTATCGGTCGTGGAACACCTGGTGCTGCTGCCCGAGGGCGAGGGCGTTGAACTCGTGCGAGAGACGGTTCATCGGCCCGATCGCCTCGAGATAGGGCAGGTAGATCGCGAGCGCGGCCGAGACGAGCAGCAGCCCGACGAGGATGGGCCAGTTGACCCGCACGCCCTTGCGTCGCGCTTCGCTGATGGCGGCCGCGATGTCCTGTTGGCTGGCGGCAGCGCTCTGGCGACTCATCACCACGAGCATGGCGCCATTGGTGCCCCTGCCCGCGGGTCCGGGGACCCGACCCAGCGCGCCGATGCGCTTGTCGAGGCCGCCGCCCATCGTGAACACGGTGCTTGCTCCGTCCTCGGGGACGTCGGCCACGTGCTCCTTGGCGAGCGCCTCGATCTCGTCGGAGATGGGCTGATCGCCGAAGATCTCGCCGACCAGGGTGCCGTCACGAACGATGCCCGCGGGCGTGTCCGAACCGAGGACTCGGCGAAGCAGCGAGCCGGCGCCGAGGTTGAGCCGGTCGATGGCCACCAAGCGTCGGTCGTCGATGACGGTCGGCGTCACCTTGGCGACGTGAATCTCGCTGTCGATCGTGATCGAGAACGTGCCCTCGTCGGTCGGCGGGATGGCGCGGTATGCCTCGGTGGCGATCACCTCGGGCATCGACGACTCGGAGATGCCGTTGGAGGCGATGACCCTGCCCGTTCCGTCGACGACCGCGACGGTGAGGTTGGTGCCCGTCTTCAGACGCAGCGCTTCGGTCGCTTCGGCCAGGACCTGGGGCAGCTCGGGTTCGTCGCCGGGGCTCTCCTCGCCATCGGCAGCCTTGGCGTGGGCCTTTTGGCGCACGAGCGCCTCGCGAAGCGGTTCGTGAATGACCAGGGTCGAGACCTGCTGAACCTCGGAGGCGTTGATCCCCGCCGAGAGCGCGACGACGCCCGCCTCGGTCACCGCGCGGACGGCGTCCCGGTCGGCTTCGGTGAAGTCACCGCTGTTGCCGGCCGAGAGCAGGAACATCCCGGCGAGGCAGCCCGTGGCGAGGATGGCCAGCAGGACAGCCCAAATACGCGTGAGTAGCACGGTTGCTCCAGAGTGTAGGCCGGGCAGTGGGCGCACCGCAACGCTCGTGCGGCCGCGGGTTCGCTGCAAAAAAAGTGCAACGTGGGGAGCCGGCGGCCGACCCCTGTACCGTGAGGACGCTGGGTGCCTGGCTGCTGCTCGTATCCGGCCTGGTCGTGGGCGTTCTCGCCTCGACGCGCAGTGGCTCGGCGGTCGTCCCCTTGGGCATCGTCACGGTCCTTTGTGGGGGGGCCCTGGTCGTTGCGGCCGGGCTCCGCCCGCTTCGGGCTGGCGCGCTCGGGCTGGCGGTGGTCCTGCTCGGGCTGGCCAGAGGTCTGTTCAGCGGCGCACCGCCACCCGATCGCATCGAAGCCGCCGGTCGCGGGCAGGCTCCGCGCCTCCGGGATCTCGAGGTGGTCTCCGCCAGCACTCCTGGCCCCCGGTGCCGCGTTTGGGTGCTGCCCAACCGTGGCCCGCAGCTCGAGGTGGCCCTGCCCTCGACTCTTTGCCCGCTGTGGGCCGGCGAGCGGGTCGCCGTGCTCGCCGAATCCCTGCACACCGACGCAGGGCGGCTGCGCCCCGGAGAGGTGCGGGTCCTGGGGATCTCTCGCGCGTGGCGACGACCGGCCGTTCCCCCATCGACCGTCGTGACCACGCTTCTCCGCCGCGGCTCGAAGACCCTCGCGACGATTCGCCAAGCCGGTTGGGATGCAGCCCGAGGTCGGCCCGGTCGCGGGTTCGTCGTCGCGTCCAGCCTCGGCCTCTCCACGGCACTTCCGCCGCCGGTGCGCGCGCAGCTTCGTCGGGCCGGAATCGGTCATCTGATCGCGGTCTCGGGCCTTCACGTCGGCCTGGCGGCGTGGGTGTGGCTTCGCGGGCTTCGGTGGGTGCTCGCGCCGCGGTGGTGGGGTGCGCGTGCGGCCGTCGCCGCGTCGGCCGTCCCCGTCGCCGCCTACGTCGTCCTCACGGGCGCCGCGGCGCCGGCCGTTCGCGCTGCGACGATGTTCGGCGTCGTCGCGCTCGGGGCGGTCTGTGGTCGTCCGATCCACGGCCCCACCGTGCTCACGTTGGCGGTCGCGCTCATGCTCTTTGCGCGGCCGTCGTGGCTGCTCGAGCCCGGATTTCAGCTCTCCGTCGCGGCCATGGTCGTGCTGGTCGGCATGGAGTCGGGCGCCGGCGCGGCCCGGACCAGCTGGCATCTGGGGTGGGCCCTGCTGCCCCTGCTGTGGATACACTTCGATGCGGGCTCCGATGGAAGCGTGGTGGCCAACGTTTTGGTCATGCCGCTGTTCGCCCTGTGGGTCGTCCCGTGGGCGGTCGCGGGGTGGGTCGCGATGCCGCTGCTGGGGCCGGCGGCGCTCGATCCCGCGGCGGCCGGCGCCGACGTCATCCTGGCGATCGCGAACGTGGTCTCGTCGTGGCCCGACATCCCCCGGGCGGCGTGGGTGGCAGGGGCGGTGCTCACGTGGATCCCCCAGGTGCGTCGCGGGGTGTCGGAGCGGGGCCGCGCTTGGCTCCCACACCGCTTGGCGGCGCTGGCCCTGCTGCTCGTCGCCGCGTCCTGTGCGTACTCGCGGGTCCGGACGGCCGCCCTGCCGGGCTGGGTCGCGTTCGGCGGAGGACGCCATCCCGAGGTCCTGGCGGTCGATGCACGCGGGCTCGCGTGCGTTCGTGACCCGTCAACCGCGGCCGGGCCGTGGACCGGGCGTCTGGCCCTGCACGAGACCGTGGCCGTGGTGGCGGTGCAGCAGTCCCCACGCGGCTCCATCTCCGACCCTGCGCTGCGGGAGTGGTGGCGCGGCCTGCAGCGGCTCGCGCCCGAGCCTGCGCGCAGTCTCCCCGCGTGCACCCTGCCTTCGCGCACCGACGTCCGGCGTGCGCTCGAGTTGTGCGCCGCTCTCTCGCCCCTTCCAACCGCGCGTCGGCGCTCCGGCGGCGCGCTCGAATGCTGGAGCGCCGCAGGCGGTGTCTGGCGCGCTGCTCCGTTACACTTCGAAGAGACCCTCCCATGAACGCACGCCCCGACCTCGTTCCCGTGCTCGTCGAGACGCGTGGCCCCCATCGCGGACGGATGCACCCCGTGCCCTTCGGGGAACACATCCTCGGACGCGGCCGAGGAGCCTCGGTGTCGCTCGACGATCCGGACGTCAGCCGTCAGCATGCCCGGCTCGTCGTCACCGCCGAGGGCATCACAGTGTTCGACCTCGGCAGCAAGAACGGCGTCTCGATCGATGAGCGACGGGTCGAGGACTCGGCAGACCTCCGCCACGGCGACGAACTCACGGTCGGTGACATCACCCTGCGCGTGCGTCACCCCGCCGCCCAGGTCGCGCAGGCGCTGGCCGCGGCGGGCGAGACGACGGTCACGGTCACCAACACCCGGGAGGAAGCGCGGGCCCCCATGCTCGGGCTCCTGTGGCCGCTGCTGGGCGTCGTGGGGTTCGGCACCCTGGTCGCGGTGCTGCTTTTGGTATAGACGGCCGTGGCCGATCGTTCCGCGCTCGCTCGTCTCCCCAAGGTCGATGCCGTGCTCGACGCACCGCCGCTGGCCGAGGCCGGCTGGAAGCGTGCGCTGGCGCGCCGGGCCGTGCAGCAGTCGCTGTGTGCGCTGCGGCAGTCGGTGCTCTCCGGCGACGCGGTCGAGATCCCCGATGCGGCTGGCCTGGCGCGAAGCGTCGCCGACACGCTGCAGGCGTGGGCGCGCCCCCGGCCTCTGCGCGTCATCAACGCCACCGGCGTCATCCTGCACACCAACCTCGGTCGCGCGCCTCTGTCCCCCGAGGCCATCTCAGCCATGGCCGACGCGGCGGAGTATTGCGACCTGGAGGTGGGGCTGCGCGACGGGAAGCGCGGCTCACGGTTCACCTGGCTTCGACCCTTCTTGTGCGCGGTGATGGGCGCCCAGGACGTGCACGTGGTCAACAACAACGCCGCGGCGCTGCTGCTGGCCTGCACCGTGCTGGGCGCCCCCGGAGGCGTGGTGCTCTCGCGCGGCCAGATGGTCGAGATCGGGGACAGCTTTCGCGTCGCGACCATGGCCGCCGCCGGGGGCACGCGCGTCGTCGGGGTGGGCAGCACCAACCGCACGCACCTCCAGGACTACGCGCAGGCGCTCGACGGTGAGGGCCCCGACGCCGCGGGCACCCCGGCTTCGGCGCTGCTGTGGTGTCACCAGTCCAACTTCAAGCAGAACGGCTACGTCAAGGAAGTCGGCCTCGCCGAGCTCTCCAAGCTCGCGCGCGAGCGAGGCGTGCCGCTGATCGCCGACTTGGGCAGTGGTTCGCTCGGCGGCGGTCTGCCCGGCGAGGAGCCCACGATCACCGAGTACCTCGAGCAGGGCGTCGACCTGGTGCTCGCCAGCGGCGACAAGCTGCTCGGAGGTCCGCAAGCCGGCATCTTGGCGGGCACGGCAGCCTACGTGGAGCGATGCCGACGCTTCCCGATGGCCCGGGCGCTTCGTCCCGACAAGACCGCGCTCGCGGCCCTGCACGCGACCGTCGCTGCCCATGCGCGCGAAGGCGCCGTGGCGCTGCCGCTGCACCAGATGGTCGCCCGCACCCAGTCCGAGCTGCGTGCCCGCGCCGAGGCGCTCGCGACCGGGCTGCAGTGGGGGCCCGATCGGGTCGTGGAACTTCACGCCGCGATCGGCGGCGGCAGTCTGCCGGGCGACACCATCGCGAGCATCGGGCTGTGGGTCCCCAGCGACAAGCCGTCCGCGACCGCGCGCGCGCTCCGGTTGGGGGCGACGCCGGTCGTCGCGCGCATCGAAGACGACCGCGTGTTGGTCGACCTGCGCACGGTTCATCCGTCCGAGGACGAGGCGCTGGCCCTCGCGCTGTCCGCGGTCGGCGAGACGTGATCGCATGCCCGAGCTGCCCGAGGTCGAGTTCGGACGACGCCAGCTGGAGCGGACGCTGGTCGGACACGCGATCGCCCAGGTCGAGGTCCTCGAGGATCCGATCGTCTACGAGGGCGTGACGCCCCCGGTGTTCGTCCGCGCGCTGCAGGGTGCGGCGGTCCTGGCCGCATGCCGGCGGGGCAAGCAGCTGTGGCTCGAGCTCGACCGTCGCCCCTGGCCGCTGTTCCACTTCGGCATGACCGGGGGATTCGTCACCCCTGCCGACGGTGGGCTCCAGCTGCACACCGGCCCGACCCTCGAGCAAACCTGGCCGCCACGATTCGCCAAGCTGGTGCTGACCACCGACGCCGGAGCGCGTCTCTCCATGACCAACGCGCGCCGCCTCGGTCGGATTCGGCTGCGACACGACCCCCCGAACGAACCGCCGATCTCCGCGCTGGGGTTCGACCCGCTGCTGGAGCCGCCCGACGCGGCACGGCTCCATGCGCGGCTTCAGCGTCGTCGGGGCTCGCTCAAGGGCCTGCTCTTGGACCAGCGCTTCGCGGCCGGGGTCGGCAATTGGGTGGCGGACGAGGTGCTGCACGCCGCGGGACTGGATCCACGCCGACCTGCCAACACGGTCGACGCGGCGGAGGCGTCGCGCCTGGCGGACGCGCTGAAGACGATCGTGCGCACCGCGGTCGAGGCGGACGCCGACGCGCAGCGCTATCCCCGGCACTGGTTGTTCCACCAGCGATGGAACCCCGGCGAGGGCCTGTGCACCCTCGCCGGGGACCCGCTGGAGTTCCACACGGTCGCGGGACGAACGACCGTGTGGGTACCCCGCACGCAGCGGTGAACTACTCCGCCGCGTACACCCACATCTCGCCGCCGCCTCCGGCGACGACCATCTCGCCGTCTTCGAACATCCACACCCGGGACAGGGGTCCGGCGCCCTCGGGCGTGATGTCTTCGTACGTGAGGCCGCCGTCTTGGCTGATGATCACGAAGCCGCCCTGCGAGGTCGGAATGCGCTCGCCGACCATCACCACCGTGTCGCCGATCACGTGCAGATCGTTGACGCCGGCCTGGTAGTCGATCCCCGAGTCGAACAGCTCCACCTTGGTCCAGTTCTCCGTGACGTAAGGATCGGCACCGTCGACCACGTAGATCAGGGGGAAGCGCTCGCTCTGGTCGTGGCCCGCCACGATGATGTGCTGATCGTCCCAGACGTGCATGTCGAGCAGCTCCCCGTCGCGGGTGTCGGACTGCAGCTGCACGGTGTGGAAGTGGTGGGTCGCGCCGTCCAGCTGTGAGGGCAGGTGCACGCGGGCGGGGTCGTTGATCAGGCTGCCGACGGCGTAGAACCGGTCGTCGTGCGCGACGATTCGGCGAACCTGATAGCCGGAGGCTTCTGGGTCGGTCAGGAGGTCTTCACTGAGGCTGGGGACCTCCTCGAACTCTCCGCCGGCGCTGCGGTAGGCGGCGGTCGACCCGGTCAGCGAGTCGATCAGCATCTGGCCATCGTCGGTGATGGCAGCGTTCTCGGCCTGGTTCACCGCGAGGAACGCGTTGTTGCTGGCCGTGTACAGCCCTTCGGATCCGATCATCGAGCCGCCCTCGTCGAAGCTCCACACCGGGTAGCCATCGAGCTGGTGGATCCCGGCGCCATACAGCACCCCGTCGGAACCTCGACGGATGTCCATGATGCGGACTTCGTTGAACCGCAGGTTGTCTTCGAAGGTCACCGCGCCGTCGAGCGTGGTGAACAGGCCTTCTCCTTCGGCGTTCTCACCGCAGCCGACGAAGCCGGTCATGCGGTCGTCGAACCACAGCGCGTTGGTGCCCGAGCCGCCGCAGGGTCCGGAGACTTCGCTCCACATCAGCGGTCCAGACGGGCCGCCGGAGCTGGTGTCGCCGCCGGAGCTGTCGTCGGCGCCGGAGCTGTCGTCGCCGCTGGTGTCGCTGCCGGTTGTTCCGGGCGCGGTCGGGCTGGTGCCGGTGTCGTCGTCGCTGGTCTGGCCGCCCGTCGATCCGTTGCTCGAGGAGCCGGTCGTTTCTTCTTCGACGGGGTCGCAAGCGGACAGGAGCATCAGGGCAGCGAGGGGAGCAATGGAAAGTCGTTTCATGGGTCGGGTCTCCGAGAGCCGTTGGGTGCTCTCATCGAAGAAGAGTTCGGTGGCCTACGATCGGATCACGGGAAGATGAAAAAAAGGCCAGCGGGCCTCCCGAACGCCCGCTGGAGCGATGCGCCAATGACGCCACTGGGCGCGGGGCCGAGTTGCTACAACCGCGCTCGTGACCGACATGCTCGTTCTCGACCGTCCCGACGACTGGCACCTGCATCTGAGGGATGGTGATCGGCTCGCGCAGACCGTCGCCGACGCGGCGCGCGTGTGCGCGCGGGCGATCGTGATGCCGAACCTGCGGCCTCCGGTCGCCACCGTCGAAGATGCGTTGGCGTACCGAGGGCGCATCCTCGACGCGCTGCCCACAGGCGCCCGGTTCGAGCCGCTGATGACGCTGTACCTGACGCCGAAGACCTCGCCCGCCGAGATTCGACGCGCCGCGGCGTCGCCCCACGTGCACGGGGTCAAGCTCTACCCCGCTGGCGCAACCACCAACGCCGAGGCCGGGGTGACCGATCTGCAGTCGTGCGCGGAGGTGTTCGAGGCGATGCAGGACTGCGGGCTGCCGCTGCTGGTGCACGGGGAGTCGATCGGGCCCCGGGACGACGTCTTCGACCGAGAGGCGATCTTCATCCGGGACACGCTCGCGCCCCTGGTGCAGCGCTTCGATCGGCTGCGCGTGGTGTTCGAGCACATCACGACGGCGCAGGCCGTCCGCTTCGTGGAGTCTGCCCCCGCCCGCGTGGCCGCCACGATCACCGCCCACCACCTGCTCTTCGATCGCAACGACCTCTTCCGCGGCGGCGTCAGACCCCACATGTACTGCTTGCCCGTACTCAAGCGCAGCGTGCATCGCGAGGCGTTGGTCGAAGCCGCGACCGGCGGCAATCCGAAGTTCTTCTTGGGCACCGACAGTGCTCCGCACGCGCAAGGCGAAAAGGAGAGCGCCTGCGGCTGCGCGGGCATCTATACGGCGCATGCGGCGATCGAGCTGTACGCCGAAGCCTTCGACGAAGCCGGCGCGCTCGAGCGGCTCGAGGGGTTCTCCAGCCACCACGGACCGGACTTCTATGGGTTGCCGCGCAACGCCGACCGGATCCGCCTGCGACGCGCGGACGTGTCCGTTCCGCAGACGCTGCCTTTGGGCGACACCGTGCTCGTCCCGCTCCGGGCCGGAGCGCGCGTGGGCTGGGCGGTCGAACCTGCACCGGCGCAGCCAGACCCGGTTTGAAGTGCGAGGACGGGTCGCGCACACTTGCGCGGTGGATGGTCCGACCTTGCCCGAAGCGCACGCGATCCCTCTGGTGCGTCGCGGGCCTCGCGGGACCGGGATGGTCGGGCAGCGCCCCCCGGGTCCCCCGCAGCTTCCGCTGATCGGCACGACCCGCATCTTCGAGCGCGACCAACTCGCTGCAATCGAGCGGACGGTCCGCACCTACGGCGACGTCGTCTCCTACAACGTCGCGAGCCAGCCGATCTACTTGCTGTGCAACCCACAGGACGTCGGGCAGGTGGTGCTCACCGACAACGCCAAGTTCATGAAGGGGCGGCTCACCCACGAACTCGACGGCATCTTGGGCCGAGGATTGCTGACGAGCGAGGGCCGATTCTGGCGACGCCAGCGCAAGATCGCCGCCCCCTCGTTCACCCGGCGCCACATCGAGCGGTTTGCCGACGCGATGGTCGCGTGCACGAAGACGGCGCTGCGCTCGATCGAGCCCGGGCCGCGCAACATTCACGCCGACATGATGGAGCTGACGCTCGAGATCGTGCTCGACACCGTGTTCGGCCAGGCCGATGTCGACACCTCGGAGTTCGGCACGCTGGTCGGGACGATGATGGAGGAGTTCAACCGCGCCTACCTCAGCTGGCGCCGGCTGCTTCCCAACGCCGCCAAGCGGAAGTCGCTCGACGCGCTCGAGGGGTCCCGCAAGGCGCTGGACGCGATCGTCTACGACATCATCCGCCAGCGCCGCGTGGCCCCCCAGGGGTACGGCGACGACATGCTGGGCCGCCTGCTCGCCGCCCGCGATGACGACGGCACCGGGATGACCGACGAGCAGGTTCGCGACGAGGTCGCCACGATGTTCTTGGCCGGACACGAGACCACGGCGCTTGCGCTGTCGTTCGCGCTGCTGCTGTTGGCCCGGCACCCCGACGTTGCGGCCCAGGCCCGAGCCGAGGTCGATCGCGTGCTGGGGGATCGAGACGCGGGCATGGCCGACTTCGCCCAGCTCCCCTTCGTCGAGGCGGTCGTCAAGGAAGCCCTTCGTTTGTACCCGCCGGCCTACATGTTCGGCCGGGAGGCGCTCGAAGACGTCGAGGTCGCAGGTTGGGTGGTGCCGCGCGGTGCTCAGGTGCTGGTGCCGGTGTGGTCGATTCACCGCGATCGTCGGTGGTACGACAACCCGCTGACCTTCTCACCCCAGCGCTGGCTCGATGGGCTGGCCGAGCGGCTCCCCAAGTACGCGTATCTACCCTTCGGTGGCGGCGCGCGGGTCTGCGTGGGCAACCACTTCGCGATGCTCGAAGGCGTGTTGGCCCTGGCGACGATGCTGCAGAAGATCGAGGTGGTCTCGGAGCCGGACTTCGAGCTGGACCTGCTGACGTCTGTGACGCTGCGCCCGCGCAGCGGGGTGCGGGTCCGGGTGCGGCTGCGCTGAGCCC
Source organism: uncultured bacterium (assembly GCA_963761755.1). Taxonomy (GTDB): domain Bacteria; phylum Myxococcota_A; class Polyangia; order Nannocystales; family Nannocystaceae; genus CAJXVA01. Next base: position 667,623 of record CAVXIC010000012.1, read on the forward strand.
CTCTGAGCTCAGCGCATCCCCGGCGCTTCGCACTGGGTGCTCTCGACGTACTCGGCGTAGCCACCTTCGTAGACCCGCGGCCCGTCCTCGTTGCCCAGCTCGAGCACCCGCGTGGAGACCTTGGTGAGGAACTCGCGGTCGTGGGAGACGAAGAGCATCGTGCCCCCGTAGTCGGCCAGCGCGCTCACCAGCATCTCCTTCGTGTCGAGGTCGAGGTGGTTGGTCGGCTCGTCGAGCACCAGGAAGTTGGGCGGCTCGTAGAGCATGCTCGCGAGCACCAGCCGCACCTTCTCGCCGCCGGAGAGCACGCGCACGTACTTGTCCGCATCGTCGCCGCGGAAGCCGAACGCGCCCAGCAGGTTGCGCAGCGAGCCCTGGGAGGCGCGGGGGAAGAGGGTCTCGAGCTGGCCGATCACCGTGGCGGCAGGGTCGAGCACCTCCATCGAATGCTGCGCGAAGTAGCCCATCTTCACGCTGGGGCCGATGCGGATCTCGCCGGCGTCGGGCTGGCTCTGTCCTGCGATGAGCTTGAGCAGGGTGGACTTGCCAGCGCCGTTGATGCCCATCACACACCAGCGCTCGAGCCGGCGGATGGTGAGGTCGACCCCCTCGTGCACCACGTGGTCGCCGTAGGCCTTGCGCACGCCGCCCAGCACCGCGACGTCGTCCCCGGAGCGCGGCGGGGTGGAGAAGTCGAACTCGACGACCTCACGACGGCGCGGGGGCGCGACCTTGTCGATCTTGTCGACCTTCTTCACGCGGGACTGGACCTGCGCCGCGTGGCTGGCCCGGGCCTTGAACCGGGCGATGAACTCCCGCTCCTTGGCCAGCATCGCCTGCTGCCGCGCGTACTGGGCCTCGTGCTGGGCTGCCATCATGGCCCGCTGCTGCTCGTAGAACGCGTAGTTGCCTCCGTGGGTGACCAGGTCACCGCCTTCGATCTCCACGATCTTGGACACCAAGCGGTTGAGCAGCTCCTTGTCGTGCGAGGTCATCATGACCGCGCCGCGGTATTCCATCAGCCACTTCTCGAGCCAGAGGATCGACTCGATGTCGAGGTGGTTGGTGGGCTCGTCGAGCAGCAGGACGTCGGGCTGCATCAACAGGATGCGAGCCAGGGCGACGCGCATCTTCCAGCCCCCCGAGAGCTCGCCGACGTCGGACTCCACGACCTCCGGGGCGAAGCCCAGGCCCGCCAAGATCTCCTGCGCCCGGGGCTCGAGCTCGAAGCCGCCCAGCTCTGCAAACCTCGACTGGGTCTCGCCGTAGCGCTCGATGATCGCCTCGAGCGCGTCGGCCTGCTCGGGGTCGGCCATGGCCGCCTCGAGCCGAGCGACCTCGGTGGCCAGCTCCGAGACCTCCCCGGCGCCCGCCATCACCTCGGCCAAGACCGTACGGCCGGTCATCTCGCCGACGTCTTGATCGAAGTAGCCGATCGTCACGCCGCGTTCCACCGACACCCGTCCCTCGTCGGGCTGTTCCTCGCCGACGATCATGCGGAAGACCGTGGACTTGCCCGCGCCGTTGGGTCCGACCAGCCCGACCTTCTCGCCGGCGTAGAGGTTCATGGAGGCCCCTGTGTAGAGGATCTGGGAGCCGTGACTGAGGCCGATCTTGTCGAGGGTAATCATCAGGCGCGTGGTCCCGGAATGCGCTCGTTGCCCTTGCGCACGGTGATCTGCATCTGGTCGAAGTGTTCCATCAAGGGCACCGCGAACTTGCGGCTCAGCCCGGTCATGGCCTTGAGCGCCTGCACGTCGATCGTTCCTTCGGCGGCGAGTCGCTCTCGGACGGCGACGACGAGCGTCTCGTGGGCGTCCTTGGCGAACGAGAGCTCTGCGGTGACGCGGATCAGCCTGCCGGTCCGCTGCAGCCCGCTGACCAACTCGAGCACCTCGGCGCCGTCCATCTCCAGCGCGTCGCCGACCTCCTTGAGGGTGGGCGGCCCGCTGGCGGCCTCGATGTACAGGTCGAGCACCGTCTGCATGCGGGGGGGCAGCTCGCCCTCGGCCGAGAGGCCCTTGCCGGGGCGCGCCAGTGTGCCCGCCTCGTCCACCCGCCGAAGGGCACCCCGCTCCACGCAGCGATCGATCGCCGCGCTCGCCACGTCGGTCGCGATGCGCCGGCCCAGGGCGGCTTCGAGGGCCGGGCGAGGCATGCCGGTTTTGAGGGGCTGCGCGCCGTGGAACTTGTCGACGGTGGAGATGGCGCGCTCGATGAGGCCGCGCACCGACGCTTCCTCGACGTAGCGATCCTTGCCCAGGCGCGTGATCACCGGCTGCTTGCCCTTGAGCAGCGGATCGATCGCCGTCCGCACGTCGTCGACGCCGGTCCGGCGCGCGAGCGCGGCCTCGTCGATGCCGAGCAGGCCCGCGTCGGTGATGAGGGCGCTGAGCTGGGCACGGACGTCGTCGCCGTGCAGCGCACGGCCCAGCGCAATCCAGCGCGGCCGCTGCCCGCGTCCGGTCGAGGGCTCCGGGTCGAGCACCACGCCGCCGCCGATCGTGCGGCCTTGATGGTCCTCCGAGGGGTCGGAGAAGGCACGAACCACGATCCGCGCGCCGTGCCAGATCGGCAGCGGCGTCTCGAGTCGGAAACGCACCAGACCCTCGCGCCCGCTCTCGATCGCGGTGTCCTCGGCCGGCCCGCTCTCGCCCTCGATCGGTGCGACGTAGAGAGGATCGAGCTTGCCGTTGGCGTAGCCGGTCCCGATGCACACCTGCAGCGAGGTACCGGACGTCCACGGCGCGCCGTGAGTCGGTAGATGCTGCAGCCACGCGTGAAACACCGAGCGTCGGGCCACGGCGTCCCCGGTCGTCAGGACGTCACCTCGGGACAGATCGCGGACGTCGATGCCGCCGAGGTTCAGTGCGATCCGCGAGCCGGCACCGATGCGATCCCGGGCGTCACCGCGAACTTGTGCCGCGCGCGTTCGAAGCGGCCTGGGTTCGCGTCCTTCCCCGGCGGGTTCGAGCCGAAGCGGGGTCTCCTTGCCGATGTCCACCACGCCGCGCTGCAGGGTCCCAGTGACGACCGTGCCGTGGCCGCGGATCGAGAACACGCGATCGAGCGGAAGGATCGGATCTCCCTTGGTGCCGCGGCGCGGGATCTTGGCGATCAGCGTCTCCAAGGCGGCGCGGAGCGTGTCGAGCCCCTCGCCGGTCACCGAGCTGCAGGGCACGATGAGGGCCTCCTCGAAGATCGTCCCGGCGAGCGCCTCGCGAACGTCGTCGGTCGCCAGCTCGATCGCTTCGGCGTCTCCCTCGAGGCGGTCGACCTTCGACAGCGCGACCACCCCATGCCGGACGCCGAGCAGGCGGCACACGTTGATGTGCTCGCGGGTCTGCGGCATGACGCCGTCTTCCGCGGAGACCACCAAGATGACCGCGTCGATTCCTCCGGCCCCCGCGACCATGGTGCGCACGAAGTTCTCGTGGCCCGGCACGTCCACGATCGAGGCTTCGAGGTCGGGCTTGATCGTCCAGGGTGCGAAGCCGAGCTCGATCGTGATGCCGCGCCGCTTCTCTTCGGGGAGACGGTCGGTGTCGGTCCCGGTGAGGGCCCGGACCAGCGACGTCTTCCCGTGGTCGATGTGCCCGGCGGTCCCCAGGACCATCGAGCGTGGCGCTTTAGCCATGGCCGGCAGTGTCGTTCCCCGAGGCGCGTGCGTAAAGCGCGACAAAGTGCCCGGGTTCGTCCCGACCTGCTACGCTGCGAAGCACATGGGCCAGGCCGGAGAAACCCCGCTGCCCGGGGCGATTGGGCGCTATCGCATCAACACCAAGATCGGCGAGGGCGGGATGGGCGTGGTCTACGCAGCCTTCGATCCCGAGCTGCAACGGGACGTTGCGGTCAAGCTCATCCGATCCGGCCAGCTCCGTGGAGATCTGCAGCAGGCCAGCCAGCGTCTTCGCCGCGAGGCCCAGATCACCGCCCAGCTCGCCCACCCCAACGTCGTGACCATCTACGACGTCGGGGAGTCGGACGGCGGGGTCTACATCGCCATGGAGCACGTCGATGGACCGTCGCTCGCGCGATGGATTCGCCAGGACGCGCGGACCTGGCGCGAGGTGATCACCATGTTCTTCGGCGCAGGTCGAGGGCTCGCGGCGGCGCACGACGCCGGGCTGATCCACCGCGACTTCAAGCCAGCCAACGTCTTGGTCGGCGACCGGCGGGCGCGGGTGGTCGACTTCGGGCTCGCCCATGATGGCCCGGTCAAGAGCCGCCCGATCAAGCCGGACGCGGACATCTTGTCCACCGCGCCCAGCGATGGCGATCGGGTTCGCAACGACGACGTCCTGTCGACCGCGACCGCTTCGGTCACGACTCGCTCGGGGGACGTGACGATCACCGCGGTCGGCGACAGAGCGGGTGACGACCTTGCATCTACCCTCTCGGGGCTCAGCGGCGATTCGCTGACGGTCACCATCGAGGGCGACGAGCCGGTGACGATCGAGGGGAGCGTGACCAGCACCGGTCACTTCGTCGGCACCCCGGCCTACATGGCCGCCGAGCAGTTCCTCGGCGCAGACGCCGACGCTCGCAGCGATCAGTTCTCGTTCTGCGTGTCCTTGTACGAAGGCCTCTACGGAGAGCGCCCGTTTGCGGGGACCACCGCCTCGGAGATTGCCCGCAACGTCGTCGCAGGCAACGTTCGGCCGGTGCCGCCACGGGCTCGGGTCCCCGGTTGGCTCCGCAACATCCTGCTGCGCGGCCTCGATCCGGACCCGGCGCAGCGGCACGACACGGTCAAGGCGATGCTCGCCTCGATCTGGTTCACTGCGCGCATCATGTTCGATTGAGCGCGGCGCACAAGCTCGCACGGAGCTTGCAGAGAGTGCGGTGACTGCAGGCCCGTCACCATGATCGCACTCGACCGCACCCCACCGCGCGCCCTTGGACCTCTCGCCATCTCCGTCTACGAGGTGCTCGGGAGGCACACGACCTTTCCGTGGCCGGTGCTCAAGTCGCAGTGTCGGCGTCATGGCATCGATCCGCGGCAGCTGACGCCGACGACCCTGGGCGCGGTGCTGCAAGATCTCGCCCTGGCGGTCGGCCGCTTCACCTCGATGACCGAAGGCCTCGCGGTGCGCCGCGAGCTGGTGGCGCTGCTCCGCGCCGAAACCGGCGACTTGCGCTAGGCCACGGTTGCGCAGGACGTCTGGGCCGTCGACGCGCGGCCCTCCAGCGGCCTGATCGTGGCCGCGCGCGGCCGATCTGCGGCATGCCCTTGATGGTCGCCGGCCTCCATGCCATCGATTGCGGGCGATGCGACTGCGAAGCGCGTTCATCGGTCTGGCCGGGGTCATCCTGTATGCCTGGGCCCCTGAAGCAGCCGCCCAAGGCAAGGGGAGGAGCAAGGACGATTCGTCGTGCGAGGTTGAGGTCGCGTCGGGGGACACCCTGGGCGCCATCGCGCTGCGCCACGGCGTGTCGGAGTCGAACCTCATCGAGCACAACCCGGCGCTGAAGAAGAACCCGGACCTGCTGCGGGTCGGTCAGAAGCTCGACGTGTGCGCGGCCCCGGAGGCGTCGTCCGAGCCCGACGTTCACAAGGGCTCCAAGAAGACGGCCCTGGGTCCCAAGTGCGGAAGCGGTGGACGGATCACCAAGCACGAGGTGGCCTCCGGAGACACGCTCGGCCGCATCGCCCTGACCTACGGCGTCGATGAGAAGGCGATCACTCGCTACAACAAGACGCTGCGCGAAGATCCCAACCGGTTGCGGGTCGGGCAGGAGGTCGACGTCTGCGTCGACGGGGGCGGGGCGGGTTCGGTCAAGAAGGCCAAGGAATGCGACTTCATCAGCCCGATTCATTCGCACACGGTGGTGCCCGGCGAGCACCTGGGCCAGATCGCCGGCCGCTACGGCGTTCGCAAGCAGGACCTGGTCAAGCTCAACGGACGCCTGCGCAAGAACCCCGACATGCTCAGCGTCGGGCAGCGGATTCGGGTCTGCCCGGTCATCACGCCGCACGAGCGCACCAAGATCACCTACACCGTGCAGTCCGGGGACAACCTCGGCTCCATCGCGCAGCGTTACGGACTCACCCCTAGCGAGCTCGAGCGCTACCAGCGAGGGAAGCTGGAGAGCGCCAACGACCTGCGCGAAGGGCAGAAGCTCACCGTCTGGGTCGACGGAGGCGTGGTCCCTGGCTTTGCTCGCATCGACCGCGACAAGGGCAGCCTCAAGGCCGGCGTTCAGCTGCCGCCGGGGCGACACTACGTCGTCAAGTGGGAGGGAGGCGCGTGGGGCACGGGCGACACGATCCGCGTGATCCAGTCCGCCGTCTCCTCGTACAAGCGCAAGATGCCCGGTGGCCCCAAGGTGCACATCGGAGACATCAGCAAGCGGGGCGGCGGCAAGTTCCGCCCGCACCTCTCCCACCAGCACGGGCGCGACGTCGACATCGGGTACGTGCTCGAGGGCAAGTACGCCCATGAGCAGCGGTTTCACTCCGCGACCAACGGCAACCTGGACATCGCGCGCACCTGGACCCTGATCAAGGCCTTCGTCGACTCGGGCGAGGTCACCTACATCTTCATGGACTACCGGATCCAGGAGAAGCTGTACGAGTACGCCAAGAAGCGCGGCTACAGCGAGGACACCCTCGACGAGCTGTTCCAGTATCCTCGGGGCCGCCGACGCACCCACGGCCTCATCCGTCACTGGAAGGGCCACCACAACCACTTCCACGTGCGCTTCCGGAAGTAGCCGAGCGCTGCTGCGCGCCTACTGTGGGACGGCTTCGATCGTGAGCTGCAGCGTCCACAGGACGCCGCGATCGTCGTCGACGCACTGTGCCTGGACGGGGCGCCGAACTGGTCGGGTCCGAGCGGAAGACGCAGGTCCCCATGTTTTGGTCGAGGACAAAGTCGTCGTCCCACAACGATAGGTGCCAGGCAGCAGGAGTTGTTCCGTGGTCGACCCCACCAGGATGACCTCGTCCCAGTCGGTGTCAGCGTATTGGGCGCGAAGTCGGTTTACTCGGAGACGTCCCCCGAAGCTCAGCTCGATGTAGGGATCGGAAGCGACCGCCGAAGCTGTCCCACGCGTCTCCATCGTCGTCGACCGGGGTCGTCGTCGCGGACTGAATGAGAACCTGCCACAGCCCATCCGGATAGCCGTGCAACGCCCTCGCAGGATGTGCCATCGGACAGCTCCACATGCGCGCCACCCATGCCGCACACCGCATCTCGTCTCCAGGCCGTCGAGACAGATGTCGCCCTCACAGCAGCCGTCGCATTCGTTGGCGCAGGCCGTCGAGATGCAAACGCCTTCCGAACACTCGAGAATCGATCGGCAGCCCTCGCAGGCCTTCCGTGCGCCCGCAGGCGCTCTGACGTCGCCTCGAGGGGAATACAGTCGCCGATCGCGTCGCAGCACCCGTCACAGGTGGTTCGCATGGGAGCTGGCAGGCGCCGTCATTGCACGTACTGCCCGCCGAGCAGGCGGAGCACTGCTGGCCGTTGCGACCGCACGTCGGCACCTCGTCACCAGTCGCGCACGTGTCTCCATTGCAGCAACCGTCGCAGTTGTCTGGGGTGCAGGCCGGCAAAGGGGCGCACTGTCCCTCGTCGCAGAACGTCCCGTCATCACAGGGCTCGCAGCGGGCGGCAAGAACACCGCATGCTTGGTCGAGGGTTCCGGCGAGGCAGCCACCCGCCGCGTCGATGCAGCCCATGCACCCGCCGCCGCCCGAGGCGGTTGAAGGGTCGATGCCGATGGCTGTCCCGGTCTCGCTGGCGTCGGCAGCGGTGACTGCGGTGGTCTCGGTCTCCGAAGGCACACCAGGGGCCGCGTCCTCGAAGCAGCCCAACGGAGCAGCGACGAGGAGGAGCGCTCCCAGCCGAACTAGAAGTGGCACTCCACCACCATGGCGGTGATGTTGTCCGTGCCGCCGGCTTCGTTGGCGCGGTCGATGAGTTCACCGACTGCGGCCTCGAGGTCTTCGTTCCGCTTCGTGATGTCCCGGATCTGCTCGTCGGTGAGCATCCCCGAGAGGCCGTCGCTGCACAGGACGAAGCGGTCGCCGTCTTCGAGGTCGACGCGAGCGATGTCGACGACCACGCTGTCCCGCATGCCGAGCGCGCGGGTGATGACGTTCTTGTGGGGAAAGTTCCGGGCTTCCTCCTCCGTCATGTCCGGACGCGCCTCTTTGTAGTCCTCGAGCAAGGAGTGATCCCGCGTCAGCAGATGGATGACGCCGTCCCGAACCCGGTAGACGCGCGAGTCGCCGACGTGGGCCACGAACGCCGCGTTCCCCTTGATGATGAAGGAGACCACGGTCGTGCCCATGCCGCGCAGCTGCGGATTCTTGGCCGCGCTCTCGTGGATCTTGGCGTTGGCCAGCCGGATCGAAGCGACCAGGCGGTTCTCCACATAGGACAAGTTGTGGTCGTAGCGATACGGCCACGTCGCGTCCTGGTCCTTGCTGTGGCGATAGAACTCGCCCATCACTTCGGCGGCCAGTTTGCTCGCCACCTCTCCCGATGCGTGACCGCCCATGCCGTCGGCCACCATGAAGAGCTGCTCATCCTCGATCAGCGCGAAGTAGTCCTCGTTGTGAGTCCTCTTCATGCCGACGTCGGTCTTGGCCGCGTATCGGATTCGCACCTCGGCACCATCGTAGCGGACGCGCGGATGGGAACCAAGCGGTAGCAGCCTCCATGACGATGTCGCGTGGGGTACTGAACGGGAGTCTTGCAAGCTTGACTTCCGTTCAGTGTTCCTTCAGAGTCGTTGGCCCGTCACCGTGACCCTCGTGGAAACCTCAACCCCTCGGTCTGCAAAGGGCCCTACAGGCGCCAACCCGGTCATCGCGCGGCTGATCGCCGTCGGCGACGAGTTGCTCAGCGGGGACACGGTCAACACCAACGCCACTGATCTTGCGGCGCGGTGCCGGCTCCTGGGCATCACCGTCGATCGGGTCATCACGGTGCGCGACCGCGTCGAGGAGATCGTGGCGGCCGTTCGCGGGGCGGCTTCGGCCGACGTTTGCTTCGTCTGCGGGGGGTTGGGCCCCACGTCGGACGATCTCACCGCCGAGGCGCTGGCCCGAGCCGCGGGCGTCCCGCTGCAGCGCGACGATGCCGCGCTCGCTCGGCTCGAGGCCAAGTTCGCGGCGATGGGCTACGAGATGGCCCCGATGAACCGCAAGCAGGCCGACTTCCCGGCCTCCGCCACGATCATCGCCAACCCGATCGGCAGCGCCGAGGGCTTCGTCGTGCCGGTCGCGCGCACGCCCGTCTACGCCCTGCCCGGAGTGCCCCGTGAGCTGCGGCGCATGTTCGACGACGAGATCGCTCCGCGCCTCTCCCGAGCGTTCGCGCTGCAGCCCACTCCGCGTCGCATGTATCGCGCGTTGGGCAGGGGGGAGTCGTCGCTGGCCCACGACGTCGAGGCCATCGTCGGCAAGGCGCGACTGCAACCCGCGCTCGCCAACCTGTTCGTCCACTACCGCGCCTCCACGCCCCAGGTGCTGGTCGTGCTCGAGGCGCAGGTGCCCGAGGGGAACACGCACGCGGAGGTCGAAGCGGCGCTGCAGGGTCTGGATGCCGAGGTGTTGGGCGCGCTGGAGCCCGCGATCTACGGGATCGGTGAGGACAGCCTCGCCGCTCGTGTCGTCGTCGCGCTTCGCAGCGCCGGCCTGCGGCTGTGCACCGCCGAGTCCTGCACGGCGGGGGGCACGGGCGCTGCGATCACGGAGGTACCGGGCGCTTCGGCGGTGTTCGACGGAGGCATCATCGCCTACGCCAATGCGGCCAAGGTCCGTTTGCTCGGAGTCGAGCCCGACCTGCTCGAAGCGCACGGTGCCGTCAGCGAGCCGGTCGCGCGCGCGATGGCCGAAGGTGCGCTCGAAGCGATGGGATCCGATCTCTGCGTGTCGCTGACCGGGATCGCGGGTCCGGGCGGCGGAACCCCCGATAGGCCCGTCGGAACGGTCCATATCGACGTTTTCGACGGCCAGGACCATCTTCACAAGAAGCTCCACCTGCGCGGCAATCGTGGCACTGTTCGGCACTGCTCCCAGCAATGGGCTCTCAAGCTCGTCTGGGACCGCCTGCGCGCCCGCGGCCTCGCGTCCATTCTTCCCAGCCCTCATCACGAGCAGCCATCGTCATGACCAAGAAGCCCGATTCCAAAGATCCCAAATCGCAACGCGACTCCGCCATCGGTCTGGCGCTCGCCACCATCGAGAAGCAGTTCGGCAAGGGCTCGATCATGCGGCTCAACGCCGACGGCCACCTGCCTTCGGGCGAGGTCAAAGTGGTGCCCACGGGCTGCTTGGCCCTCGACATCGCCACCGGGGTCGGCGGCTTTCCGCGCGGGCGCATCATCGAGATCTACGGTCCGGAGTCTTCGGGTAAGACCACGCTTGCCCTGCACGCCGTCGCCGAAGCGCAAAAGCTCGGGGGTGTGTGCGCCTTCATCGATGCCGAGCACGCGCTCGACGTCGGCTACTCTCGCAAGATCGGGGTTCGCACCGACGACCTCTTGGTCTCGCAGCCCGACTACGGTGAGCAGGCGCTGGAGATCTGCGACATGCTCGTCCGCTCTGGAGCGGTCGACGTCATCGTCGTGGACTCCGTCGCAGCGCTCACGCCCAAGGCCGAGCTCGAAGGAGACATGGGCGACAGCCATGTCGGCCTCCAGGCGCGCCTGATGAGCCAGGCGCTGCGAAAGCTGACCGGGTCGATCAACCGCTCTCGCACCATCGTCATCTTCATCAACCAGCTTCGGATGAAGATCGGCGTGATGTTCGGCAGCCCCGAGACCACCACCGGTGGTAACGCCCTGAAGTTCTATGCCTCCATGCGTCTGGACATTCGCCGCATCGGCGCGATCAAGACCGCCGAGGCCGTCGTCGGCAACCGCACGCGCGTCAAGGTCGTGAAGAACAAGCTCGCGCCACCGTTCCGCGAGGTCGAGTTCGACATCACCTACGGCGAGGGGGTCAGCCGTGAGGGCATGCTCATCGATCTCGGGGTCGAGGAGAACATCATCGACAAGGCCGGCGCATGGCTCTCGTACAAGAGCGAGCGCATTGGACAGGGGCGAGAGAACGCCAAGGTCTTCCTCAAGGAGAACCCCGAGATCGCCGAGCGCATCGAGGAGGAGGTCCTGCAGAAGAAGGGCCTGGACCGCAACGGCAAGCCGGCCGCACCCGGCGAGGAAGCGGTCGCCGCGGCCGTATCCACCGCCGACGAGCCTCCACGGTCGGTCGAAAAGCCGGTCAAAGAGGTCAAGCGCGGCCGCGGTGGCCGCATCCGCGCCTGACCCTCATCAGGACTCCATCGCCAGCTCGAGCGCCTCGCGAACCGACTTGGGCGCTCGAACCTTCAGGCCCTTGGGTGCCTTCGCGGGCTTGCCGGCGCTGGTCGGTGCGACGATCGCCCGCTTGAAGCCCAGGCGGGCCGCTTCGGCCAGCCGCACGTCGATGCGGGCGGCGTGTCGCAGCTCTCCGGTGAGCCCGACCTCGCCCACGGCGATCATGTCGGAGGGCATCGCTGCGCGGCGGTGGCTGGATGCGATGGCGAGCAGGATCGCGAGGTCGGCAGCCGGCTCGTACAAGCGCACGCCGCCGGTGACGTTGACGAAGACGTCTTGATCGAGGACGCACTGGTCCCCGTGCCGATCGAGCACGGCGAGCATCATGGCCAGCCGCGACGGGTCGACGCCGACGCTGTTGCGGCGCGGGCTGCCACCGGGGGAGTCCGCGAGCAGGGCCTGGACTTCGAGCAGCAGGGGCCGGGCACCCTGCATCGACACGGTGATGCAAGAGCCCGGCGCATCGATCGGTCGCTGGGCCAAGAACGCTTCGGAGGGGTTGTGAATCTCTCGAAGTCCCTCGGAGGTCATTTCGAACACGCCCAGCTCGAGCGTGCTGCCGAAGCGGTTCTTGGACGCGCGAAGCAGACGTGTCGCGCGGTCGTCATCACCTTCGAAGCCCAGCACCGTGTCGACCATGTGCTCGAGGAGCCGGGGTCCGGCGAGTTGGCCGTCCTTGGTGATGTGGCCGATCAAGACGACCGGGACGTCATGCTGCTTGGCGAAGCTGATCAGCTGCGTCGACACGGCCCGGACCTGCCCGGTGTTGCCGGGCATGCCGTCGTTCTCGCTGCTGTAGACCGTCTGCACCGAGTCGACGACGAGCAGCTCGAGATCTCCGGCCAAGGCCAGCTCGCGGGCTGTGCTGAGGATCGTCTCGGTTCGGGTCTCGGCGAGCAGAAGCAGGCGCGCACCATCGGCGCCGAGCCGACGCGCACGTCCTGCGATCTGCTGCAGGGACTCTTCTCCGCTGGCATAGAGCACCGAGCGTGATCCTCCCGCCAGTCGAGCCGCGACCTGCAGCAGCAGCGTGGACTTGCCGATGCCGGGAGCTCCGCCGAGCAGCACCACCGAGCCCGCGACGAATCCACCTCCAAGCACCCGATCCACCTCCTGCATCCCGGTGGTGGTTCGCGGGGTAGACTCCGCGACGTCGCTCAGCGCGACCGCGGCTGCGGTGGTGCCGCTGGACAGCACCACGCGGCCGGGCGTGTCCTCGCGCTCGGTCAGCTCTTCGATGGTGTTCCAGGCGCCGCACGAGGGGCACTTGCCATACCAACCGGAGTGAGAGGCTTGGCACTCGGAGCAGACCCAGCGGGAGCGCGACTTGGCCATCGGGCGCGAACCTAGCAGCCCGGGGCGCGCCCGACCATGCGGCGGCGGATTGCGGGGCAGCTGGCCGTGGCGGACAGCTACTCTGTCGCCCCGTCGGCAGCGGGCTCGTCGTCGGGCTGATCGGGCTCGCCGGGCCCGTCATCCATCTCGCCGGAGGGGGGAGCGAGCGATGGCCTGGCACGGTTGGACTGCGCGTCCACCTTCGCGTTCTTCGCGTTGAGGCCGCCGGCACGGGCGGGGTCACCGGCGGTCATGCCCTGGAGCGAGCCGCCTGCCGAACGTCCTCCGCGTCCTCGCTTGCGTCCCTTTCTGTTTCCGCCTCCGCGTCGCTTCGAGTCCGAGGCAGGTCGCGCCAAGAGCATGGTCGGTCCGTGCCGCGCGACCATCTTCGCGAGCGCCTCGCGCTGGGGCTCGTTGAGCTCCCCGTGCAGCGACTCGAGGACGGCACGCGCATTGGCATCGATCGCGGATTGTTCCGTCGCCGCGGACGCAAACGCGTCATCGAGCGCGGCAACGTCGAGCTCGGCCTCGGCGAGCTCGGCCGCGATCTTGGCGTTCGCTTCCGCGAGGGCGCGCCGGTTGCCACTGGTCTGGCTGCGGTGCTCCTTCAGCATCGACTTGAGGGCGCCGAGCTGAGCCTCGCTGCAGTCCAGCCGGGCGCACATCTTGCCTGCGCCGAGGCCCCCATCGGCGGCTGCCGCCGGCTTCTTGCTGCGCTTCTTTCCGCGCTTGTGGCCACCCTTCTTGTCGGCCGCGACCGCATCGCCGGACTCGTCGGCTCCCTGTTCGTCGTCAGCCTTGGAGAACCCCAGGTAGAGGGCGACCGCCAACAGCACGCCGCCAAGACCAAACCAAGTGTTGCGCGAGAGACCAAGCATATGTCCGACGAAAGCCGATAGCACACTTCGGCCGCGCCGGGTAAGGCGGCGACGCTCACCCTAGGATGCCCGCAGAGCGCCGCCCGAGCGAGGTTTCACCCCCGCGCGCTACCGCGGACACTAGAACTTGATGCCGATCTGGGCCTGCAGCGTCTGGACGGCTCGGGCGTCTTCACGACCACCGTTGGAGATGTTGCGGTTGAACGCTCCAAGCGGAAAGAGCACGCCGTACTGCAGCTGGAAGAAGATCGGCTCCCGGACGTCGTGGTAGCGCACGGCCCCGTCGAGTTCGATGCCGTAGCTCCAGCGGTTGCCCAGGGTGGACTGCCGGCGGGCCGCCATCGCGTACTCGATGTCGGCGCGCGCGCTGAAGTTGTCGAAGAAGTAGAACGCCGCCCAGGGCTTGAAGTATGCCGCGTTCGACACCGTCCCGAGGATCTCTCGGAACAGCAGCAGGTCGACGTTGTAGGCGGGGTTGAACCGGAACTGGCTGAAGCGGCCATTGTCGTTCTGGTTGATGGGCGAGGCGGGATCGCTGCCCAGCTGGGAGGCGGTGTCGCCGGTCGCGAAGCCTTGATCGAAGCCGATGTGGAAGCGGTCGTCGAAGAAGCCGTACTTGAACTCGAGCGCGTAGCCGGCGTTGAGGATCGTCTTGCGCTGCAGGTCGCCCGACCGCAGGGCGTTGAGCGAGTTCTGCCCGTCGTCGGGGTCGCCCGCGTCGAAGTCACGGATGTTGAATCGGCCGTAGGTCGCGGCAGCCTCGAGCTCGACCCGAAGCGTCCGCCAGTTGACGCGCATCCACGCGTCGGGGGTGACCATCAGGGCCTGACGCTGCACCAAGCTGTTGGTGTAGGTCTGGAAGTCGGAGACGGCTTGCCCGTAGGTCGTCCCATAGGCGTCGTCGAGGTCTTGGTAGCGGAGCCATCCGATCACGCCCCAGTTGAACACCGGGTTGCCCAACGAGAGCTTGCGCTTGAGCATCTCGGGGTCGTCGCGACGCTCCATCGAGACGGACCACTGATAGACGTTGTCGAATTTTTCGACCGAGAAGGCCTGACCGATGGTGCCCCCTTCGCCGTAGGCGGGCCCGAGCAGCTGAGCGGTGGTGTAGCCGCTGTTGGCCCAGTCCCAGCTCACGGCGAGCTTGTGGGTGCGGCGGCGGTCCTTGCCGAAGTCGAACGACAGCCGCACCGAGTCGACGGAGTCGCCGTGGTCGCGATCGAGCTGCCGAATGATGTCGGCCTTCTCGAGCTTCGAGTAGCCGTTGCCGCCGTTGGCGACCACGCCCATGCCCCATGACCAGGGCATCCGCCCGAACTCGACGCCCAGACCCCAGCCGAAGCGAATGTCGCCCCAAGCTCGCTTGACGACGACCGAGTCCTTGGTGCCGTTGACGCCCGAGGCCGGAGGGTCCTGGCTTCGGGTATAGAGGTCGAGCGGCGCGTACGGGTCCTCGCCGAGCAAGGAGTCGGGCGTGCTGCCGAGCACCACGTTGTCCAGGATGTCGACCTGGCTGTGGACGTGGACCGTGTCCGTGATGTGCAGCGAGGGCTCCAGGCGAAGCCGCATGTTGGCGCTCGCGAAGCCCTGTCTGCGGTTGCATCGGGTCACCGCGCGCGCTCCGGATACGCCGTTGTCGGTCAGCCGGTTGAGACAGTTGGCATCGTTGGCGCCGATGATGTTGCCGTCCTCGTCGGTCTCCAAGGACTCGGCGGGAGGGTCGAAGAAGCGCTGCGGCCGGTCTCCGTCCTGAAGGCTTCCGGGCTCGATCAGGCCCAGTCCGAGGCGATGGAAGTAGTCGCCTCGCATCCGCATGTAGCCGTTGAGGTCGAACAGCTCCAAGCGACGCAGGCGTCGGGGCGTCGCGGGGACCGGCTCGATCGGACGCAGCGCCTCCTTGTCCTTGGGCGCCTCCTCGGCGGGGCCATCCTTCTTTTCCTTGCGAGCGCCTGGCCCTCCGGGGCCTCCGCCGCCAGGTCCGATGGGGCCTCCGCCGCCAGGTCCGGCGCCCGGTTGAGCTGCCGCAGCCGTACCGACCCACCCAAGGGAAAGGGCAGGGAGAGCCACACATGCGGCGAGCAAAGTGCTTCGAAACGCCGGCAGGGGGCGCGAATTCCGGGATCTGGGCATGAAAGGCGCTGCACGCTATCAGCGCGCTGCAACGCCCGTCAACCGCGCTGGGATGGCGAGAAAGCGGGGTGTGCGGTGCGTCCGCGGGCGCACTGCGCAGTGCCCCCTCCCATGCCGTAGCCTGCGGTTGCATGACCTCTCCGTGGCAACCTGGGCAGCTGTTGTTTGCTGGTTTCGAAGGCACACGCCCGCCCAAAGACCTCGTCACGCTGATCGAACAAGGCCGCATCGGGGGTGTGATCCTGTTCACTCGCAACCTTGGAGATCCCCACGAGGTCGCCCAGCTGGTGACCGACTTGCGACGGTCCGCGCCCGCGGAAGTGCCGCTGACCGTGGCGATCGATCAAGAGGGTGGCCGGGTCCAGCGGCTACGCGAGCCGTGGACGCAGTGGCCGCCGATGCGGCAGCTGGGGGACGTCGACGACGTCGAGCTCACCGCCGCCTTCGCGTCCGCGCTGGCGCTCGAACTCACCGCGACGGGGATCGGGCTGACGTTCGCGCCGGTGATGGACGTGGACACCAATCCGGACAACCCCGTGATCGGAGACCGCAGCTTCGGTGCCGACCCGGCGCGCGTCTGTCGGCACGGGGTCGCGATGATCGAGCGCCTGCAGGCGATGAAGATCGCTGCGTGCGCGAAGCACTTCCCCGGCCACGGCGACACGCTCCAAGACTCACACCTCGCGCTCCCTCGGCTGGCCCACGGTCTCGAGCGGCTGCGGCAGGTCGAGCTTGCGCCGTTCGCCGCGGCGGCGAAGGCCCAGGTGGCGGCGATGATGAGCGCGCACGTCGTGTTCGAGGCGATCGATCCCCACCGTCCCGCCACGCTCTCGCCCGACGTCATGCATCTGCTGCGGGAAGAGCTCGGGTTCGAGGGGCTCGTCTTCTCCGACGACCTCGAGATGAAGGCGATCGCCGACCACTACAGCCCCAAGCAGTTCGTCGCCGGGGCCCTGCAGGCGGGGGTCGACGCGCTCTTGGTCTGTCGCAAGCTCGACCTGGTCCAAGAGACGCTGGCGCGGCTGGAGGCGCAGCCAGACCCGGTGGTCGAGCGCGCGGTCGAGCGGATGGTGCGCTTCAAGGAGGCCTTTCCTCCGCCACCGCTGCCCGCCACCGCCGCAGACCTCGTGGGCCCTCCGTATTCCAGCCACCGGACGCTCGCCGAGCGAATCACCGCTGGGGTCCCGATTTCCAGATGATGATCGGGTAGGGTGCGGCCGTGCAGGCGTACCTCGAACTGCTTCGTGACGTGCTCGACAACGGCACCCGCCGAGACGACCGGACGGGGACGGGCACCCTCAGCGTCTTCGGCCGCCAGCTGCGGTTCGACCTCGAGCAGGGGTTTCCGCTGCTGACGACGAAGAAGCTGCACCTGCGCTCGATCATTCACGAGCTGCTGTGGTTCCTGCGAGGCGACACCAACGTGGCGTATCTCCAGGAGCATGGGGTCCGGATCTGGAACGACTGGGCCCGCGACGATGGCGATCTGGGTCCCGTCTACGGCAAGCAGTGGCGGGCCTGGGGCACGCCCAGCGGCGAGACCATCGACCAGATCTCGGACGTGGTCGCGCAGATTCGAACCAACCCCAGCTCTCGCCGGATGGTGGTCAGCGCGTGGAACGTGGGCGAGCTGGCCGAGATGGCGCTGTCACCGTGCCACTGCCTGTTCCAGTTCTACGTCGCCCAGGGGCGGCTGTCGTGCCAGCTCTACCAGCGCTCGGCGGACGTCTTCCTCGGGGTCCCGTTCAACATCGCCAGCTACGCCCTGCTCACGATGATGATCGCCAAGGTCACCGACCTCCGCCCCGGGGACTTCGTGCACACGTTCGGCGATACGCACCTGTACCTCAACCACCTCGACCAGACGCGCGAGCAGCTCTCCCGGGCGCCCCGGCCGCTGCCCCGCATGGAGATCCTTCGCACGCCTCCATCCCTGTTCGAGTTCGCGTTCGAGGACTTCGAGCTTCGGGGCTACGACCCGCATCCGCACATCAAGGCCGAGGTGTCGGTGTGAAGGTTTCGATCATCGTCGGGGTGGCCCGCAACGGCGTGATCGGGCGCGACGGGGACTTGCCGTGGCGCCTGCCCGACGACCTCGCCCAGTTCAAGCGACGCACGATGGGTCATCATCTGCTGATGGGGCGCCGCACCTTCCTGTCCCTGCCGGGCATCCTCCCCGGACGGCCGCACATCGTGCTCTCGCGGAATCCCGACTACGCTCCCCAGGGGGTCGTCGTCACGCCGAGTCTCGAGCTGGGGCTCGCGGTCGCCCGCGACGCAGGGGACGACGAAGCCTTCGTGATCGGCGGAGGGGCCGTCTACCGGGCCGCGATGCGCGTGGCCGATCGCGTCCATCTCACGCATGTCGACGCCGACGTCGCTGGAGACGTGACCTTCGATCCGCTCGATCCGGCGCAGTGGTCGGAGACCGAGCGGGAAGAACACCCCGCCGATGCTCGGCACGCGCACGCGTTTTCGGTGTGTACGTACGAGCGTCGGACCTCCTCGCGCTGAGCGTCGTCGGACTCGACGTCTTCTGCGCCGCCGGGCGCGTCGGCTCGCCCACCACCACGGCAGCGAGGCGTTTCGCTGCGATCCCGGCCTGGCGTTTGGAGCGCGACACGGTGTGGGTGCCCGCCCGACGCCGGATTCGCCCGCAATCCGTCCCAAACCTCCGGCCCATCTCCGGACTGCGCCTTTTCCACCCTCATGGATTGCAGCTACTGTGGACATGGGAAGGACGTGATGGTGATGGCGAGTTTGACGGTGGCTCTGATCTCGGTGGCGGTGGTGGCTCAGGCCGCGCCGGACTCGGTGGTCGACTCGGCGGAGGTTCCGGAGGCGGCGGAGGTCGCTCCCAAGGTGCTCACGGGATCCCTCGAGTCGGGTTTGTATGCGGGCCAGCAGCCCGACCAGGACGCGGTCGTCGCGTCGCCCCGGCTGGAGCTCGGGGTTCGCGCGCGTCCGGAGGTCGAGCTCGGGGTCTCCTTGGGCTTCGTGTCCCTGACCGCGTTGCACCGAGAGGACGGTCGCGTTCGGGCGCAGGGTCCGGGCAACTTCGTCTTCGGCACCCGGTGGATTCGCGACGACGACGGGGCGCGGCACCACGGGCACTTGGGGTTTGCGTTCGCGCTCCCGACGGTCCTGGATCCGTCCGAGCGCGTGGCGGATGCGCACCGCTTCGCGCGCGCGTCCAGAGGCGGCCTCGATCCGTGGGAGTGGTCGCCGGCGACGATGGGGGTGATCCTTCCGCTGGGGTGGTCGGCACACCTTGGCCGACTGGATGTCGGCGTCGACGCAACCGTCGGCGGGTTGTTCTCCGCCGCAGGGGATCTCGATGACCCAGGCTTCGTGGGACAGGTTCGCGGCGCGGCCGCCTACCGGGTTTGGCGGGTTCGAGTCGGTGGCGCGGTTGCGGCCGTCTACAACGGCAGAGAAACCATGGGCGCGCTTCAGACCTCGGTGCAGCCCTTCGCCGAGCTGCCGCTGTGCCGGGCCGAGGCGCTGGAGCACTGCGGCCTTCACCTCACCGGAAGCGTGACGGTCAACCTCGACGCGCCCTACGGGTTTGGTCCCGAGGGCATGCGCATCTGGGGCTCGCAGTTCGGCCTTCGCTGGGCGATACGCGACACTGCAACCTGACCGTAGACACCCGGGTTCGAACTTCGGTGCAGCGTCCGACCGTGGCCCGCCCTCGAGCATCGAGGTGCGGGCTTCTTCGCGTTCGCCGAGGCTGGCGACGCAGGACGCTGGGGTGTGTCTGCCACCACTCACACCCCAGCACCGCCGATGTTTCCTGCCGACGAGAAAAAAAAGAACGAATGCGCGTATTGGGGGTGTGGCGCCCGCTTCTTCGACGGTTGCGCCACAGCACAGCGCACGCGCTGCCGGCTTGCGGCTCGTTCATGGACGCATACACTCTTGTTGTTTCGGGCAACCCAACGCGCGAGCGAGCGGATACGAAGGCGGCGGGCGAAGCCGCCTCGACGCAACGAGCTCGAGTCGGTCCCTCTCCCGAAAAAAATCCCATCATCCTTGAGAACCAGAGACGACGAACCTAGTCTGGAACCACCATGCGCGACTCGAAGCTGACGTTGATCCTCATTGGAATGCTCGGAGGGGGCTTGCCCGCCGCCGGTTGCTTCATCACGACCGAATCCGATCGGTACACCGACACCGAAGCTGGAGACGACGGGACGCCGTCCAACCCCGGAGGCAACTGTCCGGTCGGCGCGCCGCTGTGTCCATGCACCGGTTCGGGCGCCTGCGACGACGGCCTGGTCTGCCAAGAGATGATCAACATCTGCGTGCTGCCCGAGGGCTGCCCCATCGGCTCGCCCGGATGCAGCTGCACGTCGGGTGGGACCTGTGACGAGGGCCTGATGTGCGCCGACGTCCAGCCTGCCCCGGGCATCTGTGTCGACGACGATCCCTGCCTCGACGAGTTCATCGGCACCGAAGGCTGCCAGTGCACCCAGGGCGGTGGCTGCGACAACGAGCTCGACTGCGTGTCCGGCCTGTGCGTCGACCTTCCCGACCCCGATCCCGGCACGACCGGTGGCACCACCACCACGGGTGCGGACAGCTCCAGCAGCGGTGACGCTGCCGACAGCTCCAGCAGCGGCGGAGCCGACACCACCGGGGCCGCCAGCGCGGGCGCCTGAGTCCGGGTCCTGTCCGCCCCGCGGACCCAGCCGACACACCCTGTCAGCCACGCGCCGGCCTCGAGCAGCTCCTGCTCGGGGCCGTCTTGCGTCACGCCCTCTGCGTCAGACGGAGCTCGTGGATGGACGAGAGCGCCAGCGTAGGACCGCCTCGAGCCCGAGAAGCCCCAGCGCCAGCCAGACCAGCCATCGCCACTGCGGCACGTTGACCGCGACGCGACCCTCGAGGCCGTCCTCAGTGCCATCGTCGAGCGCGACCGCGGTGGTCGTCGACTCGACGGGGTCGACTTCGACCGAGAAGACGGCGCGCTGGATGCCCTCCGAGCGCACCGTGTAGTGGCCTACGACGTAGGTGTCCGAGAAACCCACCGCGCCCTCGGTGGGCGCGACCGAGACCTCGGTGCCCTGCGGCGTCACGAACACGACGGGGCTGCGCGCGCGCTCGCGGCGAGTGTCCCCGGCGATCAGTCGGGCTCCGCTCCCGCCGGCCTGCGTGTCACCGAGGTAGGTCACAACGCCGGAGATCAGCGCGACGAAGCCCGGACGCAGCGGGAGGTCGGACCAGTCTCGATCGATGCTCGTCGTCAGCAGCGCGACCCGGCCCGCGTCCACGGTCCGGGTCAACAACGCGGGCGCGCCAGACGTGAACGACAGCGCGATGCGAGCCTCTCGCCTGGGATCGGGATCGAGCAGCATGATGCGCCGTGCGCTGGTGCCGGAGAGTCCGACGTCTCCATCGATTCCGGTGAAGACCGGATGGCTGAGATCGGCGGGCGCAATCCCTTCGACGCGGGCTTCCTGTCTGCCCGGTGCCGTCCCCACCTGCACGGCGCCGCGCAGGCGCAGCGGCAGAAGGTCCCCCAGAACTCGGTTGTACGCCTCGGGCTCGACGCGGTCGCCGACGCTGACGAACACCCCCATACCTTCGCGGACGCGCTCGACGATCGCGGCGGAAACGTCGGGGTCTGGGGCACGAACGTTCGCCAGCACCAGGACGTCGATGTCGGCGATGCCGGCGGCGCCTCCTTTGCGGACTCGCTCGGCCAGCTGGTCGGGCGCCAGCGAGCGCACCCGAACGCCCCGGTCTGCGTTCTTCGCCGCGACGGCGGTGGTCAGGAAGAAGACCTCGTCGTGCGCCCGGAGCTCACTGGGATCTCCGTTGACGACGGCGACGTCGGTCGCGTCCTCGGCGGCGAGCCACAGGTGGCGGCTGTCGTCGCTGGGCAGTGGGTCGTCGGCGGGCTCGATGATCGTGACCGTCGCCGGGAGGATGTCGGCGTCCTCGAGCAGCGTGTGCGTGAACTGAACCGGCACGGCCTCGTCGGCCGGCAGGCTCACCGCGGCTCGGGCGACCTCGTTCCCCGCGATGATCAGGGCGACGGTCACCGAGCGCGGCGGGGCGTCGGTCGGCGCGTCGAACCGCTGCAGCATCGCATCCACCCGGGCCGCGCGCGGGTCGAGGTCGGGGGCGGGCTCCCACTGCAGGTCGATGATCCCCACGTGCTCGGGCAGGGCGGTGTCGGGGGCCACTGCGGGGATCGGCAGCACCCACGCGCCGCCTTCAGCGGTCGTCGGCAGCCCCGCGAGGCCGCGCTCCGTAGCGTCGCCGAGGGCGTAGATGACCCGCTTGCGCTCGCCGGAGCTCACCTCGTCGAGGAGCTTTCCGGCCGCTGGCACGCCCGAGTCCAGCGGCCACGCGCCCGCCCGCGGCACGCCGCGTTCGAGCCAGCCCGCGAGGGCGTCGGCGACGCGAGACGGATCCGCGGTGGGCTCGACGTGGGGTCCATCGGGGTCGGTCGTCAGCAGGCCGACCCGGCTTCCCGCGGGCAGAGACTCGAGCAGGGTCGTGGCGCGATCCGACGCGTGTTCGAGCAAGGTCTTGCCGTCGACGCGCAGGCCCATGCTTCGCGATGCGTCGATGAGCAGGACGGCGTCGTGCGGTTCGGCGACCATGCTCAATCCACCGTCGTGCTCGGTGGATGGACGGGCGAGCGCGAGGATGAGCAGCGCGAGCAGCAGCAGCCGAACGATGAGCAGCGGCAGGTCTCGCAGTGAGCGTCGCCGCGTGACCGAGGGGTCGGCCGCGGGCAGAAAGCGCATCGCGCCGAAGCGGATCTCTCGGGGGCGTTCGCGGCCGAGCAGGTGGGCGATGACGGGCGCGCCCAGCCCGAGCAAGCCCAACAGCAGTGCAGGAGCCAGGAAGCTCATGCGGCGCCTCCGGGCGCCTCGACGACGCCCTCGAGCCGAGCGAGCAACCCCAGGAACGACTCGACGGGGTCCTCGTCACTGAAGACGGTGTGCAAGACGAGGCCCTCCGTGTCGCACCGCGCGGCGAGGCGAGCTTGGTGCGCTTCGAACGCGCGTAGGTAGCCCTCGCGCATCGCCGCCGCGGCCCCCTCCTTGAGCTTGTGCAGGCCCAACAGATCGCGGAAGCGAAGCGTGGTCCGGTCGGTCCACGGGAACTCGGCTTCGTCGCGATGCAGCACCTGCAGGAGCACGACGTCGTGCTGGCGGCTGCGGATGGACGACAGCGCGCCGATGAGCGCTCGATCGGCTTCGTCGTCGTCGGCCGTCTTTGCACCGGGCGGGTTGAGGAAGTCCGAGACGGCCACCACCACGCAGCGCCGGGGGAGCCTGGGCGTCATCGCCTCGAGCAGCTCCTGCCAGGGGCAGACGCCGTCCGGAGCGAGGCCGGTGAGGTGGTCGGCGAGGCCCGCGAGGCGCTCCGGGCTCGAGCTCGGACGCGCGAGCGCATCGTCGACCGCGCCGGCCCGACCGCTGACGAGCCCGACGGGGTCGCCCTGCCGGGACGCGAGCCACGCCAGCGCGCCGATCATCGCCCGTGCAAACACGCGCTTGTTCGCAGCCTGCTCGCCGTAGTCCATCGACCCGCCGAGGTCGGCCGCGAACACGATGGACAGCTCGTCTTCGGCTTCGGTCTGGCGCAGGACCAAGCGGTCCCGCCGGGCGACGGCGCGCCAGTCGAGCCGCCGCGGATCATCGCCGGGCACATAGGCCCGGTGATCGCGAAAGTCCAAGCCCACGCCGGCACGCGCCGAGCGGTGCCGGCCCAGGCGTCGACCGAACACGGGGCGACGCAGCACGAGCGCGCGAGACCGCAGCACCTCGCGCAGCTGTGGCGGGACGAGCGAAGCCAGCGGCAGGGCGCGCTCGCTCACCGGGGGTCAGCCTCCGACGGACGAAAGGATGGAGTCGAGGATTTCCTCGGACGAGACGCCCCGACTCTGCGCAGCGAAGCTGCGAACCATCCGGTGCAGCAACACCGGACCGGCGAGCGCGCGGACGTCATCGACGGTCACCGCGGGGCGGCCGGCGAGGGCTGCGTGTGCCTGGGCGGCCGTCAGCATCTGCTGGCCCGCCCGCGGACCGGCGCCCCAGCGGACGAGCTCTCTGACCGCCGAGGGGGCGCTGTCGTCGGTTGGCCTCGAGGCGCGCAGGAGCTTGACGACGTAGTCGACCACCGACGGGGGCACCGGAAGTCGACGGACGAGCGCTTGGTGCCGGACCAGCTCGGCGGGGGTCAGGGCGGCCTCGATGTCCTCGGCCGGTCGCGCGCCCATCGAGACGATCCTGCGCTCGGCGTCCTCATCGGGATAGTCGACGACGATCTGCATCATGAACCGGTCGAGCTGAGCCTCGGGCAGCGGATAGGTGCCCTCCTGCTCGATCGGGTTCTGCGTGGCGAAGACGTGGAAGGGTGGGGGAAGGCGGTGCGTCTTTCCGCCGGCCGAGACGCGCCCCTCCTGCATCGCCTGCAGCAGCGCGGCCTGTGTCTTGGGCGGGGTTCGGTTGATCTCGTCCGCCAGCAGCAGGTTGCAAAAGACCGGGCCGGCGACGAAGCGAAACTGTCGCTTTCCGGTGGCTGCATCCTCCTCGAGGATCTCGCTGCCGGTGATGTCGGCGGGCATCAGGTCGGGCGTGAACTGGATGCGCGAGAACTCCAGCGCCAGCGCCTCGGCGAGGGTGGAGACGAGGAGGGTCTTGGCGAGGCCCGGCACGCCGACGAACAAGCCATGACCCCCTGCGAACAGAGCGGTCAGCAGCAAGTCGACGACGCGGGCCTGTCCCACGACCCGTCGACCGACTTGGTCGCGCAGGCGGACGGCGGCTTCGGCGAGTGCCTCCAGCTCCTGCGTGTCGGTCGGAAGGGAGGCTGCGGCGGAGCTGTCGGTGACGGACAAGGGTGGCATGGGTATACCCGCCGCGCGGACGGTCGTCACACAGCAACCCCGGCAAAACCCCGATTTCGGCCCTTTCGCGCCCCGCGCCACGTTGGATTCAAAACACGGTTGCAGACAGTTGAAACACTTTCCTTGATCGGCGCCGTAAGATGGACAAGATTCACGGTTACTGTGACCCGCGCGTCTTGGAAAAGACGGCGAAAGACGGCGAAAGAAAAAGGTTCAACGATGGCGACATTCAGTGAGGTCCTGGCCCGCGTGAAGTCCGAGATCCGCGAGGTCTCGGTCGACGAAACAAAACAGCAGGCCGTGGATACGAGCGGGCCCGTGCTGCTCGACGTGCGGGAGCGCGACGAGTACGAGCAGGGCTATGTCCCTGGCGCTCAGTGGATCCCGCGCGGCTTCCTCGAGATCAAGGTCGAGGATGCGGTCCCCGAGCGCGACCAAGAGATCATCGTCTACTGCGCGGGCGGCACGCGCTCGGCGCTGGCGGCCAAGGCGCTGGCCGAGCTGGGCTACGCGCACGTCTCGTCGATGGCCGGGGGTTTTCGCGCCTGGAAGAACGCAGGCTTCGCGTTCGAGCGCCCCCGGGTGATGAGCGCCGATCAGATCAAGCGATACAGCCGCCACATCATGCTGCCCGAGGTCGGCGAGGCCGGGCAGGGCAAGCTGCTGGACGCCAAGGTGCTCTTCTTGGGCGCCGGTGGCCTCGGCTCGCCGTCCTCGCTGTATCTGGCCGCGGCCGGCGTCGGCACCATCGGGATGGTCGATGACGACGTGGTCGACGAGAGCAACCTGCAGCGACAGGTCATCCACAACACCGAGCGCCTCGGCATGCCCAAGGTGGAGAGCGCTCGACTCACGCTGCAGGCGCTCAACCCCGACGTCGAGGTCGTGCCGCACCGAACCCGGCTGACCAGCGAGAACATCCTCGAGATCATCGAGGGCTACGACGTGATCGTCGACGGGGCCGACAACTTCCCGACCCGCTACCTGCTCAACGACGCCGCCCTCAAGCTGGGCAAGCCGGTCGTGCACGCCTCGATCTACCGATTCGAAGGACAGGTCACGACGTTCTTGCCCAACGAGGGCCCCTGCTACCGGTGTCTGTATCCCGACCCGCCCCCGCCGGGCATGGCGCCAAGCTGCCAGGAAGCGGGCGTTCTCGGCGTGTTGCCGGGCATCATCGGCAGCTTGCAGGCGACGGAGGCGATCAAGCTCATCCTCGGCATCGGCGAGACGCTCAGCGGACGCTTGTTGGTCTACGACGCGCTGCGCACGAAGTTCCGGACCCTCAAGCTGCGCAAGGATCCGGAGTGCAGGGTCTGCTCGAAGCCCCACGACGAGATCGAGCTCATCGACTACGAAGCGTTCTGCAGCATCGGAGGGTGAGCGAAGGGGTGGTTGTGTGTGCGGTGAAAGCCCACCAAACCACCCCTTTTCGGTGTGACTTGGCGCGCTTGGGTGAATCTAGGGGACACTCGGGCGGTCTCTCCTCTGCCCGACCGATGCGCACCGCACTCTTCATCGCCGCCACTTTGCTGACCACCGCCGTCCCGGTGGGCTCGGTTTCTGCGAGCCCCACGCTCTTCGTCGGGAAGCCGTCCAAGTCTGGTCCCAAAGGCTTCACGTCCCAGGTCGAGTCGACGTCCGACGACGACGACGACGACGACGACAAGAAGGGCAAGAAGGGCAAGAAGGGGAAGAAGGGCAAGAAGAAGAAAAAGGGCAAAAAAGGGAAGAAAGGCAAGAAGGGCAAGAAGGGCGGGGACCCGGGCGATGCACCCTCCGAACCCCCCGCACCCGACGAACCCCCCGCGCCAGACGACCCGATGGACCTCCCCAACGGCCTGGACTCGCTGGTGCGCGGATCTGGCCAGCGGCTGAGCTTCACCTTCGCGGGCAAGGTCTACACCCGCGCGCAGGGTCCGGGCGGCAAGTTCTTCCTCGCGTTCCACCCGCAGAGTCCTGGCACCGCCATCGTGCACGTCAGCTGCGTGTTCAACGACTTCTCCAACATCTCCATCACCTCGGCTCGGTCTGAGTTCCGCATGAGCGGGACGTGTCGGCAGGTGTTCGATGACGGTCGCATCGTGTCCGTCGCCTCGACCAACGACGTCATCATCAATAACGCGGCGACCGACTCCATCTCGATCACCGCGGTCGGTGGCGGGCTGTCCGTCCCCCCCGGCGCGCTCAGCTTCGGCAACTTCGACATGGCCTCCGACGCCAGCGACGCGAGCTGACGAGCGCAAGCGGTCCCGACTCGAAGGGCCGCGCCTGGGCGCGGGTCCGGCTCTCAGCCCGAGCAGGTCGGGTCCGAAAAGCTCCGGCAGGGACCCAGGATGCACGTCCCCTCGCGGCAGTCTTGAAGATCCAAAGCCGCTTGCTGGTTCGCCGGGCTCAGACCACCGCAGCAGTCGTCGAAACACAGGCCGTCGATGGCGCAGCTCGCCATGCACTGCGCAGCGACGAGGCAGGCGCCGGTGCAGGCGTTGAACTCCGGCGCGCACTCGGCCTCGTGCGTGCAGTTGAAGCAGGTCGTGCACAGAACCTCATCGGCGCAGCTGACCGGCGTCCCGGTGGTCGAGCTCGAGTCCGCCACGCTCGTCGTCGGTTGAACCTCGGTGGTCGAGTCCGTCACCTCGGTGGTGGTCGAATCGGTCTGGGGCGAGGTGGTCGAGTCGTCGGTGACCGTCGTCGTGGTCACCGTGTCCGTCACGCTCGTGGGGGTGGTGGACGAAGTCGTGCCCGGGTCGAGGCAGATGCCTCCGAGGCACTGCAGCGCCGGAAGACAGTCGCCTTGCGCGCAGCTGCAGCCCTCCGTGCCTGGCGTGCAGTTCTCGCCGATGCACCGGTTGGCGTCGTTGCACTCGTAGCCCTGAACGCAGGTGCTCTCGAGGCACTCGCACGTCGGCTGGCCAAGCTCGCACGACCCCTCGGTGCCCGACCCGGAGTCCACCGGTTCACTGAAGCATCCGCTTGCGAGCTGGAGCCAGAGCGCGCAGAACACGAGCGGCAGTGGAAGGTTTGAGAGTCGGCGCATGCGAAGTCGGAGAGTGAAGCGGCCCGCCTGGGTGACTCCCGAGGCGCCAAGGTTCTTCCCGCCAGTGGATCGTAGATCGAAGTGCTGGGCCCGACAGTCTCCGATCAGGGCCGGATGCGCGAAAGTCGTGGCAGCTGAACCCACGTCTACCCCTGCAGGCGCATCGTCTGTTCCTCGAGGTGGGTATAGCATGGCGGCGTGCGGGGTTTTGAAGAGGTCGCAGCGTTCATCCGGCAGCACGAGGTGGGCCGGCGGGCGTACATCGAAACGCCCTTCGGACGTCGATTGGTCTTCTACGCAGATCTGACCGCGACCGGGCGATACCTTCACTTCGTCGAGCGGTGGATTCACCGCGTCCGGCCGTTCTATGCGAACACCCACACCGCCGTCTCGTCCACCGGCCGGATCATCGGCAGCCTGCGGGAGAACGCGCGACGCGTGATCCACGAGGCGGTGAAGGCCGGCCCGGATGACGTCGTGTTGTTCTGCGGGTCCGGCGCGACCGCGGCGATCAACAAGCTGGTGGGTCTGGTCGGCTTGGCGATCTCCGAGCCGCTGCGAGAGCGCTGCCAGGTGCCGGAGCACGAGCGCGCGGTCGTCTTCATCGGGCCGTTCGAGCACCACAGCAATGAGCTCCCCTGGGTGGAGTCGCATGCCGACGTCGTCGAGATCGGACAGGCGGCCGACGGTTCGATCGACCTGGACCAGCTGCGCGCCGAGCTGGAGCGACATGCCGATCGTCCGCTGAAGATCGGGAGCTTCTCGGCCGCATCCAACGTCACCGGCGTGTTCTCGGACGTCGGCGCGCTCGCTGAGGTCCTTCACGAAGGGGGCGCCTACGCGTGCTTCGACTACGCCGCAGGCGGCCCCTACATGCCCATCGACATGCACCCGTCCGACCCCGCGCAGCGGATGGACGCGATCTTCTTGTCCGTGCACAAGTTCATCGGTGGGCCGGAGGCGTCGGGGGTGCTGGTCGCCAACCGGTCGCTCTTCCGCTGCAGCACGCCGGAGCGACCGGGCGGGGGCACGGTCGACTACGTGGCGGCAGCGACGGCCGACGCGATCGACTACACCGCGCGGCTCGACGAGCGCGAAGAGGGAGGCACGCCGGACATCCTCGGTGACGTTCGGGCGGGCACCGCCTTCTTGGTCAAACAGATGATCGGCCCCGAGTCGATCCTGGCGCACGAGCGAACGCTCGCCGCGTCCGTCCTCGAGCGGCTCGAGGCACACCCACGGATCGCGTTGCTCGGGCCGACGAACGCGCCGCGGCTCGCGATCATCTCGTTCAACGTCGATGGTGTGCACCACGACCTGGTCGCCGCGCTGCTCGACCACTTGTTTGGGATCCAAAACCGCGCGGGCTGCTCGTGCGCAGGTCCGTACGGCCATCGCCTGCTGGGCATCGGGCGCGCGCAGTCCGAACGCTTCCGGACCCTCATTCGCGCGGGCGTCGGCGGCATCAAGCCCGGCTGGGTTCGGGTGACCATTCCGTTCTACGCGAGCGAGGACGACGTCGAGTTCCTGGTGTCGGCGATCGAGTTCGTGGCGGACCACGGCCGGACGTTGGTCCCGCTGTACGCGCTGAGCTGGGCCGACGGCGTCTGGAGTCATCGCGACCGGCCGCAGCCCGACATCGAGCCGATCGAACTCACGGTCGAGGCGCTTCAGGAGGCCGCGCAGTCCTTCGCGGCCGGTGACCACGAGTCTCCGATGAGCGAGCGCGAGGTCCTGGCTCAGCGGGAACGGTACGTCTCGGAGGCCCAAGCGCTGGTCGACCGGCTGGAGGCGCAGTGGCGGACGACGCCGCCGCGGTTCAACCCACCGACCGGTCATCCGGACGTCGATGCGCTGTGCTGGTTTCGATACGTGCACTGCGACGAAGTTCCCGTCCCAGCCGATGTAGGGTGAGGGCCGCATGCGACTCCACCTCGTCGACGGCACCTTCGAGCTCTTCCGGGCCCACTTCTCCAAGCGCCCCAGCGTCGTTTCGCCCCAGGGCATGGACATCAAGGCGACCGTAGGGGTGCTGCGCTCGCTGCTCGCTTTGATGACCGACCCTACAGAACACGCGACCCATATCGCGGTCGCGTTCGACAACCCCATCGTGTCGTTCCGCAACGAGCTGTTCGAGGGCTACAAGACCGGCGAGGGCATGGAGGCGGTTCTGGTCGCCCAGATGGACCTCGTCGAGCGAGCCACCCGCGCGATGGGGATCGTCGTGTGGTCGATGGACCGCTGGGAGGCCGACGATGCGCTGGCTACCGGTGCCCGCGCGTTCGCCGACGCCGTCGAGCAGGTGCGGATCATGACGCCCGACAAAGACCTCGGCCAGTGCGTGCGTGGGCGAAGGGTCGTGCAGTTCGACAGGATTCGCAGCAAGGAGATCGACGAAGACGGCGTCCGCGAGGCCCGCGGCGTGTCTCCTGGCAGCATCCCCGACTACCTCGCGTTGGTCGGTGACACCGCCGACGGCATTCCAGGCCTGCCCGGCTTTGGGGCCAAGTCGGCCGGAACCCTGCTGGCTCACTACGAACACATCGAGGCGATTCCCGACGACGCCGCCGCGTGGGCGGTCAAGGTTCGAGGCGCCGCGCGTCTGGCGGGCACGCTCGCGGAGCGTCGCGAGGACGCCATGCTGTACCGGACGCTCGCGACGCTGGTCACCGACGTACCGCTGCCCCAAGACCTGGACGCGCTGCGATGGACGGGCCCTGCGGGGGACTGGGAGGCCGTGTGCGCCGAGCTGGGGCAGGACGGTCTTCAGCGCCAGGCGATCGCGCTGGGCCAGGCCCGCTAGCCCAGGAAGGTTCGCAGATAGTACGCCACCTTGAGCGTCACCGCGTGGAACGGCTCGCGGACGAGGTCGCCGCGCGTGTCCACCGGAAGATTGTTGCGGTAGACCAAGAACACGTCGCTGCCCGGCAGGAATCGCCAGCGCAGCCGACTCTGCAAGCCGATCCGCTCCGAGTCCGGCGAGAGGTCCAGGCGAAGCAGGGTGTCGAAGGCCAGGTTGCGGGTGATGGCGACGTCGACGTTGCCGTTGGCGAATCCGAAGTTGAACCGCTCGTCCTGGTCGGCGAGGTGCCCCACCAGGTGGGTGTACGACGCGCCGAGGGTGAAGTGCTTGCCCAGCCGCAGTGTGGTGCTGGCGCTGGGCTGGTGGGCGAGGCCGCCGAAGAGCTCGATCACCTCGTAGCTGAGCTCGCCCCCAAAGACCCGGCGCGAGGGGGCGGACGCGTAGACGCGGTCGCGAAAGCCCGTGTAGGCCAACGCCTCGACGGTGTGGGCGTACAGCTCGAACTCGCGCTGCACGTCATCGATGAAGTACGCGACGGTGTTGCCCACGCTTGCGCCGTTGGACCAGTTGACCTGCAGCTCGGCGCTGCCCTCTTGGCCCAAGCGTGCGTCATAGTCCGGGGTCGTCTCCAAGGTGAAGGACGGCCCGAAGGTCACGTCCCGAATCACCGACGTCTTGGGGCGAGGGACGAAGCGCAGGTCGGCGGTTTGGTTGGTCGCGGCGGTGCGGCGGTAGAATCCCAGGCGCGGATCGAAGTCTTCGTCGCTCCACAGCCACGACAGACTCGGACGGACGTACAGCCCGCGATACTCGAAGGAGGCGTGCGCGGACGAGCCGATCTCGTCGGGGGGGCGGTGCGCGGGTGCGTCTTCCTCCGGGACGTCCTCGCGGGGCTGCTGCTGGGCCCAGGTGCCGGCGACGAAACCGTAGGCCACGAAGCGACCGTCCGGCGTGATGAGCTGCGCATCGACTCCGCCGGCCGCATCGTCGTGGCCGACCGAGGCGACGCGGTGTCGGCCCAGCGCCAGGAAGCCGACGTTGAGGGCTCGCGTGGCTTGGACGCGGACGCGGCCCACGGTGAAGCTCTCGGGGCTGCTGGACTGGACCCCTCGCTGGGGTTCTTCGGTCGCGCCCATCGTCTGCACCTGCAGCAGTCCGTACTGCAGGGCTCCGCTGCGTCCGTAGACCTTTGCGCCGCCGAGGATGGGAACCGGGCTCCCGTCGGCGAGCCCGATGCGTCGCGAGAAGAAGAGCTGGGCCTCGCTGCGTCGGCCGAAGTTGAAGACGTCGAGCCCGTTGATGAAGAAGGGCCGCCGCTCGGGGAAGAACAGCGGGAACCGGTTGCGCGCTACCTGGACGGCGTCGGCCTCGACCTGCGCGAAGTCGGTGAGCAGGGTGGCCTCGGCATAGGAGGTCGCGCCAATCTGTACGCGCATGTCGGCCCCCGAGGCGACGTTGGGTCGACGGGTCGGGTCGGCGCTGAACGTGCGGTCGAAGCTCGTCTGTGCCAGCACGTAGGGCGTGATCTCGAGAGCGCGGCCGGCCCGGATGCGCTCGAGTCCCTCCAGCGTGCCGAACTGGCTGGCGGCCATGGCCGACCGCGGGGGGACGAACAGCCGCCAGTCGTAGGTTGCGTTGTCCGCCGGCACATCCCTGGAGAAGTTCAGGCCCATCGTCGCAGCGTCGGCGCTCTTGATGCCCAACACAGCGAACGGGATGCGGTACTCCACCGAGTATCCGTCCTCGCGTCGGACGGTCTCGGCCGCCCACACCGCATCCCACTCGACGATGAAGTCGCGGCCATCCTGTAGGCCGATGATGTCGATCTGCGCCCCGTCGGCGTTGACCCCGAAGCTGTATCCGCTGCTGCGGTTGTGCGTCGGGTCGAGCTTCACGTAGACGGTGTCGTCGGAGAAGATGCCGGTGTTGTCGCGTCGAAGCGTGCGCACGATGACCTCGCCCGGCTCGGACTGCGCGTCGATGAACACGTAGAGGTTCT
The DNA here is from genome assembly GCA_963761755.1 of uncultured bacterium. GTDB lineage: Bacteria > Myxococcota_A > Polyangia > Nannocystales > Nannocystaceae > CAJXVA01. The sequence continues at coordinate 700,014 of CAVXIC010000012.1, forward strand.
GATCGTCGTATGCGACCTTGAAGGCGGTCCGATGCGGGGCGACACGGCCCAGCTGTGGGCTTCGCTCGCGGAAGCGGTCGTCTTCGGGGGCGAGGGCCCACGTCTGCTCGTCGGCGCGTCCGTCGATGACGATCTCATCGACCGCGCGCACGGCAACGTAGCGCCGCGGCTCGGGCTGAATCGGGAGCGCCCGGTCCTCGGCCGCGGGTGCGGCAGCGAGGACGGCACCGATGAAGGGCGCGAGCATGGAGCGTCAGAAGAGGGACTGCTGCTCAGGCGGGGCAGGAGGCAGTTCGACCGTCTGCAGGCAGTCGGGGTCGTCGTGGCGGACGTCGCTCACGCGGCGCGAGACCGGGATGCTGCACAGCCACTGCGGGTCCAGGGGCGCGAGGACCTGCTGGAGCTCCGTGATCGCGGCCGCGTCACGGCGGGTCGATGACCAGCGGAGCCATCGCTTCGCCTGCTCGGGGGGGAGCACCACCGGCATGCGGTCGTGGTAGGGCTCGACGAGCGCGTTGGGTGCGGTCGTCAGCACGGTGAAGGATCGCTTCAGCTCGCCGCTGTTCGGATCCACGTCGTCGCGGTACAGACCCGCGAAGACGAAGGGGGTGCGGTCCGGCCGTCGAAACCAGTGCGGCTGACGGGCGCCGCGCGGTCCGGTCCACTCCAGGAAGCCATCGGCGACCACGCCGCATCTTCGCGTCCACACCGCGTCCCGAAACGCCGCGCGCGCATGCATCGTTTCGCAGCGGGCGTTGATGAGCGGGCCGTGCGCCCTCGGAAATCCCCAGGTCCCAAGCTGCAGGGCCGGCCGCACGGCATCGGGCTCCAGGCAGGTGATCCAATGGACATCCGAGGGCGCGACGTTGTAGCGGGGCTGGTAGCCGCCGTGGATGGCCGGGTCAAAGTCGGCATCCAGTGCCTTCGCGACCGCAGTGTAGTCCGCCGTCGTCAGGGTGAATCGCCCACACATGCATCAACCTCGAGAAACGCGGACCTCGCGCTTGGTGTCGCTCGATCCCATCGAGATGACTTGGTGCTCGGGAATACGAAGACTCCGAACGCAAACCCATCCCTGAGCACGGCAAACCTCTACCGCACCCCAAGAGGGTTTGCTATATCGATCAGTGTTGAGTGTGGCCTGGCCGACCGGGGCTTCCCCCCTTCCGCATCCAACCCCGGTCGGCTAGGCCCCCAACGCTTTTCCCATCCGCCCTGCGCTCGATTGTGCAGCTCGCGAAGCGCGAGGTGGCGGATGGTCGGACGTACCCAGGTTCGAAGGTCCCGAAGCGTGGGACCGGACCGCTGACGCAGTGAATCGAAGGCCACTCGACGGTGGCGAGACGTGCGCAGGTACGGTGGAGTGACGACGTCGCCGCCGTCCGATGATCAGACACCGTCATCGAAGCACTTTTCCGGCGGTGATCTGGTTTTTTTTGCCGCCATCGATGCTGCCAAACCTATCTCCGGCGACGCGCGGGCCATCTGTGGTGGCAGACTTCCGCGCCGGTTTCCTCGCGTGCGATCCTCGCCCGGTGAGCGACAACGCTGCGTCCCCCCGTCCCGAGGCGCCGGTCCCCATCTCGGCGTGTGTTGCTGGTCTGGCGCTTGCGGTCAGCAGTGCGTTCCCGTGGGCACCCGATGGGCGGTCGTTCCTGGCGCTGCTCTCCGAAGAGTTCTCCAGGGGTGCGCTCGAAGGGCTCTTGATGATGCTCGGCTTCGGCTCCCCGTTCTTGTTCGGCCTGGGCGTGTCGATCCTGCCGCGGACCGTGCCGTACCCCATCGCGCGCCGAATCCTCCGGCTCCCGCTGGCGTTCATGCACAGCCAGCTGGTCTTGGTCGCGATCGTCTTGTGGCTCGGGGACGCTGCGGTCGCGAGTCTGCCGCTGCTCGGGTTCGCGCTGGTGTCTGGCGTGCTGCTCGCGGTGCACACCGCTCGCGCACACGCCGAAGGCGATGGGCCCCAGGTCGGCTGGTACGTCCGATGGGGCGGGATGATCGTCGCTGGGATCTGCGCGTGGATGGAGCTGCAGCGGGCCGCCGACATCTACTTTGGACTGGGCCTTCACGTCGCGCTCGTCGCTGGGGTGCTGATGGCCGTCTCGCTCGTGGGCCGATCCATCGGCGCGGCTGCACCCGCCCAGGCGCAGGTGCGCAGGCCGTCGACCCTGCTGTAGGGCTGCGAGGCCTCCCTTCGCTTCACCCCAAACAGGCGCCTTTGGGCGCCTGCGAGACCTCCATCATTCGACTTCTCGAAAAGAGCGCTTGATTGAGGGCTGCTAGGGGTAGCGACCGCGCGCTCCGGGCTCCAGCGTGACGCAGCCACCGGCGTGCGTGCATCGCCGGATGATGCCCTGCCCGATGACTTCGTAGTCGGTGCCGTGCACGAGCAGCGCCGCTTGCTCGTCGATGCCGAAGCCGACGCGGTCGGGGTAGCGCTCCAGCATTGTGCGGAGCCGGGGCTCGCGATGCTCGACGACGAAGTGTTGGTCGACGATCACCTCCGGCAGCACGCCGAAGCCGACGTCTTCGACGGGCTCGGGGTTGCCGCGCCGAATGATGACGCTCGAGAGGATTGCCGCCCCGGCCGAGTATCCACCGATGACGCCGCCGCGCCGGAGCACCGCGTGGAGCGCTTCGTGGACCTTGGTGTCGACGTACGCATCGCGCAGGCGCCCCTGGGCTCCGCCTCCAAACCATACGCAGTCGGCCTCGAGCAGGGGTCGTACGAAGTCGAGGTCGTTGGCGCGCTCGGGGTCGAGGGTGTGCAAGACCTCGACGTTGCCGACCCGCTTGCGCCAGCGCGTCGGCAGCGACTGCAGCGTCGCTGGATTGTCCGCACCTTCGGAGGCGGTCGGGATGAGCACGAGCCTTCCAGTCTTGCCGCACAGCCGCGCGAATCGGTCGACGACGTCGGCGCGCAGGGGACCACCACCGTGCGCGAGGACGGTCCCGGGCAGGGGCAAGGAGACCCGGCTCGGCAGCGCTTCGGGCGAGGGAGGCGGGGGAATGTCGAAACGCGGCGGCGGGGTGTTGGTGGCCGGCGTTCCTGCTTCTTCGGCCGGCGCCCGGTGAGCGATCAACTCGGGCTCGGGCTGGGGCGCACCGCATCCGAGGCCGAGCGCGGCAGCGATCAGGAGGCTGCGCCGCATGCCCCCGTATCGTACGCCGCGAGGGCCCGGCTGCAATCGTCCCCGCATGGAGGGCCAGCGAGCGGCGTCGCTACGGGTCTGTGCGAAGGTCTCGTTCCAGGGCCGCGCGCTGCTCGTCGGTGAGATCGACTTCGACGGTGAGGGCAGGCAGGTCCGACCCCATCGAGACCGGGGGCGTCCCGCCGACCGGGAAGCGGAGGTATTGCACCGAGCTCAGCCGGGTCTCGCCGACCTGCCGCGCATCGAAGACCGGACGCACCAGCGTGCCGTCGGGCAGCTTTGCGTACAGATGCTTGGGCAGCTCGAGCCACGCGACGAGCTTCTCGTCGCGCTGGGCCTCGTCGTCGATACCGATCAGCAGCGTCGAGCCCAGCTCGCCGGGTCCACCGAGCAGCTCATTGTAGGTGTCGAGCTCGTGCTGGATGTCGGCTTCCTTGACGATCTGCTCGACGCGCATCATCTCCTGCACCTGGTAGCGCACGGTGTCGCGGTTCTCGAACAAGAAGACCAAGAACTCACCGACCTCGACGCGTCGCGGGGCCTTGACGGCCAGCGCCTCGGCTCGCAGCGTCTCGCGCTGCTCCTTGTAGGTGACGTAGTCGAGGAGTTCGTCTCGTTGCACTGGTTTCATGACTTGGGCTCCGATGCGTCTTCGTCGTCGACGCGTCCCGCGAGCGCGGGCGTGGTGAAGGACTCGCCGCGGTAGGCTTTGGCGAGCAGCGACATGGGATGCAGGGGCCGGACGCCGGCGTGCTGTTCGAACTGCAGGGCGGCCAGAGGACAGTCGGTCGCCCAGATCTGCGTCTGGGCATCCTGCATGCCCTCGAAGGCCTTCTTGCCCACCCGCTGCGAGGGCTCGAACCCCTCGACGCGCATGGCGTAGGTGCCGTCGTGTCCGCAGCACTCCATGACGGTGGTCGGCTTGACGCCCGGGAGCTTGCGCAGCAGATCGCGCCCCTTGAAGCCCTTGCCCTGGGTCCGCAGGTGACACGGTGCGTGGTAGGCGACCTCGCAGTCGGGGCTGCTCTTGAAGTCGGTGTTGAACCGCTCCTCCTTGCGAAGCGACCACAGGAACTCGCTGGGGTCCATCACCGCGTCGGCGAGCTTCTGCGCGCGTTCACGGTCGGCGGCGTCCACCAGCTCGGGGTACTCGCGCCGCAGCATCATCGAGCAGGTCGGGTTGATCGCCAGCACCTTCGAGCCGGCGTCGACGTGAGGCTCGAGCGCATCGAGGTTGGCCTTGGCCTTCTTGCGCAGCAGCTCCAGATCTCCGCGCTCCCACGCCGGCATGCCGCAGCAGTTGAGGCCCTTCACGCAGCCGAGGTCGACGCCGTTGCGCTCCATGACCTCGACGGTGTCCTTGCCGATCTGCGGCTCGTTGTGCTCGACGTAGCAGGTCTGGAAGAGCACCGCCTCGCTGCCGGGCTCGTCCTTGATCTTGCCCTGCGCGCTGGCCCACGACTCGAAGGTCTTGCCGGCGAAGTCGGGCAGCAGCTTGTCGCGGTGAATGCCGATCACCTTCTCCATGAACCAGCGGTGCAGACCCACGCGGTTCATGACGTTGGCCATGCCCAGGCTGGCCCGGGCGAGACCTGCGGCGGCGTCGGGATCCCGCAGGGCCCGATCCTGCAGCGAGGGGCCGTTCTTCTTGTAGCGAATCGCCTGGTAGCGGTGCACCAGCTTGGGGAAGTCGATCTGAAACTCGTGCTGGTCGCGCGGGGTGTACGGGCACTGGACCTCGCACAGCTTGCACTGGAAGCAGGCGTCCATGACCCCATCCTTCTCTTCGCCGGTCAGCTTGCGGACGTCTCCGTCGTGCCGGTCGTCGATGAGCTTGAACAGGTCTGGGAACGCGTCGCAGTACTTGAAGCACATCCGGCAGCCATGGCAGACCTCGAAGGTGCGCAGGACCTCCTTGTCCAGGGCCTGCTCGTCCCAATACTTGTCCTCGTTGGGGTCGTAGGAGAGACCGTCGGTGGGCTGGTACGAGATGTTCTTTTCGTCGGCCACGGTGCGGCTGGCAGCCTAGCAGGCGGTGAACCAAAGACGAACGGCGGCCCGACCAGAGTCGATGCCGCCGCCATTTTGGACAGATTCGGATGCTCAGCCGATGTCGTCGAGCAGCTTCTGGAAGCGACCGGCGTGGGCCTTCTCGGCCTTCGCGAGCGTCTCGAACCAGTCGGCGATCTCGCCGAAGCCCTCTTCGCGGGCGGTCTTGGCCATGCCGGGGTACATGTCCGTGTACTCGTGGGTCTCGCCGGCGACGGCGGCCTTGAGGTTCTCGGCGGTGTCACCCATGGGCAGACCCGTGGCGGGGTCGCCGACCTTCTTGATGTAGTCGAGGTGGCCGTGTGCGTGACCGGTCTCGCCTTCGGCCGTCTCGCGGAAGTTGCCCGCGATCTCGGGGTAGCCTTCCACGTCGGCGACCTTGGCGAAGTAGAGGTAGCGGCGGTTGGCCTGGGATTCCCCAGCGAACGCGGCCTTGAGGTTGTCGTGCGTCTTCGATCCTTTGAGATCAGCCATGATGGACTCCTTGCGTGGTGCGCCGAGGGCGAAGCCAGAAGTGGCGACGGGCGCGACGGCGCCGGGGATCGTTAGCATGCTCCGCCGCGGACGACCATGGGCAGGGCCGTGCGGTCGCGCAGGCCCTGAAATCGGGGGTAGGCTCGCCGCTGTGGACGCCCAAGAACCCACGCATCTGCCCAACCTCGGCGCGATCGAGGCCGCCGGGGGACTGTTCACCGTCTACGCGGTGCTGCGATCGGTCCGCAAGGCCCAGACGCGGGCCGGCAAGCCGTTCGTGGAGCTCAAGCTGATGGACCGCGAGGGGTCGGTGGCGGGGAAGATCTGGTCCGACAGCAGCCGCGCCATGCAGGCGATCGACGGCATGTCGGTGGGCGATCACGTCAAGGCGCTCTTCGAGGTGGACACCTACAAGGGCGCGGTCCAGCTCAACGTTCGGGGGATCCGAAAGGCGGCCGCCGACGATCCGGGCTACGCACCCGAGGCCTTGGTGGAGGAGGGCTACGATCTCGTCGCCGACATCCTGTGCAAGACGTTGGTCTTCGACATCGAGACCGCGCCGGCGGTCGACGTGCGCAAGGAGCCCTCCACGATCGCCCAGGCCGTCGCCAAGGTCGCCGAGCGCAACGACTGGGATCAGTCCAAGGTGATGAGCCTCTCGCCGTACTTCGGCAAGGTCATCTCGCTGGCGGTGGGGGACGGTGAGCAGGACCCCCGCACGATGGAGGTCACCGTGTTGGTGGTCCCGCCGCCCAACGCCGATGTCGGCAGCCTGCCCGCGTGGATCCGTCCGGTGTCCGAGAAGGATCTGCTCCGCGCCTTCTGGGTGCTGGCCGGCAACGCCGAGGTGGTCGTCAGCTACAACGGTCGCGGCTTCGACGTCCCGTTCCTGCAGGGCCGCAGCCTGATCCACGACGTCGACGCTCGAGTCGACCTGCTCTCGAACCGCTACTCCCTGCGACCCCATCTGGACCTCTACTACGCCATGGGCCAGAGCCGAGGGCCGTCGTCCCTCGACGTGGTGTGCTGGGCGCTGGGCCTGACCTCGCCCAAAGAAGAAATGGACGGCTCGATGGTCGCAAGCACCTACGAGAAGGGCGACATCGCCTCGATCGCGCTCTACAACGCCGGCGACGTCAGGGCCACGACGGGCGTGTATCAGCGGGTGCGCGACAAGGTCCTGCGCTTCCGCGACGACTGGTAGGGGGGTCGGCCGCGCGAAGCGCCCGCGGCGTTCACCGCAGTTTCGCGCTGCGGCTCGTGCACCGGCCTGGGCGACCACCGCGCGAGGTCTGTTTCCTCACCAGCGGATTGGCTGCAAGCCTCGCGTAGGGGCCCTGACCCCTCTTTTTCGGCATTCCCCCCGGTGGTATACCGCCGCTCGTTATGGGCGAGAAGATCACGATGAACGACTCCGGGCTGCAGGTGCCCGATCAACCGATCATTCCCTTCATCGAGGGCGATGGCATTGGTCCCGATATCTGGGCCTCGGCGGTTCGCGTGTTCGATGCGTCGGTGGAGAAGGCCTACGGTGGCAAGCGGAAGATCGAGTGGCTCGAGGTCCTCGCCGGCGAGAAGGCGTTCAGCCAGACCGGTGAGTGGCTGCCCTCCGCGACGACCGACGCGTTCCGTGACTACCTCGTGGGCATCAAGGGCCCACTGACCACGCCCGTCGGCGGTGGCATCCGCAGCCTCAACGTCGCCCTGCGCCAGCAGCTCGATCTCTACACCTGCCTGCGTCCCGTTCGCTGGTTCACCGGCGTCCCCAGCCCGGTCAAGCACCCCGAGAAGACCAACATGGTCATCTTCCGGGAGAACACCGAGGACATCTACGCGGGCATCGAGTTCGAAGCGGGCACCGAGGACAACAAGCGCTTCATGGCGCTGATGCGCGAGCACTTCGCGGACCGGTTCGGCAAGATTCGCTTCCCGAACACGACCGGCATCGGCATCAAGCCCATCTCTGAAGAGGGCACCAACCGCCTCGTTCGCGCCGCGATCAAGTACGCGTTCGAGAACAAGCGCGACAGCCTCACGCTGGTCCACAAAGGGAACATCATGAAGTTCACCGAGGGCGCGTTCCGAGACTGGGGCTACGCCCTGGCCAAGAACGAGTTCGGCGCGCAGGACCTCGACGGGGGCCCCTGGCAGACGATCGAGAAGGACGGACACAAGATCGTCGTCAAGGACGTGATCGCCGACGCCTTCCTGCAGCAGCTGCTCACTCGCCCTGGCGAGTACGACGTGATCGCCACGATGAACCTCAACGGCGACTACATCTCCGACGCGCTCGCGGCGTGCGTGGGCGGCATCGGCATCGCGCCGGGCGGCAACATCAACTACGACACCGGTGTGGCGCTGTTCGAAGCCACGCACGGCACCGCGCCGAAGTACGCCGGCCAAGACAAGGTCAACCCCGGCTCGGTCATCCTCTCCGGTGAGATGATGTTCCGCTTCATGGGCTGGACCGAGGCTGCCGACCTGATCATCAAGGGCATGGACGGGGCGATCGGCGCCAAGACCGTCACCTACGACTTCGAGCGCCAAATGGAAGGCGCCACCCTGCGCAAGTGCTCGGAGTTCGGCTCCGACGTCATCTCGCACATGTAGAGGCATCGGCATCATGCCGCAGGGGGCCCAGCACCGCGATCTCGGCCGCGGCAGCTGGGCTCGCTTGATTCCCGGCTTCGTTGCCGAGCACAAGGCGCTCATGCAGCGGCTGCTGGAGACGCTTCCCCTGCGTCAGGAGCCGATCACGATGTTCGGCAAGACCCACCTGACGCCGCGCCTGACCAGCTGGCATGGCGACCCAGGCTGCGCCTACCGCTACTCCAGGCGCCTCTTCGAGCCCAGTCCGTGGACCACCGAGCTGTTCGAGGTCCGCGAGCGACTGCGCACGCTCTTTGGGTACGGATTCAACAGCGTGCTCGTCAATCACTACCGCGATGGCGCGGACGCGATGGGTGCCCACGCCGATGATGAGCCCGAGCTCGGTCCCAGTCGCGACGACATCGGGGTCGCCTCGGTGTCGCTGGGCGGCCCGCGCCGCTTCTTGCTCAGGCCCAAGGACGGCGGCGAGACGATCGCGTACGCGCTGGGAGGCGGCGACCTGCTGCTGATGGGGGGCACCACGCAGCAGCACTTCAAGCACTGGGTCCCGCGGACCAAGCGGCCCGTCGCACCGCGGATGAACCTGACGTTTCGCGTGGTGAACGCCCCGCTCTAGTCCCTCAGACACGAGGTACTAGGGTATGCACAGCGCCGCGCTGTCTTCGCCGCCCTCGCAACCGGACAGCTCGGGGAACGAACACACACCGTCCGGGCAGAAGTTGACGATCTCGCCCGTTCTCAGGAAGTGGTCCAGTTGCTCGTCGGCAGAGGGCAGGCCGCGCAGTGCTCCGTGGGGGTCGGTACACAGCCGCATCGGGACCGGGCACGCAGGCTCGTCAGGCAGACCGAAATCGTACTCGACGTACCCCACGCCCTGGGCCTGGGTGATCACCTCCAGCCCGAACACCTCCCGAACGCCAGAGTCGACGTGCGGGGCGCCCAGGGAGCGGGCCTGCACCTGGGCGGAGAGCGTGGAGACGGAGTGGTCCCCGACCGCCGCGCGCATCATCAGCTCGTGGGCGGGCGTGTCCGCGAAGGGCTGATCGCGGAGGTGAGGCAGGAAGCCGATGGGCTCGGCGCGGTCCCAGAAGTTCTGGGCGAGGGTGAGCGCGAGCTGAACGTCGCGAGGGTCTTCGTAGGTGTTCTTGGCGATCGCGAAGAAGGCGTCGAACTGGCGGCTGCGGGTGAGCAGCGTGACGAAGGGCGTGCCCATCACGTCGGCCGCGCCCCGGGTGACGTCGGTCGAGAGCGTCATGTAGACGGTGCCGAGGATGCCGCCGAGGCTGATGCCGTAGTAGTAATTCTCGGACGGGTCGAGCAGCGGGGCGTAGGTCTCATCGACCGCGATGCCCGAGCCGACCACCCTGTTGAGCACCAGCGCGTTGATCAGCGCTTGCTGGGTTCGGGCGAAGACACCCTCGTACTCCTCGATCCGGCCGCTGTCGAAGATGACGCCGAGGAAGGCTTCGTCGGGCCTCGACAGCCCGATCCAGTCGGTCGAGAACATCGCGTAGCCGTAGGTGTCCATGAAGTCGAGGAAGTGGTCTCGCTCGATCTCCTCCCGTTCACCCAGCAGGCCGTGTCCGTACTGAAGGAGCGCTGCAGGGGTCGTGGTGGCCGAGGCCGGGATGAGCATGACGAATCCGAACTCGGCCACGGCGGTCGCCTCGGGCAGGCCGTCGTCCCCGATGTTGAGGACCGAGACCGGGCCCGGCGTGTCGAGGAAGAGGGGGACCTCGAACGTGCCCTCGATGCGGTACGCGACCCGCGGGTCGAAGTCTTCTTGGACGTCGGTGATCTCGAAGGTCGGCTCGGTGCCCACCGCGGCGAGGGCCTCGTCGCGCATGTGCACGAGGTTGTCGGTGTTGTTCGCATCGCTGGCGGTCGTGAAGTCCCAGGCCAACTGCAGGTCGCCCCGTTCGACCCCCGCCTCGCCGAGGCGGGCGAAGATGTCGGCGTACAGGGGGCGGCGTTCGTCGACGGTGGGGTCCTCGGTGAGGTCTCGAAGCGCGGCGAAGGTCTCCGAGGCGGGCAGGGCAGCGCCGGCCTCGTCCTGGACGCCGCGAATGGCGACGATGTAGCGGGTCCCGGGGGTCAGCGCGACCGCGGGGCGGATGAACAGCGTGGCCCGGCTGCTGTCGTCGACCCGTTCGAGCTCGCTGAAGTGGGGGATGCGCTCGCCGGTCGCCGGCTCGAGCAGGACCGTGGGTGAGCCGTCGGCCATCGAGGCCGCGATGTCTGTGGAGATGGGCAGGCCGGCTTCGGTTGCGCCGGGCATGTGCACCATCATCACCGAGCCGACCGAGAAGCCGTCGCGAACGGCCCATGCATCGGCCTTGGGTTTGACCTCGCTCTTGCTCGTGGGCATCAAGGCCTCCGAGAGCGCGAGGCGGCGACCGGTGGGCGTCTGGGGGTCGGCGTCCGTGAAGACATTGTTCGGAAAGGGATACCCGCAGTACTCGGGGTTGATCGGATCGCACGGCAGCCGCGTCCAGTCGACCTCGGGCTCAGGCTCTTCGACGGTGCTGCCGCCGCTGCTGCTGCTTCCCGAGGACGATCCGTCCGCGACCGACGTGTCGTCGGCGCTGCCGGTGGTGCCCGTGCCGTCCGTACCGCTGCTGCTCCCGGTCTGTCCGCCTCCGTCGTCACCGCAACCACCGGTGAGTGCGGCAGCGACATAGAGCACGGCAGGAACGCAGCGGCGAAAGTCCATGGAGACGAGTATAGGGGACGTCCGTGTCTCGCGCCGCGTGGCTGTTCAAAGCGCGTCGACATCGGTCATACTCGGGTCGATGGCTGGTGGATGGGTGATGGCGCTGGCGGCATTGGTCGCCAGTGCTCTGGGCGTGTCCGACCTCGACCTCGGGGCGATCGATGCAGGTGCCCCCGTGGGGCAGTCGTCCGTCTCCGCGCCCGACGACGATGCCGAAGCGTCCTCGTGGACGTTCGACCCGGCGCGCTGCGACACCGGGCGCGAGGTCGACACGCCGGTGCCGCGACGCTGGATTCGCCACAAGGTGGCGCCGCGAGAGACCATCGCCGAGATCGCGTTTCGACACGGTGTGGAGCCCTGGGAGGTCCGGGGATGGAACGGGCTGGGCGACGACGTCGAGCGGGTCCGCAGAGGTCTGCGCCTGCGGATCAGGGCCGCGCGCATCCCTCCGGCCCGCGCGGAGGTCGAGTACACGATTGCGCAGGGCGACTCGTGGGCGAGCATCGCCCGCGCCCATGGTGTCACGCCGTCCGACCTCCGCTCCTACAACTGGCCCTATCGGGGCAAGATGAAGCCGGGCAATGTCTTGACCGTCTTCGCGGACCCGATCGTACGCGACTGGGTCGCGGCGACCCCCAGCGCAGGCGAGCGAGTTCGACGCGGTGCGGTCGGCATCGGCGCGCCCGATATGGGCGTGCTGCTGGCCGGCGTGCAGATCCCCGAGGGCGAAGGCTACCGGCTGCGCATGCCGCAGACCTCGTACGGAACGAGCTACGCGGTCTCCGAGCTCCTGCGCGGGCTCGATGACTTTCGCACGCGGACGCCGTGGCAGGGGCAGCTCGCGCTCGGTTCGATGAGCGGTCCCCATGGTGGTCCGGTGGGACACCACAAGTCGCATCAGACCGGACGCGACATCGACATTCGGTTGCCGCGTCGCGAAGGCGTGTCCCGCTATGCCGACCTTCGGGCGCGCAGGGTCGACTGGGCGGCTGCGTGGGCGTTCGTTCAAGCCTTTGCCGCGCTCGATACCCAGGTCATCTTCTTGGACTACAAGCGGCAGAAGCACCTGTACCGCGCGGCTCAGGCCGCGGGCGCCGAGGACGACGAGCTGACCTCGCTGCTGCAGTACCCCCGAGGTGCGTACGCACGGCGCGGATTGGTCCGGCACTACCCGGGGCACGACAAGCACTTCCACGTGCGCTTCTCGTGCGGACCGTGCGAGGTCGCCTGCGCGAGCGCGTCCTTCGCGGAGAGCGCCAATCCCAACGCCCCCAGCGACGCCCCCTAGCAGCCACGGGCTGCGAGGTCACCCAGCGACGCAGCCCTGCCCGGCTTCGCACGACACCGAGCATTCCGTCGCGTCGCCGCAGTCGACGGCGCAGCCAGCCGTGCAGTCGGTGATCCGACAGGTGTTGGTGTCCTCGCAGTCGAGGGTGCAGCCCCCCTGCGGGCACGACAGCGTGCAGGTGTCGGTGCCCGAGCAGCGGCTCGCACATCCGGCGCCCCCGCACGCGATGTCACAGGTCGTGGTGTCGACGCATGCGGTCGTGCAGCCTCCCTTCTGGCAGGTTTGTTCGCAGGCCGGCGCGTCTTCGCAGGTGAGGTTGCATCCTGCAGACCTGCAGACCTGCACGTTCGATGCTCCGCTCGAGCTCCCGTCGGATCCGCTGTGGGCCGAGTCTTCACCCGTCTCGATCACGAGCACGTCATCGCGCAGCTCGCAGCCGAGTCCGAACAGGAGGACCGTCAGCATGGCCTGCTTCATCGCAGGTCCTCCAGACGCGCGCGAAGTCGCGTAGCGTGGACCGTGGTCGGGTGCTGCACCAGGAAGGACTCGATCGCCGATCGTTCGGCGGCGGTTCGGCCGAGCTGGCGCAGGGCGTCGAGACGGCCCAGCTGTGCCTCTTGGCGCAGGCTTCCGCCCGGAGCGTCGAGGTAGCGGTCGAACTGGGCGAGGGCTTTGCGGGCCCGACCTGCCGAGAGCTCCAGTCGCCCCAGGGACAGGCGCGCGGCTCGGGCCTGGGCGCTCCGAGGGTGGGCGCGCAACAGGGCCCGGTACAGGGCGATCGCGCCGGCGGAATCCTCGGTCGCGAAGGTATCCTGCGCCGCACGGAGCATGGCCTCGGCCGATGGGGCGGGCTGGGTGCGCACGGGCGTGCGGTCGGACCTCGCGTCTGGGTCAGGGTCTGGGTCCGGGTCTGGGTCAGGGTCAGGGTCAGGGTCTGGGTCTGGGTCTGGGTCAGGGTCAGGGTCAGGGTCAGGGTCCGGTACCACGGGCTCTCTCGCGGGCGCTTCGGGAGCGTGGGCGCGGCCGGAGCGATGCACCGCCTGTCGCTCCTCGTCGGGGGGTGCCTCCACGTCCGGGGCGAGCGTGCCCTCGTCGCTTCCGAGCAGCGCCCGCGTCCACGACGGGGCGAGCGCCGAGAGCCCTACCGCAGCCAGCAAAACGACCGCAGCCAGCAACACGGCGGCCGCGATCACGGTCGGACGCACCCCTCGCGGGGAGGCGGACGCCCCGGCGACGGGCGCGGCGTTGGCTCGTGCAAGCACCGCCTCGAGCAGCGCGTCGTCGCTGCGTTCTCCGGGAAGCGGCGCCTCACCGAGCTGGGACCAGTCGAAGGGTTCGCGCGTTTCGTTCATGGTGCGGGCTCCAGGCTCGTGCTCGGCGTCGCGGGGGCGCCGATTCGTTGTTCTCGCCGCACCAGCTTGCGAAGCGACGCGAGCCCGAGCCTCAGTCGCCCTTTGACCGTGTTGGGACTGACGAGGGTGAGCTCTGCGACCTCATCGAGCGAGTATCCCAGCGCGTGATGCAGCACCAGGGCGTTGCGCTGAGGCTCCGGAAGCTCGCGCAGGTACAGCGACAGCGCCCGCGGCAGCTCCTCCGCCAGCTGGGCTTCGCCTCCGCGGTGGTCAGCGGCGTCTTCGACCCCAGCGGCGTCCCCTGCCGTCGACCGCGTTCGCTCTCGCTGGAGGTGTCGAAGCGTGGCGCGGGTCGCGATGCGGGCTGCCCATCGCTCCAGCGCGGCATCTCCCCGGTACGTGTGGCAGCTCCGCAGCACCTCCAGGAGCGCGTGCTGGGCGGCGTCGTCGGCGTCGGCGGTGCACGTGGCCAGGGATCGGGCGACCTTGCGCACCCGAGGCAGCACCCGTCGCGCGATGGTCGCTTGAGCGGCGCGGTCGCCCTGTGCCGCGCGCTTCGCAACCGCCGCGTCGAGCGACGTCGCCTCGGGTGCATCAGGGCGACTCACGACGGGTCCGGTCGCTGCGAAGCATATCGGTGCCGACGGGCTCGCGTGCACGTGTTGAGGGTGGTGTGCATGGGAGGATGCGGGTCACTCTTTCTTCCTCGGTCCGCCGAGCCCAATCTCGATCCCCACGCCGGTCGCGAGGCGCACCCGGTTGGGCTCATGGCGGACCTGGGCATCCCCTCGGCGGACGACGACGTCCGCCCGCGTGAGCAGAACGTCCACAGCCACGTCGAGGGCCATGCGGACGCGTGGTGCGACATGAACCCCGATACCCGCATAGGCAATCGTGCTGGCGTGCAGCCGCAGCCCGTCATCCGCGGATTGGAGGGGGGGCCCGCCGGTGGACACGACGCGGGTGACCGGGTCCACGGTGACCGCGCCCCCGACCGCGGCGTCGAACCGGGGCGCGAAGGGAATGCGGGCGCCCGCACCGAGGGTGACGGGGTGTCGGCGAAGGTCGAGCTCGACGCCGCCCAGCGAGATCGCCTGGGTCGCGACGTACGCGTAGCGAGCCCACAGCTCGATCGAGGGGCGGACCTTCCACGTCACGCGAAGCGCGAGCGCGCTGTGCCACGGCATCGCGCTCGAGAACGTGTTGCCGAGGTAGCCGAGTCGAATCCACACGGCACCTGGATGCCTCGCCGGCCACAAAGAGGCGGGCAGGGGAGCCGGTGGCGGGTCTGGAACGGGTTCGGGGTCAGGGGCAGGGGTCGGGTCGGGGTCGAGCGAGTCTGGGTCGACCCGAGCCATGTCTCGGATCTCGCCGGCTCGCAGGGCCATCCCGATTGCGATGCTCACGTTCGAGACGACCTCGGTCGCGGTCGCATCGAGCTGGGTCGGTTCGAGGCTGCGCGTCCAGACCGCGCCTGTCGAGCCTTCGTAGAGATACAGCCGCATCGGGAGCGGTTCGTGCACCACCCAGACGACGTCGTCGACGCCCGAGGACTCGACGAGCGCCCGCGAGCGCCGCGGGAGCTGCGAGATGTCGAAGGACCCCGGCTCGTAGGTCGCGGTCTCGAACGCGAGCTGTGCGGTCCGAGCGTGCGCACCCAGGGATGCTGCGAGGCGCTCGTGCCCGTCGATGCGCGGGAGCTGGAACCCGACGACCGATGCGTCGTCTGCGGACGAGCCCGGTGGTGCAAGGGCGAGTCGCAGCGCCGCCGTGCACACCAACGCGATGGATCCGAACACGCGAACGCAAGGCTACCACCGCCGCCGCCGCGGTCTCGACGAGGTGCTGCACGCTCAGCCGAGCGCGTCGCGGAGCCGGGTCGCCAGCGCTGCGCCCGACTCGGCCTCGAGGCTCCCCGCCGGCCACCGCACGCCGAGCCCCGAGGGGTCGTCGGGCTTGGGGATGATGTGGAAGTGGACGTGGAAGACGGCCTGGTGGGCCAGCGGTCCGTTGTTCTGCAGGATGTTGTACTGCGAGGTTCCGGTGACCTCCATGACCGCCCGCGCGATGCGGGGCAGGACGCGTCCGATCGCCGCCGCGCTGTCGTCACTGAGCTCGTGCAGGTACGCCTTGCGCTCCTTGGGGATGACCAGCGTGTGCCCTTCGGCGAGCGGTCCGACGTCGAGAAACGCCAGGACATGGTCGTCCTCGTAGACCTTGTGGCAGGGGATTTCACCGTCGAGGATCTTGTCGAAAATCGTGCTCATGGCAGCCGACGCCGAGGATATGCTGCCCGCGGTGACTGAGCGAACCCTGCTGATCTTGGCGGCGCTGGGCGCCGCCGTCGTCGCCTTCGCCGTCTACCATCTGATGACGCGGGAGATGCAGCAGCTGGCCGTCCCCGCGGACGTTCGCGGCGCCCAGACGACCCCCGCGCCCGCGGACCAGGCGCCCTCCTCCCGCGCCGGGACGCCGCGGACCGGGCCTCGCGGCGACGCCGTGGTGAAGACCCCGCCCACCCCCGCAGGCCCGCCGCCACCGCTGCCCATGCCCGAGATCTCGCTGGAGGAGGCGCGCGAGGACTATGCGGACCTCATGGCGGAGCTTCGCGGAGAGCTGAGGCGAAACGAGGACACCGGCAAGCCGCTCGCGAACGAACACTGGGTCGACTACTACCGCCGCGGTCATGAGGTCATGAATCCGCTGCGCAGGCTGCTGGGATTCGAGGACGAGGACGCCAAGCGCGAGGTGGCCGAAAAGGACGAAGCGCTGCGGACGCTGCTCGAAGAGCTGCAGAAGGACCCGGCCGGAGTCGAGCCCGACCCGGCTCCGGTCGAGCCTCAGAACCAGTGAGAGAAACCCAGCGCGAGGCCGGCGGAGATGGTGGTGTCGCGGTAGCGCCAGCTGGCGGCGCTCGCATCGGCCGGTGCGCCGGGCTCGGCGAGCGGACGGACGAGGTTCCAGCGCTGGTCGATCGTGGCCGCCGCGTCGAAGGAGATCACCTCGGTGATGAACACATTGGTCCCCAGTCCCGCGCCGATCGTCGGGTACCAAGTGCGGGGCCCGACGGCGCGAATGCCATCGTCGCCCGCACTGACCGTGTTGGAACGGCCCATCCCGGCGCGCAGGAGGGCGAAGGGCCGCACGTTGCGGTCGCGGGCGAAGTACAGCCGAGCGTAGGGGCTCAGACCACCCCGCACCGTGACGGTGCCCTCGCGAGGCTCGACCGCCCAGTCGATCCGTGCGCCCAGGGCCAGCCATTCGTTGAGCGCGAAGCCGGCCGAGAGGCTGCCGGGAACCCGGCGATAGCCGAAGACGCCCGGCCCGTGGTCGCGCAGCCACAGCTCCCCCTGGGCTGCGGGCGTGACGACGTTCCCCTGCCAGTAGACCGCGTCGAGGTCGAAGCCGATGAAGCCCCGGCCAGCGACCTCGCCAGATCCGGGCATCGGGGCGGGCCGGGCGGAGGCCTGCGCGGGCGCGAAGGAAGCCATCACTCCCGCCACAATCCACGTCCAACCCCCGCGCATGTGGAAAGGATACCGCGAGCGAGCGGCGTTGGGCGCGTCAAGTGCGGTGGGCTGTGGGCCCACAACGGGGTATCACTGGCCGCACCGATGAGTGAGATCGACGCGTCCTTCTCCGCAGAAACGTTGGACCAGGCGTTCGTACAGACGCTTCGCCAGGCCGACGCGGTGACAAGCTCCGAGGCCGGCGAACGCCTCGCGTCCGTCCTGACCCCCCAGGACGCGGTCGCCATCTTCGACGCCCAGCTGACCAGTCGCCACCTGGACTTTGCCGCGCTGGCCCTGCGGGAGCGGGGGCAGGGGTTCTATACGATCGGGTCCTCGGGCCACGAGGGCAACGTCGCGGTCGCCGAGGCGCTGCGTCCGACCGACCCGGCGCTGCTGCACTACCGCTCCGGCGCGTTCTTTCTGCATCGCGCGCACCAAGTCGCGTACGAGCACGCGGCGCGCGACGTGCTGCTCGGGGCAGCGGCGGCCCGGGACGAGCCGATCGCCGGCGGACGGCACAAGGTCTTCGGCAGCCGCGCGATGGCGATCCCCCCGCAGACCTCGACCATCGGCTCGCATCTGCCCAAGGCCGTGGGGATGGCCTTCCACCTCAAGCGCGCGGCGCGGCTGTCGCTCAACGCGGAGATCCCCGCGCGCTCGGTGGTGATGTGCAGCTTCGGTGACGCCTCAGCCAACCACTCCACGGCGACCGGTGCGTTCAATGCCGCCGGGTACATCGCGCACCAGGGGCTCGATCTGCCGCTGCTGTTCGTCTGCGAAGACAACCGCATCGGGATCAGCGTTCGAACGGCGCCCGGCTGGATCGCGCGGCGCTTCGAGAACTACCCGTCGATCCGCTACTTCCACGCCGACGGGTGCGACCTCGTCGAGGCGACGCGGGTCGCTCGCGAAGCCGCGAAGTTCGTTCGCGACGAACGCAAGCCTGCCTTCTTGCATCTGGATGTGGTGCGTCTGTTCGGCCACGCGGGCTCGGACGTCGCGCTGGCCTACCGCACGGTGGACGAGCTTCGAGCCGAGCTCGACCGCGATCCCGTGGCGAGCACGGCCAAGCTGTTACTGCAGGCGGGCGTGCTGACCCGCGAGGAGATCCTGGGGCGGTACGAGGCCAAGCGGCACGAGGTCGCGGCGCTGGCCGAGGACGCCGCATCGCGCGAGCCGCTGCGCGACGCGGCAGACGTCATGGCGCCGATCAGCCCTCGGTCTCCAGACGCGGTCGCGAAGGAGGTGCGGCGCTCGATCGAACCGAGCGCTCGCCACACGTTCTGGGGTGCGCGCCTGCCCGAGGAAGGAGGGCCGCTGGCGCTCTCGGGACACGTCAATCGGGTGCTGGGCGACCTGTTGGTGAAGTACGACGAGGTCGCAATCTTTGGTGAGGACGTCGCGCGCAAGGGCGGCGTGTACGGGGTGACGCGCGGACTGCTCAAGCGGGCGGGAGGCGTCCGGGTCTACGACACGCTGCTCGATGAGCAGACGATCCTCGGGTTGGCGATCGGCGCCGCCCAGGTCGGCTGCATCCCGATTCCAGAGATCCAGTACCTCGCCTACCTTCACACCGCCGAAGACCAGCTGCGAGGAGAGGCGGCCTCGCTGCAGTTCTTCTCCCGAGCGCAGTTCCGAAACCCGATGGTCGTTCGGATCGCGGGGTACGCCTACCAGGCAGGCTTCGGCGGTCACTTCCACAACGACAACTCGATCGCGCTCTTCCGCGACATCCCGGGCCTCATCATCGCCTCGCCGAGCAACGGTCCGGACGCCGCCGCCATGATGCGCACCTGCGTCGCGTCGGCGCGTGTCGATGGATCGGTGTCCGTGTTCCTCGAGCCGATCGCGCTGTACCACACCCGTGATCTGCACGAAGACGGGGACGGACTGTACGCGGCCTCCTATGACCCCGACGCGGACGTCGTGCCGCTGGGCTCGGGCAAGACCTATGGCCAGGGGGAGGACCTCACGCTCGTCAGCTTCGCCAACGGCGTTCGAATGTCCCGGCGCGTCGCGAAACGCCTCGAAGCCCGCGGCATTCGGGCCCGGGTGCTGGACCTGCGCTGGATTGCGCCCATGCCCACCGCGGACCTCCTGCGCGAGTCGTTGGCGACCGGTCGGGTCCTGGTGGTCGACGAGACCCGTCGCAGCGGAGGCGTCTCGGAGGGCGTCTTCGCGGCCCTGATCGACATGGGCTACACGGGCGCGATGGCCCGGGTCGTCGCCGAGGACACCTTCATTCCGCTGGGTCCGGCAGCCGACCTCGTGCTCGTGACCGAGCGCGACATCGAGGCCGCTGCGCTCGAGTTGATGTCGCACGACTGAGCTGCGACACCAGCGCTCGGGCTATGCTCGACGCCGTGCCCGACGTCGAGCCCCTTGACCCCCCTTCGGCCGGCGGGATCGAGTCCGTGACCGGGACGATCCCCGAGGTACCGGCACCGACGCCTGCACCGACGCCTGCACCTGCACCTGCACCTGCGCCGGTCGCGGGGGCGGCGGGGTTCATCGCCCGCTACGGCCGGCTGCTGTGGTGGCTGCATTCGGTCTATGCGCTCGGGC
This sequence comes from uncultured bacterium, assembly GCA_963761755.1. Lineage (GTDB taxonomy): Bacteria > Myxococcota_A > Polyangia > Nannocystales > Nannocystaceae > CAJXVA01. The sequence continues at coordinate 719,729 of CAVXIC010000012.1, forward strand.
TGGGGATCGGCGTGCTGATGTTCGCCCGCAAGGGATTCGGCCACGCGCGCTGGCTGGCGATCTCGCTGGCCATGCTGTGGATCATCCTGCTGGTCTTCTTCCGCTGGTTCGGAGGGCGGGCCGCCGCGCCCGAGCAGCGCAACGCGAGGATCAAGTACTACGTGATGACGTACGTGCTCAAGAACCTCTACCAGGGGATGCTGTTCTTCCTGCTGCCCTTCTACTGGCGCTCGGCGGTTGCGGGGTCGCCCAGCCAGTGGTTCGTGGTGGTGCTGGGGGCGTGCGCGCTGCTCTCCACGCTCGACGTCGTCTTCGACCAGGTGCTGATGCGGTTCAAGATCGCCGCGTCGGTCTTCTACTTCCTCACCCTCTTTTGCTGTCTCAACCTCGTCATCCCGGCGCTGCTTCCCAACACGCGCAGCCTGGTGACGCTCGTCGCGGCCGCGATCATCTCGGCGCTGGCCTTTTGGACGATGCACATCCCGGTGCGATACCTGGGGCGTCCGGCCGTCGTCGCGCTGCTGGTGATCTGGTCGGCGGGATCGCTGGTCGGTGCGTACTACGGCCGGTTCTACGTCCCGCCGGTCGCGATGTACGTGGCCTCGGGCGCGGTGGGTCCGCAGCTGCTCGCGGACGGGCGGCTGGCGATCGAGGCGTCGCGGATGCACCACAGCCTCGTCGACGGCAGGCTGCATGCGATCACCGACGTCTCCATCCCCGGGGGCAAGGGCGACACCTTGACCCACGTGTGGCGCAAGGACGGCGTCGTCGTTCATCGCTTCGATGACGTCGACGTGGAGCCCGCGGGGACGGTGGGGCAGGTCCGGCTGTGGTCGTCGTTGGGCCCCGACGAGTGCACCGATGACCGGGTCGGCCAGTGGTGGGTCGACGTCGAGACCACCGACGGGCAGCTCGTCGGGCGCGTTCGCTTCGAGGTCACGCCCTGAGGGGTGCTCGGAAGCGAAGGCTGCTCGACCTCAATCGAGCGCTCTTGTCGAGAGACCGAATGATTGAGGGCTCGTCGGCGCCAAAAGGCGCCCGTTTGGGGTGAAGCGAAGGGCGACCTGTCGGCCGCAGCGAGGGGCCTCTTCGAAAGGCCCCTTCTAAAGATTGGAGGGCTAGATTCCCGCGAGCGGATCGCGAGAGTCTGAGGACTCGACCTTGCGGCCGTCCTTCTTCTTCTTGTTGTTGGTCGGGCGAGGCTTCTTCGCGCCGCCCGCACCGTTGTTGGCGGCTCGCTTGGGTGCCGACTCGCCCTCGGGGATCTCGGTCCCCGGGGTCCGTTCGGCGCTTCCGCCCTTGGCCGCTCGCGGCTCTTGGGTGTCCTCGGGCACCGAGCTCGCGGAGATGACCTTGGCTTCTCCGACCGGTTCGGGTGCCTTCTGGGGCGCCTTGTTCTGGGTCGTGTACCAGTAGCCGCCAGCGCCGGCCGCGAGCAGGACGATGCCGACGACGGCGATGAGGCCTCCCTTGCCGCCGGACTTGTAGTCATCGAGCCCGTCGTCGTCCATGGGCGTCATGGGCGTCATGGGCTGGGGAGCCGCGATCGCCGGGGCGACCTGGGGCGCCATCATCGGCGCAGCCGCGAACGGACCGGCGGGCGCGGGTGCAGCCGTAGGCACGGGTGCCGGTGCGGGCTCGGGACCTTCGTCGGCCGCCGATTCCAACACCTCGTAAAGGGTTGCCATCTCTTCGTGGAGGTCGGCGGGCACTGGCTGGCCGGCCGCTTCCAACTCGGATTTCTGCGTCTCGAGGGTCTCGAGACGGGCAAGGGACTGTTCGATCCACGCCTCGTCGGTCATGTCGTCGCTTCCGTTCGTTCGGCGGAGCCCTTCGGCTGCGCCGCGGAACTATACCGGAACGATGTGGGTTCGCGCAGCCCGCCGGCGCGCGCTCAGCGAACGGCGCTGGCGCAGTTTCGGCGGGATTGGTATGTCCGATGGCATGGCCGACGGCGCGGAACCCTCAAACCCCGCAGAGAAGGACGCCAACGCGTCTGCGGAAGGGGATGCCTCTCCTCCGGCTTCCGCGACGCCCGAGACGAAATCGTGGCGCAGCCGCTGGTGGATCCTCCTGATCGTGGTTCTCGTGGTCGAGTTCTACGTCTACGGGCGCAACGGGGAGATCCAGGTCTGCGTCGGCAAGCAGGGGCAGCATGACTTCACGCTGCTCGGCCAGGAGCGCAACGACACCAACCGCTGGAAATTCCCTCGCTGCGAGCTGCGCGAGAACCTCGGCCTGCGTTCCAACTACGACGCGCTGGTCGAGGAGGCCACCGGGGGCTCGTGCCGCGGGCAGACGCTGCTTCGCAACCGGGGCGAGGGTCCGGCGTGCGTCGAGCAGAGCGATGGCTGGCAGCGACAGGTGCAGACCTCGTTCATTCCCCCGTGGGATTCGCGCTACTACCAGCACCTGCTGTGGTTTCTGTACTGAACGCTTCCCAGGGCATCGAGTTTGCGGCCCAGGACGATCCCCGCGGGGCGGTCCGACTGCAGCGCCTTGGGCCTGGTGATCCGACGCTGCGGTGGGACGAGGATGCGCTGTGGCGAAGCGCGAATACGCCGCACGGTCCGGCCACGGTGCGGGTGCGATTCACCGGGGCGCGGGTCGTCGCCGAGGGGTGGGGGGACGGTGCGAGTTGGGCGCTCGAACGGGTTCCGCGAATGTGCGGCGCCGACGACACGCCATGGATGGAGGACATCGACCCTCCGTGGCTGCGGGCGCTGCAGCGAACCCACCGGGGGGTTCGACTCGGGCGAGCGCTGCGGCTCTCGGAGTTGCTGGTCCCGATCATCATCCAGCAGCGGGTGAGGTTCTCCGAGGCCGCAAAGAGCTGGGCCCGCCTGGTGCACGCGCTCGGAGAGCCCGCGCCAGGACCCTCGGGGCTGCGCCTGCCGCCCAGCGCAGCCGCGTTGCGAAGCCTGCGCGTCTGCGACTACGCGGCCTTGGGCCTCGATGCCCAGCGGGCACGCACGATTCGCGAGTGCGCCTTGCATCTGGGCAAAGTGGATCTCGCCGCCGAGACGGGTCTCCAAGCCGTCCGCGCGCTGCTTCCCAAGCTTCCAGGCGTCGGGGTGTGGACGTCGGAGCTGGCCCTCGGGCTGGGCATGGGCGATGCCGATGCCGTCCCGCTGGGAGACGTCCACCTGCCCAGCGACGTGGTCTACGCGTTCGAGCGCCGTCGCCGCGGCGATGACCAAGAGATGCTCGAGATCCTCGAGCACTACCGCGGTCATCGGTTTCGCGTCTTGCGGCTCGTCCTGCTCGGCGGGCCCCGGCGACCTCGCGGCGGCCCTCGGCTCGTCCCGACGCCGATGTGACATCGCCGTGGATCGACGGCGTCATCGGTCGATGGCATGCTTCGCCGCCGAAGAACGTGGATTCCAGCTCCGATTCTCGACCGCCGGTGCCCCAGGCTCCGCCCGTCGTCCACGCGTTCGTGCCTGGGGAGAAGATCGGCCGATATGTTCTGCTCCAGCAGGTGGGGGAGGGCGGGATGGGCGTGGTGTTTGCGGCGTTCGACCCCCAGCTCAACCGAAAGGTCGCGCTCAAGATCCTCCGGGCGTCTGCAAAGGATGCGGACGACAAGCGTCAGCTCCGGGCCCGCTTGCTCCGAGAAGCCCAAGCGATCGCGAAGCTGTCGCATCCGCACGTGATCGGTGTGTTCGACGTCGGGACCGTGGGGGCGTCGGTCTTCGTCGCGATGGAGTTCGTCGAGGGCGTCACGCTGACCGTCTGGCTGCAAACACCTCGCCCCCTCGCCGAGGTCATCGACGCCTTCGCGCAGGCGGGCCGTGGCCTGAGCGCCGCGCACAAGGCTGGCCTCGTCCATCGAGACTTCAAGCCCGACAACGTCCTGGTGGGGTTCGATGGGGTCGCACGCGTCTCGGATTTTGGTCTCGCGCGCGCCGACCCGAGCTTGGTCGTCGACGAAGTAGATCCGTTCGACGAGGCGGGGCTGGACTCGGGGCCGAACGTGCAGCGAGCCCTCGGTCACTCGAGCGACCCCAGCGACGGCACCGATGTGTCCGAAGATGCCGACCTGCTCTCGTCTCCCATGACCCAGGCCGGCGCGGTCGTCGGGACCCCGCGCTTCATGGCGCCCGAGCAGCACGCCGGAGCGCCCCCCGACCCTCGCTCCGATCAGTTCGCGTTCTGCGTGGCGCTGTACCGAGCGCTGTACGGCCAGGAGCCCTACGTCGCTCGCACGATGGATCAGCTCGTCGACCTCAAACAGCACGGCCGGGTGATGGAACCTCCCGAGGGCGTGCTGGTGCCCGGTGGTCTGGAGCAGCTCGTCTGGAGGGGGCTCTCGCCCGACCCGCGGCGCCGCTACCCGACGATGGAAGCGCTGCTCGAAGATCTTCGGCACGAACCCCTCGTGCGCGGGCGGCCGGTGCTTCGATGGATTCGTGGGGCTCGGGGTGTCCGCCGCGGTGCTCGGTATCGCGGCGCTCCAGTCGTCCGACGTCCCCAAGACCCGCTGCGACCAGAGCACGTCGAGCTGGGCTGGGGTGTGGGACCCCGCGCGCCGGGCCGCCGTGCATGCGGCCTTCGAGTCCGCCGCGCCCGAGGCCAGCGGCGTCTCGTGGCGGAGCGTCGAGCGAGGCCTCGATGCCTACGGCCTCGCCTTCGCCTCGGGGTTCGCCGACGCATGCTCTGCGGTCAAGGGGAGACGACCCGAGCAGGACACGCTCTTTCAGCTCCGCCGCGACTGCTTGTTGGATCGGCGCGACGTCGCGGCCGCCCTCGTCGAGTTGTTCGAGACCTCCGACGAGGCCCTGGTGTGCGCGGCGCCGCTGGCGGTCGCTGAGCTGCCGAGCTTCGAGCGCTGCGCCCAGGGGGGGAGCTTCGCGGCGCGCGGCGTCCGTAGCCCAACCCAGACCCGCGACGAGACGCGAGAGATTCGTCGCGCGTTGGTCCACAGCCGGGTGTTCGGGCTCGCCGGGCGCATCGACGCGGCGCGGTCTCGGGCGCAGGAGGCACTTCAGCAGGCAGACGCGCTGGGCTCGGCGGGCTTTGGTGCCGAGGCACATCTGGTCCTCGGGCGGGCGCTGGCCGACGGGGGCGCGTACGTGGATGCAGAGCACCATCTCCGAGAAGCGGTGCTCGGGGCGACGCGGGCCGCCCATGACGAGGCCGCAGCCGAAGCCGCGATCGCACTGGTCGAGGTTCTCGGGGTCCGACTCGATCGTCACGACGAGGCGCAGCAGTGGGAGGCGCAAGCCGCCGCGTTGCTCGACCGCGTGGGTCATCGCGGAATCCTTCGCGCGCGGTTGGAGAACCGTGCGGGCCGTCTCGATGCGCGGCGCGGCGTCTACGACGAGGCGCGAGGGCACTTCGAGCGCGCGCTGGCGCTCCGCAGCGATGCGCGAGGTGCAGACGACCCCGGACGCGCTGCCTGGATGATCGACCTGGGCGAGGTGTCCTTGCTGCAGGGTCGATACGATGAGGCGATGGAGACCTTCGACCGGGCGCTGATCCTCGCGGAGACGATGCTCCCTGCGTCGCATCCAACCCGGGCGAGTGCGCTCGCGGCGATCGGGAAGGTTCATCTTTCGCGCGAGGAGTTTGGGCCGGCACGAGAGGTGCTGCTCCAAGCCAAGTCAGGCCTCGAGTCGTCGCTGGGCGCCGAGCATCCGCAGACGGCTGCCGTCGTGCTCCAACTCGCGTTCGCCGACGAGGGAATCGGAAACCTGGCGTCCGCCGAGGTCGGCTTTGCCCGCGCCGCGACGCTCTTCGGGGCTACCGTCGGTCGGCAGCACGCCTCCTTTCGACGCGCGCGGCTGGGCGAGGCCCGGTGTTCCCGCCTACAGCGCGACCTCGAGGGTGCGGAGCGTTCCCTGCAGCGGGCGTGTGGTGGCCCCGCCATACCCGCCTCGCTCGAAGGGGAGTGTGCGCTCGAGACCGCGGCGCTGGAGCGGGACGCAGGCCGGCTCGAGACGGCCGCGACGGGGTTCGCCGACGCTGCCCGGCGGTTCGCCGAGGCCCCGCGAGCCGAGCCTCGTGCGCAGGCTCAGGCGCTGCTGGGGTTGGCCCGCACGCTGCGAGACCAAGGCGAGCTGGAGGGCGCCCGCCGGGCCGTCGAGCTTGCCGGCGTCACTGCGGCGCGGGTGCGAGGGTTCGTGCCGGGCGCCGCTGCAGAGATCGACCGGCTCGCCTCGCAGCTGCGGCGGGGCGCACCGGCGCCCGGGCGCGCGGACGCTAGAACCGCCCCTGAAGGCTGAACCCGCTGTACTGCCGGCCGAAGCTGGGCGCGGCGGTGAGGGTCTCGCGGGGGCGGAGGGAAGCGGTGCCCGACTGCCGACGCTTCTTGACGCCGATGACGATCAGGGCGACCGCACCGCCGAGCAGGAGCGGGGTGAGGACGGCACCCGAGATGAGGACCGCGTTGGCGCGCTCACCCGCGTCGTTGGCGTTTTCGATCTTGTCGTCGGCGATCCGCTCGAGGACGGCGTCATTGGCCATCTGCGCCTCGAGCTTCTCGACCTGGCCTTCGTTGTAGTCATCCTCGGCGTTGCGGCCCAACGAGCTGCCCACCGGGATCATGATGGCCGTGCCGACCCCGAGCACCCCGAGGCCGACCCCGCCGATGATCAGACCCAGTCCAGCGTTGGAGGGCTGGGCCGGAGGCGGGGACTGGAGGGGTGGCTGGGGTGGGGGCTGGTCGCCGGGACCGTCGCCGTCGGCGACTGCGCCGCCGCCCGGTGGTGGGGGTTTGGGGTCCCGCGCCTCTTCGAGCAGACGGTCGAGCTTGGCGGCAAGGGTCTGAATGTCACCCAGGACCGCGACGCTGTCGCCGTGGACCGCCTGAAACTCCTTGTAGTAGTTCTGCAGCGTCGCCTTGCCCTGCTCGAGTTGGGCGACGTCGCCGTCGCCGTTCTCGTCGACGATGCCTTCGTAGGCCTGAATGTGTGCGTCGAGAATGTTGAGGATGAGGCTCTCGCGAATGGCCTTGTTGTCGGCCGACTCGTCGATGAGGTTCATCAGGCGCGTGAACACTTCGGCCGCCCGCTTGAATTCCTTCTGCTCCATGTACTCTTGACCCTCGCCGTACATGCGTCCGATTTCCTCCTGGCTCGGAGCGGCGAGAGCCGTCGTCGGCACGGATGCACACACGAGCGCGGAAACCACTGCCAGGGCGCCGACGCGCTGCTGGAGGCGTCGGACCCACAGGCGGTCGGCGACACGAGAGAGGGCGGAGCTGGCCATGGCGGCAGTCTCACCAAAGTGGCGCAGGACGTCAAACAAACACGTCGCGGGGGGGCAGGCCGAGGCTCAACTGGACAGTCGGGCAGCGGCCGCGGGGTCCACGAGGCACAACCGCTCGAAGGCCTCGTCCGCACCGGCGTGCTTGCCCCCGGCCTTGTTCGCGGCTCGAATGCTGCGAACGAGCCCCTCCAGGCATCGGGAGGCCAGATCGGGCTCCCACGTGAGCAGGTCGCGGGCGGTCATGTCTCGCTCCAGGGCCGCGAACATCCCCCGGGCCAGCTGGGGTTGATTGCTCGCCGAGAAGATCTCCGCGAGCGTGAGCTGCCGGACGAAGCGGGATCGGGGCGTCGAGGCCTCGTCGATGCGCTGGCGGGCGAGCTTGATCGCGTCGGTGGGTTTGCCAGCCATCTGTCCGCGCACGTCGGCCATCGCGGCCTTGTCCTCGGACTCGCCGCCTCCGCCTCCGCCTCCGTCGCCGGGGCCCGCGAGGGTGGCGATCCACGCCTTGGTTTCGTCGTCCGCCAGCGGGCTGCCGTCTCCGGCCGTGAAGTCGAGCAGGTCGGGCATCCGGCGGACGAGCGTGGCAACCTCGCCCGCGAGCGCGGCGCGGGCCGGGGCAAAGTCGTCGCCCAAACCCTCGAGAGCTTGGTCGGTCATTCGGTTGAGGTCCAGGCAGAACCTGAACTGCATCAGCGCAGACTCGGTTTCTTCGATCAGCGCGGCCCACTTGCCGTTGGACGCGATCGTCTGGAACTGCCCTCGGCGAGGTGCGGGAAGCGGGGGGATCTGCGTCTTGCCGCCCGCGTCGGCTGGGGGGGTCTTGTGAAGGTGCAGCCACAGCCCCGCGCGCAGCAGCCGGTAGGCCGCCGGGGACTTGAGCTCGGCCCGGCGAAGCAAGCCTGCGGCCTTGACCAACCCGCGCCCCGTCTCGAGCAGGTACCGGTTGACCTCCTCCGCGCTGCCGACGTCGTCGGTGGTGGCCGGCATCGGGACGGAGGGTGTGGCCGTCGGCGCGGCGGGTCGAGGCGGTGCCGCCTGGGGCGGCGCCTGCTGGGGCTTGGGCTCGGGTTTGGGTTCGGGCTTGGGCAGCGCGAGCAGCATCCGCTGCATGCGCTCGGTCATGGGGGAGGTGGGAGGCGCCTGGTCGTCCAGCCGCCCGCGCAGGCTGGTCGCAAGCGCCTTGACGACCTCGTTGAGGACCATCAACGTCTCTCGTTGACCGGGCTCGAGCGTCTCGCGGCCCAGCGCGGGCTCGAGGTGGCCGACCAACCAACCCACCGCGTTGCCGCGACCGCGGGGGCGGATCGGGAACATGCCCTCGGTGTACTGCTCGAGGATCTGCTCGACCACGACCAGGCCCAACGGAAGCGCATCGAGCCCATCGGCTTGGTACCGGGCGAAGGCGAAGTACGACGCCATGAGCAGGTCCTTGCCCTTGGTCTGCAGCACCTGCCCCGAGAGGTCCCGAACCGTCTTCCAGTCCGGATCGCCGCCGGTGGGTGCGTCGAGCTGCGTGATCTCGACGCGGCAGGTCTCGTAGGCCTCGTCGTACCGAGGGTCCTCGCCGCAGGGAGCGGCCTCGGAGATCGGGCTCGTCCAGGCCTTGGCCTCCTCACGCAGCGCCTCGAGCGGGTCGGCGGTCGGGGCAGGCGCGGACGCGACCGGGGCAGGCGCGGTCGGTGGTGGCGCACTTGCGGCGGCCGGCTGCTCGGAGGCCTCGAGCGGGGGCGGAGGTTCGGGGGCCGCGGGTGCAGCAGCTGCGTCGGATGGGGGCGAGCTCGCCGGTGCCGCGGGCTTGGGGGCCTCGGGCAGCTTGAGCTTGATCCGCGTCAACGCCTCGGTCACCCCGCTCATCGACGGACAGTGGTCCTCGAGCTTGTCGCGGGCGATGCCGCCCAGCTGCTTCCACGACGCATCGATCAGATCGATTGCGAGCCGGTCAGAGGGCTGCAGGTCGATCTCCGGGAGGCGCCGCTCGAGACGATCGGTGAGCCACCCCAAGGCGTTGCCGCGGGCGCGCAGACGCTTGGCGGGAGGGAACGCCGAGTCCCAATACGTCGTCAGCAGACCCTCGATGGTCGCGATCCCGATCGCGAGCCCCGTGGGTCCCTCGGTCTGCAGCAACGCGTAGCAGGCGTAGCTGGCCACGAGCATGTCCTTGGTGGTGCTGGTGAGCAGCTCTCGGGTCGACTTGGCGACGTCGGGCCACTCGACCTCGCCCCCGGTCGGCGAGTCGAGCGACGCCATGAGGTTGCGAACCTCCTCGTAGCGCGGATCGTACGAAGCGTTTTGTCCGGCGGGCTCGGCCTCTGAAATGGGGGCGAGCAGTTCGCCGGCTCGGGATTGGGTCTCTTCGGCAAGGGCCATGGCAGCAAAGGGGCGCGTGGGAGAGGGGCGACACGAAGAAGCCGCAACCTCGGACCAAGGTTACGGCTTCCACAGCGACAGGTGTCGGACGGGGTCAGGTCTTGTCGAGCTTGCCGACGAGCGACAGGGTGAACGATGCACCCATGTACTTGAAGTGGGGTCGAACCTTGAGGTCGACCTTGTACCAACCCGCGTTCCCGGGCACGTCTTCGACCGTGATCTTGGCGGCGCGAAGCGGCTTGCGCGAGCGCACCGCGGGGGCCGGGTTCTCCATGTCGGCGACGTACTGTCGGATCCAGTTGTTGAGCTCGCGCTCCAGGTCGCCCTTCTCCTTCCACGTGCCGATCTGCTCGCGCTGCATGACCTTGAGGTAGTGCGACAGCCGCGTGATCACGAACATGTAGGGCAGCTGGGTGCCCAGGCGGTAGTTGAGCTCGTTGGCCTTGCCCTCTTCGGTGTCGGCGTAGATCTTGGGCTTTTGGCACGAGTTGGCCGAGAAGAACGCCGCGTTGTTGGAGTCCTTGCGGAAGGTGAGCCCGATGAAGCCCTCTTCGGAGAGCTCGTACTCGCGACGCTCGGTGAGCTGGATCTCGGTGGGGATCTTGGTCTGAATCTCGCCCATCGCCTTGTATTGGTGAAGGTGGAGATCTTCGACCGCGCCGCCGGCCTGAGGACCGATGATGTTGGGACACCAGCGATACTTGGCGAAGCTGTCGGCGACGCGCGTGGCCAACGTGATGGAGGCGGGCCCCCACAGGTAGTTGTCGTGCTTTCCGACCGCGTCTTCGCTGAAGTTGAAGGACTTCACCGGGACGGTGTCCTGGCCATAGGGAAGGCGCAGGAGGAACCGAGGCATCGCCAGACCGACGTAGCGCGCGTCCTCGGACTCGCGGAACGAGTGCCAACGGGCGTACTGCGGACCCTCGAACAAGGACTTGAGGTCCTTGAGCTTGGGCAGGGGCTCGAAGGATTCCTCACCGAAGAATGCCGGACCCGCGTTGGCAAAGAACGGCGCGTGGGACATCGCGGCCACCGAGGCGCAGCTCTGCAGCAGCTGAATGTCCTGGGGGCCGGGGCCGAAGTCGAAGTTGGCCACCATCAGCCCGAAGGGCTTGCCGCCGAACGTCCCGTACTCGGCCGAGTAGACGGTGCGATACAGGCCCGACTTGGGGATCTCCGGCGAGTCTTCGAAATCGTCGAGGAGGTCCTGCTTGGAGCAGTTGAGCACCTCGAGACGAACGTTCTCGCGGAAGTTGAAGCTGTCCACCATGTACTTGAGGCCGCGCCACGCGGACTCGAGCTGCTGGAACTTCTCGTTGTGAAGAACCTCGTTGATCTGCGAGCTGAGGCGCTCGTCGATCTCCGCGATCATCGAGTCGACCGCGGCCTTGTCGATCTTGCTGAACTTGCCGGAGTTGGCGATCGCCTCGGCAATGAACGCAGTGACACCTTGCTTGGCGATGTCATACGTCTCTTGACCGGGGGTGACCTTGGCTTCGTTCAGCAGTTCGCTGAGCAGGGAGCCGCCCGCTTCGGTAGTGGTAGCCGCGCCGCCTTCTTGTGCTTGCTCTTCGGACATCTATCTTTCCAGACTGTGTGGGGCTGAATCGTTGGGACTCGTGCAGACAGGGGGGACCGAAGGCTCAGCCTTCGCCACCGCTGCCCTTGTTGAGACCAAGCTCCGCCATGAGAGCGTCGCGCTGCTCGGGGTTCTCGAGCATCGCCTGCAGCTTCTTGCGGAAGGTCGGCACGTTGCCCATGGGTGACTTGAGTGCGGTGAGAGCGTCGCGAAGGTCCATGAGCTTCTGCAGCTCGGGGACTTGGCCGAGCACGCCTTCGGGGGTGAAGTCCGCGAGCGTCTTGAACTTGAGGCTGGCGGACATCTCCGAACCTTCATCGCCCGAGAGTCTGTCCGGGACGTTGATGTCGATGCCGAGATCATGCTTCTCCATGACCTCGTTGAAGTTGTCCTTGTCGATGTTGATCGGCTTGCGATCCTCGAGCTGCCGGTCGTCAGGACGCCCGGTGTAATCACCGATCGCGAGGACTTTGAGGGGAAGTTCGACTTCCTCTGCGCCGTCGACCGCGGGCTTGTAGACGATGTTGACGCGCTCCTTGGGCGCAACCGATCCTTCTTTCGCCATGCTTGTTCGCTACCTTGCTTCTTTTTGGGGTGAACTCGACGGTTCGCACGCTAACACAGCGCGCGAGGGTACAAAATGACAAGACAGTGCCAGGGACAGGGCCAACGACGGGGCCGAAGGCCGGTTGCCTGGCGTCAGGGTTGAACCAATGCGGTGAGCAATCCTGCAGCTGTGGGTGCGGGTGGTTCCAACGCTTGCCGCTGCTTGGTGCCCAACGCGTTGCGGCCCGCTTCGATCGCCGCCGCTGAAGAGGTGCGGGTGGGCCAGAGCCGATCGGCGACCACGGCCGGATCGGCAAAGTAGTGGAGCAGACCCAAGGGAGGCGCTCCGAGGCACAGCAGCATGCGGGAGTCTTGGCTGGTCACGTCGGTCCAGAAGAAGGACGGCGGCGCAGCGCTCCAACCCAGCAAGCCCTCGGCCAGGCAGAGCCAGAACGCGCGCTGAACGTCGTCCCCTGCGTGACACTCGACGATGATGCCGGCTTTTCCCGGGTCTCGGCCGTGGCACTGCTGACACGCGGTCCGCATCATGTTCAGGCCGTGGTAGTGGACGCCGTGGGCCAGGGGCCCGAACAGGTGCTCGAGCAGGAGCCCGCCCGGGGTCGCGCCCAAGGCCTCGTGGGTCCATAGGGCCGCGTCGCGGAGCTCGGCCGCGCCGGGTCGGTTCAGCTCGCCGACGCGCGCGGTGAGGGTCGGGACGTCCAGGGCATGCGCCTCGCTCAGCGTTTGGCAGACCCCGTCGAGGAATCCGTCGAACGCGGTGGGCAACGCCGAGAAGCGGGGCATGGCCGCGTGCGCGTCGACTTGCGTGTAGATGCACAGCGGGAAGCTACGGCCCACCTGGTCTCGGCTCGGCGCGAGCGCGCCGACCACAGCGGAGCCATCCGGATCGCGATAGAGGAACCGGATGGGTGGGTCCGCAATCGCGACCTGCTTGGATGCGAGGTAGTCGTTCTCCTGCTGCAACCACCCCTGCAGGGCCTGGGCTCCGGCCGAGCCGCTGCCCAGGGAGAGGAAGTCGGCCGCGGCGGGTACCTTTCCGAACGCGCCGTTGCAGGTGGATTGGTTGGGAACGTTCACTCGCTGCAACCCGCCGTGTCGAGCAGGAGGTTCTTGGGAGGCACGAGGCCGGGATGCCGGAACACCTGCAGGAAGTCGGTGGGGCGCTCCTGGGTGCCGAAGAACGGCGTGTCGTCCTCGGTGGGACGGAACTTCATCTTCACGATTCCCGCGGACTGGTCGCGCACGTCCCACTTGAGCACGAAGACCGCGCTGTCGGGGGAGCCGGAGACGGTGCCCTCCTCGAGGAGCTCGAAGAAGCCCCAGGGGCCCTTGCGCTCGAGGTTGCCACGAACGGCCTGGCTGCGGGTGGTGAGCTCGGCGCCTGCGTCCCCCTCACCGGGCCACTGCATGCGCAGGAACCGGCCCGGGCCGTTCTTGTGCTCGATCTTCTTGCCGTCGACCTCGAGCGTCGTGGCCGAAGCGGCCGGGTTGTCGTCGATGAAGACCTCGAACTCGACCCGCATCTCGCCGTTGGGGAACATGACGCGGCTGAGGTCGTCGGCGCGCTCGAGGAAGCTCACGACGTCGGGGTTGTACTTGATCGTCTCCTTGGCCCCACGCTTCTCGAACTCGAAAGTCCCGTGCTTGCGCGGGATCCTCGAGGCGAGGGCCGTGCCGTAGTAGGTCCAAAGCGCGCCCTTTTCGGGATGCAGGAGCTCCTCGAAGTCCTTGAACTTCACGTTGCGTCCGGTCTTGGTGAAGGGATACCGGCCCAACAGGTCGAGCATCGGCTTGTAGACCGACTCGCAGTAGTTCTTGGCGAGCACGCCCTTGAACTCCTTGCCGACCATGGCCTGCACGGCCTCGAAGGGCGGCGGGAGCCAGCGGGCCAGCGTCGGACGCCACCCCTTGAGGTCCGACTCGTTGAGGACCGCATCGATCGTCGTCAGGCCGTTCTTGACCGCGTTCTTGAGGGACTTCGCGGCGTCCTCGTCGTCGTGATCGATCTTGGCCCGAAGGGCGTCGCGGACGGTCTTGAGCTCTTCGTTGTAGCGATCGAGCTGCACCGGCGGAGGCGGTGGAGCGGCCTGGCCCTCGGGCGCCGGTGGCGTGGGCAGGTAGCCAAAGGACGCCAGGCCCTCGAACGTCTTCTTGACGTCCTCGGGCGTCTTGAGCAGCGGGTTGGCGTCGTCGCCCCCGCCTCCGCCTTGGAGGCGCTTGCCCGCTGCCGCGATGGCCTTGCCCTTCTTGCCCTTCTTCGCCGCCTGGTCGAGCGCCTTGTCGCCCAGCTCTCCGGCGAGGTCCCCCGCCTTGTCGGACGCGGTCTCTTCCTCGAGCAACGTGGTGTGGTAGTCGAGGTTTTGGCACAGCCGCCCCAGAGGCGGCGTGGCACCACGGGTGAGGTCGCCGAACACCTTCTGGGCCTCGAGCAGGTCGTCGGGCGCGACGACGTAGATCGCGTTGATGAAGCCCTTCCACTCCGAGATGTAGTTCTCGAAGTACAGCGAGCGCAGCGCGATGAGCTGGCTCTCCTTGGACTTCTCGGCCTCCTCTTCGGTACGGCCCAGGACCCACTCATTGCCCTGTGCGGTCGCGAGGACGGCCTCGAGGTTGCCGCGGATCTCGTTCTCCCACGCGGTGCGCGTGTAGGCGCCTGCGACGGTGCGGTTGTCGTTCTTGAGCGCGACGTTGCTGGCGGTGACTGCGTTGAGGGTGAGGTCCTGCGTCTCGACGCCCCGCAGCAGCTCATCGAGCAGCGCCTGGGTTTGGTCGGTGCGCTTGAGGACCTTGCGGACCTCCTTGACGAGGGTGGTGTCGCGCTCGAACAGCAGCGTCTCGGGATGCTCGGCCAGGTTGTCGACGTAGGCCACCGCGACCGCCTTCATGGTCGAGACGTCGCCGGTGAGGTTCATGCGCTCGAGGATCGCCGACCACGAGGTGCCGAGGCGATCGGCCAGCCAGGTCCGCTGCTCCTCGTCCAGCCCTGGCTCACCCTCGCCGTACTCGCCCGAGAGCAGGAGATAGGTACGCAGCCGGGCCCGGAACTCCTCTTGCTCCTCGGGCTTGGGCTGGTCGGACAGCGGACCGTAGGTCTGTGCGAATCGCTTGAGCTCGCGCACCTCGATCGCCATCAGCGGCTGCACGACCTCTTCGCGCACCGTGGTGACGTAGAGGGCTTCGACGCGTTCGGAGAACCGCGCGCCCTGGTACATGCCCATGCGCATCAGCACCGGTACACCCTCGTCGTCGTGGTCGTCGAGCTCTCGCTCTACGCCGTACAGTGGCTGGAGCTTGGAGAGTTCGATGGGGTCGACGCCGGCGTGTTCGCTCTGCCGGTGTTCGTTGAGCTCCTCCAGCGCCACCTCACCTCGGGTGATGAAGTCGCGGTTGCGCTTGAAGGAGAGCACCGGCAGCACCGACATGCCGATGGCGAGCAGGAACAAGCCCGCGGCGACGGCGTGGCCGATCACCGACTGCCGCTTGACGTGGGCAGCGCTGCGGGTGGCGACGTTCTTGTCGGGGAAGATGACCTTGCCGAAGACGTCTCCGAGGAAGTAGCTCTTCGCCTCGACCTGTTGCTGCGTGAAGCTCATCTGCGGCTGGACGCCAAAGGCCTCCGCCATCGAGTTCATGATGCGATCGATCGGGCTGCCCTCTTGGGTGCCCGAGGTGAAGTAGGCCCCGCGGAAGATCGGCGACTCCGTGTAGATGCTCTCGGCCATCAGCTCGCCGACGAACATCGAGAGGTTGGCGCGCAGCGGCTCGAAGTACTGCGGGAAGGTGAAGATCTTGTCCTTCGCGGCGTCGGCGCGCTCTTCGGCGAGTCGGCGCGTCGCACGTCGCTCGACGACCTGCGTGAGCTCGACGAAGTGATCGTCGAACAGCGCCGCCGGCTTGTCCTTGGTCGTGACCGGGACCGTGAATCCCCAGATCTGACCACGCTCCTTTTGGCCGAGGTCGGAGAACATCTCGACGAAGCCCGGCAGCAGGTCGCACTTGGTGAACAGGACGTACACCGGGACCACCATCTCGAGCTTGCCCATGACCTCGTCGACCCGGGCGCGAATCTCCCGGGCGCGAGCGAGCACGTCGTCGGGGGAGCTCTCGGACAGGTCGGTGAGCGCGATGGCGACCAGGACGCCGTTGACGGGCCGCTTGGCGCGGTTCCGCTTGAGCAGGTCCAAGAAGCCCATCCACTCGTCGCGGTCGGCCTCTTCGGTGGTGTAGCGCCCGGCGGTGTCGAGGATGACCGCTTCGTTGGTCATCCACCACTGGCAGTTGCGGGTACCGCCCACGCCCTGGACCGCGCCCGCGGCGTACGGGAAGCGTAGCCCCGAGTTGCGCAGCGCGGTGCTCTTGCCGGCTCCGGGGGGACCGATGATCATGTACCAAGGCAGGGCGTACAGCGCGTCGGCGCCCTTCTTGCCGCCTCCGAGCTTGGAGGTCTTCAGAGCCGCGACGGCCTTGAGGAACTCCTGCTGCATCGCGTCGACCTCGGCCTTGAGGTCGGGCCGAGCGCTGGCGGATTGTGCGGCGGCCTGGGCCTGCAGCGCCTTCTCGATCTCGCGAGCGGCCTTCTTGGCCCGCAGGATCTTCACCACGATGATCGTGACGAGGATGACGATGATGACCGCCGTGGCCACGATCGCGATCCACATGGGGAACTCGAGCAAGAGGACGACCGCCCAGACGGCTCCGATGAGCAGCGCGCTGAAGATGTACTTGAGCATGGCTCAGCTGCCTTCCTTGTCGGTCTTGTCGGTCTTGGTGGTGTCGTCGCCCGAAGCCGACGAATTCGACGAGTTCGACGAATCATGCGCGTCGTTGATCGCGTCGATGTCTTTGATGAAGTCACCGGCCTGCTTGTCGAGCGCGAGGCGGAGCACGACGATCAGCACGAGGGAGAAGAGGACCGTGAAGAGCCCCAGCCAGACCGTCAGGTAGCTCTGGGAGCGTCGCGTGACGCGCTCGCGTGGCCGCATGTGCCGCTTGGAGAGCGCCTCGGGCCGCATCGCCTGCCCCAGCGCGTCCTGGACCCGTCGCTGGACGGCGGCAAGCTGGAGCTCGCCACCCCGGATGGCGAACTTCCCCTGAAACCCGAAGACCAGGCACCAGTAGTAGACCCGCAGGGCTTCTTGCCGGTTGGGATCGGCCAGCAGAGGCTCGAGCCGGTTGAAGAAGTTCTCGCCGGCGAGGTTCTCCTGGAAGTAGTGCAGCTGGAGCGGATTGCTCATCCACATGTCCCGCAGGGCGCCCGGCTTCCGCATCGCGAACTCGTCGGCGAGCGCGACGAGGGCGTACATGATGTCGTGGACGTCGCGATCCTGGAGCCCGGCCTGGCTGGCCGTTTGTCGCATCTGATCGATGTAGCCGCAGACCCGCTGATGGAACATCTCCGGCGCCAGCATGGCGCTGTCGTCGACGTTCTTGAGCTGAATCAGCGCGTTGATGCAGTCTTTGGTGACGGCGTAGACCCGTTCCATCCTGAAATCCTGGTGGTGTGGCCCTCGGCGGTCACGAAGGGCGCGAGCCCTTGGGCGGAATGCCCATCAGCGTGATCTTGGCTTTGGAGGGATCGTAGGGCGGCGGTAGGTAGATGGCGACGGTGCGCTCCGTGGCGATTGCGCGCCAGTAGGAGTCGGAGAGGCCGAGGGTGAAGTAGACCTGCTTGGGACGCACCGGAATCTCCGGGGGCGGCCGATGGGTGACCGTGAGCGGGACGCCCGGGGTCGCGGAGCGGACGATCTGGTTGATCTGCTTCCACGAGGCGATCTTCGAGAGCTTGGGCAGCCGGTTGGAGACATCCTGGACCTCGCTGTCGGCCTCGACCGCGAGCACGAAGGTGTCGCACGAGGGCAGCCGATCGTCCTTGAGCTGACCTATCCACATGCCGTCGGCGCGGGCTTCGAGCGGCACCTCGATGCAGCGCTGCTTGATCGTGGCGCCGAGCATCTTGTTGATCGTCTCGACGAGCGGTCCGAAGGTCGCGCGAAGGTCGGCGTGCGCGAAGGTTGGGAAGCTCGACGGGTCGACGCTGCCGGTGAACGTCGTGAGGGCGCCGCCGAACTGCAGCAAGGTGAGGTAGGTCGACAGCGGCGAGGGCGTCTTGTCCTCGGCGATGAAGCGGACCAGGGGGATGTTGCTGGCCAGCGCGTTGAGCAGCAGGAAGCGCGTGGTGTCCTGAGGCGCGAACTCGACCGCCGCGGCGTCCACCTGGCGGCGGGTCTCGGCCAGCGATCGGTGCTTGCTGAGCATGGTACTGAGCAAGTCCTGCAGGTAGCCCGCAAGCACGGGCGCGGCCGCGACCCGGAGCGCGGGCGGGATGTACGTCTTGGACAGCTCGAACTGGCCGGTCGCATCACGAACGACCTCGGCGATCTTCAGAGACTCGAAGTCGTCGCGGGATTCGTTGCCGAACAGAATCTTGAGGTTGGGCCGCCCGAAACCGATGACCTGTTCGGTCTTCGCGATCGTGAGATCGGGGACCGGGCGGTTGGCGATCTTGTAGCGGGCCACCGACGCGTCATCGAGCGCCTCGGCGTAGTTGGGCACGCCCTCGCGCGCAGACGGAGCCCCGAGGTAGACCTCCAGGGTGGACGCCGTCGCCGAGAAGAGGTCCGCGACCGGTCGCGCCGCGGGGCCTCCTGCGTCGCCGGGCTCGAGGTCGATGGCCAAACCTCCGGGCAGCACGCCGTCGAAGGCGGAGAGTTTGAACGAGCCCGAGCTGAGCTCGCCCTCGTCGATCGTCATCGAACCCACGCCCCAGATGTGGGGCACGGTCGCCGCGAGTCGAGCGCCCAAGGACGCTTCGAAGAAGAGCTCCTGCTGCTGCAGGTGCTGAGGGCACATGAGCATGCCCTCGCTCCAGACCACCCGATTCAAGTTCTTGCGCGACATGGACGAGTCTTCGCAGGGCTCAGGCGCCCGGCTTCTGTGGGGCTGCGGGAGCCTCGGGCTTGGAGGGCGCCTCGGGGGCGGTTGGCTGCTCGGGAGCTTCGGGCGCCTTGGCGTCCTTGAGCTTCTTGCGCTTCTTCTTTTTCTTCTTCTTGCCGTCGTCCTTGAGCTCGACCGGCGGCGTGGTGAGGGGTGCGCCTGGACACTGCACAGCGTGTCCGTCCGCGTTCCAGCCGGTGGGCGGCGTGTGTCCGCCGTCGAGCAGCGAGCGCTCGAGCAAGACGTGGAAGCAGGGGTCGGGCCACGGAGTGCCCTTGCGCTTCGCCGAGCACACCGAGTGCCCGTGGTAGCGCGGGACCTCGTAGAGCCGGAACCAGTCCTGGCCCAGCGGCTCGCGGAAGATCGCCGCGGCCAGCACGAACTTGGCGGCCGGGTCGGGCGTCAGCTCGAGGACGTCGTTGCGACCGGGGTAGACGGTGATCTCCTCTTCGGAGATGAAGTCGTCGCCGAACGCCGCCTCGCCGCCTTGCTCCCAGACCGTATCGAAGTCGATGACGTCGACGCTCTCGTCGCCGCTGAGCTGGTAGACGTGCAGCTGCACGGACAGCGGCTCGCCTTCGTCGTCGAGGTTGAGCATCTCGTCGGGCTGAATCACGACCCGGACGGACTCGAAGACCTCCTCATCGGGGGAGCAGCTGGGGCCCTTCTTCTTCTTCGTGCAGCCGGCCGAGACGCTCAGGGCGGCGGCGGCGACGAGAACGAAGGAGGCCCTCCCGAGCCACTGCGCCCGTTGAGCGAGTGTGTCGATCGAAGGCAGGTCGGAGGTCATCGAGCGCACGGGCACAGTCATCGGGCGGCGTCGCGCTGTGGCAGGGTGCAGCGCATCGGCGAGGAAGATCCCATGCGGGATGCGGGCTTGGCAAGCGCACCTCTATGTCATGGACATCGAGATTCCACGCTGCTCGAGCTCTTGCGTGAACGTTTGTAGCGCCGCGGTGTGGGTCCAGTTGCGGGTGTGCGGGTCGAGATTGACCAGGTCGGTGACCAGTGGCGTTCCCGACGGGGAGACGCCGGAGGTCGCGACCTGGGTCACCCGCGTGATGCCATCGCCAAAACGGTGGACCACGACCAGGAGATCGAGGCTCACGGCAACCCTCAGAGACCGGGTTTGCGCGTCCCCATGCCCGCTGCGCAGCCCGCTGAGGGCGGCCAGTTGGTGCAGTCCTTCTTCGGCCGTGGACGCGCGGCTGGTGAGCACGACGCCCTGGAGCCCTCGGCCGAGGGCAGCGAGCGCGGGCGAGGCCTCCTCTCCAGCGATGCCGTGGACCAGGAGACGGGCCGGGGACAGACCCAGCGCGCCTTCGACCAGCCCCGGCATCGCGGCAGGCCGCGCGCTCTCCAAAATCACCGTGTCGGCGGGCAGCTGTGCGGCTTCATGGTCGGGTCGCACCACGACCAGGCGCTGGCTGGCCGGGGCGGACAACGCGAGCGCGGCGGCCAGCTGGAAGGGGTTGGCCCCTGGACCGGCGAAGATCGCCAGGCGCAGACCCGCCGCCACGGCGCCCGCGAGCAGCTTCGCCATCGAGTCGGAGATCGTGGCGCTGGCGGTCAGCTGGCCGAGATCGTAGCGCGGCAGCGCGGTTTGGGCCCTGCGGATGCTGACGACGGGGCCGTCGACCGCGAGGCATTGATGGATCGCGTGCACACGGTGGCCGTCGGCGGTGGTGGCCTCGAGCACGGGGTTCTCGGGGCCGAAGGGTGCGCCGGTCAGGCGCGAGACGACCCAAGCGAGCGCTGCATCGCTGGTGAAGGATGCCTCCAGAGGAACGGCCGCCTGGCCGGGGCGCACGACTTTGGCTTGGGTGGGCCCCTGCAGCAGCAGCTCCTGAACCTGACCGTCTCGAAGCAGGGCGTCGAGAGGACCGACGCCGCACAGCTCGGTGTGCATCTGGGCCGCGAGCGACATCGGCTCGAGATGGCCGACGACGGTCCTGAGATCCTCGATGCCGCCGCGCAGCCGGCCCATCAGCGCGTCGTCGTCGAGCGAAGGGTCGGCGAGCCACGCATCTCGGACCAGCACGAAGACCTGCCGGCAGGCTTCACGGGTCTGGGCGTCGCGGGAGAGCCCCTGCAAACCGCCGGGATGCAGGTGGGCGGGGGTGGGGGCGGCGACCACCGCCGACGAAGCCGAGACAGCCGTCGGTGGGGCGATCGCCGGGCCCACGTGCGGCATGGACCATGCGGATGGGGCCGGTGCGGGAGGCGGGTCATCGTCGCGGGGAGCCGCGAGATGGTCGGCCATCATGGTGCTTCCGGTGCGCACCGGGGACTTCGATCCGAGCACGACCTTGGGCGTCGCTGGGGCGGGCCGGTGCGACTCGAGCGACTCAGCGTCCAGCTCACCCTTGGCCGACGGGGCTGCGGTCGACGGTGTGATCGGTCTGGGCTTGGCGAGCTCGAGGGCGGGGGCCTCGGGTTCGGGTTGGGGTTCGGGTGCGACCGAGACCGACGAGGACGGTGGTGCGAGCTGCGGTGGCGGAGGCTCGGAGGCTCCGGAGGCTCCGGAGGCGCGACGGGCTCTGGGGGTGCGAGAGGCGGCGCGATGGCCTCTGGCGGTGCGATGGCCTCTGGCGGTGCGATGGCCTCTGGCGGTGCGATGGCCTCTGGCGGTGCGATGGCCTCTGGCGGTGCGATGGCCTCTGGCGGTGCGACCGAGACCGGAGGCGGGGTCGGGGACGATGCAGGGGGCCCTGGCGGCTGCGGGGGAGCGCTCGCGTGCATGGGCGGGGACGAGCTCGGACCATCATTCGAGGGGTTCGAGGGACCCCCGCCCAGCATGGGTGGCATCGTGGGCATGTCGGGACCCTTGCGGGACGAACCGAGACCGACCGGGGAGGGCACCGCGAGCGAGGGACCCGGCGTGGGTCCGCCCAACGGCGGCGGAAGAGAGGGGTCCGGGCGCGGTGTAGGCGGGACCGAGAGCGGCGGGGCTGCGATCGGGGGTGGTGGGCCGCCCATGCCCTGCGGTGGGGATCCCAGCGAGGGCGGAGCCACCCCGATCGGCTGGGGAGCCATCGGGCCCGCCGACATCGAAGCGGGTCCCGAGGGGCCGTCGATCGATGCCGATTCCGAGTCCAGCTCGAACCCGAGCTTGTACGAGCACACGTACACCTCGTCTCCAGGCCGCACCATGTGTGGCCCCTGGATGCGCGTACCATTGACGAAGGTGCCGTTGGTCGAGCTGAGATCGATGAGCGTCAGGGCGCCATCCGTATAAAGGATGCGCGCGTGACTCGAAGACACGCCAGGCTCGGGAATGCGCACATCGTTGCTCGGTGTGCGCCCGATCGTGATCTCGCGCTTGTCGTAGGACGTCGTGGTCGGGGGCTGGCCGCTCTTCGAGATCGTGATCCGCAGCATGAGACGAGGATGGATGTTCGCGCGGCTCGTGTGGGTTGGCCAGCGATTTCACCTCGGTGTCGCCGGCTGCTCGGTCGTTTTCCGAGGGCGGAAGGTATCGTTGCCACCTGTCCCTGACACCGGGCTGCATCTTGATGGGGTTAGGGGGCACTGCTACGTTGCAAACATGGCCGAGACCGTACACCTCATCCTCAACTCCAACGGCGAAAAGATCGACGGCGAGTCTACGCAGACCAGCCTCAGCCGCGAAAACACCATCGAGTGCCTGTCGTTCGTCGACGCCGTTCGTACTGCGCGTGAAAAAGGCTCCGGTCTCGCCACGGGTCGCCGCACCTTTGAACCCATCACGTTTCGCAAGCGGATCGACAAGGCGTCGCCCCTGCTCGCGCGAAGCCTCTGCAACAACGAGGTGATCGATGGGACGTTCAAATTCTACCGCCCCGCGCCCAGCGGTGACGGCACCACCGAGCACTTCTTTACGGTCGAATTCGGGGAAGGCCGCGTTGCGTCCATCCGTCGGGTGTCTCCGGACACGATCGACCCGGCCAGCGCGTTGGAGCCCCCCACCGAAGAGATCTCGTTCGTGTTCCACAACATCACGTGGACCTACGAATCCTCGGGCGCCAGCCACCACGACAACTGGCGCGAGAACCAGTAGCGGTAGGCCATGGCGCGCGGTCTTCTCGGTCGGCTGGCTTCATCCAATCCGTCCCGCTCGGCGGACGAGGTTCAGTCGATCATTGGCAATCTTCGCGCCATTCTCAACACGCGGCTGGGCGACTCCCCAGCCGCGGCCGATTTCGGCGTCATCGATCTCGCCGACCTCTATCACGACTTCCCCAACGCAACGCAGTTCCTCCAGCGCAGCATTCGGGACACGATTCAGAAGTACGAACCCCGCCTCACCAGCGTGCGGGTTCGTCCTGCGCCGAGCGACGACCCCCTGACGTTGGTGTTCGACATCTCCGCTCGTCTCACGCATGACCGCCGTCGCGGCCTCGTCCGGGTTCGGACGCAGGTGAATCACGGCGGACGCGTCGAGATCGACTAACGACATCGGATCGGGGTCCAAGGCGGCCCATTTTCTTCGTATCCTCGCGGGCGTTGGGCGCCAAGTACTACGAGAGCGAGCTGCAGTATCTCCGCGAGATGGGGCGGGAGTTCTCTCTCCTTCACCCGTCCACCGCAGGGCTGCTCGCGGAGAAAGGCAGCGACCCGGATGTCGAGCGGCTTCTCGAGGGCGTCGCGTTCCTCACCGCGCGCATTCGTGAACGGGTCGACAACGCCGTCCCGGAGGTTGTTCACGGGCTGATGCAGCTGTTGCTGCCGCACTACCTGCGCCCGGTACCGCCGACGTCCATCATCCAGTACGAGCCTTCGATCAAGTCTCTTCGCGGCGTCCACACAGTGTCCGAAGGGACCAGGGTGTCCTCGAAGAGCATCAAGGGGACGGCGTGCGAGTTTCGTACGACGATGCCGGTCGACCTGGTGCCGGTCCGACTCGAAGACGCGGTGCTCGACCAGTCCAGGTCCAACCACCCGGTCATTCGCCTGCGGATGCAGACCAGCGAGCCCGGCATGCCGATCCTCGCCCGCAAGCAGGGCCTGCGATTCCTCCTCTACGGCGAGCTGGGCCTGTGCTCCAACCTCTACTACTGGCTGATGCGGCACCTCACCGGGGTGACCGTGCAGTCCGAGGGCGCAGCGCCGATCTCGATCGGAAAGGACGTCATCTCCCCGATTGGCTTCCGGCCGCAGGACAGCATGCTTCCGTGGCCGACCCTGTCCCAGCCCGGGTATCGATACCTGCAGGAGTATTTCTGCAATCCGTTCAAGTTCCTGTACTTCGACCTGGAGCGGCTCGACCGAGCGCCGGTCACCGCCGAGCACTTCGAGATCGCCCTCGAGTTCGACCGACCCCCGGCGCTCAACCAGCGCATCACCGCCGAGACGTTTCGCCTGTTCACCACGCCGGTGGTGAACCTCTTTGATGTCTCCGCAGAGCCGGTCAAGCTGGACCCCAAGATTCACGAACACATGCTGCGCGCGAGCGGGCTACGACACGACCACATGGAGGTCTACGAGGTCCGTGAGGTGATAGGTGTTCGTCAGGGGCAGTCGGATCGACGCACCTACGAGCCCTTCGTCGGGTTCGCGCACACGGCCGACTCGCACGAGGGCAGCTACTACACGCTGCGTCCCACGTCATCACCGCTCGACGATGCGACGGATACCTACCTTTCGATCGTCACGCCGCTGGGTGACACGCCGAGCCGAGACGAGGAGGTCCTCTCGATGGACCTGACCTGCACCAACCGATCGCTGCCCTCGGAGCTGCAGCTCGGAGAGATCAACGCCACGCCGCGGGGTGTCTCGACGGCGGCGCCGTTCAGGAACATCGCGCCGGTGACCAACCCCGCCCGATCCAAGCTGGGATCGGACCTGCTGTGGCGCTTGCTCTCGCACCTGTCGGTGGGGCGGGCGTCGCTCGCAGATCCGCGGGTCCTGCGGACGCTGCTCAATCTGTACAACTTCCAGCGCGAGTCCTCCCCGGCGCAGGGACGATCCAACGAGCTCAAACTCGAGTCGATTCGGACCATTCGCAACGAGCCGGTCACTCGCCTGATGGGTGGCGCGCCCGTCCGAGGCGTCGAGACGCGCATCGAGCTGGAGGAGGCAAAGGTCGGCTCCGTTGGGGACGCGTTCCTGTTCGGATGCGTGCTCGACGAGCTCTTCGCCACCCACGTCCCCCTCAACTCGTTCAACGAACTTCACCTGCACCTGCATCCATCGAAGGTCGAGCTCAAGTGGCCAGCGAGAAGCGGACAACGTCGGATCCTCTGAGCTTGCCGAGCACCCGGCCGCCGCCGGGGAGCAGCACGGTCGCGCCGCCGCCCCGCAGTGATGCCGAGGCAATTCGAGCCACGATTCTGGCCGAGGCGACGACCTACGACTTCTTCTACACGGTGGGCATGATGGAGCGGCTTTCGCCGCTGGCGGTGCGCGTCGGGGGGAATGGGCCCTACGATCGCGAGGCGATTCGGTTTCGGCACGACCCCTCGCTGGCGTTCAAGCCTGGCGACATCTCGAAGGTGGCCTGGCTCCCCAAGCCGCAGGGTCCCGAGGATGGGCTGAAGGACAAGACGTTCCGCTTCGAGATCACCACCGCGTTCTTGGGGCTGTCGGGGACGTGCTCCCCGATGCCGTTGTACCTGGCCGAAGAGGTCGCACAGGCGCAGGACTCGGCCGACGTCAGGCGCGACTTCTTGGACCTGTTCCACCACCGGCTCATCTCGTTCGTCTACCGCATCGGGGTCAAGCACGACCTCGCGCGGGAGTACCTCAAGGACGGGACGGACTCTTGGTCACGTCGAATCCTCTCTCTTGCGGGCTTCGACAGCTGGGGCGGGCACGCGATGAAGTCGATTCCGCCGTGGAAGGTCCTTCGCTTGGCGCCGCTCCTGTCCAGCGGCGTCCGCTCTGCGCGGACGATCGAGCTGGCGATTCAAGACGTATGCGGTCACGCGCTTCGCGACGCGTCCGTGTCGGTGAAGACGTTCGCTGGCGGCTGGAGCCCGCTGGACGAGGAGCAGCGCATGTCCCTGGGCGCGCGAAACCACGCCCTCGGACACGCGTCCGTGTTGGGGCGGGAGTGTTTCGACAAGAGCGGCAAGGCCGTCATCGCCCTGGGCCCGCTGGGACCGAACTTCCGCCACTTCCTGTCCGACGGAGACCAGTACCCCGTCATCGTCGAGCTATTGGCGCTGCTGACCGATGAGCCCATCGTCTTCGAGCTGCGCCTCGACGTCCGCGACGACGCGCGGCCGCCCTTCTCTCTGGGCGTCTCCGGGGCGCGGATGGGCGTCGACGCCTGGCTGGGCTCGGGGGCCCAGTCCGCCTCCCTCACCCAC
The DNA here is from genome assembly GCA_963761755.1 of uncultured bacterium. GTDB lineage: Bacteria > Myxococcota_A > Polyangia > Nannocystales > Nannocystaceae > CAJXVA01. Next base: position 745,679 of record CAVXIC010000012.1, read on the forward strand.
GTGCGCGTCGAACTTCCCCGGCACCTCGATCGCACTCCCTCCAATGCCAACTATGGCTGGCAATCCCGGCCCCAACGACAGTGAGCACCATGCGTGTAAAAGACCCACGTTCCATCGTCCGCCGACTCAACTCCTCCTGCACCAAGGCGCTCGAAGTCGTGGTCGAGCGAGCGGCCGCGAGTCGCTTCTACGAGATCGGAGTCGAGCACTTTCTCCATGGCCTCATCGAGATCGAGGACGGGGACGTCGCCCACATCCTCCGCTACTTCCGAAAGGACACCACTGGCGTGGCCGCGGAGGTCGAGCGAGCGCTCCAGTCCATGCGCACGGGCAACCAGGGCAAGCCCACGTTCTCGGCGTCGTTGTTCGACTGGATGGAGGACACCTGGGTCATCGCCTCGCTGGAGCGGGGGGCGGTTCAGCTTCGCTCCGGCGATCTTCTGCTCGAGTTCCTGACGCATCCGGGCCGGTACACGGCCGAGTCCTTCGGTGAGCTCGAGGGCCTCGATCTCGACGAGCTGCGCCGGGGTTACGACCAGATGCTGGCGGGCAGCAAGGAAGCGCTCGAGGTCCCGACGACCTCGGACGGCTCGGGCGCGGGCGCGGGCAAGGCGTCGGCCCCCGGACGGGAGGCGCTCGATCGCTTCTGCATTTCGTTCACGGACAAGGCGAAGGCCGGAGAGATCGATCCAATCTTTGGTCGCGACCGCGAGATTCGGCAGATCATCGACATCCTGGCGCGTCGGCGGAAGAACAACCCCATCGCGGTCGGGGAGGCCGGCGTCGGCAAGACGGCCCTCGTCGAGGGCCTGGCGCGCGCCATCGTCCACGGTGACGTCCCGGCCGAACTCGCCCAGACCGAGCTGCTCTCGCTGGACATGGGCTTGCTCAAGGCCGGCGCGGGTGTCAAAGGGGAGCTCGAGAACCGGCTCAAGAAGGTGATCGCCGAGGTGAAGAGCTCGCCCACGCCGATCATCATGTTCATCGACGAGGCGCACACGCTGGTCGGCGGCGGCGGGTCGGACAACGAGATCCCCAACCTGCTCAAGCCTGCGCTGGCGCGCGGTGAGTTTCGGACCATTGCAGCGACGACCTACTCCGAGTTCAAGAAGTACTTCGAGAAGGATCCTGCCCTGGAGCGTCGGTTCCAGCCCGTGCACGTGGACCAGCCCTCCGTGGAGGATGCGGTCCTGATGCTGCGGGGGCTGCGAGGCGTGTACGAGAACGCCCACAACGTCATCATCCGAGAGGAGGCGATCACCGCGGCCGCCTATCTGTCCGATCGCTACATCTCGGGGCGACAGCTCCCGGACAAGGCCGTCGACTTGCTCGACACCGCGGCGGCTCGGGTTCGCATCGAGCAGGATGCACCGCCGGCGAAGGTCGTCTCGCTTCGATCCGAGCACGCGTCGATCGAGCGTCAGCTCGAAGCCCTGGAGCGGGACATTGCGGACTCCGCTGCGACCGACGACGGCCGCGTCGGCGAGCTGAAGGTCCGCCTCGAAGAGATCATCGAGGAGCAGCGCGGGCTCGAAGAGCAGCTCGAGGCCGAGAAGGGCATCATCAAGGAGATCAAGGATGCTCAGGCGCTCGTCCGAGACGAGGCGACGCCTGCCGAAGAGCGGGCGCAGGCATCCTCGGTGATCGTGGACGCGCGCGGGCGGCTGGCTGAGGTGCAGGGCGAGAATCCGTTGGTGCACTACGAGGTGGACGCCGACGCGATCGGGCAGGTCGTCTCGAGCTGGACCGGTATCCCGGTCGGCAAGATGCGCTCGGACTCCATCGAGACGATGTTGACGCTCGAGGACCGGCTCGGCGAGCGGATCAAGGGGCAGGATCAGGCGACGAGCGCGGTGGCCGAAGCGGTTCGCATGTCGCACGCAGGGGTCCGCAACCCCAACACGCCGATCGCCGTGCTCTTGTTCGTCGGCCCATCGGGCGTCGGCAAGACGGAGACCGCACTCACCCTGGCGGACCAGCTCTACGGTGGGGAGCGGTCGATGACTACGATCAACATGTCCGAGTTCCAGGAGAAACACACCGTCTCCCGGCTCATCGGATCACCCCCGGGGTACGTCGGCTACGGGGAGGGCGGGGTGTTGACCGAGGCCGTGCGGCACCGACCCTACAGCGTCGTGCTGCTCGACGAGGTCGAGAAGGCGGACCTGGAGGTCATGAACCTGTTCTATCAGGTCTTCGACAAGGGCATGCTCAGCGACGGCGAGGGGCGGATGGTCAACTTCCGCAACACGGTCGTCATCCTCACGAGCAACCTGGGGACCGACAAGATCATGGCCATGCACGAGGGCGGGACCAAGCCCCCGATGGAGGACGTGGTCGCGGCGATCTGGCCCGAACTCTCCAACCACTTCAAGCCGGCGTTGCTGGCCCGGATGAGCGTCGTCCCCTACCGGCCGATGGATCCGGAGATCCTCGCGGACATCGCCAAGCTCAAGCTCGCCGGGCTCGGGGACCGACTTCGCACCACCCACGGTCTGGAGACGACGTTCGAGGAGTCGCTCGTCGAGCACCTCGTCGCGCGGTGCACCGAGGGGGACACGGGCGCCCGCGCCCTCGACCACGCGATGCGCGGCTCGTTGATGCCGAACTTGGCCCGGTCGCTGCTGGAGAAGATGGCCGGCGACGACATGCCGCCGACGCTTTCGATCGGCCTTGCGGACGAAGGCGGCTGGAGGTTCACCTTCGCCTAGACACCACGAGCGCCGCGCGACACCGTCAGGTGCGGCCCCAGGCGTGCATCAGCGCATGGAATCAAACTGATCGCCGCTCTGGCAGCCCGTGGTTTCACCACGCGCTGCTATCAGCCCGCCGAGTCGTCGCGTGCGGTGGCTCGCGGGCTCAGGCGCGCCTTTGGGGTCCGATCGTCGATGCTCTCGGCGGGGAGCCGACGGAGCGTCGCGGGCCTCTGCTCGGCGCCCTCGACCGCGTTCGCGAGGTAGTTGGGCGCAACGAGATACGGGCCGAGCGCGAGCAGCTGCGTCGGCGTGAAACCCAGGTCCATCAGGGCGGCGGCGCCGGCTGCCCCCATGTTCATGCGCACGCCTCTGGGCGCGAGAAGCACGTCGAGCTCCCGCGCAAGCGACCAGTGCCGGCCTGAGGTTCGCCCTTTGGCGTCGAGACAGGCGGCCAGCGCCGTCACCCGCTCGTCCTGGTGCCGATGCGCCACCCCGTAGCCGGGGAATCGTTCTCGGCGGTCGATCCTCGACTCGATGTCCTGGCCCCAGGCGGTCGCGTCGGGGAGGGACGCCAGGGACTCGAGGAACTCGCCGGCGATGAAGTAGGCACGCCAGCCGATGTCCGCCGCTTCGGTGCAGTACATGCCCGCGACGGTGCCCGTCGTCGTGTGCCCATAGGCGCTGAGCAGCCGCACGATCTTCAGCGGCCAGATGCGGGGATCGGCCGCGAGCGCGCACACGACGACGTCATCGAGCACGGCGGCTTCGTCGGGGCTGAGGATCCGATGCCCCACGGCGAGGGAGACGGCGCTCCAGGCGTCGATTCGCCCCGCGAGCTCCGTGTTCACCGAGTAGCCCCGGAATCGGTTGTCCCCCCAGACCGCCTGCGCGACCCGGGTGGGCAGAGATGGAGTGTCGTCAGCCATCGTCGCCGTCGAGATAGTGGAAGTCGGGCAGCCGCATCGGATAGCCGCGAACGTCGCCGGGCGCGACGGCGTCCACCTCGGCCGCCAGTGCGGGCAGTCGGGCGAGCGTGAGCGCCGCGATGAGCTGGGTCCGCGAGGTCAAGCCTGCCGCCCGCAGGATCTCGATCGCCAGCGCCTCGGCGGTCGAGGTTGGGGGGTCCATCGAATCTCGGACCGGCTGAGGCAGCAGGTCCCACAGCTGTCGTGCGTCAGCATCGGGGGGGCCGCTCGCTGCTGCCTGGTCGAGGGCGTGGTCCGCCTGTTCGACGAGGCCGAGCACGCCGATCGCCAGCGCGGTGCGGGGCGGGGCGGTGGCCCGCCGCGAGAGGGTCGCGGCATGCACGGGAGCCTCCGCGACGCTGGTTCCGCTCAGCGCGACCAACGCGAGATTGAGCGCGCGTCCCCATGCACGGTCGGGCGGAGCGCCCGCCAACACCGTGAAGGCCACTTCAGCGAAGTCGTAGTGCTTTGCAAGGTCGCCGACGACGGCGAAACCGTGCGCACGGCGAGGTCCCGTCGCGGTCATGACGTGCGCGGGAAGCTTCGTCGGCCACGAGCCTGCTTCGACCGGGCCGGGTGTCTCGGGCTCGGTCATCGGTCCCGGAATCCTGCGATGGTCTTGGCCCGTTCGCCTAGAGGCGGGGCGATGTCTCCGTCGACACGGACCTCGATGACCCGGGGCCCTCGGCGCTCGAGGGCTTCGGCGAAGACTTCGTTGATGTCGTCTGGCTGGTCGATGGTCCACGACGCCAAGCCCATCGAACGGGCGATGCCCGCAATGTCGATCGGCCGCCGGTAGCGGACGGCATCCATGGGCACGCCGCTGCCGACGAGCTTGCTTCCGTGCCACGTGATGCCGTGCATCTGGTTGTTCTCGACCACCCACAGCACGTCGACGTCGTACTCGGCCGCCGTGAGCAGCTCGAGTCCGTTCATCGTGAAACAGCCGTCTCCGATGATGGCGATGACCGGTCGCGTGGGCTGGCTGAGCGCGGCGCCGATGGGGGCACATGTCCCGTGACCCATCGATCCGAAGCCGAGGTTGAGCAGGAACTCCTGCTGGGCCCCGATGCGGAGATCATGGATGTTGAACAGCATGTGTCCGCCGATGTCGCTGAAGACGATCGCGTTCTTGGGCAGTACCCGGACGAACTCGCTGCGCCAGCGCTGCGGCGTGACCGGCTTGCGCGCGCTGGTCCGCAGCTCGGGTTCGTCATAGAACCCATCGTCGTGCACGATCGGCGGCTCGTCGTTCCAGCGCGACGCGGGAGCCTGGCCGTCTCGGAGCAGACGGTGGATGTGATACATGAGTTCGATCGAGATCGTCTGCGCATCGCCGACGAGGGGCACTTCGACAGGATAGTTGCGGGCGATCCGATCGACGGAGATGTCGAGCTGGAGCAGCGCCTTGGACGGCCGGAATCGCGGATGCCAGTTGAGCGTGGTCGTCTCGTTCAAGGACGCTCCGGCGGTGAGCAGCACGTCCACCCTGTCGCTCAGGAGCGTCTCGCGAGCGACGCGATGCCCTCCGATACCCATGACGCCCATGGACAGAGGATGGTCTTCGGGAAACACGCCCTTGGCACGTGGCGTGGTGGCGACACGCGCAGGAAGCAGCTCGGCGAGCGAGCGAACGTGTTCCTCGGCTCTTGCGGTCGCGGCGCCCGAACCGATGAGCAACACCGGGTACTCGGCCTCGAGCAGCATGCGGGATGCCTGAGCGACCATGTTCCGATCGAAGACTGCCGTGGTCGGTCGATAGGACGAGGGCTCGAACCACTGCTCGTCGGCGGGCTGGTCCCAAAAATCGACGGGTACGTTCAGATGCACCGGACCAGGCCGCTCGGTGAGCGCCAGTCGAAGCGCACGTCGCAGGTGGTGCGACATGCGTGCTGGGCCCTGAACCATCGCCGAGTACTTCGTGATCGGCTTGAACATTGCGACGATGTCGATGTCCTCGGGGGGGGTCTCCTGTGCGGCGCCGCGACCGAGCGAGTGAGACGGGGCTTGCCCGGTGATGACCAACATCGGCACGCCGTCCGAGTAGGCGACGGCGACACCGGTCAGCAGGTTGGTCGCCCCCGGACCCGAGGTTCCCGCGCACACCGCGAGGCAGCGACCGGCCCGTGCATAGCCGTCGGCCATGAAGGCCGCTCCACACTCGTGTTTTGCGACGACGAGCTCGAGTTCATCGTCCTGCTCGATCGCCGAGAAGAATGGATGGAGGAGTCCGCCCGGCACGCCGAACACGACGCGCGCTCCCTCGGCGCGGAGGTAGCGCAGGAAGATGTCGATCATCCGATCGGAGGATGGTTCGGAAGGCGAATTCACTCAGTTCACGACCGGGGGCGGATCCTGACGATCCGCTCGAAGCGGTCGCGAGCCATCGCTTTGGTGCCGTCGTCCCCGGCTTGCGTGGCCTCGCTCGGCTCGTTTGGAACGGAGACCCAAATGGTCGTGCCTTCGCCAGGCGTACTCATGACCTCGAGTCTTCCCGAGAGTTGGTCGAGCAGCCGCACGACGATTGCCAATCCGTCGCCGTGACTGGTGCCGACCAGGGGGTTGGTGTCGGGGTGCCCGCGGGTGAAGACCTGCTCGAGGCGGTCCTCGCCGATCCCCTTGCCGCTGTCGGAGATCTTGAGCAGGAGATGGCCCGGCGTCCCGGAGACCTCGACGATGATGCTGCCCTTGTCGGTGTACTTGCACGCGTTGGTGAGCAGGTTGTCGATCACGCGCTCGAGCAGGAGCTCATCGGTGATGATCCGGGCGGGCGCTTCGCGGGTCTGAAACACCGTGACCCGGATGTCGCGGGAGAGCACGGTCGCCCGCAGCTGCCGCCGAATGCGATTGGTCATCTCGTCGACGTTGATCGTGTCGACGGGAACCGCGCGGGGCTCGTCGCCGCGGACGATGCTCGCCATCTCGGCGAGCAGGATCTGGATGCGCTGCGAGGCGGTGCCGATCGCGGCCGCAGCGTCGCGCTCGTCCTCGGTCAACCGCTGGGAACTGGACAGGTGAGCCGAAGACGCGAGAAGAACGGTCAAGGGGTTGTTGATGTCGTGCGAGAGGTGCAGGAGCTTGTCCTCGCGACCCAGCGCGGCGGCCCCTTCGAGCGCCTCGACGACCTGCTCGAATCGCTCTCGCCGTTCGCTCTCGCGAAGCTCCAGGGTGTTGCTCCACGCGCGTTCTCGTTGATGCATGGCCAGCAACTCGTCGACGGCTCGGCCATGGGCCTGCACGACCTGCTCGACCTGATAGGAGGTTTCCTCGGCCGTGGCGGTGTAGTCGAGCAGCATCCTGCGCATCTGAACCGCCAACCCGGCGAGTCCACCGACGAGGCCGAGCAGGATCGGGACGTCGGGACCCTGCAGGGCCGAGAGCGCCAGGGCGAGCTGCCCGAGCGAGAAGCCGATGATCATGCCGAGCAGTGGGGAGCGCAACCTCAGGGGCTCGCGCCAGCGGACGGCGTACTCGCAGTACGCGTCGCCGTCGCACAAGCGGGCGTTGGCCATCACTTCGGCTTCGGGAATTCCCCACCAAAGGGCAGGAACGGAGCCCAGCTGAGCCTGTCGCGAGAGGCAGTTGAGGTGCGAGTCGGGCTTCTTGGAGTAGTAGCGGAGGGTGACCGTGTTGCGCCCGCTGGCAATGAGCTCGTAGTGGCTGATCTTCGAGACCAAGTGGCTCGTGCGGGCCATCGCGCGGTAGGTCGTTCCAACCGTCATCGAGCGCATCACGAGCGTTATCGGCCCATAGACCTTCGCGATGTCGTAGACGCATGCCTTCTGGAAGGCTTCGTCGGATCCGACGAGTTCACGCACACCCGACAAGATGGCTTCGAAGGTGGGCAGGGACACCCAAGGGGTCGAGCGCTTCAGCACCCCGGGATCTGCTCCGGCATCCCGGACGACGTGATGGAGGGTCGCCTCGCCGTGATGCTCCCGGACATACCGAAACAACGGCCGGAGCACCCGCAAGTTCAGGTCCTCGGCCTCTCCGCCGCGCGGCCGAGGATCGTCCTGCGTGACCACGCGAAGCGGGAGCTTGATGGGGTGGGAGCGCGTCGACACGTCGTTGGAGGCCGTGGCCTCGACGCGAAAACAATAACAGAGCCGCGCGAACGTTGTGCTGTGTTGTTGGCGCTAAACGTAGTTTTGGTGGCGTTTTCAGGTACATCGACATACACGCGCCCGACCCAAGGACGCACTCGTTCGTCTCCGCGTGTTAAGCTCCCGGCCGCGGACCCTTCATGACGGCTGTCGCGATCCTAGTCTTCGATTCCGAGGAAGGTACGACGACCGAGTATGCCTACACGGCATCTCCGGTCCGAATCGGTCGCAACCCCCTCAACGACCTGACGCTGCCCTTCGCCTTCGTCTCGGGGTGGCACGCGGTCGTTCGTTTCGATGCGAACGGCGCGAAGTTCTTCGACCTCGGATCGACCAACGGCACCCTCTACAACGGTCGCCGGGTGCAGGCCGGTGAGGCGATTCCGATCGGGGGTGAGGTCTCGCTGACGATCGGAAAGCTCGAGCTTCGAATCCGGCAGGACGCGTCCGTGTCGGCAGCGCCGCAGCCGGTGGCGCCGCCGGTGGTGCCCAACCCCGCGGCATACTCGCCTACGTCGGTCCACGCCTCGGCGGCCATGCCGGCACCGGTTCAGCCGACCTCGCTGCCGACCGGCAGTCCGGTCCACTCGCAGCCGCCCCCGGCGGTCACCGGCAGGCCTGCGGGCACGGCCGCGGTGGACATGGGGGACGTGCACCAATCCGTCAGTCGTCTGCGTCCTCACTACGACGCGTACCGGCAGGCGTGGGGTGGCCTGTTTCGCGAGCTGACGGGGGCGATGGGGACGATGCCGACGCAAAGTCATGGGTACGCGCTGTCGATCCTGCAGCGCGAGTTCCCCGAGATCGCCGGAGAGCCCGAGTTCAAGCGGGTCGCGCAGCAAGCCGGGGCCTTGCACGACTCGGCGCCACCGGGCGGCGGGGCCTCGTCGTCCGAGGTCGTGGCCCGCCTCGCCAACTCCGTGCGACCTGGAGACGCCCCACCCAGCTCGCCTGCCGAGGAGGCGCGCTTCGTGTCCTGTGTCGAGGATGTCTTGCGGGCCAGCGCCAAGGCGCTGGTCGAGCTGCAGAAGGGGCAGGAGCAGTTCGGCAGCGAAATGGGGGTCCGGACGATCAAGGAGTACACGGCTCTGCACGCGGCGGGCTCGGCCGACGCGGTCTTGGCGTACCTGCTGGACTGGAAGGCAGGTGGCTCCGCCCGCACGCATGAGCTGGTCGGGGTCTACGCCGACCTGATGATTCATCAGGTCGCCCTGATCAATGGCCTGATGGAGGGCGTTCGCGGACTGCTCGCCCGGCTCTCCCCGCAGGAGATCGAGCGGGGCGTGACCTCGGGCTGGCCGACGCGCGCCGCCGCCGTCTGGAAGCGCTACGTCGAGAAGCACGAGCAGCTCACGCGGGAGGAGAAAGCCCTGACGTCGGTGGTCTTCGGGCCCGAGTTCGCGCGGGCCTACGCCGAAGTGGGCGGCGAAGGCACGTCGTCCTGAGCGAAGGCACGTAGTCCTGAGCGTTGCGCGCGTCCCATGCCGGGCCTGTTACACTGCGCGGCCGTGAGACTCGTGCACCGTACCCGCCTGATCGCCGTCGTCGCCCTGGCCTTGTCGAGCGCCGCCGGTTGCAAGAAGGAGCAGTCCACCGATCTGCCGCTGTGCAAGGCCGAGGTCGCGGGTTCGGAAGCGGACGAGGTCGCCGACGGGACCATCCCTGCGGACATTTGGTTTCTGATCCTGCTGCGGAACTTCGATCGCACGACGATGCAGCTCAAGCGCCCCGCGCAGGACTGCACCGGCCGGACCATCGAGCCCAAGCCCGAAGCCGTCGACCCGTGCATCGTGGGGGAGACCGCGGCCGACCTGCTCCCAGAGCGCCCGCTGACCGCGGAGGACCTGCTCATCGCGCCGCTCGAGGACGGGCGCCAGCTGGTGTGGGCGAAGACGGGCGAGTACGACAACGGGGAGGCCGTCGGTCCGATCGCGATCACCGAGTGGACGGCGCGCGGGGTCGCGGTTCGGGCACTCGGCACGCTTCGGGCGCAGCAAGACCGAGCCGCGATCCGGATGGAGACCGTCGGTGCGGATCAGATGGTCGTCGTCGAGAGCCGTCGCTGCGACCCCGATGACCCCAAGGACTGCAGCCGCCGGATTCGGCTGCTGCCGCTCGACGGCGCCGCGTTCAAGGACAAGCGGCTGCAGACCCCCGATGGCGCATGCATCGGGCCGGCCGAGGTCGTGCTGTTCGAGGAGCGAGAGGTCACCCTGGCCAACGGGACCGAGCGCAAGTTCGAGGTGGCGCGGTCGGTCGAGTTTGGGGAGGAGGGGGTCGTGATCAACGAGCAGGTGACCATCAAGGACAAGGACCCCACCCAGCCGGACTTGCCCGCCACGGTGTTTCGCCGCGCCAACGTTCAGCGCGCCCTCGACGTTGGTCCGGACGCGATCGTGACCCAGGGTGGACTATGGGAGGACATGCTCTCCGAGCACGGCTCCGTGGAAGTTCGCCCCGAACCCGAAGAAGGGGCCGCCGAAGGCGAGGCCGCCGAGGGCGAGGCCCCCGGCGACGAGCCCGCCTCGTCGAGGACCCCGCTCTAGTCGATGCCGCGGCTGCGGCGGGTGCGGGTCTGGGTGCGGTCGCTGGTGACCTTCTTGACCTCGAGCATCATGGTCAGAATCTTCCCGTTGTTCTTCTTGACCAGGTAGACCTCGTTCGCCTCGGCGAGCGAGGCGAGCTTGCCCTTCTCCAGCTTGCGCTTCTTCCAGATGAGCGCCCGGTAGACCCGGGGTGTATTGTAGCCCTCGCGGTCGGGGAGCTCCGCCAGCCGATAGCGTCCATCCTCGGTCTCGACGAACTGATAGGCGCACGCCGTCGTCTTGCACGAGGGGTCGAAGGTCACGTACAGGAGCGGCTTGCCGTTGAGCTCGCTGATGTCGAGGATCAGACCGGCGGTGTTGCGTGTGGTGACCTGTTTGTCGACGACCTTGTCCGACTCTTCGGTGATCTTGCGGTTGACGTCGTACGACTCGTCGACGGACTCCTCATTGTAGAGCGCGATCATCTTGCGCTCGACGTAGACGCGCAACGGGGCGATGCCTGCCTCGGTCTTTACCTTCTCGAGATCATTGGGGGACAAGGGCGTCCGCTTGGCGCAGCCCGCCGCAGGGAGCAGCCCAGCGAAGAGCGCGCCAAACATCAGAGTCTTGAGGCTGAGACCGCGCATAGTTCGCCTTGTGAACTACCCAACCGAAGGTGCGAAAGTCAAAAGGAAAGGGTGCCCGCGAACGGAATCGCCTCCATCGGGGTCGTTTCCTGGCGCTATCGGGTGCAGGAGCGCTACAACCGGGGTCCCCGATCATGATCCGACTGTCGGTCAGCGAACAGGGTGCCCCCGGGCGGCTGGTCACCTTCAACGGGGACCACGTGCACGTGGGCCGCGCTCAGGACTGCGAGCTGTGTCTCGCGGGCAAGGGAATCTCGTCGCGTCACTGTAGGTTCACGCGCACGCCCAGCGGGATCGTCGTCGAAGACCTCGGGTCGACCAACGGCACGTTCGTCAATCGGCAGCGGATCTCGACGCCGGTGGTCGTGTCACCGAACGACGAGGTGATCGTCGCGATGTACGAGATTCGCCTGCATGACGATGCGGCCGGCGTGAGCGCTCCTCCTCCAGTCTCCCGCGCGCCGATGGGGCAGCCGATGCCGGCGGGAACGCGTCAGCCCACCGGGGTGATGCCGCCTGCCTTCGTGGCGTCGCCGGTATCGGTTCCACCCGCGCAGTCGGTGGCGGGCCCGGTCCCGGCAAGCGTCGATCCGGACTGGGCGCGGCAGTGGGAGAAGCTGGACTCGCTGGCTCGGGAGTGGATCGCCTCGGGACGCGATCGGAAGCGACTTCTTCGAGGGAACAAGCTCTCCCACGCTCGCTCATGGTCGGCGTCGGGCAAGGGCAAGGCGCCGGCTCCCAAGCGGGAGCATCGGGAGTTCATCTTCGCCTCCAGCCGTGCTCGGCAGATGCGACTCGTTCGCAACATCACCATCGGCGGCTTGGTCGTGAGCGTGGGGGTCGTCGGCGCCATCAAGATCGCGCAGGTCGTGGCGGCCGAGCCGGACGACGACGACACGAACGAGGTCGCCCAAGGATCGGGCGGCGATGAGGGTCCGGGCCCGACCGCCGAGCCAGGCCAGCCATCGAGGAGTCCGCTGGGACAGCTGGCGGCCGCGGCCGCGCAGCGCGTTCAGGACGAGGACCCCACGCTGGCCGTGCTGCTCGCGTCCGCCGGACTCGACGCGCTGCCGACCGAAGACCGCGGAAGTCCGGTCGAAGCAGTCTTTCGCAACGCGATCGGCAAGCTGCGCGGGACCCCGCTGCGCGGCCACGACGAGCCGATCTCGGACCTGGCCTTCACCCCCGACGGCGCATGGTCGATCACGGCCAGCCATGATGGCAGCGTCCGCCTGTGGGACCGAACCGGTACGGCCTCCCGACCCACGACCCTCCGGGGGCACAGCCGCGGGGTGCTCGACATCCTGGTCAGCCCCGACAGCAGGTACCTCTTCACCGCCGGCGAGAACGGCAAGGTCCTGCGATGGGATCTCCAGTCGTCCGAAGTGGTCAGCAACTACGTCTCGATGTCGGGGCACTCCACGGCGGTGGGGCACTTGGCGATCAGCGGGGATGGTCAGTGGCTGGTCAGCGGCTCGGCAGACGGATCCGTACGGGTCTGGAACGCGTCGGGTCCGGTGCCCAAGTCTCGAACCTTCCCCGGACACGACGCACCCATTCGGGCGGTGGCCATCGATGCGACGGGCAGCAAGGTCTTGGCGGCGAGCGAGGACGGTACCGCCTCGATCTGGAGCGTGAACGAGGGGAGCCCCGGCCGTCGCACGGTGCTCGAGGGGGGGACCGAGGAGGAAGAAGAAGAGCCCGCGCAAATCCTCGACATCGAAATCTCGCGCGATGGCGCGTGGGTCATCACCGGACACTCCAATGGCAAGGCGAGGCTTTGGGACCCTTCGCGGCGCATTCCCAAGCTGACCGCGCTGACGATGGAGGGACACGAAGGGGCGGTGTCCCAGGTCGCCTTCACGCCCGACTCGACCCTGGCGATCACCGCTGGTGACGACAACAAGCTTCGAATTTGGAACCTGGAGGCGAAAGACCCCAGCCTCAGCGCGCCCACCTTCGACCTGCATCAGGCTCGCATCACCGACCTGGTGACCGCGGGCGCGCCGGACCGCGAAGGCCCGCGGCGACGGCTCGCGGCGACGGCGAGCGAGGACGGCACCGTCCGCACGTGGAATCTCGAGCGCCGCGATCACGAGCAGGACAGCAAGTCCTTCGACGTCGCGGGGGGGAACGCGACCGCGGTCGCGTTGTCGCAGGACGGGCAGTACATCCTCGGCGGCTCGGCGACCGGCGAGGCGACGCTGTGGCCTGCGCAGTCCTCCGCGCCGCCGGGAGCGTCGGAGGTGGCCTGGGGCCACACCGAGCAGGTACTCGCGGTTGCCATCAACCCGGTCGGGACCCGGATGGTCAGCGCGAGCGCGGATGGGACCGCGAAGGTCTGGGACCTCACCCGCCCCGGCCGGGCGGGTCTGATCGCAACCCTCGCGAAGAACGAAGGGCAGGTGCTCTCGGTCGCCATGTCGCCCGACGGCAAGTTCGTCGCCACCGGCGACAGCACCGGGGGCATCCGGCTGTGGGACATCAACAAGCCCGATCCCTCCGTGGCTGCGGTTGCCTTGGACAAGCACAAGGGAGGCGTCGGCCAGCTCAGCTTCACCGAGGTGGGGGGGCGCTTGGTGTCCTTGTCGAGCGACGCCGTCTACGTCTGGTCTCTGACCCAGGACGTGGCGAAGACCGCGGTCAAGCTGGCGCAGAAGGACGAACTCGTCGCCTTCGCGTTCTCCAAGGATGGCAAGACGCTCATCACCGCCGGCGTCAAGCAGCTGCGGCTGTACGACCTTTCCGCATCCGACATCGCCAGCACGGCCAAGGGGCTTCGCAACACGCACAGCCTCGACGTGCTCGCGGTCGGCGTCAGCCCTGGCGGGCGTTGGGCTGCGTCGTCGGCCAAGGATGCAACCCTCGTGCTGTGGGATCTGGAGCACGGCGCCAAGGGGCTGGAGATTCTCCTGCACGAGCAGCCGGTCGACGCGATCGCGTTCAGCCCCGATGGTCGCTGGCTTGCGACGGGCAGCCAAGACATGACCGTGCGGCTGTGGGACCTCGAGGGCAAGCAGCCCAACCGCCGCAGCACCGCGGTGTTTCGGGGGCCGGAGCAGCGCGTCAGCATGCTGCGCTGGGACGCGCAGAGCCGCTACCTGGTCAGCGTCAGCAACGACCGGGCGATTCGGGTCTACGACACCGCGGCGACAGACCCGGAGTCGAGCGCGGTCATCCTCTCCGGCCACACCGGGCTGGTCAGTGGGATCGATCTCAGCGAAGACGCTTCGATCGTCGTCAGCGCCAGCTACGACCTCACGGCGCGGGCGTGGCCGATGACCGCGGCCAGGTTGGTCTCGCTGGGTTGTGCCCGGGCCGGCCGGGGGCTCACGCCGGACGAGTGGTCCCAGGCCTTCGGCGACATCGCCTTTCGGCGGGTCTGCGACTGAGCCGGTGGGCTACGGCGCAGCGGTCTTGCCGCTGCAGTCGGGCTCCCACGGCGCGCACATGAAGCGCACGTGGATGTGGCTGAGGTGGTCTTGGGAGTGTCGAAAGACCCCCTTGGTCGACGTGCGCGGACGCGGCCACTGAATCCACTCGTCGAGCTCCTCCTCGGTCGCACCCATCTCGACGGCGGCGCGATAGACATACTCCTGGTATCTCCAGTCGAGGAAGACGTACTGGACGGCTTCGGTCTGAATCAGCGCGCGGACCAGCCCCCAGACGGCATACCAGTCGACCTCGTCGAGCAGCGGCCGGCGCGGCTGACTGCCGCCCGAGCCGAGGTACTTGCGCTTGTACACGCCCTTGATCGTCGGCAGCCAGATGTCGATGTCCCGGCCGGCCTGGTGCGACTTGTGTGGGTTCAGCAACCCGCCATCTCGAGCGCTGATGTCGCTGAGGATGAGCTGGCCGTCGTAGTCCACGTCCTGACGGAAGCCCGCCACCGCGCGCTGCAGGTTGGAGATGGTCTGCGAGCTCCCCCACATCAGCCGAGGCGTCCGCCGGATGTACAGCGGACTGTCGGGGAGCTGAATGCCGTTGATCAACCGACCCGCGTTGGGCTTGCCCACCGAGACCGCGCGCTTGTCGACGGTGAACTCCGGCAGCGGCTTGCGGGGCAACCGGGGTTTGTACGGCTTGGGGTCGATCCAGACGGTGACCTCGGTCCCGGGCTCCAGCGCGACCTCGGGGTTGTAGGCCTGCAGTCGGGTCACCGGCACGTCGAAACGCTCGGCGAGCTTGCTCCACGTGTTCTCACCCGCGTCGACTTGGTACTGGATCCGCTGCTGCGGCAGGGGGCGTCGCTTCGGCGACTTGATCGAGAGCTTCGTGCCCGTACTCAGCTTGGGATCGTCGGGGTTGAGGAAGTTCCACTCGGCGACGTCTTCGATGCTGACGCCGTAGCGGCGCGCGATGTCGGGGAGCGTCTCGAAGGGGATCACCACGTGTTCGATCGGCTTGTTCACGACGCCGATCTCATCGTCGGAGCCCTCTTCACTGCCGTCGTCGTTGGCACCTGGTTCGAGCTCCGCAAAGCCCCCGATGCCGTCGTCGGCGTCGGCCTGCACCTGGGCGCCGTCGGATTCGCCCACGTTGCTGGGGTCGGTGGGGGTCTCGGGCTCGGAGTGCGGCCACAGCAGCACGGCCGCCGTGACGATGCCACCGAGGGCCACCACGCCGCCGACGATCGCGAGACCTCGCTTGAGCAGGCGACCCTTGACGGCCTTCGTGCTCGCAGCGATGAACTCGCGCTGGATCCGGTTGACCTCCGGCAGCATGCCCGGGCGGGCGGTCTTCATCCAGCGGGTCGCACGGGCGAGTTCGTCGGCACGAAGCGCGAGGTGTGGGGGGCGGCCCTCGTAGTCCCATTGCTCCGCGTACCGCAGGTATCGGCCGTGCAGCTCACGGTACTCGCGGTCAGGGCCAGGGGTTCGGAGGATCGAGCCGCCGGGAGCGATCGGCGTCATCGCGATCTGGGCGGACCGAGTCTGCGCAGGGACGAGCTCGACCAGCGTGCTGCCGACGAACACCCGGTCGCCCGGACGCATGGGCGCAGGGGCGGAGACGCGCTGGTTGTTGAGGTAGGTCCCGTTGCGCGAGCCCAGGTCCGTCAACACGACGCCTTGGGGTCCGAGCTCGAGCTTGCAGTGCCGTGAAGAGACGGCGGTGCCCGAGAGGGCGACGTCATTGTTCGCGGCGTCTCGGCCGAGCGTGAGGCTGTGCCCACGAAACGACTCGGTCGTCGCGCTGCCTTCTGACGTGGTGAGCCGGACTTCGAACATGCGCTGCGGGCAGCCGAGGGGGGTGTCCCAGGGCTACTTCTCGTAGGTGAACGTGTGGGTTTGCAGCTTGGTGGTCGCCGGGAACTTTGCGTTCGCTTGAACGGCACTCTTGGCGCAGCTCTTGACGTTGTTGGGGACGCCGCTGCTCAGGGGCCGGGCGGACATCACGCTGCCGTTGGTCCCGATGGTGGCCTGAATCTTGACCTTCATGCCGGGGATCGGCAGGCACTTGTTCACGGCGTTGCTCGCCTTCTTGAATCCAGAGTTCACTTCACCGGACGAGAGCTTGTCCTTGGGCTGCTTGGGTTGTCTGGGCTGCCTGGGCTGCCGCGGGGTCCTGGGCTGCCGTGGCTCCGGTTTGACCTCGGGCTTCTCCGGCTCGGGAACCTCTGGCTCTTCGGGCTCGGGAACCTCCGGCTCTTCGGGCTCCTCGGGCTCGGGTTCCTCGCCGATCTTCAGACCTTCGGGCTCGGGCTCGGGTTCTGGCTTGACCTCCGGTTTGGCCTCGGGCTCGGGCTCGGGCTCGTCCTGGGGCGACGCGTCGGTCTGAACGACCTTGTCCTTGTCGTCGTCGCCGTCGTCGCCGCCGAGCAGGAGCCACGCGGCCAGTCCACCGCCGCCGATGGCGACGATCGCCCCCGCGACGAGCATGAGGATGAACTTGGCCGGCGACCGAGCTTCGGTCGCGAACATCGTGTAGTCGCCGCCGCCGGGCGCGACCGTGGCGGGCGAGGTGTCCGGGGTGGGGGGACTGGTGGCCAACCCGGCCATTCCATGCGGTGGGTTGGTTCCCGCGCCCGCATGCGTGGGCGGGCGAGCACCCGAGGGCGGAGCGCTGCGCGGTGCGGACGAGGGGGGCCTGGAGCCGTGATCCCAGCCGTGCGGTCCGTCGAGCTTGACGGTGCCGAACTCGAGGTCGGCCGGGGCGTTGTTGGGGTCGAGCAGCAGGGTGCCGCCGCGCGGTTGGTCCGGCGGGTGGCTCGCGGCGCGCGCGTCGGGCAGCCACATGGTGCTGCCCCGCCCGTCGGCGTTGGGTTGCGCCTGTCCGTGCCCCACGGCCATCGGGCCCATGTAGGGGGAGCCGGCGAGGTTGCCGTCGGGGCCGATCGCCTCGACGGCCAGGGCGAACTCCGCCATCGACTGGTAGCGATCTTCGGGCCGCTTGGAGAGCGCCTTGACGATGATCGCCTCGACGGCCGGGCTGATGTCGGCGTCGGGAGCCTTGGTGGTCGGTGGGGTCAGCGGCTCGGTGAGATGCTGGCTCAGCACCCGCATGAAGTTGTCCCCGTCGTAGGGGACCGTGCCGGTGAGGAACTCGTACAGACAGACCGCGGCCGCGTAGACATCGGTGCGCTGGTCGGCGGGCTCACCACAGGCCTGCTCGGGCGCCATGTACTTGGCCGTACCGAAGACGGCGCCGGTTCGGGTCAACCCTCCACCGTCACCCGACTCGGGATCGGTGACCTTGGCGATGCCGAAGTCGAGCAGCTTGACGAAGTCTCGGCCATCGGAGCGCTTGACGAGGAAGCAGTTCGCGGGCTTGAGGTCGCGGTGAATGATGCCCTTGCCGTGCGCAGCGCCCAGCGCCTGGAGGATCTGCAGGGTGAGGCCCTTGGCCCGGGCCCACGTCAGCCGGTGCTCGCGTCGCAACAGGTCCGAGAGGTCTTCGCCCTCGAGGAACTCCATCGCGAAGAACACGGAGCCGCCGGGGACGGGCCCGAAGTCGACGATGTCGACGATGTTCTCGTGACCGATCATGGAGGCCGCGCGGGCCTCCTGCAGGAACCGGTCGACTTGGGTCTGGTCGCGGCACAACTCTTGGTGCAGGACCTTGATCGCGACCCGCTTGCGCAGGGTGACGTGCTCGGCCAGGTACACCGATCCCATGCCCCCGTCGCCGAGGAGCCGTTGGACCTGGTAGCGGTCGGCAAGCGTCTGGCCGACCAGCCCCTCGGGCGTCGCGAGGATGGCGTTGGGGTCATTCATGCTGACCCGGCGAGCATATCGTAAAGCCCGCGGGACAGCACGTTGCCTGCTCGGCCACAACCCGCTGTTGAGGCCGGCGTGAAATCGGGCCCGAAAGCTGATCTCGGCCGGCCGGTCGTGGTCCGGTGGGCCGTGAATCTACCGGTTGCGGGCCTCGGCACACCGTTCGATCCGGCGCAGTAGATTGCCGCGGCCGGCCATGACCCCAGAACCCATCAGGAACTGGTCGCTTCCGGGGGCGCTGCCGAGCAGGACGATCCCGTGATCGGCGGCGCGCTGCAGGGCACCGACATCGGCGTACTCGCGGGTGGGTATGGTCCTTGGCTCCGTAAAGCCGAGGTCGACGTCATGGGCGGCGGGCGCGACGACGGCGCCGGCGGGCCCGGTCGCGCTGGCCAGAGACCCGGTTCGGCCGATCGCGGCCGCGAGAATGGCAGCGACACCCCAGGCTGCCGAGCCCATGACCACGCGCGGTCCGGCGGGGGTCGCTTCGTGGGCCAGGACGACGGGGTTTGCGGCAGCACACAGCCAGTCGGCCGCTTCTTGCTCCCGCAGCATGGTCCAGTCGGGGGCGACGAAGGGATCGTCCTCGCGCCACGCCGGGCCGGTTAGGGTGCGTCCGACACCGACGACGACCGGAATCGAGGCCGACGCCGCCAGCGTGATGATCGCCTCGAGCGTGGAGAGGGGCGTGGCGACGCCGATGAAGACTGCGTCGGGGCGCTCGGGGTCGTCGGGCCGGAGTGCGCGCTCGAGGGCCTCGAGGATGCAGCTCGGGTCGACGTCGAGGAGATCGATGGCGAGGTGTTCGTGTCCCGGCGACTCCGCGACCAGCATACGCAAGCCCCTCCACGCCGCCTCCAGCCGAGCGACGACGGGCTGGCCCAGCAGGGTCGTAGCGGCCGCGGCCACGGTGCGGCGGATCTGCTGCACCGCATCGACGCGGGCCTGCACGTCGACCACACCGGTCTGCGCACGGCCTCCGCGGATGGCCCCGACGAACGCGTCCAGCCCCGACTTCGCGACCGCCGTGGGGCTGCCGCCGGGCAAGTCGACCTTGGAGAAGATGTCGTCGGCGGTGAAGCGTTGCTCGGGTGCGGGGTCGGGCTGGGGCTCGAGCGCGGCCTCCGGGGGCTCGGGCGTGTCTGGCTTGTCGTCGTCGCCCGAGACGGACTCGGGCTCGAACTGGTCGGCAAGGCCGCCTTTGCCGACGATCCGTTCGACCCGCGCCTTGACGACCTCGGGCGCGAGGTCCTGCTCGCGGGTGAGGGCTTGAGCCAGGTCTCGCAGCTTGCGCAGCGGCTCCACGGCATCGATCACGTCGTCGACCCGGAAGGTTCGGGGCCGCGGGAACTGCAGGGGCACGGGACCCGACACCGCGTCGCCCAAGGACTCCGGCAGCATGACGGCCGCATCGACCCCCATCCGCTTCATCACGGTTGCGAAGCGTTCGCCCGACACGGGGACCTTCCGACCCGTCGGGGAAGTGGTGAAGGTACCGGCCGCGAGCCATCGCCACTTTGGCATCACCTCCGACGTTACCAGGAGTCGGGGGCGTTCCCAAGCGCGCGGGCTTGGGTCATGCTCGCGGCGATGCTGCGTGGGGGTGTTTCGAGGCTGGTGATCGCGGCTGCTCTGCTCGCCGGCTGCGGCCGGGAGGCGTTCGGCCCCCGGGACGCCGAGGCGATCCAAGGGGTCCTGGACGCGCAGCGAGCCGCTTGGAACGCCGGGGACATCGAGCGCTTCATGGAGGGCTACCACCGGCGCTCGGACGTCGTCTTCACGTCTGGAGCCAAGATTCGCCGGGGCTGGGACGCCACGCTCGAGTCCTACCGGGCGCGCTACGTCGAGGGCGACCACGCGATGGGGACGCTCGAGTTCGCCGATCTGGAGATTCAGGGGTTGGGGCCGGACGCGGCGGTCGTGCTGGGCCACTGGAGCCTGACCGGCACGCCCGAGGCCGGCGCGGGGGTGTTCTCGCTGGTGTTCACGCAGGAGGACGGCCGCTGGGCCATCGTGCACGACCACACCTCGGCCGGGCCGGGGTCGTGAGACGAAGGGGCCTTTCTAAAAGACCCCTCGCAGCGGCCGACGAGTCGCCGCTTCACCCCAAACGGGCGCCTTTTGGCTGCTAGACCCGTTCGAGCACCGCGGCGGCCCCGAGTCCGCCCGCGGCGCAGATCCCCAGCAGCGCGTGCTCCTTGCCGCTGTGTGCCAGCTCGTTGGCCATCGTGGTCACCATCCGGGCTCCGGTCGCGCCAAAGGGGTGCCCGATCGCCACCGAGCCACCGTGCACGTTGAGCTTGGCCGGGTCGACCACGCCGACCGCGTGCTCGCGACCGAGCCGTGCTTCCGCGAACGCGTCGGAGCCGAGCATCTTGAGCACGCTGAGCACCTGGGCCGCGAAGGCCTCGTGAATGTCCACGTAGGCCATGTCTTGTAGGGAGAGCCCCGCCCGCTCCAGCGCCTTGGGCATCGCGATCGCGGGGCCCATCAGCAGCTGGTCGGTCGGGTCGACCGCGACGTAGGACCACGATCGGAACGCCGCCAGCGGCGTGTAGCCGAGCGCTTTGGCCTTCTCTTCGCTCATCAGCAGGACCGCGGACGCGCCGTCGGTCAGCGGGCTGGAGTTGCCGGCGGTGAGCGTGCCGTCCTTGGCGAACGCCGCCCGCAGCTTGGCCAGCTTCTCCACGCTGGTGTCCGCCCGGACCAGCCCGTCGGCGGTGATCGTCTTGCCCGAGGGCGTGGTCACGGCCGCGATCTCCTTGCGCAGACGCCCCGAGGCGATCGCAGCGGCGGCGCGGTGGTGCGACTGCACCGCGAAGGCATCTTGAGCCTCACGCGTGATCTGGTTGCGCTTGGCCATCTTCTCGGCCGACTGCCCCATGGTCTCTCCCGTGGATCGCTCCGCGATCTTGGGCATCTTGGGCAGGATCTCGCTGATCGGCATCAGCTGACTGAGCACGCCGAGGTAGTCCATGGGCGTGGACCGGCCCATCGCCAGGGGTCCCAAGGTGCGGACGACCTTCTGCGGAAGCTTGAGCTCGGCGTTGGACGTGGAGTCCGAGCCGCCCGCGATCAACACGTCTGCATCGCCGCGTTCGATCGCGGAGACCGCGTTGGTGATCGACTGCAGGCCCGAGGCGCACGCGCGCGTGACGGTGTAGGCCTCGACCGAGGGCGGAAGCCCGAGCTCGAGCGCCAGCTCTCGGCCGACGTTGGGGGACGCCTGCGGAAGGATGACGCCGCCCCACACGATGCCCTCGAGCTCGTGCCGGGGGAGCTCGGTGCGCTGCAGCAGCGCGTCGACGGCTGCCGCTCCCAAGGCGATGGTGTCCATCTCCAAGAAGTCGGTGAACGCTTTGATGAAGGGGGTTCGAACGCCGGAAACGACGACTGCGCGACGGGATTGCTTGGACATGATGAAAACCTTTGGGTCGTGGTGTGCTCACGCACTTGGGAAGAGAGACGCCCTCACGCGCCGATCAGCGCGCCGCCGCACACGCGGAGGACCTGGCCGGTCAGACCGACCGCGCCCGGTGTGGACAAGAAGGTGATGGCGTCGCCGACGTCTCGAGGCTGACCGCCCTGAGAGAGGTTGCTCAGGCGCCGAGCGGCCTCGCGGATCACCACCGGGATGGCCGCGGTCAGGCGAGTCTCGATGAAACCCGGCGCGATCGCGTTGACCGTGATTCCGCGCCCGGCGACGGTGGTGCTCAGCGCACGCATGTAGCCGATCACGCCGGACTTCGAGGCCGCGTAGTTGGTCTGGCCCATGTTTCCCGCGATGCCGGCCACCGAGGAGAGCACGATGATCCGCCCTTCGTCGCGCATGGGTCCGTCCAGCAGCGCCTCGGTGATGCGCACGACCGCCGCGAGGTTGATGTCGAGCGTCTGATCCCACTTCTCCTCGGACATGCGTCCGAGGGTTTTGTCGCGGGTGATGCCGGCGTTGTGGACGACGATGTCGACGCCGCCGTGCCGCTGCGTCAGCGCGCTGGCGATCTGCTGGGGCGCCTGGGGATCGGAGACGTCGGCGAGCAGCGTCGAGCCTCCCAGACCGTGCGCGACCTTGCTGCACAGCTCGGCGTCCGCGGGCCGGTCCAGGCATACGACGTGGGCCCCTTCATCGGCCAGGAGCTTTGCGGTGGCGGCACCGATGCCTCGGGCGGCGCCCGTCACCAGCGCGACCTTGCCCTCCAGGGGCCGGGTCCAGGGGACGTCGCTCGATCCGGTGGCCGTCGCTCCGACGTGCAGCGGCTGGCCGGAGACGAAGGCCGAGCGACGCGAGAGCAGATAGCGCACCGGACCCTCGAGGCGGTGCTCCGCGCCTTCGTCCACGTACAGGACGTGCGCGGTCGAACCCCGCTTGCCGACCTCTTTGGCGACGCTGCGTGCGAACCCCTCGAGGGCAGCCCGCGCAGCGCTCGCCGCGGGGCCTCCAGGGCTCGCTGGGGAGCGTCCGATCACGACGATGCGCCCGTTGGCGTTCACCGAGCGGATCAAGGGATGGAAGAAGTCGTACAGCGCCCGAAGCTCGCTGGGTGTCTGGACGCCGGTGGCGTCGAACACCAGCGCGTGCACCCGGCCGCCCTCGATCTCGTCGCTCGGATCCAGGCGAGACGCCGGGCGGCCATACGCTTCACCCGGACCTTCGAAGGCCGCTGCGAGGCCATCATCGGTCACGAAGCACGAGGCGCCCGCCCGCGCGAGGATGCCCGCGAGCGCGGATTGGACCGGGCCCGAGCCGGCGCTTCCGACCACCACGCGCACGTCATCCAGCGGACGCGCCTGCATGGGCTCTTTGGCACGCAAGAGCCGAGGAGGGACGGGGAGGGGCAGGCCCAGCGACTTGATCACGCGGCGGGCCGGTTCGTTCTGGAGCAGGAAGTCGTTCATGACGGGTCTGTGTCGTTCTCGGTGAAGGTGCCGACGAGGTTGGCCGGTCCGCCGGGCGCGACGCCCACGTACACGCGGCGCCCGGCTTCGGTGGGGGTGCCCAGGTACACGCCGACGTCGGCCGGGAGGACGAGCGGCTCGGTGAACTGCACGTCGATCGTCTCGATGGCGTGAATCGACCCCGCGTACAGCGTGCGCTGCAGGCTCTCGATCGTCCGCGCGAGCGTGCTGAACCCGTGCAGGATGGTGTTGCGAAAGCCGAAGGCCCTCGCGTAGGGGCGCACCCAGTGCACCGGGTTGAAATCGCCGGTGAGCTTGGCGAAGTCCAGGCCCGCGTCCGCACGCAGGCGCCAGCGGGCGAGCTCCTCGGCATCGGCGGGCACGAGGGTCTTCGCCTTCTTCTCGGAGGGGCCGATGATGCCCCGCCTCTCGCGGGTCTTCTTGTCGTGCACGACGATCGCGTACAGATCGGCCGTGACCGCGTTGGGCACTGCGTCGGTGCCGGTGATCACCCGCTGGTGCAGGACCGCCCGTCGGCCGTTGTCGTCGATGCCCTCCAGTCGCGCCCGCGCGCGCAGCGGCACCCCGGCGGGGAGCTGCGCGTCGATCTTCAGCCTGCAGCCGCCGTTGAGCACCTTCAGCAGGGGGTAGGGCACCCCGCGCAGCGTCTTGGAGGCCAGCGGAAACGACCACTGCGGGAAGAGGTGCGCCGGGACCAGGCCCTTGTACGCCGACGTATCTCCCCCGACGTGGCGGATGTAGTCGCGCACCAGATCGCTGGGAAGCGGCTCGATGAGGCTGACCAGCTCTTCGCTGGGGGTCTCGAACGAACCGCCCGAGACGTCACCTTGCCGAAGGGCGGACCACGCGACGCCGGCGAGCGTCTTGATCACGGTGCCCTGCTGCAGCACGTGCTTGGTGGAGACCGACATCGGGCTACTCCGCCGCCTCGGCCGGCGCGTCGCTGAGCTCGGCGAGCAGCTCGGCACCGGTGTTGTGGATGAGGTCGTGCATGTGGCGGCAGCGCGGCTCCGCACGACGCAGGTAGCGCTCGAGCACGGGCGTGCGGTGCTCGAAGGTCTTGCTCTGGGTGAGCAGCACCTCGCAGATCGCGACGTCGGTCATCAGCTGGGTGAGGCGCTCGGCGTGCAGCATCGCGTAGGCGAAGTCGCGCTTGGGATCCCAGTCCTTGAAGAAGGCCTGGCTCCACTTGCTCATCGGCAGCTCCCCGAGCGTTCGCATCTTGTCCGCGGCCGTCTTGCGGATCAGGAGCTGCTGGGCGTCGAGGCTCAGCCACTGCAGCTTGGCGACCCGGCGCTCGAGGGGGTTGCGGGACGAGAGGCTGCGCCACCGCGCCTGGGCGAGCGCCCGGACGAAGCGCTGCGGAGCCTTCATGATCGCGCCGAGGGTGTCCTTCATGGCCATGAGGGCCTGGATCTGGCTCGTGCCCTCGTAGATCGGGAACACCATGGCATCGCGCAGCAGCTTCTCGGCTCCGTACTCGACGGTGTAGCCGTTGCCACCGTGGATCTGGACGCACAGTCGGGCGTGGTCCACCGCTTTCTCGGAGGCGATGTACTTCAGCAGCGGCGTGATGCGACGTGACTCGGCGCGAAGCTTCTTCGACGCCTCGAGCGCGGCCTTCGGGTCGTCGGCGTACGGCGCGTAGAGCTCGGCCTTCTGCCCGAGTTCTTCGTGCATCGCGCCGTGCATCGACAGCGCGCGAATGCCCTCGATGTCGCTGCGCATCGACTCGAGGTAGTCGGCGATCATTTCGTGGCGATCGATCGTCTTGCCCATCGAGGGGCGATCGGCGGCGTAGGCCTTGGCCTTGCGGTACGAGGCCTCCATCACGCCGAGCGACTCGAACGCGACGCCGAGGCGGGCGTTGTTCATCAAGGTCAGCATGTAGTGGAAGCCTTCGCCTCGCTTGCCGATGAGCTGCGCGGGCGCACGGTCGAAGGTCAGGGCGACGGTCGGCGAGGCGTGGTGTCCGAGCTTCTCCTCGGCCCGGTCGATGCTCACGGTGCGGACACGGTTGCCCTCTTCGTCCTCGTGGTAGGCCGGCACGAGGAAGAACGAGAGCCCCGCCAGACCTGCGAAGGCGTCGTTGGGGTCGCTGGCCGTCTCGGTGCGCGCGATCACGAAGTGGTACTTGCCGTGGCCGGAGGTGATGAAGATCTTCTGGCCGCTGACGAACCAGTTGCCGTCCTCATCCTGCTCGCCGACGGCCCGCAGGCGGGCCATGTCGCTGCCGGCATCGGGCTCGGTGATGTCCATCGCTCCCCAAGCCTCGCCCGCGCCAATCTCCTGGATTTCGTCCTGGAAACGGGTCTCGAGGAGCTCGCCGTTCTCGATCGTCGTCGTCCCCTCTCGCATCGAGAAGATCAACATCGACAGCGCCATGCCGCCGTGGAAGCCGTAGTGGGTGCCCACCGAGACGTCGGCGCGCGCCATCATCTCGGCGTTGATGAAGTACGAGATGAGCGGGCAGTTCATGCCGCCCAGCTCCCGGGGAATGCACAGCCAATGCAGGTCCAGCGCCTTGATCTGCTCGAAGATCGCGTCGAACTGCTCGGGAACGACCGCTTCGCCGTCCTTCATGTGCACGCCCTGCGCGTCCATGCTCAGCGAGTGCGGCTCGACCTCTTCGGCGACGAACTTGCCGAACATCTCGGCGATGTCCCGGTAGATGGAGACGGCTTCGTCGGTGCTTTGTGGCGCAGCCTCGTCGTTGGGGTTGCGCTCGGTGGCCTTGACCAGGGCATCCCAGTCGATGCCTTCGTCGAAGTAGAACTGCAGGTCGGGGTTGTCAGAGAAGAAGTTGGGCATCACGAACTCCGCGTGTGGGCTGGCCCGATGGGCTCGGGAACGAACAAAGAGGACCGCGCGATGCGCAAGACTTCGTCGAGCAGGCGCGGGTGAATGGAGTGCGACGGCTTGTTGCCGAGCAGGGGTCCGACCACCGCGTGCACGGCGATCGTCGAGAGGATCAGGTTGATGACCGCGCTGACGTAGGCCTCGGGATCGACCTCGGCGTGGACGCGGCCTTGCTCCTGCCCCTTGCGGATGTAGTCGCAGACGATGGTCGTCCACGGCTGCACCTTGTCGCGGACTAGCGGGGCCATTTCGTCGGGCCGATCGAGCAGCTCCCGAAGCAGCAGCCGGGCCCGGTCGGGGTCCTCGCTGAAGAACTTGGAGGTCTCCTCGGTGATCGCGTCGAACTGCTCCCGGCCGGACGTGGCCGCGCGCAATATGCGCGGTACGACGTCGTTCCAGTGCGCGAGCATCTGGTCGAGCACCGAGCGGCGCAGCTCGTCCTTGGACGGGAAGTGGTAGAGCAAGGAAGGCTTGCGAATGCCGACCGCTTTGGCGATGTCCTGAAGGGACGCGCCCACGAATCCCCGGGCGGCGAACAAACGGGTCGCCTGTTCGACGATCTGCGCGGCCATCCCGGGCTTCTTGCGCGGTTTCGCGCTGGATTCGTTCGAAGTGGGAGAAGGCATGCCGCTACCGTCCGGGCGGTAGCTCTCTACCACTCGGTAGGTGGACCGGCAAGCCCGCTCGGCCCCAGTCTAGTCGGCGATGAACACGCCGCGCAGGTCCTCGGTGCGCGAGATGGGGCTGACGGTGTTGGGGGTCTCCCGAATCGAGGTGGCGCGAAACTGGTAGTAGCGCCCCGACTCCAGGGCGGGTCCGTCATACGCGACCTCCACCGTGTCCGACCCGCTCACGCCGGGCACGTCGAGCGCCTCCCAGATCCGCTCGCCGAAGGTGTCGAACACGACCACCTCATAGCGGTCCTCGGAGGAGTCGTCGGCGAACACGAAGGTCGGCGCGCCCGAGACGCGCTCGGGGACGTCGGCGCCCGGGGAGACGACCTCGAGGTGTTCAGTGACCTTGAACGAGGTGTCGAGGTCGAGGTCCGCATCGGTGACGTCGATCTCCACGATGGCGGTCCCGGAGATGCCGGTGTCGGGGTCCCGGACGAGGTCGTCGTTCTCGAACGCGGCGAGCACCTTGTACGCGCCCGGGGGCACGCCGACGATCTCGAATGCACCGTCGATGCTGGGCGCTTCGGGGGCGCCCGGAGCACGGAGTCCCAAGGGAACCGGGCCCCGCTCGAGGCCTTCGTTGTAGACGGAGACCGGGACCAACACGACGCTGGTGGTGCTGCCGCCGGGGGCGTTGACGATGTTGACCGTGCCGCGCACGGTCGCGACCGCGGGGCCGCTCGACGCGTCGAGGTCGACCTCCTCGAGGTCGTCGTCACCATCGACGCTGGCCGGCACGACGTCCAGGCCGCTGCGGTATCCGACGATGGTGCGGGGCCCGGTCGCGACGTTGAACAACACGTACGTGCCGTCACCATCCGCGATCGCGTAGGGCGCGGACCCGCCTCCCTCTGCGACGACCAGCGTCCCCCCCGGCGCGTCGCCACGCACGGTCCCCGAGATCGTGCGGCCGGTGGCCAGGTCTGCCGGCAGGGGCAGGAGCGCGACGTCGGTGGCGGGGTTCTCGAGGACCCAGTGGCGACCGTCATCGTCATCGTCGTCGCCCTCGTCGTCGACCGCGTCGGAGGAGTTCAGCGGAAGCGCCGGCCGCAGACCCGCGGGGAAGGGCTGGTAGTCCTGGGCGGTCGCGAACAAGGTCCACGTGTCGGCGCCGACGAGGCTGCCGTCTTCGTCGCGGGCGCCCCGGACCGTGACGACATATCGACCTTCGGCATCGGTCACCGAGACACCGCTCACCGGGACGCCGGTCGCATCCAGCGCGGTGACGCGAGCGTCCTCGAGTGGGTCCTCGCTGAGCGCGTCGATCACGATCCCGCGAATCTCGATCGACGCAACGTTCTCGTCTTCGGGCGTCGACGCGTCGGTGTCTCCCGAGGCGTCGACGTTCTCTTCACCGCATGCCCCCAAAAGTAGGAGCGACACACACCATAGCCCTGCGAACCTCGTCATCGAGAGCACCGACCGTACGGGCGAAGGCGATTCCAACGCCAACGACTTTGGAATCGAGGTCGCTGGGGCGGTCCATG
Source organism: uncultured bacterium (assembly GCA_963761755.1). Taxonomy (GTDB): domain Bacteria; phylum Myxococcota_A; class Polyangia; order Nannocystales; family Nannocystaceae; genus CAJXVA01. The sequence goes on from CAVXIC010000012.1 coordinate 773,772, forward strand.
ACCCGATGCGTGCAAATACAGCGTGGTGTTTGGGGCTCTGGCTGGTGGTCGGGTGTGGGTCCAGTGCCGGGAGCGAGACCGAGACCGAGTCCGGAGCAACCTCGCTGACGACGGCGCCCGGCTCGTCCTCGTCTCAGCCCACGACCGCCGGCTCCGCGTCGGGCTCGGCGGGAGAGAGCGCCTCCAGCTCGGGCACCACCGCCGCGGACGCGAGCTCGGGCGGATCCTCGTCGGGCAGTGGGTCGGGCAGTGGGTCGACCGGGGTCGAGCTCACCTCTGACACCAACAACAACTTCGACGATCCGCTGGACTGCGGCGGCACGATCTACGCCTGCGGCAACGGAGAAGACGATGATGGCGACGGCCTCGTCGATCTCGCCGACCCCGAGTGCACCGGGCCGTGCGACGACGACGAAGCGTCCTTCGCGACCGGCTTGCCCGGCGACAACATGGACTGCAAGCAGGACTGCTTCTTCGACGGCAACAGCGGACAGGGCGACGACGGCTGCATCTGGAACCTGCGCTGCGACCCCGAGAACCCCGGCGCCAACATCGGCTGCGAGTACACCGGCAGCAGCAACTGCGAGAACTCGAGCCAGATGAGCTGGGACCAGGAGTGCATCGACTTCTGCCTGCCCTTCGTGCCGCCGGGCTGTGACTGCTTCGGATGCTGTGTCGTCGATACGCCCCAAGGAGAGGTGAACATCTTCCTCAACTCCGACGAGGAGGGGAACTGCTCGCTCGACAACCTCGAGGCCTGCGAGTCGTGCACCTACAACGAGGCCTGCGGCAACCCTTGCGATGGGGAGTGCGAGCAGTGCTTCGGCCAAGACGAGCTGCCCAAGGGGTGCGACGAGGCCGAGTGCGACTTCGGCGACCCATGCGAGGTGGTCGCGGACTGTCCCAACGACTGGTACTGCCTGCAGGGGTGCTGCCTGCCGCCGCCTCCGGGCTAGCAGCGAGGGGGTCTGGTGAGCCGGTCACGCGGCGGGCGTTGTTCCTGGGGCGTGCTCGTGCGAGGTTCGCCCCCCCATGGTCTGCCTGATGGCGCTCGCTCTGCCGCTCCTGCTCGACGGCCCTCGCGTGACTGCGACGCCCGGCTCGGGGGTCGACGCGGATGCGGTGTCCAGGGGCGTCGAGGCGAGGATCGGGGAGTCCGGTGACGCATGGACGGTCGAGATCTCCGGGCGCGGTGGTGAGGTGGTCTTCCGGGGAGCCGCCCCGGGCCGCGCGCCGGTCGAGCAGGCGCTCGAGGTGCCCGAGGGCGAACCCGAGCAGCGCGCGATCATGGTCGCGTCCGCCGTCGCCTTCGCGCTCGAGGCCTCGACCCCCTTGGACCGCGCGCCGCCGGAGTCTACGGTCGGCGCGGTGGTCGGACCCGTCCGGCCGTGGTGGGCAGATGTGGGCGCAGCGGTGGCCTTCAATGCGCGTGGCGAACTGGGGGTCGCGGGCGGCCTCGAGCTGGGGGGTGGGCGTTGGCTCGACGCGCGGCAGCACGTTCGGCTTGGCTTGGCGCTCGGATGGACGCACGCGCGCCGCGACCAACTCGCCGTGCATGCGTTCGAACCTCGTCTCGAGGTCGGCGCCGGCGCGTGGGTCGGGGAGCACATCTGGCTGGGCGGCGGCCTCGGGCTGGGCGTGACCGGGGCGTGGGCGCTGGACCGTGAACGGGCGAGCGCCGTCGCGGTCCGCGTGCGGGTCCCGGCGCTGGTCGAGGTCCCGTTTGGGGAACGCTGGTTCGTCCGGGGTGCGGTCGGAATCGACGTGCGAGGCACGGGGCTCCGCTTCATCGGCGCGTCCGGAGCCCTTCGCTGGCGCCCCGTGCGTCCGTTTACGGGCCTCTCCGTGGGCGTTTCGCTACCTTGAGGGACGACTTGGCCCATCGTTTGGAATTCATTGCGGGCGCTCGGTCGAACCGGTGTCGATGTTCGGTACCCTCACCTGGCCGATGGCGGCCACGCTCGAAGCCGATCTCCCTGCGCTCGTCGCCGCCGTCCAGCGCGGCGATGTGACCGCGCAGGCGCAGTTCTTCGAGCGCCACAAGGGTGCCGTCGCGCGTCAGGTGCTCCGCATGACCGGCGACGCGTCGTGGGTCGACGACCTCGTGCAAGAGGTGTTCATCGCCGCGTTCTCTCGGCTCGATTCGTTCCGCGGGGATGCGTCGATCGAAACGTGGCTGCACCGCATCACGACCAACAAGGTTCGCAACGCGTGGGACTCGCGACGGCGCCGCGCGGCTCGAGAAGCCAAAGCCGCCCAACCCGAAGCCACCGAGCACGACGCGCCCGATGACGAGGTCGCCGCGGGCGAGCAGCTGCAGCGCTTCTATGCAGCGCTCGAAGGGCTGCCCGCCAAGTATCGTGATGCGTTCGTCTGTCGGACGGTGGAGGAACTCAGCCTCGAGCAGACCAGCGCGATGCTCGAGGTTCCGGTGAGCACGGTCTCGTACCGAGCCCGTCGGGCCGAGGGCCTCCTGGTCGCCGCGCTCGGACTCGAGGAGGGCGGCGGATGAGCGAACACTTCCCGCCCGCGCAGCGTGATCGCGAGCGCCCGCTGCATCCGGGGCTCGCGGCGCTGGTGCAGGCCGCCCAGCGTCAACCCGACCCGGAGGTTTCGGTGCGCTTCGAGGACGTGCAGCGGGCGGCCGCGGGTCGATGGCGGCGTGGAGCCCTCGCCGTGGCGGTTGCCGCGAGCCTTCTGGGGGCGGCGGTCTGGGCCCTGCGGGGCGACGACCCCCAGACCGGGGTGGAGCGCGGTCCGGTCGAGGTGGCGGCCGCGTCGATGCAGCGGGGCGAGGGCGAAGGATCCGCGGCCTCCGTTCCCAAACCCGATGCGCTCGAGCCCGCGCCCGCTCCGAGCCCGCGGGTCTCCCTGGGTCCCGGTGCGACGCTGGAGGGGCTGGACCCGCTGATGCCGCGGCCCGAGGTCGCTCCGGGCGCTCCTTTGGACCTCGCGGCGGGTCGCTACACGGTTCGCACCAGCGCGCAGGCGCTCGAGCTGACGCTGGGGGCTCGGGTCCTCGAGATCTCTGCCGCCAGTGAGGTCGTCCTCGACGCTGGTCTCGAACACGTGACCTTCGACGTCGTCCGAGGGCAAGCGAGCTGGAAGACGAGCGCCGCACCGGGCCAGGAGGACCCGCCGACGGTGAACGCGACGCGACTGTCGGCCCAGCAGCTGCAGGCGCGGGCCGAGGCGGCGATGATTCGCGGCAAGTCGGCCGATGCGATTGCCGCTCTGCGGACGCTGGTGCGCACCCATCCCAAGAGCACCGCGACCAAGGCCGCGCTGCTCGACCTTGCGCGGCTCGAGAAGGCCGCCGGCCGCGTGGGCCGAGCGCGGTGCGCCTACGCGCTGTTCCTGCAGCGCTTCCCCACCGACGCCCGCGCCCCGGCGGTGAGGACCACGGCGCAGGCGCTGGGCCCCGCGCGATGCCGCGATCTCGAGCCGCGGACGCGCTAGCCCCAAAAACAAGCGCTGAGGGGAGAGGGGGCTCCGCGGGGGGACGGCGACCCTGCGGTCGACGGCGTCTACCAGTCGGTGGGCTGGTAGTCCTTGAGGAACTGCCCCCAGACGTGCACGCCCGTGTTCACGCCGTCGATGATGGGGTCCACGATCCGCGCGGCACCATCGACGATGTCGAGCGGCGGATGAAAGTCCTGCTCGGCGGTCTTGCGCGCGGCGATCTGCAGGGGATCCTCGTCGCTGACCCAGCCCGTGTCGACGCTGTTCATGTGGATCCCCGAGGTCTGGTAGTCGGTCGCCGAGGTGCGGGTCATCATGTTGAGCGCAGCCTTGGCCATGTTGGTGTGCGGGTGACGGGTGGTCTTGAAGCGGCGGTAGAACTGCCCCTCGACCGCCGACACGTTGACCACGTGCTTGGCCGCGCCCGGCGTGCGCTCCATCAGCGGCTTGAGCCGCGCGTTGATCACGAACGGGGCGACGGCGTTGACCAGCTGCGTCTCGAGGAGCTCCACCGAAGACACTTCGTGCAGGAGCAGCCGCCACGAGTTGCGATCACGCAGGTCGATCTGCTGCAGGTCCTGGTCGAGCTGCCCCTGCGGGAACAGATGCGGCTGAGCCTCGCGGTCGGTAGGCAGCAGGGGCGCCTGCGACAGCGCGGCCGCATCGATGAGCCCGGGGACCCCCGCGCGCGGGACCGCGGGCAGCATGTCGTAGCCGCGAAGCCCCTCGTACGCCCCCACCAGCCGCAGGACCTCGGGGTCCACAGACTCGAGCGCGGCGGCCTCGCCGTCCATCATGTGTTTGTAGAAGTCGGGGGGGCGGCGGACGGTCTGGCAGGCGTTGTTGATGATGAAGTCGAGGCGTTCGTGGGTCGACATGACGTGCTGGCAGAACGCTTCGACGCTCGGGGTGTGCCGTAGGTCGAGGCCGAAGACCTCGAGCCTGTTGCCCCAGTCGCCGAAGTCCGCTTCGGCTGCGTAGCGGGCCGCCGCGTCGCGGGGGAAGCGGGTGGCGACGATCAGCCTCGCACCGCAGCGCAGCAGCTTGATCCCCGCTTGGTAGCCGATCTTCACGCGCCCGCCGGTGAGCAGCGCGGTCGTGCCCCGCAGGTCGGCGAGCTCGCTGCGCTTCGCGAAGTTGAAGCGGGCGCACGCAGGGCAGAGTTGGTCGTAGAAGTGATGGACCGCCGTGTACTTCTGCTTGCACACGTAGCAGTGCTGCTCGTCGACCGCCTCGGAGAACTCCGGATCCGCCACGTCGTGCTGGGCGAAGTCCTCCGGCGCGAACACGTTGGGGGTGGTGAACACCGGTTTGTCGCGCAGCGTTCGAATGCCCGTCTCCTCGAGGCGCTGCCGCGTCGCGAGGGCGCGCTCGTTGCGGCGCTTCCTCGAGCGCGCCTTGACCCGCAGGCGCCGCTCGGCCGGGTCCGGGCAGAAGACATCACCCGCCGCTCGGAGAAACCGTATGCGCTCGTCCTTCGCGAGATCGTCCAGCAGATGTTTGCCAGCCGCGATCTCCTCGAGAAACGCGGCTGTCGCCAAGAGGCGGGCGCGAAGGTCGTCGTCGGTGGCCAAGGGACCCGGACCCTACGCCCACAGCCGGGGTTCTGCCACGGGGGTCGCACCGCCTTCAACGCGAGGCTCGACTTGGGCCTGCCTGTGAGACTCCGGGGCCTGCGCTCACGTCTCGTCGGCCCGACGTGCGACTTCCCGGTGAACCGGGGCGGCGCAGGTTGGTACTCTTGCGTCCAACCCCGTCTGGAACCCGCCGCGTGGCCGACTCCGCCCCACACCTGATCTCCGCCGAACGCGTTCGCGAGGCGTTGAAGCGAACTGGGGTGGAAGGGGTCGCGCCCACGGACGTCCAGGAGTTCGTGGGCCTGCACGGCCTCGACGTCGAGACGCTCGCCGAGGAGCGGCTCGACGAGATCGTCTTGGCGCGGTGGTACGCCTCGGGCGCACCCGCGGCGGCCGAGGCGTTCGTGGCGGCGTTCGGCGACGTGGTGCGGTCGATCGGGATGCGCAGTCTGCGACCCGAAGAGGTCGACGACTATCAGCAGCGCGTGCTCATCAGCTTCCTGCTCTCGGACGGGAGTTCCGCACCACGGATCGCGCGCTACAGCGGCCGCGGTTCGCTCCGCGGATTCGTTCGCACCGTCGCGAGCCGGTTCGCGATCGACCTTCGTCGCGCCAGGGGGGTGGAGTCGCAGCCCTCGGGCCTCGCCTCCACCGTCGCCGCGGAGCTCGACCCCGCGGCACGGCTGGAGTCCGAGCAGGCGAAGGCGATCATGGCGGAGGCGTTGACCGGGGCGCTCCGCGCACTCAAGCCGGGGGAGCGCCGGGCGCTGCGAATGCGCTACGTCCTGGGCTTCTCCGTCGCGCGGACGGCCGAGGCGCTGGGCATCCACGAGATCAGCGTGTCGCGACTGGTGACGCGCGTGCGCGACCGGCTGTTCAAGCAGGTGCACGACGCACTGTCGCGAGATTCAAGTGCCGCCGCCCCAGAGGCACTCGCCGCGCTCTCCGCGAGCCTCGAGATCAGCTTGACGCAGTGGCTGCGAACCCACGTCGACTGAGCGTCAGGGCGCCTTGGCCGCAGCCGCGCGTGCGTGCGCCAGAGCATCGCGCAGGGTCTCGAGGTCGGGGTCGTTGGCCGGGTACACCTGCTCGAGATGTTTCAGCGCACGGAGGTAGTGCGCCTCGGCCTCGACCGGAGCATTCTGCTCGAGCGCCAGCCGGCCGAGGTTGGACTCGGCCACGCCTTGCCGAACCGGTGAGCCGAGATCGGTGTAGATCGTGAGGGCCCGCTCGAACGCATCGCGCGCGGTGGCGTGCAGGCGTTCGACCGACGGGTCGGTCGGGCTGTCCGGCACGTCATCGAGGGCCGCCGATCCCAGGAGCTCGAGCGCGTAGGCCAGCGGCACCGAGCCTGGACGCGTCTGCCCGAGGCGTTGGACGATGGGCTGCACGACGGACATGGCGCGGCGCGGTTGCCCTGCTTCGAGGTACGCCCCGGTCAGCTTCAGCAGCGCCTCGTCGAGGTTGGGGCCCGGGACCGCGTGGGTGTCGCGCATGAGATCGGCGGCCTGTTCCATCACCGCAATTCCGTCGCGACCCTGGGCCGCAATCGCCTCGCCCTCGACGAGCAAGGCACGAGCGCGGAAGGCCGAGGCGCCGATGTCCTGGGCGATCGCGGCGGCGACCTCGGCGTGTCCCTGGGCCGAGGCCGCGTCTCCGCGCGCCAAGAGTGCCGATGCGCGAATGAATGCCACGCGCATCGTCCCGGGCGCAGGACTGCCGGCCCGCGCGAGGGCGGCGTCGGCAAACTCGAGGTCACGCAGCGCCGCGTCGGTGTCGCCGTGAACGGCGTAGGCGGTGTTCGCCCGCTCCGCCCAGATGTCGGCCGCCACCGCGGGGGCGTCGGCGGCTTGCGCGAGCGCGACGGCAGCGTCGAGGTCTGCGTTCGGGGCGAACAGATCTACGTCCCCACGCCGAAGGCGCGAGCTCGCGGTGCGTCGCAGGGCGATGGCGTGCAGGTCGGGGTGGTCCTCGAGGCGCCCCTGGGCCAGGGCCCGCGCCGTGGCGCGATCGGCCGCACCGGGGTCGGAGGTGAGGACCCCGTCGGCGTACGCCCCGTGCACGGCCGCGGCGGCCTCGGTGCGGTCCTTGGACGCCTCGACCGCGCTCGCGCCTACGCGTTCGTCGACCCGCATGCAGTGCTCGAACGAGACCAGCTCTGGCATCGACTGGTGCAACCTGTCCACCCCCGCCGCCGTCACGTTGCCGTCCGCCAAGCGCGAGGTCATCGCGTCGACCCGCTCCACCAGGCGAGCCAAGCACAGCAGGGCTTCGTGCCGCGTTTCGCGACACGCCTGGGCGGAGGCTCCAGACACCCCATCGGTGAACGCGTCGACCTGCGCGGCTAGATCGGCGGACCATTGCGCGGCCAGAGGGTGGCCGCTGGCCGTCACGGCGTCCGTCATTGCCGCCGACCAGGGCGAGGGGGCCGGTCGACTGCAGCCCACCGGCGCCGCGACGGCAGGCGGTTCCTCGAGCGTCTGCGCGTACGCGAGCGCCGCGACCGGGACGACCGCCAACGCCAACCACGGGGCCATGGCTCGCCACCTGCGTGGTCCTTCGAGCGCACCACGCACCGCGTCGAGCGACGGAAAACGGTCGGCGGGATCTCGGCTGAGCCCCCGCCGGACCACCCGCACCAGCCACGTCGGAACGCTCGGTCCCCCGTCCCAGGTCCTGTCCCAAGCAGGCAGGCTCCCGGTGATCAGCTGAGCGAGCGACACGAAGAACGCGTACTGATCCGAGGCGGGCGTGTGGGGCTGGCCCCGGCAGACTTCCGGCGCCATGTACGCTGGCGTTCCGCAGACCGTGGTGAGGGTCTCGTCGAGACTCGGTTCCGGGTCGGAGGGAGGGCTCAACGTCTTGGCCTCGCTCATCGATACGATGCCGAAGTCTCCGAGCACGACCGTCCCGGCGCCATCCCGCAGGAGGTTTGCGGGCTTGATGTCCCGATGCACGAGACCCGCGCGGTGAACCGCCGACAATCCGCGCGCGACCTGGCGCATCGCCTCGAGGGCGGTCGTCGCGCTGGTGCCACCGCGGATGTCGTCGGCGAGCGACTCCCGGTACACCGGCATGGTCAGGAATCCGGGGTTGCTCGACAGCTCGACGTCGAAGATTTCCAGCACGTTGGGGTGGTCGAGCGCAGCCAGGGCCCGCGCTTCCGTCCGCAGCCGCTGCCGGTGTCGCGGCTCGGGGCAGTGCACGAGTTTGAGCGCGACGTCTCGCCCCAGCCGCGTGTCGTGGGCTCGCCAGACGGTTGCCTGACCGCCCTGGCCCAGCGCCTCGAGCACGCGGTAGCGCGCCGGGACATCGGGCAGCGCCCGCTGGCGCGCGCAGGGAGAGCCGGTGACGAGCGCGAACAAGCGCAGCGCGTCCTCGCATCGGCCGCATCGTTCGATGTGCGCGTCGAGCCTGGCGAGCGTCGCCGCGGCGTGCTGGCCCTCGACGTATCCTAGGAGCAGCTCATCATCCGGGCACGCGCCCGCGCCGGCGGGATCCGTCTCGCCGGCGATGTCGGTTGCCACGGGAGTCACGCCTTCCTACATGCTCGGGAGCCCCCGTTTCCGTGATGGAATCGGCCTGGGCCGGAGCGAGTATACGTCCACCCTCGGCTCCGGGGCGCGCTAGAAGGAGATGAACTCGGGGAGGTCCCCGCCAAAGCCCGGGAACGCACGGGTGAGTCCTTCGGGCTGCGCCGCGATCGGTGGTGCTTCGGCCTCGCACATCTCGTAGCACCCCATCTGGGCGGGGAACGAGAGGTCCGTCTTCAGCGCGCAGCAGTAGAAGCACGTGGTGGCGTTGGCTTCGCCAGTGCAGAGCTCGGTGGGCGCCCACTCGCAGACGCCCGCCTCGTTGCATTCTCCGCCGAAGCCGATGGCCTCGCACGCCGCGTCCGAGGTGCACTCGGTTGCACACGCGGCTCCCTGGGGTGTCTGCGTACAGCCCGCTTCGCATGCCGTCTCGATCACGTGGGCGGCTCCATCGCCGAGGCCGGAGCAGTGCCTCGCGGTGTCACCGTCGCAGACTCCCTCCTCGGGCACGTCCCGGCACGCGCCCACCGCCGAGGCGATCATGTGATCGGTCTGCGGCCCAAAGCTCGAGTACATCGTCATCGCCATCGCCACGTCGATGTGGTCGGCGCTCTGTTGGCTGAAGCCCAGGTAGCCAGACACGACCCCGAACGTCACGAGCTCGCCGTCGACGGTGGCCAACAGCGGGCCCCCCGAATCGCCGGAGTCGACCTTGGTGCCGCCCAGGGAGCGCACCGCGAGGTCGTAGTTCCACGCCAGCGCAAACCCGTTCCAGAACTCGTCGAGCTCGCTGCTGCCCTCACCGAACACGTTGACCACGTGGTCGCGGAACGTCAGCCAGTCGTAGTCGTACAGGGCCGGAAACAGGGGCATCCACCCCAAGGCCTGCGTCCGCCCGGTGCCTGCTCGGCGTACGCCCAGCCCCGAGCCGTCGGCAGCCGCGAGTCCGTACCCCACCTGCTGGTGCTCCTTCCACACGTGCGTCGAAGGCGACCGACCCATCGTCGTGGGATACCCGAGCGCGACCGGGGTGATGTCGGTGATCGGCTCTTCGAGAATTGCGACGGCGACGTCGGAGCCCAATCCCATCTGGCCGGCGCTGACGTCCATCTCCCAGAACACGGTCTGAACCGGCACGACGCGCTCGGGGTTCGCCGTGTCGTGGCCGATGGCGAACCCGAAATCGTCGGGGAACGACAGCAAGAAGCAGTGCTTGGCGGTGACGACCACGTCGGGCGCCACGAGGGTCCCGGTGCAGAATGTGCTTACGCCGCCGTCCTCGATCGTCACCATCGCGCCAACCGCGTTCAAGCTCTCCTGAGGCGCGATCTCGCCGTGAAAGCGGTGTGTGGTCTCACCGAGCGGCTGGTCTTCGGTGTCGCAGCCGACGGCGAAGAGCGCGCCCAGGAGGGGTGCAAGGAGTTTCAAGTTTTTAGTATCATTCATCTTTTCGTCTGCCTCGGTGCGGGTCCACGCCCCATCCAACACGGTGCGCGAGACGGCGTCCTCCACCCAGACGGTGCAACCGCCAAGAACGAACTCGACGAACCGACATTTCTGCTCATCGCAGGCCGATCTTTTCTTCATCGATCGCGAGCGGACGCGGCCACGCCTGGGGCGTGAAGTCGTTGTTCTCGTTGTGTCGCGCGTCGTCCCTCCTCGTCCTTGCGCTGCTGGGCGCCTGCCATCACGAGCCGGCCTCGTTGTGTGACGATCGCGGCAACTGCCACTGCACCAACCTCGACACCTGCGAGGTCGAGTGCGTGGGGGATGGTTGCTCGGTCGACTGCAACGCCCTGAGCACCTGCGATGCGACCTGCGAGAACGACTGCTCGGTCGACTGCGACGATCTCGACGACTGCGGCGTACAGTGCCAGGACGACTGCCAGATCGACTGTGGATCCCTGTCCCGGTGCGACGCCGCGTGCGGCGCACGTTGCGACTACAGCTGCTCGAACTCCAGCGATTGCAGCGTGGTCGTGGGAGACGCCTCCAGCGTGGATTGTCACTCGGTCGGAAGCTGCCGGGTGGACTGCGAAGGCGCGTGCGAGGTGGACTGCAGCAGCGCCGGCCAATGCGACATCGACTGCCTGGCGTCCGAGCTGGAGGTGTTCGACGACACCCGCTACGTCTGCGGGTAGCCACGCCCGCTGGGGCGAGCCCGCCGCGGCGGGGCTGGAAAATCGAAGGTTCCGACTTGTAACCCCTTCGGTGTGGGTCAGGTCGGACGGCGATGGCCGAAGATCGCAAGCCCACGACGAACGAAGTCGGAATCCCCGTCTCGAGCGACGAGCACTCCCTCAGCGTCGGGCCCGACGGCCCGATCGTGCTCCACGATCACTATCTGATGGAGCAGATGGCCAAGTTCAACCGGGAGATGATTCCCGACCGGCAGCCCCACGCCAAGGGCGGCGGCGCGTTCGGCCACTTCGAGGTCACCCAGGACGTCAGCAAGTACACCAAGGCCGCGGTCTTTCAGCCCGGCGCCAAGACCGAGGTGATCGCCCGCTTCTCGACCGTCGCCGGCGAGGGGGGCAGCCCCGACACCTGGCGAGATCCGCGCGGATTCTCCCTGAAGTTCTACACCAGCGAGGGCAACTACGACATGGTCGGCAACAACACGCCGGTCTTCTTCGTCCGTGACCCGCTGAAGTTCCAGCACTTCATCCACTCGCAGAAGCGCCGCGCCGACAACGGCCTTCGCGACCACGACATGCAGTGGGACTTCTGGTCGCTCTCGCCCGAGAGCGCGCACCAGGTCGCCTGGCTCATGGGTGACCGCGGCATTCCCAAGTCGTGGCGTCACATGAACGGCTACTCGAGCCACACGTACATGTGGACCAACGCCCAGGGCGAAAAGGTCTGGGTGAAGTATCACTTCAAGACCGACCAAGGCATCGACTTCCTCACCCAGAAGGAGGCGGACGAGAAGGCCGGACAGGACGCGGACTATCACCGGCGCGATCTCTTCGACTCCATCAAGAAGGGGGAGCACCCCAGCTGGACGCTGAAGGTGCAGATCATGCCCTTCGAGGACGCCAAGACGTATCGCCTCAACCCCTTCGACCTCACCAAGGTCTGGCCCCACGGCGACTACCCGCTACACGAGGTCGGCAAACTCCGGCTCGACCGCAACCCCACCGATTTCCACAGCGAGATCGAACAGGTCGCCTACTCGCCCAACAACCTCGTTCCTGGCATCGGGCCCAGCCCCGACAAGATGCTGCTCGCCCGGCTGATCTCGTACGCCGACGCCCACCGGGCCCGCCTCGGGGTCAACTACAACCAGATCCCCGTCAACGCGCCCAAGTGCCCCTTTCACGAGTACGGCAAGGGCGGCGCCATGCGCATGGTCAACGCCACCGACCCCGTGTATGCACCCAACTCCAAGGGTGGTCCCGCGGCCGACCCCAAGCGCTTCCCGCTCGATACCGGATGGGAAGCCTCCGGCGCCTTCACCCGGGCCGCCTACACCAAGCGCAAGGACGACGACGACTTCGGTCAGGCCGGCGCGCTCGTCCGCGAGGTCATGGACGACGCGGCGCGCGAGCGGCTGGTCTCCAACGCCGCCGGGCACCTCGCCGACGGCGTCAGCAAGCCGGTGCTGGCCCGCGCGATCGAGTACTGGAAGAACATCGACAAGGATGTCGGCGCGCGCATCGAGAAGGCGCTCAACGACAAGTAGGGCGTGCTCTGCCGCGTCGAGGCGGACCGCATTGGGCCTGACACGGACCTTCACCTGCGTGGGTGATGGGCGATGAAGGCTGCGTGCCGAGTCTCTTCGAGAAGTACGGCGGGCTGACGACGATCAGCGCGCTGGTCCACCGATTCTACGAGCACGTGCTCGACGACGAGCGCGTCAGCCACTTCTTCGACGGCACGAACATGGAGCGGCTGATCGCGCATCAGACCGAGTTCGTGGCGCAGGTCCTGGGCGGTCCGGCGACGATGGTCGGACGCGACCTGGGGAAGGTCCACGCCAAGCTCGGCATCAGTGACGACCACTACTCGATCGTAGGTGCGCACCTGCAGACCGCGATGGAAGAGTTGGGCGTGGAGGCCGACGACGTCGCGACCGTCATGGGCGTCATCGAGAGCGTTCGCGGGCAGATCGTCGCTGCGAAGCCGGCGGTCCGCGTGCTGGTGCTGGACGACTCCCGAGCGTGGCACGTGCTCGTGAAGGACCGTCTGCCCCAGGGGGCGGAGGTGGTCGGCGTTCAGAGCGGGGCCAAGGCGCGGGAGACCCTGGGCGAGTCGAGCTTCTCCCTCATCGTGCTCGACCTCAACATGCCCGGCGAGAGCGGTCTGGAGTTCCTGGCCGAGCTCCGGCGCACTCCCGGTGCGGGGAAGACCCCGGTGGTCGTCTGCTCATCCTTGCCCGACCCCATCTCGCGCGCCCGTGCGCTCTCCTTGGGGGCCGCGGACATCCTCTCCAAGGCTGCGCCGGCTTGCGAGATTCGCGCTCGAATCGAGTCCGTCCTCGCGCGCGCGACGAAGGAGGAGGACGCAGCATGACCGCAGCAGCACATCTGACCCGCCAACTGGTGCCCACCGACGTTCGCCTCGAGCCCGCCGCGCGTCTGGCCTGGCAGACGCTGACCGGGGAGATGGTCGAGGCCAGCGGCAGCGTGGTGCCCACCCGCCGGATGCTGCGGGCCGCCGTCTCGCTGGGTAGCGTCCGCATCTGCGCGGTCCTCCCAGATGCCGTGGCGGGACGCGTCGCGACCGAGCTCCTCGGCGTGAAGTCAGCCCTCCCGGACATGGATTCGATGACGCTCGACTTCGTCGGGGAGCTGGTGAACCTGATCGCCGGCATCATCGGGGAGGAGCTCGGACAGCGCGGTATCGAGGTGCCCCTGGGATACCCGACCGCGAGTCTGTTCAGCGGGAAGGTCCAGGTCGACGACGTTCGGGTGCTGATTCGGTTTCACTCGCCGACCTACGGGCCCTTCTGGATCGGTCTGGAGGACTGACGTGGCCGAGATCCCGCAGTCGCTCAACTCCCGCTTCGCTGCCGCGGGCACGGGCTTGGCCGTGCTCGAGGCCGGCCGGGTCGTATGGGCCAACCCTTCGTTCGAGCGGCTGTTCGGCGCCTGCACTGGCACGCCCATCGAGGAGGCGGTCGGCGACGTGTCGCCGGCGTTCTTCGAGAAGGCGCTGGCCAAGACCGGTTCCCGCGTGGACCGGTTCGAGCGACGCAAGGGCCCGCGGACGTTCGTCTACGAGCTGGAGGTCGTGCACACGGCCGACGCGGTCGGGCTCATCGTGCGCGACGAGAGCCGCGTGGCGGAGCGGGAACTCATCCTGCGCAGCTTCGGCAAGAAGCTCGAGCGCGTGAACCAGCGCCTCGAGTCGCGGAACGATTTGATGCGGACCCTGCTCGACCACGCCGGCGACGGGTTCTTCGGGCTCGACCGCCGCGGGCGAGTCCTGCCGGAGATTGCGACGGTCCTGCCGAGTCTGCTCGGCCACGACCCGCGCGGAGAGACGTTGGCAGACATGCTCCCCGGCGAGAACGGGGCTGCGGTCGCCGACCTTCTGGCCCTCGCCTTGGATGGGACGATTCCCGAGGCGCTGCTGCGCGAGTCGCTGGAGTACGACTGGAACATCGGCGAGCGGGTCCTTCGTCTCGATCTCACACCGCAGGCGGGTGACGCACAACCGCGGGTGCTGGGCAAGCTGCGAGATGTCACCGCGCAGCGTCGAGAGGAGAGCGCGAAGCAGCAGCGGGCCGAGTATCAGGCGCTGGTCACCGCCGCGGCGCATCACCCCGAGCACTTCCAGATCGCCCGAGAGGAGATCGGTGCCTTTGCTCGAGCGCTGGGCGGCGCGGTCCAAGACGCCGCGGGCGAGACCGACGGGACGCGGCAGCAGCTGCTCATCTCCGTGCACACGGTCAAGGCGACGACGCGCGCCTACCAGATGGAGGCCACCACGTCGCTGCTGCACGGCCTCGAAGCCCGGCTCGCCGGAGGCGACGCAACGGTGCGCTCGGCGGTGGTCACCGCGGTGCTGGAACTCGATGCGCAGTTCTCCGAGGTTGCGCGCCTGTTCGGTGCGCATGACGCGGAACAGGTCGCCAAGGTCGACCGACAGGCGCTCGGGGCATTGAGCGCGGAGGTTGCGCGGCTCGAGGGTGGTGCGCGCCTTGCCTGGGGGATGCGGGCGCTGTTACTGCAGCCGCTGGCGTCCGAACTGGGCGGCTTGGAATCGATCGCGCGGGGAACGGCCGGGGATCGGGGCAAGCAGGTCCGGGTCGAGGTCGACGCTGGTTCGCTGCGCGTCGACAGGCTTCGGCTCCGCGCGCTGCTCGCGGTGTTGCCCCACCTGGTGCGCAACGCCGTCGCGCACGGCATCGAGTGCCCGCAGGCGCGGGTCCAGGCCGGCAAACCACCTTCCGGCCTCATCCGCGTCCGGGGCACGGTCGAGCAGGACGGCGGCTGTCTGCGCCTGGTCGTCGAGGATGACGGGGCGGGCGTGGACCGAGATCGTCTCGCGTCGCGGCTCGAGGCCCAGGGGCACGGGATGCCGCTTCGGACCAACGACGACGTGCTCGCGGCGCTGTGCCTGCCCGAGGTCAGCACGGCTGAAGAGGCCGACGTTCATGCGGGCCGGGGCGTGGGGATGAGCGCGGTTGCGAAGGAGGTCGCCACCCTCGGCGGGCGACTGTCGCTGTCGAGCGTCCGCGGTCAGGGCACCGGGTTCACCATCGACGTGCCCGTTGACCGCGACGACCCGCTCGCGGTCATCGACGTGTCCTTGGCGCGTGACGCCGCGTGACACCGGTCTGGTATGATCGACCTGCTGGGCCGCCGCGCCGTCGGGGGCGTGAGCAGAGCTCACCACGTACACGTCCGCCCCAGGTTTGAGACCGACGGGGCTCCGCCCGCACTGTCGCCTCCATGCCGCCGTCGCGGCCCTCGCGCACAATGCCTCTGGTCTCGGTCGGCCGCGCTTGGGAGGCCGCGATTTTTTCTGGGAACGTTTTCCTCGCCGCGCTCCTCTACCGCCTCCGAAGGCGACTCGCGAAGCTGCACACGCTGGCGAGGTCGCGCAGGAGACACCATGCAGCGCAACGCAACGATTCAAACATGGCTGATGCCCGCCGCCGCAGCCTGCCTCGCCCTCGGCTGCCAGGTCCAGGACCCGTCCACCCGAGCGTCTGCCGACGCGGCGGCCGACGACGGTGACACCGACGCCGGACTCGGTGACGAGAACATCGACGACGAGAACATCGACGACATCGACGACACCGGCGAGGGCGGCGGCGAATCGACCGGGTTCGAGGACGATCCGCGTGGTCTCGACTTCGATGCGGACATCGAACCGCAGGCGATCAACGGCAGTGGACGCATCGTGGACACCAACACCAACCCCCGATGGCCGGGCGTGGTGGGGATCGATGGTGTCGGGTGCACGGGGACGCTGGTGAGCCCCGTGCACGTGTTGACGGCAGGTCACTGCGGCACCGGTTCCTTCATCCAGCTCGATACCCCACGGGGAACGGGTGCCGGGCCCGTGAACAACCGCCGGTACAACGTCATTCAAACCCAGATCCTCTCCCCCACCGCGAACTCCGGGCGAGACCTCGCGATCATGCTGCTCGATCGTGCGGTTCCGGAGTACGGCACGCGTGGTGCGCCGTGGTATGCGGTCGAGCCCGCGTTTCCGCTGGCGAGCTTCAACACGTCCGCGACTGCGTGGACGGTCGGATACGGCACCGACTGCAGCTCTCCGTCGACGACCAACCGGCGTGGTCTCAGCTTCTCCGGGGGATTCCGGCGCTACACCGGAGCACCCGGCGCGCTGACTCGATTCAACCTCGGCTGCGGCAACGCGGGCTACCGCGGGCCCAATACTGGCGACTCGGGCGGTCCGCTCTTCGATGGAATCGGCCAGATCGTCGGCGTCTTCAGTGGGTGGTCGTGCCGCGACAACGCCGGCACAATCGGTGCGCCCGGCTGCCAAGGGACGATCGAATGGACCGGATTCACGAGCAGCAACCGCGCGTGGATCAACGGCGCGATGGACAACGACTTCGACGGCGACGGTACGCCCGACATCGATGACCCTCGGCCGGGGCTGGACTGTCGCGGGTCATCGCCAGATGCCGGTTGCCAGAGCGTTCTGCCCGATCTCGAGATCGTCGCGGTGGCCGATGGGGGCTGCACGCATTCGGGGGGCGACCCCATGGTCAAGATCACGGTCCGCAACAACGGGCCGGTGGCGGCCAGCGGCTGGGTGGATGTCTTCGTGGGTCGCCCCTCCGCGCCGCCGATCGGCACCTTCTCGTCGATCTTTCGCCGCAGTGACACGCTCGAGTACGGCCAGACGCAAGACATGTGGTTTGCGATCTCTCCCACCTCGGCCAGCGCGTGGGTCGATGCACTCGCGGACACGACGACATCGGTCACCGAGTTGAACGAGTCCAACAACCACCAGGACGCGTTCATCACGTTCCCCGACTGCTCGCTTTAGCGCACGTCTGATGACGTTGGCGCCGCGGTCTTCGGTCTGCGCCGGGGCAAACCGGACGCAGGCCGCGGGGCCGAACACCTTCCCGGGTGCACATGGCACTCTGTTTCTCCGTGACGCAATCATCCCAACACGACCCCCTCCAGACGAGGGGTCCGCTGCCCGCGGTGGTCGAGACCGAACCGGGACTCGAGACGCAGCGGCTGCAGGCGGCGATCGGCGCTCGCCTGTTCGGGGACGTCGTCGAGACCAAACCGACGACGATCGGGCGCCACGTGCTGCTGCAAGCCCTCGGGGCGGGCGGCATGGGGGTCGTGTACGCGGCCTACGATCCGCAGCTCGACCGCCGGGTCGCGATCAAGCTGCTGCGGCCTGGGCTCGTCGACTCCGTGAGCGCGACCAAGCGGTTGCTTCGCGAGGCGAAGGCGATGGCCAAGCTGAACCATCCGCACGTGATCGCCGTGCACGATGCCGGCGTGGAGGGCGACCGGGTGTATCTGGCGATGGAGCACATCGATGGAGGCACGCTCAAGACGTGGTGCGAAGCGCATCCCGATCGCACGCGAGCGCGCTTCTGTGCCCTGCTCGTGCTGTTGCGCCAGGCTGCGCTGGGTCTGTCTGCCGCGCACGCAGCGGAGCTGGTGCATCGTGACCTCAAGCCGGAGAACATGCTCGTCGATGCGCAGGGGCGACTGCGGGTGGCGGACTTCGGGCTCGCGTACGACGACCGCGCGCTGCTCTCGACGGCCTCGGACACCACGTCGGGTACCAGCTCGGGTACTGGCGCCGCGCGTTCCCACAGCGCGACCGAGGGCGTCGTCGGAACACCGATCTACATGGCGCCCGAGCAGTTCCTCGGCAGCAGCGATGCGCGGACCGACCAGTGGGCATGGTGCGCCACGGCGTGGGAGGCTGCGTACGGCGAGCGCGCCTTCGAGGGCAGGAACGTCCACGAGCTGCTCGAACGACGAGAAGCGGGCCCGCCCAAGCGCCCCAGCGGTCGCCCGGACGTCCCGGCGTGGTTTCATCGCGTCCTGCAGCGGGGTCTGCAGCGCGACCCGCAGGCGCGCTACCCCTCCATGCTCGCGCTGCTCGGTGACATCGGGCGGCGCGAAGGTCGGACGCGTCGAGGGCTCGTCGCCGTCGGGGGGATGGCGACGATCGGTGCCGCGGTGTGGGGATGGACGCCCGCCGTCGTCGATCAGACCTCGCCCTGTGACACGCTGTCCTCCGAGGCGTACGCCGTGTACGGCACACCCGAGGCGACACAGATCCGCTCGCACGTCGCCGGCCTCGGAGGGCCCAGCGCTGCGACCCGCGCCGAGCAGGTGGTCTCGCGCCTCGATGCCTTCGTGGCCGCATGGATCTCGAAGGCGGAGGGCGCGTGCCGGGATCTCGGGGCGCGCGGGATGTTGGCGGGCGATGACGCCGGGCTCGGGCACGTCGGCGATCGGATGGGCTGCTTCGCCGACGCGCTCGACCAGCTGCAGCTCACGCTCGACGAACAGCTCCAGGTGACCGATGCCCGCGACGCGCTCACCCTGCTCGACGCGCTGCCGACGTTGGAGCACTGCGCGACCGCGCCAGCCCGGGCTCCGGAGGCGACACCCGCCCTGCGAGAGGTGGCCACCGACGTCGCGCAGATCACCACGCTCGTCGCCATGCGACGCGATGACCGGGCGCGAAGCATGCTCGACGCCACCGAGGCGAGGCTCGAAGCGCTCGACGCACCACAGCTGACCGCCGCGCTGCTGCTGCAGCGCAGCCAGCTCGACTACGTGACGGACGACGAAGAGGCGGCGCTGGCGGCCGCGCGTGCTGCCCTCACGCCGGCCGAACGTGCAAACGACCCCACCGTCGTGGCGAGCGCGTGGAAGCAGATGTCGCGGGTCGCCATCGCGTTGGGGCGGCTGGACGAGGCGGCCTTCTTTCACGAGCGTGCGCACGCGGCGAGCGCTCGCGCGGGCGATCCCCGGTGGCTGTCTGCGGCCGTCCTCGCCAACGAGGCCAGCCTCGCGTTTGCCCAGAAGGACTTCGAGCGCGCGCGCACCCTGGGGATCGACGTGGAGCGTCGGTATGCCGACCTTTATGGCACCCACAGGGTGGTCTACGCGGTCATCCTCGAGCATCGCATTCCCCCGCTTCGCGCGCTGGGGCGCCATGCCGAAGCGGTCGCATTGGGCGAGCGGGTGGTCGACATCTACGCGCAGGCCCAGGGCGGCGACCACCCCTCGACGGCGGGGGCGAGGCTGCGGCTGGGGAGCGTGCTGCTCTCGCTCGGTGAGACCGAGCGCGCCATCGCGCTGCTGCGATCGGCCTCCGAGGGCTTCTTGTCGTACCCCCACGCGACGGCGCGCCAGCTGGTTGCCAGCTCGATGGGGCTCGCGGAGGCGCTGGGCGACGCGGGCAGGCAGCAAGAGGCGCTTCCGATCGCGCGGGCTGCTCGCGAGAGGATCGCGGCCACCCAGGGCGCCGAGCATCCCTTGACCCTCATGCTTCGGATGGTCGAGGGCAATCTCTTGCTCGAGTCCAACCACCCCGGGCCCGCGATCGAGATCTACGAGAGCCTCGGCGGCCGCGCGATTCCTCCGGACGGCGACGCCGTCGACTTCAACGCTTTGTCCATGTGCGGCAACCTTGCGCTGGCCTATGCGCAAGCCGAGCGCCCTGCGGACGCGCTCTCGCAGCAACGAGGCTGCGATGCACTCGCGACCCGCGTCACGTTCCCCGACGCGGTCTTCGGAGCCACCGCCGATGCCTACGCCGGCGATGTCTTTCGTCTTTCCGGACGCGGGGACGAGGCTCGCCGACGGTACCTGGCCGCGCTCGCGGCCTTCGACGAAGTGGGCGCGAGCCCCATGGAGGCCAGCAGCGCCCTGCTCGGCATCGCGGAGCTCGACCTTGCGGCCGGAGCTTCCCAGGGGGTTCGCGAGCGACTCGACGAGGTCCGGCGGCGGCTGGGTCTCGAGCCGCACGGCGAACTCCAAGCGCGTCTCGTTGCCGCCGAAGCGTCTTTGGGTGACCTCTAGACCTAAAACAAGCGCTCTTTGAAGCGGCCACCCGTCGCCCCCTGGTACCGTCGGACGATGCGCCGGGACTTCGAGCTGCTCGACCGCTGGCGAGACGGAGACAAAGCCGCCGGGAACGAGCTGTTCGCGCGCAACTTCAACGGCGTGCGTCGCTTCTTTCGCAACAAGGTGGACATCCGGGAGTCCGAGGACCTCATCCAGCGGACCTTTCTCGCGTGCGTCGAGTCGATCCCTCGCTTTCGCGGTGAGGCCAGCTTTCGAACCTACCTCTTCACCATCGCTCGCCGCGAGCTGTGCCACTACATTCGCCGCAAGACCCGGCTTGCCGGTCGCGAGGCGCCGGACCTGGCCGTCAGCTCCATCGCGGATCTCGGCATCTCACCGAGCGCGGCCGCGGCCCAACTCGAAGAACGCGAGCTGATCGCCGAAGCCATGCGCCAGATCCCGGTGGACTTTCAGATCACCTTGGAGCTGTACTACTGGGAGCAGCTCAAGGGCCCGGAGCTGGCGGAGGTTCTCGGCATCGCGCCGGCGACCGTTCGCACGCGCCTGCATCGAGCCCGCGAAGCGCTGCGCGCCTCCCTTGCGAAGCTTCGCGACGGGGCCGTGGATGAAGCCGACCTCGAGGCGTCGGTCCACCAGCTCGGAGACGCGCTCGAATAGATCGCTGCTGGACGAGCGGGGTCGCGAGCGTCTGTGCGCAACCGAGTTGCGGCCGGTCCGCAAGACTTGCGAGGTTCGAAGACCGTCTACGGGGGATGGGGGTGGCTTTCAGGCCCTGAGGGCCTGGCGCCAATGTTGCAGACGGACCCCAGCATCATGCGTTCGCACTCCGCACCGACCTCGACCTCGACCTCGCTCGCCTTGCTCGCTTTGCTCCCCCTCTCCGCGGCGTGTGGCGGGGATGATGCACCGGCCGACACCGACGGTGGGACCTCCGCGAATGCCACCACCGCGTCGGGTTCGGGCGATCCCAGCTCCGGCCCCGGGACGACCGGACAGTCCGGCACCGCGGCCACGGGCGCAACGGAAGGCCCGGAGACCACCGCCGCGACGAGCACCACCGCCGAGGGCAGCGAGTCCTCCGAGGGGGAAAGCGGGTCCAGCGGCACCGGTGGCGCGAGGGCCTGCGCAGACGCCTTCGACGTCGAGTTCTCCACTTACCTCGGCGGCGGCGGGTGGGAGCACACCCGCGACCTCTTCGTCGACGGTGCCGGAAACATCTACGCCGCTGGGGGCACCGCGTCCGCCGACTTTCCGACCACCGCAGGTGCCTACGACACGACCTTCAACACCGGCGGTTCTCAGATCGGAGGCCACGGTCCCTCCGACGCGTGGGTCGCGATGTTCTCGCCCGATGGTCAGCTCGTATGGTCGACCTATCTCGGCGGGCCCAACTACGATCGTGCGTACGCAATCGAGGTCGGCGGGGACGGGCACGTGTACGTCAGCGGCCGCAGTGGCCCTGGCTTCCCGACGACCCCGGGGGCCTTTCAACCCGAGTACTTGGGTGTGGGGACCACGAACGACTTCTACGGCGTTCAGAACGGGTTCATCGCCAAGCTCGCTCCGGATGGCTCCGAGGTCGTCTGGTCGAGCCAGTTCGGGGTCAACAGCCTGGTTCGCGACTTCGACATCGACGACCAGGGCAACGTGTATCCCGTCCTGAGCTTCGACCCGAACGTCAGCGGAGCGCAGGAGCCCGCGTGGTTCTCGGGCGCGTTCGACGACGCCTACCAGCCCTCTCGCAGCGGGGGCGTCGAGAACGGTCTGGCGAAGGTGAGCAGCGACGGTACCGCGGTGATGTGGGCCACCTGGCTCGGGGGCAGCGGCGACGAGTCCGGCATCGGCTCGGTCCGTGTGGACGCGCAAGGGCGACCGTACACCTCCTTCTACACGAACTCGGGCGACATCCCGACGACGACGGGCAACGGCGCCGCGGGAGGCCTCGACGTGTACGTCGCGCGGTTGAGCACCGAGGGCGCCGAGCTCGAGATGGGGACCTACATCGGGGGCTCGGGCGACGAGGGATTCGAGACCCACGGCCTGGGCGTCGCCGGCGGGGAGGTCGTGGTGGCCGGCTTTACAACCTCGTCCGACTTTCCCGCGACCCCCGGAGCGTTCCAGACCGCGTTCGGCGGTGGGCCCTCGGACGCCTTCGCGATGCGCTTGGACGAGGCCGGGAGCGTGCTGTCGGCGACGTACATTGGGGGCAGCGGGTTCGAGGGTCCCGATGGCTTGAACATCAACGCCGCCGGGGAGGTCGCGTTCGCCGGGGAGACCGATTCCGTCGACTTCCCGGTGACCGCGTCCGCGCACCAGCCTGCATTGGGCGGTGACGTCGATGCCTTCGTCGTCGTCCTCGACTCGGACTTCTCGTCACCACGGTACGCGAGCTTCCTCGGCGGCGGGTCGCACGAGAACGGCCGTGCCGCGTTCATTACCGACGACTGTGAGGTCTTCGTGGCCGGCGCATCCAACGGCCCGGGCTGGCCGACGACCAACGCATATCAGGTCGACTTCGCTGGAGGCGGGCAAAACTGGGGCAACGGTGACAACATCCTCGCCAAGCTCGTCGCCGCCCCGTGACGCCGACGATCGTCATGTGTCCCTGAAGGTCATGTGTGCGGGGAGACGCACGGCGGTGGGCGCAGCCGCACGTTCTTCGGAGGCGTGTGGCGTGCCATGCCCGAGGGGAGCATGGCACGCGCGTTGCACTTTGCACTCGAGCATGACTTTCAAACCTCTCACGATCGCACCCTGTCTCGTCATTCCCGCGTTGGCCTTGGCGTGCACCAAGCCGGACCGAACCCCGCTGCCCGACGCGCCGGCCTCCGCCGCAGCATCCCTCGACGAGGACGAACGGACCGACGGCGCCCCCGACCCCGAGTTCGACGACCAGGGCTCCTACGACATGGAGACTCGCTATCCCGACGAAAGAGCCCGGGGTCCCCATCACCGCGACCGCCATCATGAGTCCCGGCTACGACGTCGATCCCCAAGAAGGCGAGGTCGGCATCATGATCGACCCGACCCTCGCCGACGCGTGCAACCTGCCGGCGCCGAAGGTCTACTTCGCGACCGACTCGGCCACGCTCGAGGACGACGCCGATGGATCGCTCGAGCGACTCGCCGCATGCCTGCAAGAGAAGCCTCTGAGCGATGCTCCCCTGGTGCTCGTCGGCCGCACCGACCCCCGCGGACCCGAGGCGTACAACCGCGAACTCGGCATGGAGCGCGCGAAGTCCGTCGCGGCTGCGCTGCGCGAACACGGCCTGCCGCAGGACCGGGTGACGACGTACTCGCGCGGGGAAGCAGACGCCTCGGAGGACCCGGACAGCTGGGCCCGCGACCGCCGCGTCCGCATCAAGCTCGACCAGTAGGCGACCGGGGCTCGCAGGCAATCAAGCTCGCGCGCGCTCGCGGCATTCAAGCTCGACCAG
This sequence comes from uncultured bacterium, assembly GCA_963761755.1. Classification (GTDB taxonomy): domain Bacteria; phylum Myxococcota_A; class Polyangia; order Nannocystales; family Nannocystaceae; genus CAJXVA01. The sequence goes on from CAVXIC010000012.1 coordinate 797,291, forward strand.
TAGGCGACCGGGGCTCGCGCGCGAGCGCGGCAGCAGGGCCGTGCGGTGCCCTGACCCCTTTCGCGAGCGGGCGAGCCGCGCTATTCCACGCCTCGTGCTTCGAGCCGCGCTCGCCACCGTCGTCCTCGCCCTCGCGCCTTCCTGCGCGCGTACGGCCGAGTCTGCACCCGCCTCGCCGGCTCCAGCGATGGCGGACACGCCGTCCGCTGGTCCGCAGCCGGAGTCACCCGAGTCGACGGAGCCCGCGCCCGAGCCGGCGGCTGCGCGCGCGCCCGCAGAGCCTCCACCGGCGCCGGCGCTCTCCGACGGCACGGTGATCGCGGGCTGCGACGCGACGGTCGCCAACATGGCCTGCATTCCGGGCGGCGCATTCATCGTGGGCTCCGACGATGGCCCGCCGAATGCCCGTCCTGCGCATCCGGTCGAGCTGCAGACGTTCTACATGGACGTCTACGAGGTCACGTACAAGGAGTACAAGGACTGCTTCAAGTCGGGGAAGTGCCCCAAGGGCGGGCCCTTCTACCTGGATTTCAACCGCCCGCACCAGCCGATCGCCGGCGTGACATGGTTCGGCGCGCGGACCTACTGCGAGGTCATGGGCAAGCACCTGCCCACCGAGGCCCAGTGGGAGGCCGCAGCGCGCGGGCCCGATGGCGAGACCTACCCGTGGGGGGAAGAGCCCGCGACGTGCCGCAACGCCGTCATCCAGGACGGGCGCGGGCGCAGCTGCGGGGTGAAGAAGCGGGGCACCGAGGAGTGGAAGGGGCGGCCGTTCATCGTGGGCGCCCGGGACAAGAGCCGCTACGGTCTGTACGACATGGCCGGCAACAACTGGGAGTACGTCGCCGACTGGATGTCCGAGGACTTCGCCGCGTGCGGCGATGCGTGCCTGGGCGTCGATCCCAAGGGTCCGTGCGACGGCGCGGATGACTGCGAAGGACACGGCGAGAAGATCGTCAAGGGCGGCTCGTGGTACTGGCGGGCCGACAAAGCCGTCGGCTACTACCGGCGGCCGCAGCCACCCAAGAACCGTCCGTTCCACCACTTTGGCTTTCGCTGCGCGGCATCGACCGAACAAGCCGCCGCGCTCGACGGCAAGCCGCGGCCCGACAACGCCCCCTACGAAGGCATGCCGAACGCCGACGCCAAACTCCGGTAGTCAAACACCGGTCGCTGCGGTCCGCAGCTACGGACGTGCGTCTGCCGGCGTCACGTCGCTCGGGGCCCGCTCGTGCCGCCAGTGGTTGATCTCGTCGGACTGGGTGGGGGGGTGCCCCAACAGGATGTCGCGCACGCGCGAGACCCCGTCGGCCTTCAGCCACGCCCGGTACAGATCCAGGGGCTGCGCGATGTACATGTAGTCGCGGTTGAGCTTCCAGGTCAGTCGCGTGCGCAGCAGCACCGAGGTTTCGTCCGAGTACAGGCCCTCGACGTTCGCGATGAACTGCGGCTCGTAGCGCTCCCAGTACTCCTCGGCGTTGGACACGTACAGCACCCGGATGGGCACCTTCAGCGCGCGCGCGGCCTTGGAGAGGCCGGCCATGCCGTGGGGCGCGTTGAGGTTGACCAGCATCGGCCGCACCCGCTGTGCGGCGAGCATCGCCTTGACGTAGTCGTAGGTCGCCTGGTCCGTGAGATAGGTCGGCACGTCGACGCCGCGCAGGTGTTTCTTGAGCGTGCGCAGCCGATACCGGTAGTAGCGTCGCTGTCGGCGGAGCAGGGCCTTGAGGCTGCGCGCCTCCTTGTCCTCGTACATGGCGTCGATGGCCGCATTGGCGTCTTGCAGCCGGTCCGGTTCGAAGAAGTCCACGAACGCCGCGGGGCTGGGGGCGGCGGCGAAGATCGCCTTGTACAGGGCGTGCGTGCGAAGGACCGCGGCGTCGTAGTCGATCAACCACGCCAGGTGCGGGCGCTGCCACCCGATGAACAGGTATGCCTGGTCCGGACCGACCCCGACGTAGCCGCCACCGGCGTCGTGAATGTCCTCGCGAAAGGCGTAGAGGGTCCACTCGTTCCCGATGGTGTAGTGCACGTCCTCGAGCTCCTTGACGATGCCGCCACGAACCTGGGGCGCCGGGTCTTCCTCGGTGCCCCAGAACGTCTCGTGCTCCTGGGTGCTCAGCGGGGGCACCGTTTGCGCGGTCCAGATCTCCTTGGCGAGCGACGAGACCGGCTCGGGCTCGGGCTCGGGCTCGGCCTCGGGCCCGGACGCGGGCGAGACGTCGGGATCCGCGGACGAGGGCGGGAGTCCAGGCTGTGCGTCCGCGATCTCCGCGGTGGGAGGAACGGGCGGTTGCGTGGGGGCGGGGCGGCACGCGGTCGCGCACACGGCCGCGAGGATGAGCAGAGCGCGAGCGGTCATCGTCGGCGGAAGCATGCCGCAACCGCGTCGACTCTCCCAGCAAGCTGCTATCGTCGCGTCGAACCGATGTCGGAATCCCAGGCTGCGGTCCAGATCGCGAACATCATTCACGAAGGCTTCGATACCTTCTACGGGGAGTTCAAGCGGCTCACGCGGGAGTGTCGCCAGTGGTTCGACAACCGGGAGTGGACCCGGATGCACCAGGAGAGCCACGCTCGAATCGATCTCTACCAGCGGTACGTCCGCCGGACGCTCGATGCGCTCGAGCGGGAGTTCGGTCTCCTCCCGCACGACATCTCCGTCTGGAAGGGTGCGCATCGGCACTACGCGGTCGTCATCGCTGATCGTCTGGACAAGGAGGTCGCCGAAACCTTCTTCAACGCGATCTCCCGCAAGACGTTTCGCACCGTCGGCGTCAACGAGGACGTCGAGTTCCTCGAGAACCACTTCCACGAGCCGCCCTCGGGCGTTCGCCTCTTTCGCCGCTTGCCGGCCACCGACGACCTGCCGAGTTTGTTCCGCAAGGTGCTCGGTACGCCTCGGCCCGCGCTCTCGTGGCAGCACCGCGACGCGGAGGCCCGCTATCTGGCGACGCGTTTCGCGGCCCATCTGCGCGCCACGTGGGGCGAGGTGACCTTCGATCATCTCGATGTCCTGCCCGTGTTGTTCTTTCGTGTGCGCGAGGCATACATCGTCGGGCGCGTCGTTCGAGGCGGACACGTCCTGCCGCTGGTCATTCCGCTGCAGTCGACCGCTGCGGGCGTGGTCGTCGATGGCGCAATCTTCTCGCGCGAAGAGACGCTTGCGGTCTTCAGCAGCACGCGCGCGTACATGTTCGTCGATGTGGAGCAGCCCAGCGCGCTCGTCCGCTTCTTGGGCACGATCATGCCCGGGCTCAGCGCGTCCGAGCTGTACGTGTCGATCGCGCACCACCGACACGGCAAGACGCTGATCTACCGCGAGCTGGTCGAGCATCTCGCCCGCAGCGACGACAAGTTCATCATCGCCCCGGGGATTCGCGGGCTGGTGATGACGGTGTTCACGATGCCGAACTACGGCAACGTGTTCAAGATCATCCGCGATACTTTCGAGAAGCCCGGAGCCACGCGCGCGGCGATCCTCCAGTCGTATCGAGACGTGTTTCGCGGGCGCCGTGTCGGTCGCCTGGCCGACACCCAAGAGTTCGAGCACCTCGTCTTCGAGCGCGCCCGCTTCACCGAATCATGCCTGCGAGAGCTGCTCGAGAAGGCCTCGGGGACGGTGCGGGTCGAGGGCGACCACGTCGTGATCTCCCACGTCTACATCGAGGAGAAGCTCACGCCGCTGAACATCCACCTCGAGGCGGCCCCACCCGACAAAGCAGCGGAGGCGATCGTCGACTACGGGGACGCGATCAAGGAGCTCGCCGCCAACAACATCTTCGCCGGCGACCTGCTGTGGAAGAACTTCGGGGTCACCGACTACGGCCGCGCGGTGCTCTACGACTACGACGAGATCGTGCCCCTGCTGGGCTGCAACTTCCGCGAGGTCCCCGAGCCCAAGACCCACGAGCAGGAGATGGCCGCCACCCCGTGGTATCCGATCGCGCCCGAGGACGTGTTTCCTGGCGAGTGGGAGCCCTTCATCGTGCCGCGCGATCCGCAGCTTTCGCAGGCCTTTCGCGCCTCGCACGGGGACCTTCTCACGGCAGCGATGTGGCGAGGCAAGCAGGCGGCGGTCCTCGATGGCGAGCTGGAGATCGGGCTGCCGTACGCCCCTCGGTATCCGCTGCTGCACGCCCCGCCCGTGCCCGAAGGCCGGATCGTTCCCTCGGGGTGAAAGCCAGCCCCGGTAGCCGTTGCGTTCGGGGGACGGACCGACTACACCACCTTCGGGCGATGCAGGGGATTCTCCGAGTCATCGGCGGTACGAACACGGGGTCGACCTACGTGCTCGGCGACCGCATGAGGCTGGGTCGGGCGCCCGATGCCGACATTCAGCTCATCGAGCCCGAGGTCTCTCGGCACCACGCACGGATCGTGCGCAAGCCCCAAGGGGACTACGAACTCACCGATCTGGGCAGCAAGGCGGGCACGCGGGTCCAGGGACAACCGGTCGGGCGTCACGTGCTGCGCCCGCACGAGACCATCGCGATCGGCCGCAGTCGCTTCGTCTTCGAGTTGATGCCCAACGCGGGGCAGAGCGCGGCGTGCTTCTCCCAGAAGGTCCGCGGTTTCGACGTGCTGCGTCCGACGCTGGTGATGGATGCGGCCCCGCCACCCCCGGAGCCGCCTCGTCCCGCGGACGTCGACGTCGGCGTTGGCGTGCAGCCCTCGCAGGTCGAGATCAACGCGCGGCATGACGCGCTGCGGGCTCTGCGTGACGTCCTCGACTACCGGACGCTGCGGCTGCAGAAGCTCCGGGGGGAGCCGCTGGAGGCGAAGGAGCGCGCACGACTCCACGAGCTGTCCGCGCGACTGATGGCGGAGACCCACGGCCTGCCGTCCTCGCGCAGCTTTCGCCGCTCGTCGTGCACGCTGCCGGCCACGCTCACCCAGCGCGAAGGTGCGTTCTCGAGGACCTTGGGGGTGGTGCTCGAGGACCTCAGCGCCGGGGGCGCTCGCGTGTCGCTCTACGATGGTGGGGTCCAGCCCGGCGACGAGGTCTGGCTCGCGTTCGATCTCGCCGCGCTGTTTTCGTTCGGACAGATGGTGGTGTTTCGCAGCCGCGTCGTGTGGTCCGACGCCCACGTCGGCGCCACCGGCTTGATGTTCGGCGGCAACGCGCTCTTCGTGGACACGGTCGAAGCTGCGTTCGCCTCCGGGTGAGGTACCGTGAGGCATGGTCGACGCGTTCGCGCTGGATCCAGGGTTCTGGGTCGTCCCCTTGCGCACCCCCACGCTTCCACCGGCGAGCACGACCAACACCGTGGTGGTTGGCCGTCAGCACCTCGCCGTGGTCGAGCCGGCGACGCCGCATCCCGAGGAGCAGGGGCGGCTGCTCGCGTTGCTCGACGCGCGCATCGCATCGGGGGCCGTGGTGGACGCCATCCTGATCACGCACCATCACGCCGATCACATCGGCTTCGTGGACGCGCTGCGGACGCGAACGGGCGCCCCGGTGATGGCCCACCGTGAAACAGCGCGGCGGGTGCCAATGACGGTCGATCGTCACCTCGCCGACGGTGAGCTGGTCGAGCTCGACGATGGGCACGCGATGCGGCCCGTCTTCACCCCCGGTCACGCCCCGGGCCACTTCGTGTACGAGGACCCCAAGACCCGCCTCGCGCACGGGGGAGACATGGTCGCCGGCGAGGGCACCATCCTGATCGATCCCGACGATGGCGGCGACATGATCGCGTACCTGGGCGCGCTGCGCCGGCTGGGGGACCTGGGCCTGCGCGGCCTCGTGCCGGCCCACGGTCGTCCCTTCGACGACCCCCGCGCGGTCTGTGAGCGCTACATCGAGCACCGACTCGGGCGGGAGCGCAAAGTGATGGCCGCGATCGGGACTGAAACCAAAACGTCGGAAGAAATCCTGGCGCTCGCCTACGCCGATACCCCAAAGGTGTTGTGGCCGCTCGCGGAGAGGTCACTTCGGGCGCACCTGGACAAGCTCGAAGCGGAGGGGGCGGTGCTCCGAGACGAGTCGGGTCTTCGCCGAGCGGTGACCTGACGGTCCAGCCCGTCCGCGGCACGGACGGCAGGGAGCACGGCGCGCGGCGGCCTCGGCCGGGGGGAGCGGTCCGGCACGGAGGTTGAAGTGTCGACCGGGCATGGTGCGATGGCAGCGTGCGTTTCTCCCGGTGGTCGTGGCCCTTGGCGCCTGCGAGGTTCCCTTGCGAGACGAGGAGGTGGGGGCGGCCCAGACCCCGGCCGGCTCGAGCTCCCGAGGACCCGAGGATCCCGGCGATGGGAGCGAGGACGAGGCGGAGGGAACCAGCGGCGGCGAAGGGTCGAGCGAAGGCGATGGCAGTACCGGTGCGCTCTTCGACGTGCCGCCGCTGCCCGATCCCCCGGACGCGGGCGTCTGCGATGCCGTCGACCTGCTGTTCGTCATCGACAACTCGGGTTCGATGGCCGACGAGCAGGCGAACCTGATCGGCAGCGTGCCGGCGTTCATCGACGGCATCCGCGACCGTCTCGGCGTCGACACCGACTACCACGTCGGTGTCGTGAGCACCGACGAGTCGAGCTTCAACGCGCCCAGCTGCCGCACGACCGGAGCGTTGATCACCCGGACCGAAGGGGACCTGTCGAGTGACGAAGACTGCGGTCCCTACGTCGAGGGCACGACGTTCATGACGCCACACGACGATCTGGAGGCCGCGTTCTCCTGCGCCGCGCAGCTGGGGATCGACGGCAACGGCATCGAGCGACCGATGGACGCGATGACCGCTGCGCTGCGGGCCGACGGAGACCTCCAGTCCTGCAACGGCGGCTTCCTGCGGGAGGAGGCGCTGCTGGTGGTGGTGGTGATCACCGACGAAGAAGACGATGGGGACTCAGCGGGGAGCCCCGCGAGCTGGTACGAGAGCGTCTCCGCGGCCAAGGGTGGGGACGACACCCGCGTGGTGGTGCTCTCGCTGGTCGGGCACCCCAAGCCCAACGACTGCATCCCGACCCAGTGGACGGGGATGCAGGGGGCCGAGATTGCGACGCGGATCATGCAGTTCACGAGCATCTTTCCCAACGGCTATGTGGGGGACGTCTGCGCGCAGGACTACGCGCCGTTCTTCGGCGAGGCGATCGAGCACATCGATACGGTGTGCTCGCTGCCCGCGGGGTGAGCGAGGACGTCCTACGGCAGGCGTGCGACGCGAACGGTCTGGGCGTCGAGCTGTCCTGCGGTCCACGCTGCGACCAGGGTGCCGTCGGATCCGATCGCGACCGTGGGTCCGATCGCGTCGCCGTCGGCGTCGTCACTGAGCTGGGTGGGCTCTCCCCAGCGCGTGCCCCGGGGGCCGCGGCGACGGGCCATCACGCGCCACCGGCCGCCGACGGTCTCGCTCCACACGACGGCGGCCTCGCCATCGGGACCGACGGCCAGGCGCGGAGCCGCAGCCACGGCATCGGGACGCGAGAGCGCCTCGGTGCGCGGATCGTCCCAGGCGCCGTCGCTGGCCCGATGCGCGCCATAGACGATCGTCTCGCCCGGCGCGCCGTCGAGCCAGGCCACGTGCGCCTCGGCGGTGACGCTGATCGCGACGTCGATCGACGCCGCGTCCTCGCGCAGCGGACCGAAGGTTTGATCGAGGCTCTCGGGCGTCTGCCACTGCCCGAATCCGTCGCGGGCGGCCGCGTATAGGCCCATCGCGCCGGTTGTTGGATGCGCCTGGGACCAGAACACCAGCGCCTCGCCAAAGCGTCCGATCGCAACGACCGGGTCGCCGACCTCCCGGCTGGACGGCGGCGCGACCCACCTGTCCGGCGAGGGGTCCGAGAAGGTGCCGTCGATGCGGATCCGCTCGCGGACGGACACGCGCATGCTCGAGCCCTCGGCTTGGGCCCAGACGATGACGCCATCCCCGTTGGAGCCCACGGCGATCCCAGGCGCGCTGGAGGCGTGCGATGCTGGCGAGAGCAGGTCCGCGGCCGACGCGGGGCCCGTCACCTCGTCCTCGCCGGGGGCTTGGCGACCCAGCGCCACGCCGTCGGCCCCGTCCTCGCGCCCCTGGGTCCAGACCACCAGCCCCTCGCCGGTCGGGGCCAGCAGCGGCTGCGGATCGTCGGCCCGGGGGAGAAGCCAGAGGCGCTCGCCGAGCTCGGGGGTCGTCCACCGCCCCTGCGCGTCCCGACGCCGCAGCAGCGCCGCGCTCTCCTGCGTCCCGTCCGCGCCCGTGCGGATCTGCGTCCAGCTCACCCAGGCCTCTCGCCCGCGGGCCGACAGCGGGGCGCGGCCACCCGATCCCAGGGCCGGATCCCCCAGCGCGTGCTCCGTCCAGCCCTCGTCCGTCTCCTCGTGCAGGACCGGGCGGGCAAGCCCAGCGCCGAGACGCTGCCAACTCACCAGCGCGCGTCCCTCACCGTCCACCGCGACCTCCACGCCCTTCGCTCCGGGCTCGCCGAGCGCCTCGCGTTGGGTCGGTGGCCACGCTCGCGCGACGCATCGTCCGCTCTCGCCGAGCTCGAGGAAGCCGTCGCAGCATACGCCGTCGTCCGAGACCTCGGTGCAGGTGCATGCGCCATCCTCACACGCGTCGGCGGGGCCGCACGCGGGTCCGAGCAGCGCGAGGGCGGCCGCGAACCCCAGCGGTGTGAAGCCCAGCGGTGTGAAGCCCAGCGGTGTGAAGCCCAGCCGTATCATGGGGAGACGAGCCTCTGCCCGCGGGTGAGCGCCGTCAGGAAGATGCGCAGCGGCGCGCGCTCGGTCTCGCCCAGCGCCGCGAATGCATCGCGTGCGGCCCGTGCCTCGCCGCCGTGCTCGAGGATCGCGTCTTCGAGGGTCGGCGCGCGACCGTCGTGCAGGTAGGGGCGGCTGCGGGCGATGCCCCACAGCGGCGGCGTGATGAAGACGTCGGCGGCGAGGCCGTGGTCGTCGCGGCGCTCGGCCAGCCCCTCGCCCATCGCGTGGCGCTTGAGGTCGCTGTACAGCGCGACCGCGACCTCGCCGGTGATCGGGTCCGGCGCGAGCCGAGGGTCCGCCGCGTCTTGGAGTAGGTCGAAGGAGAGGTCGTCGTCGCCGTCTCGGCCGGGGAGGAAATAGGTCGAGTCTTCGACCGGCAGGGACGGGAGGTGGCAGTGCGCGCACCCCAGCGTCTCGAAGTCTCGGCGGCCGCGTGCGTAGGCCAGGAGCAGGTCCGGATCGGCGGGCGGCACGTCGACGGGCACGTCCTGCATCGCCACGAACACGGTGAGCAGGGCGACCTGCGCGTCGCTGAGTTCGTCCTCGATGCCGTCTGCGTCGGGGTCCTCGGGTGGACCGTCGCCGACACGCGCTGGCTCGGCGTTGGCCGCGAACCAGGTGGACTGCATGCCGTGGTGCACGTTGGCCGCGTCCTCGACCACCTCGCGCAGGGTCGCGAAGCGGCCCTTCCATCCGAAGGGGCGCACGACGAGGTCCGCATCGACGCCCTCGAGCTCGCTGTGGTCGATGGAGGCATCGCGACCGATCGTCAGGAAACCGAAGTCGACCCCGTGCGTCTGGAGCTGCAGGCGGACCTGCTGGCCGCGGGCGCGCGCGAAGACGACGGCGTCGTCGCGCCGGGTCTGCAGCGCGGCGGTCATCTCCTCGGCCACCCGCTGCTTCCACCCCGCGCCGAACAGGGGGGGCGGGTTGCGGACCAGGGCGCTGGCCTCGGTGCTGCCGTCGCCGCCGAAGAAGGCGTTGTCCGCCGCGTCTCCGGCCCCGGCGAGGCCGCCGCGCCAGTGACAGGAGGCGCATCGTCGCGCGTCGGGTCCGCCGCGCTCACCGAGGTGAAACCGGCGCATCGCAGGCAGGTCGGCGGCGCCAAAACCCATGGTCTCGGTGAAGTGCATCGTGAACAGCTGACCGCCCATGGAGAACCACGCCTCGGCCGAGAAGCGATCCGAGAGCTCATCATAGCGCGGGCGGTTGGTTCGGAACATGAACCCCGGATCGACGGCGTCCATGAAGCGCACCTCCCGGCGCCACGCGTCCTGCTCCAGCGCCTGCAGCCCCTGGGCGGCCGACGTGCGGGGGCGCGAGGTCGAGAACAGTGGGAGGGCTCGCGCTTCGCTGGGCTCGGCGTCGTCCATCGACGCCGGCACGCTGCACCCGGCGAGCAGCACGAGGGCGACACCGAGGCGGATCACAGCGGCTCCCGAAGCTTGGGCGTGCGGCTCAGCGACAGCAAGAATACGTGCAGGCTCGCGCGGTCCTCGGAGGACAGGTCCTCGAAGGCGTCTCGGCTCTCCTGGGCCTCGCCCCCGTGCGCCGCGATGGCGCCCACGATGGTGCCCGCGCGCCCGTCGTGCAGGTAGGGCGCGGTCTCGGCCAGGCCCCACAGCGGCCGCGTCAGCCAGGTCGCTGCCGGAACGTTCGGACCACTGGCGTCCCGGTCGGCGAGCCCAGGCCCCATGTCGTGGCGCTTGAGATCGCTGAAGAGCTGGACGTAGGGCGACCCCTTGGGCGCTTCGCCGGCGTGGAACAGCTCGACGACGACGGGGTCCGCACCGGTGGTGTCGGGCTTCTCGAGCCAGGTCGTGCTGCGCAGGCCCAGCCCGCGCCGGTGACAGGCGTCGCAGCCGATCTCATCGAAGAGCGCGTCGCCACGGGACCAGCGGTCGCGAAGGGCAGGGCTCGAGGGGGGGACGATCGTCGGGACCTCCAGCGTGGCGAGGTAGACGGCGAGCGCGGTGAGGGAGCCCTCCTCCAGCTCGCGCTGTTGCCCATCGGCATCGGGGTCCCACCAGTCGGGGCCGGGCCCGAGCAGATCCGGCATGGGGGTGTCGCGGTGGCGCTCGGCGAGCACGCTGGACTGCACCCCGAAGTGAATCCGGGCGGCGTCCTCGGCCGCGCGGCGCAGGGTGGGGAACTGACCCTTCCAGCCGAAGGGGCGGACGACCAGGTCCGCGTCCACGCCGTGCAGGTCCGCGGTGTCGATCGAGCCGTCGGGATGGGCGACGATCTGGCCGAAGTCCACGTCCTTGCTCGACAGCGCCGTGGTGACCGACCTCCCGCGTGCAGAGGCGAGCTCCAGCGCCTCGTCGCGTCGCGCCCGCAGGTCTACGCTCATCTCGTGGGCCAGCTGCTGGACCATGCCGCCGCCGAGCAGCGAGGGGCCGTTGCGGACCAACGCGGAGTCGAGGGTCTCTCCGTCTCCGAGCAGGAACGCGTTTTGGGTCGCCGTCCCCGCGCCATCGGGTCCTCCCAGGGCGTGGCAGCCGGCGCACGAGAAGGTGTCGCGACCGCCGATGAACCCGTCGTGGATCCGCTGGCCCGGACGCACCCGGGGCGCGTCGCCGTAGCCGTCGAGGTCGCGAAACTCGTGCCCGAAGACGCCGTCACCGAGCTGAAACAGGTCGTCGAGCGTGTACTGGCCGGCGTCGATGTCCTCTTGGTACACCCGGATGTGTCCGGAGTCCTCGCCGCGCTCCTTGGCGTCCCGAAACTCCTCGAAGCGCTCGAGTTCGAAGAGATCGAGCGCTTCTGCGACCTGCGCGGCGAGCTGAAGATCGGAGGGCGGTCCGCTCGCCGGCCAGGGCACGGACGGCTGTGTGCCGGCCGCGGTCGCCAGCATCGGCAGGGCGAGCAGACTCGGCCCGCCCAGGAGCAGGCTCAGCCGTCGCACACGTTGCAGCACGGGATTGCCCGCGTGACGTTCCCGCAGTCGGTTCCGGCGGCGTCTCCGGGGGCGGGACCGTTGGGCAGGGGATCCGCGTCGAGGGTGAAGGTCAGCGCCCCGGAGGCGACCGTCGCAAACTCCCCGTCGTTGACGTCGTTCGTCCCGTAGCGCCAGTCATCGCAGCGCGAGCGCGTGTCGGGCTGAACGGTGGCACCGTTGACGTCGGCGGCGACGACCCGGTGCACCCAGTAGGTCGTGCCGGCCGCTGCCGCCGCGAAATCGCCTTGGGCGGAGGCTTCGACCAGCTGCGTGTAGTTGCAGACGCCGTCGTAGCCGCCGGCGATGCAGGCCTGCGTGCCGGAGGTGAAGCCGTCGCCGAACCCAGGGTAGGTCCAGATCGAGGGGGAGTCGGGGATCATGCCGACGTAGATCGGGACGCCCTCGCAGACGTCGACCGCCTCGGTGTCGGTCGCGTCGTCGGTGTCGCCCTCGGTTCCGGTCGCGCTCTGGCAGTCCTGGGGACAGGGCGCCATGTCGCTGTCGGGCCCGATGTCGCACTCGCCCGGATCGGGGAAGCCATTGCCGCACAGGTCCGGGCCGCCGCCGGTCGTGTCCTCGCTGTCGCTGTGGGACTGCGCGGTGTCGTCCCCACTGGAGCCCACGTCGGTGGCCGTGCCGTCGCCGCACTGGCACAGCCCGTAGGTGTTGTCCGGCAGGCAGGTCTGCGTCCCGCTGGGTGAGGTGGCGAGGTCGCCGGGGCAGGGGCAGAAGCTCACCTGACCGGGGACGCAGGAGCCGCCAGCGGCGTCCGCGTTGGCGTTGCAGCCGGCCGCAATGCCCAACACGAGGCCGGCGAACGCCAGCGTGGACTGGATACCGAAGTGAAGTGTCGAAGAACGCATGTCTTTTCCCTGCGGTGATCCGCGTGATGCCCATCGTTTCAGGGGCACCCTTTCGTCGCAACCGTATTTGCGCTTGCGGTCGCGTCTTGTACGACACCGACGGACATCCGCTTTTCCGGCGCGGGTCCTCAGAAACCTCGAGGGCTACTCGTCCAGCGGCGGCAGGTCGTCGGGGCGCACCCGCAGCCACTGGGCGCCATCGGGTGCATCGGCGGCGATCCACGCCTGCAAGATCGCGTACGCATCCGCGCGCAGCGACCCGTACTCGCCTTCGCCGCAGAAGTAGGTCGGCGGCATGTTCAGCTCCTCGAGCGCCCGCACGCCAACCTCGACGTACATCGGGGCGCCTTCGAAGACTGCCTGCATCTGGGCGTACGTGAAGAAGCGGGCGTTGCCGTAGTACAGCGGGGCTTCCCCGATGAATGCGTCGAGGTCGGCGACGTGGCAGCTGCAGGCGCGCTCGAGCACTGCGCCAATCTCGGTCGGGATGCGCGCCGCGTCGTCGCCGGCCTCGACCCACGAGACCGCGCCGGGGGCCAAGACCTCCAGCGCGCACGCGTCGGTGGCGGTCGGGTCGCCGGTGTCGTCGTCGGAAGCGTCGCCCCCGCAGACGGCGTGGTAGCCCTGCACGCAGTCGGCGTCGCACATCTCCACCACGCTCGCCGTTTGGGTCCAGCACGACCCACCCGGTCCGTACTGTGCGTCGAGCTGCGCCGCGGTCGCGGGGTCCAGGCAGGCCAGCCACGTCTGGCAGGCCAGGGTCTGGTCGAAGTCGCCTCCAGCGCCGCTGCCGGTCGTGGTCGTCGTCGGGTCCGACGTCGTGGAGCCCACCGAGGTCGACCCATCGGTCTGTGTCTGCGCCTCGGCGCCGTCCGAGGGCGGATCGCATCCGAGCAACAACACCAGCGCCCCCGCAAGCCACCGCATCGTGCTGCAGGATAAGCTACTCGAGCCTCGAAAACGCAGGGGCGGCGAACGCGAGGCGATCCAGCATGACCGCGATGGCCTCGGGATTCTCGTCTACGAGCCAGAAGCGCCGATCCAAGCGGGCCGCGGCCTCGCCCGTCGTGCCGCTGCCCGCGAAGAAGTCCAGCACGAGGTCACCGGGGTTGCTGTGCACCCGCACGATGCGCTCGAGGATCTTCAGCGGCTTTTGCGTCGGGTACCCGGTGCGCTCCTTGCCCGCGGTGGGGACGATCGTCTGCCACCACACGTCGGTCGGCGTCTTGCCGCGCGCCGCTTTCTCGGCCGAGACCAGGCCGGGGGCCATGTAGGGGATCCGGTCGATCGCGTCGTAGTGAAACGTGTAGCGCTTGGGATCCTTGGCGTACCAGAGGATCGTGTCGTGCTTGGCCGGCCAGCGACGCTTGCTGCGGCCACCGTAGTCATACGACCAGATGATCTCGTTGAGGAACGCGTCGCGCCCGAACACGGTGTCGGCCATCACCTTGGCGTAGTGCGCTTCCCGGGGGTCCAGGTGCAGGAAGAAGGACCCCTGGGGGGTGAGCAGGCGATGGGCGTGTTCCAGCCTCGGGCGCAAGAACGCCTCGAAGTCGTCGAAGGCATCGGCGTACGCGGCCGAGCCCAGGGCCGTCGTCTTGTAGGCCTGCCCCCCAAAACCCACCCGGTCGGCGTCATCGGGCCCCGCTCGCTCGACCTTCACCCGCGTGTGGCTTCGGCGCCGGCCGGTGTTGAAGGGCGGGTCGATGTAGATGAGGGCGGCGCAGCCGTCGGGCAAGGTGGGCAGGACCACGAGGTTGTCGCCCTCGATGATGCGATTGCCCGGCATCAATGGCCCGCACCATCATGGGGCTCGGTGACGAACTTGGCCAACGCGAACGCCACCGCCATCACGGCGTAGCCCGTCGCCCACGGCCACGCAGGCGAGAGGTCGATGACCGTGTCGGCGGGCGTGAACGCGTAGCCGTGCATCAGGCCCGAGGCGGACAGCACCGAGGCGGCCGCGCACCACAGCGCCGCGACGGTGAACTTGCGCTCGATGACCGCTACGGTCGCGGCCGCGAGGATCATCGAGGTGAAGATGAAGCCCTGCTCCAGCGCGAACGCGCCGTGGATCCACGTGTCGCTGGCGGCAAAGCGGGCGATGACCGATTCGGAGAAGGGCGGTCCGCCGGGGCTGCCCATGCCCGCCGCGCGCAGACCGTTCTTGGCCATCACCGCGCCCCAGGCTCCGACCCCGGGCAGCAGGCCGACGACGACCGCCGATGCGTGGGCTCGCGGCGTGGCTTCGAACGCCTGGGCGGTGATCACGATCCCGATCCACAAGACGATCGCCATGCCGGCGTCGATCGGGATCGCGTAGGCCAGCCATCCCAGGGTGCCGGTGAGGCAGACGAGGGTGACGAAGACGGCGTTCGCGACCGAGTAGCCCGCGCGCGCGCCCATGGCCTTCCACCCTGGGTGGCCGATGTAGATCGTGGTGGGAAAGCAGCTGCCGAACAAGCCGGCGACCAGCGTGCCGCCGCCGTTGACCGCCAGCGAGGACGCGACGGGGAAGTCGTCGCCCGAGGCCGACGCGGACTCGATGTTCTGAAGCGAGCCGACGAGGTTGAACAGTCCCATCGGCACGATGACCGAGACGTAGGTCATCAAGTACCCCGCTCCGATCGCCTCGAGCAGGTCACCGACGACGGGGACCGGCAGATGCAGGCTCGCCCCGCCGGGCGCGTCGCCGACGGGCGCCATGCCGGTGCTCCAGGCGATGATGATGCCCAAGCCGACCGCGACCAGGCCGCCGGGGATGTTGCCCTTGAAGCGCACCCGGCCGAAGTAGGTCAGCATCACGATGCCCAGCGTCGCCAGGCCGATCAGCGGGTTGGCGAAGGTGCGAAACAAGAAGCCCAGCGAGATGAAGCCCAGCGCGATGCCCGAGAGCGTGGCGAGAAGCGCGGCCCGGGGCGTCGCCTTGCGGAGGCGCTCGGCCACGAACGCGCCGCCCAGCTCGATTGCCCCGCTGCCCAGCGTGGCGACCAGGCCCGCTTGCCACGCGACCTCGGCGGGGTTGTCGGCTCCGGCCGCGGTGGCGGCGAGCTTGGCCGGCAGCATGACCAAGAACACGTGGGCGAACAACGAGACCGTGTTGATGCCGTAGGGCAGGGCGCACACGTCGCTCCGGCCCTCCGCGTCGCCCAGCCTCTTGGCCTGCCAGGCGTAGTAGAGGTTGCCGACCACCAGCGACATGGCGACGCCGGGCAGCACGCGCCCGTACAGCAGCGCGTCGTCGAACCCGAGCACGGTCCGGCACAGCGCGTCGATCAGCAGCAGCTGGACGAGGTTGTCGAGGGCCAGCCCGAAGAAGCCGTCGATGTCGCCGCGGACGAACCAGCGCATTTGCCTGGGAGTACCAAACCCCGGGCCTTTGGCGAAGGGCCCCCGAAATCAGGGCCCTGAGGCCGCCGCTCCGGGCCCCGGAGGCACAGTCCGCGATGCTGGGCTAACCTCCCCGGCCGTGGCAGACCTAAGGGACAAAGTGCTGTTCATCACCGGGGCCAGCCGAGGCATCGGAAAGGCCATCGCGCTGCGAGCCGCCGCGGACGGAGCGAAGATCGTCATCGCAGCCAAGACCGCCGAGCCGCATCCCAAGCTGCAGGGGACGATCTACACCGCGGCCGAGGAGATCGAAGCCGCCGGTGGCCAGGCGCTTCCCGTCGTGTGCGACATCCGGCATGAAGACGCCGTCGATGCAGCGATCGCGGCCGCGGTGGAGCGGTTCGGCGGCATCGACATCCTGGTCAACAACGCCAGCGCCATCAGCCTGACCCCGACCACGGCCACGCCCATGAAGCGCTTCGACCTCATGCAGCAGGTCAACGCTCGCGGCACCTACCTGTGCACGGCCAAGGCGGCGCCCCACCTGCGCGAGGCCGACAATCCACACGTGCTCACCCTGTGCCCGCCGCTTTCGGATCAGACCAAGTGGTATCGCAACCACGTCGGCTACACGATGTCCAAGATGGGGATGAGCATGTGCGTCATCGGTCACGCCGGCGAGTTCGCGGGCAAGATCGCCGTCAACGGGCTGTGGCCCAAGACGGCCATCGCCACCGCCGCGGTGCGGAACCTGATCGGTGGCGACGCCATGATGAAGCGCAGCCGCAAGCCCTCGATCATGGCCGACGCCGCGCATGCGGTGCTCGTTCGCGACGCACAGACGTGCACGGGCAACTTCTTCGTCGACGAGGCCGTCCTTCGCGAAGAGGGCGTCACCGACTTCGAGGGCTATGCCGTCGACCCCAGCGCCGATCTGGTGCCGGACTTCTTCTTGGACTAGGACGGACACGCGATGATCGAAGTCGAAGGATTGACGCGGTACTACGGTGACTTCCCTGCCGTGCAAGACGCCTCGTTCTCCATTGGCGAGCGCGAGATCGTGGGCTTCTTGGGCCTCAACGGCGCCGGGAAGAGCACCATCCTCAAGGTGATCGCGGGGCTGCTGATGCCCAGCGCCGGCACCGTCGTGGTCGGGGGTGTGGATGCCCTGGAGAACCCCGACGCTCTGCGCACCAAGATTGGCTTCTTGCCCGAGGAGCCGCCGCTGTACCGCGAGATGCGGGTGGACGAGTTCTTGCGCTGGGTCGGCCAGGCCAAGGGGTGCACGAAGGCCCAGGTCGACGAGGAGCTGCCCAAGGTCATCGAGCTGTGCGATCTGGGCTCGATGCAGCACAAGGTGATCGACGAGCTGTCGCACGGCTACCGCAAGCGGGTGGGGATCGCCCAGGCCGTCATCCATCGTCCGCAGGTGGTGATTTTGGACGAGCCGATCAGCGGTCTCGACCCGCAGCAGATCGTGGAGATGCGACGGGTCGTCCGCTCGCTCAAGGAGCGGGCGACGGTGCTCATCAGCTCGCACATCCTCTCCGAGGTCGCGGTGACGTGTGACCGGGTGCTGGTGATTCACCGCGGTCGCATCGTGGCCGAGGGGTCGACCGATGCGCTCGCGCATCGAGAAGGATCGGGCGGTGCCCTCACCTTGACCCTGCACGGCACCGCGGACGCGGTGAGCGCGACGCTGCAGGCGAGCGAGATGGTCTCGTCCTTCGACGTGCACGAGGGCGACGGGGTGGTCCGGGCCAACGTCACCCTTCGACCCGGAGACGAGGCCCGCACGCAGCTCGTCGCGAGTCTCGTCGCCGCGGGCCTGGGCGTCTTCGCCGTCCAGGACGCGGTCTCGGAGCTCGAGCAGGCGTTCCTGCAGCTGACCCGAGGCGACGCGGACGTTGCCAAGCTCGAGCAGGGCGAGCACCACGGCCACGAAGAGGAGGAAGCAGCATCATGAGAGGTCTGATGATGGTGGCGCGCCGCGATCTGGCCGCCTATCTCAACAACGTGTGGGGCTACGCGGTCATCGCGATCCTGCTGGTGCTCGAGGGCTTGATGTTCAACGCCTTCGCGCTGACCGACCGCCCCAAGTACAGCGCGCAGGTGATCGAGGAGTTCTTCTATCTCACCTTCGGCTTCATCTGCTTCGCGGCCGTCATCCTCACGATGCGGGTGATCGCCGAGGAGCGGCAGACCGGAACCTTGGTGCTGCTGGACTCTTCGCCGCTTCAGCCTTGGCAGATCATCGGGGGCAAATACGTCGCGGTGATGACGGTGCTGCTGTTCCTGATCGCGTGCACCGTCTACATGCCGGGGCTCGTGTTCGTGAATGGCAAGGTCTCCTTCGGGCATCTGGGCGCGGGCTACCTCGGTCTGAGCCTGCTGGCCGCCGCGACCGCAGGGCTCGGGACGCTCGCATCGACGATCAGCCGCTCGCAGCTCGTCGCGGGCATCGTCGGGGCCGTGATGGTCACCACCCTCGTGGTGTCCTGGTTCCTGGCCAAGATCGTCGACCCCCCGCTCAAGGACATCTTCTCGTACGTGAGCCTGCTCGACGCGCACTATCGCGGGTTCATGCGCGGACAGATCAACACCGAGGACGTCGTCTTCTTCGTTTCACTCGCGTTCGTGGGGTTGACGTTGAGCACGCGATTCATGGCAGCGCGGAGGTGGCGATGAGCACGGCAGCGATCCTCTATCTGGTCTCGATGGCCGTGGTCTTCGTCGGCCAACGTCTGCTCGACGGCAACGACGGCCCGCAAACTGCCGTCACCGCGGTCGGGCTCGTGATGCTGGCGCTCGCGGCGGGACTGCGGGTGCGGTCGATGCGGTCCGCCACGGACCCTGGCCTGAGGCGGGGCCATCGGGTGGCGATGATCGGGCTGCTCGTCGGCGCGTCATCCCTGGTGCTCTACGCAGCGACGACCGGTACCGTCGTCGACGGACTCTCGCTGGGAGACGAGGCTGAAGAGCGCTGGCTGGGTACGTGGCGCTCGCTGTGGCCCCTGGTGTGGCTGCTGGGAACCGCGCCGATGCTCGTCGTCGACTACGCGTGCCAGAGCGCGCCCACGATGATGCCCAAGCGGCGGGTCGAGGAGCTGGCGCTGCACGGGCTGATCGCGGCGATGGGGGTCGGGCTGGTGTTCCCGGTCAACTACGTCGCCAGCCAGACCAAGCAGCGGTGGGACCTCGCCTACTTCAAGACGCCGCAGCCGGGTACGGCCACCCTGGCGCTCGCCCAGTCCTTGGAGGCCCCGGTCGACGTCCGCATCTTCATGCCGCCCAGCTCCGAGGTCGCGCAGGAGCTGCGGAACTACTTTGCGCCCATCGAGGGCCCGCTGCTGCGGGTCTCGGTCATCGATCAGGCCGCCGAGCCACGGCTCGCCAAGGCGCTGGCCGTCCGCGACAACGGCACGATCGCGTTCACGCAGGGCGAGGTCCTGTTCGATGCGCCGGCGCCGGAGGACGGGGCGGAGCCGCCACCCAAGCCGATCACCCGCACGCTGAAGATCAATCCGGACTTCGAGAACGCCAAGCGGACGCTCAAGCGGATCGACGCCGACGTGCAGAAGATGCTGATCGAGTTGGGCCAAGGCGAACGCGTCGCCTACATCACCTCGGGGCACGGCGAGCTGTCGTGGCGCTCGGCCGCGCGAGCCGTCCCGCCCCGCCAAGCCAAGGGGCTGCGCGAGGAGCTCCGCAGCCAGGGGTTCACCGTCAAGGAGCTCGGGCTGCGCGAGAAGCTGGCCGAAGGCGTGCCCGAAGACGCGAGCATCGTCATGGTGCTCGGCCCGGCGTATCCGCTCTCGCAAGCCGAGGTCGACGCGCTGCGGGCCTACCTCGAATCGGGCGGGTCCTTGCTCGTCGCGCTGTCTCCCAAGGCACCGGCTCAGGACCTCCCCGCCCGCGTCGTCGACCCGCTCGAGAGCATGGTCGAAGAAGTGCTCGGGATCCGCATGCAGGACGGCGTGCTGGCGGACGAGTTGGCCCACGCGCGCGCCAGCGGCAACAAGGGGGACAACTTCTTGCTGCTCACGGACTCCTTCTCGGCGCACGGCAGCAGCTCGACCCTGGCGGCCGAGCGCACCCAGTTCGTCGCGCCCGTCGCCGGCGCCTTGGAGCTGGTCGAGGGACATGAGGCGGCCCACACCGTCACGGTGCGCACCATGGCCACGGCGTTCGTCGACCTCGATGGCGACGCCACGTTCAGCGCCGATGCCGGCGAGGTCAAGGGCGCCAAGCCCCTGGTCGCGGCGGCCAGCGGCAGCACCAACGGGGTCGGGTGGCGCGCGGTCGTGATGAGCACGCCCACCATCCTCTCCGACGTCGCGCTCGGAGACGGTGGGAGCGGAGAGGCGAGCATCGTCCCGGGCAACGTCACGTTCGTGCGCGATGCGTCCAACTGGCTGATCGGAGCCGAGGCGCTGTCGGGGACGACCCAGAGCGAAGAAGACGTGAAGATCGAGCACACCAAGGAAGGGCAGACCTGGTGGTTCTACTCGACCGTGCTCGGGGTTCCGCTCCTGGTGTTCGGCGCTGGGGTGACGCGGGTGCGTCTGCGTCGGCGCAGCCAGAAGCGCAGCGAAGGAGGACGCCGATGAAGAAGGCCGTGACAGGCTACGGGCTCGCGCTCGCGGTGGCCCTGGTGGCCGCCTACCAAACGTGGACCCACGAGGGCGACGCCGACCTCTCCGAAGCGACGGTCATCCTCAAGGTCGACCGTGAAGACCTCGAGGCGATCGACTACGAGGGCCCCTCGGTCCAGGTCCATCTCGAGATGCGAGAGGACGCGCTGGGCTCGTACGTATGGGTCGAGTCTCGACGCGCTCCAGCGGCGAAGCCTGGCGATCCGCAGGACCCCGATGCGCCGGCCGAGCCCGCCGAGCCCGCCGACGCTGGTACCCCCGAGACCTTCAAGGCCGGGGCTGCCGGTGAGCAAGTGGCCGAGCGCATGGCGCCCTTCGTCGCGAAGCGGGTCCTCGAAGGCGTGGACGAGGCCAAGCTCGAAGAGCTCGGCTTTGGTGACGAGCAGAGCACCCTGACGCTCCACCGGCGCGCTCGGGAGCCGCAGGTCTACGAGGTCGGGGCGAAGGCGTACGGTGGCTCCAACCGCTACGTCCGCGACCCCGCCGATGGCGTCGTCTACATCGTCGCCGCGGACTTGATCGACACGCTCGAGACCGCGTCGCGCACGCTGCCGGATCGCTCGCTGATCGGCGGCGAGCTCTCGGACATCGAGTCGATCACGGTTCGGGGTGGGGAGGCTTCGGTCACCTACGCGCAGAACAACCCTGACGACGACGGCGCGTCGTTTTGGTCGCGCGAGGGGGCTTCGGAGCCCAGCCCCGCGGCAGCCGGATGGTTCGACAAGGCGCTTCGACTCCGCGTGTCGCGATACCTGGCCGAGGGCGAGCAGCCCGCCGGGCTCGAGGAGGCGTTCTCGATGAGCATCCAGACCGCAAAGACGTCGACGCAGGTCGTGGTCTTTCGCGCGTTCTCGGATGGAGGGGAGGAGCAGTTCTACGCGACCTCGCCTCACAACCGCGCGATGGTGCAGCTGCAGAGCTCCTCGGCGGCCGAAGCACAGGCCGATCTCGGCTCGGTGCTGGAGGGTGGCGCGTAACGCCGGGGTTGCCCGGCGACGTACCCATGGCGATGCGCATGCTGGTCTTCATGGCGGTGATGACCGCCATCTGGGTGGGGGGGCACCTCTACCTGGGGCGGCGCGTGTTCGGGCGCTTGCGGGTTCAATCCAGGACGCGCCGGAACGGCCGGGTCGGCTGGATCGGCTGGATCGGGCTGGCGCTCAGCGGAACGACCGCCCTCGCCGCCCTGTGGACGACGCGACTGGGCGGCGAGTTCGCGGGCGTGCGGGCGCTGCAGTGGGTGGGCCTGTGGCTCTTCGGCCTGACCTCGGTGCTCTTCTTCCTCATGCTCTTCGCGGACCTGGTCGGTGGCCTTGCGAAGCTCGCACGTCGCGTGGTCTCGGCGGCCGACCCCGCCCAACCCGACGACCCGAGCCGTCGCGGCTTCTTGGGCAAGGTCGCCACGATGGGGGCGGTCGCCACCTCCGGCGGCGTCGGCGGGGTCGGGCTGGTGCAGGCGAAGGGGTTGCCCGAGGTCGTCGAGGTCGAGGTTCCCATCGAGGGGCTTCCCGCGGCCTTCGACGGCTACACCATCGTGCAGCTCTCCGATGTGCACGTTGGACCCACCATTCGCCGCGAGTATCTGCAGGCCGTGGTCGATCGAGCCAACGCGCTGCGGGCCGACCTCGCGGTGGTGACCGGAGACTTGATCGATGGCTACGTCGATGACCTGCGCGACCAGGTGGCGCCTCTGGCTCAGCTGCGCGGCGCGGATGGGGCCTTCTTCGTGACGGGGAACCACGAGTACTACTGGGATGGTCCGGCGTGGTGCGAGGAGGTCGCCCGGCTCGGACTCACGGTCCTCAACAACGAACACCGGGTGCTCGAGCGCGATGGCGCGCGCCTGCTGCTGGCCGGTTGCACGGACCACAAGGCCGGCGACATCGTGCCCTCGCACGCGTCCGACCCGGCCGCCGCGCGGTCCACCGCGCCCCCGTGCGACGTCTCCATCCTGCTCGCGCACCAGCCCCGAAGCATCGAGGCGGCCGCCGAGGCGGGCTACGATCTTCAGCTGTCCGGGCACACCCACGGCGGGCAGTACTTCCCCTTCAACCTGCTCGTGCACCTCGCGCAGCCCTACGTCGCAGGGCTGGCCAAGCACGGACCCACGTGGATCTACGTGAGCCGAGGTACGGGGTATTGGGGTCCCCCGATGCGGGTGGGAGCACCCCACGAGATCACCCTGCTCACCCTGCGTTCCGCCCTCGAGGCGGGGGCTTGACCGCGGTCGTCGTCAGCGGGAACACGGGTTCGTCATGGATTCCGGCCCCAACGGGCATTCGTTCGAGTTGAGCGGTACTCTGTCTTCATGGGAAGGGGAGCGAGGGGATTCGCCGTCGGTTCGATCGCGGTGCTGTCGGTCGCGTGTGGAGGCAACGCCACGCCGCCGCAGGACAGCGGGGACACCGAGACGGAGACGGGCATCGACATCACGGCCGGCAGCTCGAGCGGCGCGGAGGGATCGGGCCCCGGCCCCACCACGGGGCCACCGCCGACGACCACCGAGGACCCCGATGTGCTCACCAGCGGCTGCGGAGAGGTCACGGTCATGCTGGAGCCTGTCGTGCCCACGATCGTGCTGCTGATCGACCAGTCCGGCAGCATGACGTCCGACTTCGGCGGCCAGGACCGATGGTCTGCGGTCTACGAGACGCTCATGGATCCCGACGACGGCGTCGTCGCGCAGCTGGAGTCGCAAGTGCGCTTCGGGGTCACGCTGTACACCAGCGAGAACGGCAACGACGGCGGCGAGTGTCCGCTGCTCACCTCGGTCGACGTCGCGCTCGACAACCGAGACGCCATCGACATGACCTATGCGCCGGCATCGCCCAGCGACGAGACGCCCACCGGCGAGTCGCTGCAGGCGGTCGCCATCACGCTGTCGGGTGTCGACGCCGAGGGCCCCAAGGCGATCGTCTTGGCCACCGATGGCGAGCCGGACACGTGCGCGACCCCCAACCCGCAGGAAGGACAGCCCGAGGCGCTCGCGGCGGCGGAGTTCGCCTACGGCGAGGGCATCTCCACGTTCATCATCTCCGTGGGAAACGAGGTCGGTGCCGACCACCTGCAGCAGATGGCCAACGTCGGCGTCGGCAAGGATCCCGACGACCCGATGCCCGCGCCATACTACGAGGCGCTGGACGCGGCGCAGCTGGTCGATGCGTTCAACGAAATCATCGGCTCGTTCATCTCGTGTGAACTCACCATCGAGGGCGAGGTCGACCTCGACCAGGCCTGCGAGGGCACGGTCACACTCGATGGCGAAGAGCTCGAGTGCGGGACCGATTGGGAGGTCCCCAACGAGACGACGCTGCTCCTGCTCGGGGAGTCCTGCGACACGCTGCGGGATGGCGGGACCCATGTGGTCGATGCGCGCTGGCCGTGCGGCGCAGTCGTCATTCCGTAGCGATCGGCAGCGCTCAGTCTTCGTACGCGTCGAACCCTCTCCCGGACGGGGCAGACGGGGCGGACGGGGCGGACGGGGCGGACGGGGCGGACGTCGGCGGGGCGGGGGCGGGCACGGGCTCCTTGCGGAGTTCGAAGGCGTCGATGGTGCGCCCGTCCACGGCGACGAATCGGAGCTTCATCGAGGTCGCGTCCGCCTCGCCGAGCAGAACGCCGTGGGTCTCGTTGAAGCGAATCACGCTGCCCTGCACAGGCCTGCGAAGGTCGTAGATCTTCGGGCTCCCGCCGAGGCCGTTGACCACGAAGGTGGTGTCGCCACGCTCGATGCGCTCGTAGTGATGGTCGTGGCCGGCGAGCACGAGGTCGGCACCCCACGCTTCGAAGGGCCACTGCATCGAGGCGGTCGACCCGTGATCACCGGAGGAGTACGGGGCGTGGTGCATGTAGACGACCTTCCACGGCGAGGTCGAGGTGGTCAGGGCGCGCTGCAGCCACTGCGCCTGCACGCTGTCCTCGTGGGTTCCGTGGGGTTCGGCGGGGTCACTGTCGAGCGCGAAGAAGTGCACCGGACCCCACCGGAGGTCGTAGTAGCGCTCGTTGCCCGGCAGCTCGAAGTACTCCAGGTAGGGTTGCAGGTCGGAGGTTCGCCAGTCGTGATTCCCGAGCGCGGGGAAGAAGCGATTGGTCTTTGCACCGGGCCCGTGCGCGCCGCGGTACGGCGCGATGAAGGACGCGTAGTGCTTGCCGACGTTGGCATCGATCGTCTGCGCGGCGCCATTGGGATAGTTGTTGTCACCGAGCGTCAGGACGATGTCCGGGCCCGCCGCGCGTACCGAGGAGGCCACCGCGGCCTCCGATGGCGAGTCGTCACCGTAGTCACCGAGCGCCGCGAACGAAACCGAGGGCCCCGGTTGGTTCACCTCGATCCTGGCGTCGGCGGGGGGCTCGAGGACGGATGCTGGGCACGCGCCGACCAGCGAAAGCACGAACACGGCGGCGAATCGATGCATGCGCCGCACCCTGCCATGGCCGGCGCCCGTTTACCGCATGGGGCTGTTTGCGGCCGCGTTGGAGCGCTCCTGCTGGAGCTGCTCGAGCCGCTGCGGGAGCAGTTCGGTCAACGCGGTATCGAGACCCACCCCAAAGTTGAGCAGGGCATGGCCCAGCGTCCAATGATCGTCACGCGCTCGGACCGCGCGCGCGTGGTCGGTGCCGCGAATGAGACCGTCGAGTTCTTCCCGCAAGCGGGCCGTTCCCGAGCGCAGCGCGGCGAGCTCCCACACCCGCAACTCCACCCGAGCCAAGGCTTCGACCCCGTGTTTGGCCAGGTCCTGCCACGCGTCCAGCTGGGCCCGGGCGAGCAGATAGCCGAGCTCTTCGAGCTGAGCGTCGTCGAGGTCGCGCGCGAGGCGAAAGGTCCCCGAGCCGTCAGCGCCGCGGGCCCGAAGGATCACGATGTGGGTGGGCTCGGGCGCGGCTGCGAGCTTGGCGATGACCGCCTCGTGGTGGGGCGACCGGGCACCCGATCGCAGCTCCTGAAGCGTTTGCAGACCCACGACCTCGTCGACGTCGGGGGCAACCACGAGGGCTCGCCTCGGGCCGTTGGTCGTCGTCAGCGTCCGGTAGACCGTCTGCATCCAGGTCGGACCGTAACAGCCCCATGGCCGGTTTTGGACTGCGGTGTGAGCGCACCGCTCCTCGTGCCGTAGCGTCGGGCTGCGGCTCAGATCCCGCCGGAGCGCTCGGCGTCGATCAGCGCTTCGAACTGTTCGGCGGTTTGGGCGCCCGACACGCGGCGGCCGTTGATGAAGAATGTGGGCGTGGTCGTCGCGTCGTTGCCGACGCAGAGCGTTCGCTGTGCTTCCACCGCGTCGGCGGTCTCCGGGGCGGCGTAGTCACGCTTGAACTGCTCGACGTCGAGACCCAGACGCGCCGCGTACCGCTCGTAGTCCGCGTCGGTGCGGGCCTTGCTGCGCTGATCGGAGAACAACGCGTCGTGCATCTCCCAGAACTTGTCCTGCGCCTTCGCGGCTTCGGCCGCCCGCGCCGCGGCCTCGGCACCGAGGTGGTAGCTCAACGGATTGTGCGCGAAGTACAAGGCGACGGCGACATTGTCGTCGAGCACCTCGTCGATCGCCTTGCGCGAGCGAGCGCAGTACGGGCAGTCGAAGTCGCCGCATTCGATGATCTCGACCTGCGCGAACCCTCCGCCGCCCTTGCGCGCCAGCCCTTGTGTACTGACGGTGTAGCGCTTGGCGTCTTGCGCTGGCAGGGCGGTGACCGCCTCCGGCTGGGCCACCTCGGGAGCGAAGTGCGTGATCATGTCTTCGTAGAGGCGTTTGCGGGTGTCTCCGCGCCGCGCCACGAAGCGTTTGGCGCGCTCTAGCTCCTCATCGATGACGACGTTGAAGGCAGACAGGCTCTGGCGGCCTCCGAGGTAGCGGCCGTTGATGAAGAAGGCCGGCGTCCCGCGGACGCCGTACTTGGCGGCCGCGTCGAGGTCGCGCTGCAGCCTGCGGTCGACCGCGGCGCTGGCTCGATCGGCCGTGAATCGCGATGCGTCCACGCCAGCCTCCCGGGCTGCCGCATCGATCTCGTCGGCATCGAGCCGATCGCTGCGCTCATAGAGCGCGTCGTGCATGGCCCAGAATGCGTCCTGCTCTCCCGCCGCCAGGGCTGCCTTGGCGGCCTCGCGGGCGGAGGGGTGACTCTTGTCGAGTGGGAAGTGCCGAAACACCAGTCGGACGTCGGTCCCGCGGGCGGCCAGGACCTCGTCCAGGGTGCTCGTCACGGCCTTGCAATGGGGGCACTCGAAGTCGCCGAACATCACGATGGTGACCAACGCGTCGGCGGGTCCGCGCGCATGCGGGTCCTCGCCGACCGGCACCGCGTAGTTGACGTCGGGTTGAGGGCTGTCGCTGTCGGGGTCGTCGACGCGATGGGGCCAGATGTCGTCGACGTAGGGGACGACTTTGGGCTCGCCTTCATCGGACGGGGTCTGTGCGGCCCCGGCAGCGGGCACCTGTTTAGGCGGATGCTTTGCGTCGCAGGCGGGCATGCCCTCCATCGAGTCGGTCGCGAGGTAGCAGTCGATGAGCGCGCTGCTGGTGGAGGGTGCATTGCAACGCTCCAGAGCGAGCGCTTCGACGGCCCATGCACTCTCCGGTGCCGCACCTTTCTCCTCGAGCGCCTCGCTGCTGAGCTTGCCCATGTGTTTGGCCAGGGCTGCGCAGTGCGTCGCGCGGCTGGCACTGGCCAGCGATGTGCTCAGGGACTCTCCGAGCATCTTGGTCCCGACCTCGACCAGGCCCGTCAACCCGACGTCCTGCGAGGTGGTGGTGGTCTGCCGGACGCTGACGGTTCGGCCCTTTCGCTCCATCCGGACGGTCCACGTCTCCAACAGGTCGATCAACGCACGACCCGCCTGCATGTCCTCGCGTTCGCTCGGGCTCATGAGCGGTTCGGCGGCTGCGACCAGGCGCCGAATATCGATGAAGCCCGCCAGGTTGCTGCCCTCGGCCATCGCCGCGGAGAGGGAGGGGTGACGCAGGTCGCCCAGCAGCCCCGTCTCGGGGCCATCGACGATCTCTGCGGCGTCGACCGAGCCGATCACCAGCCAGACGAATCCGCCGTGGGCGAACACTTGGAGCTCGGGGCGATGCCCGACCTTCGCCGGCACCGTGTAGACGACGGTGCCGGAGACGTCCCGAGGCGAGAGCTCGCCGTCGGCCTTCTCGGCGAGCTTCTCGTAGACTCGGGTCAGGGTGCGGTGGGCTTTCTCGTCGTCGGCGACGCCCATCCACAGCACCGCCTTCGCCTCGTGGTCGGCATCGGGCTCGCTGGGCAACGCCAGCAGCGCGCCCCCGAACGCACCGGTGAGATTCTGGGTCACGTCGGCCCGTAGGTTGACGCCGAGATCGTCGGTGACGTCCTTCTCGAGCACGGCGAGGCTCTCTCCGAGGGCGGTGAGGGCTCCGCCCATCGAGCGGTCGAGGGTCTCGCCATCGAGCGCGATGTCGAACGTGGCGAGCGCGGGGCCGGGCACGCGTGCCAGCGCAGCGTTGTCTCGCGCTGCGCCGTCGAGCAGCTCGAGGTGTCGGCTTCCCTCTCGGATGACGACCTCGTAGGTCACGTCGATGGCGTCGTCTTCGTGGCTCAGCAGCATCGCGACGGCGTCGAGGTCGGCCAGCGCCAAGCGTGCGGCGAGGGCGGCGGCCCCGGTAGGAAGTGCCGAGCGCAGCGAAGCACCATCGAGGTAGCCCATCGCGAGCGTTTCTCCGGCCGGCGGGAGCAGGGCCGCGAAGGCTTCGCTGTCCGCGAGGGTGTCCTTGGCCGAGACGCGTCCCAGCCCAGCGGCGATGTCCTCGACGTCCGCCGACCTCCCGGTGCGGGGCGAGAACACGAGCATGCTGCGCTCGCCGTAATGCAGCAGCGCAATGCCGCGATCGGCGTACCAGAGGCCGGGCCGGTCGCCGAAGTCGCGCCGCATCCACGTCACGTCGGCGGCCGTGATCCCCAGCAGCCGGGGCAGCTGGCCTTCGAGCGTCTCTTCGAGCGCTGCTTGGTCCGCCACGCCGAACGAGACGGCAAACGTCGGGCCTTGCGGTTCGAGGAGCGCGATGCCGACGGGCGCCGCGGTGTCGATGCCTCGCTCTCGCCAGGCCGCGGCGTCGTAGGGGTCGAAGCTCATCGCCTCCACGCGAAGCGCTTCGAGGGTCGTGGCCTCTTCGTTGGCGAGCAGCTCGAGCGCGTCGTCGATCGAGCGCACAGCCACGAACCCGACCGCGGAGGTGGGAAGCTCGCGGGCGACGACCTCGCCAAACGCCAGCGCTCGCGCGGCGATCAGGGTGTAGACGAGATAGGCGAGCCCCGCGACCGCGGCGGCGATCAGCGCCGCGAGGGCCCCGACGCCCAACAAGCGCCCCCAGCGAAGCCCTCCCCCGCGAGTGCGTCGCCCCGTGGTCGCCGGACGCGAAGAGGGACGGGGCACCGCGGCGGCCTCGGACTTGATCACCGCGTTCGCGACCGGGGGGCGGAAGGCGGGTGCCTCGGGCGCAGCGGCGGGCTCGGGCGTAGCGGCGGGCTCGGGCGTAGCGGCGGGCTCGGGCGGGCCAGCGGCGTCCTGGGGTCGCGTTCGAGACGGAGGCGTCGCGGAGGTTGCACCCGCGGGGCCGGGAACGGTTGCGGCGGACCGCGCGTGGGGGACCGTGGTGCTCGAGGGCTCGTAGGTCGCCTGCATCAGATCGGCGGTGACCGGGGTCCCGGGCAGGGGGCCCGTGACGTCGAGGTCGGGTTCATCGGCTGCGTCGGTGCCCGGCAGGGTCGAGGCCGAGCTCTGCGGGCCCGGCGTAGTCGGGGAGGACGAAGGCGCGTGTGGACCCCGAAGCGTTCCCTGCGAGGGGTGGAACCCGACGCCGGTCGTCTCGGCCACCGGCGCGGGTGTGCCGAGCGAAACCGGAGAGGGCGGAGACCAACCCGGTGGCGGCGCGACCGGCTGCTTCCCGGAGGTCCCGATCCACGTCCGCTGCTCGGGCCTTGGCGTGGGCTTTGGGTCCTCGCGAGTGACCTTGGTCCGGCCCACAGCGGTCTGCCCGGGCGAAAGCTCCGCCGCGGCGCCTTCGACCGAGACGAGCTCGAGCTCGGTGTTGCCGCAGTAGAACGACTGACCCTCGAACAGGGCAAACTGCGGAAGCCGCTCTCCGCCGCGCCACGTCCCGTTGCTGCTCCCGAGGTCGCGCACGATCACGTGCCCGGCGGTCACGTCGATCTCTGCGTGCAGCGCCGACGACTCCGGGTCGTTGAGGACGATATCGCCCGTCTCCCGGCCGACGAGGTTCTGCGCCTTGCTCAGCGTGACCCGATACGAGGGGCGCTCGGGCGTCTTGACTTCGAAGGTGAGCGTTGGGGTCGGAGTCTGCGCCACGAATCAGTTCCCTTGGGCCGCATGGATCGCGGTGGGAAGCGCCCGCGCCGCGCCATCGACGACGATGCTGGGCGCTTGGAGTATCCCCACGGCCACGGTCTCGCGCAACCGCGCCTCCCAACGGACGACCCGTGGCCTTCGATCTGCCGGGACGAGGGAGCAACGACCCGGCCGGTCCTCGCATTCCCGAGGCCTGGCTCGGGGCTCTGGTAGGGTCCTCGCGCCGATGGACCCTCTGCCAATCGATGCCCTCGCAAGCCGGTTTCGCGACGTGTGCACGGCAAGATGCCGTCTGGTGGTCTCCGCGCCGACGGGTTCGGGCAAGTCGACGCGGCTGCCGTGGTGGATGGCGGACGCCCTGGGCGGCCCGGTGCTGGTGGTGGAGCCCCGGCGCGTCGCGGCGCGGGCCCTGGCGACGTATGGAGCCAAGATTCGCGGGGAGCGCGTGGGGGCGCGCGTCGGCTACCGGGTGCGCTTCGACGCCGCGGAGTCCGCCCAGACGGAGATCTTGTTCGTGACCCCGGGCATGGCCCTGACCCTCCTCGCGCGCGACGAGGGGCGGCGGTTCGTCGGCGTCCTGGTCGACGAGTTCCACGAGCGAGGGTGGGAGACCGACCTGATCACCGCCCTCGTGCACAGTGGACGGGGGAGCCCGGAGGCGGCGCTCGTCGTCTGCTCCGCCACGATCGCGCGCGATGCCTTGTGCGATGCCTTGGGCGCCCAGGCGCTGTCGGGCGAGGGGCGAGCGTTCGACGTCGAGCTCCGTCACGACGGAGCGGGCGGGCCATCGGCCGACGATTTGCCCGAGCGCGTGCGGGATGCCGTGCGGGCGGAGCTCGCGGCCACGACCGGAGACGTGCTCGTCTTCCTGCCGGGCAAGCGGGAGATTCGCGTCTGCGCGGCCGCGGTGGGCCCGGGGAGCGACGTGGACGTGGTGCCGCTGCACGGCGGACTGCCGCCCGCGGACATGCAGCGCGCCCTCGAGCCGGCGCGACGACGCCGGGTGTTCCTCGCCACCAACGTCGCCGAGACGTCGCTGACGATTCCATCTGTGACGGCGGTCGTCGACAGTGGCCTGGAGCGCAGACACGTACACCGACGGGGAAAGATCGTGCTCGCCGTCGTCCCCATCTCGCTGGCGTCGGCCGAGCAGCGTCGCGGCCGAGCGGGCCGGGTCCAGGCGGGGCGGTGCGTGCGGCTGTGGTCCGAGGCCTTCGCCCTCGACGCGAACACGCCTCCGCAGATCGAGCGGGTTGGAATGGACGACGTGCTGCTGCGCGGCGGGATGTGTGGGGTGCCGCCGCGCGACCTGGCGGGGCTGCCGTGGGTGACCCCTCCGCCGCGCTTCGCGGTCGAGTCTGCGCTCGAGCATCTGCGCGCGTGCGGAGCGGTCGACCAAGACGGCGGCTTGACCGCGGCCGGTCGCGTGCAGGCCTCCTTGCCCGTCTCCTGGGTCGGCGCGCGTATGTTGACCGCGCCACCGCAACCGCTCGCGTGGGCGTTGTGCGAGCTCGTCGCCGTGATGGAGGTGGGTCGCGACCTACTGATGCATCAGGCAACGCCGTCCCAGCAGGCGGCCCGAGGCGATCTGTTCGACGGGGCGGTCGACGAGGTCGACGTTGCGCTGCGCTGTCTGCGGGATGGGGACGCCGGGCGCCACGGACTTCGGGCACGCACGCTCGCTGAGTGCCGCCGGCTCGCGGGGTCGCTGCACCGGGCCGTGGGCGCGGAGAAGGTCGATCCGCCCGAGCACGCAGACCTCGCCCGGTGGATCGCGGCGCGGGTCCCCGAGCTGGTGTTCGCGCGGAGACCTCGCGCAGATCGAAACACCGCCACAGGGGCGCAGCGGTGCCGACCCTTGGGGCAATGGCGCGCTCGAGGTGTTCGTGTATCCGTTCGAGGTCCCCGCCGCGGCCGAGCCGTCCAAGCCGCCGCGTGCGGGACTGTTGTTGGAGCGCGAGTGGCTCGGCGTCGGTCAGCAGGCCAGGGGGGTGGGGCGCTTGCTCATGCGCCTGAGGCTCTCGGACCTCGCCGAGCTGGGGCTGGGCGATGCGGAGGTGGACGGACTGAAGGTCAAGGGAGGCAGGGTTCACGCCGACGTCGTGCGCACGTTCGCAGGGGTGCCGATCTCGCGCGGGACCGAGGTGCTGCGGGGGGCCGCGCTGATGGACGCGCTGGTGGAGCTGGTCCTGCGCGGCACCTTGATGAAGGGCACTGCACACCCGCTGCGCGACGCCCTGCACGGCTGGGACGTGCTGTGGCAGTGGGGGAAGCGCGCCGGCGCCCAGCTGCCCGAGCCGCCGACCGACGTGGCGGCCTTCATGAAGCAGCGGTTCGTCGCGCTGGGGGTCGAGAGCGCGGCCGACCTCGCGCTGCTGGAGCGCGGCGACCTGGTGCCGGACCTGGCCGCGATGGCGGTGACGGCGGGGATGGACCCGCGCGACGCCGTCTCCGTGCCCCAGCAGTTTCCGCGCCGCATCGAGGTCCCCGGTGGCCGCTACGCGTGTGCGGTGAACGTGGCGACGCGCTGCGTCGAGCTCACGCCCGTGCAGGGCACGAAGAAGGAGCCCTCTGCAGGTGTGCTGCCGCGATTCGCGGGCTTCTCCGTGGTCTTCGTCAAAGCCAGCCGTCGCCTCAAGCTTCGCTGAGCAGGTGCGCCGCGAGCCTCGTCGACGCGCCCGGCGAGGTCAGGCCGGCGGGCTCGTGGGGGCGGTCGCCTCGTTCGCCGCGAGGGCCTCTTCGGCCGCGAGCCGCTCCTTGGGGTGTCCAATCTCGCCGGCGATCGTGCCACCGCATCGGGGGCAGACGGTGTCCTCGTCGCGCAGCGTGGTCCCGCACTTGGGCTCCGAGCAGCGGGTGTCGGGAAGGAAGCGGCCCACGACCAGTCCGAGGGCTCCCAGGCCCGCGGCGATCATGCCGACCCTGGCCATGTCGATCTCCACGCCCATCTTCATGCGGCCGGCGAGCATCCCGAGCATCGCGACCGGCAGGGCGAGCATCTTGGCCAGCCGCAGCGCCTTGCTTCGCTTGACGCGAAACACCGGCTTGCCCTCGTTGCTCCCCACCACGCCCTTGTCGTCAGGCGCGGGTGGGGCATCGGGTTCCGCCTGTTCTCGCTGTGCGAACACGCCCGACGCAAAGGGGGCGGTGAGATCGGAGAGGTTGGGACCCTCGCCCCACCGTTCCTTGGGCGGGACCCCGAGCCGCGCGATGATGTCCCCGGGGGCCTGGGTGAGCAGGCGCAGGGTCTCGTCGAAGAACCCGGCCTGGTTGGGCTGGAGTCGCTTGCGAATGCGGCGGCGCTCGGCCGCCGACGACCCGCGCGCGAACGCGGTGACGCCGAGCAGGAAGGCCATGGCCTTGGGTCCGAGCACGCCCAGCTGGCTCTTGGTGCGCTGGAGTCGGAACGTGTCGGTTCGGGTGGCGCCGTGCCGCACCGCGGCGTCGGTGGTGAGTACGCCGAAGCCCAGGTAGATGGTGGTGACGTCCACGAGACGTTGCTCGAGCACCGCGTCGCCCTGCGCGAGCCCGTGCCAGCGTCTCCAGCCCTCGGCAGCCGCGCGCGCGGCCGCAGGGACGGCGATGGTGGGGTCGCGGAGCGTCGAGGCGCGGGCGGCGTAGTGCAGGGTATTGCCCTGCCGACGCACCAACCAGATCTGGGCGCCGAGGCCGGCGGGGGCGACCTGACCACCGACGTCATCGTCGGGGTGAATCTGGATCTCGACGTCGGCCTCTTCGAGATCGGCGTAGACCAGCAGGCGCATCAGCAGCCGCTGCAGCGAAGGGGGCCCGCCGTTCCAGGGGTCGGGAAAGAACTGCGGTTCGGGCTCGAGCTGCGGCGCGAGCAGGAGGTGCTCGTGGCCGCGAGCGCGCACCAGTGCGGCGAGCTGTTCGACGAGCCAGCGCTGATCATCTTCGGGGGGGAGAAGGAACTTCTCGACGTCCCATGGCTCTTCTTTGGCCATCGCGAAGCTCGGTCTATCACGGTCGAGGAGGGTTCTGACTACAAGGATACGGCGCCCGCGCAGGCCTCGTCCGCGGGTCCACAGGGAAGCACGACCAGCAGGTACTCGCCCACGAAGGTCTCCCCACCCGAAGCCCAGGTGTCGACGATGATGTCCCAGGACCCCGCGGGAACGTCGCCCTCGATCCGGCGGTCGCCCCGAGCGATGCAGCTCTCCCCGTCTCCACCCGCCTCGACCAGGTGTACGTCGACGTCGGCGTCAGGGCTGTCCAGGACGAGGATGCGAAGCGGGGTTGGTTCGGAAAGCTCGAGGCGGTAGCGCAGCTCGGGTCCCGATTCGTCGGCGTCGTCGCACGGCGGGTAGGCGTCGATGTCGCCCGCTGGCGCCCGGCTCGTGTCTGCGCTGTGCGCGAACGGGAACGCATCGATGAGGACCGGGTCTACCCTCGTGCCCGTACCGGTGAACAGCGGCGCGTCGACGTCCAGCGCGTCGGCGTCGTCGACCAGGACCTCGACGGCGCGGCCGAGGCCCTGCAGCGCGACCAGGTTGCGCATGTTGTAACCCCATTGCAGCCCGTCCTCGGAGAGTACGCACGCCCCGCCGCCGAAGGCCCGCAGGTGAATCCCGTCGCCACTGAGGCCGTGTTCGGGCAGCGGATCGACGGCCGCGAAGAGATCGATGAAGGGAACCTGCCGGCTCTGCGCGATGCCGCGGATCGCCGCGTTGTAGGACTCGACCCAAAGGTCGGCGGCGGGGTCGTCTCCCCGGCGCGTGATGCCGAACACGATGGGAAGGGTGCCGCGGGCCACGAGGCGATCGACCGCTGCCATCATGGCCTCGTGGAAGGGGACCAAGGCGCTCGCGTGCGTCGCTCCGAGGTTCATGTCGTTGGTGCCGTAGTGGAGCAGGGCGGTTCGGGGCGCGATCACGTCCCACTCGGCGTCGAGCGGCGAAGGATCGCCGTCGACCACCCACTGCGCGCTGCGACCGGATTCGGCCGCGAGCGTCACCCGACCGAACGGAGACGTGCCGCTGGCCTGTCCCCCGCGAAAGTACGCCAACGTGTCTGCAAGCTCAGCGTGCTCCGCCAGCTCGACCGCTCCCGCATCGTCGAAGCAGTACAGCGTGTTGGGGCTGACCGTGCTGGATGCACCGGCCTTGAGAAAGACGTCCTCCCGGGGCAGCGCGGAGCTCGCAGCGATCGCGCGCCAGCGGTCGGCGACGAAGGCCGTCACGGGGGAATGAACCTGCCCGTCGGGATAGCGGATGGGCACCGAGGGTGGCGGCTCGCTACCGGTGGTCGTGCCGCTGTCCGCCGCGTCGCTCTCGCCCGCTCCTGAGGAGGAGTCCGGATCAGCCGAGGTTCCGCCGGAGGCCGCGGTCGAGACCGATGCGGTGCCCGGCGGTCCCGTGGTCGTGCTCGTCGTCGGCGAGGTGCCGCCGCCGCGCGGCTCCGATTCGTCGTCCGCACACGCGGCCCCAAAGAGCACGGCGAGCACGGCGAGCATGACCGGCACCCGGGACATGCTCCATCGTAGCGCGCTCCGTCAGCGGTTGCGGGACGTGCACTTCGTTTCGTGCGGCTGGCACTTGAACCGGACGTGCATGTGGTCCACGTGGCCGTTGACGTGCTGGATGACGGGGCTGCCCGAGCCGGTCGGGGAGGGGTACTCCATCCAGCGCTGCAGCGCGCCCTTCGACATCAGCCCGTGCTCGAGGGCGTAGGCATGCAGGAGCTTCTGAATCTCCCGATCGATGTAGACGACCTCGACCTGGCCGGTCTGCACCAGCATCGAGAGCAGCGCCCAGGTCTCCTTGCCGTCGAGGTTGCGGCTGTCCATCACCCGCCAGTTGAGCTCCTCACCGGAGGGCAGCTTCTGGGGATAGCCGAGGTCGACATCCCTCCCCGATTGGTGGGTGGAGTGGGGGGGGAGACGGCCGCCGTTTCGGCTCGACATGTTGCCGACGATGACGGGCTGGGGGTGGCCCGTCTCTTCCCAGCGGCGAAGGACGGTGTCGAGCAGCGCGACGGTCGTTGCGGTGCCGAAGGATTTCCATCCGATCATCTTCATCACGCGACCGGGCCCATCGACCATGGGCACGCCGCCCTCCAGCGTTCCGTTGCTGGGCAGGCCGACCGAGGCGCTCTTCGACCCGCTCTCGGCCTTGTAGACCACGATTCCGCTCTTTGGCGGGAGGTCCTTCTCCAGCGGAATGCCCGGGTTGAGCTCGGCGATTTCGTGGTGGAAGATCTTGTAGAGGTTGGCGACGTTCTCGAGCGAGCCGCCGCGGCGGACCGTGTACTTGACGGTCTTGGGCAGCGAGAAGTTGCGCGCCCACGAGGCTGCTTTGGGCCGGGGGTCGAAGTCGCCGGGCGCCGCGTCGGCGCCGCCGGGGCCCACTCGATCTGCATCGTCGATGTCGTCGATGTCCGGGGTCTCCGCCGCGGGCTGCGGCCCGCCGTCCTCGTCTGGCGTTTCGCCCTCGGGGTCCCAGGGCTCGTCGTCGTCGTCGGTGACCGATGGAAGGCTCGGGTCCGCGTCGCGCGAATCGTCGAGGTCGTCGGGAGACACCGCCGCGCTCGGAGGCGTCGCGGACTCGTCGGCGTCGCATCGCATCATGCCGAAGAGCCCCCACAGGGCCCCGGCCGATGCAAACATGATCAGCCCGAACTTCGAGCGCGGCGCCGGCGTGGGCTCGGCCGTGACGGCCTCGGCCGGTGCGTCGTCATCGAGATCGGGGGCCGCATCATCCTCGGCCTGCAGATCATCGGCATCGGGGGGCTGCCCATCCTGCAGGGAGTCCTCGGGCAGCTCGTCGTCGCTGGAGTCGCGGTTCGACATGGAGGAGCGCGATGGTCGAACGAAGTAGGGTGCAGATGCAAGAAGTCGGCGCGCGAAGTGCACACTTCAGGCCGACCGGCGCTGCGGCAATGGCCTAAGGGTCGACCCAGGTGCCCTCGGCGGAGGGGGCCGGGTCCAGCACATAGGTGCGGTTGGGGGTCAGGCGCGGGTCGACCGTTTCGGGCGCAGGGTCGAAGTCGGTGAGGATCCAGCCCGTCAGGCCGGTGCGAATATCGCCGGCCGCGTCCCAGGTGAGCTCCCCGGAGACGCCCTGAAGATCGACGGATCCACCGCCGACCGCGAGCGCGTTGCGGGCCTCGGTGATGAACGACAGCGTCGCGCCGCTGAACGAGATTGCAGTCCCGTCGCCGTCCATCAGCGACGGATAGGCCGCAGCAACGTCGGCGCCGGTGATCTCCGTGTCGCCATCGACGGTCGACATCGCAAAGAAGGTGGCGAGCGCCGCGTCGTAGGAGAGGGCGGCGCTGGTGAGCGCGTCCTGATCGTTGAACCGGATGCGGTAGCGAATGTTGAACGCGGTGAAGTTCTCGACGTCGAAGATGATCGGCGAGATGCCCTCAATGTTGGCGTTGATCAGCGTCTTGAGAGGCACCAGGGGTTCGGTCCCCACAATGACGCCGATGTCGTCGACCAGACGCTCCAGCTCCGGGACGGAGCCGTGGCTGAAGATGAACCGCGGCAGCGCCGGCGACGGCGTGGGCGGTGCAGCCTGAAGGGTGCCCCATGCGCTGAGGTACGCGTACAGCAGCGCCTGCGTCTCCGACGTGCCGAGCAACAAGATGTCGGTGTAGTGGTCCGTCCGCGCCGCGTAGGGCGGAAGTCCTGAGACGGCCCCGGCGATCGTCGCGCCGTAGGAGGCCAAAAGGTCCTCTTGCGAATCGAAGACTACCGGGTTCTCGTACGTCGCAAAGTCGATCGGAACGCCGGGCAGCGCGTCCTCGAGGTCGCTTTGCACGCCTCCGAGCAGTCCGGTGCCGTACGCATCGTTCTTTGCGAGGACGAGCAGCCGCTCGACCCGGGTCTCGGTGGGCAGCCCCCGGAGCTCCGCGAGGCGGTCGACGATGCCATTGGCCTGATAGGTATCCGGGGCGATCGTTCGCCAGACCAGGTTCTCGTCGGCGAGCTCCGTGATCGAGGTGGCGGTGGCGGTGGGGGTGATGATGAAGACCCCCGCGTCGATGGTCACGTTGGTGGCGACCGCGAGGACGGACTCGCTGAACGCGGGGCCGATGATCGCTGGGACCCCGACATTGATCGCGAGGTGCTCTGCGGCGGCGACAGCCGCGGCCACGCCGGTGGTGGAGTCGCAGGAGACCCAAGCGATCTGACGATCGCCCTGCAGGGTGGTCTGGTCGTTGAAGTCTTCGACCGCCAGCTGGATCGCGTTGACGAGCGGTTGAACGAGGTTTTGAAACGCACCGCGGATCGGGAAGATCGAGCCGATGTAGACCACGTTGTTGCGGTCGAAATCGTCGTTGGTGGGGTACTGGACGCTCTGGCACTGCGCCGACAGCAGATCGAGGCAGACGTTCTCGGGCCCGCAGCGCTCGTCGGACGCGCAGTCGGTGTTCTCGCTGCAGTCGGTCGGCTCGGTGTCCGTCCCCTGCGTATCGGTGTCGCTGGTGTCCGAGCTGTCCGTGCTCGGCGCTGTGGTGGGATCGGTGGCGGGACCGGTGGTGGGGCCCGTGGTGGCGGTGGTCGAGCCGTCGGTCCCGGTCGAGCCCTGCGACTCGGCGTCACCGCTGGGCGGCACGCAGATGTCGGCGACGCACGAGCCTTGGCCGTTGGAGTAGACGCAGTCGTCGTCGTTGGTGCACGGCTGATCGTCGCCGAGCCCCAACGTCAAGCTGCATCCGCCCAAGGCCAACGCGGACAGTCCTAGCCCCAGTCCTAGCCCCAGTCCGGTTCTCGTTCCAGCCCGCAGCCCAATCGATCGTTGCGTGTTCATTCGAAGCTCTCCTCTCGTTCCATTCGGGGGGCCCTTCAGAACCGGCCATGAAGCGCCGCCCCGGCGGCCGTGGGGGAGGCCGCGGGTGCAAGGACCCAGCCTCGTGACGATGAGGTTCGCGCCGACGTGCGCTCCTTTGACTTCTTCGAGGTGGCCAGCGTGGTGAGCACCAGCACCAGGCCGGAAGCGGCAAGGATGCCGCCGCTGATGAACATGGCGTCCGCGGCTCGTGCTTGTCGCCGGGCGTCGTCGCGCATGCGCAGCGCGTCGTCGACGAACTCGGCCTCGTCGGCATCGCGGGCCTTGCCGGACGCGAGCCCTCCCAAGACGCCGCCCACGATGAGGCCGGCGCCGCCCATGCCGAGCAGGGCGTACCCCGCGATCCTCTGACCGCGCTTGCGGTCGCGGGGTTCGTCGTCGATCACGGCGGGCTCGGTCGGTGCGTCCTCGATGACGGGCTGGGGGGCGGCAGGCGGCGGTGCGGGGCCGCTCTCCTCTTGCTCGAGCTGATCGAGCGCTTCGCGAAGCACCCTGAGCCGGGCCGTCGCCGCTTGGCGAGCCTCGATGTCGACGCCGGGCTGGGAGACGAACCGCTGGTAGTGCGAGACGGCTTGCTCCAGGTCGCCCTTCTCCTCGTATACCCGGCCGATGTTGAACAAGTAGTTCGGATTGGGCTCGAGCGCATACGCCTGCTCGAACAGGACGATGCTCTCGTCGTAGCGCTTCTCCCCGAACGCCTCGACGGCTTGGTCGCTGAGGGATTCAGCTCTGGCGGTGTCGTCGCTGGCGGCGGGCTCGGCCGCGGGCTCGGCCGCGGGCTCGGCCGCGCGTACCGGGAGCGAAGCCGTCACCACCGACAGGGCGAGGATGGCCGCGGTGAGGTGCGCTCGAAGGTGGGGGCGGGGGAGTCGCATGGAAAATGCTCAGTCCTTGGTCGGCAGGAAGACGCCGCCCTGCTTGCCCGCCGGATCCTTCGTGGGATCCTTCGTCGGGAGGAACACCGACTTCTTGTCAGGCTTTGGGGGGGCCGGTTCGGCCTTCGACGCATCGGCAGCGGGCTGGGTCGTCTCGGGCGCCGGTCGCGGCTCCGGCGGGTTCGGGCGCGGGCCAGCCTTGGAGCCCTTGGGCAGCAGCCGGACGCGAAGGTCTTCGGTGCCCGACGCTCGAACCTGCAGCGTCCCTTCCCAGGAGACATAGCCGCGCGCGGTCATGCGAATGGTGTGCGCGCCGGTGGCGAGCTTGCCGACGAAGGGGGTGGTGCCACTGGCTTTGCCGTCGATGAACAGGTTCGCGAGCGGGCGCGACCCGATGTCGACCGGTGCGAGGGCCGTCTCGTCGTGGTCCGCCGCGGGGGTGGCGGAGTCGGATGCCGCGGTGGACGACTCGCCCTTGGGGTCGCCCGGGGTGACCTCGTCGCGCAGCACGGCCGCGTCGCTGGGGCCATCGGAGGGGTGCGCAGCAATGGCCGCGCCGGGTCGGCCTGGCGCGGCCGAGGCCACGACGGCGCCCTGGGCCTGCGTCGCTTCGGCCCCGCTGCCTCCACCGGCCAGCGCGACGCCGCCGCCAATGAGCAGCACCGCGGCCGCGATCATGACCACGATGCGGCCCGTGCCCGACGTCGGGGCGGGTTGGGGCGCGAGCTCGTCTTCGCCGCCGGTTTCGTGAGCGTGCGGGTCGTGGCCGACGGTCACCGTCTCGCGACCCGTCTCGCTGGGGTCCTCGCGAAGCGCGGGGGGGTCGGGCATGCCAACGATGGGGTGGGAACCGCTGACCGCGCCTTGGCCGACGAGCTGCACCATGCCCGTGTTGCCGTAGCCGGCCATCTTGGTCTCACCGGTCTCCGGACGGCGAAGCCGCGGAACCCCAGGTTCGGACACCGTGGACGACACCGTGGACGACTCCGGGACCTCCCGGATTCGGGGCAGCCGGAACAGCGATGCCGGGACGACGTCGATCAGGTGCTCGACGACCTCGTTGGCGTCGTCGGGTCGCTGGGTGCGGTCCTTGGACAGGCAGCGGTGCACGAGGTGGATCAACCCCTCGGGCAGCGCATGGTCGGTGGGCAGCACCTCGTGCAGCGGCGTCGGATCGTCGTGAATCGTCTTGTAGAAGACCGTCGCGCTCTCGCTCCCCTCGAAGGGGAGGCGACCCGAGAGCATGAAGTAGAAGAGGGCGCCGAGCGAGAAGACGTCGACCCGAAGATCCAGGTCATCGTTGCCCTCAATGACCTCGGGGGCCAGGTATCCCGCCGTGCCGAGCACGTGCTCTTCGGTCACGGGTTGCTCGTCGCGAATGAGCTTGGCCAGGCCGAAGTCGAGAATCTTGACGAAGTTCGTCCGACCCTTCCGCCTGCACAGCATGATGTTGGCGGGCTTGATGTCTCGGAGCATCACCCCGCGGCTGTGCGCGTGTCCGATCCCCTTGAGGACCTGCGCGGCGATCGGGACGAAGGTGTGCAGGTCGAGCGCGTGTTGCTGACCGATGTAGTCGCTGAGCAGCTCGCCGTCGAGGTGCTCCATCACCAGGTAGGCGCGGCCGGCATCGTAGCCTTGGTCGAGCAGACGGACGATGTTGGGGTGCTTGACGCTGCCCAGACGCTCGGCTTCGCGCTCGAAGCGACGCACGGCTTCGGGCTTGCGCGACCAGTCGGGGGAGAGAAGCTTGAGGACGACCTCTTCTCCGGTTTCGTTGTTCTCCGCGAGGTACACGAGTCCGACACCGCCGCGCCCGATGAGTCGGTGCATGGTGTAGAGGCCTCCAAAGACCTGCCCTATCAGCGGATCCTGGGCCGCCGCTCGTTTCCCGTCTCGCATGTTCCCACTCGCCCGCGCCCGGATCCCCGCAGATCGGAAGACGCGTGGTCCGGGCGTCGACACGCCGGGACGTCCTTCGAAGGTACGCCGAAAGTGTGCCACCGGCCACAGCTCGTTGGCGGCGTGGTCAGGTGCTGGAGCAGCGGCTGTGTGGCCGGAGCGTCTGGCACCCGGTGTAGGGACAGGCGCTCGGCGTGCTGCCGTCACGAGGTGGGGTCGTGGCGGCGTCCTGCGCGATCGTAACGATGGCCCTGGGGGGCATCTGTGCCGAGGTAAACGGCGTACGGCGGCGCAAGGTCTTCACCGGCAACGAACGCCGCGAGAGATCCGACCGCGACCGCCCAGTACCCCTTGGGGCTCTGGACCATCGGGACGCGTCCGGAGTGCTGGCAGTGTTCACACCAGGAGAACGCCGTCGGCTGGTCTTGCTTGCCCTCGGTGGTGAACCCACGGGCGTCGCACGCGGCGCAGTCGACATCGCCCCGATGGCTTCGCGCCGCGCGGTCGGCCGCCGCCTCCGCGCGCTCCCGTTCCTCGGCCAGGCTCGCCGCGACGGGGAAACCGCACTGCGGGCAGGCGGGCGCGCGGTCCGAGACCTGGTGTTTGCACTCGGGGCACTCGACGAGCACGCCCAACTGTAGCCGACTCCGGCCCGGCCGAAAAGTTCAGCGCGGCCCTCGACGACCTCAGCGTGCTGCTACGGCGCGGCGTCGGGGTCGATGACCTCCACCTCCGCGATCTGGGAGAGCGCGGGTTGGAGCGTCTTGGCGGGGCCCACGACGATGATCACGAGGTTGTCGGGGTCGACAAGCTCCCCGGCGGTGGCGACGGCTGCATCGCCGGCCACGTCGCGAATCTTCGCCAGGTAGCTGCCGTAGTAGTCGTCCGGCAGCGACGAGAGTTCGAGCTGCCAGAGGTCGCGGATCAAGGACTGCGGCGTCTCTCGGTCGGCCGCGAAGCTGCCGATGATGTAGCTGATCGAGTCGTCGCGCTCGGTGCTCGAGGGCGCTTCGGCCTGCAGGCGGTCGATCTCCTCGAGGATGGTGGCAACGGTCTGCGCCACCGTCGCGGTCTTGCTGAACGTCGAGACGACGAACTGGCCCGTGAAGCGGCCGGTGCTGAACCCTCCTCCGGCGCCGTAGGTCAGGCCCTTCTTGACCCGGATCGTGTCATTGAGTCGGGAGTTGAACCCGCCGCCGAAGTATTCG
The DNA here is from genome assembly GCA_963761755.1 of uncultured bacterium. Classification (GTDB taxonomy): domain Bacteria; phylum Myxococcota_A; class Polyangia; order Nannocystales; family Nannocystaceae; genus CAJXVA01. Next base: position 839,892 of record CAVXIC010000012.1, read on the forward strand.
GTGACGACGCGGGCGGCCGGGTAGCGGGGATCGGTGCGGGTGATCGAGCGCTGGCCGACCCGAATCTGCGACTGGTTCGACTTCCGGTCGACCAAGTAGATCTTCGTCTTGGTTGGTTTGGGGATCTCGGGGAGATCGATCGTGGGCGCCTCACCCTCGGCGGTCCAGCTCGAGAGGTGGGTCCGCGCCAGCTCGAAGGCCCGCTCGGGCTCGATGGCGCCGGCGACGTACAGGGTCGCGGCATCGGGTCGCGCGTAGGTCTTCCACCACGCCGCGAGGTCGTCCCGCTCGAGCTTTTGCAGCCCTGCCGCGGTGCCCTCGGGCAGGCGCGCTGCGGGGTGGGCTCCGAAGAGGCGGCGGCGAAGCTCGCGGCTGGCGAGGTAGTCGGGCGATCGCTCGGTGACCATCAGTCCGGTCGTGGTCTGGGAGACGAACTCCTCGAGCTCGTCCTTGGGAAAGGTGGGCTCCATGATGACCTCCGCCAGCAGACTCATCGCGCGGTCGGCTTCGCCGTTGAGGGCTCCCACCGAGACGCTCGCCGAGTCGAGATCTGCGGAACCCGACAGGGTGATCGCGTGGCGGTCGAGCTCGTCGGTGAGCGCTTCGTAGCCGTGGGTCTCGGTCCCGCGTCCGAGCATCGGCAGGGTGAGGTACGCGGTGCCGACCTTGTCCTTGGGGTCGGCGAAGGAGCCGTACTCCAGCCCCATCCACATCGTGACGTAGGGGACCTCGTTGCTCGGCAGGACGACGACCTCCAGCCCGTTGTCGAGCGTGGTCTGATGCTTCTCGATGGTGAGATCGGTCGCAAGGGGTGGCGAGACGGTGGGCGTCTTGGCGAGGGTGTCGGGGCGCTCCAGGCCCGGCTTGCCGGAGCCCTCTCCGCGGATCTCCTCGGCCCCCGCTTTGGCGCCGTCGTCCTTGCCACCCTCGTCGTCCCCGCCGGTGATCTGGTCCACGAGGAATCCGAACATGTTCGGCTCGATGCGGATCTCGACCTCGTGCTCCTTGGTCAGGTACGTGTTCGCGACGCGCGTGATGTCGTCGGTGGTGACCGTGGTGATCGCCTCGAAGTCCGTGTTCACGCTGGGCAGGTCCTTGCGCAGCATCGCGGCCTCGCCCAGGCGCTGGGCCTTGCTCTGCACGGTCATCAGCGACTGGACGTCGGCGGCGAGCATGCCGTTGCGGGCCTTGACCAGCTCGGCCTGCGTCACGCCGTCGGTCTTGATGCGCTCGACCTCGCTGCGAAGGGCGTCGAGGGCCTTCTGCGGACTGCTGCCGAACGGACTGAGCACCGCACCGGCGGCGAAGAGGCCGTCGTGTTCGAGCGTGAAGCCTCCGGCCAGGGCGAACATCGCCACGTCCTTCTCGCGGACCAGGGAGCGCCACAGCCGGGAGCTCTCTCCTCCGCCGAGGATCGTGCCGAGCATCTCGAGCGCGAGCTCGTCCTCGTGGCCCAGTGGCACGGTGCGGTAGCCGAGGGCGACGATGGGCACCGGCCCGTTGCGTTCCTTGATCTTGATCGTCTTGGGCGCCGTCTGCTCGGGCTCGCGCACCTCCACGCGCGGGGGATCGGGATACTTGGGGATCCACCCGAAGGCTTGGGTCGCGGAGGCGACGACGTCTTCGTGCTTCACGTCGCCGACCACGACGAGCGCGGCATTGTTGGGTACGTAGTAGGTGTTCCAGAACGTCTGCAGCTCGTCGGCTTCGGCCGCGCCCAGCTCGTTCATGTCGCCGATCGGACTCCAGCGGTAGGGATGCTCCTCGAACATGCCCGCGAGGACCTTCTCGAGGGCGCTGCCGTAGGGCTGCTCCTGACCGCGCCGGTACTCCTCGGCGACGACCTTGCGCTCGATGTCGAAGTAATCGTCGTTGATCTTGAGGAACGCCATGCGCTCGGCTTCGAGCCACATCACCATGTCGACCTGGTTGCTCGGCACCACCTGGATGTAGGTGGTGTTGTCGAAGCTGGTGTAGGCGTTGGCGTTGCCGCCGACCCGGCGAATGTACTCGAAGTGCGCCTTGGGCCCGATGTTCTGGGTGCCCCGGAACATCATGTGCTCGAACATGTGGGCGAAGCCGCGGCGGTCGGGCTTTTCGTCCTTGGATCCGACGTGGTACCAGACCTGCACCGCCGCCACTGGCGTGCTGTGATCCTCGAGCGTGATCACCTGCATCCCGTTGTCGAGGGTGGTGGTCTGGTAGTCGAAGGGGCGCTCGGGGAGGATCACCGGGGGCGAGTCGTCCTCGGCGGTCGCCTGCGCCGTCGGTGTGTCTCCCGGGGGGGTCTGCGTCGTTGCGCCCCGACACGCGGGCGCGACCAAGGACAGGGCGAGCAGCGAGGATGCGAGCGAGGACGAACGGGGGCGTGACATCGGGGAGGAGGGTAGCGAAAATGCGACGGCGGTATGCTCGCGGGGTCCTCGATCGGCCTGGGCAACCCCCGAACACGCCCTGGAGCCTCCGCACCACCCCCAGAACCGCAATCTGGCCGAGGCGTAACATCTCGCACGCCTGGACCGGTCGCGGCGCTTTTGCGTCCGAAGGGGAGGGGCTACACTGCAGCAATGTCCTTCGGTAGCCTCGATGCCTGGCACCAGCCTGGCGCTCAGGTCGGCCGATACAGGTTGTTCGACCGGCTGGCGGTCGGCGGGATGGCCGAGCTCTTCTTGGGTTTCACGCAGTCGATGCACGGCTTCGAGAAGATGGTCGTGCTCAAGCGGATCCTGCCGCAGTTCGCGGAGAACCCGGACTTCGTTCGCATGTTCCTCGACGAGGCGCGCCTGGCCGCGACCCTCGATCACCCCAACATCGCGCACGTCTACGATATCGGCGAGCACGACGGCTCGTACTTCTTCTCCATGGAGTACGTGCACGGTCAGAGCCTGCTGAGGGTCATGCGGGCGGTGACCAAGGCGCGTCGCCCGTTGCCCCTGGAGCACTCCCTCAACGTCATCATCGGGACGTGCTCGGGGCTGCACTACGCCCACGAGAAGGTCGGCCTCGATGGGACGCCGCTGGGCATCGTGCACCGGGACGTCTCGCCGCCCAACCTCATCCTCACCTACGACGGGACCGTCAAGGTCGTCGACTTTGGCATCGCAAAGGCCGCCACGGCCAAGAGCAACACCGCCGTCGGCACGCTCAAGGGCAAGATCCCGTACATGGCACCCGAGCAGTGCCGCAGCGAGCCGCTCGACCGGCGCAGCGACATCTTCTCGATCGGCATCATCTTGTACGAGCTCACGGTCGGCCGGCGCTTGTTTCAGGCCGAGACCGAGATCGCGATCATCCAGACGATCACCAGCGGAGGCTTTCCTCCCCCGACCTCCGTGCACCCCAGCTACCCCGGCGAGCTCGAGGCAATCGTGATGCGAGCCCTGCAGCTCAACCCCGACGCGCGCTACTCGACCGCCCGGGACCTGCAGATCGACCTCGAAGAGTTCGCGCGGGAGTACAAGCTGTCCATCTCGTCCGCCCGGCTCGCGTCCTTCATGGAGGAGCTGTTCGACGAGGACGCGCGCCGGATGCCCAACCACTCGAAGCTTCCGCCTCCGCAGCCGGTCCCCGAGCAGCGTCTGGTCCCTGCGTCGGCGACCCCGCCACCGGGCCCGGGCCACGCGCCGGGCGTGGGCCATCCGTCCACGCCCGGGGTGACGGCGGCGCCCAGCGCCGAGCTCGAGGCGTTCGCGAGCGCGCTGTCGCGGGTGCTCGACGACACCGGTGGCGATGCGCTGACCGAGGAGATCGGGGGCGAGAGGCCGAAGAAGGGCCTGGGCATCGACCTCGACAACCTGCAGGTCGAGGACCTGATGCCCTCGAAGTACAAGAAGTAGGTCGCAGGCGCCTGTCCGGGCTCAACGCTCGCGCAGGCGCTCGAACAGGGTCGTCCAGCCGGACGCGGACACCTCGCGCTGGATGACCTCGCAGTTCCCGGGGCGCCAGCGTCCGATCGCCTCGAAGGGGGTGGCGTCGACGAGCCCGATGACCGCGCGCATCAACGCGCCGTGGGACACGACGAGGGTGGAGGGGACGTCCGCCATCGAGGAGAAGAGCGCGCACACCCGAACCGCCACGTCTCGCAGGCTCTCCCCATCGCCGGGGCGGGTCGTCCAGCCGGCAAAGCTCGGCATCCGACCGTCCGACTCGAGCTCGGAGAGCGCCCGGCCTTCCCACGTGCCGCAGGTCCGCTCGCGCAGCGCCGGCGTGACCGTCAGCGGGACGTCGCGCTCGGCGAGAACGCGTCGGGCCGTCGCGTGAGCGCGAGACAGGTCCGAGCACAGGGCGCGGTCGAAGGGGATGGCGGCGACGTTGGCAGCGGCGGCGGCGGCCTGCTCCTGTCCCAACGCGGTCAAGGGGGCGTCCCGCTGGCCGGCGAACCATCCCTGCGCGTTGGCGGTGCTTTGCCCGTGTCGGATGAAGGTCCACGTCGGCATGTGGCCGTGACTGTCCCCGGCGTGCCCGCGGGGCGCAACTCCGTTTGGCTTGAAAAAAAGCACGCGACGGGCGATCAAAGGGTGGTGAGTGATCCGCTGGACCCCAAGCCTGGAGACACGATTCCGTCCTCGGACTCCGTCGCTGATGGTCGGTACAAGACGCTGAAGCTGCTCCGCTCTGCGGCGACGCTGCCGCTTCGGTCGCTGGCGGACGCGGCCGCGATTCACAACAACCCCGCGGTCATCGCAGCGGTCGCGGGCAAGACCCATCAAGGGCAGGTTCGCCAGGACAACCAGGACCACTTCCTCGTCGCGTCCTTGGAGCGCTCACTGCTCGTCGAAGCCTCCTCCCTGCCCGCAGAAGCGGGGACGCGCCTCACCGACACGCCGCAGGGGCGGCTGCTGATCGTTGCCGACGGCATCGGGGGCCACGGTGGTGGCGAGGTGGCGAGCGCGGTTGCCGTGGACGCGATGGCCCACTACGCGTTCGAGACGATGCCGTGGGTACTCAACCGCAAGGACTGCAGCATGGACGAGCTCGGAGACGGCCTTCGGGAGGCGATGGGGAAAGCTCAAGCCCGCATTCGCCGAGTGGCGCGGCGCAAGAACCTCAACGACGATCTCGGGACCACCCTGACCATGGGGTACATATCGTGGCCCGAGCTCTTCTTGGTCCACGTTGGCGACTCCCGAGCGTATCTCTACCGCGACGGTGAGCTGCACAGGCTGACTCGGGATCACACGCTCGCGCAGCAGCTCATCGACGGGAACGCGATGAGCGAGGATGAAGCCAAGAACTCGCGCCTCGCCCACGTCTTGGTCAACGCCATGGGCGGCAGCAGCGACGACCTCAACGTCGAGCTGCATCGCACAGAGCTGGCGCTCGATGACCAGCTGCTGCTGTGCAGCGACGGCCTGTACGACATGGTGGACGACCAGGCCATCGCGGCCCATCTCAGCGAGACCGACACCCCGGTCCCCGAGCTCGTCGAGCGTCTCGTCGGGGCGGCCAACGCCGCCGGCGGTCGCGACAACATCACGGTCGTGCTGGCACGATTCTAGATGCGCGCTGGCGCGAGCCGACGATACCGACGATACCGACGATGGATGCTCCGCGGAGCGGGTGAGGTCGGCGCCGGGTTCGTCGCGTGCCGCAGCGGCCCACGCTGCTACAGTGGGCCCGATGTTCCGCCCGTTTCGGTCGCCCACCATGGTCTCCGCCCAGGATGCTCTTCCCGGTCGTGCGGAGCCGCTCGCCGACATCCCCGACGTACACTTCGTCAGCGGCAACCGGATCAAGCCGCCGTTTCCCGAGGTCACCGAGACGCTCGTGGTCGCGATGGGCTGCTTTTGGGGGGCTGAGCGCAAGTTCTGGCAGACTCAGGGGGTCTACTCCACCGCCGTCGGGTACGCCGGCGGCTACACGCCCAACCCGACCTACAAGGAGGTGTGTTCTGGGCGCACCGGGCACACCGAGGTGGTGTTGATCGTCTTCGAGCCCAACGAGGTGTCGCTCGACGTGCTGCTGCGCGTGTTCTGGGAGGGCCATGATCCCACCCAGGGCATGCGGCAGGGGAACGACGTCGGCACCCAGTATCGCTCCGCGATCTACACGAAGGGTGCGCTGCAGGCTGAGCGGGTGGCGCAATCGCAGGCCGCGTACCAGACCGAGCTCGAGCGTGCCGGGCATCGAGCCATCACGACCGAGATCGCCGACGCCGGGCCCTTGTACTACGCCGAGCGTGAGCATCAGCAGTACCTGGCCAAGAACCCCGGCGGCTACTGCGGACTTGGTGGCACGGGTGTCGCGTGCCCGATTGGGCTGACCACCGAGGGCTGAAGGATCAGCCGGGTTCGTCGGCCGAGTCGATGCCGCCGAACTCGATCCGGGTGGAGACGGTCGCCGCGCCCGGAGGCCGTCGGGGAGGCTCGGCTTCGTCCGCGACGATCTTCGCGACGCCCTGCTGCACGCTGCCCTCGAGTCGAACTGCGCGAATGGGCCGGCGCGTTCGCTGGTCGGTCCAGGGGCTCCAGAACTCCCACACGACGCGGTCGTCGGGCCCGACCTCGAAGGCACGGCCCTCGTTCGAGACGACGACGAACACGTTCCCGTTGGGCAACTCGCCGGCGAGTCCGCGGCCCGAGGAGAAGAACCGAAGTGCCCCTTGCGCGGTCCGGCCTCCAATCTCCCGGCTGATCTCGCGAGTCTTGGGGTCCACGACCACGACCCGCGAGTGCTCCCGTCGCACGCGGTTGTCGAACAAGACGACCTCGCCATCGGCGGTGAGCGTCGCGTCGTGCTGACGGATGAGGTCGTCGCTGCCCCATGACCACAGGACCTCGCCGGTGGTCCGCGACACGCAGGCGACGGTGCTCATGTGTCGGAAGGACAACAGCAGGTCACCTTGCTTGCCGAGTCCCTCGACCTCGCGGGGCAGCACGACGATCGAATTGGCGTGAAAGACGTCCAGGCCGCCGCGGCGCTCTGCGCCGCCCTCCTCGACGGTGACCCTGTGACGCTTGGCATCGAAGCCGCGGATCATGCGGCTGCGAAACAGGGGGTCGTCCTTGAACGACTCGTACAGCCAAATTTGGTTGCGATGCGTGCCGTCCTTGCTCAGGAAGATGACACCGTGGTCGAGCAGGCGGACCTGCGTGGAACTCGGGCTGCCGTCGGGGTTGGGGAGCGGAACCTCGAGGCGACGCTCACCGAGCACGGCGAGCGAGCCGTCGGGGGTCTCGATGAAGTCGTGGTGAAACCGTCCCTGGGCGACCCAGACGATGTTCGAATCCCAGTCGAGCTTGACGAGCGCGGTGTCTGCGACGAGCGCGTACAGGAACCCCTCGGCATCCATGCGGGTGATCGCCCAGCTGCGGTACCGGGAGGGAAGCTCGCTGGTCCAGCGATGCAGCTCCTTGCCCGAGGCGTCCCAGAGTCCGGCCTCGCGAATCGTTCGGTTCCGTCGACTGCGGCGCGTGTTGCCCCCACCGGCAGCGTTGGCGAGCAGCAGGCCACCGTAGGCGCCGGGCTCATCGACCTGAACGCCGGACTTGCCGCGGGTTTCATCGGTCAGGGGGATCTCGCCGAGGTAGGCGAGGGACTCGAGGTCGGAGCCCCTGCGCCGTCGGCCTCGTTTGCCCCGTCGACCCCGGCGGTGGCGGCGGTCCCCTCTTTCGGCGCCGCTCTCGGCTTCACTCTGGGCCTGCGACGCGCTCTGGACGGCTGGTGTTCCGCTGCCACCGAGCTTGATGACGCCGGTGCCGAAGAGGCCGACGACCACCGCGACGACCCCTGCACCCAGCAGCACGCTCTTGGAGCTGGACATCGCCGCAGGAGTACGGCGCCTCGTGGGGGCGCGTCAACCGTCCCGCAGCTTCCAGAACTGCACGCGATTGAGCCGCACCGCGTAGTCGCGAACGTAGCGCGCGCGCAGGAAGCTCCGGAGCTCGGTGAACTCGCGAACGGGCACGGCCGAACCCAGGACGATGTACTCCGGGGGGTCGGCCCGGAGCTCCGCCATCAGGGCCTCTGCGGCGAGGTCGTCTCGAAACCTCAGCGGGCTCCGGGGGTGCCGCCACGTCGCGTCGTTCTCGGAGGTGGTCAGCTCCATCGTCTTGTAGAACCGGGTCGAGGACAGGTGGCCGGTGAACGCGTACACGTCCCACAGGTGCCAGCCCCACACCCAGATGCGGTCGCCGGGTTCGGTGACCTGGCGCACCCGTTGCGCGACGACGCGGCCACCGTTGTCGTGGGGGTGCATTCGATTGGTGCGCTCGGCATCGATCAGCAGCCCTTGGCGCCCGAGCAGGAGCAGGGCTGGCAGCAGCGCGACCGCGCGGACGAGCCAGGGCTTGGGCCCGCGAACGCCGAGCAGGCCCGACGGGGCCGCAGCGAGGATGGACAGGGGGGCGGCGGCGGCGAGGTAGTAGCCCTTGTAGAATCGAAACCCGACCGCCGCGGCGGCGATGGACACGGCGGCCCAGATCGCGAGCAGCCCGAGGATCCTGCGCTCGGCCGGATCTGCGAGACCACGCAGGGTGAACGCCGCGAGCGCGGCGGGGAGCGCGAGGAAGTACGCCGCGGAGAACGCAGCCTCGCGGGGGGCGGAGTCGATGCCGATCACCGAGCCGTTGGCGACGTAGCGCCAGCCCCACTCGTTGAGCACGAAGCCCCGCCACAGGCCCTCGAACTCGCCGACCGCCACGTAGTGCAGCGTGATGGGCAGCGCACCGATCCCCGCGCCCATCAGCACCCACCCGGTCGCCCGGGCCGCAGCCCGGGCGCGAACGGTCGGGCCCAGGGCCGATGAGCCCGAGCTGACCGCGATGATGCAGACGGTCAGCATGGCCGCCGCGGCCGGCCGCTTCATCATGAGCGCCACACACGCCAAGACGCCAGCTGCGAAGAACCATGGTCCGGCCCGCGCTCGCCTCGTGCCCACCAGCGCCACCATCACCGACGCCACCGCAGGCAGCTGGGCCCACGTCACGTAGTTGGCGTCCATCGTGTCGAGCACGAGGTCGTGCGCGCCGTAGACGAGTCCCGCCATGATCCCAGCCAGCGATCCCCACAGCGCCCGCGTCCCGATCACCACCGCCGCCAGGCTGCCCAGCGCGACGACGTTGGCCCATACCTGGAACGCCGCGATGTCGCGCCCACCGTCGGCCAGCAGCCACGCCGCATAGAACGTGCCGGGCGCCTTGAACTCGATGCTGTCGACGTAGGGCATCTTCCCCGCCGCCAGCAGCATCCCGTTGTAGAGGATGCCGCCCACGTCGTGGTTCGCGAACCCGCCCTGCACGAAGCCAGGCTTGCGCAGCCACGCGCTCACGGCGATCAGCAGGACGAACGCGACCCAGAAGGTGATCTGGGCCCGACGGCTCGGAGTCATGGGGTCTTCTCGACGGGCGTCGGATCCGCAGGTTCGGCGGGCTTTGGGTTCGTGGCGGCAGCTTCTTTGCGTTTGCGTGCCTCGTCCCGTCTGTGTTTCGCCTTCTTCTTGGCGCGGCCTTCTTTTTGGCTGCGGCCTTCTTCTTGGCGTCCGCCTCTTTCTTCTTTCTCTTCTCCTCGGCTTCGAGTGCGCGTTGCTCGAGCTCCTCGTCCGAGAGCCGGCGGAAGTAGCTGATCGTGAACGTCTCGTTGACCTTCGCTTTCTCGAACACGTAGCGCGTCTTGAAGCCCGTGAGGTCGAAGAGCTCCTTGCCGCCGGTGAACATCGGTTCGGCGGAACCTTTTGGGGGACCGAACAGTACGTAGTCCGGCTCGCGAGAGAGCACGTAGAAGCCGTTGCCCTTCTCGTGTCCCGCTTTGCCACGTCCCATCGTCGCGGTGGGTGTATGCGCGATCTCCTCGTCGTTGAGTCCCAGCATGTCCACGATTGGACGTTCGGAGTAGTAGGCCAACGCGCCCGCCGAGTTCGTCGCGATGAGCGCGTCAGGCTCCGTATTGTTTGCCAGCCACCGCCCGACGAGCTTGCCATCGGAGGCGACGTAGTCGCGCGCGATCCGGCTTCGGGTCTCCGGGTCGAAGCCTTGGGCGACGAAGCTGTATCCGACCAAGAGGGCCGCGAGGAACGCGCGGCGAAGAGGATCGGGCGCGAGAGTGTGGAGCCCGCGGACCGCCAAAAGCCAGAGGAACGGCACGATGACGACCAGGAAGCGGTGGGCAGGGAAGTTGTCGCCGCCCACAGCGACGACGTAGACGAGATGGACGATGACCAGCGCGAGCAGGAGCCCGCTGCGTGATGGCGCGGGCTGTCGGTCCCCTGTGCCGGCTCGACCCCACGAACCCACGATCGGCACCAAGAGCAAGCCGAACGCTGGCATTGCGGCGACGATGTACCGGATTCCACGGTTGAGTTGAGCGTTGGAACTTCCGACCTTGGCGTAGAAGGTGTTGGGAAGGAAGTGCCCGTAGTACGACCACCGCCACGCGAAGTAGGAGCCATACGAAAGGACGAAGACGCCCACCATGATGGTGAGTGCTCTCGTGCCCAGGGCGCGTCGGTGCTGCAGCGCGTGACCCAAGATGACGAAGAGGAGAACGATCCCGTTCGGGCGGGTCATCGTCAGCATGCAAGCGAGCAGGCCCAGGCCGACCGCGGTCGTTCCGTCGGCGCTCCGCAGGAGCCTCAAATAGACGAAGACCACCGCGAGTGCGCCGAAGCAGAACAGCGCGGTCTCCATTCCCGAGGGTCCCCACTGCACGAAGGCGGCGGTCGTCGCCACGCCAAACGCCGTCAGGAGCGCGTCGGTGCGGGAGTACGAAGGGTCGGCTCGGTCCCAGAACGCGAGCAGGGTGACCGATCCGAACACGCAGAGCATGCCGGCTGCTTTGGCGAACATCGGGATGGGAACACCAGCGTTTCCCGCGACCGCGAGCAGTGTCATCCACCAAAAGCAGGTGTAGCCTTCGACGGCTTCGCCGGGGTTGTAGACCGGGCCGTGCCCCGCCACCACGTTCTCGGCGTATCGGTAGGTGATGTAGGCGTCGTCGATCGTCCAGCCGATAGCCCGCGTCAAGTACGAGAACACGAGCGCGAAGGCGACACAGACTCCGACCCAACGCGCGCGTCGGTCGAGGAAATCCAGGGCGGACATAGCGGTCCGATTGGCGAAGGCTAGGGGATGAAGATGGACTCGGCCTTCATGCCGCCGGGATAGGCGTAGCTCGAGTTGCAGAATCCGCCGGTAGGGCCAGGAGGGGGGTTGACGCAGCCGACGTCGATCGGCTCGCCTTTCTCATCGAGACCCACGCCACGGGCGTGACCGGACTGGATGATGCCGAACGGAGTGTCGTCGTCGCTCGTTGCCGTGTACGTCTCTGCGGAATCGACGCTGCTGACCGGGAGAGGAACCCAGGCGACCTCGAAGTCGCCGACCGGCTCGAAGAACCCACCACAGTCGTCGTCGGTATCCCCAGGCAGGCAAGCACGGACGATGCCCCCGCTCTCGGCCGTGAAGTTGACTCGGCTGTCGGATGGAGCGCGGGTGACTTGCACGAAGTTGTAGAAGAACCCGACGCCGGTCGCGAACACGTACCGCGTGAGGTACTGCTCGGTCGGCACCATCTGCACCATCGCCGAGTCGCCGTATCCAGTCTGCGGCGCCAGAGCATTGACGTTCCTCGAGCGGAGGTACTGTACCGGCATGAAGGGCTTGTCTCCGGCGAGGGTGAGGTTGGTTCCAGGCTCGAGCTCGAAGTTCACGAACTCGCCTGTCTCGCCCAGCGTGATCGGAAAATCTGGGTGCGGGGGGGTCGCGGTGATCGTGACATCGGGGGCGCCGGCGTAGACTCGGTAGTAGCTCGGCTCCGCGAAGTTCTCTTGTTCCGGGTCTTCCGTCTGCTCCCAGGGACGCCGGATCGCGGCCGGAAGCACGTAGGTTCGGCCCCAGTGCTGCAGGGGGAAGAGCGTCTCCTGAATCTGATCGGCGGTGCTCGTCTCCTCGTCATAGGGGACGCCCGCGTAGCGGTTTGCGCCGGTCACCCAAACGGGGTTGTCGGTATGGATGACGGTTCCTGAGATGTCCAGCGACTCGTATTGAAAGTTGTCGGTGGGATCGTCGAGCTGCTCTTGTGAGGGCGTGATCCGAATGGTCTCGTACCGGTTGAGGACGACGTAGTCGGTTTCGCCTGCCGCGACTGGGTCGATGGGAAGGCCGTTGCCTTGGGTGTCCATGCGGGGCGTCCACTCCACGCGGGTGTTGTCCTCGAGGGCGACGAGTTCGAAGTAGCTCACGCCCCGCACGTTGTTGCCGACGAGGCTGTTGTAGGACATCACGACGTAGTCGTTGCCCAGGACGCGGTCGGGAAGGAGGAGGGCGGACTCGTTGCCACGGTTGGACCGAAGCGGCGCATGCTGATACGCGACCACCGGCGTGGTGCTGTAGATGCGAAAAATGCCACCGGTCCGGACGCTCGACCCGAAGGCCGCTTCGAAGTCGGTCTCCAGCTCGAGCACCTCGCTGTCGCCTGGCGGCAAGGGAAAGTCGGCGATCATGACTTCGTCCAGCAGTCCTTCGGGGACTTCGAACACGGTGACCGTCGCCGTCAGGTCCTCGCTCGGGTTCGTGATGACGACGCCGTCGGCAAAGTCGCCGTAGATATGGGACTGGCGGTTGGCCACGAACGCGCACCCCGCCGAACTCGGATCATTTTCGGTCAACTGACACGGTCCTACACAGCTTGGACGCGTGCAGTCGTTGTCGTTGCACGGCTCGCACGCGGAGGGCTCCGCGCAGGGCACATCGACCACCCACTCCAGCCCGGTCGGCGCGCAGATCTCGATCGCGGCGCCGGACTCACTGCAGCGGGTCTCATCGGGCGTGCACAGGGGCACGAAGCCCGAGGACGAGTCCGCGCTCTCGTCCGTCGTCACGCCCTGGGTGGACGCGATGCTCGTGCTGCCGGGGCCGGAGTCGTCGTCTTCGGCCAGAGGCGGGGCTCCGTCATCCCCACCGCAGGCACTGAAGGCGGCGGTCCCGAGGACGAAGGGCAGGGCCAAGAGGAGAGGCGTGCGGGCCAGGGGACTGTGGGTGCGCTGCGACATGGTCAAGCCTTCGGAGGCGCTGTGGTCAGACACCTCCATACCCGGCGGAGTCTAGCAGCCCGGCGGCTGCGCCAGCACGTTCCCCGAGCGTCGAGGGACATGGAGCGCCAAAGGCGCGAGGCCGTGGTGGGGTGACCGGCTGGCTGCTAGGCTCCGGCGCGCAGACCAGCGCCGAGGGCCGCATGCACGATGACAGAGAACCGAGCCTCCACGCGCAGGCGCCCTCGACCGCGCAGGACGGCCCCACCGAGGCGGTGAAGCAGCCGCGCAGTACCAAGAAGAAGGTGCTCATGGTGGTCAACATCGTGCTCATCACGGCGCTGTTCGCCTGGGTGGTGACGTCCATCGTCGCGGACGCCTCGAAGCTCGACTGGAGCAACCTGGTTCGGGACCCCTGGGCGTTGGCGATCGCGCTGGTGCTGTGGGCCACGGCGTTTTGCTTTCGAGCCTGGCTGTGGGGCGAGATGATGCGTCGCATCGGCTACCGGGTCGGTCATCTCGCCGGGGCGCGGGTGTTCTTCGCGTCGCACATGGGGCGGTTCCTGCCCGGCAAGGTGTGGTCCGTCGCCGGCGCAGGACTCTTCGGCAAGCGCTACGGGCTGCCGCCGCGCGCCAGCGTGGTCGCGATGATGGTCTTTCTCATCATCTACTACATGGTGGGCAGTCTCCTCACCTTGCTCGTCGTCTGGCAGCTGTCGGCGGCCCACGCCGGCGTGGCCATCGCGATCGCCGTCGGTGGTCTGGGGCTGCTCGTCTTCTTGGCGACGCCGCTGTTTCCGGCCCTGCTCAGGTGGCTTGGGAACAAGTTTGGGCGCGACATGTCGCAGCTGCGGCTGCCCTCGGCCAAGGTGCTCGTGATGGTCGCGATCGGGCTGCTCGCGGTGTGGCTTGCCGCAGGAAGCGCCTACGTCATGCTCTCCCGCGCCGTGGTCCCGCCCGAGGCCGGCGCCTTGGGGTTCGTGGCCGGGTGGGGCGTGTACGCAGCCGCGCTCGTCGCGGGGTTCGCCGCGCTGTTCGCCCCCTCGGGGCTCGGCGTTCGCGAAGCCGTGATGCTCGCGCTGCTGGAGCCTTCGCTCGGGGCGGCGTTCGGCGGCGTGGTGACCATCGCCTCGCGCGTGCTCATCACGTCTTTGGAGCTGGCCTTCTCGCTGTGGGGTGCATGGCCGGCCCTGGTCGAGCGCCGCAAGGCGTCCCGATAGCGGCCTTGCTGGGGCAAGTCTCCACGGCCATGAGGTGCGGAGCGTCGCTGCCCCCCGTCGCCCTGCCGTGCAATACTCAGCGGGCTTGGAGTGCTCTTGAACATGACCCGTGACCCTCGATATCAGGCGTTTGCTCTCTTGTTGTCTGCACCGTTGTTGGCCTGCAACAACGACCCTCGAAGCGAGGGCGAAGACGACGCCACCACGAACCCGTCGACGTCCCTGACCGGGGCCTCCCAGACCGGCTCCGACGAGACCGGGACCTCGACCTCCGGCGCTGACACCACGTCCACGACGGAGCAGGCTGACTCGAGCACGGGCATCGAGGCGTCGTGCGAGACGGTGCAGTGCGGGTCCGACTGCTGCGAGGAGAACCAGGAGTGCGTGCTCGGAGCGTGCCTCGATGCGTGCGACTCCGGGGTTCGCTGCGGAGAGGAACTCGCAACCTGCTGCGCCGCGGGCGACGTCTGCCTCAACCCCGAGTGCGTGACCCCCGGTGCGGACTGCATCGATTCCTTCGACTGCCCGGCGGGAGAGTTTTGCGAGCCCACGCTCAACGCGTGCCTGCCGCAGCAAGAGCCCGTCGTCTGCGAGATCGTCCCCGACTTCGAAGACGTCGAGGTCACCTTGGAGTGGGCGGCCGAGGAGGAGCAGGTCATCGCGATGCCGATGGTCGGCGACGTCGACGGTGACGATCTTCCCGAGGTCGTCGTGGCGACCTGGTTCCACGACGACAACAACGACGGCAACGAGACCGACAACGGCCCGACCGACGGCATCATTCGCGTTCTCGACGGCACCAACGGGCAGGAGCAGTTCCGCATCGAGGAGAACCCCCCGATGTCCTACGGCTCCTACGGTCGAACGACCGCGGGCATCGCCGACGTCGATGGCAACGGGCTCGCCGACATCATCTATGCCGGTCGTCCCGCCGGTGGCGCCAACTTCAACCGGTCGATCATCCACGCGGTCGACGGCCTCGGCCAGCTGCTGTGGTCCAGCCACAGCAGCGATGGATCGCCCTACCACCTCTACGTCCGCAACGGCGCCCCCAGCTTCACCAACTTCGACGACGACGAGGCGTCGGAGGTCGTATGGGGCGCCTCGATCATCGACAACGACGGCACGGTCGTCGCCGACCTGCTCGGCAACCAGAGCTGCACCGTCCTCGAGCCGACGGACACCACCTACACCGGCTGTGGCGCCACCGAGGGCAGTCCCAAGGCGCCCGACGCCTACCTCGGCGGGATCTCGGCCATCGCCGACGTGACCGGCGACGGCTACCCCGAGATCATCAGCGGCCAGCGCGCGTGGAGCGTCAACTGGAACGACGCGGGTCCGCAGCCGGTCGTCTCGATCACCGAGCTGTGGGACGCGGGCGGGGGCGATGGCTACCCGGCGATCGCGAACATCGACCTCGACGACAACAACACGCCCGAGGTCGTCCTCGTCGCCGCAGGTGAGATCCGCATCCTCGATGGTGCGACCGGTGAGCTGTGGTGCGGGATCGACCCGACCGGCGTGGCCTGTGCCGGAAACGACGCGGCGCGGACTCAGCCCATCCCGCTGCCCGGCGGCGGCCGCGGCGGTCCGCCGACCATCGCCGACTTCGACGGCGATGGCAGGCCGGAGATCGGGGTCGCTGGAGCGCTCGCCTACACCTTGTTCGACATCAACCGCGCAGGCGAAGATGTGGTCCAGCCCGCTGGCGATCTACCGCCCGCGCCCGGCGAGATCTACGTTCGCTGGTCCAACGACACCCAGGAAGACACCTTCTCGCAGTCCACCGGGTCGTCGGTCTTCGACTTCCAGGGCGATGGGGTCGCAGAGGTCGTCTACAACGACCAGTGCTACCTGTATGTCTTCAACGGACAGACCGGAGATTCGATTCTCCAGCTCGAGAACAGCAGCGCGACGATTCACGAGTATCCGCTCGTCGCCGACATCGACGCGGACGGCAACTCCGAGTTCCTCGTGGTCGCCAACGATCGCGACATCGACAACGATCCCAACCCGTGCTCGGCGCCGGGCTACGAGTATCACCGCGGCGTCCGTGCCTTCGGTGACCCCAACGAGCAGTGGGTGCGCACGCGACGGGTGTGGACGAGCCACGCGTACCACGTGACCAACGCCGACTCGAGCGGTCTGACGCCCTTCGATGAGGAGAACAACTGGGAGATCGAGGGTCTCAACAACTATCGCCAGAACGTGCAGGGGGAAGGCGTCTTCAACGCGCCCGACCTCTCGCTCGACCTCTCGGTCAGCTTCAACAGCTGTCTGGACGAGGAGTTCGTGATCGTCGCGACCATTCGCAACGAGGGCTCGCTCGGGGTTTCCGCCGGCGTCGAGGTTTCGCTGTACGAGGGCACCGACGCCTCCGGAACCTTCATCGGGACCAAGATGACCGATGACAACCTGCTCCCGGGGCAGTTCGTCGAGATCACCTGGGCGGTGGCTGCTCCAGGCGGTCAACCCAAGCAGTTCTTCGCCAGCGTCGACGAGGTCGAGGACCTGAGCATCATCAACGAGTGCGACGAGAGCAACAACCAGGCCGCGACCCAGACGGTGGCCTGCCCGCCCGCCGGCTGACCGAAACCGAGCGCGTCGCCGAAGGCCGGGCCTCCCTCAGGGGTGCCCGGCCTTTCTCTTGCGTGAGTCCCTCGGCGTGCGGGCATGTGGGCACGTCGGGCCGCCAAGCTCGGGGTCGGACGCTTCTGCTATGGACGCTTCTGCTATGATGGGTCGACTCATGCGGGGAACTTGGCTCATCGCGGGGCTGCTGCTGCTGCCCGCATGCAAGGACGGCGCGTTCTTCTGCACCGATGACGCCCAATGCACCGAGGACGGCGAGGCGGGGGTCTGCCAGCCCAACGATCTGTGCAGCTTCCCCAGCGAGGACTGTCCCTCGGGGCAGGCGTACGGCAAGTACTCCGGCACGCTCGCCGGGCGTTGCGTCGAGGACGAGGTGGGCTCCAGCGGCACGGCGAGCGAGACCGACGTCAGCGTGATGATGACCGAGCCCACCGGCCCGACTTCGGACGCGACCCTTACCGGGTCCGCATCGGAGGCGACCACCGATGGGGGGACCGGCCAGGACACCCTCGGGGGCGGCGAGACCTCGAGCTCCTCGACCGGCTCGGATGCGGGTCCGGACGGGTCCCCCAACGGTGCCGTGTGCCAAGACGACGACGACTGCGCCTCGGCAGCGTGCTACGCGTCCATCCTGGGCTCCGTCTGCGGGGAGTGCCTCTCCGACGCCGACTGCGAGTTCGGCTGCACCCCGCCGTACCCGCTGGACCCCAGTCAGCAGTGGGCGCTGTGCAACGAGGGCAAGCTCGGGGACTCCTGCGAGATCTCCGAGTCGTGCGCATCGTCGGACCTGCAGTGCGTCTCGTTCGCGAACGTCGCGGGTGTCCTGTCGATCTCAACCTGCAGCGAGTGCGCGAGCAACGACGACTGCCCCGGATCGATGCTGTGCAACGAGTTCTTCAACGCGGGCGAGTTCCGCGGCGGGTTCGCGTGCGTGAACCCCGGTTCGCTGTTCGAGGGGGCGTTCTGCACCACCGGCCCGGTGGGGGAGGCGGCGTGCATGGGGCACTGCGCTCCGGGCAACTACATGGGCCTGTTCAACTTCGGCGTCTGCAGCGAGTGCGGCACGGACGCAGACTGCCCCACGGACATGACTTGCCAGCCGCCCGAGCTCGATCTCGAAGCCGGCACCTCCACGACCGCGACGTGTCAGTGAGCGCTCAGCCCTTCGGCACGACCGACAGCACGTCCATCTGGATGAACTGACCGAAGAAGGGGTCGGGGAAGGGGGCGACCTCGGGGACGACGAAGGGCTCGCCCGAGCCGATGTTTCCGCCAGGGTTGGCGATCGCGACGTTGTTGGGGTCGATCATCGTCAGGCGGACCTCGGACCCGCCGCGGATCGGGACGGTCACGACGTAGTCCAGAACGAAGGTGTAGTGGCCCACGCCCATCGCGTTGCGATTGAGGGTGTAGACGGTGGCAGGGTCGCCGACCTCGATGCCGTAGATGTTGTAGTCGTTGCTGCCCGGCGTGCCGCCGATCTGGAAGTGGTCCCCGACCACCTCGCCGCCCTCGAAGTTCTTCGGCTCGCTCAGCCCTCGGATCTGGAGCTCGACGTCGTAGACGACGGACGGATCGCCGCCGAAGGTGACGACCGTCTCGCGGTGGAGCGTCGCGTTGGGATCGTCGATGGCGCCGCGGAGCAGCGCCGGATCCCAGGCGCACGTGTCGCGCTGGCTGGGGTCCTCGCACGGGAGCTCCCAGCGGTATCCGTTCATCTCGCCCGCGAAGGTCAGCGGGTCCTCGGCACCGGTGGAGGTGGCGCCGGTGTCGTCATCGGATCCGGTCGAGGTCGTGGCGTCGCCCTCGGACGAACCCGCGGACGAACCCGGGCCTTGGGATGTCGCGTCCTCGCCGACCGTCGTGGTCGCGTTGGTCGCGTCGGTGACGGCGGTCGTGCTCGTCGGGTCTTGGGCGCCCGTCGACATGTCCGTGTCTCCCGCAGGGCTCGGGTCATCATCGCACCCGACCACACCGATCAGCATCGCGAGGGTGGCATGCATCAGGTGCTTGGCGGGATCGATGATCACGCGCCGATGGTAGCCTCGATCCCGGCGCGACGGAGCACGAAGCACCGCTGCGCCAGCTCGGCCGCCCGTGCGTCGAGCGTGTCGTGGCGCCAACGTACCGCAGCGGACAAGGTTTGCAGACGGGCGGCGATTGCGAGGGCGCGCCGGCACCCCGCGGCCTCGAACAGCGCAGCGTTGGGCGCCTGGCCCTCGCGGACGATGGGCGCGACCTCGGGGTCGGCGAGCTCGAGGCAGGCAAAGCAGCTCTGCATCCACGCCAACGCTTCGGCGGCCTGGAAGCGGATCGACTGCAGGGCCCACGCGCCGGTGTCCACCAGACGCTCGCGCACCTCGAAGAGGCTCTCGAGCAAGCAGGGTAGGGCGGATGCCCACGACCACCGAGCAGCCGATGCGAGCGCCGCCGCGTGGCGCCGGGGGTCGATGGGGCGCAGGCGAGGACCCCCCTGACCCAGCGCCCGCAGGGGCCGGGGTGCGGTGGTCCAGGCTGCATGGGCCCGAAGCAGCGGGTCTGCGTCGTCGAGCCGACGCCCGCGAGCCAAGCGGTCGAGCCCAAACCCGAGCTCCTCCAGCATGACGTGCTGCGTGCCGTCGAAGATGCCGTACAGCGGCACGTCTCGAATGAGCCGCGCGAGGTCGTGGTCCTCCAGCAGGGCGCGACTTCCCAGCACGCGCCGCGCCAGATCGGTGGCGTGCTCGGCGATTCGGGGAGCGACCAGCTTGGCCGCTGCGGTTTGCGGCGCGGCGTCGACCCCATATGCGTTCGCGAACGCGGTGGCCCGCAGCGCGATGGCCGAACACTCGGCGTCCAGCTCGGCCAACTCCGCGACATGGTCCGCGATCGCGTCGAGGTGAAGGATCGGCGCACCGTAGACCTCCCGGGTCTGTGCATAGGCGCGAGCTTGTGCGGTGGCGGTCGCGACCGCCCCGGCCGCGAGCGCGGCGATGCCGCCCCGAGAGATCGCGAGGGTTCGCCGGACGACCGCGAAGCCGTCCCCCCGGGCGCCGATGATCGCGTCCGCCCCGACCGTGGTGCCTCGCAGCTCGACCTGGCTGATGTCGGCCCCCCGGGTCGGCAAGGTCGGGTGGCGAGCGACCGTCACGACCGAGGCGTCACGCGGGGTCCAGAACAAGGTGTGATCTCCGAGCGCCGCCCTTCGATCCTCCGCGGTCTGCATCGCTCGGTCCCGCGTGCGCGCGAGCACCGTCAGCAGCTCGTGTCGTGACCCGCCGTTGATGAACGACTTGCGACCTTCGATCCGAAAGCCACCCTCGCTGGCGTGGGCCCGCGTCTCGTTGGCGAGCAGGTCGGAGCCGTGGTCCCACTCGGTCAGCAGCATCGCGCCGCGCTCGCCGTGCGCCACACGTGCGAAGACGCGGCGCTGCAGCTGCGCCGAGCCATCCAGGTGCACCGGGAGAAGCGCCAGCGCGCTGACGCCGACGGTGATCGCGAGCGTGCCGTCGGCCGCGGCGAGCTCGGCCTGCAGGGCGCCGAGGTGCCAGGCGGTCGCGTCGGCGCCGAAGAGCTGGGACAGACCGCGCCGCTCCAGCGCCTCGAGTACGCTGTGGGGGTACTCGCCGCGCCGCTGCCCGTCTCGCAGGCGTACGCGCACCGCCGGCTCGGCGACGTAGTCCACGATCGCCCGCAGCGCTTCGTGAGCGCCGACCGACGCTGGGCACGAGGCCCAGTAGTGCGGCACCTCGGTCACGTGTTCCGCTCCGGAGCGTAGGCCCACACCGGCGAGGCCGACCCCCACACCGCATGCACGTACGCACGCATCCGGGGGTGCGCCAGGGTCTCGGTGGTGACCCCGCGGGATGATCGGTCGGGCGGCGGGGGATCTTCGAGTGCGCGTCGGACCTGGGGAGGCAGACGCTCGGCACGCTGCAGTCGCGCCCAGTCCGTCACCATCAGCGCGGACTCCACCTGGTAGCGCCCGTAGGTTCGGGTCGGTCCCAGCTGCTCGAACCCCAAGAATCGCTGGTAGTACCGGACGTGGCGCCGCACCGGGTTGGCCAGGAGCCGAAGCGGCCGCCCGGTGGCGCGCAGCGTCGCGGCCATCGTCGCGAACAGCTGGATCGAGAGCGCGGCCCGCTGCGCCTCGATCTGGGGCGTGTCCGACGGGCGGATAGGCGCGCGGACGAACTGGCCGCAGAAGACCAGCGCGTCGCCGGATGCTCGCAGCGCGGCAAGCTCCTCCGCAAAGCCCTCGTCGGGAGGCAGACCCAGCTCCGAGTCGGCGATTGCGGTCAGCGTTGCGGCCATCGACCCCCCGAGCGCGGCGCTGAACACCCGCGTGTCGGGGTGCAGGGCGCCCGGTGCCAGGTAGAGCCCCTGCGGCTGAGGCGCGATGTGCCCGTGCTCGACGTACACCTCGTGCACCAGCGACCACGCCGCCAGCACCTGTGAGGGATCGGTGACGAGCGCGCAGGAGGGGTGCGCCCCGCTCATGCGCGCGGGTCCGGGTTGGCTCGTGCTGCGGCCTTGATCCGTCCGCGCTGCCACAGGAGGTGGAAGAACACGCGGCCGAACTGGCGCGCGTGACGGGCGATCTTCGGGGCGTCCGAGAACCACGCCCAGTTGATAGAGACGTTCAGGTCGGCCTCGGAGCGCACTTGGTGCCACCAGAACGGCGGCAGGTACATCAGCTCACCCGCCTCGACCACGATCTCGACCGCCGTCGTTCGGCCGAAGCGCGGGAACGCCTCGAGGTCGGGCGCTTCGGGATCGACCTGGCTCATGAAGGGCCCCTTGCTGAGCGTTCCGTGAGGGTAGTAGTCCCGCACGCCGGGGCGAAAGCAGAGGAAGGTCTTCTTGCCCTGCACCACCCAGTGCAGCTGCTCGACGGGGTCGAAGTGGAGCGGCACCGTCAGCCCCGCTCCGCTCACCCACAGCTTGCGCCGCCGCGTGATGCGGTCGCGGAAGTACGGTGGGTCGTCGAACGACGTGCGCAGCTCGGGGAAGTTCCCGATGTCGTCCTGCATGTACGTGCGCGGGCCATCGTAGCGCTCGCGCTCGAACAGCTCGCGAAACTCGTCGAACGTGGCGCTGTCGTAGGGGAAACGCTCCTTCGGGTCCCACCGCAGCTTGCGGCTGGTGCCGCGCACGATCTCGACGGTGCGGTCGCCGAGGACCTCGCTGAGGAAGTCCAGGTCGAACGCGTTGCCGCGCGACATCTGCTCGTGGAGCCCGCGAAAGACCAGCGGACGGTTCCAGTGGATGTACTTGTCCAGTAGGGCCTGGTCCGGAGGGTGATCGAGGTAGTCGGTGGTTCCGCGCGTGGTGGGTCTCATCGGTGTCTTTCTTCCGTGTTCGAGCGAAGCGCGATCAGGTGCGGAAGCGCCTCGAGGACGCTGTCTGTGGTCAGACCAAAGTCGATCTGGCACGCCACCTCGTCGACGCCCGCCCGCGCGATGGCGTGCAGCCGGCGGCGGCAGGTCTGCGGGGATCCGATCAGGGTCGCGGTTCGGATGTAGCGCTCCAGCGCGTAGGCGATGGCGCCCTCGCGGGTTCGGTCGGTCATCGACTCGAGCCGGCTCGAGACCTGCTTCCACAGGTCGGCCGACGAGGCGAGGTAGCTGCCGAAGGGCTCGCGCACGGCCGCTTCGGCCTCCTCGTCGGTGGGCGCGACGTGGGTGTGGACCGCGAGGGTGACGTGGCCGGGTCCGGGGTGCCCGGCGCTTCGACGCGCCTGCCGGTAGGCGCCGATCCGCTCCTCGAGGCTGTCGAGATCCTGCAGCAGCAGGGCGGTCAGCACGTTGAAACCCAGGCGCCCAGCCTCTTCGAAGCGCGCCTGTCGATCGGTGCACGTCAGCCACACCGGCAGCTCGCGCTGATGCGGGCGAGGGAAGACCGAGACCTCGGTGGTGGCCCCGTCACCGCCCATGAAGCGTCCTGTCTCTCCGCGCCACAGGGCGCGCACGGTCTCGATCGAGGCGCGGCAGGTCTCGCGGCGGCCCTCGAATCCTCCGGGCACGAGCAGGAAGTCCTGCGGGTTCCAGCCCGGCGTGAACGACAGCCCCACCCGACCCTTCGAGAGTCGGTCCACCATCGCCCACTCCTCGGTGACCCGGACGGGATGATGCAGCGGGAGGACCACGCTGCCGGCCCGAAGCGCGAGCTGCCGGGTCCCGACGGCGATGGCAGCCGCGAGCACCGAGGGGTTGGGGAAGGACGCGCCGAAGGCGTGGAAGTGCCGCTCGGGCAGCCAGATCGCCTCGAACCCGGCGTCATCGGCCATCGCCGCCGCCTTGCGCACCAGGTCGTAGAGCGCATCGCGAGGGGACTCGGCGGGACTGCTCTGAAAGAAGAACAGGCTCAGCGACGGCATCGTGACGGGCGCGGCCTCGGCGGGCGCTTCGGACGTCGGGCTCATCGAGGCTGCGGACGTCGCGAGCGCAGCCTCACCCAGGCGGCGCGCCTTCGCTACCCGGCGCGCCAGCTCGGACAGCGAGACCCCTTCGAAGAGCACCGCCATCGGGACCGTGACCCCGAAGGTGTCCTCGATCTCGGCGCCCATCTCGGCGGCGGCGAGCGAGTCGAAGTCTTGCGATCCCAGGGGCGCGTCCACATCGATGTCGGCGGCGCTGCGCTCGACGATCTCTGCAAGCTGGGTCCGCATCTGCTCGAGAACATGGGCGTGCTCCGGCTCGTGATGCGGGCCCTGCGTCTTCGCTGCGGTCGCGTCGGGCTGCTCGGCCAGCCAGGCCTGTAGGTTGGCCGAGGCGGCGACGGGCGCGAGCGCACCTGTGCGCAGCCGCGAGACCGCCTCGAGTCGGCGCAGCTTCCCCGAAGACGTCTTGGGGATCCGCCCCCGCTCCACCACGGCGACTCCGACGGTGATCCCGTGTCCCTCTCGGAGGACGCCTTGGACCTCGTGCAGGAGTGCGCCCACGTCCAGGTCGGGGAGAGGGGTCCGTGGCTCGATCAGCACCACGGGCCGGGGCCGCCCTTCGTCTTCCCAACCGCCGGCCAGCACGCGGCCCAGCGTCGCGTCGGGAACCCGGTCGACCAGCGTTGCCTCGAGGTCGTGCGGGTGCAGCTTCTTGCCTCGGACGATGATCACGTCCTTGCTGCGGCCCACCACGTACAGCTCGCCCGCATGCAGAAACCCGAGATCCCCGGTCCGCACCGCCTGGCCCGCGAACGCGGGTGCCGACTCGGCCTGCGCGCCAACGCCTCGATGGTAGCCGTCAGCGACGCAGGGTCCGGTCACGACCACCTCCCCGATGATCGTCTCGGGAAGCGCGCGCGCTTCGTCGGCCCGCACGTCGTCGGCGGGCACCACCTTCACGCCTGCGCCACACAGCGGCGCGCCGCAGGAGACCACCTCGACCCCGTCGTCTCCGTCAACCGGTACGGCGCGGCCCTCGAGCAGCGCGTCCGGATCGACGCGAAGGGTCTTCACGCCCGAGCCCACCGCGGGGCCCGTGACCAGCAGCGTGGCCTCGGCGAGCCCGTAACACGGGTACAGAGCGTCAGCGGAGAACCCGGCCGGTGCGAAGGTCTGCGCGAAGCTCCGCATGGTCCGCGGATTGATCGGCTCGGCACCGCACACCGCGACCCGCCACGCCGAGAGGTCGAGCTCTGCGATCGCGTCCGGCTTGGCTCGCCGGGCGGCGAGGTCGTACGCGAAGTTCGGCGCGCCGCAGATCTCGGCCCTGAATCTCGACATCGCGCGCAGCCACGACATCGGGCGCTGGAGGAAGGTCAGCGGGGCCATCAGCACCGCGTGCATCCCGGTATGTACCGGAAGCAGGTTGCCCGCGATCAGCCCCATGTCGTGGTAGGGCGGCAGCCAGCTGACGCCCGTGCCCCCGGATATGCCGAAGGCGTCGCGCATCAGCCCGAGGTTGGCGAGCAGGTTGGCGTGGGTCACCCGTACCCCCTTGGGCATCCGGGTCGAGCCCGAGGTGTACTGCAGGAACGCGACCGCGCCAGGGCCCGGGCCTGCGATGCCGTCGTCGTCGGTCGCGGGAAGTTCGTCGGTGGCCAGGATCGGCCTGCGACGCAGCGGCTCGTGCTGCTCGGCGAGCGCGCGGGTCATCGTGGCGACCGCGCCGCTGGTGAGGATCGCCTGGACGTCCGCATCGTCGATCAGTGCGAACAGGCGCGCCAGCGAGCCGTCGAGCGCGGTGATGTCCGGCGGGTACACGGGCACGGGCACCAGCCCGGCCATCATGGTTCCGAAGAACGCCACCAGGTAGTCGAGTCCTGGCGGATGCATGAGCGCCACGCGGGACCCCGCACCGACGCGGGCGCGCAGGTGCTTCGCGACGCCGGAGGCCCGCCGCAGCAGCCCGACGCTCGACAGCTCGGTGGCTCGGCCCTGCGTCCCGCCATCGAGGAACGTGTAGCGACCCCGGCCGGATGCGGCTCGGTACCGAAGCAGGTCGACGAGGTCTTCGACGTCCGAGGGCAGCGAACCATCGCCGAAGGCCGGTGGGTTGTTGGCCAATGACGCGTGCGCCTCGCCGGCGTCGGCCGTCGGCGCGGCCGGGGCGCCAACCCGCGCTTCGATGAGCGCGAACAGGGCGCGGCAGCTCGCCTCGCTCTGAATGAACAGGTGCTCTCCGGCGATGCGAAGCCCCTCGGCGTAGCCCAGCGCGTGCGCATCGGCGCGGGGGTCTTCGCGATCCACGGTCTCCAGCGCATCGGCGTCGCCACCGACGAGCAGGGCCGCTACGCCTGGGGGCGCCGAGGGGTCGGCCTTGCGACCGCGGGCCGTCAACCACAGGTCGCGCCGCGCCAGCTCGAGGAGCCGCTCCCGCTGCGGCTGGTCGAGCCCATCGGGTTCGACGAATCCGCGGACCGAGGCGGCCGCCATGGCGTCGGTGATGTCCCCGGGCTCAGCGACGTCGACGTTCGCGAGGACCGCGGGATGGCGCGGCACCGGAACCGCGCCGACCACGAGCAGCGCCGGCGGATCGACCTGCATGCGTCGCGCGATCGCCAGCGCGACGTAGGCACCCATCGAGTGGCCGTACAGCACGGTCCTCGCCGGATCCCGCAGCGCCAGGTCGGCGAGGACCCGGTCGGTCTGCTCGTCGAGCGAGGCGTGCAGGAGGCCATCGGGGTCGGCGTCGAAGGTCGGAAGATCGACGACGACGACCTCCACGTCCGTCGGGACGACCGCCGCGAGGGTGCCGAAGACGTCGGCGTCCATCGCCATCGGTGGGCAGCAGACCAGCCGAATGCGGGGGGCAGAGACCTCCTCCAGCACCCGAATCAACCCCGCGTCCGTCGATCCCGCAGCACCTCCGACGAACTCGTCGACGAGCTCGGTGCACAGCTCTCGGACCGAGGGGCCCCGCATCAGCCGCACCATGCCGATGCGCAGCCCCAGCTGGTCGTCGACCCATGTTTGCAGCTGCGCGAACATCAGCGAGTCGAGGCCGTAGCGGCCCAGGCTCGCGTCGACGTCGATCCGCTCGGCGTCCAGACCGACGACTCCTGACAGGAGTCCAGCCAGCGCGGAGGTCACCTGCGCGATCGCTTCGTCCCGCGTGAGGGATCTGACCGTCTCTGAGAGCGACTGCCCCGAGGCGGAACCGCGCTCGCGCTGACCGGAGAGCAGCCCGGCGTCGAACCGCCGGGCGGCACCGCCGAGTCGGCCGAGTACCCGGGCGTCCAGATCGGCCATGACGCTGCGGGCGCGGCCCTGGACCAGCACCCCTTCGAGCAGCTCGAACGCGCGGCGCGAGGCCATCGCCCGGACGCCTTGACCGAGGATCTTGCGACGCTGCTGGGCCGAGGCGCGCGCGACCACGCCGACGTCGTCGATCACGCCCCAGTTGATCGAGGTCGCGGCGAGGCCCGCCGCGCGGCGGGCCTCTGCGAGCTCGTCGAGGTAGGCGTTCGCCGCGGCATAGTTGCCCTGACCTGGCGTGCCGATCGCCGATGCGATCGACGACATCAACACGAAGAAGTCGAGGTCCAGCCCGGCGGTGGCCCGATGCAGGTGCCACGCGCCGTCGGCCTTGGGCGCCAGGACCCTCGCGAAGCGTTCCGCGTCCAGAGTTTCGAGGGCGCCGTCGTCGAGCACCATCGCCCCGTGAAAGACGCCCGCGAGTCGGCCGAGCGCGGACGCGGCGGCGATCAGCCCTTGCACGGCGTCGGCCTGCGAGACATCCGCCCGGTGCACCAGCACCGTGGTCCCCCGCGCCTCGAGCCGCTCCACGAAGGCCTGCTCGGTCGCGGACGGGAGCCCGCTGCGGCTGGTGAGCACCAGGCGGGTTGCGCCCTTGTCGACCAGCCATCCCGCGAGCGCGAGTCCGAACCCGCCACATCCTCCGGTGACGACGTAGACCCCATCGGGGTCCAGACGCAGGGCGGCACTGGGTCGCGCCTGGACGCTGCCGTGTGCGGGCACCTCTACGACGACGCGCCCGATGTGCTTGCCTTGGCCCAGCCATCGAAGCGCGGCCGCCGACTCCGCGAAGTCGAAGGTTCGAATCGGCAGGCTGTGGAGCACGCCGTCGCGCCGGGCTTCCATTGCCCGCACCAGTCGGGTTCGGCCATCGGCCTTTGGGTTGAGATACTGGCGATTGACGTCCAGACAGAAGTAGCTCTTGTTCTGCCCGAACTGCTGGAGGCCGATCTGCCGGTTGCGATACACGTCGGTCTTCCCGATCTCCACGAAGCGACCGAAGGGGCGGAGCACGCGAAAGCTCTCGGTCATGGCCCGGCCCGACAGCGAGTTGAGCACCACGTCGACGCCCTCACCCCCGGTGAGATCCAAGATTGCGTCGCCGAAGTCGGGCGTTCGGGAGCCGAAGATGTGCTCGACGCCCAGGCCGCGCAGGAACGCTCGCTTGTCGTGCGTGCTTGTCGTGGCGATCACCCGAGCGCCCAGCGCCAAGGCGAGCTGGACGGCGACCGTGCCGACGCCGCCGGCGGCCGAGTGGATCAGGATGGTCTCCCCCTCGGTCAGTCGCGCGAGATCGTTGAGCGCGTAGTCGGCCGTGGAGAACGGCGTGGGCAGGGCGGCCGCCTCGGCCATGCTCAGCTCGGGGAGCATGCGGGTGACCTGGCGGACGTGGGTGATGGCCCGCGTGGCGAGGCAGTGCGGGAAGAAGCCCAGGACCCGGTCGCCGACCGCTACCGAGGTGACCGCGGCGCCGACGCGTCGCACCGTGCCCGCCGCGTCCAGGCCCAGCGCGAAACCGGTGATCAAGCCGCCGTCCCACGCCTCGGGCGGCAGCAGGTTCATCGCCGCGACGACGTCTCGAAAGTTGAGTCCCGCCGCAGCGACCTGGACCTCGACATCCTCGGGTCCCAGGGGCGGAGGCTCGAAGGCCTCCGGCGCGACCGAGTCGACCACGCCGGGCGTGACGACGACCTGTCGAAGCGGCGTGTCGGCCAGTTGGTAGCTGCGCAGTGGATCGGACGCTTGGGGCCGGGCGAGGGTTCGCATGAACGTGGCATCGCCTCGAAACGCGAGCTCGGCCGGCGCCGCGGGATTCAGGGCCACGGCCGCGATGCGGTCGAACTCCAGATCGGAGGCCTCTGCCAGATCGATCATCGAGACGCAGAGTCGCGGTTGCTCGGACATCAACACCCGCCCAAGCCCCCACACCGGCGCCTGCGCGGTGCCGAGGCCGTCGTGGTCGCCCTGGGGTGCGTCGCCGGCTCCGGTGGCGCCTCGCGTGATGAGCACCGCCCGGGGCTCGGCCGCCCAACGGCGCGCGCGAGCGATCGTCGAGGCCACCATGGCGACCGAGGCCGGACCCAGCGCAGCGGCCTGGGTCGGCACCGGGCTGTCGATCTCCAGCGCGGTCGCGTGCACGATGCCCGCTATCGGGCCCTCGAGGTCAGCGAGCAGCGCGTGCAGGCCTTCGGGGTGACGCAGGTCGAGCTCGTAGAGCCCGTCCTCCACCCTGCGCGAGTCCTCGCCGCCGACGATGCGGGTGACGCTTGCGCCGGCCTGCTCCAGGCCGCGCCCGACCGCCGCCGTGAGGCCGGGGTGGGCGCGGCTGCCGAAGAGCAGCCATCGCCCCGCTTCGAGGGGTGCCGTGTCGGACTCGTCCGCGCTCGGTGTCCAAGACTGCCAGCGCTGTGCGTACTCGAGGGCTGCCGCGGACTGCTCGGCGTCCGAGCCCTGCACGCGGCGCGCGATGAGACCTTCGAGCTGGGCGAACACCACGCCGTCGTCGTCGAAGAGGTCCACCTGGGCCTCGAACTCGGTCTCGTTGGCCCAGGCGATGCGCGCGTGCGACCAGAAGCGCCCCCGCGGTGCCGCGCCCAGGAACCGCGCCCGGGCGACGCGGTAGGGCAGGAAGAGGGGCTGCGCGCTGCGGTGGGGGTCGACGGGCAGCAGGGAGTGAAACGCCGCGTCCAGCAGCGCCGGATGAAATCCGAACCGCGAGGGCTCGAACGCGTCGAGTCCGATCGGGTCGACGCAGCACAGGTACTCGCCCCGGGTCCCGTCGTGCGCGTAGTGGGTGAGGTTGCGGAACGAGGGCCCCAGCTGCAGTCCCACCTCATCGCAGGCGCGATAGAACCCCGCGACGTCGATCGCCTCGCAGATACGGGCACGCAGCGCGTCCAGATCGATGCGGGCCGCGTCCGGGTGCTGGCTGAGCCGAATGCGACCCTTGGTGTGCTCCACCCAGGGCGCGTCGGGCTTGCGCGAGTTGGAGACGATGATGAAGCTTCCGTCCTCTGCGTAGACGTCGAGACGATGCACGGTGCTGGCGGTGTCGTCGGCCGCAAGGACGATGGGTCGGCGCAGCTCGAAGTCCTCGACCACCAGCGCGTCGGTTCCATGGATCTCGCGGGCGGCCGCGGTCACCAGCTCCAGCTGCGACGCTCCTGGGAAGACGATGTGCCCCTGCGCGCAGTGATCGCCGAGGTAGGGCTCGGTGTGGGGGTCGAGCGCGAGGTGGGCGGTGAAGGCCACGTCGGTGTGCACGCCGCGCTCGATCCGGCCCAGGTGCGGGTGCAGGTGGGTGACGGGGCGCAGGCGGCTGCGTCGGCCATCCTCGGTTTCCAGCCAGTAGCGTTCGCGCTCGAAGGGGTGAGGCGGTAGCGCGACGTGGGGTGCGGGGACCAGGGCTTCGCGAACGCCGTGCGCGGCCAGATGGGCGCGGGCGAGGGCGAGCTGCTCGAAGTCGTCCGAGGTGCGCCGCAGCGACGGGATCCACGCGGCCCGATGCCCGGCCTTGCGCAGCAGGTCCTGCGAGCCGTGCATCAACGAGGGGTGCGGACCGAGCTCGACGAAGCAGTCGACGTCCTCCGAGCGGACGATGGCGTCGAGAGCCTGCTGGTAGCGGACCGGCTGGCGAATGTTCGAGAACCAGTACGCGGCATCGAGGCTGGCGGCGCGTTGGCCCGACACCGTCGAGTACAGGGCGAGCTGGGGCGCGGAAGACTCGACCTGCCCCAGCCCCTCGATGAACGCGTCCTCGATGGGGTCCATCAGGTAGCAGTGGAAGGGCACGCTGACGTCGAGCTTGCGGACGAAGGTGTCGGTGAGCTGAAGTCGCGCCCAGAGGTCTTCGATCGCGTCGTGACTGCCCGCGAGCGTGACCGCCCCGGGTCCGTTGTAGGCCGCGATCTCGACGTCATCGCGGTCGGCCACCAGCTGCCGCGCTTCGGCGGGCGTCATGCCGACGGCCAGCATTGCGCCCCGGTTCTCGGCCGCCGCCTGGCAACGACTTCGCCAGTAGACGATGCGCGTGGCTTCGGCCAACGTCAGCGCCCGTGCGCAGACGGCCGCCGCGAGCTCGCCGATGCTGTGCCCGACGCTCACCGCCGGGAGGATTCCTCGAGCCGCGAACACGCGGGTCAGCGCGACCTGCAGCGCGAAGATGCCCGGTTGCGCGATGCAGGTCTCGCTGATGCGCGACGCGTCCTCGTCGCGGGTGAGCTCCCGACGGAGGTCGCCCGGGTCGCCGTCCTGCCAGCCCAGCGCGGCGAGCTGGGCCCCGATCTCGTCGATGGTCTCGGAGACGATGGCGTCGTAGCGCAGCAGGCACCGGCCCATCGCAAACCACTGACCGCCTTGCCCCGAGTACACGAACCCGACCCGGGCGGCTCTGCCCTCGGGCGCCCGCATCGTGAACGAGCCTTCGGCCGGTCGACCCATCGCGGCGAAGTGCTCCAGCGCGTCGGCGGCTTCGGCCGGGTTCCTGGCCACCAAGCCCAGCCGGAACTCGAACGTCGAGCGCCGCGCAAGCAGGGCCGCGCTGACGTCCTCGACGCTCTGGCCCTCCTGGCGGAGCTGGTCTGCAAGGTCCCCTGCAAACGTCCCGAGCGCGGATGCACTGCGTGCGGACAGCAGCAAGGGCACCGGCGCACGCGGCAGCGGTGCGTCGGGCATCCCGTTGTCGACCGAGGCCGGGACGGAGACGCTCGCGCTGCGGCGACCCGAGGGGGGCGACTCGAGCACGGCGTGGCCGTTGGCACCGCCGAACCCGAACGAGTTGACGCCGCCCCGGACAATCCCGTCGCTGGGCAGCGCCACGCTGTGGGTGGGGACCTGCAGCCCGAGCCCTTCGAAGTCGATCGCGGGGTTGGGGGCGCGAAAGTTGACGTTGGCGTAGACGGTCCTGCGGTGCAGGCAGAGGGCGAGCTTGAGCAGACCGCCCATGCCCGCGCAGCACTCCATGTGGCCGAGGTTGGTCTTGACCGACCCGATGTACAGGGCGTCGGGGCGACCCGACGCGCGCCCGAGCACGTTGCCGATCGCCGTGGCTTCGATCGGGTCGCCGGCGGGCGTCCCGGTGCCGTGCGCTTCGAGGTACGCGATCGAGGCGGGATCGACCGCCGCCTGGTCCAGGGCTGCGCGCAGCAGGGCCTCTTGGGCCTCGATGCTCGGCACGGTCATCCCGGCGGTCCTGCCGTCTTGGTTGATCCAGGTGCCGCGAATCATCGCGTAGATGCGGTCCCGGTCGGCGAGCGCGGCACCCAGCGGCTTGAGGAACACCGCGCCCGCGCCCTCGCTGCGCACGTAGCCGTTGGCATGGTCGGAGAAGGCGCGGCACTCGCCATCGGGGGACAAATAGCCGCCCTTGGAGAATCCCATCGTCACCTCGGGCGACAAGATCGAGTTCGCGCCCCCGGCCAGGGCCGCGGTGGCCGAGCCGCTCCAGATCGCGGCGCACGCGTAGTGGAGCGCGGTCAGAGACGACGAGCACGCGGTGTCGACGGTGAAGCTGGGACCGCGCAGGTCGAAGAGGTACGACACGCGGTTGGAAACGATGCTCAGCGCGGACCCGGGGTTGCTGGTCCCGCCGAGGTTGGTGCGCTCGCTCGGACCCCGAACGAGCGTCGCGTAGTCGCTCGTTCCGGCGCCGATGATCACCGCAACGTCGCGTCCGGCCAGGCTCTCCAGAGGCGTCCCCGCGTCTTCGATCGCCCGAAAGGCGCACTCGAGGACGTGCCGCTGCTGCGGATCCATGCGGCGGGCCTCGGTTGGCGAGATGCCGAAGAACCCGGCGTCGAAGGCGTCGACGTCGGTCATCAGCCCGGCCGCGGTGGCGTGAATCGCCCCGGGCTTGTGGAAGTCGGGGTGAAAGAACGCCTCGGGGTCCCACCGATCGGGGCTCACCCTTCGAATCGCGCTGCGTCGCTCGAGCAGCAAGCGCTCGAGCGCCGCCGGCTCGTCCACACCTCCAGGGAAGCGGCACGCCATGCCGACGATCGCGATGGGTTCGTTGTACGCCATGGGCCTGGAGGGTCAGTACCTCCGGCCCATGGACCGTTACCGAGAAAACCGGTGGCCGCCGATGCGAACGACGGCACGCGCCGATCAGGCGGCGAGCCCGGTCGAGCGCGGGGTAGGCTCGGCGAGCGCGCCCCGCAGTTTGCGTCGGGCGTGGAACAGCCGGCTCATCACGGTGCCGACGGGACACTGGAGCTCGGCGGCGATCTCCTCGTAGGTCATGCCGTGAAGCTCGCGCAGCATGAAGACCGTGCGGTGTTGCTCGGAGAGCCCCTCGAAGCCAGCTTCGATGGCGGACCGGAGCTCCTTGGTCTCGAACGCGGTGGACGGCTCGAACGCGGAACTTCGTGGCCCTGCGGAACGACGCTCGGTCTCCTCATCCAGGGCCTGTTCGCACGATCTCCGCTTCTTGCGGTGGCGATCGATGCACACGTTGACGACGATACGGTAGAGCCACGGATAGCTCATCGGGCGGCCTTCGAGGCGTTCGGCGGAACGCATCACCTTCACGAAGGCGTCGTGAACCGCGTCGAGGGCCTCGTCCCGGTCCTTCAAGTTCGCCCTCGCCAGGGCGTACGCGTCGCGGTGGTGGTTCTTGTAGAGCATCTCCACGTCGAGCTGCTCCGTCTCCAGGTTTCCGACCATCGACACCAAGCACATCAAGAACCGTGCCTGGGACTGGGGCCGAAATCATTTGGCTTTCGTCGGTGCCGACCGGGGGATCCAGGCCCCCGAGCCTGCTCAGTTGCCCACGATGGGCAACCGGTTGCGCAACTCGGGCACGGGGCAGGTGCGCTCAGGCTCGCGCGGGCGCGGGCATCCCGGCCTCGAACTCGTCGTCCGACTCGTCGGGGGTACAGACGTTGGCCGCGGCCGAGACGAACTCGACCAGCCACTGGAACTGCTTGGCCGAGGATGCGCGCACGGCGGGAAGGTTCTCGAGAATGCGTCGCTGAAGCTGAGGCGCGCGCTCGATGAACCGCGTGATCCTCTCGATGAGCGTGGCGTGATCGAGCGTGGCGTAGTCGTAGGCTTGGTCGCTGATCCCGAACTGCGCCAAGACCTCGGCGTACTTGTGCCCCCACCCGAGCACCATCGTAGGCACGCCCAAGCACAGGCCTGCGACCATGGCGTGGAAGCGGGAGGCGACCAGGTAGTCGGCCTTGGACAGCACGCGCCGCAGCGACGCCGTGTTCAGATCCTTGGTGACCGGGACCAGCTTGGAAGTGTCCTGGCCGACGACGCGGCTGCAGATGTCGGCGATGACCGGCAGGTCGTTGTTGTGGGTGCTTTGGGTCTCCTCGCGGGTCGCGTTGGGAAACACCAGCACCGCGTAGCCCTCGCGCAGGAAGTGCTTGGCGACCTGAGCCATCTCGTGCTCGTAGTCGATGCCCTTCTTCTTGCACTTCTTGGACACGACCGAGGAGACCGACAGGGTGAGGACCTGCTGGTCGTCGTCGCGCAGCGCCTGCAGCTGCGCGCAGAGTTCCTTCTCGTACTCGGGGTTCTCCTCGGTGAGGCTGTAGGAGTCTTCGTAGGAGAACGCGATGTCGGCGGCTTCGGTCTCGTTGTCCCCGAGGCGAAGCTCGCGGATCATCTCGAGGCTTCGTGCGCCGCGGGCAAACACCTTGGCGCAGCGACCGAGCATGAACTTGCCCACGCCTCGGTTGATGCGGCCTTCGAACTTGCCCAGGCCCTGCGAGAGTTTGACCACCGGGACGCCCATGAGCATCGCCGGCAGGTTGGACAGGACGTTGAAGGGCAGGAACTTCTCGCGGCCGTCGGAGTACGAGACGCCGAACACGTCGAGCAGCACCCGAGACTCCTTGAGCTCGCGGACCGCCCTGGGCATCCAGCTGCGCGGGAAGCCCAGGTTGACCTTGCGCAGGATGCTGTCGAGCACCGCTACGGGGAAGTGCTGCAGCACCAGCGCCGCAGGCGTGGCGCTGACGATGTCGACGCCGAGGTCCTTGCACAGCTCGCGGTCGCGCTCGGGGAAGTACGAGTGGATCACGAAGCGCGCGTCCGGGTAGGTCTCGCGCAGCTTTCCGACCGCGGTGGTCAGCATCGCCTCGGCGCCTCGGTTGCCGATGAGCGTGGCCCCGATGATCGAGTACTTGTCCGCGGGCGGGAACGGTCGGTAGAGGAAGAGATTGAGCTGCTGCAACCCCTTGAAGAGGTAGATGTAGGCCTCGATGCCCTTCATGGGGATCTTCTCGATCAGCTTGCTGTACTTGGGGTGGTGCGAGAGCCAGTAGTTGAACACGCCGATGCTGGCGACCAGCTCGTCGAGCGGCGTGACGGGCAGGCGAAGCGGGTCCTTGATCTTGATGCCGAAGCGCTTGGCCGCCTTGGCGCGGGCGCTGATGTGATAGTGGTAGGTCATGCCGCGGCTGTTGCCGTTGACCACCGTCGATGCGGGGACGGCGGTGGCTTCGAGGTGGGGCAGGGCAGCATCGGCGGCTCGCTGCCCCGCGTCGCTGCGGACCACCATCAGCGTGGGCTTGATGTCGTGCTTCTTGGCGTCGAGCGACCAGATGTCACCGGTGGCGATGTCGGAGTCGAACCCGAAGTGGTCGGTGCAGTTGAGGCACTTGCGCTCCGAGAAGAAGTGCAGGTTCTGGTAGTGCGTGAAGGTGCGGGTGGGGATCTGCACCTCGCGCCCGTCCTTGGCCACCATCGTGAGCGTGCCGCGCCATGATCCGGTGCGGTACTTGAACGACTCGACCTCGTCCCACTCCATGCCGTGTCGGCGCGTGATGATCTTGGTCAGCTCGGGCTCGGAGTTGTGGCCACAGAACAGCGTGACGATGCAGGCGACCTTCTCGCCGATCTCGGGCGAGGCCTTGATCTTGCGGCGCAGGTAGCTCGCGTCGCAGGGGAGCGTGAGCACCGCCAGCTTGCCGTCGAAGCTCTTGATCAGCGGCAGCGCCTGGCGCGGGAAGTTGATCGACGTGTACTTGCTGCCCCGCGCCGAGAGCACCTCTTCGCGGGTCTTGGCGATGAAGGGCTCGCACTGGGGCTCGGGTCCGTCGCACACCATGCGCCAGACCAAGACGCCGTCCACGACGCCGTCCTCGAGCATGGCGATCAGCATCGCAGAGGTGGTCCCGCCGGAGGCTGCACCGTTGCGAACGGAGTCGTCCGCGGCGTGGGTGAGGTAGCACTCGCGGTGGGTGCCCAGGTACCGCTGAATCTCCTCGTTGGTCCAGTTGCGCATGAGTTTGCGGAGGGTAGCAGTCACATCGCAGGGGGTCGAAAAGCGGCGGAATGCGCACCATTTCAGCCGGTTGTGGGCGGGAAGGCTCTTGATGTACGGTCCAGCGGTGAACGCGCGTTCCACGACCAGCGTGCTGGTCATGATGCTGCTCGGTGCCGCGGTGCTCAGCTTCATCGTCTACACGGCTCGAGCCGAAGGCGACGACTACATCGGCCAGGCACCTCCGGCGCTGCCTCAGCCGTCGGCGGAGATGCCCGAGCAGCCCGACATCATCCTGATCACCGTCGACACCCTGCGGGCTGATCGGCTCGGCGTGTACGGTTACGCCGCGGCGCAGACGCCCAACATCGACGCGATCGGGCGCAGCGGCATCGTGTTCGCGAACGCGACCGTGCCGCTGCCTCGCACCACGCCGGGGCTTGCGTCGCTGCTGACCGGCCTGGGGACCGATGGGCACGGCTCCCGCGAGGTTTGGGAGCCGGTCGACGTCGAAGACGGCCAGCGACTGGCCGAGATTCTCAGCGCAGCCGGATACGCCACCTTTGGGCTCAGCGCCAACTCGGCGGCGGGCAAGCAACAAGGTCTCGGCGCCGGCTTCGACAAGTTCCTCGACTACCGAGAGATCAAGAGGGACAAGAAGCGCGGAGACGCCGACGTGATGACCAGCGTCGCGCTGGACATGATCGACGAGGTCGACCCGGAGACCCCGGTGTTCTTGTGGGTGCACTACGTCGACCCGCACTGGAAGTACGGTCCGCCCAGGAAGAAGTGGCGGCGCCAGCCTTCAGCCAAGGCGTGCCGCTCCTTGCAGGCCAAGATCAAGCGCAACCAGCTCTCGCTGGGCAACATGTTCGTCGACGCCGACGGCATCGCGACCGACGCGTTCGACGACTGCTCGGACCTCTACGACGCGGAGGTGGCGTTCACGGATCGCGAGATCGGTCGCTTGATCGAGGGGCTGCAGGAGCTGGGGCGCTGGGATGACGCCCTGCGGGTCTTCACCGCCGACCACGGAGAGAACATGGGCGAGGACGGGCTGTACTTCGCGCACGGGCCGAGCCTGGCCGACGCGGCCCTGCGCGTGCCGCTGATGATCGCCGGCCCGACGATCCCCGCGGGTCGCTACGACGGGGGCATCGCGCTGATCGAGGACGTCGTGCCGACGCTGCTCGACCTGGCGCAGATCGACGAGAAGCTCTGGCCCGAGTTCGACGGCAGCTCCCTGCACTGGCGCTGGAACGACGACATCGGCTATCCGTCCGAGGTCGCCTCGCTCGCCGTCGCCGAGTCGGGCGGGGCGCTGCATCCGGACACGACCGCGTACATCGTCTCGGGGCGGCAGAAATCCAAGTACTGCTACAACGGCCCGCGGTACTCGATGTGCTTCGATCCCAAGGACCTCAAGCGTAGCGGCCTGACGATCACGCCCGGTGGCGAGGACGAGGACGAGGACGACCACGACGAGGACGAGGACGAGGATGAGGACCTCGAGGACCTTGGGGACGACGAGGACGACGAGGACGAGGACGAGGACGAGGACGACGTCGGGTCCGAGAACGAAGACGACGAGGAGCAAGCGCCAGCACCCGCCCAGGAAACCCCGGCGTCCGCGCCGGTCCTGCCCGCGGACCAAGACGTCTTCGAGTTCTACGATCGGCAGACGGATCCCCTGCTGAAGACCCCCCTGGAGTCCATCCCCGAGGACGCCAAGGCGCAGCTCTTCGACGCGAAGCAGCGCTGGAGTCCCGAGTCCACCCGGCTGCGCGCCGTGCGTGACACCAACTACAAGTTGGTCGCCTATCCCAAGCTCGAGGGCGGCTACAACTACGCGCTGTACGACCTCAAGAACGACCCGGCGGAGTCCAAGGACATCAAGGAATCGTCGGTACGGGTCTACAAGCGCATGCGGGCGGCGCTGGACGACTGGGGCAACACGATGCCCACCTTCGTCGCGAGAGAGCGGTCCGAGAGCGAGCTCGACGAGCTGCGCGCGCTGGGCTACGTGCAGTGAGGCGAGCGGGGTGAGGCGCACGCGGGTCTTCGATGGCGTGGCCATCGCCTGGCTCGCCGCCTGCCTCGTGCTCGCGTGGTTCGCCGCGCCGAGTGCTCCGGTGACGTGGGACGAGCACGCCCACCTGCTCTACGGTGACGCGATCTCGTCGTGGTTCACAACCGGCGGGCAGGACCCGACCGCGCGCGCGTTCCGAGGCGACTCGCTGTACGGCGGTGGGTACGACCTGCTCGGCGCGGTGCTACGGCGGCTCGTCGACGCTGAGCCGTACCTGGTCTTGCACCGGCTGGGCGGCGCCGTCGCGTGGCTCGGCGCGGTCGCGACCTGGCGGCTGGCGCGGCGTCTCGGCCCGGCCGCCGGCGTGCTCGCGCTGGTCCTGCTGACGACCACGCCGGTCTACGTCGGACACGCGTTCGCAAACCCGAAGGACCTGCCCTTTGCCGTCGGGTACATCGCCGGCGTGCTGGGGGTGGTGCAGTGGCACGAGGCCGAGAAGCCCACGCCGGGCCTGGTGCTGCGCGTGGGGCTGCTGATGGGTGCGGCGTGTCTCGTCCGGGCGGCGGGGCTGATGCTTCCGGCGCTGCTCGTCGCGTCGATCGTGATTCGATGGTCGGTGCGCGCTGAAGCGCAGGACTGGCGCGCCGCGGCCGACCGCTGGGTGCCGAGCCTCTTGGTCGCCATCGCGATCGCATGGGTGCTGATGATCGCGCCGTGGCCCTGGGCGCTGCACAACCCGATCGTACGACCCATGCTCGCGGCGGCGAACCTCGTCGCGTTCGAGGCGCACGACCGCATGATGCCGTTTGCGGGCGAGATGATGCGCACCATCGAGCCTCGCAGGGACTACGCGTTCCACTACCTCGCCCTCAAGCTGCCGTTGACGGTCCTGTGCGGGGCCGGGCTCTCGCTCGCGATCCGCTCCGAGGCCACCTGGGGAACGCGATGGATCGTGACGGCGGCGGTCGTCCTGCCCCTGCTCGCCGTCTTGGTGCTCAACCCGGTTCTGTACGACGGCATGCGGCACATCCTGTTCGTGGTGCCGCCGCTGTGCGTGCTGGCGGCGTGGGGGGTGGTCGCCTCGCTCGCGCGGTGGGGCCGGTCCTGGGCGCTGTGGGCCGCGGCTGGATCGCTGGCCTTCGCGTGGGGGATGGCTCGGCAGGCGCGGGCAGTGTGGGTCATGCACCCGATGCAAGCGGTGTGGTTCAACGCTGCTGGCGGCGGCTTGCCCGGTGCGCAAGGGCGCTACAGCCTCGACGACTACGGGTTCACCTACGGTGAGGCGGCCGCTCGACTCTCGGCCTACGTGGCGCAGGACGCTTCGCTCGCCGGTGCGGCCGCGATACCCGTGGAGGCGGCGATGCCCATGTGGGCCGCGCGGTGGACCTTCGATGGCCCCTTCGTGCCGACCCGTGGTCCCGCGATGAACGAGCCGTCTCCGATGTTCTACGTTGCGTACACGCGCGGCGCTGCGGACCAGAAACATCCGCATGCGGCGGTCGTGGCGACGGTCGAGCGCGAGGGCGTGGTGCTCGCGGTGGTGAAGGATCTACGGGCGCGCGGCGGCGGCGGTTGAGCCCAGGTGGGGGAAGCTACCGCGGCGGCGGCGAAGGTTGGGGCGGGGATCACCATTCTGGGGGGGGATCACCATTCTGGGGATCACCATTCTGGAAGTAGTGTGCTGACACCCGTGTCAGTGAAGAGGGAGTCGGCGGGCCGAAGCTCGAATCATCCGGGCACGGCCGCCTCCACCCGTCCTCCAGGGCCGTGCTCACCTGGCCGCGAGGGCCAGGGTCGCAGCCCTGCCTTCGACCAAGAACCAACACGAGCGGACGAGCCCTGGCTCGCCTCCTGCAGCTCCCGGTTGTGACCCCGGGCCTATGCGGCCCGGAGCCAGTCCGGAATCGGCTCGGTCGCCACGGTGTGCCGCAGCCGCATCCGAACCGTGCCCGCTGGGAAGACCACATCCCGCTCGCCCGCGTTCCACCGGGCGAGCGCCTCCTCGTGTTCGCGAATGAACGCTTTTCGGAGCGCCTTCATCACGATGCGCTGCTCGAGGGTCTCGGTCGAAAGCGTAGGGTTGAGCCCGAACAACTCCTCACCGTCCCGCGGAACGGTCGACCAATGAATCTTCAGCGCCGCCTTCATCCCCAGGACGGGCTTTCCTGCCCGCTTCTTGGCCACCTCCTCCTCCCGGACCTCGAGGGCTCCGCGAATCCTGGCGCGAAGCTGGGCATCGGAGAGCTCGGGCATGATGGGCGGCCGGTCGAGCATGAGGACCGCGGTCTCGGGCAGGGTGCACCGCTGGGCGAAGGCCGCCCGCCCCGAACGCTGCGAGCTGCGCCGATGCTTGTGCTGAACCTTCTTGGACCACAGCCCCACCCGCGGCCTGGCGACCGCATACTCCTTGCCGTACTCGAGCCGCCGGGAGTTCGAGCCCTTCCACTGCTTGGTGGAGCGGACGATGCCCGCGGAGACGGCGTTGGCGAGGGTGTAGACGCAGTGCTCGAAGACCTTGTCCTCGCCGAGCACGGTCTGGATGCCCGGCTCGCGGTCGAAGAACGCTCCGCTCCTCCCGCGCACCGCGTTGAGCTCGCGCGCGATGAGGGCGTTGAGGTCTTGAAGGAAGTCGGTGATGCGGCCGCAGGCGTTGCACGCCACGAGATGGTAGTGACTCGAGAGGAACTCGAACTCGTAGAACTTCATCCCGTATCGCAGGCGGTAGCGCATCGAGATGACGGCGAAGCAGTAGTCGACGACCCTGCGGACCACCGCCGTCGGCACCAGGCGATAGCTCTGGTGCACGCAGCGGCAGGTGACGAAGACGGTGGTGCCCGAGTAGAGGTTCCGCGGTTTTGACATCGCTGCGGTGTAGTCGGCCGTCGGCGCGGACCGTTGCGCTCATCGAGCGAGATCGCCGGCGGTAGGCTTGACCCTGTCCGTCAGGTGCACGTGCTTAGGTCAGCAGTTCGCGGATGAGGTGGCGTACGAACGCGACGGGTTGGGCGGCTGAGGTGGCGGAGGGGGCGTGGAGCGCTCTCGATTCGCTTGCGCTCGGGCGCTGGGATTCATCTCGAATGGCAGTCCAACGCGTTGGGGCACATGTCCTACTTCATCCACGACAACCCGACCGGGGCTCGTGTGGCTGTGGTGAAACCGAACGGGATCTCGATGGAGACCGAGTACGACGGATTCCTTCGCCCCGTGAAGGAGCAGAAGCGGGAGACTCCGATGGGAGCGTTTGCCGGAGCGTGGACGGAGACCGACTACGAGGCACCAGGCGCGATGGATGCGTTCGCTGCTCGTACGGTCACCAGCGCAAAGCCAACCGGACAGGTGCCGGTTGAGGAGGTCGGCCCGACGGGGAGGAAGATGCGCTCCCAGTGGGAGGGCATCGTGCCGCTCGAGTTCGCGTGTGGGCTTGACGGGTCGGGCCCGTCGCTGCACCAGCGTGTTGAGGTGCTCTACGACTATGACTCGCGCGGTTGTCTGTTTCGCGAGAGCAAGCCGACGTGGGCGGGGACGCCGCCTGACGCCTGGACGGAGTGGAGCTACGACAACCTCGATCGGCCGCTCGAGGCAACCTTGCTCGACGGTGCTTTCTTGCAGCTTCAGCAGGAGGAAAGATGGGCGTATGACTACGGTGCTCTCGGAACCGGTAGGGTCGTCCTCGAGACGTACACAGACCAGGACGGCAAGTTGACGCGACGCTATTTCGACGGCGCCCAGCGGGTGATCGAGGCCTACGATGGATTGGGAACGCCCACGGCGTTCGTGTACGGCCCCTTCGATGTTCTCAGTGACGTCCGGCGGGGTGGGCTGTACCAACATGACGCGCTGTCCATCACCAGCTGCGAGTACGACCGTCGGGGGCGAAGGGGCGAGGAGGTCGCCCCAGAGAGCGGTACCGCAACGGTCAGCTACACGCCGTTTGGCGAAGTCGAAGTCGTCACGGTTCCCGAAGGCACGACGGCATTCGTGCGCGATGATCTCGGCCGCGTAACGGATCGAGTCGACGGCGATGGAATCCACGAGTGGACGTACGATACGCAGCGCCTCGGCGCCCTCAGCGGCAGCACGAGCGCAGACGGGATCGGTCGCGACTTCACCTACGACGCGTGGGGCCGAACCGCGACGGAGACCACCACGGGACCACAAGGCGCGCTCACACTCGAGTTCGAGTATGACGCGCACGACCGGCTCGAGAAGCTGACGTACCCCGAGCCCGGTTACTCGGTGTTCCACGAGTACGATTCGTTCGGCTACCACCGCAGAACGCGCTCCCAGCGAGCGCCCTGCGCGATGAGCGAGGCGGCCATCGATTGGGAGTGGGTCTCCGGTGACCCCGCTGGAAACGTGACGAGCGAGCGAATCGGGAACGGACTCTCGACCTCGCGGGGATATCAACAGGGCACCTACCGGCCCACCAGCATCACAAGCTACGCTGCGAACGGCTCGACCCTGCAGAGTCTCTCGTACGACTGGACCGACGCCGGCGACCTCAACCTGCGAACGGACACGGGCGCGGGCCAAACCGAAGATTTCACCTACGATGACGCCCATCGTCTCGAAACCTGGAGTTGGGGCGGAACGACGTTCGAGACGAACTACGACACTCTCGGAAACATCACCAACAAGTCGGGGCAGGGGGGGTACAGTTACGACCCGGCGACGGATCGGCTGACTCAAGTGGGCGCACACGCATACAGCTACGACGACAACGGCAACGTGCTCTCCGACGGCGAGCGCACGCTGACGTGGACCGCGCAGAGCATGGTGCGATCGCTGCAGCGTGGCGGTCAGGCGTGGTCGCTGCTGTATGATGCCGATGGCACCCGAGTCGTGCGCGAGGAGGCGGCGTCCAACAGCGCGACCTACAACGTCGGGCCGACGTACGAGCTCCGTTTCGACGGGGCCGAACTGAGCGAGGCTCGGATCTCCGTCCTCGGCGCGACTGGTCGAGTGGTGGCGGAGGTGTTCGCGGAGCGGACAGCACTCCAAGAGAACGCCTTGTGGGAGCATCACAAGAAGTTCGTGCACGACGACCACCTGGGCTCGGCGCACATGATCTCCGACCGTGAAGGCACGGTGGAGGCACGTGTGATGTACGGGCCCTGGGGAGCGGCTCGAGATGGAGATACTTGGAACCCTTCTGTGAACGAGGCTGACCTCGATGAGTTGCCGACTGGATTTACCGGACACCAGCCCGAGCTCGATGCGGGGCTGATCAACATGCGTGGGCGGATGTACGACCCTGCGGTTGGGCGCT
The DNA here is from genome assembly GCA_963761755.1 of uncultured bacterium. Taxonomy (GTDB): domain Bacteria; phylum Myxococcota_A; class Polyangia; order Nannocystales; family Nannocystaceae; genus CAJXVA01. The sequence goes on from CAVXIC010000012.1 coordinate 882,859, forward strand.
TCATGAGCGTCGACCCGGTGATCGAGAACGTGCTCGAGGTCGGGACGTGGAACGCATACAGCTATGTGCTGAACCGGCCGCTCTCGTTGGTGGATCCTACGGGATTGGCGGCGGGAACGCAGGCCGACATCGACCGGCATGAGTCGTTCCTGGCAGAGCAGGGCTTTGTCGGCGCCGACTATCACAGCGTCGAGGCCTACTACGCAAAGATCGAGTTCTGGAAACCGACGATGTGGCAGACACACGGGCCGAGGCGTGAAGAGGAGACCAAGAAGTCGGACGAAGGCAAAGCTGTCCAAGAATCGAGCACGCGCAAGCCAGAAGACGCAGGAACACCCGAGGCACACGGATCAGATCAGAAAGGAAAGGTCGACCAGGCGACCTCAAGCGAGCCCAATAGGGTATTCGTGGACCCAGGAAAAGCAATACGCGCAGCGATCGAGGAAACGCGCAAAAAGACAATCTTCATCGAAGGAGAGCTGGAGCAAGGAACCACTGTCTACTCCCTCGTGATACTCCTCTGGCTCCCGAGCTTAGGTGGAACAGGAGGAAGTTCGCTGCAGATCACAATATACTCATTCGAAGAGCCACACCAAGGAACTCACCCAACACCTGCCGAAAAAGCAGAAGGCATCACAGGGAAGTGGAACCCGTGGAACCCCGGCTACACACCTCCAGGCGCCAAGAAGTTACTACACATTCACAGCCACCCAAACAGCACCAAACCCAGCGGAGACGACCAGCTTCGTATCCAGAAGAGCGGAGTAGACGGGTTAGTGGTCGGAAAACACGACGGGTACGACTACGCCATCTTCCAAGATGGGACATTCGAGCAATGGTACAAATTGTGAGAAGACGCACTTTCACCCATAGCCTAGCAAGGCTAGCACTCTGCCAACCGTTCATTTTGCCAATAGCCGCATCGTGCACCCCATCCCCCCCTCCTCTAGAGTCATTGTCGGCAGCAATCAGCAATCCTGACATTTTCCTAGGCAAACAAGTTAGAGTCTCAGGATTCATGTATGTTTCATGGGAGGGGGGAGGACTCTTCAGGACAGCATCTGAACTAGAATCGTACAGCATAGAGAGCGCCATAGAACTACTGATCCCGACCAAAAAACTGGGCCCACTTGATGATTACGACGGAACCTTCGGTGTCGTCGCGGGTACATTCGAACCCAACAGAAGCCCTGGATGGAAAGCCGCGATCGTGGTGGACGAGATATCGCCCATTTTTCGCTTCAGGCCTCCGTACAAACCAACACCAGCGGACCCCGAGAACCTGCCAGACGGAATCCTCAAGTCCATAAGAGAGGGCAATCCGAAGGACGCGGTCAAATGGCCACACAGACCAAGCAGAATCGACCTGGATTTTGATCCTGTGCGCTCAACACAACAACGGTGAATACACACCCACAGCCAAGAGCACGCTGCATACATCAGACTTGGACTGATGGGCGTCCTGCAGATCGGCATTCCCCGACTCGAGTCTGGTCGACCGCACTGGTTCATCCGACACGCGTAGCAGAGCCGAGGACAATCCTCGGGCACCTTGGTCGACCCGTCCGCCGGGAGGGCGCGGATCTCCTGAGGCCACGAGGAGTGGCGTGATCTCGGTGACTTAGGGTGCGGGCCAAATCAAGCTTGCCAAGTTCGGAACAAGGTGATCTAAGACTGGTGTGCGGCGCGACATCGAGATCGAGGCGACGATCGTAGAGAAGTACTCGGCGATCTCCGAGTTGCTCGACGAGCGTACACGGCGACTGTGGGCGGCCACGGAGTCGCGGGCGCTGGGCTACGGCGGCGACGCACTGGTTTCGTCTGCAACCGGGATTGCGAGAGCGACGATTCGGAAGGGGCGGCGCGAGCTGGAGGAGGGTGTAGAGCTTCACGGACGGGTGCGGGGTCCAGGAGGTGGGCGACCGAAGCTCGACGCAACGCAGCCGGGTCTTCAGGAGGCTCTCGAAGCGCTCGTCGAACCGCTGACGCGCGGTGATCCAATGTCCGCGTTTCGGTGGACGTGCAAGAGCAGGGCAAATCTCGCCGGCGAGCTCGAGGCCACGAACGGTGGCGACGGCATCACGGTGTCCAGGCCGGGTGGGACCGACATCACAAGATGGGGTCAGCCGTCAAAGCACTGCGCAAGTTCTCGATGCCGATACGGCTCTTCATCATCAGGACCGACAACGCTTGCCACGGGCGGGAGGAACTGCGGGTCAACGCGCTGGCCAAGGAACTCCCTTCGAAGGGGTCGACGGCGAGCCCGACGTGCTGTGGTCACGTCCAGGCGGCGCGGACGAGTTCGTTTCGGGGAGCTGGGTTCGGGAGGAACGACATGGCCCTGGCAGAGTCCAGCAGCTCGCTGGGGCGTACCCGCTCGACGGCAACCCTGCCTTCTCGTTCGTCCACGACTGTCGACCACTCCGACGCAGGCGCGAACACCATCCAGGCCTACGGTATCCCGCCGGACATGGCGCGACGACAAGCGAGGCCTTTGTCAGCGTTGGTCGCGATCGACGGACACGCTCGAGGTATCGCGGAGGCACTCGATCCGACAGCGGCAGGACGACTACATGGGCACGCCGTGCGTACCCCGACAGGCCGAGGATCTTGCTGATTCACGGCGGGACGCGGGACGCTGGGAGCATACGGCAGCACCGTCTCGTTCCGTAGGTCGCGCCTGGCACAACGGATCACCAAGAAGATCACCGATCTGGAAGTAGTGCGCTGACGACCCGTGTCAGCGAAGAGGCAGTCGGCGGGCCGAAGCTCGAGCAACCTCGGCGCAGCAGCCGGCAGCCTGCACCCGCCTGCACCCGTCCTCCAGGGCCGTGCTCACCTGGCTGCGAGGGCCAGTGTAGTGGAGCGGGCTATTCGCGGGACCCCGACGCAGGCTATTCGCGGGAGTTGGCGTGAGCTGCACGTCGACCTGGCGCTGATCTTGCTGCGGCGAGACGAGTTCGAGTTCACCGCAGGCGGCGAGCATGGTGTCCACGTCGACGAAGTCGCGGTCGCGTTGACGAGCGCAAGCGCGAGCGACGCGAAGCAGATGCGAAGCGGTGCGAGGGACGACACGGCTCTCGCGTCACGAGGACGAGTTCCACGGGGACGGGAACTACGAGCTCGCCCTCGATGCTCATGCCGCGGGTCGATCGAGGAGCTATCGGATCCGGGTCCTTAGGGAGGCGATGGTTGTGGTTTCCCGGCCTGGAGGGTCGTAGGGAGTGCGAACAACCGAACGACCCCCCAAAGCCTGGAAACCGCGACGATGGAAGCACACTCGATCCCCGAACAGAAGCCCTTCTCCGCCTCGGACGCGAAGTTTCGTGAGCTGGTCGAACGGCTTGGAAGCGAAGAGATTCTCGCCCGCGAGTGACCACGGTGAGCAGCATCGAGGCGCCTGTTGCGCCGCGCTCTTCAAGCTGAGTCGCTGCGGAGCCTGCAAGGTCGGCGTCGTGCACGTACACGACCGCCGCGAGCGCGTCTTCGCGGGCGAAATCGGTGGGCCAGGCGGACCGAGGTGCTCGTGTTCCGCTGCAGCCGCCGAGCCGAGTGCGGCGCAACCTGGCGGGTCCTTCCGCACTTCCTCGCGCGGCACCTGTGGCGTCGTTGGACGCTGGTCGGCGTGGTGCTCGAGGACGGTCGGCATCGCGTACCTCGGCGGACCCAGCAGCGATGGCGGCGGCGGCTTGCGAGCGCCGCTGCCGTGGTGGTCGCTCTGCTCGGCCAGGCGGCGACGCACGATTGGACCGAGGTCGCTGTCCGTGCGGGCATGGACGCGACGCGCGTCGATGTCGTCGCAGCCGCGGGTGGTCCGAACCGGCTCGCCCACCTCGCCGCGATCATCGACCACCTCGAGCCTGGAGTCCGCCTCATGTGACCGCGGACGCGGGGATTGGGGGTCTGCGCGGTCGCCCTGGATCGAAACCACCCAAAGTGGCGCGGACCTTTCGATAGGGATCGTCCATGAACTGTAGGGGACCTCGATCATCGCGTGGGAATGGAGCCCGAGACGTCACGATCGCAACGGGACTCCGAGGCCAGCATGAGGAGTCTCTTCTTGACGGTGCAGGGCCGGAGCATCACTGCCAACCGCCCCACCATGCTCGTCCGGGAGCACATCCGGGCCGCCGACCTCGGCAAGTCGGGCTCGTGCCATGCGTTCCGGCACTCGATGGCAACCGGGATGCTCGAAGGTGGTGCCGACATCCGGTTCATCCAGGCGCAGCTTGGACACGCGGAGCTTTCGACCACCCAGATCTACACACAGGTCTCGATTCGGAAGCTCCAGCAGGTTCACGCGGCGACCCACCCGGTCAACGAGCTTGACGACGCCGATCCTGCACCCGATGCCGAGGTGCGGCTCGGCGCACGGGCGGATGATCGAGGGCACTGAGCTACTTCAAGCGGTCGCGTCAGTAGCCGGGCTTGCGATGCTGGTGGGCGACCGCGTAGGTGATCGCCTCGTCACCCTCGAACGCGATCATCAGCGAGTACCGGAACACGCGCAGCGGGAACGCTCGCAGGTTCAACCCCTCGGGGTATCCCGAAACCTGGGCTTCACTTCCAGGGAACTGGAGGGCTCGTTCGAGAGCCGCGAACACCGCGGTTTCGAACTTCTCGCCGTAGCCTACCCGCCGCTCCTCGACATAGACGAGGGCATCCACGTACTCGACGCGGGCGTCGGGATGGAACCGCGACCTCATCGCCGTGCAAGAGCCTCGCGGCCCGCTCGACGAACGTCCTCCAAGGACTCCAACACGACCTCGCCTCTACGAACCTGCTCGACACGGCGGAGGATCTCGACGCGCCAGGCTTCGTCAACCTCTGCCTGCTCGTCGCCCACGATGCTGTCGGCCAGCGCGTCGATCAATGCCACCCGCTCCTGCTCGGGCAGGGCGAGGGCTTGCTCGAAGATCTTCTTCGCCTCGGCGGTCACGAAACCAGTCTACGTCGCGTCCGGGCGCGGTTCCACCAGGGTCGCTCACGTCCTCCCAGGGGTCGCCAGATCACCATTCTGGAAGTAGTGTGCTGACACCCGTGTCAGCGAAGAGGGAGTCGACGGGCCGAAGCTCGAATCATCCGGGCACGGCCGCCTCCACCCGTCCTCCGGGGCCGTACTCACCTGGCCATGAGAGCCAGGGTCGCCAGCCCAGCCTCCGACCAAGAACCAACACGAGCGGACGAGCCATGGCTCGCCTCCCGCAGCTCCCGGTTGTGACCCCGGGCCTATGCGGCCCGGAGCCAGTCCGGAATCGGCTCGGTCGCCACGGTGTGCCGCAGCCGCATCCGGACCGTTCCCGCCGGGAAGACGACGTCCCGCTCTCCCGCGTTCCACCGGGCGAGCGCCTCCTGGTGTTCGCGAATGAACGCTTTGCGGAGCGTCTTCATCGCGATGCGCTGCTCGAGGGTCGCGGTTGAAAGCGTAGGGTTGAGCCCGAAGAGCTCCTCGCCGTTCCTGGGAACGGTGGACCAGTGAATCTTCAGCGCCGCCTTCATCCCCAGGACGGGCTTTCCTGCCCGCTTCTTGGCCACCTCCTCCTCCCGGACCTCGAGGGCTCCGCGAATCCTGGCGCGAAGCTGGGCATCGGAGAGCTCGGGCATGATGGGCGGCCGGTCGAGCATGAGGACCGCGGTCTCGGGCAGGGTGCACCGCTGGGCGAAGGCCGCCCGCCCCGAGCGCTGCGAGCTCCGCCGATGCTTGTGCTGAACCTTCTTGGACCACAGCCCCACCCGCGGCCTGGCGACCACGTACTCCTTGCCGTACTCGAGCCGCCGGGAGTTCGATCCCTTCCACTGCTTGGTGGAGCGGACGATGCCCGCGGAGACGGCGTTGGCGAGCGTGTAGACGCAGTGCTCGAAGACCTTGTCCTCGCCGAGCACGGTCTGGATGCCCGGCGCCCGGTCGAAGAACGCTCCGCTCCTGCCGCGCACCGCGTTGAGCTCGCGCGCGATGAGAGCGTTGAGGTCTTGAAGAAAGTCGGTGATGCGGCCGCAGGCGTTGCACGCCACGAGGTGGTAGTGGCTCGAGAGGAACTCGAACTCGTAGAACTTCATCCCGTAGCGCAGGCGGTAGCGCATCGAGATGACGGCGAAGCAGTAGTCGACGACCCTGCGGACCACCGCCGTCGGCACCAGGCGATAGCTCTGGTGCACGCAGCGACAGGTGACGAAGACGGTGGTGCCCGAGTAGAGGTTCCGCGGTTGTGACATCGCAGCGGTGTAGTCGGCCGTCGGCGCGGACCGTTGCGCTCGTAGAGCGAGATCGCCGGCGGTAGGCTTGACCCTGTCCGTCAGGTGCACGTCCTTAGGTCAGCAGTTCGTGGATGAGCTCGCGTACGAACGCGACGGGATGGGCGGCTGAGGTCGCGGAGGGGGCGTGGAGCGCTCTCGATTCGCTTGCGCTCGGGCGAGCGGGTCCTCGAGTACGAGTCGCAGGTCGAGGGTACGATGAAAAACGTGAAGAACCAGACCGCACACGTTGTCCGCGAGGCCGCACCTCTCGCGGCACGTTGGCGTTCGAACTCGTGGGGGTCAGGTACCCCAGGGTCGAGTGCATCCTACGGCGGTTGAAGAAGCACTCGACGCGCTACTCGGGAGCGTTCCCCGGCTCCGGCTCCGGCTCCGGCTCCGGCTCCGGCTCCGGCTCCGGCTCCGGCTCGAGCTCCGGCGCCGGCTTGGCCGGCTCGTCCATCATCTCGGGCGTGCCGTAGATCTCGTTCTGCGGCTCGCTCGGTGGGGGCGGGTCGGCCTTGGTCGACTCCTTGGGTGCCGGGGTGTTGCCACCCGACGGTGGGGGCGGCGGGTCGACCATCACCGCTCCGTACGCGGGCTCGGGGGGCGAGGCATTCTTGGTCTCGGTGCAGGCCACGGTCAGCAGCGGAAGGCTCAGCAGCAGCGCGGCGGCCCGAGGCGCTGACACGGCGGGGACTCCCTCGGCGCCGCAGAATGGACACCGAACCGCGACCTGAACGAGACGCTCGCAGGAAGGACACACAGACAGGCGCATCCCGCAATCGTACCCGAGGTCACGTTGCTCGATGCATGGGTGTTGAGTCGACCCTCGCGCGGAAACTACAGTGTGCGCGATGCGGACGAGTCGACGGTGGCTGGCGTGGACGGACGACTCGGGGCCCACGAGCCGGCCCGAGGGCGGCGGCGGTGGCTGAGCCAGGGCGGCGTGCGCTGAGCTGGGCCGCGGGCGCGACGGTGGTGGTCGTCGCTGGGCTCGCGCTGGGCTGGGGCGATGACGGTCGCGATGGCCCGTGGGTGGCGACCTATCGAGCGTCGACCGGGCAGACCGTGACGCGGCACGAGTCCGACGTGCGGGTGCACTGGGGCCAGCGTGCGCCGCAGCCGGGGTGGCCGGTCGACGGCTTCTCGCAGCGCTTCGAGACCTGCGTGCAGGCGCCTTCGCCCCGGCGCGTGACGCTGGTCTTGGGAGCGGACGACGCCGCGGGCGTCTGGGTCGAGGGGCGCGCGCTGCTGGAGCGGACCGCTGCAGCCGACTACTGGGAGGCCCGCGTTGCCGTCACCTTCGATGAAGCTCGACGGCCGCTGCGGGTGGAGAGCGTCGATCGAGGCGGTGCCTCCTCGGTGGAGCTGTGGCTGGAGGACGACCAGGGGCAGCGAAGTCCGCTCCCGCCGGCTTGGCTCTCGCGGCCTCCGTGCCGCTGACTACTCCTCGTCGTTCTCGGGTCCCTCGGGCACGCGCTGGTCTCGGTTGCGCTTGTCCATGACGCTGTCCTTGACGTCCAGGCGGGGGTCGCCGTCGTCGCCTTCGTCGTCCTCGTCGTCCTCGTCGTCGTTCTTGTTTTCGATCTCGATGCCCGGCCGCTGGTGGGCTTCCTCCTCCAGCGCGCTCTCGTCGTCCTTGGCGTTCTTGGTCCCGGGCTTGTCCCGCTTCGCCGTCGACTCCGGATGGTACTCGTAGAGCACCAGGTCTTCGGCGGTGTCGATCTCGACGAGGCGGCCCTGGCGGAGCATGCGGTCGACCCGTCGCTTGGACTTCTTCTTCGAGAACGAGCCGCTGCGAAGCAGCGCGTATTCGGACTCCTTGCAGGCGGGCCACTTGTAGGCCTCTTGGCGCGCCGACACGTGCGGCCCCAGGCTCGAGGTGGCGCACACCACAGCCTCGTCGGGGATCTGTTCGAGGAGTCGGTTGAGCGCCTCGTAGCGGTCCTTCTTGAACGACCGGTTCAGGGTGTTCCAGCCGGCGCGGAAGTGACGGTTGGGCACCATGACGCCGTACTTGGTGGTCGTCAGGATCATGGCGAACGCCATCGTGGCCATGATGGTCGTGGGGATGCGGCGTCGGTCCCAGCCGAACGCGTCGTTGATCTTGCTCTTGGTGAAGTTGACCACCCCATCGGGCGTCGCCGCCAGCAGGATGGGGAAGAGCACCGAGGAGTACTGGAAGTGCAGGTTGTAGACGTACTTCCGACTCGCCAAGCCGAGGAAGGCCAGGCCGTAGAGCATCATGAATCGCTTGCGCCCACCCATCAGCGGCATGAACAGCAGCGGGATGAACAGCACCAGCCCGAAGAACACCCGCTCCTCGGTGAACAGAACGTCCAGCGCGAAGGTGGGGGAGGTGAGCGCCGTGATGGCAAACCCCTTGAGCCCCTCCTCGGGGTGCGGAATCATGTCCTTGAAGAAGTGCGCAAAGGAGGTGGTCTCCTTGCTGTCCATCAGCAGGCCCGAGTCGGGCATGATCATCAACTTCACGACGGCGAGATAGGCCAAGGAGATGGCTACGATCGTGAATCCCACCGCGTGTCGACGCCGCAGGATCGCGTATGCCCCGATGAAACACGCCAGCAGGGGCATGTCCTCGCGGGTGATGAGCATCAGGCCCAGCATGATCCACAGCCAGACCTTGCTGCCGCTGTCGATGAAGTACACCAGCCAGATGACGGTGGGGATGACCATCGTCAGCGAGTGGAAGTCGAACATGTTCGCCCCGTGAAGGGGCGGATACAGCGTGGCGATCCAGCACAGCGCCACGGCCATGCGGGGGTTCTTGAACGTGCGGTTGGCGATCAGGAACAGCGGAAAGACCAGCGTTCCCAGCCAGTTGGCCTGGATCAGCAGCAGCGTCTCTGCGTCGGGCCGCAGCCGGTAGATCCACGAGAAGACCCAGATGATCGGGTCGAAGTGCGAGCTGACGTGGTTGTCGAGCTTGCAGTAGGAGCATCCCAAGAAGTCGCCCGAGGCGGTGCGATGGAAGAGGTTGGTGTAGATGCCCAGGTCGTAGGTGTGGGTGCCGATGTTGCGATGATCGAGCACGGCCAGATACGACATGTAGCTGGCGTAGAAGACGAACGCGCCAACGACGAGCGCCCAGTGGATCGCCTGGACATCGCCGGTGCGAAGCTTGGGCGCTCGGCCCGGCGTGGGCTCGAGGATGCGATAGACGAACACCGCGAAGAAGCCCGAGGTGAGCGTGACCAGGGCCATCGTGAAGATCCGGTCGCTCGACTCGATGCCCGGCTGCAGCAGGTGCACCAGCACCGGCAGGATCAGGACGACGAACGCGTAGCGGTTGAGCTGCCGGCAGGTCTCCGGGAGAGCCCGCCAGCCGGCCGCGCGCCGGAACAGGGCGTGCACGCCCACGTAGAACGCGAACACGAGCACCGCCGAGAGGCCCATGGCCTTGAGCAGCTCGACCCGCAGGTCGGTGTCGAGGCTGTTGGACACCAGGTTGTCCAGCTCGTCGTGGTGCGCCAGGGGCCAGACCGCGAGGGCGGGGGCCACCGCGATGGCGCACGTGATGAACAGCCAAGAGGTGAGCGCGTCGAACACCTTGCCCATGAGGTTGGGCTCGGTCTCTTCGTCGGGCGACGGTGAGCGATTTGCGTCCATGCGAGAGCCGAGGTCTTATACTAGACCGGCGCGCCCGTGGCGGGTTCGGCTCGACCGGGCCTTGATGCGCGAAACACGCCCGCCGCTGGTTCCTCCGTGACCTCGCCTCCGACATCCGGCGCTCGCAAGGTGGCCGCTGCCGCCGGCCGGTTCGTGCTCGGCGCCGGCATTCTCGCGGCGCTGATCGGGTTTCTGGGCCCAGACTGGCAGGAGGTTGGTCGCCGGCTGACCGTCCAGCCGCTCGCGTTCGCGCTGGGTCTGGTGGGGACGACGTTGGCCGCGATCTTCGGGGCGCTGCGCTGGCGGCTGCTCAATGAGCACCTGACGCCGACCCGGCTGTCGCTGGGGACCTACTTCCACTACGTCGCCTTGACGCGCCTGATCGGCCAGTTCTCCTCGATGCTGCTCATGGAGTTCGTGGGCCGCGGGGTGGGGCTGCGCAGCGCCGGCTCCAAGCAGAGCCTCGCGCGTCTGGTCACGCCGGTCATCCTCGAGCGCGTCGTCGACGTGATCTTTCCGGCGATCACCTTGGTCTGGGCGGTCGCCTGGCACCACGACGGTGGGCCGCGACCGGGCTGGGCCGGGTCCTTGGCGGCGGTCCTCGTCGTGGCGACGGTGGCCATCGTGCCCCTGGTGCGCCCCGCGGCGCGGGTGATCCTGTGGGCCTACGGCCGCTTCGCGCGGTGGCGGGGCCAACCCTTCGAGCCCCCCGAGGTGGTCGTGCCCGCGCGCCTGGCCGTCTGGGTGACGTTGCTGGGTCTGGGTCGCTACCTCGCGGTGCTGCTGCAGTTCTACGGAATCGGCGCGGCGGTGGGTGCCGTCTGGGACCTCGGCGTGGTGGCCAGCGCGTTCCCGGTCTCGCAGCTGAGCGCGATCGTGGCCATCACGCCCGGTGGAATGGGCATCCAGGACGCGGGCTGGGCGGGGGCGCTGGCCTGGCAGGGGGTGGACGAGACCTCGATCGCCATGTTCGTCCTGGCCATCCATGCGGGCATCATCCTCAACTTCGGGCTGTTGTCGGTGCTCTCCTTGCCCTTGGCGGGCCGGCGTTCCACGATGCGCCCCCCGGAGTCTTCTGCATGACCCGCAAGCCCGACTTCATGATCATCGGCGCGATGAAGTGCGCCACCTCCACGCTTCACGATCAGCTCGCCGTGCAGGAGGGCATGGTCCTGTCGATGCCCAAGGAGCCCAACTTCTTCAGCGACGAAGAGAACTGGGGGCGCGGGTTGAGCTGGTACTGGTCGTTGTTCGCACGGGCCCGCGAAGGAGAGCTGTGCGGGGAGTCGAGCACCCACTACACGAAGCTTCCGCGGCACCCCAAGGTGGTCGAGCGCATCGCGGAGCACGTGCCGGATGCCAAGTTCATCTACATCATGCGCGATCCCGTCGACCGGCTGGTCTCGCACTACATGCACGAGTGGACGCAGCGCGTCCTGAAGATGTCGCTGGCCAAGGCGATCGACGAGCACCCGGCGCTCATCCAGTTCGGCCAGTACGCGATGCAGCTGCAGCCGTTCTTCGACGCCTTTGGCAAGGACCGGGTGCTTCCCGTGTTTTTCGACCGCCTGCACACACATCCCCAAGCCGAACTCGAGCGGGTCTGTCGCTTCATCGGCTACCAGGGCACGCCTCGCTGGAAGCAGGACATGGGTGCCAAGAACGTCTCGGGCGAACGCATGCGCAAGAGCAAGCTTCGGGACCTGCTGGTGTATGCGCCAGGCATCTCCCAGGTCCGTCAGCGTCTCCCCCAGAGCGTGCGCGACCGGCTCAAGAGGCTGTGGACGATGAACAAGCGCCCCGAACTGACCGAGGGCGACCGCCGGCGGCTCGAGGCGGTCTTCAATCCCCAGCTGGCCACGCTCGGTGGCTGGCTCGGGAGGGAGGACCTGAGCTGTGCCAACTTCAAGGACGTCACCGGCCACGAAGCGCTCGACTGGGCGTGAGCCGTTGCGCTCGGCGCCGGCCCGGTCGTACCCTGCGACCGTGACGGGCCAAGAACTACCGCCTCTTTGGGAACGTGGCATGCTCAGCGTCGAGCAGCGCGAACAGGTCACGGGCCATCGAGGCGTGGTCGTCTGGTTCACCGGCCTGAGCGGCTCGGGCAAGACCACCGTCGCCCGCGCGCTCGACCACCTGCTGCACAGCCACGGCAAGCACGCCTTCCTCATGGACGGGGACGTGTTGCGCGAGGGCATCACCTCGGATCTCGGCTTCTCGCCCGAGGACCGGACGGAGAACCTGCGCCGGTTCACCGAGGTGGCGCGGCTGTTCGCGAACGCGGGCATGGTCACGCTCGTCTCGGCGATCTCGCCGTACATCGCGAGCCGGCAGACCGCCAAGGAGCGCATCGGTGCCGACCGCTTCGTGCTGGTGCATGTGGCGACGCCGCTGGAGGTCTGCGAGGCGCGGGACGTCAAGGGCCTGTACGCCAAGGCGAGGGCCGGCGAGCTCGAGCAGTTCACCGGCATCGACGCGCCCTACGAGGAGCCCGAGAACCCCGACCTCAAGCTCGTGCCCGAGGACGGGGACCCCGGCGTCATGGCGCACACCGTGTACGACCTGCTGAAGTCTCGCGGCTTCCTCGGAGGTGCATGATGCCCATGATGGGTCGCTACGACCAGGAGCTGCAGGTCGCCCTCGCGGCGGTGCGGGAGGCCTCCAAGGTTTGCCGCACCGTGCAGGCGACGATCACCGACGAGGCGCTGGAGAAGAAGGACAAGAGCCCGGTCACCGTGGCCGACTTCGCCTCGCAGGCGCTGGTGTGCCGAGCGCTACGAGAGGCCTTCGGTGACGACCCGGTCATCGGCGAAGAGGACGCGGCCGCCCTGCGCGGGGACGCCGGGGCAGACTTTCGCGCGCGAGTCCTGGCGCAGCTGCGACCATTCGGCGTCGAGCGCGAAGACGCCGCGCTGGCGCTGATCGACCGAGGCGGGGCGCAGGCGTACTCCGAGAGATTCTGGACGCTGGACCCGATCGACGGCACGAAGGGCTTCCTGCGCGGAGATCAGTACGCGGTGGCGCTGGCCTTGATCGTCGGCGGGGAGCTGACCGTCGCCGCGCTGGCGTGTCCCAACCTGGCCAGCCAAAGCCCGACCGGAGATCGGGTGGGCACGGTGTTGTGGGCGGTCCGAGGCGAGGGGGCGTTCCACGCGCCGCTCGACGCTCCCGAGGCCTCCGAGGTCGCGATGGTCAGCACCGCGTCCGAGGTCTCCCAGATCCGCTTGTGCGAGTCGGTCGAGTCGGGCCACAGCTCGCACTCCGACTCCGCGCAGCTGGTGGCCAAGCTCGGGATCGAGGCGGAACCGGTGCGCCTCGACAGCCAGACGAAGTATGGCGTCGTCGCGCGCGGCGATGCGGAGGCCTACCTGCGCCTGCCGACGCGTCCGGGCTACCGCGAGAAGATCTGGGACCACGCCGCGGGCTGCCTCGTGGTGCAGGAGGCCGGCGGCACGGTGACCGACGTGACGGGCAAGCCGCTGGACTTCACGCGCGGGCGCGAGCTGACCGAGAACCGGGGCGTAATCGTCACGCACGGGCCGTTTCACGACGCCATCCTCAACACGCTGGCCGAGATTGGCGTCCAGTAGCGCTCCGCGGAGGTTTGCATGACCTTGGCCGTGGCGATCACGTTCATGGTGCTCGTCGGCGTGATCGCCGGCCTCACCATGACGCGTGCCTCCCCGGACATGGTCCTGCTCGGGGGCCTGGCGACCCTTCTGGTCGCGGGCGTGCTGACGCCGTCCGAGGCGCTCGGTGGGTTCTCGAACGAAGGCCTGGGGACGATCGCGGCGCTGTTCATCGTGGCCGAGGGTCTACGGCGCACCGGTGGTGTGAACTTCATCGGACTTCGGCTGCTGGGGCGTCCCAAGTCGCTCGGCAGCGCCCAGCTCCGCCTGATGGCGCCGATCGCCGGTCTCAGCGCATTCCTCAACAACACGCCGGTCGTCGCGATGATGATGCCGGTGGTGTCCGACTGGGCGCGGCGGCAGAAGCTCTCCGTCAGCAAGCTGCTGCTCCCGCTGTCATACGCATCGATCCTGGGCGGCTTGGTCACGCTGGTCGGCACCTCGACGACGCTGGTGGTCAACGGCCTGATGATCGATGCGCCCGGCCAGGAAGGGTTCGCGATGTTCGACATCGCGTGGGTGGGCATTCCTGCCGCACTCGTTGGGCTGGCCTACGTGCCGCTGGCCTCCAAGTGGCTTCTGCCCGACCGTCGCCCGGCGACCACGCTGCTGTCCGATCCTCGCGAGTACGTGGTCGAGATGATGGTGCAGGAGCAGTCGCCCATCGTGGGGACCTCGATCGAAGACGCGGGGCTGCGATCGCTGCCGGGCATGTACTTGATGGAGATTCAGCGCGGCGAGGAGATCGTTCTTGCCGTCGAGCCCTCCACGCGGCTGCAGGCTCGAGACCGGCTGATGTTCGTCGGCATCGTGGAGTCGGTGGTGGACCTGCAGAAGGTGCCCGGGTTGATGCCGGCGCCCGACCAGCTGTTCAAGGTGGACAACCCCCGCTCGCACCGGTGCCTGATCGAGGCCGTCGTGGGCCGCGGGCGTCTTGCCGGAGTCACGGTTCGCGAGGCCAAGTTCCGCACCAACTACAACGCCGTGATCATCGCGGTGTCTCGCGACGGTGAGCGGGTCGAAAAGAAGGTCGGCGACATCCGGCTGCAAAGTGGCGACACGCTGCTCATCGAGGGGCATCCCTCGTTCGTGGACGCACACCGCAACTCCCGGGAGTTCTTGCTGGTGTCCTCGGTCGAGGACTCCACCCCGGTCACGCACGAGCGCGCCTGGGCTGCGCGGGCGCTGATGCTGGTGATGGTCGTGCTCGCGGCGACCGAGGTGACGAGCATGCTCAAGGCCGCATGCATTGCAGGCGGCGGCATGGTGCTGTGCGGGTGTCTGCGGCTCTCCCAAGCCAAGCGCGCCATCGACCTGAGCGTCCTGCTGGGCATCGGTGCGGGGCTGGGGATCGGCGTCGCGATGGACCGAAGCGGGGCCGCGGCGTTCGTGGCAACGGGGCTGTTGAAATCGGTGGGTACCAACCCCTACCTCGCGCTCGCGATGATCTTCGTGGTGACGAACGTGCTGGCGAACCTCGTGACGACGCAGGCGGCGGCGGTGCTCATCTTCCCCGTCGCGCTGGCCACCGCCCAGGGACTGGGCGTGAACTTCATGCCCTTCGCCATCGCGCTGACGGTGGCCGCCGCCTCGGCCTTCGCGACGCCGGTGGGATACCAGACCAACCTGATGGTCTACGGACCCGGTGGCTACCGGGGCTCGGACTTCCTGCGTGTGGGCGGGCCGCTCTCGGTGTTGGTCGGCATCGTGACGGTGATCATCGCGCCGCTGGCGTACGGGTTCTGAGCCCCTTAGGGAAGGACGTCATCGAGGCGCTCATCGAAGGCGACGCACGGTGAGGTGCCCTGGGCGATCAAGGCCTCCATCGCCTCGAGCTCCTCCTCGACGACCGCTTCGAAGGTGGCCAAGGGCTGCGCGCCGGACAAGAAGGTTCCGTTGACGACCGAGCTGGGGGTCCCCGTGGCGCCGACCGCCGCGAAGAGCTCCCCATCGTCGCCCAGCGCGGCCTGCACTTGCGCGCTCTGCATCGCGTCGTGAAACGCGACGAGGTCCAGACCAACGTCCGTCGCGATCGCATCGACCGCCTCGTCGTCGAGGTCTCCCTCATATGCGAACATCGCGTCGTGAAAGGCCCAGTACGCGCCCAGCGCGTGTGCTGCCAGGCCCGCCCGGGCGAGCCGACCGCCGGGGTCTTGAAAGCGCAAGGGCATCTGCTTGGCGACCAGGCGGAGCTGGGGCGCCAGGGGTCCTTCGAACAGCGCGGCGATCGTGTCCTGCACCGCGCTCGAGAAGGGGTCCTCGTACCCCGTCCACTGCACGATGGTCACGAGCCCGTCTGGATTCCCGCGCATCGGCGAGGCCTCCAGGTGCAGTCGGTCGCCCGGATCCAGCAGGGGCGACCCACAAACGATCGGCTCCCCGGTGGACGAGCTGGAGCTCTCGTCGAAACCGGTCTGGGCGGCGGTGGTGGTGTCGTCGCCGGACGAGCCACTCGACGTGCCGGTCTGTCGTTGCCCGGTGGTGGTGCGCTCGTCCTCGAACCCCGTCGACGTGGATTCGCCGGTGGTGTCCGAGTCGGCCTGGGGGGTTGGATCGATCGCGGGGCTGCAGCCCACGAGCGCCACGAGGCAAACGTCGAAGAGTCCAAGTTTCATGGCCCCTTCAACGTGTTGCCCAGCCGCAGGATATCGGTCGCGCGCTCGCCTCAGCGGGTGTAGCCGCGCTCTTGAAGCAGGGCGAGCACCTTGCTCACGCTGTCTTCGACCGAGAGCTTCGTCGTGTCCAGCACGAGGTCGGCCTCGACCGGGGGCTCGTAGGCGTACGAAACGCCCGGGAAGTTCGGAATCTCGCCCTTGTCTGCGGCCACGTAGAGGCCGGCCGTGTCGCGCTCTCGACAGACTTCGAGGGGGGCATCGACGTGCACGACGATGAAGCGGTCGCCGCCGATGAGCGTCTTGGCTTTTTGCCGGGTCTCCTCGGTGGGGGACACGAAGGCGCACAGGGTGATGAGTCCGCCGTCGTTGAGCGTCTTGGCGATCTCCGCCCCGCGACGCTGGTTCTCGGAGCGTTCGTCGGCCGAGAAGCCCAGATCCTTGCTGATGCCCCGGCGCAGGTTGGAGCCATCCAGGACCGCGACCGCGCGGCCGGCCTCGAACAGCTTGCGCTCGACGCCGTAGGCGATCGTCGTCTTGCCGGACCGGGTAAGGCCCGTGAACAGCACGGTGACGGGCTTTTGCCCGAAGCGTGCCTGCCGCTCCTGCGCGGTCACGCGACTCTCGTGCGAGGCCAGATCGTACTCGAGCTCCGCGTCCCACACGTCGGCGACGTCGCCGGACTGTCGATCGAGGATCATGCCGGCGGCGACCGTGGCGTTGCTGATCCGATCGATCATCACGAACGCGCCGGTGCCCTTGCTGCGCTTGTAGCCATCGAAGGCGACCGCGCCCGAGAGCTTGATCTCGCAGCGGCCGATCTCGTTGAGGCTCAGCGTGGGGGCGTCCTTGCGGTGCAGCGTGTTGA
The DNA here is from genome assembly GCA_963761755.1 of uncultured bacterium. Taxonomy (GTDB): domain Bacteria; phylum Myxococcota_A; class Polyangia; order Nannocystales; family Nannocystaceae; genus CAJXVA01. The sequence goes on from CAVXIC010000012.1 coordinate 899,832, forward strand.
CGTCGATCTGATGCCGCATGGTGCGGACCTGACCGGGAACCGATTTGGGTCCGAGCTTGAACAGGTACTCGCGACCGGGGACCATCGCGTCCTCGGACATCCAGACGATGCTGGCGTCGAAGCGCGAGCCGATGCGGGGCACGTTGCCGGGGCGAACGATCATGTCGCCGCGGCTGCAGTCGATCTCGTTCTCGAGCGTGAGCGTGACCGAGAGCGGCGGGAAGGCTTCGTCGAGGTCTCCGTCCATCGTGTGGATGGTCTTGACCTTGGAGGTCTTGCGCGAGGGCAGGACCATGATCTCGTCGCCCTTGCGCACGACGCCCGAGGCGACGGTGCCGGCGAACCCTCGGAAGTCCAGGTTCGGCCGGATGACGTACTGCACCGGGAACCGGAAGTCCTGCATGTTGCGGTCGGCGCCGATGTAGACGTTCTCGAGGAAGCGCATCAGCGTCTGCCCCTCGTACCAGGGCATCTTGTCGGAGCGGTCGACGACGTTGTCTCCCTTGAGGGCGGACAGCGGGATGAAGTCGAGGTCGGGGACGTCGAGCTTGGTCGCGAAGGTCTCGTAGTCGCGGACGATCTCTTGGTAGCGCTCCTGGCTGAAGTCCACGAGGTCCATCTTGTTGATGGCCACCAGCACGTGCTTGATGCCCAGCAGCGACACGATGAAGCTGTGGCGCTTGGTCTGGGTGAGCACGCCGTGACGCGCATCGACCAGGATCACCGCCAGGTCGCAGTTTGAGGCGCCCGTGGCCATGTTGCGGGTGTACTGCTCGTGCCCGGGCGTGTCGGCGATGATGAACTTGCGCTTGGCCGTGGAGAAGTAGCGGTACGCGACGTCGATGGTGATGCCCTGCTCCCGCTCCGCCTTGAGGCCGTCGGTGAGCAGCGCGGGGTCGAACTCCCCGTCTGCGTTGCCGACCGTGGCGGAGTCGCGCCGAATCGCGGCGAGCTGGTCCTCGTAGATCATCTTGCTGTCGTACAGCAGACGACCGATGAGGGTGCTCTTGCCGTCGTCGACCGAGCCGCACGTCAAGAAGCGGAGGAGCTCCTTGCGCTCGTGCTGCTCGAGGTAGGCGTTGATGTCTTTTTCGATGAGATCCGACTGGTGGGACATTAGAAGTAACCCTCCTTCTTCTTCTCTTCCATCGACCCCGAGGAGTCGTAGTCGATCATCCGACCTTGACGCTCCGACTGGGTGGTCAGCAGCATCTCTTGGATGATCTCCGGCAGGGTGGTTGCCTCGGATTCGACCGCGCCGGTCAGCGGGTAGCAGCCCAAGGTGCGGAAGCGGATCATCTTCATCTGCGGGACCTCGCCTTCCTTCAGCGGCAGGCGGTCATCGTCGACCATAATCAGCACGCCGTCGCGCTCGACCACCGGACGCAGGGCGGAGTAGTACAGCGGGACGATCGGAATCTTCTCGAGGTGGATGTACTGCCACACGTCGAGCTCGGTCCAGTTGGACAGCGGGAAGACCCGGATGCTCTCGTCCTTCTTGACCCGGGCATTGTAGATGTTCCACAGCTCCGGGCGCTGGTTCTTGGGGTCCCAGCGGTGGTTCTCGTCCCGGAAGGAGAACACGCGCTCCTTGGCGCGCGATTTCTCCTCGTCGCGGCGGGCTCCGCCGAACGCGGCGTCGAAGCGATACTTGTTGAGCGCCTGCCGGAGGGCTTGGGTCTTCATGACGTCGGTGTGCACCGCGGAGCCGTGCGTGAAGGGGTTGATGCCCTGCTTCACGCCCTCCTCGTTGGTGTGCACGATCAGCTCCAGGCCCAGTTCCTTGGCCGCGTACTCGTCGCGGAACTTGGTCATGGCCTTGAACTTGAACGTCGTGTCGACGTGCATCAGCGGGAAGGGCGGTTTCGCGGGGTGAAACGCCTTCATCGCCAAGTGGAGCATGCACGCCGAGTCCTTGCCGATCGAATACAGCATGACCGGCTTGTCGAACTCCGCGGCAACCTCGCGGATGATGTGGATGCTCTCGGCTTCGAGCTGCTTGAGGTGGGTGAGATTGTACGCCGTCATGCTCAGTCCCAGGCGCCGGGATGGTAGCAGCGATGGCGGTCCGTGACCCGTAACCCTCGTGACGTCCCGGTGACGTCGCAATACGGGCGTTCCGACGCGATGCGCGGATGCGGTACTCCTCTGGGGCGCGTCATGAAGGTCGTCTCCGTCACCGTCAACTACAAGACCGCCGAACTCACACTGCGCGCCGTAGAAGCGGCGCTCGGCGATCTCGATCCGCTCGGCGGGCGCGCCATCGTCGTCGAAAACGACTCCCAGGACGGCTCGTACGAGACGCTCGTGGCTGCGGTGGCCGAGCGCGGGTGGGGCGACCGGGTGGACATCATCGCCGCCGATCGCAACGCGGGCTTCGGCGCCGGCAACAACCTCGCGTTCCGGCACGCGCTGAGCTGGGAGGACCCTCCGGAGTATTTCTATCTGCTCAACCCCGACGCGCTCCCGGATCCGGGCGGGGCGAGGGCCCTGCTCGACTTCATGGACCGCACGGCGGACGCGGGCCTGGCGGGCAGTCGGATCCGACATCCCGGGGGCGCGCTGCGGCTGTCGGCGTTCCGGTTTCCCTCGGTCTTCTCCGAGCTCGAACAAGGTCTGCGCCTGGGGGTGGCGAGCCGGTTGTTGGATCGCTGGCGCGTCTCGATGCCCGCGCCCACCCAGACGTGCCCGGTCGACTGGGTCTCGGGCGCCAGCGTGATGCTGCGCCGAAGCATGCTCGACGAGATCGGCATGTTCGACGAAAACTTCTTCCTGTACTTCGAGGAGACGGACCTCTCGCTGCGAGCCGCCCGCGCGGGGTGGAAGACGTACTACGTGATGGAGAGCGGCGCCGAGCACATCGGTCAGGTGTCGACCGGGATGAAGGACAAGCTCAAGCGCCGCCCCAGGTTCTGGTTCGAGTCGCGGGCGTACTACCTGGAGAAGAACTACGGGCGAGCGCTCCGCACCGCGGCCGACGTCGCGTGGGCCAGCGGCGCGCTGGTGCCCGAGGTCCGCAAGAAGCTGGGCCGAGAGGACACCGATCCGCCGGGGCTGTATCGCGACTTCGTGGCGTTCAACTTCGGCCGCGGCGCGAAGTGATCGCGCCGCGGGGGGGCCCAACGGTGGGAACTCAGGCGGCGAGCTCTTCGAGGCCGGCGCTGCTCTCCGAGCGCTGGCGCGTCCACGCCTCGACGCGTGGATGCATGATCGCGCGCCACAGCGGCGGCACCAGCGAGGCGAGGATCATGGTCGCGTACCCTGCGGGTAGCTGGGGGACCTGCTCGTAGTGGCGCAGCATGTGGTAGGGGCGGCTGGCCAGGTAGTGGTGGTCGCTGTGCCGCTGCAGGTTGAACAGCAGCCAGTTGGTCAAGCGATGGCTGGCGTTCCAGGAGTGCCACGGCTGGACGCGCTCGTATCGCCCCGGTGACAGCTCGCGACGCGACAATCCGTAGTGTTCGACGTAGTTGATGATCTCGAGCACGACCATCGCCGTCAGGCTCTGCCCGGCCCAGTAGGCGATGGCGATCGGGCCCAGGGTCAGCCCCAGGCCGGCGTAGATCAGCACCTGGGTGAGCGCGTAGCGGGTCAAGCGGTGCCGCAGGCTCCACGGTGAGATGCCCTGCTTGCGGGCGCGCGCGGACTCGATGCGTACGGCGCTGCGCAGGCCGCCCCACAGCGTGCGGGGCAGGAAGTGGTACACGCTCTCGCCGTAGCGGGAGCTGGCCGCGTCCAGCGGTGTCGCCACGTGGCGATGGTGTCCGTAGACGTGCTCGATGCAGAAGTGGGTGTAGGTGACCGAGGCCATCAGGACCTCGGCGAGCGCGCGCTCCGGGCGAGTCTTTCGGTGCATCAGCTCGTGCGCGATGTTGATGCCGCCCGCGGCTGCCATGACTCCGATGGACAGGGTTCCGACGGCCCCTTCCCACCCTGGGAGGTGGCCCCCGAGGATCAGCCACAGCCCGTAGGCCTGAATCCCCAGCTGCGCCGGGACCCAGACGTACAGCGGCAGGTCGAACGCGAGGCGCCGCGTGGGGCCATCGGTGCCCTCGTTGTCGGTCCGCATCCCCGCGAGGGCCTCGAGCAGCGGGATCACCCCGAAGATGAGGGCCAGGGTGCCCAGGGTCGCGAGGCCACCGATGCGCAGACCCACGACCGCGACCAGGGGCACGAAGAACACGATCCAGTACGGCAGCGAGCGACCCATGCAAACAACCTACTCGCGAGTAGATTAGTCGTCAAGCGCGAATGTCAGAGGTCGCGACGGGGCGGCAGGACGCCGTTGGCGACCAGCAGCCCGGCCACGATCGAGCTGGCGATGACGAGCATTTCCACCGCGGTCTCCAGCCCGGCGACGACGTCGTGGGCCATGAGCAGGTCGAGGGCGCGGTAGCCGACCGTGCCGGGCACGAGCAGCAGCACGCCCGGGGTCAGCGGGACGAGCGCGGGTCGCCGGCCTCCGCCGGCGTAGGCGTTGCTCAGCACGCCGAGGACCAGCGCCCCACCGAACGCGCCCAATCCCGGACCCAGCAGGTGAACGCCGAACGCGTGTCCGAGGCTGGCGAACATGCCGGCGAGCACGATCCACGGCCAATCCTTGGGTCGGGCCTGCAGGAGCAGGGCGAAGGAGAGGGCCGCGATGCCGGTGGCCAAGGCGACCCACATCGGCTCGAGCGCGGGTGCGGGATGGACCGCGGCCACGGACGCGCCGAGCATCGATCCGGCGACCGAGCGACCGAGCGCGACGCCGACGGCGAGCTGCAGGAAGGTCCCGCAGGCGCCGGCCATGCGCGCGGTGCCGGCCGCCCAGTGCCCGGTGGCGAGCTCGACCAACGCGGTCGTGAACGTCAGGCCGGGCACGAGCACGATGAGGGTCGCCAAGATGACGACGCCGTCGGCGTGCGGCAGCCACGTGGCCGCGAGCGCGTGGGAGGCCGCGCCCACCACCAGGGCGCACAGGGGCTCGGACAGCGCGGCGAACCGGGGGGTGGAGCGCAGGAACCGCTCGAGCGCCGCCACCAGCGTCCCCAGCACGGCCGCGACCAGGATCTCGCGCAGCCCACCCCCCAGCAGCGGCGCCGCGCTGGCCGAGGTCATCCCGCCCGCGAAGATCATGGCGACAGGCCCCAGCGGGAGCCGCATCCGCGCGATCGAGTTCAGCCGGCGACGCGCCCGGTCCACGTCGAGCCGGCCGGCAAACACGTCGTCGAGCACCTCGGTGGTGGCCGCCAAGCGGCCCAGCTGGGCGGCCCCGGGGGGCACCCGACGCACGATCGTCCGGACGTCGGGCTCCTCGCCGAACGACAGCAGCAGCTCGGTCGGCGAGAAGGAGACCTGCAGCGGGACGCCCAGGGTTTCGCCCAGCCGCGTCACCAGGGCCTCGCCCCGGTGCGTCGGGGTGCCCTGCGCGTGCAGGAGCTGGGCGACGCGCGAAATGAACAGCTCGCGCGAGACACGCGTCCTTGTGAACTCCATGGGGCCGAAACATGAGTCAACGCCAAGAAGATTCACGGATAATCGTTCAGGTCCGAACGAAATTCTGTCCAGGGCGCAACTGCCCGTGGGCCTCCGAACCCTTTTCAGCCGAGGCGCGGGTGGGGCGAACGTTGGCCGAGCCCGATGGAGACGTGCGTGCTGGCCGCAGACCGCTACGGTTCGGGTCGATGCGTCTCGACCACATCGATCACCAGCTGATCGACCTCCTGCAGGCCGATGCGCGCATCAGCAACCGGGACCTGGCGCGGCACGTCGGCCTGGCTCCGTCCACGACCCTCGCTCGCGTGCAGCGTCTGGTCGACAGCGGCGTGTTGACGGGTTTCAGCGCCCTCGTCGATCCGGAGGCCCTCGGTCTGACGCTGGGCGTCGTGGTGTTCGTCCAGCTGCACTCCCACGCCCGCGCCGACTCGCGCGCCTTCATCGACCTGGTCCTCGCCCGGCCCGAGGTGGCGCAGGTGTTCTACGTCGGGGGCGCGCAGGACCTGGTGGTGCACGTCATGGCCCGGGATACGGACGATCTGCGCAGGGTGGTGCTCGAGGGGATCGCCTCGCATCCATTGGTCCGTCACCTGGAGACGAACCTGGTGTTCGAGCATCATCGGCAGCCGCTACGGGCCTTGGGACTCGAGCGATGAGCGCGCGTCGGCTCTGGTAGGATCCGCGCGAGGTGTCCGTGCTCGAGCCGGGCTCGCTGTTCGCGGGCCACTACCGCGTGGTCCGCCGCCTCGGCGCGGGAGGGATGGGCGCGGTGTACGAGGCCGAGCAGATCTCCACGCGCAAGCATCGCGCGCTGAAGGTGCTGACCAATCGCTTCGGCGCCGACGAGAAGGCGCAGACCCGCTTCGTGCGGGAGGCGACCGTCGGGGCGGAGATCGACTCCGACCACGTGGTCGACGTGATCGGTGCGGGCATCGATGCCTCGACCGGTCTGCCGTGGCTGGCGATGGAGATGCTCGACGGCCTCGACCTCAAGCGGCTCGGGACCGAGCGGGGCCCGTTCGAGCCCCGGCACCTGCGCACCCTGTTCGCGCAGCTGGGGCATGGGCTGGGGGCTGCCCACGCCGCCGGCGTCATCCATCGCGACCTCAAGCCCGAGAACATCTTCGTGGCCTACAGCCGCCGGGCCGGGGGTGCGTTCCTGGTCAAGATTCTCGACTTTGGCATCGCCAAGATCACCCGCGAGGCGGTGGTCAGCACCGACACCGCGACCATCGGGTCACCGATGTGGATGGCGCCCGAGCAGATCAACGCCGAGCCCTTGTCGGTCCGCACCGACGTCTGGGCGCTGGGGCTGCTGGCGTTTTGGGCGATCACCGGGCGGGTGTACTGGACGGCCGCCTACGGCGAGCGCGTGACCGTGCAGGCGCTGTTCGCCGAGCAGCTGTTTGCGGATCTGGTGACGCCCAGCGTGCGGGCGCTCGAGTATGGCGTCGGCCCGCGGCTGCCCCCGGGCTTCGACGACTGGTTCGCGCAGTGCGTCGTCCGGGACCCACAGCAGCGCTTCGCGGACGCGACGGCGGCCACCGCTGCGCTCGGCGCAGTCCTGGGGCCGTGGGCCGAGGCCGCAGGCGCTCCCGCCCGGGCGATGCTGCCCGAGCACGGCGCGCCGGCCGAGGCCTCCGTCGCGCGGTCCGAACCCCTGCTCAGTCCGGCCGCCGGAGCGGGCCACGCCGAGCACGCCCACATGGCCGGCACCACCGCCGACATGGCGCTCCTGCAGGGGAGTCAGCCGACGGTCGCCGGCGTGCGGGACGTGGGGTCGCCGGAGGCGACCGACATGCAGCGCGGCCCGGGGGGCCTGCCGTCGATCCCCCAGCAGCTGGACTCCGGGGCTGGGGAGGCGAGCTCCCAGAGGCGCTCGGGGCCGGCGGTCGGCAAGATCGCCGCGCTCGCGTCCATCCCCGCGGCGGTCGGTGGCGCGGCGATCGCTGGGGTCTTCCTGTGGGAGCCGGCGGCCGAGCAGGAGCCGCGAACCCAGCGGGTGGAGGTTCGTGGCGGGTCGGCGGGGGAGGTGGCCGAACCCCCCGACCTGCCCGACCTGCAGTACCTGGGCGAGGACGTGCCGGCAACGACACCGCAGCCGGGGAGCACCGGCATCGCGGACCTCTCGTCCCTCCCCGCGCCATCGGCCGTGCACGTGCTCGGCTGGACCCCCGACGCCGATCGAGCCGCCTTGCGCCTCGTGTACGGGTCCAAGCTCGCCGCGCGAGGGTTCGCGAACTACCTCGAGCTCGCGGTCGAAATCGACGGCACCTCCGGCGCGGTGCTCGACACCTACGTCGTGCAGAGGGTGTCGAACGCGTCGCTCCCCGGCGACGATCCGCTGGCCCAGGCCGCCGCGGCGTCGAAGTCCGAGGCGCAGTGGCTCGTGCGGCGAACCGAGCTGCTGCTGCGGCGACCCGAGTCCCGTCGTGAACCGGCGCGACGCTCCGGGGCGCTGACGATGGGGCTCGAAGACGTGCCCGAGGGCACGCGCGTGCAGGTGCAGGCCAAGCGCGCCGGCTTCGACGTGTCGTGGTGGAACTTCGAGGCGCTGGCGGCCACACAGACCGCCCCGACGATGCACGTGCGGTGGGTCGAGGGCGGCGCGACTGCGACGATCGTGCAGGCGCCCCTCGAGGTGTCTTCGGCGGCGTTGCGACGGCTCGCCGAGCGACCCGGGTCCGAGGCCGTCCTCGAGGCGCAGCTTCGCGTGTATTGGTCCTCCGACGAGCGCCACGCCTTGATCACGCTCGACGCCCACGTGCCGTCGGCCGCGTCGCAGACCGGTCCGTCCGGTGCCGCCGGTACCCCCGGTGTCGTGGACCGGCGTTGGTTCGTGGTCGAGATGCCCGCCGGGGCGCCCGGTCGCCGACCGCGGATTCGCCGCTGAGCTCAGGCGGTGGCGCGGGCTTCGACCTGCGTGACGATCTCCTCCGCCCACCGGGGCAGCAGCCCGAGGTCGGCGATGAGGTCCATCGCGACGTAGCGCCCCCGAATCTCCCGACAGACGGTCAGGGTGCGAATCGCGTGCTCGCGGGTCACCTGCAGATCGCTGGGCCGCGAGGGGGCGTGCGCGGCGTCCAGGGCCTCGTACATGCGCCGCGAGGGCATGAGGATGCCCTGCAGCGTCGCGCGAATCTCGGGCCACGCTCGCTTCACGGCGGTCAGCTCGTCGCGAAGCGCGTCACCGGTCCTTTGCTTGGCCTGGATCTGCTCGCGAACCTCTTCGACCACCGGGGCCGTCAACCCTCCGTGCCGCTCGGCGAGGCCCTCCACGTAGGACGCATCGGGCAGCCGGGCGGCCGCGGCGTCGGGGTCGATGTCCTCGGGCTCGAGCGCGACGAGCCGCTCGAACAGCATCGCGGACATGCCGGTGGCGATGCCGACCTGGGTGCCGTGCAGCCCTCGCAGCGGCAGGTCGTGGCAGTGCTGCTCCATGTCCCAGTAGTGGCTGACCAGGTGCTCGCCGCCCGACGCTGGAGCCGAGGTGCCCGCGATGGCCATCGTGAACCCCGAGAGGATGATGGTGGCCGCGAGCAGCTCGATGCCCTCGGCCTCGGCGCGGCCGATCGAGCCGGAGGCGTCGAGCAGGGCGACGAAGGCGCGGTCGAGCAGCTTGGCGGGGCGATCCTCGTAGGGAACGCCGCGCACGAAGGCGCTCAGCCGCCAGTCGGCGTTGCTGTAGGGCTTGGACAGCAGGTCGCCGAAGCCCGCGAGGTTGAGGTGACTCGGGGCGCGGGCCAAGACGTCGACGTCGGCGAAGACGGCCTGGGCCTGCTGGGCCTGCAGCGTGCGCTTGACACCTCTGGAGAGCACGGCCGCGATCGCCGAGGTGTAGCCGTTCATGCTCGCAGCCGTCGCGACGCTCTGGTAGGGCCGGTCCAGCTGCGCGGTCGCCATCTTGACGATGTCGTTGATCGAGCCCGCACCGACCGCGATGGCGTTGATGTCCTCGTGGGGCAGGAGGAGCGCCCGCAGGGCATCGATCTCCTCGTCGGCACACATCACGTGGTCCTCGCCGGTGCGCGGCTCGAGCACGTGCAGCGTGGCCTCGCGTCCCGAGGCGAGGAGGGCCGCGAGCAGCGCATCGCCGGCCGCGTGCTGGGTGTGCGCATCGCAGACCAAGACGTCGCGCTTGTCCGGGTGCGCCTGCGCCAGCCACGGGCCGACCTGCGCGATCTGGCCGTGGCCGACCCCGATGTGCTGGGTCTTCTTTGCCTGACCGCGCGCCTGGCCGGTGAGTTCGTCGAGGTCTGCAAGGATGGACGAGAGCGCCACGGGGGGAGGATGGACGGTCTTGGGCGACTTGAACAGAGGCACGGCCGGTGTACGCTCGTCCGATGCGCGTGCACGCCCTCGTCGCTCTTGCCTGCGCCCTCGGATGCGCGGCGAAGCCCGCGATCGAGCCCGCGCCGCCCGCCGAGGCAGCGCGACCGGCCGCCACGCGAGCGCCGCCGAAGCGTCCCGACGCGGCCGCACGCTTGCTCGCGTCGGAGCGCTCCTTGATCGAAGACGACCTGAGCATGCGCTTCACGGTGCGTTCGGGCGGTGCGCTCCACAGCCGCTTCATCGGCAGCCTGGTTCTCCAGGGTGAGCGGGTCGTCCTCAAGGCCTCGGGCACGTTCGGCGAGACGCCCGTCGAGCTCGACTTCACCGCCGACGGCACGCGCCTGCGCGGCACCGGTGGCGCACGGGGCTTCGACCTGCCGCAGCCCGCAGGCTTTCGGGAAGCGTTCGCGGTCAGCCTCATCCGCATGGGCATCCTGCACGCGCTCGCGATGTTGGTCGCCGGTCGCCCGCCCGAGCAGCCCGAGGGTGATGTCCGGGATTGGCTGGTGCTCAGCGTCGATCCCGGCGCGCCCACCGTCGCGGTCATGGATCCCGTGCAGACCCCCTTGCCCTCCAGTCCGATCACGTTTCGGACCGCGGTGGCGGGGAGTGACTCGCTCACCGCGACGATCTGGCTCGACGGCGACCGCCTGATGGAGCGTCAGCAGGAGACGCGCTTCCCGGTGGGCACGATGACCGTGGTCGAGTCCTTCGAGCCCATCTAAGCGCGCCTGCGGAGCGCGCTTGGCTGACACTGAACATTGTGACAGTCTTCGGCGGTGACCCACGAGCCCAGCGTGCTGCGCCGGATGAGCAACCCCGACAACCGCTTTCACCAGACGGCGGTGGCGTGGGACGTGGAGCTGCCGCCCAAGGTGCGGCTGTCGGTGTTCGAGGATCAGTCCAAGAGCATCTTGTCGCGCAACGACAGCCCCGACCTCGGGTTCGACTGGTCGGCCAATCCATACCGCGGCTGCTTTCACGGCTGCGCGTACTGCTACGCCCGGCCTTCGCACGAGTATCTCGACTTCGGCGCGGGCACCGACTTCGAGCGCAAGCTAATCGTCAAGCCTCAGGCGCCGCGGCTGCTGGCCGAGCGATTCGATCGCCGGGGATGGACGGGCGAGCTGGTGCTCTTCTCGGGCAACACCGACTGCTATCAGCCGCTCGAGGCGATGCATGGCCTCACGCGGGCGTGTCTGCAGGTGTGCCTGGAGTATCGCAACCCGGTCTCGATCATCACCAAGGGCGCGGTCGTCGAGCGTGACGCCGCGCTCATCGCCGAGCTGGGACGCGAAGCCTACGCGACGGTGACGGTGAGTTTGCCGTTCCTCTCGCCCCAGTACGCGCGGGCGATCGAGCCCTACGTTCCCTCGCCCGCGCGGCGGTTGGCGGTCATCGAGACGCTGGCGTCCGCGGGCATCACCGTCGGCGTCAACGTCAGCCCCATCATTCCCGGGCTCAACGACGCCGAAGCGCCGGCCGTGCTGCAAGCGGCCAAGGACGCCGGCGCGTCCTTCTACGGCTCGACCATGGTCCGGCTGCCGCGCCCGGTCGATGCGGTCTTCGAGGCCAGGATTCGCGAGACGCTGCCGCTGCGGGCCGATCGGATCCTCAGTCAAATCGAGGCCTGTCGCGGAGGTGCGCGCAACGACCCTCGCTTCGGCGCGCGCATGCGGGGGCAGGGTGCACGGTGGGACGTCATCGAGGCGATGATTCGCGGCGCCGCCAAGCGGGTCGGGTTGGGCAAAGCGCCCGCGGTTCCGGATCCCTCGCCGTTTCGCAGGCCGGAGCGCTCGGGGCAACTCGGGCTGTTCGGCTGAGTCTGCGAGGGGTCTGCGGGCGCGCAGCATCGTCGCCAGCGACCAGTCGCTTGCGCTCTGGGCCAGGTCGCCTAGCGTCGGGGCGGACTCGAGGAACACATGCGCTCTTCAACGATCATCGCCCCAATCGCACTCTGTCTCGCGCTCGGCTCGGGCTGCGACTCCAAGACCGACGCCAACAAAGACGACACCAAGGCTGCCGACGCCAAGGACGCGAAGGCCGACGACGGCAAGATGGACGAGGCCGCCGACGCGAAACCGGCCGAGGAAGCCAAACCCGACGCGCCCGAGGACGCCGCGGGCGAGGAGATGGACATCGTCGCGACCGCCGTCGCGGCCGGCAACTTCAAGACCCTCGCGATCGCCCTCGAAAAGGCTGGCCTGGTCGAAACCCTCCAGGGCGAGGGGCCGTTCACGGTGTTCGCGCCCACCGACGACGCGTTCGCCAAAGTCGACAAGGCGGCACTGGACGCGCTGCTCGCCAACCCCGAGGATCTCAAAAAGGTCCTGCTGATGCACGTGGTCAGCGGCAAGGTCATGGCTGCGGACGCCGCGAAGCTGACCGAGGCCGAGGTCATGTCCGGAGACAAGCTCGCGGTCGACGCTTCAGACGGCGTGAAGATCGGTGATGCGACGGTGACCAAGGCGGACATCGTCACCAGCAACGGCGTGATTCACGTCATCGATACGGTCATCCTGCCCGCATCCTGACTCCGCTGGGCGCCCCCGGGCATGCCTCGGCGTGGAGACGTTCACCCCGACACTCGCGACAGGCGGGTGTCGACGAGCCACGCCTCGAGGGCATCGGCTGCTTCGGGGGACGCCTCGGTCGGGAGGTCACTGGTCTCCCGGGACGCGTCGAGCAGCGCCAGCACGCGGTCCATGACCGCGACGCTCGCCTCGGGCTCGGGCAGCGGCTCCTGCTCGGACCTTTGCTTGTGCTCGACCAGCGCATCGACCTCCGGCACGTCGTATTGAGCGCACAGGCGGGTGAGATCCGGCTCGCATGCGCCGGTCCGCAGCAGGTGCACCCCGGTCAGCGCGGTGCGCAGGACGTAGAGCACCCGCTTTGCGGTCGGCGTCTCGGACTCGAGCACGTGGCGCTGCTGGCTGCGGGCAAAGCCCGCGTAGTGCCGGTGGTAGCGGCGGCTGAGCGTTGCGCGAGCGTGCTCGGCGAGCGCATCGCACATCGGGTCGCGCTCGCCGACCCAGGCCTGGCTGAGCACGCGCTCCAGCATGTTGCCATCTCCGCGCAGGAGCCCGGCCACGCACTGCCCCAGCTCGTTGGACGTGTAGTCGATCTCGATCCCGCTGATGATCTCCAGCCGATTGGCGGCAGGAGGGGGCGTGCGAAGTCCGAGCAGCGCACGCGTGTCGGCGATGTGCACCGCCTTGAGATCGAGGTCGCTGTCGGGGCTGGGGAAGCCGTAGGCGTGGGCGCCCGACAGGTGCACGACGACGTGCTGGCGCTGCGCAGACTCCTGGGCCAGCGCGGCCTGGGCCACGGTTCGTTGGTCTTCGCGAAGCCGGTCGTCTCGCATGGCCGAAGCCTACAGCCTGACGGGGACCACGGGCGCGTCTTTGCCCCACGGGCCGGCCGCGCGATCGAGCCATCGCCGGGCGGCAGCTTCGCGCAGCTGAAACACGACGGCCTCGGCCACGGCATGGTCGGGCTCGGGGGGAAGCACGCTGTGCGCGCGCGCGGCTTCGAGACTCTTGGACTGGGCCACCGCATAGCGTCCGAACGAGCCGTAGATGCGCTGGGACACGAAGGCCTCGCGCGCCTCGAACAGCACGTCGGCGAGAGGATCGAGCTTCTCGCGCTCGGGCACGAAGAGCATCTCGAGCGTGTTGGGATCGGCGCGCAGGGCCTGCTCGATGGTGCGCCCCACCTCCCAGAGCGTATGGCTGCCGTCGGCGCTGACGACGACGTCGGGAACCCGTCCGCGCGCGCACGCCCACGGAAACGGCCACAGCACGACGCCTCGGGTATCGTGGTCGCTGCCCTCGGAGGCGAGCCCCCACGCGCGCGAGCCGACGGTGCAGCGTGCCAGCGTGCACGGAGCCAGGGCGGCCTCGACGGTCGCGCGCTGCATCGCGTGCTTCAGCTGTCCATCGCTGCGGGGCATGATGTCTGCGCGGGACACAACGACGGACTTGCGACCCACCAGCGACACCCTCAGGCGTCCGTCCTCCAGGTGCTCGGTGACGCGTCCGATCGCGCCCATGGGAAGGGTCCCATCCTCGGCGACGAGGGCTCTGCGCAGGGTCACTTCGCAGCCATGCGGCAGCGTGACCCGCTCGGGGTCGAGTGATGCGAGGCCGTCGAGATCTCTCACGGTGAGGCTCGCGGGATCAGTCGCGACTGAAGGGGGTGGCGGCCACCCACGTGTCACGCTGGAACCACAGCTCCAAGACTTCCTTGCGGGGCTCGGGGCGAACGCTGAAGCGGATCATCGAGGGGATGTACTCGTACCCGCAGGCCTCGGCGTGCTCCTGGCAGCTGAGCTTCACGCCGGGGGGCGCCATGAGGGAGCGTCCGCGAATGCTGCCGTCGAGCGCGACGGTCCCCTCGAACCAGACCGAGCTGGCCTTGCCGAGCCCGAAGGTGGCGGTGACCTTGCGGCCATCGACCGCAACGGTGAGGGTCGGTGTGGACGCGGGGGCCGCTCCTTCCTGGGCGTAGACGCCGGCGTGGGCCTTGGCGACCTCGGAGGCGACCTGCTTGCCGAGCGCGTCCAAGCCCTTGTCCAGGGCCGTTCCGCGGGCCTTCATCGCGGCGATCACCTTGCCGACCTTGTCCTCCGAGCGCAGCAGCTCGGCTTGGTCGAGCTGTGCTTGCCACGCGGCGAGCTCCGCCGCAGCCAGGCTGAGCTGCTGCGCGTAGCGCTTGGCTGCCGCGGCGCTCTTGCGCTCCCCGGCGAGCCGGGCGACCTCGGCGACTTCGGGGGCGTGGGTGTCGTAGAAGACCCGCTCGAACTCCGAGAGCATCTCGTTGGCGTCCTGCAGCGCGCGCGCGGACTGCAGGCCGGAGAAGGTCTGCCCTTCGCCCCACCGGCCGCGCGCGATCGCGGGATCGCACTGGTCGCAGACGTTGGGGCTCGCCTCGTCGTAGCGGACATCCTTGGGCAGGTCGAACGCGCGTGCGTACTGGCGTTCGAAGGCGAGGTGTCGGGCCTTCTTTTGCTGGAGCTCGGCGAGGCTGGCGGCGTGCAGGGATCCCCACACCTTGCCCTTGTGCGTCCACTCGATGCGCCACCCGGTGCAGGAGAGGGACTCGGGCGGGGTGCGGGACGGGGTCCGGACCGCCTCGCAGGTCTCGGTGACGATGGGTCCGGCGGCAGGGACCACCACGGCGTCGAAGGGCCGCATCAAGGATGCGTTGGGCGCGGCCGGCTTGGCCCCGTCCTCGGCGGTCCCGTTGGGTTTGGCCGGTTGGGCTTCGTCCTTGGCGCTGGGCTTGGCCTCGGGCTTGGTCTCGGGCTGCGCGTTGGGCTTGGCCTCGGGCTCGGCCGTGGCGTCGACGTTGGCGTCGCCCGCGGACGGGGACGTGGCCTCACCGCTCGCGGGGGCGAGCGCGACGGTGGCGGTGAGCAGCGCGGACAAGAACATCGCTCCAGCAGTCTACACGCCCCGATGCAATCCGCCGGGGTCAGGCATCACATGCGGACGCATCGATGCCGAGCGCCGCGAAGCGGGGGCGATAGTCCCGCACCACGCATCGCTCCAGGATCTCCGCGTATCGCGGAACCCAGAGCAAACCCCAGGCCGCGTCCTGCGGACCGGTCTTGGACGACGACACATCGTCTCCTGGGCCGTAGTTGGCCCGCAGCCGCGACATCATGGCCGGCAGCGCGCGCTCGACCTGGCGGCCCGCGTCGGGGCCGCGGGTTTGCGTGAACCAGTCCAGGCACGACCAGCCGAAGTCTCGATGCCGCACCTCGTCGCGCACGATCCGGTCGAGCGCGGCCCGGGCGGCGGCCACGGTGCACTCGGCCCGCATCGCGGCGAACAAGGGGACGGCGACCGTCTCGCCCAGGCAGAACGCTTCGACGGTCACCCACAGCGCATCGAGCCACAGCGGAGCGTCCGAGCGTGACAGGCCCAAGGACTCCTCGGCCAGCCGGGGCTGCGCTTCGCAGCCGGCTTCGCGCGCCACCACGTGGCTGAGTGTGGCGTGCTCGAGCTCGTCGTCGACGATGCGCAGTCCGTCGCGAATGAGCTCGGGTGGTGCGCCCAGCCGAACGAGCCACTGCACGAAGGACGCCGTGATCGCGCAGCTGGTGTACTCGGCCGCGGCGCGTCGCTGCCACTCGTCGCCGATGTGGCCGAGCTCGGTCACGGCGCGTCCTTGCAGCGGACCCGGCGGGGCGGCGGAGGGTTGCACATCGCGCCCTTGGGGCAGTTCGAGGTTCCGCCCATGGACTCCCAGCACGATCCATCGGCGCGCGCCGTCACCTTCGCGGGATCGGTCGGCTCGGGATAGACCGAGTCGGGGCAGGGGACCTCGCGCGGGGGCGGCGGGTTGCAGGTGGCGGCGGGGTCGGGCGGACACTGCGGGTCCACGAACTTCAGGCACGTGCCGTCCGAGCGCAGCTCGATGCGGTCCCCGGTGACCTGCGCGGGGTCGGGCTGGGGGTCGGGCTGTGGCTGGGGGTCGGGCTGTGGCTGGGGGTCGGGCTGTGGCTGGGGTTCGGGCTGTGGCTGGGGTTCGGGCGCCTGGCTGCTCTCTGCGGACGACTCAGAGGTCGGCTGGGGCTGGGGAGGAGGCGGTGGGTTCACCGTGGGGGTCCCGCCATCACAGGCGCCTTCGGCCAGCGCGAAGGTCACCACAATCGAAGCCGCAAAGGTCCGCCGTCGCATGTTGAGCACGGTAGCAGGTGCTACGGTTGCCGCGCATGGCTGCGCAGGTGTTTCGAACGCCCTCGGATGCATACGAAGTGATGGCGACCCTGCGGGAGTCGGGCTCGGCGTCGACCTATGCGGTTCGGCGCGTCTCCGACGGCGGGGCGTTCGTGCTCAAGCGCCTGGGCATCGCCAACCTCGAGCACTGGAAGCAGTTCGATCTGTTCGAGCGAGAGGTCGCGGCGCTCAAGTCGATCGAGCATCCCTTCGTGCCGCGGTGGGTCGACAGCTACCTCGATGAGGGCGCGGGCGTGTTCGTCTCCGTGCAGACGCGGGTCGAGGGAACCACGCTGCGAGAGCTGCTGCGATCGCGAGGCGGGCTCACCGCGGTCGAGGTGGAGAACTTCCTGCGGCAGGCTCTGGGCATCCTCGTTCACCTGCACGAGCGCGCGCCGCAGATCATTCACCGCGACATCAACCCCTCCAATGTAATGATCGCAAGCGGACAGGTCTACCTGATCGACTTCGGTGCGGTGAAGGTCGGCGACGCGGAGAGCACGTCGATGACCACGGTGGGCACGTTCGGATACATGGCGCCCGAGCAGATCCTGGGGCGGTCGAGCGTGCAGAGCGACCTGTACGGTCTGGGCATGACGATGCTGGCGATGGCCACGGGGCTGGAGCCGGCCTCGATGCCTCAGGACCCCAACACCGGCAACCTCGATCCGTCCTCGGTGCTCCGTGCACCGCCTGCGCTCTCGCGTGCGCTGCTGGCGATGATCCGGCCGGGGATGGCCGAGCGGCCGCCCTCGGCCCGCGTTGCCCTCTCGCTGCTCGACCAGGTCCAGGCCCCCGGCCCGGCGATGCTGCCCAACATGATCCCGACCGCGCTCGCGCCCAACCCCTACCCACCGGTGCTGCCGTATGGGGCGCCTCAGCCCGGCGTCGCGATGTCGCCCTACGTCCACCGCGACGTCTCGCCCTACAAGACGCCCGAGGCCCTGAGCCCGCAGGACAAGGCCTACCTGCAGCAGCATCGACTGGAGTCGTTCCCGGCCCCCATCGCGGTGTTGCTGCACCTGATGACCTTTGGAATCTTCTCGATGATTCACTTCGGCCTGCAGCACGACAAGATGCCGCAGGCCAAGCACGACGACCCCAGCGCCGCGAAGGCCATCGGGTTCAACTTCATCCCCTACTTCAACCTCTACTGGCTGATCTTCCAGCCCATGCGCTTGACCGATCGGCTCAACCTGCAGGACAGGATCCGCGACCGCCCCGACGGCACATCGCGCGGGCTGATGCTGACGCTGTCGATCCTGGGGATGATCCCGTACCTCAACATCTTGATCGGCTTCCCCATGTACACGATCGGGGTCTACAAGCTCCAAAAGCAGATCAACCGCCTGGCCGACGAGCGAACCGCACAGCTCCGGGCGCTTCCGCCTGCGAACCCCTACTACACACCATGAGCGAGACCACATCGATCGAAGTCTCCGGCCGCCAATACGATGCGGCCATCTCTCGACCCGACGGCGAAGGACCGTGGCCGGCGGTGGTCGTCATTCACGACCTCACGGGGTTCGGGGCCGACGTTCGGCGTCACTGCGACCGCTTCGCCGAGGCGGGCTACCTCGCGCTGGCGCCCGACCTGTACCGAGGGGGCAATGCCGCATGCGTCGTTCAGACCCTCAAGTCGATGGCGAGCGGCAAGGGGCACGCCTATGCCGTGATCGACGGCGCACGCCGTGCCGTGATGGGGCGCCACGACGTCGACGAGCGTCGGGTCGGCGTCTGCGGCTTCTGCATGGGCGGTGGATTTGCGCTCATCGCCGCGGCGGACCAGAGCTTCGCCGTCGCCGCGCCGTTCTACGGCGCCGTTCCGCGAGCGGCCTCGCGCCTCGAGGGCATCTGCCCGACGCTGGCGCAGTACGGGGCCAAGGACATCGCGTTCGTCTCCCACGGGCGGCGCCTGAGCGAGCACCTGCTCGAGCTGGGCGTGGAGCACGAGGTCTTGTTCCACGAAGGCGCCGGGCACTCGTTCATGAACCGGCTCGAGGGCGCCGCGGCCGTCGCCGGGCGCTTCACGCCCCTGCGCGCCGAGTACAACCCGGACGTCGAGGCGATTGCATGGAGCCGGCTGCTGGCGTTCTTCGAGGAGCACATGCCGAAATCGGGGAGTCCACAGACGGGGAGTTGAACCTCGCCTCCGGGCTCACTGCGGCAGCAGTGAGGAGATCGTCTGGCGGCTGCGGGCGACCTCGAACTCGACGTCGAGGTCCTCGAACCAGCCGAAGAACTCTTCGAGCTGGTTCTTTTGGGCCGGCGAGAGGTAGTCGAAGTTGGTGCCGCGGTCGTTGACCTCCCAGAACTCCCGGGTGTCGAGGCTGCGCAGCTCTTGCCAGATGCTGTGGAGGCGGGACGCTGGCTCGTCGGTCATGTCGAGCTGGATCTCCCGGGCGAGCTCGCGTTCGCCCCGCATCAGGTACGTGGTCGCGAGCTTGATCTGCGCGCGCCGCACCCCCCGCAGGGTCTTCTCCTGCTCCTTGGTCTCGGCGTGTTCGTCGACGGCCAAGAAGACCTGCAAGAAGTCGCGGTGCTCGCCGATGCCTTTGGCCAGCGCCCGATCGCACAGCGTCCCGATGTCGTGCGCGATGACCTCGGAGATGAAGGGCATGCCGCGCGCGTAGCTGACCGAGCTGTAGTAGCGCATGAACCGGGCGATCTGCAGCGCGCGATGCTGAAGCTTTCGCGCGAGCTCGGGGCCCGTCTCCGGGTCGCCTGCAAGGGCGGCCTCGGCCAGCTGACGGTACTGGTGCAGGATGTTGTAGGCGGTGCGGATGTCCTTGGCGTTGATGGTCGCGCGCAGGTACGTGTTGAAGAACTTGATCGCCAGGTCGAGGGCCCACAGGTCGCCTCGGCGTCCCGCGGCCTGCCCCAGGCGCCGCGTGTCGATGGCGATGAGGTAGCAGGTGTCCTTGATCTGGCCCAGCGACTCCGTGAAGAGCATCTGGTACTGCCGCAGCAGCTTCCACTCCACCCACGTGCCGCGTCGCTGCAGATCCCCGACGGCCTCGTCGCTGAGGCTGACGAAGTCGGGGCTCTGCCGGTTCCAGCCCTGAACCGCCGACCACTCCTTGCGCATCGCGGCCTTGGACTCCCCGTAGCGGATGCCGAACTCGCACAGGGAGTCGATGGCACCGGAGGTGATGCCCTTGTCCTTCTGCTGAAGAGCGTTGAGAGCGATGTTGGCCAGGTGCTCGATCGCCTCGATGGCCTGGGCCTGGCGAACGTCGATCCGCACGGCGCGACCCTGGGTGGGCGTGGCGGCCGAGAGGCCATCGACCATGATGCGGCCGACGATCTTCTCGGGATCCAGGAAGTCGAAGACGTAGGCGAAGTACGGAAACAGCAGGAGCAGGCTGGCCGTCATGAGCAACATCGAGACCAACACCCCGGACTGGGGCAGGTAGCTCTCGCCCACCGAGAAGTTCACCCACAGCACGTAGACCGTCGAGGTGACGAAGAACGCAAGGACCAAGAGGTTGGTGCGGGCGCGAAAGAAGAGAGAGGTGATGTGCGGGGTGAACCGGGTGGCGGCCAGCTGCACGATGATGGAGGACACCGTCAGGGCCAGTCCGAGCACGGCCGCCATGACCTCCCCCAGACCGCCCAGGGTGTTGCGCGCCTGCTCGATGTCTTGGTCGGAGAGCGACCGGAGCAACCCCGACACCGTGACCGGGGTGCCCGCGTGCCTGGCGGAGACGATCTGGTCGGTCCAGAACGTCGCGAGGAAGATCAGCGCCGCGACGCCAAAGATGCCCAGGAACGGCACCGTCCAGGTGCGCAGCGGGGCGGCGACCTTGCCGACGCGACCCACCTGCCCCAGGATGCTCACCAGGCGGCCGCGCTCATCCTCGTCGTCGCTGGGGTGTTCGCCGGATTCTTCCGGCGTGGGCGGACCCTCGGGCACGATCGCGACGGTAGCAGAACGCGCATGTGGGCGGTACAGTCGTCGTGCGCGACCGTGCAGCGGTCGCCAGAGGAGACGAGATGCTGCTCTGCGTCGACGTCGGAAACTCGCACACAACTCTCGGAGTCTTCGAAGGTGCCTCGCTACGGTGTGAACTTCGGGTGAGCACCCGGAGGGGCTGGACACGCGACGAGATCGCGGCCGCGCTCGCCCAGGCGCTCGGACTCGCCGGTCTGGGCTTCGCCGCGCTGACCGACGCGGTCGTGGCCTCGGTCGTGCCCCCTGCGCTCGAGCCCCTGTGCGAAGCGCTCCGTCAGTACGCCCAGCTCGATCCGCTGGTCGTCGGGCCGGGCATCAAGACGGGCATGCCGATCCGCTACGACCCCCCGCAGGACGTGGGCGCCGACCGGATCGTCACGGCCGTCGCCGCGAACCTGCGCTACGCGCTGCTCGAGGGCGACGAGAGCCCGCGCGGCATCGTGGTCGTGGACTTCGGGACCGCGACGACCTTCGACGTGGTCTCCCCGGTCCCGGAGTATCTCGGTGGTGCGATCGCGCCGGGCATCGGCATCAGCGCCGATGCTCTCTTCGCGCGGGCAGCCAAGCTTCCGCGGGTGGACACGCGGCGCCCCGCTTCGGTTGTGGGGCGCAACACCGTCGCGGCGATCCAGTCCGGGCTCGTGCTGGGCTACGTGGGGTTGGTCGAGGGGCTGATCGCGCGCATCAAAGACGAGGTGGACTGGCCCGTCCGCGTGATTGCGACCGGCGGATTCGCCACGACCATCGCCAACGAGTCGGATGCGATCGATCTGGTCGACGACGCGCTGGTGCTCGAGGGGCTCCGGCACATTCACGCCCGCAACCGCTAGCCGACGGACGACTCAACGATGGCCTACGACCACCAACCACTCTCGCAGCAAGAACTCGGCCCCGCAGCGTGGAAGTTGGTGGGTCCGCAGTCCGCCCCGCCCATGCAGCAGATGGTGGCGGGCGGGATGGCACCGCTGCCACCGCGAGACCTGCTGACCGCGCTGTACCAGCTGTGGATCAACGACCCGACGGGGTTGGGCGAGAAGGCGTCCAAGACCCTGGTGGGCCTGCCGGAGCCCATCCTCTCGGGCGGCCTCGCAGATCCCTCGCTTCCGGCGGGCGTGCTGGACTTCGTCGCGCGACGGATGGCGCGCAAGGAGGCCGTGCTCGAGCGCGTCGTTCGGCACCCGGCGGTGCACGACGAGACCCTCGCCGCCGTCGCGCGGGCGTGCCCCGAGGGGATCGCCGACGTCTTGGCCGAGAACGAGCAGCGGTGGCTGGCCTTTCCCAGCATCGTCGAGGCGCTCTACCAGAACCCCAACTGCCGGATGAGCGTCGCGCAGCGCATGGTCGAGCTCGCGGTTCGCCAGGGGGTGGACCTCAAGCTCCCCAACATCGAGGAGATCAAGGTCGCCCTCGGGGAGGTCGGTGACGAAGGGCCCATCGTCGACGCGGTGTTCAAGGCGGCGCTGGGCCGAGAGGTGCTCGAGCAGCACGAGCGCTACGTCGACACGCTCGAGCGGTCGGGGGCCGGAGAGGACGTGGCTCCCGAGGAGATTCGCGAGGCGCCCTCGGAGTACGACGGCCTCGATCTCGACGCGCTGCTCGGCGAGGGGCCCAGCGACGCCATGTCGCTCCCGATGGACGACAGCGAGCCCGACGCGGTTGAGAAGCCGGCGGAGGCTCCCAAGGGGGACCGTCTGTCGCAGCTCACCCACCTTCCGGTCATGCAGAAGATCCGCATGGCCATGCTGGGCAACAGCTTCGAGCGCTCGGTCTTCATCCGCGACTCCAACAAGCAGGTCGCGATGAGCGCGATCAAGTCTGCGCGGGTCAAGGAGAACGAGGTGATCAACTACGCGGGCAACCGGGCGATCTCCCACGACGTGGTGCGCTACATCGCGACGCGTCGCAAGGAGTGGCACAAGATCTACCAGGTCAAGCTGAACCTGGTGTTCAACCCCAAGACGCCGCTGTCTTCGGCGATGTCGTTCCTCAACCACCTCTACCCGCACGACGTGCGCAAGGTGGCGCGCTCCCGCAACATTCCGTCGGCATTGTCGAAAGCGGCGAAACGTAAGCAAGAGCAGCGTCGTTGACCGCCCGAGGATGTCACCTGGACCGCTGATGGGAGCCCTCACCCGATGGGGGGGTGTGCTCGTCGCGCCGCGTCGCAGCGTGGGGACGCTGCTGCCCGCCGAAGGCCGGCATGATGCGATCGTGCTCGGAACGCTCTACGTGCTGGGGACGTCCGTGTATCCGATGACCGTCGCCATCGCGACGGTCGTGTCCACGCACAGCATCGTCGCGCTCGCATCCGGCGTGGCCCGCGTGCTGCTCACGCCGATCGTGGTGCTGGTGCTCGTCGAGACGCTGCTCGGACGCGGCCGAAGCCATCGGGGTGGCCTGACGCTGCTCCCCTTGGTGGTGATCGGCACGCTCGCGCATGTCGCCGCAACGCTCGGGCTGCCGACCTTGCCCGGGCTGTGGCCCGACCTGGTCGGAGCGGTGGGTGCGGCCGGGTTGGCGCTGTGGATCCGGCGGTCGGTCCCGGTCGAAGCCGATGTGGCCGCGGAGGGGACGGACCGATGAGGCGTCTGCACACCATCGTCGGCGCCGCGGTCCTCGCCGGCGTGCTGAGCATTGCCGCCGTCGATGCGATTCGTGCCGCCTCGGACTGGGACACGATGGGGCCCGCCGCGGAAGGCACGTCGCTGGAGACCTTCACGGTGCGGCGCATCGAGGGCGAGGACTTCGGGCACGTCGACCTGCTGGGCAAGGTCAGCATCGTCACGTTCTGGGCGACCTGGTGCGGCCCCTGTCAGAGCGAGCTTGCCGACCTCGACGCGCTCGACGATCGGTACGCCGACCGAGACGACGTGCAGTTCCTGGCGGTGAACTGGGAGGGGCGCGGCTACTCGCTGTCCCAGCGGCGCACGCTCACCTCGGCCCACGTGCGGAGCATCGGGCTGGGGCTGCCCACTGCGTTCGACGACGGCACGATGGCGGCGGCCCTGCGCGTGAACGCCGTGCCGCACACGCTGGTCGTGGACGCGCGGGGCGTGGTGCGACACGTCTACCCGG
Source organism: uncultured bacterium (assembly GCA_963761755.1). Taxonomy (GTDB): domain Bacteria; phylum Myxococcota_A; class Polyangia; order Nannocystales; family Nannocystaceae; genus CAJXVA01. The sequence goes on from CAVXIC010000012.1 coordinate 923,394, forward strand.
GCCGCGTGCGCGCAGCGACCCTCGCCGACGACATCGAAGCCCTACTGCGCCAGTGAGAGCGTCCGGTTGCCCGCGCGGACCTTCGAGACGGTCCGCTGCTGGCCCTCGTGCTCGCGGGTGATGCGGAGCTGCTCGGACACGGTGATCTCGGGGGGCAGGTCGACCGCCACCACGTAGGCATCGCCGTCGCCCATCGGACCGTAGCGCCCCGCGAGCGTGCGCTCACCCAGGCCCGGCGCGGCCATGCGAATCGGCTCTTCGTCGAAGGTCACGATGCCCTCGGCCGCGCCCTGGGTGACGAACCAGGACTCCTCCCCTGCCGCTGGATCGACGAGTCCGACGAGGACCCGGCGCTCGGGGTTGGGGACCGCGTCCGCCTTGCCCCAGCCGGTGATCACCTCGATGAACGGGAGGACCTTCCCCCACGTCCAGTCGCTGACCCACGTGTTGCCGCAGTAGGTCATGTAGTCCTTGCCGTTGGTCGGGGTGTACAGCGTGAAGTTGAGGACGCCGAAGCCCCAGACGCCGATGTCCCCCGCCTCGTAGGGGTAGGAGGGATCCGAGCCCCCCTCGTCGCCGTTGCAAAAGACGTGGCGCCGACCCTGGGTGTGGCCGACCTCGTGGACGAACGTGTTGGCGGTGGAGCTGAGGCTCCCGTACCAGCGACCCATCGAGACGCGGGTCCATGCGTTGTCGAGCGTCGGCTCGCTGGGAATGCTGATCGCCTGACCCCCGACGCCATCCGCACCGCCATCGCACGGACGCACGACGCCGTAGTAGTAGGCCGCCGGGTCGGCTTGGTCGGTGGCCCGCAGATCGGCGAGGAAGCTCAGCAGCGGCACGAACGAGTTCAGCGACCCCGTGAAGTCGATGGGCTCCCGTCGTTCGATCTCGACGCGCTGCACGGGGTTTTGCATGAAGAGCTGATCGGAGAGGTACTGCAACTCGTCGTCGGTGACCTCGGGCGCGTCCGGGCACTCGCCGCTTTGGGCGTGGCGAACGGGCACGATGACCACCTTGAGGGCGAGGTCCTTGTCTTCCACCCCGAGAAAGCCGGGCTGGGCGGGAACCGCGAGCTGTGCCGGCTCGGGCTCGTCCTCGTACCCGGGCTCGGTCTCGAACAGCTCGACCTGAAACTTCACTCCGACCGGAAGCAGGTCGCCGGGCACGACGAAGTACATGTTGCTGTCGATCTTCGAGGGGTCGCTCGGTCCGTCCACATCGAAGATCCGCTCCGCGAGTTCCTCGGTCCCGTCGGGTTGGGTCAAGGTGAGCCGCGCCAGGATCGGCCGCGGCTCGAAGTCGGCGTCGAGGTCCCAGAAGCCGCGAATCAACGAGGTTCGACCCGCGATGAGGGCGGCGTTGCGGCCGCTGCCATCGACCCACTCGCCGTCGCGCGCGATGGGCACGCCGACGCCCTGGTTGGCGTAGATCTCCGAGAGCCGGACCCCGCGGGCGGGGTAGGGGACGAACTCGGGCGCGGCCGCCGTCTCGTCGCCCTCATCGACGCCCGAGGTCGAGCTCTCGTCGGCCTCGGCCGCGCCGGTCGTGCTCTCCCCATCGTCGGCGGACCCGCCGGTGCCCCCGTCGTCGGCTCCGGGCGCCGTGGCGTTCTCGGGTCCGCAGGCCACGAGGGTGCAGCCCAGACCCATGGCCAGCCAGTACTTGGGATGGAGCAACCCGTTCATGCGCCCACGCTACGCCGCGGGTTCGGCGCATTCAATCGCTTTGTTGCTTTCGTTGCGACTGTGGGGCTCCGGCTGCCTCACGAGCGTGAGGAACGTCGCACGTCTGAGAGCCGGAGCACCAGGAGGGCCAGAACCGGCACCGCCGCGAGAGCGTAAGCGAGCATCGCGAGCGACGCGGTGATGCTGGCCGCGACGAGCCCTCCGAGCGCCGGCATGATGCAGACGCCCAGTGGGACCAGGACCGCGCCGGACTCCCCGAGCAAGCGGCGCGCGGGCTCCCGGATCAGCAGCGACCAGCCGATGGTGGTGCTCGCGGCCAGCAGCAGGATCGCGACCCCGAGCACCGGCCCGCCCCAGCGAGGCACGCCGTCCTCGACGCGCCGCACCAGCGCCCGCGGGTCCGCCCGGGTGTGAAAGGGCGCGCTGAAGCCCGCGGCGATCAGCTCGGCGGGGTGGGGTGCGTACAGCGCTCGCTCCTGCGGGCCGCGAGGCAGCACGTCGTCGTGGATGGGGACGAGCGAGCGGCGCCCCTTGGCGGCCGGCGGCAGGCGGGTGTCGGTGTGCACCTCGGCCTCGAAGGCGACCGCGGGCAGGACCGCGTAGGGGCCCGTGAAGGCGTCGTCGTTCGCGACGGGGCGGAAGTCCTTCCACTTGGGATCGAGCGCGTCCAAGCGGATCCGCTTGCCGTCCAGGCGCGCGGCGACCGGGATGAACACGTCCTTGGCGGGGTCCTCCGCGTGGCGCAGCACCACCTCGTGCAGATCCATCAGGCTGTGCCACGGGGGCGCTTCGATCTGCCCGACCCGGTTGACGCGCAGGATGTCGATGCCCCGAGGGTCGGGACGCAGCTCGAGGTCGATGCGGTCGCCGACCTTGGCGTCGTCGAGCATTGGGTCGGCGATGAACGCCAGCGGCGGCGTGTCCTGGGGCTGGGCCGGATCGGGATAGGGTCCCCGGAACTGGTTGCGGAAGAACTCGTGCAGCCGCGGGTTGAACGCGGCGTCCGGGCCCCGGTACTCGAACATCGCGAGGTGTTCGCCCAGCGCTTCGTCGGGGCTGTTGGCCATCGCCACCGCGCCCACGAAGTGGGCGTCTGAGACGACCACGTAGGGCGCGGGGTCCAGCTCGTAGAAGGCGGCGAACTTCTTGAAGTCGAGCTCGGGGTCCTTGGGCGTCAAGCGCACGAAGGTCGGGGCCTCTCCTTGGCCCCCGAAGAGCTCGCGGTTGCACGGCACGGCGACGTCCCAGGCGGCCTGGTCGGCGCGCTGGGGGCTTCGAGCGCGGAAGACGACGGTGTCGACGTCCCCGGCGATGGCCCAGCTGGGCAAGATGACCGCGTTCTCCTTGTCGAGCAGCTTGGCGATCTTGTGGCCCCGCGGGTCCGCCCGAAGCAGCATCGCGTACTGCTCGCCCTTCTTCATCGTGGTCGACGCGGGCAGGACGATGGTCTGCCCCACGTCCTTGCTGGGTCGCAGTCCGCGGCTGGTCGGGCGCTCGAGCGGTTGCAGGTGGGGATCGGCGAGCGGGGCCTCGGGGCCTCCACCCATGATCACCAGGGCGGCCAGGGTCGAGAGCACACCCACGACGACCAGCGGGATCCACATGACCGACGCGCCCGCATCGTCGGGGTCGAGTCCTTCGTCAGCATCGACGGTGACGGCGGCCGCGGCCGCACCGATGCCGAGGTCGGCGGCCGAGACGGCACGCATCATGCCCTGGGCGATCAGGGCCGAGAGCGCTCCGCCGACGGTGCCGGCGGTGGCGCTCTGCAGGCCGAAGGCCTCGTTGATCGCATCGCCGAGCGAGAGCTGGACGGCCAGCGGATCCTGGGCGATGACGGCGCCTGCGACGACGGTGAACGCCGCGAGCCCCAGCAAGGGCAGCCAGCGCACGGCGAGCGCGGTCGCCATCGGCACGCGGGTGGCCACGAGCGCGATGACGGCGATGGCGGCCGCACCGAACACCGCGGGCAGCGCGAAGGTGGCCTCGAGGAGGACGCCGCTCTGGCTGCCTTGCCACAATCCGCCGGCGAGCAGGGCGACCGCCAGGAGCCCGGCCGTCGCCCACCCCGGCATGGCGGCCCGACCCGCTCGGACGGCTCCGCGCGCGAGCTTGGCCTCGCCGAAGTGCAGCGCCATGCCCAGCGCCGCGGCGATCCACATCCAGACCAGCGCACCCGGCCCCGCGACGGTGACCGCCAGGACCGCGGCGGTGATCGTGGTCAGCGACGCGCTGGCTGCAAAGAGAATGGCGGGGCCGCTGGGGGTGCTCAGCTTCGAGCCCCGCGCCATGCGTCCGAGCCGGCGCAGCGGGAGCATACCGGTCCCCAGCATCAGCAGCAGACCAGCACACAGGACGAAGCCGCCGAGCAGCGGGTTCCACAGACCTTCGAGGATCCGCTCCATGAGAAGGGGCAGCCTCGCAGGTCCATCCCTCGCCGTAAAGGAGGCCGGCCGCCAACCTCGTTGCGGGGGTGCTGCTCAGGCCGACGCGAGGGCTTCGAGTCGCTCGCGTGCCTCCCTGCGGGCCTGCGCGACCGGCTCGGAGCGCAGCCACGCCTCGCGCTGCCCGGGCGCAAAGCACCACGCGCCCCCCACCATGAGCCCGTGCAGGGCGCTGGAGGTGTCGCAGTAGGCCAGCGCCCGGAGCAGGTCGCGTCCAGGCCACAGGCTCGGATGTTGCGGGTCGAACACGATGAGATCCGCTTCGGCCCCCGGCGCGATCACGCCGGCGGTGAACGCAGGATGCAGACGGCCCGGCACGCTCCACACCGCGGAGAGCAGGGTCGCGGGCTCGGCCAGCGACCCGAGGGCGTCGAGGCTGGCGGTGCGCTCGGCGTCCAGGGCCCGCGCGGCGTCGAGGGTGGGCGTCTCCCGGAACGCGGCGTAGGTGCTGCCGCTGCTGGGCGCGAACCCTCGGATGGCCGCGACGTGCACGAGTTCGCGCTGCACGTTCATGGCGTCGTTGGACATTGCGCAGTCGGTCCCGACGATCCAGGGGATCCCGGCCGCATGCCAGCTGGGGACATGGGCAGGAAAACAGAACTGCTGCTGGGACAGCGGGCAGTAGCCCAGGGCGTGCCGGGCCGGATCCAGGCGCCGCAGGTCCGCGTCGGACACGAAGATGCCGTGCACGGCCAGCAGGCGGGGTGCCTGATCGAGGACGCCGAGCTGCTCGAGCCAGGCCAGCGGGGAGAGGCCGACCCGGCCGTCGATGCGCTCGAACTCCTCGACGGACTGGGCGACGTGGGCGTGGATGGGCAGCTGGTGGGCGCGGGCGATCGAGACGACGGTGCTCCACAGGGCCGCGCTGACGGTGTCGGTGGCGTGCGGACCCAGTGCTGCGTAGATGCCCCGATCGCTCCACGAGGCCGCGGTCAGGGCCTCGGTGGCGCGCAGCTGCGCGTCGCGCTGCGAGACCCCCGGTCCGCCGAGATCCTGCAGCGTCGGAGCGACGACGCCGCGCAGCCCCATGTCGTGCATGCCGGCGGCGACCGACTCGGCAAAGTAGTAGTGGTCCCACACGCGCGCGACCCCGTGCCCGAGGCTCTCGAGCGCGCCCAGGCGAGTGAACGCGCGGACGTCCTGGGCCGTCATCGCGGTCTCGAGCCGAAAGAACAGATCTTCGACCACGTTGCCGCGCAGCGACGCGGTGCCGACCAGCCCGCGGAAACCGACCATCGCCAGGTGGGTGTGGGCGTTGATGAACGCAGGGGCGATGAGCAGATCGCCGAGGTCCTGGTCGACCGGACCGCTTCGGGGACCCTCGGCGACGGCGGTGATGCGGTGGCCATCGAGCGTGAGGGTGGCCGGCGCCACGCGCAGGGTGTCTTCTTCGCCCAGGACGACGTGCTGCGCGTGGACGGTGGTCGAGCCCATCCCCCTACGGTAGCAGCCGTGCTACACCGGCGGTGATGCTCAGGCGTGCCTCGGCCATTTGCGCGTCCGCGCTGGTGCTGGCCTGCAAGCAGTCGGGTCCCGGTGCCACGGCGCTCGGCGATCCGGCGTCGGTCAGCGCCAACAACGGTCCGCTGGCCGTGATCGTCTCGGTGCCCGCCAAGAAGGCGCTCGCCTCGGGCGAGAGCTGGCTGGTCGACGACGGCGAGTCGGCGCTGAGCACCGCGGTGCGCAAGCCGGGGCCGGCGATGGTGGTGAGCTTCGTCGACGACACCACGCCCGTCCGATACAACCGGCTGCATCGGCTGACCTATCACGGTCACTCGGCGCGCTTCGGGCAGGCTTTCCCCGTCGACCCGGTGGACCTCGAGGAGATTGGGATCCCCACGCCCGCCGAGGCGGTGTGGGTGTTCACGCCGCTGGGGGCCTGCAGCGCCAAGGTGGGCACGGGGTGGGTTGGCCGGCCGGCGCAGGCGGTGCGGCGGTTCGAGGTCAGCTACGCCCTCGAAGGCTGCGGGGACGTGCTCGCGCCGTTCGCCTCATCCGCGCAGATCATGCCCGACGGGCTGCACTGGGTTACGGCGTCCACCTCCGAGGATGCGCGCCTGGAGCCCCAGGAGCCGTGGTCGCATCCCCTCGACGCGTTCGCGGAAGCGCCCGAGACGGAGCCTGAGTCCCAGGACGAGCATGAGGACGGACTCGAGGACGAGCCCCAGGACGAGATCCAGGACGAGATCCAGGACGAGATCCAGGACGAGCCCGACACCGACGCGGTGCCCGAGACCGACGCGGTGGCATTCGTCGCCCACGCGCGGTGGGTCGACGGTGTCGATCCGCGACCCGCCCAGGCGCTGATGACCGCGGTCCTGCAGTCGGACTGCGGTCCGCAGGTGCATCGCGCGACGTCGGGCTGGTGGGGCATCGAGACCTTCGAGGCGTGGGACGTGCCGTGGATCGACCCTGCGGATCCGCCGATGCTGATCGGCGCGCTGGCCTGGGGCGAGCAGACGGCGGCGCTGGTATTCGACGACGGACTCGACGGTCTGCTGGCGATCGTGCCCGCGCCGGAGCCGGTGGATCCGGGGCAAGACAACCCGATCCCCGAGGCGCAAGGACCGACGGAGTGGACGGTGCGCCCGCTCGTTCGCGGATGGTGGACGGACGCGGACCGACAGGCCGCGGCGCTACGGGTCCAGTCCGGCTGCGGCCAAGCCCTCGGCCAGTAGGTCGAAGACCCGGCGCACGCGCACGGCGGTGTGCAGCTCGCGGTGGGAGACCAGCCAGACGGGGAAGGGGACCGGGTCGAGCCCCGGCAGGGCATGCTCGACCCCAGGCTCGCGGTCGCCGATCGCACTGGCCTGGACACCGATGCCCAGGCCCTGCTTGACCAAGGCCCACTGGACGACGTGGCTCTCGCAGACGAAGCGAAAGCGCGCGGCCTCGACGTCGAGTCCGAGGGCGCCCAGCTGCTGGCTCAGCTCGGGTCCTCGATTCCAGCCGATGAAGTCGCAGGCGGCCAGCGCCCCAGGGGTCGCAGGGCGCCCCACCCGATCGAGATAGCTGGAGGCGGCGTACAGGCGCCCCTCCATGTCGCGCACCTTCTTGGCGATCAGATCGGGATGATCGGGACGCACGTTGCGGATGGCGATGTCGGCTTCGCGACGCAGCAGGTCGCTGCGGTCGTCGGTGGCGACGATGTCGATCAGGATGCCGGGCTCGCGCTCACGCAGCTGGGCGAGGATCGGCGGCAGAAGGTAGGTGGCGAAGGCCTGCCCAGCGCTGATCGAGACGACACCGACGGCGGCCTGCGACTGGCCCGAGGCCGCCATCGAGACCCGGCTGGCGGCGCGCCCCATGGCCCGCGCGTGCTCGAGCAGCTCAGCGCCGGCTTCGGTCAGCGAGAGCCGCCGGCCAACCCGCTCGAACAAGGTGACGCCCAGCTCGCTCTCGAGGGCGTCGACCTGACGGCCCAATGTGGGCTGCGACATGCCCAGCGCCCGGGCGGCCGCGGAGAGGGAGCCCTCCTCGGCGGTGACCAGGAACGCCCGGGCGCGGTTCCAGTCGAAGCGAACGGTCCGCCATTCCATGCATCCATGCATACCCCATCAACGGATCCGGGGGCGGCGGCCGGGCGCATCCGTCCCTAGGCTGAGCGCATGAAGACGATCGTTTTCGACGCGTTCGGCCCTCCAGACGTCTTGCGCCTCGAGGAGCGCGAACCGCCGCGCCCGGCCGCGAACGAGCTGCTGGTCGAGGTCCACGCGACGTCGGTCACCACCGCAGAGTGGAGGATGCGGGCGGCGGACTACGGGCGTGGCATGGGCTGGCTGGGGAGGCTGCTCTTCGGCGTGTTCGGACCGCGCAACCGGACGACGGGGCGCGAGTTTGCCGGGCGGGTGGTCGCCGTAGGATCCGAGGTCCACAGGTTCAGCGTCGGCGACGACGTCTTCGGCGTCCAATCCGGTGCCAACGCCGAGCTGCTCGCGGTGCCCGAGGCGAGCGCGGTCGTTCGGATGCCGGCCGAGCTCTCGTACGCCGAGGCGGTCGCGCTGCCCTTCGGCGGGATCTGTGCGCTGGACTTCCTGGAGGACAAGGCGAAGGTCCGCCCCGGGGAGCACGTGCTGGTGGTCGGGGCCTCGGGCGGGGTGGGGGTCTCCATGGTGCAGGTGGCCAAGGCCCTGGGTGCCAAGGTCACGGCGGTGTGCAGCGCGCCCAACTTCGCGCTGGTGCGGGGACTGGGCGCAGACGAGGTGGTCGACTACCGCGCCACGGACATCGCGACCCTCGCCGGCCCATTCGACGTGATCGTGGACACTGTGGGCACGACCTCCTTCTCGTCGTATCGCCGCATGCTCTCGCCGACGGGCCGGCACGTGTTCATCGAAGGCGGGCTCTACGAGATGCTGCAGGGCCTGCGTCCGCGCTTCGGCGGGCCGCGGGTCATCAGCGGCGTGAGCATCGACTCGCCCGCGGCCTTCGAGCGCCTGGTCGAGCGCGTGAACGAAGGCGTGCTCAAGCCGGTCATCGGCGATCGCTTCGCGATGGGCGAGGTCATCGACGCGCATCGACTGGTCGAGTCTCGCCACCGCAGAGGCGCCGTGGTGCTGGACTTCCCCGTCCCTCAACGGGACGCGGCGGCGCTGGACACGGCGTGACGCGGAACTGATAGGGTCGAGGACATGGGAGCGCGACTGCCGACCTTCGCCCTGTTGACCACCTTGGGCTGCGGGCTCGGCGGCTGCGGGTTCTTCTTCGAGCCCAAGCCCGATCTGAAGGACACCAAGACGGCCTCGGTGGCGAGCTTCACCGTCGAGGTGCCGGGCAACTGGAAGACGGAGCTGGAGACCGAAGACATCGATGGGACGACGCTCTCGACCCTGAGCATCGAGAGCAGCGGAAACGCGATCGCGCTGGTCCAGGTGTTCGAGCCGGGCATCGACATGCCGCCGGACACGGTCTTCGACACGTACGTCGAGGGCGTCCTCGAGGCCTCGAAGACCGAGTTCGGCGGGGTCATCGAGGTGGCGCTGCGCGGGTCCGAAGAGTTCGTCCGCCCGGTGATGGACACGACCTGGCTGGGCCGACGAGGCACGCTGGACCTGGCGCTGCTCGGCGAGTCGGTGCCCAACCGCATTCAGACCCTGCAGCGCTACACCGAGGACCAGACGGTCATCATCGTCATGCAGGCGCCGCTCGAAGATTGGAACACCGTGCAGCCCGGCTTCGACTTCATCTACGACGGAATCTCCGCGCAGTAAGTGCGCCGCAATGCCGCAATGGCTGCGCTTGGAGAACCTGGGTTCGTGCCCAGGTTGTCCTGCATGGCATCGGTTCTCCTGTACTACGGCACCTCCGAGGGACAGACCGCGAAGATCGCGAGACACATCGGCGGAGGCCTGGTCGCCCGCGGGGTCGAGGTCGAGATCGTCGAGGCCTCAGCGGCGCCGTCGCTGCCGCTGAATCGCTACGACGCGGTGTTGGTGGGTGACTCGATTCACGTCGGCAGCTACCACCGACCCGTCCTGAAGTTCATCACCGAGCACCGTGAAGTCCTCGAGCGCACGCCCAACGGATTCTTCTCGGTCTGCCTGTCCGCGGCGTCCCGAAAACCCCAGGAGCAGTCGAAGGCCAAGGCGTTCGTGGACACGATGATCGCGCAGACCCACTGGCATCCCGATCGGGTGGTCGTCTTTGCCGGCGAGCTCGCCTACAGCAAGTACGGCTTGATCAAGACGTGGATGATGAAGCGCATCGCGAAGGCCGACCTGGGCGACATCGACACCTCTCGCGACTACGAGTACACCGACTGGGACAGCGTCGAGGCGTTCGCGAACGGGTTCTGCGACGACGTGCTCGCTCGCGCCGCCTCGCGCGAGGCCCAGCACCCGGTCTAGAAATTGAGCGCGGGGAGTTCTAGCGCTCGAGCGCGGGGAGTCGCCGACGGATCTCCGGTGGCCCCGGCGGATCCGCGTCGCATGGAAGGTCGTCCACCAGGTAGGCCCGACCTTCGCGCCACAGGACGGACCAGTACGGGGACGGCGGGCTGCCGTGCGCCGAACCCCCCTGTGTCAGGGTAGTTGCCGCATGAACCGGGCGACGGCGTAGAAGCCGGAGCCTACGGCATTGGGGGGTACGAAGTGAGATGACCGCCGGCGCCGGCGGAAACCCCGTCTCCGAGCCCCAGTGTGAAGTCAGCTGCGAGTGCGACAACGGCACGTATGTCGGCAGCTGGATCGACCCCCCGGAAGTCCTGCCCGTCGGGTAGCGCAACATCGTTCGCTCCGCCGCTGGTTGCAGGGTTGCAGTGGCCCGCAACGGGCCCTGCGACCTGCGGGAGCGGTTCCTTTTCAACTGCAGTTTTCCTGCGTCGGCAGCACGGTCACCGTCAGGGTGTACGCCTGCTTTTCTTGCACGAACGGACGCACCCGAATCGCGTGCGCACCCGCGTTCAACTTTTGCTGGACCGGCCGGAGAAAGAAGTTGGCGTCGGCGAAACCACCTTGGCTTGAGTCGCTCGGCTCGGGGTTCACGGGATCGAACGTAGCGAGGTCATACAAATACAGCTCGGGTGGGTCGTCGGAGCCCTCCAGCTTCCGAACCTCTACCGAGACGTAGCTGTCGCACGAGAGCGTGAAGCGGAAGTAGTCCGCCTCGCCTCCGCAGACCACCAACTCGTCTGCGCCCTGCTCGACCGGGCTCGAAACCGTCCCGTCGCCCAGGACCACCGCCGCCGTATTCGTGGTGTCCAAGCCAAGCTCCAACAGGTCAAGCGCCGAGTTGTTGCCGTGGTAGTCGTCCTCGCACTCGTTGCCCGGCGACGAGGTCGTGTCCACTTGACCACCGCCGCTCGTGACGTCCGCTGCACCGCCCGATGTCGTCGTCGAAGCCTCGGTGTCGGTCCCGCTCGCGTTCCCCGAGCTTGATGCCGGGCCGTCGTCACACCCACCGATCAGAAGCAGTGCTACCGCTGCTGCTGTCATGATTTTCGTTCTCTTCATCACGTTCACTCCTGAATGCAGCAGCACGCCACAGCCACGGGGTCCTCCAAAAGAAGACCTCCCTTTTTTTTCCAGTCGATCGGTGTCGAGCACAGAGCGTCGGGCTCAGATGGGCCATCCCTGACCCCGGCTTCGCAAAGCTCAACACCCTGAAGGCCATAGTAAAACTGTTGATATCCTGAACAGCCAACGTCGTCGATGCATGAGGTGCCCTGCTCCTCGCAGACCTCGTTGCAGTTCAGGTAGTCGGTGCGGTCTCCGCCGCACTCGAAGTTCGGCGGACAAACACCCGCCTCACACGCTCCGATCGTCGCAACGTTCTTGCACTGGTTATCGCAGCGCCCGCAGTGGTCGTTGTCGATCTCCGGGTCGATGCACGCCCCTGCACAGAGCAGCTCTCCATCCGGGCACGGGTTCAGCACCCCGACGTCTGGCTCTGGCTGCGGGACGTCGGCTCCATCGTCGTCGCCTTCACCATCATCGACGGGCCCAGCGTCAGCGTCAGCTCCGACTCCATCTCCCTCGCCGTCCCCGCCACTGCTGGACGACACTTGAGGTCCGCACCCAAGGCCCACCGTCCAAAAAAAGGCAAATAACATCGAACGTCGTCTCATTGGTCCACTCCCCACTGCGCCGCTTCGGCTTGCCAAACTTGATACTCGGCCGCTGAGAGAATCTGCTGGGCAGCAAGGTCCACCGCATCGAAGAAATCCGTGTCCGGGCCGTCGGGGTCCCAGTTGCCCGAGCCGTGCACCACTCCCAGAAGCTGAAACGTCTTCTTGAGCGAGACCCCGGAATCCCGCCTTAGGGTCTGAAACAGACTCGTCCAATCCCACTCGTTCGCGACGCCGGATGGGCAAATCAGTGTTGGGGACTCACTGGTGTCGTTGCACAGAGGGGGGTCGTTCGACCGCGGCACCTTGAAGTGGCGCTCCTCACCCTTCGCGTTGACGTTGACGTCGGAGGTCGTCCAAGACGGCGAGCTCAACGAAGGCGGGTCGAGATCGACATCGTGCCAGACCGCGACGGAGTACCAGGTCGCGGCACCCTCCAAGGCCGCCGCCGCGTTCCACTCCGCACCCACGGGGCTATGGGTCGACGGACACGTCATCGCGGTGGGGTACGTGTTCTCGTCGTAGCAGTAGTTGATGTCGGCCTCGGTCAGGTAGCTGAGACCAGCCAGCGTATTGACGTGCCCGTACTCGGGTGCAGTTTCGACGAAATGAGAAGCCGAAGCAAGGGCGATAGGGATGTTTCGGCGGCCACCCGGCCGCTGTGCGGCGCTTGCGAGCATGCCTGCTCGTGTCCGGGTGGTGGCCGGGCGCTGGTGCACCGGCGACCGCGAAGGTGCGGCGCTCCGGGTTCAGCCCCGCTGCTGAGGACTCGAGCGGGGGCTCGACAGCGGCCTGCGTCGCGGGCAGGGGCACTCGACTTGGGCGTCTTCGGGCTCTCGTCCGGCGTCGAATCGGCGTCGCCTCCCGCGTCGCCCCCGTCTGGACCTGGTCCTGCTGCTTGGGAAGCTTCTGTTTCTTCTGATTGTTCGGGCTGCACGCGGTGACGTTCACTGCGGTCGAGGACCCCTGTGTCAGGGTAGTTTCCGAATGAACCGGGCGACCCACGGGCCGCGTCGGTGCGCCATCCGAAGGCAGCACCGGCGCTGCGCGGGCCGGCCCGTGCGCCTGTTGGCCTCCCTCGGACTCGCCGTCATCTGACCCTTTCGGGCAGCGGGACTTGCAACATACCGATGGCCCAGGTTGACTGCGTCGGTGACAAGGATTGCACGCACGTGACGCAGACGCTTCCCTTTCGTGGTCAGCTGGAGTCCGTCGAGAGTTGGAGTCTCGGCGTCGGGTCGAGCGCTACGCTCGTTCACGCCGCCACGGGTGTCGTCGTCGCCCAGGACCTCCCCGTTGGACTGGACGGGGTGTTCTCCGCGGCGGTGGAGTCGAGCGTCGTCGGTCGGCTCATCGCTCAGCTCGTGCGTCTCGGTGGTTCCTCGGCCCGCATCGAGCTCGAGGTTCGGATCCAGGCCCCGGGAGCCGCGACCTCGGTGGGCCTCGGACAGTGGAGTCCGACGGCGAGCCTTGCATCGACGGGGCCGGTGTCCTTCACCACCACCCGAAGGGGATCCGGTGACGGTGACGCCTCCGAGTATGAGGTGTACGGCGTCATCACCGGTGCCGACAGCACCACGAACGCTCGGGTGCAGGTGCTGGTGCCCGGCTCGCCGACGTTCTCCGTGGTGGGGACCACGCAGCTTGGCGAGGACGGATCGTACCGAGTCGCCTACGAGACCTCGGGAAGCAGCACGGGGCCAGACCGGCCGATCCTGGTTCGGGTCCTCGCGCGAGATGGGGTCAGGCTGCACGAGAGCGGGTCGCTCTGCCGCGTTCCCGCGGTCTTCGAGTATGACGCCCAGCTTGGCGCACCCCTGGCGCGGCCGACCCTGTTCTCTCGCTTTCGCGATGCCCAGGCGCAGATCCCTGAGGACGGATCCGGGCTGTCCGCCTCGGAGATCGACGCGATCGCATGCCTCTTGCAGGTCGAACCGGACGATGTCCGTCGCTTCTACCTGGCGCTCACCTTCGAACGCGGAGGCTGCCCAGGGGTCCCCGGGGAGGTCGTCTTCGGGGTTGCGCATGGCGCCGGTGTGGTAGAGGAGGCGGCACTTCGCGGCCTCGACCTGCGCGCGCTCGGGCGTCACCTCGCTCGGGCCGTGGCGGCGCGAGCGGTCTCGGCGCTGGATACGGACGATCCGCTGCCAGCGCTCGCTCGCTGCATCGCCGACGGCCATCTCGAGCCCGAGACTCGGTCTCCGATCGGTGACGTCGTCGCGTCCCTCGGTCTCACCAGCATCTCCGGCCAAGACTTCTTGCGGAGTCTGCTGTTCGAACACGACGGCACCCGTGAGGCGTACCTCTCGGCGTTCGAGGCCCAGGCGCCGGTCGAGGAGGCGCGGACCGTTCGCTTTGCCTTCGACCTCTGGCCGCTGCTCGGCGATGTCGACGTGCTCGTGGCCATGCTCCGCCGACGCAGCGACACGCTGAGCTTCGCCCAGGATGCGGCGAGCCTCACCGAAGGCCAGTGGCGGGGCGTGCTTGCCGAGCTCGACCGCGACCACACCCACGATGGTGCGGTTGCCGAGGCCTACGCGGTGGCGCTCGAGCAGGCCTATCCGACCCACGCCGCCTTGTACCGACTCGAAGGGGAAGGCCGCTTCACGGCGGCCTCTGCATATCTTCGCGCGAACCCCTCGCTCGATCTGATCCGCGACCGGGTCCGCGAGTTCGTCGGCCGCGACTCCACCACGGCAACGACCGATGCCGTCGTCGACGAGCTTCACACCGTCCAACGGCTGCTGCGCATCGTTCCGTCCGTGGCTGTGGCTCCCTCCGTTCGCGCGCTCGTCGACGCGAACTACACCTCGGCGATGGCGATCGCGAAGACGCCGTGGCATCGCTTCCGTGCCGGTCTCGACGCCCAGACGCCGGACCCCACGGCCAGAGCGATCTACCAAGGGGCACGACGCTCCGCCATGTGGGTGCTCAACGCGGTGGTGTCGGTCCAGCAGGCCCGGTTCCAACCGGGGTTCAAGATCCTCGAACCCGAAGAAGCACCGGATGACGGCGATGGGATCGACTTGCGGGGGCTGTTCGACTCGCTCGACAGCTGCTTCTGCGAGCCGTGTCGCTCGGTCCTGAGTCCGGCGGCGTACCTCGTTGCGCTGCTCGAGTTCGTTCACGACCAGGTCTCTGCCGCGGCGTACCAAGAGCTGATCGCGCGGCGCCCGTGGATCGCCGACACGCTGCTCGACTGCGACAACGCGATGACCCCGATGTCCAAGCTGGACCTCATCAACGAGCTCCTCGAGTTCGAGGTGAGTCCGCCCGTCGGCGGCCGGCCTGCACCCCAGACCACTTGGGCTGCGCAGCGGCTCACCGCCGAACCCGAGCACCTCGACCGCCAGGCCTACGATGTCGTCGGCGCTACGACGCTGCACCCCTGGGACCTCCCGTTCGACCTGGATGCGGAGGAGATCGAGACGCTCCTGCAGCCCGTAGGCGTGGGGTGGGGCGAGCTGCTCAGCGCGTTCGAGACGACGCAAGCGGCGTCCGTACGCGGGGCATGGCTGGGGCTCTCCGCGGCGGGGATCGGGCTGGTCGAAGCCGCGGCGGACGACCGACCCGGCCCGCGGTGGAACGACGACTTCCCGGTCGCCGGTGTTCCCGGGGGCGTTGCACGCTTCCTCGAGACGACGAAGACGGACCTGGCGCACTTCCACGGGCTCGCGGGCACGTGGTTCGTCGGTCGGTTCGGGCTCGAGATGGACTGGGCGAGCGATGACGACCCCTGCAGCCTGCAGGACGCTCGACTTCGGCCCAGCGCCACGTTCGAGGCCTGCATCGTGGCGGTCGAGCGATTCGAGCGGCTGCGACTCGCCACCGGGTGGTCCGTCGTCGAGCTCGACGAGGCGCTGCAGGCCTTCGCCCCCGCGTCCCTGGGCGGGCAGATCCCCGCGAGCTCGACCGCCGCGCTGGCGGCCCTCGAGGTTCTCGTCCGTCGCTTCGAGGGGGTTGGCCGGTCCGAGATCACCACCTGGTTTCGCACGCCGACCCACCCACGCATTGCTGGGCAGGAGAGTGCGTTCGAGCTTCTGTTCGGGCCGCCCGATCGTTTCGAGACGCTCGGAGGGACGCAAACCCAGTGGCTGGAGGTCATCGCGGGCGCGATCGGCAGTGATGTCGGCGTCGTGCGCGAAGTGTTTGGGGCGGGCGAGGACGGGAGCCTTCCCGAGGTGGCCTCTGGGGCTTTGCCGCTGTCTCGGTTCAAGGGGCTCCAGGGCCTGGCCAAGGCCCTCGGGTCGACGCTCTCCGAGCTGGCCGCGTTCACGCGTCTGAGCGGCGTCCAGCCGTTCGGCACCAGCCCCGCGAGTGCCACCGAAGCCAACATCGCGGAGGCACCCGTCGCCGTGCTGTCGTTCCTCGAACTCTGGGACCGCTGGAGCTGGGTGGGGGCCGACCTCGCCGAAGTCACCGCAGCGCTGGACGTGACCTCGACTGACGCGGTGACCGAGGCCGAGGGGTTCTTCTGGGCGCTGGAGCAGGCCCGAGTGGAGGTCGCTGCCTCCATCGATCCCGAGCAAGACGCTTCGCCCAACGATCGCGCCCAGCGGCTGCTGCCACGGTTGCTGCCGCGGCTGCTCGACGACGACGCCGCGGCCGAACTCGTGGAGGTGCTGGTGCGCCCTCGGTCTGCTGCGCCGCTGAGCCTCGTGTACCCCGAGTGGGTCGACGTTGCGACGTTGGGCGCTGCGCTCGCCGTCACGCCCGTCGACGAGGCCTCGATCGCCAACGTCGCCGAGGAACTCGTGGACCGCGCCGTCGCCCTCTTGGGCGCGACGGCTCGAGCGGCTGCCTACGCCCGGCTCGCGCAGCAGGTCGTGGAGGGCTCGTTCGTCCCCGCGGCGGTGCAGGAGCCGCCAACGCCGACCGACGACGACCGAGCGCTGCTCGGGCGCGCTCGACTGCTGCGCGCGCTGGCTCCGCTGGCCCTGGGCACCCCGTGGCTGGAGCTGGTCTTCGCCGAGCCTCAGGGGTGGCTGCGGGCCTCGGACCTGGACGGATCCGTGCAGACCGAACTCTCCACCGCCTTCACCGCATGGTTGCGGATCGCCGCGGCCGTCGCGTTCGACCGACCCAGCGAGGGCAAGTTCCGACGTGCCCTCTCCGCCCAGGTGCAATCCGAGGACGGGGAGGCCGCGCCGTGGGATGCGGTGGTGGGCTCGTTCGTCTCGATGACCGAGACCGACGTCGTCGCCGCCCTGTCTGGCGCGTCCGTCTCGGTGCCGCCGACGTCGGCGGAGCTGTTCACGCTGCGGGCCGCGCAGCAGCTGTCTGAGCGCGTGGGTGCTTCGGTCTCGCGGATGCGTGCTTGGGCGCAGGGCGCCACGTCCCCGAGCGCTGCGACCGTGTCCAGCGTCCGGGATGCGGTGCGGTCAAGGTTCGAGCCTGCGCTGTGGTACGCCAAATCCGCCGGCGCTCGGGACCGTCTGCGCGCACGGCAGCGCGACGCGTTGGTCTCGTACCTGATGGCCCGCGGCTCGAACCGGCAGGGCGAACGCGACTTCTCGACCGCTCAGCGGATCTCCGACGCGCTGCTCATCGACGTGCAGAGCGAGGCGTGTCAGACCACCTCGCGGATCGTCGAGGCGACGCTGGCGGTGCAGTTGTTCGTCTTCCGGCTCCAGCTGCGCCTGGAGCCCGCTGTCCTGGAGTTCCCGGAGTCGGCGGCCCGCCAGTGGACGTGGCTGAAGAACTATCGGGTCTGGGAGGCGGCGAAGAAGATATTCTTGTTCCCCGAGAACTATCTCGAAGCAGACTTTCGTGCCGACAAGACGCCGCTGTTCGAGAGCTTCGTCAGCACGCTGGGGAGCAGCAACACCGACGACGAGCTGGCCGACGAGGCGTTCACGACCTACGCGGAGGGCTTGCACGCGATCTCGTTCTTGCGTCCGGCCGGGGTCGTCTACGACGACGGGCACGCAGACCCCGCCAAGAACATCCTGCACGTGCTCGCGCACGACCGCTCCGACCCGCCCACCTACTTTCACCGCCAGCGCGTGCTCGGTCGCTGGTCACCGTGGGAGGAAGTTCCAGGCGCCATGCCCAACCGAGGCGTGCTTCCGGTCGTGCGTCGCGGGCGGCTCGCGCTGTACTGGCCCTCGATCGAGCCCGAAGAGCTTCGGGTTCCCGACGCTCCACAGGACGCGCGGCCCTGGCAATCGGCGAAGGTTGCGTTGTCGTGGGTCGAGCGGACCGGCGAGGGATGGCAGGCCGAGCGCCGCTCGGTCGACAAGCTCAGCGCTGCGTCCATGAAGTCAACTGCGCTTCTCGGGGAGGGACTCGAAGATCACCTGGCCAAGCCCGAGTTCTACGCGCTTCACGAGGATCCGGACGACCCCAACGCCCTCGAGCTTGCGGTGGAGGTTCCCTACCCCAGCCTGAGCCAAAGCGTGCTGGGCTTCATCGGATCGTTTCGCGCAGGAGGCTGCTCCGGCGAATGGAGCGTTCTGCAAGCGTCCGACCTCAGCCACAAGGTCGACCCTCTGCACACGGCCAGGAGAGGGCAGCGGTTCCGGTTCTGGGGCGACGCACAGCTCGACTCCGCCACCTTTGTCGCGGACGGGATGACCTACCAAGGGAACTTCGACCGTCTCGTTCGAACACCCCGCCCCTACGAATACGTGTTCGAGCGTCGGGGCACGGAAGGGCTCGCTCTGCGTCCGTTCTTGTTCACGGACTCCGAGCGTAGCTTCTTGGTGACGACCTGGTTCCGGGCGCGCCGTCCTGCCCGCGAGCCAGGATTTGATCTCGGGACCGAGACCGCGAGAGAGGTGCGGCTCCCCGAGCTTGCCAGGCTTGCGAGTGTGGTCGGCGGCGCCTCGGGATCGGCGAATGGCGCCCTGCCCGAAGCCATCCTCGGCTCCGACCAACCCGGGGTCGAGCGAGTGTGGCGGTTCGTCCCGTTCTCCCACGAGCTGACCTGCGACGTCGTTGATGCGTTGCGCCAAAACGGCGTGGACGGTCTGTTCAATCCCGAGCTGCCATCCATCCTCGGCCGGCAGCGCGGCTACCTCGGTCCGATTCTCGAGGGGTTCTATGAACCGTCCGAAAACGTCGTCGAGCCCTTTCCCGAGCGGACCTTCGACTTCGAGCCCGGCTCCCCGTACGGCACCTACAACTGGGAGCTGTTCTTCCACGCGCCCGCCTTCACCGCCCTGCAGCTCGCCAGCCAAGGCAAGTTCGCCGAAGCGCAGCGATGGTGGCACTACATCTTCAATCCGCGCGAGCCGTACGGCAACGTGCCCACCGGGTCGCGTCGATTCTGGCGGGTCAAGCCGCTGGCCGTCGACACGGGCAGCATCGAGGACATCCTGCAGAACCTCGCTGCGGGCGATGAAGGCGACGAGGCGCTTCGCGTCGAAACCCTCGCTGCGCTCGAGGACTGGATCAACCATCCCTTCGACGCCCATGCCGTGGCAGCCCGCAGGCCCGGGTCGTATCAGCGGTGGGTCGTGGCGCGGTACCTCGACCTGCTCATCGCCTGGGGCGACTCGCTGTATCGTCAATCGACTCGAGAGTCGATCAACGAGGCGGCGCAGCTGTATGTGATCGCCGCGCAGCTACTGGGCCCCAAGCCCCAGCGGCTTCCTGGACGGCCGGCCGACCCCCGGAGCTATCGGCAGCTCAGGGCGTCCCTCGACGCCAGCGGCAACGCGCTGGTCGAGCTCGAGAACGCCGCGCCGCTGCTGTCGTTCGCCAACACCCTCACCCTGGACGCTGCGTTGCCTCAGGCCACGGCGGCCTTCCCGACGCTGCGGACTCATCTGTACGCGGCGGCCCCGAACCGTCTCTTCGCGCGCGCGCCCTCGGAGGGTCCGCAGTCCACCTTCGTCGGCCCGCCAGCACCCGAGGCACTTCGGGAGGGTGAGCAACAGCTCGAGCTCGCGTCGGTGGTCGCGGTCCTCGACGACCTTCCTCTGGGCTATCGCGGCGCCGACGAGCCGCAGAGCGGTCTGTACTTCTGCATTCCACCCAACCCGGTCTTCGACCAGTACTGGGACAAGGTCGGACAGCGCCTGTTCAACATTCGCAACTGTCGCGACCTGGACGGCAACGTTCGTGAGCTCGCCCTGTTCGCGCCGCCCATCGACCCCAAACTTCTTGCTCGCGCTACGGCCTCGGGCCTGGACGTCGGCTCGGCGATCTCCGAGCTTTCGGCGCCTGTGCCCTTGTACCGGTTTCGCGTCGCGCTCGGGCTGGCCAAGGAGGTCGCCGCGGAGGTCAAAGCGCTCGGCTCGGCGATGCTCGGTGCGCTGCAGGCTGCGGACAGTGAAGAGCTGGCGCAGGTGCGTGCGCGACAGGAGGTTCGCAACCTCGACCAGATTCGTACCGTCCGGGAGACGCAGATCGAGGAGGCCCAAGCGGCGATTGCGGCGCTGGAGGCGGCCAAGACTGTCGCAGCTGATCGCGCCCAGCATTACCGCGATCTTTTCGGGGGGGAGTTGCCATTCGTTGCGCCGACGTTGATCGGCGACGCGCGGGTCCTCGAAGCCGAGGCCCAACAACGGGATCAGCTCAAGCAGAACCTCGACCAGCTCAACCGGGGTGGGAAGCTCTCGATGACCGCAGGGATTATCTCCCAGATCCCGGATTTTGATCTGGGTTTCTCCCTGGGAGGGCACGCGACGGTCGTGCTGGGTGGGAGGCATCTGGCTGCTGCAATAAACGCGGCCGCGACCCTCGCAAACACCCGCGCGAGTCGCCACGGTGCTCAGTCGAGTCTCGCGGGACTCGAGGCGGCCCAAACCCGCCGCGAGCAGGACTGGTATCTCCAGATGCACCAAGCTGAAGGGGAGGTCACGCGCCTGAAGAAGGACCTGATCGCGGCGCAGATCCGCCTCCAACTCGCGCAGCACGAACTCGACAACCACGAGTTCGCGCGCGAGCAGTCCCAGGCCGTCGAGACCTACCTGACCGGTCGCTTCACCAACGCCGAGCTCCATCGCTGGATGGCCGGAGAGCTGGCGGCGACCTACGCGAAGGCCTACGGATTCGCGCTCGACCTCGCACGGCGGGCCCAGCGGTGTTTCCAGTTCGAACTCGGTCGGCCCGGGGTCAACTTCGTCCGCTCGGGTCAGTTCATCGGACAGCGCAAGGGCTTGCTCGCAGGCAACGAACTCGTCGCCGACCTTCAGCGGCTCGAGGCCGAGTACCTGGCCAGCAACACGCGGGAGTACGAGCTGGTCAAGAACGTGTCGCTGGCCGAGATCGACCCTTGGGCGCTCATCCAGCTGCGCGAGACGGGGCAGTGCCAGATCGGGCTTCACGAGGCGCTCTTCGACCTGGACCACCCCGGGCACTACTTCCGGCGGATCAGGATGGTGCGGGTTTCGCTGCCCACGGTGACGGGCCCCTACGTGAGTACGGCCGGAAGGCTGACGCTGCTGTCGAGTCAGATCCGCACCGAGGGCGTGCCGGGCAGCGAGCTGTTCTCGGTCCCGCCGGGAGGCACGAGCAGCATCGCCCTGAGCACGGGCCAGGGCGACAGCGGCATGCACGAACCCAACCTGCGAGACGACCGCTACCTTCCGTTCGAGGGCAAAGGGGCGGTCAGCCAGTGGAGTCTGAGGCTTCCCCGGGCGCGCTCATTCGACTACGCGAGCATCTCCGATGTCGTGCTGGAGATCTCCTACACCGCGCGGGAAGGGGACCCTGCGTTCCGGGACGCGGTGGAGGACGCGCTGTCCGGACGGCTTCTGGAACGGGAACACGTGGGGGCGCCCGACGAGCTGCCCTCGGTGGGCCCGACGCGTGCGTGGTCGCTTGCGGCTGCGTTCCCCGAGGCCTTGGTGGCGCTGGCAGAGAACGCGGAGGCGACGTTGGTCCTGCCTGCGAGCGCGGTGCCGCTGCGACTGTCGGGCGAGGGACCGGCGGAGGTCTTGGCCTCGACCCTGGTGCTCTTCGGGGCGCCGCAGGGTGCTTCGGTTTCGCTCTCCACTGACCCCGAGGCGGAGCCCGTCGCCACCGCTGGGGTCACGCTCTCCGGTGGTCAGGCGACGACCCTGCAGGCGGCCTCCACGGGCTCCGGGGACTGGGTGGGGCAGCCGCTGACCCTGCGGGTTTCCGCGTCGGGTGCACCGATCCCGCTCGAGGACATCGTCCTGCTGCTCACCTTCGGAGCCTGACCCATGCCCAGACGATTCGGTCAGACCCTCATCTCCGACGACGCGAGCGAGGCCGCGGGACCCACAGGTCTCGCGTCTGGTTCGCGAGCGCACAGCCAGCAAGGCCCCCAACAAACCAAGCCCGGGACCTTCGGCGGGCTGCCCCCAGGCCTCGGCAAGTCCGTAGCGGCGGCGCCCGAGCCGAGACAACCCGACGCCCAGACAGCCTTCGTGGGCAACTCGGGATTCGGCGGGGGCATCAGCGCAGGACTCGGCGGCCCCGACCTGAGCCAGGACCCCGGCCAGGACGGGCTCGCGCCGTCCTTGAGTCTGCCCAAGGGCGGCGGTGCGCTGCGGGGCATCGGCGAGACCTTCGACGTCAACACGTTCACCGGGTCGGGTTCGCTGAGCATCCCGGTGGTGTCCTCGCCCTCCCGCGGGGGCGGGGGGCCTGCGCTCTCGCTGAGCTACAGCAGCGGCGCGGGGCAGGGGGTGTTCGGCATCGGCATGCAGCTGTCGGCGCCTTCGATCACCCGCCGCACCGATCGCGGACTGCCGAGCTACGACGACACCGGGCATCGGGACACCTTCATCCTGTCGGGGGCCGAGGATCTGGTGCCTACGCTGGACGAAGACGGCGCGCCGCAGGTCCGTGCGGTGTCCGAAGGGGGCGTCGAGTATCAGGTCTACAGGTATCGACCGCGGGTGGAATCGGGGTTCTCGCGGATCGAGCGGTGGGTGCCGCAGGGTGCAGGTCCCGGCGGGGTGTTGTGGCGGGTGCGCTCGTCAGGGAACGTGGTGTCGAGCTTCGGTGAAAGCGCGGCGGGGCGTGTCGTCGACCCGGATGCTCCTTGGCGTGTGCTGACGTGGTTGCTCGAGCGGGTCGAGGACGACCGCGGCAACGTAACGCGCTACGAGTACCGGGGGGAAGATGCGGTGGGGGTCGACACAAGCTCCCTCGCCGAGCAGCGACGGCGCCACGGTGGGCTCCCGCAGCGGTACCTCAAGCGCATTCGGTACGGCAACCGCACGCCGTGGGTGGCGGAGGACTTCGCTTTCGAGGTGGTCTTCGACTATGGCGAGCACGGGGCCTTGCCTGCCCCGGATGTGGAGCGGGTCGATGTCGAGGTCACCGCCGAGCCGACGGGAGACTGGACGGTGCGGCCCGACCCCTTCAGCCACCATCGCGGTCGCTTCGACCTGCGGACGTATCGGCGATGCCAGCGGGTGCTGGTCGTCCACCGCTTCGATGCGCTGCACGGCGGGGCGCCCACGGTCGTGGCGTCGACCGACCTGCACTACGACGACGATCCGGTGGGTTCGAAGCTGGTGGCGGTGGTCCAGCGCGGGTACGTTGGCGACGAGGAGGCGGGCTCGCTCAGTCTGTACTCGACCCGAGCCGGGCCACCGCTGCGGCTGGGCTATCAGGGGCGTAGCCTTGGCGGCACGCTGCAGGATGCGCAGAGTGGACACGCCTTGCGGGCGGGTGTGGATGCCGAGGTCATGCAGCTCGTCGACCTCGACGGCGATGGCTTGCCGGGGATCCTTCACGTGGCCGGTGGCGCCTGGATGTACCAGCGTCCGCTGGGTGAGGGCCGGTACGCGGCCCCTCAGCCTCAGCCCACGCTGCCCAGCATTCAGCGCGGCCGCGGTCTGCAGCTGCTCGATCTCGACGGCGATGGGCGGCGATCGGCGACGTTCACCGAGGGCACGGTCCGCGGCTCGGCGCGGCGGGAGAAAGACGGGTCCTGGGGGCCGCTGCGTGCGTTCGACCAGGTTCCGAACACCGACCTGGGCGGCAGCCGAACCCGCAGCGTCGACGTCACGGGCGACGGGCTTGCAGACACGCTCGTCGACCTTGGTGACCGTCTGCGGATCTACCCGTCGGCGGGGCGCTCGGGCTACGGAGCCCCGCTCGAGGTCCCCAAGCCCGGGGATGAAGAGGACCGGCCCCGCACGGTCTACACGAGCCCGCAGGTGGCGGTGTTCTTCGCGGACATGTGTGGCGACGGGCTGGGCGATCTGGTGATCGTGGGCAATGGCAGCGTGCGCTACTGGCCCAACCTGGGGTGGGGTCGTTTCGGCCCGAGCGTGACGATGGCCGGGCTGCGTCCCTTCGACGACCCGGCGCGCTTTCGGGTCAGCCGGGTGCGGCTGGCGGACGTGGACGGCAGCGGGACGAACGACCTGGTGCTGTTCGACGAGGAGGGCGCGGTGGTGTGGTTCAACGCATCGGGCAATCGGTTCGTCGAAGAAACACGCATCCGTGGATTCCCCGCAGTGGGCGACGTGACCCACGCCGAGGTCCAAGACCTGACGGGCACGGGGACGGCGGACCTGGTGTGGAGCAGCTCGTGGCCCAGCGCGAAGGGACAGCACCTGCGGTATCTGCCGCTGTTTCCCGACGGCAAGCCGTACCTGTTGACGCAGGTGGACGGGGGCGTGGGGGCGAGCACGCGGCTAACCTACGCGCCCTCGACCCGGTTCTCGCTGGCCGACCAGGCGGCGGGGCAGCCGTGGCAGACGCGGCTGCCGTTTCCGGTCCAGGTGCTGGCGTCGGTCGAGCGCTTCGATGCGGTGACGGGGTTCCGGCTGACCTCGACGTATCGGTACCGGCATGGCTACTTCGACGCGACCGAGCGCGAGTTTCGCGGGTTTGCGCGGGTGGATCAGGAGGACGTCGAGCGGTTCGAGGCGGGGGAGGACTCGCTGGATGTGCCGCCGGCGCAGACCCGGACATGGTTTCACACGGGGGCGGCCGGGGGGTTGGGCGCGATGGCGGAGGAGTTTTGGTCGGTGCCGGGGAGTACGCCGCTGCTGGAACCGGTGGTGGATGCTGGTGCGCAGCTGAGCTCGGACGAGCGTTTGGAGGCGCTGCGGGCGTTGCGGGGGCAGGCGGTGCGGCAGGAGGTCTACAGCCTCGATGGGAGTGAGGCGGAAGGGCGACCGTATGCGGTGACGGAGACGCAGAGCGCGGTTCGGCTGGAGCAGGCGCGGCGGCGGGGACAGGCGTATGCACGGTCGCGAGCGGTGGTGTTCGTGCACGGGGCGCAGACGCGGACGTGGCAGGTGGAGCGGGAGGCGGAAGACCCAAGATTGCAGCAGTCGCTGATGCTCGAGGTGGACGCGTATGGGGTGACCACGCGTAGCGCGACGCTGGGGTATCCGCGCCGCGTGCCGCAGCACCCGGAGCAAGGGCAGAGCGCGGTGCTTGTGACTGAGGTGGATGTGGTGCACCGCGACGGTGAAGACGGGTTCCTCCTGGGCGTGCCGGTTGAGCAGCGGGCACAGAGCCTGCAGGGGTTGGTGCTCGACCCGGACGCCCCGGTTTCTGCCCAGGAGCTTCGGGCGTTGCTTCAAGGGGCCGCGATGCTTCCGTATGAGGCGGACCGTTCGCTGCCCGGGCTTCGAGGGCTTTCCCGAAGGCAGGCGCTGTACTGGGATGACGCGATCGTGGGTCCGCTGCCGCACGGGGATGTTGGGACCCGGGCACTGCTGCACTCGCAGCGGGTGGAGCGGTTTTCTGATGCCCTCGCGCAGTCTGTGTTCGGTGGGGTGTTGGACGACGAGGCGCTCTCTGACGTCCTGGTCGAGGGCCGCTACGATCAGGTGGGCGGTTCGTGGTGGGGGCAGAGTGGGCATGCGGTGCCCGACCCAGCGCAGTTCTACCTGCCGACGCGAATCGTGAGTCCATTCGGGCACGAGACGACGGTGGCCTACGACGCGCCCGTACAGCACGTGATCTCGGTGGTCGACCCGCTGGGGAATGCGGTGAGCGCGGAGGTGGACTACCGGGTGCTGTCCCCCCGAAGTGTGATCGACCCCAACGGCACGCGGATGCAGGCCCGGTTCGATGCGCTGGGGCAGGTCAGCGCGTACGCGATCTCAGGGCGGAATGGCGAGGGGGACACGCTGGATGATCCGACCGCGACGTACGAGGTCGATCTGTGGGCGTTCGTTCGTGACGGCGCGCCGACGTCGGTGCGGACGCGCAGCCGAGAAGTGCACGCAGACCCGGGCACGCGGTGGGTCGAGCAGTGGGCGTATGTCGATGGGTTCGGGAACCTCGCCCAGACCAAGGCGCGGGCTGAGGCGGGGCTGGCCCCGCAGCGGGATGACGCGGGCGCGTTGGTTCTGGATGCCGAGGGCGGACTGGTACTGGCGGACGTGACGGAGCGCTGGGTCGGTAGCGGACGGGTGATTCGCAACAACAAGGGGTTGCCCGTCAAGCAGTACGAGCCGTTCTTCTCGGACCGGCCCGACTATGAGGACGAGGCGGTGTTGGTGGAGACGGGGGTGACGCCGATCGTGCACTACGATCCGATGGGGCGAACGGTGCGGACCGACTTGCCGGATGGGACGCTGGCGCGGGTGGAGTTCTCGCCGTGGTTCGTGCGGAGCTTCGATGCGGGCGACACGGTGTTGGAGTCGGCGTGGTACGCGGCGCGGATCGGCGGGGAGCTGGGGCCCGAGGCGCGGCGGGCAGCGGAGCGCTCGGAGGTCTACGCGGACACGCCGAGCACCACCCACCTTGACCATCTGGGGCGCGCGTTCCTGCTGGAGGCGCGCAACCGTTGGGTGGACCCTGAGACGGCTGAGACGGAGGAGACATCGCCGCTGACGCGCGCGGTGTTGGATGTCGAGGGGAACGTGCTACGGGTGGTCGACGCTCGGGAGAACGTGGCCCAGGAGAATACGTACGGGCCTGGCGGGGTGACGCTGCGAACGCGGAGCGTGGACGCGGGGAGTCGCTGGGCTCTCGCGGCGGTCGACGGCACGCCGCTGCGGAGTTGGAACAGTCGCGGTGTTCGGACGTGGGGCCGCTTCGATGTGTTGCGTCGGCCGACCCACAGTTTTGCCCGCGAGTCGGGGGAGAGCGCGCAGCTGGTGACCCGAGTGGTGTATGGCGAGTCGCTGCCGAACCCGGAGGCGACGAATCACCGCGGGCGGGTGTACCGGGTCTACGATGGAGCGGGCGTGGTGACGCACGAGGCGTACGACTTCGAAGGGAACCTGCTGCGACAGACGCGGGTGCTGGCGGGTGCGTACGAGGAGACGGTGGACTGGTCGGCGCTGGCGGAGCTGGAGGACGTCACCGACCTGGAGGTGGCCGCGGCGGAGTTGCTGGAGGAGGAGGTGTTCGAGACGGCGGGAGCGTTCGACGCGCTGGGGCGGCCGGTGTCGCAGACATCGCCAGACGGCACGCTGCTTCGCTACGGGTACAACGACGCGGCGCTGCTGGAGTCGGTGGCGGGCCGGGTCCGCGGGGCGAACGAGGAGACGACGTTCGTCTCGAACGTGGACTACAACGCCCGAGGCCAGCGAACGCTGGTGGCGTACGGGAACGGGACGCAGACGGCGTACGCGTACGACCCGCAGACGTTCCGCTTGGAGCGGCTGCGCACGCAAGGCGGAGGCCAGACGTTTCAAGACCTGCGGTACTGGTTCGACGCGGCGGGGAACATCGTCGAGCAGCAGGACGGCGCGCAGCAGTCGACGTACTTTGGCAACGCAGTGGTGGAGCCGGGGCAGCAGTTCGCCTACGACGCCCAGAGCCGGCTGGGGTGGGCGAGTGGTCGAGAACACCGCTCGCTGAGCCAGCCGACGCACGAGAGCTTCGGGTCGGTGGCGCATCGCGAGGACGGTTCGGCGATGCGGAGGTACACGCAGCGGTACGTGTATGACGTCGTCGGAAACATCCTGCGAATGCAGCACGCGGCGGACGGGGGAGACTGGACGCGGCGCTACGTGTACGCGGAAGACGGAAATCGCCTGGTCGCGAACTCGGGGCCCGAGGATGCGGCGGACCAGCACAGCCACACGTACGGATATGACGTCCACGGGAACATGACGTCGATGCCGCACCTGAGTGCGGTGACGTGGGACTTCGCCGACCGGATGCAGACGGTGGACCTGGACGGTGGCGGGACGGTGCACTTCGTGTACGACGCGGGCGGGGAGCGGGTCCGCAAGGTCCGAGTGAACGAAGGCGGGGGACGGAGCTTCGAGCGCATCTGCGTGGGCGGGTTCGAGGTGTATCGGGAGCGCGTGGGCGGGACCGTGCGGCTCGAGCGAGAGACGCTGCACGTCGGGGAGGCCGCTGGGCGGATGTGTCTTCTGGAGACACGAACGGTGCGGGATGGGGTGTCCGTGGATGCGCCGCAAACGGTGCAGCGGTACCAGTACGGCAACCACCTGGGGTCGGCGGCTTTGGAGCTGACCGAGGAGCGGGAAGTGATCTCGTACGAGGAGTATCACCCGTACGGTACGAGCTCGTACCGGGCAGCGAACTCGGGGGTGGACGTATCGGAGCGGAGGTATCGATACACAGGGAAGGAGCGTGACGAGGAGACGGGCCTCGGGTACCACGGGGCTCGGTACTACGCGTGTTGGCTTGGGCGGTGGACGGCGAGCGACCCGATCGGGCTCGGGGACGGGGTGAACCGGTACGCGTATGTGTCGGGGAATCCGATCTCGTCGACCGACCCGAGCGGGACACGAGCGAACGGCCCCAACGGTCAGGTGGGCGACGTGACGGGTGGGACGGAGTGGATCGCCGACCCAGGGTCGAAGTTGGTGGTGGCGGGGCCGGGTGGCGTCACGCTGGCCGACCAAGTGATCGTCTTTGAAGACGATGCGGTTGAGCCGGCAAATGACTTGCTTGCCGTCCCGGGCGGGGGTCCGAAGGACTTCGTGGGTCAGGGGCGACGGAATCAACAGCAAGCGGATGCAGCGATTGGCGCCATTGTGGAGTCCCGCGCAAGGAGCAGCCGAGTCGTAGGCGCAGGGATTCAGGTTGTCGGGGGCGCTCTGGAGATCGGCGTTGGCATGGTCGGGGCTGTGGCGCCCGAGCCTGTAACCACGGCGGGTGGGGTCGCCCTGATCGCCCTCGGGGTTGATCAAGTGACCGCGGGACTCGCTACGCTTGGGGCGGGAGCGCCCCAAGAAACTGTCGTGCATGAGGGGGCCCGCCGCGGGTTGGAAGGAGCTGGGGTCTCTCCGGAGAACGCCAGCACGGCGGCGTCGGTGGTGGAGTTCGGCGCTCACGCGGCCGCGGGACACGCGGCCGGCGGCGGAAAGGTCGGTTTGCCGGAACGCTCGAGCCAGGCGAAACTCAACAAGGCCGCAGCCAGCGTTGATGATGCCCCGACGCCCGCAGGGACGACTGGAAACGCCTCTCCTGCGACGTCTGCCGCAACGGGGGGAGGGAAAACGTTCAAGAATCTCTTCCCCGAAGACGTGCCGGGGAACCCGGTCACGTTGACGAAGAGCCAGCTCGACAAGGCGGAGAATGTCTTCCTGTACGTCGTCCGAGAAGATGGAGCCCTCGTCATCGGTCCGCGCAGCGTCGGCGGGGTCAAACAGTCGCACATCGACCTGGCCGCCGGCGGTAACGTGCGCGCGGCCGGGCAGGTCAAGATCCTGAAAGGACGTGCGCATGAGATCGATAACCTCTCGGGTCACTACAAACCGAGCGGCGCTTCAGCGCGCGACGCAGCCATTGAAGCGTTCGAGCGCGGCGGCTACAACCCAAACCGTTACAGGGAGCACACGTTCTGATGCAACCTTCCACGCAACTGACCGAAGCAGAGGAACAACTCGCCCAGATGGGACTCAAATATGCAGACTCGCCCTTGAGAGCTGGCGAGATGGAGCCTGACCTCCGGCGCTTTCTAGATCTCGTGGCACAATCGAAAATTGACCGCGACGGGTTTGTGCGCCTTTTTTCCGAGATGATTACGGGTGTCCGGGATGCTCCAGAGTGGCTGGTCGCCTATTGCATGCACGCGCTGCGGTGGCCCGAGGTGCTCGCTGTTGCCGAGAAAGAGGTCCAGCGTGGCCGTCCAGCTACCCTCTCTGGTGCGTCTGAAGTTGTGGATGCGTACAGCGACGATTGGTTTGGGCGAGAGCTGTTTGATCGCTACGCACGTTGACAGTGAGCTTGACCCTGCGCCCGCGGACGAACTCGACGTAGTGGAATACCGCAAGCGCGGGGTGCGACAGGCCCTCCAAGCTCGCGGCGGTGACGAAGATCCGAGTGCCCCCCTATGCCGCCGCCTCAGTGGCGAGGCGGCGGAACAGCCTCGACAGGGTGGTCGGTGACCACCCGCCGTTGCGCGTGACGATTCCCACGCGCTCACAGTGCGCTGCGAGCGAACGTAGGCTCATGGACGGGCGGAGCGATCGTGCCAAGGAGGCTGAACCTCAGGACGGTCTCTTCGACCCACCACTTCTCCTGCGCGACGGCCCCGTCTTGCTCGGGGCCCGATGCGTCAATGGTGCTGCGTGACCACTTGCACTCGGGGAACCAGTCGGTGCGTGTCTGGAGGATGCTCTCCAGAAAATTCTCGCCCCGGGTCAACGTGTTGCGGTGGACGGGCCCGAAGAGCGAAGCCGCGCGCACGTAGTTCTCCCGGTCGCGCATCATGGCGAAGGACAGCGACTGCGCGTTGGTGAGGTGGCCGATGCCGACGCCATGGCAGAACGCTTTCAGGTCGGCGTGCCAACCGTACAGGGCGGCCGCGAAGACGCCGCGGCTCACGAGATAGGTCGCCATCGCCCCGGCGTGAGCATCTTGGGCCGAGACGCATTCCAGGTGCTCCTCGATGATCTGGTAGCCCCATTCGTCTGCGGTGTGCTCGTCGGCGAAGTACTCGTCGTGGTGTGCGGGGAGGTCACCCAGTTCGACGGCCATCCGCTCGATGCTCGTGCGAACTTCGGCCGTTGGATCGGACAGGGTCTCGAAGCCGGGCAGCCCGTGCCCCCGGCGGACGAGGTCGTCGACGTGACGGGCGAGTCGAACCACGGCATTGGCCGCGCGATGCTCGAGCGGAGCGCCCGGCGGAAGGACAGAGCCGAAGCCACGCTCGTCCTTGCCATCGAGCAAGTGCCCGACCTCGTGCGCCGCGAAGAACAGGATGACCAGCGCGAGCTCTTGTCGCACGTCATCTTCGCGGTCGCCCTCCCGGGTGGGAGCGCCGTAGCCCGAGGTCAAACGGCGCACGCGGATCAGATGGGGCCACGGATCCGGCCGGAGCTTGCCGACGAGATCGAATAGAGCCTCGTCGGAGCAGAGCTGCGGCATCCCGTAGAACGAACCCGCGATCGCGAACGAACGCAGTGCGGCCTCGACCTCTGCGAGAAAGTCGAGGTTGACGACAATCATCGACTCGTGGAGGAGCGCGGCGAAGCTGTGGGTGAAGTACGGGCTGGCGGCCAACGCTTTGGACGCGCGCGCTGGGTCGACGACGACCAGCTCGAGTTCGTCGAGCGTGCTTGCGATCTCCGATTTGCTGAGGGCGTCGCAAGCCTGGGCGAGCGCCTCCTGCTGGATCTCGTCGTGGACCTCGTGCGATCGTAGCTCCGCGACTGCGGCCGTCCGAGTTGTGTCAGCCATACGCCGCCGGGAATCGCGTGGCTTTCCACCCGGCCTCGTCTGCAA
Source organism: uncultured bacterium (assembly GCA_963761755.1). Taxonomy (GTDB): domain Bacteria; phylum Myxococcota_A; class Polyangia; order Nannocystales; family Nannocystaceae; genus CAJXVA01. The sequence continues at coordinate 954,644 of CAVXIC010000012.1, forward strand.
CCGGCGTGGTGGAGAAGTGACGTGCCATGACTTGCTCCAGAGGGCCGACGCTGCTTTGCTTCTGATCTGGGCGCAACTCGTCCCAGAATCTCTCGAACAGCGTGGCCGCGATCTCGAAGACGCGCTCGCCCGGCCGCTCGGCCAACGCGAGTGCCTGGATAAGCGCGATGCGGGTCGTGATCTCGGTCGCGGGGAACTCCTCGCGGGACAGGAACACCAAGCTCTCCTCAAGCAGGTCGATCCCCGCGTCGATGTCGTCCTGGCCTATGAGCACCGCGATGTTCGTCGTGGCCGATGCCGCGTTCGCCCAGTTCTCGTCATCGATGAAGATCTGGCGAGCATCTCGGTACGCCTGTTCTGCCGCGTGAAGATTGCCGAGCGTGCCCACCGCTGTGCCGACGAGCAAGATGTCCTGCCCAAGCAGGTTGCGGTCCTCCATCGCCTCATCGACGGCGACAGCCGCCCGGGCCGCCTCGAGTCCACCCATCGCCTCACCGAGTCGGAGCAGCCAGTTGGCGACGGCGACGTAGCGATCGCGACGATCGCGTTCGTTTGGGGCGTTCTCCAGCGCCTGCATGGCCCGATTGAGGTGTGCGACCGCCCCTTGCTTGTCGCTGATTCGGATCGCGTCGACGGCCTGCGCGATGTGGGTGTCCGCGGAGGTCACTACGTTTCGCAGTGTAGCCCGCCGTGGCGCCTTGAGTCGCTCTCATGAGTCGCAGTGTGTCGGCCAGAGGGCCGTTAGCAATGGGTCGGCCGAGCTGGCAAGGCCGTGTTCACGGTCGTTCCCCGTGGCCGGTGTTCGCAGTTCGCTTAGAATCCTCACCGGGAGCCGCTGACTCACCCAAATGCGTGGGTCGTGGGCCCCGGGCTCAGGCGCCCTCGGCTTCGTGGTGGACTCGCGAAAGTCCCTGCTGCGCATCGCTGGAGAAACCTGTTCGTCGAGGATTCGTGGCGGGCCGGAGAGGCCGCTGCGAGCTACCGTTCAGCTCGGAACTATCGGCCTGTGGGCCGTCATGAGGGGCTGTTAGAACGTGGGGATGCGGGGTTGTGTCACTCGACCCCCGAGTCTGGAAGCGAGAACGCAATGCCATCCGTTGTCTGCAACATCACTCTCCGCGCCGAAGGGGCACAGCCCCGCCAACTCTCTCCGACTACGCCGTCCACGCTCAGGTGCGACTGGCTTCACGAGGTGTCCTTGACGGTACCCGCCTCGGTCGGCCGTGCCCACGGGAAGGCGACCTACCGCCTCAGCGTCCCAGGTGTTGCCAAGTTCGCCTTCGTCACGCTCGAGGGCCGTGCGTCTGGCTCCGTCAAGTTCGACGTGAAGGGGAAGGGCGCGTTCGACGTCTCGGGGACGCGGATCTACCTAGACAAGGACGCCGCTGAGATCGTGGCCGGACTCTCGGAAGTCAAGCTCGAGAACTCGTCGAGTGTGCCTCGGACCGTTTCGGTTGTCGCGGGGGTGGACTTCCCGCCGGCCGATGATCCGGACGCTCACGAAACCAACGGAGCGCCGCAGGTGGTGAAGAAGGTTGCGAAGAAGAAGGTCGCCAAGAAGAAGGTCGCCAAGAAGAAGGTCGCCAAGAAGAAGGTCGCCAAGAAGAACAGGTAGACGAGGCGTCCTCGCTGCCGCGCGCAGGGGATGCCTACCGCTGCACGCCGCGGGAAACGCAGGACTCCGCGGAATACCGAACCCGACTAAGAAAGAGACAGCCGATGCCCAAACTAAAAGGAAAACTTACCGGCAACCGGGCCTACGAACGGTACGTCGTCGACGTTCTCATTCCCGGTGTGGCGGAGCCGCTGGCAACAGTTGCCCCAGCTCCAGACGGGACGTTCTCGATCACTCTCAAGGCCTCGGAACTGAAACCCAACTCAGCGGGCAAACCTTTCTACCGAATCCGCAGTCCTGAAGGCGAAGTGACCTCGACCCGAGGTGTCGTTTCGCCCTCTGCTCGTAGCGTCGGCGAGATCCTCTTGGGTGCCGCCGCGTTTCGTGGCGCCGTTGTTCTTAAAGGGCACTTCGTTGTTGTAGGGCAAGTCGTCAACTGCGCCGGAGACCCACTCCCGGGTTACGGTGTCGAGGCCTACGACGTCGATCTTCGGCACGTCGAGGACCAGACACTCATCGGCGACCGGCTCGGCCGGGTCACGACCGACGCTGACGGGCGCTATGTGATTACGTACCGTCGGCCGGACTTCGCAGACGACGAGCACGGCGTGGCCGACATTGCCGTCTCGGTGTTGGCGCCGGGTACCCGGCGCCGTGTCTATACGGGCCCGGTTGTGTTTAACGCCGGTCGACGCGTCGGTGGTGGCTGGGTTAGTGAGGTCGACGTTCGGCTTCCGCCGGAGGCGCGGGCGTGCACCACGTCGGAGTATCGGCGCCTGGTTCACGGGCTCTACCCTCTGCTAGAGACAACCGGCCACCCCCAGCACCACAAGCGTGTCGCCGCACTTACTGCCGACGAACTCACTTTCGCATCGAATGAACTCGAGGAGGAGAGGTCGCTCCTCGAGACGCTGCGCCTAGCGCATTCGATTCGAGTGTTCGGAACGGGGGCCGTTGCATCCAAGTACGATCCGCTGTCAGAACAGCTCTACGGACTCCTACGGCTCGGCCTGCCGAGTTCCGCTGCAGCGTGGGTCGGATTCGGTATTGAGGACTATGAGGCGTTCCTTGAGCAAGTTTGGGACCTTTGCTGCGTGGCGTTGGAACCGTTGGACCGCGCCGTCAGGACTGCCCTGAGCACGGATTTGGATTTCATCGCGCACCGGGCCTGGCTGCTTGAGGAGGCCGCGCCCGGCCGGAGCGTACGGTTGGCACTCATCAAGACAGCGGTGTCCTCCAACGGCAAGGCGCTGGGCTACGCGAGGATCGCGTTGAACTCGGATGATGACGCGGCCCGGCTGTCGAGCATTGCGAGCGCAACCGCTCCCGCGTTCTCGACGTCGGAGCAGCGACGGCTGAGGCGTCTGCCGTTGTACTCCTTCATCTCGGACTTCCGCGCCGAGGTACTCGCGGCGCTCATCAACGAGAGTCGTGAAGCACTGGCGGCGCTGTCTCTGTCCGAGCTCACGCTACTGCTGCAGAACACCCCCGCGGTCCCCGCGCCCAGGAGCGACTTCATCCTTCGCGTTCATGCTCGGATCCGTCGCCGCTTCGGCGGGCGAGCGATTACAGGATTGGTTTCGGCGGGTTTCACGTTCGGGCGGCCCGAGCTTCAGCGCGCGGCCGCTGTTCTTAGCGACCCCGGCTTCGACATCAAGCGCGCCGTGTTGGACGACTTCCGGGGTCAGTTCACGGGGACCGCCAGCGAAAAACAGGAGACGCTCGCCGCCCTCAAGTCGGTTCAACGACTCGTCCGTACCGGGATTCCGGCGGAGAACATCGAGATGGCGCTCGACGCCGGGTACGACAGCGCTGGACGCATCGCTGCGGCCGACGCGTCAACGTTCCTCCTAAACTCGCAGCTTCCGGTCCGGGCGGGCCTTCGTATTCATGCCCGGGCGCGGCAGCTCCACGCGACCGCCACGGGGACTCGGTTGGGGTACGGCGCGATTCGGTCGTTCGGCGGCGCGGCGACGCGCCGGGGAGGCTTCCAACGGATCAACTTCGGGGACACGTCGCTGAGCGAAGCAGCCTTCGCCGCCATCTTCGGGGGCGGGAGCCTTTGCGATTGCCCTGCCTGGTTGTCTGCGATCGGACCTGGAGCCTATCTCGATAGCCTTCTTCACTTTCTCAACAGCGAGATCCCCGAGGCGGCCGTGGCGTATCAGGACCGCTGCAGGGACTTTCTCGACTTGGTCATCAACGCGGCCAACACGTTTACCGTGGTCCCGCACATCGATATCGTGATCGAACGATTGGAAGATGAGGCGCGGCAGCAGGAAGGACTCGTCCCGCAGGGAATCGACTGGACTGGGCGTCAGACCACGTGGACCGCGGACCGATTGGCGCTCGCGCCGGAGTTTCCGCAGTTCGACGTCTACAAGAAGTTCGGTGAGCGCCGATATCCGTGGTCGTTACTGGGGAACCCGTCACACTTCGAGATCACGGAACTGCTTCGCTTGCTCGATCTGGACCGCGGGCAGGTGTTGCGACAGCTAGAGCACCTGTCCCCAGAAGGCACTGCGGAGGAAGCGGCAGGGAGCCGCCGGTGGACGGAGTCAGTGCTCGCCCTGACCACCGAGGCCTATGACCGGCTGACCACCACAACCTCCGTTCAGGCCGCGTTCGGGCGCAATATCTCTGGGCTGAGACCCCTCGACAAGCTCCTGGAAGTGCTCACCCCGGCTCTTGGGGTGGGGAAACAGCCAGACCCGGGAGACGCATTCAGAGCGCTCTACATGGTTCTCAAGCGGGACTACATCGGATTCGCGCCCGCATCAGGTGTTCGTCTTCGGCGCGGAAGCACGGACGTTGACCTTGCCGACTTCCGCAGCCACCGGTGCTCGCCCGTCGGGTTGAGTCTGCCCGATCTCAATGCGGCCCGAGCCAGGCGCATCCACACGTTCCTGCTCTTGGCCTCGGTCCTTCAATGGCCGGCGGCTCAGTTGGACCACGCGCTCGGGCACCTCGCTGGCGGAGGCGACATCGGGGACGTGGCCCTCCATCGATTCGCTGCCGTCGTCGCGGTTGGCCGAAGGCTCGGGGTGTCGGCAGAGCGGGCGCTGTTGCTAAGCACACCTTTCGATGCTGGCGAAGCGGCAGGGCCGTTCGAAGACGATCGGGACCTCCTGCCGCAGATGAATCGGTTGTTCGCGCCGAACCAGGCGCTGATGCCTCTTCCCCAGGTGTTGGTGTCGGTCATTGCCGCGCGAGCAGGCGTACCCGCTGGGTTCGCCGCCGCAAGACTCGGTCAGCCGAGTGACGCCGCGATCCCGCTAGGCGGTAACGAGCCCATGCTACTTGAGCTCGCTCGGTGGGGCACGCTGGCCTCCTCGCTTGAAGACTGGTCGCCGGACCAGCTGAGAGGTTTCCAGCAGTGGACCGAGGTTCAAGCCTTCACAAGCGGGGACCCCGCGGCGACGCTGCACTTTCTCGGGGCTCTCGACTCTTTTGTAGCCAGCGGCAGTTCCTTCGCTGTCGTTGAGAGAGTCCTGGGCCCGCGTCGCCCCGAGCGACAGGGGTTGGGATTGGATTGGCGAGTCGCCGAGCGGCTTGTCGACTACTGGGCCGCTCGGACAGAGCCCGGAGACGCTCGCAATCTCGATGGGCTCCGGGCACGCCTCCTCGACGAATACCCGGAAGCGACAGCCATCGCCGCCAGCCTGGAACTCGTCGCAGACCCCTCCAATGCTGCGGCGGGTACTGCGGCTAGGACAAAGTTGTACGAACTGTTGGGGTTCTCTCAGGCCGAGATGGGTCTCGCGGGGTTGGTAGTTGCAGACTGGATTGTGGAGATTGGACGGGCGCTCTCTCGGCAAACCCGGAAGAGGGGGGTCATTGAACTGCTCTTCGAGGGAACCATGTACGCGGGGGCCGCAGAAGCGTCGCTCGCCGAACTCGCAAAGCCAGTGCTCGAATCGCTGGAGGGGATCAAACTCGCAGACCCACCCTCAGACAACGCTGGGGCAGTCGGGAGCTGGAGGGGCGAGGATCTCCTCCTCCCCGGGACAACGGCACCAGGAGGGTTCGCCGCACAACCTTTCGTCCTCCTCCGTGAGACCGGTCAGGCGGTGCTTGAGGTCGTCGTGGGTCCCGGCACAGGCGTGCAGTCTGGCGCCGCAATCTCGATTCAGATCAGCGGCACGACTACGGTCGTTAACGCGGGCTCGACGGTCTCCCTGTCTGACGTTGCCGCCCTACGGGTCGACGAGGGCCTGACTCCCGGGCCCAGCCGACTCGGGATGAGCCTTTCCACCACCGCAGAGCTGAGCATCCGCCTCACCCTGGTCCACCCCTCCGGTGCACGGACAGCCTTGGATCAATCCCGCTGGTTCTTGAACGAGAGCTCGCTCGACGATGTCCGCTCCGCCAGCCGCCGGCTCCGGGACGAACTCGAACTGGTTGAGAACAGCGGCATCTCCGCATCCGGGCTCTCAGCCCTGCTTGCCACGGGGCACGTACTCCCCGGACTGGCAGAGGACGCGACCGCCGACTGGCTCCCAGGGAGTTTCGGGGCGTGGGCGCCCCTGCGGCGGTGGGGGAGTCTGCTTCACGGCCTCCGCGAGGCCGAGCAACTCAGCATCGTTGAGTTGCACGCGCTTGCGCAGCGAGGCGATCCGCTGTCGCTTCGCCGGGTGGTCGATGTGCTGGCTGATGCTTGGGCCTTCCCCGCATCACGTATCGAGTATGTCCTCCGAAGCCTTCTGAGGATCGGCCCGCAGATCGCGGCCACGGCCACGCTGACCGCACCGGCTGGCGTGTCGATTCAGGTCTTGCTCGATGCGCGAGAACGTCTGGACCGGGAGCGGGCGACCGGCATGCCGTCGTCCGATCTGGAAGCTTGGTGTTCCGCCAATCCGACGCCAGGGGATGCCGATGCGCTCCGGTCCGTCTGCATTGAGAGATTCGGGAGAGAGAAGGTTCGTGCCGTTGCGGATGCGCTGCGGGTTCGGAAACGAGACAGCCTCGTTCAGTACCTCATCGCGACGAACGCGGAGTTTTCAAAGCCTCGCGACATTTCAGAGACGTACCTGATGAACGTCGAGATGGAGCCCCCGGCCGAGACTTCCCGGGTCCGCGTCGCGTTCATGGCGGTGCTGAGACTGGTTCGGCAAGCGATCGAACAGAAGGAGGACTTTGAGATTCGAGACCGCTCGATCCTTAAGTACTGGGAGCAGGTGATGAAGACCCACCCCGTTTGGGCGGGGGTCCGGCTGCTCATGATGTACCCCGAGAACATCCTCTACACGCGGGAGCGTTATCTCAAGCACCTCGGCCACTCGGAGATCTTTGCGAAGTTCGAAAACCGGCTACTTCAGGGACGTCTGACCTCTGAGGAGTGTCGTGAGGCGCTGGAGCAGTACGTCGAAGACTTGCACGAGGTGGGCCATCTCGAGTCGGTTGGGATCTTCCACGAGCGAGCGGTTCAGCCGTCGATGGTGGTGTCCACTGACCGCGTCCACATGCTCGGTCGCACCGTGAGCGAGCCCCGCTCCTACTACCACCGGACGTTCGAAGCAGGAGCCTACTGGACGCCCTGGGCGAAGATCGAGCTGGACATCGATAGCGATCATGTCCTGCCAGTCGTCCACAATGGGCGGATTCACCTTTTCTGGCCGTTGGTTGAAAAGGAGAAGCAGGAAACGGTCAACGTTCCCGATAGCGATGAGCGGCTCGCGATCAACGACTCCTTTCTCACGATGCGTTTCGCCTGGACGGAATACACAAGTCGAGGCTGGCGCCCAAAGACGGTCAGCCAGGACCGTTGGTCGACACGCTTCGCATATGCCGACTACGGCCGGGAGATTCCGCAGCCCTTCTTCTCAACCTACAACGAGGTGCGCCGGATCTTCCAGTCGAGCCAGGAGCCCAGCGAGATCACGCTGCGACCCAGCTGGAACGACGCTGGTGACCTCGTCATCGAAGCCTATTCGAGGACGGAGGCGATCGAACTCGTGAAGAGCGAGTATCGATTCGACGACGACCACAAGGAGTTGCTGAAGGTCCTTTCGAGGATAGCGCCAGCGGCGGAACAGTTCGTCGACGCGACCAAGGAAGCTGCGGAGACTGTCCGCGCGAGAGGTCTCGAGGCCGCTCGGAGCTCGGTCGTCGCGCTGATGAGGCCGGAACTCAGCGGCGGGGTCAGCCCAGGCTTTCGGACCCGGCCCCGAACCGGACGGGTCACGAGACGAAGTCGGCGAGAGCTGTTGTGCGCCGAAGCGCACCTGGGTCCGGATCGCGCGCTGCGCATCACATCACGGCTCGACCTCCCGAGGTCGCGTCAGGAGAAATCCCTCCAGAGCTTGAAGCAAACAGAAGTCCGGAACAATGGGCTCGCCGAACGCCGGCGGTTCATCGGAGACGGTCTATTTCTGCACGTCGAGGGACATGACCGGCTCACGCTTGGGCGGACACCGGGGGAGCCGGTCCTGACCGTATGTCGACAGGAGGACCACCCGACCGAGCAACACCCGGTCGTGTGTCGCATCGACAGGCGGAGCTTCTACGCCATGAAAGAGGGCCTTGCGCCCCCGGCCGCCGGGGAGACTCTCGCGGTCCATAAATCCGGCCTCCCCATCGTCGAGTACCAAGCGGCGTTTCCGAGGTATTCGTTCATCGAGGTTCCGATCGAGCCCGCGGTGGCCCTGGGTCTCGGCGTGCCGGGCTCGACCCCCACGACAGAAGCACAGGGGCGCGCCGTCGCGATCGCAACAGCGTCTGAGGTTGCGAGGATCTACCGAGATCCAACACCGGCGGTGGAACCTCGATGGCGGTTCGTTCGCAACTATCACAGCTTCTCCTACGAACTCCTGCGGCGAGTCCGTGCCAGTGCCGAGGCGTTGTTCGACCCCGAAGTTCAGAACGAGCCTGTGCAAGCGACTCCGCTCGCTCGACCAGTGCTCAACTTCAACCGCTACCGGCCGCAGTCCGGAGCCGTGGTCGATGCCAATCCGGAGGACGGTATCTCCTTTGATTTCGGTCAGCCGTTCGCCAGCTACAACTGGGAACTGTTTCACCACGCCCCGTTGATGATCGCCAACCAGCTGACCCGCAACGGGCGTTATGCGGAGGCGCGCCAATGGATCAAAGTCGTGTTCGATCCGGACGACCCCGCTTCGAAGACCGAGCCATACAGGGCGTGGAAGTTCGCACCATTCCGAGACGCCGCGAAGCAAGCGAACGCAGGACTGCTCGACGGGCTTGCAGACGCCGACGCGAAGCAACCTTGGGAGCAGCGTACCGTCAACGGGCTCGTGACCCGCTGGCGGAAGAACCCCTACGACCCACACGCGGTGGCGTCGTTTCGGATCGATTCGTATCAACGGGCGACGTTCTTCCAGTACGTCGAGAACCTCCTCGAATGGGGCGATTCGCTGTTTGTGATCCCCAACCCGGACTCGATCGACGAAGCGGCTGACTACTACGCGGCGGCCGCAGACTTGCTTGGCGAGGCGCCCGAAACACTGGGTCCACTCGATCGGGGGGATGACTCGCAGACGCTCGAGGAGGTTCTCGCACGTGCGTCCTCCTGGGACCACGAGAACATGGTTGCCGCAGACGTCGGAGAGAGCCCCGCGATTCCCGAGGAGTTTTCCCAGGTGTTCAACCTCGACTACTTCTGCATGCCGCCGAACCCGAAGCTGGCGGAGCTGCGGGCGCGTACCAACGATCGCTTGTTCAAGGTCCACAACGTCCTCGATCTCGAGGGGCGTCCCCGCCGTCTGCCACTTTTCTTGCCGCCTGTGGACCCGGCGCTGCTGGCTGCGGCGGGCGCCGCTGGACTGTCCGTCGGGGCGATCTTGGCGGACGCACTCGCTCCCCGACCGCACTACCGGTTCGACTACTTGCTCGATGTCGCGGAGAAATTCGCCAGCTACGTGCAGGAGCTTGGGGGCAGTCTTCTCGCGGCGATGGAGAAGCGCGACGGCGCCGCGCTGGAGGAGCTGCGCGCGCAACATGAGGTCGTGATTCAGGGCCGGACGAGCGAGAGCCGGAAGATCAGCGTGGATGAGGCCAGCCTCAACCTGGAGGCGCTGGAGCGTTCTGCTGCGACCGTGAAGGTCCGAAAGGAGTTCTACGAGAAGCGGGAGTTCATGAACTCCGAGGAGAAAGCGAGCCTCGCGCTTTCGATCAGATCAACGATCTTCCGAACAACGGCAGGGGCACTGAATTTTGCTGCCGGCATTGCGGGTGCAGTTCCTGATGTTCAAGCAGGGACAGCGGGCATCGCGGCTACCCCGGTCGCCACGGTCAAGTCTGGGGGTGAGAACGTTGCGCGCGTTCTGAGAGGGATCGCCGAGGGCATCTCCATGGTTGGGCAGCTGACCAGCGACATCGGGAACATTGTGGCGACCGCCGGTGGCCATCGACGTAGGCAGGATGACTGGGACTTTCAGGTCAAGACTGCGAAGAGCGAACTCCAGCAGTTCGAGAAGCAAATCGCCGGGGCGGAGCTGCGCATCGCACTCGCCAAGCACGAACTCCAGACTCAGGAAACGCGGACCGAACAGAGCAAGGAGGTGTTGGACCTCGTCCGAGGGAAGCCGACCGGGGAGGAGCTATACACCTGGATGGTCAACGAACTCCGGACGCTTCACCGCGCGGCGTTTGAGCTGGCGGTCCGGATGGCAAGGCAGGCCGAGAGAGCGATGCAGTTCGAGTTGGCGACCGACCGCCGCCTGATCGGGTTCGGCCAGTGGAACGGGCTTCGCGACGGACTTCTTTCCGGGCAGATGCTCAGGGGAGAGCTGAATGCGCTTCGGGAGTTCTACATCTCGAACAACCGACGCCCTGGCGCTGAGGAGCTGACGATCAGCTTGGCGAGCCTGAGCCCGGTAGAACTTGCGAAGCTGAAGACAACCGGCGCGTGCACATTCACCCTCGACGAGGGGCTGTTCGACGCGAGAGCGCCGGGTCGGTATTTGCGCAGGATTCATCGCGTCTCCGTCGAGGTGAAGGGCGTGACTGGGACCGCTGCCGGTGTTCATGGCAGCCTCTCTCTCCTTCGCTCTCAGTACAGAAAGGAACCCACCGACCCTGGCAACTACCCGCGGGCGACGGTTCAGGTGGATCCGGTCGATCCGAACTCTCCTGCCGTCGAGACCGATGACCCGCGCTTCGTGGACATGTGGGCACCGCGAGATACGATCCTGATCAGCACGGGTCGAGGGGACACCGGCGTCCCGGGGGAACAGACGAGCGATGCTCGCTACATGCCCTTCGAGGGCGCGGGGGCGATCTCGAACTGGGCGCTGGAGATCCCGCAGGAGGACAATGCGTTCCCGATTCACCGGGTCGCGGACGTGGAGCTGAAGGTCTGGGTCACTTCTCGGTATGGTGGTGACGCGCTTCGAGACGCGGCGCGCCAGGTTGAGGCGACCAAGGCGGCGCGCGATGAGGTCTCGTTGATCTCGGTCGAGGCGCAGTTTCCGGCGGAGTGGCAGGAGTATCGGAACACCGGTGGTCCGTTGGTGTTGGATATGGGACCTTGGCTTCCGCAAGGGACGATTCGGAGGATCGTGGTGCTCGCTGAGAGCAGCTCCGCAGCCTCCGTCAATGTGACGATTTCTGGCGCGGATTGGACTTCGTCCGGCAGCCAGGGGGACCTCGTCAGCCTGGCGAGCGGGGGTTCGATTCAGTTCCTGGAACTATCAGGAGAGGGGGCGTCGAATGCGGCCGAAAGCTGGGCCATTGACGTGGATTCGCGGGAGATTCGGTCCCTGAAACTTCTTGTCGAAACCACCCGACTTTGAGCCCTGGGGGGCATCCCCGCCCTCCGCCACCAGCTCCCCAAATCTATCTCCACTCCGGCGGAAGAGACTGTAGCGCTTCCTCCTCCGCAGTAGTGCTGCTAAGGCCTTCGTCATCCGAACTCAAGGGAGCGAGCGAGCTGTTCGCGACTGCGGGCTCGGAAAATGACGACGGTGGAACTCGTGCGTTATCGAGTGCCTGGTCCACAGTGGTTTGATTCGACCGAACCCTCAGGACGGGTTCAACCTCGGCACCAGCCTTGCCCTTCGCGACCCTGGCAACGGCATCCTTGGGATGCATACTGGGGTCCGCCGGATTCCGAATCTCATAGACGTCGACGCCGCGGCTTTCGGCCATCGCTTCGCAGCTCGCGCAAACCCGACTTGTTTGGACGATTGTGTCGACGGGCTGCTCGAATCTAACGAGCTGCTCAGCATGTGAAGCGGCCGTCGATTTGTTCGCGGCTGGTGGCGCTTCGCCGCTCTCCCAAACCTGAGTCTTTGCCCCAGTCCTGCTGTTCGCCCCCTTGCCGAACGTGGGGGCCCGTGAGTGCTCGTTCGCGTTTCGTGCAGCCGTCTCCGCCTCCACGAATTCGGACGTCTGTTGTTCGGCGAAGGCCTTCTTCGATGTCTGCCGCATCTTCCCTCGTGCGGTGCGTCCACCAAGACCAAGTGTCAGAGCTCCTACGAAGGCCTCTCCCTGGGCCGCGGATTGTTCCGTGTCTGTCAGGGGCCGTCCGTTGCCATCCATCTGCCACTCGTGTCCTGTGTAAGATTCATATGCGCTCATCCCGATCGCAAAACCTCCTGCACCAGCGACTATGACGGCGAGGACGGCGCCGGCGACTGGCGCAACAGCAGCAACAACCGCGATCGCTACGGTGACCTTCGCGACTCCCCACGCCGTTTGGGCGGCGCTCATCAAAAATGCGGGGGTACTGAATCTTCCGTCTCTGTCGACCAAACTAGTCGGCTGGGCTCGTACATAGCTGAACGAGTTGGGTCCGTCGGCGAGCCCTGCAGGATCGGCCGAGAGCCAACGACATATCCACGGCGCGTAGTACCGCGCACCGTAGTAGTACAGCCCTGTTTCACGGTCACGTTCCTTTCCGTTGTACCGGTACCGTCGAGGGCTCGCTGTCGTCCAGGCTGAGGTATTCCCCGAGGCTGTCGAGCGGTAGGAACTCTCACCATATGCATAGAATTCCTCATATCCGATTACTCGTGGGGAGCCGGTCGCTGCCGCAGTGAGTTCCAGCGAGGCAGAGCCTAGATGGTCTGCGATTCGGTAGCGTACACGGGTAGGCGGGACAACTGCATTCGATTCGGACGAGGTCTGCTCGATCTGTGCAACGTCGAGCTCGCCAAGACCGACTCGCTTGGTGGTGCGCTCGAACGCGGCTGCAGACGACAGCGCAGGCATCTCACGGTAGATCTCGAACTGTCCTACGTATATTCGCTCGATTCCAGAACCGTCTTGCCGCACGACTCGTTTCCGGACCCGGTTCCCATCAGCCCCGTACTGATAGTGCGCAGCCCCACCGCCACCGAGGTCAACACCAACCAAGCGGTTCGCGTGGTCCCAGTCCTGCCGGCGTCCGACGAAGTCGACGATGTTGCCGTTGTTGTCGTGGACGTATCGGCTCGAATACTGCCCATCTTCCGCATCGCCAGGCAAGCGCGTGGACAGCAGCCGGTTGCTGGTCGCGATGCCGTCGTCCAACGCCCCGGCCGTGCCCGGGCCCTGGCCTTCATAGCGATACCGCATTCGGCTGGTTGTCCCCGCGGCGTGGTGAAGCTTCTCCACGATGTTGCCCGACGGGTCGTAGATGTAGCTCTCCTCGTAGTTCCTCAGGCCCTGGACATCGTTGGGGTGTGCGGTACTCAGTAGTGGTCGCTGACCACGGGAGTGGCTCGGGGTGCGCCAGTCCGGCGGGGCACCCGGTGCCTGGCCGCCGTGTTCACGTCCCTCGGCTCGGACGAGGCGGTACAAGCTGTCGTACCAGTAGTCCCAACCCGTTCGCGCCGTCGTGTTGCCCTGTTCACGGTGGACGGCGTCCGAGATTCGGGTGATGTTTCCGGAAGGGTCGTACGTGTAGCTGAGGTCCTGCCTTTTCGTTGCGCCGTGCTCGCTCACCAGACTCCGGACCCGGAACGTGTGCGGATCGTACGTGTTCGTGCTGATGACTCGGTTGCCGTAACGGACCTCGGTCCGCTGACCGCGGGCGTTGTAGAGCGTTTGCTGGACGTAGGTCGTATCGTTGCCGTTGTGCCTAGCCGCGACGCTGAACGGCTGCCCGGATTCGTTGTAGGCGTAGGTGGTCTCACTCCCATCGGGCGCGACTTCGCGGATGGGGCGCCCGAGAGCGTCGAACTGGATCTCCGTGGTGAACCCATCCGCGGCGGGCTCGAGGCCCGCGTCCGGGATCGCCAGCGTGCCGCGCCAGTCCGGAACTCCGATGAAGTTGGCCGCCAGTCTGCGGACAGACTTCAGCGCGCTTCCCTTGAAGTCGTACACAGGCGTCTCCAACTGCCCGGCGCCGTCGTAGACTCGGAAGACTTGCCCAATGAGGTACGACGCGGCTGGGGTTGCCGCGTCGCGGCCATACACGACCCTGGTCGTGAGCTTGGTACCCGAAGGGGCCGCGACCCACGTTTCCGTAGGGCGGTGGAGGAGGTCGTATCGCTGCTCGATGCGGTTGCCGTTCCCGTCCCAGGTTTGAAAGGCTCGCGACCCGGCGTCTTGAAGCATCCATCGATGTCCGGCATCTGGCGAGTCAGTGTGCAGCGGGCGTCCCAGGAAGTCGTGCCACTGTTCGAGGACGTACAGGTGGTCGTTGCCCGCGCCGACCACCTGCGGTCTAGAAATCTTCAGGGTGCGCCCTTCGATGTCGAGCGCGGTTCGCGTTTCGTGCCTTTCGTCGACATCGATATTGGGCGACCCCACGGGAGTGCGCCTCGTGTGCCGATCGTGGACGACCGAAAGGAACGGCCTGCCCAAGCTGTCGAGATGAATGGTGGTCGGCGTGTCCCGATGCTCCAAGGCTCGCATCGCGGCCGCACGTTCCACCGGGTCGGCTCCAGGAGCGGTTCGAGACGTGTACCAAAGGCTCTGCTCGACCAAGTCGTTGGCGTCGAACGTCGTCTGTGCCCACACGTCGAACTCCACGCGCGAAAGCGTCCCGTCTGGAAACTCCGTCTGGATGAGCCGACCGAGAGGGTCGTAGCTCAGCAGCGGGGTCACGCCGCTCGCAACGAGGTCGTCCTCATCCTCATAGTCCCAGGTGGAAGAGAAGTAGGGCTCGTACTGCTTGACCGGCAGCCCCTTGTTGTTGAGGACCGTTCGACCGTTGCCGATCCAACGAGGAACGTCATCATCGTAGACCAGACTCCCTGGACCGCCGACAAGTTCGCCGGTCGTGAGGTCGCGCCGCGCGGCTCGTCCACGGGGCGCCTCGACCTTGGTCATGGCTTCTGCCCCAGACCCGTTTGCGAAGACGTGGGTCCGTTCACGCCGACCATCGTCCGCAGCCCCGTGCAGCACCTTGGACTCCATCAACGAGTACGACGGTCGAGCATCAAGGCGCCAGCGGTGAGCGTGGTACTCGAAGCGTCGAGTCGGTGATGCTGCCGAGTCGCCTTCCCCCGCGCTGCCCCTCAACACCACAGCGGTCGGTCGACCCAGCGCGTCGGTGAAGACTTCGGTCGAGGCGCCGTTCGGGTCGGTGGTTCTGTTTGGGGTGAGTGTCCGGTAGTCAACGTCAGCGACCGACACCTGCCCGTACGCGTTGCTCGAAGACAGCGCCACCAAGGCGTAGGGATCAAGGGTGACCGTGCTGACCGCCCCGAACGGGTCAGTCGCTCGGACTGGTTGGAAAAAGCGACCCCGGACCGCCGCGATGTTGGCCGTGTCCCAGAGGACAGAGCCCGTTGGAGCCCACCAGCCAGTCTCGGCCTCGGGCGGGATGGAAAGCCCGGCGCCGTCGCTGGCGATCGCACTCCCGACGACGTAGCCACCGTCCCCGGCAAGCCAGCTGCGGTCCGCAACCGCGGTGAACGGCGCTGGGCTCAGGTCGGGATTGTGGTCCAGGTGGGTGGCGATGCGCTCCTCCGTGAGCGCTAGCGCGTACGTACGGCAGGGGATCGCGAGGGCCGAGACCTCTCCGATCGGAAGCTCAACGAGGGCGTCAGAGAAGAAGGAGTTGCGCTGCGATTGCAGCAGACGGAGGTGGTTCTGAGCCGCCGGCGGCGACTCCGTGCCCCGTTGCGCGACCCCGACCGTGGCCTGCAGCGTTGTCGCTGTCAGCAAGTTGCGTCTTCCTGAGAGCCCGGTCGTCGCTGTGGGGTCGACGAGCCCCGTAAGCTCAAAGGTTGCCGACTCCACCGGCACGGAAAGCCGGTACCAGTCTGAAGCCTCCGGCCGGTTCGTGAAACGAGTCTCTGAGTAGGTCGCCCAGAGCTTCGCTTGCTCCGGGTGCAGAGGGGTTCGTCGAGGGTACGCGACCTCGGCCGCACGCAGGACGTTCCCGAAGTCGTCAACCTCGAGCGTCAGGCTGTGGGTTGTCCTCGGATCCTCCGGGTTGCGCTCGTAGTGCATCGAAAGCGCCTCGCTCAAGTGCACGAAGAAAACCCCGGGATGCTGCGAGCTCGCGGCGTGCACCATTCGCACCCCGTAGCTGCTCTCTTCGACCGTGTAGGGAACGCCTTCGTTTGAATGACCGTCTTGTGCGTAGACCTCGCGGCGCAAAGTGCTTCCTTTCAAGCATCGCGCGGCCTCACGCTTTTCCTGTGCGCTCCAGGTTGCCTCGAACGTGGTGTCGGCGAGGAGCGGGGCCTCACCGTTCTCGTCGAAGTACTCCTTCGCCAGCTCCGCTTCGAGCCGTTGGCCTCCGAGGAAAGCGCCGGTGTGGAACCACGTCGTGGTTCGCGTGCGCTCGAGCTGCGCCACATCGCGGTCGAACTCCAGTTGCGATGGCTGGAAGAGTCCGGTTCCTGTTGCACTGTCCGTCCACTCCTCGACCCATTCGTCCACGGCGGCGAAGCCCCGAAACTCGCGCTCGAGCGCGTCGTAGTGTCCGTGGTGGTAGTCGTAGGTCGAGACCTGGTACGCTCGGCTGATGTGGTCATAGCGCTCGATCCGGGCGACGACGTGAACGGGAAAGGGCAGCCTGGTCAGCCATGGGGTCCCAGCGGCCCTGTCTCTCCTGTAGTCCTCGGTAGAGGGCCGGTACGCGATCCGGGTCTCGCCGCCGAGACTGTTCTGGTACCGCGTCAGCAAATGCGGCTTCTCCCCGCCCGCGGGATCGAGGTAGCGAATTGCTGTCCCCCGGTCGTTTCTGGAAGACCAAACGAGACAGGAGCGCCCAGCGCCGAGGAGGTCGATGATCGTGACTTCTTCAGGACGCCACTGCGTCCCAAACGACGCGAGTCGCTCGGGCGCGGAGAAGCGATTTCCGGACTCACTGCGATGGACTTCGACGCCGGATTGACCGAGGTAGACGATGTCCGATGGCCCTGCGCCATCCACATCCGCGAAGCGCACCCGGTTCGGCTCGAACTCCACGAGGCTTGCCAGAGGCTGCGCGAGCGGAACGCCGATCTTGCGTCCGAACTGGCCGTGTCCCCTGCTCGGCCAGTACTCGATGCTCGACCCTGAAACCCGAACGACGTCGAGCAGGCCGTCTCCGCTCATGTCCGCGAAGAAGATGGATTCGGCGTCGCCCTGGAATGCCAGTCGAGCCCCTGAGTCGTCGTCTGCGGGGAGCGGCACGCTCTGCCCGGCGGCGAACCCCTTGGTCTCGAGCGAGCGATACCAGACCAAGCTCGCGCCTTGGACCTGGAGGATGTCAGGCACACCGTTTCCGTCCAGGTCGACGAGCCAGGTCCGCTGACCTCGAACGTCGATGAGCGGACGTCCGTCCGCCGGGAAGGACGCGGGATCGAGCCATGACTGTGCCCCATCCCTCACCGTGTAGGTTGGCAGGGCCGACCCGTACGAGACGACATCGGGTCGACCGTCGCGCGAGATATCGACGAGTTGACCATCGTCTCCGGCGACGCCTGGCTGAGGGGACGGGACTGCGATCGCATCGCGAGAGACCACGCCTCTCCCCAGGTTTCTGCGGTACGTCCACACCACATCTCGCGTCAACAGACCGGG
The DNA here is from genome assembly GCA_963761755.1 of uncultured bacterium. GTDB lineage: Bacteria > Myxococcota_A > Polyangia > Nannocystales > Nannocystaceae > CAJXVA01. The sequence continues at coordinate 972,168 of CAVXIC010000012.1, forward strand.
GAGGCCCTCGCCGTCGAGGTCCACCCATTCCTCTCCCGGACGCTGCCCCTCCGAGCCGAGTATGTACTCGGTCCCCAGTGGCCCGTTCTCGACGGTCGTGTCGTCGAGGGGCTGCAGCTTTGTCTCGTCGCGCAGCTCATCGAGTTTGGCGTACTCGAGCACCACCGGCGGAGCGGTCTCCCGGACGTACTCGTCCCCGTCGTAGCGATAGCCGGCCTGGCTGACCGAGCGCAGGTAGGTGACGACGGGTCCTTCGTCGTACTCGAAGTCCGTGGACCGAACGAGACAAGGCGAGACCCCAAGATCTCCGATGTGTTCCGGCATGCGGTGGAACATCAACACGCGGCGGCAGAGCCGGTGCTGGCGGCGCTCGAAACCGGCGCGGTGGTCCGAGAAGGGGTCCTGCCGGATTGGCCAGACACCGGTCGGCTCGATGCCCTCGCTCTGGGCGGCTGGTGTGCGGTTCGGGGCAGGGATTCGTTCCGTATCGGGACCGAGCCCTGGCGGGGCCGCATACTCGCCGTAGTCGAACACCACCTCGAACAGCCACGCGGATGGTTCCTGAGGGAGCGCGTCGTTGTATGCGATTGGGGTTCGGTTGCCGTATCGGATCCGTTCGGGGTATCGATGGCCATTGGCCAGCAGCACCGGGTGCCCATCCACGAGATCAACCCGTTCATTCGTTGCAAGAAGGCGGGCGATGGCTTCGTGACCGTCGCCCAGTCCGATGCCATCTTCTTGCTTGTAGAGGTACGCAATCGCCTGGCCCTTCGGGTCTCGCGTTTCTTCCAACAGCCAACTGAAGACTCTTCGACCATCGGAGATGCGAGCCTGCTCCGTCTCCCCGAAGACTTGGAGGAGATTGTCCCTCGTCGTGACTCGCCAGTGAACGTCTTGTGGATCTGTCTTGATCTGCCACTGCTCGATTCGGGCGAACGCCGACTCCTTGCGGGGTCTGTATCGCCGAACCCAGTGCGTGCCTCGGTCGAGCACGTCTTTCCACGACCCGTCCTCGTCGAGAGCCCGAACCGGCACGAGGTCTTCGGCGCCTGCGAGCAGAAATGTGTCGGGTTGTTCGTCGTCGAAATAGCGAGGGACGCCCCGGTCCGTCTTTCGGGAAATGGTCGGCGGTGAATACCCGAAGCCGATTCCCCAAGGACCGTTTCCTTGCCCGGTGGAGTAGGTCAGGGCGAGCTCGGGGCCGAACTGTGCGCGGCCCGGACTGACTGCAATCGGCACCGAGAAGGATGCCGCCCCGGTGGCGAGGTCCGTCGTGAGCTTCTCGCCGATGCTCTTGATCGCGCCGCCGCCTCGGGGCAGCTGAATCTCCGGAAGCAACGGCGGCGGCTGCTCACTGGAGCTCCCAGTCGGATCAGGTGTCCCCGACTTCGCAGCTCCAGAATCCCCGCTGAGCAGCGGCGTTCGTGGTCGGGATGCGTCCGCCTCCGATTCAGACCGCCGCTTCACGTCACGAAGTATCTCCGCTCTCATGTCCGACAACCAGCCTTTGAAGCCTGAGTCGTCGCCGAGGGACTCCCGGGCTGAGAGCCGGTGGCCCGACCGGCCGGAATGCAGTCGCTCTTAGACTCGAAGCCGGTGGGCTGCTCACGTGTCCTGAGTCAGCAATCCGTGCGGTTTGCTAGGCCGGTACGCGGTAGACCGGTGTGTGCGGCCTCTGTCTACTCTCCGACGTCGGTGGTTTTCGCGGACCGAATGTATGCCAGCGAACCAGCGACCAACCGTTCGAGTTCGGCTCTGACCGAGGGCGAGACCAACAACTCCGCCCCGAACCTCCGGAGGGGGGCCGCGTCCATCTGCTGTTCGTCGCGTACGAACCACGTGCGAAGAACTGCCCGTGTTTCGCCGGTCTCGGCGTCGCACCACCGGATTCCGCCGCGACCCATGCGCAGCTCGATGCCCAGGGCAGCGGCGAGCCCCGGGGGAAGAGTGAGCAGCTCCGCAGTTCCCAACCAGTCATTCTTGACGTCCCAAACGCAAAGCGGGCCGGATGGCATGCCGAAGAACGTCTGGGGAGGCAGGCGTCCTAGCTGTTCTGGGGTGCCGAGAGGCCAGCACCCGTGCGGGAGTCCGTCACCCAAGCTGCGAACACAGATCCCCGCGAAACGTGATCGATGCTCCCTCGGTGAGTCGAGGTAGCGCTTCGCCGGGCACCAATAGTTCTCGAACTCCCCGAAAACGCTCCAGCCGTCGTACTCACCGGGTTCTACCAACCGTGGGACATTTCCGATCGCCCATTCGTCGGCAACGGGTTGGGTTCCGAGGCCGCGCGGGCGTCGGCTGGCCAGGTACGCGACGTGAAGCGTTTGAGCAGGTGCGAAGAGCTTCAACGCGTCGGACTCCGCGGAGTCCGACTGCGCGTCTTCCTCCCGTAGCGCCGTGGAGAGGTGGTTCGAACGCTTGGTCCGCTAGCCCCAGGAGGATCTCGGTCTCCCATGGGAGCACGGGCGTCTGCGGGCGGCATTCGCCGCGAGGACCCAGTGCTAGACGAGCCCGCAGCTTTCGCCGTTCCAAGTACGTTTCCTTATCCTCGAGTCGCTGGTCGAATCGGTGCTCCAGCCACACCAGACCCGCTGGCATGAAGTCGAGGATTCCACGCGAGCCTTTGTCGAGGCAGCGCGCGAAGTACTTGTTCCCCCGACGAAGGGGGGGACTCGGGGGGACAAGCGCTCCGAACTGCGGCGGCCTTGGTGGCGTTTCTGAGCGGCTTAGAATGCGTTGGGCATAGGTTCGAGCGCTCCAGGAATGTCCTCGCGCGAAGCTGCGGAGTGTCGGAAGCAGAACGCTCGAGGCCGGACGTCCCGCCTCGTCGAGCGCATGAAGCACCAGGAGCATCGAGGACGTCGGGCAGTTGGTGCCGAGAAACCACACCATCGCGGACTCGACTGGCTCCGGATCGGACGCCAATACCTCGCGAAGCGCGAATGTCGCTTGGCGTTTTCGGTAGGCCACCGGATGGTGAAGCTCGGTGAGGATGAGCGCCGCCAAACCTTCGTCGACTGACCACGACTCTGTCGCTTCAGCGCTGACGCGGGGGAAGACTGATGGTTCCTCCGGCCGGATCGGGATTCTCCGGTCGACGACTTCGAACCCCGCCCACCACATCTGCTCCGCCGTGTTGCCCTCACCGAGAGCTGCCAGCCTCCGAATCAGGTTTTTCGTAACCCCGATGCTTCCCGGCTGCTCGATGATGACCTCGGCCACCTCGTCAGCGAGGGTTTTGACAGCGAGCTCTGCATCGATTCGTGCTGCCTCAAGGAGAAACTTCTCCTGTTGGACGCCGCCGATCGGCGACCAGCCGTCATCTCCGCGACTCCGGGCGTAGGCGCGGGTGTACGCCTCACAGGCAAGCGATCCTGCTCCGTGCCGTTCGAATCCAGCGGCGAGGTCCGCGACCAGTGACCGTTGATCAATGGTCCAGTAGTCCCGTGCCATGTCACGCACGAAGCGATGAACGAACGCTTCGTAGCCTAGCCCGAAGAGCGTGAGCAGGCGATACCCGATCGCGTTCGCCAGGCGTACTCTCTCGGGCCCACGGGCACTGAAAACTCTGTTCGTGTTGAGTTGTTCGAGCTTCTTGGAAAGCTCCCGTTGCGACCCGTCGGTGGATGGGAACACGGGGGGCTCGAAGAGCATCGAAAGACGAACCTCGATGTCCGGCGGTTTGACCGGGGACGGAGATTCGTCCTCGTTTTCACTCCTCCGTGCGAGCTTCGCAACGTCGCTTCTGAGGGCTCTGGCAACGTATCGAAGTGCCCGGCCGTTGTTCGAGCGCGGATCGTCCGCGATCTGAGCTGCAACGACGTTCAGAAGCACCGCCTTGGGGCCAGGGGCAAGAACTCTGTTCGCGGAGTCAATCTTGGCCCGGGCGAGGCTCTCTCCATCCTGCTCGGATCGTGGGTCGAAGGGCACGAGCGCCCAGCACCACGCCACCAGTGCCGGACTCCCCTCCGGTTCCGCTCGCCGGGTGCACGCCTTGAACGCATCCCCGACGTAGCCGGAGATGTTGTCATCCAAGCCGTGTCTGGCATTGGCGAGCACTTCGAGTGCGAGCGGAAGCTTGGCATCCGCGAGCGCCCTAAACCAGGCGCTTGGGGCACCCTGCGTGCTTCGAAAGTCGGTGTGGTCCAGCAGCGCCTCCGCCATCGTCTGCGTTGCCGCGATTGCAGCGAGGGCGGACTTGCGTCCCGCTCCAGTTAGAACGGTCGTGCTGTCGAGGAGTTCAAAGAGCGTTCGGTCTTTGTGATGACCGTACGCACAAAGGAACCGGATTGAGTCTCGCCAACCGTCCTCAGCCTCGCTGCTTTTCGGATTCAGAATTTGGACACGGTAGAGAAGGTGGCGGGCGTGGTAGCCGTAGTACGTGCCGTCGCGTTTCGCGTCGTCGATCGCTTTGTGGATGAACCTGCCCACAGGGACCGTGGCGCTTCCATCGCTCAAGTGGTGGACGAGGAGCGCGAGTAGCTCTTCTAGCGGTAGCGGTCCCCAGGGGGAGTTCCAGAGCGTCGCGGAGGTCAGCGAGATCGCGTGGCCGAGTTGAGTGAGAGCCTCCTCCCAGTGGGCCTCCGCATCGAGCAGACCGAAGGCCACATCGAGCGACTCAAAGATCACCTCTCGGACAACGTGTAGGTCTACGGCCCGAGGCGACCCGTGGAACGGGTCCGCGTCGCGTGTGAGTTCGACGAATGAGGCTGCGACCGCCTCTCCTCGCGCATGGCGGGGTGCAACCTCGGCTTGAGCGACTCCTATGGCGAAGCGGAGCCACGATCGGTACCAGCCCTGTCCTTCGATTCGTTCGTACTCGCGGTCTAGGAGGGCCGGAGCACGGCGGGAACACAGTCGTACCCGAGCGAACCACTCGGACACGTCTGTCCATGTTGGGAGCGTCTGCTCCGCGAGACCCAGTGCGACTTTTCCCGGATCACGGTCGGGGCACCGATCTGAACCGGGTTCGTGCCCAAGGTCAACCCAACGCCTCACGACGTCGCTGGCGCAACCGGCCCATTCCGACCCTCTAGGTCCTTCCGGCCGCTCTTCGCCTTTCTCCGCGATCAGCACCGACAGCCGATGGCGAACGTCGAGTGGCAACGGCCTTGCAACCGCTTGTGTGAGATCGCGAAGCGCATCTGTGCCGGCGATTTCTCCGACCGTAGCAAGCGCTCTGTCGGCGAACGCTGTCGACAAGCCGGCGCACAATAGCGTCTCCACCCGGGTCTGTGCCTCGCGCCACCCGTGGAGCCGAATCTCCCCGCGGACTCGAGCGAGTAGCAGTCGCTCGTCGGGGTCGCCATCGGGCTCGCCGGGCCCATCAATGTCCAACCCTGACGGGATGTACTCGGTCCAGGGCGCAACACCTCCGGACTTGTCGATCTCTGCGCAGATTCGGAGTCCCTCGGCCTGGTCTAGTACTGGCCGGCCATCGTGGAGAAGCCGCGCCGCGACGAACTGTGGACCCCGAAGTGCGAGGAGCCCGGCCCAGTAGTGGGGGCCTTCTTCTTCGAGTTGCTCGGCCGCGCTCTCGAACTGACGGCACAACTCGCTGCATCTCACAAGGTCGGGCCAGGAGCTGGCCGAAGCCGCGGCACGGCAGAAAATCTCCAGGTTCCCCCAGATCGCTGAAAGCGGCTGTCCTGTGGCGACACTTGCTTCGATGAAATCGCAGCTGAGAAAACCGAGGACCGCCTGAGGGCCGTGGGCTCGGAGGGTGACTGAAAGTAGGTGCCGGAATGCGCGTGGATCGTTGGTGAATCCCTGGGCTTCCAAGAACTCCGCGATGGGCTCGAAGTGGTCGCCCGGGTCTGCCCCGGCCTTGGCGAGCTGTTCCGCGATGAAACGACGGAAACTCTCGTGGAAGATTCGGATACCGCCGCCGACGACGGTGTCCGCTAGAACCGGGCGAAGTCGCCGCAGCGTTTCATCGAGGCGCGCCGTGGACAATGCGCCCAGAAGTTTCCGGATGTCCTCCCTGGATACGGAGAAGTCGAGCAGGGCGAGCAGTTCGGCCGTTGTCCGCTGTTCTCCTTCTACGCTCTTGTAGAGGTGGCGATAATAGAGATCCACGCTTCCGGTCGTCGCCGGAAACTCTGCAAGCCAATCGTCGAGGCCGATCGATCCTCCTTCGCGAATCGCTCGGAGTTCACGAGACAAGAACGTCGCGCACAGCGGGTTTCCGTCCGCGAACTTGCCAATCCGTTGCATGACCTGCTGCTGTGTTTCTTCGCCGGTCCCCTCGAGGCTGGCTGGAACTCCTAGTGCTGTTTGTAGGTCGAGGAGTTCGTCCGCGCTCCATGCGGGGATGTCCGTTGTCTCGTAGCCCTGGGCAAGGAGTGCGGCTAGATGTGGTCCCGGCTGCGAGCCCAACAGCATCGCAACAGACGGTGGGAGCTTGAGTCCGGCGAGTACCTCGACAATGCTGGTCTCCCCCCCGCTGAGCGTTTGGCTGGATGCTCGAACTCGCTCGATATGATCCAGTCCGTCGATGATGATGACGACTTCGTCAGATCCGCTTGCAGCTGCCTCGAGGACGCGCTCCAGTTCATCAGCGGTCGATGCGAACCGATTCGCCTTCGATTCACGCAGTTCCGGAGCTGCGTCCACGAGTCCTGCGATGAGGTTGCCTAGCAGAGCATCTTGCCGGACGCGTAGCTCCGTTTGAGCGTCGCCCGGTTGGAGGTAGCAGTAGTGCCGCGTCACGATGGCCCCGCGCTCTCGCAGCGTGTCCGCCAGTTCGGTCAGAGCCCACGACTTTCCAGCTCCGGGCGCGCCCGTGACGATATGCTTGCCTCCGGGTGTTGCGAGTCGCAGCATTCGATCCCGGGCCTTCGGCCTCTGTTGCAGGACGCTCCTGTCGATCGGGTACTGCTGCGCCACGCGTCCGTAGTCGGTCCGAAGGTAGAGCCCGGATTCGACGTCTCGTGCGGTCAACGTCGCACCACCCGAGCGCGCCTGGGTCACGAGTTCGATGGCGACCGCGGCCGTCTCTCGTGGGTCCTTGTTATTCGGGTAGTGGGAGACGCCGACTTCCTCACTGAGCAACCGTAGGAGGGCGAGCTCGAGCGGGCCTGGGTTCAGGAGCGTCTGGACTGGCGGCACCCCAACCTCGACCACAAGACGCTCGCAGAACGAGGCGAACTCCTCGTGCGTCGCGCCACCAAGGTTCATCTTCGGAGGTTGGCTGGCAGACCATATCGCTTCTGGCACCAGGTTGAATCGTTGCGTGTGGGTGCGTTCTATGAGCGGTGCCGCCGCCGACGGCAGGAGCATGCCTCGCAACTCGTCTTCGGGTGCACGCCAGGTCAGGTAAAGCCGATATTCAACCGCCGGATTCACGGAGACGTGCCTCCGATGAGCACTGAGCAGCGTACCCAGATTGATCTTCGAGCTGGCGTTCCGAAAGTCGCCGAGAGTTAGCAACTTCTCCGGGTTCTCGCTCAGCTTGGCTTGGACTCGGGTATTCGAGCCGTCCGTCCGCACGAGCACCAAATCGTCGAATGGGTCGCCGTCGAACGCTTTGCGGTCGACGTGTACTTGCGCAAACTTGCCGGTCAGCAATCTGGTGGCAAGGAGCGCACCCACCAGGTCTTGGTGGCGGTAGCCCGCGTGGGCAGAGCGAAGTCCAGAGTTCATCGGGCCTCCTGGTCGCGCGGCTCAGATTCTTCGGACGCGGAGACTCTCTCCACTCGCCTCCGCGGTCGCCACGACCATGATGCCGTGGGCTCGTGCAATTGGCCCGCGGAATCGAGCGCGGGCTCCGGCTCGACGGTCAGACTTCCGCAGGTTTTTTCACCCCCGAAATCCGCTTGTTTGGGCGGTAAAGTGCCGAATACGGCCTCTAAACCACCGCCAGGCGTTGATATTCTGGTCAAATCGGTCTCTTTTCGTACCAAACCCTCGAATTCGGGGCTCCACCGGGAAGAACGACCACCGCCCCCCGTTCAGCGGCGGGACTGAAAACCGCGGGCGTCCGTCATCGCGGCATGACACCCCGAATACATGCCCAATGAACGCGCCTGCCCGAAGCACCTCGCCCGCCTCCCTCCACACGCGATCTTGACGGTCCCAGAGGTCGCGGACCTGTTCCGCGTGAACACCAAGACGATCTACGAGGCGGTCCGGATGGAGAAGCTCCCCGGTGCCTTCCGACTCGGCCGAGTCGTTCGCGTCCACGCCCCCACGCTCCTCGCCTGGCTTGAAGGGCGCGAGGCGACGGCAGAAGACGAGCTGCTACCCTCGCTGGGTGCTGACGGCCTGCGACCTACCAAGGAGTAGCCCTATGGGGGTCAGCAAGGTCCGCGTACGCGGCCGCCTGCAATGGCGAGCCCGCGTACGCATAGGCGGTGTCACGAAGACCGCCTATCGCCGACGGCGCGATGAAGCGCTGGAGGCCGAACAACAACTACGCAAAACACTGGCGGGGGAGCACGTCCCTACGCGCAGAGAGGAGAGCATCACATTTGCCGAGCACTGGAACGAGTACCTCCGGGATGCGGCAGCCACGACCAACAAACCCAGCACGCTTCGAGAGAAGCGCTCTGCCTACCTCGACCACCTGGGCCCATACTTCGGGCCGATGCCGCTGCGCTCGATCGGCGTTCGCGTCATCGACCGCTTTCGTGCCCAGCTGCTCGGGAAGGTCAGCCCCAAGACGACGAACAACATCCTCGCGGTTCTCCGGCACTCGCTGGTGATCGCGGCCCGCTGGGAACGGATCCCTGCGGTTCCGCATCTGGAGTTCGCCCGCACGGTCCAGCCGCCGATTCCGTTTTCTCGACTTCGAGGAAGCGCTTCGTCTCCGCGAGGGCGCACGCGAAGATCCAATGGGCTCCGCCATGATCACGCTCGCCCTCAACACGGGACTTCGGATCGGAGAACTCCGCGCGCTCCGTGGGACGCGGTGGATCTCAAAGCTGGACGGCTACACGTCCGACAAGCGGCCTCGCGCAACGAGGTCGAAACCCCGAAGAGCGGTCGCAGTCGCGAAGTCCCGCTCAACGAAACCGCCCGCGCTGCTCTCACGCGCTGGCGGCACCTGCGTGGCCCGTTCGTGTTCTGCAAGGACGACGGCCGCATGCTCACGCGCCACGAGGCCGACACGGTCCTGCGGCGCGCCCAACGAAGGGCAAGCGGCGGCTTGAGCTGGCACGCCCTGCGTCACACGTTCGCTTCGCATCTGGTGATGCGCGGCGTGCCGCTCAAGTCGGTCCAGGAATTCCTGGGCCACGCGTCGATCGAAATGACGATGCGCTACGCCCACCTCTCGCCGGCGATCAATCGCGACGCGGTGAAGGCGCTGGACACCCCAGGTGGTGACACAAGTGGTGACAGCCTCGGCCCGACCACGAGAATCGGCAGCTAGGTCACCCTAGCTGCCGATCAAAAACGGAAGCGCACAGGAATCGAACCTGCCCGGGACGCTTCTCGCGCCCCATAACGGATTTGAAGTCCGCAGACAGCACCAGCACGTCAAGCGCTTCCGCGGCGGAACCTAGCCGAGGCTTGGGTCCGCTGTCCAGGCGCGGGGGCGGATCAAATGCAGGGCTCGCAGCCGGGGCGCTCTTCGCTCTCGAGGACCGGGTCGAAGACGGAGGCGGCCTTCTTTTGGAAGACGAACTTGGACGAGACGCCGTCGGAGCCGAAGACGCCGGCGGGCAGGGGTGTGTAGTCGACGGTCGCCGCGGTGCCGACGACTTCGGCCACGGTGAGGTCGTGCACGCCGCCCTCGGGCGCGGGGTCGACGGGGGCCCCGCCGGAGTCGTCAGAGCCTCCGTCGGAGTCCGTCTCGGTCTCACCGCCGGCTTCGTCGGCGGCTTCGGGCTCCTTGCCCACCTTGACGATGGGGGGCATGCCACCGGCCTCGAACTGCAGCCAGGCCATCTCGTCCTCGACGAAGTCGTAGCCGAAGCACTGGCAGTACCACTGCGAGTCCGTGAAGCCGCGGCACTCGGAGTTCTGCGGGGTGGAGTTCTCGCGGTTGGAGCACATCGCGGTCTGCACCACGTCGTTCTCGCGATCGAACTTCATCAGGAAGGTGCCGGCGCGGTTGCCCGAGAGGCTCTCGAGCCCCGAGCCGCTGAGGGCCAGCGACGTCAGCTCCCACACGCCGTCTTCTTCGAAGAGGGTGCCCGGCCCCGGATCGTCGGCGCAGGCGGTCGCCACGAGCATGGTCGCGACGAGAGCACCATGAATCAGGGAACGGAAGGCAGACGGGCGTCGAGGGGCGGAGGTGAACATGGGGCAGGTCAGGGCCACGTTGGGCCGGACGCAAGGTACCACACACAGACTGGGTCCAAGGTGGGGCCGGCCCGTTGACAGGGGGCCGACCGATGCTTAGCTTCCGCGCGCGGTGTCCGCGAAGCGAGATTACTACGAGGTCCTGGGTGTATCCCGAGAGGCGGGGGCCAGCGAGGTCAAACGTGCGTACCGCAAGTGCGCCATGAAGTTCCATCCGGATCGCAATCCGGGGGACGCGGAGGCCGAGGAGCTCTTCAAGGAGGCTGCCGAGGCCTTCGAGGTGCTCAGCGACGGTCAAAAGCGCGAGCTGTATGACCGTTACGGCCACGACGGTCCGTCACAGGCGGGCTTCTCGGGCTTCTCGGGCACCGACGAGGTGTTCTCTCACTTCGGCGACCTGTTCGGCGACCTGTTCGGCAACCTGGGCTTCGGGTCGCGCCGCGGGGGCGCGCGCCGGGGCGCGGACATGAAGGTCGAGCTCTCGGTCGGGCTCAGCGACGCCTTCGAGGGTGGCGAGCACGACATCACCGTCGCGCGGCCCGAGGCGTGCGACTCCTGCGACGGTTCGGGCTCCGAGGCCGGGTCCTCACCGCAGACCTGTCCCCAGTGCAATGGCCAGGGGCAGGTGATCCATCGCCAGGGGTTCTTCACCCTGCAGACCACCTGCCCCGCATGTCGAGGGCAGGGCAAGGTCATCACCAACCCTTGCGGCGACTGCAGCGGCACCGGCACCGTCGAGCGCGAGTCCACGCTGACGATCAACGTGCCCGCCGGCATCGACGACGGGCAGACCCTGCGGATCCAAGGTCGCGGCATGCCCGGCGGCGGCGGAGGACCTCCGGGCAACCTCTACGTCGTCGTCCGCGTCAAAGACGACCCGCGCTTCGTTCGCGACGAGTTCGACATCCACAGCAACGTCATCGTCACCATGTTCCAAGCGGCGATCGGCTGCGACGCCGAGGCCGACACCCTCGAGGGCAAGGTGGACGTCGACATCGAGCCCGGCACCCAGCCCGGCGCCACGATCAAGCTCAAGGGCAAGGGCATGCCGGTGCTCGGTCGGGGCCGCGGTCGCGGGGATCACATCGTGCACATCGAGGTCCGGGTGCCCGACGACCTGAGCGACGAACATCTCATCGCGCTTCAGAAGATCGCCGAGGAGCGCGACGAGGACATCTCCAAGGGGTCCTCGGGCTTCTTCGGGTTCGGCAAGAAGCGACGCAAGCGAGGCTGACCCGGTGACGCGCGCCGCTGGGTGGATGCTCGCGGGGGCCCTCGGAGCGGCGGCCTGCTCCCTCAACCCGGCCACCGGGCGGGTGCAGGCGTTCCTGATCAGCGAGCGCGAGGAGGTCGAGCTGGGGCGCGAGGCCGACGCCGAGATCACCTCGTCCATGCGCATGCTCGAGGACGCGCCGCAGCTGGTCGCCAAGGTCGAATCGGTCGGCAAGGAGATCGCCGACGCCTCCGAACGCCCGCAGCTGCCGTGGACCTTTCGCGTGCTCGACGATCCCGCCGTCAACGCCTTCGCGCTGCCCGGTGGCTTCGTCTACGTCACCCGCGGTCTGCTGACGCATCTGGACTCCGCCGACGAGCTCGCCGCGGTGCTAGGGCACGAGGCTGGGCACGTGACCGCCCGGCACGGGGCCGTCAAGCTCCGCAAGACCAACGTCGCTCGGCGCAGCGTCGGCGTGTTTCGGATCGTCGATCCGGGCCTGCGGCACATCGGCGGCTTTGCAGCGGGGATCGCTGGGCTCGCGCTGCTCAAGTACAGCCGCGACGACGAGTTCCAGGCCGACGACCTCGCGCTGCGCTACGTCAGCGCGACCGGGTACGCACCCGGCGGGGTCCCCGAGGTCTTCGGCGTGCTCGCGGGCGTCGCGCAGACCCAAGGTCAGGTGCCCGCCTGGATGTCCACGCACCCCGAGCCCAAGCTCCGCCAGCGGCGGGTCGCCCAACGGCTCGGCGTGTCCGGACTCGAGCAGCCCGATCCGCAGTGGCTCGCGCTGCTCGAGGGCGTGGTCTACGGCCGCGACGCGCGGGATGGGTTCATGCAGGGGCAGGACTACGTGCAGCCTCGGGCTGCGTTTCGCGTCGAGCTGCCGCCGGAGTGGACCGCTGCGGTGCAGAGCTCCGGCGTCATCGCGCTGGCCCCCGACGAGGACGCCGTGTTCGTGCTCGGCCCCAGCAGCAAGCCGTCCGCCGACGAAGCCCTCGAGGCGTTCTTTGCCGATTCGAAGACCTCCCGCGGCGAGCAGTGGGAGGGCAACGTCGGTGGCGGACGCATGGTGTCCTGCGCGTTCTCGATCTCGGGCAACGACGGCGGCCTCACCGGCTTGGTCGCATTCGTCGAGCACGGCGAGCAGGTCGTCGCGATGATCGCCGCCTCGAGTGCCGACACCTGGGCTTCGTACGCCGACGCCGTCGCCACCGCGGTGTCGAGCTTTCGAGCGCTGAAGGATCCCGCGCTGCGGGGCGTCGAGCCCACCCGGATTCGAATCGCGACGCTCCCCACCGAGACGACGATCGCGGCCTTCAATGCCCTGCAGCCCTCCGCGGTCCCCGTCGTCGAGCTCGCGCGAATCAACCATGTCACGGCGGACCAGCGGCTCCCGGCCGGACGGATGATCAAGCGCGTCGAGGGCTTCAACGTCGAGGATGCGGAGAAGGAGCCCGCAGGGGCCCCCGAGACCGGGGCGCCGACTACTCCCCCGCCATGAACGGGTAGCGCCAGTCGTCCGCGGGGGGCTCGAAGTTCTCCTTGATCGTGCGGGTGCTGATCCAACGCTGGAGGTTGAGCGCCGAGCCTGCCTTGTCGTTGGTGCCCGAGGCGCGCGAGCCCCCGAAGGGCTGCTGCCCGACGACGGCGCCGGTGGGCTTGTCGTTGATGTAGAAGTTGCCCGCGCTGTAGCGCAGCGCATTCTTGGCCTGGTGGATGACGTGACGGTCGGTCGCGAAGACGGCACCGGTCAGCGCGTACTCGCTGGTGCTGTCGACCAGCGCCAGCGTGTCCTCCCACTTCTCGTCGTCGTAGACGTAGACCGACAGCACCGGCCCGAACAGCTCCTCCTGCATCGTGCGGTACTTCGGGTCGTCGGCGACGATCATCGTCGGGCGGATGAAGTAGCCCTTGGAGTCGTCGGACTCGCCGCCGATCACTTCGCGGACGCCAGCGCCGACGCTGCCGCGCGCTTCGGCGATGGCGCCGGTGAGCTTCTCGTAAGACTTCGCGTCGATGACCGCGCCCATGAAGTTGCGGAAGTCGGCGACGTCGCCGACCTTGACGTCGGCCATGAATGCGCCGAGTCGCTCGCGCAGCTGGGGCCACATGCTCTTGGGCACGTAGGCGCGCGATGCAGCCGAGCACTTCTGGCCCTGATACTCGTACGCCCCGCGAAGCAGCCCCACGGCGACGGCCTCCATCTGGGCGCTTTGATGTACCAGCACGAAGTCCTTGCCGCCCGTCTCGCCCACGATGCGGGGATACTGGCGGTAGGTCCGGATGTTGTTGCCGATCTGATTCCAGAGGTTCTGGAACACCCCGGTGCTGCCCGTGAAGTGGAGTCCCGCAAATTCGGGAGAGGCGAACACGGGGGCACCGACCGAAGGACCATCACCGGGGACGAGGTTGATGACCCCTGGGGGCAGGCCGGCTTCGGCGAAGATCTGCATCAGGAAGTGCGCCGACAGCATCGCGGTCGCGGCGGGCTTCCAGACGACGGTGTTTCCGCACAGCGCCGGCGCGGCCGGCAGGTTGCCCGCGATCGCCGTGAAGTTGAACGGGGTGATCGCCAGGACGAAGCCGTCGAGGGGGCGGCTCTCCACGCGGTTCCACAGGCCCGTCGGCGAGTGGGGCTGCTCTCGCATGATGTCGGCGAGATAGCGGGCGTTGAACGACAGGAAGTCGATCAGCTCGCACGCCGCGTCGATCTCGGCCTGATGGGCGGTCTTGCTCTGGCCCAGCATCGTCGCGGCGTTGAGCGTTGCGCGATACTTGCCGCGGATGAGGCCCGCTGCGCGCAGGAACACGGAGGCGCGGTCCTCCCAGGGCAGGGCAGCCCACGCCGGCTTCGCCCGGCCCGCGGCCGCGATGGCCTGCTCGGCCTGGGCGGAGCCCGCTTGATGCACCGTGCCGATGGGGGTCGCGGTGTCGTGTGGGGACAGCAGCGACGCGACCTTGCCCGTGTGCACGGGCTCGCCGTCGATGATCGGCGCGAGCTCGAAGGTCTCGCCCCGCTGGCGCTTCAGCTCGGCTTGAAGCGCGGCGCGAGCCGGTGAGCCCGGCTCGTAGGCGCAGATCGGTTCATTGACGGGGGGCGGGGTTTCGAACAATCCGAGCGACATGACGTTTCCTGGGCAGCGCGCTGCCCCGCCCACGGTAGGCGCGACGTCGCAGCGAGGCAACGCCCACCAGGAGCAGGAGGGCCCAGGCGGGCTCGGGTGCGGCGTGAGGCAACCCCGCGACGGACACCGCGCAGCTACGAGCGTGGGGCGCGTTCGCAGGAGGTTCCAGCGCGGCGGGCCCCGTGGGCTCGATGCGCGGGGGCTCGAGATTGGGGACGTCGGCGTCGGTGGGCATCTCGGTCGGCGTGAGACCCGACCCCAGCGCCGCAAAGTCGACCGTCGCCTCGCTGGAACGGCGCGTGCGAGAGCAGAGGTTGTCGCCGAGGCCACCGTTGCCCGCCGACGCGTAGACCAAGTAGGTCTCTCCGGGAACGTAGCTTCGACCGCATGCGGCCGAGCTGGCCATCGTCACCAGCTCGACCCGTGGTCCGACCTCGCCCTTGAACGTGCGCAGCACCTCGAAGCTGGTGCGCAGGCGCATGCCCTCGGTCGTCGGCGCGCCGGGCCGGCCCTCGAACACGACATCGGCTTCATCGGCCGCCGCCAGCGGAGGTGGGGGGCGCATGCAGGAGCACGCGCGCGCAGCGCTCGGGGCGATCCACAGCGCGCAGGCGGCACACAGCAGCGCGAACAGGACCGATGCCGCACGTGCCGGGGACCTGTCCACGCGCGCACGATAGCACCTCTCTTCGCGGACGTGAGGCGTCCCTTTGCCATCTGCGCCGCGTTGGCCTAAACCGTGCTGCGCAAGGTCTCGCCATGCTCACGGTCTCAGAAGTTCGCAAAGCATACGGTGGCAAAGTCCTCTTCGACGATGTCACCACCACGTTCGACCCCGGGAAGCGCTACGGCCTCACCGGTGCCAACGGAGCCGGCAAGTCGACCTTCATGAAGATCATCGCCGGTCTGCTCGAGCCCGACGAAGGAACGATCAGCATCCCGCCCAACGCTCGCATGAGCATGCTGCATCAGGATCACTATCGTCACGAAAACGATCGCATTCGCGACGTCGTGTTGATGGGCAACAAGCGGCTGTGGCGAGCGATGGACGAGAAGGACAAGCTGCTCGCCGCCGGCGACTTCGACGACGAGATCGGCATGCGGCTCGGCGAGCTCGAGGTCGTCATCGCCGAAGAGGACGGCTACAGCGCCGAGGGTGCAGCCGAGCAGATCCTCATGGGTCTGGGAATCCCCCAAGAGCAGCACGAGGAGCCGCTCTCCACGCTCGACGCCGGCATCCGCCTGCGCGTGCTGCTCGCGCAGGCCCTGTTCGGCGAGCCCGACGTCCTGCTGCTCGACGAGCCCACCAACCACCTCGACGTCGACTCGATCCGCTGGTTGGAGACCTTCTTGCACGACTTCCGGGGCGTGCTGGTGGTGATCAGCCACGACCGACACTTTCTCAACGAGGTCTGCACGCACACCGCCGACGTCGACTACGAGAACATCATCCTCTACCCCGGTGGGTACGACATGATGCTGCGACAGAAGATCCAGTATCGAATCCAGGAGGAGAAGTCGAACTCGGCCAAGAAGAAGAAGATCACCGACCTGCAAGACTTCATCCGGCGGTTCGGCGCCAACGCGAAGAAGGCCTCGCAGGCCCAGTCGCGACGGCGTCAGATGGAGAAGATCCAGGTCACGGATCTGAAGCGCAGCAACATCGAGCGGCCCTTCATTCGCTTCGAGCCCAAGACGCCCGGGGGCAAGGTTTCGCTCGAGGTCGATGGGGTGAGCAAGGCCTTCGACGGCCAGACGGTCCTCAAGGACATCTCGTTCACCCTCAGTCGCGGGGACAAGCTCGCCGTCGTCGGGCCCAACGGCATCGGCAAGACCACGCTGTGCAAGATCATCGCGGGCGAGGGCGGCGACTACGAGGCGGACCGCGGCAAGGCCAAGCTCGGTCACGACGTCAGCGTGAGCATGATGCCGCAGCAGCACGAGGAGGGCGTGCACAAGGACGACGAGCGCACCGCCTACGACTGGCTCTACCAGTGGGACGAGAAGGCGACGGTGCAGGAGATTCGCGGGCTGCTCGGGCGCATGCTCTTCCCGTCCGAGGACGCCGACAAGCCCGTCCGCGCGCTCTCCGGTGGTGAGACCGCGCGCCTGTTGATGTCCAAGTTGACCCTGCTGGGCAGCAGCCTCGTGATCCTCGACGAGCCGACCAACCACCTCGATCTCGAGTCGATTCGCTCGCTCACCGAGGCCATGCAGAAGAACGAGGGCACCCTCATCTTCGTGACCCACGACCAGTGCATGCTCGAGGAGGTCGCCACGTGCGTGCTCGAGCTCAAGGGCGAGGGGGGCTACGACTTCTTCCCCGGCGGCTACGAGGAGTTCTTGCACAAGACCGGCCGCAGCAAAGAGGGCGTCTACGCCCACTGAGGGGGGTCCAGGTCTCGAGCTCGGGGTCGTCCCCGAGCCAGGCGTCGATCTTCTCGATGGAGGGGGCCCACTGCGCAGGCCCCTGCGCGTAGATCTCACGCGCTCGCCGGGCGAGGGCCCGCGCGCGAACCTTCGTCGCGGCGGGGACGTTGCCATCCTTCCACAGGGCGTGCGCCGCGATGAAGCGGGTCTCGGCGAGCAGGGTCGGCGGGACCTCGGCCCGACCATCGAGGTCCAGGGCCTGCTTCGCGTAGACATAGGCCTCGTCGTAGCGCTCCTGGTCGACCAGGGCGGAGGCGGCTGCGTTGGCGGCGTACACCACGTGCGGATGCTCGGGACCGCTGGCTTCGACGGACATCTTCAGGGCTTGGTCGAAGGCCTCGAAGGCTTCGCCGAACTTGCCCGCCGCGCTGAGCGTGTAGCCGATGTTGAGCCGCGAGACGACGAGCGAAGGGTTGGGTCCATCGTAGAGCGTCTCCCAGATCGCATACGCTCGTTGGTGCCGCTGCGTCGCGCCGTCGAGGTCGCCGCCGGCCCGCAGCACGCGGCCGAGGTCGTCGAGCAGGACCGCGACCTCGCGTGAGGGCCCTCGGGCGTCCTGTTGAATGCGCAGCGCGCGAGACAGCGCTTCTTGGGCCTGCTCGAAGCGCTCCAACTTCGAGAGCGCGGACCCCAGCTCTCGCAGCGCGTTGGCGGTCGCGGGGTGGTCCCCGCCGTACTCGAGCGTCCGAATCTCGACGCCCTCCTCAAGGACCGCGACGGCGTCTTCGGCCCGTCCGAGCGCCGTGAGGACCGACCCGATGTCGAGCAGGGCGAGCGCGACTTGGCGCTGCCCGTCCTCGCGCGCTGACCAGTAGTCCCGGACCTCCTCATGCAGTTCCAGCGCGCGCGCCATCTCGCCTTGCGTGACCGCGATCGAGGCTTCGTGCCCGGTCGCAACGATCTCGAGCGTCCCTCGAAGCGGCGAGCGGCGGGCGAAGGCGCGACCGAGCTCGAGCGCGCGCAGCCCCCGGTCCGGCTCCGAGATCACGTGCCCGGCGACGCCCGCGAGCTCGAGCGCCGCTTCGGCGGCCGCGTGATCGTCCCCGGCCTCGATCGCCGCGCTCAGGGCGTCCTCCAAGGCGGCGGCGCCGTCGAGTCCTCGTCCGGCTTCGACCTCCGCGTCGCCCAAGAGCATCGAGGCGCGCGCGCGCATCGGCGCATAGCCCAGCGCGTCGGCGTCCGTGGCGAGCACGCGCGCGGGTTCGAGGGCCTGCTCGTAGTGGCCCAGCTCGAGGTTGGCGTCGATGACGTCGTGGCGGCGTTCGAGGTCCGTGAGTCGCTGCAGCGTCTGGGCGTCGGTGGGGCGAGGGGACGCGTCGAGGAGTCGCTCGGCTTGGGCACACGCCTGCAGCGGGTCGAACCCATCGACGGCGTCGTGCGCATGGACAACCGCGATCGCGTCGGCGCGCTCGAGGGCGCTCAGCGTTGCGTCGACGCTGCTGAGTCGGGCGTCGTAGCAGGCGATGCGGCGGTCGAGCAGCATCTCGGACTGGTCGCCCCGGATGCGGGTGGCTTCGCAGGCCTCGGTTCGCTCGCGGGCCCACGCGTCGAGGTAGGCGTCGACGCGGTCGGTCGCGTCCTGCCACGTCCGGACCCCCAGCGCGCCCGCCTCGGACTCGAACACCGCCGCGATCGCTGCGCGGCGCTGCGGGGTGAGCACCGCGTCGGCGGCATCCCTCGCGCCTTGGCACGGCGCAGGAGCCCGCGCAGGGGGGGAGACCGAGCTCGCCCAGGCGACCGCTGCCAGCGACACTCCGGCGGCGCCGACGAGGATGCCGAGGCTGCGCGGGTTCGTCCGGCTCCGGCGCAGCGCCGCCAGCAAGGCGTCCATCGATGCGTGTCGGTCCCTCGGGTCGACGCTCAGTCCCCGCACGATCGCCTTCATGACGCCTCGGGACACATCGACTCGGGAGGGCACGTCGATGTTGCCTTGGGTGACCGAGGCGGCGAGTGCCGTGACGGTGTTGCCCGGAAAGGGGCGACGACCGATCAGCGCTTCGAACAGGGCCACGCAGAACGCGAACTGGTCGCTGCGGTGATCGACCTCGCTGCCGTGGTACTGCTCCGGACTCATGTACGCGGGCGTGCCGAGCAGCGAGCCCGCCTCGGTCATGGAGGTCTCCAGCGAGACGGCGTGCTCCCCCGAACGCAGGGACTCGGTGGACGCGTCGATCTCTGGGCGATGTGAGGCTCGGGCCAACCCAAAGTCGAGCACGCGCGGTTGACCCTCGCGGTCGATCATCACGTTGTCGGGCTTGAAGTCGCGGTGCGTGAGCCCTCGTGCGTGGGCCGCCGCGAGGCCGCGGCCTGCCGCTTCGAACACCCGCAGCACCTCGCTGGGCCGGCGCTCGTCGGCCATCCAGGCCTTGAGCGTCAAGCCGTCGACGAGCTCCATGGCCACGTAGACACCGCCCTCGAGCGCACCGACGTCGAACACCCCGATCACGTTGGGATGGCGGACGCGCGCCATCGCCTGCGCTTCTCGAAGCAGACGCGCCTGCTCGCGCGCCCCGTGGGTCGACCCACGCTCGGAGGACGCGACGACCTTCAGGGCGATGCCGCGGTCCAGGTCCGGATCGTAGGCGCGATAGACCACCCCCATGGCGCCGGCGCCCAGCACCTCGACGATGAGGTACCGGCCGATGCTTCGGCCGCGACCCAGTGCATCGTCCCCGTCGGGTGCGCGCGCCGAGTCGCCGTCGGTGCGCGTCGCCTCGGCGTCGTCGATGCCCGTGCGCCCCTGCAAGTCCTGCACGGGTCGAGTAGACCCCATGTTCGTGTCAGTCGAGGACCGAGGGCAGCACACCTTTGCCCACGTCGTCCGGAGGCTGGGCACCGCCGCTGGCCTTCGCGCGCGACGGCCTGGGCGGTCGCGCGGGCGCCGGCCGAGGCGCGGGGGCGGGCGCGAGCTCTGGCTCTGGTTCCGGCGCTGGCTCCGGCGCTCGCGCTGGGCGTGGAGGGTCGGGCACGTAGCGCTGCGGTGCGGCCGGCTCCTGCGCGGCCTCGGCGACGCTCGCCTGCGCGATCATCGTGTCGGTCTCGACCATGATGGCCTCGTGGTGCTCCTCGAAGCGCCGCTTGGCGTCGAGCACCAGCTGAACGTACTCCTGCGAGCGCGGGGGCAGACCGCCGCGCTTCGTCCAGTTGTCGACGTTGCCCGGTCCGGCGTTGTAGGCGGCCAGCGCGAGGCTGAGGTCGCCGTAGCGGTCGAGCATCTTGCGGAGGTACAGGGCACCGGCGGTGACGTTGAACTCGGGGTCGTAGCTGGAGGCTCGTGTGCGCCCCAACGACTGGGCGAGGGACTTGGCGGTTGGCGGCATGAGCTGCATCAAGCCTTGGGCGCCCGCTGGACTGGTCGCGCGCTCGACGAACCGGCTCTCCACCCAGATCACGGCGTTGAGCAGCTCGGGCTCGAGCTCGTAGTCGTACGCGGCGGCATCGACCCACGGCTGAACGAGCGCAATGCGCTCCCGCTCGGGCTGGGTGAACGCCGGCGTGGGCCCATTGGAGGGGTGCGTTTGCGCGCCCCTGCTCGACCCCGGGAGTGCAGGATGCTGGCCGAAGGTGAAGCCGGCGCAACCCACGCTCATGTTCAGTACGAGACAGAGCAGCCCTCCGGTGGCGATTCGTGCGCTGCGCATGGTGCCCGAGCCTAGACATGACCCCGCGAAGGACCCAAGAAACCGACGTCTTTCGACCGAGCGCTACGCGCGCGGCTTGTCAGCGAGGGCTAACAAAACGTACCTTGCCTCGGTCGCTCGGGACCTCGGCGGACCTCCTATAGAGGTGCGTTCGGCGGTTCGGGCGCGGGATTTGCTCCGATGCGCACGCTCTGGCCCTTCACCGTCTCCATGCCCGCCTTCGCAGCGGGGCTCTTCCTGTTCGCGTCGCACGACGCCGCCGCGGCCGAGCCCGTCGATGCGTTCGAGCAAGCGCGCCAGGAGTACCACCCCTACGTGCATTACCCGCAGGTGCTGACGGTCGACGTCAGTCCGCAGGGACGAGCGCGGGGCGGGCTGGTCGCGCAGCCCGTTCCCCAGCCCGACTTTCACGACCTCGACGCACACAAGCTCAGCGATGAAGAAATCGCAGCGCCCCCGCCCGCCCAGCGCGCTGCGTCCGACACGTTGCGCGAGCGGATGCCCGAGGGATGGGTGCAAGCGGGGAACGTCGTCCTCCCGGCCGACGTCGCCAACGGCATCAAGGACGTGAGCACTGGACCAATCTTCGCGGTCCAGGACATTCCGGGGAACAAGTACCCGCGCAAGCACACCCTCTTCCTCAACTTCAGTGGGGGGATGCTCTACAACGGCACCGACAACTCGGCCGAGAACCGGTCCTCGTTGGCGCGCACCGGGGTCTACCCGGCCTTCGGGGGCGGAGAGTCGACCGCGCTGTCGGTCATTCAAGCGGTCGAGGCCGACTTCGCGCCCTTCGGCATTCGCGTCGTCTACGAGCAGCGACCGCGCAACGTGGCGCCCTACACGATGGAGATGGTGGGCGGCACCTGGATGGACACGACTCTCGACGATTCTGCTGGCGGCGTGGCGCCTGGAGCCGACTGTGGCGCGCTCGGCCAGCGACACGTCGTGTACACCTTCAGCAACGGCGCGAGCGCTCTGCTGGCGGCATCGACGATCGCTCAGGAAGCGGGCCACGCCTACGGCCTGGACCACACCTTCGACTGCACGTCGGTGATGAGCTACTGCGGCAGCGGAGACAAGGCGTTCCAGCCCGGCTGCGTCGACCTGTGCGAGGGGCAGTGTCAGGGGGCCGCCGGCTGCCGTCTGACGCACGAGATGTTCTGCGGCGAGGGCAACGACCAGCAGGACGACGTGGCCGAGATGGCCTGGATCTTCGGCGGCAACGAACCCGACATGGAGCCGCCGATCGTCGACATCGTCTCTCCGGTCGACGGCGCGACGCTCGAGGCAGGCTCGAATGTCGAGCTGCGGGCAACGGTCGACGACAACTACGGCGGCTTCGGCTGGAAGTTCCTCGTCACGCGCAATGATGAGGTGATCTTCGATCAGCCCGACTACGATCGCGACGTCGACCCGGAAACCTTTCAGGCGCGGCTCATCCTGCAGGGGCTCGACGACGGCATCTGGAGCTTCACCGTCGAAGCCCAGGACCAGTACGAGCACGTGACGAGCCAGACCGTGACCGTGACCGTGGGCACCGGCGTGCCTTCGGAGCACCTCGGGCGGGTCCGCTTCGGACGAGTCCACCGGCGACGACTCGATGGGCGAATCCGGCTTCGAAAGCGAAGGCGACTCCGGGGGATCGGACACCGAGGGCGGCAGCAACCAGGTCGCCGACGGAGACGGTTGCAGCGTGGCCGGCGAGGGATCGTCCGGAGCTTTGCTGCTGCTGGCCCTGTTCGGACTGATCCGGCGACGCTGCGGAAATCGCGCATAGCCCTCTCCCTTGCCGCGTGAGCCTTTTCGCGGCGGGGTTTGCATCAAATCCGCGGTGAGGCCGACCTGGGGCTTGACCCCGGGACGCGGATCCATAAACTTCGCGTTCCCGCGCGGCCCACCTCGGGTCCTCCCGCCTCTTAGAAGAATCGAAGTCAGAGACATGTCCAGCCAAGAACAAGCCGTCATCAAGACCGGCGGGAAGCAGTACCGCGTCGAGCCGGGTGCCGTGATTCGCGTCGAGAAGCTCACCGCCGACGTGGGGTCCACCATCTCCTTCGACGAGGTCTTGCTCGTGGGCAAGGGCGGCGACGCCAAGATCGGCACGCCGTTCGTCGCGGGTGCAAACGTCGAGGCCGAGGTCACCAAGCATGGCCGCGGCAAGAAGGTCATCATCTACAAGTTCAAGCGCCGGAAGAACTACCGTCGCAAGGCTGGCCACCGTCAGTCCTACACCGCGCTCGAGATCAAATCGATCAACGGCTAGTCGAGTTCTTCCCTACGCACGCACGAAAGCGCAGATTCGATGGCACATAAAAAAGGACAAGGCTCGATCAAGAACGGACGTGACTCCAACGCGCAGATGCGTGGGGTCAAGAAGTTCGGCGGGCAAGACGTCGTCCCTGGCAACATCATCGTCCGCCAGGTCGGCACCCATGTTCACCCCGGACCCGGCGTGGGCCTTGGTCGAGACTTCACCCTGTTCGCGCTTCGCGGCGGCACCGTCCGCTTCTACAAGCGCGGCATTCGCCGCAAGAAGTTCGTCATGGTCGAGCCGGCCAACGACAACATGCTCGGCGACTGGCAGAAGCTCAACGAAAACCCGCCCAGCGCTGCCGAGTAGGCAGGGGGCGAATCCTTGAAATTCGTAGACCAAGTTCGGGTCTTCGTACGCGCCGGCAAGGGCGGCAACGGTGCCGTCGCTTGGCGGCGTGAATCGTTCGTGCCCCGAGGTGGACCGGCCGGCGGTGACGGTGGCGACGGCGGCGACGTGATCTTCGTGGCCGACGGCCACTTCCACACGCTGCTCGACCTGCAGTACCGCCAGCACCTTCGCGCTGAGCCCGGCAAGAACGGCGCCAGCAAGCAGATGTACGGCCGCGGCGGCGAGGACCTCGTCGTCAAGGTCCCCGTCGGCACGATGGTGTACGTCGATGGGCCCGGCGAAGAAGAGGCCACCGCGATGGGCGTCGAGCCCGACGACCTGCCCGAGGACGCGATGGAGACGATCTACGTCGCCGACGAGTCCGAGGACGACGTCCAGTGGATGACGGCACCCTTCGACGCGGGCGATCCCGAGACGGCCGCCGAAGGGGAGATCCCCGAAGTCGGCACGCTGCTCGGCGACCTCACCGAAGAGGGCCAGCGCATCGTCATCGCCCGCGGCGGGCGGGGAGGGCGGGGCAACATGCACTTCAAGACCCCGACCAACCGGACGCCGAGCTACGCGGAGCCCGGGCGCAACGGTCAGTCGCTGCGCGTCCGGCTCGAGCTCAAGCTGCTCGCCGACGTCGGCATCGTAGGATTTCCCAACGTCGGCAAGTCCACGCTCATCTCCCGAATCTCCCGGGCTCGACCCAAGGTCGCGGACTATCCGTTCACCACCCTCGTGCCGCAGCTGGGCGTCGTGCAGCTGGGCGATCAGCGCTCGATGGTGGTCGCGGACGTGCCGGGACTCATCGAGGGTGCGGCCGACGGCAAGGGGCTGGGCCACCAGTTCCTGCGGCACCTCGAGCGAACGCGCGTCCTGCTCCACCTGCTGGCGCTCGACCTCGACGCGTCGCGCGAGCCGATCGCAGACCTCGAGGCGATCGAGGCGGAGCTGGCTACCTACGGCGGGGCCGGCACCTTCGACACGCAGCCGCGGATCGTGGCGCTGAACAAGTCCGACACCCTGATGGACGACAACGGCAAGGCGCTCATCGCCGACCTCCGGGCGGACCTCAAGGCGCGCAACATTCCGCTGTTCGTGATCTCGGCCCACACGGGCAAGGGCGTGCAGAAGCTGCTCGAGGCGATCTGGCGCCGGCTCGAAGCCGTTCGCGAGGCCTGAGAGCGCGACAGGCGCCCGGTCTGCGCGCGCCCCATCACGGGACGCACGCGCAGGTCGGGCGTTCCGATTTTTCATGCACGGATCCGGGCCGTCGGCAGCATGAACGATCGATGGTCTGCGAGACCCGAGTTCGGGGCGTCCGCCGCCGCCAACGCCGTGCTTCGATTCGGCCGCTTTGGTGGCCCGAGGTGGGGGGTGCTGATACCGTGAGCGCCGTGCGTAGAGGCGTGAGACGAGCCGCGGCGGTGGCATCGCGAGTGTTGGTGCTGTTCTTCGTCCTCGTGGGTCTGGGGGTCTCTCCTGCAAGCGCAGCCCCCGCGCCCGCGAAGCCGGCGGCTGCCGAGGAGCCGGCGGCGACCGAGCAGCCCGCGGCTGCCGATGCGCCGGCCAAGCCCGCTGCCGATGCGCCGGCCAAGCCCGCTGCCGCGCCGGCCAAGGCCAAGACCGCGACCCCCAACCCGCTCGAAGAGAGCGCCGGTCAAGCGTCGAACGTGCGCGAAAGCGACCTGTACGGCGACCGGCTCAACGCGCTGCAGGGCGACGTCGACGGCCTCAAGGACCGCATCTTTCGCAGCAAGGCTCGCCTGTCGCTGCTCAAGGAGACGGTGCTGCGGGGCGTGCTAGCGGGCAGCCGCGTGATCCTGGCGCACCGCAACCTGATGGGCTCGGGCTTCAAGCTGGTGCGCGTCTCCTACACGCTCGATGGGGCGCAGGTCTTCGCGCGCAACGACGAGACCGGCAGCTTGGACAGTGAAGACGAGCTGGTCATCATCGATGGCAACCTGCCGCCTGGGCCCCACAACGTTCAGATCGAGTTGACGTACACGGGCCACGGCTACGGTGTCTTCTCCTATCTGTCCGGCTACAGCTTCGACTCCAAGTCTTCCCACAGCTTCACTGCCCCCGAGAACGGCGCGATCAAGATCGTCTCGTCGGGCTATGAAGAGGGCAACCTGACCACGGAGATGGCCGACCGTCCCGCCGTCAACTGGCAGGAGCAGCCGCTCGACGCCAGCGGTCGTCCGCTGCCGAAGCAGCGACGACGCGCGCCCACGGGCAAGAAGAGCAAGGCGAGCAAGAAGTCGCGGTGATGCGTTCGTTCCTCGAGGTCCTGCTCTCGCTCACCGTGGTGGTCGGTACCGCCGCGGTGTCGTCGCAGGCCGATGCGGCTCCAGCTCGCCGGCGGGCGAAGGACCGGGCCAAGCTCGGCGATCTGGTCCAGCGGCTGCGCGAGTCCGAAGGCAGCGTGGTCAAGGCCGAGCGGGCCGCGGCCAAGGAGTCGGTGCCCAGCGAGGGCCAGCTCGCCAAGCGCCTGGTCGCCGCCCAGCTGCAGATGGCCGAGGGCGACTATGAGGGCGCCGCGATCAAGTTCCTGGATCTGGTCGAGAACTTCGGCAGCACCCAGGCCGGCACCCAAGCGATCTACTTCTTGGGCGATGCCCTGACGGAGCTGGGCATGGAAGCCTGGGCGGCCGAGCTGTTCTCGAAGAACCTCTCCGACCGCCGGCCCGACGCGGCTCGCTTCCACCAGCTCTCCGTCGCGCGGCTGTTCGACCTCGCGGTGCCGAGGCGAGAGGACGGCTTCGCGCGGCGCCCGGGTCTGTCCGCCACGCCCGAGGTGCGCGCCCGCCTGGAGTCGGTCGGTATCGACGTCTCGGTCGAGCCGCCCACCGGGATCATCAGCCGCGACGACGCGGAGCGCCTGGTGAAGTGGGCGGAGTCGTTCCCGCGCTCGGGTCGCGAGCCGCAGCTGCGCTACGCCTACGGTCGCTACCTGTTCCTTACCGAGCGCTACCCCGAGGCGGTGGCCGAGCTGGAGTCGATCTCGCCCATCGACATCCCGATCAACGGTGGAGGCCCCGACGCCAAGTGGAGGGTGCGGGCGGCCTACATCGCGGCCTCGGCTGCGGCTGGGGCCGGCGACTTCGAGGACGCGCTTGCGCGCTTCGGCAACGTGGTCAAGGCCAACCCGAGCAACCCGCGGGACCGTCAGATCAAGGAACTCTCATGGCTGGCGATCGGTCGCATCCATCACGACCTGGACGCGTCCGACGACGCGATCGACGCCTACCGGCAGATCGGTCGCGACTCTCCCTTCTTTCCCGAGGCGATGTACGAGACCGCGTGGACGCTGCTGGGCAACAAGCAGTACGAGCAGGCGATTCAGGCGCTCGACTTGCTGCTCATCTACGATCCCAAGTCGCCGATCTCTGCCGAGATCAAGCAGCTCCGGGGCAAGATCAAGATCCAGCAGCGCGACTACGCCGGCGCCGAGGAGGAGTTCCTCACCCTGCGCCGGGAGTTCGATCGACTCGGCAAGTCGATGGCGCGCAAGCTGTCCACGCGCACCGACGCCCGGGTCTACTTCGCCGCGGTCGTCGGCGAGGACATGGAGAACTTCTCGCTCACCTCGCTGCTGCCTCAGAACGCGCTG
This sequence comes from uncultured bacterium, assembly GCA_963761755.1. Taxonomy (GTDB): domain Bacteria; phylum Myxococcota_A; class Polyangia; order Nannocystales; family Nannocystaceae; genus CAJXVA01. The sequence goes on from CAVXIC010000012.1 coordinate 999,094, forward strand.
CCCGTCGCGCGCTCGCTGAGCTCGGCCGTCCACGCCGAGACGCTCGCGCGCGAGGTGGGGTCGCTCGAGCGTGAGCTGATCGAGACCCGAGACCTGCTCGCACGCATGGAAGAAGCCGTGCAGGCCCGGGAGAAGGCGCGCTTGTTCAACGATCTGGGCGCACACGCCACCAGCCTCGACAACGTCGACAAGGAGCTGCTCGAGGTTCGCGAGCAGCTCGTGGACCGGCTGGCCTCGCGGCTGCGGGGCAACTCGCTGGACCAGATGGAGGCGAAGCGCAAGCTGCTGCGACAGCGCGTCGACGAGCCGCTGGGCACCCGTGGACCCCAGTACCGCAAGATGATCGCGCAGCTCGAGCGGCTCGCCGAGCAGGCACACAAGCTGGACCTGTTCATCATCGAGATGCGGGCCGGGCTGATCGCGGCGGAAAACTACTACGAGCAGACCCGCAAGGATCAGAAGATCGATCGGCAGGGCTTCCTCAAGCAGGCGGCCGAGCTGCGCAACGAGATCGCCGCGCTCGAGATGTCGTCGAAGCTGCTGCGGGACGAGATCGCGCGCGCGCGCTCGGCCGTGCGCTATCAGGACCCGCTGCTGGCGGCGCAACAGCAGGCCAACCGTGCCTACCGCCAGCAGCTGCAGGGCATGTGGGGGGCGCTGTCCAAGGCCGCCAAGGACCCCGACGCGTCGACGGTGATGAAGCGGGTCGAGGTGATGCAGGTGCGGGCCGACAACGCTCGCGGCGCGCTCGAGCGCGCTGCATCCAATCGTCTCGAGGGTGCGGTGACCATCCTGGTCGAGGAGCGGGCCAACCTCGACCGTTACCTGGAGGAACTCACGGCCACCACCGGGGACACCAAGACCGTGGTGGCATCGGTGCTCGAGGCGGCCTATGGCGACGTGGTGGGCGAAATCGGCAACCTGACGATGCGATCCGAAGTGGGGTTGCTCGACGTCGCGTGGGCCATGAAGGAAGCGGAGACCGACGAGGTCGGGCGCCTCGAGATGGTGCGTGATCGTGATCTTCGCGAGCTCGACGTCGCGGTCGAGATGGGGCTGGAGGACCTCCAGGAATGACACGGCTGAGCCGACTCGTCGCTGCGGCACTCGTCGCGTGCGTGGTCGCTCCGCGCGCCGCTGGGGCGCGCATGCTGCCCGGCGACATCACGCAGCTCGCCGACGAGGAAGAGCGCGAGGCGCAGCGGCTGCGGCGGATCGCAGGGGAGCCCGGATCGGGCGTGCCGCTCGACAAGCAGATCCGGCCCACCGATGCGGGGCGCCTGCAGGCTCCGCTGCCGCTGCGTCCCCGCAACCAGGCCGAGGTCGACGCGCTGGACACGATGGAGGAGCTGTTGGGCCGCTACAAGCGGGCCCAGGACGCGGCCTCGCACACGATCGCCGAGTCGCTGAAGATCGGCGGAGCCCAAGGACGCCGGGCGCTCGAGAACCACTACGACCGCCAGATTCGGGACCACCAGGCCAAGGCTCGCAAGATGCGGGCCCAGGCGATCCGCCGCTATGCGGACTTCCTGGAGGTGCACCCCAACGACGCCACCTGGACGCCAGAGATCATGTATCGCCTCGCCGAGCTGCACTTCGAGGCCAGCTCCGAGCGGCTCGCCCGGCAGGAGGACGCGTTCGCCAAGGAGGTCGAGGCCTACCAGATCAAGCTCGAGAAGGATCCCGACGCCGAGCCTCCGCCCAGCCCCAAGGTCGACTACGCAGACTCGGTGACGCTGTACCGCGCCATCGTCGACCGTTTCCCGCGGTTCCACCTCGGCGACGGTGCGCTCTACATGATGGGCACGCTCCTGTACGAGATGGAGGAGCCCGATCAGTCGCGCCAGAGCTACCTGGCGCTGGCGTGTGCCAACAAGTTCCAGCCGCCCAAGGCCGACGGCAGCAACCTGGCCGAGCGCCGGTTCCCCGACGGCATCTACGACGAGTGCAATCCGTGGAAGACGGACAGCGAGTTCGTGCCCGAGGCGTGGCTTCGGATCGGTGAGACCCACTACGACGCAGACCAGTACGGTCCGGCGCTCGACGCGTTCCGCAAGGCCGCCACGAGCCCCGAAGATCCCCTGTACGACGAAGCGCTCATCCGCATCGCGTGGGCGCAGTACCTGATGCGGGAGTTCCCGGCCGCGGCCAAGACCTTCGACGAGTTCATCAAGTACGCCGACCTCCAGCGGGACTCCGACGAGGTCTCGGGCGCGCTCGCGCTGCGCGACGACGCGATCAAGTACCTGGCCAAGACCTACGTCGAAGAAGACTGGGACAACGACGGCAACCCCGACCGCGTTCGGGGCTACTCCCGGCTCGATCGCGACTACCGCGAGCGCGGCAATGAGCGGCACGTGCCCGAGGTGTACGCCGCGCTGGGCGACCTGCTCGCGTATCAGACCGACTTCACGACCGCGATCGGCATCTGGCAGAGCACGCTGGACCGCTGGCCCCTGGCCGCCGCGGCGCCGAGCATCCAGGACCGCATCCTCAAGGCGCACGAGATGCTGCAGGACAAGGCCGGAGCGACCCGAGCCCGGGACGCCTTGGCCACCAACTACCTGCGCGGCACCAAGTGGTTCTACGCCAACGAGGACGACCCCGACACGATCGAGGCGGCGCTCAAGCTGGCCGAGGGAGCGCTCGTCGCCACCGCCGTCGACCACCACATCTACGCCCAGGAGCTGCGCGGCGAGGGCAAGACCGAGGAAGCCAAGGTCGAGTACGGCATCGCGGCGCGCGCCTACGAGGCCTACCTCGAGCGCTTCCCGGACACCGACGCCTCCTACGAGTACCGCTACAACTTTGCCGACGCGCTGTACTACAGCGGCGAGCACGTCGACGCGGCGGTCCAGTACGGCTTGGTTCGCGACTCCAACATCGACAACCGACTCCAAGAGGATGCGGCGGTCGGTGCGGTGCTCGCCTACGAGTCCTATCTCGAGGAACAGATCACCTCCGGCGGGTACGCGCGTCCGGACATGCCCAAGGACGGCATGCCGGGCCCCTTCGACACGCCCAAGGACATTCCCGAAGTCGAGCGGGCGCTGCAGGAGTCCTACGACCGCTACGTGGCGCTGCGGCCCGACGCCGAGCAGGCCGGCACGATGGCCTACCAGGCCGCCGAGATCTCGCAGCGCTATCTGCAGTTCTCCGAGGCCCAGGCCCGCTTCGAGCGGGTGATCGACGACTACTGCAGCCAGAACATCGCCATCAACGCCGGCCAGGCGATCCTGGATGCGCGCGTGGTGCTCGAGGACCTCGAGGGCGCCCAGCAATGGACGCAGAAGCTCGGGGAGAAGGGCTGCGGCGAAGGAGCGGAGAAGGAGAAGTTCGCCGGGCAGCTCACCGCGCTGGGCAACGCCGTCCGCTTCAAGGAAGCGACCATCCTCTACGACGCCGGAGAGTTCGAGGCCGCCGCCGACCGCTACGTCGCGCTGGTCGATCAAGCGCCCAACGATCCCAACGCCGACCGGGCGCTCAACAACGCCGCGGTCGCCTACGAGAACATCGGCCGCTTCTCCTCGGCCAGCCAGACCTACAAGCGGATCTACTCCAACTACCCCGACAGCGAGTTCGCCGACGACGCGCTGCTGCGGACCGGCTTCAACCACTCGCGCTTCTTCGAGTACGAAGAGGCCGTCGAGTCCTACACCATCCTCGCCCAGGACGAGCGGTACAAGGACAGCGAGTTCCGCGACGAGAGCCTCAAGAACGCCGCCGAGGTGCTCGACGCGCTGCAGGAGTACGAGCGCAGCTCGAAGATGTATCAGCGCTTCGCCGAGCAGACCGCCGATCCGGCCGAGGCCGCCGAGGCGCGGTTCAAGGCGGCGCAGGTGCTCGGCAAGACGGACGAGCATCGCAAGACGATCGGGGCGTACCAGGCGTTCTTGGACCAGCACACCGCCGACGCCGGTCAGAGCGAGCGCGTCGTCGAGGCGCAGCTGCGGATCGGCCAGGCGCACGCCTCGCTGGGCAGCTCCAAGCAGGCCTTCGACTACTACCGACGCACCGTGGCGGAGTTCGAGGCGCGCCAGCTCAAGCCGGCTTCGGAGGCCGCAGACTTCCCAAGCGAAGCGCAGTTCCTCATCGCGTCCGCCGAGCTCGATCGCGTCTCGGCCTCCAAGATCAAGAGCACCAACCGCAGCAAGCTGGAGAAGGAGTCCAAGGCGCTGCTCGACTCGGTCGTGGCGGCCAGCGGTGAGTTCGACAAGGTCGTCGACTACAAGCGAGTCGACTGGGCGCTGGGTGCGACGTACAGCAAGGGCAAGGCGCTGGAGCAGACGGCGATCAACCTCCGGGACGCGCCGGTGCCCAAGCAGCTCAAGGAGTACAGCGAGTCCTGGTTCGCCTACAAGGACATCGTCGGCGCCGCCGCCGACAAGTTCGAGGCGTTGGCGCTCTCGGAGTACGGGGCTACCCTCAAGCTGTCGAAGGCCTACAGCGTGGAGAACGAGTTCACCCGAGCCGCCCGGGAGCGGCTCAACATCTACAAGCCCGAGGAGTATCCGCTGCTGCGCCAGCCCGCGCTCGATCTCCAGGTGGAGGACCTGCGATGACGCGCACTCGACGATTCGTCCTGAGCTCGGCCCTCGTGCTGGGGCTGTCCGCGTGCGACAAGCAGCGCGCCGGGAGCGACGAGCCTGGCGCGGACGACACCTCCCTTCTGGAGGGACTGGAGCCCACAGACGCGCAGGGCAACGCTCCGGGCGCGGGCAAGGACGCGCAGGGCAAGGACCTTCCCAAGGTTCAAGACCGAGACCCCGAGGAAGAGAAGCGCAAGATGGCGCAATCTCGCCAGCGCAGCGGGCAGGCCCGGAAGATGCTGGAGGAGGGCAAATTCACCGAAGCGGTGACCAACGCCCGGGCCGCGCTGAAGATTCACGAGCAGAACGTCGACGCGATGCTCGTGCTGGGCCAGGTGTTCTATCGCGAGGGCAAGAACGAGCTGGTCGTCTCGGTGACCACCACCGCGCTCGCGGTCGACGAGAAGGCGCGCACCCCGGCCGACACCTCCGCCGTCTACAACCTTCAGGGATTCGCGCTGGCGTCCTTGGGCAAGGACCAGATGGCGACGCAGGCGTTCAAGAAGGCGGCCGAGGCCGACGACAAGAACGCCGCGGCGTGGAACAACCTGGGCACCCGCTACCTGCGGGCCGGCGATGTGGCGACCGCCGCGTCGTGCTTCCAGTACGCGCTGGAGCTCCAGCCCAACTTTGCCAAGGCGCACCTCAACTACGGCGCGGCGCTGCGGGGGCAGGGGAAGCTGGTCGAGGCGGAGGCCGAGATTCGCAAGGCGATGACCCTGCAGCGCAACTACGCCGAGGCGCACTTCAACCTCGGCGTGCTCTACCTCGATGCGCCCGCCATGGGCGACATGAGCAACACCCAGCGCCTGCAGACGGCGATCGACAACCTCGAGCGCTACAAGCAGCTCTCGGGCGGCCGCGCACCCTCCGAGCCGCTGGCCAAGGGCCTCGGATCCAAGAAGCGCATCGCGCCGGCCTCCTCGGATCGCGCCGATGACTACATTCGGCTGGCGAAGAAGGGCATCGAACGCGAGGAGCGGCGAGCACAACGCGATGCCGAGCGCGCCGCGAAACCCGGCGAGGCTGACGAGGACGTCGGAGGGGAACCCGACGCCGAGCCCGCAGCCGAGCCCGGAGGCGGGGACGAAGACGATGGGGGAGAGGCGCCCGATGGTGGTGATGCTTCCCCGGCGCCCGTGAAGCCGGGCGGTTCTCCTCCGGCGCCCGTGAAGCCGGGCGGATCTCCTCCGGCGCCGGTGAAGCCGGGCGGATCTCCTGCAGCACCCGTGAAGCCGGACGACTCGCCAGCGGCGCCGAAGAAGCCCAGCGAATCGCCCGCGGCCCCGGAGAAACCCTCCGAGCAGCCGTCGGCACCCGCGAAGCCGTCCGAAGAACCCTCGCAGGAGCCTCCCGCGCCAGCACCCACGGCGCCCCAAAAGCCCGCGCCGTCCAAACCGCAGAAGCCCGGCGTGCAGCGACCCGGTCAGAAAACTGCGATGGCGGGGAACCCGCGGCGACAAAACGACACTAACCTTGGCAGGACAACGGTGGCGGCGGTGGGATCCGTCTGTGCCGCTGGGTTCGCGAGGTTGGCACCCCTGCAAGGTTGGACATGAGCAACTCGAAACGAAAACCTGCCGCGCGAAGCCGCGGCGCGCAGCGGCGCCGAGCCGGGCTCGTGCCGCTGTCGGCCATCGTCTCCGTCACGCTGCTCTCGCTCGTCGCGCCCGCGATGGCGGCGCCCCCACCGGCTCCGAATGCCCATCCGAATGCCCATCCGAAAGCTGAGACCCCGCAGGAGCAGCCTGACAAGCCGTCCGCACGTCGCGAGCGCGTCGGGGCGACCGCACGACGCGCGGCAGCGGCGTCGAGAACCCAGCCGGCCCCGCCGGGCGATCGCGTCGCGATGCGGACCCGCACGGCGCCGGCACCGGACGACGCCACCCCCGCCAGCACGGACCCGGAGGGAGACGCGAAGCCGCCCAAGAAGGCGCGGCGTCGCCGCGAAAGCGGCAGCGGCCCGGACGCCCCAGCAGATGACGCGGCGGATCGCAAGATCTCGCTGGACGAAGACTTCTTGGTCGAGGGCAAACTCGAGAAGCCAAACGCCTTCTATATCTTACGTCGATCGCAGTCCGCGTACGACTGGGCTCGACTCGATGCGAAATTCTTACCTTTGGTGCTTGAGTCCGTACAGGATCCTTTGTTCTAATCCCGGCTTGGTGGATGGACCCCCATCTGTCTACACGCTCCGCGTTCCCTGCCGCCGTGCCCCGGTGGTGGGAGTCATGACCGCGGGGGAGCGAGCAGGAACGCGCGCGCATTCTCGCTCGCCAAGTCACCCCAGGTTAGGGCACGATGCAGAGCATCTTCTTTCACCCCCAAAATGAGAAACAAACCGGGAATCGACGTGCCACCGGTAACCATGCGGGACCCACGGTCCCGCCGACGATGAGGAGGACAACGAGTCATGGACAATTTTGCTGAGTTCTACCAGCAGGGCGGCGGCTTCATGCACGCCATCGCCTTGACCGCCATCTTGGGCGCAGGAGTGATGATCGAGCGATTCATCTTCCTGTTCTTCCGTTTCAACATCAACGGAGGTCAGTTCTTCAACCAGATCCAAAAGCTGGTGATGGCGAACAACATCGACCGCGCGATCAAGCTGTGCAACGCCGCCGACAAGGCTGCTCTTGCCCGCGTGATCAAGGCCGGTCTCACCCGCGCCAACAAGTCCGAGGCGGACATCGCAGCCGCCATTGAGGAATCGATGCTCGAGGTTGGCCCGGCCATCTCGAAGCGCGTGCCGATGATCTCGGCGCTCGCGAACATCGCAACTCTGCTCGGCCTCCTCGGTACGATCTTCGGAATGATCGAGGCATTCAAGGCGGTCGCGACCGTCTCCGCCGACCAGCGTGCTACGGCGCTGGCCAAGGGCATCTCGATCGCAATCAACACCACCGGTTTCGGTCTCATGGTGTCGATCCCGCTGCTCGCTGCTCACATCTTCATCTCGAACCTGGCCAAGAAGATCTCCGACGAGGTCGACCTCTACGCGGTCAAGCTCGAGAACCTCCTGGCCGCGCGAGTGCGTCAGGGCTGATCTCTGGGGACTTCGGAAAGTGTCTTCCCAAGGTCAGTTCCACATGAACCCCGCGGGAAGCATCCTCTGAACCCAGACTCTGGCCCCCAAACGGAGGAAGGAGACACGCATGGCTAGACGAAGAAAGAAGAACGTTGATGAGGGAGAGGTCGAAGCGAACCTCATCCCGGTCATGAACGTCATGTTCCTTCTCATCCCTGCACTCCTGCTCGCGATGGAGGTAGCGCGCTTTGCGGCGATCAATGTATCGCCGCCCAAGTTCGCTGCTGCGTCCGACCAGAAGGAAGAGGACAAGAAGAAGGATGAGAAGCCGCTGAACCTGAAGGTCTTCGTCATGAGTGACGGATACCGGGTCAGCGCGTCCGGCCAGCAGGCGGGCGCCGAAGGCGGCAAGGCAGCCGACTCGAACAAGCCGACGATCCCGCTCGCGAAGCCGGGCTCGGATCTGGCGGACTTCGAACGGTACGACTACGCGGCCCTCGAAGCGAAGGCCAAGGAGTACAAGCGACTGTTTCCCCATGAGACGGTCGTGACCATCAGCGCCGAGAACGACATTCCGCTGCAGGCCATCATTCACACGATGGACGCTCTTCGGGGCCAGGACTGCTCCCTCATGCCCTCGGTGTCCGCGGGCGAGGAAGTGCCTGAGGAATGCATGTTCTGGTCGCCCATCGTAGAGGCAGGTGCCGGCTGATGTCCGATCCCAACGCACAACGGGCTGCTCAACTGGCCGCCCAAACGGCTGCTCAAGAGGCTTTCCTCGCCAAGAAGAAAGCCAAGAAGGCCGCACGTCGGAACAACGACATCGAGGAGGGCAACCTCAACATCACGTCGCTGATGGACGTGGTCTCGATCATCGTCGTCTACCTGCTCAAGAGCTACGGCACCGATCCGGTCGTCATCACCCCGACCGCGGGACAGAAGGTCCCGATGTCGCAGGCGGATGCGCCCATCCAGGACGGTGTTCCGGTGTACGTCTCGCAGCGTTCGATCACCTTCGGATCGCAACGCGTCGTGCAGCTCGACGAGAACGGCGATGTGGACCCGACGCAGGTCCAAGGTCAGCTGATCGGCCCTCTCTTCGACCTGATGTCGGAAGAAGCCGAACGCTCCAAGCTCACCTCTGCTTCCAAGGGAGAAGAGTGGGCAGGGACGGTCATCCTCGTGGGCGACCAGCAGCTGAAGTTCTCCACCCTCGTCAAGGTGATGTACACCGCAGGCAAGGCCGAGTACTCCCAGTACGCATTCTGCGTGATCCAAACCAACGGCTAGCCAGCCGCTGACCGAGCACGTTGAACGCCAAAGCCAACGCGAGCGGGGACCTTCCCGCTCGCGTTTTCTTTTTTGAGCGAACCTCGATCTTTGGTGACGGATCGGGGCCGGCTTGCACATTCATGGGGGTTGGGGGCGAAAGGGAGCGCGGGGATGATCGTTTTGCCGTGCACACTGACGTGGATGTCGGGCCTGCCACCCCGTCCCCCGGGGAACTTCCCGCTTCCTCGACCCGTGCTCTCATGGCACGGTCGCTGCAGACCTGGCGCCAAGCCAGCATCACGGGCGGGACTGCTTCGCCTCGACCGGTCCAAATCGGCGCTTCAGAAGGCCCGCGCTTGGTTGATGCTTTAGGAGAACACTGCGGCTACGTTTCCTGGGTACCCGCACTCCCCCTTCGCAGTAAGAACTGCTAAAACGAACAAAGCGGATGAGCGCCCCCCCTCCATCAGGTCGGACTCCAGGTCCCAAGGTCTTGCGAATCGTCGCGGTCGTCGACGACAAGGTCAGCGAAGACCTGCACCAGACCCGGGCCGAGGGCGTCAGCATCGGCACGCACCACGGCGCCGACATGCTGGTGTTCGGCGCGAAGGCGCCCACCCGGTATCAGCTCTTCGACTACCGCCAAGGCGCGTATTTCCTCGACCTGCCTCCGCAGGCCCGAGGCAAGGTCCGGGTCGGCAAGGCGGCGCTCTCGGTCGCCAAGCTGCGCGAGCGCTACGGCAAGGGCGGCACCTGTCGCATCAAGCTCGACCCTCGCTCCAAGGGCAAGATTCGCATCGGGCAGAGCACGCTGGTCTTCCAGTTCGGACGGCCGAAGCCGGTCCCGCCCAGGCTCCCCTTTCCCGTCATCTTCAAGGCTTCGGTCGTGGGGATGGTGGGCGCACTGTTCGTGTACTCGCAGCTCGCGTCTGCGGGCATGCTCGGTCCGTTCTTCTTGTGGGCGTACTTCAGCGAAGTCCCCGAGCAGGATGAGATGGACATCGACGATCGCTTCCTGGTCGCGGTCGGCCACAAGCCCGCCGACGAGAGGGACGAAGAAGAGGAAGAGGAGACGGACATCGAGGACGAGCTCGCCGAAGAGGACGAGAACATCGTCGAGACCAAGGACAAGCCCAAGCCCGAGCTGAACAAGAAGCTCGACAAGAAGCCGCAGCAGTTCTCGAAGGCCGCGGTCAAGCAGGCGCGAAGCGTCGGCGTTGCGCGCGTGCTGGGGACCTACGGTGGCGACGGGCCCGGCACGGTGTTCGACGTCATTCAGAGCACCGACAACCGGCTGGGCGAGCTCGCGGCAGCCGGCATGACGACCACGGTCGAGGCCAACGGCCCGCTGGGCGACCTGGCCCCGATCGGCGGGGACGGCATCGACCTGCACGGCCAGCTCACCCAGACCAAGGGCTTCGACACGGGCGACGGACCCGCGGTCGACAACGGCGTGACCAAGCGCGAGCGGAAGATCAAGGGCCGGACCAAGGCCAAGGGCACCAGTGCCGTCGGTGGCGGAGACCGGAACGCCATCAAGGCGACCATCAACCACCGCACCAGCGCGCTGCAGCACTGCTACCAGAAGGCCCTGCGGACCCAGCCCGACCTGTCCGGCAAGATCAGCTACGCGATCAACGTCAGCGTGATGGGCAGCGTCACCAAGGTCGTCATCGAGGAGGACACCGTGGGCGACGCCGGGGTCTCGGCCTGCACCAAAGCCAAGATCAAGGGCTGGCGCTTCCCGATGAACGGGGCCGACGAAGGTGCCGAGGTGACATTCTCCGTGGTATTCTCAGGCTCGTGATGTTGGGCTCTGTACGATCAATCGCCTTGGCTGTCGCGCTCCCGGCGCTGCTGGTCGGAGGTGCATCGCTCGCCGCGCCGGCCGAGGAATCCCAACCCCAATCTCAACCCGAGACGGGCACGGACAAGACCGTCGACACAGCCGCGGTTGCCAGCGCCCAGAGCCGTATCGAGAGCAACATGGCCAAGCTCGGCGAGATGGCCCAGGCGGCCAAGCGCGACGGCGACGCTCAGCTCGCCGGCTGTTTGCAGGACAAGGTCACGCGCGGGCAGGACATCGTGGCCACCGCAACGCCGGAGACGATGGTGCTTCGTGACTCGGCGGCATCTGCGCAGGCGAAGGCCTTTGCCAGCGAGAAGCTGCAGGCGGCCGCCGATGCGATGGACGCCGTGGTCGCGTCTGCGAAGGGCTGCTCCGGTGATCAGGAGCTCGAGTCGGAGGACGACGTGACCCGCAACGAGCTCGACAAGACCGAGTCGATCCCGGTGCAGGACCCGACGCTCGCACCCACCCAGCCGGACGTTCCGCCTGCGATCGACGAAGCGCAGCCGCCCACTGTGGCGTCGCCCTCGATCTGATTCGCACCTGATCCGGCGCCCTGCCGAGCCAGGGCTGAACGAGCGCACAGCGGCCCTTTTGCCGCTCGTGCGCTCAAAAAATTGTCACGACTCTGGCTCGCTGGCCGCACTCGTGTGGGGGACCTGCGTCCCATCTGCGACGTTCGTCAGTGCCTTGGGGCAGAGGCGGACCTCGGTTAGCCTCCCGCCAGAGTCGCGCCTCTTGTCTTCCGCCTTCCCGAGACCAACCGCCGTGGTCCTCCGCCCGACGGCGGCCGCATGCCCGACGGGAATCGTGTGGGCGTTGCTCGCGGTGATGCTGGTGGGACTGGGGTCGCTGTGGCCCTCGGTCGCGCGGGCCGGCGGGATCCAGCAGCTGCCCCGCGTGCCCGATGGCGAGGGGCTCAAGGTCGGCAAGAAGTCCAAATTCCACGGGGGCATCGCGCTCCCGGTCGGCGTGGACTCCAACGTGTTCAACGAAGCGAGCAGCGAGACCCCGCGTACCGGAGCGTTCACGTACCCGACCGCGTGGGCGGGGGTTGGCAGCCGAGACGTCGTCAGCGGCGTGCTGCAGACGCCGCCCGAGCGGACCTCGCGGCTGGCCGACTACAACATCGGCGCAATCGCGGGCTTTCGGCAGTACCTCTCGAGCGACGAACGCATCCGCTCGGTGCCCAAGTTCTCGTTCGGCACCATCTTGCGTCTGTCGCTCCTGCCGGGCCGAAGGTTCGAGATCCGCATCGACGACGATGTCTTCCGCGGCGCCGCGCCGGGCAACTACGAGAGCCGCGGCACCGACTTCAACTTCAACCGCATCGAGCACAACGGCACGCTCAACCTGATCGCCCGACCCGGTGGCGGTCGTCTGTCCTTGGCGCTGGGCTACCGCAACCGCTACCTGCGCTTCGGCGACGGCGAGCTCGCGAAGAGCAACAACATGCGCCACGGCCTGGTCCACGAGACCAAGTGGCGCTTCCTGCCCAAGAGCTCGCTGGTGTTCAACTACACCTTCGACTGGACGTTCTACACCGACTGCTGCGTCTCGGTCGGGCTGGGGCGCAACGAGGACAGCTTCGCGCACCGGCTCTCGGGCGGTTATCGGGGGCAGATCGGCAAGAAGGTCACGCTCGACGCCCTGGTCGGCTGGGGCTTCGGCTACTACCGGGACGATCCCAACGGTCCCAACTTCAACTCGTTCCTGGGCAGCGCGGGCCTGAGCTACTTCCCCACGCTCCGGACGATGCTCAGCCTCAAGGCCTTCCGCGCGTTCGAAGACTCGCTGTTCGGCAACTACTACACCGACAACGGGGCCAGCTTCCTGGCCAGCCACCAGTTCCGCTGGCGCATGAACGTGATGAGCGGCGTCGGGCTGATCGGGCGGACGTACTCGGGGTTGCCGGTCGAGGACGAGGAGACCGACAACGTCGCCGAGTACCGAGGTCGCGGCGCCGACGGATACCAGTCACGGCACACGCTGTTCACCCTGCAGGCCAAGATCGACCAGCCGCTGGGTCGGATCTTCTCGGTGGGGCTGAGCTACACTCTGTTGGTCGACAGCACCCAGTTCGAGATCGACTACCGCCTCGACAATCCCCTGCCGGACGGGACGAGCATTGCGACGGATGAACTCGGCTACATCAAACACATGGCCTGGCTCGTCGGTGCGATTCGTATCTAGGCTCGGACCCTCCGCGCTGCTGCTGGCGCTGACGGGCTGTCCGGCGCCGACAGGTCCCGTCGTGCTGCCCGAGCCTGCCCGGACGGTGCAGTCCGGCGCGGTGCGGGCGGGCGACAAGCTCGAGATCGTCGTGCGTGGTCAGGAGGACCTCTCCGGCGAGTACGTGGTGTCGGGCGGGGGGTCGATCCGATTTCCGCGCATCGGCGAGGTCGCTGCGGTCGAGCGAGAGCCGCGGGACGTTGCCCGGGAGATCGAGACCAAGCTTGCCGATGGGTGGCTGCGGGATCCGCAGGTCAGCGTTTCGCTGCTGGAGCGGCAGAACCCCGAGCAGATCACCGTGCTCGGCGAGGTCAAAGAAGCCGGGTCCTATCCGCACGACGGGAAGCTCACCCTCATGCAGGCCATCTCCTTGGCCGGGGGGCTCACCCCCGAGGCTCAGGTGCGCAAGGTCAAGCTGATCCGAGACACTGCGCAGGGCCGCAAGACGATCGAGGTCGACGTCCAGGCGATCTTGGAGAGCCGGGCCCTGGATCTGCCCATCGAGCCCGGTGACATCATCATGGTGCCCGAGTCCAGAATCTGACCCTGACGCGCGGCCGGGCACGCCCGCCGGTGCCTTCTTTCGGCTGTGGCGCAGGGGGTTGTTACACTCGCCGACAATGGCGACCGAACAGGAACCCGTTTTGGGGATTGACCTGGGCACCACGAACTCTGCGTGTGCCGTCGTCAAAGAGGGGCGCGCCTCCGTGGTGCGCCGCGGGGAGGACCGCATCATCCCCTCGGTCGTCGCGGCGGCATCCGACGGACGCTGGATGGTGGGGACGCGCGCGAAGCGGCGGCGTTCGGTCGACCCCAAGAACGTGATCTATTCGGCCAAGCGCTTGATCGGCCGGAGGTTCAGCTCGCCCGAGGTCCAGGAGATGCGCCAGCGGGTGCCCTACACGATCCTCGAGGGCGAGAACGAGGCGATCATGATCGAGGCGGGAGGGCGGGTCGTCAGCGCGGTCGAGGTGGCAGCGCACGTGCTGTCGTACCTGCGGCAGATGGCCGAGGAAGCCCTGGGCCGTCGGGTCCGGCGCACCGTGATCGCCGTCCCGGCCAACTTCACGGATTCCCAGCGCAGCGCCACCCGCATCGCGGCGCGCATCGCCGGGCTGGACGTCATCCGGGTGATCAACGAACCGACCGCGGCGGCGCTGGCCTACGGCTACATCGAGGACACCGATCGCGTCATCGCGGTCTACGACTTCGGGGGCGGCACCTTCGACGTCACCATCCTGCAGATCACCCGCAACGTCTTCGAGGTCCTGGCGACCTCGGGGGAGATGTTCCTCGGCGGCGATGACATCGACGAGGTGATCCTCGAGCTGATGGCGACCACCTTCGCCAAGGAGCGCGGCATGGCGGTGCAGAACAACCCGGTGGCGATGGAGCGCCTGCGGGCGGTCGCCGAGCAGGTGAAGATCCAGCTCAGCACCCAGAGCGCGGCCTCGGTGCACGTCGAGGAGGTGATCCCCGGGCAGCGCAGCGACCTCGACTTCACGATCACCGAAGCCGACCTGCGCCCCTACATCGAGCCGATCATTCGGCGCACCATTCCGGTCTGCCAAGATGCGCTGCGGTGCGCGGGGCTCTCGCCCCGGCAGGTGGACGAGATTGTGCTCGTGGGCGGCACGACGCGGCTTCCCCTCGTTCGCGCCATCGTCGAAGAGACGTTCGGCAAGAAGCCGCAGACGGCGATCAACCCGATGAGCGTGGTGGCGGTGGGCGCCGCGATTCAGGGGGCGGCGCTGATGGGGTCGCTCGTTCCGATGGCCGACGGCGGCGTCTCGACGCCCGCACCTCCGGCCTCGGCGGTCCTGCTCGACGTCGTGCCGCGCAGCTTGGGCATCCACACGCTCGGCGGCTACGTCGACTTCATCATCGAGCGCAACAGCGGCATCCCGCTCGAGCAGACCCGCATGTTCACCACGACCACCGACAACCAGCGCTTCGTGCGGATTCAGGTGTGTCAGGGCGAGGACGAGGTGTTCGAGAACAACCTCAAGCTCGGCGAGCTGGTGCTCTCGGGGCTGCGGGACGCGCCGCGCGGCGAGGTCACGGTGGCCGTCACGTTCGAGATCAACGCCGACGGCCTGCTCGAAGTGCGGGCGATGGATCAGGAGACCGGTCAGCAGCAGGTCGCCTCGATGCGTGTCCTCGGCGGCCTCGACGATCGAGAGATCGAGCGCATGGCCGACCGCATGGCCAGCGCTGCTCCGGGGCCGTCGTCGCGCGGTGGGACGGTCGTTCCAGGGAGCCGATGACGAGCTTCGAAGACCTGCGAGACCACGTCTTGGCGCTGCACGCGGGGCTGGCCTCCATGACCTACTACGAGTTCCTCGGCGTGCGGCCGAGCAGCGACTACGTGGCCATTCGCGACGCGTACTACGACCGGGCGCAGGAGCTTCACCCCGACCGGTTCGTGGTGCTGGGCGCGGGATCGCTTCAGCGCAGCGCGTACGCGGTCTACAAGCGCATCTCCGAGGCATTCAGCGTGCTCAGCGATCCCCAGCTGCGCATCGCCTACGACGAATCGCGGCTGCGTGGGGCCCACCGGCTCGACGACGTGGCGCGGGCGCGCCGGCGGACGCCGCAGGAGCGAGCGCTGTCGAACACCTTCGCGCGCATCTACTACCGGGCCGCGGCAGAGAAGCTACGGCAGGGGTTGTTGCGCGCGGCGTGGATTGACGTACAGCTGGGGCTGAGCCTCGAAGACGCGCCCGTCCTGCGCGACCTCGAGGCCGCAATCCTACAGCAGCCCGGCGGCCGTGCCGCGCTCGAGGAAGAACAATGGCCATGAGACGTGCCCGAGTTTCTCGCACCACCAAGGAGACCGACATCACCGTGGAGCTGGTGCTCCCCGATGACGCACCCGCGGCGCCGTCGATCGCCACGCCGGTCCCCTTCCTCAGCCACATGCTCGAGGCGCTGGGCAAACACGGCGCGATGTCGCTGGCGGTCCAGGCGACCGGTGACGTGCACATCGATGCGCACCATACCGTCGAAGACGTGGGGCTCGTGCTCGGATCGGCGCTCGATGAAGCGCTGGGCGACCGGGTCGGAATCCATCGCTTCGGGCACTTCTCGCTGGCGATGGACGAGACGCTGGTCGACTGCGCGCTCGACCTGGGCGGCCGCCCGTACCTCGTCTTCGACCTGCCCGTCATCGAGGGCCGATGGCTCGGCACGTTCGACTGCGATCTGGTCAAGGAGTTCTTCCAGGCGCTCGTCGTGCAGGCCCGCATGAACCTCCACCTGCATCTGCGGGCGGGGGGCAACGTGCACCACGTGGTCGAAGCGAGCTTCAAGGCCTTTGCTCGGGCGCTGCGGATGGCGTGTGCGGCGGACCTTGCGATGGGCCTTCCGTCGACCAAGGGCATGATCTAGCAGCCCGGCTTTGAGGCGTTTCCAATCATCGGGTTGCTGGGTACTCTGCCGCCGATGTCCTCGGATTCGACCCGCCGATCCGCCCAGCGCCTGAAGCTTCATGAGACCTTGGCGTCGCTCAGCGCCTACCCCGACCGAAGGGGCGATCTCGAGGAGGACGTGGCGAAGGCCCGCGCCGTCGCCGGCAAAGCGGTCGAACGCATTCGTGCGTCGGGACGCCAGCTGGCGATGGAGCGGATCGAGCAGCTCCTGGATTCAGGCTCGTTCGTCGAGCTCGATCCGTTCGTCACCCACACCGTCTCGGAGTTCGGGATGGACGAGAAGAAGGCCTACGGTGACGGCGTGGTCACGGGGTACGGCACCGTCGAGGGGCGGACCGTGTTCGTGTTCGCTCAGCAAGCGCAGGTGTTCGGGGGGAGCTTGGGCATGGCCCACGCCAAGAAGATCTGCAAGGTCATGGACATGGCCACCGACGTCGGGGCGCCGGTGGTCGGCCTCAACGACAGCGGCGGCGCTCGCATCCAAGAGGGCGTGGAGTCCTTGGCCGGCTACGCCGAGATCTTCAAGCGCAACGTCCTGGCCTCGGGCGTGGTTCCGCAGCTCTCGGTCATTCTCGGTCCGTGCGCTGGAGGAGCGGTGTACTCGCCCGCGCTGACCGACTTGGTGCTGATGGTCGAGGAGACCAGCTACATGTTCATCACCGGGCCGGAGGTCATCAAGACCGTGACGCACGAAGAGGTCACCAAGGATGAACTCGGTGGCGCCGCCACGCACAACGAGAAGAGCGGCGTGGCGCACTTTCGTTGTGCGTCCGAGGCGGGGGCGCTGGCGATGGTGCGGCAGCTGCTGTCGTTCTTGCCCTCGAACAACATGGAGGAGGCTCCTCGCCTGGACACCGGTGATGCGCCGCACCGAACCTGCGCGGCGCTGGTCGACCTGGTGCCCGAGGAGCCTTCGAAGCCCTACGACATCCGCACGGTCATCAAAGAGGTGGGCGACGGCGGCGCGTTCCTCGAAGTGCAGGAACACTTCGCCAAGAACATGGTCGTTGGATTCATGCGCCTCGATGGCAAGTCGGTCGGCGTCGTCGCCAACCAGCCGCTGGTGCTCGCCGGCTGCCTCGACATCGATGCTTCGGTGAAGGCCGCGCGGTTCGTCCGCATGTGTGACGCGTTCAACGTGCCGATCTTGACGCTGGTCGACGTGCCCGGCTTCTTGCCTGGCACCGACCAGGAGTTCGGCGGCATCATTCGTCACGGCGCGAAGCTGTTGTACGCGTTCACCGAGGCGACGGTGCCGAAGGTGACGCTGGTGACCCGCAAAGCCTACGGCGGCGCGTACGACGTGATGTCCAGCAAGCACATTCGCGGCGACATCAACCTCGCCTACCCGACGGCCGAGATCGCCGTGATGGGGGCTGAAGGCGCGGTCAACATCATCTTCCGGCGCGAGCTGGCCGCCGCCGAGGACCCCGAAGCCAAGCGAAGAGAGCTGGCCGCCGACTACCGGGAGCTGTTTGCCAATCCGTTCAAGGCAGCCGAGCTGGGCTTCATCGACCGGGTGATTCGTCCCGAGGATACCCGGGCCGAAGTTGTTCGAAGCTTTGCGATGCTGGCCAACAAGCGCCAGGAGAACCCCCGCAAGAAGCACGGCAACATCCCTCTGTAACCGCGCGCGTGGGTTGCACCAACCAGGGGCCGGTCGAGCGCTGGCGTCGGCTCTCGAACGTGGCACCATGATGGGGATGCGCCGACTTCTGTGTATGGCCCTCCTGGGGCTGGGTGCGTGCGCCACGTCGGGGGCGTCGGCGCGCTCGCTGCACTACGTCGAGGGCGAACTGACGTACTCGAACCCCCCCTCGGCGCTCGCCTACGAGTCCTACCTACGCTCGCGGATTGCGCTCTCGGCCGAGCCCCCGCAGCTGGAGCAGGCGGCGGCCGAGATCGAGGTCGCGCTGCACTTCGATCGTCGCGCGCCCCACCTGTGGTCCACGCGGGCCGAGATCGCGGCGCTGGCGGGCGACGACGAGCTCGCGGTGTCGTCCGCACAACGAGCCCTGGCGCTGCGCCCTGGCTACGCTCCAGCGCAGGCCGTGCTCGCGCGCGTGCACGGCGGTCCGCAAGCGGCTCGCGTCCAGCCCGAACCGTAGCTACTCCCAGCCGGGCGTACGCATCCCAAAGGCGCCGCCGCCCCTGCTGCCGATGCCTTCGTAGAGCGCTTCAGCGAAGGGGGTCGCGCGGCCAGGACTGCACTGCGTCGGGCCGCACATGTACGCCGTGCCCTCGATGCCCGGTGAGAGGTTGATGTACTGAATCTCCTCGAACGCCTGCACGCGGACCCCGAGCAGCTGCGCGATCGCTCGGGCCAAGTCGCGCCCCTCGCCGTTGCCCGCGACCGCGCAACCGCCCAGGGTGAGGACCGAGTCCGCGTCGATGAATGGGGAGAGTCTTCGCAGAGCACTCGCGATGCGGCCGCTCCTCACGCTGTGAACATCGAAGATGTCGGTCCCGAAGGTCATGCTCCCGGGTGTGCCGTGGTCGATAAAGGCAATCTCGTCGATCTTGGCCCGCTTGTTCGACAGAATGGTCACGGCGTTGTGCACCGCGGTGGCGATGTCCACCGATGAGCCCAGCCACGTGTTGTCGCTGATCGCCGGAACGATGACCCAACCCTCGCGGATTTCCTTGATGATCTCGTTGGGGTTCTTCCGGGCGAGTAACTCTTGGTGCTGAAGATTGTGGAGCGGGACCAGGGGCGAGCGCACCCACTGGGCTCTCGTCATCTTGAACTCTCGCTCCCCCCGGGCTGCGTACCCACCCAGGTTGTTCACCGCGACCGCATACGCGAGGGCAATCTCATGGTCCATCCGGGGGCCGGTGAGCTTCGGCCCTGGATCGGGTCCGCCGTAGAACGCGAGGTAGGCACGGTCGTCGGTCATCGGGCGACGGGAGTGCAAACATCATGCGAGCAAGAACCCGCCGAGATTCGGGCCTCGAGGTCAGCGAGGGCTGCCCGAGTTGGGCAGCCGTTCCCGTGACGGGCAGCGCAGCAGCCCTACAAGTACGTGCTCAGGTAGAGCACCAGGCAATACCAGGGCATGCCGGCGAGCAGCAGGGCACGTCGGGCCCGCGACAGGCTGCCGCGATCGCCACCCTTGATCACCGCGGCGACGGCAACGCACCACGAGAAGGCGGCCGACACGATGGCGAGCGCGAAGGCCTTGAGCACGTAGGGCGCGAAGATCGGCAGCATGGCACCGAGTCCGGCGATGAGGGTGAGGCCCACCGGGACGGCCGCGCTGCCCAGCGCGATGCGGGCCAGCCAGTTGGGCCCGGTGGGGGTCGCCAACGATGGTTGGCGCAGGAAGGACAGCACCCAGGCCAGCAGGAAGGTGAAGGCGCCGATCAGGGCCAGCGCGATGCCGCCCAAGGCCAAGATCTCCTGGATTCGCTCCAGCAACTCGCGGAGACGACCCAGGTCAGGAAGCCCGATGAGGACGAACTGCGCCGGCGCCATCGAGGGAGTGTAGCACCGCGGCGGCGCCCGACATCCCGGGGCGGCGCGAAGGCCGGATCGACTACCCTGCGGCGCATGCAGCCTCTCGCGCTCGTGTTCGACTTCGACGGCACCTTGGTCGACAGCATGCCGATGCACTTTCGGTGCTGGCAGGAGGCGCTCGCGCCGACCGGGCTGCGGTTCGATCACGCGACCTTCATGCGGTGGGGAGGTGTCACCACCGGCGAGATCGTGCAGCGGCTCAGCGCGGCGCAGGGGATGGCCGTCGACGCCCAGGGCATCGTCGACCGGAAGGAGGCGCTGGTCCAGGCCCGCGCGCACGAGGCGGTGCCGATCGAACCGGTCCTGGCCATCGCGCGGGCCCACCGTGGCGTGATGCCGATGGCGATCGCGACCGGAGGTCCGCGGGCGGTCGTCGAACCTCGCCTAGAGCGCCTCGGGATCCGCACCTGGTTCCAGGCCGTGGTGACGGCCGACGACGTCACCCGGGGCAAGCCCGACCCCGAGCCGTTCACGAGGGCGGCGGCCCTGCTGGGCGTCGAGGCGAGCCGATGCCGCGCCTACGAGGACGCTGCCGCCGGCATCGCCTCGGCCCGCGCCGCAGGCATGGAGGTCATCGACGTCTCGACCCTCATCGGCCAAGACGACGAACCGCAGCCCTGAACCCCGAGCGGCTGCGAAAACCCGCTGCGCTCGCCGCGTCCTCGATGGCGGTCATGCCGTTGGCGAGCAAACCTTGGCATCGACGCACGCGGCGAAGCTGTAGGTACTCCCCCACCGGCACGCCGATGCTGGCGTGAAACTCGTCCTTGAACGCCGAGCGGGGGATCCCCGCGAGCTCGGCCAGCTCGCCGATCGTCCACTGGTAGGCGGGGTCGCCTTCGATCGCCTTGAGGGCTGTGCGCACGCCCAGCGAGGCGAACATCCCGAACAGGCCGAAGCGGTCGTCATCCGCCCCCGCGACGCGCACCAGGACCTTGCCGAGGATCGCCTCGGCCAGCCGGGCGGCCACGTAGCGGTCACCGATACCCGGCATCAACACCAGCTTGGATGCGAGCAGCACGATCTCGACGAGGTCCGCCTCGGGGCGGTCGACCACCGCGTGTCCGCGCAGGCCCGTCGCGCCTTCTTCTTCGGCCGCGGGCACCGTGAAGGGCATGGTGAGGAGCCGGGCTTCGACCTGTCCCGTGGTGGCATAGTTGTTGACCGTGCCGTCGGGAAGGGACTCGTCGTGCTCGACCAGGTGTGCGTCGTCGATCGGAAGGCGGGATGCGATCGTGTGCGGCACGTCCCGCGGGAGCAGGAGCATGCCGCCTTCGGGGATGCGAACGGGCTGGTCGCCGAGCCCCTCGACCAGCGCCGTACCCTGGACCATGCAGTGCACGACCGCGTGACTCGAGCCGGGATAGCGGACGCCCCACGGGCCACAGAAGGACCACTGTTCGACGTACGCGCAGCGAGCACCCGAAGCCTTCGCGACATCGCTGAGCGGATCGGAGGGCGCATGCGTGGGAGCAACGCGATGGGACGACGCGCGAAAGAAGGGCATGTGCGAGAGCGTACCGGGCGCGGGCGCGGTTCATGCCCTCGACGAGTGGACGCGCGCGCAACCCGAGTCCGCGTGCCGTCGGTGGTAGGGGAGACCACATCGACGCACATGCGTCTCGAGGGCGCTACGACGAGGCCAGTTCGGCACCGTCGGAGCGCTCGACGAAGTGACGCGCGTCCGGCCCGTCGTGGTCCCAGTCGCCGCGTGACCCGCAGAAGATGCGCGCCTCGATCGATGCGCCCAGGGGGTCGTCGAGCGTGCCGGCGGTCAGGTAGATGTTGCGCTCGTCCTCCTCGGCGGGCAGGGGCGTGCCGCACGTCTTGCAGCGCGTGATCGTGTAGCTCGGCCGGAGCGCATAGGTGACCCGGTGATCCTCGCCCGACAGCCACGTGAACCGCTCGCGGGGCACGATGATGATCGCGTTGCCCGAACCCCCGCTGGCCTTGCGGCAGTTCGAGCAGTGACACATCCAGACCCCGCCGACCTCGCCCTCGATAGCGTAGGTGAGCGCACCGCAAAGACAGCTGCCGCGACGTTGCATCCGGGGCGCAGGGTAACAAAGACGAAGGCCCCACAGCTGCTGCTGCGGGGCCTTCCCATCGCGTCCCCTTGGATCGCATCGTGGGTACACACGGCAAGATTCGAACTTGCGACTTTCGGCTTCGGAAGCCGACGCTCTATCCAGCTGAGCTACGCGTGCGCGGGGCCAGAGATGTAGCGGAGCCGACGGCCGGGTGCAAGCCGCCGGCGTCGCTTCGGGGCTACTTTTCTGTCTCCGGGGCGGCTTCGGCTGCGGATGCGTCCTCTTCGCAGTCCTCGCCGCCCACGTAGTCGGGGTCGCATGGGTCGGTGATCGCCTGCTGCTCGGCGCCTTCGCAGGCTTCGCCGCCCACGTAGTCGGGGTCGCACGGGTCTTCGACGGCCTGCACTTCGGCGGGGGTCGTCGTGTCGACGGCGACCTTGTCGCCCTTGGTCCAGGTGATGTCGAAGTCGAGGGTCACGTTGGCCAGGTTGGAGGTCTGGCGAATCTTCCGCTCGAGGGCGGAGGCGAAGCCGGCGCTCGTCACGAAGGTGATCGTGCTCAGTCCGCTGACGTTGCCTTCGACCTGCTGGCCCTGCGCCTCACTCTTGATGCTGCCCTTGTTCTCGGTCTCCAGGGTCGCCACCGTCGCACCGCTGGCGTCGGATCCGAAGTCCTTGAAGGTGCCCGTCATCTCAGTGGAGGTGCCGTCTTCGTCGCGGTTGCGAGTCCAGGTCTCGCCCTTCTTCAGGGGCTCGTCGGGCATGCGCGCGAACGCGGCTTGGAGGCCCGCGGTGAGCTGACCGAGCGTGGCGAGCACGGTCGGGGGCTGGTCCTCGGGGAGCTCCGGCATGTTGGCGATCTCGCCCGCTTCACTGAGATTGAAGCGCAGCTCCACGCCGTTGAGCGACTTGGCGACCTCGGGGTCCACCCCTGCCATCGCCGGTGGAAGACCCGCGGGCATGATCGCGTTGGCCTTGATGTTGCGAAACGTCGCGACGACCAGCGGGCCATCGGGCGACATCGTGCCGGTGACGAGCAGCTCGACGTCGTACTCGAACCGGATGTCGACGTTGCCGGCGGGTGTCTCGGCGACCGCCTGCGACTCGATGTGCCCTTGGTAGGTTTGCCCAGGCGTCAGGTCGTAGCGCATCGTGACGCCAGCGTCGGGCACGACGGCTTCGGTGAGCTGTTGCTTCTGGCAAGCGGTGCCGAAGCTGCTGAGGCTGCCTGCCAGGGCGGCGGCGAGGACGATGCGACGCAGGTGCATGCCGCCTCATACCCAAGGACCGCGCGTGGCCGCAAGCGCCGCGGGTTCACAGCCCGTTATTTCGGCAGATGGCCGCGAACGCGTCGGCGCTGGGCCGGGCCTGGCGTCGTCCGGTCTCGACATCGAGGGCCAACAGGCCGAACCTTGGGCGCCAGCCTTCAGCCCACTCGAAGTTATCGACCAGTGCCCAGTGAAAGTAGCCGCGGACGTCGAGTCCGTCCCCGAGGGCCTCGGCGACCGCCTGGACGTGCGCGCGGAGGTAGTCGGTCCGCTGCGCGTCGTCGAGCGTCTGAATCCCGTTCTCGGTGACGAACAGAGGAACGCCCACCGAGGCGAGGCGTCGGAGTCCGTCGCGGAGCCCGGCCGGGTGCGGCTGGCCCCAGTCGGTGTCTCCGAGCCGACTCGAGTCGGTCTGCACGTGAGCCCCGAACGCCTGGCGGTAGGCGCCAAGGGAGAAGCGTACGGCGTAGCGGCCGTAGTAGTTGAGGCCCAGCCAATCGGTACTGCCGACGAGGCCCTCAATGCGGCGGCCCAGGCCGAACGGCGGCCAGAGTCGGCCGGTCTTCAGCGCCCGCAGGATCGCTCCGGTGACCGCATGGTCCTGCATCGAGGCGAGCAGACGGTCGGCCAGCTGAGGCCGGGCGGGGTCGAAGCACGGGACGTTGAGCACCAGCCCCACGGAGGCATCGGGACGCTGCTCCTTGAGCGCACGCTGCATCCCGACGTGGGCGCCGAGCATGTGGCGCAGCGCGACCCCGAAGGCGCGGGGGTCGCGGACACCCGGTGGCCACCGACCCTCGACATATCCGAACAGCGCGACCAGGCTCGGCTCGTTGAGCGTCGCCCAGCGCTCGACCCACGGGCCCAGCCTGCGTCCGCACTCGCCGGCGAAGCGGGCGATCGCCGGGATGATGTCGGGGCTCAGCCATGAACCGCGATCGGCGATCCACTGCGGCAGCGTGAAGTGGTTGAGCGTGACCAAGCGCGCCAGACCGCGCGCGCCTGCGTGCTGCAGGATCTCCGCATACCGATCGAACGCCCCCTCGTCGAAGCGGCCGGGCGTGGGCTCGAGTCTGCTCCACTCCACGCTCATCCGGGTCGCGTTGTGTCCCCAAGAGGCAGAGTGGTCGAGGTCGGTCTCGGCGGCGCCGTCCCACCATCGCGCGGCGTCGCCGCTGACCGTCCCGTCGGCGATGGTGCCCGGGCGACGTTCCCAGCGCGTCCAGTCGTTGTCGTTGCCGCCCTCGACCTGGTGCGAGGAGGTCGCGGCGCCCCACCAGAAGTCCCGCGGAAAGGTCATGGTGTGTTCATCTCTCGCCAAAGGCTCGGGGCGCGGACGCGAGGGCGTCGCGGTGTCAGCGTGCGGTTCACCGCCGCGGAGCATAGCAATGGGGCACGTCCGCGGCCGCGTACATGGGAGTTGCGCCCGGTTACCGACGGTTCACGAACATCGCGGTCACCCCAGGCGTCTCAACCCACGTCCGCGAAAGGACGGCACGAACACGATGAAGATCGACATTGAACAGTTTCTCGCGATGACGGTGGCCCTGGGATGCGCAGGCGCGGTCGGGTTTGCGGTCTACAGCGGTGGCGCCGAGGTGGACGACATCATCGTCGGCGTCCAGGCGGCGCAAGACCCGGCCGAAGCCTCCGAGACGCCGACGGCCGCTGCAGAGGTCGCCGCCGCCGTCGTTGCGCCC
Source organism: uncultured bacterium (assembly GCA_963761755.1). GTDB lineage: Bacteria > Myxococcota_A > Polyangia > Nannocystales > Nannocystaceae > CAJXVA01. The sequence goes on from CAVXIC010000012.1 coordinate 1,024,009, forward strand.
GGCCCCATGCCGGCCGAGCCGGCCGACCTCGATGACGCCGCAGGCATTCCGGCGGTGGTCCCCGACGACCCCTCGGCCTACGCGCCCGGGCCGGACAGCGAGATGTCGCAGTGGGACTGACGAATCGACCCGCCGAGGGATCCTTCGGCGGGTCTGGTGCGTTGAGGCGGGGGTGCACCGTCGCGCGGTACTGACAGGGTTGGGCGCCACCGCACTGCTGCCGCGAGCCGCACGTGGCGAAGGCGGGATGCGGGTGGATGCGCTCGTCGCGGAGCTGCAGGCCCTGGCCGATGCGATGGAGGAAGATCCCACCGTCGAGGCTGACTTCCGCGCGTTCACGACGGCTCGAAGCCTCGAGGCGACCGCCGCGCTGCGGCGGGACTACGCCCGCGTGAAGCTGGTCTTCGAGGCGACGCGGGACGGAGGGTGGTGGCATCTGCGCTGGGACATCACCAACCGCAAGCCCAACTCCGAGGTGATCTGGTCGCAGTGGAAGCAGGGTCCCGCGCTCTTCGACGCGTCCGGAACACCGCGTCCATCGGCGACGGCCGAGTGCGACGAACTCTCCGCGTTGTTCGCGTTCTTGGTGCGGCGTCTGGGCGTCGAGGGGGTGGGGCTCTTGTGGCCCCAGTGGAACCACGTGGTGGCGGTGTGGAGCGTGACCCAGCAGGACGTCACGCACCGGGTGGTCGTGCCCACCTCGCAGATCTTCCTGGATGCGGATGCGAGCCTGGGGACCGATGGTTTCAACCCCTGGTCGCGCAAGACGATCTTCACCTACCGCCGCAAGGACGTGCCCTCACGCGCCACCGTTCCCAGGGCGCTCGCGGAGGCATTCGTCGAGCGGGCTTGGGCGCACGGCTTCGAGGACCAGGCGACCGCGCAACGGCTTCGCAACGCCCGCTCCTCCGCGCTCGGCGGCTCGTGACTCACATCGAGATCGAGCCCTTCCGAAAGTCGGTCTTGCCGATGTGCGCGTTGATCAGCACCGGGTGCCCGGCCTGGGCCAGCGCCTTGGCCTCGGTCAGCACGGACTCGATCTCGCTGGGGTCGTCGAGCTTGAGGCCCTTGGCGCCAAAGCCTTCGGCGACCACGTGGTAGTCGGTGCGCGCGAGCGTGGTCCCCACGTCGTCGCCCAGGAGATCGATCTGGTCGCGGGCGATCTGCGCCCAGCTCGCGTCGTTGCCGACGATCGCGATGACGGGCAAGCCGTGGCGCACGAAGGTGTCGAACTCGGGGATCGTGTAGCCCGCCGACCCGTCTCCGTACAGGAGCCAGACCTCGGCCTCGGGGCGGCACAGCTTGGCGCCCAGGGCGAAGCCCGCTCCGACCCCCAAGGTGCCGAAGGGGCCGGGGTCGAGCCAGGACAGCGGGGAGCGGGGGCAGGTGATGTACGAGGCGGTCGCGACGAAGTCTCCACCGTCGGCAACGAGGACGCTGTCGTCGGCGAGCTGGTCCTCGAGCATTTGGCACAGCGCGATCGGGTTGACGAACTCGGTCTCTTGCTGTGCTTGTTCGGCGATCTGATCGGTGCGGTCGCGGTCGCGGGTGCGCAGTCGGTCGAGCCAAGGGCGCAGCGCGTCCGCGTCGAGCGAGGCCTCGCGGCTGAGCCGGCAAAGGAAGTCACACGGATCCGCGACGGCACCGAGCGTGGGCTTGCGGTTCTTGCGGACGTCGACGTCGCTGCGATTGACGGAGACCAGCGTGGCCTTGCGGCCAATCTGCAGACCGTAGTTGAGCCGGAAGTCATTGGGGACGCCGGCGAGCAGCACGAAGTCGGCCTCCTTGAGGGCCATGGTCCGCTTGTGCCGGAACCACACGTCGTGTTCGCGCCCCATCAGCCCACGCGCCATGCCCGAGAGGTACACCGGAGCGCCGAGGCGTCCCAGCGCCTCGGCAAGTCGCTGCGTCTCTCGTGGCCCGCCGAGCGTGGCTTGCGAGCCGACGACGATGACCGGGTGCTTGGCCTTGGCGAGCAAGGAGGCGGCGCGACTGACAGCGGCCGGGAACGCGGTGGGGATCTCGGGTTGCACCTTGGCACCGGCTTTGGCCCGGCCCGCGCGGGCGAAGGTCTTGGCGAGGTAGTAGCGCAGGTACAGCTGGAGCGCGACGTCGGTCGGTCCCTTCACCTCGGAGGCCGACTTGGCCCCGAACATCTCGCGCACCACGGTTTCGTCGTAGAGGAGGTCGACTGGACACTCGATGAACACGGGGCCAGGCACGCCCTCTTGTGCGATCTCGAAGGCTCGCTCGAGTGTGCGCGGAAGGTCGCGGACCCGGGTGACCGCGGCCGCGTACTTGACGTGGGGAGCGATGAGCTCCATCTGGTCGATGTCCTGCAGTGCACCCCGTCCCTTGAGGATCGTCGCCGTCGCGCCGCCGAGCAGCACCAGCGGCGACTGGGCCATCTGTGCGTTCTTGATCGCGGTGATGGTGTTGGTCACGCCGGGGCCGGCGGTGACGGCTGCAACGCCCGGGACGCCCGTCAGCCGCGACACTGCATCGGCCGCGAACACGGCGTTGGCTTCGTGCCGGACGTCGATGACGCGAATGCCTCGGGCCTTCGCGCCGACCAAGATCGGTGAGATGTGCCCGCCACACAGGGTGAACAGAAACTCCACGCCCTGGCGTGAGAGAACTTCGGCGACGAGGTCTCCACCGTTCATGCCGGCGAGTCTACGCCACCGGGCGACCCACCACGCGAGCCCGAGCCTCGACCCTAGGTGGGGGGCTCACCGCGAGAACCGCAGGTGCGGGCTACCCGACACCGAACGTGCCGCCGATGCGGAACGTGCCCGCGACCGGACCGGGGACCAGCACCGGTGTGGGCCGGCCGGCGGGGTCGTGACCGCGGAACTGAGGCCCCACGGCGGGGATCGACAACCCCACCCCGAGCAGCAAGCCGAAGTTGCGGGTGAACGCGTAGCGGTAGTCGCCCTTGAGCGTGCCTGCGAGGTGCCGGGAGTACTGCCGATCTGGCTGACCATAGCCGGACCAAAAGTGCTTCCAACCTCCCAGCTCCCCTCCCATACACATGCGCACGCGATGCTCGCGAACGACCTTGCTCGCGCACGCGTCGAGCATGCCGTAGGCCAGCAGGTTGGAGATTTCGTTGGCGGCCAACCGAAACGACGGCGCGCCGAGCAAGGCCCCGCCCGCGCGAAGGCCGAAGGTGTCGTTGCCGAACGCGACCGCAGCATCGATGCCCAGGAACGAGGTCGGGATCAGCTCCCGCGTGACCAGGCCCTGGACCTCGAGCGCGAAGAGGCGACCGCGGCGCGCCGTGGCCCGGTTGGGCGTCGCGTCCATCGTGCCGATCTCGGTCTGGGCCTTGGTCTGGAGAGGGGCAGCGGGCGGCGGAGCAGGGGCCGCGCTGGCGGCCGAGGGCACCAGCGACAGCCCCAGGCCGACTCCCGTGGCAAGAGCCGCAGGGAATACGCCGTGAAGCCTCCGACTCGCCATGCACCCCCAACGTACGGCCTGGGAAACCCTTACGACAACCTCGAAGGGACCGTTGCGGGGCCACCGGCGGCCCAGAGCCCGAGGGCCTCGAAGCTGGCGGCCAGCAGATGTAGGCTTGCGGCCGATGTCGCCCAGCATTCCAGGCATGGACGCACTCATAGCGGACGTCGCGGCCGGTCGGCTGCGGGGTACCGAGGCATTCGACGAGATCGTGGCGCGCATCGCTGCGCACGAGACGCCTGTCGACGCGACGCCCGTGGAGCGCCAGGCGACCATCGAGCAGGTCGTGCGGGTGGTCAGTCAGGACCGTGCACTGTGCAAGCTCGTCTTTGCATCCTCGGAGCCGGCTCCCATCCCCCTCGTTTCGCAGCGCGGCGCGTCGGCGCCTCCGCCGAGCGAGGACCGAGCAGACGACGAGGACTTTGGAGACGACGAGGAGTTCGAGGATGACGACGAACTCGGAGACGCCGTCGTTCCGCTGCCGCTGACCGATGAGGAGATCGACGCCGAACTCGAGGCGATCGAGCGCGAACGCGAGGCCCGCCGCGGGGGTGGTGACGAGTTCGGGGCTCCGCAGCGCCGAGGCCAACTCATCGGCGCGCTCGGGTTGGCGGCCGTCGTCGTGCTCGGCGGGCTGGGGTGGTACCTGACCCGCGCAGACACGTGCGACAAACTCATCAAGCGGATCTGCCTGGAGGGGACGACCAAGTCCTGCGAGATGGCGGCGTTCAGCAAGGCCCTCGAGGAGCACGGCGTCGGCGAGGACAAGTGCGTCTCGGTCACGGCGGCCCTCGATACCGCGGTCGAGGGCAAGAACAACACCGAGCGCCCGCTGGCGTTCGACAAGGCGTTGGTCGAGGCCCTCGGGTTCGATCCACGCGGTGACCAGGCACCGACGCCACCGGAGCCCAAGCCCGAGGGACCCCCGCCACCGACCGTGGTGGTCGAGGGCCAGCTGGGCATGGCGGACCTGTACCTCGACAATGCGTACGTCTATTGGACCTCGACCCAGCCTCCAGGGGTCTTCCGGGTGCGGAACATCGGGGGTCCCATCGAAGCGTTCGGGACTCAGCCCGACGCCATCGACGTGACCCCGACCCAAGACTTCGTCTACTGGGTTGCGCGGGCCGCCACCGGCGGGCAGGTCTGGGTCGACAAGGTGCGCGGCGCGCACGACCCAAGCCCGATCGCGATGGAGGGGGTCTCTCCCCAGCGCGCGGTGTTCGGCGGCGGCGAGGTCGTCTTCATCGATGCCCTCAGCGGCGCGGTGATGGTCGCGCCCGTGTCCGGGGGTCCGCCGCGGGTGTTGGTGCCCGGCCGCCCAGCCGCCGACGCGAAGCCGGCCCCCGGAGCGCCTGCCGGGCCGGCCGCGCTTCCCACCGAGGTGGCGGCCGACGACGCGAACGTGTTCCTCTCGTCGCCCGCCCCGGTCTCCACCGTTTGGGTGGTCCCGCGCGACGGCCAGGCCCCAGCCCGAGCGTTGGCCACCGGTCAGGTCCAACCGCGGACCCTGACCCTCGATGACACCCACGTCTACTGGTTCGAGGCCTCCTCGGGCTCGATCACCCGGGTGCCGAAGACGGGCGGCGTCCCGGAGATCCTGGCGACCGGCCAGGCGGGCGCCGGCGGCATGGCGCTCGACGGCGACCACGTCTACTGGACCAACGGGCCCTCGGGGACCGTGCACGCGGTGCCCAAGTCCGGCGGCGAGCTGATCACGGTCGCCTCGGGCCTGTCGACACCGCGATTCGTGGCGGTCGACCAGGTCGCGATCTTCTGGGAATCCGGCGGCGCGGTCTTTCGGCAGACGCGCTGACGCGGGCTGCTACGGGAGGCCGCCCACCGCCCGCGTGAGGTCGGCGAAGGGCCGGGCGGGGCCCTCACGCTGGAGCGCGCCGGCGTCGATCAAGGCGCGGGTGGAGGTCTTCCCCGCGACCCACTGCAGCCACGCGGGCTCCGGCCCGCGGAGGGTCGTGTCGGCGGCGTCGGTCGTTCCGTCGCGCAGGGTCAGGGCTTCGGGCTCCATGTCGGCCACGAAGGCGCGATCGCCCACATGCAGCTGGAGCACCGCGGATCGGGGGCAGCCTCGGTAGCGGCGCATCAATGAGACCATGGCCCAGCGCAGGTCGACGCGCTCGGCCAGGGCTGGACCGCCGGCCATCGTTGGGGCCCCGAACCTGCCCAGCTCCAGCACCAGCGCCCGCAGGCTCCGTCCGCGCGGGGTCAGGGCATACAGCGTCGCGCCCGACGGAGCAGGTGCGCGCACCTTCTCGACCAGCAGGTGCGCCTCGAGGTGCTTGAGCCGCGCGGCGAGCAGATTGGTGGTGATGCCATCGAGCGCATGCAGCAGGTCCACGTAGCGTCGGGGACCCAGCAGCAGGTCGCGGACGATGAGCAGCGTCCATCGCTCGCCCAAGACGTCCAGCGCCCTTGCCACCCCGCAGAACTGGTGGTAGCTCCGTTTCGCCACGCTGCTTTAAAATAGCATAGTGTGAACTTGAAAAAGGATAGTGCTGATGAGCCCCGATGCCGTCGATCCCATGGTGATGCCCTCTGCCGCCTCCCTCGTCGCGTTCCTGGCGATCGTGCTGGGCGTGGTCGCGGCCGTGGTGGTGGCGGTGCGCTGGACCGGGCGGGCCCGAGGCGATGCGCCGGCGGCGGTGGCGAGGGACGTCCGCTGGGCCAGCATCGGGCTCGTGGTGTACTTGGCCGCCACGGCAGCCTTCGCCGCCTCTGGCCTGGCGCGCCGCGGCGGCACGCCACCACCGGTCATGCTGCTGCTCGGGGGGTCGAACCTGATCGCGCTCGGGCTCGCGCTCTCTCCGCTCGGTGCGCGCGTTGCCAGGCACCTGCCGATCGCGGCGATCATCGGGTTTCAGGCGTTCCGGCTGCCCCTGGAGCTGGTGCTGCACCGCTGGTACCTGGAGGGCACGCTGCCGGTGACGATGACCTACGCGGGCAGCAACTACGACATCGCCTCGGGCGCGCTGGCCATCGTCGTCGCCCTGTGGGCGTGGCGTGGGCAGATCCCGCGCTGGGTGGTCGGGCTGTACACGGTCGTCGGCCTGGGGCTGCTGCTGCGGGTCATCGCGCTGGCGGTGCTGTCGTCCCCGCTGCCCTTCCGGCAGTACTTCGAAGGGCCACCGGTCCAGCTCGCGGCCTACGTTCCCACGGTGTGGATCGTACCGATCTGCGTGGGTGGGGCGCTGGCCGGGCACGTCATCGCGCTGCGATGGCTGGTGGCCCAGCGCCGCTGAGGTCGCGTGGTACGATGCCTCCATGAGCGACACGCCGGAACCGGCCGAAGCGGCTTCGTACGCGGACATTCAAGGCGAGGTGAACAAGCACTTCGCGGGCAACTGGGAGAACTTCCTCAAGGGGGTCAACAACCCCGCGGAGATCCTGCACTTCGTCTACGAGAACCACTGCAAGAAGGACCGGCCGAAGTTCGAGGCGTGGGCCAGCCGGCAGAAGGTCCCCGGAGACTGGCTGCCGCGCTTCTACATGGCGCTCGACGAGGACGGCGACCTCAAGCCCAAAGAAGAGTGGAACGCGTAGCAGGCTGAGGAAGACGTCCGGGGGAAACTCAGCGCCGAGGCACGAGGCTCGCGAGGTGTCGCGCGAGGGACTCGAGCGGACGTCGCAGCTCCCGGTCGAGCGCGATGCGACCGTGGACCAGCGGGAGCATCTCGGGCCACGCGCACCCATAGGTGGTGCGGATGGCTGCGCGGCGGACGACGGGGCTCTCGTGGTTGAGCGCGCGTGACCACAAGGAGAGGTAGCGGGCGTGCGTGGTCTCGGGCCGGTAGACGCTCAGCCGCGAGAGCCCGCGGATCCACGCGAGCGGCTCTTGGGCTGTGGAGACCTCGTCGAGCAGCGCGTCCTCTTCGTAGACCGGCATCGCCTTGCGCAGGATGCCCAGGACGGGGCTCTGGCTGGGGCCGCTGACCTGGGCAAAGCGAACGTCGGCGGTGTGGTCCTCGAGGTACTCCACCGTGGTCCCGTCGGTGGTGCTGAAGCGCTCGCTCGCCAGCACGAAGTGGCCACGCTGAACGTTGGCGGTGGGCGTCCACGCCAGGCCTTCGGCGAGCGCGACGATCCTGTCGCGGCGGACCGTCTCGCGAAAGACGAGCATGCCGTCGTTGCTCATGAACCGGACGCCTCGTCGTCGTGCGCGAGGACGGGGATCCCCTCGTCGAGGAGCGACTGCAGCTGCTCGAGGACCTCGTCTTCGTCTTCGAGAAGGAGCGCCTCTTCGAGCAGGGACTCGAAGTTGTAGGCGGCAAAGATGTTCCACAGGGTGGTTCGCACGAGCGTGTCGGGGTGGTTCATGTACCGCCGGAACAGGCTGAACATCGCCAGGTCGCTGTGCCGCAGCGCCGAGAGCAGCGAGAGCAGGCCCGCGACGGCCTGCGGATCGGAGGTGACCTCGAGTTCGTTTTGCAGGTCGCCGGCGCTGTCGAAGCCAAAGCCCATCAGCGCGCCGATCGTGTCGACCGGCATGTCGGTGGGGTAGTCGCAGCCCAGGTGGTGATTGAGGCGTTCGACCACCACGGACTGCCGCGAGGGCGCATAGCGAACATCGGCGACGAACACGTCGCCGTGGTGGAGCTCGAAGGAGACGTAGCTGCGGCTGTGGCGGGTGCGCCGGGTTCGTGACCAGACCGCACCTTGGGCCTGGCGGTTGGTCTCTCGCTGCCGGCGCTCGAACAGCGGCGCCGAGTTGGGCTGCTGTGGGACCTGGTCGGGCCATGGATCGTCGGCGTAGGCGCTCCCCCAGGACCCTGGCTCGAGGAACATACACAGCGCGAAGTGGTGGTCGAGGCTGAGTTCGTCGGCGGGGACGAACTCGCCGGTGGGGCTGCTGACGCCGAAGCGTCCGCGGTAGCCCATGACGCCGCGCGCGGTGAGCGGAAGCTTGCGACGGTCGCGTGCCGGAGGCGGGAAGTACTCACCCAGCGCGCTCGACAAGGAGCGCGCGGAGTTGCCGGCATCCAGCCACAGGAAGGGCGGGTAGTCGGTCGTCAGCGCGACATGGATGGCCCGCGGGTCCCGCTCGTCGACGACCAGCCACGACGTCTCCTCGGTGCCGTCGCGGCGGGCGGAGCTGGGGCCCCGCGCGACCACGCGTGCGCCCCGGACCAGCTTCCGCGACAGTTTGACCGTGGCTTTGGTGTGCATGACGCCCGCCGGCCCCTCGTGCCCTTCGTAGAGCGTCCGCAGCGCTGCGGTCTTGCCGTCGCTCTGCGCCAGGTCGAGCCACGTCACGTCGGCGGAGCCGAGGCTCGGATCGTCGCGCAGGATCTGCAGCCACCTCGGGTAGGCGTCGATCCACGAGAGGTCGGGGGCTTGGTCCACCTCGAAGAGCGCCGTGAACTCGACCTGCGTCCGCAGGTGCTCGAACTCGGGCGCCTCGGCGGCGTCTCGCCGGCGCTCGGGCGCGAGCTGGAACGACGCGCGCAGTGCCTCCACGGCCAGCGCGTACCGGCCGGCTTCGGAGGCCGCGCAGGCCAGGCTGTAGTGGGCCGGTTCGAACTCGGGGTCGACCTGCGTCGCCCGCTGCGCGGCTTCGCAGGCGTCCTCGAGCTGCCCGAGGGCGCGACACAGGTTGGCCAGGTCGAGCCAGCGCGGGGAGCTGTCGGGCTCGAGGCGAAGTCCGGCCGCATAGTAGGACAGGGCCTCCTGCGTGTTTCCTCGCGCCAGCGCGACCGAGCCGCGGGCGTGGACCAGCTCCGCCGGAGGCACCGCAGGATCGGTCTCGTTGTGCTCTTCGGCGATGTCGAGCAGGGCCTCGGCGTCATCGGCGAGCCCTCGATCGAGGAAGAGCTGGGCCTGGAGGTAGCGGGGCAGTGGAACGTGCAGCCCCATTCCGGCGGCGTCTTCGAAGCACGAGAGCGCCTCTTCATCTGCGCCGGCGCGGTACATGAGCACGCCCAGGAGCATCCAGTCGGAGAAGCCCATCGACTTGGTCGTTTGTGCGCGCCGCCGGACGAGCTCGCCCAGAAGCTCGTCGTCGTCGCCGAGGTCGAAGCCGCGAAGCTCCGCCGTCACCGCGTCGAAATAGGGATCCATCCCTGCGGCCGAGTCTACTCAATGTCGCGCGCGGTGGGGCACTGGATGCCGTTCTTTGGTCGGTTCAGCGGGTCGTGGCGTGGGCGCGGACCGCGGAGCGTTCGATCGCGAAGCGCTCCTGGCCTTCGAGCCGCGCCACCGAGCGCACCTGGTCGAAGCCGGTGGGAAGCTCGGCGACGATCATGACCCCCCCACCATCGGGGAGATCTGTCACCGCAGCCTGCTCGCGGCGGAGCCCATCGGGGGTCCCGAACTCGATCGCGGTCGTCGGGCTTCGGTCGTTGGAGACCACCCGCCCGGGCACCGTGTACCAGGACTCGGTACCGTCCGGCTCGATGTTGCCGATCAGCACCGATCCCGCAGCGGGGGTCGGCCGGACGGCGTCGGCGCCCGGATAGTTCTCGTCCCACATGCTCAGCGCTTGGATGACCGGGAACACCTTGTTGAGGCCCCACGTGCTCACCCAGGCGGGGTTGCAGTAGGTCATGTAGTCCTTGAAGACGGTCGGGTGGCGGAGCTGGAAGTCGATCACGCCAAAGCCCCACTCTCCGAGATCCCCACCATCGATGGGGTAGGTGGGGTCGGGGCCGCCCTCCTCACCGTTGCAGGCGACGTGTCGGCGACCGAGGCTGTGTCCGACCTCGTGCACGAAGGTGTCGGCGGAGAACTCCTGGTTGCTCGGAAGGGACAGGCCCGAGGACACGCGCTGATAGGCCAAGTCGGGGCTGGTTGGATCGCTGGGAATGCCGTTGGCCAGGCCGCCCGCGCCGCCCAAGCCCCCCGCGCAGACGTCGACCAGGCCATAGTAGAAGACCTCTGGATCGGCGCCTTCATCGACCCGAAGGTTCGCCATGTACTGGTTGAGGGGGACGAAGCTCTGCAGCTGTCCGTCCCAGTCGACGTTTTCGTGGATCTCCACCTGGAGCTGGTCCACCGGCATCATCATGTACATGTAGTCGTAGAAGAGCTGCATGGTCTCTTCGGACAGGTCGGGCTCGCGCGTGCAGGTCTCGTGGTCGTAGTTGAACGGAACGATGACGACCTTGAGGAGCTGGTAGCTGTCCTCGATACCCACGAACGCTTCGCTGCCGTCGACGGGCAGGCGCGGGGGTTCGGTGACGGCGGGGTCGGCGAAGGCCGGGTCGGTCTCGAAGAGCTCGACGTGGTAGGTGATGCCGGGCTGGACTTCGTCGGCCATCAGCCCCCAGTAGAACGACTCGGCGAGGTTGCCGATGAAGCTCTCGCCCTCGACCAGCTTGCGGTCGATCTTGGTGTCGCTGGTGCCGTCGGGGAAGTTGACCGTGAAGTGGGCCTCGATCTCGCGGGGCTGCCATCCGTCCTCGATCTTCCAGAAACCGCGCACCAACGTGATCCGGTTGGCGATCAGCGGAGACGTACGACCATCCCCGCCGACGCCGCCTCCCTTCTCGCCGATCCGCACACCGACGGCCTGGTTGGCCTCGACCCAGTCGATCGAGATGCCGGACGCCGGAATGGGCCCGCTGGGGACACCTGTGGTCGACCCATCGGCACCCGTCACGTCGGCGGTGGTCGTGCTTGCGGCGGCCGAGGAGGACGCGTCGTCGCCTTCGGTTGCACCGGAGGTCCCCGTCGACTCCTCCGTCGCGGTCGCGGGACAGGCAAGGCCGGCGAAGGCCAGCAACCCACACCTCAGGGCACGTTTCATGCGTTCACGCTACCACGGGGCAGCGGCGGAGAACCGGCGCGACGCGCAGCCGCGGGATCCGTGGGGCTGGTCTGGGGAGCGGGGGGCTGCTATCACCCCCAGTCCGTGGATGACGCCGCCGGACTGGTCGAGGCCAATGCTCGCTTCTATGATGCCTTTGCGCGTCAGGATCTCGCGGCGATGGACAGCCTGTGGGCCGCCGACGCGCCGGTCGTCTGCATCCATCCGGGATGGCCGGCGCTCGACGACCGCGGCTCGGTGATGGCCAGCTGGCGCGCAATCTTGGGCGACCTGCCCGGCGGTGAGGCGCCCGAAGTGGCGTGCGCCGATCCGCAGGCGATGCAGCGGGGCGAGATGGGGGTGGTCGTGTGCAAGGAGTTGGTCGGTCCGCACAAGCTCCTGGCGACGAACGTCTTCGTGCGCGAGGACGGGCAGTGGCGACTGGTCCACCACCACGCCGCGCCCGTGTACGCCGATGAGGCCCCGCTCGACGAGACGCCCAAGGTCTCGCTGAACTGAAGCGTCCCGCGCAGGCCTGCTCGGGCCTACTCCGGCTCGATCGGCTCTTGGCCGCCTTCGAGCCGGCGCTCGAAGCCGCGGTTGACGTCCTCCTTGTCCTCATCCTTGCTCAGGACCCGCAGGTCGTCGCCTTCGGCCCGCGCCATGGCGGCGGTGACGGCGAGGTCGCCGGTCACGTTGAGCGCGGTGCGGAACATGTCGAGCAGGCGGTCCATGCCCAAGATGAGGGCGACACCCACGGTGGGGATGCCGCTGGCGGTCAGCACCATGGCCAAGGTGACCATGCCGGCGCCGGGGACTCCGGCCGCGCCGACCGAGGCCATGGTCGCGGTGGCGACGATGCCGACCTGATCGCCGAAGGTCAGGTCCATCTGGAACACCTGCGCGATGAAGATGGCCGCCACGCCTTGGTACAGGGCGGTGCCGTCCATGTTGACGGTGGAGCCCAGCGGGATGACGAAGCTGGCGACCGGGTTGCTGACGCCGAGGTTCTCTTCGGCGCACTCCATGCTGACCGGCAGGGCCGCCGAGGAGCTGGAGGTGGAGAAGGCGATGAGCTGGGCGGGTCGGCACGCGCGCAAGAACCCCATGATGGGCAGCTTGGCGAGGTACTTGACGATGACCCCGTAGATGATGACGCCGTGCAGGGCCAGCCCGATGAGGACCGCGACGCCGTAGACGGCCAGGCCCTTGAGCACTGAGAACCCGCTGGTCCCGACGACCTCGGCGACGAGGGCCGCGACGCCGTAGGGGGCGAGCTTCATCACGATATGAATGATGACGACCATCGCGCTCTGCACCCGGTCGAGCAGCGTGACGATGGGCTGGCCGTTCTTGTCGTCGAGGAAGGTCAGCGCGACGCCGAACAGGACGGCGAAGAAGATGACCTGCAGCATGTCGCCGGTGACGAGGGACTCGACCGGGTTGCCCGGGATGATGTTGAGCAGGTTCTCGACCATGGAGGGCGCGTCGGCGGCTGCGTCGGCGGTGCTGCCGGCGGCGCCTTCGAACTGCGCCTGGAGGGCCACCCGCGAGCGTTCATCGATGAACGAGCCCGGATTGATGATGTGCGCGACGGCGAGTCCGATGGACACCGCGGCGGCGGTGGTGCCCATGTACAACCCCAGGGTGCGCAGGCCCATGCGGCCGAGCTTGCGAATGTCTCCGAGGCTCGCGACACCCACCAGCAGCGAGGCGAACACGAGCGGGACGATCACCATCTTGATCAGCCGCATGAACGCGTCGCCGACGGGCTTCATCCAGCTCACGAGGGTGTCGCCGAACCCGCTGATCGGGATGGGCCAGACGGTGTAGCCGCCGCTGCCGAGCTCGGTGTGCTGGTGCTTGATCCAGACCGGCACGGTCTCGCCGGTCTTGGGCGCGACGCCGTCCTTGCTCAACGCAGCGAGGACCTCGCCGGTCTTGTCGCGAAGGATCAGCTGATCGCTGATGGGGAGCTCGACCTGGGACCAGCCAGGCAGGGTCGAGGTCTCACCGGATGCATCGGTGAGCTCGGCGGTCTGCGTCTGCAGGATCTGCATCCGCAGCGGCTTGGGTGTACTCGCCTTCGCGCCGGGGTTGTCCGGCTTGGCGGGCAGCCGAAACGCGGTGCTGGGATCGTCCCTGTCGGTCTGCAGGTCGAGGCGCTCCCAAGAGGTGACCTTGTAGACGTCGGCCTCCAGAAACGAGGAGTTGGGTCCCAGGGTCAGCCCCAAGACGGCGCCGACGAGCATCCCGATCAGGATCTTGGTGTAGACCTGCACGCCCGGAGGGTATCAGCCTTCGAGGTGCGCTTTGATCAGTAGCGGGCTTCGAGGCGGAACCATCCGCCATAGATCGGTCCGTCACGATCTCCGGCCGGATCGGCCAGGGCCTGGCCGGGGAACAACACGCCGGCCTGAACACCCGCCTGCACCCAAAACTCGCGGAAGCCGTAGTGCGTGCGCAGGCCCAGGTCGAGCTCGGTGGCGAGCAGGCGGGAGTCGACGGCGGCCCCCAGCGCGTTGGTGGGGGCGCCCCCGGCCAGGCGCGCGGCGAGGGGGTCGAGCATCTTGGCCGAGGCGGCGGCGAGCAGTGGTCCCCCCCACAGCTCGAACCGCTCGGCGAAGGCCCAGCGCGCCTTGGGATGGGCGAAGACCACGTTGCCGACGCGGCCCTCGCTGGCCAGATACTGCGCGCCGGCCGTGGGCTCACCGACGAGCAGGGGGTCCTGGGCTCGACGGGCGCTGCGGGCGGTCTGCCAGCCGCGCACGTAGGGGAAGAGCAGCAGGCCGGCGGTGTAGCCGGGGGCGGCGTCGAAGGTGTTGAGCTGGTCGTCGTCGGGGTTGGCGTCGCCGGAGAGCCAGCCCGCGTCGAGCCCGGCGAGCCAGCCCTTCGGATTGCCGACGAAGCCGCGGGCGACGAGGCCTGCCTGCAGCACGCGGTGCTGGTCGCGGTCGGGTCGAAGGAAGGTCGTGCGGCCGACGAAGAGGGCACCTTCGAAGGCGCCGAGCAGGGCAAGCTCGGGCCGCAGGTAGCGGTAGCCGCGCCCGGCGAGGTCGACCACGGCGACCTGGAGCCGATCGTCGCCTTCGACATCGTCCCCGTCGTCGGCGCTGCGCTGGCCTCGGTAGGCGATGTAGCCGCCGAAGTAGGCGCCGGGGCTTCGGCGCGGTTGCCATCGCATGACCAAGATTCCCTGTCCTGCAAGGTCACCCTCGACGAGGTTGGCGTTGGGGTCGCGGTAGACGAGGTCGGCACCGATCGCAACGACCAGATCCCGGGCGGTGGTGTGCATGTCGGCGAGCGGACGGGTCGCGAACATGACCCGCTCGACGATGCTGCCGTCGCCGTCGTTGCCGAACTTCAGGTCGCCGAAGCGATCCATGTTGTTGCCGTCGTTGGAGACCAGGCCCAGTCCCCAACCGAAGGCCTGCTGTCCGAAGCGCAGCTGCCCGTACTTGGAGGTCCACTGCAGGTAGAGTTCGCGGGGGTCGACGATGCCCAGCCCCCCACCGGGCTCGGTGGGAATGGGTGGCTGGCCGTGGTCGGCGATGTCGGCGACCACGGGGTCTTCCGTCGAGCCTGGCGCCCAGCGTCCGTTGGCGACGTCGAGCATGCCGACGATCCGCAGGCGGTCGCGCGGGCCGATGCTCAGCTCGGGCCTCCACCGGACCCGCCCCGCGACGGTGAGCCCTTCGCCGACCCGGTTGCCGGCGGCGTCGATCCGAAAGGGGGTGACAGCGCCCATCCGGGTGCGCACCTGGGCGCCAGGCCGAAAGCTCACCGTGCCCTTGCGGGTGTACAGCTCGGCCTGCTCATCGAGGATTGGTCCATCGATCGTCACCAGCGTGCGCGGGGGTGGCAGGTGGCGCGCGGCTGCGTGCGAGCGGGGTGGATACCCCTGCACGTCGACGAACATGGCCGGCGCCACGCTTCCATCGGCGCGGGATCGGATGGCGGCGGGCGGCATCGCGGCGAGCGTAGGTGCGGGTGCGTCCGGGGGCGCATCGAGCCCACCGGGCTCCGCCCCGACCGACCGCGGACCCTCATAATCGCGCGCCAGCGGCTCTTCCGCGACCTGCGCGGTGCCCCCCTCCGTCGGTGGGCTCGCCCCAGGCGCGAGGGCCAGCACCAGAGCAATGCACACCGAGGGGTCCACGGCGGGGGACGCTACCAGCTGGGGACCCACCCGTCCGCGGCCTTTTTTGCGGTGCTGCCGGCTCTTGTATAGTTCCCGGCATGCATCGCCCGAGCTTGACCCTGATTCTGTCCCTGTCCGTTGGCCTTGGTCTCACCGCGTGCGGCGACGACTCCCCCGGCGGAGGCGACGGCACCGAAACCGACATCGGCTCCTCGAGCGGCACCGACCCCACCGACCCGACCCCGGGCACCAGCACCGACCCGACCCCGGGCACCAGCGGCACCACCACCACGGCCACCGACACCGTGGACCCGGACACGGGGACTACGGATCCGACGACCGGGGAGACGGAGACGGAAGGGGAGACCACGGGCGTGACTCCGATGGACACGTATCTTCCGGATGAACTCGCTCGAAGTCCGGGACCCGCACGTCGATTCAGCGCTATCGATGGCGACGTGACTGAGGAAACCGTCAACGATCGGTTGACGCGGGCTCTGAACACTGACGACGACGCAGGATGGAAACCTCGACCTTGGTTTTGCGATGGCGTTCCTACCCCTGGATCAGACCGACGCTGCCTCCGAGGTGTTCGGTTTCGCGAACGCGCGCTGCACGGCTCCGGCGAGACTGCGGTCGACGTGCTCGCTCCCATGGACACGATTGGCCTCCGACGGCATGTACACGTCACTCATCGAGGGTGAGTGCTACGCCGCCGACGGCGACAACCTGAGTATCTATGAAGCCCCGCCGGCGGCATCCGAGCCGACAACGGGCCCTGTTTCCGATCGGATATTGGGACGGTCTCCATCGCGGCTGGGTCCGTTCGACGCTGCCTCTTCAGGACGCAGTGGTGTCCGCTCAGCTCATGGGAGACCCCGCGGACGGTCTCGTGCAAGGGAACATCGAAGGCTTCGTGAGCACAGCAACTGCGGAGGGGATCGATGTCGAGACGGGCAACGATATTTTCCCGATTCTTCCGCTTCCAGCTTGCTGCAGGACGAGGACCAGGATGGAGATGGATGGGTGTTCCACATCACGTTCACGGCCGTAGGCGACCGAGTGGATGGACTAGGCGCGCATTTCGTCTCAGAGGGAGATGCGTGCGACCCACGCATCTCCACTGTGCCACCGAAACCGGAGGAACTCAGGCCGGCAATGCCCAGGACGAACGCGGCAGTCGGGGTGACCTCAACGGAGAATGACATGGTGGAGCCTGACCGGACCGAGTACGCACTCGCCGACTTCGCCCAACAGACGGCG
This sequence comes from uncultured bacterium, assembly GCA_963761755.1. Lineage (GTDB taxonomy): Bacteria > Myxococcota_A > Polyangia > Nannocystales > Nannocystaceae > CAJXVA01. Next base: position 1,040,634 of record CAVXIC010000012.1, read on the forward strand.
TCCAAGTCGAGGATGACTGCGCTTCGATCACTCTGCTCTCCCCTGTTGTCGCAAGCAGACACCGATCATGCGTGCCAGCGAGGTCGCGAACGCTGACCTGCTCCTCCGGCGATGGACGCTGCGGTCGATGAACCTCGCCGTCAAGGCCAAAGCGAGCTTCGGTGCCTCGGCTGGACGCGCACCCACCAGCCACGCAGGTTGTTCGAACCCACTGAGACGTGCGAATGCGCACCTACGTCGGATCCTCGCCACCCGGCGGCCGTCGTGCCAGCTCGACGTTTCCATCGGCGGACGACGTTTGCGAAGGCACGCGTCGGTCCCTTGAGCACAACTCGGTCCGGCGACCGACACGAAGATTGAACCGTCGGCGGCTGCGTCGAGGTCGAAGTCGATCGTATCGCGACAAGAGGCGCTGGGGCTTTGGGACGGCCGACCGTAGCGATGATGACGAAGCCATCGTCCATCGGCGCAATGTCCCCACGTCTCGGTACGTCTGCTCGGCGGAACTTCGACGGGCCCAGCCAAACACCATCGTCGTCGATGACGGTGATCTCGAAGCCTCCGGATACGTCGAAGCGATGTGCAGAAGGCGTCGTCGTTGCCACGACCTGGGGGTCCACGCCGTCGAGACGTCGCGTGAGCTCACGGACGAGCTTCGGCGGAGATGACGTCGCGGTGTATCCGCGAGCTAAGAACTTGACGTCCGCGGGTACGCATCAAGTCGAGGACGATGCGTCATCGATAGACTGCAGTCCAGTCGGACTTGCGAGCAAGCCGTGTGAGCTTGCGTCCTCTGTGTTGAGCGCACTCGACGAACGAGGCTGCCCGATAAGTGCGACGCGAGGATCGAGGAGTGCGTACCCTTGACTCGGCTGCGAGCGAGATTCTCCGATGCGTCGTTGTCCGTCGCAGCTTACGAGGAGTGCCACATCCAGCGTGACGGAGATCCGCTAGGCTCGGGTAGGTCCGTGTCCACTGTTGGCTCAGAGCCGTTCGTTGAAGGCGATGACGCGCCCTTCGACCAGGTCCGGCCGAAGCAGCGACGAATTCGACGGTGTCTGATGGCTGCTCCGAACGCGGCCGTTGATGACATCGGACGAGTCGTGGCCGCGGAACAAGTCCTCCCGTAGCAGCTCGACCACGCCCCCCACGATGTTGATCGACAGCACCACCGCCTGCGACTCCCCGGTCTGCCCGACGGTGTCCGTCGCCACCGCGCGGTAGCTGTGACTCCCCGAGTCGGCGCTGGACACCGACAGCTCGAGCTCGTAGGGCGCGTCCTCGTCCACGCCCAGCGAGGTGTCCCCGTCGAAGAACTCCAGCGAGACGACGCCCATGTCGTCGCTCGCCTCCGCTTCGAGACGGATGGTGCCGCCCTCGTCGACCTCGGCCGGTGAGGTCGAGCCGTTGACGGTGAAGCTGTCGACGACGGGGTTATCGTCTCCGACGCCGGTGGTCTCGCCGACGGTGGTGTCGACCGCGGTGTCGGTCTGCGGCGTGGTGGTCGGGGCGGTGGTGGGATCGGTCTGCGAGGAGCCCTCGCCCGACGTGTCGCCGTCGCTGGAGGAGGCATCCGTGCCCGCGTCCGAACCGTCCGCGCCAGGCATCACCTTGGGCGAGAAGCAGGCGGCGAGGGTGGAGGCGAACAGGGCGAGTGCACAGCGTCGCATGCGGGCAGATTTGGGCACCGCGCGATGGAAGTCAAACCGCGACGCGGGCAGGGGACAGGTGGGGGGAGCGGCCCGT